>NZ_BMTR01000167.1 GCF_014649775.1 Streptomyces longisporoflavus | reverse complement strand
TGGAGAAATTCATCTCTCCAAGGATATGTCTCCCAAGACAGATCAAGAGAGAGAGCATATGAGTAAGATCCCTTATGCTTCAGCTGTAGGGAGTCTTATGTATGCTATGCTATGTACTAGACCTGATATCAGTCATGCTGTAAGCGTTGTCAGCAGATATCAGTCTAATCCAGGTGAGGCACACTGGATAGCAGTCAAGAATATCCTTAAGTACTTGAGAAGCACTAAGGATTTGATTCTTGTCTATGGAGAAGATGAGCTTAAGGTAGATGGATTCACTGATTCTGACTTTCAGTCAGATATAGATGATAGAAAGTCTACATCTGGATATTTATTCACCTTGAATGGTGGAGTGTTCAGTTGGAAGAGCTGTAAGCAGACTATTACAGCGGATTCCACTACTGAAGCTGAGTATGTAGCCGCCTCTGAAGCTGCCAAAGAAGCTGTTTGGATCAAGAAGTTCATCTCTGAACTTGGAGTGGTTCCAGCCATTGAGTCACCTAT
>NZ_BMTR01000166.1 GCF_014649775.1 Streptomyces longisporoflavus | reverse complement strand
CGCATCGCCGCGTGGACGGCGAGCCCGTCCACCAGGGCATGCAGCCGGGCGGTCTCCCGGTCCACACAGCGGCCGGGGCCGATGAGCCGCGCCACGAGGCCGCGGCAGCCCGCACGCAGGACGTCGTACCCCTCGTCGCGCAGCGCTCGCAGCTCCGGGTCGGTCATGGCGCGGGCCGTGAAAGCCAGCCACACGTCGTTCTCCGCGCGCCGTTGGTCATCCAGGGGCAGCAGCTCCGCAAGGACACTTGCCGCATACCGCAGGGCGTCATCATCCGGAGGCAGCGCCGCAATCCGCTGCTCGATCCGGTCGACGACCATCCGTAGCGCGAAGGCCATCAGCTCGGACTGGCTCACGAAGTAGTGCCGCAACGACCCCATCGAAAGACCCGCTTCCCTGGCCACGTTGCGCACCGAGGCATGCTCCAGGCCGTCGCGCCGGATGACGCGCCAGACCGCTTCCGCGAGCTCCCTGCGGCGGAGTTCGGGGTCGATGACTTTAGGCATGGA
>NZ_BMTR01000165.1 GCF_014649775.1 Streptomyces longisporoflavus | reverse complement strand
GCCGGTGCCGTCGGCGGACTCGGCGAACGCCTTGACACGGCCGTCCGCCGCGAGGCCGCGCTGACGACTGAACTCGATGAACGCACCCGGCGTCGACATCACGGACACGCCACCGACCAGCGCCAGCTCGCAGTCGCCCTGGTGCAGCGCGTTCGCTGCCAGGTGCAGCGCCACAAGCGAGGACGAGCACGCCGTGTCCACTGTCACGGCGGGGCCTTCGAAGCCGTACGTGTAGGACAGGCGACCGGAGATCACGCTCGCCGAGACGCCGGTGCCCGCGTATCCCTCGACCTCCTCCTGCGCGGCCATCAGGAGCGCCGCGTAGTCCTGGCCGTTGGTGCCCACGAAGACGCCGGACCGGCCGCCACGGAGCGAGTTGGGGTCGATGCCCGCGCGTTCGAAGGCCTCCCAGGAGGTTTCCAGGAGCAGCCGCTGCTGGGGGTCCATCGCCAGCGCCTCGCGCGGGGAGATCCCGAAGAAGGCGGGGTCGAAGTCCGCGACACCCTCCAGGAAG
>NZ_BMTR01000164.1 GCF_014649775.1 Streptomyces longisporoflavus | reverse complement strand
GCCGGTGCCGTCGGCGGACTCGGCGAACGCCTTGACACGGCCGTCCGCCGCGAGGCCGCGCTGCCGGCTGAACTCGATGAACGCACCCGGCGTGGACATCACCGTCACACCACCGACCAGCGCCAGCTCGCACTCACCCTTGTGCAGGGCCTGGCTGGCCCAGTGCAGGGCCACCAGCGACGAGGAGCACGCGGTGTCGATGGTGACGGCCGGGCCCTCAAGGCCGAACGTGTAGGAAAGACGCCCGGAGATGACGCTTGCCGCGTTACCGGTGCCCGCGTATCCGTCCACGCTCTCACGCGAAGCCATCAACAACGTGCCGTAGTCCTGGCCGTTGGTGCCCACGAAGACACCGGACCGGCTGCCGCGCAGGGAGTTGGGGTCGATGCCGGCCCGCTCGAAGGCCTCCCAGGAGGTTTCCAGGAGCAGCCGCTGCTGCGGGTCCATCGCGAGCGCCTCGCGCGGGGAGATCCCGAAGAAGGCGGGGTCGAAGTCCGCGACACCCTCCAGGAAG
>NZ_BMTR01000162.1 GCF_014649775.1 Streptomyces longisporoflavus | reverse complement strand
CGCGTACGACCCCGCGAACCCGATACCGGCGATGACGACCGCACCGGCGACGACCACGCCGATCAGGATCCGATGGCGAGCGCGTGAGCAGCGACCACCTGACTGCCATCGAATTCGACCTGGCTCTGGCCACATGGGGGCTTCTCGCGACCGGGTACACGCCCACGACGGTGTGCGGGGACGGGCTGGCCAGTTGGGAGCCCACGGCCCCCCTACGACCGGATCATCGTCACGGCCTCCCTGCGCGCCATCCCCGACGCCTGGCGACGCCAGGCCCGGGACGGCACGGTGATCCTGGCGCCGTTCGCCACGCCCTACGCCCCGGGCGGACTATTGAAGCTGACCGTCGGCAAAGGCGCGGCGTCCGGCCGGTTCGTAGGACCCGCGTTCTACATGCCGGTACGCTCCCACCGACAAGGCCGCCGACTCAGCCCTCCCAGTGACCACACGAAGAGCGTTGGGTGTAGCTCTCCTCGGGGGAAGGTTGCCGTTCAGGCGGTGAGGTCGTAATTGTTCTGG
>NZ_BMTR01000161.1 GCF_014649775.1 Streptomyces longisporoflavus | reverse complement strand
ACCTCTAATTCTTGATCTCTCTCAATATCTCTCTCAATTCGACGATCCAGGATTTGAATTGATGTCTCTTCATTGATATTTAGACCTCCTCCGGCGAAGATTGTATTTGAACTGGAATTTGTTTATTTACGATATATGATGTGTTAAGTTAAGCATCCCAATTGGAATTTGTTTATTTACAATATATGATGTGTTAAGTTAAGCATCCATGGCTGAATGGTTAAAGCGCCCAACTCATAATTGGTAAATTCGTAGGTTCAATTCCTGCTGGATGCACGCCAATGGGAACGTTTAATAAGTCTATTGGAATTGGCTCTGTATCAATGGAATCTCATCATCCATACATAACGAATTGGTGTGGTATATTCATATCATAACATATGAACAGTAAGAACTAGCATTCTTATTGAGACTCGAACTCATAGGGAAAAAAATAGATTTATGGATGCAATCAAATATGCAGTATTTACAGACAAAAGTATTTGGTTATTGGGGAAAAATCAATATACTTCTAATGTCGA
>NZ_BMTR01000160.1 GCF_014649775.1 Streptomyces longisporoflavus | reverse complement strand
AACTTAACTATAAAAAGTTGGTCAAGTCGCTGATTTTCAGTAACTTTGCAAATCACGACAAACGCAAAATTATATGAATACAGGACTTGACCAATATATGGATATCTTTAAAGATGCAGTTGAAGATTCGGCTGCAAAGTTAACAAAAAGTTTCGAGAAAATACTCATCGAGGTGATAATTTTGTTCATGGTAATACCAAGAAAGATAAATTTCACCCAAATGGGGAGGTATGGCTCGCATGTTGAGCAAACCTATCGCAACGCATTCGGCTTAAAAAAGTCGAAAAGCATTGACTGGCTCAAACTTAATGTCTCACTTGCCAAGCGCTTCTTTGGTAAACAGGGAAGATGGGCTATTGCCATTGATCCCAGCTACATCAGCAAAGCTGGCAAGAAGACTCCACATATCGGTCGTTTTTGGTCGGGATGTGCACAGTCTGTTAAACATGGTCTCGAAATCATGGGTATTGGCCTCATTGATATTGATACCAAAGACTGCATGATGTTAAAAGCCCACCAGTC
>NZ_BMTR01000159.1 GCF_014649775.1 Streptomyces longisporoflavus | reverse complement strand
AGCCTACACAGTTATACTAATGTAGGCTCGAAGCTGTTCGATACTGATGTCAGCAGGGAGAATTAGTGTCACACCATTGGGATAGCTTAATTTTAAATAAGGATTGCGACGGTTGCGAACTTTTGCAGACTCACGCATCTCCTTCGCCTCATTGTCGCCGATTACAACCTCGGCGAACTTTGGCTTGCTGTTTAATTGTTTCTTGCCTTGTACCATAATTTGAATAATTTAAATTCACGGTGCAAAGGTACGAAACTTTATCTAGGCACACAATACGGCATTCACCGAATACTTACGTTGATTCAACCATGATACCAATATGCCACAATCTCAGGCGTTATGCCAACAAAGTGTTCAAAGGCATTGCCACAAACGGAAAGGGAACAATGGGATGGTGTCATGGGTTCAAGCTACATCTGGCTTGTAATGATAGAGGTGAGATAATTGCTTTTGTTCTCACTGGTGCAAACGTTAGCGACAAAGATCCAATGGTATTCGATGTGTTGGCTAAACGTCTGTATGGTA
>NZ_BMTR01000158.1 GCF_014649775.1 Streptomyces longisporoflavus | reverse complement strand
TCTCGCCGACCCCGAAGGCAACGAGTTCTGCCTGCTCAAGGCCCGCCTCAACCCGCTCTGACGACTCGGTGTCCCAGGTGCGACGCTTCCGTTGCGGACCCCCTGCAGGCAGGCCACGTTCGCCGAACAGGTCGACTGGCTGACCGTCCGGCACGATCGACGCAGCACCGGACTGCAGGGGGCGCCGGAACGCCTGGCGGTGACGCCGGACAGGCTGGCGCTCGCCTGTCGCATGCCCCGGCGGCCCGGGTGAGCAGGTCGACGTGGTTGCGGTTCAGCCGGGGCCTGGCCGAGCTCGCAAGGCCGGCCTCCGTCTCCGCTGCAACTGCGGCGCAGACGGAGGCCACAACGCCGCACGGTCGGCGCGCCGTAGAAGTACATGCGTGCAAGGCCCCGGTTGCGGGCGTGCAAACCCGCGAGGTAGAGGCGGACGGCGTGGTCGGCTGCCTGTTCCGCGCGTGCGCCGTCATTTCTTCGCGTAGGTGAGGAAGACGGTGCCGCTTTCCATGATCTTGCTGTCGGCCAGGGC
>NZ_BMTR01000157.1 GCF_014649775.1 Streptomyces longisporoflavus | reverse complement strand
TCGGAGAAGCGCAGTCGTACGTGTCCGCCGGGGATGAGGCGCTTGAGTTCTTCTGCCGTGCCTTCGGCGGCGATCTTGCCGTCGTTGAGCACGGCGATGCGGTCGGCGAGTTCGTCGGCTTCTTCGAGGTATTGGGTGGTGAGGAAGACGGTGACGCCGCTGTTGACGAGTTCGCGGATGATGCCCCACATGTTGTGCCGTGAGCGGGGGTCGAGTCCGGTGGTGGGCTCGTCGAGGAAGATGATGCGCGGGTTGCCGACCAGGGTCATGGCGATGTCCAGGCGGCGCTTCATGCCGCCGGAGTAGCTCTGGGCGGGCTTCTTGGAGGCCTCGACCAGGTCGAAGCGCTGGAGGAGTTCGGCGGTGACCCGCTGGCCTTCCTGCTTGGAGAGGTGGTGCAGGTCGGCCATGAGGAGCATGTTCTCCTCGCCGGTGATCAGGCCGTCGACGGCGGAGAACTGCCCGGTGACACCGATCGCGGACCGTACGGCCTGCGGGTCGGCGGCCAGGTCGTGACCGCCGACGCGGAT
>NZ_BMTR01000156.1 GCF_014649775.1 Streptomyces longisporoflavus | reverse complement strand
GGCAGGTCGATCAGACCGCCCCAGGAGTCGGGCTGCTCCAGGGCGGCCACCCGGCCCAGACCCCACACCATCGACTGCTCGAACCCGTCGACCACATCGTCCGCGTTCGCGGACACCGCACCCGACGTCAGGCACCACAGAGGCACATCCGCCCCACCCAGCGCCCGCAACAACCCGATCGTGCCCGCCACACCCGCAGGTACCGCCGACTCACCCGCCCCAGCAAACCCCAGCAGAGAGACGACTCCGTCCAGCTCCGACAGGCCGGTCAACCGCCCCGCCCAACCGACCACGGCCGGATCCACCAGCTCGACCCGCACATCGCCCGCACCATTACGGACCAGCGACTCACGCACCCACCCGGCACGCCCCTCACCGACCGGCGCCACAACCAGCCAGCTACCGCCAACACGCCCCGACCCGGCCGCCACCGACCGCCACTCGACCCGATACCGCCAACCATCCACCGTCGAACGGCCCCGCTGCTCCGCGCGCCACGCGGAAAGCCTCGGCAACACCTCACTCAACGGAGC
>NZ_BMTR01000155.1 GCF_014649775.1 Streptomyces longisporoflavus | reverse complement strand
GAATCGATTTCCTTTATTCTTAGAGTTCATAATATAATGGTGTATTGTATTTTATATACCATTATAGTAATTGGTACCTACTCAGGCCTTGGGTCTTTTCCACTTGCAGAATTTTGGTATTACCAAGAGGAAGTGAATCTAAGTGGGTTATCAAGAATAGAGTTTTCTCTTTGAATATGTGACGTATTAGTGAGGTAACTACTTCTACGTTATCTGAACTTAAAGATTCAAATACCTCATCGAGAAATGCTAAGTTAATACCCTTAGAAGCCGTAAGAGCTTCATTCATTGCAAATGCCATTGCAACATTACATAATTGTTTTTCTCCACCGCTAAGTTCATCATAATCAATTATTTGCCCATCCCTTTCAATAAGAGTAACAAATTCTTTTCTAGCAGTGCCCAAATCAATATTAAATTCAATCCTAAATCCCAATACCTCTGAATACTTATCAAGGCATTTATTTAAGAACTCAAAGGATGAATCAAATAGATAAGCCTTAATCCCATTCTTACCCCATGGGTCATTAATT
>NZ_BMTR01000154.1 GCF_014649775.1 Streptomyces longisporoflavus | reverse complement strand
GGCAAAGTTGTGTTCTGGCAGGCGGGGGGCGCGCGGGATGCGCGATGCGCCGTCTCGGAGCCGGAGCCGGAGCCGGAGCCGGAGTGCCGGTCCCCGGCGTCGGCTGGGCGTCGCGTCTCGCTCTCGGCTGGCGGCTGCCGGCCCAGGCACCGGCTGGGGGCGAGCGGCGCTCGGCCGGCGGCTGCCGCCCCGGACACCGACTGGCGCGCCCCACTCTCGCCTCGCGTCTGCCACCCCAGGCACCAGCTGACGCGACCCGCTCTCACCTGGCTCGCTGCCGCCTGGACACCGACCGGGGCGGCTCGCTCTCTGCTGGCGGCTGCCGGCCTGGCACCGGCTGGCGCGAGCCGCGCTCTCTGCTGGCGACTGCCGCCCCAGACACCGACTGGCGCGTCGAACTTTCGGCTGGCGACTGCCACCCGAGGCATCGGCTGGCGCGCCCCGCTCTCCGCTGGCGGCTGCCACCCTGGGCATCGGCTGGCGCGACCCGCTCTCACCTCGCGGCCGCCGCCCGGCACCGGCTGGCGCGTCTCGCTCTCGACTGGCG
>NZ_BMTR01000153.1 GCF_014649775.1 Streptomyces longisporoflavus | reverse complement strand
TATCTAATTCAGCAGCCAGGAAAGCTCTTTTAGGTCGTTGCGACAAACATTGAGTCGGCGGTATGGCATCGACCAGGAATTCCAAGAAGGGATTTCTGCCTATGTCACATGGTGTGAGTCTTTCGAAGACTCAAAGTCCCTCTTCTAGAGAGGAGAGAGAACGCATGGATCAGATTCCTTATGCTTCTGCCATAGGATCTATCATGTACGCCATGCTGTGTACTCGTCCAGATGTCTCGTACGCTTTGAGCATGACGAGTAGGTACCAGTCAGATCCAGGTGAGTGTCACTGGATAGCAGTCAAGAATATTCTTAAGTACTTGAGAAGGACTAAAGAATATTTCTTGATATATGGCGGTGAGGAAGAGCTAGCTGTAAAGGGTTACAGTGATGCTAGTTTCCAAACCGACCAGGATGACTACAGATCGCAGTCAGGGTTCGTGTTTTGCTTGGATGGTGGTGGTGTGAGCTAGAAGAGTCCGAAGCAGGACACAGTCGCTGATCCTACAACAGAGGCCGCGTACATTGCTGCAGCGGAGGCAGCAAAGT
>NZ_BMTR01000152.1 GCF_014649775.1 Streptomyces longisporoflavus | reverse complement strand
CTGCAAGAAATCCAAAGGCAACAGAACCATATATGTCAACCATAAACTGAATGCATATAAAAAGGAAGCCTTCCTGCTACTAACGTCTGAAGAGGGCTTGAAACACAGAAGCCAGCGACCGATAGAGCCAGAAGCTGTATTTGGGCAGATGAAGGCGGATATGCATTATAAGCGATTCAGGCATTTTGGAATGGACAAGGTTTACATGGATCTAGGATTGTTCGGAATGGGATTCAATTTGAAGAAATATTTGGGTATAAAACGATAAAACTCAATTTTGGTTGTTTTATCGTCAGGGATAACTATGCCCTTTTGTGAGCTTTGGGGCTGTTTTGTTATCGATAAAACAAGAAAAGTAAAGTTTCTATACAATATAATAAGATTCCCTTTGTGAAGAAAGACTACGATTCAACTAGAATATATAGAAACACACACAAAAAAAGGGTGCGTCACAGACTTATGACACACCCTCTTTATCTTTATATTTGAATTTTGATGTAATCTTAATTCAACGATGCATCATCTGCAAGGAAATTAATCCTTGAAGAA
>NZ_BMTR01000151.1 GCF_014649775.1 Streptomyces longisporoflavus | reverse complement strand
CCCTGCCAATCGGTCTATTGTTTACATAATTTATATATTGCAAGACTGTGAATGCGCTAATTTTCCCGATGATTCGGGTAAACAGTCCTGGTGTTTGCTTTGCGTAATTTCTGAAGAGCATGAAGTGATCACAAAGTTGAGAGAAATTGGTCTCGATTCTCTTTCTCGCCTTTGCATAAGGCTTGAATGTTGGTCTCCAATTCTTCATATTCAGACGATATGGAACTTCCAACTTAATGCCTACAGAAGAAAACAGGTCTTGCTGTAGTTCTGCACTGAGGTAAGCACGATCACCTAGGATGCAACAGTCATGAAATTGAAACTTAACATCTTTAAGAAAATGAATGTCATGAACATTAGCTGGACTCAAATCATACGAGTGGATAACTCCACTTAACCCACAGACTGCGTGGAGTTTAAATCCATAATAGTATATCTTCTGAGTGGCACAATAGCCAAATGCTGGAGAGTTTGTCACGTCTGTTCCTTTCATCTTGCAACGCAATCCTCTGGCCAAACGGCATACCTCTATCGGTTTGGAATCCATGCAGAAAT
>NZ_BMTR01000150.1 GCF_014649775.1 Streptomyces longisporoflavus | reverse complement strand
AAGACAGAAAAGATGCCATTGAAGCCTTGAAGAATTCTTCCGAAGCTTCCCTTGCTCAAGAAATCGAGTATAGAAAAGCAGCTGACCAGGCATTGGACACTAAATTTACTCAGGCTATCAAAGAAGAGGCAGATGCCCGTGCTGAATACGACCAGGTTCAGATGCAAAAGATTCAGGAAGAAGAAGAAGCCAGAGCTGCTGCAGATACCGCACTTGAAAATAAGTTACAAACCAACATCAATAACTTAGAAAAGAAACATGATGAGTTTGTAGCAACTAAGGGTAAGGCGAATGGATTTGCAGCTTTGGATGGTAATGGATTAGTACCCTCTAGTCAATTGCCTTCTTATGTTGATGATGTTATCGAAGCTTATGCTACTTATGATATCAGTGAAACTGGAAAGCTGAGCAATATTAAATTATATTCTGACCCAGATCATGCTAATCCTATTACTGGAGAATCAGGTAAGATATATTTGAATATTACCCAGGATGAACCCTCTTATCAATTCCGTTGGTCAGGTACTCAGTTTGTAGATAGTAATACTTCTTCTTTGA
>NZ_BMTR01000149.1 GCF_014649775.1 Streptomyces longisporoflavus | reverse complement strand
ACCCTCCACCTTCGCCGTCAGCACATCGGCGAACCCGCCCAGATCAACCGGATCAAGATCAGCGAGGACCGCCGAACGCTCGACACCCGCCGCATGCACCACGGCGGTGAGCGACGGGATGCTCGAAAGCAGCTCGGCGACGGCCTCCCTGTCCGTCATGTCGCAGGCGGCGAACGTGACGCGTGCGCCGAGCTCGACGAGCTCGGCCTCCAGCTCGGGGGCGCCGTCGGCCGCGCTGCCGCGACGGCTCACCAGCACGAGGTGCTCGGCGCCGTGCCCGGCCAGCCAGCGTGCCACGTGACCGCCCAGGGCGCCGAGACCACCGGTGACGAGTACCGTTCCGCGCGGTGTCCAGCCGTCGCCGGGGGCGGTCTCGCTCAGCGGCGCGGGCACCAGTCTGCGGCCGAGGATCGCGTGGTCGCGTAAGGCGACCTGGTCCTCACCGCCCGTTTCGGCGAGGACGGAGGCGAGGAGGTCTCCGGTCGTCTCGTCCTGTGTTTCGGGCAGGTCGATCAGACCGCCCCAGGAGTCGGGCTGCTCCAGGGCGGCCACCCGGCCCAGACCC
>NZ_BMTR01000148.1 GCF_014649775.1 Streptomyces longisporoflavus | reverse complement strand
GTGAGGGTAATTCACACAACATGCATGCTTTATGCATATGACAGATATACGATGCAATGCTCATGCAGTCATACCTGTCATTTCCACTGTTCTGCCTTTTTCTGCAACACATTAAATATTCACTATTGATGGCCACCTCATTTTAGGGTGTCACAACCATCTGGGATGATTACCTCACCAGGTATATATATCATCCTACCACCACAACATTCCTTCATTTTAAAAACTTGTTCACTATGAATTACGAGCTCCAGTAATGTCTTTCCCTCATCCTCAACCTCATCCTCATCCATCACCCGGCCTGTTGGAACTCTTGGTACTGTTGGCACTATTGGGTCAGAGCATCACTGTCACACTAACTCAAAGCAAACAATGGTTCATATTTAAAAATCCATATCTGTAGATATTCATCACAGATGGTCACCTCGTTTCCACAGTTATGCACATGATATTTATATGCAATATATGCCAGATGCAGTAATTCAATGCAATATATATATATGGCATACATCTCCCATCATAATTCATATATGACTATTTTATGAATCCAAATTATTGAATTACCACACG
>NZ_BMTR01000147.1 GCF_014649775.1 Streptomyces longisporoflavus | reverse complement strand
ACCCTCCACCTTCGCCGTCAGCACATCGGCGAACCCGCCCAGATCAACCGGATCAAGATCAGCCAGAACCGCCGAACGCTCGACACCCGCCGCATGCACCACGCCGGACAGCGGGTACTCGGCCGGCACCGAAGCCAGCACTTCCGCCAGGGCGTCCCGGTCGGCGACGTCGCAGGCCGCGACCGTGACACGGACGCCCAGCGCGGTCAGTTCCGCTTGCAGTTCCGCAGCGCCGTCGGCCTCAAGGCCGCGCCTGTTGGTCAGCAGCAGGTGCTCGGCGCCCCTCGCCACCAGCCACCTGGCGACGTGTGCGCCGAGGGCACCGGTGCCGCCGGTGACCAGTACCGTCCCGCGAGGCGACCAGCCCTCCCCGGGCTCCTTGCCCACCGGCGCGGGCACCAGCCTGCGCCCCAGAACCTGACCGCCACGCAGCGCGACCTGGTCCTCCCCGCTCACTCCGCTGAGCACCGAAGCCAACAGATCGCCAGCCTGATCGTCCGCCGCTTCCGGCAGGTCGATCAGACCGCCCCAGGAGTCGGGCTGCTCCAGGGCGGCCACCCGGCCCAGACCC
>NZ_BMTR01000146.1 GCF_014649775.1 Streptomyces longisporoflavus | reverse complement strand
ACTGCTCGACATGCTTCGTGCGATTGAGGATGGATTGGACTGCGGAAGTGGTGTTGCTGCCAACCAATGCCGCCTCCTCCAGAAAATAGGCGGCGTTATATCCCTGTCCGTGCTTGTAGGCAAGATGTTTGTCTGGCATATGCTCGTCAAGCGTGCTGTATCCAGATCCTTGGCGACGCTGATGGATGGCTATGCGAGAACTCCCGGAGTAAACCTCCACGGTATCTAAGTCCCACAGTACGCTCACCTTTTGCCCGACATACTGGTATGGCACGCTATAGTTGTGCTTGTCAACCATGACGTGATAGGTACCGGACAGTTTCACCTCCTTGCGATATCTGAAGCGGTATGGAGCCATGGGCAGTTTACCCAACGTTGGTTGCTCTTCCGCCTCGAAGATGTCACGTCTGCTTCTCCCTGTCGTTCTGGACGGCTTTTCATTGAAGCCGTCCATCAACTCATAGATACGGGTATTCATACTCAGAAGATTGTAAAACACCTCGTCATGTAGCAGAGCGTAGACGGCATTGTATGTCTTTTGGACGAGTCCCTCGACTGGACCTTTGTCCCTCGGAGT
>NZ_BMTR01000144.1 GCF_014649775.1 Streptomyces longisporoflavus | reverse complement strand
TGGCAGGACGACCGCACGCCGCTGCAACTTCATCCGGGAGACCTCGGCTGGGCCTGGGCGCTGGGTGCGGAGAGGTTGGCCGCAGCCGTTCGCACCTGGAGCGTGGACGGACGGATCATTGCCATCGGATACCTGGACGGCCCTGATGTGCTGCGTCTGACGACCGCGCCGGACCTGCGACAGGACGGTGGTCTGGCGCGCCGGCTGCTGGCGGACCTCGATGATCCGCAGCGCGGGGTCCTGCCGCCCGGGAAGGTCGCCCTCGAGATCCCCGACGGCGCCCTGCTCCGCGAGGTCCTCTTGGAGGCGGGCTGGCATCTGGACGAGCCGTGGACGCCACTGCGCCGCGACCTCGCCGAGCCGGTGAAGGACTCCGGCCTGCGGATCGAGGTAGCCGGTCCGGAGACGGCGGGGGTGCGGACCGCAGTGCACCGCTCGGCCTTCGGCAGCCAGAAGTTCTCCGAGGAAGTCTGGCACGTCCTCGCCGCCGGGCCGGTCTATGCCGACGCCCGCTGCCTGATCGGCTACGACGACCAGGACAACGCGGTGGCCGCGGCGACGGTCTGGTCGGCCGGGCCCGGCAA
>NZ_BMTR01000143.1 GCF_014649775.1 Streptomyces longisporoflavus | reverse complement strand
AGGCAATTCGAGTACATTACGGGACTGTACTCATGATACAAACTAGTTGTGAGACCCCGAAAATTTTAATACCGTATATACATATTTATTTAATTATATATACGCTTGTTGTTAGTATATTATATATATTTTAAATACACACTTGGCATTATTCTAATAGGGTTTGAAATATGCCATGTGATCATTAATTGAGAAGGGTGAATTTTTATTCACTCTTAGGTAATATTTAAAATGTGAATGGTGGATAAATGAGATTAGTAGTTAAATTTGGGAATGGAAGATGAGAATGTTGGATGCTTGTAAGAGTGGTGGATGAATTTGAGAATGGGGGTTGAGATTGTTGGATGCATGTAAGAGTGGTGGATGGAATAGTGAATGGAGGATGAATCATTTCCCTATAAATACCACACTCTAAATGCTAATGAGTACACAAGTAGTAGAGAAGAAAGAAATTAGAGAGAGAAAGAGAAAGAAAAGAGAGTGATAAGTATTTTGAGCTAGCAAGGAGTAAAGAATTCTTCTCTTCCAGAAGCAAGAGAATGATTAAAAATAAAACTAGAAGTTTTATTGGTCATGAATTTCTCCA
>NZ_BMTR01000142.1 GCF_014649775.1 Streptomyces longisporoflavus | reverse complement strand
GCTCGCGTGCCAGTCCAGGCCGAGCGCCGGCATGTCCAACGACACCGTGGCCTCCCGGGTGTGATGCGGGTCGAGGTTCACGACCACCAGGACGGTGTCCTCGCCCTCGCGCTTGCTGTAGGCGATGACCGCGTCGTGGTCGGCATCGTGGAAACGCAGGTTCCTGAGCAGATGCAGCGCGGGATGCTCCCGCCTGATCCGGTTGAGCGTGGTGATGAGAGGCGCTATGGAGGCACCGCTTCGCTCCGCCGACTCCCAGTCGCGCGGCCGCAGTTCGTACTTCTCCGAGTGCAGATAGTCCTCGCAGCCCGCGCGGACCGGGGTGTTCTCGCACAGCTCGTAGCCGGCGTACATGCCCCAGCTCGGCGCGAGAGTGGCGGCCAGCACCGCCCGGACCTCGAAGGCGGCACGGCCGCCGTCCTGGAGGTAGCCCGGCAGGATGTCCGGCGTGTTCACGAACAGGTTGGGGCGCAGGTACGCGGCGGTCTCGCCGGAGAGCTCGGTCAGGTATGCGGTGAGCTCCTGCTTGGTGTTGCGCCAGGTGAAGTACGTGTAGGACTGCTGGAAGCCGATCGCGGCCAGGGTGCG
>NZ_BMTR01000141.1 GCF_014649775.1 Streptomyces longisporoflavus | reverse complement strand
CCGAAGGAGGAGACGGCGGCGCGGGCGGGGCGGTCGTGGGTGTGGGGCCAGGGCCGGGGTTCGACGAGGAGTTCCATGGCGGCGGAGTCCCAGTCGATTTGAGGGGTGGGCTGGTCGACGTGGAGGGTGCGGGGCATGGTGCGGTGGCGCATGGCCTGCACCATTTTGATGACGCCGCCGACTCCTGCGGCGGCTTGGCTGTGTCCGATGTTCGACTTGAGGGAGCCCAGGTAGAGGGGCTGGCCGTTTTTGCGGTGGTGGTGATGGCCGTAGGTGGCTTGGAGGGCTTGGGCCTCGATCGGGTCGCCGAGGCGGGTGCCGGTGCCGTGTGCTTCGACGAGGTCGATGTCGCCGGGGTTGAGTCCGGCGTCGGCGAGGGCGTCGCGGATGACGCGTTCCTGGGAGGGTCCGTTGGGTGCGGTGAGTCCGTTGGAGGCGCCGTCCTGGTTGACGGCCGAGCCTCGCAGCACTCCCAGTACTTCGTGTCCCAGGCGCTGTGCGTCTGAGAGGCGTTCGAGGAGGAGTACGCCGGCGCCTTCGGCCCAGCCGGTGCCGTCCGCGGCGGCGGCGAAGGACTTGCAGCGGCCGTCGGTGGCCAG
>NZ_BMTR01000140.1 GCF_014649775.1 Streptomyces longisporoflavus | reverse complement strand
GCTCGCGTGCCAGTCCAGGCCGAGCGCCGGCATGTCCAACGACACCGTGGCCTCCCGGGTGTGGTGGGCGTCGAGGTTCACGACCACCAGAACCGTGTTCGATCCGTCCCTGTCCCGGGCCGTTTTCGAGTAGGCGATCACCGCTTCCTGGTCCGTGGTGTGGAAGTGCAGGTCACGCAGTTGCCGCAGGGCGGGGCTCGCGCGCCGCACGCGGTTCAGCGTGGTGATGAGGGGCGCGATGGTGGCGCCGGCGCGCTCTGCCGACTCCCAGTCGCGCGGCCGCAGTTGGTACTTCTCCGAGTGCAGGTACTCCTCGCTGCCGGCCCGTGCCGGGGCGTTCTCGCACAGTTCGTACCCGCTGTAGACGCCCCAGGTCGGCGAGAGGGTCGCGGCGAGTACGGCGCGCACCTCGAAGGCGGGACGTCCGCCGTTCTGGAGGTAGGCGTGCAGGATGTCCGGGGTGTTGACGAAGAGGTTCGGCCGGAGGTAGTGGGAGGTTTCGCCCGACAACTCGCGCAGGTAGTCGGTCAGTTCGTCCTTGGTGTTGCGCCAGGTGAAGTACGTGTAGGACTGCTGGAAGCCGATCGCGGCCAGGGTGCG
>NZ_BMTR01000139.1 GCF_014649775.1 Streptomyces longisporoflavus | reverse complement strand
CTACCAGGGTATCTAATCCTGTTCGATACCCGCACTTTCGAGCTTCAGCGTCAGTTGCGCTCCAGTGAGCTGCCTTCGCAATCGGAGTTCTTCGTGATATCTAAGCATTTCACCGCTACACCACGAATTCCGCCCACTTTGTGCGTACTCAAGGAAACCAGTTCGCGCTGCAGTGCAGACGTTGAGCGTCTACATTTCACAACACGCTTAATCTCCGGCCTACGCTCCCTTTAAACCCAATAAATCCGGATAACGCCCGGACCTTCCGTATTACCGCGGCTGCTGGCACGGAATTAGCCGGTCCTTATTCATAAGGTACATGCAAAAAGTCTCACGAGACTCACTTTATTCCCTTATAAAAGCAGTTTACAACCCATAGGGCCGTCATCCTGCACGCTACTTGGCTGGTTCAGGCTCTCGCCCATTGACCAATATTCCTCACTGCTGCCTCCCGTAGGAGTTTGGACCGTGTCTCAGTTCCAATGTGGGGGACCTTCCTCTCAGAACCCCTATCCATCGAAGACTAGGTGGGCCGTTACCCCGCCTACTATCTAATGGAACGCATCCCCATCGTCTACCGGAATACCTTTAATCATGTGAACATGCGGACTCA
>NZ_BMTR01000138.1 GCF_014649775.1 Streptomyces longisporoflavus | reverse complement strand
TGCTCTTCTTTCTACGATTCCATGTTTGCCTTAACTGGATGGAAAACTGTTGAAATCAACGGTATTGAGTTTGAGTTGAATTCTATCCTTGTTGAGAAATGGAAAGGAAAACCGTATCGTCTTGTCATACAGAGACAAAGGCGAATAGATGGAGACCTTGACATTTGGGAAGGCGAATATACCTACAGATGTATACTGACTAACGATTACAAGTCGAGTGCAAGAGACATCGTGGAATTCTACAATCTTCGTGGTGGCAAGGAACGCATCTTCGATGACATGAACAATGGCTTTGGCTGGAATCGATTGCCAAAATCGTTCATGGCACAGAATACTGTATTCCTGCTTATGACAGCTCTCATCAGAAACTTCTACAAAGCTATTATGCAGAGATTGAAAACCCATGAATTTGGATTGCGTGCCACCAGCAGAATCAAGACCTTTGTTTTCAAGTTCATCTCTGTTCCTGCGAAATGGATTAAGACATCACGTAGGCATGTATTGAACATTTACTCAGACAACAATGCTTATGCCAACCTGTTCAAGACAGACTTTGGTTAAAGACCATGCTGTTCTGGTTAAAGCAGCGTATGAGCTCAAGTCGCTTGATGGGGTAGG
>NZ_BMTR01000137.1 GCF_014649775.1 Streptomyces longisporoflavus | reverse complement strand
TGGATGCCTGCCTCGGCGAGCCGCTCGCTGAACCGGATCGATGTGTACTGAGATCCCCTATCCGTATGGTGGATAACGTCTTTCAGGTCGAGTACGCCTTCTTGTTGGCGGGTCCAGATGGCTTGCTCGATCGCGTCGAGGACCATGGAGGTGGCCATCGTGGAAGCGACCCGCCAGCCCAGGATCCTGCGAGCGTAGGCGTCGGTGACAAAGGCCACGTAGGCGAACCCTGCCCAGGTCGACACATAGGTGAGGTCTGCTACCCACAGCCGGTTAGGTGCTGGTGGTCCGAAGCGGCGCTGGACGAGATCGGCGGGACGGGCTGTGGCCGGATCAGCGATCGTGGTCCTGCGGGCTTTGCCGCGGGTGGTCCCGGACAGGCCGAGTTTGGTCATCAGCCGTTCGACGGTGCATCTGGCCACCTCGATGCCCTCACGGTTCAGGGTTAGCCACACTTTGCGGGCACCGTAAACACCGTAGTTGGCGGCGTGGACGCGGCTGATGTGCTCCTTGAGTTCGCCATCGCGCAGCTCGCGGCGGCTGGGCTCCCGGTTGATGTGGTCGTAGTAGGTCGATGGGGCGATCGGCACACCCAGCTCGGTCAGCTGTGTGCAGATCGACTCGACA
>NZ_BMTR01000136.1 GCF_014649775.1 Streptomyces longisporoflavus | reverse complement strand
GTAATTTTTCCCATTTTCAGACTACCTTTGTGTCATAGATGTAAAGTAACAAGAAATCATGGAACAAACTAAACACGGAATATCGGTAAAACGCCGTATCTATTCCTTTCCTATGAAAGGAGAGAGCAGGGCAGAGGCTATCTGCCGATCTTTTAGGCAATACACCCTGGTGGATTGGGCTAAATATACCTCAGTTCGGGATAAGAAATAGTGCCTAAAAAAGTTGGTAATCTCCGATATTTTTTGTATCTTTGTAGTTGAAATCCAATTAGTTACAAACATAAAAAGATATCATTATGGAGATTACCAAGGACAAAGTTACAGAATTATTTTGTATTATTGATGAATTTTACAAAGTTTTTGATGCTGAAAATGCAGGAAAATTGCTTTTGGGTGAAGATGGAGTAAAGCGCAGACGACGTAAAGCCTCTTTATCTGATAGTGAAATCATGACGATTTTGCTGTATTTCCATTTCGGCTCGTTCCGAAACTTCAAGCATTATTACCTATTCTTTATTAGAGGAACATTGAAGTCATATTTTCCAAATGCAGTGTCTTATAACCGTTTTGTAGAACTTGAAAGTCGCGTATTCTTCCCTCTCTTGTTCTTCCTGAATCTCCGTGCTTTTGGCA
>NZ_BMTR01000135.1 GCF_014649775.1 Streptomyces longisporoflavus | reverse complement strand
GCCGGAGACGAAGACGATGTTCTCTTTGGCCAGGCCGAGTTCGGGCATGAAGCCCTGCACGGCCGCCAGGACGGCGTAGTCCCCGCAGCCCGGGCACCACCGCACCTCCTGGTCCGACTTGAAGTCCTTCATGGACTGCTTGGCCTCGGCCTTGGGCACCAGGGAAAGCGCTTCGATCGTGCTCCCGGTGCCTTCGGTCTTCGTGTCAGCCATTGATGGCCTCCTTGAGAGCCGTGGCGAGCTGCTCGGCCTTGAACGGCATTCCGTTGACCTGGTTGTACGAGTGCGCGTCCACGAGGTACTTGGCGCGGAGCAGTGTGGCGAGCTGTCCGAGGTTCATCTCGGGAATCACCACCTTGTCGTAACGCTTCAGGACCTCGCCCAGATTCCGCGGGAAGGGGTTGAGGTGGCGCAGATGGGCCTGCGCGACACTCTCGCCGACCGCGCGCAGGCGGCGTACCGCAGCGGTGATGGGGCCGTAGGTCGAACCCCAGCCCAGAACAAGCAACTTGGCGTCACCGGTCGGGTCGTCGACTTCAAGGTCCGGGACCTGGATTCCGTCGATTTTGGCTTGGCGGGTGCGGACCATGAAGTCGTGGTTGGCCGGGTCGTAGGAGATGTTGCCGGTGCCGTCC
>NZ_BMTR01000134.1 GCF_014649775.1 Streptomyces longisporoflavus | reverse complement strand
GTTCCCACAAGTCATCAGGCACAAGTTCAGCAGCCACCCAACCAATCCTGCCGAGACAACACTTAACTGCCAAGTCCCACAACGAACGTCATTCTGAAACGGTCAGTAAGTAGCGCGGGCCGGGGACTGACACGAAAATGACGTGTGTTGAGTCGGTCAGACCTGGATGGGTTCGAAGCGGATGGTCAGGCCGAGGCTGTTGGCTTCCTTGAGCATGCGGCGCATGGCGCGTTCGGGGTCGCGGCGGGTGAAGTGGTCGGCGCCGAGGTCGCGGTAGGGCTGGTGGTTGTACAGGACGTGCCAGATGGCGATGGCGAGTTTGTGCATCACGGCGACGAGGGCGCGTTTGCCGCCGCGTCTGGCTGACAAGCGGCGGAAGAATACACCGAGGTAGGAGTCCTTGTTCCTGATCGCGACCATGGCGGCGATCCCTAGGAGGCGTTTGAGGTTGGGGGCCTTGACCCCGAATCCTGAACACGGGTTATGCGGCTGGTGTCAGCGTAGTTGGTGTGTGGTGGAGGGCGTTCTCGAAGGCGATCGGTGATCGTTGTCCGAGGCGGGAGTGTCGGCGTCGGGTGTTGTAGCGGTGGAGCCATCTGAACGCGTCGAGTCGGGCCTCGCGCTCGCCTGGCCAGCTCTTTCGTCCCTTCAGG
>NZ_BMTR01000132.1 GCF_014649775.1 Streptomyces longisporoflavus | reverse complement strand
TGAGCCTCTACCCTATCTACGATTTCCTCCGAGCATGAGCCGCAATCCATGCGGGCACGGGATATATATACTTCTGATGCCTCCAGTCGCTTGAAGATTCTTTCCAAAGTCTCTCTTTGGTTGAAGCGCACGTTTGTGTTGCCGTCTCTATTTTCAATACCAACAATCATGTCGTTAATGACAGCTACACCTGGACTATAGCCCAAGAACTTCTTGTAGGTTGGTTTTGCATCATACTTCTCTGTTTCAATGAACTGATGGTCAAAGTCAAAATCATACTCTTGACCGGATTTCAATTGACCAGTAGCAAGCAGGGCATTGACCAGTAAGCAGTTCATCTTGTCTGCAGTATTGAAATCATAGGATTTGCCAGAAGCAGACTTATAGGTGATGCTCTTAAAAGTCAGTTCTTCGATAGCACGTAATATGGTGTCTGCGCTGCAAGTGCGAAGAGTTGGATGAAGAGACAAATGTTTCATCAGGTGAGTTGTAACATCCTCAATACATGAGCCACCACAAAGATATACGCACATCAGAGAGCGTAGAATCTCGCTATATTGATAACCAAACATAGTGCATCTCAATCCCAAGGTGGAATCTATGGTTTGAGCTAAAAGAGCATCAAATTGCTCCATAATCGAAAAAATTCCCCCAAAAGGAGTGAGTTTCTCAGATTTTATTTGTACTTTTGCCATG
>NZ_BMTR01000131.1 GCF_014649775.1 Streptomyces longisporoflavus | reverse complement strand
CCGTGACCTCAACCTCTCGGCGTTCGTGCTGTTCTCGTCCGCCGCCGGTGTCTTCGGTGGCGCCGGCCAGGGCAACTACGCGGCGGCGAACGCCTTCCTGGACGCCCTCGCCCAGCACCGCCACGCCGCCGGGCTGCCGGCGACGTCGTTGGCGTGGGGCCTGTGGGCAGATGCGGACGGCATGGCCGGGAGCCTTGACGAGGCTGACGTGCGCCGTATCACCGGCGGTGGTGCGATCCCGATCGGTGCGGTCGAGGGCCTGGCGCTGTTCGATGCGGCGGGTTCCACGGGGCGTGCGGCGTTGGTGCCGATTCCGTTGGATCTGTCGGTGCTGCGTCGGCAGGCGCGGTCGCAGCCGGTGCCGCACATAATGCGTGGTCTGGTGCGGGGCGCCGTGCGCAGGACGGTCGAGGCCGGTCGTGCCGTCGTGGGTTCCGCGTTGGCGCGGTCGCTGGCGGGGCTGCCGGTCGCGGAGCGGGAGAAGGCGCTGCTGGATCTGGTGCTGGGGCACGTGGCCGCGGTTCTCGGGCACGGTTCGGCGCAGGCGGTTGCTGCGGAGCGGGCGTTCAAGGAGCTGGGTTTCGACTCGCTGAGTTCGGTGGAGCTGCGCAACCGGCTGAACGCGGCTACTGAGCTGGTGTTGCCGGCGACGCTGGTGTTCGACTATCCGACTCCGGCCGCGCTGGCGGCGCATCTGGGTGCCGAGCTGCTGGGCGGGGTGGTCGATGTCGTGGCC
>NZ_BMTR01000130.1 GCF_014649775.1 Streptomyces longisporoflavus | reverse complement strand
TTCCCGGTCATGCCGCGCATCTTCATGGCCGTCCGCCGTGAATCGCGCTATCCCGTCTCGGAAATCCTCGCCAAGACCCCGGCCATCCCGGCCGGCTGCCAGTGGGGCATCTTCCTGCGCAACCACGACGAGCTGACCCTGGAAATGGTCACCGACGAAGAGCGCGACTACATGTACGCGGAATACGCCAAAGACCCCCGCATGCGCGCCAACATCGGAATCCGCCGGCGCCTGGCCCCGCTCCTGGACAACGACCGCAACCAGATCGAACTCTTCACCGCCCTGCTGCTCTCCCTGCCCGGCTCGCCGATCCTCTACTACGGCGACGAGATCGGCATGGGCGACAACATCTGGCTGGGCGACCGCGACGCGGTCCGCACCCCCATGCAGTGGACCCCCGACCGCAACGCCGGCTTCTCCTCCTGCGACCCGGGCCGCCTCTACCTCCCCACGATCATGGACCCCGTCTACGGCTACCAGGTCACCAACGTCGAAGCCTCCATGAGCTCCCCCTCATCGCTTCTGCACTGGACCCGGCGGATGATCGAGATCCGCAAACAGAACCCCGCCTTCGGCCTGGGGTCGTACACGGAGCTGCCGTCGTCGAATCCGGCGGTGATCGCGTTCTTGCGGGAGTACAAGGACGATCTCGTGCTGTGCGTCCACAACTTCTCGCGCTTCGCCCAGCCCACCGAACTCGACCTGCAGACCTTCAACGGCCGCCACCCGGTCGAGCTGA
>NZ_BMTR01000129.1 GCF_014649775.1 Streptomyces longisporoflavus | reverse complement strand
CTTGGTGTTGCGCCAGGTGAAGTACGTGTAGGACTGCTGGAAGCCGATCGCGGCCAGGGTGCGCATCATGGCCGGGCGGGTGAAGGCCTCGGCCAGGAAGATGACGTCGGGGTCGGTGCGGTTGATGTCGCCGAGCACCTGTTCCCAGAAGACGACGGGCTTGGTGTGCGGGTTGTCGACGCGGAAGATGCGCACGCCGTGGTCCATCCAGAACCGCAGCAGGCGTACGGTCTCGGCGACCAGGCCCGGCATGTCGCGGTCGAAGGCCAGCGGGTAGATGTCCTGGTACTTCTTGGGCGGGTTCTCTGCGTAGGCGATGGTGCCGTCGGCGCGGTGCGCGAACCACTCGGGGTGCTTGTGCACCCAGGGATGGTCGGGGGAGCACTGCAGGGCGAAGTCCAGGGCGATCTCCAGGCCGAGGCCGGCGGCGCGGTGCACGAAGGCGTCGAAGTCCGCCAGGGTGCCCAGGTCCGGGTGGATGGCGTCGTGGCCGCCCTCGGGGGAGCCGATGGCCCAGGGCACGCCCACGTCGTGCGGGCCGGGGGACAGGGAGTTGTCGGGCCCTTTGCGGAAGGTGGTCCCGATGGGGTGAATCGGCGGCAGGTAGACCACGTCGAAGCCCATCGCGGCGATCGCCGGGAGCCGCTCGGCGGCGGTGCGCAACGTGCCCGACCTGGGCGGCTCGCCCTCCTTGACGATCGCGCCCTCCGAGCGCGGAAAGAACTCGTACCAGGACCCGAACAACGCCCGCCGACGCTCCACG
>NZ_BMTR01000128.1 GCF_014649775.1 Streptomyces longisporoflavus | reverse complement strand
TCCTTCACGGCGGAGTTCGAGGACGCGCCGGGCAAGCTGAAGAAGCTCAAGAAGAGCTACGAGATGGCCGGCGACGCGCTCTCCGCGTACTGGCCGGAACTGGAACGCTCCCAGGCCCTGGCCGACAAGGCCCTGGCCAAGGGCCGCGAGGCCCAGACCAGCCTCTCCGCCGCCCAGACCCGCCTGACCTCGGCCGACTCCTGGGTGGACAAGGCGGGCAAGGAAGCCGACAAGTACAAGGACGACGAGGGGTCCAAGGCCGGCAAGGACGTGCCCAAGCCGGACCCGGACAAGGTCAAGGCCGCCACCCGCAACGCCACCGCCGCCGAGAAGGCCCAGACGGCGGCGAAGTCGGACGTGTCCGCCGCGCAGAGCAATCTGGACGCGGCGAAGAAGATGGCCGAGGACGCCCGCAAGATGCGCGAGAACGCGGCGGGCACGGCGAAGAAGAAGCTGGAAGAGGCCTCCGACGCCGGTATCCAGAACCGCAAGTGGTGGGAGGAGGTCGGCGACTGGGTCACCGACAACTGGGACACCATCGTCGCCGTCTGCAAGGTCGTCGTCGCGGTCCTGGGCGTCATCGCCATGATCATCGGCGGCCCGATCCTCGGCGCGATCGTCCTCATCGCGGCCCTCGTGGTATTGGCCGACACCCTCCACAAATACGCGAACGGGGAAGCAGGACTGCTCGACGTAGCCTTCGCGGCCCTGGACTGCATCCCGGGCATGAAGGGCCTCACCAGCCTCCGCGGCCTCGCCAAGGG
>NZ_BMTR01000127.1 GCF_014649775.1 Streptomyces longisporoflavus | reverse complement strand
GATGCAGTCGTCTCCATATTGGTTGAAAAGGGCGTGATTAGTCTGGAGGAACAATATGTTGATGGTACTAAGATAGAGTCGAAAGCAAACAAGTACACGTTTGTATGGAAGAAGACTGTGGAAAAGAACAGGGCTAAGCTCTTGGAAAATACCTCTGCTGCATTGGCTCAGATAAAAGAACAAATTCGCCTGAATGGCGGGAGTGACATCAAGGAAGAAGACAGCGAGCCAGCCACTTCCGCCAAGGATGTAAAGAGAAGTGCACGTTTGTGTGAGAGGCAAGCGAAGAACCTTCCTAAGGCAAAGCTTACAGGAAGAGAGAAGCAAAAGCTAAATACTCAGATAGATCACTTGTTCAAAGCCTCGGACAAACTGTGCGAGTATGAAAAATCACTGGATATACTGGGCGAGAGAAACAGTTACTCCAAGACTGATCCCGATGCGACCTTCATGCGCCTCAAGGAAGATGCCATGAACAATGGGCAGACAAAGCCTGCCTATAACCTTCAAATTGCGACAGAGAATCAATATTGGACGAATTTCGCCCTTTATCCCAATCCAACAGACACCCTGACCTTCAAGCCTTTTTTGGATAAGTACAAGAAAAGATATGGGAAGCAATCCAAGAGCGTCACCGCAGACTCAGGGTATGGCTCGGAGGAGAACTACGAGTACCTAGAGATGGAAGAAATGATGGGTTATGTAAAGTACAACTGGTTTCACAAGGAACAGCATAAGCCTTTCAAGGAGGATGCCTTCAACCAAGCGAACTTCTACTACAAC
>NZ_BMTR01000126.1 GCF_014649775.1 Streptomyces longisporoflavus | reverse complement strand
CGCCCGGAGGTTAATGGGTGGAAATTTGATAAAAATTTTTGATAATAAATAATGTATGCGCAAATAATAAAATTTTTGAGATATGCAAATATTTTCTGAAAATTACTCTTAAAATAATAAAATTCATTTTTAACAAAAAATTTTCTCGAATTTTTTTGTAGATTAAAATAAAGTCCTTATCTTTGCAATGTCGGAAACGATAAGAGTTCTAAAATTTAATAAGAAAAATTTTTCAAAAAAAAATCTTTGAAAATTTTGCTAATTAAAATTTAAGTTGTATCTTTGTAATACAGAAAGAGAGATGAAAGCTACTTTTGTATGGATAGTGTTTTTATCATTTGACATTTTGAAACAATGAAATTATAATTTTCAAACCTTTCTACTTTTCTAATTGTCTTTAAAGTTATGTAGAAAGGTTATAATAATATAAATTCAAACTTTAAAGCATTTAAAATTATGTTACAAGAAAATTTAGTTTCAGTTAATGAGAGTGCAAACGTTGAAAATTCTTCAAAAGAAAAAATCAACAAAGTAAATGCTAAAAAAGCTAAAGCACAAGCAAAAGCAAACAATATTCTTTATAAAGATATTCTAGCTAATTTGAATAAATCTACTGAAGGACTTTTAAAAACTTCTTTTGGTGTAAAAAAATCAGACATTTATAAAGAAGAAATTTTTTCAGAACTTTCAGATAAAGAGAAAAAAGTTGCTCGAAAGAAATTTCGTAACACAATTCTTTCATTGTCCGAAAGTTTGACACAAGAAAAGGACAAAACCCGCTTAGAA
>NZ_BMTR01000125.1 GCF_014649775.1 Streptomyces longisporoflavus | reverse complement strand
GATCGCCCCCACAACCGGAAGCAAAACAGCCGCCGTGACTACACCACCCAGCGGGACATGACCCCGGGGGCGGGGCACCAACTTTGGCTAAGTTGCGTTCCGGGAGAAGAGGGGCGCACGGAGTGCACGATGCGCCGCCCCTGGGGGCGGTGAGATGCCGAACCCTCCGACGGGCCCGAGGCCGGTAAGCGAACGGACTGCCGTCGGCGGCAGGTGTCGGTGGGGCGGCAACCCGCGACATGGGGGCCCGACACCCAGGACGCCAGCTGCCAGCTGCCAGCCGAGAGCGGCTCGCGCCAGCCGATGCCGGGGGGCCGCCACCTGACTCCGTCTCCGAGACGGCGCATCGCACACGCCGCGCGCCCCCCGCCTGCCAGAACACAACTTTCCCAAAGTAGGTGCCCCACCCCCGGCCCCCGGCGCCGATCGCAGCTCACCCTCCACCCGGCGTGGCGTGGCGTGGCGTGAAGCTTTCCTGCAATCCCCTCTGCAACTGGCTGACTGACTGACGGCCGCCGGGCCGCCCCAGTCCCCGACCGCGTGGCCCACCGACACCGACCGCCCCGGAAGATCCGGCCGCCAGTCGCTTGACGAGACCGGCGCCCCTCCCCGGAGCAGCCGCGCACCCCTCACCCGCTGACGGCGGCCACCCCCGACGAACCAGTCCGCAGCCGACACGACGCCCGCCCCACCCCACGACGCCTGGTCGAGAGTCCCGCCCCCGGGCCGTCCGGTCGTCTTCCCTCGCGCGGTGGAGGGACGGGAGTCAAGGGTGGCCCGAAGGGCCATCGGCGCAGCCGACGCGCAGCGCAGCGGAGCGCCCTTTACGCCCGGCCCGG
>NZ_BMTR01000124.1 GCF_014649775.1 Streptomyces longisporoflavus | reverse complement strand
CTTACTGACGGTTTCAGAATGAGGTTCGAAGTCGCCTCAAGCAGATGATGCTGCAGGCAAGTTGGAGGAAGCCCAGGTGGAGGTCTGCGCGTTTCTCGTAGCGGATCCGCAGCCGTTTGAACTGGTGAAGCCAGGCAAATGTGCGCTCCACAACCCAGCGGATCTTTCCCAGGCCTGAGCCGTGCGGGGTGCCTTTTCGGGCGAACTTGGGTGTGATGCCGCGAGCCCGGAGAAGACGGCGGTACTTGTCGTAGTCGTAGCCACGGTCCGCGAACAGCCGCCCTGGCCTGTGGCGCGGCCGCCCACGGACACCGCGGATGTGGGGTATCGCGTCCAGCAGGGGCATCAGCTGCGTGACGTCGTGGCGGTTCCCGCTGGTCAGCGAGACGACCAGCGGAGTGCCGTGCCGGTCGACGATCAGGTGGTGCTTGCTTCCGGGCCGGGCCCGGTCGACCGGCGAAGGTCCGGTGTGAGCCCCCCTTTCAGAGCTCTCACGTGCGATCCGTCGATCGCGGCGTCGTTCATGTCCAGCAGACCCGCACCCCGCAACTCGGTCAGCAGCACCTCGTGCAGTTGCGGCCAGACCCCGGCCTCGGTCCAGTCCCGCAGTCGCCGCCAGGCCGTCACGCCACTGCAGCCGACCCGTTCCGCGGGAACGTCCCGCCAGCTCACGCCTTTGCACAGCACGTAGACGATGCCTCGCAGCGCAGCCCGGTCATCCGCCGGCAACCGCCCCGGATGCCGATGCCGCCGAGGCGGACGAGCAGGCAAGAGCGGGGCCACACGTTCCCACAAGTCATCAGGCACAAGTTCAGCAGCCACCCAACCAATCCTGCCGAGACAACACT
>NZ_BMTR01000123.1 GCF_014649775.1 Streptomyces longisporoflavus | reverse complement strand
CAGCGTTTCCGCCTGGTCATGGACTGGGATCACTTCAACGAAACCCGGATCCAGCTGACCTTCAAGGATAACGACGCGTGACATCAAGCCTGCCGCACGGGGTGGGGAGTGCGGACACGCGCCTGATCGTGGTCCGCGGCAACAGCGCCTCGGGCAAGTCCTCCGTCGCGGCCGGCCTGCGCGAGAAATTCGGCCGCAACCTCGCGATCACCGGCCAGGACAATCTGCGCCGCACCGTGCTGCGCGAACGCGACCGGCCCGGCGGCGCCAACATCGGCCTGATCGACCTCACCGCACGCTATGCCCTGGACAACGGCTTCCACGTCGTCGTCGAAGGCATCCTGTACGCCGACCGCTACGCCACGATGCTCCAGAACCTGGTACGCGCCCACCGCGGCGTCTCACGCTGTTACTACCTTCACGTGCCCTACCCCGAGACGGTGCTGCGGCACGCGTCGAAACCCGATGCCGAGTACCGCAAGCACGTCACCGAAGCCCACCTGCGCGACTGGTACCGGGAGAAGGACCTGCTGCCCGACGCCCTGGAAACCGTCATCGACACGGCCAGCACCCTGAACGACACCATCCGGCAGGTCCTGCGCGAGAGCGGCCTGGACCGGCTGAGCCCGATCGACCGCTAGGAAGAACCGGCCGGCTGCGAGCCCTCGAGGACCCTGGCTGGTCTCCCACTCCAGTCAGGGCTCTTTGCGTCTGGTGCCAGGCGCAGCTCGCACCCCGCGCAAGCCCCCGGGCCGTTTCGAGGAGGACGGCCCCGGGGCCCGGCGGGCGCGGGCTCAGGGTGAGACGTCCAGGATCCGGACCCCGGCACTCTCCCAGTCTCCGGGCGTCGTGGTGACGACGCGGGCGCCGTCCGGGCGC
>NZ_BMTR01000122.1 GCF_014649775.1 Streptomyces longisporoflavus | reverse complement strand
GAGGTCGTCGAGAATGTCCTGCTCTGCGGCGCCGACGGCGACCATGGCGCCGTCGTTGCGGGCGGCGCCCATCAACCGGCCGCGTGCTACGACGAGTTGGGCGGCGTCTTGCAGGGACATGACGCCGGCGACGTGGGCGGCGGCGATCTCGCCGATGGAGTGTCCTGCGACGTAGTCGGGTCGTACACCCCAGCCTTCGAGCAGTCGGAACAGGGCGACCTCGATGGCGAAGAGGGCGGGCTGGGTGTATTCGGTGCGGTCGATGAGGGGCGCGTCGGCCGTACCATCCTCGGTGTCGCTCTCGGCGGCGAACATCACGTCACGCAGCGGACGGTCTAGGAGCTTCTCGAGGTGCTTGCACACGTCGTCCAGAGCAGAGGCGAACTCCGGTACGCGGGCGGCCAGTTCGCGGCCCATGCCGAGCCGCTGGGCTCCCTGGCCCGAGAAGACGTAACCCAGTCGTCCGGAGCGGGACCGTTCCTGGACCACCACACCCGGATCGGTCGCGCCCGACGCCAGTGCCTTCAGAGCTGCCAGCTGCTCGTCCCGGTTCCGGCCCGCGACGACCGCGCCCGTCTCCAGCAGTGCGCGGCTCGACACCAGCGACCAGGCCACATCGGCGACCTCCGCCGTACCGATGCCCTCGGCGAGGCGGGCCGCCTGCGCGCGGACCGCTTCCGTCGAACGCCCCGACAGGACCCACGGCACCACCGCGCCGGCAGCGCCGTCCCGTACCTCTTCCTCTTCCTGTCCCTGTCCCTGCTCCCCGGATACCTTGGGAGCCGCCTCCAGGATCACGTGTGCGTTGGTGCCACCGAGGCCGAAGGAGGAGACGGCGGCGCGGGCGGGGCGGTCGTGGGTGTGGGGCCAGGGCCGGGGTTCG
>NZ_BMTR01000121.1 GCF_014649775.1 Streptomyces longisporoflavus | reverse complement strand
CTGACGGACTTCGTGTTCATGGTGCGTGACACCTCGCAGATGTTCATCACCGGCCCCGACGTGGTGCGTGCGGTGACCGGCGAGGAGATCACCCAGAACGGCCTGGGCGGCGCGGACGTGCACGCCGAAACCTCCGGCGTGTGTCACTTCGCCTATGACGACGAGGAGACGTGCCTGGCCGAGGTGCGCTACCTCATCGCGATGCTGCCCTCCAACAACCGCGAGAACCCGCCCGCCCACGAGTCGGACGACCCCGCCGACCGCCGCTCGGACGTCCTGCTGGACCTGGTGCCGGCGGACGGCAACCGCCCGTACGACATGGCCAGGGTCATCGAGGAACTCGTCGACGACGGCGACTTCCTGGAGGTCCACGAACGCTGGGCCCGCAACATCATCTGCGCGCTGGCCCGCCTGGACGGCAAGGTGGTGGGCATCGTCGCCAACCAGCCCCAGGCCCTGGCCGGTGTCCTGGACATCGAGGCGTCGGAGAAGGCCGCCCGCTTCGTGCAGATGTGTGACGCCTTCAACATCCCCATCGTCACCCTCCTGGACGTGCCGGGCTTCCTGCCGGGCGTGGACCAGGAGCACGGCGGCATCATCCGCCACGGCGCCAAGCTCCTGTATGCCTACTGCAATGCCACCGTGCCGCGGATCTCGCTGATCCTGCGCAAGGCCTACGGCGGCGCGTACATCGTCATGGACTCGCAGTCCATCGGCGCGGACCTGACCTATGCGTGGCCGACGAACGAGATCGCGGTGATGGGTGCCGAGGGCGCCGCCAACGTCATCTTCCGCCGGCAGATCGCCGCCGCGGAGGATCCCGAGGCGATGCGGCAGAAGATGGTCAAGGAGTACAAGGCCGAGCTGATGCACCCCTACTACGCCGCCGAGCGCGGCCTGGTGGACGACGT
>NZ_BMTR01000120.1 GCF_014649775.1 Streptomyces longisporoflavus | reverse complement strand
GAGGTCGTCGAGAATGTCCTGCTCTGCGGCGCCGACGGCGACCATGGCGCCGTCGTTGCGGGCTGCGCCCATCAACCGGCCGCGCGCTACCACCAGTTGGGCGGCGTCTTGCAGGGACATGACTCCGGCGACGTGGGCGGCGGCGATCTCGCCGATGGAGTGTCCGGCGACGTAATCGGGTCGTACGCCCCATCCCTCCAGGAGTCGGAACAGGGCGACCTCGATGGCGAAGAGGGCGGGCTGGGTGTACTCGGTCCGGTCGATGAGGGGCGCGTCGGCCGTACCCTCGATGTCGCTCTCGGCGGCGAACATCACGTCACGCAGCGGACGGTCAAGGAGTTGGTCGAGGTGCTTGCAGACCTCGTCCAGCGCAGAGGCGAACTCCGGTATCGCGGCGGCCAGTTCACGGCCCATGCCGAGCCTCTGCGCCCCCTGGCCCGAGAACACGAACGCAGTGCTTACGGGGCCGGGGGCGTGCCCCGTGATCACCTCCGGATGGGAGGTCCCGGCAGTCCCGGCAGCCAGAGTCTCCAGCCGCTGCACGAGATCGGCCGTACTCCGACCCAGTACGACGGCCCGGTGCTCGAAGGTGCTCCGCGTCGTGGCGAGCGAGTAGCCGATGTCGGCGGGGGAGAGGCCGGGGCGGGCGGCGAGGTCGAGCAACCGGCGGGCCTGCGCACGCAGACCGTCGGCGCTACGGGCGGACAGGGCCCAGGGGAGAGGCACCGGCGGGGTATCGGCTTCACCGGCTCGTACTGCTGCCGCCGTGTCGGGCTCAGGAGCGCCGGCCTTCGGCGCGGCGGCCTCCCGCGGCACGCTCTTCGCCTCTTCCAGGATCACGTGTGCGTTGGTCCCGCTGATACCGAAGGAGGAGACGGCGGCGCGGGCGGGGCGGTCGTGGGTGTGGGGCCAGGGCCGGGGTTCG
>NZ_BMTR01000119.1 GCF_014649775.1 Streptomyces longisporoflavus | reverse complement strand
CTGATCCCCGAGGCGATCTCGTTCTCGATCATCGCCGGGGTCGATCCGGCGATCGGTCTGTTCGCGTCCTTCACGATGGCCGTGACCATCTCCGTCGTCGGCGGGCGCCGGGCGATGATCTCGGCGGCGACCGGCGCCGTCGCGCTGGTGATCGCGCCTTTGAACCGCGAGCACGGTTTCGGGTACCTCGTCGCGGCGGTGATCCTGGCCGGTGTCTTCCAGATCGTCCTCGGCGCGATCGGCGTCGCCAAGCTCATGCGTTTCGTGCCCCGCAGCGTGATGGTCGGCTTCGTGAACGCCCTCGCCATCCTCATCTTCATGGCGCAGGTCCCGGAGATGCACGACGTGCCCTGGCCCGTCTATCCGCTGATCGCCGCCGGGCTCGCTCTCATGGTCTTCTTCCCCAAGGTCACCAAGGTGATCCCGGCCCCGCTCGTGTCCATCGTCGTCCTCACCGTGATCACGGTCGCCGCCGGGATCGCGGTGCCGACCGTCGGCGACAAGGGGGACCTGCCGTCCTCCCTGCCGGTGCCGGGCCTGCCCGACGTGCCGTTCACCATGGACACCCTGACGACCGTCGCGCCCTACGCGCTCGCCATGGCGCTGGTCGGCCTGATGGAGTCCCTGATGACCGCCCAACTCGTCGACGACATCACCGACACCCGCTCCTCCAAGAAGCGCGAGTCCATCGGCCAGGGCATCGCCAACATCGTCACCGGCTTCTTCGGCGGCATGGGCGGCTGCGCCATGATCGGCCAGACGATGATCAACGTGAAGGTGTCCGGGGCCCGCACCCGCCTGTCCACGTTCCTGGCGGGCGCCTTCCTGATGGTCCTGTGCATCGTCTTCGGACCCGTCGTCTCCGACATCCCCATGGCAGCCCTGGTCGCCGTGATGGTGATGGTCTGCTTCGCGACCTTCGACTGGCACTCCATCGCACCCAAGAC
>NZ_BMTR01000118.1 GCF_014649775.1 Streptomyces longisporoflavus | reverse complement strand
CTGGGCGCGTTGAGTGATGGCGCGGAGAGTGCCGCGGTGGTGCGTGGTGTCGCGGGGGAGCTGGGCGGGACGGTCTTCATGTTCCCCGGGCAGGGTTCGAAGTGGGCGGGTCTGGGGCGGGAGTTGTATGACGCCTTCCCGGTGTTCGCGAAGAGCCTGGATGAGGTTTGTGAGCGTTTTGACGGGCAGTTGCCGTTTGCTTTGAAGCCGGTGTTGTTGGCGGAGGAGCCGGAGGGGCGTGAGCGGACGGATGTCGCGCAGGCGGCGCTGTTCGCGTTGCAGGTGAGTCTGTATCGGTTGGTGTCGCAGTACGGGCCGCAGCCGGGTTTCCTGATCGGTCACTCGGTCGGTGAGATCGCTGCGGCTCATGTGTCCGGGGTGCTTGATCTGGATGCGGCGACGCGTCTGGTGGCTGCGCGTGGTCGGGTGATGCAGTCGGTGAGCGAGCGCGGGGCGATGCTGGCGGTGCGGGCCTCGGAGGCCGAGGTGGGCGGGCTGCTGGCCGAGTACGGCCGGGTGGGTATCGCCGCGGTCAACGGGCCGGAGTCGGTGGTGGTCTCCGGGCTGCGCGAGGAGGTCCACGCGCTGCGGGATCGTCTCAAGGCCGGGGGCCGGTCGGCGAAGCTGCTGGAGGTCGATCACGCTTTCCACTCGCCGTTGATGGATCCGGTCCTGGAGGAGTTCGGGGCGGCCCTGGGCGACCTGTCGGGCGGCGCGCTGAACATTCCGATCATCTCGACGCGGCTGGGCCGTGAGGCCACGCTCCAGGAGCTGACCTCGGCCGCGCACTGGGTGGAGCACGTGCGGGCGCCCGTCCGCTTCTTCGACGCGGTGGAGTCTGCTCGTTTGGCGGGTGCGGATCTGTTCCTCGAAGTGGGGCCCGGCGCGACGCTGGCGGGCCTGACCACCGATGCCTTCACCGGTGAGGGCGTGACGGACGCGCTGGTGGTGTCCGCGTCGCGGCGTGACCGTCCGGCAGCGGAGGCACTGGTGGGTGCGCTGGCCCAGCTGCATGTGCGGGG
>NZ_BMTR01000117.1 GCF_014649775.1 Streptomyces longisporoflavus | reverse complement strand
TCCGCATGATCTCTTCGCAGCGCGTAAGGATCTCGTCGGTGAACGGACCGCGCCGGTACTTAGAGGTCCTAACAAAGGCGTTGGACGTGTCGGTGGGTGATCAGGCAGGTGGCGAGGCCGAGGAAGGCCTCGTGGATGTCGTCGCGTCGTTCCCAGCGGACCCGCAGCCGTCGAAAGCCGTGCAGCCAGGCGATCGTGCGCTCTACCACCCAACGGAAGACGCCCAGGCCAGAGCCGTGTTCGACGCCTCGTTCGGCGATGACCGGGCGGATGTGGCGCTGCCAGAGCAGGCGACGGTACTTGTCGTAATCGTAGGCACGGTCGGCGAGCAGGGCATCGGGTCTGCGTCTGGGCCGGCCGGCCACGCCAGCCACTGCCGGAATCTTGTCGAGCAGGGGCAGCAACTGCGTGACGTCGTGGCGGTTTCCGCCGGTCAGCGACACCGCGAGCGGGATGGCCCGGGCGTCGGTGACGACGTGGTGCTTGCTGCCCGGCCGCGCACGGTCGACCGGGCTGGGCCCGCTTTTGGGCCCCGCCGGGCCGCCCTGACGTGGGAGGAATCGATCACCGCCCGCGACCAGTCCAGCCTGTTCGCCGCCCGTAACTTCTCCAGCAGCACCAGGTGCAGTTCGTCCCACACTCCGGCCTCGTTCCACGCGGCAAGACGCCGCCAGCACGTCATCCCCGAGCCGAAGCCCAGCTCCTGCGGCAGGTACTCCCACTGGATGCCGGTATGCAGCACGAACAGGATCCCGCACAGAGCCTGCCGGTCCGGGACCCGCGGTCTGCCCTCCGCCAGCTTCGGGCCCGGCTGGGGCAGCAACGGCTCGATGAGCGACCACAGTTCGTCCGAGACGATCCACGGACGCGATTGCCTCTTTCCCACGACACCAACAACGAGCGACCAAGCCGACAGTCACACGATCACAGCTTCTGTTAGGACTTCTTAGGCGTAAAGACCAAGTGTGCATGGAGGGTGTAGACGACCGTACGGCCCCTGCGGATATTGGGGTTTGGCTCCCAGCGTGGT
>NZ_BMTR01000116.1 GCF_014649775.1 Streptomyces longisporoflavus | reverse complement strand
CGGACCCCGGCACTCTCCCAGTCTCCGGGCGTCGTGGTGACGACGCGGGCGCCGTCCGGGCGCTCGGAGCCGGGCTGGGCCACGTGATGAGTGTGGGACCAGCCCAGGGTGCGAGGCCGACCGGATGCGGCGAGGACGGCGGCGAGGTCCAGGGGGTGGAAGGCGATCTGGTCGAGCATGGCGAGATGCTCCGCGACTCCGGTGCGGGTGCGGTCGGCGTCGGCGAGGGCGGCCAGGGCGACGTGGACGCGCCAGCTGTCGGTAGCGGCGGACTGGTGCAGGATCCGCGATACCAGGACGCTGCCCGAGCCCAGGGCCAGGAGGGCGCTCTCGTCCAAGACCACATCCACCGTGTGCGGGGCGGGGGCGGCAGGACTCATGCGGTGTCGCCGAGGCGGCGGTCCAGCTCGGCGTCGGCCGCGCGGTCCTGCTCGGGGGTCGGGGTGTAGCCCGACATCTCCCGCAGCACGGCCAGGGTGCGGGCAGTGCGCTCGGCCCGCTCGCTCGCGGTCAGGGTGTGCGCGGCGAAATCACTGACGAGCTGCGCGATGCTGGTGCCCTTCTCCGCAGCGAGGGCGGCGAGCCTGTCCCGGACGGTGTCCTCGACCTTGATCGTCGTGTGTGCCATGACGCGAGAATACATGAGGTATACCCAGTGGGGCGGGTGTGCTCTCACATCGGCCGGAACCGGTCACGGATGACACCGGACACAGCACGCTCCATTCGCGCACACCCTGCAGCCCCGGCACCCGCAAGACATCGATACGCACCCAGCGACCACCGGAAGCCGAGCTCCGCACCTGAATCAAGGGCAGCTTCCACGCGGCCGACGTGGAGCGGGACCTCGCCTGCTACGGCGCCGGAACCTGCCGACACGCCCAGCTCGGTTAGAGATCCGCAAGGCGGCACGCTGGGACACAACGCCAGCATCAGGCCCAGTGCTGCTCAGAGCCGGGGATCAGAAACACGCACTCATTTCTTCGCGTAGGTGAGGAAGACGGTGCCGCTTTCCATGATCTTGCTGTCGGCCAGGGC
>NZ_BMTR01000115.1 GCF_014649775.1 Streptomyces longisporoflavus | reverse complement strand
GCCGGGCCCGGCAGCGTCTCGGGGTAGTGGGCGGCGAGGTGTTCGACGTAGTCCTGCCCGATCGGCCAGAAGGCGTCGGGTCCCGAGGTGGGGTCGGAGCCGTCGGGTCCCGAGATGTATCCGTCGAGGCTGACAGCGATGAAGTAGACGAGCTTTCGCACGGGGGTCTCCTCGTGGTCGGATCCGGGGCCGCGGCCGGCTTCGGCGCGGTGGTCTTCGGTGTAGTGCGTGACGGGGTCTGTCATGCGGCCTTTCAGCGGCGGGTGCCCGGCTTGGGCAGCGGGCGGGGGCGGGGCAGTGAGCGGGGCCTGGCGGGCATCGGGAACCGGGCGTTGTGGCGGGATGCCGGCTGTTTTCGCGTCTTGCTCCTCGTGAGGCATCGGTGGTACGTCACCTGATGTACTCTGGGTGAAGTGGTTAGAACGTAGTACTGCACATGCAGTGGTGTCAACGGACTTCCGGAAGGAAATGCCATGCGTCACAACCCCGCACGACGGGCCGCCCTGCTCGACGGCGCAATCGAGGTACTGGCCCACGAGGGCTCGCGCGGCCTCACCCTGCGCGCGGTCGACGCCCGGGCCGGAGTCCCCAACGGCACCACCACCAACTACTTCGCCAACCGCGCCGAGTTGCTGGCCCAGGTCATGACACGCATCCAGGAGCGCCTGACGCCCGAGGAAACCCAACTCGCCGACACCATGCGCGAAAAGCCCTCCACCGAACTGGTCGCCACCCTCCTCAAGCAACTCCTGGGCCGCATGCGCGCGGACCGCAGCAGCTGGCTCGCCCTGATGGAGCTGCGCCTGGAGGCCACCCGCCGCCCCGAACTGCACGCCGAACTCACCCGGTTCTTCACCGCCCAGCTCGAAGCCAACATCAGCTTCCACCTGGACGGCGGCCTGCCGGGCGACCGCACCAGCGTCATCCTGATGTACCTCGCCATGGTCGGCCTGATCGTGGACGACCTGACCGTGCCCGACCTCCTCGCGCCGCACTCCGCCGACCAACTCATCGACGAACTGGCACGCCGCCTCACGGG
>NZ_BMTR01000114.1 GCF_014649775.1 Streptomyces longisporoflavus | reverse complement strand
CTTCAACATCTCTCTCTCGATGTCGGCTTGGCAGATTTCGCCACCGCCCAAACGTTCCTTGAAGAGGTAGCGAACGGCGTGCTGGCCCCTGCCGGTCTCAAGATTCGTGACGTTCTCACTCAGACTGCGCGAGAGCGAGCAGTGCTGATCGCTGGCGGGGCGGTCGCTCGCGACTATTTTGACCTCCTCATCGCTGCTGCTGACGCAGGATGGGAAGCATCGCAGCGAGGAGGAGCAGGTGAAGAGCCGTTCTCTATTGGAGCCGAAAGTGTTCAGGCTGCGGCGGGGCTGCGCCTCCAGAGGAAGCAAACTGACTTGCGTAACGATGCCGGGCGGGATGCTCCATCCCTGGAGTCGCGATTCGATGATCTTGTGAGATTCGTGAGAGATCGCGATACATTCTTTTTCCTTGTGCGTCGCGAACATATAGACACACAATGGGGTCGGGAGATCGTTGAACTCGAAGACTTGCGCTTCGTCCACCGCATCATGACCACTCGGCCAAATACGGCGACGTGGCGCGGTGTGGAGACGGTGGTCTTCATGGTGGACTTCGCCGCTCTTGTGCAACGGCGCATGCGTAGAGCCCCAGTTGAGTTCTGGAAGGCCGGTAAATCCGATGAACTCAGGCGTGCCGAGTGGGTGTACGATCCGGCTTGGGTCGACAGGCAATCTGGAGCGAACAATAGTGCTGATTCGGGGAGCTCGGAGGACGATCAGCTCCCCTTCGAGTAGCGCGATCGACTCAGGTCGGTGGAGCGGCTTTGGGCTGGAGCTGCTTTGGGGCGAGTGATCATGGCCCCGTAAGCTCATCGCGAGTCGGGCAGTCTGTGGACCTGCCCGTTAAAGCACGACGTTGGGGCCATGATCTTAGAGGCTCGCCCCAAAGTGGCTGCGTAAAGCCGTGGAGCCGACCGCCCTAGCCACGATGTACCCATTCTCTGGGGTCAGTTGGCCGCCAGCTCTTGTCGCGCGGCCTGGTGGACCGGGCCGGAGCGGGGCGGAGACAGGAGCGGCGGCCCGGGGAGCCGGGCCGCGCGCGGGGAGCGGAGCGAGCCGCCTTGAACCAGTAGAGAAAGTTGTAACTCAGTCCGTCTGCTGGGGCTTGAAGTCGTGGGCGCA
>NZ_BMTR01000113.1 GCF_014649775.1 Streptomyces longisporoflavus | reverse complement strand
CGGCTACGACGACCAGGACAACGCGGTGGCCGCGGCGACGGTCTGGTCGGCCGGGCCCGGCAAACCCGGTCTGCTGGAGCCGGTGGGCGTGCACGCCGACCATCGCGGTCACGGCTACGGCACGGCGATCAGCGTCGCCGCTGCGGCGGCGCTGCGTGAACTGGGTGCATCAAGCGCACTCGTCAGCACCCCGAGCTCGAACACTGCCGCCGTCGCCACCTACAAGGCAGCTGGATACCAGCCGTCGTCCGAACGACTGGACGCAGGCCGGAGGAGTCAGCTCTCGTCTGGAGTCGGTGGGCGGTCGGCGGTCGGCGGTCGGCGGTCGGCGGTCGGCGGTCGGCGGTCGGCGGTCGGCGGGAATGAAGGCGACCATGTAATCCTCGAACCCTTCGTGGAGGCCGAACTCTTCGCGGGCCATGGCCGCTTCGTATCTGGCTCGGGAGTCTTGGCGGCCCCTGGCGCAGACGTGAACGGTGTAGGCCGTGGCTGGGTCGAGTTGTAGGGCCGGGGCGTATCCCTTGGAACCTGGAAGCCAGTCTGCGGCTGGTGTGGCAGGGCCTGTGGTGGGTCCGGACATGCTCATCCGTCCGCTGGAAATCGGCAGGTAAGGCCACATGCCGAGTAGCTGCCATTGCTCCGGCTGCCGGACAGGCTCGGCCTCGGTGAGCATGAGGGTTACCCGGGCGTCGTGGGACTGGACGCAGCTGACGACAGTGAGCTGACCGGGGGTGGTGAGCACGGGCTCGGCAGTGCGGAAGTCAGGTGTCCGGTCGGCGCCCTCCACATCGCTCCCGATGTCCTCGTGGATGTAGAAGTGCGAGTACTCGATGCCGACAACGCCACTAACCATGTCCATCTCTGGACCGTACGTCGTCGTCACACTGGAGTGAGCTGAGCGTGCCTGAGCCGTGGTCGTCCGGGCTTGGTGCCCTTCTCGTGGCGGCTGCGGCGCGGGAGTTCGCCGACCGGGCAGGGGTGGCGGAAACTCGTGCCCCCGCATCAGTTCTGGGGACTGCGCGGGCAGGAGCCGGCTGACGCGGAACGCCTGGAGGCGCATCAGCGTTTCCGCCTGGTCATGGACTGGGATCACTTCAACGAAACCCGGATCCAGCTGACCTTC
>NZ_BMTR01000112.1 GCF_014649775.1 Streptomyces longisporoflavus | reverse complement strand
GCATGGAGGGTGTAGACGACCGTACGGCCCCTGCGGATATTGGGGTTTGGCTCCCAGCGTGGTGACATAGACCAACTGTAGTACGCTGCTCGGTATGAAGATCGTGACGCAGGTGAAGCTGATGCCGGAGGCCGACCACGCCGCCGCGCTGCGCTCCACCCTGCGCACGGTCAACGACCTGGCGTGCCGGGTGTCCGAAGAGGCATTCGCCCGAGGCGTTCCGCGTGAGTACGAGCTGCGCAAGCACACCTACCCGCGCCTCAAGGCCGAAGGGCTCGGGGCGCAGGCGGCGCAACACGTGATCAAGAAGGTGCGCGACGCGTACACGACGCTGCACGCCAACATCCGTGCCGGGAACCTCGGCAAGCCGAAGTCGAAGCGGCGGATCAAGGCTGAGTCCAAGCCGATCACGTTCCGCCCGCAGGCCGCGCAGCCGTACGACGATCGGTGTTTGAGCTGGCAGTACGACCAGCAGACGGTATCGATCTGGACGACCGCCGGGCGCATCAAGAACGTCCGCTTCGTCTGCTCCGCCGATGCGCTCAAGATGCTCCGGCAGCACCGCAAGGGCGAAAGCGACCTGATCGAGCGTGACGGCGTCTTCTGCCTGATCGCCACCTGCGACGTGCCCGAGGCCGAGACGTACGAGCCGGACGGCTTCATCGGCGTGGATCTCGGCATCGTCAACATCGCCACCACGTCCACCGGCTACCAGGCCGCCGGGCGCGGCCTCAACCGGTACCGCAAGCGACAGCTTGCCCTGCGGGCCAAGCTCCAGAAGAAGCGCACCAAGTCCGCCAAGCGCCGGTTGAAGGAGCGCTCTCGCCGCGAACAGCGGCACGTCAAGAACACCAACCACGTCATCGCCAAGACGATCGTGACCGAGGCTGAACGCACCTCGTCCGGGATCTCCCTGGAAGAACTCAAGGGAATCCGGCAGAGGGTACGGCTCCGCAAGCCCCAACGGGTCGCGCTCCATTCCTGGGCCTTCGCCCAGCTCGGAGACTTCATCGTCTACAAGGCCAAGCGGGCAGGCGTGCCCCTGGTCTTCGTTGATCCGGCATACACGTCGCAGATGTGCTCCCAATGCCGGCACATCGACAAGCGCAACCGTGTCGACCAGGGGCTTTTCATCTGCCGGGGGTGCGGGGTCGTTGCCCACGCCGACCGGAATGCTTCCCACAACATCGCCCAACGCGGCGAGACCGTGTGGAATGCGGGGCGTGAGTCACGGGTCCCTGCCACCCCATAGGGGTGTCTGGACGGAGGAGGCCACGTCACCGCCAGTGACGCCCTACCTCCAAGCCCGGTCC
>NZ_BMTR01000111.1 GCF_014649775.1 Streptomyces longisporoflavus | reverse complement strand
TTCAAGGAACGTTTGGGCGGTGGCGAAATCTGCCAAGCCGACATCGAGAGAGAGATGTTGAAGGTCATGCGGCGGCTGCATACCAAGCGGCGGGTCACCGTCAGCGAATGACTGCGTTCTTGAATGGACACTGCCAATTTTCAGCCAGACATTACTGCGCTTGGTGATGCCGTGGAGATGATCCAGAACCAGAGGCTGCTTATCTTTGGCGACAAAATAGAAGTCGTCGAGTACGACAAGGAGGGACTTCCGCCCTTCCAAGTTCGCTGCAGTTTCGAGAACCTGCGCGATAGCAGGGGCAAGGTCTCGGAGGAACTCCTCCTTGCGTCGCGTTTGCGTCGAGGTCTGAGAAGTCTTCGTCTGCTTAGACCGCGCTCCCCCTCCGGAGGCACTCAGCTTCGCATACTGCTTTGCAACCCCACCCCGCAGGCTGACCTTGAAATCACTCGTCCGAGTTTGATCACTTTCTCTGCTCTCAGTGACCTCTGCGCCCGCGTTACGAAGTGCATCGAGGACAGCGAGGAGTTCCTTCACCTCACCACGAAGCTTGCGCTGAGGATTCTTCCACCCTTTGGGCTCAACCTCGTGCAGGATGTCGATGATGATCTCGATGAGAACATCCGGGTAAGAGCGGGATTTGTGCGTCTCAACGTCGACGAAGATGACGCGAGCCCCCTGCGCCTCAGCACGTCGTTGCAGGACAGCAAGCGTGGTGGACTTCCCCACCCCCCGACGACCGGTAACGAGGTGGTTTACGGCCGATTCAAGCGTGGCGACCGTACCCGGCCGAAGCTCGACGAACCGATCACTCAGAACCTCGTCGGCCTGGTTAGTTGTCCGCAGTGCAGCCGACAAAGAAGCCTTAAACGATTGCAGGTTGTTACGGTCAAGCAAGGTTGCCCCCAGCGCCGCCAGTACAGGTAACCAGGCTAGGCGATACACGCGCGATCTCACCCGTAGCAGCGCTGTCAAGTTGCGGCCGGCCGCTGCCCCCGAAGCCATCTCGGATGGGCAGGAATGTTGAGGTGCACAGGCCAGGCACGGCCGTTCAGACGGGAGCGGAAGCCAGTGCAGCCTCCACAGCTAACCGCCCGCGCACGCACGGACGCGGGTAGACAGTGCTGCACGGCGCTGACACAGTCGGAAAGCGTTCGCCCGGAACGTGCCACACCCGTGCCAGATTCTGCGGGGAACCACGGGGAACAGCGGGTACCAGGCCGACGGACGGTCCGACGCTGACTGCGCTCCCGCCTAGGTCAGCCGAGCAACCGTCCGTAGATCACCTCAGCTTCCCAAGCTGAGAGTGCGAGTTCGATTCTCGTCACCCGCTCCA
>NZ_BMTR01000110.1 GCF_014649775.1 Streptomyces longisporoflavus | reverse complement strand
GCAGCAGTGGACATCCTCTCCGACCCCGACCGCCTGACCCGCCTCGACCTGGCCTCCGCGAGCAGCTGATCTCCGGGCTACCCGGCCCCCCTTCCGGTGACTTTCGACCGCCGGAATAGGGGCCGACGTGTATGCGGGGCCGGGGCCGCCGGGGCAACTCCTGCAGGGCAGATCTTTTGCAGATAGTGCGGCTCAGTCGGTCACCTTTGGCCGGTGCGGGTCGTCAGGGCGGTGAACGAGTTAATCGAGCGGGCGTGAACGGCCCGCATCCCGGAAGGAACACTGCCCGTGAACACGATGGCGCACAATCTCGAGACCGTCACTTCCCGGTTTTCCGACCCCCAGCGGCTGGTGCCCGAACTCGGCGACGTCAGCGCCGCCCTTTTCAAGATCGTCAAGAACGGGGCGGTGGCGCCCGGCACTATCGGCCTGGTCCACCTGCGCGCCGGACAGCTGGTGCAGAACACGTATCTGACGGTGCTGCACACCGGCAACCTGCGCCGCGCCGGAGTGCCGGAGGAGAAGATCACGGCCGTGGCGTCCTGGTCGGACGCACCCTATTTCACCGCTGCCGAGCGGGTGGCGCTGGAGCTGGTGGAGGCCGTGCTCACGCCCGGCCGGCCGGGGGAGCGGGTGCCCGACGCGCTGTATGCGCGGGCGGCCGAGCACTACGACGCCACGGCGATGGCCACGCTGGCGATGGCAATCGGGCAGGTCAACTTCTTCATCCCGCTTGCGCTGATCGGCAAACCGCTGCCCGGCGTTTCGCCGACCGAGCAGTGGCGCGCCACTACAGCCGAATAGCCGCGCAGCCGAGTAGCCGCGCACAAGCAGCCGGCCCCACCCCTTATTACGGGGCGGACGCTGTTGCCCCGCACGCACCCCGGCGCCCGGCCCGGGGATCTGGTGCCCCGCGCGGGTCGAGGGCCGGGGTGGCGAGTGCACGGGCGCATCGCCATCCGACCGGGCTGGCCTTTTCCAGGCCGGCCGACGGCGGCTTACGCACCGCACTGCCCGGCCTCGCACGGGGCGACGATGGTCGGCACAGGGGCCGGCATCGGTCACCACTACCCCGAGCGACCTCTGCCCCCGGCCCCGGGTCAGACCCACCTGGCCCGGGTCCCGGCCGCCTGCGGCCCGGCGAGCACGGCGGATCACTCGTCCACCGGCCCGGCCGCCGGTGAACGCGTCACGATCCGACATGTGCACCGCCTGGGTCCTCGCCCTGGCCACCGGTTCGATCGCCGCCGTCCTGCTGCTCGGCCGCCGCGTCCGCCCCCGCCAGGGGTGTCAATCCACTCGCAACTCCGCTTACAGCGAAGGAAGTTCGACTATGACCTCGCTCAACATCCACACTCCGCTGCCCGCGCTGACGTCCACGGCT
>NZ_BMTR01000109.1 GCF_014649775.1 Streptomyces longisporoflavus | reverse complement strand
GATGGCGTCCCATGAAGTGGTGTAGCCGGGCAGTGGACCGGAGTGCGCGGCTGCTTGCCCGGGGCGTGCATCTGCTGGTTGTGCATGCTCCCTGAACAAGGGCAGGCCACCGCGCAAGTCTCCCTGGTGAACGGCCAGTCCGACCAGAGGAGCACGCGATGGCCTTGTCCCAGTCTGAACTGATGCGGCTGCTTGAGTCACTACGTCGGGCCGACGGAGTTGAAGCAATCAGGGTGGTGTGCGAGCGCATCCTGCAAGAACTCATCGAGGCCGAGGCCACCGACGTGATCGGTGCCGCCCCGCGCGAGCACACCGAGACGCGCTCGACCTGGCGCAACGGCCATCGCGAGCGTCTGCTGACCACCCCGGCCGGCGACCTGGACCTGAAAGTCCCCAAAGTGCGGACCGGATCGTTCTTCCCCTCCCTCCTCGAGCGGCGCCGACGCATCGACCGGGCCCTGTTCGCTGTGGTGATGGAGGCCTATGTGCACGGAGTCTCGACCCGCTCGGTCGATGACCTGGTCAAAGCCCTCGGCGCGGACAGCGGCATCTCCAAATCGGAGGTCTCCAGGATCTGCGGCGAGCTGGACGAGGAACTGACCGCGTTCAAGGAACGGCCGCTGGACCACACCGTCTTCCCCTACGTCTTCCTGGACGCCACCTACTGCAAGGCCAGGGTCAACCACCGGATCGTCTCGCAGGCCGTGGTCATCGCGACCGGGGTCTCCGCCACCGGGCACCGCGAGATCCTCGGCCTGATGGTCGGCGACAGCGAATCGAAGCCGTTCTGGACGAGGTTCCTGCGTTCTCTGCGGGCCCGCGGCCTGGACAACGTCCAGCTGGTGATCTCCGACAGCCACAGCGGGCTGGTGGCCGCTGTCCGCACCGTCTTTCTCGGCGCGGCCTGGCAACGCTGCCGGGTTCACTTCGTGCGCGATGTCTTCGCGGTGATCGAGAAAGGCTCGGGGGAAATGGTCGCCGCCACCATCCGCACTATCTTCGCGCAGCCCACCGCCACGGCCGTCCGCACGCAGCTGAACGTCGTCGCCGACATGCTCGGACGCCAGTTCCCGCAGGTCAAGAGGATGTTGTTGGATGCGGCACCGGACATCACGGCATTCGCGGACTTCCCTGCGGCCCACTGGAAGAAGATCTGGTCGACCAACCCGCTGGAACGGCTGAACCGGGAGATCAAACGCAGGGCCGACGTCGTCCAGGTGTTCCCCAACCCTGCCGCCCTGGACCGGCTCGCCGCCGCGGTCCTGGCCGAACTCCACGACGAATGGCAGGTCTTCGACCGCCGCTACCTCTCCGAAGCCTCCATGGCCGAACTCTTCACCACCCAGCCGCCCCCGTCCGAACCAAAGATCGCCCCCACAACCGGAAGCAAAACAGCCGCCGTGACTACACCACCCAGCGGGACATGACC
>NZ_BMTR01000108.1 GCF_014649775.1 Streptomyces longisporoflavus | reverse complement strand
TGCCGGTGCCGTCCTGCTTCTCGATCCCGCCGATACGGTGCTCAAGGCCCGGCGTGCCCGGGATCGCCCACGGTCGGGCCAGCGTCTGCGGATCGCGCTTGTAGGGCCAGAAGACCTCGGTGCCGTCCGCCTCGGTGTGATTGGTGCCCGAGGCGAACTGCACCCGCAGATCGGGCAGTTCCTCGGTGTCCGGGATCCGCCACGGCTCCGAACCGTTGGCCAGATAACCGTCCGACAGCAGGAACACCGGGGTGCGGTAGGTGACCGCGATCCGGGCCGCCTCCAAAGCGGCGTCGAAGCAGTCCGCCGGCGTCTTCGGCGCCACGATCGGCACCGGCGCCTCACCATTGCGCCCGTACATCGCCTGAAGGAGGTCGGCCTGCTCGGTCTTGGTCGGCAACCCCGTCGACGGCCCGCCCCGCTGGATGTCCACGATCAGCAGCGGCAACTCCAGGGACACCGCGAGCCCGATCGTCTCCGACTTCAAAGCCACCCCCGGCCCCGACGTCGTGGTCACCGCAAGGGAGCCGCCGAACGCGGCGCCCAGCGCCGCCCCGATCCCCGCGATCTCGTCCTCCGCCTGGAAGGTCCGCACCCCGAAATTCTTGTGCCGCGACAATTCGTGCAGGATGTCGGAGGCCGGAGTGATCGGATACGAACCCAGATACAGCGGCAGATCCGCCTGCCGGCCCGCCGCGATCAACCCGTACGACAGGGCCAGATTCCCCGAGATATTGCGGTACGTGCCCGTGGGGAACGCCGCAGAGGCCGGCGCCACCTCGTAGGAGACCGCGAAATCCTCCGTCGTCTCCCCGAAATTCCAGCCCGCCCGGAACGCCGCGATGTTCGCCGCCGCGATATCCGGCTTCTTCGCGAACTTCGCCCGCAGGAACTTCTCCGTGCCCTCGGTCGGCCGGTGATACATCCACGACAACAACCCGAGCGCGAACATGTTCTTCGACCGGCCCGCATCCTTGCGCGACAGATCGAACTCCCGCAACGCCTCCACCGTCAGCGTCGTCAACGGCACCGGATGCACGCTGTAGCCGTCCAGCGAACCGTCCTCCAGCGGCGAGGCCTCATAACCCACCTTCGCCATCGCCCGCTTGGAGAACTCATCCGTATTCACGATGATCTCCGCACCACGCGGCACATCGGCGATGTTCGCCTTCAACGCCGCCGGATTCATCGCCACCAACACGTTCGGCGCATCCCCCGGCGTCAGGATGTCGTGATCGGCGAAATGCAGCTGAAAGGACGACACCCCCGGCAGCGTCCCGGCAGGCGCCCGGATCTCCGCCGGGAAATTCGGCAACGTCGAAAGGTCATTCCCGAACGACGCCGTCTCCGAAGTGAACCGGTCCCCCGTCAGCTGCATACCGTCACCCGAGTCACCCGCAAAGCGAATGATCACCCGATCCAGACGGCGGAC
>NZ_BMTR01000107.1 GCF_014649775.1 Streptomyces longisporoflavus | reverse complement strand
CCGCACCCGAGCGAGAACGTGACCAGCCGCCCGCACCCGAGCGAGAACGTGACCAGCCGCCCGCACCCGAGCGAGAACGTGACCAGCCGCCCGCACCCGAGCGAGAACGTGACCAGCCGCCCGCACCCGAGCGAGAACGTGACCAGCCGCCCGTGGCCGGGCGGGGGCGCGAGCGCGGGCCGCACGTCACCCTGCATGCCGTGGCCCGGACCGCCGGGGTCTCGCCGGCCACCGCGTCACGAGCCCTGAACGGCACCACGCGTGTCCGCGAGGACCTGCGGCTCCGGGTGCTCGAAGCAGCCAATCATCTGGGATACATCCCCAACGCCCATGCGCAGGCCCTCGCAAGCTCCTCGAACAACACGGTCGGGGTCATCTGCCACGACGTCGGCGACCCCTACTTCGCGGCGATCGCGAGCGGAGTGATGGCGGCGGCTGCCGAGCAGGATGTGCTGGTCATGCTGGCCAGCACCTTCCGCGCTCCGGCGCGGGAGATCGCGTACGTCTCGATGCTGCGAGCCCAGCGTGCCCGCGCGATCCTGCTCATCGGGTCGGGCTTCCAGGACCCCGCGTGGGAACGGGCGTTGGAGGCGGAACTCGCTCCCTACATACGTGACGGGGGCCGCGTCGCCGTGGTCAGCCGGCATCGGAGCCTCCGCGTGGACACGGTGCAACCCGAGAACCGGGCGGGGGCGGGCGCGCTGGCGCAGGCTCTGCTCTCCCTGGGACACCGGGAGTTCGCCGTCCTCACCGGCCCCGAGCGGCTCACCACGGTCGCGGACCGCCTTGCCGGGTTCCGCGAGGCGCTGGCCGACGCGGGAGTAGACCTCCCTCAGGAGCGGATCGTGGAAGGCGCCTTCACCCGTGACGGGGGCCATGCGGCGACAGCCGAACTACTGCGCCGGGGGCAGCGGCCGACGTGCGTCTTCGCGGTGACGGACGTGATGGCGGTGGGCGCGCTCGGTGCGTTACGGGAGCGGGGGCTGCGGGTGCCGGACGACGTGTCACTGGCCGGGTTCGACGACATCCCGCTGATCGGCGAACTGACCCCACCACTGACCACGGTGGCCCTGCCACTGACGCGGATGGGCAAAGACGTACTGGCCCTCGCTCTGCGCGAGCGGGGCACGAGGTCACGGGTGGAGCGGGTACGGGGAGAGGTCGTACTCCGAGCCAGCACGGGACGGCCCTCGACTTGAACGAAGCCGATTCCCCAGCACCACACCGGCGCCCTGACGACCGAAAGCGGACGGGGCGACGGCGGCTGTCCGGGACAAGGCCGGGACGGCCAGGCGTCGGCCGGAGAGCGGATTGCAGGAAAGTCCCACGAAAAGAGGCGCTGAGGGCGAAATCTGCGGGACTTTTCTGCGATCGGCGAGCAGGCCGGGGGCGATGGCGTCCCATGAAGTGGTGTAGCCGGGCAGTGGACCGGAGTGCGCGGCTGCTTGCCCGGG
>NZ_BMTR01000106.1 GCF_014649775.1 Streptomyces longisporoflavus | reverse complement strand
CGAACGGCCCCGCTGCTCCGCGCGCCACGCGGAAAGCCTCGGCAACACCTCACTCAACGGAGCGTCCGGCGACACGTCCAACGTACGGGCGAGGTCGGTGATGTCACCGTCCTCGACGACTCCCCAGAATCTCGCGTCCACCGGCGACAGGAGCTCGACGTCCATGTCCGCCGGGCGAGCGTCCAGCCAGTAGCGCTCATGTTGGAAGGCGTACGTGGGCAGGTCCACGTGCCGGGTGCGGTGTCCGGCGAAGAACACCTCCCAGTCCACTCGGACGCCGCGCACGTGCAGTTGTCCCGCGGCGGTCGTCGCGGCCACGGTCTCCTGGCGGTCGCCGCGCAGCACCGGCACGAAGGCCGCGTCCGGCGCGGACAGCTGCCCCAGTGCGGACAGGGTGCCGCCCGGGCCGACCTCGACGAACGTGGTCACGTCGTCGTCCACGAGTGTGCCGACGGCGTCGGCGAACCGGACGGCCTCGCGTACGTGCCGCACCCAGTACTCGGGCGAGGCCAGCTCGTCGGCGGTGGCCGGGTGCCCCGTCAGCGTCGAGACGATCGGGATGGCGGGCGCCTCGTAGGACACCCCTTCAAGCACCCGGCGGAAGTCGTCGAGCATCGGCTCCATAAGCGGCGAGTGGAACGCGTGGCTGACCTTCAGACGCGACACCTTGCGGCCCGCCGCACGCCACTTCTCCGCAACCGCGTCCACATCGGCGGCCACACCCGAGACGACGACCGAGGTGGGTCCGTTGACGGCGGCCAGGCCGACCGTCTCCGACAGGTCCGGGGCGATCTCCGCCTCGGACGCCTGGATGGCCACCATCGCACCACCGGACGGCAGCGCCTGCATCAACGCACCACGCGCCGACACCACCTTCACCGCATCAGCCAGCGACCAGACACCCGCCACATGCGCGGCGGCCAGCTCGCCGATCGAGTGACCGGCAAGGACATCGGGGCGCACACCCCATGACTCCAGGAGACGGAACAGTGCGACCTCGACGGCGAACAGCGCGGGCTGGGTCACCCCGGTCTCGTTCAGGGCGTCGGCGTCCTCACCGAGCAACACCTCACGCACCCGCGGGTCACACTGATCCAGTACGGCGTTCATGGTATCGGCGAACACCGAGTACCGGTCGGCCAGTTCACGACCCATGCCCAGCCGCTGCGACCCCTGCCCCGAGAACAGGAAGCCCACCCGGCCGGGGGCCTCGGCGACCCCCGTTACCGCGTTGCCGGCCGATCGGCCCTCGGCCACCGCCTCCAGCGCGGCAAGAAGCTCCGAACGGTCGGCGCCGACCAGCACCGCGCGGTGCTCATGGGCCGTCCGCGAGGACACCAGCGCGCGGCCCACATCCGTCACCGCCACGTCCGACGCCTCGTCCGCGAAGGACTTGAGGCGCGCCGCCTGATCCCGCAGCGCCTCGGCGCTCCGCGCCGAAAGCACCCAGGGCACCAGGCCGTCGCCCACCGGC
>NZ_BMTR01000105.1 GCF_014649775.1 Streptomyces longisporoflavus | reverse complement strand
CACCATCCGGCACGGCATCTACCGTGACATCGTCCTGGAGATGGCCCGGGTGCTTGCCCAGCACGCGCGCGTAGGCGTGGCGGGCGCCAAGGCGAAGGATGTCACCGATCTGATCGACACGTATCTGATGGATCTGGCGTCGATCGCGGTGACCAATGACCACCGGGCGAGGGCGGTCACGGATCCCAGCTATACGGCCAGGGCCTACAACGCCTACAAGGCTCAATTCGCTGAGCACCTCGCAGCGGACAGCCCCGTCCGTCCTCTGCTGCCTGCGGACAAGGGCAGGTTCGGTGTCCTGGGTGATTTCGCGTCCCTGGCCACCAGTGTCGGAACCAACAACCGCGGCGACAGCATCCAGCAACCCACCGACCCCGACCAGATCCGGGACAGCGCCGGAGCCAATCCCGGCGAAGCGCGCCCCAGACTGCCCCAACCCGGCACCGACGCCGACACCGGTGCCGCCCCGCACATCACGATGTCGCCGAGCGGCACGCGCGACAGCCGCCCCCGTTTCGTGGTGCGTTCCGGTTTCGACGCACGGCGGTTCTCGTACCAGGGCGAGCCGGTCACCGACCTCACCGTCCGCGTCGCGTTCCGAGGCGCCGACGACCAGGCCACCCACGTGTTCGGCCAACTCGGCATGGGAGTCGAGGAGTTCCTCAACGGTCCGGACTATCGCCTGTTCAACGGCGACCGGCTGCACGTGACGGTCGAGCGAGTCGATCCCGCCGATGCCCCGCACCTGACCGTGGAGCTGACGGGCCGGGACCAGGGGATGGATCAGACCACCTGGTGGGCCGACGCCACCCCGGTGCAGCTGGTTCACGAACTCACCCACCAACTCGGCCTGCGCGACGAATACCGGGACACCGACTCCCCGCAGCGCCCCCATATCCTCGGCAGCCTCCTCGGCGACCTCAACAAGGCTCCCGAAGACGCTTCCCTCGCCCCCGCCGGGCTGCGCGACCGGCACCTGGCCCTGCTCGGAGCGCTCATCGGCGACGTAACCCCGGCGCCCCAGCACAACCCCGAGCAGAGCTGGGCGGCGGCCCGGAGCTCCGCCGTCGAGGAACTGCGCGAGTCCGTCTGGGTCGACCCGGTCTCCCTGCCCCGGCCTGACGACGGCACGGAGGCCACCGAGGTCCCGGCCCACGCTCCCCGGGACGCGGACGCGGCCCCCGCCGTGCTGGAGCCGACCCTTCGTACCTTCAAGCTGGGCAACTTCGAGTTCACCAATCTGAATCAGACGGACAGGTATGTCGAGAAGGCGGTCCGGATCGTCGAGCTGCTGGACGAGCACAGCACGATCAAGGATTTCGTCGGCGGCCGTCCGGTCCGTATCACGCTGCATGTGCGGACGACGGAGACCCCGGCCGATGTGCATGACCGGGGTGACGCGGGTGTCGAGATCAACCTGGCGAGTTATTACTTCGAGAAGTACGACATCGGTTATGTGATGGGCATGCTGGCCCATGAGATCGGCCTGCACCCGCTGGCCTCCGCGAACACCAAGATT
>NZ_BMTR01000104.1 GCF_014649775.1 Streptomyces longisporoflavus | reverse complement strand
CCCCCGTTATCTTTTCCGCGGTCCTGCAATGGGACTGCTGGCCTCCGGGCCCGGCATGACTGTTCCCCCCTGTCGAAGGCATGACCTGGGGGGTGGTGTCACCGGGCCCGGCAGGTGTCGTCGGAGACGCTGATCAGAGGTCCGGCCACCGTCCGGTCCGGCGCAACGCCGGGCATTTCGCGGGCGGCAGGTCTGCATAACGTGGATGCGCGCGTACGACACCGATGCCGAGGCCGGCACGTTCAACCCGCCTGGAGGGGCGCGATGTTCGATACCGAAGACGTGGGCGTGTTCCTGGGCCTGGACGTCGGCAAGACCACTCACCACGGCCACGGGCTGACCCCGGCCGGCAAGAAGGTCTTCGACAAACCGCTGCCCAACAGCGAACCGAAACTGCGGGCCGTGTTCGACAAGCTGGCCGCGAAGTTCGGCACCGTACTGCTGGTCGTGGACCAGCCCGCCTCCATCGGAGCCCTGCCGCTGACCGTCGCAAGGGACGCGGGCTGCCAGGTCGCCTACCTGCCCGGCCTGGCCATGCGGCGCATCGCCGATCTCTACCCCGGCGAGGCCAAGACCGACGCCAAGGACGCCGCCGTGATCGCGGACGCCGCCCGCACCATGCCGCACACCCTGCGCTCGCTGGAACTGACCGACGAGATAACCGCCGAACTCACCGTCCTGGTCGGCTTCGACCAGGACCTGGCCGCCGAGGCCACCCGCACCAGCAACCGGATACGCGGCCTGCTCACCCAGTTCCACCCCAGCCTGGAACGTGTCCTGGGACCCCGCCTGGACCACCAGGCCGTCACCTGGCTGCTGGAGCGTCACGGCTCCCCGGCCGCCCTGCGAAAGGCCGGCCGCCGCAGACTCGTGGAACTGATCCGCCCCAAAGCCCCGCGCATGGCCCAGCGGCTGATCGACGACGTCTTCGACGCCCTCGACGAGCAGACCGTGGTCGTTCCCGGCACCGGCACCCTCGACATCGTCGTGCCCTCCCTGGCCGCCTCGCTCGCAGCCGTCCACACCCAGCGCCGGGCGACGGAAGCCCAGATCAACACCCTGCTGGAGGCCCACCCTCTTTCCCCGGTCCTGACGTCGATGCCCGGCGTCGGCGTCAGGACCGCCGCCGTCCTGCTGGTCACCGTCGGCGACGGCACCAGCTTCCCCACCGCCGCCCACCTGGCCTCCTACGCCGGCCTCGCCCCCACCACCAAACAATCCGGAACCTCCATTCACGGCGAACACGCACCCCGGGGCGGAAATCGGCAGCTCAAACGCGCCATGTTCCTCTCCGCCTTCGCCTGCATGAACGCCGACCCCGCCTCCCGCACCTACTACGACCGCCAGCGAGCCCGCGGCAAAACCCACACCCAAGCCCTCCTCCGCCTCGCCCGCCAACGCATCAGCGTCCTGTTCGCCATGCTCCGCGACGGCACCTTCTACGAGTCCCGCACGCCTGCGGACGTCGAGCTCGCCGCATGACCCCAGCAAGGCCAAATCATCCCAACCCCGACAGGGGCGCCTTGACGAAGGACATAGAGGCACCCCCC
>NZ_BMTR01000103.1 GCF_014649775.1 Streptomyces longisporoflavus | reverse complement strand
AGTACCTGTTGTCGTTCCGAACTTGATCGCTGAGTTTCTGCTGGTGGGAGTGGCTTTCCGCCGGGTCAGGAAGACATGCCTCGTCCGTGTTCCTGCTCGTTCGGGGGTGGCCGGTGGTATCGGTGCTGGGGTTGTTGGAGGCGAAGGAAGCATCAGCGCGGGAACGGACCGAACGCCTGCGCTCCCAGCTCGCGGCTGCCGAGCTGGAGGTGGAACGGCTGGTGTGTGCCCGGGAGATGGTCAGCCAGGTGCTGTACCAGCCGGAGGATCAAGCCTCGCTCGAGGCGGTGCCCGGCCCGGATGCGCCCCGGGCGACACCGAAGCGGGGTTCGGTGGTGCCCCATCACCGCGAGGGACTGGACGCGGGAGTGCTCGCGCCGGAATACCGCCGGATCATGACAGTGCTCGCCTCCCAGACGCCTCAAGGCGGTCTGCGGGCCAAGGACTTGGCCCGCATGCTGGACCTCGAACTGATCCCCGCGAAGATCGAAGGGCTCAGGTCGAAGTTGAAGCGCCTGGTGGAGCGGGGCTGGGCGGTCGAGCCTGCGGCCGGGACGTTCGCCGCGGCGGCCGCCGTCGGGCCAGTCGGCGGCCCATGAGCATGGTCATCGACCACAGCATCATCGCCTCGCTGGTGGCGGGCAGGCGTTCGTAGTCGCGGACCAGGCGCCGTCGGTGCATCAGCCAGGCCAGGGTGCGCTCGACGCACCACCGCCGGGGCAGCACGGTGAAGCCGGTGCTGGCAGCGGGCCGTCTGACGACGGTCAGAGTCAGAGCGAGGTGGTCGCGGGCGGAATCGACGAGCCGGCCGGCATAGGCGCCGTCGGCCCAGACGAGTGTGATCTTGTGGTGGTGTCGGCGGAGTTGTTCCAGCAGCGGCAGGCCGGCGTCGCGGTCCTGGACGTCGGCGCCGGTCACGAGCACGACCAGCAGCATCCCCGTGCTGTCGACGGTGATATGGCGTTTGCGGCCGCCCACCTTCTTTCCGCTGTCCCAGCCGCGGGTTGCGGCGCCGACGGTCTCGGCCGCCCGCACGGACTGCGAGTCGATGATCGCCGCGGTCGGCTGGAGCGATCGCCCCTCGGCCTGCCGCACCCGGCCGCGCAGCCGGTGGTGGAACTCGGCGATCAGCCCTTGCTCGCGCCAGCGGCGGAAGAAGGCATAGACCGCGCTCCAGGCCGGGAAGTCGACCGGCATCGCCCGCCACTTGATTCCGTTGTCCAGGAGATAGCGCACCGCATCGAGCATCTGACGGTGGCAATAGCCCTCCGGCTGCCCGCCCCGGCCCTCCAGCCAGGCCGGAACCGGCAGCAGCGGCCGGATCGTCTCCCACTCCGCGTCCGTCATATCCGAGGGATAACGCCGAACACGCTCGGGATGATCGGCCGCGTTTCCGAACCGATGGGCGGCACAACCACACGACGGGGAAGTGGAGTTGAACTCGGTGGGCCTGAACGCGTAGAACTGCGGCAACAGGGTCTCCTGGTTCTCGGTCGGCTTCGCAACCCCGAGCTACCAAGAGGCCCTGCCTTTATGCCCGCGCCACCAGAAGACCACCCGACTCAGAACCCCGTTCGAGTCACC
>NZ_BMTR01000102.1 GCF_014649775.1 Streptomyces longisporoflavus | reverse complement strand
GGAGGACACGCCCTTCAGCGAGTTGACCAGCTTGGAGACGGCCACCTTGGGCGGGAAGTTCACGAGGAGGTGAACGTGGTTGTTCTCGCCGTTGAACTCCACCAGCTCGGTTTCGAAGTTGGCGCAGACCTCGCGCATGATTTCTTCCATGCGGACCAGGTGCCGGTCGGTGAACACCCTGTGCCGGTACTTCGTCACGAAAACCAAGTGGGCATGCAACACGAACGCGCAGTGCCTGCCTGTGCGGATCCGAGGCATATCGGCCGTAAACCAACGGTACGGTAGACGGGTGAAGGCGGACATGGGTCGCAAGTACCGTGCGTATCCCACCGAAGGGCAGGAGCCGGTCCTGACCGGGTGGGGGCACACCGGGCGTGCCCTGTGGAACGTGGCGCTGGAACAGCGCGTGTACCTGTGGGAGCAGCGCCGCTACACCCTGCGCGCCGCCGAGCAGTGCAGGCACCTGACCGCCGCCCGTGCCGGCATGGATTGGATGAAAGACCTTCCCGCGCAGGCCGGACAGCAGATCCTGCGCCATCTGGACACCGCGTACGACAACTTCTGGAACCCGGAGCACCCGGCGAAGTTCCCGTCCCACAAGAAGCGCGGGCACCGCCTGTCGATCCCGTTCCCCGGGCAGGCCGTCGAGGTCCGCAAACTCAACCGCAAGTGGGCCGAGGTACGCATCCCGAAGCTGGGATGGCTCCGGTTCCGGCTGTCCCGGGTCATCGGCGGGACGATCCGCAACGCCACCATCTCGCGGGACGGCAACGGCTGGCACATCTCCTTCGGCATCCACACCGGGGCCAAGCCCGCCCCGCCGAACGGCAAGCCCGGCTGCGGTGTGGACTTCGGCGTCGCCGCATCCGCCTACGTCTCCACCGAGTCTGCGCCGCGCCTCATGCCGCCGTCCCTGACGAAGAACGAGAAGGCCCGCCTCAAGCACCTTGAGCGCAAGAAGGCCCGGCAGATCACCTACGCCGAAAAACACAACAACGGCAGATACGGAAACCGCCTCCGCCGCACGATCGCACAGATCGCGAAACTGAAAACCCGGCAGGCCAACCGCCGTCAGAACTTCACGCATCAGCTCACCACCGACCTCGCCAAAAACCAAGGCTGGTGCGGTATCGAGGACCTGCGCGTGAAGAACATGACGGCATCCGCCAAGGGCACCGCCGAGAAACCGGGGACCAACGTCCGCCAGAAGGCCGGACTCAACAGGTCGATCCTGGACAACACCCCCGGCGAACGACGGCGCCAGCTCCAATACAAGGCCCGCCTGTACGGCTCGGAGCTTCGGGTTGTACCGCCGTTCCACACCTCCCGGACCTGCGCCGCCTGCGGTGAGGTCGATCCCCAATCCCGCAAGGGATGCGGACGGCTGTTCGCCTGTGTCCGCTGTGGACACGAGGACGATGCCGACCACAACGCCTCGGTGGAAATCGAGGCCCGTGCCCGCCGGACCGGTGGCACGGTTATCAACGGCACGCGCAGCACCACCACGGTGCGAGTCCCGGCCACCGGCCGGAGGCGGATGCGTGAAGCCCTCAAGCCCGCTCACGCGAGCTGAAGGGAATCGCCCTCATTCAT
>NZ_BMTR01000101.1 GCF_014649775.1 Streptomyces longisporoflavus | reverse complement strand
GCTCGCCCGCCTGGAGGCAGTGGTAAAGCTGGCCGAGCATGCGGTTGAAGAGGTTGCGCTGAGCGGCTGCGTGCCAGTCTCCGGCCTCGCGGCGTCGCCGGTAGTGGGCGTTGGCCCCTGCGGAGCCGCGCAGAGAGGCGAAGGCCCAGAGATAGCCGGCGTGGTTGAGGCGGTCGTTCTTGACCCAGCGGCGGGTGATGGACGACTTCTTGCCGGAGGCCCGGGTGATGGGCGAGGAGCCAGCGTATGCCTTGAGGCCACGGGCGTCGGCGAAGCGAGTGTGGTCATCGCCGATCTCGGCGAGCACCCGGGCGCCGAGCTGGATACCGAGTCCGGGGAAGCTCAGGATCACGTCAGCGTCCGGGTGCTGGGGAAAGGACTCCTCGACCGCCTGGGCGAGGTTGTCGGCGGCGGTGCAGGCGGCACCCAGTTGGATGAGGAGGGCGAGCATCTGCTTGCCGAGCGCGTCCTCGACCAGCGGCGGCTGGTGGGCGTAGTCGGCGCGGAAGACCTCGCGGATCCGGTCGGCTTCGGTGTCGATGCCGCGCTTGCGGCCGGCCCGCTTGAGCGAGGCCTGGATCTGCGTGCGGGTCAGCCGTGCGGCGCGGGAGGGCGTCGGGGCGGTCTTGAGGAGTTCGCGGGCCTCGGGGCGGCACAACCCGTTGGTCCAGGTGGTGAAGGCGTCCAGGGCGGCGGGGTAGTACTCGCGGAGCAGGGAGCGGAGCTGGTTGGCGATCGTTTGCCGGTTCCAGAGGGCGTCCTGTTGGGCACGGGCCAGGACGGCGATGGCGCGGCCGAGGTCGCTGTCGGCGGGCAGTGGCCGGTGGGCGTGCCTGTCGGTGCGCAGGATGTTTGCCAGGACCAGGGCGTCGCCGGGGTCGGACTTCTTGCGGGAGACGGACGTGCGGTCGCGGTAGCGTGCCGCTGCCATCGGGTTGATCGCGTAGACCTGCCGTTTGCCGGTCCGTAGTACCGCGACGAGCAGGCCGCGGGAGGTCTCGATGGCGATCGGGATGGGGTTGTCTTCGGTGTCGCCGTACTCGGCGAGCAGATCCAGCAGGATGGTGTAGCCAGCGGCGTCATCGGTGATGTGCCGCTTGGCCAGTAACTCCCCGGTGTCGTTGACCAGGGCGACGTCGTGCGTGCGTTCGGCCCAGTCGATTCCGCAGTAGATCACGGTGTTCCTCCCCAAGTGTGCTGGTGTTTGCGCTGGTCACGAGCGCATGAGGAACCACGCGGCTCCCTAATCCCAGGACTCGGCCGCATCGGCCCGTCCTCCACCTCAGTAGCCGTTCGTGGCACCAGCTCACCCCACGGGCCTCGGTCTATGCGGGAGCTCAAACGGCTCGGGCGTATTAAGAAGTCACCGTGCGGCGGGCTCGCACCACCAACACCAACGAGTGATCAAGCAGGGAGTGTTGACGCTCGACGACGCCAGGCGCCAACACTCGCCCCAAGTGGTGGCAGCCACGAAGACGCCGAACGTCGCCGCTCTGCACTGAGGTTTCAAGCACCCGGGTTGGAAAAGGCATCCGTCCGGCGCCCACGCGACCGCCACCACCATGAGCGCCAGGACCGCGCACCCGGTCTACGTTGAGGCGTCACTGGCCCGGCTGCCCCGAGATGTCACGATCCGGTACTCGA
>NZ_BMTR01000100.1 GCF_014649775.1 Streptomyces longisporoflavus | reverse complement strand
GGAAGTTCGACTATGACCTCGCTCAACATCCACACTCCGCTGCCCGCGCTGACGTCCACGGCTGACACCCGCACTGTCTGGCACGGCGCATGGACGGCGGCAATCATGCGGCCCTCCCGGGCGCCGTGGTTCGAAACATGGGCCGAGCAGGGCTTTTACGACCAGTCGCTGCGGCAGGTCGTGCGGGTGAACACCGGCGGCACCCGATTGCGGATCCGACTGTCCAACGCCTACGGCGCCACACCCCTGCACCTGACCGGAGCCAGCATCGGCCGCACCACTGCCGGCGCAGCCGTGCAACCGGGCAGCATCCGCACCCTGCGCTTCGCCGGCTCGCCCTCCACCACCATCCCCCCGCGCAGCGGTGCCGTCAGCGACCCGCTCACCCTTCCCACCACGCCACGCGAACAACTCACCATTACCTTGTACTTCAAGGACGCCACCGGTCCCGCCAGCTACCACCAAGTGTCGATGACCACCACCTACCGCGCCGTCGGCGACCATCACCACGACCCGGCCGCCACCGCCTACACCGACAGCGTCGAGCCGGGATTCGGATCCTGGTACTACCTGGCAGGTGTCGAGACTTCGGGCGGACACCCGCAGTCCGGGGCGATCGTCGCCTTCGGCGACTCCATCACCGACGGGTTCGGCGCCACCGTCAACGGGGACGACCGCTACCCCGACGCCCTGGCCGGGCGCCTGCTCGCCGCCCACCGCCCGAGCCCGGTGCTCAACGCCGGCCTCGGCTCCAACCAGTTGCTCACCGACTCGGCCTGCGCGGGAGACGCCGGGATCACCCGGTTCGCACGCGACGTGCTGGGCCAGCCCCGCGTGGGCACGGTGATCGTCCTGATCGGCATCAACGACATCCAGATGAACGAACAGCCGGTATCCCAAGCCGACAGCGCCGGCCGTGCCGACCCACCGATCACCGCGCGGCGACTGATCGAAGGCCATCGCACGCTGATCCGCGCCGCGCGCGCCGCCGGCGTCAGGATTGTCGGAGGTACGCTCACCCCCTACCGGGACGCGGCCGGCTGGACGGCCGGGGGCGAGAAGATCCGCGGCCAGGTCAATCAGTGGATCCGTACCAGTGGCGAGTACGACGCCGTCGCCGACTTCGACCGTGCCCTGGACCCTGCCGCCACCGGCCGCATCCCGGACGGCTTGCACATGGGCGACCACATCCATCCCAGCCCCGCCGGCTACAAGACCATGGCCCACGCCATCGACCTGACCACCCTGGGGCAGTGACGTCGGCGCCTGCCCCGGCGTCCGCGTGGCCGGCTAACGTCGGCGAACGGACCCGCTCCATGCCCGGACGCGAGCCTTCAGGCTCTGCTTCGCGCAAGGACGAAGGATCGGGGGCTCGGCCGTACCTGTGCGGCCGAGCCCCTCATCTATGCCCTGCGCTATACCCCGACGTCTGCGCAGGCGGCCGAGTTGACGGCGTGCCTGCTCTGGGCGTACTGAGCCCATCGGTGGGGCGTGCCGGGGGCCGGACCAAAGACGCTGACTACTGCCGGGAGGAGATCAGCAGAAGTCCCGAGCATCGCTGTATGGCGGGCGCCGAGGGCGGAGCCCTGGAACCCGAAAGCACAGACACGTGGTCGGCGGAGCCGGGGACGTCGCGGTGGTCACGTTCGAGGACGAGCGCTGCGGCAAGCGTCCGGAACTGCGGTTCCAGCCGGCG
>NZ_BMTR01000099.1 GCF_014649775.1 Streptomyces longisporoflavus | reverse complement strand
ACAGTCATGCCGGGCCCGGAGGCCAGCAGTCCCATTGCAGGACCGCGGAAAAGATAACGGGGGTGGCACGGCGGGGCCCTGGTCTCAGGGTGCTCCTCCTCCAGCCTCCGGGCAGGTAATGCCCGCCCCCGCACAGGAATGCGGATCCACATGCGGGTACAGGAAGGCGCTGAAGCACGTCGGGGATTCGCCTTGGTTGAGCCTGGCCCGAACCCGGTTCAACGGATTTCCGGACACCCGCCGGGTGTCAGGTTTCTATCAGGCGCAGCGTCTCGATCTCGTCCCAGTCGTAGGCGGTTGTCCGCTCGCGCAGCCCGAGTTCGGTGCCGGCCTTGACGATCAGACACTGGGGCGGGCGGAGGCGGGCGGCGAGAAGGCCGAGGATCTGAAGGACGCTGTCCGACACGAAGCTGACGTCGGTGAGATCCACCACGATCTCATCGGTCCGTGCGGTTTCGTCGGTCAGCGCCACGGCCAGGGGGCCCCGGTGGGTGCCGAGAACTTCGCCCCGCAGGCGCACACCGGAGCGGTCGGGCAGGGGCAGCATCAGCAGGAGTTCGTCGGCGTAGTAGCCGCGCATCACGATTCCCGGGGTCTGGGGGAGGACGCACCGGCAGAGAACGCGACGACAGGAGCTGAAAGGCCAGTGGCGCCCCGAACGCGGTGCTATGTGGCGGGCGCAGGATCCCGCCCGCTGGCGCCGCTGGCGCAAGGGCCCCAACCTGGGCCCGGAAGAGCGCCGGTAAGCCGGTCGCCGCGCTGACAGCAACCAATCGACCACGGACTGTTCTCCAGCTTACTGCTGCACATCAACGCCCGACAGGCATATGCCGAACTGTTTCTGCCCTGTCCGGTCGGCGAAAACTCGCCCCCCCATGCGCCACATGAGGCAGAGGCACAGCCCTTGCGTCCGGCCTACGAGGACCTGTCCCGGGCGCGCGGACGGCCGGGGGCCCGTGCATAAACGCTGGTGCTGCCGCGAAAACGGGCACTGGACGCACCCGAGCAGCCGGGGGTGTGGGTGTGCTCGCCGTGCGGCGCGGCCGCCGTGCTTTGCCTTGCGGTGGCGCAGGTCGTAGCGGCTGGCGATTTCGAACAGCGCCCCCTCGTCGTTGCCGAGCTTGTCCTTGAGCAGGGCCCGGCGCTCCTCAAGGGCGGACCAATATTCGGTGACCTCGGGTCGTGGGGATGGCTGCGGACCTGCGTCAGACCACAGCGAGGAAGCCGCGGACCGCGGCCGCGAAGCCGACCGGGTCGTTGGCATATACGAAGTGGTCCGTCTCCAGCTCGACGAGGCAGGTGCCGGGGCGTCGGGTGACCATCTGTGCTGCCCGCCCCGCCGGCAGCACGCCGCCCTTGGTGCCGCGCACCAGCAGCGCCGGGCAGGCGGAGCCGGTCCAGTCGGCCCAGTGGTCGCCGTGCACCTGGTCCTCGGAAGCGTAGCTGTCCCGGGGCTGGAAGCGCAGGCCCCAGGTGCCGTCCGGCCGCTCACGGACGGCCGACTCGAAGTGCGGTGCCAACGGGCCGAGTTGCGCGACGAACATCTCCCGGTCGGGTGGCGCGTATGGCCGACGGCTGGCTTCTCTGCCCACCGCCCGACAGGCACCTGGCAACGGCGCCCCCGCCGGCCGCCTACGGGATCGTCGACACCGAAGCCGATCCCGGGCCCAGGGGCCGTGCCAGGCGCCGTGGACGCGGCGAACTGACCTCGTCGCCGGCTGGAACCGCAGTTCCGGACGCTTGCCGCAGCGCTCGTCCTCGAACGTGACCACCGC
>NZ_BMTR01000098.1 GCF_014649775.1 Streptomyces longisporoflavus | reverse complement strand
GTAGGAGAGCCGGCGTGAGCTTGAGGATCGTTGTCACCGTGAAGTACGTGCCCGACGCCACCGGCGACCGGCATTTCGCCGATGACCTGACCGTCGACCGGGATGACGTCGATGGCCTGCTGTCGGAGCTGGACGAGTATGCGGTCGAGCAGGCGTTGCAGATCGCGGACGAGGCGGATGACGCGGAGATCACCGTGTTGACGGTGGGTCCGGAGGATGCCAAGGACGCGTTGCGCAAGGCGCTGTCGATGGGTGCGGACAAGGCCATCCACGTGGAGGACGACGACCTGCACGGCACCGACATCATCGGCACCTCGCTGGTGCTGGCGAAGGCGATCGAGAAGGCCGGCTACGACCTGGTGATCTCCGGCATGGCGTCCACCGACGGCACCGCCGGAGTGGTGCCCGCCCTGCTTGCCGAGCGCCTGGGGGTGCCGCAGGTGACGCTGCTCTCCGAGGTGTCCGTGGCGGACGGCGTCGTCCGGGGCCGCCGCGACGGGGATGCGGCCTCCGAGCAGCTGGAGGCCTCGCTGCCGGCGGTGGTGTCGGTGACCGACCAGTCGGGCGAGGCGCGCTACCCCTCCTTCAAGGGCATCATGGCCGCCAAGAAGAAGCCGGTCGAGGCCTGGGATCTTTCGGATCTGGACCTGGAGGCCGCCGAGGTGGGCCTGGAGGGTGCCTGGACGAAGGTCGATTCGGCCACCGAGCGTCCCGCGCGCAGTGCGGGCACGATCGTCAAGGACGAGGGCGAGGGCGGCAAGCAGCTGGCCGAGTTCCTCGCGGGCCAGAAGTTCATCTGAGCCCCGCCACCCCTTCTCATCCGCCCCCTCTTCGTCGTTTCTGCAGGAGATTGAAGTCCCATGGCTGAAGTTCTCGTCTATGTCGATCACGTGGACGGTGCCGTCCGCAAGCCCACCCTGGAGCTGCTGACGCTGGCCCGCCGGCTCGGCGAGCCGGTCGCCGTCGCGCTGGGCACCAACGCCGCCGACACCGCTGCGGCGCTGGCCGAGCACGGCGCGGTCAGGGTCCTGACCAACGAGGCCGCCGAACTGGCCGACTACCTGGTCGTGCCGAAGGTGGACGCGCTGCAGGCCGCCTATGCGGCGGTGTCGCCGGCCGCGGTGCTGGTGCCCTCCTCCGCCGAGGGCAAGGAGATCGCCGCGCGTCTGGCGCTGCGTGTCAAGGGCGGCCTGATCACCGATGCCGTCGACCTGGAGGCCGACGGGCAGGGCCCGGTGGCCACCCAGTCGGCGTTCGCCGCGTCCTACACCACCAAGTCCCGCATCACCACCGGCACGCCGGTGATCACGGTCAAGCCCAACAGTGCCGCGGTGGAGGCCGCCCCGGCCGCCGGCGCCGTGGAGGCGCTTGAGGTGTCCTTCTCGGCGCAGGCCACCGGCACCAAGGTGGTCGCGCGGACGCCGCGTGAGTCGACCGGGCGTCCGGAGCTGACCGAGGCCGCCATCGTGGTCTCCGGCGGGCGCGGGGTGAACGGCGCGGACAACTTCCACCTCATCGAGTCGCTCGCCGACTCGCTGGGGGCGGCGGTGGGTGCCTCGCGGGCCGCGGTGGACGCGGGCTGGTACCCGCACTCCAACCAGGTCGGCCAGACCGGCAAGAGCGTCTCGCCGCAGCTGTACATCGCCTCGGGTATCTCCGGTGCGATCCAGCACCGGGCGGGCATGCAGACCTCCAAGACGATCGTGGCGATCAACAAGGACGCCGAAGCCCCGATCTTCGAACTGGTCGACTACGGCGTGGTCGGCGACCTCTTCGACGTCGTCCCCGCCCTCACCGAAGAGGTCAACACCCGCAAGGGCTGA
>NZ_BMTR01000097.1 GCF_014649775.1 Streptomyces longisporoflavus | reverse complement strand
CGAACGGCCCCGCTGCTCCGCGCGCCACGCGGAAAGCCTCGGCAACACCTCACTCAACGGAGCATCCGACGAAACGTCCAACGTACGGGCGAGGTCAGCGAGGTCGCCTTCCTCGACGACCTCCCAGAACCGCGACTCCGTCGGCGAGAGCTTGTCGGCGCGCTCGCCGACCACCGCCTCCAGCCAGTAACGCTGGTGCTGGAAGGCGTAGGTCGGCAGGTCCACCCGCCGGGCACCACTGCCCGCGAAATACGCGGCCCAGTCGACCGCCACGCCCCGCGTGTGCAGGGCGGCGACCGTCGTCACGAGCGCGGCCTCCTCGGGCCGCTCAGCGCGCAGCGCGGGCAGAAACACCGCGTCGGGCGCACAGCCCAAGCCCAGCGCGGACAGCGTGCCACCGGGACCGACCTCGACGAACGTCTCGGCGCCTTGCGCGCGCAACGCCACGACCGCGTCATGGAACCGCACGGACTCCCGCACATGCCGCACCCAGTACTCCGGCGAGGCCAACTCGTCGGCGGTGGCCGGGTGCCCCGTCAGCGTCGAGACGATCGGGGTGGCGGGCGCCTCGTAGGACACCTCTTCGAGCACTCGGCGGAAGTCGTCGAGCATCGGGTCCATCAGCGGTGAGTGGAAGGCATGGCTGACCTTCAGACGCGACACCTTGCGGCCCGCCGCACGCCACTTCTCCGCGACCGCGTCCACATCGGCGGCCACACCCGAGACGACGACCGAGGTGGGTCCGTTGACGGCGGCCAGGCCGACCGTCTCCGACAGGTCCGGGGCGATCTCCGCCTCGGACGCCTGGATGGCCACCATCGCACCACCGGACGGCAGCGCCTGCATCAACGCACCACGCGCCGACACCACCTTCACCGCATCAGCCAGCGACCAGACACCCGCCACATACGCCGCCGCCAGCTCACCGATCGAGTGACCGGCCAGCACATCCGGGCGCACACCCCAGCTCTGGAGCAGACGGAAGAGAGCCACCTCCACCGCGAACAACGCGGGCTGGGTCACCCCCGTCTCGTTCAGCGCCTCGGCATCCTCACCGAACAGCACCTCACGCACCCGCGGGTCACACTCGTCCAGTACGGCGTCCAGGGCATCGGCGAACACCTCATGACGGTCGGCCAGTTCGCGGCCCATGCCCAGCCGCTGCGAACCCTGCCCCGAGAACAGGAAGCCCAGCAGCCCGCCTGTGACGGCGCCCGTCACCACCCCCGCCGCCTGTCTGCCCTCGGCGAGCGCGGTGAGGGCGGTCAGCCGGGTCTCCTCGTCGTCCGCGATGACGACCGCACGCTGCTCCAGCGACGCCCGCGTCGTCGCGAGGGAGAAGCCGACATCCACGGGATTCAGGTGGACCGCGTCGCAGAGCAGCCGTGCCGCCTGCTCCCGCAAAGCCTCGGCACTTCGGGCCGAAAGCACCCACGGCACCGCTCCTGCGGGAGCGGAAACCACAGCGGGAGCCGGCTCCTCGACCGCCGGGGCCTGCTCGATGATGGTGTGCGCGTTCGTGCCGCTGAAGCCGAACGACGACACACCGAACCGGCGCGGCCGGTCACTCTCCGGCCAGGGGCGGGATTCGGTGAGGAGTTCGACTTCACCGGTGGACCAGTCGACCTGCGAGGTCGGCTGGTCGACGTGCAGCGTCTGCGGAAGCATTCCGTGCCGCATCGCCATCACCATTTTGATGACGCCCGCGACACCGGCGGCGGCCTGCGTGTGACCGATGTTGGACTTCACCGAGCCGAGCCAGAGCGGCCGGTCGGCGGGGCGGTCCTGCCCGTAGGTGGCGAGGATCGCCTGGGCCTCGATCGGGTCGCCGAGGGTGGTGCCGGTGCCGTGGGCCTCCATGGCGTCCACGTCGGCCGGGGTCAGGCCGGCGCTG
>NZ_BMTR01000096.1 GCF_014649775.1 Streptomyces longisporoflavus | reverse complement strand
GCTCGCGGAGGCCAGGTCGAGGCGGGTCAGGCGGTCGGGGTCGGAGAGGATGTCCACTGCTGCGATCTTGCCGTCGGCAACGGTGAAGCCGATCACCGACAACGGCTGGCCGTCGATGGTGTTGACCAACCCGGCCAGGCCGTTGACCAGGACGGGACGCGTCGCAGCGGCGGTAGCCATCCGCTGGAAGGTCGCCAACTGCCCGGCCACCGCCGCAGCGCCACGGATGACCCGCAAGCCGCCGGTAGGTGCGCCGCCATCCGCGCGCAGCACCACCTCCGGGTCGAGAAGGGCCAACAGCGCATCGAAGTCGCCACCGCGCGCCGCGGTCAAAAAAGCGTCCACCACCCGGCGCTGACCGCCTAGGTCCGCATCCGGCGGCGGGGTCGCACCGCGGACCCGCTGCCGCGCCCGGCTGGCCAGCTTCTTGGCCGTGGCCGGCGTGCGGTCGACGATCGGCGCGATCTCCTCGAACGGCAGCCCGAACATGTCGTGCAGCACAAACGCGAGCCGCTCCGCCGGGCTGAGCGACTCCAGCACCACCAGCAGCGCAAGACCGACCGAGTCCGCCATCAGCGCCTGCTGCTCGGGGCCCGGCCCCTCCTCCCGGCTGATCACCGGATCGGGCATCCGGACATCCAGCGACTCCTCGCCCCGCCGCTTGCGAGCGCGCAGCATGTCCACACAGACCCGGCTCACCACCGTGGTCAGCCAACCACCGAGGTTCTCGATCCCGCGGTCCCCGGGCCCGCCCAGCCGCAACCACGTCTCCTGGATCGCATCGTCCGCCTCGGCCAACGAACCGAGCATGCGGTACGCGACCGCCCTGAGATGAGGCCGATGCTCCTCGAACCGAACGGCCAGCGACTCCCGTGCATCCACGCTCACACAACCCCTTGTTCCTGCTGACGGCATCACCACCCTGACGCGCCGGCCCCCGGAAAGGTGACCGGAGTGATCACGCCGGCCTCCGCCCCTTCCGCACCCGAGGCCGGCCAGGCAGCAAAGGCGCCAACCGGGGCGGGCGCAGCCGGCATTGAGGCTCCCGGAGCCGAGCATGGCGGTGCAGGCCGATGCAGCCCGCGCCCGCCGGCGGGACGGGGGGCAGGCACGGGGAGAAAGGCGTCGTGGCACAGAACTCGGTCAGCCGGGGGCGTTACGGCTCAGCTGCTCCCAGGTTCGGTACAGCTCGACTTGGTCCCGGTCCATCTGCAGCACGTGATCAAAGGACTGACTGCCGATGATCAGCCGCCGGGGCGGATCCGGCAGCGCGGCCAGCTCCATGATGACCGGGGCAGCGGTGTGAGGCTCCGGGGCGAGCGCATCGCCCCACATCGCCTCCATCTCGGTGCGCAGGGGCTGATACTGCGCCAGCGGTTCGGTGGTCGTCATGCCGGCGGTGAACAGGCCGGTGTCGTAGCCGCCCATCTGCACGATGGTGACCTTGATGCCGAAGCCCTCGACCTCCATCGCCAGTGCCTCGCTGACCGAGTCCAACGCGGCCTTGCCCGCGCCGTAGAAGCCGACGGTGGCCATGCCGCCGCCGCTGCCCATCGAGGTGACCTGCAGGAGGCGTCCCCCGCCCCGGGCGCGCAAATGGGGAAGGACCGCCTGGGCCACCCACACAGCGCCGAAGAAGTTCACATCCAGATGCGCCCGGATCTGCTCCTCCGTGGCTTCCTCCACCATGCCGTAGAGCATGGCGCCGGCGTTGTTGACGACGACGTCCAGCCCGCCGAACGCGTCCGCCGCCCGCTGCACCCCCGCGACTACTGCCCGGCGGTCAGTGACATCCAACGACAGCGACACCAGATGGTCGGGATACTTCCCGGCCAGTTCCTCCAGCGGCGCGACGTTGCGGGCAGCCGCCACCACCCGGTCACCGCCCGCCAGGGCAGCCTCGGCAAAGGCCCGGCCCAGGCCGCGGGATGCACCGGTAATGAGCCACACTC
>NZ_BMTR01000095.1 GCF_014649775.1 Streptomyces longisporoflavus | reverse complement strand
GCCCCGACGGCTTCGCGGTCGGCCACGTCGCACGCCGCGAAGGCCACCTCGGCGCCCAGCGCGACCAATTCCGCATGCAGCTCGTCGGCGCCCTCGGCGACAGCACCACGCCTGCTGACCAGCAGCAGGTTCCGCACACCGCGCTCGGCGACGAGATGCCGGGCGACGAGACCGCCGAGCGTCCCCGTCGCCCCGGTGACCAGCACGGCACCGTCACCAAAGCCCGCTTCGTCTTCCACGGACTGCCGCACCCTGGCCAGACGCGGCGCGCTGACGGCGCCCGCACGCACCGCCATCTGCGGCTCGCCCGTGGCCAGCGCGGACGTCAGCACCTCCACCGATGCCGCGTCCTCGTCGAGGTCGACCAGCACGATCCGGTCGGGGTTTTCCGACTGGGCGGAGCGCAGCAGACCCCACACCGCCGCCTGTGCGACATCTCGTACGTCGTCATCGGCCGTAGCGGCGATCGCTCCGTTGGTGGCGATAACCAGGCGTGACGCGGTGAACCGCTCGTCCGCCAGCCAGGCCTGGACCGTGTTCAGCGCCCAGTGCGCCGCCTCGTGCGCACCAGCGACCATCTCGGAGGCAGCGGTGACCGGGCACGGCAGAACGACATAGTCGGGCAGGTCGGCCGAGGCCGCTAGCGCCTCCAGGTCGGTCCACTCGACCGTCGGGGCATCGTCCCCGGCGGCCAGGGGAACCGGCACCCAGTCGATGCCGAACAGGGCGTCGCCCCGGCCCTCACCGGCGAACTGCTCCGAGGACACCGGGCGCAGCACGAGCGCGTCCACGGTCGCGACCGGGGCTCCCGCCCCGTCCGCCACGACCAGCGACACTCCGTCCGGTCCCGCAGGCGTCAGGCGCACTCGCAGCGCCGTCGCGCCCGAGGCGTGCAGCCGCACACCCGACCACGAGAACGGCAGCCCCTCGGCTTCGCCACCCGCCGAGCCGACGGCGTGCAGCGCCGCGTCCAGCAACGCCGGGTGCAGACCGAACCCGCCGGCCTTCACACCCTCCGGCAGCTCGACCTCGGCGAACACCTCCTCGCCCTTGCGCCACACCGACCGCAGGCCCTGGAACACCGGGCCGTACTCCACGCCCGGCTCCGCCAGACCCGCGTAGAAACCTTCCAGCTCAACGGCCTCCGCGCCCGCCGGCGGCCACTCCACCAGCGACGCCCCACGGGAGCGCCCGCCCGTACCCAGTACGCCGATGCCGTGCCGCCTCCACGCACCGCCGTCGTCGGCGTCCCCCGTGCTGGAGTGGAACGTCAGCTCGCGCCGGCCGTCGGAGTCCTCGGCGCCGACCCACACCTGGAACCGCACCGAACCGTTCTCGGGCAGGACGAGCGGAGTCTCAAGCGTCAGCTCCTCTACCAGGTCGCACCCGACCTGGTCCCCCGCGCGCACCGCCAGCTCCACGAACGCGGCACCGGGCAGCAACACCGAACCCCGCACCACATAATCGGCAAGCCACGGGTGGGACTGGACCGACAGACGACCAGTCAGCAGCACACCATCCGTACCGCCCACCGTGACGGCCGCGCCCAACAGCGGGTGCTCCGCCGAACCCAGTCCGGCCGCCGTGACATCACCGGCCGACGGCAGCACGTCCAGCCAGAAGCGCTCGCGCTGGAACGCGTACGTCGGCAGCTCGACCCTCTTGGCCCCGCTGCCCGCGAAACGGGCGGCCCAGTCCACGCGGGCGCCCCGCACATGTGCTTCCGCGAGCGCGGTGGTCAGCGCCGCCGCCTCGGGGCGGTCGTTCCGCAGCACCGGTACGAACCCGGCGTCCGGCGCGGTCTCCGGCCCGAGCGCCGACAGCGTCCCGCCGGGGCCGATCTCGACGAACGTGGTCACACCCTCGCGCCGCAGCGTGTTCACGGCGTCGGCGAACCGTACGGCCTCGCGCACGTGCCGCACCCAGTACTCCGCCGAGGTCAGCTCCGCGGCAGTGGCCAGGTGGCCCGTCAGGGTCGACACCACAGGTAACGCGGGCGCCTCGTAGGTCACGCCCTCAAGAACTCGACGGAAGTCGTCGAGCATCGGCTCCATCAGCGGCGAGTGGAACGCGTGGCTGACCTTCAGACGCGACACCTTGCGGCCCGCCGCACGCCACTT
>NZ_BMTR01000094.1 GCF_014649775.1 Streptomyces longisporoflavus | reverse complement strand
CGGGGAGGTGGCTCAGGTCGGTCTGCTGCCAGGGCAGCGGGACACTGTCGAGGACGAGCTGGACGTGTTCGCCGGCGGTGTCGTTGACGAAAGCGGTGCGCAGGTTGGCGTAGCGGTCCAGGACTGCTTGTCCGGCGGCCCGCATGCGTTGGGGTTGTACGGGTCCGGAGAGGTGGAAGACCAGCTGCATGTGGTAGGCGTCGTAGGCGGTGTCGGCGAGCTGGGCGTGGAAGAGCAGTCCGGATTGCAGCGGGGTCAGCGGCCACACGTCGGTCAGGGCGGGGTACTTCTTCTCCCATATCTCAAGCTCGCGCTGGTCGGTCGAGACCAGCGGCACGTCTGACGGGGTCAGGCCTCCTGCGCCGGGCTGGGCCGCGTGGCGGGCGAGCCCTTCCAGGGCGGTGCACCACAGGTCGGCCAGTTCTTGTACGTCCTGGCGGGTGAGTACGCCGGTGGGGTAGCCCAGGCGGGCGTTGAGGCACGGGCCCTGTTCGGTGTCGGTGACCAGTGCGTTGATCTCCAGCGTCGACATCAGCGGCATGTCCGCGTCCGGCGCGGCGACGAGGTCGGTGGTGTCGTCGGCACGGGTCCAGCCGAGGCCGCGCAGGTTCTCCGGCATGTCGGCGGCGGAGTAGTGGCCCAGGTAGTTGAAGGCGATCTGCCCGGTGTCGTACCGCCGGAGCACGGCGGCCGTCTCCGGGTTCAGATGGCGCAGCAGGCCGTAGCCGATGCCCTTGTCGGGGATGGCCAGGAGCTGCTCCTTGACGGCCTTGACCGCGGCTGCGGCCGCGGGGCCGCCCGCGAATGCGTCACCGAGGTCGATTCCCCTGATGTCGAGCCGGACGGGGAACATGCTGGTGAACCAGCCGAGCGTGCGGGACAGGTCGGCGCCGGGCACGACGCCTTCCTCGCGGCCGTGTCCTTCGAGCCGGATCAGCGCCGAGGACTGCGTGACGCCGCGGTTGTGCCGCCACTTGGCGAGTGCGAGGGCCAGTCCGGCCAGCAGGCCGTCGTTGACCTGCCCGCGGAACGCCGTGGGCACCGACGTCAGCAGCGCCTCCGTCACCCGTGCCGGAACCTGGACCCAGAGGTGGTCGGCGGTGTCGGTCACGTCCCGGGCCGGTTCCAGGGGGCGGCGGCCGATGAGAGGGTCCGGGCCGTCCACCACGGCACGCCACAGGGCGAGTTCGGCCACGCGGCTCTCGCTTGCGGCTTCGTCCTGGAGGGCGTGGGTCCAGCGCCGTACCGATGTCACCACCGGGGCGAGTTCGGGTGTACGTCCCGCACGGACCTGTTCCCAGGCGGCGGCGAGGTCGGGCAGCATGATCCGCCAGGAGACGCCGTCCACGACCAGGTGGTGCAGCACCACCAGCAAGCGGCCGGGCACATCCGGGCCTGCGTCGAACCACACGAACCGCGCCATCACGCCACCGGCGGGGTCCAGCCGTCCGGCGGCCTCGTCCAGTTCCGTCTGTGCCGACTCCCGCCAGCGCTGCTCCTCCCAGTGACCGTCACACCCGACCCGGTGGACCAGGCCTGCCACGTCCGTCGAACCAGGTTCGGAGACCTCCAGATGCCACTCGTCGCCGGTGACGAGCCGGGAGCGCAGGACGTCGTGCCGGTCGAAGACCGCTGTCAGGGTCGCGGACAGTCCCGCCGCGTCGATGCCCGCCGGCAGTTCCAGGACCGCCGACATGGAGAACCGGCCGTAGCCGCCGCCCAGTTCGCGCAGATACCGGCTGACGGGGAGCACCGGCAGAAGGCCCGTTCCGCCGCCTTCGAACTCCTCAAGGACCACACCGGTGTCCGAGCCGTCCGTGACCGCGACCTGTGCCAGCTCGGCCACGGTGCGGCATTCGAAGATCTGCCGCGGGGACACCTCCACGCCCAGGGCCCGGGCCCTGGAGACCACCTGGATCGAGCGGATGCTGTCCCCGCCCACGGCGAAGAAGTCGTCGTCGACTCCCACCCGCTCCAGGCCCAACACTTCCGCGTAGACGGCGGCCAGGTCCCGCTCGACCGCCGAACCCGGCGGGCGGTAGGCGCCGCCGCCGAACTCCGGTTCCGGCAGCGCGGCCCGGTCCAGTTTTCCGTTCGGTGCCAGCGGCAGCCGGTCCAGCATCACCAGGACCGAGGGCACCATGAACTCCGGCAGCCGCCCCGCC
>NZ_BMTR01000093.1 GCF_014649775.1 Streptomyces longisporoflavus | reverse complement strand
GTTGGGTGTAGCTCTCCTCGGGGGAAGGTTGCCGTTCAGGCGGTGAGGTCGTAATTGTTCTGGTCGGGGCTGAGATAGAGGCGTTGGTGTTCGCGGGCGAGGTGGTGGCGCCAGTAGGCGTCGAAGTCGCCGTTGTCGTTGAGGGCTCGGAGTTTGAGGATGGCTTCGGCGCCGGTCAGGCCCCAGCGGGCGCCGGTGATCTCCAGACGGTCGCCGATGAGGTGGCGGCAGGCGCCCTCGATCGCGCCGGTCGCGATCGGCCAGCCCCGGGCGAGGGCAATGTCGTAATGGAGCTGGTCGAGGTGACCGGTGAGATAGCGGACGCAGGCGTCGGCAGCGTCGCGTTGGGCTCCGCGCAGGCCGCGTGAGTGGGCTTCGGCCGTGATCTCGGCGGCGGCGCGGGCGGCCTGGCCGTGCAGGATCGTGGTCAGATGGCTGGCGACCCAGGCTTCCGTTTCTGGGGTGCCGGCCGGGTGGAAGGCGTGGGCAGCGGCCCAGACGTACTCACTGACGTGCACGATGTCCAACAACGTGGTCACCTCGATGCCGCGCCGGGCGGATTCGTCCTCGATCAGGTCGAGTTGGTGGCGGGCGCCGTCGACGAGGACGAGCCAGGTGCGGATATGGTCGCGGTCGCGGGCCTCGGCCTGGTCGAAGGCGGCGGCAATCGTGTGTTCGGGCGGATGGATTACGGAGCCGGTCAGCCATTTCGCCCGGGCCTTCGGGCCGGGCCGCGGTGGCCTGGTGCTGGTGCGGCCGTCGGGCGGGGCGATGATGTCGTGCGGCCTTCTGGGGGCAGGATCGGCGTCGAAAACGCAGCCGAGGGTGGCCATCCGCTTGCGGTTGGGTTTCTCGCCCGGCGCGATCCGGGTCCGCATCGCCCGCTGCTGTGTCAGGTGTGCTTTCAGGGTCGCCGGTCGCAGGGCCTCGGGGCGCATCACGATGCCTTTGCCGTCGAACTGGAGGACCAGTGTGGTGTCCGCGCTTGCCGGAAGAGGCACCTGTTGCTGGTAGAAGGAGTCGATGTCGATGGCCGCCCGGGCGACGAGTTGTTCGGCCTGGCGTTTGCCCAGCACGCTCCCGCATCGGTCGTCGATTGCCGCTTTGGCCAGGTCGAAGGAGCCGCGGACGGCCTCGAGGACGGCCAGGCGCCGCAGTCCGTTCGAGTGCAGGCGTGCGGGCAGTGACAGTGCGGCGTCCGCCGGGTGGACGCTGGTCAGCCCTTTGCCCCGCCATGCCGTCCGCCTCACGGTGACCGTGCCGAACATGCAGGCCAGCAGCCGCGAATGCCCCGGCTCGCAGTGCGGTCGGACCCGTCCGTCCCGGCCCCGCATCGGCCCAAAGTCGTGGTGAGCCGCCCGTTCGCGTTCGCGTTGTTCGCGCCCATCGAGGTGGGCCTGGAACAGCAGCCGCAACAGCTCACGGCCCTCCGCCTCGATCAGTTCCTCCAGTTCGTGGTGCGCAAGCACGGCCGTGTCGGCGGTGGCCAACGTGCCTTTCAGGCACTCGAAGGCGCTTGTCGCGGCGGCGAACACATCGATGGCATCCAAGGCGTCGTAGGGTTCCACAACGGCTCTTCTTTCTGTACTTCGGTCTGGCTGGTTACCTCCGAAGTTAGAGAGAAGAGCCTTTATCGTTCCGCGACTTCACCGATCCCGCCGTGCCGGAGCGAACCGCCCGGGCTGGTCCTCGACCAGCCACCCCCGCTCAACCAGACGTTTCAGCTTGCCGCGGGTCCCCTCGATCTTCCCGGTCTCAGCCGGCAGCCCGATCCGGGGCACGATCTGCTTCGCCTGCATCGGCGACGACGCGTCCGCCACGACCTCCACGATGTCGCGGTAGACATCCGGCAGCACATCCACCGACAAGCCCTCGCGCCAGTGCGGCACCATGACCGCTCCCACTACCCGCACCCCTGACTCCACCCGGGCCACGGGCTCCGCTGCCACAGCCGGACCGGCGTCCACGTCCCGTCCGGACAACTCCGTGAGGACCTCGGCCACCGTCTCCCGCGTCACTTGCAGCCGCACAAGCACTTCCCGTTCACCCGCGAGCCGCGCGGTCAACTCCGCGACCCGGGCTTCGAGTTCCTCCACCCGGGCCCGGGCCGCCGCTTCCCGCGCCTCCAACTCACCGATCAACGACCCCATCAGCGCCGCCTCCTCCACCCTCAAGGTAGAGACCCGGCCCGCCCACCATCACCCCAAAGGACGTTATCCCAGCTCAACCCTTCCCCCGAGGAGAGCTACACCC
>NZ_BMTR01000092.1 GCF_014649775.1 Streptomyces longisporoflavus | reverse complement strand
CGGCGGAAAGCCACTCCCACCAGCAGAAACTCAGCGATCAAGTTCGGAACGACAACAGGTACTCAGAGAAGCCCAGGTCTCGGATGCGTTCCCGGATGGCGGCAGCAGTCCGCTCGAAGGCGGCCACCACCTCGGCGACGGACAACGAACCCCTGTCCTCATCAGCCGCACCCAGCGACCAAGTGTTGGTCTCCCACTCCACCCGTCGCTCAGCCGGCTCCAGTACCAGCGGTTCGTCCGCCACCTCAGCGATCCACGTCAACAGCACCACGGCAGTATCCCTCCACAGCTCGACCCGAGAATGGCCAAAAGGAACGATGTCCAAGGCCCCACCGCCTGAACCTGGACCTGCACACCTACAGACGCCGACAGCATCAAAAGCCCGGCGGGGGAGGCAGGAGCTGCGGAAGAATCGGCGCATGCCCCACTCGCGTCCCGCAGCCGATGACATACGCGCCTATCTCATCGGGCAACTGAACCTCGCCCTGCGTCGCCCCGGAATGTTCGGGAACGAGGGGGCCCTGCGCATGCTGGTGGACCACCTGCTGTTCGTGGAGGCGCAGCCCGAAGCCCTGGCGGAGCAGCAGAAGGTATGGAAGGAGCGCGGGGCCTGGACCAGCGCTGGTGTGACGGGTGCCTTCCAGGGCTTCGTCCCTGGGCGTTGCGACGACGGCATGGCGTCGGTCTACGCGGAGTTCGCGCGGCGCCGGGGGTGGTTGCGGCCCGACCGGGTTCTGGCTGCCGGGGAGTACGGCTCACTGCGGAGCCGCGTGCGCTCATGGGCGGGCCAGGATCGTGTCTGGGCCGACGTCGTGGACGAGTTCGGGGCGCCGTCCGTGCTGTTCGGCGGGACGAATCCGCTCTACGGCAAGACACTCGGGTACGTCAGTGAGGACCCGGAGCAGCCGATGGTGTCCTTCCACCTCTGGAACGGAAGCACCCAGGACGCGGGGTCATCTCGGGTTCCGCAGTATCCGGAGGCCGTGCTTCTCGCGGTCCGGATCGGGGACGGGCACGGGGAGAGGGACCTGGATGGGGGCGGGGGCGAGGGCGGGGACTTCGGCGACTGGGGCACGACGCTCACCTTGACTCCCGAGGGGGAGCGGCAGCGGCGAGAGCTCTTGGAGGCGGGCGGATTCTGAACTCCGCGCCGGAATGGTGATCGCAGGGCGTATCGCTCTGCCAGCTCATGGTTCATGTGAGGATCCTCGGATGACCGACAGAGACCTCGACCTCGACATCCTCCAGTTCACGGCACCTGACCAGGTCACGGAGCGACTGCGGCGGGAGCTTGCCGCGTGTTGGGTCGAAGTCACCAACGCCGGAGGGGCGGCGGGATTTCCCTTTCCGCCCGTCGATGAGGGGGAGGTGGCCCCGGCGGTCGACAGGATCGTCGGGGCGCTGGCACCCGAGACCAGCCGCCTGCTCGTCGCGAGGGCGCGGGGGGAGCTGGTCGGCTGGCTGAACGTACGGCGTGATCTGTTCGAGCTCACGGCGCACTGGGGCACCCTCCATCATGTGCAGACAAGGCCCACCCTGCGGGGGCGGGGCTTCGGAGTGGCTCTGGTGAACGAGGTTCGTTCGGTCGCCCGCGACGAGATGGGCCTGGAGCAGCTTCATCTCGCCGCCCGTGGCGGTACGGGTCTCGAGGAGTTCTACGGACGACTCGGCTGGAAGGAAGTCGGCCGCTGGCCCGGTGCACTGCGCCTCGCTCCCGGCGACGACCGCGACGAGGTCCTTATGCTCCTTGCGCCGCTCTAGCTCTCTTCAGTCGTCGACGGTACGAACGTTGTCTCGCGCTACTTCGTACGGATTCGGTGGAAGGCAGCCTCAGCCTCCCTGGCGCCCGGCTGTTTGGCTGCCCTCACTCACCACCGACAGCCGAGTTCGCCGAGACCCTTTGGGCCGGTCCGCGCACATCGGCCTCGGGCTGCTGCCGTCCTGCCGTGGCGAGGGTTACGGCACCGACGTCGTCGCGGTGCTGTGCCACTACGCATTCGTCGTGCGCGGCCTTTCCGTCCTCGTCGGCGACGGCGGGGACGTGCCGCCGCTCCGCCTCCTGCGAGGACGCCGCTGCGGACCTCCCCGCGAGAGCGCTACCTCATCCGTTCGGTCGCTGTCTGCTCGCACACTCCCGGGCACCCGCATCAGATGGGATCAATCCGTATTCCGGGTGAAAAGCGGGCCGGAGGGTACGCGAAGCGTGATCACCCGGAATCACTGCGAACCCCCGCGAACGGAGTCTCTACGTGCCCGTGCTCGACAACACCCTGACCTTGCTGTCCCAGGGGTACGCGTGGTTGCCCGACCGCCGGCGGCGCAGCCGGGGCAAGCCGGTGCGCAGCCGCCTCATGGGCAAGAACGTCGTGGCCCTGCACGGCCCGGAAGCGGTGCGTTTCTTCTACGACGAGAGTCACATCGAAAGGCAGGGCGCGCTGCCGGGGCCCGTACTCGACACGCTCTTCGGACGCGGTGCCGTACACACGCTCGACGGAGAGACACACCGGGTGCGCAAGGCCCTGTTCATGGGGCTGCTCAAGGACTCTGGCGGTCTCGCCTCCCTCGCGGAGCACGTGGGAACCGAGTGGGATCTCGCCCTCCAGCGGTGGGCCGGCCGCGACCAGGTGACGCTCTTCGACGAGTCGAGCCTGCTGCTCACGCGCGCGGTCTGCGCTTGGTCCGGCATCCCCCTCGCCGACGGTGAGGACGAGGAGATGGCCCGGGATCTCGTGGCCATGGTCGATGGCTTCGCCGCGCCGGGGCCGCGTCATCTGCGGGCACGCCGTGCCCGCAGCCGTCAGTAGTTGTCTTTGAACTCTGGCCGTGAGGTATCGGCGGTTGGATGATCTGCTGTGTGGGGGT
>NZ_BMTR01000091.1 GCF_014649775.1 Streptomyces longisporoflavus | reverse complement strand
GCTCTGGTCGGCGATGCTGTCCCACAGGCGCAACTGTGCCCGGGAGAAGGCGGCCAGGGCCTCATAAGAGGCCTGCCGCCACGCCTGGTGCCCGGCTGCGGCGTACTCCGCCTGCTCGGGGTCGTGGCCGGCGGCGATGAGCCACAGCACCCACAAGGCCGGGTCGATCCAGGCCGCGCCGAGCGAGACCCACCCCCAGTCGACGAGCCGCACCCCACCGTCCGCGATCAGGACGTTCTCCGGATTCCACTCGGTGCGCAGCAGTGCGGACCCGTCGAAGTGGTGGAGCTCCTCAGGGGCGGCGCAGCCGGCCATCCGGTCGCTGAAGCGCCGCATCTGGACGACAGCAGGTGAGGCGAGGGGGTGGAGTGTGAACCCGCGGACGGCTGACCCCTGCAGGGGCTTGGTGCGGGACGGCAGCCCGTACAGCGCGCTGACCTGCGTGGTCGGGGCTGCCACGCCAGTGGTCGGGGCAGCGGCGGGGTGTAATGGTCGGTATCTACCACCACCCCGCTCCCGGACAGGTCCCCTGTTGGGCTCTGGAGGGCGGGGACCCGGCGCCGTGTCCTCGCGGCTGACGCTGCGCAATGCGCTGACCTGCGTGGTCGGGGCTACCACGCAGGTGGTCGGGGTAACGCCGGAGGCCAGTGGTCGGTATCTACTACCGTCCTCTCCGGGCCGGTCTCTGGTGGGCGGGGGCCCGGCTTCGTGTCCTTGCGGTTGGCGCTGCGCAATGTGCTGACCTGCAGTGGTCGGGGCTGCCAGGCGGTGGTCGGGGTAGCGCCGGGGTGTAATGGTCGGTATCTACCACCGCCCCTCTGCCGGACAGGTCCCCTGTTGCGCCCTGGTGGGTGGAGACTCGGCGCCGGGGCCTTGCGGCTGGCGCTGCACGATGCGCTGACCTGCGTGGTCGGTATCTACCACCTCGCTGGTCGGGATGAAGGCCAGGACGGTGGTCGGCATCTACCACCACCCCGTCCGCCCCGGCTCGGCGTGGGCGGCCGAGCCCAACACCCGGCGGAGGCGGGGGCGTACCGCGCTGATGGCGGCGGGCCGCCGGTATTGCTCATCGGCCGTCGACGTCGCCTGGCGCGTGTCGCTCATCGTCCGTCGCTCATCGTCCGTCGGTCATCGTCCGTCGCTCGTCGGTCATCGCTCATCGCCGTGGGTCGTCGCCTGATGGTGGTGGTCTGTCGTCGTTGTGATGCGTGGCTGCGCAGCGTCGGTCCATTGCTCGCTGATCGGTGTGCGTCCGGTGCAGGCGTAAGGGCCGGTTCCAGACGGCGTGGTGTGCGCAATGCGCTGACCTGCAGTGGCCGGGGTCGGCGGGATAGTGGTCGGGGTGGCGTCGGGTCCCGCGGCTGACGCTGCGCAGTGCGCTGACCTGCGTGGTCGGGGCTGCCAGGCTGGTGGTCGGGGTAGTGCCGGGGTGTAATGGTCGGTATCTACCACCGCCCTTCTGCCCGCGGGGCCCTGTTGCGCTCTGGTGGGCGGAGACCCGGCGTCGTGTCCTTGCGGCTGGCGCTGCGCGGCGTGCTGACCTGCGTGGTCGGTATCTACCACCATCCCGGCCACCCCGGCTCGGTGGGGGCGGTGAGGCTAAACCGCCGGCGGAGGCGGCGGTGCACCGCGCTGATGGCGGCGAGCCATCGGTATTGCTCATCGGCAGCCGACGTCGCCTGCTGCTCATCGCTCATCGTCCGGGGGTCGTCGCTCATCGTCCGTCGGTCATCGCTCATCGCTGCGGGTCGTCGCCTGACGGTGGTGGTCTGTCGTCGTTGTGATGCGTGACTGCGAAGCGGCGGCTGCGCAGCGATGGTCCCTTGCTCACTGATCGGTGTGCACCCCGTGCGCGTGCACGGGGCGGTGCCGGGCGACGCGTTGTGCGCAGCGCGCTGACCTGCAGTGGTCGGGGGTCGGCGACGTGGTGGTCGGGGCGGCGCCGGGGAGGGTGGTCGGTAGCTACCACCGGGGTTCTGCCGGCGTTCGGATGGCTGCGGGCGGCCGCTGCGCAACCCGCTGCGCAGCCGCGTCGGTTGGCCGGTGCCGGGCGATGATGACTGCTCCGTCGGTGATGGCCGGCCGCGTGGTCATCGCCGTCTCGGGCATCGCTGCGCAGTGCAGGACCGCTGCGCAACGGGCGGCCCATCGTCGTCAGCGACGAGGGCTGCGCAGCGGGTGCGCTTGAGGGACACCATCGCGCTGCCGCGCGGTGCGCATTGCGCACACAGCAGCAGGAGGACACCGCCTGCCACCGTGCGCACTGTGCCCGGCTGTTGAGCAGATTCCCGCCTCTCTTGAGCGGGAGACCCGTGTTGGTGGCTGGTGGTCGGGCCCGACCACCGCGTTCTGAGCGTGTTGTGACCGTTTCGTTATCGTGGTCGGGGGTCTGTGGTCGACAGTCTGGTCGGGGTCGGCGGGTTGCCTCGAGGGCATGAATCACACACAACCTGGGTTCCCCGGCCGCCCGCCGCGTGAGGCTCTACTGGCGTTGCACGGCCTTGTCCGTCGTCCGGCACGCTCCGGTGCCGCTGTGCTCGGAGCGTTGCGGTGAGCGGGTACGGCGCCGGGATCCGGCGCGGCGAGATGGCCGCCGACCGCTTCACGCAGATCGCCAATGCCCTGTTCCGTGATCCGCGGATCTCCTTCAAGGCCAAGGGGATCTTCGGGCTGGTCTCGACGCACCGCGACGGCTGGCGGGTCACCCTGCTCGAGCTGGGCCGCTGCGGTCCGGACGGGCGCGGTGCGGTGCGTTCGGGCCTGGCGGAGCTGGAGGCATTCGGCTACCTCACGCGCGAGCAGGTCATGTCCCGCTGGGTGGTGTAGTCACGGCGGCTGTTTTGCTTCCGGTTGTGGGGGCGATC
>NZ_BMTR01000090.1 GCF_014649775.1 Streptomyces longisporoflavus | reverse complement strand
GGACTCCGACCGCAAACACCTCACCAGCGTCCTGCGCGAGGCCGCCGAACACCCCGGCACCGCCCTGGTGGAGATCTACCAGAACTGCAACATCTTCAACGACGGCGCCTTCGAGGTGTTGAAGGACAAGCAGCAGGCCGAGGAAGCCGTCATCCGCCTCGAACACGGGCAGCCCATCCGCTTCGGGCCCGACGGCAGCAAGGGCGTCGTCCGCGACCCCGCCACCGGCGACCTCGAAGTCATCCCGGTCACCCCGGGCAACGAACGCGACATCCTCGTCCACGACGCGCACTCCGCGTCCCCGACGACCGCCTTCGCGCTCTCCCGCCTCGCCGACCCCGACACCCTGCACCACACCCCCATCGGTGTCTTCCGCGACATCCAGCGGCCGGTCTACGACACCCTCATGGCCGACCAGCTCGACACCGCCATCGAGCAGAACGGCAAGGGCGACCTCGCCGCGCTCCTCGCCGGCAACGACACCTGGACCGTCGCCGGCTGATCCCTGTCTCGTCGTACGGCGTCCGGGGCCGCGTGGCCCCGGACGCTACCGCGAGGGCAGCTGTATCCGGCCGAACCTGTCGCCGAAGGCACGCGCGAGCTCCAGTTCGGAATGCAGCACGGCGGCCAGCCGGCGCACTCCCTCGCGGATCCGCTCCGGCGTCGGGTAGCAGTAGGACAGCCGCATCTGGCGGCTGCCGGACCCGTCCGTGTAGAACCCCGTTCCCGACGCGTACGCCACCTGAGCGGAGACCGCGCGCGGCAGCATCGCCTTGGTGTCCACCCCCTCCGGCACGGTCACCCACACATAGAACCCGCCGTCCGGCTTCGTCCATGTGCAGCCCGGCGGCAGATACTGCTCAAGCGCCGACAGCATCGCGTCGCGGCGCTCACGATAGTTCTGCTGGAACGTCTTGATCTGGCTCTGCCAGTCGTGTGTGGCCAGGTAGCGCGAGACGATCAGCTGGTTCAGCGTGGGCGGGCACAGCGTCGCCGACTCCGTGGCGAGGACCAGCTTCTCGCGGACCGCGGGCGGCGCCAGGACCCAGCCGACCCGCAGGCCGGAGGCGAACGTCTTGGAGAACGAGCCCAGATAGACCACGTTGTCCGGGTCGAGCGAGTGCAGCGCCGGATAGGTCTGGCCGTCGAAGCCGAGCAGGCCGTACGGATTGTCCTCGACCACAAGCACGTCGTACGTGCGACAGATCTCCAGGATCTCCGCCCGGCGTTCGACCGCAAGGGTCACGCCGGCCGGGTTGTGGAAGTTCGGGATCGTGTAGAGGAATTTCACGCGCCGGCCGGTGATCCTGGCCTGTCGCAGCGCCGCCCGCAGTGCCTCGGGCACCAGGCCGTGCTCGTCCATCGCCACGTGCACGACCTGCGCCTGGTACGAGGCGAAGGAACCCAACGCGCCGACGTACGAGGGGCCTTCGGCCACCACCACGTCACCGGGATCGCAGAACAGGCGGGTCACCAGGTCGAGGCCCATCTGCGAGCCGACCGTCACCACGACGTCGTCCGGGTGTGCCGTGATGCCCTCCAGGGCCATCACGTCGCAGATCTGCTCCCGCAGCGGCGGCAGGCCGTGCGCCGACGCGTACTGCAGGGCCGTCAGGCCGTCCTCCGCGATGATCTGCGCGACCTGCGTCGAGAGCGTGTCCAGCGGCAGCGCGGCCAGGTTCGGCATGCCGCCGGCCAGCGAGACCACCTCGGGCCTGCTGGCGACCGCGAACAGCGCCCGGATCTCCGAGGCGGTCATGCCCGCGGTGCGTGCGGCGTACCGGTCCAGGTGCGGGTCGAAGTGCGGGTCGAGTACGGTGCGGCCGCTCTGCGGTTTCGCGGGGCTGTGCCCGGTCAACTCGTCGTTCGCCATCAGCATGATCTGTCCGTCCCCACGTAGGTCAGCCTCGCCAGGCAGCATGGGCGTCTTCGCTTGATGACCGCTCAAGCCCTCCTCGCAGCCGGCTACGAAACGGCTGCGAGACGACCTGATTGACCTGACCGCACATGACTGTGGCGGCGCACTCCGACGGGTGTCGGGGTGCGCCGCCACTGGGCGGGACGGCCGGGGGTGGCGTCCCGCACGTTTTCTGGGGGCTTACTTGGGGTCGCGGTTGAACTGCGAGGTGGACCAGCGGTAGCCGAGGAGTGCGAGGCCGACGCACCAGGCGAGGGCGATCCAGCCGTTGTTGCCGATCTCGGTGCCCAGGAGCAGTCCGCGCAGGGTTTCGATGGCCGGGGTGAAGGGCTGGTACTCGGCGATCGGCTGGAACCAGCCCGGCATGCTCTCCAGCGGGACGAAGGCGCTGGAGATGAGCGGCAGGAGGATCAGCGGCTGCGCGCTGTTGGCGGCCGCCTCGGCGTTCGGGCTGCCCATGCCCATGCCGACCGCGATCCAGGTGAAGGCGAGGGAGACGAGGGCGAGCAGTCCGAAGGCCGCGAGCCACTCGAGGACCGAGGCGTCGGTGGAGCGGAAGCCCATGGCGACACCGACGGCGCCGACGAGCACCACGCTCAGGATCGCCTGGAGGACACTTCCGGCGACGTGGCCGAAGAGCACGGACCCGCGGTGGATGGCCATCGTGCGGAAGCGGGCGGTGATGCCCTCGTTCATGTCGGTGGAGACCGACACCGCGGTGCCGATGGTGGTGGAGCCGATGGTCATCAGGAGGATGCCGGGGACGATGTAGGCGATGTACGCGTCACGCCCGGCGCCGCCGCTCATGGTGTCGCCGAAGATGTAGACGAAGAGCAGCAGCAGCATGACCGGCGTGAGCAGCAGTTGCAGGGTCAGCGAGGGATAGCGCCGGGCGTGAAGGAGGTTGCGGCGCAGCATCGTGGACGAGTCGCGCACGGCGAGGGACAGGGAACTCATCGGACAGCCTCCTTGGGCTGGCTGGGCACGGTGGTGCCGGTGGAACCGCCGGTCAGGGCGAAGAAGACGTCGTCGAGGTCGGGGGTGTGCACGGTCAGCTCGTCGGCTTCGATGCCCGCGGTGTCCAACTGGTCCAGGATGCCGCGCAGTTCACGCTGGGTGCCGTCGCTGGGGATCTGCAGCGAGAGGGCCTCGTCGTCGCGGGTGACCTCGGGCAGGGCGAGGACCGCAGACTGGTAGGCGACCGGGTCGGAGAAGCGCAGTCGTACGTGTCCGCCGGGGATGAGGCGCTTGAGTTCTTCTGCCGTGCCT
>NZ_BMTR01000089.1 GCF_014649775.1 Streptomyces longisporoflavus | reverse complement strand
AGTAGTTGTCTTTGAACTCTGGCCGTGAGGTATCGGCGGTTGGATGATCTGCTGTGTGGGGGTTGGCGGGACGGTCCGGCGGTATTGCCGGGAGTGTGGTGATCCGTTGCCGGTGACGATGGCGTCGGGGGCGGTGTTTTGTTCAAGTCGGTGCAGGTCGCGGCGGTGGCGGAGGATGCGCCGGACCCGGTTGCGGGTGGCTGCGATACAGCGGGGTGAGCAGGCGGTGTGTCCGGTGTGCGGTCGGTCGTGGACGGTGGGGGTGGAGCGGGCGAGGTCGGCGGTGTACTGCTCAGACCGGTGCCGGGTGCGGGCCTGCCGGCAGCGGCGGGCGTCGCGTTTTGGTGTTGCGGAAACGCCGTAGGCGAACGCCTCGCCCGCACCTTCAACACCCCGCGTTTTTCACGGGTGTTGAGCCCCTCGGGCGGGTGCTTCCAGTGCTCCCGGCTCGCGCTCTGTCTGCGCCGGGTGGGCTCGCGCGAGGGTGGTCGGTGACCGGGGCCGGTGCCCCTTTCGACCGGTCGCATCCTGGGCGGCCGGGCCGGGCCCCGGTGAGGGCGGTGGTCGTCATGACCGAGGTGACAGACCGGGTCGGGAACGTCACCCGGCAGCGTTACGAACAGCTCGTCGCGCAGGCCAAGGACCTGATCGCACAGGTCGCCCGCGCCCAGTTCTCCCTAGGTGACATGGCCTTGGAGATCGAGCCGATGCGCCCGGTGGGCGGTTCGATGCCCAACGGCACGGAGGACCTGTTCACTGTCGCGGAGTCATTGCAGATCTTCGCGGACGATGTCGGCGTGGAGCGGAGCACGGTGGAGGACTGGCGCTACACCGCCAACCGGTGGCCCAAGGACAAGCGCAAGGAGGGGGTCTCCTTCACCGTTCACCGGATCCTGGCCTCGGTCGCGGATGAGGACGAGCGGTGGGCGGCGATCGAGGACGCGCCGTTCAACCCGCGCACCGGAGCCAGGCAGTGGACGCCCGATGGCGCCAAGCGCGTGGTCGGCCAGCGGGTCGACCGCCCGGTCACGCTGGATGAGAAGGTCGCAGCCGTCGCCGATCTGACCCGGGACGACGAGGTCGCCGCCCAGGTCGCCACCGACCTGCTGAAGCGGCCCAAGGTGACCGAGCACGTCACCCCGGCCGAGAAGATGCGGGTGGTCACCGAGCTGACCCGCGACGAGGCCACCGCCCAGGAAGTCACCCGCGACCTGCTGCGCCGGCCGACCGTGGCCCGCTCGACGATGCGCGACGACACCACGCGCATGCTGGTCAACCGCGCCCAGTTCGACAACACCGCCGAGAGCCGCGAGAAGATCCGCGAGCGGGTCCCGGCCGTCCGCAAGATCGAACACACCCTTGAGTACGCCGACCTCGTGGGGTCCTGCCACGGCTTCGTGGCCACCCTGGGGCGGCTGGTCCCCAAAATGCGCGGCCAGCAGTTCACCGACGACGAGCGCGACACCGTCCGGCACCAGCTGGCACGGGTCCGTGCCGCGGCGGACTGGCTGGAGGGGGCACTCGATCACGGCGAGTTCACCCTGGACGAGCAGCTGACCCAGCTGTTGAAGGGCGAGTAGGCCATGGGGCGGCGCCCGGCGGCGCGGCCGCTGTCCGAGCACTACGGCGACCTGGTCCGCGTCGCGCTGATGGAGGCCAGACCCGCGGGCCTGCACACCTACCAGCTCATGTCCGCCACCCGCATCACCCGTTCCCAGGTCGCCCGGGGAGTGCGCCATCTGCGTGACGTCGGGGCGGCCGAGCACCTGACTCCGATCATCTGGCGGCGCAAGGACGGCTACATGTTCTCCGATGACCCCGCGGACTGGATCGAGTACGAGAAGAAGCAACTGGCCCAGATCCTGGGACGGCTGGCCCGGATGATCACGGGGACGCTCGACCCCCACCTGGCCCGTTACCCCGATGATGAGTGGGCCCAGCTGGTCACCGACCAGCTCACCGGCGTCCGCTCCACCCTCGCCCAGCTCTCCAAGCAGTCCCGCTCCTGACACGAGTCCTGCGATGCCGACCACGGCCCGTCACCGGCCCCGCCGCTATCCCTCCGACACCACGATCGCCGAATGGGCTCTGCTCGAACCGCTGTTGCCCATCGAGGCATGCCAGACCAAGACCGGCGGGCACCCCGAGAAGTGGCCCCGTCGGCAGGTCGTGGACGCGATCCGCTACCTCGTCGACAATGGGGCGAAATGGAGGTCCCTGCCGGCGGATTTCCCTCCGTGGCAGACCGTCTACGGATTTTTTGCGCGATGGAACCGGGCCGGGCTGGTCACCTTCATCCGTGACCAGCTGCGGCGCCACATCCGCACGGGCAAGGGCCGCTGCCCGTTCCCGGTGACGTTGATTGTCGACTCGCAGTCGGTGAAGGCGGCCTCCACCGTTGGCCGGGACAGCCGCGGCTATGACGCGGGGAAAAAGATCAATGGGCGCAAGAGACATCTCGTGGTCGACACGCTGGGCCTGCCCGTGATGATCACGGTGACGGCGGGCGACGTCCGCGACGAGATCATCGCCCGGGACCTGCTCTGGCGCCTGCGGCTCACTCATCCGCAGATCACCCAGGTCTGGGCGGATTCCGCCTACGCCCGCGACCTGCTGCCTGCCTGGACCGCGGACCAGTTGTGGTTGTCGCTGCGGCCCGTGCTGCGGCCCAAGGGCACCCGCGGTTTCGTCGTGCTGCCCCGCCGTTGGAAGGTCGAACGTTCACTCGGTTGGATCATGAACGCCCGCCGCAACGCGCGAGACTACGAACGACTTCCCCAGCACGCCGAAGCCCACCTGAACTGGGCATTCATCACCCTCATGACCCGGCGCCTGACCCGCAAAGGGCCCCGCACCCCGAGCTGGACGAAGAAGCCGCGGCCCACCGACAGCTGAACCCCCAACCCCCGGTGCTGCCACCCCCCGCCTAGCGGCGGCTCTCCAAGCGGCCTGACCAGGACTGCGCTACCGATCACCCTGGCTGCCCCTCTACTCTCGATCCAGAGGACCGAGCTGCGGCCCGGCGTCAGGCTCCCAGCCCCCGGGCCGTGTCGTCTTCGTGAGGCCAGCTGGAGCCGCATCGCCGACAACGCGGCTCCAGCCCCTTGCCCTCCAGACGGCGGCGGGGCAACTCCCGCGGCCCTGCCACCCGGAGGGCACCTCGCGCGAGGCCCGACCGAGGGGGAGCCTCGGTGCCTCGCGCACCCGGCCGCCGCCGCACACCGGCGGCGGCCGGAGACAAGAAGCGTCCCACCGCTACTGCCCCTTTGTCCGCGCGATGCCAGGTTCGGGCCGCCACGTCCCGTGGGTGCCGGCGCATTCCCGCGACGCCGGCACCCACGGTCGGACTGCACCGGCCTCGGAGGGGAGCTCGACAGGGCCGGAACGTCCTACCCCCTACCCTCCTCCCCTAACCGGGCGCAGAACGGGCCGGGACAGCGCATTTCCCCTACGCCAGGCACGCATACGCCGCACTTTCACCCCTCTTGACTCTCTTCACCACCCACGACCAGCGGTGACTACCCACCGAAGGGCGACGAGGAAGAGAAACAACTACTCAG
>NZ_BMTR01000088.1 GCF_014649775.1 Streptomyces longisporoflavus | reverse complement strand
CGACCTCCTCGCGCCGCACTCCGCCGACCAACTCATCGACGAACTGGCACGCCGCCTCACGGGCACAGGCACCACAACGGACACCTGAGAACCCGGCAACACCCCCGCCCCGCGCCACCGTTGACCCCGACGGCCCGCCCCGGCACGCACGACGCGCCGGGGACACCCGAGAAGAACACCACCGCGGCCACTCCCCCACCAGCCGGCGCTACACCGCTCCCGCGCCCGGATCCCCGGGACGGACCCCTCGCAGACGCCGGCGTCAGCCGGGTGCGGGCCCGGTAAGCAGCAGAACGGAACCCGTTAATCGATTTCGCTCAGGCTTTGTCGTCGCGCTCGTATTCCATGTTCGCGTTATCCGAATCGTCCGTGTCGTTGTCCCCGTCGTTCTGCTGCTCGTCCTGGTCCTCGCCGGTCACGACCTTCTTTGCCTGGTCGGCAGCTTCACTGATTCCATCTTCGATACCCATGGTTCGGCCCCTTCGCCGGTGGATGAGCAGATACCACCAGCCTGGCGCGGTCTCGTGACGCCCGCTCGGGCACCGCGTAGCGGTTAGCCCACACGGGAGACCCTTGTCGGCACTGCTCCTTTTGACCAGCACGCATACAGCTCGCCCCAAGGGTGACAGCGGGCACCAGAACGACGAGCCGGAGGGGACGCGAAACCGTGCGCTGGTTTCGACTGCACCGGGCCGGCGGGCTGCCACCTGGCCAAGCCAGCCCGAGGCCCCCTCGGCGCTGAGCAGCACGACTTCACGCGCCGGACCCCGCGGCACGTCACTCCCCCAGGGGCCCGTGGTGTATCCGGACGCGGATCACATCACCGAAGTTCACCCGCAGACCAAGCAGCAGACGCGAGGGCTGGAATGCAGCCCGCTGCTGCTCCATCAGCGATAGACCGGCGGCGGGGCCGGCGGCACAGGAGGAGGAGCTGGAGGTGCCGGAGGCCAGAAGAGGTCACCAGGAGGGTCGTACGGCTGAGTTGAACTCCCGGGATCAGGCTCAGGGAAATCCACCTTCCCCACTACCCATATGACGGCCAACGTGGCCACTGCGACCACCGCGATGGCAGCCACACGGAGAAGAATCCTCACCACTCCGCGACCCACGCTCCGGCGCATCCAACTCCCCCACCATTCGAATGGAACCCTGGGGCCTTTGACAGACAATCAGCCCATTCCCCACCCCCATCCAGCAGAAACGACCATCTTCACCTGCGCTCCGACGCAGTCCATGCGATCACCAAAGGCCTACCGGACGAGCAGCAGTACTGCCCGGGCGCTCCGCGGGGAGCACACCTGCGGGCCATCCGCTGCGGGGGGGCCGGCGCCGAGCAGGTGCCGGACCCATCCCGCAGCGGAGGAAACGCGCCGTACGCAATCCGTTTGCGCACCTGCCACGGAGAAACCCGGGAGCGGGCAGGACCGGCCGCGATGGAGCTCCCCTCCACGGCCGCTCTCGCCTCAACCGTGACGCCGGCACCGCGGGAATGCGCCGGCGCCACGGGAGTACAGGGCCCGCGGCATCGTCGGAAACGAACCCCGGGGTTCGACGTCGTCGGCCACCAGACGATCTCCTGGACCGGCCGCGCCAACACCGGCAGAAACCTGAACAATCCTCAGTTCGCCGCCCCTCTCCCCCGGAGCACATTCCCGACGGGCCATGCCTGGCCGGCCACCAGCATCTGCACGGCTCAAGACCCGCCTGCCAGGGCGCCACCCGCGAACTGCGCCCCGCACCCCTGGCCGCCATCACGGGCCCCGCGAGGCCGCAGCAGGCACCAGACGGCACAACGCCGGCTTCGAGACCTCGCACGCCGGAGACCGGCCCAAACGTCCATCGGCTCCCCGGCTCTCCACAGCACGTCACCGGCATCGCACAGGAACGGGCGCACCTCGCCTCACCCTTGCACAACAGCGGCGCCACGAAACTCAGCCCGGTGACTCAAGCCGCAGAGTCGCGCCCGGGCCGGTCAACTCCCCAGCTTTGGCCACGAATTGCCCCGCGCTTGCTCCCGCAGGAGACTCAGCAGAAAAGCCCCGAGAGCAAGACCATGAAAGAGCCCGGCCCGCGCGGCCTGGTTCGCGCGCTCCGCCGCCGGCCCCGCCGAAAGGACCGTCTGCCGTGACCCGTCAGCCACCCGTGTACATCCTCATCAACCCCGACGGCCGAGCCCACTGGGGCCACCGGCTCTCCGTCGCCGAAGACGCGATGGGACACCACGGCATCGGCCGCACCTTCCTCACCCCAACCTCACGCCTGCGGGTCGCCTCGCCGGGCCGCACCCCGACCCTCCCCGACCAGCACCCGCCCAACCTGTACGCCGCCCGAGTGCTCGCCCACGTCGCCGGCCACCCACCCCACAACGCCACCGAACCACACGGCCCCGTCGCCCTCTACGGCTTCGACCCCACCAACGAATGGGACAACACCCGCCCCCTGACCACCCCCGAACAACACGCCATCACCCGGGCCCTCGCCGCCGCCGGCTGCACCACAGCCTGATACCCCATGCCCGGGCGCCTCTTCCGAGCGGTCACCGGATCGGCCACGTGCCGCCCGGGGCCATCGGAGAGGGCAGCCCCCGCTTCCGGTCAAACAGGTAGCAGGGCCCATGCCAAGCGCACAGACACCCCGCCCCGCACCGCGACCCGAGACCAGCTGGGGCCGCATCGCCGACAACGCGACCCCAGCCGCTGCCCTCCCGGCGCAACGGCGGCGGGTCAGGTCACCCGCAGCCACCCACCGCCGGAAGGGCACCGCGCGAGGTCCGATCGAAGAGCACCCCGGTCCCTCGCGCCCGGCCGCCGCCACACCCGCGCGGCGGCGGCCGACCATCCCATGCCTCCCGTCACCGACCCGCACCGTCCCCGACCCGGGCATATGCACCAACCACCCAGCCCGAACTTTCCCACGTGTGGCAGACACCGCCCCCTGGCACGACAAGGCCCGCTCGCACCCGTAGCACCGGGTAAACCGGGCTGTTCTGCTCCCCCAGAACACCGGCCGGCGGCAAAAGGCGCTGTTTCAGGCCCGTCCGCTACCCCAAGTCGTGTGCGACGAAAGTCGGGCACTGACGGCCGCTGGCCCCTTGGGTGTCACATCGCGCTGCCAGCCGGATGCCCGTTCGCATCGTCGGCGAGCGCGATCACGGCTGCGATCCGCTTGCCGACGGGCTCACGCCGCATCTCCAGGCTCCGGCACACGCACGTGACGATCTCCAGGCCGTGCCGGCCTACCCGCTGCGCGTCCGGGGGGGGTGGATCGTCGGCAGCGTCGTGCCGGCATCCCACACACAAATCTTCACGCTCCCGCCGTCAACCTCCAGATCCAGCAGGCACGGCCCGGGCGCATGCTTGTAGGCGTTGGTGACCAACTCGCTCACCACCAGCTGCACCACGTCCATCACGCGCGGGGAGACCGGGATACCGTGCACGGCTTGCACACCGGTCAGGAACTCGCGGGCGGCCTCGCGGGCAGCCGAGATGGGCTCACTGCCGTCAACTTGACCCGGTCCTAAAGGACCGGGCTTGGAGGTAGGGCGTCACTGGCGGTGACGTGGCCTCCTCCGTCCAGACACCCCT
>NZ_BMTR01000087.1 GCF_014649775.1 Streptomyces longisporoflavus | reverse complement strand
CTCAGCGCAACCTCTTCAACCGCATGCTCGGCCAGCTTTACCACTGCCTCCAGGCGGGCGAGCAGACCGCATACCCCACCCCAATCGCCGCCGCTTGACGAACTAGGACGCTGAGGTGTCTGCGCTATTCACCGTACGGTGAAGCCACACGTAGATCGGCAACCGGTAGTCGCGCTCGACCGTCCTTCGGGTATGCCCCGGACCAGCACCCGCCCCCTCCTTGCCCGCCGGATCGTGCCGGTCATAACCCAGGTGATCGGTGACCTCGCCCTCCAGAGCCGACTCCAGAAGCCGCTTCGTCAGCTGCTGCAGGAGACCTCCTTCGCCCGCCAGCTGGAGTCCTTCGGCCTGGGCGCGGCCCACCAACTCCTCGATCAGCTGGTCATCCACCGCCTTCACCGACGGCGGGACTGCCACCTCTGAACTCGCGTCCCCAGGGGTGTTGTTACTGGTCATCAGTGCATCCTCCATGATCAGGAGTTACACCGTTAGTTTGGCCCTGTCTCACATTCGGTGGTGACGGAGAGTCGTGAGGGTCGTTGACATTCGCGTGAAGGATGTCAACGAGCTTGTGCAGACGGTGTTTTCGGGTCTTTCCCCGCTGGTCGTCGAGGATGTGTTCGACGAAGGTGAGCGGATCGTGGTGCGGGCACGGACTCCGCGGGACACTGCGGTCTGCCCGGTGTGCGAGGCCCCGTCGGAACGCGTGCACGGCCATCACTGGCGGACAGTCGCGGACGTGCCGGTCGATGAACGACGGGTGGTGGTCCGTGTGCGAGTGCGGCGTCTGGTGTGTCCCACGCGCGACTGCCGCCACACCTTCCGCGAACAGGTGCCCGGAGTGCTGGACCGGTAGCAGCGGCGTACGGCCCGCCTGACCAGGCAAGTCAAAGCCGTGGTCGCGGAGTTAGCGGGCCGGGCCGGGGCGCGTCTGCTGGCGATATTGGCGGTGAGCCTGTCGCGTCACACGGCCCTGCGCGCCCTGCTGCGGATTCCGTTGCCCACCGGGCGGGTGCCCCGTGTGATCGGCGTCGACGACTTCGCTCTGCGCCGGCGGCACCGCTACGCCACCGTGATCATCGATGCCGAGACTCATGAGCGGATCGACGTGCTGCCCGGCCGCACGGCCGACACCCTGGAGGCGTGGCTGCGCGAGCATCCGGGGATCGAGATCGTGTGCCGTGACGGCTCGGCGACCTATGCTGAGGCGATCCGGCGCGCCCTGCCTGACGCGGTGCAGGTCACGGACCGGTGGCATGTGTGGCATAACCTGTGCGAAGCCGCTCTGAGCGAGGTCAAGGCGCACAGCGCCTGCTGGGCCACCGTGCTGGACGCGCCCATCTACGACGGGCCCCGCGCCCAGACCACCCTGGAACGCTGGAACTAGATCCACGACCTGCTCGACCAGGGCGTCGGCTTGCTCGAGTGCGCCCGCCGTCTCCAGCTGGCCCTGAACACCGTCAAACGCTACGCGCGAGCCGATCGGCCCGAGCGCATGCTCCGCGTCCCCAAGTACCGAGCCAGCCTCGTCGGCCCCTACCGCGAGCACCTGCGCAAACGCCGAGCCGATGACCCCGGCATCCCCATCAAGCACCTCTTCGAAGAGATCAAAGCCCTCGGCTTCACGGGCTGCCTGAACCTCCTGCACAAGTACATCAACCAGGGCCGCGCGGACGCCGACCGCAGCCATATCTCCCCGCGCAGGCTCGCCCGGATGCTGCTGACCAGGCCCGACAACCTCAAGGCCGAGCAACACGAGCTCCTGGCCAAGCTCACCACCGCCTGCCCCGAGATGACCCAACTGGCCGCCGGTATCAGGGACTTCGCCCCACTCCTTACGCCGCACGCCGACAACGCCGACTCGCTCACGCGCTGGATCGCCCAAGTCCGAGCAGCCGACCTGCCCCATCTACATGCCTTCACCCGGGGCCTGGACCGGGACGTCGACGCCGTGATCGCCGGGCTCACGCTTCCGTACAGCAACGGCCCTACCGAGGGCGTCAACACCAAGACCAAACGGATCGCACGCCAGATGCACGGACGAGCAGGCTTCACCCTGCTTCGGCACCGCATCCTCCTCGGATAGCGGCACGCTCCGTCACCACCGAATGTGAGACAGGGCCGTTAGTTTTACAGGTGGGCGAGATCGCTGCGCTGATCACCTCGAGTACGGGAAAATCGGGGTGGGTGTCCCGGTCAGCCGATGGGCCTGCGATGCGAGCGAGCTCGTTTTACAGGATGGCGATGGGGGCCGACCAGGGGACCACGGATTGTTGCCGGGGCATCGGTTGACCGGTGTCGGAGCACGCGTGTCAGATTCCACCATTTCCCTTGGCTCCTCCGGGACACCCTCCGAGCACGCACGCACCATGCGGGAGGAGACCACGATGCCCCGGCTCCAGGATGTGCAGGACGAGGTGATCCATCTGCGGTCCGCGGGAGTGGACTTGGGCAAGCGTTTCCTGCTGGCCTGTGTCCGCGTTCCCTCCACGAAACGGGCCGGCAGCTGGTCGCTGGAGACATTGCGATTCGGTACCACTACCGCCGAGCTGCGGCGCCTGATGGGCTGGCTGCTCGGGCATCGAGTCGAGGTGGTCGTCATGGAGGCGACCTCGGACTACTGGCGCGGCGTCTACTACCTGCTGCAGCCGCATCTGAACCTGATGCTGGTGAACCCCGCCCATCTCAAGGGCATCCGCGGCCGCAAGACCGACCCGAGCGACGCGGCCTTCCTTGCCCGCGCCGGCGCTTCTGGCATGGTGATGGCCTCCTTCGTCCCCGGCCGGGACATCCGCGAACTGCGTGATCTCACCCGCCGCCGCACCGAACTGGGGCGGGCAGCGGGATGGGAAGCCCAGCGGCTGGAGAAGGAGCTCGAGGACACGGGCATGAAACTCTCCGCCGTCCTCAGCGACATTACCGGCGCCAGCGGCCGGGCCATCCTGGAAGCTCTCATCCGTGGCGAACGCGATCCGGCCCGCCTTGCCGACCTCACCCACGGCAGAGCCCGCAATAAGATTCCCGCCCTTATCGACGCCCTGGACGGCGAGTTCACCGGCCACCACGCCTTCATGGTCCGCCACTACCTCGACGAGATCGACCGCTGGAAGGACCTCATCGCCACCTTCGATACCCGCATCGCCCAACTCCTTGCCGACCATGAGCGGGATATGGAAGTCCTGCAGACTGTCCCGGGCATCGGCCGACTCGGCGCCGAAATCGTCATCGCCGAGACCGGTGGCGATATGACCCAGTTCGCCTCCGCCCACCACTTGGCCTCCTGGATCGGCGTCTGCCCGGGCCAGAACGAGTCCGCCGGTGTGAGCAAGAGCGGCCGCATCCGTCCCGGCAACGCCAGGGCCTTGACCCCTGATGTTGAACACACGAGACACTGGATCCTGAAGATCTGAGAACGGACATCTCGTGGTCATGAAGAACTACCCGCCGGAGTTCAAGGCGGACGCGGTCGCGCTCTACGAGTCGCGGCCCGAGGCGACGATCAGGTCGGTCGCCGCCGATCTGGGGATCAATCCGGAGACCCTGCGGAACTGGGTGAGGGCTGCCGGAGCAAGCCGTCCGCGCGGACGCCGGACGCCGGAGGCGGCCCAGCCGCCGGAACCGCTGGAGGCGGAGAACGCGGCCTTGCGGAAGAAGGTCCGCGAGCTGGAGGAGGAACGCGAGATCCTGCGGAAGGCGGCGAAATATTTCGCCGGGGAGACGCGCTGGTGAACCGCTTCCAGTGCGTCGCCGACCTGCAGCGCCGCTACGGCGTGAAGCGGCTCTGCAGCGTCCTTGGCGTCAGCCGCTCGAGCTTCTACTACTGGCGCCGGACAGCCGCCGACCGGGCCGCCCGGCGGGCGGCCGAGGCACAACTGGCCGTCCGGATACGGGCGGTGCACCAGGAGTCGGACGGCACCTACGGAGCGCCGAGGATCACCGCCGAGCTCCGCGAGACGGACGGTGAGGCGGTCAACCACAAGCGGGTCGCCAGGATCATGCGGGAGTCCGGGATCGAAGGGCTCCGGCTGCGCCGCCGGCACCGCACCACCGTCCCCGATCCAACTGCAGCCAAGGCTCCGGACCTGATCCGCCGCGACTTCACCGCGGGCAGGCCGAACACGAAGTACGTCGGCGACATCACTTACCTGCCCATCGACGGCGGGAAGTTCTGCTACCTGGCGACCGTCATCGACCTCGCCTCGCGCCGTCTGGCCGGCTGGGCGATCGCCGACCACATGCGCGCGGATCTCGTGACCGACGCCCTG
>NZ_BMTR01000086.1 GCF_014649775.1 Streptomyces longisporoflavus | reverse complement strand
TGACCTCGCCCGACTACTGGGTCCGCCAGCTGCGCGGCACCGTCCGCTTCCACGACGCCGTACGCACCTTGGAGGAGGAGGGCGTCGGCCTGTGCCTCGAAGTCGGCCCCGACGCCGTGCTCACCGGCATGATCCGAAACGGTCAGGGCGAAGGCGAAGGCGCACGCGGCATCACCGCCGTTCCCCTGCTGCGTGCCCGGCACTCCGAGACCGCCGTGCTCAGCACGGGGGTGGCCCTGGCCCATGTGCGTGGCGCGCACGTCGACCTCGCCGCGTTCTTCCCCGGGGCGGCTCACATCGACCTGCCCACCTATGCCTTCCGGCACAGCCGCTACTGGCTGACCTCCGCGCAGCGAGCGGCCAGGCCCGATGCCGCCCCGCACCCGCTGCTTGACACGGTTGTCGAGCTCGCCGGCCGGGACGAGACGGTCCTCAGCGGTTGCGTCAGCCCCGATGACCACCCGTGGCTCATCGACCACACGATCGACGGCAACGTGATCCTTCCGGCGACCGCGTTCCTCGAACTCGCGGCGGCAGCGGCGGCCCGTACCGGAGCGGCCGGAGTGGAACAGCTGACCCTGGAGGCGCCCCTGCGCCTGCTCAAGGGCGAGTCCGTCCGGCTGCAGATCATCGTCCAGGCACCCGACCAGGACGGCATCAGGGCGTTCTCCGTCCACGCGCAGCCCGTCGACGCGGACGGCGGGGACGGCGGGGACGGCGTGGCGTGGAGCCGTTACGCGAGCGGCAGCCTCGCCCCGGCAGGCGCCACCGCCCCGGAGCCGGTCGCCTTCGAGCCGCTGCTCAACTGGCCCCCGCAGCACGCCACCGAGATTCCGCTGGACGGCGTCTACGCCGGCCTGGCCGAGCTCGGATACGAGTACGGCCCCGCGTTCCAAGGACTCAGGGGCCTCTGGCAGCACGGCGAGGAGCTGTACGCCGAGGTCCAGCTGCCCGGGCAGCTCCATGACGCGGCAGGCGAGTTCGCCGTGCATCCGGCACTGTTGGATGCCGCGATCCAGCCTCTGGTCGTATCGGCGTCCGAGGAGCTCGCGGCCGGCGATCTCCTGCGGCTGCCCTTCGACTGGCACGGCGCTGCTTTCTGGAACCCCGACGGCCTCACAGCCCTGCGCGTACGACTCACGCCCTCGGGCAGCGACAGCACCGCCATCGCGATCGCCGACCAGCACGGCTCTCCCGTAGCGGAGGCTCGTGCACTGACGATGCGGCCGGTGCCCCGGCAGCAGTTCACCGGTCAGTTCGGCGCGAGGGCTTCCGCCCCGCACGCCGTGGAGTGGCAGCCGGTCACGGCACCGGACCTCGGTGAAGCGCCCGAGAAGCTGGTGTACATCACTGATCGCCTGCCCGAGGACGTCGGCACGACCGTCCTCCAGGTACCGCCGCACAACACCGACACGGACGTTGCCGGTGGAGTGCGCGGTGTCGTGGGCGGGGTCTTGGAGCAGGTGCGGGCCTGGCTGGGCGACGCCCGGTTCGAGGACTCGCGGCTGGTCGTGGTGACGCGCGGCGCGGTGGGTGCGGTCAAGGGCGAGGGTGTTGCGGACCTGGCGGGTGCCTCGGTGTGGGGGCTGCTGCGGTCGGCCCAGTCGGAGCATCCCGGCCGGATCGTCCTGGCGGACCTGGAGGAGAGCGCTTCCGGGTCCTCCGGGTCCGAGGAGTTGGCCGGACTGCTGCGGACCGTCGCAGGGTCCGGACACACCCAAGTCGCCGTACGCGACGGCAAGTTGCTGGCACCGCGCCTGGTGCGTACCGCCGCCACCGGTACCGGCACGGGTCCGGACTGGGGCGAGGGCACGGTCCTGGTGTCCGGCGCGACCGGCACCCTGGGCGCGATCGCGGCCCGCCACCTCGTACGGGAACGCGGCGTCCGGGAACTGCTGTTGCTCAGCCGCAGCGGTGAATCAGCTCCTGGCGCCGGTGAGTTGCGCGCCGAGCTGGAAGAACTCGGCGCCCGGGTCACCCTCGCCGCGTGTGACGTCGCCGACCGCGACGCGCTCGCCGACGCACTGGCGCGCGTGCCCGCGGACCACCCGCTGACCGGTGTAGTGCACACCGCAGGCGTCGCCGAAGACGGCGTGCTCTCCGAGATGAGCCAGGCACAGCTGGAACGAGTCCTCCGACCCAAGGTCGACGGCGCCTGGAACCTGCACGAACTCACCCGCGACCACGACCTGAAGACCTTCGTCCTCTACTCCTCACTCGCCGGACTCTTCGGCACGGCAGGCCAGGCCAACTACGCGGCAGGCAACGCATTCTTGGACGGCCTCGCCACCATGCGGCGCGCCCAAGGTCTGCCCGCCGTATCGATGGTGTGGGGCCTGTGGGAGGAATCCAGCGGCATCAGCGGCGAACTGAGCGAAGTCGACCTGCGACGGCTCAACCGCATGGGGTTGCAGGCATTGTCGTCATCAGAGGCGATGGGCCTGTTCGACGCGGCCCTCGCGGCGGACGAACCCGTCCTCGCCCTGACCGGCATCGACACCCGCGCCCTGCGCACCCGCGCCGAAGACGTACCCGGCCTGCTCCAGGCACTGGTACCCACGGCACGGCGGCCACGCGCCGCGGCCAGGAGCGAGACCAGCGGTGCACAACCACAGTCGCCGAGCGCGCAGTCGCAGCCGCAGTCGCTGGGCGCACGACTCGCGGGGCTGCCCCCCGAGGAGCGCGAACGGTCCACGATCGACCTCGTACGCGGAGTGGTCGCCGACATTCTGGGCCATGACGATCCGAACGAAGTCGAAGTCGACCGCGCCTTCCAGGAGCTGGGCTTCGACTCCCTCAACGCCGTCGAACTGCGCAACCGCTTGAACAAACTGAGCGGACTGCAGCTGACCAACACCGTCGTCTTCGACTACCCGTCCGTCGACGCGCTGGCCGGCTTCCTGGCCGGACAACTCGCCGACCGGCATGCTCCGGCGCCCAGCACCCTGCCCGCCGCCCCGGCCGTCGGCGGTCCCGTTTCTCCGCTGCTCCAGCGGTTGGCAGACCTCCGGGCGGACGAGCGGAAGCGGGCGATCGTGGAACTGGTGCAGGAAGAGGTGGCCGACATCCTGGGACACGACGATCCGCGGGAGATCGAGGCGGACCGTGCCTTCCAGGAGCTGGGGTTCGACTCCCTGAGCGCGGTGGAGTTGCGGAACCGGTTGAACAAGGCGAGCGGAGTGCGGTTCACGAACACCGTCGTCTTCGACTATCCCTCGGTCGGTTCGCTTGCCGGGTTCCTGGACGAGCAACTGGCCGACCAGATCGAGCAACTCACCAGGGTCCCGCAGGGCGGGACCGCACCGGACACCGTCCTCTCGCACCTGGGCGAGTTGGAGGAGCATATCCGCGGTGTCGGCGAAGACGACGCGCTGCGGCGGCAGATCACCGAGCAGCTGCAGCGGCTCCTGGAGCTGACCGGGGCCGGGCTTGACGAAGACCTCGACTCCGCCAGCGACGAAGAGCTCTTCGCGCTGGTGGACGGGGTCGAGTAACCCCACATCGGCAGGCCCGGACACCCCGCTTCACCTCACACATGAACTTTGAAGGGTTGAATTCTGATGGCGGACGAGAAGGAACTCCGGGAGTACCTCAAGCGCGCGATAGCCGACGCGCGGGACGCGCGGGGCCGCCTGCGTGAGGTGGAGGAGAAGGCGCGGGAGCCGATCGCGATCGTGGGGATGGCCTGCCGCTATCCGGGCGGTGTCACGGATGCCGAGGGCCTGTGGAAGCTGGTCGAACAGGGCGTCGACGCGGTCTCGCCGTTCCCGACGGACCGCGGCTGGCCCGAGGACCTGCACGACCCGGACCCGGACAGCGTGGGCAAGTCGTACGTGAGCGAGGGCGGTTTCCTCGACGACGTGAGCGGCTTCGACCCCTCTTTCTTCGGGATGTCTCCGCGTGAGGCCACGGTGGCGGACCCGCAGCAGCGGCTGCTTCTGGAGACCACCTGGGAGGCGATGGAGAACGCGGGCGTGGTGCCCGCCACCCTGCGTGGCAGCCGCACCGGCGTGTTCGTCGGGCAGATGTACCACGACTACGGGGCTCGCCCCAACCTCCCCAAGGAGGGCTACGAGGGCAACCTCGTCAGCAACAGCATGGGCAGCATCGCCGCAGGTCGAGTGGCCTACACGTTCGGTTTCGAGGGGCCGACCGTGTCCGTGGACACGGCGTGCTCCTCGTCGCTGGTCGCGATGCACATGGGGGCGACGGCGCTGCGCCGGGGAGAGTGCGATCTGGCCTTCGCCGGGGGTGTCACGGTGCTGTCCACCCCTGTGTCGTTCGTGGAGTTCTCGCGGCAGCGGGGTCTGGCCACCGACGGCCGCTGCAAGTCCTTCGCCGCCGCCGCGGACGGCACCGGCTGGGCCGAA
>NZ_BMTR01000085.1 GCF_014649775.1 Streptomyces longisporoflavus | reverse complement strand
GCCCCGACGGCTTCGCGGTCGGCCACGTCGCACGCCGCGAAGGCCACCTCGGCGCCCAGCGCGGCCAGTTCCTCACGCAGGGCCTCTGCGCCTTCGGCGGCGGCACCGCGCCTGCTGACCAGGAGCAGGTTCCGCACACCGCGCTCGGCGACGAGGTGCCGGGCGAGGAGACCGCCGAGGGTGCCCGTGGCACCGGTCAGGAGTACGGCGCCATCACCGAAGCCGGGGTCGTCCGACACCGAGTGCCGGGCTCTGGCCAGACGCGGCGCGCTGACGGCGCCCGCACGCACCGCCAACTGCGGCTCCCCTGTGGCCAGCGCGGACGCCAGCACCTCCACCGATGCCGTCTCCTCGTCGAGGTCGACCAGCACGAACCGGTCGGGGTTCTCCGACTGGGCGGAGCGCACCAGACCCCACACCGCTGCTTGCGCGAGGTTGGGGGCATCCTCCTCGGGGGTGGCGGCGATCGCCCCGTTGGTGACGACGACCAGGCGTGACGCGGCGTACCGCTCGTCGTCAGCGAGCCAGGTCTGGACCGCGTTCAGCGCCCAGTGTGCCGCCTGGTGCGCCGCCTCGTGTTCGCCGGTGGCCGGGTCGGAGGCAGCGGGGACGGGGCACGGCAGAACGACGTAGTCGGGCAGGTCGGCCGAGGCCGCGAGCACCTCCAGGTCGGTCCACTCGACCGTCGGAACATCGTCCCCGGCGGCCAGGGGAACCGGCACCCAGTCGACGCCGAACAGCGCGTCACTTCGCTCGTCACCGGCACCCTGGACCGGCGCCGCCGGCCGCAGCACCAGCGAGTCGACCGTGGCCACGGGGGCACCGGAGCCGTCCGCGACCGTGAGCGCCACTCCGTCACCGCCGGTGGGCGCCAACCGCACCCGAAGCGCCGTGGCGCCCGAGGCGTGCAGCCGCACACCGGACCACGAGAACGGCAGCTTGCCGGGGGCATCGGCCTCGCCCATCAGTCCGATGGCTTGCAGCGTCGCGTCCAGCAGCGCCGGGTGCAGCCCGAATCCGTCGGCCTTCGCACCCTCCGGCAGCTCGACCTCGGCGAACATCTCGTCACCGCTGCGCCAGGCCGACCGCAGGCCCTGGAACACCGGGCCGTAGCCGAAGCCGCCGGCGACCATGCGGTCGTAGTAGCCGTCCAGGTCGACGGACTCCGCGCCCGTGGGCGGCCACTCCACCAGCGAAGTCCCGCCGGAGCGCCCACCGGCGCCCAGTACGCCGGTGGCATGGCGGGTCCATGAACCTCCGTCGTCGGTGTCACCGGCGCTGGAGTGGAAGGTCAGCTCGCGCCGGCCCGAGTCATCGCCCGCGCCGACCCACACCTGGACCCGCACCGAACCGTTCTCGGGCAGGACGAGCGGGGCCTCGAGCGTCAGCTCCTCGACCAGGTCGCACCCGACCTGGTCACCCGCTCGTATCGCCAGTTCCACGAACGCGGTGCCAGGCAGCAGCACCGAGCCCATGATCTCGTGATCTGCCAGCCAGGGGTGGGTCTGGAGCGACAGCCGCCCGGTCAGCAGCACACCATCCGTACCGCCGAGGGTGACGGTCGCACCGAGCAGCGGGTGCTCGGCGGCACCGAGCCCGGCCGCCGCGACGTTCCCGATCACCGGCAGCACGTCGGGCCAGAAGCGTTCACGCTGGAAGGCGTACGTGGGCAGGTCCACGTGCCGTGCACCGTGCGCCTCGAAGAACGTCTCCCAGTCCACCCGGACGCCGCGCACGTGCAGTTGTCCCGCGGCGGTGGTCGCGGCCACGGCCTCCGGGCGGTCGCCGCGCAGCACCGGCACGAAGGTCGCGTCCGGCGCGGTCTCCTGGCCGAGCGCGGCCAGGGTGCCGCCGGGGCCGACCTCGACGAACGTGGTCACGCCCTCGTCCGTGAGCGTGCCGACGGCGTCGGCGTAGCGGACGGACTCGCGTACGTGCCGCACCCAGTAGTCAGGCGAGGCCAGTTCCTCGGCGCTCGCGCGGACGCCGGTCAGCGTCGAGACGATGGGGATGGCGGGCGCCTCGTAGGACACGCCCTCAAGCACCCGGCGGAAGTCGTCGAGCATCGGCTCCATCAACGGCGAGTGGAACGCGTGGCTGACCTTCAGACGCGACACCTTGCGGCCCGCCGCACGCCACTTCTCCGCGACCGCATCCACATCGGCGGCCACACCGGAAACCACCACCGAGCCGGGGCCGTTGACGGCGGCCAGGCCGACCGTCTCCGACAGGTCCGGGGCGATCTCCGCCTCGGACGCCTGGACCGCGACCATCGCACCGCCCGTGGGCAGCGCCTGCATCAACGCACCACGCGCCGACACCACCTTCACCGCATCGGCCAGCGACCAGACACCCGCAACGTGGGCCGCCGCCAGCTCACCGATCGAGTGACCAGCCAGCACATCAGGCCGTATGCCCCACGACTCCAGGAGACGGAACAGCGCCACCTCGACGGCGAACAGCGCCGGCTGGGTCACCCCGGTCTCGTTCAGCGCGCCGGCGTCCTCGCCGAACAGCACTTCACGCACCCGCGGGTCGAACTCATTGAGTACGGCGTCCAGGGCATCGGCGAAAGCCGGGAAGCGGTCGGCCAGTTCGCGGCCCATGCCGAGCCGCTGCGAACCCTGGCCCGAGAACAGGAAGCCCACCCGGCCGGGCTCGGCGGCCGCTCCCGTAACCACGGCGCCGGTCATCCGGCCATCGGCCACTGCCTCCAGCGCGGCAAGGAGCTCCGCGCGGTCGGCGCCGACCACCACCGCACGGTGTTCGAGAAGCGCCCGCGAGGACACCAGGGCACGGCCCACGGCCGCCACGGTCAGATCCGGTGCCTCGGCCACGAAGGACTCGAGTCGTGCGGCCTGCTCGCGAAGCGCCTCGGCGTTCCGTGCCGAAATCACCCACGGCACGAGTCCGTCGAGTTCCGGCTCCGGAACTTCCTCCTGCTCGATGGCGGGTGCCTGCTCGATGATGGTGTGCGCGTTGGTTCCGCTGAAGCCGAACGACGACACACCGGCTCGCCACGGCCGGTCAGCGGCGGGCCACTCGCGCTGGTCGGTGAGCAGTTCCACGGCACCGGCGGACCAGTCGACGTGGGGCGACGGCTCATCGACGTGCAGGGTCTTGGGCAGCACACCGTGCCGCATCGCCATGACCATCTTGATCACGCCCGCCACACCGGCGGCGGCCTGCGTGTGACCGAGGTTCGACTTGATCGAGCCGAGCCACAGCGGCCGGTCGGCAGGGCGGTCCTGGCCGTACGTGGCGAGCAGGGCCTGTGCCTCGATGGGGTCGCCGAGCTTGGTGCCCGTGCCGTGTGCCTCGACCACGTCCACGTCGGACGGGGCCAGGCCCGCGCTCGCCAGGGCCTGGCGGATCACTCGCTGCTGCGAGGGACCGTTGGGCGCGGTCAGGCCGTTGGACGCGCCGTCCTGGTTCACCGCCGAGCCGCGGACGACGGCGAGGACCTGGTGGCCGTTGCGCTGAGCGTCCGAAAGACGCTCGACGAACAGCATGCCGACACCCTCGCCCCAACCGGTGCCGTCCGCGGCGCCGGCGAACGCCTTGCACCGCCCGTCCATGGCGAGCCCGCGCTGCCGGCTGAACTCGACGAACGAGGTCGGCGTCGACATCACCGTCACACCGCCGGCGAGCGCCATCTCGCACTCGCCCCTCTGCAGCGCCTGCACGGCGAGGTGCAGGGCCACCAGCGAGGAGGAGCATGCCGTGTCCACTGTCACCGCGGGGCCCTCAAGGCCGAAGGTGTACGACAGGCGGCCGGACGCCACGCTGGCGGCGTTGCCGGTCGCCACGTATCCGCCCATGTCGTCGGCGGCCGCGCCCAGGACCCAGCCGTAGTCCTGCATGTTCGATCCGACGAACACGCCGACGCGCTCGCCGCGCAGCGACTCCGGGTCGACCCCGGCCCGTTCGAAGGCCTCCCAGGAGGTTTCCAGGAGCAGCCGCTGCTGGGGGTCCATCGCCAGCGCCTCGCGCGGCGAGATCCCGAAGAACGCCGGGTCGAACGCGCCGACGTCGGAGAGGAACGCGCCGGACCGGGAGTACGAGGTGCCCACCGAGTCCGGGTCGGGGTCGTACAGGGACTGGAGGTCCCAGCCCCGGTCGGTCGGGAACTCCGACACCGCGTCCTCGCCGGACAGGACGATGTCCCACAACTGCTCCGGGCTCGACACGCCGCCCGGGAAACGGCACGCCATCGCCACGATCGCGATGGGTTCGTCGGTCGCGCTCGACACGGCCACCGAAGCGGAAGCGGCAGGGACCACGCCGGACAGTTCCGTGCGGAGGTATGCGGCGAGTACGGCGGCGTTGGGATAGTCGTAGACCAGCGTGGCGGGCAGTGCGACACCGGTGGCCTCACTCAGCCGGGCACGCAGTTCCACCGCCGTCAGCGAGTCGAAACCCAGCTCCCTGAAGGCACGGGACGCCGAGAACGCATCCCCCGACACATGACCGAGCACCGCGGCCGCCTCATACCGC
>NZ_BMTR01000084.1 GCF_014649775.1 Streptomyces longisporoflavus | reverse complement strand
GCGGCGTGACCGTCCGGCAGCGGAGGCACTGGTGGGTGCGCTGGCCCAGCTGCATGTGCGGGGCGCCGCCGTGGACTGGGACGCGTTCTTCGGTCCCCGCCGCCCCGTCGACCTGCCCACCTACGCCTTCCAACGCCAGCGCTACTGGCTGAACACCCCCCACGAGACCACCACCGCGAGCACGTCGGACCACCCGCTGCTCGACGCGGTGATCGACCTGCCCGCTGACGAAGAGCACGGCGGAGTCGGCGGCATAGCGGCCGGCGGCCGTCTGTCCTTGCAGCGCCACCCGTGGCTCGCCGAGCACGTGGTCCACGGCGCCGTCCTGGTGCCTTCGACGGTGCTGCTCGAAATGGCGGTGTGGGCGGCACGCAAGGCGGGCTGCGACATCATCGACGAGTTCACCCTGGAGGCACCGCTGGTGCTGTCCCGGACGGCCGACCGGGACATCCGCGTGGTGATCGACGGCAAGCACGTCATCAGCGTGCACTCGCGGGGCAAGGGCGAGACCGAGTGGACGCGCAACGCCGTGGGCGTCGCCGGGGCCGACACCACCACAGACCCCGCCGGGGAAAGCCTCGTCACATGGCCCCCCGTGGGCGCGGTCGACGTGCCCTTCGAGGACGAGTACGCCAGGTTGTCCGACGCCGGCTTCCACTACGGGCCCCTGTTCCGTGGACTGAAGCAGGTGTGGCGCCACGGCGACGCCCTGTTCGCGGAGGTGGAACTGCCCGCGGCCGAGGGCGCCGAGCCTGGCCGGTTCCGGATTCACCCGGCGCTGCTTCACGCCGCGTTGCTCCCGGTCGGCCTGGCGCAGGTCGTCGACGACTCGCGGCCCGAGGGCTGGCTGCCGTCCCGCTTCACGGGCGTCCGCGTGCACCCCGCCGAGGCCACGGGACTGCGTGTCCGCCTCGCGCACACGGGGGAGAACGCGCTGTCCGTGACGATCGCGGACAGCAGCGGCGTACCTGTCGGCGGCATCGCAACGCTGACCCTGCGGCCCGCGGACGTCGCGAAGCTGACCGAGCTGAGCTTCGACCACCAGGACTCGCTGTTCCAGGTGGAGTGGGCTCCTCTCGCGCTCACTCCCGCTCAAGCCACCGCACGGCAGCCGGAGTTCGTGACGGACCTCGACGAACTCGCCGCCACCGATGCGGAGATACGGGAGATACCCCCGGTCGTCATCGCCACGATCGACCGATCGGACGGAAACGACACACCCGCCGCCGCCGAGCGGAACATCCACCGCGTGCTGCGGTGGACGCAGGACTGGCTCTCCGACGACCGCTACGCCGAATCGCGCCTGGTCCTCGTGACGCGCAAGGCGATCCACGACGAGCAGGTCCCGCACACCGACCCCGCGGCCACCGCGATATGGGGATTCGTACGCTCGGCGCAGACCGAGAACCCCGGCCGGTTCACGCTCATCGACACGGACGACGAGCCGGGCTCGGAAGCCTGCGTCCCGGCCGCAGCCCAATCCACGGAACCCCAGCTCAAGATCCGGTCCGGCACCGTCAGCACACCCCGCCTTGCACACGCCCGCGGTGGCCCGGCACAGGACGCTCCGGTCGCTCCGGACCTCGGCGGCGGCACGGTACTGATCACCGGCGGCACCAGCGGCCTCGGCGCGACGCTGGCCCGCCATCTCGTGGAGCGGCACGGTGTACGCAGCCTCGTGCTGACCAGCAGGCGAGGCCAGGCGGCTCCGGGCGCGGCAGAGCTGCGAGAGCAGCTGACCGCGGCAGGGGCGGCGCAGGTCGAGATCGCGGCATGCGATGTCACGAGCCGTACGTCCGTCGCCCGGCTGCTCGACGCGGTGCCGTCCGGGCACCCGCTGACGGCAGTGATCCACTGCGCGGGCGTACTGGACGACGGAGTCGTGGAGGCGCTGACCGAAGACCGCGTGGACGCCGTCCTCGCACCGAAGGTGCGCGGCGCCTGGCACCTGCACGAGCTGACCAGGCACCTGGACCTGTCCGCGTTCGTGCTGTTCTCCTCCGTCGCCAGCGTGCTCGGCACGGCGGGACAGGCCAACTACGCCGCGGCCAACGCGTTCCTCAACGGCCTCGCGGAAACCCGCAGGGCCGAAGGCCTCCCCGCAAGCTCGCTGTGCTGGGGCTTCTGGGCCGAACGCAGCGGCATGGGCGGCGAACTCGGCGAGGCGGACCTCGTACGACTGCAACGACAGGGCGTACAGGCGATGTCGTCGCACGAAGGGCTCGCTCTCTTCGACGCGGCACTCTCACGCGACGAACCGGTACTGGTGCCCGCACGGCTGAACCTCCCGGCACTCGGCGCGGCGCAGGCCGGCCACGGGGGATCACCGCTCCTGCGCGCACTGGCCGGGACGACGTCCGGGGCAGGCGGCGGAACGGGCGGCCGGCAGGACGCCGGCATCCGGCTCACGCAGCAGGTGCGGTCGCTGCCGCAGGCCGAGGCGGAGGCAGCGGTGCTCGACGCCGTCCGCGCGCAGACCGCGCTCGTTCTCGGCCACGCCGACACCAGGAAGATCGGTCCCTCCGTGGCCTTCAGGGAACTGGGGATCGACTCACTCACGGCGCTTGAGCTGCGCAACAAGCTGGCGGCGATGACCGGCCTGAAACTGCCCGCCACGCTCACGTTCGACTACCCGAACCCGAGCAGCCTCGCGCAGTTCCTGTACGAGGGCATCGCCCCCGACGCCGGTACCGACCCCGCGTCTCCGGCCGACCACCTGGCCAAGGAGATCGAAGAACTGGGCGCCCGCCTCGAGGGCGCGTTCCTCGAACTCGCGGCGGAGGACCAGACCACCATTTCCACTTTGCTCGGCGAGCTGCAGGGCCGAGTCCGTTCGATGGCGAGCGCCGGATCACCGGTGGCCGTCGTCGACCAGATCAGTTCGGCCTCAGTAGGAGAGCTTCTCTCGCTGCTGGACAAAGAGCTCGGATAGGGAGAGCGATGACGACGAACGATGGCAACGCTGATGTTCTCGACTACCTCAAGCGGACATCGATCGAACTGGTCGAAACACGCCGGCGCCTGACCGCGCTGACGGAGGCCGCAGGCGAGCCCATCGCGATCGTGGGTGTCGCCTGCCGCTTCCCCGGCGGGGCGGCCTCCCCGGAGGCCCTGTGGGACCTGGTGCGCTCGGGCGCCGACGCCGTGTCGGACTTCCCCGACGACCGCAACTGGGACCTGGACGCCCTGTACGACCCGGACCCGGAGCGGCCCGACACCAGTTACACGCGCTCGGGCGGGTTCCTGCACGACGCGGGCGAATTCGACGCCGAGTTCTTCGGGATCAACCCGCGCGAGGCGCTGGCCGCCGACCCGCAGCAGCGGCTGCTCCTGGAAACCTCGTGGGAGTCCTTGGAGCGGGCCGGCATCGACCCGCAGACCCTGCGCGGCAGCGACACCGGCGTCTTCGCCGGACTCGCCTACTTCGGCTACGGAAACCACTTCTCCACCCCCGAGGCCATCTCGGGCTACGCGCAGACCGGTTCGCTGCTGAGTGTGGCATCGGGCCGGATCGCGTACACGCTGGGCCTTGAGGGTCCCGCGGTGTCGACCGACACCGCATGCTCGTCCTCGCTGGTGACGGTGCACCAGGCGGTGCAGTCCCTGCGGCAGGGCGAATGCGGCCTCGCACTGGCCGGTGGCGTCACCGTCATGGCGACGCCGCAGGTGTTCCGGGAGTTCTCGCGGCAGCGGGGTCTGTCGGTGGACGGGCGGTGCAAGGCGTTCGCGGAGGCGGCGGACGGTACGGGCTTCGCGGAGGGCGCGGGTGTTCTCGTACTGGAGCGGCTCTCGGACGCGCGGCGCAACGGGCGCCGCATCTGGGCCGTGGTCCGCGGCTCGGCGGTGAACCAGGACGGCGCGTCCAACGGCCTCACCGCACCGAACGGCCCGGCGCAGCAGCGCGTGATCCGGGCGGCGTTGGCCAACGCCCGCGTGCAGGCGAACGAAGTCGACGTCGTGGAGGCGCACGGCACCGGCACGACACTGGGCGACCCCATCGAGGCCCAGGCCCTCCTTGCCACCTACGGGCAGGAGCGGGACCCCGGCAACCCGCTGTGGCTGGGTTCGCTGAAGTCGAACCTCGGCCACACACAGGCCGCCGCGGGTGTCGGCGGCATCATCAAGATGATCATGGCGATGCGGCATGGGGTACTGCCGCAGACGTTGCACGTGGACCGTCCGTCGTCGCACGTGGACTGGTCGGCGGGAGCGGTGGAGCTGCTGACCGAGGCCAGGGAGTGGACCAGCGAGCCGGGCCGCCCCCGGCGTGCGGGCGTGTCCAGCTTCGGAGTCAGCGGCACGAACGCGCACCTGATTCTTGAGGAGGCGCCGGAGGAGCAGGAGGCCCCCGATGCGGAGGTTCAAATACCCGCGCCTGTAAGCGGGTTGACTCCCTGGGTCGTATCGGCACGCTCCGAGCAGGCGCTGCGGGCGCAGGCCGAGAAGCTGCGGGAGTTCGTTGCCGCTGACTCCGGTGCCGATGTCGCCGATGTGGGCGCCTCGCTGGTGTCGAGCCGGGCGGCACTTGAGCAGCGTGCGGTCGTGCTGGGGCGTGACCGGGGCGAGCTGCTGGACGCCCTGGGCGCGTTGAGTGATGGCGCGGAGAGTGCCGCGGTGGTGCGTGGTGTCGCGGGGGAGCTG
>NZ_BMTR01000083.1 GCF_014649775.1 Streptomyces longisporoflavus | reverse complement strand
GCTCTGGTCGGCGATGCTGTCCCACAGGCGCAACTGTGCCCGGGAGAAGGCGGCCAGGGCCTCGTAGGAGGCCTGCCGCCAGGCCTCGTGGCCGGCTGCGGCGTACTCCGCCTGCTCGGGGTCGTGTCCGGCGGCGATGAGCCACAGCACCCACAAGGCCGGGTCGATCCAGGCCGCGCCGAGCGAGACCCATCCCCAGTCGACGAGCCGCACCCCGCCGTCCGTGATCAGGACATTCTGCGGGTTCCAGTCGGTGTGCAGCAGGGCGGAGCCGTCGAAGTGGTGGAGCTCGTCGGGGGCGGCGCAGCCGGCCATCCGTTCGTTGAAGCGCCGCATCTGGAGGGGCGGCAGCGGCCTGCCGGCGAGTTCCTGCATCACGTCGAGCACTGGCTCCAGGTCGTCGCTGCCGGGCTTCCAGTTGGCGTGGCGGCCCTCGGTGTACTCGAAGGCGAGCAGGTGCCACGCGTCGTCGTCGGCCTGCCACACCATCCGGGGCGACAGGCCGTGGACGAACGGATTGATGGCCGCCTCGCGGGTCTGCGTCCAGGCGCGCGGGTTGCTCGTGCGCAGGCCCTTGACGAACAGCGTCTGCGTTTCGGTCCGTACGTGTGCGGCGATCTCACTGTTGAGACCGCCGGTGACCGGGCTGCTTTCCAGGATGGGTCCGCTGCGGATCTCGATCATTCTCGCGACCGTCGCCGGGATTTCGCTCAAACGCTCGGTGGCCATGACGGCTGTTCCTTTCAGGTTTTGAGGTGCTACGGCGATACGCATCCCGCCCTGGGCGGGGCGGCCAGAGGGCGCAGGGCCCTCGTTGTTGCGTGTCTCCTCCTCCCCGACCCCTTGCGGACGGGAAGGAGGGACGCTGTGCGGCATGGGCACGGCTGCCATCCCGCGAGGCGGGGAGGCCCTTCACGGTCGCCCTGTCCGTACCTGCCTGATCGGGAGTTGGTCCCGGCCCTCGCATCCGTGGGCCACCTTTCGCGGAGCGGGGGCCGGGGGCCCGCCGCCCACCCGAGACGCACTCCCGGGACAACTGGGACAGCGGGGGCTTGTGTCAGCGCCGCGGGTGGGGGTAGGGGCCGCGCAGGACCACGCAGGTAAGGGCGCCGTCGCCGTCCAGGTCGTAGCGCACGGCGTGCTCCCACTCGGTGGCCAGTTCCTCCACGGCGGCCTTGGGCAGGCCGCGATGGCGCAGTCCGGGCGGCATGCGCTCGGTGATGTGCGTGGTGATGTGCAGGACACCGGTCGGCTTCAGCCAGCGTCGCGCGTCCACCAGGAACCTCTGCGGGTCCAGGTAGGGGAGGGACAACCGGCACACCACCAGGTCGAACGTGCCGGGTCTGATCCCGGAAGGAATCGGGGCGGTGACGAAGTCGTGCACGTCGAAGACGAGATGGTCCTGATCCTTGAAGTCGCGGCGTGCCTGCGCGATCGCCGTCGCAGAGAAGTCAAGGCCGAGCACATCCAGGCCCCACGCTCCCAGGTAGGCGGCGAAGTCGCCCCGGGCGCATCCCGCGTCCAGGGCGAGGCTGTCGGGCCGGGGGTCGACGTACGAGCGGAACATCTGGCATTCGAAGGCGGAAATCCCGTGCACGTACCTGCCCGCCTCGTAGAGGGCGTCCCAGTACTGGGGGGTGCTCGTCTCGTGCAGGATGACGCTCACGACGCACGCCCCGCGCCCGGGCCGCCGCACACCAGGTGCAAGCGGGCCGGGCGGAGCGGGCCGGCCGCGACGTCGGGCTCGGGCACGCGGTACAGGATCGCGGGCGGCGGCCCGGTGCCCTCGGGCGCTCTCTTGTCGAGGGCCGTGGCCGGTTGCGGCGTCGGTAGAGCGGAGGTCATCACAGGTATTTCCTTTCAGGAGAGCCGACCGGAAAGGGCCGGCACGATCGGGAGGGTGAGGCCGGCGGCCAGCAGCACGATCGCGAGCTGCAGCAGCCACTGCCGCCAGCCCGGTCCGCGTTCATCCAGCCACCGGGCCGGAGCTCTTCAAGTGGCGGCTTCGGGCACCGCCAGGAGCAGCAGACCGGGGCGCTGCCCGATCCAGTGGATCTCTTCCTCGTACTCGTCATCGCGGCGGCTGACCGCATCGCGGTCAACGACCGCGATGCCGTCGGCGACTCCGCAGTGCACCAGGCGCCGGGCCTCGGACCAGCCGGGCCGGCGCTGGGGTGCGTGCGGGGCGTAGGCGTCGTGCAGCTCGTGCACGACGTCATAGCCCTGCCGCGCGATCAGGGCACGTACCACGTTCAGGCCCTGATCGGCGGTGCCGCTCTGCTCGTTCAGGGCGTAGGCGACGATCCGCCGCGGCCGGTCCGGGTTGGGCAGATGCTCGAGCGCACCCGCGTTGTAGTCCTGGCGCAGCCGCCTGAGAAAGAGGCCGCGGTGCACGGCCGGGCGCGGCCGCATCAGGACCGGCTCGCCGTGGATCAGGGGTCTGGTCTCGTTGTCACGGTCCATCCAGCTGATGTCCCGCTTGGTGCCTGCTGCGCTGGATGACATGGGGGTGTCTCCGTCAATCGGGCGGTACGCGGTCTGCCGTGCATGCCGCGGGCGCTGGCGCTGCAATGCGATAGAGCTCCGCTTGCCTGTCACGGGCCGCGTTGGCTCAACTACCTTGGCGACAGTGCTCATTGAGAAGCAACTGAATCGTCTCTGAAAATTCAGCGGAGGCGTAAATGGACTATGCCGGAACCTGCACAGGGGGCTGCCGTGAACGCTCAGCGGGTGCCAGACTCTGCGCAGGGGAACATTCAGCCAGCGCAGGAACGTGGGGTGGTGCACAGGTGGCGGCGAAGCGAGGAGCAACCGGACGGCGCTTGGAGCTCGGCATCCAGCTGAGACAGTTGCGCGACAACTGTCCGCCCGTCGAGGAAGGCAGGGCACGCGGCATGACCCGCAAGACCGCCGTGCGCGGTCTGCGGGCACTGTCCGAGGCATCCCTCGCCCGGATCGAGAACGGTGAGCTGAACTTCCGGCGCAACGTCGGGGACCTGCGCACGCTGTTGAAGCGGTACGCAGTCACCGATGAGGACCTGATCGAGCAACTGGTCGAGCTGAACCGCGAGGCCCCGAACGAGGACTGGCTCACCCAGTACCGGGCCTTCATGCCGGCTGGCATGCCGCACTTCGTCGGACTGGAAGCCGAGGCCAGGGAGATCCTGGCCTACCACCCGACCGTCGTGTACGGCCTCCTGCAGACCGAGGACTACGCGCGGGCACTCTTCGAGGTCCAGCGCCCCATCGAGGACACCACCAGCGAATTCATACAGCGCAACGTGAACCTGCGGATGGAACGCAAGCGAAGGGTCCTGCAGCGCGACGACGTCCGCCTGCGGATCATCCTCGGAGAGGCTGCCCTTCGCATCCCCGTCGGCGACGACGCCACCATGCGCGACCAGTACCTCGAGATCATCAAGCTGGCCCGGCAGGACCGCATCTCCGTCCAGGTACTGCCGTTCAAACGTGGCTATCGGGCAAGCAGCGATTTCACGATCCTGGACCTCGGTGAACTGCCCGCTCGCGTCCAGACCGACAATGCGTGGGGGGCCGTGTCCACTTCAGACAAGCCCCGCGAACGCGACCGGTTCACACGCCGGTTCAACGCGATGGTCGGGGCCGCCCACGGCCTCGAGGAGACCATCGAGTTCCTGGAAGCACTCACCGGAAAGTAGCGAAGCCATCAACACTCACCGAACACACCAGCCGTCCACCGAAGTCGCCCCGGAAGAGGCCTGGTACAAGTCCTCCTACAGCGACGGCACCGGCAACAACTGCATAGAAGCCGCAGAGCTCCCCACGCGGGTCGGGGTTCGCGACTCCAAGGACAAGAAGGGGCCCGCACTGGTTTTCCCACACAACTCGTGGAGGTCCTTCGTTACCAGCGTGCGCACGGGCGAGATCAGCATGGAACCCCGCGTCTGAGCAGTGCCCTCGCAATGAAAGGGGCGGCACCCCTCCAGCATCGTGAGGGGGCCGCCTTTGTTGCTCCCGCTTTCGCAACGACCGTCCTGGCGAGGCCGCGTAGCCGAGGGATGGATACGGTGACTCCGGGGCGCCCGCCCTGCGGTCTCCCCGGCGGGGCGCACGAGGGCCCTCGTCCTTCGTGGCCGGAATGGTTGTGGGTCCTTGCTGTCCTCACGGCGTGCGGGAAGGTGGCCGCTTTCGGTGGCTGCCTGCCAATGGTGGTGGCTGATGCCCGTGTCGGGCCGGTCGGCGGCGGGGGAGTGTCGGGCGGGTGGACAGGTGCGGCCGGGGAGGTTTCGGCGGCCGATGACCTGGGCGGGGGCACCAAGCCACAGATGGGCGCCTTCGTCGTCGACGGTGAGGCCGTAGCGGGTGTAGTGCGGCTGGCCTGCCTCGCGCCAACGGGCGTAGGCGGCCACGATGTCGTTCCACAGGTTGCGGGGCCCGTAGGCGGGGACGGTGGCTGGCTGCCACCACCGGACGTAGTTGACGAGGGTGACGCACGAGCCGTCGGCGTCCCAGAAACTGCACCTGCCGTTCTTCGCCTTCGCCGCGCTTGCTCAGGCTGATGTCCGGCACGTGCAGGCCGATGACGAAGTCCTGGCCCCAGTCGCCTTCCAGGACCGTGGCCGCGTAGATACGTGAAACGCTCTTGGGTGTAGCTCTCCTCGGGGGAAGGGTTGAGCTGGGATAACGTCCTTTGGGGTGATGGTGGGC
>NZ_BMTR01000082.1 GCF_014649775.1 Streptomyces longisporoflavus | reverse complement strand
TCGGCACCCACCAACGGCCACAAGCTCTCGTCTCGTTGCCGGTCCGCAGGTCCGCCTGGAAAAGGCCAGTTCTGCCTGCCGCTGGCGGAGCCGGACTCCCGGAGTACGAAGCACAGCTGTCCGCCCACTCCGCGTCCCGGTGATCGTCCGCGACTCGGCGCCGCCGCTGCCGCTGCCGGGATGGGAGAGCGGACGGCGCCAGCCGGGCCGCCCTCCGGCGCGCAACGGCGGCGCACCGGTCACCCGCAGCCCACACCCGCCCCGGCGGCGGCCTCGGACACGCTTGGGGGCGGCGGGCTGCCCATGGAGCAGGTCGCCGCCTTCACCGCAGTCAGGCCCGACCGGATCATCGAGCACCCCGGCCTGCTCACCGCCGCCGACTGACTCACCGAAGCCGACGGCAACCAGGGACAACCGCGCGGACCGCTCGCCGAACGCGTCCAGCCGCTGTCCGGACTGCTGTAAGGCTCATCCTCGTCCCGGCCCTGGCCTCGTAGGCCCCCGACCACGATGCCGAAGGGTCACATCCATCCGTCGACGGGACGCAGGGCGGCCCAGAGGCGCCTTCGACCCCAGCGCGTACCGGGCCAGCGCCGCCATCCGGGCGCCCGGCGCAGCCGCTCCAGCTCCGAGAGCCCCCGGCGTCTTCAACGTCGCCACCCGGTCACCGGGCCGTGCCGGTTCCGCGCGGCGGGCGGCGCCCGCGACGGTGGCATGCAGCCGCTTGTCCGCGGCCTTCCGCACCTCCGACACCTGCCGGGCCAGCACCGGGACGCCCGGCAGCATCACCCGGTTGCGGCACAGCCAGCCCACCGCGTGGCCGAACAGCGCCTACGGGCCCTCGGCGTGCGTCCAGGCCCGGCCGTGCAGGAACCCACGGCACCGCCGCGACCACTCTGCATCGTCATACTCGTGGTACTCGTAGGCGTCCCGGACGGACGGCAGACAGTACGCTGAATACAGCGGGATCGGGCCCGCAACTCAGTGTCCGGGAGGTGCTTGATGACGGCCGAGATGGTGGCCCCGGCGTGGATGCATGAGCAGATCACGGCGGAGGAGTACGAGTCTTGGTCCGAGGAGCAGTGCGCCGGCATCGAGATCGTGGACGGGATGGTCGTCGTGAGTCCGAGCGCGTCCAAGCGGCACAACCGTCTGGCCCGGATTCTGGCGAACGCCCTGGATGTAGCCGCAGGTCCGGAGTGGAACGCCGACACGGACTTCGACGTCCGGCTTCAGGACGTCCCGCTCACCAATCGCCGCCCGGACGTCATCGTGTACCGCGCGGACACGATCGACATCGCCCCCACCCGCCCTGAGCACGTGCTGCTGGTCGCAGAGGTAGTGTCGCCAGGCTCGGAGACCACCGACCGGATCGTGAAGGTCGACCAGTACGCGAAGGCAGGCATCGGTTTCTACTGGCGGATCGAGCAGGCAGCGACAGGCGTTCCTCTCGTGTATACGTACGTCCTTGACCCCGCGACCAAGACCTACCGGGACGGAGACGTGTTCACCGGCGTCCTCAAGGCAGCGGCCCCCTTCCCTGTAGAGATCGACCTCGGCCAGATCTGACCCACACGCTGCTCAGCAGTCGGCAGCGCGGGAGCCGGATCGAGCGTCTGACCGTGCGGTTCTGACCAGGGGAACCCGCGCCGTGCGGCAGCGCCAGGCATCCCGGCAAGCATTCGATCCCACTCATAGAGCGGGTGTCGCAGGTTCGAATCCTGCCGGGGCACCAGTTCAGAAGGGCCTCACCTACCGTTTTCGGTAGGTGAGGCCCTTCTGGCATGTACGTCTGCCATCAACGGCGTCTGTCACTGACGACCGGGACGCCACTTCCTGAGCAGCCGTTCCGGCCCTGTTCTCGTATAGCTACGGTCAAGTGGCGTGTAGCCCTGCGTAACGACCAGGGTGTGGCATTGACGGGCCTTCAGCGTTGGGGCCCGGCCTTGAGAGCACTGACGCGGTTCTCGTACTCGCGGCGGGCCTTGCGTCGGGCGGGGACCGCCACGGTGCCGTCGAGGACCTGACAGCGGTCGAGGAGCTGACGGTGGACCGCAGGCACGGCGCTGACACGGAGGGTGTAGCCCTGGCCGGCGCCGTAGGGCCGTCCCCTGATCGAGGGCGGCTCGCTCGGCGGGCTCCAGCTCGGTGGTGCGAAGGTAGTCGGCCTTGCCCGGCATGTCGAGGGTGATCGGCAGCTCCGGCGGGTACGCACCAAGTGCATGCACGGCATCGTCCCCGTCGATGTCGCGCACTTCCGGCCGGTGGACTCCACTCTGTGGCGGGGATGCCGGGCATCTGGGGCACGGCTACAACCGCGCTCCTCTACCCATGGTAGAGGAGCGCGGTAGAGTGAAGGACATGGCAGCAGACGAGACGAGCATCAAGGTGAGCACGGCAGCCCGGGATCGGCTCGCGCAGCTTGCGGCCGAGCACGACACCACCATCCGTAGCCTGGTGGAGGACCTCGCGCAGAGCACCCCGACTCAGGCCGAGTACGCCGAACGCGCCGAGCTTGCCCGCGCTGAGCTCTCCTCCGCCCTGGGCAGCGCGCCGAGCCCGGAAGCCGAGGCGAAGGCCCGGGCTCTGCTGGAGCGCCTGGGAGCCGGCCCGTCCAGTCCGCGGACGGCTGCCTAGTGGCGGCGATCGCGGTCGTGCTGGACCACACGACCGCCGCGGCGCTGTTCGACCCGAAGGATCCGTTCAACGAGGCAGTCGCCGCGTTCTACGTCCAGGCCTCCGGCGGGCTCGGCAATCTGTATGCGCCGGTGCTCTCGCTGACGGCCGGCGACGCCGAGCGGCCCGGTCTGCTCGGCTACATCAAGGGGCTGCGGTTCATCCGGATCGAAGCGTTCGACACCGACGCCGCCGTCACCGCCACCGAACTGCTGCGCTTCGGGCACTCCTGGGCCGCCGTCCACGCCATCCACGCCGCCCGGCCGTCCGCCGCCCATCCCGGCGGACGGTTTCTGCTCACCCTGACACCGAAGGCCTACGCGGGCACCGGCGTCCAGGCCGTACACCCCGACCATTGACTCCTCCCCCATCTGAGGGGGATTCCTAGCTCACGTCGCCTGGCCCCCGGCGGGGGTGCAGGTCTTACACGATCAGCGCTAGCCGGGTGAGAGACCAGCCCGGACGAGCATCACGTGCGCGGAGTTCTTGCCCCTGGGGGATACCGCCCCGCACGCGGTGCACGTATACGTTCTCTCCGAAAGAGGCAGGCGGCGCTTGGCTCTCGCACCACACGCAGCACAGTCCATCGTCGTGCACTTCGGGTCGACCAGATGCAGGGCACGTCCGTGTTTGCGGGCCTGCTCGACCAGCGCCTTCTTGGTGGCCCCGATCGCGGCGTCGGCCGCCTTGCGTGCCATGGTCGACCTCGCGAGGAACCGCGGCCTGATGTCCTCCACGGCCAGGGTGTCAAGGTCACGGACCACGGACTTGGCCCACTTGCGGGCCGTGTCCTGCCGCTGCGCGGCGACCTTGCGGTGGAGTTTGGCAGTCTGTCGTCTCGCCGTCCGGTAGCCCTTCGAGGCGGGCTGGCCCCTCGCGGGCTTCCTGCGGGCCATCATCCGCTGGTAGCGCGCCAGCTTCTGCGCCACCGTGCGCCCGTGCCGGGCGTGCGACTCGTGCGCGTCGGAGGTCGTGGTCGCAATCTCCTTAACGCCCCAGTCGATGACCCGCCCGGCGGCGGGCAGCGTCCGGGTCGAGGCGGGCACCACGAGAGCTGCCTCTGCACGTGGCCTGGTCGGGCCGCCGCTCGTACACGCTGGACCAGCCCCGCTCGCGTATGGGGCTGTACCGCACCGTCCTGGCCGAAGGACAGCACCAGGACCTGGTCAACCTCCTCGACCGAGACCTGCTGACCGCTCAGTGGCCCACCCTGAGGACATTGATCAGCCGCCCGCTGCGCCGCACATGGGAAACGGCCTTCCCGGAACTGGCTGCCGCCAGGACCGCTGCCGCGTGAACCCGAGCGGCCTGCACCGCCAACTCCTGGCCGACGTCCTGGCCCTCGGCACGCCCTACCCCTTCGTCCTCACCGGCGGTTGTGCAGTCACCCCGGCCCGGCCCCCTGCGCGACCCCGGCCTGGAGTAGGAATCTCTCCGCACCACAGTGCGTACGCTGCCCGTGTCTGGACGTCGCTCGAGGAAGAGATGCCGATGGCTGAGGACCTGTCTGTGCCCGGGCCGCGCCGGGACGTCGCGATCCACAACGACTGGTGGCCTTCGGGCTGGGATCACGTCCTGCCCCGCCAGGGCTTCGCGCTGACGATGCTGATCGGCACCGCGAGCCAGCCGGGCTTCACCGGTTCACTGGACGACCTCCTGCAGGAGGCCTTCGACGGCCACTGGGACATGATCGGCGGCAACCTCGACGGTGCGCTCACCTTCTCCTGGCCCGATGAGGAGTGGGACTACGAGGCGGCACCGGAGGGCCGCGAAGCGTGGGAGGAGAGTCGCTGGCAGGACTTCGCCGCCATGCTCACCGCTGCCGGTTTCCCCGTGCCCACGACCGTGCGGGACCTGTCCGAGCTCTACCTGAGCTGGGGCCTGGCACGCCGCGAGGAGACACCGGACGGCACCCGATGGTCGATGCCTGCCGCCCTGCCGCTGCCCGGTGACCTGCTGCCCCTGAATGCCGAGCTCAGCAAGCGGCTCGACCGGATCGGCTGGACGATGCGCACCGCCCCGCTCGTCAACACCCTCATCGACCACCTGATCCACGATCTGGGTAAACCGCAGGAACTCCTCACCTCCCTGGACCGGCTGGCCGCCGCCACCGACCAGAACGCGGACGACATCCGCCTGGCCCTCACGGAGTTCGTGGAGTCCGGCGACGCCCGGCTACTGCGCGGGCAGGAGCCGGCCGACGCGGAACGCCTGGCAGCCCACCAGCGTTTCCGCCTGGTCATGGACTGGGATCACTTCAACGAAACCCGGATCCAGCTGACCTTC
>NZ_BMTR01000081.1:1914-5206 GCF_014649775.1 Streptomyces longisporoflavus | reverse complement strand
AACACAGTGGACGCGAGCAACTGAGGACAAGCCCTCGGCCTATTAGTACCAGTCACCTCCACCCGTTACCGGGCTTCCAGATCTGGCCTATCAACCCAGTCGTCTACTGGGAGCCTTAACCCCTCAAAGGGGGTGGGAATACTCATCTTGAAGCAGGCTTCCCGCTTAGATGCTTTCAGCGGTTATCCTTTCCGAACGTAGCCAACCAGCCATGCCCTTGGCAGGACAACTGGCACACCAGAGGTTCGTCCGTCCCGGTCCTCTCGTACTAGGGACAGCCCTTCTCAATATTCCTACGCGCACAGCGGATAGGGACCGAACTGTCTCACGACGTTCTAAACCCAGCTCGCGTACCGCTTTAATGGGCGAACAGCCCAACCCTTGGGACCGACTCCAGCCCCAGGATGCGACGAGCCGACATCGAGGTGCCAAACCATCCCGTCGATATGGACTCTTGGGGAAGATCAGCCTGTTATCCCCGGGGTACCTTTTATCCGTTGAGCGACGGCGCTTCCACAAGCCACCGCCGGATCACTAGTCCCGACTTTCGTCCCTGCTCGACCCGTCGGTCTCACAGTCAAGCTCCCTTGTGCACTTACACTCAACACCTGATTACCAACCAGGCTGAGGGAACCTTTGGGCGCCTCCGTTACTCTTTGGGAGGCAACCGCCCCAGTTAAACTACCCATCAGACACTGTCCCTGATCCGGATCACGGACCCAGGTTAGACATCCAGCACGACCAGAGTGGTATTTCAACGTTGACTCCACGAACACTGGCGTGCCCGCTTCAAAGTCTCCCACCTATCCTACACAAGCCGAACCGAACACCAATATCAAACTGTAGTAAAGGTCCCGGGGTCTTTCCGTCCTGCTGCGCGAAACGAGCATCTTTACTCGTAGTGCAATTTCACCGGGCCTATGGTTGAGACAGTCGAGAAGTCGTTACGCCATTCGTGCAGGTCGGAACTTACCCGACAAGGAATTTCGCTACCTTAGGATGGTTATAGTTACCACCGCCGTTTACTGGCGCTTAAGTTCTCAGCTTCGCCAGGACGAATCCTGACTAACCGGTCCCCTTAACGTTCCAGCACCGGGCAGGCGTCAGTCCGTATACATCGCCTTACGGCTTCGCACGGACCTGTGTTTTTAGTAAACAGTCGCTTCTCGCTGGTCTCTGCGGCCACCCCCAGCTCAGACAGTAAATGTCATCACCGGTGATGGCCCCCCTTCTCCCGAAGTTACGGGGGCATTTTGCCGAGTTCCTTAACCATAGTTCACCCGAACGCCTCGGTATTCTCTACCTGACCACCTGAGTCGGTTTAGGGTACGGGCCGCCATGAAACTCGCTAGAGGCTTTTCTCGACAGCATAGGATCATCCACTTCACCACAATCGGCTCGGCATCAGGTCTCAGACTTAATGCAAGGCGGATTTACCTACCTCGCGTCCTACACCCTTACCCCGGGACAACCACCGCCCGGGCTGGACTACCTTCCTGCGTCACCCCATCACTCACCTACTACCACCTTGGGTCGGCGGCTCCACCACTTCCCTTTGCCCGAAGGCTCCGGGACGGCTTCACGGCCTTAGCATTAATGGGCTCGATGTTTGACGCTTCACAGCGGGTACCGGAATATCAACCGGTTATCCATCGACTACGCCTGTCGGCCTCGCCTTAGGTCCCGACTTACCCTGGGCAGATCAGCTTGACCCAGGAACCCTTAGTCAATCGGCGCACACGTTTCTCACGTATGTATCGCTACTCATGCCTGCATTCTCACTCGTGAACCGTCCACCACTAGCTTCCGCTGCAGCTTCACCCGGCACACGACGCTCCCCTACCCATCCATACAGGCGTTGGCCCTAATGTATGAATGACACGACTTCGGCGGTACGCTTGAGCCCCGCTACATTGTCGGCGCGGAATCACTTGACCAGTGAGCTATTACGCACTCTTTCAAGGGTGGCTGCTTCTAAGCCAACCTCCTGGTTGTCTCTGCGACTCCACATCCTTTCCCACTTAGCGTACGCTTAGGGGCCTTAGTCGATGCTCTGGGCTGTTTCCCTCTCGACCATGGAGCTTATCCCCCACAGTCTCACTGCCGCGCTCTCACTTACCGGCATTCGGAGTTTGGCTAAGGTCAGTAACCCGGTAGGGCCCATCGCCTATCCAGTGCTCTACCTCCGGCAAGAAACACACGACGCTGCACCTAAATGCATTTCGGGGAGAACCAGCTATCACGGAGTTTGATTGGCCTTTCACCCCTAACCACAGGTCATCCCCCAGGTTTTCAACCCTGGTGGGTTCGGTCCTCCACGACCTCTTACAGCCGCTTCAACCTGCCCATGGCTAGATCACTCCGCTTCGGGTCTTGAGCGCGCTACTGAATCGCCCTGTTCGGACTCGCTTTCGCTACGGCTTCCCCACACGGGTTAACCTCGCAACGCACCGCAAACTCGCAGGCTCATTCTTCAAAAGGCACGCAGTCACGACGCAAGGAACAAGTTCCTTGCGCGACGCTCCCACGGCTTGTAGGCACACGGTTTCAGGTACTATTTCACTCCGCTCCCGCGGTACTTTTCACCATTCCCTCACGGTACTATCCGCTATCGGTCACCAGGGAATATTTAGGCTTAACGGGTGGTCCCGCCAGATTCACACGGGATTTCTCGGGCCCCGTGCTACTTGGGTGTCTCTCAAACGAGCCGCTGATGTTTCGACTACGGGGGTCTTACCCTCTACGCCGGACCTTTCGCATGTCCTTCGCCTACATCAACGGTTTCTGACTCGTCTCACAGCCGGCAGACTGTGAAAGAGAGATCCCACAACCCCGCACACGCAACCCCTGCCGGGTCTCACACGTATACGGTTTGGCCTCATCCGGTTTCGCTCGCCACTACTCCCGGAATCACGGTTGTTTTCTCTTCCTGCGGGTACTGAGATGTTTCACTTCCCCGCGTTCCCTCCACACTGCCTATGTGTTCAGCAGCGGGTGACAGCCCATGACGACTGCCGGGTTTCCCCATTCGGAAACCCCCGGATCAAAGCCTGGTTGACGACTCCCCGGGGACTATCGTGGCCTCCCACGTCCTTCATCGGTTCCTGGTGCCAAGGCATCCACCGTGCGCCCTTAAAAACTTGGCCACAGATGCTCGCGTCCACTGTGCAGTTCTCAAACAACGACCAACCACCCGTCACAGCCCGCCGAAGCGAACCTTTACCGGGGTCGGCATTGAGGTCGGGAACAAGTCCGTACCCTCAGATACCCAACAGCGTGCCCGGCCCGACCC
>NZ_BMTR01000080.1 GCF_014649775.1 Streptomyces longisporoflavus | reverse complement strand
GGCGATGGCGGTGGCGTGGGGTCCGTGGGGTGGTGGCGGCATGGTGGCCGGTGCCGGTCGGGATGCGGCGGCGCAGTTGCGGCGCAGGGGTCTGCCGACGATGGCGCCGGAGGTGGCGATCACGGGGCTGGCGACCGCGTTGGAGCGGGGTGAGGGCAACGTGATCGTTGCTGATGTGGACTGGGAGCGGTTCGCGGGGACGTTCATGGCGCGGCGGTCGAGTCCGCTGCTGGGTGAACTGGAGCAGGTGCGGGCGGCGTTCGCGTCGGATGTGGCTGAGGGTGGTGGTCTGTCGGCGCTGGCACAGCGTCTGGCGGGTCTGGATGAGGTTGAGCAGGAGCGGCAGCTCACGGAGTTGGTGCGGTATGAGGCGGCCGCGGTGCTCGGTCATGTGTCGGGGGATGCGTTCTCGGCGTCCCGTGCGTTCAGGGAGCTGGGTTTCGACTCGCTGACGGCGGTGGAGCTGCGTGCCCGGTTGAGTGAGGCCACCGGTGTCGCGCTGCCCGCCACGCTGGTCTACGACTATCCCAACGCCGGCGTACTCGCCGCATACCTCCGCACCGAGCTGTCCGGCGCGGACATGGCTGCCACATCTGCTCCCACAGCGGTCGCCGGTGCCACCGATGAGCCGATCGCGATCGTGGCGATGGCCTGCCGTTACCCCGGCGGTGTCACCAGCCCCGAGGACTTGTGGCAGGTGCTGCTCTCGGGCGAGGACGCGGTGTCGGAGTTTCCGGCCGACCGGGGCTGGGACCTCCAGTCCCTGTATGACCCCGACCCGGACTCGGTGGGTACTTCGTACTCCCGGTCCGGTGCGTTCCTCTCCGATGTCGGCGGCTTCGACCCGGCGTTCTTCGGGATCTCGCCGCGCGAGGCGCTGGCGATGGACCCGCAGCAGCGGCTGCTCCTGGAAACCTCCTGGGAGGCCTTCGAGCGGGCCGGGGTCGACCCGGAGTCGCTGCGCGGCGAGCGCGTCGGCGTGTTCGTCGGCTCCAACGTGCAGGACTACGGGCTGGTGCTCGGCGGAGCCGCTGAGGACGTGGGCGGTTACGTGGCGACGGGCAACGCGGCGAGTGTGGCCTCGGGCCGCCTGTCGTACACGTTCGGCCTTGAGGGCCCGGCCGTCACGGTGGACACGGCGTGCTCGTCGTCGCTGGTCGCCCTGCACCTGGCGGTGCAGGCACTGCGGGCCGGCGAGTGTGAGATGGCGCTCGCCGGTGGTGTGACGGTGATGTCGACGCCGGGCGCGTTCATCGAGTTCAGCCGCCAGCGCGGGCTCGCCACGGACGGCCGGTGCAAGGCGTTCGCCGCCGGCGCCGACGGCACCGGCTGGGGCGAGGGTGTCGGCATGCTGTTCGTCGAGCGTCTTTCTGACGCCCGCCGCAACGGCCACCAGGTCCTCGCCGTCGTACGGGGTTCCGCCGTGAACCAGGACGGCGCGTCCAACGGCCTGACCGCGCCGAACGGTCCCTCCCAGCAGCGAGTGATCCGCCAGGCGCTGGCGAGCGCGGGCCTGGCCCCGTCCGACGTGGACGTGGTCGAGGCACACGGCACGGGCACCAAGCTGGGCGACCCCATCGAGGCGCAGGCCCTGCTCGCCACCTACGGCCAGGACCGCAGCGGAGAGCCGCTGTTGCTCGGGTCGATCAAGTCCAACATCGGTCACACGCAGGCCGCCGCAGGTGTCGCCGGTGTCATCAAGATGGTCATGGCGATGCGGCACGGAGTGCTGCCCCAGACCCTGCACGTGGACGAGCCGTCGCCCCACGTCGACTGGTCCACGGGTGCCGTGGAACTGCTGGCGGAAGCGCGCCCTTGGCCGCGGACCGGTCAGCCGTTGCGGGCCGGCGTGTCGTCGTTCGGTTTCAGCGGAACCAACGCGCACACCATCATCGAGCAGGCCCCCGCCATCGAGCAGGAGGAAGCTCCGGAGCCCAGGCGCGACGGTGGCCTGGTGCCCTGGGTGCTTTCGGCGGGCGACGAGCATGCGTTGCGCGGTCAGGCCGAGCGTCTGCTGTCTGTGGCGGACGAGTATGAGCCCGTTGACGTCGGCTACTCGCTCGCGACGACGCGGTCGGCGCTGACCCAGCGTGCGGTGATCGTGGCTGATGACCGGCCCGAGTTCCTGGCCGCACTTACCGCGGTCGCCGAGGGCCGGACCACCGGCGCCGTGGTCGCGGGAACTGCCGATGAACCCGGCCGGGTGGGCTTCCTGTTCTCGGGCCAGGGTTCGCAGCGGCTGGGCATGGGCCGTGAACTGGCTGAGCATTACGAGGTGTTCGGCGACGCCCTGGACGCCGTGCTGGACGAGTGCGATCCGCGGGTGCGTGAGGTGCTGTTCGGCGAGGATGCCGACGCGCTGAACGAGACCGGGGTGACCCAGCCGGCGCTGTTCGCCGTCGAGGTGGCGCTGTTCCGCCTCTTGGAGTCGTGGGGCATACGCCCCGACGTGCTCGCGGGTCACTCGATCGGTGAGCTGGCCGCCGCGCATGTGGCCGGTGTCTGGTCGCTGGCCGATGCAGTGAAGGTGGTGTCGGCGCGGGGTGCGCTGATGCAGTCGCTGCCTGCGGGCGGTGCGATGGTGGCGGTGCAGGCGTCCGAGGCGGAGATCGCCCCGGACCTGTCGGAGACGGTCGGTATCGCGGCGGTCAACGGGCCGACCTCGGTGGTTGTCTCCGGTGTGGCCGCCGACGTGGACGCGGTTGCGGAGAAGTGGCGCGAGGCGGGCCGCAAGGTGTCCCGTCTCAAGGTCAGCCACGCCTTCCACTCGCCGCTGATGGACCCGATGCTCGACGACTTCCGCCGGGTGCTTGAAGAGGTGCCCTACGAGGCGCCCGCCATCCCGATCGTGTCGACGCTGACCGGCGTCCGTGCGAGCGCCGATGAGCTGGCCTCGCCGGAGTACTGGGTGCGGCACGTACGGGAGTCCGTCCGCTTCGCCGACGCTGTTGACGCCTTGGTCGCTGAGGGTGTGGGCACGTTCGTCGAGGTCGGCCCAGGTGGCACCCTGGCCGCGCTGGGCCAGGAGTCGGCACCGGAGGCGACATTCGTACCGGTGCTGCGGGCTGACCGGCCGGAAGCGGCGGCAGCGATGACGGCCGCGGGTCACCTGCACGTGTGCGGCGTGCAGGTGGCCTGGGCGGCGTTCTTCGCAGGTCGTGGGGCACGCCGGATCGAGCTGCCGACGTACGCGTTCCAGCGCGAGCGCTTCTGGCCCGATGTCCTGCCGGTGGTCGGGAACGTCGCGGCGGCCGGGCTCGGTGCTGCCGAGCACCCGCTGCTCGGTGCGACCGTCACCCTCGGCGGCACGGATGGTGTGCTGCTGACCGGCCGGCTGTCGGTCCAGTCCCACCCGTGGCTTGCCGATTATGTGGTGCGTGGTTCGGTGTTGCTGCCCGGTGCCGCGTTCGTGGAGCTGGCGGCGCGCGCGGGGGACCAGGTCGGGTGTGACCTGGTAGAGGAGCTGACGCTTGAGGCTCCGCTCGTCCTGCCCGAGAACGGTTCGGTGCGGGTCCAGTTGTGGGTCGGCGAGGCCGATGACTCGGGCCGGCGTGAGCTGACCTTCCACTCCAGCGCCGGTGACACCGAGGACGGCCGTGCTTGGAGGCGGCACGCCATCGGTGTGCTGAGCGAGGCCGGCCCCTCTGGCGGAACGTCGCTGGTGGAGTGGCCGCCGGCGGGTGCGGTGGCTGTTGACCTGGAAGGTAGCTACGCGGGTCTGGCGGAGCCGGGCTTGGAGTACGGCCCGGTGTTCCAGGGCCTGCGGTCGGCCTGGCGCAAGGGCGAGGAGGTGTTCGCCGAGGTCGAGCTGCCGGAAGGTGTGAAGGCCGACGGGTTCGGTCTGCACCCGGCATTGCTGGACGCGGCGCTGCACGCCATCGGGCTCACGGACAGCGACGCCGACGGGCTGCCGTTCTCGTGGTCGGGTGTGCGGCTGCACGCCTCGGGCGCGACGGCGCTGCGGGTGCGACTGGCATCCACGGAAACGGACGGAGTGGCGCTCACGATCGCGGACGGCTCCGGTGCCCCGGTGGCCACGGTCGACTCGCTGGTGCTGCGCCCGCTGCCGTCGGAGCAGTTCGCCGGCGCGGGCCAAGAGGATGCTCTGTTCGGCGTCGACTGGGTGCCGGTTCCCCTGGCCGCCGGGGACGATGTCCCGACGGTCGAGTGGACCGACCTGGAGGCGCTCGCGGCCTCGGCTGACTTGCCCGAGCTCGTGGTCCTGCCGTGCCCGGTCTCCTCTGGAGCCGACCCGGCGGCTGGTGCGCACGAGGCGGCGCACTGGGCCCTGAACGCGGTCCAGGCCTGGCTGGCGGACGAGCGGTACGCCGCGTCGCGCCTGGTCTTCGTGACCCACGGCGCGATCGCCGCCACCCCCGAGGAGGACGCCCCCAACCTCGCGCAGGCGGCGGTGTGGGGTCTGCTGCGCTCCGCCCAGTCGGAGAACCCCGAACGGTTCGTGCTGGTCGACCTCGACGAGGAGACGGCGTCGCTGGACGCGCTGCCGTCTGCCCTGGCCACGGGGGAGCCGCAGCTGACGGTGCGGTCCGGTGACGTACGCGTGCCCCGCCTGGCGAGGGCCCGGACATCCAGGGCGGACGACCCGGGCTTCGAGTTCGGTGACGGTGCCGTGCTGGTCACCGGGGCGACGGGGACGCTCGGCGGTCTCTTCGCCCGGCATCTGGTCGCCGAGCGCGGTGTGCGGAACCTGCTCCTGGTGAGCAGGCGTGGTGCTGCCGCCGAGGGCGCCGACGAGCTGCGTGCGGAACTGGTGGCGCTGGGCGCCGAGGTGGCCTTCGCGGCGTGCGACGTGGCCGACCGCGAAGCCCTGAAGGCTCTGCTGGCCGAGCACCAGGTGTCGGCGGTCATCCACACCGCAGGCGTACTGGACGACGGCACGATCGGTTCACTCACCCCCGAGCGGATCGACACCGTCTTCCGGCCCAAGGTCGACGCGGCCTGGCACCTGCACGAACTGACCCGTGACCTGGACCTTTCGGCCTTCGTGCTGTTCTCCTCGGTGGCGGGCATCCTCGGCGGCCCCGGCCAGGGCAACTACGCCGCCGCCAACACCTTCCTGGACGCCCTCGCCCAGCACCGCCACGCCGCCGGGCTCGCCGCGACCTCACTCGCCTGGGGCCTCTGGGCCTCATCCGACGGCATGGCCGGGAGCCTTGACGAGGCTGATGTGCGGCGTATCACCAGCGGTGGTGCGATCCCGATCGGCGCGGCCGAGGGCCTGGCGCTGTTCGACGCGGCGGCCTCCACCGGCCGCGCGCTCCTCGCGCCCGTTCCCCTGGATCTGTCGGTGCTGCGTCGCCAGGCGCGGTCGCAGCCGGTGCCGCACATGATGCGTGGTCTGGTGCGGGGCACCGTGCGCAGGACGGTCGAGGCCGGTCGTGCCGTGGCGGGTTCCGTGCTGGCGCGGTCGCTGGCGGGGCTGCCGGTCGCGGAGCGGGAGAAGACCCTGCTGGACCTGGTGCTGGGGCACGTGGCCGCAGTCCTCGGGCACGGTTCGGCGCAGGCGGTTGCTCCAGACCGGGCGTTCAAGGAACTGGGTTTCGACTCGCTCAGCTCGGTGGAGCTGCGCAACCGGCTGAACGCGGCTACTGAGCTGGTGTTGCCGGCGACGCTGGTCTTCGACTATCCGACCCCGGCCGCGCTGGCGGCGCATCTGGGTGCCGAGCTGCTGGGCGGGGTGGTCGATGTCGTGGCC
>NZ_BMTR01000079.1 GCF_014649775.1 Streptomyces longisporoflavus | reverse complement strand
AGGGGTGTCTGGACGGAGGAGGCCACGTCACCGCCAGTGACGCCCTACCTCCAAGCCCGGTCCCTTAGGACCGGGTCAAGTTGACTCCCGGTCGGTTCTGCTCAGCGTTCCGGTGACGCTGATGCCGGGGGCGAGGCGTCGGGACGTGTGGGGGAGGGGGGCCTCGGTGAGCTTGCCGTCGTGGAGCATCCAGAGGCCGAAGCAGTCGTCTTCCTCGTCGCGGACGAGGATCTGAACGGAGTACGGGTCGGGCCATGGCAGGGACTGCAGATGATCAAGGAGCATGTGCCAGTTGTGCCGTACGAACTGGATGACCCAGGCGTAACAAATCTCCGAGCCGGGGCCGGTGCCGGCGAAGACGGAATCATCGACGGGCGTGAAGCACTGATACCACTCACGCTCGGGGTCCGGGCGGGTCAGCGGCTCCATCACCTCCTCTGCGTCGCGCGCAAGGACGATGACCTCTGCGTATCTGCTCATGCGCTCAGTGTGCCGTGCTCCGGGGAGGTCTCGGCGGTGCCCGCATTGTCAGTGGCGGCTGGGATCGTGCATCTGTGAGCGAACTGGTTGAGCATGTCGATGAGTACGACCGCGTTCTACGGATCGTCGAGCGGGATGAGGCAGTACGCGAGAACTGGCTGCATCGCATAGCAGCGACGATCTGCCGTGATCGAGAAGGCCGGATCCTGGTGCTGAGGCGGGCTGGAACGCTGTCCCGGTTTCCTGGCTACTACGACGCCATGGTCGGAGGGGCCGTGGACGTGGGGGAGTCGTATGAGAAGGCGGCGGTCCGCGAGTTGGCGGAGGAACTGGGCGTTCGGGTGCCGGTGCGCTTTCTGTTCAAGCTCCTTTATCGGGAGGGGGCGAGCCCCATCTGGCTCGGCGTGCACGAGGCCGTCGTGCCGCAGACCCTTGCCCCGGACCCCGGAGAGATCGACTGGCAGGGCTGGCTGACCGTGGCTGAACTGCGGGAAGTGGTTGATCGGTGGTGTTTCGTGCCGGGAGGAAGGGAAGCTCTGCGTCGGTACTTGGAGTCCGGATTCGGCAGCGGTGCGGGGTGAACCGGCAGCGGGCTGAGTGCTCGAGGGGAACAGAGCGATGGCGATGAGAGGGCCCACCGCCGAGAAGGAGCTGGCCACCGTGGCGAAGCGGGAGAGCGGGATTGTCTCGCCGCTTGACGAGGTCCCGAAGGCGACACCCCAGCCTCATGCGTGGGCAGTTGGGGTGGTCGCGCCCCGGGTGGAGCTGTGGAACGCCCGGGGCGGCGTGTGCGGTCAGTGGGGTGCTGGTCAGCCGAGTGGGTTGGTGGTGTCGCGCAGGGTGGCCAGGGCCGGGGCGTACATGCGGGCCTTGATGGTGCCGAGGGTGTCGCCGGCCTTGTTCACCTGCGCTTGGGCGATCTCGATCGCGGTGGAGCGCACGGCGTCCTCGCCGACGGCTTGGTCGACGATGCCGGCGCCCGCGGCGTCGGTGCCGCCGTAGCGGCGGGCGGTGAGCATGGCCTCGTGCGCGGTCTGCGGTGCGAGGCGGGACTGGATGAGGGCGGACATGCCGGGAGTGAAGGGGATGTTGATGTCTGCTTCGGGCAGGCACCAGTAGCCGCGGTCGGCGCGCATGACGCGGAAGTCGTGGGCGAGGGAGAACATCGCGCCGGCGGCGAAGGTGTGTCCCTGCAGTGCGGCCACCGTGATGAGCGGCAGCGACAGTATCCGTGCGAACAACTCGTGGACCGAGACGACGTAGTCCTGGTGCTGGTCGGCGTGGGCGAACAGCCAGTCCAGGTCGAGCCCGTTGGAGTAGAACTTGCCGGTGGCGGCGGTGACCAGGGCGCGGGGGCCTTCGGCCTTCTCCACCTCGTCGAGTGCGGCGCTGACGGCGGTGAGCCAGTCGGGGTGGAAGCGGTTCTCTCCGTCTCCGAGGTCGAGGACGAAGACGTTGTCGTGGCGGTCGAGCGTGGGCATGGTGGCTCCTTGAAGCTGAGGTGACCTGAGGTGAGGTGACCTGAGGTGAGGTGAGCTGACGAAGTGAAGTGGCTGGGGGTTATGGCCGGGGCGCGGCTTGGGCGCCGGGGCGGTCGCGCAGGGCGTACAGGAGCAGGTCGTGGATCTCTGCGGCGGCTGCCTCGATCGGGGCGGTGCTCTGCTCGGCCCGGCACATGATCACCGCGCCTTCGACCGCGGCGATGATGAATGCGCCCAGCCTGCGGCTGCGTTCCTCGGTCAGGCCGTGTCGCAGGAAGAGGGCTGCGAGCGCTTCCTGCCAGCGGGCGAAGACGGCAGCGGCGGAGCGGACCAGTTGGGGTGCGTCGTCGTTGGTCTCCACGGCCACCGCCACGATCGGGCAGCCGGCCCGGAAGCCGCTCTCCACGAGCCGGTCGCGCCACAGCGCGAAGAACGCGTCGACGGCCTCCACAGGGTCATCCGCCTGCATGGCGGCGTCGATCAGACCCGTGATGAAGTCGCCGGCCAGTGCGACCGCCTCGTCGATGAGCTGCGCCCGCCCGCCTGGGAAGTGGTGATACACCGAGCCGCGGGGAGCTCCGCTGTGAGCGAGGACCTGGTCGATGCTGGTCGCGCTTGCCCCGTACTCACGCAGCAGAGCAGCGGCACTGAGGACCATCCGGTCACGGCTGTCACTCCTGCGCGGGCTCACCTGCCCACCACCCTTCCGATGACGGTGCGACCCGCCAGACCGGGGGCCTACCTGTCGGTAACTTAAGGTGTATGGCATAGAACATGCAAGAGGGTCTCGGACCGTCATTGGACGCCCTCGGTCGGCCCAACAGGCGCTAGCGTGGCGGTCGCGCCGGCTGAGGGGAGGGGCGATAGGTGGAAGCCCCGCCGCCTGCTCCAGGAAAGGCGCCCGCTCGACCGCCCGCAGAGTACGTAAGTCACGTAACCGTCCGTCCCGGCCCGGGATGCCCGGGCAGAAAGGTCGTGGCTCGCCAGTCGAGTCCAGGTGCTTGATGACCGTAAAGATCGACTTCAAGAAGACCCTCGACGCCTACCGGGCGAGACGGGACGAGTTCCGGGTCGTGGACGTGCCGGAGATGCAGTACCTCATGATCGACGGCCACGGGGACCCCAACACCTCGCCCGCTTACGCCGAAGCCCTCAAGGCGCTGTACCCGGTGGCCTACAAGCTGAAGTTCGCCAGCAAGCAAGATCTCGGGCGTGACTATGTCGTCATGCCCCTGGAAGGCCTGTGGTGGGCCGGGGACATGGACTCCTTCACTGTGTCGCGTGACAAGTCCCGGTGGGACTGGACATTGATGATCATGGCGCCGGACTGGATCGACCGGCAGATGTTGGAGGCCGCCACCAAGCAGGCCGGAGCGAAGGGGCATGTGGCCCGGCTGGGAGACGTCCGCCTGGAGTCTCTGTCGGAGGGACTTTGCGTGCAGACGCTGCACGTCGGTTCCTACGACGATGAGGCCGGCACTCTGGCACGTATGCACCATCAGTTCATCCCCGACCACGGTCTTCACATGGTCGGCAAGCACCACGAGGTCTACCTCAGCGACCCGCGCAAAGTCGCCCCCGAGAAGCTGCGCACCATCCTGAGACAACCGGTCCGCGACGCCGCAGCTCCGCACGGGTAGGGCCGCGATCCGGCCACCCGGCGGACCAGACGCCGTGGCCTCCGGCACCCGGTCCCGACCGGTGCGGCACAATCACGGTCGACACGATCACGGTCGACTGGATTGACAACGGCGGGGTGGCAACGTGGGGCGTTTCGGCTGGCGGAACCGACGTAAGGGCATACCGACGGAGCCGGCGCTGGTCGCCGCTGCCGCCGAGCATCCCGGGGGCAGCGTCGCCGAGATCGACCGGACGTATATCGACGACCCGGACGGTTATGTACCTCCCGAAGCGATCCGCGGCGCGTGGCTGGTGGACAGCAGCGGCAAATTGACGGGTGAGTACCAGGAGAACCCCCGTCACGGCGTGCCACAGGACGACTTCGGCAAGCTCACGGATGCTGATCACTGGCTTGGCTGGCTCGGCGACGACCCCGTGGCCGCCGTCCGGGAGGGCATCGAGGAGTGCCTGCGTGCCCAGGTGGCAGATGCAGCCGTGGAGTGGGTCAAGATCCTTGAGACGCCTCGGTTTCTCACCGGTGCGCGTCGACATCCCGAGGACGAACAAGTCGTGTTGGTCACCCGCGCGGCCCTCGCCGCGCCGTTTGCGCTGTCCGTGCGCACAACGCAGCACGGGCGCTCCGTCCTCCTGGGAGTGTTCTCCTGGGCGGCGGCGAACCTCTCGACCCCCGAAGTCCGAAAGGATCGGCACTGGTTCGACCTGGGCGTCGAGCTGGACTGGGCCGGTGAGCGGCTTCAGGAGCGCATCTACGAGATCGACGGCAGGGACGACACCGCCGAGCGGTAGAGCTGCAGAGCCGCAGCGCCATCTCAAAAGCGGTGGACGCGGTATGCACTACGGTGACGACGCCGCGCCCGCATGCCGGGCATATCGCCGACGGTGGTCGGCCACAACCGGTTGGAGCTTGCGAGCATGACTGACCCGACCGGGGACCCCCGCCCTCCCCGGAACCGCGATGCGGCCCGCGCCGGCACGCGGTCCGGGTGCCCGGTACAGCCCGTACCCACCGGATCCGGCGGGCGCCCCGCCTACACGGTCACCGGCTACGCGGAAGCCAGAGAAGCCCTCAGCGACGCCCGGCTCTCGAAGGACACGGCCGCCTATTTCGCGGGCAAGGAGTCACGGCGCCGCCTGCACCCGGCGCTCGCGCAGAACATGCTGGCCAGCGACCCGCCCCGGCACACCCGCCTGCGCAAGCTGGTGACCGGGGCATTCACCACCGGGGCCGTCAGGGAACTGCGTCCCTTCATCGGCCGTGTCACCGAGGACCTGCTGCACCGGTGGCCCGTCGGCGAACGCTTCGACTTGGTGGCCGGCCTCGCGGTGCCGCTGCCGGTCATCGTGATCTGCGAACTGCTCGGGGTGCCGCCGACCGACCGGGCCGATGTGCGGCGCTGGTCCGCAGAGCTGTTCGCGGCGGGGGAGCCGGACGTCATCGACGCGGCCTCGCATGCGCTGGCCGGATATATGCGAGACCTCATCACCGCCAAGCGCCGCGCCCCCGGCGGCACCCTTCTTGACCGGCTCATCGCGGCTCGCGACGGAGACGACCACCTGAGCGAGGACGAGCTGGTGTCCCTGGCCGTGCTGCTGCTGGTTGCCGGACACGAGACCACCACCAACGCGATCGGCAACGCCGTCCTGGCACTGCTCCAGCACCCGACCGAACTGGAACGCCTCCGCCGAGATCCGGACGCCATCGCTTCCGCACTGGACGAACTGCTCCGGTTCGACTCCCCTGTCAGTACGGCGACCTTCCGCTTCAGTACGGAGGCCATCTCCCTGGGCGGAACGGATATCCCGGCCGGGGTTCCGGTACTGGTCGCGCTGGGGGAAGCCAACCGGGACCCGGCACGCTTCGCGGCGCCGGGCGTGCTCGACCTGGACCGCGAGGCCGCTGCGCACCTCGGCTTCGGCCATGGCGTCCACCGCTGCCTCGGCGCTCCCCTGGCAAGGGCAGAGATGGAGATCGCGCTGCGAGCGGTGCTGACTCGATGTCCCGGAATCCGACTTGCCGTGCCGGCGGAAGAACTGCGCCGGCGCCGCACGCGTCTCGTCCGCGGCCTCGTATCGCTTCCCGTCCTGGCGTAGACGTAGGCGTAGCCGCGGGCGCTCGCCAGGGTCCCGGCCGACGCCGGGACGGCCAGAACTTGGTGGGCGGAGTCGTCGGAACCGGGTACTGTCGTGGTCATGTTCTTCCAGAGGCCGATTTACGAGTGAGAGCGTGACGGGCCCCCGCTGACATCCTGCGATGTCGCCGCGCCCCGTCCCCCACCGATGAATCCGTAGATCACTTCACACCATTCCGGGAGAACCCGTGAGCAAGAACATCAACAACCCCGTGGGCATGGGCGGCGGTCAGCGCAAGAAGCTGTCCCGCGCCGAACGGCAGAACAACGGTCCGCACCGCAACCTCGACCGCCAGAGTGCCGCCGATCAGAAGGCGGAGCTGGTGCGCAAGATGCGCGAGAAGACAGGCGCGTCCGCGGACGGCGCGACCGAAGACGCCGGGCAGACGGGTAACGACACCGCACAGAGCTGACGCAGCGCCGCCCGGGGCGGCGCCGCACATGGCAGGGCCCGGACCGCGACGCGCGGTCCGGGCCCTGCTGCCGTACTCCGCAGCCGACTCCAGCGCGCTCACCGCGGTGGACCGCGGCTACGCCGCTGTCACCCACGGGCTCGGCGCAAGCGGCCACTTGGGCCGGGCCGGTGGTCTGCCTCGTCGCGGAGCAGCCGGAACGCCTCGTCGGGATGTCTGGCCAGCAGTGCGCCCTGCCGCCTCTGTCTTCCGGAGAAGGGGTGCGCGATCTGCACCGGCCATCTGCCTCCGATCGGCGCAGTCTTCGGTGGGAGGGCCAGCAAGTCCCTTACTGACGGTTTCAGAATGAGGTTCGAAGTCGCCTCAAGCAGATGAT
>NZ_BMTR01000078.1 GCF_014649775.1 Streptomyces longisporoflavus | reverse complement strand
AGCGGCAGCCGGTCCAGCATCACCAGGACCGAGGGCACCATGAACTCCGGCAGCCGCCCCGCCACAAAACGCCGCAACTCGGCGGTGTCGACACCGCTGGTGAGGTCGAGGGCGTCGTCGCTCAGGCCCTCCGCGCCGTCGGTGACATCATCCGCTCCTGCGGGGACGACATAGCCGACCAACTGCTTCACGCCGCGCCCCATGCGAGTGACGACCACGGCCCGGGACACACCGGGGTGCGCGGCGAGCGCTGCCTCCACCTCGCCCGGTTCGATACGGAAGCCGCGCACCTTCACCTGCGCGTCGTCGCGCCCGGCGTACTCCAACTGCCCGTCGGCGTTCCACCGGGCCAGGTCACCGGTGCGATACATCCGCGCGCCGGACCCACCGAACGGATCCGGCACGAACCGCTCCGCCGTCAGGCCCGCGCGACCGTGATATCCGCGCGCCACATGCCCCGCGACATACAACTCCCCGACCACGCCCGGCGGGACCGGAACAAGCCCGGGACTCAGCACATACGCGCGCATGTTCCCCAGCGGCGAACCGATCGGCGTACTGCCCGACCCGCCCCGCTCATCGCCCGACGCCAACACGCACGCCGTCGCGTAGAAGCTCTCCGTCTGTCCATAGGCGTTGACCACCCGCACACCGGGGAAGGCTTCGCGCACGCGGTCCACCAGGGACGCGGGCAGGGCTTCTCCACCGAAGACGACGGCTTCCACGTCGAGGGTCCCGGCGATGTCGTCGATCAGTTCGGCGAAGACGGACGGCACGGTACTGATCACACCGCCCCGCCGGTTGTCGCGCTCCGCCAGCTCCATCACGTCGCGGACGATGTCGACGCAGCCTCCGTGCGCCAGCGTGGTGAAGATTTCGAAGACGGAGACGTCGAAGTTCACCGAGGTGCCGGCGACCACTCGCGAGCCCGCCTCGATGCCGGCCCGCTCGGCGAGCCGCAGCACGCCGTTGACGACGTCGTGGTGGGTGATGGTCACGCCCTTGGGTGTGCCGGTCGAACCGGAGGTGTACATCACGTACGCCGCGTTGTGCGGCCGCGACCGCACCGGCGTCCGTCCGGCATGGCTTCCCGTCGTCTCGGCATCGCCGATGAACAGTCGCGGAGTTCCGTCGTCCGGCAGCACTCCGACGCTTTCCGGGCTCGTCAGGAACAGCCGGGGGCGGGCGTCCGACACGATGAAGTCGAGTCGTGCGCTGGGGTACTTGGGGTCGACCGGCAGATACGCGCCGCCCGCCTTCAGCACGGCGAGAAGCGCCGTGATCAGGTCGGCCGTCCGCGGCAGCGCGACTCCCACCACCGTCTCCGGGCCCACTCCGTGTGCCGCAAGGCCGGCCGCCAGCCGGTCCGCGTGCGCGTTCAGCTCACGGTAGGTGAGGCTTTGTGCGCCGGAGATGACCGCCACCCCGTCCGGGGTGGCGGCTGCCTGCCGCTCGAACAGCCCGGGGATCGTGACCTCAGGCGTCGGCGTCGCCGTGTCGTTGAACCGGTGGATCACCAGCTCGCGTTCGGCCGCTTCCAGCGTGTCCACGACCGCCCCGATCGGCCGGCCGGGGCTGAAGACCAGTTGGCGCAGGACCCGGGCGAACCGGGCCGCGAGGGCCTCTACCGTGGCACGGTCGAAGAGGTCCGTCGCGTACTCGAGGTGACCGATCACGCCGAGGCCGGGGATGTCGGCCATGTTGAAGAACAGGTCGAACTTGGCGGTGTCGGTGGCCAGGTGCTCCAGGTCCACGCGCAGGCCGTCCAGCGCGAAGTCCTCGCGGGCCATGTTCTGCCACGCGAACATCACCTGGAACAGCGGATGGTAGGCCGTGGAGCGGTCGGGGTTGAGCAGCTCCACCAGACGCTCGAAGGGGGCGTCCTGGTTCTCGTAGGCGGCCAGGGCCTTTTCCCGCACCTGGCCGAGGAATTGTTCGAAGCTCGGGTTTCCGGACAGGTCGGCGCGCAGCACCCAGGTGTTGACGAAGAAGCCCACCAGCTCCGCGAGCGCGGCGTCGGTGCGGCCGGCGATCGGGGACCCGACGGTGATGTCCTCGCCGCCGCCCAGGTGGTGCAGCAGCACCGCCACCGCCGACTGGAGGACCATCGACACCGTCGCGCCCTGCGCGCGGGCGAGTTCTTCCACGGCGGCGACCAGGTCCGGATCGAGCTCGAAGGCCACCAGATCACCGCGGTGGCTCGCCGCAGGCGGCCGGGGGCGGTCCGTCGGCAGCTGCAACGGCTGCGGCGCGCCGGTCAGTTCGTTCTGCCAGTACCGCAGCTGTGTGGCGAGGACGCCGTCGGGGTCGGACTCGTCGGCGAGCAGTTCCCGCTGCCACAGCGTGTAGTCGACGTAGCTGACCGGCGGCTCGGGCCAGTCGGGTCGCGTGCCGCGGCGCCGGGCGGCGTAGGCCGTGCCCAGGTCGCGCGCCAGCGGGCCCATCGACTCGCCGTCCCCGGCGATGTGGTGGACCACGAGGACCAGTACGTGCTCGTCGGCGGCGCTCCGCACCACGGTCACCCGCAGCGGTATCTCCGTGGCCAGGTCGAATGGCCGGGCCGCGGCCGCCGCCACGGCGTCCGTCACCGCGTCCGGAGCGGATTCCACGACGTGCAGGGCGACCGGCGCCGGCTCAGCGGGCAGCACCCGCTGATACGGCACTCCGTCACCGGACTCGGCGATCAGGGTCCGCAGGATCTCGTGCCGGGACACGATGTCCCGTACCGCCTTGTCCAGCGCCGCCACGTCAAGGGCGCCGGTGAGCCGCAGTACGAAGGGGATGTTGTACGTCGCCGACGGGCCTTCGAACCGGTCGATGAACCACAGGCGGCGCTGCGCGAAGGACAGCGGCGGTTGCTCCGGCCGCTGTGCCGCCCGGCGCAGCGGGGAGCGGGTCCGCGCTCCCGGGGCGATCCGCTCGACCAGTTCCACGACGGTGGGGCCGTCGAAGACCGCACGGATCGGGACCTCGGCGCCCAGCTCGGCGCGGATCCGGCTGATCAGCCGGGTGGCGAGGAGCGAATGCCCGCCCAGGGCGAAGAAGTCGTCGTCGATGCCCACCCGGTCGAGGCCGAGAACCTCGGCGAACAGCGCGCACAGCACCTCTTCCTGCGGGGTCCGCGGCGGCCGGCCCGTCGCCGCACCGGCGTAGTCGGGCACGGGCAGCGCCTGCCGGTCCAGCTTGCCGTTCGGGGTCAGGGGCACCTCGGCGATCGCGACCACGGCCGCGGGCACCATGTACTCCGGCAGCCGCTCCAGCGCGTGGTCGCGCAGCCCGGAGACGAGGACGCCGATCTGCCGGGCACCGGCCGGGTCGTTCACCAGCGTCCGCTCGGGTCGCCCGGTGGGTGTGAACCCGCCGGAGTAGGTCCGTCCGGCTTCGGTGCCCGCGGGTAGGACCACCGCGTCGAAGCACTCGGGCACCCCTGCTGTGGGGGTGAGCAGCAGTCCGAAACCGCGCCGGTCGGCCCATGCCCGCAGGTCGTGCGGGTCCAGGGGCGGGAGTCCGGCCACCGGTGAGACGACGGCCGCGACGGCTGTGGCGGTGGCGACCTCACCGGAGAGCCGGGCGTTGGGGATCCGGGTGATGCGTACCGGCGTCGTCCCGTGCTCCTCGACCACCTCGTCGAGGCCGGTGAAGTCGTCCACCCGGCGGCCCCATGCGACCGCCGGGATGCCGGTCAGCGAGACGGTGTCCACGGGTGCCTTGTGCAGCACCACTTCGTAGCGGTGCCGGGTCAGTTCGTTGTGGGCACGGCCTGGCTTGAGGTGTACGTCCACGCCGGCGGCGCCGTGTCCGTCGGCCCAGCGCGTGAACCACTCCGGGTCGAGGACCAGTTCCTTCTCGACCAGGACCGCCCGGGCGACGGCAGTGCGGATCACGGACGCCGACGCCTCCGGGTGCCGGGTGCGGTGGACCGCTGTCTTCAGCAGGCTCAGCGAGCCCGCGTGGCGCACGTCGCCGATCACGATGCGGCCGCCGGGGGCCAGCAGCGCGAAGGCCTGGCGCAGCACCCGGTCCAGATAGTCGGCGTCGGGGAAGTACTGCGCCACCGAGTTGATGACGACGGTGTCGAAGTACTCGGGCGGCAGCCCCGACACATCGTCGGCGGGCTGCACCCGCAGCCGGACCCGCTCGGTGTAACCGGCCCTGTCCACCTGGTCCTTGAGCTGCTCGATCACGGGCGCCGAGAAGTCCGTACCCCAGTACTCCGCGACGTCGGGCACGATGTGGCAGAGCAGCAGCCCCGAGCCGACGCCCAGTTCGAGAACCCGCCGCGGGGCCTGGCCGAGGATCTGCTCGACGGCGGCGTCCCGCCAGGCCCGCATCTCCGCCAGCGGGATCGGCTCACCGGTGTAGCTGGAGTTCCAGCCGGTGAAGTCCTCGCCCCAGGCCGCCCGGCCGGAGGCGGCGTACGCCTCGTCGTACACCTGCTGCCACTCGTCGACCTGCTCCGCCTCACGGGCGGTGGCCGAACCGGCGGGGGCAGGCACCACATATCCCACGATGCGCTGGTCGCCGGGCCGGTCCTCGCGGGTGATCACCACGGCCTGGTCCACGCCGGGGTGCGAGGCAAGGGCCGCCTCGATGTCTCCGGGCTCGATGCGGAAGCCGCGCACCTTGACCTGGAAGTCGACCCGGCCGAGGTAGTCGAGGACGCCGTCGGGCCGCCACTTGACCAGGTCGCCGGTGCGGTACATGCGCGCACCGGGAGTGAAGGGGCTGGCCAGGAAGCGTTCGGCGGTCAGGCCGGGACGGTTGAGGTAGCCACGGGCGAGCTGGACGCCCGCGAGGTAGAGCTCTCCGGGCACCCCCGGGGGCACCGGCCGCAGCGCGGAGTCCAGGACGTAGACCTGGGTGTTCCATACGGGTGCGCCTATCGGCACGCTCGTGGCGCCGGGCTCCTCGCGGCACTCATGGGCCGTGACCTCGACCGCGGCCTCGGTGGGGCCGTAGAGATTGTGCAGACGGGCGCCGGGGAGCGTGCGCGCGAAGCGCTCGGCGAGCTCCGGCGGCAGCGCCTCGCCCGCGGCCTCCACGCGGCGCAGGCTGGTGCATTGGGCCGCGGTCGGCTCGGAGAGGAACGCCGCCAGCATGGACGGCGCGAAGTCGGCGTCGGTGACCTGCTGGTCCCGGATCAGCGCGGCCAGGTACCCGGAGTCCTTCTGCCCGTCGGGCCGGGCGATCACGATGCCCGCGCCGACCTGGAGCGGCCAGAACAGCTCGGGCACCGACACGTCGAAGCCGACGGATGTCTTCAGGAGCATCCGGCCGCTCTCGTCCATGCCGTAGCGATCGTGGCCCCAGGCGAGCCGGTTCGTGATCGAACGGTGGGAGACGGCAACGCCCTTGGGCTTCCCGGTCGACCCCGAGGTGTAGATCACGTAGGCGACGTGGTCCTCGTGCACATCGACGCCGGGATTCGACTCCGGCTGTCCCGACAGGTCCGGGAGTTCCTCCAGGACGAGGAGGGGCTTGCTGTCGGCGAGCATGTGCTCGACCCGCTCGCCGGGCAGGTCGGTCTCGATCGGCAGATAGGCGGCTCCCGCCTTGAGCACGCCGTAGATCGCGGTGAGCAGATCGAAGGAGCGCGGCATCCGGATCGCGACGAGCCGCTCGGGACCGGCACCCCGTTCGATCAGCCAGTGGGCGAGGCGGTTGGCGCGCGCGTTGAAGTCGGCGTAGGTGAGCGTGTCCTTGTCGAAGACGAGGGCGACGCGCTGCGGGCCGCGCTCCACCCGGGCCTCGAACGCCGCGGCGAGGGTGCCGGCCGCGGCGGTCGTGGTGTGGGCGGTGTCGTTCCATTCGGACACGACCCTGGTCCGCTCGGCCGGTTCGAGGACGTCGAGCTGCGCGACGCGGATCTCCGGGTTCTCGACGGCCTGGAGCAGCACCCGCAGGCAGCGGGCGGCGATGGCCTCCACGGTGGCGTGGTCGAAGAGATGGTGCTGGTACTGCAGGGCGATGCGCAGCTGCGGGTCGGCGTCGGCCGTCACGGTCAGCGGGTAGTGGGTGCCGCTGAACGGCGTGAGGCCGGTGATCGCCACGCCCGCCTCGGTGTTGGCGTCGCCGAGCCCCGCATGGTCGATCGGGAACGACTCGAAGACGACGACCGTGTCGAACAGGGTACTCAGGCCGGTGTCCTGCTGGAGTTGCGCGAGGCCGTAGTGGTGGTGGTCGAGCAACACGGCCTGGCGGCCCTGGAGCCGCGTCAGCAGTTCGCGGAAGGTGTCCGCGGGCGAGCATGTCACGCGTACGGGCAGGGTGTTGATGAACAGGCCGACCATGGTGTCGATGTCCGGGACGGCGGGCGGACGGCCGGACACCGTCACGCCGAACACGACGTCCTGGCGCCCGGTCAGCTCGCCGAGGACGATCGCCCAGGCCCCCTGGACCAGGGTGTTCAGGGTGATGCCCGCCTCGGCCGCGTACCGGCTGAGTTCGCGGGCGGTCTGCGGTGACAGCGGCACGTCGACCTGGCCGATGTGCTCGGAGTCGGCGGACCGTGCGTTGGGGGCGAGCAGGGTGGGTTCGTCGAGTCCGTCGAGTTCTCCGGCCCAGGCGCGGGCGGCCGCGTCGTGGTCCTGCCGGGCCAGCCAGGACAGGAAGTCCCGGTAGCCGCGCACCTTCGGCAGGGCCGCGAGGTCTCCGCCGCAGCCGTACAGCCTGAGCAGGTCCTCCATGAGGAGGGGGACCGACCAGCCGTCGAACAGGACGTGGTGGGCGGTGAAGACCAGTTCGGCCCGGTCGGGGCTCATGGTCACCAGGGTCATGCGAAGCAGGGGCGGCGCGGTCAGGTCGAAGTGGGTGGCGCGGTCGTCGGCGAGGAGCTGTTCCAGCGCCGCTGCCCGGTCCTCTTCGGGGAGGTGGCTCAGGTCGGTCTGCTGCCAGGGCAGCGGGACACTGTCGAGGACGAGCTGGA
>NZ_BMTR01000077.1 GCF_014649775.1 Streptomyces longisporoflavus | reverse complement strand
CGGACCCCGGCACTCTCCCAGTCTCCGGGCGTCGTGGTGACGACGCGGGCGCCGTCCGGGCGCCCAGGCCGGGCTGGGCTGGGCCACGTGACGGGTGTGGGACCAGCCCAGCGGACAGGGCCAGCCGGATGCGGCGAGGTCCAGGGGGTGGAAGGCGATCTGGTCGAGCATGGCGAGACACTCCGCGACTCCGGGTGCGGCTCGCCGCACCGGTCCTCCGGCTCACCCTGAAGCTGACGGTCAGACACCACTCGATAAGCCCAGCAGACCGGCCCACCGCCGCCACCCGTGTGATGCAGCTTCGTCACGTTCAGAGAAGCTCGTCATTGGATTCGAACTCATGCTCCTCAGGGGGGAACTCGTCGAAATAGACGGTGTTGGCTTCTCCGGTAAGAGCACGGATGAGGAAATCCGCGCAGGAGCGGGGATGGTATTCCCATTCCGGCCCTCGACCCTCGTTGAACAGAGTGGTCCACTCCTCCGGCTTCTGCCCGGGTCGACGCAGCCAGTACAGCATGGCGCCGCTGCCCTCGATGTAGGCCCACGGCAGCACCTCGGCCCCGTCGCCTTCCAGTAGCTGCGGCGGTTTGGGCTCGGTCTCCCACAAGTTCCGCAGGATCTCCGCACGTGACTTGGCCTCGTCAACAAGGTTGTAGTCCTTGTCAGGGCACTCGGGGTCCAGGAGCCAGATCTCCTCGTCGAAGAGTCCGCCCCCGTAGACCTCGACGAGGTCCTTGTAGTCCTGCGGCAGGGCGCTGCCAAGCTGCTGCTCCACGACGGCCCAGTCGCGTGCGCGGCGAGGGCCGGGAGGGGCAATGAGTTCGGTAAGGCGTGCAACGGCGGGGTGCATGGGTGTCAGCGTCCTTCCTGGTGGGGTCAGGGCTTGGCGACGTTCCACCCCCGGTGGGCACTACCGAGCAGCCTACGCCCGCAAACTAAAGCAACGGCATGACTCTGTTGGTGATCTTGGTCGGTCAGGTGCTGGCGAATCCGGCTGTGGTGCAGAGAGTTCGGAAGTGAGGTGCCCCGCGGCCCGATGGGGTGGGGTCGTACCAGTCGGCGAGACGGCTGAGGTTGCAGGCCATGGCGGTCAGGACGTGCTGCACGTGAGTGCGGGTCAGACCTCGATAGCGGCTTCTGCGCAGGCCGTGAGCTCGTACGTTCTGCGAGAGGGTGGCCTCGATGCCGGCGCGGATGGCGTACCGGCGCTGCCACTGATCGGTCTGCTGGTCGAGTCGGCTGCGCGTCTGGATCTCGTGCAGTGCCCGCGGCAGGACTGCGACGGAGCGGGAGCGGGTGGCCGAGGAGGTGCACTGGGCGCGGTCTGGGCAGGGTCGGCAGTCACTCTCGGCGAAGTGGGCCTGAAGGTAGGTATGGCCGGAGACATTCAGCTTGTTCCAGGACGCACTTGTCGCGCCGCGTGGGCAGATGGCCTGCTCGTTGTCCCAGTCGATGGTGAAGGCGGCCTTGTCGAAGCCCGAGCCTGCTTTGGCCTGGCGGCTGTTGTCGGCGAGGATCGGGCCGAGCAGCGTGATGCCGTGGACGCGCTGGGCGCGCTTGACGTGGGCGGGAGTCAGGTAGGCGGTGTCCACGACGTGCTCGGCCGGTGCGAGGCGGCGGACAGCGAGGTCGTCGTGGATCTTCTCGGTCAGCTGCCCGTCCTGGACAGGAGCAATGGTGGTGGCCACATGCGTCACCAGGTGCGGCAGGTCCTGATCACATGACTCGGTGAAATGAACCCGGTATCCGCTCCACTCGACATCGCGTTTGACGCAGTAGTGCGCGTCCGTGTCATAAGGGGAGTCGAACCGCAGTGAGGCCGGCGGCAGAGCAGTGCCCTCCCGCCAGCGCAGTTGCCCCTCGCGATCCCAGTAGTACTGGTGGATCCAGACCTGTCGCAGGATCTCCATCTGTCGCAGCATCCGCAGACGGGGCGGGGCGTCGGAGGCCAGGGCGGCGGTGAGAAGTTTCTGCCCGTCCCGGCCGAACTCTTCGGCACGTCCGCGCACCGCTGCCTTGCCGCCCGGCACTTTCCCGATCTCGACCTTTCTGCCGTACCGCTTGGCCCACGCGGGCTCGATCAGCGGCAGCAACCAGTCGGAGTCGGCCTCGGAGATCTCCTCCAGTGCAGCCCGAACGCTCTCGCCCGCCAGCTCCAGCCGGCTCAACCGCCGTACCGCCGCCAGGACATGAGTGGCATCCGTACGCTGTCGGCCCCGCCCCTTGAGCAACCCGGCCGCCACCAGGCGGTCCAACATCAACTGCAGCAGTTGATCCGCCCGGTTGCCCTCGGCCAGCCGGGCCCGGAACTCACTGAGCAGCGAATAGTCGAACCCCGGATCGTCCAGCTCCAGGCCAAGGCCGTACTTCCAGTCGATCCTCGTGCGCACTGCATCCGCCGCCGCACGGTCCGAGAGGTTTTCGGCGAACTGCAGCACCGACACCAGCGCCAACTGACCCGGCGAGAAGCCCGGCCGGCCATTGACGGGATACAGATGAGCGAAGTCCTCGTCGGCGAAGACCACATCCAGCCGGTCGCGCATCAGCATCACCGACGTCCCCTTCGGACACGCCGCCCACGCCGTCCGGACCGTCATCGGGGGAATCCGCTGGAAACTTGCCGGACGCATCGACACCGTCCACCGCCTCAAAACCGAGACCGCCCCGCCACAAACCAGCCAACCACCACCAGCGACCGTCGTCACCACCCCGACAAGATCACCAACAGAGTCACGGCATTGGTCCAAGCCCTTGTCGAGCCAACTCTTGAGATCCGTCGGGTCGATGCGGTTGACGGGGTCGCCTTCGGCGTAGAGGTCAGGGTTTTCCTCTTGGCCGGAGGGGTCGGGGCTGTTGAAGCGGCCGATGTTGGGGTCGTAGTAGCGGGCGGAGAAGAGGAACGGGGGCCTCTTTGCGCTCTTTGTACTCGTCGGCCAGCAGCGTGCCGACGCAGAGGATGGGCACCCAGGCCCAGGATGTCCATCTTGCATAAGCGGACTGCATCCGTAGACGGAGCGCCGCTTATGCAAGACCAAGGGACCATCGGCCAGGCCAACCTGCTGCCGTCTTCTATTCGGGATCTACCAGCCCAGTGGCGACTAGCACACCCATGAGAATCATGAAGCATCCGATGATCAGAGGGCCCGATCGGGCCGCCCCTTCCCCGGCGGCAGCATTAGCCCGGCCGAAGAAATTCCGCTGATTGACCGCTTTCTGCCCAAACTTCTTTCTCGTTGCTATCAGCGTAATTCCTACGATGAAAGCAAAGACCGCAAGGAACACCCGCACAATCTCTCCTCTCGTTTTACGGATCGAGCTTCTGCAAGCGGGGCTCCGGACTAGAACTGCACTTGTAGCCCGCCACTACACGTCGGTGTTGAGGCGTATGTGCCAAGTCCAGCGCTGCCGGCAAACGAAGGATTGCCTCTGTCGCCGCGACCAATCTGACCGCCAGCCGATGCATATCCAGCCGCGCAGTTGCCGTATGCCGACGGGCCAGGGTCGGCACCTCCGGTCGATCCCTCGACACCGCCGCCTACACCCGGCGTACCGACTCCGATCTTGAGGAACCCGCCGCTGTTGCCCGAGTCATCCTTTGAGTAGCCTCCTCCGATGCATACGCCGAGACACACCTCTCCTCCAATGCTCCAGCTCGCCAGTCCATTGGGGTCGATGCGGTTGACGGGATCGCCTTCGGCGTAGAGGTAGGGATTCTGCTCTTGGCCGGAGGGGTCGGGGCTGTTGAAGCGGCCGATGTTGGGGTCGTAGTAGCGGGCGGAGAGGTGGTACAGCCCGGTGGGATCCTGGTAGCCGGCGGCGAACCGGTAGGGCTGGGCGATCTTTTCGCTGCTCGATGAGCGGGTGACGCCGCGAGGGCTGTAGGAGTACGTATTCACCTTCGCGCCGGACTCGTCTGCCGTGGCGACGACGGAGCCGAGGGCGTCGGTGAGGTAGTAGTACGCCTTGCCGTCCCGGGTCATGGAGTTGAGTGTGCCCCCCGGTTCCCGGTTGAAGCCCGTGTCCACACCCGCAGTTGACGTGGCCGACAGGCCGATCGGCCCGTTGTGGAAATAGGTGTCGCCCAGCTTGATGCGCTCGCTCTGGTCGGTCGAACCGTACTGCCCGGCGTATGTCTTGCCGCTGACGGTCAGCGAGGTGAGCTGGCTGTGATCCGACCACTTCTCGCCCGTCCGGGTCCCCTCCGGTGTCGAAGCCGCGGCCGTCTCGTGGCCCTCCTGGTCGTAGGACCAGTTGGTGGACGAGCCGTTCTTCGCGGTGATCTGCTGGGCGTCGTTGACGGTGTAGGTGGTGCCGCGTGGGCAGCCTTTCTCGGTGCCCTGGCTGGTGAGGTTGCCTGCGAGGTCGTAGCAGTACTGCCAGGACTCGTTCAGCGTGGAGCCCTTGTTCTCCGCCGCATAGGAGAAGCGTCCCGCCCCGTCATAGCTGTAGGTCGTCTTGGTCCCTGCCACGGCGTCTGTGCTGGTGCGGATCTTGTCGCCGTCGGTCTTGGCGTCGGTCCCGTAGCCGTAGGTGTAGGCGAGGTCGACCAGGGTGCCCTTGCTGGACGTGGCCGTGATCTTCTGAGGGCGGCTGGACTTGTCGACGTCGACCTTCTGCACCGTGCCGCCGGGATATGCGGTCTCGGTGCGGACGTCGTTGTTGTTGTACTTGTACGTCGTCACCCGGCCCTGGGGGTCCTTCAGTTCCTTGAGCTTGTTGACCTCGTTCCAGGTGTAGTCGACCTTCCCGGCCGGGTCCTGGTAGAAGTCCACATTGCCCGCAGGGGTGTAGGCCAGCAGCGTTTGCGAGCCGTCCTGCAGGGTGCGGACGGTTTCACGCTGCAGTGGGTCGAACTGGTACTTGACGGTCCCGGTGTTGTCGTCGCGCTGACGGAGGTTGCCGTCGTCGTCGTAGAAGTAGCGCACCGTGTCATTGGTGGTGGAGACGGTCTTGATCCGGTCGAGGTGGTCGTAGGTGAAGACCTTCTTGATGCCCCGGCCGTCGGTGAGGGTTTCGGTGCGACCCAGGCTGTCGTACGTGTACGTGCTCTCCCCCAAGGGCTTGGGCGGAGTCACCTTACGCAGATCACCCTTGTCGTCGTAGGTGAAGGACGTCTTGACGGTCTTGGAGGCGGACATCTTCGTCTCGGCCGCACACCGCTGGCCCTCGAACCCGCCACAGTTGGGCGTCGCGGGGTTGTACGTGAACGAGACGCTCCCTCCGCCGGTGCCGGTCTGCGCCACCGACTTGGTGTTGCCCGCCGTGTCGTAGGTGTAGCTGGTCTTCTCACCGTCGGCGTTGGTGGAATCCTTGGGCACGTCTCCGCCCGCAATCGTCTGCCAGCTGGCGACCGACTTCCCGCCCGTCGGCGACTCCATGCTCTCCAGGTTGTTGCGGGCGCTGAACCCGTAGTCGGACACGTTGCCGGGGGTCGTCCCCGAGCCCATCGCATCAGTGGCCGTGTCCACGTTGTGGTTCGCGTCGAACTTCGTTGAGCGCTTGTGCCCCAGGGCGTCGGTGACTTCCTCGACCTGGCCGTCGCCGTCGTGTTTGTAGCGGGTGGCGTGCTCTTCAGGATCGGTGACCTTGGTTGTGCCCGCCGCAGTGGGCGAGGTCGCGTCGTACTCGTACGTCCAGGTGGGCCCGGTGTGGCCGGAGCCGTTGAACTCGGTGGCGCGCAGCATGGAGGTGACGCGGTTGGCGCTGTCGTAGGTGAAGACCGTGACCCGGCCCTCCGCCGTGGTGATCTTTGTCAGGCGGCGTGAGTCGTCGTAGTCGAACGTGGTGGTCTTGCCCTCGGCGTTGGTGGTCTTGTGCAGGTTGCCGGCGGGGTCGAGGTCGAAGACGGCGGTGCGGCCGGAGTTGTCCTTGGCCTGCCACTGCGAGGCATCGGTCTTGAGCAGGTCGATCCACCGGCCGGAGCGCGTCTCGGTCAGCTTGAAGCCCTTGTGCTCGCTGCCCTCGTCGTGCTGGGTGACGGTGATGACACCCTTGTTCTTGTCCGTGACCTTGGTCAGAGTGCCGTGCTCGTTGTAGGTGTCCTTCGAGTGCGCCTTCCAGTTCGTGACCGTATAGGTGCCGTCCGCGTTCTTCTTCAGTTCCTTTGAGTAGCCCTTGGGCGTCGTGAAGGTCCCGTCCGCCTTTTCGGCGAAGCGCAGGCTGTCGCCCGAGGCGTCGTAGAGGACGACCTCACCGTCCAGGACCTGCAGGTAGCGCTCGTACTGCTGCCACCACCTCTGGGAGACCTTCCCCCACGGGGCATCGAGGGAGTTGTAGGTGCGTGACAGGCTCAGGTTCTGGCCCACGCCGGCGATCTGGAAGTCGGTGGCGGTCAGCATGAGGTTGCCGGTCGAGTAGTCGACCCGGGCGGTCAGGGCATCGGTGATCGCGAAGTTGCTGATCTTGTGCCAGGGCACGTCGCCCTGCCCCTCGGGCACGTAATCGCTGGGCGCCGCACGGCCGGAGCGGCCGGCCTCCTCACCGCCCTGGGCGCGCTTCTTCTGCTCAGCCCGCCACGCGGCCACCTCATCCGAGGGCGTGCGCTCGGCCTGCGGCACCACAGGCTCGTTCGAACCGACCTTGACCGGCGGCATCGTGAACGTCGGGGCGTCCTTGCCCCATGCCGATCCTGGCTCATCCGCCGCCGCGGCAACGCCCGCGGCCGGCAGCAGGGACAGCGTCAGGGCGCCGGAGGCCAGAATTGCCGCCGAGGCCAGGCTGGATCTCTTCCGGGCACGCGAAAGACGCGCACCCCAGGTGCGATGTATCAAGGCTTCCCCCCACAGGAAGTCACATCCCGCAGACCCCAACGGTCACGGGAGGCACACAAATTGACACACTCTCGCCACAACTCGCGGGCCTGTTCCCCAGAACCTCCATGCCACACATGAAGGAACCGGCCCCTCCCCTCCACGCGGGCAAAAACCCTCAGACAGTGCGGAACGAAAGCCTCCCCACGCCCCCGTTGCAGAGAGCGAAACCGCCACCGGCCCGAACCTGACCGAAAATCCCCGGTGCCAATCGGCGACCCGGACAACACCGCCCGCACAAGGCGATCCGAGACTTGAACGGCACCGCCGCAAAGGACTTCTCACGCAACCTGCAGCACCCTCAACCAACTTGCCGGAGACCAGCTGAAGCACGTCCTGCTCCCCGAACTCTCCCTCCGGATACCGTCTCACTGCACTACGGGGCTTCGGGTCAGGGACTCACGCCTACCGCATCAATGATGCGAACTCACGATGCGCGTGCGGTCCCACTTCATCACCCTGATCCGGTCCCGGTTGTTCGAGGACCTCAGTGTGAGTCGACGCGTTCCGCCCAGGAGTCAGGCTTCGACGCCAAGTTGGCTGCCAGTCCACGCAGTTGTTCAAGGGGACATGGACCACCCCGATTACCGACGAACCATCGACAGCGAGGAGGACCAATGCGTGTCCTGGCTCTCTGACTGGCCGAGTAAAACCAGGTATGGCCGGTCGCCGCGACGATGCGAGATGCGGGACATGACGATCGTTCTGAACGAGCCCGGCGTCGACGGACTGACCGGGGTCGTGGATGCCCTCCGCGTATGGCAGGACGACCGCACGCCGCTGCAACTTCATCCGGGAGACCTCGGCTGGGCCTGGGCGCTG
>NZ_BMTR01000076.1 GCF_014649775.1 Streptomyces longisporoflavus | reverse complement strand
GATCGCCCCCACAACCGGAAGCAAAACAGCCGCCGTGACTACACCACCCAGCGGGACATGACCCGCCCGTTGGCTGAGGGCCTCGACTGCCTGGGGTTCGATGCGCGGTAGCTCGCCGCAGGCCGGTCGTTGCGCCGCCCCTCTCAGCGTGTGGTCGACGAGTTGGGCAAGGCCGTTCGGGTCCCAACCCATCGGCTCATCGAGCAAAATCGCGCAAAGGAGTTGGGTCAGCGTGAACTTGAACGAGTCCGGGTCGCGGGCACCTGATCGCCTGGTGGGTCGAGTCCCGCTACTGAGCAGAGCCACGACGGGGCCCGCCCGCCTCCAAGCGGCAGGCCCGCCGTCGTGGACGTCCACGGTGAGGCGAAACGGCTGAACCTGCTCATCACCAGGAACTGATCCGCTGATTGCCCACCGGCGGGCCCATCGGCTGTAGTCCGGGACACGACAGGCATGGGCCCTCACCTCCATGAGATCACCCCGGGCTCAAAGACGGTCACCTACCCGTTCTGATCCCGAGCCCGGCGACGGCAGCATTGGCCAAGTGCCTCCGACGCCGCCGGGCGCCTCCACCGGGGCCCTACTCCTGATCGGTCGGTTCGTGGGAGTCGGGCCCGTGGCCCCAGGCCGTGGCTGCTGCGAGGCCGGGGGCAGTGCCGACAGGGACATACACGAAACCGTCCCACTCCTCCAAGGCCCTGGGCGCTTCGCTGTAACGCCCTGCCGAACGCATCTGGAGGCCCTTCTGTCGCTCCAGTCAACGGCCGTACGAGGCACCCTTGTTGAGGACTTCGACGGGGTTCACACTACTGCCAGTCCCGCGCTGGGTTCACTGCCAGCAACTGCTCTCCGTACATGCCTTGCTGGCATTCTCAGCGCACCGAGGTCCGAACACTGCACCGGGTGGCACCATGTACAACGCCGCTTCACTGATCGTCTCACTGATCGCCTTGGTACTTTCGGGTTTCGCCACGGTACGGCAGACGCGCCATGCACGATCCGAGAGCGACATGACGTGGGTCCTTGAAGTAGCCATGCGCAACATCCGTGACAAAGAATTCCAGAGCGACCAGCGGTACGTGTTGACGCAGCTCGCTCGGGACCATCCGCCGGACGGCGGAATGGACGCTCTACCCGAACCGGCCCGCTCCATGACGCGCAACGTCGCCTTCACTTATGAGTACATCGCCATCATGTACGCGCTGGGGATGGTCGATTCCCGTGTCGCCTTGGGCATCTTCCACTTCCGCATCAGTCAGGTCTGGGTAACTCTGGAGCCCTATATTCGAGCAGAACGCGAGGCCAGGCAGGCACCTTGCTGCCCGTTCTTCGAAAGCTTCTATGTCCATGCCAGCGGCAAGCCTGCCGAAGACGTCCTACGGTCCATCGGACTTCGCAGTCTCCGTGGTTTCCTGCCCCACCGATGAACACTCTCCCCTCTCTTCCGCAGCGGAGCAGACCGGGTTGGTCCACACGAAGGGAAAGTCCATGACTTCCTGTCCGATGACGACCGCGAGCCTGCGGCTTGCGGCTACGGAGCGCGCTCCCGAAGCCGCCATGCCGCGAGCGGGCCCGGCCGTGGTGTTCCTCCACGGACTGGGCTGCGAGCGGGGGCAGTTCGTCCGGCAGTTGGAAGGGCTTGACCCTGGCTTACAGCTGCTCAGTCTGGACTTGCCCGGACATGGAGAGTCACCAGAATTGTGTGCCCCTCGGTACACCATCGCGTCGATGACCAGAGCGGTCGGCAGTGAACTACGTGCACGGGGTTACCGCAGTGTCGTTCTGGTCGGGCACAGCGCTGGCGGGCTCATTGCCCTGCAGACCGCCGTGGACCTTCCTGCTCTTGTGCACGGTGTCGTCGTGCTCGATACGAACATCGCAATCGGTGAAGCCGATCGGCAGGCAAACAGAATCCGGGCCCGGGAATCGGAAACCAACGACTGGCGGAGCTACTTCATGGCCTCGATGGCCTCAGCGTGGGGGGAGGGCACCGCCGCGACGGCACAGGAGCGAGCCTTCGTCTTCGACGCGTTGGAACGTGCCCCCGAACACGTTGTACGGCCGCTCTGGCACGACATTCTCATGTTCAAGCCCGAGTTGCTCTGGCGCCGATGCCGTGTGCCCTCCCTCTACCTCCGCAGCAAGAGGGACACCAACCTGACGCTGTTGCAGTCGCTGAATCCGCTGATCTCGACTGCGGATCTGCGACCGTACTGCGACGGACACTGGCCGCATCTACAGTGCCCGGGCGTCGTGAATACCTTCTTGCACAATTTCCTGGCTCAACTGACCGTCGACAACTGCTGACCGGGACGGCACGGTGGATACCTCAACGTTGGTCAACATAGGAGCCATAGCGGTATCCGTCTTCGCGCTGGCCGTTTCCTCATGGCTTGCCAAGAATCAGTTCATGGCGCAGCGACACGGAAACCACGTCGGTCCGCTGATCGAGCTCCTGACCGAGTTCCGCTCGCTTGAGTTCCACCGCAACTACGCCTTCATTCGCGACGAATTACCCGGGTTGTCAAGCGACGGCGGGATCTCAGGCCTTGATGAGGACGTGCAGAAGAAGATCTACGATGTCGGGTACTTCTTCCAGCTGTACGCGATCCTGGCCTATCTCGACATCATGGACGAGCGGTTCGTCAGCGCACTGCTTCACCGGCGGTACATCGAAACGTGGGCCGCCCTGGAGCCGTTCGTCCGCAAGGAGCGCGAGCTCCAGGGACTGTCAGACAGCGCCATCCTCAACATCCTGGAGACCTTCGTTGCTCGGTTGCACGAGAGTCCTCCAGAGGAAAGGCAGAGGATGCTGGCCGGGCGGCACCGGCGTTAGCGGTGCGATCCCGGCGCCACATGCTCTACGTCACGTACTGCCGCCCGACGCCGCCGTGAACGACCGCTGAGAACCTCGCACGGAAAACCGAACTGCGGACAGCGTACGGCGGGTCTGCTCCGCAGGTCATGGCCCCCATTCCGTGGGGCAAGTCCCCACTGCCGCAGAACACCAACTGGCCCGGCGGTGGCCACAGTTCATGGCGAACACCGGACAAGCCCCCAACACGGTCGACGCGTACGGGCGGGCGGTCGCGAACTACCTGCGGTTCTGTGCCGAGGATGGCACGGACCCCCTGCCGGCCCGAGGCCGCAGCACTGCTCGGCTACAAGAGCGCCAGCAGTTCCGGCAGCTCGCTCGCGCAGGGCGACCTCCCACTCCTCGAGCAGACCGACGCAACCAAGCCCAGCACCAGAGGGCCGGCCAAACGCGCGTGGGCACGCCGCCGCCTGAAGCAACAGCAGGCGCAGCGCCGCAGAACCGACTGAACAAGCAAGCATGTCACCCCGGCGGTGACCTCCAGACACGGTATCTGGTCAGAGTGGTTGATGCCCAGGAGGACCAGGAACCGCACGGTGGCCTTCGGCTACCAGCTGGCGGACTGCCGCCGCAGCCTCCTTGGTGCCGATGTCGAAAGTCTGCCCGATCTCGAAGCGGGTCATGAACCGATCGCCGGGTTCGTAGTTGCGGTGGATCGCGGTTCGCATCAGTCGGTACGCACGCTGCTTCCCCGCTCTTCACCAGGCCGGCCGATGGCAGCTCGACAGGACCAACATGCAGATCACAGCCCCGCCCCGGGCGCAAAGCGGCGGTACGGCAGTTGCGGGGCCCTAGCAGAGTACGCAGGCGTTAGTGACTGTTCGGCCGCTGACGTGAGCCGAAGCTCAGGAGTTGTCTCCTGCGGAGCCACGTGAGCTGGCGAAGCGGAACAGTCGAAGCAGTCTGGTTGTCACCGAGGAGGCATTCGACTTGTCACGGGTGGTCATTCAACTGCCCGGCGAGATGGCGGAACAGACCCTCGAGGTCCTGTTCGCCGTCCCGGGTCTGGGCGCCGTTGGCCAGTCCGGCGCCCATGAGCTGTGCCGTGGCCGGACGGAATACGAGCCCTGCCCAGGCGTCGTTCTCCCGCGCCAGACCATCAGAATGATCGCGGAGGACCATGGTGCGCTTGGCTGCCGCGACGACGCTGCCGGGCAGCGCGGCGATGTTACCGGCGAGGCGGTCGACGAACTCGTCGAGCTGGTCGGCAGGGACGGCTCGGTTGACCCAGCCGTACCGCTCGGCAGTCTCGGCGTCCATCAGGTCGGCGCCGAGCACGATCTCCAAGGCGCGGTTACGGCCGACGCGCTCGGTGAGGTACTGCGTGGCGCCGCCGCCCGGGACGATGCCCATCAGGGCTTCGATCTGGCCGAGCCCGGCCGTGCCGGTCGCCGCGAACGCCATGTCCGCGGCTACGACGAACTCGGCTCCGCCGCCGCGCGCCTTGCCGGCGAGCTTGACGATGGTTACCTGAGGCTGGCGGCGCAGCTGCTCCCCGACGGCCTGGAAGACGTTGACGCCGTCCGGCAGGTCGGCCATGAGTCCGGCGAGGGCGTCCGGGGTGATGGTCATGTCGACGTGGGCGAGGAAGAAGTCGGGGTCCGCGCTGTCGAACACGATCACGCGTACGGTGTCGTCGCCGGCCAGCGTGGTGAGCAGGCGCCGCAGGTCGCTCATGACCCCGACGCTGAGGACGTTGATCGGCGGGTTGTCGATCGTGACGTGTGTGACTGCATCCTTCCGGCTGACGCGCAGGGTCTGGTAGGCGTCGTGGCCCATGGCTTTTCCCCTAGGTACCTGGCAGGATTCTGGTTCCTGTTGCATACCTACAGTGAAACCGGCTGTGACCTGCGTCAATAAGGCACTTCAGGCATCCCAGGGATCGTGGAGGATACCGCTATGGCCACTTCTGAGGCCGTCTACCGGGCCATCGCCGAGCACGACGTGGTGTTCCGGGCCGACTGTCCGAGCCGGCCCATCCTCGATCAGATCGCCGACAAGTGGTCGATGATGGTGATGGCGGTTCTGGTCGAACCACGCCGGTTCAACGAGATCAAGCGCCGCCTCGACGGCGTTACGCAACGCGTCCTCACGCAGACCTTGCGCCGGCTCGAACGCAACGGGATGGTCGAGCGCCGCGTCCTGCCGACCTCGCCGGTCGGCGTCGAATACTCGCTGACACCCCTCGGCGAATCCCTGCGCGAGCCGTTCGCTCACCTCTACGACTGGACCGTCGCGAACGCCGCAAAGATCCAAGCACGTCAGCGCGACTACGACCAGCGAGCCCCGCGCTGACACAACGACCATGAAGCCGGGCCGAAGAAAGCGGCACCTGCCCGGCCCGGCGACCTGTGCCGCCCGCCAACCACGACCGGCGACTCAAGCTCATACGGAGAGCCGTGACGGTTGGGAGGCGGCGCCGACGGTGTCGTTGATCGAAGAACTGAGGGCCGCGGCTCAGGTGCGAAGGGAGTCACGGCAGTTCACGGCCTGCCCCACGAGCTTCCCAGAGCCCGAGCTACACCCATCGACAACCACCCACAACACCGCCGGTGCCAACAAGCCTGCCCCTGTGACAACTGACGCGCTTCTGCCCGTAACGGCGGTCCCCACCGCGGTGCACATGCGCGCTTGTGCTGCTTTAGCCACACAGATCGCGGCCACACGGAAAGATCAGCTCATGACCTTCAGCGACCTCTCCGCAGGTCACTCCACGGCCATCTTCTCCCAGCTCCGCGACTGGGGCCTGATCTGGGACACCTACAATCCGGCTGTCCACGGAACCCACCGGATGCCGCCCTTCTGCACCGGAGTACGGCACGAGAACTGGTGGGGCAGCACCGTGCAGATGGACGCGCTGCATGACGACAAGCTCGCCGCCCTGGTCGACGACGAGGAGGGTATCCAGGCCCTGTGCCGTCTCAAGCTCGACGAGTGCACCGATGAATGGATCGCCGGTGACGTCGAGGCAGGAGAGAAAGCCATGGCGGCATGGTCCGACGGTCACCGTGAAGCCGCCGCGTGCCTCGCCGTCGCCGGGGTCGAGCAGATGCTCCACAACCTGACCCACGTCCCCCGCGGGCCAGGCGCTCACAAGAGGCTGCAGAAGGCCGGCGAAAAGAAGCCGAACGACTACCTGCCCACGTATCAGTACGCACTGGCACCGCTGAATGCCTTCTACACCCCCTACGACCCGGGCAAGGGCGAAGCGGTCCCAACGACTCTTTCCCGGCACGCTGTTGTGCACCACCTGCCCCTGTCCCACCTGAGCCCGGGGCGCTGCATCATCGCCGTCATGCTCCTCATCTCGATCATCCGTGAGACTCAGGAACGCTACGACGGCATCCGGTACGACCTGCTCACGCAGGCCGGCGACTAGAGGCCGGGGTCATGTCGCCTGTACGGGTGGCTGTCCGAGCCAGGTGATGGCGAGGACGGACAGGCGGCGCGGGGCCGGTTCACCCAGTACGTGAGGGAGAGCTGGCCGACGGAGGCGTGGCGGGCGTCCCCGCCCTCGGGGTCATCGGGGTTCCACTGCCGGAAGCCCCATGGGTCACTGGCGGCAGCGTCCAGGACGTCCCACACCATGCCTTCGACGTGCTCGGGCAGCGTGTCGAGGACCTTCGCGGCCGGGGCGGAGAAGCGGGCCCTCTTCGATCAGGGTCTCGAGTTCGGCCCGGCCCAGCGTGCTCATGGCCTCACGGTAGCGGCCCCCGCCTCGACGCCGGCGCGGCTTTTGCCGGATCTGCGTTGCCAGGCCGGCACATCGGTGGCGGCGCAAAGCCCGCATGTCGTCGGGTTCATACTTCTGAGCACGGCGGTCCCTCCCGTCCACCGATGGGCTGCAGGGCGGAAGATCTGCAACGACCCCGTGCTGCGCGCCTGTCCGGGGCAGCCCGGGCAAGCCTGCGGACGGTTTGTACAGCGCGAGGCTACTGTCGGCGCCATGACTGATGATGCACTGCGTTCCGTCACCATCGAACGCGCCGGCCCGGGACGGTTCACCGCCACCAACGCCCGCGGGGACGTGCTCAGTTTCGCCACCGGCCAGAGCGCCGGATTCACGCCCGTCGAGCTCTTCCTCGCCGCGATCGGCGGATGCACCGCAGCCGACGTGGAGGCCGCCACCACCCGTCACAGCGAGCCGACCACATTCACCGTCACCGTGAGCGGCAACAAGGTCCAGGACGAACACGGAAACCGGATGTCGGACCTCACGGTCACCTTCACTGCCGCCTTCCCCGACGAGCCCTCAGGCGACCGCTCCCGGGCGATCCTGCCCCGGGCCGTGAAAACCTCCCACGACCGGCTGTGCACCGTCAGCCGCACCGTAGAGGCGGGCACACCCGTCAGCGCCATCGTGGCCGGCACACCCGACGACAACTGACACCACCACGCCAGGCGCCCCGATCCCGTCCCCTCCCCCGCCCCCGTCGCAGACATGCACCCACTCCTCCTCCCTCATCGACAGCGGCCCGCAAAGCCGCACCCCTCCCGACCCTGGCGAGGGCTGCCACCACGCCGCCGCACAACTCCTGCGCCTTCCCCTGGCAGCCCCGCGCGCACAGCCGTAGCCGCCGCACACCCCGACACCCCCGGGCCCATGGAGGCGTGGCGGGGGCGCGCTGTGCCCCGAAAAAGCGAACGACGAAACCCACCACTCCACGGCCACGCCGCGCAGGTCAAAGATCAAGCCAGGGTCTGACGTCACCTTCCCCTCTGTTCCACCGGGCGGCCCTGCGGTCCTGTTCCGGCGGCCCGGCCGGGGCGAGGCCCTCCTCCAAAAAAATAGTCTTCCCGCCTGCTCGCCTCACCCGGTACGGTCTCGATCATGTTCCCGCTCCGGGGAGCCCAGGGGTTCCGCGCGCGGACGCCCCAGCAGTTCCCACGTCGAGAGCAGGTTTCGTACATGGCATGCCGTATCAGTGAGCTCGTGCTCGGTTGTCGCGACCCCGAGGCACTGGCGCGGTTCTGGTGCGAGGTCCTGGACTTCGTAGTGCTCGATCGCGAAGGAGACGACTG
>NZ_BMTR01000075.1 GCF_014649775.1 Streptomyces longisporoflavus | reverse complement strand
TCCTCGCGCGCGGGATGGCCTCAGCGCCCCGGTATCTAGTCGATGCGTGGGCCCGACTGCTCCTAGCATGCGTGGGATGGACCCGTGCCCTCGGCCAGGCCTCGGAGATCGCCTGGCTGCTCCCGCCTCCTGCGGGGGTACGTCTGGGGGAGAAGTTTTCGCACCTTCCGCGCCGGCGGTGAGTGCTCTGTTGCCTGGCCGCCTCGGGTCTGGATGCTTGTCGGTCGTACGGGTGATCTTGTGGTGGATGGGGGAGTGGCCGGGTTGTCTGGCCCTGGAGAGCCGTTGTGCGTCGGTGCTTTGGGGCAGCCGTCGTGTCTGGCTGATTCTGCCGCTCCTCGGCGTGCGGTGTCGTTAGAGAAGTAGATGCAGGTGGGGTCGGTGTGCGTAGGCTACGTCTGATGTTTCGTCCAACCGGGTGGTGGAATTGTCCGATTCTTTGAAAGTTGCTCAGAACGGTTTCTCCTGCCGGTAAACGGCCAGGTCAGCGAGACTGCTCCCCGCGCGTGCGGGGATGGACCCGAGAAGCACCCGGGCGGCAAGAAGTACATCAACTGCTCCCCGCGCGTGCGGGGATGGACCCAAGCAGAGGCTCGAACGTCTTCTTTTGAATGGCTGCTCCCCGCGCGTGCGGGGATGGACCCCTCCACCGTGATGATCACGGGCCTCTTGCCGGCTGCTCCCCGCGCGTGCGGGGATGGACCCGGTCGTGATGGACCCTCGACCGTCCCTGACAACTGCTCCCCGCGCGTGCGGGGATGGACCCCGATCTCGAAGACCAGGGGAGCGGCGCCGAACCTGCTCCCCGCGCGTGCGGGGATGGACCCTCCCATGATCGGGCGGCCGAGTTCGCAGCTCCCTGCTCCCCGCGCGTGCGGGGATGGACCCGGTGTACGTCAAGGACCCCGAGACGCACCAGACTGCTCCCCGCGCGTGCGGGGATGGACCCCGAAGCGATTCACCTGCACTTCAGCCTGTCCTCTGCTCCCCGCGCGTGCGGGGATGGACCCCCCACCAACCTCGAAGGAGCAGCATGACCGAGCTGCTCCCCGCGCGTGCGGGGATGGACCCCGTGACCGCATCAAGAACCCAGAGAGCCCCGACTGCTCCCCGCGCGTGCGGGGATGGACCCTTCTGCGCACGACCGCCGGTGACGTTCTCGAACTGCTCCCCGCGCGTGCGGGGATGGACCCGAGCAGTTGGAGTCCGGCGAGATCGGCGAGTGCTGCTCCCCGCGCGTGCGGGGATGGACCCTCACGAGGTCATCTCGCGTTCTGTCCTGGAGACTGCTCCCCGCGCGTGCGGGGATGGACCCCCACGCGGCCCACCCACTTCCGCCTCTCCCACCTGCTCCCCGCGCGTGCGGGGATGGACCCAACCACGGGTCGTTCATCGCCCGCCGGGTGCCCTGCTCCCCGCGCGTGCGGGGATGGACCCATCACCGGCGGCGGCATCAACGCCTTCCGGGAGCTGCTCCCCGCGCGTGCGGGGATGGACCCTCGCCGAGATCGCCCGCAAGGACAAGGAAGCACTGCTCCCCGCGCGTGCGGGGATGGACCCCGAAGAAGCCCAAGGGACCCAAGGGCGGCTCCCTGCTCCCCGCGCGTGCGGGGATGGACCCGACTTCAGCGGGCCAGACGCGTCCCCCTCAGACTGCTCCCCGCGCGTGCGGGGATGGACCCTCGAAGCAAGGCAGACCGATGAAGCGCACCCCCTGCTCCCCGCGCGTGCGGGGATGGACCCCGCGGCAGCACCGGATGGGACGCCCGCGCCCGCTGCTCCCCGCGCGTGCGGGGATGGACCCTTGCTGTACATGTCGCCCATCAGGTCGTGGTCCTGCTCCCCGCGCGTGCGGGGATGGACCCGCGTGGAGGAAGCCGACGCCGACCCCGACCTGCTGCTCCCCGCGCGTGCGGGGATGGACCCGACTCGAACCTTCAAGTCAGGGCACCACGTCGCTGCTCCCCGCGCGTGCGGGGATGGACCCGTCGACCCGTCGACGCGGGCGCAGCCGGTCGACTGCTCCCCGCGCACGCGGGGATGGACCCACCCCGCCCCGGAACTGCTCGCTGGCCACGAACTGCTCCCCGCGCACGCGGGGATGGACCCGGGCCGACCGGTAGTCCGCTCTTTTTGTGCCACTGCTCCCCGCGCACGCGGGGATGGACCTACGGCCTTGAAGTTCGCCGCGTTCCGTTGCTGCTTCCTGCGTGTGCGGGGATGGGCCCCGACCACGTGGGTCGGTGCGCTATTCATGGGGCTTGGCAGAAGTCGATCAGTTGACCGATGAGGGGGGTGCGATTGTCCGCGCGCGGTCGTAGAGCTCGCGGGCTGCTGCGTTTTTCAGATGCGGCCGGATGAGGCCGAGCATGGCTTTCACACGGTCGTCGGCCCGCCCGGATTGGATCATGGGGTAGTCGTCGAGGGCCTGGTGCCAGGTGGCGCAGGCTGCTTCCAGGTGGCCGATCTCCAGCTGCCGTTCGGCGAGGGTGGCGCGGTGGCGTACTCGTGCGCGGCGGTAGACGCTGAAGCGGACCTTGTCCGACTGCTGCATGGCTTCGACGGCTCCGGGCACGTCGCCGAGTTCGTAACGCACCTGGCTGATGTGGTAGTTCAGCGACGAGGGGTCGTAGGAGCCGAAGGCCTTGCCCCGGGACTCCGCGCGGTCCATGGCGGCCTCTGCCTCCCGGATGTATCGCAGGGCGCTGGCGCGGTCGCCTGTCTGCGCGGCCGTGTGCGCTTGCTGGCCGGCCAGGAAGGCCCGCGTCCGGGGCCCGGCTTTCGGGGATGCTGCGGCAGCGGCGTCTGCCAGCTGCATGGCCTTGGCCCCGTGGTGCAGGTCGACAGCTTGCACGCTCATGCCGCGCAGGGTCGTGCAGTATGTGAGGTGATCGTCAGCTGCCCCGGCCAGTTCCAGAGCTTTTACGTAGTAGCGCTGGGCGAGTCCGTGGAGTCCTTCGTCGACGGCCATGTAGCCGGTCAGGTACAGCAGATCGGAGGCAGCGGACTGCATGGCCTGCCGGACATGCTCCGGGGCATCGGCCCGCAGGTACGAGGCGACCGTGTTGACCATGAAGGAGGCGGCCATGGGGCGGGCGTGGCGTCCGCCGAACTGGTCGTCCAGCTCCGAGACGCGCTCGGTCATCGCTGTGACCATGTCGACTTCGTTCATGCCGATGCGGGACGCGTGCCCGGACTGGACGGCCTCAGCGCGCCCGATGACGTCGGGTCATCCGGGGATCGTGAGGGCGACCGAGAACAGGCCCGCACCCAGAACTCTGCGACGGGACGGGTCCATATCCTGCCTCCCCAGATCGATCAGCCCTTCCACGGTATCCGTAGAAGCGGGCGAACGATCTGGGGGAGCGGGCAGCCCTGCTTCGGTATGCGTGATCGGACGGTCCAGCCGACGGGAGAAGGCTTCGAGGATGCAGCCCCGCACGGCGTCACGCGGAACGGTCCCGCTCAGCCAGTGGCAAACGGCTGACTCGTCGTAGCGCAACAGGCTGCCGGTTTCTGTCCCGGTGCGGTTCACGGCCCGGGCGAACTGGCGGTAGCTCCAACGGCTCTCGGCGAGCAGGCGGCCGAGCGCTGCGTTCGGTGCGCGCTTCGCCATGACGCTCAACTCCCCGCACTCCTGCGTGCTTTCAAGGCTTTCAAGTCCCAGGGCTGCTGCAACGGTACCGCCGTGCGTGGTCGCGCGGTTGCGTAGAGCACACGAAAGGATCGCCGAAACGCTCGCCGCAGACATCCCCGAGGGGTTGAGTCGTCGTGAGAAGCAACGCGCGGGCAGAACTTGTCCGGATGGCCGAGGAGCAGGGCGCCAGCGGCGTGCTGGAGGCCGCCCCCGGGCGCATACGAGCTGTCGCCCGGGCCGATGAAGTACCCACCGCGCCAGTGCCCGCAGCACAGTGCGGCCCCGGCCCCGGGAGGACGCCGGCGACGTGTACAGCGCCCGGGTCCATGCGGCGATGCACGCGGTGCGGGCGAGCAGCCGTGAGCCGGTTGACCGTCCGCGTGACGAGCTGCGCCGGACCGAGGCCGATCATCGCCACTGGGCACCGATCGGATGCGTGCCTGGCGTGACTGCCACAAGGCCGCCCACCCCATGGACTCCCTCCCGGCCGCCTGGCGTGCTTGCCCGCGGTGGCCTGGAAGGGCAGTACTGCCGCCGGCACGGCGGCAGCGCCCGTTCGGCTGCCGTTGCGTGACGGCGGCCGGCAGCCGGACGGGTACAGCGATGCACCAACCACCGAAGGAGAGTGCAGCAGTGTCCACAACGCTAGTACGGCCTGCGCCGGAAATCGTGGCGCGGCGAGCCCGCGAGATCCTCGCGATCGTCGAGGCCGACCCAGAGTTCGACCGCCTGCGCACGGCGTGCGCCAAGTACGACGAGGACTGGCAGAGCTTCACGGGGTACGCCCTGGTGGACGGGTTCGACGTTGCGAAGGACACCGGACCTCTGTTCCCCGAGGCCATGCGCACCATGGCGATCAAGTCGGCCGTCTACGAGATGACCGACCAGGACGAGGAGGCCGCAGAGATCCCTGTAGCGGTGCCCGTCGACGAGATGATCCACGCACTCGCCGCTCAGTTCACCGTGCTCTGCCGCATCCAGGAGCGTACGGACATCAAGTTCGTGCACGCCACTGACCGCGAGAGCATCGGCGAGTGGGACCACGGCGACTACACCCACCAGGTCTACCGAGCAGCATGGGGGCCGATGAACGAGCGCTACTGGCTCGGCAAGGAGGAAACCGCCAGGCGCAAGACGGTCGTCACCGCAAAGTACACCCCGATCGGCATCCTCGACGGCGGCCGCCGCTTCGCCCCCGGCTTCCCCACAGCCGACTGTAAGCGCTAATTGAACGCACGGCGCAGTGCCAAGGTCGCGTCAACGTCCGGGAAGGCCCGACGGATCTCGCGATCGGCCAGGTCGATCAACAGCTCCAACGCACCAGGCGCTGCGCCGTGCACCAGCTCACGCAGGTACCCATCGAGTTCGGCGACGTCAGCGGGCAGGGCGAGGTCCGTCAGCAGCGCCACGCCGTCTGTCTTGTACGGCGCGGGCGGCAGGCCCACCTTCTCCGGGTGCACGCAGACGGGCACCCCCTGCAGGGTGTATCTGTGGCCGTCCCCGGGACTGAACGGGCACTCGCGAGACGGACGTTCGACTACGTCGAACTCACCGAGCGGAAAGCGGCGGGATGGGCAGATACCGCACGCACGGTGGCCGTCACCGGAGACGAAAGCCTCAACCATGCGCAGAGAGTAGCGCGTTGCACACGGCCCATTCAGCGCTCGGAAGCACGAGGGCGTCGGCGACGACAGCTCGTAGGCCGAGCCGAGCGCTCTTCGCGCTCTCGCAGCGGTGTAATCCTGCAAGACCCGCTCCGTGCGCCATGATGATCTGCCCGGCCACCGGCCGCAGGGCTCAGTCCCGCGAATTGTTCCCTGCGCACGCGGAGACGGCACTGGCCGATTCAGTCTTCAGGTGTGAGTCGCCTGCTGTTCCCCGCGCGCGACGAGAAGGCCCTGTCGGGTCTGCAGTCCGGTCGTTTGTACGGTGTGTGGCTAGGGGTCTGTGGATGGGGCAGGTGTGCGTACGCTGCATTGGATCTCTCGTTCAACGGGGCGGAATTGTCCGTTTATTTGAAAGTTGCTCAGAAGGGCTTCTCCTGCCGGTAAACGGCCAGGTCAGCGAGACTGCTCCCCGCGCGTGCGGGGATGGACCCCCGCAGGTCAGAGGCTTGCGGGAAGTGACCGACTGCTCCCCGCGCGTGCGGGGATGGACCCGACAGGCGGTCACCGGGCTGTGCGCCCGACCACTGCTCCCCGCGCGTGCGGGGATGGACCCCTGACACACCGTCAAAACAGGGCCCCACCAGCCTGCTCCCCGCGCGTGCGGGGATGGACCCGACTCGCAGATCACCGAACTCACGATCCGCAACTGCTCCCCGCGCGTGCGGGGATGGACCCGCACGAACGGCCGGCCCAGGTCGAGGAGTTCGCTGCTCCCCGCGCGTGCGGGGATGGACCCAGGATCAGGGGCGTGGCGAGGTTGAGGAGAAGCTGCTCCCCGCGCGTGCGGGGATGGACCCGGGGCCTCTCGTTTTTGACTCCAATTGGAGTCCTGCTCCCCGCGCGTGCGGGGATGGACCCTCGATCAACTCCGCGCCGAACGCGACCGCTACCTGCTCCCCGCGCGTGCGGGGATGGACCCACCGTCTACCACAGCGACAAGGTCCCGGCGACCTGCTCCCCGCGCGTGCGGGGATGGACCCCTTGACGATTCCGTAGCCCCCACCTGGGATTCCTGCTCCCCGCGCGTGCGGGGATGGACCCATCGCGGCGGCCAGGGCGACCATCTCGCGGGGCTGCTCCCCGCGCGTGCGGGGATGGACCCGACGATGAGCGCTTACCACCGCGCTACCAGAACTGCTCCCCGCGCGTGCGGGGATGGACCCAGACCACGCAGTGAGCCTTCGGTGTAGCGGCTCTGCTCCCCGCGCGTGCGGGGATGGACCCCAGAGCCGGACGTTCATCTGGATCCTGCCGTTCTGCTCCCCGCGTACGCGGGGATGGACCCGTCGGCGTACCGGACTCCAGCTCGGCAACCCGACTGCTCCCGGCGCGTGCGGGGATGGACTCCGAGACGAGAGCGTCTTGCCCCGTCATCGCCGTTTGCTGCCCGCGCGTGCAGCAATCTTCTCAACTCACTGCGCCGGCGATGCGGCAGGATGGCAATCGAGCATCGTAGAAACGGCTTCGGGCGTTTCTAGTGTCAAGTGGCCGCTACGGGGGGCATCGGATGGCATCTGGATGGTCGAGTTTGGACTGGGGCAATGTACCGACCTGGCTCAGTGCCGTGGTGACCAGCACATCCGTCTCCATCGCAGCCGTCTCCTATCGACGGAGCGTGCGTGACAAAGAGCGGTCCCAGGCCTGCCTCGTGGGGGCGTGGATCAGCATTGAGGACAAGGGCGGAAAGACCGAGCGCCTGATACGCATCAGCAATGCCAGTGACGCCCCGGTCTACGACATATCGGTCCGCGTACCAGGAATGAGATGGGAGCAGCACCTCTCGGAGCTGCCCCCCAAGACCACGACGACATTGGATGCGCGTCCGCCTTCACACCGGACGTCACGTGCCACATCCGCGACTGTCGGTGTGTGGATGTTTCAGGCGTCCGTGACCCGGGAGACCAGATCTGAAGATCCGCCGCCAGAGCTGGAGTTCCGGGACGGGTCGGGCAAACTGTGGCGCAGACCGCCCGACGGGAAACTGCGCGAGATTCACGAGCGGACATTTTCAACGCTCCGCAGCTCGCTCAAGCTTCCATTCCTCGAAATTTCTGCCGACTCGAAAGAACAGCGTTATCGGGCGAAATGACGCGAACTGCTGGAACGTCGGGCCCTCTGATGTCGGCAACCGGCCTGCACCTTGTTCGCAAGGGACCTGGCGTTGGCCCGTGAACCGCTCCCCCCGCGCGCGGGGATGACCCTTTGGGAACATCGATTCCTAATGCCGTTCGTCAAGCCGCGGCGCACGCTTGAGGTAGCGGGCAGGAGGTGTCGGAGGTGCGCGGTACAGTCCGTTCATCCGACTGGGGAGGGCTCATGGCGACCAAGTGGAGCTTGACGATCGACTGCGCGTACCCGACGAAACTGGCCGCGTTCTGGGTGCTGGCGTTGGGCTACGAGGAGAAGCCCGCGCCCGCAGGCTTCGGGAGCTGGGAGGAGTGGTTCTCGCATCATGAGGTTCCGGAGGACGAGTGGGATGACGGGGCGTACCTCTCAGATCCGGACGGCGTGGGCCCTGCCTTGTCCTTCCTGAAGGTGCCGGAGTCGAAGGTGGCGAAGAACCGGTTGCATATCGACGTGCAAGTTGGTGGCGGCCGTGAGACCCCGTGGGAGGTGCGCTGGCCGCGCGTGGTCGAGGCGGTGGAGCGGTTGACCGCTGCGGGCGCGAGCGTGGTCCGCGAGGACGAGTTGCAGGGCAGGCCGGATCACGTGGTGATGGCAGACCCGGAAGGTAACGAGTTTTGCCTGGTCTGACGGGGTCGGTCAGGCCAACTGGCCGCGCGCAGCGTGTCGCGTCCCTTCCTGTGCGGCAGCCCTTGCCGGGGGAGCTGGCTCGTAGCGCCGTCCGTCGTGCAGAAGGGCCCAGAGGACGTTGACGCGGCGGCGAGCGAGAGCCAGGACGGCCTGGGTATGGCGCTTGCCCTCGGCACGTTTGCGATCGTAGAAGCGCCGGGATTCCTCGCAGTGGCGGATGCTGAACAACGCCGAGGTGTAGAAGAGGCGTTGGAGGTGGCGGTTGTATCGCTGCGGGCGGCGCAGGTTCCGCTCAGTTACTCCCCTTCACCAACGCGGCGCTGCTCCCCGCGCACGCGGGGATGGACCCACGGCGGCACCGCGGCCTGCCTGTTGATGAGTCTGTTCCTCGCGCGCGGGATGGCCTCAGCGCCCCGGTATCTAGTCGATGCGTGGGCCCGACTGCTCC
>NZ_BMTR01000074.1 GCF_014649775.1 Streptomyces longisporoflavus | reverse complement strand
GCAGCAGTGGACATCCTCTCCGACCCCGACCGCCTGACCCGCCTCGACCTGGCCTCCGCGAGCGGCTGATCTCCGGGCTACCCGGCCCCCTTTCCGGTGACTTTCGACCGCCGGAATGGGGGCCGACGTGTATGCGGGGCCGGGGCCGGGCAACTCCTGCAGGGCGCAGATCTTTTGCAATTAGGTTCTGTCTCTCCGATCACGATCGGAGAGACGGAATTGCCGACGGCGTGCAGTCTGCTCAGTTCTTACGTGCAGTTATCAGAGCGAAGGAGAGGAATTCTCCGCCGTCTGTGGTGAGCATGTCGATGACGGGCTGGTTCGCGCTCCGGCCGTCGGGCGTGTGCTCGGCTGCTGCCCGGGGCCCACAACAGCCAGTCCCGCCAGGCGTCTTGCGGCAACCACGCGGAGGTGACCTCCACGAGCTCGGTGATCGCCCACTGAAAGCGCCACCACTCCGCCGTGTGCCAGGCAATCGCCTCCCAGCCGACCACCTTCTTGATGTGAGGTGGGATGGCTCCGAGCTCACAAACCTCCCGTGTCATGGTGGGAGTCGCCATCGCCAGATGTCCGCCAGGGCGGAGGAATCGCGTCAGGTAGGGCAGGTAGCTGTCCGCCGTTCCGAAGTACGCCACCCTGCGCGAAGAACGCCGCGCCGAGATTCGGTCGGCCGCGCTCACCGAGGCGGCGAACCGCGCCACGGCGGCCGACGGCCCACAGCGCGAACACCTCCTCCACCGCGTCGGCCCCGGACGGGCCGAGCGCGGCGCGCACCCGGTCGAGGAACGCGGGCGCGGTCAGGCAGGAGGGATCGAGCAGCTTCTCTCCCCATACGCCGGGCGGAACGGCCAGCACGGTCAGGTCCTCGCGCCGCGCGCCGGTGTGGGCCAGGGCATAGTCGGCGAGCTCCGCATCCGGCGCGCAGCACAGGACGAGAAGGTCGCCGGGGCGGGCGGACCTGAACAGGCGCTGGGTCCAGGCGCGCATGTCGCCGCGCGCCTGTATAGAGGGGTCGATGTGGTTGCCGATCAGGATGCGCACGGCGGACTCCAAGAGGTGGGCGAAAGGGTCAACGGCGGAAGGAGGACAGCGGGCAGCGAGTCGAAGGCCCGCATGGTCGCGGTACGCCGCCGCACTCCGTCGCCCGCGGCCTCCAGGCGGGCGGAGTGCCCGGCCCGGGCCGCGAACAGGGCACGCAGGCCCGCCTGGGCGACCGTCGTCCCGATGCAGGAGTGCGGCCCCCACCCGTAGCCGAGGTGACGGTTCGGGGATCGGTCGAGCACCAGGTCGTCCGGCCACTCGAAGGAGGCCGGGTCGCGGTTGGCCGCCGCGAACAAGGCGACGACCCTCTGCCCCGCCTCGATGTCGATGCCGCCGATCCGGCATTCCCGCACGGCGGTGGCGCGTGGTGCCCTGCACAGGCCCGTCGAATTGACGTTCCTACAACACCCTGAAGTCGTATCGGTGGGTGGCCAGCCGGTGGCCTGAGCAGCACCGATGCTCTGGAATGGCGTCCAGCACTCAGCAGACCCTGGCTGCGGTCTCTGACGGCGAGGAACGCTGGGCGGCGATCAAGAATCCGAGGGTCTGGCTCGTAAGACCCGGTCCGCAGGCGTCCGAGCGGCGGGCCGGGGTAGACGACTGATCGGTCCGCCCATCGGCGCGGCCGAAACCCGGGAGAGGACACGATCAGCGTGAGCGACGCCGAGCACCGGAAGCAGACCCCCGACGGAGCGGCCGAACTTCTGGTGCGCTGCCTGGAGAACGAGGGCGTCGAGGTGGTGTTCGGCGTGCCTGGCGAGGAGAACATCCGTTTCACCAACGCCCTCGCCCGCTCGGAGAAGATCCGCTACGTCCTCACCCGGCACGAGCAGGCCGCGTCCTTTATGGCGGAGATGCACGGCCGGCTCACCGGCTCGGCGGGCGTGATGTCCGCGACGCTGGGGCCCGGCGCGATCAACCTGATGCTGGGCGTCGCCGACGCCATGACGAACAGCACGCCCGTCGTCGCGATCACCGCGCAGGTTGGCAAGGAGCGCAACTACAAGGAGTCCCACCAGTTCGTGGACCTGGTGAGCATGTTTGCCCCGGTCACGAAGTGGTCGGCGGACGTCCCGGCCACCCGGGCCATCCCGGAGATGGTGCGGCGCGCGTTCAAGACCGCGGAGTCCGAGCGGCCCGGCGCCGTCTACCTCGCCGTGCCCGAGGATGTCGACGAGGCGACGGACGGCTCGGACCTGCGCCCGCTGCGCAGGGACGTCGTGCAGCCCGAGGCGCCGTCCCCGAAGCAGATCAAGCGGGCGGTGGACCTGCTGCGGGAGGCCCGCCGGCCGGTGATCCTCGCCGGACACGGCGCGGCGCGCGGCGGCGCCGAGGAGTCGCTGACGGCGTTCGCCACCGCACTCGACGTGTCGACGGCGACCACCTTCCACGGCAAGGGCGTCCTGCCCGACGACCACCCCTGCGCAACCGGCACGTTCGGCTTCATGCGGCGCGACTACACCAACTTCGGGTTCGAGGAGGCCGACGTCATCATCGCCGTCGGCTACGAGCTGCAGGAGTTCGACCCGTCCCGGATCAACCCGGACGGCGACAAGAAGATCATCCACATCCACCGCTTCCCGGCGGAGGTGGACGACAGCTACTCGGTCGATGTCGGCATCATCGGCGACATCTCCGCCTCCCTCGACGCCCTCGCCACCGCACTCGACGGCCTGCGGTGGACCATCGACGATAAGGACACCACGGCCACCCGCGCGCTGCTGGCCAAGGAACTCGAGCAGGGCGCCGCGGACGAGCGCTACCCGCTCGCCCCGCAGCGCGTCATCGCCGACACCCGCGCCGCGCTCGGTCGCGACGACATCGTGCTGGTCGACACCGGCGCGCTGAAGATGTGGATGGCCCGGCTCTACCCGACGTACGCGCCGAACACCTGCCTCATCTCCAACGGCTTGTCCACCATGGGCTTCTCGCTGCCCGGCGCGCTCGCGGTCCAGCTCGCCAGGCCGCAGACGAAGGTGCTGGCGGCGGTCGGCGACGGCTCGTTCCTCATGCACTCCCAGGAGATCGAGACGGCTGTCCGCGAGAACATCCCGCTGACCGTGCTGATCTGGGAGGACAACGGCTACGGGCTCATCAAGTGGAAGATGGACCTGGAGGTCGGGGAGAACTCCAACACCGATTTCGGCAACCCGGACATCGTCCAGTACGCCCGCAGCTTCGGCGCGAAGGGCTACCACATCGAGTCCGCCGGGGACCTGCTGCCGACGCTCCGTGAGGCACTGGCGGACCCGGGTGTGTCGATCATCAACTGCCCGGTGGACTACGCCGAGAACATGAACCTCATCGAGCACCTCGGGCACCTCGACTCGGCGCTCTGACCCGCCCGCGCGGCGCGGCCCGACTCCCGTACGGGCCGCGCTGCCCGGGCCGCTGTCACGCCTCGCACGCAGCGTCCCGCCCCGAGGACCGCCCCGGACAGGAGTGCGCAAACTCGTGACGTCGCGTGCTGATCAGGCCGCAGTCGTATCTCCGCATACCCGACGAGGGGGCAAGGACGTGCTCAGGCAGTGAGCAGCTCGGTGATCTCATCGGCGAGCTTGGGGCCGAGCGAGCCCCAGCCGTCCTTGTAGCCGTAGACGCTCGCCAGGGTGCGGGCGTCGTAGTCGCCGTTGAGGATGTCGATGTCGGTGGGGGTGATGAGCGAGGGATGGGTGACGCCGACGGCGCCCGAGACCCTCAGCAACTCCCTGCGCAGGGTGCGCAGGTAGCCGGCGGCCCGGATGGCCTTCGAGGGTGCGTCGATGCCGCGCGTCAGCCACGGGTTCTGGGTGGTGATGCCGGTGGGGCATGCGTCGGTGTGGCACTTCTGCGCCTGGATGCAGCCGATGGACAGCATCGCCTCACGGCCCACGTTGACCATGTCGACGCCGAGGGCGAACGCGACGACGGCGTTCTCGGGCAGGCCGAGCTTGCCGGAGCCGATGAAGGTGATGTCGTCGGTCAGCCCGCGCTCGGCGAACACGCTGTAGACGCGGGAGAAGCCCATGCGAAACGGCAGGGACACCGAGTCGGCGAAGATCAGGGGAGCAGCCCCGGTGCCGCCCTCGCCCCCGTCGACGGTCACGAAGTCGACCCCTCGATCACCTCGCTCCATCAGGGTGGCGAGGTCCTCCCAGAAGCCCATTTCCCCGATGGCGCTCTTGATCCCGACGGGCAATCCGGTCTCCGTGGCGAGCAGTTCCACGAAGTCAAGCATCGAGTCCACGTCGTGGAACGCGGTGTGCCGCGACGGCGACGCGCAGTCCTTGCCCGCGGGAATGTCGCGGATCTCGGCGATCTCGTCGGTCACCTTCGCACCCGGCAGCATGCCGCCGAGCCCCGGCTTCGCACCCTGCGAGAGCTTGATCTCGATCGCCTTCACGGGCCCGCTCGCGACCACGGACTTGAGCTTGTCGAGGTTGAACGTCCCGTCCTCGTTGCGGCAGCCGAAGTACGACGTACCGATCTGGAGGACGAGTTCCCCACCGTTGAGGTGGTAAGGCGACAGGCCGCCCTCGCCGGTGTTGTGCATCGTCCCGGCCAGCGCCGCACCCTTGTTGAGTGCCGTGACGGCCGCGCCGGACAGCGAGCCGAAGCTCATCGCCGAGATGTTGACGACACTCGCCGGACGGAACGCCTTCGCGCGGCCTCGTGGTCCGCCGAGCACCTTTGCCGAGGGCAACGGCGCCTGCGAGTCGCGCAGTTCGGGCAGCCGACCGGCGAACGTGCGCTGCTTCACGTACGCGTGACCCTGCTCATGCTCGACGTCGTCGTCGGTGCCGAACCCGAAGTAGTTGTTCTCCTCCTTCGCCGACGCGTAGATCCAGCTGCGCTGGTCACGGCTGAAGGGCCGTTCCTCGTCGTTGGACGTCACGACGTACTGCCGCAGCTCGGGGCCGATCTTCTCCAGCAAGTACCTGGCGTGCCCCAGCACGGGGAAGTTCCTCAGCAGTGCGTGCTTCTTCTGCACGAGGTCGCGGGCGGCCACCAGCGCCAACGCCGTGGCGGCTGACGCGCCTATGTTCCGAGCACGCATGAAAGACGTTCCTCTCCTCGACTGGCCGAACCTCACCACGACCGGCTACCCCACGCCAGCGAAATGCCACGGGAGGGCGGCGAAGGCTCTCCTCTTGCGCGCGGTCGGGGAAGCGGGGCAGGGGCCGAGGCCGGAGACCTTCTTGCGGGTGGCATCTCAGCTGGCCGTCAGTTGGTAGTCGTCCTTACCGGCGATCACGGAGAAGCTCCGCTTGTCGATGGATTCGCTCAAGTCGACTTCCCAACGGTGTCGGGAGGGGGCCCCTGATCCAGATCGAGTTGAAGTCCCCCACGCAGAGGGTGGGCCGGACACGGCCCGTCGTACAGATGGTGCCCTTGAGCCGGAGCGCCTCGTTGTGCCTGTAGTCCGGTCGGAAGGGGTCCCCGTGGTAGCTGGGGCTATGAGGACCGGGACTTTGGCTCCGACGTCGAAGCGGGTGTGGTGCAGCCATGCCAATAAGAGGGGGCTCCGAAGGGGCAGTATGACCCTTCGACTACATCGACTGTGTGGGGGTTCCACATCAACGCGGTTCACCATGGACGGTGCCAGTTTGTCGCCATGGCCGTGCCGTGCGGATGGCCGGCGCTGACGCGCACGGAAGCACTCAGGCCGCATCCTTCGGACAGGTCTTGGACAAGCGAGGCGGCTTCGCTCTCCCAGCGGTCGCGGCCGGTTCCGCTTTCGTCGAGGATGAACTCCTGCAGGGCGAGGATGTCAGGAGCTATCTCCTGAATGGCGGTGACTCGCGCTGCCCAAGAGCGAGTGTTGCGTATGGTGGGGCTGAGCTTGTAGGCGTTGAGATTGGCGATGCGAATGTTCCTCGGCACATTCAACTCCTACAAGATGGTGAGGTGCAGGAAAGCCCGGCGGTCGCCGGTCCGGGTATGACGTGCTCGGCGTACCGCAGGGGAGATTGATCGGGATCGGCCGCGCCGGCCCTGGCCTGGCAGGCGCATCGCCCTTGAGGAAGCGGCAACCGTCTTCGCCGATGCGGGTGTCGGCGACCGGGTGACGGCCGTGCGAGCTGAGGCGCACACCCTGCCGTTCGAGGAGGTCGAGAATCCGCACCCCCGGGCGCAGATCAAGGTCCCGGGCGAGGTCTTCCAGCAGCCACAGCGGGTTCGGCCCCATGTCGAGGTTGAGCAACCAGGCGGGGTCATAGCCAGAGGAGCGCGGATAGCGGTCCGGACGTATGAGATCGTTCAAGTCAGTCACGAGCACGGGCCCAAGCTGATCATCTACTCGGGCACAACCCGTTTTCGCTCACCTCGGCCCCCGGCGGCGGAGCACGATGCGCAACAATCAGTTCGTCGCTGCGGTCATGAGCGGAGCCAGATGAGGAGTGCGGCGGCGGTGACAGTGCCGAGGAAGACGTATCCGCGCTCGTCATAGCGGGTGGCGACCGCTCTGAACTGCTTGAGCTTGTTGATCGTCCGCTCCACCGTGTTGCGATCTTTGTATCGCGCCTCGTCAAAGCCCGGCGGGCGTCCATCGCGTGACCCCCGTCGCAGGCGGGCGGCCTTGTGGTCCTTCTTCTCGGGGATCACGTGCCGGATCCCGCGCTTGCGGAGGTAAGCGTGGTCGCCCGACTCCTGTGCAGGGGACGCGGATCTTGTCCATGACCGGTTCGAACTGAGACCAGTCCGCCCGCTGCCCCGGCGTGATGAGCAGGGACAACGGGCGGCAACGGCTCTCCGCGGCTACGTGGATCTTGGTGGACAGCCCCGCCGCGGGAACGGCCGAGAGCCTCGCCCGACGCACCGCCTCCTCCAACCGGAGCCGCAGGGTGATGTTCGTGCGCAGGTGAACTGATCTTCGTGGCGCCCCTTTTGAGGAGCCGGCGGGGGGCAGGCGGCGGCTTCTTGAGGGCACCGGCGGCATCTGGTGAGCGCGCACGGATCACGGATGTGGAGTCGACGTTGACGTTCCAGTCGAGGTCCCCCTCGACATCGGCAGCGGCTTGGACGTGTCGAACGAGCATCTCCCAGGTGCCGTCGGCCGACCACAGAAGATGCCGCTCGTGGACGGTCTTCCAAGAGCCGAAGTGTTCGGGCAGTTCAAGCCACTGAACCCCGGTGCTGAGCCGATGAATGATGCCGTTGATCACTTGCCGGTGGGTTCGCCACCGGCCGCACCGGTTGTTGCTCACCGGCAGCAGTGGCTCCAGCACTGCCCACTCGCCGTCCGTCAGATCCCCTCTGCTGAGCATGCCCAGGACAACGAACTACCTGATCGAAGAGACACCCTCTAGTGCGCTCAACCGGTCACCTTTGGCCGGTGCGGATCGTCAGGGCGGTGAACGAGTTAATCGAGCGGGTGTGAACGGCCCGCACCCCGGAAGGAACACTGACCGTGAACACGATGGCGCACAATCTCGAGACCGTCACTTCCCGATTCTCCGACCCGCAGCGTCTGGTGCCCGAACTCGGCGACGTCAGCGCCGCCCTCTTCAAGATCGTCAAAAACGGAGCGGTGGCGCCCGGCACCATCGGCCTGGTCCACCTGCGCGCCGGACAGCTGGTGGAAAACACGTATCTGACGGTGCTGCACACCAGCAACCTGCGCCGCGCCGGAGTACCGGAAGAAAAGATCACCGCCGTGGTCTCCTGGTCGGACGCCCCCTATTTCACTGCTGCCGAACGCGTAGCGCTGGAACTGGTGGAGGCCGTGCTCACGCCCGGCCGGCCGGGGGAGCGTGTGCCCGACGCACTGTATGCGCGGGCCGCCGAGCACTACGACGCCACAGCGTTGGCCACACTCGCGATGGCGATCGGGCAGGTCAACTTCTTCATCCCGCTTGCGCTGATCGGCAAACCGCTGCCCGGCGTATCGCCGACCGAACAGTGGCGCGCCAGCACAGCCGAATAGCCGCGCACAAGCAGCCATCCCACCCCTGATCGCAGGGCGGACGCTGTTGCCCGGCGTCCGCCCCGTCACCCCGCCCCGGATTTCTTGCCCCGCACGGGCCGTGGACCGGGGTGGCGACCGCACTGGTTCGCATGTCCGCGACCGGCATGGTCATCGGCAGTCGGCCGACGGCGGCTGACTCACGGCACTGCCCGGTTCCACACCGGGCGATGACTGCCGCACAGGGGCCGATATGGCTCACGGCAAGCCACCTCTGGCGACCTGCCTTCCCCGGCTCGGGGCATAGACCCCTCTGGCCTGGAGCCTGGACAACCGCACCCCGGCGCACACGGGGGATCACTTGTCCGGCTCTGGTAGCTGCACTACCCCCTGTCCGCACCACCGGCCCCCGGACCGGCACGGAACGCCTCACGGCCCCTGGCAAGCACCGAGGGCTCTCACACCGGCACGTGTACCGCCCGGTCTCGCCCGGTCCACCAGTTTGATCACCACCGTCCTGTCTCACGGCCGCCGGGTCCGCTTCTGCCAGATGTCGATCCACTCACAACCCCGTACGCAACCAGGGAAGTTCGACTATGACCTCGCTCAACATCCACACTCCGCTGCCCGCGCTGACGTCCACGGCT
>NZ_BMTR01000073.1 GCF_014649775.1 Streptomyces longisporoflavus | reverse complement strand
TCAGCTTCCCAAGCTGAGAGTGCGAGTTCGATTCTCGTCACCCGCTCCACACTTGAGGCCCAGGTCAGCGACCTGGGCCTTTTGCTGTGTCCGCTGATCACTCGCCGCGTGCCAGATCCGTGCCAGAAGGGTCCTCGCGCGGCTGGTCGGCCGAGGCTGCTCCTCGGGCCCGGCGCACGGTCGCGTCCAGCCCGGCGGCGACTTCCTGCTGTCGGTCGTCGTCGGAGTGCTGATAGATCAACGCGGCCTTCTCCGACGACTGCCCAGCGCGGACCATCGTGTCTTTGAGCGTGGCACCCGAACGGGTCGACAGCGTATGTCCGGTGTGACGAAGGTCGTAGAACCGGAACCCCTCCGGCAGACCGTCGACGTGCTGCCGGGCCTTGCGCCACTTCCGCCCGAAAGTGCTGCGCCGGAAGGGAGCTCCCCGCTCGCCGACAAAGATCAGGGCGTCAGGACTCGGCTCGACGTACGACTCCAGATGCCAGCGCAGCTCGCGATGGAGGAACGCGGGCAGAACCACGGTCCGCGTACCGGCCTCGGACTTGGTCTCGCCTTGGACGCGCCGCCCGTTCATGCGCTCCGGCTCTGCGGCACGCACACGGACCCGCAGGGTGTCGAGGTCGATGTCCTTGCGACGGAGGCCGGCCAGCTCTTCCGGCCGCAGCGGACCGTACGCACCGAGATAGACCATGAGCCGCCACCGCATACCCATCGCTTCGGCGAGCGCGTCCACCTGTCCCACGGTGGCAATGCGTCGCTCAGCGGCCTTCTCCTTACCGGCGCCCTTGATGCGGCAGGGGTTCCGGGTGACCAGCTCGTCATCCACCGCCGTCTCCATGACGGCCTTGAGGAGTCGGTACGCCTTGGCGGTCATCGTCTTCGCACCCGTGCTCCGCAGCCGTTCGGCCCGCCATTCGCGGACGCGCGGCGCGGTGATCTCGTCCAGGTCGAGATCAGCGAAGGCGGTGAGGTGCTTGTCCAGGAGATACCGATAGAGATCTTCTGTGAGCGGCGCGAGCTCCCGTTCCTCCACCCACTTGTCCGCGTAGGCGCGAAAGCCCACGGCCCCCGCGTCCGGGTCTCTCCACTCCCCTCGGCGGATCTCCGTCTGTTTCTCGGCGAGCCAGTCGTCGGCGTCCGCTGTCGTCTCGAAGGTGAAGGGAGCTGGGCGCATCACGCCGTCCGGCCCCGGGTACCGCGCCTGATACCGACCTGACGGCAGCCGCCTGATAGCGCCGAAGCGACGGCGCCTCCCCCTGGTGTTCGCCATCAAGCAGCCCTCCCGTAGCGAGCGCGGGGCCGCCTGATCGGCTGCACTGTGTGCGAGGTGATGAACTCCTCGACCGCGCTCTCCGGGATGCGCACGTGGCGACCGACCTTCACGTACCGGATGCGACGCTCCTCGATGAGCCGACGCGGGAAGCGGGACGTGGTGCCGAGCAGCTCGGCGACCTGATCAACGGAGAGATGGCGCTCAGCCACGGGTGGGTTCCCCTTCCGTTCCAAGGGCGGGTTCGAGCGTTTCGGCGAGCCAGGCTTCGGTGTCGGTGAGGCCGGTTCCGGCGTAGACCCAGTGGGCGAGGACGAGGGTTACGTCCTGGGCGGTCTGGTCGTCTTCGGCGGCAGCTTGCATGCGACGCCATTCGGCGCGGGCCGTGCGGAGGGCGCCGAGAGTGGTCGAGTAGCGGCGGGACTTCGTGGAGAAGTGGCCGCGGAAGCCGAGCATGTGGGCCCAGGCCCTGAGCCGGAGTTCCGCCAGGTCCTTGCGGGCGCCGAGGGTCCAGGCGGTGCGGATCATGCGGCGGGCGTGGTCGCTGATGTCGAGCTGGGCGAGTTCGGCGATGAACTTGAGGGGACGGTCCAGAGCTCCGGTGGCAGTCTCCGCGCCCTTGGTGGCGTACTTGGCGATGTACGCGGCGACGGCTCGTTCGGTCAGCTCCTGGTCACCGTCGAAGTCGGCCGAGCGGATCGTTCGTACGTCGAGTTGGCGGCCGAAGGCGAAGGCGTGCGCGCGTCCGTCGATGACCGGGCCGTCTACCCGGGCAGCGGTGGCGGCGGCTCGGATGGCGTCGGTCAGCAGCTCGGCGGTAGCCCAGGCGGGCGGCGGGGTGTAGCCGCCGTCCGGGCCGTCGATGCGGATGACCGCGTGGAAGTGGACCGCGCCGCGCTTCTGATACTCGGCGACCTTGGCGAAGGACACCCGCGCGTAGTCAGGCAAGATCCGTTGCGTGAGCCCGGCGCGCTTGGCGACTTCCCGGCGGACGTAGGTGGAGAAGCGCCGCCAGAGTGCCCCGGCATGCGCGTTCCAGAGCACGGCCGCTTCGTAGTCGTAGGTGTCGGGGTTCAGCGGGGTGCCGAGGGCGGTGTCCTCCTGGTCGTGGACGACGCCGCAGCGGCAGGGGCGGACCGTTCGGGCCCGGCCTTTGGGGCGGTTGTGGACCGGGCCGAACCCAGGGGCGGTGAAAGTGGCGAAGACGCGGGGGTGGGCGGCGACCTGTTCGGGGACGCCCTTGCCGCCGCGCAGGCCGGAGGTGATCAGGTGGAAGGTGTCGCGGCGGTAGACCTCCGCGCAGGCCGCGCACCGGGTCGTACGGCGGTTGTTGCAGCGGACGAGAAGGTGACCGGCCGGAAGGTCAGCGGAACCGAGGTGGTGGAGGACGTTGCCGATCTCGCCGGTCCGGGTGTTCACGGCGTGCTCGGTGCGGTGGCCGTCGAGGCGGATCGGGTGCGTGCAGCCGCCGAGTCCGGAGAGTTGGCGCAGGAGCGCGGGCATGGTGCCGCGTGCGGCCAGTTGTCCGAGTTCGCGCAGCGGGGGCGGGGTGGCGCGGGTGATGATGGCGGTACTCCTTCTGGCTTCGGTTAGGAGGGGCAGGGCCCCCGGGGCGGCGGATGCTTGGCGGTATCAGGGCCGCCCCGGGGGTCTGTCAGTGCTGGTCTGTCAGTGCTGGCGGGCTAGCGCCGCCGCTGGTCGCGGAGCATCGAGCGAATGACCACGGCGCACACCGCGACGGAGATGGCCGTAACGGCGACGGCGGCCAGGAGCGCGGTCAGCACGACGCCGCCGACGAGGACGGCCACGACCGCCCCGGAGGTGACGGATATCTGAGGCGTCGACCGCTGCACGGGTGCGGCTGGGGCCGCCACGGTGTGGATGTGTGCGGGCGGCGGCGTAGGGCTGTCGGGGTACTTGGGCTGGAACACGGCGAAGCTCTCCTTGCCTACTCGTCTAGTCATGTGAGCCGTTTACGACGCCCACACCGGAGCGCGTACCGGATTCGATGGCCGGGGCCATGAAGGTGTGCGAGAGAAGAAAGCCGAACAGTGCGATCACCACGACGATCCACGTGCGGACACCGAGGAACTTGATCGCTCCCCAGGCGATGAGGCCGAGGACGAGCACGAGCGGCAGGCTGACGGTCACGGAGGCGGGTCCTTTCAGCGGACGGGGCAGCGGTGGGTACGGGCGGCCAGCTCGGCGGCAGCGCGGCTGTCGTAGTCGGCGGAGAAGCCGCAACGCGGGGCCGTGCAGGCGGCGGTGTGCTTCTCGCGGCCACGGCCGTCGTACGACGTGCCGACCTGGACGGGACCTACGCGGATCACGTTGCGGAAACGGTTCTGAGGAGCCATGCGTCAGCCCTCCCGTCGGAGGCTGGAACCGGAGAAGGCGCGCAAGATACGGGCGGCCTGGTCAGGGTCGGCGGTGCGGTCAGCGGCTTCCTCAGCGAGCAGCCGGGCGAGAGTCGGGCGGCCGGTGTCGGCCATTTCGTGGGCGGCGTCGAGGTAGTCAGCGGCCGTGGTGCAGTCGGAGTGCGGCATCGGTAGAGCCTCCTTGTCAGGTGAGTTGCGCCGAGATGGCCTCGGCCATCGGAGCGGGGACGCCGAGCCGGGCGCGCAGCGTCGGAGTGTCGATGGCCGTCCCCGTACGCGTGTGGTGCTCAGCGGCGACCTTGCGGGCGTGCTCGACCAAGGCGGCCGGAACGGATACGGGGGTTGGAGGGGCCGAGGTGGGCGCCGGGTCGGCGGCCGGTGGCGGCGGGAGCTCCGGCACGGGTACGGGATCGGGCGCGTCCTCCTGGTCGTCGACGCGCTCGGGCTCTCGGGCGCCCTCCTCGGTGACGTCTTGCCGGGTCGGCGCCGAGTGAGCGAGGAGCGTTCCGCCGAGGAAGGCGACCGCAGGCCAGCCCGCGACGAGGATGCGGAGCCAGGCCGGCACATGGTCCATGTCGAGCAGACCGGCGGTGGCCACGTTCGCGCCGAGGGAGGCCGCGAGCGCGATGACGAACCAGCACCAGCCCGCGGCTTTGGCCTCACCGGTCCGCAGTCGACGCCAGGCGGCGACGAGTAGCAGGTCGACCGAGATCGGGTAGGCCCACGCCTTCCACCCGTCCTGTCCGGCCGCCGAGGCGACGTCGTGCAGGTGGGCGAAGGACAGGGCGGCGGCGATGACGGCCTGGACGAGTACCGCGTCGATACGGGCCAGTTGGGCGCGCATGCTGCGGCTCCTTCCGGATTCAGGCATGGCAGGGGTAGGGACGTGGCGCGAGACGGTCACGCCGACCGAGGTGGGGAAGTGCGGCTCAGCCGGTGACCGGTCGCGGCTGCACCACCGAGGCCGAGGACTCGACTGGCTGCACGGGCACGGCGGGCCGGAAGGGCTTCAGCGCGGGCAAGTCGGGGACCATGTCGGCCGAGGCGCGGCAGGTCTCGGCAGCGTCGGCCAGGGAGAGATACGGGGTACGGATACGGGACCAGCCGCCGGAGGTATCACCGGCGACGGCGAGACCGGGCCGTTCCGCAGGGATGGCACAGGCGGCGGCGACCGCTTCGGGGGCGATGTCGCCGAGCGCCATTTTCGCGGAGCCTTCGTCGTTCACGCGGTGGCAGACGCGGCCGGTCAACTGGGCTCGGAGCATCGTGGCGCCCTTGCCGAGCTCGGCGCCGAATCGCTGCCCGCACACCTCCAGGTAGATACCGGCCGCGCGGCCGAGTTGAGCAAGCCGGATGAGCTGGGTGACCATCTCGTCCCGCCGCTCTTCCTCCTTCTTCGTGGCGACGAGGAACAGTTCCGCCACCTCGTCGACGAACAGCACCACTGGAACGGGTCGTTCCTGCTCGGGGAGCCCCCAGATGTCGGAGGTGATCTCCTCGTCCGGCGTGCCGGGTGCGATCCTCTGGCGTGCCTTGATCAGGTCGTACCGGTCCTCCATCTCCTTGATGAGCACGGGCAGCAACTCGGCGGCCTGCTCGGGGTCGGTGGCCAGCGCCGAGAGCCGCGGGGCGAAGGGCGCCAGCTCCACACCGCGCTTGCAGTCGATGCCGACCAGGGCGACGGACTGCCGTGCGAGTCCGGCAACGAGATGCCGCTGATACATGGACTTGCCCGACAGGGTGGCGCCGAGGGTGAGCCCGTGCGGCACGACGCGGTAGTCACGCACGAAGGGCGTCGCGTCTTCCCGCAGCGCTACGGGTACTTGCAGGGACCCGCCCACCGCTTTGCGCGGCATGCGGACCTTGCGCAGTACGTCGTAGCCGACGAGTCGCAGGTCGACCACGCCGGGCTTGACCGTGGTGACGTAGACGGCGTGGACTCCCCAGGCGTGCCGCAGGCGTTCGGCCGAGGCGGCCACGTCGGCGGGTTCCTGGCCCGGTGCGAGCCGCAGGCGGAGCCGTAACCCGGTCGTGGTCGGGCGGATGACCCCGCGACGAGGCGGTACGGGTCGGACCTCCCCACGGGTGGTGGCCTTGACCGCCAAGACCCGCAGTCGGGACGGGGCCACGGTCAGGCCGCAGGCCTCCATGACCGAGCCGTACGAGCTGAGCAGGCGAGCCGTGGACATCGGCAGCCCGACCGCAGACCAGTAAGCCCCTGGGTGCTTGGCCCGGGTGTAGGCAGCCCCGCCGCCGAGTGCGGCGACAGGACCACCCACCTCCAGAAGCGTCGTCAGGTCGGTCATCAGGCCGAGGCCTCCATGGCGGCCGGGAAGGCGGCCGGAGTGACGGCGGCGCAGCGGTAGGCGATGCCGTGCCGCTGCTGGCCGTTGAACACGCTCTCCCACGGCCGGGCCACAAGACCGGGGAGCGAGACCGGCGCACCGAGCACCAGCCCGTCAGACACTCCGCTCTCCGGGATGGTCACCTTGATCAGGGACGACTCCCCCTCCTCGATGTAGACAACGCCGATCGTCATCAGGGCTTCGCCGCTGTTGACGTCCTTGGCGATCTCGCCCGTCTGCCGGTCGCGGACCTTGGGCTCGGGCGCTTCAGTCAGCAGGATCGTGGCGGCGGAGGTCTCCACACGGATGGTTCGCAAGTTTCTTTCCCATCTACTCGTCTATACAACATGCAGCCTTCGAACCCGATCTCCGGGAACGACGACCACGTTGCCACACAACTTGCCCACTCGTCTATACGAGTATGCCTGTTGGAGTGTACGAGTTCGGGAAGCGGACCCCCGCGCGCCACGGCTGTCAGGCCCTCACGTGGCCGGGAGCTGGTACGACAGGACGTAGGCATCCGCCGCCATGACGGTGTCGCAGACCTCCACGGCCCGCCCTTCGGTGTCATACGCAGTGCGGATCAGGTGGATCACGGGCACGCCGGAGGCGAGCCGGAGCGTCCGCACCTCTGACGGCGCGGGCATCCGGGCCCGGATCTCCTCCTCGAAGTGGTCGAGGTGATGCCCCAGCTCTTCGAGACGGGCGTAGATACCGCCGGGGCCGGGATTGGGCTCGGCGATCTGCGTACCGCGCGCGATGTCGAGTGGGAGGTATGAGGTGGCGAACTCGACCGGCCGGCCGTCGAGCAGGTACCGGCGCCGACGAGCGAGCACACGCCGTACGGAGCCGAGGCGGGCGGAGATGTCCTGTGTGGCCTTCTCCTCCTTGACCTCCAGGCTGTCGACCTGGGGGTGACTGCCCGCAGCGTCAGCCTCGACGATGAAGGCGGACTTGCCTTGCTCACGGTGGCGCCGGGCGAAGCGGTCGGAGGCCAGACGCCGGACGGGCGGCCGTGGTCGTACGAAAACGCCTTTCCCATGCTCGGCATGGGCGAGGCCCTCACCCGTGAGAACCGAGAAGGAGTTGCGAACGGTCATCCGGGAGACGCCGTAATGCTCGACGAGTTCGGCTTCGGAGGGCAGCTTTTCACCCTCCTTGAATCGCCCACGGTCGATGGCCTCGCGCAGATGGTCGGCGATCTGCAGGAAGACCGCACGATCGCTCGTGGGGTCGATATCGCCGAGCAGGCTCGGGAGTGACGTCACGTGTACTCCTTTAGGTATCTAGACGAGTGGGCGAGTGTTGTTGCTACGGTGGAGAGCCTAGCCATCCGAGAGGGCCGAGGACCTTGAGCACTGACCGTCCGCACTCCGTGAGCGTTGCCGGAGTCATCGTTGACGACCAGGACCGAGCCCTTCTGATCAAGCGCCGCGACAACGGCCACTGGGAGCCCCCGGGCGGCGTCCTCGAACGTGAGGAAACCATCCCCGAGGCCCTGCAACGCGAAGTCCTCGAAGAAACCGGCATCAAGATCGCACTTCCTGCGACCCTCACCGGCATCTACAAGAACATGACGGGCTTGATCGTCTCCATGGTCTTCCGCTGCGAGGCCGCCGACGGCACGCCCACCACCGGCGACGAGACCCGAGCTCTGCGCTGGGCCACCCGCGATGAAGTCACAGAACTCGCCGACGAGGCTTACGCGATCCGCGTCCTGGACGCACTCGACGCGGCTTCCCCACCGGCGATCCGCGCCCACGACGGCGTGAAACTCGTCTAGCTCGAACCCGCTGCACATGGCGGCCTACCAGCACGAAGGAACTTGTATGCACGAGTATACGAGCACTATCCGAGTCTGGGGCCTCACTTGCCCAGGTTTCCCAGAAGAGGTCAGCCGGGCCCGACGCTGGACGCGGGACATCCTGCGGGGATCGCCGCTGGCAGAGGACGCCGAACTGATCGTGAGCGAGCTGAGCGCGAACGCGATCCTGCATACGGCTAGTGGTCGCCGGTCGGGCAGCTTCTCGCTGGCCGTCGAGGTATCACCGCAGATGGTCGCCCTATCGGTGACGGACGACGGGGGCACGAGAACCGCGCCGAAGGTCGAGCACCAGGGCGAGGAGGCGGAACACGGCCGGGGCCTGGGCATGGTCAGCGCGATCGCACACCGGGTCGTCGTCCACGACAGCGACAAGGGCCACACGGTCACCGCGGAGCTCTTCACCAATGCCGGCCGAGGAGTCCAACCGTGCGGATGAGAGGGCCTCGACGCGGCTACTGGTGCGAGTGCTGGACGGAGACCACCACGGGCCATCAGGGCGGGCCGCAGCTACGAGCATCGTTCGACGCCTACTCGGCACCGCAGGCCGATAGGTGGGTAGCGATCGCACTCCGCACCATCTCACCGGCACTCGACGCCGAGGCTTCAGACGAAGCCTGGGGATGGCTGTACGCGGGACGGACCCAAACCCGCAGAGCGCTCCTGGCCATGGCGCCGTGCACGGTCTCTGTGACGCATGCCGACACCCGAATCACCTGGACGATACGACCGGTTGTTTTCCTGCCTCTCGCCCATCGCCAGGCGGCGGAAATCCCAGCATGCGCCCACGACTTCAAGCCCCAGCAGACGGACTGAGTTACAACTTTCTCTACTGGTTCAAGG
>NZ_BMTR01000072.1 GCF_014649775.1 Streptomyces longisporoflavus | reverse complement strand
GGTCGCCGTGATGGTGATGGTCTGCTTCGCGACCTTCGACTGGCACTCCATCGCACCCAAGACCCTCAAGCGCATGCCCGCCGGCGAGATTACCGTCATGGTCATCACCGTGGTCTGCGTGGTCGCCACCGACAACCTCGCCATCGGCGTCGTCGTCGGATCCGTCACCGCCATGGTCATCTTCGCCAAGCGCGTCGCCCACCTGGCCAACGTCACGGCGGTCAGCGACCCCGACGGCAGCACAGTGGTGTACTCGGTGACCGGAGAGATGTTCTTCGCTTCCTCCAACGACCTTGCCGGTCAGTTCAACTACGCCACCGACCCCGACAAAGTCGTCATCGACCTCACCGCGGCGCACATCTGGGATGCCTCTTCGGTAGCCGCCCTGGATGCGATCGAGACCAAGTACGCCCAGCGCGGCAAGAGCGTCGAGATCATCGGCCTGAACAAGCCGAGCGCCCAGATCCACCAGAAGCTCAGCGGCGAACTCACCGGCAGTCACTGACCGATCAGTCTCACCCACGAGGGCCGCGCGGACCCGTGTGGTCCGCGCGGCCCTCGCCGCGTTGAGGAAGTGCAGCGGCGCGGTCCTGCAGATGTCAAGGACGGGGACCATGCAGATGCGGTGCTCAGGACAGGGCGGCGACCGGCTGCGGCGCGGTGTCGTCCGCTTTCTGGGCGGCCAGGTACCGCTCGGCGTCCAGGGCGGCGGTGATGGCCTGCCGGTAGGTGTGGTCGACGACAGCACCGGCGGCGAACACGCCGGTCAGGTTCGTGTGCGTCGACGGTGCGGCGACCGTGATGTAGCCCTCGGCGTCGAGGTCGAGCTGTCCGGTGTACAGCTCGGTGCGCGGGGCGTGGCCGATCGCGATGAACAGCCCCGTCACGTCGAGCTCGCGCCGGGTGCCGGTGAAGACGTCGCGCAGCACAACCCCGGAGAGCATGCCGCCGCTCTTCTTGATCTCGGCGACCTCGCTGTCGAAGGCGAAGGCGAAGGAGATCTTGTCGTCGGCGAAGGCCCGGTTCTGCATGACCTTGGAGGCCCGCAGGGCGGAGCGGCAGTGGACAACGATCACGCTACGGGCGACGCGAGTGAGGAAGGCGGCCTCTTCCATGGCGGTGTCGCCGCCGACCACGACGATGTTGCGGTCACGGAAGGAGAACCCGTCGCAGGTCGCACACCAGGACACCCCGCGGCCCGACAACTCCTCCTCCGGCAGACCGAGGTTGCTGTAGCCGGAGCCGGTCGCGACGATCACCGTTCGCGCGCGGTGGACGGCGCCGGCGGCCGAGTCGGTCAGCACCTTCACCGGCCCGGTCAGGTCGACGGCAAGGATGTCGTCGTCGATCATCTCGGCGCCGAACTTCTCGGCCTGCGCCCGCATCGTCTCCATCAGCACGGGCCCGTCGACTCCCTCGGAGAAACCGGGGAAGTTCTCGACTTCGGCCGTGGTGGTGAGCGAGCCGCAGACGAAGATGGAGCTGCCGAACAGCAGTGGGCGCAGCTGGGCGCGGGCAGTGTAGAGGGCGGCGGTGTACCCGGCGGGGCCGGAGCCGATGATGATGACCTCGCGTATGTCGTCTCTGCTGGTCATCGCGCTTACGCCTCCTGCTGGGCGTCGATGTCGGCGATGAGGACCTCGATGCGGGTCTTGATCTCGTCGCGGATGGGGCGGACGGCGTCGAGTCCCTGGCCGGCCGGGCCATCGAGGGCCCAGTCGAAGTACTTCTTGCCGGGGAAGATCGGGCATGCGTCGCCGCATCCCATGGTGATGACGTAGTCGGACGCCTGGACGGCCTCGGTGGTCAGGGCCTTGGGCTTGGCAGCGCAGATGTCGATGCCGACTTCCTTCATGGACTCCACCGCGGGCGGGTTGACCTGGTCGCCGGGGATCGAGCCTGCGGAGCGGACCTCGATGCGGTCGCCCGCGAGGTGGGTCAGGAATCCGGCGGCCATCTGCGAACGCCCGGCGTTGTGGACGCAGACGAAGAGCACGGAGGCGACGGGAGCGGAGGCATGCGTTCTTCCTTCACGAAGTGGGTCACCAGCGGGTGCGGGATGCGGGGGTTCAGCTGCCCGGCAAGGTGGCAAGCAAGTCGGTGATGTGTGCGTCGATGGCGTCGCGCACCCGCTAATCACCGCCGCCACCGGCTGGCCTGCGGGCGCCACGGCGGCCGCCTTCTCCGCCGACCTGCTCATCTCCGCCCTCGCCGGGATCCACGTCGGCCGCATCCTCGACCACCGCGGCCCGCGCACCGTCATGACCACCGGTTCACTCATCGGCACCGCCAGCCCGACCCTCGTGGCCACCGCCCCAACCTGGCAGTGTTCACGGCAGGCTGGCTACTGGCCGGGCTCGCCATGGCGTCCACCTTCTACCAGCCCGCCGCTTCTCCAGGCGACCGCCACCACTGACCGATGGGGCACCGCCCACTACGGGCGCCTGTCCGGCCTGCTCGCCGCCCTCAACACGGCAGTCACCGCACTGGCACCCCTCGCGGGCGCCGCTCTGGCCGTGCCCCTGGGCGGATACCCCGCCCTGCTCGCCGTCCTGGCCGTGCTGTCCGTCCTCGGAGCAGCCTCCGCCTTGGGATCCGCACCAACGGGACGAACCCGAACATCGCACGAACGTGTCCGGCCAAAGGCTTAAGGAGGCCAACGAGGCGGCGGGGACCGGCCTTGAGGCGACGCGTTTCCCGAGTTCACCTCGCTACGGGAGGCGCGCGCGAGGGTGGGGCAGATCGGCCGGTGAAGCCCGCGGGAGCAAGATCGTGAAGCAGAGATGTCGTGCCTCCTGAGGTGACAGCCCCACGAGCCGGGCCATGACAGAGCAACGGGTGACCGTGCACGCGGATCTACCGGGGCAGAGTCCGAACCTTGGCCATCCGCGTCCCGTCCGCAGAGGGCAGCGTTCTCCAGGCAGATCAAGTTGAGGGCGCTCTCGTAGATCTGCAGCCGGGCTTCCAAGAACGGGCTGCGGTAGAGCAGGTGAAAACCGCCGCGGTGCCGACGCCGAGGACCAGGCGGGAGGCGAACAGCACTGGGTAGGAGTCGACGAGAAGACCAGCGCCGCCACCTGGGCCACAGACCAGCAGCCCCGCAACGAGCGGAAGGCGGACGCCCGAGCGGTCCGCGGCCCGCCCCGTCCCTGTCCATGACCGAAGGTCTTTCCTCGAACACTTTCGGGCAGTAACGATCTCCTGGCTCGCACCAGTGCCAGAACGCCGTAACCTGTCCGCCACAGGCAGACAGGAGGAGGTGTCAGTGGTGATGAACGCCCAGCACGGCCGTGCGCGTTCAGCCTCGCCCGCCGACCTGCTCATGGCTCTCACCACCGTCTTGCTGGTCTCGCTGGACCTGGCCTTCCATGAGCAGCATCGTGGCATCGTGGTCGCGCTCGCAGCCATACCCGCTCTGAGCTTGGCCGTGCCCGCCGGTCGCCCCTCGTGTCGGCCTCTCCTGGTCGGCGGTATCGCTCTGGCCGGTGCCTTGGTGAGCGCTGGGGTCGACTGGCGCGACCGCCCCTTCGTGCTACTCGCAACGTTCCTGAACATCGTTCTGGTCAGTCTGATCAGTCATCGCCTCCAGCCCCGTCTGCACCTCACCACGCCCTCTCCGGCTACCGTCTGCCCCGCACCGCTGCCCGTCGCGGCCCATACCGAGGCCACCCCGGAGCGACCACCGGAACTGACTGCCCAGACCTACCAGATCGGCGACTACCAACTGGCCCTGAGAAGCGTGCCCCAGGCGAACCGGACGACTCTGGTGGCCGACCTGTGCGACGCACGCGAGAGTCCCTACGGCACACGCATCCTCGTTGCCGACTTGATGGGCAAAGACGAAGCCACACGGATCGCGGGCGACGAACTCCTCGAGCAATGGCGGCAGTTGGCCATGACAGAGCCGAGCCTCGCGGAAATCGCGCGCAGTCTCGACACGGACTTGGCCCAGCGCACCGACAGGTTCGCCAAGGCCCTCCTCATCACCCTGCACGACGGGCGGGGAGAACTCGTCTGCTGCGGCCACGCACCGCCGCTGCTGCTCTCCGACGCCGGCGACGTCCGTGAACTGAACGTCCTGACGCCGGTACCGCCGCTCGGACTGTTCCACCTCGTCCCACACGGCTGCGCCGTCTACACCACAACCTTCACCGTGAGCGCAGCGAATCGCCTTCTCCTGCACACCGACGGGATCGGAAGCGTGCTGGACGCACAAGGCAGCCCGTTTCCTCTCCACGACCGGGCCCGCGCTTATGAAGGCCGCCCACCGGCCGCACTGTTGGAGGCCCTCGTGGACGACCTCATTCGGCACGCGGGCGGCGACCTGCAGAGCCTGCGAGACGAGGCTCTCCTGCTCCTGCTCCAAGCCGAGAAGCCCCGGTTCCGCCACATCACGACCGCGCTCCACTCCCCGCCTGCCTCGAACCACACAGAAGCACGCATGTACACCGGGCTTGGAGAGTTGGTCACATCTGCTGATCGGGCCAGTCCAGGAGGCGTGCGCCGATGATCGCGGTCTGCAGGGTGTAGCGGTGGACGGGGTCGGCAGGGTCGGCTCCGGTGAGCTTGTGGATGCGGTCCAGGCGGTAAGTGAAGGCGCGCACGCTGAGGGCGAGTCGGCGGGCGGCCTCAGCACTGACGCAGCCGGAGTCGAAGTAGGCGGCGAGGGTTTCGATGAGGGGCTTGGCGCCGCCGCGGGCATGCTGCAACGGGCCGAGTGTGTTGACCACCAGGTCGGCCATGGCTTGGCGGTCGCGGGTGAGGACCGGGTAAACGAGGAGGTCTGCGGCACGCAGAACCGGGTCGCTGAGGCCGAGCCGTTCGGCGAGTTCCAGTGCGTTGAGGGCTTGCTCGTAGGACTGGACGACACCGCCCGGGCCGGACTGCGGGCGACCGATGGCGACCTGGCCGCCGTCAGTGGCGGCGTAGGCGTGCTTGGCGAAGAAGGCGAGCACTTCGTCCTGGTCGGCGGGGGCGACGCAGACAAGGCGGCCGTCCTTGGTGGTGAGCAGGATGTGACGGTCGCCGAATCGGCTGACCATGGCACGCTCCACGCTGCGCGGAGTGGGGTCGCCCTCCTCGTACGCGGCCGTGCCCCGGGCGACTGCCACGGCATGAGCATAGGAAAGACGCAGCCCGTAACGCTCGGCACGTTCGGACAGCTTGCCCATGTCGCTGCGGCCGTACAGCAGGTCGTCGATGAACTCGCGGCGGGCCGCTTCCTCCTGGCGTACAGCCGCCCGCTGGGCTCGCTCGTACCCCTCGGCGAACGCGTCCAATGCCTGAGCGACAACGGCCAGTACGCTGTCCGAGGAGGCGGCGCCTGCGGGCCAGTGAGTCCGCGCCGCGGCCAGGTGGGCGGCCATCAGATCCCTCATCCCGTGACTTGCCTCCGCAGCCTGCTCGCCCAGAGAGCGCCGGGAGTCCAGTTCGTCGCGGGTCAAGCGACGGCCGGTGGCGGAGGCATCGGCGATCAGTCGTGCGAAGCCCTCCAGGTATGTGGCCGTTACGTCGCGCTCAGTCATGATCGCCCCCGATATCGTGAAGTCCTGACGCCTTTCTAGCGCAACGCTGACGGGGGCGTGCCAGCGGGACGGCGGGAGCCCGTCCCCGGCCTGCGCCGACCGGACGCGACACAAGCCCTTGCCGGCAAGTCGGTGCGGGCCTTGCGCGCATTCGTGCCCCGCGCGCTCCCCGGCTGCGCCGGATGCGGTCGCTCTCGGCTCTGCCCCCGGCGAAGCCTGCACGGCCCACAGGCCGCGGGCCGGTGGCTGCGATTCGTTGACCTGCTCCCCGGTCTAAAATCCAGGGGTTCCGGCCCGGGCTGAAGGAGTTCAACGGCGAACGCGATCACGTCCACCTCCTCCTGCTCTACCCGCCCAAGGTCGCCGTCTCGAAGCTGGTCAACAGCCTCAAAGGCGTCTCCGCTCGCCGGCTCCCGCAGGAGTTCACCGGCCGGATCGACCGCGCCGTCGTGCGCGAGCCCCTATGGTCGCCCTCAGATTTCTGCGCATCATGCGGGAGAGCACCGTCGGCGATCGTGCGCCAGTACATCGAACAGCAACAACGTCCGCTCCAAGGCGCACGTCAAAGCAGCCTTGACATGCATTCATCCCCGGCGTGAACGCCGGGGATTCTGCAAGACTCCCGGTAACGGGGCAAGCACCCGCACACTTCGACCGAACCAACCGTCCCTAGACTTCACATGAAGAGTGGGCGCCACGGAAGGCTGCTCGTGACCGAAGGCGCACCCTGGAGCACGTCATGCCCGACAGCAAGCCGCCGCACTTCACTGTTCTGGCCATTCTTCCCTTCGCCGTCATGGCGATCGTCGCCGCGGTGGACGTCGGCGCAGGACCGGGCGTGGGCTACCTGCCTCTGGTGTCACTCGGTCCCGCCTTCGCCGGCCTCATCGGCGGCTGGCGGCGTACCGCGCTCATCGGCGCCGCGGCACTGCTGCTGTGCACCGCCCTCGGCATCTACAACGAGTCCTACTCGCAGCGCCGCCTCTACACCGCCATGGCCTCGGTGGCCGGGGTGACCGCGGCGGGTGTCGCGGCTGCGGTGATGCGCCAGCGCCGGGAGGCCGAACTGGCCAGCGTCCGCTCGATCGCGGAGGTCGCCCAGCGGGTGCTCCTGCGCCCGGTGCCGCGCAGCGCCGGTCCCCTGCGGATCGCCTCTTCGTACACCTCGGCGGTCGCCGATGCCCGTATCGGCGGCGACCTCTACGAGGTGGTCGCCTCACCGCACGGCGTGCGCATCATCCTGGGAGACGTTCAGGGCAAGGGTCTCGAGGCGGTGGAGACCGCGGCCCTCGTCCTCGGTGCCTTCCGTGAGGCGGCACACGAGGAGGTGGACCTGACACATGTCGGCGAGCGAGTGGAGCGTGTGGTCGATCGCGAGCTGCAGGGCGAGAAATTCGTCACGGCGGTACTCGCCGAGGTTGCCGGCCGGCACACAATGACACTGCTCAACTACGGCCACCCCGCCCCCATGGTCGTACGACAGGACGGCACCACCTGTTTTCCCGAGCCGCTACGGTACGCACCGCCGCTGGGCCTGGGCCTGCCCGACATCGTCGGCCCACAGCCCTACGAGGTGGACTTCGTGCCGGGTGACCAGGTCCTGCTCTACACCGACGGCGTCAGCGAGGCCCGTGACCACACCGGCGCCTTCTACTCCCTCGCAGAACACTCCTCCCTGCTCAAGGATCACGATCCTGAGGCCGCTCTGAACGCGATCCGGGCCGAGCTCGTACGGCATGCGCAGGGACCGCCGCACGATGACGCGGCGATGCTTCTGCTGCGCTACCAGGAGCGCTGAGAAGTGGCCGGTGAGAGGGAGCCCCTCAGGGGCGACTGGCGTGCCGGGCCTCCGGGTTGGTGAGGGCGTGGCGCGGGTCGGTGGCTCGGGTGATGGCGGTCTCGACCGAGGCGACGCGGTCGGCGAGGAGGCCGAGGGCGGCTACGGCGCGGATCAGGGGGTCGTCGTCGGGGCCGCCGAGCGTCCGGGCGCGGACGTGGGTGGCCTTGATGCCGGCCCAGCGGTCGGCCTGTTCCGGGGTGAGGGTGCCCCGCAGCTCGGCCAGCTTGAGGAGGTTGGCCTCGGCCCCGCTGGTGAGGGTCTGGGCCTCGCCGGAGTAGTGGTCGTCGATGAGGGCGGCGAGTTCGGCGTTGTTCATGACGGGGTCGATCCTGGCGGCGATCTTGTTCATGTTGCGGTAGGAGCCCTGGAGCCGGAAGGGCGGTTCGGTGCGGGTGTCCTCGGACTGGCCCGCTGATGCGATGTAGGCGGCGTTGACCGCCAGGACCGTCGCGCGGGCGGTGAGCAGGTGCCTGAGCACGGCGACGATATGCTCCACTTCGGCGGGGGCGTAGGGATGCGTGAGAGCGTCGGCGCGTGCGGTGGGGTCGTCCTCCGCCAGGCGGATCAGGAGATTCAGATCGGCACGCTCACGCCCGGCGAGCGGAGCCAGAACCGGGTTCGCCGTGAGGGCGTTCTCGACGAAACTGAGAGCGAAGACGTCTTCCTTGCCCGCCAGGACATCGCCGAGGTTCCAGACGTCGGCGCGGTTGGCGAGCATGTCGGGGATGCGGAAGCGGGCACCGGACTCGGTGTAGGGGTTGCCGGCCATGCAGACCGCGAAGCGTTTGCCGCGCAGGTCGTACGTGCGGGAAGTACCGTTCCAGACGCCTTCCATCCGGCGCTGGGCATCGCACAGGGAGATGAACTTCTGCAGCAGTTCGGGCGAGGTGTGCTGGATGTCGTCCACGTAGAGGAGGACGTTGTTGCCCGCCTCCAGCGCGAAGTTGACCTTCTCGATCTCCTGGCGGGCCGTTGCGTTCGGAGCCTCGGCGGGGTCGAGCGAGGTGACACCGTGACCGAGCGCCGGGCCGTTGACCTTCACCAGGACCATGCCGAGTCGGTCGGCCACATACTCCATGAGGGTCGTCTTGCCGTAACCGGGCGGGGAGATGAGCAGCAGCAGGCCACCTGCCGCGCCGAGCTGCTTGTCGAGGCTGTCACCGATGAGCGGCAGGTACACCTCGTCGATGAGGCGGTTGCGGACGAAGGCGGACATGACGTTGGGCCGGTACTCGTCCAGCCGCAGGCGGCTTCGTTCGACCGCGACGAGCTCGGTGCGGCGGGCCTGGTAGGCACGGAATCCGGGGACGGTTTCGGCGCGGAAGTCGCGGGTGCGGGCGAGGAGTTCGTCGATGCGGACAGGGAGGCGGCGCCCTTCGATGCGCGGGTGGGTACCGAGGAGCCCGTCGACGGTTTCGGCGAGCGGGGCCCCGTGGTCGTAGCGCCGCAGGTCGGGGCAGAGTTCGACGGCGACCGCCTCGGCAAGGTCGTCGGCGCCCTCGCCGGTGGCGGTCGCGTACGAGGACAGCCACGCCTCGACCAGCTGCCGCCGCACACCGAGGTCGGAGATACCCGCGAGGTCATCCTCGTATGCCGAACTGGCCATGGCACGGCGGAACTTGTCCAGGAAGGTGCGGGTGTGCGTCTTGGTG
>NZ_BMTR01000071.1 GCF_014649775.1 Streptomyces longisporoflavus | reverse complement strand
GCCGGTGGGCGACGGCCTGGTGCCCTGGGTGCTTTCGGCGCGGAGCGCCGAGGCGCTGCGGGAACAGGCCGCACAACTCAAGGCCTTCGCGGACACGACTCCCGAGCTGTCCGTGGGGGACGTGGGCCGCGCGCTGGTGTCCTCGCGGGCGCTGCTCGAACACCGTGCGGTCGTGGTCGCCGACGAGCGGGCGGAGTTCCTGGCCGCGTTGGAGGCCGTGGCCGAGGGCCGGACGACCGGCGCAGTGGTCACGGGGACGGCCGGGGAGCCTGGCCGACTGGCCTTCCTGTTCTCGGGACAGGGTTCGCAGCGGCTGGGCATGGGCCGCGAACTGGCCGACCGTCATGAAGTGTTCGCCGATGCCCTGGACGCCGTACTGGACGAGTGTGACCCGCGCGTGCGTGAGGTCCTGTTCGGCGAGGACGCCGACGCCCTGAACGAGACCGGGGTGACCCAGCCCGCACTGTTCGCCATCGAGGTGGCGCTGTTCCGCCTCCTGGAATCGTGGGGCATACGCCCCGATGTCCTTGCCGGTCACTCGATCGGCGAGCTGGCGGCGGCCCACGTCGCCGGTGTCTGGTCGCTGGCCGACGCCGTCAGGGTGGTGTCCGCGCGGGGTGCGCTGATGCAGGCGCTGCCCGCAGGCGGTGCGATGGTGGCGATCCAGGCGTCCGAGGCCGAGATCGCCCCGGACCTGTCGGAGAGGGTCGGCATCGCGGCGGTCAACGGACCGACCTCGGTGGTTGTCTCCGGTGTCGCCGCCGATGTGGACGCGGTCGCGGAGAAGTGGCGCGAGGCGGGCCGCAAGGTGACCCGGCTCCGCGTAAGCCACGCCTTCCACTCCCCGTTGATGGAGCCGATGCTCGACGACTTCCGCCGGGTGCTTGAAGAGGTGTCCTACGAGGCGCCCACCATCCCGATCGTCTCCACGCTGACCGGCGTCCGCGCGAGCGCCGATGAACTCGGCTCGCCCGAGTACTGGGTGCGGCACGTGCGTGAGTCGGTCCGTTTCGCCGACGCTGTTGACGCCTTGGTCGCTGAGGGTGTGGGCACGTTCGTCGAGGTCGGCCCGGGTGGCACCCTGGCCGCGCTGGGTCGGGAATCCGCGCCGGACGCGGCCTTCGTGCCGGTGCTGCGCGGCGACCGCCCGGAGGCCGTGGCCGCGACGACCGCCGCGGGACAACTGCACGTGCGCGGCGTCCGGGTGGACTGGGAGGTGTTCTTCGCCGGACACCGCACCCGGCACGTGGACCTGCCCACGTACGCCTTCCAGCGTGAGCGCTTCTGGCCCGAGGTGCTGCCCGCGATGGGTGACGTCTCGGCGGTCGGGCTCGGCTCGGCGGAACATCCGCTACTCGGCGCGGCCGTCACGGTGGGCGGCACCGATGGTGTGCTGCTGACCGGCCGACTGTCGCTCCAGAGCCACCCGTGGCTCGCCGACTCCCTCGTCCAGGGGGCGGTGCTGCTGCCCGGTGCCGCGTTCGTGGAGCTGGCGGTGCGCGCGGGTGACCAGGTCGGGTGCGATCTGGTCGAGGAGCTGACGCTCGAGACTCCGCTCGTCCTGCCCGAGAACGGTTCGGTGCGGGTCCAGGTGTGGGTCGGCGCCGAGGACTCCTCCGGCCGGCGCGAGCTGACCTTCCACTCCAGTGCGGGTGACACCGACGACGGCCGCGCGTGGACCCGCCACGCCACCGGTGTGCTGCGTGAGGGCGGGAGCTCCGGTGGCACTTCGCTGGTCGCGTGGCCGCCCGCGGGCGCGGAGGCCGTGGACCTGGACGGCTTCTACGAGCGCATGGCCGTCGGCGGCTTCGGTTACGGGCCACTGTTCCAGGGGCTGCGGTCGGCCTGGCGCAGGGGCGAAGAGGTGTTCGCCGAGGTCGCGCTGCCGGACGGGGTATCAGTGGACGGCTTCGCTCTGCACCCGGCGCTGCTCGACGCGGCCTTGCACGCGATCGGGCTGGCCGATGGCGAAGGCGACTCCGGCGGCTTGCCGTTCTCGTGGTCGGGTGTGCGGCTGCACGCCTCGGGCGCCACGGCGCTGCGAGTGCGGTTGGCGCCCACCGGCGCCGACGGTGTCGCGCTGACCGTCGCGGACGGCTCCGGTGCGCCGGTGGCCACGGTCGACTCGCTGGTGCTGCGGCCCATGACAGCGAAGCCGTCGCGGCAGGACCGGGAGTCGCTGTTCGGCGTCGACTGGGTGTCGGCCGCGCCGGTGGACGGTGATGTGCCGACGGTCGAGTGGACCGACCTGGCGGCTCTGGCGGGCATGCCGGAACTGCCCGACTTCACCGTCCTGCCGTGCCCGGTCACCGCGCCAGACCCGCTCGGCACCGCGTCCGACCCGGTCACCGCCGCGAACGAAGCGGCACACTGGGCCCTGAACGCGGTCCGGACCTGGCTCGCCGACGACGAGCGGTACGCCGCGTCGCGCCTGGTCATCGTGACCCACGGTGCGATGGCCGCCACCCTTGAGGAAGACGCGCCGAACCTCGCCCAGGCCGCCGTCTGGGGCCTGCTGCGCTCCGCCCAGTCGGAGAGCCCCGACCGGTTCGTGCTGGTCGACCTCGACGAGGAGACGGCGTCGCTGGACGTACTGCCGTCCGCGCTGGCCACGGGTGAACCGCAGATGGCGGTGCGTGGTGGCGACGTACGCGTGCCGCGCCTGGCAAGGGTGCGGCAACCCGCGACGGAGACGGCCACCCCCGGCTCCGGCTCGGTCGCGCACTCCGACCCCGCGTCCGGCCCGGGCTTCGGCTTCGGCGAGGGCACCGTGCTGCTCACCGGCGCGGCGGGGCCGCTGGGCGGCACCCTCGCCCGGCACCTGGTGGCGGAGCGCGGCGTACGGCGGCTGCTGCTGGTGAGCGGCCACGAGGCCGAGGGCACCGGTGACGAGGAACTGCGCGACGAACTCGCCGCGCTCGGCGCCGAGGTGACGTACGCCGTGTGCGACGTCGCCGACCGCGAGGCCCTCAAGAACCTGCTGGCCGATCAGGCTGGGCTGGCCGATCAGGCCGGGCAGGCCGATCTGGCCGAGCACCGGATCTCCGCCGTCGTCCACACGGCGGACGTGCGAGACGACGACGCGGCCGGCTCCCTGACCGCCGAGCGGACCGACGTCGGCACCGTGCTCAGGACCCGGGCCGACGCGGCCTGGCACCTGCACGAACTGACCCGCGACCTGGACCTGTCCGCCTTCGTGCTGTTCTCCTCGGCGGCGGGCACGTTCGGTGACCCGGCGCGGGGCGATCGCGCGGCGGCCGCCGCCTTCCTCGACGCTCTCGCCCAGCACCGCCACGCCGCCGGCCTGCCCGCCACGTCGTTGGCGTGGGGTCCCCGGGCAGAGGTGGACGGGGCAGCGGCCGACCGGGACGAGGCCGGCGTACGGCCGATGACCCGGACCGGTGTCACCCCGCTCGGGGCGGCCGAGGGCCTGGCCCTGTTCGACGCGGCGGGGACCGCGGGGCGTGCCGCGCTGGTACCGGTCGCCCTGGACCTGCCGGTGCTGCACCGCCAGGCGCGCTCCCAGCCCGTACCGCACATCCTGCGCGGCCTGGTGCGGGGCACCGCGCGCAGGACCGCGGAGTCGGGGGCCGCCGCGTCCGCGCTGGCGCGGTCCCTCGCGGGGCTGAGTGCGGCGGAGCGGGAGAAGACCCTCCTGGACCTGGTGCTCGGCCACGTGGCCGTGGTGCTCGGCCACGGTTCGGCGCAGGCCGTCGTACCGGAGCGCGCGTTCAAGGAGCTCGGGTTCGACTCGCTGACCGCCGTCGAGTTCCGCGACCGGCTCAACACGGCCACCGAACTGCGCCTGCCCGCCACGCTCGTCTTCGACTACCCGACGCCCGCCGCGCTCGTCGCACACCTCGTCGCCGAACTCGCGGGCGAGCCCGTGGCCGAGGCGCGCGGCCGCAAGACCGTCGCCGTGGCGGACGAGCCGATCGCGATCGTCGGCATGAGCTGCCGCTATCCCGGCGGGGTGAACTCGCCCGAGGACCTGTGGCGCCTCGTCTCGGACGGCACGGACGCCATCAGTGAGTTCCCCGGGAACCGCGGGTGGGACCTCGACGCGATCTACCACCCGGACCCCGACCACATGGGCACCGCTTACACCCGTGAGGGCGGCTTCCTGCACGACGCCGACCTGTTCGACCCGGCGTTCTTCGGCATCTCGCCCCGCGAGGCACTGGCCATGGACCCGCAGCACCGGCTGCTCCTGGAGACCACGTGGGAGGCGTTCGAGCGGGCGGGGATCGACCCGAACTCGGTGCGGGGGCGCGACATCGGGGTCTACGCCGGCACCAGCATCCAGGACTACGCCTCGCTGCTCGGGGCGAGTGAGGAGAGCGTCGAGGGATACGTCGGTACCGGCAACGCGGCGAGCGTCACGTCCGGCCGCCTGTCCTACACGTTCGGCCTGGAGGGCCCCGCGGTGACGGTCGACACGGCGTGCTCGTCGTCGCTGGTGGCCCTGCACCTGGCCGTCCAGGCGGTGCGGTCGGGGGAGTGCTCGATGGCGCTGGCCGGCGGTGTCGCGGTGATGACGACGCCGGGCGCGTTCCTGGACTTCAGCCGGCAGCGCGGCCTGTCCGCCGACGGCCGGTGCAGGCCGTTCTCGTCGGACGCCGACGGCACCGGCTGGGGCGAGGGCGTCGGCATGCTCGTCCTCGAACGGCTCTCCGACGCCCGGCGGAACGGGCACCGCGTGCTCGCCGTCGTGCGGGGCTCTGCGGTGAACCAGGACGGCGCGTCCAACGGCCTGACCGCCCCCAACGGCCCCTCCCAGCAGCGCGTCATCCGCCAGGCACTGGCGAGCGCCGGCCTGGAGTCGGCCGATGTCGACGTCATGGAGGCGCACGGCACCGGCACGAAGCTGGGCGACCCGATCGAGGCGCAGGCGCTCCTCGCCACCTACGGCCAGGACCGCCCCGCCGACCAGCCGCTCTGGCTCGGCTCGCTGAAGTCGAACATCGGCCACACCCAGGGCGCGGCCGGAGTCGGCGGCGTCATCAAGATGGTCATGGCGATGCACCACGGTGTGCTGCCGAAGACCCTGCACGTCGCCGAGCCGACCCCGCAGGTCGACTGGTCGGCCGGGGACATCGAACTCCTCACCGAGGCCCGCCCCTGGCCGGAGACCGACAGGCCGCGCAGGTTCGCCGTGTCGTCCTTCGGGTTCAGCGGCACCAACGCGCACGCCATCATCGAGCAGGCCCCGGCCACCGAGCGGGCCGCAGGGAAGACCATGAGAAAGCCCGAGCGGGAACCGGCCGTGCTGCCGCTGCTCGTCTCGGCCCGCGGGGACGACGCGCTGCGGGCGCAGGCCGAACGGCTGCGTGCCCACCTCACGTCGCACCCGGAGGCGGACCTGCTCGACGTCGCCGCCACGCTCGCGGACACGCGGGCCGCCCTCGACCACCGGGCGGTCGTCGTCGGCCCGGACCGCGACGCGATGCTCGCCGCCCTCACCGCGCTCGCCGAGGGGCGGACCGCGAACGGCCTCGTCTCCGGCGTCGCGGCCGGGCACCGGACGGCGTTCCTGTTCTCCGGACAAGGCGCGCAGCGGCTCGGGATGGGCCGCGAACTGTACGACCGCTTCCCGGTGTTCGCCGACGCGCTCGACGAGGTCTGCGCTCACCTGGACCCCCACCTGGAGGCACACCCGGAGGCCCACTGCGACCGGCCGCTGCGAGACCTGCTGTTCGGTGACGACGCCGAGGCGCTGAACCGGACCGCGGTGACCCAGCCCGCGCTGTTCGCGGTCGAGGTGGCACTGTTCCGTCTGCTCGAGTCCTGGGGCGTGCGCCCCGAGACGCTGGCGGGCCACTCGATCGGCGAGCTGGCCGCGGCCCACGTGGCCGGCGTCTGGTCACTGGCCGACGCCGCCGCGGTGGTGGCGAGCCGTGGCCGCCTGATGCAGGCACTGCCCGAGGGCGGCGCGATGTTCGCCGTCCAGGCGACCGAGGCCGAACTCCTGCCGGAGCTGACCGGCACCGTCGGCATCGCCGCGGTGAACGGCCCGAACTCGGTGGTCATCTCCGGTGTCGCCGCCGACGCCGAGGCCATCGCCGAACGCCGGCGCGAGAGCGGACGGAAGGTGACACGGCTGCGCGTCAGCCACGCCTTCCACTCACCGCTCATGGAACCGATGCTCGACGACTTCCGCCGCGTGCTCGAAGAGGTCTCCTACGAGGCGCCGAAGATCCCCGTCGTGTCCACCCTGACAGGCGCCCGCGCCACCGCCGAGGAGCTCACCTCCCCGGAGTACTGGGTGCGGCACGTACGGGAGTCGGTGCGGTTCGCCGACGCCGTCGGCACCCTGCGCGCACAGGGCGTGGACGCCTTCCTGGAGATCGGGCCGCGCGGAGTGCTCACCGCGCTGGGCCAGGAGAGCGCGCCCGACGCCGCCTTCGTCCCCGCCCTGCGCGGCGACCGGTCGGAGGTGCTCGAACTGGTGACGGCCGCGGCCAGGCTGCACGTCCTCGGGGCCGGCGTCGACTGGACCGCGCTGACCGCCGGCGGCAGCCACGTCGACCTGCCGACCTACGCCTTCCAGCGGCAGCGGTTCTGGCCCACCCTGGCCGAGACCCCCGCGGGCGATGTCTCCGGGGCCGTCGACGCGCGGTTCTGGGCGGCCGTGGCCGACGGCGACCTCGGTGAGCTGGCGGACGAACTGGCCGTCTCTCCCGACGACCCGATCGGCGCCGTGCTGCCCCGCCTCTCCTCGTGGCGGCGGGAACAGGCCGCGAACTCCGCGGTCGACGGCCTGCGCTACCGCGTCACCTGGCAGCCGGTGAGCGAACCCGCCGCGGCGCTCACGGGCACCTGGCTCGTGGTCAGCAGGGACGGCGCCGACGAGGAAGCCGTCACGGCCGCACTGGGCAGGCACGGGGCGCGAGTTGTCCCCGTACGGACCGGCGAAGCGGTGGACCGCGAGGCCCTGACGGCCCGGATGACGACCGGCGAGCCCGTCGCGGGCGTGCTCTCCCTGTTCGCACTCGACGCGGAACTGCCCTCCGGCGGCCTGTACGCGACCCTAGCCCTCGTCCAGGCCCTCAGCGACATCGGCCTCGCCGCCCCCCTGTGGTGCGCGACGCGCGGGGGAGTCGCCGTCGGCGGCTCCGACGCACCGGCCGACCCCGGTCAGGCGATGGTGTGGGGACTGGGCCGGGTCGTCGCACTGGAACACCCCGAACGCTGGGGCGGCCTCGTCGACCTGCCCGCCACCCTGGACGAACGCGGTGGCACACGCCTCGCGGGCATCCTGGCCGGAACTCAGGGCGAGGACCAGGTCGCACTCCGCGCCGGCGGGGTGTACGGCCGACGGCTCACCCCGGTGACCTCGGCACGCCCGGGCGGCGACTGGAACCCCACCGGCACCGTCCTCGTCACCGGCGGCACCGGCTCGCTCGGCGGGCACGTCGCCAAGTGGCTGGTGGCCAAGGGCGCCGAACACCTGCTTCTGACCAGCAGGCGCGGCCTTGAGGCCGACGGCGCGAAGGAACTGCACGCCGAGCTGACCGCGCTGGGCGCCCGCGTCACCATCGCGGCCTGTGACGTCGCCGACCGCGACGCCCTCGCGGACCTGCTGGCGTCCGTCCCCGAGGAGTTCCCGCTCACCGCGGTCGTGCACGCGGCGGGCACCCTGGACGACGGCGTACTGTCCGCACTCACCCCGGAGCGGCTCGACGCCGTACTGCGGCCGAAGGCCGTCGCCGCGGCCAACCTCGACGAGCTGACCCGGGACCTGGACCTCTCGGCGTTCGTCATGTTCTCCTCCGTGTCGGGCACGTTCGGCGCGGCGGCCCAGGGCAACTACGCGCCCGCCAACGCCTTCCTCGACGCACTCGCCGAACAGCGCGTGGCCGCGGGGCTGCCCGCCACCGCGGTCGCGTGGGGACCCTGGGGCGGCGGCGGCATGGCCGACGGGCAACTCGGCGAACAGCTGCGCCGCCGCGGCCTGGCCCCGCTCGAACCCGAGCAGGCCGTCGCCGCGCTGGACCGGGCCGTCCGTCAGGGCGATCCGACGGCGCTGGTGGCCGACGTCGACTGGAGCGTGTTCGCGCCGGCCTTCACCTCGGTGCGGCCCAGCCCGCTCCTCCAGGACCTGCCCGGCGTCCACCAGGCCCAGGGCTCCGCCGAGGCACCGGCGCCCGCCGACACGGTGGCCAGGCTCACCGCGCTCTCCGGGGAGGAGCGCGAACGCGCCGTCCTCGACATGGTGCGCGAGCAGGCCGCCGCCGTCCTCGGACACGAGGGCACCAAGCTGGTCGAACCCGGCCGCCCCTTCCAGGAGTTGGGCTTCGACTCGCTCACCGCCGTCGAGTTCCGCAACCTCCTCAACGCCACCACTGGACTGAGCCTGCCCGCCACCCTCGTCTTCGACTTCCCCACGCCGTCCGCGCTGGCCGGGCACGTGCTGGAAGGTCTGCCGGGAGGCGGTACCCCGACCATCGACGCCGAACTGGACCGACTCGAATCCACCCTGTCCCTCCTCACACCCGACGGCGAACAGAGCGCGGCCGTCGGGGAACGACTCCGCGCCCTGCTGTCCATGTGGGACGAGACGCACAACCGCCCAGAACCCGCCGAGTCCAAGACGGACGCGCGTACCGCGTCGGCGGATGAGCTGCTCGCGCTGCTCGACGAACAACTTGGCAACTCCTGAGCACGAGCCGCTCGCGCTGCTCGACGAACAACTCGGTAGGCACTGAGCCGATGAACTCACCTGAAGGGTCCCAGAACATGTCCAACGAGGAGAAGTACCTCGACTACCTCCGCCGAGCCTCCGTGGACCTCCAGGAGGCGCGCGGCAAGCTGCGCGAGGCCGAGGAGCGCGAGGTCGAGCCGATCGCGATCGTCGGCATGAGCTGCCGGTTCCCCGGCGGTGTGCGGTCCCCGGAGGACCTGTGGCGGCTCCTGCGGGACGGCGAGGACGCCGTCTCGGAGTTCCCCGCCAACCGCGGCTGGGACCTGGAAGCACTCTTCGACGACGACCCCGACCGGCAGGGGACCTGCTACACCCGCGAGGGCGCCTTCGTCCACGACGCACCGGACTTCGACCCGGCGTTCTTCAACATTTCGCCCCGCGAGGCCGCCGCGATGGACCCGCAGCAGCGGCTGCTCCTCGAAACCTCCTGGGAGGCCTTCGAGCGGGCGGGCATCGACCCGCACACGCTGCGCGGCAGCCGGTCGGGCGTGTTCGTCGGCACCAACGGACAGGACTATTTGGCCCGCCTCCTGACCGGCGCGCCCGAGGGCTACGAGGGCTTCCTCGGCACCGGAAACGCGGCGAGCGTCATCTCCGGCCGGCTCTCCTACACCTTCGGTTTCGAGGGCCCCGCGCTGACCGTCGACACCGCCTGCTCGTCGTCCCTGGTCGCCATGCACCTCGCGGTGCACGCGCTGCGGCACGGCGAGTGCCCGGTCGCCCTCGCCGGCGGCGTCACCGTGATGTCGACGCCCGGGGTGTTCATCGACTTCAGCCGCCAGCGCGGCCTCGCCACGGACGGTCGCGTCAAGGCCTTCGCCGACGCCGCCGACGGCACCGGCTGGGGCGAGGGCGTAGGCCTGCTCGTACTGGAACGCCTCTCGGACGCGCGGCGCAACGGCCACCCCGTCCTCGCGGTGATCCGCGGCTCGGCCGTGAACCAGGACGGGGCGTCCAACGGCCTGACCGCCCCCAACGGCCCCTCCCAGCAGCGCGTCATCCGCCAGGCACTCGCCAGCGCGCGGCTCTCCGCGGCGCAGGTGGACGCGGTCGAGGCCCACGGCACGGGCACGAAGCTGGGCGACCCGATCGAGGCTCAGGCCCTCCTGACGACCTACGGGCAGGACCGTCCCGCCGACCGGCCCCTGTGGCTCGGTTCGGTGAAGTCCAACATCGGTCACACGCAGGCCGCCGCGGGTGTCGCGGGTGTC
>NZ_BMTR01000070.1 GCF_014649775.1 Streptomyces longisporoflavus | reverse complement strand
GGCCCTGCCTTTATGCCCGCGCCACCAGAAGACCACCCGACTCAGAACCCCGTTCGAGTCACCAGGCGCCACGATCGATACAACAACGGGCACTAAAGCCAAGAACAGGGGTTTGGCGAACTCTCTGCACAAGACCTATAAGGATGCGACCGGGGGCGAGGGTCCGGTGTAGCGCATCGACTCGCGACGCAACTGCCCTACCGCCCTGGCGGCCGCCAGAAGGGCGCCAGGGCGTTTCGCGGGAGGTCCGGAGAGCCCACTCGTCTTGCACGTCCTATCCAGGATCGGAAGCTGATGCCGGTGGGTAGGCACGCCGGGTTCCTCGTGGAGGGCATGCACCTCGACGCCGCTCAACGCAGGGAATGCCTCGCATCCGCAGCGAGGGGGCATCCGTCCGCAGGGAGGGGGCATCCGCTGGGGCGGACGCCCCCTCGCAGTCGCAGCCTGAACTCGGGTGGGCCCTCGCGTCACCTTCGCCAGAACAGGTGGTGCGTCACGCCGCTCGGGCTGGGCACGACCTCCAGGTGGAACCGGTCGAGCAGCTCATCGGGGGATTCCCAGAGTCGTAGTCCGGACCCGAGCTTTACCGGCGACACCACCACATGCAGGGTGTCGACGAGGTCGGCGTCAAGGAACTGCCGGATGGTGGTGACCCCGCCGCCGAGCCGGACGTCCTTGCCCTGCGCCGCTTCCCGCGCCTGTTCGAGGACCGTGGCCGGGTCGCTGTCGACGAAGTGGAACGTGGTGTCGGAGAGCGTGAACGACGGGCGCGTGTGGTGGGTCAGGACGAACACCGGTGTGTGGAACGGGGGCTCCTCCCCCCACCAGCCGCGCCACTCATGGTTCTGCCAGGGCCCGCGCTGGGGCCCGAACTTGTTGCGGCCCATGATCTCGGCACCGACGTTGCGTGCGAAGTCTCGCGTGAAGTAGTCGTCGATACCCCGGCTCCCCCCGCTATCGGTGCGCATGGGCCAGCTCGCCGTGGCACCGGCCCAGGCGAACAGTCTCGCCGGGTCGATGGCGTGGCCGAACGGACTCTCGAGGCTCTGGTCCTCACCGGCACCGATTCCGTCACTCGAGACGGTGAAGTTCATGACTCTCAGCAGTTGATCCACGTGTTCCCTCGTCAGGTCCTGTCGCATCATCGGTCATCGGTCATCGGTCATCGGTCATCGGTCATCGGTCATCGTGCGGCGAGGCGCCGCACACCATGACGTCGAACGGGGCGTGGCCGGATCGACAGCAGCCCGAAACTTTTTCCAAGGCGCGTGAGGAAGCGTCCACGTCGGCGGGGCGGCCGTCGTGGACGGGAGGGCTGTACGGCTGCCGGGACGGCCGCCGCCACTCACACGCGCCGCAAGCGCCGCCGGTCAGGTGGTTGCGCAGTACACCGACGCTGATTACCGCTTACCGCTTACCGCTCCGGCGCCGCTGGGCCCGTGTCCGGGCGATGGGGTGCTGGGGCGCTGGTGTCTCAGACGCGGTGGGTCCCCGGCGCTCCGTACCGGGCGAGCATGGTCAGCACCGCTTGGTCGACCGCGTTGGTGATGGCGGAGTCGTCGGGCTCCCAGCGTGCGAGCAGCATCCGCGGCCAGAACACGTAGTTGGAGATCATTCCGAGGAATTGGGTCGCCGCCATCTCCGGATCGTCGAGCCGGGCCGCACCAGCGGCGCTCTCCGCTGCCAGGTAGCGGCGGACCGATTCGAAGTAGGGCATCTTGCCGAGCTTGAACTGGGCCTCGCCGAGCTCCGGGAAGCGCGGTACCTCGGCGATGACGATGCGGAAGAGGGCGGCCATGCCGGGCTGGGTGAGAAGAACCGCGTATCGGCGTCCGATGGCCTCAAGCCCTGCGCGGAGGTTCCCCGGCTCGGGGAGGGGCTCCTCCTCGCTGTCGACCTTCCAGTATTCGGTGACGATCGCCTCGAACAGGGCCGCCTTGGTGGCGAACTGCTTGAACAGAGTCGCCCTTGACACCCCGGCAGCCTCGGCGATGCGGGCCAGCGAAGTGCCGTCGTAGCCGGAGTCGAGGAACAGCTTCGTCGCCGCTTCGATGATGGACGTCCGCTTCTGCGCTGCCACGCGCCGGTGGTACTCCGAGGGCTGTGCCGTCATGTCCTCCAGTATGCCCCCAGCTGCGAGGTGAGTCGCTTGACTCACCTCTAGTCCTGCTCTTACTTTGAGAGAGGAGGTGAGCCACTCGACTCACCACTAATGTGAGCCTGGAAGGAAGCATCATGGGACGCTTTGAGGGCCAGACCGTCATCGTCACGGGCGGCAGCGGGGGCATGGGCAGCAGCCATGTGCAGGGCTACCACGCCGAGGGGGCGAACGTCGTCATCGCCGGCCGCGACGACGACGCCGGCCGCGACCTGGCCGCTCAGCTCGGTCATCGGGCTCTGTCCGTTCGCCTGGATGTCGCCAGCGAGGACGACTGGGCGGCGGCGGTGCGAGAAGCCGAAGGCCGCTTCGGGCCGATCACCATCCTGGTGAACAACGCGGGAGTCCAGAACCCGGCGGCCCCTATCGAGCACACCGAACTGCGCACCTGGGAGCACACCTTCACCGTCAACGTCACCGGCCAGTTCCTCGGCATCAGGGCCGTGGCTCCGTCGATGCGCAGGGGCGGTGGCGGGACCATCGTCAACATCGCCTCGACCATGGCCCACATCGGCACGGCCTTCTACGCCCCCTACACCGCCAGCAAGTGGGCCGTGCGCGGGCTGACCAAGACGGCCGCGCTGGAGCTGGGGCGGGACAACATCCGGGTCAACTCCATCCATCCCGGCGTCGTCTCCACACCGCTGATCAACGAACCCACCGTCCCGGGCCAGCCGGCCATCGCAGACGTCTACTCACCCGCCCCCTTCGCCATCCCCCGCCTCGCCGAACCCTCTGACATCACCCGACTGCTGCTCTTCATCACCTCCCGGGACGCATCCTTCGCCACGGGCTCGGAATTCGTCCTGGACGGGGGCCTGCTGCTCGGCCCCGCACTCCAACCCGAAGTCGACATCGCAGCTTGAGGGTGGCATTGCAGTACGGAGCGTGCGGTCGCGGGCGCCCAACTTGTTCACGGCGCCGCGATCTCGCCTCGCGATGACGGCAGGCTGTGTGAATCACACTGACACGGATTCGGTCGTCGTCGATCTCGTACAGAACGCGGTAGACCCCGACGTGGATCCGCAGCACGTCGGCGCTGCCGAACGCGCCCGCGGGCCGAGGGTGGCCGGCGAGGGGTGAGGGCCTCGGGCTCCCGGATGACCTGGTAGCTCACGCCTCAGCTCCGCCGAAAATGCGGCGGTACGCCTCGTCGTGCGGGACACCGGCGCTCTCGCCCGGCCTGACGGTCGCGGTAGGCGGCCAGGGCACGCATCTCCCGGAGCTGGAGGGCGTCCGCGGGGCTGACCCGTATGGCGATGGTCTGGCCGTGGTCGGTGATGGCGACCGGTTCGCGGGTGGCGCGTGGGGCGACGCCGACTGACGGTCGGTGCAGAACGGCGTCTGGGGGGTTCCTGGTGCTGGAGTGTGGTGAAGGGTTCATGATCGGGCACCTGAATGTGATGCCGGACGTATCAGCACCCGTGATCAAACTGGTGCGGCGGACCACCGAACCCGTGGCGGCGCAGACGCTGCGTTCCACGGCCGCCGCCGTCATCTCCTTCGTCGTCGCCTTGATGGTCCTTCCCCCGCAGCCCGCTCCCCTGACGGCCCCGCTGACCGCGCTCCTGGTCGTTCAGGTCACCCTGTACGCGACCCTCACCACCGGTATCCGGCGCGTGAACTCGGTCATCGTCGGCGTCCTCATCGCCATCGGCTTCACGACACTGGTCGGGCTGACCTGGTGGAGTCTGGGACTGACGATCTTCTCCTCGCTGATCGTCGGCCGTTTCGTGCGGGTGAACGAGTTCGTGCCCGAGGTCGCGATCAGTGCCATGCTGGTTCTTGGCGTCTCCCAGGCCGCGTCGGCGGCCTGGCACCGGGTGCTGGAGACGCTGATCGGCGCCGGGGTGGGCCTGCTGTTCAACCTGCTGTTCGCACCCCCGGTGTGGACGCAGTCGGCGGGGGCATCCATCGACGGGCTGGCGCGCGGGATGGGCCGCGTGTTCCGCACCATGGGCGCGGAGATCGCCGAGGGCCATCTCCCCTTCCCGCACGCGGCCGCCCGGCTGCACGAGGCGAGGCGCCTTGACCACGACATCGTGCAGGTCGATGCCTCGCTGCGGCAGGCGGAGGACAGCTTGCGGATGAACCCGCGCGTACGGGAGGGTCTGCTGTCCCGGGTGGTGCTACGGACGGGTCTTGACACCCTGGAGATCTGCGCGGTGGTGTTGCGGGTGCTTACCCGGAGCCTGACCGATCTGGCGAAGTTCCGTGCGGAGGAGTCGCTGTTTCCGCCGGACGTGTCGGCCGGCCTCCAGGAGCTGTTCGAGCAACTGGCCGAGGCCATCGAGAGCTTCGCCCGGCTGATCACCACCCAGGTGGCCGCCAACGGGGAGCAGGCCGAGGAGCGGCTGACCGCCGCCCTGGCCACGAGCCGGCTCACCCGCGACCGGGTCGCCGAGATGCTGCTGGAGGACGTGCAGGAGCACCCCGGGCAGTGGCAACTGCACGGCGCGCTGCTCGCCGAGATCGACCGAATCCTCGACGAGCTGGACCTCGACAAACGCACCGAGCGCCTCATGCAGGAACTGGACCGCCGCTCGGCGGATGTCAGCGAGCGCCACCCGCGGCTCGCGGCGCTGCGCCGTCGGCTGCGCGGCGAGAGCGGCACGGAGCCCAGGCCGGCCGTGGAGGCCTGAGGCCGCACCACGTGCATGCGGGCTCCACTGACGGGTGCAGCGGCCCCGGGGCGCCGGCCGACGGCTATGCCGACCTGCTGGGCCGCGCTTTGGACCCGTCAGTTTCAGAGCCGCCGAACCGAGTGACATCCGGGAAGCACAGAGCGCCGAAGTCGGCGGCGAGCAGATAACGATCTACCGCTCCCACTACCGGTGGGCTTGTTGACCGCCCTCGCCCCGGACACGCCCCCGGCGCGCGCCACGACTACGACTGTGGTGCCTTGAAGCAGACAGGCATACTTCCTGTGCTGAGCCGCCGGCTCATCGTTATGAGCAAGATCGCCCGGGACAAGCATCGACACGTCCAGCTGTCCTTCGTCAGCCCGTCACCCCCCGCCCCGGTCGTGTGTCAAGAGTGATGCGGACATCTCATAGAATTTCCGTGACCATGCTCCAAGGGTTCGGCGCGGGCATGGCGCTAGGGGTGGGGGTCGGGTGGGCGGCGAGCAAGCTGCGTTCGGGGCTGTGCTGCGGGAGCTTCGGCTGGCGGCCTCACTGACCCTGGAGGGCCTGGCGGAGGCGTCGGGCGTGAGCGTGCGCGGCATCGGGGACCTGGAGCGGGGGCGCCGGGCGGCTCCCCAGCGGCGCACGGTGGCGGCACTCGCCGACGGTCTCGGACTGAGCGAGGCGGACCGGGAGCGGTTGCTGGCGGTGGCCCGGGCCAGCCGCAGCCCGGGATACAGCCCCGCGGGCGTACGGGCCTTCCCCCGCGGCATCGATGACTTCGTCGGCCGGGAGCAGGAGCTCGCGGAACTGACGAAACTCGCGGAACTGGCCGCCGCCCGGCATTCCTCCGGGGAAGAGGGCGGGCCCGGGAACGGGCCCGCCCAGCCGGTGGCGGTCGCTGTGTCCGGGCCGCCGGGTACGGGCAAGACCACGATGGCGCTGTATGCCGCCCGGGAGTTCGCTGACCGGTTCCCGGACGGACAGCTGGTGCTGGACCTGCGCGGCATGGACGACGAGCCGCCAGGGCCCGCCGAGCTCATGCTCGGAGTGCTCAAAACCTTCCAGGTGCCCGACCGGGACCTGGCGAAGGCCGGACCGCAGGGCCACCTCGGGCTGTACCGGCAGCTGTTGGCCGACCGGCGGGTTCTGCTGGTCCTGGACAACGCCCGCGACGAGGCCCAGGTGCGCCCGCTGCTGCCGGGCGCCGGCGCCGGGATGGTCCTGGTGACCAGCCGCCGCATGCTCACGGGGCTTGAGAGCGTGCACCGCCTCCCGCTGGGCGAGCTGACTCCGCGGGAGGCCGCCACGTTCCTGACCGCCCTGGTCGGAGCGGAGCGTGCCGCGGCGGACCCGGACGCCCTCGCGGACGTGGCCCGGCACTGCGGGCATCTGCCGTTGGCGCTTCGGGTGGCGGGCAACTGGCTCGCCACGCGCACCGGTTGGTCGATCCGCCGGCTGGCCGACCGTCTCGCGCTCGACGACCGGCGCCTGGACGCACTGGCCGCGGGCGATGTACGGGTGTCGGCCGCCTTCGACCTGTCCTACCGTCAGCTCACCCCCACGGCCGCCCGCCTCTTCCGGCGCCTCTCGCTCACCCCGGGGCCGGAGAGCAGCGCTCCCGCGGCCGCCCGGCTGACCGGGCAGCCGTTGTTCGACGCCGAGGACACCCTGGAAGAGCTGGTGGAGGCCGGGCTGCTTGGCACCGAGCGGGACCGCTACCGCCTGCACGACCTGCTGTGCCTGTTCGCCCGGACCCGGCTGGCGGCCGAGGAGAGCGCCGAGGACATCCACCGGGCCCGCACGGACCTGTACCACTGGCTGCTGGAGACCGCCGTGGTGGCCGGCCGCTGGTTCGAACCCGACCACGGTGCACCCCCCGCCGACTGGCAGGGGACGGTCGACCTGTCCTCGGCCGACAAGGCGCTGCGGTGGCTGAAGAGCGAGGGCGTCAACTGGCTGACCGCTCTGCGCGCGGCTGCGGCGGCCGGCGAGCACACCACGGTGGTGGAGGTGGCCGAGGCGCTGCACTGGTTCTCCGACCAGTGGATCTTCTGGGGGCACTGGCCGGAGATCTTCGACACCGCCGCGCGAGCAGCGCGGGCGCTGGACGATCCGCTGATCGAAGCGACTCAGCTCAACTACCATTCCTGGGCCCTCAGCGTGTGCGAGGGACGCCCGCGCGACGCCATCGCCCGCGCCACCGAGGCCCTCGCCGCCGCACAGCGGGCGGGTGACGCGTCCCAGCAGGCGTGGGCCCACAACTATCGGGCCCTGGGGTTCCGGGGACTCGGCGACCACCCCTCCAGTGACGAGGACATCCGTCAGGCCGCGGAGCTGTTCGAAGCCGCCGGGGATCTGCACGGAAGCCTCCAGGCCAAGCAGAGCCACGCCGTCAGCCTCATGAACCAGGGCAGGTCCGAAGAGGCTCTCGCCGCCTACCGGCGCCTCTTCGCCTTCCTGGAGGACATCGGCGACCGCCTCGAACCCCACATCGCCGCGATGGGCCGCCTCGAAACACACTCGAACATGGGCAGCACGTATGCGCAGTTGGAGCGATGGGACGAGGCCCTGGCGCATCTGCACAGCGCCATCGACATGTACCACGACAACGGCAACGAGGCTCTGGAGAGCCGTCACCTCCACCGACTGGGCACGGTGCTGCTCGACGCCGGACGGCCGACGGAGGCATGCGAAGTCTTCCGCCGTTGTGTCGCCGTGGGCCCCGGCGCCGACCCGCAGAGCGTCGCCGACGCGCGCGAGGCCCTGGCCCGCCTCGAAACCCGCTGAGGGACCGCCCGGCGAACCGCTTCCCGAGCCGCGTTCCCCGAGGCCGTCGCCGTACGGCTTTCTGCCTGCTTTCTGCCTGGAGTCAGGCTTTGGCCCCTGATTGTCTGGCCATGGCGGAGGAACCGGGCGGCGGCGTTGTCGTCCGGACATCCGCGCATGACCAGGCACCGGCCGTCCGCCGCTTCACGGCACCGGCTCTGCCCCGGATCCTTGTGCGCTGCGGATCCGAGGTCTCCGCCAGGGCGCACGGACGCAAGAGGAGAGCCGGATGAACCTGGTGCTGACCACTGCCGCGGTCGGACAGAACGACCAACTCGCCTTCTGGCGCGAGGCGATGGCCGAGAACGCGGTCCCCGTGGCCGTCACGCCGCACGTCGACGGCCCCTTCACCGGCCGGATCACCACCGCCCGGGTGGGATTCCTCCGTGTCTCCACCGTGGAGGCGGACGCGCACCGCACCAGCCGGACGGCGTCGCACATCGCGCGCTCGCCCGAGCGGTTCGTGGCGATCGCCGTCCAGATGTCGGGCCGGGCGACCGTGGCCCAGGACGGCCGCGCGGGCCACGCGGGGCAGGGCGGCCTCTTGGTGTACGACACGGCGCGCCCGTACTCGCTGGACTACCCGGAACGGTTCTCCGCCCGCGTCGTCCACATGCCCCGCCGCGCACTGGGCCTGCCCGACTCAGACCTTCGCCGGGTCACCGGCACCGCGATCGACACCGGGCAGGGGTGCGGCGCGGTCCTGCTGCCCTTCCTGACGACGCTGGTCGACTCCGCTGACTCCTACACCCCTTCGGCCGCGGGCAGGCTGGCCGCCAGCGTCGTCGACCTCTTCGCCACTCTCGTGGCCGAGCGAGTCCGCGAGGAGGGCGCCGACGAGGAGACCTCGCGCGGTCTGCTGGTGGCGCGCATCCGCGACCACATCGAACGGAACCTGGGGGACCCGGCCCTGGCGCCGGAGGGCATCGCCAAGGCCCACCACATCTCCGTGCGCTACCTGCACCGGCTCTTCGAGGGCGAGGGCATCACGGTCGGCCGGCTCATCCAGCGGCGGAGGCTGGAGGAGTGCGCCCGCGAACTGGGCCGCGGCGGGAGGGCCGCACCGACCGTGTCGTCCGTGGCGCAGCGGTGGGGGTTCGTCAATCCCGCCCACTTCAGCCGGGTCTTCCGCGGCGCTTACGGCATCTCCCCCCGCGAATGGCGCAGTTTGAGCGCCGGGTTGAACGGCGACAGGAGCAAGACCTTCGCCGTCCCGCTCCGTCGCTCGCTGCCCCGGGCCGGCGGTCAGCAGACGCGGCTGTCGGATCTACGGGCGGGACGTGACCCGTGCGGCCAGCACGTTGGGGTCGCCGTCGGTGAAGTAGGCGCCGCTGGCGATGTAGGCCCTGCCGCCCCGTACGGCGAGTGACGTCGGGTTCTCCAGGCCGTCGGCCGCGGTCATCACGACGCGGTGACGGCCGTCCGGACGGACCAGGGCGACCTCGTTGTCCGCGTTGATCGCGGCCAGCAGGGTGTCGCCGCCGGTGAACGCGAAGTCGTCGATGTTGAGGAGGCCGCGTGCGCGGGTGTCCACGGGACCGGCGGCGCCGTGCCGGGTGATCGGGAGGCGCAGCACGGTGCCCTTGTCCAGGTTGGACACCCAGACGGCACCGCGGTGGACCTTCAGGCCGTTGGCGCCCAGGAACCCCGCCGGCGCCAGCTCGGGTGCGTCGGACCACCTGACGGGCTTGCCTCCGGCGGCCGGTACGCGCCAGACGGTGCCCAGGACGGAGTCGGCCACGTAGAACTGACCCTTGCTCCTGTCCAGGGCCAGGCCGTTGGGCAGGCCGTCGGCCGGGAGCGTGGCGATGCGCTGCGGGGTGCCTCCAGGGCGCAGGCGCCACAAGCCGGTCAGGTCGCTGCTGCCGGTGGCGTACAAGAAGTACAGCGTCCCGTCGCCCGCCCGCACGATCCCGCCGAGGAACGGTGAGGACAGGGCCGGGGTGACGGAGCCCGCCGGCGGCTTCGGCAGGGTGGCGAGGACGCTTACCCGGCCGTCGGGGCCGATGCGGGCGATCTGGCGGCTGTAAGAGGTCGTTTTCATCTGGTTTGCGACACCTCAAATGGCCTATTTCTTAACTCACGCCTCTCGCGCACCGGAGCCGCGGACGCTGCCGCCGGACCAAGAGGGAATCCCTGCACTCCTAGGAATGAGACAGGCGTTGCGGGATGAGACCGGCAAGTCGGGCCTCCCGTACGGCTCGTGGATCACGTCGACACCTCGAGCCCGCTAAAGCGCCCCTGGTCACAGGTACTTGTTGGGAGCAAACAGACTCTGTTGGTGAAAACGACCTCTAAGTAGTTGTCTTTGAACTCTGGCCGTGAGGTATCGGCGGTTGGATGATCTGCTGTGTGGGGGT
>NZ_BMTR01000069.1 GCF_014649775.1 Streptomyces longisporoflavus | reverse complement strand
GGAGTACAAGGCCGAGCTGATGCACCCCTACTACGCCGCCGAGCGCGGCCTGGTGGACGACGTCATCGACCCCGCCGCCACCCGCGAGGTCCTCATCTCCAGCCTGGCGATGCTCGCCAACAAGCACGCAGACCTGCCCTCCCGCAAGCACGGCAACCCCCCGCAGTAACCAGGCGGTCATCAGCCGCACATGTGCCGACACACATGTGCCCCCACCAACATTTCCCGGCACAAACACGTCCCGGCACCAACCCCCTCACACGACAGAGGACGCTCTCCCATGACCACTTCCCATGCCCACAACGTGCTGCGTGTCGAGAAGGGGCACGCGGAACCCGAGGAACTCGCGGCCATCGCCGTGATCCTGCTGGCCCGTGCGGGCGCCCCCGCCCCGACCGCGCCTCGCGGCGCGCGCTCCAGGGCCGGCTGGCGCCGCCTTGAGCGCGAGCCGGGCTTCCGCGCCCCGCACAGCTGGCGCTGACCACGCCCGCCGCCGAGCCACGCCGCCCCATTTGACGATGACTGGCTCTCCAGGTCCGGATGCCAGGGTCTGACAGAGGATGACTCGACCGGGAGGTCAGCATGGGCACGACTTCGCCCACCCGCCGTCACGCGGACGTAGAGATGCCTGTCAGTGCGGCGACACTCCGCAGTGTGCTGCGCGAGGTTCCGACGTCGGTCACCGTGGTCACGGCGACAGCAGGGGGCAGGCCGGCGGGGCTGACCGTGGGCTCGTTCGTGTCGGTGTCCCTTGATCCGCCGCTGATCGGGATCTTCGTCGACGAGAAGTCCTCCAGCTGGCCGGAGATGCGGAACTCCGACACCTTCACGGTCAACGTCCTGGCGGGCGACCAACAGGAGTTGTGCGCACGGTTCGCGACCAGCGGCGGGGACAAGTTCGCCGGACTGCCGTTGCGGAAGTCCCCGCTCGGCAACCCCCTGCTGCCCGGCATCGCCGCGTGGATCGACTGCCGGGTCGAGGAGATCCGCAAACTGGGGGACCACCACTTCGCCCTGGCCCGGGTCTGCGACCTGGCGACGACAGCGGCCACCACATCGATCGTCTTCCACCGCGGCGCCCTGCACGCGGTCCCGTAGAACCGGGCGGCGCCGCGCGGGTGCGCAGGCCCGATCCTGCGCAAAGCAGGCCCTGCCCGTGCTTTCGCGGCGGGTACTCGCCGGTGAGACTGGGCGCCATGCCCCTGGAGATGCGCGAACGCTGCGAACGATGTGAACGTGCGGCACTGCCGCCGGACTCGCCTGCCCGGATCTGCTCGTACGAGTGCACCTTCTGCGTGCCCTGTAGCGACGCCATGCAGGGCACCTGTCCCAACTGCGGCGGTGAACTCGTCGCCCGCCCCCGCCGCAGCGCTCGTACCGGATGACCGAACGACCCAAGCCCCCGGCCGCTGATCCGCGTGCCGGGGGCTTGAGTCGTGGAGGCAGGTGGGCTGGCAGCCAGGTGGCAGCGCCCCTGTGGCCGCTGTGTCAGCGGCCCGCCCTCGTCGGCACCGGAGCCTGCTGCGGCTCGGCGGGGCGTGGGTCCTCCTCTGCGGGCGGCTGCGGTTCGGCGGACTTGCGGGGCATGAGCAGGGCCACGATCAGCGCGCCGGCGCCGAGCGTGATGGCGCCGATCAGGCTCGTCTGCGACACCGCGTCGGAGAAGGCGGAACCGACCGCGTCGGCCATCTGCTTCGAGCCCTGCGTGATCTCCGCCGCCTGCTGCTTGAGCTGGGCGGCCTCGGCGGGCGACCCGGCGTTCGCGGCCTGCTCGGTCAGTTGCTGCGCCTTCTCCTGGAAGGACTGTGCGACCGCGTTGCCCGCGCCCACCGAGTCCTTCGCGGCCTCGAGCGCCTCCGGCGGCACCTTGCTGCCCTCGGTCTCGTCGGTGAGGTTCGCCGCGTACGAGGAGGCGAGCGCCGAGCCGAGCACGGCGATGCCGAGCGAGCCGCCGAGTTCCAGCGAGGTGTCGTTCACGGCGCCGCCGACGCCGAGCTCCGACTCAGGGAAGGCGCCCATGATCGTGTCCGTGCAGGGGGACACGGCGAGGCCCAGGGAGAGGCCGAGCAGGGCGAGCGGGACCACGAAGTCGGAGTACGTGGAGCTCCCGTCGGTGCCGATGAGCAGCGCCAGGGCCGTCGTACCGCCCACCATGCCCACCGTCACCATGATGCGCGCGCCCAGGCGCGGGGTCAGGGCGCCGGTGGTCGCGGCGCCCAGGAAGACGCCGAAGGCGAGCGGCAGCATGCGGATGCCGGTCTCCAGCGGGTCGTACTCCAGGACGAACTGGAAGTGCTGCGTGAGGTAGTAGAAGACGCCGAACACGGCGAGAAAGAAGACCGCGATGGCGAGGTTCGCGCCGGCGAAAGCGCGCTCGGCGAACTTCCGCACGTCGAGGATCGGCCGGGGGTGGCGCAGCTCCCACCAGACGAACAGGAGCAGGCCGAGCCCGGCGATCGCCGCGGCGGTGAACGCCGACTTGCCCCAGCCGAAGTGCGGGCCGTCGATGATCATGTAGATCAGGGCGCCGGACCAGATCACCGAGAGCACGCCGCCGCCGTAGTCGATCCGGCCGCGGTCGCCGGCCTTGGACGGCGGGACCAGGACGTAGGCCGCGAGGACCGCGACGACGCACACCGGGACGTTGATCAGGAAGGTGGACTCCCAGCCGTTGTCCTTGAGGAGCACACCGGCGATCAGCGGCCCGGCGGCGATGGAGAGGCCCGAGGTGGCCGCCCAGATGGTGATGGCCTTGGCCCGCTCCTCGCGCGGGAACGTCGCCGCGAGCAGCGAGAGCGTCGCGGGCATGATCATGGCGGCGCCGAAGCCCATGACCGCGCGGACGACGATGACTTGGGCAGAGGTGTCGGCGAAGGTACCGGCGACGCCGCCCGCGGCCATGATGAGCAGCCCGAGCACGAGCGAGCCGCGGCGGCCGTACTTGTCGCCGATCGCGCCGAGCAGCAGCATCAGGGCGGCGTACGGAACGGTGTACGCGTCGATGACCCACTGCAGGTCGGAGCTGGACAGATCGAGATCGCGGGTCATGGCCGGTGCTGCAACCGTCAGGGCGGTGTTCGCCATGACCGAGATCATCAGACTCAGGCAGAGCACCAGCAGCGCCCACCAGCGACGGGCATACGGTCCGTTCATCCGTTCGACCGGCTTGTTGACGATTAACGGCATGGGTCCCCCTCCGTTCTTGGTTCCGGCTCTGCGGCCGGCCCGGCGGCAGGTGCGCCGACGGGCGGCAGGAGCAGAGCGGCGCAACAGCAAGTTGCACACACGTGTGCAATGTAGCGGTACTTGCACATGCCTGTACAACTAGGAGGCATGAACCCACACGCGTCGAGCCTCAGAGCCGAAGCCAACCGCCGCCACATCCTCGACGTCGGCCTCGCCGAACTGCTCCGCGCCCCGGACGCGTCCATGAACCAGATCGCCGTCGCGGCGGGCGTGGCGCGGCGCACCGTGTACGGGCATTTCCCCAGCCGTGAGGCACTGGTCGCCGCGATCATCGGCGAGGCCATCGAGGCGGTGGAGCAGGCCCACGCCACGGGCCGCGAGGGCGTCGCGGATCCCGCCGAGGCGCTTGCCCGCTCGCTCCTCGCCGTCTGGGAGGTCGTCGACCGCTACCGCCTGCTGCTCTCCCTCGCCCAGCAGAGCCTGACGATGAAGGGCATCCGCGACCGCCTGGGCGCCGTCCACGAGGCCGGTACCGGGCTCATTCAACGCGCCCTGGAGGAAGGGACGTTCCATTCGCCTCTCCCCGCGGAGGGATTGCGCTATGTCCTGGAAGGGGTGCTGTTCTCGGTGATGGAGGCCACCAACAGCGGGCATGTGCCGCCCGAAGAGGCGGGCCGGGCCACCACGGTCACCCTGCTGTGTGCGGCGGGTATGCCGTACGACCGCGCCGCCGAATTGGTGGCCAGAATTCTGGACCGGTGAGTCCCGTGCCGCGGGGCACCGCCGACGGGCATCCCCGATGGGTGACACCCCTCCGCCCCGCGGCATCATCGTACGACCCACGGGTGAATTATCGGCGCTCCCCGAAGAATACGTCTGCATGAATTTCTTGTAACTCGGAATGAGGGGCCCGGACCGCCTGCGTTAATTACGTCGGGCTGCAATGCAATGGCCGTGCGGGAAATGGCCGGGGCCGGGGTAACGGGGCGCTCATCGGGCGCCCACTGGCCGCTCATCGCGCGGTCTCCGGGCGACCGATCCGGACACGGTCAATGACTGCCATGCCGTTCGGTATGCATGGTCAGGAGCCGAACGGCAGTTGAGACGCTACCGGAAGGTCATAATCCGCAATTTTTCAGTCAAGCGGCACACACTATTAGTCTTGTTTCAGTCCCTCACCGCCGTTAGATTGCCGTGTAAGCCGTTCACGGTGCATATCGGCCGATTACGGGCCACCGACGAAGCCCTCCACTGTCGCAGCGTCGCGCTGTCGTGGGAAGAGCAACTGAATCCGTACGTATCTCAGGCAAGCGGGGAGTCCTGATGTGGTTTCGTATGCTTGGCCCTCTGGAAGTCATCAAGGACGGACGCCCCATAGCCCTGGGCGGCACCAAACAGCGCGCCACACTGGCTTACTTGCTGCTTAACGCGAATCGCGTGGTCCCTACCTCCGAACTCCTTAATGCATTGTGGACGGAAGGGGACGCTCCGACGACGGCGCGTAAAATTCTGCAAAACTCCGTCTGGGGCCTGCGCCGGGCATTCTCCGCCCATGACGACACCGGGCAGACGACCTGCACCTGACCGACGAGACGCTCTTGGACTACGTGGGCAACGTATGCAGCGGGACGGCCAGCGGACCGGTGTTCGTCGTCACGACGGCACGCCCGGAACTGTTCCGCAGGCGACCGGCCTGGGGCGGCGGCATGTCGCTCACCACGTCCCTCTCCCTGGACCCGCCTGCCCTGTGCCTCAGGAATGTCCTGAGGGACGCGCACCTCGGCACGTCCGACGCGCCGGGCCACAGCGGCAGTCGCAGCAACTGACTGTCTGCGCCGGGAACCCCGGGAACACCGACATCCCCGCAAACACCGGAAGTACCTGAAACCACAAGCGCGCACGCACTCAGTGCGGACGGACGCAGTGCCCTGCCCGGGCGCAGATTGATGGGCGCGCAGCCGCACGGGGGAACGGCTGCGCGCCCGGTTCTGGGGTGTCGCCGTGACGAGGCCCGGGTCAGCGCTGCCGCGCCTCCTGCAGAGCTCCCTGGCTCACGGCGTTTCCGGCCACGGCCGCGTCCAACACGTCGATCAGGCGGGCGATCTGGGCGTTCCGCAGGGAAAGCGTGCGTGAGACGCCCCAGACGCTTCCCGCGACGAGGACGAAGGCCGTCGCCGCGAACCGCCAGTCCCCAAAGCTCCGCTGCATCGTCATCCCCCGGGCCTTGACCTATGGACAGTACGAGTTCTACTCAGTAATATTCTAACCACTGACTTAACTTACGAGCTATAACAAACCATAGGCTAGCTATCATGTCAATGGCTACGACTGCGAGGACGAAGCGATGGGCCAGCAAACGTCAAGTCCCTGGGTGAAACGGCGCCGGCAGGCCACACTTCTTGAAATTCGTACTACAGCACGCCAGTTGCTGCGCAAGCACGGTCCCACCGGAGTGACGGTCAACGCCGTGGCCCGCGAGATGGGCATGAGCGGACCTGCTGTATACCGCTATTACGTCAGCCATGACGCCCTTGTCGAAGCGATCATTACGGACTTTTATCAGGAGCTCACCTCGACGATGCTGGCGGCACGCGACGCCTGCTCTCCCGAACGCCCCGGCAGACGGCTCCTGATGACATGCCGGGCGATGCGCGCCTGGGCCATCGACCACCCCAGTGAGTTCAGCTGGATGTTCGCGAGCCCCGTGATGTCGGCGGTCAAGCCGGACGAGGAGTCTCCCCGGCAGCAGGCCGGGCAGCAGTTCGAGAGCGTCTTCCTCGACCAGCTCGCGGACGTATGGAAACAAGCGCCGTATCCGGTGCCCGCCTTTGACGACCTGTCACCCTCCATCCAGATCCAGATGACCGAGTACTCGGCCCGGACGAGGACCGCGCTCCCGCCCGAGGCCCTGCACCTGTTCCTGTCGAGCTGGATCAAGCTCTACGGCCTGCTGTGCATGGAGATCCTCCGCCAGCTCGACTTCGCCTACAGCGACCTCGAGCCGGTCTTCGAGGAGACCCTGTATGAGCTGTGCACCATGCACAACCTGACGTACGAGCCCCCGACGAAGTAGCAGGGGCGGCAGCCAAGGCCAGTCCCGTCAGTCCCGGGTCAGGTCAGCCCGGGTCAGCCCGGGTCAGGAAGCGAGCAGCGACTCGCGTACCGCTGCCGCGACCTGCTGGACCTGGTCCTGGAGATAGAAGTGGCCGCCGGGGAAGACGCGCATCTCGGTGGGAGCCGACGTGAGGCCCTGCCACTGCGCCGCCTCTTCCGGCGAGACGATCGGGTCCGCCTCACCGGTCAGGACCGTGACCGGGCAGTCCAGCGCGGCGCCCGGGGTCATGCCGTATGTCGCGAGGGCCCGGTAGTCGGCCCGCACCGCCGGCATGATCATCGATACCAGCTCGGGGTCGCCGAGGACGTCCTTGCCGACGCCCCCGAGGCGGTGCAGTTCGGTCAGCAACTCCTTGTCTCCGGACAGCAGATCGCCGGGGCGCGGCCCCGCCAGCGGAGCGGCACGACCAGAGGCGAACAGACGCGTTAGTTCCTTCGACGGCTGTCCTCCGCGTAGCAACAGTGCCGTTTCGAAGGCTACGAGCGCGCCCATGCTGTGACCGAAGAACGCGCACGGGCGCCCGTCCGAAAGGAGCGCGCCCAGCTCCTCGTGGACGGCCTCGGCCATCCGGGCAATGTCCTCGACCGGCTGCTCCCTGTGCCGGTCCTGACGGCCCGGATACTGCACCCCCAGCACCTCGACCTCCGGTGCCAGCGCCCGCGCGAGCCCCGCGAAGAAGGTGCTTGAGCCGCCCGCGTGCGGGAAGCACACCATGCGGATGTCCCCGGGGCCCGTCGCCCCCATCCGTCGTATCCAGTGGCTGCTGCCCATGGTCTAGGACCTCCCTGCGTTGTTGTGTCGGTGTGCGGAAGGCGGGCGGCGGCCGGGACCGGCCGCCGCCCGCCGATGTGCGGTTACTCGGCCCCGTCGACCAGCGCGAAGAGCTCCTCGTCACTGGCGGAGTCGAGGTCGTCGGTGGAATCGAGGTCCTCGTCGCCGCCGGCCCCGGTCAGCTCCAGGAGCCGCTGCAACTGCTCGGTGACCTGGCGCCGCAGCGCGTCGTCGTCGCCGACGCCCCGGACGCGCTCCTCAAGACCGCCCAGGGTGGTGAGCAGGGCGTTGGGCGCGGGGGTGTGCTGGTCGGCGAGCTGCCCGTCGAGGAGCCGGGCCAGCGCGTCGACGGACGGGTAGTCGAAGACGACGGTGTTGGCCAGGCGCAGTCCGCTCAGGGCGTTCAGCCGGTTGCGCAGTTCGACGGCGTTGAGGGAGTCGAAGCCCAGCTCCTGGAAGGCGCGGTCCGTCTCGATCTCCCGCGGGTCCTCATGGCCCAGGATCCCGGCCACCACATTGCGCACCAGGTCGGTGAGGACCCGCTCGCGCTCGTCCGGGGACAGGCCCGCAAGACGCGTGCTCAGAGACTCCGCTTCCCCTCCGGCCTCGCCGCCGGCCGCGGGCCGCCGCTTGCGCGACGCGGGCACGAGGCCCTGCAACAGCGCGGGTACGTCGTCGCCCCGGGTGCGCAGGGCGCGGGTGTCGATGCCGGTCAGGGCGAGGACCGGTTCGTCTGCCGTCAGGGCCGCGTCGAACAGGCCCATCGCTTCCGCGGACGGCAGGGCTCGCAGCCCCATGCGGTTGAGGCGTCGCAGGTCGACTTCGCTGAGTTCGCCGCTGATGCCGCTGGCTTCCTGCCACAGGCCCCACGCCATGGATACGGCGGGCAGGTCTTGGGCGCGCCGCATGGTGGCGAGGGCGTCCAGGAAGGTGTTGCCTGCGGCGTAGTTGGCCTGGCCCGCTGTGCCGAAGAGTCCGGCGAGCGAGGAGTAGAGGACGAAGGTCTTCAGGTCGTGGTCGCGGGTCAGCTCGTGCAGGTTCCAGGCGCCGTCGACCTTGGGCCGGAGGACCCGCTCCAACTGTGCCTGGCTCATCTCGGAGAGCACGCCGTCCTCGGCGACGCCTGCCGTGTGCACCACACCGGTCAGCGGGTGGTCCGCGGGCACGCGGGCCAGTGCGTCGGCAAGCGCGTCGCGGTCGGCGACGTCACACGCGGCGAGGGTGACCCGGGCGCCGAGCTCTTCCAGCTCGGCGCGCAACTCCGGCGCTCCGGCGGATGCTTCGCCGCTGCGGCTGAGCAGCAGCAGGGATCGCACCCCGTGCTCGCGTACGAGGTGACGGGCCGCGATACCGCCCAGGGTGCCGGTCGCGCCGGACACCAAAACCGTGCCCTCGCCCCAGTCCGGACCCGTACCGGCACCGGCGGCGGCGGTACGCACCAGGCGCGGGGCCAGCAACTTGCCGTCGCGTACGGCGACTTGGGTGTGTCCGGACCCTGCGACGGCCCGCAACAGTCCGGCCAACTCCTCGGACCCGGAGGACCCGGAAGCGCTCTCCTCCAGGTCCGCCAGGACGATCCGGCCGGGATGCTCCGACTGCGCCGAGCGCAGCAGCCCCCATACGGAGGCACCCGCGAGGTCCGCAACACCCTCGCCCTTGACCGCACCCACCGCACCGCGCGTCACCACGACCAGCCGCGAGTCCTCGAACCGGGCATCGCCCAGCCACCTCCGCACCCACTCCAGAACCCCGCCCACGACACCGCGCACCTCACCGGCGACATCCACGGAGGCAGTGGTGCGGCCCGGTACCAGCGGTGCGAAGACCACGGCGGGTACGGACGCCGCGTCCTGGTCCACGGCCGAGACGAGGGCCGCGACATCGGCGTACGCGATCGCGTCCGGCAGCGATCCCGGTCCTCCGAGCAGATTCTCGGTGTCGTCGCCCAGGACGGCCCAGCTACCGGCCGGCTCGTCTGCCGTTGCGGGCTCGATCGCTTCCCACTTCATGAAGAACTGGTTGTCGCCGCGCGTTCCGCTCGCCTCGGCCAGGGCTTCCTTCGACACCGGACGCAGTGCCAGCGACTCCACCGACGCGACCAGCGCGCCGGTCTCGTCTACCGCGGTCAGCGACACCTCCGACACGGCGGCGTCGGGGTCCGGCAGCGAGAGCCGGACACGCAGCGAAGCGGAGTTCGTGCCGCGCACCGTCACACCGCCCCAGGCGAACGGCAGCTGCGACTGGTCGTCCTGCGTGACGATGCCGGGCAGCAGCGCGTGCAGCGCCGCGTCGAGCTGCGCGGGGTGCACCACGTACCGGGGCGCGTCCGCGCGGCAGCCTTCCGGAAGGAGTATCTCGGCGTACACCTCGCCGTCGCCCCGCCACACGCGGCGCATCCCCTGGAACGCGGGGCCGTACGCGTAACCCTGCTCGATCAGCCGCTCGTAGACGCCGTCGAGCGGCACTTCCGTGGCGCCTTCGGGCGGCCACACCGTGAGACCGGCGGCGCTCGCGGAGGCCTCGGCTCCGGCTGCGGCGTCCCTCGTCGCGAGAGTTCCTTCGGCGTGGAGGTTCCAGGTGCGGTCCGGGTCGCCGTCCGTGTCGGCGGGGCGGGAGAAGATGCTGATCTCGCGTCGACCGGTGTCGCTGTCGCTGTCGTCAGGTGTGCCCACGCGTACGGACACCTGGATCCCGCCGTGCTCCGGCAGCACCATCGGCGCGACGAGGCGCAGCTCCTCGATCCGGTCGCAGCCCACCTCGTCGGCCGCGCGGGCGGCGAGTTCGAGAAGGCCCGTACCCGGCACGAGCACCATGTCGTGGATGGTGTGGTCGTTGATCCAGGGGTGGGTGTGCGCGGAGAGGTGTCCGGTGAGGACGACCTCGTCGGTACCGGCCAGGGCGAGGGCGGCGCCGAGCATCGGGTGGTCGATGTTCTCGAGGCCGAGCGCGGCCGGGTCCGCGGGAGAGGCCGACTCCTCCAGCCAGTAGCGCTGGCGCTGGAAGGGGTACGTGGGCAGGGGGACGCGTCGGGCCGCGGGCAGGACTTTCCGCCAGTCGACGCGGACGCCGCGGGTGTGGAGCTGGCCAAGGAGCAGGGCGAGAGTGGTGGGTTCGTCCTGCTTGCGGCGCAGGGCGGGCGTCACCACACCGGCGTCGCCTTCCGTCCCGGACGCGATCATGGCGCTGAGGACGCCGTCGGGGCCGATCTCCACGAAGTCGGCCACACCCTCTTTACGCAGGGCTTGTACGGCGTCGTGGAAGCGGACGGTGCCGCGCAGCTGGCGGACCCAGTAGTCGGGCGAGGTCA
>NZ_BMTR01000068.1 GCF_014649775.1 Streptomyces longisporoflavus | reverse complement strand
CGGCGGCGCACCACTCGCGATCATCAAGGAGTACATCGAGAACCAGAAGCGCCCTGGATGAGGTAGACAGTGCAGACCCGTGCGCACGTGCGGGTCAGAGCAGCGTTAAGAAGCGCTTCCTCCCGGCCCTGAAGGGCCGGGGTTCCGCGCTAGATCCCGCTGAACTGACACCGCCTCCCCCTCATCCTTTCGGCTCAACAAGTACACGGTGAACAGCGTTGGCGCCGAAGGACGGTGTATGGATCAGGCCTCAGAGGAATGTCGCGCAAACGCAACACGGGGTGTGGTCGTTCATGCATCGACGGAACATGATCTGCCCGTGGGCGGGTCGACCGGGACGCCGCCGACACTGGGCGGCGCTGTTCCTGGTGGTCGCCACAGCCGTCGCGGCACTGCTCGGCGTCGGATCCGGCATGGCACCGGCGGCCGGCACCGACGATCCGCCTACCCCGCCCGTCTACACCAAGTGGGGTCCTCCGCTCACGAAGGCGCACTTCGACGAACACGACTTCTTCATCGACGCGAACGGTGTTCCGCACCAACTCACGGAGAACGGAGACAACGGCTACGCGGTCGCCGCCCGCCCCTTCATCATCGAGCAACTGGAGAAGTCGGGGCTCGGCTACGACTCGGAGACGAAGACAGGATTCACGTACGTCTTCCAGTTCGACACCGAGGACTATGTGAAGAAAGGGGTGATCGCCAACGGCGCGACCGCCGGCACGACCGCCGATCTGCTCAAACTCGCCTGGAGCAACGGACAGCTCCTGAGCGTCGATGTCGTGGACGTGACGGGCACAGGCAAGTCCGAGACCACCCCGACGGACCTGAAGCACTTCACCAGCACCGTGAACAACAAGCTGGGCAGGAACCCCAACGTCAGCAAGCCCTCCAAGCAGGCCGACAACGTGCTCTTCGTCGCGGACAACAGGGCTCAGGCCAAGGTGATTGCAAAGCTGTACGAGGGAGATCCTCACGTCCGCATCATTCATGTCGACTCCGGCTACGACACGGGCGAGTTCGAAGCCGGGAACGCCGCGCTGAAGCAAGCGGCAGGGCACCTGTTCACCGCTCGCCCTTCGGACTGCCCGCCGGAGCCGGCGCGCAGCACACAGCGTTCCAGCGGCGATCCGGGCATGCAGCACGCCGCCTTCACCGTGCGCCGCGCCGCAGGCTGTGGTGAGCCGAGCCCGCAGAAGGCCGGTGGCCTCGCGCAGGGGCTCGCAGCCGGTGCCCGGGACGCGGGCGGCATCGACTTCACGCGGCTCGAACTGCGCTACCTGGCCGACCCGGGCCCCGGCCATAACCTGCGCTACTCCTTCCGGGCCCCCGTCACGTCGTCCGGAAAGGGCGGTGCACTGACCGGCCTCGCGGACGCGCGTATGGCTTCCGACTCCTTCTTCACCTGGCTCCAGCTGAAACCGTCGACGTTCTGGGTCAACCTCAACCCCGACGAGCCCGACCGCATCATCGACTCCCGCCTCGGCCGCACCGACACGGGCCGGGTGTTGCTGGATGCGGATCTGATGCTCAAGAAGACGACGGGAAAGCTGATCCACCCGGACACCAAGCTGGGTGCGAAGTACTGGCGGTCTCTGTCGGGTGAGTGCACGTCGTTTCGCACCTGGATCGTGCCGGAGCCCGCGACGGTGCACACCAGGGGCGACGAACTGCACATCCTGAAGGCGCCGTTGGACGTGCAGATGGAAACGCAGTACCGCGAGCAGCGGGGCGACTCCGGTGCGGCCTCGTGCCCGCAGCAGTCCGCGCGTGTCCAGGAGCACAACGAGTCCGTGTTCCGTCGGTTGATCCTGCCTCGCGTGGTCGAGGCGGTGAACTCCGCCCCTGAGTACGCCGACCTGCGGCGTGTGTACCTCAGCAGGGTCGCCGCCGAGTGGTACCGGGAGTTGAGTCTGCGCAAGAGCACGACGTACGGGAAGATGATCGACGCGGGTGACATCGACGCGTACGCCACGCGCGAGAAGTGGAAGCCGAGGGATACCTTCGACGCGTATGTGCGCTCCTACACCAAGCACGAGTTCGAGGTGACCCACCGCACCCGCAAGGACGACCGCGTCTACACCAGGACCTACATCTACGGTGGCGTCGACTTCACCGACGTACGTTTCAACTCCCCGCACGGCGAACGGATGAAGGCCGCCTGGCCCGCCCTGGCCCGCAACGTAGGCCAGTCGCTCGAGGAGCCGGCCAGAGACCGGGCGAACGGACAGATCTGGTTCGGCGGAGGCGTCCCGGCGGAGAACAGCGGCAAGGAGGAGCAGGGCCGGGAGCAGCGCGGCGACACCTCGGAGGCCTTGGGGCTCCCCGCGGGCGAAGAGGACGGCGGGGGCCTGACGGCCGGGGTGGGGCGGTGGCTCGGGCCGGCGGGGCTCGCGCTGTTCGGGGTAATGGTGTTGAGGTTCCTTGTCCTTCGGCGCCGTGCGAGGCGACGCGCAGGTCGGTGAGGCTCGCGAGTCGCAGTCCGCGGTTGCGTTCCCTCGAACCGGTTGTCTTCTCCTCGTGGCACCTCCCTACGCCCGGCCCTTGACAGGCTGGGGTCGTTGGCGATCCGTACGACGAAAAAAGGGCGCACATGACAGTGGTCCAGGGCATCTTGGCCGCGATTGCAACAGCCGTGGTGGGCCTGACCTTCGCGGCCCTACTCGCCGTCTGGGAAAACGGCGGTGTGAAAGAGGCGGAGAAACCGTCAGGGCCCGGCGCTACCGCCCGGCCCGGCACGGAGACCGGGGGCGTCACGCTGAAGAAGGGCACAGCGGACCCGGGGGACACGCGCAGCGACTGGGAGGAAGTGACGGCCTTGTACAGCTTCAGCCTCCTCGCTGTCGTGGCGGCCATCGTCCTGTTGGAACTGGCGATGGCGGACGTGGTCTCCGGCAACGGCTGCGTGTGGGCGATCGCCGCCCTCTGCGCGCTGATGGTGTCGGGGGTCCCGGTCGCGCGGTGCGGCAAGGGGGTACGCGGTCTGCCGCTGGCCGTGGACGTGTCGGGTGCGCTGGCGTTGGCGGCGGGGTTTCTGAGCGTCGCTGCTTTCGTCACGGAGCTGGGGACTCGCGGACTGGGGTTGATGCTGCTTGCCGTCACCGTCGCGGCTGCGGCGACCACGGCCGTCCTGGCCCTGGTCCGTGCCCGGGTGACGCTCACCGTACTGCCGGTCGCTGTCGGTGTGCTGGTGGCCGTGTTCGGTGCGGTCTCATGGTCCCAGTACGACTCGCCCGGATATGCCATGCGCTACGGGCAGCCTGTGCGCATGGCGTTGCCCGGCAGTTGTGTGGAGGGCAACGGGATGGGGTGCGTGATCACGTGGGACCGGGCGGACAGCGGGCCGTCTTCCGCCTTCTCCTCCGGCCAGCAAGTCACCGTCCACTTCAGCGAGGAGGGCCGGGCCCGATACGGGCGCTACTACGCGCTCGGCGGTCTCTACGAGCCCGGAGACGAGAACGACCCGACCGGCGTTTCCCTGGACGCCCGGGCCGTCGGAGGCGACGCGTACGTGACCCTTGGCTTCAAAGCCGATTCTTGGACGCCCTTGGGCCGGTACCGCCTGCCGGGATTGGCGTGGGCGGCCCTGCCCCTCTTCCTGCTCCCGCTGGGACTGCACCTGTTCCTCGTCAGGGACAGGGCGACACATCCGCTACGGCGACGCCGGGCCGGGTAGCGGAACCCCTGGTGGTCTTCGCCGAGCAAGAGCCGGGCACAGGTAAGGCACCCATCGTCACCGATCGGAGATGGCCCATGCCGCACGACGAAGAACAAGACAGCCCTGCTGCCCTCCTGCCCCTGCTGCGCACGTGCGTCGACCGGTTGCTCGTGACGGCGGACGCGCTGTCGGACGAGGACGTACGGGCTCCCTCGCTGCTGCCCGGCTGGACCCGTGCCCACGTCCTGACGCACCTCGCCCGCAGCGCCGACTCGCGCACCCGGCTGCTCACCTCCGCCCGTACGGGCGCCGACCTGCCGCAGTACACGGACGGCGAGCAGCGGGAGCGGGAGATCGAGGAGGGCGCCGGACGGTCCGCGAGCACACTCCGCGAAGACATGGACACCGCGCTGCGCCGCTTTCTCGCGGCAGCCGACGACCACCCCGCCGACGCCTGGGACGTGCCGGTCCGCTGGCTCGATGCAGGTCTGCGGCCGGTGCGCGGGGCCGTGGGCAGCATGCTTCGCGAGGTGGAAGTGCATCACACCGACCTGGCCACCGGGCACCGTCCGGCTCACTGGCCGGTCTTCTTCACCGCCCGCGAACTGGAGACGACCGTCGCGAAACTGCGTACCGACCCCGACGCGCCGCCCATGACGCTGTGCGCCGACGAGGACCAGGTCCCCAGGGTGATCGGCAACGGCCCGGGGCCGCGGGTGAACGGCCCGGCGGCTGAGCTGCTGGGCTGGCTCACCGGGCGGACCGACGGACACACCCTGAGCGTCGCGCCCCAAGGCCCCCTGCCGACCTTGCAGGCCTGGCGGCGCTGACCGCCGCAATAGGGACGTAAAACTGTGGCCTGCGCCGACCCGCGCGGTCAGAATGGCCGGATGCGTCGTCTTGTTGTCATTGATGCCCCGTCAAACCTCGGCCTCCGGCCGCCCACTGAAGGCAGCGTGCCCGGTTGCTACAAGCTGGCGGGCGCGCTGCGGGAACAGCGGATCGTGCAGCGGATCGGGGCGTACGAGGGCGGGGTGGTCGTGCCACCCCGCTATGACCGCGGGGGCTGGCGGGAGGGCGACGGTGTGTTCAACGCCGCGGCGATCGCCACGTACACCCGTAAACTCGCCGATCGCATCGAGCACCATGTCCGGGCCGGGGACTTCCCGGTCGTCCTGGGCGGGGACTGCTCCATCCAGCTCGGCGCCTCGCTCGCCCTGCGCCGCATCGGACGGTACGGACTCGCGGTCATCGACGGTTCCGCGGACTTCCGCCACCCCGGTAATTCCGACCGTGTCGGTGCCGCCGGCGGCGAGGAACTGGCCATCGCGACCGGTCGCGGTCAGCGCGATCTGACGGATCTCGAAGGCCTGCGGCCGTATATCAGGGACGAGGACGTACGGGTCTTCGGCATCCGGGACTACGACGAGGAACGGGCTGAGCTCTCCGAGTTGAAGATCACGAACGCGACGGTCGGGGAGATCCGGGAGTGGGGCGTCGAGGAGCTGACGGGCGCCATGGTCCAGACTCTTGAAGTGCCTGTGACCGAAGGCTTCTGGGTGCATCTGGACGCGGACGTGCTGGACCCCTCCGTCATGCCGGCCGTCGACAGCCCCGACCCCGGCGGGCTCCTGCCCCACGAACTCACGCCGCTGCTGGCGGCCTTGGTGCGGTCGGATCGGTGCGTCGGCTTCAACCTCACCATCTACGACCCCGATCTCGACCCCGACGGCTCCTGCGCGGCCCTGCTCGCCGAGATCCTCCAGACGGCCTTTACGGGACCCTGACCACTACTTGGTGGTGTGCGTGGGGTAAACCTGCACGTCGCGTCGGTGTAGGCGCCCTTGATGTCACCCGCGCTCGCGGGCCAGTCCAGGGTCACGCTGTGGGTCTCGTTCGGGGGCGTCACCTCGATGCCGGTCGGGGACGCAAGGCTCTCGCCGGCGAGTTCTTCCCCGAGTGTGCGTGTGGTCTGAAGTATTTGTTTCCGGAACCGAGTTACAGGCACTCCACTGCGACGTCTTCGTTCGTCCACTGGGGTATCGGCCCCTGAGCAGCTGTCGGACCGGGCCGCCGCTGCCTCTTCGCGCCGCTCGCGGATCTCAGCCGAAGATGTCCAAGAGGTCCGGCCAGGAGCCGCCATCAGTGGATCGGGGCCGCATCGGGCGCGGATCCGGATAGGTTTCCGCGGCGGCCCTGGCGCGAACGATGTCCGGGCCGCCGCAGGCGGCGACCGCGAAGGCGCCGAAAACCTTGGCGAAAGCGGCCGGGTCGCGGAACTCCACGCCGAAGGCGCGGCCGTCCTGCAGCGGGACCCACACCACCCGGTCGAGCCGTGTCCATTCCTGCACCGGCTGCTCGTCCGCGGTCGACCTCCCCTCCAGCCACAACCGAGCGACGTGCAGCAGATTCACCTTCTCCATCGGCAGCCGCTTGCGCCGCACTCGCAGCTCATGCGCCGTCAGCGTGACCTGATGGTCCTTCCTCGGATACCAGGCGACCCCGATCCCGAACGGCACCCACAGCAGGATCCCGATCATCGGCCAGACCAGGGCGTCGCCCCATGACCGCAACAGGCCGCCGTCCAGCAGGTGCAGGGCCCCGAAAACCACAACCCACTTCGCCGTCATCCGCCAGAACCCGCTGCCCTGCCGGTACAGGATCCGCCGCTTCCCCGTCATCGCCATGCCCGCACGTTATCCGCCATCCCGAAGCCCACCGCAGGCGCCCTCTACGGCACCGTCGGGCACTGTGGCAAGCGCTGCACCGCGTGGCGCCTTCCCCGGCCGCCAGGCCGGCCCGCCCGGGAGTGCCGGAACAGTCCGTTCAGGCGGAGGGTGAGGTGGAGGTGGGAACGGTGGGGTAAAGGTTTGACAGCGTCTGCGCCGTCCGGGACAGGACCTGGAGGTCGTACAGGAAATGCTCCATGGCTTCGCCCGCGTCCGCGTCGGTGCAGCCTTCCGGCAACCGCCAGGGGTTACGCCCGCCCTCGGCCAAGAGCCGCCTCGCCGCCAACTGCCCCAAGGCGGCCGGGGACGGCGCCAGCCAGGGCAGGCGGAATTCGTGGACTTTCGGGCGGGTCTCCTCGCTGAGGACCCTCCACTGGGTTTCGACCCGCACGTGCCAGGTCTCGATCCTCTTCCATTGCCAGCGATCACACGCCAGATCCCGGAACGAGGCCGGCTCCGTGTAGGCCGGGGACGGCGTCGGTCCCAACTCCAGCAGGTCGTTGAAGCTCCGGAAGAAGTGCGTGACCGCTGAAGCGTCGGTGTCGTCCAGCTGGCGAAGCCGGCGCACGGACCTGCGCATGCTCTGCGCCCTGGTGACCAGGTCCGCGATATCGGTGACGTCGAAGATTCTGGTCAGGGCCGCCTGGAACTCGTGGACGCCACGCCGCGCCTGGTCCTCGGCCCGGTGCGTCTGGCGGGCGTCCGCCTGGGCGTTGCCGAGATGGCTGAGTACGAGCAGCGCGGTGGGGACGCCGAAGCACAGCGAGGTGAAGCTGGAGACCAGGTTGCCGAGAAAGCCATGGTCCTCCCACCAACCGGTGCGATCGAGCCAGAGACCCGTGCCGGCCAGAGCCGCACCGATGACGAGCAGGACGACGCTGAAACGCCGGATCAGTCGTGGTGTGCTCCGCCACCACCGGCGCGCTCGGCTCACCCGAGTCCCCTGTGCCATCGCTCCCCCTTGTCACATGCGCGGTGCCATCTTCAACTACCCGATGCCAGAAGGGCAGTTCAGGCCGAAGACCATACGGTGCCCGGACTTGCTATTGGCAAGGGCCCCGCGTGGGTAGGCTATTGACATAGTCCGCGGTATCCACGCTTGCCGTCAGCGCGGCAACGGCGTACCGGCGATCTCATGGGCCCGGAGGGGGCTCCCCCGCCAGCGGCTGCTCCAGCGGGACACTACGCCCGCCACACAGCACCGCGAGCAACGCCGTTCCTGTCCGGGGCTCCCCGCTTTCCGGGCTGCGTTCGTTCTCGATGGTGCACAGGATTGCGGGATTTTCCATGCGCAGTTATTTCAGCGACGATTCCCTGCTCATCGTGCCCTCGGGCGGATTCGAGGGTGTACGCCTGTTCGGAGAGGTTCTCGGCTCGCACAAGGGCGCCCTGGCGGTGACCCTGGCCGATCAGCGCCGCACCACGCAAGAGATCACCGTCGACCTGACCGGCGTCCGCTACCTCGCCAACAGTGCCCTGGAAACCCTGGTAGCCCTCGCCAACGGCCTCCGGCCACCCCAGCACCTGCTCATCCGCGCCACCCCGGAACTGGCGTTGCGGGACAGGCTCGCCGAACGTGGCTGGGACGAGATAGAAACCCTGCGGCTCATCGAAGACAGCTGACCTTCCCCGTGCGAAGCCTTTCACCTGCCGTGTGCGAGGCCGCCCGCGCGTCCTGCTCCGCCAATGCAACGGAGCCTGCGCAAAACCCGTTGGGCGGACCACGGCAGCGCTGTTAATCTGCCGACGGCCGTGCGAGAGAAACAGGAGGTGGTACCCGTGAACACAGTATCGACGTGGGTGCTCCCCTCCGGGGTCACGGTCGGACGGTAGCCAGGTCGTCCGGGAGCGCCATTTCAGCGCACTCCCGAAAGGCACGACCATGCACTTCACTTCTGAGCGGCGTCTCGACGACAACACCCTCGAACGCCGATTCACTCTCGACGAGATCCCCGGCATCTTGTGGACGCCCGCAGCGGCATCCGCACCGGCGCCGCTGATCCTGCTCGGCCACCCTCCCCTCGGGCTGTACAAGATGTACCCCCGGCTGGCGGACCGGGCCAGGCACTGCGCGGCGGAGGGCTTCGCCACGGCCACCATCGAGCTCCCCGGAAGCGGCGACCGGCCCCGCTGGGCCGCCGCCGAGCAGGCCCGTGCCGACCTCCGCCAGGCGCTGCGGGCCGGCGAGCCGGTCAGCGACGAGATCGTCGACGCCCTCGTCCTCCCGCTGGTCGACAAGGCGGTCCCGGAGTGGCAGTCCGCCCTGGACGCCCTCCTCGCGCTGCCCGGGATCGACGGACCCGTCGGATATTCCGGGGGTGTGATCTCCATCGGCGTCCGGCTGGCAGTGGTCGAGCCGCGCATCGCGGCCGCCGTCCTGTTCGCCGGGAGTTTGGTGCCGCGCGCCATGTTCGAGGAGGCCCGTCGGGTCACCATTCCGCTGCACGTCCTGCTGCAATGGGACGACGCAGGAAATGACCGGCAGGCGGCCTTGGACCTGTTCGACGCCCTCGGCTCCAAGGAGAAGACCCTGGAGGCCAATATGGGCGGGCACACCGGCGTCCCGCAATTCGCGGGGGACGCCGCGGGGCGCTTCTTCACCCGGCATCTGAGCTAGCCGCCGACCGCGTGCCGCCGGGACGGCAGCAGACGGCCCGGCGGCACGCGGTCGGTGGTAGGCGCGGGCGGCAGGCGGTGCCGGCCGATACGCCGCCCGGAGTCTGCTCACCCCTGCGGCACCCGCGCGGCGCCCAGCGCGGGGTCCCTCAGAGCTTGCGGGTGTCGCGGGGTTCGGAGTAGGGCTCCTCACGCTCGGAGTGACCCCTGTCGATCGCACGCCCTCGTTCCAGTTCGGCGTTGAACTCCAGTCCGAGCAGGATCGCGATGTTGGTCAGCCACAGCCAGATCAGCGCGACGATAGGCGTGGCGAAGGCGCCGTAGGTCTTGTTGTAGCTGCTGAAGTTGGCGACGTACAGGCCGAACAGCGCGGAGGCGACCAGCCAGATGACCACCGCCAGGACACCGCCGGGCAGCACGCGCCGGATGTGCCGCTTGACGTTGGGGGCAGCCCAGTACAGCAGCATGACGATCACGACAACCAGAATGATCATGACGGGCCACTTGGCGATGCTCCACACGGTCACCGCCGTGTCGCCGAGGCCCAGGACGGACCCCGCCTTCTTCGCCAGCGTTCCGGTGAAGACGACCCCGACCGCGGTGAGAGCGAGGAGAACCACCACGGCCGCGGTGACGCCGAAGCGGACCGGCAGAGTCTTCCAGATGGGCCGACCCTCGCCGATGTCGTAGACGATGTTCGACGCTCGCATGAAGGCGGCGACGTAGCCCGAGGCCGCCCACAGCGCCAGAACGATGCCGACGATCAACGCGAACAGTGCCTTGCCCTGACCGCCCTTCATCTGCTCGAGGACCGTGGTCAGAAGGTCGCGTACGGATCCGGGGGCGATGCTGGAGAGGTTCTTGATCAACGAGTCGATGGTGTCGGGACCCAGCACGCCGAGAATGGACACCAGGGCCAGCAGCGCCGGGAAGATCGCCAGGACGCCGTAGTAGGTCAGGGCGGCGGCCCAGTCCGTGAGGTTGTCTTCCTTGAACTCCCGCGCGGTGCGCTTGACGGCGTTGACCGTACCGTCCTTCTCGGCGTGCTTCCGTGCCGTGCGGTCGTCGTTGTCCCCGGTCCGATCGTGCCGCGCGCCGTTCACGTCGCGGCGTTCGTGGTCCGGACCTCCAGAGGGCGTCGCCACTTGGACTCCTTCCGTGAGCACCGGGCTTCAACGACGCCGGCGCGCTCAGTCGCACCCTGCCTGCCAGCGGGCTCCAGCACCGCTGAGGGGTGGAGCCACCTCCCCACCACACCCCCCGGGCCGCGCTCCTGCGACTGGACCGCGCCCGGTCGGCCTAGCCGGCTCCCCTTTTCGCGTGGCAGGCCGCCGGTCACAGTCCCGTCTTGCGCAAGGCAGCGGGGCTACCAGAACTATTCGCGGTGCTCCGTCCTTGAGGGCGGGGGTGAAGCGATTCTGAGAAGTGCTCTGACCCGCAGGTCACAGCGGAGTGCCGGACCAGGTCGGGGAACTCCTGGCGGAGTCTGCGGGAGGACACGCCCTTCAGCGAGTTGACCAGCTTGGAGACGGCCACCTTGGGCGGGAAGTTCAC
>NZ_BMTR01000067.1 GCF_014649775.1 Streptomyces longisporoflavus | reverse complement strand
GACACCGATCGCGGACCGTACGGCCTGCGGGTCGGCGGCCAGGTCGTGACCGCCGACGCGGATCTCGCCGGAGGCCGGGTCGGGGGAGATGAGGGTGGAGAGGATCTTCACGGCGGTCGTCTTGCCGGCGCCGTTCGGGCCGAGCAGAGCGAAGATCGAGCCGGCCGGGATGTGCAGATCGATGCCGTCGAGCACGACCTTGTCACCGTACGACTTGCGCAGATCCACGGCGGAGACGGCGACCGGTGACGCGGGAACGCCTGGCTGACTGGGCGTGGACATGACAGAAGAAGGCATGAGGCCCTCCATTCGAAGGCTGAAGGCTGAAGTGGCGGGGAGCGCGGCCGGTGTGCGGGGCGCGGCCGGTGTGCGGAGAGCGGAGGGGCGCTCAGACCTTGGCCCGGCGGATGTCGATGTTGCCGTGCTTGGTGCGGGCGCGGATCTTGACGGAGTCCTCGGTCTTCTCGGGGCTCTCGGACGCGGTGAGCGAGTTGCGCACCTGGCCGGAGCTTGAGCTGACGTCGAGCCAGGCGGCCGTGCCCTCGCTGACGCCGATCTCGATGGCGCCGAAGGACGTCTCCAACTGGGCGGTGCCGCGCGTCACTTCACCGACGCGCAGGGTGCCGTGGGCGGTGACGGCGGTGACCGAGTCGGTGACGCGGGCGATGTCGATGTCGCCGTTGGCGCCCCGCACCCGCAGCTCGCCGAGAACGGCGCCGATGGTCGTGGTGCCGTGCGAGTTCTTCATGACGGCGGAGCCGTCGACGAAGCCGACGCGCAGGCTGCCGGAGCTGGTGGAGATCTCGGCGGAGCCCTCGACGCGGTCCACGGTGATCGAGCCGTGCGACGCGGTCAGATGCAGCGGACCGGTCGTGTCGAGGCGGACGTCGCCGGAGGAGGTCTTGACGCGGGCCTCGCCGAGCCTGCCCTCGCCGATGACCTGGGTCCAGGCGCCGGTCGTGTCGATGCGCGAGCCCGCGGGCAGTTCGACCGTCACGTCGACGGTGCCGGTGCGGCCGAACAGACCGGGCTTGGGCGTCTTGATGTGCAGGACGCCGTTCCCGTACGTGACCTCGGTCTGGTCGGCGGCCTTCACGTCCTGGTCCTTCTTCGGCTCGCGGGGGCGCACCTCGACGACGGTGTCGGCGCGGTCGCCCGCGGTGAACTGGATGGAACCCGCGTCCACGCGTGCCGTGACCGAGATCGCTTCGGGAGTGTCGAAAGTAGGCATGGCTGTTCCGTCCTCTGGCTCTTCGGGAGGCGCCCCTGCGGGAGGGGCGTGATGGGTGGAGTGGTTTACCGCGGTAAACCGGAAGTGCCTGAATCCATGGCGGGCGGGGCGTGGTTCAGCGCACCCAGCCCGTGAAGCTCTGACCGATGTTCTGGGTCTTCTCCGCCGAACGCGGCCGGGTGCCGCCGTCGACCGCCGCCGAAACCGCCCTGACCAGCCAGGCGTTGACCGACAGGCCCTCGCGCGATGCGGCCTCCTCGGCGCGCGCCTTGAGGTGGGCCGGCAGGCGCAGATTGACGCGGGCGGTGCCGCCCTCGTCGCCCTCGGCGGGGGCCGCGGACTTGAACGTGTCGACGGGCATCGCCGGCTCGGCGGCATCGCCGCTGTCCGTGGGCGGCAGCGTCACCACGAAGTCGGGGTCGAGTCCGCGCAGCCGTACGTCGACCGAGCCCGGCGCGAGTTCGCTGGTGATCTCGCCCATCGCCGCGGAGAGCACGCTGAGCAGCGTCAGGCGCGTCGCCGACTCCAGGGGAGCGGTGAGCCTTTCGGCCAGCTCGCGGGCGTCTTCCCCGCCGGCTTCGGCGGCCACCGCGAGTTCGCGGCGGAGGGTGTCGACATACGGGGTGAGGTCCATGACGTCATCATGGCATCACTATGGCGCCATGCGCAAGCCTGGATGGTGCCGCATCGGAGGCCAATCTGGCGGCGCCCGACTGACCTGCGGAAACGCTGGATCTCGGCGCGTCTGGGAGTGGCGCCATGCGGGTTAACGCGGCCCCGGAGACGCAGAATGGCGCCAAGTGGCGCCAGATGGCATCACTTGGCGCCAGGTGGCACCGCAGGTGTTCGCCCTACCGGGCCGGACCGAACCAGGTGGTGAGCGCGGACCGGAGCGCGGAAGTGTCGGGAGCGCCGTCGGCGTCGGCCGCCCAGGCGACATGGCCGTCGGGGCGGACCAGGAGCGCGGCGGGAGCGGATATCTCGCCGATGGCGGGGACGGGCCAGAAATCGTCCTCGCTCCGCGCCTCGACGAAGTCGACGCGATCGGCCCAGCCCTTCGCGACCGCCGCCACCTCGGCGCTGCCGCCCAGATCGAGCAGCACGGGGCGACCGGTGTGCAGCAGCTCGTAGACACGGGTGTCGCCGTCGGCCGTCTTGAGGTCGGCGTCCGGGACCCTGCGGCCCGCGAGCAGGTGGCCGCCGTCCACCGGATAGCGGATGTCGAGGGCGGTGAGCATGCCGCGCAGATGCCGGTTGACGTCGTCGAAGACGATGAGCGAGCCGAACACCTCGCGCAGCGCGTCGGTCTGCGCGCCGGGTCGGGCAAGCGCCGACTGCGCCCGGGTGTTGTTCAGGACGCGCTCCGCGACCGCGTGGCGCTCGGTGTGATAGCTGTCCAGGAGAGCCTCGGGAGCCTGGCCGCGCACCACGGAGGCGAGCTTCCAGCCGAGGTTGACCGCGTCCTGCACGCCCATGTTCAGGCCCTGGCCACCGGCCGGGAAGTGGATGTGCGCCGCGTCGCCCGCGAGCAGCACCCGGCCGTCGCGGTACTGGGCGGCCTGCCGTGCGGCGTCGTTGAACCGGGAGACCCAGCGCGGGCTGTGCATGCCGTAGTCCGTGCCCGCCAGCTTGATCAGCGTGTCCCGCAGCTGCTCGAACGTCGGGGCCTCGTCGCGGTCCGCCACGAGGTCGTAGTCGGACGCGATCACCCGGAACCAGCCCGGCTCGAAGGCGATCGCCGACCAGTCGCCGCCCTCGCAGCGCCGTATCCAGACGTAGTCCTCGGGCAGGTCGGGGAGTTCGACGTCGCCGATCAGCGCGGTCATCGTCGCCGCCGTGCCGGGGAAGTCGATGCCCGCCAGCTTGCGGACCGTGCTGCGTCCGCCGTCGCAGCCCACGAGATAGCCGGCGCGCAGCGTCGCGGATTCCGCGTCGCCGGTCCGCAGTTCTACCGTCACGCCGGTCGCGTCCTGCGCGATCCCGCTCACCTCGGCGGACCTGCGCACGCGTACGCCGAGCTCGTCGGCCCACTCCTCCAGGAGCTGCTCGATGGCGGACTGGAGGATCATCAGCGGATAGGGGTGCCGCGACTCGGACTCGTCGAAGTCGAGGTAGAGGCCGGAGAAGTGGCCCACCGGCTGCAGTTCGCCGACCGCGAGGAAGCGGTCCAGGATGCCGCGCTGGTCAAGTACCTCCAGGGTGCGGGAGTGGATCCCGCCGGCCCGCGACTCGCCGGTGCGCTCCGGGAGCCGCTCGACCACGATCACGTCGACGCCCGCCAGCCGCAGCTCGCAGGCGAGCATCAGGCCCGTCGGCCCGGCGCCCGCAATCACCACGTCCGCGTCCATGCCGGTGTGTGTCACGTTGTGCCCCCTCATTCCGCTCATTCCACTGCGCCTATAGCGTCGTTGAATCACCTTTACATTCACGGAACGTGAATGAGCCGGTCAATAAATGCCGGGACCGGTACGGGACAAGCCGCTTTCGGCTTGCCTTGTCCCGCCGGCGGGACGGCCGGCCGGGCGGCGGGCAGCCGGCAGCGGACGGCGGCCGGGCGGGCGCGGCGCCTGCGGGGGCGGCAGCATGCGGGGTCGCCGGGTCACTCTCAACCCCACCGGCGGGACCGCGCCGGAGGGTCACCGACCCGGTATGACCGGACGTGAATTCACGCGAGACTCCCATTCGGCCATTCAGAGAATTTGTCTCGCCGGCGGGACAGCTGCCGGACCGAAAAGGACGCGAGCGGGCACTCCCGGTCGGCGGAGGAAGGAAAGACTGGCAATGAATTCGTCGCCGCAGGTCGTCCACCAGCTGGGTGGACTTGACGAGACGTCAGAAGCACAGGTCGCGGCCGGGGGCACTCAGGTGCCGCTGGCCCAACAGATCGCGGAGCTGTGGGCGGAGCACCTCAACGCGAGCGAGGTCGGTACGGACGACGACTTCTTCGCGCTCGGCGGCAACTCGCTGACCGGCATCAAGATCATCGACCGGGTCGCGCAGGACTACGGGGTCCAGCTGTCCGTGCGCGACTTCTACCTGGCGCAGACGCCGGCCCGGGTCGCCGAGCTGATCGAGCAGGGGAGGGCAGTGGCGTGAGGTTGACGCCTGGTGCCGGGCGCGACATCGACCTCGACAGCGTCGACCTGTTCGACCTGGACCTCTACACGTCGGGCGACCCGCACCCCATCTGGGACGTGATGCGGGAGAAGGCGCCCCTGCACCACCAAGTCCTGCCCGACGGACGCGAGTTCTGGTCGGTCACGCGCTACGAGGACGTCTGCCGCGTACTCGGCGACCACCGCGAGTTCACCTCCGAGCGCGGCACCGTCCCCACCCACCTCGGGACGGACGACGTCGCCGCCGGTGTGCTCCTCACCTCCACCGACCCGCCGCGGCACACCGAGGTCCGCAGGCCGCTGGGCTCCAAGCTCACCGCGCGTGCCGTGAAGTCCTGGGAGGACAGCATCCGCGGCACGGTCACCCGCTTCCTCCAGCCCGCGCTCGACGGAGAAACGTTTGACCTCGCCGAGAAGGCGCTGCTGCTCCCTGCCATGGTCACGGGCCCCCTCCTCGGTATCCCGGCCAAGGACTGGGAAGAGCTCGTCCAGCTCACCGCGATGGTGACGGCCCCCTCGGACCCGCACTTCCTCCAGGGCAGCGAAGCCGCGACCCTGGCCATCTCGCACCACGAGCTGGTCACCTACGTGAAGGACTGGGTCAAGGAACGGCGCGCGTCCGGAGGCGAGGACGACAGCCTCCTCCAGCACCTCATGAGCGTCCGCCCCGGCGGCGAGGCATTGAGCGACGAGGAGATCGCCCTCGACGGCTACAGCATCCTCCTCGGCGCCAACGTCACCACGCCGCACACCGTCTCCGGCACCGTGCACGCGCTCATCGAGCGGCCCGAGCAGTTCGCCAAGGCCCAGGCCGACCCGACGCTCATCCCGAACCTGGTCGAGGAAGGCCTGCGCTGGACCTCGGCTGCCTGCAACTTCATGCGGTACGCCGTCGACGACGTCGAGATCGCCGGAGGCACCATCCCGGCCCGCGGCGCGGTCGTCGCCTGGATCGGCTCGGCCAACCGGGACTCCGCCCAGTTCACCGACCCGCACGACTTCGACATCACACGGAGCAACGCCAAGCGCCAGGTCGCCTTCGGGTACGGGCCGCACTTCTGCATCGGTGCGCCGCTGACCCGGCTGACCCTGCGCGTCTTCTTCGAGGAGCTGCTCCAGCGGTTCGGCTCCATCGACCTCGCCGGCGAACCGGAGCACCTGCGGTCGTACTTCATCGCCGGCATGACCCACCTCCCCATCGTCGCCGAGAAACGACTGACGCCATGACCTCCGGCTCCGCCACCATCACCTCGCCGTGGTTCGTCCGGCCGCCGACCGAGCACCCCGCCCGGATGTTCTGCTTCCCCTTCTCCGGGTCCGGGGCCTCGGCCTTCAGCGCCTGGCCGGCCGCCATCGACGACGTCGAGGTCAGCCCGGTGCAGTTCCCCGGCCGCGAGAACCGCCTGGGCCACCCGCACTACGGCACCTACGAGAACCTCGCCGCGGAGCTGGTCGGCCCCCTGGAGCCACTGCTCGACCGGCCCTTCACCTTCTTCGGGCACTGCGCGGGAGCACTGCCCGCCTACGAGACCGTGCTCCGGCTCGCCGAACTCGGCCTGCCCACACCGGACCGCCTCTTCGTCTCGGGCCAGCCGGCGCCCCACGACGCCTCGCGCGACCGGATGCTCACCATGACCGAGCCCGAACTGCACGCCGAACTGGAGTCGTTCATCCGCGGCCGGGGCATCGAGCCGCGGCCCGACATGATCGACGTCGGCATGATGGTGCTGCTCCGCGACCATGCCGCCGCAGGCAAGTACCGGCGGGCCGAGCCCGTCGCGGTGCCCTGCCCCATCGTCGTACTGCACTGGCGCGACGACCCCGACGTGAGCCTCGACGAGCTCGAAGGGTGGCGTCAGTACGCGGACTCGGTGGAGTTCCGTGTCATCGACGGCGGCCACTACGACTTCATGAACGCGCCGGACGAGCTCCTGAAGCTGCTGACAAGACGGCGGTGAGCGCGGTGCGCCGGCGCCGAGCAGTGCAGCCACCCGCACGAGCCGTACACCGAGGAACCCGGAAGGAATTCGCATGAGTGGTGCAGTCACCGACATCGCCGTCATCGGGATGTCGTGCCGCTTCCCCGGTGTGCAGAACGTGGGTGAGTTCTGGCGCCTGCTGTCCGAGGGGCGGTCGACCGTCGGAACGTTCCCCGAACGCCGGGCGGCCGACACCAAGCCCATCTCCCACCCCGACGCCGACACGCTGAACACGGGCTCGTACCTCGACTCCATCGACGGCTTCGACGCGGACTTCTTCGGCACCGGCGCGGCGGAAGCGGCCGCCATGGACCCCGTGCAGCGCCTCGGACTCGAACTCGCCTGGGAGGCCGTCGAAGACGCCCGCGTCCCGGCGAGCGCGCTCGCGGGCCGCGAGATCGACGTCGTGGTCGGCGCCGCGCCGTCGGGCTACGAACTGCTGCGCAAGCTGGCCGGCAGCGACCAGGACGACCACTACGCCGCGCTCGGCTCCAGCGGCGCGCTCATCGCGAACCGCATCTCCGGCCTGTTCGACGTCCGCGGCATGAGCTTCTGCGCGGACTCGGGCCAGTCGTCCTCGCTCGTGTCCCTCGCCCTGACCTGCGACCGGATACGCGGCGGCGCGGTCGACATGGCCATCGCGGGCGGCGTACACCTCATCGCCGACCCCGCGGCCGGACACAGCCTGGCGAACCTGGGCGCCCTCTCGCCCGACGGCCGCTGCTTCACCTTCGACGAGCGGGCCAGCGGCTTCGCCCGCGGAGAGGGCGGCGCCTTCGTCGTCCTCAAGCGGCTCGACCTCGCCGAAGCCGACGGCGACCGCATCTACGCGGTGGTACGCGGCTGGGGCGTCAGCAGCGGCGGAGCGACCTCCCGCATGCCGGACCCCAGCCCCGCCGGACAGGCGGCGGCCGTCCTGTCCGCCCTCGACCGCGCCGCCGTCCCCTTCGCCGACATCGACTACGTGGAAGCCCACGGCACTGGCACCCGACTCGGCGACCCCGCGGAGCTCTCCGGCCTGCGCGACGTCATCCGGGAAACCGGCAGCCGCAGCCGGCCCCTGGTCGTCGGCTCCGTGAAGACCAACGTCGGACACCTGGAGCCCGCCGCCGGAATCGTCGGCTTCGTGAAGGCGGCCCTCTGCGTCGACCGCGCCCACCTGGTCCCGAGCCTCAACTTCCGCTCCCCGAACCCCGCCGTCCCCGACTTCGAGAAGGACTTCGAGGTCCTGAAGACCGCACGGCCCTGGACGAACGAGTCCGGCAGGCCGCGACGCGCAGGGGTCTCCGCCTTCGGCATGGGCGGCACCACCGCGCACGTCATCCTCGAACAGGCCCCCGAGCCCGCGCGGCAGGCGGAAGCGACCTCCGCGGACGCCTCCGGAGCAGTGCCCTGGGTGCTCTCCGCACACTCGCGGCCCGCACTTCAGGAGCAGGCGGCCCGGCTGCGGGAGTTCGTGGCCGCGGACACCGCACTGTCGGCGGCCGACGTCGGCCACTCGCTGCTCTCGACACGATCCCTGTTCGAACACCGCGCAGTCGTCCTGGGCGACGACCGCGAAGAAGCCCTGGCCGGTCTCGAACTCCTCGCGGCGGGCGGCGACTCGCCGCGCGCGATCCGCGGCACGGCCACGGGGCCCACGGGCCCGGTCGTCTTCGTCTTCCCCGGCCAGGGCGCGCAGTGGATCGCCATGGGCAAACAGCTCTACGCCGAGTCGGAAGTCTTCGCGCGCGCCATCGACGAGTGCGCGCAGGCCCTGGCGCCGTGGGTGGACTGGTCACTGGTGGACGTGGTGACCGACGCCGATTCGGCAGAGTCCCTCGAACGCCTCGACGTCCTCCAGCCGGCGCTGTTCGCGATGATGGTGTCGCTCGCACGGGTCTGGCGCTCGCTCGGAGTCGTCCCCGACGCCGTGGTGGGCCACTCGCAGGGCGAGATCGCCGCGGCCTGCGTGGCGGGAGCACTCTCGCTCGAAGACGCGGCCAGGCTCGTCGCCCTGCGCAGCCAGATCACGATCGGACTCCTCGAAACGGGCGGCCTGTGCTCCGTGGCCGCCTCCCCCCAGTGGGTCGAGGACCGCCTCAGCCAGTGGTCCGGGCGGCTCTCCATCGCCGTGATCAACGGACCGTCGTCCGTGGTCATCGCCGGTGACGCCGAGGCCCTCGACCAGTTCGCCGCGATGGCGACCGAGGAGGGCCTGCGGGCACGGCGCGTCAAGACGGCCTTCGCCTCGCACTCCTCGTACGTCGAACCCGTCCGCGACCGCTTCTTCGAGGTCATCGGGGACATCACCCCCCGCGAAACGGCGGTGGAGTTCCACTCCACGGTCACCGGCGGCGTCCTCGACACCCGCACCCTCGACACCGCGTACTGGTACTCCAACCTGCGCCACATGGTCCGTTTCGGCGAGGTCGTCGCCAACATGATGCGCGACCGCGGCGGGGTCTTCATGGAAGTCAGCCCGCATCCCGTGCTCGCGGTGGCGATGGAGGAGGCCGCCGACGCCCTGGCCACCCCGCCGGTCGTGACCAGCACCCTGCACAAGAAGGACGGCAGCGCGGGCAAGATCCTGGCATCCCTCGCCGAACTGCACGTACGCGGTCTGCCGGTGAACTGGCAGCCGGCGTTCGACGCGGCCGGGCCGCGCCGGATCGACCTGCCGACCTACGCGTTCCAGCGGCAGCGGTACTGGCTCACGGCGCCCGACGACACCGCCGACGGCCCGGCCGGGCAGGGCCCGAACGCCACGGCAGCGGACCTGAGCTCGCAAGCGGCGGTCCTCACCCTCGTGTGCACCGAGGCGGCAGCGCTCCTGAACGCCAACGGCGTGGCCCTGACGGGCGCCGACCTCGCGGCGAGGTCGACCGAGACCTTCAAGGGCCTCGGCTTCGACTCCTCGACGGCCGTGGCACTGCGCAACCGGCTCAAGTCGGCGGCCGGAGTGCGGCTCTCGGCCACCGTCGCGTTCACCTACCCCACTCCGCGGACGCTCGCCCAGCACATCTTCTCCCTCGTCGAGCCCGAGGCGCCTGAGGTGCTCCAGGTGTCCGAGGTGCCCGCGGAAGCGGGAGCGGTGGCGCAAGAGAGCCAAGAGGTGCCAGAGGGCCAGGAAAGCGGTAGTGACGACGATTTGTACGCATTGATCGACCGCGGATACGTGTAGCCGCGCCCGTACTTCTTGCTTCTTGGTAACTGTTGGGGGAGGCCCTGGTGGAGGATGTCGACAAGCTCCGGTCCTACTTGCGACGCGCCGTCGGCGACGCGCAGGAGCTCCGCGAGCGGGTGCGCGAGCTGGAGGAGTCCGCTCGCGAGCCCATCGCGGTCGTGGGTGTGGGATGTCGCTTCCCCGGCGGGGTGACGTCTCCCGAAGGACTGTGGGACGTCGTGTCCGACGGTGTGGACGCGATCAGCGAATTTCCGCAGGACCGCGGATGGGACATCGAGGCGCTGTACGACCCCGATCCCGAGGCACGCGGCAAGACGTACACGCGCTCGGGCGGATTTCTGCATGACCTGCCCGAGTTCGACGCGCCGTTCTTCGGCATCAGCCCGCGCGAGGCCCAGGCGATGGACCCGCAGCAGCGCCTGATGCTGGAGACGTCGTGGGAAGCGCTGGAGCGGGCGGGCATCGACCCGGCAGGGCTGCGGGGCTCGGCGACCGGCGTGTTCACCGGGCTCTACGCCGTCGACTACGGCCCGCGCATGGGCGGCGAGGCAGCCGGCGAGGCGGAGGGATTCGCGCTCACCGGGACATACGCCAGCGTGGCATCGGGCCGGGTGGCGTACGCGCTCGGCCTTGAGGGCCCCGCGGTGTCGGTCGACACCGCGTGCTCGTCCTCGCTGGTGACGGTCCACCAGGCCATGCGGTCACTGCGTTCGGGGGAGAGCACCCTCGCCCTCGCCGGCGGGGTGTCGACGCTTCAGACACCGGGACTCCTCGTGGAGTTCGCCCGGCAGCGGGGTCTGTCGGTGGACGGGCGGTGCAAGGCGTTCGCGGAGGCGGCGGACGGTACGGGCTTCGCGGAGGGCGCGGGCGTCTTGGTCCTTGAGCGGCTCTCGGACGCGCGGCGCAACGGGCGCCGCATCTGGGCGGTCATACGCGGCTCGGCGGTGAACCAGGACGGCGCGTCCAACGGCCTCACCGCACCGAACGAACTGGCACAGCAGCGCGTGATCCGGGCGGCCCTGGCCGACGCCGGGCTCTCGGCCGACGGCGTCGACGCGGTGGAGGCGCACGGCACCGGGACGATGCTGGGCGACCCCATCGAGGTGGAGGCCCTGCTCGCCACCTATGGCCAGGAGCGGGACGCCGGCAGTCCGCTGTGGCTGGGTTCGCTGAAGTCCAACATCGGTCACACACAGGCCGCCGCGGGTGTCGGCGGCATCATCAAGATGATCATGGCGATGCGCCATCAGTACCTGCCGAAGACCTTGCACGTGAACGCGCCCTCGCCCCACGTGGACTGGTCGTCCGGCGGGGTCGAACTCCTTGTGGACGGGCGCGAGTGGTCCCGTAAGAACGAGGGCCCGCGCCGGGCCGGTGTGTCGTCGTTCGGCATCAGCGGCACCAACGCGCACGTGATCCTGGAGGAGGCGCCTGCCGAGAGCCAGGCAGACGCCGGCACTTCCGACGCAGACGTCGCCGGGGGAGTTGTGCCGTGGCTGCTGTCGGGCAAGAGCGAGGCCGCGCTTGAGCAACAGGCTTACAGGCTGCGCGAGTTCGCCGCCGCTGACCCGGGCGTTGACGTCGCCGACGTGGGAGCGTCGCTGGTGTCGAGCCGCACGCGGTTCGAGCATCGCGCGGTGGTGCTGGGGCACGGCCGGGACGAACTCTTGGCTTCACTGGGCGCGTTGAGTGATGGCGCGGAGAGTGCCGCGGTGGTGCGTGGTGTCGCGGGGGAGCTG
>NZ_BMTR01000066.1 GCF_014649775.1 Streptomyces longisporoflavus | reverse complement strand
ACAGTCATGCCGGGCCCGGAGGCCAGCAGTCCCATTGCAGGACCGCGGAAAAGATAACGGGGGTGGCCGGTTCGGCGGCTGGTTCGGCGGGTGGCCGGTGGTTCGGCGGGTGGCCGGTGGGGCGGCTATCTCGGCCTGTCCGGCGTTTGAGGACGAATTCGGCGGGGCCGGTGATCGGCCGGGCCGAGAGCCCGGCTGAGCCGGAAGATCCGGGAAGGGCCGGGAAAGGTCGGGTCGGGTTCGGGGAGAGGAAACCCCCGCGCCTCGTCCCGCCCCACCGGCGAGAATGACCCCGTGCGGTACAGAATTCTGGGCGCCACCGAGGCGTACGACGAACAGGGGGCGCCCCTGCCCGTAGGCGGCAGGCGGCTGCGCGCTCTCCTCGCCGTCCTCGCGCTCCGGGCCGACCGCACCGTCCCCGCGGACACCCTCATCGACGAGGTATGGGCGCGGGACGAGCCGCCCGCCGACGCCCCCGCCGCGCTCCAGGCCCTCGTCGGCCGCCTGCGCCGCGCCCTCGGGAAGGACGCCGTCGTCTCGGAATCCGGCGGCTACCGCCTCGCCGCCACCCCCGAAGACGTGGACCTGCACCGCTTCGAACGCCTCGTACGAGAGGGCAAGGCGGCCCTGCAGCGCGACGACCCGGAGTCGGCCGCCCGCACCTTGCGCGAGGCGCACGCCCTGTGGCGCGGGCCCCCTGGGGCATCCCGAGGGGCGGGGGCATCCCGAGCGGCGGGGGCATCCCGAGCGGCGGGAGCAGTCCGAGCGGCGGGAGCAGTCCGAGCGGCGGGAGCAGTCCGAGCGGCGGGAGCAGCTCGGGCGCCCGGGACAGCTTGAGCGCCTGGGGCATCCCGAGCGGCGGGAACATCCCGAGCGGCGGGAGCAGTCCGAGCGGCGGGAGCAGTCGGCGCGGGCAGGCAATCTCCGCCCCCGGCTGACCTCTTTCGTCGGCCGGGAACCCGAACTCGCCGCCATCCGTTCAGATCTACGACGAGCCCGCCTGGTCACTCTCACCGGCCCCGGCGGCTCCGGCAAGACCCGCCTCGCCGAGGAAGCCGCCGCCGGGCATCCGCAGGCATGGCTGGCCGAGCTCGCCCCGCTCGACCACCCCGAGGCGGTCGCGGGCGCTGTCGTCAGCGCGCTCGGTCTGCGCGAGACCGTGCTGCTGACCAGCGAGCTGACGGCGCCGCAGAGCGACCCGGTCGCCCTGCTCGTCGAGTACTGCGCCCCGCGCAGCCTGCTCCTGCTCCTTGACAACTGCGAACACGTCATCGGCGCCGCCGCCGAACTCGCCCAGACACTCCTCACGCACTGCCCGGACCTCACCGTCATTGCCACCAGCCGCGAACCCCTTGCCGTGCCGGGCGAGTTCGTACGGCCGGTCGAGCCGCTGCCGCCCGACCCCGCGCACCGCCTGTTCACCGAGCGCGCCACGGCCGTGCGCCCGGACTTCGACCCTCAGGAGGATGCCGAGGCCGTCGCCGAGATCTGCCGCCGCCTGGACGGCCTCCCGCTCGCCATCGAGCTGGCCGCGGCCCGGCTGCGGCTGCTCACGCCCCGGCAGATCGCCGACCGACTCGACGACCGCTTCCGCCTCCTCACCAGCGGTAGCCGCACGGTCCTGCCCCGCCAGCAGACCCTGCGGGCCGTCGTCGACTGGTCCTGGGACCTGCTCGACGAGCCCGAGCGGACGGTCCTGCGCGAGGCGTCCGTCTTCGCGGGCGGGTGGGACCTCCCGGCGGCCGAGGCGGTCTGCACCGGCCCCGCCGTCGACCTCGTAGGGGCCCTCGTGGACAAGTCCCTGCTCATCGCCGAGCCCACGGCCACGGGCGACATGCGCTACCGCATGCTGGAGACCATCCACGAGTACGCGTCCGAGCGTGCCGCCGAGACCCCGCAGCTCCGCGCCGCCGCGGCCGACCGCCACACCGCGTACGTCCGGGCGCTGGTCGAGAAGGCCGAACCCCTGCTCCGCTCGGCGGACCAACTCCCGTGGATCCAACGCCTGGAGACCGAGCTGGACAACATCCGTGCGGCCCTTCAGCGCACGATCGAGTCACGCCGGACGGAAGACGCCCTCGCACTCGCGCTGGGCGTCGCCTGGTTCTGGTGGCTGCGCAACTACCGCAGAGAGAGCATGGAGTGGATCGACCGCATCCTGCGCCTCGCACCACCCATGCCGCCGGCGCCGTCAGAAGGCACGGGGAGCGTCTCCGACGACGGTACGGACGACCCGCTCCACTGGTCCTGGATGAGCCTGCGGATGCTTCGCCTCTTCGTGGCGACGGAGTCCGGCTCGACGGACGAACTGACCGGTGACGACAACCGCGCGTACATCGCCCGCGTACGGGACGCCTTCGCGCGGCCAGGCCCGGCTGCCGCGCGCTTCCCCGGGCTCATCTGGCCGTTCGTCGCCGCCTTCCTCGACGACTCCGACGCGGCGAGGGCCGCCATGGACCAGGTGGTCGCCAACTGCCGTGAATACGGCGGCGACTGGGAGGTCGGCGTCAGCCTGATGTTCCGTACGCACCTGGCCGTCGACGCCCCCGGCAACCTCTCCGGGGTCGACGACGACCTCGCCGAGCTGCGTGTGCTGAGCAGGCGCGCGGGCGACCGCTGGATGCGCGCCCAGGTGTCCAGCGCGGCGGGCGAGGCGGCCATGGCCCGCGGCCTGCACGAAGAGGCCCGCGCCGAGTACGACGAAGCGCTGCGGCTCGCGTACGAGGTGGGTGCGTACGCGGAGACGCCCTTCCTCATCGTCCGGCTCGCCGAGATCGCGTTCCGCGAGGGTGACCGCGACCTGGCGATGAAGGCGCTCCACGAGGGAGGAGCCGAGGCCGACCGGTACGGCGTGGCGGACGCCCGGGCGTTCATGCGGATGCTGCAGTCGATGATGGCCCTCGACGCCGGTGACATCGCCGAGGCACGCGCCCTCCTCGAGGCCTCTCGCGCCGACGCCGACCGGGGCTCCCCGCCGCCGCAGTTCATCGCGGGCCTGCGGAACGTCGAGGCGAATATCGTGGCCGCCGAGTCCGGCCCCGAGCAGGCGCTGCCGCTGCTCCGGCACGCCCTGCGCGAAGCCCTGGAGGGCAGGTGCGCCGAACTGGTCATCGCCGCCCTGGTGGACAGCGGGGCCACCCTGGTCAGCCGACTCGGCGATCACCCGCGCGCGGTCCGGCTCCTCGCTTTCGGCACCCGGCTGCGCAACGGCACGCCACGCCCGATGCCCGAACGGTCCGACGCCGAACAGGTGGAGCAGAAGGCGCGCACCTCCCTCGGCGCCAACCGCTACAACACCGAACACGCCACAGGCACCAACCTCACGGCCCCCGAAGCCCTGACAGATCTACGCGCAGCGGAAACGTGACTGCGCCCAGTCCGCGAGTGCGGCCGAGTCGAACGGTGAGTGCGGCTCGACGACCAGGCGGATCGTCTTGCGCCCCGTCAGGTTCACCTGCACGGGCACCGCCGTGTCCCCGCCCTTGATCATCGGTGAGCGCCAGAGCCGCACACCGTCGCCGAAGACCGAGAAGCGCACCTTGCCGAGGCCCATCGTCATGTCGTCGACGCCCACGACCGCCTCGTACGTCGAGCAGGTGCGGTTCAGGTCGATGGTGACGGAGGACCGGCCGTGGACGGTGACCCCGTGGCCGTAGCGCGTGTCCGCGATGGACAGGCCACCCCGCTGCCAGACCCAGCTGCTCTCGCCGAGCCGCATCTCGGGCTTGGTGCCGTCGCCGACGAGGCCGTACCGCAGCTCGCTCCACTGGTAGACGGCGGGAGCGGGCGGCGGAGGAGGCGGCGGCTTCGGTTTCGGCTGGGAAGGTGTGGGCGTCGGCTTCGGGGTCGGCGGCTCGGGCTTCGGAGTGGGCGTCGGGGTCGGCTTCGGCTCGGGGGCGGGCTTCGCCGACGGCTTCGGCTTCGGCTTCTTCTCGGCCACCGGCTGCTGAGGCTCTGACTCCGGCTTCGGCACGGGCTTCGGGGCCGGCGGCGGAGGCTTGCTCGGCACGACGGGATCGACGGCCGGGGGCTGGCCGGCGCTCGGCAGGTCCTTGGGCTTCTCCCCGCCCGCCGTGAGCGCGAGGGCGACCGCCGCGGCGGCCACGGCGACCACACCCGCGGCGATACCGGCCTTCGCGGGCGCTCCGAGCCCCTCGGCGGCAGCGCCACCGCCCGCGGCCCCGCCGGACGAGCCGCCGCCCGCCGCTGCCGCGCCCGCCGCACCGGCGCCAGCCGCACCCGCGGCGCCACCGCCGACAAGGGCTGCCACCTTCGCGTACCCGGCGGCGCCGAACCAGCCGATGACCGCGATCGGCACGACTGCGGGGATGCCGCTCGCGACTTCCTTGATCTGACCGGCGGCCAGCCGACACTTGGCGCACTCCTCCAAGTGCGCGCGCAGACCGCGCTCGGCCCGGGTGCGCAGACTGCCGCGGGCGTAGGCGCCGAGACGGTCGGCGTAGCGGGCGCACTCCTCGTTCTCGGCGAGGGCGGTGCTCACGTGGGCCTGGAGGTAGGCCTCCTTGAGCCCCTCGCGGGCCCGCTTGGCAAGGACCCGGGTGCCGTTGGCGTCGAGGCCGAAGAGCGTGGCGACGTCGCTCGGGGACTCGTCCTCGATCTCCGTGTGCCACAGCACGGCCTGCCAGCGCTCCGGGAGGCTCCGGAACGCCTGCATGGCCATGGACTGCTCGGCCTCGTGCATCGCGCGCACGTCGGCGCCCGGGTCGAGGCCCGCTCCGAAGGAGCTGATGGACGCAGTGTCGTCCGAGACCTCGGAGCCGCGCGACGCCTGCGCCGCGAACACGGCGAAGTCCTCGACCAGTTGCTCCCGCTTCGCCGACTTCGTCCACCCGGCGGCGACGCGGCGCACCGTGGTGAGCAGGTACGCGCGCACCGCGTGCTCGGGCCCGCTGCCGCCCCGGACGGCCTGCAGCATCCGCGCGAAGACCTCGGCCGTGAGGTCGTCGGCGGTGTGCGCGTCGCGGCAGCAGGTGCGGGCGTACCGGCGGACGGCCTCGGCGTGCCTTCGGTACAGCTCCTCGTACGCGGTGTCGTCACCGGACCGCATGCGGGTGATCAGGTCGCTGTCGGGCAGCGGACTGTCTCCCGGCGCGGATGGCACGGAGGGCCCGGGGGGCGTGAGGGGTGCGAGGGGCGCCGGGGTCGCGCTCCGGCTGCCTTCCCGCTGCTGCGGAACGCTGGGATCCGCACCACCGGGGCCCGGGCCGGAGCTGTGGCCCGGGCCGGTTCCGGGACCGCCCTGGCTCGGAACCTGCCGAGGAGGAAGCCCCGCGGCCTCCCCGCCCAAGGCGGAGGATGAATCGTCCCGCCCGTCACCACTCATCGCGGAAGCCCCCGCTTGCACACTCGGACCCGGCCATATCCGGGAAAGCGTGCCACACGGTCCCGCGCCGGCGAACAGCGATGACGGTCAACCACTCTTCCGAGGTGACTTCCCGCTTTCGAGCACTACCGTTCACCCATTCGGGGAAGGCTCAACCGCCGCGTACACCCCGGAGGTTGAGCCACCGACCCCGTACCGACTTCACGCCGACCCCGTACCGACCCGGACGGGCCCCGCGCCCCGCACGTACCGCCTCAGACCGTGGGACGCGAGCGCAGGCCTTCGAGCAGGATGTCGAGCAGCCGCGACGAGGCCGCCGCCTGCTGTGCCGCGTCCGGCAGCGAGGGCGCCGCCGTGGCTATCACCAGGAGCACGTCCGACACGGTGACGTCCGCGCGCAGCTCGCCCGCCGCACGCGCCCGCTCCACCAGCCGCCCGACGACGTCCAGGAGCGCGACCGCCCCGGGGTCGTCGGCCGCCGACTCCTCGGCCGGGGCCGGACGCTGCTCGACGAGCCGCAGCTCGGGACCGGCCGGAGCCGCCTGCCGCTGCTGCGGCACGCGCGCCTCGTCCTCCCGCCCGTCCGCGACCTCGTCCGCGACGCCCACCCGCAGCACCTGCGGCGGCAGAAGCCGGCCCGCGCCCGACGCGACGGACGTGCGCAGGAAGCGCGAGAGCGCCGACCACGGCTCGTCCTCCTGCCCGAGCGCCGAACGCGCCTGGTCGGTCAGCCGTGAGGTCTCCTCCTCGGCTATGCGCCGCACCAGCACGTCCTTGCTGGGGAACCGGCGGTAGACCGTGCCCACGCCGACGCGTGCGCGCCGGGCGACGTCCTCCATCGGCGCGCCGTAACCCAGCTCGCCGAAGACCTCGCGCGCCGCGCGAAGAACATGCTCGAGATTGCGCTGTGCGTCCACACGCAGCGGCGTCGAACGCGGCCCGTCCCCCATGTCGCGTCCGTTCCCGCTGGTGGCGACGGCCGATGCCGACGCTGTGGTGGAAGTCCAGTGAGATTCCTGAATATGCATACGCGTTCCCCCGGTAATGACGTCTCCCCCCGGAGACACTCCCCGCCATTGACAACCGGAGCGTGAGGAGCAAGCCCGATTTTCGGATCCTGACCGGACCCGACGAGCGCATCCCCCGACACCCCGACGACACACGAACATAGTTGAGGCAGAGTCAATTCAGAAGAGGCGGGTTCCGCACGGAGCTCCCCCCGATCGGAGTACGCACCGATTCCGACCCGAATGCACCCCACTGCTTTCCCCCTCTCCCCCCTGCTGACCTGCGCACTTTTCCCACACCCCGGCACGAGCCCGACGGCGTGCCGCAGGCCGCGGCCGGTCACACAAATTGCTCAGCCTGTGGACAAACTCAAGAGCTGGGTGCGTCATGGGATGGTGAAGGAACCTGTGCGCATTCTCGTTGTGGGCGGCGGTTACGTCGGCATGTACACCGCGCTGCGCCTCCAGCGGAAGCTGAAGCCGGAGCTGACGCGGGGCGAAGCGGAGATCGTGGTGGTGACGCCCGATCCGTACATGACCTATCAGCCATTCCTGCCCGAAGCCGCGGCCGGCTCCATTTCGCCGCGCCATGTCGTGGTCCCGCTCCGCCGTGTCCTGCACAGATGCCGCATCGTCATCGGCGAGGTCGTGTCGGTCGACCACGCCAAGCGCACGGCCTCCTTCACCACGCTCGCCACCGAGGACGAGGGCACGGGCGCCGTCGACATCACGTACGACGAAATCGTCATGGCCCCCGGCTCCGTCGCGCGCACCCTGCCGATCCCCGGCCTGGCCGAGCACGGCATCGGGTTCAAGACGGTCGAAGAGGCCATCGGCCTGCGCAATCACGTCATCGAACAGATGGACATCGCGTCCTCCACCCGCGATCCGGAGATCCGCGACGCGGCCCTCACCTTCGTCTTCGTGGGGGGCGGTTACGCGGGCGTGGAGGCGCTCGGCGAGCTGGAGGACATGGCCCGCTACGCCTCGCGGTACTACCACAACGTCAAGGCCGAGGACATGAAGTGGATCCTCGTCGAGGCAACCGGGCGGATCCTGCCCGAGGTCGGCGCCGAGATGGGCAAGTACACCGTCAGTCAGCTGCGGCGCCGCAACATCGACGTACGCCTGGAGACGCGCCTCGACTCGTGCGAGGACCGGGTCGCCGTACTGAGTGACGGCGCGCGCTTTCCCACCCGCACAGTCGTGTGGACCGCGGGCGTCAAACCGCACCCGGTGCTCGCCGCGACCGACCTGCCGCTGAACGAACGCGGGCGCCTGGACTGCACCGCCGAGCTGACCGTCGCGGGCGTCACGCACGCGTGGGGCGCGGGAGACGCGGCCGCCGTCCCCGACGTCACGGCGGACGAGCCCGGCAAGGAGTGCGCCCCCAACGCGCAGCACGCGGTGCGCCAGGCCAGGACGCTCGGCGACAACATCGCGGCGTCCCTGCGCGAACAGCCCCTCAAGAAGTACACGCACAAGTACGTGGGCTCGGTCGCTTCCCTGGGACTGCACAAAGGTGTCGCACATGTCTACGGACGGAAGTTGAAGGGCTACCCTGCCTGGTTCATGCACCGCGTCTACCACCTGAGCCGCGTGCCCACCGTCAACCGCAAGTCCCGGGTGCTCTCCGAATGGATCCTGTCGGGCCTGTTCAAACGCGAGATCGTCTCCCTGGGATCGCTCGAGCACCCGCGTGCGGAGTTCGAACTCGCGGCCGGGGGCAGAAGCCCGAAGGAGTCCTCCTGACCGGAGGCAGGAACTCCCCGCGCGGCACCGGCGTCTGACGGATGTCAGTCCGGTCGGCCAGACTGTTCGTGTGACCATGGGCGGGCCAGGACCGCCGGAATTCCCCGCCCGATCCAGAAGCGACATCACGAGGCCTACCGCAGTGAACTTCACGCGCTGGAGCGCCCGGCTCCCCGGAACGCAGCGCCGCGCAGCGGCGCGCACCGACCCGGGGATCTCCCCGCCACAGCGAACCGAAAGCTCCGTCCCTGCGGCCCGCGCCGAAGGAGGCAAGGAGGGCACGACGCTCACCCCTGCCGCCGCCGGCGTCGACGACCTGCCGACCCGCGAGGTGCTCGACCGCATCCCGGCCCTCGTCGCACTGGTGCACGGCCCCGAGCACCGCATCGCCTACGTCAACGACGCGTACGCCGCAGCGTTCGGCGAGCGACCCGTCGGCGAACCCGCCCGCGCCGCGCTGCCCGAACTGGAGGAGCTCGGCCTGCTGCCGCTTCTGGACCAGGTCCTGCGCAGCGGCAAGCCGCGCACGGTCAAGTCCCGCAAGGCCGCCGGCGGCCGTTCGTACACCTTCACCTGCACCCCCGTGACGCTCCCCGTGAGCGGCACCGACGCGCAGCTCATGGATGACGGCATCCTCGTCTTCGCCGCCGACGTCACCGACCACGCCGAGGCCGCCGAGCGCCTGCGCGCCAGCGAACGCAGCCAGCGCGAAACGGCCGTCACCCTGCAACGCTCGCTGCTTCCCCAGGAGTTGGAACAGCCGGACGACCTGCGTATCGCCGCCACGTATCAGCCGGGCGGGACGGAGGCCGCGGTCGGCGGCGACTGGTACGACGTGATCACCCTCGGCGGCGGACGCACCGCCCTTGTCATCGGCGACGTCATGGGCCGCGGCGTCCGCGCGGCGGCCGTCATGGGCCAGCTCCGCACGGCCGTGCGCGCCTACGCCCGCCTGGACCTGCCCCCGCACGAGGTCCTCCAGCTCCTGGACGGCCTCGCCGCAGAGATCGACGCCAGCCAGATCGCCACCATGGTCTACGCCGTGCACGACCCGAACGAAGGCAGCCTGACGTACGCCTCCGCCGGGCACCTGCCGATCCTCGTACGGGACGAGGGCGGCACGATCCACCGTGCGGAGGAGCCCACGGGCCCGCCGCTCGGCACCGGCGGCTGGCTGCACACGTCGGGGACGGTCCCGCTCGGCCCCGGCTCGACCGCCGTCCTCTACACGGACGGCCTGGTCGAGCGGCGCAGCGAGGACATCGACGAAGGTGTCGCCGCCCTGGAGCGCGCCCTCGGGGGCGCCACCGGCACGCCCCAGGTGGTGTGCGACCGCCTGATCCGCGCCCTGGGAGTGACGGCCGACCACGACGACGACGTGGCAGTGCTCGTCATCCAGCACCCCGCGCGCAAGGGCCTGGACGCCGAGCTGTTCCGCAACGCGGCCCTGGAGCTGCTCGGTGGCGTGGAAGCGGCTCCACGCGCGCGTGCCTTCGCGACCGGCGTCCTCGCCAGCTGGCGCTTCCCGCCCGAACTGCACGACCTCGGCGTCCTGGCGGCCAGCGAACTGGTCGCCAACTCCCTCCAGCACGGCACCCCGCCGATGCGCCTGCGCCTGCGTCGTACGGACCGCCGCCTGATCATCGAGGTGACGGACGGCGACGACCACCTGCCGAGGCGGCGCCGCGCCAACGCCGCCGACGAGGCAGGGCGCGGGATCGCCATCGTCGCCACGATCGCCTCGAACTGGGGCTCGCGGCGCACACCGGGCGGCGGCAAGGCGGTCTGGTGCGAATTCGCCCTCCCGCGCGCGTAGTGCCCGCCTAGTGCCTAGGAGTTCGCGGGTACGGGCTCGGGGGTGCCCTGCGCGACCACCCGGCTCTTCGCCGCGTACGGCTGGTCCTGCAGCGGAGTGAGCCGCCGCCCCAGACGCACCGCGAGCACCGTGATGCCGAGCGAGAACAGCAGGAACGTCACGATGTACGGCCCGTGCAGCGCGGCCCCCATCGGACCGCCGACCGCGGGACCGACCGCCAGCGCGAGCTGCTTCACCAGGGCGAACGCCGAGTTGTACTGACCGACCATCCCGGCCGGCGCCAGATCGGCGACCAGCGGCGCGACGGTCGGCGACAGCATCGCTTCACCGAGCCCGAAGAGCGCGTACGTGGAGATGAACGCGGCGGTCGCCATGGCCTGGCTGCCGTGCCCGAGCCCGGCGTACCCGGCCGCGAGCCACGCGACGGCCCAGATGAGACCGACGGCGGCGATCACCTTGGACCGCTTGCGCCGCTCGACGAACTTCAGGACGGCGAACTGCGCGACGACGATCACGGCCGTGTTGGCGGCGAGCGCGATGCCGAGCGTCGAAGGCGAGATGCCAGCCGCCTCCACGCCGTACGCGGAGAGACCCGACTCGAACTGGCCGTAGCAGGCGAAGAACAGCACGAAGCCGAGCACGCACAGCTGCACCATCGCCTTGTGCCGGAGCAGCACCCGCAGCCCGCTCTTCGGCGCCGCCCCGTCCGTGGGCACGGCGTCCTGGATGGACGGCGCGTGCGGAAGCCGCACGGTGACGACGATCGCGGCGAGCACCAGGAACATCACGGCCTCGATGGAGAACAGCGTGATGAAGCTGCCCGGGTCGTGCTCGTCGACGATCTGACCGCCGAAGAGCCCGCCGATGCCGAGACCCAGGTTCTGCAGGAAGAACTGCATCGCGAAGGCACGCGTGCGCGTGTCGGGCGTCGAGCACCAGACGATCATCGTGGCGAGCGCCGGCTGCATCACCGCGGTGCCCGCGCCCAGGAGAGCGGCCGAGACGATCGCGGTCGGCTCACTGTCCGAGAAGCCCAGGGCAAGGGCGCCCACCGCCGCGGTCAGCGCGGCTCCCATGAGTACGGGGAGCGGGCCGCGACGGTCGATCACGCGCCCGGTGACGGGCAGGACGATCAGAGCGGCCATGGCAAACGCGGCGAGCACGATGCCCGCCGTACTGGCCCCCAGATCCCGCACCTGCGCCACGTAGACATAGAGGAACGGAACCGTGAACCCGACGCCGAACGCGCTCAGCGCGCTGCCGACCTGAATACGGCGCATCGCTGCGCCCATCGCCCTGGTCACTTTCACCTGCCTTAGGAGTGAGGACTTCGAAGTGAAGACTTCGAAGCTAAAGTTAGAGACTAAACAATACACACCGAAGAACTTCAACGCCAAGTAGGGCCGTGCCATACTGCGGGCCATGGGTGACACTCCCGGCCCCACCGAGCCGACTCTCGAAGAGCAGATCGCCGCCTACCAGCGGGAGTTCCAGGACCTCGACCCCCAGGTCGAGCAGATCGTCTCGGCCCTCGGCCGTCTCAACAGACGCATGAGCGTCGCCTACGGGCGGCAGACCGCGACCCTCGGCATCAGCAACGCCGAGTGGGAGGTCCTCAAGGCGCTCGTCCTCTCCGGCGCTCCCTACCAACTGGGACCCGGCGAGCTCGCGCGGCGCCTCGGTCTCACGCCGGCGGCCATGACTCACCGCATCGACCGCATGGTGGCGGAGGGTCTGGTGACGCGGGACCGCGACGAGACCAACCGCGTACGGGTGATCGTCGAGCTCACCGCCGAGGGCCGCGAGAAGTGGCTGGAGGCGATGCGCCTGGCCACGGTCTTCGAGGAGGACCTTCTCCAGGACCTGTCGCAGGAGGAGCGCGGCGCTCTCGGGGAAGTACTGACCCGTCTGCTGCGAAGGGTCGAGGACGCCCAGCCGGACGCGGGCGGACGCCTCACCGACCTGGACTGAGCGCCCCACCACGGCGTTTGACAGTCACCCAGTGGATCCGTAAGGTTCTTCGGGTTGCCACAGAGCCGTAACGGTTCTGCGACAGCCACTCCCGCCGCTGAAACGCGGCAAAACAAACTCTGCACGACACCCCACCGGGATCGATTTCGGCGTGCCCGAATTCAATTCCAAGGCTCGATTATGAGTCGCCGGGGAAACCCGCTAGAGTTTGAGACGTCGGAACGGCCCAACAGCCGGGAAGGCAAGCCCCACTGACTGGGAATCAGGCCCGAAAGGATCTGATAGAGTCGGAACCGCCGGAAAGGGAAACGCGAAAGCCGAAAGGCCGGAGCGGGAACCGGAAAGGCACCGAGGAAATCGGACACGAAAGAGTCTGATAGAGTCGGAAACGCAAGACAGCAAGACAAAATGAAACACCGAAGGGAAGCGCCCGGAGGAAAGCCCGAGAGGGTGAGTACAAAGGAAGCGTCCGTTCCTTGA
>NZ_BMTR01000065.1 GCF_014649775.1 Streptomyces longisporoflavus | reverse complement strand
GGTTGCAGAGGCCGGCGAAGGCCCTCGATCCGTACTGGGCCCCGTGGTCGGAGTGGAACACGGCACCGTCCAGGCCACCGCGCGTCGCAGCTGCCATCCGCAGTGCGTCGGCGACCAAACCGGTGCGCATGTGGTCGGCGATGGACCAGCCGACGACCTCGCTTCCTCCGGATCAATCAGATCCAGTATCAGCGTGTCCACCACTCAGGGGGAGGCCCCGCTCCCCGCGCGTGCGGGGATGGACCCGAGCTGGCCCGGGTACAGGGGCGCGTCGCCGACTGCTCCCCGCGCGTGCGGGGATGGACCCTCCACTACGACCGCAACGCTGTCCATGCCGCGCTGCTCCCCGCGCGTGCGGGGATGGACCCCACCCCCCGGAACCACCCCGGAACCACGGGGGCTGCTCCCCGCGCGTGCGGGGATGGACCCGACTACCGGGCTGCGCTGGCGGACGCCAGGTTCTGCTCCCGCGCACGCGAGGATGGACCCCATGCACGGGAATCTGCACGGCGAGGACGTGACTGCTCCCCGCGCACGCGGGGATAAACCCCGACCCTCGACGAGGTCCAGAAGCTCAGCCAGCTGCTCCCCGCGCGTGCGGGGAGGGACCCGGCCACGGCCCCAAGCCGGCGCGCACCACCGGCTGCTCCCCGCGTCTGTGGGGGTGGGCCCTGGGCTGCCGACGTCATCCGTACCCTGCCCCCGGCGCGTGCGGGGGGATGGGCTCCCGGCGACGGGCGTTGGCACGCATGTTCTGCCCGGGGTCCGAACTCTTCCTGGCTGCCTGCCCGGAGTGACAGGGCCCTTGGGTGCGGTGTACCGGCCGGGCCGGTCCTGTGACAGATCCGGCGTGTGTCGCTTCAGGCGAGGACACCGCTGCGTTCGGCCAGAGCGCGTAGCTCCATCGAGGTGGGCCCGGAGACCAGCAGGCTGGAGATCAGTGCTTTTGTTGCCGGACGGGCGTGGGTCTCCTGGGGGGCGCACTGTTCGGCGGCCAGCAGGGTGCGGACGCAGTCGCTGCGGCGGCCGAGACGGTCGTAGGTGACGGCGATGTCGCCGAGAGCGCGGGAGCGTCGTTCGACGCTGGGCAGTGCTTTCAGCGAGATCGTGCGGGCGGCCGCGAGCGCGGCCAGGGGGTCACCTGCGTGGTTTTCGGCGCTGATCCGGTGGAGTTGCACGGTGAGCGGGTTGAAGCCGCCGTGGTCGCGTAGCAGGGTGGCGCCGCCGAGTTCCCTGGCGATAGCGGCGGCCTCGTCGGTCAGTTCTCGCATTCCGTCCCGGTCACCCTTGCGCGCCAGGGTGTACGACGCGCTCTGGATCAAAAGCCCGCGTGCGGCTGTCCCGGTGCGTCCGGCGTTGCGCAGGTCGGGGTGGTCGGCGGCGGCCAGGGCGATCGAGAGGGCTTGGTGGTGCCATCCGGCTTTTCGGGCGAGGACGGCCAGCTGGCGGGCGGACTCGGCGACCGCGAGGGCCTCGCCGCCGGTCTCGGCGAGCTGGCGGGCGCGGTCGGCGGCCATCCACCCCAGCTGCTGCTCGTCCATTTTGACGAGCATGCGGGTGGCCAACAGGTAGCTCTTGGCGAGGAGCGCGCAGTGCTCCGGCCGGCTGTTGGTGGCTGTGAGTGCGTGGCCGGCGCGGATGAGTCGGGGCAGGCGTACGGCGAGACTGGCGTACCGGCAGGCGTTGAAGTCCGCTACCGCGCGGATGACGTTCTGCTCGAGCGGCTCGGACGGCACGGGCTCGGTGGTGAGGCCGAGCATGGCGTCGCGCAGACGGGCCACGATCAGCTCCCCGAGGAGGGCTTCATCCGCTGTGGCGGTGCCGTTGCCAAGGAGCGGTGAGCCGGCAGCCGCAGCGGCGGTGGCTGCCAGGCCACCGAGCAACTTCCTTCGCCGCAACAGATCCTCACCGTCCTCCCACCCGGGTCTTCCCAGCCTATGGGCGGGCATCCGGGGGAAGGCCGTAGATGCTCCGATCGGATGTCCGTGTCGGATTTCCGGCCGGGGCACCGGCGCGGTGAGGCCGAAGGCCTGGTGGGGGAGTTCGAGAGCCTCAGCGAAGCGCCGCAGGACATTGACGTCGGTCAGCAGGGAGATGCCCCGCTCGTACCGGGAGACCTGGGCCCCGGAGTACCCGGTGAGCTGCCCCAGTTCGGCGAGCGTGAGGCCCCTCGCCTGTCGGGTCTGCCGTATCAGCTCCCCGGGCTTCATATCGGCCCCGCGGGCCGCCCATGCTTCGCTGACCGCACCGGTACCTCGTTCCCGCCGATAGCCGAGGCTGCGCCGCTTCAACCATAGTCCCGGGACAGTGCGCCGAACAGGCCGTTTGCATCTCACACAAACGGCTTTGCAGGAAAGGCCGGTGCCCCTCACGAGGGGAGGCCCCTGGCGGTGACTGTGGAGAACGAGCGGCCCGCAGCCACGGGCCGACCTGATTCCGGGAGGTCCTGATGCAGTCCGCGCATCCCGTCGGCTCCACGGAGCCGACCACCGATGCCCGCCTCGTCCCCGGCTACTACTTCCGCCCCGAGGGCCTTGGTCCCTATGTAACCGGCCTGTTGAACGGGTGTTCGAGCGTCTTCGACATCAAGGCCGCGATGGCCGCCGACCTCGACCACGGGGCCGAGCGGGTTCGCCTTGGCCACGGTCTTGTCGAGGACGGCGCTCTGGTCCGGGGCGAAGTGATCATCCAGTCCGGGGCGCGGATTGAGGCGGGTGCCCGTGTGATGGGGCCGGTCCTGATCTGTACCGGTGCTGTCGTGGCGGCCGGCGCGCTGGTCCGCGACCACAGTGTGATCGGCCCCGGGTGCCGGGTCGGGTTCGGCGCGGAGGTCACCCGCAGCCTGCTCGCCGGACACGTCTACATGAAGCACCCCTGCTTCGTGGGTGACTCGGTGATCGGCTGCAGGGTCAACATCGGTTCGTTCTGCTCCACCACCGCACTGCGGTGCGACCGCGGCCCGCTCACGGAGCCGGCGTCGGAGGAGATCGCGGTCAATCTCGACGGGCAGCGCATCACCACCGGCCAGACGAAGTTCGGTGCGATCATCGGTGACGAGGTCGCGTTGCCCGCCGGCACCGTGCTTGCGCCGGGCACCCTGATCGGGCCGGGCACAGTGGTCTACCCCCGTGATCACGTCGGGGGCTTCCTGCCCGCCGGATCCCGGATCCGGTGACGGCCGTGGTCACCGCAGCCGGCCGCGACGTCATGGACACCGCCTTCGTACAGGTCACCGGCGGCCGCCCGCTGTCCGGCCGCGTTCCGGTCCAGGGCAGCAAGAACATCGCCCTGCACCTCTACGCCGCTGCCGCCCTCGCCGATGTCCCGGTCGTCTTGAGCGGGGTGCCGGACATCATCGACACCGTTGTGTGCGCGCAGATCCTGCGCCAGGCTGGATACCCCGTCACCTGTGACGACGGTGCTTTCACGGTGTCCCCGGCGGGCGTCATCTGCCCGGTCATCCATCCCGGGCTCGGCCATTGTGTCCGTACGACTGCGGTGCTGGCCGCGGCAGTGCTGGCCCGCACCGGTCAGGTGACCTTCCCCTACCCCGGCGGCGACGCGTTCTGCCCCCGGTTCATCGACCGTCACCTTGCCGCCATGCGGGCCGCCGGCGCCGAGGTCATCGCGGGTGACACGGGCGTTCGTGCCGTGTGCGGTGCACGCGGGGTGAGAACGTTCACCGTGGACGTGAACACGCCGTACGGGCCGAGCCTCGGAGCGACGGTGTCCGCGATGTTGCTGGCTGCCCGCGCCCGCGGCACCAGTTTGATCACCCGCCCGTCCATCGAGCCGGAAGTCACCGAGACCGCCCGCTTCCTCGCCGAACGTGGTGTCCTCGTCCACTTCGATGCGCAAGGACTGCACGTGTCGGGAAGTGACTGGATCACCGGCGGCACCTTCCAGGTGGCCGGGGACCGGATCGAGGCGGCCACCATGGTCATGGCTGCCACCGCGACCGGCGGCAGCGTCCGCCTCGACAACATCACCGCCGCCGGCTTCCCCGACGGCCTCACCCGTGTCCTCGCCGCGGCGGGCGTCGTGCTGAGCGCCACCCCAAGCGGTGGCGTGCGAGCTGAACTGCACCGGCCCCTCGGGGCAGTTGAGGCGGTGACCGGGCCGCACCCTGGTCTGCCCACCGACACCGCACCGCAGCTCGCCGCGATGCTCACCCAAGGGGAGGGGACCTCGCTCATCAGCGAGCGCGTCTATCCCCGCCGCGACACTCACGTGCCGGGCCTGCGCGCGTTCGGCGCCGACATCAGGGCCGATGGTCCGGTAATCCGTGTCCGCGGGCCCGTACGGCTGCACGGAGCGCAGGCGGACGCTGCGGACATCCGTGCGGTGACCGCACTACTGATCGCCGCCCTCGCTGCCGACGGCACCTCTACGATCCGGGGGACGTTCCACCTCCGGCGCGGCTACAGCCACCTGTTGCTCAACCTTGCCACGCTGGGAGCCGCGATCACGACCGTCCCCGGAGGCCCCTGATGCCCGTGCCGTTCACCGCCGATGACACCACCCGCCTCTGGGACACCTTCGACCAAGTCGTCGCCGACGGCGCCGCCCCCGGCGGCGTCCTCGCCTACGGCACCACCGCCACCAGCCCCCAGTTCCTCAACGCCGGCAAGGTCGCCCCCGAGTGCGGCGACGCCGAACCTGGCCGGGACACGCTCTACGACATCGCCTCGCTGACCAAGGTCATCGCCACCTGGCCCCTGCTCGGCCAGGCTCTGGAGGCCGGGCTGCTCGACCTCGACGCCCCGATCCGCGACTTCCTGCCGCCGATGAACGGCGAGACACCCAGCGGGGAGGCGACCGTGCGCCGGCTGATCGCCCACACCTCCGGACTCCGCGCCTCCACGCGCCTCGACCACTACCGCGGCTCCGGCCTTCTCCTGCACGAACTGCTGTGCCGCGAGCCCCTCGAAGACAGCCCCGGCCGGCACCGGTACATCAACCGCGGCTACATCTTGCTCGGCCTTGCTCTCTCCCACATCCACGGCCGCCCCCTCGACCAGCTCGCCGAGGCCCTGTGGCAGACGCTGGGGATGGACGCCACGGTGTACGGACCGGTCGCCCGCACGCCCAAGGTCGCACCGACCGAGCAACGCATCCCCGGCGCCCCACGGATCTGGGGGGCACCGCACGACGACAACGCGGGCCTGCTCGGCGGCATCGCCGGCCACGCCGGCGTCTTCTCCACCCCCGCCGACCTCGCCGTATACGCTCAGCGGCTCCTGGCCGCGCACGCGGACGGCGATAGGCACGGACTGGGCGAGTGGCTGCACGCCAGCCTCGTCCCCCAAGCCCCGATCGAGCCCGGCCTGGACCGCGGCCTGTCCTGGATCCTCGCAGTCGGCGGACGAGTCGCCTACCACCACGGATTCACCGGCACCAGCCTCTACCTCGCCCCGGACACCGGCCGCTACCTCGTAATCTGCACCAACGCGATCTACGGCGGAAACGCCCGCACCAAGATCGCACCGCTGCGGGCCCTCGCTCTCAAGACGATCTCCGCCACCTGACGAACGAATGCACCCCATCAAGGAGCTACCGGCCGCCCACACCGCGCACCGACCCGGCGGATGCGCCAACCGGTTCCTCACCCACACCGGCTTCGCCGCCCGGCCGGACTTCGTCCATGCCGTGCGCGATCACCCCGCGCTTGTCGACGGAGACAACAACTGCCCCGCGAACGCCCGGAAGGATCCGCGGCATCGTCCGCAGTCTGGTGGGGGAGCGGTCAGCGCACAGCGGCTCCGCTTGCATTCGGACGAGGTCCGCTCGGCGGCCCGGCGTGTAGTTGTCCCTCTGCGACCGCCCTGTTGGGCGGTAAACGAATGGAGCTCTTCGGTCGGCGCCTTCCCGGCCATTGATCATCCGCTGCTCGTGCTCGGGACGACAACGATTTTGCGAAGACGGTTCAGTGACATTGCGGCGCCCTGACGTAGCGTCGTCACAACCGGTTGGTTGATTTGTCCGATTCTTTGAAAGTTACTCAGAACGGCTTTCGCTGCCGGTAAACGCACAGGTTAGTGAGACTGCTTCCCCGCGCACGCGGGGATGGACCCGGGTACGCGAAACCGAGGCTGCGCGCGATGAGCTGCTCCCCGCGCGCGCGGGGATGAACCCCGAAAGGCCCTCGTTGCGGAGCTCGGCAACTGCTGCTCCCGCGCACACGGGGATGGACCCACGACGGGCGCCGACAAGGTCGTCACCGTGAACTGCTCCCCGCACGTGCGGGGATGGACCCGAGGCCCGCGGAGTCGATGACTGCTCCGCCAGCTGCTCCCCGCGCGTGCGGGGATGGACCCGGGCCCTGGGACGGCACCCACACCGACTGGGGCTGCTCCCCGCGCGTGCGGGGATGGACCCAGGCCCTGGGACGGCACCCACACCGACTGGGCCTGCTCCCCGCGCACGCGGGGATGGACCCCACACGAGGGCTGACCACGTCTGCGCCGACGTCTGTTCCCTGCGCACGCGAGGATGGACCCCGAGCTCAGAACCACCCTGCGAGGCTGGGGACGTTGCTCCCCGCGCGTGCGGGAATGGGCTGGAGGTGCTGTCCGGCGAAGACGTCCTGGAGGTGGGGGCCGTGGATCAGCACGGGGCCGACGGTGCGTCCGTCGACGGTGAATGAGCTGTAGTGGCCGCCGACGCCAGTACGGGTTGGCCCGGCGGCTTCGACGCCGCAGCCGCCGGAGTAGTTACCGCTGACGACAGTGCACCACCGCTCCGCCCGCAGACCTGGTACGACCTGCCAGGTGATGCTGGGGATGCGGACGTTGTTCCGGTTTGAGTTCCACGCGGCGGAGCCGTGTGCGCACCCGCCCAACAGTCATGCCGGTTGCGGGACAACCTCCGGGCGTGCATGATCCGTTGTGTTGAGGTGCTGACCTATGGGGCGATTTGCTCCTCTGCGGCTTGCACGAAGTCCGTAATAGCCTGATGGACGGCATCACTTCGAGATTCACGTTCCCGCTCGTCAGCTGCTCTGTGGATGTATTTCACCTGGCCCAGCGCGTCTTCGGCTAGCTGTACGAGGCCTGGATTACGTGCGAGGAGCCGTACCCGAAACAGTTCTTGACGTGCGACGTAACGAAGTCGGTGATATTCGAGTCGCGCCGCAACGGCCTCGGGGCTCTCCGGAGACTCGTCCTGACGATGCCACCGATCGAGGGATCCACGCTGATAGGTGGCCAGTGCGGCGGCGAAGGTGCTGTAGGCGGCAATGCGTTCTTACAGGAACAAATGCTCCCGAGCGAACGACTCTCCGCGCTGACTGATACTCCGCTGAATGACATAGCTCAGCGCTACGCCCAGTAGCGTACCGATCACTGCGACGATGCTCGTGAGGATGCTGGCCACACCTACAGGGCAGCACGACTTCTCGCCGCTTGAGAAGAGAGAGCGCATCGGTCTTTGCGAGTAGCGATCTTGATAGACGCGTGGGGATGGAACCGTGGTGGGCCCGGCCGCGACGGACTACCGAGCCTGCTCCCCGCGCGTGCGGGGATGGACCCTGGTTCTTCAGCCACGAACCCATGGCCTTGATCTGCTCCCCGCGCGTGCGGGGATGGACCCACGCCGCACCCGTACGACCCCGAGGTCGAGCCCTGCTCCCCGCGCGTGCGGGGATGGACCCTGGACATGCAGGGGCTCCCGTAACAAGGGCGTCTGCTCCCCGCTCACGCGGGGATGGCCCGAAGGGAAGATCAGCATCGAACGTCACGCTGCCTGCTCCCCGCGCGTGCGGGGATGGACCCTCTTCGTAGAGAGGCGAATCCGTCGACTTGGGCTGCTCCCAGCGCACGCGGGGATGGACCCACGGCGGCACCGCCGCCCGCCTGCTGATGAGTCTGCTTCTCGCGCGCGGGATGGCCCCAGCGCCCCGGCATCCAGTCGATGCGTGGGCCCGACTGCTCCCCGCATGCGTGGGATGGGCTCGCGCCCTCGACCAGGCTCGGAGATCGCCCGGCTGTTCCCCTTCCTGCGGGGGTACGCCTGGGGGGAGGTTTCCGCGCCTTCCGCGCCGACGGTGAGTGCTCCGTTGCCTGGCCGCCCCGGGTCTGGATGCTTGTCGGTCGTACGGGTGATCTTGTGGTGGGTGGGGGGAGTGGCCGGGTTGTCTGGCCCTGGAGAGCCGTTGTGCGTCGGTGCTTTGGGGTCGCCGTCGTGTCTGGCTGGTTCTGCCGCTCGGCGTGCGGGTGTCGTGAGAGAAGTACATGCAGGTGGGGTTGGTGTGCGTAGGCTACGTCTGCTGTTTCGTCCAGCCGGGTGGTGGAATTGTCCGATTCTTTGAAAGTTGCTCAGAACGGTTCCTTCTGCTGGTAAACGGCGAGGTCAGCGAGACTGCTCCCCGCGCGTGCGGGGATGGACCCCAGGCGCCGGGCACGCTCGCGACGGTGTCGACCTGCTCCCCGCGCGTGCGGGGATGGACCCCCCCGGATATCTGTGAGGCACGTTCCTGAACACTGCTCCCCGCGCGTGCGGGGATGGACCCTCACCGCGTTCCAGGCGCTCGGCAAGATCAGGCTGCTCCCCGCGCGTGCGGGGATGGACCCCGACGCCGACAATGCAGCCCACGCCACCGCCCCTGCTCCCCGCGCGTGCGGGGATGGACCCATGCGCACGATCGCGATCCCGTCCTGGGCGGCCTGCTCCCCGCGCGTGCGGGGATGGACCGGGGGCAGGTTGTCGATCGGCCACCAGCGGGCGCTGCTCCCCGCGCGTGCGGGGATGGACCCAGCCTCGGCAATGTCCCAGATGGCCATGAAGGCTGCTCCCCGCGCGTGCGGGGATGGACCCGGACAGGCGGAGGCCGCGTAGACGAGGGCAAACTGCTCCCCGCGCGTGCGGGGATGGACCCCGGGCTGCTTCGTGCCGGGCGTTGAACGCGGCCTGCTCCCCGCGCGTGCGGGGATGGACCCGCCTCGAGGACCGCCGTGTTCTGTCCGTCCTGCTGCTCCCCGCGCGTGCGGGGATGGACCCCGACGCACCCCGCTGAAGGGGGCGGGGGTCGGCTGCTCCCCGCGCGTGCGGGGATGGACCCGCGATCCCCATCGGCGTCCGGTCCTGCTCCTGCTGCTCCCCGCGCGTGCGGGGATGGACCCGACACCGGGATAGGTCACCTCGTCATTTCCGACTGCTCCCCGCGCGTGCGGGGATGGACCCGGGTTCTCCACCGAGATGAAGGACAACCTGCGCTGCTCCCCGCGCACGCGGGGGTGGGCCCCGCCGCCTTCATGCGGGCCGGGCACGCTGGCCCTGCTCCCTGCTCCCTGCTCCCTGCTCCCTGCTCCCTGCGCTTGCGGGGAGGGGCTTGGGGCAGGCGGCGCTGTTCTTGACCGTCGTCTGCTGCCTGCAGATGCGGAGAGGGGCCGCCGTGGCCCACGACGGTGTCGACGAACGGGGCTGCAGGGCGTAGCGGAGTGGGGAGTTGGGTGGTGGTGGTCATACGGTGCCGGGTGAGGGCGGCCTGCCGGTTGCCGGGGCAGGGTCTTGGCCGTGCTGGGGGTGAATGCGGCGGCGGTCGGGCTGCTCTGTGGCGCGTCCCGCGGCGGTCGGCGGGGTCATTGGTAGTCCCTTGTTTCGGTGAGGGTGGCGGCGCCGGGGGCGGCCGGGGTGCGATCGCTGAGGAAGCCGCGTACGCGTTGCAGCTGGCCTGCGGCGGTGGCGGTGAGCTGGTGGAGGGGGAGCGCTCGGGCGTTGCGGTCGGCGGCCTGTTCCAGCGCGGCGGTGTGGCTCCGGTGCGGGCGGTGCTGTTCGGCGAAGACCTCCTCCAGGTGGGGGCCGTGGATCAGCACGGGGCCCACCGGGCGTCCGTTGACGGTGAAGGAGCTGTAGTGGTCGTACTGGTCGAGGCCGGCGACCTGCGCGGGGCTGGGCCGCTCTCCCCATTCCTCGGTGATCGCGGTGACAGAGGCCCTGGACCCGCGGGAGGTGGAGAGGGTGGAGGCGTTCTGCACCAGGGACTGCCGGACCGCAGTGGGCAGGCGGGACAGCAGTTGGGTCAGCGCATGCAGCTGGATCTGGTATTTGCGGAAGTCTTCGAACATGGAGGCGATGGAGTCGCCTCCCGCGCTGGCCAGGGTGATGAGTTCGTCGAAGTAGCCGCGGAAGGGCACCCGGTCTGGGGCGGGGGTGTCGGCGCGGGAGCGTCCGGCGCGCAGCAGATCGCGGTTGATCAGAGAGACGACCAGGCGGTCGGTGGGTCCGTTGCCCGCTGTGGACACCCACACGATCATCTGCCGGTCCATGGCGTGGCGGATGTTGTAGGCGCCTTGGGGCTGGCCCAGGAAAGCATGGGAGATCGGATTGGTGGCCAGCCGGGACAGCGGGTTGATCAGGACGTTGAAGGCGTCGGGCGGAAAGGTGGGGAAGGTGCTGGTCCACCAGGCCCGTGTCTCCTCGCCCAGGACGTTTCCGAGGGCCTTGAGCATCTGGTTGCGGAAGTCGGTGTCGGTGAGCAGGGCTCTTACGTGGAAGAGGGTGGCCTGGTCTGCGGCGCGGTCGGCCCGGCAGGCCAGATCGTTGTACGCGGTCAGTACCGTCAGCGCCTCGGTGAAAATCGCGATGGCCCTGGGTGCGTTGGCGTCGTCCCAGCCGAAGGCGGTGGCGAAGGAGTCGACGACGTCCTCGACGACCTCATAGCCCTGGCGGCCTTGGTGGTGCATGCCGATGGGATTCCAGGAGCTGACCGCGGGGTTGGGTCCCCGCCCCTTGCCCCGCAGGTCGATCCGCATGATCCGGTCCATGATCGGCTGGTGGGCGAGGAAGGGGGCGACACGCTGCCAGGAGTCGTGGTGGGGGTCGATGAACAGCAGGCCGCCGCCGGCGTGCGCGTAGCCGACCGCCTGCGCGGCTGCCCGCTCGGTCTTGCCGCCGCCGGCCTTGCCCACACTGATCTCGAAGAGCGTTTGCTCGGCCCGGGTGGCGACCAGGCGCCGCCGCCCGTCCGGCGTGCGATACCAGCCCTGCAGCAGCAGGCCCGGATCACCGTGGACGAACGTGGGCAGGTCGACCGGCAGCAGCGGCATCCGGCACCACACGGTGGGCGGCTTGAGCAGCCCCAAAAGTTCCTCCAGGCGCAGCCAGTTGGCGGCCGGTGGCAGGCACTGCCCGGTGCGCCAGCGCAGATCAAAGCGCCGGCGGTGCGGCCAGCGGTCGGCTCCCAGGCGCCACGGCCCGATCCGCAGACCCTTCATCGCCCACCGGGCGGAGCCGCCGAATACATCGAGGCCGGCCTGCACGCGGGCGAGGCGGGCTTCGGCGCGGCCCTCGATGTCGGAGGCGCAGCGCACCAGGATCTGCACGCGCACCAGGTGGCTGTCCTCGGCGAGCTTGCCCAGTGCCTCGATGCGGTCGACGCGTACCGGCGGCGCCGACATCACCAGACGCCCGCCCCCGCCGCCGGGCCCGGTGTCGCGGCCGGGTGTGACCAGTTGCCGCAGCTGCCCGGTGAAGGAGTCGTCGCCCCGCGTGCTGTCGCGGCTCATCCACCGCGCGGTACGCCCCGCTTCGCGCTGCTCGCTACGGCGCGCCTGGTGCATCAGATGCCAGCGCCGCTGCCGCAGCGCCCATTTGGGGGCGCGCTGCAGGTCGACACAGATCTCGGCGACGTCCCCGAGATCGGCACGCAGATCGCCGACGGCATCCACCAGCGGCTGCAGCGGGTCGGGCTGGAGCGGTACCTCCCGCAGGGAGGCGACGGGGTTGCCGCGCAGGATGAATTCCGCGCGTACCTCGTGGGCGCGCGGCTTGTCCTTCAGCGGCTTCGCCTTGGTCACGCGTACGCCCGGCCCGAAGGGGGTGGTGGTCAGCAGCCGCTCGGCGCCGGCCGGGCCTTCGAGCCGGTAGGCGAAGGGGGAGTGGCTGTCGGAGCGCATACGGATCCGTACGCTCTTCGCGCGGCGCGGTGCCCACCAGGGCAGCGCCGTGCATGCCCGGGTCAGTTCCACACCACGCCGGAAGATCTCTTCGTGGCCGGGGTCGAAGTGCCGGGCCGGGGTGAACTCCAGGGCCATGCGCTCTTGGGAGGCTGCGGCGGCCAGGCGGCGCACCAGGTACGCGCCGGCCGCGGAGGCCACCGCCAGGACGAGGGCGAACAGAAACCAGTGGGCGGCCAGCCACCGCAGCACGTCCGCCGTGCCCGCAACGGCCGTGGGGCCGGGCGGGAGGGCCAGGTTGGTCAGGGTGGGGGCAGCGGGGTCCACGGGCCGTCTCCTTTCGTTCGGCGGAAGTAGAGGTCGGTGATGCGGTTGTCGGTGTAGGTGCCGCCGCGGTCGGCGGCGGCCCACACCAGGTGCACTACCGCCCGGCCGGGCCGGGTGTCTTTGCGGGCGATGGCGGCCTGGATGCGCAGCCGGCTGAACGCGGGCGCCACCGCGGTATCCGGCCGGTTGCCGAAGACGGCGGGGAAGCGGTCGCGGCCGGCCCCGGTGGCATCGGCGCGCAGCAACGCCGCACCTTCCCGGCGCAGTTGCTGCTCTAGGGCCGGGGGCAGGTCGGCGGGCCAGGCCTCCTCCAACAGGTGCTGGATCTGGCGGTCCGCGGCCCGGCCCTCCCCTCGGACCGGCAGCATCGAAGCCGACGGCTTCGACGGCGAAGGTGTGGGGGAGGAGTCGGGACGCGGGCTGCGAGCACGCGCCGCCGGGTCGCCGGGAGGCTGGGCTGCCGCAGTGTCCTGCGGCCCCGGGTGGGCCGGGGCTCGCCCGCCGGTCGCGACGGGTGGCGGCGGGTCGGTGGCCAGGAGCAGGTAGCCGCATGCGGCCAGGGCCAGGGTGGCGGCCAGCAGCAGCCACGGGGCACCGGGCCGTGAACGGGGTTCGGCAGGTGTCGGCTTCACAGGATTCTGGCCCCTCCCGCGAAGCCGGACATGGCATCCACCGGGTCGAGGCGGACCTTGGTGCCGGGCCGGGCCGCGTTGATCATCTGCCCGCCTCCCACGTAGATGCCGACGTGGTAGATCGTCGAG
>NZ_BMTR01000064.1 GCF_014649775.1 Streptomyces longisporoflavus | reverse complement strand
GCGGTGGTCACGTTCGAGGACGAGCGCTGCGGCAAGCGTCCGGAACTGCGGTTCCAGCCGGCGGCGACGTCAGTTCGCGGAGCGGGATTGGGGAGAAGGCAGCCGGAAGAGTCCGTTCAGCCTGCGCAGCGCCTCGGCATCACCTGTCGCCGTGGCGGCACCAGCCGCGATCGCCTGGGGCAGGGTCCGGCTCAAAGAGGTCACGCCGACAAACACCTCCTCGCTCATCGCGAGCGTCACGTCGGGGTGCTGGGCGGGTCCGTGCAGCACCTCGACCGTTCCATCGTCGATCCGGGCGTGAAAGACCTCGTCGTCGACGCGGAACTCGTACACCGCGCGGAGCCCGCCCGCAGCCTTTGGATCGAAGCAGGCGCGGAGGCCGAGCACGGCCCAGCCGGGGTGGAAGGTCTCCGTCTCGCGCCGCTCGCCCATGGCCCACTTGAGGCCCCAGCGCGCCAGTGCCAGGATGGCGGGACCGAGTTCCTGGCCAGCCTCGGTGAGGGCGTAGGCGGGGGTGCGGGCGGGCGGCGGAAGGGTGATCTTCCGGGCGAGGCCCTCTCGTTCGAGGTGCTTCAACCGGGTGGCGAGCAACCCGGTGCCCAGGCCGCGCAGGCTGGTCTGGAGGTCGCCGTACCGCTTGGGCCCGGTAAGCAGTTCACGGATCAGCAGCAGCGTCCAGCGCTCGCCGACGAGGTCGAGGGTGCGCGCGGTCGCGCAGTACTGGTTGTACGTTCGCTGCTCCACGCCTTCACTCTAGACTCAGTGCTTCCTGTTCCTGCAGTGCAGGATCCGCGTACTGGCGGAGCTCCAGCAGCAGCCGGGCGAGGGACTCCGGATCAGTCAGCATGATGTCGTGCGGGCCGTCCAGGGCACGGCTTTGGTAGCCGAGTTCCGCACCGAAGCGGTCGAACGGGAAGGTCGAGGGGCGACAGTGGACGGCCGTGCCGGGGATCTGGTCGACGCGTCCGCTCAGCCGGGTGGCCTCGGTCAGTGTGCGCAGCGGTTGCGGCACCAGGCGCGGTGCGAGCCAGTCGGCGTCGGCGGCGTCGACGATGCCGTAGGCGGCCGGCGGGGGTGGCGGTGCCAGACGCCCGTCGGGGGAGGCGGCTGCGGCCGCGCTTACCGCGGCGACGAGGGACTTCGGGGCGAGGGAGAACAGGCTCACGCCGTCGGGCCCCGCCCAGCCGTCCACGAGGACGATGTGGTCGACGGTGCGGCGCGCTGCGTCCGCCGCCTCCCGGACGACCAGTCCGGCGTAGCTGTGGCCGACCAGGACGAGTTCGTCGTCCCGGGGGACGGAGTCGAGGACCGCGGTGACGATCTCGGCATGGTCGTGGAGCCCGTGGTCCTCGCCGGTGGAGAGGTCGGGGGTGAGCGTCCGGGCGCCGGCGGCGTGCAGGGCGGGGACGAGTCGATCCCAGGCCCAGGGGCCGTGCCAGGCGCCGTGGACGAGTACGTATGTGGTGGTCATCGGTTCTCCTCAAGCAGCATGGGCAGCAGTTGGTCGGCGAACTCCTCCAGAGTCGCCTCGTGTTCGTCGGTGATCAGGCGGATTACCAGCTGCCGGGCGCCGGCCCGGACGTAGCGCGCGAGGCGGTCGGCGGCCTGGCGGGCGGTGCCGGCGAAGAGGCACTGGTTCGCGGGGAGGCGTCTCGGTGGAATGCTGTAGTAGGCCGCGATGTTGCTCCGCCGAAGGTGGCGGGCAGCTCCGGGTCTTTGTCCAGGCAGAGCGTCGCGTACAGGGCAGGAGTGGCCGGGCGGGCAGGCTCGTACTGTTCGATGGTGCGCAGTTCCGCCTCGTACGTCGCCACAGCGGGCGGGTAGGGAAGCCAGCCGCCGGCCAGGCGTGTCACGCAGCGCAGTGCGGGTCCGCCGCCTCCGGCCAGCCAGATCGGCGGGCCTTGCGGGCAGGTCGGCGGGGGCGCGAGGCGTACGTCGTCGAAGGTGGCTGGCCGCGGTGAGCCACCGCTCCGCCGGTACCAGAGCTGCCGCATGACCTCGGCCGACTCCGCCGGGCGGCTGGCGCGGTCGGCGGAGGGGGTGCCGAGGGGTGCGAACTGGGCCCGTGTGGCCGGGTTCGGGAAACCGCCGCCCAATCCAGTGACCCAACGCCCTTGGGAGAGCCGGTCGGGGGTGGCCAGTTGATGTGCGAGAAGGATTGGGTGGCGGATGGCAGGCAGCGGCACTGCCGGTGCCGAGCGTGCACCGTTCGGTGGCCTGCGCCACGGCGGCCAGGAGCAGCAGGTGGTCCGCTCGTAGCCGGGCGACCGGTCTGTCGCCGGCCCGCACGGAGTCGCGGTCGAGACGCTCGGCGGGCTTGAGCGATGAGGCCCCCAGCTCGGCTCTGCCCGAACCGTCTGATCGTGCGTCGGCAACAGATAGCCGATCTTGAGCGGTGTCATCGCCCCTCCATGCGGCCGTAGAACATCCACGGAGCTGACCCTAGCCCGCTACTTCCTGAAACTGAAGTGGCGTCTTCATGTTACGGTAGTCGTGCTGAGTCATCGCCACGTAGACCACAGGAGTTGTTGGAGCGGGGGCAGGGGCAAGGGGCAGAGTCCAGGCGGTGCCCTCAGCTCCGGCTAACCACGTCTGCCGCTCTACCTTCTGCCGCCCAACTGGTCTGTGGGTCAGGGGGATTGGGCCCGGACGCGGCGTGCGAGGCCATCCGCACGGTGTCGATGCACGCGAACGCCAAATCCGGGTCGTCGCGCAGCAGATCATCGCGTTCGCGACCACGGGCGAACACGCCCCCGTCTGCGCCGTGAGATGAAGCGGCAGAACCAGCAGCATTACGAGGTCGGCGAGGGGTCCTCGCAGAATCGCGATCTGCCCGGCTCCGTAGGTGACAGGTCCCACGGGCTCGGCAGCATGCGGGAGCACCGAGCGCATACCGAAGGGGACGGGACCGTGGGCTGGCCGTGCACCTAGGCAGCCCCAGAACCTGGTTGGCGTACTCGCCGCACAAGACGGCCCAGCCGGCCGGACATCGCGCGAGTCGGACGCGAAGCCACAGGGCGGGTGGTCCGGCCAGTCGGGCGGGAACAAGGGGCGAAGTCTGCGGAAGAGCCCCCACGCAGGTCCGGCGGGCGCGTGCTGCGGGTATCCGGCACCGCCGCTGCGTCCCGTGCTCCGCGTCATGGCGGTGAGTCGGCAGCACCTGGCGGCGGGGTGGTCTGCTCAGCGTGCGTGCCGGGTGGACTGAAGAACTGCTGTCAGGAATCGACGCACCGTTTCCACTTCGCCCGCGCTGAACTTGTCGGCGACGCCGGTCACTTCGCTGATCACCGGCCCGAAGAAGGCCCAGCCGAGTTCCTGTGCCTTGTCCTGCACGGTGAGCAGGACGCGGCGCCGGTCGGCCGTGTCCCGGCCGCGCCGGATCAGTCCGAGTCGCTCCAGGCGGTCGATGAGGGCGGTGGTTCCGGCCGAGTTGAGGCGCAGTTGCTCGCCCAGCCAGCCGGGTGTGGCGAGGGTGCTCTGCCGTTGGGCGTCCAGCAGGTGGATCAGTGCACGCACGTCGGTGGGGTGCAGCCCGTGGCGGGCGGCGAACTCGGCGCCGAGCAGGTCGAATTCGACGGTCACCGCCCGCAGCAGGTGGACCAGGTTCATGGCCGGGCTTTGGTCGTTGTTCACGCACGCTCCCTGGGTTTCGTGCATATTATCTCGTTGAGCGAGAATATTGTTGAGCGAGGGGGATGTCTGTGTCGGAATCTGCTTTCGACGAGGCTTATGACGAACTGCGCGCCCGGTGGCCGGCCGGGACCGAGGCACGAGATGTCGCCACTTCGTACGGCCCCGCCCGGGTGTACGCATACGGTCCCGCCGACGGCCGCCCCCTGGTACTGCTGCCCGGTGGCTCGGCCACCGGCCTGGTCTGGTTCGCCAACGCCCCCGCCCTCGGGGAGCGCTACCGGGTGTACGCCGTCGATCTGCTGGGAGACGCCGGCCGCACCCGACGCCAGGGCGCCGTACTGAAGCACACCGCCGACCTGATGGCCTGGCTGGACGCCCTCCTGGACAACCTCGGACTCGCCCGCACGCACCTGTGCGGCCACTCCTACGGCGCCTGGATGGCCTCCGCCTACGCACTGCACGCACCGCAGCGCATTAACCGCCTCGCCCTCATCGACCCCACCCGGGTCTTCACCGGCCTGCGCCCCCACTATCTGCTGCACGCCCTGCCCACCCTCATCCGCCCCAGCCAGGACCGCGCCCGCGCCTTCCTGTCCTGGGAAACGGGCGGGGCCCCGCTGGATGAGACCTGGCAGCGCCTCTATGCGTCGGCTGCCACGGCCCCCGACCGCAAGATCATCACCGGACGCCGCCCCCGTACCACCGGCCTGCACATGCCGGTCCTGGTCCTGCTCGCCGAGCACAGCCGCGCCCTCCACGCCGCCAAAGCCGCGGCCTGGGCCCGCCGGAAGCTTCCCCAGGCCGAGGTGCACATCCTTCCCGGGGCCACCCACCACTCCCTGCCGTCAACCGCACCCGACGAACTGAACGAACGACTGCTCGACTTCCTGCACTGACCAAACCGCCGCACCCGGCCCCGGCCCGGCTCGGGACCGTCGCCGCTCGCCTCGGTTACGAGCCGACGTACCGCGGAAGGCACCCTCTCGCAGCCGGGCAGCCGCAGGCCGGCGGGAGAGCGCCGCTACTCCCTCGTGGCCAAGAGAGACAGAGAGAGCGTGACATGAGCGCCGAAGTGACCACGCGCGCGCCGCGCGCCGCGCGCACCTCCTCCTTCCTGCAGATAGCGATCGCCCTGCAGACGGCGACCCTCTTCCTTCAGGCCGTCTCCGCCGGATGGCTGCTGACCTCCGCTCACGGCGCGACGATGCACAGCATCGGAGCCCAGGTGATGTACGGCGCGTCGATGCTCTACCTGCTCGCCGCCGTACTCGCGTGGAAACCGGGCGGCGGCTCACTCCGGCCCGTTTGGCACGCCACCGGCTTCCTCGCCCTCGCCTCCGTCCAGGTCGTCCTCGGCGTCGCACACGTTCCCTCGGTCCATCTGCCGCTGGGAGTCCTGATGTTCGGCCTCAGCCTGCTCGTACTGACACGGCGCGGAACCAGACCGGAGCTGGCATGACCGCCACCGCCTACGCCGTGGCGACCATCCTCGACTGCCGGTGCTGTTCGTCGGGGGCCGCTTCCTGCACCAGCCCCGGGCAGCCGCCGCCGGGTACGGCTACCCGCCGCCCGCAACGGCGACCCGGCCTACCTCACAGTCAAGGGAGTTCGGGACGCCGTCTTCGGCATCTCCGCGCTTTTTCCACCGCTCGCGCCGAAGCCTGCTTCATGCAGGTAGTCGCCCTGGCGCCGCTCGGCGACACCCTCATCGTGCTGCGTCACGGCGGCACCGGGACCGTCGCCTTCGGGCTCCGCTTCGCCATCGCCGTGGCAGTTCTCCTCAGCGCCAGCCTGCTCTTCGCCGTCTGAAACAACACCCGGCCGGCCCTCCGAAGGCGGTGTTTCCCACAACCTGGCCCGTCGGGAGCCGGCCGCCCGGGCCAGCGCACCCGCGTCATCGCGCGCGACCGACCGCTGGTTCCCCTCCTCCAAGACCTGCTCGGCTGGTGCACCACCACCTTTGGTACTGGTCACCGCAGTTCCTCGAAGCGGGTGCCGGGGCATTCGGACTCGGCCCCGGCTTGCGCGGACGCCCTTTATGCCCACCTCCACCTGGGCACCGCCAAAGTTGCGTTGGGGGGAAGCGCCGATGAAGACCGGCCGGACCATCCGCAACCGCAGTGGCGAGCCCGCCTGGGGCCGAGCGGCCCCGCTCGTGTGCGGGCTGTGTGCGGCCTTCGGTGACGGGGGGCGAGATATCCGCCGAGCGCCTACCCGGGGGGGCTCGGCGGCCTTCTTGACCCGGGTTTCGGTGTCCTGGCGGGCTGCGCCGTGGGCCTGGGCGTAGGCGGTGACGGCGGTGTAGGCGTCGCGGTCCAGGGCGCGCGCCGCACGCCAGGCCGTCTCGTAGGTGTGTGACTGGTGTTGGGACCACGGGTGGTCGGCCGGCGGGCCGTACTGATCGCGTAGCTGCTGGGCCCGGGCATACGCGGCGTCGGCTGCGCGCTGCATCTCGACGAGCTCTTCGAAGGTGTGTGCCACAGTCGCTGATCGTAGGGCGGGCACAGCGCGGCGCCGCTTCGACGCGCACGGGAGTGCGGCAACATCAGATGCCGCCCGGTGCGGGTGCCCTCACGCCGATGCCCACTATGGCCTTGATGCGCCGGAGTGTGCCCTTGGTCAAGTCTTGCGGCGAACTTCCCCGGGGCCGGTGAGGGCGGGCGGCAGGGTCGACGCAAACGTTTCTCCGCTGTGCGGGCCTGCGTTGGTGCGAGCATGGAGCAAGACGGCAGTTGACCGCCTCTCTCGTCCCGCTGTTCCCGGCCGGACTGCTGGGCGCGTACTGGCTGATGGCCGGCTCACCTGCGCATGGGCGGGCGTGCAGCACCCGCCGCAACAGGAAGAGGACCGTGCTGGGCCGGCGAAGGCGGTGATCACAGTTATCCGGAGCGGGTGCCCGTGTCGCGGGGGCGGTGGTGGGCGCGGGTGGCGATACTGGCGGTTGCCGCGGGTTGTGTTCTCGCCGCGGTGCGGGCAGCGGCCGTGGCCGGGGGGCTGAGAGCTCCCATCCGCCCCGGCAGGGTTTCTGAACGCCTTGCGGGACACTTCCTCTCGGTGTCTCCCGCAAGGCCTCCCGCTCCCGGGAGGCGGTGCGACGGCGGTGAAGATCTGACGGGCCCTCTCGGGGGATCGTCGTGGGCAGGCTGCTCAGCTTGAGCCGGGGCCTCAGGCTGCCAGGCGACCTCGTAGCTCATGCCTCAGCTCCGCCGAAAACGCGGCGCTACGCCTCGTCGTGCGGCGCACCCGTGCTCTTGCCGCGGGCCTGACCGTCGCAGACCGCCCCGACCGCGCGCATCTTCGGTTCCGTCCATCTCCCGCACATCTCCCGCCCCGGAGCGGTGAAGGCGGCGGTTCGCGCTTGGCCCGTCCCGCTCGCCCTTCACCGGTACCGGCGGACTCGCCACGACAACCCGGCGGGGTCCAGGCCAGGTTGATGCTGTCCGCGTGCCAGGCCTACCCCCCGGGGAGGCCGCCCGCACCACCCAAAAGCGGCCATCTCGGGTGAACCGCGAGCCGGAGCCCCTCGGGCAGGTCGGTGGGGCGGTCGATGAAAGCTTCGCGCCCCACAGACCTCGGGCAGCGCTCAACGACCAAGCGGGGTCACATCGCGCTGCCGGCCGGATGCCCGGGCGCATCGTCGGCGAGCGTGACCACGGCGGTGACCCGCTTGCCGACCGGCGCCCGCCGCATCTCCAGGCTCCGGCACGCGCGCGTGACGATCTCCAGGCCGTGCTGGCCCACCCTCCCACATCCGGGGGGTGGACCGTCGGCAGCCTCGGTTCCGCGTCCCACACACAGATCTCCACACCACCACCGCCGTCGACCACCAGATCCAGCAGGTATGGCCCGGGCGCGTACTTGTAGGCGTTGGTGACCAGCTCACTCACCACCAGTTGCACCATGTCCATCGCCCGCGGGGAGACCGGTATGCCGTGCACGGCTTGAACTCTGGTCAGGAACTCGCGAGCGGTATCGCGGGCAGCTGATACCGGCTCACTTCCCTTGAACACCTCACCGGACAAGATCGCCGTATCAAAGGGCCGGTGAGCTTCGCCCTTGCGGACCATCGTTCCACCACATTCTTGCCTGAGTCCACGTTCGATGGTCCGCGCCTACCCTCATACCCACCCCCCACGCACAGGCTGGGGACCCCAGCATCCGGGGAACTCATCTTCGAATTCCTGCTGCCCCAGACTTTGGGTCCCGGCGGGAGAGGCCGCAGGTGCGGGGGCCGGCTGAGCCGCGCATCGACACCGCCTCAAGACATGCACGGAAGGCGCGAAGAAGGGCTCTGCAAGCGATCGACAGGGGGGAGAAGATGCGGTCATGTACTACGACACGGAGCCCTGTCCGGTGTGCGGGTGCTGCACCGACGGTCTCTTCGGCAGATTCTGCGGCTCGGCTTGTGATGCGGTGTGGACCTCAGGCGATCCCGACTCCATTGCTTTTATCGGCCCACACGTTCTGCTCGAAGGCTTTCCTCAGGGGCGGGCACCGCATCCCACCAGTCACGGAAACTAGCCCGGCCGTTGGGGTGAGCCTGAGGTCTATGGCTGGTCGGGCCGGTGGCGCTGCCGCCGCTCCAGACGCAAGGCCAGCTAGCTAGGTCGTTTCTGATGGCTCTTGGACGGTGTCGCGGAGCCAGATGACGATGGCGGTGATGGTGAGGGTGCCGTTGAAGATGTAGTCCCGTTTGTCGTAGCGGCTGGCCACTGCCCGGAACTGTTTCCACTTGCTGACGCAGCGCTCGACCGCGCTGCGCCGTCGGTACTGGGCCCTGTCGAATGCGGGTGGGCGACCGCCGGCCCGGCCACGTTTGCGGCGGTTGGCCCGCTGGTCGTCCGGTTCGGCGATGGTCGCTTTGATGCCCCGGCGGCGCAGGTAGGCGCGGTTGTCGCGGCTGGAGTACGCCTTGTCGCCCCGCACCCGGTCGGGGCGGTGGCGTGGGCGGCCGGGCCCGCGGCGAGGAATGCGCAGCGTCTTCAGCACCGGCAGGAGCATGGGGCTGTCGCCCCGCTGGCCCGGCGAGGTGAGCCAGGTCAGCGGTCGGGCCCGGTCGTCGGCCAGCAGATGGACCTTGGTGGTCACCCCGCCTCGCGAGCGTCCCAGGGTCTCCCGCCCATCGGCCTCCACACGCGCCCCGCCCCATTTCCGGGGAAGTCGGGCGGCGGCCGGTGCCGGGCCCCGGCCGCGTGCTGATGAGCCCGGCAGGAGGTGGAGTCGATGTTCACCGCCCACTCCCGCTCCGGCTCGCGGACCAGGGTGCCGTCGGGATCACCGGCATCGGCCTCGATCTGCAGCTCGGCCAGGATCCGCTGCCAGGTGCCGTCCGCCGACCAGCGGCGATGCCGTTCATGGACGGTCTGCCAGGGCCCGTAGCGCTCCGGCAGGTCCGGCCAGGGCACCCCGGTACGGGCCCGGAACAGCACCCCGTTCACCACCGTCCGGTGATCGGACCACTGCCCACCAGGCCGGCCGTTGGCCGGCAGCAAGGGCTCGATCGCCCGCCACTGCGCATCCGTCAGTTCATGTCGCCGCACCATGCCCGACGCCTGCCCAGACCAAAAGCTGATCCACCCACCGACCAAGAGCCATCAGAAACGACCTAGTGCATCAGCTCGAAGTGGGGGTGTTGCGGGTCCGTTGGGCACAGGTAGAGCTGCTGGTCATAGCCGCTGCCGATCTGGACGGCCGTCGGCTGCCTGGGAGCAGGGTTGGTAGCGGGGAAGCCGATGCGGGTGGGGGCGGGGATGTGGCCGCTGATGAGTTCTCGGTCCTCGCCGGCTTCGTCCGGGCGCCAGCTGCTGCCGCTGGAATACTCGAACGTGGCGATGGTCAGCAGGGCATCCATGTCGCTGCCGCAGGCAGGGCAGAGACGCGGGGCGGGGTCGGTTGCCCCCCAGCGAGGCCAGCCGCCGACTTTCCAACCGGGAGCGCCGGCCAACTCGCTGTCGTAGAACTCTTGTGGGAACGACGCGTAGCCGTTGTCCAGGTCCGTGCCGGCTGCCTGCCACATGCTCCAGGTTGCGAGCTGCTCCTGGAGTACCTTGCTCACCTCGAGGTGATCGGGGTATTCGGTCACCTGCTCTGGGTTGAGCAGGCACGGCTCGGGGAGGTAGCCGTCGAACTGCACCGCGGGGGGTTCGGGGGGTGTTGCGAGGATGTGGGAAACCGTGGCTGCCGACCGCCAGAACAGCACGGTCCTGGGCATGATGGGGTGGTCGAAGGGACACCACAGGACTTGGAGCAGGTCTGCTCCTTCAGGCGCGTGCAGATCGGGTACGTCCCGTGCGTACAGTTGCGCGACCGGCAGCATCGCTATGGAACCGTTGTATGGCCGGACCTCTGCCGTCAGCGGAAACTCCCGCGGGGGGCGGATTCGCTCAAGGGCTTCTCGTTCCTGCGTGGTCAGGCTCCTGTCGCGCGAGGCGGCGCGGATCCGGCGCTCCAGTCTGACATCCGCCGGAGACAGGGCCGGGTTCATGCCGTCCACCACATGAGGTCCGTCGCAGTGCGGCCACGGCTCGCCGACGGGCCAGAGCAGCGGTCCGCCGATGGAACTGTCCTGCGGTGAGGGAGCCCCGGGCCGGGGATGAAGCCGGGTCGCCGTGCGTGCCAGCGGCGCCAGTTGAGGAAAGACTGCGGTGACATCGAACGGGCGTTGCGGAGTGGTGGTCATGCCGCGATTTTGCCAGGCGGCTGTAGCAACAGGAGCCCGGCAGCCGCCCCCGGGTGATCGTCTCCTCAGGCGGTGTAAAGCGGCTTTGTCGTGTACCGCTGACGGCTTGCACCTTCATCGCCGCCCCAGACGGCCAGGCTACGGCGAGGGCAGGGCGCTGGGGAGCTCAGCTTCCGGCCACGGCCGTCGCCCACAGTGTCAGGGACCGGGCCCGCTGCCACCCGCCCGCTATACGTTTCGCTGGCGGACAAGCACCGCTGCTGAATCCCTGCTGCGCCGTCCTTGGCCTGTCGCGGTCGGCGCCGCCCGCTATGACTGCCGTGAGTCCAGTGGGGTGGGACGAAGTGAGAGCTCTGGGCTTTCGTCAACTGATTCCACTCGGCTGATTCCACTCGCATGAACACACACTCGCCAGGAGAGGGCACTGGCGGGTATCCGCGAACCGTCCACCCCGGTACTCGGGGTGGACGGGCGGCAACTCGCTGTCGCGGCCGCCGCCTGGCGGGCGCGGCGCCCAGGCTGGGCGCGCGGATCGGTGTCAGGGCCTCAGCAGCACAGGATATCGGCCATGATGTGCACGCCGGTTGGCGTTGCACTCTGAATGTGGATGTCGGTCGGCGTGGCCGCGAAGCTCGGTGCGGCTGCCATGCAGACAAGCGCGGCAGCACCTGCTGCTACCGCCGCGATTTTCTTGATGACGCGCATGTATCCCCCTGCTGATTGCTGTTATGGAAGTTGGCTGCTCTTGTGGTTCGGCTTGCGATCCAACCGCACCGAGCAACGCTCGTCTTGCAGTTTGCCTCGCCCTGTCGGCACGGCGATCAGAGGCAACTGGGCCGCGAGTGCGAGCAGTTCTCAGCTTGGCGCCGCGTTCTCAGGTTGTCGTTGACTGCCCGTGCTCCGCCGTTGACGGTCCTGGCACGGAAGGTGCGTGCAGTGCCAGGGCGCGGTAGTCCCTGGGGGGTAGGCCGTAGGCGGCGCGGAAGGCGCGGGAGAAGTGGGCGTTGTTCATGAAGCCCCAGCGGGCGGCGATGGCATGAACGGGGCTTGAGTGCAGCCAGGGATCGATGAGATCGCGGCGGCAGCGCTCCAGACGCTGGTGTTTGATCCAGGCGGCGATGGGCTGGCCTTGCCCTTCGAACAGCTTGTACACCTGGCGCAGTGAGACGTGGTGGGCGGCGGCGACGACCTGCGGGGTCAGATCCGGGTCGTTGAGGTGGCGGTGGATGAATTCTTTTATCTGCAGGAGCAGGATGCGCTGGCGTGATTCGTGCGGGACGGCGGTCTCTGCCTGCAGGTGGTGGGCGAGGAATGCGGTGATCAGGTCGAGCAGCACTGTGCCCAGCCGAAGGGAGTCCCCGGGACGCTGCATGCTGGTGTCGGTGGCCAGGTGGGTGAGGCACAGTGCGAGGAGGGCACCGGTCCCTTCGCGACCGGGTAATCGGGTCGCGAGCAGCCGGTCGACCTCGCGGGCGGCGAAGGGCAGGAGCGCACGGGGGAGTTGGGCCACGATAGACGCGGACGTGCCGTCGTCGGCGTCGGCCCGGCCGTCGTAGGGCCAGGACGTGGAGTACATCATCAGGTTGCCCACGCCGGGCTCGGTCTGCCGTCCCGCCTGGTCCATCATCGGTCGTCCTCGCAGTGTGAGGGCCACGGCGTACTGCTCCGGGTCGCAACGCCGGATCAGCTTCGGGGTCCGCTGCGTCCGCAACGAGGAGTAGGTGACGGCGTTTACCTGCGCGGCTCCCAGGTCCTCGACCCGCAGCGAGGCTCGGAATCCGGCTGGCTGGTCGATACTCATGACGAAGGGCACCATGGCGCGGGCGACGCTCTCGTGCCAAGCATCCACACGGTCCCCCATCTGCAGTTCCGCACTGTCGAAGACCTTCTTCAGCATCGGTTCACCACTCGATTCCCTCTGGCCGCCGAAGGGCCATCAACCACCCGGAGGGGTTTCGACACCGGGCGTTCATGTCAGCCGGAGTCTCGGCGTGACCGCGCTACTGATCGCATCTCAGGCGAGCGGGGCAGGCCGTGGATGTCGCCTGCCCCGCCGTTCGTGCCATGTGCACGGTCCGCTGGTGAGCGAGAGGTCTCAGTCTTTCGCCGTTTCGACCAGGAACGCGCTCAGGCTGTCGAGGAGCATGATGCTGCCCTGCTCGGCCATGTTGCGTTCCTCCTCGGTGTCGCATGTCTGGCGGAGGGCGATCTGCGTGTGGTGGGCGTCCTGCTCGTCGAATTCCACGGTCATGGTCGCGGGCATGGGCTTGCCGGGGACGTCCATGCCGACCACCAGACGGCGCTTTTCGGCAACCTCGACGTAGGAGCCGGTCAGCGGGAACTGTCCGCCGTCGGGGGTGACCATCGTGGCTTTCCACGCTCCTCCGGGACGTACATCCATCTCGACTGAGCCGTCAGCTGCGTGGGACCACTGAGCGTACTGCTCGGGCGTCGTCCAGGCCCGCCACGCCTTCGCCACGGGGGCGTCCAGTGTTCGAGTCAGCTCGTAGCTGAAGCCGTTGGCCGCCGTGGTCTGCTCGGTGCTCATGTGTCGTCTCCTCGTACCTGGGTGGTTCGGGACTGTCGGGCATGTAGATGCCCGCAGGTGTGACGCCGGGTCGCGAGCGCGGCGCGTCTTCGGGCGGGTGGAGCGGGTGAGCTGCGTGTGGGCCTCCGCATCTTAAGTAGCACGACCGTGCCACAAAGAATGTAGCACGGCCGTGCTATAAAAAGTCCATGCCTAAAGTCATCGACCCCGAACTCCGCCGCAGGGAGCTCGCGGAAGCGGTCTGGCGC
>NZ_BMTR01000063.1 GCF_014649775.1 Streptomyces longisporoflavus | reverse complement strand
ACCACCCACGACCAGCGGTGACTACCCACCGAAGGGCGACGAGGAAGAGAAACAACTACTCAGCGAAGGTGACGTAGGCGGAGCCGCCGGGCCCGAGGGTGATGTTCTCCGGCCGCTGTCCGTCGGCCATGTCCAGGTGCGCCACGACACGCACGTGGGACACCGGGGCGTCGGCGGCGGACGCCGGGCCGGCGGCGGTCAGGGCGAGGGCCGCCGCGACGGCCGCCACCGCGAGAGCGGGCCGCTTCGACGGGATCGGGGTTCTGCGCATGGGTCCACATGTCTTTCTGGTTGCCGGGCTCTGCTGGTTGCCGGGCTCTGCCGGGGGCGCGGGGACGTGAGATGACGGGGTGGGGGCCGACCGCGCGGGCTGGCCGGGGGACGAGTCCGCGCGGTCGGGGTGGGTCAGCTGGTGGCGTGGACGGCGGTGAGGATGAGGGCGGCGACGTCCTTGGGGCGGGAGACGGCCACGGCGTGGGAGGCGCCGTCGAGTTCGACGATGGTGGCGGCGGCGCGTTCGGCGCCGAAGCGTTCGACGTCGGGGTTGATGGCCTGGTCGGCGCCGGCGATCAGGGCCCAGGAGGGCTTGGTCTTCCAGGCGGCGGCCGAGGCGCGCTCCTCGAACACGGCGGCGGCCAACGGCCGCTGGGTCACCGCCAGGACCTTGGTGACCGCGGCCGGCACGTCGGCGGCGAAGATGTCCGGGAACGCCCGGGGCGTGATGGTGACTTCCGTCGCGGGCGCCGCGCCCTCGACCGGGTACGTCGCCTCCTTCAGGTTGCTGACCAGCGGGGAGAGCGGGAAGCGGCCCTGGAGTTCCCCGAGGCTCTCGCCCTCTTCGAGGACGTAGGCGGCGACGTAGACGAGTCCGACGACGTTGTGCGCGGTGCCGGCGACGGTGATGAGGGCGCCGCCGTAGGAGTGGCCCACCAGCACGACAGGGCCGTCGATCTGGGCCGCCACGGAGGCGATGTACGCGGCGTCCGACGCCAGACCGCGCAGCGGATTGGACGGTGCCACCACGGGCACGTCGTGGTTCTGCAGTTCCGTGATGACGCCGGTCCAGCTGGCGGCATCGGCGAAGGCGCCGTGTACGAGGACGACGGTGGGGGTGGGCTGGGTGGCCATGTGGGTCGGTTCTCCCGGGAGTTGTGGGTTCAAGGGGGTGACAGCCGTGCGTCAGCGCGCGGCGAGGGTGGTGCGCAGAGTGGTGACGGCCAGGGCGATGGCGGTCTGAGCGGCGTGGGTCTCGCGCAGGGCGTTGAGCATGACGAAGTCGTGGATGACGCCCTGGAAGCGGACCGCGGTGACCGGGACGCCGGCCTGACGCAGCTTGTTGGCGTACGCCTCGCCCTCGTCGCGCAGCACGTCGGCCTCACCGGTGATGACCAGGGCGGGCGGCAGCCCGGTCAGCTGCTCCGTGGTGGCCCGCAGCGGGGAGGCGGTGATCTGCGCCCGCTCGCCCGCGTCGGTGGTGTACTGGTCCCAGAACCACTGCATGCCGTCCCGGCGCAGGAAGTAGCCCTCGGCGAACTGGTGGTAGGAGCCGGTGTCGAAGCTCGCGTCGGTGACCGGGTAGAACAGCACCTGGCCGAGGAGCGGCACATCGCCGCGCTCCTTGGCCATCAGCGTCAGCGCGGCGCTCATGTTGCCGCCCACCGAGTCCCCGGCCACCGCGAGGCGTGCCCCGTCGAGGCCGTGCGCGGCGCCCTCCTCGACGACCCACCGGGCCACCGCGTAGTTCTGCTCGATGGCCACCGGGTAGCGCGCCTCCGGGGAGAGGTCGTACTCCGGGAAGACCACCGCCGCCCGGACGCCGACCGCGAGCTCGCGCACCAGGCGGTCATGGGTGTGCGCGTTGCCGAACACCCAGCCCGCCCCGTGGATGTAGAGGATCACCGGCAGCGGCCCGGACACGCCCGCGGGCCGCACGATCCGCGCCCGCACACTGCCCGTCGGCCCCCCGGAGACCGAGACCCACTCCTCGTCCACCTCCGGCAGCTCCACCGGCCCGGACTGCACCTCGTCGACCGCCTTGCGCCCCTCCTCCGGGGCCAGATCGAACAGGAAGGGGGGACGCGACGTCGCCTCGGCGAACGCCGCCGCGGCCGGCTCGAGCACCGGCACGACCAGCTCTGCACCATCGGACATGGAAAACACCTCGCTATGCGGTCCCGCACCGGACTGTCCGGCGGGACGACCCCGATCCGGACGCGAATCCGGGGGGTACTGCCGCCAAGCTAAAGGCGGACGAACGCGGGGAATTGCCTGTCAGCGCACCGGATGTGACCTGACAGCGCACCGCGAAATCCAGTGCGCTGACGGCACGAATTGAGTGCGCTGCGGGGACACACCGCGGCAGCGGACGGAAATAACGTGGCGGGGCAGCCGCAGGTCGTCGTCCCCGCTCATGGGCCCGGCGGCCGGAGGAGAACGCGGAATGCGTTCCGCGGAGAATTCCCGCCCGTCATTCAGCGCGAATCGCCGCTTACGCAGTGACGGTGCCAATCGCTACGTACGCAGTGACGGTGCGCTCCCGGTTCTCTTCCGTCCCCCGCTGCGATCCGAAAGCCGTCAACGCAATTCATCTCGTAGGAGGTTGTCGAAAGGTGCCCACGATGCCGGTCGGCGGGCTGGTTCCCCATGCCGCCGACGACGCGGCGGACCTCGTCGTCCGCAACGCGAAAATACACACGGGAGATCCGGGCCTGCCGCAGGCCGAGGCGCTCGCCATCCGGGCCGGTGTCATCACGGTCGTCGGCGACGACAACGACGTGGCCCCGCAGATCGGCCCGGCCACGAAGGTGGTGGACGCCCTTGGCCGCCGCATGGTCCCCGGCCTCAACGACTCCCATCTGCACGTGATCCGGGGCGGCCTCAACTACGTCCTTGAGCTGCGCTGGGACGGTGTTCCCACGCTGGGCCAGGGCCTGGCGATGCTGCGCGAACAGGCGGCCCGCACGCCGAAGGGGCAGTGGGTGAGGGTAGTTGGCGGATGGTCGGCCGAGCAGTTCGCCGAACGACGCCTGCCGACCGTCGCCGAACTGAACGCCGCCGCCCCGGACACCCCGGTGTTCGTCCTGCACCTCTACCAGTCGGCGGTCCTCAACCGCGCCGCGCTCAAGGCCGCCGGATTCACCCGCGACACACCCGATCCGAAGGGCGGGCAGATCGTACGGGGCCGGGACGGCGAGCCGACCGGCATGCTCCTGTCCGCCCCCAGCGCCCTGATCCTCTACTCCACCCTGGCCAAGGCGCCGGTGCTCCAGGGCGAGGACAAGAAGACCTCCACCCGGCATTTCCTGCGCGAGCTCAACCGGTTCGGGCTCACCTCGGCCATCGACGCGGCGGGGGGATTCCAGAACTTCCCCGAGAACTACAGCACCGTCGTCGAACTGGCCGCGGCCGGCCAGCTCTCCTTGCGCATCGCGTATCACCTGTTCCCGCAGACCGCGGGCCAGGAGATCGACGACCTGGCCCGCTGGATCGAAATGGCCAGGCCCGAGGACGGCGACGCATGGCTGCGGCTCAACGGCGCGGGGGAGAACCTCACGTGGGCGGCGGCGGACTTCGAGAATTTCGCCCAGCCCCGCCCTCAACTCGCCTCCGGCTATGAGACGGAATTCGAGAAGGCGGTCCGCCTCCTCATGGAGAACGGCTGGGGCTTCCGGCTGCACGCCACGTATGACGAGACCATCCGGCGCGATCTCGCCGTATTCGAGAAGCTGGCCGCGGAAGGGCTCTTCCCGTCCGGAAACCGCTGGCTGTTCGACCACGCGGAGACCGTCTCGCCGGACAGCCTCGACCGCATCGCCGCCCTGGGCGGCGCCCTGTCGGTGCAGAACCGGCTCTCCTTCCAGGGCGAGGCGTTCGTACGCCGCTACGGCCCCGGCATCGCGGCCGACGCCCCGCCGATCGGGGCGATGCTGGAGCGTGGCCTGACCGTCGGCGCGGGCACCGACGCGACCCGGGTCTCCACGTACAACCCGTGGGTCGCCCTGCACTGGCTGATCACCGGCCGGACCGTGGGCGACCTGGTCGTCCGCCCGCCGCACAACCGCGTCGACCGGCGGACCGCCCTCGCCATGTTCACCGAGGCGGGTGCCTCGCTGACCGGCGAGGAGAACGTCAAGGGCGTGCTGCGCCCGGGATTCCTCGGCGACCTCGCGGTGCTGTCGGAGGACTACTTCACCGTGCCCGAGCCGGACATCGCGCACATCGAGTCCCTCCTGACGGTCGTCGGCGGCCGGATCGTCTACGCCGCCGGCGAGTACGAGGGCCTCGACGAGGAGCTGCCCCCGATCAGCCCGGAGTGGAGCCCGGTGGCGCGCTTCGGCGGCTACCAGGCCACGCCCTCCACCGGCCTGTCGGGCTCGCGCCAGGCCGAACTGCTCGGCCAGGCCGCCGCGGAATCCGAGCAGCACCGCCAATGGCGTGTGCGCCGCGGTCTCGCTCCCCACACGGAGAGCCCGGTCTTCGACCCCTGCTTCGTGCTCTGAACTCCCGGCAGGGGACCGGCGCCGCGCCGCCCCTCCCGGTATCACCCGCAGGCCGTCCGGCGGACGGCTGCTCACACCAGCGGACACCCGTCCGCGATCACTCCGCTCATGGAAGGCACTCTCATGGTCAACATCTCCGACGTCACCGCGGTCCCCAGCCCTGACCTGCTCACCCCCGACAACTGCGCCGTGCTGTTCGTGGACCACCAGCCGCAGATGTTCTTCGCCGCCGGGAGCGGCGACCGCTCCTCGGTCATCAACTCCACCGTGGGCCTGGCCAAGGCGGCCAGGGTCTTCGACGTGCCGGTGGTGCTGAGCACCGTGGCGGCGGAGTCCTTCTCGGGGCCGCTCCTTCCGCAGCTGGCCGCGGTCTTTCCCGACCAGAAGATCATCGACCGGACGTCGATGAACGCCTGGGAGGACACCGCCTTCGTGGAGGCGGTCAAGGCGACCGGGCGCAAGAAGCTCGTCATCGCGGGCCTGTGGACCGAGGTCTGTGTCGTGCTGCCGGCCCTCTCCGCCCTCTCCCAGGGCTACGAGGTGTACGTCGTCACCGACGCGTCGGCCGGCGTCAGTCCGCAGGCACACGAGCACGCCGTGCAGCGCATGATCCAGGTCGGCGCCGTCCCGGTGACCTGGGTGCAGGTGCTCCTCGAACTCCAGCGGGACTGGGCGCGTACGGAGACGTACGTCCCGGTCACGGACGTGGTGAAGGAGCACGCCGGTGCCTATGGCCTCGGCGTCGTCTACGCGCAGTCCGTCATCGGAGCCCACGCGGCCGGCTGACCCCCGCCCCCGAGCATTGACGGCACGTCAGGAACAGGCAGGAACGATATGGACACCGGATTGTTGGTCCTCCGGCTGGTGGCGGGGCTCCTCGTGGCCGGACACGGAGTGCAGAAAGTCAGCTTCCGTCTTGGCGGCAAGGGCCTGGCGGGCGGAACCGAGGAGTTCCGGCGCGACGGCTTCCGCGGCGGCCGGCTCACGGCACTCGCCGCGGGCGGCAGCCAGATCGGCGCCGGTCTGTTCCTGGCGGCCGGGCTGCTCACGCCCATGGCGGCGATGGCCGCCATGGGTGTCATGACGGTGGCGAGCACCGTCAAGTGGCACAAGGGCCTGTGGGTGCAGGACGACGGCTACGAGTACCCGATGGTGCTCGTCGTCATCTCCGCGGCCCTGGCCCTCACCGGCCCCGGCCGGTGGTCCGCCGACCATGTGCTCGGGCTGACCCCCTGGCCCCTGTGGCTCGGCGTCGCCGCGATCGTGCTCGGCCCGGCCAGCGGACTGCTCACCCGTGCGGTGCTGCACCGCCCCGCCGCCCCGGAAGGAACACGCCCCCATGCGCAAGCTGCTGACTGACGCGGCCCTCACCCTGGCCCCGCCGAAGGGGGACCGGCACGGCCCCCTCATGCCACTGCTGCTGACGCTGACGCTGGTGACCGGCCTTGTCGACGCGGTCAGTTATCTGGCGCTCGGGCACGTCTTCGTCGCCAACATGACCGGCAACGTGGTCTTCCTGGGGTTCGCCCTCGCGGGCGCCGAGGGCCTGTCCGCGACGGCCTCCTTGGTGGCGATGGCGGCGTTCCTCGCCGGCGCGCTGGCCGGCGGCCGCTTCGGCACCCGGTTCGCCGGGCACCGGGGCCGGTTGCTGACCCTCGCCACCGCACTGCAGACGGTGCTGGTCGCCGCGTCCGTCCTCGCGGCCGCGGTCTCGCACGGCCCGGTGGGCACCGGGGAGCGGTACACACTGATCGTGCTTCTGGGCCTGGCCATGGGGCTGCAGAACGCGATCGCCCGGCGGCTCGGCGTCCCGGACCTGACCACGACGGTGCTCACCCTGACCCTGACGGGCCTGGCCGCCGACTCCGCGTCGGCGGGCGGGGCGGCACCCCGCCCCGGCCGACGGTTCCTCTCCGTCCTTGCCATGTTCCTGGGGGCCCTGATCGGTGCCGTGCTGGCGCGGCACGCCGAACTCGCGCTCACCCTGGGCCTGGCGACGGTGCTCCTGGTGGGGACGTCGGTGGCCGTGCACCGTCTCTCCCGCGGCGACGAGCCGTGGATCAAGCCACTGTCCTGAAGCGCCGTACGCGTGCCCGGCGGAGCGCCTCCTGACCGGGCGGCGCTCCCGCCTTGAAGGGACAGTGCTGCGCTGCCGGAGCACAAGACGTGCGCTCCCGGTCATGGCGCGCCCATCGGCCGAGCCTACGGTCCAAAAAATACTGAATCCGCAGGCCACGGGCACCGTGCAAGACCGGGGCCCGCACTCTCACTTGGGCAGGCACCCGCATGAAAGCAGCACCACCGGCGCCCGGCTCCCCAGCGGGGGACTCGCCCTGGGCCCCGCTCGCGGCGCGCGTCTTCCGCGCGCTGTGGATCGCTCAACTGGTCTCCAACGTCGGTGGCTGGATGCAGGCGGTGGGCGCCCAGTGGCTTCTGATCGGACACGACGCCGCGCTGGTGACGCTCGTGCAGACCGCCTCCAGCCTTCCCGTCGTGCTGCTGGCTCTGCCGTCGGGGGTGCTGGCCGACCGGTTCAACCGCCGCACGGTGCTGCTCGCCGCCCAGTTCGCCATGCTGGCCGTCTCGACCGTGCTGGCGGTGCTGGCGTTCGCGGACGCCCTCACTCCGGCCGTGCTGCTCGGGCTCACGTTCCTGCTGGGATGCGGCACGGCGCTGATGGGGCCCGCCTGGCAGGCCGTACAGCCGGAGCTGGTGGAGCGCCGCCAGCTGGGGCAGGCGGCGGCCCTGGGCGCCGTGAACATGAACCTGGCCCGCGCCGTCGGCCCGGCACTCGGCGGGGCGGTGGTCGCCGCGGCCGGCACGGGCTGGGTCTTCGCCTTCAACGCCGCCTCCTACCTCGGCATCGCCGCCGTACTGCTGCTGTGGAAGCCGCCGGCGTCCCAAGTACCCGCCGTCCGGGGCGAGAAGCTTCTGGCCGCTGCACACGCCGCGCGCCGCTACGTGTGGAACGCCCCCGGCGTCCGCAGGGTCCTGCTGCGCACGGCCCTGTTCATCCCCGGAGGGGCTGCCCTGTGGTCCCTGCTTCCGCTGGTCGCGAGCCGCTCCCTCGGTCTGGGGTCGGGCGGGTACGGACTGCTGCTCGGGGTGGTCGGCCTCGGGGCGGTCGGCGGTGCCTTCGTGCTGCCGGCGATCCGGCGGGCCTGCGGTGTCAACGGCACCCTCGCCGCCGGAACCGTGGTCTTCGCCGGGGCCTTGGCGGTCCTGGCCACCGTGCGCATCCCCTGGGCGGCGGCGGTGGCGCTGCTGCCCGCGGGCCTGGCCTGGATCGCCGTGCTGTCCACGCTCAACGCGGCCGTCCAGGCACGCCTGCCCGGCTGGGTCAGGGCCCGTGGCCTCGCCGTCTATCTGCTGGTCTTCCAGGGCGGGCAGGCGCTGGCGGCACCGCTGTGGGGCCTGCTGGCCGAGCGGCTCGGGCTGCGTGCCACCCTCCTGCTCGGCGGTGCTCTGCTGCTCGCGGGCGCGGCGAGCCTGCGCCGGTGGCCGCTGCGCGGCACCGACGGCATCGACCCGACCCCGTCCGACCACTGGCCCGTGCCGCCCCTGCTGTTCGAGCCCGGACCGTCCGACGGCCCCGTGCTCGTCTCCGTCAGCTACCGGGTCGCCCCCGGAAACGGAGTGGCTTTCACCGCCCGCATGGATCAGGTGGCCCGCTCACGGCGGCGTACGGGAGCCCTGTCCTGGGGCCTCTACCAGGACGGCCGGGAGCCGGACCGCTTCGTCGAGAACTACCTGGTCGCTTCCTGGGCGGAGCATCTCGCCCAGCACCACGGCCGGCTCACGAACACGGACCGCCGGCATGAGGAGCACGCCCGCGAACTGCTCGCGGCGCCACCCGAGGTGACCCATGCCTTCGACGCCACCGCGGGGCCGGTGCGGGACGTGAAGGAGCAAGCCGATGCCGGGGCCTGACGCCCCCTCGGCTCAGGGCGCCTGGGCCAGAAACTTCTCGACCACGGCGTTGAACGCGGGCGGATTCTCGAGAAAGGGGAAGTGCGAGGAGGCCACGTCCGCGGGGAAGACGTGCAGTTGGGCGTCCGGGATCTCCCGGGCGAGGAAGCGCTGGGAGTCGGGACTCACATGACTGCCCTCGCACGCGATCACCAGCGTCGGCACGTCCACCCGCGGCAGCAGGTCGCGCCAGTCCTGCGCGCAGTGGTCGAACAACAACGGGACACCGGCATACGCGGGCGTCGCCTTGATCTCCTCGGCGACGAAGGCCAGGACCTCGGGGTCGGTGGGGCCGGAGAACATGCCGCGCACGAAGTCGTGACGCACGCGGTCGCCGTCCGGTCCCGCCAGTGCGGCGCCGAGTTCGAGCAGCCCCTGGACGTCGAAGATGGCGCCGGACGCCCGCTGTTCGTCGGGGGTCATCCAGGGAACGGCCGCGACGGCCGCCGGCTGATCGACGGCGACGAACCGCCGGATCCGGCCGGTGCCCCACTGGTCCATGAAGCTCCACCACACCGATACGCCCATCGACCAGCCGAGGGCGTCGAAACGCTCCAGGCCCAGGTGGTCCACGAGTTCGAGGACGTCACGGGCCAGGCGGGCGATGCGGTAGCCGTGGCGGGGCTTCCCGGACCTGCCGTGACCGCGCAGATCCACGGTGATGACGCGCCGGGTCGGGGCCAGGCCGCTCAGCTGGTGCCGGAACATCTCCTGGGTCTGCCCCCAGCCGTGGAGCAGGACCAGGGGGACTCCGTCGCCCTCGCTGTCGCGGTACGCGAGTCTCGTACCGTCGTTCGTCGTCAGCTCGTCCACGAGGACCCCCTGGTGTTCCACCCGCTCAGTGCGGGTTGTTGTCGAAGGGCCTTTCTACAGAACAGGAAAGACGCCCGGCAAGTTTTTCCTACCGGGAGCGCACTATTCTTTTCTCAGAGTGCACAGTGCGGCGCGGGAAGGGCATGACGGGAATTATCCCGTGCGGTGGCGCACGCCGGAGAGCCGCGTCCGCATCAGCCGCTTTGGCCGGTGACTTCGGCGACGGCGCGGTCGAGATCGATGTACGCGCTCTCCGCGCCCGGGGGCACCACCGCGAAGGACTGCTCCAGGAACGAGGTGACATCGGTGGCCGTGATCTCGATCACCGCCGCCCCGGCGGCCGTTCTGAGGACCAGGCGCACGCGGGGCGGACGGCTCGTGTTCACCGGGGTGACCTGCACGTCTCCGATTCCTGTCGGCAGGTGCCGACCCTCGGCGAGCAGGCTTCGGGCAAAGACCCAGTCGACGGGGCGGGTCAGCGGCGCACCGAGGGAGAGACGCACCGCGCAGGGGTCGGTCAGGTCGTAGTGCAGCTCCGCGGGCAGTGGCGCGGGGGGTTTGTCCGGGCCGCCGACGTACACGGTCACCGTGCACCTGACCGAGGTGAGAGGCTGGTTCATTTCGTCCGCCAACTATGTTCGCTGAAAAGGATTTTCTGAAGGGGACCCTAAAACCGGGCGGCGGATGCGTATGGTCGAGGAATGCACGGAGCGTTGCCCGAGGGAGAACAGCGTCGGGCAGATCACGGGGTGTTCTCGCGCACGGGGTGTTTACTCATGATGGAGACGCGGTTGAAGGCGTTGATGGCGATCGCCACCCAGATGACCGCGGAGATCTCGTCGTCGGTGAGGACGGGGCGGGCAGCGGCGTAGGCGCTGTCCTGGAGGGCGCCGTCCGCCGGTGCGGTGGTCGCCTCGGCCAGGGCCAGTGCCGCACGTTCGCGCGCCGTGAACAGCTCGGTGTCACGCCAGGCCGGCAGGACGCCCAGACGCCGGGTGGTCTCGCCCGCCCGCAGGGCCGCGCGGGTGTGCACATCCAGGCAGTAGGCGCAGCCGTTGAGCTGGGAGACGCGGAGGTTGACCAGTTCCACCAGGACGCGGTCGAGGCCGGCTCCGTCGGCGGTCGCGCGGACCTGCCGGGCCGTCTCGGTCAGCGCGCGGTAGGGCCCGGGGCTCTGCTTGTCGAGGAAGACCCGCCCGCCCGCGCGGACGGTCATCGTGTCGCTCACCTTGTGCTCCTTCATGGAAACGCTGCCGTGCCTCGTGGACTTCGCCGTGCGCTTCATCGAGCGCCAGGACTTAGTATCAGGCATGATTGTTGAACATAAAACCAATTTGAGGAAGGGTGTGCGATGAGCAACGTCGAGGCGGACCCCGCCGCACTGCGATGCGGCGCGGCCGAACCCGGTGAAGTCGCGCCACAGGTCGAGGTGCTGTCGGCGAGAGACGTCCCGCTGGGCGGGCCGCGGGCGATGACCGTGCGGCGCACGCTGCCGCAGCGGGCCCGGACACTGATCGGAGCCTGGTGTTTCGTCGACCACTACGGCCCCGACGACGTGGCCGTGTCGGGCGGCATGGACGTCGCGCCGCATCCGCACACCGGCTTGCAGACGGTGAGTTGGTTGTTCAGCGGGGAGATCGAGCACCGCGACAGCATGGGGAGCCACGCCCTGGTGCGGCCCGGTGAACTCAACCTGATGACCGGCGGGCACGGCATCAGCCACACGGAGGTATCCACTCCCGGCACCACCGTCCTGCACGGCGTCCAGCTGTGGGTGGCGCTTCCCGCGCGACACCGGCACACCGGCCGGGACTTCCGCCACCACGCCCCGGCCCCCGTCCGGGTCGACGGAGCGGACGTCCGCGTCTTCCTGGGGTCACTCGCCGGCGACACCTCACCGGTGCCCACCTTCACCCCCCTCCTCGGCGCCGAAGTCATCCTCGATCCGGGAGCGACCACGACCCTGGAGACGGACGCCGGTTTCGAACACGGCCTGCTCGTCGACCAGGGGACGATCCGCCTCGCCGGAACGCCGCTGCACGCCGCCGAGCTGGGCTACGTCACCACGGGCCACGACACCCTGACGCTGACGAACGAGACGAACGCCCCCGCCCGAGCCGTCCTCCTTGGCGGAGCGCCGTTCGAGGAACAGATCGTCATGTGGTGGAACTTCGTCGGCCGCAGCCACGAGGACATCGTCGAGGCCAGAGAAGCCTGGCAGAACGCCTCCGACCGCTTCGGCCACGTCGACGGCTACGACGGAGAGCGCATCCCCGCGCCCGCCCTTCCCAACGCCACCATCGCCCCTCGCTCCAACCCCACCAGCCCCAAGGGCACCCGATGACCCAGCCCGCCCCGTCCGAAAGGCACCCGATGACCCAGCCCGCCGCCACACCGGCCGTCCGGCGAGTGGATCTCCGCCACCGTTACGAAATCCTGGTCGACGAGAAGACCGCGGGCCTGACGGCCTACCGCGATCGCGACGACCGACGCGTCTTCTTCCACACCGAGGTCGACGACGCCTTCGCCGGACAAGGTCTTGCCGCGATCCTCGTGCGGGAGGCCCTGACCGACGTACGCGCCTCGGGCCTGCGGATCGTGCCGGTCTGCCCGTACGTGGCCAAGTTCCTCAAGAAGCACGAGGAGTTCGCCGACATCACCGACCCGGTCACACCCGAGATCCTGCAGTGGCTGGAGAGCGAGCTGTCGCGCTGAGCCGCCGCCGGCGACGGATCCTCACACTGTTGAATATTTGATCTCCGAGTTTCACACCTTGTAGAAAGGAGTCCGCTAAAAGGGGTGGACATGGCTGAACAGGTACAACGCGCTCAAGTGGGCAGTGATGCGCTACAGAGACTGGTGGAGGAACTCGCGGCGAAGCTCCGCCGGTCCGTGGTCGTGGACGACCCTCTCGTCAGGTTCATCTGCTCCAGCCGGCACTTCGAGGACGCCGACCCGGTCCGCATCCGCAGCCTGCTCCAGGGCCGCGCGGACAGTGAGATCATCCGTTACGTCCTGGACCAAGGCGTGGCCCAGTGGACCAAGCCGGGATTCATCGCGGGCCGCGACGACCTGGGCCTGCTTACGCGCTACTGCGTGCCGCTGCGGGAACGCGGACACCTCCTCGGCCTGCTGATGGTCGTCTCGCCGGACGGCCGGCTGACGCCTGGGGAGACCGAGGCCATCGCCCGGACATCCGCGCGCGTCGCCGCCCAGATGTACGCGGAGCACGCGGCGGCCGACGCCGACGAGGCACAGGAACGGGAACTGCTCTCGGCACTGCTGGGGGCGAGCGCCACCGCGCGCAACACTGCCCGGGAGCGGCTCCGGGACAGCGGTGTGCTCCCCGACGCGGGGCACGCCGTCGTCACCGTCGTCCAGGTGGCCCCCTCCCCGGAACCTCCCGGCCAGGTGGAGGTCGCCCTGCGCGGCGCGCTGGAGGGCCTGACCCGCACACGGTCGGCGCACGGTCTCCTGACCGTCGGCGCCGAGCGCGCCGTCCTGCTCCAGGTCGGCGACCGGCCGGTGAGCGGCCGCGAGCTGACGGAGCAGTCCCTGCGGGTCATCGAAGCCCTGGACACCTTTCTGGACGCCTCGGCCGCGCCCGTACTGGGGATCGGCGGGCGCCAGAGCGGTGTGGCCGACGCGTGGACCTCCTACGAACAAGCGGTCGTGGCGGCCCGTGCGGCGCGCCGCATGCCGCGCCTCAAGCGAGTCGGGGACTGGGAAGAGCTCGGAGAGTTCGCCGTGCTCCTGCAACTGCCCGACCACGCCCTGAACGACTCCCTGCTGCCGAAGTCGCTGCGCACCTTGCTGGAGGCGGCGGGCGGCCAGCGACTGGAGGAGACCCTGCGGTCCTTCCTCGAACACGCCGGGTCGATCCCCAGGACCGCCGAAGCCCTGCAGATCCACCGCACCTCTCTGTACTACCGCCTGCGGCAGATCCAGGAGGTCACCGGCCTCGACCTGGACAGCGGCGACGACCGTCTCGTCCTGCACCTGGGCCTGCGCGTCCGGGACCTCCTGGTCACGCCCGGGGACGGCACCGCGGCTTGAGCCCCGCGCGCCCCGGCGCCCCCGCTGACTCCCCCGTTATCTTTTCCGCGGTCCTGCAATGGGACTGCTGGCCTCCGGGCCCGGCATGACTGT
>NZ_BMTR01000062.1 GCF_014649775.1 Streptomyces longisporoflavus | reverse complement strand
ACCCGGTCTACGTTGAGGCGTCACTGGCCCGGCTGCCCCGAGATGTCACGATCCGGTACTCGAACATCCCGAGATCCACTCGGTCCCTCGGAACGTCCTTAAGTACGGATTAGGGTTGGAACGCTGTCTCTTCACCAGTCGAAACAAGAACTGCCGGCCATGGTCATCGCCGACCTGCTCGCCAGCCGCCCGGGACAGCCGGACCCCCGGCCGCCCTCGCCGGCGGGAATGGGTCCCAACACTTGGCAGCGCGACGGGCCCCGGCAGATTTAGGCAGTTGAGCAGGGCAGTGTTCCGAGTCCGTGCTAAAGGGGGATGGTGAGCAGGATGCGGCCGTGGCCACTGCCGGCGTCCACGTGGTCGTGGGCCCTGGCGATGTCGTCCAGCGGGTGGCGGTGGCCGACGGCGACGGTGAGGGCGCCGACGGCGGCTGCGGAGGTGAGGTCGCGGGCGGCCTGGCGCTTGGCCTGGGCGGGGAAGTCGTCGCTGCCGAGCAGCCGCAGGGTGACGTTGTTGAACAGCAGGGGCCGGAAGGGGATCTCGGTGCGGTCCGTGCGGGTGGCGTAGGCGGCGGCGACGGTGTTGTCGAGATCGGCGTTGACGGACAGCGCGACCTCGATGATCCGGTCGACGCCCCGTGGCGCGTACGAGCGGATGGCCGCAGCGGGGTCGCCGGTGTCCAGGGCGACGGAACTCGCCCCTCCCCCGCGAGGACGGCGCTCTTCGAACCCGACGCGAATCAGGCCGAAGACGCCGACTCGGAGTACTGGTGCGCATGGCCTTGACCACTGGACCTTGAACGCGCCAGGCGAGCCGGCCCCCGCCCTGCGGCTGCCCCGTCCTGCCAGCGCAACGGCCAGCCCTCGTCGGTGCGCTGGGCAAGGATTACCCGTTCGCCGACGAGCGCTGGGTCACGACTGCCGGCGCACGCATCCGCCAGGTTGCGGTGTCGGATGTGGGCGGAGTCAAGGGGGTCCGGTTTCCCCAGGCCGGCGAGGAGGCGTACGCGGCTGGTCTGATCCCGCCACCGCGCCGTCCGCTCCGCCGTGTGCGGGCTACGGCCGCGCCTTGCCCGGCTGGTGACTGCGCCGCGACACCGTACGACAACGAGCCCGGGCGAGGAGGAGCTACGCGGTCACTGTGTCCGTGGCCGCGGTGTCGTCGTCGAAGGTCATCTCCGGTGCGGGCCGGCGGAATCCCTTGGTCAGGACGGCCAGGTAGATGACGCCGATCGCCAGCCAGACGCCGCCGATCTGGAGTGCGACGTGCCCGAGCTTCGTGAGCAGGTAGAGGGAGACGGCGGCGCCGATGGCCGGCATCACCAGGTACGAGAAGAGGCGGGGGGTGCGGCCGTGTCTGCGCTCTTTGACCAGGTGGGCGATCACACAGATGTTCACCAGGGTGAAGCCGAGGAAGGCGCCGAAGTTGATGAACGAGGTGGCTGTGGTCAGGTCGAGTTTCATGGCGAGGACACCGGCGGCCGCGGTCAGCAGCAGATTCGGCACGGGCGTGCCGGTTTTCTTCGACAGGCTTCCGAAGACGGCCTTGGGCAGTGCGCCGTCGCGTCCCATGACGTACATGAGGCGGGCGGCGGAGGCTTGCAGGGCGATACAGGAGGCGATGGATCCGGCGATGGTGACGAAGTTGATGATCTCGGCGTACGTATCACCGCCAACCTTGACCTTCAGGTGATAGGCAGCCGCGTCGACGTCGGCGAACTGCGCGCCGGGGTGGACCAGTTGCATCACGAAGGACAGCACGATGAAGATCGCTCCGGCAGCGATGACACAGCCGATGACGCCGCGGCCGATTGTCCTCGCCCCGCCCCTGGCCTCCTCGCCGAGCGTGGAGACGGCGTCGAAGCCGAGGAAGGAGTACGCGGCGATGGCGGCGGCCGCGGTGATGGCGCCGATCGAGGTGCCGGAGTTCCACAGGGCGTCCGTGGCGGGGGCGGAGGAACCGTGCTTGCCGAGGAAGACGACACACAGGGTGGCGAAGAGGACCAGCGACCCCAGGGCGATGAACATCAGGACCTTGTTGACGCGGTCCGCGAGCTTCATGCCGAAGACGTTGATGGCGGTGGTGATGCCCACCGACACGATCAACCAGACCCACTTGGGTATCCCGGGGAACTGGGCGTGGAAGTAGATCGCCGTGATCAGCCAGCCGACCATCGGGATGAAGAAGTAGTCGAGCAGCATCGCCCAGCCGGACAGGAAACCGATGCGGCTGTCGAGCATCTTGCGGGCGTAGGTGTAGACCGACCCCGCGCCGGGCACGGCGCGCGCCATCTTCGCGTAACTCAGCCCGGTGAGCAGCATCGCGAAGGTGGCCATGGCGAACGCGGTCGGGGCCGCGCCGCCACTGGTGGCGGCGACCACACCGAAGATCGTGACGACGATGCCGGGAGAGATGTAGGCCAGGCCGAACAGGACGACGGAGAAGAGGCTCAGGTCGCCCTTCAGTCTCACGGTGCTGCCTGTGGTCTCGCTGCTCATCGTGGCGGCTCCTCGGTGGTGTGGGCGGGGTTCCAGGTGGCGGGGTCGATACGGCCCCCGTACAGCGGGAGCTCGAGGGCCGGGTCGCCGGGGCGGAACTGGTCCCAGACCCGGTTGAGGCCGGCGGTGCCGTAGCGGCGGACGTTGCCGACCTCGTCGAGGTCGATCACGTCGGTAAGGGTGGAGTCGCCGGCGTCGACGGTTTCGGCGCGCACCGTGCCCTGGGGGTCGATGACGAGGCTGCGGCCGGTCCCGGAGGGGGCGGCGGCGTTGACGCCGGCGACGAAGACCTGATTGGTGATGGCGTGGGCGCGGCTGAGGACAACTTCTTGCGCGCGGTCGCTCGTCGGCGTGCGGACCACGTTGACGATCAGCTCGGCGCCCAACCAGGCCAGATGGCGGGAGATTTCCGGGAACCAGGCGTCGTAGCAGATGGACAGTCCGATGCGGCCGACCCCGGCGAGGTCGACGACCTCGAACCGGTTGCCGGGTGTGGTCGTCTCGTACGGACGCCACGGGCAGATCTTGCGGTACGCGGCGAGGCGCTCACCCCGGGGCGAATAGACCGGTGCCGTGTTGTGGACGCGGTCGCCCGCGCCTCGCTCGTAGACGCTGCCGGGCACCAGCCAGATACCCAGATCCCCCGCGAGCTCGGCGAAGGCTGCATCGCGTCTGCCCTCGAGCGGCTCGGCGGCCGTCTCCGGGGCGGCCGGGACGCCGGGAGCGCTCTCGCCGAGGTGCAGCTCGGGGTAGACGACCAGCGCGCCGGGTGCGCGCAGTTTCACACGCCGCTCCACGTCTGCGGCAAAGCCCGCGAGGTCGTCGGCCGGGCGGCCGGGCGCCTGGGCGAGGATCAGGGGCAGGGGGCGGGCCATGCGGGAACACCAGCCAATCCAGGGGAACTGTTCGGGGAGAAGTCGACGGAGATTCGGGCGCTGATCACCAGGAATTTCCGGTGGGACAAGAATGCGGCCAGCCAGCCATAGCCTCAAATACTTAGAAGGGGTGATTACCATGCCTCTGAGGCATGAAGGTGTCGTGCCTCCTCCGTCTCCCGAGAGGCCACCGCCATGGAACTGCGAGTGCTGCGCTACTTCCTGACCATCGTGGAGACCGGTTCGGTCACCAGGGCAGCCGAGGTGGTCCGCGTCGCCCAGCCCTCACTGTCGCGCCAACTGCGCGGATTGGAAGGGTCCTTGGGGATGACGCTCTTCGACCGCGGCGGCAAGCAGATGGTCCTCACGGCAGCCGGCCGGCGCTTCCTGCCTCTGGCCCGCGACCTGGTCGCCCGCGCGGATGCGGCCGAGTCCGCGGTCGGCGCGCTGGCTGCCGGTCGCGCCATGCGGATCACCGTGGCGGCGCCGCCCACCACCATCACCGACGTGATCGCGCCGTTCCTGGCCACCTGGGGGCCGGAGGATCCGCTCGTCACCGTGCAGGCGGAGAGTCCGGCACGTGCGTACCAGGCCCTGACGAGGGGCGCCGACGTAGCTATCTCCTCGGCACCTCCGAGACGCCGTTTCGCCGGGCTCCCGGTGGCCCGCCTGCCGCTGTGGGCCTACGTCCGTGCCGACCACGCCTGGGCGGACCGTGACCGCGTCACCATCGCGGAACTCGCCGCGGAGCCCCTCATCGTCCTCACCCCGGCGCACGGCACCCGGCGCATCCTGGACCATGCCGTGCAGGATGCGAACGCCTCGTACGACATCGTGCTCGAATGCGACACCCCGCACGTCGCCCAGGCCATGGCGGCTTCGGGCCATGGTGTCGCGGTGGTCTCCGACGATCCCCGCTTCGACCTGCACCCGCTGCTGATCCTCGACAGCACGGACGAACCGCTGCAGATCCACCTGCACGCGGCGTGGGACGCCGGCCACTATGCGCTGCACAGCATCGAGGCATTCGCGGCCGGGCTGTCCCGTTTCTGTGTCGAGCGGTACGGGCCGCAGGTCGCCGACCGCCGGTGACCTGCAGCGACGACTACGTGGAGGTATGCCTGGCAGGCAGCCTGGCCAGACCGGGCGGGCATTGGACGGCGGCCCGGGCGCGCCCCACGATGCGGCGGTATCCCGCCACGCGGCGCGATCTTGCATCAGTCACCGACCGAGAGGACCTCGGGTCATGTCGAGACCGTTTTCTGTCCAACGGCTACGCCGTGCCGCTGCCGTCGCCGCCGTGCTCGCGGGGCTGTTCGCCTTCCCGCCACCGACGACCGCGGCGCCCGCCGCAACCGCACCCGTACCGGGTGATCCGCTCACCGGAAGCGGTGCGGTGAACAGGACCCAGCTCACCGCCGCCCGACTCGCCAGGGGCAACGCCAAGGACACCGTGCCCGACAGTGCCTTCGCCCTGCCTGCGCAAGCGGCGCCGCCCGCCCACAGCTTCGAAGGCACCCTCACCCTCAACGGCGCCTCCAACGCCGGCGGATTCCGCGCAATGAAAGACCCGGACGGATACGGAGACGCAGCAGCGACCCGGCACCTGCCACCGGTCGACATCGCGCTCGTGCAAAACGGCAGCCACCTCATCCCGGCGAAGCGCGGGCTTCAATACACGGGGCACCCGGCGTGGAACCTGGCGGTGGGACCCGGCCGCGCGTGGAACGAGGACGGCGACGGCCAACGCACCCGCGCATCCCTGCCGTTCGCGCTTGTCGAGCGCAACGCCAACTGCGTGCACAACGGCGCCCTGACGTTCCTCTTCGACGACATATCGGTCTCCGAAGTCCGCTACCAGATCACCACGGAGACCTGCGAGTACTTCCAGTTCGACATGTGGGGCCAGGTACCGGCCGACTACCGCCCCGGCACCGTGGACGGCGCCGGGAACCTGCGCGCCGCGTACGCCTTTGAGGTCAAGGACCGGCTCCCGACCAAGCCCGTCTCGGCGCTGGCCACCGACCACCCGGACAGCGGGGTGGACGTGGCGAAGTTCGGCTCCGGCATCACGCCGTCCGCACTGAGCACCTTCGGCTTCTACTTCGACGGAATCCACTACGTGGGCAACTGCCGGACCCGGCAAGGGCAGTACCCGTTCTGCGGCCAGATGCTGCTGCCTTCGTACTCGACCGCGAAGTCGGCGTTCGCGGGAACAGCCATGCTGCGCCTGGCGCAGCGCTACGGCCCGGCCGTGGCCCGCGAGAAGCTCTCCGACCGCATCCCCGAGGCCGCAGGCAAGACTGCCTTCAGCGGCATCACCCTCGACCACACCCTCGACATGGCCACCGGGAACTACACCTCGCCCGGCTACGAGAGGGACGAATCGGGCCGCACCATGGCGGGCTTCTTCGCGGCCGAGCCCTACGCCGACAAGATGCGACTCGCCCTGTCCTTCCCGCGTAAGGCCCCTCCCGGCAGCAAGTGGGTGTACCACACCTCGGATACCTTCCTCGCCACCCGAGCGATGAACACCTACCTGCAGGACAAGACCGGTTCGGACGCCGACGTCTTCGACATGCTCCGCGACGACGTACTTGAGCCCATCGGCGTCGGCCCCGACTCCCTCGTCTCCTCCCACACCGACAACAGCCCCGACGGAGCACCCTTCGGCGGATACGGCATGTTCTGGACGCAGGACGCCGTCGCCAAGTTCGCGAAATTCCTCAACACCGACCACGGCACCGTCAACGGCACGCAGATACTGGATCCGACACTGCTCGCGGCCACCATGCAACGCACACCGCAGGACCGAGGCATGACGACCAGCGGCACCAAGCCCATGAAGTACCAGAACGGCTTCTGGGGCCGCGAGTTCACCTCCGCCGACAGCCCCGCCTACACCAGCCCCTTCTACGTGCCGTTCATGTCTGGATACGGCGGCATCACCATCGCGATGATGCCCAACGGCGCCACCTACTACTACTTCAGCGACAACAACGAGTTCAGTTGGAACGCCGCCGTCGCCGAAGCCGCCAAGCTGGCGCCCATGCCCGGCGCGGCAGTTCCTGCGAGGTAGACACCGGCGAACGCACCCTCATCGGCCCGGGACGCGCTTCACCTCACATTGACCGTTGCCGGGGTGTCCCACCCGAACCCTTCCGGGGTCCCACAGGAGACCTCAGCCATGGGCAGATCGGTCTTTTCGTGCGGTCGGGCTCCTGTCCGACGGGTACTACAACCGATGGGCAGGAGCGTGCCCGGGCGGGTCGCCGGGGAGGCTTGATCAAGCGATGACGCACCCGCCGTCCACCATGACGCCAGGACCGCCATCTCCCTTGAGCAACCGGCTCTGCGCGTGTCCGGCCTCGACGCCTCGATCGCCTTCTCCAGCAAGCCGGCCAAGCTCCGCCCCGTCGTGCTCCGTGCTCTTTACGACGACACGGCTACGGTCCGCCTCGATGACGAACCAGCGCAAAGCAGGCCCCTCGAAGGAGCTTTCGATACGCCCGAGCAGTACACCGGCATCACCCCCGCCACAACGAGCGACTCCATACCTGCCATTCGGGATCATGGCGCCCTGCTGTCTCCCTCACCGCCGGACACACCCGCACCCCGCCCGCTACCCCGCGCGAACACCGGCCGCACCCAACGCACCGCGGCGGCCGAGCGTGCAGACCACACCTACAGCACACCGATCCCCACCAGGCGCCAGACGAGCAGGAGCGCCGCCGCCCGGGCCGGGAACCACCGCTATCGCAGTCCGGGTACAGCAAACCCCGGCATGAGCGACCCTGCCCACCACCCCGGTCCCCGCGGGCTTGCCGCGATCACCGTCCTGGCCCTTGCCAGGCCCCCCGCCCCGCAGAACACTGCCGCAGACCGGACTCCTGCGAAAAGAGCGGATCACCCGAGCACCGGACACCGGCCCGGCAGGACCGGAGCGTGCCGCCGGTCCTGCCGGGCGCCGACGAAACCAGCACGGGCCCGGGCAACGGCCGGCACGTGACATCTGCCCACCGCGCCCCAAGCGGCCGAGCCGGCGGGGAGGAGCTGGTACTCCGCCGGCAGATCGCTGGTAAGGCGTCCGACCGGCCGCGCCTACGGGTGCGTGTCCGTGATCGCGATGACCTCGTCGAGGCGGTCCAGGGCAGCCTGCATGTCATCGATCTTGGTCTGGATGCGGTCCCGCTCGGCGCGCAGCATGGCTCGTTGCCCGGCGTCGGTGTGCCCGGAGTCCCAGCACGGAAGGAGATCCGTGATCCTCCGGCTGGTCAGGCCGGCAGCGAACATCTGCTGGAAGAAACGGACCAGAGGGACGGCATCCTGCCGGTAGAGGCGCTGGCCGGACGGGCTGCGCTCGGCGACGAGCAGCCCCTGCTGCTCGTAGTAGCGCACGGCACGTACCGAGACGCCGGCACCCCGCGCCACCTCGCCGATACGGACGAGCCGCTCGGCCGCGGCCTCTGTGACGGTCATGGTGATGCCTCTCACTCCGGCCCTGCCGAACAGCACTTGCCTCTGACGTTAGCGTCAGGTTTTAGCGTACCGGGCATGGACATCAACAACTCAGTCGCCCTTGTCACCGGAGCCAACCGCGGCCTGGGCCGCGCCTTCGCCCAGCGCCTGCTGGAACGGGGCGCCCGCAAGGTCTACGCGACGGCCCGCCGACCGGAGACCGTGGACCTGCCCGGCGCCGTCGTACTGCCCCTGGACATCACCGATCCCGCATCCGTAAAGGCCGCGGCCCAGGCCGCCCCGGACGTCTCGCTGCTCGTCAACAACGCGGGCGTCCAGACGGGGACCGACCTGGTGCACGGTTCGCCGGACGCGGTGCGGCACGAACTGGAGACCAACGTGTTCGGCCACCTGGAAATGATCCGGCAGTTCGCGCCGGCGCTCGCCGGCAACGGCGGGGGCGCCATCGTCAACATCCTCTCCGCCATGTCGTGGTTCGGCGGCAGGGGCGCGGGCGCCTACCACCTGACCAAGGCCGCCGCCTGGGCCATGACCAACGGGGTGCGCCTGGAACTCGCCGGGCAGGGCACGCTCGTCACCGCGGTACACCTCGGCCTGGCCGACACCGACATGGCCGCCGGCTGGCCCGTGGCCAAGATCGCGCCGTCGGACCTGGCCGACGCGGCGCTCGACGGCGTCGAGGCAGGCTCCGCCGAGGTCCTCGCCGACCAGTGGAGCCGGGACGTCAAGTCCCGGCTGCCGTTGGCCCCGGAAGAATTCAACGACGCGATGGACCGCGCCCTGGCAGCGCTAACGGCGGCATGAGGGACCCTCGGGCCTGGGGCAGTTGCCTCAAGACTACGTGTCATCTGGTGCCGCTTTGACCGAACTGCGCCTCGCTCCAGCGGTTGTCCGGGCAGGGCTTGTCGTCGTCGAGGACGCAAGGGGCCTGTTCTGCCGCTGGCCGGTGAACAGCTCCTCCGGCATCGCGGCGTCAGCGAAGTGCTTGACGGTGCGGCAGGTCATCCCGAGCTGCCGCTGAACCGAGCCCCGGCTCCCGCGCCCGCTCCTGGTGAAGTCGGGTCCTGGCCCGGCCCTGATACCGCCTGCCGCCCTGCCCTCTCAGCGCGCAGCATCGGCACGGTGCGTCACGCCGGCCCCTGCCCCGCGTCGACTACTCCGAGGGCGCGAGCAGCGGCCAGCCAGTCGGGAAACTCCTGCAGCAGCTGGTCGTAGAGCACTCCGTCGCTCATGGCGCCCGGATCCCGGCCGGCGTGGAAGAACCCGGCGTTGTCGACGATCCGCTTGCCGGGGACGGCGAGTTCATCGAGCTTGTGCAGAAAACGGAACTCGTTGTCGTCAGGATCGCCGAAGCCGATGAACTGCCAGATCAGCGGGAGGCGGGCCGCTTTGCACAAAAAGCGTTCCGCGGCGGCCCGGCTGGTGGGCCCGCCCTCAGTCTGGAACACCACGAGAGCCGGCGCCGTGCTGCCGGAGTCGACGTAATGGTCGATCACTGCGTCCATGGCCCAGTGGTAGTTCGTGCGGCCCATGTGCGCCAGCGCCTGGTGCATTTCCTCGATGCGGTCCGCGTAGTTCTCCAGATGGAGATCGGCTGACAGCTGACCGTGGCCGTGCACACGCACGGCGCCTGAGCGGTTCGGGACCGGGACCCGGTCAACTGCATGATCCATACGGCGCCGTGCGGCTCGCGCCCAGTCGTCTCAATTGCGGGACACGGCAACTGTGTCTCACGTGTTGGATCACGCCACAGACACCAGAGACCCCCAGTCCTCACGAACTGGGGGTCTCTGTGCGCGTGGGTCTAACAACGGCTAAGAAGCCGTTGTAACAGGATTTGAACCTGTGGCCTCATCATGATCAGGCACGGTCGCACGTCACCTCACCCGCAGCGGCCGTTACAGGTCCCAAGCCATTCCTCCGCCTCTGGCTGACCGCTTGGGAGAGGCCTGGAGGAGAAAACCCAGCCGCATGTCTACGGTTTCAGGTTGACGTAGTTGGCCGTGGCGCAGTTGCAGTCCTTGTGCTGAGACTCCTGGATCTCGTACACAGGGCTTCGCTTCGTCGCCGTCCCACTACTGCCATCGGACCAGCTCAACCAGTCCCCGTCCACCTTGATCCGCACGTAGGCAAGGCCCTGGCAATCGCCGTCGTTCCTCTTCGTGGTTGTAGCCTTGTGCTTGTCGACCTTAGCCTCGTAGGTGGTGTCGTCAGAGCAGTCCCGCTTCCATGAATCGCTGGCTGCCGATGCGGGTGCGGCGGCGAACACCGTCGCTCCCAAGGCTGCGGCAACCAAGGCGCCTGCGTACTTTGCCCGGGTAAGTCTCATGGGTCCTCCCCGTTTCTTGTGGCTACTGGGCCATGCACTGGGTCCTGCCGGCTCGGCGGTGGTGCGGTGGGTCTCTCGTCCCTCGCGCCGCGTTGAACCTGAGCATCACTGACACGAGACTGGTCATCCAGGGCTTTTGGCCGTGCATGAAAAGCCCAGGTGACAAGGGGGAAGCGAATGCTCCGGATCCATTTCACCGACGCCGACCTGGCCCGGACCCGCGTTGCGGCCGCACCAGATGCGCTGTGGGAGATTTGCATGAGCCTGCACCGCTTCCAAACCCGCCACGGTCGCTGGGCCCACGCGGGCTGGTATTACGACGCCCGCGCCCGGCTGCACTCCGCGGCCCTCACCCGCACCCTGCGCACGCTGCTGTTACCACTGGTCCCGCGCGCCTCCTACTTCCCTGACTTCCTCACCCCACCCGAGACCGCCGAAGGACTCGAAGCCGGTCTGGAGGCCATCCTGGCCACGCCACGGCGCCGGGTCCTCGAGGAGGTCGGCATCCTCGCCCGCACCAACGGGGCCCCCGCCTGGGCGCCGCGCCTGGCCGAGCAGGGCCTACGCGAAGACCTGGTACAGGCGATGCGCGTCTACCACGCCAGGGTCATAGCCCCGCACAGTGACCAAATCCAGGCGCGCATCGAAGCCGAACGGTCTGCCCGCGCCCGCGCCATGCTCGACAACGGGATCGAGGGGCTCCTTCGGAACCTGGGCCCCGGATTACGTTGGCAGCCCCCCGTCCTGCACACCGTTTATCCCAAGGACCGCGACCTGTACCTGAATGGCCGCGGGCTCCTCCTCCTCCCGTCCTACTTCTGTTGGGGCACCCCGGTGACCTTGGGCGACAACACGCTGGATCCCGTCCTGGCCTACCCCCTCAGTCATGAGCCCCACCGCTCATCGCCTCCCGAGGGCCTCGGCTCCGGCGCACCCCTGTCGACCCTGCTCGGACGCACCCGCGCCGCTGTCCTGCGCGCCGTCGCCACCGGCGCCACTACCGGGGAAGTCGCCCGCGCAACCCGAGTCTCGGCGTCATCCGTCAGCCAGCACGCCACCGCCCTACGGGACGCCGGCTTGATCGTCAGCCACCAGCACGCCACATCCGTGCTGCACAGCCTCACCCCGCTGGGATCCGCACTTCTCCGTGCCAACACGCTGACTCCTTGATGACCATCCAGAAGCAACATTGACGCTTCGTTGGCGCGCAGTGCCTGACGACGGCGGTGTTGCATTCGGTCGCTGTCCAGACGGCGGAGACGGTTCGGGCCAATAGGTGGTGCTGTTCTGGTCCGAGGGAGCTGCGGATCTTCCCGAGCAACAAGAACGAGCAGCAGCTGTTCAACGGCCGGGCACGGTGCGCACGATGGCAGTCCTCCTGCCACTGCTGCGCACTGAGCCTCCGGCCAACTCGAGATCACAGGTCCAAGGGCTGGCGTGACCGGCTCTCGGGGTGCTCACGCCGGTCCCGGGTGACCGTCTGCGCAGCAGGCCATCTGACAGCGATCGCTTGGAGGTCTGCCAGGAAGAGCAGGGTGTCCGGGAGGCAGTCGACGGGCGCCACAGTGCCCGTGGCGCAGGCAGCCGGGCTGCGCATGGATCAGCCCAGCGATGCAGTTGCCGCACGCAGGTCTTCCAGGGCTGCCAGTGCGTGTGGCGCAAGCCCTTCTGTGTCCTCACGATCGCTTTCGGACCACTGGGCGTATCCCCGCTTGAACGCGAGGACTCCCAGCTCGCCCGCGAGGTGCGCGGTCGAGTCGGGGACGCCGCGGGCGATGAGCGCGGCTGTCATGGCGGCCGCCAGACCGACGCTCTTGAGGGCGTCGCGCTCTTGCAGTTCGGTGCTGGCTGCCACGGCTGCTTTGAGGCGGGGGCCGAGTTCACGGTTCGCGGGTCCCATGGCACTCGATGCGCGCTCGAGACCGGCTGCCACCGCCTGGAGCGGGCTGGCGCTCGCAGGGGCCTCGGTAATGCCCTCGGCGAGCAGCCTGCTGAGCGTCTCCTGGCCGGCGACCAGCAGCTCGCGCTTGTCGGAGAAGTGCCGGAAGAAGGTGCTCTTGGTGACGCCGGCGCGCTCGGCGATCTGCGTCACCGTGGTGGCGTCGTATCCCTGCTCGGTGAACAGGTCGACGGCCGCAACGACGAGTCGTTGGGTCGCCCCCGGTTGCCATCTAGCCATGCGACCAGGATAGGCGATGGGACACCTGTCCCGTCGCTCGGTGTATGGTCAGTGATGGGACAATGGTCCCATCACTTTCAGGGAGGGCTCATGCATGTCTTCGTCACCGGCGGTACCGGCACCATCGGCTCCGCCGTCGTCGCCGAACTTCTCGGCAACGGCCACACCGTTCTCGCACTGGCCCGCTCGGACGGCTCCGCGCAGGCCCTTGAAAGCGCTGGTGCCAAGGTGCTGCGGGGAGACCTGGCCGACCTCGGCGTCCTGCGGTCCGGCGCAGCGCAGTGCGACGGCGTGATCAGTCTGGCGTTCGGACGCGACTACAGCAGTGCCAACGCTCTCGCGCAGGCCATCGCCGAGGAGAGCGCCGCTCTCAACGCGCTGGGGCAGGAACTCGTCGGAAGCGACCGCCCGATCGTCACGGTCTCCGGCACGCCGTGGGTGCCCGGACGTGCCTCCACCGAGGCCGATCCGCTGCCGACCGACGGGCCGGTGGGCGGCCGGGGCCGTTCGGTCAATGCGCTGCTGGACCTCGCCTCGCGCGGTGTGCGCAGCACGGCTGTGCGCATGCCGCGCACGGTCCACAACCAGGGCCGGGGCGGATTCGCCGGCCTGTTGACCGAGCAGGCGCGCCGCACCGGGGTGGCCGGCTACCCGGGCGACGGCACCCAGCGCTGGCCGGCCGTGCACGCACTCGACGCAGCCGTCCTGTTCCGTCTGGCCCTTGAGTCCGCACCGGCCGCAACGGCCTGGCATGCCGTCGCCGACGAGGGCGACGCGGTGCGGGACATCGCCACAGTCATCGGCCGGCGACTGGGCCTGCCGGTCCAGGAGGTCCCGCAGGAGAACTTCGGCCCGTTCGGCCCGATCTTCGCCCTGGACCAGCCGGCGTCCAGCGCCCGTACCCGCGATGCCCTGGGATGGCAGCCTGCCCACCCGGGCCTCCTCGAGGACCTGGAAACCATCCAGCCCTGACGCACACCGGTTCCGGGGCGCCGGACGGGGTCCATTCCGGTGACGCCGCAGACCGGCGAGGTGGCAGACGGTCCGCGTGGACAGCGGCAGACGGCACCGGCAGACAAACGGGCAGGTGCCCTCGGCGTGCTTTCTGGTTTTCGTCACACCCTTCCAACGGCCGCCGGGGGAACCATGGTTACGCCCGCGCCGCGCTGCCGCGGGCAGCAGGTCAGGTCACAGACGGATGGTGAAGCGGCCCCCGGCACTCCCGGCTCGCGGTGCGGGATCAGCATTACCGGCCGGCCGCCCACCTGCCCGGGCGTCGGCGCAGCCCGGGCGCGTTCGTCGGCGAGCTGCCCGGTCATCCGCTCAAGGACGCGTTCGGCGAAGGCGATTCGTCCCGCTCGGCCCGCACTTCCGCCAGCTGTTTGACCAGTTGCTCTTCGAGTTCGTCCAAGGGGTGACCCCTTACTGACGGTTTCAGAATGAGGTTCGAAGTCGCCTCAAGCAGATGATGCTGCAGGCAAGTT
>NZ_BMTR01000061.1 GCF_014649775.1 Streptomyces longisporoflavus | reverse complement strand
CCAGGGCAGCCTCGGCAAAGGCCCGGCCCAGGCCGCGGGATGCACCGGTAATGAGCCACACTCTCGCAGTTGCCACGACGCGCTTCACCCCCAATAAACAAGACGGTCCGTCTCGGCTCGTCGTGAGTCTAGGGCAGCACCCCCGGCCCCGCAATACGGATCGTCTCGTTTCGCTGCCCGGGCGGAGCGAGATACGTCAGGGCCATCGCATCCTCCTCCAGTTGAACTGGCCGTACATCAGGGTGGCTTGTGCGAGGGTCCTGCCTCTGTTCAGGGAACGCTCGACGTCAGCAGGTGCACACCACGAGCAGACCACCGCGCGTCCAACGCCCTGCCCGCCTGCACCACTCGGCGGGCTGCCATCACCAGCAGGACCCGGCCCTCCGGAGACAGGGGACCCGCGTTCGGCCGCGGTCCTTTGTGGGCCGCGCCCTCGCGGCGCACGGCAGTCACCAATGCGCCGAAGCAGCGCGGGCCCAGCCCGGCGACGGGGCTGTCCGGAACGATCCCGATGCCGAGTCGCGTCGGCCATCGCGGGATCATCCCACCCGCAACCAAGCCCACCGGGAAAGCCCTCGGGCGGTCTGATCGGTCCGCGGCGGGGGTCGCCCATTGCCTTCCTTGCAGAGCCTGGTTCGGGTTCATGGCCTCCGGGGCCGGTATGACTCATTGAGCCTTTTCCATCTTGATCAGGTGGTGAGTTCGAGGGCGACGACGGCCCGGACGACGGCGGTGATCCGCGTGGTGCTGCAGCGGAGCTTCCGCAGGAGCCGCCAGGACTTGAGGGTTGCCATGGCGCGTTCTCTGAGCTGCGGATCTTGGCGTGATCGCGGTTGCGACGACGACGCCAGCCGCGCAGGTTCTTGCCCCGGATCGGGACACGGACAGCAGGACCCGCGCCCTGATATGCCTTGTCGGCCCAGCACTTGATGTCGTCTGCGGCGAGAGCGGCGGGAGTGCCGTGAACCCGCGCTACGGTCAGTCTGGGTTTCCCATGCCGCCAACCACGGGCTCTGACCAGCATCATCTTCCTTCGCGTTTGCCGTGTTCAGGGCCGTATGCGGTACGCGTGAAGACTCGTACGTCGCCCGCTCTCGCCCTGGTCCTTCAGAAGAGGTCGTCCAGCGGCCCGGCCAGGGATCCCCATGCGGACGTTGGGTCCCGGTCGGCGTCCCTGTCCTTCTTGCGGTTGATCGGGAACATCAGCTGCGCGCTGAGGAGTACCAGTCCAAGACCTCCCGCACACAGTCCCGCACGAGCCCACCACATGCTGCCCGTCCAGTCCTGGGGCGGTCCGATGACGGCCCACACGGCCAGGGACATGCCGACGAGCAGAACAACCACCGCACTGATGCGACGCAAATCGATCTTCATGTGGTGATGATCGCACCAACGAGTTGGTGCGTGATAGCGGGTGGACATGCTCTGCGAATGAGGGATATGACTGATCGTTCCGTTTGGCGCCCCCATTGCTCACTGGCAGCTCGGCAGCTCATCTGGCCCCGCTGGTAGCTGAGTGGCCAGGCCGTGGGTGGTCAGCGTTGAGCGCCATCGATTCCGTGCACCTCGTCCAACCTGCCGGGAGGCTGGGTCGGCAGCCCAGCGGTGGGCATGAAGGAAGCTCCTGGTAGATGGGTTCTCGACCAAGATCACCCGTGTTCGCCAGGAGCTTCGTGTGCTTGTCTACCCGTCGTCGATCGATCTGTCTACCCGCACCCTGCGGTTCCTGACCGGGCAACTGACAGCCAGACGGAGGGAGATCGGCACGCGGTGGCGGCGGCTTCCCGCAGCGCGACAGGCTCTGCTGGCCCTGGCCCACCTGCGGTGCGGTGACACCTACGCACAGCTCACGGCCGGTTTCGGCATCGGGATCGCGACCGCCTTCCGCTACATACGCGAGGCCGTCGACATCCTGGCCACCCTCGCCCCGTCCCTGGCCGAGGCGATGAAGGCGATCCGGGCGAAGGCGTTCGTCATCCTCGACGGCACCCTGCTGCCGATCGACCGGATTGCCGCCGACACCCCGTACTACTCCGGGAAACACAAACGCCACGGCATGAACGTCCAGGTCCTCACCGACCCGTTCGGCCGACTGCTCTGGGCTTCGCCCGCGCTGCCTGGCTCCACTCACGACCTCACCGCCGCGCGACAGCACGGGATCATCGAAGCCCTCGCTGAAGCGGGACTCAAATGCTGGGCTGACAAGGCGTATCAAGGTGCCGGCGGAACCGTCCGAGTCCCGTTTCGGGGCCGCCGTCTCAAGCGATGGAAGCGCCGTCACAACACCACCCACGCCAAGATCCGCTGCCTCGGCGAGCAGGCCATGGCCGCCCTCAAGGGCTGGCGGCTCCTGCGGAAGCTCCGCTGCAGCACCAACCGCATCACCGACGTGGTGAAGGCCGTCCTCGTCCTTCACCACCACGCGTCAGCCTGAGGTTGGAAAGAGCTCATTGCCCCTGTCCTTGATGATCCAGGGGGTGCTGTCGCCGGTCCTGGCGGCACCGGGTGGTCACTGATGGCAGCGTGTCCGCCGACTGGCAGGGTTGCGTAATGTGGCTGCCGATCTCCGGCGCCCGGGCGGGCCGCCGATGGCGACTCCGGGAAGGGAAAGCCGGTGACCAGGGCCCGTCAAAGAGAGCCGTCGATCGCCCCGCCTCCATGGTCGCGGCTGTCGGCGTGCAGCTCTGCAGAAGGCTGCCGAAGCGCGGAGGGTTACCAGGCGGCCGCTTCCTCAATCGTCTGTCGAATCTCCAAGAAGCTGTCGGCACCAGTGATCTCGAAAAGGCGTCGTACCCGTGCGGAGGGTGCGACGACGCGCAGTGTTCCCCTCTGGTGGGCAAGGATCAGCATGTTCAGGAACGTCGAGTCGGCGAAGGTGACGGCGGAGGCGTCGAGGACAACCTTCGGGTACTGACCCGCCGCGGTGTGCAGCGCCTGACGCAGCGAGGTGATCGAGCCCATGTCGTACTCGCCGGCAGCGGCAATCACCCGGGCCCCGCGGTACTCGTACTGCCTCTCGGCGCCGGGCCCCGCCGTCTGTATGTCGACCCCGGGACCGCACGAAGCGTGCGCAGTGATCTGCACCCGGGCAGGCGTTCCGCTGGTGCTGCTCGTGCACGTCGACAAGACGGCCTCGTTCCGGGACACCTCAAGCTCCTTCTGTGGATCTCCCGCGCGGGAGCGCGCCGCCAGTTACCGGAAAATCATGTCATGTAAAACGCTTCCGGCAACCGGCGTCGCCTAAAGTAGGGCTATGGCAGCAGTCCCTGAGTCCCACACCGGATGGACGTTCATCACCAGCCACGCGCGCGTGCTGGCGGCCATCGCCGACAACCCGAACATCCGAATCCGCGATATCGCCGCCCACTGCCGGCTCACCGAGCGTGCCGTGTCGAGGATCATCTCCGACCTGGAGCAGGACGGGTATCTCTCACACACCCGCGAAGGCCGTACGAACATCTACCGCGTCGATCCCGACAAGGTGCTGCGCCATCCCGCCGAAGCCGGCCTGCCCGTGGCCTCACTGCTTTCCTTGCTCGTACAGGACGAAACCGAGCGCACCGGTGCACCGGCCGCCCGCACGCAGCCCCTGGTGGGCGGCACCGCCGCGAAGTAGCACAGGGCCGCCCCGTACTCAGTTCCACCGTCCCGTGGGTGTACCTCGTGGTGCGTCCTCGCCGCGCCCGAACGGCACGTTGGTCTGGTGTGAGGGGGCAGCGGACGCGGAACGCTGCATGCAGATCGACCCGTTATCGCGGTCAGCACCTTTGAACCGTCCCGGCCGCCCGGCCGGCCCGTCCTAAGGATCCGGGCGGCCGCTGGCGGTGGGAGACCGTGGCCGGCGCGTGCCTCAGGGGGAGTTGGGCTGCGGCGAGGGCCGGCGCTTCGAACTGCCCCGCCGGCGGCGCGATGCCTTGTGCCAAAAACAGCGAGGCGAGGCGCCGGCGACCGGCTATAGTCCTGGCGTGGCCGTCGTAGCGATCGTTCGCCGATTTACCGGCCCCCTGGCCCCCGAAGGGTGCCGCAGGGGGCCGACTTCGCCAGGTCTCCAGAGCTGAGCCGGCCGGCCCGTCAAGCGGTCAGACCCAGGGGCTGGGGGGTGGATGACACCCCGTCACCGCTCTGGGCCAGGAGGCCGACATGCCCGCTCACCTTTCCGCCGAACAACTCGCCCGTGATCTGTCCATCCGGGACCTCAGCGACCCTGCCGCCGGACCGCACGCCCTCCAACACGTTGTGGGCAGCGCCGTCGACGCGCTGGCCGAGCGCTGGGGCGCCCAGGTCCGCTGGTGGCGCGGCGAGCGCATGGTCACCGTCGAGGACAACTACGACAACCTCGGCTACCGCCCCGACGACGTCACCCGAGACGCCCGCTACACCCGCTACGTCGACGACCGGCGGATGCTGCGCAGCCATTCCAGCGCGCTGATCCCGGCCGCGCTGCGTGCCCTGGCCGCGGATGCGGCCGACGACGTTCTCTTGGTCTGCCCCGGGCTGGTCTACCGCCGCGACAGCATCGACCGCCTGCACACTGGCACGCCCCATCAGCTTGACCTGTGGCGCCTCACCCGCCGCCCGGCCCCGCTGACGACGGCCGACTTGGACCAGATGGTCACGACCCTCCTCCGAGCGCTCCTTCCCGGGGCGGAGCACCGCCACGAGGACCGCGTCCACCCCTACACCCTCTCTGGCCGCCAGGTGGACGTGAATCGCGAGGGCGAATGGATCGAGGTGGCGGAATGCGGCCTGGCACACCCCCGGGTACTTGAGCGGGCCGGTCTGGACGCCTCGTGGAGCGGCCTCGCCCTGGGTATGGGACTCGACCGGATACTCATGCTGCTCAAGGGCATCCCGGACATCCGTATCCTGCGCTCGGTCGAACCATCCGTTGCTGCCCAGATGGCCGACCTGGCCCCCTACCGGCCCGTGTCCGCCATGCCCGCCGTTCGCCGGGACCTGTCCGTCGCCGTCGACCGCGACGATCTGGCCGAAGACTTCGGAGACCGGGTCCGCGACGCCCTCGGCCCCGACGCCGACTGCGTGGAGTCGGTCGAGATCCTCGCCGAGACGCCGTACACGCAACTCCCGCCGCAGGCCCTGGAACGGCTGGGCGCCGGCCCGGACCAGAAGAACGTCCTGCTCAAAGTGGTCCTGCGGCACCTGGACCGCACCCTCACCGACCAGGAAGCCAACCTGCTGCGCGATCGTATCTACGCCGCGGTCCACCAGGGCAGCACCCACCAGTGGGCGACGACCAGCTGACGAGGTCGGCCGGCGCCGCCCGGCGGAAGGACGCCCGTCCTTCCGGAAGAGCCACTCGCCCCCCGGCGGTGCGTGCAGGGCGCCGGTCAGGCGGAACGGGCAGCAGCCGGGCCTGTGATGTGCTGCAGGGCGGACAGGGACAGGCAGGAGCAGAGATCTCTCCCTGTCGCCCGGGCGGGGCAACCTCGGGCCGTTCGCAACAGCCGGTGGTTGTTCATACGGCGCGCGGACTGACACAGGAGGAGCAGGGCCGGCGTGCGGGCGGCCTGCCGCGTCGGCCCGGGCGCGCATGCGGCCGCAGATACGCCTCCGGGCTTTCGCGAGGCCCCTGGCATCGCGAAGGCCCTGCTCCCAGGCGTGGTCACATCACAGTGACGGCGGCCAGCGCGACGGCGGAGCCGCCGAAGACCACGGCGTTACGCACATAGGTCTGGGCGCGCACCCAGGGAGGGAAGGCGTCCCGCGCGGCCTGGAGGAAGGGCCCGACGTCGATGCGGGCCAGCTCGGGGTCTTCTTTGCGGCGGAAGGCGGCTTCCACGGACCTCACCGCAGTGAGGTTGCTGTAGACGATCACCGCGTTCATCAGCAGCACCAGCGAAGAGAATATCCAGGTCATTACCTGGGCCGGAGCGGCGCCCGCGAAGTTCACGGCGGCGCTCGCGGTCATCACGGCGGCTACGGCCACGGGGGCCGCGGTCTCGTGCCCGCCGGCGTCGAATCGGAGGTTGTTTTCCTCCAGCACCTCGGGGCGGACCTGCTGGCGTCGCAGCTCGGCCACCGCGGCGGCCTTTGCGGCGGGACCGAAGCGGTGGCGGACCACCGGGATGCTGACAAAGGCTGCGGCGACGAGCAACTGTATGACGGCGACGAGGATGTTCACTGGCCCTCCCGTGACTTGTACTTTGTTCAATCGCTTGTCCGGGAAGACAGTAGGACCACACTTGAACACCGTGCAAGTACTTTCTTGAACTTTGTGCAAGTACTGCGTACGGTGTAGCTATGGCACGCGACACGCTGACCCAGGACCAGATCGTCCGCACCGCCGTCGAGCTTCTGGACGCCGAAGGGCTCGCGGGGCTCAACATGCGCGCCTTGGGCACCAGGCTCGACTCGGCCACCACCGCCGTGTACTGGCACGTCAAGAGCAAGGACAATCTCGTCCTGCTCGCCACCGACCAGGTGTGGAACGAGCTCACGCTGCCCGACCCCGGGGCGGCCGACTGGCGCGCCGCCATCACCGCCATGGCCACCGACTTGCATGCGATGTTCGCCCGGCATCCATGGCTGGTGCAGGTCCTCGCCGCGCACCTCGTCTACGGCGAGGGCAAGGCCCGCCACGACGAGTGCAGCCTTGCCCTCTACGAGGCCGCCGGCTTCACCGCCGCCCAGTGCGACCAGGCGGCGGGCGCTGTTTTCACCTATGTACTGGGCAACGCGACCGGCGCCGCCGCGACCGCTTCCCTCACGCGCCGGGGCAGCCCGGGCGAAAGCAGCACCGAAGAGCAGTTCCGGCACGCCATGGCCGAGGCGCGGGAGATCGCCGTGCGCTATCCACGTTTGCGGGCCCGGCTGGAAACCCGGGCGGCAGCCGATTATGCCGCCGCTCCCGAGGGGACCTTCGAGTTCGGCCTCCGGGTGCTCCTCGACGGCCTGGAACAGGAGCTGGCCGCCCAGACCGGCCCGACCGCCCCTCGGTAAGCCGGTCCGGGCGGCCCGCAGGCCCGCTCGGCGACGAAGAGCCGTCGCAGGTCCTCGCACACGAGGCCCTGGCACAGCCGGTTCCGCCCGTCCCCGCGCAACCGGCTGCTTTGACCACGCACCGGCCACCCACGCGAACTGCCCGGGCAGCCGCGGCGAGCAAAAAGCGTTGGCCGACCACGCGCCCGACGGCTACCGCGAGCGACGACATCACCAGCGGGGCCGCCGGACCAGCGCTCCCGTACGGTGAGCGGCCCGGACGAGGAGTACACCCGGAGCCGGTGCTCGCCGCGCATAGGCTCCCGTCGAGTCCCGAGGCGCCCGCCGCACAGGCCCGGCCGAAGAAGCTCCCGAACGAGGGGCATGCACGGGCCGACTGCTTCGCCCGGGGCCGGCCTCAACCCCGTGCGGCACGCGCCGTGCGGAGACACAAGCACCTCAACCTAACGGCTGCCGTTCGGCGTCCGGCCGTCAGCCCCTTGATCACCTCCCTGCGCACGCCCTAAGGTTCCTAACGGAACATCAAAAAATTTCCGTTAGGTCCTGGAGTGGGTGGAGACACCTGGCATGACACAGGTCAGCGGCTGAGATCGCCATCGGAGGCGACTGCGGAATGACGCTGCTTTCACAGATCAGCGAGCTGCACGCGGACGGCGGCGAGAGGGCAGCCCGACGCACGGCCCGCGTCACGGACTACTGGCGAGCCCTGCCCCCTCCGGTTGACGCGCTCCAGGCCGCCGGGGCATCGCCGATCATGCCCCGGGAGGCCGAGCACGAGGACGCAGCCCGGATCCTGACCGACCGTCCCTGCGACGGATCTCCCCCCACACGGAAACCACAACGCGCGACCGGCCTGCCGCACGGCCCTTTTCGCAATGGCGCCCGATCACAGCCCCGCCACTCAGGCCGTTCCCCTTGCCGGCACCACCACCCCGGGATGCGCCTGCACCCACCCTGGCCGCCCGACGAGGAACGCCTCGAGACCCGCACCCTCGCGCAGATCGCACTGATCGCCTTCCACCAGCCGCCGGCCGAACTCCACCACCCTCTGCCCGACTGCGGCACGCCCGAAGAACCCGGACAACCGGCCGACATACCCGACGCGCACCCGCAAGCCGCCGCCGCTCTCCCGGGCCACGCCCGCACCCCGGCCGCCCGGGCCTTCGCCGCGGGTGCGCCGAGCGTCAAACCGGGCCGTCAACTGGACCCTGCGCATGCCCGGCAGGGCGACCAGACCGCGGACCATCACCAGCCCTCCGGCCCCGGGCTCCACACCTTGTCCGACGACGGCGCCTGACCGCGCACTACCGCACCGCGCTCTGATCCCCGCTCGCACGAACCGGAGGCCTCATGGTCCATCCCTACGCCGTCGCCGCATTCCTGGTCGCGATCCTCCCCATGATCGCTACCCCCGGAGCCAGCCTGGCCCTGCTGATCCGACACGTCATCGACAGCGGCCGCCGCCAGGCTCTTCCCGTCATCCTGGGCACAGTCACCGGCCTGTACGTCCACGCCATCCTGGCCATAGCCGGCCTGTCGGCCCTGGTCATGCACTCCAGCCTGGCCTTCACCACCCTCAAGCTCATCGGCGCCGTCTACCTCATCGGACTGGGCATCTGGACATGGCGTTCCGCCACGCCGAACGCGGCGCCCGCCCCCTCCCGCCCACACTTGCCGAAGGGGCCGGACTCCGTCTACGCCCAGGCGTTGCTCGCCAACGTCCTCAACCCGAAGGCGGCAGCCATCTACTTGACCCTGGTCCCGCAATTCATCGCACCCCATCAGCCCTTCGGCAGCCAGATCCTCACCTTGGCCACCGCCCACGCACTGCTGATCGCACTCTGGCTCGCCGCCTGGACCTTCCTCGCCCTGCGTGCCTCACCCGCCCTGCACCAGCCCCGCTTCAAACAAGCTGCCGCCAAGGCCACCTCGGCGATCCTCGTCACCCTCGGCATCCGAAGCGCCGTGGCGTAGACCCCCGGCCACTTCGTGCCCGTCGGCAAACGGCGCCCCGTCCCGAAGCGAAACCAGGAACAATCCGCGGAAGCAATCCGGGAGCGCGGTTTCACTGTCACGCCCCGTTCTCGCTCGAAGGCGGATCCACCAGCGGCGTCATGCGCGCGATGGCCCGGGGGCATGACAAAACCCCGGAGTGTTCTCCCGCCCCCGAGCGGACGACGTCGCACGCCTCTGCCCACGCTGTACCGCTCAGCCGAGGCCCACGCTGTACCACTCGGCCGGGCTCACCACCGACAGCGAAAAACGTCGGGGCCCGGCGCCCCAGAGCCGGCCACACGAGGTGAGCGGCCCCGCGTACGTGCGAAGTGGCCGCGGGGCCGCCGATGGCGCGCCGCCTGTCAGGGCGCCCGCAGCCGACCGTACGAGCCGCGGGCCGCAACCGCACGCCGGGACAAGCCAGTTCCGTGAGGGGCCGTGGCAAATTTCGCGGGCCCGGACCTATCCGGCTTGCGGCGCTCGGCACTGCACACGGCAAGACCGCTGCAGCGACCGCCCGGCAGGCACTTCCCCCGGCAGGGTCCTCGCCCGAAACGACTCCCTTCCGGCCCTCGGGCGAATCCAGATGCAGCAAGACTGTGAGGAGGATGTGAAGATCCGAGGAGCGGTCTGCACCCGGCGGCCGCCCGGCTCGTTGCCGGGACATGAGCGATGCCCCGATTCCCCGGCCGCAGGCCGAGCTGTCCGCCGCCTACTGGCTCGACTCCCCCGTCCTTGAGCAGCACGGCCTGTGCAGCTGTCTCCTCGAAGACGACACAGCCCCGCGCCGCCGTGGAACAACGGCTCACCACCTGCTGACCGGCCTGGCCTGCGCCCTGATCGTCACCGCCCTGGCCACGGTTCTGTCCGCGTGAAAGAGCTCCGCACCGCATCCGGGCACCCAGACCCACCCCCTTCCTCCGGGCCTTCCCGCGGGCAGGCGCCGCCCGTTGCGCGTGCGGCACCGGGCAGCCACGGGGTCCCGGCCGTGGTCCACCCACCCTCGGGCACGGGAGGACGCCGGGTGACCGTGCACGGCAAGATCCTCGGACTCGCACACTCCGACGCCGACGTCATCTCCTTCCTGCGATCCGCCGGGTTGCCCGTAGCGGGAACGCTCCTCGACGACCCGGCACAGGTGCAATGGCGCGGCGGGCGAGCACACCGATACGACACGGCGCAGAACCCCGCCGAGCCCCCGACCCGCCCGCCGGACAAGCGAGATCACTGCTACCCGTAACCCAGCGACCCGCCCGCCGGCGGTCCGGGCAGACCCGCCCGGCCGCCGGCCCGACCAGATCACCCAAGACCCCCGGGAGCGGACCGGATTACCGGCGGATGCTCCCCCATGACAGCACCCGCGCCGGCCCACGACGGCCAAGACCAGCCTGCCCCGGGGCGCAGGGCTCGCCGGCTGCCCCGCGCCGGATCGTGGAGCACAGACGGCCGGGCTGCGTGAGGCCCGCTCACATCACAGCCCGACAACGCAGACCCGCGCACCCAGGGCACAGGGCTCAGGGCCGGTCCACCGGTTCAGTGCCGGCCGGTTCATCGCCGGCCAGGGCCGCCAGGTAGGCGCGGCACAGGGCCTGACCGGCGGCACACCGTCCCGGCCTGCACCGGCTGCAGGTCTGCACGTGCCGCACATAGGCCCGATAGTGCTCCTCCACCCAAGTTGCGACCTGTGGGGGACGATTGTCCATGCCCTACCTTTCCACGGCACCCGCCCCACGGTGCATCCCGCAGCCGGATCCTCGTCACATCCAAAAGAAATGACACCGCCCCCCGCCCGGGTGGTTTCCCGGCTGCCATGGGCGGGCCGTGCCGTCCGGCGGCCCGCGGGGGACGAACACCGCCGAACGGCACCCGGCACCTGCCCAGCACCCCGCTGCCCCAGTCACCAAACCCTCCAAACGGCTGCATCGCTCAACCCCTGCCCCTGACCGGCACCGTCCCGGAGTTGACGCACCGCCCTCCCCCGCCCGCCAACGGACGACCGGACTTTCCGCCTCGGTGGCGGGCAGGGGCCCGCTCACACCTTTTTCGCGTTTGCGGATGCGGCCGGAGGGCCGGGCCGGAGGCGGGGGCGGGTGCGGTGGCGTGGATTGGCCTGGCGCGGAGGGCGGGTGAGAGTGATCTGCCGTACGAGCTGCTGGAAACAGGCAAGTGCGGCCGGGGCGGGAAGCGCCGCCGCTGCCGCGTCGATCAGTGTGTGCGGGGCCTGCGCGACGCACAGCAGCATGGAAACGGTGGAGAACACCAGGACAACCGCCCAGGAGTGGACGGCACGGCGCCGGTGCAGGGCAGCACGCAGAATCGACAGACTGGCGACCAGCCACGGACCGTAGACAAGAAGAGGCCACCAGCCCGCGTTGGCGGAGGTCCGGTACCTCGCCAGGTGACTCAGCGGGTCATAGCTGACCATGCCGCCGAAGACACAGACCATGAACACGACGACAGCAGCCAGCCCCGCCAGGAAAAGGCTCATGTTATGCAGGGCACCGCCCCCGCGCTTACGCGAACGAGAACGAGAACGTGAACGCGCGCGGCGTCTGCGAGGCGGTAGCACGGCGCGCAGCGGGCGCAGCTCGTCCAGCAGTTCACGGCTCAGTGACTCGGCGAGCGCCGCTTCGACCGGCCCGCCGGGGGCCGGAACGCCCTCCCACTCGTTTCCCGCGGCCTCGTGCAGCAGATGCGCCAGTTCCTGTTCCGGATCCCAGTGCATGTCCAGCGGGTCAAGGGGCGCCAGAGGCTGCTCCCACGTACCGGAGTCGCCGACTGTCCCCTGGCTTCCCCGGTCGGCCGGCTCCATAGGGCTGCGCGGGCCCGGCATCTCATACACAGGAGATCCGCCGACGAAGCCCGCCCGAGCGAGCGCCGCGCCCTTGGGGGCCAGATACCGAAGAGGCGAACGTGGCCTCGATACGGCCGAGTTCCGCCAGGAAGTCTTCGAACAGAGCGGCCGAATACCTCAGGTCGACAGACTGGTACGTGTCATGCAGGGTCGCCTTCACCCCGCCGGCGGCGGCCGGGGTATAGACCCATCCCCCCATACAGACCGCGCCTGCGCCGCTGCTCGTAGGGCGGGCCAAGAGGATCCCCGGGACAAACCCACGCCTTGCTCTCGTCATGATCCATCCAACGGGCGGGCATTACGCAAGATGCGCGGCGAACGGGTGACAGCCATTTCGCATAGTGGGCCTTTCGGACTGATGATTCATCAGCTTCACAGACAACCCGGGCACGGCACCAACGACCCGCTCATAGCGGCATACCGCCGACTGTCCGGGACCCCGTCACCGGCCGGGAACTCCGCACCGAGGCCCACTGTCGGTAACCTGGGACAAGTCCCGAAAGGGTGACGGTCGGCCGACCCGTTGAGAACATCGTCCGCCGCTGCTGATGCCGGCCGCCCGCCATGGGCCCCCGGACAGCTCCCGCACGTGGTCGATCAGCTCCATCGGCGGGCTGGTACGTCACCTGCTGCTGGTAGCGCGTCGACCGGTCCAAGCAGTTGCAGGACGCCACGCGGGCCGAGGGTGGCACCCCGCGGGCTGCTGACCTCATCGAGAACATGCTGGCCGCCGCCGAGAACCCCATGCTCTGAAGCACTGCCGCTTCCGTTCCCCGGCCAGCGCCGTCCTCACCCGAGGACCTGCACCTGCAGGACAAGCGCGGGGAAGATCACTGCCAAGGGCGGGGCGGCGGAGTGAAATTCGGACGATGTACGCACAGCAGCGTACTCGCCCGGCCACACCTCCACCGTGCGCCCGGCTCTGGTCAGATGGATGCCGTAGTACCCCGGCCCTCAGTAGCACGCGGGCCGGGCACCGTCGCTGCGGGGGTCAACTCCAGGCCCAGGTCGAGGCGGCTGTTCCAAATCGGTGCCGAACTCGGCGTACTTCAAGATGCCCAGCAGGTCGATCGTGCCCCAGCGCCGGTCTGAATGGAGGTCAAGTTCGATCTTCCTCTGTTCGTGATCGCTCGATCGTGATACTGATCGCTGTACAGGCAGCCCGTCGGGCATGTCCATGCCGAGGTGCGGGGCGTGAAGCGAGAGCCGTATCCCAGCGACTTATCCGACGAGCAGTGGGTGTTGATCGAGCCGATGATCACGGCCTGGAAGCAGGACCGGATAGCCCGGATCTTGCGACCTCCGGGAGGTCGTGAACGCGATCTACTATCAGAACCGGACGGGCTGCCGGTGGCGCGGCGTCCCATATGGTCTGCCGTCCTGGTCAGCGGTGTTCTACTACTCCGGCTTGTGGCGCGTGCTGGCCGCATCCGCCCACGACAACGCCGGCGGCATCACCCTGCTCGGCCAGGCCGCCGACCGCTGCGGGAACCGGCTGGAGAAGGCCCTAGTGGACCAGGACTGCAACAGAATCACGATGGCAGGTGTCATGGTTCGTCGGTACCTTGGCCTCGCGGTGATCGGACAGCCCGATTGGCCAGATTGCGAAGGAGCGTCAAGTGGGTTCGCAGGTTAACCCGTGCATCACGTTTAACGGCAACGCGCGCCAGGCGATGGAGTTTTATCGGGAGGTGTTCGGTGGCGAGTTGGATTTGGGAACTGCGGCGGACTTCGGCTCACCGGACTCGCCCAACGCTGACAAGGTCATGCATTCTCGTCTAGACACTCCCGCCGGCTACACGCTGATGGCATGGGACTATCCCGATGACAGGTCCGGCCACCCGCCCTATCGGCCAGGCAACAACGTCGCCGTGTTCATTGACGGCGACGACCGGGAGCTTCGCGACTACTTCGAGAAGCTGTCCGCCGGCGGCACCGTAACGTTGCCTCTGGAAGAGCAGGTGTGGGGCGACGAGGCGGGCTCGCTGATTGACCAGTTCGGGATCAGCTGGATGTTCAACATCACCGCCCAGAAGCGCTGATCGGCGCCCGAGTGCCCTGTCATACAGGGCGTTGAGTCCGTTTCTCGCACGGGCTCCACCAAATGGCGTGAGGCGGCTCCAGGTAGAATCGGACTTACTGACGGTTTCAGAATGAGGTTCGAAGTCGCCTCAAGCAGATGATGCTGCAGGCAAGTT
>NZ_BMTR01000060.1 GCF_014649775.1 Streptomyces longisporoflavus | reverse complement strand
CGGCGGAAAGCCACTCCCACCAGCAGAAACTCAGCGATCAAGTTCGGAACGACAACAGGTACTAAGCGAAGGCCTTGCAGGCCCGGCTCGTAAAAGACATGACGGCTCCCAGCACCCGAACACCCAGTGATAGCTACCCGACGTCACCGGGGTCCTTACAAAGGAATTAGGACAAGCTCAGCCCACCCGCTCGTAGGTAAGGACGGTCTTGGGGTGGTTGCCGATCGTGCGTAGGCGCAGCGGGCCGTGCGGGGACTTCACGTCGAAGGAGTACTGGGTCTCCTGCGGCGGGCAGTTGACGGTTTTGGTGCCCTGATCGAGTTTGAAGTTGCGCATGGACAGGTCGTGCTGGTCGATGCCGGAGACGACGGCGCTGCCCTTGCATCGCGGGCCGGTGCGGGACTCGATGTCCACGCGTGCCCGTCTGCCCGGCTCGACCTGGTGGAGGGTCAGCTGCTGGCTGCCGTCCGTGGCTCGCCACCGGCCCACGAACCAGGGGTGGATGGGCTTGTGCTTCATGGCCGCCTCGGTGAATCCGGAGCCTTTGCGCCAGGTGAGCGTGGTGGTTTGCAGCATGCCGGGATCGACGAAGTCCACTCGGGTGCCGCCGTCGCGGATGCGGGCCTTCGGCCAGACCATGTTGTTTTTGGTCGGGTCGGTGGTCCAGGAGGAGAGGTCCCCGGTGGCGACGGCCGCGATCACTTCTTGCGGTTCGTCGCCGTCCCTGCAGTGGGCGCCGAAGCCGGCCGCGAGCCACACGGTGTCCCGGTACGCCTTTGCCCTGATACCGCCGCACGGTTTGGTGCCGGTCTCATAGACCGTCTTCCGGGCGGACCAGGCGGCGTCAGAGGCGTGGCGATGCTGTGCCTCCAGGCCGCGGCGAGTGAAGCGGAGGGACACCTGCCGGCCGTCGGACAGTTCGACGACGGTGTGGTCGTCGTCGTCCTCCACGACCCGTGAATCAGGCTTGTCCTCCGCTTCGCGGGGGGACTTCGTGTGCTTCGCTCTGCTGCCGGAGGGTCCCTTGTCCGATTGCCCGGCGCAGCCGCCGACGGCTGCGCCGAGCATCAGCACCGCTGCCGCCCACGCCGCTGCGCTCTTCGTTCTCATGCCGTGTCAGCTCCCCTGCAGGCCGTGCCGCGATGCCCGGGCCGGTGGGTGGCACGAACTCGGCGATGCTAGCCGGTGGGCGGCCCGCCCCGCTCGGCCCCCGGCACGGTGCGGCGCCGGCGGTTGCGTCACTCGTCGAGGACGGCGGCGACCGCACCCGGGCCCGCGCTGCTGCCTCCCGCATTTCCAACTCCCCGATCAGCGAACCCATCAGCGTCGCTTCCTCCACCCGCACGGCAGGGCTCGGCCGACCGGGCCGGGACCCTCACCGCGATGAACCGCATCATGGGCCGTGTCACCGATCGGCGGAAGTTGTGCCGGTGGTCAGGTCCTCTTCGACCAGTCGGTGCGGGGGCCTTTGCGGGTGATCCTGCGGGTCATAAGGGTGATGAGTCCCCGGGTCAGATGGGTTTCCGATGCTCTGGACCAGGCACGGCTGCTTGCCGTCAGGAGGTGGCCGTCGACGTGTCGATGAATGCTGCGAAGGCCGCGAGGGTGGTGAAGTCGTCGTTCCGCAGACCGATCCGCGGATTGACGTGGTGGAGCAAGGCGGGTGTGTGGTGGTCGGCAGCGCCTTGGTCGGCCGTGTCCGTCCGGCACTTCGCCTGCGCGTGGCGGGGGTGTAATCAGCGGCAGTACCCGTGTGGTGGCGAGCGCCGGGAACGGTGGGTATGGCTGCCGGTCTGGTGCACGGGCGGTGGCCTGCCGCGCCGGGTTCGCCGGCACGCCGGTGCATGGTGGTGCCGGTGCGGCCGGGTGCTGCCGCGGAGCTGCGCACCGGCCGCTGTCCGGTCGGTGGCCGTCGGTGCGGGTGCGGGTGCGGGTGCGGGTGCGGTCTAGCGGGTGGCGGTTTGGCGGGTGGTGGTCGGGTTGGTGCGGGCGATGGTGCGGTTGATGGTGCGGGCGGCGGCGTTGCGTATGGCGAGGCCGGTCCGGGTGCGGGGGAGCAGGAGGCGGGAGAGCGGGCCGACGCGTCGCTGGCGCGGACCCACCTCGCGGCGGAGGCGTGATTCGTAGGCGGTGAAGGCGCGGGTGTGGTCGCCGGGGCGGGCGGCGAGTTGTTCGGCGAGGGCGTGGGCGCCGGCCATCGCCATGCTGGAGCCGTCGCCCAGCAGGGCGGTGGCCGCTGCCGCGTCTCCGAGCAGGACGATGCGTCCGCGGGACCACGTGGGCATGCGGAGGGTGGTCAGGGGGTCGAAGAAGGGGGCGGGGTGGTCGAGGAAGGCTGTCACGAGTTCCGGTGCCCGCCACCGCAGGCCGGCGTAGGCGTCGGCGACGGTCTGCTTGTGCAGGGCAGTGTTCTTGCGGTCGTGGGGCGCCGGGTGTGCGGCGCGGAAGGTGAAGATTGCCAGCGGGGTGGTGCGCGAGGGGTGCAGGACCAGCATCCGGTCCGGCGCGGTCAGCATCGTCATCTGACTGGGGTCCTCGACGGCGCCGGGCTCCAGCGGGACGGTCGCGCCGTACAGGCCTGTCGGGCGGGCGTACTGCCGCTCGGGTCCGAAGACCAGGCGCCGTACGGCGGAGTGCATCCCGTCGGCGCCGACCACCAGGTCGAAGCGCCGTGGTGCGGATCGCCGGAAGGTGACGTCCACCCCGCCTTCATCCTGCTCGAGGGCGGTGATGGTGTCGTCGAAGAGGAACTCGGCCCCGGTATGCGCCGACTGATGGAGCACCCGGGACAGGTCGGCCCGGGTCACCTCGATTGTCGGGTTCTTCTGCGAGGTGAGGGGGAGTTGCAGGATCCGCCTGCCGTGCGGGTCGAGCAGGGTCAGCGACCGGTTGCGGGTGGCCAGCTCGCGGAGTTGCGGCAGGATGCCCATGCGCTCGGCGACCGGGATCGCGGGCCCCTTCACGACGATCGCGCTGCCGCCGGAGCGCAGTTGCCGGGCGTGTTCGACGACGGTGGGCCGGTAGCCGTTGCGCGAGAGCCAGTAGGCGAGGGCGGGCCCTGCGATTCCGGCGCCGACTATCAGCACGTCGGGCTTCTTCATGGCGATGACCTCCGGGGGTGTCGGGGAGCGGGCCGGCGGCGGGTGCCGGGCCGGGGCTAGGGGGGGGCGGCGGCACGGGGCGGCGCCCCCCGGCCAAGGTACGAAAAGTTTCGTACCTCAGTGGAGCACGTCCCTGAGGTACGATGCAAGCCGTACCTGGAAGGGGGTGCCGCGTGACCGGGAAGAACCTGGCCGGCCCGAAGGCCGACGCGCTCGACCTGGGCGCAGTCTTCCGCGCGCTGGCCGACGAACACCGCCGGTCGGTGATGACGCAGTTGGCCGCCGACCGCAGCGACAGCGAACGGGGCTGCAACTCGTTCAATCTCCCGATCTCCAAGCAGACCCAGACCCACCACTTCCGGGTCCTGCGCGAGGCAGGCCTCGTCGACGAGATCGACTACGGCAACCGCAAGGGCATCCGGCTGCGCCGCGCGGACATCGACAAGGCATTCCCCGGACTGCTCACCCTCCTGGGCGCCCAGTCCGAGGGCGGTACCGCTCCTCGCTGAACACGGCTGGGCACACCGCAAGGAGTCCGGGCCGGCCCCGGGCCGCGGTCCCGACCGGATCCATCTGTCGCCCGGCTCGCAGCCAGCCGGGCACGACGCGCACACGAGCGGACCGCTGTCGCTTCGGCCGCCGTCCCGCGCTCGTGACCGGCGCCGGGCACGTCCGCGCGCGCTCCCTCACGCCGGCACCCGCCGGGGTTTCCCCGGCCTGCGTGCGCAGCAGGGCCACCGGGGGGGGTGAGGGCGGGGCCCGGGCGCAGCAAAGCTCCCGGCAGGCGGGTGCGTGCCGGCGGGTGCGTGCCGGGTCCGAGCCGTCCTGCCGGGAGCTTTCCGCATGCTTGCATGCCCGGCCGGGGCCAATCTGCGCCGCCGGCAGCGCAGTGGTGTGCGGGCGCAAGTGCTGACCGGTCTTCAGACTCGTGCTGACACGGCCGGGCCGATCACTTGGGGGGTGAGTGCCGACGCCGCGGTCTGCCGCGCCCGTCAGTATGCTGCCGGTGCCCGGCGTGACGGGCAGCAGCAGGAACAACCGCCGGGCGGACGCTGCCCCGGGCCGCTGGCCGGCCCGGAACGGCACTTGCTCCGTGCTCACCCGCACCCAAGGACCCGGCACTGTGGTTCTGGAGGGTCACCGCGGCGTGTGCGGGCAGCAGCCCGACCGACGCGCCGGAGGGCGGGCCTGCGCGGGCTCTGGCGTGCCGGCCTGCGGGCGAGCACGCGGAGGTGGTCCTGCGCTGGTATGCCGGCTGGACCACGAGCCCTGACGTCTTTTTCCGTGGGTGCGGACGACCCGGCGGAAAGGGGCGCGACGCCGTCAGCAGGGCACGGCGGCAAACGCTGCGGCATGCTGCCGGTCGGGCCGGGGGGGTGCCTCTATGTTCTTCGTCAAGCGTGTGGGCAGCTTTGGCCCGGGGACCGATCTTCTTCGTGGGGCATGAGATTGTCTGGTCGTGCCAGAGATGATGAGTGGGTTGGAGGCGGCCTTGGCTGAGGCGTCGTCTCCTTCGTGGACGCAACGTGCTCGTGCCGGGCGCGACCTTGCTTCCTTCCCTGATGTTCCTGAGGCTGCGGAAGCGCTGGTGGGGCTGCTGCTGGACGTCGAGGACACGGCTGTGATCCGACAGACGGCAGAGGCCCTGGCCCGGGTGGGGACGGTGGCCGCCGTAAGGCTCATCGCTCTCGCGGTTGCCGAGGCTGACGACAAGCAGGCTGACTGGCTGCAGGCCGGGGTGCATGACGCGCTCGCGGGACCGGACTGTGTGCCGGACGTCGCAGCGGCCTGCACGAACCTCGCCCGGGACCAGGAGGACGCTGTCCGACGGGCTGCCGCAGATATCTCGGCGTGGACAGACGACACAAGGCGTTGACCTGAATCGGGCGTGTGGTCGGCGGCAGCGGGATCTCGTCCGGCCGCAGCCACTGCTCCCGGTCGCCGTGGCCGGCGCGCCGGCCCGTGTGCCGGGGCGCCAGTGGCTGCTGGACTCGTCGGCTGCCCGGCGCTCTTGGGCCTGCCGGCCGGAGCATCTGTTGTTGCGTGCGCCCCGGCAGCCCCTGCCCGGGGGCGCTCGGCGACGAGGAATTGATCTTCCGGCCGCTGTCGCCTGAGAGCGGCCGCGGGCTTGTGCGCGCTGACGGTGCATGTGCGGCGGCGATGGTGGTTGTCACATCCGTTGGCCCGTCGGTGTCTTCATGCCGAACAAGCAGATGTCCAAGGAGGACACTATGGCGATACGCGTTCCGAAGGCAGAGCTTCCCACCGAGCTCAGGGAAAACATGATCAAGCAGCTCGGTGCCGTGCCCGAGCCTGTCGAGGCGGTGTGGCACAACCCCAAGGTCGCCACGTCCAACCTGGAGTTCTCGGCCAGGCTCGCCGAGTGGGATGAGACCGACGCGAGCCTCAAGTCGTTCGCGCACCTGGCGGTCGCGGCGCAGGTGGGCTGTGCCTGGTGCCTTGACGTCGGGTACTTCCAGGCGCAGAACCAGAACCTGGACCTGGCCAAGGCGAGTCAGGTGCCACGGTGGCGGGAGGCGGAGGTGTTCACCCCGCTGGAGCGGGACGTGCTTGAGTACGCCGAGGCCATGACGAACACGCCGCCGACCGTCACCGACGAGCTGCACGCGAGCCTGCTCGAGCGGCTCGGCGCGGCGGCGATGGTCGAGCTCACCGCGTACATCGCCTTCGTCAACATGGCGACCAGGAACAACAATGCGAACGGGATCGCCTCGCAGGGCTTCTCCGAGGCTTGCGAGGTTCCGCTGGCCGCGCGTGCCGGGGCCTCCGCCGTGGCATCGCCGGCATGACCGAGGACCCGTTCGTGGCCCACCGCAACCTGCTGTTCACGGTCGCCTACGAGATGCTCGGGTCGGCGGCCGACGCGGAGGACGTGGTGCAGGAATCCTGGCTGCGGTGGGCTGACGTCGCCCAGTCGCAGGTGCGTGACCCACGGGCGTACCTCGTCCGGATCGTCACCCGGCAAGCGCTCAACCGTCTGCGAGCGTTGTCGCGCAGCCGCGAAGACTACGTCGGCGAATGGCTGCCGGAACCGCTGTTGACCAGTCCTGATGTCGCCGAGGACGTCGAGCTCGCGGAGAGCATCTCGATCGCGATGCTGACCGTGCTGGAAACGCTCGGGCCGACTGAGCGGGCGGTGTTCGTACTGCGCGAGGTGTTCGATATGCCCTACGGCGAGATCGCCGCAGCCGTCGGGAAGTCCGCGGCCGCGGTGCGGCAGATCGCACGGCGGGCGCGCGAGCATGTGGCGGCTCGGCAGCCGCGGGTGCAAGTGAGCCGGTGGGAGCAGCAGGCCGTGGTGGAGCGGTTCCTGGCAGCGTTGCGAACCGGACAGGTGCAGGAGCTGGTGGAGGTCATGGCGCCGGACGTGGTCCTGATCGCCGATGGCGGCGGGCTCGCGGCCGCTGCTCTGGCTCCGGTCCACGGGGCCGGCCTGGTGGCGAAGGTGCTCGCGCGCACAAAGCGGCCGGAAGCGGCCGGGCTTGAGGCGACGGCCGTGTGGCTAAACGGCGCACCTGCGGGCCGGATCGAGATCGACGGCGAGCTGGCCACGGCGCTGAGCCTCGTGGTGGAGAACGGGCGGGTCACCCGGGTCTATCTCGTGAGAAACCCACAAAAGCTGACACGGCTGGACGAACCATCCGAACTCGCCAGGTAAGCCTGCTGCTGCTCTGGCGTCGCCGGCGGTCGGAACCGTCCGGCGACGCCGTCCCACAGAGCGACAGCTCGCCTCGAACAAGCTGGCGGGCCAGGTCATCCGGGACAACGAGCGAATCGGACCCGTGCACCTGCGACCGGGACCCGATCGACAGAGACGGGACAGTGGTCGGCGACCGGAGCGTGTCCGGCGGCTGTCCGTTGACAGCGAAGTCAGCCGGACGGACGGCGCCAACCTGCATGGACTGGACGGGGTGGCAAAGCGGCGCAAGGGGTCGGGGACTCCGCGTCGTCGACTGCCGCAGGGACAAATGGATACGGCGTTCCCGGTTTCTGACGCGCCGTGATGCGCGTGGTCGTCTCCGTCTGCGGGCGTTGACCGCGTACGTCGTGTCCCGGGGTGTGGCCGTGCTCGTTCAGCCTCTGGTGCCCCGGGTACCGGAGGGCGCCCCGGGCAGGGAGGCCGGCAACCGGGATTATGGGGGGAGCCGGACACGGCGATCGCCCACGGGGAGTGACAGCTGATGAGAGCGTGTGTGGTCGGGGCCGGCCCCGGGGGAATCGTCACCGCCAAGGTGCTGCTGGAGAACGGCTTCGACGTCACGGTCTTCGACAAGTACCAGCAGGTCGGCGGGATCTGGTCGACAGAGGGCTGCTACGACGGGCTGGCCAACCAGTCCGCGCTCCGCATCTTCGAGTTCGCGGACCTGCCCAACCGCTTGCACTTCGCCAGCGCGGTGGACACGCAACGCTACCTGGAGAACTACGCCGAGATCTTCGGTGTACTGGACCGCGTCCGGCCCGGTACCGAGGTGATCTCCATCCGGCCGGTGGAGGGCCCCGGGCGGGTGGGCGCCTGCGGCTGGTCGGTCGACTCCCGGCCCGCCGGGGACAAGGCGGCGGACGTTCATCGCGAGACATTCGACTATGTCGTTGTCGCCAGTGGGGCTCATCATCATCCCCGACTGCCCGAGCTGCCCGGGCGCGAGGCGTTCCGCGGGACCGTGTCGCACTCCAACGAGGTGCGGGCCGGGACATTCGCCGGCCGGCGCGTGGTCGTGGTGGGCGGCGGCAAGTCCGCATTGGACCTGGTCACCCGCGCCGCACACGAGGCGGCCTCGGCCACGATCGTGCAGCGCAAGGTGAACTGGATGATCCCCGAGCGGTTCCTGCTCGGTCTGGTCGGCTACAAGTGGATCCTGTTCACCCGGTTCGGTGAGGCGCTCCTGCCCCGCTACCACGATCCGGCCTGCGTCCGTCCGATCGACCGCATCGACGAGCGGGTCAAGCGGGCTCTGTGGTGGCTCATCACCCGCGACGTGCTGCTTTCCACCGGGCTGTACCGGCTGCCGAGGCAGCTGCGACCCGCTTACGCGCTCCCCTTCCATCTGGCCCACGCGGGAGTGATGCCACGCGGCTACGCGCGGGCCGTGCGCCGCGGCCGGATCGCCCCCAAGGTCAGTGCCGTCGAGGCGTATACCGACAAGGGGCTGCGACTGGCGACCGGCGAGGAAGTGGCGGCGGATGTCATCGTGTTCGCCACGGGGCACCACAAAGTCTTCCCGTTCCTGGACTCGAGCGTGCGCGTGCACGATGACGACGGGCGGCTGCGGCTCTACCGAGGCATCGTGCCACCCGGCGCAGACCGGCTGGGGTTCGTCGGTTTCCGGCAGGTCTTCAACAACATCATGGGCGTGGAACTCACCGCGCACTGGCTGACCAGCCATTTCCGGGCGACGCTGCGCACCGCCCCGGGCGAGCAGGGGATGCGGGAGGCCATCGACGCTCGCCTGGCCTGGCAGGAGCAGGTACTGCCAGGCTCCGGCGGCTACGACTTCGGCCCCTACGACATCCACTGCGCGGACGAACTCCTGCACGACATGGGGTTGCCATCCCGCCGCGCCGACAACCTGCTGGCCGAATACCTGCTTCCCGGCGGAGTGGCACGCCGCTACGCGGGCCTGACTCGATCGAGTTCGGCGAAATGAATGCAGAGCATGAGCGGCCCGGCGCTCGGCGAGCCCCGCTGACCTGCCGAGGAATGCCCACAAGTGTGGGTTAACGGAGCCTGCTTCGGCTGAGCCGGCTGGGTTCGTCGTCAAACGCCTGGGTTGGATGGCAAAGGACAGCGACGTCAGTGCCGAAGCGACGCGCCCGACCACAAACTGCGTTTCGTCACCTGCGCGGCCCCGTTTCGTCGGTGGCCCATGGGTTGTGGGGGGGCGTGAGGGTGGCGGGCTTGATGGCGTGTGGCCCGAAGCGGGCGCGGGACTGGTCGGCGACGGTTTCGAGCCGGCGGGCCCGGTCGTCGCCGGTGTCCGGGCTCAGCTGATGGTGGGCGGTGGCAACTGGAGCGAGATCAGCCCGCAGGGACGACGCCCGTGCCCGGGCCCGCTGGAGGCCCGGGGACTCGCAGAGATCGTAGGCGGTGCGGTTGAGCGTGGGGGAGTGGCCGGAGGGCTCTCGGCCGGGGTGCGGGTCCGTGTGCTGGTGCTGCGGTCGGCGTAGCGGACGGTGAGGGTCAGAGCGCGGCAGGCGTCGTGGCCGCTGCGCAGCCGCAGGCCGAGCTCGTCGGCCATGGCGGGCAGTGCACGCCGGCGGGCGGCCGGGTGCAGTTCGTCGCGGTCGAAGGTGTGACTGGTGCTGGTGGAGCGGACCAGGGCGGTGCGTTGCACGCTCCGGTCCTCCAGTTCGCGTGCCCGGGCGTAAAGTTCGCGGGCGGCGTGCGCATCCAGTAGCCGGGCCGGGGGCCCGGTGGGGGTCTGGGCGAGCTGTCCGATCGTTTGGATCCCGGAGCGGCCGGGGGTCTGGGCGGTGGCCGGTCCGATGCCCCGAAGCGCGTCGCACGGTTGTGGGTTGAGGAATGCGGCCACCGCGGCGTCATCGGGTGCGATGACGATGACCTGCCCGTGTGAGGTGGCCGCGGCCATGGCGGCCGGGAGAGGGGAACGGCCGCCTCCGACCGCGGCGGTGCGCACCCCGTACCAGGCGATGGCCCGCAACTGCAGCAGCTGTCCCCGCTCCCGGGCGGTGCGGCCGAACAGAGGCAGGGCGGCGTAGTTGGGGACAGTTCGGGTGTCTCCGTCCCGCCGCCGGGCGCCTGGCCCGCGAGAGGCGAAGATGCGGGAGGCCATGGGCTTCATGGAGATCCGCGACTGCATCCACACCCTGGCCGTCTACTGCATCAAACGCTCGGGCGTCTGCCGGAGCAGTTGCGGGCTCAGCGTGAGCTGCCCGGGAGGACGAGGCCGTTTTCGTAGGCGAACACCACAGCTTGGGCGCGGTCACGCAGCTGGAGCTTGGCGAACAGGCTGCCGATGTGGCTTTTCACCGTCGCCTCGGTCACGACCAGGTGCGCGGCGATCTCCGGGTTCGACAGGCCCCTGGCCACCAGGAGGAGGGTTTCCCGTTCCCGGGGTGTGAGATCGGCCGGCAGCTTGGTGGGGGGCCGGAGCGGTTCGGTGCGGGTGGCGTAGTCCTCGATCAGCCTGCGGGTGATCGACGGTGACAGCAGGGCCTCACCGGCGTGCACGACGCGGATCGCCTCCAGCAGGCGGTCGCGGGAGGCGTCCTTGAGCAGGAAACCCGACGCGCCCGCCCGTAGTGCGCCGAAGACGTATTCGTCCAGGTCGTAGGTCGTGAGGATCAGCACCCGGGGCGAGGATCCGGCGGCGGTCAGCCGGGAGGTGGCCTCGACGCCGTCCATGTGCGGCATGCGGATGTCCATCAGGACCACGTCAGGGCGCAGAGCGGCGGCCCGGGTGAGTGCCTCGTGGCCGTCGGCGGCTTCGCCGACGACCTCGAGGTCCTTCTGGGTCTGCAGGAACAGCCGGAAGCCGGTGCGGATCAGCTCCTGGTCATCGACGATCAGAAGGCGGGTGGTCATGCCGCATCCCCCACGGGGAGCCGGGCGCTCACCAGGAATCCGCGGGCGGTATGGCGGACGTCCAGGCTGCCGCCTGTCACCGCCGCCCGCTCCCGCATGCCCAGGATGCCGTGCCCGGCGGCCGACGGGACCGGGTCGCGGCCGCCGCCGTCGTCTTCGACCGTGACGTCCAGCTGCGTCCGGCCGTAGTGGAGCGTCACCGTGACCCGGGTGGGGTCGGTGTGTTTGAGCACGTTGGTCAGCGCCTCCTCGACGATTCGGTAGGCCGATAGCTCAAGGCCGCCGGCCAGCGGCCGGGCCTCGCCGGTGAGCTTCAGCCGCACGGGCATCCCTGCTGTCCGGTATCCGCAAACCAGCTCGGCGAGCTGGTCGAGCGACGGCTGGGGCCGCCACTGCGCGCTGCTGTCCGACGTGCGCAGCAGGCCGAGGATCCGGCGGAGCTCGGCCAGGCTCTGCTCCGCGCTGGCCTCGACCCGTTCCAGGGTCTCGGCCGCGACCTGTGGCTCTGTCGGCAGGACGTCCCTGGCGCCGCGCACACCGATCAGCATGACGGTGACCGAATGGGCGACGATGTCGTGGAGTTCGCGGGCGATGGAGGTGCGTTCCCGCTGTGCCGCGATCTGGTCGAGTTGCTCGCGCTCGCGTTCCAGGGTGGCCGCGCGGTCCTCCAGCGCCCGGGTGTAGCGCCGCCGGGTCTGCAGATACGAGCCGAGGGCCCACGCGCCGATCGAGACGGGCAGGGAGCAGATGCTCGCCAGAAGCAGGAACAGCGCCGTCGGGACGAGCGCCGCCACCGAGACCCTTCGGTCACGCAGGTCGGCCAGCGAGGCAAGGGCGACCACGACAGGCGCCCCGCCCGGCGAGTAGCCCAGTGCCACGAGCACCGCGGCCCCCGCACACGCCGCGATGAGCACCGCCAAGGGCGCGCGGCGGCGGACGAGCAGGGCGGAGCCGGCAAGTACCGTCACCACGACCGGGATCGCCGCGACTGGGATCACACCGACCCGGGTCACGCCGATCGGGGGATCGCCGTCGAAGAGCTGGCCCAGCTCCACTCCGGTCGTGATCGCCGCCAGCGCGAGGTCGAACAGCGCCGAGCGGCGCGCGACCAGCAGGTCGTACGCCGCCCGGACCCACCGAGGGAGCCGGTTCACGCCAGATCGCGCCGTCGCTCGACGATGACCGCCACAAGCGTGACCGCGACCGTCCATGCGGCCAGTACCCATCCGGCCTCGGCCACCGACAGGGTCGTGTGGTGCGTCATCCGGCTCAGAATCCCGGCCGCACCGAACGGCGTGAGGTTGACACCCGACTCCCAGACCCCGGACAGCAGCGGGACCACGGCGAAGTTCACGATCAAAAGGACGACCACGCCCAGGACCGGGCTACGGATCAGGGCGCCGAGGGCGGCACCCAGGATCGCGGACAGGACGAACGCCGCGAGGTTGCCCGCCACGACGGCACCGACGTCTCCCGAGGTGAGATCGGGACCCGGGTGGTCACCCAGCAGCGGCAGCGCAAGCCCGACCGACACCATGGTCGTCAGCGTACCGAGCAGGAGCCCGGTCAGCGCGTAAACGGCAATTCTCGCCGACAGCACGGCCCCGCGGTGACGGCGGCCCACCAGAGCCGCCGGTGCGGCCGTCCGGTGCCGATACTCCCCGGCCGTACCGACCAGCCCCCAGAGCAGAAGCAGGATCGGCAACGCCGACAGGGCCTCTTCCTTCTCGGGCACCTCGTCCAGCGTGCCCGACCACATCGCGACCGCCAGAACGTTGAGGACCGCGAACGCGACCCCGCCCACCGCGAAGCCCAGCACAGTCCGGGTGGTCACGGTCTTGATCAGTTCGCCTCGCAGGAGATGGCTCAACGCTCCGCCCCTCCCGTAAGACCGAAAAACGCATCCTCCAGCGACGCAGTCCGCTGGACGATCTCCTCCAGCAGGACGCCGTCGCGGTGGGCCAGCCGTGCGACCTCCGCGACGCCGAGCCCTTCGACCAGCAGCCTGTCTCCGTCCTCGCGCTTTGTGCGGCCACCGGCCCGGGCCACCAGCCCCGACAGACGCTCGGCCTCGGCGGTGCGTACGACGACCACGCTCTCCCCGGACCGTTCGAGGTCCCGGATCGCGCCTTCGTGGACCAGCCGTCCCCGGTCGATCAGGATCACGTCGTCGACGGTCTGGGCCGCCTCGCCCAGCATGTGGCTGGACAGCAGGACCGTGCCACCGTTCGCGGCCCGATCCCGCAGCAGCGTGCGCAACCAGCGGATGCCCTGCGGGTCAAGGCCGTTCACCGGCTCGTCAAGGACCAGGATCTCCGGATCGCCCAGGAGCGCTGCGGCGAGCCCGAGCCGCTGCCGCATGCCCATCGAATACTTCCCGACCCTGAGCTTGGCGGCCTCCTCCTCCAGGCCGACGAGTTCCAGGACCTCACCGACCCGGCGGCGGGACAGCCCGGCCAAAGCGGCCAGCGACCGCAGGTGCGCCCGGCCGGTCCGGCCGGGATGGGCACCGCACGGCTCGATGTGCACGCCGAGCAGGCGGGCGTCGGGCCTGATCGTCGTGGCTGACGTGCCACGTACGAACGCCCGGCCCGCAGTCGGTCGTGCCAGTCCGACGACCGCTTTGAGCGCGGTGGTCTTCCCTGCCCCATTCGGGCCGAAGAACCCGGTCACCCGTCCGGACCCGACCGTGAACGACAGGTCATCGACTGCCGTTCTACGGCCATAACGCTTGGTCAGCCCTTCGACCCTGATGGCTGCCGGGTCTCCAGCGAATGTTCGTGAAGAAGTCATGCCCGAAGCTTCCGATGCGGTGATCTCCCAGTCATCCGTCCACGGTCGAAACCCGAACTCCCACCAGGGGAGGAGACCGCTAGGCGCCGTCTCCCGGAAGTCTGCTCCAGCAGGTGTTTCACAGGTGCCTTCTGGCACGGAGAGCAGGGGGAGTCACTCCTTCCAGGGGCCGGGCGCGGGCAGGGCTGCAATGCGTCGCTGGGGCCGCACTGTCGCCTTCCTCTTCAGCTCGAGATTCTCGCGGTAGAGGTTCGCGGTCACTGTGGCGAGCGCGTCGAGTTGCCCTTCGGGGGTGCTGACCCGGCCGTTGGCGGTACACAGTCGGCGCCGCAGCTCGGCGAGTTCGGTGTCTTGGGCGGTGGGGGCGGGGCATCGGACGGTGCGCGGGACACGGGTATCCCATTCGGCCAGGATCTGTTGGGCGCGGTGGAGGGTGGCGTGGCTCACCCGGGCTTCGCGGGCGAGGTTCTCCTTGGTGAGGGCGCCGTCGGTGTGCAGAGGTGTCCCGGCCAGGAGCCGGTCCATGGCCTGACGGAGTTGGGTGTAGCTCTCCTCGGGGGAAGGTTGCCGTTCAGGCGGTGAGGTCGTAATTGTTCTGG
>NZ_BMTR01000059.1 GCF_014649775.1 Streptomyces longisporoflavus | reverse complement strand
GCAAGGCCAAATCATCCCAACCCCGACAGGGGCGCCTTGACGAAGGACATAGAGGCACCCCCCGCCGACTCCCGCCGCTACAGAGTGACGAAGTTTTCCCCGGCCAATCACTACGGAGCGCGGTGGTGGCGGCGAGCCCGGTCGAACCACAATGAGTTGGGCAGGAGAACCGGCCCATGAAGCCGGCCCGCCCGCAATGCAATGCCGCAGCCACCCCCAAAACTCGTCGAGTGGCACGGGCGGCGCCGCATCTCAGAACTGTTGAACCACGGCACGACTGGAGCTCACCATGACCACGTCGGTCATATCACGCATGCCGAAAAGTGTGGAAAGACCAACGGCCGGGACCGCTCACGGAGCTGATTCCGGACACGTCAGAACGCTCCCGTGGACGGCGCGGCCAGGGGACGGGGAATGCCTTTACCTGGGGCTGTGCGTCTCCGATCAGGAGACCGATCCTCGCGGCGTCGCACAGGACGCGCCGGTGGCCGGAGACCTTGTCCTCCTCGACGCCCTGCGTCCGGAACACCACGGCCACAATGGCGGCTTCGTGTTCTTCAGGATCTCCTGCTCCCAGCTGGGGATCACCGGGGAAGAGGCGCGTCACCTCGCGGACACCCGGGTGGTGAGCGCGGTCAGCGGCGTCGGGGCGCTGACCTCAAGGTTTCTCGGCGCCCTGATAGGCGAGGACGAGCTGCGCCACTCGGCCAGCGGCAGGCAGCTCTCCCTCAACGCCGTGGACCTCGTCGCCCTTCTCGTGGCCGAACTCCTGGAACCGTACCGGTCCGAATCCGCGGTGGGCGGCGGCGAGATGCTCGCGCGCATACGGGAGTACATCGAGGAGAACCTGATGGACCCCGACATGTCACCGGAATCGATTGCCCGCGCCCACCACATTTCCGTCCGCTACTTGCACAAACTGTTCCAGCGGGACGGCACGACCGTGAGCACATGGATACGGCAGCGCAGGCTGGACTCCTGCCGCGCCGATCTCGGGCGGTTTTCCAACCGCCGACGCACGGTGGCCGCGGTGGCCCAGCGCTGGGGATTCGCCAACCCCTCCCATTTCAGCCGACTGTTCCGGCAGGCGTATGGAGTGTCGCCCAGTGAATGGCAGACAGCGACCTCCGCGCACGGCTGAATTCCCCCGGCCGGCCGCCGATGCGTGCTGAAACCACCCTCCACACCCCCTCAACGGGACGTGAACAGAAGGAAGTGCCCCATGCCCGCATCTCCTCCCACGGTTGTCCTCGTGCACGGTGCCTTCACCGACACGGCCGGCTGGCTCGGAGTCATCGACGAACTCCAGCGTGACGGCATTGCGGTCCTCGCGGTGGCGAACCCGCTGCGCGGTCTGGCGTCGGACGCCGCGTACATCGCCTCCGTGGCGGCCCAGATCGACGGCCCTGTCGTGCTGGTGGGCCACTCCTACGGCGGCGCCCTCATCACCGTCGCCGGCACCGCGCACAACGTCGTCGGACTCGTCTACGTCGCCGCCTACGTCCTCGAAGAGGGCGAGAGCCTCGGCGAACTCCAGGGCCGCTTCCCCCGCGCCGCTCTCGCCGACCACCTGAAGCGGTGGACCTGTCCGGACGGCGACGGTGAGCGCATCACCGAGGTCAGCATCGACCCGGCGGCCTTTCCCCTGGTGTTCGCCGCCGATGTCTCCGCATCCGTCGCAAGAGTTCTGGCGGCGGCGCAGCGGCCGTTGGCCGCCGCCGTGTTCGAGGAGCGCGCCTCGGCCGCCGCCTGGAAGACCAAGCCCTCCTGGGCCCTGATCGCCGGCGCCGACCAGGCCATCAACCCCGACGTCGAACGCTTCGGCGCCGAACGCGCCGCCGCCACCATCATCGAACTCGACGGCGCCTCCCACGCCGTGGCCGTCTCCCGCCCCAAGGACGTCGCCGACCTCATCCTCACCGCCGTCCACGCCACCAGCTGACCCACCCCGGCGCCTCGCGTGGGCCGGCCCTCGGGGCTCATCTCCGCCGGGGCACGGTGCCGGCGACCAGGACCGCCAGCACGGCGCCGGCCGCCAGCGGGGGCGCGGGGGAGTACGTGGCCGCCAGGATGCCCGCCCCCGCGGCCAGAACCGCGAGCCACCCGGCGGTGCTCCCGTGATGGGGGCGCAGGTGCACCGCCCACACGGTGATCAGGAAGACGGCGGCGGGGACGGTGACCGCCGCGCCCGCGAGCACTGACGGTGCGGTGCTGTGCCCCGTGACGTGATCGGCGTACGCGGCCAGACCCGCCCCCTCGGCGGTCGCCGACGCGAAGATCAGATAGTGGCCGTAGGCCCAGGTGAATCTCCTGCGATGGGCCTGACGCGTGGAGGCGAGCAACGTATGCGCAGGGCGGGCGAAGTACAGCCACCACATGGCGAAGGCCATGAGCAGGCCGCCGGCCGCCACCGCGCAGAGCGCCCCGGTGGCGTGGTGCCGGTCAAAGGCGCCGCGGACCGCGACGGTGGCGGACGCGATGGACTCGCCGAGCACGATGAGGGTGAACAGTTCGTAGCGCTCGGCGATGTGGCGGGGATGCCACGGCGTCATCCCCGCGGACTGGGCCCAGACGGGCACCGAGACCTCGGCGACGATCAACACCACGATGCCCGGAAGACGCACCGCCGCGGGAAGGGCGAGCAGGGCGACCCAGCCGATCTGACATACCGTGATCCCAACGGCGAAACGCAGCGTCGTCCTGCGCCGGGCCGCATCGGAGAGCGCCGCACGCAGCCACAGCGCGGCCAGTGCCGTACGCAGCACGACATATCCGAGCGTGATGATCCGCAGGTCGCCCTCGTCGAAGGCGTGGCCGACACCGGCGGCGAGCACCAGCGAGCCCGTGATCTGCACCAGCACGGTCAGCCGGTAGGGAACGTCGTCCGGGTCGTAGGCGGAGGCGAACCAGGTGAAGTTCATCCAGGCCCACCAGATGGTGAAGAAGACCAGCGCGAAGCGGAGCACACCGGCGGCAAGGGTCCCGTGCGTCAGCGCCTCGTGCAGACCTTCGGAAGCCTGTGCCACCGCGACGACGAAACACAGGTCGAAGAGGAGCTCCAGCGAGGTGGCGGACCGGTGCCGTTCACCCGGGTCCCGGCCCGGCATGGTGCGCCACCGAGCCGGGGCCCCGTCCGTGTACGAGGTCCGGGTGCCGTTCAGTTGAGGGCTCTCAGGGCCGCCTCGATCGTCCGGTGGAAGGTGGGGTACGTGTAGATCATGTGCTGGAGCCGGGCGACGGGTACTTCGGCGTGCACGGCCACGTTCAGCCCGTACAGCACCTCGCCTCCGGCGGGGCCCGCCGACGTGGCGCCGACCAGGACACCCCGCTCGGCGTCCTCGACGAGCTTGATGAACCCCTCGCCGCCCGGACCGTGAATCCAGCCGCGGGTGGAGGACGAGAGCGGCACGACAGCGGTGCGCACGCGCAGCCCCTGCTGACGTGCCTGACGCTCCGTCAGTCCCACCGCGCCGATCTCCGGGTCGGTGAAGGTGACGCGGGGCAGAGCCCGGTAGTCGGCGTCGGGCCCCGGCTGCCCGAGGATGTCCCGCACGGCGATCTCCGCCTGGTACATGGAGACATGGGTGAACGCGCCCCGGCCGGTGATGTCGCCCACCGCCCACAGGCCATCGGCGGCCCGCATCTGCCCGTCGGTGTGCAGCGACCGTGCCGCCGGATCGAGCGCCACCGTGTCGACGCCGAGGGCGGCCAGGTCGGCGTAGCGCCCGGTGGCCACCAGGAGCCGCTCCGCGCGCAGCGGCTCGCCACCCTCCTCCAGACGCACGGTGAACGCGGTGCCGTCATGGCCGACCTGCGCCGCCCGGGCGGCGGTGCGGACGCTGACCCCGTCTGCCCGCAGCGCCCGCGTGGCCAACTCCCCGGCCTCCGGCTCCTCCCGCGACAGCAGCCGGTCCTGCCCCTCGACCACCGTGACCCGGCACCCGAAGCGGGCGAAGACCTGGGCGAGCTCGACCCCTATGGCGCCGCCGCCGAGCACGATCATCGACGCGGGCAACTCCTTGGCCGCCATGGCGTCCCGGTTCGTCCAGTACGGCGTCCGGGCGAGGCCCGGCACCGGAGGGACCCGGGGCCGGGTGCCGGTGGCGAGCACGACACCGCGCCGGGCCTCGAACGTCTGGTCGCCGACGGACACCCGCCGGGTGCCGCTCAGGCGGGCCCTTCCCCGGACGAGCCGACCGCCCTTGGCCGTCAGCCGGTCCGCGGCCACCCGGTCGTTCCAGTCGTCGGTGGCCTCACCGCGGACGCGCCCGGAGACCTTGCCCCAATCGGGGGCCACGGCCGCTTCGCCTGCGAGGGCGGGAACCCGGGCCGCCTCGGCGAGCAGGTTCCCGGCCCGGATCATCATCTTGCTGGGCACGCAGCCCCAGTACGGGCACTCACCCCCGACGAGTTCCGCCTCGATCCCCACCACGTCCAGGCCCGCCTCGGCCAGCGTGCCCGCGATGTGCTCACCGCCCGGCCCCAGGCCGACGACCACCACATCCACTTGCTCGTTCGTACGCATGCCACTCCTCGCCTCGGGCTGTCACGCAGAGGTTAGGAGCGGGCGAGGGGCCGCCCGTGCCCGCCGGCGCACGGGCGCTTGTCCCAGAGCGAACGGGTCGCGCCCGCCACGGAGCGCAGTGCGCCGGCAGGCGTCACCGTGTGCGCTCGACGGCAACTCGCCGCATCCGCAGGCGCCTAGCGTCACCGTCGTACCTACCGCACAGCACCGCAGGAGGAAGACCGTGACCAGCAACGCCATGACCGTGAGCGGCAACGCCGAGCCCGTGAGCGGCAGCCAGCCGCGGCTGCATCAGAAGGGAGACGTGATCCAGGAGTTCGGGACCGTCAAGCAGTTCCCGGTCGGCCTGTCCTACGAGGCCCGGATGTACGGGTGCCAGCGCCTGAACCGCGTCCTGGCGGACACACAGATCCTCTACGGCCTCTACAAGAAGCACCACTGGCTGATGCGCGGCGCGACCTTCTACCAACTGCACGTGGTCCTGGACAAGCACGCCGGGGAACAGCTCGAACTCGTCGACACGCTTGCCGAACGCGTCCAGTCCCTGGGCGGCGTCGCGGTCGGCGACCCCCGGCACGTCGCGGAGATCACGTCGATCCCGCGGCCCCCGGACGGGGCGGAGGAGGTGCCGGTGATGCTGTCCCGGCTGCTGGAGGCGCATGAGGCCATCCTGATCGAGGCTCACGACGCAGCGGCCCGGACCGCGGAACTGGGCGACGACGGCAGCAACGACCTGTTGGTCTCACAGGTGATCAGGACCGGGGAACGTCAGGCGTGGTTCCTGGCCGAGCATTTGGTCGACACCCCGCTGGTCCGCGCCTGACGCATGGTGGCGCATCGCGACACGCTCGCGGACAGCAGGTGTCCGCAGGCTCATGGTGTCTCCCAGGGGTGCTGCCGCTGCAACGCGGCCGGATAGCTGGTGGCGTCTCAGCCGTTCGACAATCCGGACCCGCGGAATGTGAGGCGACGGCGCGGCCTCACATTCCGGCGCGCTGTCTTGTCGTTGAGGTGAAAGCACACTCGAGTGAGGGAGCCGTGACGATGACCACCCCGGGGCTCGACGCGATCACGGGGGAGCGGGGCCAGTTGATCAATCTGGCGTACCGGCTGCTGGGCTCCCTGGCCGAGGCTGAGGACGCCGTACAGGAGACCTACGCCCGCTGGTATGCCATGTCCCGGCAGCAGCAGGACGCCATCGGTTCCCCCGGCGCCTGGCTGACGACGGTCGCCAGCCGTATCTGCCTCAATGTGCTCGGTTCGGCACGGGCCCGGCGGGAGACGTACGTCGGCCAATGGCTCCCCGAACCGCTGCCCGAGCGTACGGGCCGACCAGCGGCCGGCCGGGCGGCGGGGCTGGGGACCCGGCCGACCGGGTCACCCTGGATGAGTCGGTCAGCCTGGCCTTTCTGGTCGTGCTCGATTCCATGACCCCGGCCGAACGCGTCTCGTTCATCCTGCACGACGTCTTCCGCTACCCCTTCGCGGAAGTGGCCGGGATCGTCGGCCGCACACCAGCGGCATGCCGTCAGCTGGCCTCCTCGGCCCGTCGCCGTATCCGGACCGGGCAGGAGACGCCGCCCCCGCCCCCGGAAGCACGGCGCGCCGGCATCATCAGGGACTTCAAGCACGCGTGGGAGGCCAAGGACATAGACGCCCTGATCGGCCTGCTCGACCCCCACGCCACCGCGATCGCCGACGGCGGCGGCCTTGCCACGACCTTCCTGAATCCCATTGCGGGCGGCCGGCAGATCGCGCACGCCTGGGCGGAGATTGCCCGCCGCAAGCCCGGCGACATGACGTTCCTGGAGCGCAGGGTCAACGGTCAGCCCGGTGTGGTGGCCGAGCAGGACGGCCGCGTCGTGACGGTGTTCGCGTTCGAGGTCGCGGGAGACCGGATCAAGAACATCTGGGTGGTGCGCAACCCCGACAAACTCCGCTACTGGGTGAGCGGCTGAGCCGGATGAGACAGACCGCTGGGCCCCGGTGCGTGGATCGGTGAGGCGGGGCAGGGCGGCGGCTCGCAGGCTCGGGTGGGGAGCCGGACGGGAGCGCGGGCTGGCTGCGGCTGCGGAGCCAAGGTGCCTCGCGGGAGGTCCCGGTGCGGGCGTCGGCCCCGGCCCCCTCCGGGGAAACCGCTGAGCCGCCCGGGTGCGCGGCCGACGGATCCACCCACCGCGAACCGGCCTACCTCCAGAACCCGTAGCCGCCACTGAAGCACGGCAGCCACAGCCAACTGGGCTTGCCTTTCCACCTGCTGTGTCCTGCGCGGTAGGGAGTGTCGGCGACCGGCGATATCTGCAGGGCGTGGACGACGTGTTTTCGGGCCTGGTGGCCCGCCGCACGGTAGGGATGTCGCACAGCTTCTGACACTGTCGCGCAGGTGACTTCTGTAGGGCGTGCCCTGCCGACGATGGTCCCCGGGCGTCGGTCGAAGGCGGCTAGAGGTCGGTCCAGGGCCGTGGTTCGGCACTGCCGGTGAGGTGAGGGGCGTCCAGACGGGAGTAGAAGGCCCTTGCTGTTCGAGGTCTTCGAGTACGGCGGCGGCGAGGGGGACGTGGAGGGCGAGGTGGGCGACGGCGGGGTGGACCTCGGCCATGGACCGCAGGTCGGCCGTCCGGTTGGCCATCGTGCGGCGACCGGCGCCGGTGAGGATGAACAGGACGCGGAGGAGAGGGGGATACCAGCGCTTCCCACGGCGGGCCTCGTACCCGTGTACCGGTACCACCAGCGTGGCATGGGCCGACCCCGTGGAGGGGCCCATCCTTCGCCCGACATGTCGACGATCTCGCCGAGCTGCTCGACGCATGGGACATGGTGCCCCGGGCCGTGTTGATCGGGCACTCCTGCCGCACTGACCTGGCGAGCCGGTTCTGCCTGGCACGTCCCGGTCGAGTTGCCGCGATGCCGCTGACTTTGCTGGCTTCATCGTCTTACGCACGCGGACCATTTCGTGATCGGCTATCGCTCTGGAGCGAGATGAGGATCTCCGTGACGGGAAACAACAAAGCAGCGTGGACACCGTCCCGCGCCTGCGTGAGCCTGGCTCTTGCGCTGCTTGCGGCTGGCTGCAGTCCGCCCGAGCGCCCCCTGGTGGCCATCGGTAAGGGCTCGAATGCAGAGATATGGGCGCTGCTGCGGACCTGCTCGGACGACGATCCTCTCCGTGAGGTCGTGATCGGCAGGAGTGAGGAGACGGGCGAGACAGTGGAACCGGGGGCCCTGGAAGGCTGGTCGGCCCGCCCGTCCGGTTCTGTCAAAGGCGAGACGCAGTTCAGCCTCTTCACTCTCCCGAAAGACTGGCGGGGCGACGTTGTTTCCGCCACGAAGCTGGCATCGGAGGGGGACTACTCGGTGAGCTTTGCCGTCGGGCCGAACGAGACCGTGCGCTACAAGGGCGTTGTCCGTTTCACAGCTGCGGACGTCGAGGGCCTGGCCCCGGGACAGTGGTGGGCCGACGGAAAGGCCATGAGCCGTGCGGAGTTCCGGACGCTGGCCAACGACTCTTGCTGAGGACCGACGTCGAGCGTCATACCCGCGCCGATTGGAAGCGGCAAGATGACACGGGGAGAGTTCGCGCATGCCGGCGGGTGGTCGGAGCGAGCGCCCGGCACCCGGAACTGCACCCCCATCCCGAAACGGTGGGCGGTGGAGCGGACCTGCGGCTGGCTGATGCTCCACCGCCGCCTGGCCCGCGACCACGAGAGACTCACCCGCATCGCTCCGAAGCCATGATCCACCTCGCCACGACCAACCTCATGGCCAGTCCGTGGGCCTTGACGGCGTACCGCCGATGATCCAGTGGGTAGGGCGGCCTGATGGCAAGGACGTCGGCGAGCAGGCTTCGGTGCAGGCCGGACAGCATTATGCAGCGATCGAGACCCGGTCGGTGAGCTCGGTGAAGCGGGATTCCCGCATATCGCGGATGGTCCTGTCGATCAGGGTGCGCAGCATGGGCCGCTGCGCCAGCAGCAGGTCCGGGTTCAGGAAGGCGGTCAGGTCCTCGCCCTGTCCCTCGGTGAGCACCGTGCGGTACAGGCTCATGCGTGAGCGCGGGCGGTCCAGGTCGAAGGAGCGCAGCCCGGGCCGGACCACGTGCAGGGGCAGGCTGACCGTGCCGTGGGCGGGACCGGCCAGGTCGGCCAGGTGCTCGGGCAGGCGGCTGGTGTAGCGCGCCCGGATGAGACTACGCATGACCGCTGTCGTCACTGACTTGAAAGTCCCATTCCCTACAGGGAATTGTCGGTCTCCACCGTGCCCCGCAGGATCTGATCCAAGTGGACCTGCCCGGGCAAGGAGACGAAGATGATCGAGATCGACCCGCAGCAGCTGGCCGACCGCTACATGGCTCAATGGAATGTGCCCGATGCCGCAGAGCGCCGCGCTGCCATCGAACGGCTCTGGGCCGAGGACGGCACCCATATCCTTCACCCGCCTGCGGAGATACGGGAGGCCGCCGCGGATCTCGGCTTCGACCACCCGACTCTGGAGGCACAGGGACACGACGCCATCGAGACCCGAGTGGCGCGAAGCTACGAGCGGTTCGTCGTGAAACAGGGGTTCGCGTTCCGGGTGCGCCCCGGTGCGATACGTCTCAATGGCGTGGTCAGGGTCGGCTGGGAGGCGGTGTACACCGAAAGCGGCGACGTGGTGGGTGGTGGTTCGGACATCCTCGTACTCGACGACAACGGCCGCATCAAGGTGGACTACATGTTCCCGGGCTCATGAGCGGCGGCAGCACAAGCCTTTGCCCCGGCGGCTGCTGAGAGAGCCTCGGCAGTGGCCGGGTCGGCCGGCAGGAACGCCTCCAGCTTCAGCTCGGCAAGGGTCACGTCGACGGCGGTGGCGAAGGTTGTCACAGTTGTCATCAGGCGGAGCTCACCGCAGGAGGACCGCAGACGCAGTGGCACCGCGAAACCGAGTTGCCCGGCGGACGGCTCCAGCGCGGGAACGTACCCGGTGAGTTCAGCGCGCAACTCCTCCAGATGCTCAAGGCGCACCAGGATGTGGCGCGCCCACTCGGCGAGGTTGAGGATGCGGGGAGCCAGTCCGCCGGGATGCAGCGCCAGGCGGTAGATGTTCGTGCCGGGGCCCACCAGCTCGGGGGCCGCGCCCTCGGTGATCAGGTCGAATGCGGTGTTCGCGGCGATCAGGTCACCGCCTCGGTCCACAACCACCGCCGGATACGGCAGATGCCCGCGGAGGATGTGGTCGATCGCCGTGCGTACGGGGGCCAGCACGGGATCGTCCAGTGAGCTCTCCGGGTAGGCGGGCGCGTACCCGGCGGCCAGCAGCAGTTCGTTGCGCTCCCGCAGCGGCAGGTCCAGCGACTCGGCCAGGCGCACGACCATGTTCCGGCCCGGGACAGACCTGCCGGATTCAATGAAACTGAGGTAGCGCTGGGTGGTGCCTGCTCGCAGCGCCAGATCGAGCTGGCTGACATGACGGCGGGTACGACGTTCACGGAGCGTACGAGGGAAGTCCACGGGCCTGTTGTAACGGTGGCGGAGGGTCCCGGGCCATTCCCCGCAGGGAATTGCCGCCACTCGTACCGGTCGTGAACATGGCCGGCATGGACATCGGTGTACTGCTTCCGACCGGAACCGCCCAGTGGGGCCCTGCCGACGACCCTCGCGAGCTGATTGCCTTCGGCCGCTATGCCGAACGCTCGGGATTCTCGTCGCTCTTCGCCAACGATTCCCTGCTCAGCCCGCGCATCGAGGCGCTCACGATGCTGGCCGCACTGGCCCCCGTGACCGAGACCGTGACGCTGGGCACAGCTGCACTGATGCCGTGACTCCGTCGGCCGATCCAGGCCGCGCAGGCACTTGCCTCCATCGACCTGCTGTCCGGTGGCTCATCAACGCCCAAGCACGGGAGTGTCCGGCCGTCGCCGCGCGGGTGCGGCGGCGGCCGGGGCGCGGGGGACCGAGGCTCCCCCTCGATGGTCCCCGCGCGGTGCCCTCCTGGCGGCGGGGCAGGACTGGTCCCTGCCCGGGGCTGCCCAACCAGCTGGTGTCACCGGACTGTTGAGGCTAGTGGCCTGTTGCGCTGAGGCGTATACCTGTGCGGGCCCTGCCATGCGGTGGACCGCCGGCGGGCACGGGCCGTCTTCTCAGGCGTTGAGGTTGAAGACGGGTACTTCCAGTGCCTCGTACGGCTGGGGCGCCACCGTAGCGACCAGGGCGCCCTCGGGGCGGTCGAGCGTGGGGCGCGCGGCGTGGACTGCGGCGGCCACGCCGTAGGAGACATGGCGTTGGTGGAGGGCAGCGATTGTGTGGGCGGCTGCATAGTCGGTGTCGAGGGTGTGCAGGACGTCCAGGATGCCGAGGTAGTCCACGATGCCGGTTCGTTCGCGTTCGGCTTCCAGCGCGCACGTGATCGGCACCCAGAGCCGGACCACCGGGTCGCCGGCAGCGAGGTGGATGAGGCCGGAGACCTGCTTGCTGCCGCCGAGTGCGAGGAGGGTAGCGGTGTCCAGGACGTAGTGTTCCAGGATCACGCGCCCGGGTCCCGCCCGTCCGTCGTTTCCGTGGCGTGGGTGTGGCGGGCGGACTGTGCCTGGCGCATGCGCTCGCGCAGTGATCCCGCCTCGCTGTCACTGATGGTGTGACCGAACTCTGCTTGCAGGAACGTGTCCGTGCGTGCGGCGCGTTCGCGCAGCTGCTCAGGGGTGAGGGCGGTGGCGGCGAATTCCTCGATCAGCGCCCGCATCGTCATGTTCCTGGCCTGCGCCAGGGCGGAGAGCTTGTCCCGCGTCTGTGAGTCGATCTTGATGGTCGTGTCCACACCAGGAGTATACCAGCGAGAATACTTCCGCTGTATGCCGACCGGAAGAAGCGTCTCGCAGCGCTGCGGCCGACGGGTGCTCGGATGCTGGCCAGGCGATAGCTTCAAGTAACCGCAGGGCTGTTGGTGGCCAGCGTCAGGCTAGGGGGGTACATGCCCGGAGGCGGAAACCAGAGACGAGAGCGGTTGAGACTGGCGAGACGTCGTCCTGCGCCGGGCCGCGTGAGGGCCCGTGTGCCGGACCGCGAAGAGCAGCCTCGCGGCGGGGAGCCGCGACGCATCGACTGGACTACGTGGGGAACGGTCGCCGGAGTAATCGCAGGTATCGGCACGTTGCTGTTCACAGCCATCGCGACCTACTACGGGGCCATAACAACCTCCTACGGGGTTGATGTAGCGAAAGATCAACTGGACCAGTCCCGAGAAGACGCTGCTCGCGAGGACCGTGATCAAGCAAGCCAAGTAGCCGCCTGGGCGGAAGGTGACGGAAAAGGAAACTTTTCCGTTCACCTGCGGAACAGGTCTCAGGACCCAGTGGAATCAATACGAATCCTCTTCTGGGTCTACATCGAACCTATGGACCGATCCGGCCGTGCGGTTGTCGCCCGATTTGAGTTTCCCTATGCGGTGATCGGCCCCTGCACGGACTTGATAGTCGAAGAGAAGGCCTTGCTGTACACCAAGAAGTTTCTTGGCCGCTTGCGCAAGATTCCTGATGACACTGGTGTCGAGGTCAAGCACGTGCAGTTCATGGATCGAGACGGCGCGCGATGGGTGCGCGCCCCCGGAAGCGGCCTCGACCAAATTGACCCGCGCTCCCCGGACAGGTGGTTGCAGAACAGGCCCTCCGGTGTGAAGCAACTGGACGGCATCGTCGACGGTAAACCGGTCTTCAAGCCCGCGTCCGGGTGCGACGGCGAGAGGGCATAGAAGGGGTGCTGCCGTGGCGCGGGCTTTCGGGCGGGACTAGCGCTCGGTGTCCAGTGGCTGGGTGGGCTGTTGGTCGGTGCGCTCGACGGTCACCGTCGTCTCGGCCTTCTCTCAGTTCTCTTTCCGGGTCTGCATGGCGTCGGTCGCGGCGGCCTGGGCGACGAAGGCCGTTCGGAGCAGACCTGCATCATCGCGGCCGCCGACAAGTCGGGAGGCCGGACGGCCGCCCGGCCCCCGACACGGTCCCGGTGCCCGAGCTGTCCGACTCTGATTCGGACCCCGCGGCCGCGCGGACGGCTTGCTCCGGCAGCCCTCACCCAGTTCCGCAGGGTCTCCGGATTGATCCACAGTTCGGCGGGGACCGATCTGATCGTCGCCTCCGGCCGCGACTTCGTAGAGCGCGACCGCGTCCGCCCTGAACTCAGGCGGGTAGTTCTTCGTGACCACGAGATGTCCGTTCTCAGATCTTCAGGTTCCAGTGTCTCGTGTGTTCAACATCAGGGGGCAAGGCCCGACTTCTCATGGGGATTGGAGTCTGAATCTCACAGCCAACGGTCAAAATAGGGGACATGGGATAGGAGTGACGCATGACTGAGCCCATGAGAGGAAGGCGGCGTGTCAGGTGGGGCGTTGCCGCGCTTGGTCTCTGCGCCCTTCTGTTCACCGCGTCAGCAATCTTCGGCTACCCCGCAGCGGTCTTCTGCACAGTTGGAGCCATCGCTGTTGTGGCTGTGATCGCTGTGGCGCGTGGCTTGTCTGAGCGTGACCGCTGATGGGCAGACGATTCGGATAACGCGAACATGGAATACGAGCGCGACGACAAAGTCTGAGCGAAATCGATTAGTGGATTCTGTTTTGCCGCTTACCGTGCCCGCATCCGGAGTTCGAGTCGGAGGCTTGGCGGATTGTGTGCGGGTTTCCCCGACGGTGCCGCGCACCTGTGCCATTGGGTCGTGTGTGCTGGTGGTCTTCCTTGGTCTAGTGGTGGCTACTGGTGGGCGGTGTGGTTTCCCTGTGCTCTGTCTCACGACCCCTGCGGCCACAGCCCTTGGCGGGTGCATGGGTAGAGCTGGTGAGAGTCGGGTGGTCGGTCCGCTGTTTCCGGGCTGGTGGGGTGCGCGGTAGTCGCGCTCTCAGGTGGGACCGGTATGACCAGTACGAGCGGGCCGACCGGATGGGCGAAGGACCCGCCACGATGGGGTTGGTCAACGGTTCATGGCGGTTCACCAGGGGCCTGCGGAGAACCCTTCGAGACGTCGGATCAGTCGTCAGAAGGAGAGAACATGCGTATTCGCACAGCCCTGGCAACCGTGGCTCTGGCTGCCTCAATGGCCCTCGCGGGGGCCGCCACCGCATTTGCGGACGACGGTCCTGGAGACGCCTCCGTTAGCGAGATCGCGAACGAGGTGAATTCTGAAGTGACGTTCCACAACGACCTGAGCGATTTGGCGGAGTGACGTCCGCTTCCTTAGCCGCTGGAGCCGTGGCACTGCTCAGGTGCCGGATGCGGTCTGTTCGGAGTCGTGCCCGTCGATGTGGGCCGTGTAGTGGATGACGCGCTTCCATGCGCCGTGGGTGCTGGTGACGTCGATGGAGTTGCCGACTGCCTGGACGGGGATGTTTACGGGAATCTGAGCGGTGTTGCCGGAGAGCACTCCCGGCGAGTTCTGGACTGCGCCGCTGGCGCCGGCGTCGGCGAACGCGAGTCCGGCCGTACCCGAGCTGGTCGTCGGTGAGGGTATCGCGCCCGCCTTGGCCTTCGTTCTCGATGGACAGCCACGCACTGTTGGCCGCAGCCTGCGCCCGCGGGCGGTCGCTGCTGTCGACCCACTGATACAGGGCGCCGTTCTTGCTGGTGCCGAAGTGCGACGATGCCCGTGCGTTGCGGTTGCGGAACCAACTGTCGGTGCCGGACGGGGTTCCGGCCATGATGTGGACGACGACGCCGTATACTTGGGCCTGTCCGTCGTTGGTGAAGTTGACCGGGATGGGGCGCCATGTGGCGCCGGGTATGCGTGCCAAGGGGAAGTCTCCAGACATGCGAAGGCCCCACCACTCAAGAAATGGCGGGGCGGGGGTGCTGCCGCCCTCGGGGCGGGGCAGCTAGGTCAAGTTGTGGGCTGGATCATGGGGGCGCCTTCGAGGCGTCAGCAGTCGCTGCCGTGTGAGGGGTCGAACGTTCCGCTGACTTCGACGGCATTACAGGCGAGCTGGCCGGGGACCTTGATCGGGTTCTGGAGGGCGTCGGCGGCGACGGCGGGGCCGTCGTCGGCGCTGGCCGTGCTGGCCCCGCCGATTACGGTGACTGTGGCGAGCATGGCGGTGGCGAAGATGGTTCGGATATGCATGGGTACCTCCTGGCGAGGGGACTGGCTTTTCGAGTTCTAGGTCTTACCGATCCGCCATGCGGATAAAACGATCATGAGCCGTCTGCGTGAACTGGTCCCTTCGTTTGTGGGACCTTGATCGCGTCTCAGGCGAGATCGGTCGTAAAGGGCTGCAGAACCGGTGACTTATCGTCGAGGGCGCCGTTGGTACAGGCACCGGGGCGGCGGCATCTGTTGCATTAACTCTTGCGGGAACTGTTGCACTGGTCCTTGCGTCATCTGTTGCACCGGTATGTGAGAGGTCGGGGTGTCTTTGCTGGCGAGGGGGTGTATGGGTGTGTGGTCGGGGGTCTGACATCCCCTCTGCTGCCCCTGCTCCCGCGCCCGTTGGATGAAGGGTGGGGGCGGGTGCGG
>NZ_BMTR01000058.1 GCF_014649775.1 Streptomyces longisporoflavus | reverse complement strand
GGACTCCGACCGCAAACACCTCACCAGCGTCCTGCGCGAGGCCGCCGAACACCCCGGCACCGCCCTGGTGGAGATCTACCAGAACTGCAACATCTTCAACGACGGCGCCTTCGAAGTACTGAAGGACAAGCAGCAGGCCGAGGAAGCGGTGATCCGCCTGGAACACGGGCAGCCGATCCGCTTCGGCCCCGACGGCTCCAAGGGCGTCGTACGCGACCCGGCGACAGGGGATCTCAAAGTCGTCCCGGTCACCCCGGAGACCGAGTCCCAGATCCTGGTCCACGACGCGCACTCCGCGTCCCCGACGACCGCCTTCGCGCTCTCCCGCCTCGCCGACCCCGACACCCTGCACCACACACCCATCGGGGTCTTCCGCAACGTCGAGCGGCCGGTCTACGACACCCTCATGTCCGACCAGCTCGACACCGCCATCGAGCAGAACGGCAAGGGCGACCTCGCCGCACTCCTCGCCGGCAACGACACCTGGACCGTCGCCGGCTAGCGCGTCGGCCACTCCTCCGAAGCCCGGTTCTGACCCCTCAGGGTCTTCAGGACCGGGTTTCGTCGTATGCCTTGCGGGACTCGCCGTGCGCCTTGCGGGATTCGTCGTACGCCTTGCGCGCTTCCTGTACGTCCGGGAGGCGCCGCTCGGTCCACTCGGCGAGCGTTCGGACCTGCTCGCCGATCTCGCGCCCGAGGTCGGTCAGTGAGTAGTCGACGCGCGGCGGGATCACCGGCTTGGCGTCGCGGTGTACGAGGCCGTCGCGCTCCAGGGTTTGCAGGGTCTGCGTCAGCATCTTCTCGCTGACCCGGCCGAGGGCCCGGCGCAGTTCGCTGAAGCGGTACGAGCGCTCGTCCAGGGCGATCAGGACGAGCACTCCCCAGCGGCTCGTGACGTGCTCCAGGACGAGGCGCTGGGGGCACATTCCCTCGTCCCCGAGGTTCCAGTTACTTACTGCCACGCCAGTACCTTACTTCAAAGTGGGTACTTTCCAATAGTTAGCGCCCGACGTAGGCTCACTGTCAGAACCACACCAAAGGGAGATTCCAGACATGAGCATCGTCGTCACCGGAGCCACCGGACACCTCGGCCGTCTCGTCATCGACGGGCTGCTCGACGCGCAGGTGCCCGCCGGGCAGATCGCCGCCGTCGTCCGCGACAAGGAGAAGGCCGCCGATCTCGCCGCGCGCGGCGTCGAACTGCGGATCGCGGACTACAGCGCGCCCGAGACCCTGGCCGGCGCCTTCGCCGCGGGTGACAGGGTCCTGCTGATCTCCGGCAGCGAGGTCGGGCAGCGCGTGCCGCAGCACGCGGCGGTGATCGACGCGGCCCGTGCGGCGGGCGTCGCGCTCCTCGCGTACACCGGTGTGCTCGGCGGGCCCGACGCCGACTTCGACCTCGCGGCCGAGCACAAGGAGACCGAGCGGCTCATCCTCGACTCCGGGCTTCCGTACACGTTCCTGCGCAACGGCTGGTACCACGAGAACTACACGGCCAACCTCGCCCCCGTCCTGGAGCACGGCGCCGTCGTCGCCTCCGCGGGCGAGGGCCGGGTCGCCTCGGCCTCGCGCGCCGACTACGCGGCCGCCGCCGTGGCCGTACTGACCGGTGAGGGCCACGAGGGCAAGACCTACGAGCTGAGCGGCGACGACGCGTGGAGCTTCGCCGAGTACGCCGCCGAGGTCTCCCGGCAGACCGGCAAGGACATCTCGTACGCGAACGTCCCCGCCGAGCAGAACCTCGCGATCCTGACCGGCGCCGGCCTCCCCGAGCAGCTCGCCGCGATCCTCGTCGACGTGGACTCGGCGATCGAGCGGGGGCTGCTCGCCGGTACGAGCGGTGACCTCGCACGGCTCATCGGCCGGCCGACGACGCCTGTCGCGGACGCGATCTCTGCCGCGCTCAAGGGCTGAGGCGGGCCTGGGGCGGGCCGGAGGCGGGCCTGAGGAACACCTGAGGCGGGGCCGAGGAGCACCTGAGGCGGGGCCGGGGCGGGCGAGACGGGGGTCATGACCGTTTTCGTGAGACGGGCATGACACGGGGGCGGCCGGACCGCTACCTTCTTGGAGGCAGCGTGGGGCTGCCTTGCACCAAGGAGGGGCCGTGGACGCTGCCGCAACCGAGCAGTCGAAGAGCGAGCAGCGCATAGGCCTGCTGAACGGCATCGCCGCCTACGGGATGTGGGGCCTCGTCCCCCTCTTCTGGCCGCTGCTCAAACCGGCCGGGGCGGGCGAGATCCTCGCGCACCGGATGGCCTGGTCCCTCGTCGTGGTCGGCATCGCGCTGCTCGTCGTGCGGCGCTGGGCCTGGGCGGGCGAGCTGCTCCGCCAGCCGCGCAAGCTGGGGCTCGTGACGGTCGCCGCGGCGGTCATCACGATCAACTGGGGCGTCTACATCTGGGCCGTGAACTCCGGCCACGTCGTGGAAGCCTCCCTCGGCTACTTCATCAACCCCCTGGTCACCATCGCGATGGGCGTCCTGCTCCTCGGCGAACGGCTGCGCCCCGTGCAGTGGACGGCCGTCGCCGTCGGCCTCGCGGCGGTCCTCGTCCTGGCCTTCGGGTACGGGCAGCCGCCGTGGATCTCGCTCTGCCTCGCCTTCTCCTTCGCCACGTACGGCCTGGCCAAGAAGAAGGTCGGGCTCAGCGGCCTGGAGTCGCTCGCCGCGGAGACCGCGATCCAGTTTTTGCCCGCGGTCGGGTTCATCGTGTGGCTCAGCGTGCAGGGCGATGCCACGTTCGGCGCGGAGGGCTTCGGGCAGGCGTCGCTCCTCGCGGCGACCGGCCTCGTCACCGCCATCCCCCTGGTCTGCTTCGGCGCCGCGGCGATTCGGGTGCCGCTGGCGACGCTGGGGATGCTGCAGTACCTCGCGCCGGTCTTCCAGTTCCTGCTCGGCATCCTGTACTTCCATGAGGCGATGCCGCCCGAGCGGTGGGCCGGGTTCGGGCTCGTCTGGCTGGCGTTGACCATGCTGACCTGGGACGCGGTGCGCTCGGCGCGAGTCAACGCGGGTCGGCTTGCCGCTGCGCGCGGGGCGTCGGCGGAGGTTGCGGCCGGCCCCGCCGCCGGGCGGGAAACAGAGCCGATGACTCCCGCTGCCGGGCGGGAGGGGTCCGCGGTCTGAGGGCGGAGACGCTGGGTGGTTGCGGCGCGGAACCCCGCGACCGATATGCGCTCTTGACGTGCGGTCAATCCCACCCGCACCATCAGGCACGCCAACCCCGCACGCCATAGCACCAATTGGCATTCGCGGAGTCGGCGTACCCCCCACAGCACAAGCAAACAGAAGACGGAGCCCCCACATGAAGCTCTCCGTTCCCGGACGCACCACGGCAGCCGCCGTCATAGCCGTCGCCGGACTCCTCACCACCAGCGCGATATCCTCGGCGGCCCCCTCCCCCACGGCGGCCGCCCCCGACATCTCCGTGGCCAACGTCCAGGCCCACCTCTCGGAGTTCCAGTCCATCGCCGCGTCCAACGGCGGCAACCGCGCCCACGGCAGCCCTGGCTACAAGGCCTCCGTCGACTACGTGAAGGGCAAGCTGGACGAGGCCGGATTCACCACCTCCCTGCAGGAGTTCACCTCCAACGGCAAGACCGGTTACAACCTCATCGCCGACTGGCCCGGCGGCGACGCCGACCAGGTCGTGATGGCGGGCTCGCACCTCGACAGCGTCGAATCGGGCCCCGGCATCAACGACAACGGCTCCGGTTCCGCCGCGATCCTGGAGACCGCCCTCACCGTGGCGCGCGAGCAGTACAAGCCCACCAAGCACCTGCGGTTCGCCTGGTGGGGCGCCGAGGAACTGGGGCTGGTCGGCTCCTCGCACTACGTCGACGAACTGCCCGCCGGCGAGCGCTCGAAGATCAAGGACTATCTGAACTTCGACATGATCGGCTCCCCGAACCCCGGTTACTTCGTCTACGACGACGACCCCACGATCGAGAAGACCTTCAAGGACTTCTACGGCGGCCTCGACCTCACCACCGAGCCCGACGAGGAGGGCGACGGCCGTTCGGACCACGCCCCGTTCAAGAACGCGGGCATCCCGGTCGGCGGTCTCTTCAGCGGCGCCGACTACGAGAAGACCGCCGAGCAGGCCCAGAAATGGGGCGGCACGGCCGGTGAGCCGTTCGACAAGTGCTACCACTCCGCGTGCGACACGGAGTCGAACGTCGACGGGACCGCCCTCGACAACAACAGCGATGCCGTGGCACACGCGGTGTGGGGGCTCTCCGCCTAGGCCGCCATCCGGGGCTGCCCCCTGAATAACCCCCTGGACGCAATTACCTGCGCATGCATATAGTGCATGCGCAGGTAATTGCACGGCGCTGCATGCATCGCGCTGCACGGCACCGCACGGCACCACGCGGCAGTCAGCGCACGCCACCGCAAAGCCCTGCACGGCCGTGCACCACCACGCCACAACCAGGGGGCCCACCATGACCCGCACGTTCCTCTTCCTGCTCGGCAGCGCCCGCCACGACGGCAACTCGGAGACGCTGGCCCGTAAGGCCGCCGAGCAGCTCCCCCCGGACGTAGAGCAGCGCTGGCTGCACCTCGCCGATCACCCGCTGCCCGACTTCGAGGACCTGCGCCACGACGGCAGCCGCCCCCGCGCCCGGCCCCGTCCGGCAGGCGACAACGAGGCCCTGCTCCTGGACGCCACCCTCGACGCCACGGACATCGTCATCGTGTCGCCCCTGTACTGGTACTCGCTGTCGGCCACCACCAAGCGCTACCTCGACTACTGGGACGCCTGGCTCGAGGTCCCGGAGATCGACTTCAAGAACACGATGAAGGACCGCGCCCTGTGGGGCGTGACGGCGCTCGCCCACCGCGAGGAGGAGGTCGCGGACCCGCTGATCAGCACGCTGAACCACGTCGCCGCCTTCTTCCCCCTGCGCTTCGGCGGCGTCCTGCTCGGCAACGGATCACGGCCCGGCAACGTGCTCGACGACACCGAGGCCCTCGCCCGCGCCAAGACGTTCTTCGCGCAAGAACCGCCGCTCGCCCGCTACCCGTACGACAAAGGCTGATGCTCAGGCAGTGATGTCCTTCGCCCCGAACCTCGCCCACGCCGCCGAGCCGAACAGCGCCGCGTACAGGCCCTGGAGGCCGAGGTTCTTGAGCAGCTCGTCCCAGTAGACGGGCTCGCGCATCAGGTCGGCGAAGGACAGCCAGTAGTGCGAGAAGAAGTACGGGTGAATGGCGTGCAGTTGAGGGATCTGGTCAAGAATCTGGATCGTGATGAGCAGGCCCACGGTCGTCGCCATCGCCGCGATGCCACTGCTGGTCAGCGTCGACACGAAGAGACCGAGCGCCGCCACGCCGATCAGTGACGCGGCGACCACGAGGGCGATGAGCAGGGCGCGCAGCAGCCCTTCGCCGAAGCCGATCCGGGTGCCGGAGATCGTGGTGACCTCGCCGAGCGGGAAGAGCAGTGCTCCGACGGTGAGCGCGGAGAGGGCCACGACGAGGGTCGCGACCAGGCAGAACGTCATCGTCGTCGCGTATTTGACGAGCAACAGGCGCGTCCGGCCCGCCGGGGCCACGAGCAGATAACGCAGCGTCCCGGCGCTGGACTCGCCCGCGATGGAGTCGCCCGCGACGACCCCGACCGCCATGGGCAGGAAGAAGGGGAGCGTCGCGGCGAGCGCGGTGAAGACGAGGAACAGGCCGTTGTTGGTGATCTGCGCGATGAACGCGGGGCCGCCCCCTTCACCGCCCCCGCCGAGCGTCGAACCGTCGCTGGTCTCGATCTTGACGGCGACGCCCACCAGGATCGGTACGGCGGCGAGCACACCGAGCAGGGCGAGCGTGCGCCAGCGCCGGAAGGTGATGCCCAGCTCGCTGCGGAAGAGCCCGAAGGTCCAGATCCGCCGCACTTCCCGTGGGCCGCTCGCCACGCGTACGTCGTCGACCTCAGCCCGCGACATCGAAGCCCTCCCCCGTCAGCGCCACGAACGCGTCCTCCAGCGAGGCCCGTTCGACGCCGAAGCCCCGCACCCTGACGCCCGCGCCGACCAGAGCGGCGTTCAGCTCCGCGAGGTCCCCGGGCGCCTGGGCCCCCTCCTCCGCACCCGGCGGTTCACCCGTCACGCGGTCCTCCGTCACGACGAGATCCGTCACGCCGAGTTCCTTCAGGACGCGGGCCGCTTCGCCCGTGTCCGGAGTCGTCACGGTCAGCCGCCCCCGCGCCCCGGCGGCCAGTTCGGCGACCGGCCCCTGGGTGATGAGGCGGCCCTGCGCCATCACCGCGGCATGCGTGCAGACCTGTTCGATCTCGTCCAGGAGGTGCGAGGAGAGGAAGACGGTCGTGCCCTCCGACGCCAACTCCCGCACCAGCGCCCGGATCTCGCGCATGCCCTGCGGATCGAGGCCGTTGGTCGGCTCGTCGAGCACGAGGAGCCTGCGCGGCTGGAGCAGCGCCGCCGCGAGACCGAGGCGCTGCTTCATGCCGAGTGAGTACGCCTTCGCCTTCTTGCCCGCGGCGGCCGTGAGACCCACCCGGTCCAGGGCTGATTCGGCACGGGCGCGGCGGGTGCGGGGATCGGCGGTCGGGTCGGCGGCGTCGTACCGCAGGAGGTTGTCGCGGCCGGACAGAAAGCCGTAGAGCGCCGGGCCCTCGATGAGCGCGCCCACGTGGGGGAGCACGGTGCGGATCTCGCGCGGCACGGGGCGGCCCAGGACGCTGGCCCGGCCCGAAGTCGGCTCGATCAGGCCCATCAGCATCCGGATGGTGGTCGTCTTGCCCGAGCCGTTGGGACCCAGGAACCCGAAGACGCTGCCCGCGGGGACGGTGAGGCTGAGCTGGTCCACGGCCAGCTGTTTGCCGTAGCGCTTGGTGAGGGCGGAGGTCTCGATGACACTCTCCGTCACTCTGCCGCCGGTGCTGGTATGCGGCACCCTGCCCTCCCCCGCTCGAAGTCGTGCCGACGGGCCCGCGGTGCCTGCCCGGCACCACGGACCCGCCGCTCAATCGTCCAGGCGCCGCACGCTACTTCGCCGCGGTCGCCGAGTTCGCCGCCTTCACCAGGGCGTCCTTCGTCACCGCGCCCGCATAGACCTTGCCGTCCTCGGTGATGAGGGCGTTGACCAGGCGCGTCTTGAAGACCGTGCCCGAACCGAACTCGCCCGACACCTGGTCGCCGAGCGAGTCGAGCAGCCGCTGCGCGTCCGGCGGTACATCGCCGGAGCCGGCCGTCGGAATGCCCTGGCCACCCGGCAGTTCGAGCTCGGCGATGGAGTTCCAGCCCTTGCCCATGACGTTCAGACCATTCAGGCCGTCGAGGCCGTCCCGATCCTGCCCGCCCTTGAACTCCTTGCCGCCGAAGTCCTTGCCGCCGTCCTTGAAGCCGTGCTCCCGCTCCCCGGACTTGGCGTCATCGGCCTCGGTCACCTTCGCGCCCTTGGGCGGCGTGAAGTCGAAGGTCGATGCGGCCGGCTTGCCGAAGTCGACCTTCGTGAAGCCCGCGTCGACGACAGCGCTGCCGCCGCCCGCCGGACTGAGCGTGAACTTCAGCGGCGTACCGGTCTTGGCGTCCACCGCGACCGTGATCTGGCCGACCGTGGAGCCGGCCTGCTTGGGCTTGATGACCAGGCGGTACGCGTCACGGCCCGCGACCTGCGCGGTGCCGTCCACCTTCACCGACGTCGTGTCGTCGACCGCCTTCAGGGCTTCCTCGGCCAGCTCCTTGGGCGTGGCGGGAACACCCTCGGGGAGGTTCTCCTTGCCGGAGTTATCGCCGGAGTCCTTGCCCTGCGCCTTCTCCCGCGCCTTGCCCTCGGTCTTCGAGTGGTACGCCTCGTTGGACTTGCTGTCGTAGGCCCATACGTCGTCGCCGTTGTGGATCAGGCTGTACTCGGCGGCGTCGTCGAGGACGGACAGCTTCTGCTTGTCGGGGCCGTCGGCGGCGACGCGCAGCGTGTGCGTGCCGGAGGCCAGCTCCATCAGCTTGGCCTGCGGGTCCGCGGCCGAGCCCTCGCCGTCACCGCCCTCGTCGCTCCCGCCGCCGCCACCCGGAGCGAAGCCGCCTGCCAGGTCGCCGCCGAAGGACGGGAGGCCGAGGTCGGTGCTGATCTTCACGTTGCCCGAGAGCTGCTGTGTGTCCGACGCGGCGATCTTCTCGATCAGTTCCTGCGCGGTGACATCGGGCAGGTCGGGGTCGCCCGACGTGGCGAGCGCCGGTACGAGACCGATGGTCGCCGCCGCCACCCCCGCCACCGCGACGGGGACCACGTAACGCGCCGCCTTTCTGCGGCCTGCGCGCGGTCCACCGCTCTCGCTGGTGTTCTGCTCCGGTTCGTACGGTGCCATTGTGTGCCCTACCTCCGTGGTCGGCGGCGGCCTTCCCAGTACGTGCGTGCGTCCACCCTGTGCCGCCATTCTCACCCGAATAGGTCAGGAGTGGTTGTTCTTGCCGGACCTTGCTGATGTCCATACGACCAAATCGGCCAGCCAGAAGCGTCAGACCCCGGGTGCAACTCCACGTACTGCTCTGGGATGACACAGACGGGCGGCGCCTCCCCCGACCCGTAGGGGAGACGCCGCTTCAACCCTGATCAGCCCCGAGGGACTGCGGGATTGAGGGACTGCGGAACTGAGGAACCGAGGGACCGCCTCAGCGCTGCACGAACACGTAGTCCGCCTTGTACGGCACCTTCGCGATGGCGCCGGGCTCGCAGTCACCCGCCGGTGCGACCCCGCCCACGGTGTTCAGGCGCAGGATCTCCGCGGTGCGCGCGAGCAGCCCGTACGGCTTGCCGGTCTGGGTTGCCTCCAGGTCGAGTTCGGGGATGTTCGTGTCCCCGTTCGGGGTCCTGGAGATCAGCTTGCCGGTGACCTGGCTGCGGTCGGGGGCGGTCCAGCGCGGGGTGCCCGAGTTGGGGGCGACGAAGTCGTGCGCGATGTTGCCGCCGAGCCGCGCGCGCACGTCACGCTGCGCGAACGCGGACTTACCGGATCCGTCGTCGGCCTTCTTGCACTCGTAGATCTGCTCGCCCTTGATGACCGAGGCCTGGAAGTTGGCCGCCGCGTGGCGGAAGTCGACGTCCTTGGTCACCTTGTGGAGCTGGCCGCGGACCGCGCCGCCGGGGAACTCGGCGGTGTGCAGGTTCGCGTAGAAGCTGCCCGGGTTCGCCTTCAGCTGTTCGAGCAGCGCCGCGTCGGCGACCTTGACCGTGCCGGTGACGCGGTTGCCCTTGCTCTTGCCGAGCAGCTTCGTGAACTCGATCTTGATGCCGCCGTTGGTGCCCTTGACGCCCTGGTGGATGTGGAGCCCGGTCGGCTTGCCGGTGCCGCGCCACTTGACGGTGACGGCCACCTTGTCCCCCTTGACCTGGACGAACTCCAGTGCCCGCCCGTCCTTGTCGCCGACCGCGGGCCCGCCCGGCGCCGGCACCTCGTTCGCGCCGTTCATGCTCGCCGCGAAGACGGAGCCGCCGGTGGAGCTGCTGCCGGTGGAACCACTGGTCGTGGAGCTGGAGGTAGAGCTGCCGGTGGAGCCGTGGCTCGTGTCGTGCGCGAGCGCGGACGGCGCCGAGACCGCCACCCCGCCCGCCGCTGCGACGGCCACACCCGTGGCGAGCAGAGCCCGGCGGCGGTTCGCGAAAGTACCTGAGCTGCCAGAAGTACCCATGATCAGAAATCTCCCCGTATTCGAGCCGACACCCCCTGCGTCGGCTTCCGGGCATAGGTACGGAATAGATCTGATCCTGGACTCAATCCATCACGAAGTGGAGGCGTGACGTAGGTCACACCCCCAAAAGCCCTCCGTCGAACACCGGCGGGAATTGGACCGCTCAGCCCGGCTCGCCCGGCTCAACCCGCCCGGTGCACCACCAGGTCGCAGAGCTCGACGAGCGACGTCTTCGCGTCGCAGTCCCGCAGCGGCGCGAGCGTGTCCCGCGCCTCCTCCGCGAACCGCACGGTGTCCTTGCGCGCCTGCTCCAGGGCCGGGTGGGCCCGCAGCCGCGCCAGCGCCTCCGCGTGCCGCGCGTCGTCCGTCAGGTCGGAGTCGAGGAGCTCGCTCAGGGCGATGTCCTCGGGCAGACCGAGCTTCTCCACCCGCTCACGCAGGCGCAGGACCGGAAGGGTGGGGATGCCTTCACGGAGGTCCGTGCCCGGCGTCTTGCCGGACTCGTGCGAGTCGGACGCGATGTCGAGGACGTCGTCGGCGAGCTGGAAGGCGACGCCGAGCCGCTCCCCGTACTGCGTCAGGACGTCCACGACGGTCTCGTCGGCGCCCGACATCATGGCGCCGAACCGGCACGCCACGGCGACGAGCGAGCCGGTCTTGCCGCCGAGCACGTCGAGGTAGTGATCGATCGGGTCGCGGCCCTCCGTCGGCCCCGCCGTCTCCAGGATCTGACCGGTGACCAGGCGTTCGAACGCCTCCGCCTGGATGCGGACGGCGTCCGGACCGAGGTCGGCCAGGATGTACGAGGCGCGGGCGAAGAGGAAGTCGCCGGTGAGCACGGCGACGGAGTTGCCCCAGCGCTGGTTGGCGCTTTCGACGCCGCGGCGCACGTCCGCCTCGTCCATCACGTCGTCGTGATAGAGCGTCGCGAGGTGCGTGAGCTCGACGACGACGGCGGACGGCACGACGCCCGGTGCGTACGGATCGCCGAACTGCGAGGCGAGCATCACGAGGAGCGGCCTGAACCGCTTGCCGCCCGCGCGCACCAGATGTTGCGCGGCCTCCGTGATGAAGGGGACCCCGCTTTTGGTGGCGTCGAGCAGACCTTCCTCGACGGCCGCCAATCCGGCCTGGACATCGGCTTCGAGAGCCTGGTCCCGCACGCTGAGGCCGAAGGGCCCGACGACGGTCACGAGGGGTTCTCCTGTCTGCTGACGATCACAAGTCGGTCACTCGCTGGATCACTCGGTCGATCATCACTCGGTCGATCTTTGCGCGATGGCGGGGTCGATGACACGGTTTGTCGATGTGTCGCTGCCATCACACAAGTCAGCGTATCCGGTCGCCTTTCGATCACAGTGGGCACCCGCCTGTGCAATGCCGCCCAGGCGGCGTGCGATGACCACCGGTATGTTCTTGATCAGCTGATACGACCCAGAAGACCCGATCGCCCCACTGGCGACGGAATAAGTCCCGCCCGTCCCAGAGACAACTGAGTTACCGGGAGCACAACCTTTGTCCCGCACCGAGGCCGACGCCGAACCGCCCGCAAAGCCGCCGACGGAGCCGACGGAGCCGCCGCCCGGCGACGACCACGCGTTCTTCGGGCAGCCCCGCGGTCTGCTCACCCTGTCCGGCCTGGAGGTCTGGGAGCGCTTCTCGTTCCTCGGCATGCAGGCCATCCTCGTCCTGTACTTCGCTGACTCCGTCGGAGACGACGGAATGGGCATGGATTCCGGAACCGCCGCTTCGGTTTCGGCGGCGTACGGAACGCTCGTCTACCTGGTCTCGGTGGCGGGCGGCTGGCTCGCCGACCGCATCCTCGGCTCGTACCGCGCGGTCCTGTGGGGCGGCATCCTCATCGCCTGCGGCCACTACTCGATGGCGATCCCGACGGCGACGATGACCTGGGTGGGCCTCGGCCTGATCAGCGCGGGCACCGGCCTCCTGAAGCCGAACGTCGCCTCGATGGTCGGCAAGCTCTACCGCACGGACGACGAGCGGCGCGACGCGGGCTTCGCGCTGTACTACATGGGCATCAACATCGGCGCCTTCGCGGGCCCGCTCATCACCGGCTGGCTCGGCGACCACAAGGGCTGGCACTGGGGCTTCTCGGCGGCCGCCATCGGCATGACCTTCGGCCTGGTCCAGTACGTCCTGGGCCGCCGTCACCTGGCAGGACGCAAGGCGGCGGCCGAATTCGCGCTGCCCGGGGACGCGATGCGCCGGGCGGTCGTCCTGATCGTCGCGGGCATCGTCGCCTTCGCCGCCCTCGCGGGTGTCCTCGCCGGCGTCGGCTGGCTGACGATGGACCGCTTCGTCGACCTGCTCACCGTCGTCTCGGTGATCGCGCCGATCGTCTACTTCGCGGTCATGTTCCGCAGCCCGCGCGTGAGCGCCGGGGAACGCGGACGCCTGCGACCGTACGTGGTCCTCTTCCTCGCCTCGGTCGTCTTCAACTTCATCCTCTTCCAGGCCTACTCGACAATGATCCTGCTGGCGTCGACGAACGCCGAGACGTCGATCCTCGGCTTCACCTTCCCCGCCAGTTGGTACGCCTCCGCGCTCGGCGCGTTCGAGGTCGCGCTCGCCCCCGTCGTGGCCGCGGTCTGGGCCCGGATGGGCCGCCGCCAGCCGCACGCCTCCAACAAGATCGCGTTCGGCGTGATCCTGGGCGGTCTCTCGTTCATCCTGATGGTCCTGCCGACCTCGGGTCACGGCGACGGCACGTACAAGATGGCGGTCTGGTGGATCGTCGGCTCCTACCTGCTGCTCGGCCTCGGCGACATCCTCGTGGAGACCTCCGGCATGTCGGCCACGACGAAGCTCGCCCCGCAGGCCTTCGCCAGCCAGACCATGGCCCTCTGGTTCCTCTCGCTCGCCCTCGCCAACGGCATCCAGGCACAGGTCGTGAAGCTCTACGGAGAAGTCTCCAACCCGGCGTACTTCGGCGTGAACGGAGCCATCGCGGTGGCCGCCGGCGCCGCCGTCATCCTGCTCGCACCGTGGCTCCGCCGCACCATGCACCCCGTCCACTGAGGACACCGAGGTTCCCCCCATGCAGACCAAGCAGACCATGCAGATTCGCTCCTCCTTCCCGTACGAGACCACGCGCGAGGACGTCCGGGTACCCCTCCCGGACGGGACCAAGCTGTACGCGCGCATCTGGCGCCCGGTGACGGACGAACCCGTCCCCGTGCTCCTGGAGTACCTCCCCTACCGCCTGAGCGACTGGACGGCGCCGCGCGACTTCCAGCGCCACCCCTGGTACGCGGGCCACGGCTACGCCTCCGTGCGTGTGGACGTGCGGGGACACGGCAACTCGGAGGGCATGCCGACCGACGAGTACTCCCAGGTCGAGCTTGCCGACGGCGTGGAGGTCGTCAACTGGCTCGCCGCGCAGCCCTGGTGCACCGGCAAGGTCGGTATGTTCGGCATCTCCTGGGGCGGCTTCAACTCCCTCCAGATCGCGGCCCTCGCGCCCGAGCCGCTCAAGGCGATCGTCACGGTCTGCTCCGCGGACGACCGTTATGACAACGACGTGCACTACATGGGTGGTTCCGTCCTGGCGGTGGACATGCACGCGTGGGCGTCGACGATGCTGGCCTTCGTCTCCCGCCCGCCGGACCCGCTCTTCGTGGGCGACCGCTGGCGGGACATGTGGCTCAGCCGCCTCGAAGCCGTGGACCCCTTCATCCACACCTGGCTCGACCACCAGACCCGCGACGCCTACTGGCGGCACGGCAGCGTCTGCGAGGACTACTCGGCGATCGGCGCGGCCGTACTCGCGGTGGGCGGCTTCCACGACCCCTACCGGGACACGGTTCTGCGCCTGGTCGAGCATCTGCCGGGTGACGTACGGGGATTGATCGGCCCGTGGTCGCACCAGTACCCGGACCGCGGTCTGCCGCCGGGCCCTGCGATCGGCTTCCTCCAGGAGACCCTGCGCTGGTGGGACTACCACCTCAAGGGCATCGACACCGGCGTCATGGCGGAACCGAAGCTCCGCTCCTGGATCAGCGACTCGCACCCGCCTGCGACGGTGTACGCCGAGCTGCCGGGCGGCTGGGTCGGCGACCCCTCCTGGCCGTCCCCGAACGTCACCCCGACCGCGTACGCCCTCCAGGGCACGCCCATGCTGGTCAACTCCCCCCAGCACACGGGCCTGGACGCGGGCCGCTACTTCCCCTTCGGCAACGACGCCGACCTGCCGCCGGACCAGCGGGACGAGGACGCGAAGTCGGCGTGCTTCGAGTTCGAGGTGCCCTCGGCCGTACGCGTCCTGGGCCGCCCCAAGGTGTCCCTGCGGCTGACGATGGACGCCCCCTCCGGCCAGGCGATCGCACGCGTGTGCGATGTGGCCCCGGACGGTTCGTCGACGCTGGTCACGCGGGGCGTCCTGAACCTCTCATCGCGCAACGGCCGGGACCGCGTGGACCCGTGGCCGGTGGGCGGCACCGAGGACGTGACCTTCGAGCTGAACGCGATCGGCCACACCTTCCCGCCGGGCCACCGCATCCGGCTCGCGGTGTCGTCGGCGTACTGGCCGTGGATCTGGCCGCAGGCGGACTCGGCCGGCTTCACCCTCGACCCGGCGGGCAGCGCGCTTGAACTCCCGGTACGGGCGGGCGACCTGGACCCCTCGATCACCTTCGAGGCTCCCGAGCAGTCGGAGCCGCTCGGGGTGGTGTACCCGGCGACGCTCGACGAGCTGCGCCCCGAGCGCCTGGTCGTACGCGATGTGGCGAAGGGCGAATGGCGCCTGGAGGTGGACCCGCGCTATGGCGGTACGCGGGTCTACCCCGACGGCCTCGAATTCACCGAGGACGCGCTGGAGGCGTACACGATCAACGAGTCCGACCCCCTCAGCGCCCACACCCGCTCCGACTGGACGATCCGCCTGCACCGCCCCGAGCTGGCATGGGACGTGTCGATCCAGACCCGCTCGGAGATCACGTGCGACGCGGCGGACTTCATCACGTCGAACGAGGTGGTGTGCAGGGACGGCGAGGAAGTCGTCTTCCACCGCACATGGGAGAAGCGCATCCCGCGAACGGCGGGCTAGAGCTGCACTTCTCCGGCGTCGCCGAACAACCGCTCAAGGACGACGGCCACCCCATCATCCTCATTCGACGAAGTCACCTCGTCGGCAGCCGACTTGAGGTCGGGGTGGGCGTTGCCCATGGCGACACCGCGGGCCGCCCACACGAACATCGGCACGTCATTGGGCATGTCCCCGAAGGCGATGGTGTTCTCGGCCGCCATCCCGAGCCGCTCGGCGGCCAGGGCGAGCCCGGTCGCCTTGGTCACGCCGCGCGGCTGGAGCTCGACGGTGCCGGGCCCGGACATGGTGACGGTGGCGAGCGGCCCGACGGCATCGCGGGCGACGGCGGCCAACTCGTCGTCGGTGAGGTCGGGATGGCGCAGAAGCACCTTGCTGATGGGCTCGGCCCAGAGCGCGTCACGCCGCTGCACCCGCACGGCGGGCAGGGTGGGATGCGGCATCAGATACCCCGGCTCGATGAGGGTGAGCCCGTCCACTCCGTCCTGGTCCACGGCCGCGTAGACCTGCCCGATCTCCGCCTCGATCTTGCCGAGCGCGGCCTCGGCGAGCTCGCGGTCGAGCGTCACGGACCAGAGGATGCGGTCGGCTCCGGCGTCGTACAACTGCGCCCCCTGCCCGCATACCGCGAGGCCGCCGCCCCCCAGATCGTCGAGAAGGGGCTTCACCCGCGGTGCGGGCCGACCGGTCACCACCAGGTGGTGCGCCCCCGCGGCGGCGGCCGCCGCAAGCACGGCCAACGACCGGTCGGAGACGGTGTCGTCACCGCGCAGCAGCGTTCCGTCCAGGTCAGTGGCGATAAGGGAATATGCGAGGGGTGCAGCCATGATCCAGAGAATACGGATCCCGGGCGATGCTGAAAGCGGTGTGACGACAGCTGTGACGCGCCGTAGTGCGCTGGTCGCACTACCGGCGCTCGCCGGATTCACCGAGACGTGTCTGCACGAACCGTCCCTAAGGTCATACTTGCCGCGCCCTTGACCCGGAGGTTGACATGCCGCACGAGTTCCTCGCGCCTCTGAGCGACACCATGCTGGAGTACTACCGCGACATGGCGGACGTCATGGTGGAGCTGTTCGACATGCCCCGGGCGGAGGCCGTCGCCAGGATCAACGAGCGGTACACGCCGGCGGACGCCGAGGCACCGGAGCACGAGATCATGGGCCACGAGCTCCCCGAATTCTGGGCGTACGGGCTCTACTACAAGCCCGACGCCAAGGGCCGCCTCCCCACGGGCGATACGGACGCCGACGCGGACATCGACTTCACCGCACTGGAGCGCCGGCCCGCACCACCGAAGGACTCGCCGACCTGGACGTACGCATCGGGTACGCCGTACGCATCCGGTATGACGTACGCATCCGGTAATGAAACTCCCTCCGCCACCCCTCCCCACCTGCGCGCCCAGTAACTTTGCTCTTTGCACGAAGTGGCTGTTGACGGACGCGTGACGGGGGTTGCGGTATGGCGGGGAATCGTCCGGCGGATTGGCATGTCCTGGACCTGGACAAGGACCCGACGCCGGGT
>NZ_BMTR01000057.1 GCF_014649775.1 Streptomyces longisporoflavus | reverse complement strand
GCGTGGCAGCGGACGCGTGCGTCTTGGGAGGGGGCTGGCGTCCTGCTGCCGGGACCCGGCAGCATGACGCCAGCCAGGACGTCTGATCGGGATCGGTGCGCGCGAGCCGGTGTGGCGGCAAGGTGATTGCGGCATCGCCGGGGCCGACGAGAGGGGACGGAATGCGAGCGGAGCGTCGGGACACACAGGCTCGTCGTTCGGCTGCCGACGGGCTCGCCGAACACCTGCGGAGTGTCTTGTGGGGGCCCGCGGAGTTCGTCGGGGTTCCCGGAAGGCTGCTGGCCGAAGGGGTGTTGGCCGGAACCGTTGCGGCAGCCGCGATCGTCGGGTCGGCCTTTGCCGGGATGTGGGGCGGCCCCCGGGGGCTGGTCACCGGCGAACTCGGTGTGGTCGTGGTCGCCGCCTTGGTGCTGTACCTGATGGTGCTGCGAGCAGGGCGTGTACTGATCGGACTCGTCGCGGTGCTGGGAGCATGCCTGTCCTTCATGGCGCCCGATGTCGCGGCCGGGGTCGTGCTGCAGCATCGCGGCCTCGTGGAGCCCGCACGGGTGGCCTCGGTACAGACGACGACTGAGCACGGCCGCACCGTCTGCTCGGTCGAAGGCGTCGGTGCCGTCCGGGCGGGCGCCGAGGTATGGCGCGGATGTGCCGCGTCGATCGCGCCGGGGGACACCCTGCCCGTGGTGTACGACCCTCGGGGGCGGGTGCCCGCACGCGGCGTCGCCGCGCCGGGAGAGCTGGTCAAGGCAGAACTTTGGCTGGCCGCTCTCGCCATCGTGTTCGTGGGCGTGTGCACGGTGGCGGTGGTGCGCTCGTTCCGGCTGGAGGCAACCGGGCACGGAGCCTGAGCACCCGGCGGCGGGCGGCCTGCCGTACGTGCACCCAGGCCGTTTGCGAGGGGACGCCCTCCCGGTCGGTGGCGAAGAACATGTACCAGCCGGAGGGGACGAGAGCATGGTTGTCCGGCACACTCACGCTTGGGCCGCCCCTGTCCCGGCGGGTGATGTCGAGGGCGATGGAACGCTGGTCGAAGTCGGTGTTGTGCGTGGCGGATCCAGGCCGCATGAGATGTCCCTGCTGGATGCGCGCGGCGTCCGGGGTGTGCAGAGCCTGTCGGGCACCGGGCACCGGCCGCACTGTCCGGGGACGGTGTCGCGTGCATCGTTCGGCAGAACGGTGCCGGGGCCGCTACGAGGTAGGCAGTTCGGGCGCGGCTTGCCTCGGGGGGCGTGCAGCGCGGAAGCGAGTTGCTGGTCCGCGGTGATGTGCGGCAGTACGTCGGTGAGGTCTCCCGTGGTGGTCGGCGCCCCGTCGGGCTGCTCGGCGAGTGCTTGTGCCACCGCTCGCGCGGTGGTGATGCCCACGTGGGTATCCGACGGGTCGGGGACGGGCAGCGCTCCTTGCCCGGACCGGCTCAGCCGGTCGGTGCTTCGGTCAGTTCGAGAGCGGTGGCCAGTGGCGCGGGCAGCGGTTCCATGACGGAAGCGACCGTCTCGGCGCCGATGAGGGCGCCTCGGGCCGGTCCCTCCAGGTCGATGCCGCGGCGCCGCAGCTTGAGAGCGCAGATGGTGTCGCGGGTCAGGGCCCGGCTGGTGACGATCGCCAGCATCAGCGGCAGGATGATGGAGTACTCGCCGGTGGGCTCGAAGAGGATCACCACGGCGGTGATCGGGGCGCGGGAGGCGCCCGCGAAGACAGCCGCCATGCCGACCAGCGCGTACGCGCCCACGGACCCGGCCGAAGGCGGCGCCCAGCATCGTCCCGATGAACAGGCTCGGCGCGAACACGCCGCCCGAGCCGCCGATGCCGACGGACAGGCGGGTGGCGATCATCTTGCCGACGAGCAGGGCGAGCAGGAACCCGATCGCGTATTCCCCCTCCTTGGCGCCCTCCGGGACGGGATAGCCCGCGCCCACATCTCGGGCAGGGCCAGCTGACGGTACGGCGGCGGTTCTGCGACGCATCCGACTGCCCGCGGGTCACGTTCGCCGAGCAGGTGAACGGGCTGACGGTGCGCTATGGGCGGCGAACACCTCAGCTTGGTCCTGTGGGCTGTGGGGCTTTCCTGGCCCGGCGCCGCTTCACCAAGTACGCCCGGCTCCTGCCGGCCGCCGCAGTCCAGTGGCCGCCCCGGCGCTGAACTCTCTCATCGGCCCCTGGCTCTGTCAGGGCTTCGTTGAGGAGGCCGGGGGCGACCGGTTTTCACCTGCTGAGGCGGTCGGCCAGGAAGAACAGGCCCCAGACGAAGCCGCCGGACGCGAGGACGCTGACGACGGAAAGCACGGTCAGCAACGCGGCTTCCTGCCCCTGCCGATTTGCTCGCAGCCTCCTGGGCGGGCGGGAGGTGTTGCTGTCGGGTCGGTCGGACATCGAGGTATCTCCAGTGATCATTGGGACGGTCGCTGAATCAAGTCGGGGAACTTGCCCGCCTGTTGTCTTTCTGCCGCGGTCCGGGCAGCGGTGTCCTGGCAGGCCGGCCGTATCGCAGAGGGCCAAGTGAGTCAGAGGGTGTGGTCGTGGTGGTCCAAGAGCCGGTCGAGGCCGATGGTGCACAGGGTCGCGCGTGCCTGCAGGCTGGCGTTGCGGACGGTGATGAGGGTGTCCCTGGGCGGTGCGGGCGGCGGCGAAGATGGCTCGGGTGTCGTCGCCGGTGAGCACAGTGGTCTTGGCAAGCTCGATTTCCAGGGCCGTCGGGTGGGTGGCGAGATGAGGTCAGCGCCTTCATCGTCCCGGGGTTGGTGGAGGCGTCCAGTACGCCGCGCAGGTGCACGACAGCCGGACTCTTCCCGGTTCGGGCGCCCCTGCGGGCGAGTGTCCTGGCCTCACTGGGGGCCAGACGCAGCGTGAGAGCGGCAACGGTCAGGCACAGATACCGGATCCAGACCGGAACAGCGCCGGCCGTCAGGGTCAGCGCACATGCTCCGAGCCAGGCTCCCGCCCGCAGGAGGGCGCTGTTGACCGGTGGTCGCTTCATCCAGTGCTCCCTTGCGGGCGCTGGTAGATGTCGGGAATGCCGTCGGCGTCGGCGTCCCGGTTCTCTTCCTCGTACAGGCGCCGGTAGATGGCGGGCCTATACCCGAATCCTGGAAACGGGTTGTGCGGCTGGCGTCAGCGTAGTTGGTGTGAGGTGGAAGGCGTTCTGGAAGCGCGATCGGTGATCGTTGTCCGGGGTGGGAGTCCCGGATGGTGCACCACTCGAAGATGCCGACGGTAAGCCGGTCAAGGTAGGAGGCCAAGGCAGTTACTACCCGCGGGGGTGAGGAATCGCTGAAGACGATGCTTCCGCACCTGAACGGGACAGTCGTGGAGGTCGGCTCCACGGAATTCTTGGACGGGTCGCCTGGCGTGAAGTTCCCCAGCTGCATCTGCAATGACGAGAGGGGCCGGTGCGCGGTGCCGAGCGAGCCTGCCGCCTTCTTCCGGTACGGGGGGCCAGACGCGAACGTCTCGGTGAAGGCATCCGCGGACTTGCCGACCCACAGGCCGCGGAAGTACCGATCTTGCTCAGGTTCGTCTGCGCCGCATCGCTTTTGCCGGGGACACGGCCGACGGCCGACACCTGATCCCGTACGGTTTGGACATCGTTCGGCGCCGGATCGAATCCGCGGTTCGGGTACGTGCCGGAAGCCAAATTGACTGTCCCAATGCATGACAATAGCCGCCGTACGCTACCCCGCTCCCTAACATGCCTCTCGGCACGCTTGTCCCTGCTGGCGCGCACTCATCCTGAGCCACGAACGTATCGGTGGTATCGCCATCGCACCATGGCCCTTCATCTCTCGCCAGGGCCGGAGGAGGAAGCACCGTCGTGGACGTGCAGCGGATGTTGAACGGATTGATGAAGGCCGGGTCGCAGGGCGAGAGTGAATACACGGTGCGACCGCACTTCGTCAGCACGAAGACGTTCGCGGCTTTTGCCTACGTCGCCGCACAGGTTGGCTACCGCTATGTGGGCCATGTGCCCGCAACTGATGCTACGAACAATCCGTTCTTCTCTTTTCAGCGGACCCCGGATGCCCGCGAGCGGGCCATGGCCGCTGTCGCCGCCCACCCCGGCATGCTGCTAGGTGGCCCGTTGCCCGGCATGCGGCCGGGTGGCGGACTGCGGCCGCTGCCGGAGGCCCAGCCTGAAGTGGACCTGCTGTACTCGCAGATGATCCTTGACGCCTGCAGCCGCTACAGCCGACGGGTGCTGGGTAACCTCCTGATCCTGCTGATCGTGGGAGCGGTCTTCCTTGCTTTCCGCGGCTACACGCTCGACCGTGTGCTCCTCGTCGGCGGGGCATGGCTGGCGCTCTTCGCGCTCTATGTCATCGGTCTCGCGGTGACGCGTCGCAGGCAAGCCACTCATCGCGCGCGGCTGAACAGGGCAAGCGTGGAGTGGCCACCATGCCGGACGCGGTGAGCAGCCGACGGCTCTGCTTTTCGGCGCCGGACTTTAGTCCCGGGAGCCGGCGAAGTCATCGCACGCCGGGTCGAGGTCGTTGTGGCCGATCTTGCTGGAGTCCGTTCCGGCCATCTCTTTCGAGGCGCTCTTCATGTCCCCACCGCTGATCTCGAGGGCCTGAGCCATCTCCCGCGCTTCGTCTCCCGCGAACTTCAAGAAGGACACGACCTGCCCCCGTTGAACTGCTTCCTCAGGCCGTGGGGGGACTCCGCCCTGCTCTGATGGGGATGAGCGGGCCCAGCGCGCGGCGGTGCGTCAAGAGATCGGGGCGCGAGGGGAGCTCATCGATGACTGGCCGGTTCTAGGGAACGCAGCATCGGAACCGCAACGCTCCGGCTTGGCCGTCCGCCTGGAGCTCGGCGACCTCGTGCTGTGGACCGCCGACGTGCTGGTCTCCCGTTCCCGCCTCGCGACCGACAGGTCATGGCCGACCTCGGTCCTTAGCAGGCTCCGCCCGCTCCAGGAGCCCCGCGACGGCGTGCAGCCGTTCATCCGCAAACCCCTGGGGCCGTCCGGCCAAGACCAGTCCATCGGGGATGGTTCGCGCTTGGCAGGGGTGAGGGGCACCTGGGGCTTCGCCGGGGGATAGGTGTCCGGTGAACGGACCAGGCTGCCTGGATAACGGTCTGGTTTCGTTCGCTGGCGCTTTCGAACATTACTCATGGTTATGTGACATGCATCACTAAAGGAATCGCAAAGGTCGTGGTAAAACTGCGCAACTCCGCAGGTGGCATCACCTCTCGCCACATGCCGGAGCGGCCGGCCCCACCGGCAGTGCGACCAGGGTGCTTACGTTCCGAATCCGCGGTACGTGAGCCAGTGGTCGCCGATCGGACAACGGCGTTCGCTCAAACCGCACATCATTCCGGCGCAATCCCCGGCGCCGGTCCTGCGCCATCGAGGTAGCCACCGTGTCACTCGACTCCATCACCACTTCCGTCGACGAAGCCGTCAGCGGATTCTTCGAGCCCATAGCCAAATGGCTCGGAGAAGTCGTCTTCTACTCAGTCCCCGTCGCCGGCACAGAACTGCCCCTCATCGTTGCCTGGCTCGTCGTCGCAGGTCTGGTCTTCACCGCCTGGTTCGGTCTTGTGCAGGTCAGAAAGTTCAAACTCGCCGTTGACGTGGTGCGCGGGAAGTACGACGAGAAGGGGTCGGCCGGAGAGGTCAACCACTTCCAGGCGCTGACCGCCGCTGTCTCCGGCACCGTCGGTCTGGGCAACATCGCGGGCGTGGCCGTCGCCGTCTCCATCGGCGGCGCCGGTGCCACCTTCTGGATGATCCTGTGCGGCCTGCTGGGCATGGCCACCAAGTTCGTCGAGGTCACCCTGGGAGTGAAGTACCGCGAGGTGCACGCCGACGGCACCGTCTCCGGCGGCCCGATGCACTACCTGCCCAAGGGCCTGGCCGACCGCTTCGGCAAGAACGGCAAGACGCTCGGCAAGGTCCTCGGGATCCTCGCCTCCGTCATGATCCTGTTCTTCGGCCTCTTCGGCGGCAACCTCTTCCAGGTCAACCAGTCCTACGCCCAGCTGGTCTCCGTCACCGGTGGCGAGGACGGCCTGATGGGCTCCTCCGCAGGCGCCCTGTTCTTCGGCATCCTCATCGCCGCTCTTGTCGGCATCGTGCTCCTCGGCGGCATCCGCTCGATCGCCAGCGTCACAAGCAGGCTCGTGCCCGCCATGGCCGGCATCTACATCGCGGCGTGCCTCGTCGTGATCCTGGTCCACGCCACCGCTGTCCCGGCCGCGATCGGCACGATCATCGAGGGTGCGTTCAACCCTGAGGGCGTCGCCGGTGGTGTCCTCGGCGCGCTGATCATCGGATTCAAGCGGGCCGCCTTCTCCAACGAGGCCGGCCTGGGCTCCGCGCCGATCGCGCACTCCGCGGTCAAGACCAAGCACCCCGCCAGCGAGGGCCTGGTCGCTCTGCTTGAGCCGTTCATCGACACCGTCGTCATCTGCACGATGACCGCGCTGACGATCGTCATCGCCGACCCCGCCAGCTGGGCCGAGGCCCGCAAGGACCCGGAGTCCGTCGGTGGCGTCACCATCACGTCGGACGCCTTCGCCACGGTCATGCCCTGGTTCCCGTACATCCTCACCGTCGCGGTGATGCTGTTCGCCGTTTCCACCGTGCTCACGTGGGGCTACTACGGCCTCAAGGCATGGACGCACCTCTTCGGCCGCAGCAAGGCCAGCGAGCTGACGTACAAGGTCGTCTACACCCTCTTCGCGATCGCCGGATCGCTCCTGACGCTGCAGACCCTGATCGACATGGCCGACGCGGTGCTCTTCATGCTCGCCGTCATCAACATCATCGGCCTCTACCTTTTGGCCCCGGTCGTCAGGCGCGAGCTGAACTCCTTCCTGGAGTTCGTCCGCGCTCGCAAGGCCGGCGCCGAAGGTGACGAAGACCAGGAGTCGGTGAAGACCGCCGTCTGACCGCCCCCGCGGCCCGGCTCCTGAGCGGGCCCGTTCACACCTGGCGCCTTGGTGTGGACGGGCCCGTTCGCCATGGCTGTAGCACACATTTAAGCAGGTGAAATGAGGCCTGGCGGGGGTCGCGTAAGGCGGTTAGGGTGTAAAGAACGCGTCAATGGTCTGCCCCAGGCGGCCGTATCGGGCGCGTGGTGTGCCGGGAAGTCTGGTCGGCGTCCTTGGGCCCTCATGCCCTCATGTCGATGCCCTGGAGGTTTCCCCGATGGCTGCCGCGCCCCGTGAGCGTTCTCCCTTCCTCGGCCTCCTGCCGCTGCCGGAGCGCAACGCAGTCGTGCAGGCGCTCAGGACGGAGACAGTGGGCGGACTGGTGCTCCTCGCCGCCGCCGTCGTGGCGCTGGTGTGGGCGAACACCCCGTGGAGCGGGGTATACGAGCAGATACGCGACTTCCACTTCGGCATACCCGCCCTCGGCCTGGACCTGTCCGTGCAGCACTGGACCGCCGACGGACTGCTGGCCATCTTCTTCCTGGTCGCCGGTATCGAACTCAAACGGGAACTGGTCGTCGGCGAGCTCCGCACCCCCGCCACCGCGGCGCTGCCGGTCATCGCCGCCTTCTGCGGCATGATCGTGCCCGCCGCCGTCTACACGTTCACCATCACGGCCGGAGGGGGCAGCGCGAAGGGCTGGGCTGTTCCGATGGCCACCGACATCGCCTTCGCGCTGGCGGTCCTGGCCGTCCTGAGCACTCACCTTCCTGCCGCGCTCCGGGCCTTCCTGCTCACCCTTGCCGTCGTCGACGACCTCGGCGCGATCCTGATCATCGCGGTCTTCTTCACCAGCGACCTGAACTTCGCCGCTCTCGGCGGGGCCTTCGCCGGACTCGCCGTCATCTACGCCCTCCAGCGCTTCCGCGTACACGGCTGGTGGTGGTACGTCCCGCTCGGCCTCGTCACCTGGGCGCTGATGTACAACGGCGGCGTCCACGCCACCGTTGCCGGCGTCGCCATCGGCCTGATCCTGCGCACCACCCGCGACAAGAGTGAGAGCGCATCGCCCGCCGAACGGACCTCCCACCTGCTCCACCCTGTTTCCGCGGGCGTCGCGGTTCCCCTGTTCGCGCTGTTCGCCGCCGGTGTCGGCGTCTCGGGCGCGGCCCTGGGAGAAGTGTTCACCCGGCCGGAGCCGCTGGGTGTGGTTCTGGGCCTCGTCATCGGCAAGACCTTCGGCATTTTCGTCGGCACCTATCTCGCCGCCCGCTTCACCCGGGCCAAGCTGAACCCGGATCTCGCCTGGGCGGACGTCTTCGCCCTCGCGGTGCTGGCCGGAATCGGCTTCACCGTCGCCCTGCTCATCGGCGAACTCGCCTTCCCCGACCCGTCCACCGCCGAGCACATCAAAGCCGCGGTTCTGATCGGCTCCCTCATAGCCGCCGGCCTGGCGACTCTCCTCATCAAGCGGCGAAACGGCGTGTACCGGCGCCTGTACGACGAGGAGACCCGTGACGACGACCACGACGGCATCCCCGACATTTACCAGCGGGCCGATACCGCCGAGCGCTGACAGGAAGCCCCTCATGGACGCCTCCGTACTGCCCGTGGCGGTCATCGCCGCCGCCCTGGTCATCAAAACGGCCTTGGCTGAGATCCGCGCCCCTGGCAGCGCTCGCCGGGAATGGGCCTTCGTCACCGATGGCGAGGCCATGCTCTCCGGTGCGGCGGCGGCCTTCTGCCTAGGGGCCATGGGTTGGTCCTACGCGGGACACGGCGCGGTCGCGTGGGCGGGACTGGTAGGACTACTGGTGGCTTACCTGATCGGAGGGCGCCGCCCCGGCCCCTGATCCTGGCGGAACGTGTCCGTCCCCAGCGGTGAGAAGGGCTTTAGTCGTCGGACCTCTTGGCCCGGCGCGGCACCGTCGGCGTCCGCGCCGCCTCGGCCTCGGCCTTGGCGTCGTTCACCGCGGCGGCGGCTTGCTTTGTGGCCTCGTCTACGGCCGTTACGGCATCGAGTGGGGGCCTCGATTCCGCCTCGGGCTCTGGAGCTCTGCCTCCATCCGAGCGCTGCGCGGAGTTCGCGGTGGTTGCTTCTTCGGGCTGTGGAGGTGTCGGAAGCCCCATCGCCGAGTGATCGCCGAACGCGGTGGTGACGGTGCGGACCGCCTCGGTCAGCTCTCCCGGGATCACCCAGAACGTGTTGTTGTCGCTGTTCGCCAAGTGCGGGAGCGTCTCGAGGTACTTGTAGGCCAGGATCTTCGGATCGGCATTGTTGCGGTGGACGGCCTGGAAGACACGCTCGACCGCCTTGGCCTCGCCGTCCGCCCGCAAGATCATGGCTTGTTGCGTGCCCTGTGCTTCGAGGATGTCCTTCTGCTTCGTACCTTCCGCGGTCAGGATTTTGGCTTGCCGTTCCCCTTCGGCGTGCAGGATGGCCGCGCGCTTGTCACGTTCGGCCCGCATCTGCTTTTCCATCGCTTCTTTGATGGTCTGGGGCGGATCGATGGCCTTGATCTCGACGCGGTTGACCCGGATGCCCCACTTGCCGGTGGCCTCGTCGAGGACGGTGCGAAGCTGGGCGTTGATCCGCTCACGCGAGGTGAGCGTTCCCTCCAGATCCATGCTGCCGATGACGTTGCGCAGTGTGGTCACGGTGAGCTGGTCGATCGCCTGCAGGTAGTCAGCGACCTCGTACGCCGCCGACCGCGGGTCAGTGACTTGGTAGTAGAGCACGGTGTCGATGTTGACCACGAGGTTGTCCTCGGTGATCACCGGCTTGGGCTGGGACGAGTACACCTGCTCGCGTACGTCGAGTTTGGTGTTGATGCGGTCGGCTACCGGCATGACGAAATTAAGGCCGGGCTGCAGCGTCCGGCGATATCGGCCGAAGCGCTCGACGTTGTAGCGGCGCGCCTGCGGGACGATCCGCACAGTAGAGGCCACGAGGAAGACGACAACGAGCGTCGTCAAAAGAAGCACGATGGCAACCGGATCCACACTTCCTCCATTGCTAGAGGTTCAGCCGTTCACGGAAGGAGTTCGCGGGGATAGACGATGGCGGTGGCACCTTCGATCTCCATCACGTCCACCAGCCTGCCCACCGGGATCACATGACTTTCGTCGAGGGCGCGGGCGGACCAGTCTTCGCCGGACAGTTTGATCAGGCCGCAGGTCGCCGTGACCTCCTGCATCACCTCGGCACGCTTGCCGATCAGACCGTCGCTGCCCTCGCGTGTCAGGGGTGGCTGTGCCATGTGCCGCAGCGCAATGGGACGGATGATCACCAGACCCGCTACCCCTGTCGCTGCGAGGGCGACGAGCTGACCGAGAATGCCGATACCTACACCGGCGACTACGGCGGCCACCAGTGCAGCACCCGCCAGCAACCCGAAAACGAGCGTCAGGGTGAAAAACTCCACGGCCCCAAGCGCCGCGGCGGTGAGAAGCCATAGGAACCACGGCATCGGATCGGCCTCCCTCAGGGGGACTCTGCTTCCAAGCTACCTTCCCGAACCCTGACAGAACAGAATTATCACGCCCGATTACGTGCAACTCCTGCCTTCACGCGAACTGAAAAGCTACCTGCAGCCGTTGGGGCTGCCAGCACACCGACGGGACCCTGCACGTTCTTGATAAGGCATTGACAGATTCCTGACAGGAGCTTGAGCGCTTGGATGTCGGTGTCAGGGAGTCGCCACCGTCCCGCAGCGGTCCAGCTATTTCCTGATCGTTCCCGACAATGGCTGCTGCGACTGGCGAACTGCGGCGAGAGGCGCCTCTCATCCTTCGGGGTCAGCCAGGGCACGGAAGAAGCCGATCCGGCCCAGTGTCGCCGTCGCTCTCTTGTCGGCGTGTGTGACGATCAGGCGCGTGTCCCTCTCACGGGCCGCCACCAGCGCCGAGAAGAGCGCCATGCAGCCATCCGGGCTGAGGTATGTGACCCTCCCCAGGTCCACTTCCAGGACTTCCAGTCCGGGGGTGAGCGCGTTAACCAGCAGTCGTCCGGTGGAGGCGGCGTTTACGCCGCTGATCTCGCCGCGCAGACGGACCGATGTGTGTGCGTGCTCCTGCTTTGGTTCGGATCGTCGGCGGAGTCGGAAGCGGGGCATTGCAGCTCCAGAGGGCAGCGGGACACGATCGCCGACCAGACTTCCCGGCACACCTGTGCACCACGCTACGTCCCGCTCCCCGAATACGCCCACAGATGTACGGCCGGTGCACCGCGCGGAGCTTAGGACGTCCGGCGGGTGTCTCAGGACGTGCGAGGGAGCACGGCCGTTCAGGGCGGTGGCAGACCATGTCCCGCCCGGCATCAACAGCGCGTAAAGACTGCCGGAACACGGCAGTGAGTTGCTGGTGCCCGGCAGGCCAGTATGGGTCTGGCAGGAACGGGGGCCTGACCCCGGTGCCGGATTGCGGAAGCGTAATGCGGCGCCGAGGTCCGAGCTGCGGAAGCGTCAAGGGGGTGAGGCATGTCGGAGTTTCTCGAGGCAGCCACGGGTTTTCCGACCCTCGTCTTCACCTCTGCCCTGGTCGTCGTCCTCGGCTTCTGGCTGCTCGTCCTGTTCGGCGGGGCCGAGGCGGACGGTTTGGATCCGGACGCGGACCGCGACGTGGCGGGTCTTTGCGGCGTGCCGGTCACCGTGGCGGCCTCGATGGCGGTCGTGGTGGCGTGGTTCACCACCCTTGCCGGGTCCGTGCTCATCGCCAGAGCCGGTCTGACTGGGCTCGCCCATACGGCGACCGGCCTCGTGCTGCTACTCGTCTCCGTACCAACGGGCTGGGGGGCCGCACGCGTTCTCGTACGCCCCTTGGCGAAGCTCTTCCCCGATGGACCGGGGCCGTCCCGGCATGACTTCATCGGGTCGCTCTGCACCATCCGCACGGGGCGGGTGGACGAGGGCTTCGGCCAGGCGGAGGTCACGGCCGGGGACGGCGCTGTCGCCCTCGTACAGGTCAGGCAGAACCCGCGGGCCCGCGAAGGTGCGCTGACCGCCGGCAGCAGAGCGCTGCTGTACGCCTACGACGATGCCGGCGAGTTCTTCTGGGTCGCGCCCTACGCGGCGTCGTTGGACCCCGGCCGCCCGCGCCGCGGCCACGACTGACCGCCTGGCCCGAACGCCTGCGTCGCCCTGTTCGCTCCACTCGCTCACCGGGCCCCGATGCCCGGGAATCTTGAGGACTTCACATGGATGCCATCACCCTGGGCATCGGCGTGTCCGTCGCCGCTGTCCTGCTCATCGTCATCGTTCTGCTGTTCACGGTCACCCGCTTGTTCCGCAAGGTGGAGCAGGGCAAGGCGCTGATCGTCTCCAAAATGCGGAAGGTCGATGTGACCTTCACCGGTCAGGTCGTCCTGCCCGTGCTGCACAAGGCCGAGGTGATGGACATCTCGGTGAAGACCATCGACATCATGCGGACCGGACGTGACGGCCTGATCTGCCGGGACAACATTCGCGCCGACATCCGTATCTCGTTCTTCGTGCGGGTCAACAAGACCATCGAGGACGTCATCCGGGTCGCGCAGGCAATCGGCACAGCGCGAGCGAGCGACCAGAACACGCTGCAGGAGCTGTTCAACGCGAAGTTCTCCGAGGCGCTGAAGACGGTCGGCAAGCAGATGGACTTCGCCGACCTCTACACCAAGCGTGACGAGCTGCGCGACCGCATCATCCAGGTCATCGGCACCGATCTGAACGGCTACAGCCTGGAGGATGCGGCGATCGACTACCTGGAGCAGACGCCGCTTGCCCAGCTTGACCCGTCCAACATCTTGGACGCGCAAGGCATCCGGAAGATCACCGAACTGACGGCTGTCGAGCACGTACGCACCAACGAGTTCACGCGGCACGAGGAGAAGGAGATCACCCGGCAGAACGTCGACGCCCGCGAGGCCATTTTGGAGCTGGAGCGCCGCCAGGCGGACGCCGAGATCAAGCAGAAGCGTGAGGTCGATACCGTCCGGGCCCGTGAGGAGGCCGAGACGGCGCGGGTGGTGGAGGAGGAGCGCCTGCGTTCGCAGGGAGCGTTCCTCCTCACCGAGGAGAAGCTCGGCGTGCAGCGGGAGAACCAGGCCCGTGAGGTCGCCGTCGCCCAGAAGAACCGCGAGCGGGTCATCGCCATCGAGAACGAGCGCATCGAGAAGGACCGTCTGCTCGAAGTCATTGCCAGGGAGCGGGAGACGGAGCTGACCCGTATCGCCGCCGAAAAGGAGGTCGAGGCGGAGAAGCGCGAGATCGCCGAGGTGGTCCGCGAGCGGGTGGCCGTGGACCGCACGGTCGCCGAGCAGGAGGAATCCATCAAAAAGCTCCGGGCTGTGGAGGAGGCGGAGCGCGGGCGGCAGACCGTGATCATCGCCGCCGAGGCGGAGGCGCAGGAAGGCCTGGTCAAGAGCATCAAGGCCGCCGAGGCCGCCGAGCAGGCCGCCACCCACCGGGCGGCCGAGGAGATCACCCTGGCCGAGGCCCGGCTGAAGGCCTCCGACCTGGACGCGCAGGCCAAGCTGCGTCTCGCAGAAGGCGTACAGGCAGAGGCGGCGGCGGCCGGGCTCGCCGAGGTCCAGGTCCGCGAGAAGGAAGCCGACGTCATCGAGAAGGCGGGCCGTGCGGAGGCCGAGGCGACCGAGGCCCGGATGCGCGCGGAGGCCGAAGGTGTGGAGGCGAAGCTGAAGGCCGAGGCGGCGGGGCTGACCGAGAAGGCGGCCGCGATGGCGGCCCTGGACGAGGCGTCCCGCACCCACGAGGAGTACAGGCTGCGCCTGGAGGCGGAGAAGGACATCCGTCTGGCGGGCCTCGAGGTGCAACGGCAGGTCGCCGAGGCACAGGCCACGGTTCTGGCCACCGGCCTCGAAAACGCCGACATCAGCATCGTCGGCGGTGAGTCGGTCTTCTTCGACCGCCTGATGTCGTCGGTCTCGCTCGGCAAGAGCGTCGACGGGTTCATGCAGAACTCCGAGACGGCCCAGGCACTGGCAGGGCCGTGGCTGGATGGCACCGCGAGCTTCACCGATGACCTCAGCCGGATACTCGGCTCCGTCTCCACCGCCGACATGCAGAACCTCACCGTCTCCGCCCTGCTGATGAAGCTCATGAAGGGCGGAGGCGAGCAGGCCGGGCAGCTGCGCGAACTGCTGGACAAGGCCGGCCAGTTGGGTCTTTCCGACATGCCGATCGCCGAACTGGACGGCTCCCTGAACGGCTCTCTCAAGAGCTGACCGAGACTGGCCGGGACTGCTCCACGGGGGTGAGCGGTCCCGGCCTTTCCACCGTCCGGCACGTGCCGTGCCGGACGGCACCGCAGGCACAGGACACACATGAAGGGGAGCCGGAGATGGATAGCGGGACCGGTCTGGATGCGGGAACATACGAGGTGCTGCGCGACCGTCTGGCGGTGCAGGCCCGGCAGCTGGCCGATCGCGCCACGGCTCTCAACGACCGGCGTGTGGCCGCCTTCGGCTCCACCGAGCTCACGCTCACCGGCACCGACAGCATCCGCACCGAGCAGACATCCGTATCCCGCGACATCATCGCCGTCGGTGACACCCTGCTCTTCGGCTACCACGTCCACGTCGGCCACAAGCCCGAGACCGCCATCGGGGACATCCTCGCGCTGCACGACCGCGACCTGAACCGCCTTCCCGACGACGCCGTCCCCGGACTTCTGGACGACCCGGACTTCGTCCGAGAGTTCGCCGCGCTCTTCCGCTACTACCGCGACGCACGGCTCCTCCAGCTCCGGCACGTCGACGGCAAGGTCCTCGCCGTATTCAGGACCGGCGAGAAGGCCGAGGACATCCGGGTCCTTCGCTGGGTGCTCTCCGCCGACGGTCGGGTCGAGTTCCTGGACGCGCGCGGCGAGCGCGACCACGTCTTCCCGTCCTCGCACGACTTCACCTGGACCGAGGCGACCCGCGAGGACCACGTCCCGGGCCGCCACCCGCACATCTCCATAGGCGGCGAGATCTTCGTCGGGACCGTCGGCGGCACCCTCACCGTCAAGGTCGAGAACGACACCGAGACAGGGGAGGGGGTCTACGAGGAGCCGGTCGAAGAACCGCTGCAGTCCCTCGCCGACGCGGACGTGTTCCACGCGCGCGTGGGCACGCTGATCCTGCTGCGCGTGCGCCCCTACAAGGAAGGCGGCTGGCGCCACCTCGTCTTCAACACCCTCACCCGGCACGTCATACGCCTGGACGGCATCGGGCAGGCATGCCGGCGCCTGCCCGACGACCAGGGCATCGTCTTCCCCGGGGGCTACTACCTGGCCACGGGGACGTACAAGACCTTCGACGCCCTGGACACCGGCGGCCTGGAGTTCGAGCGCGCGGTGCGCTCGCCCAACGGTGAGGACGTCCTCTTCGCGTTCCACGCGCGCGTGGAGGGGCGCACGCTGCTCCTGTCGTACAACATGATCCGCAAGGAGATCGCCACCCCGCTGTCCTGCCACGGGTACGCGCTCTTCGACGACGGCCTGCTGGCCGTCCTGCGCGTCGACACCACGGGACCCGCACGCGTCCACCCGCTGCAGCGGTGGCAGTCGCCCTACGTCTCCGACACCTATGTCGCCGCCCGCCCGGCGGGGGAGGGCCCGCTGGCGCGCATCGGCAACGCGGACCTCGTACGGGGCATCTCCGACTGCCTCTCCATCGCCCGGTCCGTCACCGAGACCACACCCACCTCCGAGGTGTACGAGGCGCTCGCCGCGGCCTGTGTACGGGCCGCCGACTCCTTCCACTGGTTCGGTGACGGCGAGGCGGGGGGTCTGGGGGAGCCGCTGAACGCTGTGCGCGAGACGGCCGAGCAGGTGGTCGCGGAGTTCGCCACTGTGCTGGCCCTGACCCGGCGGGCCACGGACGCGCTCACTGATTCGGCCGCACGCATTGCCGCTCTCGTTCGCCGCATCCGCGGGGAGGCCCCGCGCGATGCGCCCGAATGGGTGGAGCGGATCACGGAACTACGGCGCGCGCAGGGGCATTTGCTGACCCTGAAGGACATGCGGTATGCCGACGGTGAGCGCATCGACGCGCTGGCCGGGGACCTGGCGGCCGACATCGCATCGGCCGGGCAGCGGGCCGTCGCCTTCCTGGAGCGCCCGGACGCCTTCGCCGCCCACCACGCCGGGATCGAGGAGCTGACCGCCGATGCCGGCGCACTTACCACGGTCGCCGAGGCGGCCCCCCTCGCGGACCGGCTGCAGGAACTGACCGAGCAGCTCCAGACCGTCACCGAGGTCGTCGCCGGTCTCGACGTCGGCGACGCCACCGTCCGCACGGGCATCCTGGAGCGCGTCGCGGCGGTACTCGCGGGCGTCAACCGGGCCCGTGCCACGCTGGAGGCCCGGCGCCGCGAACTGACCGCGCACGAGGGGCGGGCCGAGTTCGCCGCCGAGTTCTCCCTGCTCGGCCAGGCAGTCACCGGCGCCCTCGCCGCGGCCACGACTCCCGGGACCTGCGATGACCAACTCGCCCGCCTCCTCCTCCAACTGGAGAATCTGGAAGGGCGGTTCGTCGGCTCGGACGAGTTCCTCGCCGAACTCGACGCCAAGCGCACCGAGGTGTACGACGCGTTCGCCTTGCGCAAGCAGACGCTCGCCGACTCCCGCGCCCGGCACGCCGAACGCCTCGCCGTCTCCGCCACCCGCGTCCTGGACACCGTCGGGCGCCGCCTGGCCGTGCTCGCCTCCGCGGACGAGATCAGCACGTACTTCGCCTCCGACCCGATGGTCGGCAAGGTCCGCCGCACCATCGACGAACTGCGCGAACTCGACGACCAGGTGCGGGCCGAGGAACTGGAAGGGCGTCTGAAGGCCGCCCGCCAGGAGGCCGCTCGCTCGCTGCGCGACCGTACCGAGCTGTACGCGGACGGCGGCGACACCATCCGCCTGGGCCGCCACCGCTTCGCGGTCAACACCCAGCCCCTGGACCTCACCCTTGTCCCGGCTGCGGACGGCGACAACATGGCCTTCGCGCTCACCGGCACCGATTACCGTTCGTCGGTCTCCGACCCGTCCTTCACCGCACTGCGTCCCTACTGGAGCCAGCTGCTGCCGTCCGAGACCGCCGAGGTCTACCGTGCCGAACACCTCGCCGCCCGCCTCCTGGCCGAGCACGGACCCGAGGTTCTCCTGGACTGCGATGACCTGCCGGGCCTCGTACGCGCGGCGGCGGAAGCCTCGTACGACGAAGGGTATGAGCGCGGTGTCCACGACCACGACGCGACCCTGATCCTCGGTGCCCTGCTGCGCCTCCACGACGGCGCGGGCCTCCTGCGGCACACGCCCGAGGCGCGCGCGGCGGCCCAACTGTTCTGGGCGCACGGAACGCAGTTGGGGGAGCGTGACCTCTGGCAGCGGCGCGCGGTGTCGCTCGCCCGCGCCCGTGACACCTTCGGCCTCGCGCCCGCCATCGACGACCTGTGCGCGGAACTTGCCGAGCGGGTCGGCGGACCGGCTGCCGCATACCTCTTCGAGGAGCTCACCACCGGGCCGGCGGGTTTCGTCACCAAGACGCACACCCGCACCTTCCTGGACAAGTGCCGCCGTGCCATGGCCAGTTCGGCATACGAGGAGGACCTCGCGGGTATCTCCGACCTCGGTGTGCGGCGGCA
>NZ_BMTR01000056.1 GCF_014649775.1 Streptomyces longisporoflavus | reverse complement strand
CCCGGGCAAGCAGCCGCGCACTCCGGTCCACTGCCCGGCTACACCACTTCATGGGACGCCATCAACGGGCGTGCGATGAGGGCGATTAGCGTTCCTCGGCTGCGAGGTAGGGGTCGCGGGTCCGTTCGGAGGGGTCTTCCACAGTGCCGGGGTGCATCACTACGCTGTGCCACCCGGAACTTCGCTGTGGCCCCTGTGGTGCAGCGCACGGCATGGCTGCATCGGGGGGCGTATGAGGCACATGGACGAGGTGAGCCCGGAGCGCCGGGAGGGTGCAACTCCCGTGCCGGGTTCGACGGGGCCGACGGACCATGAAACGAACCCGACGGGTCAGCTAAACCTCGAAAGCATTCTGGCCGGGATGGCCGCAGCGCCGTTTCTCCAAGCCATTTTTTCCGAACTCGGAAACAGGGTAGGGGTTACTGTTGGTGTGACCTTGGAAGACACGTTGAGCCGCCTTCGGCGAATGCGTGGTGGCGGACAAGAGGACCATGAGTCCACTGCGGAGCAGAAGATCGAGTTCGTGGAGTGTGCGGGATGGATTGTGATGATCGAACCCGGCGTCCCGGTAGAAGCTCTTGCTGGGCTGCACCAAATCAGGGGAGCCACTATTCAATGACTTTAGAGATAAACTGGTCGAGAACTATGTAATCGCTTGGCGCGATAATGATTGGCGTTTTGTGGCAGTCGCTACGGTGTCCATTGATGGGTTTCAATGGAATAGCGAATCTGGCCAGTGGGAAGCTGAAGAGAAAAGTGACTAAGTGGTCGGCTCCGGAAGTCCTTCGGGGGTTGACCCGGGGACGGGTGTCGGGTATCGCCGGGCTCCTGGCCGGCACAGCCGTTGACGGGGGCTGCTGCCGCCATCCGTATGGTCACTGCCGTCGCCGGCCGTCTGGCTGGACGCGGGCTCGACGTCCTCACTCCCGCGGCGGCGGACCGCGCGTTCGTCCGCCAGGTCACCTTCGACGGACACACCCGGGGGTGTGCGTCAAACCCAACGGTTTGGGCTTCTGCCTCAGTTTAGGCGGGGGAACATGCGCTCGACGGCGGTCACCAGTGCGGCGCGGCGGGCGGTGATGGAGGCGTCCGCGGCCTGGTCTGCGGCAGCGGCGGCGATTTCGGGCTGCGCTGCCCAGGTCATGGCGATCTGGTTGATCAGGGCGAGGATGTCGACCGGGTCCCAGACCGGGTCGAGCAGCCCGGTGCGCTGAGCGTCGCGGAGTGTGTCGAGCTTGCCGGCGATCGTGTCCTGGAGGCGGCTGGCGGTGTTGCCTGCGGACTCGGCCAGTTCCAGGCGGCCCCACGTGATCAGGCGGTAGTGATCGGGGCGCGCCGCGAAGTGGTCGAAGAGGATTCCGGCGTAACCGGGCAGGTCGGCGGGATCCAGCTCAGTCGCCTCGACGAGTGCGGTCGTCTCGCGTTCGGCGACGTGCGCGTAAAGGGCTTCCTTGCTGCGGAAGTAGGCGTAGACACGTTCCTTGCTCGTCCTGGCCTGCTTGGCGATGCGGTCCACACGGGCGCCGGCGATCCCGTGCCGGGCGAACTCCTGCGTGGCTGCGGCGACGATCCGCTGGCGCGTGGAGTCGGCGGACTCGCCCGCGATGGCGGCGTCCGGGGTCTGGCCGGGGCTGGTGGAGCGGGACATGAGTCCAGGATAGGCGACCGAACCGTTCGGTTTTGCGCAGCACCCTGGGCAGGCGTAGGTTCACACCGAACAGTTTGGTTTGGTCGGCCGGCTGCCGACATGACACGAGGAGCGATCTCATGCAGCACCGCACCCTGGGACAGCGGGGACTGCGCGTCTCCGCCCTTGGACTGGGCCTGATGGGGATGTCCATGGCCTACGGCCCCTCCAACGACGAGGACGCCGCCTCCACCATCCACCGCGCCCACGAACTGGGAGTCGACTTCTTCGACACCGCCGAGGTGTACGGACAAGGCACCGGCAGCAACGAGAGGCTGCTCGGCAACGCAGTCAAGAACTTCCGCGACGAGGTCGTCCTGGCCACCAAGTTCGGCTTCGACATGACCAAGACGCCGGGAAGCGGCGTCAACAGCCGCCCCGAGAACATCCGCAAGGTCGCCGAGAACAGCCTCCGCTACCTCCAGACCGACCGCATCGACCTCTTCTACCAGCACATCAGCGACCCCGACATACCGGCCGAGGAGGTCGCCGGCACGGTCGGCGACCTGATCACCGAAGGCAAGGTGCAGCACTTCGGCCTGAGCAACGTAGGCCCCCGGTACATCCGCCGCGCCCACGCCGTCACCCCGGTCACAGCCCTCCAGTACGAGTATTCGATCTTCGAACGCGAAGTAGAGGACGAGATCCTTCCGGTCCTGCGCGAGCTGGGAATCGGCCTGGTGCCGTACTCGCCGCTCGGCCGCGGCTTCCTCTCCGGCGTGGTCAAGCCCGCCGCCGAGTACCCCGAGGACGACATGCGCCGCTGGGACGAGCGCTGGCAGCGCGAGAACTACGCCTACAACCTGAACGCCGCCGAGCAACTCCGAAACCTCGCCGCCGCCAAGGGCATCACCCCCGCCCAGCTCGCCCTGGCCTGGCTGCTCGCCCGGGGCCAGGACGTCGTCCCGATCCCGGGCACCCGCGGCGCCTCACGTGTGCAGGAGAACGCCAGCGCCACCGACGCGCAACTCACCGAGGGCGACCTGGCCCGTATCCGGGAAATCCTCCCCCGGGGCTCCGCAGGCAGCCGCTACCCGGCCTCGGTAATGGCCGGCTTCCGCACCGACTGACAGCCCGTACCCCAAGTCCGGCGGCCCCGGCCAAACGGCGGCAGCACGCTCTCCCGGGCGTGGCAACGACCGGGAGAACACGCCGACGCGCGCACCAGCCATAGCGCGCCCTGCTCCTCCTGGTCATCCCCGGGTCAACCACTGACGGAAGATCCGGCGGAGTTCCGGCGATGCGACAAGCACGCCTCCCCGGAATTCCCAGAATGCGGGCGGTAGAAAAACCACTTCTACAGATTGGCCTGCCTGTCTTGCCTGTTGCCCGGGCCTGAGCTGTACCGGGATTTGTGGCGTCCCCGGACTGGCCCGAGTCGGGTGGAGTCGGGTTGCTTGGGTTCAGGCTGCTGGTGGTGGGGTGCGGATTTCGTACTCCACCGGGCTGAGCATGCCCGGGGGCGGAGTGTCTGCGCTGTCGGTTGCGGAAGATTTCCAGGTACTCGAAGAGCGCGGTGGACAGCTCCAGCCGCGTCCTCCAGCGTCCGCAGTTGAGCAGTTCGACCTGAACGCGGGCCCAGAAGGACTCCGTCATCGCGTTGTCCACGCAGTCCCCGACGGAGCCCATAGAGGGCAGCAGACGGAGGCCCTCGCACCGCAGCCGGCTGCCGTTTACCGCTGGCGTGATGCGCGGTGACCTCCTGGCTGCGTTCGTGGGCAGTGAGGTTCCGCATCAGGCGTGGGCCTTGGCCTGGACGGAGGCGAGCCAGCGCGGCTGCCCCCGGCCGTGCAGTTGGCGTGGGTGAGAGAGGAGGGCCGGTCCACCGTCACGATCGGCGCTGTCCGGGTGCGATCTGTACCCTGCCAAGCGCATACGAGGGGCACAGTTCTCGGACAATGAATCGGCTATCAGCCACACCGCAGAACACAGGACAACCCTTCCCCCAGCGGACGTGTCACACCTAGCAGGAAGAAACACTTCAAGCGACACAAGGGGGAGATATGGAACTTAAGCGTGCCATGTTGTCCGTAGCTGCGGTGACTGCGCTGGCGGCCGGCTCCACAGTGGTCCTGACGTCACCGGCATCCGCGGCGCCGAACACTACCCCGCAGAAGGTCTGCGGAAGCAGCTACAAGACCGTCAACTCCGCACCGGTGGGCTCGCTGGGCACCGTCTACCTGACGTACAACGCCTCCACCGGCCGCAACTGCGTGGCCACCATCCGCAGCACTCCCGGAACGGCCGTGGACACGGGGACGTGGATCTACGTCGCCGACACCGACCAGGGGGCCTATGACTCCGGCAGCTACACGTCCTACGCCGGGCCGGCCACCGTCTACGGCAAGGGCCACTGCGTCGACTGGGGCGGCAACATCAAGAACGTTTACGTGTCCGTCTACGGCTCCAACTGCGCCGCAATGAAGGAGAAGCGGGTCACCTCCATCCGCTGAGGCCTTGCGGCGAGGTCGGCCTTCCCGGCACGGTGCCCGGTCCCCCGACGGGACTGATCCCACCTCCCGGCAGCCGCTGCCACCGGGGCTGTATCTGCCCGAGCGGTGGATCCGGCCGGAGTCTTGAGCCCCGGCCGGATCCACCGCTCGGCCCGCACTGCAGCACCCCGTTCATCGCGTTTCTCTCCTTGCTCTCGCCGTCCCCGAAGTCGCCCTCCTGGACGGTGGTGCCGGGCTCCCAGCCGCCCCATGGTGTGTCGGTGTCGGCCAGGGCAGACCGGGTGGGCACGAGCTGACCACCAGTCCCGCGCACGGATACGGCCCGTCGGCGACTGCCGGTCCGCCGGTCGCCGGCCCCGGCTTGTCGGTATGCGGGATTCTGCAGGACGATGTCGCCATGGCTGATGCTAGGAACAGGTACTGCCGCAACTGTGGCCGCGGCTACCACCGGTTCCGCGAACTCACCCCCGACGAGCGCGAGTACGCCGCCGAGATCGTGGACGCGGCCGACGTCGACGAATTCCGCCGCTGCACCAACGGCTCATGTGTACGCGTACAGCACTACTTCAACGCGCGGTCGGGCTTCAACCTCCCGGAGGAACTGCGCTGAGCACCCTTTATCCTTCGCGGTCCTGCAAGCGGGCCGCTGGCCTCCGGTCCCGGGCAGAGCGGGTGGCGGGCCAGACCGCCGGGCCGACGGCCGTGCTCGACACGGGCGAGGCAGTTGCGGGTGGCCTTCTTGCCGGCGTAGCCGGACAGGGCGGGTCCCGACGGCGGGCGGCGCAGCTCTCCGTGCTCGGCGTCCAGCGCTCGGGCCCGCTCGACGCTCTGGGCCATGGAAAGACCGTGTTTGAAGTCGGCACCGATCTTGTTTCCGGTAATGACGTACTCGGCGGCCGTCTTCGGGCGCAGCCGCGCGGCGAGGACGGCGTCCGCCTCACACTCCAAGACACCCGCATGTCGCCGCCGTTAGTCCGGTCAACATGTCCCGAGGTGCCGTCCCAGTCGCCGGCGCCCGGATGCGAGCGCAGGTCCAGTGGTAGGGCACCGGCACACTCTGATGCCATTCCCGCAATCGAGCGAGCACCCACTTCGAGGATGCGCTGAAACTCAGGAAGCCGGGGTTCGACCGCGTCCGCGTCATGGACCGCGTCGGGCTCGCCGCCGCACTGTTCGATGAGGGTGAGGCCGAGAGGGGCTCCGCGGCGGCCCAGCAGGCGCTCGACGACGCCGCTCGGGTTGACTCCACGTTGGTGGTCTTCCGGCACAACACCCTGCTCGACGCGGCCTGTCCGTACGAGACAGCCGCCGTTGACGAGATGCGTACGAGGGTGAAGGATCTCGCCGCCGCTCGGCCCCTCGTAGCAGCCACAGCCTGGGCTCACGGCCTCCTCCCACGAATCGACCGATCAGGAGTAGAGCCTCGATAGAGGCGCCCGGCGGCGGAGGGCACTTGGCCAACACCGCCGCCGGGCTCGGGATCAGGACAGATAGGACTCGGCGGGGTCAACGGCCACTGGCACGGCCTTTCGTCCCGGATCATGCGGCGGAGGCTGGTACGGGCCGCCGCGAGGTCGTCTTCGGCTTACTCCAGGCCGCGGGGTGAGGACGAACAGGACGCGGGGGACGAGGGGATACCAGCGCATCCAGATGGGCACCTCCGGTGCGGGGGCGGGGGCGGGGGTGCGGCGGCCGGCGGGGGAGCGCTGATAGCGGTGGAAGCGGGCGTACTCGATCAGTGTGGAGGCCGTGCGTTCGCTGCTCGTGCTGGAGCGGTCGGTCTCGATGAGGGCCCGCAGTTGGTGCGCCCGCCGTCGGTGCGGGCCGGCGCCGGGTCGATCGCCCGGGGCATGGCCGACGACGGCTGCCGCCCGGACCGTTTCGTGCGTGACTGGGATGACGGTCATCTGGTATGCCCAGCACGGGCCACTGGCCGCCGTCCTGTCAGGCCAGGGCCCGGGCTGCGTACAGCGCACCGAGGGCGGTGGCGAGGGCGCCGAGCAGGAGCCGGAGTGCGGTCTCGGGCAGGTGCGGCTGGAGACGTGCGCCGAGGTAGCCGCCGATCAGTCCGCCGGCGCCGCAGGCCAGGCCGAGCCACCAGTCGGGCGAGGCGGGCCCGGGGCTCACCGGGGCCAGCAGTGTGTACGCTGCGGCCCCGGCGCAGGAGGTGGTGAAGGTCGCGGCGAGGGTGGCCGGTGCGATGCGGGCCATGGGCAGGCCGCGCGCGGCGAGGATGGGCCCGAGCAGGGAACCGCCGCCGATCCCGTAGATCCCGCCGATCACTCCGACCGTCAGGGCGAGAGTGGCGAGCACGGGCGCCGACGGTTCGGCCGCCTCGGGCCTCCGCCGGGCGGGGCGCAGGGCGCGCAGGCACAGCCAGATGCCGAGCGGGAGGAGGAAGGCGGCGACCAGGAGGCGGAAGATGCCGGGGCCGGGGAGGGCGAAGACGCGGACGGCGGCGCCGGCGATGACGCCGGGCAGCGTCCAGACGATGAGGCGCCGGGCCAGTTGGCCGCGCAGAGCGCCGTCGCGGCGGTAGCGCCACAGTGCGCCTGGCCCGGCCACCACATTGAACAGCAGGTTCGTCGGCGTGACCGCGGGGCTGGGCACGCCCAGGACACTGAGCTGCACCGGCAGCAGGAAGACCGCCCCGGACACGCCGACCGGAGCGGTCACCGTCGAGATCAGCAGTCCGGCCGCGAACCCGGCCCAGATCGTCCACTCCACCACTGCCCCCGCCGCTTCGTCATCGCCCGGACAGTATCGACGCAGCGGGTGAGGTGACCGGGATCCGGCAACGCGATATTCACGGGCAACAGGTGCAGCCCCGGCCGGCAGAGCCCAAGGACCGGAGCCCGGCATCCGTCGGCACCGGCGGGAAGTCGAAGACATCGGCCGCGGCGCCCCACCCGACTGCCGAAGGTGACGCAGCACAGCCGGTGATCGCCGGTCGGGGGGCCGGTCTTCGCGCCGATCGATGAAGTACCCTCGCCCGCTGCCCGTGGAGGGCATCACGCCTGTACCCGGCCTGCTTCGACTACGGCAGAATGCCGCCACTGCAGAGGGCGGGAGCCGCACCCTTGCGGCTTCGGATTTCTGCTCATGGTCGCCCGTCCGAAGCTGTGCTCACCGATCGCGGAAACGTGCGATCTTCCCGGGGGGCCGGTGCTCACGGGAATGCGGAACCCGCACTCGATACAGGTTCTGCGGTTCCGTGGGTGCCTCGTGTGGTCACAGGCATTGTCCGGACGCTTCGACGTGGTCACGGACGGCGGTGGCGTCCGGCAGGCTTCGGCTGTTGACGGTGTTCGGGTCGGGGCGGTGCGTTTTCGTGCACGGTTACGATCGGGTGGCCGGAAGCCGGGGGGCCGGTGTCTCCGTTCCCGTTTCGGGCCTGGCTTGCGGAGCATCATCAGCTCATGTCCGATGGGGGAGCGCGGCGTTGGCGTCGCGGACGTCTGGGAAACCGTGTCCTGGCATGTGGTGCGTTCGCGGCGACGATCTGGGCGCTGCGGGCGGGGCTGAGCGGTGATTACCAGGGGGCTGACTGGGCTGCTGTCATCGGCGTGCCCCTGACGGTGTACGGGCTGCTGCTGGCCCGGACGCAGAACCGGGCGGAGCCCGGGGCGGACACGGTGGCCGGGGATCTGGTGTCCGCATCCAAGAGGCGGTGGGCGCCGCAGCGCTACCAGTTGCTCGGCCGCGGGCACCATGCGATCAACCTCAGCTTCCAGGTCATGGACGAGTCCTGCGGTGCCCCGGCCGGTCCGGCCCCGGACTGTCACGTCGAGGGCATTGCCGCCTTCTACCGCGCGCAGCGAAAGCGCAGGCTGGTCGTCACGGGCCCGCCCGGTGCCGGGAAGACTTTCCTGACCATCGAGCTGGTGCTGGGCCTGCTGCACGATGACACCGCCGACCATCCGATACCGATCCGGCTGGCGCTCACCGACTGGGACACCGGCATCGCATTCGAGGTGTGGCTGGTACGACGCATCGCCGCCGAGTACGGCGTCGTGCCGCACAGCGCGCAACAACTGGTGGACGAGCGCCGGATCCTGCCCGTGCTGGACGGACTCGACGAGATGGACGCGGGCAGCGATCCTGATGCCGGCGCGCCGCGCGCCATCGCTGTGATGAGGGCTCTCAACGCCTACCTCGACGGCCATGACGGCGCCCCCCTCGTTCTCGCCTGCCGTTGTGGGCCCTACCGCGCGCTAGCCGACTCGGGCCACGCTCTGGCCCAGTCCGTCCGTATCCAGATCGCCCCGCTGACCGCGGGCCAGGCCCGCGGCTACCTCGCCCGGCGCAGCACAACGCCCGCCGAGCGCCTGGCGGTGCTCCTGGACGTGCTGGACGAAAGCGACCCGGCAGCACTCGTGCCCTGGTTGTCCACACCGTGGCGTGTCACCCTGGTCGCCGCAGCCCTGGCCGGCGGCACCCACCCCCGGGAGCTGCTCAACCACGCCCGACGCGGCCCGGCCGACGCCGATCAATACCTCCTGGGCCTCTACGTATCTTCGGCCGCTGCCTTGCATCCGCTCGATGCACGCCGACGCTACAGCCCGCGCGACGCCGAGCGATGGCTCGGTGAACTGGCCCGGTACCTGCGTGACAGCGGCAAGCAGGCCGTCGTGCTGCACGAACTGTGGGGCCTGCAAAGGGGTTACAGAGCCAGGGCGGCGGCCGCACTCACAGGAACCCTCTTGGGAGCGCTGCTCTTCACGCCCTGGGCATACGCCAACACGCAGGCCGCCACACCCTGGGCAAGCGGCTCTGTGGTGTTCAACGGGCTGTTGTGCCTTGCCCTCGGCGCGGGCCTGGGCGCTTTCACCGCCGGCGACCCGCACGGGCCCCGCATGGTGAGATTCGAGCCCGTCGAGCTGCACTGGCAGGCAGTTGCCGAATTCAAGACCCGCATGCGCGCCTGCCTGCCTGCTCTGCTCTGCACCCTCGCCTCCTGCGGCGCCCTGGTGATCAGCGTGCACTACTGGCCCAGCCTCTATGACAGGGCGGACAACGCACCTTCCCCGCACTGGTCCTGCCTGTACCCGGTGTTCCTCCCCCTGGTGGCAGCAGCCGTCGGCTGGCCCGCATTCATCCTTCTCGCCCGGCTGAGCAGCACCGGCACAAGCGCCTGGGCCGCCCTGACCGGAAAACGGCCCGTTCTCATCGCCGTTCACCCCGGCAGCAACCTTCCGGGCAGCCCCCTGATGCCCATACGCCGGGTTCTGCTGACCGGTGCAGTGGCCGCAACCGGAGTGACGGCGCTCTTCACGCTGCAATACACCTGGCCTGCTCTGCCGGCGTGGGCGGGCATCACGGCCAACATCCTCATCCTGTTCGGCTGGTGCTTGCTCGCCGAGCCGGCACGCTGGTGCGCCTGGTACCTGGCCTTTCGCCTGCGGGCCTGCGGCCGCTTGCCCTGGCGCACGGGCGCATTCCTCAACTGGGCCGCTGAAACGGGCCTGTTGCGTGTCGCCGGCCTGGCCTATGAGTTCCGCCACCACGAACTGAGGGCGTGGTTGACCCAACGCCTGAACCGCCCGCCCGCGAACTGACACACGCCGCCCATCCTCTGACCGTGTGTGCCACGCGAAACCGACGGGTTCCCGGATTCCGGAGGTAGAACGGCCACGAACCCACAGCAGCAGGTCTGTTCTGACCGGCAAGTCTGCACCAGGTCCCTCGGTCCGCAGCTCCGAGAGCATGATCCGCCTCGCGATGATCCCCAACCTCGCGAAACGAGCAACCAGCGAAAAACCCACAGCTTGGCACAACCCATGAACCATCCCGTCTTCAGCCGGAGCGTCCTCTCAGATTTCCTCGCTCGGCCGCCAGTTGGTGCCGGGGCCAGGCCGCACAATGAACGGATGACGTACACCGAGGATGCGGCCGCCGCATACGCCTGGGCGGCTCTGGGGGGCCGGGGCCAACTGCTTCGGCGGGTCTGCTTCGAGGGGGCGGGCGCTGTCCTGCCGTCGCGCCTGCCGGTGAGGGAACTGGCGCGTGCCTGCGTCGGGGTGTCCTCGCTGGCGGCGGCGGAACTGCTGGCGCTGCGCAACCGCGTGCCGGTGCCTGCGGTGCGGGTGAACGAGGCGGCGGTGGCCACCGCGTTCGTCAGTGAACGCCACCTGCGGATCGACGGCCGGGCCCCGACTTCCTTTGCTCCGCTGTCCGGGTTCTGGCAGACGGCCGACGGATGGGTGCGCACCCACGCCAACTACCCGCACCACCGTGCCCGGCTGCTCAGCGCACTGGGCATCAAGGGCACGGGGCATGACCGGGCGCTGGTGGGCATGCTCTCGAAGGAACTGGCATCACGTGCGGCCCAGGAGGTCCAGGAGACCGTCTACGCGGCAGGCGGCCTGGCCGTGGCCGTGGCTTCCGCACCCGCTGCGGCCGGACCCGCGCTGGTCGAGACGCGGCGCGTGGGTCGGAGCAGTCCCCGGCTGCTGGCGCCCGCACGCGTGCCGGCCCAAGGGGTGCGGGTGCTGGACCTGACCCGCGTCATCGCCGGGCCCGTCGGCACACGCACACTGGCGCTGCTGGGCGCCGACGTGCTGCGTGTGGACGCCCCCCAGCTTGCCGAAGACGCAGATGCCCACGCCGACACCGGCGTGGGTAAACGCTCCACCCTGCTGGATCTCACCAGCCCTGGTGACCGGCACACTTTCGAGGGCCTTCTCAGCCAGGCAGACGTCGTGGTGACCGGATACCGCCCCGGCGCCCTGGACCGGCACGGACTGGCCCCCGACGCGCTCCTGGCCCGGCATCCCGGCCTGATCGTCGCCCAACTGTGCGCCTGGGGCTGGTCCGGCCCCTGGGCCGATCGTCGCGGCTTCGACAGCCTGGTCCAAGCCGGTACCGGTATCGCCGCAATCGAGGCCACGGCTGACGGCCGCCCCGGCGTGCTGCCCGCGCAGGCGCTGGACCACGGAACCGGATACCTGCTCGCCGCCGCCGTCCTACGTGCACTGAGCGACCGCCAGGCCACTGGCGGCGGGCGGCATCTTCGCCTCTCCCTGGCAGGAACGGCCTCCTGGCTGCTGCACGATATCCGTCCCGCCCCCGTCCAGGGCGAAGCCGACCTCTACGACCCCGGATCCTGGCTCACCGAGACCGAATCGCCCTACGGTCTGCTGCGTCATGCCCTGCCCCCGGTCCACTACGACGGCGCACCCGCGAACTGGAACCGTGCCCCGACCCGATGGGGTACCGATCTGCCGAACTGGGCCTGAAGGGAGCAGGGCACGCCATGTGACGCCAGCCTGAAGCGCCGCCCCGAAACCTCTGGCGGAAATTCCCGACCCGGGCAAGCCGGCCGTAGGGGGCGAGGCCTTCTTGCCGGCCGGTGTGACGGCGGTGGCGTGGTGTTCGCCCTTGCCGACGTCCAGGCCGAGGAAGACATCGATGTCGCCGGGAGTGATCACGTGGAGGCCCTCGGGTCACGCCTTTCGTCCGGCCTTGCCTCGGTATGACCCTGGTCAACTGCGCCTTCTCCTTCTGCTGGGACCAATGGTTCGCCCCGCCCGGCCCCGTGGATGCCACCGCGCCGGACCCGTGTCCCAGCCAGGCGCCAGAGAGGGGGCCCAACCGAGCCCCACCGGACCCAATCGCCTTGCTCGCCCAGGGCGTTACGGGCGATCCGTTCCTGGCTTGCTCCCTCCATCGCCCTCAACCATTGGTGGCGAGCCGGGACGGACAAGGACCCGCCCTCCGAGCTCCAGGCCCTGATCGACGCAGTCGCCACCGGACACGGCATTGACCTACTATCGCCGGACTTAACGAACTACCGGCAGCGACCATGCACCACCGCCCAGGGGGCCTCTCCACGCCACCCGGCGACAGGACGTAAAGAGCGGGGGCCGCTGCTTCACGGCGGCGGTCCCGCTCTCTTTCCTGATCTTTAACGGCAGCTTCTCGCCGTCGGGCTCACCCTGGTTGGGGAGCCTGACTTGCGTACCACTGCGACCATTCCTTGTGCAGCTTGTTGAATGTCTCCGCTGCGTCCTTCATCTGTTGCCTGGCATCGGCGTTGTCCGGGTGCCCGAGGAATGTCTTCGCCGGACCGCGGAGGGCCTCCCGCGTTTTGATGGCCTCGGCCCTGTCCGGGATCTTCGACTCCAGGCAGAAGCCCACGAGCTGACCGACGTTGTCGTTGAACCGGATAACGGCCACAGAGGGAGCGCTCCGAGCACGGCATCAGGCACTCTCGGCGCGACGGTCTCTAAATGCTCGTTGAAGCAGCAACCGCACGGCAGCGATGACGCCGCCCAGGGCGCTGAGGACCGCGGCAGGTTGCGCCAGCGGGAGGTCGGAAAACCCTGCCAGCAGGGCAGCGGTCACTGAGAGGGCTAGCTGCGCTCCCGTGAGCCAGGTTCCGAGCCGGTCTCTGGGCAGCACGATGGGCATCACCGTCCACGAAAGGAACAGCGCGATGTACCCGATCGGAAGCAGAACAAGGATCATGCGCCCCCAGAACCTGACGTCTGGAGAGTGAGGTTAGACCGCCCGGGCCCGCTCGGCACTCCCCTTCCCGCACAGGGTATGCGGTCCCTCCAGCACGCCCGGCGCGGTGTCCGGGCGGCAGTGCGGGCAGGCGTCGACCTGCTCGAGCGTGTGCCGGTGACCTGCAGTGGCGCAAACCCTCGCCCAGCCGGTCCTTCCCCTGCGGAAGGAGTTCTTTACCTTCTCCTCACCAACAAACGAGCTGTCTCGTCGTAGTGGAAGACAGGCTCTGGCCATGCAAGCACCGATCACTCACGTCACGCTGCCGACAGGATCTGCCCGAAAGCCCAGAGGCAGGAACCCGGGCCCGGGCAATCGCTCTACTTCTTCTGGCAGCCGACCAAGAATCCGCCTGGGCACTGCGGCCGGTGGTCCTACTGGGCGTCGCTGCTGGCCGGCCCAGCACTGTCCTGCCGCTCTCCCGCGTGTGTCGACAGGACGTTGTGGAGTGCGAGGGGGAGTCGGCCGGTGAGCCGGGTGTAGTGGTCGCAGACTCGGTCCCAGCGCTGCTCGCGCACCGAGGCGAACAGGGACGAGAAGGCGTAGCCCCACCAGGGATCCAGGCCGGTCGCCGCGGTCTGGGTGTGGAACGTCTGCGGTGGGGTGTCCTGGTAGGCGATCGGCCTTGCCCATGCCTGCGCCGCGACCGCGGCGATGCCGGCCAGGTCGGCGACATCCGGTCCGGTGATGTCATGGTGGCGGCAAGTCGGTTCTCCGGTCGCCAATGCGGTGAGCGCGCGGGCGACGTCGTCACGGGCCACCAGAGAGATCCGGCCGTCCGCGGCCGGGAGTTGCAGCAGCCCGCTGGAGCGGGCCCGGGTGAGCCAGTGCTGGAAGAACTCGATGTAGAGCGACGCCCTGGCGATCGAGTACGGGATGCCGGTGGCCCGCAGCAGATCCTCGGTGAGGTGGTTGACCACGGCGTAGCAGAACGGGGATGCCGCGTCGGCGTCGATACTGCTCAGCGCCGCTACGTGACCCACGCGCTCGGCAGCCGCGGCGGCGATGACGTTACGGTGGTGCAGCAGCATCCGCGCATCGGGCCCGTCACTGGAGACAAAGACAAGGGTGTCCACGCCCCTGAGCGCCGCACGCAGCGCGGGCGGATCGGCGTAGTCGGCGACGGCGGCTTCCACCCCTGGCTGCAATGCCCCAGCGGACAGCCTCCGCCTGGTGATCGCTACGACGTCCACGCCGTCCCGGTCCGAGAGTAACTGCACCACCCGCCCGCCCAGGCCCCCCGCCGCCCCCGTCACCGCTATGCGCATCGTTGCCCCCATCGGCTTGTCCCCGGACGGATGTCACACTATCGGCCCCTGCTCCTCCCGCCCCTCTGAGTCCCTGCAGGCCTTGCAGGCGCACGCGGGTGGCGGGGACGTGCGGAGTACTGTCCACCGGCAGCCGTCCGAGGGGCTACGCCCGCTTCCGGGTTCGGTCCTACCTCGTTGACCTTTTGGCGATGGCGCTGCCTCTATGAGTTGCGTCCCCGAGTGGTGTGAGGTGTGGCGTTCCTGCGGTGATCGGCGCCGCGTCGGGGTTGGTCGGGTGGTGGTGCAGCCGCCTGCGAGGACCGCGGGCAGCACCATGGCAGAGGATCTCGGTTGAGATCGATGCCCTGACCAGGGACACTCGCGCGATGAGCCCCAGCACATCGCCTGGACCGATCGAGCGAGGGTGGGACGAGCCTTGGTATCGGGTCCGCATGGAGGACTTCGAGGCGTCGTTCCTGCCGAGCGACGGCGAGGAGTTGGGCGAGGTCTGCAACGTCGATGTCTTCGTGACTTTGAAGGATGGATCTCGTTGGACCGCGACCGTGTTCACCGTCGTGGAAGTCGAGCGTCTGATGAAACTCTGGGCAGGGACCGACGAGGCCCTCGGGGGCCGGTACTTCTGGGTCTCGGACGGCCTGATCGTCAGGGATCCCGGCATCGAGAACATGACCGACGTAATCGCCGGACTGATCGGGAACGGCGAGTTCTCCGAGATCTTTCAGCGGGCGATCAACAACTGATCAAGTGCTCGGCCGCCGGAAACTTCGTGGGTCGTCAGGCCACGTCGTTGTCCCGCTCGATGGCCTGGAGGCGGTTCTTGAGCCGGTAGTTGGGGCCGTTGACGGAGGTCACTTCGCAGTGGTGGAGGAGCCGGTCGAGGATGGCGGTGGCGAGGACCTAGTCGCCGAAGACCTGGCCCTGTTCATCTGGGGCTGGCACTTGTTCCCTCACAAGAGTTGCTGCTGCCACCTGCCCGTATTCCGTCCCTGCGGTCCTCGGTGGTTCTCACGGTGGCGCCATGGTTTTCAAGGTGCTGCCTTGACCGTTGAGGTGCGAGGAAGGTGTGCCGGTGGTCGAGGCGAGACTGCAGGTCATCGCGGGCGGGGCCGTCCCGCAGGAGCCGCTGACCAGGGACCCGTGGCAGTTCCAGACCATGTGCGTCGACGCGTTCGTCGCCTCGTGGTGGGCCCGCGGGTTCAGCCCGGTGACCATTGACAACGACATCGGTCTGCTGGAGCGGACACTCGCCGCGCTGGGACGGCCTGCGTGGGAAGTCACGCCCCAGGACAACGACCGCGTGGTGGGAGACCTGGCCGTTCAGGGCCGTAAGACGTCGACCCGCCGTGAGTACGGGCAGATTTTCAAGGGCTTCCACCGGTTCCTGCAGGCCTGCAAGGCGGCCGAGGTCGAGGCTGCATTCGGCGTCCGTCTCGCCTGCCGGTCGATGAATTCAACGCCTCCCGCCATGTCGGGACGACTCGCCGGCCCTGCTGCCGCCTACACCAGAGCGGGTGAACGAGTTCTTCTCATTCATGAAACAGAGGCTCGCGACCGCCAGGAAGTACGGACCCGCAGCAAGGGACTATGCGATGTTCCGGACGCCGTATCACGCTGGGCTCCGCTCGGAGGACGCATTACTGCTGGAGAAGCCGGACCTGCACTTCACCCGAGGCGAGTCCGGTGGCAGCCTGCATCGCAGATCCGGCAAAGCCGTCCCGGCCTGAAGGCGGGGGCCGCTACCGTGAGGCCATGAGCACGCTGGGCCGGGCCGAACTCGAGACCCTGATCGAAGAGGCGACGGTGGACGCCTGGGGCGAGGACGAGCAGCGCACCGGTCTGCTCACCATGCTCGAGGAACATCTCGAGGTGCCCTTCACCACCGCGGTTCTCGGTGTGGAGGTGACGGTGCGCGGGGTCGGCCTTTCGCCCGACGGCGGGATCGTCGCCCTGTGCTCGCGTGGCCGTGTCCGGCAGCCGATCGGCATCCTGGATCTGCCGTTGCCCGTCCCCGCCCCCGGGGGTGCGCAGTGGATCGAGGCGTACCGCTACTGGGCGAGTTGAGGCCGGGCGCCTCGCTTCGCGCGGTATCGGCTTGCACGAAGGTGCTGGGGCGCGCCGTTGCCGATACCCCCTCGGGTCGGTGCCCCTGTGCCGAAGCCCGGGGCCGGGTCCGGTTTCTCCTCGCCGGGCTGCGGGCGGCCGGCGGCAGCGATGAGCCCGCCACCGCGGTAGTGGCGGGCTCGCGCGTGTCCGGCGCTGTGCGGGGCGGTCAGAGGGGCCAGGAGCTGGCGGGGGTGTCGGGCCGGGCGCGGGTGCCGTCGGGGGTGAGGGTGAGTGCGAGGGTCACCTCCTGCGGGCGTGCGAAGGCCCGGCCACTGACGGGAGAGGCCGGGCCGGGTCAGCGCGGATCGGTCAGTAGTTTCCGTTCGACAGGATTTCGCCGCTCTTGTCGTAGACGGTCACCAGACCGTTCTGCGAGTCGTAGCAGGAGCCGAATGCGCTCGCGATGAGTTTGCCCTGCGGCGCGTGCGGGCCCGCGATCCCGCCGGTGAAGTCGGTGAACACTTCGGCCGCGTCGAGGACGTCATTGTTCTTGTCCGCGCCGCTGACCTTGGTGACGTGCTTGGCAGCTGCCTTCTCGCTCGCGCTGCCGCCCTTGGCGACGCATGCCTTGAACTGCTCTGCCTGGCTTGCCTTGTCCTGGGCGGGCTGGTCCTTCTTCGCCTCGCCGGACTCGGGCTTGTCGTTGACCGTCGCGGCCTTGTCGCCCTTGTCGCCCTTGGCTCCGTCGTCGCCATCGCCTCCGGCAACTGCGCCGATCACGCCGATCACGACGATGACAGCGAAGACACCGAGGCAACCGAACCCGAGGGTCTTCCCGGTTTTCGACTTCTTCGGGGGTTGCGGCTGGGGCGCCTCTTGAGGCTGTGCTCCCCATCCGGGCTGCTGATGCGGTTGGCTCATGGTTTCCCCCCGGGGCTCTGCGATGAGGGGAGCATCATGCGCCGGGCGTGCCTGCCGCGGAGGCGGTATGGCGGTGCGGTGACCCAAATGGGTGGAAGCCGGGGAGCGTTGACGGTCCGGCCATGCGTAAGGGCCGCGCTGTGGCGGGCCTTTTGTTTGCGGTCATGCCGGATCTGCGGCTCGTGATGCGGGCTGATCACGCGCTATGCGAGTACGAGAGAGGTGCTGTGCTGCCCGTGGCGGACCGCAGCGGCCTCCTGCGGACGGATACGGATAGCGCGAGGTCCCGCCCGGACAACACCCGGACACGGCCTGCCCACGAGGAGAGAGACGCTAGTCGCCCAAGCTCTCCGCCATCTTCAGCTTGTCGAACTCCCCGCCCTCGCCCGTCCATCCCAGACCATCGATCGCCTTGGCCATGAGCAGCAGGGTGTAGTCGTCCTTCGAGAGCGGCTCGCACGCCTCCGGTCGGCTTTTCCCGCCTTTCCGGGTCTTGTTTTCCGCCGTGTCGTATGCGTCCTTGGCCGCGGCCTCGTACCCGGAGTCGACCATGTCCGCGAGCGTGTCGTCGAACGCGTCGACCCGCTCCTCCGCGTCCCTGACGGTCGGCTTGTCCCCGGCCTTGCCTCCGGTCCTCTCGGTGAGGGCGGTGGCGCAGTCCTTGGCGTTCTCGTCGTAGGACTTTGAGCAGCCGGGCGCGGCCCCGGCGAGCAGCAGGCAGGCGGCGAGCAGGGTGGCGGTGATGCGGCGCATGGTTCCCCTGGGCGTTGCGAGACGTGGAGGGTAGCGGGGCCGACGGGGGTGAGCTCCTTCCCGGCATCGTCTGTCACCGGAAGGGTGTACGACGGGCGGCGGACGGCCGGGGATTCGTACCGTGACCATTTCCGCGTGATCATGGGCGGCGATAACGTTCAGGAGCGGTCAGTTGTCAACTGTTAACGGTCTTCCGGTCTGGACGGCAGGGCTCCCTCTTACTGTTCCGACAGGCGGCAGGGCCCCGGTGGGGCCCGCACGTCCGCTGACCGCGCTCCTTCTCCGGGGGCGGGCACGGATCGCCTCCGGATCTCACGGGCGGCATGACGCGACGCCCTCTTCGTCTCCCGGTGACGGACGGTGGGTCATGTTGCGGGCGGGGCCAGCGTGCGGTTGACACCGAGTCACCATGCGCGAGGAATTGCGGCGTTGACGGGGAAGGGGCGGTCATGGCGGCAGAGCGCCGGGTGGGCAACCTGCCCGGAGAGAGCAGCCGTCTGGTCGGGCGGCGGGCGGAGCTTGAGGAGGTGTCCCGGCTGTGCGGGCGGTCGCGGATGGTGACCGTGACCGGGGTCGGGGGCGTGGGCAAGACCCGGCTGGCCCAGCGGGCGGCCGGCGAGCTGCAGCCCGGCTTCGCGGACGGGGCGTGGTGGGTGGAGCTGTCCCCGCTCACTGCCGGCTGGGGAGCACTACCGTACGCGATCGCCGAGGCGCTGCCGCTGGCCGACCAGACCACCCGGCCGATGCTGGAGGTGATCGCCGAGTACCTGGCCGGGCGCCAGGCGCTGCTGGTGTGGGACACCTGTGAGCATCTGGTGGAGGAGTGCCGCGAGGTGGCGGCGACACTGCTGATGCTCGCACCGGGCCTGCGGATTCTGGCCACCAGCCGCCGTCCTGTCGGCCTGCACCTCGAGGAGGTGCTTGCCCTCGACCCGCTCCCGGTCCCCGGGGCGGACGAGGACGACGCGGCGGACGCGGTGGTGCTGCTGGCCGACCGGGCCGCGCAGGCCGTGCCCGGCTTCGCCGTCACCGACGCCAACCGCGCCGATCTCGCCGCGCTGTGCCGCCGTCTGGAGGGCCTGCCGCTGGCCCTGGAACTCGCCGCCGCCCGCCTGCGCGAACTCCCGGTGGCCGAGCTGAACCAGCGCCTGGAGGACCGGTACACCGTCCTTGGCAACACCGAGGGCGCGGACTGCGACGCCGACCCGCCCTGGCATCAGGCCCTGCGCACCGCGATCGGCTGGAGCCATCAGCTGTGCACCCCGGCAGAACGCCTGCTCTGGGCCCGCCTGTCGGTCTTCGCCGGCACCTTCGACACCGAGGCAGCCCGCCGGGTGTGCACCGATGCGCTGGTGCCCGGTGAGCAGGTGCCCGGACTCCTGCAGGCGTTGGCGGAGGAGTCGATCCTGATCTGGGAGCCGACCGGGAACGGCGAGCGCTACCGCATGCTGGACACCATCCGCGAGTACGGGGCCCACTGGCTGGGCGGTCTCGGCGAGGACGAGACACTGCGCCGCCGCCACCGGGACCATTACCTGGATCTGGCCCACCGGGGCGACGCCGCCTGGGTCGGGCCCGACCAGTTCGCCTGGTTCGACCGGATGACCGCCGAGCACGACAACCTCCGCGCCGCGCTGGAGTACAGCCTGGCGGAACCCGGGGGACATATCGCGCTGGAGATGACCGCAGCGCTGTACTTCTTCTGGCAGGGCTGCGGGTTCGTCAAAGAGGGCCGGCACTACCTGGACCAGGCCCTGGCCGCCGACCCCGCCCCCTCCCCGGCCCGGGTGAACGCCCTGTACGCCTGCGGACAGGTGCTGCTCTACCTGGGCGATCTGCCCGCCCTTGAGGAACGGGCCGCCGAGTGCACCGCCCTGGCCGCCCACTTCGGCGACACGGAGCAGAGTTACGCGGCCGCCACCGAACTGCGGGCGTGGGCGCTGCGCGGCGACCTGGCGCAGACGGTGTCCCGGGCCCGGGCCCAGCTCGCCACGGACTGGCGCGAGCAACCACTTACCCTGGTTCAGCTGTCGGCCCTGGTCCTCCTTCCCCACTCGCTCGTCGCCGCCGGCCGCTTCGAGGAAGCCCTCGCCTGGCTGGACGAGCTGAGTGCCGCCTGTGAACGCTGCGGCGAGCGCAGCATGTGCTCCTGGGGCGACTTCGTCCGCGCCCAGGCCGAGCTGGCACTGGGCCGCTTCCAGGAGGCCGAGGAGCACGCCCGGGCCGCGCTGCTGGTCAAACACCGGCTGCGCGACGGCGTGGGCACCGGCCACGCCCTGGAATCGCTGGCCCGCTCCGCCACCGCCACGGGCCGGCGCGGTAAGGCCGCGTGGCTGCTCGGTCTGGCCGCGCAGCTGTGGGAGACGCTCGGCCGGCCACAGGCGGGCATCCCCCCGATGGTGGCGGCCCACCAAGTCTGCGAACGCCAGACCCGTGAAGCCCTCGGGCAGGATGCTTACCAGCGCGCCTTCGGCGCCGGCCACTCCATCGACCTGGACACCGGCATCGCCCATGTCCTCAACTCCGCCTCCGCACCGCCTGTCTGACGCGGTAACCACCGCAGACCATCCACGGGCCTGCCGGCCCGCCCCGCACGGCGCAGCGACCGCTCGGCCCCTCTGCGACAAGGTCTGCCGCGCGGGCCGAAGGACCCATCCCTGGGACACAGCCCACACACGCGGGCGGCCGACGACAGCCGCGACTCGCCGCTCTCGCCGTCGCCCAGAACTTCGAACTCGACTGCGTCGACGACCCGATCGCCGCCGTCCAGGCTCGATGATTACAAATCCTGCCTCGATCAGGGCTGGCAAGAAGGGTTGCACCCATGCCTGGAGGCTATGGGAGGAGATCAAGGAACAGGGCTGTCCCTGCGGTTAGGCCGGCGTCCGCGACTACGTCAGCAGGACCCTGCGCGGCAAGCCCCCGTCGCTCGCGCCCAGCGGGGGAGAGCCAACGGCGTGCTGCGCGCCCGTGTCAGCCACGCCGGCCCGGCCCGGATTTCGGATCGCCGCCGTACCCGAGTCGCGGACGGTCCGGCGTGCCCCGCGCCGGTGCGTGCGCCGCTGCCGACCCGGCGCACCGAACAACGCGTCGCCCTCCTCGTCGACCAGCAGCACCCCAAGGTGCGGGTGCTGGACGAGAGTTGGGGCTGGAAGACACTCGGCGGCCTGCGCCCGGGCATTTTTCGAGCGCCCTCGTTCCACGTCATGCTGCCGGCGCTTCCCGCACGCTGACCTGCCCCGCGTGGTGCCGGCCGGGGGCGTCAGCGCGCGGGATGCGCGGAGCGATCGAACTGCGTGCAACAGGTCCTGCGCGTGAAGCCTGCGTGGCGGTTCCCTCAGCCGGGGCCTGGCCGTACCCTTTCACGGGTCGTTGCGGGGGCGTGGCTCGGCGTTCCCGGTGAAGGGGTGTCTAGACGGCGGCGGTGGGGCCGTGTTGTTCGAGGTGTTCCGGGGCGGCGGCGCCGAGGGAGGGTGTGGCGGGCGAGGCGGGGATGCCGGCCGTGATCTTCCTGCGCGCTGCAGGTGCCGGCGCCGGCGGTGCTGGTCTTTTGGGGCGGTGGTGCATTCCTTGCGCTGCTCGTGCCTTGGTCGGCGGCGTGGATCCGGGGGAGGCGGCGAGGAAGAGCAAGCCTGCGTACTCGCCGGCTGTCACTGGCCGGGTGTTCGCCGGGTGTCCTGGCACGGCGGTCGGGGTGACGCTCGCGCGCCGGCCCGGCGGTCCTCCTCGCACGAGTGATACCCGGGCGAGGAGAGCACCGCCGGGCCGGCGGCTGTGGTTGACGGCAGTGAGCGTTGCGCTCCGATT
>NZ_BMTR01000055.1 GCF_014649775.1 Streptomyces longisporoflavus | reverse complement strand
TTTCCAATTCCCGCTGTGGTGGTACACGATGCCCGCGATCCTCAAGGGCTGGGTGGATCGGGTGTTCACCTACCACTTCGCCTACGGCGTCGGCGAGCACAGCGACACCAGGTACGGGGAACGCTTCGGCGAAGGCACCCTGGCGGGCAGGAAGGCTCTGCTGTCGGTAACCGCCGGAGGCCCGGAGACGCATTATGCCGCTCGCGGGATCAACGGCCCCATCGACGATCTGTTGTTCCCGATCCACCACGGCATCCTCTACTACCCGGGCATCGAGGTGCTGCCGCCGTTCGTGCTGTACGGCGCCGACCGGATGAGCGGCGAGGACTACGCGGACGTGAGCAAGGCCTGGGAACAGCGCCTGCTCACCCTGGAGTCGACCGAGCCGATCCCGTTCCGGCGGCAGAACTTCGGTGACTACGAGATCCCCTCGCTGCACCTGAAGGAGGGATTGGAGCCCGCGGGCCGCACGGGTTTCGGGCTGCACGTGCGCGGCTGACCGCCGGCCGTCGGCGATGGGCAGGGGAGATCGACTATTGCGGTGCGGTGGTCAGCGGCGGGCAGCGGTGGTCAGCGGTAGGCGGCGAGGAAGGCACGGGTGCCGGCGGCGGCGTAGCGGTCGAGGTCGGCGTCGGTGTGCCGGGTGCTGCCGGTGAACATGGCCCTGTTCACCGGGATCCACAGCAGCAGGCCGGAGAAGTGGTTCGCGGCAAGGAGGGTGTCGTCGATGCGGAGCAGTCCCTGGTCGGCCAGGCGCTGGAAGGTCGCTGCCAGCGTGGCGAGTCCTCGCTCGAAGCCCCGCTCGTACCACTCGTTTCCCAGGTCGGGGAAGACGTCGGCGTTGGCGATGATCAGGCGCCGCAGCTGGATCACTTGGGGGTCCGTGAGGGAGGTGAGGAGCTGACGGGCTAGCCGCGTCAGGTTCTCTTCCAGGCCGGCGTCGTCGGTCGGGAGGTCGGCCAGTAGGTCGATGGTGGCGTCGAGTCGGTCGGTCGTGGCCAGAACGATTTCGGCGAACAGCTTCTCCTTGTCGGAGAAGTGCTTGTAGACGGTCTGCTTGGACACCGCGGCCAGCTTCGCGATGTCGTCCATGCTGGTCCCGGAGTACCCCTTGTCCAGGAAGACGCTGGTCGCGGCCTCCAGGATCGCTGTGTGCTTGCGGGCTGAACGGCCGTCCATCGTCGACACCTTCTTCTTCATCCGTCTCGTCTCCCACAGAAGAGTACTGGACTGGCCAGTACCCGTGTGGGTACTGTACGGTCCAGTTCCGGTGGTGGGGGCTTCCGACCCCGCGTACCGCGTGGAGATTTGGAGTTGTTCCTGATGGACAAGGTGTTCTCTGCCGACGGCACGGCCATCGCCTACGAGCAGCAGGGCTCGGGCCCCGCGGTGGTGCTCGTGGGCGGCGCCTTCATGGCGCGTGGTGATTCCGCCGGACTCGCCGGACTGCTGGCCGAGCGCTGCACCGTGATCACGTACGACCGCCGGGGCCGCGGTGACAGCGGGGACAGCCCGGTCTACGACGTGCAGCGCGAGGTCGAAGACCTGGACGCGCTGATCGAGGTCGCGGGAGGGGAGGCGATGGTGTTCGGGATGTCCTCCGGTGCCGTTCTGGCGCTGGAGGCCGCGGCCCGGGGCAGCGCCGTGACCCGACTCGCCCTGTACGAGCCGCCGTTCATCACCGACGCCAGCCGGCCTCCGCTGCCCGCCGACTACGTCGCCCGCCTAGAGGACCTCGTGAAGCAAAAGGCGTACGGCGATGCGGCCGCCTACTTCATGACCGCGGCCGTGGGGATGCCTGCCGAGGCCGTCGCGGGGATGCGGCAGGCCCCCTTCTGGGCAGGCATGGAAGCCGCCGCCCGCACCCTGCCCTACGACGGCCTGGTCATGGGCGACACCATGTCAGGCCGCCCGCTGCCAGCCGACCGTTGGGCGTCCGTGAAGGTGCCCGTCCTCGTCGGCAGCGGGGACGCGGGCGCACCACACATGCTCACCGGCGCCCAGGAACTCGCCGCACTGGCAGGCAATTTCACCTTGCACGTCTTCCCCGGCCAGGAGCACACCATCGCTCCCGAGCTCCTCGCCCCCGTTTTGACCGACTTCTTCACCACCGAAAAGCAGGCATGAGGGAATTCTTCCCCGGCCGGGCAGGCCCCCCGGCGGCTTCATAGCCGACCGGTGCCTCTCGCCCCGAGCAGGTGCACAACAACGCCGCCGCCTGCGGGGTGAAGGCGCCCGCCAAGCAGGTGCCGACGTCGTCCCTCTCCCGGTTTCCGACACCTCCGCCGTCGCCGGGCAGAACATCGTCGGCGGCGGAGGCATCGGCGGCCCGGCGTGGGAGGCGGGCGTCACCAGTTCTTGTGGCGCACCTCACCGAGGCCGCAGAACGTGCAACCGGCGCTCAGGAAGTCCTGCGTGCGGCGGAACTCCTCGTCGGCCAGGCGCCAGCGCAGCCACGCGGTGATGATGTGCTGACCGTTGCGCGTGGCCGCGATGTGATCGGTGCCGTTGAGGATGTTGAACCACACCGGTACATCGGTGTTGGTGTAGTCACGCTCCACGTTGGGGGTGGCGAAGTCGTCGTCGCCGCCGATGAAGAGGGCCGGATTGCGCAGGCTGCCCGGGCCGTTGCCGTCGAAGGAGCCGCCGGCCACGTGAATGGTGGTTTCCAACCGTGGGTCGTCGGCCACGTCGAACGTGCCGATCGACCCGCGGGAATGGCCGCCGAAGGCCACCTCGGCCAGGTCGAGGTCCTGGTGCAACGGGCTGCTCGTGGCGGCGTTCTGGTCCTCCAGCCAGTCCAGGGCGTCGACCATGTAGTCGCCACTGCTGGAGGAAACCTCGCTATAGACGACGAACCCGTGGGACGCCCACTGGCGCAGCATGTCCTCGTAAGCGGCCGGGTCCGAGCCCGCGCCCGGACCCCATACGAGGACCGGGTGGTTCACGCCGTCCCGGCCGGCATCGGCCGGGTACACCAGCCATCCGTCGCCGTCGGGCCCGGCGGACTCGTCGACGGTCACCGCATACGGTCCGGGCGCGGTGACGTCGGAGACCGGCGGCAGGGAGCCGGGCGGATCGGTCGGCCCACCGTCGTCCTCAGCCTGGACCAGTACGTCGTCCACGGTCAGCGTCTCCGCAAAGCTGTTGGCGTCCAGCGAGAACCGCAGCCGCACGTCGTGTCCCTCGACCGAGGCGGGCAGTCGGAACGAGGCCGCGCCGGTGGCAGTGCGCGCCGACTCCAGCGAGGTGAACGACCCGCCGTCGACCGAGTAGGCCGCGGTGAATGTCTCCCCGAGGTCCAGCCCGGACGTTGCCCGGGTGTAGGACACCGTCACCTCGCTGCGCCCGGTCAGATCGATGGGTGCGGACGTCAGCGCCGGGTCGGAGAGCAGTGAACCGCTCATCCGGGCGCCATAGGTACCGGTGCTGACGGAACCGGCTGCGGTGAATGTGCCGAGCCCGTCGGAGAAGTCTTCGCTGTAGACCGCGGTAGCGGCAACAGCGGGAGGTGTGAGCGCGCAGGCGGCCCCCACGGACAGGGCGGTGAGGGCGGCGGTGCCGCACGCGCGTAAGCGCCAACTGGAGCGAGACATATCTGAAGTTCCTCCTGTCCGCGCCGGACGTCTGCGCTTCGGCGCGGGGTCGTCTCGGTTGTGGTTCGTGCCTGTTGTCGGCTGCCGAAAGGCATCTCGGCACCGCGACGAGGCGATTCAAGCGGTGACCCGTGACAGGGGAATCGGGTAAATCACCGGTGCGGCGCGGGGCCCGGTGCTCGGCCCGGTGCCGAAGGGGATGTCTTTCGGCCGGTGTTCTTCACGGCTGGCCGTCTTCGCCGGCCGGAAACAGACTCCGAGGCCGGAACTGGACCTCCCGCGCACGGCTTTCCGTCATCGTTCACCGACTGGCGTGCGCCGTTGAACCGCACGCACGGCTTGAAGCGGCGAGGGCTGGGAAGGGAGCGGAAGCCACCGCGCCACCCCCGACCGTACTCAGACTGCTCCTGACGCACTGCGGTGCCACGTGTGACAGGAGTATCAATAGGGTGTCTCCCATGCCTGCCACGCTGAGTTCCGCAAAAACCGCCGCCGCGCTTCGCAGATCGGCACGGGTTTCCCTCGAGGTGCTGTTGGTGCTTGTGGCTGCTGCGGCAGCCCTGTGGATTCTGGGTCGGATGTGGTCAGTCCTCTGGCCGCTCGTAGTGGCCCTCTTGCTCACCACGCTGACCTGGCCCCCGGCCCGATTCCTGCGCCGGCGCGGCTGGCCCCCCGCCCTGGCCGCCTCGGTGGTGACGGTGCTGTTCCTCCTGGTCGCCGCAGGCGTCGTGGCACTGATCGCAGTGCCGGTGGCGTCCGAGTCCGGCGAACTGACCGACGGTGTGGCCGAGGGCATCGAGAAATTGCGCCAATGGGCCGCCGGGCCGCCCTTCAACATCGACGACGCCGAGATCTCCGGCGGAATCGACTCGGCGACCGAGCGGATCAAGGACAGCGTCGGCAGCATGGTGACCACCCTCTTCACAGGAGTGAGCACCGTGTTGAACGGTTTGGTCACCGCACTTCTGGCGCTCTTCCTGATGTTCTTCTTCCTCAAGGACGGCCCGCGGTTCCTTCCGTGGCTCACCCGCCAGCTCCCCGGCCGGCTCGCCACCGACATCCCGATCGTGGCCGCGCGCAGCTGGGACACCCTGGGCGCCTTCGTACGTTCCCAGGCCTTCGTCGGCCTGCTCGATGCGATCTTCATCGGCCTGGGCCTGTGGATCGTGGGTGTGCCCCTCGTGCTCCCGCTGGCGGTGCTGACCTTCGTATCGGCGTTCGTACCGATCGTTGGCGCCGTGTTCGCCGGCCTGGTAGCGGTGCTCATCGCATTGGTTTCCAACGGCCTGACAGACGCACTGATCGTGCTGGCGATCATCCTCGTGGTCCAGCAACTCGAGGGCAACGTGTTCCAGCCGATAATCCAGAGCCGCGGCCTTGGCCTGCACGCGGCGGTGATCCTGCTGGTGGTCACTCTGGGCGCGAACCTGGCCGGTGTCGTGGGAAGCCTGCTCGCGGTGCCCGTAGCCGGCCTGATCGCGGTGATCTGGAACTACCTGCGCGAGCAACTCAGCGATTTGCCACCGGAACCCGAGACCGACGGCACGCCCCCGGGCGGCGCCGCAGCTTCCTCCTAGCTGAAGCGAGCGAGGAGTCGAGGGTCTCCTGGGCTCTCTTGGGCAGGGACCCGGCGCCGGCTCTCGCCGTACTGCTCCCCGCGCGTGCGGGGATGGGCCGGCGAGCACGTCCGGGTGGTGCGGGTCGAGTCGAGGAGGCCCAGTACACCGGCTGCTTCGTACCCAGTGCAGTGGAACGCCGACGACGCGGAGGGAGGGGGGACGTGCGCTACGCGTCGTCGGCCAACTCCCCCTGGCTTACTGGCCGAACCGGCCGCTGCGCCGCCTGACCCTCCTGAACATCGTCTGGCTCGGGTAGCCGTCCGGTGAGAACGTCCCGGCCCCCGGCATCGCAACTGCCGGGGGCCGGGACGTTTCGCATCGTATCCACGGCCGTATCCGCATTCGCCGACAGCCATCCGCCGGGCATCGCCCGCAGCCCGCAGGTCAGCTCTGTTCGGCGGCCATGGAGTCGAAGGTCTCCCGCATGAGTTGATCGATGACTCCGGGCCGTCCGGCCATGGAATCGAATAGGTCGGCGAGCAGCCACAGCACGAAGCCGTGCACCAGGGCCTCCTGCGGCGGAATCTGTCCGAATTGGTCGCGCCACACGACGGTGTCCATGCCCATGGCGGCGGCCATGAGGACTCCGGTGGCCATCGGCACCTGGGCCGGGTCGGCCGTCTCGAAGGTGGGGAGTTGGCGGATCACAGCGGGGATCAGATCGCTGAGCGGATCAAGACGGTCCTGGCTGCCGGACTGTTCGGCGATCAGGTATCCGGTCAGCACGCCCACCAGGAAGACGGTTCCCCGGGACACTTCCTCACGCCCGTACGCATCCACGGCGGCTTCGACCTGCTGCTGCGCCTCTTGGCGGTCCTCGGCGGAGGTCCGTTTGTCCAGGACCCGGTATGAGGCCCACGCCGCCCGAATCGCCTCATCCACGACTACACCGTCACTCGTCATGGAACGAACGATAGGCGAGGAAAAGCACTGCCCGGAGTCCCCCCTTGAGAAAGCCGCCAGGGCTCGCGGCCACTGCTGCAGCGCTGGGCTGCACCGGTCTCCGGCTGCCACACCAGATGGTGCAACGCGCACCCTGGCGAGTAATCGTTCATCCGGGACTACCGACCCCGCGACCGCTATCTGGTCGCCCCAGCCCACCAGCCGTGCGTTGTTGCAGCAGCCCGCCGCTCGAACGTCGGGGATGAGTGCGTGCCGCCGTACGCCCTCCTGGTGGTGGCCCAGAATCGGCCCAGCATTCGCCGTCACTGAGCCTGCGCCGTCCACGCTTGTCCGAACTGGATCCAGCCCGTTGGCTGGGGAGGTGCATGCGCATGACGGCTCAGAGCGGGGGAGCCGGGGGACGGTTGGCGTTCGAAGACCTTTCGGTGGCCCCATGCGTCGTACATCGCCTGCACTTTGGGATGGGGTGATGTCGAGGAGAAGTACGGGCAGGGCCTCACACAACAGAATCCCGCTCTGCGATCAGGAGTGGTCGCGCGCAAGAGGTTCCGTCGTCACCGGGCTCCACCGCCCGCCCCCCGCCAGCTACATGCGGTGGCACTGCCACAGTCTCCCGGCCTTGGGTACCGCCTGTGAGTGACACGATCAACCAGATGCGGCCCCGGACACTCCTGTGGGTGAGCCGGGTTTCACGGTAAACGGCCCCCCCGTTCCCGTGCGCTTCTGACCGTACGGATGCCGGGTCCGAGAAGGTTCTCGGGGGGAGAGGGAACACATCCCGGGATCACGATGTGCACGACCCGGCAGATGACGGGCGCGGCGGGGACACCCCGGAGCGCGGACACGCGTGGATCCCGGCCCGGTGCCTGCGCTCGGCGCCGGCCTTGCCCTAAGCTGCCGCCACCGTTCGAGCAGCGGCGTGCGCGGCGGCCCCTGACGCGCGTAACTGACGGCTCTCGGTGCTTCATCGGCCAAAGCTCGTGTGGACTGCACCGGAAACGCCTGATACGCAGATCCGCCGGTCCTGACATAGAAGGAAGCTCAGAAAACAGATGAAAATTGTTAGGCGGCTGGACGCTAAAGACCGGCGCTGCATTCACGACTCCAACTGCCCCGCAGTATTCTCGCTTTCCAACGGAGACGTTGCTTTTATCGGTACCGAAGCATCGACTGAACTTCAGAACAGCTTGCCGCAGGGGTCCGGTATCGGCCCGGGGGAGAATCTCGTCGTGGTTCCCCGAGATGTACTGATCAGTGCAGGATGGGTTCCCCCCACCGGCTGACACCACCAAGGGCTGTCCCGTCATGATCTCGATCGGGTGTGGACATGGTTGGCGGTCGGTCCGGCCGCCCGCCTGTCCGGCGAGGTTGAGGTTGTGGCGGCAGGGTTGTCGAGCACTGCGTGGTGGACGGCGACGCCTTTGAGTCGGAAGTCGCGGAGGGTTTCCAGGCCTTTGTGCGGGCGAAGACGTGCTTGACGCGGGTGCGGACCTGGTTGTGGGGCTTGCCGTGTGCCTGCTTCCAGGCGGGCAGTTCTTCGCCTTCGCGGTGGCGGTGGGCCATCACGAGCTCCGTGCCCGGATAGTCGGCGTCTGCGATGGCCCTGGTCGTGCCGACGGCGGCCTTCGCGCCGAGCTCCTACTGTGCCGCGCAGCTGGTGCGGTTGTTTGGCAGGGGCCGGCCAACCACCACGACGAGCCGGGTATCGGCGTCGATGACGACCTGGTGGTTCGTGGGGTATCGGCAGTTCTTGGACGGCTCGACGATCGTGCGGTCGCGCATGGGAACCAGAGTGCGTGCCGTCCACGATGAACACGGCGCCTTGGCGAACCGTTTGCGGGGCTGCAGCGCGAGTGACGGGTCGAGGCCCGGCGCGGGGAACGGCTCACACTGTTGAAACGGGCCGTCGAGGGGGCGGCCGAGGCCGAACGCTCCGCCCTCAGTCGGCCTTCCGAAGGGGAGGACACCAACGCCTGGTTCCTCACCACCCAGGACGTCATGAACAGATGTGGGTTACGGAGCGGCTCATACGCATCCAATTCCCCCTGCCCGTACACGAAGCGGCGCGTGCATACTTCCTCGACCTCAACCGGGCCGTGTGGGAGGGCCTACCTGACGGCGAGAGCGTACGGGACCGCTTGGAGAACAACCGGCTGGCGTTTCTGGACGCGGACGGCCCTTGGCTACGGCCCGGAGGGTCCACACCGGGCCGTGCTTACCGGTCGGACATTCGCCGCGTGTACGCAGCCTCGGCAAGTTCATAGAATTTGCGCATGCTGCCGCCATAGGGAGTGGAGCCGTTGCGACGTGAGCGGGTTTCCTGCCAGAACTCTTTCGTCACCGCGCTGCTGAAAGTGTGGTAAAGAGCTTCCTCGATCTCATCGTCGGTGTAGTAGCCCAAGTCAAAGCACATGGCATGGTGCGAAATCACTAGGTTCGAGTACATGTACTGCCTTCGCCGGCTCCCCGTGACGCGCGGCCCGTAACCTGGCCAGCACTCCATGAGCAATGGGTCGCCTATCGCCATCTGTAACAGGCTCTGGTGCTGCCGCCGCAGCGCCGCCGCGGCAGCCTGCTGAGCGCTTCTGTGCTGCTCCACTGCCACCTCGCGTTGCATCGCAAGTTCCAGACGCTGTGCCTCCAGGAGTTGGCGCTGCATTCTTGACTCCTCACCCTGATGGTGAAAGGTCCTGGCGATGTAGAAGAGAACTACGACAGATGAGGCCGCCGCAGCCGAACCAAAGGCATCTCCTGCGTTGCCGTTGGCGCTCGATTGCAGGACGGGCAGGTTCGTCATCAGCACCGTGAGGGCGACCGACCCGCCGCACGATACGGCGATGAGGGCCGCGAGCGTGCATATATTCTTGATCTGATCAGCCCGCGTCATGATGCCCCCCGGATATAGATCGCGCACTGGACGGCCCGGCCGCTACCGGTCTCCCACCGGGGGGCTTCCCCTCGGCCCCCTGTCCGGAAACGGCGCAGTATGCGTATCGAGGCGCAGGTGAGGAGCACGCATCATTCGGGCCCCCGGGCGGAAGAATACGCGGGCGCACACCTCTCTGTTCGTGCGCAGCACAGAGAATATCGGCAGCAACGGAAGACCCGGATGCATCGGTACATACCTGCCAAGCTCCAAATCCGGGCCGTCCGGCAGGACGTCTGACTGGTACCACGGGAGATACACGAGATTTCCGAGTCAGAAAGTTCCTGACGTGCTGGCTTTCGCAATCATGCTGCGGTGCGCCCACGTGCGCCGTGGTGAATGACGCATGACGGCCCCGCCGGACTTCCGGACCGATGCAACAGTCGGAAGAGGGCCACGGCTGCCACTTGGGGCCCGCCCACGCGCACGCCCTTGCCCTGGGACCCACTCTCGATGGTTCCCGCGTTGGTGGACGCTTAGGAGGCGCTGGCCCCGCATCCTCAAATCTGGCTCTGGACGGCGGCGTTGAAGGCATGCTGTCAGCCGAGGCGGGACATCATGCCGCCATGAGCGACAGCGGCAGCGGCACGAAGAAGGTACTCACCAAAGTCCGGGTGTGGGGCGCATTCGGCACCGCCATGTTCATCGTGCTCCTTATCTGGGGGCCCTGGTGGATCGAAGGTCACCATCTCAAAGAAGATGGCAAACTTATACCCTCCGCGGGGATCATCGTCACCGGATTCCGCACCATGCTCGTCGCCGTCGTCGCCGGCCTCGTCGCGGCTGCAGGGCTCTGGTACACCCGCAAGAAGCACGAGCTGGAGCAGCGCCAATTCGAGCACACCCAGCAACAGTTCGCGGAAAGCCAGAAACAGTTCGAGACGACACTCCGTGAGACTCAGACCCGGGACGCGCAGCAGACAGAACTCGCCCGGGAGGAGCAAGTCACCGGACGCTACGTCGAGGCCATCAAGCTCCTCGGCTCCGAAAAACTCCACGAACGACTCGGCGGCATCTATAGCCTCGAACGGATCATGAACGACAGCGAGAAAGACCACGAAACAATTGTTGAGGTCCTCGCCGCCTTCATCAGGCTTGGGCCACCGGAAGACGCTAACGTCCAACCCGCCGCCCGTATCAAGGACGATGCACAGGCCGCGCTAACGGTCCTCGGGCGTCGCCCCGACAGACCCGAGCACCGCAGAATCAACCTGCGTGGAGCGGACCTGCGACACGCCAACCTCGTCGGCAGCCGGCTACCGATGGCAGACTTCAACAGCGCAGATCTAAGTCAGGCCAACGCAGACGGTGCCACGCTGGACAGGGCAGACTTCGCCAGAGCAAGACTCGTACATGCGCAACTTCGTGACGCATCACTCCAGCGTGTGGACTTCTGTAACGCGACCCTGAAGGACGCGAATCTCGCTCGTTCCGACCTGCGAGGATCTGGCTTTCTGGCCACCAGAATGGAAGGCGCCACCATTGACGGGGCGAACCTCATGAAAGCCGTTTACCTGACCGAAGGCGTGGTGCTCAGTTGTCTTATCGACGTGCACACGAAACTGTCCGAGGAGCTGGCGAACAACCCGAAGGTCCAAGAACGCCGCTAATCGCACGCAGGCAGCGCAACGCACCGGCCCAGACAGATTGGCTCCTGGTAGTCGTCGCAACACCCCAGCTCAAGGGGTGCGATGGACTTCAAGATCCGGGAGGGCTGGGGGCAGTAGGGCTCGAAGAAGCTGGCGCGTGAGCGGGAGGCGCCGAACGGGAACAGAAAGGGGCACTGCCCGAAATGCGGCCGGTGGTTCGCCGGGCTCGTCGTGCTGCCTGGGCGAGGCGGATTTGCATCCTGCACAGCGCCGTCAGTAGAGCCGACCCCGGTGAACCTGAGCGGTCAAGCACTATACGAACCCGAGTTGGTCCCCGCCTGGTCCGGAATCTGGTGAGCGGTCCGTGGGGCCGGCGAGTGCCACATGGGCCGGATGCTCATGTGGCACCTCCACGTGTGCCGGGTTCAGTGCCCGGCTGACGTACCTGCCTGCGTCACTCTGGGCCTGAGCAAGGTGATCTTCGAAGCGCCCAGCTCCGTGACGTACAGGGTGCCCTTGGCCGTGTCCTCCGTGACGTCCAGTGGCTGCTGGAAACCGGTGAATCCGGTGATGCCCGTCGTGGGCGCTGACAGCTTCCCCTGCGCGTCGACGCCGAACACCTCGATGTCCTGGCCGCTGCTGTAACGGACCACGAGGAGTTTGCCCTTGAGCGCGCCGCCGAAGGCGTTGCCGCGGTACTCGACGACCCCGTCGGCGGAGGCGTGCAGCCCGGCGTCGTACATTCCGGCCGTGTCCAGGTTGCGGTCGGGCTGGGTGCCCACCGGGTAGCCGGTGACTTCGAAGGGACTGGTGCCCGAGGTGGGGTTGCCCCCGGCCAGCACCCATTCGCAGCGTGCCGGGTTCGGGTGCCCGTAGTAGCGGTTCTTCTTCACGTCGAAGATGTAGTCCGTCTCCGCCACGGGGTTGGACGTGATCCCCGGCACGGTCGGCCCCGTGTAGGGCCCGGCCGTCGCCGCGTCGATCCGGCGGGAGCAGGCGGCGGGCAGCGGTGTGGGCGTGGCGGGCGTGTTGCCGCCGGCCGCGGAGCCGTTGGTGGGTGTGTAGAGGTGGCCGTTGGTGTGCCACACGAGGTCATAGGCGTTGCGTATGCCCGTCGCGTACAGGGTCAGCGGCGCGTTGGCGGCGAAGGGGTCGTACGTTCCCGGGCTCTCGGTCCGCACGTCGACGGCACCGGACGCCGGGAGTTTGGCCGGGTCGAGGCGCAGCACGGCGGCGTTGAGCAGGTGCTCGGGGCGGTTGCCCCACGTCGGGTCTGCGGCGCCCATGGCGTTGTTGGCGCCCTGCGTGACGTAGAGGGCGCCGTCGGGGCCGAAGGCGAGGGAGTTGGTCTCGTGGTCCTTCACGGAGCGGGGGAGGCGGCTGATCACCTCGGTGTACGTGGTGAGGCCGGGGCCGCTCAGCTTGGCGATGCTGCTGGACCAATCCGGTTCGTTCGGGGTGCCTCCGGCGTACATGGTGTTGGAGGTGATCCACAGAACGGGGTTGGCCGCCGTGGAGGACGGGTCGAACGCCATTCCGATGACGGAGCGGTTGGGTGCTCCCGGCAGACCGCGGGCTGTCGCGTTCGTGCGCACGGTCGAGATTGTCTCCGCCCCGCTCAAAGTGGCGTCGGCGGCGATGGTGTACCGAATGATGTATCCGTCGAGTGTGGACGCGTACAGCTTTCCGTCGGGTCCCTTCAGCACGGAGGCGAAGCTCCTGCCCGTCGCCGAGGTGGCCACCTTGTCGAAGGCGATGGTGCCGGCGCCCGTGCCTGCCCCGGTGGTGAACACCGAGCTCCATGGCGTGAAGCTCCGCCCGTCCAGGTCCCGGGCGCCGGAGGTGACCGAGAAGCGGTAGCGGGTGTTCGCCTTGAGTCCCGTCGTCGGCGACAGGTTGATGACGTCGCCGCCGCCGCTGGTGATCACGTGGGCGGGCACGGTTGTCCCGGTCGCCGATTCCTTGAGGGTGACCGTAGCGGGGGTGAGGGTCGCGGCGTCGACGCCGGGGCCCACCAGGCGGAGGTCCGCCACTACGCTGCCGGTCGGTGCCGCGCCGGTTGCGGTGTTCGCCGGAGTGACGGTCCTGACCTCCGGGTGAGCGGCAGCGTCGGCGAGCGGGGTGATGCTCACGTACGCGAGCTTCGTGTTGCTGCCGCCGAGCGGACTGATCGTCAACCGGCCGTCTGCCACGGATGGTTGCACGGTTCTGGTCTGGTACTTGGTGGTGGAGGTGGGGACGAACCCGTCGACCGCGTTCTGGTTCTCGACCTGGAGCGCGTGGGCGCTGTCCACGCTCGTGGCGTCGCCCACGGCGACCGCCACCGTGTAGGTGCCGTTGGGTACGGCTATCTCCCACCGGCCCGGGGTCTTCACGCCGGCCGACGAGGCGGGCAGCTGCATGTGCACGAAGGTGGCGAGGAGCCGGTCGGGCTCGGCGGTGCCTCTGTCCCGGCCGTTGCCCGTCAGGTCGAGCGGGGTGGTGTTCGTCAGCCCCACCCAGCCGTAGCTGAGTCCGGTGCCCTGGTTGGCGCCGGTACGGGCGCCGAAGGCCTGCCCGTAGTCGTGTGCGTAGCCGCTCACCGGAACGGTGGCGGCGGTGCCGAAGTCGATCTTCGCCGAGAAGGTGGTGTCCGCTCGTGCCTGGGCGGGAGCCACCAGTACGACACCTATGAGGGACAGGGCGAGCAGGAAGCCCGCAGTGCGGCGCGACGGCCCATTCCCCGAGTAGCTGCGTCTTCGAAGGCGTAATGCGGTCACGGTCTTCTCCCGTCGAGAGTCGAGCAGGGAACACGGCCCGTGACGTGGCTACCGGTGCCGGATCCACCGTTGCGTCGGTGGAGGCCGGAGTCTGTCCGTCACCGTGTGCGTCAGGGGCCTTGTCGTGCCCATGGCTGCCCCTGGCGCGGCGGTCCAAGCGGCGGCTGTGCAGGGCCCGCGCCCGGCGGGGTGCCTGCTGGGCGCGGGGACTCCTGTGACCTGCCGGGTTCCCATGAACCCGTGCCTCCGCAAGCGCAGGTGGTGCGCTGCGGGTACGACACCCATGTGTGCGTGCCCTACTGATGCGGTATCAGTGCGCATCCGCCGGTGCGCCTTCGCGGGGTCGGTCAGCGCTTTGCGCGGACTACGGCGCAGGGTGACCGGACTGTCCTTGACCGTGACGGTGACGGCGATGGTGACGGAGAGGTCTGCCGCAACGTGCTCACCATCGTCCGCAAGCCGCCGCAGACGACGCCCGCCTGCCAGGTGATCTTCAAGGCGTTCCGGTGGACGCCCTTCCGGCGATGCGGCGTTCCCGTCGCCGGGCGGGCCGCCCCGGTCACGGCGCCCGGGATCGATGAGAGCGTGTGCGTGGTGCCGTACCGGTTCCCGGGCCGCCGTGGACAAGGCGGCCGACATTCGTGTCCTGGTGGTTGGCCGATAGGTGTTCGCCGTGCGGATCGAGTCGGGGATGCTGGAATGGCGTAGGGCGGTAATGCATTGAACCCGGAGCGAAGCACAGCTGGAGGTCCCCAATGTCCGAATATCAGCACTACCAGTTTCTTGCGGTCGACCGGCCCCTGACCGACGAACAGGTCGCCGAGATCCGCACGTTGACCTCCCGGGCAGCTCTCACCCGCACCACGTTCGTGAACACCTACCAGTGGGGTGACTTCAAGGGCAACTGCGACCGGCTCATGGAGCAGTACTACGACGCCCACCTGTACTTCGCGAACTGGGGCTACCGCAAGGTCATCCTGCGGTGGCCCGCCGAGCAGCTTCCGTTGCACACAGCCCAGCAGTACTGCACCGGCGAATCCGCCGACGCCCGCCGGCACGGCGGCCATGTCCTCATCACGTTGGTCTCCGACGACGAGGACGGGGAGCTCGACGACTTCAACGACCTCTTCGACTTCGACGGCTACGAAGACACCGGCCGCGAGGAGGAATGGCTCCCCTCGATTGCCCGGGCGCGTCTGGACGTTGCTGCCGGGGACGTGCGCCTGCTCTATCTGGCCTGGCTGCACTGTCTCAACAACAACGACCTGGACGACACCGATGTCGAGCCTGAGCTCCCCGCCGGCCTCGCCGACCTTCCGGACTCCCTCACCGACTTGGCCGACTTCCTGCGCATCGACCCCGACCTGATCACCGCGGCGTCCGCTTCTCTCCCGCATGCCGCTCCTGAGCCCACGCGCGCCATGTGCGAGTCCTGGGTCGGCACGCTGCCTCAGAGGGACAAGGACGCCACTTTGGTGCGACTCCTCCGCGACGACGATTCCTACGCCGCCGCTGACCTGCGCCGGCGGTTCCGCCTGGCCCACCCGGGGGCTTCCCCTCGCAAAGTCGGCCGCACCGTTGCCCAACTGCGTGCCGCTGTGCACGCGGTGACTGCCGAGCGCCTCGCCCGTGAAGCGCAGGAAGAAGCCGAACGCGAGGAAGCCGAACGCCAAAAAAGGCGTGCTGACCGGCAGCGCCGACTCGCCGCCCTCCAGGACGATCCAGAGGCCGCGTGGGGCCGTATCCACGAGATGATCGCGTACCAGAAGGGCCGCAACTACCCCGCTGCTGTGCAGTTGCTGGGGGACCTGTCCGCGCTAGCCGACCGCGACGGCACCAGCGCAGCCTTCGCCGAGCGGTGCCGCGCACTGCGCGGGCAGCATCACACCAAGAGGGCCTTGCAACGCCTGCTGGACGCCGCCGGGCTGTGAACCACCCGCCGCCGTTGTTGTAGGCGACGCGGGAGTGTCCCGACGGAGTGGGTGAGGCTGACCGCGCCCCGAGGAAAGCCATGACGTTGGTCGTGCCGGTGGTGGAGTACGCGGTGATCCGGGTCATGACCGGCCTCCTGGCATGGAACCCGGGCGGCACCATGGGTGCATGCGATGGGAATGGATGGCGCCTCTTATCACCGGCGTTTCGGGAGTCGCAGGGGTCTTCTTCACGTGGCTGACCGGTGCACAAGGCAGATTGCATACAGAGCGCATGGTCTCGCAATCGCAGCAAGCGGAGCAGCGTGCGCATCTCCTCAAGGAGCGGCGGGACGCCTACTTCGCGGTCATGCGCGCCGCTCATCTGGAGCTGCAACGCTTGGAGTACAAGCGGACGGCTCAGACCTCCAAGCTCCACGAATTGGAGCAGTACTGGACCACAGAACGACGCATCGAGATGAGCGCCGATGCGCTGATCGGGCTTTTTACCTTTGGCAGCGATGAGGCACGGGGGTTCATCTATGAGTGGCGAGAAGCCACGGACAGCGATGATCTAGGGAGGATGAATGATCTCGCTGACCGGTTCCGGGCTCTCGTGAAGTCCGAGCTGAAGATCGAGTGAGTCTTGTGGGCGGCCGTAGCGTCGGGCGGCTGCTTTCGCCTCCGCCTCATGTGCCCGGAGTCGCTGTGCTTTGTATGAGCCGGGGGCGCTGACCGCGAGTCGGTCAGGTCGGGCCTGGAGCACGTGCGGGCACGCTGGGAGCTGAGTGAAAGCGCCGATGCCGTCATGCTCGCCACCGCCCGGCCGGCCGCTGTCACGGGCGGCAAGCTGCTGTCCCGCGTCCGGCTCGGCACGGTCGCGCAGGTTGATCGCGCCGGCCAGGGCCTCAGTTCCTCAGTGGGGTCCGGGGCGGCGAGCCGCTCGTGCCGGGCGGGCCGCGGCAGCGGAACGTCGGGGAACGATCGCGGGTGGTTCGTCGACACTTTCATGCGCACCATGTACGCCCGCCACGCATCCACATCCGCGATTCCGGCGTGGCTGGTGACCGATGCTCACACGCTGCGCAAGTACGGCCTCGGCATGATCCGCCCGCATACCTCCCGACGCTCCCTCAAGCGGCACATCACCTCTGGCTACCTCCGCACGGGGCGCACGCTCCAGGCCCTCGCCGCGGCTGCCGGCATCGAGCCCCGCGGTCTCGAGCGCACGGTCGCCGACAGCAACCGTGCCGCCCGCGAAGGCGCCGACGAGCACTTCGGCAGAGGGAGCAGCCCCTACGGGCGTCAGTTCGGTGATCCGGAGCACGCCCCGAACGCCAACCTCGGCCCCATCCAGACGAGCCCCTTCTACGCGAGCGCGGTCGTCCCCACACCGCTGGCGACCTGTTCGCCGCGTCCGGCGGGCACCAGGAAACTGGGCAGGGTGAAAGATTCGGCTCCCTGCTGCGGGCGGGCGACCCTCACTGGCTGCGGCGTCCCGGCCGCAGGCGGGGCGGGGTCAGGGGGTGAGCAGGGTGCGCAGGTCGATGACACGGTAGCCGCGCGTGGTGAGGACTTTGAGGATCCGGGGCAGGGCCCGGGCATCGATCACTTCGGTGCGACCGTGTGACGCCCCGACGTGCATTTGCAGGACGGCTCCCGGACGCAGGGCGCGCAGGGCTCTGTCCACTGCGCGGTCCACCGTCATGCCGCCTGCCGTCCCCTTCCAGCCGTTGGTGTCGGCGGTGTACTCGATGTCCGCGAACCCCAGGGCGTTGACCTCCCTGATGTGAGCGGGACTGGTCTGGCTGTAGGGGAAGCGGAAGAACGGCGTCACCGTGCGGCCGGCCCCGGCCGCACGGAGGGCCCGGTCCGCCGCCGCCACTTCGTGCTGTCGCCCGGCCCGCGTCAGGTCCTTGAAGCGGGGGTGGCTGAAGGAGTGGTTGCCCAGCCCGTGGCCGGCTGCCGCGATCTTCCTCACCACCGCGGGGTGGCGATCGGCGAAGTCGCCGGTCAGGAAGAACGTAGCGGGTGCGCGGCTGCGGGTGAGCTCCTCGAGGATGCTGTCCAGGCCGGCGTCGTTCCAGGCCGCGTTGAACGTCAGGGCGACCTCCCGCTCGCGCGTAGGGATCACCCGGTTCTCCGATCCGAACAGTGCCCGCAGTCCCTTGCCGTCCACGGTCGCCGCCGGCCGCGGCACCGCGCGAGCCTCCGGTTGGGCCGCTGGGGTCTGCGCGAGGGCCCACAGCAGAACGGCGCACAGTCCCGGACCCCAGGTCAGGGGGCGGGCGAGAAGGCGCTGGGCGAGAGGGCGGCGGGCGAGTAGGCGGCGGGCAGTGAAGACGGGAAGTGAGCGCATGCTCCAGCCATCGGCCGACCGCTCCCCGCCCTTGAGCCGGCGGGCGCGACGACATCGTCCGTGCCGTCCACCGCCTGCTGGTGCGCAGCCGGGAGCGGGAGATGAAGTCGGATGCCTGGTCCGACGACGAACTGCCCGGTGAACCGGCCGGCCGGTCTGACTGAAACCGCCGGGCAGTTCGATCCGGAACTGGTCATCCGTACCGCGGGACCTCGGGCGACTACCGTACTTCTGTCTTCCTCCTGTGGCAGGCCGCCTCCTCGCCGAGGCGGTCGCGTTAGGGACCGGCACCGTGCGCGGCGGCCGCGACACTGCGCCGCCCCGCTCCCGGGGCCGCCCGCCATGGCGGCGAGACGGCCCTGGCGGTGAGTCGGCCCCGGGGGGACGTGGGCGGGTGAGAACGCGCTCAGTCGAAGACGACCGAGCGCACCTTCAGTCGTTCCGAAGCGCCGCCGGTGTGCGGGCGGAGCTTGAAGAACTTGCCCTGGCAGCCGGGCTCGCTGAAGACCGTGGCCCAGGCGTTGGTGCGGTTCTTGGGGGAGTGGCCGGGTTGGGTGTTTTCCCGGTCGACGCCGGGAAGGGTGAGGCACTGTTCGTTGGGCGGGTCGTTGATGAAGCCGGTGACGTCGTAGCCCTCGTCGGTGACGTAGTCGTAGCGGAACTGGCCGGTTGCGGCGGAGGCGGGAGCGGGATTCACGGCAAGGAGCAGGGCGGCGCCGAGAACGGCTGTGAAGGCGGAACGAAAACGCATCGGGGGGCTCTTTCTGACGGCGGGAAGGGAATATGCCGTGGCGTTATTGCCCGTTCAGAGCCAAGGGCACCGGTGCTTCACCCGTATGGACAGTGAGGAAACGAACCTGCATTACTCCGAAAGGCTTCAGAGCCCGCCGTGGGGTCGATCCAGCAACGCCGACGCGGATTTGTGTGCGGCCGGCGGCTTCGGCTCCCGCGGCTGGTGCTATAACCCAGGAGCGGCCGAATGCCGTCGGAACCACGGCGCCCGCCTTGGCATCGACGCCCGCCCGGTCCAACGCCCCCCGGCACCACAGGATTCGAAATCGCCCTGAGGCGGTGGACCATCGAGCGCAGTATCGGCATGACTCATGTGCCACCGCAGACCCGCCCGCGACTACGAGAGGTACCCGCAGTGCTCCGAGGCAATGATCCACCTCGCGATGATCACCGACCTCTCGTCCCGCAGATGCACCGGCGAAGCCATCCCCAACTGGCGCGGAACCTGGCACGGGACCAAACACGAAACAACGGACCGAACGCTTAGTGAGCGTTGCGGGGGCGGGCTGCGTAGCCTTCGTGACAAGAAAAGGGAGAGGAGTTCGCATGACGCCGAAGCAGCCCAAGGCCGAGCTCGACGCCCGTTACAGCTCAGCGCTCAACCCGCGCCCGGGCGCACCTGACGTCACCGCCACCGATTGGGCCGAGGTCCAGCGCCAACTGCGAGTCGCCGAGGTCTTCTGGATCACCACGGTCCGGCCGGACGGCCGACTGCACGTCACGCCGCTTATCGCCGCCTGGCACGACGGGGCACTGCACTTCAGTACCGGGACCGGCGAGCAGAAGGCGAAGAACCTGGCCGGCAATGCCCACTGTGCGCTCACTACCGGGCGCAACTCGCTCTCCGAAGGCCTTGACCTCGTGATCGAGGGCATGGCGGAGCGAGTGACGGATCCGGCGCGGCAGAACGAGGTCATCGCCGCGTTCGAGGCACAGTACGGGGACCACATCACCTCGCCGGAGGGAATGTTCCACGGCTTCGGCGACAGCATCCGCAACGGCAACGACCTGCTGTTCGCGGTGGCCCCCGGCACGGCGTACGGCTTCGGGCACGACGGCCAGGCGTTCAGCCACACCCGCTACACCTTCTAATTGTTCTGTTCGGACACGAGGAAGCCCGCGGCGGTCGCCTCTTCGCCGTTCCCGCGTCCCGCGTTCCGCACGATGTCGAGGTCGCTATTCCTCTCAGGCCCCGCCAGCAGCTTGCCTGTATTGCAACGCAGCGATCCCCTGCCGGATTCCTGGCTGAGCCAATCCCGTCAGGCCTGTCGGCCGGTGGTGCAGAGCATTGAACTGTTCCTGCCCCCCAACGGTGCGCCTGGACTCTGGCGTTGCTCCTTGTGCCAGCGGGTGTCGCAGCTGTTTGGTTTGGCTGTAGTTGAGCGTGCCCGGTCCGTGGTCCGGGTGGCTGGGTGATCAATTGCCTTTCCCCACAAGGGGTGTGCGGTTCCGGGTTATGCGGTCGGCGCCGGGTTCTTGAGTATCTCTGTCAGGGCGGAGATGCTGTGGTCGCCGTAGCCGGCCTCGACGGCTCGCTTCAGCAAGTCGTGGAAGGGCTTGTGCCACTCCATGTCGAGGTTGGCTTCCTTGCCGAGTTCCTCGTCATGCGCGGCGCCAGCCAGGAACAGACTTACCGAGGACGCGGGCTTGCTGTAGTCGCCGCGGTCAATCTCCTCTGCGAAGACCGGCAGCACCGAGTTGATCATCTCGAACCACTTGATGCTGAACCGCACCATTGAGGCCACCTCAAGGCCACGCGCCTGCACCGCTGCCGCTCCCTGGAAGAAGCCGACGAGCGCAGGCAGCAGGGTGCCGCCCACCGCCATCTCGTACAGGGCCGCGAGATCGGCGTCGGTGCCGAGGTAGACGGTGTCGCCGCCCAGCACCCGCAGCGTCGATGCGAACTCGTCGAAGACGGTGTTGTCGCCGCCGTAGTACAGGAGGGTGTCCTCAGCTCCGACGGCAGACGGCACGTTTTTGATCGCCCCACCGAGGTAACGCACGCCGTGCCCGAGCGCCCATTCGGCCATCTGACGGGCACCGGCCGGCGAACCGCTGTTCAGGCTCACAAGGGCACGTCCCTTGAGCGTGGCAGTGACCGGTTCCAGGGCCTCGATGGTGCTCTCGTATGTGGTCAGACAGACGATGATCAGCGGACTCGCCGCGACTGCCTCGTCCATCGTCTGCGCGTGAACAGCCCCCTTGGACACGAGCGGCACAGCCTTCGACGCTGTTCTGTTCCAGACGGTGGTCCGGTGTCCGGCGTCAATGAATGCCTCAGCCAATGCGCTACCCATCGAGCCCAGCCCGACGACGGTCACGGGAGTGCGGTGGTGCCCGGTCATACGTTTGCTCCTGCCTGATGCCGATGCATCTAAAGCGCGAAAAAAAAGGGTCGAATAGCTGGCGTCCCACGGAGTTACTGCCCTCTCGGTGTGACGCCTGATCCATGCTGCGACGGCACCAACACTTCTACAAGTACCTACAATTCTGTCTGGTACCCACAGTTTTGTTAGGGGAAGTGCTGGTGCGGAAGCGGAGTTATACCTGCGGCTTGGACGCTGCCATCGACGTCATGGGAGGAAAATGGAAGGGATTGATCCTGTTCTGGCTCGGCGAGGGGCCGCTGCGCTTCGGAGAGTTACGTCGAACGGTGGCCGGCATCAGTGAGCGGATGCTGATCCTGCATCTGCGGGAGCTGGAGGCCAGCGGCCTGGTGCACCGCGAGGTCCATTACCAGGTGCCACCGAAGGTGGAGTACTCACTGACCGAGTTCGGCCACTCGCTCCTTACCGCTCTCACCCCGCTCGGCCAGTGGGGCGAGGACCACATAGAGCGTCTCGAAGCCCTCCCGTGAGCCGGGCACGGTTGAGTCGGCCGGGGACTTGATCCCAATCCAGAGCGGTGGTGCCCGACGTTCTCGTGACCGCCATCATCGTCAACACTGCTGGCTTGATCACTCGTTGGTGTCTGTGGTGCGAGCCCGCCGGTCGTGCTTGAGCGTGTCGTTCGAGACAGATCATCTGCTCGTCCCGCGTGGGCAGGCCGGCCGGCGACGAGGACACTGCGGATGGGCTCGACGACCTTGGGTACCCGCACCACGGGGTGCGCCGTAGAGTACGTGGGCATGTTGATCGCGGCTCAGGCGTGCACGGCCCGCCGGTTTCTCCGCGCGACGACCCCGCCGTAGGCGGGCCGTTACCGGCCGCTACTGTGCAGGTCATGCACTACTCACGGGGATCACTGATAGCTGCCGCCGCTGTTTCCTGCCTCCTGCTCACGAGTTGCGGCAGCGCCGACGACGGGAAGAACGGCGGTACGGCCGAGCCTTCGGTCATCGGCTCACCGGTGGGCAAGCCCATCGAGTCGCCGGAGGCGACGCCGCAAAGGAAAAGCAACAGCGTGCCGGAGCCGGACGCGGATGCTCCGTTCATCGAGCACGTCAAGTACGAACTGGCCACGCGTACGGTGAAGATGGCCGGGGCCCCGGCCAAGACCAGCACCCGGTGCGACAAGGACTCCATCCGGCCGGCTGCAGGCGCCAGGATCACCTGCACCGTCACCTACGAGGGCATCGAGGTGACCTGGCCGGTGAAGTTCACGGGCAAGCCCGGGTTCGGCGGCATGGGCGATGGATACGAAGCCCAGCCCAGCACCGGTCTGCTCACCCGGGAGGGCGCCCTCACCTACTTCTGGGGCAATAACCGCGAGGCAGGCACGGACCTGCGCTGCGACACGCTGCCCAGGGTCACGAAGGTCCCGCTCGGCCAGAAGAGCCAGTTTCAGTGCTCCTATTTCGCTGCCAAAGCCTCCACGGACGGCCGGGACATGTGGATCACCCAGACCTTTTACAGCACCACCGACGGCATCCGCGCCCAGGTATGACGAGCACAGACGCCTTTTGCTGAGGACCCGAGGCCATGCCGGGGCGGGCGCAGCGCACGCGGCCTGCAGGGCGTTGGGGCAGCGGGTGGCGTTCTCGGCCTGGGCGGATTCCTCGCTGGGCCGTCGCCACCGATTTCAGTGACAGGTTCTCAATCCGGCAGGTTCGCACGGCAGTTTCGTCGGCGTCCGCTCAGCCGTCGGTGGCTGTAGCTTCAGGTGCCGACATCATCGGCGACGCCTGCTGCCGCACAGCCCCTCAGCTCCAGCTCGCGCTGAGTAAAACCAGGTGCGGCCGGTCGCCGGGATGATGTGAGATGCGGGACATGACGATCGTTCTGAACGTGCCCGGCGTCGACGGGCTGGCCGGGGTCGTGGATGCCCTCCGTGTGTGGCAGGACGACCGCACGCCGCTGCAACTTCATCCGGGAGACCTCGGCTGGGCCTGGGCGCTG
>NZ_BMTR01000054.1 GCF_014649775.1 Streptomyces longisporoflavus | reverse complement strand
CGCTTCGCTCTGCCTCCGGCAGCCGAATACTCGCGCCTCCGGCGCTCCGTTTCGCGCGTCCCCGCGCGAATTGCCGCCCTCCGGGCGGTGGTTATGGAATGCGCCCTCCGGGCTTATTCCATAACTGGTTTGACTTCCAGTCAATTCCTGCCTCCGGCAGGCTACTTGATCATCACTCCGTGATGATCAATCGAATTCCAGCCTTGATTTCTTTGGATTGGCCATTACTTCCTCTTTCTTAGTTGCCTGCCCAACATTAAAATAAGGGGTGTCGGAAGTCGGAAGGGGCGGCAACCTCGTCCGACTGGAATTCTATCTGGTGAAACTGAAGGGTAAGAAATGCAGCTCAAGCCTGTTCCCATGGACGTCATCGCCGAGGCCCGCGAGGAAGCCGACTCCGTCGTCTTGAACCTGATGGCCCGCCTGATGCCGGGTCAGCACGAGGCGCGGCTGATCGTCACCATGGAGGGGCAGAAGCCCCTGACCGCAGTCCTGCCCCTCACCGTGGAGGGTGACGGGTCACGAGACGACATGATCGGTGCGGAGCCTGCCCGGCTGGAGAACTTCGCTTTCCTGCTGACGGTCGCCCTGGCGCAGCACCTGAGCTCGGGCGTGATGCTCCTGCGCTCTACCGGCGCAGGTACCGCCGGACAGGACAAGGTGCGGGTCTGGACGCTCTTCTGGGGGGTGCTGGAAGAGACCCGCTCCGCCGAGGCAGCAGACCTCATGCACGGCAAGCTCACCGCCGTCGACTTCGCGGACGCCTTCAGCGTCCACTCCCCCAACGATGACGAAGACGAGGCGATCTACCCGCCCTCTGCTTACCGCCTCACCTAGAACCCTGCGGTCCCGGGCAGTAGCCCGGGACCGCCTCCTGCCCCGGAGCCGGGGCCGGGGCGCGCGGGGGTGCAGCGGATGACAACGCAGCACCCCCGCGCCCACTTCGACTGGAAGTCGAAACGTGTGCGGCACAGCCCCCCTTGGGGCTGTGCCGCACACTCACGCCCGCAGGGCGGCGGCACGCGCGGGGACGCGCACAAGGAGAATCCGGAGGATTCGAGTCTTCGAAATGCCGGAGGTAGTGCGAAGCGGCAAAAAGAAAAGCACTCCACCGACTTTGCGTAGCGGCTGCTTGCTGCGCCTCGCCGCATCACGATTACCCCGGATCCCCGGATTCACGACTTCCATTGCGGCGGAGTTTGCATGCTGGCGGGAAATTCCTGGTCGAACGGGTCGGCAAACCCTCCCAGGAATTCCCCGCCAGTGTCTCTATCTGGTGAGACTCAACTATCGTACGCGAAAGGACAGTCACGATGCTGCGCTGAGCCCAGCGTGAAGGAGTACCGGGGATGAGCAGAAACACACTGCGTCGAATCCACGACGAACGGTGGGTGGTCAGCCGCGCCTGGGTCGCACAACGCACCGGGGCATCCCCCGCTACCGTCGCCCGCTGGTACCAGCAACGCCAACAGCGGCCTGGCGACCACCGCTTCCCCGAGGTCGCCTGCGTCGTAGAGCGCGTGCAGTACTACGACCAAGAGGCCGTAGAAAGCTTCTGGGCAGCCTGGCGCCAGGACGTCGGCACCGGCCGCCTCCAGGCCGCCGGACGACGCCCGGGAGACGGACGAGGCAACCAAGGAGGCGGGTCGGGCCGCGCCCAGCGGGACAAGGCCGTCGCCACCGCCCTGGAAGCGCTACGGGAAGCCGGCGGACACCGCCGGGGGCTGGGGGCACAACTCGCCCGCGAACACGGCGGCAACGAACGCACCTGGCAGCGCGCCGTAGACGAGGCGCGTGCACTGTACGCGGCACAGCCGGCAGCCCCTGACCCCGACACCCCAACCAGCAGACCAACTGGCTGACAACGGCGACCCGGACGCCGAGGCCCGAGCGCGGAGACCCCCGCCGACGCGCAACACCAAAACCCCGCCCGATCCCCGAAGCCGCCACGCCGACCGCACCCGCCCACCACCCACCACCAACGGGCGCGCGAGCAGGGGCATCAGAGGGGATGTCAGAGCCCCGAACACCACCCCGTATGCCCACTGACCAGCAAAAAGCTACCTGGCCTCTCACACGCCCGTGCAACAGATGATGCAAGGGTTGGTGCAGCAGTTGCCGTAAGAGTTGATGCACGAGATACCCTCGCCCGTGCCTGTGCCGGCTTCGCACCTACACGCCCCCTGCCGACACAACCGGGCCCCTCAGCAGCGTCCGGGTACGGATGCTGCGACGAGCCTTCCCGGGCGCGCGATCGTCAGTGACCCCCTGCGCCGAACTCCTCGATGAAGCAGCCGCAATCCACAACACGCGCCGGGAGCCGATCCGCTATCGCCAGGGCAGCACCGGCCGGACGCGGTGCGGGCGGCCTGCAGGGCGCGGCGGATCAGCCGTCCGTCCTCGCACGGCGCCTGGGCCCGGCACTGAGGGCAGGAGGTCACGTGCGCGAGGTGGACCCGGTAGGCCTCCTGCGCCCCGATCGGGGCCGTGGTCTTCACCGCTCACCCGCCCCAAGGGCACTCTCGACCAGGGCGGCGCGGCCGGCGGCGACGAGCTGCTCGACTGACCGGGGTGAGCACAAGTTCCCGGGGAACCGGGGCGGGACAGCCCAGTGAACGCGGGAGGGCCCGTTGTGCTCCTCTTTGGGGACGCCCAGGTAGGTGCCGTCGCCCAGCAGCGGGGCTTCCCGCCCAAAGGGCCAGTCCTTCGGGTTCATGGCTTTGATCAGGGCGTAGACGTACTGGCCCCGCCCGTCGTGGATCACCGGTCCGTCGAGCCGCTGGGCAAGTGCAGCATCCACGGCCCTGTACTCCGGCGTCCCCACGGCGGCGAACACGAGCTGAGCGGGGATTTTGATCGCGCAGAACCGGGATCCGCACGGCAGGAGGGCAACGCCTGCGTCCTTCCATTCGCGCCAGGCCAGTTCGGGCGCGGCCTGCGCACGGGAGAGCCAGCGCTCGACCGCCGAAATCTCTGTGTGCCGGGTCATCCGGACGCCTCCGCGGGAAGTCGGGGGCCGCTGCCGGGGCCGGGTGCGGCGGCCAGATATACGGGGCCGGTGACCCGGCCGGTACCGCCGGGCCCCTGCGTCCGCCTGCCCGGGCCGACAGCAGCGAGCGACGGCGGCACGATGCCGGCCGGGCCCCGGGGCTGCCCGCCCAGATGCCACGGCAGTGGAACGGGGCGCCGCTCGCGGCGCCGCTTCAACGCGGATGCGAAGGCCATGACGGAAACCGTAGGGACGCGCAGCCCCCGGGCCCGGGCGGTGTTCTCGAATGTTCCCGGCCCCTGGCCGGATGTTCTCGTGTGTTCTCGGATCGGGGGCCGCACCCTCTGGAGCGGGGCGCATCGCGTCGTGATGCTGTGGGGCGACAACCCCGAACTGAGGGAGGCGGCATGGCAAGGCGACTGCGCTTCAACGGCACGGACAGCAAGAACGGCGGCTGCCCGGCAATTCATGAAGACCTCGACTCCGGCGAGGTCATCGTGCAGGGAACACCCGTCAGCGACCCGGAAGACCTTGCCCAGCTCCAGCACTTGGGGCCGCACGACGCTGCGGTCGCGGTGCCGCGCGAACTGCTCGTCAACCACGGGCCCAAGGAGAGGAAGCCGGTGCCCGCGCTGATCGACGCCGAAGAGTTCGGCCGGCTCTTCGAGACGTTCGCGCACTCGGCCTGGCACCTGGAGACACGCCGCGGCTACGCCTCCGACAGAAACGACCCCGGATTCGCCGAGTTCCGGCGCACGGGCCGGGCTCCCATGGATCTGGACAGCCACTGGTGCACGAACATCCTGCGCCAGACGACCGGCGGCAAGTACGTAGGGCGCGTGCGGGTGGTTGACGACCCGCCCACCGAGGGACAGCTGTTCCTCATGGACTACTCGCGGTGCAACGCGGCCACAGGTGAGGACGTCCGCAGCATCTGGCGCCGGGACGCACAGCGCGCACACCTGCCGGAGGAGGATTTCTGGATCTTCGACAGCCGCCTTGCAGCCGTGCTGCGCTTCGACGAACAGGACATCCTCCACGGAATCGAGGTGATCACAGAGCCCGCCGAAGTCCTGGGATACTGCCAGGTCCGGGACACGGCCGTGCATCACGCCCTCCCGACCCGGGCGTTCACAGCGCAGGTGCACGCAGACTGACGGCAGGGAGCCTGTGAGCACAGACTTTCAGCAAGCCCGCGAATCTCTCGGAGCCCGGCTCCGCGAGCTGCGGCTCTCGGGTCCTGACGGTCGGCTCACCGGCCCGCAACTCGCCAGCCGGCTCGGCTGGCCGCACTCCAAGATCTACAAGCTGGAGAACGGCCGGCAGACAGCGACGCCTGAGGACCTGCGTTCCTGGGCTGAAGGCGTCCGGCAGCCAGAAGTCTTCACCGAACTCGACTCACGCCTCAAAGGGTTCGAGACCCACATCCGTTCCTGGCGCCGCCAGCTCACCTCAGGCCACCGCCCCGTACAGGACAGCTGGAACCTCGAGGTACACCGGTCCCGGATCATCCGCGCGTGGGAAGAGGCCGTCATCCCCGGCATGCTCCAGACCGCGGACTACGCCCGCGCCGTGTTCCTGCGCTACGCCGACCTGCACGGCACCAAACGCGACACCGACGAAGCAGTACGCCAGCGCATACGGCGCCAGGAATGGCTCCACGACAGCGGCCACCAGTTCCACGCCCTGGTATGGGAGGCGGCCCTTTACGCACTGATCTGCTCACCAGCCGTCCTCACCAGCCAACTCGACCGGCTCGCAGGCACGATCGGCATGGACACCGTCCGCCTGGGCATCATCCCCCTCACCGCCCCGCTCAAGATCCCCGCCGCCAACGGCTTCTGGATCCTGGACCAGCGACTCGTCATCGCCGAGGACTGGCACGCAGAACTATGGCTGGACGATGACGACAACGTGGCCACCTACCTGAGCGTCTGGAACACACTGAGCGAAGGGGCCGTATACGGAGCCGACGCACAGGCGATCATCACCCGCGCCCAGCGATCCCTCCACCCCCGCTGACACCCCCCGCCCAGCAGGGCCCGTCACCCCGCACCCGCACAAGCCCCCCTCGCGCCCGGGGGCCGGAGGAAACCCACCCCAGCCCCCCACAGACCCGCCCCCGCCCAACCGGCTGAACTGCCCCGGTATCAGTGCGGCGCGCACCCGGTCCACACCGGCCCCCCGGCCCGGCACAACACAGCAGCAACGCGCAGTCCGACCACACGCAGTCCTGCGGTATCCGGTAGACCTTCCGCCCCGGGTCCGGTCCTCCCGCCAGTGCGTCAAAGGCCTGCCGCACAAGCAGCGTCCAGGCGGTGGTCGGGGCCGGCCACAGGCCCGACCACCGCCTTCGTGACGCCATCGTGACCGTGGTCGGGGTAGTGGTCAGGCTCCGGAAGGGGTGGTCGAGACCCGACCACCCACCCCGACCACGCATTCGTGACCTCATCGTCACCGTGGTCGGGGCTTCGTGGTCGACCCTCCGGTCGGGGTCACCGGCTTTCCTCAAAGGGCGACAACACCCCGCTGCGACCGAGAAACCCGACCACGCCACCCGCCGACAAGGACACCCGTGAGCGCTATCGAGAACACAACGCCCCACACACCCGCGCCCCACGAACCGCTGCCCCACCAACTGCTGTCCGCGCTCGCCCAGCACCGCATCGCCACCACCAGCCAACTGCGCGAACTGCTCCGGCCCGGCACCGCCCGCCAGACCCTCTCCACCCCCCTGAACAAACTGCGCCACAAGGGCCTCGTCGACTACACCGTGCTGCCCCGGTCCCACCGCACCCGCGCCTGGTACCTCACCACCGACGGCGCCCGCCTCACCCGCGACCTACCCGAACTGCGGGGCCGGCCCCCCTACCCCATCACCTCCGCAAGCGCCGCCTCGCTGAAAACACCCCACACCCTCACCGTCGTACGCACCCACCTCGCCTTCGCCGCAGACGCCCGACAGCGCGGAGACGAACACGGCCCCTTCGACTGGACCCCCGAAGTCGCCCACCACCTCGGCGACGGCCAACGCCTCATCGCCGACGCCCTCATGCACTACAGCCTGGCCCGCCCCGACGGCGGCAGCACCAAACTACGGGCCTTCATCGAAATCGACCGCACCACCATGAGCAGCGAGCGCATGGCCGCAAAGCTGATCGAGTACGCACGCTTCCACCGCTACCAGCCCGCACCCACCGGCCGCCGCACAACCACCCTCGCACCGGAGGGGCCTGCCTGGATGCGCTGGTATCCCCTCTACCCCCGCATCCTGTTCATCCTCACCGGCGCCAGCCCCCGCACCCTGAACAACCGCACCACCGACCTCAGGTCCATGGCCGACATCCACCCCGCCGTCGCCCACCTCGCCCGCAACGTCCCCCTCGGCGCCGCCGTCCTCGAAGACCTCGAACAACACGGGCCTGCTGCCCCCGTCTGGACACCCCTCATCGGAAACCCAGAGCCACGCCCCTGGAACGAACTCTGACCGCCCCTGCCGCGAACAAGCCACAAAACCGCTACCCACCAGCCGGCCCCCGGGGCCCGCCCCCGCGCATACGGGGACCTACCCTGCCCACTCCGTGCGGAGACCGGGCACTTTCGAAGGACACCACACCCCTCCCCCTGCACATGGCGGGTTCTCATGATCGTCGCAACACCCCTGCTCACGTGAGGTGTTGGGACATGCCGCTTGGCCCATCGAACATCGGGTACTTCCGGTCCGACGGCGTTCGGAAACGGAGGTTCTTCGAGGTCGTTTCGCAAGGCGTGAGCATCCGAGAAGCCTGCCGGATCACTGGTACCGAGACCTCAACCGCGACGAACTGGATGAAGGCCAGACCGTCGAGCAGGAAGTACCAGCCCCTACCACCGGCTCAGAGGGGCCGGTATCTCAACCTGGACGAGCGCATCACCATCGCGGACATGCGCCTCGCTGGTGCCAGTCTGCGGACGATCGCCGAACGGCTGGGACGCAATGTGTCGACCATCAGCAGGGAGATCAGTCGCAACGTCTCCGGGCCGCTCAACGAGTATTACCCGCATCGCGCGGACTCGATCGCCGAGAACCGCAGGTGCCGCCCCAAGCCCACCAAGATCGCCCACAACCCGCAGCTCCGCGACGCTGTCCAGGAAGGGCTGGACAAGCGGTGGAGCCCGGAACAGATCGCCGGGCACCTGCGCGCCGTCAGCGATCAGCCCGGCATGACCGTGGCCCACGAAACGATCTACCGCTCCCTCTACGCAGACGGCGGCGGCGAGCTGCTCTGCAAGCCCCGCAGGACGCTCCGCTCCGGCCGTGACCGCCGCTACCGGCGGATCACGAAACCGGCCCGCAGGACGGGTTCACCGCCCCCATGGTGATGATCAAAGATCGTCCGGAGGAAGTCGAAGGCCGGACAGTCCCGGGCCAGTGGGAAGGGGATCTCATCGTCGGCACCCGGAACAGGACGGCTGTCGGCACCCTGGTCGAGCGCACCAGCCGCTTCGTCCTGCTGGTCCACCTCCCCGGCCGGCACACCGCCGAAGCGGTACGGGACGGCGTGACCCGGGCCCTCCTGACCGTCCCGCCCCACCTCCGCCGGACCCTCACCTGGGACCAGGGCGTAGAGATGGCCCACCACCGGGACATCGCGGAGGCGACCGGAACCCGGGTGTACTTCTGCGACAGCGGCAGCCCCTGGCAGCGCGGCCTGAACGAGAACACCAACGGTCTCCTGCGCCAGTACATGCCGAAGTCCACGAACCTATCGGTCCACTCCGCCGCCGACCTCGCGACTATCGCCGCGGACCTCAACACCCGGCCCCGCAAGGTACTCGGATGGAGAACCCCACTCGACGTGTTCACCGCACTCACCGCCCGGGCTTCCTGAAGACCAACACAGAACGGCACGGGAACATGGCCTGCCCTCATAATCGAACACCAAGCACGTCTCATCGACACTGAAGCCGACTTGCCCGTTAGGGATACATCTGCCCCTGTTGCCACGATCCGTGGAATTCGCCCATCCAAGACGTGACCCCGCTGACACACCTTCACATCCCAAGCCCCCCGCCAAAGGATGAAGCTCAAGCTGACATCGAGACACCCGCAATGCGATCACTCGATGCGCCCCTCACCCCGCACCCCCCGGGAGCGGCAGTCCAGGCCCGCACGGCCGCCAGAAGCAGCACCACACGACGCCCCGTGCCACCCGCAAAAAGCGGGCAACCGCCCCGCGCAGCCACCGCCCCCTCCCCCGAGTCCGCTTCGCCGAAGGAGGTGCGTAACGCAGGTTCAGCCGTCGTATCCGCGCCGTGCACGCCACCACCGTCCACGACACCCGGGCACACCGGTTCGCGGTGCTGGTGGGGTGGGCTGGACCCCGGTCTCCACGTACAAAGGGGTGGCAACGATCATCCGATGCCGGAGCCGTTCTGGGGGAAAGTTGCACAGCACACGGGCGTGCCCTCGCAAATAGCCGGGGGTCGGGTAGAAGTGAGAGATCATGGAAAAGGCGGATCTAGCGGCAAATTCTTGATCATTCAGCCCGGTGGAAGCCAGCATCTCAGGGGGCGTCGCATCCCCGTAGGCTTCCCGTTGAGCCAGGTCGGCCGCCATGGCATGCAGCCAGTCTGAACCAGATCCCATCCTGGTTGGCGGGTGGTCGCGGTAATCCCGTACGTGTTGCTTCGAGCCGCATAACAACAAGTTGATGTTGGGGCAGAACTCATCGTCCTGGTGTGGGCAGTGCCCTTCTTCCAGCGACGCATAGGCAAAGACGCCGTGATCGCGGAACCCAACGTCGCTCGCTGCAGCGCCGTAGCGGAAGGGACCACGGAATTCGAGCCAGGCCCCGACTCCCAGATGTCCACACGCCGAAGGTTCCCAAAGGCATGCCCAGCACTGCTCTTTGAGGTGTTGCAGAACAGGCTCCAGCCGCTCGGCAGGTGTTGCCTCCGCAGTCACACCCTCCCCTAAAGTGACACGAGCACCAGAACCCAGCACGCTGGCTTCCGCTTCAACGGCTCGATCGAGGAGTCTTCTTCGCGGTTGCTCGTAAAAGTCGTCGAGCTTGGCCGTCGACAGGTATTGCAGTTCCCGCACGTCCCTCGCCTCTCTCGCGGCTTGGACCACTGTCACACTGCCAGCGGATTCAGTTGCTGCCGCCTCATCTCTTCCCTGCTTTGCAGGTTCTCAATGAAAGTGAAGCCCGTGCTGGCGCCGGACACCGGTCGACTGGAAGGGGCGGCCGGGCCGCGGCGACCCCGCCAGCAGCGGAACCGGGCGCGCACCAAAGCAGGTGCGTGTCGAGCACCACCGGGCACGCCGGGAAACACCGGCGGCCGGCACCGAGGAGGTACCGGCCGGTGCGGCAGGTGCGGGCCAACGCATCTGCCAGGGGTCCTGAAGGGCTCGGGCTTGCGACCAGCCTGCCGTCAGGGCGACACCGGCGATGAGCCGTTGGTGCCGCTGTTGAGCAAGCGTCGTACCGGCAGGGCGCTGCGTGCAACCACGCCGGAACAAACGCTGGGCCGTTCCGGGCCCCCGCCGCGCGGAACTCATCGACGCCGTCGTGCACTTCGGGGGCCCGGCGTTGCGGGAATCGGGTACGGGCCAGCGGAACACCCATGGGGCCACAAACCGGCGAATGCCGCATAGCAGGCACGAATCCGGGAGGGAGTCGGGCCGACCGTGCAAGGCTTATGCCGCCGCGCAGCCCCGCATCGCAGGGCCAACTGCCGTAGGACTGCGCCTGCTTGCGACCATTCAGCCGGGTCCCGAACCTTAGGCTCCGGGGCCCCTGTCAGGACGGAGTCCTGCGCGCATGACCGGCCTGCCCGCTCTTCCCCCGCCCCCTGCCGCCGAGCCTGCCCGCCAGGCGCCCGCGCCCTTGCCGGGCCGCCTGGGGCCCACCCACACGCTGATCCTGCTGGTCGCCTTCCCGGCGCTGGGCACCGCCCTGTTCCTCAACGGCACGCCTACCAGCGACATTCTAATTCTGCTCGGCGGGTGCGGTGGCGTCGGCGCGGCCGTCCTCACCGCGGCCGGCGGCGGCCGCCGGCTGATGGCCGTCCTCGTCGAGGCCGCAGTGCGCTCCGGCGCGGGCAAGTAGGGGATCGTCGATGCCCTCGCCCCGACCGGCCGCAGATGCCCGGCCCTTCGCCGAGCTCGCCGGGTACCTGAGCTCCATGCGCCGCGCCGCCCGGCTGTCCCAGCGCCGTCTCGCCGCGGCGGCCGCCGTCTCCCGCGGCACCGTCCAGCGCGCCGAAGCCGGCCTCCTCGCCCCCTCCACCGACGTCCTCGACGCACTCGTCACCGCCTGCGGAGGTGACCGAGCCTCCCAAAACCGCGCGCGCACCCTGCGCACCAGGGCCCGCACCGCCCAGCGCGACCGGCTCCGGGCGCTGCAGGCACCCGCGCCCGACCTCGTACGCACCGCGGACGACCTCGGCGCCGCCCTCGCCGCCGCATACGAACGCGCCGGCGCTCCCTCTCCGACAGCCCTCACCCGCCCCGCAGCCGGACGAACTGCGATCCCGCGGACCACCGCCTGGCGCATCATCCGCCGCAAGGCACTGCCCGCCAGCACCGAACAGCTGCAGACCTTCCTGGACGTGTGCCGGGTCAGCCGCCGCGCCCAGCAGCACTACCGCGACGCGTTCGAACATATTCTGGCCACCCGCGCACGGCGCACCGCTCCCCCGCGCAGACATCCGGCACAGCCGTCCCACCGCCGCCCCACCGCCCTGGCGCTCGGCCGGCAGGGCACCGGTGGCCCCTACGACATCGAGCGGATGGCCGCCGCGGCCGAGCCGGTCATCAAAGCACTCACCGCACAACGCGCTCTCTACGACACCAACCGCCTGGCAGCGGCCGTCCTCCCAGCCCTCGAAGTCCTCGCCTCAGACACCGCCGTCCGCAACACCCCCGCCGCGCTGGCCGAGGGCGTCCAGGTGTTCGCGGACGGCCTCGCGCATCTGTTCCGGTCGGCCGGCCGGGAAGCACACCGCAACGGCGCCGCCCCACCCGATCTCATCATCGCCACCAACACCCTGTCCCACGGCATCGACTTCGACGACCACGACATCGCACCCACCGCCGGCGGCCGCACGATGGTCTTCCAGCTCAAGACCAGCCAGCAGCACGGCCCCGACAGACCTCCCCCCGCACCGACAGCCGCCCCCGCGCCCCAACCACCGCCACCGCCCGGACCCGGCACCCACACCACCCGGCCCCCGCACACACCGGACAGCACCCAGCCGTCCCTGACCGCGAGCCACGATCCATACGAGCAGACCAGCCACCCCGTCACGGCACACCCGCAGGCTCCCCGCGCCCAGCCCGCAGCATGAACCCGCCCTCTCCCCCGCCCAACCCCCGGCCGGCCAGTCCCCCGGTCAGGCAGCGAGTTGACGTGCCAGCTCCGCCTACGAACAGCGGACCAGCCATCCCCGTCCGCGAACGCTCGCCGCAGCGGCCCGGCCCCGGCACCACACCAGCGGCGACGCGCGGCGAGGCGGCGGGGACAAGCACGGAGCAGCCGGGTGCAGGGGCGACGAACAAGGACGGCCCTCACCGAGGTCGGCTGCCGACGAGCAAGGGGGCGCCGCCGCCCCGCCCGGGAGCGGCAACGGGTTCCGCCGTGAAGAACCAGCCCAGTGATCTGCGTCCGGCGGACGCCGCCCGGCCGCGCCACGCCGCGAAAGCGATACGAGCTAGGCGTCCGAGCCGGTGCGCCAGGTCCGGATCGTCGTGGCTGCGTCCCTCAGTCCTGCTTCGCCCGCTCGGATCTCGCCTGCCAGCGCCCACAGGGCTTGGGGCTCGGGGGCGACCGGCCACCCGGAGAGTTCCATGTAGGCCTGCGCGGCGGACCAGCCGATGACCAGGTTGTAGTCGGCGAAGGGCCTGAGGACCAGCGCGAGGTACAGGAACGTCGCTGCGCGTGCCTCGGGCTCTTCGTAGTACGGCGTGCCCGCGAGCTGCTCGTAGCGGTGAGCCGAGCCCGTCCAGTGCAGGGCTCCCCAGTCGCTGATGTCGACGTTGGCGGGCGCCGCTTCCAACCGGATCGTCAACAGCCATCTATCCGACTGATCAGGGGCGGGCCGCCGCCCTGCGTGTCAACGGCAGATCTCCCAACGCGCCTGCGGCGTCCAGGTCCCCGCCGGCTTCGACGGGGTCCTGCCGCGTCCGCGTCGGGGCTCATCGGTGCCGGTCCGAAGGGGCCGGGGTGGACTGCGGCGACTTCGTGTCGGCCGGGTCTTTGCTGCCCTCGCCCGGCCCTCCGGCAAGAGCCAGCAGGACCAGGACGAGAAGGAGGAATCCGCCGCCGGTGCCCGTTGCAACGGCGGCGGTGCGGGGGGCTACGGTCCGGTGGTGCCCGCGGACGCGGGTGCCATCAGCACGCGAGTAGGGCGCGACGTAAGCGGTCGCGCCGGTGGAAACCACCGGCCGGGTCCGCGGCGCGGGGGCGCGGCGGCCAGCGGTACGCGGGGGCATCGCGTACGGCTGCGCGGCGCGCGGCCGGGTGCGGCGGTGGTGGCCTTTGACGTAGGTACCGTCGCGGCGGCGGTGGGGGCGGACGTAGGTCACGGGCGGTCCTCGGCAATGAGAGGGGCATAAGCCCGGGCGGGGGCCGGGGTTTCCCCGGCGCAGCATGCAACGGTAGCCGCGCCCACTGACAACGCCGGACCTCCAACTGATCGACTACGTATAAGAGTTAGGGTCGAGGCGGCACTTTTCGGCCGGTGATGCCGGCGCCGGGACTGCTGTGAGTGCCGGGTGCTCTCATGACAGCGACGGAGGGCTGCAGACGAGGGGCCCGTGCGCGGGAACAGGGAACACGACGGATAAGACGGCACCGGGCATGCCGGGCAGCATGCGCACCCGGCGCAGGCCGTGGCCGCGCTGCACCGCGAGGGCCGCCGAGCAGCGCCGGAGCGCCCTGGTCACCCCAATCGCCGTCAGCCTTCTCGCGCACCGCGCCGAGTTCGCCGTCGACTCCTGGCTGGAGGAGACCGCTACCGTGGGCGGGGTCGGTTGTATGCGGGTCTCCGGGCGTGCGCGGCTGGCCAGGGAGGAAGTTGTCATACGGTTCTGTCAGTTGGCCCAGTCGTCACGGCTGTCCTTGCTGTCGTCTGCCGTGGTGGTTTCCGGCGCGTGATCAAGGGTTCTGTGGTGTGGGTACCGGGTTCTGGACGGGCATGATCGGCGTCGCTGCAGGCGCGGTCTGTAGGGCCATTTTGCGGTAGCCGGTAGCGGTGATGGTGCGCCACGACAGGTAGAAGCCGACGGTGGACAGGGCTCCGAGAGCGGTGGCAGTTGCGAGGAGTGGGGCGCGGTGCTCGACGGGGTAGCGTCCCAGTGCGAAATCGGTGGCCAGGGTGAGCAGGACGCTGTTGAGGATCCAGCCGCGGCAGATTCTCTGTCGGGAGCGTGCGTAATCGGCTCGGGCGGTCAGGGCCGGCAATTCGGAGAGTTTGAGGCGTGCCTGAGCGTAGGCGGTGGAAGTGGGGAAGGAGTGGGTGCGCAGCCTTCGGCGCGCTGGAGTAAGGGCGGCGTCGGCGGCACGGTCGATCAGGATGCCCAGGGCGTAGGCGAACGCGAGAGCGGCGCCGGCTGCGAGGGGGGTGTCGGCCACGGGTGCCAGGCGGCGGATGTTGTCGGGGCCGGCGACGGCAACTGTCAGGATGCTCAGGCCGGTGAGGAAGCCGATGCCGACGACGAGGACTTCAACGAACATGGCGGTGGCGGCCACGACAGCGGGGGGTTCGGGCTGCGGTGGTCGGGTCACAGGTGGACGCTCCAAATCTCTGCCATGTCGCTGAGCATGGTCTTGGGTAGTTCGTCGTCCCAGACGCCTCGCAGCAGCATCTTGGCGGTACTCAGGCGCTCGAAGATGATGAGGCTTTCCGGCTGGCTGGCCAGTATGTAGCGGCCGTGGGTCAAGAAGAGCTTGCTGGTCGGGCCGTACTCGCGGTAGGCATCTTCGAGCTGCTGGCGGTGCTGTTCGGTGAACTGGGCCAGCTTGTTGGCGTAGTCGGACTCGTGCTCGAGGGTGCCGATGAGGACGTCGAGGACGTCTTCGGACAGGTCGCGCCGGTGGTCGTGCTCGGTGAACGTGCGGTACAGAAACTCTGCTTCGTCCAGGAGTCGGTTGGTGCGGGTGAAGTCAGGGTGCTTTTCCAAGACGTCTACCCCCCGTTCGACCTCGAGGTCGTACAGTTCGACCAGGGCGATCAAACGGTACAGCGACCTACTGACATCGCGGGGTACGTCGGTGGAGCTTGTCTTGTAGAGCAGCCGATGGGACATACGTGCCCACAAGTCGGTTGCTTCGGTACGGATTTGGATCTCGCACTCGTAGGGTCGGCCGTCACCGTCCCTGAGATCGCCGGCGGCAAGGGTTTGGACATGCAGGCGGGGGTACTGCAGCGTGTACTGTCCTTCGATGTCCTCTCGTTCCCGGTAGTCCTGTGGGTCTGCGACCAGCGTCAGGTTGCCCTTGACGACTTCCAGGGCCTTGTCGAGGAAGCCATGGTGCTGGACGGTGATGCGGACGCCCGCTTTGTCCGATATCTGATTCCAGGGGTCGGCGTAGTCCTTGTGATAGGCCTTGGTGACGAAACTGCCGATCTCCTTGGCCCGGTGGGTGATTTCGCAGGTGATGTGGGCGCGGGCAGTTTTACGTCGCAGAAGGGCGGCGGTGAGCTGTGCCGCCTTCCGAATGTCGGGGAGTTCCGACTGGTACCGGTGGAAGGCATCGTTGACCGCACTCATCCGGCGAGTTCTGCTCTGGGTGCTGGGCCGTCGGAGTGCAGCGCTTCGGGTTTGCGGGCGCTGTAGTGGCTACGCGTGGACGTAATCTTGCCGCTGACGGTGACTGTGGATGTGCCGTCGGCGTGCTCGACGATCTTGATGTCCTCACGCACCCGCCTGACGGGGGCGATGATGGAGATGCCGCCTGCGAAGCCGATCTGGAGCTCGCTCAGGCGCGGCGCCACCCGTTCGATGTCCTTGTCGAAGGTGGTCGTCGGAATGCCCTTGCTGGCCAGGTAGGCGAGGAAGCTGTCCTGGTGAGTGAGGTCGAGATGGTCAGCGGCGAAGGAGGTCGGGTCCAGGGTCACAGTGTTGGAGCGCAGTTCGACCAGGGCTGCCATCAGGTACTCGACGCTCTTCTCGGGATCGTCGACCTGCTTGTCGACCCAGTCGACGGCTGCCTCGTGAAATTTCTGGGTAAGGCGCTTGGGGTCTTCCTTCTGCCGGCAGCCGAGGAAGGTCCGGAGCCAGAACTGGGCCATCCTGCCGGACAGCTGTTTGTCAGCTGTCCAGCCTTCGATGGGGCCGTCCTCGGGGACGCCGTCGGAACAGAACAGGGCGGCCTTGTAGATCTTGTTGTGTTCGGTCATCAGGAGGTTGGCGAAGTAGCTCATGTCGAAGGTGCGTTTGCCGTCGACGAGTACCTCCTCTGCTCGAAACCCGCCCTCTTGCTCCAGTTTCACGATGAGCAGCGCCCGCTTGCCCGCGAGTCTGGCTGAGGCCACGAGGAGCAGTCCGGGGGAACTGTTGGGCTTCTGGCTGTCAAAGAGGAGTTCGGCAAGGTCGGTGGAGACGTCCACGAGGGCACGCTGCTCGACGAGGTACTCGTAGACGCGGTCGGGCAGGGTCGACTTCTTGGCCTCGAACTCTTCTACGACTGGGCGTCCGTGTGAAGCTAGCACGGCTCGGAAATTGGCCTGGATCTTGCCGCGCACATCCTCACTGAGCGTGCACGCTGTTTCGCTCAACTGGACTTGCGCCGGTGTCGGGTCGTTCCGCTTACGCGTCGGGACCAGATGAAAGATGGCCTCGTCAACGACGAGTTGAGCGAATTCTCCCGACATACCCCACCCCGTGAATCTCTTGCGTAGAGGTCTCGCGACTGAGCATCGGCTGTCTGTCCGTGCCGTTTGGGAGTCGACAGACGCTCGTGGTGACCGCTCTCGCGGCGCGAACGCCTGCTCCGAGAGCGGTCGTTGACCCTATGCCTGGGAACCGATGCGGTCATCGTAACCGTCTGTGCACGGCACGAAGGACGTTTGCCAAGGAGATATGCGTAGAGTCGTCAGATTGACCGAAAATAGATGAACTGTGTGTCGGATATATGCGTTCGCGGACTTCGGCGGACAACCGTACGTTCCTCGTCGGTCCTGTGCACCACATGGCCGGTGCTCTGCGTCATCGCGACCTGGACGCCTCGCTCATTCTCTGGCTCATCGCCGGACCGTAGACGCACGACTCGACGAGCGCGCCATCACGCACGACCGGCCGGTGCGCGGCGCGCCTTCCGCCAGGGTGTGGGCACCGGCGTGCGGGGCAGGGAACGGCACTTCAGCCGGTATAGCGGCGCAGGACCAGCGCGCTGACCCGGGAGCCGATGCGGTGAACGTGGTGCTGGGCCCAGCCGTCTGCGAGTTGGTCGAGTTGCTGCCTGTCCACCCCGCGGTGGTGGTCGTGGACCAGGGCGCCGGGTTCGTCGATGCGGGTCAGCACGAAGAAGGTGCCGTTCCAGGCCAGCCGGCGCCCGACGTCGGCCACCAGGCGGGCCCAGTCGAGGTAGGCAATGGCGAAGCGGCAGGTCACCAGGTCCACCGAGCCGGGACGGATACCCGGAACGGGCTGCCGGTCGAGGTCCAGGGTCTGAAACTGAGTGGTGGTTCCTGTGCTGCGGCAGGTCGCCTGCCGGATGGCCTCGCCCGCCCAGTCATAGCCGCGCACGCTCATCCCCCAGGCGGCCAGTTGACGCGCCCAGTGTCCGGTGCCGCACCCGAGATCGACGGCGCTACCGCCCGGCACAGGCCCTACGAAGCGGCAGAACCGCTCCGCCTCCGCATCGGAGACCACCCTCGGCCAGCCGCCCCCACGCTCATACCAGCGGTCCCAGTCCCCGGCCGTCAGCCGCCGAGCACCACGGCACTGCGCATCCGGAACACCGCCGGGCACGGCCGGCCCCACCGGACGGACGCCGGAGAGCGGTGCAGGCAGCACCCCTTCGAGCTGCGGTTGGTGTGTCATCGCCGGCTCACCTCTCCGGGGTGGCATGCGCGTGATGGTGCGGGGCGTCTTCGGGCAGCGGGGTGCTTGGCGGTGGCTTGCGGGCGGGGAGGGTGATGGCCGCGTGCACGGTCGTGCCGCCGGCGTCGTCCCCGCTCTGGTCCCAGCGGCTGGCCAGGGATTGGACGATCAGCAGGCCGCGGCCGGATTCGGCATCGGGGGCCGCGTGCCGGGCGTGGAGGTGGCGGTGGGGGCCGTGGTCGGCGACGCTGACGGCGGCTTCGTCGTCGGTGAGGGTGATCTCGAGGGTGATTTCGCAACTGCGCGTGTAGGTGACGGCGTTGGTGGCCAGCTCGCTGACGATCAGCTGGAGGTCCGCGCGGATGGTCTCGCACACGCCCCAGTCGGCGAGAGTCACGCCGAGGTAGGCGCGGGCCTGGCCCGGGGTGCGCTTGGAGTGTCCGGGCAGTCGCAGGCGGGTGGTCAACGCCTGCGAGTGGGCGGCGGGCGGCCCGTCCGCCGGGTCTCCGGGTGCTGAGGGAGACATCACGGCTGCTCCCCCTCTGGCTGCGCCGGGGTGCAAGCCGGTTGCGGCGGGCCGTCGTGCGGGTAGAGGGCGCAGGCCGCTGCGCCGCTCAGCCACTGGCGCAGGATGATCCGCTCGCGTCGCGTACAGGCGACTTCCCGCTCGGACGGAGCGATGACGGCGTTTACTTCACCGCGCAGCACCAGCTGCTCCACCGTGCGCCAGCCGATCCGCCGGCGGCGCGGGGTGTCGGGCGGTGCCAGGTCGTACACCTCGTGGAAGACAGGCCAGCGGTGTACAGCGGCGAAGCCGCGCAGATCCGCCAGCGTCCGGGCCACTGCCGCCGGGTTGGTGTTGCAGGTGTAGAGCACGCTGCGGGGCAGGTCGGGCGCTGCGGGCGCCGCTGCCGCCGGGGTGGTGAGGGGCACGGCGGGTGCGGGGGCGGGAATCTTGGTCATCGTGCTCAGCTCCAGAGCAGGGATGGGGCAGGGCCGTTGGGCACACGTCCCCGGGCGCGGTGCCGGAGTGCGGTGCACGGGCGGGATGCGGGGCTTATGGCTCGTCCCGCCGGCGGGCGTCGGCTTCGGCCCAGATGGTCGATGTGCCGTCCCGGTGGAGGCGGCGGCCGAAGGGCACGGCCTGTGCGAGCAGGAAGCGAAGGACGGTGAGCCGCTCGGACTCGCTGAGTGCGTGCGGGACGTCGGCTTCGATGCGGATCCACTGCTCCGTGACGTCCTGGCGCGGGCTCACGCCGAGCACGTCGGCGAGCAGGGCGCTAAACGCGGGACCGGTAGGCTCGCCGTGGTCAGGGCCCCGCACGGAGGTGACCCACCGGCGCAGGCGCTGGTGCACGACTTCCTGGCTCACGGATTCCTCCTCCTGGTTCAGTTGCGGTAGTCGCGCCACGATGTGGCCGCCTGCTGCAGGGGCCCGGCCCAGGCGGTGGAGCTCTGGCCAGCGATGCTGTCCCACAGGCGCAACTGCGCCCGGGAGAAGGCGGCCAGTGCCTCGTAGGAGGCCTGCCGCCACGCCTGGTGCCCGGCCGCGGCGTACTCCGCCTGCTCGGGGTCGTGGCCGGCGGCGATGAGCCACAGCACCCACAAGGCCGGGTCGATCCAGGCCGCGCCGAGCGAGACCCACCCCCAGTCGACGAGCCGCACCCCACCGTCCGCGATCAGGACGTTCTCCGGATTCCACTCGGTGCGCAGCAGGGCAGAGCCGTCGAAATGGTGGAGCTCGTCGGGGGCGGCGCAGCCGGCCATCCGGTCGCTGAAGCGCCGCAGCTGGAGGGGCGGCAGCGGCCTGCCGGCGAGTTCCTGCATCACGTCGAGCACCGGCTCCAGATCATCGCTGCCCGGCTTCCAGTTGGCGTGGCGGCCCTCGGTGTACTCGAAGGCGAGCAGGTGCCACGCGTCGTCGTCGGCCTGCCACACCATCCGGGGCGACAGGCCGTGGACGAACGGATTGATGGCCGCCTCGCGGGTCTGCGTCCAGGCGCGCGGGTTGCTCGTGCGCAGGCCCTTGACGAACAGCGTCTGCGTTTCGGTCCGCACGTGTGCGGCGATCTCACTGTTGAGCCCGCCGGTGACCGGACTGCTCTCCAGGATGGGTCCGCTGCGGATCTCGATCATTCTCGCGACCGTCGGCGGGATCTCGCTCAAACGCTCGGTGGCCATAACGGCTGTTCCTTTCGGGACACCAGAGGGTGCACGCCCGGTCCCCGGCGGGAACCAGGCCGCTCACCCCATCCCCGACCGCCGTCGGACGGGGATGGGGGAGCTTTGTGCGGCAGGGGCACGGCTGCCATTCCGCGTTGCGAGGCGCTCGCGGTCGCCTGGCCGTGGGTGCCGCTTGGTGGGTTGGCGCCGGCTGCGGTCCGCGGCCTTTCGCAGGTCGGGGCGTCGTGCAGCTCTCGTACGACGTCATAGTCCTCCCGCGCGATCAGGGCCCGTGCCGCGTTCAGGCCCTGGACGGCGTTTCCGCCCTGCTCGTTCAGGGTGCAGGCGACGATCAGCCGCGCCCGGTCCGGGTCGGGCAGGCCTTCGGGCGCACCGGCGTTGCAGTCCCGGCGCAGCCGCCCGAGGAACAGGCCCGCGGTGTACGGCCGGGCGCGGCCGCGCCAGGACCGGCTCGCCGAGGACCGGCGGCCTGACCTCGGTGCCACCGTCCGTCCAAATGGCGTCTCGCTCGGTTGCCGTGCTGGGCGGCATGGGGCGCCTCCGTCAGTCGGGCGGTTCACGGCGCAGCACGTGGCGAAGCCGGTCGCGGACCGTGCCTGCGTCACGCTGCGCCGTGGCTCAACTACTGTCTTGCATGGCACAGTTGACGTGCAATGCTGCGTGCAATTTTCACGACGAATGGCGTATGCATGCAACGGAGCTCTTGGCTGTGCAAGCTGCACCTGTGGTGGCACACTCTCAACACAGGCAGGGCCAAGGGACACTTGGGCAGGCGCGCACCGGGCCCCGGGAGGCATGAACCCGGCTCCGGGAGGCAAGAGCCCAACTCGATCGGCGCGTGCCTCGGCACGCCGGAGAGGATGACGCGTGGCCGCACCGAAGGGGCCGACAAGCCGGCGGGTACACCTGGGCAAGGTGCTGGAGAGAATGAGGGAGGACCTGGGCATGCGACGCGACGACGTCGCGGGCGCTCTGGGCTTCTCCCACGAAAAACTGTGGCGCGTCGAGAGGGGCAGGACCAGCCTCCCCAACCCCACCGACCTGAAGAACCTCCTTGGGCACTACGGGGTAGAGGAACCCGAGGTCGTCGACAGCCTGCTCGTCATCCACCGGGAGTCTCTGCAGGAAGGCTGGTGGGTGCCCTACTCCGCCCACCTGCCCAAGGGCATGCGCGAGTACGTCGGCATGGAGACCGACGCCGAGACCATCGCCGCCTGGCAGCCCTCGCTCGTCTTCGGGCTCCTGCAGACGGAGGCCTACGCGCGCGAGCTCCTGCTGTCCGCCAAGGGCGTCGACGAGACGACCACCGAGTTCATCGACGCAAACGTCGAGGTCCGAATGGCCCGCAAGGCCCTGATCACGAAGGACGAGCCGCGCGCGCTGTGGGTCATCATGGGCGAGGACAGCCTGCGCAGCACGATCGGCAGCCCCGAGGTCATGGCCGACCAGTTCGAGGAGATCAAGCGCCTCGCCGCCCTCGACACGCTCACCGTGCAGATACTGCCGGCCGCCTCCACCGGATACCGCGCCAGCCAGAACTTCGCGCTGCTGGACATGGGCGAGCCGCTCGGAAAGATCGTCCAGGCCGACCAGCCCGGCGGCCAGGCCAGCATCACCGACAAGAAGCCGGACGTCGGCAGATACACCCGCAGGTTCGAGGCCCTGCGGGCCTCGGCACTCGCACCCAACGAGACACCGAAATTCATCGACGAGATCCACCGGGACCTGAAACGGAAGTTGGCCACATGAACGCAACCCGCACGTCCACCGAACTGGCTCCGGAAAACGCCTGGTTCAAGTCCTCCTACAGCAGCGGCGCGGAAGGCAACTGCATAGAGGCCGCCGACACCACCTCCGCCGTCGCCGTCCGCGACTCCAAGGACAAGGGACCCGCCCTCGTCTTCGGGAAGCCGTCATGGACCGCCTTCCTCAGCAGCATCCGCGAAGGCAGCTTCGACACCCGCGCCTGACCATCCGCACCCGCCGAAAAGCACGGTGGCCCCCTCGGAACCATCGAGGGGGCCACACCCGTCTTACGACCAGCCAGACCGTACAGCCGACAGCGAGCAGCGGCACGAGCCCCTCCGCACCGCGCCCGGCGGGCAGCAGGCGGCGGACACGGGCCCCGTCGGGCCGGCCCACGAGCCGCTGTGAGCAGAAAAACGGCCGCCACGACGGTGCAGTTGACCTCCCGCAGACCGTGCGGCGGCACGTACGGCTCATCGGCGAACAGGAGATAGACCTCGTCAGGCATATCTGTCTCCTCCCAAGGCGTGGCGCAGCGGGGGCGCCAGCCGGGCGCGGGCAAGCCGGGCGCGAGGGGCCGGCCGCCCGCAGTGTCAGGGATGGCCGGGGGCCCGATACGGCGGCAGATCGTCTCGCCTGCGGCCCGGGACTCGAGGTAGTCCAGGGCGTCGTCGGCCTCGGCGAACAGGTCGCGGGTGAGGGTGTCGACGGGGACGGTCTGCTCGACCTCGCGCTTCGCGGCCGGGTGGATGGACTTCGGCTTGGGCAGCACCGCGGTGAGCCGGGTCATCGCGGCGACGGCCTGGACGAACGCGGGTCGCTCCGGCAGCAGGTGCGTGATCAGGAACGAGGCGGCCTGCTCCTCCGGGGTGAACTGGCCGGCGATTCGGGCGAAGTAGGCGTCCAGCCGGGCGGGTTCGAAGGTTTCCATTGCAGTTCCCTCTCATCCGTACATCCGGGGGCTGTGCGGGAAGTTCTCAGGGGTTCAGCGGGTGCGGGCGCGTCCGAACAGCAGCCGGTCGGCCGCGAGCGCGTCGTCCAGGTAGGTGTCGAGGCGGACGGCGTCGGCGGTCTGCGGCAGCGGGTCCAGCCCGAGCAACAGGAGCGCCTCCTCGGTGCGGGCGACCAGCTCTGTCCAGGCCCGGCGGGTGGGCAGCCGCAGCTTGCGGGAGGCGCCGTGGAAGTGCATCAGCACCTGGTCGCCGACGATCTGCAGACAGTGGTCGAGCTCCGGGACGACCTCCCGAGGGCCGGCCAGACCTCCGAGGCTGTCCGACAGTCGTCGCATCCGGGCCTCGACCGTGTCGGGGCTGACCGGGGCCGGGGTGCGGGTGTGGGTGATCAGGATGTGCGCGACCTCGCGGCCGTCCGGTCCGGTGCCCGGCCAGGTCCAGGACGCGAGGGAGACCAGCAGCCGCAGTTCCGGGCCCGGTGGGGTGAGGATGACGGTCATGACGCCGTTCCTCTCGTGGCCTTGAAGCAGGACCAGACGAACTTTCCGGACGGAGGGCTGTCCTGAACGCCCCAGCCGTCTGCGAGCACGCTCACCAGCGTCAGGCCGCGTCCGGAGGTGTCCGCGTCGGCGGCCTGGCGGGCCTTGGGGCGCTGGCGGCAACTGTCGTGCACTTCCAGGCGTACGACTTCCTCGTCGGCATCCAGCTTGACCCGGAAACCGTGGCCGTCGACGGCGCCGTGGACCAGCGCATTCGTCGCGAGCTCGGAGACGCAGAGCCGGATGTCCTCGACGCGGGACTCAAGGCCCCACTCGGCCAGGGCCTCCGTAGCGAACTTGCGTGCCTGGCCGATTGATTCGGGCCGGGGCTCGAAGAACCGCTGGGTCTGTTCGGTCATCGTGGCCCTCATGACTCGGCGTCCAGGACGCGGGTGGATCCCGGACTGCGGCGACGGGCCGGGCCCCCGCGGGCGACGGACGGGTGTGTGGGGCGAGGCTCACGGACCAGCAGTAGACGGGAGCCGGCCGCCTCGATCCGCCGCCCACGTTCGGCGGCTATGGCCTTCGGCCCCAGGTGCGACATGGCCGGGGAGATCACGCCATAGACGTCCGGCAGGGCCAGCACGTCCAGCAGTCCGGTGAACGCCACCGATTCAGGACCGGAAGTCACGTCGCGGTCCGTGAACAGCCCGGACAGCTGCAGCTCGTGGCTACGGCAGTACTCGCTGAGCGACGCGGTCAGCGCCGCATGCCGGGCTGTGGAGACCCGCACCAGCCGCAGAAAGCCGTACACGACCGGGCCGCTGACCTGGCGATGCTCCGTGAGGGGTTCCATGCTGAAGACCGTCCAAAAGGCTCGACAAGTGATGACCCCTTGAGCGTGGCCGCCACCCAACTCCCGGCCAATCAGCTCCTGTTCTACTTACGTTCCACTTCCGTGCCGCCAACTGCACTCACCGTGCTTCGATGGCTAACGGAAGGGAGTGACGCGTGGCGACCGTGCACCACTGGACCGGCCTGGAGGCCAAGGCCCTGCGTCTCGCCCTGCGACTGAGCGTGCGGGCCTTCGCCCAAGACCTCGGCCTGGCGGTTGCGACCGTCTCCAAGTGGGAGTCCAAGCTCGCCGCCACCGAGCCCAGACCCGATACCCAGGCCATCCTCGACACCGCGCTCAGCCGCGCGGACGCCGCCGTCCACCTGCGCTTCGAAACGCTCCTGTCGGAGACGGCCAGCGCCGTGCAGAACGCCGGGCGGCGCGTCACCGCTCCCGGGCCGAGGGCCTGGGAGTACGAGTCCTGGGCCGATGATCTGGACCGCGTCGTGGTCGCCCTGTCCCGGCAGAACTTCACCTTCGCCGACAGCCTGCTCAGCCGGTGGCTCACCCGGTTCAAGGCCACCGAACTCGACGACAAGGGCCTCTATCTGTTCGCCCGCTCCACCGCCCTGCTCGGCGACCTCAAGCGCGACCAGGGGGCCGTCCTCGGCCCGCTCTCCGCCCAGCACTCCTACGCCGACGCCCGCTCCGTCTACACCCAGCTCGACATCCCCCGCCGCGTCGCCCAGCTCGACCTGTCCCTCGCGGTCGTCACGGAGATGTCCGGGAATCTGGAGACTGCCGCCCATCACTACGAAACCCTCGCCGTCGACGACCGGCTCTCGCGCCGCGACCGCGCAAGGGCCCGGCTGTGGGTGGGGACCGCGCTGAGCAAGGACGGCAACCACGACTATGCGACCCGCGTCATGCAGACCGCGACCCGCGACTTCGAAGACCTCCAGGAACCCGACGACTGGTCGGTGGCCCACCAGAAACTCGCCCTCGCCCGCCGCGGCGCCGGCGACCTCTCCGGAGCCCTGCACTTCATCGACATCGCCCGCAACAGCGGGACCACCGAATCACCGATGCAACGCGTGCGACTGGATACCGCTCATGGTCACATCCTGCTCTCCGCCCCAGCGACCCGCGATGATGGACACCTCGTCCTCGACCAGGCCGCCAGGACAGCCGCGCAGTACGAACTCGTGCACCAACTGCGCAGTATCGAGGGCATCAAGGCCATGAGCGAGGGGCCGACCGGCCCCCGGCAACGGTGACCAGGGAGAACACACGCGTGAGCGACAACCAGCAGAACATCACCGAGGGCCAGTGGCGCCAGGCCAAGCAGATCTGGGACTACCACCAGATGCACCACGACCTGCGGCCCGTCGACGTGGCCATCGGACTCGGCAGCCACGACCTCGGCGTCGCCACCCGCTCCGCCGAGCTGTACCGGGCCGGGCTCTTCCCGACCCTGGTCTTCACCGGCGGCAACAGCCCCACGACCGCCAAGGTCTTCCCGCGTGGTGAGGCCGTCCACTTCCGCGAGCACGCCATCGACCTCGCCGTCCCCGCCGAGGCGATCCTGCTGGAGCCCAACGCGTCCAACACCGGACAGAACATCACCCTCTCGCGTGAGGTCCTCGCCGACGCCGGCATCAGCCCGAAAACGGTGCTGCTGGTTTCCAAGCCCTATATGGAAAGGCGATCGTTCGCGACCGCTCGCAAGCTGTGGCCCGACGTCGAGATCCTCTGCGTGTCGGAGCCGCTGGAGTTCGACGACTACGTGAAGTCCATCGGCGACGAAAAGCTCGTCCTGGACATGCTCGTCGGCGACCTCCAGCGGGTCATCGAGTATCCAAAGCTCGGATTCGCCATCGAGCAGGAGGTCCCGGAGGACGTGCATGCCGCGTATGAATCCCTCATCCACGACGGCTTCACCAGCCGCCTCATCTCCTGACCTGCCCACCCCGGGCGGGCTGTGTGCGATCCACCAGCCCAATGTGTTCCCGCGGCTGACCACGCTGGCCAAGCTGTTCGCGGCGGACTACTGGATCGTCCTGGACGACGTGCAGTTCACCCGCCGCGACTACCAGCACCGAGCCCGCCTCGCCGACCTCGACGACCCAGCCCGCCAGCAGTGGCTCACCATCCCCACCCACCTTCCCGGCGGGCGGCCCACCCTCATCCGGGACGCCGTAATCGACGATCCCGCCCCGGCCCGTCGCCGGACCGCCGGGATGCTACGACAGCAATATGGGGCCAGTCCCCACTGGCCTGCCCTCGCGAAGGCCCTGGACCCGGTGCTGGACGCCTTCACCACCGGACGGACTGCGACGGTCGCGGAGATGTCCACCCGCGTTTTGCTCGACGTGCTCGGCCGGCAGGGCCAGATCCTCACCAGCAGCCGCCTGCCCGCCCGGCCCGGTCGGTCCCTCCGGCTCGCCGACCTAGCCGCCGTGACAGGTGCCCGCACGTATCTGTGCGGGACCGGCGGCATGACCTACCTCGACCAGAAACCGTTCTCCGCCCGGAACATCGCCGTAGCCGCGTTCCGACCGCCGACCACCGATATGTGGGCCTTAGGGCACCGCATCAGCGCTGTGTGGACGCTCGCCGCGCTGGGACCGCAGGCCGTGGCTGCCCGCCTGCAGACGACGCCGCCTGGCCGTATGACCTGGTCATCGACGTTGCTCGACGCGTGACCTGACAAAACCGCCGGTCCGCCGTGGGCGGCCGAAAACGGAGCCAGGCGGCCGGCCCCGGGAGCACGGCTCCGCGCATGTCCGCCTGTGGCACGTACACCCTGCGTGCTCGGCCGCTGCCGGCTTCACGCCATCGTGTCGGCGGCCAACATCATCCCGGCCTCCCGTGGACCGCATCCCGGGCACGGGCGTTCAGCCCTTGCGAACGAGGGGTCTCGCCCGCGAGCGCGCGCGAGCCCGCCACTGCCACAGTGGCGGGCTCATCGGTGCCGTCGGCCGCCCGCGGCCCGGCGAGAGGAGGCAGGGCCGGAAGGAGGCCGGTGCCGGGCCAGAGTTCGCGGCCGTCCTGTGCGGTGTGCAGGTTGTGGGTGAGCTCGGCCAGGACGGCGGCGCGCCGGGCGGGACCGTGGGTTTCACGTTGTCCGGTGGCCGGGTCGAGGTTGATCACGCGGCTGTGCGGGCCGCTGCACACCAGCGCCCGCTCCAGAGCGGGAAGGGCCAGCCCCAGCGAGTCGCACGACCCGAAACGCGTCAGGGACAGCAGGTCGGCCACGACCTTCTCCCAGTCGCCGACCTGGGCCCATCCCGCGCCGCCGTCGAGCTCGTGGGTGAGGGTGGCCAGCGGCACGATTTCGCCGTGCGTGCGCGGCCCGGTGTGCAGGAGGCGGTGGATGCGGGCCCCGCCGGGCTGACGCACACGGGGGTGCAGCAGGGTGGCGGCCGCGACGATGGTGCAGTTGACCTCCCGCAGGCCGTGCGGCGGGAAGTACGGCTCGTGGGCGAACAGAAAGAAGATCTCTTCGGGCATCGTTGTCTCCTCCTTGGAGGCATGGGGCAGGGCGTGTTGCGGCGGGTGGCGCCGGGCGCGAGCAGGTGACGGGTCGGCCGCGCGCGGGGTCAGGGGTGTCCGGGAGCCCGGTACAGCGGCCAGTCGTCGCCGGCTGCGGCAGGCCCCTCCAGGGCGCCGCGGGGGCGCTGGTGTTCGCTGTCGTCGGCCTGGCGGGCGAGGTGGTCCAGCAGGCTCTCCAGCGCCAGCCACCGGCAGGTGGTGTCCGGGTCGCGGTCAGGGGCCGTGATGATCACAGCGATCTCCCACAGCGACCGGTGGCCGAGCCGGACCGCGTTGTCGGGCCCAGGGCCGGGGCGGGAGCGGGCGGCGCGCACGATAACGGCGTGCCGGGCGATCAACCGCTGCAGATACGCAAGGCCGTTGGCGCTCTCGACGGTGCGGACGTACCTGCCGGCCCACGCGTCGAGGCGCACGGGCAGGTGGTCGGCGAGCAGCGGCAGCAGGATCGCCGCCAGTGCCCCGGCGGGCAGGGGCAGGCCGTGCCCGACGGCCCAGCTCATGGCGAGCAGGGCGCCCAGGCCGGTTATCAGGGTCAGGGCGGTGACCGAGCCGCCGTGATCCAGGTGCAGGCGGATGGGCGGGCGGCGGGTGAGCCAGCGCCGCGCGCACCGGGCCCGCAGCGAGCATCCGGGGGCGACGATGCCGATCTCCAGCAATTGGCGCGGTGCGCCGTCGGGAGCCGACGGGCTCCAGCGCAGCCATCCCCACGACGTGGGTTCGCGGGCGGGCGAGCGCCTCATGCGCCGCTTCCCGCCGGGCTGCTGGTACGCGGACAGTGCGGGGTAGGGCCGGGCAGTCACGGGTTCCTCGATCCTGTGGGCGGTGACGCGGACGCAGGGCCGCTGCCGGAGACGCGGGCAGCCGTCGCGGTGGTGCAGGGGGTGCAGCGGCCGTCTCCGGCGGGATCAGCACGGCGGGGCGTAGGGCCCGTGCACGCCGTGCACCGGGGCCAGTTGAGACAGGCCGGACAGAGGTCTTGGCCGTCGGCGCGGGAGGGGTGGCCGCAGCCGGCGCACTCGGCCAGCACCCGGCGGGCCACCGCCTCGGCAACCGTGCGATCCGCGGCGCCCGTTGACGAAAGCGCCGGCTCGTCGGCGGGCTGCGTGTCGGCGGGCTGTACTCCGGCGTGGCCGGGTGGGCCGGTGGTCTGTGCGGCGCGCAGCCGGGCAGCGATGATCGCACCGACGGTGTGGTGCAGGGGGTCGGGCAGCGGCCGGCCGGCGATGACGTGCCGCAGCTGCCTGGGTGTCCAGCCTTCATCCAGCAGGTCCTGCACGATGCGGCCCTGATCGGTCAGGGCCTGCCCGGTCAGCAGCAGTTCGGGCTGCCTCGCGCCGATGGCCCGCAGCAGCCGCTCGCCTGCCGACAGCCTCACCGGACTCTGCGGCCCCCGCTCCCCGGCCGACGGCGTCGCGGGGCGGGACTGCTCCCCCGGCTCCGGGGGCGGTGCGGTCGACGCGCGCGCACGCGCGTTACGAACGGACGGACGGACGGGGTTGGTCTTCTGCTTGATGGTCTTCTTAAGACTGGTGTTCTTTGGTGGGCAATCAGCCGACGTCGGTTCATCCGACGTCGGAAAACCGGACTTCGGTTGCGACCTGCGGTTTTGCGCGATGGACGCCGCTGCGGGGGCGGCATCGCCCAAAAGCTCGTACAGGTGCGCCGGGACGTCGGTGATGGCGTAGAAGACCTCGCCCATCGTGCCGTCCCCGTGCCGCGTCTGCTCGCGGATGGCGTCCCATGAAGTGGTGTAGCCGGGCAGTGGACCGGAGTGCGCGGCTGCTTGCCCGGG
>NZ_BMTR01000053.1 GCF_014649775.1 Streptomyces longisporoflavus | reverse complement strand
ACAGTCATGCCGGGCCCGGAGGCCAGCAGTCCCATTGCAGGACCGCGGAAAAGATAACGGGGGGCAGCGGGGGACAGCGGGAGACAGCGGGGAGGCGGCAGAAAGCGGCGCCGCTCAGCCCGCGAGACGCGTGATCACGATGTGGTCACTATCAGCTTGCCGCGGGTGTGCCCCGCGCGGATGAGGTCGTGGGCCTCGGCCGCCTTCTCCAGGGGGAAGCTCCGCGCGATCTCCACCCGCAGCCGGCCGTCGCCGGCCATCCGCCCCAGTTCCGTCAGGTCACTGGTGGACGGGCGGGTGAAGACGTACGTCCCGCCGAGCGCCCTGACCTGCGGGTCGGCCACCGACACGAGGCGCCCGCCGGGGGCGAGCAGTTCCGGTGAGACCCGCAGGGCGCGTTTGCCCGCCGCGTCCAGGACGGCGGTCACGCCGCCGGGCGCGAGGGCCCGTACGCCTTCGGCCAGTGCTTTTCGGTAGGCGACCGGTTCGGCGCCCAGCGCGCGCAGGAAGTCGTGGTTGTCCTCGCTCGCGGTGCCGATGACCCGCGCGCCGAGAGCCACGGCGATCTGTACGGCGAAGATGCCGACACCGCCCGCGGCGGCGTGCACGAGCACCGTGTCCCCGCCGGTGACGCGCAGTCGGTGCACCAGGCTCTGGTAGGCGGCGAGGCCGGCCAGCGGTATTGCGGCTGCCTCGGACCAGGTCAGCCCGGCCGTTTTGGGCGCGAGGGTGCGTACCGGGGCCGCGACGAGGTCGGCGAAGGTGCCGTGGCCGAGGCGGTCCGGCCATACGAAGCCCATCACCTCGTCGCCGGGCGCGTATTCGGTGACGGCGGGTCCGGTCCGCTCCACCACTCCGGCCACGTCGAAGCCGGTGACGACGGGGAACACCGTGTCCATCACGGGCGCGAGCAACCCCTCGCGCGCCTTCCAGTCGATGGGGTTCAGGGAGGCGGCGCGCATGCGGACGAGTACGTGGTCGGGGCCGAGCAGGGGGTCGGGCAGTTCGCCGTACTCCAATACCCCGGACCCGCCGAAGCGCCGGAAATAAACCGCCTTCATCGATGCCCTCCGCCTGCTCGCCGTGCACTGCCGTTCGGACGTCGGTGTCCGTAACAGCAGCCTGCGCGGCGGACCCGGGCGGATTCCTTGACGGGAACTGAAACCGGGGTTCAGCCCTCCGGCGCGAAGCGGGCGAGCAGCAGGTCGACGCGCTCCCGCATGAGTGCGGGCCGCAGCCGGCCGCTCCGTTCCAGGACGACCATGCCGTGCAGCGCTCCCCAGATGACCTCGGCGGCGAGTTCGGCGTCGCCCGCGGGCGCCACGGCGACGACCGCCGCGATCAGCTCGCCGAACGTCTCGATGAGCGGCCCCGGGGTCTCGGCGGACGCGAAGGCGAGCGGTGTGGAGAGCTCGAACATCGCGCTGTAGAGGGCCGGGTTGGCGCCGGCGAAGTCGAGGTAGGTCTCAATGACGGCCCGCAGCGCGGCAGTTGGATCGTCCGCGGATTTCCTGGCCGCTCGCAGCGTGCCCGTCAGCTCCTCGAAGCCCTTGAGGGCGACCGCCCCCACGATGGCCTCCTTGCCGTGGAAGTGGCTGTAGAGCACCGGCTGGCTGTACTCGATCTCCTCGGCGAGGCGCCGGGTGGTGACGGCGTGCCAGCCCTCCGCCTCGGCGAGACGGCGCGCGGTGTCCAGGATGAGCTGATTGCGGCGCTGGTACTCGCGTTCGCGCCGTGCACGGATCGACATGCCCACACATTAGCCACCCGGCGGGCGCGGGAAACGCCGTTGCGCGGCCACTGACAGGATTGCTAGTGTCGCTAGATATCCACGGGGGGTGGTGTCTGCCCACGGGCGAGCCATGCCTCTGGACGCAACTGTTCCGATACGGACGATCCGCATCTGGAGGAATGGTGACCCAGCGTTCGCCCGCCACGGCCGCGGTGGACCGCAACCGCACGACGTGGGCCATGATCATCACGTCCCTCGCCGGCTTCATGGCATCGCTCGACATCCTCATCGTGGTCACCGCGCTGCCCGCGATCCGGGACGATCTCGGCGGTGGCATCGAGGACCTGGAGTGGACGGTCAACTCCTACACGCTCACGTTCGCCGTGCTGCTGCTCCTCGGCGCGGCCCTTGGCGACCGCTACGGACGGCGGAGAATCTTCGTCGTCTCCATCGCGGTGTTCACCGCGGCCTCGGTCGCCGCGGCGCTCAGCACATCGACGGGGGCGCTGATCGCGGCCCGCACGGTCCAGGGCGCGGGCGCGGCGATGATGGCTCCCCTCACGCTCACGCTGCTGACCACCGCCGTGCCCAGGGAGCGGCGCGGCCTTGCCTTCGGCCTGTGGGGCGCGGCCAACGGACTGGCCCTGGCGCTCGGCCCGTTGGTGGGCGGCCTCGTGGTGGAGGGCATGTCCTGGAAGTGGATCTTCTGGGTGAACGTCCCCGTCGGACTGCTCCTCATCCCGCTCGCCCACCGGCGGCTGCGCGAGAGCCACGGACCGGCGGGACGACTCGACACGGTCGGCACCCTGCTGGTCAGCCTGGGTCTGCTCGCCCTGGTCCTGGCGCTGATCGAGGGCAACGGGCAGGGCTGGGGCTCGGCTCTGACGCTCGTCGAATTCGGCCTGGGCGCAGTCCTGTTGGCGCTCTTCCTGCTCTGGGAGTCCCGCGCACGGCACCCCATGCTGCCGCTGCGGATCTTCCGTGACCGGGCCTTCAGCCTCGTCAACTCGGCCAGCCTGCTGATGTTCGTGGGCCTGTACGGATCACTGTTCCTGCTGACCCAGCTCCTGCAGATGGTGATGGGCTACTCCCCGCTGGAGGCAGGCCTCCGTACCCTGCCGCTGTCCGCGATGCCCATCGCCGTGGCGCCGCTGGCGGGCGCGCTCTCCGACCGGATCGGCAGCCGTCCCGTGGTCGCCATCGGCATGGCCTTGCAGACGACGGGCCTGACCTGGCTCGCGGCGGCCATCGAACCCGACACCGCGTACCCGGTCCTGGTCACGCCGCTGGTCCTCATCGGCGTCGGCATGGCCCTCTTCTTCTCGCCGGTCGCCAACCTGGTCATGAGCCGGGCCGCCCCGGCCGAGGAGGGCATCGCGTCGGGGGTCAACAACGCGCTGCGCCAGCTCGGCGGCGTACTGGGCGTGGCCCTGATGGGCGCGGTCTTCGCGGCGCAGGGCGGCTACGGCTCACCGCGGGAGTTCACCGACGGCCTCGTGCCCGCGCTCTGGATCGGCGCCGGAGTCCTCGCGGTCGCCTGCGCGCTCACCCTCGCCGTCCCGCGCCGGCTCGCCCCCGTGACGGCCCCGGCCGCCGCCCCGCCCGACGAGGCCGGCCTCCGTGTCGTACGGCGCCTTTTCGAAGAAGTCCTGGACGGGCAGGACCTGTCGGTGATCGAGGAGATCTACCGCCCCGACGCCGTCGACCACGCCCCCTTCCCCGGAGCGCCGCCCGGCCTCGAAGGGGTCCGCCACAGCATCACCGAGGTGCTCGGCGCCTACTCCGACACCGCGTACCGCATCGAGGCCATCGAGAGCCGGGGCGAAACCGTGCACGTCAAGGTCCACTTCCAGGGGCGGCCGACCAGGCGGCTGCTGGGCCAGCCGGGCGCCAAGGGCGCCGTGCACACCGTCCAGGGCCTCACCTTCCGCCTCTCCGGAGGGCTGATCGCCGAACGCTGGGCCGAACGCCCCGTTCCCTGCCCCGACCCCCTGAACTGCCGTAACACCGCAACCGACTTACCACTGCAGCCCGCTGCCCACGGAAAGGACTGAAGACCGATGGCCACTGCCCAGCACGCGATCATCGCCGGGGGAGGCATCGGCGGTCTCGCCGCCGCCGTCGCCCTGAACCAGGCCGGGATCAGGACCACCGTCTACGAACGCGGCGCCGAGCTGCGCGTGGGCGGGGCCGGACTCCACCTGTGGACCAACGCCATGCTGGCCCTGGAGAGCCTGGGCCTGACCGAGGAAGTGCGCAAGACCGCTCCGGTGCAGCAGTTCTGCGAATTCCGCACCTGGCGCGGCGACTTACTCGCCTCCTGGCCGGTGGGCGAGTTCGCGGACCGCTTCGGCCAGCCGACCGTGGCCGTCGCCCGGTCGGCGCTGCACGAGGTCCTGCGGTCGGGACTGACCGAAACCAAGATCCACACGGGCGTCGCGCTCGACGGCTTCGACCAGGACGACGAGGGGGTCACCGCCCGCTTCGGCGACGGCAGCACCGACCGCGCCGACCTGTTGATCGGCGCGGACGGCGTCGGCTCCGCCGTCCGCGCGCAGCTCCTCGGCAACACCCCGCCGCGTTACGCGGGTTGTGTCGCCTGGCGCGGTATCGCCGAGCTCGGCCCGGAGACGATCCCGGCGGGCAGCTTCCGCTCGATCTTCGGGCGCGGCACCCGCTTCGTCTACTACGACATAGCGCCCGGCCGGGTGCACTGGATGAGCGTACGGAACGGCCCGGCCGGCGGCGCCGACGACCCCGGCGTCCTGCGCACCATCGCCCGGCGGCACCTCGGCTGGGCCGACCCCGTGCAGCGGATCATCGCCGCGACGGACGAATCCACGGTGATCCGTACCGACATCGTCGACCGTGCCCCCGACGCCGCATGGGGCCAGGGCCGCGTGACGCTCCTGGGCGATGCGGCGCACCCCATGTCGTTCAACGTCGGCCAGGGCGCCTGCCAGGCGATCGAGGACGCCGTGATCCTGGCCGAACGGCTGCGCGCCGAGGACTCCGTGCCCGCCGCGCTCGCCGCCTACGAGAAGGAGCGCAAGCCGCGTACGGCATCCATGCAGAAGGCCGCCCACATCCTCGGCAAGCTCGGCTCCTGGTCGAACCCGCTCGCCGTGAGCGCCCGCCACCTGATCATGCGGGCCGGGTGGGAGCGGGGCGCGTTCAAGGCCATCGAGGCCGACGCCCGCTACGGCACCCGCTGGGCCTCCGCGGCGAAGACCCCGGCGGCGTGACGGAAGAGTTCGAACGGAACGGTGTGACATGCGTTGAGAATTGACGGAAGCGGTCCTCCGGGCTCCCCGGAGGACCGCACATTTTTTTGCTTGTGATTTACCTCGCGAAAGGATGCTCGGCCGCTGCGGCGAGCACCCCTTCTGCGATAATCAATACAACATCTCCGAACCAGAAGGTGCTCAGGGCTTGCGAAATTGCGAATAATTCACGCCACGGGGGATTACGGATGAATATCGCATTCCAAGTGCTCGGGCCTGTTGAACTGCGTATAGATAGCCAGCAGATCGATCTGGGCCCGGCACGCCAGCGTAGTTTTCTTGCGGCTCTCCTCATAGAGCCCCAGCAACCCGTTTCCATCAACACACTCATCGACCGCGTCTGGGCCGGCCATCCGCCCGACGGCGTCCGCAGCGTCGTGTACACGTACATCGCACGCCTGCGCCGCATCCTCGCCTCGGCCAAGCCCGAGGGAGGCCACCCCATCCGGCTGCTGCGCGACTCGTCCGGATACCGCCTCGACGTCACGCCGGGCCACGTGGACCTGCACCGGTTCCGCGGCCGGCTCGCCCGCGCCCGCGCCATGGACCCGCACGATCCGCAGCGCTGCCACGTCCTTGGCGAGGCGCTCGAACTGTGGAAGGGCGAGGCGCTCGCCGGCCTCGACAACGAATGGGCGACCCGGCTCAGGCACAGCCTCCAGCAGCTCAAGAACGACGCCCTGGCCGAATGGGCGCAGGCGGAGCTGCACGCGGGACGCAGCGCGACCGTCATCTCCGAGCTGCGGTACGCCCTGTTGCAGGAGCCGCTCGCCGAGCTCCTGCACGAGCAGCTGATCCGCGCACTCCTGCACTCGGGGCAGCAGGCGGAGGCCCTGAGCCAGTACGAGCGGGCGCGCCGCGTCATCGCGGACGAGCTCGGCTCCGACCCCGGGCACGGGCTGCGGGAACTGCACCGCCAGGCGCTCAACGGAACCCTGCCCGCGCCGCCGGAATCGGTCCACGCGCGAGCCGAGGCCGCAGCCGCCCCACCGCACTGCACCGAGGAGGAACACGGCGCACGCCCGCGGGAGGCGGCGGCGCCGGGGCCCAGTCTCCTGCCGGGGAACGCCGCCGACATCTCGGGGCGCGAGAAGTACCTCGAACTGATCCACCGGGTGTACACCGAGGAGGGGTCACGGCCCAGGGTCCTCGTGCTCGTCGGAGGAGCGGGGGTCGGCAAGACGGCGCTCGCCGTGAACGTGGCGCGCGGTGTGGGGGCGCACTACCCGGACGGAACGCTCCTGGTCGATCTGCGGGGCAGCGGCGACCGGCCGCTGAGCGGCACCACGGCCGTCCTGCGCGTCCTGAGGGCCATGGGGGCCGAGCCCGGCGAGGGCCGTGACCTCGACGAACTGGTGACGCTCTACCAGTGCGGGCTGCGCGGCAGAAGGATGCTGCTCGTCCTGGACGACGCCGCGGACGACGGGCAGATCCTGCCCCTCCTCTCGAACGAGCCGGGCTGCGGTGTCCTTGTCACCAGCCGCAGGCCCGCCCTGCGTCCCGTCGGCGCCCGCGTCCTGCCGGTGGGCCCGCTGTCGTACGAGGACAGCCTCCAGCTGCTGCGCGACCTGATCGGCGAGCAGCGCGTCAGAGCCGAACCGGCGGCCGCCCGGGAACTGGTGGAGCTGTGCGAGGGGCAGCCGCTGCCGTTGCGTGCGGTCTCCAACCGGCTGCTCGCGCGTCCGCACTGGTCGCTGCGGATCACGGTGGAGCGTGCGCTCGACGAGGAACGCAGGCTCGACACGCTCTCCTACGGGTCGCTGGACTACGCGGCGCGACTCACCGGCGTGTACCGGCAGCTGACCCCCATGGCGGCAGCCGTCCTCGCGCGCCTCGGCTCCCGCCCGGCCTCGGACGCGGTGTCCGCGGACCAGATCATGTCCGGCCTCTCCGTGGAGGAGGCGGAGGAGGTCCTGGAACAACTCGTGGACGCCCATCTCCTGGACGTCGCGGGAGTGGATTCACACGGCACCGTTCGCTATCGCATCCACGGGCTCCGCCGGTTATTCGCCAGGAAAATGGCGGAGCGGGAAGAGATCTGCGCCCCGGTCGGGCGCTGACCGCTGATCCCGGAGCGAAAACGGAACTATTTCCTCCCCGACCCCGGTCTGCGGTCAGCCGCAGGCCGGGGTTCCTTCTGCTCTCTTTCCAGGTTGTCCGGATCCCTTCAAGGTGCCCTCAAGATTCCCTCCCGGGTGGCCGGCGGAAAGTGGTTGAGCGGGCAGGGAAAGCCGTACGAACACGGCCCCCGACCCGGAATTCCGAAAAGGCAGGAGGGCAGATGTCATTCACCGTTCCGGCGCCCGGAGCACTCGCGCGGGAGGCGGCGGCCGGGCAAGCCCCGGCGGCCGAACCCCCGCCCACCGGCTCCGCGCTCGCCATGTTCCCGGGCCAGGGTTCACAGCGGCCCGGCATGGCCAAGCACCTTCTGGCGCGGTACCCGGACAGCGCGGGGCGGGTGCTGCGGGACGCGGGCCGCACGCTCGGAGTGCCGCTCGCCGAGATCTGCGTGAGGGGCACGGCCGGGGAACTGGCGCAGACGGAGATCACCCAGCCCGCGGTCCTCGCGGTCAGCCTCGCCACCTACGAAGCCCTGCGCCAGGAGCACGGGTTCACGCCCGCCGCCGTCGCGGGGCACAGCCTCGGCGAATACACGGCGCTCGTCGCCGCGGGAGTGCTCACCGCCGAGGACGCCGTACGCCTCGTGCTGCGCCGCGGCACGCTGATGGCCGAGGTCGGCAAGCGCGTCACCGGCGCCATGACCGCCGTCGTCGGCCTGAGCTCCGCCCGCGTCGAAGCACTGTGCGAGGACGGCGGCATTCCCGGAGTCGCGGAGGTCGCCAACTACAACGAGGAGCGGCAGACGGTCGTCTCCGGCGAACTCGCCGCGGTGACCGAAGTAGGCCGCAAGGCCGCGGAGGCGGGAGCCGAGCGCGTGGTGCCGCTGCGCGTCAGCGCGCCCTTCCACTGCTCCCTGATGCGGGAGATCGAGCCGGAGTTCGCCGCCGCCCTCGACGACTGCGCCTTCGCCGACCCGCGCATCGCGGTCCTCAGCTCCGTGACCGGCACCAGGGTGCGCACCGGCGCACAGGCACGCCGGCTCCTGCGCACCCAGCTCGCGGGACCCGTGCGCTGGCTCGACGTACTGCACACGGCACGCGCCGAGGGGCTCGGCCCGTACGTCGAGACAGGACCCGGCCGGGTGCTCAGCGGCTTCGCCCGGCGCACCCTCCCCGAGGCGACCGTACGCAGCACGAACGACGCCCGGCACATCAACGCCCTGGTGCGCGCCGGCACGCGCTAGCCCTCACACCATCCACCGCACGACACACCCGAACCGAGAGGAACACCATGACCACCACGGCCACCGCACTGCTCCCCGCCGTCCAGGAAGCGATCGCCGACGCACTCGGCATCGACGAGGCGGAGGTACTGCCCGACGCCACCCTCCTCGGCGACCTCGGAGCCGAGTCCATCGACCTCCTCGACATCCTCTTCCGCATCGAGCGGGTCAGCGGCGTCAAGGTCACCGTCGCCGACATCGGCGACCTGCTCCAGGGCGGCATCCCCGACGAGGAGTTCGGCGACGAGAACGAGGTCGTCAACGACACCGGACTGAGCCACCTGGAGCGGGTGCTCCCGCAGTTCGACCGCACGCAGCTCGCCGAGCCGCTCACCGCGGACGGGGTGCTCGGCCTGTTCACCGTGCAGAACCTGCTCGACCTCCTCACCTCGCGTACGGCAGCCAGTGCCGCCTGAGACACCGGCGCTGCCCGGCATACGGGTCGGCGCCGACCTCGTCGAGGTCGCGCGCGTGGAGCGCCTCATGGCGGACAATCCCGGCCTCGCGGACCAGGTGTTCACCGGGCGGGAGCGGGCGTACTGCGCGAGCCGCCCGCGCCGCCGCGGTGAGCACCTGGCCGCCCGCTTCGCCGCGAAGGAAGCCGTGCTCAAGGCGCTCGGCACCGGGGCCGCGGGCGCCGACTGGACGGAGATCGAGGTCGTCAACCAGGCCAACGGGCGCCCGGTGCTGCGGCTGCACGGTCGGGCGGCGGCACTGGCCGACCGCAGACAGGTGCGGCAGACCGACATCTCCCTCTCGCACGGGGCCGGACTCGCCACCGCCTACGCCGTCCTCGTATGCGCGGGGCCGGACAAGGACCAGCACGACCCGCAGCACCAGCAGGACACGACCGGACGGGCAACGACATGAAGCTCCACAACCAGGCGGCCTTGGTGACCGGCGGTTCCCGCGGCATCGGCAAGGCCATCGCCCACGCACTCGCCGCCGAGGGCGCCTCGGTCGCGGTGAACTACCGGACCAGGCGCGAGGACGCGCTGGGCGTCGTCAAAGAGATCGAGGAGGCCGGCGGACGGGCCGTCGCGCTTCAGGCGGACGTCTCCGACGCGGTGGCCGCGCGGGCACTCGTCGAGGACGCCAAGGAGGCGCTCGGCGGCCTGCACATCCTGGTCAACAACGCCGGCGTCACGGACAACGGCCTGATCTGGGACATGGCGCCGGACGGCTGGTGGGAGGTGATGCGGGTCAACTTCGGCGGCGCCTACCACTGCACCAACGCGGCGGCCGAAGGGCTGATGAGACAGCGCCGGGGCGCGATCGTGAACATCTCGTCCGTGATGGGCGAGCGCGGCTGGGCCGGACAGTCCAACTACTCCGCGTCCAAAGGCGCGCTCAACGCCTTCACCCGCAGCACCGCGATCGAACTCGCCCGCTTCGGCGTACGGGTCAACGGCGTGCTCGGCGGCATCGTCCCCACCGACCTGGTCGGCGACGTCCTTGCCAAGGACGGCGGCCGGGGCATGAAGAGGCAGATCCCCGTGCGGACCTTCGCGGACCCGGGGCAGCTCGCCTCGGTCGTCACGTTCCTCGCGGGCCCCGACGCCTCGTACATCACCGGCGAACTCGTACAGGTCGACGGCGGGCTCACCGCGCAACTCGGCATCGGCCACCCCTAGAAGACGCAACGAGCAGAAAGGAACGGACACCATGCGGTTCCACCTGATCGACCGCATCGACTCCTGGCAGCCCCATCGGCACATCACCGCGCGCAAGGTGACCTCCGTCCACGAAGGGCACTGGCAGCAGACTCCGGACGGCCCGCGACTTGCCTTCGGGCTGATGCTCGAGGCCCTGTGCCAGGCGGGCACCTGGCTGATCATGCTGAGCACCGAGCACCGGAAACGGGCGGCGCTCCTGACCGTGCGCGAGGCCATCGCGTCCGGGCCCGTACGGCCCGGCGACACCCTGCGCATCGAAGCCGTCGTCGTCTCGCGCAGCGAGGAGGCCGCCGTCATCGACGGGACGGTCACCTGCGAGGGCAGGACCGTCCTCGAGGCGAACGGCATCATGTGTGCCCTGATCGACGCCGAAGAGCTGGACGACCCCGCCGACACGGCACGGATGGCGTCCCGGCTCCTGGGCACCAAGGCGGCGGCATGACGGGGCGCAGGGTCGTCATCACCGGCTTCGGCGCGGTCACCCCGCTCGGCAACGACGCCGGGTCCACCTGGCGGGGGCTGCGCGAGGGCCGCTCCGGAATCGGGCCGCTGACGCTGTTTGACGCCGCCGAGTTCCCGGTGCGCATCGCGGGACAGGTGCGGGACTTCGACGCGCGTACGGCGATCGGGGCCGCTCATAAACCCGGACGGTTCACCCGCGCGGGACAGTTCGGGATCGCCGCGGGCCTTGAGGCGCTGCGGCACGCGGAAGTGCCACCCGGCACGTACGAACCCGACGATTGCGGTGTCTCCCTCGGCGCCAGCGTGGGCCGGCCCGACCTGCAACTCCTCGTCGACATCGGCCAGTTGCGCCGGGAGAGCGGCAATCCCGACGCGTTCCTCGCGCAGAGCCCGCACCAGGTCCTCATGGACGACCAGAACCTGCCGCTGAGCGCCCTCGTCCAGGCGGTCGACGCGCGTGGACCCGCGATCGGCGTCAGCACCGCATGCGCCGGCTCCGCGCACGCGATCGGCGAAGCCTTCAGGTGCATTCAGGAAGGCGACGCGGAGCTGATGCTCGCGGGCGGCCACGACTCGCTCACCAGCTGGTGCGACATGCTCGGCTTCAGCCTGCTCGGCGCCATGACCGACCGGCACAACGACGACCCGGAGCACGCGTCGCGGCCCTTCGACGACGACCGCTCGGGGTTCGTGGTCGGCGAGGGCGGGGTCGTCTTCGTACTGGAGGAGCGCGATGCCGCGCTCGCCCGCGGGGCCACCGTCCACGCGGAGCTGCTCGGCTACGGCAGCACCCTCAACGCCTGGCGGATCACCGACTCGCCGCCCGACGGCTCCGGCGCCGACCAGGCCATGGAGCGGGCCGTCGAGGAGGCCGGAACCGGCACGGGCGGCATCGACTACGTCGTCGCCCACGGCACCGGCACACCGGGCAACGACCTCTCGGAGACCGTCGCCCTGAAGAAGGTGTTCGGCGAGGACGCCGCACGGCTCGTCATCAGCTCGCCCAAGTCCATGGCCGGACACCTGACCGCGGCCGGCGCGGGACTCAACGTACTGGCGGCCATCGGCGCGATACGCGAATCCGTCGTGCCGCCGACCCTCAACCTCGACACACCCGATCGCAGGCTCGGCCTCGACTACGTGCCCCACGTGGCCCGCAGGACGCCGGTCCGTGCCGCACTCGTGAACGCCTTCGCGTTCGGCGGGAGCAACACCAGCCTCGTCGTCGCAGCCCACCGGGAGGACACATGAACACGCCTGCCGACACGGCGCCCCTGCCGCTGCCCGCGAGCACGACGGAGACAGCCGGCCAGGTCCGGATCCGGTACCACCCGCGGTTCGACCGCCCCGTACGGCTCGGACCGGGCGAGGAGGCGACGGCCGTACGCAACATCCCGAACACCCTGGACGTCTTCGCCACCCACTTCCCCCGCAAACCGGTCCTGCCCGGCGTTCTCCTCCTGGAGAGCATGGCCGCGCTCGCCGCCCTGGTGTGCGAGGAGCACGACACGTTCGCGCCCGCGAGCTGGCGGCTGAGCGGCGTGCGGGGTGTGGGCTTCCGCCACTTCATCGGCCCCGGCGACCAGGTGGAGATCCGCGTCCGCCGCACCGGACACCGCGGGCGGTCCGCGGACTTCAGCGCATCGGCCCGGGTGGACGACCGCATTGTCGCCACCGCCCGCACGCTCACCATGACCACGGGAGAAGCGACGTGAACGACAGCCGTACGCACACGGACACCGGCGCCCCGCGCCGGGTGGTGGTCACCGGCATCGGCCTTGTCACCGCGCTCGGCGAAGGCACCGCGGCCACCTGGGAGGGGCTGCTCGCCGGGCGCTCGGGCATCGCCCCCCTGCGCGGCTACGACCCGGCCGCCCTGCGCACCCGCATCGGCGCGCAGATCGAGGACTTCGACCCCGCCCGCTACCTCAGCCGCCGCTCCCTGCGGATGGTGTGCCGCGGCGACCAGCTGGGGGTCGCGGGCGCCGCGCTCGCGCTGGAGGACGCGGGCCTTACCGACGGAACGGGCCCGGCCAGCGGGGCCGAACTCGGCTACCGCACCGGCCTGTTCCTCGGCGGCAACAAGGACATGCCGCGCATGGACGGCCTGGTCGACGGCGTCACACGCATCCGCCGCGAGGACGGCACCCCCGACCTCGGCGCGCTCGGCCGGGACGCCTCGTCGATCCTGGCACCGCTCTTCTACGTGGAGGGACTCCAGCCGGCGGCCCTCTTCCACATCTCGCAGAAGTTCGGCATCCGGGGCGCCAACGACTTCTTCGCGGGCACCGCCGACGCCTCCGCGACGGCCGTGGGCCGCGCCTTCCGGGCCGTCAGGCGCGGGGAGTGCGACGTCACCCTGGCGGGCGGCTACGACGAGCCGACCTCCTGGTGGACCATGTCCAAGATGGACGGTCTCGGCGTCCTGACCACCCGCAACGACCTGGGCGCCGACGCCTGCCGGCCCTTCGACAGGGAGCACAGCGGCTCCGTCTTCGGCGAGGGCGCGGCGCTGCTCGTCCTGGAGGAACGGGAGCGGGCCCTGGCGCGCGGCGCCCGCGTCTACGCCGAGGTCGACGGCTTCGGCGGCGGCACCGACTGCGTACGGCCCCCCGGCACGCACCCGCGGGCCCGCGGCCTGGCCCGCGCCATCACCCGCGCGGTGCGCGACGCGCGCCGGGAGACCGCCACCGACTACATCGCGGCGCACGGCTGCGGCACACCGCAGGGCGACGTGAGCGAGACCCAGGCCCTGCACGACGCGCTCGGCACCGCCGCGAAGACGGCCCAGATCAGCAGCGTGAAGCCGCAGACGGGCCATCTCGTGGGCGGGGCAGGGGCGTTGAACGCCGCCGTGGCGGCACTCGCGCTGCACCACGGCACGGTTCCCGCGACGCGGGGCCACGCCGAACCGGCCGCCGGGTGCGACCTGGACTGGGTGCCGGGCAGCCCCCGCGACACGCGTCCCGCAAGCGCCCTCGCGCTGGCGCGGGGGCTCGAAGGACAGGCCGCCGCGCTCTCGATGCGAGCGGACCGCTGAACACCGCCGGTCGCGCACCGGCACTCGAAGACAACGGGGATCAAGCATGCAGAACGCACGGAACACGAGGAACACACGGAACGCACGGAACGCACGGAACTCGCCCGGCACCCGCCGGGTGGTGATCACGGCAACCGGGGCGATCACCGCCCAGGGAGTCGGAACGGACGCCCTGTGGAAGGGAGTCAGCGCGGGACACGTCGCCATCGGCGAGGTGCGGTGCCGGCCCATGGACGGCTACGGGACCCGCGTCGGCGGACAGGTGCACCCCCTGCCGGACCCCGGCTACGACTACGTCGGCGACCTCGGCGCCACCGAGCAGGAGCCCGCCGTCGACCTGGCACTCACGGCCGCGTACGAGGCCATGGCACCCCACGGCCTCACCGGCATCCCGCCCGAGCGCTGGGGCGTCGTGGCGGGCAGCTGCAACGGCGGCACCAGCAGCGGTGAGCGCGTCCTGCGCCGCGCTCACCAGGGCAGGAGCGCCGCGGGCGACGCCCAGCAGCTCATGCTGATCTCCCCGCACACCATCGCGGAGGTCCTGGCCAGCGCCTTCGGCCTGAAGGGCCCGGTGCTCTCGGTGAACACCGCGTGCGCCTCCGGAGCCCACGCCCTCGCCCATGCCGTGGAGACCATCAGGGCCGGGCGCGCCGACGCCATGCTCGTGGGCGGCAGCGATGCCTTCACCGAGGTCACCTTCGCGGGCTTCACCTGCCTGGAGTCCCTCTCGGAGCAGCCCGCCGCCCCCTACTCCAAGGACCGCGACGGACTCTCCCTCGGCGAGGGCAGCGGCATGCTCGTCCTGGTCGAGGAGTCCCTGGCCAGGGAGGCAGGGGCCACCGCCATCGCAGAGGTGCTCGGCTACGGCCTCTCCGCCGACGGCTACCACGCCACGGCCCCGCACCCGCAGGGCGAAGGGGCCGCCCGCGCGATGCGCGCCGCCCTCGACTCCTCCGGCCTCCGCGCGCAGGACGTGCCCTACATCAACGGCCACGGCACCGGCACCCCGAAGAACGACTCCGCCGAGAGCAACGCCGTCCGCGCGGCACTCGGTGCCGCAGCCGGCAAGGCGGCCCTGAGCAGCACGAAGTCCATGATCGGCCACCTGCTCGGCGCGGCGGGCGCCGTAGAAGCGATCGTCACCGTCTCGGCGCTGACCGAGCAGATCGCCCCGCCGACCGCCGGGTTCACCGGCACCGACCCCAAGTGCGGCCTCGACGCGGTGCCGCGCACCGCGCGCCCGATGGCCATGGACGTGGCGCTCTCCAACAACTTCGCCTTCGCCGGGGCCAACGCCACCGTCGCCCTCGGCCGCCCCGGCGCCCACCCGGCCAAGCCCCCGGCGCCCTGGGACGAGCGGGTCGTCGTCACCGGAATCGGCGTACTCAGCCCCGGCGGCGACTCGCCCGCGCAGTTGTGGGAGTCCTACGCCGGCAGGGCCGCCGTCGTCTCCGACGAGGACGGCCTGCGCCTGGCCCGCTACAGCTTCGCGCCCGAGCGGCATCTGAGCCCCCGCGAGCGCCGCCGGGTCGACCGGATGGGCCAACTGGCCGTCGCCTCCTGCCGGATGGCCCTGGAGCAGGCGAAACTGACCGCGGACGAGCACGTCGGCGTGGTGCTCGGCAGCGGGCTCGGCCCGATGCGCAGCACCGAGGACTTCTTCCGCCCGGTGATGGAGGAAGGCGCCACCGCCGCCAACCCCGCCATCTTCCCCAGCACCGTCTTCAACGCGGCGGCCGGACAGGTCGCCATGCTCCTCGGCGCCAAGGGCCCCACCTCCACCGCGACGGCCTCCCACGCGGCCGGCGCGTCCGCGCTCTGCATCGCCCGCGACATGCTGCGCACCCGTACGGCCGACGCGGTTCTCTGCCCCGCCGTCGACGACCTCACCGAGACCGTGATCGGCGCGTATCGCGCGCTGCCGCTGACCGGGGGAGCGGCCGGGCACGGCTACGCCCTCTCGGAAGGCGGCATCACCCTGCTCCTGGAGCGCGAGTCGGCGGCCAGGGCACGCGGCGCGCGGATCCTCGCGGAGTTCACCGGGCAGGGGATCGCCTACGACGCGGCGGGCGCCGGACGCTGGGACGCGCAGGGGCACGGCATCCACCGCGCCATGCGGCTCGCCCTCGCCGACGCCGGCCTCGCCCCGGACGAGCTGACCGCCGTCTGGGCCAACGCCACCGGCATCGCCGCCGTGGACCGCCCCGAGCTGCGCGCCCTGCGCCGCCTCGGCACGACGGCACCGACGTACGCCCCCAAGCAGACCCTGGGCGAGCCGGTGGGCGCGGGCGCGCAGCTGGCCTCCGCGCTGGCCCTCAGCGGCTGGCAGCGGGGCCTGACGCCGGGTCCCGTCCTGGTCAACAGCTCCTCGCTCGGCGGCACCCACATCAGCATCGTCCTGACCCCGGAAGGCGGCACCGACCCCTCATGACCACCACGACCGCGCGCCCCGCCCCGCACACGGACCCGGCCGCACGCCATGTCTCGGTGCTGAGCACCGGCGCCGACCTGCCCGGCGACCCGATCGACAACGCCACCCTGGAGCGCGTGTGCGGCCCGCTCCCCGACGACCTGCTCGAGGGCATCGAGGTCCAGCGCCGCCACTGGGTGGTGGACCCGTTCACCGGCGCCCACCACTCCGGGACCGCCGAGATGGCCACGAACGCGGCCCGCCAGGCCCTGCGCCGGGCCGGGCTGCGGGCGGACGACGTGGACCTCCTGGTGATGTCCACGGCCAGCCCCGACAACCCGCTGCCCGCGGCGGCCACCCTCGTCCAGGAGCGGCTCGGCCTTGAGCGCTGCGCGGTGATGGAGTTCCGCGCCGGATGTGTCGGCGCCGTGCAGGCGATGGACACCGCACGCAGGCTCCTCGCCGACGGCACCTACCGCACCGCCCTCGTCATCGGCGCCGAATCGATCTCGCCGCTGCTCGCGCCCGTCTACCTGGGCGGTGACCCCGACAAGGTGCGGATGCGCGACCGCCTGACCGTCTACACCTTCGGCGACGGAGCGGGCGCGGCCGTGCTCCGCGCCGGGCAGGAGGGCTCGGCCGCCGAGCGCGGAACACCCCGGCCGGTCTTCGCGACCCAGTGCCTGGGCGGGAAGCGCAAACCCGGCATGCTGGTCGTAGGCGGCGGTACGGACACTCCGCTGGCCGAGCAGCAGCGGCGCAAGCGCCTGATGGACATCCGCCTCGACATACCCGGTACGGCGTCCTTCGGGCCGAAGGTCTTCGTGGCGGGCCTGCGCGACATGCTGGACCGCTCGGGCCTCGCCATGAGCGAGATCGACGCATGTGTCCTGCCGGAGGGCAACGCGGAGTACTTCAGCAAGGAGTTCGAGGAGGCGGGGCTCGGTGCGGACGAGTACGCGAGCCTCCAGAAGAACATCGTCGAGAACCTCGACGCAGTGGGCGCGACCGGCTCGGCCGCCGTGCCGCTCGCGCTCGACGAGGGGTGGCGCACCGGCCGGGTGAAGCCGGGGGACACCGTGCTGCTCCTCGCCATCGAGGCGAGCCGCTATCTCTACGCCGGTCTCACCCTGACCTGGGAGGCCGCCTGGAGTCCGTCCGCGGACGCTCCCGCGGCCTGAGGCGGTGGGCTAGGGTCACCTGTGTGGCGGCCCGAGCGGCCGGGTAAACGTGCAGGTCAGAGGGATGGTATGGGAGCACAATGCGACTGAGAGTGGAGTTCACGACCGAACCCTTCGACCTGGACGAGGCGCCGCCCCACGCCGTGGTGGCCCGTGAGGTCATCCAGGGGGCCGGCCTCGACGCGGTGGACGTCGGCCCCTTCGGGAACACCGCCGAGGGCGGCTCCGACGAGGTGCTTACGGCCGTCGACGCGCTGGTCCGCAAGGCTCTGGATGCGGGTGCCACGCGCGTATCGCTCCAGGTCAACGTGCTCGGCGAGTCGGGGGAGGCCGTCGAATGACCGGTTCCGCTGACGACCACGGCCCCTTCGTGGCGGCGGTCAAGCCGCTCGTCGACGCCATGGGCGGCGAAATGATGCCCCCCGACGAGGCGGGCGCCGACGATGTCGTCCTCGCCTGGCAGGGCCAGGACGTGGTCGCCGTACGCCTGCCCCAGCTAGCGGACTCCCTGGACCACATCCTGCTCGCCCTGGAGCGCAAGCGGGGCAAGCCCCTGTCCGAGCTGGACCGCAAGGCCAAGCAGGAAGTTGTGCGGATATTGGAGGCACGCGGTGCCTTTGCCGTGCGGCACGGGGTGGAGACGGTCGCCGGCGCGCTGGGCGTCAGTAGGTTCACTGTCTACAACTACCTCAACCGTTCTACGTAAAACCCCAGGTCAGAGCCGCTTGGAAGGCCGTCGTCCGGAAACCGGACGGCGGCCTTTGTTACTCGAAGTTTTCAACAAAGTGTTGACGTGGTGTTTCCGCTGGCGTTAGCTATCGGCAGCCCGATCAGCACAAGGCCACGGAGGCACCCGTGACTTCGAGTACGACCCTGGGCCTCGCCCGGTTCAATGCGGCACCGGAGTCCGCGGCCACCGCCGCTCTCCACGAGGCCTGCGCCTCATCGGCCTGGGGAAGCAAACTGCTCTCCCAGCGCCCTTTCCCCACCGTCGAAGCCCTCTTCGCCGCCAGCGACGCCGCCATGGCCGAGCTGACCGACGAGGATCTGGCCGAGGCGATGGCGGGGCACCCGCCGATCGGCCGCCCCAAGCCGGGAGACCCGACGTCGTCCCGCGAACAGCGCGGCATGGCGGGGGCCTCCGAAGAGCTCAAGGCCGAGATGCTCGAACTGAACCTGGCCTACCAGGAGAAGTTCGGTCATGTCTTTCTGATCTGCGCCACCGGCGCGACCGGTGAGCAGATGCGCGATGCGGTGAAGACCCGGATCGGCAACACCGCCGAGCAGGAGCGCGAGATCGTGCGCACCGAACTCGGGAAGATCAACCGAATCCGGCTTACCCGTCTCGTGGAAGAGGACAAGGACTGATGAGCACTGACACCACCGCCTCGGTGTCCACGCACATCCTGGACACCAGCGTCGGCCGCCCCGCCGAGGGCGTCGCCATCTCGCTCGCGGCCCGCGGCGGTCGCGACGCCGAGTGGGTGGCGCTCGGCGGCTCCGCGACCGACGCGGACGGGCGCTGCAAGGACCTCCCGGCCCTGCCGGAGGGCACGACCCACGTACGACTCGACTTCGAGGTCGAGACCTACTTCTCCAAGAAGCAAGCCGAGGCGCAGCAGGACGCCCCCCGCGTAAGGGACAGCGGTGCGTTCTTCCCGGAGGTGGCGATCACGTTCGCCGTCACGCCGGGCGAGCACTACCACGTACCGCTGCTGCTCAACCCGTTCGGCTACTCCGTTTACCGAGGGAGCTAGCAGACATGCCCACGATTCTCGGCCAGAACCAGTACGGCAAAGCAGAGAACCGCGTCGTCAAGATCACGCGGGACGGCGACACCCACCACATCAAGGACCTGAACGTCTCGGTCGCGCTCTCCGGCGACATGGAGGACGTGCACTACTCCGGCTCGAACGCCAACGTCCTGCCGACGGACACCACCAAGAACACGGTGTACGCGTTCGCCAAGGAGTACGGCATCGAGTCCGCCGAGCAGTTCGGCATCCACCTGGCCCGGCACTTCGTGACGTCCCAGGAGCCGATCAAGGTCGCGCGCATCCGGATCGAGGAGTACTCCTGGGAGCGCATCGCGACCTCGGACAACAACTCCAAGTTCATCGGCTCGGACGAGGTCAACCACTCCTTCGCCCGCAAGGGCCAGGAACTGCGCACCACGCAGATCACCTTCGACGGCGAGAACTGGGAGATCATCTCCGGGCTCAAGGACCTCACCGTCATGAACTCCACCAACTCGGAGTTCTGGGGCTACGTCAAGGACAAGTACACGACGCTGAAGGAGGCGTACGACCGCATCCTGTGCACCGACGTCTCCGCCGCCTGGCGTTACAACTGGACCAGCGACGCGGACCGGATGCCCAACTGGGAGAAGTCGTACGCGCAGGCCAAGAAGCACATCCTGCAGGCCTTCGCCGAGACGTACTCCCTCTCGCTGCAGCAGACCCTCTACCAAATGGGTTCGCGCGTCATCAACAGCCGGAGCGAGATCGACGAGATCCGCTTCTCGCTGCCGAACAACCACCACTTCCTGGTGGACCTCGAGCCCTTCGGGCTGAAGAACGACAACGAGGTCTACTTCGCGGCTGACCGCCCCTACGGCCTCATCGAGGCCACGGTTCTCAGGGACGGGGTCGAGCCGAAGATCCCGGTCGACATGACCAACCTCTGACGCGGGACGCGCGCCCCCGCCCGTCCGCAGCGGACGGGGGCGCGCCACACCGGAGGGAACAGCAGCAATGGCACAGCCTGCAAAGGGGCCGGCGAAAGGCCCGTGTTCCACCCCATCGGAGATGACCGACGGCACGTCAACTGCCGACTGTCACCCGGTGGACGAGAAGCTTCACCCCTCGCGGCTCGTCCCCGCCGCACTCCAGCACATCGCCGCCATGTACGCGGGCGTCGTCACACCGCCGCTGATCATCGGGCAGGCCTGCGGTCTGGACACCGTGGCCCAGACCCGGCTCATCGCGGCGGGACTGCTGATCGCCGGACTCGCCACCATCCTCCAGACGCTCGGCGTCAAAGGATTCGTCGGCAACCGGCTCCCCTTCGTCAACGCCGCCTCGTCGGCCGGTATCGCGCCCATCCTCGCCATCGCCGAGACCAACGCCAAAGGCGAGCAACTCCCGGCCATCTACGGCGCGGTGATGGTCGCGGGCATCTTCTGCCTCGCCATCGGCCCGTTCTTCGGCCGACTCCTGCGCTTCTTCCCGCCGCTGGTCACCGGCGTCGTCATCACCCTCATCGGCGTCACGCTGATGCCCGTACCCGTGAAGTGGGCCCAGGGCGGGGACGACACCGATCCGACTTTCGGCGACATGAAGTACCTGGCGCTCGCCGCCTTCACGCTCGTCGTGATCCTCTGCTTCCAGCGCTTCGGGCGCGGCTTCCTCAAGCAAGTCGCCCTGCTCGCGGGCATGTTCATCGGTACGCTCGCCGCGATCCCGTTCGGGATGGCCGACTTCACCTCCGTGCAGTCGGCGCCGCTGGCCGCGCTGCCGACACCGTTCGCCGCAGGCGCCCCCACCTTCCAGCCCGCCGCGATCCTCTCCCTCTGCATCGTGATGCTGGTCCTGATGACCGAGTCGGCGGCCGGCATGCTGGCCCTCGGCGAGATCTGCGAACGCGAGACCGACGGCAAGACCATCACCCGGGGTCTGCGCACCGACGGCATCGCGACGCTGCTCGGCCCCGTCTTCGGCGGCTTCCCGACCTCGGCCTTCGCGCAGAACGTCGGCGTCGTCTCCCTGACCCGGGTACGCAGCCGCTACGTCGTCGCCGTCGCCGGTGGCGCGCTCATCGTCCTCGGCGCCTTCCCCGTACTCGGTGCCGTCGTCAACGTGGTCCCCATGCCGGTACTCGGCGGCGCGGGCATCGTCCTCTTCGGCTCCATCGCGGTCAGCGGCATCCGTACGCTCTCCGAGGCGGGACTCGACGACAGCTCCAACATCATCCTGGTGGCCGTCGCGCTCGGAGCGGGCATCATCCCGCTCGCCGCGCCCACCTTCTACGCCGAATTCCCGGCCTGGGCGCAGACCGTCCTCGGCTCCGGAATCAGTGCGGGAGCGCTGACCGCGGTCCTGCTCAACCTGTTCTTCAACCATCTCGGCACCCGCGGCCCCGCCGCCGCGGCACTCAAATCTTCCTAGGGTCATGCCGTGCCCACATCGCCACAAACACATGAAGGAAGAAGCACCATGGCAGCACCGGCAGACCTGCAGCGCATCATCATCGAGAACTGTGCGATCGCGACCGTCGACGCCGACGACACCGAGTACGCGTCGGGGTACGTCGTCGTCGCCGGCAACAAGATCGAGTCCATCGGCGCCGGGAAGGCTCCCGAGGGCCTTCAGAACGTCGTACGCCGCGTGGACGGAACCGGTCACCTCGTGACCCCCGGCCTGATCAACACGCACCACCACTTCTACCAGTGGATCACCCGTGGCCTGGCCACCGACCACAACCTGTTCCAGTGGCTGACCGCGCTCTACCCCACCTGGGCGCGCATCGACGAGCAGATGGTGAAGGCGGCGGCGCAGGGCTCGCTCGGCATGATGGCCCGCGGCGGTGTCACCACCGCCATGGACCACCACTACGTCTTCCCGAAGGACTCCGGCGACCTGTCCGGCGCCATCATCGGCGCCGCGAGCGACATGGGGGTGCGCTTCACCCTCGCCCGCGGCTCCATGGACCGCAGCGAGAAGGACGGCGGCCTGCCGCCGGACTTCGCCGTCGAGTCCCTCGAAGGCGCGCTCGCCGCGACCGAGGAGACCGTCAAGAAGCACCACGACGCGTCCTTCGACGCGATGACGCAGGTGGCCGTCGCCCCCTGCTCGCCGTTCTCCGTCTCCACCGAACTCATGAAGCAGGGGGCCGAGTTGGCACGCCGTCTCGGCGTACGACTGCACACCCACGGCAGTGAGACGGTCGAGGAGGAGAAGTTCTGCCACGAGCTCTTCGGTATGGGCCCCACCGACTACTTCGAGTCGACGGGCTGGCTCGGTGACGACGTGTGGATGGCGCACTGCGTCCACATGAACGACTCCGACATCGCCGCATTCGCCCGTACCGGCACGGGCGTCGCGCACTGCCCCTCCTCCAACGCCCGCCTCGCCGCCGGCATCGCCCGCGTCCCCGACATGCTCAAGGCCGGCGTCCCGGTCGGCCTCGGCGTCGACGGCACCGCGTCCAACGAGTCCGGCGAACTGCACACCGAGCTGCGCAACGCACTGCTCATCAACCGCCTCGGCGCGCACCGCGAAGCCGCCCTGAACGCACGTCAGGCACTGCGTCTGGGCACCTTCGGCGGCGCGCAAGTCCTGGGCCGCGCCACGCAGATCGGGTCGCTCGAGCCGGGCAAGCTCGCCGACCTGGTCCTCTGGAAGATCGACGGCATCGGGCACTCCTCGATCGCCGACCCGGTGACCGCCATCGTCTTCGGCGCGGCGGCCCCCGTCACACTCTCCCTCGTCAACGGCAAGCCGGTCGTCGAGAACGGCCGTCTCCTGAACGTCGACGAGGACGCCGTCGCACGCTCCGCGCGGGACGAGGCACAGCGCCTCGCGCGGATCGCCGCGGAGGCCTGACCAAGAACTCCGGTCAGGGGGGACGGCCCCTGACCGGACTTGAGCAGCCGAGCGGGCTGCTCAAGTGCCGCCCCGGAACGTGGCCCAAAGCTTCGCGTTCCCGGGGCGGTCAGTACTACCTGGGCGCACCACCACAACTTCATACCGAGCAAGCCCTTGCACCACGCACCACCTCCCAGAAGCGAAAAGTGCCGGCAACGCCGCCCGTACTGGAAAACAACCGGAGGAGCCACAGTGGCCACTCAGCCCGGGTTCACCAAGCAAGGCAACACCCCAGACCCATCCGACGTCGACGGCGAAAGCCGAATACAAGAGACACACCCCGTCGACCAGAAGCTTCCGCCGCTCAAGATGGCGACGACCGGCCTCCAGCACGTGGCGGCCATGTACGCGGGCGTCGTCGCCCCTCCGCTCATCGTGGGCGCGGCCATCGGCCTCTCCGCGAAGGAACTCACCTTCCTGACCGGCGCCTGTCTGTTCACCGCGGGCCTCGCCACCTTCCTCCAGACGCTCGGCATCTGGAAGATCGGCGCCCGCCTGCCCTTCGTCAACGGCGTCACCTTCGCGGGCGTCGCCCCCATGATCGCGGTCGTCGAATCGACCGACAACAAGGACGACGCGCTGCCGATCATCTTCGGCGCGGTCATCGTCGCCGGTGTACTCGGCTTCATCGCGGCGCCGTTCTTCTCGAAGCTGGTCCGCTTCTTCCCGCCGGTGGTGACCGGCACGGTCATCACGCTCATCGGCATCTCGCTGATGCCGGTGGCCTTCGGCTGGGCACAGGGGCCGGTTCCGGGAGCCGACGACTACGGCTCGATGAAGAACCTCGGCCTCGCGGGCCTCACCCTCGTGATCGTGCTGCTCCTGCGCCGCTTCACCACCGGCTTCGTCAAGCAGATCGCCGTACTCCTGGGCCTGGTCCTCGGCACGCTCGTCGCGATCCCGTTCGGTGTCACGGACTTCAGCCCGATCGGTGACGCGGACATCGTCGGCTTCCCGACGCCGTTCCACTTCGGCGCCCCGCAGTTCGCGGCGGCGGCGATCGTCTCCCTCTGCGTCGTCATGGTGGTCTCGATGACCGAGTCCACCGCCGACATGCTGGCGCTCGGCGAGATCGTGGAGCGCCCCGCCGACGAGAAGACCATCGCGGCCGGACTGCGCGCCGACTGCCTCGGCTCGGCGGTCAGCCCGCTCTTCAACGGCTTCATGTGCAGCGCGTTCGCGCAGAACATCGGCCTGGTCGCGATGACGAAGATCCGCAGCCGGTACGTGGTCGCCGCGGGCGGTGGCTTCCTGGTCCTGATGGGCCTGTGCCCGATGGCCGCCTCGCTCATCGCCGTCGTACCGCGTCCGGTGCTCGGCGGCGCGGGCGTCGTGCTCTTCGGTTCGGTCGCGGCGAGCGGTATCCAGACCCTGGTCAAGGCCAACCTGGAACGGGACAACAACGTCCTGATCGTGGCCGTCTCGCTGGCCGTCGGCCTCATTCCGATCGCGGCGCCGGAGTTCTACCACGCGTTCCCGGAGACCGCGAAGATCATCCTCGACTCGGGCATCTCCACGGGCTGTGTCGCGGCCGTGCTGCTCAACCTCGTCTTCAACCACATCGGCAAGCGGGGCGAGGACGACGAGGTGACCAATCCGATGGAGCCGGGGGGAGAAATCGCTGAACAGAGGGTGCACGAAGGGTCTTCCCCAGCGGGGGCCCACTGACGTAACGTGCGTGACGCCGCCCGCATCGCGGAAGTTACTTTCCAGTCGGAATGATGGTCGGTCCCGCCGCGCGCCTCGTGAACTCCCGCGCGGCAGGGCCGACTTCCGGCGTCACGCACACGGAAGAAGCGCCACCCATGAGTTCTCAGCACCGCCCTGCCGGGAAGGCCGAAACGGCCGATCCGGCCGCCGCACCGGCCGATCCGGCTCCTGAGGTTCATCCCGAGGTCCATTCCGGGGTTCATCCGGTCGACGAGATCCTGCCGCCGGGCCGGATGCTCGTCGCCAGCCTCCAGCACGTCGCTTCCATGTACGCGGGTGCGGTCTCGGTCCCGCTCGTCGTCGCCGTCGCCGCCAAGATGTCGCCGGGGGACACGGCCGTACTCATGGGCGGCAGCCTCCTTATGGCGGGCATTGCGACGCTGCTCCAAACCCTGGGCATAGGCAACTTCATCGGTTCGCGCCTGCCCTTCGTGAACGGCGTCTCGTTCGCGGGTGTCGGCGTGATGCTGACGATCATCACGACACAGGGCGGTGTCGAGGCGGGCATGCCGGTCGTCTTCGGCGCGATCATCGTCTCCAGCGTCTTCGGCTTCCTGGTCAGTTCGTACTTCTCACGCCTGGTCCGCTTCTTCCCGCCGGTGGTGACGGGATCGGTCATCACCCTGATCGGCGTCTCGCTCATCCCGGTCGCGTACGACTGGATCGTGGACGACTCGCCGAGCGGCACCCCGCAGCCGGGCAGCATCGGCCTCGCGGGCGCGACCGTCCTGGTCATGCTGCTGCTCCAGCGCTTCACGCGCGGCTTCCTCAAGCAGATCAGCATGCTCTTCGCGATGATCTTCGGCACGCTGCTCGCGATCCCGATGGGCCTGGCCGACTTCTCCAAGCTCGACGACGCGGCGTTGGTCGGCATTCCATCCCCGCTCCACTTCGGCGCACCGGAGTTCAACATCCCGGCGATCATCTCGATGTGTGTGGTGATGCTGGTGATTCTGACGGAGTCGACGGCGGACATGATCGCCCTCGGGAAGATCGTCGACAAGGAGGTCGACGAGAAGACCATCGCGCGCGGCCTGCGTGCCGACGCGCTCGGCTCGGCGCTGAGCCCGCTCTTCAACGCCTTCCACGCCAGCGCGTTCGCGCAGAACATCGGCCTGGTCGTGATCTCCAAGGTGCGCAGCCGCTTCGTGGTGGCGCTCAGCGGCGCCATCCTCGTCCTGATCGGCCTCAGCCCCGCGGCGGCGGCACTGATCTCGGTCGTCCCCATGCCGGTCCTGGCCGCCGTCAGCCTCTTCCTCTTCGGCTCCATCGCGGTCAGCGGCATCCAGACCCTGCTCCAGGCCGACCTGCACCGCGGCGACAACGCCCTGATCGTCGTGGTCACCTTGGGCGCGGGCCTGGCCCCCGCTCTGTCGGACGGCTTCTACGACGCGTTCCCGGCCTGGGCCCAGATCGTCCTGGGATCCGGCATCTCCACGGGCTGCCTGCTGGCAGTGGCCCTGAACCTCGCCTTCAACCACTTCGGCAGCAAGGCGAGTGCGACGGAACCGGAGCCTGCGGTCACGCACTGAGTTGCATTGGGGCGAGGTGGGTGGCGCGCGGGGACCGGCGTCACCTTTGCCGCGGTGCGGATGGTGTCGCGGGAATCGACGTCATCTTTGCTGCGGCGCGTTGGTGTAGCGGGAATCCGGCGTCACCCTCGTCGCGGCGCGTTGATGTCGCGGACCTGCCGGACCGGGGCCGGGCGGCGCTGCTGAACTCGGGAGCATGCCCGCACCCACCACGCCACCCCTGTCCACCGACGTCCCCTCCGGGCGTCGCACGCACCCCGGCGGCTGGCCGGCCGTCATCGCCGTGACGCTGGGGATCTTCTCCATCGTCACCACCGAGATCCTGCCGATCGGCCTGCTGACACCCATCGGCGACACCTTCGGCATCTCGGACGGCACGGCAGGGCTCATGATGACCCTGCCCGGCATCCTCGCCGCCGTCGCCGCCCCGACCGTGACGGTCACCACGGGACGCGTCGACCGGCGCCGCATGCTCTGCGCCCTGATCCTGGTGCTCGCCCTCGCGAACTTCCTCGCCGCCGTGGCGCCCGGCTACTGGCTGATGCTGGTCTCCCGCGTCCTCGTCGGCCTCGTCATCGGCGCCTTCTGGTCCATCGGCGCGGGCCTCGCATCGCGCCTGGTCCCCGAGGCGCAGGTCGGCCGGGCGACCGCCGTGATCTTCTCCGCGGTCCCGCTCGGCTCGGTGATCGGGGTGCCGGCAGGTACTCTGCTCGGCCAACTCGCTGGCTGGCGGGCGGTGTTCACGGTGATGGGTGTCGTGACGCTGGTCGTACTCGCCGCGTTGGTGGTGTCCGTGCCGTCCCTGCCGCCGGTGAAGGTCACCCGGCTGGGGGTTCTTCGCGGCCTGCTAGGCACGCCTCGCGTCAGGGTCGGTCTGGCAGCGACGTTCCTCGTGGTGATGGCCCACTTCGGCACGTACACGTACGTCACGCCGTTCCTGGCGGAGGTGACACATGCGGGCCCGCGGACGATCACCCTGTTCTTGCTGGCGTACGGCGTCGCAGGCATCGCCGGCAACTTCCTCGCGGGTACGTGGGTGCGGCGGGACCTGCGCCTCACGTACACGGCGGCCGCGTGCCTCTTGGCCTTCGCAACGCTGCTGCTCCCCGTCCTCGCAACGGGGAGGCTCGGCGCGCTGGTGCTGCTACTGGTCTGGGGCTCCGCGTACGGAGCGGTGCCGGTCTGCTCGCAGACGTGGTTCGCGACGGCGGCGCCGGATGCGCCCGAGGCGGGGACGGTGCTGTTCACGTCGTCGTTCCAGGCGACGCTTTCGCTCGGCGCGCTGGCAGGCGGAACGGTGCTGGACGCGACGTCCACCACGGTGGTGATGGTGCTCGGGGGATGTATCGCAGTGCTGGCGGCGGCGGTTACGGCGCCGGTGCGTATGTGGGGGCGCGGCGGGGCTGTGCTGGACCGGAGTTGAATTGGTTGCCGGTGCCGTCCGGTTCTCGGGAGTTTGGCGGTTCCGGGCCGGGCGTAAAGGGCGCTCCTACGTCGCGTCGGCTGCGCCGATTCCGCTCCGCTCCACCCTTGACACCCGCCCCTCCACCGCGCGAGGGAAGACGACCGGACGGCCCGGGGGCGGGACTCTCGACCAGGCGCCGTGGGATCGACTGCATTCCTGCCGGGTGCGGACTGGTCCGTCGGGGCCGACCGGCGGAGGATGAGGTGCGCAGCCCGCTGGCTCGGGGTGCGGGTCTCGTCAAGCGGCTGCGGACTGGTTCGTCGGGGGTGGCCGCCACCAGCGGTCGAGGGGCGCGCGGCCGCTCCGGGGACGGGCGCTGATCTCGTCAAGCGTCAAGCCCTGGTTCGCTGGGGGCGGCTGCCATCAGCGGGTGAGGGGCGCGCGGCCGCTCCGGGAACCGGTGCCGGTCTCGTCAAGCGACTGACGACCGGATCGTCGAGGTCAGCCGGTGTCGGCGGGCCACGCGCCCGACCGCCGGGGTTTGCAGGAAAGTCCCACGCCACGCCGGGTGGAGGGCGAGTACGGCGGGACTTTTCTGCATTCCGGTGTGGGGCCGGGGGGTGGGGCACCAACTTTGGCAAAGTTGCGTTTCGAGAGAAGAGGGGCGCACGGCACGCGCGATGCGCCCCCAGGGATGAGATGCCGGGCCCTCCAGCAGGCGCCTGTCCGGCAAGCGAACGGTCTGTCGCCACCGGGGGGCGCCCGTGGCGCTGGAGGGGCGGCAACCCCGCGAGAGTCGGGCCCCGGCACCCAGAACGGCAGCCACCAGCAGAGAGCGACGGCTCGGTGCCCGGACGGCAGCCACCAGACAGCGGCGGGTCGCGCCAGCCGATGCCCGGGGCGGCAGCCGCCAGCCGAAAGCGAACCGCCCCAGCCGATGCCCGAGGTGGCAGCCGCCAGGGGAGAGCGGGGCGCTCCAGCCGGCGCCCGGGCGGCAGACGCGAGGCGAGAGCGGGCAGCGCCAGCCGGCGCCCTGGGCGGCAGTCGCCAGCTGAGAGCGGGGCGCGCCAGCCGCCAGACAGCAGCGGGTCGCGCCAGGCGATGCCCGGGGTGGCAGCCGCCAGTCGCGAGCGGGTCGCCCCAGCGGGTGCCGGGTGCCGGTACCTGACTCCGGCTCCGACTCCGACTCCGGCTCCCGAGACGGCGCATCGCGCACGCCGCGCGCCCCCCGCCTGCCAGAACACAACTTTGCCAAAGTTGGTGCCCCACCCCCCGGCCCCACGCAGGAATGCAGAAAAGTCCCGCCGTATTCGCCCTCCGCCCGGCGTGGCGTGGGACTTTCCTGCAA
>NZ_BMTR01000052.1 GCF_014649775.1 Streptomyces longisporoflavus | reverse complement strand
TTCGGCCCAGCCGGTGCCGTCCGCGGCGGCGGCGAAGGACTTGCAGCGGCCGTCGGTGGCCAGCCCCCGCTGCCGCGAGAACTCCACGAACATGCCGGGCGTCGCCATGACGGTCACGCCGCCCGCCAGCGCCAGGCCGGACTCCTGCGCACGCAGGGAACGCATGGCCGTGTGCAGTGCCACGAGGGATGAGGAGCAGGCCGTGTCGATGGTGAGCGCGGGCCCGGTCAGGCCGAGTTGGTAGGAGATGCGTCCGGAGATGATGCTTGCCGTGCTGCCGGTCAGTACATGTCCTTCGATGTCCTGCGTGGCCTCGTGCATACGGGGGCCGTAGTCGGGGGCCATGGCACCGATGAAGACGCCGGTGGGAGTTCCGTGGAGGGTGCGCGGGTCGAGCTTCGCGCGTTCGATGGCCTCCCAGGATGTCTCGAGCATCAGCCGCTGCTGCGGGTCCATCGCCAGGGCGTCCCGGGGCGAGATCCCGAAGAACGCGGCGTCGAAGTCGCCTACGTCGTGCAGGAAACCGCCGCTCTGCGTGTAGCTGCGCCCGGAGCTCGCCGGGTCCGGGTCGTAGAGGTCTTCGCTCCAGCCGCGGTTGGTGGGGAAGGGCGAGATGACGTCGCGTCCCTCGGCCACGAGCTGCCACAGGTCCTCGGGCGAGGTGACTCCGCCGGGATACCTGCACGCCATGCCGATGATGGCGATCGGTTCGTCCTGGCGGGTCCGGCGGGGGGTCGCCGGACCCGCCTTGGCCGGAGTGTCGCTCGGCTTTCTGGTGACTCCGTTGCGCAGGTCCTCCAGATAGCCCGCCACCGCCTCCGGGGTGGGGTGGTCGAACAGCAGGGTGGCGGGCAGCTGAAGGCCGGTCGCCTCGGCGAGCTGGTGGGTCACGGCCAGGGCGGACTGCGAGTCGAAACCGAGGTCCTTGAACGACAAGTTCTTTTCGGCGAGGCCGAGTTGCTCGTCGTCCAGGACAGCGGTGGCGGTGGCGAGGACGAGCCGTATCAGTTCCTTGCTGTCCCGCTGGGTGCCTGTGCCCTCCCGCTGGACCGGTGGCTCCGGACGCCGGCGCGGCGGCGTCCGTTCCTCGCGCCACCTGCGCGCGAAGGCGTAGACCGGCAGGTCCACGCGCCGCGCGTCGCCGCCGTCGAAGGCGTGCCGCCAGTCGACGGCCACGCCCTTCACGTACGCCTGTGCCAGTGAGGTCGTCAGCCTGCGCAAGGCGGGCTCGTCGTTGCGCAGGGAACCGATGACGGCGCACGAGCGGTCCATGTCCGCCGCGGCGCGCATCAGTTCACCGGCAAGCGCCGGATGGTGCGAGATCTCCACGAAGACGGTGCTGCCGTTGTCCAGGACCGCACGAACGGCGTCTTGGAGGCCGTCTCCGGACACGAGGTGGCAGGGTATGGAGCCGTCGTCGGGCGACAGGTGCACAGGGAGCCGTGACGCGGAGGTGACGGCGCGCACCGCGTCGCGCAGCGAGAGCGAACCCGCGACGCAGGCGGCGGCCACCGCTCCGCCGGTCTCCGCCACGATCCGGTGGGGGACGACACCGTACGAGCGCCACACCTCGGCGAGTGCCACGGTGTGCGCGAAGCGCACGGCCCGGGCGACCTCGGGAGAGTCGGAGTCAGAGTCGGAGTCGGAGTCGGCCGACGGGAGGCCTTCGGCGCCTCGGCTCCCGGCGCCCAGGATCACCTCGGCGAGGCTCCAGTCGGCGAACTCGGCCATCGCGTCGGCGCATTCGGCCATGCGGGCCGCGAAGACAGGCGATGCCTGCCACAGTTCGGCCGCCGACCGCGCCAGGCGGGAGCTGTCGGTGCCGTCCGAGGCGTCGGGGAAGACGAAGACGGTGCGGGTGCGGTCCGGGTCGGTGACGGGTCCGGCGAAGGTGTGTCCGTCGGCCACCTCCCGCAGCGAGGCGAGCAGCTCTTCCCGGCTGCTGCCGACCGCGACGGCGCGGTGGGAGAACGTGGTGCGTCCGCTCGCCAGTGACCAGCCGATGTCCTGCGGGCTCCCGGCCCGGTCGTCCTCTACCCCGGCGAGCAGCGCGGCGGCCTGCCGGCGCAGGTCAGAGGGGGTACGGCCCGACAGCGGCCACGGGAATACGGCGGGGGCGCTGCCGCCCGCGGACTGGGCTCGGTCGAGGGGCTCGGCCGCCTGGTCGAGGTTCGCGGCCTGGTCGTTCGCCGGACCCCCTTCGACCGCCGGAGCCTCTTCGACGACGCCCGTGTTCTCGTCACGAGGAGAATCCCCGCTGCCGTGGTGGCGCATGCTCAGCAGCGCCTTCAGAAGACCGGTGATGTCGACCGCAGGACCCCGGCCGCCCCTCTCGTCCTCGCTCGCGACGCTACCCGTGCTTGCGACGCTGTCCGCGATCACGCCGTGCACGCGGTCGCCGTCGGCCAGAGCGAGGTTCAGGGGCTTGAGTACGACGACCGCGGCGCCCCGGCCACCGAGAGCGTCGGGCGTACGGCCGTCCGGTGAGGGGTGTACGAGCGGCCCCGCCACGAGTGCGGTGGTGATCTCGCCGCCGCGCAGGCTCTCGCAGGCCCGCTGCAGGGCTGCCGACGAGGAGGAAGGGCCCGGCGCGATGGCCGGGCTCGGCCCGGAGAGCCCCAGGCTGCGGGCGATGCGGGCAGCGCTCGTGTCCGGGGCCGCGCTCGCATCCTGGTCCGCGCCCACACCACCGGCGTCCCCCGCACCACCGGCCTTCCCCGCACCACCCGGCGCCCCCACGAACACCCCGGCCGGGGTGCCGCGCAGCGAAGCGGGGACGATGGCGGCGTCCTCCAGCGCTTCCCAGGCCAGTTCGAGCAGCAGCCGCCGACGCGGGTCGAGGCCCTCGGCCTCGCTCGCGGTAAGCCCGAAGAACTCGGCGTCGAACGCGTCCGCCGCCTCGCTGGCCCCGCCGCCCCCGTCGGCCCCGGCCGACCCACCGACCCTGTCCGCCCCGCCGGCGTCCTCGTCCTCCCCGGAGCCCGCCGGCGCCGAACGGGTCTCAGTGCTCACCAGGTGCCAGAAGGCCGTGGGGTCAGCCGCGTTCGGCGCCCAGCACGACATACCGACGACCGCGATCCTGTCCACCTGAAGTTCGCCGTCGGACGGTTCTGTAAACACTGATTTCTCCCACCGGAATGAGGCTTTCCGAATAACTGCTCCGCACCGGTGGAAACCCTAATCAGGAGCAACCATGCGCCGGTAACAATGTGTTCTGTCGCGCGCGAGGAGCGTCCCGTTACCGGCCTCGGAGATTTTCCCGGACTTTTGTGCCGGAAGACGCGTGAGAAGAACGTGGAACTCTCTCGGCCGGTTCGCCTACGCGTTGTCCCACGACGGCGCCCGCCGCATCTCCACCACCGCGCACGACCAGGTGAACCCGGCTCCGATGCCCGCCAGGAGGATCCGCTGACCGGGCTTGGCGCTGCCCGACTCGGCGAGGTAGGCGAGGCTCGCGAACTGGTCGCCCGCGCCGAGGTGCCCCACGGTCCTGCCCCAGGACCAGGTGGTCGCGGCCGGGTCAAGGCTCCACGGCCGCAGGAAGGTCTGCGTGAGGCGGCGGCGCCCGAAGTGCGGCAGCACGAACCAGTCGATGTCGGACAGCTCGCAGCCGGCCTCGTTGAGCGCCCGCTTGAGCACCTCCGCCTGGCCCGCCCGTACCCGCGCGACGCTGTAGGAGACGCCCACCTTGTTGATGAAGGCCTGCTTGGTGGCCTCCAGGTCCATGGGCTGGCGGACCTCGAACGGCTCGGCTCCGAAGGGGTCGTCGCCCCGGTGCATCTCCTCCAACTCCGGCTCGGAGACCGTGCACAGGCTGCGCAGCTGCGCGAAGCCGGGCTGGCGGGAGAGGACGAGCGCCGTGCCCGCGTCGCCGTACACCGTGCCCGGGTCGCCTCCCCAGCGGTCGAAGCCCGGCTCGCAGAACCGGTCGCCCGTGGTCAGCAGGGCCGAGCTGTTGCGCAGGCCGCCGCTCAGCATGCCGGCGGCCAGTTCCATGGCCGCCATGCCGCCGTTGGAGAGCTGGCGCACCTCGATGGCGGGGCAGCGGTTGCCCACGGCTTCACGCTGGATGTAGGAGACGGGGGCCCACAGGTCGTGTCCCTGGTAGTAGACGTCGGCGTGCAGGATCAGGTCGACGTCCAGGGGCACGGTGCCGGAGCGCCGCAGTGCCGTGCGGGCGGCCTCGGCCGCCATCTCCGGCGCCGACACACCGTCCGATACGGCGATGGAGGCCAGGTCCGTCTGCCGTGCGAGCCTCTCGTCGAAGTCGCCGCGCTCCACGGCATCCGCGACCGCGACCCGGCCGGGTATGTGGACGCCGACTCCGGTGATGTACAGGTCATCGAACCTCATAAGGCCGTGTCTCCCTTTCCGCTGCCGATCTGCTCCCGCTACGCCTGGATCTCAAGCCCTGATATCCGCTTCATGGTGGCAAGAAGACGTGCAATCAGGATGGAGGATAAATGGTGAAGGCTGCTCTCAAGACGCTCTCCGGCTGCTCTGCGGCTGCTCTCCGACCGGTAATCGAGCGGTAATCGGCGGGTGTTCCGCAAGGGTGCCCGGACGGTGGGTGACCGGCGTTAAATTGCTGCAATGGAACCTCAAGACCTGGAGATTCTTCGACAGTTCGTCAATAACAAACTGGGCGGTGACGACACGCGGTTGGACTCCCTGTCGGAGAAACCCCTGCAGCTGTACGAGGACTTCCGTGCGACGGGACTCGCCAACTGGTGGCTGCCCGAGGAGTCCGGGGGCCGCGGGTTCTCCCTGGAGGACGGCGTCGAGATCGTCAACGAGATCGCGTACGGCGATGCCGGCGTGGCCTTCACGCTGCTCGTGTCGATCCTCGGCAGCTCGGTGGTCCGGCTCTACGGATCGGACGACCTCAAGGACCGCTATCTGAAGCCCATGGCGGCCGGCGGCACGTCCTGCGCCGCGCTCGGCAGCGAACGCGAGGCCGGCAGCGAGCTGAACAGGATCGGGACGGTCGCCGCCCGGTCCGGGAACGATCTCGTCCTGACCGGCGAGAAGTTCTTCGCCACCAACGCGGAGTTCGCCGACTTCCTGCTCGTCATCGCCAAGGCCGCCGACGACCCGGACGAGTACCTCGCGGTCGTCGTCCCGGGGGACGCGCCGGGGGTCGAGATCGTCAAGCGCTGGGACGTCATCGGGCTGCGCGCCTCGTACACGTACTCGGTGAAGCTCGACAACTGCCGGGTGCCCGCCGCCAACCAGTTGTCCGGCTCCGGCCTGCGGGTCCTGGAGACCGGGCTCAACGCGAGCCGGACCCTCATCGCGGCGAGCGCGATCGGCATCGCGAGGCGGATACGGGACCACTGCATGACGTACGCGAAGGAGAAGCAGTTCCGCGGCGGCACTCTCCTGGAAAGCCCGGTCCTCGCGCAGAAGCTGGGACAGATGGAGATGCAGATCGACGTCATGAAGAGCCACTGCCTGAAGGCCGCCCGCGAGTACGACGAGATCATGGCGGGCCCCGACGCCGCCAAGGTCTTCTCCCGGAAGGGAACGCTGAAGTCCGCCCTCACCGCGAAGCTCTTCTGCGGCCAGGCGGGCTGGAGCATCGCGAGCGCCGGCTCCGAGATGTTCGGCGGACTCGGCTACACGAACGAACTCCCGATCGGCAAACTGCTCAGGGACATGCGCTACGTGTCGATCGTCGAGGGCGGCGACGACGTCCTGCGCGAACTCCTCTTCAGCCGCTACGTGATACCGGTGTCGCGCCGCACATGAGAACCGCGTGGCGAAGGCGGGCTGCGATCGCAGCCCGCCTTCGCCATGTCTGGTTGTTACGAGCTCAGAGAACCTTCTCCATGCCGCCGTCGATGAGGTAGTCGGCCCCGGTGATGTACGAGGCCGCGGGGGAGCCCAGGAAGACGATCAGGTTGGCGACCTCCTGCGGCGTGCCCCATCGGCCGGACGTGACGTGAGCCATGGCCGGGAACTCCTCCGCGAACTGCTCGAACGACTCGACGCCCCACTCCTTGCTCAGCCGGGGCCCGTACTCGTCCCACAGCGGCGTCGTGATCAGGCCGGGGGACACCGAGTTGACGCGGATCCCCCGCGGGCCGAGGTCGTCCGCGAGGCTCTTGGACCACGCCCGCAGAGCCGCCTTCGACGACGCGTAGAAGTACGGTCCCTGGCTCGGCCAGCGGCCGACGCTGGAAGCGATGGTGACCACGGACTCCCGCAGCTGGGGCAGCAGTTCACGGGTCACCCGGACCGCCGAGTTCAGGTTGAGGTCGAAGCCGCGCTGCCAGACCTCCTCGGTGAGCCCGTCGAGGCCAGTGATCGGCATGCCGGCAAGGCCGCCGACGCCGTTGACCAGGACGTCGACGCCGTCCGGGAACTCCTCGGCCGCCCGCTGGGCGAGCAGCTTGGCGCCCTCTTCGGTCGTCAGGTCGCCTTCGAAGGTGAGCGCGCCGCTCTCCTTGAGCTCCGGGGACACGTTCAGGTCCGCGCCCAGGACGCGCGCGCCCTCCGCCAGAAACGTGCGCGCGGTCGCCGCTCCGATGCCCCGGCCGGCCGCGGTGACCACGACCGACTTGCCTGCGTACTCCAGATCCATGCTCAATTTCCCCTATCGGTTTCTGGGTTGCGTTCTGTTCCGGAGCCGGTTCAAGCCGGAAGACGGGACAGCGTTTCTTGTACGCGCTCCTGGATCGCGGGATCCATGAGCACGGTCGGCGGGTCGAGCAGCCCGAAGACCCGCAGGCAGCTGAGGGTCAGGGGACCGTCGAGGGTGGCCGCGATCTGGGTCCGGCCCACCAGTTCGAGCGCCTGCAGCGTCTCCGGCGTCCGCTCGCCCTGGACGCCGGGAAAGCTCAGGTCGCTGAGCTGAGTCATCGTCCAGACCGGATCGACGACCTGCTCGGTGAGCCGCCGGAAGTATGCCGCCGCGTCCGACTCTTGCCCGACCCGCTCTTGCCCGTCCTGCCGCAGGTGCTCGCGCAGGGCCATGGCCTGCATGGCGGCGAACGCCATCCCCTGCCCGTAGCGGGGGTTGAGGCTGCACACGGCGTCGCCGATCGGCAGCAGCCCGCCGGGGAAGGAGTCCATGCGCTCGTAGCGCCGCCGCAGGCTGGCCGGGAAGCGGTAGCGCCGTGCCTCGGTCAGCGGCTCGGCGGCCTGGAGGATCTCGTAGATGTCCGGGGCCGCGAGGGACTTGGCGAAGGCGTTGAAGCCCTCGGCATCGGTCGGCGGGTGATCACCGAGCACGCCGTAGAGCGTCACCACGGCGCGGTCGCCCTCCACCCGCTGGCACGATCCGCCGCGCGGGGAGTCGGGGGTGGCGACGATGTTGATGCAGACGTCCCCGCCGAAAGCGTCGGCGGGCGCCCGTACGAAGCGGGTGGCGTACCCCACGTCGACCCTGAGCTTCTCCTCCTCGACCCGCCCGTGGCCGTGCTCCTCCAGCCATACGGGGGTGCGCGAGCCCCGCCCGGTGGCGTCCACGACGAGGTCGGCCGCGAGCTTCTCGCCTCCGTCGGAGCCGCCGGAGCCGCCGGAGCCGCCGGGTCCCAGGAACACCCCGTCGACGACGCTCCCGTCACCGGTGAACGAGAGCCCGGCGACGTCCCGCCCGCCGAGCAGGGTCACCTGCGGGAGCGCTTCGGCGCGGGCGCGCAGGTGGCGCTCCCTGAAGGGGCGGGAGCTGATCACGGTGGAGAGCCCGGACTCGCTCTTGACCAGGGGATGGCCGCCGATCACCCAGCGGACGTCCCTGGCGATGTCGGCGGGGTGGGCGCCGCCGGCCACCATCTCGCCGCCGACACCGGGGAACAACTCCTCCGCGATCTGGTAGCCGCGGGCCAGGAAGTCATGCGCGTGTCCGCTCTGCGGAACACCGCGCCGCTGCTCGTCGGCGGGATCGTCCCGCTCCACGACGGTCACCCGCCCGTAGACATCAGCCAGTACCCGGGCCGCGAAGAGGCCGGCCGGACCGGCCCCCAGGACGACCGCGTGGCCTTCTGCGCGAGATTTCATGCCGAGCCGCTCCTCGTAGTCGGTGCGCGACCTTCCGGGATTCATGTGCGCCAGTCGCAATGTCCGAAGCAGCGGCAACGGCCGCAACGGCCGCGGTGGCCGGAACTGTTGCGACGCTCGGAACAGTCGGAAGAACGCAGCTCAAAGTAGGCCCACGGCGCCCACGGCACGCCCATCGCATGAGCACAATCCGCCGCGCGCACAGGATTACCGGCGTATTACCGGCGGCTGTTTCCCCGCCTGCCGACATTCCCTAGGCTCACGCGAAACGTGGTGGCACAGCGGGGGACGGGAGAGTGTCTGCCTCGTGTCCGCCTCCCCGCACCGGAGGAGAGATGATGGAATCGGCAGCAGCGCCGGCAGCAGCATCGGCAGCAACGGAACCCCAGCTCACCGAACCGTATTTGACCACCGTGCTGTCGAGTTCGGGCCTCGGGGTCGAATATGTGCGGGCCGAAGGCAACACGGTCTTCCACCTCGACGCCGACGGAAATGAAATACCGGTCACCGACTACTGCGGCGGATACGCGTCACTGATCTTCGGCCACAACAATGCGGAGATCACGGCCCACGCCAAGTCCGTCCTGGACTCCGGTATCCCGGTCTATGCCCAGTTCTCGCGTCACCCCGTGGCCAACCGCCTTGCGGCAAAGCTCAACGAAATCGTCGCGCGTGAGACCGGAGCCACCGAGCCCTACTTCGCGCATTTCGCCAGCACGGGCGCCGAGGCGATCGAAACGGGCGTCAAGCACGCGGAGTTCGACCGCGTACTCAAGGTCGCGGCGCTGATGGGCGAGATCGAGGCGCACGTCGAGGAGGCGCGGGAGGCGGCGAGGGACGGCCGCCTCACGGTGGCGGAGTCCGCGTACCGCAAGGCGGGGGCGGAAGCGCCGTCCGGGGCTGGTGCCGGTGCCGGTGCTGGTGCTGGTGGCGACGCCGATGCCGTGTCGCCGCAGGACGCCTTCGAGCAGCTGGCCGGCGCCGTGGCCCGCCACAACGGCGAAGTGGCCGCGCGCCCGCCGGTGCTCCTCGCACTGGAGGGTTCGTTCCACGGGAAGCTGATGGGCAGCGTCCAGCTCACCCACAACAGCGGCTTCCGGTCGGCGTTCGGCGGCCTCGGCGCGCAGGCGCTGTTCGTCCCGCACGACCAGCCCGACGTACTCACCAAGACCGTGGACGGCGTACGGGAGCAGGCGCGCGTCCTGGATGTCGTGGTCACCGACGGCGTCGCCGACGTCGTGGAGCGCGACTTTCCCGCGTTCTGCGCCTTCCTGGTCGAGCCGATCCAGGGCGAGGGCGGCATCCGCGCCCTCGACCGGGACGCCGCGGCGCACATCCAGCGCGTGACCGCCGCCGCGGACTGCCCGCTGCTGATCGACGAGATCCAGACGGGCCTCGGCCGCACCGGCGCCTTCCTCGCCAGCTCCCACGTGGGGCTGCGCGGCGACTACTACGTACTCTCCAAGAGCCTGGGCGGCGGCATCGCCAAGAGCTCGGTCGTCCTGGTCCACCAGAGCCGCTACCGCGGGGAGTTCGAGCTGGTGCACAGCTCGACCTTCGCCAAGGACGGCTTCTCCACCGCCATCGCGCTCAAGGTGCTCGAACTGCTCGAGGCGGACGACGGCGCGGCGTACCGGCAGGTCGTGGAGCGTGGCGAGATGCTGCGCGCGGCGCTCGACCGCGTACGTGCCGACTTCCCGGAGGTCGTCAAGGACACGCGGGGCAAGGGCCTGCTGCAGGGCCTCGAGTTCCACGACCAGTCCAAGTCCGGCTCCCCGACGATCAGCGGAGCCGCTCAGGGCGGCATCCTCGGCTATGTCGCCGCGGGCTACCTCCTCGGCGCACACCGCATCCGGGTGCTCCCGACGGCCAGCGCACCGAACACACTGCGCTTCGCTCCTTCCGTGCACCTGACGGAGGAGGAGACCGCCGCCCTGGAGACGGCACTGCGCGACTGGTGCGCACTACTGCGAGACGAGGACGAGAAGCGTCTGACGGGCAACTGACGGCCCGGGCCTCTCAGCCACCGCCGCTCACGACACGCCGCCCGGGGCCACGCTCCGGGCGGCGCGCCGCCGTGCTGCCTCACAAGGCGCAGAGCTACAAGGTGCAGAGCTACAGGGTGCAGAGGATCTGACCGATGCCGACGTTTGCTCTGCAGCACTCGCAGGCAGGGCCGATCATGGCCTCATGCCGGAAGCGATATGGATCAAGTTGATCGGCACGTTGCCCGGTCTCCTCTGGGTGGCCTTCGCCGTCATCGTCTTTCTGTCGTTGCGAGGGACGATCATTCATAGCCTGGTCCCCCGGGTCACCGCACTGCGGGCTCTCGGGGTCGAGGTCGAGATGGCAGCTCACATCCTCGACCGAGTCGCCGAGCACAGCGATACCCCGGTGACGCCGACCATGAGGCGTGGAGTCCTGGGAAGACTGGAGCATGCAGCCGACACACTGAGGGGCGGCAGGATCCTCTGGGTCGACGATCACCCCGAGCACAACGGCGCCTTGATCAGCCTCTTCCGCTCCATGGACATGGTCGTGGATACGGCTCGTTCCACCGACGAGGGATTGGTCGCACTGGGGCACGGCTCGTACGACATCGTCCTGAGCGACATAGACCGTGACGGAGATCCGCAGGCGGGGATCAGCATGCTGCGTGAGTTGGAGGCCCGAAACGTCGATGTGCCCGTCCTGGTGCACGCACACAACTTCAACCCCGAATTGGGCGTCGACCGCCGCATATTCGCCGCGACGAACAACCCGGTGGGAATCGTTCACTACGTGATTGATCTGATGGAGCGCATCAGGTTCGGGGCACCGGAGGTCTGAGGTGCGGCCCGGAGTCTTCAGGCGACCCGCTCGGCCAGAAACGCCTCCCAGGTCCGGTCGCCGTGCGCCGCGTCCGCCGACGGGGCGAGGTTCACGCCCTCGCGGTACGCGCGACCCGCCTTGCCGGGCATCCGCATCCCGAGGACGGGGCGACGGCGGCCGGTGGCGCCCAGGTAGGAACGGACCACGTCGTCCATCGTGTACACCTTCGGTCCTGCCAACTCCGCGACCAGGCCCGCCGGTTCGCCGAGCGTCAGCTCGACGAGGCGCTGCGCGACATCACGTACGTCGACCGGCTCCAGGCGTATCCCCGGCGCGGGGACGAGCGGCAGCTTGGCCATCTTGGAGACCATCTGGTGCACCAGGTCGTGGAACTGCGCGGCCCGCAGCATCGTCCACGCGATGCCCGAACCGGTGATCGCCTCCTCCGCCGCGCGCTGCGTCGCGAACCACGCCATCGGCATCCGGTCGGCGCCGATGACCGAGATGTGCACGATGTGCCGCACCCCGGCCTCCTTGGCGGCCGCGACCAGGTGGCCCGCCACCACGTCGTCGCCCTTGGCGCCGCCCGCCAGGTGCAGCACCGTGTCCACCCCGGCCAGCGCGTCCGCGACACCCTCGCCGGTCATCAGATCGCCGGTGACGTAGCTGATCCCGTCGGTGTCCGGCCGAGCGCTGCGGCTGAGCACCCGCACCGGGCGGGCGGGCGCCGCCTGCCGCAGCAGCGGGAGCACGTGGCGGCCCAGCGTGCCCGTACCGCCGGTGACCAGGATCGTGGCGTCAACAGTCATGATGTTCTCCTGAGTTGGTCGGTTCGTGGTGTGTCGTGGTGTGCCGTGGTGTGCGAGCTTCGGTTCTGCCGCTCTGACACGCCGCCGTGGGGGATGTGACAGATGGACGAAAAGAATCTTGAAACGAGTGCGGGGAGCAGTCTGAGCGCCGAGGTTTTCGAGGCCCACCGGCCGCACCTGCGCGCGGTCGCCTACCGCATGCTCGGCTCGCTCGCGGAGGCCGAGGACGCCGTACAGGAGACCTGGCTACGCGCGTCGGCCGCCGATACGAGCGAGGTGGCCAACATCGGCGGCTGGCTCACCACCATCGCCACCCGCACCTGCCTCAACGTCCTGCGCTCCCGCGCCACGCGCCGCGAGGAAGAGCTGGAGACCGCCTACGGCGCCGACCGCCCGGATGGCCGCCCCAGCCCCGAGCAGGAGGTGGAAGCGGCGGACGCGGTGGGCATCGCCCTGCTCGTCGTACTCGACACCCTGACGCCCGACGAACGTCTCGCCTTCGTCCTGCACGACCTCTTCGCGATCCCCTTCGACGAGATCGCCGCGATCCTGGAGCGCACCCCCGCCTCCGCCCGCCAACTCGCCAGCCGCGCCCGGCGCCGCGTCCGGGGCACCACCCCGGCCGCGCCCGACGCCTCCCGTCAGCAGCAGGCCGTGACCGCGTTCCTCGCGGCGACCCGCACCGGCGACTTCGAGGCCCTGGTCGCCCTGCTCCACCCGGACGTGGTCCTCACCGCCGACCCGGCCGTGATCCCGACCCCGGAGCCGGTCGTCGTCCTCGGCGCGCACACGGTCGCCAAGGGCGCCATGGCAGCCACCGGACGCGCCCAGTTCACCGGCCCGGCCCTCCTGGACGGCACCCTCGGCCTGGCCATGGCCCCGAACGGGCGCCTGCGCCTGGTCCTCACCTTCACCGTCGAACCCGACAGCGGCCTGATCACCGCCGTCGAGGTCGTCGCCGAACCACAGCGCCTTGCCGCGCTGGAGCTTGCGGTCGCCTGAGCGCCGTGCGTCCGCGCGGCCTCGCGCCACCTGAACCAGCCCCGGCTCAGGCGGCGCAGGCACGCAGCTGCAACAGCTCCGGAGCCAGAAGCGTGACCCGCCCTGCCTGCCGGTCGTACTCGATCAAACGCTCCCGGCGGAAGGTGCCCAGCGCCCGGTTGACGGTGACCCTGGTGAGCCCGAGCAGCTCCGCGAGCTGCTGCTGCGACGCGGGCAGGTCCACCACGCCCGCCGGATCGGCGGACCGCAGCAACCAGGCGGCGAGCCGTGCCGGCGCCGGCAGCAAGGACGCCACGACACGCTCCTGCTGACGCCGGGCCTCGGCCGCCAGAACCCGCAGAACATGACCGCGTACGACGGCAACGTCCTCGACGAGGGACAAGAAGACGAGCCGCGGCAGGGCCCGGACGCTCACCCGGGTCTGAGCCGTGAACGTCGCGGTGTGCCCGCGTCCGTCGATCACCGCGGTCTTGTCCAGCGCACACGGACGGTCCCAGACCCCGTGCCGGGCGACCGCCCCCTGCGCGGTGACCGACGTCGCCGCCACGCACCCGCTCAACAGCAAGACCAAGTCGTGCGCGGGCTCACCCTCCCGCCGGAAAGCATCCCCACGGGCATGACGCTCCACCTTGGATGCCGCCCAGACCTCGGCCAACCGCGCCGACGGCAGCCCGGCAAGCAGCGGAATCCCGGTGAGAGGCAGCCACGGAGGTGTATCTCCCGATACAGACGCGCCCATGTCCGGGACATTAGCGTCCCCGGCATGTGGACCATCGAACTGCGCTTCCTCACCGACAACGCCGAACACACCGCCGCACGTCTCGCGGCCCGCCCCGCCCACCGCGGCGCCCTCGCCGCCCTCCACGCGGACGGACGGCTGCACGCGGCAGGACCCTTTGCGGACGACTCGGGCGCCCTGCTCATCCTCGACGTCCCGGACCGCACCGCCCTCGACCTCGTACTGGCCGCCGACCCCTACTTCCACCTCCCGGCCGTCGAACTGACAGAGGTCCGCGAGTGGTCCCCGGTGGTGGGCCCCGGTCACGGCCCCAGAACCCGTTAGGTACCTGACGTAATACTCTCTGACCTGCATGTATTTACGGCTCGGTACCGGGACGGTACCGTTCATGCATGCCCGCTCTCAACGTGGAATTCAGCGACCAGGAGCTCGAGGAGCTGCGCGCACTCGCCCAGGAACGCGGCACCACCATGAAGGCCGTCGTACGTGAGGCGATGGCTGACAAGATCGCCCGCCACCGGGCGCTGCGGGAAGCCGCCGAGATGTTCCAGGCTACCTTCCGTGACCCCGACCTCGCCGACGCCATCGCGGCCGCCGGCATCGACGACGGGCCCACCCCCGGCACAACGGGACGGGCCGCCTGACCCATGGCACCCGCCCTGCACATCGACGTGCCCTGGCTGCTGCAACAGCACGAAGCAGCCCTGCCCGAACAGCCCCTGGTGTCAGACTTCTCCGCACTCGTCGCGGCCGTGGCCCGCCACCGTGTCGACCCGCCACGCCTCGGCTACGACCCCGACGCCTCCTGGCGCGCCGCGGCCCTGCTGCAGACCCTCGCCCTGCTGCGCCCCCTGCCGGCCCACAACGTCCGCTTCGCCTGCGCGATCACCGTCGCCTACATGCACGCCTCCGGACAGGGTCTCGACGCGCCCTTCGGGGAACTGGTCGACCTCACCAAGCAGTTGATGACCGCCAAGGCGGATGTATTTACGGCAGCCGATCAGATCCGCTCCTGGAGGATCTAGAAACTTGATCGCGGGTGCAGTGGTGCCGGGGTGCCGTGATCGTGCATTCGGGCCGGGTGCTGTTGATCCGCCGCCGGGTTCCTGAGGGGGATCTGGTGTGGCAGTCGCCGGCGGGTATGGCCGAGCCCGGCGAGACCGCGGAGCGGGCCGCCGTGCGGAATCACCGGATGGAGCAGTCATCTCAACGAGGGTGGACTGCCCCTTTGCCGTATTCGGAGGGATCTGCGGGGGACGCACCCCTCTCCACCATTGGGGCGCCGGTCAGAGGAGGGCCTCCGGGGCCCCCGGAACCCGATGATCTCCTCCACCACTGACAACAAGAAGAGAGTCGGCTTTGGAGGTTGCACGGTGGCAGGCGAGTGGCTTCCCAATCATGTCAGCGTGGTCGAGTCTCGTCGCAATAGAGCTGGGCGCCCACATCCCCAACGGCGTCGCCGCACAGAACGATCTTCCCTTCCAGCTCTAACGTGTGTTCGTCCGCGTGCCCGTCGATCGCATAGTCGATTCGCACCTGATCAACCACCCCGCCTCTCTGATCGACCTTGACGATAAAGAGAAGTTCGGTGAATCCGCGACCGTACCTTGGACTTCCACAAGGCCGCTCGATAGCGTGGTCTGCGCGCAACGGCTGGAATTTACCGGCTACCTCATGGCGCGCACCACTCTCCAGGTCTGTGAACCCTGGTGGTTTCCCCAGTATCGACACAAGCACGCTCGCATCTGTGTCCACTTCCCGCAGCAGTAGATCAACATCGAGTGGACGAACCGGGGTTTCGTAGCGAACTCGCTTGATGGCCACCGTATGTTCGCCTTCCACGCACAGCAGGTAGGAGCCAAACGTCCCCGCCCAAGGATGGATGCTGGGTTCGCTCATCACGACGTAGCCGCCGGCATTCTGGGCGCTGAGGATCTCAACGGTGGACCGTGGCGTATCGGCGGCTGTCGTGAAGAGTACGAGTGCACCCGCGCACGCGACCAACGCGCTACGGGGGATTGGGCGGATGGCCCACCAACGACGTAAAGGTGAAACGCATTGGCGGGCCATCTCATGGAACATCGAACCGCTCCTCACTCGTTACCGGGGGATACCTCGACAGGTCGTACACGGCGGTTCGCCGACGCCTCGCTCGCGCGATACCTCGGCGCTACCCTTTCCGACATCGAACTTGAGCTGCGAACGATCCGAACCGGACGGAACCAGTTTGAACGAAACGAACCTCGGCCTGTAGATGCTCGGAGGCGTCCTTGCACTGGCCGGAGGCGAAGACGGCGATGGCGTCGAGCTCGGCCGGCTCGGCCGCCAGGTCCCACCGCAGCTTGGTGCACGGCCGCTCCGATACGTAACGGCAGTGCACATCAGGCGTGTACGGGTTCAGAGGAGGCCGCGGCCTTTGAGGTCGGCTATGACGGAGTCGCGGATGGCTCGGATGCGGTCTGCCGGAATGTCGTCGTGCTCGGCGAGGGCGGTAAATACGGCTTTGCCGATCTCTTGCTCTGTGATCTCTGCGCGTGGCGCACCTTGGGCGATATTGATGCAGGTCCCGGGGTTCCACTCGAGTGCAGCGTCGAGCTTGCGATAGACCCTGTCGTCGATCGGCCTACCGGCTTCTACGCCTGTGACGGCATCACGCCCGATGGATGCTTTCCTGGATAAGTCCCCGACGCTCAAGGCCAGTTCGTGGCGGCGTCTCTGAACTCGGTCGCCGAGCTCACGGAGATTGCGAACTGCTTCGTCGTCAGCCATGTGTGCAGTATGTCGAGCTCTGAGGTGCTGCGCCGCCGATGTAGGGGAACCGTGGGACCAGACCTGTCGAGGCGCCGGGTGGTCGATACGCCGTTCCGGAGCGGCGGACGCGGGCAGCATGCCGCAAATGGGCCGCTTGGTTATCGGCGAGCGTCCCGATCAGCCCATTCCCGCCGCAGGCGAGGCAGTCGACGACGGTCTCGTTCCCGTCCGCGTCCCGCACGGTGGTCGTCCCGCCGTTGCGGTCTCTGCAGGCGGGCATGTCGGCCTCCAGGAGCCGCCGGGTGAGGTTGAGGAGCCCTCGGCCCCGGCCTTCGGGCGACCGCGGCGCCTTCGCGTCTAGCCGAGGTACGCGAGGTCAAGGATGCGGATGCGTTCTATGGGCGCTTCGAAGACGACGAGGACAGCCCTGGTGTGCTCGCAGATCAGCAGTCGTTTGACGTCGCCGTTGTCGGGGTGGGGTTCCGTCGTGCTGTACGGGTCTTCGCAGACGGCTGTGATGGCGGCGTCGAACTCGGTGCGTGCCTTATCGGGGAGCGAGTCCCAGACGGCTTCGACGTCGGGCTTGTAGCGGAGCGAGTACACCCGGCCAGGGTGGCAGGTCAGGCAGCGCCTTGAGGGCGGATTCGTGCAGCTGCTTCCTGAATGCGCCGGGTGCCGTCGATCCACTGGCCGGGAGGTTCTTCTCCACGTGCTTCGGCGGCGATGATCTCGTCGGCTCGTTCGGAGGCGGCGACGGTGTCCTTCGCGATGCGCTCCCACTTGGCGAACACGGTGAGGAGCTGGTGCGCGGGCGCCTTGTTGATCTCGCCGAGGAAGCGCTGGGCGAGTGTCGGGCTGCCGAGGGCGTCGCGGATGGACTCGATGGTCCACGGTTCGCCGATGGTCACTTCGCCGCTCCTTCCGTCGTGCGCCATATCCCGTGGCATAGGCCATGGGATATGAGGTTGACAGTCGGATGCTACCGCCTGGGTGGGTGGGCGGGTGGGTGGTTCGGCGTCCGGCCGAGCCTGGCAGCGTTGTCCGGGCATGGACGATCTCGCTGCCGACATTCAGCCGGCGGAGGGCGACGGTGCCGTCGGTGGACCCCAGGCCCTCGACGATAATGCCGGTGCCCGACGTGCCGGTTTCGTCGATGCCGCGGACGAGGTGGAAGCGGCGGGGAAAGCTGGATGATCATGCGGAAGTGCCGGAAGTGCGCCCCGCCCGAAAATCAGTGGAGCCGCGCTCCCGGGTGCCCCTACCGTGTTTCCGCCCGCAGCCAACTCCTCCCAGCTCCTCCCGACCCCTCCGTCAAGGACGTGCCGTTGTACACCAAGTGAGACACCCCGAGCGCTGGACCATCGCGCGTCGCACCTGTGCGCCGCGCTCCTTTCCGCTGCGGTCTTCTCACTGGAACCGGTGTATTTCTATGTCCAAGAACTGGGTGGTCGTGCCCGCCCGCCTGTCGATCGCTCCCTCCCGCCGTCGGCCTGCCTGGCAGTCGCCGTACGGTCCGCCGCCGCGCCGGTCGCACCGCGGCCGGTGGGTGCCCGCGCCGGGTCTCGCGAGCTCTGAGTCCGTCGCGCGGCGCGAGTACCTGTGCAGCCGGAGCGCCTGAGGTTTCTGCCTCACTACGCCACGCGGCCCCCGAGCGTGATCGGGGGCCGCGTGGTCCGCTCCCTCTCCTACCGCCCGTACCTCCGACCGCTGCTCATGCCCGACGCAGCGCGGAGCGGCCCGCGAAACGGGCCGCGTCTCCCAACTCCTCCTCGATGCGGATGAGTTGGTTGTACTTCGCCGTACGGTCGGAGCGGGAGAGGGAGCCGGTCTTGATCTGGCCGCAGCCGGTGGCCACCGCCAGATCCGCGATGGTGGTGTCCTCCGTCTCGCCCGAGCGGTGCGACATGACAGCGGTCCAGCCCGCCTGGTGGGCCGTGGCCACCGCGGCAAGCGCCTCGGTCAGGGTGCCGATCTGGTTGACCTTGACCAGAACGGAGTTGCCGACGCCGGTGCGGATGCCCTCGCGCAGCAGCGTCTCGTTGGTGCAGAAGACGTCGTCGCCGGTGAGCTGGCAGCGGTCGCCGACGCGGGCGGTCAGCTCGCGCCAGCCCTCCAGGTCGTTCTCCGCCATCGGGTCCTCGATGGAGACGATCGGGTAGGCGTCGATGAGCTTGGCGAGGTAGTCGGCGTTCTCGGAGGGCGTGCGGCGGACCCCCTCGCCCGCGTAGTCGTACACCCCGTCGCGGAAGAACTCCGACGACGCCGGGTCCATGATCAGCCCGATGTCCGTGCCGGGGCGGTAGCCGGTGCGCTCGATGGCGCTCATCACGAAGTCGAGCGCTTCCTCGGCGGTACGCAGCGCGGGCGCGAAACCGCCCTCGTCGCCGACCCCGGTGCTGTGCCCGGCGGCCAGCAGATCGCGGCGCAGGGTGTGGAAGACCTCGCTGCCCATGCGTACTGCTTCGGCGAAGGTGTCCGCGCCCACGGGGGCGATCATGAACTCCTGGAAGTCCAGCGGATTGTCGGCGTGCGCGCCGCCGTTGACGATGTTCATCATCGGCAGCGGCAGGAGGTGGGCGTCGGGGCCGCCGAGGTAGCGGTAGAGGGGCTGACGACGGGCCGCCGCGGCGGCCTTGGCGGCGGCGAGGGACACGCCGAGGATCGCGTTGGCGCCGAGCCGGGACTTCGTCGGAGTGCCGTCGAGGGCGACGAGCGCGGCATCGAGCCCTGCCTGGTCTGCCGCGTCCCGGCCGCGTACGGCCGCCGCGATCTCCCCGTTGACGTGGGCCACCGCGCGGTCGACGCCCTTGCCGTGCCAGCGTGCGGAGTCCCCGTCGCGCAGTTCCACGGCTTCCCGCGCGCCGGTGGAGGCGCCGGAGGGGACGGCCGCGCGCCCCAGCGACTCGTCCGCCAGGACGACGTCGACCTCGACCGTGGGGTTGCCCCGGCTGTCGATGATGCGGCGGGCGGTGACGGTCTCGATGGTGGCGTCGACCGATCGGACTGCTGCTGTTACTGCCACCACTGCTGCTGTCTCTGCGGACATGGGAGTTCCTCCCCGTTGTCGTGTGCCGTGGCCCCGGCTGCGACAACGCTGGCGCTGAGCCCGACAACGCCAAACCATACAGCAATGCTGCACAGCTTTGCTGATCAGTTTGGCTGTGCATCTGTGCCTGAGGGCGCTTCCGTGCAGGTCAGGTGCACGGCGTTGCCGAGCGGCCACGGGGTAAAGTGCCCTATGCCCACCCCGGAAGCCGCCGCCATCGCCGCAGAACTGCGTACCGCGATGGGCAAGCTCACGCGCCGCGTCAAGCACGAGGACCGCATCCCGCTCGGCCAGGTCGCCGTGCTCGGCGCACTCGACCGCGACGGCGCCATGACCACCAGCGACCTCGCCGCCGACCAGCGCGTCCGCCCCCAGTCGATGGCCCGGGCAGTAGGCCTGCTCATGGAACAGAACCTGATCACGCGCCGGGCCCACCCCACGGACGGCCGCAAGACGCTGGTGGAGCTGTCGGACGCGGGCCGGGCCGCACTCGAAGCGGAACGCGGCCGCAGGGCGGGCTGGCTCGCACAGGCCATCGAGGCCGAACTCTCCGAGGAGGAAAGGGAGTTGCTGGCCCGGAGTGCGACCCTCCTGGAGCGCCTCGCGACACGCTAGCCAGACGGGAGCGCGCCAGCCAGCCGACTTCCGGCAATTGCGTGACACTGGTTCGACGCCAACGAGGGGATTTATCCGTGACCGTACGCATCGATCGGCCCGGACTGCCGTCAGGACCCGAGGCCGAAGCGTATGCGCAACGCCTGGGTCGCTTCTTCGGCGAGGAGATCGCGCAGCTTGAGGAGTCGACGGCAGTTCTCGACGGGGTTTTCGACACATCGGTTCTGAACCTGCGCGCGCGTTGTGTGCTTGACCCGCGGGCGGCGACGCTGGAGACGTGGGAGGCGGCGGTCACGGCGATGCAGGTGGGGTCGGCCCTGTTTGCCGTCACCGGCATCAGCGAAGGCACCGTCGAGTGCCGGATCGACCGCAAGATACGCAGCCTGCGTGCCCTCGGCCCGCTGCCGACCGCTGATGCGGGCACCTGGCTCCAGGCGTTCTGGCTGGCTGTCATCTGCCGCGAACAGGAACGCATGACGCAGCTGTGCGAGATCCCGCTCGACCGGTTGCGCGCGCGGCAAGGAAAGTACGACGAGTACATCTACCACTGGGTGGACACACTGCAGACCTACTGGCTGCGGCGCCCGGGCCTGGTGGAGAAACTCACGGCCACCTTCGAAGCCTCCGATACGGCAGTGGCACATGTCGCCCCGCGTGACCTGTTGGACGGCATCCTTTATCCGCCGATCAATCTCTTCTACCGACTCGTGATCAAGGACGAGGAGGGCTTCGGTGCGGCCCTGGTCGAAGCGGTGAAGCTGCACCGTGCGTACTGGACCCTGAACGAGGACCGCAAGAGCGACATCGACGGCGCGATCGCGATCGGCCCGCTGGCCATGGCCTGCCTGGCCTTCGACGGGGGGTTCCCCATCGAGGTCGAGTCCGAGTACCTGCCCCATCACCTCTTGCAGCACGGCTGGCTCGGCGAGTTCGCTACCTGAGGCACGGTACGCCGCATGATCATGCGGCGTACCGTGCCGGCGCCCGACGGGCTGACCACCGCACCGCGGGGCAGCGACCGGCCGCGTGCCCCTGCCTGCCCCCTGGGTGCCCCGCATGCAGTGATGCCCCGGTCAGGTAAGCGGTCCGAAGGCGACGATCGCGTCGGCGAGTTCGGCAGGGGCCTCCAGCGGGATCAGGTGCCCCGTGTGCGGGAGCACCACGAAGTCGGCCCCGGGCCCGGCTGTGGATGAGGCTCCGGCCCTGGAGAGGTAGGGCAGCAAGTTGTCGCGGAGTACGCCGGCCGGCTCGACGTGGTCGTTCTCCCCGGCTATGACCAGAGCGGGGACGCTGATCATGCGGGTGTGCTCGGTGATGTCCTCCGCGATGCCGCGCAGCGGCCACTCCGTGCGGGCGGCGTCGGTGCCGGCCCGGGAATCGGCCACGATCTGCGACTTGACCGAGTCGGGCAGCTCGGTCGCGGTGAGGATGTTGTCCCGCGCGCCGGCCACGGACTCGTCGGAGTCGTAGGCGTGGGAGAGGCCCTCCCTGTACTCGGGGGTGACCTGCGCGGCGGGCTTCGCCGGACCCGGAGCGACGAGGACGAGTCCGCGCAGGCCCGCAGGCCGGGCCGCCGCGACCAGCTGGGCGACTTTGCCGCCCATGGAGTGTCCGACGAGGACGTACTCGGAGACGCCCGCGTCGGCGATCACGGCGAGGGTGTCGTCCGCGAGCCGGCGGAGCGTGTAGGGCCCCGGCAGAGCGCTCGAGCGGCTCCACCCGCGGAAGTCGACCGTGAGTACGTCGTGACCCGCGAGGCGATCGACCACGGGGCCCCAGGTACGGGCGGAACCACCCCAGTAGTGCAGGAACACCAGGGTCGGCCCGGCCCCCGGGCGGTGGTCGTAAGTGGGCAGCAGGGACTGCTGTGTCGTATTAGCCGTTGTATTCGCCGTCGTGCTCATCGCAACTTCCTCGGTCAATGATCAGTGGTGTGAGGTTGGTGTTGGTGTGAGGTGTCTTGCGGGTTCAAGTGAATCTCCGTGGCTTCTGCGGGGCATCGGCATGACTGGTCGCCTCATGGTGGAAACTGGACACGTGACCGAGATCCGGCAGATGACCTACGAGCCTGTCAGCGACCGGGACCGGGACCGGGACGGGGATGGGGTTAGAAGCGGGGCCGGCGTCGCCGTCGCCGGCACCGTCGCCGTAGAGACGATGACGTTCGACCGCCTCCGCGACCTGAACGACGGCGGCACACAACGCGCCGACTTCCACGTTCTCGCCCTCGTCGATGCCGGGCACGGATCCGTCACAGTCGATTTCCTGCGGCGCCTGCTCGAGGAGCGGTCCGCGGTGTGGATCGCCCCCGGCGCGGTGCACCGATGGGACGACATCGCAGGCGTGGCAGGGCACCTGGTGCTGTTCATGCCGACCGCGCCGGTCACCCGCGCCACCCGCGAACTCGTCGCCTCCCCGGACCTGGCCGCGCGGTGGCGCATCCCCGACGCCGACCGGCCGTACGTCGACGCCGCGCTGAGCCATCTCGTACTCGAAACATCCGCCGCGCCGCCACCCGACGACATGGCGGCCGAGCTGCCCGGGATTCTGCTCTCCGCGCTCATCGCCCGGCTGCGGCCACCGCACGGCGAGGCCGGTCCGGCGAACCCGACGTTCCAGTTGTTCCGGTCCAGCGTCGAGGCGCACTTCCGGGAACAGCACGGCGCCGCCTTCTACGCCCGGGCCCTCGGCTACGCGCCCCGCACCCTCTCCAGAGCCGTGCAGCAGGCCACCGGCCGCACGGCGAAGGCGTACATCGTCGACCGCATCGTCCTGGAGGCCAAGCGGCTCCTCGCGCACGAAGGGCTCACCGCGGCGAGTTGCGCCCGCGCGCTCGGCTTCCCCGACGCGTCCAACTTCTCGGTGTTCTTCCGCAACGCCACAGGTGTGCGCCCCGGAGCGTGGCAGGCAACAGCAGGCGGCGAAAGCCCGGTTGGGGCCTAGGATCTGCGCCATGGGGCGGGATATGCGGATTGTGCTGAAGGGGCGCGGGGGCGTCATGCGACTGGAGAGCGGAGAGGTGCGCGTGGTGCGGGGGCGCGCGACGTGGCGGATACCGCTGCGGGCCGTCGGCGCGGTGGAGAGCGACGGCAGGACATCGGTGCGGCTGCGGATCAGCGGCGACACCGCGGGGGACGGCTTCCAGGTGAGCAGCGGCAACAGCAACGCCGTGGGCGCGTTCGCCGAAGGGCTGCGGCAGGCCATGGAGGGCGTCACGCCGGTGGCGGACGGATCGGCACTGGTGACCACCGGGCCCACGACCCGCACGCCGCCGGCCCTGGACAACCGTGCGGCCAAGGTGAGCGTGGGGGTGTGCGCCTATGTGCTGCTGCTCGTCGTCCTGTTCGCGGTCGTCGAGGAACCGGACCAGGTGTCCTGGCTGGGCGCCACCGCGTTCCTGCTGCCCTTCGGCGCCGGACTGCTGGCGGTGGCATGGAGGTTCTTCCTGCGCGATCCGTGGATCCTGCGGCGCCGCGGGGTGACGGTACCCGGCGAGATCGTCGACTACCGCACGTCGACCAAGCAGCAGGCCATGAACCCCGTATTGCGCTTCACGACGGCCGACGGCGCCCCCGTGACGCACGCGTCATCGGTCACCGTCCTGATGCGCAGCCGCAACCGGTCAGTGGACGTCACCTACGACCCGCAAGACCCCAGCAGAGCCCGCGGCGGCCGAGCGCTTGCCCACATGAGCGCGGGCCTCCTCCTCGCCGTAGCCGCAGCGGCCTTGGTCTTCGTGCCGCTGGTCGGATTCGTGGCGAGGGTGTTGGGGGACCTGCTGAACGGCTAGCCGCCTGGGCGGACGGCGTTTTCGGCTACGTCGTCGGCAGCGGCTTGGCCGGATAGCTGCGCAGTACGAGGGACGTGGTGACCGAGCCGTAGCGGGCGAGGGAGTCCACGACTTGTTCCAGGCGTTCGGCGTGCGAGCACTGCACGTCGAGCAGCAGGCAGTCCTCGCCGGTCACGCGAAGGGTCGAGACGACCTCGGGGATACGGGCGGCCAGAGCGAGTGCTCCGGAGAGTTGCGCGTGGGTGGTGCGCAGCCGGACGACGGCATGGATGTTCAGGCCGACCGCGGCCGGGGCGACGACGGCGCGGTAGCCGGTGATGACGCCGTTCTTCTCCAGGCGCTGGATACGGGCTCCGGCCGCCGGCTGCGATAGTCCGACGCGGCGTCCGACCTCGGCTCCGGTCAACCGGCCGTCGGTCTGGAGCAGTTCCAATATGGCGCGGTCGATCTCGTCGAGTGATTCCATCGTTGTCACTCTCACTTTCTTTGAGATCACTTGCCGGGCCTGATCTGCTCCGCTGGGCCATAAAGAATCACCCCCGGGTGGCCCCTCGTTCGGCTGGGGGCACGATTGGAAGGCGGTAACAGCCTATGGTCGCGTACGTCATCATCCTGGGGATCGACGGCTCGGACGGCCGTCACTGGCAGAGCTTGTGGGAGGAGCGGTGGGGCCCTTCGGCGGTCCGGATCGCGCCTGCGTCGTGGAACAGGCCGGACCTGACGGACTGGGTTGCCGCGGTTCAGACCGCCTACGAGATCGCGTCACGGCGTGACGACCAGGTGGTGTTGGTGGCGCACAGCCTGGGCTGCTGGGCGGCTGCGCAGTGGTTGGACCGGGTGCGGCCCGCCGGGGTCGCGGCGTTCCTGGTCGCGCCCCCGGATCCGCGGGGGCCCGGATTCCCGCGTGAGGCCGCGTCCACGTTCCTGGACCTGACCGCACGTCCGCTGCCGTGCCCGGGTCTGATGGTGGCCAGCGACGACGACCCCTACTGCGACCCGGCGACGTCTGCCTCCTTCGCGTACCAGTGGCAGACGCAGGAACATCTCGTCGGCGGCCACGGCCACATCAACTCCGACAGCGGGCTCGGTGACTGGCCGGCGGGACTGGAACTCCTTCAGCACTTGTCCGAGGCCACGTACCACCCATGACATGCGACATTAGTGTCGCGTGTATGACGCTTGGTGGAGTTGGGACGTAGCATGTCGGCGTGACGGCGCAGAAGCAGGAGCAGAAGCAGCAGACGGAGACGGACCGGCCGGCGGACCAGGCGGACGGGCAGGGGGCCCGGCAGGCCGACAGGCAAAAAGACCGGCCGGTGAAGCGCTCCCTCCGGGCCGATACCGAGCGGACCATACGAACGATCCTCGAAGCGTCCGAGCGCGTCCTCGCCGCCAACCCCGCGGCGACCATGGAGCAACTCGCCAAGGCCGCCGGAGTCGCCCGCACCACGGTCCACCGCCGGTTCGCCACCCGGGACGCGCTGCTCGACGAGCTGACCGGCTGGGCCGCCCGGCAGTTCGCGGACGCCGTCGACGCCGCACGGCCGGACGCCGCGCCGCCGCTCGTCGCCCTCTACCAGGTCACCGCCAACGTCCTGCGCGTAAAGACGGACTGGTCGTTCTCCATGAACCGCGCGACCGAGAACACCCACCCCGAGGCTGACCGCATTCACGCCGAGGTCAGCGCCACCTGCATCCGCCTCTTCCGCCGCGCCAGGGAGGCGGGCGTACTCCGCCCCGACATCGACCTCGACTGGACCCGGCGCGTCTACTACGCCCTCATCCACGAGGCTGCCAAGGAGGGAGCGGAAGGCGAGCGCGGCGACGCGGACGCGCTGGCCACGCGCGTGGTGGACACCCTGCTGCGCGGCGCGGGAGACGCGTCCGGGCTCGGCGGGCGTACGGGCATCTGAAGACGGTCGGCGCCGGGCCCGCCAGACGATTGGGCGCCGAGCCCGGCAGGCGACCCTGCGCCGAGTCCGGCAGAGGCCAGCCCCGACGATCGGCTGAGGCCAGCCCCGACGATCGGCAGCAGAGCTCTCGATAGAGTTTGTGAACCGTCGTTCAATAACTAGATGGGGCGTCCCCAAAAGATCTCCGACGGCGAGTTGATGGCGGCCTGCGAGCAGGCCATCGGCCGGTACGGACCGAGCTTCACCCTCGCCCGGGTCGCCGAAGAGGCCGACGTCTCCGTCAGTACGGTGGCCGGCAGGTTCGGGTCCAAGCACGGTCTCCTCCTGGCGATGATGTCGCAGGGCACCGAGGCGCTCGTTGCCCGGATGCGCAGAGCCGGCGAGGCGCACAGCGATCCGGTGGCCGCCGTCCGGGATGCGCTGTTGACCACCACAGCCGGCGCCGACGACCCGAACACGGCGGCGCGGCATCTGGCGCAGCTGGGCACGGAACTGGCGGACACACGACTCCGCGAGTCATTCGCGGCCCAGCGCCGGGCCGTACGTTCGGTGCTGGCGCCGCTCCTTGCAACCGCGGACTTGCCGTACGCGCCTCCGGCCCACCAGGCAGCAGGGATCCTGGCGGCTCTGGTCAACGGCCTGCTGCAGGACTGGGCGTTGAGTGCGGAGGGCGACCTGGCCGACAGGGTGCGCCAGGATCTCGACGCGGTGCTGCTGGCCCGGGGCGGAGAGGGGCGTACTCCCTGACCGAGCCGCGCCGCCCGCCAACACGGTGCCGCAAAACGCCCCTTCGCGCGGGCGCCGCCCCGGCTGAACTCCGCCAAGCACAACCGTGGTCGACGACCACACCCGACCCTGCCTCCTAAGATCACCGGATGACTGATCCCCTCTACCCCGCCAAACCCCGTCCCGGAGACCGGGTCGCGGTGCTGTCCCCCTCCTCGGGCCTGCCCGGTCTCTTCCCGCTGCCCTTCGAACTGGGCCTGCGCAGGCTCTCGGCGGATTTCGGTCTCAAGCCCGTCGAGTACCCGACGACGCGGAAGATGGGGGCCACGCCCGGGGAAAGGGCCGCCGACATTCACGCGGCCTTCGCGGACCCCGGCATCAAGGCCGTGATCGCCAGCATCGGCGGCGACGACCAGATCACCGTCCTGCCGCACCTGGACCGCGCCCTCCTCCGCGCCCACCCCAAGCCGTTCTTCGGCTACAGCGACAACACCAACCTGCTGCTGTTCCTGCGGGACCTGGGCATCGTCGCCTACCACGGCGGCTCAGTGATGGTCGAGCTCGGACGGCCCGGCGCGATGCACCCGAAGACCGAGGAGTCCCTCCGGGCAGCGTTGTTCACCTCGGGCGCGCACGAACTCACCCCCTCCAGCTCGTACGGAGACGTCAACCGCCCCTGGGAAGACCCCAGCACCTTCGAGTCCGAACCGGAACTGGAACCCGCCGACGGCTGGTACTGGCACAACGGCGGCCGGGTGGTCGAAGGCCTCGGCTGGGGCGGCAGCCTGGAGATCATCTCCTGGCTGCTGATGGCCGATCGCGCGGTGCGACCGGTCGATGCCTACGCGGGTAACGTGCTGTTCCTGGAGACCACCGAGGAAATGCCGCGCGCCGAAGAGGTCTACCGCATCCTGCGCAGCATGGGCGAACGCGGACTGCTGCAACAGTTCCCCGCGCTGCTGATGGGCAGGGCGAAGAGCTGGTCGTTCGAGAACCCGCTCGGCCCCGCGGAGAGGGCGGACTTCCGCCGACAACAGCGAGAGGCCGTCGTACGGGCTCTCCACCAGTACGCCCCCGACACCATGGCAGTCTTCGACGTCGACCTCGGCCACACCGACCCGCAACTCGTCATCCCAGTCGGAGGCCGAATCCGGGTGGACGGACAGGCACGCCGCATCTTCGTCACGTACTGAGTTCGGCGTGCGCGTCGGCAGGCCCGACTCGTAGCCGGCAGTGGGCCGCCCCTTGAGGCAACAAGCCCTGCCCGGCGGGTGGCTGCGGTTCGAGCAACTCGTGCCGGGTGGCTCCTTGGCGGAGCGCCTCACGCGGCACTTGAACGAGCGCCGCCTTATCGAAGCGCGGCTCGCGGTCGGCGTTAATGGAGTGCACCGCGGTGCGCTGATAGCTACGGTGGAGACGTCCAGGTGCGCAGGAGCGGGCTACTTCCACTCATAATGGGGCGGTCGCGGGTTCGAATCCCGTCGTCGGCTTCGGGCCGGCGTAGCTCAGCGGTTAGAGCACCTTGTCGCCTGCACCGATTCTGATCTCTGGACACATGAACGTGAGCCGTCCGCCGCGGGGGAACCTGGCGGACGGCTTCGTCGTGTCCGTACACGTCGGCAACCGTCTCCGGGCCCGACTGTGCAGGGGAGCGGGCGACGGGTTGGTTGGGCCTTGACCCCTGAGGTTGAACACACGAGACACTGGATCCTGAAGATCTGAGAACGGACATCTCGTGGTCCTGAAGAACTACCCGCCTGAGTTCAAGGCGGACGCGGTCGCGCTCTACGAGTCCCGGCCGGAGGCGACGATCAGGTCGGTCGCCGCCGATCTGGGGATCAATCCGGAGACCCTGCGGAACTGGGTGAGGGCTGCCGGAGCAAGCCGTCCGCGCGGACGCCGGACGCCAGAACCGGCCCAGCCGCCGGCCCCGCTGGAGGCGGAGAACGCGGCCTTGCGGAAGAAGGTCCGCGAGCTGGAGGAGGAACGCGAAATCCTGCGGAAGGCGGCGAAGTATTTCGCCGGGGAGACGCGCTGGTGAACCGCTTCCAGTGCGTCGCCGACCTTCAGCGCCGCTACGGCGTGAAGCGGCTCTGCAGCGTCCTCGGCGTCAGCCGCTCGAGCTTCTACTACTGGCGCCGGACAGCCGCCGACCGGGCCGCCCGGCAGGCGGCCGAGGCACAACTGGCCGCTCGGATACGGGCGGTGCACCAGGAGTCGGACGGCACTTACGGAGCGCCGAGGATCACCGCCGAACTCCGGGAGACGATCGGTGAAGCGGTCAACCACAAGCGAGTCGCCAGGATCATGCGGGAGTCCGGGATCGAAGGGGTCCGGCTGCGCCGCCGGCACCGCACCACCGTCCCCGATCCGGCTGCCGCCAGGGCTCCGGACCTGATCCGCCGCGACTTCACCGCGGGAAGGCCGAACACGAAGTACGTCGGCGACATCACCTACCTGCCCATCGACGGCGGGAAGTTCTGCTACCTGGCAACCGTCATCGACCTCGCCTCACGCCGTCTGGCCGGCTGGGCGATCGCCGACCACATGCGCGCGGATCTCGTGACCGACGCCCTG
>NZ_BMTR01000051.1 GCF_014649775.1 Streptomyces longisporoflavus | reverse complement strand
CGTCGAGGCGGCGCGGCACGCGGTGGGCCGGATCGCGGACATCACGGCCGACAAGCACATGGAAGGCGTACGCCTCACCCGCTGGCTGCTCTCCCCCGTGCCGACGTTCAAGCTGTGGCGCCGCATGAAGCTGTGGGAGCTGCGCTCCTACGAGCAGGTCATCAAGCTGGAGCAGGACCGCCTGATCTACCAGGCCCGCCTCCAGGCCCGCTTCGGCCGCAACTGGCGCCGCAAGGCCCCGGTGGAGTCCCTGATGCCGCTGCGCCTGGCGCGCTTCGGCGTACCCCTTGCGGAGACCGCACCCGCGGGCCTCGCGGCGGCGGGCATCGAGCCCGCGCTGATCCCGCCGGCGCCGGTGCCGGTGGCGCCGGAGCCGCAGCATCCGGAGCTGGTGGCGGCGCCTGAGCCGCGGGCCGAGCACGGGCATGGGCGGGGGCAGGAGCGGGAGCAGGAGCCCCGGCCGGAGCAGCCCGAACAGCAGGGGCAGCCCGACCAGCAGGAGCAGCAGGAGCAGCCCGCGCCCGCGGGAGCGCACGTAAGCCCGTGGTTCGCGGCTCAGCAGCCTTCGTACGTCCCTGAAGAGCCGCACGACCAGTGGTACGCGGAGCAACAGGCGTACGCGGACCAGCAGGCGTACGCCAACCAGCAGGCCTATGCCGACGAGCAGGCCTACCTGGAGCAGCAGCAGGCGTACTTCGACGAGCACGGCCAGGCCGCCGCCCACGCCGGGCCCGAGGCCGAGTTCCAGGTCCCCGCGGGGCCCGGCCGCACCCGCCCGCTCGGCGGTCAGCACCTGATTCCGGGCCCGCGCGAGGAGCAGGCTCCCGAGGGCGAGGCGCGCGAGGATGCGCGGGAAGACGCGCCGGAGGACGCGCCGGAGGAGCTGGGCCCGCTGCCCGAGGCATCCGGGCTTCCGGACGACGTGTCGCGCGAGGACGCGTACTTCGCCGCGTTCCGCAAGTACGTGAGCGAGCTCGGCGACTATCCGAACGCCCGCCAGTTCGGCCTGTACCTGATGGACCTGTACGGCGTCACCGGCCAGGCGGGCGGCCCTCCGGCGGAGAGCACGCTGCGCCCGTACCTGCGTGACTTCCGGGGCCGCTACCAGGAGGAGCTGGACTCCGAGTACAGCGCGTAGTCGGCGCCGCCTCAGGCCCTGCTGCGTGCGCGCTTCTTGCCGGTCTCGCCCCAGACGGCGAGGGCGGCGCCCACGACGAACAGCGCGAGGTATCCGGGGGTGGGGATGTCCCACCACTTGTGAAAGAGGCCCCACGGGTTGTCCCCGAAGATCCGCCCGGCGGCACCGAGCGCGCCCTGAATACCGACGACCCATCCGACGATGGAGATGATTTCCTTCATACGTCCACGGTGTCCGGCCCCCGGGCCCCGGGCGTCCTGCCCCGGAGTGATCTCCCGGTAGTCCAAAGGATGCAGCCCCTCACCGCGCCATCAGCCGGACCACGACCCGCGCCGACAATCCGCCGCGCCAATCTCTGCGTCAGCGGGTGCGCGCACCTCCACAGACCCGCCGCTTCGCGGCGGACATCTCCCACCCACCCACCCGATTACCCCGAGCAATCGGGCGGGTGGGCGGGAAAACTTCGCCGCGCAGCGGCGGTCAGTCCGCGGTACGCGAAGGGGGCGGCGCCCAATAAAAATGGGCGCCGCCCCCAAGCCCGTACAGCCAAAGCGGCCAGCGTTACGCGCCGAGCAGCTTCCGCACCCGCTCCGCGCCCACGGCAAGCAGCAGCGTGGGCAGACGCGGCCCCGTCTCCCGGGTCACCAGGAGGCGGTACAGCAGGGCGAAGAACGACCGCTGGGCGACCTTGATCTCCGGCGGAAGCTCCTTGGCCGTCGCGTCCGCGGAGAACCCGGCCTGCACCTTCGGCACGCCGTACACCAGGTGCGTGAGCCCGTCGAGGGACCAGTGCGAGTCGAGGCCCTCCAGGAGCAGCCGCAGCGACTCGCGGCCCTCGTCGTCAAGGGAGGACAGCAGCTCCGTGTCCGGCTCCGAGCGCACGATGGTGCGTGCGTCGGCCGGGACCTGGGTGGTGATCCAGTTCTCGGCGCGGTCGAGCCGGGGCCGCGCCTCGTCCAGGGACGAGATGGGGTCGGAGGGGTCCAGGTCCCGCAGGATGCGCAGCGTCTGGTCCTCCGCGCCCGCCGTCACGTCCGCGACGGACGCGAGCGTCCGGTACGGCAGCGGACGCGGCGTCTTCGGCAACTCACCGGCCGCCGTACGCACCGCACGCGAGTGCGCCGCGGCGTCGGCGGGCAGCGCGGTCCCGTCCGCGACCTTCGCGTCCAGCTTGTCCCACTCGTCGTAGAGCCGCTGGATCTCCTGGTCGAAGGCGATCTTGAAGGACTGGTTCGGCTTGCGGCGGGCGTACAGCCAGCGGAGGAGCGGCGCCTCCATGATCTTCAGGGCGTCGGCCGGGGTCGGCACGCCGCCCTTGGAGGACGACATCTTCGCCATCCCGGAGATGCCGACGAACGCGTACATCGGGCCGATCGGCTGCACGCCGTCGAAGATCTCGCGCACGATCTGCCCGCCGACCACGAAGGACGACCCGGGAGAGGAGTGGTCCACGCCGCTGGGCTCGAAGATGACGCCCTCGTACGCCCAGCGCATGGGCCAGTCGACCTTCCAGACCAGCTTGCCGCGGTTGAACTCGCTGAGCAGGACGGTCTCGCTGTGCCCGCAGTCGGCGCACACGTAACTGAGCTCGGTGCTCTCGTCGTCGTACGACGTGACGGTGGTCAGGTCCTTCTCGCACGCGCCGCAGTACGGCTTGTACGGGAAGTACCCGCTGGTGCCGCCGCTGCCGTCGTCCTCGCTCGCGGCGCCGGAGCCCTCGGCGGCCTCCAGCTCGGCCTCGTCTACCGGCTTCTGCGACTGCTTCTTGCCGGGCGCCTTCTTGGTGCGGTACTGGTCGAGGATCGCGTCGATGTCACCGCGGTGCTTCATCGCGTGCAGGATCTGCTCGCGGTAGACGCCCGAGGTGTACTGCTCGGTCTGGCTGATCCCGTCGTACTCCACGCCCAGCTCGTCGAGCGCCTCGGTCATGGCCGCCTTGAAGTGCTCGGCCCAGTTCGCGTACGCGGAACCGGCCGGGGCGGGCACGGAGGTGAGGGGCTTGCCGATGTGCTGGGCCCAGGACTCGTCGATGCCCGCGACGCCGGCCGGGACCTTGCGGTACCGGTCGTAGTCGTCCCAGGAGATCAGGTGGCGGACCTCGTGCCCGCGCCGCCGGATCTCGTCCGCGACCAGGTGCGGGGTCATGACCTCGCGGAGGTTGCCCAGGTGGATGGGGCCGGAAGGGGAGAGTCCGGACGCGACGACCACAGGTTTGCCCGGGGCACGACGCTCCGACTCGGCGATGACCTCATCCGCATAGCGGGAGACCCAGTCGGTGGTATCGGTGCTCTGAGCCACGATCGGCACGCCTTTCTTCTTCTACGTGAGTACCGCTTGTCGCGGCCATTCTCCCAGCAAGCCACGTGAGAGCGAAAACGACTTTGGACCCCATGGAATACTTGCCGGGTCTATCTGCACCTCGAGGAGAACGGCATCCACTCCATGGCCTCGGTCACGTCCCTCACCGCCTCCGTCCACCAGCGCCTCGCGGACGCCCTCTCGGCTGCCCTGCCGGAGGCCGGCGCCGCCGACCCGCTGCTGCGACGAAGCGACCGGGCCGACTACCAGGCCAACGGCATCCTGGCCCTCGCCAAGAAGGCGAAGGCGAACCCTCGCGAGCTCGCGACGAAGGTCGTGGACGCCCTCCCGGCGGACGACGACATGATCAAGGACGTCGAGGTCTCGGGCCCCGGCTTCCTGAACGTCACGGTCACCGACAAGGCGATCACCGAGAACCTCGCCGCGCGCGCCGCCGACGGCGAGCGGCTCGGCGTGCCGTACGCACAGCAGGCCGGCACGACGGTCGTCGACTGGGCCCAGCCGAACGTGGCCAAGGAGATGCACGTCGGCCACCTGCGGAACTCGGTCATCGGCAATTCCGTCGTCAAGATCCTTGAGTTCACCGGCGAGAAGGTCATCAGCCGCCACCACATCGGCGACTGGGGCACCCAGTTCGGCATGCTCGTGCAGTATCTGATCGAGCACCCCGACGCGCTGGGCCATCAGGCCGCCGACGGCACCGAGCAGGCGGGCGAAGAGGCCATGTCCGGCCTCAACCGCGTCTACAAAGCCTCGAAGGTGCTCTTCGACTCCGACGAGGAGTTCAAGACGCGCGCCCGGCGCCGGGTCGTGGACCTCCAGGCGGGCGACCCGGAGACCCTCGCCATCTGGCAGCGGTTCGTGGACGAGTCGAAGGTCTACTTCTACTCGGTCTTCAACAAGCTGGACGTGGAGATCGAGGACGCGGACATCGTCGGCGAGTCCGGCTACAACGACATGCTGGCGGAGACCTGCCGCCTCCTTGAGGAGTCCGGCGTCGCGGTCCGGTCGAACGGCGCGCTGTGCGTCTTCTTCGACGACGTGAAGGGCCCGGACGGCAACCCGTCCCCGCTGATCGTCCAGAAGTCCGACGGCGGCTTCGGGTACGCGGCGACGGACCTCTCCGCGATCCGCGACCGCGTCTTCAACCTCAAGGCCGACACCCTCCTGTACGTGGTGGACGCGCGGCAGTCCCTGCACTTCAAGATGGTCTTCGAGACGGCCCGCAGGGCGGGCTGGCTGACGGACGACGTCAAGGCGGTGCAGCTCGGCTTCGGCACCGTGCTCGGCAAGGACGGCAAGCCGTTCAAGACCCGTGAGGGCGAGACCGTACGCCTCATCGACCTGCTCGACGAGGCGATCGAGCGGGCGTCGGCCATCGTGCGCGAGAAGGCCAAGGACCTCTCCGAGGAGGAGATCACCGAGCGCGGCGCCCAGGTGGGCATCGGCGCGGTGAAGTACGCGGACCTGTCGACGTCGGCGGTGCGCGACTACAAGTTCGACCTGGACCAGATGGTCTCGATGAACGGCGACACGTCGGTCTACCTCCAGTACGCGTACGCCCGTATCCAGTCGATCCTGCGCAAGGCGGACGACACGTCCCCCAAGGCCCACCCGGAGCTCGAACTGGCCGCCGCCGAGCGGGCGTTGGGGCTGCACCTCGACCAGTTCGCGGAGACGGTCGCGGAGGTCGCGCAGGAGTACGCGCCGCACAAGCTGGCGGCGTACCTCTACCAGCTGGCCTCGCTCTACACGACGTTCTACGACCAGTGCCCGGTCATCAAGCCGAAGCCGCCGCAGGACGTCGCGGAGAACCGCCTGTTCCTCTGCGACATCACGGCCCGCACCCTGCACCAGGGAATGGCCCTGCTCGGCATCAGGACCCCCGAGCGCCTCTGAGCGCAGCCGGAAAAGGGCGCGCAGAACGCTAACGCCGTAGCGCGCCCCCGAGCCTGCGCAGTCCCTCGGCGATCTCGTCGGGGGACTGCGTCACGAAGCACATCCGCAGGGTGGTGACGTCGGGCTCCCCCGCGTAGAACGGCGCCCCCGGCACATAGGCCACGAGATGCTTCACCACCTCGGGCAGCAACGCGGTGGTGTCGTACCCCTCGGGCAGCTTCGCCCAGACGAACATGCCGCCCTCGGGCCGTATCCAGCTCGACCCCTCGGGCAGCGCGTCCGCGAGGCCGTCCAGCATCGCGTCACGCCGCTCGCGGTACGCGCCGGTGACGCGGGCGAGGTGCGCGTCCAGGTCGTTGTCCGCCAAGTACCGCGCCGCCGCGAGCTGGTTGACGGTCGGAGTGTGCAGGTCCGCCGCCTGCTTGGCGATGGCGCAGGCCCGCAGCAGCGTGGCGGGGCCGCGCAGCCAGCCGAGGCGCAGGCCCGGCGCCATGACCTTGGAGAAGCTGCCGAGCAGGATCGTGCGGTCCTCGGCTCCGGGACACGAGGCGATCCACGGCGCGCGCTCCCCCTCGAAGCGCAGCTCGCCGTACGGGTCGTCCTCGATGACCCACAGTCCGCGCCGCGCGGCGATGCCCGCTGTCGCGGCGCGCCGGTCGGCCGGCGTGGTGCGGCCGGTGGGGTTCTGGAAGGTGGGGACGGTGTAGAGCAGTTTGGGCCGGTGGCGGGCGACGAGTTCGTCGAGGGCCTCAGGGTCGATCCCGTCCTCGTCGCACGGCACGCCGATCACCTGCGCGCCCGCGAAACCGAAGGCCTGGAGGGCGGCGAGGTAGCAGGGGTTCTCGACGAGGACGGTGTCGCCGGGCTCGATGAGGGCGGTGGCGAGCAGCGAGAGCGCCTGCTGCGACCCGGTGGTGACGAGCAGGTCGTCGACCCCGGTCGCGAGCCCGCGCCCGGAGTAGCGTGCGGCGATGGCGGTACGCAGGGCGGGCTCGCCCTCGGTGGTGGAGTACTGGAGCGCCCGCTCGGGCTGTTCGGTGAGTACGGCGTGGAAGGCGGCGGTGATGCCCTCCTTGTCGAAGAGGCCGGGCGCGGGGAGCCCGCCCGCGAAGTTGATGACCTCGGGCCGTGCGGTGACGGCCAGGATGTCCCGTACCGGAGAGCCTCCGACGGCGGCGGCGCGCGCGGCGAGCGGCGGGGTGGGAGCGGCGGTGGTGCCGGGGGCGGCAGCGGTGACGGTCATCTACGACTCCTTCGGTTGTCCGGCAGATTAGGCATGTCCGTGCCCCGTACAGATGTCATTTCGCGATACGGACAGAACCTGATGCGCCGGACACCCGCCCCCGGCCGCTACTGCTATGCCCCTTACGGCTCCTGGATGTTGTCGTCGTCGCGGTTCGTCTTCGTCCACTTCTTGGTGTCGAGCGAGTACCCGTAGACGGGACGGTTCTTGTCGCCGCTCGTGGCGAACGGCCGGCCCGTGTCGTCGATGCGCACCGTGCCGTGCCGGCCGCCGCTCGACCACTCCAGCTCCAAGTACCACCGTACGTATCGGGCGTTGGCAGTCGCGTTGACGTAGAACGCCTCGGGGTCGCTCGCGCTCACCTTGTAGGGGAAGCCGTCGCCCGCGTTCTGGGGGGTGGGGCGGGGCACCGACGCGTCCAGGTTGACGTCGAAGGAGTGCTTGGGCACGTTGCCTCCGCAGCCGACGCCGAGGTACCCCATCTTGTAGTTGTTCCACGCGAGCGGCGCGTCGGTGCCGGCGACCCGGACGTTCAGGGACTCCAGGACGACGGTGTCCTCGCCCGTGCCCTGGACCGTCAGCTTCACGGTCTGTTCCCCGGCGGAGACGGCGCCGTTCGCGGACACCCAGCCGGAGGCGTCCTGTTCGTTGGGGGGCGGGGAGAGTCTGGCGGGGTCCTTGTCGACGAGGTAGGGGTGGCCGCAGGGGTCCTGCCAGTACTGGGCCAGGGTGGATACGGTCACCGGGACGCCGCCCCGGCCGGAGTCGCCCTTGCCGCCGCCTCCGGTGCCGGGGGCCGGTGTCTCGCCCCCGGAACCCTTGTCCTCGCCCTTCGGCTTGCCTGACGGAGTCGCCTCCTTGCCCGGCTTGCCCTGCTTGGATTCCTTCCCGGTGGGCGAGGCCGATCCGGAGGCGGCAGGGCCGTCCGGGCCGCCCTTCCGCTTCCCGTCGTCGGCGCTCGGGGAGTCGGTGGACACCTGGTCGCTGCCACCGCCGTCGGTCGCGGCCTGCACGGCGACGGCGGTGACACCGAGGGCGATCAAGACACCGGCGGCGACGAGGACACGCCCCCGGGTCAGCCGCCGCCCCTCGCGCGGGGCCGCCACCGCGGGGGCCGATCCGATGACGATGCCGGGGGGTTCGTCCTTGGGTCCGCGAGCGGAGGAGCTTCCGCCGTGGGAGTGCCCTTCACGGGAGCCCTCGCCACGGGAGCCCTCGCCACGGGAGTCCCCGGCACGGGGCCTCGCACCGTCAAAGTCCCCGCCCCGAGAGCCCGCACGGGAGCGCTCGTCCCCAGGACCACCGCCAGCAGCCCCACCGGACGCCAAGCCACCGGACCCCGCGTCACCGAGCCCCGCGTCACCGGAGGCCGAACCGCCGGACCCCGCGTCACCCGCCCCCGCACCACCGGACCCCGAGCCACCGGACCCTGCACCACCGGCCCCCGATTCTCCGACCCTCGCGCCACCGGACGCCACGTCACCCGACCCCGAGCCACCGCCCCCCGACTCTCCCGACCCTCCGGAATGCGCAGCAGCCGCATCACTGGGCGCAGGTGCCGCCCCCTTGCGCTCGCGACCGGGCTCGCGCTCGCGATCACGCTCGCCTCTCGTCGCGTCCGCCAGGATCCACCGCCGGTGGACCTCGACCATCTCCTGCCGCGAGGCCCCGCACACCCGGGCAAACCGCTCCAGCGGAGCGAACTCCGTCGGTACGGCCGCCCCGCTCACATAGCGGTGCAGCGTCGACGTCGACACATGCAACCGCTTGGCCAGCGCCCCGTAACTGAGCCCCGACCGCTCCTTCAACTCCCGGAGCAACTCCGCGAGATCGCCCGCCCCCACGCTCTCTCCATCCCATCCATCCGTTCCATGGAACGGAGTTTCCGCAGATCACAGCCGTGCGAACGTCCCGGCGTCCCCCAACTGCCGTTCCACCCTGTCCAACGGGACAGAACCACGCACAAGCTCTGGGTCATACAAGCACGCCGCGACCCGGGGGCCCCTCGGCGCGGCTCGCGTCTCCCGCATCACACCGAAAAGGATCAGCCATGCGACTCAGCACCAAGGCCGCCGCCGTTTCCGCGGCTCTCACCGCCGCCCTCTCGTTCACCGCGCTCGGTGGCGCCGCCTCGGCCGCCGCCCCCGCCGCCAAGTCGGCGCCGGTCACCTGCACCGCGGCCACCACGAAGGTCACCGTGCAGCAGGTCGACCGCCCCATCAACCACCTGCTTCTGAAGGCCAAGAACACCGGCACGAAGACGTGTTACGCGTACGGTGCCCCGTTCCTCCGCTTCGACGAGGGCCAGGCCGCCACTCCGTGGCTCGACGCGAGCAAGCCCCAGGCAGTCGTCACCCTCGAGCCGGGGCAGTCGGCGTACGCGGCCATCGGCACGTCCTCCCCCGAGGGCTCGGAAGGTTCCGTGGCCCACAAGCTGGACGTCCACTTCTCCAACCGCGCGATGAACGGCAGCGTGGGCGGCCCGGCGGCGGCGAAGCTCCCGCAGGACGGGGTCTACGTGGACAGCTCGGCGTTCGTCACGTACTGGCAGACGTCGGCGGCGGACGCACTGACCTGGTGACCGGCGGGCGGGCATAAGGGCAGGGCACACACACCTCCCGGTAAGTACGCACAATAAAGTCGGTACTTGTCCGCTTCCCCGGCTATGGGAAGGATCGGAGGTGTTCCCACCCACACCTCCGATCGGAGTACCCCTGCCATGCCCGCACAGCCCGCCCAGTCCCCCGTAACCGTCCTCGGCCTCGGCCTCATGGGCAGCGCGCTGGCCGCCGCGCTCCTCAAGGCGGGCCATCCCACCACCGTGTGGAACCGCACGGCAGCCAAGACGGGCCCCCTCGCGGCGCAGGGGGCGGCCCCGGCCGACACGGCGAAGGACGCGATCGAGGCCGCCCCCCTGGTCATCGTCTGCCTCACGACCAACGACAGCGTGCGCAGCCTCCTGGAGCCCGAGGCGGCCGCCCTCAAGGGCCGCACCCTCGTGAACCTCACGAACGGAACGCCCGCCCAGGCAAGGGAGTTGGCGGCCTGGGCCGCGGACCACGGCATCACGTACATCGACGGCGGCATCATGGCCGTACCGCAGATGATCGCGACGCCCGGCGCGTACATCCTCTACAGCGGCACCGACGAAGCCGCCTTCGCGACGCACCGCCCCACCCTCCAGGCCCTCGCCGACACCAAGTGGGCCGGCAAGGACCCCGGCCTCGCCGCCCTGTACGACCTCTCCCTGCTGACCGGGATGTACGGGATGACGATGGGCGTGGCGCAGGCGTACGCGCTGATCGGCAGCGAGGGCATCCCGGCCCGCGAGTTCGCGCCGCTGCTGAGGGACTGGGTCGCGGCGATGACGGACGCGATCGTGCCGGAGACGGCCACTGCGGTCGACGCCGGTCAGCACCTCACCGACGTGTCCAACCTCGCCATGAACCGCGAGGCGTTCACCAACTTCCTCCAGGCGTACGCCGAACAGGGGCTGCGTACCGACCTGTTCGAGCCCTTCCAGGGCCTTCTCGACCGCGCGGTCGACGAGGGGCACGGCGCCGACGGTCTCTCCCGCCTGGTGACCCTGCTCAAGCAGTCCTAGGCGCCCGGTCGGCCCTACGGGACCAGCACGACCTTCCCGGTCGTCTGCCGCCGCTCCATGGCAGCGTGGGCCTGTGCGGCCTGCGCCAGCGGGAACACCTGCACCGCGGGCACCAACTCCCCCTTGGCGGCGGCCTCAAGAGCCCGACGCTGTTGGTCGGGGCCGTCCTCGGGACGCGCGAGCAGCTGCATCAGCGCGTTGGTGACGGTGATCCCCCGCTCCTCCACCACATCCGCGTCCGGCTCGAACCCTTCCTGCGAGGACCAGCCGATGACCACGTACCGCCCGCCCCTGCCGATGAGCCCGAACGCGGCGGCGGACTTCTCGCCGCCCACCCCGTCCAGTACGACGCTCACCGCACGCCCGTCGAGCCGCTCCCGCACGAGGTCCGCCCAGCCGGGCTCGTTGTAGTCGACGGCGAGGTCGGCGCCGAGTTCCCAGACGGCCTCGACCTTGTCGGTCCCGCCCGCGGCGCCGATCACCACCGCCCCGACGGACAGGGCGTACTGCACCACGAGCCGTCCGACACCACCGGCGGCGGACGTCACAAGCACCACGTCGTCGGAGGTGAGCCGAGCGGCGTCCAGGAGCCCCATGGCCGTCGCGCCGGTCATCACCATGGTCACCGCGGCCTCGAACCCGAGCCCGTCCGGCACCTCGTGCAGCTGCGCGAGGTCGGCCACCGCGAGTTCGGCGTAACCGCCCGGCGCACTGCGCGGGGTCACGACGGCCCGGCCAAGCCAGGCGGCGTCCACACCGGGGCCCACCGCGTCGACGATCCCCGCGACTTCCCCGCCGAACACGGAGGGCAGCTCGGGCAGCGGTGGCGCCATGTCGCTGGCCTCGCCGCGCCGCATGACGGTCTCGACGTGGTGAACTCCCGCCGCGCGTACGGCGATCCGCACCTGGCCCGGCCCCGCGAGGGGGTCGGGCCAGGCCTCGTACGTCAGGTTCTCGGCGGGACCGAACTCGTGCAGGACGACAGCGTGCATGGTGTGCTCCTCGGACATCGGAACGTCGATGCACACCATCCTGGAACCTCAAGCAAACTTGAGGTCAAGCCCGTCGTTCGGGCGGGGTCTCAGAGCCTCCGCGCCACCTCGGTCGCCCAGTACGTGAGGATCATGTTCGCGCCCGCACGCTTGATGCCCGTGAGCGACTCCATGATCGCCTGGTCACGGTCGATCCAGCCGCGCTCGGCGGCGGCCTCGATCATCGAGTACTCACCGGAGATCTGGTACGCGGCGACCGGCACGTCCACGGCGTCGGCGACCCGCGCCAGGATGTCCAGGTAAGGCCCCGCGGGCTTGACCATGACCATGTCGGCGCCCTCTTCGAGGTCGAGCGCAAGCTCCCGCAGGGACTCACGGGTGTTGGCCGGGTCCTGCTGATAGGTCTTGCGGTCACCCTTGAGGGAGGAACCGACGGCCTCGCGGAAGGGGCCGAAGAAGGCCGAGGAGTACTTGACGGTGTAGGCCAGGATGGACACGTCCTCGTGCCCGACCTGGTCCAACGCGTCGCGGATGACCCCGACCTGACCGTCCATCATGCCGCTCGGGCCCACCACGTGGGCGCCCGCGTCGGCCTGGACCTGCGCCATCTCGGCGTACCGCTCCAGGGTGGCGTCGTTGTCGACGCGCCCCTCGGCGTCCAGGACACCGCAGTGTCCGTGGTCGGTGAACTCGTCCAGGCACAGGTCGGACATGACGATGAGGTCGTCACCGACCTCGGCGCGCACATCGCGCAGCGCGACCTGGAGAATCCCGTCCGGATCGGTGCCGACGGTCCCGGCCGCGTCCTTCTTGTCCTCCTCCGGCACTCCGAAGAGCATGATCCCGGAGACGCCGGCCTCCATCGCCTCGACGGCGGCCTTCTTCAGGCTGTCGCGGGTGTGCTGGACGACGCCGGGCATGGCACCGATCTCCACGGGGGAGCTGATTCCCTCGCGGACGAACGCGGGCAGGATCAGGTCGGCCGGGTGGAGGCGCGTCTCGGCGACCATGCGCCGCATGGCGGGGGTCGTCCGAAGGCGGCGGGGCCTGGCCCCGGGGAAGGATCCGTACTTGGTGGTCACTGTCTCTCTCACCTCACGCTGTGTCTGGCACTCCGGCCCGCCCCAGACCCAACCTCAAACGCCGGACAGGCTGGGATATCCAGCCTGTCCGGCGTTTGAGGACGAACTCGGCGAAGCCGGTGATTAACGGTACGCCTGAGCCTCAGGGTGCCGTACGCCGCCTACGGGATCCGGGCCGCCGCTCGCTGGGCCGGGTGACGGGGTCCCCCGCCTCCAGAGCGGCCATACGACGCCGCGTGCCGAACTCGGCAAGCGCCTCGGCCAGCTTGTGGACGGAAGGCTCCGGAGCCATCACGTCCACCCGGAGCCCGTGCTCCTCCGCGGTCTTGGCGGTGGCGGGACCGATGCACGCGATGACGGTCACGTTGTGCGGCTTGCCGGCGATGCCGACGAGGTTCCGCACGGTCGACGAGGACGTGAAGAGCACGGCGTCGAAGCCGCCGCCCTTGATCGCCTCACGCGTGTCCGCCGGGGGCGGCGACGCGCGCACCGTCCGGTAGGCGGTCACGTCGTCGACCTCCCACCCGAGGTCGATGAGCCCGGCGACCAGCGTCTCCGTGGCGATGTCGGCCCGCGGCAGGAAGACACGGTCGATCGGGTCGAAGACCGGGTCGTAGGGCGGCCAGTCCTCCAGGAGACCCGCGGCCGACTGCTCGCCGCTGGGCACCAGGTCGGGCTTCACGCCGAAGGCGATGAGCGCCGCGGCCGTCTGCTCGCCGACCGCCGCGACCTTGATCCCGGCGAAGGCGCGCGCGTCGAGCCCGTACTCCTCGAACTTCTCGCGTACGGCCTTGACGGCGTTGACGCTGGTGAAGGCGATCCACTCGTAGCGGCCCGTGACGAGCCCCTTGACCGCGCGCTCCATCTGCTGCGGCGTCCGGGGCGGCTCCACGGCGATGGTCGGCACCTCGTGCGGCACCGCGCCGTAGGAACGCAGCTGGTCGGAGAGCGAGGCCGCCTGCTCCTTCGTGCGCGGCACGAGCACCCGCCACCCGAAGAGCGGCTTCGACTCGAACCACGACAGCTGGTCTCGCTGGGCGGCGGCGGACCGCTCGCCGACCACGGCTATGACGGGCCGGCCTCCGTCGGGCGAGGGCAGCACCTTCGCCTGCTTGAGGACCTGCGCGATCGTGCCCAGGGTCGCCTGCCACGTGCGCTGCCGCGTCGTCGTACCGGCGATGGTGACCGTCATGGGGGTGTCCGGCTTGCGCCCGGACGACACCAGTTCACCGGCCGCCGCGGCCACGGAGTCCAGGGAAGTCGACACGACCAGGGTCCCGTCGGACGCTCCCACCTCGCTCCAGCAGCGGTCGGAAGCGGTGCGCGCGTCGACGAAACGCACGTCGGTGCCCTGAGCGTCGCGCAGCGGAACACCCGCGTAGGCGGGTACACCGACCGCCGCCGCGATGCCCGGCACGACTTCGAAGGGGACGCCTTCGGCGGCGCAGGCGAGCATCTCCTCGGCCGCGTACGTGTCGAGGCCGACGTCGCCGCTCACGGCACGCACGACCCGCCTGCCGCCCCTGGCCGCCTCCATGACAAGATTGGTCGCGGCTCGCACAGAGGTCGCTTCGGCGATCGCTGATGCGTCGTCAACTACCCCTGGCCGAGGTGTGTCCACACCTCCCCTGGCATGCTCGCGGACGACGTCGAGCACATCCGGCTCGGCGATCAGTACGTCCGCTCGGGCCAGCGCCTCCACGGCGCGCAGCGTGAGTAGTCCCGGATCTCCGGGTCCGGCACCAAGGAAGGTGACGTGCCCGTGTGCGGGAAGGCCGGGAAGGTTCGAGGTGGGGCTCAAAGTGCTCGCTCCCCCATCAGACCGGCCGCGCCCTTGGCAAGCATCTCGGCAGCGAGTTCACGGCCGAGCGCCAAGGCTTGGTCATGCGTCTCGGGCACGGGACCGGTGGTGGACAGCTGCACCAGCGTCGAGCCGTCGGTTGCCCCGACGACGCCGCGCAGGCGCATTTCCTTGACAATCTGCCCGTCGGCCAACAGGTCGGCCAGCGCTCCCACAGGTGCGCTGCAGCCGGCCTCCAGGGCGGCGAGCAGGGATCGCTCGGCGGTCACGGCGGCCCGGGTGTACGGGTCGTCGAGCTCGGCGAGCGCGGCGGTCAGTGACGCGTTGGACGCGGCACATTCGATCGCCAGTGCCCCCTGGCCGGGGGCGGGCAGAACTGTGTCGACCGACAGGAAGTCGGTCACCTCGTCGATCCTGCCGACGCGGTGGAGTCCGGCGGCGGCGAGTACGACGGCGTCGAGCTCGCCCTTGTGCACGAATCCGATGCGGGTGTCGATGTTCCCGCGGATCGGCACGGTCTCTATGGCAAGCCCGTGGTTGCGGGCGTAGGCGTTGAGCTGCGCCATGCGGCGGGGCGATCCCGTGCCGACGCGTGCGCCGCTCGGCAGCTCCGGGAACGTCATCCCGTCGCGCGCGATGAGCACGTCACGGGGGTCCTCGCGCGGCGGCACCGCGGCCAGGGCCAGATCGTCCGGCTGCGCGGTCGGCAGGTCCTTGAGCGAGTGGACGGCGAAGTCGACCTCGCCGCCGAGCAGCGCGTCGCGCAGGGCGGTCACGAAGACGCCGGTGCCGCCGATCTGCGCCAGGTGCTCACGGGACGTATCGCCGTACGTCGTGATCTCCACGAGCTCTACGGGGCGGCCGGTCAACCGGCGTACGGTCTCGGCCACTTGCCCGGACTGGGCCATGGCCAGCTTGCTGCGCCGTGTCCCGAGCCTGAGTGCCCTCTCGGTCATGCCCGGCCTCGATTCGGATCTGTCGCTGATGCGTTCTGGTCGTTCTGGTCGGTGATTTCGTTGATCTTGTCGGCCCTGCTGACGGCGGCGACCGTCTGCGGGTCGAGGTCGAAGAGGGTGCGCAGCGCGTCCGCGTACCCGGCGCCGCCGGGCTCGCCGGCCAGCTGCTTGACCCGCACGGTGGGTGCGTGGAGGAGCTTGTCGACGACGCGGCGGACGGTCTGGGTGATCTCCGCGCGCTCCTTCTCCGCGAGTCCGGGGAGCCGTCCGTCGAGCCGCGCCATCTCGCCGGCTACGACGTCGGCGGCCATGGTGCGCAGCGCGACCACGGTCGGCGTGATGTGCGCGGCCCGCTGTGCGGCGCCGAAGGCGGCGACCTCGTCGGAGACGATCGCGCGGACCTGCTCCACGTCGTCGGCCATCGGGGCGTCGGCGGACGCGTCGGCGAGCGACTCGATGTCGACGAGGCGCACGCCCTCGATGCGGTGCACGGCCGCGTCGATGTCGCGGGGCATGGCCAGGTCGAGCAGGGCGAGCAGGACGTTGCCCGTCTCGACGAGCGAGGGCCTGCGGCGGTTCTCGGGCACCCGTCCGGTGGCGGCGACGGTCGCGGCGAGCGCGGCGATGGTGTCGGCCTCGTGCTGCGGGTCGTCGCGGCGCGCGGCGGGAGCGTTGTCCACCCAGGCGGCGTGCTGTTCGAGGGTCGCGGCGTCCATCCCGGCCACGGCGTCCTCGCCCATGACGGAGAAGCCGACGCCGCGGGGCACGGCGGCACCGTCGCCGGAGAGCCCGAGCGGGCACGCCTCGTCGGTGTCGGTGCCAGAGGCGGTGTCGTACGGAGCGGAGGGGGACGCGGAACCTGTCGCGGGTACACGCGGTGCCGGTGCGCCCACCGTGACGGACGCGCCCGTGCGGTCGGCGACGCCGGCCGCGACGGCTTCGGCGGTCAGTACGAGGCCGGTGGCGCCGGTGCAGGAGACGGCGACATCTGCACGTGTCAGTTCGGCCGCCACCTCGTCCATCGGCACGGCGCGCGCCACGGTGCCGGTGGCGCCCGCGGTCAGGATCTCGGCCAGGCGGTGGGCCCGCTCGAAGGTGCGGTTGGCGACGACGACCTCGTCGATCCCGGCCCGCGCGAGCGTGGCCGCGGCGAGCGAGGACATCGATCCGGCGCCGATGACCAGGGCGCGCTTGCCCTTGACCCAGGTCTCGACCGGCTCGCGCCCGGCGAGCTGTTCGAGGCCGAAGGTCACGAGCGACTGCCCGGCCCGGTCGATGCCGGTCTCCGAGTGCGCGCGCTTGCCGACCCGCAGGGCCTGCTGGAAGAGGTCGTTGAGCAGGCGCCCCGCGGTGTGCAGTTCCTGGGCGCGCGCGAGGGTGTCCTTGATCTGGCCGAGGATCTGGCCCTCGCCGACGACCATCGAGTCCAGACCGCAGGCCACCGAGAACAGATGGTGGACGGCCCGGTCCTCGTAATGGACGTAGAGATAAGGAGTGAGCTCCTCCAGGCCGACCCCGCTGTGCTGGGCCAGCAGCGTGGACAGCTCGGCGACGCCCGCGTGGAACTTGTCCACGTCGGCGTAGAGCTCGATGCGGTTGCAGGTGGCGAGCACGGCGGCTTCGGCGGCGGGCTCGGCGGCGAGGGCGTCCTGGAGGAGCTTGGCCTGCGCGTCGGCGGCCAGGGCGGCCCGCTCGAGCACGCTCACCGGAGCACTGCGGTGACTCAGCCCTACGACGAGAAGACTCATGCCGGCATCACGGCGGGGACGTCCCCGTCGGGTCCTTTCCGCTGCTGCTTGGCGGCGACGGGCGGCACGACACCGTCGTCCGAGGCTTCCTCGCCGGCCTTGCGCTGCTCGTGAAAGGCGAGGATCTGCAGCTCGATGGAGAGGTCCACCTTGCGTACGTCGACGCCGTCGGGCACGGAGAGAACGGTGGGCGCGAAGTTCAGGATCGAGGTCACTCCGGCGGCGACGAGCCGCTCGCAGACCTGCTGGGCGGCGCCCGCCGGGGTGGAGATGACGCCGATGGAGACGCCGTTGTCGCTGATGATCTTTTCGAGGTCGTCCGTGTGCTGCACCGGCATGCCCGCGACGGGCGTGCCCGCCATCGCCGGGTCGGCGTCGATGAGCGCCGCGACACGGAAGCCGCGCGAGGCGAACCCGCCGTAATTGGCGAGCGCCGCGCCGAGGTTACCGATGCCGACGATCACGACGGGCCAGTCCTGCGTCAGGCCGAGCTCGCGGGAGATCTGGTAGACGAGGTACTCGACGTCGTAGCCGACGCCGCGCGTCCCGTAGGAACCGAGGTAGGAGAAGTCCTTGCGCAGCTTCGCGGAGTTGACTCCCGCGGCGGCCGCGAGCTCCTCGGAGGAGACCGTGGGCACCGAGCGCTCCGACAGTGCGGTGAGGGCTCGGAGGTACAGCGGAAGCCTGGCGACGGTGGCCTCGGGAATCCCTCGGCTGCGGGTCGCCGGTCGGTGAGTTCGGCCAGTTGCCACGGTGCTCCTGCGGGTAGAGCGGGGCTGCAGGCGGTCACACGTCCCCAGACCGCCCCGTCGAATGCAGGCTATGTCTTTGTGAACGCGTGCACAAAGATAGTGTCCGATTTGCCCGGCCAACGTGACCGGGGTCACGCGCCCCCGGCGCGCATTTGCGGAACCGGCGCACAGGGAGCGGCGTTGCTCATTTGATGGGGGCAAAACCGCACACTCTCCTCACGATCATCGCCCCCGAGACCAAACCGCCCACGATCCTAAGGGACCATTCGGGCTGTTTGGACTCGTCGGTCAGTCACGATCGGGACTACGGAGCGAGCTCGCGACGCAGCCGGTCTTCGTCGACGCGCCAGAAGGTGTGCTGCTCCCCGTCGACCAGAACCACCGGGATCTGTTCCCAGTAGGCCCGGTTGAGCTCTTCGTCCCGCGTGATGTCCTTCTTCTCCCACGCGACTCCGAGATCGCCGCAGACCTTCTCGATCACCAGCTGTGCGTCATCACACAGATGGCAGCCGGGCTTGCCGATCAAGGTGACCGTCCGGTCCGCGGGCTTCTTCTTCTCCGTACGGCGAAAAATCGGGCTCATGACCCCATTCTCGCCCCGCCGACGCGCCGCACGCCCCGCGATCCGCCCGCCCGTTTAACGGTGCGGTCGCGGAGAGTTCACGGCGTGGAATCCTGCCGACTCCGGAACGACCGAACGAACTAGCTATGCTCACGACATGGCCGCTCTCGGATGGCTCACCCCCCGTAGGCGCTCCGCCACCGCGCGGAGCGTGTTGGCAGGCGAGGCCTCGGCTGAGGCAGCGCGCAAGACCTCCCAGGAGCTGGAGGCGCTCGACGACCTGGCCGCGGCCGCAGCGCCGGAAGCGCCGGCGGAACCGGCGGAACCGGAATTCCCGGTCGTCGGCGACGACAAGGCCGCCGCCTTCTTCGACCTCGACAACACCGTGATGCAGGGCGCCGCGATCTTCCACTTCGGCCGCGGGCTCTACAAGCGGAAGTTCTTCGAGCGCCAGGAGCTGGCCCGATTCGCGTGGCAGCAGGCGTGGTTCAGGCTCGCGGGCGTCGAGGACCCCGAGCACATGCAGGACGCCCGCGACAGCGCGCTGTCCATCGTCAAAGGCCACCGCGTCGCCGAGCTGATGTCCATCGGCGAGGAGATCTACGACGAGTACATGGCCGAGCGCATCTGGCCCGGCACGCGCGCCCTCGCCCAGGCCCACCTGGACGCGGGCCAGAAGGTCTGGCTGGTCACGGCCGCCCCGGTGGAGACCGCGACGATCATCGCCCGCCGCCTCGGCCTGACCGGCGCCCTCGGCACGGTCGCCGAGTCCATGGACGGCATCTATACGGGAAAGCTCGTCGGCGAGCCCCTGCACGGCCCCGCGAAGGCCGAGGCGGTCCGCGCGCTGGCATCGGCGGAGGGCCTGGACCTGGCCCGCTGCGCGGCGTACAGCGACTCGCACAACGACATCCCGATGCTCTCGCTCGTCGGGCACCCGTACGCGATCAATCCCGACGCCAAGCTGCGCAAGCACGCGCGCGAGCGGGACTGGCGCCTGCGGGACTACCGCACCGGCCGCAAGGCGGCCAAGGTCGGCATCCCGGCCGCCGCGGGTGTCGGCGCCCTGGCGGGCGGCACGGCCGCGGCCATCGCCCTGCACCGCCGCCGCCACTGAACATTCTCTCGGTCATACCCCGGCCCGGCTCCAGCCAGTCACGTTGGTACCACTCGACCACAACACGCACCACGCTTAGCCGGAATGTGACCCATTTCGATCAATAAGCGTTCACTCTGCGCTACTTGAACGGGCATCGACCGGTAACAGAAGCGACGTAATCGGTGATTTGAGCAACTGGGTGTAGTGCCGCCTGTACGAAGCGTTATTCTCCTCAGACGCATTACGGACCCCACACGTCGCTACGACGGGTGAACGGTTCCGCACTGCACGTGATGGAAGCTCTGCCTCTGGGAGTCCCGTGTACCCACACGTCGGGGTTGACGCCTCGGGCCTGGCTACGCTGCGCGCAACGGTCGCCGACCGCTTGCGCGGCTTCGTCCCCACCGCGTACGCCGGCCCCGCCGTCCCCGCATTTGCCGTCCCCACACCCGCCGGGCCGCTCTACGCCCTGGCGGACAGCGGCGCGGCGGTCAGCAGACGGGCTCGTTCCGCCTCTGCCGCCACCTCAACCCCCACCCACCGCCGTCCCGCCGCGGACAGCGACAGCGCCCGCATGATGGAACTCGTCGAACGCGCCCAGGCGGGCGAGTCCGACGCCTTCGGCCGTCTCTACGACCAGTACAGCGACACGGTCTACCGCTACATCTACTACCGCGTCGGCGGCAAGGCGACCGCCGAGGACCTCACCAGCGAGACCTTTCTGCGCGCCTTGCGCCGTATCAGCACGTTCACCTGGCAGGGCCGCGACTTCGGCGCCTGGCTGGTCACGATCGCCCGCAACCTGGTCGCCGATCACTTCAAATCGAGCCGTTTCCGCCTCGAAGTGACCACCGGCGAAATGCTCGACGCGAACGAGGTCGAGCGCAGCCCCGAGGACTCCGTCCTGGAGTCCCTCTCCAACGCCGCACTGCTCGACGCCGTGCGCCGCCTCAACCCCCAGCAGCAGGAATGCGTGACCCTGCGCTTCCTGCAGGGCCTCTCGGTCGCCGAGACCGCTCGGGTGATGGGCAAGAACGAGGGCGCGATCAAGACCCTCCAGTACCGCGCGGTCCGCACCCTCGCCCGGCTCCTGCCGGACGACGCGCGCTAGCGCCGAACCACACCGATAGCCCTCTGTAGCCCTACGGAGTCTCCAACTCACCCTCCGTCGCGGCCAGATGGCCGTCGCGGAATTAGGGCGGTCCGATCATCCTCCGTCCGTAACCCAAGTGCCGCGACGCTCGTTGTGCGGGATGCAGGCTCCCTGTGGTCGCCCCCTGATTACCTCCGCTCACTCGATCGTGTGGAAGTGCTCAGGTCGTGCAACCCTCAGGACCCCCTGGGGAGTCGACCGTCATGACGAGAGGAGGTGCCGCCAGTGATCGCGAACGTATCGGCACACCGGCGGGCGAACGCCTTCGCCCAAGCCCTTGAGGAGCAATCCGACCAGGGCCCGGCGGCCGAGCAGACCGAAGGTTCCGTCACACCCGATTCCGCGCCGTCCGAACAGACGGCTTCGGAGCGGATGTTGACGCTCGCGAACGGCCTCGGCGAGCTGCCGAAGCCGGAGCTGGATCCCGAGGTCAAAGTGGTCCAGCGGGCCCAGCTCGTAGCCGCCATGGAAGCCATGCTCCTCGAGGGCACGGCCGCGGGCGGTGGGACCATCGGCACCTCGGTGCCCGAACAGCGGTCCCGCAAGGGCGCCCATCGGGCCACGGGGCTGCGCAAACTGAAACCGCGCTCCAGGCTGTCGAAGGGCATCGCCGCGGGCGGGCTCACCGTCGGCGTGGCCGCGGGGGCGTTCAGCGGCGTGGCCGCCGCCAGCTCCGACGCACTGCCGGGCGATTCGCTGTACGGCCTGAAGCGCGGCATGGAGGACCTCAAGCTCGGCATGGCCGACGGCAACAGCGACAAGGGCGGGATCTATCTCGACCACGCCTCGACGCGCCTGAACGAAGCCCATCGGCTGATGGAGCGGGGCCGCTCCGGCGAGCTCGACCACGAATCCCTGAACGAGATCAGGCGGGCCCTCTCCGGCATGCGGCACGACGCCACGGAAGGCCACCGCCTCCTGCACGAGGCGTACGAACGCGACGGCTCGCTCGGTCCCATGCAGACCCTGTCCGCCTTCTCCGAGTCACACCGCCGAAGCTGGCGCGACCTGCAGAGCAGGCTGCCCGTCCAGCTCGGCGACGTGGGCGAGCAGGTGAACTCGGTCTTCGACGCGATGGACCAGGAAGTGGAGCCGCTGCGCTCCCTCTTCCCCCGCACCCCGGACAAGGACGACACCTCCAGCCGGCCGAGCCAGGGCGGGTCCTCCGGCTCCTCGACCCCGGACAGCCCCTCGGCCCCGGACTCCTCGCCGCGGGACGGGACGAGCGCCGACAAGGGCGAGCCCCGCCCGTCGGCACCGGACAAGGGCGAGAGCGACGGTCTGCTGGGCGGCAACACTGGGGGCCTTCTGGAGCCCCCGAAGTCCGACGCCACCCCGACCAGCCCGTCGGACGGCGACACGGCCGGCAAGGAGACCCCGACCCCGAAGCCGGACGTCACGGTGCCGCCGATCCTGCCCGGCTTGCTGCCGGGCCTCGGGATCGACGAGGAGGACGCGCAGTAGACAGCTGCAAGCGAGCGCCGGAGGGTCCGACGAATCGGACCCTCCGGCGCTCGTTTCTTCCGGCCCTTCAGAAGAACACGGACCGCCGCTGCACCAGCAGCTTGTACAACGTGTGCTGGATCTGCTCCCGGACCTGATCGGTCAGGTTGAACATCAGCATCGGATCCTCGGCCGCCTCCGGCGGATACCCGTCCGTCGGAATCGGCTCCCCGAACTGGATCGTCCACTTCGTCGGCAGCGGCAACGCCCCCAGCGGCCCGAGCCACGGAAACGTGGGCGTGATCGGGAAGTAGGGGAAACCGAGGACCCGCGCCAGCGTCTTCGCGTTGCCGATCATCGGGTAGATCTCCTCCGCCCCCACGATCGAGCACGGCACGATCGGCGTCCCCGCCCGCAGCGCGGTGGAGACGAACCCGCCGCGCCCGAACCGCTGCAGCTTGTAGCGCTCGCTGAACGGCTTCCCGATGCCCTTGAATCCTTCCGGCATCACCCCGACCAGCTCGCCCCGCTCAAGCAGCCGCTCGGCGTCCTCGGCGCACGCCAGCGTGTGCCCCGCCTTGCGCGCCAGCTCATTGACCACCGGCAGCATGAAGACGAGGTCCGCCGCGAGCAGCCGCAGATGCCGCCCCGCGGGGTGGTTGTCATGCACGGCGACCTGCATCATCAGACCGTCGAGCGGCAGCGTCCCGGAGTGGTTGGAGACGATCAGCGCCCCGCCGTCGGCGGGGATGTTCTCGATGCCCTTCACCTCTACGCGGAAGTACTTCTCGTACAGCGGCCGCACGAGGGACATCAGGACCTGGTCCGTGAGCTCCTCGTCGTAGCCGAAGTCGTCGACCTCGTAGTCGCCCGTGAGCCGCCGGCGCAGGAACGCGAGGCCTCCCGCGATGCGCCGCTCCAGGCCGCCGCCACCGCCCCGCGGCTCCGGCACGGCCCCGGCCGCTGCCCCCGGCCCCGCGGCCTCCTGCCGCGAAGGCTGCGGCTCGGCCCTTTCCACCTGCGGCTCCCCGTCCTGCTGGCTCGGCATGGCCGTGACGTCACGCACGGCTGCCGGATCGTTCTTGCGCCGGGCCGCGCCCCTGCGCCGCGACGGGCGCTGCGCACCCGCGCGCGACCGGTCGTCGTCGAACGGAATGACCTTGGCGTCCGCCATCGTTGACGCTCTCCTCAGTTGGCGCTCTGGTTGCCCGCGAGGGGCAGCGTGGCGATCCGGTCGATGGCCCCCGCGACGGCCTGCGGCGGCAGAAGTCCCGGACCCCGACTGCGTGCGAAATCCGCGAAGGTCTCCGCGGTCGTGTATTTGGGGCTGAAGCCCAGTGTCTCGCGCATCTGCCGGGTGGCCACGACCCGGCCATGGGTGAGCAGCCTGATCTGTTCGGGCGAGAAGTCCGTCGCGCCCAGGGTGCGCAGCGCCTGGCCGACCCAGGTGATCGCGGGCATGAACACCGGCAGCGTCGGACGCCCCAGGCGCCGCGCGCACTGCGAGAGCAGCAGCGCACCGTCGCCCGCGATGTTGAACGTGCCGCTGTTGAGCGTCCCGCGCTCCGGCTCGCGTGCCCCGAGGCGAAGCACCTCGATCGCGTCGTCCTCGTGCACGAACTGCAGCCGCGGGTCGTAGCCGAATACGGTCGGCAGGACCGGCAGCGAGAAGTACTCGGCCAGCGGGAACTCCGCGGTGGGACCCAGGATGTTCGCGAAGCGCAGCACGCAGACCGCCACGTCCGGGCGGCGGCGCGCGAACCCGCGTACGTACCCCTCGACCTCGACGGTGTCCTTGGCGAAGCCACCGCTCGGCAGCGACTTCGGCGGGGTCGTCTCGGTGAAGACCGCGGGGTCGCGCGGAGCGGAGCCATACACGTTGGTGCTCGACTTCACCACGAGCCGCTTGACCGTGGGCGACTTCTGGCAGGCACCGAGCAGCTGCATGGTGCCGATGACGTTGGTTTCCTTCAGCGAGCCGCGATTGCTGCCGGCCAGCGCGGTGCCCGTCACGTCCATGTGCACGACCGTGTCGACGGAGAACTCAGCGAGCACCTTGGCGATCGCGGGCTGCCGGATGTCGGCCTGGACGAAATCGGCACCGCCCAGATGGTGCTCGGGGGGAACCGCGTCCACGGCGACCACCCGGTCGACATCGGGGTCCCGCAGCGCGCGTCGGACGAACCGCCCGCCCAGCGGTCGGGCCGCCCCGGTCACGAGCACGACCTTGCCCAAGATCAGCGCCTGCCTTCCCCAGCCCTCGAAGTCCTGCCGCGCCCCGTCATTTTTCTCCTGGCACACGCTAGCGGGTCGATGTTGCGCTGTGATGACCGCCCGATGCAGGAAGTGACGACAGCCCCGACACAGGCGCACGGACCTGGCCGTATGCCCAGACCAGGACGTACGCCGGATCGGGACGCACATCCTGCCCAGAGCGTACGTTCGAAACAAGCCCCCGAACGGTCCGGTACCGCCCGAAAACCGGCCGGAAGACGCCCCGGCAACCGGCGGGTACCCGAAAACGCCCCTCCCAGCACCCCGAAAACGCCGAAGTCCTCCCGCCGGATGGCGGGAGGACTTCGATGCGCGCTGTACAGCTGTCGCTTACTTCTTGTTGCGACGCTGAACGCGGGTGCGCTTCAGCAGCTTGCGGTGCTTCTTCTTGGCCATCCGCTTACGCCGCTTCTTGATAACAGAGCCCACGACTACCCTCGCTCACTTCTCATCACTCGGTGCGGGGCAGCTGACTGGGCCCACACGACCTACGTCGGCCCTAGCCTACCCGCCCCCGCGTGAGGGACGTAATCGAGGGGGATCGATCGACTCCTGTCAGCCCGCCTCGACCCCTACATAGGACTCGCGGAGGTACTCGTGAACCGCTTGCTCCGGGACCCGGAAGGACCTCCCGACCCGGATGGCGGGCAGATGACCGCTGTGCACCAAGCGGTACACGGTCATCTTGGACACTCGCATCACCGAGGCGACTTCCGCCACGGTCAGGAACTGAACCTCGTTCAGCGGCCTCTGGTCTGCAGCCATGACACCCCACCTGAACCTTCCGCACATGACGGGCACCGGCTTCCCCTTCCGGTGACTCTTCGTCTCTGCGCGCTCACTCACCAGACTAGGGGCGGATGATGCGAGTGGGGAAGAGGAGTAGCGATCGGCCGCCTACTGTGACAGACACGCTCGATTGAGTACATAGCGAGTAAGCGGTCGGTAGTAATCAGATCGCACAGCGTCATCAAGCGGAACGACGACGGACACCTGCCCCTCGGCCTCTCCGACGAACAGCGCGGGATCATCCGTATCCGCCAGACCGATCGCCTCGAACCCCAGCTGACCTGCCCCGCAGACCCACCCGTGGTCCCCGATGACGAGCTCGGGAAGCCGCCCCCCGACGTCCGCGGCGGCCGCGAGCGCGGCCCGAACCGGGAGCGGAGAATGGGTGTGCGCGCCGGTCTCACTCCCGGCCGGACGCGCGCCGGGTTCACGCACCAGCGCGACTCCTTGTACGTAGTCAAGGTTGTACGTGCGTAGGCCGAACCGGGTCGTTATGTCGACACTATTGCCCTGCGCAGGGGTGAGGACGGTGCACCCCGCCGACGACAAAGCGTCCGCCAGCGCGGCGTAGAAGCCGAGGAGACGGTGCGGATGACCCGTCCCGAGAAGCACGGGAAGCCGCCTTCGCGCCGCGTCCGCGAGCCTCTCGGCGAAGGCGTCGAGCGCGGCCAGCGTCCGCTCGGGGTCGATGACATCGGCCCCCGAGGTGTGCCGCGGGTCGGCGGAGACCCCGCACTTGTCCGCCATCAGCCCCAGGAGGTCACCAGGACCCCAACTCCACTCGGGATCGAGCCCCAGCAGTATCCGGGGGTCCCGGGCCGCGAAGAGCCGATAGTTCCGCAGGCTCTCTTCCCGCAGGGTGGCCACGGGCCCGGCAAGGCGGGCAGCCAACAGATGCGCGCGCAACGCTCCGGTGCTCAACACGCTGCGAGCGTGCCGCAGCGAGCTGGCCCGCACCCGCAAAACCCCAAAAATCCCCCACAGTTGGGCTAACAGGCCGATAATCCAGCCCGTCCAACCCGTCAGGCGCCCCGAGGAAATCGCGTACGGGCCTTTCGCGAAGCGCCCCCCTACGGCAGAAGCCCCCGCAACGGAAACGCCGCCCGGCGAGCGGCAAGCACCGCCTGGTCGAGCCGGTCGGCGGGGTCATATCCCTCGGACCAGTCCGCCCAGGAGACGGGCCACCGCCCGTCACTCATCCGCGCGGGGGCCAACTGGCGCGTACGAGCGAAGACTTCCTGCCGCCAGGCCTCCGGAATCATCTCCGCGGGCTCGATCTCCCGCCCCGCGGCAATGGCGGTCAGATGCGTCCAGGACCGGGGCACGACATCCACCACGGCATACCCGCCCCCGCCCAGAGCGACCCAACGCCCCTCGGCGTACGAGTGCGCCAGCTCATGGCAGGCCACCTGCACCGCCCGCTGCGCATCGAGCGAAACGGCGAGGTGTGCGAGCGGGTCCTCGAAGTGCGTGTCGGCCCCGTGCTGAGTGACGAGCACCTGCGGCCTGAACTCCGCGAGCAACTCCGGCACGACAGCGTGGAACGCCCGCACCCATCCCGCGTCCCCGGTCCCGGCCGGCAGCGCCACATTCACCGCCGAGCCCTCCGCAGCCCCGGCGGCCCCGGTCTCCTCGGGCCACCCGGTCTGCGGAAACAGCGTCCGCGGATGCTCGTGCATCGAGATCGTCAGAACCCGCGGATCGTCCCAGAAGGACGCCTGCACCCCGTCCCCGTGGTGCACGTCCACGTCCACGTACGCGATCCGCTCGGCACCCAGTTCGAGCAGGCGTGCGATGGCCAGCGAGGCGTCGTTATAGATGCAGAACCCCGAGGCGGACCCCGGCATCGCATGATGCAGCCCGCCCGCGAAGTTCACCGCGTGCAGCGCTTCACCGCGCCACACCGCCTCCGCCGCTCCCACCGACTGCCCGGCGATCAGCGCGGACACCTCATGCATCCCCGCGAAGGCCGGATCGTCCGGCGTCCCGAGGCCATAGCTGCCGTCCGCCGACGCCGGATCGGCTGAGGCGGCCTTGACCGCGTCCACATAGTCCTCGCGGTGCACGAGCCGCAGCGTCGAGTCACCGGCACGCTTGGCCGCGACGACTTCCACCTCACGGTCGAGCCCGAAGGCACCGACCAGACTTCTGGTCAGCGCGAGCCGGACCGGGTCCATGGGGTGCTCAGGACCGAAGTCATAGCCCGTTACTGCCTCGTCCCACATCAGCTGTGCGCGCCCGCTCATGCCCGTCACCGTATCGGTCCGCTCCCGGGGCGAAGGAACGGGCATACAACAAGGTCGCGAGCACCAACACCATGGGAACGAGCATCGCCGCCCGGTAGTTCCAGGCATCCCCGAGCGCCCCGACCAGCGGCGAACCGATCAGGAACCCCACGTAGTTGAAGACATTGAGCCGCGCGACAGCGGCATCCGAAGCCCCGGGGAAGAGCCGCCCCGCAGCAGCGAAGGTCTGCGGAACGATCACGCACAGCCCGAGCCCGAGCACCGTGAAGCCCAGAATCCCGGTCCACGCGCCGGGCGCCGCCGCCACGATCGCAAACCCGAGAGCGCCCACCACCGACCCGGCCCGCACCACCGCCACGGCCCCGAACCGCCGCACGCCCAGGTCCCCGAGCCCCCGACCGAGCAGGGTCATGACCATGTAGACGTTGTAGGGGACGGTCGAGACCTCCTCCGAACTCCCGAGCACGTCCTGCAAGTACTTCGCGCTCCAGTTGGAGACGGTCGAATCCCCGATGTACGCGAAGGTCATCACCAGGCAGAGCGGCAACAGCAGCTTGAAGACGACGGGCCCGCCCTTCCCCTCACCGGCGGCGCCCGCATCACCGCCCGAGACGGCGTCGACGTACCAACGACTGCCCACCAGCGCCGCCGGCAGCAGCACCACGACCACCGGCAGATAGGAGACGAAGAGCGACAGATCCCAGTGCGCCCCCGCCCACGCGATCGAGGCCCCCACGATCCCGCCCAGGCTGTACGCCGCGTGAAACCCCAGCATGATGCTGCGCCCGTACGTCCGCTGGAGGCTCACCCCGAGCATGTTCATCGAGGCGTCGAGCGCCCCCACCGCAAGCCCGAACGCCCCGAGCGCCACGCCCACGTGCCACAGGGAGTCACCCGCGCCGACCCCGAGCAGCGCCAGGAGCACCACGGGCTGCGCCCACCGCAGCACACGGCTCGGCGGCACCCTCTTGACCAGCCACTCCGTACCCACGCTCCCGACCCCCGCGAGGATCGGCACGGCGGCGAGGAACACCGGCAACAGGCCGTCGGATATCCCGTACCGATCTTGAATGGCGGGAATCCGCGTCACCAGCAACGCGAAGGTGACGCCCTGCACCAGGAAGCTGAACGCCAAAGAGGCCCTGCCGCGCCGCACCTCAACTGTCATGGCTGGAGAGCGTAGGACCCCGGACTACCGGTGGGTAGATAGATCACCCACCCAATTCCCCGGCCTCCGCCGCAAGAGGCGCCCCGAGCCAGACCATGGTGTCGACGGGCAGCGTGTAGGCCCCCACGGCGGCCCGTACGGCAGCCTCACCCGACCTCCCGGCCGGCCCACGTCATACGAGCAGGTCAGCCAACTCCCCCATGTCTCCGAAGAGATCGGTGGCCCCTGTGAGCCGTTCCGCGGGCGTCATGGCGGTGAACCCGAGGACGTCCATCCCCGCCGCCAGAGCGGCCTGGACCCCCAGCGGACTGTCCTCGACGACCACACACTTCTCGGGCGCCACGCCCATACGCTCGGCCGCGTACAGAAAAAGATCCGGCGCCGGCTTCCCCCGCCCCACGTCCTCAGAGCTGAAGATCCGCTCGTCATCGAACCACCGATCGAGCCCGGTCCTCCGATGCCCGACCCGAATTCGCTCATGACTCCCTGACGAGGCCAGGCAGTAAGGCACCCCGCCGGCCACCAACTTCTCCAGTACGTCGACGGCCCCCGCCACGGGCTCCAGCTCCCGCTCGAAAGCCTCGAAGACACGAGCATGGAACGCCACATCAAAATCCCCGGGCAACCGCTGCCCACTGCGCTCGAAAACCAGATCGTGTACGCGATGAACCGCACCCCCCATGTAGTCACGCAGGGAGTCCTCGTACGTGGTGGGGTGACCGAGCTCGGTCAAATAGGCGGCGAGAATGGCGTTGGAAAGCGGCTCGCTGTCCACAAGAACGCCGTCATTGTCGAAGATGACCAGGTCGTATCGCATAACTCGACCCTAAACGCAGAAAACCCCCGCACCCAGAGGGTGCGGGGGTTTCCCGTTAATAATAGTTCGGCGGCGTCCTACTCTCCCACAGGGTCCCCCCTGCAGTACCATCGGC
>NZ_BMTR01000050.1 GCF_014649775.1 Streptomyces longisporoflavus | reverse complement strand
GCGGCGTGACCGTCCGGCAGCGGAGGCACTGGTGGGTGCGCTGGCCCAGCTGCATGTGCGGGGTGCCGCCGTGGACTGGGACGCCTTCTTCGGTCCCCGCCGCCCCGTCGACCTGCCCACCTACGCCTTCCAACGCCGGAACTACTGGCTGGACTTCCTCGCCGAGATGGAGTCGGACTCGGCGGACGTCGCATCCGCCGGTCTCTCGGCCTCGGACCACCCGCTGCTTGGCGCAGCCGTCGACCACCCGGGCTCCGGCGAAGTGGTCTTCACCGACCTGTGGTCCCTGCGTACCCACGACTGGCTGGCCGACCACGCCGTGTTCGGCGCGGTCGTCGTACCGGCGACGGCGTACATGGACCTGGCCCTGTCGGTGGGCGACTTCGTCGGCTGCGCCGCCGTCGAGGAACTCGCCCTGGAAGTCCCCCTGATCCTTCCCGACTCGGGCGACGTCCAGGTACGGGTCGTCGTCGGTGCGGCGGACGAGACGGGGCGCCGTTCCCTGGACGTGTACTCGCGTCCCGGCGACGACGGCCCGACGGTGGGCGGCTGGACCCGTCACGCGATGGGGAACCTGTCACCCGAGACCGCCGAACGGGCCGACGCCACCCGGACGCTCGCCGCGTGGCCACCGGCCGGCGCGAAGCGGCTCGACATCGACATCGACGGTCTCTACGACTCCCTGGCGGACTCCGGGTTCGACTACGGCCCGACCTTCCGCGGCCTGCGCGAGGTCTGGCAGGACGGCGACGACCTCTACGCCCTCGCCACCCTGCCGGAAACCTCCGAGGGCCCGGCCCGCGGCGGGTTCGGCATGCACCCGGCGCTGATCGACTCCGTGCTGCACGCGGTGGCGGCCGGCGGCGTCATCGAGGTGACCGGTGACCAGGGCTGGATGCCCTTCTCCTGGGCCGGGGTGAACCTGGTCGGGGAGTGCGGCCCGAGTGTGCGGGTCCGGATCTCTCCGGCCGGCGAAGGCGTCGTCTCCCTGGCGATCGCCGACGAGCAGGGCCGCAGCGTCGCGCACATCGAGGCGCTGACGTTCCGCCCGGTCAGCGCCGAGCAGGTGCGCCCGGCGGGCGGCGGACAGGGCCGGACGCTGTACGAACTGGAATGGCGGCCGGTCAAGCAGAGCAAGCAGGGCAAGCACGACACCTACCGCGGGCAGTGGGGCGTGCTCGGCGCGAAGAGCGGCGGCCTGGCCTCCCGGCTCTCCGGGGCGGGCGGCGAGAACGTCCTGTCCTACGAGTCCCCGGACGAGATCCTCGCGCAAGACACCCCCCGGCACATCGTCGTCTGCCCGGACGACCTCGTCGATGCCCGCGCCGACCTCCTGACCACGGTCGCCGACGCGGACAAGTACGTCCTCGACCTGGTCCAGCGCTTCATCGCCGAGGAGCCGCTCGCCGGATCCACGCTGGTGGTGCTGACCCGCCGGGCCCTTGCCACCGCTGCGGGGGAGGGCGTCGACAGCCTTCCCGGCGCATCCGTGTGGGGTCTGATCCGGTCCGCGCAGACGGAGCACCCCGGCAGGTTCCGCCTCGTCGACATCGACGACGAGGACACGTCCCTGGCGCGCTTCCCGGACGCCCTCGCCGTCGACGAGGACCAACTGGCGGTGCGCGGCGGCACGTACCTCGTTCCGCGCATGGCACCGGTCTCGCCCGAGGACCAGCAGATCCAGGAGCCGGGCGACGGCGCCCACCGTCTCGGCATCCCGAGCAAGGGGACCCTGGAGAACCTGACCTGGGTTCCGTGCCCCGAGGTGGAGGAGCCGCTGGCGAGCGGGCAGGTCCGGATCGCCGTCGAGGCCGCGGGGCTCAACTTCCGTGACGTCACCATCGCCTTGGGCCTGGTGGACCGCACGGCCATCGACACCGGGATCGGCAGCGAGGGCGCCGGCGTCGTCGTCGAGGTGGCGGACGACGTGACGAGCCTGTCGCCGGGCGACCGGGTGACCGGCATCTTCACCGGCTCCTTCGGCCGCGTGGCCCTTGCGGACCACCGCCTGCTCATGCCCATCCCCGACGGGTGGAGCTACGCCGAGGCGGCGTCCATGCCGACCACGTTCCTCACCGCGTACTACGCGCTCTTCCACGTGACGAAGCTCAAGAAGGGGCAGCGCATCCTCATCCACGCCGCGGCGGGCGGCGTCGGAATGGCCGCCGTCCAGATGGCGAAGGGCATCGGAGCCGAGATCTACGCGACCGCGAGCCCGTCCAAGTGGCCCGCCCTGCGCGGCCTGGGACTCGACGACGCGCACCTGTCCTCGTCGCGTGACCTGGAGTTCGCGCGGAAGTTCCTGGACGCCACGGGCGGCCAGGGCGTCGATGTCGTACTGAACTCGCTCGCCCACCAATTCGTCGACGCCTCGCTGACACTGCTGCCCGAGGGCGGCAAGTTCATCGAGATGGGCAAGACCGACATCCGCGATCCCCGCCAGGTGGCCGCCGCTCACGCCGGGGTCGACTACGAGGCCATCGACGTCTTCGAGGCGGGCCCCGAGGCGATCCACGCGATGTTCCGCGAGGTCATGGAGCTGTTCGCCGACGGGCGCGTGCAGCTGACGCCGGTCGCCGTGCGGCACATCCGCGACGCCCGCAAGACGTTCCGCGAGATGAGCCAGGGCCGCCACGTCGGCAAGCTGGTCCTCGAACTGGGCAACGGCTTCGGCGGCGGCACCGTACTGGTCACCGGCGGTACCGGCGGCGTCGGTTCGCTGGTGGCGCGGCATCTCGTCGCCGAACACGGCGTACGGAGCCTGATGCTGGCGAGCCGCCGCGGCCTTGCCGCCGACGGGGTTCCCGAGCTGGTCGCCGAACTGGAGGCGGCGGGCGCGGCCGTGCGGGTCGTCGCGTGCGACGTCGCGGACCGGAACGCCGTGGCGGAACTGCTCGCGGACATGCCGGGGCAGTACCCGCTGACCGCCGTCGTGCACGCGGCCGGCGTGCTCGCGGACGGCGTCATCGAGGCGCTGACCCCGCAGAGCATCGACCACGTACTGCGCGCCAAGGCCGGCGGCGCCATCAACCTGCACGAGCTGACCAAGGACTACGCCCTGTCCGCGTTCATCGAGTTCTCCGCGCTCGCGGGCACGCTCGGCACCGGAGGACAGGCCAACTACGCCGCGGCGAACGTCTTCCTGGACGGTCTCGCCGCCCACCGCAAGGCGTCGGGCCTGCCCGGCACCGCGCTGTGCTGGGGCTGGTGGGAGCAGAGCAGCGGCATGACCGAGGGCCTGGACCAGGCCGACCTCTCGCGGCTGCGCCGGATGGGCGTCGCCGCGATGCCGACGGCCGACGCGCTCGCCATGTTCGACGCGGCGTGCGCCAGCGACAAGCCGGTCCTCGTCCCGGCGCGGATCGACATCGCCACGCTGCGGAACAAGGCCCCCGAGGAACTGCCGCTCGTCCTGCGCGACCTCGTCGACAGCGGCCGCTCACGCCGCGGCAAGACGGGTACGGCCAAGGACGGCGGCGCTCTCGACCTGGCCTCCCGCCTGGCCGCCCTGCCCGCCGACGAGGCGCAGGCAGCCGTACGGGACTGGGTCCGCGACCAGGTGGCCGTCGTACTCGGCCACGCCTCCGGCGCCGCCGTCGACGTCGACCTGGCGTTCACGCAGCTCGGGTTCGACTCGCTGACCTCGGTCGAACTGTGCAACCGGCTGGCCTCGGCGACCGGCCTCCGGCTGCCTTCCACCCTCGTCTTCAGCTACCCGACCCCGCGCGAACTCGGCGAGCACCTCCACGAGCTGCTGCGTCCGGCAACGGACACGAGCCCGGCCGGGGGCGGCGAGACGGACGAGGAGATCCGGGAAGTACTGCGCACCATCTCGATCGACAGCCTGCGCGGCGCGGGCGTTCTTGAGCTGGTCCTGGCCTGCGCCGCCCGGCCCGGGCCGGGCGCCGACGGGCAGCCGGCGGACGCGAACGATCAGCCGGCGGACGCCGGCACCGGCGCGGACGAACTGTCGGACCTGGACTTGGAAGCACTGGTCGGTCTGGCCCTTGACGAGAAGAGGTAAGTGACATGACCAACTCCGCGGATCGCACAGCGGACGGCGCGGACCGGGTCCAACGGGCGCTCCGCACGCTTCTTGAGGAGCGCGACCGTCTCCGGCAGGAGAACGATGCCCTGAAGGCCGGTCGCGGCGAACCCATCGCCGTGGTGTCCATGGCCTGCCGCTACCCCGGAGGCGTGTCCACGCCCGAGGAACTGTGGGACATGCTCCGCGAAGGCCGGGACGTCGTGGAGGAGTTCCCGACGGACCGCGGGTGGCGGGACGTGTACGACCCCGACCCCGATGCCCCCGGCAGCTCGTACACGCGGCACGGAGGCTTCCTGGGCGACGTGGCCGGTTTCGACGCGGGCTTCTTCGGCATCAGCCCGCGCGAGGCCCTCGCCGTCGACCCGCACCACCGGCTGCTCCTCGAAACGTCGTGGGAGGCCTTCGAGCGGGCGGGCATCGTCCCCGCCGACGTGCGCGGGGACGAGATCGGCGTCTTCTCCGGAGTGAGCTCCACCGAGTACGGGTGGCGCTTCCTGGAAGGCGGCCAGAAGGACCTGGAGGGCTACCTCCTGTACGGCAGCGCGCTGAGCGTCGCCTCCGGCCGCGTCGCCTACGAACTGGGCCTGACCGGGCCCGCGGTGTCGGTGGACACGGCGTGCTCGTCGTCCCTCGTCGCCCTGCACATGGCCGAGCAGGCGCTGCGTTCCGGTGAGTGCTCGCTGGCCCTCGCGGGCGGTGCGTCGGTGATGCCGACGCCCGCGCTCTTCGTGGAGTTCTCCAAGCAGGGCGCGCTTTCGGCCGACGCCCGCTGCAAGGCCTTCGCGGACGGCGCCGACGGGACCGGCTGGGCCGAGGGGGTCGGCGTACTGCTCCTCGAGCGGCTGTCCGACGCCCGGCGCAACGGCCACCCGGTGCTCGCGGTCCTGCGCGGCTCCGCGGTGAACCAGGACGGCGCCAGCAACGGACTGACCGCCCCCAACGGCCGCGCCCAGGAGAAGGTGATCCGCAAGGCGCTCGCGAACGCGGGTGTCGCACCGTCCGAGGTCGACCTGGTCGAGGCGCACGGCACCGGCACCAAGCTGGGCGACCCCATCGAGGCACATGCCCTCCTCGCGACCTACGGGCAGGGCAGGGCCGAGGGCAGGCCGCTGTGGCTGGGGTCCCTGAAGTCGAACATCGGTCACGCGATGGCCGCCGCCGGAGTCGGCGGAGTCATCAAGTCCGTCATGGCCATGCGCCACAAGTACCTGCCCAAGACGCTGCACGTGAACGCGCCGTCGCAGCACGTGGACTGGTCGTCCGGCGACGTCGAACTCCTGCTGGAGGGGCGCGAGTGGACCAGTGAGAACGGTCCGCGGCGGGCCGGCGTCTCGTCGTTCGGGGTCAGCGGCACGAACGCGCACGTCATCCTGGAGGAGGCACCGCCGGAGCAGCCCGACGAGCCTGGGCAGACCGACGAGCGGGCCGCGGCCCCGGGCGTGGCCGGCGGCCTCGTGCCGTGGGTGGTGTCCGGCAAGACCGCCGCCGCGCTTCAGCAGCAGGCGGGCAAGCTGCGCGACTTCGTCGCCGCGGACCCCGCCGCGGACCTCGCCGGGATCGGCTGGTCGCTGACCTCCGGCCGCTCGCGCTTCGAGCACCGCGCCGTGGTCCTCGGCCGCGACCGGGACGAGCTGCTCGGCGGCCTGACGTCGCTGAGCAACGGCACGGAGTCCGCCGCGGTCGTCAGCGGCAGCGCGGGCAGCCCGGGCAACATCGCCTTCATGTTCCCCGGCCAGGGCTCGCAGTGGGTCGGCATGGGCCGCGAGCTGTACGACACCTTCCCGGTCTTCGCGCAGAGCCTCGACGCGTGCGGGGCCGCCCTCGCCGAGTGGGTCGACTGGTCGCTCATCGACGTCATCCGCGGCGCGGAAGGGGCGCCGACCCTCGACCGGGTGGACGTGGTCCAGCCCGCCCTGTTCTCCGTGATGGTGTCCATGGCCGCCCTGTGGCGGTCCTGGGGCGTGGAACCGGCCGCCGTGGTGGGCCACAGCCAGGGCGAGATCGCCGCCGCCTACGTGTGCGGCGCCCTGTCCCTGCGCGACGCCACCAGGGTCGTGGCGCTGCGCAGCAAGGCCCTGATCGACCTGAACGGTCACGGCGGGATGGCATCGGTCGCGGAGTCCGCGGACGTCGTGGCGGAACGCATCGCTCCGTGGGGCGACCAGGTGAACATCGCCGTGGTCAACGGACCCCGCTCGGTGGTGGTTTCCGGAGAGCCCGACGCGCTCGACGAATTCGTCGAGAAAATGCGGGCCGAAGGCGCCCAGGCGCGGCGCATATCCGTCGACTACGCCTCGCACTCCCACTATGTGACCCGCGTCCGCGACCAGGTGATCGACCCGCTTTCCGACGTGCGCCCGCAGACGTCGAAGCTGCCCTTCTACTCGACGCTTTACGGCGAGATCATCGACACCGCGAAGCTGGACGCCGATTACTGGTACAACAACCTGCGCGAAAAGGTTCTCTTCGAAGACTCCGTCCGGAAACTGGCGGACGACGGATTCCGGGTGTTCGTCGAGATGAGCCCGCACCCCGTCCTCACCGTGCCGGTGCAGGACATCGTCGAGGACGTGGACGACGCCCTGGTCCTCTCCTCGGCGCGGCGGGACCGGAGCGAGCCGGAGTCCGTGGTCGGCTCGCTGGCCCAGCTGCACGTCCGGGGTGGGTCGGTGGACTGGGACGCCCTGTTCGGCACCCGCCGGCGCGTGGACCTTCCGACGTACGCGTTCCAGCGGCGCCGCTACTGGCTCAACTCCTCGCACACGGTGGCGGCGGAACAGCCGCCGGCCGAGCTGCCCGAGGACGAGGAGCAGGTCGTCTCGCTGGCGGACCGGGTCGCCGCGCTGCCCGCCGACGAGGCCGGGGCGCTCGTCCTCGACCACGTCCGGGAGAAGGTCGCCGTCGTGCTCGGACACTCCTCGGGGCAATCCATCGACCCCGACCAGGAGTTCAAGGAGATCGGGTTCGACTCGCTGCTCTCGGTGGAGCTGAGCAAGCGCCTGACCGCTTCGACCGGCCTCAAACTGCGGGCGAATCTGGTGCTGCGGCAGCCGTCGCCGCGCCTCATCGCCGCGCACATCACGTCCCTGCTGGCCAAGTGAACTCCCCGGTGAACTGACGAAGAACCCCGGACGAAGAACCCCACCAGAAGAGGAGCGCTCCATGCGCGTACGTCATGCACCGGCAAGCCTGGCCCTGGGCGGTGTGCTCGCCCTCGCGGGCGCGGCCGTGCCGGCCCAGGCGGCCGAATCCGCGCCGTCGAAGGCGACGGCCGCCGCCGCGGCGGCCTGGCACCTGCACAGCACGTACTACAACAATCCGTCGTACTGCGAAGCCGCCGGAAAGGCCCAGGACCTCCCCTACAAGTGCGTCATCGGCCTGCCGGGACCGACGCTGCCCATCCATCTCTACGTCTGGTACTGACCCGCGGGATTGTCCCGCCGGCGGGACACCGCAAGCGCGAAGCGGTGGTGTCCCGCCAGGTACCGACTTGTCTTGAACGGCTGAGTCACTTCCCGGAAGGTGGGGGTGATCTGCGAATTCCTGCGATTCCCGAACCTGTTTTCCGAGGGGTTGATCCGTGTGCGTTCGTTCGGTGCGTCGTCTGCGCATAAAGGACTGTGGCTGGCGGAGTCAGTGTCTTCCGACACGCTGAACCATGCACTGACCATGTGGGATGTGGACGGTGAACTGGACGCGGCAGTCATGGAATCCGCATTCCTGCACGTCGTCGGTGAGGCTGAAGTACTGCGCGTCAATTTCGTCGACGACGGCAGCGGACTGCGCCTGATACCCCGCGAATCGGGGGACTGGAAGCCGTTCTTCGTGGACGTCAGTGCCGCGGCCGACCCCGAGCAGGCGGCGCGCGACGCGCTGGCCGAGACGGTGAGCAAGCCGTTCGACCTGGAGCGGGATCTGCTGTTCCGGTTCGGCGTGGTGAAGCTCGGTCAGGCCCGCTCGCTCGTGGTGATCGCCTACCACCACCTCATCTCCGACGGGTTCGGCGCCAACGGCCTGCTCTCGAAGCGCTTCGCCGAGGTCTACACGGCCCTCGCCCGGCAGGAAGAGGTGCCGCGGCTGCCGCACCCGTGGGACGCCGAGTCGTTCGCCACCGAGGCCACGGACTACCTCGCGTCGCCGAAGTTCACCGAGGACACGGAGTTCTGGCGCGACTACCTCAAGGACGCCCCCGCGCCCGCGCAGGTCCCGCGCGTCGAGCTCTCCGACGCGCAGCGCTCCGCGCTCGACGCACCCCTGAACGACGCCGACCGCTGGGGCGAGCTGACCGACGCCATCGGCATGGTCAGCCGCACCCTCTCCGTCCCGCGCGCCGAGGCCGACACCTGGACACAGACCGCCGAGTCCCTCGGCGTGTGGATGTCCACGATGGTCACCTCGGCCGCCGCGGTCTACTTCCGGCACCGCTGCGACCGCCCGGAATTCCTCCTCTCGCTGGCCGTCGGCAACCGCGTCGGGGTGGCGAGCAGGACACCGGGTCTTGCCGTCAACGTCGTGCCGGTACGCGTGAAGGTGCCGCTCGGCACGACCTTCGGTGAGCTCGCCGACGAGATGGTCGACGAGACGTACGAGATCTTCGGGCACACCGGCTGCCACTACTCCGACATCCAGCGCGTGAGCGACACCGCGCCCAGCGACCGCGGCAGTTTCGGCGCCGTCGTCAACGTCGTCGAGTTCGGCGAGCAGCTCCACTTCGGCGACCTTCCGGCGCGCTACCTCTGCGGCACGACCGGAGCATTCGACGAGCTGTCCATCGCCGTCTCCAATGACGGGAGCGCCGAGAACGACATGTTCATCCGGCTCGACGCCCCCGCGAGCCTGTACTCCCGCGCCGAGCTGCGTTTCATCGGCGAGGAGCTGATCGCGTACATCCGTGCCGTGGTGGCCGGCTCCGAGCAGCCGGTCGGCGCTCTGGACGTGGTGAGCGGCGCCGAGCGGGAGCGGGTCCTGACGGCGCCGGAGAACACCGAGCTGCCGGACCTCACGGTTCCGGAGCTGTTCGCCCGCCAGGTGGAGCGGACGCCCGACGCCGTCGCGCTCGTCTCCGGCGTCTCCGGCGTCTCCGGCGACGAGGCGGTCTCGTACCGACAGCTCGACGAGCGATCGAACCGTGTGGCCGGTGTGCTGCGCGGCAAGGACGTCGGGCCCGGGACGGTCGTGGCGGTGGCGCTGCCCCGCTCGGCGGACCTGGCCGCCGCCCTCCTCGGGGTGGCCAAGGCGGGCGGAGCCTACCTGCCGCTCGACCCGGCGCTTGCGGCCGAGCAGCTCACGTCGCAGGCCGGTACCGCCTCGGCGGTCGCACTGCTCACCGACGCGGCGACCGCTGGGCGGCTCCCCGCCAACCCGGCCGTCCCGACGATCGTGCTCGACGACGACAGCAACCCCGCCCCGGACGCCCCGGCCCCCTCGCGCCGGCCGCACGCCGACAACCTGCTCGCCGTGCCGCACGGATCCACCGCGACCGACGCCGACACGCCGGTCGCCCTCACGCACCGCAACCTGCGCCGGCTCGTCCAGGACCGTCACCGGCAGGCAGCAGGTGACGTCACCGTCCTGTGGCACGCGCCGCACACCTCCGACGCGCTCGCCCTTGAACTGTGGCTGCCCCTGCTGCACGGCGGCCGCGTGGTCGTCGCGCCCGAGGGAAAGCAGCCCCTCGACGCGCTGACCGAGGCGCGAGCGGCGCACGACGTCACCGCGCTGTGGCTCTCCTCGGCGCAGTTCACGGCGATCGCGGCAGACCGCCCCGAGCGCCTCGCCGGACTGCGCGAGGTGTGGACCGGCGGCGACCGCGTGCCCGCAGCCGCGCTGCGATGCGTCCGGGAGGCCTGCCCGGAGCTGACGGTCGTCGACGGCCACGAGCCGACGGCCACCACCGCCCGCTACGTCCTGGGACCGGGACTCGCGCCCGTCCCCGCCGGCGTGACCGGCGAGCTGTACGTGGCGGGACCCGCCGTGCCGCGCGGCTACCCCGGCCGGCCAGGACCGACCGCACAGCGCTTCGTGCCCTGCCCGTTCGCACCGGAGCCCGGCACGCTCATGTTCCGCACCGGCGACCGCGTCCGCTGGACCGATGACGGCCGACTCGCCTACGTGGGCCGGGCCGACGCCCTGGCGGACGTACGCGGTGTACGGGTCGAACTGACCGCCGTGGAAGAGGCACTGGCCGAGCACACCGGGCTCGCACAGGCGGTGGTCGTCCTCAAGACGGACGGCACCGGCCAGCAGCGCCTCGTGGCCTACGTGGTCCCCGCGGGCGGCCAGAGCGTCTCCGCCGACGAACTGCGCCGGTTCGCCGCGGGGCGGCTGCCCGAGTCCGAGGTGCCCGCGGTCTTCACCGTCCTGGACAGCCTGCCGGTGACGGCGGGCGGCAGGACCGACCGGGCCGCGCTGCCGGAGCCCCGGTTCGACGACGGGAAGTACCGGGCGCCGCGCAACGACACCGAGCGGATTCTGGCCGCCGCCTTCGCCGACGTCCTCGAACTTGACCGGGTGGGCATCGACGACGACTTCTTCGACCTCGGCGGCAACTCGCTGCGCGCGATCAGGCTCGTCGGCCTGATCCGGGCCGAGCTGAAGCAGGAGGTCTCGATCCGCAAGCTCTTCGCGGCGCGCACCATCACCGGTCTCTCGGACATGTGGAAAGACCTCGCCCAGTCCAGCAGGCCGAGTCTGCGCCGCAGGACGCGAGAGGGCGCAGTCCTCTGAGCGGGAATCCGGGCCCGGTCGTCCAGTCAGCAGCGTTCTTTGTTCGCGCTCTCCATTGATCTGCCGTGCTGCACGTTTCTTTCCTGCGGCCACTGCAGAGAAGAAAGGTAATCATGGATTCTTTGACCGCAGCCCTGCTGGACGGGGCGGGCCCGGAAGAGATCGGGCGACACGAACTTCCCTCGGAGTACGAGGCCGCGCATCTGCTCGCGTCGGATGTCGGAATGTTCGCCGGCGTGGAGGACAAGGACGTCCGTAAATCACTGCAAGTCGGCCCGGTTCCGATGCCGGAGATCGCGCCGGACGAGGTGGTCGTCGCCGTCATGGCGAGTTCCATCAACTACAACACGGTGTGGTCGGCGACGTTCGAGCCGGTGCCCACCTTCGACTTCCTCAAGCGCTATGCCCGCGAGGGCGGTTACGCCGCCCGGCACGATCTGCCGCACCAGGTGGTCGGGTCGGACGCGTCCGGCATCGTCGTACGGGTCGGGCCCGGTGTGCGCCGCTGGAAGGTGGGCGACCACGTGGTCGCCAGCTGTGTCCAGGTCGACGAGCAGGAGCCGGCCACGCACGACGACGCGATGCTCGGGACGGGCCAGCGGATCTGGGGCTACGAGACGAACTTCGGCGGGCTCGCGCACTACTCGGTGGTGCGCGCGAGCCAGCTGCTGCCCAAGCCCGCGCACCTGACCTGGGAGGAGTCGGCGGGTGTGCTGCTGACCGCGGCGACCTCGTACCGGATGCTGGTCGGCGACAACGGCGCGCGCATCAAGCAGGGCGACGTCGTGCTCATCTGGGGCGCGACGGGCGGTCTCGGCGCGTTCGCGGTACAGATGGTGAAGAACGCGGGCGGTATCGCCGTCGGCGTGGTCAGCTCCGAGCGCAAGGCCGAGGTGCTCCGCCGCCTCGGCTGCGATGTGGTGATCAACCGCAACGACATCGGCATGGGCGGGGACGACGCGCTCACCCCGGAGCGGACGATCGAGCTCGGCAAGCGGCTCGGCCGCGAGATCCGGCGCCAGGTCGGCGAGGACCCGCACGTCGTCTTCGACTACGTCGGGCGGGCGACGTTCGGCATTTCGGTGTTCGTCGTGCGCAAGGGCGGCACGGTCGTCACCTGCGGATCGAGCACGGGATACGACCACCACTTCGACAACCGCTATCTCTGGATGAACCTCAAGCGGATCGTCGGCAGCCACGCGGCGAATCTCCACGAGCAGGCGGAGTGCAACCGGCTTTTCCGGCTCGGACATCTCTCCCCCATTCTCTCCGAGGTGTTTCCGCTCAAGGAGGTCGGCGAGGCCGCACGCCTCGTCCAGCTGAACAAGCACACCGGAAAGGTCGGCGTTCTCTGCCTCGCGCCCGCGGAAGGACTCGGCGTCACCGACCCCGTACTGCGGGAAAAGATCGGAACCGCGCGCATCAATCCACTGCGCGCCACCCACAAGGCCGATTACGCCGAGGTGTCCTGACATGGGAATAGGAATACTCTCCACCGGCTCCTATCTGCCCAAGCACGAGGTGGACAACGAAGAGGTCGCCGAGCGCGTCGGCGTCACCGCGGAGTGGATCGAGCGCAAGACGCAGATCCAGTCGCGGCGCTACGCCGCCCCGCACGAGGCGACCTCCGACCTCGCGGTGCACGCCGCCGAACGGGCCCTGACCCAGGCTCAGTTGAGCCCGGAGCAGATCGACTACATCATCGTCTCGACCTCCACCGGGGACTTCCCGCAGCCGCCCACCTCGTACGTGGTGCAGCACGGTCTCGGCGCCTGGGGCGCGGCCTGCTTCGACGTCAACGTCGTGTGCAGCGGCTTCGTCTACGCGCTGTCCCTCGCCCACAGCCTGGTGGCCGTACGCCCGGAAGCCCGGGTCCTGGTCATCGGCGCGGACGTGTACTCGCGCATCCTGGACTTCACCGACCACCGGACGGCGATCCTGTTCGCCGACGGCGCCGGAGCCGCGATCGTCGGCACGGTGCCCGAGCCGTACGGCATCATCGCGACCGACCTGGCAAGCCGCGGCGACGCGCATCACCTGATCCGCGTCGAGGCCGGCGGCAGCCGCAACCCGGCGTCGGCACAGACCGTCGCCGAGGGCGGCCACTACTTCAAGATGGACGGCCGCGGCGTACGGGACTTCGTCGCCGAACACGTGCCGCCGGCGCTGCTCGCCCTCGCGGGCAAGGCCGGTGTGGACATCGGCGCCGTCGACCACTTCGTGCCGCACCAGGCCAACGGCGTGATGCTCGGCGACGTCGTCGAGCGCACCGGCCTCGGTGCCGCCCAGACCCATCGCACGCTGATCAAGTACGGGAACGTCGGCAGCGCCTCGGTGCCCGTCGCGCTCGACGAGGCCAACCGCACGGGCGCCCTCGCGCCCGGGGATCTGGTGCTGCTCGCCGGGTTCGGCGGCGGCATGTCGATCGGCGCATCACTTCTGACCTGGGGGGACCGCACATGACCACGTCCACGCAGCACGCCGGAGGTGCGGACATCCACCGGGTCGGCGTCGCAGGCAGCGGCATCATGGGCATCGGCATCGCCGAACTGTGCGCGAAGGCCGGGCTCGACGTACGGGTCGCGGTGTTCTCCGACGCGTCCCTCGCGACGGCGCCGCAGCGCCTCGCCGCCTCCCTGGACCGGGGCGTCGCCAAGGGCAAGCTGACCGCGGACGAGCGCGACGCGGCGCTCGGCCGGGTGTCGTTCACCCGTGATCTCGGCGAACTGGCCGACCGCCAGCTGGTGGTCGAGGCCGTCAAGGAGGACGAGCAGCTCAAGCAGGACCTGTTCGCGTCCCTCGACAAGATCGTCGAAGACCCGGACGCGATCCTGGCGACCAACACGTCCTCGATCCCCGTCGTACGCCTCGCCGCCGCGACCCGGCGTCCCGGCCAGGTCCTCGGCATGCACTTCTTCAACCCGGTGCCCGCGCTGCCGCTCGTCGAGCTCATCGACTCGGTCCTCACCGACGAGACGGTCAGCGCGCGGGCCCTGGTCTTCGTCCGCGACGTCCTGGGCAAGAAGCCGATCCCCTCGCCGGACCGGGCGGGCTTCCTCGTCAACGCGCTGCTGTTCCCCTACCTGCTGTCCGCGGTCCGCATGGTGGAGTCGGGCCTTGCCACGGCCGAGGTCATCGACCAGGGCATGACGCAGGGCTGCGCGCACCCGATGGGCCCGCTGCGGCTCGCCGACCTGATCGGCCTGGACACGACGGTGTCCATCGCGCAGGCCATGTACGAGGAGTTCAAGGAGCCGCTGTACGCGCCGCCGCCGCTCCTCAAGCGCATGGTCGAGGGCGGCATGCTCGGCAAGAAGGCCGGCCGCGGCTTCTACGTCTACGCGTGACGACGTGGCCGCGGCGGCGGGACCAGGTCCCGCCGCCGCGGCCACGTTTCTTCGAGGGAGGCGTCAGGACGCGACGGCGTCGGCCAGCAGCCCCTCGGTGATGGCCCCGGCCACTCGGCCCAGGTGGTCGCCGATGTAGAAGTGGCCGCCGGAGAAGACCTTCAGGGCGAACTCGCCGGTGGTGTGCTCCTGCCAGGTCTGCGCCTCGGGGACCGTCACCATCGGGTCGCTGTCCCCGATCAGGGCGGTCACCGGCGCGGAGAGGGGCTCTCCCGCGCGCCAGACGTACGTGCTCAGGGCCCGGTAGTCGGCCCGGAGGCCCGGCAGCACCATCTCCAGGAGCTCGGGGTTCGCCAGCATCGCCTGATCGGTGCCGCCGAGCTTGCGCACCTCGGCCACCACGTCGGCGTCGTCGTAACTCTGAAGACGGGTGCTCGAGCGGGCGTTGGGCGCGGCTCGCCCGGAGAGGAACAGGTGCTGGGGGCCGGGGAGTTCGCGCCGGGCGAGCAGCCGGGCCGTCTCGAAGGCGACGAGCGCGCCCATGCTGTGGCCGAAGAAGGCGTAGGGCCTGCCGGGGCGCACGGCGAGTTCGCGGGCCAGTTCGCCGGCCACCGCCTCGACCAGCGCGGGCAGCGCCGTGTACGGGGCATCGCGATAGCGGTCCTGGCGCCCCGGGTACTGCACGGACACCACGTCGAGATCGCCGGGCAGCGCACGCTCCAGGGGCGCGTACGCCGTCGCGGAGCCCCCCGCGTGCGGGAAGCAGATGAGCCGCGGCCCGTCCGCCGCGGCCGGGGTGAAGCGCCGGAACCATGTGCTGTTCACTGTGGGGTGTCCCTTCGTCGGTGGGCAGCAACGCGTCGGTGGGCGGCAACCGCGACAACGCCGGTCGGCCGTACTCGTCCGGACATGGATGTGACCCGCCGGTGCCCTCGGGGGAATTGGGGCACCGGCGGGCTGTTCGACGCTCCGCGCGGGCCTGTGCCCGTCCGTTGCGGAGCTACGAGTCGAGCATCCCGCCGCGGACTCGAAGAGCGCTCGCGGGGCGGTCGAGCCGTTCAGAGTGCCGCGCCGGTGTCAGGCGGCGCTCTAACCGCCTTCGAGCGGCGTGGCGGAAGCTGGTCGGCGGTTCATCACGACGGCCGGGAGGGGAAGCCATGACCGCTCTGGACGACATGCCGGTCGGGCAGCATCGCGGCACGGTGGCAGAGCTCGAGGCCATACGTGACGCCATGCGGCGCGGGCCCAGCGACAGGGCCACCGAGGCGCAGCGCGCCAAGGGCAAGCTCACCGCGCGGGAGCGGCTGCGGCTCCTCTTCGACGACGGCGAGTTCACCGAGGTCGAAGGGTTGCGCAGACACCGGGCGAGCGGCTTCGGCCTGGAGGACAAGCGCCCCTACACCGATGGTGTGGTCACCGGCTGGGGCCGGGTGTTCGGCCGTACCGTCTTCGCCTACGCGCACGACTTCCGGATCTTCGGTGGCTCCCTCGGAGAGGCGCACGCCGAGAAGATCCACAAGATCATGGACATGGCCGCGACGGCGGGCGCCCCGATCGTGGGCCTGTGCGACGGCGCCGGGGCACGCATCCAGGAAGGCGTGACCGCGCTCGCCGGGTACGGCGGCATCTTCCAGCGCAACGTACGCAACTCCGGGGTCATCCCGCAGATCAGCGTGATGATGGGCCCGTGCGCGGGCGGGGCGGCCTACTCCCCGGCGCTGACCGACTTCGTGTTCATGGTGCGCGGCACCTCGCAGATGTTCATCACCGGGCCGGACGTGGTGAAGGCGGTCACTGGAGAGCAGATCAGCCAGGACGCCCTGGGCGGCGCCGACGCCCACGCCACGCACTCCGGGGTCGCCGGGTTCGCCTACGACGACGAGGAGAGCTGCCTCGCCGACGTCCGCTACCTGCTGTCCTTCCTGCCGTCCAACAACCGCGAGATGCCGCCCGCCGAGGCCTGCGCCGACCGGCCCGGCCGGCTCACCCCCGCCATGCTCGACCTGGTGCCCGCCGACGTGAACCGCGCGTACGACATGCGCAAGGTCATCGAGGAGTTCGTCGACGCCGGCGACTTCTTCGAGGTGCACGAGACGTGGGCGCCCAACGTGGTGTGCGCCCTGGCCCGCCTGGACGGCCATGTGGTCGGCATCGTCGCCAACCAGCCCGCCGCGCTCGCCGGGGTCCTCGACATCAAGGGCAGCGAGAAGGCGGCCCGCTTCGTGCAGATGTGCGACTCGTTCAACATCCCGCTCGTGACGCTGGTGGACGTGCCGGGCTTCCTGCCCGGCGTCGACCAGGAGCACGGCGGCATCATCCGGCACGGCGCCAAGCTCCTGTACGCGTACTGCAACGCGACCGTCCCGCGCATCCAGCTGATCCTGCGCAAGGCCTACGGAGGCGCGTACATCGTCATGGACTCGCGCTCCATCGGCTCGGACGTCTCCCTCGCCTGGCCCGGTAACGAGATCGCGGTGATGGGGGCGGAGGGCGCGGCCAACGTCATCTTCCGGCGCGAGATCGCGGCCTCGGAGGATCCGGAGTTCGCCCGCGCCCAGCACATCAAGGAGTACCGGGACCAGCTCATGCACCCGTACTACGCCGCCGAACGCGGCCTGGTGGACGACGTCATCGACCCCGCGGAGACCCGCGTACGGCTGATCGACGCGCTCTCCATGCTGAGCACCAAGTACGTGGCCCAGCCCTCCCGCAAGCACGGGAACCAGCCCCAGTGAGCGCGGGGGAGGAGCGGGTGTGCCGGGCCGCGGGGGACGGGGCGGGACCGCTGCTCGTCGTCACGGCCGGCAATCCGACGTCGGAGGAGCTGGCCGCCGTCACCGTGGCGCTGCTCGACCTCGCCCGCGTCCAGGCCGTCGAGCCCGCCGCACCGCCGTCCCAAGCGGCCTGGCACCGCAGCCCGGTGGGCGGGTCAGGCGGCGGGGCAGAGCTGCGCTGGGCCGGCCGGGACCGTGGGCACGGGACGCACGGCGGCCGTCGTGGCCGGGGCCTGTGAGCGGTTGCGTGCGAAGACGACCAGGCGCAGGACGGCGAAGCGGGCGATGCCGGCGAGTGCGGACGCGCCGAGGTAGACGGTCTGCTCCAGGAGGGCGCCGGGGGTGGCCACCAGGTGGTGCAGGAGGAACATCGCCAGGCAGGTCACGAGGTACGCGGCGGCGGCCGATCCGGCGGACTGCGTGTGCTGGCGCCGGGTGGCGCGCTTGCCCGCGCCGAAGGTGAAGCGGGCGTGCAGTTCGGTGGCGAGGAGTGTGGAGGCCGCGGTGATCGCCGCGTTGGCCAGGCTCCAGGGCATCCAGGATGCAAGGGCCGTCACGGCGAAGCTGGAGGCGATCCCCACGCCGCCGCCGCAGAGCGTGAAACGGGCGAAGGCGAGGAAGGCGCCCGGCGCCGTCTGCCGGCAGTGCGTTGCTTCCATGACCCCACCCCTTCGACCGCCAGTATCTTTCTGATGAGGAAAACGCTACGTTGCATTTACTGAACTAGCAATGCGTTCGTTGCGCACCAGAAGCATTAATGCAGGTGGTGGCGGTAGAATCGTTGCAACGGATTAGATATTAACGCAACGAACTCCATGGGTTCCCCGTGGTTTCGTTGCAATGACTTAGAGATGAAAGCTATGGTCGGGAGCACACCATGCCGTACGTCGAAGCCAACGGAACCCGTCTCCACGTCGAAGCCCGCGGCCAGGGCCCCGCACTGGTGCTGCTGCACGGCACAGGCACCAGCGGCCGCGTCTGGGACGCGCAGCTCGCGGACCTGGCGGAGGACTACCGGATGTACGCCGTCGACGCGCGCGGCTGCGGCCGCTCGGACCGGCCCGCCGAGGGCAACGACATCGCGGGCAACACCGCGGACGTCCTCGCCGTGATCGACGCCCTCGGCCTGGACAGGCCCGTGCTGGTGGGCAGTTCGGTCGGCGCGGTGTTCGCCATCGAAGCGGCGCTCGCCGCGCCCGACCGGATCGGCGGGATCGTCTCGATCGACGGACCCGGCTACTGGCCGGCCGTCTCGCTGGGCGACAAGCTGGTGGAGGTCGCCGCCGCCACCGACAGGGCCGCGCAGTTCGCCGACTGGGTGCCCACCTGGTACAGCCCGGCGGCGTCCCCGGAGCTGATCGCCTCGACCCTGCGGCAGATCCTGGAATCCAGCGAACACGTCGACGAACTCTTCGCGGACGGCGCCTCGTACGACCCGCGCGAGCGCATCCGCGAACTCGCCGTGCCGGTGCTGTTCCTGCACGGCGCCCTGGACGCCTCGATCCCCTACGAGGTGTCGCAGACCCTTGCCGGTCTCGCCCCGCGGGGCACGTTCCGGCTCATCGAGGGCGCGGGCCACATGCCGCACCAGGAGCGGCCCGAAGCGGTGAACGCGGCGCTGCGGCAGGCTGCCCCGCGCCTCGCCGCGTGATGCCACGCGGATGAAACGGTAAGCGGCCGGCGGCCGTTCAGGCCGTCGGCTCCCCGCCCAGCGCACGCCGGACGATCGCGCTGACGTCCTGTCCCGCCATGAGCCCGGCGAGTTCGGTGCGCAGCCACGCCACCTTCTCGTCGGCGACCGCCGGGTGGATGCCCGGCACCGGCTTCTCCGCCGCGGCCTGGAGGAAGGCGGCGATGGCGCGCTCGGCGACCTTGCGCTTGTCGGTCTCCTGGACGGTGAGGACCAGTTGCAGCGAGTCCTCGTCGCCGACGACCGCGGGGCAGGCCTGGCCCGGCGGCAGATAGACGGCGCTCGTACGGTGCAAAGTGATGGTCACCGGCACCCGCCCGTAGGCGAGGTCCCAGCTGCTGCTTCCGTCCAGCTGGAGCACGAACGTGTGGTCGCCGTGGGCGGCCGGCTCCGGAGCGACGGTGCCCGCGGGGGTCAGCACCAGGGCCGCCTGCGCGTTTGCCGCCCCGAGGTCCTCGCACAGCGCGGTGACGAGGTCCGCGATACCGGGCAGCCACTCGCCGGGACCGTCGAAGCGGACGCTCTCGCCGCCCGCGAACCTCTCCTGAGCAGCAGGGTCACGCTTCCAGAGATCAGCCGGCGTGGCCGTGTCGGGAAGCGCGCGGCAGTGGAAGGACGCGGGCCTTATGCCCCACACCTCGCCGAAGAAGGAGTCGGTGTCGCCGACGATGCCGGCGAGCCGGATCGGCAGATTACGCACACCAGTACCCGTGGTGGTGGCTCCCGAGGGGGCGGTTGCCGGCAAGCGGGCGCCTTGGGAGGTGGGATCGAGCGCGACGGTCATGGCTGCGTACCTTCCTGCTCCGCACAGTGACGGGCACCCACGTTATGAGCGCCCCAGCGGCAGGGGCAATCGGAAGGAGCGGCCTCTCAAGGGGAAGTCCAGCGCTTCTGGACCGGACCGGCGCAGCTAATTCATATACCACTGGCCATAGCAGAACTCCACGCCGAAAAAACAATCCCGCGCACCGGGCGGATCGCCATCATCGCAGCTCAAGACGGTGCGAGTCGCTCCGCAATCCTGCTTGCCCCATCCGCTGGAATACCGCTCGAGTTCGGCTGCACACCTGGCAGCAATTCGTTGACGCCCCCCGAACGCCCTCCTAGTTTCTCGTCCCGTCACGGCGAACTCTCGCAGCGATGGACCCCGGAGGGAGATTCATGGGCCAGGTAGTGGACGTCCAGATACTCGACGGCTCAGGAAACGTCCTCTGGCGGGGACCGGAGAGCGACTACCCCGCCGCCCTCGGCGCCATCGACCCCGACAACTCGGCACTGCGCATGCTCGCCGACGGGGACCCCGAGCACCGCTGCGCACGCGACGAGGTCATGCGCACCGCGGAGACCCTGCAACTCGTCAGCCGGCGCGGCACACCGCGCGGCTTCCTGACGACCCTGCCGCGCGGCGCGGTCCTGGAGGCAGGTGTGGAGGCCTTCAACGCCCAGCACCTCGCCGGACTCGAGATCAACACCGTGCACTTCCCGCTGGTGTTCGACGGATCGTCCGAGCCGATGCGCGAGCTGACGAGCCAGTACTCCGAGCAGTCCCGGATGTTCGAGCTCGCGGAGGGCGACGGCAAGCTCAAGCTCGCCTACGCGGCCGACCCCAACCTCTTCTCCTGGCTCAAGGACTCCGTCCTGGAGCGCGCCAGGCTGCCGTACGCGATGTACAGCCCGCAGCCGGTCTTCCGCCGCTTCAAGTCCGGCGAGACCAACATCCAGCGCCGCCGCCAGTTCACCGTGCCCGACGTGCACATCTGGTGCCACCCCGACGACGTCGCCGAACGCTATCTGCACGCGCTCCAGCAGGCGGCCGACGCCACCGCCTACTGGTTCCAGCACGACTACGTCCACGTCCTGGACTCCGTCGCGGGCACCAGCCACGACACCGACGACTTCCACCGGCAGTGCGCCAAGGCCGCGGGCGGCATCACCGTCGTACGCCGCCTCGCCGCGCACCCCAAGTACTACGCGCAGAAGACCGGCATCCTCGTCTCCTCGGGCTACGACCTCGTGATGCTGCAGAACCTCCAGCTCGACGAGGTCAACGCGCCCCGCTTCAACATCCGCACGGACACCGGGGAACACCCGAGCCTCATCCACGCCTGCGTCGCCATGGGCGGCTCACGGCTCCTTCCGCTGGTCATCGGCCGCGGTCTGGCCGGCCTCGGGCCGCAGGTCATCCCCGCTGAACTGGCCTGGAACCAGGTGGTGTTCCTGCCGCTGGCCGAGAAGCACGTGGGCCGCGCCTACGAACTGGCCGGACCGCTGTGGATCGACGGCGTACGCACCGCCGTCGACCTGGAGTTCAAGCGGCCGATCGGAGCCCGCATCGGCCGGCTCCGGCGCGAATGGCAGCCGCTGTACTGCGTGGTCGGCGACCGCGAACTGAACGAGCAGCCGCGCTTCCAGGCCGGCAGCGGACCCGGCGTCAACCAGGACTACCAGGACTTCCTGGCCGAGCAGCTGCCCGGCTGGCTGCGCTGCCGCCCCGCCACGCCCGTGGGCGCCGCGCCCCTGCCCTTCGCCAACGCCTCCTGAACAGGCGCGCGCCGTCACCGAACAGGTCCTGATCAGCCCCGCGGAAGGTACCACTCCATGACTGACTGGCCCCACCTGCTTGCCGGGCTCCCCGCGGGCGCCCGGGTAGTGGTCCGATGTCCCAGCGGCCGGCGCCTCGCCGATGTGCTGACCGCCTGCTTCGAACGGCACCTGGTGTGCGTACCGCTCTCGCCGCGCGCCACCGACGCGGAACTCACCGAGCTCGCCGCCAGGGTCGACGCCTCCGCCGTCCTCGACGGGCCCACCGCCAAGGCCCGCGCCCTGCCGGGCGACCCCGGCCACCCGGAGGCCGAAGGCCTGGCGTACATCATGTTCACCTCGGGCTCCACCGGCCGCCCCAAGGGCGTCAAGATCGGCCGGGACGCCCTGCTCGGCAACGCCCTGAAGACCGCGGACCTGCACCGCTTCGGCCCCGACCGGCCGCACGGCACCTGTCTGCCGCTGTTCCACTGCAACGCCATCGTCATGTCGCTCACCGGCGCCCACGCCACCGGAACGCCCCTGGTGCTCTCCCACCCGTTCGACGCGTTCGGCTACTTCAAGGAACTCGACGCCGCGGGCGCCCGTACCGCCTCCATCGCCCCCGCCCTGCTTCACGACCTCGTCGAGGCGAACCCACCCTGGCCCGACGGCCTCGACTACCTCATCACCGCCGCCGCCCCGCTCACCAGCGACCTGGCCCGCCGCTTCCACGACCGGTACGGGCCGCGCCTGCGCCAGGGCTACGGCCTGACCGAAGCGGTCAACTTCAGCTTCGTCATGCCGAGCCTGGACAGCACCGGCTTCCGCGAGCAGTACGTCGACCGGCAGCCGCCCGTGGGACTGCCGCTGCCCGGCACCGAACTGCGCCTCGAGGACGGCGAGGTGCAGCTGCGCACCCCCGACCGGATGCGGGGCTACTGGGCCGACCCCGAGGCCACCGCGCGTGCCTTCACCGACGACGGCTGGCTGCGCACCGGCGACATGGGCGAACTCCGCGACGGCTTCCTGGTCCTTCGCGGCCGCCGCGACGACCGGGTCAACCGGGGCGGCGAGAAGTACCACCCCGGCGAGATCGAACAGCGCTGGCGCGCACGCGGCCTCGACACGCGCTTCGCCGCCGTCGCCGTCGCCGAGCCCGCCCTCGGCCAGGACTTCGGCCTGGTCGCCGAAGACGCAGGCACCGCACGCCTTCGCGCGGTCTACGAGGGCGGCTTCCCGCGCCCCCTCGCGGTCGACGGCGGGGGATACGCGACCACCGAGACCGGCAAGCCGCGCCGCTCGCTGATGGGCCGGCGCCTGGCCGCCCTGCGCGACAGCGGCCCGCGCTACGAAGACCTCATCGGATACGCCGTCACCGCCGCCCGCGCCCTCATCGACAGCCCGCACCGCCCCGCCACCGCCCAAGCCGGCCACGTCCACCAGCAGGCCCTCGCCCTCGTCGCGGCCTTCCCCGACGCGGCGCCGGTGGCGGGCACACCCCGCAGCGCGGCGCACGACTCCCTGGACGCCCTCGTGTCCGGCTGGCCCGAGTTCGCCGCGGGCACCGCCACCGGCGAGGAGCTGATGCAGCGTCACCGCGGCCTGTGGCGGCGCCTGATGACCGAGTGGCCCATGGGCAGCTACCCCGACCTCGCGGCCCGCACCCTGGAGGCCGCCGGACTCCTCACCGGACGTGTCCTTGAAGTCGGCTCCGGCGTGGGCAACACCACCGAGCGGATCGCCCACCTCGTCGACGGCGAGTTCGTCTGGTCCGACCGGCTGCCCGAACTCGTCGCACGCGGCCGCTGGCCCGGCACCGGCGCCGTCCTCGATCTCGACCGCGAACCACCGGACGGGCTCGGCACGTTCGACACCATCGTCGCCACCAACGTCGTGCACTGCGTCGCCGACAAACCGGCCACCCTGCGCCGGCTGCACGACCTGCTCACCCCCGGCGGACGGCTCGTCCTCGCCGAGGGATCGAGCCCCACGAACGGCCAAGGCGCCCCCTGGGCACTGGACTTCCTCTTCGGCCTCTTCGACGGCTGGTGGGACCGCGGCGGCTTCCGCACCCGCTGGGAGTGGCTCGCGCTCATGGAGTCCGCCGGGCTCCACAGGACCGGCTTCTCCGCCCTGCGCGCGGGACCGTACGACCTGGGCGGCGTCGTGTGGGCGTCCCGCCCCGACCGCTGAGCCCTTCCCCGCCGCGGCGCCCCACGACCTCCGGGCGTTCTCCCGCGCACCCCGCACCCCGCATCCCGCACACCTCGTCACACCTCAAGGAGCAGGAATGGCCACCGCCACCGAGACCGTCACCACTGCCACCGCCACCGATGTGCAGGACACGACGACCACCGCCGAAGAGCCGACCCGTATCGCCGCCCCCGGCCAGTCCACGCTGAACATCGTCGACTGGGCCATGAGCCGCGTCACCGAGGACGCCACCGACCTGCACATCGACCACGGCCTGCGCCCCGTGCACGTCCACGGCTCCGCCGCCACCGGTCAGGCCCTGGTCTCCAACGGAGCGGTCGGCGCCGACGTGATCCGGCTCCCGGCAGGCCACGGCTTCCTGCCGCACACCCACCCCGGCCACCACATCCTCATCGTCGTCGGCGGCGAGGGCACCATCACCTACGACGGCCGCGTCTACCCCACCCACGCCGGCCAGATCTACCTGGTCGAGGGCGAGGTGCCGCACGCCGTCGGCGCCATCACCGACCACGTGATCGTCGCCGTCGGCTCCCCGCACAAGCACATCGACGCCGAGGACCGCATGGCGCCCGTGCCCTACGAGGAGGTCGTCGCCCCCGACGGCGACCTGACCTGCCTCATCTGCGACATCAGCGCCATCGCCCCCAAGCGGCTGCACGACGAGAGCTGCCACCACTGCCCGTGCAAGGACTGCGCGGCACGGGAATCCCGATGACCGCCGCGCCGATCCAGCTCGTCGACCCGCGCACCGGACACGTACGCGGCGAGAGCCCCAACGGACGCGAACACGACATCGCCAGGGCCGTGGACGCGGCCCGCAAGGCCACCGGCGGCTGGGCCGCGTACACGCCACGCGAACGCGCCTACCGCCTGGACCGGCTCGCCGACCTCATCGAGGAGCACGCCGAGCAGTACACGGCCCGCGAGCAGGCCGGCACCGGAAAGCCCCGCGCCGAGGTCATGCAGGAGATCGGCGAGGCCGCCGACCTGTTCCGCTTCTACGCCTGGGCGGCACGCACCGCCACCGCGCCCGCCGCGGGCGGGCTCAAGGCGGGCCACGAGAGCTGGGTGCGCTGGGAGCCGATCGGCGTCGTCGCCGCCGTCGTGCCGTGGAACTACCCGCTGATGATGGCCGCCTGGCGCTGCGCACCCGCGCTCGCCGCGGGCAACACCGTCCTCGTCAAACCGGCCGAGTCCACCCCCGACTCGCTCGACCTGCTCGCCTCCCACGCCGCCGACACGCTCGGCCCCGACGTCCTGGCCGTCGTCACGGGGGACCGGCACACCGGCCGCCTCCTCGTGGACAGCGACGTCGACATGATCGCCTTCACCGGCAGCAACACCGCGGGCGCCGACGTCCAGGCCCGGGCCGGCATCCGCCGCGTCAGCCTCGAACTCGGCGGCAACAGCCCGGTCATCGTGCTGCCCGACGCACCCGCACACACCTACGCCGACCTCGCCGCGGCCTGCACCTACAACGCGGGCCAGAGCTGCGCGGTGCCCGCCCGCGTGATCACCCTGGAGGAGAACTACCGCGACACGGTGCAGGCGCTCGGCGAAGCCATGGCCGAGCGGCTCGCCGGACGCGACTTCGGGCCGCTCAACAACGCCGACCAGGCGGCGCGCTACGACCGCATCGTGGCCGCCGCCGGCGCGGACCGCGACGTGACCGCGCCGCTGGCCACCGGGCCCGGCGAGGAGGACGGTTACTGGCGCGGAGCCCGCGTCCTCGCCGACCTGCCCGACGACAGCCCCGCCCTCACCGAGGAGGTCTTCGGGCCGCTGCTCACCGTGCAGAGCGCCCGCGACATCGAACACGCCCTGGACATCGCGCACTCGGTGCCCCAGGCGCTCGCCGCCAGCGTCTGGACACAGAACCTGGGCCACGCGCTCGACCTGGCCGGACGGCTCGACGCCGGCGAGGCATGGGTCAACTGCCACCTCGTACAGACCGCCGAACTCCCGCACGGCGGACGCGGCGCCTCCGGCCAGGGCACCGACCTGAGCGTGCTGGCCCTGCACGAGTACCAGCGGCCCAAGACCGTCACGGTCCGCCTCGGCTGACCCGGCCACCGGGCCGCGCGACCCGTACGGCCCCACCTTCTCCGAAGCCCGCCCCGACGAAGGACCCCCCATGAAGATCGCCATCGTAGACGGCTATTCGACCGCCCGATTCCTGGTCGGGGAACTGACCGGGCGCGGCGCCGACTGCCTCCACCTGCGCAGCCAGGAACACCCGCCCGCGGTGTACGCCCGCGCCTTCGACGCCGCTTCCTACCGCGAGGACCTCGGCTGGTTCCCCCGCTCCTCCCTCGCGGCGGCGGCCCTCGCGGAGGCGGGCGTCGACCGCGTCGTGGCGGGCACCGAGTCGGGCGTCCTGCTCGCCGACGAGCTCAACCATCTGCTCGGCCTGCCCGGCAACGCACCCGAGACCGCCGAGGCGCGGCGCGACAAGGCCGCCATGGCCAAGGCGCTCAGGGCGGCCGGCATCGCCGCCGTCGAGGACACCGAGGTCGCCACCGCCGAAGAGGGCCTTGCCTGGTTCCACGACCGCGGGGGCCGCCCGGTGGTCGTCAAGCCGCGCGCCAGCGCGGGCAGCGACAACGTCTGGGTCTGCCACACCGAGGAGCAGGTCACCGCCGCCTGCCGCAAGGTCCTCGCCGACACCGACTTCTTCGGTACGCCCAACCACACGGCGCTCGTCCAGGAGTACCTGGACGGCCCGGAGTACCACGCCGACTCCGCGTCCCTCGACGGCGAACACAAGATCGCCGAAGTGTGGCGGTCCTACCGGCTTCCCCAGGGCAACGGGGCGTTCGTCTATGACTACGAGGAGCCGCTCCAGGCCGACGACCCGGTCGCCGTCGAGATCTCGGCGTACGTCAAGGACGTCCTGACCGCCCTCGGTATCCGCAACGCCGCAGGCCACAGCGAGCTGCGCATCACCGAGCGCGGGCCGGTGCTCCTGGAGACCGGGGCGCGGCTCATCGGCGGCATCCTGCCGCACGTCTCCGCCGAGTACGCGGGCGTCTCCCACGTCAGCCTGCTCACCGACACCCTGGTCGACCATGCCGCGTTCGCCGCGTTCGACGACACCGCCGTGCGCTGGTCCAAGCCCGTGCGCTGGGTGTCCCTCATCAGCGACCGTGCGGGCACGGCCACGACCGACGGCTGGCGCGACACCCTGACCGGACTGCCCACCTGCCAGGGCCTGGTCAGCCGCATCGGGCCGGGCAAGCCGGTGCCGGCCACGGTGGACCTGGCCTCGTCGCCGGGGTTCGTCTACCTCGCGGCCGACCGCCACGAGGACGTACGGCGTGACTACGAGGCGCTGCGCGCCGCGGAGACGAAGGGTTTCTATCTGTCGTGAGCGCCGAATCCGCCTCCGCGAAGAACACGAAGGAGGACACGAAGCCGGACCCGTCCCTGGCCGGTCCGCTGCGCGTCTTCGTCGTCGTCTCCCTCCTCGACTCCCTCGGCACCGGCCTCTACCTGGCCGGGAGCGCCGTCTACTTCGTCCGCATGGTCGGCCTCTCCCCGGCCCAGCTCGGCCTCGGCATGACCATCGCCGGGTGCGCCGGATTCCTCGCGACCGTCCCCATCGGCCTGCTCGCCGACCGGCTCGGCGCCAAACGCGTCCTGACCGGACTGCAACTGTGGCTCGCGGTCGCCTTCACGGCGCTCGCGTTCGTCGACGGGCCGCTCGCCTTCGCCGTCGTCTGCTCGCTGATGGTCATGGCCGAGTGCTCCGCGCCCCCGATGATCCAGGCCGTCGTCGCCGACCTGATGCGGGGAAGCGGCCAGGTCAAGGCGATGGCCCGCATCCGTACGGTGCGCAACATCGGCTACGCGGCGGGCTCGCTGCTCGCCGTACCGCTGATGGCCACCGACACCCGCTGGGCGTTCCAGGCCCTGCTCATCGCCAACGCCGCGTCCTACGTCGTGGCGGCGGTGCTTCTGCGCGGCGTCAAGCTGCGGGCGACCGTACGGGCAGCCGTGCGGCCCCCGCGCGCACCCCGCCGCCTGCGCCCGGAGCTCCCCAAGGGCCTGGGCGATCGCCGCTTCCTCGCGGTGACCGGGATCAACGGCGTCCTCGTACTGCACAGCACGGTGCTCAACGTCGGCCTTCCGCTGTGGATCGTGGAGAACACGAAGGCGCCCGTCGTGACGGTCCCGCTCCTCTTCACCCTGAACAGCGTGCTGGTGATCGGCCTCCAGATGCGGTTCAGCCGGGGCGCCGACACCCCCGGCCGCAGCCGCCGTGTCCTCTACTACGCGGGTGTCGCCCTGGCGGCCACCTGCGTCCTGTTCGCCCTCAGCTCGCAGCCGGGCCCGGCCGGTGCCGTCGTCCTGCTGACCCTCGCCGTGCTGGCGCTGACGGCGGGCGAACTGTGGCAGGCCATCGCGGGCTGGGCCCTGCCGGTCGACCACGCCCCCGAGGGGCGCCGCGCGGAGTACCTCTCGGTGTTCAACCTGGGCGTCACCGTGCAGGGCATCCTCGGCCCGCTCGTGGTCACGGCGCTGCTCACACTGCGGGGCACGGGCTGGCTGCTGCTTGCCGGGGCGTTCGCGCTGTGCGCGGTGCTCGCGGGGCCGCTGGTCGCCGCGCTGGAGCGGTCACGCGAGGCGCCGGAAGAGGGGGCGTCCGAGGCCGGGGGAGCGGTGTCCTCGTCCGGGGACGCGGAGACCTCGCCTGACGGTGCGGTGTCCCCGACCGGGCCGCCCGTGCTCGCCGAGCGGCAAGGGGAGTCCCGGTGAGCGGCGTGGCGGCTGCCTCCGAGCGGACCGCGCCGCCCCCGGGGGCCCGCGCCCCCCTCTCGCCCGTGACGGCCGGTCAGGCCCGTGTGCGGCTGCCCCATACGCCGGACCACCCCTCCTGTTTCGCCTGCGGACCCCACGTCCCCTCCGGGCTCGGCCTGCGTGTCACGGAGACCGACGCGCAGGGCATCACCGCGCAGGTGACCCTCGCCGACGTGCACCAGGGCGCACCCGGCATCGCACACGGCGGCATCGTGGCCGCCGTACTGGACGAGGCCACCAGCCTCGCGGTGTGGCACGTACTGAACCGCCCGAACGTCACCGGCCGCCTGGAGATCCAGTTCCTCGCCCCGGTCCCGCTCGGCCGCCCGCTGTACCTGCGCGCCAAGTGCGCCGCCGTACACGGCAGGAAGGCCTACGCCACCGCCGAGCTGCACACGGACGGGCCCGACGGAACGGTGGCGGCTACGGCCGCGGCCGTCTACATCGCCGTACAGCAGGACCACTTCGACCACCCCGCCAAGCACCACGCGGGCACGGCACCGCCCCGCGTCCCCACACCCGCCGGCGCCGCGCCCCGCTGCTGAGATCCGAAGGCACGACCGCTCACGACCGACCGCTCGCGCGACGAACCCTTCCCCGAGGACGGACGATGACCTCCACCCTGCCCAACCCACCAGTCACCGAGGCAGCCTCCGCGCCACCGGACCGGCCGGCCCGGCCGGTCCAGGCGCCCGCCGAACCCGCCCCCTCTTCCAGCAGGCGCGTGGCCGTCGCAGGGATGATCGGTTCCACCGTCGAGTGGTACGACTTCTACCTCTACGGCACCGCCACCGCGCTCGTCTTCAACGAGCTGTTCTTCTCCAGTCTCGACCCGGTGACCGGCGTCCTCGCCGCGTTCGGCACCTACACGGTCGGCTTCCTCGCCCGGCCGCTCGGTGCCGCCGTCGCCGGACACGTCGGCGACCGCCTCGGGCGCAAACCCGTCCTGGTCGCCTCGCTGTTCGTGATGGGCCTGGCCAGCGCGCTGGTGGGGCTCCTTCCCACCTACCGCCAGGCCGGACTGATCTCGCCGCTCCTGCTCGTCCTGCTGCGCCTGGTGCAGGGCTTCGCGGTCGGCGCCGAACAGGGCGGCGCCGCCGTGCTCACGGTGGAGAGCGCGACGGCCAAGCGACGCGGCCTGTGGGGCAGCTTCGCCATGTCCGGCTCGTCACTGGGCCTGCTGCTCTCCTCCAGCGCGTTCGCCCTCACCCAGTGGCTCACGGACGACAAGGCGTTCCTCGCCTGGGGCTGGCGCGTGCTGTTCCTGTCCAGCGTCGTCCTGATCGTCGTAGGGCTCGTGCTGCGCTCCACGCTGCAAGAACCGAAGGTGTTCACCACCGCGCAACCCGCCGAGAAGCCGCTGCGCGACATCGTGCGCCACCACCGCGCCCCGCTGTTCCAGGCCATCGGCATGCGCATATCGCAGACCGGAGCCTCGTACTTCTACACGGTCTTCGTGCTGTTCTATCTGACCGAGCAGACGGGCCACCCCAAGAGTCTGGGCGTGACCGCCGTGACGGTCAGCGCGGCCGTCAGCATGCTCACGTCCCCGCTGTGGGGCGCGGCCTCGGACCGCTTCGGCCGAAAGCCGGTCTTCCTGTTCGGCGCGATCGGCAGCGCGCTCTACGTGGTGCCGTTCTTCCTCCTCGTCCAGAACGGCTCGGCCGCCGTCATCGTGCTGGCCGTCGTACTCGGCGTGAACGTCTTCCACGACGCCATGTTCGGCCCGCAGGCAGCCTGGTTCAGCGAACTCTTCCGTACCGACATGCGCCTGAGCGGCGCCGCCCTCGGCTACCAGACGGGCGCGGTACTCGGCGGCGGTCTGCTGCCTCTGGTGGCGACCTCCCTGTACCTCCTCGCCGCGGAGACACCCTGGCTGGTCTGCGGTTACTTCCTGCTCCTTTCCGCCCTGACCATCACCGCCGCACTGCGGGCGCCGGAGACGCGGGGGCGTGAGCTGGGCTGAACCTTCCGCACTCCGTAACGGCACGAGCGCCGCTCCACCAGCGGTGCATAGCCTCTGAGCGGTGTACGACCCCGCACCGCTACGCGTGTCCGCCGACGTGTCTGCCAGCGCTCGCGGACCAGCACCGACAGGAGCAGACACACGCAATGACCGTGCAAACAACTGCCGCTAGCGGGGCAGGGCCACGTGCCAAAGACGTCCGCCGTCTGGATCGGGTGATCATTCGCTTTGCGGGTGACTCGGGTGACGGTATGCAGCTG
>NZ_BMTR01000049.1 GCF_014649775.1 Streptomyces longisporoflavus | reverse complement strand
GCAAGGCCAAATCATCCCAACCCCGACAGGGGCGCCTTGACGAAGGACATAGAGGCACCCCCCATGTTTGGCCGAGGATGGCGCAGACACGGACTCTCCTGGTGGACGTGGTGAAAGGCGGGCATGGTCGATGTTCGGAATCAGTCGGAATGCACGTCTTGGGTGGGGTGGCATCCGAGCCGCAGCATGACTTTGCTGCTGCCGCTCGTCGGGTCGGCGGCGACGGCGAGTGCTTCCCCGGCCCGTTCCAGCGGGAAGCGGTGGGTGATCAGCGGGGTCACGTCCAGTCCGTCACCGAGGGCGCGCAGTGCGTCGTCGATCTCCTCGACGAAGCGGTACGAGCCGATCCAGGTGATCTCCCGGGTCACCAGGTCGCCGAGGGCCGCCGCCACGGCCGTACCGGGCAGGTTGCCGACCTGGACGAGGGTGCCGCCCCGGGCCGTGGCCCGCAGCACGGGTCCGAGCGCGGCCGGGGCGCCGGAGGCCTCGAAGACCACCTCCACGTCCTCGGGCAGCACCTCGCCCGCGGAGAGGTCACGTGTCTCGTCGGCGCCCATGGCGCGGGCGACGGCGAGCGAGGACGACGACAGGTCCGCGGCGATCACCCGGCCCGCACCGCGGTACCGGGCGGCGGCGACGACCAGTGAGCCGATCGGGCCGCAGCCGTTGACCAGGACCGTACGGCCGCGCAGCTCCGGTACCCGGCCGACGGCGTGCAGCGCGACGGCCAACGGCTCGGCGACGGCGCCCTGTTCGGTGGTCACGCCGGCCGGCAGCGGCCGGATCTGGGCCGCGTCGACTGTCCGGTACTCGCTGAACCCGCCGTCGGTGTGCGGGTCGAAGGCCGCCGAGCCGAAGTAGCGGACGCGCGGGTAGAGGTTCGTCCGTCCGGCGATCCGCTCGGGAAGGACGCCGTCGCCGACCGGCCGGGCGGGATGGACGGTGACGGCCTGTCCCACGTCGAGGCCGGTGACTCCGTCGCCGAGTGCGGCGATCCGGCCGGCGAACTCGTGCCCGAGCACCAGCGGATGCGCGAGCGAGGCGGTGCCGGACGCGCCCTTCTTCCAGTACGCGATGTCGGAGCCGCAGATTCCGCCCCACTCCACGGCCAGCAGTACCTCGCCCGCGCCGGGCGTGGGCCGGGCCCGTTCGTCGACGCGGACGTCGTCGGGGCCGTGCACCACGACCGCCCTCATCCGGGGGGTGAGCGTCTTCATACGGCGTCCTCCAGCCGGACCAGGTCGCGTCCGCGTGTCTCGGGAGCGAGGTACGCGCTGACGAAGGTGATGAGCGAGTAGACGATGAGCATGGCGGCGATGGGCCACCAGCTGTCGGTGACGGCGGTGAGTGTGGCCGCGAGGACCGGCCCGATCGCGGTGGCGAGGATGCCGCCGATCTCCTTGGAGAGCGCGAGCTGGGTGAACCGGGTGCGGGAGCCGAAGAGTTCGGCCATGGTGACGCTTTCGAGGGAGAACAGACCGAGGACTCCGACGTTCAGACCGAGGATCATGCCGAGCATCACGCCCGGGGTCGATCCGGAGGTGATGAGGAGCATCACCGGGAAGGCGAGGACGACGGTCAGCGCGGAGAGCGCGAGGTAGACCGCGCGGCGTCCGAAGCGGTCACCCAGCAGACCGATCAGCGGCACGGTGGCGAAGCCCGCCAGTGAGCCGTACACGATCGCGTCCGTCGGCACGGACCGGCCGACCGCGAGGTTGGTGGCGATGTAGCCGACGAGGAACGTCTGCAGCAGCCCGGAGTTGCCGGCCTGGCCGAAGCGCAGGCCCAGTGCGAGGAAGAACGCCTTGCCCTTGCGCTGGCGGATGCCCGCCGCCAGGACACTGCCCTCGTGCTCGTCGGCGGTGGCGATCACGGACTCGACCTCGTCACGGGCCAGCGCCACACCGTCGACGACATCGGGACGCTTCTCGAAGACCGGGCTCTCCTTGAGACTGCGCCGCACCCAGACCGCGAAGATCATCAGGCCGAAGCTGAGCAGGAAGGGCAACCGCCAGCCCCACGACAGCAGTTGGTCCTCGCTGAGCACGGCGAGCAGGATGGCCCACAGGCCCGACGCGGCGAGCGTCCCGGAGTTCGTGCCGAGCGAGACCAGCGAAGAGATCAGGCCGCGCCGCTTGACGGGCGCGTACTCGGCCAGCATGACGGTGGCCCCCGCGATCTCGGCGCCCGCGCCGAAGCCCTGTGCCAGCCTCAGTACGACGAGCAGGATCGGCGCGAGGATGCCGATGGTGGCGTACGTGGGCAGGACTCCGATCAGGGTGGTGGAGGCGCCCATCAGCAGGATGGTGATGTACAGGACCTTCTTGCGGCCGAGCCGGTCGCCCATCCGCCCGAAGTAGACGGCCCCGGCGAGCCGGGCGACGTACCCGACGCCGTAGGTGGCCATGGCGGCGATGAGTCCGATGGCCGGGCTGACGTCCGGGAAGAAGATCTTGTTGAAGACGATCGCGGCGGCCAGCGAGTAGAGCTGGAAGTCCATGAACTCCATGGCCGTACCGAGCCAGCCCGACACGGCGGCGCGGGTCAGATCGCGGGTGCTGCGCTGTGCGGAAGGCGTCTGCTGAGCGGCTATGACGCTGTCCTTCATCGTGAACTCCGTTGTTCGTAACCGAGGAAGCTGTTGGGGACGGGGACGGGGACGGGGACGAGGGCGGGTCCGGGGACTGGGGAGGGTCAGAGCTCGACGCGTCCGGCGGCCAGGGCCGGGAGCCGGTCCGCGACGGCGGCGGTGAGGGCGTGGTCGTCCGCCAGATCCGCCGCGCCCAGGACACGCAGCAGGGCGCGTACTGTCTCGACGGGACTGGTCGCGGGCGTCCAGCAGGCGGCGAGCGCCTCGGCGACGGGATCGGAGGGGGCGCCGGCCGCGGGCGCGCCGGCCCGGCGGGTGCCGTGCACCCAGCCGGCGAGGGCGAGTTCGAGCACCGGGGTCGCCGTTGTCACCGAAGTCGCCGTAGTCATCGGGGCCGCCGGAGTCGCCGGGGGCGTCTTCGCGCCGTGGACGCGCAGTTCGCGCAGGGCGGGCAGCCAGCGCTCCGTGATCTTCAGGGATCCGTCGGAGCCGATCTGCCGCAGCAGATGGCGCATGGCGGGGTTGCGGAAGCGCACGACGAGGTCGTCGGCGTACGCGACGGGGTCCGGGCCGCCCGCGGGGAGGGTGGGCGCCACCTCCGCGCACAGCGCCCGTACGACACGCTCGCCCCAGTCCGTCGCCATGGTCTCGGCGATCGTGGTGAGTCCGGCGGCCAGGCCTAGGTGGGCGAGGGCGGAGTGGGAGCCGTTCAGCAACCGCAGCTTGGTGAGCTGATAGGGCGCCACGTCCGGCACGAACAGGGCTCCGTCGAGCTCCCAGGGCGGCCGGGGCGCGGTGAAGGAGTCCTCGAGGACCCACTGGCGGTACGGCTCACCCGTCACGGCGAGCGCGTCCCGTATACCGAGCGCGGCGGCGGCCGTCACCCGGTCGGCCTCGCCGGTGGCGGGCACGATCCGGTCCACGACGGTCGCGGGGAAGGCGACGGCCCCGGCCAGCCGGTCCAGGATCTCCGAGCGGTCGGGCCAGTCCGACGCGCGGACGAAGTCGTGGACGACCCGGGCCAGTGCCGCGCCGTTGCCCGCCATGTTGTCGCAGGACACGACGGCGAGCGGGGCCCCGCCCGCCCGCATCCGGGCGGCCAATCCGGCGGCGAGCCGCCCGACCACCGTGGTAAGCGGCCCGTCGGGGCCGGCCGCGAGGTCGGCGGCCACGGGCCCGGCCATGAGGTCGAGCCCGCCGGTCGACGCCGACCGGTGATACCCCTTCTCCGTCACGGTCAGCGTCACCACCGTGACCTCGGGGTCGGCGAGCAGGGCGTCGACGGCCTCGGCGTCCGGCCCCATGGCCAGCGCGCCGACGACCGAGCCCACGACGCGTGTGAGGTGTCCGTCCGGACGGCGTTCGGTGAGCGAGTACAGACAGTCCTGGTCCCGCAGGGCGCGTACGGTCCCGGCCGAACGGGGCGCGACCGCGGTGATGCCCCAGGGCTCACCGGAACGGGCGGCGGCTTGCTCGGTGTACACCGCCTGGTGGGCCCGATGGAAGGCGCCGAGGCCGAAGTGGACGACACGGGTGCGCAGTTCGGCCGGGTCGACTGCGGTCCGCAGTGCGGGCGCGAGCCGGGAGAGGGTCCCGCGGCTCAGCAGATCGTCGGTGCTCACCAGTCGTGCACCGACCCGTCGAGCCGGCGGGCCACCGGGAGGTAGCGCCGCTGGTAGGGGAAGCGCTCGGCCGCCTTCTCGTCGTACTCGACGCCGAGGCCGGGCTCGTCGGAGGGGTGGAGCATGCCGTCGGCGAGCGTCACTCCCGTACGGAACACCTCGGCGGTCTCGTCGGGGTGGCCCATGTACTCCTGGATGCCGAAGTTCGGCACGGCGATGTCGAGGTGCACGGCGGCGGCCATGCTCACGGGTGAGAGGTCGGTCGCCCCGTGGGAGCCGGTCCGCACCTGGTGGAGCGCGGCGAGGTCGAAGATCCGGCGCAGATGTGTGATGCCGCCCGCGTGGACGACGGTGGTGCGTACGTAGTCGATGAGCTGTTCGGTGATGAGGTGCTGGACGTCCCAGATCGAGTTCATCACCTCGCCGACCGCGATCGGTGTCGTGGTGTGCTGCCGGATGAGGCGGAAGGACTCCTGGTTCTCGGCCGGGGTCGGGTCCTCCATCCAGAACAGCCGGGAGGCCTCGACGCTCTTGCCGAACCGGGCCGCCTCGTTCGGGGTGAGCCGGTGGTGCACGTCGTGCAGGAGATGGAAGCCGAAGCCGAAGCGCTCCCGCACCGCTTCCAGATACCGGGGCGCGAAGTCGAGATAGGCCTCGGTGTCCCAGGGCTGTTCGTCGGGCAGCTCGGTCGCGGCGGGTTCGTAGACCTTGCCCTTGCGCACCCCGTACGTGCCCCCGACCTCGGGCACGGCGGCCTGGGCGCGTACGGCCTTGTAGCCCAGCTCCAGATAGCGCTGCACGTCGTCGAGGAGCGAGGGCACGTCGGTGCCGCTGGCGTGCGCGTAGACGAGTACGCCGTCGCGGGACCTGCCGCCGAGCAGCGCGTGGACGGGCAGTCCGGCGGTCTTGCCCAGGATGTCCCACAAGGCCGTGTCGACGGCGGCGATCGCGGTCATCGTGACGGGTCCGCGCCGCCAGTAGGCGCCCTTGTAGAGGTACTGCCACATGTCCTCGATACGGGCAGGGTCCCGGCCGATCAGCAGCGGGACCACGTGGTCGCGCAGATAGCTGGCGACGGCCAGTTCCCGGCCGTTGAGCGTGGCGTCGCCGAGGCCGGTCACCCCGTCCGTGGTGGTGATCCGCAGCGTCACGAAGGTCCGGCCGGGGGAGGCCACGAAGACCTCGACGCTTTCGATCCTGCTCACAAGCACTCCTCGGTACTTCTCTGTACTTCACTGCTCCGCACTCCACTGCTCCGCTATTCCTCGGCGCTCCTGGTCGCGAAGTACTTGTATACAAGCATCCGTATCGCAGTACGGCAATACTTGTGCCACGGTTCTACGTACGATGTGCACATGGCTCAAACGAACGGGCGGACGAACCGGCGCGACATCTATCTGAAACTGCGCCATCTGGTCCTGACCCTCGAACTCGCTCCGGGCGCCGCCCTCTCGGAGAACGAACTCGCCGCGTCGCTGGGCGTGAGCCGCACGCCGGTGCGGGAGAGCCTGATCCTGCTGGCCCAGGAGGGCCTGGTGCAGGTCTTCCCCAAGATCGGGTCGTTCGTGTCCCGGGTCGATCCGGCGCAGGTGGCCGACGCGCAGTTCCTCCGGGAGGCGGTAGAGCTCGCCTCGCTGGACGATCTGCCCGCGGTACTGGACCCCGCGGTCGTCGGCGAACTGCGGGCCAACCTCGACCGGCAGCGCCGATCGGACCTGGGCCTGGAGGAGTTCTTCGATCTGGACGAGGCGTTCCACCAGGGTCTGATGCGGTTGAGCGGGCACGGGAACGTCTGGACCACCGTCGCCGCCGCCAAGGGCCACCTGGACCGGGCCCGGCGCCTCGGTCTTCACGAGAACGAGTCACCTGCCGTGTTCGTCACCCAGCACCGCGAGATCTTCGACGCGATCATGGGCGGGAACGTCCCGCTCGCCCGCACCGCCATGCGCACGCATCTGCGAGCCGTCTTCGACGACATCGAACGCATTCGCGCGCACTCACCCGAGCTCTTCGCCGCCGACGCCTCAACCGTGCCCGTACGACGCAACATCGTGGTCTGGGAGTGAGCCCGCCGCTCACCCCGACCCCGTCGGCGCCGGCGGGCGGCCGTTCCAGTCGCAGTCCTTCGTCTTCCGCAGATCCGGTCCCTGCTGAGTACCGAAGTCCAGGGAGGGCTTCCGTCTGATGACCTGCGGTTCTCCGTACACGGAGAAGTACCGCAGGACCGGTCCGGTTCCTACAGCGACGCAGCCCGCACCGGTGCGCCGGGCGCAGCCCAGGTCGCCGATAAATGGCGTATCTGGAACAACCTGGGCAAGGCCGCCGAGCGGTGCGTGAGCGCCCATCGACGCTGTCTGCCCCCACTGACCCCGGAGGCGGGGCCACCGCAGTCCGACATCAACGGCCGCCGGGAGACGCTTCCCGTCTCGCACCGCCGCACCATAGAACTCGCCCGCACCCGCTGGCATCAGGTGCACGACCTGCTCGACGCAGGGACGGGAATCCGGGCGATCGCGCGCTGGCTTGGCCGGGGGCGGCACACCGTGCAGCGTTACGCACGTGCCGCCCGCCGGCAGGACCACGTGGCCCTCGAGCCCCGCCGCCCCAGCACCCTCGACCCGCACGCCGAGTACCTGCGGCAACGGTGGCAGCCCGGCACCGTGGTGATCAAAAACCTCCAACGCGAACTCCACGACCAGGGGGCCGACGTCAGATACTCCACCCTGCGCGACTGGATCATCCGCACCCTCCCGCCCCGTGAAGCGTCTCCCGCGCCGCCGCCCCGGCCGCCGACGGTCCGCCAGGTGACCGGGTCAGACGCCGCAAGCTAAACGCATTCGACCAGCGACCCCGATCACACCCGTTGAGAGCGGCGCTGAACAGGGAGTCGAGCGGATCGCCGTCGCATCCCACGACGAGGCAAGCAGCGGCGACCGGCCCCCGGAGAGGCCGACGAACCGGCCGAGGGCTGCCGCCTCGCACGGCAGCCCGGCCGGGTCGAGGCCGAGCGCGCGGGCCGCACGGTCGCGCCGCCGGTCGGGGTCCGGCACATCCTCGCGGTACTCGTCAGCGGCCGGCCGGAGTTCTCCGGCCGTCCGCCCGGGGGCATCGCGCCACCACGGTGCCACGAGAGACAACCTGACCAATTCCGGCAGCCCGACAGCCGGCGGTCCGGCTTCGACAGGAGCTTCGGCGTGGAGTGCTGCGCTGCGGGCTTCTTGTCGATGCGGAACCGGAGCCGGGCCGCGGCCGGTGGACGGGTCGGGTTGCAGGAGACTTCGGGTGGCGAGCCTAAGGCCGGGCGGACGGTTCGGACCGGACGGTCAGCGCAGGCGGCTGCCGAACTGCGCCGCTAGGTTCGGTGCCCCGATGTCCTTGGGTCCGAAGGCGACGGAACCCGTAGCCGTCGGCCCCGTGGCGGTGCCGCGCAGCGACCACACCGCGCCGGCCCGCGTGTTCTCCTCGACGGAGGAGGCGGCGAGGTCGGCATGGCCGTCACCGGTGACGTCGAGCAGCGCGGTGTCCGCCCCGAACAAGTCGCCCTTCTCGGCGACTCCCCGGACGCCCGCCGTGTTCTGGTGGAAGACCTGCGCCCCGGCGCCGGTGACGCCGTCGGCGCTGCCCCGCAGCAGGACGACCGAGCCCGCGTCGGCGACGGTGCCGACGTCCTCGCCCACGGCACCCACCGCCACATCGGCGTATCCGTCGCCCGTCACATCGCCGACGGCCACCGACCTGCCGAAGAGGTCCCCCTCTTCCTCGACGCCGGGCACGCCCGGCATGTTCTGGTCGAGCTTCTGCCCCTCCTCCTTGATGCCGCCCGCCGAACCGTAGGAGACGTAGGCCCTGGAGTTGTATTCGGGGTAGTCGGCGTCGCCCCTCACCAGGTCGTCGTAGCCGTCGCCGTTGATGTCGCCGATGGCCAGCGCGCCGGGCGCGCCGGGCACCCGGGCGCGCTTGAAGCCGGTGGGCGAGCCGTACAGGACGCCGCTGCCCCACTCGCCGTCACCGGCGTAGCGGTCCATGGCGATGTCGGCGTACCCGTCGCCGTTGAGGTCACCGACGGCTTTCGGGACGACCGGGCCCAACAGGCTCCTCGGGCCGTCCTCGCAGTCCTGCTCGGTGCAGGGGGCGGGGTGCTGGTCATTGTCGAGGCGGTCCCACTGCGACTTGTCCAGGAAGTCGAGGGTCTTGGCCGGTGTGCCGGTGCGGGCGATCGGGCCCTTCCAGAGTCGGGCCTGCTGGACGGCCCCGTCGTCGCCGTAGGACGGCACCCCGGCGAACAGGGCGAGGTCGGTCGTGTCGTCGCCGTCGAAGTCCCCGGCCATCGGGGACCGGCCGAAGGTGGCGATCTTGGTGCCGCCGGTCAGGCCGGCGGGGGAACCCCACAGGACCACCGAGCCCGCGTCCGCGCTCCTGCCACCGACACCGATGACCAGGTCCGCGTAACCGTCGTGGTCGAGGTCGCCCTTGGTGAACGTGCTGCCGAAGAACTCCTTGGCGGTGGCCGTCCCGGGCACCCCGCTCGTGGAGCGGCTGATGACCTTCTTGCGGGCGGGGTCGAGACCGTTCTTCGCCCCGTACGTCACCGCCACGTACCCGGCCTCGGCCTTGCCGGAGACCGTGCCGCCGGGAGCGCCGACGACCAGGTCCCCATACCCGTCGCCGTTGAAGTCGTCCGAGGGCTTGGCCGCCACGTCCGCGCGGGCCGCGCCGGCGGCGGCCTCGGCGCTGCCCTGCCCGAGGGTGAAGGACGAGAGGCCGCCGCCCACGAGCAGGGACGCGGCGAGCAGGGGCATGGTGAGACGGTTGGTGCGACTGGCGCGTGGCATACGACTTCCCTTGGTCAACGTTCCGCTGTGCTGCGACCAGTTGACCTTTCAGTGGTGCCGATAGTTGTACGGACGTTCGGTCTCTGTACGGGCGGAAGGGGTTCGAGCAGGGCCCATTCGGCGACGGTGGTGGCGGAGGGGTAGCGGCGAGGCCGGTGGCGGTCAGCGGCCGGCATGGCAGGACTCGCGTCAGGAGCGGGACAGCTTGGAGAACTGGGCGAGGATGGAGCGGACGCCGGTGAGCTGGTCAGTGACCGACTGGGCCCACTCGACCTCGGGGTAGCGGGCCAAGCCAGCTGTGCAACGCCCACCTCTACTACCGTCTCTGGTCGCACCAGTGTGACTTGCAGAGTCACGAAGGACGCTCCACTCCCGGTGACCGGGCGAGAGCAATGCCCCGGGACCACTCGAGCCGCAGGCCGGCCGCCGCTCTCCGTGCCGATGCCGCACGTCGGCCCCCAGCAGTCCGGTCCGTGCTGATCACACGGTGCGGGCGGACGACGTACGTCAACTCGGTCACCGGCGAGGTGACTTGCCCGGCCCTGTTCCTTGAACGCAACGGCCTACTTCGCCTGTCCGGTCCGTTCGGGGGACATCAACCCACCAGGAGGGGTTCACGCATGCGCATCACCCGCCCCGTCCGTCCGAGCCGCAGAACCGTGCTGCTCGGTGTCACCGCGGCCGTAGGGCTGTCAGCCGCCGCCGTCACCCTGCCCGGCACAGCCGGCGCGGCGCCCCACCACCCGATCCCTGGCCTGCGTGGCCACCTGGTCCACCGACTTCCGTGCCGACGCGGCCGAGATCGACGTTCCGGCGCTGATCCTGCACGGCACCGCCGACCGCATCCTGCCCAATCGAGGCCACCGGAGAACGCTTCCACCAGGCACTCCCGCGGGCCGACTACGTCGTCATCGAAGGCGCACCCCACGGCCTGCTGTGGACCCACGCCCGGGAAGTCACCGACGCCCTCCTCGCGTTCCTCGCCAAGTGACCAGCGGCCGACGCCTCACCTGACGCGAGCACTGTCAGGCCGAGGCGTCCTGCGGGTACCAGCGGAGTTCCACGGTGTTGCCGTCCGGGTCCTGCACGTAGATCGATGTGGCGTTGCCCCGTGCGCCGAAGCGGTCGACGGGACCTTCGAGGACGGTGAAGACCCCCGAAGCGATGACCTCCTCCCAGTCCAGCGGTTCCACGGTCAGACAGATGTGGTCGACGTTGGACTGTCCCCGAGGGCGACTGAACAGGTCGATGATGGTCTCATCGGTGATTCTCAGCGACGGGAACGGGACCTCGCCGGCTCGCCACTGTGCAACGCGTACTGGTTCCAGACCGAAGAGGCCGGTGTAGAAGTCCAGGGACCGCTCGACATCCTCGACGTTGAGGACCAGGTGGTCGAATGCCTTCACGTGCAGCGAGGGCCGTCCGGGTCGGGCGCCGGGGCTTCCTGCGGGGTGGCCGTGCTCCCGGCGCTCTTCGGTCCGGGCCGGGCCGGTGGTGATGTCCGAGACATTGTTCATGGGGTTTCCTTCGACGGTGGAGTCCGGGTGGGCGCTGTTCACGATCCCCTGGAGAGGAGTCCGGCATCAAGGCGGAATCGCCATACGATCGTTGAGCCTGATTCAACGAACGGGGGGCTCATGCTGGAGCGGGTGGAGATCGAGACCTTCCTGACGCTTGCCGAGGAGCTGCACTTCGGACGCACCGCCGAGCGCCTGTGCGTCACGACCGGGCGGGTCAGCCAGGTGATCAAGAAGCTTGAACGGCGGGTCGGCGGCATGCTGTTCGAGCGGACCAGCAGAACGGTTCGACTCACCGCGGTCGGGCTGCGGTTGGCCGATGACCTGGTGCCCTTGGTCGCCGGAATGGAGGAGGCGCTACGAAGGGCCACCGATGCCTGTCGTGGTGTCACGGGAGTGCTGCGGGTCGCCTTCCTCGGCGAGTGGACGGCACCAGCGCTCCTGAAGGTGGCGGGCCTGTTCAGCGAGCGCCACCCCGATTGCAGGGTCGAGGTCCGGGAGGTTCAGCTGTCCAACTCGCGCGCGAGCCTGCTCGACGGCTCGATAGACGTCCTCATCGCTTCGTACCCGTTTGATGGAATGGCCTGTGGGCCGGTGCTGCTGACGGAGAAGCGAGTGCTCGCCGTCGCGGCCGGGCATCCGCTCGCCGGCGAGGAGTCGGTGTCGCTCGAAGTGCTCGCGGAACACGCCGTGGTGCAGTATCCGGAGGTGACCTCAGCGGGGTTCAAGCGGGATCGCACACCGGATCGCACCCCTTCTGGCAGGCCAGTTCCCAAGGGGCCGGCCGGAGGCTCGTTCTCCGAAATGCTCACGCTGGTGGCGATGGGAAAGGGTGTTCTGCCGGTCGGGGAACATTCCCGGCGCTACTATCCGCGGCCGGATGTCGTTTATGTGCCGCTGCACGACGCACGGCCGATCGAGCGGGGGCCGGTCTGGCTGGAAGGGAACACCGCACAGAGTGTCCGCGAGTTCGTACGGGCTGCGGCAGACATTGCCGATAATTCACCGATCGCGTGAGCGTGCCGGCGCAATTCGCAAGGACCCGGGAGCAGCTGGGGTGGCGGTAGGTAGTCGTGTTCGCAGACCTTGGGCCGGTCGCCCGGCGGCCTGACCGGCAAGGCCACCTCACCGCCGACCCGACCGGCACTGACGCGCGTGGCCCTTCGTCGGAGGTGGCGGCTACTCAGCCATTACGAAGATCGGCACGTTTACGGGTTTCACCCTCCGTGGGTGAGGCGACGGGTGGGGCGCGGCGGAACGCTGGCACGGACACATCGCCGGCATGCGATGGTCCGTGTCGCCGCAGTATGTCGGACCAGACTGGGAGGCCTTGTGAACCGGTACCCGCCCATTGCGGATCACGGCATGGTCGGCGATCTCCAGACCGCCGCCCTCGTCTCGTCCGGGGGAACCATCGACTGGTGGTGCACCCCCCGCTTCGACTCGCCCAGCGTCTTCGCCTCGCTCCTGGACAGCGAACGCGGAGGGCATTGCCGTCTCGCCGCGGATGTCCCGGACGGGGAGGGCATGGCGGTCCGGCAGCTCTACCTGTCCGACACCGCCATCCTGATCACCCGCTTCATGGCGCCCGGGGGAGTGGGTGAAGTCGCCGACTTCATGGTGCCCATCGACTCCTCCGCCCCGGCGGACGGACACACTCTGGTGAGGATCGCGCGAGTCGTACGGGGCAGTGTGCCCTTCGCCCTCGCTTGCCGGCCCCGCTTCGACTACGGCCGTGCCACGCACACGCTCTCGGCGACCGATGACCACTCCGTGCTCTTCCACGGCCCCGGCAGAGACCTGCATCTGCAGTCCACCGCCGGCGTCACGCTCCGCCCGGACGGAGACGACATCACGGCCCGCTTCACCCTGTCCGCCGGGCAGGCGGCCGCCGTGGTGCTGACCAGCACAGCCGCCGGTGAACCCGCCCCGCCCCATCCCACGCTCGAAGGGAGCGTCGACGCGTTCGAGACGTGTCGTGCCTTCTGGCTGTCGTGGCTGCGTTCCTGCACCTACCGGGGCCGCTGGCAGGACATCGTGAACCGTTCGGCGATCACGCTCAAACTGCTCACTTACGCGCCCACCGGGGCACCCATCGCCGCCGCCACCATGGGGCTGCCCGAGCAGACCGGCGGTGAGCGCAACTGGGACTACCGCTACACCTGGATCCGTGACGCCTCGCTGTCCGTCAGGGCATTGATCGATCTGGGCTTCAAAGAGGAGGCGCACGCCTTCCGCCGCTGGCTGCGAGACCGAATCAGCCCCGAAGGCTTCTCCTCGGCGGACCCCCTGCAGATCATGTACCGCGTCGACGGCGATCCCCATCTGGTCGAGGAGCCCCTCGACCACCTGGAGGGCTACCAGGGGTCCCGTCCGGTACGGGCGGGCAACGCGGCGTCCGGCCAGCTGCAACTCGACATCTACGGCGAGGCGTCGGACGCCCTGATCGTGGGTGGTGACATCGGTGCGATCCGTGGCTGGAAGGCGCTGAGCGACGTCCTGGACTGGCTCGCCGACAACTGGGACCAGCCTGACGAAGGCATCTGGGAGACCCGCGGCGGCCGTCAGAACTTCACCTACAGCCGCCTGATGACGTGGGTGGCCTTCGACCGCGGCATCCGCGCGGCGCACGAGTTCTCCCGCCCTGCCGATGTCGCTCGCTGGACCGACGTGCGGGACACGGTCTTCCGGCAGATCATCGAACGGGGCTGGCACCACAAGCGCCAGGCATTCGTGCAGCACTACGACACCGACGTACTGGACGCCTCGCTCCTGCTGATGCCCAAGGTCGGCTTCGTGTCGCCCCACGATCCGGACTGGATCAGCACCCTGGACGCCATGGAGGAGGAGCTGGTCAGCGACAGCCTGGTCTACCGGTACGACCCGAAGGCATCCCCGGACGGCCTGCGCGGCTCGGAGGGCACCTTCAACCTGTGCAGCTTCTTCTACGTCGAGGCACTCGCCCGCAGTGGCAGGCTCACCCAGGCTCGTCACGCCTTCGACAAGATGCTCACCTATGCCAATCACGTGGGCCTCTTCGCCGAGGAGATCGGCCCTTCGGGAGAGCAACTCGGAAACTTCCCGCAGGCGTTCACGCACCTCGCTCTGGTCACCGCGGCCATGGCGCTCGACGAAGAGATGCAGAAGGCGGCAACCGGACCACAACACGGCGACCACGGCCACCCGCCCGTCCGAGGCCTCAAGGAACCCGCCAAGGACACGCCCGGTGACGCGATGGGGTGAGACAGGCCCGCCGCCGTTCGGCGAAGGCGCCTGGCGGGTGAAAGCCCGGGTCAGGCGCCTTTTCCCGGGCCTCGAGAAGAAGCCGAGCTTCTTCGGCGAGTAGGAGACCGGGAGGTTCTTCGTCTGCTGGTGGTACAGCTGTTAGGACCTCGTAGCGGTGTGACCGGGATATGCGCCAAAGGGGCAACGAGCGTGAGCGGAACACCCGCTACCCCGACGCCGCCGAAGACGGCGAGGACGAGGAAAGCCGAAAGCCCGGCGTCCATCGACGCCGGGCTCGTTCGCCGTCAGGAGCGCAACGACGAGATGCGCACGTATCCCCGGCCCGGCAGCGGACGCTGTGGAGAGCAGGATGAGCGCAGCGGCGACGGCAGCGGACACCAGCATCCCGCGGGCCCTGCGGGAACAGGCGGCGTGTGCGCAGACTTCACCTGGCGTGCTGGTTGGGCGTGGTGCAGGAGGATAAAACCCCTCCGAGAGCCGGACGCAGAGCAAGCGGGTGGGCCCGCGGTGGCCACGAAGGCGGCCCGCTGCCCGCCGCGCCCCGCTCGCCGACAGCGGCTGGCTCCGGCGGCAGCGGCCCCCGGAGCCGGACCGGGCAGATGGACGGCGCAGGAGCGTCGGCCAATCCGGGCTCCGGCGTGAGCCCAGTGTGGCGGATGGAGGTGGGGAGTGAGCCATCTGCCGGGGCTTTCAGGTGAGCCTGCCGGACGCTGATGAGCGGTCGATGAAGGGTCCGGTCCGATCCTGCGCTGCCGCGTTCTGACTTGCTCCGCCCCGGCGCGGCGTTCATCCGGTACGGGTCACGACGGTCCTGATGTCCGCAGTGGACATGCGGATGCACCATTGCTCTTGAACGAGGCAAGGAAATGAACGTACGAGAACTATGGCCGGGTTGATCGTTTTCCGGGCTGCGGGTGCCACGGCGGTATCGACAGCGTGGTCCAGGCGCGCAGCAGCCACTCCAGCGGGCCGTAGCCGTGGTGTCGCAGCCACCATCGGCTGGCCGCTGTCTGTACCGCGAACAAGGTCAAGGCGATCGCCGCGACTCCGATGGGCGGGACGCGGCCGACCAGGGCGGCCCCGAAGCCGGTGAACAGCAGGGCGCAGACCAGGGACTGACCGAGGTAGTTGGTCAACGACATGCGGCCCGCCGGCGCGAGCGCGGTGACCACGATCTGGCCGCGGTGGCCGTGGGCGAGGCGGAGCACGGTCGCCGCGTAGGCGGCGGCCAGCAGGGGAGCGGTGATCACGTCGAGGCCCATGGCGAAGAGCTGGTAGGCGGACTCGGGGTGGTTCAGGCTCGCGTCCGCGTACACGAGGGCGCCCGCCAGCCCGACCGTGAAGCCGACCCATTGGAGTCGCCGCAGGAGCCGCTGGTGCCGGTCGGTGTCCGCGAGGGCTCGCCGGCGTCCGGCTGCCAGGCCCAGCAGGAAGGCGGCGAGCGCGGACGGCGCCTGGAAGAAGACCAACAGGAAGGCCACGTCCGGGAGTTCCCCGAGGTGGGCGCCGATGACCGATGCCGGTCCACCGCGCAGGGCCTCGGTCGCCCGGGCTGCGGCAGTTGCCGTGGACGGAGAGATCGTGCCGTCCCCGCCTGCGTGGCCGGCAGCGAGTGCGAGGAGCGCGTATGCGGCGGCGGTCACCGCAAGGAGTGCCACCGCGATCCGTACTGCGGTACGGGGCCGGATGCGGCGCAGTGCGAGCAGGATCAGCCCCAGGACGGCGTACAGGGTGAGGATGTCGCCGGGAAAGAGGACGACGGCGTGCACGACGCCGATCACGAACAGCCCGGTCAGGCGCCTCAGGAAGCGTGGTGTGAACCGGGCGCCGCGCCGCTCGGCCGAGTCGATCTGCAGCGTGAAGCTGTAGCCGAACAGGAACGAGAACAGCAGGAAGAACTTTGCCTCGAAGAGCACCGCCACCAGCCATCGGACGGCCTCGCTCACCGGGCCGCCGAGGCCCGGGTCCTCCAGGCCGGTGCCGTGATAGGCGGAGGCCATGTAGGTGATGTTGACCATCAGGATGCCGAGCAGCGCGAAGCCGCGCAGCGCGTCCACCTGTGCCAGCCGGGCGCCGCCGCTCTGCCGCTGCTGCCTTGTCGGGGGGTGCGGGGGGCTCTCGTTACGCGGTCGAACGATCACGTGACTCCTTAGAAACTATCGAAAATGAAACGGTCGTTTCGAACACGAGCGTACTATGATTGTCGGTAGAGGTGAACGGTGAAGGCGCACGACGGCTCGCGCCGGGAGAGGGAGGACCGTGGACGCACCGCAGGAGGCGGCGGGCCGGGGCGACAGCGGTGTCCCCCGTCTGCATCGAGGGATCCCCGAAGGAGCCGAACAGCAGGTGGCCGCCTTGTACTGGGAGGCGTTCGGCCGCAAGCTCGGCAGCGCGCTCGGCCCTCCCGAGAAGGGCCGGGTGTTCCTCGCCTCCCATCTGCACCACGACCGCGGCATCACCGCGCTCGACGGTGTGGGCCGCGTCGTCGGCGTCGCCGGCTACGACCTCGCGGGCCGCGCTCTGAACGGCGGCTCGGCACGTGACGTACTGTCCGGATACGGCCCGCTGCGAGGACTGCCCCGGCTTGCCCTGCTCGTCCTGCTCACCCGGAAACCCGCCGAGGGCGAACTCGTGATGGACGGCATCTGCGTGGCCGCGGCACACCGCGGCACCGGCATCGGAGCCCTGCTGTTGCGCGAGATCGCCGCCGTGGCCGCCGAGAACGCCTGCTCCCGTATCCGGCTTGACGTCATCGACGTCAACCCGCGCGCCAAGGCCCTCTACGAACGCCACGGCTTCAGCGCCGTGCGCACCCAGCAGACCCCGTTTCTGAGGACGTTGATGGGATTCGGTGCCGTCACCACCATGCACCGTGCCGTCACCCCCGACGACCTGGCCGGAGGAATCCCCCGATGAATCACGCGAAGCCGGACCACGCACAGCGTCCCGAAATTCCGACGAGGTTGCTCGTGCACGCCCTGGTCCGTGAGGACGGGACTGTCGACGCCGGTGAGCTCTACGCCGTCGCCGGACTCCTCGGCATGACCGACCAGCAGGTCCGGCTGTGCGTCAAACGCCTTGTCACCGAGGGTCGGTTCCACCAGGAAGGGCGGGGGCGCAAGGCCGTACTGCGGGCAGTGCCCGATGCCGCGACCGGCACTCTCGCCCCCGCTACCGAGCATGTCCGCTATGCCTACCAACAGGACTGCGGGCTCGCGCCCTGGGACGGCACGTGGCACCTGTTCGCCTTCGCCATCCCGGAAGCACGCCGCACCGACCGCGACGCCCTGCGGGAAACCCTGCTGCACCTGGGCGCGGCGCCCGTCCAGGGCGGCCTGTACGTGGCCGCCAACCCCATCGCCGATCTGGTCGAGGCTCAGGCCCGCCATCTCGACGTACTCGACTCCGTCACGTTCCTCACCAGTACCGACTTGCGCATCGGGGGTGTCACCGACCCTCGACAACTCGCCTCCCGCATCTGGCCGTTGGGTGAGATCGCCGCTGGGCACGAACGCCTCGCCGCTTTCGCCGCGACCTGCGCCGACCGACTGGCCCGCGGAACGGACCTGTCCGGAGTCGAGCGGCTCACCCTGGCCGTGGAACTCGCCGCGGAGTTCAGCCGAGCCATGACCCCCGACCCGCTACTGCCGCCGGAACTGCTGCCCCGGCCCTGGCCCGGCAGTCGTGCCCGCCGACTCACCCGGGAATGCTGGACCACTCTGCGTGCCCTCCCTGCGGCTCAGCACACCCCCACGTCACTTCCGCGCCTGTTCAGCCTCTACAGCGACGCCATCACCGCACCCGACAGGCAGTGATAAGCGCCGAAGAGCCCGAGCCCGCCACCACGCTGTCCTCGCAATGGTCGGGAGCGTGGACCTTGGACCTTTGGCGGCGATCGTCCATGGCCATGCGAGGCCGGTTCCCACGTGGCTCCCGCATGGCTCCCACGAGGCAAACTCGACGACGTGCGTACGGGGTCTCGGCTGACCTGCACGTCCACGGGCCGGTCAGCGACGAGCCGGGTGCGCAGGTTGGCTCCCTACTCGGCGAAGCGCACCCTCTGCAGCACACCGTGGCCGACGTGCACGCCTGATGCTGAGTCATCTCGCCGTGAATGAACAAGTCGTTGCGGGGGGCGCCGGTCTGGCGCCCCTTGTCCGAGATCGTGATGACGTAGCCCTTGCCGAGCCGGCCGTTGTAACGCCTCGTGTGTCACGCGGCAGGACGTGGGGGCGCGCCGCTGGTCTACGGCATTCGCGCCATCATGATCTTCGCCGAGGACCCGGAGAAGTCCGCCCGCTGGTGGGGCAACGTCCTTGACGCCGAGGCCCACCTCGGCGTCAACGACAAGAACGGCGCCGTCTACGCCTGTCCCAATGTCGCCGGAATCGAATCCGGGTTCCACTCCCTGGACGAGGGGCGCCGCCGCGCTGCACCTGGCCTGCGACTGTCCGGGCGCCGAGCGGGTCATGTCCACTGCCTTCGCGCACCCGCGCACAACGCCGCATCCCGCCGCGTCTCGGAGAAGTTCGGCTACGAGCCCGACAGTGTCCGGGGCGTGAGCCGTCGCGGCACACGACCTCGATGCCGGGACGTCCCCGCAGCCAGGACTCCAGGGTGGCGGCCTCGGGATCGGGCAGGACCTCAACCCGCCTGCCGGTGGTGGCGTCCGTGATGATCGTGGCGTATCGGTGGCGGCGGCGCAGGGCGAAATCGTCGGCACCATCACGGGTGGAACCGGCGACGCCGGCCCCGAAGGCGTCGCGGATGACGCAGTGCGGTGCTGCGGGAGAAGGGCACGGCCGGCAGAGCGGCGAGGCGGGCGGCCGCCCGTCCGCATAACTCCCGTGCCACCTGGGACATCTGCCTGGCAAGCCGCACCGTGCGGCGCTGATGAGGCTCCAGGAGCCCCGGAATCTGCTCGCGGGAGGTCTGTTGCCGGCAACCCAGAACTGGGCAGACCAGGCGCCGTACGCGCAGGTGGACGACAACCTGGCGACCATCGACCGGCACGTCCGACACCGTCCGGCCGTGATAGCCGTGCACCTTCGCCGTCAGTGTCCCGCTCGCCGGACACGGCACCGCCTCATCCCGAGTGCGGGCCGTGACCACCACGGCCTCAGGCCCGTCCGTCACGTCCTCGACGATCAGCCGTGACGGCCCCGAAAACGCCGTGCGTACAAGCGCGTTGACATCCATCACGTCATGGCCCAGCGGGCCTGTCCCTTTCCGGTGTGGTCGAGGGACATGATTGCCATGTAGAGGCACTTCAGGGCGGCTTGCTCGTTGGGCAAGTGGCTGCGGGGCCTTGACTGCCCGGCGGATCCGCGCGTTCACGGACTCGATCGCGTTCGTGGTACAGACGATGCGGCGGATCTCGGTGTCGAACCGCAGGAACGGGGTGAACTCCTTCCGGGCGTTCTCCCACAGCTCCACGATCGCCGGATACTTCCGGCCCCAGGCATCGACGAACTCTGCGAACCGGTCCAGCGCGGCCTCCTCGGTGGCGGCGGTGTAGACGGGCTTGAGGAGACGGGCGATCTTGCCCCAGTCCTGCCGGGCGGCATAGCGGAAGGAGTGCAGGGACCGCTGACAGGTGGTGCAGATACCGGTCCAGCACCTCAAGAGGTCCGGCACGGCGTCGAGAACCTGGTAGAGGGTCAGGCCGGTGCGGGCACTTCTGGGGTGAGCCGCTGTTCGGTCAGGAAGGCGTGGGCGGCTGTCGCCAGGGTGACGTGGTGGTGCCAGCCGGTCCAGGAGCGGACTTCGAAGTGGTCCAGGCCCAGGCCGTGTTTGACTCACCTGCGCTGATCTTAACGGGACCGGCGGGTGTGCCTACGTCTCCGGTGTATGCGCCTGGGTCCGGGGCCGTCGTCCGAGTAGTTCGGCCAGGCCCTGGCGGGTGGCGGCCAGGACGACGCGGTCCTGGGGACGCAGTACGTAGCCGGGGTGGAGGTCCCAGACCAGGCCCGCTGGGTGCTCGGTGCCGTCGTCGGCGGGGGCGGCCGCCAGGTCGGGCTGGCGCTCGTGGGGGGCGGCGGAGTCGAGGGCGATGACGCGCCAGGCTCCGGCCCGGAAGGACTCGGTGATGGTGCGGCCCTCGAGTTGGGGGTGGCCGGCGACGTCGAGGGCGGCGAAGAGCAGCACCCGGCGTTCGACGGGGATTGCGCCGAGCACCTGACGACCCATCATCGCCCCGGCAAAGGCGGGCGCGGCGAGGGTGGAGACGCTGCGGCTGCGGGTGAGGGCGTGGGGGTGGGCGGCGCGCAGGGTGCGGTAGACGGCGGTGGCGAACGCGTCGTCGTACAGGCGCAGCGCCACGCGCAGGTCGGGCTTGACGGAGCGGGCGTACAGGGCCGCTTCGAGGTTGGTGGTGTCGCTGCTCGTCAGGGCGAGCAGGGCGTGGGCGCGGTGGATCTTGGCTGCTTCCAGGACGCCCTCGTCGGTGACGTCGCCGATGACGGTGGGGACCCGCAGGCGGCGGGCGAGCGGGATGCCGCGCGCTTCGGGGTCCTCCTCCACGCACACCACGGGGATGCCGAGTTCGCGCAGCCGGGCGAGGACGCGGGTGCCGACCTTGCCCAGTCCGAGGAGGACGACGTGGCCGGACAGACCGCGCGGCGGGCGGCGCAAGGCGGCCGCGCTGCGGAAGGTGCCCAGGGCTTCCAGGACGGCGGCGAGCAGTACGGGCAGGAGCAGCAACCCGGCCAGACCGGACAGGAGCTGGAGGATCTGGCGGGACGTGGGCTGGCCGAGCGCGGGGTCGTCGATGGCGAAGAGGTCGAGCAGGGTGAGGTATCCGGCGTGCAGCGGATGCGTGTGGGGGACCGTCAGCCAGTTCGCCACCGCCAGGCCGAGGACGCAGGCGGCCAGTCCGGCCAGTGACCAGCGCAGCCGCGCGGAGAACAGCGAGCCGAACGGGATGCCGCGTCCTACGAGACGGCCGGGGGGCAGTGCGGGTCCGGCGTGGGTGACGGTCTCCAGGACGATGGTGCCCCGGCCGGTGGCGGCGGCCACCGTGCGGTCGTCGGGCAGCAGGAGTGGTCCCTCGCCTTGACCGCTGGTGTCCGAACCTTCCGCTCCGGCCGGGTTGTTGGTGGTGGCCGACAGCAGGGCCAGGGTGCACAGGCCGGGGTCGGCGACCTGGCCGCGGGCCGGTGGGGTATGTTCCGCGGCGCGGAGCAGCAGCCCGTCGGCCTGGACGACCTTGCTGGTCCCGGCGACGGCGGTGGCTGCCAGGGCCGGGGCGGCGGTGTCGGCGTCGGACAGGACGGTGGTGGAGGTGTCGAGCGCTGTCCGGTCGAGTCCGGGAGCGGTCACCGCCGCCGCCTGGTCGAGGAGTTCCTCCAGGTGTTGGCCCAGCTTGCGGTTGTACAGCCGGATCACCAGGCGCAGGCGGGGGTTGAGGCGGCGGGCGGCCAGCGCGGCGTGGATGTTCGTCTCGTCGTCGTCGTAGACGAGCGCGAGCGCGGCAGCTTCGCGCACACCGGCCTCGACGAGAGTCGGCTCGTCGGGGGCCGGGGCTTCCAGGACCCGCGGCGCCCGGGCGTCCCCGTCGGGGGAGGTACGGGCCGGCCGGCCCATGACGGCCTGCACCCGGCTCAGGAGGGTGGCGGCCGCCCGGCCCGCAGAACCGCCCCGCGCCGCGTCCCCCGCCCGGGCGGAGGCGACGACGACCGTGACGGTCTCGCGGTAGACCGCGTGCAGCTCGGCGGCCAGCCGTTCGGCCAGGGCGTCGTCGCCGCACACGATCATGTGGCCGGCCTGCGCGGGGGGCTGTATCTGCTGGGGAAGGGAGGACACATCACGTGGAGCACGGTGGGGTGCTCGCTGGTTCCCGTGGCTCATCGCATTCCCTCTCTGCTAGGCGTGGGCGAAGTAGCGCAGCCACACGTACGCGGCGGAGATCGTCACGGTGACGGTAGTGACGACGAGGCCGTACTTGGTGAACTGCCAGAAGCTGATGGACTGTCGCTTGTGTTCGGCCATGCCGATGACGACGACGTTGGCGCCGAGGGCGGTGGCGTTGTTGCCCAGGTCGGCGCCGATGGCCAGGGCCCAGCACATGACGTGGGCGCCGGAGCCGCCCATGGATTCGACCAGGTCACTGGTGATGGGCGCCATGGTGGCGACGTAGGGAAGGTTGTCCACGATGCCCGACAGGACGCCGGGCGCCCCCCAACAGCAGCATGGAGCGGCCCAGGCCGCTGTCGCCGGTCGCGACCGGGAGGGCGTTGGAGATCTCACCGATGACGCCGGTCGCGATGAGCCCGCCGATCATGATGAAGAGCCCGGCGAAGAAGGCGAGGGGGCCATTCGACCTCGCCGAGTACTTCGCCGGTCTCGACGGTGGAGGTGCCGATGAGCAGTCCGGCGCGCCGAGCAGGGCGACGGCGCTGGGTTCGTAGTGCAGGACCGGGGGCAGTACGAAGCCGATGATGACCAGGCCGAGCACGATCAGGCCTGGACGAGGAGGCGGGGGTTCTTGATGGGCTCCCGTTCCTCCAGCGCCATGACCTTCTCGGTGCGGTCCTCGTGGTGCACGAAGGACTTGCGGAAGAGGAAGCGGCGACGGGTACCAGGCGCTTCCCGGTTGCCGGCATCAGCGCGTCGCCGGCGAGGGCGGCGGCGACTCGGGGGTTCTTCTCGGTGATGATCAGCGCGCGGGCGCCGACGAAGGCGGCGTTGGCCGCCCAACTGTGCCGGTCGTTCACGATCCTCCGATGACGAGTTCCTGCAGCGCTTCACCTGGTCGCACCCAACAGCCGCGGGTACGCGGACGGTCACGCCGGCATACGAGCGGACGGGCTCAGGTTTCTACACGGCCGGGCTCCTCCGTGCTCGTGCCATCGCCGGTCCTGGCGGCCGGCACTTCGGTGTCGGTGAACTCGTCGACGTGGAAGAGCCGGGCGATAGGTACGTCGGTGCTGCTGTGCGCCACGATCGAGAAGGCGATGCACACCGCGATGAGCGTGAACGCCTCCTCGCCCTGGGGGATGCCGGCCTGCAACACCAGCAGTCCGTAGACGACCGAGGCGAAACCCTTGGGCCCGAACCAGGCGGCGACCAGCTTCTCCTGACGCGTAAAACGTGTCCCCAGTAGGGAGAGCATCAGTGAGGCGGGACGGATCAGCACGATGGCCAGGACCACGGCCACGTAGCCGCCGAAGGACAGGTCACCGAAGAGGCGCGGCGTGAGCAGGGCGCCGAAGACCAGCAGAGCGGCGAACTTGGCCAGTTCGGCCAGGGATTCCCCCAGCGGTTCGAAGGACTCCTTGGCCTTGATCGAGCGGGCGGTGAGGACCGCACCTGCGGAGAACGCCGCAAGGTAGGGGTTGGCGTGCGTGAGGTGGCACAGCGCATACAGGATCACGCCGATGGCCAGTGGCAGCAAGGGCTGGAGCTTGGGGTCCGCACCGAGGTGGCGGAAGCGGACCAGGGCGATGACGAGCATCGGCAGGAGGATGCCGAAGGCCAGGCCGAGCAGCAGCTCCAGTCCGATCTTCGCCAGGGAGGATTCGGCGTGCCCGGAGGTGGGGCCCGCCGCGGCGATGAGGACGAGGACGACGGGCAGGGCGAGGCCGTCGTTGATGCCGCTCTCCACGTTCAGCAGCTGCCTCAGCTTGGAGGGGACTTCCTTGCGGCCCACGATGGCCGAGGCGAACACCGGGTCGGTGGGTGCGAGGACCGCGCCGACCAGGAAGGACGTCGTCCAGTTCAGGCCCACCAGGTAATGGGTGATCAGCGCCATGCCGACGAAGGCGAGCGGCATGCCGAGCCCCAGGGCGCGCGCCGGGTTCTTCCAGTTGGCGCGCAGCTTGGGGAAGGAGACGTGCATGCCGTCGGTGAACAGCACCGCGAACAGCGCGAGATCGGCCGTCACGGTCACGATCTCGCTGTCCGGCGTGATGTGGATCAGGCCGAGGAATCCGTCGCTGACCAGCGCGCCGCCGATGAGGAAGAGGAACGAGGTGGAGAGCACCGTGCGGGCGGCGAGGCCCGACAACAACACCGCGATCAGCAGTGCGACTCCGAAGACGACGATAAGCACCATGGCCGGTATTCCCCGTTCAGCAAAGAGACTTGTCTCAAGACGCCGACCAGGCTTCCCGGCACACCGTGGGGAACCCTACACGTTCTTTACGCGGCACTAACAGGTTCTTGATACGCACGATGACGGCATGGAAGTTGCCGGAACCCGGCGTGGTGCCGGTCGCTGAGGTAACCATGGCGTGTGCCGCCCGCAAGAGCCTCCTGCTTCGGCCCGGCCAACCAATCGAGCCAAGCCGGTTGCCCGGAAGAGCTGTCCAGCCGATCATGCGACTGTCATCTGGCCGGATCGTTGTCTTGCGTATGGGGCGGGGTGATCTGTCGGATGCGGAGTGGGAACGGCTGCGGCATCCCTGAGGATGAGGGTGGTCGGCGGTTCCGACGCACATCCAGGACGAGTTGCAGTGAATGGCGCATTCCGGTGGTTCAGTGCGCCGACGGGAATGTAGCGTCGCGATCATGGAATCGCTGATAGGCACCACCACTGACCAGGCGCCGGCGAACCCGGCCGCAACCGATGACACGCTGGCCACTCAGCCGATCGGCTACTGGAGCGGCTTGGCCCATGCGACCGTCACGCGGCATCTGCGTGACGCGATGGCCAAGCTCGACGTCACGCAGCCGCAGTACTGGGTACTCAACCGCGTGAACGGGGGCCCTGCGGCGCCGAGCCGCGAGGAGGTCGTCGCGCAGCTGACGCACCTTGCCGACGGCCCGCACGAGATCGCCAGGGTCGTCGACCAGTTGCTCCACCGCGCGTGGCTGCGGATCGACGACGGGCAGCGCCTGCACCTCACAGATGCCGGGGAGGCCGCCAGAGCGCGGCTTCGTGAGCTGGCGACCGAGGTACGCGCCGAAGTCCACAAAGGGATCAGCGACGAGGAGTACGTGGCCGCGCTCAAGGTGCTTCGCACGATGGTGGCCAATGTCGAGGGCAACGGGGCTTCTGGTAATCCGTTCTGATCTGGCGATCTCGTGACGGACCCGGCTGGGAACACGTGCGGCCACCGCGTGATCATCGGAGGTTGTGTGGCTCCTGAAGATCGTGCGGTGACCGCAGGCCATAGCGTAGAACCTGCCCGCTGGCGAGCGATGTTCGACCAGGTCATGGCCCGGATCGCGCGCCCGTGCGGGCGAGTTGAACCCCGGGCCACGGCCCGCGCCTACCGGCTCGGACTACTGTCGAGCGTCGAGCGGAAGAACTGCTGGCAAATGGCCGAACAGGCGGCCATGCCCGGCCCGGGCCGATCCAGCGCCTGCTGCGCTACACCCGCTGGGACGCCGATGCCGTCCGCGACGACCTGCGCGCCTACCCGTCGAACACCTCGGCGCCGACGGCGTTCTCGTGGTCGACGAGACCGGCTTCCTGAAGAAGGGCCGGTCATCGGCCGGAGTGCAGAGGCAGTACACCGGCACCGCGGGACGCATGGAGAACGCCCAGGTCGGCGTGTTCCTCGCCCTGGCCAGAGCGGGGAAGGGCCCTGATCGACCGTCGGCTCTGCCTGCCCGAGCACTCCTGGTCCGATGATCCCGAACGCCGCACTGCGGCCGGAATACCCAAGAGGGTGCCATTCGCCACCAAGCCCCGTCTTGCATCGGAGATAATCGCCGCTGCGCTGGACCCCGGCATTACCGCCTCCTGGGTGACCGGTGACGATGCCTACGGCCCAGGACCCCCTACTCCGCGCCGCCCTGGAAATACGCGGCACCGGCTACGTGACGGCCGTCGCCTGCTCGCTGCGGGTAAGGATCAACCACGGCCGCACGCCCATCCGCGCGGACACCGTCGCCGGCCGCCTGCCCGCCACGGCCTGGCAGCGCCACAGCGCCGGAAACGGTGCGAAAGGCCCGCGGTACTACGACTGGGCCTGGATCTACATCGGCACCGACAGCCACCGGAACCTGCTCATCCGCCTCGCAGCCGGTCCACCGGCGAACTCGCCTTCTACCTGTGCTGGTCACCCACCGAAGTACCCCTGTCCGAACTGGTCCGCGTCGCCGGTGTCCGCTGGAGCGTCGAGGAGTGCTTCCAGGCAGCCAAGGGCCAGGTCGGTCTCGACCATTACCAGGTCCGCAACTGGACCTCCTGGCACCGGCACATCACCCTCGCCATGCTTGCTCTGGCCTTCCTGACCGCCCTCGCCGCCGACGCGGCCCCCGAACGGCCCGATGACGCATACCAACCGGTCCGCAGCCCCGATCCGATCACGCTGACCGTCCCGGAGATTCGACACCTACTCGGCTCCGTCTTCGACTCACCAGCGGTGACCGTGGCCAGACTGCTGCACTGGTCCAACTGGCGTCGGCGCCACCAGGCAACAGCCCGACGCAGCCACTACCGACGACGAGCCGCCGGCGAACCCGCTGGATAGATCACGAAACCACACTGGAGTATTCGCTGTTGAAAGCAACTTCGCCGCACTTCGTATCCCTCGCCTCGCCGCATCCACTCCAGAGCCATAACGTGCGTGTTGGGTATAGGGGGTGCGGAATTGCGGGAACGGTGATGCCCGGTTCGAAACGAGAAGAGCCGCACGGCCGGCAAGAAGCTTCACGAGAGCGCCCGTGGCCAGCGCGCCGATGTAGATCGAGCCATCGATGCCGGTCCCGATGGACCTGAGGTCCTCACCTGCGACGGCCGCGGGGTCTATTCCTACCTCTCCGCCCTGGGCATGGCCGAGTCCGCTGCCGAGCGCGGCACGGTGAACAATCTGCCAGCCGACGGGGCGCTCTTGGGCCGGCGCCTGTCGGACGCACCCGTGTCTGGCACGTCACCTGCCAGCACCTCTCCTCCGGCTCGCGCCGCCGGACGGCGTGCCGGGCAGGTCGAGGGCGACTTGTGCCGCAGGCCAGCAGATGTGACCTGCTGATTGACGTCACCCCCCGGCCCGGTCGCCGTCGGTTGGAGCCTCGCAGTGGTTCGTGGCCGCAGGGGCATGGAGGGACGTCGTGAGGTGGCGGAGCTGGTGCTTTTCCGCTTGGAGGAGGAGTAGCAACGCCTCGTCCCGGAGACTGGCCGGCTCGCCGCCCGTGTGTTGGCTGAGGTCACTCACGAGGGTGTCGAGCACGGGAGGACAGGGGCCGTGAGCGTGCACCCAGTCGCGCAGCGGGAACGGCCTGCCCTGCGCGGTCGCCGTGGCGTCTCTGCCGTCCGTGTGCAGGAGCAGGCGCGTGGACTCTCTCACCGTGAAGGACGTCGTGTACACGGCACGGCCGTACGGGTCAAGATCGAACAGCCCGAGCGGAGGCAGCGGCGTGAGCACGTTCAGTTCGCGGACGTCGCCGTTCTCGGACATCAGCAGGGGTGGCGGATGCCCGCAGCAGACGAGTTCTGCCCGGCCCTCCTGGAACGTGAGGAGGAGCGCTTTGGCGAACCGTTCGGAGTGCTCGGTGAGGTCCGCATCGAGGCGGCGTGCGGTTTCGTCGAGGCTTGGTTCGGTGACCGCCAGCCGTCTCCAGCGGTCCAGGAGTTTGATCTCCGGCGGCTCGTGTGGCGTCGTTTTTGCCCGTCAGATCGGCGACGAGGATGCGCGTACCGTACGGAGCCTCCCGCGCGTCGCACAGGTCGGCCGCCAAAGTGGCCCGGTTCGCCCGGGGCACGGTATGCAGGGCCAGGCGGAAGCCGCCGATGGCGTACGTCCGGGCACTCGGCGCCGCCGGACGGCTCGGAGACTTCGGCCGTTGTGCCAGTCGACCGCGCTGCCCACCGGGGCGCCGCCCAGGGCCAGTCCGCCCGCGTAGAGCGTCCACCGGGAGGGACGGTCGCCAGGCACGACCAGACTCGAAGCGGGAACGGCTACCAGGGCGACCACGATGCCGCGGTGATGCTCGTGGGAGGCAAGGTCCAGCGAGCCCAGCAGAATCGTGACGAAGGCCAGGAGCGAACCAAAGAGCCACGGCGAACGAGCATGCCCGAGCTGGTAGTTCATTACCCCGTGTCCCCTCCTGTCTGTCCGTGGCGGACAGGCTGTGGCGTCGTGGCAGAAATGTGGGGCGGGAGTCCCTTGCTGCTCGAAAGCAGTCGCTGGCCGCGTGAGGGTGCACTCGCCGTGGTGCAGGAGGTCTACGGGATGGGCGCCTGGTCGAGGCCGTCCGGCGCCTCCTCGGCCTCCTGGAGTGTGACGCCCTCGGGGCGGCCGGGATCGGGGATCGCTCCGGTGGGTTGGCGGGAGAGCGCGGCCAGCGCCGCGACGAGCACGGCGAGCGCACCCAGCGCGCGCAGGGCGAGGCGCAGGCGGCCCCAGCCGTCCATGGCGTTCCAGGACACCGGCTCTGAGGCCGACGCAGGCTGCCAGAGGTCGCCGACCGGCTCGAAGCTGCTTCGGGCCGGGGGGCCGGGAGGCGGAGGCTCGGCGTCTCGCCGCCGCGCGGCGGCTTCGAGACGCTCCTGCGCCGAGAGCTCCCTCGGTGCGGTCCGGCGTATCGCGCGCTCGTTGTCCGTGAGGAACCTGTGCCAGGTCTCGTCCCGATCGTCCACCGCGGGTTGCTTCTCCTTCGTCTTCGCTGCCGGCGTTGCGTCTGGTGATGGCAGGAGCGTCATGGCCGCCGTCGACTTGGTGCGGCGTCGAGTCGCACGAAGGGGATCTGGCGGCCGGCCCGCCGGTAGGACGCCGTGCTGCCGTCGACGTCGAAGCCCATGAAGGCACACAGGCGCCGGGCGGCGCGGGGACGAGCCGAAGCGTAGCGGGCCATGATCCCGGCGCCCACGTCCGCGTTCAGGAACTCGGCGGTGACGGCGTGGTGGCGGTTGCCGACCTGGATCGTGGTCTTCGGGGAGGCCTGCAGATTGCGGTACCAGGCAGCTTCGGGGCCGAAGCCGGAGGCCAGGACCCAGGTTCCCTGTCTGGGGTCGTGGGCGACGACCTCCAGCACCACCCGCCGGTGGAGGCCGCTGGTGCGGCCGGTGTGATTGAGGAGCAGCAGGCGGTTGCCGAACAGCGGGCCCAGGCCCACGTGATAGAAGGCGATGGGCAGCCGCGTGAGGTGCCGTCGCCAGCCGTGCGGCAGGGCGGGGCGTGGCGGCTTCGGGTCGTGCTGCTGCCCCGTCATCATTTGCCTCCTCGGGTGTTGCGTGGGACTCGATTTCGTAACGGACACCGGACACCAACACTTACTCCATGCAAGCTTTGCATAGCCTAAAGCTCGGGGGGAGGGTCGCTCGGCGAAGACGGCCCGCCGACGACACTGCCGGGAGCGTTGTGATCACTGGGGAGCACGAGGAGGGACGTGTCGTCCTTTCCTGGTTGCCGGCCGTGGTGATGGCGCTGGTGACCGCCGTGGACCTTACGGCCGGTCCCGGGGTCGGGTTCCTACCGCTGGTGTCGCTCGGGCCTGCCTTCGCCGGGCTGATCGGCGGCTGGCGGCGCACCGTGCTGTACGGCGCGCTGGCACTGCTGCTGTGCGTGGCCCTGGGTACGTACGACGGCCTCTTCGGCACCCGGCGCGGCTATACGGCGCTGGCATCGGTTGCCGGGGTGACGCTGGCCGGGGTCATCGCGGCGGTGATGCGCGGGCGGCGCGAGGCGGAACTGGCCAGTGTGCGCTCGATCGCCGAGGTCGCGCAGCGCGTCCTGCTGCGCCCGGTGCCCCGCAGTGCGGGCCCGTTGCAGATCGCCGTCTCCTATACGTCCGCGGTCGCGGAGGCGCGGATCGGCGGTGACCTGTACGAGGTGGTGGCCTCCCCGTACGGCGTGCGGGTAATTGTCGGAGACGTGCAGGGCAAGGGACTTGGCGCGGTGGAGACGGCCGCCCTGGTGCTGGGCGCCTTTCGTGAAGCCGCGCACGACGAGACGGACCTGGTGGCCCTTGCCGCCCGGCTGGAACGCAGTGTGGCCCGCGAGGTGGACGGAGAAAAGTTCGTGACCGCGGTCCTCGCCGAGGTACGGTCCGAGGAACAGGCCGCCGTGCTGCTGAATTGCGGGCATCCGGCCCCGATGCTCGTCCGATCCAACGGCACCGTCGACTTCCCGCACCCGCCCGCCTACGCGCTTCCGCTGGGCCTTGGCACGCACGGAAGCGAGCCGCCCCGCTCCTACCGGGTCGACTTCGCCCCTGGCGAGCAACTCCTGCTCTACACCGACGGCGTGACTGAGGCCCGCGACGCAGACGGCACCTTCTTCCCCCTGGAGGAACGGGCCGGCCTGCTTAAGGCCCCCGGGGCCGAGGCCGCGCTTGAGGCACTGCGCGAAGACGTGGTCCGGCACGCCAGCGGCCCCCTGCACGACGACGCGGCCATGCTGCTGCTGCGCTACCGGTGACGGTGGACATGAAGAGGCGGAGGGCACGCTGTGCCGTGGGCAGGGTAGAAAGGTGCCATGGCCAGGAAAGCGGCGCCGGCGGAGCGCAGGGACGATGTGGACGCGGTGACCCGGGCTGTCCTCACCGCGTCACGGGTGCTGGTGGCGGTGTCCGCGCGCTCGCTCACGGAGGTCGAGGACCGGGTGACGCTGCCCCAGTTCCGCATGTTGGTGGTGCTCTCCTCGCGCGGGGCGACCAAACTCGTCGCGCTGGCCGAGCTGTTGGGCGTGGCTCCGTCGACGGCGATGCGCATGATCGACCGGCTCATCGCGGCAGGACTCGCGGACCGGCAGATCAATCCGGACAACCGCCGCGAGACATTGTTGCGGCTCACCGACGAGGGCCGTCGCACGGTGGAGGACGTCACCGCGCGGCGCCGACAGGAGATCGCGTCGATCGTCGAGCGGCTTGCCCCGCGGCAGCGCACGGCGCTCATCGATGCGCTGACCGACTTCAACCAGGCGGGCGGCGAACCGCCCGCCCCGCCCCTGGACGAGAGCGCGGACCTTCATCCGCTGGGCTGGGGCGGACCACCGACGGCAGGCTGACCGGCAACGTACGGGGTTCTCCTGCCCGCATCGTCGAAGGGCAGGAGGTCCGGATCGCATGACCGGCGGGCACATACGACACCGCTATCAGTACGGCCGCCAACGCACAGCCGGCGGCGCGACACGGCCGTCTCCGCCCGGCGGCGGCAGATCCGCGCCGTCTCCTGTCGTTGTACAGGCCCCACAGGACGGCAGCGGCCGACGGGTCACGCTCCGCGGCGGGCAGTCCGGTGTCGCCTACTGCCTGGTCGATGTCATGGAGCTGCTGCGTGTGGCCGGGGTCGACCTGGACGCCGAAGAGGCCGCCGTCTCATCGTGTTCCATCTCACCCGAGGTTGCCGCATGGCCAGGGCCGCCTTTGCCGCC
>NZ_BMTR01000048.1 GCF_014649775.1 Streptomyces longisporoflavus | reverse complement strand
CCAGGGCAGCCTCGGCAAAGGCCCGGCCCAGGCCGCGGGATGCACCGGTAATGAGCCACACTCGCGCAGTTGCCACGACGCGCTTCACCCCCAGTAAACAAGACGGTCCGTCTCGGCTCGTTGTGAGTCTAGGGCAGCACCCCCGGCCCCGCAATACGGATCGTCTCGTTTCGCTGTCCGACCTCTTTCCGGCGGAGCGGCATGCGCCGACGTCCGGCGCAAGCGGTTCAGCAGTGGCTCGTCCACGCAGGCAGTCAGTTCGACGCGGTAGGCGTACCCGTCGCCGGTCCGGCCTTGCACGGCCTGAAGTGCGGGTTTGCGTGCGTCGCGGACGACCGGGGCGGCCTGCTCGGTGCACCCCGGAGCTTGCCGGCCTCCCGGCTAATGGGTACGGCGCCAGGCGCAGCCAACACCCGCCGTGCACAAGGAGCGTGGCGCGGTAGCCCTGGGTGTTCATGCCCCTGGTGCACTCGGATAAGGTCCGCGTGCACCATGATCGGCCGCCACGCGCATTGCTCCCTTTCCACACGTACGGGGTACCTACGGCATGGATTTCGTCTTCCACATACTCTTCCCGCTACTCATCGCGCTGATGCTCTGGGCCGCCCAGACGATCGTGCGCCGAACGCGGCAACGGCGCATGGCGTGGGAGAGCGGACTCACCGCGCAGGCGCGGGTGGTACGTGCCTGGGCGACTGTCCAGATGGTCAACAACGTAGCTCGGCGCATCCAGTGGCACGAATACGACTTCACGACGGCGGACGGCCTGGCCGTCCGGTTCAAAGAGTCAGGCGGCCCGGCGAGCCGGGAACCTGGCGACGCCACGCTCGTGTACTACACGGGCGACGAGCCGGACAAGGCCACGGCCTCGGAGCCCCAGCCGGCCAAGGACATGTTCGGGACGGTCCTTGGTCTCGGCATCCTCGGGGTGGGGGTCATCATCCTCACCAAGGTGATGATCCAGTACTGGTGACGGCCTCACTCGTCGGCCCAGGGGGTGGGTCGGGCGGCGCCGTTGGCCGTAACGGATGCGAGCGATCCCCGGACCGCATCGGTCCGGGGCTCCCCGGCTCTTCAGGGCGCGGCCAGGAGTGCCAGTCGGAGATCAACTGCCCCTCCCGGATGACGAACAGGACGCCGTCCCCGGTGGGCCGCGAGCGCTCGGCGGCCCACCGGAAACCGAAGCGGTCCCACCGCGACGGTGGCGCCGCGCTCGCGGATCCGGACGGACATCTGAGGTTGACCGCGGGAAGCGAACCCCGAACGGTCAAGGGCCCGTGTCAGGTAGGCGGCTGTGACCGGTTCAGGTTGCGGCAGACCGCTTCCCCGGGCCAAGTCCTCCGAGAGGTGGGCGCAGAGCCGCGCCCACAATGCCGCGAACTCCGTCTCGGTCACGCCAAATGTCACGGCCGATCCCCTGCTTCGTTTCCGGCCTTTGGTCAGGGGAACGGCGCGATGCACTGCGGTGTGACAGCTCGGTTCAGGCAGCGCGAAGGGCGACCATCCTCGAGAGGAGAGGGGGGCAGGTCAGCGCTGCCGGTCAGCGATCACGAGCAATGTGTCCGCCGCTCGGTGTCCGTCAGACTTCGCCGGCAGCATGTCCACGGCGATGTTGGTGAATCCGGCCTCGTCGAGGGCCTTCACCCATACCTGCTCCTGGAGGACCCAGCGGCGCAGCGAGGCAGTCTCTCCCTCGGGAGTCTTTGCGGGGATGTCGGCTGCCACCAGGTCCGGTTGGGCCGGAGCGCCGTTCAGGTAGTGGGCCAGGGTAGAGAAGACCAGCCGTCCGCCCGGCTTCAGCGCAGCGGCTGTCGCCGGCAGTAGCTCGCGCGGATCGGTGAAGTCGACAGCCCCGAACACGCTGTACAGCACGTCGTAGCCGCTCTTCGTCACCTGAAGGTGGGGCACGGCGTCGGACGACGCGATACGCAGGCATGGGGCGAGGTGGGCGAACAGGTCGGTGGCCATCTCGTACTGCGCGGAGGAGGCATCGATGGCGACGATCTCGGCGGGCTCGTGGTGGAGGGCTAGGTGTGCGGCGTGCCGGGCGGCTCCGGCGCCGAGGTCGCCGACCACGTGTCCCGTGAGATCGCCCAGCACTTCGCAGCCGGGACCGCTGTCCTGGCTCCAGATCCAGTGGAAGGCATCGGGGACGGCGCGGTCGCGCTCGGCGCGGGTGCGGCCGTAGTGGTGCCAGAGGTCTGCCGTGGTCGTCATCCGCACCATCTTGGCGGGTGCGGACTGACGTTGGGCTGGTTCCGGTCGTCCTCACCCGGCCTTCGAGGATCCGAGCCGCCATGATTGAGTCGTACGGGTAGTCACGCACGAGCAGGGCCTGGGGACGCCCGGAGCAGACCGTCCGTTCCCTCCTCGACGCGTACCGAGCCAGCCCCGGCGAGGTCCGAGACCGCCCCGCGATCCGCAGCATCGTCGACGAACTGGCACAACGCCACCCCCGCACGAGCGGCGTCAGGGAACTCCAAGCCGCCACGAGTCGGCGAGGTCGTTACCAGTAGTTCGTTAAATCCGGCGGTAGAGGTCAATGCCGTGTCCGGTGATGACCGCGTCGATCAAGTCCTGAAGCTCGGAGGGTGGATCCTTCTCTGTCCGGGCTCGCCACCATCGAATGTGGGTGACCGCGGGGTCGAGCCAGGAACGGATCGCCCGTAAGGCCCAGGGCCAGTAGGGCTGTTGGTGCTGGTGGGACGGAGGCGGGGCTCCCTCTCTTGCCCCTCGCTGGGGCACGTGTCCGGTGCGGTGGCATCCACGGGGCGGGGTGGGACGAACCTTTGGTCCCAGCAGAAAGAGAACGCGCAGTTGACCAGAATCTGATGTAGGCGGATGGCACGGTCGGAACGGCCCTGGAAGTCGGCCCAGCCGAGTTCGTCCTTGACCTGCTCGTAGCTCTGCTCGAGCCACGGCCCCAGGCCGTAAAGGCGGACGACCTCGGCGAGGTCGGCCGGCGGGTGCGGGCTGGTGGCGGCGCAGGCGGCTCTGGGGTGGGGCGGGTTGGTGGCCAGGTATCAGGTGGCTTTCTCCGGCAGGGTGGCCGGGTTGGTGGTGGCTCACGACCAGCCGCCAGGCCCAGCGTGAGCTCCGCGCCGGCGAGCATGCGAGTGAACTCATTGGGAGAGAGCAGCAGACAGAAGCTGCCGGTCCTCGCAACCCGCTCCTCGCACCGCACTCCGCCATCAGTGCCGACATCCGCACCCGATAGCGTTCTGCGCATGACAACGGACCAAAGGCCGCAGCCGCAGCCGCCGACCTGCCCGCGCTGCGGCGGAGCCGAGGTACTCACGGTTGAACAGGCGCAGTCCGGCAAGGGCGCCCTGACCAAGAACCTCGGCACCCGCCTGGCGAAGGGCCCCGAGAACAGCGGCAGCGGCGACGGCTGCATGCACTTCGCCGAGGGGCTCGTCCTGAGCCTCATGTTCGGCGGCGGTCTCGCCTACACCGGCGTAGAGAAGGACAACCAGCTGTACACGATCGGCGGCGTGGTCCTCGGGCTGCTCATCCTCGCCGTCACCATCGCAGTCGTGCGCAATGACGGCCGGGACAAGGACGCCGAGACGTCCGGCGAGATGCTGGCCAACGAATACTGGCTGCCGGCCCACTACTGCTACGGCTGCGAAGGTGTCTTCTGCCCCGACGGCACCCCCTGGCAGGGCGTCCTCACCACCGAACAGTTCAAAAAGCTCGTCTGGCGCCAAGGCCGCTACGACCGTCAACTGCAGCCCGGCGACAAAGCCAAAGACGCAGAAATCCCACCAGGAACCCTGACCGGAGGTTAGTGGCTCTTGCGACGTCTCCTCAGCGCGCTGCCAATTCCCATCAGGTGACGCTCTTGGGTCTCACTCCATGTCCGCCCCGGCCACCGTTACCAGCTGCACGCGCTGCTCAGCCTCGCTGGCACCGCGCCGGGTCAGGGCGGCGGCCATGCGGCGTACGGCAAGGAGACCGGGCTCGGCCTGGGGGAGGCTGAGCATCGGCGTGGTCGTCGACGAACACGCCGATGCTCCGGAGGCCGACCTGCTCTGCTTCTACGGCCTCGTCCTCCTGGACTGGCACCGCGGCCGCCTGTCCTCTCCCCCGTCTCGCGACCCTGATCCGGCATCTGCCGCGTGACGGGGCGGTGGCTGGCCCGGCAGACGGAGGGCGAGGCGGCACAGTGGTCGGTCACGGAGTACCTCGTGACCCACGTGGTGCACCAACCGGCCGACACGAACTGGATGTTCGCGACGGTCAGCCGGTACGAGGACGCGGACCCCCCAAGACCCGCCGAAGCCGTTGCCGCGACCGGGCGCCGTGGACCCCTTCGGCACGCCCGAGGCACGGAGCCGTCCCCCGCATCCACCGCGACCCCGACCGCACAGCAATCGGCGTCCTTCTTCTCCTGACCTTCTTCACCGCCTCGGCACGGGTGATGATCTGCCGGACGACAGGGTGGGAAGAATCCGCCGAGAAGCGGGCGGCCTGCCCGACAGCCTCAGCTACACATCTGTCCCGCGTACGCCCCGGGCTCGTTGCGCACGCAGCGGGCGCCGACGGTCTGCCCGTGACGACGTGACGGCAGACGTTCGCCGTGCACCCGTCGCTCGGGGCCAATCAAGCCCGGCTTGGACCGTACCCACTCCCCCACTGGTGCGCGCACCCTTTCGCAGGGCAGGAGTTGGGCAAGGGCCAAAGACACCTATACCGGCAGGACCACGCGCACACCGAGAAGAACTTCCGGCTCGGCGACCGCCTGGCCCTCCGCGGTCGCGAAGACGGTGCAGATGCCAAGGGGCCTCGGCGGGCGGAAGGTTCACCCGGTGGTCGTCGACGAAAACGCAGGATGATCCTGGCAGGCCGAGGCGGTCCAGGGTGAGTTGGTAGATCACCGGGTCCGGCTTAGCGAGCCCAACAGCCTCCGAGGCCACATGGACGACGAACAGGTCCCAGATGCCGGACTGCTCACACGGGGTGAACGACTCCAGCCCGCAGCTGTTCGACAGGAGTGCCAACCGGTACCCGGCACCCTTCGCAGCGCGCGCGAGCGCCACCATCCGCCGGACTGGCGGCACTTTCGCCCGGGCGCGACCCATAAGGTTCTCTGCCGCCACGTGCGTGCCGGGCAGAGCAGCCGTCCCCTCGTTCCACTCGGCCCGGCCGATCTGCCCGATCTCCAGGGCCGTGTACGACCAGACCGAGCAGCTTCAGCGACTGGCCGCCGACGTCATCCCGCACCCGCCCTGCGCAACAGATTCCGCGGAAGACCGGGCAAAGGCAGCCGCACGCTGACCACGCCAGGAAGCACCGACAGCCCGCCTGCCCGACAGCCCGGCTGCCCGGCTGCCCGGCTGCCCGGCTGCCCGAAGGCTCCGGCACACCGGTGGCGCCGTGCCCCCTGCAGCCTTATGACCTATGCGCCGCTTGCTCCCCTGGAGTGTTGAAGGGCGACGGCCGCGTGCACGGCGATGCCGGTGGCCATGGCGGCTTCGTCGAAGACGACCCGGTTGGAGTGCATGTCCGGAACGTTCTGAGTCGGCGGGTCGGGCAGGCGGGCACCGAGGAAGGCCATAGCGCCGGGGATGCGTTCGAGGACGTAGGCGAAATCCTCCGAGCCCATCACCGGTTCGGCGAGGGCGTAGACGATGTCCCGTCCCAGCCGTGCGGCAACGGCCTTCTCCACGGCAGCGGTGAAGGCCGGCTCGTTGTGCAGCGGCGGGTAGCTCTCGGTCAGCTCGATGCCGGCCTCGGCGCCGTGCGCGGCGCAGATGTGGCGGGCCACGCGTTCGATGCCCGCGCGTACCTGCCGGCGGGTGTCGGGGGTCAGGGTGCGGAAGGTGCCGTGGAGTTCGGCGCTCTCCGGGATGACGTTGTTGGTGGTACCCGCTTCGATGCGGGCGATGGTGAGCACGGCCGGATCGAAGATGTTCACGGTCCGGGTCACCAGGCTCTGCAGGGCCTGGACGATCTCGCAGGCCACCGGGATGGGGTCGAGTGCCAGGTGGGGCGCCGAAGCGTGGCCGCTCTGGCCGCGCACGGTCAGACGGATCCGGTCGGAGGCCGCGAACATGGGGCCCGGCCGCAGATGAAGGGTGCCTGCTTCGAAGCGCGTGGTGACGTGCAGGGCGAAGGCAGCGTCCACGCTGTCCCCGTCGTGAGTGGTCAGGACGCCTTCCTCGATCATGTCGGCGGCGCCGCCTCCGCTCTCCTCGGCGGGCTGGAACATGAACACGACCCGTCCCGCGAGCTCCTCCCGCCGCTCCGCGAGAAGGCGGGCAGCGCCGACGAGCATCGCGGTGTGCAGATCGTGACCGCACGCATGCATGGCGCCGGGGACGCGGGAGGCGAAGTCCAGGCCGGTGTCCTCATGCTGGGGCAGCGCATCCATGTCGGCCCGCAGCAGCACCGTGGGGCCCGGCCGTGCACCCTCAAGGACGGCTGTCACCGAGCTGAGGTGAGTGCCGGTGGTGACGTGCAGGGGAAGATCTTCAAGGGACTCAAGGACCCGTTCCTGGGTGCGGGGCAGATGTCGGCCCAGTTCAGGGTCGCGGTGCAGAGCCCGGCGCAGACTGACGATGCCGGGCAGCATACGGCGCGCCCGGGCGAGCAGATCGTTCTCCTCCGGCAGGCCTGTGGCCGGGCTGTTGGTGGCTTCCTCGCTCACGTGGCGGCTCCTGCCGACTCGAGGATGGACTGCGCGAATAGACCGTGCAGATCTGCGGGGTGGCATCGGGCAGGCCAAGAGCCATGAACTCTCCCCGGCCGCCGTGAGGCGAGATTAGCTTCGAATGCGGCGTGGAACGGCGAGGCCGAGCAGGGGTCGTCCGCATTGTGGGGGCGGCCGTTCCGGGAGCGGCGAGTGGCGGGTGTGCGGATGGCCCGGTTTCACGGGAGACCTTGCGACGCACACGGGCCCCGGAGGTTCGTGCACGTCGCAGGGCGGTCGGCGCAGGCCGTCACACCGGGGCTGGGACGTAGCCTGGCGCGCCGCGCGGACCGGCAGGATCGTTTCACCGGCTCTCCCCGGATCGGGGTTCTCGGCTTGGATCTTGACCACCCGGGCGCCCCGGCAAAAGACACAGAGCCAGGCCCCCGGGACTTCACCGCCCGTGTCCGGCAGCCGGTCAGGCTTCACCGTCCGCGTCGTAGCGGGCCAGTACGGGACGCCGTGGCGGGTTCCCCGTGCTCGTGGAATTGTTGAAGATCGCCACTCCCGCTGCGAGGACGGTCCGGGTGCCGGGGATCAGTCGCGTCACGGCAATGTCGAACGGCTGCTTGAAGTCGTACTTCCGCTTCGACTTCGACACTTCGGACGGCTCGGGCAGCCGGCCCGGGTCGCGCAGTTTGTGCACCTTCCCGCTTTCGGTACGGCGTGTCCGCGAGTCCAGGAGCAGCCCGCCGGTTCCGTCGGGGACGGTCGTTGCGGTCATGAAGGCCCGGCCGGTATCGGGAGCGCGTACTTTCCTCCATGTAGTGCCGTCACCGGTCAGCAGGATGCTCTCGTCGCCGGGCTCCTTGTCCGCCTCACCGTGGTTGTAGCTGTGGCGGCCGAGCGCCCAGAGGCGGTCGCTCACGGGGTCGTGGACGAGGGAGTCAAGTGAGGCGGACGCCTCGGGCGGTACGGGGTCGGGGAAGTGGAACGAGGGGGTGGCGAGCTGCTGCCAGGCGCCTTGCGCCCACCGGGCGGTGGCGGGCTGCGGGTAGCACTGCTCCTGACCGCACTCGGTGTCCACCGAACCGGCCACCCACACCCGGTGGTTGCCGTCCTCGGCAGACGCGGCGGCGAGAGCGGCTGCGCGGAAGGGCAGCGGGGGAACATCCCAGCGTTTCCCGTCCCAATGCACGACCTTGCCGTAGGAGCTGACCCACAGGTGCGCCCCCGAGGCCACGCACCAGGCGCCCTCCGTCGCCCCGCCCTGCCATCGGCTGCCCCGGGTGACCGGAGGATCGGGCAGCCGCTGCCACGACCCGCCTTTCCGGTTGAACACAGCGAGTTGTCCGTCCTGCCCCGTGCGCTGTGCGAGCCAGATCCCGCCGGGCGCGCCCGTGGCCAGTGCCCAGGAGGATCCTCGGCCGCCCGCGATCAGCTCGTCGGGCGGGGTGGGCTCGTTCCATCGCTTGCCGTCCCAGTGCTCGAGGAACGGGGTGGAGGAATGCGCCTCCCGTGCCCCCAGCAGCCACACGTCATCCCGCGACGTGACGGCGAGCGCGAGATAAGAGGCGCTGCGCTCGGGCGAGAGGTGCGTATAGCGCCAAGCCCCGCCCGTCGATCTGGCCGAAGCGGTGTCAGCGGCGGGCGGGGACTCGTCCAGCCGTGCCGCATCGGTGGTGGACGGGCCGGGCGGAGGTCGTCTCTTCCCCTTCCCGCCCGACGTGTCGTCCTTGGCGCAGCCGGTCAGCGCGGAGGCTCCGGCGACAGCGGCCACGCCGATGAGCGTGCGACGGGTGGGCAGAGAAACGTTCATGCGCAAGGAATGTAGCACCGGCCCACTCGGCCAACGGGGCTCGATCCGCACGGCGAACACCTGCCGGCCGACCACCAGGACACGGATGTCGGCCGCCTTGTCCACGGCGGCCTGGAACAGGTGCGGCACCACGCGCACGCTCTCGTCGATCTCGGGCACCGTGACCGGGTCCGCCCACCCGGTGAGGGGAAGACCGTCTCGCTGGTAGGGCGTCCACCGTAGCGTCTTGAAAATCACCTGGTCGCGGCTGTCGATGGAGGACCGCGCCTCGTCCGGATCGTTCGTCACCAGCGTCGGCGGCACGGTGCCCAACCCCCCTTAATTCAAAGGGCCTTGGTGTCGGTGCCGGATACCGCAAGGGCATCCACCGTACGAACACGCCGCCTCCCGCCCGTTCGCGGCCAGGCAAAATCCGGGTACGCCTGGGCAGGGCAGTGAAGCCGACGGCTTCCGCCTGTCCCGCAGGCCTGACCACGGGCCCACGCGTCAAAACCCCTGCGCCTCTCCCCCGCGGCGTGCGGGGAGCGGTGGCCGACCTCGATCCACTCCACATCGATCGTGGGTCCATCCCCGCGCTCCGGGGGGATGGATGTACATGCCCGGCCCTGGAGGCGGTATCGGTCAAGGCAGCCTTTGGCGGTGGGGTGCCTGGCCTGGAACCGTGCCACGAGCCGCCGCTTTCCACGTGGAGCGGCTCACCACTCAATACTTCGTCAACCGTCCGGGTCGCTCGAAGTAGAAGCCCCGGGCCCATGCCGTTCATCGCTCTCCCCGGGTGGCGGAGCCGCTGCGACACCCCTGACCAGCGCGCTGCCGTCGAGGACGCGCTTGCCGTCGAACAGGTGGCCGGTGAAGCCGAACATGTGGGGTCCCCGCCCCAACCGCAGCAACCCCGGGGTGACGTGCGTCGCCGAGAAGGGCACACCGTCAAACACCAGCGGGATGGACAGGAAGAGGTTCCTCTTCTCGTCTGCCGCGGGGCCGGTCCACAGCGCAACGGTCACCCGCGGCCCCTTTGGGTCCGGGATGCACCCGCGCACGTAGTACGGCTTGGCGACCGGGGTGGCGGTGTAGTGCCACAGCGCATCCGCGACGGCACACTGCATCCGCACCAGCACGTCCGGGGACACGGCCGCTCGCGGTTGACCCATGACGGGCACTTCTGAACCCCTGCAGTAGGGAGTGATCACACCGACCTTCCCCTTCGTGCCGGGAAGTTCGCGGCGATCGCGCGGGCAGCCTCGGCTGCTCGGTCCTGCCGCTGGTGGCGGGCCGGCGCCCGCCGTCCGTTGGATTTCGCCGGCTCAACCGCTCATTGCAGCCATCATGGTCAGTTCCTCCGCCACGGTGTCGGCGATCAGTTTGGAGTCACCGGGGCGAAGGTGGCTTACGACGGTGAGCGTGTAGTTCTCCGCGTTCTGGACGACGGCGAGGTTCACGCTGCGGGGCGGGGAAAGGGGAGGCAGGGCTACGCTGCCGGTCAGGCGGCGGCCGTGCAGGCGGCCCGGACCGCCTCGCCACTTGAACGCCGTGCACACTGCTGTGTTCACATCGGGCCGGGTCATGCGCTGGGTCAGCGCTGTGGTCAGCCAGGGTGCCGCACGGGAGATGCCCTCCAGGACGGGCAGGGCCGCACGGTGGGCATGGCATCGCCGGTTCAGGGCTGACAGCAGGTGCTGGCAGGTCCGCAGGCGGTCGGCCGGGGAATCGGTGTCCACGGGCAGCGGGACGCGGATGGCGGTGATGAGGGTGCCGAGCCTCTGTGCCTCGTAGGGGCTGCGCAGGTCCACGGGCACTCTCGCGTAGAGGGGCGCGGCGCCGCAGGACCGGGATGAGAGGGCGTCGTAGCAGGCGGGCAGGGCACCGGCCAGGGCGCTGAGGAGCAGTTCGTTCAACGTCGCGCCCCGTCCGGTTGCGGGCTGACGCCGTGCCGAGCGCATCACGGCGGGGTCGAGTCGGGTGATGGAAACGCTGGGGCTGCATTCGCCGGGTGCCGGCGGCAGGGGCTGTCCAACGGCGTTGCTGTTGTGCCACTCCTTGATGAGGTGGGTGACCGGGACGCGGGGACGCGGCGGCGTCTGGGCGGGTTTCGGTGCGCGGACGGGGATGTTGGGGTCGTCCATGAGGAGGCGAAGGAGGGTGGCGAGGGAGAGGCCGTCGAGAAGCGCGTGGTGGGCCAGCAGCACCAGGGGCTGTTCGCCGGTCGGCGCGGCTTCGGGTACCAGTAGCTGCCACAGGGGCCGGTCAGGAGGCAGCCGCCGGACTACCGCTGCGGCCAGGAGCGACTGCAGTTCCTGTGCGCAGGCGGTGACGTGTGCGGCCGGATCGAACGGTCCCGCGTACACCCAGCGGTGGCCGGAGAGCGCCGCCGGCCGGGAAGGCGGCTTCAGGATCTGGTGCATCCGGTCCAGCGCACCCCACCGCTCAGCGACGCGGGAGCGGAGTTCGGCCAGGTCGAAGGGCTTGCCCGTGTACAGCATGGCGGTGCCGATCGTTCCGGGCAGCCCCGCGCGCACGAAGCCTCCCTCAATCCCCGACAGTCGCATGTGTGTCCCTTCCCGCTCGTGATGGGTACGGTCCTCGTTCTCGGTCCGGCCGGAGGGTCAGGGCCGGGGGGTGTCGAAGACGAGGCAGGAGTTGTGGCCTCCGAAGGCGAAGCTGTTGCTGATGGCCGGTCCGGCGGGCAGTTTGCGCGGCCGGGCGGTGACGACGTCCAGGTCGCATTGCGGATCGAGCCGCGTGGTATTCGCGGTCGGCGGCACGATTCCTTCGTGCAGTGACAGGGCGGTGATCACGGCTTCCAGGGCTCCCGCCGCTCCGAGGGAGTGCCCGGTGACCGACTTGCAGGCGGTCACCGGGACGGCGGCGGGGCCGAAGAGGGCGGTGAGGGCGCGTGCTTCGGCCACGTCGTTCAAAGCGGTGCCGGTGCCGTGGGCGTTGATGTGCGTGACGGCGTCGGCGGGGGTGCCGGCGTCAGCGAGCGCCTGCTCCATGCACGCTCGCGCGCCGGTGCCTTCGGGGTGTGGCGCCGTGAGGTGATGGGCGTCGGAGGTGCACCCGTATCCGGTGAGGGTGGCGTAGATGCGCGCACCGCGGCGGCGGGCGTGGTCCAGCCGTTCGAGCACCAGGAATGCCGCGGCCTCGGCGAGCAGGAATCCCTGCCGGTCCGTGTCGAAGGGCCTCAAGGCGCGGGCGGGGTCGTCGCACTGGGTGACCATGGCACCGGACCGTCCGAAGGCGAGCGCGGTCGTCGCGGTCATCGGGCTTTCGTGGCCGCCTGCGACGACGGCGTCGGCGCGCCCGTCCCGGATGATCTGCATCGCCTCGCCCACCGCGTGGCTGCCGGAGGCGCAGGCAGTGGAGAGGGTCAGGGTGGGGCCGGTGGCCTCGAACTTGGCGCTGAGCCAGTGTGCGCCGGCGTTGGGCATGATCCGGGGAACGTACAGCACGTCGGGCTGCCCGACTCCGGACTCCTGGCTGATCACTCCGCCATAGGCGGTGCCGGTGACGACCGCCCTGCGGCCGGCGGGGACATGGAGGCCTCCGGCATCCGCGACGGCGTCCGTCGCGGCGCACACCGCCAACTGCACGGAACGGTCTGTTCGCCGCGCTTCTTTCGCGGTGAGGTAACCCTCCGGTGTGAACCCGGGCATGGGGCATGCGGGGACCACGACGGTGCCTTCGGCATCGAAGGCGTGCATCCTGGCCGCGGAGCGGGAGGTGAGCAGGTTCTCCCACAGTGCGCCGACGCTCGTCCCTGCCCCGCAGCGGACGCCGAGGCCCGTGACCGCGACGGCGTTCTTGTGTGTCATCCGGTGACCGCATCCGAGGTCTGAGCGGTGCGCAGCCTCTCGATGAGTACGGCCACGTCACCGATCGTGCATACCGAGGCGGGGTCGACGCCCTTGACGGACACATCGAAGTGGTCCTCCGAGGCAGCCTGCAGTTCGGTGATGTCCAAGCTGTCGGCTCCGAGGTCGGCCACGAGCCGGGCTTGCGGTACGACGTCCTGCACCGGCACGGACATGATGCTCGCGCACAGGGCCCGCAGCTCATCCCAGTGGTCCAGCTGTTCGGTGTTCACGGTGCTTCCTTTGTTCTGGTGCCGTCATGGGGTGCTGGTCGGTTCGAACCGGTGCGGCCGGCGTGGTGGCCCGGCTCTGCGCTCCGTGCCAGGGTCTCGATCTCCTGTGCGACGGCGTCGGCGAGCCGGTGGGCGCTGCCGGGGAGGAGATGGCACACGGCGGTGAGCGTGCACGCGCTGCGGTTGTGCATCAGCAGGAAGCTGGCACTGCCCGGCCGGCGCAGCGGGGGCAGTCCCGCCATGTGCCGTAGCTCACGGCCTTGGAAGGTGGTCGAGCCGCCACGCCACTTCGCGGTGGTCGTCACGGTCGCCAGGTAGGACGACCTGCTTTCTCTGCCGGTCACCGGTGTGGCCGCCCACGGGGCTATCCGCCGGACGTTCTCGGCCAGGGGGAGCAGCGCGGCGGCGTGGACGGCGGCTCGTTCGGGCACCGCTTGGAGTGCGCTCTGGCAGACCCGCAGGCGGGCCACGGGGTCGTCGAGGCCGAGGGGCAGCGCGACGCGCACGGCTGTGACGACGTTGCCCAGCTCGTCCTGGTTGTCCCGCGTACGCAGGTCGCACGGCACCAGCGTGTACACGGGCCGGGTGGACGGCCAGTACTTCGGGGGGCCGACGTGGGTGCGCAGCGCGCCGGCCACCGCGCTGACCAGCAGCTCGTTCGGTGTGGCGCCGCGTGTGTCCCGGGGGTGCCGGCTCGCGGCACGCAGAGTGGCAACCGGCAGCGTGCGGATGGCGACCGAGGGCGCCGCCTGGTGCGGCGAGGGCGTGGGGAGGGCCTGCCCGGGGACGGTCAGCGCCTTGAGCTCCCTGGCCACAGCTCCGAGCGGGATGCGGGGCCGCGGCACGCGGCTGGTGGTCCGCACAGGATCGGCACCGTCCATCAGGACGCGCATCGCAACGGCGAGGGAGCGCCCGTCCAGCAGCACGTGCTGGGCCACCAGCGCCAGCGCGAAGCCGCCTTCCGATCCGCCCGGGACGAGGAACAACCGCCACAGCGGCACACCTTCGGGCAGCGGACGGTTCACGACGTTCGCCCACAGCTCGTGCAACTCACCGTCCGCGGCCACCACGTGCTCCTGAGGGCAAAACGGCCCCGGGACGCTCCAGCGCGCGCGGCGCCGGCGCGGCGCTCGGCGCCCCTCCTCGCCTGCGCCGGGCGTGAGATGGAGCACCTGGTTCAACCGTCGCAGGGACGTCCAGCGTTCGGCGACCCGCTGCCGGACTTCCTCCAGCGAAGGTTGTGCCCCGGTGAAAACCGCCGCCAGGCCCGTGACACCGGAGCAGCCGTTGCGCAGGAGCATCTCATCGGCGAGGGACAGCCTCATGCGATACGCCGCCTACCTGTCTTTTGTCGGTCATCTTCCCCGGAGTCGGGCACTGTTGCCCGGCGCCTGTCACCCCACGACACAAACTGGAACGAGGCGCAGAGCCCCGGGTTACGAAGGCCGGTCACTGTGCCGGGCGCTGAACTCCGGCACGCTGTGCGCGAGGGCGGCCAGTTCCCGCCCGAAGGCGTCGGCCAGTTCGCGGGCGTGGCCCCCGGGAAGGTCGCCGGTCACGCACAGGGTGAAGACGCGCGCGTAATCCGTGAGTGCCACGCGGACCGCTCCCGGGGTCAGCATCGGCGCCAGGGGAAGCACCCTCTCCAGCAGCGCACCGTCCAGGGACCAGGGCCCGCGAGGCCATCTGATGACGGTGCAGGTCACGGGGGCCCAACTCGGCGAGCCGGCCCGTTTGATGAGCAGGCGAAGCGCCCACGGCCCCATCCGGGAGGCGGCCTCGACCAGGCGCATCGAGGCGTCGGCGTCATGTGCCGGACCAGGGCCCCGCAGCAGGTCACGGCAGGCTCGCAGGCGTTCCCCAGGGCCCACGAGCTGCACGGGCAGGGGAAGCCGCACCACCGAAAGGAGGTTGCCGAGTTCTTCGCCCTGCTCCGGCGTGCGCAGGTCCACGGAAAACATGCCGTAGAGCGGGCGGGCCGCTCCCGGCCAGCGCTCCGGGGTGCCGTGGACGGCGCGCAGAGCGCCCGCGGACGCCGCGAGCACCAGCTCGTTGAGGGTCGCGCCCAGCCCCGGCAGGGCCCGGCGAGCTCCTCGTACCGTGTCCGTGTCCAGGCCGGTCCAGACGAAGTCCCTCTCCGGGCGGGGTGGCCCGGAGGGAAACGGCAGGGCACGCCCGGAACGCAGGGCCTCGAACGGCCGGCCGGCGCCCTCCGTCTGCTTGCCGGACACCCCGCGTGCGGGCGGCACAGCGGCCCGGGGCGTACGTGCGGACCGCACGCCGCCCTGGGCCGAGCCGTCGTGAGCGGTGCCGCCGTCGAGTAGCCCGCTCAGCAGGCGCTCCAGCGATCGTCCGTCCATGAGGGCGTGGTGGGCGGTCAGGATGAGGGCGAACCGGCCCTGCGGTCCCTGGTCCCCTGCGGGGCGGACCAGCAGCAGCCGCCAGGGAGGACGCCCGTCGGGCACCGGCTGGGCGACCAGGCGGGCGAGCAGCCCCGTGAACGCATCCGCACCCGTGCCGTCATGCGGGACCGCGGCGCAGGCCTCGGCGACGTGAGCGCGCAGGTCGATGTCCTCGGTCTGCTGCCAGCGGTGGCGGCGCAGCCAGGAGGGCTGCCCCGGCCTCAGCAGGGTGCGGCGCATCAGCGGAATGCCGCCCCAGCGCTCATGCACGCGCGCGCACAGGTCAGCAAGGGAGGGTGGTTCCCCCACGAACAACAGGGCCATCCCGATGGGGGGTTCGGGACGCGTGCTCCCGCAGAGAAGTTCATCGCGGGGTGACAAGACGACACTATTTTTCATTGTGCGGAGCGTTTTTCATGTTCTGGGCCGCTGTTGCGTTCTGGCGCTGCTCGCTCGGTGTCACGGCGCCGCCACCTCCACACCGGGGGCGCACGAGGCATCGATGGTGGCGGCGATCTGGCTCAGCGTTGTGTCCAGGGTGACCTGGTCGTCGCTGAACCGCAGGCCGGTCTGATTTTCCAGGGCTACGGCGAACTCGACCTGCGCCAGCGAGTCCAGGTCCACGTCCTCCATCGTGGTTTCCGGCGTCAACTCGGCCTCCGCGCAGCCGAACTGGCCGATCAGAACGTTCGCAACAATGCTGTACCCGGTGCCCACCACAAACTCCTCGTAAAGTCACTCGAACCGGCCACTGCCATCAGTGGCGAGCAGCAATCCTCGCCGCATGGCTCGGGACAACTGGCCGATGACACGCATTTCACTCGTACGAGGGCTCCGCCGCGGTTTGGCGCACGACCTCGTACCCATCCTGCTCACCACTCCACCAGCAGCCGGGAGAGCCCGCGGGTGATCAGGCCCTCCTTCCAGGCGAGCGCGTCCGGCGGCCCGGTCGACAGGCGCAAGGACGGAAAATGCCGCAGCAGTCGTGCCAGGACGATCTGCAGTTGGAGCCTGGCGAGCGGCGCGCCGGGGCACCTGTGCGAGCCGTGACCGAACGTCAGGTGGCTGGCGGACCGGCTTTTCTCGTCCCGGTTGCCGTGTATCAGTGACACGACGACGGCCTCGCCCGCGGCCACCGTGACCCCGCCGAGGCGTACCGGTTGCGTCGCTACTCTGGTAAGACTCACCGGGGTTGAGGGTGTGAGCCGCAAAAGCTCCTCCACCGCCGAGGGCAGCAGCTCGGGCCGTCGACGCAGTTGCCGGTATGCGATCGGGTCGGACACCAAGGCGAACGCCGACAGACTGATCTGGCCCGCGGTCGTCTCGTATCCGGCGGTAAGCAACGTCAGGCCCATGGTGATCAGTTCGGCACGTGACAACCTGCCCTCGTCGTGTGCCCGGACCATGGCGGTGAGGAGGTCGTCGCCCGGTTCCCGGCGCCTGCGCTCGACGAGGCCCGTCATGTAGCTCACCAACCGGACACGGTGCCGGGCCCTTTCCTTGCGTGTGCCATGGGTGGAGTCGAACAGCACCTCCACGTGATCACGGAAGCAGTCACTGTCCTGCGCGGGAATTCCCAGCAGGGAGCACAGCACGCCGCGCGACAGCGGCAGGGCCAGACCTTCGCTCAGGTCCGCGGGCGGCCCCGCGGCGATCAGCCGGCCGATGTGGTCGTGGGCCAGCCTCTCGATGGACGGACCCAGAAGCGCTACCCGGCGGCCGGTGAAGGCACCCGTCACCACCCGCCGCAACCGAGCATGGTCGGGGCCGTCCATGCTCACCATCGACTGCGGGGCGGGCTGGACCTCGACCAGCTTCGGCACCCCGGCTCCGACGGCCGCAGCCCGGCTGAATCTGTCGTCCGACAGCACCAGACGCCCAAGGGCGTGGTCACGCACGAGCCACACCTCGTCGCCGGTCGGTGCTCTCACGCGAGCGATGGCTTGCGAAGCATCTGCCAGGAACGCCGGCAACGGCCCGGATTGACTCAACTCGATGCGCAGGGGCGAAGACGCGGGGTTCACGGTCCTCCAGGTAGATCGAACACGTCCACAAAACGTTGTCCTGGCCGATGTCCGGGATCGGTGACGCCGAGGACCCGCAGCCGGGCCGTCCCCGCCGCCTTGTCATCACAGGGGCACGGCGGCAGCAGGAGGAAGAGAGGGAGGCGTTCCGGCACAGACCTGGCGTCGGGCTTCACCAGGGCTCAACGGCCGAGTCTCCTTAAGGTCACCGGCCTACAGGAACGCCCAAAATGGTTTGAATCATGAGCAGATACCTGAAATTACCGGAGGGCCCCTCGGCAGTGGTCGAGCGGGCGGGGTCGTTCTGCCCGGCCGCCGGCCCTGTCCCCATCGTGCGGCGCCCTCAGCAGAGTACGGCCGGTGTCCGTGTCCACGGACAGCATGCCCGCGCTGGCCGTCGTTGGTCCGCTCGCCCTCCCCGGAGGCTCTGACAGGAAGAACTGCAGCCGCTGCGCCCTCGCATCCCCGCACCGGCCTACGGCGTCAACCCACAAGACCACCGGATTCAACGAACTACCCGGTAGAACGGCTCGGACGGCCTCCGTGGACGGCCTCGCCGCAGGGAGTCGCCATGCCAGACCTCCGTCCAGGTGTGTTGATGTGCGCCAGACACTCTGGCAGGGTGCGGACATCAAACGGGGAGGGGCCACATGCTGAAGCAGGTCGCCGAGGGTGTGCTGATCCATCAGAGTGAGTTGCTCGAGAACAACACCGTTGTCGTGCAGGGCAGCGACGGCGTGCTACTCGTAGACGCCGGGATCACCGGCGCCGAAATGACCTGCCTGGCAAACGACCTTCGTGAGCTGGGCCAGCCCGTGGCGGCTGGGTTCTCGACGCATCCTGACTGGGATCACGTGCTCTGGCATGCCGCACTTGGCGAAGTGCCTCGTTACGGCACAGCCCGCTGCGCGGCCTTCATGCGGGATGTGTTGTCGGACGCGGACTGGAAGGCCAGTGTCGCCGAGGGGCTGCCGCCAGAAATCGCCGAGGACACACCGCTGGACTTGTACGGCCTCATCACTGGTCTGACCGCTGAAACCGCGCAGCTTCCTTGGGACGGCCCCAAGGTGCGGATCATTGAGCATACGGCGCATGCCCCGGGCCATGCGGCGCTGTTGATCGAAGAACGCCGGGTTCTCATCGCCGGCGACATGCTCTCCGACGTCTTCGTTCCCATGCTCGACCACACCGATAACCCGATTGAGGACTACCTCGTCGGGCTGGGACTGCTGGAGGGCGTAGCGGACAACGTCGATGTCCTTATCCCCGGACACGGATCCGTCGCCAGGAATGAGGAGGTACGCGCAAGGATCAGACTGGATCGAGCGTACGTGGAGGACTTACGTGACGCCCGGGTTTCCAGCGACCCACGGGTCGTATCGCCCAAACCCGGCTGGGAGTGGGCAAGCGACATTCACGAAGGGCAGGCCCGAAGCCTCGCCCGCGGTCGGTGAGCGCGTGTATGCCCGCGTCGGCAAACCCGCGCGTGGCATCCTGCGCGGCCTGGCGACCGCTACCCGCGCCGAGCAGAGGCGTTGAGGTGATCACCCCGGAACGAGTCCACGACCTCCCGCAAGATCGAGCGGTGCGGCGAGGTGGCCACGTCGACCGCTTCCTGAGCGAACCTGTCCACAGCCCGTCGCGATTCGGCGTGACCTCGTCGGCCAGGGTGCAACGGCAGCACGACCCGCCATTGCGCCTCCGCCATGTCGGAGCCACAGCTCACAGTACGGTCCGGCCCACCCGCCGCGTTGCCGCACCTACGCGCGAGGCAGTCACACGACGGTGGCAGCGAGTTGGACTCCACGCACGCGGGACCGGACGCGAAACACTGCGGCAACAAGGCCTGCTGATACTCGGATGGAATCGCACCCCCGAACTAGCAAGAAGCCCTGCTTCCATGCGTCGGCCCGTCCCCGTTCGACCAGACCATCCACGTGATCGACAAGCGGATGGCTTCTGAGGGACGGGCACAGCCGGACACGGCGGCTCGCCCTGCTCGGCCTCGGCGCGGGCCTCGCCCCCCCTGTGTCCCTCGCAACTGACGCCCGGTCGGGCCTACGGACGGCGCCATGACCGGGGCCCGGCCGGAGGCCCGCCCCGGCCCTCGCCGGCGGCGCCCCGCATGAGTCGCATGACGCCGCCGTGGTACGTGGTCGCGTAGAGAGCCCGCAGAGCGCTCACCCCGGCAGTGTCCCCGTCGCGGCCACCTTCGCATACCAGTGGGCGCTGGCCTTGGGGGTACGGGTGCCGGTCGGGTAGTCGACGTGGACCATGCCGAAACGCTTGCTGTAGCCGTAGCCCCACTCGAAGTTGTCCAGCAGTGACCACAGGAAGTAGCCGCGGATGTCCGCGCCGGCGGACATGGCCCGGTGCACGGCGGCCAGGTGGTCGCGGACGTAGGCGATGCGTTGCGGGTCGTTGACGTTGCCCTCGGGGTCCGCGTAGTCATGGAACGCGGCGCCGTTCTCGGTGATCACCATGGGCAGGCCGGGGTGGTCGCCGCTCAGGCGGAGCAGCAGTTCTTCGAGGCCCGAGGCGTCGATCGTCCAGCCCATGGCCGTCTTGTCGCCGGGCGTGGGGTGGAAGGCGACGCGGTCCGCGCCCACCCAGGGACTGTGCGTGCTGGCGCCGTGGCCGTCGTTGCCGTGCGCCGGGTCGCCCTCGGAGACCAGGGTCGGCGAGTAGTAGTTGACGCCCAGGAAGTCCAGCGGCTGGTGGATCCGTTCCAGGTCGCCGTCCTCGACGAAGGACCAGTCGGTCAGCGGCGCGGTGTCCTTCAGCAGGTCCTCGGGGTACTCGCCGCGCAGCATCGGGCCGGTGAAGACCCGGTTGGCCAGCGCGTCGATGCGCCTGGCGGCGTCCGTGTCCTCGGCCGTGCCGGTCAGCGCCCGCACATGGTGCACGTTGAGCGTCACCGAGACCTCGGCGGTCGGGCGCAGTTGCGAGCGCAGCGCCTGTACGGCCAGACCGTGGCCCAGGTTGAGGTGGTGGGCGGCGCGCAGGGCGGCCACCGGCTCGGTGCGGCCCGGGGCGTGGACGCCCGATCCGTAGCCGAGGAAGGCGCTGCACCAGGGCTCGTTGAGGGTGGTCCAGGTGTCGATGTGGTCACGCAGGCCCTCGGCGGCCAGTTGCGCGTACTGGGCGAAGCGTTCGGCGGTCTCGCGGGCGGGCCAGCCGCCCAGGTCTTCCAGCTCCTGCGGCAGGTCCCAGTGGTAGAGCGTGGCGACCGGCTTGATGCCCTTCTCGCGCAGCGCGTCGGCCAGGCGCCGGTAGAAGTCGAGGCCTCGCTGCAGAGCCGGGCCGCGGCCGGTGGGCTGGATGCGGGGCCAGGCGAGCGAGAAGCGGTACGCCTTGACGCCCAGGCCGGCCATGATGTCGACGTCCTCGGCCCAGCGGTGGTAGTGGTCGCAGGCGATGTCGCCGGTGTCGCCGTTGAGGACCTTGCCGGGGGTGCGCGCGTAGGTGTCCCAGATGGACGGGGTACGGCCGTCCTCCCGGGCGGCTCCCTCGATTTGGTACGAGGCGGTCGCCGTGCCCCACAGGAAGCGGTCGGGGAACGTGAGCGCGGGTGACATAGAGGGCTCCTCCGGGAAGAACAGGCAATGGTGGAAGGGGAGTTGCGGGGCGGTGCAGCGGATCAGCCCTTGACGGCGCCCTGCATGATGCCGCCGACGATCTGCCGACCGAAGACCACGAACATCGCAAGGAGCGGCAGGGTGCCGAGCAGCGCGCCCGCCATGATCAGGGACTGGTCGCGGACGTAACCGGCGCTCAGTTGCGTGAGCGCCACGGGCACGGTCGGGTTGGTCATGTCCAGGGCGATGAACGGCCAGAAGAAGTCGTTCCAGGCGTGGACGAACGTGATCATGAAGATCACGGCCATGGGGGCGCGGGCGATCGGGAGCACGATGGACCAGAAGATGCGCAGCGAGTGCGCGCCGTCGACCCGGCCCGCCTCGACGAGCTCGTCGGGCAGCGACTCGGCGAAGTACTGGCGCATGAAGAACACGCCGACCGCGCTGACCAGCGTCGGGAAGATGACCGACGGCAACTGCTGGCCCCAGCCCAGGTCGCTCATCATCATGAACAGCGGAACCACGCCCAGCTGCGGGGGCACCATCATGGTGCCGATGACGACCATGAGGAGGGCGTTGCGGCCCTTGAAGCGGAGCTTGGCGAAGGCGAATCCGGCCAGGGTCGCAAAAAGCACGGTGGACAGCGAGATGACGCCGGCCACGATCAGCGAGTTCATCATCGCCTTGCCCATGGCGGCCTCGGTCCAGGCCCGGGAGAGGTTGCTGAAGAGGTTGGGTCCCGGCAGGAACGGCGGCGGGGTCTGCGAGATCCGGCTGCTGTCGGTGGAGGCCGCGACCAGCGTCCAGTACAGCGGGAAAAGCGAGACCAGGGCGGTGAATCCGAGCAGGACGTAGGCAAGAGGTCCCGCGTGGTGCTGCTTGCCCGCGCCCTGCCTCAGGCGCCTGCGGCGGGCAGGGACAGGTTGCTCGGCGGCGCTGCGGCCCGCGGCGCCGGTTCGGACCGGAGCGGTGTCGGTGGTCATGGCGTGACTCCCCGGTCAGTGCGTGCGGTTGCGCAGGCGCGAGATGACGCGCTGCAGGACGAAGACGAGGACGAGCAGCAGGAACATCGCCCAGGCCACGGTGGCCGCGCGGCCCATCTGGTAGTTCTTCCAGCCCTCCTCGTAGAGCAGCAGGCCAAGGGTCTGGTACTGGTTGTCGATGCCACCGGTGACGCCGTTGGGGCCCTGGCCGAAGATCAGTGGTTCGCCGAAGAGCTGGGTGGCACCGATCGTCGACAGGACGATGGTGAAGACGATCGTCGCCTTGATGCCGGGGACCGTGACGGTGCGGAACTGCTGCCAGCGGTTGGCCCCGTCGATGGCGGCGGCCTCGTAGCGCTCCAGCGGCACGGCCTGCATGGCGGCCAGATACAGCAGGGCGTTGTAGCCGGTCCAGCGCCAGATGACGATCGCGGAGATGGCGGTCTGGGACGCCCCGGTGGAGTTCTCCCAGTCGATCGGATCGACGCCCACCAGACCCAGACCCCAGTTGATCATGCCGAAGTCGCGCTGGAAAAGCATCGTGAACACGAGCGCGGCGGCGCCGACCGAGGTGGCGTACGGGGTGATGGCGGCGACCCGGAAGAAGGTCGAGGCACGCATCCGGTAGTTGAGCAGATGGGCCAGGCCCAGGGCCATGAGCAGCTGCGGGACGGTGGAGATCACGCCGATGGTGATGGTGTTGCGCAGCGCGTTCCAAAACCGCTCGTCGGCGACCAGTGCCGTGTAGTTGTCCAGGCCCTGCCAGTGCATGACGTCGAAGGTGGACAGCTCGACCTGGTGGAGGGAGATCCAGGCGGTGTAGATCAGCGGATAGAAGCTGAACGCGGCGAAGATGACGAAGAAGGGGGCGATGAACGCGTACGGCGCACCCTTCACGTCGAGGCGGTGCATCAGCGGAACCTTCGAACGGGCCTTGCCAGGACCGTCCGGACGCACGGGCGAGCCGTGTGTCGGGGGTGGCTCGGCGGACGAGCCGAGCTGAGTGGAGGTGGCCACCGGGGTCCTTCCGTGGGGCGGGCGGGGTGAGCGGGGCGGCGGGTGCGGCCGGCGAAGATCCGGCCGCACCCGCGCGGTGCCGTACGCGTCAGCCGACGGCCTTCTTGACGCGCTCGTCGGTGGTCTTCCACGCCTTGGCCGGAGCCGTGCCGTTCTCGACCAGCTGCAGGCCCTGCGAGAAGGCGTCCTTGATGGTGCCGTCCTTGCGGCCGAGCACCTGCTCGGCGGGCACCTCGTTGGCGGCCGCTCCGAAGATCTGGCCGGTCGGCGCGCCGGAGAAGTACTCCGACGTGGCGTTCTTCACCTTCGGGTCCTCCAGTGCGGTCTTGGAAGACGGGAAGTTGCCCAGCTCCTCGAAGAGGTAGGCCTGCTGCTCGGGGGCGGTCAGCCACGCCACGAGCTTCTTGGCCTCGTCCTTCACCGGGCTCTTGTCGGTGACCCCGAGGAAGGATCCGCCCCAGTTGGCGCCCTTGGGGGCCTTGGCGACGTCCCACTTGCCCTTGTTGGCGTCCCCGGCCTTGTCGCTGATGTGCGCGAGCATCCAGGCCGGGCAGACCGTGGTGGCGAAGGTGCCGTTGGCGAGCCCCGGGTCCCAACCGGGCTGGAACTGCGGCAACTTGGCGGTCAGCTTCTTGCGGGCGGCCTCGGACGAAAGGTCCCAGGCCTCTTTGATCGCCGGGTTGGTCTTGTAGATCAGCTCGCCGGACTTGTCGTAGTACTGCTCCGAGTTGCCGTAGACCATGGCGTTGAACAGACCGGACGCCGAGTCCAGATACGAGACCTTCTTGTCCTTGTTGCCCTTGGCGAACTTCTCGCCCGTCTTGACGTACTTGGCCCAGTCCCCCGCCCACAGCTTGCCGACCTGCTCGCGGTCGGTGGGCAGCCCGGCCTGCTCGAACAGGTCCTTGCGATAGCAGACCGCCATCGGGCCGGTGTCGGTGCCCAGGCCGAGAACCTTGCCGTCCTTGGTGGTGATCTGGGCCTGCTTCCACGGCTGGAAGTGCCCGGTGCCCTTGGTGCCCTCGAAGTCGGTGAACTTGTCGGCCTGCGTCTCGGTTATCTCCTTGGCGCGCGCCACCTCGATGCCCTGGATGTCCTTGAGACCGGAGCCGCTGGCGAGATGGGTCTGCAGGGCGGTGTAGTAGGTCTGCTCGTCGCCGGCCGCCTCGACCTTGACGATGACGTTCGGGTGCTCCTTCTCGTACTTCTCGATCAGGCCGGTCTCCTTGAAGCCCATCACGCCGTACAGACCCATGGTGATGGTGACCTTGCCGTCCTTGACGCCACCGCCGGTGGCGCTCCCGCCCCCTCCGCCGCAGCCCGCGAGCAGGGCTCCCGCCGCCGTACAGGCCAGCATGGCTGTCACTCTTGTACGCAGTTTCCGCTCGACCTTGAGCATGAACGTCCTCCCTGAGACGGCGTCGACGCACCCGTGGCGCGGGACGGCCCGGCATGCGGCGGCCCGCGGCAGACATGCCCAAGTTCCCAGCTCAGAGCGGACTTTACGGAGGCCGTCACACATGATTCGCGACCTCTGGCGGATCTGCCGAAGAGTTGGTGGGAACGTGCCCACTGGTTGGAGGAAGACTGGCGCCCCGACAACTCCCGTGTCAAGAAGTCGAATTCAGCTCGTTTCCGCGGCGTTACCGGTGAACACTTCCGGAAGGCGCCGCTCAGCGGGCAGAGTCAGGGCGGCAACTGGCAGAATGCGCAGGCCGGGAGGGTCAAGCACCCGACAGGCAGCCGTGGAGGCGAACGGGAGGATCCGGGACGATGAGCCGCGAGACCACACAAGAGGCGCCGGGCCGGGAGCGCAGCGGAAGCCGGGACCAACGCAAGGGGAGCCGAGAGGCGCAAAGCGACAGCCGGCCACAGACGCCCCGTCCCGAGCACGAAGAGGGCAGGGCGCACGGAGCCCGGCCGACGATCAAGACCGTGGCGGCCCGGGCCGGCGTCGGACGCACCACCGTCTCCCGTGTGGTGAACGGCTCGGAGCTGGTCAGCGAGAAGGCCAGGGAGGCCGTACTCAGCGCCATCGCGGAACTGGGCTACGTCCCCAACTCGGTGGCCCGCGGCCTGGTCACCCGCCGTACCAACGCCGTCGCCCTGGTCATCCCCGAGTCCGAGAGCCGGCTCGGCTCCGAGCCCTACTTCTCGGCGGTGATCCGCGGGGTGAGCGCCGCGCTCGCCGACACACGCACCCAGCTCCAGCTGATGCTCGTCCGCGACCAGGCCGAACGCGACCAGCTCACCCAGTCCGTCGCCGAACGCCGCGTCGACGGCGTCCTGTTGGTCTCGGTGCACGAACACGACGCCCTGCCGGGCCTGTTGGAATCCGCCGGCCTGCCGACCGTCCTCGCGGGCCGCCGCCGCGAGGACGACCCGCTCAGCTACGTCTGCGCCGACAACCGGGGCGGGGCCGCCGCCGCCGTGCGCCACCTCCTGGACCGCGGCCGGCGCCGCATCGCCACCGTCGCGGGCCCCCAGGACATGGAGGTCGGCCGCAGCCGGCTGCAGGGCTGTCAGGAAGCGCTCTCCCGGGCCGGCATACCGGCCCGGGACCACCTGGTCGCCGTCGGGGACTTCACCGAGGAAGGAGCCCGCGCGGCGATGCGTTCGCTACTTGAACGCGCCCCTGACCTGGATGCCGTGTTCGCCGCCTCCGACCTGATGGCCGCGGGCATCCTGCTCGAACTGCGCGCCCGGGGGCGCCGCGTGCCGCAGGACGTCTCGATCGTCGGCTTCGAGGACTCCTACCTCGCCCGTCACACCAACCCGCCGCTCACGACGATCCGCCAGCCCACGCAGGAGATCGGCGCCACGATCGCAAGAACCCTCCTGCGCGAGATCGAGAACCCGGCCCTCCCCCGCACCCGGCTCGTGCTCGACACGGAGCTGGTGGTGCGGGAGTCGTCGTGATCCGAAGGGCGCGGTTCCCGGCTCGTACAAGATTGTCGCAGCCGTTGAGCCGATGAGTTCGGCAGCCCCTGCCCAACGACTGCGAGTGCGTACTGATCGCCCGCCGTCACATCCGGAAACCCGCGGGTCCTCGCACCGCGGCGGCGGCGAGCTCCTTGATCCGGGCGGCGGGCGCGGGCACGCCGGGTGCCTGCTGGGCCCAGGCGACGAATTCCATGGTGGTGAGGCCGGACGGCGGCTGCCCCACGTACGGGATGGCGTACAGAGGGGTGTTCGGTTCGCTGCGCCAGCTGTCGGCCAGTGTGCCCAGGTCCACCGCATCGAAGCCGAGGACATCCAGCAGGTCGGCCACCTCCTTCCTGGCGTCCGGGTCGTCGCCGGAAAGCGGCAGCGCGGTGCGGCCGGGGGCTCCGGCCGGACGGAACAGCTCCGACAACTGCTTGGGGCCGATGTTGTGCAACGCCTTCACCACCCGGGCATCTGCGAGGTGGCGCTGCACCAGCTGGCTGGAGGTCAGCTCGTCGCTGTCGAGTTCCGGTATCGCGAATCCGCTGTGCGGCGCGTAGTTCATCGGGTCGATCACGGTCTTGCCGGCAAGCTCCGTCCGGGGCAACTGCTCGTAGGCGGCCAGCGGCACGGACGCGATGACCAGATCGCCGGCTCTTGCCGCTTCGGCCGGGGTAGCCGCGCGGGCCCGCTGGCCGAGCTCCGAGACGAGCCCGGCCAGCGTTTCGGGGCCGCGTGAGTTGCTCAGGACGACGTTCAGGCCGGCGTCGACGGCGCGGCGGGCGGCCCCGAGTCCGACCATGCCGGTGCCGATGACGCCGAGGGTTGTTGTGCTCACTCTGTTCTCCGTTCGCGTGTGTCCCCGCGTCGCGGTATCCGGCGGGCAGCGCCGCCCCTGCGGGCTCGTACCCATCACAGCGGGAGTGACCTGCGCGAACAATGACCAAAAACGCCCGGCAGCAATCACATCATGTGATAGATCAGGCTGATGGAACTGAGAGCGCTGCAGTACTTCGTGGCCGTGGCCGAGGAGCTGCACTTCGGGCGCGCGGCGCAACGGCTGGGGATAGTGCAGCCGGCGGTCAGCCAGCAGATCGCCCGGCTCGAACGCGAGCTCGGCGTGCGCCTGCTCGACCGCACCTCGCGCCGGGTACGGCTCACCCCGGCCGGCGAACGAGTACTGGCCGCGGCCCGTCGCACCCTCGCCGCGGCGGCCCGGGTGCGGGTGGTTGCCGGAGAATCGGCGGCCGTCCTGCGGATCGGGGTGGCATCCTGCGCCACCCGACGGCTCGAGCGGGCGGTGGGGCGCCTGAGCGACAGCGAACGCCCCGCCGAGCCGAGATTGGTCGACCTGCCGGTGGCCGCGCGACTCGACGCAGTCCGCGACGGAGAGCTGGACCTGGCGCTGGTGCGGGGCGCGCTCACCTCCGCTGCGGTAAGGGTGGTGCGCGCCTGGTCCGAGCCGCTGCACGCGGTGCTCGCGCGTGAACACCCCGCCGCCCGCAAGCCCGCGATCAGCCTGCACGACCTCGACCCCTACGGTCTGCGGCTTCCCGCCCCAGACAGTGACCCGCCGATGCATGACGCGATCCTCGCCGCCCTGCCCATGGCCCCGCTGCGGCCTCCTGCCGGGGACATGCTCAACGTGCTGTTCGAGGTGGGCCGGGACACCGGGGGCTGGACGCTGATGCCGGCCGAGCAGCTCGACGTGTCCCGCTCCGAGCGGTTGCTGCAACTGCCGCTCGACCCTCCGGTGAGCGTCGATGGCCACGTCGTCACCTCACTGGACACGCCAAAGCCCTGCGTGGCGTCGTACGTGGCCGCATTCGCGGATTGAACTTCCGCCTCGGGCGAGTGGCGAGTGCTCCCACCTCACGCGCCGGCGGGCGGGGACCGGCCCGGGGCGCGCGCCTGACCTCCGCTCCGCCGGCGTTGCCCTGCAGCGGCGGACCGCCCGGAGGACGACGCCCTCGCCCCGCATATCCATGGCACAGTCGGACCCAAGGACCAGGCCGCCGCCGGGAGCATGTCTCATCTGCTGCGAGCGGAGGTGCAATTCGTCCAAGAGATGTTCCCCAGGAGGATCTCCGTACTCAAGACTCGTGACTCGAGCCGGAACAGACCCGCCCGCCGGGCAGTGCCGGGGAACTGACCCGGCGGCCAGAACCCCCGGGGGGGGCGCCGAAGTCCCGCAGGCGCGAGGTCAGGGGGCAGTACGCAGCCCCGCCAGCAGCCGGTCGAGCGCCTGCTCCACGGACTGCGCGTCTCCGCCCCGCGCGATCCACAGCGCCGCCTCGTTCATCGCTCCCGAGAGCAGCCGGGCCAGGGGCTCCACGGGCTGCTCCGCGATGATTCCGGCCGCCGCGAGCGAGGTCAGTGCCTCCGCGAGGTGCCGGGCGGACGACTCCTCGTCCAGCGCCCGCCACTCGTCCCAGCCCAGTACGGTCGGGGCGTCGACCAGCAGGATCTGACGCACCGCCGGGTCAGTCCCCGCGGCCAGGAAGGCCCGGCAGCCGGCCCGGAGTTGCTCCCAGAGGTCCTCGTGCCGGTCCGCCTCGGACGCGACCCGCTCGCCCAGTTCGCGCTGGACCTCGCAGACGACGGCCCGGAAGAGGCCCGCCTTGCTGTCGAAGTGGTGATAGGCGGCTCCCTTGGTGACCCCGACGGCCTCGGCCACCTCCGCCAGCACGACGTGGTGGTACCCGTCGGCGGCGAACCTCCGTCGGCCTTCGGCCAGCAGCGCCTGCCGCGTGGCCGCCCGCTGCTCCGCCCGGTTGAGCGCCATCGCGCGCACCGCCCTTTCCATTTCGCATACCCGAGGTATGCTAACCCTCCGGTTCACATACCTAGGGTATGCGAAATGTGAGTGAGAGGACCCTCCGCCATGACGACCGAACCCACCACAGAACCAACCACCGGCCCCACGACCGGCCTCGCGAGCGAACCCACGGCCCCGCCCACGGCCAAACTCGGCGGCTTCTACCCGGTACTCGCCACCCGGGACGTGGCGGCCTCCCGCGACTTCTACACGCGCCACTTCGGGTTCGAAGTGACCTTCGACGCGGACTGGTACGTCAGCCTGCGGCGGCCCGACGCCCCGCAGTACGAACTGGCCCTCCTGGACCACGCACACCCGACCGTCCCCGAGGGACACCGGGGCGCGCTCCAGGGCGGTCTGCTGCTGAACTTCGAGGTCGACGACGTGGACGCCGAGCACCGGCGGCTCGTGGAGGAGGCAGGTCTCGCCGAGATACTGCCCCTGCGCACGGAGGAGTTCGGGCAGCGCCACTTCATCGTGGCCGCCCCCGACGGAGTACTGATCGACGTCATCACCGTCGTCCCGCCCAGCGAGGAGTACGCCGCCCATTATTCTTCCGACGCCTGATCTCCGGGCCTTCCTGCTCGAAGCCCCTCACCGGCACGCGCGATACCGGGCTCAGAATCACGAGGCACGGAGCGCCCGGGCCGCACGTCGGGCCTGGGCTGCGACACCGGGGATGCTCGTGGTGATGAACGAGCCGCCGCCGGCGAGGTCCCCGACCACGTGCAGGCGCGGGTCGGCGGGGACCAGTCCGCCGCCCGGGTGCGGCGTGGCCAGCCCGGCACGGCCCAGGGACTGCACCAAGTGCCGGGCCGCGTCGGGCACCGACTGCGGCGCCGGGTTCACGGCGTTGACGACCACGTCCGCGGTGCGCCCCGCGCCGCGGACGGCGTGCACCTGGAACCGCCCGTTCGCTCGCCCGTTCACCCGCTCGATCGCGCGGACCCCGGGAGCGATGACGAGCTGCCCCGACTCCAGGAGCCGCAGGAGGACCGCCGCGTTCACCGGGACCATCGGCGAGGCCACGCCGACGGCGAGGCGGAAGTGCTGCCGCAGGCGCGCCCGATCGGCGTCGGGCAACAGGCGCCAGGCGTACGGGCCGACGGCGTGTGCCGCTTCCTGCAGCATCCGGCGGCCGATCCGCGGATCGTCAACGGCGGCGAGCTGACGGCGCAGCCGCCGCGCCGGGTCCTCGGCATCGGCGGCCATGAGCTCCGCCGCGAACTCACCGAAGTCCTCCTTGGCATCGGCCAGCTCGGCTCGCAGCAGCCCGACGAGGTCCTCCAGCGTGAGGCTGCCCGCCCGTTGCTCGTACAGCGCCGTGATCCGTTCCGCGGTGAGGTGCCGCGGTCGGCGGTCGACAGGACGCTGCCAGACGTGGGGAAGGAGCCCGCTGCGTGAGAGGAGCGCGATGCGCCCGGTGTGCCCGCGCGCGGCGAGCGACACGACGACGTCCACGGCGGTCAGGCCGCTGCCGATGATCGCCACGTCGTCGGTGGCGCACACGCCGTCGAGCGTGCGGGCCAGCGGATACGGGTCGCCCGTGTAACCCGGGCTCCCGGTCAAGCCGTACGGGTCCGGGGGCGCCCCGCTGCCGACGCACAGCGCCAGATGGGTCGCCGCGTACGCCCGCCCGTCACCGGTGCGCAGCGTGAGCCGGCCGCCGGAGCGGGTGGCCTCGGCGACGCGAGCCGCCTCGACCCGCACCCGCAGGCCCGACTCCTCCAGAGCCGCCGTGGCCTTCTCGGCGGTGTACGCCAGGTAGTCGCCGTAGAGGGCACGCGGCACCAGGGGCTGGCCCAGAAGGGGGTCGAGGTGCGCGGCGCCGCGCTCGCCCAGCCAGGCCGCGTAGTGGCCGAGATCGCCGTGTCGTATGGACATGATGGCGGGCGGCGCGTTCACCAGCACCGCATCCAGGTCGGGCCCGTAGGGGCGCCCACGCCACAGCCGCGGCGACGGCTCGAAGACCGTGATCGTGCCGGGTCCGGAATCCTCCGCGGCGGCGAGCGCGTCCAGCAGGCCGACCGCTGCCGCGCCCCCTCCGATGATCGCGATGTCCATGCTCTCCCTCTCCACTGGCTCCGGTGACCTCGACCTTCGCCGACCCCCGACGCTCGGCCCCATCCCCCGCCTGCGGGCCAGGCGTCCGGCGAGACCCCCTCGAATGAGGGATGGAGGGCCACGCGGGGAGCAGGCAGTCTTGGCGCCGGAGGGATGCACATGACCAATGGAGTCATGACCAACGGAGTGGTGGCGGCCGCTGAACGAGCCGCCGACGCGTACGAGCTGTTCGGCCGGGCCTCGGCCGGCCTTCGGCGGCAGCTGCCGTTCGACGCGGCCGTGTGGACGGCGGCCGATCCGGAGACCGGCCTGATCACCGCGCCGATGCGGGTAGAGAACCTCGGCACGGGTGAGGGCTGCGCCGAGTACTGGCAGAGCGAGCTCCTGGAGGAGAACGTCCTGCCGTTTCGCGAGCTGGCCCGCGCGCCGGTGCCCGCGGCCGGGCTCCGTGCGGCGACCGGTGATCTGCCCGCGCGCAGCTCCCGGTTCCGGCGCCTGCTGCTCGGCCAGGGCGTGCACGACGAACTGCGGGCCGTACTGCGGATCGGTGACCGGCCATGGGGTCTGGTGAGCCTGTTCCGTACCGCGGAGGCGTTCCGTCCGAACGAGGTCACGCTGCTCGCCGGCCTGTCACGACCGCTGGCCGAGCGGCTGCGCACGTTCGCGCGGCCCCGCGAGGTGGAGCCCCGGGCAGGCAGGCCCGGACCCGGCCTCGTCCTGTTCGACGCGTCGGGCGAGGCCACGTCCGTCAACGACGAGGCGCGTCACCTGCTCTCCCTCCTTCCGCAGGGGCCGTCCTTCCCCACGCCGCTGGGCCTGCGGCTGCCCATCTGGGTGATCGGCACGGCGCTGCAGGCGCGGGCGGTCGCCGGCGGTCGTGACCACGGCGCGGCCCGCGTGCGCATCCGGACCGCCGAGGGCCGTTGGCTGACCTGCCACGCGTCCTGCCTCACCGCCGCCGGGGGCCGACCGGGCCCGGTGGCGCTGGTCATCGAGCCCGCGGGCCCCGCCGACCTCGGGGTTCTGGTCGCCGACGCGTACGGCCTGACGTCGCGCGAGCTGCAGATCACCCAGCTCGTCGCCCGCGGCACGACGACCGGCGAGATCGCCTCGACGCTGTTCATCTCCCCGCACACGGTCCGCGATCACCTGAAGGCCGTCTTCACGAAGGCCGGCGTCACCACCCGCGGCGAGCTGACGGCCCGTCTCTTCACCGAGCACTACTGGCCGGTCGCGGAGGCAGGCCGACGCCCAACGGCATGAGTGGTGCTGTGTGCTGCTACCAGAACTAATCGCAGTGCTCCGTCCTTGAGGGCGGGGGTGAAGCGATTTCGAGAAGTGCTCTGACCCGCAGGTCACAGCGGACGATTTCGCTGCTCGATGTACTGCTTCACGATGCTCAATGGTGCTCCGCCCACCGACCCGGCGAAGTAGGAGCCGGACCACAGCTTGTTGGCCCGGTAGTAGTGCCGGACCAGGTCGGGGAACTCCTGGCGGAGCCTGCGGGAGGAGGACACGCCCTTCAGCGAGTTGACCAGCTTGGAGACGGCCACCTTGGGCGGGAAGTTCAC
>NZ_BMTR01000047.1 GCF_014649775.1 Streptomyces longisporoflavus | reverse complement strand
CACCGAGGCGTAGAACTTCAGCGCACGGCCACCGGTCGTGGTCTCCGGCGAGCCGAACATCACGCCGATCTTCTCGCGCAGCTGGTTGATGAAGATCGCTGTGGTCTTGGACTGGTTGAGCGCGCTGGTGATCTTCCGGAGCGCCTGGCTCATCAGGCGGGCCTGCAGACCCACGTGCGAGTCGCCCATCTCGCCCTCGATTTCCGCGCGCGGCACCAGGGCCGCGACGGAGTCGATGACGATCAGGTCGAGCGCGCCGGAGCGGACCAGCATGTCGACGATCTCCAGAGCCTGCTCGCCGTTGTCCGGCTGGGACAGGATCAGGTTGTCGATGTCGACGCCCAGCTTCTTCGCATACTCGGGGTCGAGTGCGTGCTCGGCGTCCACGAAGGCGACGGCGCCGCCCGCGCGCTGTGCGTTCGCCACGGCGTGCAGCGTCAGCGTCGTCTTACCGGAGGACTCCGGTCCGTACACCTCCACCACACGGCCGCGCGGGATGCCGCCGACGCCGAGCGCGACGTCGAGCGCGGTCGATCCCGTGGGGATGACCTCGATGGGGTCGTTCGGCCGCTCGCCCATGCGCATCACTGCGCCCTTGCCGAATTGCCGTTCAATCTGTGCGAGCGCGGCTTCGAGCGCCTTCTCGCGGTCGGTTCCTGCCATGGGTTCCACCCGATTTGCTTGTGTCGATCGCTTCACGTCAATGACGCTAGCGCCTGCCACTGACAATCCGCCCCGACAGCCGTCCGGCCTGTGGATAACTCGGGGCGACCGCCCCGCCGAAAACCGCCGGAGCCCCAGGGATCCCCCCGCGAAAATCCGGGGAAAACGCCGCCAGGCAACCCATAAGAATGGATGTTCGATTTTGGTGTCAAGCGCACCACGCGGCACCACCGAGAGTACGAAAGGGACCGGTCCGCCGGGCGTTCATCGGTCTTCCGACCCTCCGTGCCGCGCCTTCCGTCCCTCTTTGCCTCGCCTACCGACGCTCGCCCGGCCCCGGCCCGGAACCGTCGCCGGAAGCCGTGTCAGGGCTCGCGCCCGAGGCCTCCTCCGCCGCGATCTCGGCCTCCGAACGAGCCCCCGGATGGTTCGGCCCGCGCATGGCACGCCGCATGCGCGTGAGGAGGGACACCCCGCCCTTGCGCCGGTGACCGTGGACGCGCGGGTCGTCCGTGACGTCGTACCGCTTCACGTAGGCCCCCAGGAACGCCTGCAGGGTCGCGATCGCCGGGATGGAGATCAGGGCGCCGACCGCACCGAGGAGTGCCGTGCCCGCGATGACCGACCCGAAGGCGACCGCCGGGTGGATGTCGACGCTCTTGGCGGTGAGCTTGGGCTGCAGGACGTAGTTCTCGAACTGCTGGTAGACCACCACGAAGATCAGCACCCACAGCGCGTACCAGGGATCGACCGTGAAGGCGATCAACATCGGCAGCGCACCCGCCAGATACGTGCCGATGGTGGGGATGAACTGCGAGACCAGGCCGACCCACACCGCGAGCACGGGCGCGTACGGCACGCCCAGGAACTGCAGCAGGATGTAGTGCGCGACTCCGGAGATCAGCGCCATCAGACCGCGCGAGTAGAGATAGCCGCCGGTCTTGTCGACCGCGATCTCCCAGGCACGGAGCACCTCGGCCTGCCGGGTGGGTGGCAGCACCGAGCAGAGCGCGCGCCGCAGCCGTGGTCCGTCGGCCGCGAAGTAGAACGAGAACAGCATGACCGTAAGGAGCTGGAAGAGGCCGCCCAGAACCTGCGCCGACACGTCCAGGACGCCGCTGGCGCTGTTCTGCACGTACTTCTGCAGCCAGTCCGAGTGGACCAGGCTGTCCTGGATCTCGACCCGCGAGAGCTCCGTGTGGAAGGTCTGGTTGATCCAGCTGATGACGTCGTCGAGGTACTCGGGGAAGTCCTCGACCATGTCCACGATCTGGCCCGCGAGCATCGAGCCCATGAGCGTGATGAAACCGGCGCTCGCGATCAGGACGCCGAGGAAGACCAGGAAGGTGGCGAAGCCCCTGCGCAACCCCCGCGCGGCCATCCAGCTCACCGCGGGCTCGACCGCCAGCGCCAGGAAGAACGCGATCAGGATGTTGATCAGCAGCCCGGTCAGTTGATGGAAGGCCCAACTGCCCAGCTGGAAACAGGCGATGAGCGCGAGGGCAAGCACCATGGCGCGCGGCAGCCAGCGCGGCATACTGGCGGCCCTCCCGGTCGCCGCCCCGTTCGGAGGCTGTGCGGGCGGCGTTGTGCCGAGTGGAGCTGCGTCCTGAGTGACCTGCGCGGTCTCGTCTGTCGATGCCACGAGGTCAGTCTCGCCCACGCCACCGACATTCAGCCGCCGCCCCCGCGTCTTCGCGACCGACGGTGCCGGGGCAGACCGCGCGCGGGAGGTGAACTGTCCGCCGTCAGCGCATGTCGGCCGGTACGTCCATCGCCGCGCACACGGCGCGCCAGACGTCCTTGGCGTCCCAGCCCGCGTCCAGTGCCTCATGCACGGTGCGCCCGCCGAGCTCCGCCATCACGTGATCGCGAGCGAACGAGTCCGCGTACCCCTCTCCGAAGTGGGCAGCCATCCGCTCCCAGAAAATCGTCAACCGCATGCCTCCAGTATCACGCCCTTGGGAGTGCAGCCCGACGCGAGGGGCTCACCGAAGGCGCTTTCCGGCCTACGGTCTGTGCATGGCCGAAACCGGAGCATCCCCGCACGCCGCGCCCTCACCGGTCGCACGCGCCGAGCACTTCGTCTGGCTCACCGCACGCGTCCTCGAGCAGCGGCGTTTCGCGTACCACTTCCTGAGCGCCACGGGCGGGGGTGCCGGGCCCGACCCGCTGGCCGACGCGGTCGAGAGCGCCCTGGCCGCGTACGGCACCGGGGACGGCGGGTACGGATATGCGCTCGAACCGGATCTGCGCGGCCCCGTGAGCCAGCCCCTGCACGTCGGGCACGCACTGCGCGTCCTGGACTCCATCCGACGCTGCGGCGGGCAGCGGGCGGAGCGGGTGTGCCGCTATCTGACCTCGGTTTCGACGTCCGACGGCGCGCTTCCGGCGATCCGTCCGAGTCAGCGCGGCTACCCCTCGGCCCCCTTCGTGCCCGTGGTGGACGACCCGCCGAGCGAACTCCTGGCCACCGGCCCCGTAGTGGGCCTTTTGCACCGCAACGAGGTCTGGCACGCCTGGCTGTTCAGGGCCACCGACTTCTGCTGGGCCGCCGTCGAGTCCCTCGAGAAGTCCCATCCGTACGAGATCCATGCGGCCGTCGCGTTCCTCGACGGGGCGCCCGACCGCCCGCGCGCGGAGGCGGCCGCCGACCGCCTCGGCAGGATCGTCCGGGAGCAGCGTCTCGTGGCGCTCGATCCCGGGGAGCTGGACGCGTATCCCGTGGCGCCCGGCTACGCCCCGGGTGAGCACCACTTCGCGCACGACTACGCGAAGGCTCCCGAGTCGCTCGCGCGCGCGTGGTTCACCGATGAGGAGATGACGCGCTCCCTGGACTTCCTCGAGCAGGAGCAACAGGAGGACGGCGGCTGGCCCGTTCGCTGGCGGCAGTGGGCGCCTGGCAGCGCCCTCGAAGCGCGCCCGATCGTCACCATCGAGGCGCTGCGCACGCTACGGGCGTACGGGCGGCCCATCTCCTGAGCACGGCCCCTCTCCGGAGGAGGCCGCTTCCGACTCTCTCAACAGCAGCGCCGCGATGGCCAGCGCCGTGCCGCGCGGCGCCGACAGGTCGATGCCGGTGCGTTCGCCGATCTTCGCGAGACGGTTGTCGACGGTGTTGGGATGCAGGCCGAGGGCGGCGGCGGTCGCCCTGCGTTCCTGCTGATGGGCGAGGTGGACGCGCAGCGTCTCCAGAAGCTCGGGACGGTCGGCGACCGGGTCGAGCAGCGCGGAGATGAGGTGGCTGCTCTCGTTGCGGCGGGAGAGGTGGTACTCCAGCAGCACGTCGTCCATGCGGTGCAGTCCGGGAGGCATCCCGCACGCGCGCGTGATGCGCAGTATCTCGGTCGCGGTACGGGCCGCGTCGGTCACGGCTTCGGGCCTCGCGGCGTCCACGGCGGCCACCCGTACGGGAAGGTCGCAGGCCTTGCTGAGGCGGCGCGGCAGGTCCTCGGGCGGCCGGCACTCCTTGGGCACGACGACCCGCCCGCCACCGGCCTCCAGAAGGGCAAGCACCTCCACGCCGAAGGCGCGGTCCAGGGCGGTCTGTACGCGCCGCAGCCGCCGCCGCACCGCCACGGGCCCTTCGGCCGGCGCCCCGTCGAGGCCGATCGCGAGGACGAGCGCGGGCCCGGTCATGCGCAGTTGGTCGAGGAGCGTATGGCCGGGCGGCACCATCCCGTCGAGCAGCCCGCGGACCAGCGAACTGCGCTCGGCTCGCTGTTCGGCTTCCAGGGCGGAGCGCTCGTCCAGGTAGGTCTCGGCCACGGTCCCGACGATGGCGGAGTGCGATTGCAGCAGCACGTCCACCAGTTCCAGGAGGGCCGCTTCCTCGCCGGGACGCGCCACGTCGCGCAGCGCCTGCCACAGGACGTAGACACCCACAGCGTGCGTACGCAGCAGCAAGTGCAGCGGCATGCCCTCTTCCGCGCGCTGTGCGGCCCGCTCGCGGAAGAGGCGGTGGCTGGCGGACTGACCGGTGACGCGGCGCAGGAAGAGGCGCACTCCATGGCGGGCGGTCGCCGCCATCTCCACGTCCTTCACGTCGTCGGGGAGCTCGGCGTATCCGGGCAGTTCCTCGAACGATCCGCGGGTCATCCTGCGGGCCAGTTCATTGACCCCGGGCTCACAGCGCGCCGCGAGGGCCCTGGCTTCGGAGGACAGCGGCATGGTGTCTCCTCTCCGGGGGCGGGCCGCGCTGGTGACGCGCCACATTACCCACGGGACCTGTACACGACGGGATCGGGTGTTCGAGGCCGCGGAGAGGCAAGGGGAGGCAAGGGGAGACAAACGGTCAGCCCGTGAGCGCGCGCACCCCCGCGGTGACGACCACGGCAGCCGCGATGACGACCAGGAACGGGGCACGCATCAGCAGCGCCACGGCAGCGGCCGCGAGGCCCGCGGCCTTCGCGTCGAGCTGCAGGACCCGTCCGTCGGCGAAGGCCTGCTGAGCCGTGAGGGCGGCCAGCAGTGCCACGGGCAGCAGGGCGGCCATGCGCTTCACGAGCGGACGTTCCAGGGCGCCCACGGGTACCAGCAGGCCCGCGAGCTTGACGAGGTAACAACCGACGACGGTCACGCCGATCGCGATCCAGATGTTCACCGGTCCCCCTTCTGCGCCTCGTCGGGGCGTGCGTTCTGCGCCTCGTTGGGAGGTGCGTCGTCGTCGGCGCCTGCCTCGGTGACGCGCTTGGCCGCGCTTCTGCGGCCCTCTACGTAGAGCACGACCGGCGCCGCGAGCGCGGCCACCAGGACCGGCACTCCGGCGGGAAGCACGGGCAGCAGGCCGAGCCCCGCGACGACCGCGATCGCCGCCACGGCCCGCTCCGTGGTCGTACGCAGCATCGGCGCGAGGAGTGCCAGGAAGACCGCGGGCCCCGCGGCGTCGAGCCCCCACACATCGGTGTCGCCGATGGCCTCGGCGCCGAGCGCGCCGAGCAGCGTGGTGAGGTTCCACAACAGGTAGAGGCTCAGTCCGGTGACCGTGAAGCCGATGCGGGCCGAGCGCCGGGTCGGCTGTGCGAGAGAGACGGCGGTGGTCTCGTCGATGACCCAGTGCGCGGCGAACGGGCGCACCGCGCGCGGGAGGGCCAGTAGCTGCGAGAGCCGCAGTCCGTAGAACGCGTTGCGTACGCCGAGGAAGAAGGCGCCGGCTGCGGCGGTGAACGGGTTTCCGCCGCCTGCGAGCGCTCCGACCAGCGCGAACTGCGAGGCGCCGGTGAAGACCAGCAGGCTGAGCGCACAGGTCTGCAGCACGGTGAGGCCGCTGCCCGCCGAGGTCACTCCGAAGGCGAAGCCGGAGAGTCCGACGGCGACCCCGACGCCGAGGGCGTCGCGGACCACGGCGGAATCGGGCTTCTCCGGAGTGCGGTCGCCCGTCGTCTCTGCCGGGAGCTCTGCTGCCTTGTCCGCCGGGAGGCCTGCTGCCCCGTCCGTCGGGAGGCCTGCTGTCGTGTCTGCCGGGAGACCGGCTCTTATGTCTGCGGGTGTCGTCTGTTCTGCCACACACCGGACGGTACGAGCAGGGCCGACTCCCGGTCTTGTACGTTCTTGCGCTCGCGCTGGTAGGCCCCCGGCGGCACCCCGACGATCCTCCCGAAGTGCCGGTTGAGGTGTGGCTGGTCGGTGAAGCCCACGGCGACGGCCGCCTCCGCGGGCGCCGTCCCCGCGTCCAGGAGACGCCGTGCGGCACGCACGCGCGCGTCGATGAGCCATGTGTGCGGGGGCATCCCGTACACCTCGCGGAAGGCCCTCAGCAGGGCGAACGAGCCCACTCCCAGTTCGGCCGCGAGCCGCTGAAGGCTCGGTGGGTCGGCAAGACGCTCCTCCAGGACCTCACGCGCGCGTGCCGCGTTCCTCGCGCCCGCCGTGCGCACGGCACGCTGCGGCAGCGGCCCCCCGTTCAACCGGAGCAGCCGGGTCACGGCCACCCGCAGCAGCGTGTCGGCGGCGAGCGCGTTGCCCTCCTCGGCAGCCCCCAGCACCCGGTGGACGAGAGACACGGCGTACGGATCCTCGAAGACCGGACGGACGAAGCCCGGGGCCCCCCGAATGGCGGTGGTCTCGGCGGCGATGGCGGCGACCAGATCCGGCGACGGATAGACCACCCCGTACCGCCATCCGCCGGGTCCGCCGGCCCGGCCCGTGTGCATGGTGTCGGGATTGACCAAGGCGAGGGTCCCCGGCCCGGCATGCTGTTCGGCTCCGCCGTGCCGGAAGACGTCGACGCCTTCGGCGATCGCGGCGATCACGAAGTGCTCGTGGGTGTGCCGTACGAACGTCTTGCTGATGTAGTGGGCACGCAGCAGGTCGACCCCCGGCAGCTCCGCGTACCGCCAGTGCCTCGCCTGTTCCGCCGAACCTGCCATGACCCCATTCTGCGTCAGCCACGCAAACCCTTTTCCGCAGGTCGGCGCAGTTGTCAGTGGCGAGGTGCACGATGGGGTCATGGTCAGGTCCGCACCCAGTGCCCACAGTGCCCTTGACGGGTTCTCCCCCGCGACCCGCAGCTGGTTCACGGGGGCCTTCTCCGCGCCCACGTCCGCGCAGGCCGGGGCGTGGAAGGCAATCGGCGAGGGCTCGGACGTGCTGGTCGTCGCGCCCACCGGCTCGGGCAAGACGCTGGCCGCCTTCCTCGCGGCCCTCGACCAGCTGGCCTCGACCCCGCCGCCCGCCGACCCCAAGAAGCGCTGCCGCGTGCTGTACGTGTCTCCGCTCAAGGCCCTCGCGGTCGACGTGGAGCGCAACCTGCGCAGCCCGCTGACCGGCATCCGCCAGGAGTCCGTGCGCCTCGGGCGCCCCGAACCGGAAGTGCGGGTCGGCATCCGTTCCGGCGACACCCCGCCCGCCGAGCGCCGTGCCCTGTCCACGCGCCCGCCGGACATCCTGATCACCACACCCGAGTCGCTCTTCCTGATGCTCACCTCCGCCGCGAGGGACGCGCTGACGGGCATCGAGACGGTGATCCTGGACGAGGTGCACGCCGTCGCGGGCACGAAGCGCGGCGCGCATCTCGCCCTCTCCCTGGAGCGGCTCGACGAACTTCTGCCCAGGCCCGCCCGCCGCATCGGCCTGTCGGCGACGGTCCGTCCGGTGGACGAGGTGGCGCGCTATCTGTCCCCGCAGCGCAGGGTGGAGATCGTCCAGCCGCCGTCCGGCAAGGAGTTCGACCTCTCGGTGGTCGTCCCGGTCGAGGATCTCGGGGAGCTGGGCGGTTCCCCGGCCGCCGACTCCGACCAGGGCGCGGAGCGTCCCTCGATCTGGCCGCACGTCGAGGAGCGCATCACCGACCTCGTCCAGGCGCACCGCTCGACGATCGTTTTCGCCAACTCACGCCGCCTCGCGGAGCGCCTGTGCAACAGGCTGAACGAGATCGCGTACGAACGCGCGACGGGAGAACCCCTCCCCGAGGACCACTCTCCCGCGGAGCTGATGGCCGAGTCGGGCGCGGCCAAGGGCGCCCCGCCGGTCCTCGCCCGGGCCCACCACGGCTCGGTCTCCAAGGAGCAGCGCGCGCTCGTCGAGGAGGACCTGAAGGCAGGCCGCCTGCCCGCCGTCGTCGCCACGTCCAGCCTGGAGCTCGGCATCGACATGGGCGCGGTCGACCTCGTGGTCCAGGTCGAGTCACCGCCCTCCGTTGCCTCCGGGCTGCAGCGGGTCGGCCGCGCGGGACACCAGGTGGGCGCGGTCTCCACCGGCGTCGTCTTCCCCAAGTACCGGGGGGACCTGGTGCAGGCCGCCGTGGTCACCGAACGGATGCGGACCGGCTCCATCGAGTCGCTGCGTATCCCGGCCAACCCCCTGGACGTCCTTGCGCAGCAGCTCGTCGCGACGGTCTCCCTCGACACCTGGCAGGTCGACGACCTCCTTGCCCTGGTCCGCCGGGCCGCCTCCTTCGCCTCGCTCCCCGAGTCGGCGTTCACGGCGGTCCTGGACATGCTCGCGGGCCGCTATCCGTCCGACGCCTTCGCCGAATTGCGCCCCCGTGTCGTCTGGGACCGCGTCGCCGGGACCGTCACCGGGCGCCCCGGCGCGCAGCGCCTCGCGGTCACCTCCGGAGGCACGATTCCCGACCGGGGCCTCTTCGGGGTCTTCCTCGCCGGCGCCGACCCCAAGAAGGGCGGAGGCCGCGTCGGAGAGCTCGACGAGGAGATGGTCTACGAATCGCGGGTGGGTGATGTCTTCACGCTCGGCACCAGTTCCTGGCGCATCGAGGACATCACCCGCGACCGCGTGCTCGTCTCCCCCGCCCCCGGCGTCCCCGGACGGCTCCCCTTCTGGAAGGGCGACCAGCTGGGCCGCCCGCTCGAACTGGGCCGTGCCGTGGGCGCGTTCCTCCGGGAGGTCAGCTCCCTGACACGCGACGACGCGCGCGTGCGCCTGCAGTCCGCGGGCCTCGACGACTGGGCGGCCGACAATGTCCTGACGTACCTCGCCGAACAGCGTGAGGCCTGCGGCCACATCCCGGACGACCGCACGATCGTCGTCGAGCGGTTCCGCGACGAGCTGGGCGACTGGCGGGTCGTGGTGCACTCCCCGTTCGGCGCGCAGGTGCACGCGCCCTGGGCCCTCGCGCTCGCCTCCAGGCTGACCGAGCGGTATGGCATGGACGCCCAGGTCATGCACGCCGACGACGGCATCGTGCTGCGCCTGCCCGACGCCGACCTCATGAGCCTGGATCTGCTCGACCAGGAGCCCACCGACCAACCCCCAGGGTACGACAACGAACAGGCGCCCGTAGGAGCCGGAGACGTCGCCTTCGACAAGGGCGAGGTCAACCAGATCGTCACCGACCAGGTGGGCGGCTCCGCCCTGTTCGCCTCCCGCTTCCGCGAGTGTGCCGCCCGCGCGCTGCTGCTGCCCCGCCGCAGCCCCGGAAAGCGCACCCCCCTGTGGCAGCAGCGCCAGCGCGCCGCACAACTGCTCCAAGTGGCCAGCGAGTTCGGGTCGTTCCCCATCGTCCTGGAAGCGATCAGGGAGTGCCTCCAGGACGTCTTCGACGTCCCCGGCCTCACGGAACTGATGGGCGACATCGAGTCCCGCAAGGTCCGCCTCGTCGAGGTCACCACCCCCGAGCCGTCCCCCTTCGCCCGCTCGCTGCTGTTCGGCTATGTCGCGCAGTTCCTGTACGAGGGCGACTCGCCGCTCGCCGAGCGGCGCGCCGCCGCCCTCTCCCTCGACTCCCGGCTGCTCTCCGAGCTCCTCGGCCAGGCAGAGCTGCGCGAACTGCTCGACGCCGAGGTCCTCGCGGAACTGGAGCAGGAACTCCAGTGGCGCACGGAGGACCGCCGCATCAAGGACGCCGAAGGCGTCGCCGACCTGCTGCGCCTCCTCGGGCCGCTCACCGACGCCGAGCTGGCCGAGCGCGGCGGAGAGCCGGAGTGGGCGCAGGAGCTTGCCGCCGCCCGCCGCGCGATCCAGGTCCGCATCGCCGGGACCGACCACTGGGCGGCGATCGAGGACGCGGGCCGCCTGCGCGACGCGCTCGGCACCGCGCTGCCGGTCGGTGTCCCCGAGGCGTTCACCGAGCCGGTCAAGGACCCCCTCGGCGACCTCATCGCCCGGTTCGCGCGCACGCACGGCCCCTTCACCTCCGCCACGGCCGCAGCCCGCTTCGGCCTCGGCGCGGCGGTCACCGAAGGCGCGCTGCAACGCCTTGCCGCGGCAGGACGTGTCGTACAAGGAGAGTTCCATCCGGCGGGCATCGGCCAGGAGTGGTGCGACGCGGCCGTCCTTCGCCGTCTGCGCCGCCGCTCCCTGGCAGCCCTCCGGCACGAACTGGAGCCGGTGCCGCCCGCCGCGCTCGCCCAGTTCCTGCCCCAGTGGCAGCACTTGAGCGGGCACGGGCTGCGCGGCCTTGACGGGCTGGTGCGCGCCATCGAGCAATTGCAGGGAGCGACGGTTCCCGCGTCCGCGCTGGAGAAGCTCGTACTGCCCTCCCGCGTCTCCGGATACGCCCCGGCGATGCTCGACGAGCTCACGGCGGCCGGCGAGGTGGTGTGGGCCGGGTCCGGTTCCCTGCCGGGCAAGGACGGCTGGGTCTCCCTGTATCTCGCCGACGCGGCGCCCCTGCTTCTGCCGCAGGCCCACCCTCTGGAGCTCACCGCGCTCCACCAGTCGGTCCTCGACACCCTCTCCGGGGGGTACGGCCTGTTCTTCCGGCAGATCGCCGACCAGATCCGTGCCACCACCCACCCCGAGGCCTCCGACCTCCAACTGGCCGACGTGATCTGGGACCTGGCCTGGTCCGGACGGCTCACGAACGACACGCTCGGCCCGATGCGCTCGCTCCTCGGCTCGGGCCGCACCGCGGGCTCCACCGCCCACCGTGCCAAGCGCAGCGTCCCGCGCGGGCGCTACGGAACACTCTCGGCCGCCGCCCGCCCCACCTCGCGTACGGGCCCGCCGACCGTCGCGGGCCGCTGGTCGCTGCTCCCCGCCCACGAGCCCGACCCCACACTGCGCGCCCACGCCCTGGCCCGCACCCTCCTGGACCGGCACGGTGTGGTCACGCGCGGGGCGGTCGCCGCCGAGGGAGTCGAGGGCGGCTTCTCGGCGACGTATCGCGTCCTGTCCGCCTTCGAGGACAGCGGACAAGCGCGGCGCGGTTATGTCGTCGAGGGACTCGGCGCCGCCCAGTTCGCCATGGACGGCGCGGTCGACCGACTGCGTGCGGCGGCGAACGCCCGCGAGCGCACGGACAGTTCACCGTCCGCCATGAACTACTCCCCGCGCTCTTCGGACAACCAGGCCCTCGTCCTGGCCGCCGCCGACCCGGCCAACGCCTACGGAGCCGCGCTCCCCTGGCCCGACCCGCCCACCGACGCGGGCCACAAGCCGGGCCGCAAGGCAGGCTCGCTGGTCGTCCTGGTCGACGGCGAACTGACCCTCTACATGGAGCGCGGCGGCAAGTCCCTGCTGGCCTGGCCATCGGCCCCGGAGGACGTGCCCGCCACCGAGGACGCCCGCCTGCAGATGGCCGCCGAAGCCCTCGCCGCGGCGGCCCGAGCGGGTTCACTCGGCACGGTCACGGTCGAGCGCGTCAACGGAGGGTCCTCCCTGACCTCGCCCTTCGCCCCCCTGCTGGAAGGAGCGGGCTTCCACGCCACCCCACGGGGGCTACGCCTGCGCGCGTGACGCGGCTTTGTGCGTCACGCGTGTCGGGCGAGGCCGGGTGTCCGGCCACCCGGTCGCGGGCCGTCTGTCTCGGGCTGGCGAACGGGGGCGTCGCCGCCCGGCGCCTCGTATCCCTTACTCGGGCTGTTGCGTCCGGGCCACCGGGGGCCACCGACTCGCCGGACCGCTGGCAGCCCGGGCTGCCGCGACCACTCCGGCCCACCTCGGCCGCCTCCGCTAACCCAGGCCGCCCGGCCGCCCGGGAGCTGCCCGCAACCCCATTCCAACCCGCGCCCGCGAACCAGCGGGACCATAAGGCAGACCAGGGCCAGCCACCAAGACTCCAACCCACCCCACCATCAGCCTCACCCACACACCCACACACCCGCCCACCCCGCACCTAGCCCCCATCCCGCCCCCGACATGCCACCCTGGACCCCATGCCCGAAGGCGACACGATCTACCAGGCAGCCCGGCGGCTGCACGCCGCCCTCGCCGGGCATATCGTCACGCTCTCCGACCTCCGCGTCCCGAAGCTCGCGACCGTCGACCTCACCGGCCGCACCGTCCTGGACGTCACCCCGCGCGGCAAGCACCTCCTCACGCGCTTCGAGGGCGGGCTCACCCTGCACTCGCACCTCCGCATGGACGGCTCCTGGCGGATCTACAGCCCCGGCGAGCGCTGGAACGGCGGCCCCGCCTACCAGATCAGAGCGATTCTCGGCACCGCCGAGCGCACAGCCGTCGGCTACCGCCTGCCCGTCCTCGAACTCATGCGCACCGCCGACGAGCACAAGGCCGTGGGCCACCTGGGTCCCGATCTCCTGGGCCCCGACTGGGACCCCGAGCCAGCCCTCGGCAATCTCCTCGCGACCCCTGACCGCCCCCTGGGCGAGGCCCTGCTTGACCAGCGCAACCTCGCCGGCATCGGCAACGTCTTCAAGTGCGAGATCTGCTTCCTCCTCGGCGTCTCCCCCTGGCTCCCCGTGGGCGAGCTGCCCGACGAGACGGCCGCGCGCATCCCCGCCCTCTCCAAGAAGCTCCTGGAAGCCAACCGCAACCGCCCGTCGCGCATCACCACCGGCCGCGACCGCCCGGGCCACCGCCTGTACGTCTACGGCCGCGCGCCCCGCCCCTGCCTGCGCTGCGGCACCCCCATCCGTAAGGGCCAGCAGGGCGACGGCTCCCGCGACCGCCCCACCTACTGGTGCCCCACCTGCCAACCGGGCCCGACTTCCTGACCTCCGGCAACCGACGCCCCTCCACCACGAGCCCAGCACTCCCGGCCACACTCTCCAGCCACGCTCCCCGGCCACATTCTCCGGTCACGCTCCCCGGCCGCGCCCCGCGTCCAGCACCCGAGCTCACGCCCCGACGACCAAGGCTCACGCACCAGTTGACGCCCCGTCAGGTCTCGCCGTACCGTCCCGTCATGCCCCTCACGGCGTACGACCTCAGCGGACGCACGGCATTCGTCACCGGCGCGGCCTCCGGAATCGGCCGGGCCTCGGCCGTACTCCTCGCGGAAGCAGGCGCGAGTGTCCACTGCGCCGACCGCGACACCCAGGGGCTCCACGAGACGGCCACGCTCATCAAGGCCGCGGGCGGCACCGCGCACACCCACTACCTGGACGTGGCGGACAGAGCGCAGGTCGAACAGGCCGTCGCGAGCGCCACCGCGGCCACCGGGCGGCTGGACATCATGGCCGCCATCGCCGGAATCATGCACAACAGCCCGGTCCTGGAGACCCGTGACGAGGACCTCGACCGGGTCCTGAGCATCAACTTCAAGGGCGTCCTGTACGCCTGCCAGGCGGCGGCCCGCGCAATGATCACGGCAGCCACCAGCGCGGCCCCCCGCGGCAGCATCATCACCATGGCCTCGGGAGCCGTGGACACCGGCGGCCCCGGCCTCCTCTGTTACGGCGCCGCGAAAGCCGCCGTCGTCCAGCTCACGAAGACCCTAGCCACCGAGGTGGGCCCGCACGGCATACGCGTCAACGCCGTCGCGCCGGGCTGGATCCGTACCCCCATGACCGACCGCCACGACAGCGACGCCCAGGCGCACACCGAGGGCCTCATGATCCGCATGTCCCCGCTGGGCCGCGTCGGCGAGCCGGAGGACATCGCGCACGCCGTACTGCACCTGGCGTCCGACGCGTCCGCCTTCACGACGGGTCAGATCCTCCGCCCGAACGGCGGCGTCGCCATGCCCTGGTGACAGCACCGGCAGCAGACCGGGCGGCAGCCTTACCGGCCTCGCCCGTACGCACCCCGGACCGCCGCGACCACTCCGACCACGGCCGCCACGACCGCCACGACCGCCACGACCACCGCAGCCGCCACCCCCTCGCGCCGTGAGGCTCCCCCGGCGCAGAATCCCGCCGGGCGCGCTCCCTGGCCAGGGCCGCGGCGCTCAGCGCCCGCGATTTCGGGACGCAGTGCACCGGCAACAGACTCAACCCCCACCCCCCGGCCGCGACCGCCCCCTCCAGAACCCCCGCATCGGGCGCGAGCGCCAGCCGCAGCGCGCCCCACCACCAGAGCGCGCCGAGCGCCAGAGCCGGCGCCCACCGCACGACTCTCCATGCCACGGCCACCACCTCCGCACAATCGGGGCCCGCACGGGACCCACCGGCATCGGACGCCGATACAGGCCCGATACCCGAGGCCCGACGCCCGGTCGACGCTAGACGCCCGGCGTGACCGGGCGGGAGGGCGCACCACAGCGCACACGAGGCACGATCACCGCCCCGCTAACCCGTCCGGGCAGCCGAGCACCCGAGCCACCAGTCCCGGCGCGAACCGATCAGCCGCCCTCCCGCGGCGCCCTCACCGCTCTCCACCCCGGAACCGTTCTCCCCCGGAACGCCCAGCGAGCGCGGTCAACCGTTCTCCGCCTGGAACATCCAGTGATGCTTCTCCAGATCGGCCGTGATGCCGATGAAGATGTCCTGGCTGACCGGGTCAGCCTCACCGGTCGCCTCCACCCGCTCCCGCATCCGCGTGATGACCGCTCCGAGCGCTTCCACGAGCGTGCCCACCGCGTCGGCGTCCTTGACCCAGCCGCCGGCGACCTCGCCGATGCCGCTGCTACGCGCCACGGTCCCCGCACGGCCGTCGGGCGAGACACCGAGCGTGGACGCCCGTTCCGCCACCGTGTCGGAGTGCGTCCGCGCCGTGTCCACGACCTCGTCGAGCTGCAGGTGCACGGACCGGAAGCGCGCGCCGACCACGTTCCAGTGGATCTGCTTGGCCACCAGGGAAAGGTCGACCAGGTCCACGAGCGCCCCTTGCAGGGCATCCGAGACCGTCTTCAGATCCGCATCCGACAGAGGACTCTTCACGACATACATGCAACCTCCAAAGATCTTGGGACTCCGTGAGCTAAAATCCCCCACCAAATATGACACAACTGCTCTAATGCGGACATCTCGCAAGCTTTTTTGACGTGGACGCGTCACCACGTAAACCGGCTGCCCCCGAGAACCCCACAAGCCCCGAACCACTGCAACGGACAGAACTGACGGAACGCACGAAAGCCCCGGCCGGTGTTACCCGGCCGGGGCCTCCTCACATCTGAGCGCTCAGACAGCGTGCACAGTCAGCGCAGCATCACGCCGCGACGACGTCCACCGCCTCCGCAGGCGCCTTGATCGTTACCCGTTCCGGCGGCACACCGCTCACCGAGACGGAATTGAGCATCGGGCGAACCGGTGTGCGCACCGGTTCCGTAGCCGCTGCCGACGCAGCCAGTTCGGCGAGAGAGAGCTCATCGCTCACCTCGCGCATGAGCTCGGACATCCGTACGTCAAGCGCGTCGCAGATCGCGGAAAGCAGCTCGGAGGATGCCTCCTTCTGCCCCCGCTCCACCTCGGAAAGATAGCCGAGCGAGACTCGGGCGGACGAGGAGACTTCGCGCAGAGTACGGCCCTGGCGCTGGCGCTGCCGACGCAGCACGTCACCCAACAGGCGACGGAGCAGAATCATCGGTGGCTCCCTCCTCGGACCGCGTAGCCGCATCCTTCACGCCCCACCGTACCGCCTCGCGCGGCGGCCGTGCGGGGAGCGATGTCGTGTTCACTCAGGGCTGCAAACATCAAGTCCCCCCGTTCTGTTCCGTATCCTGTGCCCGCCCATTCCCGGCACGTTCGCCGGACAGCCGCTCGATCAGCAGCCTGAGCACGCTCCGTACACTCTCCATACGAATGTCCGAACGGCCACCGTTCAACCGCAGCGCCGCCACTTTCCCCTCAGAGCGAAGCCCGGAACTTGCCTCGTCGACCGCGAGATCCGGCCTGCCGAAGGCCGAAACAGGCCCGTCGACCGCCACGAAAACGGTCCCGACCGCCTGCCCGTCCTGTGGTTCCGGCCCGGCGACGCCCGTGGTCGCGATACCCCAGTCCGCGCCCATGACCTTGCGCACACCGGCGGCCATCTGCAGCGCCACTTCGGCATCCACGGCGCCGCGCTCCGCCAGCAGAGTGCCGTCGACTCCGAGTACATGCTGCTTCAGCTCGGTCGCGTAAGCCGTCACGGACCCCCGGAAGACCGCAGATGCCCCCGGCACCGCCGTCACCTCGGCGGCCACCAGACCCCCGGTGAGCGACTCGGCGACGGCGAGGGTCTCGCCCCGCGCCTGCAGAAGCCGCAGAACCTCCGCAGCCAACCCTGCCGGCACCACCGCCCCTGCCGACCCCGCCGACGTCATGACGCCGACTCCCGCGCCCCCTCGCCGGAGGCCGCGGCCGACCCGGAGGCCGCTGACGCCGATGCCGCCGCTGCCGCCTCCGCGAGCCCGAGGCGACGCAGCACGATGGCCTGCCGCACATAGTCGAGCCCGGTCAGGACGGTCAGTACGACGGCCACCGCCATCACCCAGAACCGCAGCGTGGCGAGCGGCCCGGTCAGCGCGAGGACGTACATTCCGGCCGCGGTGCCCTGCCAGAGCGTCTTCATCTTGCCGCCGCGACTGGCCGGAATGACACCGAAGCGGATCACCCAGAACCGCAGCAACGTGATTCCGAGCTCACGCCCGAGAATGACGCCCGTCACCCACCAGGGCAGGTCGCCGAGGTAGGAGAGACAGACCAGGGCGGCGCCCATGATCGCCTTGTCGGCGATGGGGTCGGCGATCTTCCCGAAGTCCGTGACCAGGTTGTACGTACGTGCGAGGTGCCCGTCGAACAAGTCCGTGATCATGGCGACGGCGAAGGCCGCCCAGGCCCAGGCGCGCCAGGCCGGGTCGTACCCGCCGTCGGCGAGCAACAGCATCACGAAGCCGGGCACGAGAAGCAGCCGGATCACCGTCAACAAATTGGCGACGTTCCACACGCTGGCCTGATTGACGGCCGCAGCGCCCAACTTTCCGCCGCGCACCGGCTTGGCGCCCTGCGCGCCGGAGCCGCCCGCCGCGGATGCCGGGACTCCGGTCATCTGCGCGCCTCCTCGGCCGGGATCCGGGGCTCGTGCCCGGGGATTTCGCTGTACTCAGCCACCAGGTCCACGCCTTCCGTGCCGACCACCTTTGCCACGACCATACGGCCGACCTGCAGGCCGTCCCCACTCGTGGCGCCCTCCAAGCGGACCTGTCCGTCCGTCTCGGGCGCCTGGTGGGCCGCCCGGCCGATCGCGCCGTCCTCCTCGTCCACGGACTCCACAAGCACCTCGACGGTCTCACCGAGGCGCTCGTCGGCGCGCTGCGAGGTCAGTTCCTCGGCGAGCCGCGAGATGCGCGCGAGCCGCTCGTCGACGACGTCCTGGTCGAGCTTCTTCTCGTACGTCGCCGCTTCCGTGCCCTCCTCGTCGGAGTACCCGAAGACGCCGATGGCGTCCAGCCGCGCACCCGTGAGGAACCGCTCGAGCTCGTCCACGTCGGCCTCGGTCTCGCCGGGGAAGCCCACGATGAAGTTGGACCGCACACCGGCCTGCGGCGCCTTCGTACGGATGGTGTCGAGCAGCTCCAGGAAGCGGTCGGTGTCCCCGAAGCGCCGCATCGCGCGCAGCACGCCGGGGGCGGAGTGCTGGAAGGAGAGGTCGAAGTAGGGGACGACCTTCTCGGTGGAGGTCAGTACGTCGATGAGTCCGGGGCGCATCTCGGCGGGCTGGAGGTAGCTGACGCGCACCCGCTCGATCCCGTCGACGGCCGCCAGCTCGGGCAGCAGCGTCTCCAGGAGCCGGATGTCCCCGAGGTCCTTGCCGTACGAGGTGTTGTTCTCGGAGACGAGCATGACCTCCTTGACGCCCTGCTCGGCCAGCCAGCGCGTCTCGCCGAGCACGTCCGAGGGGCGGCGCGAGATGAAGGACCCGCGGAAGGAGGGGATGGCGCAGAACGAGCAGCGCCGGTCGCAGCCGGAGGCCAGCTTCACCGAGGCGACGGGGCTGGTCCCCAGCCGGCGCCGCAGCGGAGCGCGCGGTCCCGAGGCGGGCGCGAGGCCTTCGGGCAGGTCCACGGGCCCGTGCCCGGGCAGCGCGACGCCGGAGCCGGCCTCCTGCCGCTCCGCGGGGCTGATCGGAAGCAGCTTGCGCCGGTCACGCGGGGTGTGGGCCTCGACGCTGCCGCCACCGAGGATGGTCTGCAGGCGGTTCGAGATGTCGGAGTAGTCGTCGAAGCCGAGGACGCCGTCGGCTTCGGGGAGGGCGTCGGCGAGTTCCTTGCCGTACCGCTCGGCCATGCAGCCGACGGCGACGACGGCCTGGGTCTTGCCATGACCCTTGAGATCATTGGCTTCCAGGAGGGCGTCGACGGAGTCCTTCTTGGCGGCTTCGACGAATCCACAGGTGTTGACTACGGCGACGTCCGCTTCTTCGGCGGCCTCGACGAGCTGCCAGCCGTCCGCCTCCAAGCGGCCTGCGAGCTCCTCCGAGTCCACCTCGTTGCGGGCGCAGCCAAGAGTGACAAGGGCGACGGTGCGGCGTTCGGGCATGCTCTCAAGACTACTTTGTCCCTGCCCGGGCCCCCGCCGCGAGGGTCCGGGCCCCGACTCCCGGGGCGCACACGGCGCTCGTACCGGGTCGTGTCGTGTCGTGCCGGACTCAGCCGACCTCGGGGTCTCCCTTGGTGTACGTCAGCCGCTCGACCTGACCGGGATCGAACTCGTTTTCGACCGCCTTGCCGTTCACGAACAGTGCGATCGCGCCCGCGTCGCCGAGCACGAGGTCGATCTTCTGCTTGTCCTGGAAGGTCTTCGACTTGCCCTCTTCGAGGACGCCGTCGAAGAGCGTGCGGCCGTTGTGGTCCTTGGCCGAGATCCAGCTGCGCCCGTCCGGGGCGCTGACCTTGACCGTGACCTTGTCCTTCGGGGCGCCGGCGATGGCGCTGTCCGACGGGTCCGGCTTCGGGTCGGCGGGCTTGTCGGGCACCGGCTTCGTGGCGGGCTTGCTGGTGGCGGGCGATGCGCCCTCGGCCTGCGACTTCGCCCCGCCGGTGTCCTCGTCGCCACCGCTGAACGCGGTGAAGCCGACGAAGCCGATGACGGCGACGATCGCGGCGACCATGGCCGCCGTCCAGTTGGGACGGCGCGGTTCGGACCTGATGCGCTCGGCCTCGAAGAGCGGCGCCGCCGGAGTGGGCGCGGGCGGCCGGCCACCGTGCGCCTTGTCGTACTGGGCCAGCAGAAGGGCGGGATCGACCCCCACGGCGCGTGCGAGCGTCCGGATGTGGCCGCGGGCGTAGACGTCGCCGCCGCAGCGGGAGAAGTCGTCCTGTTCGATCGCGTGCACGATCGGGACGCGCACCCGGGTGGACGCGCTGATCTCGTCGACGGTCTGGCCCGAGTCGATACGCGCCCGCTGCAGCGTGCGCCCGATCGAGGGCTCCTCGACTGCCGGGGTCTCGGCTGCCGCAAGGTCCTCGGCGAGCCGATCGTCGGTGTGCCGGTCGTCTGTGGGTCGGTGGTCTGAAGGGCGGTCGTCTTCAGGGGAGTTGCCGATGGACACGGGGGCGCCTTTCGAGCGTGTAGCCACCTGCCGGAGGTTCAGTCTAGGGGCGTTCGGAAAAGGTGGGGCAACCGGGCGACGGACTTTGTACGCCATCGGAATGGCCGGACACCCCGCCGTCGGGACGGCCGGACATCCTGTGCTGGGTACATGGTGCGGTCTCTCCCCTCAACTTGACGTATGCCGAGGGGAAACGGTTGCCTGCCGCACCCTTATGGGTGAGCCTCCCCGCGGATCACCGCGAGCACGCCATCCAGCTCGTCGGGTTTCACAAGAACGTCACGAGCCTTGGAACCCTCGCTGGGGCCCACGATGCCGCGCGACTCCATGAGGTCCATCAGCCGCCCGGCCTTCGCGAAGCCGACGCGCAGCTTTCGCTGGAGCATCGACGTGGACCCGAACTGCGTGGAAACCACCAGCTCAGCGGCCTGGCAGAGCAGGTCGAGGTCATCGCCGATGTCCTCGTCGATCTCCTTCTTCTGCTTGGTGCTCACGGTGACGTCGTCCCGGAAGACGGGCGCCATCTGGTCCTTGCAGTGCTGGACGACCGCCTGGATCTCCTCTTCGGTGACGAAGGCGCCCTGCATTCGGGTGGGCTTGTTCGCCCCCATCGGCAGGAAGAGCCCGTCACCCTTGCCGATCAGCTTCTCGGCACCCGGCTGGTCGAGGATGACGCGGCTGTCGGCGAGCGAAGAGGTCGCGAAAGCGAGCCGTGAGGGCACGTTCGCCTTGATCAGACCGGTCACGACGTCCACGGACGGCCGCTGCGTGGCGAGCACCAGGTGGATGCCCGCCGCACGCGCGAGCTGCGTGATGCGCACGATCGAGTCCTCGACGTCGCGCGGGGCGACCATCATCAGGTCGGCGAGCTCGTCGACGATCACAAGGAGGTACGGGTACGGGGTGAGCTCCCGCTCGCTGCCCTCGGGCGTCTTGAGCTTGCCCTCGCGGACGGCCTGGTTGAAGTCGTCGATGTGCCGGTAGCCGAAGGCCGCGAGGTCGTCGTAGCGCAGGTCCATCTCGCGTACGACCCACTGGAGCGCCTCGGCGGCCCGCTTGGGGTTGGTGATGATCGGCGTGATCAGGTGCGGAATGCCCTCGTACGCCGTGAGCTCGACGCGCTTGGGGTCGACGAGGACCATCCGTACGTCCTCGGGCGTCGCCCGCATCATGATCGACGTGATCAGGCAGTTGATGCAGGACGACTTGCCGGAGCCGGTGGCACCGGCGACCAGGATGTGCGGCATCTTCGCCATGTTGGCCATCACGAAGCCGCCCTCGACGTCCTTGCCGAGCGCGACCAGCATCGGGTGATCGTCCTCGGCCGCGTCCGCGAGGCGCAGCACGTCGCCGACGTTGACCATCTCGCGGTCGGAGTTCGGGATCTCGATGCCGACCGCGGACTTGCCGGGGATGGGGCTGATGATGCGGACATCGGGACTGGCGACCGCGTACGCGATGTTCTTGGCCAGAGCGGTGATCTTCTCGACCTTCACGGCCGGGCCGAGCTCGATCTCGTACCGCGTGACCGTCGGGCCCCTTGTGAAGCCGGTGACGTCCGCGTCGACCTTGAACTCGCTGAACACATTGCTGAGCGAGGCCACGACGGCATCGTTGGCAGCGCTGCGGGACTTGCCGGGGCCACCGCGCTCGAGCAGGTCGAGCGAGGGCAGCGCGTACGTGATGTCGCCGGCGAACTGCAGCTGCTCGGCGCGCGGGGGAAGGTCCCGCGGCTTGTTCGAGGGCGACTTGGTCAGGTCCGGCACCGCCGAGTCGGACGAGCCGTCGGACTCGCCGGGCTTCTTGCGCCGCACGCCGGGCGGCGGGCTGTCGGTGGCGCGCGCGGGGCTGTCGTCGGCGCGCGAAGGGCTGTCGGTGGCGCGCGCGGTCGGCACCGGCGCCGAGCTCTCCGCGGGCTTCTGGTCGCGCTCCCCGGAGACGCCCTGCGTGAGATCGGCGACCAGCGGCGAAGGCGGCATGCCGTTCATGACGGCGCCGTCCAGCGCGGCGGCAGCGGCGGCGGCCACGTCCACCGCGTCCATCGGCCGGTCGAGCGACGGCTGCGAGGACGCCCTGCGGGGCCTGCGCCGCCGGGTGAGCGCCTCCTCCTCGGCCTGATCCGGGTCATAGGGCCCGGCGGCCGCGGGGCGCCTGCGCGAGCGCGCCGGCAGCGCCTCGCGCCACTGCTCCTCGTACCGCTCGTCGTCCCCGTAGTCGCCGTAGTCCCCCAGCACCTCTTCGGGCTCCGCCTGGACGATGCCGAGCTTGGTGCCGAGCAGCCGCAGCCGCTGCGGGATGGCGTTGACGGGCGTCGCGGTGACCACGAGCAGCCCGAACACGGTCAGCAGGACGAGCAGCGGTACGGCGAGGACCTCGCCCATGGTGAAGATCAGCGGAGTGGACGTGGCCCAGCCGATGAGGCCGCCCGCGTCCCTTATGGCCGCCATGCCGTCCGCGCGGGCGGGCGAACCGCAGGCGATGTGGACCTGGCCGAGCACGCCGATGACGAGCGCGGACAGGCCGATCACGATGCGGCCGTTCGCCTCGGGCTTCTCTGGGTGCCGGATGAGGCGTACGCCGATGACCGCGAGCAGTATCGGCAGGAGCAGATCGAGACGGCCGAACGCGCCGGTCACCAGCATCTCGACGAGATCGCCCACGGGGCCGCGCAGATTCGACCACGTGCCCGCGGCGACGATCAGCGCGACGCCGAGCAGCAGCAGCGCGACGCCGTCCTTGCGATGCGCCGGGTCGAGTCCCTTGGCGCCTCGCCCTATGCCGCGGAACAGCGCGCCCACGCTGTGCGCGAGACCGAGCCACAGGGCGCGCGCGATGCGGTAGACGCCGCCCGTGGGACTGGGCGCCGGCTTGGGTACGGGCTTCTTCGCCACGGCCTTCTTGGCGGGCGCCTTCTTCGCCGGAGCCTTCTTGGCGGGCGGTTTTTTGGCGGCGGCCTTCTTCGCCGGAGCCTTTGTGGGCGCGGCCGCCTTCTTCGCGGGCGTCTTCTTGGCTGCGGACGGACGTGAGGCCATGGGTCCGAGGTTACCGGTGGAGACCACTGCGGACACGTGTGCCTACTGCTTCACCCGTTTGTGTCGCCCTTGCGGGGGCGGTGAACTGACGGACGTTCACCGCTCCCGGTCCCGCTTCGTCCGGTTTTCGCGCCGGTTCAGTTCTGCGAGGACACCGAAGGCGCGCCGCTGCCGGTGCCCGGCTCCAAGGCGTCAAGAGCCCGCCGAAGGCCGGTGAGTTTGCGTTCGAGATGGGCCGCGGTGGCGACAGCGGCGGCATCCGCCGAGTCGTCGTCCAGCTGTTTCGACAGCGCCTCCGCCTGTTCCTCGACGGCCGCGAGGCGCGCCGAGAGCTCGGCGAGAAGACCCGCGGGCTCCTTGGCGTCGCCCGCCGCGGACTTGCCGCCGCCTTCGAGCTGGAGCCGCAGCAGCGCGGCCTGCTCCCGCAGTTGGCAGTTCTTCATGTACAGCTCGACGAACACCGAGACCTTCGCCCGCAGCACCCACGGATCGAAGGGCTTGGAGATGTAGTCCACCGCACCGGCCGCGTAACCCCGGAAGGTGTGATGCGGTCCGTGGTTGATGGCGGTGAGGAAGATGATCGGGATGTCCCGGGTCCGTTCTCGCCGCTTGATGTGCGCGGCGGTTTCGAAACCGTCCATGCCCGGCATCTGGACGTCCAGCAGAATGACCGCGAAGTCGTCCGTCAGTAGTGCTTTGAGCGCTTCCTCCCCGGACGATGCCCGTACCAGGGTCTGATCGAGCGCAGAGAGGATGGCCTCCAGCGCCAGCAGATTCTCCGGCCGGTCATCGACCAGGAGGATCTTGGCCTTCTGCACCATGGCCCGCCCTCCTCGCCCCGGCGGTACACCGGGCGCCGCCCCAGGGGACGACTCCCTTACGCCGTCCGTCCTTGTGCCGGTCATGGTAGCCGCACCCCGCCTGTCGCCACACCCTGTCACCGCGATGTCACTGTGCACGTAGCAGAAACGCAGTGGGAGACCAGAAGGTTCCCCGTATACCGCGCTTCTACACGGCCTCGGCCACACTCTGTCAGCAACTCCGCGTAATGAAGCCTCTTCTCGGTCACTCCCCTCGCATCCACTGCTCCATCACCGAGAGCAGATGATCCGGGTCGACCGGCTTCGTAACGTAATCGGACGCGCCGGAGTCGATGGCCTTCTCCCGGTCGCCCTTCATGGCCTTCGCGGTGAGCGCGATGATCGGGAGTCCGGCGAACTGCGGCATCCTGCGGATGGCCGTCGTCGTCGCGTACCCGTCCATCTCCGGCATCATGATGTCCATCAGGACGACCGTCACGTCGTCGTGCTGTTCCAGGACCTCGATGCCCTCGCGGCCGTTCTCGGCGTACAGCACCGAGAGCCCGTGCTGCTCCAGGACGCTGGTGAGCGCGAACACATTGCGGATGTCGTCGTCGACGATGAGCACCTTCTCGCCGCCGAACTGGTAGCCGGGACGCGCCACGGGCGACTCCTGCCCCGCGGTCGGCCACTGCTCCTGCGAGCGCGGCTCCTGAGGCTCCCTGGGGCCCTGCCCCGGCAGCACGGGGGGCTGCTCCGAAGAGGCGTGCGCGGCGCGACGACGGCGCCTGAAGAGCGTGCCGGACTCCGGCGTCGCGTCCCCCTGGGGTGGCGTGACGTCCTCGCTCTGCGGCGGCTGCTCGGCCGTGGACGGAGCCTCCTCGAGGGCGGCCCGCGCGACCGTGCCCGGCAGGGGCGCCAGCTGCGTGTAGCCCTGGGGCGGCAGTTCGCTCGGGTGCAGCGGCAAATAGAGCGTGAACGTCGAGCCACGGCCCGGTTCGCTCGCCGCGTGGATCTCTCCGCCGAGAAGACGCGCGATCTCCCGGCTGATGGAGAGCCCGAGTCCCGTACCGCCGTACTTCCTGCTCGTCGTGCCGTCGGCCTGCTTGAACGCCTCGAAGATGACCCGCATCTTGCTGCCGGCGATCCCGATGCCGGTGTCGCTCACCGAGAAGGCGATCAGATCGGCGTCCGCGTCCCGCAGCGAACCGGCCTCCAGGAGCTGTTCCCGGATGGCGTTGGGCACGTCGGCGTTGGCGTGCCGGATCACCAGCTCGACCGCTCCGGAGTCGGTGAACTTCACCGCGTTGGACAGGAGGTTGCGCAGCACCTGAAGGAGGCGCTGCTCGTCCGTGTGCAGCGTCGCGGGCAGCTCCGGAGACACCCGTACGGAGAAGTCGAGCCCCTTCTCGGCGGTCAGCGGCCGGAAAGTGGCCTCTACGTAGTCCACCAGTTGCACCAGGGCGATACGTGTCGGGGAGACGTCCATCTTGCCCGCCTCGACCTTGGAGAGGTCGAGGATGTCGTTGATGAGCTGCAGCAGGTCCGAGCCCGCCCCGTGGATCGTCTCGGCGAACTCCACCTGCTTGGGGGTGAGGTTGGCGTCGGCGTTGTCGGCGAGCAACTTGGCCAGGATCAGCAGGGAGTTGAGCGGCGTACGCAGCTCGTGCGACATGTTCGCCAGGAACTCGGACTTGTAGCGCATCGAGACGGCGAGCTGCTCGGCGCGCTCCTCGAGGACCTGCCTGGCCTCCTCGATCTCGGTGTTCTTGACCTCGATGTCACGGTTCTGCTGGGCAAGGAGCTCGGCCTTCTCCTCCAGTTCGGCGTTCGAGTCCTGCAGCGCCTTCTGCCGGTTCTCCAACTCCGCCGACCGCTCGCGCAGTTGCTCGGTCAGTTCCTGCGACTGCTTGAGCAGCACCTCGGTCTTCGTGTTGACGCTGATGGTGTTGACGCTCGTCGCGATCATCTCGGCGATCTGGCTGAGGAAGTCCTTCTGGATCTGCGTGAACGCCTGGAAGGCGGCCAGTTCGATCACGCCGAGGACGGTTCCTTCGAAGAGCACCGGCAGGACGATGACCTGGGCGGGCGGCGCCTCGCCGAGGCCGGACGCGATCCGCAGATAGCCGGACGGCGCGTTCTCCACGAGGATCGTGCGCCGCTCTTGCGCGGCGGTGCCGATGAGCGTCTCACCGGGCCGGAAAGACGTCGGCATGGAGCCCATGGAGTAGCCGTAACTGCCCATCATCCGCAGTTCGTACGCGTCCTCCTGCTCGGCACCGGGCTCCGCGGCCTCGTCCGTCGGCAGGGCCAGGAAGAAGGCGCCGTGCTGTGCGGAGACCACCGGCGTCAGCTCGCTCATGATCAGCGAGGCGACGTCCTCCAGATCGCGGCGGCCCTGCATCAGACCGGAGATACGGGCCAGGTTGCCCTTGAGCCAGTCCTGTTCCTTGTTGGCCAGGGTGGTGTCGCGGAGGTTGGCGATCATCGAGTTGATGTTGTCCTGGAGAACCTGGATCTCGCCCGCGGCGTCCACGTCGATCTTCAGGTTCAGGTCGCCGCGCGTCACCGCGGTGGCGACCTCGGCGATGGCGCGCACCTGACGGGTCAGGTTTCCGGCCATCTCGTTCACCGATTCGGTGAGGTCGCGCCACGTGCCGTCGACGTCCCGCACCCGCGCCTGACCGCCCAGCTGCCCTTCCGTACCCACCTCGCGGGCCACGCGCGTGACCTGCTCGGCGAAGGACGACAGCTGGTCGACCATCGTGTTGATGGTGGTCTTGAGTTCGAGGATCTCGCCCCGGGCGTCGATGTCGATCTTCTTGGTCAGGTCGCCCTTGGCGATCGCGGTGGTGACCATCGCGATGTTGCGGACCTGGCCGGTGAGGTTGGAGGCCATGCCGTTCACGGACTCCGTCAGGTCCTTCCACGTACCCGAGACTCCCGGTACGCGGGCCTGTCCGCCGAGGATGCCGTCGGTGCCCACCTCGCGGGCCACGCGGGTCACCTCGTCCGCGAACGAACTCAGCGTCTTCACCATCGTGTTGACGGTGTCGGCGAGCTGCGCGACCTCGCCGCGCGCCTCGACGGTGACCTTCTTGGTCAGGTCTCCGTTGGCGACCGCCGCCGCGACCTGGGAGATGTTGCGCACCTGGCCGGTCAGGTTGTTCGCCATCAGGTTGACGTTGTCGCTGAGGTCCTTCCAGGTGCCGGTGACGCCCGGAACCCGCGCCTGGCCACCCAGGTTGCCCTCCGTGCCCACCTCGCGGGCCACGCGGTTGACCTGCTCGGCGAAGTTCGAGAGCTGGTCGACCATCGTGTTCACGGTGGTGACGAGCTCGAGGATCTCGCCCTTCGCGTCGACGGTGATCTTCTTGGACAGGTCGCCCATGGCGACCGCCGTGGTGACCTCGGCGATGTTGCGGACCTGGAGGGTCAGGTTGTTCGCCATGCCGTTCACGGACTGCGTGAGGTCCTTCCAGGTGCCGGAGACACCCTGCACCTCGGCCTGGCCGCCCAGGATGCCGTCGGTGCCCACCTCGCGGGCCACCCGCGTCACCTGCTCGGCGAAGGCCGAGAGCTGGTCCACCATCGTGTTGAGGGTGTTCTTCAGCTCCAGGATTTCCCCGCGCGCGTCCACGTCGATCTTCTGCGACAGGTCACCGCGCGCCACCGCGGTCGCGACCTGCGCGATGTTGCGCACCTGTGCGGTGAGGTTGCCGGCCATGCCGTTAACGGAGTCGGTCAGATCGCGCCACACGCCGGCCACACCGGGCACCTGCGCCTGCCCGCCGAGGCGGCCTTCCGTGCCCACCTCGCGGGCCACCCGGGTCACCTGGTCGGCGAAGGCGGAGAGCTGGTCGACCATCGTGTTGATGGTGTTCTTCAGCTCCAGGATCTCGCCGCGGGCGTCCACGTCGATCTTCTGGGAGAGATCGCCGCGGGCCACCGCGGTGGTGACCTGGGCGATCTGACGTACCTGCGACGTCAGGTTCCCCGCCATGAAGTTGACGGAGTCGGTCAGTTCCTTCCAGGTGCCGCTGACGCCGTCCACGCGCGCCTGACCGCCCAGACGCCCCTCCGTACCCACGTCACGGGCCATCCGCGTGACCTGATCGGCGAAGGACGACAGCTGGTCCACCATCGTGTTCACGGTGTTCTTCAGTTGAAGCATCTCGCCGGAGACGTCGACGGTGACCTTCTGCGACAGGTCGCCGTTCGCGACCGCCGTCGTCACCTGCGCGATGTTGCGGACCTGACCCGTGAGGTTGCGGAAGGCGGTGTTGACCGAGTCCGTCAGGTCCTTCCACGTACCGGCCGCGCCCTGTACCTGCGCCTGGCCGCCCAGCTCGCCCTCGACCCCGATCTCCCGGGCCACCCGCGTCACTTCGGCACCGAAGGCGGAGAGCTGGTCCACCATCGTGTTCACCGTGTTCTTCAGCTCGAGCATCTCGCCCGCCACGTCGACGGTGACCTTCTGCGAGAGATCGCCGTTGGCGACGGCCGTCGTGACCGTCGCGATGTCGCGCACCTGCGTGGTGAGGTTCCGGAAGACCGTGTTCACCGAGTCGGTGAGGTCCTTCCACGTCCCGGCCGCGCCCGGCACGTTCGCCTGGCCGCCCAGCTGTCCCTCGGCGCCGACCTCGTTCGCGACGCGGGTGACCTCGTCCGCGAACGTACGCAGCGTCTCGGTCATCTGGTTGATCGTCTCGGCGAGTTGCGCGACCTCGCCGCGCGCGCTCACCGTGACCTTCTGGGACAGATCGCCATTGGCGACGGCCGTCGTGACCTGGGCGATCCCGCGCACCTGTGCGGTGAGATTGCCGGCCATAAGATTCACCGAGTCGGTGAGGTCCTTCCACACTCCCGCCACACCCGGCACCTGCGCCTGGCCGCCGAGCTCGCCCTCCGTGCCGACCTCACGCGCGACGCGGGTCACCTCGGAGGAGAACGAGGAGAGCTGGTCCACCATCGTGTTGACGGTGTTCTTCAGCTCCAGCATCTCGCCCGCGACGTGAACCGTCACCTTCCGGGACAAGTCACCCTTGGCGACCGCCGTCGTCACGAGAGCAATGTCACGTACCTGCGCGGTGAGGCGGTACGCCATGGTATTCACCGAATCCGTGAGATCCTTCCACGAACCGGACATTCCACGTACCCGCGCCTGGCCGCCCAGCTTGCCCTCGGTGCCCACCTCGCTGGCCACGCGCGTGACCTCGTCGGTGAATGTCGAGAGCTGGTCGACCAGGTTGTTCACCGTCCGGCCGACCTTCAGGAACTCCCCGCGCAGCGGATGGCCGCTGCCCTCGTCCGCCTGCGCCCGCAGCTCCATCCGCTGCTCCAGGTCGCCCTCCGCGACCGCGGAAAGCACCCGCCCGACCTCGGACACGGGGCGTACGAGGTCTTCGACCAGCGCGTTCGACGCGTCGATCGCCGCGGCCCACGAGCCCTCGCTCGCGCCGCTCTCAAGCCGCTCGGTGAGTTTCCCCTCACGCCCGACCATGCGCCGGACGCGCGAGAGCTCACCGGTCAGATGCAGATTCCGGTCGGCCACCTCGTTGAAAACGGCGGCGATCTCGGACATGACGTCGTCACCGGAGACCGTGAGCCGCTTGCGGAAGTTTCCGTCCCGCATGGCCGCGAGCGCCGCGAGCAATCTGTTCAGGGCCGCCGTGTCCACCGACGTAGTCGCCCCGTGGCGCGGTTTGCGCTGTTTGCCAGGGGTCTGTCCGTCTTTCGCACGCGTTTTAGTGCCCCGCGTCGCTGCGCCAGACTCCACTGTGTCCCTCCCGCAAGGGTCGACCGTACTGCTCGGGTTACCTGGGCTCTCTTTAGAAGCTTGCCCAGTGTTTCACCATGGCTGAACCAGGCCATAACAGTTCGGCAGCTTCGCACACCGTTCCGCACACCCTCCGGACGGAAACACTGACGACCGGCATCAGCATGGACGGCGAAGGTAAGTAACCTGGCATCCGGCTGTCCAACCACCTCGGTCCTGCCCGGCCTGGGCGGTGGCACACGTACAAGCGGGCATCGGAGGGGCGGCCGCACCATGGTGGGAGATCTGGGCGTCGATACTCGTACGAGGAGTTCTGTGATCACCGCGCGCGCGGCTGCGACTTTCGACCCCGTCGGGCGTTCCGTCGCGACGGCACGCTCCTTTGTCCGCGACACCCTCCAGGGCTGGGGGTTCACGGACATCGTCGACGACGCCGTCGTCCTCACCAGCGAGCTGGTCACCAACGCCGTCGTGCATGCCGGCACCGCCGCGGACGTCCTCTGTCTGCGCAGCGAGGACGCCGTACGCATCGAGGTCTCCGACCACTATCCGGAACGAGAGATCCCGCTCCAGCAGTCCGCCGTGAACATGGGCAACCCCGACCGCGAGGGCGGTCGCGGCCTCCAGCTGTGCGCGGCGCTCGCCACCCGCTGGGGCGTCGACTACACCCCCACGCAGAAGCAGGTCTGGTTCCAACTCGACCTCCCCGACCGCTCAGTGGGCACCCGCGCCGCCGGCCCCGCCCTCCCGGCCGAGATGCTCCCGCTGACCGACGGCAGAGTCCGCGTCGCCGTCGTCCAGATCGACCGCGTCGGCGCGATCTCCGCCTGGAACGAAGACGCGGAAGAACTCTTCGGATACGCCGCCGAACAGGTCACCGGCAAACCGCTCACCGATCTCGCAGCCTGGCCGCACACCCCTGGCACGAGCACCGGCATCGTGGAGGCGCTCCGCCTCTCCCGCTGGGAGGGCAGCTACGGAATCCGCGGCTCCGACGGCCGCGTGACCCCCGTCTACGCCTCGCACCTGCGCGTCCGCGACGCCGACGGCGAACCCTCCACGGTCTGCCTCCTCGTCCGCGACGACGAGCGCGCCGTCCTGCAGACCCCCCTGCGAGGCCCCGCCCCCGAACCGGGCACGCTCACCGAGGCCCACCCGACCGACCCCTTCGAGGTCTTCATCGGCTCCCCGGCGCCGGACGACCTCGACGGTCTGCTCCAGCGCACGGTCGAGCGCGCCCGCGACATGCTCGACGGCGACGCCGCCTTCCTGCTCCTGGCCACGGACGACGAGACGGAGCTGGAAGTCCGGGCCTCCACAGGCCTTCCGTCGGCCCGTCAGCGCTTCGCCCGCGTCCCCGTGGAAGCGGGCCCCGGCCGGTACGGCTCCGCCCGCATGCCGGCCGTACACGAAGACCTCACGGTCGTCCCCGGCGCAGTCCCGCTCCTCAGCGGCACGGGCATGCGCTCCGTGGTCACCGTCCCCCTGAAGGTCGAAGGCCGCCTCACGGGCTCCCTGGGCGTCGCCGCCGAGTCCCCCGACCGGTACTCGAACGAAGAGGCCCTGCGCCTCCAGTTCGCCGCCGACCGCATCGCCCTCGCCGTCGAGTCCGCGCGCCTCGGCGAGCTCGAGCGCCTGCGCCGCGGCTCACTCTCCTTCCTCGTCGAGGCATCGGACCTCCTCGCCGGCACCCTGGACCGCGACCAGACCCTGGCCCTCATGGCCCAGATGACGGTCCCCACACTCGCCACCTGGTGCGCCGTCTACACGATCGCCGACCAGTCGTCCGAGCCCTACCTCTCGTACGTCCTGCACGAGGACGAGGAGCGCATCGACGGCCTGAAGGCGCTCCTGTCCAAGATCGCCCCTCCCGACCCCGTACCGACCCCCGGAGCCCGCGTCTGGGCCGCTCCCTCGGAAGCGGCCCACCAGGCCGCCCTGCGCACCTCCATGCGCAGCCTCGGCCTCGGTGAGCCTCTGAGCCTCGGCTCGGGCATCGGCACGACACTCTCCACGGCGTCCGCGGTCGGCGGCGAGACGGTCGTCCTGCCCCTGGTCGCCCGGAACCGCGTCATCGGCATGCTCACGCTGGGCAAGCCCTCGGACGAACACTTCCGCCAAGAGATCCTGGAATTGGCCGAAGATCTCTCCCGCCGGGCCGCCCTCGCCCTGGACAACGCCCGCCTGTACTCGGAGCGCATGGCCATCAGCCAGTCCCTCCAGCGCAGCCTGCTGCCGCCGGGGCTCCCGCAGGTACCGGGCGTCGAGGTCGACGTCATCTACCGCGCGGCAGGCGAGGGCAACGAAGTCGGCGGTGACTTCTACGACCTCTTCCCCATCCGCGACGGCGCGTACGGTTTCGCGATCGGCGACGTCTGCGGCACGGGGCCGGAGGCCGCCGCCGTCACCGGCCTGGCCCGCCACGCCCTGCGCCTCCTGGCCCGCGAGGGCTTCGGCGGCCCCGCGGTCCTGGAGCGCCTGAACGCCGCGATCCTCGACGAGGGCGCCCGCAGCCGCTTCCTCACCCTCCTCTACGGGGAGTTGTGGCCACAGGAGGACGGCTCGGCCGTACTGAAGATCGTCTGCGCCGGCCACCCGCTCCCGCTCCGCCTGCGCCAGGACGGAACGGTCGAGCCGTACGCGGAACCGCAGCCGCTGCTCGGCGTCATGGAGGACCTGGAACTCTACGAACAGACGATGACGCTCGACCCCGGCGACGTCCTCCTCTGCGTGACGGACGGAGTCACCGAGCGCCGCGAGGGCACCCGCATGCTCGGCGACGACGGTCTCGCGGACGTCCTCACGACGTGCACGGGTCTCACGGCCGGCGCGGTCGCGGCCCGCATCATGCGGGCGGTGGAGCGCTTCGCGTCGGACGCTCCGTCAGACGACATGGCGATCCTCGCGATGCGGGTCCCCGGCCTTCAAAAGGACTGAGAACCACACCGGCGGGGATCTTCGGACCCCTGGGACCCCCGCCACGGAAACAAAAAAGTCCCCGCCCAACTGGGCGGGGACTTTTCCTTCTTACTCTCTGAGCCCCCAAGCGGAATCGAACCGCTGACCTTCTCCTTACCATGGAGACGCTCTACCGACTGAGCTATAGGGGCCTGTTGCGCTTTCGCGGTTTCCCGCTCGGCAACGGAATAAAGCATACCCCGAACTCACGCCTGATCCGAACCACCGTGCGCCCTCTTCAGAACGCAGGCTGCAACAGCCCGCCGAGCGCATTGCACGCGGATACGACGCGCTGCAGTCCACGCCGGGTCATCGCCGCGTCGACCGGCAGCGCCAGCGTCTCGTCCGCGGCACGCTCGGTCTCCGGGAGGCAGATGTCCCGCCAGAAATCCGACGTGCGGTGAACGGGCGCCTTCACCGGCACCCGGCAGTCAATTCCCTTGGCCCGCACGGCGCGCGCAAAGGCGTCCCGGTCCGGCCGCCCGTTGCCGGGCACACGCACGACGTACTGCTGATAGCTGTGCCCCTCGACGCCGTCCGGGGTGATCACACCGCCAAGCCGCCCGCTGAGATAGGCCGCGTGCGTCCGCCGCCGCGCGAGCTCGTCGTGCGGTGCGTCCGCTTCGCCCTGCTCGAGCACCAGAATCCCGTGCCGCTGCCCGATGCCCCGAAGCCGCCGGACGTCGGCCGGGTGTCCGAAGCGGTGTACGACGGCGACAGCGGCTGTACGGGAGGTCACGACGGCGTTCACCGCGTCAGGATCGAGGCAGTACGTCGCCGGGTCTATGTCCGCGAACACGGGCACGGCCCCGGCCTGGACGACGGCCTCGGCGATCTCGACGTTTCCGTACGCCGGCACGATGACCTCGTCACCGGCGCCGACGCCTGCGGCTCGCAACATGCCAACTGTCCTCATGACTCAGATGCTGGCTGCGGAACGTGAACGGCAAGTGTCGCAAAACAAAAAAGAGCTGGTCCCTGAACCGAAGTTCAGGGACCAGCTCTATCAATAATAGTTCGGCGGCGTCCTACTCTCCCACAGGGTCCCCCCTGCAGTACCATCGGCGCTGT
>NZ_BMTR01000046.1 GCF_014649775.1 Streptomyces longisporoflavus | reverse complement strand
CGGCGGAAAGCCACTCCCACCAGCAGAAACTCAGCGATCAAGTTCGGAACGACAACAGGTACTTAGACCCTGACCTGCTAATGGACCCGGTGCCCGAGTCTTCCGATGCCTCGGATGCTTCCTGGTCATCGGATGCCCGCACCCGCACGTCGTCCATCTCGTTCTGGTTGTCCTTGGACTGCTTAGTCATGGCTGAACTCCTTCGGCGATGAGGGATGTCCCAATCAGTCCCCCATGGCGCGCTGAGTAGCGACCACCCGTAGCCCTCCATTTAGGTGAACTGCCGTGCAGCTGCGGCTGCCGCGAGGCGCGCAAGTCGAGACCTGGACACGTAGGGCAGAGCGGAGCGGCGCGCCACCAGCCGCTTAGCAGGTGATGGAAGTCAGCATGGGAAAGGCCCAGCCCAACATGCGGTGAGGTCCACGTAGGCACGCAGCGGCCCCGGTACTTGGTAGGTACCGGGGCCGAGCTGTGTAGTCGGGTTGGAAGTTGGCCCAACTAGCGCGTGACGCTCAACACACGGGAGCGGAACGGCTCGGCCGTCAGCGTGTCGGCGAACTGCCACGAGTAGGCCGTGACCTCTTCCTCTTGCAGCTCAACCAGTTCGGCGGGTTCGACCAGGTCGGTCGAGGGTCGAAAGAGGAATCGGAAGTCGAAGTGAAGGTGTTCCGGCTCACCCTTGGTCTCGTTGGCCGGGATGGTGTGCACGTCGATGTGAAGCGGTAGATCGCCGGCGACCTCGACTTGATCAGAGGTGATGCCCGTTTCCTCGGCCAGCTCGCGGAGGGCGGCATCGACCAGAGTCGTGTCGCTGTCCTCGACGTGGCCTCCGGGCAGTAGCCACTTGCTCAGGGCGCGGTGTTCGATGGTGAGTACGCGGCCGTCGGGGCGGAGCAGCGCGGCACCGGCTGTGACGTGACCGCGGAACTCCTTGCGTGAGCCGATGGTGTCGCCCGCCTGGTCCAGTGTCTCGACAAGCGGGGCAAGGCTCTCCTCGTCGCCGGGATTTTCGGCGAGGTAGGCGTCGACGGTTTCGCGCACGTGCTGTGCCGTGATCGGCATGGGGTCCTGTCTCCTAGCGGTTGAAGTAGTTGAGCCACGTCGAGGCGATGGTCTTGCGGTCGGCGGTGTCCACTTCGTGCATACCGTGTCCGAGGTCCCCGCGGGTGAGCATGCGGATTCCGGCGAGTATCTCGGCCTGGACGAGGAAGATGAATGGGCCAACGGATGCGCCGTGCAGGAAGTTGACGGCGTTTCCTCCGTTGAGCAGGTAGAAGTAGTGGCCCGTCGTTGCGTAGCGGGTGACGTGCTCGCCGTTCGGGGTGCGCTGGTAGACGCCGGGCAGGGCGTCGAGGTCGAGTTCGTCCTCGCTGCTCGTGACGGTGGCGACGTAGGCGCCGTTTCGCAGGCTTGAAAAGTCCTCGCCGCGGAGGGACACAGCGCCGGTCGCGCACAGAACAAGTCCGGCGCCGTGCAGGGCGGCGTCGCGGTCTCGTGCTACCGCGAAACCCTGTGAGAGGGCTTGTGCCTGCCGTACGGGGTCGACGTCGTTCACGGTGACCTGAACGCCCTTGGCGTGGAGCAGGCGGGCGATGCTGGACCCGAGCTTTCCGTATCCGATCACGAGGGCGGGACGGCCGTGCAGGATGTCGCCGCGGTTGCGCATGAGGGCCTCGGCGGAGAACACGACCGATTGCCCCACGAGGAAGTCCTCGGGGTCTTTGAGCGGGGAACGTGCGACGGAGACGACCGGGCAGGGCAGCTTGTCGCTGTCGGCGTAGCGCTTGTGCCCGTTCTCGGTGTCCTCGACCACGCCGAGGATGCGGCCGGAAAAGCGATCGCACAGAGCGTCGATGGTGGGGGCGAAGTAGCCTCCCACGTCGAGCAGTACGAGGGCCTCCCCAGGGGCGCGCGCCTCGATGTAGTCGAGGGCCGTCTCGGCGTCCTCGAACATCTCGCGCGTCAGGATGTCGCACGGGGTCACCTTTTCGACCGCGCGCCGGGCGTTGGCGTCGATCGATTTCGGTTTGGGGAGGACTGCCCGCAGGTTGCTGGTCTTCCCCACGGCTCCCACGAACGAGGACGTTCGGGCAGGAGATGCGTGATCAGGAAAGATGACGGCCGCTCGATTGGAGCGAATACATCGGCGATACGCGCGAAATAGGAGTCGAGGCGGGCGCGCTCAAACTGTTCCATGGACTCACTTCCCAGGGTCTTGGGGCGGTGATTCTGGACAGGTGGTGCGCCCGTCCCGCGCCGGGGTGTCGTGTTAGCGCGGGACGGGGTCTATCAAGTGCGCCACCGGCGCCGTTTGCGGTGGCGTCCCGTCCCGGCCGGGGCATGTGCGGGACACCCGGCGGGGACGGCAGTCTTCAACGGCCTGTTGCTGGTCGGCAGGGCGTAGGCGCGCACGGAATACCGGGCGTCGTAGTCCGTGACGTTGAGGAGGTAGCTGTTTCCGGAGCTGAGGACGCGTATGGCGTGCTCGTACCACTCGCTGTTGCTGGCCCACATGCGCAGGTCCTCGTCGGGGCGCGGGCAGGTAGGGCCAGCGGGGGCGATGGTGGCCGGTGGCAGGTAGGGCGTGGTCGCCTCAGGAGCGAGGAGGCCGGCGAGGTGCTGCGCCTGTGCCCGAATCCATCGGGCGGCAAGGCGGGGGGAGGCAGCCCGGTAGTGGGCGACGATGACCTCGCGGGACCCGGCCAGGCCGCGAGCGGTCACTTCACAGCGGAAGGCAACGGCCGCGTGCGCGGGCGGACGCACGAGGGTCGGCGGACGATGTGTCATGACGGCCGCGCTCACTGCCCCAAAGCCTTCTCGCGGTCCAGGCTGAGCTGTTCTAGTTGCACGCGGTACAGCTCGACTTGCGACGACGAGAGGATGAGCAGCGACTCGGAGATGCCGCCGTCCTCGTGGTGAATTGTGACCGGTAGAACGGCCTGCTTCGCCTGATGGTCGTATTTGACGTCGCGGTGCATGGGCGTGACGTGCGTGACCGGTACCGCCACGGGGCGCAGTGTGGTGCCGTCCGAGTCCGCTCTCCAGTCGCCCCCGCCGCCGGGCAGACGCAAGTGGTACGACGCCGAGCTTTCACTCGGCACATCGACGACCACACCGATTTGCGCGTCGTGCGCGAGGTCGAGGGCGAGGTCGCCGAGGCGCGGGTGAAAGGGGGGCTTGGCGCCTAACCCGGCGCTACCAAGAGCGTGTTGTTTCGGAATCTGTTCGGCCATGCTCCGAAGCTAGGAGCGGGCTGGGGGCCGAATATGAATCGGAGGAATACCACCCTCATCCGTCCAGGTGGAAGCGGTCTGACATGCGGCGCAGCTTCTCACGGGTGGACGCTCGTTCGGCGTACACGATGCTACGCAGGGTTGACCTGGCGATAGGGTGGTTGCGGATGAGTTGTGGTGCGATGCGCTCGGCGGTCTCCAGCTCTCCCAGCGCCTTATCCCGATTTCCGTCCCACAACCACGCCCGCGCAAGGTCCATGTGGTGATGCCCTTGGCGGGAGTTGGGGAGAGCGGCGATCATCTTGCGGGAAGTGCGCCGGTTTATGGACAGCGCCTTGCGCTGTTTGCCCATCTCCAGGGCCACGCTGATCGCGTGAATCTGCACATTGCCGGATGAGAACGTGAGGGAATGCCGGTCGTAGATCGGCGGGCCCACATACTTGCCCAATCGGTCCGCAGCAGTCTTGGCGTGCTTGATGCGGTCCTCGGCCTCTGCGGCACGTCCGCCTCGCGCGGCCGATACCGCGGCACGCAGTTGGAGGGTTCCCCACGCGCGTACGGCGAGAGGCTCGCCCCGGTCGAACCCCTCTTGCACGCTGCCGATGGCGCGGTCGGAGAGGGCAACGGCATCGGCCCAATCAGCAGTTGCCCACATGTCCCACACCCGCATCCAGTCGGCGACTGCCGGCATGACGGAGTCCCCGGAAAGGCGCGCGGACCAGGCGGCGCGTTCGCATGCCATGGCGATCAACTCGGGGTGACCGAGGGCGTGCGCGGCGGTATGGGCGAACTTGCAGCACACGGCGTAGATGGCGAACGCTTCCTCGCGTTCGTGGCCGGTGGACATCTCGGCGAGCGCGCGGGCCTCGCGCAAGAGGTCGGGCAGGATCTGCACGATTGCGACGTTCGCCGCAGCGTCACGCAGTCGGTGCAGTCGGGTTGTCTCCTGCCAGAGTTGGGCCGCGGTTCTAGGAGTGCCGTTGAAGACAGGGGCGAGGTCGTAGCGGCGCATCTCGCGCGTGATGGAGGACGCGGCTACCTGCCATCGGTTCTCGTCCGGCGAGTTGTTGTAAGGCCGGCCGATCAGGTCGTTGGGGTGTATGTGCAGTTCGGCTGCAACCTGGTTGAGCAGGCCCATACGGTCGAGTTCGATCAGACCGCGTTCCATCTTCGATACCCAGCCCTGAGTCTTCTTGAGAGCGGCGGCGAGATCAGCTTGGGGCATCCCAAGACGGAGCCGTGCGCGCCGGACGCGGGCGCCGATCTCCTCGGCTTCTTCCAACATCAGCGTGCCCCCCTTGCTGCGAGGGGACGGCGGCTTGCAAGCGTGCGGCGTGGCATCTGTGCTCCGTCCGTCGGGCTCATAGTCACGACGGTACAGAGCAGGTCTCGCCTGTGGGCAGTGCTGCCAGGCTTGAAGTGCCCTTAGTTTAGGCAACGACAAAAGCGCCCCCGTCCGGTGTGTGGCCGAGGCGAGGGGCATGGTGCGTCTACCGGGCGGCGAGCTGTCATAGAGACAGAGTGAGACCGGTGACGGCGACCAGGGCGGCCACGGACGGAGCGGCCATCGTGGCCGTTCGAGGGCGTCGAGGCGGGCTGTGTCGGGCTTCTGGCGTTCGGTCTCCCCGCGCTCGACGGTGTCGAGGCGGGCGTCATGGTCCGGTTTGATACCGGCCATCGTGATGCGCACGGGAGCCGCGCCGGGCATCGCCGAAGCTAACTCGGTCGCCCCCGCCCCTCCCTCAAGCGGCCAGTACGCCACGACGCTCGTGCGGGCGTGGTTGGAAAACTCGCGGCGCCTCGCGCATTGCAGCGGCGCCACGCCCCGGCCCAGCTGGCGCAGGACGCCCGCGGCCGTCACGGACACCCGCACATTGTGCGGGGTGCCCCACTTCACTTCACGGGCCCCCTGGGACCTCGCCCACGAAGCGCACCAGACGCGGGCCCGGCCGGTCCCCCAGGTTGCACCAAGACACGGATCGGGATGTTGCGGCCGATCAGCCTGTACAGGTCGGATTCCCGCATGGGCCGGCCCGGCAAACGAGCTCGGCGTGCTGGAGCAGCACGCGCTGCCTGTCCTGCCGTGAGCACGACGTGACGGCATGCCTGAGAACGTGAACGCGCAGGTCGGCGAGGTCGTGGCCGAGGTGGCCGGAGGTCTGCCGCGTCGGCCGCCTGTGACAGAACGAAGACGTCGCGGAGGACTTCCTGTAACTCGGTGTGGGATACAAATAGTTCAGACCACACGCACCGCGCTCCAACGCTTTTACAGGGGACCCACCGTGAAGAACACCCGCATCGCCGCTCTCGCCGCCATCGGTGTCGCCGCCTCTCTCTCGCTCACCGCCTGTGGCGGCGGTGAATCCGGGAAGGACTCGTCCTCCAAGGGCTCCTCGTCATCCTCTTCTTCTTCGTCCTCGGACGGTGGCTCGAAGTCGGACAGCAGCGCTGGCTCCGACAGCGCGAAGTCGGGCTCCGGGCAGGACACCAAGGCCGAGGCTGCCAACGGTGCGACGAACACCGGCGCCAAGGTCACGTTCTGCAAGACGGAGGACCTGGCCATCGACGCCAGGGACGCCGCGCCCGACGAGACCTCCGGCCGGATCGACATCACCATGGTCAACCGCGGCTCGGCCACCTGCTCGGCGACGGGCTTCGCCGGTGTCGACATCAAGGACGCCGACAACACCTCGAACCCCATCGAGCGCGGCAAGGCCCAGCCCCGTATCACCACCCTGAAGCCCGGCGACGCCGCTGTCTTCAACCTCGCCTACGACATCGACAACACCGGCGACAGCCTCTCGAACCCGACCAACATCCTGGTCACGCCCCCCAACGAGACCCACTCCGTGACCCTGGACTGGCCCGCGAGCGCAGGCGACATCAAGGGCGCCTACACCGATGTGCAGGTCTACCCCACGCACACGACCAAGTAGTAGCGGCGCCCGCGGCCTGGCCCCGGTGACTGACCGACTTGTCCGGCCAGGAACCCGGCCGTCCGGCGTCTGGTCAGCCCGTGTCAGCGACGCCTGGCACGCCCCTTTTCGCCACGGTTCTCAGACCGTGGTGGTGGGGCGTTCCGTCCCGGCGGCACGGCGGTATTCGGCATTGATCCGCTGGGCTTCCTCGAGCTGGTCCTCGAGGATGACGATGCGGCAGGCGGCCTCGATCGGGGTGCCCTGGTCGACGAGTTCGCGGGCGCGGGCGGCGATGCGCAGCTGGTAGCGGGAGTAGCGGCGGTGGCCGCCCGCCGAGCGCAGCGGGGTGATGAGGCGGGCCTCGCCGATGGCGCGCAGGAAGCCCTGGGTGGTGCCGAGCATCTCGGCGGCCCGGCCCATGGTGTAGGCGGGGTAGTCGTCGTCATCGAGACGGCTGAACGAGTCGTCTGCTGTCATCTGCACCTCTCTGTCACACGCGTGGAGGGGCCCGGGTGCCATATGGCACCCGGGCCCCGAAGGAACTGTTACACCATCTGCCGGCCCTGATACTGCGCCGGCCTTCTGTTTCCGCTGACCCGACCTGGAAGCCGTCGGGGTCGCGAGGATCGCGGTTGCTTGACCGGAGACCACCTCACTATCGATGTCCTGCGGTACCCGGACCTGATATGCCGTCCGGGCGATCCTGATGGCGCCTGGCTCCTCCGTTTCCCTCTTGAACCATTTACTTACCTACGGGAACTGCGTACTGCTAGGTGATGCGTACTGCTGGGTACTGCGTACTACTGGTGATGCGTACTGCTAGTGACCTGAGTAAGCGTCACTTTCGGCAGCCAGCCCCGTCGCCTCTCCTGCATCTGCTCTGGCTTAGAACCCCACTGCCGAACCTCCCGGTGCGCGCGCCCGCAGCCGACGCCTTCACCGAGGTGCTGCTCACATAACTTCACTGCTGGGTACTGCAACCTGCACTAACGGGTACTGCACTTGCGTTTACTGCGGTCCTGCTCATGGCGGCCCCTGATCACTGCGGGCCACCCGGTCCGGTCGTCAGTCCCGTCGCCGTCCTGCAACCGCTCTGGCTTCGGAACTCCACCACCGCACCGTCCTGCGAACTGCACTTGCGGGTACTCCTGCCCGGCAGTTCGTGTCTGCCAGGCCCTGCTCGATCTCGGCTACGAGAGAAACCATAACCACACCAAGGGCCAATGTCTACTCTGGCCAACATAGATTTCCGCGTGTTCGAAAGGGAGGTAGTCGGCCTCGAACACAGCGGGAAGGGTGGGAGAAGTCCCTGCCGTCCGTCTTTGCCGCGCGACTCGGGCCCCGACGTGCGGGTGAGCAGGATGTAGCGGACCGGAGAGGGCCCGCTACCGACCCGGTGAACTGCCCGCAAGCCTGGCCAGGCCGCCGCTCCTAGGCGCTGGACCAGCCCAGGGGTCCCGGATGGGGCTGCACCGCACCGTCCTGGCCGAAGGACTGCACCAGGACTGATCAACCTCCGAACGGGACCTGCTGATCGCCCGGTGGCCCACTCTGCGGGCATTGATCGGCCGCCCGCTCCGCCACACACCGAACACGGACCGCCCCTCGTTCTCGACAACGTGATCGGCGCCAAGGTCCGTGCGTCCGCCGATCGCGGCGCGGCTCGCGACCTCTCGACGTCCACGCCGCCCCTAGCTGCGCACGACCGCCGGCCTCGAATCGCTCGGCAGCCGCCACGCCCGCCAGGAATTCAGCCCCCACGCGTTGCGGGACCCCCGACGACGACTGCCGCCGGGCGTAGGGCATACCTGCCGTCAGCCCTCGTCACCACCCCGCCGGGCGTTCCGGGAACGCTGCGCCCACAGGACCAGGCAGGTCAGCAGGGAGGCGGTGAATACGACCGAAACGACGGTCCGAAGCGCGAACCACAGCGAGTTGTCGAGATCGACCACGGTCGCGAGGAGATTCAAGAGAACCGCGACAGAAAAGCTGCTCCATGCCCAATTCCGCGCTCTGATCTCCCTCATGGGCAGCTGAGCGTGGGCGGCCATATGCACTCCCTTGTCACTTCAGACGGGGCCAGGTTCCGAGCAGGGCCAAGTACCGGTCCCGACTGCTTCCCGCCGGTACGGGCCCCTCCGGGGGTGACATCGCAGCAAAACTTCAGCTCGTTCATGACGGAGGCATGCGGGTCATGAACAAGGATGCCTACTGAGCCGACACCCTCAAAGACCGGGAACTGCATGAACACCAGCGTGTCCGCGAAGTTCCCGTTCGGTTGTCTGCGCGATGCCCCGCGAAGCAGCTCCCCCAGGCTGGGGGCCGTAAGGGCGCCTCAGAAGGGCTCCTTAACCAGACGCCGGGTCAATTCACCGGCAAGGGCAGCATGGCCAGTTCAAGCAGGCCGGCCTCGACTGCGGCCGGGTCGATCCTGAGCCCGCAGTACTGGCCGACAGCAGCGAACACCACCAGGGAGAGTTCTTCGTGATGCTCCTCGAAGTACAGCTGCGCCTCTTCCGCGGTGGTATCGGAGCCATCGTACGGAGAGGGGAACACCGCGCCCGCCGCAGGCAGTGCAGCGTCCAATGCCGTCGACCACTCGGTGGCCTCCCCGAACTCCGCCTGCCGGGTCTGTCCGTCCCCCGGCGCGTGGAGGATCAGAGCCGGGGCGTCGTGGTGGTTCAGGGTGAGGCAGATGATTTCCTCACCGACTAGGGGCTCCATCTCGGGCACTCTTCGGTAGCCGAAGAACCAGGTAGCGGCGAACCCGTCCTCCAGGACGTACAACCAGTCCCCGCGGGTGCCGTACATCGCGCGGCTGACGTGCGTACCGTCACCACCGGAAGGCAAAGCCAGCGCATCCCGGGCCCGCCGCTTCTCGCGTCCTCGTAGCTGTGCTCGCCGATCCACCGCAGCCCCGCCACCTCGTCCTCCAGACCGGCGATGAGGGCCCTCCGGCCGCCACCACGGTGAGCACCCTCACGGACCCGGGCCCGGGCCCAAACCCGGGCCCAGCAGCTCGAGCGCGCGCGGTCGTCGGCTGGGGTTGATTAGCCACCCCAACTAGTCCGCAAGGCAGGGTACTTGTTACCTCACGCTCACGATGCTGCGCCTCTTGAGGCACGCGACCCAGTAGAAGATGCCGCACCGTTGGTCGTCCACGAGCACTGGGTATACGGGAGTACCTCGTCTGGTGCTGGAGAGGCGGGGAACTGATCGGGTTAGATCGGGGCTATCAACAGGAGCTGTTGCCGGGTGCGTTTACTCTCCCTGACCAGCGGTCCGCTGCCTGCCGCGGCGCTTGTGGTGACGTGGAGTTCCGGGTTCATCGGGGCGCGCCTGGGGACCGATACCGCGGACACCCTCACCGTCCTGATGTGGCGTTTCCTCATCGTGGCCGCCCTGGTGGGGCCGTGGTGGTGGCTCGTCCGCCGCCATCGGCACCACCTGACGCCCCGCGACGTCGCCACGCAGGCCGTGGTCGGTCTGCTCGCCCAGAGCATCTACCTGCTCAGCTCCGTCAAATCCATCGAGCTGGGAGTGCCTGTCGGCACGACATCTCTCATCGAGTCCCTTCAGCCGCTGGTCGCCGGAGCGCTGGTCGGCCCGCTGCTGAAGGAACGCGTGAGCGGGCGCCAGTGGATCGGCCTGGTCCTTGGCCTGATCGCGGTCGCCATGGTGATCGGTGACGGCCTGAGTCTGGCCACCGACAGGCCGGGCTGGATCTACGCGGTTCCGTTCATCGGTATGGCCACGCTCACCGCAGCCACGCTCCTCCAGCGAGGTCACGGTACGGCCATAGCGCTGACCGACTCGCTGGCGATCCAGTGCTGCACCAGCGCCGTCCTGTTCACGTGCCTGGGCCTCGCCTCCGGGCACGCTCAGCCTCCCAGCGACGGGGGCTTCTGGGTAGCACTGTTGTGGATGGTCTTCTTGTCTACGTTCGGCGGGTACGGCTTCTACTGGCTCAACCTCAAGCACCACTCGGTGACCAGGGTCAACAGCCTCATCTACCTCTGCCCACCCACCACCGCGTTCTGGGCGTTCCTGATGTTCGGCGACCCCCTCGGCGCAATGGCCATCACCGGCTTCGTCATCAGCCTCTCCGCTGTACTCCTGGTCAATCGCCCCGCGGCGTCCACCACACCGGAGAGTGGGCACGACGCGGAAAACGACACGCCCCCGTCGTCCTTGTCCTCCTCTAACCGCGACCACGACGCGGCAGTCGAGACCTCACGGCCACCCCGACCTCACGGCCGTCGACCTTCCTGAAGGGTCCTGCCCGCGCCAGCCCAGCGGGAGGAGACCTCAGCCGCGGCCCTGCACCCGATGGACGCTGACGGCATAGCCGCCGCCCTCGTAGGGGGCTGCGTCCCACGTCGCGAAGCGGTTCACCAAGGCCAGGCCGGACGCCGCGCAATGGGCGTCGTACTCGGGCAGGGTGATGGCGGGCGGTACCGGCAGGTGGGCCGCGTCCAGGCCGAATCCGGCGACCAGCAGGCCGCCCGGGCGCAGCGCCGCAGCCAGGTGCTTGATCACCGCGGCCTCGGTACCCGCGGCAAGGAGCGGGAAGATGTTGCCGGCGGCGACCACGAGGTCGAAGTCCGCGCCACCAGGCAGCTCGGCCGGGTCGAACGTGGCCAGGTCGGCCTGCATCCAGGACAACTGCGGCGCCTGCCTGCGGGCCACGGCCAGCATGGAGGCGTCGAGGTCGAGGCCGACGCAGTCGTAACCGAGCTCCGCCAGCCGGATCATCACCCGGCCGGTACCGCACCCGGCATCCAGCACCCGCGCCCCGGCCGGCACCAGCGTGGCGCACAGCCGTGCCTCACCATGCATGTCCCTGCCGCTGTCGGCCAGGGCCGCGAAACGGGCGGCGTAGTCCTCTCCGGACGTCCCACCGGTCAGCTCTTCCCAACGGCTCATGACGGACAGGGTAGGTGACCAGCAGCAATACCTGTTCCTTGGCCCGCTTCCCGGCGGACGCGCACGCTGACGGCTACGCAGTCCGGTCGCCGGAAGTGCAGCTCGAGCTCAGAACGGGAACTCGGGGTAGAGATCTGTGGTCGCGAGGCGTTCTTCGCCCTCCCCATTTCCGTTTTCGTAGCCCGCAACGGGGCGACGACTGGACCGGGAAACGTGTGCCGCATGGGTGCCCGGCCTCTCGGCTACGGCGCTGCGAGTCGGCGCGCGGGGTTCGTACCGCAAGCCGAATGCGGCCCAGGGGCGGATCTCATTCGCTGATCGGGCCGCCTTTGCCTCTCTTGCCTCCGGGTTCTCCCACCGTCAGTCGTTGCCGAGGAGCGGCTTGTCGAAGCTACGCGTGACTATGCGGGCCACGTTGAGAATCGTGCGTTCTGCTGACTGCTGCGGCCCAACTAGGCCTGATCGGTAGGGGCTAGTGAGGGACCAGTAGGGGGCAGATCCCTGAGGACTCCGGGGGTTGCGTCGGGGGTCGGTCCGGGGCGTTCCCCGATGTCCCGGGCCCGGCTCGTCGCGAGGCTTGAAGCATGTCCTCACTCAAGCGCGTCCTCGTCGTTCTCGGCTCATTCGTCACCGTGGTGGCGCTGGCGATCGGCGGCGGCATCCTGTGGCTGTGGAACGACGCCGAGGTCAGCACCGTCGGTGAGGAGCAGTTCGACAACGAACTGTCGATACCTCCGCTCGCGAAGTCCCGCGTGGACAAGGACGGCACCCGCGTCTTCGACCTGCGGATGCAGGCGGGCGAGAAGGAATTCGAGGACGGGCGGAAGACACCCACTTGGGGCTTCAACGGCGACTATCTGGGGCCGACGCTGCGCGCGGAGCGCGGCGAGAAGGTCCGCGTGCGGATAAGGAACGGCCTGGATGAGGCGTCGACCGTGCACTGGCACGGCATGCACCTGCCCGCGAAGATGGACGGCGGCCCGCACCAGATGATCAAACCGGGCGGCAGTTGGAGTCCCGACTGGACGGTGAACCAGCCGGCATCCACGCTCTGGTACCACCCGCATCCGCACGGCGCGACGGAAAAGCACGTGCAGCGCGGCCTCGCGGGGATGTTCCTCCTCGACGACAAACGGTCCGCGCGGCTCAAGCTGCCCAAGAAGTACGGGGTCGACGATCTGCCGGTGATCGTGCAAGACGTGAAGTTCGACGACGCCAAGTTCGACCACGGTCACGAGATGATGCGCAACGTCGGCTTCCTGGGCGACCGGACCATGGTCAACGGCACGCTCCGTCCCTATCAGGAGGTCGGTGACGAGCTCGTCCGGCTGCGGCTGCTCAATGCCTCGACGGCCCGCACGTACGACTTCGGTTTCCCGGACGACCGCTCCTTCTCCCTGGTCGGCACGGACGGCGGTCTCCTGGAGCAGCCGGCCCGCATGGAGCGGGTACAGCTGTCGCCCGGCGAGCGGGCCGAGATCGTGGTGCGCGTGGAGCCGGGCGAGAAGACCGTCCTGCGCAGTTTCCCGCAGGACAACTACGGGGGTTCGTGGGAGCAGCGATTCAGTGGCGGCGACGACTCCTTCGACGTCCTGGAGCTGCGGGCCGCGAAACAGTTGCGCGCATCGGGTGACATTCCGCGGCGTCTGGGCGAGCTGGAGGTGCCTGACGGCAAGAACCCGGCGCGGGGGCGTTTCTTCGACCTGAAGCAGTCCGGGATCAATGGGCGCGCGATGGAGATGGGCCGAATAGACGAGACCGTTACGCGGGGTACCACCGAGACGTGGACCGTCCGGAACAACAACGGCATGCCGCACAACTTTCATGTGCACGACGTGCAGTTCCGGGTGCTCGAGGTGAACGGCGAGGCGCCGCCGCCCGAGCTGCGCGGGGCCAAGGACACGGTGTTCCTGGCGAGCGGCACGACGATGAAGTTGGCGATGCGATTCGACGGGCCCGCCGACCCGGACACCCCGTACATGTATCACTGCCATCTGCTGGCGCATGAAGACGACGGCATGATGGGGCAGTTCGTCGTGGTGGAGAGGGGGCAATCGGCGGGCGCGCCGTCCGGGGGACATGACGGCCACTAGTTGTGTCGTTCGGGCCGGAGCTTGTGGCTCGCATCGACGCCCTCAGGGGGTGATGTAGTCGCCCCAGCCGAAGGTGGCGACGTAGGCCCGTCGGAGGGCGCTTCTGCCGCGTCCGCCTCGTCCGCCCCTGCCGCCTCGTCCGCCCCTGCCGCGGATGACTGTCAGCGAGAGGAGGAACCATGCGGTGAAGCAGCCTGCGGCGATCACAGGCCAGCGCGGGCCTGACAGGCCAGTGGTGACGGCCAGGGCGACGACCGTGATGATCAGTCCGATGTGGGCGCCGCCGATGTCGGTACCGGGCTTGCTGCCGCTTGCCGTACCCATGGTCGACTCCCCCGCGTAAGCCCGTCTCGCTCCGCGAACGGTCAGTTGACGGTCCAGTCGCGCAGTTGGCGGGCGATGACGGCCACGCCCTTGCTGCCGGAGGCGGCGTCGCGGACCAGGTCGGCTGCTGACTTTACGGGGTAGTCCAGGCGGCGCTCGTGGAGCAGCAGGTAGGCCTCGGTGGAGTGCCAGGCGAAGGCTGCGTTGGAGTGCTCGAGGCAGGGCAGCCGAGCCAGGGTGTGCAGGAGCGCGGCCGCTTTCAGGTTGAGCGAGCCGTAGATGTCGTGCTCCAGGGCGCGTGCGTTGACTCGTCCGATCGCCGCGTACAAGGGTCCCAGGTCGTCGACCTGAGGGTCCCCGTCGAGGAGCTCGGCGGCGTGGAGAAGGAAGGAGACGTCGAGCGGGTGCTGTGGTTCGGGCTGGGTCTGAGGTTCCCCCGGTGTGCGGGAGGTGCTGATCAGCTGGTCAGGGCGGGTTGACGGGGTTTCAGGTTCGTTCGTTCGGCCGTTGCCTGGTCGGCGTAGTGCTTCTCCTCGAACTCGATCGGGCTGAGGTAGCCGAGTCGTTTCTGGATGCGCCGGGAGTTATAGAAGCCGTCGATGTACTCGAAGAGCGCGAGGTTCGCCTCGGCCCGGTTGGCGAAGACGCGGCCGCGGATGCACTCCGTCTTGGTGATCATCCATAGGTTCTCCGCGAGGGCGTTGTCGTAGCTGTCTCCGACCGAGCCCATGGACGCCTGAACTCCTGCTCGCAGCAGGCGGGTTGTGAGCTTGATCGACGTATATTGACAGCCGTGGTCCGCGTGATGAATGAGCTGTCCGGGCTCGACCTCACGGGACGCGAGGGCGTACTCGAGCGTGGACAGCACCAGGTCGGCGTCCGCGCGGGCGGAGGTCTCCCAGGCCACCACCCGGCGGGAGAACGCGTCCCGGATCGCGGACAGCCACAACGGGCCCTCGCCGGTCGCGATCATCGTCAGATCGGTGACCCACAGCCGGTTCGGGGCACTCGCGGTGAAGTCGCGCTGGACCAGGTCCGGGGCCGGGTCGGCCTTGGGGTCCCGGCGCGTGAAGCCCTTGCGGCGTGGGCTGATGCCCGCGATGTCTGCCTCGCGCATCAGGCGCTCGACCCGTTTGCGGCCCACTTGGACGCCCTCGCGCTTGAGCACGGCGTGCACGCGCGGTGAGCCGTAGATCCCGCCCGAACCGGCGTGGATCTCCTTGATCTGCTCGGTCAGTTCCGCGTCCCGGCGCACGCGTTCGCACGGCTCGCGCTCGGCACGACGCCAGCGGTAGTACGTCGAGGAGGCGATGGAGAGTTCCCGCAGGACGCACTCGACTCCCAGGTGCGGGTGTTCGTCGACGAGCGCCGTCACCTGGGCCGGGTCGGGTCGAGTTGCGCCGCGAAAAAAGCCGAGGCCGTCCGCAGGACGTCGTTCGCCCGCTTGAGCTGGACGTTCTCCTTGCGCAGCGCGGCGAGCTCCGCCCGCTCGTCGGTGGTCAGCCGGTCGTCACGCTCGCCGGCGTCCGCCTCGGCCTGTCTGATCCAGCCGCGCAGGGCCTCGGGGTGCACGCCGAGATCGACGGCGAGCTTCTTGATCTGCGGCTTCGGCTCGGAGGTGCGGTACATCCGCACCGCGCGCTCACGCAACTCCAGCGAGTACTTTCTGGGGGCAGCCATGGTCGATGTTCCTCTCATGAGTCCCATCTGACCTTCTGTCAACACACTCCGCATCTCGGGGGAACCTCAGTCACGCAGCATGCCCCCGGGCGGGCGCGTCCAGGTCACGGCGGGCAGTCTGCTCGGCTTCCCGCTGCTCCGGGGTCGGGTCCAGGTCGGCGAGGTCGCGGAAGGCTTCGCCGCTACGTGCCTGCGAGGCCTGGAACGCGGCCAGGAAAGTCTTCTCGACCGCGGTGGCCCGGTCGACGGCGGCCTGCAGGATGTACTCCTGCATGCTCATGCCTTCTTGCCGGGCCGCCGCTTCGATCGCCGCGCGCTGTGCCGGGTCGGGGAACCTCAGGTTCAGCGCCTTAGGGCTGCCGGAGCTGCTCGTCATGGTACCGATGGTACCGATGGCCCCACCTTGTGGCCAGGCCGGTCGCGAGCGCAACCTGCCCGGTCGCGGAGCAGTGCCTCAGGATGTGGGCAGGTCCACCTGCGGCTGCAGGCGTACCTCGGTCACGCTCACGCCCTCCGGAGCGCCGAACGCCTCCACCATTACGCCGCTGGGGATGCCGGTGACCTGCAGAGCCAGGTGATCGGCTCCCACGCGCACGTCGAGCCTTGCCACGGGCTTGCCCGCGAAGTCCGGCATGCGGTGGATCCGCGCCGCCGGGTACCGCAGGCTCGTCAGCTTGTCCCGCATCTCCTCGTACGTGGCCGGGCCCTTGCCCGAGAAGGCCTTGCTGATGCGGAGTTGGTGCCGCTGGGCGACACACGTCTCTGTCACGGACAGCGGCACCGGATCGAACAGGACGGGCAGGGTGGAGTCGGGGGGCGGCTCCACCGCTGTGGCATCGGCGCCGGCGCCACTGGAGACGTCCGGGGCACAGACCTGCGAGAAGAGGTCCGCCATCTCGAGGAACCGCGCCTCGGCGCCAGCGTCGCTCGTGGCTGCGACGGTACGGGCCGCGGAGGCCTGATCGGCAGTGGCGTCCTGCGCGCCGAAGCCGGCCAGGACGACGACGCCGCCGAGCGCGGCCGCCAGCAAGGGCTTCGGGAGAAATGTCGATCGCATGCCCATACCCTGCGGGCTTCCGGTCATTGCCCGCATGAGCTTCCGTACTCAATCCACCAGCGGGTAGGGGCTCAGGCGGAAGGCGGCGCAGGCGGGAAAGGGCTCAGGGGGAAGGTGCTCAAGGGGGAAGGGGCTCAGGCGCGGGTGACGCCGGCGAACCGCGTCGTCCCTCGCTCACTCCCTCACTCGCTCACTCCCTCACTCGCTCACTCCCTCACTCGCTCACTTGCCTCGGCCTCGCATCAGGCTGACTGCGAAGAACACCGCTCCGATCACCACAACCACGCCGAAGGCGATTCCGAGCCACGGTGGTCCATCGGGTCCCCCGCCGGGCGCCGCCAGTTCAATCGGATACGTCGGATGCATTGGATGCATCGCATGATCCTCTCTGCGCTTCTCCAGAGCGCTCCATTACGAAGTGCCGGTGGCGGCCGAGGCCGAGGCGCCGCGAGCCGTGGGCCCCCTCCAGGTCAGGGGCCCACCTCGGCTCGTCAGCCGGTCGGTTCGTCCGGGACCGGCTTCTCCGGGTGGCTTTCCAGGGCGTCGGATTTGCCGCGCCTTGCGGTGCCTCCCTCGTCCGTGGCGGGAACCTTGGCCGCCTTGGCGCTGTCTTCGTCGCCGTCGTCGTCGGCCTTGCCCACGTCCAGGTCCCAGGCGTCCGGTTCGCCCGTGGCCTGCTGGTCAGGTGGGTCCCTGGGAACGGGGGTGCTGCCGTCCTCGCCGGGGGAGGCCGGTATCCACTCACTCACGATGTCTCCTCCTTGGCCGTTCGGCTCTTGGCCGGAGCAGGTACCCGCGGACGGCGCGACGACACTTCACGGACGACACTTCACGACAGCGGCCGCATGCGTGTTTCCGCTGCTCAGCTCAGGGCACCGGGGGTTGGTCAAGCCGTACGGAACCGTGCGGCGTCCCATTCGCCGTCCCCGGTCCGCCGGACGGACGGCCTTGTTCGGAGGTGCCCTCATGCTGAAGGCCATCGCAGACGTCTTCCGCGCCATCGGCGGAGCCATCGCCACCGTCGTCACCCTGCCCTTCCGGGCCGTCGCCCGGCTGTTCGGCGGAGCTTCCGACACCGCGCACGGCCGTCACTGAGATCCACTGCCGTAGCCTCAACTCCGCCTGCGTGAGGGTGAGTTGGCGGGGTAACGGAAGCTTTATGCATCGAAATCTCTTCGATCCCGAGAATCTCATTCAGCCCGCGTCGGCCCCCGGCCTCACGCAGGAGAACGCCATGGCGGTGCGCTACGCCGTCAAGGGCGAGGCCCAGGCCCGGCAGGGGACGATGGTCGCCTGGCGGGGTTCGCTGGAATTCGAGCGGCAGGGCCAGGGCGTGGGCAACTTCCTCAAGCGCGCGGTGACCGGTGAGGGTCTGGCCCTGATGACGGTCAGCGGTGAGGGTGAGGCCTGGTTCGCGTCCGACGCGGCGCACTGCTTCCTCGTCGACGTGGAGGAGGACCGGGGCCTGACGGTCAACGGCAAGAACATCCTGTGCTTCGACGCCTCGCTGAACTACGACATCACCACCGTCAAGGGCGCGGGAATGGCAGGCGGCGGCCTGTTCAACTGCACGTTCACCGGTACCGGCCGCCTTGCGCTGACCAGTGCAGGTATCCCGCTGGTACTGCCTGTGACGCCGGACGCGCCCGTGTACGTGGACACCGACGCCGTCGTTGCCTGGAGCCCGCAGCTGCACCCGTCGCTGCACCGTTCCCAGAGCGTCGGTTCGATGGTGAAGGGCGGCTCGGGCGAGGCCGTGCAGCTGAAGCTGGAGGGCGAAGGCGTCGCGGTGGTCAACCCCGGCGAACCCAAGCCGGCCCCGACGTCCTGAGGCCCGGCGGGGCTGGCGGGGCTGGCGGGGCTGGCGGGGCTGGCGGGGCTGGCGGGGCTGGCGTATCCGGCGTAGCAAATACGCCGGTGAGCGGCGCGTGTGTGGTCCAGCCAAGTGACTCGTACAGGCCCTGTCCCTCAACTGTGGCGCCGAGCACCCCGGTCCGGGCGCCCGCCTCGATCGCCGCGTTCGCCAAGGTGCGCATGACCGCGCGCCCCAGGCCCCGGCGTCGGTGGGCGGGGGCCGTCTCTATCTGGTCGAACACGACGCGGTCGGCACGCGAGTGGCCGGCGATCTGGCCGCGGGCGGCGAAGGCGCCGTCCGCGGACTTGATGAGGGCGCGGGTGACTTGCCCACGGCTTTCACGGCTTTCACGGCTTCCATGGCTTCCATGGCTTCCACTGTCTCCACGGGTCCACGTGCGGAGTTGGTAGTCGGCAGGGAGATCTGCTGCGGACGGACGCAGGGTTGTCGACATCAGGAAGCCGGGGTCGTCAAAGGCCCATCCGGGCGCGAGCCAAGGGGTGATGGCCTCCGGGGGCAGGCATATCTTGAGCCAGGTGCCAGGGGCCGCGGCACTCTCAGTGAGCTTGCGGACGAGCGCCTCGTCGGCGTGCGGCAATACGTGCCGGGTCACCTGACCGGGCAGGCCGACGTCGACCGTGAACCCCCAGGGCTCCGCTACCGGAGGTGCGGCCCCGCGCGAGATGGCCCAGCCGTCGACCCACGCCCGCACGATCTCGGTATCCACTACGACCTCCGTACGTAATAGGTGCCTACCAGTATGGAACCTTACCTCGGGCAGTCGACGATGGGCGGATACCGGTGTGGGCCCGGCTGCCGGTGTGGGCCCGGCTCGGGCGGTTGCCGGGCGCCATGCATGGGGCGGGAGCGCCAGCGTTGACCTCGTGCTCCTCGCAAGTGAGTTGGTCAGGGGCCTGCCCGCACAGCCCGCAACCGCCCGGGCCGGTTGTGGTGTCCCCCTGGTATGGCGCCTACGCCGTCACCACCGATCTGGCCGCATTGCGGCCGGGGCGCGACAAGTACGGACCCGATCGGCTGTCGCGGTCGGTCCCTCGCTCCGCATCGTCGCTGCCTGGCACACGTCTCCGACATGCAGCGTGATGCCTACCTCGCCGGCCTTGCGCACGGCAGCGACATCGACCACCAGGGCACCACATTCGATGAGCCTCTCCTCGAGAGACTGCTGCATGCCGTACGTGACCCTGTGACTGGCCAAGTGCTCCTCGGTACCGTCGAGTTCGGCTCGGCGGTCTTCGAAGGTGATGCCAACTTCGGTCCGGCGACCTTCACGGGCATCGCCACGTTCGACTCGGCAACCTTCGAGGGCACCGTCAGGCTCGGCTCGGCGACCTTCGAGCGAACTGCCATGTTCGGCGCGTCCGTTTTCAAAGGCATCGCCACCTTCGGCTCGGCGGTCTTCGAGAACGTGGCCTGGTTCGGCTCGGCCGTCTTCGGCGGCAGGGCCACTTTCGAATCGGCGGCCTTCGAGGAAGAAGCGTGGTTCGGCTCGGCGGTCTTCGAGCGCACCGCGGCGTTCGACTCGGCGAGCTTCGAAGGCCTCGCCACTTTCGACTCGGCGGCGTTCAAGCGCGTTGCCAAGTTCGGCTCGGCGACCTTCGGACAGCGTGCTGACTTCGGGTCGGCGATCTTCGACAAGGGGGCGAGCTTCGGCTCGGTGACCTTCGAGCGCGATGCCTCATTCGGCTCGACGTCCTTCGGGGGCACCGCCTGGTTCGGCTCGGCGACCATCGGCGGCGGCGCGGACTTCGACTCGGCGCTCTTCCATGGCCCCGCCGTGTTCCGCCGGGCGTCCTTCGACGGCTGCGCCGGCTTCGTCGCCGCTGCATTCAAGGACGACGTCGGCTTCGACTCTGCGCTCTTCACCCAGAACGCCGACTTCTCGTCGGCCGTCTTCGCACAGCCGGTGAACGTGGGGCCTTTGGTGTGTGCGGGGCAGGTGACACTGTCGGGGGCGTCGTTCGACGGCCCGGTGACGATGGCCATGGCCACGCGCCGTCTGGTGTGCCTGCGGACACGCTGGTCCTCGACGGCCGCTCTCCGCTTGCGGCACGCCACGGTGGACTTCACCCACGCCGTCTTCGAGTATCCCCTCAGCATCCACTCGGAGTCCGGGCTCTTCTTCTCCCTGTCCAACGGGCGGGCCCTGGACGAATCCCTGCTGGTCAGCAGCCGGAGCCCCGCGGTACGCCTGGCCTCCCTGCATGGGGTGGACGCGGCACATCTGGTACTCGCCGACATCGACTTGTCACGCTGCCTGCTGACCGGGACCGTGCACCTGGACCAGCTCCGCCTGGAAGGCACCTGCTCCTTCGCCACGGTCCCGCCCCGCACTGCCTGGCGGCGCGGGCGCCCCGTGCGGTTCACCGAGCGGCGCACCCTGGCCGAGGAACACCACTGGCGTGCCCGTCAGTCCGGGGCCGTGCCGGGCTGGAACGTGGCTGTGCTCGGCGCGGGCGACACCCAGCCGGACTCACTGGCAGCGATGTACCGGCAGTTACGCAAAGCCTTCGAGGATAGCAAGAACGAGCCCGGCGCCGCCGACTTCTACTACGGCGAGATGGAGATGCGCCGCCGTACGTCACAGACTCCGCGCGCCGAACGCGGCCTGCTCACCGCCTACTGGGCGCTGTCGGGGTACGGCCTGCGCGCCACCCGTGCCCTGGTGTGGCTCCTGCTCGCCATGACAACCACGCTCCTGGCCATGATGCTGTGGGGCCTGCCGGCTGATGACCCCGCACCGCGGTCCACCGTGAGCGCGGGCGTGACCGGCCAGAACAGCCAGCCGACCTCTGACGCGCCCGCGCCCGGGCCCCATCCGGAGTCCGCGCCCGAGCCCGAGCCCCATCCGGAGTCCGCGCCCGAGCCCGTCAATCCCAGCGGCTCACTGCACGAGCGGATGTCGACCGAACGCTTCGAGAAGGGCCTGCGGGTAGTGGTGAACTCGGTGATCTTCCGCTCTTCGGGCCAGGCCCTGACCACGGCCGGGACCTACACCGAAATGGCCTCCCGCCTCTTCGAACCCGCCCTGCTCGGCCTGGCAGTCCTTGCCGTGCGCGGCCGCATCAAGCGGTAGCCGGCGCTTCGGCCGTCTCCGTGCGCTCGGTCTGACACGGTGGCCACGTGCCGCCGTGTGTGGTTGTGGTTGTGGTTCAGGGGGTGTCTCAGAGGTCGAGGGTGAGTTGGGGTGACAGTGCCCGGGACACGCAGGGGTACATGCGGTCCTTGGGGGCGCCTATGTCGTCCCGGTGCTCGGGGGCGCCGTCCAGGACCGTGACTTCGCAGCTGCCGCAGACGCCTTCGCGGCATCCGGAGGGCAAGGGGTGTCCGGCGTGGGCGAGGGCGTCCAGGAGTGATTCGTCGGACGGTACGGCCACGGTGGTTCCGGATCGGGCGCAGACTGCCTCGAATGCCGTGTCGGGGCCGAAGGTCCGGGTCACCGGCTGGAACCGCTCGGCGTGCAGCAGTTCGGCGGGGAACGCCGCTTCCGCTGCCGCCAGCATGGTCGCGGGGCCGCAGCAGTAGACCCGCGTGTCGGCGTCCAACGTGGCCGCGAGGGCATCGAAGTCCGGCCTGCCGCGCCGTTTGGTCTCCACGATCCGCACCTGGTCCCCGTACGAGCGGCGCAGTTCGTCCGCGAAGGGCATGCTGGTCGCCGACGGCCCTGCGTACACCAGAATCGCGGGGAGTTGAGCGGCCGCCGCCGTGCGCAGCATCGGCAGCAGGGGCGTGATGCCGATTCCGCCGGCGAGGAACAGGTACCGCGGCGCGGGGAGGAGGGGGAAGTGGTTGCGGGGCACGGAGACGTCAAGGGCGCGGCCCGGGCGCAGGAATCGGTGGACGTACTCCGAGCCGCCCCGGCTGAGCGGGTCGTGGCGCACGGCGATGCGGTAGGCGTGCCGGTCTGCCGGATCCCCGCACAACGAGTACTGCCTGGTCAGCCAGTTGGGCAGGGACAGGTCGATGTGGGCGCCGGGGTCCCAGGGTCCCAGCTGGCCGCCGGCGGCGGCGCGCAGGGTTAGGGCGACGACGTCCTCGGCGACCTGGTCGATGCGCTCGACGACGGTCTGTTGCATGGGCGGGTGCGTGGGCTGTGGCGTGGGCGGAGCCACGGGCGGACGCGCGGACTGTGGCGTGGGCTGGTGGATGGGCGGGCGCGCAGGCTGTGGCGTGGGCTGGTGCGTGGGCTGGTTCATCGGTGCTCCTCTGTCGGTCGGCCGGTTTGGCCTGGTCAGGGCCTCGGTAGCCGTCCTCGGTACTGGTCGCTGCCCGGTCAGTAGAGCTTTCGGTAGCCCTCTTCCAGGGTCTGTTCGAGCAGTGCCGTGTCTACGTCGGCACCGAACTGCGCGGCGGCGATCTCACCGACGGTCGGCATGCCCTCGGCGAGCGCCTGGCTGGCTGGGTCCCACAACCGGGAGCGGATCAGCGCCCGCCCGCAGTGGAAGTACGCCTCGGCCACCTCTACGACGATCGCCAGCTCGGGCTGCTTGGCCTCGGTGCGCATGCGGACCAGCACATCGGGTTCGTCGGTGACATAGCCGCTGCCGTTGACGCGCAGGACCTCCCGCATGCCGGGGACGAAAAAGCACAGCCCGACGCCGTCGTTCTCGGCGAGGTTGCGGAAGGAGTCTGCGATCTTGTTGCCGGGACGGTCGGGAAGGGCGACGGTGTGCTCGTCGAGGATCTTCACGAAGCCCGGATAGTCGCCGCGGGGCGAGCAGTCGGCGCGGCCGGCCGCGTCCGCCGTAGCCATCGTCAGGAACGGCGAGTGGGCGATGAAGTAACGGGAGTAGTCGTCGATACGGTCCTGGACCTTCGCCTTGACCATGGCGTCGGGCTGCCCGAGCCGAGCAAGCACCTCCTCCGGGGAGACCCGTCGAGGGCGCGTGGGTGCTGCGTGCGTCATGGCAACTTCCTCCAGCGGGTTTCGGTGTACGGCTGCGGGCGCCCGCCCGGCTCCAGAGCCGGCCGGTGACCCGGCGACGGAATCGCATCGCCGCAGCTCATGGCACTATTGTGAGCAATTACTCAGGTCGTGCGCTACTCGCTTTCACGGCCCCTCGCTGGAGGTGCAATGACGTCCGACCGCCGCGGACTTCAGCCACGTAAACAGCCCCGTCAGGTGCGGGCCGAGCTGACCCGGCAGCGCATCCTCGATGCCGCTGCTCGCGTTTTCGCCGAGTACGGGTATGCCGCGGGGACCACCAACAGGATCGCGGAGCGGGCCCGCGTGTCGATCGGGTCGCTGTATCAGTACTACCCGAACAAGGACGCGATCCTGGTCGAGCTGCTGACCCGGCACCTCGACGCCGGCATGGCCGCCACCCCGCTGGACGTGGACGAACTGCTACCGGGGTCCATCGAAGGCATCATGCGCTTCTATGTGCGCGGCGCGATCGAGAACCACCGCGAAGACCCGCAGTTGCTGCGCGTGATGATGGAGCAGGGGCCGCGCGCCCCGGAGTTGCTGGAGCGGGTCGCGCAGAGCGAGCGACGGCGCATCGCCTACGCCCGCAAGCTGCTTCGCAACCATCCGGACGTGCAGGTCGCGGACGTCGACATCGCCGCCCGACTCGTCGTATCCACGGTGGAGATGGTGGTGCACAGGGTCATGGCGGGAGCCGGCGAGATCGACGTCGTGCGGTTCGAGGACGAGCTCGTCACCATGCTCACTCTCTATCTGACGGGCGGCCGGGCATTGGGTGCCGCGCCTGGCGACTGACGACGTTCGATCGACACCGGCTCCTCCCCCCGCAGGCCGGTTCTCGAGCCGCGGTCACACAGTCTTGATCGCGCCTCCATCGATGATGTGGTCCGCCCCGGTGGTGCTGGCGGCGAGCGGCGAGGCGAGATAGGCGACGAGGGCGGCGACCTCTTCGGGCTTCACCAGCCTGCCGGTGACCATGCCCATGGCGGTGGGCAGACCGGCCAGGAGCTGCTCCTGTTCCAGGCCCAACGACTTGGCCAGCTCGGCTCCGTAACCGTCAGGGCTCTCCCACATGTCCGTACGGACGGGACCGGGCGAGACGGTGTTCACGCGCACCCCCCGCGGGCCGAACTCCTCGGCCAGCGCCTTGCCGAACGCGGTCAGCGCGGCCTTGGCGGTGGTGTAAGTGACGGGGCCCGCGTGCGGGGTCCTGGCTCCGTTGGAGGAGATGTTGACGATGGCGCCGCGACTTTTGGTGAGGTGCGGCAGCGCGGCGCGGCTGGCGCGGACCGAGGCCAGGAAGTTCAGCTCGAACGCGTCGTACCACTGCTGATCGGTGAAAGTGAGGAAGCCTCCCGTCTGCCCCTCCCCCGCGTCGCCGCCGCCGACGTTGTTGACCAGGAGGTCCAGGCCGCCGAACTCGGCTTCGGCCCTGGCGATGAGTCGGGCAGGGGCGTCGGCTTCCGAAAGGTCCACGGACACGCCGACCGCGCCCGTGGCCTTGAGTTCCGGTGTGATCGTCCGCGCCGCGGCCACCACGCGCATGCCCTCACTCAGCAGCGCGGAGACGATGCTCAGGCCGATCCCGCGGCTCGCGCCGGTCACGAGTGCTGTCTTGTTGGTTAGTTGGAGATCCATGAGGCACCTCTGTCTGGGAATGGTTCAGACTCGATGCATTGACTCTATGAGTTGCAACACTAGTGTTGCAACTCATATTTGACTGGCAGCTGCTAAGTTGCCTCTTAGGGGTGTCAGGTGGAGTTCTACATCGGCGAACTTAGGCCCCTGGTCCCGGACGTAGGACCATCCGTGATCATGCTCGCGCCTGATGCCGGGCCTGGCGGTGCAGGCCATGATGCAGGTGAGTCTCGACGACAAGGAGCACACGATGTCGTACCCGGAGCACCTGCAGTACCCCGAGCCCCGCTACCACGGAGACAGGGGCGAGGTGAACGCGTCCTTCCGTACGGCCGACACCCCGCCCGACATCACTTCGCCCGGCGGCGGCGCCACCCACTACCTCGCCACGCAGATGTCGACCGGCGGCGAGTTCGGCCTGTACAAGGTGGACTTGGCAGCGCGGTCCGCCGGCGCGAAGACTCACTTCCACAAGGCGATGTCGGAGTCCTTCTACGTCCTCTCCGGCGAGTTGGAACTCTTCAACGGCGAGAAGTGGGTGACAGGCCGCGCCGGTGATTTCCTGTACGTGCCGGTCGGCGGCCTGCACGGTTTCAAGAACGTGACGGATGAGCCCATGTCGATGCTCATGCTCTTCTCGCCGGGTGCCCCGCGCGAGGAGTACTTCGAGAAGGTCGCGGAGATGTCGCAGCGCGGCGGCGAGGAACTCAAGGAGTTCCGGGTGCGGCATGACAGCTACTTCGAGGAAGACTTTGGATAGGGCTTCGGGGAAGACTTGAAGACTTTGGGGAGGGCCTCGGGGAGGACTCCGGGACGGAGGCGGCAACGCCGTGACTCGGCGATCCGGCTGACGGGGCGACAGCAGCAAGGGCTGTTCGAGGCGTTCGATTCTTCTGTGTGCGCGATCCTAAGCTCGGGCCCGATTTTCGCTCGACGGCCCGTGTGGTGAGAAATCGGGAGCCGAGTCGGCCGAAATGTCTGATCTGGGTCGTGTAGTCATACACGACAGCCATACGAAGCGGCCCCCGCGGCCCGGAACTCAATCCGGGCCGCGGGGGCCGCATCTCGTGTATTCGGTGTCGTCAGGGTGACTCTGACTCCTGACTCCTGACTCCTGACTGCGATGTGGGGGCTGTCTCTGCCCGCCGGCTGCGACGATCAGTCGTCGTCTGAAGCTTGGAGCAGCCACACCAGTCTGTCGCGGTTCGCCTTCGACATACGCTTGCGGAGCTGCTGGTCGAACCAGAGGGGCTCGTCCCACGGGAGCAAGTCCGAGGCTGAGGTTCCGTTCTGATGAGGGACCAGTGTGGTGGCTGCACTGGCTGCACCTCTGGTTGAGGTGGCGGCGACCTCTGCCTCTTGTTCGGCTGCAGCTGCGGATCCGGTTGTCTCGGCGGTGGTGGCGACGACTGGGGCGGTGTTGTTTACCGCGGTAAACCGCTCCGGTGGTTCGGTGGTGTTGTCGCTCGGCTCGGGTGCCGTGGCGGGTGAAGTCGCGGGCTGGTTTACCGCGGTAAACCGCTCACCGTTGGTGAGGGCGTCAGCCTTGGTGTTGGTCGTAGCATCGGCCGTGGCGGGGGCGTCGGCGGTCTGGCCTGACATGGCCGGTGCCAACTCGGCCGGAGCTGACTCGGCGGGAACTGGCGCGGCGGAACCTGGGGCAGCCGGGGTCGGCTCAGGCGGGCTCGTCGGCTCGTCCACCGCAGGTGCGACCCGCTTGCGCGGAGCCGCCTTGGCTTCGGCTCGGCGGGCCAGCTCCTCTTCCCACGCCGCGGCCTGCTCCGACTTGGGGAGGCCCGCGATCTCACGGGCGACGCGTACAGCGAGCTCGCCCGAGCTGACAAGCTGCTGAAGCTCCGGCGTCAGCTTGAGCAGCTTGCGCTGCTGGCTGACCCAGCCCTTGGTCTTGCCGTAGTGGGCGGCCACTTGGTCCGCCCCCTTGAGCTCGATGACCATCGTCTCGATGCCGAGGGCACGCTCGATGGGGTCGAGGTCTTCGCGGTCGTTGTTCTCCGAGAGGACCGCGTCGAGGAAGTCGGCCCGGCTGGCGGCGACGTTCTCGTCATGGACGACGTTCAGCGTCGTCAGGCCGACGGCCAGGGATGCGCGATAGCGGCGCTCGCCGTTGGCGATGACGTACGGCTTGTCACCTACGTTGGCCTCTTCCTCCGGCCACAGCTTGAGGTACCCGGAGCGGGAAACGGCGACGGCGGGTTGCAGCTGCCGGTGCTTGAGGATGAGGCCGAACTCCTTCAGTGCCTCATCGGTACCGAAGTTCCGGCGCGGGTTGAAGCGGGTCGGGACCAGCTTCGTCAGCGGCAGAGTGAGCAACAGCGGGTCGCTCTTGCCGGGAACGTCATCGACCTTGCTGCCGGCCAGAGAGGCCAGACTGGTGCGGCGTCCTGCAGCCATCAGGCGCCACCGCCGTAACCCAGCTCCAGGGCGAGACGGAAGAAGTCTTCGCGAGCCTCCATGGCCACGCGGTTCTTCGCGTACTGCGTCACGACCTTGCCTTCGACGGAGGCCCGGGTGTGGACCTTGTAGCGGCGGATGACGGTCTTGGCCCGGGGCCAGCCCTGGGCGTCGATGTACGCCTGGGTGTCTTCCAGGTCGGCGGTTCCGTCGCGGGGGTCCCAGTTGTTGACGACGACCTTGAACGGGAGACCGGTGGGTTCGATGACCTTCTGGATGGTACGAGCGGTGGGGTCGAAGGCGAGGCCTTCGGGTGGCATCGGCACGATCACGTCGTGCGCGTACTTGAGGGCCTCCAGAAGGAGGTTCTCGTCCTGGAGGCTGCCGGGGGTGTCGATGAAGACGTGCAGCAACTGGTCGGAGTCCTTGAGGACGTCCGCCGCGACCGCACCGAGGTTGAGAGTGGTGGTGGTCTTGCCGACGCCGCCCTTCTGGTTGGCGATGACGTGAACCTTGGCGCCAGTGTCCTGAAGGACCTTCAGGTTCTCGGGAGTCTCGTGCTCCTGCGAGAAGTCGAAGGGCAGGTCGCTGATTCGGTTGGCCCACCAGACCGTCGAGGCCTGGGGGTCGATGGATACGACGTAGACAGCAGCAGTCATCTGATGCTCCGTATGCTTCCCGTGGGTTCCGGTACTTCGGGCATTGAGCATCTTTCCAGACGACTGAAGCTCCTTGTACAGCGACACCAGCGTTTGGCCCAGATGGGCTGATGGACTGGGGGGGTTGAGGGGCCTGTTGGGTTGAGGCGCCGTTGGGCTGCTGGGTTGATGGGTTGCTGGGTTGCTGGGTTGCTGGGTTGCTGGGTCAGGAGACTGGCTCCCGGTTTACCGCGGTAAACCGGGAGGGGGTCGGCGGTCGGTTCCGCACGGAGGAGTACTTGAGCAGGCTGCGGGGCACGTCTCGGTTTACCGCGGTAAACCAGCGGAGGCCCGAGCCGGCCTGGGCCGCCCGCAGTGCTCGACCCGACGACGAGGGGCTCCCCCGGTTTACCGCGGTAAACCAGCACGAGCCCGAACCGCCCCCAGCCGCCCCCGGTGCTCGACCCGACAACGAGAAGCCCCCCGGTTTACCGCGGTAAACCAGCACGGACCCGAACCTCCCCCGCGGCACAGGACGCGTCCGACAAGGACAGCGAACCGCGTCTCGGTTTACCGCGGTAAACCGGCATGGGTGCGGGCGATCGTGGCCGCCGGTTTACCGCGGTAAACCGGACCGAACATCGCCTCTGGGGTCTCACCGAGGAAGAGAACAGTGCAACCCGCCTCCTAAGCGATCTCCGTCGCCGAGACACGATCCGAGCAGAACGGGTCCGAGTACATCGACTGCGACGACCTCCTCGTCGGCCTTTCCCGCGTCGGCTGCGGAGTTGCCGCCGCAGTCCTGACAGACGCCGGCTTCGACCTGGCTGCCCTCGACGTTGTCTCTGCGGACGCTCGCTGATCGGCACGGGTCCGAATTCGCGGTTCTACCCCGTCTACCCCGCGCTGGTTTACCGCGGTAAACCAGCGGCAGTAGGACGCGCACGGTACGACGCAGAAGAAGAGGTATGCGATGTCGACCTTGGCCGGCTGTTGTGCGGAGCGTCCGTTGCTCTTCCTGGACGTCGACGGGACGCTCTTGCCATACGACGGAGCGCGGCTGCCATCGACCCTTGATGAGTGGGATAGCTGGCAGAGCCCGTCGAATCCTCAGCTGACGAAGGTCGACCGTACGCATGGATCGCGTCTGCTGGCTCTGCCCTGCATGCTGATGTGGGCCACTGCGTGGATGGGCGATGCGAACAAGGTGATCTCTCCCCTGCTCGGGCTGGCGGAGCTGCCGGTGGCGGAGCTGCCAGTAGCAGAGCTGCCGGTGGCGGGTCTGCCCGATGCGCCGGTTGAGGACGAGAGAGGCGTGCTGCACTGGAAGACCTGGGCGCTCGTCAGAACTGCGGCCGGGCGCCCCTTTATCTGGGTCGACGACGAGATCAGCGACCTTGATCGCTCCTGGGTATCAGCGCACCACCCGGGCCACGCCCTCCTCCACCGCGTGAACTCCCAGACCGGCGTCCTCGACACCGACTTCGGCGTGCTCGGCGACTGGTTGCGCGATCACCACCCGCAGCTCAGGTCACCGGCAGCGGAGCAGTCCTAGGCCGACGCCGCCTCCGCCCACTCCCTCACGTGCACATTGCGCATGTCGATGAGCTTGTGCATGTACCGGCCGAGCGCCACCGTCTCCACGCCCACCCCCACCAGACCGAATGGCGCCGCGAATTCGATCACGTCACGCATCACCGTTCCCCCGCGCCCATCCGGTGCGAAGTAGTGCGTGTGGTGCCACCGCTTGAACGGTCCGGCCACCTGCTCGTCCACGAACATTCCGGGCCGGTCGTACGCGCTGATGCGGGAGGTCATCTTCCACCGCACGCCGAAGTGCCGCGCCTCCCAGGTCACTGTGTCCCCGAGCGCCATACGTCCGGCGCGGACACCACCGACGATCCGTTCCCCGGAGTCGGCCATGGACGCGGTGTGCAGATCCACGTCCAACGACAGGTCGAAGACGGTCGCCGGTGACGCGGCGATGCGGGTGATGGTCTCGAAACGCTTCATGCGGGGATGCTCGCACGAGCACTTGGTTAGAGGATCACCGGCCGGGGGGCTTAGCTTCGGCGTACTGCCCAGGGTGCGGCGTCCGTACGTTCGAGGAATGGGCACCACAGGGGTCGACCCTGCCGGGCTCGAGGCCGTAGGCCGCTCCAGTCGACGAATGCCCCGCGAGCTTAGGATGCCGTACAGCGAAGATTCGAACAGATCGAACAAGGCACTCCAGCCCGCCCAGCCGCCTCGATATAACGATGGCTGCAACGATAGATATCGCTTCCGCTGAGCGGCGCGGTCTCGCGATCTCTGTTTCGCCTCGCCCCGCCTGCAACACTTCCTGCAACCATGGCTGCAACACCCACTGCACCAATGCCTACAACGATAGCTGCAACTTAGAGCGCATCTAGCCGTAGTCTGATGCCTGCTACACCCTCTGGAGCATTGCTTGTTACGTTGCCTGCAACGATAGCTACAACGAGCACTGCACTGAGTGTTGCTACTAGCACTGCAACGCTGCAACTAACGCTATAACTAGCGCTGTATGTTTGCCTAGAACCAACGCAAGCACCACTGCCAGCACGAACGCTGCAACGTACGCTGTCTGTTTCTCTAGAACTAACGCTAGAACTCTCCCTGGAACAATCAAACAAACGAACCAACTAACTAACGCTGTTTCTAGCTTGCGAACGATGGATGCATGCCACTGAGTTACTCACGAACCATGCAACGCACGTTGCGTCGAACTATCTGTCGAGTACTTCGGTCGAGCCCTGGGTGCACCCTGGGGGAGTCCCGCGCCCCCGCCCGCGAGGCCGCGACGTGCGCGCGTCCTAGCACTTGTGCGGATCCGTTCTCGACCGGCGCGCGCGTCACACGCACCTCGGAGATCCGGTCCTGTTATCGTCAAGCCTGATATCCCGTGTCACTAGAGGAACAGAGCGAGCAGGCAAGTCCTAATCTCGGGTGAATCGGTCAAACAGGCTGCTCACCCTCCCGAGACAGACGGGTAGCGGAACTCTAACTTCCGTGTGACACATGTGGGCTGACGAGACAACCGACGCACCAGAGAGAGGCGGGCACGCGATGAAGGTCATCGCCGTGGCGACACAGAAGGGAGGGGTGGGCAAGACCAGCACCACGGTCAACCTCGCTGCAGGCTTGGCCTTGGCCGGTGCGCGCGTGCTGACGGTCGACCTGGACCCTCAGGCCCAGGCCGGAACGGCTGTGGGCGTCAATCTGGCGGGGGAGGAGCAACTGGCCCGTTCGCTGGGCTGGGTGCTGCAGGCCCGGATGCAGGGCATGCGCATGGATCTGTCCAGCCTCTGGTTCGACCGGAGCGAGCTCCTCGAGGAGTGGGAAGACGCGGGCACGCTCCACCTGTTGGCGTGCGAGGAGTCAACCATGACCGCCGCGCAGGACCTCATCCATAAGAAGGGTTTCCAGTCGACCCCCATCCTTCGCAGGATGCTGATGGAGGTCTCCGACTCGTTCGACTTCGTCGTCGTGGACACCCCTCCCGCCGTTTCCTCCCTCTCCGCGACGGCCCTGGCGGCCGCGGACTACGTCATCACGGTGTGCGTCCCGGAGTACCCGGCCCTGAAGGGTGCCGCGGCGACCCGGGGAACGGTGCGGTACGTCAAGGACCGGACCGGCGGCGAGTGCGAACCCCAGTACCTCGGGGCGGTCCTCAACCGTTCGAACCCTCCTTCGCGGTGGAAAGCCCAGGAAGTCAATATCCGTAACGGCATGCTGGACGCGGACCTGGCGCCGTTCTGCACGGACATCCGTACGGACAACCGGATCAGCGACTCCTTCGCGTACGGAGTGCCGTCGGTGATCCGCTTTGCGAGCCATACCCCCGGCAAGATGTACAGCGAGCTCATGGGCCAGCTCGTGGAGCGCATGGGTCAGCCCGCGGAGAAGTGGGAGATGCCGGAGCGCATCGACTTGGAGGGCTCCGGTGGCTGAGTCCAAGGGGCGCCCGAAGAAGAAGTTCAAGCCGGCCGGTGCCCAACTGGTCCAGGGGTTGCTTGCCGGGGCCGACGATGTCGCCAACCGTTCGTGGATCGGTGGGGGACAGGGCACGCCCGACGTGGGCCGGGATTCCGCTCCCGCCGCGCCGGCCGTTGATGAGGCGCGGCCGTCTTCGCCGCCGCGTGCTCCGCAACCGCGCGGCGGCGAAGACGTAACACCGCAGGCTGCGGTCACTGTTGCGGATCCGGTTCCCGCGCCCGCCGCGGAGCGCGAGCCCCAGCCCGATGACTCCGCCACCGACCCGCCGGGGACCGGAGCAAGGACCGGAGCGGGCGCCGAGGCCGGGTCCGGGGGAGGGGCCGAAGCGGGGGGCACGACCGGCACCCGGGCCAAGAAGGCATCCACGGCGAAGAAGTCTGCGGCCTCAGCGGCCCCTCGGAGGAACGCGCCCTCCGCCAACGGGGCGGGGGAGCGGGCGCCCGCGACGGCAGCGCCCCGTGACGAGCGTGCTGCTCGCGATGTGCCGCCCGCACCCACGCGTTCCCGTCGGCAGCAGGAGGCGGCGCCGGGCGAAGCGCTTGCGGCGGTCCGGCACAGTTTCATGGACGCCAAGTTGCACGCCGGTGCTTGGCAAGCCTTCGGGTTTCGCATCACGCCCGATGTCCTTGCGCTGCTCAAGGAACGCGTGAATGCGGACCGCCGGACGAGCGGCAACGCCCAGCTGGCGATCGGGCATTACCTGGACGCGGCGCTGCGGCTGGTACCGGGAGATATGTCCGAACTCATCAGCCTGGCGACCGAGTTCGCGATGCAACGGATCTGGGACACCGAAAAAGCGCAGCCCTCGACTTATCGAGTGGGTCCTGACGCTTATGAGTGGATTGCGAACCTCAACGTCGCGTTGCAGGAGGCAGGTTTTGGTCGAAAAGGCACCTACATTGTCTCCGTGATCGTGCTCTGCTACCTCGACATGCTGGCCTCCGACGGGCCGTTGCAGCGGCCCGAGAGGCGGCGTAACTCCCCTTAAGCGGGCCGCGATTGCCTCTGACGACGATGAAGGTGGGGTCTGCACGCATTGATGCGTGCAGACCCCACCTTCATTTTTTGTGCCATCGCTGCACTTCAGAGACGTGCAACGACGCCTGCAACGACCGCTGCAACGTGGCCTGTTGCGTGGGCTGCAACGCTATAACTAACGCTGCAACTAACGCTGTCTAGATCAAACAATCAAACTAACGCTGTTTCTATCCCTGTGACACTAGAGCGACCTAGTGGGCCTCACTGTCACCCACACGAGTGACGCCCGCTCAAATACGGGCTCTCGTACGGAAATGTCCTATTTGCCGACACGCCCGCCCATCTAGTGACGGGAGAGATCCGGGCCGAGTCTGCGCTAGGGTTACGGGCACGATCAGCACACTTAGCGGAAGAGTCAGAGCAATGTCGCTGACCAGCGAGCAACTCAGCACCAGCGCGGTCGCCACGGCTGCCGGCCTGAGCGAATCCTGGGCCTGGAGGGCCCGCGACCAAGGCGTCCTCACCGAGCCCCACTTCGAGGACTCGGTCGTGGCCCTGCGCGTCTACGCGTTCGTGTCCCAGATCGTCTGGCCCGGCACACGCCGCCCCCGCAGCGCCCGGCAGGACCTGGAGCTCTGGCAGTCCATGGCGGTCGAAGCGGCGCGACAGGCCGTGTCCGACGCCGACACCACCCCGGAGACGTCGCTGTGGGTCCTCGAGGACTCCGTGTACCTCATCACCACGCCTGCGGAGCGTGCGGCCTTCGACCTCAAGCACCTCGGCGGGCGCGTCGCCATCCGCATCCCCGTCGGGCAATGGGTGACCGAACTGCCCGATGCCATAGCGCAACTGAAGGCGCGGCGGCGGCGTCAGCCCGCCTCGCCGTCCTCGTAGAGCCGGTGACGGGCCCCTGAGACCTCACCTCACGACCTGCGCGTCCACCTGAAAGACGCATCCACCTGAAAGAGAGGACCTCCGCCCCGCACCTCTCCAACTGAACAGGCACACCCGGCTCGGCAAGGCCGCCTCAGCGGCGCCGAGTTGCGGTTCCGTTTTGCCTCATTCCCTTCCTCGTCCAGGAGCCGGTCATCGCCAGTGCCACGAGGGCTGGTTTGGTGTTGCCCAAAACAGCCCCGCGAAATCCACCCCGACAGCAGCAAACGTCCCCCCAACACCCAGGCGGCAACGCCCAGTTGGCGCGCGGAGCCGCCCAAGAGCTCGCCCACACCGAATCCCGGCGCAGCGGCCCCCGTCGCTGGCTCCGCGCCGCCCATTGGCTCCTCTCGGCAGGCATCCATCCCCGGGGCAACGCCACGACCCTGCGCGTCGCCGAAGACCTCGCCAAGCGCATGGACTACAGCACCGGCCACGTCCGTTACTGCCTGGACGGCACCTCCGCCCGCCTCGGACTCTCGCGGGCCACGGTCAAGCGCCACGTCGCCGTCCTGCGCGAACTCGGGGCGCTGGTCTGGGCTGTTCACGGCACCAGGACGAACGTCCGCCGTACGCGGGGCCTTGGCGGGTACGCCGGGACCGCGACCGTGTACGCCGCTGTAATCCCTCCCGCGTACGACCATGCGATGGGGCATCAGATCGTCGGCTCCGGGTACGACGCGCGGATCGTGGTGCATCAACCGGCCGCCCCTGAGCAGAGTTCGGAGCAGAGTTCGGAGCGGAGTGCTTCCGAGCCGAGTGCTTGCGAGCGGGGTAGCTCCGAACAGGGCAGTTCCGAGCAGGATTCGGGGCAGATTCCGGGTCAGCTGTCCGAGGGCGGTGCGCCCCCTTCCCTGACTCTGGTTGAGGAAAAGGGAAAGGTGCAGATGGCGGGGGGTTTTAACTACACCCCGCGCAGGCGCGCGAGCCGCACCAAATCCCGCAAGTCCCAGTCCCGTTCAGCCGTCGGCGGCGAGTCGACGACGACTCGCCGCTCCCCGGCGCAGGTGGCTCGCGAGATCCTCCAGACCCGCACGGTCCGGGCCCTCGTCAACTGGACGCAACGCGAGCCGCTCCGACGCCTGGCCTTCTCGCTGCGGGCCTACTTCGACCGTGGCCTGAGCGCTCACGAGATCGCCGCCGAACTCATCGGCATGTGCCTCACGTGGCGCCCCTCGCGGCCCGCCGCCTTCATCCAGGCCCAGCTACGGCGCGAGGCCCGCGAGAACGCCGCCCGCGAAAGCGCGGAGGCTGCCGCCGGGGACCCCCGGTCGAACGCCGCCTGGCAGGAATGGCTCGCCCGAGCAACCCCCGAGACCCCGGTCCGTACGGACACGGACCGTCGCCTGGCCCGCCTGTACAGCTGGGACCAGTGGGCCGAGGTCGCCGATCACTACGCCGAGGACCCCGACGACGCCCTCGACCTCTACGGCACCCGCCTGTGCGTGCACGCCGTCCGCCAGGCTTCTCTGGCTGAGCGTTGAGTCGCTCTCAGAAAGCCGCAGCTCAGGAGGGCTTGGCGGTTCGCATCAGCGACCGAAGCGACTGACTTTCACGTACCTCGGGTTGACAGTCCGACATGCTGACCCAGACACCGAAGGGCTTGATCTCCCGCTCGGTCTTGGTGTGCTCCGAGAGGCTCTGCGCATCGTCCAGGTCCGACCAGGTGATGGGGCCTGGCTCGCTGTCGGCCAGAAAGCCCTCGATGATCGGACCGAGGTCGTCGGAAGCCACATAGGTACCGTTGAACGGCAGCTCATCCGGGGACACAGAACCGGTCGAGCACCGGAGCTGTCCTGCCTGTTTGTCGTGCCACACGTAGAACGTCGCAACCTCAGTGCCCGTTGTTGTATCGATCGTGGCGCCCGGTGACTCGAACGGGGTTCTGAGTCGGGTGGTCTTCTGGTGGCGCGGGCATAAAGGCAGGGCC
>NZ_BMTR01000045.1 GCF_014649775.1 Streptomyces longisporoflavus | reverse complement strand
GAACAGACCGATCGCCGGATCGACCCCGGCGATGATCGAGAACGAGATCGCCTCGGGGATCAGTGCCAGGGCGACGACGAGGCCGGCCAGGACCTCGGTGCGCCAGACCTTCGGGTCGTTCAGCCAGTCGGGCTTGAGGCCGCGCAGCCGCGCGGCCGGGGACAGTGCAGACGTAGACAAGGACAGGTACCTGTCGTGCTCGGGCACACCCGGCCGTGGTGGGGGCGTGCGGGAAGGCGCCGGAGGGCCAGGTGGCCGTCCGCGAAGCCCGCGTACGGCGAGCTGAAGTTCACAACGCGGCAGCGGGTACGAGCGAGGGCTCCGAGCGCTGCTTCAGGGGCGAAGGGTCACGGCGGGCAGGCGACGGCGCTGGGCATCTGGGGCATGCGCACGCTCTCTCCTGCAGGCATCGGACTTCGCCGGGGGCGTCGTCGGCCCCGACACGGCTGACGGTCACGGGAACGATCCCGCACCATAGAGGGCGGGGCGGCACGGAGCCGACCCCGACGATCATTTACTCTACCCTAACGTTACGGTAGAGATCGACGCTGGCCGCCTGTGGCCTTGGCGACAGAAGAAGAGGAAGGGCGCCCGCGTGAGCAGCGAGCACATGCAGATCGGCGAGGTCGCCGCGCGGACCGAGCTGTCGCTGCGCACGATCAGGCACTACGAGGAGACCGGCCTGGTCATCCCCTCGGCCCGCTCGCAGGGCGGCTTCCGCCTCTACACCGAGTCCGACGTGGCACGCCTGATGGTCATCCGCCGCATGAAGCCCCTCGGCTTCACTCTGGACCAGATGCGCGACCTGCTGGAGGCCACCGACCGCCTCGACTCCGGCGAGGAGCTGGCGGCGGACGAGCGCGAGGCCCTGCTGGAGCGCGTGCGCGGCTACGAGCAGGACGCGGCCGAGCAGGTGGAGAAGCTGCGTACGCAGCTGGCGCGGGCGGAAGAGTTCGCCGCCACCTTGCGTGCACGCCTTACCCGCGTCCCCGCCCTCTGATCTCTTCCCCGAGATGGCAGCTCGGGGGGTCAGTGGGCCTGGCCGACCGCGGATTCCGGGCTCGGCGCCGGGACCGGGAACAGTCGCTCGAGGTGGGCGCGCAGGATCTCCATGGCCGAATCCGCGGTGCGCTGGCCGACCAGGACGCTGGTGCCCAGGCCGTGGCTCAGCGACAGCAGGTGGGCGGCCTCGTTCGCCGCATTTCGCTGCCGGTCCAGTGCGCCTTCTCGCTGGGCCTGTCGCAGCACTGCGGCCAGCTGTCCCTCCAGGCGGTCGGGGCCGGCGGCAAAGGGCTGCGCGGCCAAGTCGGGGTCGGTCATCGCCAGGACCGCATATGACGTCCACACCAGGTGAAAGGCACGGCTTGCCTCGTCGGTGGGCAGCGCCTCGGTCAGGAACGCCTCGATGAAGGCGTGCGCGGTTACCGGGAGCGGCAGGCCGCCCAGGCGGGCCGACCACCGTGCGTGGCTCTGCTGCTCCAGGCGCTCCAGTGCGGCGTGCAGCAGGTGGGCCTTCGTCTGGAAGTAGTACTGCACCAGATTCAGAGACATGCCCGCCTCGGCGGCGACCGCACGCAGCGTCACCGCGTGCAGGCCCTCGGCCGCAGCCACGCGCACCAGAGCGTCGATGACGTGCACCCGGCGCTGAGCGTGGTCCACCCGTTTCGGCACTCCAGCCCCTTCACTTCGACTGCCCATCCATTTTCATAGTACCGCTGTACGATGAAAAATCGGTGAGCGACGACGGGAGGGCCATGGATTTTCGCGAAGCGCATGACATCAGCAGCCACGCAAACACGGAGCCGGTGGTCGAGGGCGCGGGGCGGGCGGCGGTGTTGTGGCTGGCGTGCGCGGCGCAGTTCATGGTGGTGCTCGACGTTTCGGTGGTGAACGTCGCGCTGCCTTCCATCCAGTCCGCGTTGGGCTTCAGAGCCGCCGGCCTGCAGTGGGTGGTGGGAGGCTATGCGCTGGTCTTCGCCGGGTTCCTGCTGTTGGGGGGCCGCCTGGCGGACGTCTACGGTCGCCGACGGGTCTTCGTGTGCGGGCTGGTGTTGTTCGCCGCCTCGAGTCTGGTGGGCGGGCTGGCCGCTACTCCCGGCGTGCTGGTCGCGATGAGGGCCGTGCAGGGCTTGGGGGCGGCAGTTCTGGCCCCGGCCACGCTGACCATCGTGACGACGACCTTCGCCGAAGGGCCGGTGCGTACGCGGGCGTTGGCGATTTGGACGGCGGTCAGCTCGGCGGGCGGGGCGGCGGGCAATCTGATCGGCGGGGTACTCACCCAGTCGCTGTCCTGGCGGTGGATCCTGCTGATCAACGTGCCCACCGGCGCCCTCGCCGTGCTCGCCGCACTGCGGCTGCTGCCCGCCGAACGCTCCCGTGCGCGGTCCGCGAAGCTGGACCTGCCCGGCGCGGTGCTCGCCACCCTCGGTGTCACCGCCCTCGTCTACGGCGTCACCCAGGCCCAGCATCACGGCTGGAGCGGGCCAACCACCCTGACCGGTCTTGCCGTCGGCGTCCTGGCACTGACCGCCTTGGCAGTGATCGAAGTCCGCTACGCCGCGGCACCGCTCATGCCGCCGCACTTGGTGCGGATGCGGCCCATCTGGGCGGGCAATGCGGTAATGCTGCTGGCGGGGGCCTGCTTCATCCCCATGTGGTACTTCCTCTCCCTCTACATGCAAGACGTCCTGCACTACGGGGCGCTCGCCACCGGCGTCGCCTTCCTGCCGCACACCCTGGTGGGCATCGCCGGGGCCCGCCTCGCCCCCGCCATGATGCGCCGCACCGGGCCCCGGGTTCTGATCGTGCTGGCCGCGCTGCTGGCCGCGGCGGGGTTCGTGTGGCAGAGCCGGATCGGCGCCGACAGCACCTACGTGGAGGGCCTGCTGGGGCCCGCGATCGTGATGTCGGCCGGGATGGGCCTGCTGATCACCCCTATCACCACCACCGTCACCTCCGGCATCGCCGCACAGGACGCGGGCGCGGCCTCGGGGCTGATGAACGCCACCCGGCAGATCGGCGGCGCCGTCGGCCTGGCCGCCCTGGTCACCCTCGCCGCGGCGACCACCGACACGCCCTCCTCCTATCGCGCGGTGTTCCTGGTCATCGCAGCCGTGTGTACGACAGTTGCAGCCCTCGCCTTCGCACTGCCCGCTCCATCCCGGGCAGAAGCCGCCGGTGCACCGGACCAGTGAGCTCGGAGCGCCGGCCGCTTACCCGGGGGGCAGCTCCCATCGGGAACGCCAAGGCTGCTCACCGGCCGGAGCCTCGCGCAGATCACCCTCACCCACCAGCGCGTCGTCGCCCGGCGGGGCGGGGTCGTGCAGGCGGAACAGGGCGACCAGAATGCCCCCGGTGCCTGCTGCGGCGATCAGGGCACCGGCGACGATCGAGGTGGCGTCGATCAACGGGCCGAAAGCCGATGCCGCAGCGACTAGAAGTTCAAGATGACCAGCAGGCCGCAGCATCCCGCCACGGTGGGCTGTTACGACAATTGCGGGGACACGGCGAACGTCTACGAGGCAAACGTCGAAGACCAGCTGGCGACGCGTGCTGTGCGGCTGCAGACCGGCGACGGCTACAGCTACGCCGTGCGTACCTGTCTCTTCCCGAAGAGCGGGGGCAAGAGCTGCACGAAGTGGTACGTCGACCACAAATGATCGTGTCGCGGGGTACGGACCCCCAGCCGCCGCTGAGCGTGTCCGGCTTCCCGCGTCACCGACCGGGGCCCGGTGGGTGACGCGGGCGTCCGTACAGGGGTCCTTCCGCGACGGCCGCGAAGCGGCTGACGAAGGCGAGGGCCCGCGAGCTCATCACCGCCCTGGCCCAGCCGGGCGTGGATCGCATCACCTTGCACGCCGAGACGGCCAGTGCCGTGGCGTACGCGATCGCCGCGCATCTGAACGCCATTGGCCCCAGCGAGCCTTACCGCATTCCGGGCGAGGCCGGGGTGTGCGTCAGCCAGTATGGCTATGCCCAGCCTCCGCCCGACGGCGGTGAGCAGGGCGTGGGGTACACCGCCAGCGGGTCGTGACTGCGCGGCGGCGTGCCGGTCGTTGAACCTGGCGTGCACGCGGGCCCGGGATGAGAACTGCTCTCCCGGGCCTGCACTGGGTTCTGACGGCAACAGACGGGTGCGGTGCGGTGCGGAGCGGCGGCCGGTGAAACTTTTTGACTTGTTGCAAAGTAACGCTCGTCCGGCTGGGTAACTTCCTGACAAGTACAGAAGTATCCGGAGCCGGTTGTCAGCGGCCAGTTCGAAATCCCACGTACGGCCAGTTGTGATGTCACTCCTGGTTACGGCTCGGGCTCGACGTCTGGCCCGATCGGCCTCATGCGGATGAACGTGACCGGTTGTCGGGCCACGTCGGTGCCAGGCACGGGCGATCAGCTGTCCGCGGAGTGGGCGTCGGCAAGGGCCTCGCCGAAGAGCCGTCCGGCGAGTTCCATGCAGCGTGTCCGGGCAGGAGAGAAGTCGTAAGGCATCTTGGTGATCGCTGAGGCGGCACTCATCTCTGTGCCCTCCTCCCCTTGCAGGTCGGCGTCGTAGATCTCGAAGATCTTCTCCTCGGCCGCGTCGAGGCCAACTGCCTCGATGGCCTGATTGAGGGCCATTTGGTGAGCGCATCGCTGTACGGCGAGCTCTTCGACGCGCGGGTCGTCGGGTTCGACGCCGTCGTCGAGGGCGGCCTCGGCCGCCTCAAGACGGTCCTCCTCGGCCCGCAGGCCGGGGTGGGTGGCCAGCACGATGAACGTGCCGGCCTGGATGGCGGCGCCCAGCGGCCCGAAGATCCGTTCCGTGACCAGCAGGGCGTCCAGATCGCAGGGGCGCAACGCGCCCGGGGGCAGGTGGCTGAGCCGGTCCGTGACCAGTTCGGAGAGCAGCCCCAGCGGGTTGCCCACCGCCTGCAGGTGCTGGACAGCCGCGCGCCGACGTTTGATGGCGGCCTCCTGCGCCGCCAGGGTTTCCTCCAGCCTGCTCAGGACCGACTCGATATCCGGGGCTTGGTCCAGGGCTTCGTCTCCAGCTTCGTCCCGGGCTTCGCCGAAGGCGACCCGCATGTCGTCCAGGCTGATACCGGCATCAGCCATCTTGCGGATCCACAGCAGGCGGATCATGTCGTCATAGCCGTAGCGGCGGCGGCCGTCCCCGCCGCGCTCTGGCTCCGCCAGCAGACCGATCTCGTGGTAGTGGCGGATGGCGCGTGGGGTGATCCCGGCGAACGCAGCGGCATCACCGATCTTGACCTGCCGGGGAGGCGTGAGGGAGGGGTACATCGCAGATGGAGCCTTTCGTGCCGTGGTGCCCCGACCCCACCACATGCCGCTACGGCATGTGCAACACCCCATCCAGGCGGTGCCACTGGAGCCGGGCCCTGGCTGCCGCCGGGAGGGATCAGGAACGACGAACCATCGGGGAACGCAGAGTGGCCACCGGCGGCCCGACAGCTCCCCGCTAAAGTGGCCGCCGCCGGGAATTCCCACTGACCGCCGACAGCCGGTGCCGGGTGCGAGGCGAAAGTCATCCCTGGGTGTCGCCGGTGACCAGTGCGGGGCCGAGGTGCCGGGCGGCCACCGTTTTGATGGCGGGGCAGGCGGGGCCGTCGCCGTGTTTCCACGTGTTGATCACGCAGGTCTGCACGGGGTGCACGGGGCCCCCGGAGCGGCCCCTGGTGTCCGCCTCCAGCGGCCGGTTCTGCGGCGCGGCCAGTGCGTAGCAGGCCAGCATGGTGCGCTCGTCCTCGTACCAGTAGTGGTCCAGGATCGCTGGGTTGGTGAAGTCGAGGCAGTGGAAGGCGACGGCGATGTCCTGTTGGCCGTAGGGGGCGTCGCGCAGGGCGGGCGCCAGGTCGTCGAGTCTTTCGCCGCGGGCCAAGAAGACCGCCCGCTCGACCGAGACTCCCCACGGGGGCGGCTCGCTGTCCGGGCCGGGAACGCCGTCCTCGGAGAGGAGTTCCGTCCCGATCGCGGGCGGTTCGAACCGGGCCCGCCCCACGACGCCACCCCAGCCCAGTCCGGCATTCACGCACAGTGAGCCGGCCAGCAGCATCCACGGCGTGCGCACCAGCCGCTCCCGGCCGAGGTCCACGACCAGGCGCTCGAAGTCCTCCGGCGCAAGGAGCGACGGCGACAAAGGTGCGATGAACGTGTCGGCCCACAAACCCATGCCCTCGTTCTAACGACAACCCGGAGCCACTGCACCCGCTTTTCTTCGGTGCCCGGCGCAGCGGACCATCCGATCACACTGCCCGCGACCGTGGTGGTGCCGATCTGGTCGGGCGGCTGCCTCCCGCCCCGCGGCTTGCACGAACTGCTCAGCCTTGATCCGCCGACGCGGATGGAATCCATCTAGCGTGTCGTCAACTGGCAGACGAGACAGGGGAAACACAGATGCATCTGGGGCATGACAGGCCACGATCGCGGTCGGCGAGAGCCGCGCGGCCGTCGTCGCCGCGCTACTGGTGGGCGGCGCAGCAAGGTGCTCCTCCACCGGCGACTCAGCCAAGTCCGCCCCCGCACCCGAGAAGACGGCATCACCGAAAGCGACACCCTCCAAGTCCGCCGAGGAAAAGGCCAAGGGGCAGATCCTGGCTGCATATGAGGGGATGCACACGGTGGAAACCGAGGCGTATCGCACCGGGAAGCTCGACAACGCCAGCCTGCAGAAGTACGCACGGGCGGCGTGCTGGTCACGCTCGACTGGTACAAACAACGGGGCCTGAAGGTCGTCGGCGAGCCGCGCACCGCTCCCGGGATCAACTCGGTCGACCTGCACGGAAAGCCGAAGACGGCCGTCCTCTCCGACTGCCTCGACAGCAGCCCGTCGGACACCGTCTACAAGTCGACGGGCAAGTCCGCCGTCATAAAGGGTTCCCAGGAGCCCGACCGAAGGCCGGTGACCGCCAAAGCCGCAGCCGTGGGGGATCGGTGGCTGATCAGCGAATACGAGGTAGACCGGACACGGACCTGCTGACTGTTTGTGAGGTGCCGCCGCCAACGACCAGTGCCTCAGTCGGGAGTCGTTTCACCCGAAGAGCGCCGGCTCCACCAAGCACGCCGGGTACTGCCCAGACGTCACCTCCTGGCCGACCGTCGCTCGCGCCCTGGAAGATCCGGAACTCGATCGGCTGGCGGCGGGAGCCGAATCCGGAAGTTGTCACGGCTGCGCAACAGCACCGCACGCCTCAGGGTTCACCCCTGATTCCCGGCTAGCGTTCCCGTCGCCAAGCGCTGGAGACCCGGCGGCCGTCCAACGGCCGCGGGACATCGGAAGGGAACCTCATGAGGCTCAAGCAACTCGGCCGGATCGGCACGGCTACTGGGCTCACCGCCGCAGCGGTGGGCGCATCGATCGTCTTCACACCGTCCATGGCGTCCGCGGACAGCACCTGGGAGTGCTACGGCAAGCAGGTCAAGCGCTGTGCGACCGTATGGTGGGACGACGAGGCCGACACCTACCGGGCACGGGCGAAGATCACCGACACCGCCGGGGGTGGCAACTACACGGTCGCGGTCAACGACGTGAAGCTCCTGCGCTTCAACGGCACCAGGACGCTGACGGTGAAGTCCGCCAAGGACAGCGACGGCTGGCACCGCACCCAGGACCTGGCCGGCACCTCGTCGGTCAACCCGTGCAGGTGGCCGACGAACAGTTTCCAGGTACAGGCGAAGTTCACCTGGAAGAAGCAGGGCGGGAGCGCGAGCAGCAAGACCTGGCGCCCCGAGATGGGCTGGGGCCACGCCTGCAACTGACCGCGCCCCGCTGCGGTTGCCTGCCCGAAGCGCACCATCGCGCTCCCGCTCCGGCCAGGGGCACCTGCCCACCGCCCCTGGCCGGTCCCCGGTACGCACGCATGAAGGACACGGTTGTCACCTCCTGATCCCTCGCGCCGCGATGTCCCCGCCGCTCGCGCCCGGCGGGGAGAGCCGACGACATGCTGCGCGCCCGTGTCAGCCACGCCGGCCCGGCCCGAAATTGTGGATCGCCGCCGTACCCGACAGGCTCCGGGACATCGCGTCGAGCCGGCACCGGCTCCTGTCACGCAAAGGGCGCCGGGCCACGGCCACGCTGCGCGAACCGGCCACCGGCGCACTCCGCCTCCCCGCCTACGACACCATTGCTACCGGCCTGCGCCAGCACAGCCGCTACGCCGCCCGCCCCTGACAACCCTCGACATCACCTGATCCGGCAGATCCTCTGAGTGCCGCAGCCCCGGGCTGACACGATCCAGCCGAACGAGTCGTGCCTCCTGATGCAGGACATCGGCTAACTGACCGTTTCAGCCGCTGCATGACGCGGCCGACGTCGGCCGCGGGTTCGCCGGGACTTGCCCGGTGCGCATGTCTGCGCCGATGAGGCAGCCGTATATAGCGGGCCGTGCGGCTCGAACCGGCAGACGGCAGACATGATGATGGGCATGAGTGATCACCACCAGCCCGACAGGCAACAGCGCCCCGCCAAGCACGAGAACCCCGACAGTCCCGGTATCGCCCGGCTGTCGCATCGGCTGATCCCGATGACCGGACGCGACCCGGGGGAACACGGGCGGGTCTCCACGCCACTGGAGCTCCTGTTCGACCTCACCTTCGTCGTCGCCGTCGGCACCGCTTCGTCCCGCTTCGCAGAGATGGTCGCCGGTGGCCACGCCGGGCAGGCGGTCACCGCGTTCGTGCTCGCGATGTTCGCGATCAGCGTCGCCTGGATCAGCTTCAGCTGGTTCGCCTCCGCCTTCGGCACCGATGACTGGCTCTATCGCGCCCTGACGATGGTCCAGATGATCGGCGTCGTTGTCTTCTCCCTCGGTCTGCCCACGATGTTCCACTCCGTGGAGGAGGGCGAGCACCTCGAACTACGGGTCATGGTGCTCGGCTACGTCGTCATGCGCATCGCCATGCTGGTCCAGTGGTGGCGTGCCGCCCACGACTCTCCCGCCTTTCACGACGTCGGCATGGCCAACATCCGCTGGACTGCGATCGTCCAGATCGGCTGGATCGTCATCGCCTTCACCGCTCTCCCGCTGGCCGCCGTGTTCACCGCCTTCATCGTCCTCGGGGCGCTGGAACTGGGCCTGCCGCTGCTCGCCCAGGGCTCCGCGGGGGGCACTCCCTGGCACCCGCACCACGTCGCCGAGCGCTACGGCCTGTTCGCCATCATCGTGCTCGGCGAGGGCGTCGTGGGCACTGTCGCCTCCTCGGGCGAACTGCTCGGCGGGGCGGATGGCACGCACTGGACCGGCAACGCGATCGCTGTAGTCATCGCCGGTGTCGGCCTGACCTTCGGCATGTGGTGGGTCTACTTCGCCACGCCGTTCGGTGACATCCTCGTCCACCGCCGCAGCCGCGGATACCTCTTCGGCTACGGACACATCCCCCTGTTCATCGGCATCGCCGGCGCCGGCGCCGGACTGCACGTGGCCGGCCTCCACCTCGAACATCACTCAAAGCTCGGTGACGTGGCCGTGGTCCTGTCCCTGGCCCTCCCGGTCGGCCTCTACCTGCTGATGGTCTATCTGCTGCACACCCTGCTGCTGTCGGCGGCAGACCGGTTCCACGTGCTCCTGATCTCCCTCACCCTCGCCGTCCTCCTGGCCGCGGTCCTCCTGGCCGTCGCGGGCGTCGCGATCGCGGTCTGCCTGCTCGTGGTCATGCTCGCCCCCTTCGTCACCGTCCTTGGCTACGAGACGGTCGGCCACCGCCACCAGCAGCAGATGCTGCAGCACCTCGCTGCCGAAGACCGCTGACGGCACCTGATGGGACCGTACTCAACTCGTCCAGCCAGGCAGTCGATGAACGAGGGGCGAGAAGTCCGGCTGGCTGTATGACGAACTCTCCTCGGCGTACAGCCAGACCAGATACGCCGGGGAGTTGGTGCCGCCAGTCTTCCCTGCCTCCGCAAGGCCATCTCCCGTGCGAGCAGGGGGGATCGGTGCGCATGTGGGTGACGAGTTGCCCCCGACAATCATCTGCGAGTACACGTCCGGGACGAAGGCAACGTAGACCCAGCCCGTCCGGGTGCGGATATAGGTGAGGTCGGTGACCCAGTGCTGGTCGGGCTGGCTCGCCGCGAAGCGGCGGTTGACCAGTCCGGGCGGCCGGGGTGCGGACGGCTCAGGAATCGTGGTGCGGCGCCGCTGTCCACGGATGACGCCTTCCAGGCCGCCCTCGTGTCGACTGGCGGTTACGGCCTTGAAGCCGTTTGGCCAGCCAGGTCGGCGACTGTCTACGCGTCCCCCTCTGCGCCGGTGAGAGACTGGCGGTCAGTGGACCGTGGCGGCTGGTGGGGTCCACCGGTGGGTGCGGGGGACCGCGTTGGAGACGCCGAAATCCTTTTTGAGCTGCTCGGGGATGGCGTAGTGCATGACGCGTCCGCGGGTGAGGGAGGACAGTTCGAGAACGCTGGTCAGATGGCCGAGGCGGTCCAGCGCCCAGGCGCCGAGGGGGGAGCGGTCCTCGATCGTCTCCAGTACGCCCAGGAGATGGGGCACGGTCTTGACGACGGTGTCCCACGGGGTGCGGGGAACTGCCAGCCAGTCGGCGCAGGTGTCTCCGACGAGGAAGCGGATGAGGGCGGAGACGATCGGGTCGAGCACGGTCCCGGGCACCACTTCCTCGTACAGGTCGATGAGTTGCCGGGTCAGATGCGCGCCTTCCTCTGAGGGCCCCATGTGCCGGACCATGTACAGGTCGAGGAAGCGGCGGGCGTCGTCGACGGTCGTGGGGACGGCTTCCTGGTCGACGCCGAGCATGGCGCCGACCACGCGCCAGGCGTAGTAGTACGCTTCCGCGCCTTCTGTCGACATGTGGATGCCCAGGCGGTGGAGGCTGTCCAGCACGAGCATCGAGAAGAACATCTGTCCGCCGATCATGTCCTCCTGACAGATCGGCGTCCCGAGCACGCTGGTTTCCCACCGGTTCTCGCGGGTGAGGTGGTGGCGGATGGAGGCGTGCAGCAGGCGGACCTTCTGGGCGGCTGGAATGAAGCGGCTGCCGCTTTCGAAGGCGTCGGGCTGCATGAGGTAGACGGTGAACTGCCCGGTCTCCGCCATCCGTTTGGACGGGTACTTCAGTCCATGGGTGGTCGACAGCAGCTTCGCCACGTGCGGGACGACGTAGCAGGCGGGCATGGAGGCGAAGGACAGCGCGGTGGAGATGTGCACGTTGTTGTCGATGAAGAACAGCCGGGCCTTCTCCATCTCTCCCCAGTCCACCCACGCCGGCGGGGTACGGGTCGCTTCGAGGTATTCGCGAGCGACGTCCGGAAGCCCTTCCGGCAGGGGTGAGCCGGCGGTGGAGACGTATCGCATCAGGGTGTTGAACGTGCCGACCTGGCCGCGTTCGAAGAGTTCGGCGACAGTGGCGTCGGCGAGCGCGTCCCCCGTCTGCCGCAAGGAGTCCATCGATGCCTCGGTGTAGATCATGGCGGGGTCCTCGTTTTCTGCATCTGCTGCGTCCATACATGTGTCTGCTGCGGGGCCGGCCGGCAGCGGCGGGCCAGGAAGGCAGGTTCACCCCGTCCCGGTGCGCGAGTCAGGACAGGCGGAGGGCCGCCGAACGCGCCAATACGGTCAGGGCGGTTGTGGCGTGCGTCGGCACATCCAGGGTGTGCAGGGCGTCGAGCGCTTCCTCGACCCGCGTGTTGATCATGGCTTCGATGCGGGCAGGCGCCCCAAGGCTGTCCATCACTTGGCGCACCTCTTGCAGGCCCTCCGCGCCCAGGTCGCGCTTGCCGAGAAGGGCACGCAGCCGCTCCCGTTCGTCGTCGCCGGCCAGGCGCCAAGTCTCCGCGAGCAGGGCTGTCGGCCGGTGGCCACGCACGTCGTCGGCGTTGGCCTTACCGGTCAATTCCGGGTTTCCGAAGAGGCCGAGCAGGTCGTCCCGGAGCTGGAACGCCTCGCCCAGCGGCAGCCCATACGCTGCGTAGCCCTCGCGCAGGCGGGGCCCAGCGCCGGCCAGAGTCCCGCCGATGAGCAGGGGTTGCTCGACGGTGTACTTCGCGGTCTTGTAGCGGATCACTTTCAGCGACGCCGTGATGTCCGGACCGGATCCGGTGCGCAGGATCTCCAGACACTCTCCCGCGATCAGCTCGCGGGCCATCACCGACCAGACCGGGCGGGCGCGGGCCAGGTAGGCGGCGGGCAGCCCGCTGGTGGTGAAGAGATGTCCGGCCAGCGCCATCAGCAGGTCTCCCACCAGCATCGCCAACGACCTCGCCGCGGCGTCGGCGCGCGGGCGACGGCGTACGGCGCCGCGCAGGGCGCGGTGCGCTGTGGGCCGCCCGTGCCGCAGCGGGCTGTCGTCGATGAGGTCGTCGTGCACGACGGCCGCGGCGTGCACGAGCTCCATGGAGGCCGCTGCCCGCACCAAGGCGTCGTTGTCGGGCTGCCCCACCGCGCGCCAGCCCCAGTAGCAAAAGGCCGCCCGCAGCCGTTTGCCGTCCGCGACCGCCGCCTCCAGTTGCCCGGCCACCGGGCCCAGGAGCGGATCAATGGCCACGAATTGGTCTGCCTCCTCAGCGACGAACCGGCGCAGCGTCTCGTCGACGCGGGCCTTGAACGCGTCCGGCTCCCACGCCTCAGACGTCATCGGCGGCCTGTCGAGCCAGTGCCCGCTGGGCCAGCACCTCCAGGTGCGCCGGGGGCACGGTCGCGTACCGGTCGATCACCAGGCGGCCGCGCGCCAGAAGTTCACGCTCGGCCTCCGTCGCCAACTCGGCGGCGTCGGAGCGTCGCAGCACCCCGCGAACCGTCCCCAACGCCGACCCCAGCGTGCTCACCGTCAGATCGGCCAGTCCGGCCACCAGCAGTACCGCCTGGCCGTCCAGGCTTCCGCGCCGTTCCGCTGACTGTTTCATGCCACGCCCCCGCCCCAATGGACATCCGGACGGCGCTGGTCACGCGCCGCCCTTGCGAGCATCCCGCCGTTGTCGGCCGGAGGGCGGAAGAACTCACGATCGAGTGATCACATCGCTCGACAGTACGGATCACGCGACGATACGGATGACGCTGGAGGGTCCGGTGTATTCGGCGAGGCGCACATGCCCTGCGCTGAGCCGTCGGGCATGGCCCGAATGCCGTGGGGCCCAGCACTCTTGGGGCCTGGCGTCAGCCGCGGGCACCGCGTTGCGGGTCCGTCTCGTGGGCGGCCGGGGTTTCTGAGACGGAACCCGGACGTTTTCAGGATCAGTTGAAGATCGCGGCGGTCTTAGTGTCGGTGGTGTCAGCAGGAGACACCGCTACCGACTGGTCCTGGAGTTCATCATGCGTTCGCGTCGTGCCGCCCGTTCTGCCCGTCTGGTCCTGGCCGCCGCTGCGGTGACGGTCCTGGCCGCCACCGTCACCGCGTGCGGTCCCGAGGACACTACGGGGGCCGGTACGTCCGAGGCCTCCTCCTCCAAGAGCGGCGGGAGCGAGAGCTCGGCGAAGGACAGCTCGTCCGGCGGTTCCGGTTCCGGCTCCGGTGACACCAGCGGCAAAGCCGACTCCGGCTCGGACGCGAACGGGAGTGACGGGAAGAGCGGTTACGGGCAGTCCTGCGGCACCAACGATGTGAGCTTCACGCTCTCGTCCAAGTCCCAGGCCGGCGGCTACTACCTGGTCACCGCCAAGGCCAAGTCCGGCATAACCTGCTACCTGGACGTCAATACCCCCAGTGTGTCCTTCGGTTCCGGTACGGAAGGCGTGGCGTCCCCCGTCGGGCAGGGCGGCGAAGACCCCATCAAGCTCACCGGCTCCTCGGTCGCCTATAGCGGCATCAGCCCCAAGACCACCGACACCGACGGCGGCATCGAGTTCGAAAGCGTCATCGTCGCGCTGACCGAGGACGACTCCAACCCCGCCGAGCTGAAGCTGCCCGAGCCCGCCACCGTCGACAAGCCCATCGTCACCAACTGGTCGGCCAACAGCGCCGAGACCGTGCCGGTCATCCCCTGACCGGCAGCGCGCGGCCGGGCCGACGGCGAGTTGGATCTGCCCGGGTGCTGCGCGCGAGTCCTCGCGGGCAGGGTGCGTTGAGACGCGGGCCGCCGTGTCGCCGGCTGGTTGCGGCAGTGGCAGGCGGCCGCCTGCGTATGGACGTGCCCGGTGCTGGCTGGGCGGGCGGTGGATACGCCGGGCAGGGCGGTTGGCGGGCATGTCCCCGCGTCGTTGCCGTCGCCCGGTCCCAATCGGTACGACGTCGCCGGCTCGACCCCGTAGACCGCCTGCTGCGCGCCTGCCGGGCGGGGCCCTGCGCAGCGGGAGCGCAGACATTGACTGCCGGGGCGGCGGCGGGCGTAGCCTCCGTCGTTTCCTCGACGGCTTCGCCGACCGGAGGCCGCCCCGGGTGCCGGGGCGCCGCGACAAGAGTCTTACCGCAGGCCGGACAGCGGCAGGACGCGTTCGGCGAGCCGTCCGCGCAGTTGTCCCTGGTTGCTGTCGGCTTCGGTGAGCCAGTCGGCGGCGGATGAGCAGGTCGGCGTGCTCGGCGACTGATCGGGCCTGACTGCGGTGAAGGCGGCGGCCTGGTCCGGGGGCAGCCCAATACCTTCCGAGTAGAGCCCGAACTGGGTTCGTGGCCTTCGGGGCCGGTATGACTCGTTGCCCCTGTCCTTGATGATCCGGGGGCTGCTGTCGCCGGACCTGGCGGCACCGGATGGTCGCTGATAGAAGCATGTCCGCCTGTCGGCAGGGCTGCCGACGGCCACAGCGTCAATGACGAGATCGGTGCGCATGTGATCCGCGATCGCCCGGTGCGTGTGGCATGGAGAGGTCGACGGGTCCGACGCCGATACCCGAGCGGCGCGTCAGGTCACCAGGCCGTGGCGGTAGGCGTAGACGACCGCCTGCACGCGGTCGCGCAGACCGAGTTTGGTGAGGATGCGGGACACGAAGGTCTTGACGGTCTCGGGGCTGATCACGAGGGCCGCGGCGATCTCGCTGTTGGACAGGCCGTCCGCGATGAGGCGCAGGACCTCCGTCTCCCGGGGGGTCAGCGGGATGTCCTGCGGTGTGCCGCGCGGGGGCCGGATTCGGGCGGCGTAGCGGCCCACGAGCCGGCGCGTCACGTCGGGGTCCAGCAGTGCCGCGCCCATCGCCACCGTCCGGATGCCGTGCAGCAGCCGGTCCGGCGGCGCGTCCTTGAGCAGGAACCCGCTGGCTCCGGCGCGCAGCGCCTCGTAGACGTACTCGTCCAGGTTGAACGTCGTCACCACGAGCACCTTGACGGGGTGCGCCACTGGCGCGCCGGCCAGCAGGCGGGTGGCCTCGATGCCGTCGAGCACCGGCATGCGTACGTCCATCACCACGACGTCCGGGCGCAGTTTGCGGGCCAGGTCGACCGCGGTCTGTCCGTCCCCGCACTCGCCTGCCACCTCCAGGTCGGGCTGGGCGTCGATGATTGTCGCCAGCCCGGTGCGGATCAGTACCTGGTCGTCGCAGACCAGGACCCGGACCGGCGTGCTCATGACGGGCTCCCCACGGGTATGCGGGCCCGGACGATGAAGCCGCCGCTTGCCCGGCACTCCGCGCTGAAGTCGCCGCCCAGGACGTCGACCCGTTCGCGCAGGCCGGTCAGGCCCCGGCCGCTTCCGCCGGGCGACGCGGCCCGCGAACCGGACCCGTCCGTGCCGACATCGACGGTGATTTCTCTTTCTCCATGGTGGACCATGACCGAGGTGCGGCTGCCGTGGTCGTACTTGAGGGCATTGGTCAGAGCCTCCTGCACGACCCGGTAGGCCACGAGCTCGGCGCTGCCGGTCGACGTGGGCGGTGTGCCCTCCTCGGTGAATTCCACCGGCTGCCCGGCCCGCCGCGTCTGCTCGACGAGGGTGAGCAGCCTGCCGACGGGCGGCGTCCTGGGCTCGGTGCCGTGGCCGGTTGCGTGGTCCGGGTTGAGCAGGTCGAGCAGGTGCCGCAGGTCGGTGATGGCCCGCCGGCCGGTGTCGCTGACGGCGGACAGTGTCTGGTCGAGGCGTTCCGGCGCGGCGGTCAGATACCGTGCCGCCTCCGCCTGGACGACCATCGCCGTCACGTGGTGGGTCACGACGTCGTGCAACTCGCGGGCGATGCGGGTGCGTTCGGCGGCGCGGGCGTCGGCGGCGACACGGTCACGGTGTTCGGCCTCCGCGGCCCGCGCGGAGCGCATCCAGACACCGATACCCCACGTGAGCGCGAGCGCCAGGTAGAACGACACGAACTCGCTCGGCGGTTCGCCCGGACCGCGCCGGTGGAGCCCGACCGCCAGCGGCACGTACGCGGCGGTCAGGACGAGCAGGGTCACGCGCCGGTACCGCTCCAGGTAGGACCCCGCGCTCAGCAGCGCGATGGGCAGCGCGATACCCGCGATCAGGTGGTAGCCGCCCAGCTGGTCGACAGCGAAGCCCGCTGCGACCAGGGCGAGGCAGAGCGCCGGCCACCGTCGGCGAAGGGCGAGCGGTAGGCACTGGAGTGCGAGCGCCACGCCGCCCAGCGCGTCGAGGGGCTGGGTCGCCAGTCCGCCGACCTCCGTGCCGTTCCCGCGGAATCCGGGAACGAGCGACAGGGCGATGAGCACTACCCCCAGCGGAAGGTCGCGGACCGTGACATCGAGCCGGTGCCACAGCTCCGCAACCCGCCGACGATCGATCACCGGGAAAGTGTAGCGGGGGAGTCGACACGCACGGCGCGCCGCGTGCGGGCCTTGATGTTGCCGCGCCGGTGGGCCAGCCACAGGAACACGATCGTCAGCATCGCCCCGAAACTGACGGCGTACACGCTGCCCTCCGGTCCGAACTCGCCGCCGGTGAGCAGCGTCGGGCCCGATGTCGCGGTGTCGAGCAGCCCCTGGTTGGCTCCGTTGCCGGACACCTCGGTGCTGAAGATGCCGGCCGCGGCGAAGTTCCAGCCGAAGTGCACGCCGATGGGGACCCACAGGTTGCGGGTGGCGGCGTACGCGGCGGCGAGCATGAAGCCGGCCTCGACGGCGATGGCGATCGCGCCCCAGAGGGTGGCGTTCTCGTTGAGCAGGTGCGAGAGGCCGAACACGACGCCGGTAAGCACGAGCGCGATGTACGTGCCGGTGCGCTCCTCGATGAGACGGAACAGGACGCCGCGGTAGACCACTTCCTCCGCCACGGCCGCCCCCGCCATGAAGCCGACCAGCCCCAGGGCTCCTACCGGCGAGGCCAGGCCGTCGATCTCGTAGTGACCGGCGGTGTAGAGGTTCGCGATGACGGCCCCGAACATCCCGACACCGATCAGCATCCCCCAGCCGGTCTTGGCGACGGCGCCTTCCCGGGCCACGTCCGGGGCCGCCCGGTGCTCGGTGCGCCGCACCACCCACGCGTACACGAGGATCGCGAGCGCGGCCGACGCGAGACCGACGACGAGTGACAGCCAGTCGTTGTCCTTCACCGCGCTGATGGCACTGCCGGTAATGGCGTACATCACCATGACGGCGAGGAACTGCCAGACAAATCTCACGGGTTGACTCCCTGATCGATGCCGTGGCCGGAGCGCCGCGGACCACACCGGACGCTACGGATCCGGCGGCCGAAGATCGTCACCTCACGGTGGACACCCCGCCGTAGCTCGCACGGGGGACAAGACCTCCGGCCCCCGGCCGGACTGGCTACCTTCCTGCCACGATCAGCGATTCCGCCTACGCCGCCACACGGTCGTCTTCTGCGAGACGGTCACGGAAGTCAGCCAGCACACTGTGACGAAAGCCGGGATCGTCCAGCTCCATGGCCCTGGCGTAGCGAAGTCGATGCGACAGCGGACTGACTCGGCGGATTGCCGGTCCGACAGGCCGAGCACGAACTGCGGCACACCGACGGTGGCCAGTTGAGCGGGCGAGAGGCGGGCGAAGTCCTCGTCGCACCACAGTCCATCAAGGCGGTCACGTACCCATATCGCCGTCGCGCCGGCCGGGTTGCTCGCCCGCGCGACCCTGCGCAGTCCAAGCCGGGACCTGCTTCGCCGGCCTGGCCGCAGTCCTCGTCCGTGACCGCCGGTAGGCCGCCCTGTTCAGGGCCTGAGCCGGTTCTCCTGTACGTCGAAACAGATCAGTCCCATCGAGTCGGCCACGTCGGCCGCGTATGTCAAGGCTTCCTCGGCCCTGCTCCAGGCCATCCCGAAGTACATGAGCGGGCCGCTGGCACTCTCGATCAACGGCCCGGCCGACCAGGGCGAGGGCTCTTCCTCGTCCTCGGTGATGTCACACCACTGCTTCGGAAGCGCGGCCACGTAAGCCGTGAGGCGTTCGGACGGAGGCTCCGCCACCCCACCGTCGAGATAGCGGTCGTACAGGGAGGCCCTCTCACGCGTCCTGGACTGCCGGGCGCTCCGGATGGCTCTGCCCGATGCCCGTCAGCATTGCGGCTAGGGCGATGCCCACCACGCTGACGCCGATGCCCAGGCAGGTGGCGGTGACACCGAATCCGGCGGCCGACGCCGTGACGGCGGCCGCGCCCAGCGGGCCCAGCGCGGAGTGGGTCGTCCAGAACGCGGCGGTGACTCTGCCCAGCAGGTGGCTGGGGGTCACTTCCTGACGCAGCGACATGGAGCAGGTGCCCGCGATGCTGGTGCAGAACAGCATCACGGCAGCCAACAAGCCGATCACCAGAACGCTGCCCGTCAGCCCTACGCACACAATGGCGCTGCCGCACAGGGTGAAGGCGCCGATCCAGCTGGCGCCGAACCCGAGGCGTTGGCGTACGCGTGCGACGGCGAATGAGGCCAGGCAGGTTCCCAGGGTGCCGGCGCTCAGGACGAAGCCGACCGTGCTGTCCGGATGTCCCAGATCCTCCCTGACGAGGAAGATGATGAGGTCGGTGAGCCCGTAGGTGAGAAAGGTCAGCAGGGAGAGCAGCACCGTCAGCGGGCGTAGCACCGGGTGGGCCCACAAGAACCGCACACCGGCCAGGAACTCGGCTCGTACACCAGCTCGTTCAACCCCGCTGCGAGCACAATCCTGCCGCGCAGGGCGGAGCTTCACGAACAGAATACCGAGGGCGGAGAAGGCAAAGGTGGCAGAGTCGATCCCGATTGCCGCGGCCGGGCCGAAGGCAGAAGCGACGAAGCCCGCCAACGCCGGACCCGCGGCGCTGGCGGCCGCATACGTACCGAACAGATGACCGTTGGCCCTGGTGATCTGATCGGGCCCGACGATGGCCGGCACGACCGTCACGTACGCCACCCGGAACAACATCATAAAGACGCCCGCGACCGGGACCACCGCGTAGATCAGCCACATCGGCTGGGCGAAGAGCCAGACCAGCGGGATCAGAGCGAACAGCAGACACCGCGCCCAGTCGGCCAGCATCAGGAGCCGACGCCGGTTCGCACGGTCCACGATCACACCGGCGAACAGCCCGGTGAGGATCGAGGCGGCCCCGGTCAGAGCGGTTACGAGGCCCATCTGCACGACCGAACCCGTGCTGTGCAGGACCAGGAGCGGGATGGCCACGTAGGAGAAAGAGTCACCAAGTGCCGAAAGGGTCTGAATGCCCAGGAAGATCCGGTAGTTGGGGTTGCCCCACAAGCCGGGAGGTTTTTGCTTGCTGCAGCCCGTCGACGTCGCGCTCTCGCGCGCACCACGTGTAGACACGGACCGCCCTTCTCCCGATGACCGCAGCGATTAGATCACGGGTGGCTCCAACCGGTGCCCCGGATATCCTCCCCACCCTCGATGCCTGACCGGAGTGCCACGGGCTGCGCTGGGTGAGCCTGCCCTTCGGGCGTGGAGCTGCGGAGAGGTGGAACCGGACCGCGCGGAGCGGCCGCCAGCCAGCGACCGTCACCGACGATCAGGTCAGTGACACAACCGATCTCTTGCTGCCCGACTGCGTCCAGCGAGACCCGCTCTGAACTGTTGCTCTCTCCCTTCTGGCGCTCCGCAAGCAACAGATCAGACAGGAGAAAGAACCGCTGCCATCTGAGTGCCGCGCCACGAGTGCAACACCACCTGTGCGTCAAGCTCTTCCGCCGCTGGACCACCGCTGCCGACGCGCACCCCCACGAAGCCCTGCTCGGCATCCTGGCCCTTCTGCACGCGGCCTCCAGCCGCGAGGTCCGGCTCCTGCGCGTGGACAACATCGATCCGACCGACCGCACCGTCCGCCTGGGCAAGCGCCCGCATCCGGTGCCGTTGGACCCGGCCAGCTGGTCTGTCCTGCAACGATGCCTGGCCCACCGCGAGAACCAGCACACTGACACCCCCCCCACGTCGTGGTCACGCGGATAACCAAGACCGGGCGGGCTCCGGCATCGACTGCCTATGTCAGCCACGTCCTGGACCCCTGTGGCATCCCACCCAGGCCCCTGCGATGCACCCGTCTCGCCGACCTGGTGAACATCCTCGCCCCCAAACTCGTTGCCGCAGCCCTCGGTATGGAACCCGAAGGCGTCATGATCTATCTCGCTGACCGCGTCGACCGGACACGGCTCCCCGACGTCACAACTGCCTGACGCAGAACGGCCCTTGAGCACCCCGCCATCCGATGACGAGCTCCGGCAGGCGTTCGTCGAGGCCAAGCGGGAAATGCACCGCCGCCAAGCCGACTTCTACCAAGAGGCCCACGTCTCCTCGCGTTCCGTCAGGACCTGGAAGAGGAGTTCGGCCCCGCGGCGGTCGAGTTCCATGTAGCCGAGCTCGTCGATGCACAAAAGATCAATGCGCGCCCGTAGCGGGCGATCGTCTTGGTCAGCTGCTTCTCGTCGGCGGCCTCGACGAGCTCGTTCACCAGCTTCGTCGCCAGCACGTACTTGACCCGGTAGCCGGCCATCGCCGCCTCGGTTCCCGGCGCGATCAGCATGTGCGACCTGCCCGTCCCTGAGTCGCCGATCAGGCAGAGCGGCTGACTCTTCTTGATTCACTCGCAGCTGGCCAGCGTGTGGATGGTGGCTGCGTCGATGTTCGGGTTCGCCTCGAAGCCGAAGTTCCGCAACGACTTGTCCCGGGGGAAGCCAGCCGCCTTGATCCGCCGCTCCGACCGGCGCCGGGACCGGTCGTCGCACTCGGCCATCAGCAGCTCCGCGAGGAAGCCGCGGTAGGTCATCTGGTCCTTCGTCGCCCGGTCGGCGATGTCGGAGAACTCGTTCCTGATCGATGGAAGCCACCAGGCGGCAGGCAGTGTCGATGGCCGTATTCGTGGCCTGCTCGGTCAATCCTCGCTGCCGGGGCAGGGGCACGGTGCTTCTCCCTCGCGATGGTCAGTGAAGCTGCTTGGCAGACTGGGGAAAGCATTGTCAGTGGCCGAGGTGATACTGGCGCGATGAAGACGTCCTCCTCCACCGCAGCCAGTTCAGCCGGTCCTCCCCTTACCTGGGTCGAGTCGCTGGGCGGACCCCTGATCGCCGTACCAGTCTCCGTATTGGACGGATGGCGTGGCTGCATGGAGTCGGGGATGGTCATCGGCGAGGGGGACGTGACGGACGACTACGACCGCGCCTGCGAGGTGGACGATCTGGCCGGCGTGATTGCTGTCGGCGAGGAAGGCGCGCAAGGACTTGTCTTGGCGGACGAACCCGCCACCACCTGCTATCTGCCGGAACACCAAGCCTTCGTCCGCTGGCTCGGAGCCGACTCCGAGGCCGATCTGATCGCCGCAGCCAAGATGGTACTGACCGACCCCACCACGCAGTGGGAGGAATGCGCTGACTGGGAGACGGACGGTCCGGCGGTGCTCATGGACTCTGTCACCGCCGGTGCTGAGCTGAACGTGGAGTACCCCAACGGCGGGGGACTGCCGGAGCAGGCCCCCGTCCCGATCCCAACCGGCCGCTGGAGAGTCCGCGCTGTCCACACACGGGCAGACGAGGAGACCTCCGTGGGCCTAGTCCAACTTCTGCCCTGGTCACAGAGCTAGCGGAGAGTCACCCTCACGGGAGCAGGACATCAGGAAGCTTCGCCGTCGAGCCAGCGGATGAGCCCGTCGAGATCAGCTCCCGTGTGACCTGTTCCGTGGCCGCCGCGTCGTCTCGTTGGCGTTCGAGGGTGGTGTCAACGGTCTTGTGGAACTGGGTCTCGCAAGATTTTCGTGACGAGGTGGCAGCCCCTCACGGTGGTGCCATCGTCCGTACTGTGTGCAGACGTGCTCGGGATGGTGTTCCCGCACCTGAGAAGGTGCTGGTGGAACAAGTGGTGGTGGCGGGCGGGGTGTTGCGCATCACGGCGTGTACCCGCGATGAGGTCGTACTGCCGTGTCCGGACTGCGGGACGGTTGGAACGGGGCATGGGCCTGACCGGGGTCATGCGAGAGCTGCGACTGGACCCCAAGACCGTCCGCAGGTTCATGCGCGCGGCCACCCGCCGAGGAGATCCTTCCCCACGGACGGTCGGGCCGCACCGGGGATGCGCCCCCACTCCCGATGTCGGTCACTGGTTCGATCCCCATGCTCGCCCTGCCCTCCGGCCCTGCCGCAGTAAATGCGTACACCTCGCCCCGACTGCCGGACTGGCCCGCCGCAAGCCGTGATGATCACGGTAGGGGATCTGTCGTGGTAAGTCCGGCATCTACTGCGGCAGGCGCAGGCGGGCCGCCTCCAATCCGATGGAGCGTCAAATCATGTGAGGTCAAACTGCACTCTCTGCGTGGCCCTATTCGACCGCGCATCGCTACTGTTCCGGCACTACTGTGTCCACTCGTACGCGTGATCAGAGACGAATTCGGCAAAGGCGCGCGGCGGACGGCCGGTCAGTTCGAGCACCGCAGTGCTGACCCGGTCTTCGCGTCCCTCCTTGATTCCGCGCTCGACGGCGGCAAGGGCGTCAGCGAACTCCGTCGGCATTCCGGAGGCACGGTAGGCGGAAGCCTGTTCCTCCTCCGTAATACGCTCCACCCGAACTTGTCTGCCGGTCCGCGCGGTGATGATCTGCGCGGCCTGTGGATAGCTCATCCCGTGCGGCCCGGTGATCAGGTAGTCGCTTCGAGCGTCCACCTCCAGGTCAGCCAACAGCGCGGCAGCACTGGCCGCGATGTCCCGCGCATCGACCCACCCCAGCTCGCCGTCACCGGCTGCGGTGCGGATCTCACCGAGTCGATGGATGTGCTCGGCCAGTGGGTGCGGGCGCAGGAAGTTCTGCATGAAGCCAGACGCGCGGAGTACGACACCTCCGGGCTGAGCCTGAACCTGAGCGGCCATCTCCACAGCGCTGGACGCGTTCGGCAGCACAATGGCGGAGCCGAGCATCACGAGGCGCCGGATACCGGCCCGCTGCGCCTGGCGCAGGAAGGGCTCGACCAGCGGCAGCGGGTCCACACTCTCCACCGGCGGAAGCAGGAAGACCCGGTCCATTCCGTCGAGCGCAGGTCCATATGTGGCCGGGTCGTTCCAGTCGAAGCGGATCGCCTCAGGACCGGCTGCGGCCGGGTTCCGGCTGGCGACCCGAGCCTGCACATCAGCGTTGCGGAGCACTTGCACCAGCGTCCTGCCGGTCTTGCCGGTCCCTCCGGTCACGAGCACTCCGGACATCAGGCGCCCTTCCTTTCAAGCGAGTCGACCAGCCCGGCGAGACCTCCGGCAGCGGCGGCGGCCGACAGCGGGCTCCAGTAATCCCGAAACAGAGCGATCAGCCCCTCGCGGACCGTGAGAACCACGATGTAGTCCAGTCGGTAGGGCTGGGAAGTGGCCACGGTGCGGCCGGTGGCCGTCCACTCCACCACGACGGTGTCCGTTTGATCCGTGGGCCGCACGGTAAGCGTGGCCACCTCTTTCATATCCATCAGCTCCGGATAGTGAGCGAGGTAGGCGCGGACCTCCTCACGTCCGTGGAGAACGCGGGGGGAGCTCCCGGCTGCGAAAGGGAATTCCGCAATTCCGTCAGGCGCCCACAGATCTGCCACGGCATTCATGTCTTTGGCCAGCATCAGGTCGATCATGCGGCGAAAAGTTTCCTCAGGCGTGCTGGACACCATTGCTCCTCGTAGTCAACAAACTGACCAGACCACCATGCACAGCAGATTTGTGGGCGCGGAACGGACAGCTAAGCCCCGGACCAACAGTGCGAGGCTTAGCTGTTGCTCCTGTGACAGGATGGAGGAGTGAGCAGCCAGGAACTCGCAGACTTTCTCCGCCGTCGGCGCGAGGACCTGCGACCAGAAGATGTGCCGGCCGAAGCGACGCTTCCACCAAGCCAACGCGCTCGTCGCACACCCGGACTGCGCCGCGAAGAGGTAGCCGCCCTGGCGCAGGTGTCGGTGAGCTACTACGAACGACTGGAACAGGCACGGGCACCCAGGCCCTCACCGCAGGTGCTGTCTGCACTGGCGACGGCTCTTCGGCTCACTGCAGCAGAGCGTGACCACCTGGCCCGCCTGGCCGGACAAGTGCTGCCCGCAGAGAACGACGGCACGCCAGAGCACGTACCCGAGGATGCCCAACAGCTGCTCGGCAGACTTGACGGCATCCCTGCCTACATCGTCAACCACCGGCAAGACATCGTCGCCTGGAACGCAGCAGCCGCAGTTCTGATTACAGACTTCTCTCGTCTCACACCTGGCGAGCGCAACCTCACGCGCATCTCGACGAGATTCCGTGACACCCTCTGCACCGGCGCGCCCGGTTCGGAGTCCGATTTCTCTCAGCAGGCAGCCGCTGAACTGCGCGCAGCCAGCGTTCGGTATCCCGCAGATAACGTGCTCGCAGAGCTGATCAACGAGTTCGCAACCCGCGATCCAGATTTTGCGAGCAGCTGGTGTAACCACGCTGTGCGCCCCATGCCCAGCATGCGGAAAAACCTGCATCACCCCACACTAGGCGAGCTGGAAATCGACCGGCATATCCTCAGCCTGCCCGGCTCAGGTTTCTCCTTGGTTATCTACACGGCAGAAGCCGGCAGCTCCAGCGCCGCTGCCCTGAAGAGCCTTTGACCGCCGTCGCTACGGGAGCCACCGCGTCCGCCGACGTTGGGGGGACTGTGAAACTAACGGCCCTGTCTCGCTTTCGGTGGTGACGGAGAGTCGTGAGGGCTCGTTAGTCTTCTCGTGGAGTCAACGACCTTGTCCAGACGGTCTTTTCGGGACTGTCCCCGCTGGTCATCGAGGATGTGGTCGACGAAGGGGAGCGCATCCTGGTGTGGGCACGGACTCCGCAGGACACTGCGGCCTGCCCGATGTGCGGGGCCTCGTCGGAACGCGTACACGGCTATCCCTGGCGGACGGTGGCCGACGTGCCGGTCGACGAACGGCGGGTGTTGGTTCGTGTGCGGGTGCGGCGCATGGTGTGTCCTACGCGCGGCTGCCGCCACACCTTTCACGAGCAGGTGCCCGGCGTCCTGAACCGATACCAGCGCCGTACCGTTCGTCTGACCAGGCAAGTCAAGGCCGTGGTCAAGGAGTTAGCGGGCCGGGCCGGGGCACGTTTGCCGGCGGTACTCGCGGTGAGTCTGTCGCGTCACACGGCTCTGCGCACGCTGCTGCGGATCCCGCTGCCCGCCGGGCGGGTGCCTCGCGTGATCGGCGTCGACGACTTCGCTCTGCGCCGACGCCGCCGCTATGCGACCGTGATCATCGACGCCGGGACTCATGAGCGGATCGACGTGCTGCCCGACCGCACCGCCGACACCCTGGAGGCGTGGCTGCGCGAACATCCGGGCGTCGAGGTGGTGTGACCCTCGAATACGACCGCACGAGCCGATCCCGGACCACCCCACACCGCACCTCCACCGATGCCGAAGCACGGCTCTGTGTGCTGCGGCGCGAGCGGAAGCCCGGCCCCGCACGCTCGCTCCGGTCTTGGGCATCCCCGTCTCCACAGTGCACCGCGTCCTGACCCGTCACGGCCTGAACCGGCTGCGCTGGATGGACCGGCCCACCGGACGGGTCATCTGCCCTTGTGAACGCTTCCGCCCTGGTGAACTCGTCCACGTCGACATCACGAAGCTCGGCAACATCCCCGACGGCGGCGGCCACCGCGCCGTGCCCCGACAACAGGTCATGGCCAACCGGCTGCTACGAGCGACGCGCGTAAAGGCGGAAGCCCGGTGATCGGTTACAGCTTCGTCCACACCGTCGCCGATGACCACTCCCGGCTCGCCTGCGCGAGGTCCTGACCGGACAAGGGTGAGGAGACCGCCGCCGCCTTCTGGCAGCACGCGAACACCTTCTTCACCGAGCACGGCATCACCGTCGAACGCATCCTGACCGACAACGGCTCTTGCTGCAGATCCACACTGTTCGGACAGACCCTGAGGCGTCACCGGCAGGCGGAGGCCTCGTTGTCCCGTACGGCGCCGCCCTCCGAAGGTGCCCGGCTGCGGGGTCGCGCCGTCGTCCATGCACCGGGTGCTTCGGCGCTGCCACATCAGCCCTCTGAGCTACCCCATCGACGTCAAGAAGCTCGGCGACATTCCTGAGGGAGGGCGACCACACCGGATACACCGCCTCCCACCCTTGACGCGGCACAGAAGTGACATGGCACCGGCGCGCGACCCGTCGCGCGCCGTAGAGGCGCCACCTGGGAGGAAGGGACAACGTAAGTCGATCAAAGTGGGTGGGTCAGGAGTGCCGGGCCGGTCTCGCAGAGGTGCATCTCCTGGTGAGTGGCGCGGTCTGCCGGCCCGCGGCGAGTAGGCTGATCGTTCGTCATCGGGCGGAGGAGGCCGGCGTGGACTATGGCGACAAGCTCTTCTGGCTCTCGGTTGTGATCCAACGCAAGTACGCGCAGATCTCCGCCGAGTTCGACCTGACCCCCTCGCAGGCCACGCTGCTCTGCGCAGTCAGGAACGAGCCGCGGCAGATGGCTGACCTTGCCGCGTCGTTGGGTATGACCAAGAACGCACTGAGCCAGCTGGTCGATCGCACCGCGCGGCGCGAGTTGGTCGGCCGGGCAAGTTCGGCGCAGGACCGACGGGTCGTCATGCTCAGCGCGACGCCCACGGGGAAGGCGCTCGCCGAGGCCATTTACGCCGAGGTCGCCAAGCGCCTGCCCGAGATCGCGAGGAACCTCGACGCCGAAGACCAGCGCGACTTCGAGCGCGTGGCCACCGCCATCGTGGATACCTCGGACCTCTCTTCGCCCACCTCGAACCAACCCCCGTAAGGTCCCGCTACATCCTTGACGTAGTTCATGCCGTGAACTAATTTCGTTCACGGCATGAACTAATGAGGGGCGGCAGCGATGAGCACACAGACGACCGGCACGATCGCAGTCTTCGGCGCGACGGGGCAACAGGGCGGGGCGGTGGTCGACGCACTGCTGGACCACAAGGCGCGGGTGCGGGCTTTGGTCCGTAACCCGCAGTCCGACCGGGCTCAGGCGCTGGCCGCCCGCGGCGTCGAGCTGGCGGCCATCCGGGCCGACGACCCGGCGTCGCTGGCCGCCGCGCTGGCGACGGTGGAGGGGTTCTACTTCATGACCCCGGAGGCGAACAGCCTCGAAGAGGTCGAGGCGGAGATCCGCATCGGTACCGCGCTCGTCGACGCGGCGGTCGAGGCGGGCGTCCCGCACGTCGTGTTCAACTCGGTCTTCGGAGCGGACCGGGAGTCGGGTGTGCCGCACCATGACTCGAAGCACTGGATCGAGGAGCACCTGAGGAAGTCCGGCCTGAGGGCCACGATGGTTCGCGCGACCGCCTTCATGGAGAACTTCGCGAGCGTGATGGCACCGAGCCTGGAGCATGGGGAGATCGTGCTGAGGCTGCCGCTTCCGGAGGACGTCGCCCTGAAGATGATCTCGGTCAGGGACATCGGCCGGGTCACCGCCGCGCTCCTGCTCGACACCGCGGAGGCGCCCGGCGGAGCCGTCGAGCTCGTCGGCGACGAGCTGACGGGCCCCCAGATCGCCGCGGCGTTCGGCGCGCGCGCCGGGCTCCCGGCACGGTACGAGGCTCTCCCGTTGAGCGTGCTTCCCAACGACCTCGACAAGGCGATGTTCCGCGAGTTCGCGACGGCGGGGGAATGCCCTTCGGACCTCGCGGTGGTGCGCTCGATCGAGCCGGCCACCCTGGACCTGGTCGAGTGGATTCGAGCTACCGGCTGGACCGCGCCCACAACTGTGGCTGGTTCCTGAGCCTCCGGCCGCGATGAACGCCCCGCGATCGTGCCCACGGTCCCGGCGCTCTGGGCACGGCAACGCATCCGCCAACGGTTGAAGCAGGCCCTGAGCGGGGCTGGATGCGGACGGTCTTGCGCCGCCAGATCACGCCCTGGTCGCCGTTTTTTCCTCAGGCTTTCCATCGGCTCGGTCGGCGACGCCTGCGATAGCGCCCCCATGGAGTCGACGATCGGCCTGTGACAAGACGGAACTGATCAAGCCACGGTCGGTCTGGAAGGCGCTTTCTGAAGTTGAGATGGCTACCGCCGAGTGGGGCGACTGGTACAACCACCAGGGGTTCCACGGCGAGATGGTCCACATCCCGCCCAGCACGGACCCCACGACGCGGCAGCCGCCGGCCACCTTGGCGCCCGGCGACGGCAGCGACGGGGACGCGCCCAGGGGCACCACCCGCGGGGGGAACCGTCGTCGCCGCAACTCCGTCTGCTGGTGGTGTGCCTCGGCTGACCCGGGCGTCCATACCGTGGGCGGGTGGCGGCGCCGGCCCGCACAGCTATGTGGCATCCGTTTCACGGGCAGCGGCCGCGGCGTAGTCGGTCGGGGTCCGGCCGTAGTACTTGCGGAATTCGCGGGCGAAGTGCCCGCTGTCGGCGAACTGCCAGCGGGCGGCTATCTCCGTGACGGTCATCCGCCGGTGCGATGCGACGAGCGCGCGGCGGGCCTCCTCGAGGCGGCGGTTCCGGATGTAGGCGCTCAGCGGTCGGCCTTCCCTGGCGAAGGCCCGTTGGAGGGTACGCGGGGAGACGTTCAGCTCCCGGGCGAGAGCCGAGGGGGACAGAACGGGGTCGGTCAGCCGGCGGTCGGCCAGGTCCCGCGCGGCTTGGGCCAGGGCCGGCGACAACAGGGGCTCCACGTCGTCCAGGCCGCCCCCGGCGGCAGCCCGGGCCAACTCGGCCAGGGTGCCGCGGGCGGCGTCGACCCCGGCCGGCCCGAGACGGTCCAGCATCCGGCCCACCATGGCGGCGTGCGCCGTCAGCAGCCGCACCTCTGCGGTGTCGGCCGGACCGGAGGCCGGCCTGCCCCGTCCGGGCCGAACCTCTGCGGCGGGCAGGACGAGTACCTGCACGACGGTGTGTGGCGCCGCGGAGAACTGGGCCAGCCTTCCCGTCTGTACCAGCAGGCGACCGGCCGGTGCCGTGTGCTCGGCTCCTCCCGGTTCCTCGAACCGCCAGGCCCCCCGGTGGACGATCCACAGGCGTACGTGATCGTCGGCCCCGACCCGTCGGCCCGCCGTCCGCAGGGCGGCCGCGGTCTCGAAGCGGTTGAACATCATGTCCCGCACCCGAAACCCGCGGGACCGCGCCGAGAAGCCGGACACGGTCGACCGGCGGAAGGGCGCCAGCGCGAAGGTCCCGCCCATCCGGCTCCGCCACTCGTGTGCGAAATCGCTGAAGGCGTCCGCGCCGCTCACGTCTGCCGAGAAAGTGCCGCTCATCGTTGTCGCGAATCTCCCGTTCGAGCTGACGCGCCCGTCCGAGGCGACGGGACCACACGCTTCCTACCGTTGTTCCGGCATGCATCGAAAATCCGACATCCGCAGTCCGCAATGTCGATACAAGAATAACGAGGTGGCGAATTGAGCACGCTCGCGATCGTGGGCGCAGGCCCGCAACTGGGGCGCGAGATCGGCCGGCGGTTCGCCGCCGAGGGGATCGACGTGGCGCTGATCGCCCGCAGCCGTACGACGCTGCAGGCGGTGGCCGACGACCTGTCCGACACGGGCGTGCGGGCCGAGGCGTTCCCCGCCGACGTGACCGACCGTCCCGCACTGCACGCGGCGCTCACCGCCGTCGAGGAGCGGCTGGGACCGATCGACATACTTGAGTACTCGCCCGCGCCGTCCCTGGCCGACCTGCGCCGGGCGCCGCTGGTCGAGGCCACGAAGGTCACCGTCGACTCGGTTCTGGCCCAGTTGGACCTCTATCTGCTCGGGGGCGTGGCGGCGGTGCAGCACGTCCTGCCCGGCATGCTGGAACGCGGCACGGGAACGATCCTGGTCAGCAGCGGGGCGGGGTCGGGGCCGGTGATCGCCCCGCACGTGGCGAACGTCCAGATCGCCACCGGCGGGATGCGCAACTGGATCCTCAACCTGCACGCGGCGCTCTCCGGCACCGGCGTCTACGCCGCGCACGTGGCGATCGCCGCGTTCATCGGCCAAGGGGGCCACGACTCCCAGCCGCATGCGATCGCCGACGCCTACTGGCGGCTGCACACCGAACGCACCGAAGCCGAGCTCGTCATCCAGGATCTGCCGGACGACTACCTGGAACGGGGTTTGGCGGACAAGTTCGTCGAGCCCTGAGCCGCCGGCGGCTGCACGGCCGGGCCAGGCGGAGGGCGGTGTGTCGTCCCGGCCGTCCACGGCGGCAGTACCGTGGACGGCCTGTCTGGTGAGGGGCACCGGACCGGGGAGTTCCTGCCGGCGGGTGCCGACCTGCTGCCCGGCGAAGGCGTGGTTCACGGGCCCGCGGCCCGGTAGATCGCCGGACTCGCCCTGTGCAGCGCCGTCACAGCCGCGGCACGGGGTCCGCCCTCGTCGAGTGCGACCAGCGACAACGCGCCCCGTGCGTCGCCGCGACGGTCCAGGATCGGGGCGGCGACGGTCGGCATGGGCGGTGGGCCCGGAGCGTAGTGGGTCGGGCATCCTCACGGCGCAGATGCCGTCGCTGCGGACGGTGGCCAGGAGTCGGCGGGCGCAGGCCGCGTCGTTCGCGCCGGCCGGCGCTTCCTTTCGTATCCGCTCGGGAGCGTGCGCCAGCAGAGCGATGCCGGTGTCGGTCCCGGTGAGGGGGAGGGGTCCGCCGCCCCGGTGCAGCTCCTGCATGAACGGCAGCGCGGCGGCGCACAGTCCGTGACCGCTGGGTGCCAGCGAGGCGATCTCGAGCAGTTGCCGGCCGACGACGAAGTCGCCGTTCTCGAGCCGTTCGAGGGCTCCCACGTCCGTCAGCCGGACCGCGGCCCGGGACGGGGTGCTCTCCTGCCTGGGCCGCACTTGTGTGAAGTGCCAGGCTCACGTTGGCCTCGGTGAAGGCACCCAGGACTCGGAAGGCCCGTTCCAGGATCGGTCCGCCGTGCAACGGGCTGCCCGAGCGCGGGACTTGTACCGGTGTTCCACTCATAGGAATCGTCGGTGCGCGTCGTCTTCCACCGTTCGAAAAATAACTTGTGACGTGCCCACCCAGTGAGGGCGGGCGCCCGGCTCTGAGCACCGGCGCCGGGCCGTCGGAAGCGCCATCCGCCCGTAACGACGGGCAGAACAGACCGAGGAGACCACAATGGTGACCAACCCCGCGCTGCGCGACGCCCACGTCCCGCACCTCTATCCCGAGCAGCAGATCGATCTCGGCGAGATCACCATGAACTATGCCGAGGCCGGTGACCCGGATCGCCCCGCCGTGCTGCTGATCCCCGAGCAGACGGGCTCCTGGTGGTCGTACGAGGAGACGATGGGCCTGCTCGCGGAGCACTATCACGTCTATGCCGTCGATTTGCGGGGCCAGGGGCGCAGCAGTTGGACACCGAAGCGCTACAGCCTCGACAACTTCGGCAACGACCTGGTCCGGTTCATCGCTCTGGTGGTGAAACGGCCCGTCGTCGTCGCGGGCAATTCCTCCGGCGGCGTCCTCGCGGCGTGGCTGTCGGCGTACTCCATGCCTGGTCAGCTCCGGGGCGTCCTGTGCGAGGACCCGCCGCTCTTCGCGTCCGAACTCGTCCCGGCGCACGGTCACTCGGTCCGGCAGGCGGTGGGGCCGGTGTTCGAGCTCTTCCGCACGTATCTCGGCGACCAGTGGAGCGTGGGTGACTGGGAGGGGTTCTGCCGCGCGGCCGGCGTGTCGTCGTCGCCGATGGCGCGGTCCTTCGTGGCGGACGTGATCCCCCAGCACCTCAAGGAGTACGACCCGGAATGGGCCCGGGCCTTCTACGAGGGGACCGTCGGGCTGAACTGCCCGCACGAGCGCATGCTGGGCCAGGTCAAAACGCCGGTGCTCCTCACGCACCACGTGCACGGCACCGACCCGGAGACCGGGAACCTGCTCGGGGCGCTCTCCGACGAGCAGGCCGCGCAGGCCAGGCGTTTGATGGAGTCGGCGGGGGTGAAGGTCGACTACGAGTCGGTGCCGGACGCATCGCACATGATGCATCAGTCCGACCCGGCGCGGTACGCCGAGATCTTCACGCGGTGGGCGGCCACGCTGGCCCGGTGACCGGGTGTCGCGCGGCCAGGCGCAGTCGGGCCCCAGGCCCGCAGCCAGGAGGGGGCGGGTTTCGTCATCAGCCTGCAGGTGAACTCCGCCGCTTCCAGGAGCCGGCGTGCCAGCCGGACTACGGTGACGTGGTGCACCAGGGCGACCTCGGCCGGGGCGAGGCTTCGCACGTCGTCCTCGTCCGGGGGTCGTCCCACTGACGCCGAGCGGTCGTCCCCTTACCGGGCGGCGGGTGCGCCGCGTACCGCGCCCGGTAGTGGGTGGGCGGCACTCCCATAGCGCTGCGAAAAGCGCGGGTGAAGTCGGCGGGCTGCGGGAATCCCTCGGTCGGTCCGTCGGACGTGCCCGGGCGTTCGAAGTAGGCCAGCACGTCGGTGGCTCGCTTCTTCAGTGTCCGGCCGAGCGTGATGATCTCGCTCGACGAGCTCGTGACGCCCTGGCTGACCGACTCGATCAACTTCACCATCAGCTCTCGGCCCTTACTCCGATCGGGTTCGCGGTAGGCGGCGATCATCCGCTGGTAGACCCCCCACGTGGCTTCGACCTCAACGTGAGCATCACTCGCAAACAGCGCGGCCAGTCGGTCCTTCTGCCTGTCGTTGAGCAGGCCAGCGCCGGTGTGGAGGGTTCGCCGTGCGGCATAGAGGGGGTCGCACCTGCGTCCAAGGTGCCCGTGGATGGCCAGTTGGACACGTCGGCGGCATCGATCGAGTGCGTCGCCGGCCAGACGCACGACGTGGAATGGGTCCATGAGCGCGACCGCGTCGGGTAGTTCCTCGCCGGCGGCGGTCTTGAACCCCGTGAAACCGTCCATCGCGACGACCTCGACGCGGTTGCGCCAGGACTCTTCGCGTTCGTCGTGCAACGTCGAGGTCTTCCGGATGGGCTTGGTGTAGGAACCCCCGGTCCTCGGGAGACCTCGACGCTTACCCGGCCACTGACGCGGGGTGAGCTGCCACCGCTGGTGTGACACAAGTTCCTGACGGTTGATGATCTGCTGTCATCCAGGTGAGGGCGAATCGTCCTGCTTCGGCCCCGGCCGCGCGAAGGTGACCGAGGCCGGAACTTGCACGGTGGCTTTTGGTCGTGGCTTGTGAGGCGGTCAGCTCTGGGGCATTCAGCGGCTGATGTCGTCCAGCTCGGTCAAGTCCTCATGAGAGAGGGAGAGTCCCGCGCCGGCGATGTTCTGGCGCAGGTGTGCCGTCGATGACGTGCCGGGGATGAGCAGGATGTTCGGTGATCGCTGCAACAGCCAGGCCAGCGCGACGGACATCTGTGTCGCCTCCAGTCGAGCGGCGACCGCCGAGAGCGCCGAGGACTGAAGCGGGGTGAAGCCCCCGAGGGGGAAGAAGGGCACGTACGCGACGCCGTCGGTGGCGAGCCGGTCAATGAGCTTGTCGTCGTGGCGGTGGGCGAGGTTGTACATGTTCTGCACGCACACGATCGGCGCGATGCCCTGTGCCTCGGTGACCTGCTCCTCGGTGGCGTTGCTGATCCCGAGGTGGCGGATCAGGCCCTGCTGCTGGAGTTCGACGAGCGTCTCGAACGCCTCGGCGAGCGAGCCGGGCTGGGGACCTTCGGCGTTGCCGAGTCGGAGGTTGACCAGGTCGAGTACGTCGAGGCGGAGGGACTTGAGGTTGTCGTGGACCTGGCGGCGCAGCTCTTCGGGTCGGCGGGCTGTAGGCCAGCCGCCCTGTTCGTCGCGGTTCGCGCCCACCTTGGTCACGATGTGCAGCGACTCGGGATAGGGGTGCAGTGCCTCGCGGATCAACTCGTTGGTGACGCGCGGCCCGTAGGCGTCGCTGGTGTCGATGTGTGTGATACCGAGAGCGACCGCTTCACGCAGCACGGCCAGGGCACCCTCGCGATCGGCGGGCGGCCCCATGACCCACGGGCCGGCCAGTTGCATGGCGCCGTAGCCGAACCGGGTGGCGGTCAGGTCACCCAGCGTCCAAGTGCCGCCGGGAAGAGAGAGGAAGGGTGTGCCCATTTTGTTGCCTTTCGTCGTTTACTTGGGGGTGGCGCCTGCTGCCTCCCTGCATCAGCATTGGAGAGAAACTTCCTGTGGGGAAGTAGGCACTTGGAAGTGCGTAACCCACCCATTGGTGAGAGGTGCGATCAGTGACGACAATCAAGGCGGCCCAGAAGAGGGCTCAGGCCAAGGTGGAGTACAACGCGTTCCTGGCAGGGTGCCCCAGCCGGCAACTGCTCGACCGAATCTCGGACAAGTGGGTCGTCCTGATCCTGTGTGCGCTGGGCGGCGACAACAGCCCTGGCCAGCCCGGTGCAGCACACGCAGACGCTCCGAAGGCGATGCGTTACTCCGAGATCTCTCGTCTTCTGGCCGGGGTCAGCCAGAAGATGCTGACCCAGACGCTACGGTCGCTGGAGCACGATGGTCTGCTCACCCGTACCGTGACGCCAACCGTCCCTGTCACCGTCTCCTACGAGCTGACCGACCTCGGCCTCTCGCTCCACCACATGACCCGCGGGCTCAGATACTGGGCGCAGACACACATGGCCGAGGTCCTCGCAAACCGCGAGAACTACGACACTCGCACCCCCTGACGACGCACATCCCAGCGTCGCCCCGGGCTCTCGCCGCCCGGCCACGCACCGAACCACGCCCCATCGTCTTATGGCCGCCGGCCCGAAAGCGCCGGCGGCCCGCTTCGACGTGCCCGCCCTGCCCTGACGCCCACAACCGCCCCCGGTCCCGGGTCGGCCCGACCGCGTTGCACGCGCTCGGCGCCGGGCAGCGGGTTTGAGCACGTCCGGGCACCGGGCCCCATCTCCTCGCCGATACCCGGACCCGGACCCGGCCCCTGCCGCTCCGCAGCCTGGCTCCCGCCCGGGGCAGGGACGTCGCCGACGACTTCGGCCTGCCGCGGCGCCTTGGTGCTACCGCGGCGTCACCTGGACGTGGAGTCGGTGGAGGGCGGTCTTGGGGTCGCTCCCGCCGTACCCGACCCCGTCACCGCGCATCTTGGAGGATGGCAGCCATGAACAGCGCCAGTGATGACGAGCAAGCCGTGTCCAGGTTGTGGAAGGAACACCTCCAAGCTGATTTTCCCGCCGGACTGCGGGGCGTGGAACTGGCGGGCAGCGACGTGGTGATGCTCGATGCGGACATCGCCGGGTGCGTGAGTACCTGGCACAGCAGCAACGGCTCCCTGGATGCGCGGCGGCACAAGATCCTGTGTCAGTGCATCACCGCACTGGACAACGTCCTGCCCCTCCTTGCCGATCCGGACGAGCTTCGCTACTGCCGCCGCCTGCACCAACTGGCCCTTCTCACCGCGCGGTTCGGTCAAGGAGCCACCGAATAGCACGGGTTCTGCAGCACCTGCCCCGGGCCCGAGAGCCCCCCTTTATGCCGCTGTCAGCGCTGCCAGGGCACGGTCCATCGCATCGTTGAATTCTTCCCGGGGCAGCGGCAGCCGGGAGTTGACGTGCCGGCTGCCGCTGGTCGGCGAGGACGGGGGCGGGGGTGTGAGTGATGCCGGCTTCTGGCTTACGCGCCCAGAGGGCCTCGGGAAGCGGATGGAACGCCCGTCTTTACCGGCGGTGGATCGCGTACAACACGATCGCGTCCCGACTCGCACAAGGCCAGGAATGCGCTCCGGGGCGTCGCCGGGCGGATCACCGTCCCGTTGAGGACCCTGCGGTCATCCGACCGCTTGCGCCCGCGCAACGAGGCGGGCAGCAGCGGCCCGGCGGACTCCCGCTCTGGATAGGGCAGTTCAGGGCGGGGTATCCCCCGGCCGCGAGCCACCACTGGAGATCACCGGTTGTCCCGGGACCCCGGGGGGCCGCCCGGGGCGTGGAGCCGTCAGAGCGGGTTGAGGCGGGCCTTGAGCAGGCAGAACTCGTTGCCTTCGGGGTCGGCGAGA
>NZ_BMTR01000044.1 GCF_014649775.1 Streptomyces longisporoflavus | reverse complement strand
CCGGCGCCTGGTACACGTACGAGGGCGACCAGCTCGGCCAGGGCAAGGAGAACGCCCGTAACTGCCTCAAGGACAACCCCGATCTCGCCGACGAGATCGAGAACAAGATCCTCGAGAAGCTCGGAATCGGGGCACCGGCGAAGGCCGCAGTCGCCGCAGAAACGGGCGACCTCCCCGTCCCTGACACTGCCCGGACCCCGGCGGGAGACACCGCCTGACAGCCACGGGCACGGACCGGTCATCAGATACGACGGCGAGGCCCGCCGCGCACTCCGGGCGGCGGCACTGGCCGGGAGCACCGCAGACCAGCGCGGCGGTCAGGCAGAGCCGCGGCGTTCAGGCTCACCGGGCACGGCAGGTCCTGAGGTGGCTGAGGAGCGATGCCCGCGGCCACGTCCGCGAGATGAAGGGCCGGGACCTCGTCGCAAACGCGACCACCAGGAGACCATCGCTTTCGCGCACGTCAGCGCAGGAGGTGGGCGGCCTGGACTTCGTGGAGGTGGATGACGATGTCGTAGGAGCGGCCGAGGGCGGAGGCCGGGTCGTCGCTCGACCAGTACAGGCCGTAGGAGCGGGTGGGGCGGGCTGCGGTGAGCCAGGTGCGGACTGCCGCGGGTGCGGTGCGCAGGTCGAGGATGAAGTCGCGGTAGCGGACTTTGTCCAGGGTGTGCTCGTTGTGGCCCTTGGGGGCGGGCGTGACGGTGTATTGCCGGGGCTGCTGTGCGGTGTAGTCGGGCAGGGCGTTGACGGTGCCCTGGTTGAAGGTCAGGCCGATGTTGACGTAGTGCGGGCCGAGTTGGGCGCGCAGGAAGGCGCCGGTGGGCTCGGGGAACTCGTCCGGGTTGTCGCTGGTGTAGGCAATGTGGCCGTTGTTGGAGGCGAGCAGGACGCGGCCGCCCTCGTGCCGCAGCCACCAGGCGGTGTTGGCGGCCATGGCCCGGTCGCGGTAGCGCATGCGCTCGGGGAACTGCTCGTCGGGGAAGGCGTAGCCGGTGAAGCTCTGGGTGATGGCGGTGGCGTTCTGCAGGGCTAGGGCGTGCGCCCGCCGGGTGTCGCGATCGGCCGCGCGGGGGCGGCCGTGCTCGCGGAGCAGTGCCAGGGCGGCGTCGGCCCGATCGGCCTCGGCGCGGCGGGCCGGAGCTCCCTTGGTCAGCTGGCCGACCATCCATGCTCCCGCCTGTGTCCCGGCCGCCGGCTTCAGTCCCGCGTAGAGGTCTTTGATGCGCCCGGCCAGGTCGGGGCGGTGTGCGGCGAGGTAGCCGGTGACCTGGTCGAAGGCGTCGGGGCCCGGGTAGCCGAGGTCGTTGCCCACGAAGCGCAGCTGCGGCCGGTCGGGGTGGGCGGTGTTGTACCGGCGCATCCACCGGATCAGGTCGAGGTACTCCCGGGTGTTCCAGAAAACGTACTGGCCCTCGAATTCCTCCCGCATGATCTGCGCGGGATTGCCGGTGCCGCGGGTGACGTAGGCGTCCAGGCGCAGGCCGGTGCTCCAACTCGCCTCCAGGGCAAAGGTGGTGAAGCCCTTGGTGGCGACGAGATGGCGGAAGAGGCGCTGCTTGAGGGTGAAGAACTCGTGGGCGCTGTGGCTGGCTTCGCCCAGGCCGACGACGCGGGCATCGCCGATCATGCGGCCGAGCCCGTCCAGGTCGTGCAGCGGCCGGGCGCTGCGGTTCAGGTCGCCTATCGGCTCGTCGGCCGAAGGGGTCGATGCCGCGGCGGTGCCGGTGCCTATACCGGCGCCGAGGGTCCCTGCCGTGAGGACGACGGCGGAGGCCGAGCCGAGCAGACGGCGGCGGCTGACGGGGCGGGTGTGGTTCATGACATCTCCTCCGAGTGGCGGGTGCGGCACGACAGTACCCAGAAGTTGGGCGCTCGCACAAGACGCTTGTATAAGACGAACGTATAGTGCGTCCGCGCAATGCACCGGATAGCGTTCCCGGCATGGGAAATCGCGAAGACCTACTGGCAGGGGCCAGGCGCTGCCTGGAGGAGAAGGGCTGGGCCCGGACCACGGTGCGCGACATCGTGACGGCGGCCGGCGGCGTGAGCATGGCGGCCATCGGCTACCACTTCGGCTCCCGTGAGGCGCTCTTGAACGCCGCGCTCGTCGAGGCGATCGACGAGTGGGGCACCCGGATCGGCCGTACCTTGTCCTCCTTCGGCGAAGCCGGAAGCAGCCCGGTTGCGCGCTACGAGGCGATGTGGGCGCAGATCATCAAGTCCTTCCAGGAGGACCGGACGCTGTGGCTGGCCACGCTCGAAGCCCTCCTCCAGGCGGAACACTCCGACGATCTGCGCCGCTACCTGGCCGGTAGCCAGACGCAGGGCCGCCGGGGTCTGGCCGCGCTGCTGCTCGGCACACCCGAGGACGAGGTCGGCGACACCGCAGCCCGCACCCTGGGCGCCGCGCAGATGGCCCTGTTCACCGGGTTGATGACGCAGTGGCTCACCGACCCCGACCAGGCCCCCGACGCCGCTGAAATCGTCGCGGGCCTGCGCACGCTCACCGGCATCGTCGACGCACCCGAGTAGCCAAGGCGTCGACAGGGCCACCTGATTGATCGCGTTTGCGGTGCTCGTAGGATGCCGGGATGCGCAGGCCGGAATCAATGAGTCGCCGTATGTGGGCTGCCGTGTGGGTGGTGTTGTGCGTGGCGGGCCTGGCCGCCACCGCTGGACTGAACGCCTCGTCGGCACCGGAAGCGCCGTCCGGGAAGCCCGTCAGCGCCGAGTGCGCCAAGTACATCGCGGACATCGAGCGAAAGTTGGCCAAGGCCGAGGAGGAAGGCGAGGGGGACGGAGTGCTGGGTTTCTCGCGAATGCGGGTCGGCACCGAGGACGACTGCGGCGAGGAGTTCCGCAACCACTTCGGCGGCGATCGGTGAGCCGCGGTACGTGGCTCGCCACGGTGGCAGGGCTGACCGTCGTCGGCGCCGGGCTGGCCGTCGCCGTGGGGTCAGCGTCAGATACGGAGCCGCGGCCCGCGCCGCCGCGCGTGTACTCCTCCTGCCTGGCAGCGAACACCAGGCCGATGCCTGCGGACGCTGATCCTTGCGACGGCCGATGAAGAGCGGCTGTGCGACTGACCACCGCAGGACGGCAGGAACATCCAGGAACATCCGGGGCGGGTTGCAACTGCAGTCTGATGTCACCGGGTTGCGCCTCGCGCGCAGCCGACGGCCCAGCCCAGGGGCGACCTCAGCCAATAGGCGCTCGCCTCGTATCCTCCGCGCATGACCGATGATCCGTTTCAGCGTCGGACCACCGCGGCCTCCGGCCTCCGTGCGGGGTGTCGGTATTCAGGGCCGGACTGTCACGGCTGCCGCGGCCGCGGCCAGGATGCGGTGGAGGACGGGGACCGGGATCGCCGGGTTGGTGACCGCTGCGCAAGCCGTGTCGCGGTCATGCAGCAGCCCGGCCAGAATGCTGGCCGGCAGCCGCGGATTGCGCACCGCGGTGCCGCGGACGTAACCCTCCGGGTCGTTGAGCAGCAGCACCGCGTCGGCCGGTGAGAGCCGGGGGTCCTCGGCCGCGCGGCGGCGTACCTCGGCTTCGGGGTCCCGTGCCAGGCGTGCGACGTCGGCCGGTGTCGACTCCGGGTCGTCCAGGGCCAGGCGGCGCCTACCGTTGAGGTCGGCGACGTAGTGCAGCAGGCCCGCACGGGGGAAGTTGGGGTGGCTGCGGGGCCGGTCGGGGTGGCTGAAGCTGCCGTCCCACCAGCGCCAGACTTCCAGCAGCAGGTCGGCCGGCGCGTCCTCGCACGATTCGGCGAGGAACAGGCGGACCACCCGGTCCTCGTCCCGGGCCAGGCGTGCCACGACATCGGGCGGGAGGTGCCGGGCCCGGGCCACACTGCGCCGGACCAGCGGGTGGGACGAGGTGGCGAGACGGCGCATCGCGTCGGCGTCGCCGTGCAGGTCCTCGACCCAGGACAGGGTGTGCGACATCGACGTCGGGTCGAAGTCGTGGCGTATCGCGGCACGTTGCTCCTCGGTGAGGTAGTGGCGCAGCGCCACCGCGGAGCGGATGTCGTCCTGCGGGTCCTGCGCCAGCACGGCGACGCCGTGCGCTCCCAGGCCCGGGGTGGCGGCCAGCGCCCGACGTACCTCAGCGTCCCCGTCCCGGACCAGCTCCGCCTCCAGTTCGGGCGCGAGGCGGCACCGATCGAGCGCCTGCCGCGGGTCGGGCAGGGCGGCGAAAACCTCGCGAGGCATGGGCAGGCGGGTGTGGTGGGCGAGCAGCGCAGTCGTCCGTACGGCGTCGTCGGTGTCGGTCAGCAGCCGCTCCCGCAGCGGCGCGGCGAGGTCCTCCCACCGGGCACAGGCCGCCGCCCGCACCCGAGGATCGGCGTCGGCCGCGAGGCCGGGGAGGTGCTGTGCGGGGAGACCCGGGAGTTCGGCGGCTGACGCGCGGGACGGGCCGGCCGGGAGGTCGTCGTACAGGTCCCGGGGGAGTACGGTGCCCCAGATGCAGGCGCGCTCCGCCCAGAGCACGCGCCGATCCGGCGATGGCTCGGCGCGCACCAGCTGTACCCACTGATCGGACGTGAGCTTGGGCCGGAAGGTGTCGGCGGGCCTGGACCGCACCCGCGGATCGGGGTGCGACAGGGCGGCGTCGAGGACGGCGGGCCGGTCGCATCCGTGAAGGAAGCCCTCCTCCACATCCAGCAGCCGGATCAGCAGTTCGTCCGGTGCGGCCGGATTGGACCCGATCCCCTTCGCCCAGAGCAGAGGCCACGCATGTCGGCCGGGCACCGCCGCCCACGCCTCTGCGCGCTCGGTCTCCGTCTCTCGCCCGGCGGCCGCGGCGGACTCCTCCAGCCGCTGCGGCAGTCGGTCCAGGGCCGGCGCCCGGGGCCCGCCCGCGCCGGGCACCTCGGTCAGCAGCACCTGCCCGTCGAGGGAGAGCGCCACGAACCCGGGGGCGCTGGTCAACTCCGGCACGCCGCCGTGGGCGTAGCGGACCCGGGTCCACCAGGAGTCGTTGCCGCCGATCCGATGGCCAAGGGCGGCGAACAGGAACTCGCCGTCGGCATCTGCAAGGCGGTGCCACCACGCGGCGTCGAGCGCTTCCCGGACCACGCCGTCCGGCGCCGCGATCCCCCGCGCGATCCGCCAGTCGGCCTCCGGCGGGAACAGGCTGCCCGGGCGCATGTCCTCGACGACCGTGAGTCCGGCGCACAGGAGCAGTTCGTGGAGTTTCTCTCGGTGTTGCACGCGGTCATGATCCGCGCTGACTCGCGGGGGGACAAGGCCCTCAGCCCGGTCCCGACCGGCCCTCACCCGCGCATACGTCATCGTCTGCGATGTCGTTCGGCGGGTCCTGGCGGGAATTTCGTGAAGTGCTCACGGCAAGTCAGGTCCTCGGAGCCATGCGATGACGGTCTGGATGGGCGCGAAGCCGAGGTGAGGTGAGTTCCAGGGCCCGGTTGTCGCGTCCTGCGCTCATGTGGTCGAGCCAGCGTTCGTACCAGTCGAGGAAGTCGGTGGCGGAGGAGACGTTGGGGCCCCAGAATCCGTCGCTGTTCCCGATGAGGACGCGGCCGGTGAGAGGACCGGTCACCGCAACGACGCAGACATCGGTGCAGCCCATTTCGATGACGTGGAGGAAGAGGTCGCGTTCGTGGGCCTCTGGACCTGCGTCGTCGAAGCCGCGGGGCGCCCCCGGTTCCCCGCGCGGATCCATGACCAGCAGGGAACACCGCTCCAGCGGTATGAGGCCGTAGAACGGTGCCGCGCCTGAGCCGCCGATGTGCGTGAGGAACTGCCGGTAGGCGTCGGGCAGGACGATGCCGTGTTCGGCCTCGAACGCAGCGACGCGTGCTTCGGTCAGCCTCGGACCGAGGCGGAACTTGTGTTGCTCTTCTCCGAAGGAGTGGCTGCGCAGCGGTTGGAACGGCATCGCGGCCAGCTTGCGACGCAACCGGGCTATGCGGGGATCCATGGTGCATCTTCTCTCGTCTCCGGCACCCTATGGGCGGCTGTGGCCAGCTGGCCAGGAGAATCCTCTCCCGCAGGAGAGCGAAGCCGACCCGGTCGGGCGTCTGGCGCTTGAACATCTTGGTCCGGTTGATACGCCGTTCGACGACGTCGCAGCTCGAGGGCGGGGAGAGGGGAGAGAGGACGGCGAGGACGGCGTCCCGGTCACGATCGATGCCTGCGGCGAGGGTGTGGAGGCTGGGCGGGTCGTTGCACCGGAGGGCGTCGCGGGCGTCGAGTGCCACGCAGTGGTGATGTTCGCTGAAGTCCCGCTGAGGAGTGCCCCCCTGCATTCCCGTCGAGGTCGCGACCGCCCACTCCATGGGACCGGGCGACCGAGCTCCGATTGTCAGTGGGGCAGACGACAATCCCTGCATGACCTCACCCCAGCACCTCCAGGGCCTCCTCGCTGATTTGGGACTTGAGGAGGCAGCCACGTTCACGGCCGTGCACGGCCGTGACGAGGACGCTGTCATCCGGCTCTTCGGCGGCAACGCCGAGCAGTGCCGCCCCCTGCGACTGGAGGAACTGCGCGAGCACTACGAGGGGGATCTCATCCTCGTCTCCCGGTCAGGACCTGCCGTCATCGTCGTGGAGAACAACAACTACCAAGGATCTCGTGAGGAGGTGCTGCGTCCGCTCTCCCGGCACGGACGCACCGCCAGCGCCTACTGGAACGTCAACGCGGTCTCCCGACTGAGCCTGGCCGAGGGCGGACTGATCTCCTCCGCCTTCGAGATGCTCGCGCCCGAGAGCACATTCGGCGCGCGCCCCGACGCCTGGCAGCCCCTGCTGGAAGGCCTGGATCTGGACGACGACCATCTGTGGGGCGTCGGTCTGGCGGCTGTCGAGCGCGCGACCGGTGCGCGCTTCGACACTTCTTGGGTACGCGGCCCGCACCGCGCCGTGCAGATCACGCGAGTGCCGGAGTACCTGCTGGGGCAGGGACTCATCGACTCGCCCCTGCTCAAACGGGAGCCCTTCATCAGCTATCTGGCCGGCCCGGGACCCTCGCAGCTGGAACCTATGCGGCGCCACGCCCTGGACCTGGCCCTCGCACATGCCGACCTGCGCGAACACCCCTTGGCCGTAGCAGCACTTGCAGCCGCCACCCTCGCGGTTGATGCGAGAGTGCGGCTGCGCGAGGACCTCACAGCCGCACACGACCAAGCGCTCCCGAGGGGTCGCGCGCTGCTGATCGGCGAGCCGGAAGACTTCGAACCCGAGTGGGAACGCCCCTCCCACCTCGTCTTCCGCCAGGCCATTGTCTTCGGTGTCCTCGCCCAGTGCGTCGCTGCCCATCCGCCCACCCCATCGGAGGGACTCCCGGACATCCTCGACTCCTTGGTCACGGCGATGACCGGGGACGGCGCACGCGTCGAGGAGTTCTGGATGGTCAAGCACCTGCACGACGCGGCACGAAGAGCAGCCTGACCCGCAGTAGTGGCCGCCTGCCCGGCTACTCCGGCGAGATCTGTGCCGACGCGTGCGGCCACCGCAGCGTCGCCGTTCTGGCGAGCACGAACTTCGGTATCAAGGAAGGGGGGAGCCGCGACAGTGGACTTCGGCTTGTCCCGCAAAAGATCTTCGAATCGAGCTGGATGGGGCGCGGACCTGCTGGTGTGAGCGGTTGTGCTCCTGCTTCCAGTCGGGGAGTTCCTCGCCCTTGCGCCGCCGGTGGGGCATGACGAGCCCGGTGCCCGGATAGCCGCCATCGGCGATCGTCATCGTCTTCCCGACGGCGGCTTTGGCGCCGGATTGTTGGCGTCGACCCCCTCGCGACGCAGCGCCGTCACCAGTTGCATGAACTGGCGCGAGTTCAGCCCGGAGACCGGGGCTATCCAAGACGGCTCCGGCGCCGTGATCACACCAACCACAGCAAGATCATTCCACCGCGACTGATCCCTCCAGCCCGTGGGGGCGGGGTCCGGATACGCAGGCAAGGACGTCGCGGACCGCTTCCCGCAGGCTGCCGAAGTGACGATGCACGCCGTCCACCGCCGCAGGGGCGTTGACACCCCACACCGTCATCCCGGCACGCAGCCCGGACTCCACCCCGGAAGGGGCGTCCTCGATGACCAGACAGTCCCCCGGTCGGGCACCAAGTCGCGCAGCTGCCTGCAGATACGGCACCGGCGACGGCTTGCCTTCCTCCACGGTGGCCGCATCCACGAGGACTTCCGGCACCGGCAAGCCCGTCCGCGCGAAGCGTCCACGCACCCGGTGCTCATAGTTCGAAGTCACCAGCGCCCAGGTTCCGGGCTGTAGAGCACTGAGCAGCTCCGAGGCGCCGTCGAAGGCCGTGTAGGCGCCGGAGCGGACGTCCTCGTCCTCCAGCTCGTGCAGTGCGGTAAGGCACTCCCGAGGGTCCCGGTCCGGAGCGACCCGCACGAAGGTCTCCATCGGCCTGGTCCGCAGAGCCACTTGGTAGACCTCATCGGGGTCCAGTCCGTATCGCTCGGCCCACGTGCGCCAGACCAGGCGCTGATTGTCCACGGCGTCGATCAACGTGCCATCGACGTCAAACAGGACATACCTCGTCGCACCAGACCGGCCGGGTTCACTGATCACGCTTCGATCATGCCATCAGGCCCTGAGCAGGCAGTTTGCGGGACAAGCCTTAGTTCAGCACGCTGGAGTCCTCGGTCATGAGCAACTGCTGGGCAACGAGCTGCGAGCGGGTCAGCTCGAGCAACCGCCCCATCCAGTTCCGTCCCCGACCATCGGGGACGTCTCTCCAGAAGGGTGAGTCCGAGAGACCGGTGTAGCTGATCCTCGCGTCCCCTGTGGAGAGGAGGACACGGGCGAGTTCGGGGTGCTGGGTGAACTTCGCGCGAAGGAGCTCCGCCATGACCGCGAGCCGAACGTCGGGCCAGTCACTCCGTTGCGTTGCCCGGCCACCCAGGTCATGCGCTTCTCTGGCCGAGGCCGCATCCCGGATGCTGCTTCTGTCAGAAACATCGGCCGCCGACAGCGCCCAGTACCCATGCAGTACGGACGCATAGGACTCTCCGGCGACCATGATCTGTGCAGGGAAGTCGTTGCGGAGAACGAACAGGCCCGGCTGCTCGGGCCATCCTTGCGGGTAGACGGTTTCGTGCGAGATGAGAGCCGGTCGGCCGGGTTCCGAAGGATCGTCGGCATGCTGGACGACTCGCCGCTCCTGCTCGCTCTGGACTCCCTGGTCGGCGCGGCGGAAGTAGTCCAGGGCATCCTGGTGCATCTCCGCCGTCACCACCGGGCCATCGCCGTCGACGGCCTCACCAGGGTTCGTGAGCAGGATTCGCAAGGGACGGTCCTGACGGTCCATGTCTCCGAGGACATAGATCCGCAGATGCGGCGGGACTGACAGATATGCCGCTCGCAGAAGCTCTCGATTGGACTCGGCCGGCTCCTGCTGAAAGCGTCGGATCGCATCCCGGCAACGTTGCCCGGCAGTTGGTCGCTCATTGAGTGCTTCGATGCGGTCAGCGACTTCCAGAAGAAATCCCTCTGGTGTCAGCGGTTCGCCGTGACGAGAGGCCCATTTCGATCGTTCGTCGGCAAGTGGTGGATTCTCAGGGTTGGTTACCGCCAATCGGCCCGTCGCCAGCATCTTCTCGAGGCTGGCCAGGTCCGTACGTTCTCCGCAGGTGATCGCTCCGTCGGCGAAGACAATCAAGTCGTCGAGGTAGTACTCGCCGCCGGGGCGATACCGCCGCCAGACGTGGCACCAGGCCCCGTCGATCCTCTCCCCATCCACCATCCGATATGTCGGTCCCCGCCACGTCATGAGCGCAACGCTATCGCCTGCGAGACGATCATGGGAGTGTTCGGTGCGCTCGTCGAGGAGCGCGTCGTGCAGGCGGCGGCCGATGCGGGCTTCTGGGCCCGGATGGCCGGTGGTAGTGGCTGTTACCGGGCGATGCCGGTGAATGGTGGCGGCATACCGCCGTTGTCGGCGAGGTACTGCAGGATCGTGGCGATGGCTGCGGCCTGCGCGAGAATCCACGCCATCTGGATGGATATGTAACGGATTTGGTAGATGGAACGCAGCAGGCTCAGACGGCTGCGCCAGTAGGGGCGTTCGCCGCCGAAGGTTTCCAGGTCCATCATGACGCCGGTCAGTGTGAGGATGAGGAGAATGGCCGCCGCGGCGAAGGCGAGCGATGTCTGCTCCTCGTCCAGGGCCCAGTTGCCCAGAGCGAACAGGCCGATCGGTGCGGCGTATGCGACGGCGAGCGGGATGGCTTTGGACGGGCCGCGCCGCCCGGGCAGGTCCTGCCACAGTGCTCCCAGCAGGAAACCGGCTGCGGCGTACCCGATCTGCCACAGTACGAGTTGGGTGAGCACCTCCACCAGGCCGAAGCGGTCGTGCAGGGTGCTGGTCAGCGACTCCCCTCGGAGTTGATTCGTCCATACCAGGGTCATGCTGAACGGCAGAGCGATCGGCTGGGTGAGCCGCGCTGCCCTGGATCCGTTGCCCCACCAGGTGGGACAGGGCCCCAGCGCCAGGGCGGCGTCTACGACGGAAACATCACGGGGCAGCCGGTCGCGGCGCCCCGGCGCTGTGTGCCAGCGGTGCAGACGGCGCAGACTCGACTCCAGGGCACGTCGGGCCCCGATCGCTTCCTCGGACGGGTCCTGCTCGAGGGACCGCAGTTGGGCGTGAAGTTCTCGGTACCGTCGCGCTCGGTGGAGAAGCCCGGCGCGGTGGGACGCGCACAGAGAGGTCGCGAGCGACTCTCCTGAACCCAGGGGGCGGACCGCCACGGCCCGGCTTCTGGTCAGCCGCAGGAGGGCCGTGAGCGCGAGGAAGTAGAGGAGGAACCAGCACCACGCCAGGGCGGAACTGGCGGCATACACGCCGGGCTCCATGGTGGCCATGACCGGGAACAGCAGCAGCAGTAGCAGCCGATCGACACCCTGCGGTCCGCGGCGAGCCAGTGGGGTGTCCGCTGAGCCGGCCACCCGGCTGCGCAGTACTGCCAGGATCGCCAGGCCGCTGGGGATCCACAGCATTGCGACCCACCACCAGTGCCCGGTGTGGGTGAACCAGAGCAGGTCGCCGCGGAGGCTTGCACTGTGCCATGAGCCGTAGCCCCACTCCCACGCGCGTGCGCCGGTGTCGGCCTCCTCGGCCCAGTGCCCGGGGTCGAGGCGAGGGGAGAGCCAACTGGCCCGCGTCCAGTCCCGCTCGCTGGCCGCCGCGTAACAAGCGCCGATCACGGTAACGACGGCCAGAACCCCGCACATCCCCGGTGCAGGCCGCGGGCGCGGGTGCCGTGGCCGCCACAGGCCGCCCTCCACCAGCAGGCGGCGCACCGACAGCGCGCCGCCAAGGAGCGGCAGCAGGAATGAGCACACTGTCGCAACCCCTACGGCCGCTACGGCCCCGGCCCCTGGATCGGGCGGAACGATGAACCGCGTGGGATCAATCCCCAGCGTGCGCGGCAGCACGATCGCGCCCAGTGCCGGCACAGCGGCGCCGGCGCCGAGGCCACTACCGACGAGGACAACGGCGCGGGGCGGGCGGGCGAAGAGCAGCAGGAGCGCTCCGGACATGGCAGACACCAGCCATGCCCAGGGGGCGTGAACGGCCCGCTCCGGCCACTCGTCCGTTGCCTCGAAGGTGCCTACGGAGCCGAGGTAGACGTCGTGGCCCCGGACGACGAGAGTGACGCCGAGCAGCACCCGGACCCAGTGCCGCAGGTTGGCGACGGTCCTCTGCTCCAGCGCGTCGGGGACCCCGTGCCGGGGCAGCGCGATCAGGGCGTACCACACGAACACTACGAGGGTGACGTTCCACAGGACGCCGCCTGCCTCGTCGAGCGCCGCATGCGGTGGAGAGTCGTCCCGGGCCGCCAGGTCGCGCGGCCACGCGGGCTCGACCCGGACAGTGATCGTCGGCACCCCCTCGGCGGCAGCGGGCCGCCAGACCAGCACGCTGCCGCCCTCCCCGGCGGAGGGTTTCGGCACAGCCGACACCGCGCCTTGGCGGCCCGCGTCCACAGTGACTTTCCGCCACAGGGCTCCCTCCAAGGTGCTGGGCGGGCGCAGGCGGATGAGCCATCTGGCCTTGCCTGTCTCAATGGTCCATGGGCCGACGGACAGGTCGGCTTGCTGGTCCAGCCAGGTATGGGCCACTACGCGGACTTGGAGCCACTTTCCTCGAGACGACCCTTGCCCGGACGGGTCGTGTGTGGGAATGACCTCGGGTTCCGCGGACCGCCACTCCTCCCAGCGCGTCTCGACACCGTCGAAATCTCCGCGGACCAGACACCGCATGGCCTTCCGGTAGCCGTCGGACTCCTTGCCGAGCAGCAGACCACCGGCCAAGTCCCAGGACATCGGCAGCGTGAGTTTCACCGTGGTGGAAACCTTGGCATAGGTGCGGGCGTCGTGATCGATACGTGCCTCTGCTTCGACGCGGGCCGATACCAGCGTGTCCGTGTCGCAGGTGCTGTCGGACGCGGCAGCCGCCGATGGTGCGACCCACATCCCCAATAGCATCAGAGTCGGCAAAACAGTGAACAGGGCAGTGAACTGACGTCTTGAGAGCCACGGCTTGAGGCTGCCGCCCGCCCTGAGCGCGAGACGTCTGCAGCACCCCGGCATGTTCCCCCTTGAGCCTGCTCGCGTCTGATCTTCTTCAGCATGCCGCCACGCCACTGGTCCGGCCATACGCTGAAAGGCGTCGAACACCGGCCGAACGCACGTCTCCGTACTTGTGCGAATCGGCAGCCCGATGTCGCAGGGCTGCGCGGCGTACGACCTGGCACCACCTTCTGTCCCTGGCCGCCCGCGCATCGGCTCGCGCTCTCTACCGCGGGCTCCGAGCTCCGGGCTCGGCCGCCGTGCCGCCCCACGTGCGTCCCAGCAGTCACAGGACTAGCCTGAAATTACGGCCATGAGGTCCGTGAGGGCATGGGCCCCGAGATACCCCTACGAGGCCGCCCCCACAGTTACAGGCTTCGGGCCGGCACTTCTCCAACTCGCGGTGCGGGAGGAGGTGTATCACCATGCGTACCTACGAGCGACCCACGCTGACGGCGGCAGGGACCTTCTGGAAGGTCACCGGGATGGCCCTCAAGCGCAAGGGCCCTCCTGACTTCCTCGGCCAGCACAGCATCCTCCGCTGACGTCGCGACGCGACGCCCGGCGGGAAACGGAGCCGAAGTTGACCGGACAGCCAGATGGACGATCGGTGGCGGACGGCAACGCCCGCCACCGGTTTGTCAAAGGGGCCGGACTGGCCGAACTCGCCGCTGTGCCCGCGTGGTTCGTGGCGCTCCCGGACTGCGCTGCGGCCGCAGCCGCCGGGGCGCGGCTGAGCGAGTACGCGCAGTACGGGATCCCGCACCCCTCCGGGCGGCCCTGGCTGCTCGGCGCGGGCCGGGACGGGTTGGCCCTGGGGGAGGGGCGGGAGGCCAAGGTCGCGGTGTTCGGGCAGCACGCCGTCACCGGGGACGACCTGGACCGGATCGCGGGCCGGATCGCGGTGGGCGCGGAAGCGGGGGCGTACGCGGAAAGGCTGGCCGGGAGCTTCCACCTGGTCGCGTCCGCGGGCGGACAAGTGCGGGTGCAGGGGGCGCTGAGCGGGCTCAGGCGGGTGTACACGGCCGAGGTCGACGGCATGACGGTGGCCGCGGACCGGGCCGATGTCCTTGCGTTCCTGGCGGGAAGTCAGGCCGGGGGCGGCGGGGCAGCGATCGACCGCACGCAGCTCGCGTTCCACCTCCTCGACCCCCCGCTTTTGCACCCCCTCACCGACCGCCCCGTGTGGGGCGGCGTGACCCTCGTGTCGCCTGACCACTGTGTGCTGCTCGACCGCGGTGGCCGGGCGCGTACCCTGCCTCGCTGGACACCGCCCCCGCCGGACCTCCCGCTGGCCGAGGGGGCCCGTGCCGTCCGAGAGGCCCTCGAAGCGGCCGTGGCAGTCCGTACGGCGGGTCAGCAGCTCGTCAGCGGGGACCTCAGCGGCCTGGACTCCACATCGGTGTGCTGCCTGGCGGCGGGCCGTACGAGGGTGGTGGCCTTCACCGCTGCCAGTCCCGACCCGCTCGACGACGACGTGGAGTGGGCGGTGCGCACCGCCGCGGCCGCGGGCGGCATCGAGCATCACGTCGTACCGGCCGCCGAGATGCCGTCGATCTACCACGGGCTGCCGGGCATGGACGAGCCGTTCGACGAGCCGTGCGGCGTGATCGCCGACTCGGCGCGGTGGCTGTCCCTCGCCCGCCGGGCCGCGGCCCACGGCTCAACCGTGCACCTGACCGGCTTCGGCGGCGACGAACTGCTCGGCGCCAGCACCAGCCACCTGCGAACTCTGCTGCGGCGCCGCCCCCTTGAGGCCGTCCGGCAGCTTCGGGGCTTCACCGCGAGCTACCGCTGGTCGCGGCGTCAGGTGCTGCGGCAGCTGTGCGACACCCGCTCGTACGGCCACTGGCTGGACGCCGCAGCGGGACTGCTCACCGCTCCCGCGCCGTTTGAGAACGCCCCGACGCTCGACTGGGGGCCGGTGCCGCGGATGCCGCCGTGGGCGACCGGGGACGCCACGGACGCCGTACGCGCACTGATACGGGACGCGGCACCGGACGCCGAGCTGCTCGCCGACCGCCGCGGGATCCACGACGACCTGGAGGGGATCCGGGACGCGGCCCGCCCGCTGCGGGCCATCGGGCAGCTCGCGGCCCGAACGGGGATCCGGCTGGCCGCGCCGTACTACGACGATCGGGTGCTGGAGGCCGCGCTCGCCGTACGCCCCGAGGAGAAGCGCACCCCATGGCGGTACAAGCCGCTGCTACTGGAGGGGATGAAAGGCGCCGTACCCGATGTGAGCCTGGCCCGGCAGAGCAAGTCCCCCGGCACCTGCGACCTGGACGGGGCCCTGCGCAAGCACCGGGCCGAACTCCTGGCCCTGTGGGAGGACTCCAGACTGGCCCGGCTCGGCCTGGCTGATCCCGCCGCGCTGCGCACGCTGTGCGCCCGTCCCCTCGCGGAGTACGGACGTGACCTGCACGGCGCGCTCTACCAGGCGGTGGCCTGCGAGGTCTGGCTGCGCGCCAGGGAGCGGGCGGCCACCACCCCCGACCCGGAGGCGAAGAGCCCATGCTGAAGCTGCGCGACGGCGTGTCCCGCGCCGACACCGACTACGGGACCACCCTGCTCGACGAGGACAGCGGGCAGTACTGGAATCTCAACGGAACGGGAGCGCTGGTACTGCGTACGCTGCTCGACGGCGGGACGCAGGAGCTGGCCGTCGAACGCCTGACGGGCGAGTACGAGGTGGACGCCGACAGCGCCCGCGCGGACGTCAGCGAACTCGTCGAGGCGCTGGACTCCGCCGGTCTCGCGAGAGTCGAGGAGGTGTCAGGGTGAGCACTCCGCAGACCATCGGGCACCGGCCCCGCTCGGTGCCGCTGCCGCGCCGGGTGCTCGCCCGGCTCGCCGTGGGCTGCGCCCGCGCGCTGGCCCACCTGCCGCCGCGGCGGCTGCGGGCCGTGCTTGACCGGGTGCGGCGCGGTGCCCGGGCCGCCTCGCACGCCGATGCCGCCGCGGCCCGGGAGACGGTCACTGCGGTCAGCCTCGCCTGCACCGGGCCCGAGGGCTGCCTGCCCCGCTCGCTGGCCACGGCGCTGCTGTGCCGGGCGCACGGGCAGTGGCCGGTGTGGTGCGTGGGAGCGCGGCGGCTGCCGCCCTTCGGGGCGCACGCGTGGGTGGAGGCCGAAGGCGTACCGGTCGGCGAGGACCACCCGGCGGACTACTTCCGACCGTTCTTCACCGTGCCGTGAGCGACCGTGCCGTGAGCGACCCTGCCATGAGCGCCATGACCCGCTCGGGCCTCCGCGAGGTCTATCGCGTGCTGCGCGGGCACCGACGCGGGATCTGTGCCGCAGCGGCGCTCACCCTGACCGGCTCCGCGCTCGGCCTGGCGCAGCCGCTCGTGGTGAAGAAGGTGATCCAGGCGGCGGGCGCGGGCTCGGCGATCGCGGGCACGGTGGCGCTGCTGATCGCGCTCTTCCTCGCACAGGCGTTGGTGCAGGCGGTGGGACGGTACGTGATGGTGCGCACCGGCGAGGGAGTGGTGCTCGGTGTGCGGCTCACGCTCGTCGACCGGCTGTTGCGGCTGCCGCTGCGCACCCTCGACCGGCACCGCACGGGCGACCTGATCTCCCGTACCGGCACGGACAGCACCGCGCTGCGGCTGCTCATCGCGGAGGGCTTCACCGACGCGGTGACCGGGAGCATCGGGCTGCTCGGGGTGGTCGCGCTGATGCTCTGGCTGGACTGGCTGCTCTTCCTGGTCGTCCTCGGCATGATCCTGTTCGGAGCCGCGCTGCTGACCACGGCGCTGCGCCGGCTCGAAGGCGCCTCCCTCGCGGCCCAGCAGGCCACCGGCACCATGACCGCCGACCTGGAACGAGCCCTGGTCGCGCTGCGCACGGTGCGGGCCAGCCGGGCCGAACGCCGCGAGGCGGCCAGGATCGGCGAGCAGGCCCGCGCCGCGTACGCGGCCGGAGTGCGCGTGGGGCGCCTAGACGCGGTGGTCGCCCCGGCCGTCGAACTCGCCGTCCACGGCTCGTTCCTGGCGGTGCTCCTGATCGGCGGCACCAGGGTCGCGGCGGGCGGCTCGGTCGCGGACCTGGCCGCCTTCCTGCTCTACATGCTCTACCTGGTCGAGCCGATCGGCGCCGTGTTCCAGGCGGTGAGCAACGTACAGCAGGGCTCTGGGGCGCTGCGCCGGATCACCGAAGTCCTGGAGCTGGAAGGAGAGTCGGAAACGGGCCAGGTCCCCGGCACGGCTCCGGCCCCCGCCAGGGGCCCGCTGCTGCAGTTCCGCGACGTGTGGTTCGGCTACGAGCCACACCGGCCGGTGCTGCGTGGGGCCACCTTCGATGTGCCGCAGCGCGGGCACGTGGCGCTGGTGGGCCTCTCCGGCGCGGGCAAGTCCACCGTCTTCGCGCTCACCGAGCGGTTCTACGACCCGGACCGCGGGCACGTCCTCTTCGACGGCCAGGACGTACGCGATGTGCAACGCCACGCACACCGCGCCCGGATCGGGCTGGTCGAGCAGCACTGCCCGGTCCTGCACGGCACACTCCGGGAGAACCTGATGTACGCCGCGCCGGACGCTGACGAGAGGGAGCTGCGGCGGGCCCTGGAGCTGGCGCAGCTCACCGAGCTGGTTGCCCAGCTGCCACGCGGCCTGGACACAGACGCCGGCGAGCAGGGCATCGCGTTGTCGGGAGGCGAACGCCAGCGGATCGCGATCGCCCGCGCGCTCCTTGCCCGGCCCCAACTGCTGCTGCTGGACGAGCCCACGGCACATCTGGACGCGGTGAACGAGGCGGCGCTGCGCCATTCGATCCGGGAGACGGCGAAGGAATGTGCGCTGTTCGTGATCGCGCACCGTGCGTCCACCGTACGGGAGGCGGACGTGATCGTAGTGCTGGACGGCGGGCGGGTGGTGGCGACGGGGCGCCACGGGGAACTCCTGGCCGAGAGCGCCCGCTACCGCGCCCTGTCTCCCGGATAGACATAGCGCTCTACGTGGCCCGTCCGGTCAGATGTACGCCCGTAATCGGTGGAGCCGGTCCGCGGCGTCCCGTACCGTCGGCCCGTGATGATCAAAACGGGCGGCCCCCGCAGTATCGGCGTCCCTGCCTCCGAGGCACGGTTGCACTTCGGTACGGAACTGCAGGAGCTCGGCGGCGGGCCGCGGCGCCGCTTGCTCATGGTCGACGACGAACCTGCCTTCGAGCTCAGCTTCTACTGCGGAACGTGTCCGCTCCTCTTTCGTCGACTGGAGACCGCGAACGAGAAGTTGTCCCTGGAGAGCATGCAGGAACGGCTCCGCGGGCCACTGGACGATACGGATGGCGGCGGCGTGATCGAAGCGTTCGGTGGGTTGCTGCCGGAGGGCGAGTATCTTCCCCTGCTCCTGGACGTGGAACCCCGGCTGGTCATCCCCGGCAAGGAGGGCGACTACTTCAGCGTCGAGCAGGTCACGGCGTGGGGAATCGATCAGTTCTGGGGGCTCCCGGAATACCCGCACACGCCGTACTACCGGACCTTTGAGACCACGGTCGATGCGGACGCCCACCTCTACGAGTTCGTCGTGCCCATGGTTCCCCCGACGTGGAACGAGAGAGAGCGTGTCGAGGAGTACGTCGCGCTCATGGAGCGGGGAACGGTCCCCACGGCGGTGGCGATCTCCACGCTGGACGTGTGCCAGTCCGCCCTCGGCCTGGGAGATGACCCTGCCGCGCACTGGGGCCTGACCCACTTCCTCCTCGACGGCCACCACAAACTGGAGGCCGCCGCCACAGCCGGCCGGCCGGTGCGGCTCCTCTCCCTCCTGACCTTGGGCGAGAGCCTGGCCGGAGCAGAAGACGCCGCCCGGCTGCCTGCCTTGCGCGCACAACCCCGCTCGGCCCGGGCGACCGGATAGTTGGTCACACACCGCGACACCAGCCGCAAACGGCGGTGATCAGTTTGATCAGTCCTTGGATGGTGATCTGCCTGGGCTGGGCGGCTCGTACACTGACGAAAATGGAGGACCACACGGCCACCGGGATCGGTGCGCGTCCGGCGCCCGCCTTGCGGCAGTACGTCGACTCGTACGTCGGCTTCGACCTCCGCGGGCTCCCGGCGGGGGTGCACTGCGGCCCGCCGGGCCGCGCGCTCACTGCGGTCATCAGCCTGTCAGATCCTTTGGAGGTGGCGGCGGGCGTTGACGACGGGTCACCGGCCACCCCGTTCAGCAGCGTGGCCGGCGGTCTGATGTGCCGGTCCGTCGCGATTCACCACGACGGACGCCAGCAAGGCGTGCAGGTAGCGCTGACACCGCTCGGGGCCCGGGCCATCTACGGCATGCCCGCCGCCGAACTCGCCCACCGACTGGTCCCACTCGACGAGCTTCTCGGAGCGCTTGCCGTCGAGTTGGTCGACCGGCTCCGATCGGCGACCACATGGGCGGCGCGGTTCACCGCGCTGGACGAACTACTGCTGCGAGCTGTCGGCCGCGGCGGCCACCGCATGCCCCGCCAACCCCCCGAGGTAACCGAGGCGTGGCGCCGCCTCGTCACCGCGCGGGGATGCGTCCAGGTTGGTGCGCTCGCCGCGGAACTCGGCTGGAGCCGTCGGTACCTCACCGAGCGGTTTCGCGGTGAGATGGGCCTGGCGCCGAAGACCTTCGCCCGAGTCTTGCGCTTCGAGCGCGCGCACGAACTGGCGGCGGCGCAGGACCCGCTCCCGTGGGGCGATGTGGCAACCGTCTCCGGCTACGCCGACCAGGCCCATCTCGTCAGGGACTGGCGCGAGTTCACGGGCCGGTCGCCGACGGCCTGGCGTCGCAGCGAAGTCCTCCTCGAAACCGGGTAGCCGCCAACCGTCTGCCCGTCGCGTCGGCTTCTCTTCCCTTTTCTTCAAGACTGCCCGATCGCCGGCGTGGACGATCGTCGGCATGAGACTCCTCAACCACGCACGCAATGCCATGGACCTGCGCACCACCCCCGTGCACCTCGGACTGGGATCGAGAGCGAAACCCGTCGAAGGCTTCACCTGGGACCCGCAGGTGCTCCAGGCCTACAGCGCCGCGGTCGCGGCAGACGGCGCCGAGGGCCGGATGGTGATGATGTTCGACGGCGACGGGCCCGGCGACCATTGGGAGAGCCACCCTGCAGGAGACGAACTGGTCGTGTGCCTCAGCGGGTCCGTGACGGTCACCCGCGACGTGGACGGGCAGCCCGACCGCGTTCACCTCGGTCCGGGCGAGGCCACCATCAACCCGGCCGGGGTATGGCACGTGGTCGACATGGAGGGGCCGACGTCCATCCTTTCCATCACTGCGACCCTGGGCACCGACCACCGTCCTCGGACCGACACCCCTCCGACCGAACGTGTCGGCACGCCCGGCCCGGAGCAAGCGCCGTGACGACACGCATCGCGTGCCTGGGCGACAGCCTCACCCGCGCGCAGTTCAGCGTCGACTACCTGGATCTTCTCGGACGACGCCACCCTCCCGGTGACGTACAGATTGCCCGTTTCGGAGCCAACGGCGACTTCGCCTACAACCTCTTGCAGCGCCTCGACGCCGTCGTCACGAATCCACCCGACGTGATCACCGTGCTGATCGGGACCAACGACGCCCGGGCGAGCCTCGCCGACTACCCCCTCGAGCAGGCCATGAAGCACAAACAGCTTCCCGATCGCCCGTCGGCAGGCTGGTTCCAGCAGTGCCTGGGAGCCGTCGTCGCACGGCTGCGAGCGGAGACCGACGCGACGATCGGTCTGCTGTCGCTCCCGGTACTCGGCCAACAACTCGACGCAGCAGCGGCCCAGGCGTCGCAGGCGTACAGCCGGATGATCGCCGAGGTCGCCGCCACCAACGAGGTGGCCTACCTTCCGCTCCACGAACGCCAGATCGAAGAACTGCGCCAAACGGACCCGCCGCCGATCCCCTACCGGGAGGTGACGCCCGCAGCGGCCGTCGGCGTCCTCCTCCAGCACGCAGTGCTGCGCCGCAGCCTCGACACGATCTCGCGGCGGCGAGGTCTCGTGCTCACGACCGACCAGATCCACCAGAACAGCCGCGGCGCCACCCTTATCGCCGAGGTCATCGACGCCGTTCTGCTGGCCCGGAGCGCGTAACTGGTTCCGGCGCCCGGCCAGTCGGATGCCATCTACCGCGCGGAGGTGGCATCCGATCCGGGCGGTCAACGCATACGCTATCCGTCTCGTGTGGTTGCGTCACCACCGCGAGGGCACGAGCCGGTGGCCCTGTCGATGACAAGGAGGATCAGGCACGAATTTGGTGAGAGCACGGCGCGCTGGGCCCCTCTGGTCCACAGACTGAAGTCATGCGAGTAGAGAGCGTCGTGGGGAGTCTTGCTGTCCGGTTCGGTGTGACGGTCGGGACGGTTGCTGCCGCCCCGTTCTTGCTGGTCGCCGGGGCTCCACTGCGCTACCGCCTGCTGCGTCATCTCTGCCGCGAGGACGGGCCAGGGGCTCTGACGCTTGCGCACCTTGATGCGGTTGGCCCTGCCTTCGACCGGGCCGGAGTTCCGGCCCGGGGTCAGTCCGTGGGGCACGGCTTACCAGTCCTTTTCCAGGCCGCGCCCGGCGGTGTTGTCCGGGCGGGCCTACAGCGTCGGCCACGCGGGGCTGCTCGCCTTGCGGGGCTCGGCACGGAGGCGCAAGCCGATCCGCCGGGCACGGGAGGGCGGGGGAGAGGGCGAGTTCGCACCGGACCGTGAGGCAGGCCGGGGTCTGCGCCGGCGGTCGGCCGGCGGGCACCGGCAGGTGCACGGTGTACGTCAGGGTCCGGCCCACGGGTCAGTCAGTACCCGCCGCTATGTTCACCGTATGAGACCCGAGATGCTCGACAAGATGAATCGGTTTCGTGCGAAGGCGCTCGCGGGCGGTGTCCCGTCCGCCGGGGTGGAGAGGTGGCTCGAGGCCGCCCGCCCCTGCGCCACCCTGGCATCCACCGTGGAGGGGCCGGTCGTGGGTCACTTCGGCGGGCCGAACCTGCTGCCCGCCGATGCTCCTCCACTCCCGGCAGGACTGAACCTGATCGCGATGCTGGACCTGGCCGCGCTGCCCGAGGACGCGACGACTCTCCTCCTGCCCCGCGAGGGCCGACTCCTGTTCTGTTCTTCGCCCGGCTCCATCCCGAGGACCTCGACGCTTCCGGCCAAGTGATATACGTCCCCGCCGGAACGCCCCTGGAGGAACGCCCCGGGGACGGCGACTACGACCGCGCCCAGTTGCGACTGACGTACGACGTTTCCCTGCCGGACAACGAGGTGCTGATCGACCCCGCCGAGCACCCGCACGCCAAGCAACTGCGCCAGGCCTGGTCTGAAGTGCTGTACGAGGACAGGCACCATCGCGAGGAGACGCATCTGCAGATCGACGGATACTCCAGGGACTCCTACGGCGAGGACGATCCCATTACCGCGTCCGCCGCCATGGCGGCACTGGGGGCAGGAAAGCCGGAGGGCAGGCGGGCCAGCCCGTGGGCACGGCCCCGTCCGGACGACTGGGCGCTGCTGGCGCAATGGTATGGCGGCGCCTTGGACTTCGGGAACTTGCGCATCGGCGGTGACGTCTTCTGGACGATCGCGAGGAAGGACGTGCAGGCCCGGCGCTTCGACCAGGTGACCGTCCTGGGATGCTTCGCAGGCCCGTGAGCTCCCGTGAGTACCTGTGAGTTGATGTCCGATTCCGGCTGACGCTGGCGGCCAGGATGCAGGTCGCGGCTTCGGCTGCAGGTTTCTGACGATGTCGCCGGTGGCGGCTTCGGTGAGGGTGTCGGGTTCGACGAGGCGTTTTGAGCTTGGCCTGGTTGCCCCCGGGCGTTCTTCGGGACTCGGCCTGCCACAGTCGTCCCTGCAGGCCGTTGCTCCAGTGCCTGCTCATGGCCGATGCGATCGACAATCTGGGCTGGGCGGCCTTCGACCGGGCCGGAGTTCCGGCCCGGGGTCAGTCCGTGGGGCCGGGTGCGAAGTAGACCAGCGCGGCAGCGGGCGCCCTGCGCGAAGCGGGACGCCCGACTCTCGGTGGCTCAGGTCCTCCGGCTTTCAGGCACGTGCGGGCTCCCCGACGAAATACAGGTACCCGAAGGAGGCGATCGCGAACTCGGCGGCCGCGATGAGCTTGCGTACCGTGCCGTTCTTCTCCCGCTCCGGGAGCTGATGCAACTCCGTCACGAATCGCCTGAGTTGGAGTTCGTTGAACATGGTGTCACCGTGGCGGTTCACGGCGCGCAGGATGCTGCCCTGCGGTGCCGACTCGCACAAGGCCAGGAACGTCTCCTTGTGGTCTTCGTGGGTCTTGGCCATCCGGCCGTGCACTTGGTCTTCCACATAGATGACGAGGGGCATGCGCTACGTCTTCCTCCAGAGTGTCTTTCGGGGTCAGTCTCCGGAGATGAACAAATAGCCGCGCAGGGCTGCCGCCTGCTGCGCCATGTCGGCCACCCGCCGGATCGTGTCAGTCTTCTGCTCCTCGGGGAGCTCGTTCAACTCGCGAGCGAACTGAGGCAGTTGCAGTTCGTTGAACATGGTGTCGCCGACGGAGAAGACACCGCTCATGACGCTGCCGTCCGCAGCGGCGTGGCATGCCGAGAGGAAGCTTTCGTCGATGTCGTCCCCCAGTTTCTCGGAGACCCGCTCGTGCGACTGGTTCTGCACATGGATTTGCATCCGCGATACCCGCTCCTCGCTAAACGGCCGGCCTATCGGTCGGGTACAGACCGTCGTTGATCCCCGGTGGGCAGGGAACGATCTGCTGTGGTGGACGCTGCGTCCTGCGCTGACGGCCCACGGAGAGCCCCATGGAGGAGGCTAAGCGACTCATCGCCCTGCCGGAGGAGTCTCGCGAGCCACCCGGGAAGGGCGAGCCGGTTGTTCAGGCGACAACGCCGAGGTCCTTACGGGTCCTGTGGAGGAATTCCCGGACGGCGGGCTCACGTCGCCAGGGCGCCAGTGCTGCGTTGAACTCCCGGACGTAGTCCTTGGCCCGGCTCGACTGGACACGGGTCAGGATGTCGACGGACCGGTTGCCGAGCTCCAGACCATGGTCGAGGTCGCGAGCCTGGAGGTGGGCGGTTGCGACGATGGCGAGCCGCATGCCGACGGAGCGGGTGAACACCCCGGGCGCCATGGCGGAAGCCTGTTGATTCCAGTCGAGGGCGGCCTTGGGGTTCTTCAGGTCACGGAAGACTTCGGCGGCGTCCGCGGAAAGGCGGGCATGGTGATAGAAGTCGATCCAGGCGGGCTCGTCGCCGCTGTCGTCCTTCGCCCGGCCCAACAGGTCTTCGGAGGCTTTCAGCGCCCGGGACGCGGCCCGGGGATCGTTGTCGCGGGCATGGGCACGGGCCTCGATGAGCTTGGTGAAGGCCAGCACGCGGGGAACGGCCAGCCTCTTGGCCCGTTCGAAGGCGCCTTGGGCCATATCCACCGCCTCCGACGCGAAGCCGCGCATCAGGCACTGCATGGCCATGGTGGTCAGGACATAGCAGCCCAGCTGCACGTCGCCGCCTGCGCGGGCGAGGCGAAGGGCCTGGATGAAGTGCCGCTGGGCGGCATCGTGCCGGCCGACGTCGAAGGCCGTCCATCCGGCGAGCCTGGACAGCTCGGCGGTCACGGAGAAGAGTTCGCGGCCGATCCCGTCGCTGAAGCTGCCCTGCAACAGGGGCCCGGCGCGGTGGTCGAGGCAGTCGGTGACGGAGTTGGCCTTCCAGTTCCCGCCGCCGTATCTGGAGTCCCACCTTCTTGCCTCATCGGCGGCCCCGCGCAGTTCGTCGAGGTCGGCCCGGCCGACCTGCCCACCGCCTTGGTGGCCTGCGGTCTCGTCGGCGGGGGTGACGAGCCAGCGGGTGACGGGGGTGGTGAAGGCGGACGCGGCGAAGCCGGATCCGGCCATAAAGTCGCGGCGGTTCACGGAGCTCCAGAACGAAGTGGCGACGCGGACGGCGTCGGCGGGGTCTCGCGGAAAACCCAACCCCACATCCGCGTCGGTTGTCTGCGCCTCGCCCATACCGATCTCGTTCAGTTTGACAGGCCGTGCGAGCCTCTCGCCGATGGCCTGCGCCAGCAGCCTGGGGGCCGGCCATTTCGGCGTCATCCCGCGGCGGCACCAGTTCGCGACGGAGGTGTGGGAGTAGTCGGTCTCTATCCCGGCGGCACGGGCGAGCTGGTTGACGCGCAGAGCCAGAGATTTGTGGCTCGCGCCGCTGGCTTCGATGAGCCGGGCCAGGTCCGCGTTGGGCGGACGGGGCCGGCGGGGGGCCGATGCCACGACCTTCTCCCTTGCCGGTGAGCGGACCACGCAACGACTCGGACAAGCAGTTGAGCACGCAGGTCCGTACTCGGTGGAGCACAAGGTGCGCACTCGCCGCGGTTGAAGAGCTGTACATGTTCCGGGTGATGGGTCCCTGACGATATGCCTCCTGGCCCGGCTGCGAACCCTGTTTGCGAGTTGTGAGCCCCCCTGCGAGCCCTCCCCCCGCTCTTGCCGGACGGCTGTGATGAGAGCCCGGGCCACCGCCGGTGCCGGAACCGGTTTCCTTCCGGCGGCAGCCGCCGCCAAGGCATCACCACTTGTGGGGGGTGTACCAGATATGTGCGGAATCGCAGGACTGGCCGGAGGAGACGCACTCCGGCACGAGCGTACGGTCGGCGCCATGGGCGCCTCGGGGGCCCACCGCGGTCCGGACGGCACTGTGCACACGGCCAGCTCTGACGGGCGGGCGGTGCCGGCCATGAACACGCTGCTGATCGTCGACCCGCAGGCCATGCCCGGCCCCTACCTCGACCGCGGGTCCGGGGCGCTGCCGGCCTTCAACGGTGAGATCTACAACTACCGCCAGCAGGCGGCTGCCTGGGGTATCCCGCTCGGGCACCAGGAGTCGGACGCGCATTTCGTTCTGTGGGCCCGGGCCAAGTTCGGACCGTCCTGCCTGGGCGGACTGGACGGCATGTTCGCCCTCGCCGTCTACGACCCGCGTGTCGGCAGGCTGTTCCTGGCCGGATGCACCAGGACGCCACTGCCGGTCTCCCGGCCACCACCCGTGGGGCGGTCGCGATTATCGCCAACCGCCGCGGCGAACTCCTCCTCCACCTCCGTGACGACCTGCCCGGCATCGCGTGGCCGGGCCACTGGAGTGTTCTGGGAGGGGGCTGCGACCCCGGCGAGGAACCGGCCGCCGCGATCGTCCGCGAACTCGACGGAGAAGCCGGCCTGGACGGCGACGGCCTGTCCGAGCTGTTCGAGATCCGCGACGAGCACGGCTCCGGGCAGCTGATCACGTTCTTCAGTGCCGCCTGGAACGGCGACGAGGCCGAACTCCCGCTCTCCGAGGGCGTCAAGCTCCAGTTTTTCGCTCCAAAGGACCTCGAATTCCGTACGATCCCGCCGTTCATCCGGGACGGGATCACCCGCTATCTGGCCACCCGGCCCGCCTGACCACCCCGCCCGGCAGGGCGGGGCAGAGGCGGGGCCGCGGACGGCCCCGCCTCGCAAAGGGACACCCGCTCATGAAACTCACCGTCATCGGCTGCGGCTACCTCGGCGCCACCCACGCCGCCTGCATGGCCGAACTCGGCCACGAAGTCCTCGGCATGGACTGCGACATGGACAAGGTCGCCGTCCTCAACTCCGGCAAGGCCCCCATCCACGAACAGGGCCTCGACGACCTCATCGCTCAGCACACTGCCAGCGGCCGTCTGCGGTTCACCGCCTCCTACGCGGAGGCCGCCGCCTTCGGCGACCTCCACTTCATCGGCGTCGGCACCCCACAGCAGCCCGGCGTGAACGCCTATGACCTCTCTCACCTGTTCACGGCCGTCCGCCAGCTCGCCTCCCGCCTCAAGCGGCCGGCCGTCGTCGCGGTGAAGTCCACGGTCCCGGTCGGCACCGCACCCCGCGTCCGCGATCTCCTCCACGAGTTGGCACCGGCAGGCGAGCGGGTCGAGGTCGCCTGGAACCCGGAGTTCCTGCGCGAGTCGTTCGCCCTCGAGGACACTCTGCGTCCCGACCGGCTCGTCCTCGGCTTCGAAAACGGGCACTCCCGGGCCGAAGCCGTCCTGCGGCAGTGCTTCGAGAAGATCATCGAGTCGGGGACGCCGACGATCATCACCGACTGGGCGACCGCCGAGCTCGCCAAGGCCTCCGCGAACGCCTTCCTCGCCACGAAGATCAGCTTCATCAACGCAATCGCGGAGGTCTGCGAAGCCTCCGGCGCCGACGTCACCACGCTCGCCGAGATCCTCGGCCACGACGTCCGTATCGGCCCCCACGGGATGCGGCCCGGACTCGGCTTCGGCGGCGGCTGCCTGCCCAAGGACATCCGCGGCTTCACGTCCCGCGCCGGTGAACTCGGCGCCGACCAGGCCGCGTCGATCCTCCGCGAGGTCGACGCGATCAACAGCCGGCGGCGCGAGCGCATGGTCGACCTCGCCCGCGAACAGTGCGACGGCAACCTCGCAGGCAAGCGCATCACCGTCTGGGGCGCTGCGTTCAAGCCGGACACCGACGACATCCGCGACTCACCCGCCCTGGCCGTCGCCCACAAGCTCCACGAGCTCGGTGCGATCGTCACCGTCACCGACCCCCGTGCCCTGGACAACGCCCGCAAGGTCCACCCCGAGCTCAACTACATCGACGATCCGATCGCCGCCGTCCAGGACGCCGACCTGCTGCTGCACCTGACCGAGTGGCCGCAGTACTCCCACCTCGACCCGCACCGCCTCGCCACCAGCAGCGCAACCCCGCGCGTCATCGACGGCCGCAGCACCCTCAACGCGGACCACTGGCGCGAAGCCGGATGGACCTTTCGCGCCCTTGGACGACCCTGAACCTGCGGTTCGATCCAGCCCGGCGCGTCGTCCTGACCGGTCGAGGCTGGCGCGGGTACCGCGCGGCGCAACCATGACGCCCTGCTCGCAGGCCGCAGCGAGCCCTACGTGACGCTCATGGTCAGCAAAGGGGACGGTGACGGCAAGGTCCACGCGCTGTACCGGGCGTGGGGCTATGAGGGCATCGGGCAGAGCCAGCCCTCAGCAGCCTCGGCCGCGCTCTCGGTGATGATCCCTCGATCTACCCGGCCTGGGTGACGTCGGGGCGGACGGGCCCGCCACTACGAGGAGGCGTGATGCGCCGCTGCGCGACGAGGGCGGCCAGCGGCACGAGCATGAACAGAGACACGAGGGCGACCGCAGCAGCGGTGAGCGCCGCTGTCGGCCTGATGGCCTCGGGGCGAGCCCTGTCAGGGGGTTCGCGCGCTCGGCAGTCTCCTGGTAGCCGCTGTCGTCGTACCGGTCACGTTTCGTTGATCCCCTCGGATGGAGAACGGGCAGGGTCCGCTTGTGCGCAGGCGCACACGTTCCTTCCGGGGCTTTTCCCGCCGCTGCCGCGTGTATCGGTTCCGGCGCCGGCGCCTGCGAGGGGTCCATACCGGGGCGCCGGACGCGCGAGCGGTGCGGGTTGGTGGGGGACTGGCCGCGGCGGTGTCCTTCTTGGGTGGTCCGGGCGCGTCGTGCGTGCCGGGGGTGGACGGTCGGGGTCAACGGCAGTCAGGGCACGGCCTGGTCCGGGGCTGCGCGCTTCGCGGGATCGCTCTGGCGGGTTCAGGCGCGCAGGAACGTCTCGAGTGAGGTCGCCAGCGCTACCGGGGTTTCGTGCATGGGGTAGTGGCCGCTGTTGGCGATCTCCTCCAGCTCCGCGTTCGGGTAGTGGGCGAGCCAGGTCCCGCGCATCACGTCGGCGGTCAGCGCGAGATCGTGCTCGCCGACGATGACTTTGACGGGGAGGGGGTTGCCGGTGATCTTTTCGGTGAGGTCGGCGGTGACCCAGTCTTTGACGTAGGCGCCGAATGCTTCGCGGGCGGAGAGCTGCAGGGAGCGCTCGACCATCAGGTCGGTCCATACCCGGCTCGCCCGTTGCCCGGTGACCAGGTCCACGATGGCGTGCCGTTTGGCGGGGTCCTGTGCCGCGCCGTAGAAGAGTGCCTCGCCGTCGCTGTCCAACGGGTAGGGCCCGGCGGGGACGGGAGCGAGGCCGACCAGCTTCTGCACCCGCTGCGGGGCTTGGGAGAGCACCTGCTGGACGGCTTTGCCGCCCATGGAGTGGCCGACGAGGGAGAACCGCTCCCAGCCGAGTTCGTCGGCCAGGGCGAGGGTGTCGTCGGCGATCTCGGCGAGTGTGTAGGCGCCGGTGACGTCCTTGCGGTCGCCGTAGCCGCGGTAGTCGATGAAGGCGTAGCTGAAGGTGTCGGTGTCCAGGTAGTCCAGGAAGGAGCCCCAGCCGGCGCTGGTGCCGAACCAGTCGTGGAGCACGAGGACCTTGTGGTCACCGGAACCGATCAGGCGGTGGGCGATGCTCATGGGCGGGTTCCTCCTGTGGTGGTGGGCGGCGGGGAGCGCGCCGGCACCCATGGGCCCGCGCCCTGTGAAGCAACCTTCGTCCGTGCCGTGCCGTGCCGTGCGTCCCGTCCGAAGGCCGTGGTCCGGCCCCTGCATCCTTTCCCTGGGGGAGGAGTTGCGAACCCGGGCTCGTTGCGTCCGGCGCCTCCCGCGGTCGGGGCGGCCGAAGGACGCTCATCGTTTATGCCAGGGGGTTCGGGGGACGATCGCCGGGCGCCGCGCCGTGTGCAGCGTTCACGCTGCGGCGATGTCCTTGCCGTGACCGCCGCAGCCTGCTGAAGGTAGGCCCCTGCGCTTCTCTGGTCAGCCTTCGCTGCCAGACCCTCCCCGTCCAGAGACCCACAACCAAGTTCGCTGGTCCCGCACACGGCGATACTGCCGGCGACCATGACCAGTGGCCGCTTGACCCGTGCGGTGCGAGTCGCCCCGGCAGGTCGCGCAGGGGGGCGGGCGGCGAGCGGACGTGTTTGGCGGTGAGGGCGCCTTCGGCCAAGAGGAGCCCGCCGAGCGGGGTCGGCCGATCGAGCAGGAACAAGGGGCGCAGATCGTCCAGGATCGCGAGGGTGCCCGGGTCGGTGACCTGTGCGCAGACCGCGGCGAAGGCGTCTGCGGCCGGCCTACCGTGTACGCCCCGACTCGCCTCGACCAGGGCGAGGGCCGCGGCGGTGGCGTGGTTCCAGCGCCCGAGTGCGTCACCCCCGCCGCCGCGAACGTCCCGGCGCGCGGCCCCGTGCCAGTGGCGTTCGGCGACGGCGAGAGCGCGGCGCAGGAAGGCGGGGTCGGACAGCAACTCCCGGCCGTCGCCGCCGCTTCCGGCTCCGGGGCGGCCTTCTGGCCGAAGATCATCTTGGCTCCGGCCTTGCACCAGACGGCCAGGTTGTCGCCCTCGGTGGTGATGGCTCCCTCGGCGCTGACGGCGGGGTGACCCACGTCACACCCGGCTCCTGTCGGCAATCGGGGCGCTGTCCCGTTCAAGGGCCACGCGAACCGAACAGGGAGCAACCAATGAAGCACCGCATCGTCATACTCGGCGCCGGATACGCCGGGGCCTTTGCCGCCGGAAACCTGGCCCGCCGACTCGCCCCCGCTGATACCGAGGTAACCGTTGTCAACGCCGCGCCCCACTTCGTCGAGCGGATGCGGCTGCACCAGCTCGCGATCGGCCAGGACGTCAAATTCCGCAACCTCGCCGACGTATTCGCGGGCACCGGGGTGCGACTGCGACTGGCCCGCGTCACCGGCGTCGACCCCGAGCGCAAGACCGTCGCTGTGACCGGCGAGGACGGCGACGGCGAGCTCGCGTACGACACATTGCTCTACGCGCTCGGTAGTTCCGTGGCCGACCATGGCGTCCCCGGTGTGGCCGAGTACGCCTTTGATGTGACCGGCCGGTCCTCGGCGCTGCGGCTGCGCGAGCGCCTGGCCTACCTGGGCGAGGGCGCCGCCGTGCTGGTCGTGGGCGAGGGGCTGACCGGCATCGAGACCGCCACCGAGTTCGCCGAGTCCCGGCCCGATCTCTCGGTCGCGCTCGCCGCCCGCGGCGAGCTGGGCGCCTGGCTCTCCCCGAAGGCCCGCCGTCACCTGCGCCGGGCCTTCGACCGGCTCGGCGTCAGTGTCCACGAGCACACCGGCATCGAAGCCGTCGAGCCGACACGGGCGATCGCCGCCGACGGCAGGTCGATCCCGGCCGACGTGACCGTGTGGTCGGCCGGGTTCGCCGTGCACCCCATCGCGGCCGCCAGTGGTCTGGAGGTCGCCGAGACCGGCCAGATCCTCGTCGACCGCACCATGCGCTCGCTCTCGCACCCGGACGTCTACGCCGCCGGTGACTGCGCCTACGCGATCGGCGAGAACGGCCGGCCACTGCCGATGTCCTGTGCGTCGGCAGGCTTCACCAACATGCAGGCGACCGCCGCGATCATCGCGCGCCTGACAGGCAGTGAGGTTCCGACCGTCGGGCTGAAGTACTACGGCAACCACATCAGCCTCGGGCGCCGGGACGCGATCTTCCAGATGGTGGACGGGGACGTCCTCTCGAAGTCCTGGTACCTGGGCGGCAGGCCCGCCGCGTGGTTCAAGACGGGCGTGCTCAAGGGCGCCGGATTCGGCATCGCCCACCCGACTTTCGGCATGCCCAAGCGCAAGCGCCGCCTGGCCACCGAGCCCGACCGGGCCGGTGTGAGGGCCGCCGCATAGGCTGCTGCGCATGGACAACGCAGCCATCGATCGGTTCGAGGCCAGCCGGGGCCGGCTGGCCTCGCTCGCGTACCGTCTGCTCGGCTCGGCCGCCGACGCCGAGGACGCCGTGCAGGACACATTCCTGCGCTGGCAGGCCGCGGACCGCGAACGAGTTGATGTGCCGGAAGCGTGGCTGACCAAGGTCATCACCAACCTCTGCCTCGACCGGCTCCGCTCGGCGCAGGTACGCCACGAGCGAGCGGCTGGTGCCTGGTTGCCCGAGCCGCTCCTGGAGGGCGACCCGATGCTCGGCCCTGCCGAGACCTTCGAGCAGCGCGAATCGGTGTCCTTGGCCGTACTGACCCTTCTGGAGCGTCTCGCGCCGGTCGAGCGGGCCGTCTACGTCCTGCGCGAGGCCTTCTCGTACAGCCACGCCGAGATCGCCGGAATCCTCGACATCACCCAGTCAGCGAGCCAGCAGCATGCCCACCGCTCCCGCGTCCGTGTCGCCGCCGAGCGGCGCCGCGGCGGCGAGACCGATCCCGCGTCCGCACGCCGCGTCGTCGAGGAGTTCCTCGCCGCCGCCACATCGGGGCGTACCGAACGGCTGGTGGCGCTCCTCACCGACGACGTGACAGCACTCTCGGACGGCGCCGGACTCGCCAGGCGGCTGTTGCGTTACACGACGCGGGAGCGGGTCGCCGCCTACGTACGGGCCGGCTTCAAGCCCACGCCGGCGAAGCGGCGGATGGCCGGCGGCTCGCCCGCGATGCATATCGCGCGTCTCAACGGCTCCCCGGCCGTCGTCGCCGTCATCGACGGCCGGGTCGTGGGCGCCGTGGCATTCGAGGTCAGCGACGGCAGGATCGCGTCCCTGCGCGGCATCGCTGCCGCAGACCGGCTCGCACGCCTCAACGAGGCGTGGCGGCGGCACGAGCCCGAAGCGCCGGTCATCAGCGCATGGTGATCAGCGCCACCGGCATCCCGTGACCCGGGCCGGAGCGAGGGCGGCGCCCCCTTGGCGGCGGCAGCGGCAGCGGTGGCGGTGTACGAGGTGACGGCTGAGGCACGAGCGGAGCGTGGCCTCCAGACCATCGTCAACTACAGCCGGTGATCGCTGACTTCTTGCGTGTCAGTCCGCCAGCCAGTGCAGCTCATGCGCCAGGGTTTTGGCGACGGCACGGATGCGGCGGTGTAGCGGTGACTGCTCGCGTGGGAGGACCAGGTGGAGCGTCAGGCTGGGTGCGCCCCGCAGCGGGCGCCAGGTGAGCCCGGCCGGTTGTGCCGTGAGCGCGGCTTCTCCGGCCGGAGCGAGGGTGACCCCGTCACGCAGGTCGCACTGAGACATGTCGAAAGAGACTGCGGGCGTGTGGAATCGGGGAGGCGGTCGGGTGTCCCGGAACAGTGCGGACAGCTGATCGTGGATCACGGGGTTGGCCGCACGCTCCGGCAGTCGCAGCGGATACGCGGCCGCGTCGGCGATCTCGATCTCCGGGTGTTCGGCCAGCGGATGGTGCTGCGCCAGCTGGACCCCGATGCGCGCACGCCGCAGCAGGAACCGGCGCACGTCACAGCCCGGCTGTTCACCGCGGGTGATCCCGGCATCGATGCGGCCGTCGGCGACCGCGGGGGAGATCTCCGGTGTCGACATCGGGACCGCGCCGACCTCGAGCCCGCTGGTGCCGCGCATCAGCCTGTCCACCAGGGCCGGTGCCGTCTCGGACCCGGCGCTGAGGCTGTATCCGATGCGCAGCGTGCCCAGTTCACCGGCTGCCGCGCTCCGGGCGGTGTCCCATGCCCGGTCCAGCGCCGCCAGCGCGGGCGGCGCGGACTCCGCCAAAGCCGCACCGGCCGTGGTCAATACGACGCTACGAGTGTTGCGGACCAGCAGGGCCGTACCAAGTTCCTTCTCCAGCCGGCGCATCCGGGCGCTGAGTGCGGGCTGTGCGATACCGATCCGCGCGGCCGCGCGGGTGAAGTTCAACTCCTGCGCCAGCACCAGGAAGTACCGCAGGCTCACCGTATCCGGCGCCACGTGCCCTCCCCGCCGATTGATAACGATCCGTTCTGAGCCTAGCCCGTACCGGTCTTTCCCCCGACCGCACATCAAGCCCTAACCTGCGCCTACGGCGATCCGACTGACCGCAGTACCTGTGGCCGGGATCGATCGATCTGAGTGTCAATTCGACGTCGGACGTGTCCGGCCCGACACAGGAGGTTTCCATGGCCAAGGGCTACTGGGTCAGTGTCTACCCCGCCGTCTCCGACCCTGAGGGGCTCACCGCCTACGACAAGCTGGCCGGTCCGGCTGTCCGGGCTGGGGGCGGGCGCACCCTGTCCCGGATCCCCTCCCGTGGCGGTCGAGTCGTCGCCCACGAGGCCGGAATCACGCAACGCGTCGTTCTGATCGAGTTCGACAGCTTTGAACAGGCCGTCGCGGCATACGAGAGCGAGGCATACCAGAAGGCGCTGGTGGCCCTGCCCGACGGCGTCGAGCGCGTCTTCCGCATCGTCGACGGCCTCGACGGCATCGACTGACCGGCGGGGCCGGCCATCGCTGAGCATCCGTAAGCCGGCGGCCGCCCAGCCGCACCACAGGCGCCATCCTCACCCGAAAGCCCGGGCAGGGTGGTGCCCGCTCTGCGGTGGCGCTGTGCCGGGCAGAGGGGCACCTGTACCGGCCGGGGGCGGCCACCAGCATCGTCCTGGCAGGCTGCAACATCCGCTGGTGGCGCCGCATCGTGCGCGGGAGGCATGCGGGGTACGGGAAGGGAACGTCCGCGCTCGGCGCGGCGCATCGGCTCCCGCTCACGGCGAACCGGAGCGGCACGAGCAGCACCGTCCAGCAGCAGTCACTCGCTCTCGCGCAACGCCTGGTGGTAGACGTATGGACAGCCCCCCTGGGTCGGGAGAACACGACAGGCACAGTCGACAACCCATGTCGGCCGCTTTACCTCTTGCCGCCCAACTGGGCTGTGATACAGGGTTGTTGGGATTCATTTGGCTCGTGGGCAGGTTCGCGCCTTGTGTCCCTTCCACTCGAAGGAGGACCGTCGTGCCGCTCATCGCCCTCGCACTCTTCGCCCTCCTCATCGTCTTTGAGCGACTCAACCAGGGGAAGCTTCACCCACTGGGCCTTTTCGCCCTCGTCGTCCTGGTCATCGGTTACAAGGCGAAGAGACCCTTCGTGACCTTCATGGCGGCCTGCGGTCTCGCGATACTGCTCGTCGACAGCTTCTGACGTAAAGCGTTACGGCAGCAAGATGCTCTGCGCCTACGAATACCTGTATTTGGCTGGCTCGACGACCAGCGACACAGCAGGTCCAGTCGTGGTGCGCCGAGCAGCGGCCGGCCGCTTGCGGGCGCCGACGTATCCGCCGAGCGGCTACTCGGGAGGCCCGGCGGCCTTCCTGACCCGGGTTTCGGTGTCCTGGCGGGCTTCGCCGTGTGCCTGGGCGTAGGCGGTGACAGCGCTGTGGGCGTCCCGGTCCAGAGCTCGCGCCGCACGCCAGGCCGTCTCGTAGGTCTGTGACTGCTGTTCGGACCACGGGTGGGCGGCCGGCGGACCGTACTGATCGCGTAGCTGCCGGGCCCGCGCATAGGCTGCGTCGGCTGCGCGCTGCATCGCGACGAGCTCTTCGAAGGTGTGTGCCACAGCCGCTGATCGTAGAGCGAGCACAGCGCGGCGCCGCTTCGACGCGCGCAGGAGGCGACGGTGCTGTGGCATCAGCTGCCTCTGGGCCGGGTGCCCTCACGCCGATGCCCACGACGGCCTTGATGCGCCGGAGCATGGACTCGGTCAAGTTTTGCGGGCGATCTCCACCGGTGCAGGTGAGTGCGGGCGACCGGGTGGACGGGAACCGTTTCTCCACTGCGCGGGCGTTCGTTGGTCGTGGGCATGGAGCACAACGCAAATGGTGACGGCCGCTTTCCTCCAACTTTTCTGGGCCGACTGCTGGGCGTGTACTGGCTGATGGCCGGCTCACTTGCGCATGGGCGGTGCGTGCAGCATCGGCCGCAACAGGAAGAGGGCCGTGCCGGGGCGTGCGAAGGCGGTGATCGCAGCTCTCCGGAGCGGGTGGCCGTGTCGCGGGGGTGGTGGTGGGCGAGGTTGGCGATACTGGCGGTTGCCGCGGGTTGTGTTCTCGCCGCGGTGCGGGCAGCGGCCGTGGCCGGGGGCTGAGAGCTCCCATCCGCCCCGGCAGGGTCCCTGAACGCCTTGCGGGACACTTCCTCTCGGTGCCACCCGCAAGGCCCCGCCGCCCGCAGCGGGCGCCGGCCGCGATGCGCTTCCGCCACGTCACAGCCGTGGGCCGGTGGCCTACAGATGGCAGCGGCGGCGTCTGCCGTCGGCCTCGGGTGCAGGCCGGGGAGGGCGGCGTCCCGGGGGCCCGCTGCCCGGCGAGGCCGGGCAGGACTTGCGAGGGGTGCTTGCCCGCGGGCTCCTTGTTGTTGCGAGGCCCGCCCTGCCGGTTTGCCCCAGGCGTGTCTGCTCGGGCGTGGCCTATGCTCCGTCCGTGGGTAGGTTTCTGGCGATTTTGCATGGCGCGGCAGACGACACCGAGCGGGCAGAGCTCAGCGAACAGCAGCAAAGCGAGTTCATGCACGCATGGGCGGTGTGGGCTCAGAGGAACGAGCACGCGCTCGTCGACCGCGGTGCGCCCCTGTATCGCAAGAAGCGGGTGACAGCCGGCGGCATCGAGGACTTCACCGACTCGAAGATCGGATACGCGATCGTGGAGGCCGTGGCGCATGACGACGCGGCGCGGCTTTTCCTCGACCACCCTCATATCGCTCTGCATCCCGGGAACTCGATCGAGGTCCTTGAGTGCCCGCCCGTCCCCGCCTAGTTCCTGCCGCTTTGGGCATGGGCCGATCGGCCCGGGCGGCCACGCCGGCCTGACTTCCAAGTTCGACCAAGGCATCGGCCTGCGCACGATCGCCCGCCGGCTCGGGCTCGCCCGCACCGTCCGCCGCTGCGCGAATGCGGCGAGCGCAGACGAGCTCCTGGTCGGCCGGTGGACCGGTCGACCAGCCTCCCGGACCCTCCTGTCGGCATACACATGAAGACGCCTTGGCCGGTGCACGCGGGCACACACCGCTCGTTGTGCCGGAGTTCAGCTGGTCCGTGGCCCGGTGCCCTGGTTCCAAGGTCGCTGTCGAGGTAGGTCCATCGGCCGATGTCCGCCCCGGACCCTCAGGTGATCATGAGGTTGTCCGTTCAAGCCGAGGAGGAGTCATGCGGGTGGAGCAGGTGGACTGGGTAAGGATTCCGGCCGGGTTGCTGCGTCGGGGTACGCCGGTGGACGAAGTGGCGGCTGTGGCCCGCCGCTATGCGGACACCGGGGTGCCGGTGGAGTGGTACATGAAAGAAGCTCCGCGCGCGGAGATCCACGTCCCGGCGTTCCGGATCGCCCGCACCCCGGTCACGGTCGGCCAGTGGGCACTGTTCGCCGCGGACAGCGGCCGACCGGTCCCGCAGAGGCCGGTGGACCACCCGGTCATCGGGGTCGCCCGGGAGGAGGCGACGGCCTACTGCCGTTGGCTCGGGCAGCGGCTCGGCCTCGCCGTGCGGCTGCCCACGGAAGACGAGTGGGAGCGTGCCGCGCGGGGCGACGACGGCCGGGAGTTCCCGTGGGGCGAAAAGTACCGCACCGGCCTGGCCAATCTGGTGGACCTCGGCATAGGCACCACGACGCCGGTCGGTTCGTTCCCCGGGGGCGCCAGCCCGTTCGGGGTACTGGACATGGCGGGCAACGCCGACGAGTGGACCTCTACCCCCTACGCTCCCTACCCCGGCGCGCCCGCCGAGGTGCCGCGCAGCGAGGACTGGGCCTTCGATGGGCACGTCACCCGGGGCGGCGCGTTCTGCCACGACCGGGACCTGGCCCGGTGCGCCCGCCGCCACGGCGCCTACGAGCCGGACCTCGAAGCGATCGGCGTGGGCTTCCGCCTGGCCGCACCGGCCGAATAGAACCGGGCACCGTGCCGGCTTTGTACGGCCGACGGCATCTCCTCAGGACCGTGCGTGTACAGCTGTACCGACCTGTGCGCATTCCGGTGGGCTGCGCCGTCGCCCGTGGCCCGTCGCCTGCTCGGGGAAGTACATCGAGCGCGGCTATCCCGGCGGCGAGAACGCGTGAAGAAGTACGTGGCCGAACTCCGCGGAAACTTCCCGCACGAACCGCCCCGCAAGGCGCCGTTCGTGCGGAACGTGACCAGAGGGCTCGCCCGTCATCTTGGCCGCCTCACCGAGACCGGCCCAGCAGCTTTAAGCGATATCGGCCCGCGACCCCGCACTCGACCGCCCGCACCACGCCCGGGCGTCCGCCGAGCTCATCCGCCGGGTCCTCAGGGCCGTCTCAATGATGTTTCGCTCGAAGGTGAGTTCCCCGTCTTTCCGGTTTACCGGACTGCGTGCGGTCTCGTTGTGCGGGTAGTTGGTTAGTTGACTGTGGGGTCAGGCCAAGGGCGGCGGTGGGAAACGGTGGCCGAGCAAAGCGAAGGTCAGCGTCTATTCGGTCAGGCGATCTTGTCGACCCGGGTGTTTCAGCGGGATCTAGCGCGGAACCCCGGCCCTTCAGGGCCGGCCGGAAGCGCTTCTTAACGCTGCTCTGACCCGCACGTGCGCACGGGTCTGCACTGTCTACCTCATCCAGGGCGCTTCTGGTTCTCGATGTACTCCTTGATGATCGCGAGTGGTGCGCCGCCG
>NZ_BMTR01000043.1 GCF_014649775.1 Streptomyces longisporoflavus | reverse complement strand
GCCCGCCCCACGGCGCCTGGTCGAGAGTCCCGCTCCCGGGCCGTCCGGTCGTCTTCCCTCGCGTGGTGGAGGGACGGGAGTCAAGGGTGGAGCGCAGCGCAATCGGCGCAGCCGACGCGCAGCGCAGCGGAGCGCCCTTGACGCCCGGCCCGGAACCGCCAAACTCCGGAGAACCGGACGGCACCGGCAACCAACACCATCACCGGACCAGCACAGCCCCCGGCACCCACCCCCGGCACTCGACCCACAGCACCTTCCCCCTCTGACCGAACAGGTCATCCCCCAGCGGGAACCCGCCCCACGCCGAAGCCCACTCCGCCACCAGACGGAGCCCCCGCCCGCCCTCGGCCCCCCGGACAAGGGGCGGCAACTTTCCCGGTGGGCAGCGGAACGGGGGCGGGACGTGCGGGTCCGTATCCCATACGCCGACCCGCACACCGAGCCCGCCGGTCAGCCCTCGGAGGCGTAGTGCGGCGGGGCCTTCCGTATGCCGGTAGGCGTTGGTCACCAGCTCCGAGGTCAGGAGTTCAGCGGTGTCCGTCAGCTCCGCGAGGCCGTACCCGGCCAGTACCGCCCGCAGCGTCTGCCGCGCGATACGCGGGGCTCGTGGATCGTGGGGCAAATGCAGGGCGTACGACCACACTTCCGGTGCGGGCGGATGGGGGGCGGCTGGGGATAGCGTGACGGTGACCATGCGTGCCTCCGTGCGTTGCAGGTTGAGGGTTGCGGGTTGCGGGTTGCGGGTTGCGGGTTGCGGGTTGCGTGATACGCGATGCGGGTGGGACCGACTCGGATCGCCCTCCGAAGCAGTGCCGGGCGGTGGCATGTCGCGCATGACCACGCGATGCTCTTCCGGCTTCCCGGTAAGGCCAGTTGGGCGGCTTGGTCTCACCGTAGACTTCGAATGCTGAAGGTTTTGCAGAGTTCTGCAAAACCTTCAGTCATTACCTCCGTGTGGGTGACAACCGCATCAGGCGTACGAGACGGAACGAGGACGGCGAGGACATGGCACCCAGGACCCCACCATCAGCCCGCCGCGTCCGCATCGGCACCGAGCTGCGCCGGCTGCGCGAACGCGCGGGCATGACTGCTGCCGAGGCCGCCCGCTCTCTGGGTACGACCCAGGCTCAGGTCAGCAACATCGAGGCGAACCGCTTCGGGGTGAGTGCAGATCGCGTAACCACACTGGCCCAGATCTATGACTGTGCCGATCAGCCCCTGGTCGACGCCCTCGCCGAAATGGCGGCGGACCGCTCACGCGGATGGTGGGAGGAGTATCGGGACACGCTTCCCGTCCGGCTCCTGGACCTCGCGGAGATGGAGCACCACGCACGAGCCCTGCGAGTAGCCCAGGTGATCAATATCCCCGGGCTGCTCCAGACTCCCGAGCATGCCCGCGCACTCTTCCGGGAAGTGGTCCCTACCCTGCGACCGCACGAGATCGAGTACCGCATCTCCCACCGCATCAAGCGGCAGGCAGTACTCCACCGGGATACGCCGCTTTCGTACACCGCCATCGTCCACGAAGCGGCGCTGCGCATGCAGTTCGGAGGCCGGGATGTCGCGCAAGCTCAGCTCGAACATCTCGCCGAAGTAAGTCACTTGCCCGGCCTGACGCTCCGGGTCATTCCCTTCGGGGGCACGTCGTTCCCCACGACGGGGCATGGAGTGGACTACGCCTACGGCCCCGTCGAAACGCTCGACACCGTGCAGCTGGACACCGCACACGGCAGCGAACTGATCAATGCGGTAGGGCAGTTGGAGAAATACCGGCTCGTACTGGACCGCATGGAGAGGGTTTCCCTGGATCCTGCCGCGTCCCGCGAGCTCATCCTTCACATCGCACAGAACCTGTGAGAGGCACACCCATGACCAACCCGATCCCGAGCCCGAAGCTGAACTGGCAGAAATCCACCTACAGCGAGGAAGGCTCCTCCTGCGTATACATAGCCCCCGGCAACACCCCCGCCACCATCCACCTCCGCGAAAGCGACACCCCCGAGGAGATCCTCACCACCGCCCGCCCCCAACTCGCCGCCCTCATCGCGGCGATCAAGACCGGCGTCACGCCGTAGCCGTAACCCGATGAGGCAACGCACCGCCCGCCAAGCCTGAAGGGTCATTCGCACATGCCCGTCGAACCGGCCGCCGCCTGGCAGAAGTCCTCGTACAGCTCCGAGGCCTCCTCCTGCGTATACATAGCCCCCGGCAACACCCCCACCACCATCCACCTCCGCGAAAGCGACACCCCCGAGGAGATCCTCACCACCGCCCGCCCCCAACTCGCCGCCCTCATCGCGGCGATCAAAGCAGGCGCCCCCGGTGTCACGCCGTAGTGGCGAGGCCCTTTGATGTGGAAGCCACCGTCGCCAGGCGGTGTACATCTCTCGCCGTCCCCGTGACTCCCGACAAGAAGCCCTCCGCCCGCGGTGACGCGTTCTCCGTCAGCCACGCCGGGTCGATGTCGCAGACCGCGACGCGGACCTCCGTGCCCGCCAGGGCCAGGGGCAGGGTGTGGACCACCGTTGAGGGGAAGCTCAGGATCGTGCTGCCGATCGGGCCGCGGCGGGCGATCAGTTCCAGGGGGAGGTCCGGGCGGACCACCTGGAGGCCCGTTTCCACCGCCAGGCGGTGTAGTTTCTCGGAGCTTTCGCGGCGGTGCGCGAAATAGCGCGTCGCACCGTGGGCGCGGGACAGCGCGCGGACCGCCTCCACATAGCGGTCCGGGTCCACGACCCCCGTCTCCACCAGCGAGGTGCCCACCAGATCCGCGCCCTTCGACACCCTCGGCGGACCGAAGCGTTCCCGCGTCCAGGCGAAGGAGTTGGTCGTCACCCGCACCCCCTCCGGCGCCGAGTCGATCGGCATCGAGGAGAAGACCTCCACCGTGCGCTTGCCGCCCGGCGTCAGACGGCGCCGCGCCGAGGCCGAGATCGGGGCGAAGGCCAGGTCACGGACGCCGGGACGGCCACCGCGCCGGTGCCAGCGCACCAGCCGCTCCCCCGCGGCCAGCTGCGCCACGAACTCCATCGTGGCCGTTCCGTCGTCCACGACCACCAGCGAGCGGGCCCGCGTGATGGTCAGGAGCAGCTGTACGTAGCGCGAGAACGGGTCGCCGATCACGATCCTGTCGGCCGACCGCAACGCGCCCGTCAGGCCGCCGATCGTCTGGAAAGGAGCAGCCGCGCCGCCGCGCGCCTCCTCCCAGCGGACGTTCAGGCCCTCGTCGCGGGCCAGCTGTGCCATGCGGCGCAACTGGCCGCGGGTCATGGGGTCGGTCGGGGAGAGGACGACGACGGTGAGCCCCCCGGCCGGGCGGGCCATGCCCGTGGCCGGGCGGGCCGGGCCCGTGGCCCCCGCCGAATGCGCCCACTCAAGGACGTTGAGGAGCTGCACAGGGCTCTCTACGAACGCCAGGGTGGTGGGCGCCGCAGCGGTGGGGGCCGTCGGCCCGGGTCGGGGGCTCATCGTCGTATGACCGTGTCCTGTCCTTGTCGAGAGGGGGCCCGGTGAGGGGCCCCGGTAGGAGCGGGGCGTCCGCTCAGACCGCGACCGGCTCGCGGTCCGCCGCCTCGGCCGCGTCGGCCTCGGCGACGACGCCCGCGACGCGGCGGAGCTTCTTCATCGGGCCGAGCTCCGACTCGTAGACCTTCTTGACGCCGTCACCGAGGGAGGCCTCGATGGTGCGGATGTCGCGGACGAGGCGGGTGAGGCCCTGCGGCTCCACCGACGCGGCCTGGTCCGAGCCCCACATGGCGCGGTCGAGGGTGATGTGGCGCTCGACGAACGTGGCGCCGAGGGCGACCGCGGCGAGCGTCGTCTGCAGGCCCGTCTCGTGGCCGGAGTAGCCGATCGGGACGTTGGGGTACTCGGCCTGGAGGGTGTTGATGACGCGGAGGTTGAGCTCCTCCGCCTGCGCCGGGTACGTCGACGTGGCGTGGCACATCAGGATGTTGTCCGAGCCGAGGACCTCGACCGCGTGGCGGATCTGCTTCGGGGTCGACATGCCCGTGGAGAGGATGATCGTGCGGCCCGTGGCGCGCAGGGCGCGGAGCAGCTCGTCGTCCGTCAGGGAGGCCGAGGCGACCTTGTGGGCCGGGAGGTCGAACTTCTCCAGGAAGGCGACGGCCTCGGTGTCCCACGGGGACGCGAACCAGTCGATGCCGCGCTTCTTGCAGTGCTCGGTGATGGCCTGGTACTCGGACTCGCCGAACTCCACGCGGTGGCGGTAGTCGATGTACGTCATCCGGCCCCAGGGAGTGTCGCGCTCGATGTCCCACTGGTCGCGCGGGGTGCAGATCTCCGGGGTGCGCTTCTGGAACTTGACCGCGTCGCAGCCGGCGTCGGCGGCCACGTCGATCAGCGCGAGGGCGTTCTCGAGGTCGCCGTTGTGGTTGATGCCGATCTCACCCGTGATGTAGACGGGCTGACCGGGACCGGCGGTCTTCGAACCGAAGGTGCGCAGGCGGGAGTTGGAGATCGTAGAGCTCATGACAGGAACGTTCCTTACTTGTTGAGGGAGGGGCCGAGGATCCATGCGGCGATCTCTCGGATCGCGCCGTCACCACCGGGGAGAGCGGTGACCGCGCGTGCGGCGCCGCGTACGACGTCGTGGGCGCTCGCGACCGCCACGGGCCAGCCGACGAGGCCGAAGCACGGGAGGTCGTTGACGTCGTTTCCGACGTAGAGCACGCGCTCGGGAGCGATGCCCTGCTCCTCGCACCACTGCTTGAGTGCGAGGTCCTTGCGGTCGATGCCGTGCAGGACGGGAAGCTTCAGCTTCCTGGCCCGCGCGGCGACGACCGGGTTCTTCTCCGTGGACAGGATCAGCAGCGGGATGCCCGCGTCGCGCAGGGCGGCGATGCCGAGGCCGTCCCCGCGGTGCACGGAGACGAACTCCCGTCCTTCGGAGTCGATCAGCACCCTGTCGTCGGTCTGGGTGCCGTCGAAGTCGAGTACGACCGCGTCGATGTCGTCGCGGGTCGGAAGGGCGTCGGCCCGGTCGGAGTCGAAGAGCGGCGCGAGTGCCCGGGCGCGGGCGAGGTCGTGCGGGTCGTCGATCTCCAGGACGCGTGCCGGGTCCGTACGGACCAGCTCGGTGCGCCCGAAGAAGCGGTGCTTGTGCTCGCGGAAGCCGGCCACGTCCATGGCGTAGACGGCGCCGGTCTCCAGGAGGTCCTGGGGGCGGTCCTGGCGGCGCGGGCGGAAGGACTTGTCGTGGTTGACGCCGTAACCGCCGTCGGTGGCCGTGGCGTTGGCGACCTTCGTGGAGCCGCCAAGCTGGCCGGTGCGCCGCGCGTCGAGGGCGGCGGGCTCGTCGTCGGCGTCGCGCCAGACGAAGCCGTGGAAGGGCGCCACGGTCAGCGCCGTGTCCGCGCCGCCGTCCACGATCGAGCCGACCACGCCGTCTATGTCCTCGCGGACGATGAAGGGGCTCGTGCACTGTACGAGCAGGACGACGTCCACGGAGGCGCCGTGCAGCGCCTCGTGCTCGTCCATCGCGTGCAGGACCGCCGCCTCGCTGGTCGCGGTGTCCCCCGCGATCGCCGCGGGCCGCAGGACCACCTCGGCGCCGGCCGAGCGCGCCGTCTCGGCGATCACGTGGTCGTCCGTGGAGACGACGACGTCCGTGACGAGCCGCGCGGCCAGGCACTCGCGGATGGCGCGCGCCACCAGGGGCACACCGCCGACCGGGGCGAGGTTCTTGGCGGGCACGCCCTTGGAGCCGCCGCGGGCCGGAATGACGGCGAGGACGCGGCGTACGGGCTCGCTCCCCGGGGCGGGAAGAGACATGGGGGCTCCTTGAGAGGGGTGGGGGATCACGGCTCGCCCGCGGTTCACGCGCCCGCGGTTCTCGGCTCGCCCGCGGTTCACAGCTCCCCCATCCGCCGGATGACGGGGGCCACGCGCTGCACCCCGTGCCGGTAGGCGCCGCGCGCCGCGCTGCGGACGGCCTGGCGCACCGGACCCGGCTCGCGGTCCTCCGCGGGCGCGCCGGGAAGCGGGGCGCCGTCCGGGCCGAGGTGGTGGCGGGCCAGGATGCCGGGGAGGTATCCGGGGGCGGTGGTGAGGCTGTAGTACGGGGTGATCGGGGGCAGCGAGGGCCGGGCGAGCAGCGACGCCACGCGTTCACGTGCCGCGTCGAACGCCGTCTCGTACGTCCCGTCGGGCGCGACGCCCTGCCGCGCGACCCACTCCGGGGACGGCTCGGGGCTGTACCCGGCGTCGATCTCGTCCCAGGACGCCAGGCATCCGGAGCCGATGAAGTGATGGTTGCCGAGCGCCTCGCGCACCCCGAGGTCGGTGAGGACCGCGGTGGGGATGCGGCGGTGCAGGGATTCGAGCGCGGCGGTGGAGCTGACCGTGACGAGCAGGTCGGTGCGGTCGAGGACCTCGCCCATGTTCCCGTACACGAGACGGCAGTTGGGCGGCAGGGCCTCGCCCTTGGCGAGCTTCTGGTAGGGCAGTTCCTCGATGTGCGTGGTGTGCTCGCCGGGCTTGCTGCGCAGCTTGATCAGGACCTCGCGGTCCGGGTGGAGCCGGGCGTGCTGCACCATGCGGCGCAGCAGGTAGGTGCGGTGTGCGCGGCTGTCCGGCACGGAGGGCTGCGCCGCGAAGACGACCGTGTACGGGTCGTGCTTCTCGTATGCCGCGCCGCCGAGGAACGGCAGCGCGCTCTCCACCACGCCCGAGGCGTCGGCGCCCACTCCCTCGTACACGGCGCGAAAACGCTCCGCGTCCTGGCGGGAGTTGGCGAGGACGACGTCCGCGCCGTGCCGCAGGAGCAGGCCGTCGGCGAGCTTCTCGTAGACGACGCCGACGTAGCCGGTGACGACGACGGGGCGCCGCTTCAGGGAGACCGCGAGCCGGGCGAGCCCGTGCAGGACCGCCTGGACCGCGCCGCCCACGAGGGCGAGCACGATCACGTCGGGCGCGTCGCGCTCGACCTCGCGCAGGAACTCGATCGCGGTGACCTCGCGCAGGGAGTCCGCGCGCACCCCGACCTCGTCGAGCTGGCGGACGGTGGGCGTGGCCCGGCCCCTCAGGAGGCGTCCGTCGAGGCGCATGTCCGCTGCCTCACCCGAAACCGCTGCCTCGCCCGAAACCGCTGCCGCACCTGAAACCGCTCCCCGGCCGGCGAGGCGGCTCGCGGTGAGCGCGCCCCACTTCCATCGGGTGTCGGAGTCGGCGAGCACGGTGATCCGTGTCGTCCCGCTGTTGCTTGCTGGCACAGCCAAGACGCTAGGAAGGCATTGAGATTGGCGGCCCAACTCAGATGCAACAAACGGTTAACAGAATGCCGACGAATGGCGAATCAGGTCGGGAAACCGCCGGTAAGCAGGCGGGTTAACCATTCCGCCATGCGTCGTTCACCTGGCATCTCACCTTCGGCCAAGACGAATGCCGGGCCGACACCTAACGTCACCCACGTGGTTAAGCTCTCCGTCATCGTGCCGTTCTACAACGTGCAGCAATACGCGCCCGACACCTTGAAGAGTCTGCGAGCGAACGCACGCGACGACTTCGAATTCATTCTCGTCGACGACTGTTCGAAGGACGAGACTCCAGAGATTCTGGAGCGTGCCGCGCGCGAGCTGCCCGGCGCCGTCCATCTCAGACATGAGACGAACGGCGGTCTCGCGACCGCCCGCAACACGGGCCTTGACGCGGCGCGCGGCGAGTACCTCACCTTCCTGGACGGTGACGACTGGCTCGCGCCCGGCTATTACGCACAACTCGTCGCCGCCATCGAGCAGTTGGGCTGCGATTTCATCCGTACCGACCATGTGCAGTGCACGGCAAGGGCCCGCAGCGTCCACCGTGTCCCGCACGGCAGGCGCGGTGTCGTCATGCCGCCGCGGGACGTCATCCTGCCCGCCGACCGCTCGACGTCCGTCGACTACGCGTACGCGTGGGCCGGCATCTACCACCGGCGCCTGGCCGACCAGGGCCTGCTGCACTTCACGGACGGCCTGCGCACCGCGGAGGACCGGCCTTGGATCTGGCGCCTGCACCGCGAGGCGGAAACCTTCGCCGCGGTGGGTCTGCTCGGCGTTTTCTACCGGCGCGGGGTGGCTTCGTCACTGACCCAGATCGGCGACGTACGCCAGCTCGATTTCATCCGGGCATTCGACCAGGTGATACGTGAAACCGCCGCGGACCGGGACGCGGACAAACTCCTGCCGAAGGCAGTCCGTACGTACTGCGCGATTATTTCCCACCATCTGGGATCCATCGAAAGGTTCGAGCCACAAGTGGCGCGGAAATTGAAGTCACTGAGTGCGGCCGCCCTGAAGCGGATGCCGCAGGGCGTTCTCGACGAAGCCCTCGACTCCATGGACATACAGCGGGCGACGCGCCTGCGCCGCCTGCGCCGGCGCCCGGTGTCGGCGGAGGTGGCCGCGTAATGGCGACGACGCAGATCTTCATGGCGTCCACGCTGTACGGCACCGCCACGCTGGCCGCCGCGATCGACGCCGACCGCTTCGGTCCGGCCGACCGGCGGCTGCTGCTCGTCAGCAACAACGCGGCGACGCCGGAGACGACCCCCTCCGTCGACGAGATGCCGGGCTTCGAACGCCTGCGGGACCGCTTCGACGACGTACGTTCCTGGAACGAGGCCATCTCCCCGTTCCATCCGGGCGGTTGGGCCCCGCGGGCCGACGATCTCCCGATGTGGGAGCGGTACATCCGGCTCCTGTGGGACCTCGGTGACGACGACATCGAGCTTGCCGTCGAATCGATCCAGGTCAACCCGGCCCTGGCCCTCACGCAGATCTTCACGGGCGCCCCCGTGGACGTCTACGCGGACGGCCTGATGAGCTACGGCCCGACCCGCAACAAGATCGACCCGCTGGTCGGCACGCGCGTGCGCCGCCTGCTGCACCTGGACCTGGTGCCGGGCCTGACCCCGCTGCTCCTGACCGAGTTCGACGTCGAGCCCGAGATCGTGCCGACCGAGGCGTTCGTGAAGGTGCTCGGCCGCCTCGCCGACGGCGAACCCGGCCGCCCCGGAACAGATATCCCGGCCGTCCCCGACATCGCCGAACCCGCCCTGCTCCTCGGCCAGTACCTCTCCGCCCTCGGCATCCTCACCGCCGAGGAAGAGGAGGAACTGCACGTACGCATGGTGCGCGGCGCCGCTGAACTCGGCCATACGCGCGTGGTGTTCAAGCCGCACCCGACGGCCCCGGCCCGCTGGTCGCGCATGCTGGAGAAGGAGGCGGAGGCGATCGGCGTGGAGCTGACCGTCCTCGACTCGCCGGTCCTCGCCGAGGTCCTGTACCAGCGGATGCGCCCCGCGCTCGTCGTCGGCTGCTTCTCGACCGCGCTGCTCACCGCCTCCGCGCTGTACGGCCTGCCGGTCGCCCGCACGGGCACGGAGATCCTTCTGGAGCGCCTCGCGCCCTACCAGAACAGCAACCGGGTCCCGGTCACCATCGTGGACGCGCTGCTTCCCGACCTCGCCGACAAGGGCGCGGTCACGGGTCGGCAGCCGGGCATGCCGGTCGCCGACCTGGGCGAACTGCTCGTCGCCGTCGGCTTCGCCATGCAGCCGCAGATCTACCCGCGCCGGCGCACGGCCGCCGAGCGCTACCTCTCGACCCACCTCACGCCGCACACCTGGCGGTACTTCAAGCGGCGCCGCCTCACCGCCCTCGCCCTGCCCGGAGCGCTGCCCACGCAGCTCTCGTTCATCCCGCGCAACGCGGCCGTACGCCGGGTCGCGCGCCGCGCCCGCTCGGTCCAGCGCACCATCAAGCGGACCGCACTCGGATGACCTCTCCCGGAACGACGCTCCCGGCGCGCACCACGGGGGCGGATCGACCAGACACCCTCACGCGCACCATTCCGACCCCGCCGGCCGCCAAGCGCGCCCGCCCCCGCCTCAGGGCCCTGGACGGCCTGCGGCTCGTCGCGGCCCTGATGGTCGCGGCCTATCACTACGGCGGCCGGGACGGCGAGATCAGCGAGGCCTGGGGCAGCTCTCCGCAGCTGCAATTCCCCACGGCGCACAACTGGTTCGCGTACGGCTGCCTCGGCGTGCAGATCTTCTTCGTCATCAGCGGCTTCGTGATCTGCATGAGCGGCTGGGGCCGTCCCCTGCGCGCGTTCTTCGCGTCCCGCGTCTCGCGGCTCTTCCCCTCGTACTGGGCCGCGATCGTCCTCGTGACGGCGGTCTTCGCGCTCCCCGTGGTGGCGTACGACGCGGTCTCGCCCAGCGACGCCCTGGTGAACCTGACCATGCTGCAGCAACCGCTGGGCGCGGACCGGGTGTTGGGCGTCTGCTGGACGCTCTGGGCCGAGCTGCGCTTCTACGCCCTCTTCGCGCTCTTCGTCGTCCTGCCGGGCGCCAACCGGTCCCGCGTGATCCTGTTCTGCGCGGTGTGGACGCTGGCCGCGGTGATCGCGGAGGGTGCGAACCAGCCGCTGCTCGACCTGATCCTCATGCCCGAGTACGCCCCCTTCTTCATCGGCGGCATCGGCATCTACCTCGTCCACCGGGACCGCAAGGACCTGACGGCGTGGGGCATCGTGGGCGTGAGCTGGCTGATCGGCCAGCACTACGCGGTGGACCGCCTCTGGCACGCCCCGAACCCGGACTTCTTCTCCTACCGCACGTCCTTCGGGATCATCGCGGTCGTGACGGCGGGCTTCGCCGCGGTCCTGCTCATCGCACTCGGCGCGCTGCACCGGGTGGACTGGAAGTGGCTGACGGTGGCGGGCGCCCTGACGTACCCGTTCTACCTGGTGCACGAGCATCTGGGCTGGGTGACGGTGGCGGCGCTGCACCGTGGGCTCGGGCTCTCGTCGTACGCGACCTTCGGTCTGACGATCGCGGCCATGCTGCTGCTCGCGTGGCTCTTGAACCGCTTCGTGGAGGAGCGGCTGACGCCGCTGATCCGCGGCGGGCTCATGAACCGGAAATGACTCCGTCCGCGGCGGTGTCGGCAGTCTCGTCCGCGGCGGTGGCGGCGGCCCCGTCCGCCGCCACCGCGCGGGCCACGTCCATCGCCTCACCCATGGCGGCCTCGGCCTCCCCCATGGCGTCCACCAACTCCTGGACCAGCCGTTCCAGCGTCTCGCCTTCATCCATGGGCCAAGCCTACGTTTCGAGCATCGTCGCCCCGATTCCGGCGACCACCGCGGCCAGGCCCTTCTCGAACCCCGCGTCGAAGTCACGGAACATCTCGCCGCCCGCCGCCGCCGCGAGCGGATACGCGGCGAGGCGTTCCGCGCGGGCCGCCAGGTCGTAGCCGCCCTCCTCCTTCACGGGGTCGGGGCCCATGGACTGCTCCTCGGTCACGTATCCGATGGTGTAGCTGTACGCCGTGAACCAGGCGCGGGCCGCATCTCCCGGCGTGAAGCCCGCCTCGGTCAGCGTGCGCAGATGGGCCTCCATGGGGACGGCGTACGACAGGTCGGTGAAGTGCGTGCCGCTGTAGACCTTCGCGCCGTCGCGGTACATCAGGAGATGACGCCGCAGGCCCCGCAGCGCGCCGCTGAGAGCGCTCTGCCAGTCGGTGCCCGGCCCCGCGCCCGCCGTGAGATCCGCGTTCATGCGGCGCATCATCTCCGTCGCCATCTCGTCGAGCAGCGCCTGCTTGTCCTTGAAGTGCCAGTACAGAGCGGGCGCCTTGACGTCCAGCTCCTTGGCGATGGCGCGCAGGGTGAGCCCGTCGAGGCCGGTCTGGTTCAGGAGCTTCAGGGCGGTGACCGCCACGCGGGTGCGGTCCAGGGGTGTCGTAGCCACCTTGACAATTTAACACCGTTAAGCGCAGGCTCTGGAGCATGGAACTTAACAGCGTTAAGGACGCCAGGATCAATGCACCCGAGACGGACGTGCTCGTGGTGGGCGCCGGGCCCACCGGACTGACCCTCGCCTGCGATCTCGTACGGCGCGGGGTGCGCGCCCTGGTCGTGGAGCGGGCCGACGACCTCTTCCCCGGCTCGCGCGGCAAGGGCATCCAGCCCCGCACCCAGGAGGTTTTCGACGACCTCGGGATCATCGCCGCGGCCGAGGCGGCGGGCGGCACCTACCCCGTCGGCATGATCTGGAAGGACGGCGAGCGGCAGGGCGAGCACCGGATGTCCGACGAGGCGCAGCCGACGGAGGACGCCCCGTACAACCGGCCGCTGATGGTCCCCCAGTGGCGCACGCAGGAAATCCTCCGCGCCCGCCTCAAGGAGCTCGGCGGCGACGACGTCCGGTTCGGCGCCGGTCTAACCGAGCTGACGCAGGACGAGGAGGGCGTCACCGCGCGGCTCGCGGACGGCGGCACCGTCCGCGCCGCGTACGCCGTGGCGGCGGACGGCGGTCGTTCGACCGTGCGCGCGGCGCTCGGCATCGGCATGACGGGCGAGACCGTCGACCCGAACCCGGTCCTGGTCGCCGACGTCCGCATCCCCGCCCTGGACCGCGACAATTGGCACATGTTCCCGCCCGCCGCCGAGGGCGGGGGCTTCCTGGCGATCTGCCCGCTCGCGGGCACGGCGGACTTCCAGCTGACGGCCCAGTTCACGGACGGGACGCACCCCGACACCTCGCTCGAAGGCGTACGCAAGGTCGTCGCCGCCCGTACGCATCTCGCCGCCGACGACGTGACCGAGGTGCGCTGGGCCTCCGACTTCCGGCCGCGCGCGGCCATGGCGGACCGGTTCCGCGAGGGCCGCGTCTTCCTGGCGGGGGACGCGGCGCACGTGCACTCACCGGCGGGCGGGCAGGGGTTGAACACCAGCGTGCAGGACGCGTACAACCTGGGCTGGAAGCTGGGCGCGGTCCTGCGGGGCGGCGCGCCCGCGGCCCTGCTCGACACCTACGAGGCCGAGCGCCTGCCCAACGCCGCGCAGATGCTGGGCCTGTCCACCCGCGTCCACCGGGGCGAGGAGCGACGCGGGGAAGCCACCCGCCAGCTGGGGCTCGGCTACCGGGACAGCTCCCTGGCGGTGGAGACCCGTACGGGCCTCCCGGAGGGGGCACTGCGGGCGGGCGATCGCGCGCCGGACGGGCCGTGCGGCGGGGGCAGGCTCTTCGACGCGTTCCGGGGCCCGCACTTCACGCTGCTCACGGTCGGCACGGATACCGAACTCCCGCCGCTGAACAGGGAGTTGGTGCGTGTACACCGCATCGGGGCCTACCCGCCCTACGGCAAGGGCGTCTTCCTGGTGCGCCCCGACGGGTACGTGGGCTGGGCGGGCGAGGACGCGACGGGCCCGGGTCTGGCGGACTACTTCAAGTTGGTCCACGGAGAGCGTTGACCTCAATCAAAGTTGAGGTTCTACGTTCTGGACATGGACACTTTCACGTACTCCCACAGCGACGAAGACCTCATCGACCAGCCCATCGGCTACTGGGCGTCGGCCGCGGGCGAGACCGTCGTCCACCACATCCGCACCATGCTCGCCGAGGCCGGCCTCACCCAGCCCCAGTGGTGGATCCTCAACCAGATCGTCGCCGAGGACGGCCGCGACAAGGAAGCCGTGATCGGCACCCTCCGCGGCTATCTGAGCACCGGTGACGGCGCCCTGCACCACGACATCGGCGCCCTGCACGACCGCGGGCTGCTCACCGAGGACATCCAGGGCCGCCTCCGCCTCACCGACGAGGGCCGCAGGCTCCGGGACGAGACCGCGGCGCGCCAGCAGAAGACCCGCGCGGAGATCCACGAGGGCATCTCGGACGAGGAGTACGTCCGCACCCTCAAGGTGCTCCAGCGCATGATCCACAACGTGGGAGGAACGGCCTGGCACCACTGAGGCCGCTCCTCGATCACTCACTCCGCCCCTCGATCACTCACCCACTGGCGAGCGAGAGCTTCGCCGCGAACCCGAGGAACAGCGCGCCCGCCGCCGAAGTGGCTCCGGCCGAGAGTCGCTTGCGGCGGCGGAAGGCGGCGGACAGCTTCGTGCCGCCGAAGATCAGGGCGGTGAGGTAGAGGACGCTCGCCACCTGGGCGAGGACCCCGAGCACGAGGAAGGAGAGCGCGGGATAGGCGTATCCCGGATCGACGAACTGCACGAAGAAGGCGATGAAGAAGAGGATGGCCTTCGGATTGAGCAGGCTGATCACCAGAGCCCTGCGGAACGGCCGCTCCGCCGAGTCGTGCGACCCGCTCTTCCCCTGCTCCTCGACCTGCTCACGCCGTGCGCGCCACATGCCCCACGCGGCCCGCAGCATTCCCACCGCGAGCCACGTCAGATAGCCGGCACCGGCGTACTTCACGATGCCGAACAGGATGGCGTTGGCCTGCAACAGCGAGGCCACACCGGCGGCCGACAGCGTCATCAGGACGGTGTCGCCGCACCAGACGCCCGCCGCGGCGGTATAGCCGGTACGTACGCCACGGCGCGCGGCGACGGAGATCACGTACAGCGAGTTCGGCCCCGGAAGCAGAATGATCAGGGCGAGACCCGCGAGATAGGTCGGAAGATCGGTGACACCCAGCATGGGGCGGAGTCTCGCACGCGCGTACGACATGAGGGACACGGTGTCCGCCCAGCGGACACGCGGCCCGCATGCCCTGCGTGCCGGCGTCAGAAAGCGTCCGTCGGCACGTACGCGCCCCACACCTCCCGCAGCGCGTCGCACACCTCGCCCACCGTCGCCCGTGCCCGCAGCGCGTCCTTCATCGGGTAGAGGACGTTGGCCTCCCCCTTCGCCGCGTCCTGGAGTGACGCGAGAGCCGCGTCCACCGCGGCCTGGTCGCGCTCCGCCCGCAGCCGCGCGAGCCGGTCCGCCTGCCGGGCCTCGATGGCGGGGTCGACGCGAAGGGGTTCGTAGGGCTCCTCCTCGTCCAGCTGATAGCGGTTGACGCCGACCACCACGCGCTCGCCGGAGTCGGTCTCCTGCGCGATGCGGTAGGCGGAACGCTCGATCTCCGCCTTCTGGAAGCCCTGTTCGATCGCGGCCACCGCGCCGCCCATGTCCTCGACGCGCTCCATGAGCCCGAGAATCGCGGCCTCGATGTCGTCGGTCATCTTCTCCACGACATACGACCCGGCGAACGGATCGACCGTGGCCGTCACATCCGTCTCGTACGCCAGGACCTGCTGCGTGCGCAGGGCCAGGCGCGCGCTCTTGTCCGTCGGCAGCGCGATCGCCTCGTCGAAGGAGTTCGTGTGCAGCGACTGGGTGCCGCCAAGCACCGCGCCGAGCCCCTGGACCGCGACCCGGACGAGGTTCACCTCGGGCTGCTGGGCCGTGAGCTGGACCCCGGCCGTCTGCGTGTGGAAGCGCAGCATCAGCGACTTGGGGTTCCGCGCGCCGAACTCCTCCTTCATCACCCGCGCCCAGATACGGCGGGCCGCACGGAACTTGGCGACCTCCTCCAGAAGCGTCGTACGCGCCACGAAAAAGAAGGACAGGCGGGGCGCGAAGTCGTCCACGTCCATGCCCGCCGCGACCGCCGTACGCACGTACTCGATGCCGTCGGCGAGCGTGAACGCGATCTCCTGCGCGGGCGTCGCACCCGCCTCGGCCATGTGATAGCCGGAGATCGAGATCGTGTTCCACCGCGGGATCTCGGCCCGGCAGTACTTGAAGATGTCCGCGATCAGCCGCAGCGAGGGCTTGGGCGGGAAGATGTACGTGCCGCGCGCGATGTACTCCTTCAGCACGTCGTTCTGGATCGTGCCCGTCAGCTCGCCCGGGTCGACCCCCTGCTCCTCCGCGACCAGTTGGTACAGGAGCAGGAGCAGGGCGGCGGGAGCGTTGATCGTCATCGACGTCGACACCTTGTCCAGCGGGATGCCGCCGAACAGGACCCGCATGTCGTCGATCGAGTCGATCGCGACGCCCACCTTGCCGACCTCGCCGCTCGCGATCGGCGCGTCACTGTCGTGGCCCATCTGCGTGGGCAGGTCGAAGGCGACGGACAGGCCGGCCGTGCCGTTCGCGATCAGCTGTTTGTAGCGGGCGTTCGACTCGGCGGCCGTACCGAACCCTGCGTACTGGCGCATCGTCCAGGGGCGGCCGGTGTACATCGACGGGTAGACGCCACGCGTGTACGGATACGCGCCGGGGGCGCCCAGTTTCGTGCCGGGATCCCAGCCGTCGAGATCCTGCGGGCCGTACACGGGCTCGACGGGCAGCCCGGACTCGGTCTCACGCGCCATCGCTCTGTGCCTCCTGCCGGAGATTCTTCTCCGTTACCTGTCCGGTTATCTGTCCCGTTACCTGTCCGGTATGGCGGTCCCAGTCCAGCATGGGGCAACGTTCAGGGGTGGTCACTCGCGGGGAACACTCTCAGCGAGTCTGTCGGGCAGTGGAGCCATGGCGGGGGTCATTGTGGGCAAAGGTGCGATAGCCGTGGGGGCCGTGGTCACGGTTTTCCTGGTGGGCGGTTGCAAGGCGCAGGCCGACGGTGCGGGCGGGCAGAATCAGCCGGTCCGGATATCTCCCACGAAGACGGAGGCGGGCGACCCCGGCACGCCGTCCGGTAGGCCCTCCGGGAAGCCGGCGGGGAAGCCCGGGGGATCTTCGGTCCCGGAGCCGGTCCCGACGCCGGCCCCGAAGACCCTGCTCGCGCCCGGCCAGAGCGGCGACCAGGTGCGGGAACTCCAGGCCCGGCTCCGGCAGATCCAGTGGATCTACGCGGACCCGACGGGGACGTACGACAAGTCCACGGCCGCCGCGGTCCACGGTTTCCAGGAGAAGCGCGGGCTGCCCGCCACGGGCACGACGGACACGGTGACCTGGCAGCGGCTGCTCGGCATGACGGACGAGCCGACGAAGTACGAGCTCTACTCCGGGGGCGGCATCCCGCCGTCCAAGCCCGCGAAGGCCTGCATGACCGGCCGCGTCCTGTGCATCAGCAAGGAGAGCCGCACGCTGACCTGGATGATCGACGGCAGGGTCGTGTCGACGATGGACGTGCGGTTCGGATCGCAGTACACGCCCACGCGCGACGGCACGTTCACCGTCTACTGGAAGTCACGGCACCACGTGTCGACGCTGTACGACAGCTCGATGCCGTACGCGCTGTTCTTCAGCGGCGGCCAGGCGGTGCACTACTCGACGGACTTCGCGGCGACCGGCTACACCGGCGCTTCGCACGGCTGCGTGAACGTACGAGACGAGAAGAAGATCGCGAAGCTGTACGCGGAGGTCAGGAAGGGCGACAAGGTCGTCGTCTACAAGTGAGGCGTACAGGAGTGAGTCGTGTACGGGCCAGTCGTGGACAAGTGAGTCGTTTTAATCAGCGTGGGCGGGATCGGGGGAACGTCTCCCGCCCACGCTGGTGGCACAGAGCCAAAGGTACGGGGGGAACCCCTGGCTCGTGCGCGGGCCGATGACCAGTCGGCTCACTTCTTACTGCGTCACTGCTTCAAAAAACGTCACACCCAGCCAGGACCGCGTTCAAGACCCGCTGCGAGCGGCTGCGTGAGCAGGCTGCGTGACCCGCTGTGTGAGCGGCTAGGACGCGCTGTCCGGCAGCACGGGCCGGGCGCTGTAGGAGCCGCTCGGGTCGGGTGACTTCTGCGGCCCCGGGTGACCTTCGGCGGGCGGGGCGGGGGCGAGACCGCCGTTGCCCCAGTGGTCGTTGCCGCCGCCCCACGACCCGTCGCCGTCGCCGTCACCGTTGTCACCGTCGTTGCCGCCGTTGCCGCCGCCGTTGCCGCCGTAGTTGCCGCCGCCTCCGCCGCTGCCGTCGCCGTCATGGTCGCGGTCGCCGCCCGGGCCGCCGAGGACCCGTCCGCAGAACTCGGTGACCCGCTGGGACCCCTTGGCGGCCTCCTCCAAGCGGCGCCTCTTCTCGCCCTGGAGCTCTCCGCTGCGGTAGTCGCGGCAGGCCGAGACGACCCTGCGGTACCAGCCGCCGGCCTCGTTCTCGTGCTGCGGATCGCCGGCGCCGGGCTTCGTGTCGCCCTCGCCGCCCTTGGACGCGCCCGGCGAACCCTCGGCCTGCGGGGGCGGGGCGCTGCTGCCGGGCTTGTTCGAGGGCTCTTCCGGGGTGGTGGTCACGTCGTCGGGCTCCACGTCGGGGGCGCTGCTGCTGCCGCCGGACGGGGACGCGAGCGGTTCGGGCGAGGCCACGGAGGACGCGGAGGCCGCGGGCCCCGGCTTGTCCCTGTCGCCGAACGGCGAGGGGAACACGCCGGTGCTTGCCGCCACGGCGACCCCGCCGATCATGCAGCCGGCGAGTACGGCGGCGAGGCCGTAGCGCATGGGGCGGGCCCAGCGTGCGGGGCGCGAGGGCTCGACCTGGCGCCCGATTTGCACCGTCTCGCCCGCTCCCACGCGCGTAGAAGTCACCCGTGCATGTGAGCCGCGAGCCTCCCGGAATGCCGCGAGCGCGGCGGCCTCACCAGGGAGTTCGGCGGAAACGTCGGAGGGTACGACGGAGCCGGCGCGTTCGTCCGGCGCCAGCGCGGCCAGGGCCTTGGCCAGTCGAGCGGCTTGCCGGCGGGCGTGATGGTCGGTGCCGGATCGGGCGCCGGGGTTGGTTCCGTTGCCGTGTCCGGGGTCGTGCTCGGTGCCGTGTTCGGTGCCGTTTTCGGTGCCGTTTTCGGTGCCGTCGAAGGGCTCGCCGTTCAGCAAACGCTCCGCCGCGTCGCGGTCCAGCCACCTGTAATCCTCGTCGGCCATCACATGTCCTTCTGCGCCCGGACACGCGAATGCGTCACACCGGCAGATGACACCGCGTGCCCTCGCCGCTCCCGCTGGGGCGGTACGGCGTCAAGGGCGCCCTCGCTCGGCGGTGCGTCCGCGCCGAGCAGTTCCGCGAGCCGCTTCAGGCCGCGGTGGGCGGCGGTGCGGACCGCGCCGGGGCGCTTGCCGAGGGTCTGGGCCGCGCTCTTGGCGTCGAGGCCGACGACCACCCGGAGTACGACGGCTTCCGCCTGGTCCTGCGGGAGTTGCGCTATCAGGGCGAGGGCGTCCGTGGTGGCCAGGGACTCCATCGCCTCGTCCGCGGTGTCCGCGTCGCCCGGCTTTCCGGTCAGCTCGGTCTCGTCGCCGCCTATCGCCGGGCGGCGGCCCCGCATGCGTATGTGGTCGAGCGCGCGGTTGCGCGCTATGCGTGCGGCCCAGCCGCGGAATCTGTCCGCGTCGCCGCTGAAGCGGTCGAGGTCCCTGGCTATCTGCAGCCAGGCCTCGGACGCGACGTCCTCCGCGTCCGGGTCTCCGACGAGCGTCCGCACGTAGCCCAGCAGCCGCGGGTGCACGGCGCGGTACACAGTCCGGAACGCGGTCTCGTCCCCGTCCTGCGCCGCAAGCACCGCGGTGGTCAGTTCCGCGTCGTCCCCCAGCACAACTTCTCCCTATGCGCCTACACCGGTTGCGGTCCTGACCCCGCAGCCTGGCGCGAAGCAGCACGCTACGGGCTGAAGTGGGCTCGCGTCCATGTTTGGTACAACGTGCAACTAGCGCGTGACAGTACGCGGTGTGACAGAAAACGCACGCGCGGCGCTGAAGGGAATACGGGCCGCTTGCGGTCCGTCCGCGTGACGGCCGGGGTCTCTCCTGTGGGGGGTGGCGACCCCGGCCGCTCACCTTGGCGGGGGCCTCGACCGGCTCTCCCTGCGGGCCTTGGCGGGGGCCTCGACCGGCTCTCCCTGCGGGCCTTGGCGGGGGCCTCGACCGGCTCTCCCTGCGGGCCTTGGCGGGGGCCTCGACCGGCTCTCCCTGCGGGCCTTGGCGGGGGCCTCGACCGGCTCTCCCTGCGGGTGAGTGGGGGCTGGCCGCGCAGCTCCTCGCGCCCCTTACGTGACATCCCGCCGTCGCCGAGCACAGGTCGTCATGGGTTGCTCGCGCCGTTCCTCGCGCCCCTGACGGGCGTCCGTCAGGGGCGCGAGGAACGGCGCGCGCAACCCCCCACCCACCCGCAGCCGAAGCACAAGGGTCAGCCCCGTCAGGGGCGCGGGGAACTGCGGAGTCCGTCAAAGCAGACCGGCGGAGGTCAGCGCCAGTCGTCTCCGGCCCGAGGCCGCCGAGGAAGACCCCCCGCCCGCCGCACGGAGCGAAACGCGGCAACAGCCCGGCGCTGAGCCTCCGCGTCAACCCGCCCACCCCGCACCGCCTCCGCAAGAAGCGCAGCAAGAGGCCCGACAGAAACCACCCCCGCCCCCGACAAACCCCGCTCCCCCGGCCCTCGCTCCCTCTCCCCACTCATCCCGCCGCTCCCAACTGCTCAGCAAGGCGCTTCAGCCCCCGGTAAGAAGCAGTCCGCACCGCCCCGGGGCGCTTACCCAGCACCCGCGCCGCAGCCGGAGCATCGAGCCCGACGACGACCCGGAGCAACACCGCCTCCGCCTGATCCCGCGGCAGCCCCGCGATCAGAGCGAGAGCCTTCTCCGTGGAGATGGACTCAAGCGCCTGCTCCGGCGTGCTGTGCGGCCCGGGAAGCTCCAGCATGTCCTGCTCCAGCGTCGCCGGCCGCGGCCGCACCTTCTGGCGCCGCAGATGATCGAGCGCCCGGTGCCGGGCGATGGTCGCCGTCCAGCCGCGAAACCCCGCCCCGTCACCGCGGAACCGCCCCAGATCGCGGGCGATCTCCAGCCAGGCCTCGGCGGCGATGTCCTCGGCGATCTCCCCGTCGTGGCCGACCAGACCCCGCAGATAGCCGACGAGCCCCGGCTGCACCAGGCGGTACGCGACCGCGAAAGCCGCCTCGTCGCCCTCCTGTGCCCGCGCGACCGCGGCGCCCAGCTCCTCGTCACGCGCCCGTGCGCGACGGGGTTCCCCTCCTCGACCCACGCTTTCCCATCCGTACCTGTGCGACGCAGCTCACCGTGTCTGTCCGTCCGTCCCCCACGCTGAGCTGCGCCAGGACGCACAGAAATGTCACAGGACATCCGGACGGCGGCAGTCCCCCTCAGACCTCGAACAGAGAGGCGCCGCCGCCCATGCCGGGGGCGTCGAGGTCGAGGACCAGGGACGGGTCGGGGGCGTGCGCGGCGACCGGCTTGTCGTAGTCGGACATCCGCATCTCCATGGTCTCGGCGCCCCGCATCTGCGCCATGCCGACCAGGTACGGCTTGCTGCCCGCCGCCACATAGACCGTCATCTCGTGCCCGTTGTCCGTCGCGGCGAGCGGGGTGACCTGCTGGCCGTGCCACCGCATGTCCGGCAGGACCCGAGCCCCGCTGATGCCCGAGTCAGAGCCCGGACCGGAACCCGACCCCGAACCGGAGCCCGACCCCAACCCCCCACCGGCGTCCAACTGCCCCAGCATCTGCTCCAGATCGCACATCTTCGTCAGCGCGTCCGCCCCCGCGTGCGAGCTGCCCTTCGACACCTTCATGTACTTGCCGCGCGCGAGCGCCACCCGCTCCCTGACCCCGGCCGCGGCCTGCGGACCCCGCGTGGCGGCCGCGTCCCGGATGGCGTCGAGCGAGTCGTCCGAGAACCGGAAGTAGGCGTTGCCTCCGGCGACCACGATCAACTCGCCCTTCTGCATGGGCCCCGAGTCGAAGGTTCCGGTGCAGTTGCTGCCGCGGTCCATGTGCACGGAGACTTCCTTGTGCCCCTCGGCGGACGTCATCTCCACCCGGATACGCACGGATCGGGCGTCCTTGAGCAGCCCCATGGCTTCCTCCGCAAGCCGTTCGCCCCGCACCTCGTCAGCGGCCTTGGACGGCTCATCCGGGGTCCGCTCGACCAGCCCCTCGTACACCTTCCCCCCGCCCCCGGAACCGCAGGACGCGAGCGCCCCCATCACGAGACAACAAGCGAGCCCCCGCACGCCCCGCCCCCATCGCCGCCCCGATCGTCGTCTCTCGCGCACCTCGGAAACCACGTCCCCCACCCACCCGCACTCTTCGTTTTTCGATCTCTGCGTTCGATCTCTGCGTTCACAGCTGTCAGCTGACCCAGCGCAATCTTCCGGCCATACGTCACACCCCTGGAGTGCGGGATACGTCACGTCACATTTCACCCCTCCCCGTACAACCGTTTGGCGCTACGGGCGGTCGTACGCACTCGCTTTGGTCAACAAGGTCAACCGGCAACTTCGCTAAGGGGTGGGGCATTTGAGCCCGCGGAATCCGCGCACACCGCGCACACAGCGCGAATCGGCGCGAACAACGCACGCGTACAGACCGCTGAGTCTCAAGCGCAGGGCGTGGCTGACCATCGGAGCCGTCGTGCTGGGCGGTGCGGGGGCCGTCACGTACGCGATGGCGGATCCCTCCGCCGGAGACCGGCCGGCGAGCGTCTCGCGCGACAAGCGCCCCGTGAGCGTGCACGACATCGCGCTGAAGGCCGACGGCGCCGAGGAGAGGGAGCTGCCGCGCACGTCGACCGAGCAGTTCTCGCTGCTCGGCGTCTCGTGGACCGGCGTGACGAAGGAGCTCGAAGGCACGGCTGAGGTCCGTACGCGCTCCGTCGAGAGCGGCAAGTGGACCGGCTGGCAGCACCTCGGCCTGGAGCTGCATCTGCCCGAGAAGGCCGAGGCGGGCATGCGTGCCGCGTCCGAGCCGCTGTGGGTGGGGCCTTCGGACGGCGTCGAGGTCCGCGTGGTCGCGGCGGACGGCACCGCGAGTGCCGCGCTGCCCAAGGGCCTAGAGGTCAACCTCGTGGACCCGGGCGTGACCTCCAAGGAGGCGAAGAACCCGGCGCTCGACGGTTCGGCGATGGCGCCGGTGGCGTTCGAGGCGGACGCGCCGGAGTCCCCGGAACCGTCGGAACCGAGCGATCCGGGGTCCCCGGAGCCGACCGCTCCCGAGCCCACCGCCCCGGACCCGACCACCCCGGCGTCCCCCGCACCGACGGATGAGGCTCCCACCGGCTCCCCGTCCGCCTCCCCCTCCCCCACCGCGTCCACCGACCCGGATCCGGAGCCGGAGCCCACGGTCCCGCCGGCTCCCCCGTCCACGGTCACCAAGCCCGCCGTGATCAGCAGGGCGGCGTGGGGTGCGGACGAGTCGCAGGTCGAGGATCCGCCGGAGTACATAGAGAAGGTGAAGGCGGTCTTCGTCCACCACACGGTCGGTACGAACGACTACAGCTGCGCCCAGTCGGCGGCCCTGGTCCGCGGCATCATGACGTACCACGTGGAGACCGAGGGCTGGAACGACCTCGGCTACAACTTCCTCGTGGACAAGTGCGGCCAGGTCTTCGAGGGCCGCGGCGGCGGCACCGATCTGCCGGTGCGCGGCGCGCACACGTACGGCTTCAACGGCGAGTCCGCGGGCATCGCGGTCCTCGGTGACTTCGAGGGCGACCCGGCGACGAACAAACCGGCGGGCAAGCCGACCCGCGCCTCCCTGGAGTCGGTGGCCCGTGTGGCGGCCTGGAAGCTGGGCCAGTACGAGGGCGACCCGTCGGGCAAGGTCACGCTGACGGCGGCGGACGACACGGGCGTCTGGAAGAAGGGCGACACCCCTTCCCTGAACACGATCTCGGGCCACCGGGACGGCTTCGCCACCGCCTGCCCCGGCAAGGACCTCTACTCGAAGCTCGGCGAGATCCGCCGCTACGCGACGAGCGCGGGCCGCAACTCCGCCGTCCCCACGACCGACTTCAACAGGGACGGCCTCACGGACCTGGTGGCGGGCACGCCCAAGGCGTCGGGCGGCGTGGGAACGCTGACGGTCGTCCCCGGCGGCCTCGACGGCCCGGTGAGCGGTTCCAAGAAGACCCTGACCCAGTCGAGCCCCGGCGTACCCGGCGCCTCCGAGGCGGGCGACAACTGGGCCGCGGCCACGGCCTGGGGCGACATCAACGGCGACGGATACGCGGACCTGGCGATCGGCGCGCCGGGTGAGGACGACGCCACGAACAAGGACCGCGGCGCGGTAACGATGCTCTACGGCCCCACGTTTGATTCGGGCACGGACATGCAGCTGGCGGACGACTTCCACTACCCCGGCGCCAAGTTCGGCTCCGCGGTGGCGGTCGGCGACTTCAACGCGGACGGCAAGGCGGACGTCTTCGCTGCGTCCACCGGCACCGGCGGCACATGGGCGGCGCGCTTCAAGGCGGGCAGCGAGGTGGGCGGCACCCTCACGTCGGGCGACACGGCCATCTCGTACGCGGACGCGGCATCCGGCGACTTCAACCGCGACGGTTACGCGGACGTGGCGCTGACCTACCGCGACCAGGCCGGAATCGGCAAGGTCCAGTGGTTCAAGGGCACGAGGGCGGGCCTGAGCAGGGTCGGCTCCCTCTCGGTCAAGGGCGGACGCTCCCTGGCGGTCGGCGACGTGAACGGCAACGGCTACGACGACCTGGTCATCGGCCAGCCGTACACGGCCGAGTCCGGCGCGCACGCGGGCGGCCAGGTGACAGTGGTCCCCGGCACGTCAACGGGCTTCACGACCACCGGAATGAAGACGATCCACCAGGACACGTCCGGAGTGCCGGGCGCCGCCGAGTCGGGCGACGCGATGGGCTGGTCGGTCTCGGCGGGCGACTTCAACCTGGACGGTTACGCGGACGTCCTGACGGGCGCCCCGAACGAGGACATCACGCGTGCGGGGGCGGCGAAGAAGGACGCGGGTACGTCGCTCCTCCTGAAGGGCACGTCATCGGGCCTGACGGGAACGGGCGCGCAGGCCTTCTCCCAGGACACGGAGGGCATCACGGGCTCCACGGAGTCGGCGGACCGCCTCGGCTCCTCGGTGACCCTGACGGACCTGTCGGGCTACGGCCGCGCGGACCTCGCCATCGGCGCGGACGGCGAGGACGAGGGCAACGGCACGATCCTCCAACTGGACACCGGCGCCTCGGGCGTCTCGACGACGACCGGCGCCTACTACGGCCGCACACAACTGGGCACTCCGGCAGCGGCGCACTTGGGCCAGGTGCTGACGCCGTAACACACCCCAACAACAAAGGCACCGTGCCGCTCCCCAAAGCCAGGGGAGCGGCACGGCACGCGCCCGGCATTCAGGAGCGCCGTCTCATACTTCGCCGGCATCTCGGTGAACGAAACGCACGTCCGGAAACGCGATGTGCGCTCTGGGGGTCCCTGACGGAAGGACCGTCGCCAGAGCGCTGAACACCGTATCCATTACCTCATCGGAATATCCGTGGAGAGTTTCCGATGCCTGGAGGACGGCACCTCCGGACGAAAGTGGAATCACGCGGAAGAAAGCCCCTCCACGCTCAAGCGACTGAACCCCACCAAGGCGCGCCACCAACTCCTCAGGACAGACAGTCACCCACCCGTAGCCTCGGAGCAGGCTACGGCTCATCGGTAGAAACTCTCTGGGCTTCCGGCGAAGGGCTACCTCCAGATTTGCTCGGTCCGAATAGCGCCCGTACTCCACCCGCCCGAAGGAAGGGTTGGACCCGTCGGCCGCCACGGACAGGCCCTCTACCAGTCGGGCACAGAAGTCCGGGTCTCGCATTTCCGGATCGTCAACATTCAAGAATGTAGTCACGGACCGGTGCCCGTCTAAAGATTTCGCTGCGGAGGTCCTGATCCAGGCGAGCTGTCGATCCCCTTCATGGAATCCGAGCTGCGCCCAATAGGGCGGACGAACCAGACTCTTGATGAATGCGTTCTCCCTCTCGGGGGCACCCTCGAAGCGCTCCGACGGATCGTTCTCCCCCTTGGTCAGCGACGCAAGCCACGCCCCGGCAGATGCGGGGAGCCCGTTCAGGAGCCGCTGTCGGCACTCGCTGAACCAGCGAAGGATCACCTCCCCGTGCTCCGAACTATCGCGGTCGAGACAGACCTCGATGTACATCAAAGCCTCCCCGGAACTACCTGGTTGTGCCCTCCGCCCCCGCTAAACCCGACTCCCCCGCGCCCGCCGCGAAACCACGGCCCGCAGCACCCTGCGGCCCTCAGTGGAGACGTCCAGGGCCTGGCGCAGGCCGCCGGTGCCTGCGCCCGGGTTGGCCAGGAGTTCCAGGATGCGCGTTTGGCGCCTCAGTTCCGCGGCCACCAGCGGTGACATTGTCTGCGTACGTCCCTCTCGCCTCGCGCCCGCCGACGATCGCGGGCCCCCGGTCCCGCCGGCCGGGCCGGGGTCGAGCAGGCGGTGGATCTGTAGTGCCGCGACCGAGCAGGCGTCGGCCCATTCCCGCAGTTCGGCGGCCGTACGCCGGGAAGGCGTCGCGCCCAGCATGCGGTAGGCGAGGGTGATCGCCTCATCCGCGGAGGAGTCCTCCAGGACGTCCGCGCCGCCCAGCGTCACCCGCGCCTCCGCGAGCGCCGCGTCCCAGGGCCTGTCCTCCGCGAGGCTCGCCCACAGCGGGCGCAGCACCTCGTCGCCGCCGCCGAGAAGCGGTACGCAGCGGTCGAGGCAGGCGAGCCCGCTCGCCGCCAGGCCCCTCTCGTCGGCGTCGGATATCAGCTCGACCAGGCTCGGGCTCGGGCCCGGACTCGGACTTGGACTCAGACTCGGACTCAGTCCCGGGCCGCCCATGATGTACGCCTTCCGTTGCGGACAGTGCGACAGTGCAGGTGACGTTGCACGTCCCCTACTGCGCCCGGGTCGCCGGGAACGTCACTGCGGTACTACGCCGAGCCGGTCGAGGAAGCGGAAGAAGAGCTCTTCCGCCGACGGTTCCGCGGCGGCGTTCAGTACGTCGAGGAGCGGTCCCGCCGTCACCGTCCTGCCCGTCTCCGCCGCCCACGTCACCGCCCGGTCCGCCGCGTCGCGGGGCTCCAGGAAGTAGTCGTCCAGGCTCAGGCCGTCGTCGCCGATGTAGCCGTTCATCGCCTCGCGGGCCAGGCACGTCGTCCACGCGCCGCTCTCCGGGGCCGCCGCCTCCACGACCACGCAGTCGCTGTCCATGACGTAGCCGAAGAGGGCGGGCGAACCTGTCTCCAGGGCAAGGGTGTTCATGTTGCCGACATCGCGTGCGCCGTCGCCGCCCGGCACCTCCCACACCTGCCAGCCGTCGTCACGCTGTACGAGAAGGCTGAGCTCGTCCCGCACTCCCGCAACCGACGCGAGCTCCACGAGCGGACGCTCGCTCCTGCCCACGACGTAGTAGCCCCAGTAGCCCATGCTCGCGTCTCCCCGTGTACTCGACTCTGCTCAGCTGCGCCCGACGGCCGCGCAAGACAGCCGTGGTCGGCTTTGGCCGAATACACCACAGATGTAAGCAAGTTCGCCACCAGTTCACGGCCAAAAAGCCGAAAACGGAACGCGTGGACCCCTCAAACCGCTCAGGCCGAAACGTGCCCGCCCGTCAGCGGGCCCGACCTCGCCTTCTCGTCCTGCATCCGCGTCAGGCGCAGTACGACGAGGATCGCGAGGACCGCCGCCGCGACGTTGATGACGTCCGCGAGCATCAGCCGGGATATCGCCGCGTCGATCTCCTCGAGCTCCTCCGCGCCCCAGTAGTTCGTCGACGCCCACCGCCCCACGAGGATGCTCGCCACCCACAGCGTCCACCAGCCGTTGACCAGCGGATGCGTGGCGCGGGTCGAGGCGTCGCCGAGGGCCAGGGTCCGGTCGAGGGCCACCGAGCGGTCGCCGCTCGCGTCCCAGATGTCCAGCGCGATCCGCCGCGGGAACCACAGGTTCACGATCGGCACGAACCAACTGCCCACCGTCCAGCCCCGCGTCTTGCCGTGGACGTGCGGCTCGAACACCTCGGCGTTCACGCGGACGCGGTAGAACCAGCAGAGGAAGACCACGCAGGTCGCCACGAGCGCGGCGGCCTGCAACCAGCCGGAGATCGTGTACAGCGTGTCCGCCCGTTCGGCCTCCCGCACCAGGTCCCTCGCCCCGAAGCCCGTCCCGGCGTACGCGGCAAGCAGGTCCTCCGTCACTCCCTTGATGACCGTGCCCGCCCACAGCGAGTACAGGTCGGCGGCGATGACGACGCCGAGCAGCGCGACGGTCGCCCGGCCGAGTCCGACCGGCGAGCGGAGATGGGCGGGGCGCCCGTCGGACATGTATCCGGGGCGCGGCGCCGGCTGCGCGTGCGCGGCCGCCACGACACAGACGCCGCAGAGGCCCTCCGACGTCGTCGCCGTATTGAACTGACATTCCGTGCACAGCATGGCTGAGCAACCCCCCACGGGTTCACCGGCAAAAGACATGAAAGACAGCAGAGGCCGCCCGCGTCCCTCCCCAGGGCGCCGGCGGCCTCCGGAACTTATCCCACCTGGTCGGCGAGCTTCACGAAGTTTCCCCAGGACGGGCCCGGCGTACGGGAATCCCACAGCCTCTGGACCGTCGCCCGCAGCGGCATCCGGATGCCCTTCGCCACCTGCTCCTGCGTCTGCGCGTCGGCGATGTCGCACCACACCGCGAAGGAGCCGCCGAGGATCTGGTCGTCGTACTGAGCGCTCACCGGCTTCGTCCCGCGGATCACGCGCGGGGTCCACTGCTCATAGATCCGCTGGCCGGTGGGGTAACGGAAGGTGTTGGGCTGGCCGAGGACGTAGTAGAGGTACTCGTCGTTGTAGTTGACGAGGTCGCGGCCCTCCTTCAGGTACTCGACCGGTTCCCTCGCGCCGATCTCCTTGCCCGTCCAGTACGCGACGTCGAGGTCGTCGTCGGCCTTCGCGACGCCGTTGCGGAAGAACCCGTCGTTCCACGCCCTGAGCCCGCGCTCGTAAGGGCGCATGGTCTCGGCCCGGTCGTTGAGCCAGCCGGTCGCGAGGTCCTGGATGCGGGCGCCTGACCCGTACCTCTCGCGGGCCGCGGCGGCCAGCTGCGGATAGCTCGCCTCCGGGTTGCTGACCGTCAGGGCCTGGTACTCGTCGGCGCCGAGGTGCCAGTAGCGGCCGGGGAAGAGGTCCGCGTACTCCTCCAGTAGGTCGTCGACGATCTCCGCCGCCTGCGGCTTCGAGATGTCGACCGCGCCGCGCGACTCGACGCCGCGGGTGTCGCGGAGCTGGAGCGAGGGGTGCGCGGCGATGACCGCTCCGAGGTGTCCTGGCGAGTCGATCTCGGGCACGACGGTGATGTGACGGCTCGCGGCGAGCTTGAGGATGCGCCGGACCTCGGCCTTGCTGAGGTGGTCGCGCGAGACGACCTCGGGGTGCGAGTCCGACTCGATGCGGAAGGACTGGTCGTCGGAGAAGTGCAGGCCGAGCTGGTTGTACTTGAGGTCGCCGATCTCCCGGATGCGGTCCTCGATCCACTTCGCGTCGAAGTGCTTGCGCGCGATGTCCATCATGAAGCCGCGCTGCGGCTTGGCGGGACGGTCGCGCACGACGCCTTCGGGCGCGGTCCGGCCGCCGTGCACCTCCTGCTTGAGGGTGCGGGTCCCGTAGAAGACGCCCGCCTCCTCGGGCGCGGTGATCTTCACCCGCTGCCCCTTCACGGAGAGGGTGTACGACTCGTCCCTGCCCCCGGAGGCATCGGCGTCCTCCGGGGTCAGCGCGAGCTCCACGTCCCCTTTGCGCGGGTCGGCGTCACCGGCGTACTTGAGCTTCAGCTCCCCGGCGAGCAGCTTGCCCTCGTCCGCGAGGTCCCCGTCACCGACGACCACGCGCCCGCCGCCTGGCTTCCAGCCCGGCCCGCGCGCCGCTTTGTGCTCGCGTACGGCGGGGATGGTGGCGGGGGCCTCGGAGAGGGCGTACGACTTCGAGGGGGCCGGGGATGCGGCGGACCTGCTCGCGGAGGGCGCCGGCGTACGGGCCGAGGGGGCTGCGTCCCCGCCGGTCCCGCCGTCCGGCCAGACGGCCACGGTCAGGGCCACGGCTCCGGCGGCTACGGCGGCTGCTGCGGCGGCGAGGGCTGGACGACGGGGGATCATGCGCCCACCGTAGGGCGGGGCCTGCGGTCACCCCGTCCACCACGCGAAACGAAACTCTCCCATCCGGGTGATATTTCACGCATCCGTCCGACACTCTTCATCCTGCTTGGTTAGCGTTACGACAAAACTCCCACAGTCCCTCATCGATGCCCCCTGCCCTGGAGCCCCCGCTGCCCCCGCACAGTTCGCCACCCACCCCGGAGCAACTGAACGCCGCAGAGCCCGGCGCCGCCGAAGCCGCGCTGCTCACCTGCTGCGGCAGCCATCTCTGGGCCCGCCGCCTGGTCGCCCACCGGCCGTATCCAGACCTGGAGGCCCTGCTCGCCGCGTCCGACGAAGCGGCGTACGACCTCCCGCTCGCGGACCTTGCCGAGGCCCTGGCCTGCGAACCTCTCCGTCCGGTGCTCCCCAGGCAGGGGACCTACACCGCCGCCCACACCGCCCTGCGGGCCGCGCACGCCGCGTACGAGAGCCGCTTCGGGCACGTCTTCGTGATCTGCCTGGACGACGTCCCGCCGACCCAGGCCCTGGACCATCTGCTCGCCGGAATCCGCGCCCGCCTCACCAACGACCCGGAGGAAGAGCGGGTGATCGCCGCCGAGGAAATGCGCAAGCTGGCCCGCGGACGGCTCACCCGACTGGTGCACGACCTGAATAGCCCGTACGTGCCTGTTTGATTGCCTGTTTGATCACACCTGGCTACCCCGCGCGAGCGAACCGACAACTCGTCGATACGATGACGAGCGGCCGGTGGACCGTACCCGGCCGGGCCCGTCCGACCACCCAAGCCGGCTGGCCCCAATCCCCGCTCCCGGAGGGTTCTGCCGTGCCGGCTGGAACGCTGTACCGCGGCCGGGAAGGAATGTGGTCCTGGGTGGCTCACCGAGTCACCGGCGTCCTCATCTTCTTCTTCCTGTTCGTGCATGTGCTGGACACCGCTCTCGTCCGCGTCTCCCCGGAGGCGTACGACGATGTCGTCAGCACCTACAAGACCCCCCTCGTCGCACTCCTTGAGTACGGCCTGGTCGCCGCCATCCTCTTCCACGCCCTGAACGGCCTGCGTGTCATCGCCGTCGACTTCTGGTCGAAGGGCCCGCGCTACCAGAAGCAGATGCTCTGGACCGTCGTGGGTATCTGGGTCGTCCTGATGGTGGGGGCGCTCTACCCGGTCCTCGGCCACGCCGTCCGCGAAGTCTTCGGGAGCTGACGCCAGACATGTCCGACACAGACACCACGCTCGAGAAGTCCGGAGTGGGTCCCGTCGAAGGCGCCTCGCTCTACGACGCCGACAACCCGGCTCCCCTCATCGAGGCACCGCGCAAGCGCACCTCCAAGACCCCGCGCTCGACCCGCGGCAACTTCGAGATGGCCGCATGGCTCTTCATGCGCCTGTCCGGCGTCGTCCTTGTCGTCCTGGTCATCGGCCACCTGCTGATCCAGCTGGTGCTCGACGGCGGTGTGAGCAAGATCGGCTTCGCGTTCGTCGCCGGTCGCTGGGCCTCGCCGTTCTGGCAGGTCTGGGATCTGCTGATGCTGTGGCTCGCGATGCTGCACGGGGCCAACGGCCTGCGCACGGTCATCAACGACTACGCGGAGCGCGCCAACACGCGCCTGTGGCTCAAGGGCCTGCTGTACACCGCCACGGTGTTCACCATCCTTCTGGGCACGCTGGTGATCTTCACCTTCGACCCGAACATCCGCTAAAGCCGAGGCGAACCCAGTGAAGATTCACAAGTACGACACTGTCATCGTCGGCGCCGGTGGCGCGGGCATGCGCGCGGCCATCGAGGCGACGAAGCGCAGCCGCACCGCGGTCCTGACGAAGCTCTACCCGACCCGCTCCCACACGGGCGCGGCGCAGGGCGGCATGGCCGCCGCGCTCGCCAACGTGGAGGAGGACAACTGGGAGTGGCACACCTTCGACACGATCAAGGGCGGCGACTACCTGGTCGACCAGGACGCCGCCGAGATCCTGGCGAAGGAGGCCATCGACGCGGTCCTCGACCTGGAGAAGATGGGCCTGCCGTTCGGCCGTACGCCCAAGGGTGAGATCGACCAGCGCCGTTTCGGCGGTCACTCCCGCAACCACGGCGAGGCTCCGGTCCGCCGTGCCTGCTACTCGGGCGACCGCACCGGCCACATGATCCTCCAGACGCTCTACCAGAACTGCATCAAGGAGGGCGTGGAGTTCTTCAACGAGTTCTACGTCCTCGACCAGCTCCTGGTGGAGGTCGACGGCGTCAAGAAGAGCGCGGGCGTCGTCGCCTACGAACTGGCGACCGGCGAGATCCACATCTTCCAGGCCAAGGCCGTGGTCTACGCGTCGGGCGGCACCGGCAAGTTCTTCAAGGTGACGTCGAACGCCCACACGCTCACCGGTGACGGCCAGGCGGCCTGCTACCGCCGCGGTCTTCCGCTGGAGGACATGGAGTTCTTCCAGTTCCACCCGACCGGCATCTGGCGCATGGGCATCCTTCTCACGGAGGGCGCCCGCGGTGAGGGCGGCATCCTCCGCAACAAGGACGGCGAGCGCTTCATGGAGAAGTACGCGCCGGTCATGAAGGACCTCGCGTCCCGTGACGTCGTGTCCCGCTCCATCTACACGGAGATCCGTGAGGGCCGCGGCTGCGGTCCCGAGGGCGACCACGTCTACCTCGACCTCACGCACCTCCCGCCGGAGCAGCTTGACGCCAAGCTCCCGGACATCACGGAGTTCGCGCGTACGTACCTCGGCATCGAGCCCTACACGGACCCGATCCCGATCCAGCCGACCGCGCACTACGCCATGGGCGGCATCCCGACCAACGTCGAGGGCGAGGTCCTGGCCGACAACACGACGGTCGTCCCCGGCCTCTACGCGGCCGGCGAGGTGGCCTGCGTGTCGGTGCACGGCGCCAACCGCCTGGGCACCAACTCTCTCCTGGACATCAACGTCTTCGGCAAGCGCGCGGGCGTCGCCGCCGCGGAGTACTCGGCGAAGAACGACTTCGTCGAGCTCCCGGAGAACGCCGAGGAGCTCGTCGTCTCCCAGGTCGAGCGCCTGCGCGACGCCTCGGGCAACGAGCGGGTCGCCGAGCTCCGCAAGGAGCTGCAGGAGACCATGGACGCCAACGTCATGGTGTTCCGTACGGAGCAGACGATCAAGACGGCGGTGGAGAAGATCGCGGAGCTCCGCGAGCGCTACCTCAACGTCTCGATCCAGGACAAGGGCCGGCGCTTCAACACCGACCTCCTGGAGGCCATCGAGCTGGGCAACCTGCTCGACCTGGCCGAGGTCATGGCGCAGTCGGCCCTGGCCCGCAAGGAGTCCCGCGGCGGTCACTACCGCGAGGACTTCCCGAACCGCGACGACGTCAACTTCATGCGCCACACCATGGCGTACCGCGAGGTAGGCGACGACGGCACGGAGTCGATCCGACTCGACTACAAGCCGGTCGTGCAGACCCGCTACCAGCCGATGGAGCGTAAGTACTGATGGCAACCCCGACCCTCGACAAGGAAGACGCCAAGCCCGAGGCCGGCTTCGCCGACTCCCCGTACATCACGGTCACCTTCCGCATCCGCCGCTTCAACCCCGAGGTCTCGGCGGACGCGACGTGGGAAGACTTCCAGGTGGAGATCGACCCCAAGGAGCGTGTCCTCGACGCCCTCCACAAGATCAAGTGGGACATGGACGGGTCGCTGACCTTCCGTCGCTCCTGCGCGCACGGCATCTGCGGCTCGGACGCCATGCGCATCAACGGCCGCAACCGCCTGGCCTGCAAGACCCTGATCAAGGACATCAACCCGTCCAAGCCGATCTCGGTCGAGCCGATCAAGGGTCTGACGGTTCTGAAGGACCTGGTCGTCGACATGGACCCGTTCTTCCAGGCGTACCGCGACGTCATGCCGTTCCTGGTCACGACGGGCAACGAGCCGACGCGCGAGCGTCTGCAGTCGCCCGAGGACCGCGAGCGCTTCGACGACACGACGAAGTGCATCCTGTGCGCGGCGTGCACGTCGTCGTGCCCGGTCTTCTGGAACGACGGCCAGTACTTCGGCCCGGCGGCGATCGTGAACGCGCACCGCTTCATCTTCGACAGCCGTGACGAGGCGGGCGAGCAGCGTCTCGAAATCCTCAACGACAAGGACGGCGTGTGGCGCTGCCGCACGACGTTCAACTGCACGGACGCGTGCCCGCGTGGCATCGAGGTCACGAAGGCGATCCAGGAGGTCAAGCGCGCGCTGATCACGCGCCGCTTCTGATCTCTTCTTGACCGGCCGTACGTCGCTTTGACCGGCCGTACGTCGCTGTGGGCCTCGCTCCTGGTTTCGCACCGGGAGCGGGGCCTTCGTCTTTCGCCTTTCGCCTTTCGCCGTCAAGGCCGTCCGGGGCGGCGGTTCACGGCGGTCAGGTCGACCTCGACGTCGAAGGGCGAGGAGACCTTGAGCCGGTCATGGAAGATGCCGGTCAGTCCGTAGGACTTCGTGGCCGGGTCGAGTTCGAAGACGTAGACGACCGGGAGGCCCTTCTCCGCGTCCTGCTCGACACGCCAGAAGTGCGGGACTCCTGCTTGGGCGTACTTGCGGGGCTTGACCTCACGGTCACGTTCGCGGGAATCGGGGGAGACGTCCCGGGGCCTCACTCATTCGAGTACGGCGCGTGCCACTCCGCCCAGACCTCCTTGCCGCCGGTGGCACGAAGCCCATTGATGAGGACGTAATGCCCCCAGTCGTCGGCGCAGCCGCGGAGGAGCCAGAGGCCGCGCCCGCACTCGGAGTCGACGTCACTGATGCCGGGGGATGACGGCGGCAGCTGCGGACTGCTGTCCCAGACACTGAGGCGGAGACTGCTCCGGGTACGGGCGAGACGTACGGCGACGGAATCACGCGTACAGGCGAGGGAGTTGGTGACCAGCTCGGAGACGACGAGCTGGACGTTGTCGAGAACGGCGGGGTGTACGCGGTAGCGGGTGAGGACGGCGCGCACGTGGGCCCGGACGATGCCGGGGCCGAGGGGGGTGTGGGGGATGCGGAGGGCGTACTCCCACTCTCCGTCGCCGCCGTCGCCTTCGTCGGCGGGAGGGGCGGGTTGCTTGAGCGGGGCAATTTTGGGCATGGCCGTAACTCCTCTTTGAGGTACGGGGGTTGGGTGGGGGTGAGTCGTGTGGCGCCGGATGGTGGCTTTGCCGCCGTGTTGCTGTTCTGCGGGAGTAGGGCGGTGCACTTCCGGAAGCGCCGAGCCACGAAGGGTGATTGGTGCGATACTCAGCGTAAGGCAGCCGACTACAACACTGCTACCGAACAAGGAAACTTACTGAACGAGGTGAGGGTGTGCCACCTAGGTCGACCGCAACCGTCAGACAGCAGCGCCTAGGGGCTGAGCTGCGAAAACTCCGCGAGCGCGCTGGCCTCAACTCTCGGGAGGCCGGTCAGAAATTGGGCGTCAACCCAGCGCGTATCAGCAATATCGAAGCTGGCAGATTCGGCGTCAGCGCCGACCGCGTTCGAACCTTCGCGCTGGGCTACGACTGCGCCGACGAGCCGTACATCGATGCTTTGGCCGCGATGACCACAGGTCGCTCCCGCAACTGGTGGGACGACTACCGCGACATCCTCCCTCCGGTACTGCTCGACCTGTCGGAGATGGAGGAACACGCGACGGCACTGCGAACGGTTCAGTTCACCCACCTGCCAGGTCTGCTCCAGATCCCGGACTACGCCAGAGTGATCTTCCAGCAGAACGTCCCGGCGCTCTCACCACCGTCCGTCGAACACCGCCTCTCCCACCGCATCAAACGCCAGGGAGTCCTCTACGCAGATACCCCGACGCCATACGCTGCGATCATCCATGAAGCCGCCCTGCGCATGCAGTTCGGCGGGGCCGAAATCATGCGACGGCAGCTGGCGCACATAGCGGAGATGAGCGAACGTGAGAACGTGACTGTCCGAGTCCTGCCCTTCGCTGCGGGGATCTTCCCCGGCGCCGGACAGACAGTGGCCATCGCCAAGGGGCCGCATCCCGAACTAGACACAGTGCAACTGGACACAGAGCACGGCTCGGAATTCCTCTATGCAGAGGCCCAGTTGATGAAGTACCGCACAATCATGAGCCGCCTGGAGAGCCAATCTCTGGACGCCCCCACGTCCCGCGACTTCATCCATTCCCTCATCGCCCCCTGAAAGGCCCCACAATGCCCGACTTGCACTGGCAGAAGTCCTCCTACAGCAGCGAGGCCAGCAACTGCGTCGAACTCGCCGCCGCCTCGGACAGCACGCTGCGCCTCCGGGAGTCCGACGACCCAACGGCCATCGTCACACTGCGGGCCCCCGCGCTCAGCTCTCTCTTGGGCGCCATACGCCAAGGGACTTTCGAAGACCACAAGGCATAAACGCCTACGAGGAGCCCACATGGCCTCTCTCAATTGGCAGAAGTCGTCCTACAGCAGCGAGGGAAACAACTGCGTCGAACTCGCCGCCACCCCGGAGAAGACGACGCGCCTACGCGAGTCCGACGAGCCGTCCATCAACCTGACCCTGCGGCCCGCTTCCCTCACGTCGCTACTGAAGGCGCTGCACCAAGGGACTCTCGAAGGCCGGGAGGCATAACCAACAGGCAACCAGGCCCAACGCACCGCACCCGGTCCAGGGAAGCCTGCGACGGCAAACGCGCCCAGGCGCCCAGTGTGGAAACGTCATCGACTAATCGGCCGAATCGGCAGAACCTTCCCGACCGTTGGGGCAATACCGCCTGGTGTCCACAGAAGCCCCAGAGATAGCGTTGGTTCGCTTGCGTTACCCCCCACCTCGTACGGGAGTCCAGAGTGAACCGCCCCATCCGTCTCATGTCGGCCGCGCTCGTCGCGTCCGCCGCCCTGCTACTGACCGCGTGCGGTTCAGGTGGGAGCGACGACGATGCCGACAAGATCAAGGGGGCAGGTGACGCGGACAAGAAGGCGTCGGCCTCTGCCGACCCAACATCGCAGCCGGACGGGTCCAAGCGGCCGGAGATCAAGCTGCCCAGCTCCTTCCAGGTCGACTTCGCAGGTTGGAAGAACAGCGACCCGAAGCTGCAGGCCATCATGGACGACGGAAAGGAGCGCCTCCTCGCCTCCTACGCCGCGATCATCGAGCAGGATCCGAAGTACGGCGCCCTCCGCTTCTACAGCTCCAGTGACGCTTTGCGTACCGGGACAGAATGGGTCAAGGGGTTCACGGGAAAGAACTTGACCCTGGTCGGTGAGGGCCGCGTCTTTCAGCCGCAGCCCCGTATCAGTCCGGATGGCTCCGGGACTTTGTTCTACTGCGTCGACGAGGGCAAGGGGTCCACCAAGGACACCAAGACCGGCAAGGAGACCGCCACGCCCGCCGATGACGCCTTCGTGCTGTACCGCACCAAGCTGAGCAAGACCAAGGCGGGCGTATGGAAGACCACGATGGTTCAGACGGAGCGGGGCGCCTGCAAGTGAGGAAGCCGACCTGTCGCGCAGCGGCGCTTACCGCGGCGTCCCTGTCGCTCATGCTGTTGATGCCGTCGACCGCCTTTGGCTGGGGAGAGGACAACGGAGAGGGCAGTACGTCGCCCGGGGGCGACAGCGCTCAAGGGAGCGCTGACGGAGCAGAGTTGGGTGCCGCGGTCTCCCGCTCCCGCATCGTGGTCAAGCAGACCGGCGGCGGCACGGCAAAGCCGTCCGGCGGCGCGCTCGCCGTCATCGACCCGAACTGGAAGCCTCCGGCCTGCTGGTACGAGCCGCTCGCGACGCCGAAGCAGCTCAAGGACGCGGTGGAAGGGATGAAGGAGGACGACCTGTTCTCGGTCAACTTCGGTCGCCGCTGGGGCAAGAGCCTGCTCGTCGACGCGTTCGACAAGAACGAGCCGACCTTCACCGACACACCGACCAAGAACTACAACGTGGGCAAGAAGGGGATGTTCTGGCGGGCGGTGGCCCGCGAGGACCGTGCGGACGACCCGGAGATCCTGGACTGCTCGGACAACATGTTCTGGCAGGACGCCGGCTCCCTCCCCGACAACCCGAACGCCCCCACCCCGGAGACTCTCGCCGCCTACGCCTACGACAAGATCCGCGTCCCGGACACCGAGATCGAGCTGAAGCCACAGGCCAAGTCGACGGTGAACATGCCCACCTGGGTGTGGCTGGACAAGGCAGTCTTCAAGGACGTCACGGTGCGCGCCGAGCTCCCGGACACGCCGCTGTACGCGGTGACGACCGCAAAGCCGGTGGCCCTGCACCTGGAGCCGGGCACCCAGGACGCGGAAACCTTCCCCGCCTCCGGTGACTGCCCGGTCAACGAGGACGGCTCCATCGGCGCCCCGTACACCAGGGGCGCCTCCAAGCAGGACCCCGCGTGCGGCATCTCGTACCTCCGCGCCACAGACGGCAAGCCGTACCAGCTCAAGGCCTCCATCACCTGGGAGATCTCCTGGGAAGGAACGGGCGGAGCCAAGGGCGACCTGCCCGACGGAACCTTCGAGACCACGCAGGACATGAACGTCCAGGAAGTCCAGTCCATCAACCGATAGACGACGGCACAACAAAGACGGGGGTTGCGGTATGGCGGGGAATCGTCCGGCGGATTGGCATGTCCTGGACCTGGACAAGGACCCGACGCCGGGT
>NZ_BMTR01000042.1 GCF_014649775.1 Streptomyces longisporoflavus | reverse complement strand
GGACCGGGAGACCGCCCGGCTGCATGCCCTGGTGGACGGGCTCGCCGTCCACGCGGCGATGCGCCCGGACATGGAAACCCCGGAGGCCATGCACGCCATCATCGTCGGCCACCTGGCGGAACTGCGAACCCCGCAGCCCGATCGCCCCACGGCCGAACCCTGGCGGCAATAGGTCGCCCCGACACGGGAGCCCGCGCGCTTCGGCGATAATGATGCAGGCGACGGAGAAGTCGGGGACGGGTACGCCCGATCATCAGCCTCGTGACAAGGCGCGGGTTCTCGCCGATGCGGCCAGACATCCCTTCATGCTGTCGACACCTCTGGACGCATGGCAGGCCCATTGGCGCCCACTACTGCAGCGGTGCTTGCCGTGGCTGGTGAACAGTTCGGTCGTTGATGTGATCATGGGTGGGGCCTTCTGATGCCAGGTTGAGGCCGGTGAACTGGACGCTTTGGACCGTGGGGCGCGCCAGCCGGGCGCGTGACTACCCGCCCGCCGTAGTGCCGGACGGCGGTTCGTACCGCGGTTCTGTCTAGGATCCGGTCGTGGCTGACATCACCGATGAATTGATCATGCTGGAACGATCCTGCGAAGAAGCGCGCGCGGCGCTCGCGGGTCTCGACGGCGAGGAGTACGCGGCGCAGTGGCGCCGATGGGCGGACGCGGCCGAGCGCTTCCAGGCCGCCGTGACCACGCACGCCGAGGAGACGAGTCAGCCGCGGCATGTGGTTGAGATGGCAGCGAAGAAGGCGGTTCGCCGCGCGGAGGAGGATCCGGTCGAGTAGTGCCCCGCGTTGACCGGTGTGCGGTCTCAGTGGACTTGAGCGCGCGCCACGGATATGACCGGCGCGTTCCGTGGCAGACATTGTCGGCACGGTCAGCCTGGCGTGGCTGGACCGTCTACCCCGATCCTCACCAAAGTGGGGAGCGGAAAAGAGTGCCTCGCACGGAGGCCGTTCGTCGTCCGGCAGGAACTTGTGCGGGGTCTTGTCCGGAGCGTCCGCGAAGGGGTGCTCTTCCTTCGTCCTCGCGCCTGCCATTGCGCGTGGTGATGCAGGTGCGTCATGGCCGCTGTGGGCCCGGTGCGGCGTCGAGCCGCACGAAGGGAATCTGGCGGCCGGCCCGCCGGTAGGCGGCCGTGCTGCCGTCGACGTCGAAGCCCATGAAGGCACACGGGCGCCGGGCGGCGCGGGGATGGGCCGAAACGTAGCGGAGCATGATCTCTGCGCCCTCGTCCGCGGTGAGGAAGGCGGCGGTGACGGCGTAGTGGCGGTTGGCGACCTGGATCGTGGTCTTCGGGGCGGCCTGGAGATTGCGGTACCAGGCGGCTTCGGCCCCGAAGCCGGAGGCCAGGATCCCGGTACCCGGTGCGGGGTCGTGGGCGACGACCTCCAGCACCACGCGCCTGCGGAGGCCGCTGGCGCGGCCGATGTGGTTGAGGAGCAGCAGACGCTGGCCGAACAGCGGGCCGAGACCCACGCGGTAGAAGGCGAGGGGCAGCCGTGCGAGGTGCCGTCGCCAGCCGCGCGGCAAGGCGGGGCGCTGAGGCTTCGGGTCGTCCTGCTGCGCCGCCATCTGTCTCCTTCGTGGGTACCGCCGCCTTGGGGCGGGGGGTGAAACGAAGCCGCCCCGGTGTTGAGGTCGTCTGCCGGGACGGCTCGCTGGTCTACCGGCAGGGCATCACCGACGGTGCCACGGATGCGATTCAGGTCAGCGATCGTTTGCAGCTGTGGCAGGGCTTATCGAAGCGAGTCGGGGACGCTGCCGCCGCCCATCGCAGCTGCCTGCCCGCAGCAGTCCCCGATCCTGAAGCGGCGTCGCTGCCACCGAGCCAGGCGGAACCGTCCGACCAGGCGGACACCCGTGCTTGCTGCCACGCGAAAATACTCTTCGAGGCGGTGCACGCGGTGACCGACACCGGGATCTCACTCCACGCCGCAGCCCACCAGCTGGGCTTGAACAGGCGCACCGTGGGCACATACGCGCGAGCCGCCACCTGGCAGGAATGCGTATGCCGCACCCGCTCGCGCCGGCCCAGCAGCCTCGATCCGTACCTGGAGTACCTGCGGCAGCGGTGGGAGGCGGGCGAGCACAGTGCGACGGTGCTGCACAAGGAGATCGTCGCCAAGGGTTACCGGGGCCACTACCAGCGGGTCAAGATGGCCATCGCGCCGCTGCGCCGGGGCCTGCCGATCGATACACCGCGCGAGCGACCGCCCTGGCCCCGGCAGGTCGCCCGCTGGATCAGCACCGCGCCATCCCGGCGTGGCCTGCACGCCACCGAGGCACTCAGGCGGCTGCTCGAGTGCTGCCCGGAGCTGGAGCAAACCCACGACCTGGTGCGTCAGTTCGCCGCCGTGCTCGACTCCCGCGAGGCCACCTTGCTGACACACTGGCTCGAGCAAATCGCGACCTCCCGCCTTCCCGCCCTGGTCAGCCTGGCCAATGCCATCCGCGACGACCAACCCGCAGTCGTCCAGGCCATCACCACCCGTTCAACTCGGGCGACAACGAAGGCCGCATCACCGACCTGAAGCTCCAGAAGCGGATCATGGCCGGACGCGCGGGAGTTCCATTGCTCCGCCACCGCGTCATCCTCATGGCCCTGCTCCGACGCCGGTACCAATAACGGGGCGACACCGGTGCACGGTGGCACTCCCCAAGTTCACGGAAATCTTGCCAGGGCCACTCAGATGAGTACGCAGACAGCCGTGGCTGCTGCGCTCCCGGTGACGGCGAATGACGACCATGAAGAGGTGCAGGGCGCACCGTGTCGCGGGCAGGGTAGAAAGGCGCCTTGGTCAGGAAAGTGGGGCCGGCGGAGCGCAGGGACGATGCGGATGCGGTGACCTGGGCGGTCCTGACCGCGTCACGGGTGCTGGTGGTGGTGTCCGCGCGCTCGTCGCCGAGGTCGGGGGCCGGGTGATGCTGCTGCAGTTCCGCATGCCGGTGCCGATCCCTGCCGCCTGGCCCACATCAAGTCCCGGGCTGAAGCCAGCTGAACCGCCCGACCAGCCCCGCTTCCGATCAACCCGGCTCTTCTTCTACCCTCAGACCAGGTGACGTTGGGTCTTGGGCCCACATCGCAGGCTCCCAGCCCTCGAGCCGTGACAGACGCGCACGCTTTCACGAGACGGGCTGGAGCCGCATCGCCGACGAGGCAGCTCCAGCCGCCGCCCTCCCGGGCGGCCAGGAGGGCTTCCCGCAGCCCGGGCCGCCCGGAGGGCGCTCGGCGCGAGGACCCGATCGAGGGGGAGCCTCGGTCCCTCGCGCCGCGGCCGCCGCCGCAGTCCGCGCGGCGGCGGCCGCACACTCCCAGCCTCCCACCGCAGGCGCGCCATGTCCGCAAACCGGCGTATTCCGTTCCGGGCCACCCTCTCGAACCGGCCCCGGCGCTGAGGCCACTTCCGCCCACGTGCTGGCCTGCCGACTTGTGGCAGTTGCTGCTGCGCCGTGAGGCCGGGCCGCTGGACTGCGCCCGCTTCACCGACCAGATCGAGCGGGCCCTTCCGGGATCTGTCTGGGTGCCTTGTCCGCGTCACGCCGCCTCCGGGCGAAGCGGCCGATGCAGGCCGGATGCCGGGCGCGGGCCTCAGCCCCGCACGCCTTGGAGGCAGGCGGCCTGTGCCGGCGGCGGGCTGCCCTTGCCTGCCGTCTTGGTGTGCGACGCACGGTTGCCTGTGCGAGGAGTGGGGCTGACCGGCTGTTACGCAGGCTCCTCGCCCGTTCGGGCGAGGAGCCGCCGGCATGTTGCCGGCGGCCCACCGGTGTCGGCAACCGCTTGCTGTCGTCCGACCGGAGGCAGGCGCGGCCTGCAGTGGTTGTCCGGTACATGCCTGTGCAGAGCATGTGGGGTGTACAGGCGAGTGTTACGGAAATGTCCGTGCTTGGTAACTGATCGCGAGCGGCCTGCCGTCGACGTCACCGGACCTTCACAGTTTGTGTCCCCGGCCCGCACCGGACCGGGTATCCGCACCGCGCACTCACCGGCAGGTACGCCTGGTGAGGCACCGCTTTTGAGGGGACATCACTCATGTCTGCTTCTTCGACCGCCCGCCGTATGGCCGCCACGGCCCTGGCCGCCGGCACTGTCGTCTCCGCCATCGCGCTGCCGGCCACCGCAGCCGACCGGGACCACCACCGGCATCCGCGGGTCGAGATCAGCGCCGTGCAGGCCGACAGCCCCGGACGCGACAACCACACCAACCAGTCACTGAACGCTGAATGGGTCGAGATCACTAACCACACCCGCCACGCGGTCAACCTGCGCAACTGGACACTGCGCGACAACGACGGCAATCGCTACCGCTTTTACGACGTACGCCTCGCCGGCCGGGCGACGGTCAGGGTCCACTCCGGCATGGGCCGCGACACCCGCACCGACCTCTACCAGGACCGGCGCGACTACATGTGGGACAACCGAGCCGACACAGCCACCCTGCGCAACGACCACCGCCGCACCGTGGACACCGAGTCCTGGGGCCGCGGCGGGCACCACCACCGTCGCTGACCGTGCCCCGGGGTGAGCCTGCTGCCCCGGTCACCATCGGCGGGCTCACCCCGCAACGCTCCGAGCGGCGCAGGCCCGCCTGAGTACGGCGAAGCCATCCGCCCGGCCCCGCGGCGGATGGCTTGCGTCACCCGCACCCCGGCACGGCCGAGAGGGGCGTTGCCGCCCTGGCCGGCACCCGAGGGCGGGCCGACATCGATGTCTGGGAGCCGAAGCAGGAGGGAAAAGCCTCACGGCCAGCTTCGATGCCCGTGGCCGCCCGGATGAAGCGCTCGTCTCTCAGCGATGGGGACCGGATCGTGGTCGCAACCGCGCAGCGAGCCCTCGTCGCCGCCGACGGCCTGATGCGATGACCCCGGGGACATGCCGGTCACCGGCGCGCATACCGCGTTCCTTCGGCCATCCTCCGCCGGATGCCGCCAGAGCCACAGCAGCCGTGCCCAGCGCGCCCATGTCGCCCGACGTGCAGGCTGTCGGGGCCGCGGAGGTGAAGGGGACGCGTGGACGGTGGGGCGAGTCCCGGCCGGAACGGGTCGGCATGCGCATTCAAGCTTTGCCCAAGGCTTTGTTGTGGCGTTACGTTCTGCGCCATGGCGGATACCCGGCAGCAGCCGATGGCGGGCCGGTCAGCTGACGAGCTGAACGCTCGGATCCGTGCTCTGATGCTCCGCAGCGGCGGCGTTCTCAGCGCCGAACAACGCAAGGAGTACGAGGAGTTGCTCACGGCATGGGCGCAGGCTACGCGACACTCGTGATACGGCCGCAGCGCACACGGCGGGTATCGAAACGGGCGTGCCACTGCTTCCCGCGCACGGGGGCGGGCCCCGGTTTCGCGCCCTGGAAGACGTGGCAGGTGTGCACCCCCTGGCCCTCTGACGTGTCCCCACGATCACCGCACTGGATCTCGGACACTCGCGCAGTGCGCGATGGACGCTCCCACCGCAACCGCGCAGGTCGCCCCGGGTGGGCCAGGTAGCCGAACCACCGCTCGACCTGGTTGATCCAGGAGGATCAGGTGGGGGTGAAGTGCGGCTTGGACCGCGGGGGTTTGGCCAGCCAGGTCGGCGACCGTCGGCTCCTACTGCCGCGAGGACCTCCCCGAGCTTCGTGACGGCACCCATCATCGCAGCTGCAGGACGGGCCCGCCCGGACGATGCGCTGAAGGCCATGATGTCCCGGACGCCGTGAAGAGCCCACACTTCCCTCCCGTACGCAGAGTGCGTAGGCCACGATGGAGGTGGCCCGAGAGCCTTGCTTCATCCTTCGAACATTCCGGGGCCATGAGTAGAAGGACACCCGATGGACCTCGATATCACCGCTGAGCAGCACGATGTGCTGACCCTGTGCGCGCTGCGCGCCGGCGATGCCACCCTCGACTGGAGCCTGTTCGCCCGTGGCGCTCAGAGCCCCGAGGGTCTGGCCGCGCTCATGGACGGGCAGGTGCGCGAGGACTCGCGTGCCGCGACGAAGAACCGCCCCTTGCTGCAGCGGGCCCTGGCCACTGGCCTCGACGATGCCCGTGCCCGTGTCGACGACGAACTCGCCGCGGCCGATAAGGCGGGTGCGCGTCTGGTGACCGTCCTGGACAGGGACTACCCGGCGAACCTCCGCATGATCGGCAATCTGCCGCCGTTCCTCTTCTAGCGCGGCGGGCTCGATCAGCGCGATGCCCGCTCCGTCGCCGTCGTCGGCACCCGCCAGGCCTCCGAGGACGGGATGCGCCGGGCGGCCCGGATGGCCCGCGAGCTCGTCGAGCACGACGTCGTGATCGCCAGCGGTCTCGCCAAGGGCATCGACGCCGCCGCCCACCGGGCCGCGCTCGCCGCGGGCGGCCGGACCTTCGCCGTCATGGGCACCGGCATCGCCGCCCCGGTCTACCCGGCCGAGAACCGGCCGCTCGCGAACGCGATCCTCGCCGCCGGCGGAGCGCTGCTGAGCCAGTTCTGGCCCACCAGCCCTCCGGCGAAGTACACCTTCCCCCGCCGCAACGTCGTCACGTCCGGCACCACCCTGGGCAGCGTCGTCATCGAGGCCTCCGGCACGTCGGGCGCCAAGATGCAGGCCCGCCTGGCCGCCGAGCACGGCAAGCTCGTCTTCCTGATGCGTTCCCTCGCCGACACCCAGCCCTGGGCCGAAAAGATGCTCGACGAGAACAAGGCGATCCTGGTCACTGCCTCCAGCGACATCACCGACCGCCTGGGCCGGGCAGCGCACATCCAGGCCGCCGGCCGGCAGCGCCAGCAGCTCGCCCTGGCCGACCTGTGACGGCAGGCCTCCCGGATCCGGCAGGCTTCCCCGACTGCCCGGTATGCGCCTACCGCATCACCGGCACCGCCCGCCTGTGCTCCCGCTGCGCCGGCCGCACCCTCCAGCCCGTCGCCGAGCCCCACTGCCCCGTCTGCTCCCAGGCCCTTACACCCGGCAGGCCGTGCAGCAACCGGGTGTGCGCGCTGCCGGAAGCCGAACGCGGATTCTCCCGCGTCGACGCGGTCGCCATGTATTCCGGAGCCCTGCGCGACAAGATCCACAAGCTGAAGTACGAGGGGAGGGCCTGCTGGGCGATGATCTTCGGTCGGCTCTCGTCGGCTGGCTGGAAAGCCACCCCGAGGCGATGCACGGCGTCGACTACGTCACCGGGAACCCCACCCACACGGGCCGCAGGCCTCTCCAGCACATCGAGGCGATCATGGACGCCGCCTACACGGAGGACGTGACCCGGGCCTTCCCCCTCAGCCCGCCGGGCGGCCACCGGCTGGTGAAGCATGCCGAGACGGCCCGGCCCGCGAACCGCACTCTGGACGAGAAAAGCGCGGCCGCGGCCGCGCATGCCGCCGCGCTGACATGGACCGGAGGAACCGGCCACATCGAGGGGGCGACCGACCTCCTGGTCGACGAGCGGATCGCAGCTCCAGCACGTTGCGCGCCGGCTCCGGGCATCCGGTGCTGCCGACGTCCGGGGACTTGTCCTCGCAAGGGTTCCCTGGAGCGGATGACCTCACCCCGCCGCGAGCAAACTTGTCGGCTGGGCACGCTGCAGGGGAAGGGGAGCGGGACCCTGGCGGGTGCCGCGGCCAATCCTGACGATGACGGCCGACGCCACGGCGATCACTTCCCAAGCGCTGCTCGACCGGTTCATGCCGTCCCGCGCCCTTGGCCTCAGTCGCCACTGGCTGGTGCTCCTCGCTGTCGCCGTCGATGGTTCGCCGGTAGCCGGGATGGTCCATGTCCATCTGAATGGCTGCGTGGACGGGCAAGGCGGGTGCTGGATGCGGCCGAGCCAGGCCAGGGCGTGCGTGCACAGTCGTGCGGCGACGACCACGTAGGGCAGGGAGTCCTCGTCGTCGGGGTGGTCGATGACGGCGATCTCGGTGGAGGTGAGGCAGTGCCAGTTCTCGGCCTAGTCTGCTCCGTTGGCGGCGGTCCAGCGGCCGCTCACCGGCGGTGCAGTGCGGAGCCCGCAGCGCGCGAAGTTCTCGCGCGGCGGAGAGAGGCGTTCGAAGCCTCAGCTCACTGGCTCAGGAGTTCGACCGTCTCCTGTTCCGCCCACTTGATCTGCCTCACGAGCGGGTCAGACGGGTCGTACGGGAGGGGGTGTGCGCAGCGCGATCATGGCGACGTCGTCGTCGTTGTCGCTGGGGCGGACCTGGTCCAGCAGCAGGTCGCAGAAGGAGTCGAGGGGGCGGTGGGCGAGGGAGGCCGCGTGTCGGCGCAGGCGGTCAAGTCCGTGATCGATGGAGTGGTGCGGGGATTCGACCAGTCCGTCGGTGTAGAGCAGGAGCGTGGCCCGGGGTGGCAGGACGGTGACGGCGTCGGGGCGGGGTCTGGTGACGCCGGTGCCGAGGAGTATGCCGTGAGCCTCGTCGAGGTAGCGGGTCTGGCCGTCGTGGGTGATGAGCAGGGGTGGCGGGTGGCCGGCGTTGGTCCAGCGCAGGCGCCAGAGGGTGTCGTCGCCGCGTGTGAGGCTGGCGAGGATCATGGTGGCCATGGGTACCTCGGCTATGTGCATCACTGCCTCGTCGAGCTGTGTGACAACGGCGCTGGGTGCGGTTTCGGGGTGGGACCAGGCGAAGGCGCGCAGCATGTTGCGGACCTGCGCCATGCCGGCTGCGGCGTCGAGGTCGTGTCCGACGACGTCGCCGATGGCCAGTGCGTGGGCTTGGGCGCCCAGAGCGAAGGCGTCGTACCAGTCGCCGCCCACGGAGGAGGCGTCCGGAGCGGGTACGTAGCGTGCGGTCATCTGCAGTCCGGGCAGGACGGGCAGCTGGGGCAGCAGGTGGCGTTGCATGGTCTCGGCGACTTTGCGCTGGCGCTGGTACAGGCGTGCGTTGTCCAGTGCCAGGCCCGCCCGGCGGGTGAGGTCTTCCAGCAGCGGCAGGTCGGCAGGGGTGAAGGCGTCGTGACGCTGGGCGCGGCCCAGGGTCAGGGCGCCGAGTACGTCGCGCAGTCCGCGAATGGGTGCGATGGCGGCGGAGTGCATTCCTGTTGCGGTGAACAGGCGCTGCTGCTCGACCGCGATGCCGGAGTCGGGCGGGCCTTGGTAGGTGGCGGGACCGGCCAGGGAGGAGGCGGCGCCGCGCAGGGCCCGCGACAAGGGCATCGGCGACTCTGCCGGGACCGGGGGCATGGGGCCTTGCAGGTCATCCCGCTCGAGGAGAATGCCGTCCTTGTGCTCCATCACGAGAACACGTCGTACTTCGTCACGTTCGGTGAGCAGGTCGAAGACCGCCCAGTCCGCCAGCCGGGGCACGGTCAGGGCCGCCAGCCGGCGCAGCGCCTCGTCGATGTCCAGGGTGGATGTGAGCTGCGTGGTCGTCTCCGCCAGCAGGGTCAGGCGGTCCAGTTCCGTCAGCGGCGCGGACTGCCCGCCGTCGCTGTGGCGCACGTCCGACTGCTCTGCCTCGTACAGCAGCGTCAGCGAGCCCGCCCCGATCGGACCGGGCGCATAAGGCGTGACCAGCCAGGACAACCGCACCAGTGTGCCGTCGCCCCGGACGAACCACTCGGCGTCGCCATGTCGGGTGTCCCCCGCGAGGAGAGCCTTCCTGATCTGGCAGCGCGTGCGCGGCACTGAGTGCCCGTATCTGTCCCGGTGCAGCAGGTCGTGGAAGTCCTGACCGACAAGCTCCGAGGCCTTCCTGCCCAGCAGGCTTCGGGCCGCGCTGTTGACCGCGACGATGAGGCCGTCACCATCAACCGCGATGGCGGACGCCCGCAGGTTTTCCAGCGTTCCGTCGAGCAGGGCGCCAGAACGTGCCTGGTGCCCGGACAGGGGAGCGTTTTCCCTGCCTGGAGCGGCGACGTCGTCCATGTCCCTCCTCTGTTCAAGCCCGAATCGTGGCGCCTACCCCCACCGGAGTACGGCATGCACCGAAGGCTCCTCTTCCCTGCTGTGACTGCTCGAGCACATCCTGGTGGCGCAGGAGGAACTCGTCTGTCGGCGACGCTTTAATTGTGAGCCAGAACCGGCGGTTGAAAAGTGCCCCCTGCTGGTCAGTTGATGTTGGTCATTCCCCGGTGTTGGCGGCTGGAACCCGTCCGAGGTCGCGGCCGCGCATCCGGTAGCTGTCTCCCTTGAGCGAGATGACCTCCGCGTGGTGGACCAGACGGTCGATCATCGCGGCGGCGACGGTGTCGTCGCCGAAGGCCTCTCCCCACTGGCCGCCGGGTCCTGGTCGTCGGTCTAGACGAGTCGTTCCGATGTGATCAGTGGTTGAGTTGCAGGCCGCCGGACGCCATGGCGCAGCGGTCGCTTATGGGTGGTAGAGGGCGTGGGCGCGCGTCGGCTCGGACGGCCTGTCCTGGCCGAGGTCGAAGAAGTAGTTCACCTGCCATGCCTGGGTGCTGCGGGCCTGCCGGTTGGTCGTGGCCGCCCACGGCGGATAGACGCGGAATCCACGCTTCCCGCCGGAGCCGTTGCGGGAGACGATGTTGCGCTCGCACAACACCTCGCACGGGAACGCGAACTGCCCGAAGCCGTCGTCGGCGCGGCTGCTGATGACGAAGAGGTCCACGGCGTCGCCGGCGTCGAAGGGCCGGATCGGCCCCTCCTTGGACCGCTGCCACACGGTGACGAACTGGCCCACCTTCGTCGGGGTGGTCTTGGCCACGCGGAACCGAACCGAGCGACCATCGAGTGTGAACGCGCAAGCCGCGTACTCAGCACTCTCCGGTTCGGGCACCGGCAGCGAGCAGGCGAAATCGCTTGGGTCGTACACCATTGCCTTCGCTGCCAGCAGGTCACCGTGGAGCCCCGTCCACGGCTGTTTCGTCACCATGCTGTCATCCTGCCATCGCGCCTGTGCGCACTGCGTTGGCCCCTCATGCCGCCAGCCGCGCAGCCGCCACCCTCGAACCAGAGGTACATCCTCCGGGTGGTGCCTCTCTCACCGCAGGAGCAAGGCGAACACCAGGGCTGCGAGGGTGCGCCCGGCTCCGATGGCGGGATCGCTCCAGCCGCAGACCGGCCCTTGGATGATCGACCAGGGCCTTAAAAACGGGAGTAACCTCGACGGCGGCCTTCCCTTCATTGACCACACCTTCTTCCTGTCCGCCGTCGCCGCCCTGGCCCTGGCTCGCGGTGCTCTACCCGAGCACCGCGAGCTGATGGTGTGCATCGGCGACTGTCTCGCCGACCACCACAACGGTGACGGTGGCTGGGCCTGCCCGCCCCACAGGGCAAGCCAGTTCAGATGTCACCCGATCGTGCGGCAGACCCGTGTGTTCCACTCACCGGGAGGCTTCTAAGCCTCCGCGACCACGGGTGTGCCGGACAGTTCCACGCCAACTTGGCTGAGTTCGTCGCGAGCCTGCTGGATCGTGTCGTGGTGTACGCCGGCGGTCAGGTCCAGCAGGACTCGGGTGGTGAATCCTGCTGCGGCGGCGTCCAGGGCGGTGGCCTTCACGCAGTGGTCGGTGGCGATACCGACGACGTCCACGGTGGTGACGCCGTGCGCGCGCAGCCACGCGGTCAATCCCGTCCCTTCCTCGTCGGCGCCTTCGAAACCGCTGTAGGCGGCCTCGTAGGCACCCTTGTAGAAGACAGCGTCAAGGGCTCCGGCGTGTACGGCGGGGAGGAAGTCCGGGTGGAAGTCGGAGCCTTGCGTGCCGGCCACGCAGTGCACGGGCCAGGAGGTCTTGAAGTCGGGGGTGTCGGAGAAATGGTCTCCTGGGTCGATGTGGTGGTCGCGGGTCGCCACGACGTACTGATACCCGGCTTCTGCCGCGCGTCCGACCAGGTCGCGGACTTTGACGGTGACCAGGGCGCCGCCTGCCACGGGAACACTGCCGCCTTCGCAGAAGTCGTTCTGCACGTCCACCACGATCAGTGCTCGTCCCATGTTCCTGTCCTCCGGTTCGGTGTTCACGTCGTTCATGGATCTACTGCTCGCCGTCGGCATCTGGCCTCGGCGTCTCGTAGGTGTAGGCGTAGGCGAGGGCGGTGTCCAGGAGGTGGCGAAGCTGGGCCGGTGCCGGGGCGACGGCGGTGGCGATGAGGGCCCGGGGGTCGGCGAGAGGGGTCAGTACCGCGTGTCCCTCGGCCGGGTCGTCGTCGATGACATGCGGCTCCTGGGGTGTGCCCAGCCCAGGATCGACCAGGAGGAGCTGTCCCGTCGCCCGGTGGGATCCGAGGACGGCGGGGCCGTCCCACGCCGGCGCCGGGTAGCCGTAGGCGGTCTGCTGGTCGAGGAGCGGTCGTCCGCCGCGGCGGACGATCAGGCGGGTGGTGAGGTGGCCCGGCACCTCGCCCGAGCGGCCCAGGAGTTGTTCCTCCCGCATGACCAGACGGGAGGTGGGTGCGAGGTCGACGGTGAATGTCTGGTGCAGGGTGCTGCCCCGGGTACTGATCAAGGGTTCGGGCAGCCAGTGCAGGGTTGCGTCGTCGTCCACCGTGATCCGTACGTCATATGTGGCGGGGGTGGTGGTGGGGCCGCGCAGGGCGATGGTGGCGGCGGCCGTGGTCACCTCCAGTCGGGCCCGTCTCCCGGCGGTGATGTCGAGGGCGAGCCGGTCTCCGCCGAGCGGTGCGCTCATCGCGCCGAGTACACAGACACGTGCCTGCTCACCGCGGGCCCGTAGCCGGCGCAGGTGGAAGGGGTCGTCGTTGTGCAGGAGAGGGACCGTTGTGGTGCGGCCGTTGTGGGCGGCCCGGATCTGGGCGGTAGCGGTGACGCCGGACGGGTCGGCCGGGGCGGATTTGGTGGAGTGCCGACCGTGGGAACCACCGTCGGCTTGCAGCGGTTCGCCGGCCGGCGCCGGAATCACGGCCGGCGTCTTCGCGGTGGTGAGGGTCACTGGGTGGATCCGGTGGCGTGCCGGGCGGCGAGGCAGCTGGTGACCCAGTCGGCGATTGGCTGGATGCCGTCGGGGGTGGTGAGGCTGGTGAAGGCGTACGGCAGGTCCCCCCGCTGCCTGCGGGTGTCGGCCCTCATGGTGTCCAGGTCGGCTCCCACATATGGTGCCAGGTCGGTCTTGTTGACCACGAGGAGGTCGGCGGTGCTGATGCCGGGGCCGCCTTTGCGGGGGATGTCGTCACCGCTGGCCACGTCGATGACGAAGACCTGGCTGTCGACGAGCCCGCGGGAGAAGGTGGCGGTGAGGTTGTCTCCTCCGGACTCGATCAGGATCAGGTCGAGCGGGCCCAGGTCCTGCTCGAGCTGCTCGACGGCTTCGAGGTTGGCGGAGATGTCGTCGCGGATGGCGGTGTGCGGGCAGGCTCCGGTCTCCACGGCGGTGATGCGCTCCGGTGGCAGCACGGCCTCGCGGCGCAGGAAGGCCGCGTCCTCCTGGGTGTAGATGTCGTTGGTGACGACGGCGATGGACAGCCGGTCGCGCAGGGCGCGGCACAGGGCGGCCACCGTCGCGGTCTTGCCCGAGCCGACGGGCCCGCCGAAGCCGATGCGCAGGGCGCGGCGGCCGCCGTCGGCGAGCAGTGGTTCGGCGCTGTGGGTGTGGCGGTGCGGCATCGTCACGGGGGGGCGAGGTGCACGAGGAGGCTCCATGCGTCGGTCGGGGCTGGTCAGGAGGCGAAGAGCCGGACGGTCCAGGCGGCGTGCTGCTCGCCGGTGATGTCCAGCAGGGGAGCGGAGGCGGCGGGCAGGACGCCGACGCCCTCGGCGGTGACGCGGCGGGCCGCGGCGTCCGCGGCGTCCGCGACGGTGTCGAGTTCGCCGGCGAGCCGTGCCAGGACGGCGGTGGCGTCGAGCGGGTCCAGGCTCAGCAGGCGTACCGCGGCGGTCGCCGGGCCGCCGAGGCTGTCGTAGGCGGCGGCCCGGGCGGCGTCGAGCGGGGCGAGTCCGGCGGCGCGGGCGGTGACGCCGAGCACGACCGGTTGGTGGGCGCCCTGGGGCCGGTGTCGGGCGAGGTGGTCGAGGTCGGTGCTGGGCCAGGTGGCCCGGGCCGCGCGCATCAGTTGCCGGCCCAGACGGCGTGCGATGCGGCGCAGCGCCGCTACGGGGGTGCGGGTGTCGGCGGCCTGGTCCAGGGCGAGGGCGTCGCAACCGTCGGCGGCGGCTGCGGCGAGGCCGGCGGCGACCAGTCCGGCGGTATGCAGCCGGCCCCGGCAGAATGCCTCCAGGCTTGCGGTGTCGTGGACCCGGCCGGAAGCGACGGCGGCCTCCATTCCGCCGGAGTGGGCGTGCCCGCCGGCGGGGAAACGGCCGTCGGCCAGGACGAGCAGGGCAGTGCGGCTCATGGGGTGGCGGGGCCGCCTTTCGCGACGAAGGTGCCGGAATCGGTCGCGCGAGCGTGACCGATTCCGGCCGTGGTGGTCAGAATCAGAAGCTGTGGTGGTCAGAAGAGGAAGTACCGCTGTGCCAGGGGCAGTTCGGTGGCGTAGTTGCGTCCGACTTCCTGCCCGTCGAGCGTGGTGCGGACGTCGGACGTGGTGGCGCCGCCGATGGTGACGTCGAAGGTGTCGGGGGCGATGTCGATCGTCGGGAGGCCGTTGTTGTGGACCATGTCGGCCTTGGTGACCTCCCGGGTGGAGCGGATCGGGCCCAGGGGCTTGAGCAGCCCGATCCGGGGGAGTTCGCCGCCCAGGGCTGCCTCGGCCACGAAGTTGAAGGAGTTGGCCGCCGGAGCGCGGCCCTCGAAGCCCCAGACGGGGCGCGGGAGGTAGGGCTGCGGGGTGGGGATGGAGGCGTTGGCGTCGCCGATCTGGGCGTAGGAGATCTGGCCGCCCTTGATGACCATGTGCGGCTTGACGCCGAAGAACTTCGGTTCCCACAGCACCAGATCGGCGAGTTTTCCGGTCTCGACGGAGCCGACCTCGTGGTCGATGCCGTGGGTGATGGCCGGGTTGATCGTGTACTTGGCGACGTAGCGGCGGGCACGGAAGTTGTCCGCGCGCGCGTCGTCCTCGCGCAGGTGACCGTAGCGGGATTTCATGACGTGCGCCGTCTGCCAGGTCCTCATGATCATCTCGCCGATGCGGCCCATGGCCTGGGCGTCGGAGGACATCATCGAGATGGCGCCCATGTCGTGCAGCAGGTCCTCGGCGGCCATGGTGGAGGGCCGGATCCGGGAGTCGGCGAACTTCATGTCCGCCTCGACCTCCGGGTTGAGGTGGTGGCACACGATCATCATGTCGACGTGCTCCTTGACGGTGTTGACCGTGAAGGGCCGGGTGGGATTCGTCGACGCGGGCAGCACGTTCGGCTTGCTCGCGAGGCTGATCATGTCGGGGGCGTGGCCGCCGCCGGCGCCCTCGATGTGGAAGATGTGCAGGCTCCTGTACCTGGCGTCCTTCGTCCTGCGGTCCTTCTTGGTCGCGGCGAAGGTGTGGTGCACGAAGCCGGACTCGTTCAGGGAGTCGGCATGCAGGCGACCTGGACCCCGGTCTCCTGGCACACGTTCAGCGCCGCGTCGATCACGGCCGGCGTCGCGCCCCAGTCCTCGTGGATCTTGAAGCCCAAGGCACCGGCCGCGACCTGGTCGTGCAGCGCCTTCTCGGAGACGGTGCTGCCCTTGGCGAGCAGGCCGATGTTGACCGGGAAGGCGTCGAGCGCCTCGAACATGCGCTGGAGGTGCCATTTGCCTGGTGTAACGGTCGTGGCCGTGCTGCCTTCGGCGGGCCCGGTGCCTCCGCCGATCAGCGTCGTCACCCCCGAGGCGACCGCCTCGTGGATTTGCTCCGGGCACAGGAAGTGCACATGGGTATCCACGCCGCCCGCGGTCAGAATGCGGTCCTTGCCGGAGATCACCTCTGTCTCGGGCCCCACGACGAAGGCCGACGCGCGCGGGTCGCGGTTGGCCGGCGGCGTCATGGTCTCGGGGTTGTATGCCTTGCCGATAGCCCGGATGCGGCCGTCGCGCAGCCCGACGTCGGCCTTGACCACGCCCCAGTGGTCCAGGATCAGTGCGCCGGTGATCACGGTGTCCACCGGTTCGCGGGGGTCGTCGCGGGGGATGTGCGACTGGCCCATCGACTCGCGGATCACCTTGCCGCCGCCGAAGACCATCTCATCGCCGCTGATCCCCGGGCCGCCGCACCAGTCGGCGTCGATACGCAGGACGAGATTGGTGTCGGCGAGCCGGACCCGGTCGCCGGCGGTCGGTCCGTACAGGTCGGCGTAGCGGGAACGCAGCAGTGGGTCCCAGGGCTTGTCCTTCTTGGCCTTGTTCTCAGTCCTGTCCGGCATCGAGGTGCTTCTCCTCTTCGCTCTTGTCGGCCTGCAGCCCGTGGATGATCCGCTCACCGGCGATCGGCACCAGCATCACGGTGCGCTTGTCGCCGGGCTCGAACCGTTCGGACGTACCGGAAGGGATGTGCAGCCGCATTCCGTGGGCGGCCTCACGGCGGAATCTGAGCCCCTCGTTGGCCTCGGCGAAGTGAAAATGGGAGCCCACCTGGATCGGACGGTCCTTGGGGTTGCGCACCACCAGCGGTACGGGCGTCGCGCCTTCGTTGAAGACCACCCGGTGTTCGTCCTCGTCCGGCAGCAGTTCCGGCTTGCCGGGATGAATCTCCACCTTGGTGGACGCCTCATCGAACGGATCGTGGATGGTCACCAGCTTCGTGCCGTCCGGGAACGTCGCCTCGACCTGGACGTTGTTGATCATCTCCGGCACGCCGTCCATGACCTCGCTGCGCTGCAGCACATGGCGACCGGACTCCATCACCGCATCAACCGTTGCCCCGGCCCGTGCCTCCTCATAGACGTGTGCCGTCAACAGCGCCATGACCTCGGGATAGTTCAACAGCAGACCGCGTTCACGCCGCCGCTGGGCGACATCGGCCGCCACGTGGATCAACAGACGTTCCTGCTCATGCGGAGTCAGATGCACCCCGGTCCCCCATCTCCTGTCCGTCGCTTCGCCCGCGCGGCAGGCATCACAAAGCGGAATAAAGGGATGCCGCCGGTCGCGCCTGTCGTAGATCGATCCTGAAAGAGGGAGGGGCCCCATGGACAGTGAAACGGTCTGGTTGGCCCGGATGGAATGAACCGGGGTCACAGGGAGCATGCGGGGCGCAACACCCGCGTGCGGGGCGGAGAGGCATCGGCTGATCTCGTGAGTAAGCTCCCGCTGTCTTGCGCGCGGTGAAAACGGCCGGCTGTCCGGCACACGTACGAGCAGTGCTGTCGGGGGAGAGGCGTCACCCATGTGAGCGGTTCGCTTCACGCCAGTACGGGCTTCGGCGAAACCTTCCGGAAGCGGGCGCCAGAGCACACCTGCTGCAAACGAAACGCGGCTTTCCCGGAGCCGCAGCGCAGCGGCCGGTGTGCACGCGCTGCTGGAACAAGTTCGCGGACGACCGCTGGCAGCCGTCGTTGCGCAGTGAGGGAGGCGACCTGTGAGGGCCGAAGAGGCGGCCGCGTGCGACGCGCCGAGGCGGAAGGCGAGGAAGAGCTGCAGCCTGTTCGGACGCCGCCGGTGGCCACTTCCCGAGCATGCCCGACGCGGACCGCGTGGAACTACAGCGCGTCGCCCGCAGTTCCATGACGAAGTGACGTCGTCGAACCCTGACCAACCGGTTGCGGGGCAGTTCAGAGTGCGCACCGGCCGGGGCGGCAGGCCCCTCTGCTCGACCGGAGGACCCGGGCGGCCGGGGCGACAAGGTGAAAGTGCGGGCGCATAACGGTCTGGTCTTGGGGCACAAGGTGCGTCGCATACCCCTGGTAGTGGCTTTGAGGGAGGCCCCTGATGCTGATGGCACACCCGGTCGTGCTGAAGAACCTGCTCGAGCAGTACGAGACGCTGAGCGCGCTGCATGCCGAGAAGGGCACCAAGGAGGCGCGTCAGCGCATGGAAGACGTCGCCTACACGCTCTGTGTATCGACCGGAACCCGCCACATCGACGCCGCCCTCACCGCCGCGCGCCACCAGCTCTCCGCGCCCCGCGTCGACGGCGGACACGCCCTTACCGCCTGAGGGGGCAGGCCGACGGCGCCACAGCGCCGCCCACGGGAAGATCTGATCGTCACCTCTCTGCGACGGCCCCGGCGCAGCATGGACGCCCCACCCACCACACCCCCTATCGCCGTGCTCTACACCCTTCCGCAGGCCCGGGTGACGGTCCCTGCGGACGACTGCCGGGGGTCGTCATTGGTCAGCACCGTGGCGATGGATCGCGCAGAGCGCCGCCGCCCCGACCGCCCCCTGGCGCCGGTCCCGGCCGACGCCGCGAGCGCTGTCCCCCCGTGTCACCGTGCACGTACGGCAGCCCCCGGGGCTGGTCCTATTTCTGTAGCCAGATGAAGGCAAGAGTGCCTGCGCCGTAGGCGAGGCAAGCCGAGAGGCTTCACCGACGTGCTGCAAACATAGAGAAGCCCCGGCTGGACGGGGGAGACCAGCCGGGGCCGTAGAGCGTGGCACGCGGAGGGCGGTCGCCTCTCGGCGAAAGGCTCCATGGGGCTTCAGCCGAACGATCTTCCCCATGGGCTATAGGTGAGGCCCGGGGACACTGTCCCCTCCGCAGCCACACCCAGATGAACGATGTGCCCTACACGGATGTTCCGGGCCGAGGCCGTTTCCGGGGTGAGCTGGAACACGCCGCGAACGACCGTGCGAGGGCCCTGCATCTCGATCAGTTCGGCCTGGAAGGTGCCGTTCAGGGCTTCGGCCATCGCGTTGACGCTCCTATTTCTAGAGTCGAGTGGCTATGAACGTGAGTTGGGGTTCTGGTCCACTTCGTGTGGTGCCAGCCTGGCGTGCTGCCGTGTGCTTCTGTCGAGGGCCCGCGACCAGATGTCCAATCGCGTGTTCCTGGCCGAGCTTTTGATGACCGAGTGCGACGGCCAGGCCCAGGGGACGTTCCCAGCGGCGCATCAAGGCGGCAGCGTTCCCGCGGGACAGGTCGCTGCGGTCCTTCGACTTCGGGGCCAATCCGAGCGGCGACCCGGCCACCGTCAACCCTCGCCACCTGCGGGTGGGGCCAGAAGGGCGAGTCTCTCTGCCTGGTCGGGGATTTGGACACCGGCAAGTCCCGCCTGCTGATCGCGCTGGGCAGCGAGGCCGTGAGGAACGGCTTTCGGGCCCGCTACGTGCTGGCCACCGAGCTCGTCAACGAGCTGGTCGAGGCCGTCGACGAGAAGCAGCTGACCAAGACCATCGCCCGTTACGGACACGTTGATCTTTGTGCATTGGTGAGCTCGGCTACACGGAACTCGGCCGCCGTGGAGCGGAGTTGCTGTTCCAGGGGCTGACCGAACGCGAGGAGAAGAAGAGCGTCGCGATCGCCTCAAACGAGTCGTTCTCGAAAAGCGCATTTGCTCCGGCGAGCCTGTACAAGGCGACACCAAGGGCCAACGGGTTCGGCGCTGCCGGGTACTGCGATCAGTCGTCGGAGAAGGAGAGACAGACCGCAGTCGGCTCCAGTGTTACTTGGTTCTGCGTGTAACAGTCCGCTTGTCGGGTGGCGACTTCGGCTCCGCAGCCCCTGCAGACTAGGTTCAGGCCATTGCCACCTGCAGGGCCTTGGCAGCAGCCGATTGATCGTATGAGGTCGGGATGCTGTTCGGTGCCGATCAAGTCGGTGGGGTGCACGATGAAGCCCGGGGGGTCGTTGTCGAACTCGCTCAGCCGAAAATTCGGGGCATAAGTTCCGCAGGGCACCCGGGCCGGACGTGTCCGGACACCCGGGATCTCTGACATCGGCACCGAAGGTGGCACTTTGGTCTTGGTGACCGGTTCGGTGAGGGGGTGTCGGCAGGGGTCACACAAGAAGCGCGGCATTTTGTTGATTCTGCAGATCGAACACTGCCGCGACCAGCGAATTTATCGCGTCGGTCACGTATCAGGAATGCGGCCGGGGTCTGCGTGGTCGGCGGGATAGATCATCGTGGCCTCGGAATCCATGCCAAACGCGGCGGCGACGAGCTTGGGATCCTCCAGGGTGCTGACCAGGCCGAGCAGTTGAGTGCAACGGATGATGCGAAGTGGGAAGCCGCAGGTGTCGAGGAAGTGACTGACATCGGCCGTGGACGCCCCGCTCAGGACGGCGGATCCAAGGGAACCGGATGGGGGCGGTCGCCGAGCCGGGCGCTCCGGGCACGAAAGTCGGGGTCCAGGACCTGGAGCATTTTGGCCTCACGGCTTGAGGCGTCGTGCAACAGGGCGAGCATGCTTCGTGCGGGTGGACGGCCGGCCCTGCTTCCGATCAATCCGGCTCGTCTTCTACCCTCAGACCAGGTGACGTTGGGCCTTGGGCCCACACCACTGGCTCCCAGCCCTCGAGCCGTGACAGACGCGCACGCTTTCACGAGACGGGCTGGAGCCGCATCGCCGACGAGGCAGCTCCAGCCGCCGCCCTCCCGGGAAGCCACTCCCAGCCTCCCACCACAGACACGCCATGTCCGCAAACCGGCGCCTTCCCCTCCGGGCCACCCTCTCGAACCGGCCCCGTCATGCTGCAGCAGCACAACGGACGGCACGTGCGGTCCGCGGCGAGATGAACCTTGCTGGTCAGCCCGCCACGGGACCTTGCGAGCAGGGCTTGCTTCAGACGGAGCTTGTGCCGTCGTCTGAGGTGCCGCCGTTTTTCCCGGTCGGGGGCGTCGCTTCCGTCCTGTCCGTTCTGTTCCGGCGCGGCGCCCCCTTTTGCCGGGCCCGTTCCTGGTCGGCGGCGGCTTCCTCCAGGGCGTCCATGACCTCCTTGCCGATGTACATCCCGGCGGCATCGTGGTGGGCGCGGGCGGTGGTGGAGTCCACGCTGACCAGGGACAAGTCCGTCTGCCCGCGGCGGGCGGCCTCCGCGATCGTGCCTTCCAGGAGAGCAGAGAAGACCCCGGCGTCCCGCCAGACGCGAAAGCGCCCGTAGACCGTTGGCCACGGTCCGAACTCGGCAGGCATCTCGCGCCACTGGGCGCTGGGCGGAACCGCCAGATCACCCCTCGAACTGCTCCCGCAGCCGCTCGGGGTACGGACCGTACTCGCCTGTCGGCAGGTACGGCTCGATGAACTCCCATTTCTCGTCGGTGAGTTGCCTACGTGCCACACCCAGCGTCCTACCAGGTCCTGCCCCCGCACCGGGACCAGAACCCGAAATTGATCACGACGTCACACAGGCCCTCAGCGCGCAGGCCTCCGCATCCAGCTCTTTCCGCGCCGGGGCACGTACTCCTACACGGCGTCGGCGCGAGTGCCGGCTCCCTACTTCCTGCTGTCGGGGGCGCAGGTAGTCGCGGTGGCGGTGAAGGCGCTTCTCGCCGGCCTGGCCCAGGTTGCGTCAAGGTGTCACTGGTCGGCGGCTGGTAGGGCTCGCGGGGCACCTTGGGTGGCGCCGTCGGCCCGGACATTTTTCGCGAGTACGCCACGAGCGCACTGCGCTCGCCCTCGACAACCCGTACGCGTGTCATCGGGCGCCCGTGCCGTGTGCAGGCTTCCGGACCCGCTCGCTACTGCCAGGTGGCGGTGTCTGGGTCGATGCCGTGGGCGCGTGCGCTGGCGTCGATGATGCGGCGGAACCACGTGGCAAGGCCGGCGCGGATGCCGTCGTAATGGGCAGCAAATCCCGGATCGGTCTCAAACGTGCGGCCGAGACAGACCTGCATCTGCCTGGTGAGGGGAAAGTACGAAGCAAAGACGTCGCGGTGCCATTCGACGAGTTGATTCGCTTCTGGGCTACCAGGTGTGACGCCGACGTCCAGCGCATCGCCGAGAGCGCGGTCGAAGTCGGCAACGGCGTCGGAGACATCCTGCCATTCCTTCGGACCGCGAGAGGCTGAGCCTTCGGCGTACTGCGCCCATTGCGTGGTCTCTCCGTAACGCCGACGGGCTTGGGCGGGCCAGTCCGGATTCCACTGGGGGCCGAAGACCGCGGCCTGCTGCTCGATGGTCAGCAACAGGCCGCGCTCGTGGGCATCGATCATCCGATCCAGTCCGGCACTGAGCTGCTGAAGGCGGTCGATGCGTTCAGCAACCTGCTGGCGCTGCGCGCGCAATGCGCCGGGCACATCTGCGGTCGAGTCGTCCAAGATGGCCCGGATCCTGTCCAGGCCGAGACCGACCTCACGGTAGACGACGATGCGGTGCAGGCGTTCCAGATCACCAGCGGTGTAGAGCCGGTACCCGGCAGCGGTGCGCAGCGACGGTCGCGCCAGACCGATCTCGTCCCAATGGTGCAGCGCGCGGACTGTCACGCCCAGACGCGTCGAGACCTGGCCGACGGTCAGGCCCTCGGCGTCAGTGGCATCAGGCATGCTCCCCATTGTCGCCGCGAGCGTCCCCCGGCGGGGTGATTCCGATGGCTTCAAGGTTCCGCGCCTCCTGACTGGCCGGATCAAAGGGCTTCGCCGCGGTGAAAACGACCCGTGCGTTCTCGGGGGTGATCACCTCCACGTCGCGGGTGTTCCAGAAGGTGTCCCGTGGACCGTCGACCGAGTTCGGGCGCAACGCTCGACATGCCTCGGCAAGGGCATCGACCTGGCTGAGTACGCCCGAGAAACTGAAGCTCATTGCTGGTGGCTGCTCCGGAATGCTCGCCGCCGAGACGAGGAGTACGTCCTGGAACGCCCACCGGCGCAGATGCACCATCGTGTCGGGGACGCTGAACAGTTCGAAGAATCCGAGCCCACGAATCCAGAAGTCCACCGACGCGGCCAGATCGCTCGTGGGGATCGTCACGAACGCGGGCATTCCATAGATGCCACGGAAGGGCTCTGGCGGAACCGCACCCGGGCCGGGAGCAGGCACAGGACTCATCTCAAAGGCGTTGTAGTAGTCGCTCATGCACCCACCCTCCAGCCTTACGCAACGTGAGGGTCAAGCCTGATCCGTGAATCTCGGACCCGCGCCCTACGCCAAGACGGAAAGCTTGCCGGCGCCGATGGCGGTGCTTGTGGCGGGTCCCTGGGAAGGCTGGTGCGTCAACCTCCGGGATTGCGTCTGTCAGGGGCGGGGCGATCGGTATGGCGACTGGGGCAGGAGGGTGGCGGGCAGGTGCCGGGCCTTTCCCATGAAGGTGGGCACGCGGTTATTGATCACGCGGCGAGGGTGAGTTTAGCGGTGTGGTGTCGGTGTTCGTATTCGTTGGGGCTGAGGTGGCCGTTGGCGGAGTGCCGGCGGCGGGTGTTGTAGCGGGTCAGCCAGGCGAAGACCATCCTGCGGCAGGTGCCAGCGTCACCGTAGTCGTGGGCGCCCCGGAGGGTCTCGCGTTTCAGGGATGCGTGGAAGCTTTCGCAGGCCGCGTTGTCGGCGCTGGTGCCGACCGCGCCCATCGACCGGCTGACACCGAGCTGGTTGCAGAGGCCGGCGAAGGCCCTCGATCCGTACTGGGCCCCGTGGTCGGAGTGGAACACGGGGCCCGCCAGGTTGCCGCGGGTCGCGGCTGCCATCCGCAGTGCGTCGGCGACCAGGTCGGTGCGCATGTGGTCGGCGATGGACCAGCCGACGACCTTGCGGCTGAAGCAGTCCAGCACGGTCGCGAGATAGAGGAACTCCCCGTTCTCCAGGGGGAGATAGGTGATGTCGCCCATGTATTTCAGGCCGGGTTCGGTTGCGGTGAAGTTCCGCTGGAACAGGTCCGGGACTGGCTGGGCTGCTGGGTTCGGGACGGTGGTGCGGACGCGTCTGCGCAGGCGGATGCCGGTGATGGAGAACGTTCGCATGATCTGGGCGACCCGCTTTTCGTTGACCTGCCGCCCCTGCTCGCGGAGCTCGGCGGTCACGCGCGGGGAGCCGTAGGTGCCGCCGGATTTGCCGTGGACCTGACGGATCTCCTGGGCCGGGACTCGGTCCTGGTGCTGCCGGGCGGCCCGGGCCCGGGCGCCGGCGAGCCACTTGTAGTAGCTGGACCGGTTCACGTCCAGGACCTGGCAGAGCCGCTTCACCTCGTAGGTGTCCCGGTGGTCGTCAACGAACTGGAAGCGGCTGATCACCAGTTCGTCTCTCCGGCGAAATATTTGGCCGCCTTGCGGAGGATGTCCCGCTCGGTGGCGAGTTTGCGCTCACTCGCTTCCAGTTCTGCCACCCTCGCCTCCAGCTGTCGGACCCGCTCGTCCGGATCAGCGGACGGCATCGCCTCCCGAGGTGGGGCGGCCGGCTTCGCCGCCGTCGCACTGGCGCCACGGCGTTCGCGGTCGCGCAGCACCCATTCACGCAGGGTCGCCCGTTTGATGCCCTGGTCGGCGGCGATGCTCTTGTAGGTCGCCCCGGGTGTGGACTCGTACAGGGCCACGGCATCGGCCTTGAACTCGTCCGAGTAGTCCTTCATCGCCTTCGGCGGTCTTCTCGCTTCCTCCGGATCAAGCAGATCCAGTATCAGCGTGTCCACCACTCAGGGGGAGGCCCCGTCACCGCTTCTATGCTACGCAACTATCCAATCTCGGCCTGACTCCTCATCCCAAGCAAGTTATTTCGTTAGGACCCGAGGGCTCGCCCTAGCCCTGTAGCGTTCGCCCATGGGCCTGGAAGATGACGTGCGGCGACTTGAAGAGAAGCGTCAAGCTGATGCGAGACGCAACCAGCAGGCGAGAGAAGCAGCAGCCGCACCCCTTCCTGCACTACTCGAAGAGTTCGCTACGGCTCTGCGACGACGCGGTGTCCCCCTTATTCCGGTTCACGAATACGAAGTGGTGGAGCCGAAGGGCAACTTGAGGCAGTTCCATCCCACGCGAGTAGTGCGTGGTGAGGGTTGGCTGTTCAGCACGTTTTACGACGATGGTGATAGGGAGTCTGGCACTTCGCTGGTGCTGATGAGTGACGGCGCCACACTCATCACGCCGCTGTCGCAGGGCTTGTTGAAACGTCGCAAGGGGTTTTTCAATCGCGGGTACTGGCCACCCGGTAAGTTCGTTTGCTGGGACCGCTCGTTCACTCTGACCGCCTATAGCGGTGAGGATATCGAAGCAGTCAGGGCGGGAATGATCAAGTTTCTTGACAGGCATCGTTAAGGTGATTGGTCAGGCTCCTGCCATGCGTCGGCCCGCCCGCCCGGTACCTGGAAGAGCGTTTTATCCAGGAGGTTGTTTGGTGACATCTGCGCCGACGCCCCTCGACCTAAGCCGGTCTCCTACACGGAGTGACAGCAAGTTTGCCTTGGTGGCACCTATCGCGCTTCGGCTCAACAGCGGATGTGACTCAGCATCCCATTCGGCGAGTTGAGTAAAGCCTCTGACCAGAAGAAGCGCCGATGCTCAACTCGCCGGAACACGACGCCAACTCATCCTGCAGGAATGCCAGGAGCTGAATCCTCCCTCCCGCGGGAAGACTGGATGCTGCCGGGCCGGCCTAGCATTGTCCGCTGTCGCGCGGCATGATCTGTGCTGGGAGGTGGTGGTGGTGGTGGAACCCCTGGCGGAGGCCGACCCACGGGAGATCGGGCCATACCGATTACTGGCTGTACTGGGCCATGGTGGTATGGGCCGGGTCTTTCTGGGTACTGCGTCGGACGGCCGGCTTGTGGCCGTCAAACTCATCCGCGCAGCTCTCGCCGACGACGCGCGTCACCAAGGGCGGTTCAGGCGGGAGGTTGCTGCAGCGCGCAGGGTGCGCGGCGCCTACACCGCCCCCGTGCTCGACGCAGACCTCGACGCGCCCACCCCCTGGCTCGTCTCGGCCTTTATCTCGGGCCCGTCGTTGCAGCAGGTGGCCGATGCCGGTACGGCCAGTGACGCCGCTAGCGGCGCAACCACCGATGCCACCACCGTCGGCATCGCTCCTAGGACGCTTCCGGAGGAGGCCGCCCTGCGGCTGGCCGCCGGCCTGACCGCCGCGCTCCACGAGATCCACGGGGCCGGCCTCGTGCACCGGGACCTCAAGCCGGACAACATCCTCCTCACCGACGAATCCACCACGACGGGCGTCCCGCTCACCGCCAATGACAAGGGCGTTTGGGTGGTCGATTTCGGTGTCGCGCTGGCCACCGACGACGCCCCGGGCAGCACCAGGCTCACACGGACCGGGTGGGTGGTCGGCTCGCCGCCCTACATGTCTCCCGAGCAGGTCGACGGAACGGCGATCACGCCGGCGAGCGACATCTTCTCGCTCGGTTCCGTGCTGGTCATGGCCTGTACCGGAGCGAGTCCGTTCGCGGGGACGTCGCTGCAGCAGGTGCTCCACAACGTCCTGTACTCCGAGCCCGACCTGTTGGCGCTCCCCAACCGCATACGGCGAGTCGCCGAAGCGTGCCTGGCCAAGGACCCGGCCGAGCGGGCCGACCTGAGCCGACTACGAGACCTCATTGGTCAAGCCGCCACGGCCACGCGGCCCTGGCCCTCGCGCGTCAGGGACCTCATGCAGGCCCAGCGCGCCGAGGTCGAGCGGATTCTCGGCCCCGTTCACGACACGACCACCGCGGGAGCAGAGGGAGACGAAAAGATCATGGAGCAGCAGGGCAACCGATCCGATTCCGTTCACCGTAGACGCTTTGTTGCCCGAAAAGTTCGTCAACGACCTCGAAACCGAGTATCTACGGGTGGCGGCGGGTCCCCGGCCGACTGAGGAGGTCGGGCCCAGTGACGCGGTCTCCGTACTCACCTCCTGCGGCTGTCCGCGGGTGATGGCCGGGGTCTACCTGGAGCAGCGCAGTTCCAACCCGCCCATCCTGGTCTCCGTCACCGTTTTCCCAATGCCGGACAGCACGACGGCCGAAATGACCTACAACTTCCTCCAGAAGGACGGCTCGTACTTTAAGGAACTGACACTCTGGTCCGCCCAGACCAACAGCGACGGCAGCCCCCGCCGCAGCAGCTTCAGCGACGGATATTTCTGGCGTGCCCACATCCGCTGGACGGGGCGCTATGTGATCACTGTCCGCGCTCTGCGCACCGACCTCGCCGCGGAAGCAGGGCTCTATCCGTATGTACTTGCCGCGACGACGCGAGCGTCGCGCTCCTGCGGCCCGGAGAACTACGGAAAGCGCTGACTGAGCTGTTGCGACCGCGACGGCCGCCGCCGTCACGCCAAACAAGCATCCTTGCCACCCGAGTCGTCGACGCCGTCCGATGCGGGTGCCACTTCGCGCGCTCACTCGCCAAGTGAAGGGTTGTGACCGCGCTTTCGTGATGGCTACGGCTGGAGGAGGACGCGGGCTCTGAGGAGGGCGAATGAGGCTCGGCCGTACATCTGGCGCTTGATCGTTTTGATTCGGTTGAGGTGGCCTTTGACGACACCGGAGCTGTGGGTGAGGGTGAGGCCGGCGGTGACGGCGAGGAGGTCCCGGCGGAGAGTGCGACGGCTGGTTGGTGTAGGGGACCGTTCTTCGGTTCTTTGTCCGCGGGGCCTCTCCGAGTGACTGACCTGCCGGTGGTCAAGAGGTCTGGCTGCGGTCTTGCTTCATCGTTGTGTTCCTGTTCGGTGCCTGGGTCAACATGCCGTCCATGGTCAGTGCCACGAGCCGGTCCGCCTGCTCAAGGGGCATGTGCTCGCGGGTCCAGGCGGCGGCGTTCATCAGGGCGAAGATGTCGGCGCCGGTCACGTCTCGGCGGAGTGCGCCGATCGCCCGGGCGTTGACGATCAGCTGGTCGCTGATGTCTGTCATGCGCACGCAAGAGGCATGGAGTTCGGACTCCTGGTCACCCAGGCCGTCGGCCAGTACAGCGGCCAGCCCCTGGTAGGCGGCGGCGTGCTCGACTACCGCGTACACCCACCGGGTGAGCGCTTGCGCGGGCGGGGAGCTGGTGAGCAGTTCCTGTCCGTGCTGGAAAAGGGCCTGATTGCGTTCGCGTAGCAGTGAGCCGACGAGGGCGCGACGGTTGGGGAAATGGCCGTACAGCGTGCCGATCGCGACGCCAGCCCGTCGGGCGACGCTCTCCAAGGGCGCGTCCGTGCCCTCTTGACGGAAAACCGCGTCGGCCTCGGCCAGGAGGCGATCGCGGTTGCGCCGAGCGTCGGCACGCGGCCGGCGGCGCGGGGGCTCAGTCATCTTCTTCGCTCCTTGCTAATTCGAGGAGGCCTCAGGTTAACTCTATCCGAGGGTCCCTCAGGTTAGCCGTTGGGGGGCCGCCGCACCCGTTGAGGGGACTTACGTGATCTTGATAACGGGAGCCACCGGCGCCATCGGCAGGTCCTTGGCGGGCCAGCTGCGTCAGGCCGGCGCGGCGTTTCGGGCACTGGTCCGCGACGAGGCCAAGGGGCGGGCAATGGGCTGCGATTTCGTCGTCGGCGACTTCGACGACCCGAACTCGATCATCGCAGCGCTTGACGGCGCGGACCGGCTGTTCCTCAACAGCGCGGGCGCGCAGCCGGTGGATGGGGAGCAGCCGATGATCCGTCAGCAGAAGACAGTGATCGACGCAGCGCGCGAGGCCGGCATCACGCATGTGGTGAAGGTGTCGGTCTGGCACGCTCGCCAGGGGGCGAAGCTCTCCCAGGGCGCGCACGGGGAAATCGAGGAGTATCTGCAGGCGTCTGGTCTCGCCTGGTCGCTGCTGCAGCCCGCTGGCTTCATGCAGAACTTCCTCACACCGGAAGCCTTCACCTCTGACGGAAACCTGATCAGCAGCTACGGCAGCACTCCTGTCGCCCACATCGACTGCCATGACATCGCGGCCTGCGCGACCGTCCTGCTGGCAGGGCCGCTGGCAGGGCCGCTGGCCCAGGAGAAGGCTTTCGTCCTCACCGGCCCTGAGGCGCTCACTGACGCCGAGGTCGCCGACAAGGTTTCGTCCGCGCTGGGCCGGCCTGTGGGACGTGCGGAACTGCCCCCCGACTCTCTGGCCGCCGCCATGAGGTCCCAGGGCCTACCGCCCCGGTTTGCCGACGATATCGCTTTCCTGGTTAAGGAGGTAGCCGCCGGATCCCAGGCCACGATCACGACCACAGTCCGCGATATAACGGGCCGGCCAGCGCGCACATTCGACGACTTCCTGGCAGCCAACCTGCAATCCTTGCGGGCCGTCGCCGTTCCGCCGACACCCTGAGTACCCCAGATCGGGGGCCTTGACCCCGAAGTTTGAACACGTCTATGCGGCTCGGGCCAGGGTAGTTGATGTTGGGTGGACGGTGGTCTCGTAGGTGACCGGGGCTCGCTGGCTGAGCCGTGCATGACGGCGTCGGGTGTTGTAACGGGACAGCCAGCGGAAGGCGTCGAGTCGGGCCTCGCGCTCGCTTGACCAGCCTTTTCGGCCCTTCAGTGTTTCTCTTTTGAAGCTGGCGTTGAACGATTCGGCGGCGGCGTTGTCCGCGCTGGACCCGACGGCGCTCATGCTCTGCAGGACGCCGGCCCGGCGGCAGGCGTCCGCGAAGGCCCGGCTGGTGTACTGGGCGAGTTCAACCAGTCGTTGCAACACCGGGCTGTTGCAGCGAGCGTAGCTGCTCTTCGAAGACCTCGGCGGGCGTCGATGACGAGCTCGGTTCGCATGTGGTCGGCGATCGCCCATCCGGCCAGGCGGCGCGAGTGCAGGTCGATCACCGTCGCGAGATAGCAGAATCGTCCGCCACTGACGCTCAAGTAGGTGATGTCGCCGACGCACTTGGTGTTGATCCCGGTCGCGGTGAAGACGCGGCCGATCAGGTCCGGGGCTTTCGCGGCGGCCGGGTCGGCGATGGTGGTGCGGTGCCGGCGCCGCAGGCGGACTCCTTCGAGGCCGATGGTCCGCATATGATCCTCGCGATGCGCTTGTGGTTGACCGCACGCTGTCGAGGACCCCCGCCGTGCCGCGCACGATGAGCAGGGCTGCCCCCGTCCAGGTGCAGCAGTACAGGAGCCAGCGGGGCACGGTGCGGCCCCAGGGCCGGTGGAGCGCGAACGGGACGAACGCCCCGACCAGGAACATGACGCTGATCACCGCCGCGGAAACCCAGTCGCCGACGGTCTTGGTCTGCGGCACGGTGGCGCTCGCGTCACCGAAGCCGAACGTGTCGCCGAAGCACCAGTAGACGTGGAGGGCGGTGAAGACGATCACCCAGGAGAATTTCGTGTGGCAGATCGTGCGCAGTGTGTCCGGCGAGGCCGCCGGGGCGGTGCCGGCCGTCTGGGTCTTCTGTGCTGCGGTCATCAGCGAGTACCCTTCTGGGTTGCCGGGGCCGTCCGTGTCCGGTGGGCGTAGGAGCGCGTCGTGGGAACCAGGAACAGCCCGCCGGCGAAGAAGAACGAGTTGACCGCCAACGTGCTCCAGAATTCGCCCGCCGACATCTCGGGAACCGACGAGTCGAAGATGCCGACCACGCCCCGGGGAGTGATCTGGGTGGCGACCAGAAAGTTCTCGACCATCCCCGGGCCCCCGCGGACGACCAGGAGCACACAGCCGACGATGAGCGGGATGAGAATCAGGCGGCGTGGCAGGACCCGCCCCCAGGAGCTGACCGTGGCCAGAACGAATACCGCGCCGACCACTGACATAAAGATGATCAACGAGTCGTAGATGATGTACGCGGTATAGCCCCAGGGGCCGGCGGTGTCGACGTCCGAGCCGGGGAAGACCGCCATCCAGATGTGCCAGACGGCCGAGGCCGACATCCAGACGAATGAGGCGTGCGGGGCGTGGTGGGCCCAGGAATGGCCCTTGGCGTCACTCATGACGCACATCCTTTCCGCGCGCCGGCAAGCGAGCATCAAACCCCAGAACGATCCGCCTCCTCCCGGCGGCTTAGGGCGGTGGGGCCCTGCGCATCACCAAGAGCCCCGCGGTGAACGAGTAGCTGCTGCGCTGGCTCTACAGCAAACCCAAACAGCGGCGCGCACATTGATCCTCTTCGACCGGGCCCTGGAACTGGCCGCCGTCACCACCGACCGCCACGACAGCCGGGCCTCCACTGCCGCGCTCCCGGCCTCGCACGACACGGCCCAGGGCCGCATCACCATGCACCCAACCCCCGCCACTTGCACCGGGACAGCCCTCGCGTACGACATCCTCGCCGTGCTCGGCAAACCCACCGACCGCTTCGGCGGCTTCCACTTAGCTTGACTCTGTCGGGGATCTTGGGGTTTCTCGGTGCGGCAGCATGATCAGCGGGCATGCTCGGGTGGTTCCGATGACCGATGTGGCTGTCGAGGTGCCCGTTGTCCCTGCGCCCGCGTTCCGGTGAGCAAGTCCCGTCTTTGACTGCGCGGATTGCGCGGGCGAGCAACCCGGGTGGTGCGACGGCGATATGGGTGCGTGACCGCCTCGACGGTCTGTGGTGCGACGAGGACTTCGCCGACTGGTACCCGCGTGACGGGCGTCCGGGTCTCTCGCCTGCTCAGCTGGCCACTGTCTGTGTGCTGCAGTTCCTGCTCGGCCTCTCCGACCGGCAGGCCGCCGAGGCGGTCCGCTGCCGCATCGGCTTCAAGTACGCGATGGCGATGGAGCTGGACGATCCCGGCTGCCACCACAGCGTGCTGGCCGACTTCCGCGACCGTCTCGGCGAAGACGACCGCGCCGACCGGCTCCTCGACCTTGCACTGGCCCGCCTCAAGGAGGCCGGCCTGGTGCGCGAGCGCACCACGCAACGCACCGACTCCACCCATGTCCTGGCCGCGGTGCGCGACCTGACCCGCCTGGAGCTGCTCACCGAGGTGGTTCGCGCCGCACTGGAGGAAGTCGCGAGCATCGCCCCGCACTTGCTGGACGAGCTGGTCGACGAGGAGTGGGGGCGCCGTTACGGCCGGCCGGTCCGCCTGGGCAAGAACCCCACCAAGCCCACGACCAGGATCCTGGCCACCGGGAACGATGCCGTCCGGCTCCTGGAACACCTCTACCGGCACGGAGCAGGCCGCACGTCGGGCCCTCGTGTCCAGGCCCTGCGCCAGATGATGGTGCAGAACTACCACCGTGACGCCGCAGGAAAACCGTGCTGGCGCACCGCCGAGAAGGAAGGCGGGACCGGGCTGCCGTCCTCGTCCCGGACCATCGTCTCGCCCTACGACACCACCGCCCGCTACGCACGGCACGGGCACATCATCAGCTGGAAGGGGTTCTCCGCTCATCTGACGGAGACGTGCGCGCCGGACGGCCCCAACGTGATCACGGATGTGGCCACCACCGCGGCCACCACTCACGACAGCAAGGTCCTGCCCAGCATCCACGCCCGCCTGGCGCGTCGCGGGCTGCTGCCCGCCGAGCATTTGGTCGACGCCGGCTACACCTCCCTGCCCCACCTGGAACAGGCCACACGTGAACACCAGGTCACCGTCTCCGGGCCGCTCCGAGGCAACCCCACCCGGCAGCACCATCGGGGCGAGGGCTTCACCCGGGACGACTTCCACATCGACTACGACCGTCAGCAGGTCACCTGCCCCCAGGGCCAGGTCAGTGCAGGCTGGCACGGTCCCTACCCGACCTCCTCGCCCACCGCGCCCCGCTGATCGTGGCCCGGTTCACCAAGAGCCAGTGCCGCCCCTGCCCGTCCCGCGCCCAGTGCACCACCACAGCCGACAGCAACCGCACCGTGGGCTTTCCCCCGCTAGAACTCCGTGAACTGCAACTTCGCGTCCGCGCGGAGCAGCAGACGCCCGAGTGGAAGACGCGCTACGCGGTCCGCTCGGCAGTGGAGGGCACGGTCAACGAGTTCGCCCACGGCCACGGCATGCGGCGCTGCCGCTACCGAGGACAGGGGAAAGCCCACATCCAGCACGTCCTGACGGCCATCGCCGTCAACATCGAGCGTCTCAGCGGACTGTCACCGGCCGAGGAAACACCCAGGCCCCGCCGACCGACTGCCTTCCAGAACTACCTCGACCAACACGAGCTACCCCGACCGAAGTCCTGGCGAACCCTGGGCACCTGACCTCGACAACCCCAAGATCCTCGACAGAGTCAAGCTTAGAGGTCGTTTCCAGCTGGTTTGCGCTGCCTCATATATCTCTTGACTCATCCTGGTCCCCACGCGTGTCGATTTCCGGCACGCCTCCGCTAGACGTAGGGGGCACCGGTGCATGTTTTGGGATGAGACAGGCTTCGCAGGATGAGACAGACAAGTCGGGCCTTACAGGCGGCCCATGGAGTGCCTCCGCCTTTGTAACCCCTCAAGTCATGCCCTGCCGTAGGTGCATGTTGGGATGAAACAGGCTTAACAGTTGAAAACGGCTCTCAGTAGGTGTTCTTGAGCGGGTGCCACCGGTTGAGCTCGGGATGGCATAGACCAATACGTCGTCATGTTGGTCGTTGCCGGTGTGGCAGAAGTCCGGGCTCAGTCCAGTTCCAGCATGCCCACCGTTTCATCTCCGCTGATCTCTCCAGTTGGGCGGAAACCGAGAGCCAGATAGAAACCCATGGGGCCATCCGGTCCGGGATGCCAGGTGGCAGTCAGGCGCGTGCCACCTCGGCGCCGGATCTCAGCGGCTACGGACTCCACTGCGAAGCGTCCGTAGCCCCGTCCCTGCTTTCCATCTGCGATGTTGAGACGCCAGAGCCCGGAGCGAAAGTCGGTGCCTTCGCCGGTCCAGTCGATGTGGAAGAAGGCCATGAGGAACCCGACGACCTCGTCGTCCTCGCAGATGAGCCGGGGCCACGCGATGCCGGGGTGAACGTAAGCCTCGGCAAGCGACTTCACCACTGGCGCCACCAAGTGTTCCTGGTCGGGCCGAACCCTCAGGTTGATCGCGGCCTCGAAGTTGTCAGGGGTGATCTCTTGCAGGTGCAGCGAGATTGGCATGTCCGCACTCTAAGCAGGCACTGCAAGTGATTTTCGAAGCGTGTTACCCATGGTCATCCGGCGGGCCGCTGCTTCTTGCCCTGGGGCGGGCGGCCAGCGGACCCTACCCCACGAGCACGAGACTCACTACTACGCTCAATATCGGTCCCGACCGGCAGCGGAGGCACTCCGCACTGGGCATGGTCAGCCCGGTGGAGTACGAACTCCGCACACCACCGCTAGCGTGAAACCAGGTAACTCGGCTCCACTCAACTCGGGACACACCGGAGCCTCCACCCATCCCGGAGCGGTTCAGTTCCTCTTCGACCACGGCGATGACGCCCTTTCGGCAGCGACTACGGCGGCATCGGCCTGCGCGACATCACCTGGCGGCCGGAGATGATCCCGGCTGCGGACTTCCACACCATGCCGACCGGTGAGAGCGACGCCGGACTGATCGAGCACTTCGCCGAAAACCCGGTGTACTGGGCCTCGGTGAAAATCCCGGAAGTGGGCCGGCACTGGGAAGAGTACGGGACGTGGCGGCGCCCGCTGCTCCTCATCGACCGGCGTCTCCTGGACCCGGCGGGCAGCGGTCTTCAGGTCTTGGAGGGCCGAACGCGCGTCGGTGTCCTACGGGGCCGCCTGCGCGAGGAACTGCATGCCGCACCCGACCATCGGGCCTGGGTCGGATGTCCATGACGAGACACACCTGCGTGCGTGCGCTGCGCGCGTCAGGCCGTTTTCGCGGAAGAGCCGCTGATGACCGAGAACCCGCATGTGCCCGGCCCACGCCGGGACCTGGCAATGCACAACGACTGGTCCGTCTCGGGCTCGGAGCACGTCCTGCCCCGCCAGGGCTTCTGCTGACCATGCTGATCGGGACCGCGAGCCAGCCCCGCTTCACCGGCTCTCTCGACGACCTGCTGCAGGACGTCTTCGACGGCCACTGGGCCATGATCGGTGGCGGTCGCGGCAGCGCACTCACGTTCTCGTGGCCCGATGAGGGAGTGGGACTACGAAGAAGCGCCGGAGGGCCGCGAGGCCAACGAGGCCAGATGCATGGAGGCGTTCGGCGCCATGCTGACAGGCGCCGGCTTCCCGGTGCCCGGGACAGTGCGGGACCTGTCCGAGCTCTACCTGACTTGGGGGATGGCGAGCCGCGAAGAGACACCGGGCGGCCCCCGGTGGTCGCAGCCAGCCGTCCTTCCGCTGCCCGGGGATCTGCTGACGCTGGACGCTGAACTCACCAAGCGCCTCGACTGGATCCGCTGGACGATGCGCACCGGACCGCTCGTCGACACCCTCATCGACCACTTGGTCGACGAGGGGGAGCCGCAGGAGATCCTTACCTCCCTGGACCGGCTGGCCTCTGCCACCCGTCAGGACGCCGACAACGTGCGCCTGGCCCTCGCGGAGCTCGTTCAGTCCGGCGATGCCGGCGGGCGGCGCGGCCAGGAGCCAGCCGACGCGGAACGACTGGAGGCACATCAGCGCTTCCGCCTCGTCATGGACTGGGATCACTTCCACGAGCACCGGTTGCAGTTGAGCCTCGGTGACTGACGGCGCGCCGGGCACGGTGGGCGCAGACGACACGCGACTCATCGTGATCCGCGGCAACAGCGCCTCAGGCAAGTCCTCCGTCGCGGCCGGCCTGCGCGAGTAGTTCGGCCGCAACCTCGCCATCGTCGCCCAGGACAGCCTGCGCCGGATCGTGCTGCGCGAACGTGACCGGCCCGGTGCCGCTAACATCTGCCTGATCAGCATGACCGCCCGCTACGTCCTGGACAACGCTTTCCACGTCGTCGAAGGCATCCTGTACGCCGACTGCTACGGCCCCATGCTCCGGGACCTGGTCCGCGCCCACCGTGGCGTCTCGCGCTGCTACTACCTCGATGTGCCGTACGCGGAGACGGTGTGCAGGCACGCGACGAAGGCCGATGCCATGTACCTCAAGCAGGTCACCGCCGACAACCTGCGCGACTGGTACAGGAAGAAGGACCTGCCCGACGCCCTGGAGACCGTCATCGACGCAGCCGGCTCCCTGGACGACACCCTCCACCAGATCCTGCGCGGGAGCGGTCTGGACCGAGTACTTCCGAACCATCGCTGGCGGACAACGCCACGCCTACCGCCAGTGATCCCGCCCGGGGGACCGCGGGGCGGGGCGGCAGGTGGCGTTATTGGTCCTGGTGGCCGTAGATGTTGTCGAAGCGCCGTGCGGCCAGGTCTTCTCGCCGGATTTCCCAGACGATGGTGGCGGACTCGATGTTGTCGAGGTCCTCGCTCTGGCAGGTCCAGGTGGCCAGGTCCACCCAGTCGTCGCCTTCCTCGTCCTGAAGGAGCAGGTCGAGTTCGTGGCCCCGGGAGTTGCCGCCGAGCTGGATGAATCCGTGCGCGTCCAGGAGTTGCGGGTCGGTGGCCTGTTGCCAGGTTTCGCCGAGCATGTGGGCGATGTTTTCCTGTTCGCTGGTGAAGCCTTCCTTCCATCGTTGTTCGGCGAAGCGGTAGGAGTCGGGGGCCGAGAGTCCGGAGCCGGTCATCTGCAGGGGCCGCTGTCGGTAGGCGGCCGGGGTGGAGGACGGTTCGGGACACGGGCGGTGGCGGGTGGGGGTTGCGGAGGGCACGTACCAGGTGAAGGTGTCGCCGTTGCCGTCCTGTTCCAGCTCGGCGAAGAACAGCAGTTCGCCGTCGGGCGGCAGTGGCAGGTCGGTGGCACCGGCGGGCAGTGAGGCGCAGTCGATGGAGAAGACGAACCGGCACGAGGGCTCCGGCGCGTCGGGGGGAAGCATCGGGGCTCCGCCCATCCGGCCCACGCGCAGTGGCCCGTCCCCCTCGGTCACGTGGACCGCGGGGCGCACGCAGCGTATGAACGCATCCACGTCTTCGGGCGGAAGGTCACGGGCGGCGGCCCGGGGGCGGAACAGATCGGCCGCAGCGGCAAGTTTCGTCTCGAACATGCGTGCACTCTAGGGGTGTTGGCGCGCACGATCGGCTGTTTCGGACACCTTCGGCCCTCGCCGCACACGCACGCCTCGCGTCGGGTGGGCGGGACGGGTCGAACTGCCGCCCCGTCCCGGCTCCGCCCGGGAGGAACCTGCTGATCCCTGCTGCCCGGACGAAGCCGGGCAGCAGGGATCAGCGCCGTATGGAAATGTCAGACCGGGTTCACGGCCCCTTGGAGCATGAAGTGGTCGCTGAGGCGACCGTAGTCGTACCGCCATGATCCATTGCGGATCACGTCACCGGTCTTGAGGTCCCAGCCGTTGTCGCTGAAGAAGATGTAGTCGTACTTGTGGCCGAACGGACTGGTGCAGCCGAGGGTCCAGTGCACCGCGGTGTTGCACTTGTCGTCGGTGTCGGCCTCGAAGTTACCCGCGTACATCGGCTTGATCTGGGAGTCGTCCGGTTCCAGATTGAAGTCGCCGCCGACGATGGTGCGGTAGCCGCGGTCCTGGTACTCCTTGACCTGCTGGTGCAGGCTGGACACCGAGTCACGCCGATAGGCGGCATTGGGGTCGGCGTTCTCGTTGGCCAGGTGTGTGGTGCACGCCAGCAGCTTGTTGCCGCGGTCCTCGAGGCAGGCCGCACCCTGAGTGCCCAGCTTGGGGGTGTCCGACCGCGCCGGAGTGTAGGTCATGTTCCACCCGTCGCTCTGCGCCGACGCGTCCCTGTCGTTGACAAAGTCGCTGCCGGGCATCTTCTGTACCGCCACCGTCACCCCGCCATCGAGACGCCCGCCATCGGCTGCGCAGGGGGCGGGCTTGCCGGTGGCCAGCAGCGGCGCGACCCGGTGCTGGACGGCCCAGCCGCTGCCGAGCATCTTCTGGAGCGCGGCGGCATGCAGCCGGCCGCACGACTCCTGCATCATGATCACGTTGAGTTTCTGGCCGTCGACCTTACGGTTGACCAGTTCGCGCAGTTTGCGTTGCGGGTGATCGGAGTTCGGGCAGCTGGTGAGTCCGCCGCAGATGTTCCACGTGATGACGTTGACGGCCGACGGCAGCGCGGCGGGCCGGGTGTCTGCCGACGCAGCCGGAGCGGCAAGGAGGCCGATGAGGACTCCGAGGGCCGCGGCCGTACCAGCGATCACACCACGTAGGTGACGTGCTGAGCGCATGTGTAGCTCCTCCCCGTGAAGGTGTCTTGTCCTGGGTCTGTGCCTGGTCTTCGACCCGCTGCAGAGCTGCGGCGCTGTGTCGCCGCAACATCTGACTGGCCAGACGCCTCAGAAGGTGCCAGCGCTCAGCAGCTGCAACAAGAGCGACCGGCTGTCCCGGACAGCCGCAGCCGTCCGGGCTGGCCACAGCCCTGTCCGGGACACTTCCGGACAGGACCGTCCGGCTCTGTATCGACAAGGCCCGTGCACCGCCGACAGCCCCCGCGTTCACGCACGGGCCTCCGGGCCGTCCGCGCACCCGGGCAGGTCATCACCGGCTGCCGGAAGCCGAAGGCGACCACCCGTCCGTCACCTTGGGCAGCGTCGCGTGCCAGGGAGATGCCGGAGAGTTGAGACAGCTCGCACGTAGATCTGATCACGACGTTTGTGGTGGTCCATGGCCATGGCTGTGGGTCCGGCGCACTGGGGCTCGCGCCCCCGGACAGGGCTGTGCCCGATTCGCAGCTGTGTCGTTGGACCAGGACAGCCCGTCGTGTCGAACGACTCGGAGAATCTTGATGACCGATGCTTTCGGACTCAGACCGGCCGTCCTTCTCCCCTCCTGGCAGCGGCGGCGGCTGCGGTGCCGAGTCGCGGATGATCACCGGGACGCGGAACGGGTGGACAGCTGTGCTTCGCACTTCGGGAGTTCGGGTCCGTCTGCGGCGGGCAGAACTGGTTTTTTCCAGGCGGACCTGCGGACCGGCAACGAGACGAGAGCTTGTGGCCGTTGGTGGGTGCCGA
>NZ_BMTR01000041.1 GCF_014649775.1 Streptomyces longisporoflavus | reverse complement strand
GCCCACCATCACCCCAAAGGACGTTATCCCAGCTCAACCCTTCCCCCGAGGAGAGCTACACCCGACGGAGTTTGGCCTCAGTACGGGCAGAAACGGCCATCAGGATGCCTGGGGGAGCTGGGCGGTGACCGGGTGACATCGGCGAGGCGTTCATGGAGGGCCGCACGCCGGGCCGGGGCAAGGCGTTTGTCGCCGAGCGTGCGGGTGAGGTCTTCTTGCTCGGCGAGCCAGACTGGGGCGTGGGCCGCGGTGACGACGGAGTTACGGCAACGGGCGGGCTGGCAGGCGCGGCGGCCGCGGGCCTGCTGCTGCAGCGGCTGCCGGTCGATCACGCGCGGGCTCTGCCGGCGGGCGAAGTCGCGGGCGGGCTGCGGGACTTTCCCGTCGGTCACCGGCACGACGGCGCCGCCGTGTACGGGCCGGCCGGTGCCGTTGCATCGCAAGGGTCTTCTTGGACTCCCGGTCCTGGATGGTCGCCCGGGACTGGTTCCGGCTCGACGCGGCAGAGCCGGACTCCGGCTGCTGACGAGCCCGGTGGCCGGCGGGGGGAACCGTGTGATGGCCTGCTACGGCTGGCGGCCTTCACTCACCGCGGCGGCGGCCAGGGCCACCAGGTTGTCGGTCCAGCAATCGTCTTCTTTCATCGCGACTTCGGTGCCGCAGCCGGAACAGACGAGGTTGGGCCCCTCGTGGCCCGCGAGGCCGCAGCAACCGCTGAGGCGGCGAGCATCACCATGGGGTGCCGTCCCCAAAACGTCATCGGGGTGAAGGATCAGAAGGGAACCGTCGAAGTTGACCTTGAAGGTTCCCTGAGCCATCCGCGGTGAAGCGATCTCGTGTCCGGGCGGACGCTCGGGGCCTCTCAACGGCTCCCCGGGCTCCACCTCGCCGGTCAGGGGCTGCTGGCAGTTCACGCAGTGAAAGACCGTCACACGAGTGATTCTGCCCGGGCGGCATCACGGGCATGGAGCCGGCACCGTGTTCACTGCGGCCCCCTCGGCCTGCCGGCACGCAGCCACCGCACTGCGCCCCGGTCTCTTCGGTCCGGCACCGATGAGTCCCGGCGCGGACGCGGCGGGTCCCCGCCGGACCCTGCGGGGGCCTGGACGCCGGTGGGTGTCCTTGGCGCCTGACTTCTCTCATGTCTCATGCCTTGCAGTAGTTGCGGTTCCCGGCGAGTGGCCGGCCGGCCACGACGGTCAGGCGGGTGCCGGCGTCGATGACGGCCTGGTGGTTGGTGGAGTTGCCGGTAGCTCTTCGACCGCTCGGTGAGGGTGTCGATGGGGTGGTCCGGGTGGGGGTCGGAGTGCCGTCCGGCGGCCGGTTTTCTCGTGAGCGCGCTCGGCGCGGGCTGGATGGTTTCCCTCGTCAACTCGTCGACGGCCGCCGTTAGGCGTGCGGAGTTCCCGTGGCCGGCGGATTCGGGGTTGTCGTTCGGCGGTGAACGAGGGTGCTGCGGGACGGGAAGTGCCTCTCTCGCTCACGGGGGCGGGGGCGCGGTGTCGGGGGCGGTGTCCTGCTGGTTGGCGGGGTCGTCGAGCCACAGGCGGGTGCCGCTGTCGTCGATGGTCAGCCCGTAACGGGTGTAGTGCGGGCTTCCCGCGGTTCTCCATGTGGTGTGTGCGTTCACGGCTTCGGCCCAGAGGTTGCGTTGGCCGTAGACGGCGACGGCGTCACGGGCGTACCAGGACTGGTAGTTGACGATGGCCACCGATGTGCCCGCTGCGTCCCACAGCTGCACCTGGCGGTCTGCTCCTTGTCCTCGGTGGGCGAAGGAGATGTCCGGGATGTGCAGCCCGAGCGCGAAGTCGGCCTGCCAGTCCCGGCCGAAGATCTGGTCGGGATGGATGACGGACGCCTCGTGGTGCGCGTCCTGGCCGGGGTGCAGTTCGGGCTTTGGGCGGTGCTGGCGTGCCCACATGTACCAGGCGGCGCCGGTGAAGCGGCCCGAGGCCACCGAGTCCTCTACGCGCAGCCTGAGCAGAGCGCCGCGCGCGTACAGCGTGTTGTAGGGGGCCAGGATGAGGGCCCCGTCGGCGGCCTGGTGACGCCACGCGGCCGGGATGTCGCGTACGGCGCAGGTGGCGATGATCCGGTCGTAGGGGGCCGAGGTCTTCCAGCCGTCGAGTCCGTTGCCGTGCACGAGGGTCGGCGTGTATCCGGCGGCCCGGAGATTGTCCGCGCCCCAGGCGGCGAGGCCCGGGTCGTACTCGATGCTGGTGACGTTGTCGGACCCCACACGCTCGCACAGCAGGGCGGTGTCGTATCCGGAGGCGGTGCCGATGTGCAGCACCCTGTGGCCGGGTTTGAGGTCGAGGGCGTGCAGCTTGCGAAAGACGATGTCCGGGGCGGAGATGGAGGAGGAGTAGTCGCCCCTGGCGGGTCCGTCCAGCGGGGTGCGCCCGTCGTCCATCTGCACGATCAGCGAGTGGTGGTTGTCCCACACCGCCTGGCGCCAGGCCTCCTCGTCCCGGCCGCGGTCGATGACCTGGTGCAGCCCGTCGGCGTCGGTGGTCTGGGACCAGAACCGGGCGGGTGCGAAGGCCTCGCGGTCCACTGCATGGAAGGCGGGCCGAAGCCACGGGGAGGCGAAGCCCCCCATGGCCTGCAGCTCGCGTGCGGCGATGGTGCGCCAGTCCACGGGTGCCCCGCTCTACTTGGGGCGTGCGCCGTCGGGGGACGGCGGCTCGGGCGGCGGCGTCCACGGCTTGTCGTCACTTTCTCCGCCGTGTTTCCCGGACATGCTCACCATGTGATTGATCATGGTCGTTTCTCCTTGTTGTCCGGGGGACGTGTGGCTGCGGGGCGGGAGCGGGCCGGGGTGCGGGTCCGGTCCGGGTGCGGGGGTGCTCATCCTGCTCTCCTTCGGGTGGAGCCCGTGCCGGGCCGTCCCGCAAGGGGGTCCGGCGGGTGGGGTGTTCAGGCCCGGCACGGGAGATCAGGGGCTGTCCGCCACGGCGGGGAGAGACGCGCCGAACGCGACGAGGGCCGGCGGCACCGGCGCGGCCGTGATGAGCGTCTGTGCCGGCCGGGCGCGCTCGGGGCGGCGGGCGCGGTGGCGGTGGTTCACCGCGGCGGCCACGGCGTTGTTCAGCAGCCGGCAGGCCCCGGCCGGGAGGCAGAGGCCGGCGGCGGGGCGGGTGAAGGCGCCGGTGAGCTGGTCAGGGTGGACGGCTCCGGCGCGGCGGATGGAGTCGGTCAGGACATCGCGGGCCCGCTGTGCTGCCGGGCCGGCACTGCCCGTGAAGGCCAGGCGCCACTCGGCCGGGCCGATCAGCGCGGCGGGGCAGGCGGTCGACTCCCCGGCGGCGTCACCGGCCAGGCGGCTGTCCGGGCCGGCGGCTGCCGGGCCCCCGGCACGGTGGACGGCGTTGTCGGCCCCGGCCGGGTTCAGGGGGCGGCCCTCCGGCTGTGCGGGGCTCGGTGCGCAAGCGCTCATGCGGGGGCCTCCCGGTCCGGTCACGGCGGCGTCGTCCGCGCACCGCCCCGATGGCGGCCGCGGGCCACGGCAATGACGCTAGGACCGGCCGGAGCCGGGGAGCCAGGAAGTTGCGGGAAGTTGCGGCAGATGTCAGCCGAGGGCGGCGATCTGCGCCGTGATGAGGGCCCGCGCGGCCGGGCCGAAGACGGCCATCTGGCGCAGCCGGTCGAAGGCCCGGGCATACACCTGGATCTCGTCGGGGTCCTTGATGTTGATCTCCGCCGTGAGCGTCTCGACCTGCACCCGTGCCGTGTCGAAGATCATGAATGTCTCCAGCGGCCACATCATGCGCTCGGCGTCCTGCGGGATGATGCCGAACGCGACGCCGGGCAGCGACATGATCTCCAGCAGGTAGCCGAGCTGCCCGGCCATGACCGACGGCGTCCCGAACCGGTAGGCGAGTACGGCCTGCTCGACCAGGAGCACGAAGCGGTGTTGGGGTTCGTAGATGACGCGGGAGCGCTCCAGACGCGCGGTGGCGGCTTCCGGGGCGTCGTTGGGGGTGCCCTGGAAGTCGCTGATCGTCGCCAGCAACGACTCGGCGTAGCCGTGGACCTGGGAGAGGCCGGGGACGACGTTGGAGCAGTACACGCGGAAAAGCCGGGTGGAGTCATACAGCGGCACCGCGCTCTCCTGCATGCGGCGGATGCCGGTGCGGTGCAGGCGTTTCCACTGCACATAGAGCTGGTCGGCGTCCCGCGTGCGGGCGATGAGTTCATCGACCGCGCCGGGGGCGCGGCATGCGCTGCACCAGGCGCGGATGTCCGCGTCCGTGGGCAGCACCCGCGCGTTCTCCAGCCGGGAGACCTTCGACTTGTGCCAGCCGCAGGCCGCCGCGACCTCGATCGCCTTGAGGCCGGCACTCTTGCGCACGTCGACCAGGCGCGCGGCGACCTGGGCGCGGGCCGCCCGGGCGGCTGATGAAGGAGTGCTCGTCATGGTGCGTGATGGGGCTTCGGCTCAGACAGTGAACTGAGTGTGCTCGGTGCCCAGTTCCCACACCGTCTCGAAGGCGTCGGCGCACTGCTTGATGACCTGGTGGTCGGTGCTGGCCTGCGGCTCGACGGCCTGGCCGTCGCCGGAGAAGATGTTGAAGCGGATGATGCGGTCGTCGATCAGCCAGAAATCGTTGCCCGGCAGCATCAGGTGCGAGGCCCGGGCGCGGGGCAGCCAGCGGACTTGCTCACCGGCGTGCAGGTTGGTGGGGGTGATGGCGTGCTCGAAACGGATGTACTGCGTCACCGGCTCCGAGACGACACGGACCCGCCGCACCTCCACGCCGCGGGCCACGGTGCGCTGCACCAGCCCGACCCAGGGCCGCCAGAAATCCGAGTCGTGGGCGGGAACCTGCCCGCTCGCCCGCCAGGCGGCAACGGTGCCGGCTTCCTCGTCGACGCCGTAGGTGTCGCGCATCTCCAGGTGCCAGGCCCGGTACTGGGCGCTGTCGAGGAGTTCGTCAAAGCCGGGAACGTTCGACAACGTCGCATGCCTCCCTGATCTGGGCCACCATCCGCGCCGGAATGCGGATGACGGCTTCGCTGTCGGGCCGGGGACTGTCACTGGCGCAGCGCTCCAGCGTGGCCGCATCCGCCAGCCACCCCTGGAGCACCAGCTCGGGCTCCGTCCGCGTTCCGTCGGGCTGGTCCACCCACACCGCCGGGCAGTTGCCCCCGCCGGTGTCCGGGTCGATCCCGATGAAAAGTAGTGCCATGACCGCCTCCTGCGTCCAGACAGTTGCGCCATGTTGCGTCCCGATCATCCCGCAGAGGGACAGGAGCGGTAAGAGCTCATTCCGGCCGTCGAAAGATTCACGGCACGCCGGCACGCGGGGGCCCGCCTTGCCGGGGGCTCTTGGCATGCGTCCATCGCTGTCGCGTGAGGCCGGCGGTATGACCGAGCCGTTGCCCGTCGTCTTCTGTCCGCCCTCCCCGGCCGGCGGGCGCCGCGTCCGTGTGGACGGGCAGATGCCGGGCCCGGCGCACAGCGTCGCCGGCGTCGTGGAGGCCCCGCGCCGGGGCCGGATGCCCAGGGTCGCGGGTGGCGAGGACAGCTTGGGCCTGCGGAGTAGCCCCGTGCCACAGCGCATGTCGGGCCGAGGGGCGCAATACCGGCTCGCCGCCGCTCATGGCCGCCTCCCCTGGCGCCGGTGCCAGGCGGCGATGGACTGCTTGTAGCCGTCCGGCATGGTCAGGCCAGGCACCTCGTCAGCGGTGAACAGGCCGATCTGCTGGTGTTCGTGGCTCAGGGCCGGTTCCAGGTCCGGGGTGAGGACGGTGCAGCCATAGGTGATGATCACGACGCGGCGTTCGGGCATCGTCCCGGGCAGCGGCTGATAGATCCACACGTCCAGCAGCGGCCCGGCCGTGACCGTCTACCCGGACTCTTCACTGATCTCCCGCGCCACGGTCGCCTCGGGTGCCGCGTCTTCGGGCTCCAGGCGCCCGCCGGGCAGCTCCCACTCCCCGCGCTCGTTCTTCAGCAGCAGCACCCGGCCCCGCGCGTCCAGGGCGACGCCCTTGACGGAGACGGGCCAGGCGGGGGGCGTATACGCCATCGCAGTCCTCGAAGATCGCGGCCGGTCACGGGTGTTCGGAACGTAGCACGCCGTCACCAACCCGCCATCGCGACGCGTGAATTGCCCGAGCCGGCAATCTGTCGCTTTACCGCCCGCCCGATCACGAGCCCGGGGCCGGGATGGTCGATGACGCGAGCGGCGGTGGACTTCGGCACTCCGAAGAGCGGCGCGAGTTGACGCGGAGTCAAGTTGGTGTACCGGTACGCGGCCACCAGTAGCGCCCGGTCCTCCATGGAGAGCTTCCACGGCCGGCCACGGCCCGGCGCGTCGCCGCCCTCGCGGCGCCGCGCCGGGCCGTGGCCGCCCTCGCGGTGCCGCTGCCTCGTCAACTTGCCGAGGGCGCGTGGGATCAGTCGGGCGAACGGGGCTGTCCAGGACGGCTCCGGCGCCGTGATCACACCAGCCACGGCCGAGACCATCCCATGGCAAGATCACTTACGGGACAACCCTCAGGGGGGCGTCAACGATGAGGACGCCGTGTTCCTGGCTGCCTGCAGCGACAGCTACGGTGATGACGGATTTGTATTTCGTGCTGAACGATCGGTGCGGCTCATGTATCCGGTGGCTGAGCCCACGTGAAACGGGGTTCTGCTCTCCAGGATGTCGTGTAGCACGGTCAGGCTCCGCACCAAGGTCACCCGCGGCGCGGGCAGCCCGGCGGCCGCCCTTGCGGTGGTCTTCAAGCTGGTCGAGTCGGCTCGGGCGCGATGGCGTGCGATCACCGGAGCTCACCTGGTGTCCCTGGTCCGTGCCGGTGCACGATTCGAGAACGGCGTCCTGGTCGGGCGCGGGGAGCAGGTCGCATGAACGTCCACGACATCCTGCAGAACCCGGACGAGCACGTCCGCTTCGCGGCCTACCTCGAAAAGCTGGGGCACGTTGCCGACGCGAACGAGGTTGACCTGGTCGGCCGCGTGCTCACCGATCCAGACCTGACGATGGCCCAGTCTGCTGTGCTGCGGCACCTGGACCGTCGGGCCGCCGGTCTCTGCCCCGGTCCCGCCTACGAGGGGTGGGTGCAGGCGATGACCCGGGCCACGATCGCCCACCCCTTCCTGGCTCAGCGCCTGCGGGAGTGGTCACTGTTCCGCGCCATCACGCTCAAGCTGCCCTGGCAGCGGGAGAATCTGCTCGCGTCATCCAACTGGCTCCAGCTCAAGGCCGCCGCCGGGACGACCACCGAGGCCATCGAGATCCTCGCCGAAGCCGGCCGCACCAGACGGATCCGCAACACCGCCAGGATCAGCCTCAACCACCGCAGCGAGAGCTGAAGACAGCTCACCCGCAACTCTTGACTATTGCTCGGGGCAACGTAGGGGTGCCGTCGTGGTTGCCGGCGGTCTACCTGCTGGCGCCGTGGGGCCACAGGATGCGTACGGGGGTGTCGGTGTGTTGTGCGTAGGCGGCGACGTCGGCGGTGCCGCCGTGTCCGCGGGCGGGTTGGCCGTCCCAGACGGCGAGGAGTTCGTCGGCGAGCCGGACGAGGAGTTCGGAGCCGGCCATGTGGGCGGCGGAGTCGGAGACGCTGATGCCGGTGTGGTGCACGCGGGCGGCGCGGGAGAGCAGCGCGTCGTACACGCCGTGGTGCCAGCGGGGCAGGCCGGCCCGGTACCGGTCGGCTGGCACGATGACTTCGAGCCGGCCGCCCGCGGCCAGGACGGCTTCGGCGAACCAGGCGTCGGGGCCGTCTGCGATGCAGGAGAGCGCTACCAGCTGAGCCGCGTCGTATCGGCTGACCTCGCAGGCCAGGAGCGTGCGCACCTGTTCCTCCACGTCGCGGCTCAGCCCGCGGTGGCCGGTGATGGCTACCCGCATGCCCGTTCCTCCTAGAGGTAGACGCCGTGCAGTTGTTCGTCGAAGTCGCGCACGGCCTTGGGCGGTGAGCTGGTGGCCAGTGACCTGCGCACCGTGCGTGCTCTTTCCACGATCCGGCCGGAACGGTAGCGGAGCCCGGTGTCCAGTGCGCGGGAGGCGAGGGCGAACGCGGCGTCGATGCGTCCGGCGGCCAGGTGTCCGGCGGCGATGTCCAGGAGCAGCAGGGCGCGTTGTTTCTCGTGTCCGGTGGCCAGGGCACGGGTGTCTTCGGCCAGTACCCAGTCGGCCAGGCCCAGCCGGGCGCCGCAGGCGACCCGCGCGGCGGATACCTTGGCCGGGGTGAAGGTGAACACCCACGGCCACGGCGGCGCGTGGCGGTCCAGGTCGCGGGCGCTGGTGCGGGCCGCGGTCAGGGCGGTGTCGGCCGAGCGCCGGTCACCGGCCGCCGCGTGGGCCAGCGCCTCGACGGCAGACAGCCACGCGTCGGCGACGGCCGGGCCGTCTTCCCCCAGGTACCGGCGGGCGCGTCGGGTGAGGTTGAGGGCCGGCACGCTGTTTCCGGCGTGGGCCTCGAACTGGGCGAGGCTGCCGGCCTGATAGGCGCCCAGCAGCGGATCCTGCGCCGAGCGCGCCGCCTTGAGTGCTGCTCCGTACCAGGAGCGGGCCGATCCGTCATCTGCCCTGTCCCAGGCGAGCCAGCCGGCGAAGCTGGCCGCCTCGCTGCCCACGGCGGCCAGTCGGCGGCGGTCCTCCTCGCCGGTCGCGGCCCGGGTGACGCTCTGGATCAGCCGCAGATGGGATTGCACGGCCTCCGACAGATCGCGGCTGGGCACCGAGCTGTCCAGTCTGCGGTAGGCGGTGGTGGACAGCCGCAGGGCTGCGGCCTGCCCGCCGCTGGCCTCGGCCGTTTCGGGAAAGGAGGCCAGGGCAGGGGGCGCCGCAGCGGCCACCGCTGCGCCGATGAAGCGTCGTCGGTTCACGTCCTCACCGTCGTTTCGTGGACTGGTCGGCCGGCTGCCGGCGAGCCCCACCGTTGCCGGCGGGATCTGCAGGTGCGCCGCTGCCGCCGCGAGGGTGTCCGTGCTGTAGGGGCCGGGCCCCTTCTTTTCCAGGCGGGACACCGCGGACTGACTCAGGCCCAGGGCCCCTCCCAGGGCGGTCTGCGTCATCCGCCTTTCAAGGCGGACGAGTTGGATCACTCGCCCGTAGTCCCCGGTCCGGGATGCCTCCCCAACCGGGCCGGTCTGCACATCCATGGCGTCCCCTCGCCCCACGCTAAGAGCCCGTGCGGCTTCAAGCGTCTACCTCTACCCGCCGGGCGGGTATCCCTATGCGCGTGCCGCATCCGTGATGGCCTTCGCACGCATAGTGATCGTTGACTGGCCATCATGCCAACTTGGCCCACTAGCAGCCTGGTTGGCCCCGGCGTGGCCCCGCCCTTTCCGCCGCCGCGGAAGATGCGCACCGCGCCACCGCCCCCTGACCTAGGCGTGATGACCATGGCTGCAGCCAGAGAAACCGAGCATCCGGGCTACAACGTGATGATGGCCAACGTTCCGCAGACCGCGACGGAGGCCAGGCGCATGGTCCGCACCGCCTGTGCGGCGTGGGGCATCGAGAAGCAGGCCGACACGGCCCAGCTGGTGCTCAGCGAACTCATCGCCAACGCCGTGCACCACACCCGCGGGCGCCACATCCGCGTCATCGTCGAACACCCGCGCGCCGATCGCCTGCTGATCGCCGTGGTCGACACCTCGCGCGACCTGCCCATCGTGCGCACCCCGCACACCGCAGACGTCCGCGGCCGCGGACTGCTCCTAATCCAGGCACTGTCCGCGCACTGGGGCTGCACCCGCCCCGGACGGGGCGGCAAACACGTCTGGGCCCTGCTGGAAGCCGACCCCGGCCAGGAGAGGTGAACGCCGTCATGGTTCCGTCCGGGCGGGAGCTCGCCCGTACGCGAAGCCAGCTGATCATCCTGCGCCAGTGGCTGAGCGGCGCAGCGGCCTGCGGCCTCTACCCCCACGACGGCCCGCGGCAACCGGCTTGCGCCCCTGTGCAGCCAGAGGGGGTGCGGCCGTGATGTCTCCCTCAGCACCCGGAGACCCGGCGGACGGGCCGTCCGCCGTCCGCTCGCAGGCGTTGACCACCCGCCTGCGACTGCCCGGCGATTCCGAGCGCACTCCGGGCCGGGCGCGCGCCTACCTCGGTGTGACTCTCGCCGACTGGGGCGTGTGCGAAACCGTCCGGGCGGACCTGCAGCTGATCGTCAGCGAGCTGGCCACCAACGCCGTCACCTGCACGCGCAGTTCCGAAATCACAGTTGAGATCACCCTCACCGACGACGAGGCCGCGGTCAGCGTCGCCGACCACGGCCCCCACCGCCACCTCCGCGCCCGGCACGTCCCGCCCGATGCCGAGTCCGGCCGCGGCCTGCTGATCGTCCAAGCCCTGGCCAGTCGCTGGGGCCAGAGCAGGGACGACGCCGGCGGCACGACCGTGCATGCGGCCATCACTCTCCCCGCGCAGCAGAGCACCTCGCTGCTTGAAGGTGCTGTGGGTGCCTCTGACAACCGCACGCATTTCAGACCGGATTGGTGAGCCGGGGATGACGGGCAAACGCCAGGAGGCCGGAGAGACACTGTCCGCGTCGGCCCCCGCTGCCCGTGCAGCGGGGCCGGCCGGGCCCGGTGGTGTCCCGGAGGGGGAGTGCCGTGGTCTGCGGCGGCTGACGGCGGGGGACTGGGGCCTCCTTTCTCCGGAAGCGCCGTCGATCTGGCGTGCGGTACCGGCCACTGGGCGCGGCAGCTGGCCGCCTGGGGGATGAGCGTGCGCCGCTATGACTATGCGGGCGAGGCCATCCGGCAGGCGGCCTGCCGCAGCACGGGAAGCGACACCCGGTTCGAGACCCTGGACCTCGACCGGCAGCCTGTTCCCGGTATCCGTCCCGGCTCGGTGGACCTGGTGACCTGCCGTTTCGCCGTCGCCTACCTCGACTGGGCCCGGTTGATGGTCGATGTCGGCAGCTGGCTGTCCTGGAGCGGTGTCTTTTTCGTCCTGACCCGTATCGATGAGCCCGGTGCCCTGGTCCACGAGCACCATCGCGGCGTGAGCAGACAACAGCTCGATCAACTCGCCGACGGGTGGGCCCACCACCAGATTCACCGTGTCGGTCGCCGGGTCAGTGCGCTGGTCCTGCGCCGGTACACCGGGCGAACCAGCAGCTCGAGCCCTGTACGAAGACCAGCTTGTCTTCCCATCTCGGACGTCTGTGCCGGCTTCTTTGGCGGGGGCGTTCGTGGTGTCGGGCTAGCGGCGGTACTTTTTACGCATCCAGCCCGCTCCGATAGCGACCGCGGCGATCGCAGACAGAAGGATCGCCCCAAGGACCGCGGTCGCGCCGGCTGAAATCACGATGATGGCCCACCACGGCGGATCACCTTCCACAGTGCACCCCTAAGGAATCACGAGTACCAGACACGACGCCGAGCCCCGGGCAATGGTTCCCCCGCGAGGCTGGGGCCGCTCTCCGCCGCCCCCGGGGAGAGGCGGGCCGAGCCCGCCCGGCTCGCCCGGCCCGCGTCCGCCGCGGGTTCAGGAACCTCCGCCCTGCCTGCATAGCCGGCCCGTGCTCCCAAGCCCTCAACTCCATTACCAGGCGCCCCGCTTGGCTCAAGGAACCGGCGACCCGCAACCCGTTACGATGCGGGCAAATCAACCAGACGCCCTGAAAGCATCGCTGAACTTAATCATCTCAAAGCTCGCAAACCATAAAAACAAGCTCAGCCACCCGGGGGGCCGGCCCCGGCCCCGCCCGGCTGAACCACGCCGTGCGTGCATTGTGACCCCGCCAGCACCACCGGGCCGGTTGCGGGCGTGTGCCGCAAGGGGCGGCCGGTAGTGCCATTCTCCTGACGCGGCGGGTCGCCGGCGGTCATGCTGGGTAGGTGTCCGGCGACCAACAGCCGCAGCCGTGCCCCGCCTGCAACGGTGACGGGGTCACCGAGCACGTGTCGCACAGCGTGGAAACCGACGAAGACGGCAATCTGCTTCCCGTCGAGCACCGGTGGACCGGGCAGTGCAGCTCGTGCAGCGGCACCGGCGAAGCCTGACCGGCAGCACCCGCACCACCCGGGGAGAGCGATGCGCGAGAGCGACGGACCACAGCGCCAGATCTACGTCTGCCTGGGCTGCGCGGCCCAGTACCTGCCCCCCGGGCCCATGACCTACCCGCTCCTTGGCGTGGCGGCCTCTCCTGTGCACTGCAGCCGCCCCGAGTGCGCCTCTACGGTCGCCGAGTCGATGAACGTCATCGCGCTGCCACCCGAGCAGGTCGCCAAGTGGGCCAGGCGTGCGGCCGGGGTGGAGGGCCCGGTACGGCGCGGCAGGCCCGGACGAACCGCCCGCGGCCGCCGCGCGCAGCCCTCGCCCGCAACGGGGCGCACCAGGCTGCGATAGGCCCGCGTACCTACATGCGGCTCAGCCGACGGCGGCGAACGAAGCCCGGCAAGCCGACGTACGGAAACCAGCGGGGCGGTCGGGGGTCCTGCCCGGGGTGCACGATAAGGCGGCAGCCCCTCGCGAAGCGTTCGATGGCCTGCTCCGACAGTAGACGGTCGGCTTGACGGTTGTCCCACTGCTCACGGTCTCGCATACGGTCGGGCAAGTCTTCACCGATCCAGTACGCCAGGCCATCGAGCCACACATCCAGGTGACGCGCAGCGGACTCCGCTGCGTCGGCCAGCCACGCAGGTCCCTCCACGACGACGGCACCGATGGTGCGCATGACGTCGGCTCGCATCGTCTGTGCCCGGGCCAGCTCCGCCCTCGCCGCATCCGGCCCGATGCTGTTGGAACGCATGGCTTCCATCAGGGCGCAGACCGCATCGCGGCGCACAATCAGGCTTGTTGCGCAGGAACTGTAGGCAGCGCGGCGCAGCTTGCTGTCCTCAAGCGCCGCCTGGCCTCGCGCACTGACCCCGGCCGCGCGCACGGCACCGACCATCCCGGCGGACCCGGCAACTGCCGTGCCTGCCACGCCGATCAGGGCCACCTGCGTCACAGCATCCATCTGCGCATTGTGCCGCGCCAACGGGACCGAGCGGTGGTTGGCGTCAGAACGACGTCAGAACGGCCTCGGGGGCGGGTCAGCGCCTCGTAGACCAGCGTCCGTGAGAGCTGTAGTTCAGCCGTGCGTCTCGCATTCCTGGAGCTGTACCCCGGCCTGGCCCTGCTCGCAGGCAATGGCGCCGCCGATGGCGGAAGCGGGAGTCCGTGAGACACCGCTGCAGTCCGCACGCGTTGCCGCGCCGGCCGGGTAATCGTCACAGCTCGAGGCATGGATCAACTCCCTGTCACAGGATGTCAGATCCCTTGCCGCAGGCGCCTGCGGTGAGATCGGGGCATGGACGCGAACACGCCGGCCATTCTGGCCGAGTTGCTCGAAGCTCGCGGGCTGACCCGGCGGGACGGCTGAGGCGTGCTCCGGGGCCTCGCACCTGGCCGGGCATGGTTTGGCCGGCATCTTTGTCTGCTCTGCGCGCTGATCCGGGCGTCGCCGGGTCACGAACCGTCCTGCGCCGAGCGTGCCAGGTATGCGTGGTTGTCCTCGATGAGGTTGTCCAGCGCGTTTCTGGCGGCGGCGAGGTGGTCGATGGCCTGGGACAGCCGGGCCCGCTCGCGGCTCATGATCTCCAGAGCCTGCCGCGCCCGGTCCTCGTTCGGCTCGGCCATGCAGGGCGTCATCTCGGCAATGGTGCCGCTGGACATGCCCGCCGCCAGGAACGCCTGCACGAGGCGTACCCGCTGGACGTGTTCGTCCTCGTAGTGGCGCTGTCCGCTGGGCGAACGGGAGCTGACGAGCAGGCCCTGTTCCTCGTAGTAGCGCAGCGACCGACGGCTGGCTCCCGTCCGGGCGGACAGGTCACCGATCCGCATGCCGCATTCCTCTCATGCTCTGGGCCCCCTTGCCCCTGACATTGATGTGAGCTTTTAGGTTAACTCCATGCTGAAGCTCATCTTCATGATCAACCGTGTCGAGGGAATGTCCTACGAGCGTTTCGTCGAGCACCACCGGGACAGGCACGCGCCGCTGTTCACCTCCATCCCGGAGGCGGAACGCTACGTGCGCAAGTACACGGTGTCCCACCCGGTCCCCGCCGCGAACTACCCGCACCGGGCCTACGACGGCCTGACGGAAATCTGGTTCGAGGGCTGGGAGGACCACGATGCCTTCTTCGCCTCCGAGAACTACCGGATGCTGGTCAACCCCGACGAAGCACGCTTCATCGACATGGACTCAGTGGCCGTGATGGTCACCGAGGAGAAAAAGGTCATCTGACGGACCGACCCGGCAGACGGACACCAGCTCAGCCCTTGCGGCCGACCGTGCCGCCGGGGCTCCCTCGTGCCTACTGATCCCAATTGCCGGCGCCGACGGCTCTGCTGGCGAACTCGCGGACGGCATCCTCGACTTCGAGCTGGTGGGGCCGGTCGAGCTTTCGGAAGGTGGCCTCGAATTCGTCCTCGGGCATCGTCCGAAGCCGGTGGACAAGAGCACGACGAGCTCGTCCTGCTCATCGAAAGTCAGTTCTTCCGTGGTCATGCGCCGCCTTCGTCCGTGTTGATCGTGCTCATGGGCCGTTCGTGGGCGCGTGGTGGCTTCAACCTCGTCCTCGACTGCAAGGTCGTCCAGCGCGGCGCGCATCATGCTCGCCAGCACGCGCTCGGCTGCCTGCTCCTCGTCCTCGTCCACCTCGACGTACTCCCGGCCCTCGGCGTATCGCAGCACGTTGGACAGCGTCTCGTGGTCGGCCGCGCCGTGCGGGCCCTCGAAGGGCGAGTACAGGACTGCCGACAGCGCCCGCCGCACCCAGCGCGCGATGGTGCCCTCGTCCCCCGAGGGCATCCACGAGTAGTAGGGCACGCGCCCGAGTTCGCCCAGCGCCTCTGTGAGCGCCTCGAACTCCGGGCCAGGTCGCGGGCCGGCCGCGCGGTCGAGTGCGTCGGCGGACTCGGTGAGCAGCGTGAGGTCCGCTTCGGCCACATCAAGGGTGGTCAAGTGCATGACCCTCCCGCCGTCGCAGGGGCCCGCCAGCAGCAGCACATTGGCCGTGGGCGGGTACTCCTCCAGGGCCCCGTCCGCGAACTCCTCCGTCCCCTCGGGCAGGGCGGCGCGCACCCGCCAGTACGCCTCGCTGACGTCCTCGATCGGCGCGCCGGGGATCGGCACCCCCGCGTACCCCATGACATCCAGCAATTCCCCCCTGTGGTTGAGGACCAGAACATTCCGGAGCCGCAGGAGCAGCGTCTCCAGGTGAAACAGGCCTTCAAGGGCTTCCTGGAACAGCGGCAGCAGAAGGGTGCGAACGGGGGTGCCGCGCGGTGACAACTGCCGACTGCCCGCCCAAAGACGGTCGTTCGCCCTCATCGCCTCGGTGTAATGAGTGCCGGCGGCCCGGCTCTGCTGTCGGATCTCGCGCGTGCGCTTACGCGACTTTCTGGGTCGCTTCGTAGGCATATCTGTCTCCGTACCGCAGCGCGCCCCACGCACACGCCGCTTGGAAGGCAGGCGGGTTCCAGGTGCACGATGAGGCCGCAGACCTGCGGCCCCTGCTGCTGGATGTCTACGCCGAGATCTACGAGGCGGCAGCACGCACCGGCCCCTTCGCCGCCGTCGACCGCTTCGCCCGGGGACTGGACGGCTGGAGCCGGCGCCCCGGATGGACCTGCACCGTCGGCTACGCCGACGACCAGGTGGCCGGCTATGCCTACGGGGCCCCGCTGGCGGCCGACGCACGGTGGTGGCGCGGCCTGCTCACCGACATGCCCCGGCAAGTCACCGAGGAGAACGGCAGCCGCACCTACGCGCTCAGCGAGCTCATGGTCCGCGCCCCCTGGCGCAAAACCGGGCTCAGCCGCCGCCTGCACGACACGCTCCTGGCCCGGCGCACCGAGGAGCGCGCCACCCTCCTCGTCGACCGGCAACATCCCAAGGTGCGGGCGCTGTACGAGAGCTGGGGCTGGAAGACACTCGGTGACCTGCGCTCGCACATCCCCCGGGCGCCTCTGTTCCACGCGTGCTGCTGGCACTTCCCGCACGCTGACCGGACCCGGGCGCGACGAGTGGGGCCGTCAGCGCACGGGGTAGACGCAGCGGTTGAACTCCGCGTGCCGTCTGCCCTGTGGGGAAGCCGCCGACTGGCTGCGAGGCGCGAGAGGGCTGTCGGCCGGCCGCCAGCGCCCGCCCGTGTTCTGGCCGCGGCAGTGGCCCCTGGGAAGCTCGGGATCACCTCAGCGTCCGGATGGTGAAGCAGAGCACCACGGCGGCACCCTTGGCCTTCAGGCGATGATCGCGTTGAAGAACAGAACGCCGGCGCCGAACGCGCCGCCTCCGGCGAGGAGTCCGCCGGCCAGGGAGCCGCCGGCCAGCACGGTCAGGACCGCCGCCGCAGCTGCCGCCAGCACGCCCAGCAGCAGGATCACCGCGGCGCGCTGACTGAGCAGTGTGGTTGGCGGGTCGGGCTGAGGCGGCGGTGTGTTCTGTTGCGGCTCCGGTTCACTGTGGCATGTCATGCTCGCCTGTTCCTCCTGCGCGGTCCTTGCCGTCTTCTTCTCGTCGGCCCCGCTGTCCATGGTGTCCGGTTCGCCATGCACCCGGGGCCGGTCCGCTGTTGACGTCCCGCGTTGGCAGCAAGCGAGGTGTTGCCGACTACAGGTGTCAACGCTTTGCGGCTGCTGCAGAAGTGAACAGACCTGATACTGGGTGCAGTTGACGGAACAGGGGCAGTGGCATGAGCACCAGCAACACCACGGGGGCGACGCGCCTGTCACCGCTGAGCCGGGACCTCACAGCGGAGAAACGGGCCTTTGTCGAGGACCTCCGGTTGCTCTTCTCCAGTCTGCGCGTGAGCGTACGGCGCTATGCCGCACGCCGTCACCTGGACGCCAGTACGCTCACCCGTTACCTCAAGGGGGAGCGGCTTGCGCAGTGGGACTTCGTCGCCACGCTGATCGCTGATCTTCGGGAGGCCGGTTCACCGATCACGCCCGAGGCGGAGCAGCGCATCCGTGAGCTGCACCGAGAGGCACTGCAGTCCAACAGGCCGGCGAGCAAGAGGCAGAAGCTGGAAGACCAGCTGGCCGCTGCTGATGAGGAAGCCCGGCGCAAGCGGGCGCATGCCCAGGCGCTGGAGGAAGCACTTCTGGACCGGATGCAGCGACTGTCGCACACCGAGGCCCGCTGCAACGGCCTGGTCCTCGAGCTTGAGCAGCAGGCCCTGGCGCACCAGGGTGAAGTCGACGTGTGGCAGGGCGAATACGAGCAGTTGGGGCGGGAGTGCGATGACCTCCAGCAGGAGATCACCTACCTCAAGGAAGCCCTGGCGGTCACACGGGCTGAACTGATCGCTGCCGAAGACCAGTGCCACATGCTGGAATCCCAGCTCGAAACCGTGCAAGGACTGTGGCAGGAAGCGGTGGGCGTGCCCTCGCTGATGGCTGCACTGGAGGCCACCGACCGCAGTGCTTCCGTCCCCGAACTCGTCACCGTGGTCAGCGATCTGGTGTCCCGCACCCAACGGGCCATGGCGAGTGAACTGGTCACTTCCGTCAGCAAGTCCCGCAGGGTCCATGAGGTGGCGGCTCTCCTGGCAGGGCTGGACAGAGCCGGACTCGGGGCACACGCCAAGGCGGCGCTTCCGGTACTCGCACTGACCCGCCCGATCGACGACCTGGGCTTGCTGGCAGCTGAACTGCACCGCTCTCATCTGGTCGACTGCGGGGCCCAGCTGCTGCAGGCGGCCGTGCAATTCCATACGGCACCAGACACCGCCGCGTTCGCGCTGGCCCTCGACCGGGAGCAGCTGTCCGACCACGTCGCCGTTGTGATCGGTGCCTTCTGCGCCACCCGTCCCGTCCCGGAAGTGCTGGACATGGTTGCCGTGTTGGTGCCCACCGATCTGGCGGCAGCACTTCCTCAAGCCTTGCGTGCCGCGGCGGTTGAACGTCCGACGTCGGACATCGTGGAGCTCAGCCGCGGACTGGGAGCCGGAGGCTGGTGCGATCTCACCAGCGAACTCCAGGCCGCCGCTGTCGCGGCCCGCCCCGCAACTGACGTCACCGAACTCATCGAGAGTCTTTCGCGCCAGGGCCTGCTGCAGGACGCCGATTTCGTCTTCGACAGCGCCCAATCGCGCGGCACAGGACATCTGGTGGCCCTGGTAGCCGCGTTGCGTACAGCGCGTAACCACGTAGCAGCCGCAGCTGTCCTGCAACGCGCGGCCCTCACGCGTGCGCCCGGCGACATCGCTGCTCTGATCACCGACCTGCATGCGACCGGCAACCAGAAGCCCGCCTGCGATGTCCTCATCGAGGCCGCGGCCCGGCGCCCGGCCTGCGACTTCCTGTCGCTGCTGAGCGCTCTGGACGAGGGCCACCGCGAGGTGCGGTGGGTTCTCGAGCACGCGGCCAGAATTAGCAGCGCCAGTGATGGTGCCCTCCTCTTCCGCGCCCTCAACGAGATCCCACTGCCCTCGCACGCCGAGATGGTGCTCGCGTGCACGCTCAAGGAGCGGCCCACCGGGCATGCCGGACACTTCCTGCGCATCCTGCACCAGGGCGGGGCGGCGGCTCTTGACGAAAGGGCGCTGCTGGAACGTGCCCGCGAGATGCCCCCGACAGCCGTGGCCTCGCTGGCGCTGGCGCTGGCCTCTGTCCGGCTCGGTGCACAACTCGACGCCGTTCTGCGTGGAGGAGGAGCCGAAAAGGGGGCCGGTGAGATCACCATCCTGCTCAGACAAGTGGCCCGCGCGGACAGCCACACCGCCCCGATGAGCGGCAGGATCTTCGACCGCCTCGCCCACGCGTGTCTGGACCTGTTGCCAGTCGAGGACCTCGCGGTCCTCGTCCTCGCCTTGGAGGCTGCCAGCCTCAACCTGCACGCCGCCGCGCTTACCCGCAGCGCACGCACGCGTCACCATGGCGCTTTCACGTCGTGCCTGCGCAAAGAACGTACCAAGAACGAGCAGAAGGTGTTCTCCACGAGATTCTGGAGGAGCCAGGGCGACGTCCCCCTTCCCGCACCAGGGCCATTGACAGACGTGACCTGGGTGAAGGCAACCGCTGACGGGCGCCGCGGACGACATCGGCGAAACTAGTGCCCCGTCAGGTCGCGTTGCCCTTGTCAACGACGCTTCCCGGGCGTCGGCCATCAGCGTGGTGGTACCGCCCGACTATGTACCGGCGGAGCATGCTGCCGTGGTCGGCGTGGTCGGTGCCGTCGATGGCGAAGGAGCGCAGAGCGGAGAACTGGGCTTCGAACCGGTTCAGCCAGCAGTTGTTGGCGGGGGGTGTAGGCGAACTCATCGCTGTCGGCACCGTGCTCGTCGATCCAGGCCTGAACAGGGACATCGCCGCTTCGCAGTCGGTGCCCCGGGCCGGGGGCTGGCCTGTTCGGCGACTCGGCGGGCCCCTGCGGGGTGGCTTGAGGGGCGGCGGTGTCGCATGCCTTGCACGCGTCCCGGCCGGATCCGGGGCTGGGTAACAGGGCACGCACGCGGGCCGGACGCTTCGCCCGGCCGTGCCTGCCCGTGCTGCGGGCGGCCGGGGTCATCGCGTTATAGCGGCCCGGACCTGGTCCAGGCGGTGGGTCCACCAGAGCAGCAGGGCCTCGTCGTGCAGGAACAGATCGTCGAAGGCGTTATCGCCGCGCTGGTAGTGGAAGCTCAGCTGCCAGAAATCGGTCATCCTCTTCCACCACAGCCGCTGCACCCCGTCCGCCAGGTCCTCGACGGACAGATCGACCACCGTGCGGTAGCCGGAGAGGAAAGCACTGACCCGCTCCAGATCGAAGCGGCCTCCGACGCCGAACTGCACCTGCGCGGTCCGCGTGACTTCCTCGGCGTACGGGCGGACCCGCAGCCGGTCCCAGTCCAGGACTGCGGCCACCTGCCCGTTGCGCCACACGATGTTGCGGAACTGGAAGTCGCCGTGCGTCCAGCCGTAGGGGCCCGCCGGCACGTCACCGAGCGGGCGGAGGTCTGCGTACTTTTCCAGCAGCTGCTTGCGTGCCTCCATCGCCTGGGCAACGCAGCGGTCGAACGCGCGGGGCGCATGAAGTGCGGCCACGGTGGCCAGGTAGCGGTCGGCGGCCTCGACCGCCTTCGCCGCGCCGGTGACTTCCGCCCCGGGCGGGGCGGCGGGGACCGGGGCGGGCGCGTACACGGCCAGGGCCCGGTGGATGCGGCCCAGCTGCTTGCCCAGCAGGACCACCTGAACCACAGCGAGGTCGCTGCCGCGTACGTGGGCACCCTCCACCCACTCGATCACGCAGTGCCGCGGCCGCCGACCTCGGTCACGGTGTCGCCCCTGGTGCTGATGACCGGTGTGCACACGGGGATGCCGTCCGCGGCCAGCGCCGACAGCGTGCGCAGATTGCGGCGGGCGGCCTCCAGCGGCACGTCGATGATCTGCTTCACCGCGAAGCGGCCCCGACGGGTGCTGATCTGCCAGTTCCGGTTCATCAGGCCGTCCGCCAGGTACCGCGGCGCCCCGGTGACCTCACCGAGACCGAAAGCATCGGTAACCGCCGCAAGATCCCTGTCGAGGGCGTTCTCCCGGGCTTCATCCACTGCAACAGGGCCGGTCACCTGCCGCAGGATACGCCGTCCATCCCGGCACAAAACAACCTTCACACAGACCCGCCCGGACGCTGCAGGTCACCGCCGCGCTGCCCGCTACGTCCCGCAGCGAACCGTCCGTGACACTCATGGCCGGCAAAGCGGCCGGTCAGGGCCAGGTCCACGCGCTGTACCAGTCACGGGGCTACTGAGCCCCGACGGGAACGCGGCCGGCCCCCGGTCGAACCCGGCAGGGAAACGGCCGCGCTCCGGTCCTCGGCCATCGGACTGACCGGACCGTAAGACCGCCGGCGCGGGGACCGGGGCGACGGATGCCTCCGGCCGCAGCGGCGTGCGTCTCACGGATGGCCGCCGCACCGGGAACCCCTGGCGTGCCTCCACTGGTGCCTCTACTGTTGGAGGCATGCCGAAGATTTCTGTGGATCTCACCGATGACGAGCTTCAGCGCCTGAACGCCTACGCCGCGTCCAAGGGCGTTTCCACGCGCTCGCTCGCCCGCACGGTGCTTATTTCCGAGGTGGACCGCGAAGCGTTCCTGACCGCCGCCCGCGGCGCCTACTCCGTAGCGAAGGCGGCCGTCGCGGACGCGCCCGAAGGCCTGCGGTGAGCCCCATCGTCTACGTGGACCCCGGATGGCTCCTGACGATCCAGTCCGAGGCGGCGCCCGCCGACGTCGACATCAGCGACTGGGGAGCCCTGCACTGGACGGGCTCGGCCCACCGCTACGAGCAGCTCGCGGGCACGCCGTACTACGAGGAGCCCGAGGCACGCGCGGCGACGTTCTTGTACCTCGCGCTGGTCCTCAGGCCGTTCGCCGACTACAACCTGGTGATCGGCTGGTCCGCCGCGCAGGCGTACATGGAACTCTCCGGGCGTCCGGTCGCCCCCGAGCCCCAAGCCCTGTGGGCGTTGGCAGGCGAGATCCGAGTGGGCGAAGCAGCGCTGCGTGATGCAGCCACGGCGATCCGGACCTGGCGCACAGACCTGGACGCTTAGCGCGTGTTTTTCTGCGCAACCTCAGCCCAGAGCACGAAATCGGTCCACCGACTCCTCTGCCAGCGGACCATCATGTAGCTTCGAGGCTGAAGGCCCTCGTCGGTCCGAACGGGGCGGCGTCATGGAGCCACTCGTTCACCGTCGGCCGCGGTACGTCCCGGAAGATCCGCGCCCCTTCCCTGCTCCCTGCTCCCTGCTGTTTGGTTCCCTGCGCGGTCAGAACCCGTCGCGATACCTCCGAATCACGTCTCTTCCCTGCTGGGGGGCCTTGCCCCGCGCGGGTGGGCCTGTGCGCTTGGCGCCGGTGCTGAGGGCTGCCTCTGCAAACCGGGGCGTCTGCCCGCCGAGTCTCGCTTTCCATGACAGCCAATCAGAGACCGCGTCCGGGGCCAGGTGATCGGGAGCTGCAGCTGCGGAGGGGGCCGGCTCTCACCGGCGCCGTTCTGGCCGCGCGCGGCGTCTTCTAGGCCACAAGGTCTCTTCGAGCGGGTCCATATTCCTGCCGTCGCCCTTGCCGAGAGCGGCCGGATGGGCGGTGAGGTCTCGCTCCAGGTCGCTCTCGCCCACCCTCTGCTACCGACAAGCGCTTCACCACACGAGTCAGGCGTTTGGGAGGCGTCTGGCCTGTCCCCGGGAGGCATCCACGGGAAGCCTGTCGGAGAGTGAGGATGCAAAGGCTTCCGCTCGCTGCGAGTCCTCGCTCCGACAGGGCGATTGGGTGGCGAGGGTGATGTCAGTGGTAGCGGGCAGAATGTTTTCAGGGGAAGGAGTGGAGATGTCCACTGAGGGGTCTGACCTGCGGATACCTGCGCCCAGCGGCTGCCGTTGGTGTGGGGTTGATGAACGCGAGCACATGCAGCGATGGAAGCCGCCCGTGGGGTGGCACGAGTGGGTTACTCCGACTTTGGAGCAACGCAAGGAGAGAATGCAGGCACGCCGCCGCAAGCGTCCTTCCGGTTCCGGAGGCGGCGAGGTCATGCGAGGACACCTCAGGACGCTAGTTCTCCGAGTCGTTTGAAGACGCTTCGCAACTGCTCGGGTACATCGTTCGCGTCCTCCAGTGCCATGGCCAACTCGTACATCATCTCGGGTTTGCCGCCGGGGCCGCTCGCGCTTTTCTCCTGCAGCATTTCCTGGACTGCTCCGCTGAACTTGCCCTGGCCTCGAAGGGCAGCGAAGTCGGCAGGCTGCCAGGCGCCGTCGTCCTTGGCCCAGATCTTGTTGGCTACCTGAGCCCATACGTCGTCGCGGAAGAGTTCTTCGAGCTCGTTGAACTTCTCTTCCTGCGGTGCGTTGTCCTCGGGTTCTCCCAGGAAGGTCACGTAGCGGCGGGCGTGGGGTCCGAAGAACTGGGTGAGTTTGGGCGTCTTGAAGATGCCCTTGCTCACGTTGCGGCTGTCGGCGTCGACGACCAGCATGATCGTGCGACCGTGTTTGGCGAGGTACCGGGCCAGGTGGAGGGCACCTTCGTTGTTGAAGCAAGCCCACAGAGCGATGCCGGCAGCCTGCAGTGACAGCCCTTCGCACAACCGGAACAACAGCGGGAAGGCGCGCTGTTCGGTCTCGCCTTCTACGGCCAGGAAGCAGCGTTCGTGCAGCAGCACAGAGTTTCGCAGTCCGACCGTGGCCGCGATCTTCCCCAGGTGTGCATCGATCTCGTCACCGAGAAGCCCTGCGCCGAGCCGTTCCACCACGGTGCGGTAGTTCTCCAGCTTCAGATGCACCACATCGGAGATATCGACCCCGTCGATGAGGTTCATCGAGTGGGTTGCCACCAGGACGCTGACGTTCCGGACTTTGCTCTGCGCACGGATCAGCTGCATGATCTTGCGCTGGTGTGTGTAGTCGAGGTGCGTATCCGGCTCGTCGTACACCACGATCGTCTGCACGGGCGGCGGTTCGGACGCCCCGCGCCCACCTGGGGTCGTGGCGGGAGCTGTGTCTTCTTCCTCAGCCAACAACTCGCTGGTCCATTCCCAGATGGCCAGAGAGATACGGCGATTGCTGCCCAAGCCGGTCCGATCCAGCCCTACCGCTTCACCGGCCCGGCGTGCGATACGCAGCGGTGCAGCCTTGAACCCCTGCTGGAAGGAAACGTCCGGATCGACGGAGACCTTCGTCAGATCCGGGCAGCGTGTCTGAATGTGGTCGCACAGGGACTTGGCGTCAATGCGCAACCGGTCCTGGACCTCGTCCTCGATGGCGGTGAGCTTGCCCTTGAGTTCCGGATCGGTCATGTGGCTCTGGAAGCGGCCGACCAGCGCGGTCTTGACGGCGTCATCCGGCTTGGCCACCTTGCCGTCGAAGGGAAGGTACCGCGGCATACGTTTGTCGAGACCGGACGGGGCGGGCGCCCAGCCCTCAGAGCTGGCGTTCTCACGCCCGTAGGCCCGCAGAGCCTGCTCCAGGTCCGGTTTGCGCGTGGATGCGGGAGTGAGTTCGAACTCTTTCACCAAGTCCTTCAAGCCTGTTGCCAGGTGCTGCGACAGATCGTGCAACCGCTCATCATCCGGAAGGCGCTGCCAAATCTCCAGGCAGGGAACCAACTCCTCTCCCGAACAACGGCGCAACTGAACCTGCTCGGGGAGCCCGAACACCTTTTGCTCCCAAGTGTCCAGGGTGAACGATCCGACGACGGCGGTCTCCTCGCACCGCACCGGCAGCGCGGACTCGTCTTCCCCTTCGACGCTCAGGTATGTGCGGTCGTCCTCCGCCAACGTATGCTTGCCGAGCAGAAAAGCAAGAGCGTTCAGCAGTGCGCTCTTACCGCCATCGTTGTGCCCGGCGAGGATCGTGGGCTTCCTGATGGGGATGTCCGCGACGTCGGTCAACGAGCGGAAACCACTGACGCTAAAGCTGTTCAGGTGCACTGCGCGACCGCTCCAACTTCCGCGCCGATCATCCTTCGCGAGCCCGCAGCCTGCGTTGCAAGGGTTCTTGGCGCTTCAATCCCAACCCCGGTCGGCCCATCCTAGAGCGTCCGTCGCATCGCCACCCCCAGTCCCATCCAACTTCCGCTCCCACTCCCCGTCCCGGCTCTTCCGGTGACAGCGCTCTCAGCGAAGTTGCCCTGTGCGAGACCGCCGGATGCTGTCCGCAGATACTTCAAGGCAGCGCACACCGCGGCTCTCCAAGGCGTGCATCGTAGGCTGGTCTGCTCCTCCATCTGCCTCGGTGTCCGGTCGCCCCGACGGGCCCGGGCGCTGGGAGGGCGTCGCGTGCTGGCGGTCAGCCGTCGAGGCGGAGTTCGCCTGGTTCGTAGCGGAGTTGGAAGGTCTGCGCGTGCTCCCCGTCCATCCAGTACAGGGTCATGGTCGACAGCATGCTGCGCTTGATGTACCGGGTTCGTGAGGGCATTCCTTCGTCTTGCTCGACAACCCAGGCTTCCACGCGTTCCGGCAGTCCGAACCGCAACGCGTATGCCTCGGGGTGCTCCGCGGAGCGCAGCTCCCAAACGGGGTGTGAGGCTGCCTGATTGATGCGACGCAGGCGCACCGCGTGTGTGGGGTGCGCTCTCGCGTATTCCACGAAGTCGTAGAGGTGGTCCGAGGCCAGTCCCAGGACGAAAGGTGCTGCTGGAAAGGCCAGAACAAGACCGAGCTGCGATCGGCTGTACAGGGCTTGCGCCAGGTAATCGAGGGGGCCGCGGATCGCACCGGGCAGTTCCACGTCGCCTGGGTCCATGTCCAGGAGTGGCCAGCGGAGATACGTCCGTATCTCGTGCAATTTCGGCCGCTCGACCGCCGGGGTGGCGTCGAGCACTGCATGAATCGTGTCGGCCGTGTTCTTGACGAGAGTCCGCAGGACGGCGAAGTCCGGCGCGGAGAGGTCGATCAGGGATATCTGGTGGGCGAGCGCGTAGTCCTGCGCCTCGGGGCTGAAGCCGGATGTGGAGAAGATCGCGTAGCTATAGCGGTATCGCGTCCGTGGCCGACCGGTTCCCGGAGCGGTGAGCGTGGTGGTCTCGCCCTCGTTCACATCGTGGATCACACCGTGGCCGTTGCGTACGGTGGGCAGGCCAACTGGAGCTGTGGTCAAGTACTTTGCCTCGACAAACAAGCGCACCGGCAGGGAGAACGGCGGGACGTACCGGAACTGTCCGAGGGCGTCGACCTGGTGCCAGGCACCGCGTCCACGAACCAGCAGGCCGTTCTTGTCATCCTTCAGCACTTTCCACGGCTCTTTGTCCTTGTCGTCGTCCGCCGTCAGGACCTCGAAGCCGCTGGAGCGCAACAGCCAGGCCAGCACCTCCTCAAGCAGGTAGCCGCGCAAGGGTCCTTTACCGATCAATTTGCCTGCCACGACCCGATCCTATGCACGATCCCCCGGCGGCTAGGTCTCCTTCAATCACGCGCGGTTCACCGCCGGCTGGCCATGTTTGATCGGCCTGTGAAGACTCATGGAACATGCTGTGGGTCGCCGCTCTGCAGCCTCGTCCGGGGCGTCCCCGGCGGTAACCGGTGAGCTGGCTAAGCGGTGGCGGCCGACAAGACCGACGCCGTCCGCACCGCGTACTTGGAAGACCGCTCGATCGCCGCCCTCGCCCGGGGCCGCGACGTCGGCCGCGACGCCGTCCGCACGGCTGTCGCCGACCTCATGCCCGACCACATCACCATCGAGGGGGACGTCCCGGGCCCGGAGTTGCCGGTCACCCTCGACATGCCGGGCAAGGTCGCCGACTTCCTCCGCGCCGCTGACCGGGAGCCTGCCGAGCGGGCCGCTCGACCAGGGGGTGACCGTGCAGCGCGGCCAGGGCTACACCCTGCGCGTCAGTGCCGCGCCCGCCGTGCACCGCGGGCTCCTCGCCCGCTGTTCCCCGGAACGGCTCCGGCACCGGGTGATCGTTGCCACCCGCTTGTGCGTGGGGGCCGGGGTCCGGCCCGTCCTGGCGGCCTCTCGCACCGGTGTGCCCGGGTGTCGTGGACGGTGGTGGCGTGCACGGCGCGGATACGACGGCTGGACCTGCGTGACGTACCTCCTTCGGTGAAGCGGTCTCGGGGGAGGGGAGTGGTGGCTGCGGGGGGCGGTTGCCCGCTTTTTGCGGGTGGCACGGGGCGTCGTGTGGTGCTGCTTCTGGCGGCCGTGCGGGCCTGGATTGCCGGTCCCGGGGGGGTGTGGGGTGAGGGGCGTATCGGGTGATCGTGTTGTGGGTGTCTCGATGTCAGCTTGAGCTTCATCCTTTGGTGGGGGGCTTGGGATGTGAAGGTGTGTCAGCGGGGTCACGTCTTGGATGTGCAGGGGGAGGGGCGTGTTGTCCTTCGAATGTGTCCGGCCTTGCATCTGGTGGGCGGGGTAGGCGGTTCCCGCGTGTGCGGGGGCGGGCCCGGGGCCGGCTGGCGGGTAGCGGTTCTGTGGCTTGTTCGGCTGGGGGCAGAGGTCAGTCCGGGGGCGGGGTTCCGGGTTTCCGGCCAGGGGTGTCCGGACGGGGGCGGCAGGCCTGTGTTGTCGGAGGTCTTCGAGGACGGCGGCGCCGAGGGGGACGTGCCGTGGGGGGCGTGCTGGGGGGGCATCGGTCGTATGGCGTAGGTCCTGCGCCTCAGGTGCGCTTCGCGCCTGCTGGCTAGGGTCGGTCTGCATGGAGAGAACGGGGATCGTTCGCCGCCAGAGGGCGGTGCGTATGCGCGACGCCCTGGAGCGGCTTGTTACCGAGCGGGATGTATGGGTGTCGACGGCTCACCCTGATCACGGGCCGCACCAGGTGCCGCTGTGGTTCTTGTGGGATGGACGAGCAGTGTGGATGTGCACCAGCGCCACGTCCGTGACGGCGCGCAACGTCCGCAAGGAGCCGCGTGTGCGCCTGGCGCTGCCGGACACCTTCGACGTGGTGCTCCTCCAGGGGGAGGCGGAGTGCTTCGCGGACCAGGAGGTGCCCGGAGGCGCAGCGGAGGCCTTCGCCGACAAGTTCGGGTGGGATCCGCGCGTGGAAGAGGGTTCCTTTCTGTATGTACGCGTGGCCCCGGGGACTGTGCGCGCTTGGCGCGGCGAGCCGGAACTGCGCGGGAGAGTCATCATGCGCGACGGAATGTGGCTGGAATAACGGCCCTCCCTCGCCGACGCGCCTCTCCCGGATCACGGTCTGCAGCTGGAGTACCAGGCTCTGCCCAGAAGCAACCCGGCGCTGTGCCGGGCTCGTTGATCCGGGCGCACGTTGCTGTGCAGGAGGCGCCGCACGTGAGGCAACCGTGGCTGTCGCCTCCTCGGGGGCCTGGCTGCGTCTGTCAGAGGTCGGTCCAGGGCCGTGGCTCCGGGGTTCCGGTGAGGGGTGTCCAGAGGGGGGCAGCAGGCCCGTGTTGTTCGAGGTCTTCGAGAATGGCGGCGGCGAGGGGGGTGTGGCGGGCGAGGTCGGTGACGGCGGGGTGGATGTCGGCCATGGACCTGAGGTCGGTGGTGCGGTTGTTCAGGGTGCGGCGGGTGGCGCCGGTGAGGATGAACAGGATGCGGGGGTAGAGGGGATACCAGCGCATCCATGCAGGCCCCTCCAGCGACGGGGCGGGTGTGCGGCGGCCGGCGGGGGTGGGTTGGTAGCGGTGGAAGCGTGCGTACTCGATGAGTTTGGAGGCCATGCGTTCGCTGCTCATGGTGGTGCGGTCGATTTCGATGAAGGCGCGGAGTTTGGTGCTGCCGCCGTCGGGGCGGGCCAGGCTGTAGTGCATGAGGGCGTCGGCGATGAGGCGTTGGCCGTCGCCGAGGTGGTGGGCGACTTCGGGGGTCCAGTCGTGGGGGCCGTGTTCGTCTCCGCGCTGTCGGGCGTCTGCGGCGAAGGCGAGGTGGGCGCGCACGACGGCGAGGGTGTGGGGGATCTTCAGCGACGCGGCCGCGGGGGAGGCGACGGTGTAGGGGGGGCGTCCGCGCAGCACGGGCAGGTCGCGGGTCAGGCGTGAGCCTTCCCGTGTGAGGTACCAGGCTTTGGTGCGCGTGCGGTTGGCGTGCGGCAGCTCCGAGCAGGCGACGAGTCCTTCGGATCGCAGCCGGTTCAGGACGCGGGAGAGCAGTTGGCGTGTACCGGCGGGCCGGAGCATCTGGCGCAGCTGGCCGGTGGTGGCGATGCGGTGCTGGGCGAGGGCGGCCAGCACCTGGCCGCGAAGGGGGTCGACGGTGCTGGGCGCCAGGCCCGTGGCGGGAGTGTTGGGCGCGGGGCTGGTCACGCAAGTCCCTTCCGTGTGCGGCCGGGCCGGGGAACTTGGGGGCCGGCCGGTATGGCAGCGCTCCTCATGGGTGCTCCTTTCGCGGCCGGCGGCGGGGCTGCCGGTCCCGTTGGCTGCTGGTGATGAAACCAGCGGGGCCCGACCAGAGGCCCGACCACTGAGCCCCGACCACGGTCACGAAACGGCAACGCTTAGGTGGTAGGGCCGGTGGTCGGGGCAAAGGGGGCGCGGAAAGGCGGGCTGAGGATTTTGGGGACCCGGCGGGCAGGCTGCCGCGCCGTATGTGCAGACAGGGCCCGGGTGCCCAGGGGCGGGGGGTCCGCAGCGGCCGCGGCTGCTGCGGGGCACGGTGGCGAGCCGTGCCGGCCGTCGTGCGGCACCCGGCCCGCAGGGGGCCGACTCCCCTGGCCGGGAGCCGCGTTCAGGGGGCGGTGGGCGTCGGTGCGCTCAGCGCCGGGGTGTTACTTCCGGGACCGTTGGGCCGCCTGATCGAGGATGCGCCGGCGTGTCCAGCGCCGGCGCCCGTTCTGGCGTCCGGCGTTCTCGGCGATGCCGTCCGTGGTTTTCAGCAGCGGGAGGTTGCCCTGGGAGAGGCTGCTGGAGAACGAGCTGATGCTCTTGAACCCCAGCAGGGCGGCCGCCTGGCTGGCTCCCAGCAGTTCGTCGGGATCGCCGTGGAGGGGAACGTCGGGAAGAGGCGGTGCGGCCTTGGCTCCCGCCCGCCTGCCGCGGCCGGGCCGGGTGGCCGCCCACTCCTGCAGGGTCTGCACCTTCCAGAGCTGCCGGCGGTAGGGGTTCTCGGCCGTGCCCTTCTCCTCGACCGCGTCCGGTTCGGGAAAGTAGCCGGGGTGGTCGCGCACGAAGGTGGTGACCTGGTTGGAGTTCTTGTACCCGAGATACCTCGAGGCTTCGGCCGCGTTCAGCAGCGTCTGGGGGTCGAGCGAGGGCGGTGTGTGTGCAGCGAGCCGTGCCGGCGCCCGGTGGGCGAACCACTCGGTGACTTCCGCGTGGTCCCACAGGCGCGCGCGGCCGCGCTTGCCGGCCGGCTCGGGGAATGTCGTGCCGGCCGCGTTCTGTGCGCGCCCCGTGTAGAGGCCGGTGATCCTCGCGGGTGTCAGGCCCTGTTCGGCCGCGATCTCGGCGGCGTCGGCCAGGCGGGGCTCGCGGCGCGAGGTCATGGCACAACCGTCCGTCCTGTCGGCACTGGGCCGGCCGGCCCGGCCCGCAAAGCAAATAATGGCAGGAGTCTCGGTCGGTGGTCCAGCCGGCGCGCAACTTTCCCGGGCGGCTGTGCCGGCGGCCCGGCCCTATTCCTCGGGTATCAGGCAGATACCGCGGCGAGCGGCGGCCTCGGCCATCTGCGTGTACGCCATGGCGGCCGGCGTCATCTCCCATGCGGCCAGCGCCAGCAGCAGGATCACCTCGTCACGGCCCTGCGCGGCATCACAGGGCATACCGGCTGCCTCCGCTGCGGTCACCAGGTCCGCGGTGGGCGACCCGGCAAGACGTGCTGCCGCATCCCGGTGCAGCTCCTTGAGGCCTTGCTGGTACAGCCCGTTCGCCTCGCGCAGGAGCACCACCAGGTCCTCGTCCCGGCTGGCCGGTGCCGCCGCGGCGAGGTCGAGGATGCGCTGGGCCGTAGTCATCGTCATGGAGTATCCCCCTGACGGGCGGCGGTGGCGTCAGCTGCAGTGGTCGCACGTCGGGCGGCGGCCGCTGCCGCGGGCCGGCCCGGGCTTCTTGAGGGGTTTCATCGTCAGCGCTTCGCGCATCTGGTGGTGCAGGGCGGTGAACTCCGGGCCGACGACGCCCAGGTCGACTCCGCCCGGGCCGACTGCGCACGTCTTTGCGTGCCGGACCGGATCGGCGATGCGCGGGTCGGCGCGGAAGCTGTCGCCGCGCACCTGTTTCGCCTCCGCGTGCAGGCAGGCGAGCCGCGGCCGGCGTCCGCCCGGGAGCAGGAGGCCGGGAAGGGGAGTGTAGCTGCCCAGCACCAGGGCGCAGCGCGTGTTGCCCGTCCGGTCACCGGCGCGGGGCAGGGTGGCGTATGACCGGCTGTACGGCACCGGCGCGCTGGCATGCCACTGCTTGACCACGTCGGTCGTCCGGCCCTTGACGGGCAGTCACTCACCGCCGATCCGAGCGGAGACGGCCGGGCGCCGCACGGAAGGGAGGACGCTTCTTCGGTCCGCTCCCTCGTCGCTGCGAAGTCCCGTGAGCTTTCAGGATCCGTACCGGACGGCTGAGCTCGCGCTTGAGGCGGTTGACCCTCGGCGTTCAGGTGCTGGGAGACCACACCCGTCTTGGCGTATACGCGGCTGCAGGGGCCGCCCATGCGCGGGAACCGGCCGTACTGCCGCGGCCCGGGTCAGCAAGCTGCGCGGTATCGGGGGTTGCCGTCCGGGCCGGGCAGCGTGCGGGTGACCTCTATGCGGTGGTCGGCCGGGCCTGCGAATGCTGCGCTCTGTATGGCGGAGAGTTCCGGTACGCCCGGGATTAGCGGCCGGAACGCATTGCGGACGCTGCGGCGCCGGAAGCCGGGAAGCGGCAGGGGCCCAAGGCTCCAGGAAGTCACCGACGGGTTCAGTCGAAGTCGAGTCCGGAAAGATGGTCAAGTACTGCCTTCCATGGCGCCAGCAGCCGTAGGGCCGCAGCACGTACTCGCGTATTCCTGTCCTGGTCCCGCGCCACGTCATAGGACGTGGCCCAGCCCTTCAGCGGGTCGCGGGCCACAACGATAAGGTGCGCAACGTGGCGGTCCTCGGCGGCGTCCAGGGGCAGCTCATGCAGCGTGTTCTCGGCTCGTGTGCGCAACTCTCGGTCCTGGTGCCCCAGGAGATCGAGAAGTGCTCTCGCCGCAGGTATATCTCCCTGTCCGGCCCGGTAGGCGATCTCTTCGAGCGCGGCCGTACGCAACGAGCGCAGCTCACTTTCCAGCGCGGTTGCCAGTACTGTCATCGATACCAACGGCGCCCCCGATGCGGCATGGCCCGCGACAAAACCGTAATAGGCTCTTGCCGGTGATAAGTAGGTGGGTTGGGTGGTGGTGAGCTCAATGCTGGCGGCCGCCCAGACGTTTCCGTCAGCCGCTGGTTCAGTGACTTCGCCTTTTTCGGCGTACTGATTGAGCGGGTAGATCAGCGCGGCCAGGGTTTCGCGCACCGCAAGAAGTTCAAGGGAGGCGCGCGGCAGACCCGGCCAGCTGTTTTGTACCTGCAGCCAGCTGCCGGTTCCCTCAGTGGAGTGGTGGTGGAAGGACGTTTCATGCCGTCCCAGGTAGCTGCGGATCGTGGTGAGCATGGCGTCGATCGCAGCCCTCACTGACTCTGGCCCCGTGACGACCAGTTCGGTGTAGGCATCCGCCAGTGCTGTGCGCAGTTCCCGCAACGATCTGAAGACGACTTCCCACATCTCGAAGTCGAGATCGTCGTGGAGCACGCCTTTACTGCGCATCATTGCCAGGGTGCGTCCCACGGCTCGCCGTGTGGTCATCTGGTCGTCGCGCGCATGCTGCAGCGCTGTCAATGCCTGCGCGATCTTCGACGTGGATGCGCCGTCCAGCACTGGCAGGCTCTGGTTGGCATCGACGATCCGGCGCAGCATCCGTACGGGGTCGCCGGGGTCTGCCGGAGATCGGATCCAGGTATTGCCCCAACGTTTCACCCAGGCCGTCAGGTGCGGATCGTCGGCGAAGGCCCTGGCTGGAAGGGCCCAAAGCTCTCTTCGCTCGGGATGGCCGGGGGCCTTGTCCGATTCAATGATTCCGATGAGCAGATCGTCGGCGAACAGTGCCGCCCCCGACATGCCGGCCCAGGTGCTGCCGCCATTCGGCCTCGCGAGTCGGGCTCCGCCCTCGATCTGGACGACCCAGCGGTTGCTCTTCACGCCAGACAGCGGTGTGACGAAGCCTTTGATCTGCCGGGACTCACGTATCCGTCCGTCCACGTCGCCGTCAGGGAACCCCACTGCGGTGACCTCGAACGGATGCCCCCCGGTTACATCCGCCCACATGGGCAGCTTGCCAAAGGCCCCGCTGTTGCCGGCCCGCACGGTTTCCCATCCTGTGGTGTCTGTGATGACCAGCAGGGCGACATCGATCCGGGATGACCACCATGCAACGACAGCGTCGTTGAAACTCACCTGGCCGCCGCGATGTAACGGCCGGATACGGCAACGCGGGTAGCTCCGTGGGAGACCAACCAGCCCGTGCTCCACGTCCCGTTGGGGCGGGGGAGTGAGTGGCCCGTCATCCGGTAGGGCGCCCTGGACAATGTGCCGCGCGGTCAGCACCGTGTAGTCGTTGATCAGGTAGCCGGAGCCGACTGAGCCCGTTTGAGGCTCATAGATCTCCACTACCCGTCTCTCGCTGAGCACCGGCTGCCCTTCGTCTCGATCTCCGTCGCTGCGGAGCGTCAGTCCGGTTCATCTGTTGTTCGGGCGTTGACCTGGACTGATGCGGCCCGACCGTTGCCGTCGATGGTGACTGGTGTCAGAGACAGCGACAGCTGGTGGGTGGTCTGGTCCCCGGCCTGCCCCTTTGTGCCGAAAGAGACCACGCCGAACCGTAGCCCGGCGTCCCCTGAGGCTTCTCGGGTGATCGCCAGAGTGACGTTCAGCTCCGCGGCCCCCAGTTCGAACCGCAGGGCCTCGTTGTGGCCACTGCGCATCGCAGCGGTGAGCTCACTGCGGAGCGCCTGGATCGTCTCTGCCAGTCCGGCGGCAATCCGATCATCCATGTTTCCTCCCCGGTTGATATTGACAGCGCACCCGCCCTCCGCGCTCGCACTTTGGAACTTCCTCTTCAGAGGTCCGCATCTGCGTCTGTATCGGCTGCCGTAGAGGGATCGAAGGGAACTGCACGCCCGCTTCCTGCGGCACAGTTCGCCCTGTCCCGACCGGAACCGTGCCGTACGTGCCTGCACGAGCTTCAACCCCATGACCTGCACTGGTACTTGACAGATGCTGATAAGGCCGGATGAGCCGGAGTAGTGGTGTGCTCCCGCGAACCCCTTGGCGGTTCCTCGTAGGGGATGCCCGCCTGGGGCGGAGGGGCGGAGGGGCGGAGGGGCGGAGGGGCGGAGGGGCGGAGGGGCGGAGGGGCGGAGGGGCGGAGGGGCGGAGGGGCGGAGGGGCGGAGGGGCGGAGGGGCGGAGGGGCGGAGGGGCGGAGGGGCGGAGGGGCGGAGGAGCGGGGCTAGGGCCGGCTGGTGGCCGGTTTCTGCTGCCACCAGGCGGGCAGGTGGTTCGGCCCGGTGGCCGGTGGGGATGTGGCGGCAGGCTGCGGAGCCGGGGAAGCGGCGACCGGGCGGGCGGCGTTCGGACTGGGCAGGCTGGTTTCGGTGTAGGCGATGCGCTGGCGCAGGCTGATGCCGAGGTCGTCGACGCTCAGGTAGACGGAGTCGTCCTTGACTGCGGTGATGCGTCCCTTGGCCAGGACGGTGATCCCGTCGGCGAGCGATTCGGCGGCGTTGCGGGCCAGGTTTCGCCAGGCGGTGCAGATGTAGGTGATCGGGTCGAGGTCGTGCCATTTCTGTGCGGCGGCGTCCCACTGCGTGGGGGTCTGGGTGAGGAGGAAGCGGCAGACGGCGATGCCGTCTTGGGTGTAGCGGACTTCCACGTCACCGGCGACGGTGCCGGTCAGGTGCGTGAAAGTCGGGGCCATGCAACCGCCTCCTATTCAAAATAATAGTGTCTATTGTGGGTGGTCGGCCGCCCTGTCGGCATTTCGGCTGCGGTGGGGCGGGTCAGGCGCCGCGGATGGGTTTTCCGTCCGGTCGGTCGCGCCGGTCCGCCGGCGGGGCGAGGGTGTCGAGGATCGTGGTGTCTTCGATCTCCACTTGCAGCGGGATGGTGCCGTCGGCCCGGACCAGCTGCTCGTTGGTGGTGTCCAGGTGGACGGAGATGCGTAGGGCTTTGAGGTCGGCGTCGAGGTAGGCGAAGACGAGGGTGCCTGCGATTTCGATGCAGGGCAGGCCTTCGTCGTCGGGGTTGGCCTGGGGGTGGAAGACGGCGGAGCTGTTGGCCTGGGCGCAGGCTTCGGGGTCGGCGAGGCTGAGGGGGAGTGGCGGGTGCGCGTGAGGGGTGTTGTCGGCGGGGTGCAGCGGGTGATCCGCTTCGCGGCGGTTGCTTTTCGGCCCGTAGGAGGGGTTCACGGCGGTCTGGTTGTCGGTGGGAGGGGGGTAGGGGGCGTCGTTGGTGCCTGCCGTGGCGTCCGGGGATCTGCGTACCTGCTGTGCGAGCCGGGCAGGGGCGGAGGCCTTGTCGGACCGGAGGGTCGCCTCATCGCTGTGCCGGTCCCGTGGGTGGAGGATCCCTGCCCGGTCTGCTGCCTGCGTGGTGGGGGCGTCGGTGGTGGTGAAGCGGAAGCGGTTCAGCCAGTTTTGGAGGATGTTGACGGTGTCTGCTGCGGGCCATTGGCCGGTGCGCTCGCGGAGGTCGTCCATCAGGTCGGCCAGGTCGATGATGGCCTTGCCTGCGGGGGTGGCCGGGTCCGGTGTGATCGGCATGGCGGTTTCCTTCCGCGGAGAGGGGCCCTCGGGCCCCGTTTATCAGGGCGTTGCAGAGGTTCGGCAGGTGTTGCTGGTCGGGGGTGAGGGGGGCGGTGCGCAGCACGTGTTTGCGCAGGACGGGTGCGTCGGGGCCTGATGCCGCAGGGCACTTCCGTCCGGTCGGGCAGCAGGATGAGCCGGGTGTGGGTCATCCAGGCCTCGTATCGGTCGGCGGGGCTTGCGCTGCGGGCGGTGTGCCCCTCGCCCGTCGTGCGGGTCGGGCAGAGGCGGGACGGGTCGGGGCAGGGCCGTCCGGCGGCGTGGCCGGTCAGGGCGGGGAGCGGTGGTAGTGCGTGGCGGTGGCGTTGGGTATCGGGTGGTGGTCGGCGGTGCAGGGGCAGGTACTCGGGGTGCAGTGCCGGTTCCGGTAGGAGCGCATGAGGACGTCGGCCGGGCGGACGGGCAGGAAGCATCGTTCGTCCAGTGGGTGTGCGCAGATCTAGCAGAGGCGTCGTTGGAAGGCGGTGGCGGTCTTGTCGGCGTCGAGGACGCCGAAGGCCGCGTGAGCGTCGTGGATCAGGGCCATGTACGGCACCAGTAGTCCGCCCGCCAGTGGCCGGTCAGCGCGGCGTTGGGGTATGGCGTGCCTGGGTCAGTTCCTTCGGTTCGCGGGAGCGCGGCGGGGCCGGGCGTCTGGTGCCGTCTGGCGGGGGAGGGGCGGCGGGGCCGTCGGCCGGGGGCGCTTCCCGGCGGGCGGAGCGGCATTGGGTGGCGTTGTGCAGGCGCGGGTGCAGCCAGTTGGGGTTGTCTGAGGGGATGAGGGCCTCGGTACCGATGGCGGTGGCCCAGGGGTAGAGGGTGTTGTCGTCCGGGGCGGCCATGACGAGGATCAGTCCCCGGCGGCGCGGCAGGTGGCGGAGTGTGAAGTCTGGGTAGCTGCGGTTGCCTGGGAGCACGAGCGGAGCGCGCCAGATGCAGACGGGGGACCGGGCTCGTCCGCAGGCCGACCGGGTCGTGATCGGTTGTGTGGCTGATGACCAGCACCGGGGCCTGTGGTCCTTCGTGCGTGGCTGGGGTGGGGCGGGTATGGCGATGACACGCCGCTTTCGGGGGAACCGTGGTCGCGAAGAGCGCGGGGAGAGGGGTGTTGGCTGCCCGGGGGCGGGGTGTCGGCGGGGGCGTCCCGGCTCCGGGGGTTGGTTCAGCCGAGCGGGTAGAGGACGAGGGCGGGTTGGGTGGTGTCGGGGGTGTCGTCCGCGTACAGCTCGCGCAATTCCGCGTCGTTCTCCAGTTCCTGCGGCAGCGGGAAGATGTCGCCGGCGAAATCACTGGTCGGCGCGTACCGGGAGAGGCTGTAGCCACCGAGCGGGGAGAAGCAGTTGCCCTCGGCGTCCCCGGACAGCACGACGAGCGTGTCGCCGGGCAGTCGGCTCCAGTTCGCGCGGATCAGGCGGCGCAGCACTGCAAGGGTCAGGGGGCGGTGGGGGACTTCGCCGTCCGGGACGGGGAGCGGGGCTTGCGGCTGGTCGGTCATGTCGGGCCTTTCATGTGCGGGCCGGGCCCGGGGGCCCGGTCGGTCGACCGGTGGTCGGCGGGCGCCGCCCCGCGGTCGGGACGGCGTTCTCGGCCCGGTCAGTCGTCCTCGATCTCGTCCAGGCAGGCGACGGGGATGCCGCCCGGGAGCCGGAAGCGTGTCGTGTCCTCGGGGACGCGGTAGCGGGGCTTGCCGGGCGCGCCGTTGCGCGGGTCGCGGCGCAGGCTGCGCGTGGACTTTTCGTCCAGCAGGAAGCCCGCGCGCCTGCCGGTGCGGTTGCGTCCCTGCACGGTGCCGGTGAGACTGCGCAGCACGGCCGGGCGAAGCGACTGGTTGATGCGGGCGCGGCGTCCGGACACGAGTCCGGTAAAGGATTCCTCGTCGATCGCGCTGAGCCGCTGCGCGCAGGCCTCCTGGACTTTCGACACCTCGCTTGCATCGGGCAGTCGGCCGATGAATTCGAGGACCTCGTCCATGGTGAAGGTCATGCTGGTTCGCCTTTCTGCGACGCGGGGCAGGGGGTCGGCCGGGCACGCGGGTGCCCGGGCCGAGGGGTGGGGGAACGTGCGCTCATGCGGCGGGGGCGGGCCGGTGACGGGCGACCGGCTCGCCCGCGGCCTTCGGATCCGGTAGCTGCTGTTGTCGTCCTGGCCGGGCGCTTGGAGGAGCAGCAGGCAGCGGGCCTGCCGCGCGGTGAGGTCCGACCACGTCTCGGGCTTGCGGATGTCGTACTGGCAGGCAGCGGCGACGTGCGCGAACAGCGTATTGACGACGTGTGCCTTGGGCAGCGGCACCGCGGTCTTTGTCAGGTCCGCGTGCCGGGGCTTGTTGATGCCCGGGAGCGGCGCGCGCGGCCGGGGGATTTCGGTGTCGTGCAACTCCGTTCATGCGGTGGGGTGTTGCAGTAGTGCTGGTGGGACTCGAACCCACGACCTCAGGACTTATAAGATCCGCGCTCTGCCGGCTGAGCTACAGCACCTCGGTGGTTGGTTGCGGGGTCGTCCCCTTCGGGGGCATCACGGGCCTCTGGACTGTTCTGCGCGGCCCGGCTGCCGGCGTGGATGTCGTGGTGGTGGCCGGGTGCCGGGGCGGGGCCGGGGGTGTCAGGTACGGGGGTTCTCCTTGCCGGTGCCGGGGAGCGGCAGGGCCGGGGCTTGGTAGACCTCGCGGGTGAGGGCGCAGAGGTCGGGGCAGGGAATGACGGCGGTCTGGAGCGCGGCCGTGTCCGTGGGGTGAAGCCACCCGCCGTGCACGGTCCAGCCGCATGCACGGGGGGTGGGCTGGGCGGCGGTGGTCGCGACCAGGACGGCGCTGCGCATGGTGCTGCCCTCCAGCGCGAGGACCAACAGGCCGTGCAGGGCGCAGAATTCGTCTTCGTCGCGTACGGCCAGGCGGATCGGTTCGGTGGCGATGGACAGATCGGTCCGGCCGGTGACGAACGCGTGGTCGGTCCGCTGGACTGCGAGGTTGAGGGTGTGTTCGCCGTCTTGGAGTGCCTGGAACACGGCGGTGAGGGCGCTCAGGGTGCGGCTCGTGGCGGCGGCGATGGCGTCGTCGCCGGGGCGGGTGAGCTCGGGGCGTGCAGGCATGAGGGCTCCTTGCGGGAACGGGGCGGTGGGCGGTGGGCTCCCGGTGTCGGCCGCCCCGCGCCTCCCGGCGCATGTGTCTTGACGGGGCGGCGGGCTGCGCCGCCGGCATGTCGCGTTGCCGCGGCAGGGACGGGGGCCGGGCGGGCGGACTCCGCGCTCCGCGCTCCGCGGGCGGGCGGGAACGCGTGCTGCGCGCTGTGGGGAGGTTGGGGCCCGTGCGGGCCGGGCTCGGGGTTCCCGGCCCGCACGGGGGTCTGTCGGCTGGGGCTGCCGGTCTCGGGTCTCAGCGGGTGCGGAGCTGGAGCAGGCGGCGGTGCGCTTTGGACTTGATCTCGTCGTCGGCGCCTTCGAGTAGGGCTGTGGCGCGTGCGATTTCCTCGGTCATGGACTGCGGCGGGCGCCTGGGGGTGAGGTGGTCGAGGTAGCCGGTGATGGCGCGCTCGGCGGCGTAGGCGGTGTGTCCGACGCGGCCGGACTCGGTGCGGTACACGTCGGTGATGGCGTCCAGCCGGGCGGCGTGGTTGGTCCGCTTGCGTTTGGAAGCGTCCTCTTCGAGGGGCCACAGGTCGGCGATGACCTGGTGGAAGTCGGCGATGGCGATGTCGGTGCGGGCGAGCGCGGTCTCTTCGGCGGCGAACTGTTCGAAGTACCGGGCGGAGAGGCCCAGGGTGCGGCGGGCTTCCTTGATCTGGCTGGTGGCTCCTGCGGTGTGCCGGACGGCCCAGCGGGTGACTGCGTCGCGGACGGCGAAGCGTTCGGTGTTGGCGCAGACGGGGCGCCAGGGGGTGACGACGCACTGGAACTGGCCGTTGCCGGAGTGGTCGTTCATGACGGCGATGTAGGGGACCACGATGTCGTTGATGCCGTCGGCGTCCACGGCGACCGTTTCCGGGAGGCGGATGGAGATGAACACGCGCTTGCCGCCGCGCAGGAGTCCGGCGGACTCCCAGACCACGTCATAGCGGCTCACCAGTTCCTGGAGGAACACGAAGCCCGCCCGGTTCTGGATCGGCGTGTAGCGGGAGCCGACCGCGCCGAGGGCGGCGCCGGTGTCGGCGCGCACGGTGTGCTGCTGGTCGGCGTGCTCGCGCATCTGGCCCTGCCACTCGTACAGGGCGGGCACTGTGATGACTTCGAAGTCGAGCCCGGACAGGCGCAGCACTTCGTCGATGTCCGTGGTGCCCTGGGGGATGATCTGACCCAGGCCGTGCCAGGCCGGGGAGGACGCATACAGGGCGGCGGTGCCGTCCGCCCGGTCGCCGAGCCCGTGAGCGGCGATGATCTGCTCGATCTGCCCCTCGGCGTTGCGGGAGAGGGTGAACGTCTCGCCCCGGTCCCAGCCGGTGAGGATCTCGTAGCGGTCGGCGGCGACCATGCGGATCTCGCCCCGGTCCACGCGGGCCTGGAAGGCGCGCTCTTGTTCGCGGGCTGCCTCGGCCTGTGCGGTCTTCTCGGCAGCGAAGGCAGTGTTCACGTCGGTGATAGTCACGGTTCCCCTTCGACGTTGGTTTCTGCGGGTTCGGGGGCGGGGCCGCCACCCCCGAACAACTTCAATAATAGTGTGTTCTGGGGGTGTGTGAACCCGCCTCTGAACAGGCGGTCGGGTTCTGCGCGGCGCCGATCCGGACGGGGCGGGCGTGATCCTGTCGGCGGAGGTACGTGGTGCACCCATCGCCGGCCCTGCTGGTACCCGGGGCGGTGGGCTTGGCCGCCGGCGCAGGCCGGGCAGGGGCGGTGAGCGTCACTCCCGCGGGGGTGTCCGGACGTCCGGGGCTGATGCATGCCCGGTCGCGGTCACTGCGCCCCGTTGCCCGGCTGCCTGGCGTGCGTTCCGCCGCCCCGTCGGCCGCCCCGGGCCAGCCGCCCGGGGGCGGATGCCGGGGGCGGCCGGGCTCACTGCCCACCGGCAGCGAGCCCGGCCGGGGTGCCGCGCCCTGCCGGGGGAGCAGGGCGCGGCGGCTCGGTGTAGCTGCTATCCGGGCTCGGGCTGCTTGTGGCCCGTCCCGGTCATGCCGGGACTTGCGGGGCCTTCGCCTCTGCGGCGCTGGCTTCGGTCGTCATGGCCTCCTTGATCAGGGCGTCCAGGGCTTCGCCGATGCGTCGGCGGGCTCCCGCTTCCATGCGGCAGCAGCTTTCCTGATCGATCCGCTCGAAGACTGCCTTCCTGGCCGGGCTCGGGGGAGTGATGCCGGGCATGACTCCGGCATCGATGGCCTGCTGCCGGAAGCTGCCCCAGACGCGGCACCAGTCGTTGGCTTCCGCCAGATCATCGAGTTCGTCGACGGTGGCAGGAAGGGCGGCCAGGATGCACCTGGCCTCTGCCCGGTATTCTCCGCAGTTCTCGGCGATCCACTTCACCAGGGGATCGCCGGACGTCTTCAGGGCGTTCCAGGCGGCCTCGAGGGTTTCTGCGCCCGTGTCGTAGACCTTGCGGATCTCCTCGCTGTAGGCGCTGGCCTGGCTGCGGCTGTTCTCGCCGTAGCCGTAGCGCTCCGGATACTTCTGGTCCGCCGCAACTGCGGCTGCGCTCTGGGCCGCCGTGGCCGCCTCCACGCTCTGGATGTACGTCTGAACCTCCGGCAGCATCTGCCGGGCTCCCTGCTCTGCCATTGCCGTTTCCCCTTCGACGTTGGTTTCTGCGGGGTCGGGGGCGGGGCCGCCACCCCCGAACAACTTCAATAATAGTGTGTTTCAGGGGTGAGTGAACCCACCCCTGACCTGCACACTTACGTCGGCGTGCGGTACTCCGGGAGCGGTGTCAGACTCCGTCGCCGCACGTCCGTGACAGCAGGAACCGGCATGCCGCCGATCACCGCGCACAAGTCGTAGCGCAGAGTGTGAACCGCACCGACGGGACCGGCGTACGCCTTGATCGCCTGCACCCAGTAGACGCCGTGACAGCGTGTCAGGCTGCCGTGATACCTGGCCTTCTGCCACAGCACCGGCCCGGTGTCTCGCGGATCGAGTATCTGCGCTACAGCGATCACGAGCTGATTCGCCACTTGCCCGGAGAGCAGGTTCACGAACGCGCGGTCCACCGCCGCCCGGTCGACCGGCACGTCTGCCATCGCCGCGTCGGTGTGACCGGTGCGCACACCCATGGCCCAACCCAACTCGAAGAACGGCCGGACCACGCCCAACTGCTCGTAAGACACCCTCAGAGCCTCCGGGTCCCTCTCACTGCGCGCCAACTCCGACAGTGCGTAGCTGGCTTGCTCCGTCTCGGCGTCTGTGAGCGGGGCTTCGCTTTCCCGGGTCTGCCCTGCAATACGCGTGTCCTCCATGGCGTCCCTTCTCCTTTCGGTGGTGCCGGACGGGAAGGGGCGCCGCAAACGTGGCGCCCCGTGCGGATTACTTCAGGAATCCCTTCGACCGGAGGAATTCGCCGGTAATGTGCGCGATTCCTTGGGGCTTGTAGATCTGCGGGAATCGCCGCAACTCAACTTCCGTGCGACCCAACTTGTCCGGGTCGATGAACTCCTGAACCAGACGGTAAGGCTCATCACCCACCGGCATTTCCAGCACGACCGGACCGGCGGCCGTGGTCTCGAACCGGATTCCCGTGTAGTTCCGGTCTGCGTTGTGCACGATCTTCACTCCTGCTCGCGCGCACAGCAGGGGCAGGAAGTTCGCGATCGTGCGGGCCTGAACCGCGCGCCTGGTCATGGGCGCGTCCGCTCCGCGCACCCCGCGCACGATCCCGTCAGTGATCTGGAGTTCCACGTCATTCCCCTTTGTCGGTCCCTCGAGGTTCCCGGGGGTCGCCTCTCCCAGGACTTCAAATAATAGTGTCTTATCTGTTCGGGGAGAACCCCCGTTGCGCTGCGGGTTGCGCCCGATGTTGCGCCATGGTGTTGCGATACAGGTTGCGCTGTATGTTGCGCGGCCTGACTCCGGGCCTCCGCGCCATCCCAGATCACGCCAACAAGCAAGCTCGGCAAGCCCGCTGACATCCCCTCTGCTGCCCCTGCTCCCGCGCCCGTTGGATGAAGGGTGGGGGCGGGTGCGGTCGGCGCGGCGGCCTCGGGGATCGGGTGTCAGGTTTGGTGGGTTGCGCGTCGACGGGGTCTCCGCGCTAGGGCCGCTGGGCCGTGAGGGACGCCGTGGCGCGCTCTCAGGCGTCCGGCGGGCAGCTGCCGGAACCTGGGTCCGGCTGTCCGCCCGGAGGGCGGCTGACGGGCCTTCGGCCCGGTGTTGGCCCGGAGGGCCAACACCCTTTTCCGTTCCGGGAGTTCGCTTTCCTCTCCCGGAAACGGTGTAGTCTGTATTCAAGGCCAGGGAATTGGAAATTCCCTGGCTGATTCCCGGAGGGAATCCCACCCCATCACGGGGACAGGCAAAAGGTGACGGGCAGTCAATTCCGTCCCGAATACTGCGCATCGGGAATTCCTCCCGGAGGGTGGAATTCATTACGACTGGAAGTCGTAACAGTTATCGAAAAGCCCGGAGGGCATTTCGATAACTACCGCCCGGAGGGCGGCAATTCGCGCGGGGACGCGCGAAACGGAGAATCCGGAGGATTCGAGTATTCGGCTGC
>NZ_BMTR01000040.1 GCF_014649775.1 Streptomyces longisporoflavus | reverse complement strand
GGCGCAGCCGACGCGCAGCGCAGCGGAGCGCCCTTTACGCCCGGCCCGTAACCGCCAAACTCCGGAGAACCGGACGGCACCGGCAACCAACACCGTCGCCGGACCAGCACAGCAGCTGCCCCTGACCCCAATAGAACTCCTCACCCCGCGGACCGGCCCTGGTCCCACCCTCCGAGAGCGGCACGGCACACCTCGGCGTCCTCGTCCGGTACGAGTAGGACGAGGTTGCCGGCGTGGTCGCTGTACTGGACCTGGATGTTGACCCCGGCGTTGCCGAGCAGGCGGGTCAGGGTGCCGAGCCGGCCCGGCGTCTCCTGGTCGAGGCGGGTCATGACGACGTCGCGTACGACGGCGGGACCGAGCCCCGCAGCCGTGGCGGCAGCCAGCGCGGCGGGGCCGTCGTCGACGAGGTAGTGCGCGACGGCCCGCCCGTCGTGGGTGAACACGCCCCCGCCCTCCAGACTCACCCCGGCGCCCCCGAGAGCCTGGCCGAGGTCGGCCAGCGCGCCGGGCCGGTTCGGCAGGCGTACCTCGATGTCCTGCAAGTGCGCGCTCACGCGGTCACCACCGTGACCGTGACCTCCACCGGAACGGACAGGCTGTTCGCGATGTAGCAGCCGCGGTGAGCTTGCGCGGTGAGTTCTTGAACCGTGTTCGCGTCCGTCCCGGCGGCGACCCTCACGGTCACGTCCAGGCGAACGCCCGCCAGGCGGACGGGCTTCGCCGTCAGGTCGAGGTGGCTGGTGGCCTCGTCGTCGTACGCGAGTACGTCCACGCCCGCGCGGGCGGCCGCTCCGAGGAAGGACAGCATCTGGCAGGACGAGGCGGCCATGACCACGAGCTGCTCGGGGTTGAGGCGCTCGGGGCTGCCGCGGAAGGCAGGGTCCGCGCTCAGTCCGACGGCTGGAGCGGGCGCGGCGACGGCGGTGTGGTCGCGCGAGTAGGCGCGGATCCCGGCGCCGGTGGAACCCCGCCAGTGCAGGTCTACTTGGTATGCGTGGGTATGCGTATGCGTATGCGTGCTCATGGGGGGCGAACCTAGGGCCGTAAAGTTTCGGTCCCGGCCGAAGCGTCGTGGGCGTACAGCGCGGCGATGCGCTCGGAGTCTCCTTCGCCGATCCGATCCGGCCGAGGATGTTCCTCCACTACGGAGCGGGTGGTAGCTGACATGGCCGGTGTACCGGGCCGGCGCTCCGGCTCCGGACCCGGTCAGCAGTTAATGGAGATGAGCCGCCGCCCCGTCCGATGCGAAGATCGCCGCATGCGCAGTTTCGACGTACTTGTGGCGGAAGCGGAGTCGGCCCCTACCGAGGGCTGGGACTTCTCCTGGTTCGAGGGGCGGGCCACGGAGGAGCGGCCCTCCTGGCGGTACGCCCACGCCATGGGTGAGCGGCTCGGGCACGCCACCGCCTCCCTCGACATCCAGACCGGCGGCGGCGAAGTCCTCGCCTCCGCGCCCGCCCTGCCGCCGCTTGCCGTCGCCACGGAGGGATGGGCCCCGAACGTCGCCAAGGCCACCGCCCTGCTGCATCCGCGCGGCGCGGTGGTCGTGGCCTCGCCGGAGGACGCGCCGCTGCCGTTCGCGGCGGAGGCGTTCGACCTGGTCACCAGTCGGCATCCGGTCAAGGCGGACTTCGTGGAGATCGCGCGCGTCCTGCGTCCCGGAGGGACGTACTTCGCGCAGCACGTGGGCCCCGCCAGCGTCTTCGAGGTCGTCGAGTACTTCCTCGGGCCTCAGCCCGACTCCGTACGGAACGGACGTCACCCCGACGGCGAGCGCGCGGAGGCGGAGGCGGCCGGTCTGGAGATCGTCGACCTGCGGGCCGAGCGGCTGCGGATCGAGTTCCATGACATCGGGGCCGTCGTCCACTTCCTGCGGAAAGTCGTGTGGATGGTGCCGGACTTCTCGGTGGAGCGCTACCGGCCCCAGTTGCTGGAACTGCACCAGCAGATCGAGGAGCGGGGGCCCTTCGTGGCCCACAGCACACGGCATCTGATCAACGCCCGCAAGCCCTGATCTCGCGGGCGCCTGTGCAGAGGCTCCGGGCCGCCCCTACGCACGTACCTCTAAGCGCGCACCCCTAAGCGCGCACCCCTACGCATGCGCCCCCACCGTCACCTCACCCACCACCAACTCCGCCCGCCCCTCAAGCACTTCCCCCACCCTCTCCACCTGCCCCTCCAGGCCCCGCTCCCGCGCGGCAGTCAGCGGGGCGAGGGGTTCCACCGTGACCGTCACGCGGCGGCCGCTGCGGCGCTGGTGCCAGACCCCTGCCACGACTCCGTCGATCAGGAGCACGGGGAAGTTGCCTGCCTGGCCCCCGGCCAGCGCCCTCTCGTAGGCGCGACCGGGGAAGAGCCGGCCCCGCGGGTGGGAGGCGATCACGAACGCGTCGAAGTAGGGGAGCAGCCGTACGCCCGCCACCAGCTCCTCCGGGTACTCGGGGAACTCCGTGTCACCCGCGGTCACCCACGACGCCGGCCCCGGCTCCCCCTCCACCCGGACCTCCTCGATGTCCCCGGAAGACGCCAGGGACGCGAAAACCGCGTCCGCCCAAGCGCCGGGCGCGGCAGCCCACTTGGCGTACTGGCGAGGTGTCGCGGGCCCGTACGCGTACAGGAACCGCCGTGCCAGGCGTCCCGTCGCCGTCTCCGCGTCGAGCGGCGGCTCACCGGCGGCCGGCGGGCGGGTGTACGTCACCTTGCGTCCCCGGTTCGGCGCGAAGCACAGCATCCCGCGGTGGCCCGCCAGATGCATGGCCGAGCGCCAGCGCGGCCACATCCCCTGGAAGGCCGGCAGCACCAGATCACCCGCCCAGGGGCCCGTGCGCGCCACCACCTCGTCGCCGAGCTCGTCGATCGTCAGGCGGGCCCCGTCCAGCGCCTCCCCGATCGCGCTCACGATCTGCTCCGTCCGCGACTCGGTGAGCCGATCAGCGGCCTTGAAGGGGCTCGGGCCGCCGGGAATCGCGGACAACGCGCCTGTCCAGAGGGGGAGTTCGGCGACCGGCAGGAAGTGGATCGTGCCGCGCGGCCCGTACGTCTTGACCAGGCTCGGCTCCTCGCCCCACAGCGCCTCGCGTACGTCCTGCCGGGTCGCCCCGTCCATCCGCAGCCCCACCGACAGCTCCGCGGCGGACGACACCTGCGCCTGCGCACCGAGCATCGCGCCGACGACCTCGCCGGGTCCTGCCTCACCCGGTTTCGCCGGCGTCCGCAGGAACTGCCGCCCCATGCGCCGGGCGTTGGCAGCACTCCAGGTGACGGTGACAGGGGCGCTCATCGGCAGTCTCCTTCGATACTGTCCATCGGGTAAGTGGCTCTGCGGACACGAGGAGTGGACCATGCCGAAGACCGGCACGGAGGGCATTTCGGAGAGCGACAAGGGGAGCGGCGAGGGCGGCAAGGCGATGTACGTCTGCGGACTCGATGCGGCCGTCGACGTCGTCGGCGGCAAGTGGAAGCCGATGATCCTGTGGGCGCTCCACGCCGGCAGGACACTCCGCTTCGGCGAGCTCCGGCGGCACACCGAGGGGATCAGCGAGAAGGTGCTCATCCAGCAGCTCCGCGAGCTGGAGTCCGACGGCATCGTGCATCGCGAGGTGTACCGGGAGGTGCCGCCGAAGGTCGAGTACTCGCTGACCTCCCTCGGTACGTCTTTGAACGAGGCGCTGATCCCGCTGGGCGTGTGGGGCGACGAGCACATGGAGCAGCTGGTGGCCAACCGGGATTGCAAGAAGGAAGGCACGGCGGCCTGACGGACGGCGCCTGCTGGACGGGCGCCGCCCGACGGAGAAACCGGGTGGATGGTTGCCTCGCCGTGCCGATTGTTAGCCAAGTGATCCCGGAACAGGTGGCGTTGATTCCGCATCGTTATCGGTACCGGCTCGATCTCGGCGCGGACATCACGTAAGTTCAGACCAAGGCGAATTCGCGTGAGCAAAGCCACGTGTAGCGGTGCCGCGCGGTGGAGGGGGCCGCGCGGCTCCGCGCGCCCTCACTTCCCCTCGGAGCCGCCCGGCTCACGGGTCCGCACCTCGACCCGCATGCCCCGGCGCACGCCCCACCCGGCCATCGCCCCCGCCTCCGCCTCCAGGACGTGCCGGGCCCGCAGCCGGGGCCGCCCGATCCGCCAGGGCCGCATCGTCCGCACGGACAGCACCCGCAGCTCCCGGTCCAGATGTGCCACGTCCACGGCGAACCGCATCCGCACCGTGTGCACGCTGTTCGCGGGGCTCAGTAACAGCGCCCCGGTCACTCCGTCCCGGCCGAGCAGCCCGCGCCGCCGCGCACCGGCGGAGTCCGCGATCTCCAGGGGGAGTGCCTGGCCGGTCGGGAGCAGAAGCGTCGCCATACGAGCCGAAGCTAGCGCCACGGCCGCCCGCCGCGTCAAGCCCGCGCCCCGCCGCCCGTTCCCTCCAATGGGCTACGCACCGCGAGGCCGGAATATGCCGCCGGAGGCGGAAATCCGGTGGGAGAACAGGGTCTCGGAGTCGTCATCCGGTTTCGGAGAGTAGTTGTGGCACGCCGATGCGCGCGACAACACTTACGAAGGGTTATGGTGGAAACCCCCCCTCGGGCCGGTCCATCTCCCCCCCATGGACCGGCCCGATTTTTTGTGCCCGGACGCGGGCTGTCCCGCGCCGCCCGTCCCGGCCGGGATCCGAGGCCTCCGGATATGGTCAGGGACATGTCGAACCAGTTCCCTCCGCCGCAGAACCCGCAGGCCGGCCTGCCCGGCTACCCGGGCCCCGCGATGGACCCCGCCTACGCCGCCTATGGCGCGTACGGCTTCGGACCGCTTCTGCCGCAGAAGATGCCGGGGAGCGTCCGTGCCGCGCAGGTGATCATCTGGACGCTCTCCGGGATGTGCCTGCTCGGTTCCGTCATCGGCGGCGCGCTGTACGGGCCCGAAGCGGCGGGCGCGGTACTGGGGAGCAACTTCCTGCTGATCACGCTGTGCGTGCTGGCTTTCCGCTTCCACCTGCCCGGTCACGGGAAGCGTGTCGCGTCGATCGTGCTCAGCAGCGTGCAGATATTGGTCGGGTTCGGCGCCCTCGGCCGGGGTGCGGGCCCGGGCGGCCTCATCCTCGTGGGCTGCTCGATCGCACTCGTGATCCTGCTCGGCCAGGGCTCCGCCGGCGCCTGGTTCAAGCGCGGGCGCACCCCCGCCCCGGCGCAGTGGCAGGGGCAGGGGTACACCGGCTGAATCCCGCCGGACCGACTCCGGACTAACTCCGGCCCGCCCAAATGTTGGTCCCCGGCGTAGACACCGCGAACGTGTCGATCTCGGCCAGTTCCCCGTCCGTGAGCTTCGGGCCCGCGAGGGCCGCCACGTTCTCCTCCAACTGCTTCACGCTGGAGGCGCCGATGAGCGCGGAGGTCATGCGCTCGTCGCGAAGGACCCAGTTCAGCGCCAGTTGCGCGAGCGACTGGTCGCGGCGGGCCGCGATGTCGTTCAGGCCATTGAGCCGGCGCACGACCTCGTCGCTCAGGAGGTCGGGGTCGAGCGACTTGCCCTGCGTGGCACGCGAACCCTCCGGGATGCCCTTCAGGTACTTGTTCGTGAGCAGCCCCTGCGCCAGCGGCACGAACGAGATGCAGCCCATGCCCGCGTCCTCGAGCGTGTCGAGCAGCCCGTCGTCCTCGGTCCAGCGGTTGATCATCGAGTACGAGGGCTGGTGGATGAGCGCGGGCACGCCCATCTCCCGCAGCAGGCGCGCCGCTTCGGCGGTCTGCTCGCTGTTGTACGAGGAGACGCCCACGTACAGCGCCTTGCCCTGCTGTACGGCGGAGGCGAGCGCGCCCATCGTCTCCTCGAGCGGCGTCTCGGGGTCGAAGCGGTGCGAGTAGAAGATGTCGACGTAGTCCACGCCCATCCGCTTCAGCGAGGCGTCGAGGGACGACAGCAGGTACTTGCGCGAGCCCCACTCGCCGTACGGGCCGGGGTGCATGAGGTAGCCCGCCTTGGTCGAGATGACCAGTTCATCGCGGTACGGGGCGAAGTCCTGTGCGAACAGCTTGCCGAAGTTGAGCTCGGCGGAACCGGCCGGCGGGCCGTAGTTGTTCGCCAGGTCGAAGTGGGTGACGCCCAGGTCGAACGCGCGGCGCAGGATCGCGCGCTGGCTCTCCAGGGACTTGTCGTCACCGAAGTTGTGCCACAGGCCGAGGGAGACGGCGGGCAGCTTCAGGCCGCTGCGGCCCGTGCGCCGGTACTCCATGGTGTCGTAACGGTCCGCTGCCGCTTGGTACAGAGACGTGTCGTTCATGGGTACGAAGCTACTTCAGCGCTCGATCTTGCGGGGGCAAGCCCGGATCACCCGAGGGCGGAACCCCGGCCTCACAGCGGTAGGCTTTCGCCTTCGGGGACTGCCATCTGCATGGAGGGGCTGACAGAAGTGAACCTGCGCGACCTGGTGTACGGACTTTACGCACGCCGGGTGGAAGGCCGCCTCGACCACGACCAGGTGCCCAAGCACATCGGGGTCATCCTCGACGGCAACAGGCGCTGGGCGAAGGCCTCCGGCGGGACCACCGAACAGGGACACCAGGCGGGTGCGTACAAGATCGAGGAGTTCCTCGGCTGGTGCGCCGAGACCGACGTCGAGGTCGTCACCCTCTGGATGCTGTCGACCGACAACTTCGACCGCCCCGAGCGGGAGCTGATCCCGCTCCTGGGCATCATCGAGGACACGGTCCGCAGCCTCGCCGCCGACGGCCGCTGGCGCGTCCACCACGTGGGCACGATGGACCTGCTGCCCGACCGCACCCGGGCCGTCCTGAAGGAAGCCGAGCAGGCCACCCACGGCAACAAGGGAATACTGGTCAACGTGGCCGTCGGCTACGGCGGCCGGCAGGAGATCGCCGACGCGGTCCGCTCGCTGCTCCTGGACCACGCGGAGAAGGGCACGAGCCTGGAGGACGTCGCGGAGACCGTGGACGTCGACCTGATCTCCAAGCACCTCTACACACGCGGCCAGCCGGACCCCGACCTGGTGATCCGAACGAGTGGTGAGCAGCGCCTGTCCGGCTTCATGCTCTGGCAGTCGGCCCACTCCGAGTACTACTTCTGTGAAGTTTTCTGGCCGGCTTTCCGCAAGGTCGATTTCCTGCGCGCGCTGCGTGATTACGCGGCCCGGCACCGGCGTTACGGCGGCTGACGCCCCTGAGGCGGTCGCGGGGTACTCATGGCGATGAGGTGTGAGTAACCCAGAGTTCACGGACGCGCCGTCATATGCCCTGGCATGGCTGCGCTTGTTCGAGGGAATAAGCCTTCCAGGTCGACATCCGATTCACGGATGTCGTATCTCAGCGGACGGCATGGGGCCGTCCGCCCGGGAGGCCCTTTGCACCAGGACGACCGTGCGGTGAGTACGGGCGAAGCGGAGGGCCGGAGCTCGGCCCGCGCACTGGGGTCCGAGACCGGCCCGGATTTCTCCCGGCATCCTTCCCGTCGCTCCCCGACCTCATCCGAGGGGGTACGTCCTTCCGTGGTGACCAGCACGAAGCGCCGCATGCCCGACAGGCGCACCTATGTTCTCGACACCAGCGTTCTGCTCGCAGACCCGAACTCCATGTACCGCTTCGACGAGCACGAAGTCGTGCTGCCCGTCGTCGTGGTCACGGAGCTCGAGGCGAAGCGGCACCATCCCGAGCTCGGCTACTTCGCCCGGCAGGCCCTGCGCCTCCTGGACGACTGCCGGGTCCGGCACGGTCGCCTGGACGCGCCGATCCCGATCGGCGACCTGGGCGGCACGCTGCGAGTCGAGCTCAACCACTCCGATCCCGGCGTGCTTCCGGCCGGCTACCGGTTGGGGGACAACGACTCACGGATTCTCGCCGTCGCACGCAACCTCCAGGCAGAGGGATACGACGTCACCGTCGTGTCGAAGGATCTGCCCCTGAGGATCAAGGCGTCCTCGGTCGGCCTCCTCGCGGAGGAGTACCGCGCCGAGCTCGCCATCACGGACTCCGGCTGGACCGGAATGACCGAACTGACCCTCTCCGGCGAACAGGTGGATCTCCTCTTCGAGGAAGACACTCTGTATGTACCGGAGGCGGCGGACCTGCCCGTGCACACGGGGCTCACCATCCAGTCCGAGAAGGGCAAGGCGCTCGGCCGCGTCACGGCAGAGGGCAACGTCCGTCTCGTACGCGGTGATCGTGAGGCTTTCGGCCTCAAGGGAAGGAGTGCGGAGCAGCGCATCGCGCTCGATCTGCTGCTCGATCCGGACATCGGCATCATGTCGATGGGCGGCCGTGCGGGCACGGGCAAGTCGGCTCTCGCGCTCTGCGCGGGCCTCGAGGCCGTCCTGGAGCGCCGCCAGCACCAGAAGGTGATGGTCTTCCGGCCGCTGTACGCGGTGGGTGGGCAGGAGCTCGGCTATCTGCCCGGCACCGAGGCCGAGAAGATGGGCCCCTGGGCGCAGGCGGTCTTCGACACGCTGGGCTCGGTGGCGGGCAAGGCGGTCATCGAGGAGGTGACGGCGCGCGGCATGCTCGAAGTGCTCCCGCTCACCCATATCCGCGGGCGCTCGTTGCACGACGCGTTTGTGATCGTCGACGAGGCCCAATCCCTGGAGCGAAACGTTCTTCTGACCGTTCTGTCCAGGATCGGGGCGAACTCCCGAGTCGTCCTCACTCATGACGTCGCCCAGCGCGACAACCTCCGAGTGGGGCGGTACGACGGGGTAGTTGCCGTCGTCGAGAAGCTGAAGGGCCATCCGCTCTTCGCCCATGTCACGCTCACCCGCTCCGAGCGTTCGCAGATCGCGGCGCTTGTGACCGAAATGCTGGAGGACGGCCAGATCTGAACCAGTTCACCCTGGTTACGCGGTAGTTGGCGCCGCCCGGCGAAGCGAAGGAGCTTAGCCGGGCGGCGTCTTGGCGTCCGCCCTTTTCCGAAAAACTCCCGGGGCAAACGAGGTGTGAGCTTTCACACGGCACGGAGAATTGCCTTGCGGCGTCCGGCTGGGGCAGAGTCTGGGTCCTGTCAGGCCCCGCATGCGACACACGTGTACCCCCAGAGGTACTGCAACCCGGAAACACCAGAACTTCATAGTGGCCGTCGCATGCCGCCCGAAGTACCACGCGGCACTCCCGTAACGGGGGTTGCCCACCGGGCCCGTGCCTCCCGTGACCGAGAAACCAGCGGAGGCCAGCGTTCAGGGGCACGATTGCGTCCGCGAGGTCACCTATGCGGGCGATGCTGGAAGGAAACCGTGTGAGCCGGATTTCGGTCCGGGGATTCGCCGTGGCATCCGCCACCGCGGTCACCACTGTCGGCGCTGTTGTCGGTGTCGCCTCGGGCAGCACCCAGGGCGCCTCGAATGACAACGACTTCGAGGCGGCGGCAAGCGACGCGACACTCCTCGCAGACATCCCCGCGGGTCAGCAGGCCCAGGTGCAGACCGCGTCCCTGACGCAGCAGGCCGACGCACAGGCCATGGCTGCGGACACGGCCGCGAAGAAGTCTGCCGCGGAAGCAGCCCGCAAGAAGGCCGCCGAGTCGGCGATCGCCAAGCAGAAGGCCGCCGAGAAGGCGGAGAAGGCGGAGGCAGCCCAGAAGGCGGCCGACGCCAAGGAGCGCAAGGAGGAGGCCGAGTCCAAGGCCAGCCGTTCCTCCACGCGTGACGCCTCGTCCTTCACCACGCAGTCCTCGTACACGGTCGCGCAGGTTCAGGCGATGGCACGGCAGATGGTCCCCGGCGACCAGTTCCAGTGCTTCAGCAACATCGTCAACCACGAGTCCACCTGGAACTACAAGGCCAGCAACCCCTCTTCGGGTGCCTACGGCCTCGTCCAGGCGCTGCCCGGTTCCAAGATGTCCTCGGCCGGAGCGGACTGGCAGACGAACCCCGCCACGCAGATCAAGTGGGGTCTCGGCTACATGAACGACCGCTACGGAAGCCCCTGCGGTGCCTGGGACTTCTGGCAGGCGAACAACTGGTACTGAGCTGCGGCTCGCTCAACCTTTTCGAGGCCCCTCACCGTCATTCGGTGGGGGGTCTCAGCCGTGTACGGTCAGTCCGACGGCTTCCAGGGGGGAGTGGTGGGGAAAGACGGGGGAAGAGGACGGATCATGTCGCGAGTACCTGGGTGGATCGGCCGGCTCGGTGCCGGGCTGTCTCAGATGGGCGAGCGGATGGGGCGCGATGACCCCGATTCCGGTCCGTCGGACGGAATGAAGTCGCCGGGGCGGATGGTGGGCGACGACGCCGGCCTGGCGGCAGGGCCGGCCATCGACGAGGATCTCGAGCAGGTCGTGCCCGCCCCGCCCGCGTACGCGCCCGCCGTGTCCGCGCGGCCCGACCCCGTCGCCGCGGTGCCGTGGGGGATGCGGGTGGCGGCCGAGGCCGGCTGGCGCCTTCTCGTACTCGCGGGCACGCTCTGGGTGTTGATGAAGGTCATCAGCGCCGTACAGCTCGTCGTCTTCGCCTTCGTCGCGGCGCTGCTCGTGACCGCGATGCTCCAGCCGACAGTGGTCCGGCTCAAGCGGCTCGGTCTTCCCAGGGGGCTCGCGACGGTTGTCACGGCCGTCCTCGGCTTCGTCGTCATCGGCCTGGTCGGCTGGTTCGTTGTCTGGCAGGTCATGGACAACGTGGACACGCTCTCCAGCCAGGTCCAGGACGGCATCGACGATCTGCGCAACTGGCTGCTCACCAGCCCGTTCCACGTCACCGAGGACCAGATCAACGACATCGCCAAGAGTTTGCGCGAGGCGGTCGGGGCGAACACGGAGGAGCTGACGTCGGCGGGGCTCGAAGGGGTCACCGTGATCGTGGAGGCCATGACGGGCATCCTGCTCGCGATGTTCTCGACGCTGTTCCTGCTCTACGACGGCAAGCGGATCTGGCAGTGGGTCCTGAACCTGGTCCCGGCGCCCGCGCGGCCCGGTATCGCGGGTGCGGGGCCGCGTGCCTGGCGCACGCTGACGGCCTATGTGCGCGGCACGGTGATAGTGGCTCTGATCGACGCGATCTTCATCGGCCTCGGGATCTACTTCCTCGGGGTGCCGATGGCGGTGCCGCTGGCCGTCTTCATCTTCCTGTTCGCGTTCATCCCGCTGGTGGGCGCGGTGGTCTCGGGCGCGCTCGCCGTGGTGGTCGGTCTGGTGACCCAGGGCGTCTTCACCGGCGTGATGACGCTGGTCGTGGTCCTGGCGGTGCAGCAGATCGAGGGCCACATCCTCCAGCCGTTCATCCTCGGCCGTGCCGTACGCGTGCATCCGCTGGCCGTGGTGCTCTCCGTGGCCGCGGGCGGGCTCGTCGCCGGGATCGGCGGGGCGGTGGTGGCGGTGCCGCTGGTCGCCGTGACGAACACGGTGGTGGGCTACTTGCGGGCCTACTCCCGCGAGGCGGCCCTGAAGCAGTCGCCGCAGCCGCGGGGGGCCACGGCGGTGGATGTCGCCCCGGTGGATCCGACGCCCTCCCCGCCGACGGACGCGCAGTCGCAGGCCTGAGGCACGACACGGAAAGGCCCCGCTCAGCAGTTGCTGAGCGGGGCCTTTCCGTACGGCATTACGCCAGGGACTCCTCCGAGTCCAGCGTCACGCCGACCGCCTGGATGACCGCGGCGATCTTGAAGGCTTCCTGGATCGTCTCGCGATCCACGCCCGCCTTGCGCAGCACCTGCTCGTGCGAGTCGAGGCACTGGCCGCAGCCGTTGATCGCGGAGACCGCGAGCGACCACAGCTCGAAGTCGACCTTCTCCACGCCCGGGTTACCGATGACGTTCATCCGCAGGCCGGCCCGCATCGTCCCGTACTCCGGGTCCGACAGGAGGTGGCGCGTGCGGTAGAAGACGTTGTTCATCGCCATGACGGCCGCGGCCGACTTGGCGGCGGTGTACGCCTCGGGGGAGAGGTTCGCCTTCGCCTCGGGCTCCAGCTCGCGCAGCACCTTCGGGGAGCGGGATGCGATCGCGCAGGCGAGCACCGTGCCCCAGAGCTGCTGCTTCGGCAGGTCCGAGTTGCCGATGACCGAGCCGAGGTTCAGCTTCAGGTCCTTGGCGTAGTCCGGTACGGCGGACTTCAGTTCGTCGAGTGCCATGTTCAGAAAGCTCCGTTCACTCGCCCGAGAGCAGCGCGACCGGGTCGAGGGTCTCGTCGCCCTTGCTCCAGTTGCAGGGGCACAGCTCGTCGGTCTGGAGGGCGTCGAGGACCCGGAGGACCTCCTTGGGGTTACGGCCCACGGAACCGGCGGTCACCATCGTGAACTGGATCTCGTTGTTCTGGTCGACGATGAAGACGGCGCGCTGCGCGAAGCCGTCCTCGCCCTCGATGCCGAGGTCACGCATGAGCTCGTGCTTCGAGTCGGCCAGCATCGGGAAGGGCAGGTCGGTCAGGTCCGGGTGGTCCTTGCGCCAGGCGTGGTGCACGAACTCGGAGTCACCGGAGAAGCCGAGGATCTGGGCGTCACGGTCAGCGAACTCGTCGTTCAGCTTGCCGAAGGCGGCGATCTCGGTGGGGCACACGAAGGTGAAGTCCTTGGGCCACGCGAAGACGATCTTCCACTTGCCCTCGTAGGTCTTGTGGTCGATCTGCTTGAACTCAGCGCCCTTCTCCAGCGAGACGCAGGCGGTCAGATCGAACTGGGGGAACTTGTCACCGACAGTGAGCACGCGCACTCCTTGCTGCAAAGAAAATCCCTTTTGGGGAGTTTCCTGGGGGGTTGGACTGATGTTGATGGTGGCACAGGGTGCATTGATTATGGAAATAGCTAGAGTGGGTCGTGTTGATCGGAACTAGCTATCAGTCCTCGTGAACAAGGGGACAAGCAAGAAGGAGGAGTGACGTGGCCACCAGCGCCAAGCCCGCGGCCAAGCGCGGCGCCCGTCAGCCGAGCCTCGCCCAGCTGCGCGCCTTCGCCGCCGTGGCCGAGCATCTGCACTTCCGGGACGCCGCCGCCGCGATCGGCATGAGCCAGCCCGCGCTCTCCGGCGCCGTGTCCGCCCTGGAGGAGACGCTCGGGGTCACCCTGCTCGAGCGTACGACCCGCAAGGTGCTGCTCTCGTCGGCGGGCGCGCGGCTCGCGGTGCGGGCCAGGGCCGTGCTCGACGAGGTCGGGGCGCTGATGGAGGAGGCCGACGCGGTGCGCGCGCCGTTCACCGGAGCGCTGCGGCTCGGCGTCATCCCGACCGTGGCGCCGTATCTGCTGCCCACGTTCATCGGGCTCGTGCACGAGAAGTACCCGGATCTGGATCTCCAGGTGCACGAGGAGCAGACCTCGTCGCTGATCGAGGGGCTCGGCGCCGGGCGGCTCGACCTGCTGCTGCTCGCCGTTCCGCTCGGCGTGCCCGGCGTCACCGAACTGCCCGTCTTCGACGAGGACTTCGTGCTCGTCACGCCGCTCGACCACTGGCTCGGCGGACGCGAGGGAATCCCGCGCGAGGCCCTGCGCGAGCTGAACCTGCTGCTGCTCGACGAAGGGCACTGCCTGCGCGACCAGGCCCTGGACATCTGCCGGGAGGCCGGGCGGGCGGACGCGCCGGTGACCACGACCGCCGCCGGGCTCTCCACTCTGGTACAGCTGGTGGCAGGCGGTCTCGGCGTGACGCTGCTGCCGCGCACCGCCGTCCGCGTAGAGACCAGCCGCAGCAACCAGCTGCTCACCGGGTACTTCGCGGACCCGGCGCCGACCCGGCGCGTCGCCCTCGCGATGCGTACGGGAGCCGCGCGCGCGGCGGAGTACGAGGCGCTCGCCGCAGCGCTGAGGGGGGCCGCGAAGCCGTTGCCGGTGCGGGTGTTGTGACCCCGCACCGGCAACGTCCCCCCCTGGTGAGCGGGGTTACTCCGTCCGCAGACCGTCCGGGCGCATCATGCGCCACAGCGGCGGCAGGCTGAGCAGCGTCACGACGGCGACGAGCACCGCCCCGGCACTGGTCAGCGGGAGGAAGATCCACCAGTCCGCGACCGACTTCTCGATCATGCGGACCATGACGAAGCCGAGGCCCAGACCGCCCGCGACGGCGAGAGCGAGACCGAGGGCCACCGGGATCGCCGTCTGCCACAGGACCGACCACGCCATCGAGCCGCGGCGTGTGCCGAACGCGGTGAGCGCGGCAAGGAGGCGCCTGCGCTCGCGCAGTTGCTCCAGCATCGAGACCAGCATGGACGCCGCGATGAGGACCATCGTCGCCATCGCCCCGATCTGCAGGCCGGTCTGGATGGAGGCGTACTGCTTGTCCCGCTCGACCGCGCGCAGCGTCATCACGTCGAGGAACGGGTCGATGCGGGCCGCGGCGTTGCGGACGTACTCCTCGTTGTCCCGCACGTCCGGATCGACCTGGATCATGGCGTTCGTCGAGGCGTCGACCAGCTTGGACGGGGAGATCGCTCCGTAAGTGGCGAAGATGCCGTCGTGCATGTCGCCGCGCGGGTCGGGGCGGGCCTTGACCGTGGGCGAGTCGGCGGGCAGCGTCCACGGCATGTGCCGGTGGCCGGGCTCGTCCCAGCTGACGGAGTTCAGGTCGACGGGCTTGCCGGGGCGGGCCGCCTCGTCGACCCAGTCGTTCATGTCGGCGTCACCGGTGTGCACGACGAAGGTGTCGCCGTCCTCGCACGAGTCGATCCGGGCCAGCTCGCGCAGGTTCGCGCAGGTGCCGACCGTCAGCTCGGTCGTGGGCCTGATGTCGTCGGCGTTCTTCAGCTTGCCCGGCTTCACGACGTACGAGACGACCGTGCCGATGACGTTCTCGACGCCCTTGGTCGTACGGAACTTGTCGATCATCTGCTCGGCGAGCTCGCCGTCCCCGACGTCCGCGAGCACCTGGAGCTTGGCCCGGCCGGGGTCGTTGTCCGTGACCCGGTTGAAGTCGTCGTGCATCGCGCCGAACATCATCTGCAGGGCGATGGCGCCCGCCACCGCGACCGTGATGCCGCTGACCGCGCGGGCCGCCGTACCGCTGCTCAACTGAAGCCTGCGGATGGCCAGCTGCCAGGGCACGGGCCCGCCGCGCAGCCGGGCCACCGCCGCTTCGACGAGCCAGGGCAGCAGCGCGGCGAGGCCGATCAGGGTGAGCGTCGCGCCCAGGCCGATGGCGTAGACCGGCGGGGTCAGGTCGCCCGCGAGGCGTCCCGAGGACAGCAGGATGCCGATGCCGACCACGGGCATGAGGACGCGCCACCAGATCCGGCGCTTGCGGGGCTTGGCGTTGCGGAAGACGCCGAGGGGCTCGATGGAGACGGCGCGCAGCGAGATCAGCGTGACCACGACGGCGGTGAGCGGGACGGCGAGCAGGACGAGCACCGCGAGGCCGGGCACCGGCGTCACGTCGGAGGCGAACGCGCTGAGCTTCCACACGTCGAACACGCCGAGCAGCTCGCGCAGGGCCAGGAAGGCGAGGCCTCCGAGGACCAGGCCGAGCAGCGCGCCGCACAGGGACTCGCCCGCCGCGATCCTGCGTACCGCCCTCGCGTCCGCGCCGACGAGGCGCAGCGCGGCGAGGCGCTTGTCCCGCCGGTCGCCACCGAAGCGGACCGCCGTGCCGATGAAGATGATCACGGGGGTGAGCAGGACCACGCAGCCCAGGACGACCAGTACGACGAGGACCGGGTCCAGCGGCTCCGGGGGCTGCTTGTAGCCGAACTTCGCGACACGGTGACCGCCCTTGGCCTGTGTGAGGGCGTCGGAACCGGTGTAGAAGTAGAGCTCCTTGGGGTGGACGAGGCCGGGGTCGCCGATGGTGCCGGTGACGCGGTACGCGCCGAAGCGCTCCTTGAGGAGCTTGCCCTCCGGGCTGTCCAGCAGATCGCGCAGGGCGGGCGAGACGACCATCTCGCCGTCCGCGGGGATCTTGTCCAGGCCGGGCGGCAGTACGGGGTGCTTCCCCTCGGCGCGCAGCACACGGCCGGCCACCGTCGAGTCCCGGAAGTCGGTGTCGGCGCCGCGCACCAGGACGCTGGAGTCGGACCGCCGGCGGTCCTTGCCGTCGAACTGGCCCGCGTCCGAGCGGGCCACCGAGCGGTCGTCCCGGTGCTGGAGCAGGTTCGGCACGGAGGCCGCGCCGAGCAGCAGCGCCACACCGAGGCCGACGCCGACGGCGGTCAGGATCGTACGGGCCCAGCCCGCACGGCCGCCGCCGACGGCGAAGCGTATGCCGAGGACGAGATCGCGGGCCCGGGCGCGCACGCTCGCCGGCGGGGTGTGCCCGGGGTGCGGTGCCGCGGTCTCCGTATGGCCCTTCGCCCGGGTGTCGAGGCTCATACGGCCCGCTCCATGTCCCGTGACCTGCCGTCGCGCACGACGATCTCGCGGTCGGAGTAGGCGGCGACCCGCGTCTCGTGGGTGACGAGGACGACGGCGGCGTTCGTCGAGCGCGCGGCGTCGGTCAGCAGCTCCATCACGCGCTCTCCGTTGAGCGAGTCGAGCGCGCCGGTCGGTTCGTCGGCGAAGAGGACGCGCGGGTTGGTGGCGAGCGCGCGGGCCACGGCGACGCGCTGGCCCTGACCGCCGGACACCTCGCCGGGCCGCTTGCCGAGCAGGTCGTCGACCTCCAGACGCTCCATCCAGGTACGGGCGGTCTGCTCGGCGTCCTTGCGCCTTGCGCCGTTGAGCCGCAGCGGAAGCGCGACGTTCTCGACGCACGTCAGCTCGGGGACCAACTGCCCGAACTGGAAGACGAACCCGAACTCGCTGCGGCGCAGGGCGCTCAGCGCGGCGTCCGGCAGGCCCGCGAGCTCACGGCCGTTGTAGGTGATGGAGCCCTCGTCGGGCTTGACGATCCCCGCGAGGCAGTGCAGAAGCGTGGACTTGCCGGAGCCCGAGGGGCCCATCACGGCGACGACCTCGCCGGGGTGGATGGAGAAGTCGGCGCCGTCGAGCGCGGTCGTCGGACCGTACGTCTTGCGCAGCCCGGAGGCGGTGAGGAGGGAACCCGCGGGAGTCATGCGGAGCGCACCTCCTCGGCGAGCTTGTTGAGGCGCGCGGCGGCCAGTTCGAGCCAGCGCAGGTCGGCTTCGAGGTGGAAGAGCGCGTGGTCGCAGATGAGCTGGTCGGCGAGGTCGCCCTTGCGCTTGCGGTCGGTGAGGATGCGCATCAGGCGCAGGTGCTCGGCGCGCTGGGAGTCGAGCATCTCCGAGGCGTCGCGGTCGGTGAGGAGGGCGAGGACGACCTTGGTGTAGAGGGTCGACTGGAGGTAGGGCTCGGGCTTCTCGGGGGTGGCGAGCCACGTCTCGACGTCGGTGATGCCGGCGTCGGTGATCGCGTACCGCTTGCGCTCGGGGCCGCCCTCCGTCTCTATGCCGTCGACCTCGACGAGGCCGTTCTTCAGGAGGCGGGACATGGTCGAGTAGACCTGCCCGTAATGCAGGGGCTTGTCGTGACCGAACTTCTCGTCGAAGGTGCGCTTGAGGTCGTAGCCGTGACGCGGGCCCGACTCAAGGAGGCCGAGGAGGGTGTGACCGATGGACATGCGGAGCACTGTACACCGTGTGTATACGTGGCATGTATAGCCGTCACGGGAAGCTCACAGGTTCGAGAGGCGGGCAACCTTCTGGGCCCCGGGAACGTCGGTTTACTGGGAGCTGTCTCCTGGTGGGGCTGTCTTCTGCCGGGGGTTGTCTTCCGGGAGCGATCCACGGTTCCTGTGGGGCAGGTGCTGATTGTCACGTCCGGAAAAGGCCGGATCGGCAGTCCTTTGTCCCTAGGTGCGGTGTTAGCTTCTTGAGCTGACTTGCCACGGCATACGGAATAAGTGCACGAGACGGAAGCGGAGCATTCACACTCATGGGCCGAGCGGAAGAGCGACAAGCGCGGCAGCGCGGCGCGCGCCGGGCATCGCGCGGGCGCCCCGCCGGCGGCGGCAAACCCAAGCGCACGGGCATACGCCGCTTCTTCACGCTGAAGAAGATCCTGGGCACGTTCTTCGGGCTCTGCCTGCTCGGCATGCTCGGCTTCGTCGTCCTCTACATGATGGTCGACGTGCCCGAGGGCAACGCCGCGGCCAAGCTCCAGAGCAACGTCTACAAGTACAAGGACGGCAAGGTCATCGCCAGGACCGGCGAGCTGAACCGCGAGGTCGTCGACCTGGACAAGGTGCCCAAGAAGGTCCAGCGCACGTTCGTGGCCGCCGAGAACAAGTCCTTCTACAAGGACAAGGGCGTCGACTTCAAGGGCACGGCCCGCGGCCTGATCAACACCGTCACCGGCAAGGGCAAACAGGGCGGCTCGACGATCACCCAGCAGTACGTCAAGAACTACTACTTGACGCAGGACCAGACGGTGACCCGTAAGTTCAGGGAACTGGTCATCTCGCTGAAGGTGGATCAGAACAGCAGCAAGGACAAGATCCTCGCCGGGTACATCAACACCAGCTACTACGGCCGCGGCGCCTACGGCATCCAGGCCGCCGCTCAGGCCTACTACGGCGTCGACGCGGAGAAGCTGAGCGTCTCGCAGGGCGCCTATCTCGCAGCCCTCCTCCAGGCCCCGAGCCAGTACGACTGGACGTCCGCCACGGACGCCAGCAAGAAGCTGGTCGAGGCCCGCTGGAACTATGTGCTCGACAACATGGTCGAGGAGAACTGGCTGTCCGCGAGCGAGCGCGAGGGCCTGACCTTCGACAAGCCGGAGCCGCCCAAGGCCGCGCCCGGCCTCGAAGGCCAGAACGGCTACCTCGTGACGCGGGCCAAGGCCGAGGTCATGAAGGCGGGCCACCTCAGCGAGAAGCAGTTCGACGCGGGCGGATATTCGATCACGCTCAACATCGACGAGAAGAAGCAGAAGCAGCTCGAGAAGGCCGTCGACAAGAGGCTGAACGACAAGCTCGACCCCGACAAGCGCAAGGCCGACGCCCGGGTGCAGGCGGGTGCCGTGTCCGTCGACCCCAAGACCGGCAAGGTACTTGCGATGTACGGCGGGCAGGACTTCGTCAAGCACCAGGTCAGCAACGCCACCCGGCGTGACTACCAGCCCGCCTCCACGTTCAAGCCGCTGATCCTGGCCGCCGCGCTCGAGAACGGGGCCAAGACGCAGTCGGGCCAGCCCATCACGGCGAACACCGTCTACGACGGCACGAGCGAGCGCCCCGTCAAGGGCAGCGACGTCGCCTTCGCGCCGCCGAACGAGGACGACAAGAGCTACGGCCAGGTCACCGTCCAGAAGGCGATGAACAAGTCCATCAACTCCGTCTTCGCGCAGATGGGCGTGGACGTCGGCATGGACGAGGTCCTGGAGACCGCGGGCAAGCTCGGCATGGACGTCGATGATCTGCCCGCCGTGCCCGCCCAGACCCTGGGCACCATGGGCGCGAGCCCGCTGGAGATGGCGGGCGTCTACGCCACGCTCGACAACCATGGCAGGAAGGTCACCCCCGCGGTCGTGGCCTCCGTGGAGCACAAGGACCGCACGATCGAGCTGCCGGACCCGATCGGCGAGAAGGTCGTCGAGCGCGGCACCGCCGACTCGCTCACCTCGGTCCTGACCGGCGTGGTCGACGACGGTACGGGCAGCGCGGTGCGCAGCCCGGTGCAGGACGTGGCGGGCAAGACCGGTACGTCCGACGACAACAAGTCGGCCTGGTTCACCGGTTACACGCCCAAGCTCGTCACCTCCGTCGGCCTGTTCGGCGAGGGAGCGGCGGGCACCGCCGAGGAGAGCAAGCAGGTCTCCATGAGGGGCGCCGGCGGTCTGCCGCGCGTCGACGGCGGCAGCTTCCCGGCGCAGATCTGGGCGGCGTACACCTTCAAGGCGATGGGCTCGCCCAGCGAGTTCGACCTGGACACCTCCATGGGCGCGGCCATCGCACCGCCTCCGGAGCCGACGACGCAGGAGCCCACGGAGCCGTCCGAGGAGCCGACGGAGCCGTCCGACGAGCCGACGACGGAAAAGCCGAGCGACGAGCCGACGACCGAGAAGCCGACGGACGATCCGACGACGGAGGAGCCGACCGACGAGCCCACGACGGAGGAGCCGACGGATGAACCGGAGGAGCCCGACCCGTCGGAAACCATCGAGATCCCGGAGAACCCGAACGGACGGCCGGGCAGGGACTGAGACCCGCGCCCCAGGGGGGCGCGGGGAACTGCGCGACCAGCCACGACGCACCCGCAGGTGCTAGTCGGCAGATCCAACGCAGGGCTCAGCTGTGGTTCAGCTCGAACCACACCACCTTGCCGGTACTCAGCCGCGTCGCGCCCCACCGCCGGGCCAGCCTGTTGACCAGGTAAAGCCCCCGGCCGCCCTCGTCCGTGGCCCGCGCCTGCCGCAACCTCGGCAGCTGCGGGACGTCGTCGCCGACCTCGCAGCGCAGGACGTCCGTACGCAGCAGACGCAGGGTCACCGGACGGGACGCGTACCGCACGGCGTTCGTCACGACCTCGCTGACCAGGAGCTCCACGGAGTCGTTCAGCTCCTGGAGGCCCCAGCGCTCCAGGGCGCTGCGGGCCAGGCGGCGGGCACGCGAGGGTGTGGCGTCCTCCGGTTCCAGGTACCAGTACGCGACGTCGCTCGGCGCGATCCCGTCGAAGCGGGCGGCGAGCAGCGCGATGTCGTCGTCCCGGTCGCCGGGGCCGAGCATGTCGAGCACGTCGTCGCAGAGGGCCTCAAGGGGCGGCGGATGGTCCGGGCCCGTCAACTGGGCGGTGGCGGCGAGACGTTCGCGCAGCTGCTCTATGCCGGTCCACACGTCGCGCAGGCGGGACTCGACCAGGCCGTCGGTGTAGAGCAGCAGGGTGGCGCCCGCGGGCGCGTCCAGCTCCACGGCCTCGAAGTCGACGCCGCCGACGCCGATGGGGGCGCCCGGCGGCACCCGCAGGACCTCGGCACGGCCGCCCAGGTGGAGCAGGACGGGCGGCGGATGGCCGGCGTTGGCGATGGTGATGCGGTGCGCGACCGGGTCGTAGACCGCGTAGAGGCAGGTGGCCATCCGGTCCGAGCCGAGCCGCTGGGCCTGCTCGTCCAGGTGGTGCAGGACCTCCTGCGGCGGCAGGTCGAGCCCGGCGAGGGTCTGGGCCGTCGTACGCAGCTGGCCCATGATCGCCGCCGAGGTCATGGAGTGCCCCATGACGTCGCCCACGACGAGCGCGACCCGGCTGCCGGGCAGCGGGATCGCGTCGTACCAGTCGCCGCCGACCCGGGCCGTCTCGGCGGCCGGGAGATAGCGGGACGCGAGGCGCACGCCGGTCGGGCGCGGCAGGGTCTCGGGCAGCATCGTGCGCTGGAGCTCGTCGGCGATGTACGCCTCGCGGCCGTAGAGCACGGCCTTGTCGATGCCGAGCGCGCTGTGCGTGGCCAGTTGGGCGGCGACCAGGAGGTCGTCGTTCTCGAAGGCGTGCCGGTCGGGGCGGCGCAGGAACACCGCCGCGCCGATCACCCGGCGCCTGCCGCGCAGCGGGGCGAGGATCGTGCGTTTGCCGAGCGGCACGGTGCGGCCGTCGCCGAGCAGTTCGGGCAGTGCGGCGCGGGCCGCCGGGGTGTCGGCGAAGACCGGGCGCACTCCGCGCAGGACCTCGGCGAGGGCGCCGCCGGGGCGCACCTCGCACAGCTCGGCCGTCGACACGAGTTCGTTCTGCACCTGGAGCGCGGGCACGCCGCCGCTCTCGGTGTCGGGGTCATCGGCCCCTTCCTCGATCGAGCGCAGCCGGTCGGTGCGGCGAAGGCGCAGGATGAGGGCGCCGCTCGGCCGCTCCTCGCCGACCGGCAGCGGGTCGCGGAGGTAGACCAGGATCGCGTCGGAGAACGTCGGCACCGTGGCCCGGCACAGGCCCATCACGATCTCGTCCAGGTCGATGCCGCGGGCGATGCGCCGGGTCGCGGCGCCCACGAAGCGCAGCCGGTCGCCGTCGCGGCGCATCGCCGCGGGGCCCGAGCCGGGCGGCCGCGGTTGTCCCGTACGCCGCTCCTCGCCGCCGGGGGCGCCGGGCGGGGCGCCGTCGTGGATGTCCCGGTCGCCGTGGTGTCCGGCCAACGGGTCGGTGTCCGGCCGTGCGGGCGGGCCGCCGGGGACCGGGCGCGGCCGGTGCGGGTCGGGCTGCTGTGCCGAGTGCCCGGTCGGCTGGGAGTGCTCGTCGCAGGGTCCGGCCGCGGGATCGCCCGTACGGGACTGGGCCTGTGCGGGGAAAGCGGGCGCGCCCGGGGTGTCCCGCGCCTTGCGGGCACGCGCATGCGCCCCGCGGGCGTCCGCGGGGGCGGCGGGCCGGGCAGCTCGGGGCTGTCGGCCCTCGTCGGGGATGGAGTGCTCCGTCACGCGTTTCGAATCCGTCCGTCCGGGGCTGCGCCTTGGTGTCCGGTGGCTACTTTGGTCAGCCGCGTCGGCAGTGCAGGAAGATCTGGTGCTCGGGTGGAACGTCGGTACTCGCCGGGGCGTAGGAGTACGTGTCCTCGTCGAGGATGTCGAAGCCCGCGTCACGTACTACCTGCCGCAGTTCGTCCCGCAGGTAACCGGATACCCGGATTGTGTGCCCCAGGAACGGAATACCCGCGTCGTCCAGGTCGGCCTCGACCATGGAGAGCGCGAGCAGGCCGCCGGGGCGCAGCAGTCCGTGCAGCAGCCGCAGAGCGTACGGGATTTCGGCGCGCGGCAGCATCAGGAGCGCGAAGAAAGCCGCGATCCCGTCGAACTCGCCGACTCCGTCGGGCCCTTCGGCCCGCAGTGCCGCCAGGTCGAGCTGCCGGAAATCGGCGTTCTGCGAGGGAACGTTTGTCCTGGCGATGTCGAGCATGCCGGGCGACAGATCGATGCCGAGGACGCGGTGCCCGGCGTCGGTCAGCTGCCGGGCGGTCGGGACTCCGGTGCCGCATCCCACGTCGAGAACACGTGACCCGGCGGGCAGCGCGTCGGCGAGCCTGCGTCCGGCCGCCAGCTGGCCGTCCTTGTGGGGGAAGGCGCTGTCGTAGTGCGCTCCGATGGCGTCGAAGGCCTCGGCCTGCCCCGTCCGGTCGGGCATCGGGCCGGCCGGCCCGCCGTACCTGTCGAGCTCGCTCGCCTCGCTCACGTTCTGCCGCCCCTCGATGACAAACAGTCAGGCAACGCGCGAGCTCAGGGAGTTGCTGCTGAGTTATCGCTGTGCGCCCTTGCGGAGGACGATCCTACGTTTGAACCATGGGGGCGCATCAAGGGTCTCATGACGTCACATGCGTGGGCGTGCGGTCCCAGTCATCCGGAAGGGGTGGAATCTCCCAGTCCGGATCGGGGCGCCAGTGCTGCCAGTTGTCCGAAAACGGCCGTCCCCAGGAACGGATCACGTCGATGGCGGCGTGTCCCGCCGCCCTGACTTCCCGCGCCTTTCCTGCCTCCATGAGGCCGGCGCGCTGGGCCTGGGCGAACTCGTCCTCGTCGTGCCACTGCCAGGTCCGGTCCGGCCGTACGGAGATGTCCAGAAAGTGATCCTCGGAATCAACGCCTCCGGCCCAACGGGCACGCGGCTCCTCCAGGTTGACGTACCAGTTCTTGAACTGCCATCCCGGATCCCAGAACAACCACACCGACCACGGCTCGGCGGGCCGTGCGAGCTTCAGTACGCCGGTGCCGAACCAGCGGTCCCTGCGCAGGGCACGGGGCTTGGTGTAGCGGGTGGCCAGGGGCTCGCGGTGCACGGCGGTCCCGTCGGCGAGTACGGGCTTCACGCATTCGGTGCCGGGGGCCATCCACACGGCGAGCAGTTCTTCGGTGTCCTGTACGACCGTGACGGGCCGGCAGATGTGTATCCCGTCCCCGGCGTTGTCCTTGTACCGCCACAGCACATGGGAGCCGGGAACCCAGCGTGCTGCCTCGCTGCTCGTCGTTGGCGGCGTGGTGAGGTCTGTCATGCAGAGATATTAGTCGGCGCCCGGACGGACCTCCCGGAACCTGCCGGGGCGGGCCCGTCCGGGCGCCGTGCGAAATCGCCCTACGGCCGCGTCATCCGCAGCACGTCCAGCGCCTCGTCCAGCTGCGTGAGCGTGAGCTCGCCCCGCTCGACGTAACCGCCTTCGAGCACGACCTCCCGGATGGTCTTGCGCTCGGCGAGGGACTTCTTGGCGACCTTCGCCGCCTCCTCGTACCCGATGTACTTGTTCAGCGGGGTGACGACGGAGGGCGAGGATTCGGCGTACTCCCTGGCGCGCTCGGCGTTCGCGGTGATGCCGTCCACCGTCCTGTCGGCGAGCAGCCGCGAGACGTTGGCGAGCAGCCGGATCGACTCCAGGACGTTCTTGCCGATGACCGGCAGCATCACGTTCAGTTCGAAGTTCCCCGCGGCGCCGGCGGCGGCCACCGTCGCGTCGTTGCCGGTGACCTGCGCGGCGACCATCAGCGCCGCCTCCGGGATCACCGGGTTCACCTTGCCCGGCATGATCGAGGAACCGGGCTGCAGATCGGGCAGGTTGATCTCGGCAAGCCCGGTCCGCGGCCCCGACGCCATCCAGCGCAGATCATTGGCGATCTTCGTGAGACCGACGCCGATCGTCCGCAGCTGGCCGCTGGTCTCCACGATGCCGTCCCGCGCGCCCTGGGCCTCGAAGTGATCGCGCGCCTCGGTCAGCGGCAGCCCCGTGACCCGTGCCACCTCGTCGATCACGGCCGCCGAGAAGCCGGGCGGGGTGTTGATGCCGGTGCCCACCGCCGTGCCGCCGAGCGGCAGTTCGGCCAGCCGCGGCAGCGAGGCCCTGAGCCGCTCGACGCCGTGGCGCACCTGGGCCGCGTAGCCGCCGAACTCCTGGCCGAGGGTCACGGGCGTCGCGTCCATCAGGTGTGTGCGCCCGGACTTCACCACGTCGGCGAACTCCTCCGACTTGCGCGTCAGAGCGGCCGCCAGGTGTTCGAGCGCCGGGATCAGGTCCTGCGTCACGGCGCCGGTGGCCGCGATGTGGATCGAGGAGGGGAAGACGTCGTTCGACGACTGGGACGCGTTCACGTGGTCGTTCGGGTGGACGTCGCGGCCGAGCTTCTCCGTGGCCAGCGTCGCGAGGACTTCGTTCGTGTTCATGTTGGACGAGGTGCCGGACCCCGTCTGGAAGACGTCCACCGGGAAGTGCTCGTCCCAGCGGCCTTCGGCCACTTCGCCGGCCGCGTCCGCGATCGCCGCCGCCACGTCCTTGTCGAGCACCCCGAGGTCCGCGTTGACCTTGGCCGCCGCCGCCTTGATGCGGGCGAGCGCGGCGATGTGCGCGCGCTCGATGCGCTGCCCGGACACGGGGAAGTTCTCCACCGCCCGTTGCGTCTGCGCCCGCCATTTGGCGTGGACGGGGACCCGCACCTCGCCCATGGAGTCGTGCTCGATCCGGTACTCACCGCTGTCGCTTGCAATGGCGTCGCTGGTCATCCCTCGAACCTACTCCTTCGTCGGATCCCGTCGAAAAGTTGAGCACTTGTCTTGTTCTAGGTGTTCCCAATGCTCCTACCCACCAGTAAAAACCGTGGGTAACACCAAACCGGGGAGGCGCAATGAAGCGCACCAGACACGGCCGCCGGAGCGGGCCGCGACGTACGTTCGCGGCAGCCGTCGCGATGGCGGCGGTGCTCGGCACCGTCGCGGGGACGCCCGCACAGGCCGCGGAGGGCAAGAGCGCCGTGACGGCCGCCACGCCCCTTCCGCCCGAACTGGAGAAGATCCGGGCGGCCGAGGCCACCAAGCTCTACGGCGATCCGGCCGAACGCCCGCCGGCCGACCGGAAGACCGGCCTCATCTCGCTCGGGGACAGCGAGATCTCGGGGGAGGGCGTCGGAACGTACGAACCCGGCACCGACGGCCCCGACAACTGGTGCCACCGTTCCCCGGACGCCGCGATCCACCGCACCGGCATCCCGGCGGACGAGACGTACAACGTCGCCTGCTCGGGAGCGCAGACCGTCAACATCAGGATCGGCGGCCAGAAGCAGTACCCCGACGAGCTGGTGCAGAGCGACAACCTCGCCATCAAGGCGCGCAACACCCGGATCAAGGCCGTCATGCTGGTCATCGGGGCCAACGACGACCTCCAGTTCGCGCCGGTGATGACCGACTGCGTGACGCGCTTCCTGCTCGGCCAGGGGGCCTGCGCGGGCAAGTACTCGGCGGGCTGGCAGGCGCGGGTCGACGCGCTCGTGCCCAAGGTCGAGCAGTCCATCCGCGACCTGAAGACCGTCATGAAGGACGCGGGATACGCGGGCGACGACTACAAGCTGGTCGTCATGGGCTACCCGAGCCCGATCGGCCCGGACTTCCGGGACAACCCGAAGTTCCCCGGCAAACTGGTCTGCGGCGGTCTCGGCTACGACTCCGACACCGAGTGGGGACGCAACTACGCCGTCCCCGCCTTCGAGACCGGCATGCGCAAGGCGGCGAAGGCGGCAGGGGCGACCTACCTCGACAACTCCCGGCTCTTCCACGGCCATGAGGTCTGCATGGAGGACACCTGGGCGCGCGGCCTCTACGTGGACCTGTCCAACCCCTTCCCGCCGGACTCCAACTCGGTCCGCCAGTCCTTCCACCCCAACGCCCGCGGCCACGCGGCCTTCGCGTCCTGCCTGACGCAGATCTACGAAGCGGGCTTGAGCGAGGGCGGTTGCGCGGACCCGGCGAGCACCGGCAGCCCGAAGCTGTACCGGGGCGGCTGGGACGACGCGTACAAGCCACTGAAGAACGAGGGCACGGGGACGTGCGTGGACGTCGACGCGTCCAAGACCCGCAACGGCACCAAGGTGCAGGGCTGGGACTGCACGGGCAACCGCAACCAGACCTGGTGGTACGACGGCACTTCCGGCGGCCGGGGTTCGCTGCACACCGGCCTGACCCAGGACCGCTGTCTCGACGTGCCCGACGGCGCCTACAAGGAGGGGGCCGCCGTGACGCTGTGGAACTGCCACGGCGGCGGCAACCAGAAGTTCGTCCGCGAGGCGGGCACGGTGCGTCCCGCCGCCGACACCGGGCTCTGTCTGACCCTGGCGGGGGCCAAGGAGCCGCTGCGGCTCCAGAAGTGCGCAGGGGCGGCCGACCAGCGGTTCGCCTGAGAGTTCCGATCGAGAGCGCGGTACGGCTGCGGCCCCTGCACGCGCGCGTGGAGGGGCCGTAGCCGCAGTACTTACGCCAGGCCCGGGCCGCGCACCGGGATGTGCGTGAACGTCGGCTCGGGGGCCGGGTTCTGGAAGAAGTCGTTGCCCTTGTCGTCGACCACGATGAAGGCCGGGAAGTCCTCGACCTCGATCTTCCAGACCGCCTCCATGCCGAGCTCCTCGTACTCGACGACCTCGACCTTCTTGATGCAGTCCTGGGCGAGGCGCGCGGCGGGGCCGCCGATCGAGCCCAGGTAGAAGCCGCCGTGCGCGTCGCAGGCGTCGGTGACCTGCTTGGAGCGGTTGCCCTTGGCGAGCATCACCTTGGAGCCGCCCGCCGCCTGGAACTGCTCCACGTAGGAGTCCATCCGGCCGGCCGTCGTCGGGCCGAAGGAGCCGGAGGCGTAGCCCTCGGGGGTCTTGGCGGGGCCCGCGTAGTAGACCGGGTGGTCCTTCAGGTACTGCGGCATCTCCTCGCCCGCGTCGAGCCGCTCCTTGATCTTGGCGTGCGCGATGTCGCGGGCCACGACCAGGGGGCCGGTGAGCGAGAGGCGGGTCTTCACCGGGTGCTTGGTGAGCTCGGCGAGGATGTCGTCCATGGGCTGGTTGAGGTCGATCTTCACGACGTCGGCAGCCTCGGCGTCGTCGTTGAGGGCCTCGTCCGTGGTCTCCGGCAGGAAGCGCGCCGGGTCCGTCTCCAGCTGCTCCAGGAAGACGCCCTCGGCGGTGATCTTCGCGGTGGCCTGGCGGTCGGCCGAGCAGGAGACGGCGATCGCGACGGGCAGCGAGGCGCCGTGCCGGGGCAGACGCACCACGCGTACGTCGTGGCAGAAGTACTTGCCGCCGAACTGCGCGCCGATGCCGATCTTCTGCGTCAGCTCGAAGACCTTCTCCTCCAGCTCCTTGTCGCGGAAGCCGTGGCCGGTCGGGGAGCCCTCGGCGGGCAGCTCGTCCAGGTAGTGCGCGGAGGCGTACTTCGCGGTCTTCAGGGCGAACTCGGCGCTGGTGCCGCCGACGACGATCGCCAGGTGGTACGGCGGGCAGGCGGCCGTACCCAGGGAGCGGATCTTCTCCTCCAGGAACTTCATCATGGAGGCCTCGTTCAGGACGGCCTTCGTCTCCTGGTAGAGGAACGACTTGTTGGCCGAGCCGCCGCCCTTGGCCATGAAGAGGAACTTGTAGGCGCCGCCGTCGGTCGCGTACAGCTCGATCTGGGCCGGGAGGTTGGAGCCGGTGTTCTTCTCCTCCCACATGTTCAGCGGGGCCATCTGGGAGTAGCGCAGGTTCAGCTTCGTGTACGCGTCGTAGATGCCCTTGGAGAGCGCCTTCTCGTCCTCGCCTTCGGTGAGGACGTTCTGGCCGCGCTTGCCCATGACGATCGCCGTGCCGGTGTCCTGGCACATGGGGAGCACGCCCGCCGCCGCGATGTTCGCGTTCTTCAGGAGGTCGAGCGCCACGAACTTGTCGTTGCCCGAGGCCTCCGGGTCGTCGACGATGCGCCGCAGCTGGGCCAGGTGCGCGGGCCGCAGGTAGTGCTGGATGTCGTGGATCGCCTCGGCGGCGAGCTTGCGCAGCGCCTCCGGATCGACCTTGAGGAGCGTCCGCCCGTCGGCCTCGAAGGTGGAGACACCCTCGGCGGTCACCAGCCGGTACGGCGTGGTGTCCTCTCCCAGGGGGAGCAGTTCGGAGTACTCGAACGCCGGGATGGGTGGGCGGGGGCTAACAGACATTACGGCCATTCCTCACTCGGCAGACAGCGGCGCGGCCTCCATTGGCGGCGCGCCAACCAGCGTAGAACGCGCGGATCGGGCCGAGCCTGTGAGGTAAGGCTCAGTAGAAGCTGCTGGAGGCCGCTGGGGTAGTTCAGGGATGCGTCAGGGTTCCGCGGGTCTAGTCGCGATCTATCGCGTTTGGGTACGCTGAGCGGTGTGGACCTAGAGAAGCGCCCCCAGCAGACCACCCACCCGGACCCGCAGCCGGCAGGCCTGCGCGCGTCGGACGCCGACCGGGACCGCACGGCGGACATCCTCCGCGAGGCCCTCGCGGAGGGCCGGCTCACCGCGGAGGAGCACGGCGAGCGGATCGACGGCGTCTATCGCGCCAAGACCATGGGTGACCTGGAGCCGCTGGTCAGCGACCTGCCGGCGGCGAGCGGCGCGGGGCGGTCGACGGCGAGGCCCGAGCCCGCCCCGGTCCGGCCCTCGGACGGCTCGGTGCCCCCGGTCCCCGACGAGAACCTGGTCGCGGTCTTCAGCAGCTCCGTCCGCAAGGGCCGCTGGCGCGTGGGCCGCCGCACCCACGCGTACGCGATATTCGGCAACGTGGAGATCGATCTCAGCGAGGCGATCTTCGAGCAGCGGCAGGTCCTCATCAAGGCGGTCTCGGTCTTCGGCAACGTCGAGGTCCGCGTCCCGGAGAACGTCTCGCTGCGGGGACGCGGTACGGGCATTCTCGGCAACTTCGAGGTGGACATGCTCGATTCAGCCGAACAGGACGCTCCGGTGGTCTTCGTCGACGGTTTCGCGGTCCTTGGCAACATCGAGGCGAAACCCAAGCGGGGCAAGCTCGTGCGGGACTTGCACAAGCAGCTGCGCAAGCATCTGGGGCACTGAACGAGGGGGCGCATTCGGCCACCAAAGCAGGGGCGCACGCGCTCGACGGCAGCGCGAACTTTCGTACATCGGAACTCAGTGCATAGGCGCATGCACAGCGGGTAGAGCTTGCTGCATCGTCTCTCGCTCGCGAAGCCGTCGTCAGGAGTAGACCCGTGCTGCAGCCGTCGCATCAGTCCCTGCAGGTCGCCGCTGTTCCGGCCCCGCGGGTGCCAGTGCGCGATAGGAACCAAGACGCTCCATGGCACACCGAGGCGGTGTGCCGCCGAGACGAGGCCGGGCTGTTCTTCGCCCCGTCCAAGGAGCCCACCGCCTCACGCCTCTCCCGCGAGGAAGCCGCGAAGCGGGTCTGCGCCCGCTGTCCTGTGATGGTCGAGTGCCGGGAGCACGCACTGCTCCAGCCCGAGCCGTACGGAGTCTGGGGCGGCCTCACGGCCGCCGAGCGCCGCGTGGTGCTCGCCAGGCGGCGCCGGCGCGAGGTGGAGCTCAAGAAGGCCGCGCACACGTCCGCGGGGCCGATCGCCGCCGCGGGATAGCCGTTCGTCACCTGGTCTGTCGACCGGTCCGTACGCAACAGAGGGGGCGTCCCCCGCACGGGGCGCCCCCTCTGTCGTGCGCAACTCGCGCTGCACGCGCAACTCGCGCGCGATCAAGTCTACTTGGCGCGGTCGAAGTCGATGGCGCTGTAGGCGCGCAGCTTCGCGAGGCGGTGATCCGAGTCGATCTTGCGGATCGTGCCCGACTTGGAGCGCATGACCAGGGACGAGGTCGAGGCGGTCTCCGCGGCGTAGCGCACGCCCTGGAGCAGCTCGCCGTCCGTGATGCCGGTCGCGACGAAGAAGACGTTGTCCCCCTGGACCAGGTCGGTCGTCGAAAGGGTGCGGTCCAGGTCGTGCCCGGCGTCGAGCGCGCGCTGGCGCTCCGCGTCGTCCTTCGGCCACAGCTTGCCCTGGATCACGCCGCCCAGGCACTTGATCGCGCAGGCCGAGATGATGCCCTCTGGGGTGCCGCCGATGCCCATGAGCATGTCGACGCCGGTGCCTTCGCGTACGGCCATGATCGAACCGGCGACGTCGCCGTCCGAGATGAACTTGATGCGCGCGCCGGTCTCGCGGATCTCCTTGACGATGCCCTCGTGGCGGGGGCGGTCGAGGATCATGACCGTGACGTCCTCGGGCGAACGGCCCTTGGCCTTGGCCACGCGGCGGATGTTCACGGACGCCGGGGCGTTGATGTCCACGTAGTCGGCGGCCTCGGGGCCCGTGACCAGCTTGTCCATGTAGAAGACCGCGGACGGGTCGAACATGGCGCCGCGGTCGGCGGCGGCGAGCACGGCGATGGCGTTCGGCATCCCCTTCGCGCACAGGGTCGTACCGTCGATCGGGTCGACGGCGATGTCGACCTCGGCGCCGGTGCTGTCACCGATGCGCTCGCCGTTGAAGAGCATCGGGGCCTCGTCCTTCTCGCCCTCACCGATGACGACGACGCCGTTCATCGAGACGGTGGAGACGAGGGTCCGCATGGCCCTGACGGCGGCGCCGTCGGCACCGATCTTGTCGCCGCGGCCGACCCAGCGGCCCGCGGCCATGGCGGCGGCCTCGGTGACCCGGACGAGCTCCAGGGCGAGGTTGCGGTCGGGAGCCTCGGGAGAGACTTCGAGCTCGGACGGGAGATGGTGTTGATGCTCGGTCATCGGAGCGCACCTTTCTGCTGATACGACGACGGCCGGATGAGGGTGTGACTTGACTCTATCCGTAGGCCGACAAAATGAGCAGAGGGCCCCACGCATGAGCGGAACGGGCACTGGGCACCCGCTTGGGGAGCACCGGGGGAAGAGCCGCGTCCGTGGCCTGAGAACATGGGGACGTGGCAGGCAGACAAGGCAAGCAGACCGTACGGAACATGCTGTGGTCGATGGCGGTGATCGTTCTGGTCGCCGGCGCGATGTACATCTTCATCCCGCACGACGACTCCAAGAGCCCCGTCAAGCGCGTCGACTACCGCGTGGAGCTGCTGTCCGCGCGCAGGGCCGCGGCTTATCCGGTGGCCGCGCCCGAGGGCCTGGCCAAGGCGTGGAAGCCGACGTCGGTGCGGTTCGACGGCTCGAAGGGCGACAGCTGGCACCTGGGGTACCTCGCCCCGTCCGGTGAGTACGTCGCGGTCAAGCAGTCCACGGCGAAGCCGTCCGAGTTCATCGACGAGGCCACGCAGCGGGCCGAGCGGACGAAGGCCACCGAGGAGATCGGCGGCAAGACGTGGCACCGCTACAAGGGCGCGACGTACGACGCCCTGGTGCGCGAGGACAAGGGCGCGACGACGGTGGTCGCGGGCACGGCCTCGTTCGGGCAGCTGACGGAGATGGCGCGGGCGCTGAAGACGTCCTGACACCTGCGGAAACGAACGAGTGAGGGCCCCGGCGCTGTCGCCGGGGCCCTCACTCGTGCTGCGTGTCCGGGGCGTACTACGCGTCCGAGTCTCAGACGGTCTCGATGACCTGGTCGTACTCGAGGCGCGGGGAGCGCGGGAACCAGGCGTTCTCGGCGGGCTTGCCGATGTTGACGACCATCAGCGGGGTGTGGTCGTCGTCCAGGAACTCCTTCTGGACGCCGGCGGCGTCGAAGCCGGTCATCGGGCCCGCGGCCAGACCGGCGGCGCGCACGCCGATGATGAAGTAGGCGGCCTGCAGCGCGGCGTTGAGGTGCGCGGCGCCTTCACGGGCCGGGCGCTCCGCGAAGAAGACGTCCTTGGCCTGCGGGAAGTGCGGGAACAGCGCCGGCAGCTCCTCGTGGAACTCGTTGTCCGCGGAGAGGATCGCGACGAGCGGGGCGCTCGCGGTCTTGGGCTGGTTGCCCTCGGCCATGTGCTGGACGAGACGCTCGCGGGCCTCGGGGGAGCGGACCAGCGTGATGCGCAGCGACGACAGGTTGAAGGCGGTCGGACCGTACTTGACCAGGTCGTAGATCGCCTGGACCTGCTCTTCGGTGACCGGCTCATCGGTGAAGGAGTTCGCGGTGCGGGCCTCGCGGAAGAGCAGGTCCTGTGCGGCGGGGTCAAGGACGAGAGACATGGATCAACCTTCTCGGTGCGTTGCGTGGGTGGAAGCGTGGATCAGCTTGCGGTGTCGACCGTACGACGTTGCGGTTTAAGTTTCAACCAAATCGGCCGTGAGGTGATCCGCTTCACAACGCACCAGGTCGCGGGCGTGATCCCGCCGGGCGGGCGGCTCAGGCGTCGTCCGCGGCCTCGTCGTCGTCGCTGTCCCCGTCGGTGCCCGCCAGGGCCGCGTCCAGGCGGGCGCGGGCGCCGTCCAGCCAGCGGCGGCACACCTTCGCCAGCTCCTCGCCGCGCTCCCACAGGGCGAGCGACTCCTCGAGCGTGGTGCCGCCCGTCTCCAGGCGGCGTACGACCTCGATGAGCTCGTCCCGCGCCTGCTCGTAGCCGAGTGCGTCCGCCGGGCTCGTGGCCTCGTCCGTCTTGCTGGTCATGTGCCCCACCCTAAATGTCGATTCGTACGGCTTCTGTGGCTTGTGCGGCATGTGTGTGCCGCGGGGTTCTGCGGTTCCGGGGATCTGCGGCCCCCTGCGGTCTCCTGTGGTCTCCTGCGGTGCTACGCCCTGCCTACGGCCCTACCGTCCGTACGGTGAACTCGCCCTCGGCGACCCTGGCCCGCAGCTCCTCGTCGGCGTCCACCTCTTCCGCGGCCCGTACCACCGAGCCGTCCGCCTTCTGCAACACCGCGTAACCCCGCTGGAGCGTGGCGGCGGGGGAGAGGCCCACCACGCGCGCGTGGGTGTGCGTCAGCTCCGACTCGGCGCGGTCCAGGAGATGCCCGAGCGTGCGGCGGCTGCGGTCGACCAGCGCCGAGACCTGCTCCTCGCGCTCCTCGATCATGCGGTGCGGATTCTCCATGGAGGGGCGGGCGAGCGCGTGGGCGAGGCCGCGGTCCTCGCGGTCCAGGAAGGCGTCCATGCAGCGCCGGGCCCGGTCCCGCAGCCAGCGCACGCGCTCGTACTCCTCGCCGACATCCGGGACGACCTTCTTGGCGGCGTCGGTGGGGGTGGAGGCGCGCAGGTCGGCCACGTAATCGAGCAGGGGGTTGTCCGGCTCGTGGCCGATCGCGGAGACGACCGGCGTACGGCAGGAGGCGACGGCCCGTACGAGCTGCTCGTCCGAGAACGGCAGCAGATCCTCCACGCTGCCGCCGCCGCGGGCCACGATGATCACGTCCACGGCGTCGAGGGCGTCGAGCTCCTTCACGGCCTGCGCGACCTGCGGGACGGCGTGCACGCCCTGGACGGGGACGTTGCGCACCTCGAAGCGGACGGCGGGCCAGCGGTGCCGGGCGTTCTCCAGGACGTCGCGCTCGGCGGCCGAGGCGCGCCCCGTGACGAGCCCGATGAGCTGCGGAAGGAAGGGCAACGCCTTCTTCCGGTCGGCGGCGAAGAGCCCCTCCCCGGCCAGGCTCTTCTTCAACTGCTCGATGCGCGCGAGTAGTTCGCCCACTCCGACGGGCTTTATCTCGACGGCCCGCAGGGAGAGCTGCCCGCGAGGTGCGTACCACTCGGGCTTGGCGTGGACGACGACGCGGGCGCCCTCGGAGACGACGTCCGCGACGGCGTCGAACACCTGGCGGTAACAGGTGACGCTGACGGAGATGTCGTGCGAGGGATCGCGCAGCGTCATGAATACGACGCCGGCGCCGGGCCTGCGGGACAGCTGCGTGATCTGCCCCTCGACCCACACGGCACCGAGCCGGTCGATCCACCCCCCGATGAGCCGCGACACCTCACCGACGGGCAGCGGAGCGTCAGCAGACGTATTCAAAGCCATGCACCGAGCGTATCGGCCGGCTCTGACAGACCCCGCTCTCCCGCCCCGGCCTCCTACGACAAGGGCAGGACCCGGAGTGCCGGGTGGGCGGGCGGGAGACATCCGCCGCGAAGCGGCGGTCCAGGACAGACACCCGCCAGGCGCCCCGCCAGAAAACGCGGCCTAGGACTGCCCACGCCGAGTCCGCTGGCCCACCAGCACCGCAAGCCCCACAACAAACCAGATCAACCCCACCACCTGCGCGGACCCGGCCGCCTCGACGATCACCGCGATGGTGATGGCCGCCCCGAGCACGGGGACGAGCAGATGCCGCCACCAGCTGACAGGCCCCCCTTCCCGCTGAACGACGAACCACCCCACCACGCTCGCGTGCAACAGCACGAACGCCGTCAAGGCACCCACGTTCACCACCGAGACCAGGTGATCCATCCCGTCGTCCCGCCGAGCCGCCCACACCGCGGCCACCAGCGTCACGACGGCCGCACACAGCAGCGCGAGCCGGGGCGTACCCGAATCCGTTCTCGACAGAGCCCCCGGCAGCCGCCGGTCACGCGCCATGGCGAACAGCAGCCGCCCCGCCGCGGCCTGCCCGGCCAGCGCCGCGAACGCCGCGCCGATCGCCTTGCTGACGGCCACGAGGTCATGCAGCCAGTCCCCGACGGCCGAGTCGGTCGCGTCGTAGAAGGCGGAGCCCTGTTTGGCCGGGTCGGCGGCGAGCTGGGCCGACGACATCGGTTCGAGCAGAGCGACCAGGTACGTCTGGGCGATGAACAGCACGCCGGCGAGCGCCAAGCAGCACAGGACCGCCCGCGCCACCTTCGCCGACCCGCCCGTCACCTCCTCCGCGAACGAGGCGATCGCGTCGAAGCCCAGATAGGAGAGCACCGCCACCGACACCGCTCCCACCACGGCCCCCAGCGCGAACGCACCCTGCGAGCCGTCCCCGCTCAGCGGCGAGAGCCAGTCCCGCTGCGCACCGTCCGTCGCGAGGACGACGATCGCCGACACCACGAAGACAAGGAGGACCACGATCTCCATCGCCAGCACCAGGAACCCGACCCGCGCGGCCGCCCGTACGCCCCACAGATTCAGCGCGGTCGTCACCAGGACCGCGATCGCCGTCCACACCCACCGGGACACCGAAGGCACAAGGGCCTCCATCGCGATACCGGAGAAGAGATAGGCGACGGCCGGGATGAGGAGGTAGTCGAGCATCGCCATCCACCCGGCGATGAATCCGGGACCGTTGCCGAGCCCCACGCGCGCGTAGGCGAAGACGGAGCCCGCCCGGGGGGCCACCTTCACCATCTGGGCGTAGCTGAAAGCGGTGAACGCCATCGCGATCGTGGCGATGATGTAGACGAGCGCCACCGCGCCGTGCGACTTGGCGTCGAGAGTCCCGAAGACGCCGACCGGCGCCATCGGGGCGATGAACAGCAAGCCGTAGACGACAAGATCACGGAAGCTGAGACTGCGCCGGAGCCCGTCGTCCTCGGCGGCGGTGCCGGGACGGGCGCCACCGGGATGAGCACCACCGGCCGTCGTGTCTGAGTTGCCGGAGTAACCGGACATCATGCCTCCGTAAGTGAACGCAGGCCTCCAGTCTCCCCAAGAAGGCGATCTTTGACGCGCTGGGCTCGGCCTTACGATGGGGGTATGACTGCTTCGACTCCTGCCCGCCGAGTCCTGCTCGCCGCCCCCCGCGGCTACTGCGCGGGTGTGGACCGTGCCGTGATCGCCGTCGAGAAGGCCCTTGAGCAGTACGGGTCCCCGATCTACGTCCGTCACGAGATCGTTCACAACAAGTACGTGGTGCAGACCCTGGAGAAGAAGGGCGCGATCTTCGTCGACCAGACGGCCGAGGTCCCCGAGGGCTCCATCGTCATGTTCTCCGCGCACGGAGTGGCGCCGACGGTCCACGCGGAGGCCGCCGAGCGGAAACTGGCGACGATCGACGCGACGTGCCCGCTGGTCACCAAGGTCCACAAGGAAGCCGTCCGCTATGCCAAGGACGACTTCGACATCCTCCTGATCGGCCACGAGGGCCACGAGGAAGTCATCGGTACGTCCGGTGAGGCGCCCGACCACATCACGCTCGTCGACGGCCCCGACGACGTCGCGAACGTCGAGGTCCGGGACCCCGACAAGGTCGTCTGGCTCTCGCAGACCACCCTCTCGGTCGACGAGACCATGGAGACGGTCGACGCCCTCAAGGGCAAGTTCCCGAATCTGCTCTCCCCGCCGAGCGACGACATCTGCTACGCCACGCAGAACCGCCAGATCGCGGTGAAGAAGCTGGCGGAGGACGCCGAGCTCGTCATCGTCGTCGGCTCCAAGAACTCCTCGAACTCGATCCGCATGGTCGAGGTCGCCCTCGACGCGGGCGCGCCGGCCTCGCATCTCGTCGACAACGCCGAGGAGATCGACGAGGCGTGGCTCGAAGGCGTCAGTACGGTCGGCCTCACCTCGGGCGCGTCCGTTCCCGACGTCCTGGTGGACGGCGTCATCGAATGGCTCGCCGAGCGGGGGTACGGCGACGTGGAGACGGTGAAGACGGCCGACGAGTCGATCACCTTCTCGCTGCCGAAGGAGCTCCGCCGCGACCTGCGCGCCGAGGCCGCGGAGCTGTCACAGAAGTAACGCGACGGCCGGGCACTGGCCGTACGGTGGTTCTCATGCAGATCTTCGGTGTGGACATCGGCGGATCCGGGATCAAGGGTGCTCCCGTAGACCTGGACCGTGGTGACCTGGCAAAAGAGCGGCACAAGGTGCTTACCCCGCAACCGGCCACGCCCGACGGCGTGGCCGACAAGGTGCGCGAGGTGGTCGAGCACTTCGGCTGGACGGGACCGATCGGCGCCACGTTCCCCGGCGTGATCACGGGCGGTACGGCGCGTACGGCGGCCAACGTCGACAAGAGCTGGATCGGCACGGACATCGAGAGCCTGATCGCTGACCGGCTCGGCGGCGGCGCCCCGGTCACCGTCCTGAACGACGCGGACGCGGCGGGCGTGGCCGAGATGCACTTCGGCGCGGGCCGCGGCCGCAAGGGCACGGTCATCCTGCTCACCCTCGGCACCGGCATCGGAAGCGCCCTCTTCACCGGCGGCCGCCTCGTCCCGAACACCGAGCTCGGCCATCTGGAGCTGCACGGGCACGACGCGGAGAAGCGCGCCTCGTCCAAGGCGAAGGAGGACGAGGACCTCAGCTGGGAGCACTGGGCGCGGCGCGTCCAGAAGTATCTGGCGCACGTGGAGATGCTGTTCTCGCCCGAGTTGTTCATCATCGGCGGCGGCGTGAGCCGCAAGTCCCACAAGTTCCTGCCGCTGATCAAGGACATCAAGGCCGAGCTTGTCCCCGCGCAGCTGCAGAACAACGCGGGCATCGTGGGGGCGGCGATGGCGGCGGCGGAGTCGCGGAAGGCGTAGCAGCCATGGCAGCCCCGCCCGCGAGGACCGGAACCGACGTCGCTACTCGGCGGGTGCTGCGCGCCGCCGCTGGGCGGTGGGAATCCGCCCCCCGGTCTGCTTCGCGCCGCTGACCGGCCGCGCCCGCCGCCGCTGCGCCAGATGCTTGATCTTGCGCACGATCACGATGAAACAGGCGACGAGCGTCCCGCCGTACAGCCAGCCCGCGTGCAACGCGAGGGACGTGATCAGCCCCATGAGCTGCCCGCCGAACCCCCCGCTGCCCCCCGAGATCGGCAGCAACCCGACGGCGAACGCGATCGGCACGGCCACCGGCGCGGTCATCAGGTCGGCGGGGCGCACCCACAGGGCGGTCAGCGCGCTCACGGGCAGGAACAGCACGCCGTACGCGACGATCGAACCGCCGAAGAGCAGCCACAGCAGACAGGCGAGCAGGAACATCACCGCGGCGCAGAAGAGCCCGCTGCCGAGCCCCGTCAGGCGTGGGTTCGGCATGGCCCGCAGCGCGCGGTAGAGCGGCATCGCGCGCAGTTTGCGTACGAAGGGCGGAACGGGGCGGCGGGGACGGGACGCGGCGCGGTAGACGGCCGCGGATTCGGCGGGCCTGCCCTGCGCGGGCCCGGACCTGCCCTGCGGCGGCAGGGGCGCGGTGCGTCGCGGCCGGGCCGGAGGCTGAGGGGGACGCGTCCTGTGTTGCTCCACCGGACCAACCTAGGTCGAGCCGTACCGATAATCCGGCATGAGACACGCCCTTTGGCCGACCTTGGCCATGCGTTCGATAGGAGAGCGATACGCCGACGAGGGCGTGGCCCGCACGCCGTAGACTGGGGGATCGCCCCATGGTCGCTCCGGCCCTTCGGGCCGTCCACCCACAGCACTCACGTACGGGAAGTCGCAACGTGTCGCTCACGATCGGAATCGTCGGTCTGCCCAATGTCGGCAAGTCGACCCTGTTCAACGCCCTGACCAAGAACGACGTGCTTGCGGCCAACTATCCGTTCGCCACGATCGAGCCGAATGTCGGCGTGGTCGGCGTCCCGGACCCCCGCCTCACGAAACTGGCGGAAATCTTCTCCTCGCAGAAGATCCTGCCCGCCACGGTCGACTTCGTCGACATCGCGGGCATCGTGCGCGGCGCGAGCGAGGGTGAGGGCCTGGGCAACAAGTTCCTGGCGAACATCCGCGAGTCGGACGCGATCTGCCAGGTCATCCGCGCGTTCAAGGACGAGAACGTCGTGCACGTGGACGGCAAGGTCTCGCCCAAGGACGACATCGAGACGATCAACACGGAGCTGATCCTCGCGGACCTCCAGACGATCGAGAAGGTTCTCCCGCGCCTCCAGAAGGAATCGCGCATCAAGAAGGACATCGCCCCGAAGGTGAAGGCGGTGGAAGAGGCCAAGGAGATCCTGGAGCGGGGCGACACGCTCTTCTCGGCGGGCATCGTCCAGGGCTCGGGCAACGAGGAACTCCTCCACGACCTGCACCTCCTCACCACCAAGCCCTTCCTCTACGTCTTCAACGTGGACGAGGACGAGCTGACGGACGACGAGTTCAAGGCCGCCCAGAGCGCGCTGGTCGCCCCCGCGGAGGCGATCTTCCTCAACGCCAAGCTGGAGTCGGACCTCGCGGAGCTGGACGAGGAAGAGGCACTGGAACTCCTCCAGTCGGTGGGCCAGGAAGAACCCGGCCTCGCCACCCTGGCCCACGTGGGCTTCCGCACCCTGGGCCTGCAGACCTACCTCACGGCCGGCCCCAAGGAATCCCGCGCCTGGACGATCCCGCAGGGCGCCACGGCCCCCGAGGCCGCGGGCGTCATCCACACGGACTTCCAGAAGGGCTTCATCAAGGCGGAGGTCATCTCCTTCGACGACCTGGTCGAGGTCGGCTCGGTCGCAGAGGCCCGCGCGAAGGGCAAGGCGCGCATGGAGGGCAAGGAGTATGTGATGCAGGACGGGGATGTTGTGGAGTTCCGCTTCAACGTGTGAGCGGCTGAAGCGATACGCCACGTCGGTGGATATGGCGAAGGCGTGGTTCAGGTGGGGCCCGGCTCTGGAGCCGGGCCCCACCTTTTTTCGCTTCGGTCTACGTCAGGTCGCTACCGGGCCGGCGTCGCGGTCGTGACCCCCGTCGGCGCCGCCGCGTACCCCAGTGGTCGCGTCGTGAAGGTGCCGCGGCCCTGGGTGCGGCTGCGTAGGCGGGATGCGTAGCCGAATAGTTCGGCCAGTGGCACCGTTGCCGTGATCGTGGCCGTGCCCGACCGCGTGGTCGAGTTCGTGACTCGGCCGCGGCGTGACGCCAGGTCGCCGAGTACGGTGCCGACCGCATCGTCCGGCACCGTCGCCGTCAACTCCACGACCGGTTCGAGGAGTTGCATGACAGCCGACTGCAGTGCCGTACGCAGGGCGAATCTGCCCGCCGTACGGAACGCCATCTCCGAGGAGTCCTTGGAGTGCGTCGAGCCGTCGGTCAGCGTCACCCGCAGGCCCGTCACCGGATGGCCGCCGATGGGGCCCTCGGCGAGCGCGTCGCGGCAACCCGCCTCCACCGCGCGGACGTACTCCTGCGGCACCCGGCCCCCGGTCACCGTGGAGGTGAAGGTGAACGTGTGTTCCTCCAAGCGCTCGACGTCGATGACCACGTGCGCGAACTGACCCGCGCCGCCGTCCTGCTTCACGTGCCGGTACACGAGGTCCGACACCCCTCGGACGACCGTTTCGCGGTACGACACCTGCGGGCGGCCCACGCCGACCCCGATGCCGTGGGCGCGGCGGATCTTCTCCACGGCGACCTCCAGATGCAGTTCACCCATGCCGGAAAGGACGGTCTGGCCCGTCTCGCGATCGACCCGCACCGCCAGTGAGGGATCCTCCTCGACCAGGTGGGCGAGGGCCGACGAGAGGCGGCCCGTGTCCACCGTCCTGTGGGCCTCCACCGCCACGGAGACCACCGACGCCGCCACCGTGGGCGGTTCGAGGATCAGGGGCGCCGCGGGAGAGCACAGCGTCGTACCGGCGCGTGCCGTCTTCAGGCCCACCACGGCCACGATGTCGCCGGCCGTCGCCCGGTCCAGTTCGGCGTGGCGGTCGGCCTGTACGCGCAGGATCCGGCCGATCCGCTCGGTGCGGCCCGTGCCCGCGTCCATCACTGTGTCTCCCTTCGTGATCGTTCCCGAATACACGCGCAGATACGTAAGGCGCCCGGTCGCCGTCGCGTTCACCTTGAAGGCAAGGCCCGCGAACGGCGCCGCGGGGTCCGCGGCACGCTCCCGCACGGCGCCGTCCAGGGTTCCGCGCACCGCGGGCACGTCCACCGGCGACGGCAGGTACGCCACGACGGCCTCAAGGAGCGGTTCGATGCCGCGGTTGCGGTAGGCGGAACCGCAGAGCACCACCAGGCCCTCGCCGCTGAGCGTGAGATCGCGCAGCGCCGAGGCCAGAGCCGAGGTGGAGAGCGCCGACGTCGCGCAGTACTCCTCCATCGCCGCGGCGTGCAGCTCCGCCACCGTCTCCTCAAGGAGGTGCCGACGCCGCAGCGCCTCCTCGCGCAGGGCCTCGGGGATCGGGATCACGTCGTACGACCCATCGGGCGTGTGCCAGACAGAAGCACGCATGCGCAGCAGGTCCACGACGCCGGTGAACCCGTCCTCCTGCCCGATCGGCAGCTGTACCACCAGCGGGGCCGTGTGCAGGCGTTCCCGTATCGACGCGACCGCCGTGTCGAGATCGGCGCCCGCCCGGTCCAGCTTGTTGACGAACGCGATACGCGGCACGTCGTACCGATCGGCCTGGCGCCACACCGACTCGCTCTGCGGCTCGACCCCGGCGACGGCGTCGAACACCGCGACCGCGCCGTCGAGCACCCGCAGCGAGCGCTCGACCTCGTCGGCGAAGTCGACGTGACCGGGAGTGTCGATCAGGTTGATCCGGTGGCCGTCCCACGCGCAGCTGACGGCCGCGGCGAAGATGGTGATCCCGCGGTCGCGTTCCTGCGTGTCGAAGTCGGTGACGGTCGTGCCGTCATGGACCTCGCCTCTCTTGTGGGTGGCGCCGGTCAGGAACAGGATCCGTTCGGTGACGGTGGTCTTCCCGGCGTCGACGTGGGCGAGGATGCCGATGTTGCGGACGTCGGCGGAGGAACGGGACGGCAGGGGTCGGGAGTTGGTGCGCATGGCCCGGGGCCTTTCGGTGTGATGCGGGGCAGGGCAGCGCGATTTCCGGGCGTGATGGGCGTGACCGGCGTGACGGGCGTGACGGGCGTCAGGAAGGAAAAAGGGGTCGGCCAGTGAGTGCCGGTCCGGTGTTCGCCGCGGTGGAGCGGTGACGGCCGCGCAGCCGTTACCGCGCGGGCGAAGACACCAGGATCACGTCGAACCGCGAACGGGGAGTACGGACGGCTGTGCGGTGACGCATGGCCCGGCTCCCCTCGCTCGGCTGACTGATCGATGTCCGGCGAGTGTAGTGAGCGGTACCCGGCACGGTCACGGGAATTAAAAGCAGGGCCGGACTCCCGAGGGCCCGACCCTGCCTCTTCACCTCTTCACCCTGCCTCTTTGCCGTGCCTCTACGGCGCCGCGTGTCTACGGCTCGATCGCGGGCAGCAGCCCCATGACCGGCGCCGCCATGTCGGTCAGCTGGTGCAGCTGGTTCAGCTCGTGCAACTCGTTCAGCCCGTTGAGCTGGCTGGTCACGGTCGGCAGTTCGTCCTGCTGCTCCTTTGGGATCCCGCTCATGGCGAGCGAGTCGACCAGGTCGGTGGGGGAGATGGCGGCGTTCGCGGCGGGCGCGGCCAGGGCGGAGGCACCGACGGCGAGAGCGAAGGCGGCGGCCATTCGTCGTGTTGAGATCATGTGATGCGCAACGGCTCGGGGGAGCACTGGACACGGGCTCTCAGACGATTTCACCAATGATGTACCGATCAGTGCCGTTACCTGCAGACCGTGACGCCGTTGAAGGGACAGTACGGCCGCGTACGTGCGGCGGTAGTCGTCAATTCAAAGGAGAACGTGATGTCTCGCATCGCGAAGGCAGCCGCTGTTGCCCTCGGCACGGGCGCCGTGGTGCTCAGTGGCACCGGAATGGCCATGGCGGACGCGGGCGCCGAAGCTGCGGCCGTCGGCTCGCCCGGTGTCCTTTCGGGCAACCTCGTCCAGGTCCCGGTCCACGTCCCGGTCAACCTGTGCGGCAACACTGTGGACGTCATCGGGCTGCTGAACCCGGCGTTCGGCAACACCTGCGTGAACGCCGACGGCGGTCACGGCCACCACGGCAAGCCGGGCGGCCACGGCGGCTACGGCGGCTGATCCCCTCATGCGAAAGCCCCCGGCGGTCACGGACCACCGGGGGCTTTGTGATGCCTGGCGGCGGGCGGTCACCCGTATAGCGGCGGGCGGTCACCCGTAGCGAAAGGCGGCGGGCGCTCACCTGTGCCGAAGGCAGCGCGCGGTCACCCGTAGCGGTAGATGCCTCGATGGCTGAGCAGTTCGTCCGGCGTCACGCCCCACGGCGGCATCGCCTCGTGGCGGGCGGCGACGTGGCCGTGCAGCGGGCCGTTGTCCGCGCCCGTCGGTTCGGCGGGCAGATAGGGCGCCGAGCGGGGATGCCGCGCCCGCCAGCGGTCCCACAGCAGGTCCACGAAGGCGTGGTTCAGCCAGAAGACGGGGTCGTTGACCGACGCGCCGCCGAGCATGTGCCCGCCCACCCAGCGGTGGACGCGGTTGTGGTTGCGCCACTTGGCGTTGCCGGAGCGGGACGTCCATCCCTCCAGCTTGTTGCGGTAGCCCTTGGCGGACGTGGAGTCCCAGGGCGGTGTGTCGTAGACCGGGTCGCGCATGGCCCTGGCCAGTTCCGCCTTGGTGGGCAGCGCGATCGGGTTGTCCGGCCGGCCGAAGTCGCGCATGAGGAAGTCGCCGGCCGTCGCCCCTTCCTTGATGGTCCAGTGCCCGTTCCTGCGGGCGAAAGGGCCGGTCATGACCTGCCGGTCGGAGCGGCGTCCATTGCCGCCCATGAGGCCGCTGCCCCAGAGCGATGAGCTCGGTTTCCTGTCCACCGTCCAGTCCCAGTACGGGACGGACACCGAGGAGTCCACCCGCTGGAGGGCCCGCTCGAACTCCAGCAGGAACCTGCGGTGCCAGGGCAGGAAGGAGGGCGTCATGTGGGCCACCCGCAGTCCGCTCTCCCCGTCGGAGACGTAGTGCTCGATGTGCGTGCGGACGAACTCGTCGTACTGGCCCTTGCGTTTGAGTTCGAGCAGGGCGTTGACGAAGCGGCGCTTCTCGGTGCTGGTGAGCCGGGCCTGGTTCTTGCGCGTGTAGACCACTTCGGTGCGCTCCTCCGGTGCGATGTGCGGGGCAGTGCTCAGGCGTTGTCGCGCAGCTGCTGGCCGGGGCCGAGTTCGTCCACCGCTCTGCGGGTGGCGATGAGGGGCGTCGGATACGACTGGTAGTGGTCGACCATGCTCAGATATCCGCCGTCGGCGCGCCGCATGAGGTGCAGGGGGCGGCCGTCGACGGTGATCTCCCAGGCGGCGCCCTCGTCTTGCCGGCCACCGGCGACTCTCGCGCCCCGGATGTGCCGGCCCTCGTACATCTCGTCGAACGCGCCCGAGCCCCGGTCGTCGAACGCGCCCGCGCCCGAGCCCCGGTCGTCGGTCGTACGGTCTCCGGCCGCGTGCCGGGTCGGCCAGAGGAGGGCGGCCGGCGCCGTCACGGACGCGACGCCGAACGCGATGAGGCCGCGCATCGTGACCCGCCGGGTGAATCGTCCCTCGCCCGGCCTTTCGGCCGCCGCTTCTTTGCCCACCGCTGTCTCCCCGGCAGTTCGATACGAGTCGTCGATCGGTTCCGCCCCGCCCCGCCCCGCCCCGTCAGCTGGTCCAGAAGTCCCACCAGCGCGTGAGGATCAGCATGCCGATGATGCCGACGT
>NZ_BMTR01000039.1 GCF_014649775.1 Streptomyces longisporoflavus | reverse complement strand
CTCAGCGCAACCTCTTCAACCGCATGCTCGGCCAGCTTTACCACTGCCTCCAGGCGGGCGAGCTGTTCGACGAGCAGACCGCATACCCCACCCCAATCGCCGCCGCCGCTTGACGAACTAGGACGCTGAGGTGTCTGCACTGTCCCCGTCCGGGTGCGGTGTTCCTCGCGTTCAGGCCCTCCGCCGCTGCGGCCACGGGTAGCCAAGCTGTCTGGCGTACTCCGGAGATCCGCCGCAGACCTCGGCTGCCTCACGCGGGTCACCCGCCGCGAGTTGCTCCGCCAGTCTTACGGCCTGACGTTCAGGGTCGTCATCGGAGACGTCGAGCACCATCCGGAACTGCAGCCATGGGCGGTCTTCCCCGATGGCCGAGCGGCCCGGATGGAAGAGGAAGAGGTTGATCTGGCCGGGCTCCCAAAGCCAGCCGGACACACCGCCGAGTTCGCATTCCCATCGTGCAAGCCAGCCGGCGCGCTTTCTGAGGTCCAGTTCCAGCAGCCGGGCAACGGTGCGTGCCGGCCACTCCCAACTGTGGTCGGCAACGGCTCGCTCCACCTCTGTCTGGTATTCCTGAGCATCGAACCAGAACTCAGGCAGGTCAACGGTGTCCTCGTCGGGGTTGCGCCACTCGCTCCAGATCACGTGGTCGCCGTCGCGCCGGATGGTCACGTAGAGAGCGCCGCAGCACCCTTCGGTACACGTTGCCTCGGCCAGCCGCACCTCGTGCGGATCGGGACCAGCCGTGAGAGGGCCGTCCGGCGGCAAGAGGTACTTGGGATCTTCGCCCGGCCCTTGTGTGAATACCCCAGCCAAGATGTCCTCACTGTCGACCAGCGGTCGGACCTCCACGCTGGCGCCCCTCTGCGGACGCTCAGGAACAACAACATGGAGGGTGAGGCAATGCTTCGTGGCAGTCATCGAACGATTGTCGGGTCTGCCACACCGAGGTGTCGCAGCATTTCTCGCGGATGGCCCCGTCCCGGGTCCTTCAAGATCTCTCCGGCGGCTTCGCGTCGTCGTTCGTGCCGGCAGCGGGGTAGTCGGTCGGCAACACCACCGCCGAACTCGTCCCCAGGGACAGCGAAGCCACGGAGATCGTCACCCGCTCATACCGCCGCTTCACCGACATCGTCGCCGCCGCACTCCGCCGCGCACAGGCCGCCGGAGAGGTCACGGACGCCTCGTCCCCCGAGGCCCAGGCTCAGCTCCTGCTCTACATCGTCCAGGGACTGTCACTCGTATCGAGGGCGGGGCTCGATCAGAGCGCGGCGCTGACTGCGATCGACACGGCGGTGGACGGTTTGCGGGCGTGACGGACGCGGCCCGCGAGCGCGCCGAGACCCGCTGGCTGCCCTGGTGCTCCAGCCGGACTATGAGCGCACCGGAACGCGTCGCCGAGCTCGCGAGACGGGCCGCGGGCCCGGACGGCCCGGTGCGGCGCGGCAGGCCCGGCCGCACCGCTCGCGGACGCCGCGCCAAAGCCTCGCCCGGCGGCGGACGCTCCAAGCTGTTGTGGGGCGCACAGAGGCGCCGAGAGGGGCGCGGGAACCCCGGCGATCTTCCCCGCTGGCAGGGCGTCGGGGCGTACCTGAGCAACGCATTCGACCTGGCCGTGGACAAGGTCATCGCCACCGCAAACCTGGCCCGACTCCAGACCGTGTGCGAAGACGCCACACACCGCCTGGACGAGACCGAGAAGCGGGAAGCCCTGCCGGACCGTGCCGAGGAAGCCGCAGCGCACCTGGAACACCTCGACAAGCTCTGCCCCGGCCGTTCCACCACCCGCGAACTGATCCGGGACGCCGTCATGACCTGCCGGCGGCGCGCATCCCGGGCCGGGGGCCGCGCCCTGTCTCGACAGGTGGGCGGCGGACAGGCGCCGGCGTACGGGCCTGTGTGGCCAGTCCGATACACGCGCACGTCCTCGGCTGCTTGGCCGCCGCATCGCTGGGGCCGGTGAGTCGCGTACGAGTCGGGGCTCGTCCCCTGCCGCGTGCTACGGGGACATGCCCTCGCTGCGTTCCCGGCCGCCCCTCACCGTCGATTCGGGAGCTGACGGGCAGTAAGCCCCAAATTGCAGAGGTGAGTTGATGCTGCGGAGATCGAGTGTGTTACCCATACGCAACCCCGAGGGCAGGACAAGAGCCCCGGGCGGTGGCAGGATGCACCGCAGCTTGCGCAGCACACAGCGCTGTTGATCTCGCTCGCGCCCTGGTTCGAGCCCGCCCTGGAGGTCCTGTGTCCGCTCGTCCCCCGAAGTCCGTTCGTTCCCCGGCAACTGCCATAGCCCTGACCGCAGTCGCCGGCCTGCTGATGACGGGCTGCACCAGCACCAAGTCCGACAGCGACGGCGACAAGGGCGCCTCGGGGATCAAGCTCGTCTCGTCCGGCAAAATCAAGACCTGCACGCATCTGCCCTATCCGCCGTTCCAGTCGAAGAAGGACGGCAAGATCGTCGGGTTCGACGTGGATCTGGTCGACCTGGTCGCCAAGGACCTCGGGGTCGAGCAGGAGATCGTCAACACCCCCTTCGAGGGCATCGAAACCGGCCAGGACTTCAACATTCGCAAATGCGACCTGGCCGCCGCGGGCATGACGATCACCGACGAGCGCGACAAGGTCATGGACTTCTCGGACCCCTACTTCAACGCCACCCAGGCGCTGATCACCAAGAAGGGGCAGCCCTACAAGACCTTCGAGGATCTCAAGGGAAAGAAGCTCGGCTACCAGAAGGCCACCACCGGCGGCATCTACGCCAAGAAGGAGAGCAAGGGCCTCGACATGGAGCTCGTGGAGTACGAGGACGTCGGCTTGCTGCTCACGGCGGTCAAGGCCGGCAAGGTCGACGCGGGCATCAACGACAACGGCGTGCTCTTCGAATACATCAAGGACAACCCGGACACCGAGGTGACCGCGGAGTTCGACACCGGCGAGAAGTACGGAATCGGCTTCCGCACGGGCAACGACTCCCTGCGCACGAAGGTCAACAAGGTCCTCAAGAAGGCCCGGACCGACGGCAGTTACGACAAGATCTACAAGAAGTGGTTCGGCACCACTCCGCAGAGCTGACCTCAAGGATCCAAACGGCTGACCAGAGGAGTTCTGCACGTATGACCATGTCCCGACGGCGGCGGGCACGGCTGTTCCGCGGCGTCCAGTACGCCGTGCTGCTCATCGCCATAGCCGTGTTGGCGCTGGTGGCCGACTGGGGGACACTGCGCCAGGCATTCTTCGACGTGGAGATCGCCAAGGCGCTGTTCCCCGAGGTGATCACCACCGCACTGGTCAACACCGCCTACTACACGCTGCTCGGCTTCGGCTTCGGCCTGGGGCTCGGCATCGTGCTTGCGCTGATGCGGCTGTCCACGGTGCCTCCGTACCGCTGGATCGCGATCGCCTATATCGAGTTCTTCCGCGGCATTCCCTCCCTCCTTGTGTTCATCGCGCTCGGCTTCGGTGTGCCGCTGGCCTTCGAGGTCGCGCTCGACATGGACATCACGGTGATGCTGTCTCTGGGCCTGGTGGGCGCCGCCTATATGGCCGAGACGATCCGCGCGGGCATCCTGGCGGTGCCCAAGGGGCAGACGGAGGCGGCCCGTTCGCTGGGCATGTCACCGGGGCGTGCGATGGTGTCGATCGTGATGCCGCAGGCGTTCAGGATCGTGCTGCCGCCGCTGACCAACGAGCTGATCCTGCTCACCAAGGACTCCTCACTGGTGTATCTGCTCGGCCTCTCGCTCGGCCAGTTCGAGCTGGCCAACTTCGGCCGGGACGCGCTGAACGAGCACAAGAGCCTGACCCCGATCCTGATCGCCGGACTGCTGTATCTCGTCATCACCCTCCCGCTCGGCCATCTGGTGCGGCGGCTCGAAGCCCGTACGGCGAAAGCCAGGTGAGCACCATGAAGTCGGACAAGGCACCCGACACCCCCGCGCCCTCGGACCAGGCGATCGAGGTACGCGACCTGCGCAAGTCATTCGGCGATCTGCAGGTGCTCAAGGGCATCGACTTGACGGTCGGGCGCGGCGACGTGGTCTGTGTTATCGGCCCTTCGGGCTCCGGCAAGTCGACCCTGCTGCGCTGCGTCAATCTCCTGGAAGAGCCCACGTCGGGCACGGTGACGGTGGCCGGCACAGAGGTCACCGACCCCGATGTGGACATCGATCGCGTACGCCGCCGGATCGGCATGGTCTTCCAGTCCTTCAACCTCTTCCCGCACCTCACGGCACTGGAGAACCTGACCATCGCGCAGCGCCGCGTGCTGCGGCGCGGCAAGGAGGAGGCGGAGCGCATCGCGCGGGCCAACCTCGCGCGAGTGGGCCTCGTCGGCAAGGAGCGGTCCTATCCGGCGCAGCTCTCCGGCGGCCAGCAGCAGCGGGTCGCGATCGCTCGGGCGCTGTCCATGGACCCCGAGCTGATGCTCTTCGACGAGCCGACCTCCGCGCTGGACCCCGAGCTGGTCGGGGACGTACTCGCGGTGATGCGCTCGCTCGCCCGGGAGGGGATGACGATGCTGGTCGTCACCCACGAGATGAGCTTCGCGCGCGAGGTCGCCGACCGGGTGGTCTTCATGGACGACGGAGTGATCGTCGAGGAGGGCACGCCCGAACGCGTGGTGGGCGACCCGCAGCACGAGCGGACCCGACTTTTCCTGGCGCGCGTACTCGATCCTGCGGCGGCGGAAATGGGCGAGGTCCCCGACACCGGACCGCACGAGAAGCGCGCGGACCGCTGAGGCGACCTGGAGACCGAGAATCCGGGCGCGCGGGCGGATGGGGCCGTGGATCGTGTCGGTTGAACTGAGGTCGCTCATGGAGCCGTCGCTGCCCGAGCCGAGGCCCAAGTCGGTGCGGGCCAGAACGCGCCGACGACCTGACGCGGTTCTCGCCGACGGCGGCTACGACTACGACAGGTACCGCCGTCTGCTCTGGCAGCGCGGCATCCGCCCCGTGATCGCGAAACGAGGACCCTCGGTCTCGCGATCTGCCTGATCACTCACCGCCACGTCCGACGGCTTTGTTGGGGCCTCTATGCCGGGACGTCGACAGGTTCAGCGTCCCGAGCGCCTTTCGGCCCCGTTCCGTTGAACGCTAGATTCAACCCGAAGGCCACCAGTGTTGCACTTGTGACCGGCGAACCCAGCACGATCCCCACCCCCTCGGGAAGTTTGCTGTACAGATCGGGGGCCACCTCAGGAGCCATGCCGGCACCGATCGAGACGGCGACGATCAACAGATTGTGCGTGCCGTCGAAGTCCACGGTACGGAGTGTGCCGATGCCGACGGTGGCGACCGTCGCGAACATCACCAGGCCGGCCGCGCCGACCACCGGCTGCGGCAATCCGGCGACCAGCGCGCCCAGTTTGGGGATCAGGCCGAGTACCAGGAGCATGCCGCCCGCGACGGTCGCGACGTGCCGGCTGCGGACCTTCGTCATGGTCACCAGGCCGACGTTCTGCGCGAACACGGTGTCCAGGAAGGCGTTCATGACACCGCCCAGGACACCGGAGAGGCCGTCCGCGGCCAGGCCGCGTGCCATGTCCGCGGTCGTCAGCTTCCTCCCGGTGAGTTCCGCGACCGCGAGGAGATCCGCCGTCGACTCGGCGAACAGCACCAGCATCACCACGCACATCGAGAGGACGGCGACCGCGGGGAACTGCGGTGCGCCGAAGTGGAAGGGAGCGCTGACCCCGATCCAGTCCGCCGTCCGCGCGGTCGAGACATCGACCAGACCGAAGGGCACCGCGACGGCTGTGCCCGCCAGAACGCCCAGAAGGACGCCGGTTTGGGCGAGGAAGCCACGGCCGAAGCGGGCGACGAGGAGGATCACGATCACGACGAAGGCGGCGAGGGCGAGCCGTGAGGGCGCGGCGTGGTCGGCGGCCTCCGGGTCGCTGCCGACGACCAGATTCACCCCGACCCCGATCAGCGCCAGCCCCACCACCGTGATCACCACGCCGCTCACCAGCGGCGGGAAGAAGCGCACGGCCTTCGCGAACGGGTAAGCCACCAGCAGGCCGAAGAGGCCTGCGGCCAGCATCGACCCGTACACCGCCTGAAGGCCGTACTCCCCGGCGATCAGGATCATCGGGGTCACCGCGGTGAACGCCGCCCCCGCCATCACCGGCATCCGCACACCCAGGATGCGGCCGACCCCGGCCCCCTGGATGATCGTGACGATGCCTGCCACGAGCAGATCGGCGTTGATGAGCACGGCGACCGTCGCGGCGTCGAGACCGGCCGCCGCACCGAACACCAGTGGCACGGTCACACACCCCGTGTACATCACGATCACGTGTTGCAGACCGAGCACCACGAGCTGTCCGAAACCGGGGCCCTTCATGGGCATCGTCACGTCAAGCCCCCTGTCTAGCGTGCGAAGTTGGCGGCTATGCGCCGCTGGATGTAGTCCGCGGCCGTGATCGGCGGATAGCGGCCGGCAGGCCCCTCGATCACCACGTCACGGTCGGCCTGCGCGAAGAACGCGATGCTGTAGCGGGCCGACCGGTCGTCGCCCGGACCCGGCGACTTGACCCGGTGGAAGTTCGACGGCAGCCGGTCATCGCTCCACCGCGTCAGCATGTCCCCGATGTTGCAGGTGATCACGGTGTCGGCCGGCTCGACCGATGTCCACTCCTGCGCCTGTGCCTCCTTGCCGGGGCATACCTGCAGCCCGCCCTGTCCGTCGCGCTGGAAGAGCAGCGTCAGACAGTCGAAGTCCGTGTGCGCGCCCGCCCGCCAGACGTCCGCCGGGATCTCGATGTCCTCGGGTACCGCGAAGTAGTGCAGCATCCTCAGCGTCGACTGGTACTGCTCGCTGGCCGGGTCGTGGGCGCGGGCGAAGAACCCGTCGGGCAGCCCCAGTTTGTCGGCGAAGCAGGACAGCACACGCATCGCCAGCTCCCGGCAGCGTGCCTCGAACGCGAGCGTGCGCTCCTGGAAGCCGGGCAGTGCGCCCTTTGGCCACAGCCCGTCCATGTGCGGCCGGGTCAGCTGGTACGACTCCTTCTGGTCGGGAGTTCCGATTGACGGACGGACCTGGGTCATGGATTCCCAGCCTGCGTTGAGCCCCTTCTTCAGGGCGTGCCGTGCTTTGGTCTCCTCGGGCAGGGCGAAGAACCGCTCGGCGTCGGCGAACGCCCCGTCCACGACGCTCTGTTCGATGCCGTGGTGCACGAGCTGGAAGAAGCCGATGTCGGTGGCGGCGGCCCACAGCTCCTCGGTGATCTCGGCCTTGCGGGTGTCGAAGTCGCTGAGGTCGATCCGGCGGATCTCCCGGGCGGAGGTCTCGGTGCCGGCCCCGCCCATGTGCGTCTCCCTGGCCAGTTCGGCCAGGCTGTAGCTTGTTTCAGTCATCGCGGCTGTCGCCCCTTCGAAGCGATCGTGGGTTCTCGGGATGCAGTCACCGCCCCTGCACCCCCCCGCGGGCACCCAGAGGTCCGCGGGCACGGTCGCGGCGAACCCCTTCGCGGGTCCGGCGCCGTGGGCTGGTGCGAGCCCCGGTGTCCCGGGGCCCGCACGCGATGTGTTCAGCCTGCCCGGTGTGTGTTTCCACCGGCGATCATGGTGTTACGCGGCAGTAAACCCGAGCCCGGCCGCCAACTCCGAGGAGGGCAGACGGACATGCTCCCCCTCCCGTATCAGGACCTCGCCGCCGACCATGACCACGGCTACGGTCCGGCTGCTTGCGCACGTCAACAGCGTGGCCCCCGGATCGTGTACGGGAAGGCAGGCGTAGTCCTTCTCGAAGCGGTGCAAGACCAGGTCTGCCTGCATGCCGACCTGGATGCCGGCCGGGCGTTCCTCCAGGCCCAGAACCCGGTTCGCGCCGTTCGTGGCGAGCTCGAACATCTCGGGGAATCCGAGCAGATCGGCCTTGCGGTGCGCGGCCCGCTGCAGGTACGCGCCGATGCGCAGCGCCTCCAGCATGTCCTGGGTGTCGTTGCTGGCCGCGCCGTCGACGCCGAGCCCGACCCGCAGCCCGGCGGCCAGCATTTCCGGCACCGGAGCGATCCCGCTGCCCAGCCGCATGTTGCTGAGCGGGTTGTAGGAGATGCCGACCCCGTGCCGGGCGAGTGTCGCGCGGCCCGGGGCGTCGAGCTCCACGCAGTGCACGGCGAGCAGCCGCTCCCACAGGAACCCGGCTCGCTCCAGATAGTCCACGGCGCCGACTCCCGCGTGTGCGCGGCACATCGCCTCGTCCGTCGTCGTCTCCAGGAGATGCAGCGAGACGGACAGGTCGCGCTCGTCCGCGTAGTCGCGCACAGCGGCCATCCCCTCAGGGGTCAGACACCGCGGATTGGGCACGGCGACACCGACGCCGACCCTGCTGCCGCGCGCCGTCGCGATCAGCTCGTCGGTGTGCGCGAGCGCCTCCTCCAGAGGCTGCATGAGACGCGGGTCGAAGCCCCACTTGCGGCCGCGGTCCGCACGGTCGGCCACTCCCCGGCACAGCAACGCCCGCACTCCACTGTCGCGCAGCGCCCGCAGCACCGCGTCATGCACTTCGGAGGACGGGTGCGGCCACATGTGCTCGACGAGCGTGGTGGTGCCGCTGCGCAGCGCCTCCGCCGCGGCGGCGGCCGCGGTCGCGTAGGCCCGCTCGGGGGTGAGTATCGCCGCCTCATCGCCGACGGCACTGAGCCATGCGAGCAGCGGAAGTCCCTCGCCGATGCCGCGCAGTCCCGCCTGGAAGAGGTGAGTGTGCGTGTTCACCAAGCCGGGTGTGAGATGGCCGCCGCAACCGTCCAGAACCCGTGGCCCACGGGGGAGTTGGCCGGCTGGTACGACAGCGGTGATCCGGCCGTCGGACAGGTGGACGTCCATCCCGGCGTGCCAGCTTCGCTCGCTCAGGACGGTGACGTCGGTGATCGTGTCGATGTCGGGCGTCGTCATCGGGCGTGGTCCTTCCGGAGCCGGGGCGCGTGGTGGAACAGCAGGTTGAGGGCGAAGGCGACGATGCCGGTGACCGCGATGCCGCTGTCCAGAACCGTGCGCGCGTAGGGGGGAAGCGGCGCGTAGAAGTCCGGAGCGCCTACCGGGATCATCCCGAGACCGAAGGCGAGCGCCGCGGTCAGCAGATTGCGGGAGTCGGTGAGGTCGGCCCGGGCCAGGATGCGCAGACCGACGGCGCCGACCATGCCGAACATGACGAGCGAGACTCCGCCGAGGACCGGCCCCGGCACGGATGCGACGGCCGCCCCGAGAGCCGGAACGAACGCGAGCACCACCATCAACAGGCCTGACAGTGCGACGACATGACGGCTGCGCACCCGCGTCACGCTGACCAGACCCACCGACTGCCCGAACGTCACGACGGGGAAGGAGGCGAGAGCTCCCGACGCCGTGGTCGCCACGCCGTCCGCGCGCAGCGCCCGCACGACGGTGGGCGCGTCGTCCCCGCGCTCGACGATCTGCCCGACGGCGAGCGTGTCTCCGACGGACTCGACCATGTTCACGAGCTGTACGACGAGCATCGCCGCGATCGCCGGGACAACGAACGTGGGTGCTCCGAAGGCGGTCGGATCCGGCGCCGTCACCGCTTGCGTGTCCGTCATGCCCGAACCGTCGAACAGGCCGAGCGGCAGGGCGAGCACGGTCCCCGCAGCCATCGCGACGAGCACCGAGAACCGCGCCAGAGCGGGCGGCGCGAGCCGCTCCACCAGCACCACGAGCAGCACCGTAACCCCGGCCAGGGCAAGCCCGCGCCCGCCGCCGGCACCGTGGCCACCGCTGACGAGGCCGGCCGCCGATGGCACCAGCGAGAATCCGATCACGGCGATGACGGTCCCGGTCACCAAGGGCGGAAACAGATGCAGGCATCGTCCGAACCACGGTGCGACCGCCACGGTCACCAGCCCTGACACGATCGTCGCCCCGAACACGGCGGCGAGCCCGTGCTCCCTGCCGATCAGCACGGCGGGTGTGATCGCGGTGAACGTCGACCCCATCACGATCGGCAGGCGGGCCCCGACCCACTTCACGCCGAGCGACTGCAGCAGCGTGGCGAGCCCGCTCACCAGCAGGTTGGCGCTGATGAGCAGTCGTATCCGGTCCTCGGGCAGGTTCAGCGCGGTGCCCACCAGCAACGGCATCGTCGCCATGCCCGCGTAGGCGACGAGCAGGTGCTGCAGGCTCAGAGGCACCAGGCGGCGGATCGGCGGCCGGACATCAACGGGGTGCGGGCCCGACTCGGGTGCGACGGCAAGCGTGGGTACAGCCATCGTTCCTCCCTGAAAGCTCGGCGGAAGACGGCTGGTTAGCGCCGAGAGCGGTGAGCGCCTCTGCGCACACCGGCCGTTGCAGCCATGACCGGTGTAGAGGAGACCGTAGGGACGGAGTGTTTCCCACAGGTTGCCGTCAGGGATCTGGTGCAGTACCCGGCATCTGCGGATACCGGCCCCTCCGGGCCGGGCCCGGAGGGGCCGCTGGGCGAGGAGTTGCCCCCGACGGTCTGCCTCGCTGAGGTCGAGGACCGAGTCGATGACAGGACGCACGTCGTGGGCTCGCAGGAGGCCGGGCAGGGCCTCGCGCGGTCGGGCGGTGGGAGTGTGCAGTTCGCCGGCGTCGCGGCCGCGGAAGGTATCGCGCGGGGGCAGGAGGAAAGCGCTGGCCCTCAGCTGCTCCTCGCCTGCGCGGGGGCGTGCCTAGGTCCGTCACGGCGTCATCCGCCGAATGCGTGCAGAGCTCGACGCCGCGCGCGGGCCGCACTGACACAGATCGTCAACTGATCGGTTCTCACGGGGCTGGTCGCTGCGCTGGTCCTGCGTAGGGTTTTTCAAGGAGGCGGCAGTGCGGGATTCGCGCACTGCGTCTGTTGTCGCGCCGAGTGTTCAGGCGCATCCACGAGAGAAGGAAGCCCACCCCTTATGCGCGCCCTTGTGGTCGATCACAGTGAGGCCGGACCTGTCCGGTTCGCCGATGTCGATGAGCCCGTACCGTCCACCGGCGAGGCATTGGTCGAGATACGGCACATCGGACTCAACTTCGGAGAGCTGAATTATGTACGTCAGTGGCCGGCCGGCGCTGTGCACGGCCACGACGCGGCCGGTGTCGTGGTGCGAGCCGCAGCCGACGGCTCGGGGCCACCGGTGGGTACGCGCGTCGCGCTGGGGATGTCTTCCCACGCATGGGCGGAGCGGGTGGCAGCCGGCCCCGCCTCGCTCGGCACCGTTCCCGAGGGCGTGGACCTGGCCGACGCCGCAGCGCTGGGGATCGCCGGAGTCACCGCGTTCCGGGTGCTGCGCAAGCGTTCCCTGCTGGCGCGCGACGTTCTGATTACCGGCGCCAGCGGGGGAGTGGGGCACTTCGCCGTCCAGCTGGCGGCGCTGGCGGGCGCCCGGGTGACGGCGCTGGTGGGTTCGCCGGAGCGGGCCGCCGGACTCCGTGAACTCGGCGCCGACAGGGTGCTGACCGAAATGGCCGGGGCCGGGGACCGGTTCGACGTCGTCCTGGACACGGTCGGCGGGCCGCTGCTGGCCCTGGCGTGGAATTTGCTCGCCGAGGGCGGCACCATCCACCTGGTCGGTTACTCCTCGGGGCAGGACACCATGTTCCCCGCAGGGTCCTTGTTCGGCTTCGGTGAACCCCGCAGCATCACCACCTACGGTGACATGACGCCGACCAGCGGGGACCTGACGGACCTGCTGGGTCTCATGGCCGCCGGGAGGCTTACGGCACCGGTCGGACTGCGAGGCCGCTGGCAGGAGGTGGACGATGCCGTCCGGGCACTGTTCGCGCGGAAGGTGCACGGAAAGATCGTTCTTGATGTGCTCTGAGGCCCGTCGACGAGAATGGAACCATGGACGTACTCGCGGAGGCCTTGCGTGTATCGGGCGCGCGAGGCGCGCTCGGGGTCGTACTGAAGGCCGGAGGGGCCTGGGGCCTGTGGCTTGACTCCTCCCCCGGAGCGGCACTGCACGTAGTCTCCCGCGGCACGATGTGGCTCCACGTCCCGGGCGGGAAGCCTCTGGAGGTCCGGGCGGGAGACGCCGTTCTGCTGTCGCCGGGTACCGCCCACGGAATAGCCGGCGGGTCCAGTACGACGCTGGGCCCCTGTGACCGCGAGGCGACGAACCAGGCCCTCGCCGACGGCAGGGCCCTGCACCTGGGCTCGGCGCCGACGCAGACGGAAGTGCTCGTCCTGCGCTACCAGCAGGACTTGGAGGTGCGTACGCCGGTGCTTACCTCCCTCGTCCGGCCGATGCACGTCACCAGCCGGGAGAACACACAGCTCAAGAAGACCGTCGAGCTTCTCACGGCGGAGCTCGCGCAGCCGCAGATCGGCACCACCGCCGCCGTCAACAGCATCGTGGACCTTCTGCTCATCCAGTTCGTACGCGTCTGGTTGGCCCGTCACCCGGACAAGCAGCCCGGCTCATGGCTGGACGCGACGCGTGATCCGGTCGTGCGCGACGCCCTGTCGTGTGTCCACGCCCGACCGGAACATCCCTGGACCACCGAGTCCCTGGCGGCCGCGACGGCGGTCTCCCGAGCGACGCTGTCCAGGCACTTCCGGTCCGCCCTCGGGCAGACGCCGGGCGCGTACGTGACGCAGTGGCGCATGGACCTGGCCTCCGTCCGGCTCCGCGACACCGACGAGCCGGTCGAGTCGATCTCCGGCGCAGTCGGCTACGCCTCTGCGCACGCATTCAGCCGGGCCTTCCGGCGTGCCCGGGGCATGCCTCCGGGCGAGTACCGTTCCCGAGTTCGCGGGCGAGCACAGGCAGGCGATCACCGACGAGACCCGAGCACAAGTGCGGTTCGGGCGGGCGGGCAGAGCTAGCACCACTCCCACCAGGCTTCACGCACTCGTCCCGCACCTACCCGTGGAGCTTGTTGCGACGGTGGCATGGCACCCTGCACCCCCGTGCTCATGCCGGTGAAGTGCAAGAGAGCCGCGAGCCCTCCTCGCGTCCGGCGGCATAGTCTGCAACGCCCCTGGCTTTGCTGGAGATCTCAGACGAGCGGAAGACCAGTGACGCCGATCACTCCGGCGGCACAGATTCCGCTCGCGGGCCCGAAACGGTCAGAAGACGGAGCGCGGGCGAGGCCAAACGGGCACGGTGGTTCCGGGGGTGATCCGCTTTCGGACACGGAGTGTGGGCTTCGAATACTCACGAGTCAGGAGTCGTGGACGCGAACTCCCGTGATTGATGCCAGGTGGTGAAGGTGTCAGGCATTCGCGATGGCATATACGCAGACACGTTCACCGTGCCCGGCAACGTGCCCTATGCGCCAGTGGAGAAGTGTTATTCGGCCTCCGATTGCCACATAAGGAGAGTCTGGTGCGGGCTGCACTCAGTCGGCTACTGTCGGGCCAGGCGCGAGGCCACGGGTATCGCGTTCGAACCGACCATGTGCCACCCATCCGCAGGCTGATTCGGTCTTCTCGGAGTACCGCACCCTCGGTCCTCCGTATCGATCCCTGCGACTGCGCGGGGCCCGTATAAAAGGGGGATAAGAATCAGCTAGCCGCGACGCGGGGTCGGCGCTTGCGGGTATACCGCCTCGGCTGACGTATGAGGAACACGAGGGCTCTTCCTGTGCCCGAACCGGAGTCGCTGTTCTCGTGAACGGCTTATGTCGTTCTCCGGCTACCAACTGATGGGTCGCGAACTCCGACCGTCGCGAAATGAGATCCCGGCCGACGTCTCGTGGAGGCGGCCGGGGGTACCTCTTCCCTGCACCCTCACGGCCATTACCGCGCCGGTCCTCTTTCTTGGTCCCGGCCACCTCGGCGCCCATGCTCCGGCTCCGGCTCCGAGGCAGGGCGTGCCGCTCCGGGGCAACGTCGCCACGGTGCGAGGGGCGCTCGGCCGGGTCGCTCCCCTGTCTCCCGGGCCTGTGCAGGCCCTTCCTTGCTGGTCTCTACCCGCTTCGACCGCCTTCGGCGCGTGCGGTCGGCGAGCTGGTTTCTGCCCCTATTAATTCAGTGTTTCAAAGCGGTCTGCGCGAGGGCCGAATCTTGACGGGGTCCGTATGGCCGGATCGCGACGAAGGGTTGGCGTGTTGTTGATGCACGGGTGACGCCGCAATTCCATCCCCGCGGGCGCGAAGCCACCCCTGTGCGACGGGGCAGAAGGCGCTGCGCGATAGGGCATGAGCTGCTTGGCGACAGGGTATCTCGGGCGGGTTCGTTCCTCTCTGGGGCGCGTCTATAGCCGGGTAAATTTTGGAAGTCCGTACGGTAAAGCGTGCGCGATGACGCGCCTCTGACCCGCGCCTTCACATGCCCTATGAGTGTTTTCCGCCGACGACAGACCGAAAATAGGCCGCAGTTGACAATTTCTGGATAGCTGGCTTTGACTTGCGATCGTTGTCGCGGCCAGGTGGCCGAGAAAGCATCGAGCCGATTCAGGCCAACCATGCGTGTATCCCGTTCCAGTGGATTACTGACGAAGGCAGAGGCTGCCATGCGCTTATCTGAAGGGGTGTACACCGGCACTGTCGCCGTCATCGGGGCCGCGCCCGCGGCACCGATGCGGGCGGAGCGCGACCACGGTGTACTGGCCGAGCTGACCGGTATGACGCTGCCCGCGGACCGGACGGTGGAACTGGAGTCGGCGTGGGCGGCCTGCGAGGACGCGGGCATCGGCGCGGACGAGCGGGCAGGCGTCGGCGTCTATGTGGGCGCCGACACCGCCGGCACGGACCCGGCGGGCGAGTTGGCACGCGTGCTCGGCTTCCACGGCCCCTGCCGGACCGGACAAGACCCGCTGACCGAAGCCGTGGCCGCCGTACGTTCCGGTGCGTGCGACCTGGCGCTGGTCGGGGCCGACGGCACCTTCGCCGTGCTCACGCGCTCGGACAGCACACGGACCGCGACCTTTGCCTACCTGCTCGACGCCGACCACGCATGGTCCGACGGCGTGCCCGCATTGGTCGAGGCCGCGTTGGGATCGGGCCGGCCCCGGCCCGGCCGCGACGCGGCGGACGGCCCCGCCGTCCCGATCACCTTGTCGGCGCACAGCGACGACGCGCTGCGGGCGCGAGCCGCCGACCTGCACGCGCTGATCGAAGCCGAACCGGCCCTGCCGCTCGTGGACATCGGCTTCTCCCTCGCCACCACCCGGCCCGCTCTCGCCCGGCGCACCGCGCTGGTCGGCGGGGACCGCACGCGGCTCGCCGAAAAACTGCTCGCCCTCAGCGAGGGACGAATACCCGTGCCGGGGCTCGCGGCCGGGAGGCCGGTGCGGGCCGCGGCGGACGACATCGCCCTGGTGTTCCCGGGCCACGGCCCGCAGTGGCTGGGCATGGCCGACGAACTCCTCGCCACGTCGCCGGTGTTCGCCGAGCAACTGCAGGCATGCGCCGATGCCTTGACGCCGTACGTCGACTGGCCCGTCCTCGACGTGCTGCGCGGCACGGCGGACACACCCTCCCTCGACCGGCCGGACGTGGGACAGCCCGCGCTCTGGGCGATGATGGTGTCCCTGTCCGCGCTGTGGCGCTCCTGGGGTGTGCGGCCCGGCGCCGTGATCGGCTCCAGCGTCGGCGAGATACCGGCCGCGACGGTCGCGGGCGCGCTGTCCGTCGAGGACGGCGCACGGGCCGTGGCCCTGTTCAGCCAAGCGCAGGTACATCTGCTCGAACACGGCGTGATGCTCTCCGTCCTCGCGTCGGCCGACGACGTGCGCGAGCGGCTCACCCGGTACGAGGATCTCGACCTGGCCGCCGTACACGCCCCCGCCTCGGTCCTGGTCTCCGGCACCGAGGAGGCGGCCACCGAACTCCTCGCCGAACTGGCCGCCGACGGCGTCAGGGCCAGGAGCATCGCGATCCGTCTCGCCGCGCACGGCCGTCAGGTCGATTCCGTGCTCGACATGCTGCGCGCCGACCTCGCCCCGATCACCCCCCGCCCGACGGACGTGCCGATCTACACGGCCACCACGGGCGCCAGGGTCGACCCGCTCACGCTCACCGCGGACCACTGGTGCCGCAATCTGCGCGGCACCGCGGACTTCGAGCGCGCCACGCGCGCCGTCCTGGCCGCCGGGCACCACCTGTTCCTCGAATCGAGCCCGCACCCGGTCCTCACCAGGGCCGTCCAGGAAACCGCCGAGGAAGCCGCCGTGGAGGCCGCCGTCGTCGGCACGCTGCGCAGGGAGCGGGGCGGCGCCGACCAGATGACCGCCGCGCTCGCCGAACTGCACGCGCACGGCGTGCTCCCCGACTGGAACGCGGTGTTCGAGGGCCGGGACGCGCGAGCGGTGCCGCTGCCCGCCTACCCGCTGCACGCGGCGCCCGCCGCCGCCCCCGCCCCGTCCTTCGCCGACCGCGTCGCGGCTGCCCCCGACCGCGCCGCGTTCCTCCTCGACCTGGTCCGCGCGCAGGTGGCCGCCACCGTCGCAGACGCCTCCAGGGAGCCCGAGCCCGCCGACGCGGACGCGCCGCTCCTCGAGCTGGGCGTCGACTCGGCGGGCGCGGTGACCCTGCGCAACCTGCTCAACGCGGCCACCGGACTGAACCTGCGGGTGTCGACGGTGTTCGACAACCCGACGTGCCGCGGCCTCGCCCGGCACATCGACCGCGTGCTGCTCGGCACCCCGGATGACGACGACGAGCCGCTCATCCCGGCAGCCGTCGGCGACGACGAGCCGATCGCGATCGTGGCGATGAGCTGCCGCCTGCCCGGCGGCGTACGCAGCCCCGAGGACCTGTGGGAGCTGCTGTCCACCGGCGGCGACGGCGTCACCCCGTTCCCCACCGACCGGGGCTGGGACCTGGACGGCCGCTACGACGAGGACGCCGAGCGGGCGGGCGGCTACTACCAGCGCGAGGCCGGATTCCTGCACGACGCCCCGCAGTTCGACCCCGAGTTCTTCGGGATATCGCCGCGCGAGGCAGTGGCGATGGACCCGCAGCAGCGGCTGCTCCTGGAGATCGGCTGGGAGGCCATCGAGCGCGCCGGCATCGCACCGGCGACGCTCAGGGGCAGCCAGGCGGGCGTGTTCGTGGGCGCGATGACGATGGACTACGGGCCGCGGCTTCACGAGGCCCCCGCGGATCTTGAGGGCTATCTGCTCACCGGCAACACCGCGAGCGTCGCCTCCGGCAGGCTCTCCTACTCGTTCGGGTTCAACGGTCCCGCCGTCACCCTCGACACGGCGTGCTCCTCGTCCCTGGCCGCCCTGCACCTGGCCGTGCAGTCGCTGCGGCGGGGGGAGTGCCCCCTCGCCCTGGCGGGCGGCGTCACGGTCATGCCGTCGCCGGGCATGTTCATGGAGTTCAGCAGGCAGCGCGCGCTCGCCCCCGACGGGCGCTGCAAGGCGTTCTCGGCGAGCGCCGACGGGTTCGGCCTCGCCGAGGGCGCCACCATGGTGCTCCTGGAGCGGCTGTCCGACGCGCGCCGCAACGGCCACCCCGTACTCGCGCTGATCAAGGGCACCGCGATCAACCAGGACGGCGCGTCCAACGGACTCACCGCCCCCAGCGGCCCCGCGCAGCGCAGGGTCATCCGGCAGGCGCTCGCCGACGCGGGTGTCCCGGCCGCCGAGGTCGACGCCGTCGAGGCGCACGGCACCGGTACCCGGCTCGGCGACCCGATCGAGGCGGACGCGATCCTCGCCACCTACGGCCGCGAGCACCCCGCCGAGAGGCCGCTGCTGCTCGGCTCGGTGAAGTCCAACATCGGCCACACCCAGGCGGCTTCCGGCGTCGCGGGCCTGATCAAGATGGTCCTCGCGCTGCGGCACGGCGTACTGCCCCAGAGCCTGCACATCACCGAGCCCACCCCGCACGTGGACTGGACGTCGGGCGCCGTGTCGCTCGTCACCGAGACCATGCCGTGGCCCGATGTCGAGCGGCCCAGGCGGGCCGGTGTGTCCTCGTTCGGCATCAGCGGCACCAACGCCCACGCGGTGCTGGAACAGGCACCCGACGACACCCCGACCGACCCGCGGCCGGCGTCCGGACCCGCCCCCCTGGTGCTGTCCGCGCGCACGTGGGACGCCCTGCGCGCCCACGCCGCCCGACTCGCCCCCGCGGCAGAGGCGCTGGCGCCGGCCGACGTGGCGCATGCCCTGCTCTCCCGAGCGGTGTTCGATCACCGGGCCGTGGTGGTGGCGGGTGGTGCGGACGCGTTGTCGGCGGTGGCTCGTGGGACGGAGGCCGCTCGTGTGGCGATCGGCGTCGCGCGGTCTGTGGGCAAGGTGGCGTTTGTTTTCCCGGGTCAGGGTTCGCAGTGGCTGGGCATGGGTGCGGAGTTGGCGGAGTCCTCGCCCGTGTTCCGCGCCTCGCTCGATGCGTGTGCCGATGCGTTGGCTCCGTACGTGGATTGGTCGTTGCACGAGGTGCTGGGTGATGCGGCCCAGCTGGAGCGGGTCGATGTGGTGCAGCCCGCGCTGTTCGCGGTGATGGTGTCGCTGGCCGCGCTGTGGCGTTCGTACGGTGTCGAGCCGGACGCGGTGGTGGGCCACAGCCAGGGGGAGATCGCCGCCGCGCACGTCGCGGGAGCGTTGTCCCTGGATGATGCCGCCAAGGTGGTGGCGTTGCGCAGCAAGGCGATTCTGGCGCTGTCGGGTCAGGGCGGGATGGTGTCGCTTGCGGTGACGGTGGAGGCCGCGCGTGAGCGGATCGCGCGGTGGGAGGGGCGGATTTCGCTCGCCGCCGTGAATGGTCCGCGCTCGGTGGTGGTGGCGGGTGACGCCGACGCCTTGGACGAGTTGATGGAGTCCTGTGCGGCCGATGAGGTGCGCGCCCGGCGGGTGCCGGTGGATTACGCTTCGCACTCGCCGCACGTCGAGCGTATCCAGGAGGCGTTGGCGGACGTCCTCGCCGGGGTCGAGCCCCGGCAGGCGAGTGTGCCGATACTGTCCACGGTCACGGGGGAGTGGCTGACCGGGACCGAGGTCGGAGCAGAGTACTGGTATCAGAACCTGCGCAACACCGTCCGGTTCGAGGAGGTCACGCGCGGCCTGCTCGACCAGGGGTTCGGCGCGTTCGTCGAATGCAGCCCGCACCCCGTCCTCACCTTCGGGATCCGCGAGACGCTGGACGCGACCGGCGGCGACGCCGTGGTCGTGGGCACGCTGCGCCGCACCGACGGCGGACTCGACCGGTTCCTGCTGTCCGCCGCCGAGGCGTACGTCGAGGGCCTGCCGTTCGACTGGCGTGCCGTGGTGCCCGCCGGGCAGCACGTCGACCTGCCCACCTACCCCTTCCAGCGCAGGCGGTTCTGGCTCGAGGAGACGGCCCGCCCGTCCGCGGCCGGCGACCCCACCCTGGAGGAATTCTGGTCCTCGGTGGAGCGCGGCGACCTCGCCACAACCCTGGACGTGCCCGCCGACGCGCCGCTCACCGACGTACTGGCCGGCCTGGCCGACTGGCGCCGCCGCAGTCAGGAGCGCTCCACCCTCGACGCGTGGCGCTACCGCGTCACCTGGAACCCGCTCGCCACCGCCACGACCCCTGCCCTGAGCGGCACCTGGCTCGTGATCGGCTCCCCGTCCGAGGCCGAGCACCCGTGGCGGTCGGCGGCCGTCGACGCGCTGCGCGCCCATGGAGCCGACGTCCTGGAGACCGACGGCTCCGCCGATTCGCTGCGCGCCCTGGACGTCGTACCCAGCGGCGTGCTCTCTCTCCTGGCCCTCGACGAACGGCCCGACCCTGCGGCGCCGACCGTCCCGAACGGCCTTTCCGGCACGCTGGAGCTGGTACGGGCGCTCGGTGACGCCGGGATCGGCGCGCCGCTGTGGCTGGCCACGACCGGCGCGGTGTCCGTCGGGCGGTCCGACCCGCTGACCCACCCGACGCAGAGCCAGACATGGGGCCTCGGCCTCGCCGTCGGCCTCGAGCACCCGGACCGCTGGGGCGGCATCGTCGACCTGCCCGCAACCCCCGACGCCAGGACCGCGACACGGCTCGCCGCAACCCTGGCCGGGCAGGCGGACGAGGACCAACTGGCTGTCCGGGCCTCCGGAGTGTCCGTGCGACGCCTCACTCCGGCACCCGCACCGGCTGCGACAGCCGCCTGGCGCGCCCGGGGCACCGTACTGATCACCGGTGGCACCGGCGCCATCGGCGGCCACGTGGCCCGCTGGCTCGCGGGCAACGGAGCCGAGCACATCGTCCTGACCAGCCGCAGCGGCGCGAACGCCCCCGGCGCACAGGAGCTGGAGGCCGAGCTGACCGGGCTCGGCGTCAAGGCCACCGTCGCCGCCTGCGACGCCGCCGACCGTGCCGCCCTCGCCGACCTGTTCGCCCGGCTCGACGCCGACGGCACCCCGGTCCGCTCGGTCTTCCACGCCGCGGGCACCGTCCCGTCCCTGCCGCTGGCCGACACGGACACCTCGGACCTCGCGTACGCCCTGGCGGCCAAGGCCGTCGGCGCGGCGCACCTCGACGAGCTGTGCGCCGGACGCGAGTTGGACGCGTTCGTGCTGTTCTCCTCCGGCTCCGCGGTGTGGGGCAGCGGTGAACTCGGCGCGTACGGCGCCGCGAACGCCTTCCTCGACGGCCTCGCACAGCGCCGCCGTACCGAAGGACTGCCCGCCACCTCGGTCTCCTGGGGCATGTGGGCGGGCGGCGGCATGGTGACCGGCGACCTCGACGACCAGCTGCGCCGCCGGGGCCTGCGGCCCATGCGGCCCGAGCTCGCCGTCGGCGCGCTCGCCACCGCCCTCGCGACGGGCGAGACGACCGTGACGGTCGCGGACATCGACTGGGCCCGCTTCGCCCCCGGCTTCACGGCGGCCCGCTCGCGCCCGCTGATCAGCGAGATACCCGACGTCGTCGCCCTCGCCGCACAGGACGCGGTGGAACAGCCGGCCTCCGGCGGCGCGCTCGCCGACCGGCTGACCGGGCTCGCCGACGCCGACCAGTACCGGCTCCTGCTCGACCTGGTCCGCGGCCACGCGGCGACGGTGCTGGGCCACGAAGGACCCGGCACCGTCACGCCGGACCGCGCCTTCCGCGAGCTGGGCTTCGACTCCCTCACCGCCATCGAGCTCCGCAAGCGCCTCAACACCGCGACGGGCGTACGGCTGCCCGCGACGGTCGTCTTCGACCACCCGACGCCGGATGCTCTCGCCCGCCACCTGCACACCGTGGTCCTCGGCGAGCGGCATACCGCGGCGCCCGCCCAGAGCGCGCCGCGCACCGCCGACGAGCCCATCGCCGTGGTCGCCATGAGCTGCCGCTACCCCGGCGGCGTACGCGGCCCCGAGGACCTGTGGTCCCTCGTCCTCGAAGGACGCGACGCCATCGGACCCTTCCCCGACGACCGGGGCTGGGACACCGACCGGCTCTACCCGGCCGACGCCGAGGGCCAGGGCCGCAGCCGGACCCTGGAAGGCGCCTTCGTCGACGACGCGGGCGGCTTCGACGCGGGCTTCTTCGGCATCGCCCCGCGCGAGGCCCTGGCGATGGACCCCCAGCAGCGGCAGGTACTCGAACTGGCCTGGGAGGCCTTCGAGCGTGCCGGCATCGACCCGACCTCCGTACGCGACAGCCTCACCGGTGTGTACGTCGGCGCCTCCCCGCAGAGCTACGCAGGCACCCTGGAGCAGGCGAGCCCCGAGATGGACGGCTACCGGCTCACCGGCGACGCGCTGAGCGTCGTGTCCGGCCGGATCGCCTACGCCCTCGGCCTGCGCGGGCCCGCCGTCACCGTGGACACCGCCTGCTCGTCCTCCCTGGTCGCCCTGCACCTCGCCGTGCAGGCTCTGCGGTCGGGGGAGTGCTCGATGGCCCTGGCGGGCGGCACGGCGATCATGGTGACGCCGACGCCCTTCGCCGAGTTCAGCCTCCAGGGCGGCCTTGCCCCCGACGGCCGGTGCAAGCCCTTCGCCGACGCCGCCGACGGCGTCGGCTGGGGCGAGGGTGCGGGCCTGATCCTCCTGGAACGGCTCTCCGACGCACAGGCCAACGGCCACCAGGTCCTCGCCGTCGTCCGCGGTTCGGCCACCAACCAGGACGGTGCGTCGAACGGTCTGTCGGCGCCGAGCGGGCCCGCGCAGCAGCGCGTCATCCGCGCGGCACTCGCGAACGCCGGCCTGACCCCCGCGGACGTCGACGCCGTCGAGGGCCACGGCACAGGCACCCGGCTCGGCGACCCCATCGAGGCGCAGGCGCTGCTCGCCACCTACGGCCAGGACCGCCCCGCCGAGCGGCCGTTGCTCCTCGGCGCGCTGAAGTCCAACATCGGCCACACCCAGGCCGCCTCCGGCATCGCGGGCGTCATCAAGATGGTGCAGGCGATGCGGCACGGCGTACTGCCCCGCACCCTGCACCTCGACCGCCCGTCCGAGCACGTCGACTGGACGACGGGCGCCGTGGAACTCCTTCCCGAACAGCGGCCGTGGCCCGAGGCGGGCCGCCCGAGGCGCGCCGCCGTCTCCGCGTTCGGCGTCAGCGGCACCAACGGCCACGTCATCCTCGAGCAGGCCGCACCCGCCCCCGTGGCCCCCGCCCCGGCCGACGACCCCGACGGCCGCCCCCTGGCGTGGACGCTGTCGGCCCGCGACACCACCGCGCTGCGCGAACAGGCCGCCCGCCTCGCCGCCACCGTGGACGCGAGGCCCGAACTGTCACCGCTCGACATCGCCGCGACCCTCGCCACCGGGCGGGCCGCCCTGGACCACCGCGCGGTCGTCCTGGGCACCGGCACACCCGACCTGCGCGCCGGACTCCAGGCACTGGCCGAGGGCGCGGACGCCCCGGGCGTGGTGCGCGGCACCCCCGACGGCGGCCGGCTCGCCGTGCTGTTCTCCGGCCAGGGCTCCCAGCGCGTGGGCATGGGCCGCGAACTGTACGAGACGCGGCCCGCGTTCGCCGACGCGCTCGACGAGGTGTTCGCCCACCTCGACCCGCACCTGGACGTGCCGCTGCGCGACATCGTCTTCGGTGACGACCAAAGTGCCCTCGACCGCACGGAGTACGCCCAGCCCGCCCTGTTCGCCGTCGAGGTCGCGCTCTACCGGCTGTGGGAGACCTTCGGCCTCCGGCCCGACGCGCTCGCGGGCCACTCGATCGGTGAACTGGCCGCCGCGCACGTGGCGGGCGTCTTCTCCCTCGCCGACGCCTGCACGATCGTCGCCGCGCGTGGCGCGCTCATGCAGGCGCTGCCCGAAGGCGGCGTCATGGTCGCCGTGCAGGCCACCGAGGACGAGATCACGCCGGAGTGCTCCGAGAACGTCGGCATCGCCGCCATCAACGGCCCCAACTCACTCGTCCTGTCCGGCAGCGAACTCGAAGTGCTCGCGCTGGCCGACCGCCTCAAGGCGCAGGGCCGCAAGGTCAGCAGACTGCGGGTCAGCCACGCCTTCCACTCCCCGCTGATGGAACCGATGCTCGACGCGTTCCGCCGCGTCGTGGCCGGCACGACCGCCCACCCGCCCACGCTGCCGATCATCTCCACCCTGACCGGTCAACCGGTCGGCGCCGAGGAACTGACCTCGCCCGAGCACTGGGTGCAGCACGTGCGCAGGCCCGTACGGTTCGCCGACGGCGTGACGTCGCTCGCCGCCATGGGCGTGACGACGATGGTGGAGGCCGGACCCGGCGGCGTGCTCAGCGCGACGGGCCAGGACAGCGCCCCCGAAGCCGCGTTCGTCCCCACGCTGCGCTCCGAGCGGCCCGAGCCGGAGTCGCTGGCCCTCGCCGCCGCACTCCTGCACGTCCGCGGCGCACGCCTGGACCCGGCGGCCCTGTCCGGCGGCCGGGGCACCCGCGTGGAGCTGCCCACCTACGCCTTCCAGCACGAGCGGTACTGGCTGACCGCGGCCGTCGCCCCCACCGGCGACAGGGCGACGGCGGCCCTCGGTCTGGCCACGGGCGACCACCCGCTGCTGCGCGCGGCCGTCGCCCTGCCCGACTCCGACGGCGTCGTCTTCACCGGCAGGCTCTCCACGAGCACCCAGCCGTGGCTCGCCGACCACGGCGTCGGCGACCGGGTGCTCTTCCCCGGCACCGGCTTCCTCGACCTCGCCCTGCACGCCGCGGACCACTGCGGGCTGGACACCGTCGAGGAACTGACCCTGCACGCCCCGCTGGTCCTGCCCGAGCGCGGCGGACGTGCCCTGCGGGTGACCGTCGGAGCGGAGGAGGACGGCAGGCGCGGCGTCCGGGTGCACTCGCGGGCCGAGGACGCCGACCGGGACGCGCCGTGGACCGAGCACGCGACCGGCACGGTCACGGCGGGCGACGCGCAGCCCGCCGGACTCACGGTGTGGCCGCCCCGGGGTGCGACTCCGATGGACGTCGACGACGTCTACGACCGCCTCACCGCGCTCGGCTACGACTACGGACCGGTCTTCCGCGCCCTGCGCGCCGCGTGGCGCCTCGACGGCGACGTGTACGTCGAGGTGGGCCTGGCCGACGACAGCGGCGAGGAGGGCTTCGCCCTGCACCCCGCCCTGCTCGACGCCGCGCTGCACGCACCCGTGCTGCGCGCCCTCGACGAGACCGGCGGCGGCCCCCGGCTGCCGTTCAGCTTCACGGGGGTGCGGCTGCACGCCCACGGGGCGTCGACGCTACGGGTGCGCTGGTCGCCCGAAGGGCAGGGACAGGACGCGATGTCGCTGGCCGTCGCCGACATGGTCGGCCGGCCCGTGGCGACCGTCGATTCGCTGGTCATGCGCCCGACGGAACTGCGCGCGGCCCCCTCCACGAGCACCGACGCCCTGCTGCGCTTGGAGTGGACGCCCGCCGAGGGAACAGCCGAGGCGACAGCGGGCGATACGGCCGGACTCGCCGTGCTCGCCACGGACGGGGACAGCGGCGACGGCTTCCCTGGCGGCCTGCGCGTCGACGCGCCGACCGTGTCGGGCCCCGAGGCCCTCGACGGCGTCACCGACCTGCTCGTCCCGTGCCCGCCGACCTCCGCGAAGGACGACGGCCAGGCCGCCAGGCAGATGGTGTCCCGGGCCCTGGCACACCTCAAGGACTGGCTCGCCGACGAGCGGACCACCGACACCCGCCTGGTGTTCGTGACCCGCGGCGCGGTCGACACCGAGGCGCCCGACCCGGCGCAGGCCGCCGTATGGGGACTGGTGCGCTCGGCACAGACCGAGAACCCCGGCCGCTTCACACTGCTCGACCTCGACGACGCCGGGGAGCCCGCCGCCGCCGTACGCGCCGCGCTGGCCTCCGGCGAACCCCAGACCACCGTCAGGGCGGGCCAGGTGCGAGTGCCCCGGCTCGTCCGCACCACCGACGACGACGCGCTCACCCCGCCCGCCGACGGGCCGTGGCGGCTGGACATCAAGCAGCGCGGCTCCCTCGACGGCCTCGCCCTGGTGCCGCACCCCGACGCCGCCGCGCCCCTCGCGCCCGGTGAGGTGCGCATCGCCGTACGCGCCGCGGGCCTCAACTTCCGCGACGTGCTGATCGCCCTCGGCTCCTACCCCGGCGAGGCCGACATGGGCAGCGAGGTCGCCGGCGTGGTGACCGAGATCGGCACGGGGGTCACCGACCTGGCGGTGGGCGACCGCGTCCTCGGCATGGTCACCAAGGGCTTCGGGCCGCTCGCCGTCACCGACCGCAGGCTGGTCGCCCCGATGCCCGCCGGATGGTCCTTCGCCCGCGGCGCGTCCGTGCCGCTGGTCTTCCTCACCGCCTACTACGCCCTGCACGACCTGGCCGGCCTGCGCCGGGGCGAGTCCGTGCTCGTCCACGCCGCGGCCGGCGGCGTCGGCATGGCGGCCGTACAGCTCGCGCGCCACTGGGGCGCCGAGGTGTTCGCCACGGCGAGCCCCGCCAAGTGGGACACCGTAAGGGCGACGGGCGTACCCGAATCCCACCTGGCGTCCTCGCGCGACACCGGCTTCGCGGCGCGGTTCACCGCCGGGACCGGCGGCCGCGGCGTGGACGTGGTGCTGAACTCCCTGGTACGTGAGTTCGTCGACGCCTCACTCGAACTGCTGCCTGGGGGCGGACGGTTCATCGAACTGGGCAAGGCCGACGTGCGCGACACCGGCACACTGCCGCCCGGCGTCGAGTACGCCACGTTCGACCTGACGCAGCCGGGACCCGACCGCTTCCAGGAGATGCTGGTCGAGGTGCTCGCCCTGTTCGAGGCAGGCGCCCTCAGCCCCCTGCCGGTGCGCGCCTGGGACGTCCGCCGTGCACCCGAGGCGTTCCGCCACCTCAGCCAGGCCCGCCACGTCGGCAAGGTCGTGCTCACCGTGCCCGCGCCCCTCGACCCGGCCCGGCCCGTCCTGGTGACCGGCGGCCTCGGCACGCTCGGCGCCCTGGTGGCCCGGCATCTGGTCGCCGAGCACGGCATACGCAACCTCGTACTCGCGGGACGCAAGGGACCGGCGACCGAGGGCGCGGCGGCGCTCCGCGACGAACTGGAGACACTGGGCGCCCACGTGTCCGTGGCGGCGTGCGACGTGGCAGACCGCGACTCGGTGGCCGCGCTGCTCGCTTCCCTCGACCAGCCGCTTGGCGCGGTCGTGCACACGGCGGGCATCGTCGACGACGGCGTACTGGAGTCGCTGACCCCCGACCGCGTCGTCCGCGTGTTCGCCCCGAAGGTCGACGGCCTCCTGCACCTGGACGAACTGACCCGGGACGCCGACCTCTCCGCGTTCGTGGTGTTCTCCTCGGCGGCCGGCGTCCTCGGCAGCGCCGGACAGGCGAGCTACGCGGCCGCCAACGCGACGCTCGACGCCCTCGTGCACCGCCGCCACACCCTGGGCCTGCCCGGCGTCTCCCTCGCGTGGGGCATGTGGGCCGCCGCGAGCGGCATGACCGCCGCACTCGACGCCGGCGACCGGGCCCGCCTCGGCCGTTCCGGCATCCTCGAACTGCCCACCGACGACGCCCTCGCCCTGTTCGACGCCGCGGCCAGGGACAGCCGCCCCGAGCTCGTACCGGTCCTGCTCGACACCGCCGCACTGCGCGGCCAGGCGGCCGACGGCACACTGCCCCCGATGCTGCGGAACCTGGTCCGCGCCCCCGCCCGCCGCGCCGCCGCGGCAAGCGCCGCCACCGCCGGGTCGTTCACCGAGACCGTCGCACGCCAGTCCGCCGAGGACCGTGAACAGACGGTCCTCGACCTGGTCAGCGCACAGGTCGCAGCCGTACTCGGCCACACGACCGGCGCCCGGATCGAGCCCGGCCGCGCCCTGCAGGACCTCGGCTTCGACTCGCTGACCTCGGTGGAACTGCGCAACCGGCTCACCAACGCGACCGGCATGCGGCTGCCGTCGACCCTCGTGTTCGACCACCCCTCGGTCGCCGCGATCAGCCGGCACATGCTCACGCTGCTCCCGCGCACCGAACCCGATCCCGACACCGGCGTACTCGACCAGCTCGACCACCTGGAGAACGCGCTGCTCGCCCTCGCCGACGACGGCACCGCCACCAAGGTGGACCTGCGGCTGCGGGCCCTGCTCGCCAGGTGGAGCGACGCACGGGCCGACGACGCCGAGGAGGACGTCGAGTCCGACGACCTCGCGTCGGCCACCGACGACGAACTCTTCGGCTACCTCGACAACGAACTCGAGGCCTCGTGACCGGGCCGGACCGCAACGATCTCCCCCGCACCGCCGTAAGGAGCACACGTCAGATGCAGAACGAGGACAAGCTCCGCGATTACCTCAAGCGGGCCACCACCGATCTGCGTACCGCACGCCGACGCCTGCGCGAGGTCGAGGAGCGGGAGAACGAGCCCGTCGCCATCATCGGGATGAGCTGCCGCTACCCCGGCGGCATCGAATCACCCGAAGACCTCTGGCAGTTGGTGGCCGAGGGCCGCGACGCGGTGACCGAGTTCCCCGCCGACCGCGGCTGGGACGTCGAAAGCCTCTACGACCCGGACCCGGACCACGCGGGCACCTCGATCACCCGGCACGGCGGATTCCTCCAGGGCGCCACCGGCTTCGACCCCGCGTTCTTCGGGGTCAGCCCGCGCGAGGCACTGGCCATGGACCCCCAGCAGCGGCTGCTCCTGGAGACGTCCTGGGAGGCGTTCGAACGCGCCGGAATCGACCCGGCGCAGGCCAGGGAGACCAAGACCGGTGTGTTCGCGGGCGTCATGTACAACGACTACGCCACGCGGCTGCCCCGGGCACCCGAAGGCTTCGAGGGCTTCCTCGCCAACGGCAGCGCGGGCAGCATCGCCTCGGGCCGCGTCGCCTACACCCTCGGCCTCCTCGGCCCCGCCGTGACCGTCGACACCGCGTGCTCGTCGTCCCTGGTCGCCCTGCATCTGGCGATGGTGGCGCTGCGCCGCGACGAATGCTCCCTCGCCCTCGCGGGCGGTGCCACCTTCATGTCCACCCCGCGCACCTTCGTCGAGTACAGCAGGCAGCGCGCCCTGTCCGTCGACGGCCGCTGCAAGGCCTTCTCCGACAGCGCCGACGGCACCGGCTGGGGCGAGGGCGTCGGCATGCTCCTGGTGGAGCGCCTGTCCGACGCCCAGCGCAACGGCCACCCCATCCTCGCCGTCATCCGCGGCTCCGCGGTGAACCAGGACGGCGCGTCCCACGGCCTGACCGCGCCCAACGGCCCCGCCCAGCAGGCGGTCATCAACCAGGCCCTGGCCGGCGCCCGGCTCACCCCCGCGCAGGTGGACGCGGTCGAGGCGCACGGCACCGGCACCACCCTCGGCGACCCGATCGAGGCCCAGGCCCTGATCGGCACCTACGGCGCCGAGCGCGAAGAGGACCGCCCGCTGTGGCTCGGCTCGCTGAAGTCGAACATCGGCCACTCCCAGGCGGCGGCCGGGGCCGGCGGCATCATCAAGATGGTCATGGCGATGCGGCACGGCGTGCTGCCCAGGACCCTGCACGTCGACGAGCCCAGCAGCCACGTCGACTGGTCGGCGGGCACCGTGGCGCTCCTCACCGAGGAACGGCCGTGGCCCCGGACCGGCGAACCGCGCCGCGCGGGTGTCTCCTCCTTCGGCGTCAGCGGCACCAACGCCCACGTCATCCTGGAAGAGGCCCCCGCACTCGACCTGGCCACGACCGACGGAGACACGCCGGTCTCCGCCTCCGCCACGGCCACCGACCGGTCGGCTCCCGCCGTCACACCGTGGGTGCTGTCCGCAAGGACCCCCGACGCACTGCGCGCGCAGGCCGACCGTCTGCGGTCCGCCGTGACGGCCTCCGCCGGCTTCGACCCCGCGGGCGTCGGCTTCTCGCTGGCCACCACACGGTCCCTCTTCGAGCACCGCGCCGTAGTCCTCGCCGACGAGGACCGCGGCACCACCACCGACCGGCTCACCGCCCTCGCCGAGGGACGCGGCGCCCCCGGCGTCCTCCTGGGCGAGGCGACACCGCACCGGGTGGGCTTCCTGTTCTCGGGTCAGGGTTCGCAGCGGCTGGGAATGGGTCGCGAACTGGCCGACCAGTACCCGGTGTTCGCCGATGCCCTGGATGCCGTACTGGATGAGTGTGACCCGCGGGTACGTGAGGTGCTGTTCGGCGAGGATGCCGACGCGCTGAACGAGACCGGGGTGACCCAGCCGGCGCTGTTCGCCGTCGAGGTGGCGCTGTTCCGCCTCCTGGAGTCCTGGGGTGTGCGCCCCGACGTGCTGGCCGGTCACTCGATCGGCGAGCTGGCGGCGGCCCACGTTGCGGGTGTCTGGTCGCTGGCCGATGCGGTGAAGGTGGTGTCAGCGCGTGGTGCGCTGATGCAGGCGCTGCCGTCCGGTGGTGCGATGGTGGCGGTCCAGGCGTCCGAGGCGGAGATCGCCCCGGATCTGTCGGAGACGGTTGGCCTGGCCGCCGTCAATGGCCCCGGCTCAGTGGTGGTTTCCGGGGTGGCCGCCGATGTGGACGCGGTCGCGGAGAAGTGGCGTACGGCGGGCCGCAAGGTGTCGCGCCTGAAGGTCAGTCATGCCTTCCACTCGCCGCTGATGGAGCCGATGCTCGACGACTTCCGCCGGGTCCTTGAGGGCGTGTCGTACGAGGCGCCGTCGATCCCGCTCGTCTCGACGCTGACCGGCGTCCGCGCGAGCGCCGATGAGCTGACCTCGCCGAAGTACTGGGTGCGGCACGTGCGCGAGGCCGTACGCTTCCACGGCGCGGTCACGGAGCTGCGCGAGGAGGGCGTTGACGTCTTCCTGGAGATCGGGCCTGGCGGCGTGCTCTCCGGGCTCGGTCAGGTCAACGCCCCGGAGGCTGCCTTCGTACCCTCCCTGCGTGGCGACCGCCCCGAACTGGCCGCTCTGACCACCGCCATCGGCCAACTGCACGTACGCGGCGTCCCGGTGGACCTGGCCGCCCTTTTCGACGGCAGCGGGGCCCGGCGGGTCGACCTGCCGACGTACGCGTTCCAGCGCGAGCATTACTGGCTGGACGCCCCTGCGGCCGAGGAGAGCACCGGGCGTACTTCGCCGGAGGAGGCACGGTTCTGGGAGGCCGTGGAGGAGGGTGACCCCGCGGACCTCGCCCGTACGCTGGGCGTGTCGTCCGACGACCCGCTGAGCGCGGTACTGCCCCGCCTGTCCGCGTGGCGCAGGAAGCAGCGGGACCGGCTGACGGCCGACGCCTTGCGGTACCGGGTCGACTGGCGTGCGGTGCCCGCCGGGACGCGCCGACCGGCCGGTACCTGGCTGGTCGCGGCGCCGGCCGGCGACGAGTGCGCCGAGTGGGTACGGGCGTCGCTGACGCGGAACGGTGCGGACGAGGTGTACGTCCTGCACGTTGACGTTGACCCGGGGGCCGGGACGGTCGACTGGGCGGAGCGGCTGGCGGAACTGCCGCCGCTGAGCGGCGTGGTCTCGCTGCTGGGCCTCGCCGACGCGGGCGAGGGGCCCGTACCCGCCGGTGTCGCGGCGACGATCGGTCTGCTCCAAGCACTTGGCGACGTGGACGCCCCGCTGTGGTGCGTGACGTCGGGCGCGGTCTCGACCGGCGCCGACGACGCGGTCAACGGGTTCGAGCAGTCGATGCTCTGGGGCCTGGGCCGGGCCGCCGCGCTGGAGCACCCCGGGCGCTGGGGCGGCCTGATCGACCTGCCCCAGGCGCAGGCGCAGGCGCAGGCGTGGGACGAGCGGACCGGGGACCTCCTCGCCTCAGCCGTCGCCGCGTCCGGCGAAGACCAGATCGCCCTGCGCGACCACACGGTCCTCGGCCGCAGACTGGTGCCCGCCCCGCTGGGCGAGGTCTCCGAGGAGAGCTGGTCGCCGCGCGGCACCGTTCTGGTCACCGGCGGTACCGGCGCGCTCGGCGGCCACGTGGCGCGCTGGCTCGCGGCGCACGGAGCCGAGCACATCGTGCTGGCCGCCCGCCGCGGCCGGGCCGCCCGAGGGGCCGAAGGCCTGGAGGCGGAGCTCGTCGGCCTCGGCGCGCGCGTCACGTTCGCCACCTGCGACGTGGCCGACAGGGACGCCGTCGCGGCGATGCTGGAGAGCCTGCCGCCGCTCAGCGCCGTCATCCACACGGCGGGCGTGGAGCGCCCGGCGGCCCTCGCCGACCTCGACCCGCACGACCTCACCGGGTTCGCCGACGTACTCGCGGCCAAGGCCGACGGCGCCCGGAACCTGCACGAACTGCTCGCCGACACGCCCCTGGACGCGTTCGTCCTGTTCTCCTCCATCGCCGGAGTGTGGGGCAGCGGCGGCCAGGCCGCCTACGGCGCCGCCAACGCCTACCTGGACGCCCTCGCCGACCACCGCAGAGCCTCGGGCCTGCCCGCGACGGCCGTCGCGTGGGGGCCCTGGGGCGGCGGCGGCATGGTCGAGGACTCCGGGCAGGCCGCGCACCTCAAGCGCCTCGGCCTCCTCACGATGGACCCCGGCGTGGCGCTCGCCGGCCTCGGTTCCGCCGTCGCACACGGCGACACGAAGGTCACCGTCGCCGACGTCGACTGGGCCCGGTTCGCCGGCACGTTCACGGCGCAGCGGCCGAGCGCCCTGCTCGGCGAACTCCCCGACGTGCGCGCGTTGTTCGACGCCGCTCCCGCGGAACAGGGCGGCACGTCAGAGCTCGCGCAGCGCCTGGCCGCTCTGGACGAGGACGAGCAGGAACGCCACCTCACCAACCTTGTCCGCTCCGAGGCCGCCGCCGTACTCGGCCACGCGTCCACCGACGCCTTCCCCGCGAAGCGCGCGTTCAGACAACTCGGTTTCGACTCCCTGACGGCCGTGGAGCTGCGCGCCCGCCTCAGCGAGGCCACCGGCATCGGCCTGCCCGCATCCGTCGTCTTCGACTACCCCACGCCCGCCGACCTGGCCGCCCACCTGCGTGTGGCCCTGTCGGGCACGGCGCCCGCCGCCTCCGGTACCGGCACCGTCTCGGGCGTGACCGGTGTGAGCGATGAGCCGATCGCGATCGTGGCCATGGCCTGCCGGTTCCCCGGTGGCGTGGCGAGCCCCGAGGACCTGTGGCAGGTCCTGCTGTCGGGCCGCGACACCGTGACGGAGTTCCCCGCCGACCGCGGCTGGGACACCGAGGCGCTGTACAGCCCCGACCCGGAGACGGCGGGCGTCGGCACCACGTACTCCCGCAGGGGCGCCTTCCTCGACGGCGTCGCCGACTTCGACCCGACGTTCTTCGGGATCTCGCCGCGCGAGGCGCTGGCCATGGACCCCCAGCAGCGCCTGCTCCTGGAAACCTCCTGGGAGGCCTTCGAACGCGCGGGCATCGACCCGACAACGCTGCGCGGCAGCCGGTCCGGTGTCTTCGTCGGCACCAACGGCCAGGACTACACGACGCTGATGACGGCCGCCCCCGAGAGCGTCGACGGCTACTTCGGCACAGGCAGCGCGGCCAGCGTGATCTCCGGCCGCCTGTCGTACACGTTCGGCCTCGAAGGCCCCGCCGTGACCGTGGACACGGCATGCTCGTCGTCGCTGGTCGCCCTGCACCTCGCCGTGCAGGCGCTGCGGACGGGAGAGTGCGAACTGGCCCTCGCGGGCGGTGTGACGGTGATGTCCACGCCCGCGGCCTTCGTGGAGTTCAGCCGTCAGCGCGGACTGGCGGCCGACGGCCGGTGCAAGGCGTTCGGAGCCGAAGCTGACGGCACCGGCTGGGGCGAGGGCATCGGCATGCTGCTCGTGGAGCGCCTGTCGGACGCGCGGCGCCACGGGCACCAGGTCCTCGCGGTCGTACGGGGTTCCGCCGTCAACCAGGACGGCGCGTCCAACGGCCTGACCGCCCCCAACGGTCCCTCGCAGCAGCGCGTCATCCGCGCCGCGCTGGAGACCACCGGCCTGTCCCCGTCCGACGTGGACGCGGTCGAGGCGCATGGTACGGGCACGAAGCTGGGTGACCCGATCGAGGCGCAGGCACTCCTTGCGACCTACGGGCAGGACCGCCCCGCCGACCGGCCGCTGCTGCTCGGTTCGGTGAAGTCCAACATCGGTCACACGCAGGCCGCCGCCGGTGTCGCGGGCGTCATCAAGATGGTGATGGCGATGCAGCATGGTGTGCTGCCGCGCACTTTGCACGCCGATGAGCCGTCGCCGCACGTGGACTGGTCCACGGGTGCGGTGGAGTTGCTGTCGGAGGAGCGTGAGTGGCCGGTCGGGGACCGGCCGTGGCGTGCGGGTGTGTCGTCCTTCGGTTTCAGCGGTACGAACGCCCACGCCATCATCGAGCAGGCCCCGACGGTCGAGGAGCCGGCTCCCGCTGTCGCCGCCGCTCCCGCCGGACCGGTGCCGTGGGTGCTGTCGGCCCGAAGTGCCGGGGCCCTGCGGGAGCAGGCGGCACGGCTGCTCTGCGACGCGGTCGACCTGAATCCCGTGGATGTCGGCTTCTCGCTCGTGACGACGCGGGCGTCGCTGGAGCAGCGTGCGGTCGTCATCGCGGACGACGAGGAGACCCGGCTGGCCGCCCTCACCGCGCTCGCCGAGGGCAGACAGGCGGCGGGGGTGGTGACGGGCGCCGTCACGGGCGGGCTGCTGGGCTTCTTGTTCTCGGGGCAGGGATCGCAGCGGCTGGGCATGGGACGTGAACTGGCCGACCAGTACCCGGTGTTCGCCGATGCCCTGGATGCCGTACTGGATGAGTGTGACCCGCGGGTGCGTGAGGTGCTGTTCGGCGAGGACGCCGAGGCGCTGAACGAGACGGGGGTGACGCAGCCCGCGCTGTTCGCGGTGGAGGTGGCTCTCTTCCGGCTCCTGGAGTCGTGGGGTGTGCGCCCCGACGTGCTGGCGGGTCATTCGATCGGTGAGCTGGCGGCGGCGCATGTGGCGGGTGTCTGGTCGCTGGCGGACGCGGTGAAGGTGGTGTCCGCGCGGGGTGCGCTGATGCAGGTGCTGCCTGCGGGTGGTGCGATGGTGGCGGTGCAAGCGTCGGAGGCGGAGATCGCCCCGGACCTGTCGGAGACGGTCGGCATCGCGGCGGTCAACGGACCCACCTCCGTCGTCGTCTCAGGTGTGGCCGCCGATGTGGACGCGGTCGCGGAGAAGTGGCGCGAGGCAGGCCGCAAGGTGTCGCGTCTGAAGGTCAGTCATGCCTTCCACTCGCCGCTGATGGACCCGATGCTCGACGACTTCCGCCGGGTGCTCGAAGAGGTGTCCTACGAGGCACCCGCCATCCCCATCGTCTCGACGCTCACCGGCACCCGAGCCACCGCCGACGAACTCACCTCCCCCGACTACTGGGTACGGCACGTACGCGAGTCCGTCCGGTTCGCCGATGCCGTGGTCACGCTCACGGACGAGGGCGTGACCACGTTCGTCGAGGTCGGCCCCGGTGGCACCCTGGCCGCGCTGGGCCAGGAGTCCGCGCCGGACGCGGTCTTCGTACCGGTGCTGCGCGGCGACCGTCCCGAAGCGGTGGCCGCCACGACGGCTGTCGGCCGACTGCACGTACGGGGTGTCGAGGTCGAGTGGGCCGCGTTCTTCGCCGGCCGTGGTGCCCGGCGCGTGGGCCTGCCGACGTACGCCTTCCAGCGTGAGCGCTTCTGGCTGGATACCCCGGACGCCGCCCGGGGCACTGAGCGGGTGTCGCCGGAGGAGGCGCGGTTCTGGGAGGTCGTGGAGGAGGGTGACATCGCGGATCTCGCCCGTACGCTGGGCGTGTCGTCCGACGACCCGCTGAGTGCCGTGCTCCCCAGCCTCTCCGCGTGGCGCAGGAAGCAGCGTGACCGGTCCACGGCCGACGGGTGGCGGTATCGCGTCGACTGGCGTCCGGTGACCGTCGGTAGCCGGCGATTGAACGGTGTCTGGCTGGTCGTCGCGGCGGCCGGTGAGGAGCGTGCCGAGTGGGTCGGCGACGCGCTGACACGCAACGGCGCGGACGTGCGTGTCCTGCACGTGGACCCGCGAGGCGCCGACTGGGAAAGGGAGTTGGGGGAGCCGTCGGTCCTGGCCGGCGTGGTCTCGCTGCTCGGTCTCGCCGACGCGGGTGGGTCGACCGTGCCCGCGGGTGTCGCCGCCACGGTCCGTCTGCTGCGGGCGCTCGGCGATGTGGACGTGCCGCTGTGGTGCGTGACGTCGGGCGCGGTCTCGACCGGCACCGGTGACGCGGTCACCGGGTTCGAGCAGTCGATGCTGTGGGGCCTTGGGCGGGTGGCCGCCCTGGAGCAGCCCGGCCGCTGGGGCGGTCTCATCGACCTGCCCGAGACGCGGGATGTCACGGCGGGCGAGACTCGGGAGGAGACCGGCGAGCTGCTGGCCTCCGTGCTCGCGGCGGCCGGGGCCGCCGGAACCGGCGGCGAGGACCAGATCGCGCTGCGCGGCGGCAAGGTGCTGAGCCGCAGGCTGGTGCCCGCCCCGGTGGGCGAGGCAGCCGAAGAGAGCTGGTCGCCGCGTGGCACTGTCCTTGTCACCGGCGGCACCGGAGCCCTCGGCGCGCATGTCGCCCGGTGGCTCGCCGGCAAGGGCGCCGAACACCTGCTCCTGACCAGCAGGCGCGGCCCCGCCGCCGAGGGCGTGGACGAGCTGTGCGCAAAGCTGACCGCACTCGGCGCCCGGGTCACGGTAGCGGCCTGTGACGCGGCTGACCGGAACGCGCTGGCTGACGTACTCGCCTCGGTTCCCGCCGAGTTCCCGCTCACCGCGGTCTTCCACGCCGCGGGCATCGAACGCTCCGCCGCCCTCGCCGACCTCGACCCGGACGACCTCACCGGGTTCGCCGACGTGCTGACGGCCAAGGCCGACGGCGCGCGGAACCTGCACGAACTGCTCGCCGACACGCCCTTGGACGCGTTCGTCCTTTTCTCCTCCATCGCCGGCGTCTGGGGCAGCAGCGGGCAGGGCGCGTACGCGGCTGCCAACGCCTACCTGGACGGCCTCGCCGACCACCGCAGGGCCGCGGGCCTGCCCGCCACAGCCGTCGCGTGGGGCCCGTGGGGCGGCGGCGGCATGGTCGCGACCGACGCGCAGGCCACCCAGCTGCACCGCTGGGGCCTTGGGACCATGGCCCCTGACGTGGCGGTCGCCGCTCTCGCCACCGCTCTGGAGCGCGGTGACGGGAACATCGTCGTCGCCGACGTCGACTGGACCCGGTTCGCCGGGACGTTCATGGCACAGCGGCCGAGCGCCCTGCTCGGCGAACTCCCCGGCGTACGCGCGTTGTTCGACGCCGCTCCCGCGGGACAGGTCGGCACGTCGGAGCTCGCGCAGCGCCTGGCCGCTCTGGACGAGGCCGAGCAGGAACGCCACCTCACCGAGCTGGTCCGCCACGAGGCAGCCGCGGTGCTCGGCCACGTGTCCGCTGACGCCTTACCCCCGACGCGCGCGTTCAAGGAGCTCGGTTTCGACTCCCTGACGGCCGTCGAACTGCGCACCAGGCTCCGCGACGCCACCGGCATCGCCCTGCCCGCGACCCTGGTCTTCGACTACCCGACGGCCGCGGCCCTGGCCGCCTACCTGCGCGTCGAGCTGTGCGGCACGGACGCGACACCCGCCTCCCACGCCCCGGCCGCTGCCCGGGGTGTGACCGACGAGCCGATCGCGATCGTGTCGATGGCGTGCCGGTTCCCCGGCGGTGTCGCGAGCCCCGAGGACTTGTGGGAATTCCTCAGGGCGGGCGGGGACGCGGTCACGGAGTTCCCGACCGACCGCGGCTGGGACGTCGAGGCGCTGTACGACCCCGACCCGGACTCCGTGGGAACCACCTACCTGCGGTCCGGCGCCTTCATGTCGGACGTGAGCGGCTTCGACGCCGGCTTCTTCGGGATCTCGCCGCGCGAGGCGCTGGCGATGGACCCGCAGCAGCGCCTGCTCCTTGAGACCTCCTGGGAACTCCTCGAACGCGCCGGAGTCGACTCGGCGTCGCTGCGCGGCGAGCGCGTCGGCGTGTTCGTCGGCTCCAACGCCCAGGACTACAGCCTCGTCCTCGGCGGCGCGGGCGAGGACGTGGGCGGCTACGTGGCGACAGGCAACGCGGCCAGCGTGGCTTCGGGCCGCCTGTCGTACACGTTCGGCTTCGAGGGACCCGCGGTGACGGTGGATACGGCGTGCTCGTCGTCGCTGGTCGCCCTGCACCTGGCGGTGCAGGCGCTGCGTTCCGGTGAGTGCGAGATGGCGCTCGCCGGTGGTGTGGCGGTGATGTCGACGCCGGGTGCGTTCATCGAGTTCAGCCGTCAGCGCGGACTGTCGCAGGACGGCCGGTGCAAGGCCTTCGGAGCCGGTGCCGACGGCACCAGCTGGGGCGAGGGCGTGGGCATGCTGTTCGTCGAGCGTCTGGCGGACGCGCGGCGCAACGGGCACCCGGTGCTCGCGGTCGTACGGGGTTCCGCCGTGAACCAGGACGGGGCGTCCAATGGTCTGACCGCCCCCAACGGTCCCTCGCAGCAGCGCGTCATCCGCCAGGCACTCGCCGGTGCGGGCCTGGCGCCGTCGGATGTGGACGCGGTCGAGGCGCATGGTACGGGGACGAGGCTGGGTGACCCGATCGAGGCGCAGGCGCTCCTTGCGACCTACGGGCAGGACCGTGCGGCCGACCGGCCGCTGTTGCTCGGTTCGGTGAAGTCGAACATCGGTCACACGCAGGCCGCCGCCGGTGTGGCGGGTGTGATCAAGATGGTGATGGCGATGCGGCACGGTGTGCTGCCGCGCACTTTGCACGCCGATGAGCCGTCGCCGCACGTGGACTGGTCGGCGGGTGCGGTGGAGTTGTTGTCGGAGGAGCGTGAGTGGCCGGTCGGGGACCGGCCGTGGCGTGCGGGTGTGTCGTCGTTCGGTTTCAGCGGAACTAACGCGCACACCATCATCGAGCAGGCCCCGGAAGCCACCGATGCCCTGCGAACCCCCGGCGTCGAGCCGGAAGAGGCTTCCCAGCGGGTGCGTGGCGGCTTGGTGCCCTGGGTGCTTTCGGCGGGCGACGAGGGTGCCCTTCGGGGACAGGCCGAGCGCCTGCTGTCCCTCGTGGACGAGCACGAGCCCCTTGACGTCGGCTACTCGCTCGCGACCTCGCGGACAGCGCTGGACCACCGTGCGGTGGTGGTCGCCGCCGACCGATCGGAGTTCCTTGCGGCCCTGACGGCAGTGGCCGAGGGCCGGACAAACGGCGCCGTGGTCAGCGCGGTCGCCGGCGAACCCGGACGACTCGGCTTCCTGTTCTCGGGCCAGGGTTCGCAGCGGCTGGGCATGGGTCGTGAACTGGCCGAGCGTTACGGGGTGTTCGCGGATGCCCTTGACGCCGTACTGGACGAGTGTGATCCGCGCGTGCGTGAGGTGCTGTTCGGCGAGGACGCCGACGCGCTGAACGAGACGGGGGTGACACAGCCCGCGTTGTTCGCCGTCGAGGTCGCTCTGTTCCGTCTTCTCCAGAGCTGGGGTGTGCGCCCCGACATGCTGGCGGGTCACTCGATCGGTGAGCTGGCGGCGGCGCATGTGGCGGGTGTCTGGTCGCTGGCGGACGCGGTGAAGGTGGTGTCCGCGCGGGGTGCGCTGATGCAGGTGCTGCCTGCGGGTGGTGCGATGGTGGCGGTGCAAGCGTCGGAGGCGGAGATCGCCCCGGACCTGTCGGAGACGGTCGGCATCGCGGCGGTCAACGGACCCACCTCGGTGGTCATCTCCGGTGTAGCCGCCGATGTCGAGGCGGTCGCGGAGAAGTGGCGTGCGGCGGGCCGGAAGACGTCCCGACTCCGGGTCAGTCACGCCTTCCACTCGCCGCTGATGGACCCGATCCTCGACGACTTCCGCCGGGTACTTGAAGGGGTGTCCTACGAGGCACCCGCCATCCCGATCGTCTCGACGCTGACCGGCACCCGAGCCACCGCCGACGAACTCACCTCCCCCGACTACTGGGTGCGGCACGTACGCGACTCCGTCCGCTTCGCCGACGCCGTCGGCACACTCACGGACGAGGGCGTGACCACGTTCGTCGAGGTCGGCCCCGGTGGCACCCTGGCCGCGCTGGGGCTGGGCTGTGCGCCCGACGCGGTGTTCCTGCCCGCGCTGCGCGCTGAGCGGCCCGAGGAGGCCGCGCTCGTGACGGCGGTCGCCGCCCTGCACACGCGGGGCGTGGCGGTCGACTGGGCCGCGTACTTCGCGGGCAGTGGCGCCCGGCGGGTGGACCTGCCGACCTACGCCTTCCAGCACCGGCGCTACTGGATGGACGCCCCAGCCTCCGTCGCCGAGGCCGCGCCGAACGCGGACGAGGCGCGGTTCTGGGCCGCGGTGGAGAGCGAGGAGGCGACCGCGCTCGCGGCGTCCCTGGGCATCACCGATGACGGGGCGACCGACTCGCTCCGCGCCGTGCTGCCGCTCCTGACGTCGTGGCGGCGCCGGAGCCACGAGAAGTCGACGCTGGACCAGTGGCGTTACACCGTCGGCTGGAGGCCCGTCGGGATTCCGGCGACGACACCTCCCGCGGGCACCTGGCTGGCCGTGGCGTTCGCCGGTGACGAGCGGGCCCGCGCGGTGAGTGAACTGCTGGCCGGCAGCGGCCTCGCGCTCGCCGTGGTCGAGGTCGAAGGAACGGATCGGGCGGGGCTCGCCGACGCGCTGCGCACAGCCCTCGGCCAGGCCCTCGCGCGGGACGAGGAGATCGGCGGGGTCCTGTCGCTCCTTGCGTTCGACGAGTCGCCGCACGCAGACCACCCCGCGGTGCCGAACGGGGTGGCAGCCACCCTCGCGCTGGTGCAGGCGCTCGGCGACACCGACGTACAGGCGCCGCTGTGGTGTGTCACCTCCGGTGCGGTGGCCGCGGTCGCGGACGACACCGTCACGGGCTTCGCGCAGTCGATGGTGTGGGGCCTCGGCCGGGCCGCGGCGCTCGAACACCCCACGCGCTGGGGCGGGTTGGCCGATCTGCCGGAGACGGTGGACGAGCGGGTGGCCGCACGGCTGTGCGGGCTCCTCGGCGGGGCGGAGGACCAGGTCGCCGTACGCGGGACCGGAGTGTTCACGCGCCGGCTCCGCAGGGCCGACCGGACCGGCTCCGGATCGCGATGGACGCCGCGCGGCACCGTCCTGGTGACCGGCGGTCTCGGCGCCCTCGGCGCACGGGCCGCGCGCTGGTCGGCCGCGCACGGCGCCGAGCACGTCGTGCTGGTGAGCCGCCGGGGTGGTGCGGCCGACGGCGCCGCGGAGTTGGAAGCCGAGCTCACCCAGCTGGGCGCCCGCGTCACGGTCGCCGCCGTCGACATCGCCGACCGGGAAGCGCTGGCCGCGCTCCTCGACGGCCTCGCCGCCGCCGGGGACCGGGTCTCGGCCGTCGTGCACACCGCCGGACTCAACGACAGCACCCCCGTCCAGGAGACCGGCCTCGCACGCTTCGCGGACGTGGTCGGCGCCAAGGTCGCGGGCGCCGCGCACCTGCACGAACTGCTCGCGGACACACCGCTCGACGCCTTCCTGTGCTACTCCTCCATCGCCGGCATCTGGGGGAGCGGCGGCCAGGTCGGCTACAGCGCGGCCAACGCCTACCTCGACGCGCTCGCCGAGCACCGCACCGCCCGCGGACTGCCCGGCACAGCCGTGGCCTGGGGTCCCTGGGGCGGCGGCGGCATGGCCGACGACGAGGCACAGCGGCAGCTCTCGCGGCGCGGGCTCCTGACCCTGCCGCCCGAGCTCGCGGTGGGCGCCCTCGCCGACGCGGTCGGCGCCGGCACGGCGAGCACCGTCGTGGCGGACGTCGACTGGGAGAGGTTCGCGCCCGCGTTCACCATCGCCAGGCCCAGCCCGCTCCTCGCCGACCTGCCCGAAGCCCGTGACGCCGTCGCGAGCCGGGACGACGGTCCCGACGGGCCCGCCGAAGCGGACGGCTCCGACACGGAGGGGGCGCGGCTGCGGGCCCGGCTCACCGGCCTCGACGCGGCCAAGCAGGGCGAACTGGTGCGTACTCTGGTGGTGGCTCAGGCGGCCGAAGTCCTGGGGCACATTACGGCCGGTGCCGTCGACGCAGAACGGGCCTTCCGCGACCTCGGCTTCGACTCGCTGACCGCCGTGGAACTGCGCAACGCGCTGACGGCCGCGACCGGCCTCACCCTGCCCGCGACCGCGGTCTTCGACTACCCCACCCCCGCGGCGCTCGCCGACCACCTGCTGTCGGCCGTCGTGGAACCGCACGGCGAAACACCCCTGGCACCGGCCGCCGCGCCGTCGGCCGCGTCCGACGAGCCGATCGCGATCGTGGCGATGGCGTGCCGCTACCCCGGCGGCGTGAGGAGCCCGGAGGACCTGTGGCAGGTGCTCATGTCGGGCGGGGACGCGGTGTCGGAGTTCCCGACCGACCGCGGCTGGGACATCGAGGCCCTGTACGACCCGGACCCCGCGGGCATCGGCACGACGTACTCACGCAGAGGTGCCTTCCTCGACCGCGTGGCGGACTTCGACGCGACCTTCTTCGGAACCTCACCCCGTGAGGCGCTGGCAATGGACCCGCAGCAGCGGCTGCTCCTGGAGACCTCCTGGGAGGCCTTCGAGCGGGCCGGCATCGATCCGGACGCGGTCCGCGGCGAGCGCGTCGGCGTGTTCGTCGGCTCCAACGTGCAGGACTACGGCCTGGTACTCGGCGATGCCGTGGAGGACGTGGGCGGGCACGTGGCCACGGGCAGCGCGGCGAGCGTCATGTCCGGCCGCCTGTCGTACACGTTCGGCCTCGAAGGTCCCGCGGTGACCGTGGACACGGCGTGCTCGTCGTCGCTGGTCGCCCTGCATCTCGCGGTGCAGGCCCTGCGCTCCGGCGAGTGCGAACTGGCCCTCACGGGCGGTGTGACGGTGATGTCGACGCCGGGCGCGTTCATCGAGTTCAGCCGGCAGCGCGGACTGTCCGTGGACGGCCGCTGCAAGGCGTTCTCCGACAGCGCGGACGGCACCGGCTGGGGCGAGGGCATCGGCATGCTGATCGTCGAGCGCCTCTCCGACGCCCGCCGCAACGGCCACCAGGTCCTTGCGGTCGTACGGGGCTCCGCCGTCAACCAGGACGGCGCGTCCAACGGCCTGACCGCCCCCAACGGCCCCTCCCAGCAGCGCGTCATCCGCCAGGCACTCGCCAGTGCGGGCCTCACGCCCTCCGATGTGGACGCCGTCGAGGCGCACGGCACCGGCACCACCCTCGGCGACCCGATCGAGGCCCAGGCACTGCTCGCCACCTACGGCCAGGACCGACCCGCCGACCGGCCGCTCCAGCTCGGCTCGGTGAAGTCGAACCTCGGTCACACGCAGGCCGCCGCCGGTGTCGCGGGTGTGATCAAGATGGTCATGGCGATGCGGCACGGTGTCCTGCCCAAGACGCTGCACGTCACCGAGCCGTCCACGCACGTCGACTGGTCGGCGGGCGCGATGGAACTGCTCACCGACCCGCGCGAGTGGCCTTCCGTCGACCGCCCGCGGCGGGCCGGCGTGTCATCGTTCGGATTCAGCGGGACCAACGCGCACACCATCATCGAACAGGCCCCCGAAACGGCGTCCCCCGACATCGCGCCCGCGGAACCGGGCGTCGTGCCGTGGGTGCTCTCGGCGCGGTCCGCCGAAGCCCTGCGGGAGCAGGCCTCGCGCCTCCGCGACGACTTCGGGCGCGGGGACGGGTCCGTGACGGTCGCCGACGTCGCCCACTCGCTGCGGTCCCGCTCGGTGTTCGACCACCGGGCCGTCGTGGTGGGCCTGGACCGCGAGGACTTCCGCGCCGGCCTCACCGCCCTCGCCGAAGGCCGCGAGGCACCCGACGTCGTGACCGGCACGGCCGACAACCGCGGCACCGGCACGGTGTTCGTCTTCCCCGGCCACGGCACGCAGTGGGTCGGCATGGCCCTGGAACTCCTCGACTCCTCCCCGGTGTTCCGCACGCGGATGGAGGAGTGCGCCGAGGCACTGGGTGAACACGTCGACTGGTCGCTCATCGACGCGATCCAGGACCCCGTCCTGATGGAACGCCTCGACGTCGTCCAGCCCGCCCTGTTCGCGGTGATGGTGTCCCTGGCCGCCACCTGGCGCTCCTGGGGCGTCGAACCCAGCGCCGTACTGGGACACTCCCAGGGCGAGATCGCCGCGGCGTGCGTCGCGGGCGCCCTGTCCCTGCCGGACGCCGCCCGCCTCGCCGTCCTGCGGAGCAAGGCCCTGACCGCGCTGGCGGGCCGGGGCGGCATGGTCTCGCTCGCGCTCGGTGTGGACGACGTACGCGAACTCCTCACCCGGTGGGACGGACAGCTCACCGTCGGCGTGGTGAACGGCCCCGCCTCCGTCGTCGTCTCCGGCGACATCGACGCCCTGGACGAGCTGATGGACGTCTGCGCCGAACAGGGCGTGTGGGCGCGGCGGGTCAAGGCGGACTACGCCCCGCACTCCCACCACGTCGAACAGGTCGAGACGGACATCCTGGAAGGCCTCGCGGGCGTCACACCGCGCTCCGGCGACGTGCCGTACTACTCGCCGCTGGCCGGCGGCTGGCTGGACACCCGCGAACTGGACGCCTCGTACTGGTACCGCAGCCTGCGGCAGACGGTTGAGTTCGCGGACGCCGTCGTCGGCCTCGTGGCGGCGGGCTTCACCACCTTCGTCGAGGTCAGCCCGCACCCGGTCCTGGTGGCCGGTCTCGGCGAACTGACCGGAAACGACGGCCTGGTCGTCGGCTCGCTGCGGCGCGGTGACGGCGGCAAGGACCGGCTCCTGAACTCGGCGAGCCGACTGTTCGTACGCGGCGGCCGGGTGGACTGGCCGCTGCCCGAGGCCCGGCACGTGGACCTGCCCACCTACCCCTTCCAGCGCCGGCGCTTCTGGCCCACCACGACGCACACCGCCTCCGGCGACGTGACCTCGGCGGGCCTCGGCCGGGTGGACCACCCCCTGCTCGCCGCCGTCACCGAACTCGCCGACTCCGAGGCCCTGGTGTTCAGCGGCAGACTGTCCCCGCGCACCCACCCCTGGCTCACCGACTACCGCGTCCTGGACACCGCGGTGCTCCCCGGCGCCGCCTACGTCGACCTCGCGCTGCGCGCCGGAGACCACGTCGGCTGCGCCTGTCTGGACGACCTGGTCCTCGAAGCGCCCCTGGTGCTGCCCGAACGGGACGGCGTCCAGATACGGCTCAGCCTCGACGGCCCCGACGCGTCCGGCGGGCGGGCGTTCACCGTGGACTCCCGCGGTGACGAGGGCGGGGACTGGACCCGCCACGCCACCGGCACCCTGACCCCCCAGCCGGCCCCCGTCACCGGCGACCTCGTGGCCTGGCCCCCCAGCGAAGCCGAACCGGTGGACCTGGAACAGCACTACGCCAGCGTCACCGCGTCCGGCCTCGACCACGGCCCCGCCTTCCAGGGACTGCGCGCCGCCTGGCGCAAGGGCGACGAGGTGTTCGCCGAAGTAACCCTCCCCGACGACCTCACCGACACCGGCTTCGGCCTGCACCCCGCTCTCCTGGACGCCGCGCTGCACGCCACCGGGCTCGCGACGAGCTCGCAGGGGCTGCTGCCGTTCTCGTGGACCGGGGTGCGGCTCCTCGCGACCGGGGCGACGTCCCTGCGGGTCCGGCTGACACCGGTCGGCGTGGACACCGTGGCCGTACTCGTCGCCGACAGCTCCGGCGAGCCGGTCGCCGCCGTCGACGAACTGAGCCTGCGCCCCCTCTCCGCCGACCAGCTCGACGCCGCGCGCTCCGCCCACCGCGACGCGCTCTTCGAGGTCACGTGGGCACCGATGCCCGACGCCGCTCCCGAGACCGGCACCTGGGCCGTCATCGGCGGCGACACCGCACGCCTGGCCCACGCGCTCACCACGGCGGGCGAACCCGTGGACGAGCACGCCGACCTGGCCGCGCTCCTCGCCGCCGCCGACGCGGGCCTGCCCGTACCGCGGTGCGTGGCCGTGACACCCGGCGAGGGCGCGACGACCCCGCGCGAGGCGGCACACCACACCCTGGACCTGCTCCAGAAGTGGCTCGCGGACGACCGGTTCACCGCGTCACGGCTCATCCTCGTCACCAACGGGGCGGTACCTGCGGGCCCCGACGACGGCGTACCCGACCTGGTACGCGCCCCCGCGTGGGGCCTGGTGCGCTCGGCGCAGTCGGAGCACCCGGGGCGGTTCGTCCTGGTCGACGTGGACGGCGACGAGAAGTCGCCGCGCAGGCTGCCCGCCGCCGTGGCGACCGGAGAACCGCAGGTCGTCATCAGGAACGGCACCGCCACGGTGGCCAGGCTCGCGCGGCTCGCCGCCCCCGCCGACGCCCCCCGGCAGCCGGCGTTCACCCCCGAGAGCACCGTGCTCGTCACCGGCGGCCTCGGCGTACTCGGCGGCATGACCGCACGCCACCTCGTCACCCGCCACGGCGTACGGGACCTCGTCCTGACCGGCAGGCGCGGCCCGGCCACCCCGGGCGCGGACGAACTGCGCCGCGAACTCGCCGGACTCGGCGCCCGCGTCACCGTCGCCGCCTGCGACGTCAGCGACCGCGCCGCGCTCGCCGCGCTCCTCGCCGAGCACCCCGTGACCGCCGTCGTCCACACGGCGGGCGCCCTCGACGACAGCGTCATCGAGTCCCTGACCCCGCGGCACATCGACACGGTGTTCGCACCCAAGGCCGACGCCGCACTGCACCTGCACGAGCTGACCAAGGAGCACGACCTGACGGCGTTCGTACTGTTCTCCGCGGCCGCCGGCGTGTTCGGCGGCCCCGGTCAGGGCAACTACGCGGCCGCCAACGCCTTCCTCGACGCGCTCGCCCAGCACCGCCACGCGCGGGGCCTGCCCGCGACCTCCCTCGCGTGGGGCCTGTGGGCCGAGGCAAGCGGCATCACCGGCCACCTCGACGACGCCGACGTACAGCGGATGGCCAGAGGCGGCATGACCCCGCTGTCCAACGAGACCGGCATGGCACTGTTCGACGCGGCACAGACCACCGGCACCGCCACCGCGGTACCCGCCGCCCTCGACCTCACCGCGCTGCGGGCCGACCCCGGACAGGTGCGGCCACTCCTGCGCGGCCTGGTACCCACACCCACCCGCCGAGCGGCACGCTCCGGCGACGGCGGCACCACCGCGGTCCCGCTCGCCCAACGACTCGCCGGCCTCACCGAGGCCGAGCAGGACCGCGCCCTGGTGCAGCTCGTCCGCACCCACACCGCGGCCGTGCTCGGCTTCCCGGGAACGGAGGCGGTCGAGGCGGAACGGGCCTTCAAGGAGCTCGGCTTCGACTCACTCACCGCCGTGGAACTGCGCAACAGGCTCGACGCCGAAGTCGACTCACGCCTGCCCGCCACCCTGGTCTTCGACCACCCCAACCCGGCGGCACTCGCGGCCCACCTGCGCACCACGGTGCTCACCGGCGACAACTCACCCGCCGCCGAGGTGCTCGGCGAACTGAACAAGCTCACGGTCACCATCTCCAAACTCGACCCGGACGACGCCCTGGCCGGAGACATCCGGCTGCGGCTCCGCTCGCTCCTGTCCACCTGGGACGAGAGCGAACCCGAGGCCCCGACGGACGATCTGACCTCGGCGACCCTCGACGACGTCTTCGACATCATCGACGAGGAACTCGGAAAGTCCTGACCAGCGGAAACGTGCTCCCGCCCCTGATCGGCGGGAGTGCGACCCCACCACCCTGACCAGCCGGTACGGACTCCCGTCACCACGGGCACGGACTCTCACCCAGAGGGGTAACAAGCACATGTCGACCGACGACAAGGTCCTCGACTACCTGAAGCGCCTGACCGCCGACCTGCGGCAGACCAAGCAACGTCTCCGCGAGGTCGAGGAGAAGGACAGCGAGCCGATCGCCATCGTCGGCATGAGCTGCCGCTTCCCCGGCGGGATCACGTCGCCCGAGGACCTGTGGCGTCTTGTCGAGTCCGGCGCCGACGCGGTGGCCGGATTCCCCACCGACCGCGGCTGGGACCTGCAGTCCCTGTACGACGCGGACCCCGACCACACCGGCACCACCTACGCCCGCGAAGGCGGATTCCTCTACGAAGCAACGGAGTTCGACCCCGGCTTCTTCGGGATCTCCCCGCGCGAGGCCGCGGCGATGGACCCGCAGCAGCGCCTGCTCCTGGAAACCTCCTGGGAGGCCTTCGAGCGCGCGGGCATCGACCCCAACTCCCTGCGCGGCAGCCGCTCCGGCGTGTTCGTCGGCACCAACGGCCAGGACTACGGGGCCCTGCTGATGGCCGCGCGGGAAGAGGTCGAGGGATACGCGGGCACCGGCATCTCGGCGAGCGTCATCTCCGGTCGCCTGTCCTACACCTTCGGCCTCGAAGGCCCCGCCGTGACGGTCGACACGGCGTGCTCGTCCTCGCTGGTCGCCCTGCACCTGGCGACCCAGGCCCTGCACCAGGGCGAATGCGAACTCGCGCTGGTCGGCGGCGTGACGGTGATGTCCACGCCGGGCTCCTTCATCGAGTTCAGCCGGCAGCGCGGCCTCGCCCCCGACGGCCGCTGCAAGGCGTTCTCCGACAGCGCCGACGGTACCGGCTGGGGCGAGGGCGTCGGCATGCTCCTGGTGGAGCGCCTGTCCGACGCGCGGCGGCACGGCCACCAGGTCCTCGCGGTCGTACGCGGTTCCGCCGTCAACCAGGACGGGGCGTCCAACGGCCTGACCGCGCCCAACGGCCCCTCCCAGCAGCGCGTCATCCGCCAGGCCCTGGCGAGCGCCGGCCTGACCCCGGCCGACGTGGACGCCATGGAGGCCCACGGCACCGGCACCAGACTGGGCGACCCCATCGAGGCGCAGGCGCTCCTCGCCACCTACGGCCAGGACCGCCCCGCCGAGCGGCCGCTGTGGCTCGGCTCGATCAAATCCAACATCGGCCACACCCAGGCCGCCGCTGGTGTCGCCGGCGTCATCAAGATGGTCATGGCGATGCGGCACGGCGTCTTGCCCAAGACGCTGCACGTCACCGAACCGTCCACGCACGTCGACTGGTCGGCCGGTGCGGTGGAACTCCTGACGGAGACCCGCGCGTGGCCGCGGACGGGGCAGCCCTGGCGGGCCGGCATCTCGTCGTTCGGCGTGAGCGGCACAAACGCGCACACCATCATCGAGCAGGCCCCGGAGTTCGAGGATTCGACCCCGTCGGTGGCGTCCGCCGCGGCAGGACCGGTGCCGTGGGTCCTGTCGGCACGGAGCGCCGAGGCCCTGAGCGACCAGGCGGCGCGACTGATCTCCGGCATCATCGGCCTGGACCCCAGGGATATCGGCTTTTCCCTCGCGACAACGCGGGCGTCACTCGAACAGCGCGCGGTCGTCATCGCGGAGGACGAGGACACCCGGCTGACCGCCCTCACCGCGCTCGCCGAGGGCAAGCAGGCGCCGGGCGTGGCGACGGGCACCGTCGTCCCCGGCCTGCTGGGCTTCCTGTTCTCCGGCCAGGGTTCGCAGCGGCTCGGAATGGGCCGTGAACTGGCCGACCAGTACCCGGTGTTCGCCGATGCCCTGGATGCCGTACTGGATGAGTGT
>NZ_BMTR01000038.1 GCF_014649775.1 Streptomyces longisporoflavus | reverse complement strand
GGAGCAGTCGGGCCCACGCATCGACTAGATACCGGGGCGCTGAGGCCATCCCGCGCGCGAGGAGCAGACTCATCAACAGGCGAGCGGCGGTGCCGCCGTGGGTCCATCCCCGCGTGCGCGGGGAGCAGTCACCGCCGCCGTTGTGCCACAGCCAGCCGGGTCCATCCCCGCGTGGGCGGGGAGCAGTGGATCACCGACAACCGCATCACCCCGATGGCGGGTCCATCCCCGCGTGCGCGGGGAGCAGTCTCGCTTACCTGGGCGGTTATTCGGAGAACGAGCCGTTCTGAGCAACTTTCAAGATTCGGACATTTCCACCGACAGCTTGAATGAGACGTCAGATGCAGCGTACGCACACCGAGCCCGCCCCCGAGGACCCCTGCCAGGAGTGCGCCTCCCGAACGCCGACCGTGGGAATCAGCCAGTCACGAGGCGTAGCGACCTCAGAGCACTGACGGGTAACGGCTCTTATTAGCCACATCATCGCAACCGGGCCATAACTTCACCCCATCACGGGATCTAATCCTCCATATGACCGATAGGCGGCCCGATCCGGCGCGGCTGGGCGTGGGGTTGTCTCTGCCTGCCCGGAAGGTGTGGGCGAAGTCCGATCAGCATGCAGGTGGCGGGAGCGGCGCATGGTTGCCGTTGTGGCGGCACATGGCTGACAGCGGTGCGGTCGCCGGTCGGCTCTGGGACCACTGGCTGCCTCTGCACGTACGGCAGTTGATCGCCGAAGCCCTGCCCGGCGGGGAGAGGGACGCACGGCTGCTGGCGGTGTGGCTGGCGACGGTGCACGACATCGGCAAGGCAACGCCGGCCTTCGCCTGTCAGGCGGAGGACCTGGCGGGGGTCATGCAGGACCACGGACTGGTCATGTCCACTCGCCGGCTCCTCACCGAGCGCAGCGCGGCTCCGCACGGTCTGGCCGGGCAAGTCCTGCTGGACGAGTGGCTTCACGAGCGATGCGGGATGCCCAAGCAGACACGAGGGCAGTTCACCGTGATCGTCGGAGGGCACCACGGTGTACCGCCGGACGCCGGTCAGGTCAGGCAGCTGCGCGGCAGGAGCGAGCTGCTGCGTACGCGCGGGGAAAGCGAAGGCATCTGGAGGGCCGTCCAGAGCGAACTGCTGGATGCCGCCGCTGCTGCGTGCGGGGTGACGGATCGGATGCCGGCGTGGAACGCGGTACGACTCCCCCAGCCCGTACAGGTGCTGCTGTCGGCGACGGTGATCGTGGCTGACTGGATCGCGAGCAATCCAGATCTCTTCCCCTACTACCCCGATGCACAGGGCCAGACCTCTGCCGAGCGGGTCGAAGCAGCCTGGCTCGGTCTTGAACTCCCTGCTCCCTGGCAGGCGGTGGACCCGCCGCAGGATAGCGAGGCGCACTACGGCGCCCGGTTCTCCCTGCCGCCGGGAGCCCGGGTACGGCCGGTGCAGGCAGCGGCGGTGGAACTGGCCCGCGAGCTGTCCGAACCGGGGCTACTGATCGTCGAGGCGCCGATGGGTGAGGGGAAGACGGAGGCGGCGCTGGCCGTGGCGGAGGTGTTCGCCGCGCGGTCGGGCGCGGGCGGCTGCTTGTTCGCGCTGCCGACCCGGGCGACCGGCGATGCGATGTTCCCCCGGCTCACGCACTGGCTGGAGCGGCTGCCGGACCGGGACAGGGAGCGGGGGGCGCACTCAGTCTTCCTGGCCCATGCGAAATCTGCGCTCAACCGGCATTACACCGCGCTGATGGGTTCCCCTTCCCGTCCGATGGCCGTGGAAAGCGACGCCCCCGGCACGCGCGGTGCATACCGCGAGGGCGGGCACGTCGCCTTTGCCGCAGAGCTGGTCGCACACCAGTGGCTGCGCGGCCGCAAGAAGGGCATGCTCTCCTCCTTCGTCGTGGGCACGATCGACCAGCTGCTGTTCGGGGCGCTGAAGACCCGTCACCTCGCGCTGCGCCACCTCGCGCTGGCGGGCAAGGTGGTCGTGATTGATGAGGCGCACGCGTACGACGCGTATATGGACACCTATCTGGACGGGGCGCTGGCCTGGCTGGGTGCCTACCGGGTGCCGGTCGTCGTGCTCTCGGCGACGCTGCCCGCCACCCGCAGAGGGGAGTTGGTCCGCGCCTATGCGGGAGCGCAGGCCTATGCGGGAGCGCAGGCCTATCCGGAGACGCTGCGGCCGGAGGGCGCCGCGCACGCCTATCCCCTGCTCACCGCGGTCGCACCGGGCGACATGGCCGTTGAGCGTGGCCCTGCCGCCTCCGGCAGGTCCACCAGGGTGGTCCTGGAGACTGTGGCGGACGCACCGGAGGCGCTTGCCGAGCGTCTTGCCGCCGAGCTGGCGGATGGCGGGTGCGCGCTGGTGGTGCGCAACACGGTGGACCGGGTGCGGGAGGCTGCGGCCGTCCTGCGCGAGCGCTTCGGGCAGCAGGCGGTGACGGTTGCGCACGCGCGTTTCATCGACCTGGACCGCGCGGCCAAGGACAGCGACCTGCGCGAGCGCTTCGGGCCGCCGGAGACTTGTGCTGGGCGGCGGCCCGAGACGGCACACATCGTGGTGGCCAGCCAGGTCGCCGAGCAGTCGCTGGACGTGGACTTCGACGTGCTGGTCACCGACCTGGCCCCGGTCGACCTCATCCTGCAGCGGATGGGCCGCCTTCACCGCCACCAACGGGGACGCCCGGCGCGGCTGCGGCAGGCACGCTGTCTGATCACCGGTGTCGAGCCGGACGGCGACGGCGGGGAATGGACCGACATTGAGGGGCCGCCGCCGGTCGCTGTCAGCGGCTCGCGGGCGGTGTACGGGGCATGGCCGTTGCTGCGGGCCGCCGCGGTGCTCCGGCCGCATCTGCGCGAAGGCGGTCCGCCCGTGTGCCTCCCGCAGGACATCAGTTCGCTGGTGCAGGACGCCTACGGTGCGATGCCGCAAGGCCCTGCGGGCTGGCAGGACGCCCTGGCGGCGGCGGAGAAGTTGGATGAGGCGCGGCGTACCGTGCAGAAGACGAAGGCCAGGACGTACCGTCTGCCCGCTCCCCGGCCTGCCGGGCGTTCCCTGCTGGGCTGGATCGATGCCGGGGTCGGAGACGCCGACGATACCCGGGCCGGACGTCAGCAGGTGCGCGACAGCCAGGACAGCGTGGAGGTCCTGGTCATCCAGCGCACAGCCGACGGGGCCCTGCGCACCCTTCCGCATCTGCCGCCGGATGAACGCGGCCGGCCTCGGGGCGGGTTGGAGCTGCCCACCGACACCGAGCCCGACGCGCACCGTGCCAGGACGGTCGCGGCCAGCGCGTTGCGGCTGCCTCATCACTTCTCCTATGCGACCGCCGATCGTGCGGTGGCGGAGCTGGAGGAGTTGTACATCCGCGAGTGGCAGGGCCGTCAATGCCACTGGCTGGCAGGGCAGTTGATCCTCGCGCTGGACGAGGAGTGTCAGTGCTCTCTGGCAGGCTTCGCACTGCGGTATTCGCCCGACGACGGACTTGAGGTGACCCGTGCCCCGTAATACCCGCGAAGCGGCAACAGAAGGCGAAGCGGTGCCCTCCTTCGATCTGACCGGGCAGCCGTGGCTGCCGGTGCTGCTGCACGGGGGCATAGCCAAGGAGTTGTCGCTGACCGAAGTGTTCGAGCAGGCCGAGGACATCCGGCGGCTGCCGGGTGACCTGCCCACCCAGGAATTCGCCCTGGTGCGGCTGTTGCTGGCGGTGCTGTATGACGCGCTGGAGGGCGGACCTGCCACCCGGGAGGACTGGGAAGAGTTGTGGCAGGCAGGGCCGGAGGGCTTCCCGGCCAGGCAGGTCGCGGCCTACCTGTCCCGGCACAGGCAACGCTTCGACCTGCTCCACCCCGAGCGGCCGTTCTTCCAGACCGCGGGCCTGCACACGGCCAAGGACGAAATCTTCGCGCTGGACCGGATCGTCGCGGACGTCCCCAACAACGACCGCTTTTTGACCATGCGGGCCCACGGCGCGCAGAAACTGTCCTTCGCCGAGGCCGCCCGCTGGGTCGTGCACGCGCACGCCTTCGACGTCTCGGGCATCAAATCCGGCGCCGTGGGCGATCCCCGGGTCAAGGCAGGCAAGGTCTACCCGCAGGGTGTCGGTTCGGCCGGGATGCTCGGCGGTGTCCTGGCCGAGGGAGACACCCTGCGCGAAACCCTGCTGCTCAACCTGATCCCCCGCGAGGACGACGACCTGCTGCGCCACGACGAGGAGGACCTGCCCGTCTGGCGCCGCCCGCAGCCCCCGGGCGCTGCGCCGGCAGCGCAGAGGGATGCCGTGCCGTGCGGGCCGCGCGGTCTGTACACCTGGCCGGCGAGGCGGCTGCGGCTGCACCACGACGGCGAGCAGGCGCAGGGCGTGGTGCTGGCCTACGGCGATCCGCTCCCCTACCGCGACATGCACGGCAGCGAGCCGATGACCGGGTGGCGGCGCAGTGAGATGCAGGAGAAGAAGCTGCGCAGGAGCCCGGTCTACCTGCCGCGTACCCACGATCCCTCCCGCACTGCTTGGAGGGGCCTGGCCTCGCTGTTGACGGGGTATCCGCCCGAAGCGGTGCACAGGGCCGGCAAGGAAGCGGCGCCGGGCATCGCACCGCGCATCCTGGAGTGGCTGGGCCGGATGGCCGAGGAGAGCGAGGTGCTGGGCCGGGACCATGTGATCCGGGCGCGGCTGCTGGGCTGCTCCTATGGAACGCAGCAGTCGGTGATCGCCGATGTCGTGGACGACAGCCTGAGCCTGTCCGTGGTCCTGCTCTCGCACCACGAGACCGCGCTGCGGGAGGCCGCAGTGCGTGCCGTGCAGCTCGCGGAGAGCGCCGTGTGGCTGCTGGGCAACCTCGCTGCAGGACTTGCCGAGGCGGCCGGCGCCGACCAGGTGACACCCCGGGCGGAGGCCCGCGAGCGGGGCTTCGGCGAACTGGACGGCCCGTTCCGCCAGTGGCTGGCCACGCTGGCCTCCGGCGTCGACGCCGCTGAGCGGCTGGAGAACTGGCGTCGCGCCACGCACGAGTTGGTGCTCGCGCTCGGCCTGGAACTGGTCGCCTCCTCCAGCGAGGCGGCCTGGGAGGGACGGGTATTGCCGACGGCGAAGGGCGGCACGTACTGGCTGAACTCCGCGAGCGTCGAGCTCGGCTTCCGCAACGAGCTGCGCAGACGCGTCCTGGCGCCGGAGGACGGACAACCACCCGGCCAGGCCGGCAAGGACCCGGCACCGGAGCGATTCGAGGAGCCCTCCCCATGACCACCAGCAGTGCGGCGGCCGCCTCCCCGTGGCAGGACGCCTACCAGCCCGGGCCCGTCGGCCGTACGGTGCACGCGTTCCTGGAGCCGATCCAACGCGGCTATATGCACCCCAACGACGAGGCGCGGGCCGTCACGCGCCTCGCCCAGCTGCGGCGCGGCGCGGGCAAGGCACCCGAAGAGATCCCGGAACTGTTCGGCCTGACCGGCACGGAGAGACTTTACGCGGACAGCGGCCGGTTGAAGTCCAGCGAGCACGGCCCCGACGCCGTCCACCTGGCCGTCACTCTGTACGCACTGCACCAGCAGTCCCACCGCACGGCCCGGATGCACGTCCCCGGCCGCCGGCTGGGCCGCGCGGTCCGCGCGCTGATGCCGCCGGGCGAGATCGACGAGGCGCTGCGCCGCCGCTTCGTCACGGTCGCCGGCGCCACCTCCGCCAACGTGCTGGCCTACCGGCTGCGGCAGTTGGTGCTGCTGCTGCGCCGTGAGGCCGAGCCGCTGGACTACGCCCGCCTCGCCGACCAGATCGAGCGGGCCCTCGACCCCGGCCGGCGCCTTGCGGTCCGCCAGGAATGGGGCCGGGAGTTCCACTCCGGCCCGCCGCGCAAGGAGCCCGGAAGCACGCAGCCCTCCGACGAGGGCGGTTCGCCTGCCGCCGACCAGAACACAGAGTGAGGAAACCCCGTGAGCCGCACCATCGTTGACATCCACGTCCTGCAGACAGTCCCGCCGAGCAACCTCAACCGGGACGACACCGGCACACCCAAGACCGCCGTCTACGGCGGGGTGCGCCGCTCGCGGGTCTCCAGCCAGGCATGGAAGCGGGCCACCCGCACCGCATTCAAAGACCTGCTGGACCCCGACGAGCTGGGTGTGCGGACCAAGAAGGTCGCCCAGCTCGTCGGCGACACGATCCGGCAGCTGTCCCCCGAAATGACAGACGAGGAATCCTGGGAGCTGGCCAAGGCCGTGGTGGAGGCCGGAACGGGTTCCAAGCTCGTCGTCCCCGAACGCAAGACGAAGAAAGACAAGGACAGCGACGGACAAGCCGAGGAGGCGCAGCCGCAGGCGCCCGAGTCCAAGTACCTGATGTTCCTCAGCGCCCAGCAGCGCCACGGACTGGCGGAGCTCGCCGTCGAAGGCCGTTCGGACATCACCGGCTTCCTCAGGACCAAAGAGAACAAGGAACGCGCCCGGCAGATCGCCGACACCCGCCACTCGGTGGACATCGCCCTCTTCGGCCGGATGGTCGCCGACGGCGCCGACATCAACGTGGACGCCGCAGCCCAGGTCGCACACGCCCTCAGCGTCCACGCGGTGGAAAACGAATCGGACTACTACACCGCGGTGGACGACGAGAACACCGAAGAGGAGACCGGCGCCGGGATGATCGGCACCGTGGAGTTCAACTCCGCGACCCTGTACCGCTACGCCGCCCTGGACGTGGACCGGCTCGCCGACAACCTCGGCCAGGGCCTGGACGACAACGCTGACCCGGCCACCCCGGTACGCCGCGCGGTGGAGGCGTTCGTCCGCGGCTTCGTCTCCTCCCTGCCCACCGGGAAGATCAACACCTTCGCCCACCACACCCCGCCGGACGCCATCGTGGTCAAGCTGCGCCAGAGCCGCCCGGTCAGCTTCGCAGGGGCGTTCGAGGAGCCCACGATGGCCGAGTCGGGCAGCGGCCACGTGCGACAGGCCAGCGAACGCCTGGCGGAACAGATCGCGGATGTGGAGGAGGCATTCGGCGAGCAGGCCGTGGCGACCTGGGTGGTACGCGCCGGGCGCAACACCGCCAAGCTCGCGACGGTCGGCACCCCGGTCACCCTGGACGAGCTGGTGCAAGGCGTCGGCGCGGCGGTCACCGAGCGGTTGGGCGGAACTCGGTGAGCGTGCTGCTGCTCCAGCTCGCCGGGCCCCTCCAGTCCTGGGGCGCCGCCTCCCGCTACCCCCGCCGCTCCACAGAATCCGCACCCACCAAAAGCGGCGTGGTCGGTCTGCTCGCCGCCGCCCAGGGCCGCCCCCGCACCGCCGACATCTCCGACTTGGCCGCACTGCGCCTGGGCGTACGCATCGACCAGCCCGGCACACGCCTACGGGACTTCCACACCGCACACCACCAGGTGAGCGACAAACCGATGCCGGTCACCGAACGCATCTACCTCGCCGACGCCGTGTTCCTCGCGGGCGTCGAAGGCGAACGGTCACTGATCGAGGCGCTGCACACCGCCGTCCGGGCCCCGCACTTCCTGCCCTTCCTCGGCCGCCGGGCCTGCCCGCCCGCACGCCCCCTGGACGCAGGAGTACGCCACGACACGGCACTGGAGACGGCGCTGCGAGAGCACCCCTGGCTCGCCTCGCCCTGGTACCGGCAGCGGGCCAACCGCACCGCCCCCCGGCAGCTTCCCCTCCTGCTCGACTCCGCGCCCGGCGACCCGCCCGGGGATCTGATCGCCGACCTGCCGCTCAGCTTCGACCCGCGCCACCGCCGCTACGCCCACCGATCCGTGCGGCGCGATACCGTACCCCGGCCAACAGCGCAGACCCAAGTCCCGGCACACGAACCGATGCAGCCGCTGAAGGACGACCACTGATGTACCTCACCCGCTTCCGCATCAACACCGCACGCCACGGAGCCCGCTTCCTGCTCTCCTCCCCACAGCGCTGGCACGCCGCCGTACTCGCCGGCTTCCCCGGCCTGCCCACCGACCCCGCGGCCCGGCCACGCATCCTCTGGCGCCTGGACCACATAGCCCGCACGGACGTGCACGCCTACATCGTCAGCCCCGACCGGCCCGACCTCACCCACCTGGTGGAACAGGCAGGCTGGCCCGCACTGGCCCAACCCGACACCCCCGGCTGGGAAACCCGCCATTACCGGCCCTTCCTGCAACGCCTGGCCAAGGGCGATCGCTGGGCGTTCCGTCTCACCGCCAACCCGGTGCACTCCATCCGCCGCAACGACAAAGAGCCGACCAAACGCACCGCACACCTCACCCCCCGCCACCAGCTCGGCTGGCTGCTGGAGCAGACCACAAAGCACGGCTTCGAGTTGCTGCCCGGCCTGGTACCCGACGACGAAGACCCGCTGAACCGCTACTCCGTCATCGTCCACGACCGCCGCGACCTCTCCTTCCGCAAACGCCCCGAGAACGCCGCACCGGGAACCGGCCCCAAGAACGAAGGCCAACGGCGCACCGGCCCGGTCACCCTGGTTACCGCCGTCTACAGCGGACAACTCGAGGTCACCGACCCCGATGCCCTGCGCAACGCCCTCGCCCGCGGCATCGGCCGCAGCAAGGCATACGGCTGCGGACTGCTCACCCTGGCCCCGCAGGGCTGAGGCGATGGCCACCGTCGGAAAGCGCGGCGCCTCCACACCCCGCGAACTCACCCGGATCGGCGACCGCCTCTCCTTCGTCTACCTCGAACGCGCCGTCATCCACTGCGCCGACAACGCCATCACCGCCGCAGACGGCGACGGCGTACGCCACCTACCCTCCGCCACCATCGGCACCCTCCTGCTGGGGCCCGGAACCAAAATCTCCCAGCAGGCGATCCGACTGCTGGGAGAAAGCGGCACCGGCATCGTCTGGGTCGGCGAGCACGGCGTGCGCTACTACGCCGGCGGCCGCTCCCTCTCCCGCTCCGCCGCCCTCGCCGAGGCCCAGGCCCGGCTCTGGGCAAACCCGCGCACCCGCCTGGATGTCGCCCGCGCGATGTACGCCCTGCGCTTCCCCGACGAAGACCCGGCCGGATGCACCCGCCGCATGCTCCTCGGCATGGAAGGCGACCGGGTCAAAGCCTGCTACCGCACCCAAGCGGCCCGCACCGGCATCCGATGGCACCGGCGCCACTACACACCGGGCGACTTCGCCTCCGGAGACGCCCCCAACCAGGCCCTCACCGCCGCCGGGCAGTGCATGTACGGCATCGCCCAGAGCGTGATCGCAGCACTCGGCTGCATCCCCGGACTCGGCTTCGTCCACTCCGGACACGAACTGTCCTTCGCCCTCGACATCGCCGACCTCTACAAAACGGACATCGGCATCCCGGTCGCCTTTGAAGTCGCCGCGCAAAGCGAGGAGGACGTCGGCGCCCGCGTACGCCGCGCGCTGCGCGACCGCGTACACGCCGCAGGACTCCTGGAGCGCTGCGTCAGCGATGTCAAAGCACTGCTCGCCCCCGGAGCGGCGACAAGCGGGCAGGAGGAGGACGATGGTCCTCTGCGTGACCGGGTGACGCTGCAGTCCGACCGCGGCGAGGAACTCGAGTCCGGCCACAACCTCGGCGAAGGACTCATCTGGTGACGGTGATCGTCCTCTCCAACTGCCCCACCGGGCTCCGGGGTTTCCTCACCCGCTGGCTCCTCGAGGTCTCCCCCGGCGTCTTCGTCGGCAGCCCCTCAGCCCGTATCCGCCAAGCCCTCTGGACAGAAGTACGCGAGTACGCCCGCGAGGGCCGCGCGGTGATGACGTACAGCACCGACACCGAACAGGGCTACACCTTCGAAACCCACGACCACCACTGGAAACCCGTCGACCACGAAGGCATCACCCTCATCCGCCGCCCCACCGAACCATCCACCGGACCCACCGCCGAGACCACCACCCGCCCGCCCTCCAAGGGCTGGAGCAACACTGCCAAACGCCGCCGCTACGGACGCTGACGGCGGCGCCTGCTGCGCTCGTCCAGCTCTACCCGTTAGCCTGGCGCTACCTGCTGCCCGGCAGGGAGAGAAGTGCCGATGAAAAGCGCAGTTCCCCATCCATGTGGGGATGGCCCCCGTCTGTTGGCGATCATTTCCCAGGGCTTCTCAATGCTCCCCGTGCACGCGGGGATACACAGTTCGGCGGTCGCGTCCGGGACAACAGCAGAGCGGCGCGGCCGCCCCACCCCTATTTCTTGCCGACGCGTTTCGGGCAAAGCACCAGCCGAAGCCCCTTCGCCTTCCCGCAACCCTCACAGACAATAACCACACGCACGTGCCTCCCACACCACGCTAACAGCGTGCCTAACACAACAGCCCCAGCCAGCACGAAAATCATGATCCCCTCGGTTAAACGCAGTGCCTCCACACGGGCGACCCTACTCGGCTCAACCGTCTATTGGCAGATCTGCTCCCGGTTCCAACCTCAAGCCGGCTCATGGACAAACTGCGGCAACGGACAGTGCTCAGCGTCCAGGTGACGAACGAAAGGGCAGCCAGTACCGCGCTTCGCGTACACAGCGGCAGGCCGGGCTTCGCACTGGGCGAAGCGCAACGAACTGATCGAAGTACCCGCTCGAATCAGTTGAGAGCCGCAGTGACTCCAGAGCCACCTTGCGTAGCCATAACCACCAATGCGTCCGCAGCAAATGCGCCCGATCATAGAGATCGGTGAGCTGCGTGCACTCCGGAGGCACCCCGCATCTGACAGCGGCCATGCCAAGCTCCCCGTTAGGCGGCGGATAAGCGCTCCACTGACGACCTTGGGAGTCTCCACGTCCGGCTGGTTGCAGGAACTCCCCACCCGCTTAGCGAAGTTCGCTATGGGTAACCGGCGCGGCGCGAGTGAAGAACAGCAGGGGGATAGTGGATTTCCTTCAGGCTCATTACCTGACAGGGAGTTATCGTGCCGCGGCCGAGTTGACCGGTGTGTGATCACCACGCTTCCTTCGGTTCCGGTAATAGCAGGTCCATCCCCGCGTGCTCGGGGAGCAACGCGCATGACCTCGCCTTCCGTCCCATGCCTGGGTCCATCCCCGCGTGCGCCGGGAGCAGCGCGGCTTCGGCCGGGGCAAGGTGAGGGACGCGGGTCCATCCCCGCGTGCCCGGGGAGCAGCCGTTCATGCCGGTCACCGAGAAGTGCGTGGCGGGTCCATCCCCGCGTGCGCGGGGAGCAGCCCGCCAGCGTGAGCAGGGTCTTGGTGTGCCGGGGTCCATCCCCGCGTGCGCGGGGAGCAGCTCTGTGAATCGTAGGCACTGCGGTTGGTGTCGGGTCCATCCCCGCGTGCGCGGGGAGCAGATCGTGCCGCAGCGTCTTGAGCTCGCGATGCCGGGTCCATCCCCGCGTGCGCGGGGAGCAGCAGACCTTGGGCGGGCGGGGCACCCAGTAGGGAGGTCCATCCCCGCGTGCGCGGGGAGCAGAGCTGCACCAGGGCGTATTGCGACCACTGGTGGGGTCCATCCCCGCGTGCGCGGGGAGCAGGCCTGGAGTGGCTCGGCCAGGCCCTCGCCGAGGGGTCCATCCCCGCGTGCGCGGGGAGCAGGCCCCTTTGGCTGGGCTGCGTCGTGACTGCCGGGGTCCATCCCCGCGTGCGCGGGGAGCAGCGCCTTTACCGCCGGTTCCTTGAACCCCATGCGGGTCCATCCCCGCGTGCGCGGGGAGCAGGAAGTCCTCCAGAGCCTTGCGCGCTCCGGCGCGGGTCCATCCCCGCGTGCGCGGGGAGCAGACGAGGATGAGACTGCCCTTGTGGACTCCTCGGGTCCATCCCCGCGTGCGCGGGGAGCAGCAGGGCGCCGCAGAGCTGGTTGAGGGCCCGGCGGGTCCATCCCCGCGTGCGCGGGGAGCAGGAGGAGGAGCCGTTCGTCCGGCTGCACTTCGCGGGTCCATCCCCGCGTGCGCGGGGAGCAGCGCGTGGTCAAGGCCGCGCGAAGGCTGAGCATGGGTCCATCCCCGCGTGCGCGGGGAGCAGGCGCGGGCCGTAGTTGAAGACGGCGTCGAGGTGGGTCCATCCCCGCGTGCGCGGGGAGCAGAGCCCTTGAACATGGCTTGGGCGGCCTCGCGGGGGGTCCATCCCCGCGTGCGCGGGGAGCAGCGGCCCGATGGTCTGGCGCGCGAGATCAAGGGGGGTCCATCCCCGCGTGCGCGGGGAGCAGCCATTCAAAAGAAGACGTTCGAGCCTCTGCTTGGGTCCATCCCCGCGTGCGCGGGGAGCAGGCCACCAGGAGCTTCCGGAAGTGATGGGTCGAGGGTCCATCCCCGCGTGCGCGGGGAGCAGTCCGCGGCGGCGGCAGCACGGGCGGCAGTCGAGGGTCCATCCCCGCGTGCGCGGGGAGCAGGCCCCACAGGGCGGCGATGTCGTCCGGGACCGGGGTCCATCCCCGCGTGCGCGGGGAGCAGCATCGAGGGTCTGCCGGACGACTCCCGGGTCCGGGTCCATCCCCGCGTGCGCGGGGAGCAGCAGGCGCGCCTGGGCCGGATGCCGAGCGAACCGGGTCCATCCCCGCGTGCGCGGGGAGCAGTTCCTGACCCCCAGGGAGGCGGGGGACTTCGCGGGTCCATCCCCGCGTGCGCGGGGAGCAGTCGACGACCGCCGCCCCGCTCACGGACGCGATGGGTCCATCCCCGCGTGCGCGGGGAGCAGCCTCCCTCTCGGTGAATTCATGAGGGAGGCCCGGGTCCATCCCCGCGTGCGCGGGGAGCAGCGGCGTCAGGCAAGGGAGGAGGCCCGATCCGAGGGTCCATCCCCGCGTGCGCGGGGAGCAGCGGGTTTTGCCGACCCCGTTGGTGCCCTCGATGGGTCCATCCCCGCGTGCGCGGGGAGCAGCGCGCGCAGGGAGACAGTGACTTCCCCGATCCGGGTCCATCCCCGCGTGCGCGGGGAGCAGCCCATTGCGATCAGGGCTTCGGCCTGGTTCGCGGGTCCATCCCCGCGTGCGCGGGGAGCAGCGGCCGCAGCACGTACGCGAGTCGCCTCGTTCGGGTCCATCCCCGCGTGCGCGGGGAGCAGGCCGAAGGAGAAGTATTCGCTGCTCATCACGTGGGTCCATCCCCGCGTGCGCGGGGAGCAGGAATACCAGGAAGGCACTACTGCGGCCGACGCGGGTCCATCCCCGCGTGCGCGGGGAGCAGCTTCTTCGCCGTGCGGTGCTCCTGCAGGCCCAGGGTCCATCCCCGCGTGCGCGGGGAGCAGCGGTGCCGCCGCATTCGCCGCAGGTGACGGTGGGGTCCATCCCCGCGTGCGCGGGGAGCAGTCCTGGGTCTCCTCGTCGCGCTCGGCGAGGTAGGGTCCATCCCCGCGTGCGCGGGGAGCAGGCGGACACCCGCCGCACGGTCGCCTGCGAGACGGGTCCATCCCCGCGTGCGCGGGGAGCAGTCTCGCTGACCTGCGCGTTTACCGCGAGAAGAAGCCATTCTGAGCAACTTTCAGAGATTCAGACATTTCCACCACCCGACTCGCACGAGGCATCGGATACAGCGTACGCACACAACGCCCGCCCTCGAGTACCCATGCCAGACCTACGGTCCGTGTAGCCCATGAGGTGCCGTTGGGGGCGAAGAAGGCGCGCAGCGTGGCATCTCCTTTACGCCTCCGCGGCGGGTTCACCTCCTGAACTTCAACCACAAGGCCCACCGGGCTCGCCCGTGGCTGCCCGCTCAGCAACCCCAGTTACGCTGTTGATCGGATGCCCTTGGCGGAGAACTCTCGTCAGACTGACGCGAAAAGGGTCGTTCCTGCTCAGGCCTCCCCCCCTCCAAGTCTGCGATCCTGTAGACCGATCGAGAGGGGCCGAAGGTATGGACTGGAAGACCCACGGCGAGCGACAGGTCTACACCAACAAGTGGGTGAATCTGTGTCTGGTGGATGTCCAGCAGCCTGACGGGCGCAGGTGGGAGTACCACGTTGTCCGACTTCGCCACCTGGCCGTGGCCGCCGTGGTGAACGATCGCCAAGAGGTCCTGATGATGTGGCGGCACCGCTTCATCACGAGCTCGTGGGCCTGGGAGCTGCCCATGGGGCTGGTGGAAGCGGGAGAGACCCCCGAAGAGGCGGCGGAGCGCGAGGTGTTGGAGGAGACGGGTTACCGGGCCGGGCCCATCAAGCCGCTCGTCTACGCCGAACCCGCCAACGGGATCACCGACTCACAGCATCATGTCTTCCGTATCGACGGTGCCGCCTATTCGGGGCCGCCGACTGAGAAGAACGAGTCGGACCGCATCGAGTGGATTCCCCTCGCGCAGATCCGGGGGATGATCGACCGCAAGGAGATCGTCAGCAGCGGTTCGCTCGTCGGTCTGCTGTACCTGCTCATGGATGAATCGTTCCGCTGACCGGCAGGAGTACCCGTAGCCGCGCCTCGAAGGCCAGGGCTACGGACTCCTGCCTGTGCGGAGCCATCTGGTCGTAGAACTCCCTGAGATGGCCCGTCACCCGCTCTGATACAACCGCGGACGCCGGCCCCAGGGCCTGCGTGCCGCCCCATCCCAGGCCGCAGAAGAACTCTCACAGTTATGTTTTCCGCGGTCCTGCAATGGGGCCGCTGGCCTCCGGGCCCGGCATGACTGTTGCCCCCTGCCGAAGGCATGACCTGGGGGTGGTGTCACCGGGCCCGGCAGGTGCCGTCGGAGACGCTGATCAGAGGCCCGGCCACCGTCCGGTCCGGCGTGATGCCGGGCAGTGAAACCGACGGCTTCCACCTATCCCGCAGGCCCACGCGTCAAACCCCTGCACCCCTCCCCCCGCGCCCGCGGGGAGCAGTCGCCGCGAGCCTGGAGCATGGGGGCGGCCGCGGGTCCATCCCCGCACGCGGGGAGCAGCAATTGACGCCGGACCCGGCTACGTAACGTACCCGGTACCGCGCAGGAGCGGCGGGTTGAGCAGCCATGCGTTCCCTCGGCGGTACAGAGCGGCTGGGCGCCCGGTGGGCGGCAGCCGCTGTTCCCCCGTGGGCTGCACAAACCCTGCTGTGTTCAGCACTTTGCGGCGGAAGTTGCTCGGGTCCAGTTGCTGCCCCCAGATCACTTCATAAACTGCGCGCAGCTCACTCAGAGTGAATGGCTCGGGGCAGAAGGCCGTGGCGACAGCGGTGTACTCCAATTTTCTGCGAACCTCCTCCAAGGCCTCCGCGAGGATGGCCGGGTGATCGAACGCCAGGTCCATTCCATCATTGGCCAGTTGTGACGCAGAAGCCCAGTAGGCCCGCCTGGCATCGGTACCGCCCACGGGATCCGGCAGATCCGGCCCCAACGCGAGATAGGCGACCGTGACCACCCTGCCCCTGGGGTCACGGCGAGGATCCCCGTAGGCGCCGAGCTGCTCCAGGTGCAGCCGACCGCCGTCGATCCCGGCCTCCTCCCCAAGCTCACGCAGCGCCCCCTCGCGCAGGGTCTCGTCCTTCTGTACGTACCCCCCGGGCAGCGCGGGACGACCCAGGAAGGGCTCCAGCCCGCGCTCGACCAAGAGCACCATCAGCTGATCACCTCTGACCGTGAAGATCGTCAGGTCCACGGTCACCCACGACGCCTCCACCTCAGTGGAGTCTCTCAGCCAGTCATCCACCAGAACCCCTAAAGGTCATATTGACTTAAACATCTCCGACGCTTATGGTCCCATAGACCTTAAGCCTACGAGGCAGGGGCACAGCATGATCACTTCCCATGCGCCATCGGCCAAGGCGGCGGCCTGTGAACTCACCGCCGCCACCCGCCACTTATGCACGGGCGTTTACGTAGACGAACGATTTCGAGACCTCGTGCTCGACGAGGTCTGCACCGCGTCGCACCGAAGGGTCGCCCCGTCCTACGGGTTCGACATCGTTCCCGTCATGCACCACGCGTGGCGGGCCGCCGCCCTGAGTGCGCTCCTACGCGTGACACTGGCCGGAGCAGTGGTCGCCCCGGCCGTCACAGGCGCCCTGCCTGCCGCCATCCTCGTCGCCTGCGGCTTCGCCCTTCTATGGCTACTCCATCTCGCCACGCTGCTACGGGACGCCGACCGGGACCCGAAGCCCCGGCGGAAATCACAACGCCGGGGCCTCGGGCCGGGACGAGGCCATCGACGCCTCTTCAGGATGCTGTTCCCCAGGCGGTACTCGGAAAAGGCGCGTGCACTCAGGCGCATCGGCTTGGCTGCTCTGTACCTGACCCTGACGAGCGTGACCATCGCACTTGTCCACCCCGACCACGCCGCAACTGCCTCTCATGTGGCGGCAGGAGTCACGCTGACATGCCTCGGTACCGGAGCCGCGCGGCAGTTCATGCTCAACCGCATTCTCCACGCGCCAGCCCTTCGTCCCGCCCGATTGTCCGGTCGGCAACGAGCCGCTGACGAACAGCAGCAGCATCTCTGCGCCGTATACCGCCGGCCCCGGCACAGCGAAGACGAGGACGAGGACGACCTCACCGTCTTCACGCTGTTCGGGGACGAGTCACCGTTCATCGGGGCCGGCGAGCTCGTCTACCAGTGGAACCCCCCGATGAGCATCCAACTGCTGCGCCCCGGCGATGACGATGCACCGCTCCATGAACGCGAGCACCCCGTACCGCCCTTCCAAGCACACGAACTGGTCGAGTACCTGCGCGCAGCGGTTCAGTTGCTGGACACCGACAGCGCCGACGTGCGGCTTCCCGCACAGGTACGCGACCGGGTCTACGTAGCCGAAACGGATGTAGCGGTGGACCGTTCACTTCTGCCCCAGCAGTTCAGTCAGGCCGACCTGCGCGTCATCATCAACACGCCCGGATCCAAGCAGCACCACTTCCTCGAGGTGACAACTCCTGCGGAGGGATCGGAGTTCGTCGCCACTGTCCTGTTGCACGTCAGCCTGCAGGGCCGCACCCTAAGCATCTCCACGGCAGCGTGCGTCCTCGCCCACACGCCAAGGTCTTTCCAGCGCACCGCGGAGTTCGGTCATCACGGCTTCACCGCCGTCATCTGGGCGGCTCTCCGCGAGCTGACCACATTGCCTTCCGAGATCCAGCGCTCGTGGCGACTCGTCCGCTACCTCTACACCGTGGGGAAGGCGATCGCGCTCCCCCGAGACCTCACCACCACACCGATCCGCAACGTCTTGATCGGGAGCCGGGTCAGCATACGGGAAAGGTCGGCGCAGTCGTGGTCCAAGATTCAGCTTGAAAAGAGCGACATCCTGGGCCGGATGAAGACGATAGAGCAGCGGCTACTGCACGCCGCAGGCGACTTCCTACTCGCCAAGGGCGTAGATACGTCAGAGTTCAATGACCGTGCCCTCAAAATCATCAACAGCGGCATCTTCAACTTCGGCGACAACAACAACTTCAACAACAACGCCGTGGGTAACGCGGCTCAGGTCGGCGTCTCCGCAAACCAGCCCCCGGGCCCCAACAACCCCAGCGGTGGAGGAAATCAGTGATCACCAATCGAGGCATCGTCAGCCACGGCGACAACAACAACTTCAACAACAACGCCGTCGGAGACCACGCTCATGTCACCGCGGCCGGCGCCCCTCCGGACACCGGCCGCTCCGCCGAAGCCGGAAAGGCCGAGGGACGAACCCTTGTGTGGGACATCGGAGTGGTAACGATCCTGAGCGAGGAACTGCGATCCGTGGTCGATGAGTTGGGCCTGGAGCGCCACAAGGAACCCAGGGGTCTGTACTTCTACCGGGGCGAACACACCACTCCGGAAGGAACCGTTCGCATCGTGGCCACCCAGAGTCAGAGCCAGGGACAACGATCGGCAATGGCTGCCCTGGAGAACCTACGACGCCACTACGAGCCGCAGCTGTGGGCTTTGGTGGGCGTGGCCGGCGGCATCCACGACAAGCACGCCCGCATCGGCAACGTCATCGTCTCCACCGACATCGTCTACTACGAGAATCGCAAGATCAATCCGCGTGGTGACGTCCGCCGCCGCGGGGAACACCGGCAGGCACCGGCACCGGTCGTCCATGCAGTGAACGCCTTCTTCGCCGATCACGGCACCCCGGCGCGCATCCACGGTCAGCTCTCCGCGCACGCCTCGGAGGAATTCGAGGTCTACCCGGGAGTGATCGGATCCGGCGAGGCCGTCATCGCCGACCGCGAAAGTGAAATCCGCAGCTACCTCACGGACTATCACGAGAAAGTCCTGGCAGTAGACATGGAAGCCGGCGGGCTGAGCCAGCACTGGCAGGAGAACTCGATCCATGGCGAAAGAAACCCCGGCTGGATCGTCATCCGGGGCGTCTCCGATAACGCCGACGATGAAAAGGGACACGGCTACCACGAACTCGCGGCCCGAAACGCCGCCCACATCCTGCGACGGCTCCTGCCCTACCTCTCCTGACACGAAGCCACATAGTCGAGACCACCCAAAAACAGGGAGACGGCTCGCATGACAGCATTTATGTTTGGGATACTCAGCTCTCTGGCAGCAAGCGCGATCCTGCTCCTCCTCGGCCTCCTACGCGGCTCACGCCCGCTGTGGTGGCTGGTCGCCGCCTGCTCCTGGTGCACCGGCACCGGGCTCGGCCGTGTGTACCGTCATCAGTCGTCCGCAGAGCAGGACATCGCACGCGACCTGGGCCGAGCTCGCTGGGTCAAGGTCATGGCAGGGCGTGGCAACGTGCTGACCCGAGAGGCCTTCTCTCCCCTGTGGTCAGGTGCGCTGTCTCCGGAATCCGTCCAGGTCCTGCTGCCAGACCCCCGTGACCGAAGCGACTCCTGGCTCGAGCGGCGCTCGGACGACATACGCCTATTCGATCCCGGCTTCACCCCCGACCTGCTCAGGAACCAGGTCCAGACGAACATGGACTACCTCACCCATGTAACCCGCACCCAGCGCAACGTCCAGCTCCGCAGCTTCAACCTGCCCAACACCTGCCGCGTGATCGCAACAGACCGGGCCGTCTACCTCACCTTCTACAAGAGCTCCGCTCACGGCAGGAACTCTCCCTGCGTCTACGCCCGGGCATCCGGATTCCTTTACTCCATCGCCTTGCAACAGTTCGACACGATCTGGAGGAACAGCTCGCCTGCGCTCCCGTCGCCGTAGCTCTGGCAGATGTCGATGCTCCGGCGGCTCGTGTCAGGCCGGATCCCTGAAGGCTGGATAGCGAAGGCCAGGGCAAGTAGTGGCAGCACTCGAACTTCTACCACTGCATGTGGGAAAGGGCGGTGAAGACCTCGGTCTCGGCGAAGAGGGGTCTGACGATGAAGCAACGCATCCACGACCTAGGTACTACGCATGTAGAACGAGGCGTCCATGGCTCATGGCGAGCTGCCGGGCTGCAGGTCAGATCTTGTTAGCCCAGTAGTCGGCAAGCATTTCGCCAGGCCACGTCGGCTCGTTGACAGTGCCGCGCGGGCCCATCTCCTGGAAGTACGGCGAGATGTCGTAGACGGTTGTGCCTACGATCGCGTCGAGGTCTGTCACGTGCAGCCGCAGTCCTTCTACCCGAAGCAGGCGGGGGAAGCTCTGGGCCAGTTGATTGGGGCGTCGGTGGTTACGGTGGGCGAAGGTGCCCGTGGCCGGCCACCGAGGGTTCCCGCGCGGGCTTCGCGCGTGGTACTCGACGTCTGCTGGCGAGGCCCGGGTGAAGTGCCACACCACGACCAGGTGGGAGAACTCTTCGAGGCCCTGAACCGAGTCGATGGGAAACCGTTCTTCGTCGAGTTGAATGACAGACTCGATGCCGCCCCAGTAGTCGTCGGCGACCTCGGTCCGCCCCTCGACGACTTCCCCGACCGGCTCGATGTGCAACGCCATGCCCCTGCCCTCCGCTCTGCCTCAACCCTCAGTGATCAATCTACGTTGGCCAGGTACGCGGTGGCACGGGCATTGAGACTTCCGACGGCGGGAATGCCGCGTGCGCGATAGGGCGAGAGGAGCCGGCGCATGTCGACCACTGTTCCGCGTGCCCGGCCCGAGTAGATGCCGTCCTCCATCGCGTCCAGGACGTGGCTCCATGTCGCGCAGGCCTCCTCGACGCTGCCCTGCGTGAGTTGTGTGGCCCCCATATAGCCAAGGGTGACCGCGTGGGTGCGGCGGAACTGCGCTCCCCGGGTCCGGACCGAGTGCTGGAACTCTCTGACGGCTCGCTTGGGGTCGCCGAGGTCGCGCAGGGTGCATGCCGTCTCATGGGCGAGGGAGGCCTCCCCGAAGAAGAAGGTGCGGTTGGGCTCCTTGATCCCTTCACGGGCCTTGGACAGGTCGTCCTCGGCGCGCAGGAGCGCCTTGGCTGCCTCGGTTTTGCGGTTGCTCGCCGCGAGGGTGCGCGCGTGCACCACGCCGAGCAGCGCACGCTCTCGCGGGGTCGCGGAGAGGTACCGTTCGCCGTGCACGGACGCCCGGGCGAGTTGCAGTGCTTTGGGCCGGAGGCCCATGTCGAGTGCCTGGTGGGCCATGGCGCGCATGATGTGTCCGCTGAGCGGGGCGTCACCGGCACGGGCCGCGAGCTTCAGCGCGGTGTTGAAGCGTTGCAGGGCCACCGCGTGCTCGCTGTTGTCGAAACTCATCCAGCCGGACAGGTACGCGAGCTCCGCCGAGGCTGAGAACATCGTGCGCCGTGTCGGATCGTCAGGGAAGCGACCGGTCAGCAATCGGGGGATCTCCAGGTGGAGGTACTCGTCGAGCGCGCTGCGCCCGTGGCCGCCTCCGCGTTTTTGATCCATCCGGGAGAACGCGAGCGTCAGCTCCTGCACCGTCTCCACGTCTCCGCGGCCGACTCTCTTGCCGCCCGGGGGGGTTTCGGGCGGCTGTGCCATGGCGCGCCACCACGCTTCGTCAGGCAATATCAAAGACATGGCGGAGTAGACCCCGCCTGCCAGTAGCCGCCGCCGCTTCGCGTCCACACCACTCCCCAAGGCGTTCAGCGCGATCAACGGATCGACGCTCCAGTCCAGCGCCTCCTGCGCCGGCGAATCGGGAACTGTGAAACCCGCCTCCTGTGGCGCGACTTCACGCTTCAAGCGGCGGGACAGCGCCTGGCACAAGAGTATGGGTGCTACACCCGTTGCTTTCGTTCCTCCTACCCACATGCTCACGTGGGAAGGGCCGATCCTGGAGTTCTCTCGCACCTCGCCGCCGAGCGTCTCGGCGGCCACGCGGTTGTAGGCGCTCGCGGCCTGCGCCCGTGACCAGCAGGCTTCTTCGAGCAGTGCAGCCAGTCGCTGATTCTTCTCGCGCGCCATGGTGCGCCCCCGCCAACAGAAATGATCTTTGATCGGTTTGACCCGGCTGTCGCCCGGCGCACGGCCAGGTGACGCCAGCCCCACCAACGTAGTACCCGACTCCCTCTGCCTGCCGCGGAACTGGCGTGAAGCACCTTTTCGGAGAACCAACTGAACGATCTTTGATCGCTTTGACCGGGCCGAAGCCTCCGCACCCATGTCGGCCGCGGAGTTTTGGCGGTTCGCTCGTGTAACCAGCCCCACCACGAGCGGGAGCACCCCACATGAACACTGGCGACGCCGTCGAACAATCGCTCCGCCGCGGCCGGCCCCTCCCGGCCCGAACGCGTCATGCCTTGATCGGCACGGTTGAGCATCTGATCGACGCGGCGGACGGCGCCCCGCCGGTTGCGGGATGCGGCCGAGCCCTGAAGCGGCAGCCGCCCGAGCCCGAATGCCACAGGCCCGGCCTGTGGCACGTCCGGCATGCCGGCGCGACGCCCGCGTACACGGCGTGCAAGGACGGTGCAGGCAGGATGATGCAGGCCGCTTGCCCGCCGGCAGCGACCGCAGCGAGAGGCCGGTGGGTATCGCCATGACCGTCCCGCAACCCGCCGCACCCGGCTATGCCGCTCAGTTGCCGTGCCGGCCCGAATCCGTCAACCGTGCCCGCGCGCTGGTCTCCAAAGCCCTGGACAACTGGGGCCTGACAGAAGATCTGGCCGACATCGGCGAGTTCATCGTGTCGGAACTGCTGACGAACGTGGTCAACCACACCTCGACAGACCTCACCACGGTCACCGTCCAGCGTGGCGGCCACTGCCGGGTACGCATTGAAGTAGCCGACACCTCACACAACGCCCCGTGTATCAAAGCCGCCAGCAGCAGCGACGAATGCGGCCGAGGCCTGGTGCTCGTGGACGCGCTCAGCTCGCACTGGGGCTACGTGAAGCACCCCTGGGGCAAGGTCACCTGGGCCGAGCTCAGCACGGGCGCGGTGCGTGAGTGGTGAATACCGCCATGCCCGCCCCGACGGGCTCCCACGACGTTCCGCGGTGGACCCCGCCGCTGCGAAGCGACGAGCTGCGGTTCGTACTGGACAAGATCACCGCCTGGACGCCCCTCGACGTCGCAATGATCTTTGACGACCTCGACACGGCGATCGGCGACCGGCCCCCGCCCGCAGCCACAACTGCGGCACTGGCGGAGCGGCTTCGCGTCCACCTGAAGAGGCTCGGTGACATCGCTGTCGCTGATCCGAACCACCCGCCCGCCAAGAAGAAGGGCCGCCTCATCGAGCAAGCGCGCTTACTGCGGGACCAAACTTTGCCGACCGGCCACCAGGAGACCGTCGGTCTCACCCGGCGTCTGGCCTTCGTGGTCGCAGATCTGGCCGAGGTGCTGATCGAAACCGGCTGCATCAAGGACGGCGAGTGATGCGCGACTCGCAGGGCTCCCCGACGGCGCCCCTCACGGTGACACCGCCGCAAGAGGCGTACGACTACGAACTCTTCGCGGCCCGACTCGCGGGCCCCTGGCTGCTGGAGCAGAGCATCGCCGTGCGACCCCTGCGCATGCCCTTCCTCCTTGTCCCCGTCGGAGGCTCGCGGCAGGGCGGGTACTTCTCCGTGCCCTACCTCGACCTCGGCCTCCTGGTGCGGGACCTCATTCATACCCGGCCCGGCTTCCCCGACCCGCGCCTGCGGTGGTCGCCCTACCCGGACACCTGCCACATCGTCGAATGGGGAGCAAGACCACCGGCGTACCGGGGCCCCGCCGACGACATCACCCTGGGGCGCTTCTACGGCTACAGCGAACAGGCGATCGCCCGCCTCGTGAATCGCGCCGCCAGCACCCCGCGCACCCCGCAGCCGCCCTCACCGGCCTCCCCGCCCCGCTCCCCCGCGGCTCCGTAGGGCCCCCGACGAGGGCACCACCTTCCCCAACCGCACGATCGACAGGAAGAGCGACGCGCATGTGCCAGCACAGGCCACCGTGCCCCGCGGCTGATCAGCCGGACCGCGACGCGGCCATACCACTCGCACGGGACGACGTCACCGGCTGGACCAGACTCTGCAACGGCGTCATCCGCTTCGACGACACCGGTGATCTCCTCCCCGACAACAGCATCGTGGCCCCCTGCCGCCCCCTCGCCACAGCGGGAGCCGCCCCGTGAACACGACGAAGCACGGTGTGGTCCCCTACATCACCGCGCGCGAGGGAGAAGAGGCCGACAGCTTCCTGGCCCTGCGCGCCGCCTTCGACAACGCGGGCCACTCGCGCCTGGCCTACTGGGACGAGATGTGCGAGGACCGCGACGTGCGCGGCGTGCTCTGGGCGCGGGTCTCGCAGTCCATCGGAGCGGACCGGCTGCCGGCCGGCGTACCGAAGTGGCGTCTGGTCCACCCGGCCCGGCAGCGCGAATGCATGCTCACGCTCCGCTGCCAGGTATGCGTCAATGACGCCCGCACGCCCGAGGGAATCCTGTTCCTGGAAAGCAAGAAGGACGGCATCCCCACCTCCAGCACCACCATCCGCACCGCCCAGCCCCCGCTCTGCCGACGCCACGCCCGCCTGGCCGCGCAGCGATGCCCCTATCTCGCAGCCCACGGGCATCTCGCGCTGCTGGCGCAGAGCGCACCCCTGTACGGCGTCATCGGAACACCGCACGCGTACGGAGCCAACGGTGTCAAAGTCCTGGCCGCCGACGACGTCCCCGTGCCCTACGGGGACGCCCGCCTGCGCTGGTTCCTGGCCTCCCAACTCGTACGCACCCTCCGCTCGTTCCGCATCGTCGACCTGGACGACATCCCACCGGCCGCCTCTCCGGGCGGCCCCGAGACAGCCGCTCGGTGAGCCGGATGTCAGCCGGCCTGCTCACCGAGCGGCCTCCACGCGCCGGCGCCGGGCCGCCTCCCCCGCGGGCCCGGCGCCGGGCCTCTGGCGCCCCCTTGTGAACGCCGTACGCCGCCTTCGTCGACCGCCTGCTCGACCACGGGCGAGAGCCCGCCGACCTCCCCGCGATCCCGGTGGCCGACGCCGCCGGACAGCTCGCCCTTGTGGCCACCCGGCTCTTGCGCCTGAAGAAACACGGCCGGACCGAAACAGCCCGAGCGGCGGTGTCGCGGCCGCTCTTGGGCACTCGCGCAACAAGCGCCGTCATCAGCAACGTCAGCCCGTGATGTGCTGTATGTCTCCATCGCGCGTAGTGTTGACCATGTACCGACGGTGAGAACTGCCTCGCCTCATCGAGGAGGTCGGGCTGATGACTGACACACCGTCCCCGCAATGGGGCCCACGCCCTGACGGCGCCGCCCCAGAGCCCGCCCCCGACGGCGGCAAGAGCAAGAAACCACGCAAGATCTTCCTGTGGATCTTCCTCGTAGTGCAGGCCCTGTTCCTGATATGGATCATCATCGGCGTGAACAACGCCAGCGACGACCCGTCCTGTGACGGCCTTGCCGGCGATGCGCTCAAGCTCTGCCAGGATGCAGGAGACGTAGGAACCGCTATTGGTGTCGGCCTCATCATCGGCCTCTGGGCGGCCGTGGACATCATCCTTGGCGTTACCTACGGCATTTACCGGCTCAGCCGCAGACCACGAGCATGATGCCCCGCTCCGGGAAGCGCAGGATGAGCGGCATCCCCGAGAGGCCGGGGCGTTGCGGCGCCGTGCTCGCCGTCTGTCTGCGCTGACGCAGATCGAGCCCAATGCGCTGGGCCCCCGCTGCGCGTCCGCCTTCAGGGCCGGCCTTGCCGCGGTGCGGGGCGTCAAGGGGTCCGCTATGTCCCGGCCGGCGCCAAGAACGTGTGAGGGCCGCGAGCCGCCTCCCCGGGGCGCAGCCCGGGCTCGACCACCGTGCCGCCCGCGTTGCGGGGAAGTTCGGCGGCCACGATGAGGTCCCGCTGCCCGGCGCCGTCGTGGCCCATCGCCGACCACTCCGGAATCTTCTTCCGCTCAGGTGATCTGGCCACACACCGCACTTTCGAAGGCGCCCCCGGACCAGGCCGGACAGCGAAGCACTGCGTCGCGCCCAGGAGGGCTGGCACGTTCACCTGCGGCCGCTCGCACTCTGCTCGTGAACACGGGACAAGTCGCGGCCCTCGGTGCGGTAGCCGCGTTACTGGGGACGATCATCGGGGCAGCCGGGGCGATCCTGGCCGCTCTGGCCGGCGGCAGGGTGCAACTGCGCGGGCAGCATCAGCAATGGCGCCGGGAGATGCGCCGTGACGCCTACGCCAACTACCTCGGCGCCGCCAACGAGTTCGCCGAAGCAATCATCGCCGTGATCGTAGGCCGCTTGGCCGACTCCGGGCCGGAGCCCGATGAGTACGAGCACTTTGAAGCATCTGCTGAAATGCGGACCGCCCGAAGCACAGAGTCGGACGCATACTCACTGCTCCGCCTCGAAGGTGCACGGGCAGTCGTCGACGCTGCCGCCCGAACTCATGATGCGCTGCGCCACTGGGCATGGCGCACACAGGAATACTGGAACCCAGAGGTTACCGACACGGCCATATCGATCACCGGGATTCCCCGGCAATTCATGCAGCCCTTGACCGATTTTCCGCGCGATCTCTCCGCTCAAGCCAACCTTATCGACGGGCGGTTGCACGAATTCGAAATGACCGCCAAGGCGAACCTTGAGAACTACTGACGAAAACTGCATCCACTCTTTCGTTCCGTGGGTCTCTCAGGGATTGCAACGACCGTTCCCAAGATGTGTACCCGGTCGTGTGCTAGGCGGAGCCAAGGCAGGCGCCGCCTAGCTTGTCGAGCGGCGCGCGCCGTGCAGTCGACCCGGGCGAGTGACAACCACGGTTTGCAGGCATGCCAGGAGCACTCACGTCAGGTCACAAGCAGGTAACGTCGCAAGCGCTTCTGTCTGGCGCGCGGCTCGTCAGTGTCAGGCTGGCAAGACGCTCCGCTTCACGATTACCAATGGCTGCTGCTGCCAAGACGTCCAACCATCTGCGGAGCCGCAGGCAGGACCAGAGGTCAGGGAGCTTTGCCCTGGCTTGTGGCCTTGCCTGGATACGCGCGCTGCGTCCGTGGTTGGGCGCAGTTCGAGACCTGGCGTAGTGCGGGAATACGCGGCAGGCGGTCTCGGCATCGACCACTAGTCATGTGGTCGGGCCGAGGCTGCCTGTCTTCGGTCCGATCACCACGTGTGAAAGGTGATCGGGTTCTTGGAGACCGTTGGTTGGGCTACCGCCGTAGTAGCTGCCCTTGGTGGCTTCTTCCTGATCCTCGGCTACGTCCTCGACCAGATCCCTGCGCTGTCCGACAAGGCGGTGCGCGCCATCGCGGCCGTTCGTCGGCTCCGCGATGAATGGCAGAAGTGAGGGACCTCGGGTGCATCACCCCAGGCCGTGTCTTCCCCGACGGCGCGTTTTTCTGCCGCTGTAGAGGCACCGACGAGGCCGACGAGATCAGCAAACCCCCATACGCGCCGAATGCAGTCGTCGAACGGTACGGGAGCCGTGCAGTCCTCGCCGGCCGACCGGGCTGCCCGCGCCCGCCGGGAAAGCGCGGACATGAATCCCAGCCAGGCTCATCCCCGCGGGCACGGGGAGCAGTTCACGAAGTACACGAGATCGTGTTCGGTGGGGGCCACCCCCGCAGGCGTGGGGTGTTCCGGCGTACGTCAACGGCCTTTCCGCGATCGTCTTCGGCACTTCGATGATGAGAACAGCCTGGCTGACCGCGGAGGGATCCCTCCGCTTGCCGGACGGGCGTAGCCTGGATGGGAGGTGATTCGATGTCATCGCTGAAAGAGAACGTCCGTACTCTTCGTCGTCGAATGGGCTGGAGCCAGGAAGAACTGGCCCACGCCGCGGGCCTGTCGGTGGGCACGGTCCGTAAGGTGGAGCAGGGCGGAGACGCGAGGGTCGAGACCCTTCATACGCTTGCCCGGGCACTCGGCACGACAACTTCAAGTCTCTTCGCGACGCAATCTCCCGACCCTGTGCACGCAAGCGCAGGGGATGGTCCCAAGCTGATGGAGCTCAGGCGGGCTCTTATGCCGCCGATCGGACTGGATGAGGTGCTTACTGAGCCGGCACAGATGACCGAACTCCATTTGATTCGTCGCGACATCGACGATTCCCACAGCCTTTACCACGCTGACCGATACGACTCGGTGGCAAAGAAGCTACCCGGAATCCTGCGAGCGGCCGAGACAGCCGTCGTCCTCAGCGAGGAGGGCGAGGCGCGCCAAAGCGCCGTCGTTACCAGGGCCAGTGCTTTTCTTCTCGCCGGGAAATTCTTGACCCAGGTCCGGCGGTACGACATGGCCTACCACGCGCTCTCGCAGGGGATTCGGGACGCTCGCGAGACGGGACACGTACAGGTTGCGGCATCCGGGGTGGTGGGAATGGGGTGGCTGCTCCTGCGGCAGGACCGATTCGACGAGGCGGAGCAATTAGCCGCCGCCACAGCCGCCGAAGTCGAACCGCGCATCTCCATTGCCTCTCCCGGCCAGTTGGCCGTATGGGGAGAACTTCTCCAACGCGTCGCTGCTGCCGCGATGCGCAACAACCGCCCGGATGTGGCCAGGGAAGCTCGCCGGATGGCCGCCACGGCCGCAAGCGCGCTGGGCGAAGAGCACGTCAACTTCCGCGAGCACTGGTCCACCTTCGGGCCTGTAACGGCCGAGGCGAAGGCCATTGAAGATCTCGCCCTCATCGGTGACGCCCGCGGGGTGCTGCGCAGGGCTGATGAGGGGCCGGTCGGGCGCAAGGCAGTAAAAAGGTTCGGGCGGCCTAGCGCGAACAACTGGGACCGGCACCGCCTGGACGTCGCCTACGCTCACGCGCGGCTGGGATCGCACCAGGACTCGATGGAGGAACTGAACACCATCCTGCGCACCGCCCCCGGATGGTTGAAGCATCAGACGATGGCTCGTCACGTCATGCAGGACATCCTCGCCCACCGCAAACGCACGCTCACCCAGGATATGCGCCGTATGGCCGCCCACCTGGGCGTGGCGGGCTAAGTACCACCGCGCATAGCATTTCCTGATGGCCTGCCAGCAAACTGCGCCGCTCCGTGCCTGGGTTCCCCGGCACAGGCCCCATAGCGTCGTGTGCATGGAGAGGGAAGGGCCAAGACCAGAAGGAAGAGACACGGACGCCCCGTACACGCCTGCCCTGCGTGAAACTGGACTCGAGCAGGAACCGCGTGGGCGTCATGATGGGCAAAGAAGGCGGGCTGTATCAGCTTCGTCCTCCTCCAGGAGGACGCGAGTGGGACGCCAAGCCACAACACGTCCGCCACATCGATCTACGTCAGCTGCTGGGTGCGCGGGTAGCGGCTGCCAACGCCCGGAGTGGCGGGCGGCAGGCGTGATCGGCATGACGGCAGCAGAGAAACCGCCCCAGTGTGCGGCGGGCCGCGGGGCTCTTCAGTCGCTACGGGGTTTCGCGGCCCCGCAGCTCTCGTGCGACGGCCCGCAGCGCACCGCCCATCTTGCCTTCGTACATCCGAAGACAGAGAAAGGGAGGGGACCGCCGATCCGAGAGCCCCACGCTGCCCGGCACCGACGGCGCGGCTCCCGACCCTGATGCCCACCGGAACCCCTTCGCGTCAGACGTACCCACGGTGCGTAACGGCAGAGGGTCCTTGGCGGAGAGGGGACAGGTTCCCCCTCTCCACTTGCGCCGCTGACGACGACTGACCGGTCCGGGCGCAATCCTCCGGGTTTGGGCGCGGCGGGCGACCGAGGAGGGACGGACCCGCGCCACCCGGACGCGACGACTGGCCGGGGCGGCCACCAAAGAACACCCCTTGCGCGCAGTGCAATCAAACGGTCTCCTCCGGCCGTCGGCCAACGGGGAGAGGCTCCATTCAAGGAGTAGTCGTGACAGCACCAGTAGATGAGCAGCAGCCGATACCTGCGCGCCCAGAGGCAGCGGGCTTCCTGTGGCTGGATCTGACACGCAAGTGTCAGCTGAGGTGTGTGCACTGCCTCAACGATTCGGGCCCCGGAGGCCGGCACGGCGTAATGACGCGTGCGGACTGGCTCCGGGTCATCGACCAGGGCGCATCGAGCGGCGTGCGGGCGGTACAACTGTTCGGCGGGGAGCCGCTCCTGCATCCCCACTCCCTTGAACTCGCCGAACACGCCCTGCACCGGGGGATGGCGGTGGAGGTCTACAGCAACCTCGTCCACGTCCCGGATCTCTGGTGGGACGTCCTGCGGCGCGTAGGCGCAAGTCTGGCCACGTCGTACTACTCGGATAGTCCCGCGGAGCACAACGCGATCACGCGGCGGAACAGCCACGCCCGGACCAGGGCCAACATCAGCCGGGCCGTCACGCTCCACGTCCCGATCCGGGTCGGGATCATCGACTGCGGCACAGGCCAGCGCGTCAAGCACGCACGACGCGAACTGACCGCCATGGGCGTGGAAAGGATCAGGGCTGATACTGCCCGTCCCTTCGGCCGGGCTGCGTGCGGGCGGGAACCGGACACGGCGGGGCTCTGCGGCCGTTGCGGCGACGGCCGCGCGTCAGTGGGGCCCGACGGCATGGTGACGCCGTGCGTCTTTTCGACGTGGTTGAAGGCCGGAAGCATCCGTGAGGGATCGCTGGAGGACATCCTCATCGGCGACGCCATGGCCGCCGCGAAAGCCCTCATCAGCTCCTCCGTCATCCGCCGGGGCGGTAACGGCGGGGATGAAGACGACGATGACGACAACGAAGACGAGTGCTCGCCCGGGTTCCCGGGAAGTGAGTGCACTCCCCGGAACTAGAAGGAAGCCGGAATGCACCGTCGCCTCCCCCCTGCCAATTTCCTCGATCTCATCCGCCCCTATACAGGAGACGTCTTCGACGCGCAGCCCACGGCGCGGGGGTTCACCTCCGACGTCCTGCTGCTGATCGACGGCGACCGGGGACGTTTCTTCGTCAAGGGCATCGAGAACCGGGCGGGGGGGCGACGGGACTCCCTGATCCGGGAGCAGGCGGTCAACCCCTCCGTGCACCCGCTCTCCCCCCGCCTGCGCTGGCACACACAAAACGATCAGTGGATCGCTCTGGGATTCGAGCGGGTCCACGGGCGGCCGAGCAACTTCGCACCCGACTCCGAAGACCTTCCCCTCATCGTTGAGCTCGTGGACAGGATCGGGCAGATTGCGCTGCCGGCAGTAGCAGACCGCTGGCCAGAGACCCGATGGGATCGCTTCGCCGCCGACCCGGGCCAGGCCGCACTCTTCAAAGGAGACAGCCTCATCCACGGGGACATCAACCCCGGCAACCTCCTGGTCGGGGACACCGGTTCGTGGGTCGTCGACTGGGCCTGGCCCACCAGAGGAAGCGCGCTCATCGATCCCTCGCTGCTCGTCCTGCAGCTCATCGCGGCCGGCCACAGCCCGCAGAGCGCGGAATCCTGGGTATCTGGATGCGCCGCGTGGTCGAAGTCCGACCCTGCGGCCATCGATGCGTTCGCCTGGGCCAACCTCAGGACGTACCAGAAACGAGCTGAACGACACCCCGACCAGACATGGCTCGCCGCGATGGAAACAGCCGCCCGGGCATGGGCCGACTACAGGCAACTGTGATCACCACGACGCCGCGAAAACACCTGCCGTCCCAACGGCGATGTAAAGCTGCTGCCACCGTCGAGGGCCCCTCGTCGCCGTTTCCCACACCTCCACCGCGAGAGGCCAGCCTGGCTGTCCATCCCCGTCTTCACCCACCCCGAGCGCGCCCTCTCCTACGAGCAGAAGATGGCGATCCTCGCCGAGGCCACCGCCCAGACCAAGCCAGACGACATCACGGTGACGAGCTGGCTCGTGATCATCGCCGCCCGAAGAAGGAATGACGCCGAACGTCCTTGCCCCGGTGTCGCCTAGGACAGCATTTTCCCTGCCCGCGCCACGAGAGCTTTCGGTGGTGGAGGGTTACCTGATTCCGGCCGAGGCGGTGACCGCCCGCGCGATCCGCCCCCGACGAGGCGCTCCGCCAGATCCAGCGGGCACCAGGCGGCGCCGGCCACCTCGGACTCCTGGATACGCCCGACTTCGGCATCGGCCGTCGTGAAGAGATAGCCGAAATCCAGGTGGCAGTGGTCCGACTCGCTCTTCGCTGGCCTGGCCGGCGCCCGTCCGAACTCGACATAGACAGGGTGCGCCGAGACGGGACCACCTGGCCCGGGTCGATGCCGGTCTCCCTGGACAGCTCCCGCAACGCCGCGCCGACCAGCGTCCTATCAGTCGGCTCAAGATGCCCACCCGGCTGCAAAGTGATCCGGTACACGAGGTGCTTGATCAGAAGGGCCTCGGTCCCGTCCCTGACCAGCAGCGCGCCGGCGGTGACGTGCATCGGAAGTTCGCCGCGAGGCGAACCCCCGGCCTTCGGCCAGGGGCCGCAGCGGCTCCGCCAGTTGTCCGGCCTCCTGCGGGTAGCGCTCAAGGTAGGCGGTGAGCACTCCTGCGATGCCGGAATCAGTGATCGCCACAAGTTATCGCGCCCTGTGTTCGGCCCGTGGAGAGGTCCCGCCGAGAGGACCGTTCGAGGGCGGCCACCAAGCCACGTGCACAGTCAGCCCCACAAGTCCGCCGGGCCCCGTAGGCACCAACGCGCCCGTTGGCGTACGGCGCTCGGGAACCTCGGCGATTCGGTCAACTGCACTTTGTGGCAGTGCCGTTGCGGGAGCTGGGTCGGTGCAGTCTCCATCGTTCTTCGAACGCTCTATCCGGCACTTCAGGACCGACCGAAAAACGTGTGTTCGACATCCGGGCTGTGTCGTTGAGCCGCGCGAACCAGCCGTGACGACCGACAGGGGGATCGACTTGACCTCGGGCAGCACAGCCGCACAACCGAGCACGGACGAAGCGCAGGGGGCCCCACCGGACAGCGGGGGCGCGGCGCAGGAGGAAGAGTTCCAGTACCGGGACGAGTCCCGGCTCCAAGCCGGCGCGCAGATGACGACGACCACCATGGCACGGCGCCTGCCCGTTCTGGTGCGACGATCGCTGCGGATGGCGTGGCAGGTGGACCGGGGCGCGACGGCCGGACTGATCGCGTGTCAGGTCGGCACCGGCGTGCTGGCCGCGCTGGGCTTGTTCGCCGTGACCGGGACCCTCACCGCGCTGATCTCCTCGGGCGACATCACCGAGCGGCTGCGGGAGGCGGCTCCGCAGCTGGCTGTCATCGCGGTGGCCGCCGGGCTGCGCGCCCTTCTTGGGGTCACGGTGACCTGGCTGACCGGGCGGTTGCGGCCGGTTCTCGCCCGGGCCGCGGAAGTCAGCATGGTCGAGGCGGCTCTCGGCGCCGAGGCCGCGGCGAACAACAAGCCGGGGTACAACGACCAGTACGACATCGCCGACCGCGGCGCCCAGGTCACTCCCGACCTCGTGGAGGGGGCTCAGGACGTTCTGGCCGCCACGGCGACCCTCGCCGCCGGTGCCACAGTCCTCACCGTGATCCACCCGATTCTCTTGCCTCTGCTTCTCCTGGCGTGCCTGCCGCAGGCCGCCGCGTACGTGCGCGCGGCCCGTGTCGTGTACCTCGCGGGCCTGGAGACGTCAGGGCGTCGCCGCATGCTGCACAAGCTGCGCTGGCACATGTCCTACATGGAGTCCAGCGAGGAGATGCGGGCCTGCCTGGCCGGCCCGTTCCTCCTTGGCCGTTACCGGCGCCTGGCCGCCTCCGTCAACGTCTCCGAGCGCGAGGCCGCGAACACCGGGGCCTGGATGGGCCTGGCCGGGGCGGCGGCTGGCGGAGTCGCCTCGGCGGCGGTCTGGGCGACCCTGCTGTGGCTGCTGGTCTCCGGCCGGATGGACCTGGCCGCGGGCGGCGGCGCGGTCTTCGCCTTGCAGACGGCGACCGGCTCGCTGCGGGGCATCATCAACGGCGGTGCCCGGCTCGTGCGCACCGGCTGGTACGTGCAGGACTGGCAGAATTTCCTCGACAACGCGCACGGACAGGCCATGGTGACCTCGCGTGGCTCCGAGGTGCTGTCGGCGCCGCCGCAGCGGTTCGAGGTCCGCGACGTCACCTACCGGTACGACGGTGCGGAGAAAGACAGCCTGGCCGGGCTGTCGCTGAAGGTACGACGCGGGGAGATCGTGGCGCTGGTCGGGGAGAACGGGTCGGGGAAGACGACACTGTCCCGGCTGCTCTGCGGGCTGCTGCTGCCGACCTCCGGGGAAGTGGCCTGGGACCACAAGACAACCGCGCGGCTGGAGCCGTGGGAGGCGTGGAAGCACGTAGCGGTGGCACCTCAGCGCTTCACCTACCTGCCGCTGACCCTCCGCGACAACGTCACCCTCGGGCAGGGCGACACCAGTGACGCCGCGCTCATGGCGGCCTGCGAGGCCTCCGGAGCCGCAGACATGCTGCCCGCCCTCCGTTCCGGCCTCGACACCCTTTTGACCAGCGAATGGTTCGGCGGCCACCAGCTGTCCGGCGGGCAGTGGCAACGCGTCATCCTGACCAGGGCTTTTCACCGGAAGGCCAGCCTGCTGGTGATGGATGAGCCCACGGCCGCCCTCGACGCCCGAGCCGAGCACCATGTCTTCGCCGGCCTGCGGGATCTGGCCAAGGACAGAGCCATCCTTCTGATCACACACCGCCTCGCCAACGTCGCTGTGGCTGACCGGATCGTCGTTCTCGACCAGGGCCGCCTGGTCCAGGAGGGGACGTACGCGCAGCTCACCCGCGACCCCGGGCTCTTTCGGACCCTGTGGGAACTGGAGCAGCGCACCGGCGGTGCGCCCGGTCCCGCCGATGACTGAGTGCCCCCTCCTCGCCGGAGCGCGCCCTCCTCGCGCCAGTAGCCGCTGCAGACCAGCGCCGGCCGCAAGCCCCCATGCACCACGGGACCCCACCGAAGGTGAGAACGAAGTGCCGATCAGCCACACGAACATCCGCAAGACCGTCGAAACGTACCTTTCCCGTCGTCCCGGGGAACGGGAGACTCTTGCGCCCCTCCTGAACGGACTGGGCCGCGCCGAATGTGCGTTTCTGTTGGTGAGCTCGACGGATGCGCTCAGTAGAGCTGATGCGTGATGGGTCACCGTCGGTCGGTGACGTAGAACTCCATCCACTCGACTCCCGGGACGGCGAAGCGTGAGCCGATGTCCACCGAGGCGACTCCGTCGAACTCATTATCCGACCCTGGGGCTCCAAGGCCCCAGGGCGTCGCGATCCGCCACGCCCTTTGAAGGACGGTGAGGAGCGCGGCATCTGGGCTGGCCGACTCAAGTGGTGAAGTCAGGCGCAGTTCGGCAAGCTCGGGGTACTTCCAGTACCGCTCGTAGCTCTCGATCTGCATGGTCCTGTCCAGTCGAGCCACAAGCTGGCCGACTACGCGCTCGGCCCCGCGACGGTCACTGACGCGGACGTGGCAACGCCACCGGATCGTCTCGAACATGCAGAGACCATAGGTGCATTACGCGTCATCACACTGCATGAGGTGACGGTAGCCGAGGAGGGCTGCTGATATGCCGACGAAGGCGAGGAAGTGCTCGCCTTTGCGTTCGTAGCGTCTGTGGAGCCTTCGGCAGCCTGCCGGGCTTCCCCTTGATTGCCTTGCGGGACGGCCTCTGCCAACGGCACTCCAGGCAGGCGCGGCGGCATTGGCGCGGCCGGCAGCGGCCGTTGCCCGCCGCGGCCGCGGTGCGCTCCGGCGCGGGCAGGCAGGCGACCGCCGACGCCCCGGTCCCGGCCGGCCGCAGATGCCCGGCCCTTCGCCGGACCCGCCGGACACCCGACCCGCCCCGCCGCGCCGCCCGGCTGTCCCGGCGCCGCGGCGGGACGGCACGCCGGAGCCGGCCTCCTCAGGCGGGAGTCTCGGCGGTGGTCGCCAGGACCGCGCGGCCCAGGATGTGGCCGGCCATGGTGAAGCCGAGGGCGGCAGGGGTGGCGTCGGCGGGGACGCCGATGGTGTCGACGTCCAGGGCATGCACCACGGTGAAGTAGCGGTGCGGGCCGTGTCCGGCCGGCGGGGCGGCGCCGATGAAACGGGCAGCGCGGGCGTCGTTGGGCAGCTGGAACGCGCCCCCGGGCAGGCCCTGGCCGCTGTCATCGCCGGCGCCTTCGGGCAGCTCGGTGACGGTGGCGGGGATGTCGGCTACCGCCCAGTGCCAGAACCCGGACCCGGTGGGGGCGTCGGGGTCGTAGACCGTGACCGCGTAGCTCCTGGTGCCTTCGGGGGCGCCGCTCCAGGAAAGCTGCGGTGAGACGTCCTTCCCGCCGGGGACGCCGGAAAGGCCGGAGTACTGCTCGATGGGCCAGGCGGCGCCGTCGGTGACGGTGGTGCTGACCACGGTGAACGAGGCCGCCTCGGGCAGCCGGGCAAAGGGGTCGTTGGAGCTCATGGTGTCGTGCCTCTCACGTGTGCTGCACAGGTGGTGCTGATGCCCTCGGCGGAGGTCCCGCCGCAGTGGCGCCGGGAGGCGGCGTAGTCACGCTCCCGCCCCCCGCCATCTGGATCGACCATAACACCGATAATCGATTATTGATCGGATCGTCTATTGTGGAGGCATGAACCAGACGACCCACACCCCGCCCCCGACGGGAAAACAGATGCTCTCCGAGCAGGTCTACACACACCTGCGGGAGGCGATCATGCGCGGGGACCACGCCCCCGGTGATCCCCTCAAACCCCAAGACCTCGCCAAAGAGCAGGGCGTGAGCCTGGCCGTCGTACGCGAGGCGCTCGTGCGGGTGGTCGGCGAGGGCCTCGCCGACCGGCTGCCCAACCGCGGCTTCGCCGTCCCCGCCTACTCCGACCGGCGCTGGCAGGAGATCGCAGAAGCCCGCCGGACGATCGAACCGGTCATGCTGCGCATGGCCATTGAACGCGGCGACGTGGACTGGGAAGCCCGCGTACGCGCCGCCCACCACCGCCTGGCCCGCACCCCCGCCTACCAACCGCAGGAAGGCGAGCACTACACCAGCGCCTGGGCCGAAGCCCACCGCCTCTTCCACCGCACCCTGCTGGAGGGGTGCGGCAACCTGGTCCTGCTGGAGACCTTCGACCGGATGTGGACCGCAAGCGAGCTGGCCCGCCGCTGGTCGGCGCACCGCAACCCCCACCGGGACGGCGCCCTGGAACACCGCCGGCTGGAGGAAGCCGCCCTCGCCCGCGACGCCGACACCGCAGCCCGGGTCCTGACCCAGCACCTCACCCAGACCGCGACCGGCCTGACCGAGCACCCCCAGCGCGAACCCGCCGACGAAGCCTGACGCGCCCTGCCCGCCCGACCACCCCGCCCCACCCGACCACCACAAACCGGAGCCACCGCATGACCCTCTTCGAAGCAAGCCCGGGCCGCCGCTGCCACCACGCCGTCAGCCCCCTGCACACGGCTATATACTTCGCGCCGGAGCCGGAGGAAGAACTCACGGCACTGGGCCTTGAGCACGGCCCCATGGTCTACCTCGCCAGCCGCGCCGCGCCGCTCGGAGCTGTCGACGCGGGCACCGTCACCGCGACGTTCTACAACTTCGACCACGCGCACATACGGCGCTACATCCCCGCCGTCTGGACCATCACCCCACCGCAGAAGGTGCTCACCGCACGGCTGCGCGGCGCGGACCGGACCCTGCAGCGGCTGCTCGGCAAGGAAGCCCTCACGTCCACGGAAATGACCGAGGCGGCCGAACTGGCACTGCACGCCACCCAAGCCTGCCGCCGGGAGGCACGGCCGCTGTACGCTGCCAACGCCGACCTCCCTGTACCCGAACAACCGCACCTGGCCCTGTGGCACGCCGCGACCCTGCTGCGCGAACACCGCGGGGATGGCCACCTCGCCGCCCTGGCAATCGCCGGCCTGTCCGGCCTCCAGGCGCTGGTCCTGCACAACGCCACCGGCACCGCACCGACTTCGGCCCTGTTCATGCGGACCCGCGGATGGACCCCCCAGCAGTGGGACACCGCCCGCCACCAACTGCGCGAACGCGGCCTGCTGGACAAGGCAGGCAACCTCACACCGGCAGGCACGACCCTGCGCGGCGAGACCGAGACACTCACCGACCGCCTGGATGCCGCCCCCTACGACCACCTCGGCCCGGCCGCCACCGCACGCCTCACCGAACTGGCCGGAGCTTTCTCCACCGCCCTCAAAGCAGCAGGCGCCTTCCCCGCCGTGCACTTCGGCAAGGGCTGACAGCCGCCACCCGGCCCCCTCGCAACACCTACCGCCGCGCAGCGCACAGCGCGCAGTGCTGCGCGACGTTCATCTCCCCCGGCTTGCGGTATCCGGTTAGGGGCGGGCCGGGCAGTCACGGGTTCCTCGATCCGCAGGGCGGTGACGCGGAGGCAGGGCGACGGCCGCCGGAGGTACGGGCAGCGGCCGGGGCGGCGCAGGGGGTGCAACGGCCGTCCCCGGCAAGATCAGCGCGGCGGGGCGCAGGGCCCGTGCACGCCGGCCGGTCGAGGCAGGCAGGGCCAGGCAGGCAGGGGCAGGCAGGCCCCGGCCCCCGGCGCGGGAGGAATGGCCGCAGCCGGCGCACCCGGCCAGCACCCGGCGGGCCACCGCCTCGGCAACCATGCGATCCGCGGCCCCCGTTGAAGACTCCGGCTCACCGGCAGGCTGCGTGCCAGCGGGCTGTATGGCGGCGCGGGCAGCGGCCGGGGCGCGATGACCGCCTGCCCGATCGTGCCCCCGGCGTCATCCCTGCCCTGCCCCCACCTGCCGGCCGGGCATCCGACGATCAGCAGGCCGCGACCAGACCCGGCACCAGGCGCGGCCTGCTACGCGCAAAGCCGGCGATGAGGGCCATGGTCGCCGACGCCGACGGCCGCGCCGCCATCGGTGAGGACGACCCCGAACGTGATCCCGGAACTGCACATCAGGTCACCGCGTTGGCAGCCAGCTCACTCACCAACTGCAGAACCGCCCGGACGGCCTCGCACACACCCCAGCCATCCAGAACCACACCGGCACAGGCACGAGCCCGCCCCGGCGCGGGCTCGCACTGCCCGGGCAGCCGCAGACACGTACGCACAAAGCGGGACCTGCCCGGCACGGCTGTCTCATACGGACACCGCCGGCAGCCCGGCCGAGGCTGGAGAGTGCTGACGCAGACGATGCCCTCCGATACGGTCCTGGCCATGGCGAACGGCAACGGCGTGCCGGAGAAGGTGGCGTGGATCCTGGTCCGGGACGACCGGGTGTTGGTAACGCGTACTCACGGCAGAGATCGCTTCTACTTCCCGGGCGGTCATCGTGAGCCGGGCGAGTCCGACGGCGAGACCCTGGTGCGGGAGATCGACGAGGAACTGCAGACGACGATCGACCCCGGTTCCATGGTGCACTTCGGCACTTTCGAGATCGGTGAGGGCCATCCGGATCACGGCCCTTTCCGGATGATCTGTTACACCGCCCATCACCGCGGTGAGCTGACCCCGTCGAGGGAAATCGCCGAGAAGGCATGGTTCCGCTACGCCGACCGCGACCGAGTCTCCGCCGTCGACGCGCTGGCGTTCGACGCGCTTCACCAGGCCGGGTGGCTTCCCCTGATCCCGTGACCGCTGCACAGCAACGAAGCACGACACCCACCACGACCGCAGCCGACCGCCAACAGCCGTCGACGGCCGACTCACCAGCCCAGATCACGCTCCCCCGACTCCCGTACAGAGCCGCACCCCAGGGCGCCCCCGGGGTGACGAGGAATGCGGCGCGCCCCGCAAGGGGCATGTCCGGCGTTGCCGGTGCGGCGGTGCAGGCGCAAATCCTGCTCGCACTGACGCATTTACGCTGGAGCGCACTCCAACTCCTAGGTTCCGAGACATGCGTTACACCAAACTCGGAACGAGCGGGCTGGACGTCTCCGCCATCGCCCTGGGCTGCATGAGCTTCGGCGAACCGCACCGGGGCGGCGAGCCCTGGTCGCTGGGCGCGGACGCCAGCCGGGACATCATCAAGCAGGCCCTGGAGGCGGCGTCAACTTCCTCGACACGGCCAACGGGTACAGCGCCGGAAGCAGCGAGGAGATCGTCGGCCGGGCCGTCAAGGACTTCACCCGGCGCGAGGAGGGCGTTCTGGCCACCAAAGTCTGGATGCGAATGCGCCCCCGGCCCCAACGGCGCCGGACTGTCCCGCAAGGCGATCTTCGCCGAGCTCGACGCCTCCCTGAAGCAGCTGGGAACCGACTACATCGACCTCTACCAGATCCACCGCTGGGACTACGACACCCCGATCGAGGAAACCCTCGAGGCGCTGCACGATACGGTCAAGACCGGGAAGGTCCGCTACATCGGCGCCTCTTCCATGCACGCCTGGCAGTTCGCCAAGGCCCTCTACCTCGCCGACCTCAACGGCTGGACCCGGTTCGTGTCGATGCAGGACCACTACAACCTCATCCACCGCGAAACAGAACGGGAAATGCTCCCCCTCTGCACCGACCAGGGCACCGGCGTGATCCCCTGGAGCCCGCTGGCACGGGGCAGACTGACACGGGCCCGGGACACCGCCACCGCGCGCGCCGCAACCGACCCGGGCGGCAAGATCCTCTACCGCGACGGGGACCAGGCAGTCGCCGACCGCGTCCACGAGATCGCAGGCAAGCGGGGCCTGTTTCCGGCCCGCATCGCCCTGGCCTGGGTCATGCGCCACCCGGCAGTGACCTCACCCGTCGTCGGAATCACCAAACCCGCCCAGCTCGCCGACGCCATCGCCGCGGTAGACGTCGAACTCGACGCAGACGAAGCCGCCTACCTCCAAGAGCCCTACCAACCCCACGAAACCGCCTACCTGGAGCAGTCCTTCTACAACCAACGCCCCGCAGCGGGCACCCGCTAGGAGTTGTCTTCAATTGTCACTCCCGCATCAGGAGCGAGGCGAGGGTGACAGCTGCCTGGCAGGACTCGGTGGTCTTGTCGTGACGACTCGCGATGCGCAGGCCGGACCTTTCCCGGTCCGGGGCGTTGCCGATGTCTCCGGGGTGGGCTGCCGGGTCCCCTCACGCACCCGGGCGCAGCGCCCCTGCCAGACTACCGGTGTGATGATCGCGCGTTTGTTCTTTGTCGTGGCGGTGACGTGGACCACCCTGATTGTGTCGTTCCTCGCACCCTCTGCCCTGCCTTCCGCATGGCAGTACTACGTGTATTCACCGGCCAGCGTCGGGTTGTGGCTGCTCGCCGTGCTCTTTGCTCCCTTGATCGCCGTGGCAGTGAAGTGGCCGTGGATCAAGCACGGGTAGTCGCCGGGTCTCGGCTGTACCCTCCCGCCGGGTGTGCGCCGGCCGGACATACGGGCAGTCGTCTGCCTCTCGTGCAGGGCCTTCGGGCTCGTGCAGGGGCCCGGCGGGGCTGCTCCGGACGGGCCGCACCCCAAGCGCTCAGCGTTCGATCCCGGCCGTTTCGCCCCCGCGCCCGCCCTCGGCGCCGGGACGGGTTTCAGCGGCGGGTTTCGATCTTCAGGTCGCCCGCGGTCACGGTGCGGATGTGGTCGCTGGCGAGCAGGTCGTGCGGGTAGCCGAGGTCGATCGCGCTGGCCTTGCCGAGACGGGCCAGCTGATCGGCGGCGAAGCCGACCTCCAGGGCACCCAGATTTCCCGACAGCTGCCCGGGGGTGCGAGCGCCGATGACGGGTGCCGTCACGGCCGGGTTGTGCAGGGTCCAGGCCAGGGCGACCTGAGCGGGTGTGCGTTCCACCTCCGCGGCTACCTGGCGCACGACATCGGCGATGGCCAGGGTGCGTTCGGTGACCATGCCCAAGCCGGCGTTGAAGCTCTTGCGGTTGCTTTCACCGGCGCCGGCGCCCGTCGCGGTCAGATCGGCGCGGCTGTACTTGCCCGAAAGCACCCCGCCGCCCAGCGGCGAGTACGGGGTCACCCCCAGCCCCATCGCCCGTGCCATCGGGATCAGGTCACGTTCTGCGCCCCGGTTGATGAGGCTGTATTCGATCTGCAGCGCGATAAGCGGTGACCAGCCGCGCAGGTCGGCGATCGCCTGCATACGGGAGATCTCCCAGGCCGGAGCGTTGGACATCGCCACGTACAAGACCTTGCCCTGCCGGACCAGATCGTCCATGCCCCGCAGGATCTCCTCGACCGGTGTGGCGAAGTCCCACACATGCAGGAAGAGCAGATCGATGTAGTCCGTATGCAGCCGCCGCAGGCTGGCCTCCACAGACGCGAGCAGGCTCTTGCGGTGCGCGCCCCCGGAGTTGGGGTCACCGGGCCGGCGCTGCGTCGTGTATTTCGTTGCCAGCACCAGGCTGTCGCGGTTGTGGCGGGTGAATTCGCCCAGCATGCGTTCGGAGCTGCCGTCGGTGTAGGTGGCGGCGGTATCGATGAAGTTGCCGCCGCGCTCGACGTAAAGGTCGAACAGCTTGCGTGCATCGTCCTGCCCGGCGCCCCAGCCCCACTCGGTGCCGAAGGTCGCCGTGCCCAGGGCCAGCGGTGAGACCCGCAGCCCGGAGCGGCCCAGCAGCCGGTAGGTGTCGAGGGAGAGCGGCATCATGTCCTCCTGTGCTCGTCAACGTCGTCCAGCACAGCCTGCGACCACCCAGGGCCAGGGGTAAGGGAAGCAAGTTCCCGGGAACACCAGTCCTACCCCGACGGTTGGACCAGCCATGATCCCCGCCACCGTGGACGTGACAACCGAACTGGCCGGCTTCCTGCGGACCCGGCGCGAACGCCTGGACCCACAAGATTTCGGCCTGCCGGCGCGCCGGCAGGCCCGCCGGACGCCGGGACTGCGCCGCGAAGAAGTCGCAGAACTGGCCGGGATCAGCACCGACTACATCGTGCGGCTGGAACAGGCCCGCGGGCTGCGGCCCTCAGCGCAGGTGGTGGAGGCGCTGGCCGGGGCACTGCGCCTGACCCCCGACGAACGCGCCCACCTCTTCGCCCTGGCCCGCCAGCGGCCCCGCAGTGCCGACAAGCTGGCCACCGCCGCAGAGCCGCTGCTGGCCCAACTGGTCGCCGATCTGTCGCCGCTGCCGGCGATGCTGATGAACCACCGCTACGACATCCTGGCCCGGAACAGCGAAATGGCGAAGCTGCTACCGCACCTCGACACCCTGCCCCCGCAGCAGCGCAACGCGATGTGGCTGTGCCTGATGCATCCCCGGGCACGGGACTTCTACGTCGACCGCGAACGTGTCGTGCGAGAGGGAATCGCCCACCTGCGCACTGCGTGGGCCGCACACCCACAAGACCAGGCGCTGACCGGCCTCATCGCCCAATGCCTCGCCCACGACCAGGAGTTCGCACGCTTGTGGGCCGAGCGGGACGTCAAGGCCAGCGGCCGCGGACGCAAGACGCTGCGGCATCCCGACGCCGGTGAGATCACAGTCCACTTCGAAACACTGACACCGCTCCAGGACCCCGACCAACTGTTGGTGATCTACCGCGCCGCCGACGACGAAAGCCAGTCGGCACTGGACCGGCTGCACACACGATGACGGCGGACCGCCGCCCCTTCGTCCACCGAGACCCAGCCCCCGCTCCGGCACGGCTGCGCAACCCACCGGCGAGATCCGAGCCGCGAGCACGCCGATCCACCCCGCCCCCGACGACGCCGGAACCCGCCTCAGGCACCGCCACCGCCGCGAGGCGCAGGACGCTGTCGGCGCCGGCCCCGGCCAGGCCGCAAACGGTGAACGGGCGGTGTACGCCCTACAGCAGCTTGGAGCGTCCGCCGCCGGGCGAGGCTTGGGCGCGGCGTCCGCGGGCGATGCGGCCGGGCCTGCCGCGCCGCACCGGGCCGTCCGCCCAGGGGCATCGCGCCACCACGGTGCCACCAGACACAACCTGACCAACTCCGGCAGCCCCACAGCCAGCGGACCGGCTTCGCCATCGAGGCCGACGTACACCATTGGGCGTTCCTCCCCGCCTTCGCCGACGAAACAGAACGCGTCCCCCCGAGCCCGCCCGCGCGAACTGCTCCAGCCGCGCGCCGTAAGCGAGACGGACTCCATCCTGCAACTCGTGGTCGACCGGATCTGTCGCGTCGAGGTCCGCGACCCCGGCGAAGTATGCGACGACCTCCGCATCGGCGCCGCCTGCATCACCACCGTAACCAAGCTGTCCGGAAAACCAGCCGCCGGCCACCGCCAGGCACCGGGCCGGCGAACCGGGGCCCCGGCGGCCCGGAGAGCTGACACGGCCACGCCCCCCGACGTCCCTGCACCGGGGGCAGGGGGCGGCAGCCAGGCGTGGACGACGCTGCGCTGATGCGACGTCAAACCCGCTGCGGAGGCGGCCGGACGCCGGCCGGGCCGGTGCGACAGGGGCGCCAGGGTGCCTGAGCTGGCCGGTTTCGTTGGCCGGGGCGTGGTGGCGGTGGAAGAGAGCACCGATCTGCGATCTCCGGGCAGGCGCGACAGCGATGGACAAGAACGTACTTTTTGCCGTCCTTAGCAGCAGATATCGACACGGCGGGACGGGAGGCACTGCGGGAGGACGTCGACCACGAGGGTCCGGGTGGTGTCGCTGGTGCTGCCGGGCCCCCTCAGGAGGCCCGGCAGCAGGGCCATCGAGTCAGGCCGATGAGTTTGCCGGTTTCCGGACGTCTTCCTCGTGACACACCCGCCGACGGATCAGGAAACGCCAGATCCCGGCGCCATGAAGGGGAGAGGGAGACCACGATGGACAGTACGATCCGGCTGTACATGTCGATGTCGCTCGACGGCTTTATCGCCGGCCCGGACGACCGGCCGGGGCAGGAGCTCGGACGCGACGGCGGACGGCTCTTCAATTGGCTCGACGACCGGGAATCCGACGGCCCGAGCGGCCAGGTCTACCGCGAAGCGCTGGCGACCGGCGCGGTGATTTCCGGCCGCCGGACCTTCGAACTCGCGGGGCGCTGGCAGGGTGACCACCACGACGGCGTGCCGATCTACGTCCTCACCCACCGAGCGGACGAGGGGGACGTGCCCCCGGGCCACGCGCGTTTCGTCACCGATGTCGAGGACTGCGCCCGGCAGGCCCGTTCAGCCGCGGGAGACCGTCCGGTCATGGTCCACGGGGCGGGGGCGGCCCAGGCACTCCTGCGAGCCGGGCAGATCGACGAGATGGAGATCCACCTCGTTCCGGTCCTCCTCGGAGACGGCCGGCGGCTGTTCGACCACCTGGGCGGTGACCACATCGAACTCGACCTCGTCCGACGGCTCGAGGACCGGGACGTCACGCACCTGCGCTACCAGGTACGCCGAGCCGAGGAGTCCGCGTGAAGACTCTCTTCGTCTCCTGCCGCGTCACCGGCCTGGACCGCTCGCCCGGTTTCCACACCGCCTCGGGCTACGCCGAACCCGACAGGGCCGAGGCGGGCGACGGGGCTCGCCTCGTACTCCTTCGGTTCGCCGGCGAACCGGCCGCCTCGCTCGAACTGGTTCACCGCCCCGGCGACGGGCCGGTCGACGCGGGCAGCGGATTCGACCACCTCGCAAGCCAGGTGGAAAAGCTCGCCACGACCCTGCAGACGCCGACCGGAGCCGGCCCGGGGCCCGGACCCCTTCAGCACCCGGGCAGCCCTGACGGCCCGAAGACGTCGTGGCTCACGGACCCCGACGGCTACCGGATCGAGTTGGTGCAGTGGCCGTGCGGACATCCCGGCGGCATCACCGCAGCGGACTTCGCCTGAAGCTGCCATGGCCTATGGAGTGACGAGGCCCCCTTGACGCGACCGCAGCGCGAGACGGTAGCCCACCCCATCCACGATTACTCTCCCCCACGACATCAGCACCAGCACAATCGTTGACATCCCATCCAGTCTCACTGTGAGCACGGGCGAGGCTGCCGAGGGCCGGCTCTGCCCGATGTCCTCATAGCCCCACGCCCGGTACAGCGCGTGGACCTTGCCGCCGCCGGCCGCTTTGTTGACCATGAGCGTCACGTACGGCTCGCTGCGGCCGACGAGCAGGACGTCGTGGATACGCCGCGCGGTACCGGTGCCCCGCCATGCGGGACTCACCCCGATCTCCTCGAGCGCCACCGCCGGGCGCTCGGTGTACTGCGCGACCGGCGGCGGGCTGGTGCGCTGCCAGTAGCGGTCGCCGTGCTCGATGGTGTTGCCGTATGCGTAGCCGACCGGCGGCATGAGCGTCTTCGACTGCGGCACCGGCAGCTGCGAGAGCGCCGCGGCCCTCACCCACCGGCCGGGCCCCGGCGCCGTCACCACCGCCGAAATCACGCGGCGGTCGCCCGGGCGGCCCGGGAGCGGCTGTGCGCGGCCTTTCCTGCCGGTCAGCGACAGCCGTTGCGGTCGGTGGCACAACCACCGCCGGATGATCGACGGACCCTGCGCCGGACGGCCGGGCCGTTCGGCCCGTGGGTGGACAGTGCGGAGCGTGGAACTTCCGGCCCGCAGGCAGCTGGTGCGCTTTTGGTGGCTGGAGCGCAACGGAGGCCACGGGTCGGCCGGAGGCCGGCCGCGCCAAGCAATGCGCGACAGAGACGAACCCCGCCACCGGGTCTACGTATGCCTGGGGCGGGCAGCGCAGTACCTGCCGCCCGCCTCCATGACCTACTCCGGCTCCGGCTTGGACGCCTCCCCCGTGCACTGCGCCAACGCCGCCTGCAGGAGCGTGGCCAGCGCGTCGATGGAGTTCATCCCGGTGCCGGCGGAGTCGGTGGCGAAGTGGGCGCGGCGGGCGGCGGGAGTGGGAGGCCCCGTACGGCGCGGCAGGCCCGGCCGTATCGCCCGCGGACGCCGCGCCGACGCCTCACCGGGGGCCGGACGCTCCAAGCTGTAGCCCGCCCCGGCGGCTGGTTCGCGTCCCTGCGCCGCCGGCCCCGCACGCCCCGGGCCCTGGACGTGAGGCCTCGCGCGGGGCCCCGGCAGAGGATGCGCGGCCAGGGCCGCCACGGACCGAGCCGGACACGGCCCCCGCTGTCCGTAACGCTTGTCATGCCGGCGGCGCGTCGGTGTGTTCGATGAGTACCGGGCGTTCGGTGATCTGCACGGAGTCCTCGGCGTCCAGGGCCGACGCGGTGCCGTCGAGCCGGCGGACGATCGCTGCCCCGTTGCCGGCGCGGACGGTCGCCGTACCGGAGTACGCCCACACGATGCGGGTCGTACGCGGCGCGCCTCGTGCGTCCGCAGCGGTGAACCGGCACTCCCAGACGTTGTCCGGGAGCGAGACTTGCGGGCCGTGCCCGCAGGAGGTGACGCGTGCGTGTGCGAGCCACTGCTGCAGCACCCCCACGAACAGGCCCGCCTTCGTCGGCGGTTGCCTCTCGGCCTGGAGCACGATCGGAATCTTCCCGTTGCCCCAGGCGTAGAAGTACATGCGTTCAAGGCCCCAGTTGCGGGCGTACAGACCCGCGAGGTAGAAGCGGACGGCGTGGTCGGCTGCCTGTTCCGGCTCCAGTGGATCGTTCAGCGGCAGGGTCTGGGTGGTGCCGGTGTTCCACAGCGGGAGGTGGTAGCCGGCTTTGTGGAAGGTCTGCTCGACCTTTCGTACCGCGTCCAAGATGGTCTCCGGCGGGTCGGTTACCCGGCGCTGGTAGAGCTTGACGCCCGCCGCGTCGCAGTACTGGTAGCCGCCCAGCTCGGCGAACTGCGTCAGGAACCTGTGCGCCCGCGCCGTCCACAGTTTTGTGACCGAGGGGCAGACCACCGTCGCGTCGGGGTCCAGCTCCTCGATGATGCGGCTTGCTCTGCGGGTCATCTCGACGAGCGTCTTCACGCTGCCGTTGTAGTGGTGCTCGTGGTTGGCCATGACCCACAGTTCGTAGGCGTCGATACGGGCGCCCGCGTGCCCTACGAGCGCCCGCACGAAGGCGTCCCAGTCGGCCAGGCCGTCCGGAGGAGCCGCCCGCGCGCCCTCGGGGTAGGCGGCCTTGCGCGCGTCAGGGGCGGCCCAGGCAGGGGTGCCGCCGAAGACGAACAGCGAGGGCAGCCCCTGGCGCCCGGCCCCGTCGAGCAGCCGGTCCAGGGTGGTCCAGTCGAACTCTCCGCGCCGGGGCTCCAGCTGGGACCAGCGGGTCTCGCTGTCCCACAGCCGAAGGGCGCCGACCCGGAAGGACGGCATGGCACCGCTGTAGCTGTTCATCGTCACGCCGAAGAGTTCCGGGTCGACCGGGGCGGGCGGCCGTGCCCAGCTGGCTGCCGCGGCCGGTGCCGGGACGGGAGAGGTCCCGGCCGGCTTCGGCAGCAGATCCCGGCCGGTGCCGTGCGGTGTGCTTGCGATGGCCGTACCGAGGACCAGCAGGGCCATGCCAAGGGTGCGGGCCAGGCGGCGGAACCGCGAGGCACGGCGTGATCGCACCGGATGCGGGACGCCGCGGGCGGGGGCCGGCTCGGGAGACCCGGCAGCGGGCGCGGGTGCGGTGAGCGAGCCGAGCTCCCCTCGCCCCTCCCCCGTCACGGCCTCCCAGCGCCGCAGCAGCTCGTTCAGCTCCGCGGGATCGGCACCGCACTCCCTGGCGATCCGCAGGACGAGGCCGAAGTCGCCCGGCACCCCCTTGCCGCTGCAGTACCGGTGGAGCGTCGAACTGCTGATGAAGACCCTGCACCCCAGCTGCTGGTAGCTGAGCCCGCTGCGCTCCTTGAGACCGAGCAGCGCGGCGGCCAGATCCCGTTCCCCCTCGAGCCCCGTCAAGCACCCCACCCCCGTCACGGGCTCTTTCCTGGCGCCCCCAGGGTCCCGGGGGCGTCCCGCCCCGTCCAGATCATTCCTGGTCATCGGCGTAGTGCACGTCCCGCGCCGGGACGGGACGCCGGCCTTGTGGCGATCGGTCGGATCAGAGCGGCACAGTCGTCACCGCCGGGCCGAGGGGAAGGCCCCTGCGGCCATCACCACCAAGACGGGGGAGAGACACATGCCTGTCCGCAACACGGCCATGCGCCGTGCGACCATCGCGCGGATCACGCTGCCGGTGATCCTGGCGGCGACCGCGATCACGCTGACACCGACGCCGGCCTCGGCGGCGGAGGGCGGCGACCTGGAAAACCGCAGCAGCACCGAGATGGAGTACGCATCGTTCAGCGGAACCGGCCGGGTGCACCGCTGCCAGGTCTGGAACGACACCCTCACCGCACGCTGGGCCGACTCCGAGAATCTCGCGTGCAAACAGACGGCACTGCCTGCGAGCCGGGAGGTCGTCGGACGCTACGACGTCGACGGCTTCACGTTCGAGGACCGGCCCTACGTGGTGTCCCTGCAGATGCCCGACCTCTCCTACCTGCGGGTAGAGGTGGGCAAGGGCGTCTGGACCAAGATCACGGATGCCGACCGGGCCGTCTGCTCGGGCTCGGCACAACCGCACTGCCTCGTCACGATCTTCTGACCCGGAAGGAAACCGACCATGAACCTGCGCAAGAAGACCGCCGGCCTGCTGGCCGCCGCCGTGGTGCTCGCGGGCACCGCGCTCACCTCCGCCCTACCCGCCCAGGCCGCCGCCGGTACGCAGGCATCCGTCAACGCCGTCGAGCCCACGCTCTCTGTCGATGCCGACGTCCCCGTCGGGATCACATGGGTCAGCCGGTACGCCCAGACCCCCTGCTCGTCGGGCCAGCTCTGCCTCTCCGTGAAGGACCCCACCAAGGGCGCGGACAAGTACTGGAAGGTGTACCAGCTCTCCGCCTGCAACGTGATCTACAAGATCTACAACTGGGAGGGCGGCGGCTTCTGGCTGAACAAGCAGACCGGCGGCGCCTACGGCACCTTCTACGCCGGCGACAACGGCAACGGCACTTACACCCACACCGCCCCCTCCCCGCCCGCCAGCAGCGGCGAGTACGGCTGGACCCCCATCAACAGCCTCAGGGCCTGCAAAGAGTAAGAATCGGAGCGCAACGCTCACTGCCGTCAACCGCAGCCGCCGGCCCGGCGGTGCTCTCCTC
>NZ_BMTR01000037.1 GCF_014649775.1 Streptomyces longisporoflavus | reverse complement strand
GTTCCCACAAGTCATCAGGCACAAGTTCAGCAGCCACCCAACCAATCCTGCCGAGACAACACTCAACTGCCAAGCCCCACAACGAACGTCATTCTGAAACGGTCAGTTACTACGCATATGAGTTGATGCTCTGCTGCTATCGCCGAATGGTATCGGTACGAACGAGCCCAGCCTTCCCGATACTCGTCCCGACCGGGAGCTGCACACCCAGATCCCGGTCCCGGGCTCCGGGCACTCTTGTGTCCCGGAGTTCCCGGCCGCCCGGCCAACCCGGCCACCGGACATCCGGAAGGGACACACCCCCATGAACAGATCCCGCACCAGACTTCACGCCGTTCTCGGTGCCGCCGCTCTCATCGGCTCGCTCGCCGTCGCCCCCTCGGCGTTCGCGGCGCCCGCGGCCGGCGCGGCCGAGCCCGCCTCCACGAACGCCACGTCGGCGTACGCGGGCTCCGCCGAGAACGCGGCCGCCAACCGGGCATTCTTCGACGCTGTCATGAAGTCGGCGCTGAAGAAGCAGGCGGCGCAGCCGGGCATACAGCTCGTCACCGTCCGGTACCGCACGACGCGGGCGCCGAGCTTCCGCAGCCAGATAGCGCGGAGCACGCAGATATGGAACTCCTCCGTCAGTAACGTGAAGCTCCAGGAGACCAGCTCCACCGCCGACTTCGAGTACCGCGAGGGCAACGACTCGCGTGGCTCGTACGCCTCCACCGACGGGCGCGGCCACGGTTACATCTTCCTGGACTACCGGCAGAACCAGCAGTACAACTCGACGCGGGTGACGGCCCACGAGACGGGCCACGTGCTCGGTCTGCCCGATCACTACTCGGGCCCGTGCAGCGAGCTGATGTCCGGTGGCGGCCCCGGCACGTCGTGCACCAACGCCTACCCGAACGCGCAGGAGCGGCAGCGGGTCAACAGCCTCTGGGCCAGCGGGATCGCCACCTTGAAGGACAAGGGTGAGCTGACGAAGGTCCGCTGACCCCCGCACGTCATCGCCGGGCGGACGGTCGTCCACCGCTCACGGCCTTCGTGCCGAGCCGGCCGCGTGCGGCGCACTCTTCTCCTGCGGGGGTACCGACACCCGGGAGGAGAGGTTGCGCCGCCGCGGCCGGTGGAGATCCGCGGTCTATCCGTGCAGCGGCCGGAGCGGGGTCACCGGACTATCCCGTCCGGGCGCCTTGTGCCGTGCGCCGCGAGAAGCGATGACCGCGGTTGCCGCGTTCAGCAGGTGCCGTCCGACACCGCGAGGCCCGTGCCCGCTCCCGCCGTTCTGGCCACGATGTTCGGCACGCAGGCGGCTTTGTCGAGGGAGTGGGCGTAGGGGATGCTCACCGTGGTGTTTGACGTCGGGTTGGGGCCCGCCGGGTTGTATTCGTCGTCGGCGGGGGACCAGGTCACCGAGTCGAAGGTGTTGCCGCTGACCTGCCAGTAGCCGGCCGCGTCGGTGTAGAAGGTGCCGAGGACGTCCTTGGAGTTCTTGAAGTAGTTGTTGTCCACCCTGGCCTTGGCTCCGGCCCGGGAGTTGATGCCGGACTCGTTGAGGCCGGTGTAGTAGTTGTTGTAGATGTGGGCGGTTCCGCCGCGGAGCAGGGGCGTGCGGGAGTCGATGTTCTCGTACTTGTTGTGGTCGTAGGTGATGTAGCTGTTGGAGACGTCGCTCTCGCTGGAGCCGACGAGGCCGCCACGCCCGGAGTTGCGCAGGATGCTGTACGACAGCGTCACGTACTGGGTGTTGTTCTTCATGTCGAAGAGGCCGTCGTAGCCCTCGGACTCCCCGCCGGACGCCTCCAGGGTCGTGTGGTCGACCCAGACGTTGCGCACGTCGCTCTCCATGCCGATGGCGTCGCCGCCGTTGGAGGTGGGGGAGCCGGACTTCTTGACGTTCTTGACGGTCACGTTCCGGATGATGATGTTGCTGGAATCGCGGATGTGGATGCCCAGTTGATCGAAGACGGCGCCACTGCCGACGCCGATGATCGTGACGTTGCTGATCTGCTTGAGTTCGATCACGCCGGCCGCGGTGTTGCAGCTGTCGCCCGACACCTTCGTGGTGTTGGAGTGCTTGATCGTCCCCTCCACCTCGATGGTGATCGGGGTGTCGTCGGCGGCGCGGGTGCACAGGGCCGTGTGGATCGCGGTGCCCGTCGTGGCCCGCACCGTCTTGCCGCCCGCGCCGCCGGTGGTCCCGCCGTTCTGCGTCGCGTAGCCGGTGGCGCTACCGGCAGCGGCCGTGGCCGCGGCCGGGGTGGTGGGTTGCGCCGACGCCCGGGGCAGCGTCAGTGCGGTACCACTCGCGGCGGTGACGGCCAGCGCGGCCAGCGTGACCTGCAGTCTTCCTGAACGTGCTCGGCTCATGGTCGGCTCCCTGTTCATCGTCGGATCCCGGGCGTCCTTGTCCCGTGTGCCGTAGTCGTCGCGGTGGCGCCGGGGGTTGCCGCCTGGGCGCGGGTAATCGAGGATCCCCGGGAGGGCGGGCGGCGGCACCGCGACCTGGCGGGTGTGGCGGTTCAGCGGTCCGACGGCCAGGCAGATCGCCGTCGAGGACGTCTTTGCCTTCGAGGATCTGCACCTCAAGCCTTCGAGGACCTGCACCTCAAGTCGTCCCTGTCGTTGGACAAGAAGGACTATCCGACCGGCGAGGAGATACAGCTGGCCGTGGAGGCGGCGGTCAGCGCCACCACCGCAGCCAAGCACCACTTCCACCGCCTGCGGCGCAGCGCACGCCACCACCTCGGCTTTGTCGCCGCCCGCATCCAGCCGTTCCTGCTGGCGCTGTGTGTTCCCGGCTTCGGCTGGGCGGCAGCCCAGCGGGAACTCGACAGCGCCGAGCGCCCCGCCGAGGTCCTCAACTGGCTCATCACGGCTCAGCCGAATCGGCGAGCACAAGCGGCTCGCAAGCGAAGTACGGTCAGCGGCACGTCTTTCGTCACCGCCACGGCAAACCCGCCAGCCACACCGGTGGCCGATCGCTCCCAGCCGCAATCCCTGCAAAGGGGACGGTGACGCGGAGGCTGGCAAGCCCGCTTAAGGAGCGTGCCTCGCTCGATATCGAGCGGAGGCACGGACACCTTCCCAGTCACCGATCCGTTTTGTGTACACAGACTTTGCCCGGATCGTGCACCATGGTCTTGGCTCGACCGCACCTCTGGGAGCCGTCATCTACCTGCGACCTTCCCGTCAGATCGGCTACCCTACGTGCTACGGGTGGGACTAGGGGTGATGAGGCTGGCGGGAGCATTGCCCTTTCCTGTTACGAGGACCTGCCCGTCAAACATGAGACAGGGCTCTACCCACCCCTGCAATATCGCAGCTGGAACCTCAACCCCAGAGCCAGGACGACCTCGCCGCCGGGGGACTGACGCCGGGAACACGGGTGTACCCCAGCGATATCAGCCAATTCAACGGGATCGACTTCACATCTCCCTTCACTGAGGCTGAGGGTGAAGTGGTCCTGCGTGTGCCGGAGGATGTGGTGAAACACGCCTTCGCCGGACTGATCGGCGAGTCGTACGTTCCGAAGGACTGGGGTGGCGAGCGCTCCGACCTCTACACATCACGAGTGTTCGTCCGCGGGCGCCAGGTTTCGGCCGCCTGGCTGTTCAAGGGGCCCGGCCACCCGCGCGCCATGGACGTCAAGGCCCTGGGCAAGAACGGGACCAAATCGATCGACTGTTCACCGAGCCCGCGGAGCTACTCGTTCTGCAGCACTGTCATCAGATCAAGCCGAGCGTGGTTGGCATGATGGACGCTTACGCCCACGACGCCCGACGCCCGCGCTCCTACATGACCATCGACGGGGCTGACACCGGACGCATCCTGAGGTCGCTGGGCATGCTCGCAGCAATCCCAGCAAGTCTGCCTCAGCAGCACCAGCGAGCGGGAGCCCCAAGGCAGGGTGAGCTCTTTCACCGCGACCACTTGATTGAGTGACGAGCTCGATACCCGCAACGCACAAGGCTCCCGTGCCGTTGGCGGTGATCTCGAAGCCTCAACCAACAAGCTCAGGCGTCATGTCGGTCCGTATTCACTCGACCTTCCGCACGTCTTGGTCGAGTGGGGCACTATGCGCATCAGGCTGCTGCCCTCGCTGCTCGTGGCAGTGAGGGCAGCAGTCGTCAGGCGGCGTGGGCTGCGGGCAACTGCGAGGCCCACGTCGTGACCTCGGTCAGGTGCTCGGGCTGCAGCCCGAGGTGCGGCTCGGGCTGAATGAGGATGGTCGCCGTTCCCTTCGCAGTGCGCTCCACCGCCCATTCATGGTCGAGACTGGTGAAGTCGTCGTCGATCCAGACGGCGGGGCTGTCGCCCAGCCAGGCGTCGACGTGGTCGCGCTTCCACAGGTAGCCGTTGGGGTGGCTGGTGGTGATCTGCGGACGTGGGAGATCGATATACGGCAGCGTCGGGAGGCCCAGGAGGGGCCCGATGAGGGTGGTGGCGTCCTGGCGCCAGCTCGTGCACCAGACCGGGGTGACCAAGCCGGTGCGGACGACGTCCAGGAGCAGACGGCCGTGGTCGGGGTTGAGCCAGACCGTGACCGGGTTGTCGGCGCTGCGGCCGGCGGGGACGACCTCGTGGCGAGCGTGTGTAGCTGGGGTGGTCCCGTCCGCGTCGGGGAAGGGTATGAGGACACCGTCGACGTCGAGGAGCAGGTAGGGCGGGCGCATCGGTCCTCCAGAGGCCGGGCGAAGGCGGCTGTCAGAGCTTGCGGGCGCGGATCAGCAGGGTGGTGGGCCAGTGGCCCATGCGGGGGTCGTGGAACTTCTGGGCCGAGGTGAGCCAGAAGCCAGCCTGGCTGAGGTGCTTCTCCCACCGGTCCGTGGAGAACTCCCAGCGGGCGATGGGGAGCCGGGTGCGGTCGGGCAGGGTGACGAAGTCGCGGCGGGGCCGGTCGTCGCCGGAGGGGCTGCGGCCGCCGCGCTGTGGGTGCGGGACGGAGAAGGCGAGCACCCGGCCGGGCGTGAGGCGCTGGGCGACAGCCGGGAGCAGGAGCTCGGGGGCGACGAGGCCGACGGCGCCGAAGACGGAGTAGACCGCGTCGAACTGCTCGTCGGAGGCTTGCAGGTAGTGCAGGGCGTGGCCGGCTACGAAGGTGAGGTTGTTCAGCCGTCCGTAGTGGGAGCGGGCGCGGCGGACCTGGAGGCCGACCAGGTCGACGCCGGTGACGTGGGCGCCGTGGCGGGTGGCGAGGTGGGCGGCGTTGTGGCCGGGGCCGCAGCCCAGTTCCAGGAGCCGCTTGGCGCGCAGGTCGGGGCCGAGGATCTCTGCTCCGGGGCCATGGCCGGGTTTCGTGGTCCATTCCATCCGGGCGGGTACGGAGAGGGCTTCGGCGAGTCCGGCGGCGGTGCGTTGGAGGGCGTGGGCGTGCCATGGGGATGCCCGGGCGAGCACGTCAGATCTCCAGGAGGTGGAGGACGTCGGTGAGGTGGCGGCGGACAGCCTTGATATAGGCGGGGTCGGTGGCCGGGTCGTCGATCCAGCGGACGGACTGCTCCATGAACCACTCGACGGCCCACATGCGGTGCCAGCCCAGGGCCCAGTTCTCGGCGGTGACCCCGCCACGCGGGGCTAGGGCGTCGGGGGTGCCGCCGGCGGTGACGTACTGCTCCAGGAAGACGCGCAGGCGCACGGGGTGCGGCGGATCGATGGTGCCGTGCCAGCTGGCGAGGTCGAGCAGGCCGGGGCCGGTGAAGGCGCGGGCAAAGTCGAGCAGCCGCCAGCCGCGCTCGCCGATGTGGAGGCTGGTGGGATGGAACTCGGAGTGCACCCAGCCGAACGGCTCCAGTGTCGCTCCGGCCGAGCGGGCCTCGGCGGCCTGGGCGATACGGCCGAGCGCGTCCTCGACGTCGTCGGCGTCCTGCCACCGGTCGGCCTTGCGCAGCCGTTCGAGATGCTCCGTCGCCCGGACCGGCAGCGTCCGCAGCCGCTCCTGGTCGAGGACGGGCAAGGGCGGAGCGGTACGGGTGCCGTGCAGGATCACGGCCGCGGCGACGCCGTCGAGGTCGTCGGCCTCGCGGACGGACGGTCCGAGGTCCTCCATGAAGATGCCGAGCCAGCCGTTCAGGACGGCGGAGGCGTGGACCTGGGGGACGGGAACCCCGAGGGTGTGGGCAAGGCGGAGGGCCTGGTCCTCGCTGTCGAACGGCTTCCTGGCGTACTTGAAGATGGCGGTGGCACCGTCGTGGAAGGTCACGCGCTCGACGCCGGACATGGACCACACGCGTACCTCCTCCCGTACGGCGGTGGTCTGGCCGGTCATGGTGAGCAGGTTGTCGAGGAGTTCGGCGCTGGGGTTCGTGGTCACGAGAGGGCTCCGGGGGGACGGTGGCGTCCGGGGCGGGCGAGAGGTGCCGGCCCGCCCCGGAGCCTGATCGGGTGGGGGTTACGCGGCGGGGTTCACGCGGTGGGCGTAGATCTGCTCGATCCAGCCCTGCTTGAACGCGGCGAGGTCGTCGCGGAAGTTCGCCATCGAGGCACCGTAGGGCGCGACCACGCCGCCGGACTGGTCCGGCACGGACTGGCAGCCGTGCACGAGCCGGCCGCCGAGCGCGGCGTGGGCCTTGATGGACTCGATCCGGCGGTGCTCGTTGAACCAGCCGCCGTGGTAGACCTCGTCGAGCATCCCGCCCATCTCGTCGTCCAGGTCGAAGACGACGGACGTGGCGGCAGGGAAGAACCAGCACGGGCCGACGTTGGAGATGTGCCCGTCCAGCCCGACCTTGTTGAGCGCCATGAGCGTGGCCGCCTCGCGGAGCATCCGCAGGTGGTCGGCGGTGATCTGCGGCAGGCCGAGGCTAGCCAGGTGCTCGTCGCGGAAGAGGTACGCGTACACCTCGTACGCGGTGGCCACGACGCGGGCGGGGTCGGAGGTGGACTCGCTGTGCTGCTTGATGAAGTCGAGCGCGAGCTGCTCGACCGCGCTCTCGGTCGTCTCGTCGACGTCCAGGAGCTGGGCCTTGACCAGCTCCCAGTCGGCGACGAGCCAGGTGTTGGACTCGAAGCGGAAGAAGTGCTGGGCCGGGTCGATGGTGATGCGCCGGCCGTCGACCTGGATGCCGGGCAGGCGGCTCCAGCGCGGGTCGAACGCCGCGGGCAGCTCGACCGTGATGGCCGTGGTGTCGATGGTGGTCACCGTGTCTCCGTCTCTGATTGGCCGGATTCGGGCACAGGAATGCTCGAGCCTGGTGTGTGCGTACGGAACTTCGGGGTGCCGCCCGGACCAAGGTGGAGCCTGGATCACGGTCGCACCATTCCGGGCGGCTGCTGATAAGTGAACCGGTGGTCACGCTCAGTGGGTACGGTGGAAGGCAGTTGAAGCGGTATACGCGGTTTACAGCTCCAGGGCGGAGGCGATCGTGGCAGCCCAGAGAGACCCCAACTCCCGTTTGCGTGACGTCATCGCTGCGGTCGACTGCACCTACGAGGGCCTCGCCAGAGACGTGCGGTGCATTGCGTCCGAGAACGGCGAGATCCTCCAGACCAACAAGTCGGCCATCTCGCACTGGGTGAACGGCACCCGTGCCCCGTCGGGCCGGGTAGGCCAGTACCTGGCCGAGGCGTTGTCCCGTAGAGCGGGGCGTACGGTCACCCGTACCGAGATCGGCCTGCCCGTCGGTGATGCCGAGGAGCCGGCGGAATCCGACCCCGTCCTCGCCGTCGCCGACCTGGGCCGCGCCGACGTCGAGCGCCGCCGCTTCCTCGCCATCGCGGCCTTCACCACCGCCGGCGTCGCCATGCCGCTCGGATACGACCACGAAGCCACCGCGCGCATGCTCCGCGCTCGCACCGGCACGTCCTTGGTCGGTGCGGGGGACGTGGACGTCGTACGCCAGATCACCGCGGCCTTCAGCGCCGCCGACGAGCGCCTCGGCGGTGGGCACGGCCTGACCACCGTCACTGCGTACCTCGCCGACACAGCCGCCCCCATGCTGCGCGGACGCTTTCCCAGCGAAGCGTTACGCCGGGCCGCCTTCGGTGCCGTCGCTGAACTCGCCTACCTCGCAGGGTGGAAGCACCACGACCTCGGCCAGGAAGGCGCCGCCCAGCGCTACTACCAGGTCGGCTACAGGCTCGCCTGCGAAGCCGACCCCCACGGCCACGCCGCCTGGATGATGCGCGCCCTCGCCCACCAGGCCCTCAGCCTCAAACAGCCCCACCACTGCGTCGACCTCGTCGAAGGCGCCCTCCGCACGGGTCTCGGACATGTCGACGGCCAGACCGAGGCTCTCCTCCACATCACCCACGCCCGCGCCTACGCCGCCACCGACGAGAACCCGTCGGCCGCACGCGCCCTGCTCGCCGCCGAGGACGCCCTCCTACGGGACGACGGCCCCCAGCCCAGCTACTCCCACGTGAGCGGCCCCGCCGCCGGCACCGTGGCCAGCCACACCGCCCGCACCTTGACCGATCTCGCCGACCACATCGGCACCGAACAGCAGCACCGCGACGCCCTCACCCGCTGGGACCCCGAGAAGTACAAGCGCGTCCACGCCCTCACCCACGCCGACCTCGGCGACAGCCTCGCCGTACAGGCCCGCGCCGACGAAGCCGTCGCCGCCTGGACCCAGGCCCTCGCCCTCATGGAGGGCATGACCTCCGACCGCACCCGCAAGGCGATCACCTCGATCCGTTCCACCCTCGCGCTCTACCAGCGGCGCAAGGTGCCCGGCGCCGCCGATCTCGCCCGCCGCGCCCGCGAAGCCCTCGCCTAACATGCCCAACAACCCGCCCGACGAAGGGAACACCGTGACCCAGCGGACCGACGACCAGCCGAAGGCCCTCAAGCCGGCGCTCGAATCGATGACCCTGCTGGTCGCCGCCGTCATCGTCCACGACAAGGCCACCAACCGAGTCGTCCTCCTCCAGCGCAGCGAGAACGCCAAGTTCGCCCAGGGAATGTGGGACCTCCCGGTCGGCAAGAGCGAGCCGGGCGAGCCCATCACCGAAACCGCGGTCCGCGAGCTCTATGAGGAGACCGGCCTCACGGTGAAGCCCGAGTCCCTCAAGGTCGCCCACATCATCCACGGCGCCTGGGGCGTCGAAGCCCCCAACGGTTTCCTCACGGTCGTCTTCGCCGCCCACGAATGGACCGGCGAACCCGAAAACCGCGAACCCCGCAAGCACTCCCAGGTCCGCTGGGTCAATGCCAACGCCATCCCCGAGACATTCGTGGAAACCACCTCAAGCGCCCTCCACCGCTACCTCGCGGGAGGCCCAGACGTCTCCGTGGATGGCTGGCAATAGAAAGGTGCAGCGCCCAGATTTGGACCCTTTCACTTCTATGCGTCCGCGGCCGCTCTAGCCATATCTTCGGAGCTCCGGCAGTACTGCCACAGCTGAGACCTCCGTCGTATGCTTTGCGGGTGACACTGCCAAATTGCGGACCCTCCCCTATCTCGATTAACACCATGCGGGCAACTTTCGCCGTGCGCTGGTCCCCTGGCACGTCACCCGGAGAGCATATTTCCGCATCAGTAGGAAGCGCTCTGGGCGGGGAACCGGTCGCCGCTCGTGTAGTCCTGCAAGTCATCAGGCCCGCAAATGCAAACCATGAAACCGTGATGCTTTCCCATGTGGCGGAGATGGTCACCGGCAGCGGACCAATGCACCCATTGATTGCCGATCTGGCGACTGGCAGTTGGGACGAGCCACTTTGCCTCGCCACAGTCATGTGCGAGCTCCCAAGGGTCGCAGACGTAATTTGGGATTCTGCCGATGGCGAGCCCTTCACCGTCAGCTACTCTGGGCTCAGCCGGATGGCCGCCACCCCGGCATCGGCCGCCGCAAGCTGTCACGGCTCATCGTGCAATGGCCTCACTCCCGCCGCCACGACCTGTCAGAACGATGCCAGGACGGTCAGGGTGGGCACAGGGCCGATCAAAGCGATGGAGCTGCGTTACAGCCCGTCCTGTCGCGCGGCCTGGGGCCGGTTCCGCCTGAACGCGCCCGCCGGATCGAAGATCGTCATCAAGAACACCCGGGGGAACCAGTACACCACCCGGGGCAGCGGTCAGTTCTACGGCGTCATGGTCAACGACAAGGACATCAAAGCTTGGGCCTGCGGCTACTGGAGCGGCCAGACTGACTGCACGGAGTCGTACTGACCACGCCGTAGAGGACGGGACGCCGCACGGAACAAAGCGTGGATTCGCCGCCCTTTGCGATGCCGGCGCGCGGCGCAAGTAGTGCTGCCGCCGGCCATCTGCCGGGCTCAACTTCCCTACGTCGGGACACGGTCGCTGTCCTGACCGGCTCACCCCGGCCAGACAGCCCCGCCGGGAGACGTACGGCGGCGGAGAAGCTGTCCTCAGGTCTGTTCGGTGAGGAAGGACACCACGGCGTCCAAGAACTGTGCCTGTCCTTCGATGTTGGCCATGTGCACCGTGGGCAGGACGGTGAACCGGGCGCCGGGGACGGTCGCGGCCAGTTCCTTTCCGTGGGCGGCGGAGGTGACGGTGTCGTGCTCGCCCGCGATGACCAGTGTCGGGTTGGGGATGAGCGTGACCGTGCGGCGCAGGTCGTAGTCGCGCACCGCGGCCCAACTACCGGCCACGCCCTCGCGCCGCGTGGCGAGCAGCGTGCGGCGGAAGCCCTCGACAACTTCGTTGTCACCCTGCAGCATGCGGGCCGGGAACCAGTTGTGCAGGAAGTTCTCCGCGGTGGCCCGCATGTCGGGGGCTTCCAGCAGATCGGCGATCGGGCGGTCCCACTGCCCGGGCGGGCCGAGGTAGGCGGCGGTGTTGGAAAGCACCAGACGGTCGACGCGCTGCGGAACGTGGATCCCCAGCCACTGCGCGACGATGCCGCCCAGGGACAGGCCCAGCACGTGCACCCGCTCCAGGCCCAGGGCATCGAGCAGTTCGACCACGTCGCGCCCCAGCCGGTCCAGGGAATACGGGCCGTCCGGGACATCGGAGGCGCCGTGGCCGCGCGCGTCGTAGCGCAGCAGCCGGAAGTGCTCGCTCAGCGCCGGCACCTGGCCGTCCCACATGTGCAGGTCGGTACCGATGGAGTTCGAGAGCAGCAGCACCGGCTTGTGCTCGTCGCCGTCGAAACGGTAGGCGATGCGAACGCCGTCACCGGTGGTGATGGCAGTACGAACGTGAGAAGTCATGTCAGCTCCAGTGATCGGGCGGCAGCGGCTATGCGCTCAGCCTAGGAACACCGACCGGCGGAGTGCTATTACAAAGATCGGACGAGCCTTGTAGGTTGGCTGGACAATGACGGACTTCACGCTTCACGAATTGCAGTGCTTCAACGCCGTGGTGCTGGACGGAGGCTTCCAAGCGGCCGCCGAGCGGCTGCACCGCTCGCACCCTTCGGTGTTCGCGGCGGTCGCCAAACTGGAGCGCCAGCTGGGCCTGGAGCTCCTTGACCGCTCGGGCTACCGGGTGCGGCTCACCGAGGCGGGGCACGCCTTCCACCGCAAGGTGCGCTTCCTGCTGCACGAGGCCGAGGAACTGCAGACCTACGCCGCGCAGCTGGCGATGGGCGAAGAGGCCGAACTGCGCGTGGTGCTGGGGGATTTGTGCCCGCTCCCGCCGGTACTTGAGCTGCTCGGTGCTTTCTTCGCGCAGTGCCCGCAGACCCGGCTGCACCTGTAGTTCGAGACGGTCACCGGTCCCTGGGAGCGGCTGCTGGAGGACGAGACCGACCTGATCGTGCACCGCGTTCCCAAAAGCGACGTGCGGATGGAGTGGATCGATCTCGGCCGCGTTGCCCTGGTGCCCGTCGTGGCGCCCGGTTTCCTGCCCTTCCCCCCGGACACCGACATCACACCGCAGCGGATGCAGGCCTTCACCCAATGCGTGGTCCGGGACTCGGCGCGGCATCCGTCCGAACAAGGCCACTTCCTGGTCGACGGCGCGCCCCAGAGCTCCGTTCCGGATCACCTCATGAAGAAGGAACTGATCTTGCACGGCATGGCGTGGGGACACGTGCCACGGTTCATGATCGAGAGCGAGTTGCGTGACGGACGGCTGCTTTCCATCGCCGGACGGCACTTTCCCGGCGTGGTCGAGGAACTCTCGGCAGCGCGCCGGCGTGATCGGCCGCACGGACCGGTCGCCGACCAGTTGTGGAACTTCCTGACCCGCCACGCACCGCTCCTGCGCCCCGCGCTGGGCCGCGTGCCCAAGGCGAAGAAAGCGCCGGGCCACGGCAGTTGAGGGGGTTTGGCGACAGCGGTGCGGGCGCTGGACGGGGGCGTGCCCCGCGCCGAGTCCGGGCCGCTTGCACACGCCTTCGCGGGTTCGAACCTGACAAACGTCATGTCTTCCTGTGAACAGGGTCGTTCCAAGGGTGGAGGGATGGACGGTGTGGCGCACCGAGGATGGAGTCGTCCGCCGCGCCCACCTGATCAGACGGGACCCTCCCATGCCCCATACCCACCCGAGTCTTCGCCCCGACCGCCGCAGAGTGCGCCTGGCCACCGTGGCGTCGACGGTCCTGCTGTCTCTCGCCGTCGGTGTGCTTCCGGCCGGGGCCGCCGCCCCGCCATCGCACTCCGTCCCGGCCGCCGCATCCACCGTCTCCGGCACGTCCGACCTCGACCGGAAGGCGCTGCGCGCCTCGCTCGATGCGTTCCACCAGGCAGGGATGTACGGGGCCTATACATCGGTCAGGGACGGGTCCGAGCGGTGGCGGGGCGCGACAGGCGTCGCCGACATCGGCACCGGGCGGCCGATGCGCCCCGACTACGAACACCGGATCGGTAGCATCACCAAGACCTTCACCTCGGTGGCCGTCCTCCAGCAAGTGGCCAAGGGACGCATCGACCTGGACGCTCCGGTCGGCGACTACCTACCCGAACTGGTGCCGGGCGAGCGGGGCCGAAAGGTGACGGTGCGGATGCTGCTCAACCACACGAGCGGCATCGCGGACTACATACTGCCGGCCTTCCCCAAGCTGCTGACGGACCCGCAAGGCGCCCTGGACGAGGGCCGGTTCCGGGAGCTGGCGCCCGAGCAGCTGGTCCGCCTGGGCCTGGAGGCCGAGCCGCAGGCCCCGCGCGGCACATACGCGTACGCGAACACCAACTACATCATCGCCGGACTGCTGCTGAAGAAGGTCACGGGCCAGGAGCCGGAGTCGTACATAACCGAGCATGTCATCCGCAAGGCCGGACTGCGGCACACGTACTTCCCGCGCTCGGCCCGCATCCGAGGGCCGCACGCCAAGATGTACGAGTCGCTCTACGGCGCCATCGAACCGGCACGCGACTACAGCGTCTACAACATGTCCTGGGCCGGGACCGCCGGAGCGATGGTCTCCACGATGAACGACCTCAACGACTTCTACCGCCAGCTCCTGGGCGGGAAGCTGATCGGCGCGGCGGAGCTGCGGGAGATGAAGACGACGGTTCCCGCGTACGAGCCGGAGGAGGGGCAGGAGGCGGCGATGCGCTACGGCCTGGGCCTGTACACCCTCAAGATGCCCGACGGCGGCTGGTACTGGGGCCACGACGGCGGCGTGTTCGGGGCGGGGACCTGGGCACTGTCCACGCAGGACGGGCGCCGCCAGGCCGCGATCGGCTACAACCTCATGAAGTACGAGCGGTACGCCGAGGACGGCACGCCGCTGCCGGACCCGATCGGCCAAGCGCTGTTCGCCTACATGAGCGGAGCGCTGAGCGGCACCCCTGCCGAGCGGGCCCCCGGCACGGCGCCTGTGCCTGTGCCTGTGCCTCTGCCTCTGCCTGTGCCCCAGCGTCTGATCGCCCCGGAGCAGCTGCGGCGCTAGGACGCCTGCCCCGCTGTGATCAATCGCCGGGACAGGACACCGGCCCAGCGCCGGGTACGGGTTCGAGCACGAAGACGGGGATCACGCGGTCAGTCTTCTCCTGGTACTCGGCGTACGGCGGATACGCGGCGACCGCGCGCTGCCACCACCGGGCCTTCTCGTCCCCGGCCAGCTCACGGGCCGTCATCTCCCGGCGTCGTGAGCCGTCCTGGAGCTCCACGTGCGGGTCGGACTTGAGGTTGAAGTACCAGACAGGATGATGCGGGAAGCCGCCCTTGGAGGCTACTGCGGCGTAGCTGCCCTCGTGCTCCACGCGCATCAGCGGGATCTTCCGGATCTTGCCGCTTTTCGCGCCGCGCATCGTGACAATGACAACGGGCAGGCCCGTGTCCCAGAGCGTCGTACCCTGCGTGCCGTTCGAACTCTCGTACAGCTCGACCTGTTCGCGAATCCACCGTGCTGGACTCGGCCCGTACTCGCCCTCGAGCGGCATCGCCTTCACCCCACCATCGCGCGCGGATTATGTGGCGCAGTTCAACACATGCGTCGCGCGGACGCGAGACCGCGAGAGACATCCCCGCATGCCCCCGCTGCGATGCTTGCTCTCCTGCCCGTGAAGCGCCTGTGAATACCCTGTGGAGTTCGTGTCGGTGCAGCCGCTTATGCTGCACCGGACGATCACGCGGACCAGGGGAGGGCGCGGCATGCTCGGCAGGCTGTTCGGCAGGGGCGAGGAGAGACCGGAGGCGGATCCGTACGCCCTTCCCGTCTCGCGCAGGCAGAAGAACGGGATGTATACGCTGCGGGCGCTCGGGGACGTGCGAGTGCTCGCGCTGGTGGAGGCGGCCGACGCCGGTGACTGGGAGGCGGTCAAGGCGGCGCTTGCGCCCTTCGATCTCGGCCGTGACCACCACGTCCTCGGTGAGCTTGCCGACTTGGACGGTGTGCAGGGGTGGATCGGCCGGGCCGTCAGGGAGGACAAGGAGCACCGGGCGACCGCCCTGCTGATATCCGGGGCACGGCACATCAGCTGGGGCTGGGAGGCGCGTACGTCCGCCCGCGCCGTGAATGTCTCGCAGGAGCAGTGGCGGGTGTTCCGCGAGCGGCTCAACATCGCCGAGGAGCAGCTGTTCGAGGCCGCTGAACTGCGGCCGGAATGGGTCACGCCGTGGCGTCGCCTGCTCACCTCCGGCCGCGGCATGTCGGTGGGTCACGCCATCAACGAGACCCGCCTGCACGCCGCTCTGCGCCGCGACCCGCTGGACCTGGAGACGCACGTGGAATGGCTGTCGCAGATGCAGCCCCGCTGGGGCGGCGAGCCGGGCCAGGCCCTGGCGTTCGCCCGTGACGCCTTCGCCCGCGCTCCGCAGGGGCACCGTCTCGGCTGTGTGCTCGCCATGGCGCACATCGAGGACTGGGTCGAGTCGGACAACGGGGCGTGCCTCGAAACCCCCGAGATCCGCGACGAGTTGCGTGATGCGGCCGACCGGACCATCCTTCACCCCGCCTATGTACGGCGCCCGGGCTGGCAGCGCGACTTCAACATGTTCGCCATGGCCCTCTCGCTGGCCGAAGAGCGCCATACGATCCGGCGCGTCTTCAAGTCGCTCGACGGTGCCTACACCAGCTGGCCGTGGAGTTTCCTCGCCGAGCCCGAGAAGCGGTTCGCCCGTCACCACCGGCACGCCTGAGCCCACACCGCGCGCCCCGGGTTGCCCGTCACCACCGGCACGCCTGAGCGCACACCGCGCTCCCCGGGCCGCCCGTCATCACCGCCACCGCCGGGGCACGCCTGCTCCCGGTCCGCCCGCCACACGTTCGCTCCTCCCACCCCGGACTGCCCATGACTCTGCCCCACACCGCCGCGACCCCGGCCGGCGCTGATCGCACCTTCCAGGTGGATCTGCGCGGTCTCGTCGATCTCCTCTCCCACCACCTCTACTCCAGCCCCCGTGTCTACCTGCGCGAACTCCTGCAGAACGCGGTGGACGCGCTGACCGCCCGGCACGGCCTCGCACCGGAGGCCCCCGCCGAGGCCTTCGGTATCCGCCTGTACGCAGACGGCGCGGTGGTGCGCGTCGAGGACGACGGCGTGGGACTCACCGAAGCCGACGTCCACGCCTTCCTCGCCACGATCGGCCGCAGCAGCAAACGCACCGAGCAACTCGTCGAGCAACGCGGCGACTTCATCGGCCAGTTCGGCATCGGCCTGCTCTCCTGCTTCCTGGTCGCCGACGAGATCCACGTCGTCAGCCGTTCCGCCCGCACTCCCGACGCCCCCGTCGTGGAATGGCGCGGTCGCGGCGACGGCAGTTACACCGTCCGCGCCCTGCCCGCCTCCGCCCGCCCCCGGCCCGGCACCACCGTCACGCTGACGCCGCGCGCCGACGCGGGCGAGTGGACGCGGCCGTCGCAGGTGCACGCGCTGGCCCGGCACTTCGGCTCCCTGCTGCGCCACCCGGTGACCTTCGACGACGGCACGGGCGGCTCACGCGGCCCCGGCGCCCGTATCAACGCGGAGCCCGCACCCTGGGCGCGTACGCACCCCACACCCGGGGCCCGTTCCCGCGCCCTTGCCGCCTACGGCGAGGAGGCCTTCGGGTTCACGCCGCTGGACACCATCGAGCTCGACCTGCCGGCCGTGGGCCTGAAGGGCATCGCGTGCGTGCTGCCCGAGGCGGTGCCGGCCGGGCGCCGCCACGGTCACCGAGTGCACGTCAAGGGCATGCTGCTGTCCGAGCAGGCCGAGGAGATCCTGCCCGAGTGGGCGTTCTTCGTGCGCTGCGTCGTCGACGCCGAGAGCCTGCGCCCGACCGCGTCCCGCGAGTCCCTGTACGAAGACGACACTCTCGCCGCCGTCCGCGAGGCCCTCGCCGAGCGGCTGCGCGCGTGGATCGCCCGGGCCGCCGCCAGCGACCCCGACCTGCTCGCCCGCTTCCTGCAAGCCCATCACCTGGCCGTGAAGTCGCTGGCGGTGCACGACGACGAGATCCTGCGGATGCTGCTGCCCTGGCTGCCGTTCGAGACCAGTGACGGGCACACCACCCTCGACGCATTCGCGCGTACCCACCGCACCGTGCTCGTGACGTCGAGCGTGGAGGAGTTCCGGCAGATCGCGGCGATCGCCTCGGCCGCCGGCCTGGGCGTCGTCAACGGCGGCTACACCTACGACCGTGAACTGGTCCACCGGCTGCCCGAGATCAGGCCCGAGGTCAGCGTCGCCGACCTCGACCCGGCCGTCCTCACCGCCCACCTGGACCCCGTCGACCGCGAGACGGAACTGGCCGCCGCGGCCTACCTCGCCCGGGCCCGCGACGCCCTCGCCGTCTTCGACTGCGACGTCGCGCTGCGCACCTTCCAGCCCGCCTCCGCCCCCGCCCTCCTCATCGACAGCCGCGAGGCCCGGCACGAGCGCACCCGCTCCCAGCTGGCCCGGGAGCAGGAGGGCGGCCTGTGGGGCGACATCCTCGGCGCCCTGCGCCAGGAGGCCCCGCGAGCCCAGCTGATCCTCAACCAACTCAACCCGCTGGTGCGCACCGCCGTCGCCATCGATGAGCCCGAGCTGGCCCGCACCAGCGCCGAAGCCCTCTACGGCCAGGCCGCGCTGCTGTCCCGGCGCCCGCTCAGGCCCGCCGAATCGAGCCTGATCAACCGCTCCTTCCTCGACCTTCTCGCCCACGCCCTGCGCAAGGACAGCTGACGATGCCGACCGCACCCCAGACCACCGACGCGCTCTACGAGGCGCTGCAGGAGAACGACCGGCGTCCCTACGGCCGCACCCGCACCCTCACGGCCGAGGAACTCGTCGACGCCGCCGAGCAGTTCGCGCAGCCCGTCCCGCTCGTCCACGCGCTGCTCGAACTCCAGGAGGCCTACACCTACGGCTCCGAGCCCCGTAAGTCGCCCGTCGTCTTCGCCCGCCTGATCACCCTCTTCGACGAGCAGCCCGACGTCTTCGACGAGCGCCTTCGCCACATGCTGTTCTGGCGGTTCAAATGGGTGGCGCACGCCCTGCGCGCCCTGCCCGAGGTACCGCTGTCCAGCCTGCACCAGTGGCTCACGGAGATGCGCGACCGATACGTGAAGGCAGACCTGGGCCTGCAGCCCTACTACGGACAGGCCTACCAGCTCGCCGCGCACCTCGGTCAGGACACGGACCTGGCCTACGAGCTGTGGGCGGGCCGCACCCGCACCCCGTTCAGCGACTGCGAGGCCTGCGAAACCTGCGAGCGCGCCCGCCACCACCTGGCGGCAGGCGACGACGAGCGGGCACTGCGCGCCTGGGAGCCCGTCCTCGCCGGCAAGGAGTCCTGCCAGGAGGAACCGGCCCGCTCCATCTCGTACGCCCTGTTGCCCCTGGTGCGCACCGGCCACACCGAGCGGGCCCGCGCACTGCACCTCGCCGGCTACCGCGGCTGCCGCCGCAACCCCTCGATGTCCGGCGAGGTCGGCAGGCACCTGGAGTTCTGCGCGCTGACCGGCAACGAGGCACGCGGTCTCGAACTGCTCGCCGAGAACCGGAACCTGTTCGAGGAGGTGGACTCGCCGCTGGACCTGTTCGACTTCCTCACCGGCGTGGAGGTCCTCCTCCAGCGCGTCGAAGTCCTCGGGCACGGTGATCTGCCCGCCGCCGGATACGCGGGACGTACCTGGACGGTGGCCGGCCTGCGCACCGAGGTGTGCCGCCGCGCCGAGGACCTCGCCACCCGCTTCGACGCCCGCAACGGAACCACGGCCCACACCGACCGCCGCAGAACCCGCCTCGACCGTGCCCCGCTCCTGGACGCGCTGGAACTGACCCTGCGCACCCGCGGCCTGGACGAGGTGGCCCCGGCCGCGCCGGCCGCAGCGCCCGTCGCCCCCGCGACCGAGCTCGTCCCCGAGTCGTTGTCCGAACTCATCCTCCGGGCACGGGCCCTGGACGAGCAGGGTCACCCGGACGAGGCGGACTGCTGGAAGCGGCTGCGCACGCTCGTCACCGCCCGCTCCTACACCCACCCCCGGGACCCGGCCGTGGGCCCGCTCGCCCAGTTGCGCGCGGACCTGCTGACCGACGAGGCCAACCGGGCCGCCCACAAGGACGAGTACGCCGACGCCGCCGCCCTGCACGAAGAGGCCGCGGGCCTGTACGAAGACGCCGGCGCACCGGGCCAGGCGGCCCTCGCCCGCGCCGGCGCCCTGCTCGCCGAAGCCGAAATCCCCGCACCGGAGGGCGACGGGGCCGAGGCGAAGACGAGCATGCTGCTGGCCGCCCACGCGACCATGGTCAGCCTGCACGAACAGACACCTGGCCTCGTCCCCTACCAGGAGGCCCGACTGCTGCGCATGCGGGCGACCGCGCTCGCCCTGCGCCTGCAGACATCGCGCAGCCCCGAGCACGTCGAGCCGGTCTTCGCCGAGATCAACCTGTTGCAGGCCTTCGCCACCCGGCACGACCTCGCCGCACAGCTCTCCGGCGCCCGGCTGCTGCGGGCCACCACCCACGCCCTCTCCGGCGCCCTGCTCGCCGCGGTCACCGAGGCCGACGCCCTCCTGGACCAGCTCAAGACGCACGGCCCCGCCTGGCACCTGCCCCGCACGCTCGCACTGCGCGGCCGACTCCAACTGGGCCTGCAAGACGCGCAAGGCGCGCACGCGGACCTGACCGAGGGCCTGCGCCTGGCGGCCGACTGGCCGGCCGAGGCGGTCGACGCCACCCGCCTCCACGGCGATCTGGCCGAAGCCTGCATGCGCCTTGACCGCCCCGACGAGGCGCTGCGGCACCTGACGCGATCGGCGGAGCTCGACCTTCGTCACGGCAACCGCGTCGACGCGTTCTGCACCTACAGCAACGCGGCTCAGCTCAGCCTCGATCTGGGACGCATCGAGGACTGCATCGCCCTGCTCGACTCCCTCCTGGCCGAACCGGACGTCGCCACCGGCGAGCTGGACGACCGCCTCGCGGCCCAACTGCGCCTGATCCGGGCCCGGGCGCTGCACGCCGGGGAGGACCTCAAGGCCGCCACGGTGGAGTTCGCCGCCCTCGCGGCCGAATCGGCCGGCTGGGACGACGACCCGGCCAGCCACGCCATGATCGCCGGCGAGACGGCCGTACTCCTCGGCGAATCCGGCGAGTTCGACCGGGCCCGCGAGGCCGCCGACCAAGCGCTCGCCGCCCACGCCAGAGCCCCTCGTTACGAACAGCTCAGCAACTGCCTGCGCGAACTCGCCCTGCTCCAGAGCCGCCAACAGGGCGCCGACGGCCTGGCCGGTGCCCTCACCTACCTCGCCGACGCCGGCCGGATCGCCGACGAGGCCCGCGCCGCCGGGTACGAGACCCACGGCCGCTCCCTGGACACCGCGCTGGCCTACGAATACGGGCGGGTCAACGCACACGCCGGTACGTATGAAGACGCCCTGGCAGCCCTGGAGAAGGCCCTGGCCCTGCTCGGCGAACCGGGAGCGGAGGACGCGCATCGCGCCGGTGAATGGGCCGAGTGCGTCCGTCTCGCGAGCGCCGTGGAGGGCATCTACCTCGAACGCCCCGCCCCCGCCCTCACCCGCCTCGAAGCGGCGATCTCCCGCCTGGTCACCCTGGGCCACACCGAGGACACCGAGCCGCTCACCTCTTTGGCCGCCCGGCTGCGCGACGAGGAGTAACGCGGCCGGCCGCGCCCGCCCCGATGGCAGTGGGGTGGGCGCGGCCGCCGTATGGCGAAGGGAGGGGGTTAGGCCGCGAGAGCCCAGAATGCCCGGTGGCTCGGCATGACGTCGGCGGCGGCGACTCGGTCTTCGCACTGCTCGCAGACGGCGGCATGCGCACAGGTCTGCGTTGGTGCCGCATCGGGCTGGGGCTTGCGGGCGGTCAACCAGACCGCAATATAGGCAGGCCCGGTCGTGATCACAGCTACTGCTATCTCGGTGATGGCCATCGGTCTCACCCCCCGGCACGCTCTTGGTTACGTCTCACCATAGGAGCGGGCGGTGTTGGTGGGAAGCAACGGATGCGGAAGAACGCGAGCGAGGCTGGATCAGGCTCGGTATGTGGCTGGATGCGGATGCCGAGGTGCGCTGCTCCCGTCCTCCGGCGCGAAATCAGGCCACAGGGAGAGGAATGTGATGGGGGACAGGGGACGGCTGCATGTCAGTACGGAACTGGCGGGGGTGCTGGAGCGGATCGACGCGCTCGGCTCGATGCTCGACGAACGGGCCGAGGCAGCCGAGGAGTTGGGAAGACTGCCGCAGGAGACGGCGGGGGCACTGCTGGCGGCCGGGATCGTCCGGGCCGAGCTCCCGCTGAGCCTGGGCGGATACGAGTTCGCACCGCGGCAGCTGATCGAGACGGTGGAGCGGGTGAGCTACCACGACGCCGCGGCGGGGTGGACCATGTTCGCGCTGCAGCTGATGACCGGGACCACTGCGGCGTACCTCGCCGGCGAGGCGGCGGCCGAACTGTTCCCCGATGTACCGAACGGGAAGTACGCGCTGCTCTCCGGGCACGGCACGCGCCCCGGCCGGGCCGTCCCCGTGGAGGGTGGTTATCGGGTCAGCGGCCAGTGGCAGTTCGCCTCCGGGATGGCGCACGCCACTCACATCCACAGCGCGATCCAGGTCGAGGGCACCGGTGAACTGCGGGTCCTGGCGATGCCGAAGGCGCAGGTGACCCTGGACGGCAACTGGGACGTGCTCGGCCTGCGCGCGACAGACAGCGTCGACTACCACTGCACCGACGTGTACGTGCCGCACGAGTACACCTACGTCGCGACCACGGACACGCCGGTCAACGGCGGTGCCGTCTACCGCCTGGGACTGGTCGACTTGTCGGCGATCGGGCACACGGGGTGGGCCCTCGGCGTCGGACGGCGGCTCCTGGACGAGCTGAAGCAAGTCGCCGCGGAGCGGACCGGATCGCGGGCCGCCGCGGTCGACACCTCCCAGTTCCACGCCGAGTACGCGACGGCGGAGGCCGGGTTCCGGGCGGCCCGGGCCTGGGTGAACGACGTCTGGCAGGGCGTCGAACGGACTCTGGATGAGGGCGGGTTGCCGAGCACGGAGCAGGACACTCTGATCCGTCTCGTCCTGAACCACACGACTTCGACCGTGTACGAGGTGGGCCGCACCGTCCACCGCTGGGCCGGCTCGGCGGCGATCCGTCGCGGCCCGGTCGACCGTTTCCTGCGCGACCTCGGCACGGGCACGCAGCACATCACGTCGAGCCCGGTCGTGCTCCAGAACTGCGGCAAGTGGCTGAGCGGTGCCCGGCCGGACGCCCGTTGGAGTTTCCTGGACCTGGCCTGACCGTCACGGCCGGGCGGGAACGTGCATGCCCGGTCTGGACGAGGAGCGGCGTGCGACCAGTTCCGGCCGGAGCACGACCTGCCGGTGGGTGTGTTCCACGGGGGAGGCGGAGGAGGTCTTGTCGATGAGCAGGTTGGCCGCTTGTGCTCCCATGAGGCGCGCGGGGCGCCGGACGGAGGTGAGCGGTACGGCTGCTGCCGCGGCGTGCTCGATGTCGTCGTAGCCGACAAGGGCGATGTCCTCGGGGACGCGGATTCCGGCTTCGAAGAGTCTTTGCAGGACTCCGGTCGCCAGCAGGTCGTTCGCGCAGAAGACGGCGGTCGGCAGGGTGCGCATGCCCAGGATCCGGGCTGCGGCGTCCCGGCCCGCGGTCACCGTCATTTTCTCGCAGTCGAGTTGCGTCACCGCGGAGGCGGGCAGCCTGGCCCGGGCCAGGGCTCTGAGTGCTCCGCGGCTGCGGGCCTGGATCTGCGGCAGACGGGCGGGGCCGGCGACGAACAGAATGGACCGGTGCCCTGCGGCGAGCAGGTGGGCGGTCGCCAGTTCACCGCCGAGGACGTCGTCGACGGCGACCGAGCATGCGTCGCGGCCGGGCCTGGAGTCGTCGACCACCACCAGGGGCATCTCGCTGCGCCGCATCGCGGTGATCGACTGTCCGGACGAATCGGTCGGGGCGATCAGTGCCCCGCGGATGCGGTGCTCGATCAGCAGTGACGCGTAGCGCGTCTCTTCGGCGGGGTCGCCGGCGCTGTTGCAGACCATGATGCCCAGTCCCGCCCGGCGGGCGGCTTGCTCCGCGCCCTGCACCAGGGCGATGCAGAAGGGGTTGGCCAGGTCGTGCACGACGATGGCCATGATCCGTGAGGGGCGTCCGCGCAGCACGCGTGCGGTCTCGCTGCGTACGTAGCCCAGGCGGTCGATGGCCCTCTGGACCCGCAGCCGGGTGGCGGGGGAGACCCGGTCGGGCTGGTTGTAGACGTTGGAGACGGTGCCCAGGGAGACACCGGCCTCCCGGGCGACGTCGATCATGCCCACGCGTTGCTTCACGGTTTGTCTCTCAACTCCGTTGTCACACCTGCTCGGGCGCGGCCGTGGGTGCGGTGGTGCTGGAGCGCACCACCAGCCGGGGGGTCATGGTGGCCTGCACGGCACGGTCGCGCCGGCCTTCCACCCGCTCGATGAGCAGGCGGGCGGCGGTGGCACCCATGTCGTGTCCGGCCTGGTCGACGCTGGTGAGCTGGACGGTGGCCAGGTCGGCGACGGCGGTGTTGTTGTAGCCGGCGATGGAGACGTCCTGCGGGACCCGCAGGCCCACGTCGTGGGCCGCGCGCCAGACACCCAGGGCGGCGACGTCGGCGCCCGTCATGACGGCGGTGGGGCGGCGGGCGGCTGACAGCAGGTGCAGGCCCGCCTTGCGGCCGCCTTCGTCGGAGTAGGCCGCCTTGCAGATCTGTACGTGATCGCCGAGCCCGTGCCGTTCCATGGCCTGTGTGTAGCCGCGGGTCAGTTCGATCTCCGGGGTCTGTTTCCAGTGGCTGGCGCGAGAGCCGGGGGAGGAGACCAGGGCGATGTCGCGGTGGCCGAGTGCGACCAGGTGGTCGACGACCAGGGCGGCGCCGGCCGCGTCGGCGTCGGCGACGGAGTCGTGGGCGTCGGATGCGTCGTGGTGGCCGATGACCACGGTGGGGGTGTCGCGGGCGACGGCCAGGACTTCTTCGCGCGGGGTGCCCGGCGCGATCAGGATCAGTCCGTCCATCTGCCGGTCGACCATGGAGCGAATGACCTTAGCCTGGTCCCGGGCGCCGAATCCGGCGGCACCGATCATGATCGTGTAGTCGCTGTCGCGCAGTTGGTCGCGCACACCGTCGAGGATGTCGGCGAAGAAGGTGTTGCGGATGTTGTCCAGGAGGACGCCGATCGTGTAGGTGCGGCCCCGCATGCCGCGGGCGGCGGCGTGCGGCCGGTAGTCGAGGGCGGTCATGGAGGCGCGGACCTTCTCCCGCATCGCCGCACTGACTCCGTAGGCGTTGCGCAGCACCTTGGACACCGCCGCGGTGGACACGCCCGCGTGCTGGGCCACGTCGGTGATGGTCACGCGTTTTCTCTGTTCAGGCTCCGGCATGCTGCGCGCCCTCGGCTCTCACTCGATGATGTAACGGTCTACATGATTTCTGCCCATGAGCGCCAGATGTGCGCGGGCTTTCCTCGATGTTACGCCGTCATGTCTTGACGTTGGTGCGGACTGCGTGCACTGTGGTGCCACTTCGCGTGGAGAACGTTATACAAACTCTCCGCTGCATCCCTGCCTCTTCCCGCAGGCCTCGCCGCACCCTCCGTTCAACGATGACTGGGAGCACGCCGTGAACACCGACTCGTCCGCCGCCAGAAAAAAGGGCCGGCTCGCCGCTCTGACCGCGAGCACCGCCGCACTGGCCCTCTTCACCGCAGCCTGCGGTGGCACCGGAGGCGGATCCGCCTCTGCTCCCAAGAACTTCAGCTACCTGACCGTCAACGAGAACTCCACGGTCAAGACCGCCCTGGGCACCCTGTCCAAGGGACGTTGCGCGGACGAGCACAAGGCGCTGCCGCTGAAGGTCGAAAGCGTCCCCCAGAGCGGCCTCGACCAGAAGCTGCAACTCCTGGCGGGCCAGGACGCGCTGCCCGTGCAGTTCGCCGCGGGCAACGCCCCCGCCCTGACCGAGCAGCTCTACAAGTCCGGCAAGATCGCAGACCTGGAGAAGGAGCTCGACAAGCTCGGTGTCCTCGACCGGGTCGAGCCCGCCGCGATCTCCACCATCAAGGCCCTGTACGGCGGGAAGATGCAGGTCCTGCCGTACGAGTACAACATCGAGGGCATCTTCTACAACAAGAAGATCTTCGCCGAGAACGGCATCGAGGTGCCCGGTACCTGGAGCGAACTGACCGCGGCCGCGGCCAGGCTCGAGGCCAAGGGCACCCAGCCCTTCTCCGCCTCGGGCCAGCTGGGCTGGCCGCTGACCCGCCTCATCAGCGGCTACCTGTACCGCAGCCTGGGACCGGACGCGCTGCAGGACGTCAAGGACGGCAAGGCCAAGCTCACCGACCCGGCCTACGTGAAGGCCGCCCGACAGGTCGCCGATCTGGGCAAGAAGGGCTACTTCGGCAAGGGCGTCGGCTCCATCGACTACGACACCTCCTTCAACCAGTTCCTCACCGGCAAGGCCGCCATGCTCTACATGGGCAGCTGGGCGCTGACCAACATCGCCGACCCGAAGCAGAACACGGTGGGCGCCGACAACATCGGCTTCATGCCCTTCCCCGCCGTCACCGGCGGCAAGGGCTCCGTCGACCAGTACCCCTCCAACGTCGGCCTGGGCATCACCCTGGGCAAGAACACCGACGCCAAGACCGGCGACTGGGTCACCTGCATCGCCGAGAACTACGGCAGCACCGCCCTCAAGGACCAGGGCTCCATATCCGGCTTCAAGACCAGCACCGACGTCAAGGACGCCAACGAGGTCACCGGACAGGTCCGCAAGACCATCAGCGACTCCAAGCAGAACGTCCTGTGGTTCGAGGCCCTCTTCAGCACCAAGGCCACCACGGTCAGCCAGACCAACGCGGCCGGCCTGGTCAGCGGCAGCATGAGCCCCAAGCAGTTCATGCAGACCGTGCAGGACGCCCTGTCGAGCAAGTGAGGCGCACGCACTGACGGTTCGGGCCCGCCGGGCCTGAACCGCCCGCCCCGCCCCACGCCTCCTTCACGAAGTGGACTCCACCCATGCACCGCGTCCTCGGTGACCGCCGGGCCGTCCTGCTCCTGCTCGGCCCCGCCCTCCTCGTCTACTCCCTGATCATGCTGGTCCCGACGCTGTGGTCACTGGGATACAGCTTCACCAGCGGCAACACGATCGACGGGTTCACCGGCAACGGCCTGGACAACTTCCACCGCCTGTTCACCGACCCCGACGTCCGTCACGCCCTGTGGTTCACCGCCAAGTACGCGGTCGCCGTCACCGTCGGTCAGGTCGTCGCCGGCTACCTCCTGGCCCTGCTCTACGTCTTCTTCCTCAAGAAGGCCTCCGCGCTCATCCGCACCCTCGTCTTCTTCCCCGTGGTGCTGCCCACCGTCGCCGTCGGACTGCTGTTCAAGAACCTCTTCCAGGTGGGCCCCCAGACCGGACCGGTCAACTCCCTGCTCAACGCCGTCGGCATCGAATCCATCGACTTCTTCGGCAGCTCCGGCCACGCCTTCTGGGTCCTGATCGGCATGGACATCTGGCGGTCCATGGGCTTCTACGCCGTCCTGCTCTTCGCCGGACTCGTCGACATCCCCGACGAGGTCCTGGAATCGGCCCGCCTGGACGGAGCGGCCGGACTGCGCCTGATCCGCCACATCGTGCTGCCGATGTCCTTCCCGGTACTCATGTCCTCACTGATCTTCAGCATCAACGGCACCCTCAAGGCCTTCGACTCGATCATCGCGCTGACCAACGGCGGCCCCGGCAACAGCACTTCACCGCTGACCCTCTACATGTTCCAGACGTCGTTCACCTACGGCGACTACGGCTACGGCAGCACCATCGCCCTGCTGCTGACCATCGTGTGCCTGCTGGTGACCCTGGTCGTCTTCCGCGTCTCCCGGCGCGACCTCACGAAGGACTGAAACCCATGGCCCTCGACACCACCCGCACCCAGGCCACGGGCACCTCCACCCACCCCAGAACCCCCGCCCCGCGGCGCGCCCCGCGCCGCCGAGGCGGCACCCGCCTGTGGGTCAAGATCGTCATCACGCTGCTGCTGATCGTCGAGATCTACCCGCTGACCTGGATGTTCCTCACGTCGCTGAAGTCCAACAGCGACTACCTCAACCACTCCACCTGGAGCCTGCCCAGCACATGGGAGTGGGGCAACTACGCCGAAGCGTGGACCACCGGCAACATCGGCCTGTACGTCCAGAACAGCCTCCTGGCCGTCGTGCCCGCACTCGCCCTCATGCTGCTGCTCGGCACCGCCGCCGGATTCGCCCTGCAGATCATGGTGTGGAAGGGGCGCAACCTCACCCTGCTGGTGTTTTTGACCGGCATGATGGTGCCCCCGCAGATGATCCTGCTGCCGCTGTTCACCGTCTACTTCCAGACCGGTCTTTCCGGCACCCTGTGGCCCCTCATCCTCACGTACACCGGCACCGGACTCCCGCTGACCGTCTTCATGATGGCCACCTACTACCGGTCCGTACCCCGCGAACTGTTCGAAGCCGCCACCATCGACGGCGCCGGCATCCTGCGCGCCTTCTGGACCATCAGCGTCCCCCTGGTCCGCAACGCCCTCCTCACCGTCGGCCTGGTCCAGTTCTTCTTCATCTGGAACGACCTCCTCATCGCCCTGACCTTCACCAACAGCCAGGACCTGCGCACCATCCAGGTCGGCCTGCTCAACTTCACCGGCGACTTCGGCGCCACCCAGTACGGCCCCCTGTTCGCCGCGATCTGCCTCAACGTCTTCGGCACGCTCGTGATCTACCTCTTCCTCAACCAGAAGGTGATGAAGGGCCTCACGTCCGGCGCCGTCAAGGGCTGATCACCACCGCCCCCGGTGACCACGCCCACCTCATGGAAGGCCCCTCCTCTGTGACCTCTCAGCCCGCCCCCGTCACGTTCGAGCACCTGCGTGACGGACTCGGGATCGGCATCCCCGAACCCCGCCTGTCCTGGCACACGGACGCACCCGCCCCCCAGGAGGCCTACGAACTGGAAATCGACCGCGACGGCCGCATCCACCGCACCGGCCGCATCGCCGCCGGCATCCGCCATCTCGTCCCCTGGCCCACCACCGCCCTCTCCTCACGCGCCCGCGCCCACGTGCGCGTGCGCACCTGGCACGGCCCCGAGACCCCCTCCCCGTGGAGCGCCCCCTCCACCGTGGAAGCCGGCCTGCTCGAGCCCGCCGACTGGCACGCCCGGCCCGTCGGCGCCCCCTGGAAGGAGAACCCCGACAGCGACCGCCGGCCGGCCCGCGTCCGCAGGGACTTCACCCTGGCCAAGACCGTCGCCCGCGCCCGCCTGTACATCACCGCCCACGGCCTGTTCGAGGCCGAGATCAACGGCCGGCGCGTCGGCGACGACGCTCTCGCCCCCGGCTGGACCGTCTACGGACAGCGCCTGCGCTACTACACCTACGACGTCACCCGCCATCTCGCCGAGGGCCCCAACACCATCGGCGCCTGGCTCGGCGACGGCTGGTACCGCGGCCGCATCGGCTTCGACGGCGGCACCCGCAACATCTACGGCACCGACCAGTCCCTCATCGCCCAACTCGAAATCACCCACACCGACGGCACCACCACCACGATCCCCACCGACGCCACCTGGCAGGCCGCACCCGGCCCCATCCTCACCACCGGCCTCTACGAGGGAGAGACCTTCGACGCGCGCCTCCACGACGCGTCCTGGTCCACACCCCGGCACGCCACCGCCGGCTGGCAGCCCGTCGCCGTCCACCACCGCGACCCGCACACCCTGACCGCCCCCCAGGGACCACCCGTGCGCTGCACCCGGGAGATACCACCGCGCACCATCACCCGCACCGACGACGGCCGCTACCTGCTCGACTTCGGCCAGAACCTCGTCGGTCGACTCCGCATCACCGCCACAGGCAAACCCGGCACCCGCATCACCATGCGCCACGCCGAAGTCCTGCAGAACGGCGAACTCGCCACCCGCCCCCTGCGCGAGGCCGTCTCCACCGACACCCTCATCCTCGACGGAGCCGCCCTCACCTGGGAGCCGCGCTTCACCCTCCACGGCTTCCGCTACGCCGAAATCACCGGCTGGAGCGGCGAACTGACCCCGGATCACATCACGGCGCGCGTCTACCACACCGACATGCGGCGCACCGGCTGGTTCGAGTGCAGCGACGAACAGATCAACCGGCTGCACGAGAACGTCGTATGGAGCATGCGCGGCAACTTCGTCGACCTGCCCACCGACTGCCCCCAGCGCGACGAACGCCTGGGCTGGACCGGCGACATCCAGGTCTTCGCCCCCACCGCCAGCTTCCTGTACGACTGCGCCGGCATGCTCGACTCCTGGCTCACCGACGTCGCCGCGGAACAACTGCCCGACGGCACCGTCCCCTGGTACGTCCCCGTCATCCCCGGCGGACCCCAGTGGACACCGATCCAGCCCGGCGCCGCATGGGGAGACGTCGCCACCCTCACGCCCTGGGTGCTCTACCAGCGCTTCGGTGACCTCGAATTCCTGCGCCGGCACTTCCCGATGGCCCGCGCCTGGGTCGACCTCCAAACCCGACTGGCCGGACCCGGCCGCCTGTGGAACAGCGGCCGGCAGCTGGGGGACTGGCTCGACCCGGCCGCACCGCCCGACGACCCGGCCGCCACCCGCACCGACCGCTACCTCGTCGCCACCGCCTACTTCGCGCACTCCGCCCGCCACCTCGCCCGAAGCGCGGCGGAACTGGGCGAGAGCGACACGGCGCGCGCCTACGACCTGCTGGCCGACGAGGTAGCCCGGGCCTTCCGCGGCCGCTACCTCCTGGCTTCCGGCCGTATGACCAGCGACAGCCCCACCGCCTACGCCATCGCGCTCGTCTTCGACCTCCTGGACACCGACGAGCAGCGCGAGCAGGCGGGCAACCGCCTGGCCGAACTCGTCGACGAGAACGACGCCAAGATTGCGACCGGGTTCGTCGGCACCCCGCTGATCTGCGACGCGCTCACCGACACCGGCCACATCGACGCCGCCTACCGGCTGCTGACCCAGACCGAGTGCCCGTCCTGGCTGTACACCGTGACCATGGGCGCGACCACCATCTGGGAACGCTGGGACAGCATGCGCCCCGACGGGACACTCAACCCGGGCGGCATGACCTCCTTCAACCACTACGCCCTGGGCGCCGTCGCCGACTGGCTGCACCGCGTCGTCGCCGGCATCTCCGCCACCCGGCCCGGCTACCGCACCATCGAGTTCCGCCCGCGCCCCGGCGCCGGACTGACCTGGGCCCGCGCCCGGCACACCACCCCCCACGGTGACGCCGCCATCGCCTGGGAACTGTCCGCGGGCGTGCTCAGCGTCGAGGTGACGGTACCCGCCGGCTGCACGGCGATCGTCCACCTGCCCGACCGCCCCGCCGTTGCCGTCGGACCGGGCAGACACGAGCTGTCCGACCAGGTGACCGACGACCGGGCAGCCTGAGACTCCCCGCCGCCCGGCACCACAGCCGCTCCGCGGGACGGCGGGGACCCACGGCGGTGCCGGCGCGAACCTGACCCGCGCCGGCAGCGCCGTTCCGGGCCGGCGTCGCGCTCTCGGTGAGGGGGAGAGCGCGACGCCGCGCTCCTGGCCCTCTCGGCTCAGCAGCCCGCCGATTCCGCCTGGACACGCACGGGAGCGTCGGTGAGGCGGTGGATGTCGTCGACGGTCACACCTGGTGCCGTCTCCACCAGGGCAAGACCGTGCTCGGTGACGTCGAGGACCCCGAGGTTCGTGATGATGAGGTCGACGCACCGCTCTCCGGTCAGCGGCAGGGCACACTCCTGGAGGATCTTCGCGCTGCCGTCCCTGGCGGTGTGCTCCATCAGCGCGATGACGCGGCGCGCACCGTGTACGAGGTCCATGGCGCCGCCCATGCCCTTGACCATCTTTCCGGGGATCATCCAGTTCGCGAGGTCTCCGGCGGCGGAGACCTGCATCGCGCCCAGGACCGCGAGGTCGATGTGCCCTCCGCGGATCATGCCGAAGGAGGTGGCGGAGTCGAAGAAGCTGGCGCCGGGCAGCACGGTGACGGTCTCTTTGCCCGCGTTGATCAGATCCGGGTCGAGGGCGGCCTCGTCGGGATAGGGGCCGGTGCCCAGAATGCCGTTCTCGGAGTGCAGCACGACGTGCACACCGGCCGGCAGGTAATTGGGGATCAGCGTGGGCAGGCCGATGCCCAGATTCACGTAGGAACCGTCCCGCAGTTCCAGGGCGGCGCGGGCGGCCATCTGCGCGCGGGTCCAGCCGGTGGGTGTGCTCATGCGCGTACGGTCCTCTTCTCGATGGTCTTGGCCGCGGCCTGGCCGGCGGTGAGCGCGACGACGTGCTGGACGAAGATGCCGGGCACATGCACGGCGTCGGCGTCGATGTCGCCCGGCTCGCACAGCTCCTCGACCTCGGCGATGGTGACGCGGCCGGCCATGGCGGCGAGCGGATTGAAGTTCGCGGCCGCCTTGCGGAAGACGAGATTGCCGTGCCGGTCGCCCCGCCAGGCCCGTACGAGGGCGAAGTCGGTGGTGATGCCGTGCTCCAGGACGTAGGCCGAGCCGTCGAAGGCGCGCGTCTCCTTGGCCGGGGACGCCGTGTGCACTTGGCCGTCCGGGCGGTAGCGCCAGGGCAGACCGCCGTTGGCCACCTGGGTGCCCACGCCGGCCGGGGTGAAGAAGGCGGGGATGCCGCTGCCGCCGGCGCGCAGCCGCTCGGCGAGGGTGCCCTGCGGGACGAGTTCGACTTCCAGTTCGCCGGAAAGGTACTGGCGGGCGAACTCCTTGTTCTCGCCGACGTAGCTGCCGGTGACACGGGAAAGGCGCCCGGCCTTCAGCAGGATGCCCAGGCCGTGTCCGTCGGTGCCGCAGTTGTTGGACACCACCCGCAGGCCGGTGGCGCCGTGCTCGTGCAGGGCGCGGATCAATGTGTCCGGGATGCCGCTGAGGCCGAAGCCGCCCACCGCAAGGGACGCGCCGTCGGGGATGGCGGCGACCGCGTGGGCGGCCGAGGTACTGACCTTGTCCATGAGATGTCCTTTCAGCCGGGCCGCACGGCCGACCAGCCGCCGTCCACGACGAGATGGGCCCCGGTGATGTACGAAGCCTCGCCGGAGGCGAGGAAGACCGCCGCGTTGAGGACGTCGTCCGGCTGCCCCGCGCGGCCCAGCGGAGCGCGTTCGGCCCCTCCGGCGGGGGCGGCCGGGTCGGTGCCGTCCGGGTCGATGCCGCCGGGGCTGATGCAGTTGACGCGGATCCCGCCGGGGGCTCCTTCGGCGGCCAGTTGGCGTGAGAGTGCGACGATGCCGCCGGCGGCTGCCGCGTGCGCGCCCAGTCCGCGATCGGGGGAGCCGGCCACCGCCGCGGCGGAACCGACCGTGATGATGCAGCCGTCACCGAGCGTCAGGTGCGGCCAGGCGGCCTTCGCGCACAGCCATACCGGGTCCAGCTGGGCCCGGACGGCGGCCGTGTAGTCGGCGAAGGACTGCTCTTCGATGTGGCCGCAGCGCACGGCACCGGCGTGGGCGAACAGCACGTCGATGCCGCCGAAGGCGGCCACTGCCTCCTCGGCCCACGCCCGGACGCTGTCGGGGTCGGCGGCATCCAGCTCGACCGGGTTGAGGGCGATGCCGCCGGCCCGGCCGATGAGGCGCTGGGTCTCAAGGGCCAAGGCGTGGTCGCTGTCGCCGCCGACGACGAGAGCGCCTTCGGCGGCGAAGCGCAGTGCGGCGGCACGGCCCAGAGCGCGGCCGGAGCCGGGGACCAGTGTCACCTTGCCTTCCAGCCGTCTCACGGCGTGGCACCTGCCGCGTCCAGGGCGTCCGAGATGGACTTCACGCCGCCGTGCGCGGTGAGCCCGCCGTCGACGGGGAGATCGGCGCCGGTGATGAACGAGGCGGCGTCCGAGAGCAGGAACGCGACGACCGCGGCGACGTCGTCGACGGTTCCGGTGCGCCCCAGCGGGGTTTCGCGCAGGTTGGCTTCCCGGAAGGCGGGGGCCGCGGAGGCCGTCATCTCGGTCTCGATGAACCCGGGGTGGACGGTGTTGACGCGTATCCCGCGCGGTCCCAGGTCCAGGGCGGCTGCCCGTGCCAGGCCTCGTAGTGCCCACTTGCTGGAGGTGTAGGCGACCGGGTAGTGCGCCGTGAGCGCGGCGGACGAGCCCACGTTGACGATGGAGGCCCCGGAGCGCATCAGCGGCGCCAGATGCTGCATGCCCAGCAGCGGCCCGGTGACGTTGACGCGGTGGACGCGCTCGAAGTCCTCGGGCCGTACCTCCGCGAGGCGGGCACGCCAGGTGATGCCGGCGTTGTTGACCAGCCCGTGGATGTGCCCGTGGGCGCCCGCGAGTTCATCGGCCAGCTCTCGCCACGCCCGCTGGTTCGTGACGTCGAGCAGGCGGCAGTCCTCGGCCTCGCTCACGTCTACGGCGATGACGCGCGCCCCGTGCGCCGTCAGCGTCTTGGCCTGTGCCGCTCCTTGGCCGCGGGCGGCGCCGGTGACGACGATGACCCTGCCCAGGAGGGGGCGGGGGTGCGGGTCGCTCACGGCCGCTCCCGGAGGCGGCGTCGGCCCGCGGGAAGCGGAACCGGGGCCACGCCCGGCACCACGGGCACGGACAGGGTGCCGATGCCTTCCACGGTGAGTGCGACGGTGTCGCCGGGCTTGAGGGGCGGCGGAGTCTGTTCCCCGCGCACGCCCCACAGTTCGGCGAGGCAGCCGCCGTTGCCGCAGGTGCCGGACCCGAGCAGATCGCCCGGCACGACCCGGGTCCCCCGTGAGGCGTAGGCGACCATCTCCTCGAACGTCCAGCTCATGTTGGACAGCAGATCGCGGCCGACGACCACGCCGTTGACCTCGGCGGTCAGGGCCAGGCGCAGGAAGCCCTCGCTGTCGCGGTAGGGCTCGAGCTCGTCGGCGGTGACCAGGCACGGACCGATGCTGTTGGCGGTGTCCTTGCCCTTGCACGGGCCCAGGCCGACGTTCATCTCGGCGGATTGCAGGTCGCGTGCGGACCAGTCGTTGAGGATGGTGTAGCCGATGATGTGGTCGCGGGCCTGCTCGGGGGTGAGGTCATGGCCCTCGCGGCCGATGACGGCGGCCACCTCCAGTTCGAAGTCCAGGACATCGGAGCCCGGCGGCATGGGGACGGCGTCTTGGGGGCCGAGCACCGCGTGGGGATTGCTGAAGTAGAACGTCGGGGCCGCGTACCACTGTTCGGGCACTCCGCTGACGCCGTTGACGGCACGGCGCACGCCCTCGACGTGTTCCTCGAAGGTCACGAAGTCGCGCAGGGAGGCGGGCTGGAGCGGCGGCAGGAGCCGTACGTCGGCCACGTTCGGGCCGGGCGGCACGTCCAGGGCCTCCGCGCCCCGTTCGAGCAGGGCTGGCAGGCCGCCGCCGGCCGCGATGACCTCGGTCAGGGATCGCACGCCGGGGAGCGGGAAGAGGGTGCCGTCCGCTTCGAGGACGGCCACCCGCACGGAGTGGTGGTGCTGGTAGGTGACAAAGCGCATGGGAGGCAGCTGCCTTCGCTCGGACCCGGGGGCGTGCCGGTGCTGATCAGGGCACGGATGAGACCGGCACGCCCCCGGGAGTCGGATCGGTCAGACCGGCGGGGCGATGAACACGCCGCGGTCGACGTCGTTGAAGGACTCCTTGGCGACCATCTCGTTCATCGCGTTGGCGGTGCCCCACTGGTCGGTGACTTCGGGCTTGGAGAAGTCGTAGACGTGGGGATGCCAGGTGTCCTCGTCCAGGAGTTCCAGCTCGGTGGTGTACTCCACGGTGTTGCCGTGCGGGTCGAGGAAGTAGGTGAAGGTGTTGTCACCGGCCAGGTGGCGGCCGGGCCCCCACAGTTTCCGGAATCCGGCGCGCATCACGCGGCCCGAGCCGCGCATGTACTCGTCCAGGCCGCGCATCTCGAAGGAGATGTGGTGCAGGGCGGTGTGCGGGCCCTTGGCCAGGGCCATGGAGTGGTGCTGGTTGGAGATCCGCATGAAGTGCATGACCTCGCCCATGTGCGGCGAGGACAGCGTGTCGGAGAGGCGGAATCCCAGGTGCTGCTCGTACCACTGGCGCGTGCGGTCCAGGTCGGGGGAGTTGAGGACGACGTGGGAGAGCTTGACCGGGATGGCCTCCTTCTCCTCGATCTTGCGGTGCCGGCGCACGGCGACATCGGCCAGGACCTCGATGGTGCGACCGTCGACGTCGAAGAACCGGAAACCGTAGCCGCCGCCGGGGGTGTCGACCGTTCCCGGCCGGCCGAGCAGCTGCACGCCGCCGGCCAGCAGCCGCTCGGCCAGGGTGTCGACGTCCGCGGCCGATGCGGCACCGTAGGACACCAGGTCCAGTCGCTTCTCGTCGGCCTTGCGCAGCCGCACCACGTACTGCTCGGGCGATCCTTCCGCGGCCAGGAACGAGATGCCGGAATCCTCTTCGACCTTGGTCAGGCCCCACACGCCGGCGTAGAAGTCGAGTTGCTTGTCGTAGTCGGGCACGGCCAGATCGACGTGCCGCAGATGGGTCAGCAGGCGCGATGTCATGGTGGTCCTCCTTCAGGAGAGATCGAGGAGTGCGGAAGCGGTGGCTCCGCGGATGGCTTCGAAGTCGGCGTCGTCCAGGTGTGCGGCGCGCAGCGCCCCGAGGGGGTCCGGGGAGCCCATGTCGAAGGGGAAGTCGGAGCCGAGCAGCACCCGGTCGGCTCCCGCTGTGCGTACGAGCTCGCGCAGCACGTGCGGGTCGTGGACCAGGGAGTCGAAGTACAGGCGCGTGAGGTAGCTGCTGGGAAGGTGCGCGCAGGTGGCGCCCGCGTCCGGGCGGGCCTGCCAGGCGTGGTCGGCGCGGCCGATGTGGGTGGGCAGATAGCCGCCGCCGTGTGCCGCGATGATGCGCAGGCCCGGGTGGCGGTCGAGGACGCCGGAGAAGATCAGGTGGGACAGGGCGACCGCGTTCTCGGTGGGCTGCCCCACGGAGTTGGACAGGTACCACTGGTCCAGGCGCTCGTCCAGCGTGCAGCCGAAGGGGTGCAGGAACAGCAGTGCCCCTGTCTGCTCGGCCCGCGCCCAGAAGGGCTCGAGGGCGGGGTCGGAGAGTTCGCGTCCCGGGGCGTGGCTGGAGATCTCCACGCCCAGCAGTCCCGCTTCCAGCGCGTGGTCCAGTGCCGAAACGGCCAGTTGCGGGTGTTGCAGCGGCACCAGGCCCAGGCCGCGCAGCCGCGACGGTGCGGCCGAACAGTGCCTCGCCACGGCCTCGTTGGCCAGGCGGAACACCTTCAGCGCGAGTTCCTCGTCGGCCCAGTAGTGGTAGTGCGAAGGAGAGGGGCTGACCAGCTGGACGTCCACCCGCTGTTCGTCCATGGCCCGCAGCCGGGCCGAGACGTCGGTCAGGCGGGCGAACCGCTCCTTGATCATCTCGCCGCTGGTCTTGAGCGCGGCCGGGCCGTTGCGCCGCGCGTCCAGCGCCCTGGCCTCCTCGAGACCCGGCTGCCCGGCGACCAGCTGCTCCACTTCGGGCAGCAGTACATGGGCGTGGACATCGACGGTGTGCGTCACGGGCGCTCCTGCAGCTGGGACATGGTGCGGGCCATCAGGCCGGGAACATCGGCGTCCCGGACCTGGTCGAGCTGCCACTGGCCCAGCTGCACCGATGCCTCGACGACCGCCCGTACGCGCCCGATGCGCCGCTCGTAGTAAGCGTTCAGGAGCGTGTCGTCCCAGGTGCTGTTGGCGGTCAGCAGCTCGGAAAGGACCAGGGCGTCCTCGAGCGACATCGCCGCGCCCTGGGCGAGGGTGGGCGGGCAGCAGTGCGCGGCGTCGCCGATGAGCACCACCCGGCCGCGGTGCCAGGAGCCCTCGACCAGCATCCGGTCGAACCAGGTGTAGTTGACCTGTGCGGGGTCGGTGATGGTCTTGGTGATCTCGGGCCAGTGGCCGCCGTACGCGGAGGCCAGGCGGACCATTTCGTCGGCGTATGTCTCGGGTGGGATCGTCGCCCGGTCGCGGTTGGCCTCCACGACGTAGGCGTACAGCGTGTCTTCGCTGGTGGGGCAGTAGCCGGCGATGTAGGCGGGGCCGCCGTAGGCGAGGTCGGTGCGGGTCACTCCCCGCGGGCGGGGGGCGGCCACGCGCCAGATCGCCATGCCGGTGGGCTCGGGCTTGTCGCTGATGCCGATGGCGGCGCGGGTGGCGGAGTTCAGGCCGTCGGCGGCGACGACGAGGTCGTAGCGCGCTTGGTGGCCGTCGCTCAGACGGACGGTGACGCCGTCGTCGTCCTGCCCGACGATCGTGGCGGTGGTGCCCAGACGGACGGTGGCGCCGCTGGCGCGGACCGCGTCGATGAGGGCCTGTTGCAGCTGGGGGCGCTGCATGCCCACGGTGGCGGGCAGGTCGTCGCCGCCGGTGCGCAGGTCGTCCTGGACGTGCAGGACGGTGCCGTCGGGCGCGGTGATTCCGACCGAGCCGAAACCGTAGCCGGACGCACTGATCTGCTCCCACACGCCCAGGTCGCGCAGCACTCGCAGGGCGTTGCCCTGCAGGGTGATGCCGGACCCGGCGGTGGCGTTCCAGTCCTGCCTGGCTTCCACGAGATCGACCGCGACGCCGGATCGGCGCAGCAGGATGGTCAGGGCGTTGCCTGCCGCGCCGCCTCCGATCACGAGGACATTGCGAGAGGGGGCCATGGAGAACTCCTTTGTCCCGGTGGCTACTTGACGGCGAGCGGGTTGATGGGGGAGCCGACCGCTCCGGTGATGGGCAACGGTGGTGCCGCCAGGAAGAATGCGAAGACGCCGTCGGACGCGCAGTCGTCGGCGAGGGCTTCCAGGTTCCACATCTCGCCCACGAGCAGGCCCATGTTGGGGATCACGACCTGGTGCAGGGGCTGGAAGGCGGCCTCGAACTCGTTGGGGCGGACCTCGAAGCCCCAGGTGTCCGTCGCGATCGCGGCGATCTCGCTGCGGTGCAGCCATTCGGCCGTGGTGAACGACAGGCCCGGGGCGGGTCCGCCGGCGTACTCGCCCCAGCCCTCGCGCCGCACCCGGGCCAGCTGTCCGGTGCGCACCAGCACGATGTCGCCCCGTTCGACGCTCACTCCTTGGGCGCGGGCGGTCTCCTCCAGGTGTTCGGCGGTGATGGCGAATCCGTCCGTGAGTTCGCCGTCGGTGCCGATCGCCCGGCCGACATCGAGCAGGACGGCGCGACCGGCGATCTGCGCGGCCATGTGCTCGATGCCGGTCACCAGGTCGCCGTCCGAGGTGACCGTGGTGGCGGCGTCGCGTCCGTTCCATGCCTTGCCGTGGTCGAAGATGTGGCCCAGGCCGTCCCACTGGGTGGAGCACTGCAGCGGCATGGCCACCACGTCGTCGGCGCCGCCGATGCCGTGCGGCAGGCCCTGGGTGCCCAGTGCGGCGTCCGCGCCGGTGTCCAGCATGGTGTGGACGGGGTTCGTGCGCCTGCGCCAGCCCTTCTGGGGGCCGTTCATGTCGAAGGGCTGTGCCAGGGAGAAGCTCACGCCGCGGCGGACGAGGGCCGCGCCCTGCCGCCGCTTGTCCTCGGTGAGGAAGTTCAGGGTGCCCAGGCGGTCGTCGGCGCCCCAGCGCCCCCAGTTCGAGTAGGCCTTGGCGGCCCGTGCGACGGCGCCCTCGGGGTCGTTGCGGTCGAGCCTCATGCCGGCACCTCGGCCACGCATCGCGTGCGCTGGGCGCCGAGGCCGGTGATGGTCGCGTCCATCACGTCGCCGTCGCGCAGCAGCCTGCCCCAGTGCATGCCGTTGCCCGCGGGACTGCCGGTCAGGACCAGGTCGCCGGGCAGTAGTTGCACGGTCTGCGAGATGTAGGAGATCAGCCGGGCGACCGAGAAGATCATGTCCTTGGTCGACTCGTCCTGCATGGTCTCGCCGTTCAGCTGCAGCGTGACCTGCAGGTCGTCGAGGGCCGTGACCGACTGCGCGGGCACGATCCAGGGGCCCAGCGGGGTGAAGCCGGGCGCGTTCTTGCTGCGCAGCCAGTCGGTGCCGATCTGCGGCATGTCGCGGCGGAAGACGGTGGCCCGGTCGGTGAGGTCGTTGGCGATGGTGTAGCCGGCCACGTGATCCAGCGCCTGCTCGGCCGGGACGCGGGAGGCGGGGCGGCCGATGACGGCGGCCAACTCCAGTTCCCAGTCGGGCTTCTTGGCCCAGGCGGGCAGTATGACGTCGTCGAAGGGGCCGGTGATGGCGCTCGGCAGTCCGATGAAGACGTACGGCAGATCGTCGGCGGCACGCCGGTCCATGATCTGGGCGGCTTCGGCGCGGGCCTCCTCCGCGCTCAGCCCGTCCGAGCCGTCACGGTGGGCCACATGCAGATCGATGACGTGCTGGCGGTAGTTGGCGCCGGACTGCAGCACCTGCCGCGGTGCGATCGGCGCATGCACCCGGAACTCGCTCACGAGCGGGTCATCACCGGAGGGGCGGGCGGCCAGTTCGGCGAAGGCGGGCGACAGGCGGGGCCAGTCCTCCATGACGCCCAGCATCGTCAGGCCCGCGTCGTCGAAGGCCCGGCGCAGATCGGCCACGGAGCCGTCAGGGCGGATCAGCGCGGGAAATGCCTCCCGGCCGGAGGTCGACAGGGTTCCCAGGGCGTAGGGGCCGGTAAAGAGCGCGGGAGCGGCTGCGGGTTTCACGAACATGTCCTCCTGATTGCGGTGTGACTAATCTGGCCCCCACACCCCTGATCAGGGAAATCGATTCTGTGGATATGCTTTATCCAGCAGACGAATACCTCTGGCGCCGCGCCCGAATGAAGGTCCCGTGAACCTCTCCAGCCTCGATCTGAACCTCGTCGTCGCCCTGCGTGCCCTGCTCGAGGAACGCAACGTCACCCGCGCCGGCCAGCGCGTGGGCCTGTCCCAGCCCGCGATGAGCGCCGCACTGTCCCGCCTGCGCCGCCACTTCGACGACGACCTGCTGGCACGCACCGGCGCGCACTACGAGTTGACCGCCCTCGGGCAGGTCTTGATGGAGCGCACCTCCACCGCCTGCGACCTTCTGGAGCGCCTGTTCAGCAGCCAGGCCGACTTCGATCCGGCCACCGAGAGCCGCACCTTCACCCTGATCGCCTCCGACTACGCCGTGGCCGTCTTCGGCGCGGCTCTCGGCCGCCTCGTGCACGCCGAAGCGCCGCACGTCAGGCTCCGCTTCTCCCAGACGCCGACGACCGTGGTGGAGGACCTCGGCGTCCTGCTGAGCACGACGGACGGCCTGCTCATGCCGCACGGCGTGGTCGGCGACGTGCCCCGCACCGACCTCTTCCGGGACGAGTGGGTCTTCCTGGTCGCCGAGACCAACACCGAGGTCGGCGACCACCTCACCCGCGCCCAACTGGCCCAGCTTCCCTGGGTGACCTACCAGCGCACCTACGACGCACCCGCCGTGCGCCAGCTGGGCATGCTCGGGATCGAACCCCGCGTCGAGATCTCGGTGGACAGCTTCGCCATGCTGCCCTTCATGGTGGCCGGCACCAACCGGATCGCCCTGGTCCAAAAACGCCTGGCCGAGCTGATGGGCAGCCTCTCCGACGTACGCGTCATGGAGCCTCCCTACGAGGCGGTGCCGCTCCGAGAAGCCCTGTGGTGGCACCCCCTCCACCGGCACGACTCCTCGCACATCTGGCTCAGGCAGGCCGCCCTGCGTGTCGCCGCGGAGCTGGGCGAGTCCGGCACGCGGTAGGCACACACGGGCGCGGCCCCACGGGATCGCGAGGCGAGAGCACGCCGGAATTGAAATGCTTCAACGCGGCTGACCGGGGCCGTCCCTGGTCAGAGAAGCGGAAGAAAGACGTCAGCACCAAACGGTTGACCCGCTGATCAACCCCGCATAATTTCCCCTGCGTTGACCGAGACGTTTCCCTCAAGAACGCCTGCCGGTACGGAAGCAACGTCGTGGGGCGCGACACACCTGACCGTGCGCAAGGACAGGCCGCGAAACGGCTCGGCACTTCCCGAGCGCCGCTGGACCAGCGGCTGACCCACTCCGGCCATGCCCGGCGGACCCGCGATGCCCCGACCCGAACGGGAGCTGAGGCGGCCGCCCGCGGTCCATGGCTGCCACCCAGTTTCGGAGAGCCGCCAGTGAATCGACGCACCTTCCTGTCCGCAGCCACCATCACCGCCGTCACGGCCGGCATGGCCCCCCTGCTCACCGGCCGGGCCGGCGCACAGACAGCCGACACCCCCGGCGGGCGGGCCGACGCCATGCTCGCCAAGCTGACCGCGGCGCAGAAAGAAGCCCTCGTCCGCTGTGACTTCCAGGCGCTGACCGGCCCGGGCATCCCCGCCCTGACCATGGTGGACGCCTCCGCCGGACTGCGCGGGGAGAAGGGAGTCACCGCCTTCCCCGTCCCCGTAGCCCAGGCGGCGTCCTTCGACACGGACCTCGTCAGGGACATCGGCACCGCCATCGGCACCGAAGGACGGGCCAAGGGCTACAACAACCTGCTCGGCCCGACCGTCGACATCACCCGGACCTGGCACTTCGGCCGGCAGGCCGAAGGCATGGGCGAGGACCCGGTGCTGGCCGGGGAACTCGGCACCGCCGCCACCGTAGGCATGCAGAGCCGGCACGTGGTGGCGACCGTGAAGCACTTCGCCGCCTACACCCAGGAGACGAACCGCTTCTTCACCGACGTCAAGGTCAGCGACCGCGCCCTGCGCGAGGTGTACGCCGGTCCCTTCCGCCGCATCCTGCGAGCCGCCCCGACCACATCGGTCATGATGGCCTACCCCAAGATCAACGGATCCTTCGCCACCCAGAACCCCGCCCTGTTCACGCTCCTCAAGGACGACTTGGGCCTCACGGGCTACACCGTGCCCGACTTCTGGGCCGGCGACGACCAGGTCGCCGCGGCCAGAGCCGGCATGGACCTCGCCGGACTCGGCCCCGGCGGCGTCAAGATCACCGCCGGTCAGCTCACCGACGGATCCATCAGCACCGAACGACTCGACGACGCCGCCCGGCGCATCCTCACCGCCATGTACGCGGCCGGCCTGTTCGACCACCCCCTGCCCGCCCCGGCCGACAACGTCAGCAGCCGTGCCCACCAGGACCTCGCCCACCGCGCCGCCGTCGGCTCCACCGTGCTCCTGGCCAACCGCGCCGGCGCCCTTCCGCTGCCCGCCTCGCTCAAGAAGATCGCCGTCATCGGCCCGGCGGGCACCGACACCTACACCGGTATCGCCGGTTCCAGCTATGTCGACCCGGGCCCGTGGACCACACCGGCACAGGCCATCCGCGCCCGCGCGGGCAGCACCGGCGTCGTCACCGCCCAAGGCACCAAGGGCGACGTCCCGCTGACCCCCGTCCCCGCCGCCGCCCTGCGCACCTCCACCGGCGCCGCCGGACTCGGCGTCTCCTACTACGCCGGCGGCGAGGCAAGCGGCACCCCGGTGGCCACCGGCACCGCCCAGAACATCGACTTCACCTCGGCCCCCGTCGACGATCTCCCCGCCGTCTGGTCGGCCAAGTGGACCGGCACCCTCACCCCGACCGTCACCGGGCTGCACCGGTTCTCGCTGCTGCCCGCCGGAACCGCCCGACTCAAGATCGGCTCCGCGACCGTGGTCTCCGGCACCCGCCACAGCCGGCGCTTCTTCCTGGGCCCCTACGACTATCCCCTGCACGGGACCGCCGAACTCACCGCGGGCCGCCCGGTCACCGTCGAGATCACCTACACCAACGCCACGGCCGACACCGGCACCTGCGGCCTCACCCTGGGCTGGCAGCCCGAGTCACTGATCCCGGCCGCCGTGGACGCCGCCCGCGGGGCCGACGCCGCCATCATCCTCGTCAACCGGGTGGCAGGCGAAGACATGGACCACCAGCAGCTCGACCTGCCCGGCGACCAGAACCAGCTCATCAGCCAGGTCGCCGCCGTCAACTCCCGCACCATCGTGGTCCTCAACACCGACGGCCCGGTGGCCATGCCATGGGTCGGCAAGGTCGCCGCCGTCCTGCAGGCCTGGTACGGAGGCAGAGGCATGGGCACCGCGCTCGCCGCCGTCCTCTTCGGCGACAGCGACCCCGGCGGACGCCTGCCGGTCACCTTCCCCAAGGACGCCACCCAGGGCCCGGGCACCAGCCAGACTGCCTACCCGGGGGTGAACGGCACCGTCACCTTCGGGGAGAACACGGCCGTCGGCTACCGCTACTACGACACCAAGAACCAGACCCCCCGCTTCCCCTTCGGCCACGGCCTGTCCTACACCGCCTTCACCCACGGCTCGCTCGAAGCGGCCTGGGACAAGACTGCACAGCAGGCCACCCTGGCCGTGACCGTCACCAACACCGGCACCCGCACCGGCACCGCCGTCGTCCAGGTCTATGCCAGCCTGCCCAGCGGCGCCGCCGCGGAGCCCCGGCGCCTGGTCGCCTTCCGCAAACTGTCACTGGCCGCGAAAGCCTCCAGCCGCCTGGAAATCACCATCCCGGCCGACGACCTGACGGTGTGGCAGTCCGGCAAGTGGCAGCTGACCCCCGGCACCTACACCCTGGCCGTCGCCCACTCCTCCCGCGACCTCACCGCCCAGCGCACCATCAGCGTCAGCTGACCCCACCCGCCCCGGGGCCCTGCCACGCGGGGCCCCGGGGCATCGCACGCGAACCCCTACCGCCGAAGCCCGGCCCGCCTCCCTCACCACCGCCAGGAGCCACCCCCGTGTCGCGCACCAGACGCCTGACCCTGAGCGCAACCGCGCTCACGCTCACCCTGACCGCGGCCGGCTGCGGCCCGGGGCACGGCGGCGGGACGCGGCTGACGGTCATGGCCAACGTCACCGACAAGGTCGCCATGAACTCCGTCGTCAAAGCCTTCCGCGAGAAGCACCCCGACATCACGGTCGCCGTCACCTACGCCGACACCACCACCCTGCAAAAGACGCTGCCCCACGACCTCGCCGCGGGCAAGGGCCCGGACGTGTTCACCGTCTGGCCCGGCAGCGGCAACCCCGCCTCGGTCATCGCCCTGGCCGACCAGGAAGCGCTGACCGACCTCAGCCTGCGCCGCTTCGCCTGGCACCTGCCCGAGGACGTCGCTTCCGTGGCAGGCCGACGCAACCACATCGAGATGGTGCCCGCCAGTTACAGCGCCATCGGCGCGATCTACGCCACCCAGACCCTCGACGACATCGGCGGCAGCAGGCCCACGACGTACACCCAAGTCCTCGCGCTGTGCGACAAGGCCCGCGAACACGGCAAGGTCCTCTTCGCCCTGGGCAACAAGACCCCCTGGGTCACCCAACTCATCTCGTACGCCCTGGCCGGCGGCACCGTCTACGCGGACAAACCCGAATTCGCCGACGACATGGAGCTGGGCCGCACGAGCTTCGGCCAGTCCCGCTGGAAGACCGCCCTGAACAAATACCTGCAGATGAACGAACGCGGATGCTTCGGCCCCGACCCCCTGTCCACCACCTACCAGAACAGCCTGGACCAGGTGGCCTCGGGCAAAGCGGTCGGCATCGTCCAGGTGGCGACCACGCTCGCCGAGCTGCGCCGGACCGCCCCGGACCTCGGCTTCGTGATGCACGCACTGCCCGCGACCGACGACCCGGCACAGACCCGCATGCCGGCCGCCGTCTCGGCCGCCTACGGCGTCAACGCCCACAGCACACACGTGAAACAGGCGAAAGCCTTCGCCGACTTCCTGGGCTCGGCCAAGGGGCAGAACCTCTACAACGGCAAGGGGGTCACCCTTCCGGCGATCCCCAACCCGTCCTTCAGGACGGACCCCGCCGTCGCGGAAGTCGCGCGCCGGCAGAAGAACGGGACGACCGTCCCCTTCATGGACCAGACGTGGCCCAACTCCACCGTCCAGCAGACCCACTTCCGGCAGATACACCGGCTGTTCGCCGGCAAAGCCACGGTCCCCGGCGCACTGAAGGCCATGGACCACGCCTACCGAGCCGGGGCGTCGGACTGACCCACCCCCCGGCCGGCTCTCCCCGCCCGGGCGGGGAGAGCCGGACCGCTGGTCCGTCGCCCTACGCGGCAGGCAGCGGGACTTCCGAGGTGACCTGGGACTTCGCCGTACGCCCGCGCATGGCGAACAGCAGCACACCGGCGGCGGCGAACACGGCGCCGGTGGCCACGTACAACGCCCGCGGCGTCGCGCCGGCATCCAGCAGCCAGCCCGCCGCAGAGGGCGCGATGATGGCGCCCACCCGGCCCACGCCGATGGCCGCACCGACACCGGTGGCCCGCAGCTGCGGCGCGTACACCGCCGGAGTCAACGCGTACAGGCCCGCCACACACCCGTTGACCGCGACGCCGATCACGGCGCCGAGGCAGAAGGCAAGCGCCAGCGTGCCGGTCGACGCGGCGAAGGCCACCACCAGCACTCCGGCCGCGAAGAGGTAGCCGCGCAACACGCTCGCCAGTGCGAACCGAGCGGCCAGCGCCCCCAGCAGCGCGCTCCCGAAAACGCCGCCCACATTGAGCAAGGTGCCCCCGGTCAACCCCTGTGACGAGGACATGCCCGCCTCGACCAGCAGCGTCGGCGTCCAGCTCGTGACGAAGTAGAACGCTGCCATCACCAGGAAGAACGCCCCCCACATCACCAGGGTGGGACGGCGCAGGCCGCCCGCGAGCAAGGTCGCGAAGCCCACCCGCCGCTGACCGTCCCCGGCCCGGACCGCGGGCAGCTCGCCCAGCTCGGGCTGTCGCATACGCCGGGCGATCGCGTTGATCCTCTCGAGCGCCCGCGCCGGCCTGCGCGTGAGAAGGAAGTCCAGGGATTCGGGCAGGCAGAAGAACGCCACCGGGATCACCAGCAGCGTGGCGATCCCTCCGACCAGGAACACCGAACGCCAGCCGTGATGGTCGATGAGGGCCACCGATGACAGGCCTCCCACCGTCGCGCCGATCGCGTAACCGGTCGAATTGAGACTGACGGCCAGGCCGCGCCAGCGCCGGGAGGCGAACTCGCCCGCTATCACGTTGCTGCAGGCGAGCACCGCACCGATACCCATACCGGTGAGCAGCCGCAGCAGCGCCAACTGTTCCCAGGACTGGCTGGCCGAGGACACCATCATGCCCACCGCCGCGATGCCAAGGCCGGCCAGGATGACCGGGCGCCTGCCGACGCGGTCCGCACGCGGAGCGAGCAACAGCGCGCCCAGCGCCATACCGGCCAGACCACTGCTCAGCAGCAGGCCCAGAGTTCCCGAGTTCAGTGACCACTGTCCCGACACCGACTTGCCGGTGAACGACATCACCAGCACATCGAAGCCGTCGAGTGTGTTGAGCAGGACACAGACCGCGATCGCCCGCCACTGGAATCGGGACATGGGCCCCTCGTCCAGGGCCTTTTGCAGGGCGGCGCTCACCGGACGCCCCATCGGGCGTTGCGGGACACGAGATACAGACACATGGCAGCACTCCGTTGTCGACTGCGATGAATTGACTGCTGGGTGAGGGCTCACGGGCTCACGCGGCGGCCCAGCGCAGACATGGTCGGGGCAGGCCGGCCGGGGCGGACAGCCCCGTTCCCGGATGCCGGGAAAACAATTGCCGCGTGCGGACGCCGCTCAGGACGTGCTCGTGTGCAGCGCGCGCGAGACGGCATGGCTGGTGCTCCGGACCAGGTCGGCCAGTGCCCCGGTGGACATCGAACCGTGCCGGACGACCAGTGACACGGCAGCCAGCACCTCTCCCGCGGGAGACAGGACGGGCGTGGCGACGGACAGCGTGTCCAGCGACAACTGGCGGTCGCTGACGGCGTATCCGCAGGCGCGGACCTGGGCGAGCACGCGGCGCAGCCGCAGCGGATCCCTCAGGGTGAACGGCGTGTGGGCCGGCGGCACGACCGACAGGGCCGCGTCCTGCACGTGGGCCGGGGCGTATGCGAGCAGTACCAGGCCGGCACTGGTCGCCGTGCTGTCCAGTCGGCCGCCGACGCGGGTCACCGTGGGCACCGCGTTGCTGCCGCCCAGGCACTCGAGGAACACGATCTCGGTGTCCTCCCGCACGGCAAGCTGGACGTTCTCGCGGGTGCTCTGGCACAGGTCTTCCAGGTGGGGCAGTGCGCTCTGGCGCAGCCCTTGGCCGCGGGGCGCGAGGGAGCCGACTTCCCACAGGCGCAGCCCGATGCGGTAGCCGCCCTGCGGGTCGCGCTCGAGTGCTCCCCATGCCAGCAGTTCGCCGAGCATGCGGTGCACGGTTGACACCGGCAGCCCCGAGCGGCGGGCGAGGTCGCTCAGTGAGAGACGGGCGTGCTGGGCGGAGAAGGCGCCCAGGATCTGCAGGGCGCGGCCGATCACCGGTCCGGTGCCGGGTCTGGCCGCGGGTGTCGGCCCTGCTTCCGCAGCCGCCGCGGAGGCGGCATCCGTGGCCGGGCGGTGGCTTGTACGGGGCACGGTGCGACTCCTCTTCCGGGCACTGGGCCGGTGGCCGGCGTGCGGGAAACAGGCGCGCGGCCGTGGTCCGGTCCGGGCGCCTCAGCCGTCGCCGCCCGGCTCCTCTTCCATGAAGGCGATGCGGCGCAGGCTGTCGATGGTCAGGGCACGCTGCTCTGGGGGCAGCAGGTGCAGCAACTGCTCGTTGACCCGTTCGGCCGGTGGGATCAGTGTTGCGAGCAGGTGGCTGCCCTGTTCGGTGAGTTCGAGCAGGGTCCGCCGGCGGTCCGCCTCGTCGCGGACCTGGCTGACGTGCCCCTGGTCCGTCAGGCGGCGGATCATCTGGTTGATCGTGGAACGGTCCAGCGAGGTCAGACGGGCCAGCGTGCGCTGGTCGATCCCTGCCTTCCGGGAAAGGGCGTTGAGCACGGCGAACTGCTGCGAGGTGATGTCCCGTGACACGTGCTGGAACCACAGGGACGTGTGTACCTGTTCGGCACGTCGGATCAGGTGCCCGATGTAGTTCTGCAGGTCCAGTGGGTGCGTCACGGTTTGTGTCTCTCTGTGCCGACGTGGTGTCGCCCGGCGGCGGCCGACCGCTTGAATTCTAGGGGCGCCACCACGCCGCTGCGGCGCTCGCCTAGCGGCCGGGGCGCTGCTCGTAGGGGATGGCCTGCGAGCCGTCGACGCCGACCTCGAGGCGGCCGACCTGCTCGATGTCGACGACGACGCGGTCGCCGTGGGCCAGCGGCCCCACCCCGGCGGGTGTTCCGGTCGCGATCACATCGCCCGGGTGCAACGCCATCACCGACGAGGTGTACGCGATCAACTGCCGGACGCCGAAGATGAGATCCGCGGTGTTGGCACGCTGGCGCGTCTTACCGGCGACGTCGCACCGCAGTTCCAGCGCGTCGGGGTCGGGGATCTCGTCGGCGGTCACGACCCATGGCCCGACAGGGGTGAACGTGTCGAACGACTTGCGTGTGGAGCGGTCCTCGCCGGAACGAACCGTGATGTCCAGCACGCAGGTGTAGCCGAACACGTAGTCCAGGGCGTCCTCGGCGCGCACGCGTGAAGCGGTGCGGCCGATGACCACGCCCAGCTCGCCCTCCTGATCGGTGCGCTTGTCGCTGTAGGGCAGCACGATGTCCTGGCCGGGCCCGATCACCGAGGAGTTCGCCTTGAGGAACACTCCCAGGTCGGCAATGGACGTCGAGTACTGCATCTCGGCCTTGTGGTCGAGGTAGTTGACCGGCGCGCCGACGATCTTTCCCGGGCGGGGGAGCGGTGCCTCCAGGACAGCTTGGGCCAGCGGAACGCGTGCGCGGCCCGACAGATCGAATTGCCGCGCACCGTCGCGGTCGACGAGCTCGATGTACTGGTGCAGTGCGCCGGACGGCGTGGTGGTGGACGGAGCGAGCAGGTCGGTCACATCGACGAGGTCTTCGCCGTCGACGAGCCCGAGCCGCCCCTTGTTGAAGAGCGCAAGGCGCATCAGTGCCTCCTTGTTGGAGAAGTCAGAGAACCGGGGGGAGGGAAATGGTCAGGCGCCGGGGTCGGCGCTCTGGCTGCGGTACAGGCCCAGCGAGCGCATGACCGGCTCGTCGCTGTAGGAGAAGAGGACCGCGTCCTTGGACCCGGACGTGTTCACGTGCCGGTAGGACGCCCAGCCGGGCACCGCGAAGGTGTCGTGCCGGGACCACTCCAGCCGCACCCCGTCGACGATCGTGGCGCCCTCGCCCCGTACGACGCTGAAGATCGTGGAGGCGGTGTGCTTGTGACCCGCCCCCTCGAACCCGGGCCGCAGCCGCTGCACCCGGCAGCCGATGGTCGGCATGACCGGCCCGCCGGTCCACGGGTTGGTGTACTCCAGCACGATCCCGTCGACGTCGCTGCCCGTGGCGCTGTCCGCGATCGCGTCCAGCGCCCGCTCGGTCTCGGCCCAGGTGTAGCGGGTGACCGGCGAGTTGGGGCCCTCGGGGGACAGCCACGCCGGAGTGAGCCGCCCGTGCAGGAACTGCCGGCTGCCCGCGTCGTCGGGCCGTGTGACGGGCTGCAGGCGCTCGGGATACTTCTCGTAGAAGCCCGCTTCGAGCGCGTTCACCAGCGGGTAGTCGAGCGCGTCGAGCCAGATCATCGGCTCGCTGCCTTCGTGCGTGTGGTCGTGCCAGTGCCAGCCGGGGGTGAGCAGCAGATCGCCCGGTGCCATGAAGACCCGCTCGCCGTTCACGGTGGTCCATGCGCCGCTGCCCTCCAGGATGAACCGGAAGGCGTTGGAGGTGTGCCGGTGTGCCTGCGCGGTTTCCCCGGGGAGAATGATCTGCAGCCCCGCGTACAGGCTGTTCACGGTGGCCGGCGGATCGGCAAGTCCCGGATTGACGAGCATCAGCACCCGTCGTTCGGCCTCCTCCAGCGACAACGTTTCGGAGAAGTGCAGCAGTTGGGGCCGCAGCTCGCGCCAGCTCCAGCGGTAGGGCACCGCCCGGCTTTTGGGCTCGGCGGGGAACAGGTTGCCGTAGAAGCGCCACAGCGGCGCAGCGCCGAGGTTCTCCAGCGCCTTGTACGCGGGATCGTCGGTCATGGTCTCCTCCACTCGTGTCACAGGGCGGGAACCGCGGCCGCGGCCGGGGTCCACACCCAGGAGATGTCGTCGAAGTCCTCGGGGGAGCGGGCGGAGAGCAGCATGTTGCGCAGCGTGGCTCCCATGCCCTCGAGGTGGCAGATCTCGCCGAAGCGGCGGGCGTTGGTCTGGATGCGCGCGGCTCGCTCCCGGCGGACGGCCGCGTACGCGGCGAAGGCGTCGCCGGGGTGGGGGTGATCGTGCAAGGCCCTGCCCAGTGCGACGGCGTCTTCCAGAGCCTGGCAGGCGCCCTGGGCGAGGTATTGCAGCATCGGGTGGGCCGCGTCACCGAGCAGCACGATCCGCCCGTGGACCCAGTTGTCGGTGGGTCGCCGGTCGAAGAGCGGCCAGCGCCGCTGGCGGGAGATCAGCGGCAGCGCGTCGCGGACCGTCTCGCAGGCGCCGGCGAAGCGCTCCTCCAGCTCGGCTTCGGTGCCCCAGTCGTCCGAGTCCGGCGTGTAGCGGTCGCTCTCGAACACGGCGACTTGGTTGTAGAGCTCGCCGCGGCGTACCGGGTACTGGACGAGGTGCATGCGGGGCCCGGCCCAGACCATGACGGCTTCGGATGCGGCGTGCCGGGACATGCGGCCGGTCATCCGCTCCGTCGGCAGCGCGCCGCGGAAGGCCACGTACCGGGAGCAGACGGGCTGTCCGTCGCCGACCAGGGTCTGCCTCAGGCGTGAGTACAGGCCGTCCGCCGCGATCACGGCGTCTGCGGCCAGCGTCTCGTCGGACTCGGCGAACGAAAGCCTGGCCTGTGACGGGTCCTGTTCGGCGCTGGTGACCGTGTGTCCGGTGCGCAGGGTGATGGCGGGGTGGTCCGTGCAGGCTGCCAGGAGGGCGGCGTGCAGGTCGGTGCGGTGGGTCACCAGGTAGGGATGCCGGAACCGCTGGGTGTAGGCATCGCTGCGCAGATCGAGCGAGGTGATCTGATCGCCGGTCAGGGCGTCCATCATGACCAGGCGCGGCGGGGTGACCGCGTGCTGCCGGACGGCGTCCAGCACGCCGAGCTCGTCCAGCGCGTGCGAGGCGTTGGGGGCGAGCTGCAGGCCCGCGCCGATCTCGCCGAACTGGGCGGCCCGTTCTACGAGGGTTACGCGGTGTCCGGCGCGGGCGGTGGCCAGGGCGGCGGCGAGGCCGCCGATGCCGCCGCCGACGACGGCGACGTGTGACGCAGGAGATGTGGGCATACGGCCTCCTTTGAGCTGATGGGACGGAGGGCTCGGAGGCGCAGGGGGGAGGGCGGTCCCAACGAGATAGTCTGAGATAGTCCGTACGCCAACCATTGGTGTGCGGACGATATTAAGCAGGTGTTACCGCCAGGTCAACGGTGGCGCGTTGGGCAGTCCCGGCCGGCGGCCCGCCTGGCGGGCGTTCGCCGGTGCTCGCGGGGGCGACTCGGCGGGTCAATGGCCTGGGTGTGAATTTGCGGTCACGTGATGGCGTTCCCGGCAGCTCGAACTGACCCTGTGGGGGTGGGGGTTCGGCTAAAATCTGCCTGGACCATCTCTCATCCCGGCATAACGTCGATGCGGCCGGAGAGCATGCCGCCCCGCTTCAGGTCGAGCCGAGTCAGGGGCCTCGCTCACCGATGCGCGGGCGGGAGTTTCAGACTCTCCAGGTGCGCAGGACCTCGGCGACGGTGTAGACGCTGATCCTGGTTTCGCGGACCTTGCGGACGAGGTCCGACAGGGCGCCGTAGGGCGGATCGATCCCCTCGCCTGACTGATCCATGTACTGGGCGGCGACAAACACGGCGAAGAGGCTGTTGCGGTGCGGCAGCGGTTCCAGTTGCACGATCGTGTGCAGAAGCGCCGCGGCGCGCCATGCGGCGTCCGGATCGGACGCCTCCAGAGTCGGCATCCGCGTCTTGTGCCGCGCGACCGCCGCGACGAGCGCGGAGTAGTCCGCGACGGAGACGTCGTCGTTGTTGTCGAGGGCTGTCTCCTGGATGTCGAGCAGCCAGGAGACGTCGATGTGCAGAACCATCAGGCGGCTGCGGTCCGGTTACCTCGCTGCGAGGGCGGCACCTCGTCGGGGAAGGCGGCGTCGAACTCCGGTCGGAGCCGGTCCGCCCACATCGCGGCGCCGGCGACGAACTGCTTGCGCTGCATCTCCCGTACCCCGAGGTCATGGAGGTAGGACTTCAGGCTCTTGCCCTCGGCGGCGGCCGCCGCGCGCACGCCTTCCATCTCTTCTTCGGAGAAGGACACATTCAGTGATGGCATACCTCCCATGGTACCTACCTGGTGCCAACTCATGCCATCCCTTCTCGGAGACCCGCGCCGGGGGCCGTGAGGGTTCTGGTTCCTGTGACCGCATGGCACCATCTGTTGGCGTGGAGTGGTCGAGTCTGGTCGGGACGGGGCTCGGAGCCGTACTGGGAGTGGGAGCTACCTTGGTCGGCGAGCACGTGCGCTGGCGGCGTACCGCCAGGGACAGCAGGCTCCAGGATCGCCGGACCCTGTACGCGGACTGCCTCGTCTCCTTTCGCAGGGCGCACGAGGCCATGCGGTTGGCCGCCGACGAAGAGCATGCGAACCCGCAGGTCAGAGCGGCCAGGATTCGCCAGGTACACCAGGCGTCGGGATGCGATGAGGCACGGGAACGGCTGATCCTCACGGCGTCCCGGGATGTGGCGGCGGCGATCGACGCGTCGTACATCTCGCTGCGACAGATCCGCGAGGTACTCGCCTCCGGTGCCACCGTGCCGACACCGGATTATCAAGCGGCCAGGCAGGCGCACCGAGAGGCGACGGAAGCGGCTCGCAACGTTCTGCGCCGCGATCTCGACTCCCTGGACATCTGAGCAGCTCCGCCCCTGGATCCGGCGGTGCGCCTGCCGTCAGCAGCGGCCGATCCCGGGCTGCTGTGAGGGCCCCGTGCGCGGCGTGGGGGGACGACTCGCACCACGCCGCGCCGGCGCCGGATCAGCTCTGCGCCCCGCGACCTTCCTCCGTGGCGTCGTCGAGCGCGCGGTTTATCTCCCGGCAGATGTCGTCGGCGGGGGCGGGCAGGTACATGTCCTGGTGCGTGCTGTCGATGTCGTGCTCCTTGATGGCGCCGGTGATGTGGCTGCGCCACAGGTCCGCGTACGAGCCGTTTCCTTCGGCCGTCGCGTTGAAGAACAGTGCGTCCCCGCGGTAGATCGGTGACGTGAAGCTGCGCAGCATCGTGGTGTGGCCGACGATCACGGAGACCGCGTTGTCGACGAACGTCTCTTGGTCGCCGGCGCCGGCGGGGCTGATGAGGTGTTCGCCGAAGTAGGCGCGGATGTCGTCGGCGTGGGGCGGCTCGTAGTGTTCGAAGAAGGTGCCGGGAACGCTGTCGAGGAGGGCGAGCAGCGCCACCTCGTGCCCTCGTCGCTGCAACTCGGCGGCCATGGCGTGGGCGAGGGTGCCGCCCAGGGAGAGGCCGAGGAGGTGGTAGGGGCCCTCGGGCTGTGCTGCGAGGACTTCCTCGACGTAGTCGTCGACCATGGCGTCGATCGACCCGGGCGGCCGGGTCGCTCCGTCGAGTCCCTTCGCCTGGATGCCGTAGACGGGTCGATCCGCGGGCAGCCGTCCGGCGAATCCGAGGTAGATCCAGCACAGCCCGCTGCCGGGGTGGATCCACCACAGCGGTGCCTTGTCCCCGCTCGTCCTGATCGGCAGTACGGACGCGAACGGGTCCCCCGAATCGGCGGCGTCCCCGTCGGTGGCAAGCCCGGAAGCCAGCCCGGCGACGGTGGGTGACTCGAACACCAGCCGGAGCGATGTCTCCACACCGAGCACCGTGCGGATCCGGCTGACCAGTTGAGTGGCCAGGAGTGAGTGTCCGCCGAGGGCGAAGAAGTCGTCGTCGACGCCGACCCGATCAAGGCCGAGCACCTCGGCGAACAGGCCGCACAGGAGCTCTTCACGGGAGTTGCGCGGAGCCCTGCCGGCGGCCGGCCCCGACTGGTCCGGCGCCGGGAGAGCGCGCCGGTCCAGCTTGCCGTTGGGTGTCAGGGGCACCTCGTCGATGGCGACCACGACGGAAGGCACCATGTGTTCCGGCAGCCGCTCACGCAGATGGGACCGCAGCCCGGCGACGAGATCCGCCGGGTCCGCGAGGGGGCCGCCGTCGGCTTCCGCGGTTCGGTCCGCGGCCGGTACCACGTACGCCACAAGACGCAGGCCGCCTGTCGGGCCGTCGGCGACCACCACGGCCTGCGCGACATCCGGGTGCGTCAGGAGCGCCGCCTGGATCTCGCCGGGTTCGACGCGGAAGCCGCGGAGTTTGATCTGGTCGTCGGCCCGTCCGGTGAACCGCAACTGGCCGTCCGGCTGCCGCTGGACGAGGTCGCCGGTGCGGTACATCCGCTCTCCCGGCGCGCCGAACGGGTCGGCCGGGAACCGCGCGGCGGTGAGGCCGGGCCGGTTCAGATAGCCGCGGGCGAGGCCGGGACCCGCCACGTACAACTCGCCGGTCACTCCCGGCGGGACGAGCCGCAGGGCCGCGTCCAGGACGTATACGCGAGTGGCGCCCGCCGGGCGGCCGATCGGCGGGGCAGTCGCGCCAGGGTCCAGCGGGCCCGTCCAGGTGGCGACCACCGTGGCTTCCGTCGGCCCGTACGAGTTGATCATCCGGCGTCCGGGGGCCCACCGTGCCACGAGATCGGGCGGACAGGCCTCGGCCCCGACGATCAGCGTGCGCAACTCGGGCAGTGCCCCGGCCGCCCCTGGCGGCACGGTGGCCAGGGCCGCGGGCGGGATGAGCGTGTGACTGATACGCCGCTCGGCCAGGACCTCGGCGAGGCGCTCGCCGACCAGCGGCCCCTCCTCGCCCGTCACCAGCGTCGCCCCGCCGAGCAGCGAGGAGCACAGCTCCAGGACGGAGGCGTCGAAGCTGGGGGAGGCGAACTGCAGGAACCGGTCACCGGGGCCGACCGCGTACTGCTCCACGGCGGCCGCAGCGAAGCCCGCGAGCCCGCGATGCGAGACCACCACGCCCTTGGGGGCGCCGGTGGACCCGGACGTGTAGATGACGTACGCGGCGTCCGCGCCCGACAACGGCCACCCGCGCTCCGCCTCGGTCAGCGCGGCGCCGCCGGAGCCCGCCAGGGACGCGGCGTCCCCGGGGTCGTCCGGGTGAAGGACGAGGACGGACGCTTCGGGCAGGCCCGCGGCGGTCGTCGCGTCCGCAAGGATCACGCAGGCCCCGGAGTCCGCCAGCATGTACCTGATCCTCTCGTCCGGGTAGCCGGGGTCGACCGGCAGATACGCGCCGCCCGTCTTGAGCACGGCCAGCCAGGCCACCGCCAGCGCCGCCGAGCGCGGCAGCGCCACGGCCACCACGGACTCCTGCCGCACCCCGGCCCCCAGCAGCCGGCGAGCCAGCAGGTTCGACCGGGCGTCGAGTTCCCGGTAGGTCAGCGTCTCGTCGTGGTCGATGACCGCGACGGCGTCCGGGGCCTTCGACACCTGGTGGGCGAAGAGTTCCGGGAAGGTGGCATGAGGGGTGGCATGGGGCAGGGGCGCCGCCGTGTCGTCGAACTCGCCGATGAACTGGTCGCGTTCGGCCGGTGTCAGGACTTCGACCGAACCGACGGCCAGGTCCGGGTCGGCCGCGAGACTGCGCAGGACAAGTCCGAGGCGCTCGGCGACGCTCTCCGCCGCCGCGTGGTCGAAGATGTGGCGCTGGTACTGCATGGCCACGCGCAGCCGGGGTTCGGAGCTGCCGATCACGCCGAGCGGGTAGTGGGTGCCGCTGAGCGATGAGAGGCCGGTGAACGTGATCCCGGCGGTCGTGTGCGCCTCGGTGAGGCCCGCCCGGTCGATCGGATAGGACTGGAAGCCCACCATGGTGTCGAAGAGGGTGCTCAGGCCGGTGTCCTGCTGGATCTGTGCGAGGCCGTAGTGGTGGTGGTCGAGCAGCACGGCCTGCCGGTCCCGCAGGCGCGTCAGAATCTGGGCGAAGGTGGCGCCGGGGGCGCATGTCACGCGTACGGGAAGGGTGTTGATGAACAGGCCGATCATGGTGTCGATGTCCGGGACGGCGGGCGGGCGGCCGGACACCGTGGTGCCGAACACCACGTCCTGGCGCCCGGTCAGCCGGCCGAGCAGCACGGCCCAGGCCGCCTGGACGACGGTGTTCAGGGTGACGCCCAGATCGGCGGCTTGCCGTTCCAGCGCGCGGGACGTCTCCACGGACAGCGGCACTTCGAGCTGTCCGATCCCCTCGCCACGCCCGTCTTCTCCGTCATCGCCCTCCGCCCGCCCGGCCGTGTTGTCCGGGCACAGCAAAGTGGGTTCGTCGAGTCCGTCGAGTTCCCCGGCCCAGGCGCGGGCGGCCGCGTCGTGGTCCTGCCGGGCCAGCCAGGCCAGGAACTCGCGGTAGCCCCGCGTACGCGGCAGCACCGAGGGGTCACCGTCGGAGCCGTACAGCCGCAGCAGGTCCTGCATCAGCAGCGGCAGCGACCAGCCGTCCAGGATGACGTGGTGGGCGGTGAAGACCAGTTCGGCCCGGTCGGGGCCCATGGTCACCAGGGTCATGCGCACCAACGGCGGCTTTTCCAGGTCGAAATGGATCCGGTCGTCCTCGGCCAGGATCTGCTCGAACGCCGCCTCCCGCTCTTCCCCGGGGAGGTGGCTCAGGTCGGTCTGCTGCCAGGGCAGCGGGACACTGTCGAGGACGAGCTGGA
>NZ_BMTR01000036.1 GCF_014649775.1 Streptomyces longisporoflavus | reverse complement strand
CCTGAAGGGACGAAAGAGCTGGCCAGGCGAGCGCGAGGCCCGACTCGACGCGTTCAGATGGCTGCACCGCTACAACACCCGGCGCCGACACTCCCGCCTCGGACAACGATCACCGATCGCCTTCGAGAACGCCTTTCACCTCACACCAACTACGCTGACACCAGCCGCATAACCCGTGTTCAGGATTCGGGGTCAAGGCCCGTGCCATGGCTGACCCGTGATGAGGCCGGCCCCGAATCCGGTCACTGGGTGTCCGACGACGGGATGGGCTCCTGGGACCTGACCGAGCCGCCGGAAGGCCCGGCCCAGTTTCCGTCGATGGCCGGCTACTTCGACGAAGTGTTCTGCACCCTCACCGAGGGGCCGGCCGACCGGATGGGATCCGATGTGCCCGGTCTGGTGTGGGGCTGCCTGATCTGGGACGATCCGACGCGGCAGCAGCCGTTCCGGACTCTGGACGAGGCGTCCGCCCACTGGCGGCCGGTGCACTGAGCCCACGGTGGGGCGGCTTTGGCGAGACGGCGGCCGTCGCCAACCGAGTGGCAGCTCGGGCGGTAGCCGGCGACCATCATCCGGCTCTCCTCGGAGAAATGGCCCAAATCCGGCGAAAACTGGTTCTGTGGCCCATGGGTGCGCAGCGGGTCGTACGCTCAGAAGCATGGCAACGAAAGGCGCCGAGCTCGCCGATGAACCCGGGATCGTCCCCACTGCCCGTCTGCCGTACGCGGCCCTGTTCGGGGCGGTGCGGTGTCTCGGGCTCGCTCAGGGCACCCGTGGCGAGGCCGAGGAACTGCAAGGCACGCTGTGGCACTACATGCAAGCTGCCGAGGCCTCGGCCTCCCGGGAAGCGGTCGTGCCTTGCGACGTACTCCGGGCAGCCACGCTCTGCCTGCGCAAGTGGCGGGCTGTGACCGACACGACCTTGTGGGGCGACAGGGACGACGCCGAACTGACCATCGCCTGGAGAGAAGGCCTGAAAGCACGCCGTCCGAAGTAGGCCCTCAGTCGGCTGTCGCGTCGGCGCACAGAGCAGCCGACGACATGACTTTATGTATGGGTCATTGATGCGTGCACCCGGTTGTCCGCGAAGCTGATTAATCATTAGCCCGACAGACCCATCATGCGAAATGGCTGCCACCCATTCGCCGCGCATCTTACGTAATGCTCGCCCGTTGGACGGAGCATGACGAAAGCAAGGCCAGGGTTTCTTCCGGAGAACCTCTTGGTCCACAATATGAACAGTGGCACAAGCGCGGTCCACATGGGGGAATGGGTCTATACGCCGGCCGACGCCGCCGGTGGAGCGAAGGCGACCCTGCATGACCAGTACCAGTCCGTCGACCTGAGGTATTCGGCCGCTCTGCTCGAAGACTTCCTGGCGGAACTCGGCCGTATCGAGGCCACGTTCGCCTCTTCGGCCTCCGCCTCTTCGGTATTCGACCCTTCGGCATTCGGCCCCAGAGGGCGCGGCACTCGCTCGGGCGGGCTTCGTCGGCAGATCTCCTATGTATGAGACGCCGGGCCGCCACAGCCCTATGGAGCCGGCCGACCGGGGAAGCCAAGGGACAGTCGGCGACTCCGGTACGTGGGAGCAGCCTCTGGCGCCCCTTGACCCGCTGGACATGCACTGGGATCCGGAACAGGAACTCGTCCATCTGCTGCACGAGGCCGCCGAGAACGAGTGGGAGGGCGTTCCGGCCCCCGGCGGGCCGGTCGAAGCGCCGCTCGCCGAGTCACTGAGCCGCGAACCGCTCGCCGATGCACCGAGCCGCGAACCGCTGGACGAGCTGCGCCCGCTGCGCGCCGCGCCACCGCCTCGCAGACGCCGCGCGCGTTCACGTTCTCGTTCGCGTAAGCGCGGGGGCGGTGCCCTGCACAACATCAGCCTTTTCCTGGCGGGGCTGGCTGCCGTCGTCGTATCCATGGTCTGTGTCTTCGGCGGCATGGTCAGCTATGACCCGCTGAGCCACCTGGCGAGGTACCGGACCTCCGCCAACGCGGGCTGGTGGCCCCTTCTTGTCTACGGCCCCTGGCTGGTCGCCAGCCTGTCGATCCTGCGTGCTGCCCTCCACCGGCGCCGCGCCGCCCACTCCTGGGCGGTCGTCCTGGTGTTCTCCACCGTCTCCATGCTGCTGTGCGTCGCACAGGCCCCGCACACACTGATCGACGCGGCAGCGGCCGCACTCCCCACCCCGGCCGCACTTGCCTGTTTCCAGCAGCTCGTACGGCAGATCACTCTCACCCGCCCTCCGCGCCAGGCCAATCCACGCCACCGCACCCGCCCCCGGCCCGAGCCTCCGGCCCGCCCCGCAAACCCCAAAAAGGTGTAACCGAAATCGAACCCTGCCCGCCCCCTGCCCGCCTCCTGCCCGTCACCAAGGCGGGCAGCCACCAGGCAGGGAGCCACCAAGGCAGGCAGCCAGCAAGGCGGGCCGTCACCTACTGGTGAGGTGGCGCTGACGGGGCGGCGCTGTCCGTGCTCGTGCGCTGGAGGACCAGGATGGCCGCGTCGTCGTCGTTGTCGCCCGTGACGCCTGCCGCGCGGAGCAGCCGGTCGCAGATCACCTGGGGACCTGCACCCGCGCCGCTTTCCAGCGCCGGCGCCCGCGCCGTCGCCGTCGCCAGCGCCCGCGCCAGAGCGGTGATCGCCTCGTCCGGGTCCCGGTCGCGGTGGTTGGTCAGACCGTTGGTGTAGAGGACTGCCGTAGAGCCGGGGGCGAGGTCGAGCGAGCCGGCGGTGTACGTCCAGCCGCCCGTGCCCAGGGGCGGGCCCGTCGGTTCGTCGGCGCGCAGGACCATGCCGTTCTGGTCGCGGACCAGGATGGGCAGGTGGCCGGCCGAGGCGTAGACCAGGCCGCCCTGCTCGGGGTCGTGGACGGCGTACACACAGGTGGCGATGTGGTGGGGGTCGATTTCCGTGAGCAGGGCGTCCAGGAGCTGAAGGATCTTGGGCGGGGGCAGGTCCAGACTGGCGTAGGCGCGGACGGCGGTGCGGAGCTGTCCCATGACCGCTGCCGCGCGGATGCCGCGGCCCATGACGTCGCCGATGACCAGGGCGGTGCGGGCGCCGCCGAGGTTGATCACGTCGTACCAGTCGCCGCCGACCGCGGCCTCCGTGCCGCCCGGCTGGTAGGTGGCGGCGATGCGCAGGCCCTCGGGCTGTTCCAACTCCTGTGGGAGCAGCGAGCGTTGCAGGGTCATGGCCGTCTCGCGCTGGCGGCGCTCGCTGGCCCGCAGGCGTTCGGCCGCCTCGGCGTGGTCGGTGACGTCGGTGGCGAACACCATCACCTCATCGCCGCCTTCGGTCACCCGGGTGCAGGTGACGGTGTACCACCGGCCGCCTGCCGCCTTGCGGGACTTGACCGTGCGCGGCTTGCCGCTGCGCAGAACCTGGTCCAAAAGGGGCAGCAGGCCCAGTTCTTCCAGCTCGGGGAGTCCGTCCCGGGCCGGTACACCCGCAGGGCGTACGCCGAAGGCCTGTGTGTAGGCGTCGTTGGCGTATGCCAGACGGTGTTCGGGGCCCTGGACCAGGGCGACGAGAGCCGGGACACGGTCGAGGACGGTGGCCGCCGCCGGGGCAGGCTCCTGCTCCAGACGCTGCTTGAGGGCCGCCAGGGACTGTTCGACATCCACGATCGGTCCCAGCGCGTGATGGACCGCGTCCTCGGTGCTGCGGACCGTGTCGCGCAGGCGGGCGTCGTCGATGTCCTTCGCGCCCGCGCGATCGTCCGTGGCCGGGCGCCGCAGCCGGCCGGCCAGGCGGTGCCGGATGGTGGTGTGGTCCGAGCTGTCACTCATCGCGCCCCGCCTTCCCGCTGGTCGTCGAAGATCCCCAGGGAATCGAACTCCGCCCACAGGGGTCCCAACGTCTTGCGGGCTCTGCTCAGGTGAACGCGCACCGTCGGCGCCTCAACGCCCATCACTGCCCCCGCCCGCTTGGCATCGAGGTCCGCCATGCAGCACAGCGCGACAGCCGCACGCTGCTGCTCGCTTAACTGAGCGATCGCTCTGCACACCCGACGATACGCGTCCTTGAGATCCAGGTGTGCCGCCAACTCCGGCGTGGTGGCGGAGAAGTCGCGGCCTTCCAGGGGGAGGGTGCCCGGCAGGTGACGCAGGGCGGCCAGGCATTCGCGTACGACCACCGTGGACAGCCACGCATGCCAGTTCTCCACCGGCGGGCCGTGCGCATCCTGCATACGCCGCCAGCACCGGATGAAGGCTTCCTGCACCGCGTCCTGGGCCACGGCGGAGTTCCCGCCGCACACGACGATGCCCTTGGCGAGCATCCTGCGGTACGAGGCCCGGTAGAGCTGGTCGAAGGCGGGCCCGATGCTGTCACTCGACATGCCCGGCGTTTCTCACCCTCTGTACTCGGCCGTCCGCCGGGCATTCCGGCTGCTGCGCCCGCGACGCCCGCATGGTCCACGACCGGCCGTCCCGGTCGACGGAGTGGTCGACGGAGTGAGCGAATCCCCCCTGCTGGTCGAGGTGTTGGAGTACGGCGGTGATGGTCTTGCGTCTGCCCCGCTCCCGGATCCGGTAGGCGTACGCCCGCACCACAGCTGCTGCGCTGAAGCAGACCGCAGCAGAAGTCCAAGCCCACACAGTGTGCACCGTCTGCTCGTCCTCCTCCGTCAGACGCCGGGAACGCCCCGGCTACTCAAGGAGAGGGCGGGAGCCGCAAGAACGCTTACAGGGGCATCGCATTCCCGGTACCGGCGGTTCAGGACAGACGAACGGTCCGCATTGTCGCCGACTGGTGATGTATGGGCGTTTTGCTCACCCCCCAGCTTCGGTGTCGGGGAACTTGGTGAATGGCGCCTTCCATGGATTCCGGCAGGTGCACCCATGATCCTGGAAGAGCGGAAGGGAAACGGCCGGACAACGCCGGACGGGACTTTTCAAGCACAACTCGCCCTCGTATTCCGGGAGAAACCATGAAGTCTGTCCGCGCGTTCGTCGTCGCTGTTCTCTGCCTGCTGGCGGCCGGTACCACGGCCGGGACGGCCGCCGCGGAAACCAGCGGCGTCGCCGGCGCGGGCGCCACCGCCAGGGCGTCGTCCCCCGTCCTGCTCGACGGCGACAGCGGCTGGGGCTGAGCGGCCGGGGATGACCTGCACATTCGTACGGGGGAAGCGGAACGCGGGAACCGTACAGAGAAAGGGCGTCCGGAGGCGTGAGAGACACCATTCGGGAAACCGTCCGGAACATCAGTGACCGGGAAAGAGAACCGCTCGGACACGGCGGCCGCGGGGGAACTCACGGCCAGGTGACCCGGCACATGAAGGTCAGTACGCTCCATGAACGCGCTGCCGGCCAGCCGGTCCCGTTCGCCGAACTCCTGCGGCGCCACCGCGATCGGTCCGGGCTGACCCAGCAACAGCTCGCGGACTTCGCCACGTTGAGCGTCCGGGCGATACGGGACCTGGAGAGCGGCCGGGTGCGACGGCCCCGCCGGGACAGCGTGGGACTGCTCGCCGACGCGCTGCGCCTCGGCGAAGCCGAACGGCGGCAGCTGCACGCCGCCGGGGGGAGCCCGGTGGACCCGCGGGCGCCGCTCGCCGAACTACCCGAACCGCCCGCGCCGCCCGGCGCGCTGGTGGGCCGGGAAGCGGAGTTACAGGTGCTGCTCGACCAGGTCACCGTGCACGGGCACCGCCTGGTGACGGTGGTCGGGATCAGCGGCATCGGCAAGACGCATCTGGTGCTCGAAGCGGCCCGCGTGCTGCGCGCCCGCGGCTGGCGGGTCGGATGGCACGCCCCGGGCGGAGATCCGTGCCGCTGCGGTGCGACCCGCGCGACCCGTGAGACCCGTGAGACCCGTGCGACTCCCGCGGTCGGCTCCGGTTTCGGCGGCATGGCGGCGACCGGCGCAGACGTGACCGACGACCTCGCCAGGGCGATCGGCGACCGGCACGAGCTGCTTGTGATCGACGGTGACGACCCGCCGGGCATCGGCGGAGTGGACGTAGCAGAACTGCTGCGGCGCTGTCCGGGGCTGCGCGTCGTGGTGACCGGTCTGGCGCCGCGGCACCTGCCCGACGAGCGTGTCCTGCCGCTCACCGCGACCGCCGTGCCGGCCGAGGCACCGGACGTGGACCTGGACCTGGACCACGCTCGCCTGAGCGAGGTCCCGTCCGTGGCGCTGTTCCTGTCCCACATCCGCCGGTCACGGCCGGGATTCCGGCTCCGTGACGACAACGCGCAGGCGGTGCTGCGGTTGTGCCGCTGGCTCGACGGCGTCCCCAGGGCGCTGGAGTACGCGGCGGGCTGGTGTCTGGTGTATCCGCCCGAACTCCTCCTTGCCCGGGCCGGCCGCGACTCCTCACTCCTCTCGCCGCCGACGGGCTGCACCTGCCACAACCTGCTGCGTTCGCTGGCCCGCAGCGTGGACGGCCTCGCCGAGCGCCACCGCCACGTGCTCGCCGAGGTGGCCCACCGCCCGCACTGGACCCTCGCGGACCTCGCCCTCCTCGTCCCGGACCCGGCCGCCGCCCTGCACGCGCTGCTCGTCCAGGGCCTGGTGCGGCCGGTGGGAGCCCACCGGCCCGAGTGGTTCACGGTCCTCCAACTGGTGCGGCTCCTGCACCAGTCCGAGCGGACCGTGGCGGGGCCCCTGACGGCGGCAGGCCGGGCCGCCTGAGACTGCCGCCCGTTCTGCCGGTCGCGGCCCCGAACCGCCCTTACGTTTACCCGTGCCTTTCAACTCCCCGTGCCTTTCGGCGAACGATGAAAAGGACTGGACATGGTCACCTGCCCGGAATGCGAGAACTCGGTGGTCCCCGCGGGACCGCCGGTGATCGGTGAAATCGTGGAATGCGGTGAATGCGCGAGCGAATTGGAGATCCTCACCCTGGATCCGATACGGGCCGCGCTCGCCCCGGAGATCGAAGAGGACTGGGGCGAGTGAGTCGTACCGTGCCGTTCGCGGTCCTCGCATCCCGGGTGCGGACCGACGAGAAGGCCCTGTTCGCAGCCTTCGACCGCAGAGCGATCGGCTGTCAGCACATCGACAGCCGGGGGTGGTGGCACCAGCTCGGTGACCGCGGCCCCCGCCCGATCGTCCTGAACCGGGAGATCGGGCTCGCCCGTGCGACCTACGCGGCCCGGGCGCTGGAAGCGGCGGGCGCCACGGTGGTCAACTCGGCCCGGGCGACCGAACTGTGCGGCGACAAGTGGCGCACCTCCGCCGCCCTGGTCGAAGCCGGCATCCCGACCCCCCGCACGGCCCTGGCCCTGACCCCGGAAGCGGCGCTGACGGCACTGGACACGATCGGCTATCCGGCCGTCATCAAACCGCTGCACGGATCGTGGGGGCGGCTGATCGCCGCGCTGCCGGACCGGCCGACCGCGGAAACCATCCTGGAGTACGCCGCCGCGCTGCCCGCACCGCAGGCACGGATCGTCTACGTACAGGAGTGGATCGCCAAACCGGGGCGGGACATCCGGGTCGTCGTGGTGGGCGGCGAGGCGGTGGCGGCGACCTACCGGCGCGCCGAGGACTGGCGGACCAACGTGGCGCGGGGCGCCGTGAGCGAACTGTGCCCCCTGACACCGGACCTCGCCAAGCTCGCGGTGCTCGCCGCGCAGGCCGTGGCGGCCGACATCGCCGGAGTCGACCTGATCGAGGACGAGACAGGTGAACTCCTGGTCCTCGAGGTCAACCACGGCGTCGAGTTCTCCGGACTGCAACAGGCCCTCGGCGACACGGTCAGCGTCGCCGACCGGATCGTCGACCACCTCGTGGACGGGGCCCGCTCATGCTGCGCGTAGCGATCGTCGGGGCCTCCGGCTACATCGGCGGCGAGCTGCTGCGGCTGCTGCACGGCCATCCGCGGGTCACCGTCGTGGCCGCCACCTCCGACCGCCTCGCCGGGCGCCGCGTCGACGGCCCCCACCCCAACCTGCGCGGCCTCACGGACCTGTGCTTCATCGGCCACGACGCGCTGGAGAGCGTCGACGCCGACGTGCTCTTCCTGGCCGCACCGCACCGGGAGACGATGGGAAGGATGGCCGGCTTCCTCGAACTGGCCGGGACCGTCATCGACCTGTCCGGCGACTTCCGCCTGCAAGACCCCGAGATCTACGCGTCCTACTACGGCGTCCCGCACAGCGCGCCGCAGCTGATCCCCGAGTTCACCACCGGCCTGCCGGAATGGCACCGAGACCGGCTCACCGCCAGCGACCGGATCGCCGTCCCCGGCTGCATGGCCACCGCCGGCATCCTCGCGGTCCGCCCGATGGCCGACGCGGGCCTGATCGAGGGCACCGTCCACGTGGACGCCCGCACCGGCTCCAGCGGGTCGGGGGTCTCCGGCGGGCCCGCCGCGGCCCACGCCGAACGCAGCGGCGCCCTCAGGGTGTTCGCGCCCTCCCGGCACCGCCACGAGGCCGAGATCGCCCAGGCAACCCGGCACACCGTGCGGATGAGCGCCACCGGCGTCGAGGCCGTCCGCGGCGTCCAGGTGCTGTGCCGCGCGACGCTGGCGCCCGGCGTGAGCGAGCGGGACGTACGGTCCGCGTTCCGCAAGGCGTACGCGGATGAGCCGTTCGTCCGGGTCATCGCCCAGCGCCAGGGCCTCTACCGGCTGCCCGAGCCGAAGATCCTGACCGGCTCCAACTTCTGCGACGTCGGCTTCGCGGTGTCCGCGGACGACGGCACCGTGCTCCTGATCGGCGCCCTGGACAACCTCGTCAAGGGCGGCGCGGGCGGCGCCGTGCAATGCCTGAACGTCCGCTTCGGCTGGCCGGAGCGCACAGGCCTCGAATTCCCCGGACTGCACCCGAACTGAAACCCGAACTGACGTGAGGCTGATCAAGCGATGCGGGACATACTTGTGGTCAAGTGCGGCGGCAACGCCGCCGTACGGGCGGAGGCGATCTGCGCCGACGTCGCCGCCGTCCACCGCGGCGGCACACCGGTGATCCTCGCCCACGGCGGCTCGGCGGACATCGACTCCCTCGCCGAACGTCTCGGCGTGCCCTCCCGCCGGCTCGTCGCCCCGGACGGCGTGTCGACCCGGTACACCGACGCGCCGACCCTCGAAGTGGTGCAGCTGGCCCTCGCCGGATCCGTCAAACCCCGCCTCCTGTCCGCCCTGCGCACCCACGGCGTGAACGCCGTCGGTCTGACCGGCCTGGACGCCGGACTCCTCGTGGCCGCCCGCAAGTCGGCGCACCGCGCACTCGTCGACGGACGGCGGATCATCGTCCGCGACGACCACAGCGGACGCATCATCGAGGTCAACGACGACCTCCTGTCCACGCTGCTCGCCTCCGGGCTGCTGCCCGTCGTGTCGCCCCCGGCCGTCGCCGAGGACGGCGGCGCGGTCAACGCCGACGCCGACCGCGCCGCCGCCGCCGTCGCGGGCGCCCTGCGGGCGAGCACCCTGCTGCTGCTCACCGGGGCGAGCGGCGTCCTCGCCGACCGGCACGACGAACGGTCGGTGCTCCCCGTCTGCCGGGTGCCACGCCAGGGCGCCCCGCCCGTGGTCACCGGCGGCATGGGCATCAAGCTCATCGCGGCCCGCGAGGCACTCATCGCCGGCGCCGGGCGCGTCCTGATCGGGGACGGCCGCCGCCCGCATCCCGTCCGGGACGCCCTGGCGGGCGCGTGCACCGAAGTTATTTTGGAGGAAGAGTGAGCGGGTTCTCCGACACGGCCGCCGTCGACCTGCTTCACGGCATGCTGCGCATCCCCTCCCCGTCCTACGCGGAGGCGGAGGTGGCCGCGTACGTCGTGGACGCCATGCGCACGGCGGGCTTCACCGCCGGGATCGACGCCGCGGGCAACGCCGTCGGGGAGATCCGGCGCGGCCCCGGACCGACGGTGATGCTGCTCGGGCACATGGACACCGTGCCGGGGGACATCCCGGTGCGGCGGGTGGGCGAGCGCCTGTACGGCAGGGGCGCCGTCGACGCCAAGGGGCCGCTGGCCGCCATGATCTGCGCGGCCGCCGCGAGCAGCGGGTTCAGCGGGTTCAGCGGCCGGATCGTGGTCGTGGGCGCGGTGGAGGAGGAGACCGCGCTCTCGCGCGGCGCGGTGGAGATCCGCCGCACGCACGAGCCACCCGACGCGCTGGTCATCGGCGAGCCCAGCGGCTGCGACACGGTCGTCCTCGGCTACAAGGGCAAGCTCGATCTGCGCTACGAGGTGCGGTGCGAGGCGACCCACCCCAGCAACGTCGTGCCCAAGGCCTCCGAGCTCGCGGCGCGGGCGTGGGGCGAACTCCTGGCGCTGCTCGGCCCGGACGCGAGCCATGCCCGGTTCGACACCCCAGGCCCGACCCTGACGTCCATCAACGGCGAACTGGCCATCGCAACCGCCGAGTTCAGCATCCGTACCCCTCCCGGCTTCGACGGCGAGCGCCTGGTGAAGGAGCTGTCCGCGCGCCTCGACGCGGGCACGCTCCAAGTCGTCAACGCGGTGGACGCCTGCCGCGTCGGCCGCAACGACCCCGTGGTACGGGCCCTTTCGGTCGCCATCCGCGCCGAGGGCGGCACCCCGCGGGCGAAGGTGAAGACCGGCACCTCCGACATGAACACCCTCGCCCAGGAATGGACGGTGCCCATGGCCACGTACGGCCCCGGAGACAGCGCCTTGGACCACTCCGACCACGAACACATCGAACTGCCGCAGTACCTGTTCGGCATCCGGGTGCTCACCCGCGCCCTGGCCGCACTGGACACGCACCTCAGCCGGGAGACCCGATGAGCGAGGACCACGCGCGCAGGGCACGGGAACTGATCGTGCAGATGTGCGCCAACCCCGAAGGCGGCCACCTCGGCGGCTCCATGTCCCTCGTCGAGATCCTGGTGACGCTCTACCGGGACGTCATGCGCATCGACCCGCGGCGGCCGAGCGACCCGGACCGCGACATCCTGCTCCTGAGCAAGGGCCACGGCGCGATCGGCCTGTACGCCGCCCTGGCGGAACGGGGCTTCTTCCCCGAGGAACTCCTGGCGAGCTACGGCGCCCCGGACAGCATGTTCACCGCCCACCCGAACCCGGCCGTCCCCGGCGTCGAGATGCCCACCGGTTCGCTCGGTCACGGGCTGCCGCTGGGCGTCGGCTTCGCGCTCGCCGCCCGCCTGGACGGCAGCGACCGGCGCTGCTTCGTCGTACTCGGCGACGGCGAACTCCAGGAGGGCTCGGTCTGGGAGGCCGCGATGGCCGCCGGAGCCAAGGGACTCGACCGCCTGGTGGCGATCGTGGACCGCAACGGGCTGCAGATCAGCGGCGACACGGAAGACACGGTGGGCCTGGAGCCGCTCGCCAACCGCTGGCGCGCCTTCGGGTGGACGGTCCGTGAGGTCGACGGCCATGACACGAGCCAACTGCGCGAGGCCCTGTCGGACGTTCCGCACACCCCGGGCAGGCCGACCGTGCTCCTGGCCCGCACGGTCAAGGGCAAGGGACTGCCGTACATCGAGGGCCAGGCCCGCAGCCACTACGTCAAGCTCACCGAACGCGGGCACAGGCGCGCCCGCGCGGCGCTGCTGCGCGGCGAACGTAACAGCGGCGAGCAAACCAGCGGCGAGCGGACCCGCGGCGAACGAACCCGAACGGAGACCACATGAGCGTCGTGACAGCCGAACCCCCCGTCGCGCAGGAAGAGCGCGCGGCCCGGGAGGTCTACCGGGACGTGCTGGTCGAGCTGGCCGCCGCCGACGAACGCTATGTGTGCCTGGACAGCGACACCGGCCTGTTCTCCGGCACAGCGTGGGGCTCGGCCGCGCCGCGCTACCTCAACCTCGGCATCGCGGAACAGAACCTGATGGGCGTGGCCGCGGGCCTCGCCCGCTCCGGCCGCATCCCGTTCGTCAACACCATGGCCACCTTCGCCGCGACGCGCGCACTGGAGGCGGTGAAACTCGACATCGCCTGGAACGACCTTCCGGTACGGATCGTCGCCACCCACGGCGGCCTCTCGGCGGGCCATCTCGGCTCCACCCACCACGCGTTGGAAGACCTCGCCGTCATGCGGATGCTGCCGAACATGACAGTCCTCGTGCCCGCGGACGCCGCCGCCACCGAGCACCTTCTCCGCGCGTCCGCACGGCTGCCCGGACCGGTCTACCTGCGCCTGGGGCGCGGCGCGACGCCGGCCCTGCCGCCGGGAGCGGAGCCGGTACGGATCGGGGCCGCGCAGTGTCTGCGCCGCGGCGACGACGCGACGCTGATCGCCACCGGACCGCACCCCGTACTGACCGCGCTGGACGCCGCAGACGAACTGGCCGCCGCCGGGATCGAGGCGTCCGTACTCAACATGCATACGATCAAGCCGCTCGACCGGCAGGCGATCGTCACCGCCGCGGCGCGCACGCGCGGCATCGTCACCGTCGAGGAGCACTGGGCCGCCGGGGGCCTCGGCTCCGCCGTCGCCGAGGTGGTGGCCGAGCAGGGGGTCGCCTGTCCGGTGCGGCGGGTGGCGGTGGCCGACCGGTTCGCCGCCGGTACCGGCGGACACCGGCACCTGCTGGAGCGCAACGGCATCCGCGCGGCCACGGTGATCGAGCACGTACGACGGCTGCTCGCCTGAAACGCTGCTTGCCCGAAACGCCTGCTCACCTGAAACGCCTGCTGACGGCGAAGGGGCCGCGGACCGCCACCAGGGCGGACCGCGGCCCCTTCGCCGTGAACCAGTTCGGTCACCGAGTACCGAACGCCGCCTCCCACTCGGCGTCGCCGATCTGCGACGCCCGCTCCCAGTGCGGCGTGTGGGCGGTGCGCGCGGCGACGGCGGCCAGGGCGTCGCGGTGCTCCCAGACCTTCTCGAACGCGTCGGCGTACCGGTCGAGCAGCGGCCCCGCCTCCGGGTGCAGGTGCGCCTTCTGCACCGTGAAGGAGTCGTCCAGGACCCGCAGCACGGCCGGGAAGTCCTCGGCGCGGTAGGGGCGCGGCACGACGCCGGGCAGCGCCCACGGGTAGCCGCCGAACCCGCGCCGCTCGGCGAACACCCGCTGCGCCGGCAGCGGCTGGAGCTGGTAGGGCGCGGCGGGCACCCCTTCGGCGCGCAGCGCCCGCTGGACGACGGCGCGCAGCGGGCCCGCGAACGCGTCGGCGAGGCCGAAGGCGGCGGGCCGCACCCGGAAGCGCAGGATGTGCCAGGCGTGCGTACGGTCTGCCGGCACCTCGGGCACCAGGAAGCCCGGCAGCTCCGCGAGCCGCCCGAGGAGCCGCCGGACGTTCCGGTCGCGCACGGCAGCCTCCGCGTCGAAGTGCGTGAGGCGGCTGCGGGTGAAGGCCGCCTGGATCGCGTTCGGCTTGCAGTTCCAGCCGAGGAGATGCGCGACGTAGCTGCGCTCGCCGCTCGCCGGGATGAGTTCGCCGAACTGGCGCAACATGGTGGCCCGCATCGCCACGTCCGCGTCATCGGTGGTGATCAGGCCGCCCTCGCCGCACGTGGCGAGGTTCTTGCTGACGTTGAGGCTGAAGGTGTTCACCGCGCCGATCGAGCCCACGGCGCGGCCCCGGTAGCGGGCGCCGTGCGCCTGCGCGGCGTCCTCGACGACGGTGATCCCGTGCCGGTCGGCGATCGCGGTGATCCGGTCCAGGTCGGCGGGCAGGCCGTGCAGGTGGACCACGACGATCGCCTTGGTCCGGCCGGTGATCGCGGCTTCGAGCGCCGCGGGGTCCAGATTGAACGTGACGGGGTCGATGTCGACGAACACCGGCACGGCCATGAGGTGCAGCGGGGCGGTGGCGCTGCCGATGAAGCTCAGGGCGGGCACGATCACCTCGTCGCCGGGCTCCACGCCCGCGGCACTCAGCGCCACCGACAGCGCGGCGGTGCCGTTGCTCACCGCCACGCAGTGCTCGGTGCCGACGTGCCGCGCCCACTCCCGCTCCAGACCCGCGATCTCCTCCTCGCCCGCGGAGGCGGAGGTGAACCGGCCGGAGCGAAGCACCCGTTGAACGGCCTGCTCGTCCTGCTCGGTCACCATCGGCCACGCCCTGATCCGCAAATTCCGGGGCACGGCCCGGCCACCGCCGAACATCGCGAGGTCGGCCGATGGCGTGACCGATGGCGTGGCCGATGGCTTGACCGCTGGCTTGATTGGCACCGCTGGCCTCTTCCCGATGGAGTACGTCCGGACATCGCGCCTGTCAGTGTCGGCGCGCGGCATCGCGCCCGGCGGCAATCGCACCGGCAATTGCCCTGCGGGCCCTCGCGTACGCCGCTCGAACTGCCGCTGGGACTGCCGCTGTTGGCGGTCACCGCTGGCTAACTTCGGTTCCGATTCCAGACCGGACTCGGAATGAGGGATGACGTGACCAGCCCTTTCGATGAAGCGCATGCGGGTGCGGATGCGGGTGTGAATGCGGGTGCGGGTGCTGCCGGGCGGAATCCGGTCGCCCGGCGCCAAAGCGTGCTGTGCGCCCTGGTCGCCGACGTGCTCAAGGTGAGCGACGTCGGGGCCGACGACGGCTTCGTGGCGCTCGGCGGCGACAGCATCATCGCCATGCAGCTCGTCAGCCGGGCACGGAAGGCCGGTCTGCGGATCACCGTCGGCGACGTGCTCGCCCACCGCGACATCGCGGCCCTGGCGGAGAGCGCCACCGAGGTGCACCGGGAGCCGGCCCCCGTCGCGGACAGCGGGGTCGGCCCTGTCGCCACCACGCCGATCACACGTTGGTTCCAGGAACGCGGCGGCGGGGTCGACACCTACCACCAGCTCGCGGTCCTGCGTACGCCGCTCGGGCTGACGCAGGCGCACCTGCACGCGATGACACAGGTGCTGCTCGACCACCACGACGTACTGCGGCTGCGGCTGTCCGTGCCCGAGGGCGGGGACGGCGGGGACGGCGGGCAGGAATGGGCGCTCGACGTGCTGCCCACCGGGGCCATCGACGCGGCATCGGCGCTCCGGCGGATCGACGTGGCGGGGCTTCCTGATGCCGACGTGGCCGCGCTGGTGCGCCGGGAGTCGGACGCCGCGCGCGACCGGCTCCGCCCGCGCGAGGGCAAGGTCTTCCAGGCCGTGTGGTTCGACGCCGGACCCGATCGCCAGGGCCTGCTCGCACTGGTCGTCCATCATCTGGCCGTCGACTCGATCTCCTGGCGCGTCCTGGCCGCCGACCTCGCGACGGCCTGGCGGGCGGTCGACGCGGGCACCGTGATCGCGCTCGAACCGGTACCGACCTCCTTCCGCCGCTGGTCCCGCCTGCTCGGCGAGCAGGCACACGCACCGGCCGCCGTCGCCGAACTTCCGTACTGGCTAGCCGAGTTGCGGCCCGGCGCCGCCCGCTTCGGCGACTTGCCCCGGGTGCCGGGCCAGGACCTGGAGAGCCGGGACCGGCGTTTCACTGAGTCCCTGCCCGCCGAGTTCACCCGCGAACTGCTCACCAGCGTGCCGGCGGCGTTCAACGCCGGCGTCAACGACGTCCTGCTCGCCGCGCTCGCCCTTGCCCTCGGCGACTGGCACCGCGCACGCGGCACGGCGGGCGACGGAACATCCCTCCTGCACCTGGAAGGCCACGGCAGGGAAAGCGCGCTCGCCGACGTGGACCTCTCCCGGACCGTCGGCTGGTTCACCAGCCTCTTCCCCGTCCGGCTCGACCCGGGCGAACTCGACTGGGCCGAGGTACGCGCCGCGGGACCCGCGGTGGGCAGCGCCGTCAAACGGATCAAGGAGCAACTGCGCGCCGTCCCCGACAAGGGCGTCCGCTACGGCCTCCTGCGCTATCTGAACCCCGACACCGGCGCACCTCTCGCGCAGGCCGCCCAGCCGGAGTTCGTCTTCAACTACCTGGGCCGCTTCGAGGCGTCGGACACCGCCGACTGGTCGCTCGTACCGGAGTACGGGACCGGCCTGGACGGCACCGGCCCCGGCATGCCCATGGCCCACAGCATCGAGGTCAACGCGGCCACCGTGGACCGGGCGGACGGCCCGGTCCTTGACGCCACCTGGAGCTGGGCCGACAGCGTCGTGAGCGAGGCGGACACCCGCGAACTCGCACGGACGTGGTTCTCGATGCTGCGGACGCTGGTCGCGCACGCCCGCGAACCGGGAGCGGGCGGACTCACCCCCTCTGACCTGACCCTGAGCTCGCTCAGCCAGCACGAACTCGAAGAAATCGAATCCGAACTGCGGGCGGCCCGGGGAAGGGGACTCTGAAGATGAGTCAATCAGCAGTCGAGGACATTCTTCCCCTGTCGCCGTTGCAGGAAGGCCTGCTCTTCCACGCGCAGTTCGACCGGGAGAAGCGCGGCTCGTACATCGCGCAATTCGCGGTCGATCTCGAAGGCCCGCTGGATTCCGCGCTCCTGAGGTCGGCCGCCGAGACCGTGATACGGCGCCACGCCGCCCTGCGGTCCGGATTCCGGTACCGCAAGAACGGCGAGCCGATACGGGTGGTGCACCGCGAGGCCCCGCTGGACTGGCGCGAGGCCGATCTCACCGATCTCACCGTCGTCACTGATCTCACGGACGTCACCAACCTCGCCGAGGAGGACGCGGCGGCCGGGTTCGCCGACCTGACCGTGCGGGACTGGGCCGAGGGCATCGATGTCGCCGCCACGCCGCTGATCCGCTTCACCCTCGCCCGGCACACGACCAGCCGCCACCGCCTCCTGGTGACCGCCCACCATCTCCTCCTCGACGGCTGGTCCTTCGGCCTGCTGTTCCAGGAGCTGTTCGCGGTGTACTCCCGGGCGGGCGGCACCGATGGCCTGCCGGCGGTGCGCCCCTACCGCGACTACCTGGCCTGGCTGTCACAGCAGGACCGGGCGGGCGCCGAGCGGCACTGGGCGGCCGTCCTGGAGGGGGTCGAGCAGCCCACCTTCGTCGCGGCCGCCGACTCCCGCACAGGCCCGCCGCCCGAGGAGGTGGAGGTGTTCCTGTCGCCGGAGACGACGGCGCGGCTGACCGCGCACGCCCGGCGGGACCACGTCACGCTCAGCACCCTGGTCCAGGGCGTCTGGGCCGTCCTGGTCGGCTCGCTCACCGGACGCGACGACGTGGTGTTCGGCTCCACGGTCAGCGGCCGCCCCGCTGAGCTGACCGGCGCGGACTCGATGATCGGCATGCTCATCAACACCGTCCCGGTACGGGTGCGCCTGGACCGGGCGGCATCGGTGAGCGCGCTGTTCGCGCAGATCCAGGCAGAGCGCACCGCGGCGCTCGACCACGACCACCTGGGCCTGACGGACATCCAGCGTCTTACCGGGCTCTCCACCGCGCTCTTCGACACGAACGTGGTCGTCGACAACTTCCCCATGCACGACTACAAGGTCGACGCGCCCGACGGCGACCTCCACGTGCGCGTCACCTTCCGCGACAGCGCCCACTTCCCGCTGACCCTCGCCGTCGAACCCGGCGAGCGCCTCGCCCTGCGCCTGCACTACCGCCCGGACCTGTTCACCGCCGCCGCGGCCACCGAACTCGCCGAACGGCTCACGCTGCTCATGGAACAGGTGGCGGCGGACCCGGACCGGCCGCTCGCCGGTCTCGCCCTCATGCCACCCGCCCAGCACCACCAGGTCGTACGACAGTGGAACGACACCGCGTGCGAGCGGCCCGCGACGACGCTCGCCGAGCTGTGGTCGCGGCAGGTGCGGCGCACGCCCGACGCGCCGGCCCTGGTCGGGCCCGACGGCAGCCGGCTCAGCTACGCACAACTCGACGCGCGGGTACGGCGGTTGGCGCTGCGGCTCGCCCGTGAGGGCGCGGGCCCGGAGCGGGTCGTGGCCGTGGCGCTGCCCCGTTCAACGGACCTGGTGGTGGCGATCCTCGCCGTCGTCACCGCGGGCGCGGCCTACCTTCCGGTGGACCCCGATCACCCCGCCGGACGCATCGCCGCGACGATCGCGGACGCCGGTCCGATGCTCGCCCTGACGGACACGCAAAGCGCCGCGGTGCTCCCCGAGTCCCTGCCCGGGCTGCTGCTCGACAAGCCGGTCGCGCCCCTCGCCGCCCGCCCCGTACCGCCGCGTCCGGAGCACCCGGCGTACGTCATCTTCACCTCCGGGTCCACCGGTCGCCCCAAGGGCGTGCTGGTCCCGCACGCGGCCGTCGTCAACCGGCTGCTTTGGATGCAGGAGCAGTACCGCCTCACCGCCGAGGACCGGGTCCTCCAGAAGACCCCGGCCGGTTTCGACGTGTCGGTGTGGGAGTTCTTCTGGCCGCTGATCTCCGGCGCGACCCTGGTGATCGCGCGGCCAGGCGGACACCGCGACCCCGCCTGCCTCGCCGAGCTCATCCGGCGCGAGTCGGTGACCGTCACGCACTTCGTGCCCTCCATGCTGCAGGCCTTCATCCAGGAGCCCGGCGCCGCCGGCTGCACGGGCCTGCGCCGCATCATCTGCAGCGGCGAGGCCCTGCCCGCCCGGACCCAGCGCGACCTGTTCGCCACGCTGGCCGACACCGAACTGCACAACCTCTACGGGCCGACCGAGGCCGCCGTCGACGTGACCTACTGGCAGTGCCGCCGCGACGACCAGTCCGGCACGGTGCCGATCGGCAGGCCGCTGGCCAACGTGTCCGCGTACGTTCTGGACGGCAGCCTGCGGCCGGTGCCGCCGGGTGTGACGGGCGAGCTGTACCTCGGCGGCATCCAGCTGGCCAGGGGCTATGCCGGGCGCCCCGGCCTGACCGCCGAGCGATTCGTGGCCTGCCCGTTCGCGGCGGGGGAGCGGATGTACCGGACCGGCGACCTGGTCCGGTGGAGCGCGGGCGGGCAGCTGGAGTTCGTCGGCCGCGCGGACGCGCAGGTGAAGATCCGGGGCGTGCGCGTGGAGCCCGGTGAGGTCGAGGCCGTACTCGCGGCCCACGCCCGGGTGCGGCAGTGCGCGGTCGTCCTGCGCGAGGACCGGCCGGGCGACCCGCGCCTGGTCGCCTACGCCGTCGCCCGGACCGCGGGTTTGACGGGCGAAGAACTGCGCCGGTACGCGGCCGACAGTCTGCCCGAGGCCATGGTGCCCGCCGCGGTAGTCCTGCTCGACACCCTGCCGACGACGGCGAACGGAAAACTCGACCGGGCCGCCCTGCCGGAGCCCGACCGGGCCGCCGCGGCCGTACGCAGCACACGAAGCCCGCGCAGCCCGCGCGAGGAGATCCTGTGCGAACTCTTCGCGGAAGTGCTCGGGATGCCCCGCGTGGGCATCGACGAGCACTTCTTCGACCTGGGCGGCAACTCCCTGCTCGCGCTGCGACTGCTGTCCCGCATCCGCTCGGCGCTGGGGGAGGGCTTCGAGATCCGGGACCTGTTCGACGCCCCCACGGTGGCCGGCCTCGCCCGCCTTACCGGCACCGCCCGTCCCGCGCTCACCGCCAGGGGGGCGGGGGCCGGGGACGCGCCGCTGTCTTACGCCCAGCAACGCCTGTGGTTCCTCAACCGGATGGAACGCGGCGGGGGAACGTACAACGTGCCCGTCGCGGTCCGGCTCGCCGGGACGGTCGACCGGGACGCCCTGGCGGCGGCGTACGCAGATGTGGCGGAGCGGCACGAGAGCCTGCGCACCGTCTTCCCCGAGGCGGGCGGCGAGCCGCGCCCGGTGGTCCTGGACGCGGTGCCCGGCATCGAGTGCGTCGAGGTAGCGTCGGCCGACCTCGCGGACGCCATGGCGCTGCGGGTCGGGCACCGCTTCGACCTCACGGTGGACGCGCCCGTCAAGGCCACGCTGTTCCAACTAGGCCAGGAACAGCAGGTGTTGCTCCTGGTCGTCCAGCACATCGCCGCCGACGGCTGGTCCCTGCGTCCGCTGCTGCACGACCTAGCCCTCGCCTACAGCGCCCGGTGCGCGGGGAGCGCCCCCGACTGGCAGCAGCAGCCGGTGCGTTACGCCGACTACACGCTGTGGCAGCGGGAACTGCTCGGCGAAGCCGACGAGCAGGACAGCCTGATGCGGCGTCAGCTCGCTTACTGGCGGCAGCAGTTGGACGCTCTGCCGGCTGAACTGGCGCTGCCCGCCGACCGGCCGCGCCCCGCGGTGGCGGCGCAGTCCGGCGGGATCGTAACCGTCCAGTGGGAGCCGGAGCTGCACCGCAGGCTGCTCGAACTCGCCAGGGCCGCCGACTGCACGCTGTTCATGGTGGTGCAGGCGGGTCTCGCGGCCCTGCTGACCCGCATGGGCGCCGGCAGCGACATCCCCCTCGGCACGCCGGTGGCGGGCCGCTCCGACAGCGCGCTCGACGAACTGGTCGGGTTCTTCGTCAACACCCTGGTCCTGCGTACCGACACCGCGGGGGACCCCGGCTTCACCGAACTACTGCGCCGGGTACGGGCCACCGACCTGGACGCCTTCGCCCACCAGGACGTCCCCTTCGAGCGTGTCGTCGAGGACGTACGCCCCGAACGCTCGCTGTCCCAGAACCCCCTGTTCCAGGTCCTGCTCCAGGTCCAGCAGGCGGCGGACGCCGTTCCGGACTTCGCCGGACTCGACAGCGAACACGCCCCGGTGACCTGGGACGTCGCGAAGTTCGACCTCAGCCTCGAACTGGTCGAGGAGCGCGACGCGCAGGGCGCACCGGCCGGGCTCACCGGCTACCTCGAGTACGCCGACGAACTGTTCGACCGCAGCACCGCCGAGCAGCTCGTGGCGCGCCTGCGCCGACTCCTGGAACAGGTGCTCGCCGCCCCGGACCGGCCGATCAGCACGGTCGACGTGCTCACGGACGCGGAGCGCCGGCGCTACCTCCCCGAGCAGTCCCAGCAGTCCCAGCAGCCCGAGCGGCCCGAGCAGTCCGAAGGGACTCTGCCCGCGCCGCCGACCGTGTTCCTGCCCGCCGCCTTCCAGGCGCAGGCCGCCCGCACACCGGATCTGACGGCGCTGGTCTTCGAGGACACCGCGCTCACCTACGCCGAGCTCGACGCACGCGCCACCCGGCTCGCCCACCGCCTCGTACGCCGGGGCGCGGGCCCCGACCAGGTCGTGGCGGTGGCCCTGCCCCGGTCCGCGGACCTGATGGTCGCGCTCCTGGCCGTCCTGAAGTCGGGCGCCGCGTTCCTCTTCGTCGACCCCGACTATCCGGACCGCCGGATCGCCTATCTCCTGGAGGACTCCGCACCGGCCCTGCTCGTCACCGACAGCGGGACTGCCGCGTCGATGCCCGTAAGTGAGATGTCCGTACGCGAACCGGTCCTCGTCGATGACCCCGAGCTCGACGACGAACCGTCGCACGCGCCCGGCATCGCGGCGGTCACCGCCGACCACCCCGCCTACGTCGTCTACACCTCGGGCTCGACCGGCCGGCCCAAGGGCGTGATCGTCACCCACGGCGGCCTCGCCAACCTCCTCGCCTTCTACCGCACGGAGGTCATCGCCACCGCCGAGCGCAACCGCGGCGCGCGGCGCTGCCGCATGGCGCTGACGGCGTCCCTCGCCTTCGACACCTCGGTCGTCGGCCTGCTGTGGCAGGCCTCCGGCCACGAACTCCACCTGATCAGCGACGACACCCGCCGCGACCCCGCCGCCATGGCCCGCTACCTGGACCGCCGCGGCATCGACGCCCTCGACGTGATGCCCAGCTACGCCGAGGAGCTGATCCACCAGGGGATGCTCGACCCGGACCGCACTCCGCCCGCGGTGGTGATGACCGGCGCGGAAACGGTCGGCGAGAAGCTGTGGGCGCGCATCCGGGAGACCGAGGGCAGCACCGTCTACAACATCTACGGCCAGACCGAGACCACCGTGGACACGCTCTTCTGGTCCTCGGACGAGAGCGACCGCCCCCTGGTCGGCAGGCCGATCCACGGCGTCGAGGTGTTCGTGCTCGACCCGGCACTGCGCCCCGTCCCCTCCCGCGTCGTCGGCGAACTGTACGTCGCGGGAGCCCAGTTGGCGCGCGGCTACGTGAACCGTCCCGGCCTGACCGCCGAGCGGTTCGTCGCGAACCCCTACCGGCCGGGACAGCGCATGTACCGCACGGGTGACCTGGTGCGGTGGACCGACGACGGCGCCCTGGAATTCCTCGGCCGCGCCGACGACCAGGTCAAGATCCGCGGATTCCGGGTCGAACTCGGCGAGGTGGAGGCGGCGTTGGCCCGCCACGAAGGCGTCGCCCACGCGGCGGCGGTCCTTCGCGAGGACCGGCCCGGAGACAAACGCCTCGTCGGCTACGTCCTCGCCCGGGACACCGGACTCGACGCGAAGCGGCTGCGCGACTTCGCGCGGCAGAACCTGCCCGACTACATGGTGCCCGCCGCGATCGTGGTGCTCGACGAGCTGCCGCTGACCCCGAACGGCAAACTCGACACCGCCGCACTGCCCGAGCCGGCCTACCCCACCACCGGCGAACGGCGCGCGCCGCGCACGCTGCGCGAGGAGCTGCTGTGCGAGCTGTTCGCGGAGATCCTCGGCCGCGACACCGTCGGCATCGACGACAGCTTCTTCGACCTCGGCGGCCACTCCCTGCTCGCCGTGCGGCTGAGCGGCAGAGCGCGCTCCGTCCTCGGCGTGGAACTGCCCGCCCGCCAGGTGTTCGGCACCCCGACCGTGGCCGGACTCGCGGACAGCCTCGACGACACCCTGCCCGGCAGGCCGCCGCTGCGGGCCGGGCAACGCCCGGACGTGCTGCCGCTGTCGTACGCCCAGCAGCGGCTGTGGTTCATCAGCAGGTGGGAGGAGACCGGGGCCGGCTACAACCTTCCCCTCGCGCTGAGACTGTCCGGACCGCTGGACCGGGCGGCCCTGGAACAGGCGCTGTGCGATGTCACCGACCGGCACGAGAGCCTGCGCACGGTCTTCGCCGAACGGGACGACCAGCCGGTGCAGACGGTGCTCGCGCCCGAGGCCGGCCGGCCGCGACTGCTGTACCGCGAGGTGCCCGAGGCCGGGATCGGCGCGGCGATCCGGGCGGCGGCCGACCACCGGTTCGACCTGTCCGCCCACCCTCCCCTGCTCGCCCACCTGTTCCGCACGGACGAGGGCCGGACGGGCGGGGGCCGGACGGGCGAGGGCCGGACGGGCGAGGAGGAGCACGTCCTGCTGCTCGTCTTCCACCACATCGTCTGCGACGGCTGGTCGCTGGGACCCCTCCTGCGCGACCTGTCCACCGCCTACGCAGCCCGCACCCGCGGCGCCGACCCCGCCATGGACGAACTGCCGGTGCAATACGCCGACTACGCCCTGTGGCAACGCGACCTGCTGGGCAGCGCCGACGACCCGACCAGCATGCTGTCCCGCCAACTGGACCACTGGCGCACCCGCCTTGCCGATCTGCCGGTCGAACTGACCCTGCCCACAGACCGGCCACGACCCGAGAGAAGCGACTACGCGGGCGGAGCGGTGGACCTCGACTGGGACGCCGACCTGCATCGAAAACTGCTCGCGATCGCCAGAGAGCACGGCTGCACCGTGTTCATGGTGCTCCAGGCCGCCTGCGCCGCCCTGCTCAGCAGACTGGGCGCGGGCACGGACATCCCCCTCGGCACCCCGGTGGCCGGCCGGACAGACGACGCGGTCGACGACGTCGTCGGGTTCTTCGTCAACACCGTGGTCCTGCGCACCGACGTCTCGGCGGACCCCACCTTCGCGGAGCTGCTGCGCCGCGTCCGGGCCACCGACCTGGCCGCCTACGAGCACCAGGAGGTGCCGTTCGAGCGCCTCGTCGAAGAGGTCAACCCACCGCGCTCGCCCGGCCGCCACCCCCTCTTCCAGGTCATGGTCCAGCTCCAGCACGCGAGTGCCGGCCCGCGCTTTGCCGGTCTGCGGACGACGGAACTGGAGGTCGCGTCGACGGCCGCCAAGTGTGACCTGGTCATCGACGTGGAGGAGCGGCTCGATGCCGGGGGAGCACCGGCCGGTCTGGCCGGAGCCCTGACGTACTCGACCGCGCTGTTCGACGCCGCGACGGGCGAGCGGCTCGCCGAGGGCCTGCACAGTCTGCTCACGCAGGCGGCCGAGGACCCGGACCGGCGGATCGCCGACTTCGACGTACGACCTGTAGGCGTACGACCTGGCGATGTACGACCTGTCGATGTACGGCCGGTCGACGTAGGGCCGGTCGGCGAGCAGGGGTCTGTCGCGAGCCCCGCGTCCCCGGTTCCGGTTCCGTCGCAGGACGCGGCAGCGGCTGCCACCGGCCCGCGGACGGCGAACGAGGAGCTGTTGAGCGAGCTGTTCGCCGAGCTGCTGGGCCGGGACGCGGTCGGCGTCGACGACAACTTCTTTGCCCTGGGCGGGCATTCACTGCTCGCGACGCAGCTGATCTCCCGCGTGCGATCGGCCCTGCGGCTCGAACTGCCAGTCCGCGCGTTCTTCACCGCCCCCACCGTCGCCGGAGTCGCCGCGTACCTGGAGACGGCGGCGCCCGCGCGGCCCGCCCTCCGCCCTGCCACGGCCCGCTGACAGGGGGCCTGCACAGGCCCCGACCACCACACCCGGGAGACGGACCTCATGCTGACCTTGTCCGAACTGGAAGCCGCCGCGCCCGCGTCGGCCGTGGAAGCCGCGTCGGCCATCGAGGAGATCGCCGACCAGCTGGCCGGCCAGCACGAGGAGCTGCTGCGTCGCCAGCGGCGGCTCGCCGAGACCCACGCCGAGGCCCTGCGCCTGCTCAGGTCCCGCACATCGGGCCCGCCGGACCAGGTCCTCCAAGCCGAGCAGCTGACCGGCGGAGACAGCCTGAGCAGCACCGAACGGGCGCTGCTCAGGCTGGCGGCCGAGGGCTGCACCGACGCCGCCGCCGCGAGCCGGCTGCACGTGTCGCACCGCACCGCGCGCCGCATGATGGCCGCGCTGATGGAGCGCCTCGGGGCGCGCAGCCGCTTCGAGGCCGGTGTGAAGGCCACCCGCCTCGGCTGGCTCTGACCGGTCTGCTCTGAGCGGGCCGGCCCCCTCCCCCTGCATCGCCACTCCGAATCGACCACCCCGAAAGGAACAGCTCCGTGAACAACCCCTTCGACGACGCAGAAGGCTCCTATCTCGTCCTGGCCAACGCCGAGCACCAGCACTCGCTGTGGCCCGCGTTCATCGACGTACCCGCCGGATGGTCCGCCGTGTTCGGCGCCGGTCCGCGCACCGCGTGCCTGGACTACGTCGAGGAGCACTGGACGGACCTGCGCCCCGCCAGCCTCGTGGCCGCGATGGACGGGGCCTGAGCGATGGCGGTACGCAACACCACGCTGGTGCCCCTGCACCGCACGCCCGGCGCCCGGCGGACGCTGGTCGGCCTGAGCTTCTTCGGCGGCGGCACGGCCCCGTACCAGTCCTGGGCCGCTGCCCTGCCCGCCGGAACGGACCTGGCCGTGCTCTGCTATCCCGGCCGGGAGGGCAGGTTCGCCGAGCCCTTCGCCCGCGACTGGGACGAACTGGCCACCGACGTCACGCGAACACTGCGCGAGGCCGCGTCCGACGACCTCGGACCGTACGTCCTGTTCGGGCACAGCATGAGCGGCTGGATGGCCTTCGACGTGGCCGCCCGGCTCGACGGCGACGCGGCGCACAGGCCCGAAGCGCTCGTCCTGTCCTCCTGCAACGCCCCGGACCGCGGCCTCACCGACAACGAACGCCGCCCCCTGCCCGGGGACGCGGACGAACGCATGCTGCGGTGGCTGGAGACCCACGGCCTGCTGCCCCCGCACGTGCGCGAGAACCCCGGCCTGACCGAACTGGCCCTGGAGCTGATGCGGGCCGACATCGCCGTACGGGACACCTACGCCTACGACGGCGCCGAAGTGAGCGTGCCGCTGCACGTGCTCACCGGCGCCGACGATCCGCTGATCAGCGCCGACGTGAGCGCCCGGTGGCGGCGCCTGGCCCGCGGCCCGCACCGGCACGACGTGCTCGGCGGCGGCCACTTCTACACCCCGGAGATCTGGCGCACCCTCCCGAGCCGCATCGCACCGCTCCATGCCACCGCAACCGGCTCTGCCCCCTGAGGAGTGACCCGTGTCCCCCGTGTCCCCTGCGTCCCCCGTGTCCTATGCCCAGCGCAGGCTGTGGTTCCTGAACCGCGTGAACGGCGCCTCGGCGGTCTACAACTGCCCGCTCGTGATCCGGGTACGCGGCGACCTTGACCGCACCGCCTTGGCCGCGGCGCTCGCCGACCTGGCCGACCGGCACGACGTGCTGCGCACGGTGTACCCAGGCGTCGAGGGCGAACCCGTACCGCAGCTGGTCGACCGGCGGCCCGGGCTCGACGTGGTCGCATGCGAGGAGAGCGAGCTCGCCGACGCGCTGACCGCCGTCCTGGATAGCGGCTTCGACCTGACGGACGAACTCCCGCTCCGCGCAGCGGCGTTCGCGCTCACACCGCAGGAACACGTGCTGGCGCTGGTGCTCCACCACATCGCCTGCGACGAGGGATCCTGGCAGCCGCTGCTCACCGACCTGGCGACGGCGTACCGCGCCAGGACCGCGGGCGAGGCACCGCAGTGGGCGCCGCTGCCGGTCAGTTACGCGGACTACGCGGTGTGGCAGCGGGACCTGCTCGGCGAGGAGGGCCAACCGTCGCGCCTGCTCGGCGAGGAGGGCCAACCGTCGGGCCTGCTTGCCACGCAACTGTCGTACTGGCGAGAGCAACTGGCGGGACTACCAGCTGAGTTGGACCTGCCCTTCGACCGGCCGCGCCCCGCGATCGCCGACCACCGCGGCGACTGCGTACCCCTGAAGCTCGACGGCGAACTGCACCGCCGTCTGCTCGCGGTCGCCGCCGACCACGGCTGCACCACCTTCATGGTGCTGCAAGCCGGTCTCGCGGTGCTGCTTTCGCGGCTCGGCGCGGGTACGGACATCCCGATCGGCACCGCGGTGGCCGGACGCCTGGACGACGCGCTGGAAGGCGTGGTCGGCTTCTTCGTGAACACCCTGGTCCTGCGCAGCGACGTATCGGGTGATCCGACCTTCGGCGAGCTGCTGCACCGGGTGCGGGACACCGACCTCGCCGCCTACGACCACCAGGACGTTCCCTTCGAGCGTCTGGTCGAGGAGCTGAACCCGGAGCGGTCCCTGGCCCGCCATCCGCTCTTCCAGGTCATGCTGACCCTGTCCAGGGCAGAGCAGGGGACCCTCGTCCTGCCGGGCCTGACCTGCACCGAGGAGCAATCGGACCACGGCATAGCCAAGTTCGACCTGACCGCCGACTTCCGCGAGCACCGCACACCCGACGGCGAGGCCGCCGGCATCGACGGCACCCTGGAGTACGCCACCGGCCTGTTCGACCGGGCCACCGCCGACCACATCGCCGACGCCCTGCCCCGGCTGCTCAGGCAGCTCGTGACCGACCCGGAGCGGCCCATCAGCGCGGCCGACCCGCTCTCCGCCGAACACCGCCACCAAGCCCTGGTCGCCTGGAACGACACCGCGGCACCCGCCTCACCGGACACCATCCCCCAGCTGTTCGCGGCACAGGCCGCGCGCACGCCACAGGCGACGGCCCTGGTGTGCGGGGCGGCGCGGCTCACCTTCGCCGAACTCGACGCGCGCGCCGACCTGCTCGCGCGCCGCCTGCGCGCCCTGGGCGCCGAGGCGGAGCAGGTGGTCGCGCTCGCCCTGCCCCGCTCGGCCGAGTCCGTCGTCGCGATGCTGGCCGTCCTCAGGACGGGCGCGGCCTATCTGCACCTCGACCTGGAATACCCGCCGGAGCGGATCGCGCACATGCTGCGCGACGCCGCACCGGTCGCGGTCGTCACGGACACCGCGACTGCGGCTACGCACCAACTCGGCGAGCTGCCAACGGTGTTCGCCGACCGGGAAGAGACACCCTCCGGCCCCCTGCCCGACCTGCCGCGCCGCATACGCCCGGACAGCGCCGCATACGTCATCTACACCTCCGGATCCACCGGCCGCCCCAAGGGCGTGGTGACACCGCACGCCGCCCTGAGCAACCTGTACGCCTTCCACCGCGCGGGCCTGATCGCGCGCACCGAGGCAGCCACGGCGGACACGGCGGACCGGCGCCTGCGGTCCGCCGTCACCGCCTCGCTGTCCTTCGACACCTCCTGGGAGGCCCTGTTCTGGATGCTGGTGGGCCATGAACTCCACGTCATCGGCGACGAGACCCGGCGCGACGCCGCCGCCCTGACCGCCTACGTCAAGACTGCCCGGATCGACGTCCTCGACGTCACCCCCACCTACGCCGAGCACCTCCTCGACGAAGGCCTGCTGACCGCGCCGGGCGTGCCACGCGTGCTGCTGCTCGGCGGGGAAGCCGCCGGACAGCAGCTGTGGACCCGCGTACGCCAGGCGGCGCCCGGCACTCTCTGCTACAACCTCTACGGCCCCACGGAATGCACCCTGGACGCGCTGTGGTGGGACGCTGCGGACAGCCCGCACCCGTTGATCGGCCGGCCGATCGGCAACACCCGGGTCTTCGTGCTCGACGAGCGGCTGCGCCCCGTCGCGCCGGGCGTGCCGGGCGAGCTGTACGTGGCGGGGCCCGGCGTAGCCCGCGGCTATCTGGGCCGCCCGACGGTCACCGCCGAACGGTTCGTCGCCTGCCCCTGGCCCGCGGCCGGGGAGACGGGGACCCGCATGTACCGCACCGGTGACCTGGTCCGCTGGGACCGCCAAGGCAGGCTCGACTACCTGGGCCGCGTCGACGACCAGGTCAAGCTGCGGGGTTTTCGTATCGAACTCGGCGAGGTGGAGGCCGCGCTGACCCGCTGCCCGGGCGTGGCGCAGGCCGCCGTGGCCGTACGCGCGACCGCCGGGGGAGACAAGCGCCTGGTGGGATACGTGCAGCCGACCTCGGAAGAGGCCGAGGCCCCGGACGCACGCGAGCTGCGCGGCCACCTCGCCTCGGTCCTGCCCGACCACATGATCCCATCGTTCTTCCAGACGGTGGAGCGGCTGCCGATGACACCCAACGGCAAACTCGACCGGGACGCGCTGCCGGCCCCGGACCTCGATCAGCGCCCCGCCTCCCGCGGCCCGCGCGGACCCTACGAAGAGATCCTGTGCGACCTGTTCGCGCAGGTCCTCGGGCTGAGCCGGGTCGGGGCCGAGGAGAGCTTCTTCGACCTGGGCGGCCACTCCCTGCTGGCCACCAGACTGCTCTCCCGGGTGCGCACAGTGCTCGGCGGCGAGCTGACCATCCTGGACCTGTTCCAGGCGCCGACCGTCGCCGGCCTCGCGGACCGCCTGACCGCAGGCACGCGGCACGACCCGCTGGCGCCCCTGCTGCCCCTGCGCACGGGCGGCGAGAGGCCGCCCCTCTTCTGTGTGCACCCGGCCGCCGGGATCAGCTGGAGCTACGCGGGCCTGCTCGGCCACATCGACGCCGACTACCCCGTATACGGGTTGCAGGCCAGAGGGCTCACCGACGCGGAGGCGTGCGGGGGCTCCTGGCGCGACATGGTCGAGGACTACGCGCGGCAGATCCGCTCCGTACAGCCCGAAGGCCCCTACCGACTGATCGGCTGGTCCTTCGGCGCCGTCATCGCCCACCTCCTGGCCACCGAACTCCAGGCAGCCGGAGCCGAGGTCGACCTGCTCGCCCTCCTCGACGGCTACCCGCCCGCGTCGGTCCCGGACTACCGGCCCCTCGACGAAGGAAGCCCGGAGACGTTCACCGAGCTCCTGGACTCCCTGGGATACGACCTATCCGCGTCCGGCGAGCAACCGCTGAACTTCGAGGCCTACGAGCGGACGGTCCGCCGGCCGGGCAGCACCCTCGAATGGCTGACGCGGGAGGAGGCCGCGGCCCTGGCCCGGGTGTTCGTCGACAACGACCGGATCTACGAGGACTTGCGGCCCCGTACGTACGAGGGGGACGCGGTGTTCTTCTCCGCCACGGAGGGGAAATCGCAGGACGCGCCCGTACCGGAGGCGTGGCGCGCACACGTCACCGGACGCTTCGAGGTGCACGAGATCGCCTGCGGCCACGGCGAGATCACCGGGCGGGAACCGATCGCGCGCATCGGCTCGGTCCTCGCCGGGAAACTCGCCGTGCTGGACGCATCGCGGCCTGCGATGCCCGAGGTGCCCGAGGCGCCCGAGGTGCCTGCGGCGGGGCAGCGATGAGCGAGGTGACCCCACCGGGCCCGGCGCCCGACCAAGGCCCGGCGCCCGACCAGGGCACGGCACCCGGCCCCGGCCCGGTGGCCGGGCGTGACTTCCGTTTGTTCTGGTTCGGGGAGACGACCAGTCTGCTCGGCAACTCGATCGCCGTGGTGGCGCTGCCGCTGGTCGCCGTCCTCACCCTGGACGCGAGCACCTTCGTCGTCGGCCTGCTGACCTCCGTCGCGTATTTGCCCTGGCTGATCCTGGGCCTGCCCGCGGGCGCCTGGGTGGACCGACTGCCCCGCCGGCCGGTGATGCTGGTCGCCGACGTCGTCGCCTTCGTCGCGTTCGTGAGTGTTCCTGTCGCCGCCTGGGCAGGCGTCCTCACCATCGCGCAGCTGCTCGCGGCCGCGTTCGTCGGCGGGTGCGCCAACGTCTTCTTCACCACCGCGCAACGCGCCTATCTGCCGGTCCTGGTCCGCGACGAGGAACTCCTGGCGGGCAACGCGCGGTTACAGGGAAGCGAGTCGACCACCGAGGTCATCGGCCCCGGCCTGGCCGGCATGCTCGTCCAGGCCTTCGGCGCGGTGACCGGCCTGGTCGCCAACGCGCTGAGCTTCCTGGTGTCCTGGCTGTGTCTGCGCGCGGTCCGGACGCCCGAACCCGCGCCTCCGGCCGTCGAGCGGCGCCGGCTGCGCACCGAAGTCGGCGACGGCCTGAGATTCCTGTTCCGGGACCCGGTACTGCGCTCCCTCGCCGTCTTCAGCGCGGTGTCCAACATCGCGTTGACCGGCCTGGGCTCCATCGAAGTGGCGTTCCTGGTACGGACGGTCGGCGCGGGCGAGGCGGCGACCGGCGCGGTCCTCACACTGTGCGGTCTCGGCGGCATCCTCGGCGTCCTGCTGTCCCCCCGGGTATCCGCGCGTTTCGGAACCGCGCGGGCCGTGCTGATCTGCCACGCGGGCGCGGCGCCCTTCACGCTGCTTTTCCCGCTGACCGACTCGGGAGCCGGCCTCGCGTTCTTCGTGGTCGGCGGCGTCGGCTGCGGCGCCGGCGTGGTCGCGGCATGCGTCATCACCGACACCTTCCGCCAGCGCTACTGTCCGCCGGACCTGATCGGGCGCGTCAGTGCCAGCGCGGCCGTGACCAGCTTCGGCGCCATCGCGGTGGGCGGACTGCTCGGCGGGACGCTCGGCGCGTTGTCCGGGGTCCGGGAAACGATGTGGATGCTGGGCGGCCTCCAAGTAATGGCGACAGCAATTCTGTTTTGCGGCCCGATACGACGCATGCGTGATTTCCCGGAATCCGCGCACACGATGACGCGCACAATTACCGCGGCGGATACCGAAAAAGCCCTGTCCTAAAGCGTCCTGGCCGTTTCCGCCCCCTGCCCGAGGCTTTTCCCGATGCGCCGCACACGTAAGAATTCAATAGCAAGGGAAAAGCGAGAAGAGCAAGAAAAGCTCATCGAAGCGAGGTCTTCATGCACGAGAGCAGTTCCCTGGAAAGCCTTCCGGCCACCGTCATGCTGCGAAACGACCTGGACGTCGACCGGCTCGCCGCGGATCTCGCGGAACTGAGCGGTTCCGAATTCTGGGCGTTGCAGCGGTCCTTCGAGGACGGCGCCGTCGGAGAGGAGTCCGATGTGGACTGGAAGGTCCTCTCCCTGCGCGCGCCGGGCGGAGACCTCACGCGTACCGATCCCGGCGGCCCCGGCCGCGACGGATTCGCCGACACGCCGCTGATGGCGAAGGCGCCCTACCTGCGCCAGGTCCTGTCCGAGCTCGGCACCGAACTGCGCAGCGTCCGCCTGATGGCGCTGGCCCCCGGCGTTTCCGTCGAGGAGCACTCGGACACCCCGCTCGGCCTCCCCTACGGCTACGTACGCCTGCACATCCCGCTGGTCACCAACCCCGGCGCGGTCATGGTCCTGGACGGCGTCGAGCAGCGCTGGCAGCCGGGAACCCTCTGGTACGCCGACTTCGAACGCCCGCACTCCCTGCGCAACACCGGGGAGCGCACCAGGATCCACCTGGTCGCCGACTGTGCCACCAACGACAGCCTGCTCGCCCTGTTCCCGGACAGCTTCCGCGCCCAGCTCCCGGCCAGCGACATCGCGTACTACCGCCCCGTCCTGCCGCTCACCGCGCGCGAACTCACCGAGTTCAGCTGCGGCTTCGCGGTGCCGTTCTCCTTCATGGAGTGGGGCGAGCCCGTGGTCGACGACCAGGACAGCGACCTCGCCGCCGAAGTGATCGCCGAGGACGACGGGCTCGTCCTGCGCGTCGAGGGGCGCGCGCCGGTGGAACTGCTGCACCTGGGCGCCGGCGAATTCCGGCTGCTCGGCTGGAGCGAGGAACGCCTGCTGCGCCTCGACCTCTTCGACGAAAAGCCCCGCGTCGAGCTGTCCACCCGGCGCGGACGCCGCCGCCAGGTGGTCATCCGCCAGGCGCGCACGCTCGCCGCGGTCTAGACGGCCCGGCCGCGCACGCTCGCCACGGTCTGACGGCCCGGCCGCCGCCCGCCCCCACCTATCCCCATCCACCCCCACCCACCAATTTCACGACCACCGCTTGGGACAAACAATCATGCAGACGCTGACCGAAACGCCCGCACTCGTCGAGCACGGATTCGCCCGCTGGGACCTCGCCAAGATATTCGGGATCACCGAATCCGACCCGGCCTTCCAGAACCTGCGCGCCGAATTCGTCGACCTCCCGCCGGACCCCTACGCGACCGAGGCGGGACGCAACCGCCGCTACGCCCGCGGCATCTTCCTGCCGTGGTCGCGGGAGTTCAGTTGGATCCCCGACTCGCACTTCGGTGACGAGGGCTGGATGAACGGCTACTGGCAGGCGGACCACAACCCCGAATACGTCGGCGTGCTGCGCAAGCTGCCCGCCATGAGTGAAGCCGCCCGCAACAACCCGATCATCCGCGAGATCGTCGACTTCGACTTCGAGCAGACACGCTGGTCGCGCAGCGACCTGGCGTTCCCGCTGCACGTCGGCGTCCACCTCATCAAGCTGGCCGTGGACGACGACGGCCACGAGGCCATCTCCTCGCCCAACGAGCTCCACCAGGACGGCGAGCCGTTCGTCTTCGCGCACCTGGTCTACCGCAGCAACGTCGACGGCGGCGTGAACGTCATCGCACCGCCGCAGTACCGGGGCAAGCAGCCCGCGGACGTCCCGGCCGGCGAGGTGCTCGCCGAGTTCGAACTGACCAAGCCGCTGGAGTCGTACGGCGTGACCGACGAGAAGGTCAGCCACTACGTGTCCCCCATCAAGCGCGGCGCCGGGACCGAGCCGGGCGAACGCGCGGTCATCCTCACGGACTTCACCCCGATGCGGCAGCACATCTGAGGTCGCCGTGGCCGGACGGGCGCCGCCCCCGCCGCCCGCCGTGACCCACTCACTCCACCACCACGCGCACCACACGCACCACGCGACATCGCAGAGAGGTCATCGAGCCATGCTCACCGAAAGTCAGATATCGGAATACCGGTCCGAGGGATTCCTGCTCCTGGACGACGTCTTCGACGCCGACGACATCGCCGCTCTGCGACGTGAGGTGGCCGACCTCTACGCGACCGAGCACCCCGGCCGGATCTTCGAGGAGGACGGCACCACGGTGCGCGGCATCCACGGCTGCCACACCACCGGCGCCCTCTTCTCCCGCCTGGTACGCCTGCCCCAGCTGCTCTCCGCCGCCGAGGCACTCCTGGAGAGCAAGGTCCACGTCTTCCAGTGCAAGGTCAACGCCAAGCAGGCGCTGCGCGGCGAGGTGTGGCAGTGGCACCAGGACTACAGCGTCTGGGGCAACAAGGACGGCATGCCGGAGCCGCGCGCCGTCAATGTCGCGGTCCTGCTGGACGACGCGACCGAGCACAACGGCCCGCTCCTGGTCGTGCCCGGTTCGCACCGCAACGGCGAGATCGCCCCCTGGCACCCCGAGTCCGCGGGCACCTCGCAGTGGGAGGCCGACCTGTCGGCGAAGCTGAAGTTCGCCCTGGACGCCGAGCAGATGGCCAAGGTGACGGCGGAGTCGGAGATCCGCTCCATCGTCGGCCGCGCCGGAAGCCTGCTGTTCTTCGACCCCTGCATCGCGCACGGTTCCGGCGCCAACATGTCGCCGACCAGCCGCACCATGGCGTTCGTCAGCTACAACAGCGTCGACAACGAACTGCGCGACGTACCCCACCCGCGCCCGGAGTTCGTCGCCTCGCGCGACTACCGGCCGCTGGAACTCGTCGACGGAGGCCTGATCGCATGAGCGACGTCGAAGGTTCACTGATCCAGCAACTGGCCGCCGCCCTCACCCGGCACCGGGACGCGGTGGCGGTCATCGACGGCGGCGTCCCGCACACCTACGCCGAACTCGACGCACTGTCGGCCGAGATCGCGGGCGGCCTGACCGCACACGGCATCGGCCCCGGCGACGTCGTCGACGTCCACGCCACGCGTTCCTGGTCCCGCAGCGCGGCGGTCCTCGGCGTCTGGCGCGTCGGCGCCGGAGTGCTGTCCATCGACCCGGCCATGCCGCCCGCCTGGACCACCAAACTCGTACGCAGCGCCGGCTGCGCCATGATCCTGCGCGACGAGGCGTGCCCACCGGTCGACTCGCCCGTCCCGCAGCACACCTTCACCACGATCCGCGGCACACGGCGCGACGAACTGGCGACCGGACCGATCTGCTACGTCATCCCCACCTCAGGCTCCACCGGCGACCCCAAGGCCGTCACGGTGCCCCCGGTGGTCCTCGCGGACCTGGGCAACTGGCACGTCGCGCGATGGAGCCACGACCGCCCCCCGAACACCCTGCACATGTCCTCCATCGGCTTCGACATGGTCTACGAGGACACCGTGGCGACCTGGCTGGCCGGCGCGACCCTGATCGTGGTGAACGACCACGACCGCCTCGACCCCTTCACGCTGCTCGACATCATCAGCGAGCACCAGGCCGCCCGCCTCTTCCAGCCCGTCGTCGGACTGCACGGCCTGGCCGCCGCCGCATGCGTCGCGGGCATCGAGACACCCAGCCTGCGGGAGATCTCGGTGGCGGGCGAGCAGTTGGTCATCAACGACGAGGTACGCAAGTTCTGCGCCGCCGGTGACCTGACCCTGGTGAACCAGTACGGGCCCAGCGAAACCCACGTCGTCACCCAGTACCGGCTCACCGGCGAGGTCACCGACTGGCCCGACCGCCCGCCCATCGGAACGGCGGTAGTCGACGCGGAGCTGCTGTGCGAGGTGGACGGTGTGCTACGCCCGTTCACGCCCGGCGAGACCCGGGAACTGGTCATAGCGGGGAACTGCGTCGGGCTCGGATACGCCGGCGACGAGGAGCTCACCGCCCGCAAATTCCGGCAGGTCGAGCACAGGGACGGCCGCATGCGCCGCTGCTACTTCAGCGGGGACCTGGTCACCTTCGACGGCACTCAGTTCCACTTCGTCTCCCGGCTCGACGACCAGCTCAAGGTCAACGGCTACCGGGTCGAGCCGGGCGAGGTGGAGTCCGTGCTCGCCGGAGTGCCCGGCGTACGCCGCGCCGCGGTCGTCGGCGTCAAGGTCGCCGCCTCCACCCAACTGGCCGCGTTCTACACGAGCGTGACCGGCGCAAGGGTCAACGAGCATGACCTGAAAGCCGCCTGCGCCACCCGCCTGCCCCGATTCATGGTCCCCCGGCACTTCACCGAACTGAGCGCTCTGCCCTCGACGCGGAACGGAAAGATCGACCGGCCGAAGCTCCGCGAAACGTTTTCCGCCGATTGAGGCGAGATGGGCGACTCGTGCACCCTTCCGCTTCCGTACGGGACAACTTGGTGAACGGGGCGGTCCATGGTTTCAGGGCGGGCCGCCCACCATCCTGGAAGAGCGAGAGAGCGCGGCCGCACCACCAGCGGCCGGGCCGGGACGCTCGCAGCGTTGCCACCCCCCGGATTCCAGGAAGCACAGGAGAAACCATGAAGTCTGCCCGCGTGTTCGTGCTCGGCGTCCTCTGCCTGCTGACGGTCGGCGCGACGGTCGGAACAGCCGCCGCCGAGACGGGCCACCCCCGCACCCAGGCGACATCCTCGGTCACGTTCGACAACGGCGACAGCGGCTGGGGCCGCCTTCCGTAATGACCTGTGTGCACCCGCAGGGACGGCGCCGCAGCGCTCCGACCACCCGCACCGGAGCAAGCCTGACCGCGCCCTGACCCACCCCGCTCACTCCACTCACCCCACCCACCCCCGCATCGACCGGACGTGCGGCAGATCGGAGAAGCATGCCCGGACAAGGAGAAGGACAGGGAGAAGGACAGGGAGAAGGACAGGGAGAACGACAAGGAGCTCTGAGCCGGCCGATCCAGTCGTACGTCGAAGAGCTGGCCCTGTGCGTGGAGGCCAACGGCACCAAGGGCCCCGCCCTGCTGTGGCCCGAGGAACCCGCCACTCTCCCGGCCCTCGTCCAGTTGCCCCGGCCGGACCACCCGGAACCGGACGCCGCTGCTCCCGTGCCGGGCGGACCGGACACCGAGCCACTGGCGGCGGAACTCGGCCGCAGACTGCGGCTGCGGGTGCGCCCCTTCTACCGCTTCCTGCCCGTCGACGCCCCCGCCACGAAGGGCGAGCCGAGCGGCAGCGGCTCCACCGTCACGGTCCTGGAGGGCGCCTGCCGCTGCGACCTGACGCGCGCCGGCGAAGCCCCGGCCCCCGGACCCCCGCACCCACTGGGCATGCGCCTGCGCTCCGGCGGCACCCTGTTCGTCCCCCCGGACCACACCTACCTCCTGTCGGAGATCCACACCCCGACGACGCTCCTTGAACTGCACTTGGACGAAGCGGACTGATCTTCCGCGCATCAGCCGGCCTTCCGCTCAGGCCCGCCCGGTCGAGGCGGAGGCGTCCGCCTCCCCGCCCCCGCCCCCGTTCCCGTTCCCGTCACCGTCGTCGTCCAAGAGCCCTCCCGTGCCCACCGCCACCCCGGCCTGGAAGCGGCTCTCGGCGCCGAGCGCCTGCATCATGTCGGAGATGTGCTTGCGGGTGGTGCGCAGCGACATGCCGAGCCGCCGGGCGATCGTCTCGTCCTTCAACCCCGTCGCGAGCAGCCGCAGAATGGTGCGGTCCAGATCCTTGGCGACCGCCTCCAGGCCGTCGGCGGCCGCGTCGGAGAAGGGCTGCGCCTGCGACCAGGTCTGCTCGAAGACCTCGTACAGGTACTGCACGACCGACGGCTCCCGCACCACCACCGCCCCGAGCCGGTTGTCGTGGTCGGTCATGAACGCCAGCTCCCGGTCGAAGATGATCAACCGACCAGCCAGTTGGTGGGCGGTCCGGTACTCCCCGCCAAGCGCGCTCATACGGGCCACGTACGCCTGACTGGGACCGTTGAACCGGGCGGTGTGATGGTAGAGCGTCCGCATCCGCACCCCCCTGGCCAGCATCTGGCTGTCCCGGTGCAGCGCGTCCTGGAGCACCTCGGGGGGACGGGTGCCGCCGGGCTGCACGGTGACCATGTCCTCGCGGCAGTTCGCCGCGGCCCGCGTCAGCGCGTCCCGCACCTGCGTGAGCCCGGGAATGCGTTCCACGTCGGTGGCGACACTGTGCCGGCCCTCTTCGTAGTCGGCGGCCAGCTGAGAGAACTGATCGCGCAGCACATGCAGTCGGGCCTGCTGCTGAGCGATGGCCCGCTCCATCGGCGCGGTCGCCACGGCGGCAACGCGCGCCGGGTCGACGGCGCGCAGCCGCCCGTCGCCCGCCTCGCCCCGCTGCACCAGACCGATCCGCAGCAGATGGCCCACCGCACCGCTCACGACCGTCTCGTCGAGCCCGGTCTCCTCGGCTATCCGGACCGGGTCGAGCTGACCGTGCAGGGCCAGCCACCGGTAGACGGCGACGTTCTCAGCACTGAGTGTGTCCTCCACGCCGATAACGTTGTCGCCGATCTCCTGATACACCATCAGACCTCCGCTCCGATGCCGACATTGCCGACATGAACACTTGCGGCTTCAGCATCACACGCAGGCCACCTGACCTCCGCATAGAACATGCGGAAGGAACGCTCCCGCCCGGGCACCCGGGCGGCGTTCCCGCCAGGCCCTTGTGGGGCCGGTACACAAAAGTGTGATCACGCCCGAAACCCCGTAATCGAGCGTAGTCGTGTACCTACTCTCAGTTATCGCAGGGCTGCGGTCGCACCCCATAGGGCGGGGCGCGACCGTCACTTGAGCGGCCCGGCACACGAAACGATCACTAAGGGGAAGCCCGATGTTCCACGCATCTCGCACTCTGGCGGCGGCAGCCGTTGCCGCCGCAGCGGTACTCGGCCTCACTGGCGGCACCGCGGTGTCTGCGGCTGCCCACAGCGACTCCCAGGCCGCTCCCGCATCACAGAACCAGCCTGCGAAGCGGGCCGCCGTGTGCACGGTCAACGACAACGGAGTCAACTTCCGAGGGGGCCCGGGCTCCCAATACCCGGTCCTGGGCCAGGTGAACAGGGGCCAGAAGCTCAACGCGCATGGCCGGGAGGGCTCCTGGATCAAGGGAGACCTGTGGGGCGGCCGCACGGGAGTGTGGATCCACGTCGCGTACCTGGACTGCTAGCGGGCGTTGCCGTGGCCGTGGCAGAGCATCGGTAGGCGAGATTCTCCTGTAGTGCGGAGAGTCTTACCTCTTGGCGGCGGCGTTGGCGGTCTGAAGCGGTGGCGTCGTGCCCGACGGCCGCCTCGGTGACCCGGCACGGTCGGGCCACGCACTTTCGCGGAGCAGCTATTCAAACCTGCAGCGCGGTCCTGCGTGGCCCTGTGGCGCGCTCAAGTGCCCTTTTGTGGCTGGCTGTTCGTGCTGCGCCTGATCGGCGCTCCTGGGGGCCTTCAGGGCCTTCCTCAGGGGTCCCCTGTGTGACAGGTGAGGTTTCCGCGGAAGGGAGCGGGCAGGCCCAGCGCCGGCTCCTCGCCATCCACGCCTACCGGGCCCACCTTGAGCGGGCCTGCGGACGCTGCTGGAAGCGGAAAGTGCGCCGCCGTGACGGCCGCAAGTCACTCCCGGTTCTTCTGGCGCCGCTCCAGGGCGTGCTTGCGGATGATCAGCTCCTTCGTCGTCTTGTCCAGCGCGTCTGCGGCGAGCCCCTCGTCGATCATCTGATAGCGGCACGGCTTGTACAGAAACGAGAGCTTCGACGTGCTGTCCGAAGTTCCGACAGACACCTCGACGGGGCCCTTGTCCGTGACCACCACGCGGGTCTGCGGCACTTCACGGATCAGGCCGAGGGCCTCCAGTGTGTTGCACGAGTCCTCGTAGGAGTCGCGGAGCAGGCCGAACTGCTCCTTGCGCCGCTTCGCGTAGAGGTAGACCCCTGATTCTTCGTGCCGAGCGGGATAGGTCTGGCTGAGCTCTTGCAGCGCGAGCCAGGTGGCCATCTCGGCCGGACTGAGCACGTGCGCCCACCCGCGCAAGAAGAAGTCGGGCGGGATCGCGATCGCATCGTCGCCGGGCCGTGGAACGCTGTAGAGATTCGGCGTATGCAGGGGACCGCGCCCGCTCTCCCCCATCAGCCGGAAGTCTTCGTAGTCCCGGCCCCGCCCGTTCGCTTTCTTCGGCACCTCCACGAGGGCCTGCACCCGCTTGACGCCGACGTCCTCCAGGGTGCGCAGCGCTCCCTGGAGTTGGCGCAGGCGACTGGTCTCCGCGTCCCGTTCCTGCTTGGTCTCGCGCAGGTAGGTGCCCGTCACGCTGCTGAAGGCGGCATCGACCGCCACGAAGTTGGTCCACCCCTGCAGGCCCTGGAGGCGGCGCGTCCCGGCCCAGCGTTTCCCCGGAGCAAGCCGGCAGTGTGCCTCGAAGACGGCGATCAGATAGAACCTCAGCGCGATGCCCCTGGGGTTGAGCAGCTGTGTCACCGGCGGCGGAACCGGCTCGGCGGCCGGAACGGGCCTTGCGGAAGAGACCAGTTCAGGACGCAGGCGAATCGCGGACGGCTTGAGGCCGCTGTTCCAGGCGAGTTGCAGGGCCGCATTCGCTTTCTCGACCTCCTGCGAGTCCTTGAGCCGCTTGAGGCGACGATGCCGCCGCTCGACCGCTGCCAGGTCCCCCGCCATGCACGTCACCGTCCCGCTCATTCATCGCGCTTTGATCTCAACGTTTTGAGCCGCCCATAAGACTCTCTACTACTACTAGGTAAGTCAGGGGCGGATCAAAGCGTAGCCAGGCGCCCATGACGACCCCCCAGGAGCGCCCGACAATGGAGGTAGGCCCGGGAACCGGGCCAAGCGGCTGAGCCGTTCGCCGAAAACGCGAACGGCCCCGGGGGCAACCGGGGCCGCTTCAGCTCACAGACGCAGATACGAGGTATCCGCTTTGACCAATGTACGACGCAACTCCTCAAACAACACCCCCGACTCCCGGGAGCCGCTGCCGCTCCGCTGGGGCGTCATCCTCACCGCGGCCGCTCTCGCGGCCGCGGTGACCTTCGTCGTGGGCGGCCCCCTGGCCGCTCTCGGCGCAGTCAGCGTGGTGGTCAGCACCCTGCACACCGTGATGGCGTAGCCGTCCCTCTGTTCCCGGCGCACAGTGCGCCGGGAACAGAGGTCACTCCAAAGAGACACCGCCCTGGCCCGATGACCGACCGCGGTCACACCCACTACGCCAAGGGCCCCACGGCAGCCGATCCGTCCTGGCTCGCCTTCTGTGCCCGAGCTCGCGAGGCCTGGAGTGCCTGGCCCGCGCCGACCTGGGCGAGCACGGACTCGCCGCCTCCTGCGCAGGGCAGGCCATCGTTCCTTCTGCGCGGTGACGCCTTCGCCCACAATCGCGCCGTATCACCACCGCCACTAAAGGTGGACGAGCGTGAGCAGCCGCGCCGCCGCCGGTGCGCCCGATTCAGCTACCTGCTCATCGTGCGATGGGCACACACGCCCTTGCGGGCGCTGTCAGCGGGCCCTTCTCCATCCGCGCTTGTGGTGGGCGCGCCCGTGTCGTGCCGGCGGGCGTTCTCGTACGCGGTTTTGCAGGCCGCGGTGGGCATGTGGTGGTCGGTATCAGCCGTGGGTGAGGGGCAGAGCGCCCGGCACCGGTCGACGACGGCGCGGCCTCGCCGCCTCCCGGGACTTCAACTCCTCTACCAACGGACCCAGTTGCGGGCCCTGGCCAGTCCGTCAGGGGGCCGATGGTCCCGAGGAGGGCGACTGGGCTTGCCTGCTGGTCGGTTGAGTACAGCGGACCGGTAGGGCCGGGGTCGACGGTTGGCTGAAGCTCGATGGTCAGGAGGTTGGCAACTCCACCAGTTCAGTTATATCGTTTATCGATAACATCGATAAACGATATAGAGCTGGCGTGGGGGGATCTGTGATGGCGACAACGCGTAGTCCGCTGGGGCCGATGTCGATAGCGGTCAAGTCGATCGTGACGCTGATGGCGGTACTCATGATCGGAGGTCTGGTCGGCCTTCTCTTCGCCGACAACGTGTCCGTCCTCGGCGTCGGCGAGCAGTCCGTGTGCGTCACGGATACGACCACACAAACCAGTACGGGAAACGGCGGCCCGGATGCGGACATCAAGGCCGCGCCCGGGGCCGCGCTTGTCCTGGACGCTCATCCGCGATACTGCACGGAGGACGCACCCGGCACGATGCAGAGCCTGCTCAACATCCAGTCCAAGCTGGCGCCCTTCGCCTTCTCCGTCGGAGCGCTGCTGCTCGTCCTGCGGCTGATCAGAGGTGCGGAACGCGACGGCCTCTACACCACACGAACCGCGGGGCGGCTGCGCGGATTGGGCTGGTGGATGCTGGCCGGTAGCGTGCTCGCCGCGATCCTCACATCCGTCGCCGAGCGGGCACTGGTCGCCTCGCTGAGCGCCGGCAACTTGAGCTCCGACGCCTGGTCCGGACTTCTGCTCTGGGACATCCCCTACATGGCGATCCTCACCGGCCTCGGCGTCCTCTCCTTCGCCCGGATCATGCGCATCGGCATCAGCATGCGCGAAGACCTCGACGGAACAGTCTGATGCCTGAGGAGAAGGACGAGCACGCCATCGAGGTGCACCTCGACCGGCTGCTCGAAGAGCGCGGAATGACGCTGACCGAACTCGCTGACCGAGTCGGCGTCACCCATGCGAACCTTTCCATCCTCAAGAACGGCAGGGCACGGGCCATCCGGTTCACCACCCTGACCCGTCTGTGTGAAGCCCTTGGCTGCCAGCCCGGCGACCTGCTCAGCCACCGAGCCCGCTGAGCACGCCGCCGACAGGCTCCATAAGACAACGCTCGGTGGCACGCAGGGTCCCGCCGGCTCAACCGGTCCCCCAGCCAACGATGACGAGCACGGCGCTGGATCCAGGTGTGCTGTTGGGGCTGTCCAATCAACGTTGATTGGACAGCCCCCGGTCGGCGCGCGGTTTTAGCTCGCTGGTCACGGTTGCTCTTGTTTGGGTCGGCGGCGATCGCGCAGGGCCGGCCGGCTCATTGTCGGTGCGCTGCTACTCGCCTCAGCGCGCCGGGACTTCCATGGAACGGCAGGCATACGACTCTGCGCGGCGCCGCTGCACGAAAGCCGCGATGCCGCGCTGTGGAGGGCGGTCCTTGCGGTGCTCTGCGCGCACAGAGTCAAGCGTCGTCCGGGTCCGCGCCGGCAGAAAGCCGGGAATCGAGGTCGCCCGCCCGGTCCATCGACCACGGACGGCGCCGGTGAGGCGGTCGCGCAGTTCGTGGAGACTGCACTCGAAGCGGGCGTGACGGCGGCCGAGCATTTCGAGATCGGCGGTGGGGCGTTGCTGTGAGGCGGCGTGCACGTCGATGAGGTCGCGGACGGCCCCGCGCTCGGCGAGCGCGCGGACCTTGGTGCCGATCACATCGTCGAGGGCGAGGACCGGTCCGTGCTCGGTCGTGGCGGGCGGGCGGGGACCAGACGGCCTCCTCGATGATGTCGACCTCGCACTCCTCGCCCGTGTGCGGGTCGGCGGCGATGAGACGGCCGGAGAGCGGGCTGGTCTCGATCTGCCGGACATTTCAGCCGCGCCGGATCAGGCCCTTGCTGGCCGTGCGGACGATCTCGTCCATGGGAGCGGGATCTCGGTGGCCACATCGAGGTCCTGGCTGAGGCGGTCGACATGCTCCCGCTCCCAGCACGACGGAGTACCGCCAGGCTGCCCGGACGCCAAAGGGCCCATGTTGCTCGAGGCGTCGTCGGTCGTGAACGTCGAAGGTCGGGGAAGGCTCGCGATCCGTGCTCTGGCACGCTGTCCCGGTGGACGCTCTCATCGGCACTCAAGCACCTCGTCAGCGACTGACTGACCCGGCCGCGACGGTCGCTGCTCTGGAGCGGGCCGTCCCCGGCCTCGCCCTCCTTCGACGTACGGTTCCAGCCGGCATCGACTGGGCAACGGTCGAGGAGTGCCTGACCACTGAGCTGCCTTCCGACTACAAGCTGCTTGCCGACAGCTACCCGCCCTTGGCTTTCGGAGACTTCCTTTGCGTCGGCTTCCCGGACCCCGGGCAGGAGCAGGCATGGTCAGAGGACCCCGAAGAGCTTGAGATCCTCGCTGAGTGGTGTGCGGACGCGGAGATGTGCGTTCCTCTGTACCCCTTTCCTGCCCCCGGGGGCCTGCTGCCCTGGGCGACGTCGAACCAGGGCGACTACTTCCTCTGGAACACCACAGGGACTGGTCCCGACGAGTGGACTGTCACGGTGGCCTCACGCAATGGCGGCTGGTGGCACTACAACGGAGGCGCGGTGCAGTTCCTCGCCGACCTGATCGGCGGAGCTCTGGAACTCTGGGAGCTGCCGTCGGTACAGCCTCAGGTCCAGGCCTTCTGAGCGACGAACGATGGCTTAGCGACTGGCTCGTGTTCACCGTGTCGTCCCACACGAAGACGACAGCCCGACACCGGAGACCGCCGGACGTAGCGAACTACCGGTAGTTGGTGAGAACCGTATAGCGGTCCGTGAGTTCGGTCAGGCCCTGTCGGGTGAAGGTGCCGTGCAGGCGCAGACGGGAGATGCCGCCGTCGGGGAAGACGTCGAGGCGTATCTCGGTGGCGGTGGCCGGGGCAGTCAGGGGCAGCTGGTGCAGGGAGTCGGGTTCCAGCTTGGTGCGGGGGACGATCTCGGTCCATGCGCCGTCCTGGCCGTCGCGTGAGGACAGGGCGATCCAGCCGGCAGCGTTGCCCTTGAGGTAGGCGGTGTCGATCTCGACGGCGCGGATCTCGCCCTGGGCGGCCAGGCGGTAGGCGATCCAGTCGTTGCCCTTGTCGCGGCGGCGCCGGGTCTCCCAGCCGTCGTCCATTTTGCGGGACCGGTCGGGCATGATCGTGTTGCCGGGGGAGGAGTAGAAGCCGTCGGAGGCTTCGGTGACGGTGCAGCCGTTGAGGACGCTGGCCAGGTCAACGGTGCCCAGGAGGTCGAGCCATGCGGGGTTGGGGGCGACGTCGCCGTGGATGCGGAGCCGGGCGACGCCGCCGTCGGGGTGCTGGTTGAGCCGCACGTGGGTGAAGCGGCGCTCGATGGACACCTCGAAGCCGTTGGCGGCATGCCCGCGCACGGCGGTGCGCGGCACGATCTCTTCCCACTTCGCCGTGTCGGAGAGCAGTTGCTGCGGGGTGGGCGTGCCTTCGACGCAGGTTCCCTGGATGCTGATCTGCTGCGGGTAGTTGGCGCGGAAGTGGGCGGTGTCGACGATGATGCCGCGGATTACGCCGGGGGCGCCGAGGCGGATCAGGGCCCAGTCGTGGTCGTCGGTGTCCGGGTGGGGGTTCTGGGTGGAGGCGCCGCGGCGGCGCCGGGTCTCCCATCCGTCCATGACCTTGCCCTTGTGGTCGAAGGCGTGCGGGTCGAACTCGGCGCGCTGGGGCAGCAGCAGGTTTTCCCGGTCGGCGAAGAACTCGTCGTTCGCCGCGACGACGCCGGCGCCGAAGCGGCGGTCGGCGAGATCGGGCAGCTGGGTGAAGGCGAAGTCGGCGTCCCGGTAGTCGGCGTAGGGATCTCCGCCGCCATAGGGGTTGGCGTCGTTGGTGCGGGACGAGTCGAGAGCCATCGAGTTCTCCTGGTGGGGTGCGGTTGCTGGGGTGCTGCTGACTCTCACACTTGACGACCAGTTAGGTCTACCGAAAGTTTTCGAATGATTCTTTAAGTTGAATGGGAAGGTTGGTTGGGGGGGCGGCTCCGCGGCGCGGGAGCTGCCGGCAGGGCGGGCGTGCAGGGCCTGCATCCGACAGCGTGTGCACATCCCGCCGGTGGAGGGCGCGTTGCGTCCGCAGGGCGTCGCGTCCCAGCCCGGGCAGGCCGCGGGCGCGGAGGGGGGTGGGCTTGGCGCGGTAGGGGGCGGAGGGCAGGGCTGCCTGCCGGCCGGGGCGGCAGCGCGGGGAGGGGGGTCGCTATCGGCTCGCGTGGCCGCGAACCCCCAGGCGTACCAGCGGCGTTCGGCGCGCTCGGCGAGCTGGGTCCAGGTGCGCTGGGCCGGCGCGACGAGCACGGCCTGGCGCAGCGGGCGGGGTCTGCGGGCCGGAAGCAGGTCGCGCAGTTCTGCGGGTAGTGCCGCCTCGATGCGGCGCAGGTCCTCACGCCGGGCCCGGGTGAGGGTGCTGGTCTGGGGCGGCGGCGCGTGCGCATCTCACCGGAGGTCGGACGGTGCTGCATGGCGGTCCCTTGCTGTGCGGGCCGCGAGCAGGGCAGCCGGCGGGGCGCCATTGGCGGATACGCCAACATGCGCTCCGGTCGCTTAGGCTTAGCGACGAGCGTGGTCGTTTCCGCGTACATGCTCGCGACTCTGTATCCCGTGCCGGGTGGAGTCGTGGTACCGATCGAGTGGCCGTACCTGTTCCCGCAGGGCGGCCATTCGCCTTTGTGCAGGCCTGTTCAGGCGGTGGTGACGCCCTTGAAGATGGCGTCGCGTACCTCGGTGTAGCGCTCGATGAGATCCTCGCGCCCGGTGAGCATGTCGGAGATGTGCTGCATGCCGAAGAACGCCGCGACGATGACCCGGGCCAGGGCGTGCGGGTTGGTGTCGGCGCGCAGCTGGCCGGCCGTCTTGGCCTCGGTGGCCAGGCCCGCCAGCAGCTCCTGCCAGCCCACATAGGGGCGCGGCAGGTCGGTGCCGATCAGTGAGCGCTCGATCTGCAGCCGCGCCCCGGCCTGGACCATGGTGTCGGAGCGGAAGGCTTCCGCGGTGGCGTCCAGGACGGCCAGCATCGTTTCCAGCGGTGGCAGTTGCCGCGCGCGGACCTCTGCCACGAGGGGCTGCCAGCGGCCGTAGTGCTCGTGCACGACAGCGACGGCCAGGGCCTCTTTGTTGGCGTAGTGGTGGTAGACGGCGCCCTTGGTCATCGAGGCGCGGTCGGCGACATCTTGCAGGGATACCGCCGGATAGCCGTTCTGGGCGAAGACCTCGGCCGCGACCTGCAGGATCTGTGCGCGGGTGCGGCGCGCTCGTTCCTGCTTGGGCTCCCTGGTCGGCTGGCGGGCGGCATGCGGCTGGCTTGTGCTCGGCACCGGCTCGTCCCCTTTCCTGTGCGTTCTGCGTGCTCGCCGAAGGGTGTTCCGGCGGTGATCCCTTGCAATATACATTCGGGAAGGTTTATTTTCATTCCACCAATCGGATGACGCATTCCACTATGTGGAATCGTGAGGGGGCTCCATCATGTCGATCAGCACGCTGCCCGCCCGCACCACGTTCACCAACACCGCGCCGTACTCCTTGGACTTCGACCAGACCGTGCCGCGCCAACTGGTCCACCGGGCGGGGGTGACCGAGGTGTTCCTGACCGACGGAGTCCAGATCCAGGGGGAGAGCCGGCGCGTGCGGATCGCGGCACAGTGGCCGCGCCACCATGCGCTGTACCAGCCCGACGCGCAGCGCTTCAGCGACCCGATGCTGCTCGTCGAGACCCTGCGCCAGGCCGCGATCTACACCGCGCACCGCTTTCACGGCGTGCCCCAGCACCACCGCTTCATCTTCTGCGACCTCGACTTCCGCATCGAAGAACCCGCCCTGCTGCGCATCGGCGGCGCCCCGCTGCGGGTCATCTTCGACGGCCGGTTCACCCCCGAGACCGGCCGCACCGACACCCGGCTCGCCGCCCGTTTCGACGCGGCGGTGGAGGTGGACGGACGCCGCTGCGGCCAGGGATCGGTGCGGCTGCTCGCCGTGGGCGATCGGCTCTACACCGCCCTGCGCCGCCGCCGGGACGCCCCCTTCGGCGCGCCCGTCCACCCGGTGCCCCGCACGCTGCTGCCGGCCTCCGAGGTGGGCCAGGCCCGGCCGGAGAACGTGCTGCTGAGCCGCGGCACCACGCCGGGCACCTATGCCATGCACCTGGACACCAGCCACCCCGGCTACTTCGAGCATGCCTGCGACCACGTCCCCGGGATGGCCCTCATCGAGGCCTTCCGGCAGGCGGGCCACCAGTTGCTGCGCCACTCCGCACGCTCGGACACCCACGTGATGACGGCCTGCGCCGTCTCCTTCGACGCCTTCGGTGAACTGGATGCACCCGTCACCATCCACGCGGACGAAGGGCCCAAGGAGGCCCGCTCCGGAGAGCGCCTGGTGCGGGTGAGCGCCGCCCAGGGGGAGCGCACCCTGGCCCGTGCCACCTCCGTCTACCTGCCCCACCGCACGGCAGCTTCCCGCTGATCCGGCCACCCCGTCCCGACACCCGAGAACAAGGGGGATTCGATGGAACTCCAGCACCTGCGCGTCTTTCGTGAAGTGGCAAAGGAGTTGAGCTTCACCCGGGCGGCCAGGAACCTGCACTGCGCGCAGTCCACCGTCACCGGCCAGATCAAGAGCCTCGAGGCCTCGTTGAACGCCACCCTCTTCCTGCGGCGCGGGCGCTGCCCCATCGAACTGACCGAGGCCGGCGTGGTGCTGCAGGCCCGGGCCGAGCAGATCCTCCAGGTGGTCGACACCACCAGCCGCGAAGTGCGCGGCGCCGCAGCCCCCCGCCGCGCCCCCGCCTGGCGAGGCACCGGTGGCCGGCCCGGCCTGCTGCTGCGCGCCTGACGCGCCTGACGCCCCTTCACGGGCACCACGGGCCGCGCCGGATCAACCCTCCGGCGCGGCCCGGCGTCTGCCCCCGGACGATGCCGCCCGCATGGGCGACGAGAAGGACTTGCATGCACTCCGCCCCCCGCGCCGTCGCCTTCTTCGACGTGGACGAGACACTGATCAAGGTCAAGAGCATGGCCCGCTTCCTCGCCTTCTACTGGGCCCGCACCGGCCAGGACCCGGCCCGCTTCGAGGACGCCCGCACCGCCCACCTGCGCCGACAGGCCGCCGGGATGCCGCGCGCCCAGCTCAACCGGGCCTTCTACCGCAACTTCCGAGGAGCACAGGGGGCCGAGCTGACCGCGGCCGGCCGGGCCTGGTTCGCTGCCGAGCAAACCCACCAGGACCTCTTCAACCAGCAGGTCCTGGACGCCCTGCATGCCCATCGCCGCACCGGTCGCCTCATCGCCCTGGTCTCGGGCTCCTTCCTGCCCTGCCTGGCACCGGTCGCCGAGGCCGTGCACGCCGACGTCGTGCTGTGCACCACGGCCGAGGAACGCGACGGGATCCTGACCGGTGAGACCGGCATCCCGGTGATCGGGCCGCGCAAGGCCGTCCTGGCCCGGCGGACGATGCGCGCACACAGCTGCGATCCGCGCGACTGCTGGGCCTACGGCGACCACGACAGCGACGCCGAACTGCTGAGCGCCGTCGCCCATCCCGTCGTGGTCGGCGACAACCCGCTGCTCCGTTCCCTCGCCGACCGCCACGGATGGCAGCGTCTGCTGACTGCCGCCCCGCTGTCACCGGCCCGTTGAGCGCCCCGCACACCATGCCGGCCAGGCGTCTGCCCGCCGGTGCGCCGGCGCTCTGCTCAGGGGGCGGGGTGGCGCATGGCCGGCAGCAGAAGCCCCCACAGCTGCTGAGTCCGGTCCGCCTCCGGCTCCGCGGGGGCGGCGGCGACGGTGTGCTGCAGCCCGAAGACCACGGCCGTCATCAACTGGGCCAGCAACTCGGGCCGGTGGCCCGCGTCGATCTCGCCCTCGCGCTGGGCCAGCGCCACCAGGTGCACCAGCAGCACCCGCAACCGGTCCACGAAGACCGGCCGGACGCCCTCGGATCGGGCCTTCTCGCTCACCAGTCGCAGCCCCGCCCCGAAGCGCGCATCGTGCTGCGCGCGGTCGGCCAACTGCGTCAACAGCACGTCGAGCACCTGCAGCGGGGTGGAGGCCGAGCCCTCGGCCGCCGTGAGCAGGCCCTGCCAGCTCTCCTCGAACTGCCGGGTCAGCTCGGCGGCCAATTCGGCCTTGGAGGCGAAGTGGCCGTAGAGCGCCCCCTTGGTCAGACCGGTGCGCCGGGCCACCACCTGCAAGTTGGTGGCGGCGAATCCCTGTGCGGCGAACTCGGCGGCGGCCGCGTCCAAGACCAGCGCGTGCGTACGCCGTGCCCTGTCCTGCTTCACCATCACCGCGTACCTCCGCGTCGCGCCATCGGCGCCCAGTAAAAAATACCTTCTCAACCGAATCTTTTCGTACGGGGGCACGGAGATACAAGTCAGCCCGGAAATCCCGATGACAAACCATCCCGCAAAGCAATATTCCGCACCTCAGGAAGGGGCAGGGTTGATGCCCGCCGACACCCAGACCACCACCCCCGGCGCCGACTGGGCGCGCGACGCCGCCGTCCAAGCAGCCCTGCACGCAACGGAATCGGAACACGGCCGCACCCTGCACCCGCCCGTCGCCCAAGCTCTGACCGACGCCGGCTTCGCCCGCTACTTCGTCCCCGCCCGGTTCGGCGGGACCAGTGGCACCTTCGGTGAACTCATCGACGCCATAGCCCTGGTGGGGGAGGGGTGCACCTCCTCCGCCTGGTGCGCCGCCCTGCAGGCCGCCCACGGCCGCCTCGCCGCGCATCTGCCGCCCCGGGGGCAGGCCGACCTGTGGCAGGACGGCCCGGACACCCCCATCGCCGCCGCCCTGGTGCCCCCCGCCGGGACGCTGACCCCGGCCGGCGGCGGCTACCGGCTGAGCGGGCGCTGGAACCTCGCCAGCGGCGTCATGAGCGCCCACTGGATCCTGCTCGCCACCGCCGACCCCGCCGCCCCCCGGGTCCGCCAGCTGATCCTCGCGATCCCCCGCGGCGACATCACCGTCCACGACACCTGGCACAACAGCGGCCTGCGCGGCACCGGAAGCCACAGCCTCTCGGTCGACGACGCCTTCGTACCCGCCCACCGCACCATGCCCCGCGACGCGCTGGCGGCCGGGCGCCAGGATGACGGCGCGGCCCGCTGCCACCGCATCCCCTACACCCTGGTCGCCTCCCTCATGTTCGCCGCACCCGCCCTCGGCGCCGCACGCGGAGCCCTGCGGGCATGGACCCGGCTGACGGCCACCCGCCCGGCCGGCCTGAGCGACCCCACCGCCCAGCAAGTCCTTGCCCGCTCCTCCGCCGAGACCGACGCCGCCCACCTGCTGCTCGTACGCGCGGCCCGGCGCGCCGACCACGCCCCGCCGGACGAGCTGCCCACAGCCCTCAACCAGCGCGATGCGGCCGTGGCGGTGGAGATGCTGGTGGCCGCCGTCGAACGGCTCTTTCGCCACGGCGGCGCCCGCGCCCAGAGCGAGGCCGAGCCGCTGCAGCGCCTCTGGCGCGACATCCACGCCCTGGCCGGACACGGAGCCCTGCAGCTGCCGGCCGCCGCGGCCGTCTACAGCCAGTGGGTGGACTCGGAGCAGGCCCACACGCCCTGAACTCAGGCGCACGCCCAGCCCGCCGACGGCCCCCGACAAGGGGGCCGTCGGCGTTTTCGTGAGACCCCGGGGCGGGTGTCCCGTGCCACCGAACCTGGATTGTCTGCCATCGAAGTTGGACGAGCGGTGGCTTCGTGACAGGGAAGTTGGACCAAGCCGGCTGAGATTCCACGCGGTCGCTACGCGAGGACCTGTCCGGCGCCTCATGCATGTCCGATTCGTTCAAGAGGAAGGTAGCCGCGGCCCATTACCGTCACCGCCATGAACAACATCGGCGAGGAATCACTTCATCTCAGTACTTATGTTGACCGCACCGCCAACGATGTATACGACTACGCCTCGGACGCGGCCAACCTGCCCGCGTGGGCCCACGGCCTGGGAGAATCCATCGAAAAGATCGCAGACCATTGGGTCGCAGCGTTCTCCCCCATGGGGCGGGTCGTGATCACCTTCGCGCCGCGTAACGAGCTGGGCGTGCTCGACCACGACGTCACGCTGCCCTCCGGGGAGACCGTCTACAACCCGGTCCGCGTGATCGTCAGCGGCGCCGGGAGCGAAGTGGTGTTCACCCTCCGTCGTCGGCCGGAGATGAGCGACGCCGAGTTCGAGCGTGACGCCGGCATGGTCGCCGCCGACCTGGCCCGTCTCAAGGACCTGATGGAGTCCGGATGAGGCCCTCTTCCGGTAGCGGCTCCGCGTGATCGCCTCGGAACCGGATGGTCGGCAGCTCATGGGCGGGGAGAGCTGACGTGTGACGCTATCTGGAGTACTCAATACCGAACACCGTCGTCCAACTTCGGTGGCAAACGGTCCAAATTCGATGGCACAGGACAGCGGGGTCCGGGCAAGAGCCGGGGTGTTATCGAGATCCCCGATCAAATTTGAAACCTTCGCGAAGGAATGATTCTCTCGCTGGAGATCAACACCCCTCAACCTCCCTGTCGGGGCCGGGGCCGGGGTTTGCCAGCCACCCAAGGAGAGCCGATGCAGTCCTCGAAGACCGTCGCGATCGTCGACCCGGTGTCCACCGGCGCCCACGACGCCCCGGAGTTCGCCCGGCGCGGCTGGCGCACCGTCGCCGTCCTGAGCAGCGGCAAGATCCCCGACGCCTGCGCCAAGGGATTCAGGCCCGGCGACTTCACCGACGCCATCACCCACACCGGCGACACCGAGCAGACGCTGACCCGCCTGGCCGCCCTGCATCCGCGCCCGCCCCACCGCCCCGGACGGTGACGTGCCCCGCACCCGCACCCCCACCCGCACTCCAGGACCCCAAGCAGCAGCTCCCCACGGGCTGCCGGCCGCTGAAGACGCCCCCGGGCCTCTTCAGCGGCCGGCAGCCCGCTGCGCATTCACCACCAGGAATCACACCGCCAGGCAGCAAAATGCCACACACACTTCCTGCCACCAAAATCGCTTCCCCCCACCCGGGCCGGCAGGAAAGATAGACATCAACGAAGCACGGGGAAGCCCACGAAGAAGTGAAGGCGAAATCCCCGCAACGGAATTGACTCGGAATCACCGAGAGCATTCCACCCAGGTGAGACTTCACCCCTTCCACACCTCTTGGAGGACCCCGATGACCATGCCCCAGCCGCACCCCCGCACCGCCGCCGCCCGCCCCCCGGCCTGCAGCGCCTCCGGCAACGGCGCCGGCTGGGACTGACCCGGCCAGCCCCGCCGGCCGGACCGTGCCCCCGCACCCAAGGACAGCCGATGCACATGATCACGGCGACCTACATCGCCACCGGTGAACAGCCCGCACAACACCTCGAGCCAGGAACCGTCGCCGACATCCTGTGGAGCACCGCCGTCCCCGCTGACGGACTCGAGCACATCTACGCCACGACCGGCCGGCAAGAGATCTCCCTCGTCCTCTTCCACCGCTCCGCACACGCCGCCCACGCCGTCGCGGCCACCGACCGCATCTGCCGGTCCGCCCTCGAACAGGCACCGGCCCTCACCGGCTACCGGCTGCTGAGCCCCACCCGCACACGCCACCCCGACGACGCCCCGTTCAGCGACCGCCGCCATCTCATGGGCCACGCGAAAACCGCCCGGACAAAGCGCTGCGCGACCTCCGCCGCCCTACGCACCGCCTGCACACCCAAGGCGCCGGCGCAAAGACGCTGAACTCCCCCCTGCAGTAACGAAAACGAAAACGGATGACGGGCACAGCCACGGGAAAAACCGGCTGGAATTCCCACCGCGTCACCCCTGTGAAGAACACCAGCCGATTCCCGTACCCCACCCCGAAAGGAAACTTGTGAGCATCGACAGGCACGCCGTCATCGACGCCCGGGCCCCCCTCGACACCCCCGACCCCCGAGAGCCGGCCTCTTCCCGGCCCCCGCGCACCGGCCTGTTCAGCCCCCGCACCATGGCCCTGTGGCTCGGCCCATTCCTCGCCACCGCCGCCACCCTCATCTGGTCCGGCAACTTCGTCATAGCCCGCGCCCTGCACGAATCCGTCGCCCCCGTACAGACCGCCTTCTGGCGATGGATCATCGCCCTGCTCGCCGTCGCCCCCTTCGCCCTCAAGCAGGTCTGGCAGCAGCGCGCCCTCATCCGCCGGCACCTGGGCTTTCTCACCCTGGCCGCCCTGCTCGGCGTCACCCTCTTCAACACCCTGATCTACCAGGCCGGCCAGACCACCTCAGCCACCAACCTCGCCCTCATCGCCGCCACCTCACCCATCATGATCGTCGGCTTCGGACTCATCGGCGGCGCCGAACGCGTCACCAAGCGCCGCGCCACCGGACTGTTCATCGCGCTCTTCGGCGTCATCGCCCTCGTCAGCAAGGCATCCCCCGCCGTCCTGTTCGGCCTCGACTTCTCCTCCGGCGACCTGTGGATGCTCCTGGCCACCGCCACCTTCGCCGGCTACAGCGCGATGCTGCGCCGCAAGCCCGCAGGCATCTCGGGCGTCTCCCTGCTGTTCACCACCTTCGTCATCGGCACCGCGATGCTGGCCCCGGCCTACCTCGTCAGCCTCACCGTCCAGGGCGGCTTCGCCCCCACCACCGGCAACGTCGGCGCCCTGCTCTACATCGGCGTGTTCTCCTCCGCCCTGGCCTTCTTCACCTGGAACAAGGCCATCGACCTCATCGGCGCCACCCGCGCAGGAGTCATCTACTACCTGCAGCCCGTGTTCGTGGCCGTCGTCTCCTACTTCGCCCTCGGCGAGCCGACCACACCCATCCAGCTGCTGTGCATGGGCCTGATCATCGTCGGCATCGCCCTGGCCGCCCGCAGCGCCGCACCCAAAAACCCCGCCGCACCGGCCGGCACGGCCTGACACCACACGACCTCGGCACCACGTCACATCACACCCACCCGCACACCCCGCACACACCCAAGGAACAGACATGACCATCCCCTCCATCAACGCCGAGCGCCTGCTGACCGACCTCACCTACCTCGGACAGATCGGAGCCGGCGCCGACGGCAGCATCTACCGAGTCGCAGGATCGACCGCAGACCTGGCCGGGCGGGACTGGATCGACAAGACCATGCGCGTGGCAGGCCTGCACACCTACCGCGACGAGACCGGCAACGTCTTCAGCCGCCGGCAGGACAGCGAAGGCCCCTGGCTGCTCATCGGCTCCCACGCCGACACCGTGCCCGGCGGCGGCTACCTCGACGGCGCCTACGGCGTCATCGCCGCCATGGAAGTCCTGCGCACCCTCCACGAGGCGGACCACCCCGCCGCCGCCCACCTGGAGACCGTCGCCTTCTGGGACGAGGAGGGCGTCACCCCGCAGTCCAACGGCGGGCTCGTCGGCTCCACCGCGCTGAGCAACCACCCCCACATCCAGGACGTGCACGGCTACCTCGAACTCCATGTCGAGCAGGGGCCCCGGATGGAACGCGCCGGCCTCGATCTGAGCGCCGTCACCGGCATCGTCGGCGTACGCCGCTTCCTGGTCCAGGTCCGCGGCCAGGAAAACCACGCCGGCACCACGCCGTTCGCGCTGCGGGCCGACGCCGGACGCGTCGCCACCCGCTTCAGCGCCGCGCTGCGCGACATCTGCCAGGGCGTGGACGAGGCCTCCATCGGCAACATCGGCTCCATCGCCCTGGAGCCCGACGCACCTAACGTCGTACCCGGAGCCGCCAAGGTCCAGGTCGAGATCCGCGCCGGCTCGGAGAAGTCCCTCGACGGCATCGAGGAGATGCTGCGCGAAACCCTGCAGACCATCGCCGCCGAGGAACAGTGCACGGCGCAGATGCAGACCACTTCCGCCAAGCCGGTCGCCGACTTCGACACCCGGCTCGTCGACGCGGTGGAGGAAGTCTGCCTGCACCGCTCCAGCAAGGCCGAGCGCATGCTCAGCTACGCCGGGCACGACGCCAGCGTCATGAGTACCCGCGTCCCCACAGCCATGATCTTCGTGCCCAGCACGGGCGGCTACAGCCACTCCAACCTCGAACACACGCCGGACGAGCAGCTGGTCCTGGGCACCCAGGCCCTGCTCGAAAGCGTCGTCGCGGTCTCCAACATCATGCTCACCCAGGACGTCGACTCCGAGCACAGCCTGGCAGCCTGACCTGCCGCGCACCAAGGCCCTGGCCGCCACCGGCCAGGGCCTTGGCCTGCCTCGTCAGCTGACCCAGTTGCGGCGGGCGGCGCGAACCCCCGCCTCGAAGCGGCTGCGCGCCTCGAGCCGCGACATCAGCTCCGACATCATCCGCCGCACGGTCCGTACGCCAAGACCCAGGCGCCGAGCGGCGATGTCATCGGTCAACCCCTGCCCCAGCAGCCCCAGCAGGGCGGCCTCCTGCTCACTTGGCCCGCCGGCGCCGGCCTCCCGGCCGCGGGCCGTACCGAACGGCGCCGCGCGCGCCCACACCAGTTCAAACAGCTGGGCCAGGGGAGCGATCAGTCCGGGCCCGGACACCTGGATCGCGCCCGCCCGGCTGTTGTCGGGGTCCAGCGGCAACAACGCGGTCTGCCGGTCGAACATGACCATACGGCTCGGCAGTACCGCCGCCGTGCGCACACCGCCCCCCAGCTCCGTCAGCCACTGCGCGTAGCGCAAGGTCGCAGAGTCATTGCGCACACTGTCCTGATACAAGGTCAGAACCTCGACCCCGCGCCCCAACAGCGCCCCGTCCAGAGGCCGGCTGGCCTCCAGGCTCGAGGCCGACTGAGCGCCGCCCGGCATGAAGGACAGACACTCGCCCGAGCAGCCGCGCGCCAGCTCCTCCAGACGCAGCTGAATGGCATCCAGCCCGTCCAGCACCTCCACACCATGCACGGCTTCATCCGCCAGCGGGTCGGCGAACTCATCGGCCAGCCGCAAGATCGCCTCCTGGCTCTCGGCCAGCTCCAGCTGCCGACGCAGCAAGGCATCCTCCTGCTGCTGCAACAACAGCCCAAGCCCCACCTTCGGACTGACCGCCCGCAACGAGCCCGGCGCCTGTCCGCCGTCCCGAAGCAGCCGCAACTCGGCCAGTTGGTCGAGCGCCTCGCGCACTTCCCCCTGCGCCATCCCCAGGTGCTCCGCGTACTCGGCAACGCCCCAATCCCGGCGGGTCAACAGCAGCCGGTACACCGCCTCGGTCCGATCGTCGATCCCCAGCGCAGCCAGCACTCCAACCACCCTCGTCCTGCTCGTCCTTGACACGTTCAGCAGGCCAACACAATCAAAACCTTCGCGAAGGTTTCAATTGGCATCGGAAATCACGATGCCGCCCCGGCATCTCTTCCTGTCCGACCCCTTGATCCCTCGCCAATCACGCGCCGACCGCTCCGGCGCCGGCCGCGTCAGCCGACGAGGCGCACGAGGCGCACGAGGCGCACGAGGCAATGATCGGCGCGCAGTTCGCAAACCGACGGCAGGCGCTGTTGACGGCCCGGCCGTCCGGTGTGCTGCCGCAGCGCGGCACTGCCGGGCTTTCCCGGACGGGGAGCTGGTCTCAGGCGTCCGGGCCTGTTCCCGTGAGGCGGCGTGCCAGTTCGTCGATGAGTTGGTCGGCGGAGTGCGGCGCGAGGAGGTCG
>NZ_BMTR01000035.1 GCF_014649775.1 Streptomyces longisporoflavus | reverse complement strand
ACCCGGTCTACGTTGAGGCGTCACTGGCCCGGCTGCCCCGAGATGTCACGATCCGGTACTCGAGCATCCCGAGATCCACTCGGTCCCTCGGAACGTCCTTAAGTACCGATTAGGGTTGGAATACTGCCTCTTCACCAATGGGCCTGGACAACGACTGAGGCCGTCGTCGCCGGGATCACCGGCCCCCTGCGCTCCCCGGCCGGGCTACTGCTGGGCCGCTACGACCACCAAGGCGCCCTCCGGTTCGTCGCCCGCACCCTGCGGTCCGTCGGGCGCCGGCGCGGTCTCCGGCTCACCCGTCCCATCCGGGCTGACCCCCACCACCCCGTCCCCCGGTTGTCTGACAGGCAGCTCACCAGGGAACCGGGCCGTGCTCGTCGAAGAAGCCGCCGGTCGGCCCGTCATCGGGCAGCGTGGCGAGCCGGACGACCACGGCCGCGCCGTCGGCCGCGGTGCGGGTGAGGCCGGGGAACGCGGTGGTGAAGTCGGTCGCACACGGCCCCGGATCGGCGGCGTTGACCAGGATGTTGCGGCTGCGCAGTTCCTTGGCGTACTGCACGGTCAGCGAGTTGAGTGCGGTCTTGGACGGCACGTACGCGGCCAACGGGGGCCGGGTCGTGAAGTAGTCCTCGGGATCGGTCATCCGGGCGAGGGAGCCCAGTCCACTGCTGACATTGACGATCCGGGCGGCGGGAGAGCGGGCGAGCAGCGGCAGCATCGTGGTGGTCACGCTGATCACGCCGAACACGTTGGTCTCGAACACCTCGCGTACAGCGGGCAGTTCGACACTGCCAGGGCTCTGGGCGGCGAGGTCGCCGGAGATGCCGGCGTTGTTGACCAGGATGGCCAGCCGGCCAAAGCGCTCCTCGATCCAGCGGGCGGCGGACAGGACGCTGGCGCGGTCGGTGACGTCCAGGGTGACCGGGTACACCCGCGGGCCCAGGTCGGCTGCGGCTGCCGCACCGCGGCGCGGGTCGCGCGAGGCCAGCAGGACGTTCGTGCCGAGCGAGGCGAGCCGGGCCGCGACCTCACGCCCGATGCCCTTGTTGGCACCGGTGACCAGGGCAATCGTGGTTTCTGTCATGCGTTCAGCCCACCACGGGGGCGGCCGGGAGTTCCAACACCGACCAGGTACGCAGCGATACCCTGCGGGTATGGAAGGACTGGAGCTCCGCGAGCTCGTCTACTTCACCGCTGTCGCCGAAGAACTGCACTTCGGTCGGGCGGCCGCCCGGCTGGGGATGACCCAACCGCCGCTCTCCCGCGCCATTCAGCAGCTCGAACGACGGCTGGGCGTAACCCTGTTGGAACGTGGCAGTCGCCGGGCCGCACTGACCGAGGCGGGGGCCGTCCTGCTCCGCGAGAGCCGTACGGTGCTCGACGCCGCGTCGGCCGCGGCGCGCCGCACCCGGCGGGCCGGCCGCGCCGACCCGCGTCTGGTCCTGGTCATCAAGCCGGGCGGCGACGGTGGCCTGCTGCCCGCGATCCTCGACGCCTATCAGGCTGAGCCGGGTGCGCTGCCGGTCGACCTGGTGTGCAGCTTCGGCGAGCGTGAGATCCTCCTGCGGGAGGGTCGTGCCGACGCCGCCCTGCTTCACCGCCCCCGTCACGACCTCGGCGGCCTGGACACCCAGGACCTCCTGACCGAGACTCAACTCCTCGTGATGCCGCGTTCGCATCGTCTCGCGGGCCGTACCCGGGTCTGCCTGAACGACCTCGCCGGGGAGCCCCTGCCGCGCTGGCCGGGCGCATATGAGGGTGGCTCACACGGACCCGAGGTCCACGACCTTGGGCAGCTTCTCCACCTCATCGCCTTGCGCCGCATGGTCGCCGTCCTCCCCTCCTCCATCCGCGGCCAGCTCCGCGACGACCTGGTCGCTGTCCCGGTCGATGATGCCGAGCCCACCACGCTCGTCCTCGCCTGGCCCGAGCACGCCACCTCCCCAGCCCTGGCCGCCTTCGTCCGCGCGGCCGCCGCCGTGGCGGGCAAGGCGACGGGCCACGGCGGGTAGAGCGGGCAGACACGCGGGGTGGGAGGGGCCCTCGCCCGTGCTCGCAGGCGTGCGAACACTTAAGGACGCCCTCACGGCCACCGTCGAGATCACATCTGGAGGCAGAATGACGGGAACCGGACGGCGAACCAATTACGCGGTCGACAATCCGAGCCAAGCCACTAGCCGCGCGAGGACCGCGAGGCAGAGCCTCGTTCCTCGCGCACCGGCCGCCGCTCAGCAAGGCGGCGGCCGGCGACCACGGTTCTGACGGAGTCGCCGCTGATTCACCACCTTGTGTGCGTCAGGGCAGGGTCCATTTCTGGTTGGCGTCGGCGTGGCAGGTCCACAGGTGGACGGGGGTTCCGTCGTTCCATGTGCCGCCCGACGCGTCCAAGCACTTACCGGGGACGCCGCGCGCGTCATAATGCGCACCTTCGTCGCCCGCACTGATTACGTGTCAGTGCCCGCCTTTAGGCTGTGCGCATGACTGATCAACTCGTGGCGGAAACGCTGAGCCGGTTTCGGGCCAAGGCGGCGGAAGCGGGCGTGTCATCGCGCAACGTGGAGCTGTTGATCAGCTCCTTCCTGCCGGCGGTCTATCCGCAGATAGGGGGCGACGGACCGGTCGTCGTCCACCTCGGCGGCAACAACCCCATGCTGCCGGTCGGCACGGGCAAGCCGAGCGAGCCATTCCTCTGCACCATCGACTGCGCGCAGATACCACCGAACTCGACCGGCCTCCCCCTTCCGGCCGACGGGCACCTGCTGCTCTTCGGCGACGCCGAGAAGCTCGGTCAGGGCCCGGGGCCCGGCTACGTGGTGTACGTACCCGCCGGGACGCCCACGACGGAGGTCCCCGCCCCGGAGCCCGTTCGCGGCTCGTACGAGGAGCGGGACTACCGCTCGGTCCGCGTGGGGCCGTCATGGCCCTCGTCCGGTCCCGACGGGTTCGCAGACCCTTCCGACGACGAGTCCGAGATGACCGTCGAAGACTACGAACTCATGGACCAGCTAAGCGACATCTGGGGGGAGGTCGACGGCAACTCTTTCGGATCCGACCTGTACCTCGGCGGCCATGCGGACTTCTGGAACGACGATCCCGTCGAACTGGCGAACGAGTACGAGTACGGGGGCGGTAACGACTGGTGTCTGCTCGCCAACTGGTACTGCGACGACGTCGTCGCGCTTCCCCTTCCCCGCATGCACTGGTTGATCCGCCGCCAGGACCTCGCCGACCTGCGCTTCGACCGGGTGATGCTCTCCGTCGACATGCATGGTTAGCTCTCCCCCGGTCCGCGCGCGCAACGGAACGACCACGGCCCGCCACCCCGACTGCGGACAACGCCGGTCAGTTCGCGCTCTCGGGTCTGCCCGCCCCAGCCTCCCGTGCCTTCCGCAGCGCGGCGTGCGGCAGGTGCATACCGGCAGCGTCATGGTGGGCCCGGGCAGTAGCCGAGTCCACACTGACCAGGGACAAGTCCACCTCACCCCGATTCGCGGCCTCTGCGAGCAGGCCCTCCAGCAGGGCCTCGAACACGCCTGCGTCACGCCACTGCCGGAACCGGTTGGAGACGGTCGACCAGGCGCCGAACTCCGCCGGCATCTCCCGCCACTGCCCACCCGGCATCCGGCTCCCGACCTCGTCATCGAGCGCGTGTCCGGCCACCCGGTCCGCGAGTTGATGAGCGGCCGCACGACCCCCGACGACGTGATCGCTGACGGCAGCGTGCGCCTGGAAGGCGATCCTGCCCTACTGCGCCGGTTCGCCGAGCTGTTCCGCTGCTGATCACCGCACCACCAGCTCCGGAGGAAGGCCCCTATGACCTGGTCCGAACGCGCCGTGGAGCGCGATGGCGTCCGCCTGTCCTGCCGCGACTGGGGCGGTACAGGTCCGCCCGTCGTCCTCCTGCACGGACTGGCCGGACACGCCGGCGAGTGGGACCTCCTCGCCCGGGCCCTGAGCCCCACCCACCGGGTCGTCGCCGTCGACCAGCGCGGCCACGGCGCCAGCTCGCGCCGCCCCCGCGACGTGAGCCGCAGCGCCTACGTCGCCGACGTCGCCGCTGTCCTCGAACAGCTCGGCCTGCACCAGCCCGTCCTTGTAGGTCAGTCCCTGGGCGGCCACACCGCCCTGCTCACTGCCGCCGCGCACCCTCACCTCGTGCGCGGACTCGTCCTGGTCGAAGCCGGCCCGGGCGGCCCCAACGCGAACGTGCAGGCCGACATCGGCGGATGGCTCGACGCATGGCCCACACCGTTCCCCACCCGTGAGGCCGCCGCAGCATTCCTCGGCGGCGGCGCAGTCGGCGAGGGCTGGGCCGCAGGGCTCGAGGAGCACGTTGACGGCTGGTGGCCCCGTTTCGACCGGGACATCATGGTCGACTCGCTGGCCGAGAACGCCCGGCGCTCCTTCTGGGGCCAGTGGCAGACAATCACCTGCCCGGTCCTGGCCGTACTGGGGCAGTCCGGCATCATCGCTCCGCCGGAGGCCGAAGCCATGCTCCAGCAGCACCCGGGGGCAACAGCCGCGAGCATCCCCGGCGCAGGTCACGACCTACACCTGGAGCGCCCCGACGCCCTGCGTCACCTGCTACTGGAATTCCTCGACGAGCTCTGTGCACCCCACCTCTACGGACGGCCCTGACCGCCGGGACTCCCGGCTGTGCCACTCACGCCCGCATCAGCCCGGTGGAAAGCCCAGTCCTCACAGCCCGTCGGCCATTCGTCGGCAAACGACGCGAGCTCAAGTGGCCGACGCGTCCGACGAATCTGTGCAATCCCGGGGGTTCGCAGCGGCCAAACCCCAGCCAGCCGCGTCACCAACGTGTCAGAACAACACAACTAGGGCCTGAGTGACGTCGTGATCAATTTCGGGTTCTGGTCCCGTGCAGGGGTAGGACCTGGTAGGACGCTGGGTGTGACACGTAGGCAAATCACCGACGAGCAATGGGAGTTCATCGAGCCGTACCTGCCGATAGGCGAGTACGGTCCGTACCCCGAGCGGCTGCGGGAGCAGTTCGAGGGGGTGATCTGGCGGTTCCGTCCAGCGCCCAGTGGCGCGAGATGCCCTCCGAGTTCGGACCGTGGCCAACCGTCTACGGGCGCTTTCGCGTCTGGCCGGACGCCGGGGTCTTCTCTGCTCTCCTGGAAGGCACGATCGCGGAGGCCGCCCGCCGCGGGCAGACGGACTTGTCCCTGGTCAGCGTGGACTCCACCACCGCCCGCGCCCACCACGATGCCGCCGGGATGTACATCGGCAAGGAGGTCATGGACGCCCTGGAGGAAGCCGCCGCCGACCAGGAACGGGCCCGGCAAAAGGGGGCGCCGCGCCGGAACAGAACGGACGGAAGCGACGCCCCCGACCGGAAAAACGGCGGCACCTCAGACGACGGCACAAGCTCCGTCTGAAGCAAGCCCTACTCGGGAGATCCCGTGGCGGGCTGACGAGCAAGGTTCATCTCGCCGCGGACCGCACGTGCCGTCCGTTGTCGTTCGTCCTGACCGCGGGACAGGCCGCCGACAGCCCGCAGTTCGCCCCCGTATTGCAGAAGGTGCGGGTCCCTCTGCCTGTCGGCCGTCCCCGGACCCGGCCGGAGGCTGTCGCCGCCGACAAGGCCTACTCATCCCGCGCCAACCGTTCCCTGCGCAAACGCAACATCAAGGCCGTCATCCCGGAGAAGAAGAACCAGACAGCCAACCGGAAGAGGAAAGGCAGCCGGGGCGGCCGGCCCACAGGTCACGACGCCGGTCTCTACAAGGAGCGCAACACCGTCCAGCGTCTGATCAACAAGCTGAAGGCCTGGCGGGGCATCGCGACTCGATACGACAAGACGCCCCAGAGCTACCTCGCCGGCCTCCACCTCCGCGCCTCCATGATCTGGATCAACGACCTGCGAAGGCAACTGACTGATCACGACGTCACACAGGCCCTAGTAGGTCTCGACCTGGCTCAGCACCCAGATTGCCAAGGTGATCACTGTCAGTGGAATCACGATGGCTGCGGCGCCGAGCACGACGCCCGCCCGTGCCCGGTAGCGATCGGCTCCCTCATGGTCCCGCATCCTGCGCAACGCGACGATGCCCGAGACAACTGCAGAGACCCCCACGGGCAGGAGGAAATACAGGGGAAGCAGACGGACCCACGCCGGGAGCAGCAACGGGCAGACCATCATCGCGACGGCGACAATACCCAGTACCAGCGACACCGTCCCCCGCGCCTGCTGCCGCGCCGCCACCTGGTCACTCGATCCAGCCATCTGCTCAACGGTCATGACCGGGAGGCTAGGCGGCAGCTACCGCACTCCGCCTGGGCACAAGTACCTAGTTCTCCTGAGTAGCCCGCCGCCGTACCCACGGCCAGCGGAGGGCTCTGTGCGTACGAAGCCCTCTACCGTGAAGTGCATACAGGATCAACAGAGGTTAATAGATGGGCTCTTCAGATCCAGGTCTTCAGGACGGCGGCCACGTCGCGTACGCCGAGGCGGCCCTCGACTACCCCGGCGACCAGGGCGACGGCGTCCTTGCTGGTGACCTTGGCCTCGATGCCGCTGGCGTTGAGGTAGGCGTAGGCGACCTGGGCGGCGAACAGCTCGTTGGAGTGCTCCAGGGCCGGGACCCTGGCCAGGCAGTACAGGAGGGCTGCGGCCCTGTGGTGCGGGGCGTCGTAGACCAGGGTGCCCATCACGGTATGCCGGTGGCGGGCGACCGCAGCGCCGATCGCTCCGTGATCAGTGATATCCGGATCGCCCGGGACGAGGCTCTGCGCAGCCTCCAAAAGCCAGCGCTCATCGATGATGAGGACGAAGGACACGTCAGGCCGCGTCGCTGGTGGAGCCCGCGCCGAATTCCTCGGCGAAGGCTGTGCCGTGCTCGTCGGCGAAGGCCTTGGCCGACGCGGTGAACCGGGGCCGCGCGAGGTCGGCGGTCAGCAGCTGCTGGGCGTAGCGGTCGGGTTCGACCTGACCGCCGGCGGCCTGGCGCACCAGCTCCGCGTACGTTTCTTCGTCTATCTGCAGACGGATCTCCTTGGCCATGCCTCTACGGTAGCCGCCCGGGCGGGCCAGCAGGCAGGGAACGAGGCCAGGGAGATCCAGCGCTGCCCTCATCAGGGGGTCGCGTGCTGTCTATCCCGTTTGCGGGGGCTGGCCATTGAGTGCTGTGCCCTTCTTGCGGTGGTCTTCGTGCAGCCGCACTGTCCTGAGGTCCATCTGCTGGGCGCGCAGGCGCATGCCGATGTCATCGGTCAGGACGCGCGCGCCGGTGGTCGGATGCAGGTTGGCCAGGTCGGCGGCGCACCGCAGGATCGACAGGTCGGTGTCGCCGCCCCGGTTGTTCGTGTCGACCCAGATTTCCAGTGTGACGCCCTCGCGTAGCGGGACGGGGTGTCCGGGCCGACTGTTGTGGAGGGTGCGCTCGAGGAAGCGGATGGCGGTGGCGGCCTTCCTGGCCAAATCCCCCTGGCCGTACTTCTGGCGGTCGAGTTCGTCGACCACGCACAGTGGTACGACGAGCCGGGTCTGCGGCGTGTTTTCTCCCTGGCCTTTGAGGACGTCGCGCCAGCGCACGTCGCCGGGCTGGCGCCAGTGGTTGAGCATGTTGGTGTCGTACATGGCTTTGTTCACGGAATTGGGGTTCAGGCACACATTTAATGAGCGATCTTGCACGTGATTCAGGGGTCCCTGTGTCACCTTTGGGCGCTACTGCTACTTCGCTACCGTCCCGCCATCCAGCCAAGGGCTCTACCGCCGGGTTCAACAAACCACCGGTTGAAGAGCTCTAACCTGTTCTCCATGGATACCCTGGGCGTGACGATCGGGCTGGCGTTCATCGGCTACATAGCGACTTACTTAAACGGACTCCGGCTGACACAGAGGCAGGCCCGGTTAGCACGATTAAACTTGCAGTTGAGCGAGTTCTATGGACCTCTCCTCTCACTGGTAGAGGCAAACACCCTCACATACCAGTCATTTATCGAAAAGTATTCAGGACCAGACGAAAAAAATCCCTTCCATCGTGAAGTGCCACCCTCCGAGCAGGAACTTGCCGAGTGGCGAACTTGGTCTATCACCGTCTTCATCCCCAACGTTCAGGCAATGCGCGACGTAGTGATCACAAAGGCTGACCTCCTCATCGAGGATGAAATGCCTTCGGCCATGCTCCAGCTCTGTGCACATGTCTCCAACTACGAGATCCTCGCGGCGCGCTGGGCAGAGGGAAACTATGAAGAACATTTGCCAGCCATTCGGTATCCCGCATGGGATCTGAAGGAGTACGCCCGTGACCGGTTCATACTTCTAAAGAAGCGGCAGGCTAATTTGCTCGGCCGAGCGGGAGGAAGTCTCAGCCGACGGAGAGAAACTCATCGTCAGGGGTGAACCTCGGGGCTTCGCGTGTGGGTGTTGGTGGGGCCGGCAACTCGGTAGGCCCCGCTGATCGACCTCACGGAATGTGGCGGCAGAACGAGGGCAGTGAGGAGCACGCGCTTGCGGAGCAGGGGGAGCTTGGCGCGGCCGAACATCTGACGCTTAACCATCTTGATGTGGTTGACCCGACCTTCGACGGGCCCGGAGTTCCAGCGGGTGGTCAGCCCGTGGAGCACGGCGTCCCAGTCCTTCTCCAGGCCGTGCGCGAAGGTGAGCAGCCCTGGAAGGTTCTCGGCCTGAACGGCGACGATCCAGTCCTTGAGGTGTTGGCCGGAGCGGGCGGCAAGGATCTCAGCGAAGGAGCGGACGAGCCGTTCGGCGGCGGTCAGTTCAGGGCAGCGTGCGAGGACGTCGGCGAACTGTTCTCGCTCGTCGTTCCGCAGGTGGTCAGGGTTGCGCATCATCCAACCGGTGACCTCACGAACGCCCGGTGGTGCGGGTCCGACGACACGGATGCGCTGTCGGCGGCGGGGCCTGAGGTAGTCGCTGATGATCTGGTAATTGCCCTGGTAGCCGAGTTCCCTCAGTTCGGTGTGCAGCAGGATGGCGTTGCTCTGGCCCTCGGACCAGCGCCGGTCGAGGTGTTCTTTGAACGGGTCGAGTCGGCTGGGGCGGCGTTGGTGGCGGCCGTTAAGCATCTGCTCGGGTGTCTCGGCGCGGGCCGCTTTGCGGACGGTGTTGCCGCCCATGTGCAGTTCCCGGGCGATCTCCCGGAGGCCATGCCCCTGGTCGAGGAGGGAGTGGACGATCGTGTGGCGTTGCCGTAGCCGGGCTTCGATGGGCGACATCTCCTTCGTCGTGTTCTCCGGTTCGGGGAAGGGGATGTGCACGATGCCGTTCTCGTCGGCGTCGGGTGTCTCGAGGCAGGCGTTGTGCTGGCGGACGCATCGTTCGACCGCGGTGCCGAGGTTCTGGAGCAGGTGGAAGGGGTCGGCGACCTGGATCGCGTGGGGTGCCCCGGTGCGGGCGCCTTCGGCGTAGGACCCGGCCCGGCCCCGGCAGATGATTTTGGAGCCCGGATGGGCGCGCAGCCAGCTGGGCAGCATCTCGGCATCCCGCCTGGGAAGCAGGTCCAGGGGCTGGCTGGTCTCGCAGTCGATCAGGACCGTGCCGTAGTGCTGTCCTCTGCGGGTGGCGAAATCGTCGACCCCCAGCACTTTCGGCACCGTCCAGGAAGGGTCAGGTATGGCCATCACCAGCCGGAGCAGCGTCATGCGGCTGACGCCGCTGTGCAGGATCGTCGCGAAGCGAGCACCGCAACGGCCGGCGAGAGCGACGGCCACCGCCTCCAGCGCCCGGCGGAAGGCCGGGGTCCGCCTGCCATAGCGCACGGTGAGTCCGTCGACCTGCTCGACGAACGTACGGCGCGGGCAAGCGGTGTTCTCGCAGTACAGACGGCGGACCGTCAGCTCGATCAGCACCCTCTGATCACCCACCGGGCTGTCCGCAAGGCGCCTCTCATAGGAGCTGTGCACCCGTCCCGACACCACCGCACAGTCCGGGCACGACACGTCGTCGTCACCGGTACGGGCTCTGATGCGGACCGTCCCGTCCGCGAGGAAGACCCGCATCACCAGCACGGAGTCGAGGTACGGGAACAGCACACCAACGAGGTCATCACACCGCACCACGGTCCCAGATGACGCCGTGTCACCGCACAGGAATGCCGGTGATCGTCCTCACGGAATTTGTGCCTGAACCGGAATTGGGCAGCACTTATCCATCGGTTCGGGAGGCGTTTGACGCCCGCGGCCGCGCCGCGATGTTCACGAGTTCCGACGGCGCCAGGCCCACCCCAGGCGGCCAATGGGGTGCTCTCTCCGCCGCGGCTACATCTTCGGTCTGCCTGCGGGGCACGGCTGCGGTACCGGCGTGTGAGCGTCGGCCAACCAGACACCCCGAGGCCTCACGCCTCGTCACCGCAAGGGAGACCGTCATGACCGACCTCAGCGACCTCGCAGGAGGAGCAACCTCCCCACTCCAGACGCTGATGGAGCTGCTCAACCCGGAAAAGCAGCAGTGGCTGAAGGCCCAGCCCCAGGACCGGCAGCAGCAGCTGGCCGAAAGCTTCGCCACTCAGCCGTACAACATGCAAATGCCGGGGGTCACAAGCAATCCCGGCATTCAGATGCCTGACCTCAAGGCACAGCAGGGCCACGCCAACGACTTCATCCAGGATGCGCAGGACGGGAACCGCTGACCACAACGCTTGAGCAGGATCACCACACCACGGCTCCTCGCACGCGGAGCACCCGGCATGCGAGCCGCTCACGGGCCAGCCTGACCGGGCACCCACGACGCAGGCCTGGCAAGGGGCGATGCTCACGAGAACGGGAGGCACTGACCGCCGGCGCTGGATAAGTGCTGTCCATTCTCGTGGCCAAAGCCACGTACACGACGGGCAGGCCCGGCCGGGCGGCCAGTTCCTTCAGCGCTTCCAGTTCGGTGCGGGCCTGCTACATGGCTTTCACCTGGTTGTCGATCTCCGTGGCGAGCGCCTGGTTCTGTGCACGCCGGGCTCGCTGCGCGCCGGGGAGCTCGGTGGCGCTGACCCATCCGCCCGGGTCGGTGCTGCCGATCGGCAGGAGGTTCCAGTAGGCCGCGGAGTGGAGGCCCGCAGCGAGATCCGGGGCGGTGAACGTCTGCTTGAGCGCGGGGTAGGTGTCGTGCACCGCGTCGGTGTAGGCGGCGTAGAGGTCTTGGGCGCTGCGCGAGTTGGACCATGTGGTCTCTGCGCGCAGGAGCACGTCTTCTGCGTGGGCCAGGGTCGTCCCCGGGTTGAGACTCATGGGCAGAGCGTGGCAGAGCGGGTCCGCCGGCGGGGACAGAGGCCGAGGTCGGCTCAGCCTGCCCCGTACCGGCCGTGCTGCTCATGCGCCGGTCGGCTCGCCGTGTCCGGCCCTCCAGGTCTTCAGCAGGATTTCTTCCTCGGGGTCGTCTGCCTGTACCGAGAGCGTGATGATCACACCGGGGATGGATCCGTAGATGCCGATCTGGCCCTTGTACTTGGACTCGGCGACCTCCTTGCGGGCCCACCATCCGGTCACGTCCGGGCCGTCCTCGCGGAACCGGAGCCGGACGATGTATGTGCCGGGCTGTGCCATGCCCGTAGCTTCGCACGGCTGGCCGAATCCAGCGGGTGCCAATGGGGGCTGCGCTGCTTACGGCCTGCTTTCTGCGGGGTTTCGTGCAGGTGAGAGGGCTGCATCCCGTTCTGGCGGGGTGCTGCTGTACCGAACAGTTTCAGCCGTGATCGATTCGCCGCTTCCAGAATTTCGAACCAATGTGCGAGTAGTGGCGATCGTGGCTCACTGGGACCGGACAGCTGGGCAGGGGGTGTGACGCGTGGCAGGAGGTGTGCGATGGACGGCTTCGCGCATCTGCATGTCGCCTCCGGCTACTCGGCCCGCTACGGCGCCTCGCTCCCCCACGACCTGGTACGCCGTGCCGCCGAGCGCGGTATCGGCACGCTGGCGCTGACCGACCGCGACACGGTGGCCGGCAGCGTGCGCTTCGCGAGGGCCGCGGCGGCCGCCGGGGTCCGCCCGGTCTTCGGGGTCGACCTGGCGGTGGCTTCCGCCGCAGAACCGGAAGAGGCGGCGGCGCGGCGCCGGACGCCGGTGCGCGGGGGTGCGCATGTGATCGAGGCGCGGTGGCGGGTGACGCTGGCGCAGGATGCGGGCGGCTGGGCGCGGCTGTGCCGGATCGTGTCGGCCGCGCACGCCGGCCCGGTGGACGGGGTGCCGGTGGCGCCGTGGGCCAAGTTGGCCGAGCATCTGGGTCGGGGCCTGGTCGTGCTGATGGGGCCGGGCTCGGAGCCGGTGTCCGCGCTGATGGCCGGCCGCCCGGACAGGGCCGAGCAGTTGCTCGCGCCGTGGCGGGTGATCGCCGGCGCGGGGCTGCGGCTGGAGGCGGTCTTTCTGGGGCGGCGGAACGGGGGCGGGATCCTTGCGGCTGGCGGCGCGCACGGTGCAGCTGGGCGACGAGGTGGGCGTGCCGGTCGTGATCTCGGGTGCGGTGCGTTATGCCGATCCGGCACAGCACCGCATCGCGGACGTGCTGGATGCGGCCCGGCTGCTGCGACCGATCGACCGGCGCCGCCTGGACGGCGGCGAGCGGTGGCTCAAGGGGCCCGGCGAGATGGGCGCGGTGGCCGCGCAGATCGCCTCGGCCGCCGGGCACGGTCCCAGGCGGGCGGCCACGCTGCTGGCGGAGACCGGCGCGGTTGCCGCCTCCTGCACCCTTACCGCAGCCGACCTGGGGATGGGGCGGCCGCACTTTCCCGAGCCGCACGTGGTCGGCGCGGACCGGGCGCGCGGCGGGGCGATGCGGCTGCTGCGCCGGCGCTGCGAGGCGGGCATGGCCGCCCGCGGCCTGGAGACGGATCCGGCCGCGGTGCGGCAGCTGGACCACGAGCTGAAGGTGATCGGCCGGCTGGGCTTCGAGGGATATTTCCTGGCCGTCGCCCAGGTCGTCGCGGACGTGCGGGCGATGGGCGTGCGGGTCGCCGCCCGCGGCTCGGGGGCCGGTTCCATGGTCGACCACGCGCTGTTCGTCGCCACGGCCAACCCGCTGGAACACCGTCTGTTGTTCGAGCGGTTCTTGTCGGAGCGGCGGACCTCGCTGCCCGACATCGACCTGGACGTGGAGTCCGCGCGCCGTCTGGAGGTCTACGACCGCATCTTCGAGCGGTTCGGTTCCGAGCGGGTCGCGGTGACCGGGATGCCCGAGACCTACCGGGCCCGGCACGCGCTACACGACACCGGCCTCGCGCTGGGGATCGCCCCGCAGAGCGTCGACGAGATCGCCAAATCGTTTCCGCACATCCGGGCCTGCGACATCCGCTCCGCGCTGGTCGAGCTGCCCGAGCTGCGCCGGCTCGCCGCACGCCGGGAGGAGTTCGGGCCGCTGTTCGAGCTCGCCGAGGGCCTGGACGCCCTGGTACGCGGCTACGCCATGCACCCCTGCGGCGTGATCCTGTCCAACGCCACCCTCCTGGACCGCCTTCCGGTGCAGCCCACCCCGGGCGGCGCCTATCCGATGCTGCAGGCGGACAAGGAGGACGTCGCCTTCTCTGGGGGTCGATGCTGTTGCCGTGGGTTCTGTCTCACGTTGATGCTGCTCAGCGACCTAGTAGGTGAGTTTATGCAGCACGACACCTGTGGTGCTAGGGCCTGTTCGTAGCCATGTGACGGAAAGTCAGTCTCTAGGGGGTGGAGGCCGGCGCAGGGTGGACGAAGCTGCGAATGTGTGCCGGTGTTACCTTCTCTCCCGTGGGATACCAGGACGAGACCAGGGCGGCCTATGACGGGGTCGTCGAGCTGTATGCATCGTTGTTCGCTAATCGGTTGGAGACGCAGCCGTTCTCGCGGAACATGATCAGCACCTTCGCCGAACTGGTGCGTGAGACCGGAAACTTGCGGGCAGCCGACGTCGGGTGCGGGCCGGGACATCTGACGGCCATGTTGCACGACCTTGGGCTGGACGCTTTCGGGCTCGACCTCTCCCCAGTCATGGTCGATCACGCCCGCCGGGCCCATCCGGCGCTGCGGTTCGACGAGGCGAGGATGGAGGCCCTGCCGGCCGAGGACGGCTCGCTCGGTGGCATGCTGGCCCATTACTCGATGATTCATACCCCGCCTGGGGAATTGCCTGCACTGATCGCCGAGCAGGTGCGTGTCCTGGCACCAGGGGGCCTGCTCCTGGTGTCGTTCTTCGCGACTGACGGGTCGGCGCCGGTCCGCTTCGACCACAAGGTGACGCCCGCCTATAGCTGGCCGGTGGACCGGTTCGCCGAGCTGCTGGCCGGTGCCGGGCTCGTCCCGTTCGCTCGGCTGGTCCACGACCCGGCCTCCGAGCGGGGCTTCCTCGACGCCCACTTGCTGGCCCGCCGCCCCTAGAGACTGTCCGTGACCGGTTCTCGGCGGCCTTCGGCCGCCGAGAACCGGCGTGGGGTGACCTGAGCGATCAGATCGGACAGTGGCCAGTCGTGATCAAGGCCGGTGGTTCAGGGCACGGGTCAACTCCCGGTTCGCCGCTCGAGCAGCTTCCAACTCCTCTGTCCTCTCCTCGAGTTCACCTTGCTTGGCAGCGACCTCCTGCTCGAGGAGGGCGATGCGACGCTGGAGTTGGTCGATGTCGACGGGTGCGCCAAGACCGGATTCGGCCCAGATGGCATCGCCGAGCTGGGAAGACAGGCGGCTCTCCAGCTGCCGGACCCGTGCCGCGAGACGCTTGTTGCGTTCCAGTGCGTTCGTGAGGTCGGTCTGCAGCGAAGTCCGGCTGACCGCCGCTGTTCGGCCCTCCCCAACAGGGGTGTTGGCTGCGGCGTGGACGCGTTCGAGCAGATCACGATGGCGATAGATGAAGGTGCGATCGACCCGAGCGGCTCTGGCGAGCCCGGCGACGGTGATGTCTCCGCCGTTCTTGGCGGCGGTGTCGATGGCTTTGAGGACACGCTCGCGGCGGCGAGCCGAGGCGGCGCGCTTGCCCTCGATCATGGGGTTGGTCATCCTGCGGGCCTTTCGGGGCGGAGATCCTGGGCCGGCCTGACGCGGGGCAGACCGAGTGAGACGACGCGGCGGGTGCGGCGGACCGTGGTGACGGCTTGCTTGATCTGAATCCGGTCCTCCTCGGTGAGGTCCTCCAGGTCCTCCCGGACGCGTTTGACCAGGCGGCGAATCCGGGTGATCTCATCGTCGGAGGGCATGGCTTCGGCCTTCGCCCAGGAATCGGCGGCGAAGGCGGCCAGGCGTTCGCGGCCGCGGAGGAGGTCGGCGAGGTATGCCTCCAGGTCGGGGAGATAGGAGACGTCGGTGCGGAAGTGATCGCAGCCGACGCATCGGAACCTGACGGGGCAGTCGTGTCCGCCGGCCTGGACGTTGGTGGGTTCGGTGCAGAGCCCGCAGGGGACCTGGACTTCTCCGATGGCCCGGCGGGCGTGCTCGGAGTCGAGCAGGGCCTGGGCCTTGCGCCAGACGCGGTTGCCGTTCCGGTCGAACTGCATCGCGGTGACCCGCTCGACGGCCTCGCGCTTGCGGGTCTCGCTGACCCGGTAGTACTGCTGAGTGGTCGTCAGTTGGCGATGGTCCATGAGGGACTGCAGGGCATCGGGAGCGACGCCAGCGTCCGCGTGCCGCTGAGCGTAGGTGTGCCGGTAGGCATAAGGAAAGATCCTGGCCTTGTCGAACGGCAGCATCTTGGTGACCTGGCGGCCCTTGACCGTGACCACTGTGGGGACGAGGAACTCGGGCAGCGACTCGACCCAAGCGCGGTGGCGGGAGGCGAGCCATTCGGACGTGACCGGCTTGGTGCCCATCTTGTTGGTCAACACGGTGGGCAGCAGCTTGAGCTCGCTGGTGGGAGTGTCCGGGAACCGTGCCCGTACTCGTTCCTGCTGGGCGGTGATCACGGCGCCGGTCTCCCCGCTGATGGGCAGGCGACGGGCCTTCCGGGCCGACTTTGTGGTTGTCGTAGATCAGCGTCAGCTTGCCGTCCTCGTCGCGCTCGAGGCAGTCATAGGGAAGTCGGCAGATCTCCGCGGGCCGGCGGCCGGTGTCGATGATCAGCTCGACTCCGGTGCGGATCTCGGAGGATCCGGTGGCTTCGAGGCTGTCGAGGTGCTGGCAGAGCTGTGTCATCACCTCGGTCGGCAGGTCCTTGCCGGCCTCGTTGTCCTCGGGGTCGTCCGGAATGTCGTCGGCCTGCAGGCCGAAGGTCTCGCAGATCCCGTGCAGGGGCTGATCGCGCTGGGTCAGGCCCAGGGTCCGCATCCGGCTCAGCAGTCGCCGGGCGTATCGGACCACGCGGACGTGCGCGTATCCGCTGAGCTCGTCTTGTTCGTTCAAGAACCGCAGCCGGTTCAGGAAGACCGTCACGTCGACGCGCGCGACGGCGCGAACGTCCTCGCCGTGGTCGGGCCGGTTCAGCCGCAGGCTGTCCGAGAGCTGGACGATCGCGTTGATGTGGGACTGGACGGCCGTGCGGCTCTTGCCCCGCCGCTTGGGAATGTCGTCCAGGGCCCAGGCCTTCGTGGCCTCCCGCAGCCAGGACTGGCTGATCTTGTCGAAGTAGATGTTGCCGTCCAGGCCGAACGCGTAGCCGGACCAGATGTCCTTGTGCCGCTCGGTCTCGGGGGTCAGGCCGAAGCGGCCGAGGTGCTTGAGGAAGCCCGTGGCGATGTTCTTCGTCTGATGGTTGAAGGCGCCCAGGTCGAGCTCGGTGAGCGTGGTGACCTGCTGGGAGCGAACACGGTCGCAGAACGGTCGCAGGAGGTAGTCCTTCTGCATCACGCCCTCAGCCACGCGTTCCTGCAGGCTGTAGAGGATCTCGTGCACCACTCGATCGGGTAGTCCGCGCAGGCTGATCACACCATGCTCGGAGATTGCGTTCGTGGTGCGGCGCCAATGTTCCTCGTCGTCCAGCCCTCCCTTGCGGATCGCGGCCCGGCGGCGCTGGGCGTGCGCGGGGCAGTAGCCGGCCGGGCTCTGCCGCTGCCGGTAACACGCGGCGACGTTGCAGAGCCCGAACGCCTCCAACGGGACGACGTCGGGATGCCGTACGAACTCTTCGACCGGGATCTTGTAGATCCGCTTCTGCTGATGAAGGTGCGCAGCGCAGAGCGGAGTGGCCATGCCGTTGCTGGGCCGGGCGCACTGGGGAACCTGGCAGGAGACCGCGCCGATAGCCCGCCAGTTTCGCTTCGCGGTTCCGGCGAACTCCTCAATGCTCTGTCCACTCTTCTCCCACCGCTTCATGCAGCCGACACAAAGTCCCTGCTGAAACGCGTAGTAGACCATTTTGTCGCAGCCCGCTACCAAGCACTCCGGGGCGCTGAATTACGGATGATCGCGCGGGATGACCAGCAGCCTGACCTGCGGGTCCCAGGACATGAGCTGCAGAAACTCCGGGCTGATCGCCTCGCGCAGCGGATCGGTCAGCTCGTCCGCCGGAGCCTCGGCGGCGGAGACGACGGCGTGGATCACGGTCACCTGCCCTCGCCCTCGAACTGCAGGCGGGGAGAGGGAACCCGCTCGATGGCGTCCCGGAGCCGAGTGCGGCTCGGGTGGAGATACGGACGTGGCGAGTGGGGAGTCTTCTGGCCGAGCAGGGCCTGGACCTCGTCCAGGCTGCCGCCGGCGTCCGCGACGTTGCTGGCCATCGCATGGCGACACATCCGAGGCGTGATCATCCGGCCCAGACCGGCCCGGCGGGACAAGGACTCGCAGAGCTCGCCGATCGCGTCCGTCGTCACCGGCTTGCCATAGGGCGGGCGGAAGAGGTTGAACAGGAGGAAGTCGCTTTCGCTGGAGGGGAGTTGTTCGTGGCGTTCCAGTGCGTACTGGTCGAAAGCCTGGACCACTAGGAAGTCCACCGGCATCGCCCAGGTCTTCTTCGACTTCGACCAGGCGCCGTTCTCGTTCTGTCGCCGGGCGATGTGGACGTGGGCGCCGTCGATGTCGCAGCCCAGCGGCCGGGAGTCCATCAGCAGATGCGAGTCGCTGCGGCGCAGGCCCGCGACCTGCCCCGGACGCAGGCCGACGCGGGAGAGCAGCAAGAGCGTCAGCCGGTCGCGGGCGGAGCGGCAGGCCAGGAACATCGCCACGACCTCCTCGTCGCTGGCGCGGTCAATGTCCGTCTCCGGCTCCTGGACCCGGTGGCGAGCGCGCAGCCGCAGGCGCATGCCATCACTCTCGCCCCGAGCCTCCTCGGGCAGATCGCGGGTGTCGCCGATCTCGTAGATCTGTTCCAGCACCCAGCCCGGCACCATCTTGTTCGTCACGGCGTAGAGCAGGAACATCCGCACCGCGGTCAGGACCTTGTTGACCCGGATCTCGCCCCGGACGGGCTTCGCCCCCGGCCCCGGCACGACGACCGGAGCGTTGCCGCCGTGGCCCGGCGTCCACTTCAGCCTTCTGCGCCATGATCAGCAACCGGCCAAAAGCCCGGTACAACGCAACACGGCCCGCACTCCCGACGATTCCATGCCGGGAGTGCGGGCCGTCGTGGTCAGCTCTGCGAGCTGATACGGCCGCGTACGGCGTGCACGCTGGTGATGGCTGCAGCCATCCAGAAGCACGCCCCGGACACCGCAATCTGAACCGGTGCGTGAAGGAGCAGAGCCAGAACACACACAACGGCAAAGACGATGACGCCGCAGGCTATCGACGTGGTGTCACGCCAGACGGGTGTCATAGGTCTGCCTACGAAAAACAGGACCCCGATAGACAGGAGCACCAGAAGGGCTCCGCTGTAGATGAGCCACGAGCTGCTCAAAGCCATTCTCCGATCGCGTTGCTGTTGTTACTACTTGCAGTGCCCACCTGAGTACTGGCCCGGGATGAATATCCCCGCCGCGAACTTGACCTTGATGCACTTCTTGGCGTTCTTCGCCTTGAGCGCCGTCGTGGTGATGACCGCGGCGTGTGCACCCCAGTAGATGTTCAGACCCGGCGGGAGGAACCCCGAGACCACGCCGGACAGAGCGCCATTGTTGGCGATCGCCTTGGTCTCCTTCTTGTTGAAGTACGCAGTGCCCGTCACGATGCCCCACGTCATCTTGGGGTCAGCGACCACCGGGAATGCGGTCTCCTCGCCGGTCTCGATGGTCTGGATGAGATCGGTGCCATCCAGCTTGTAACTGGTGTGAACACTCTTGCCGTTCGCGTCCTTGGCCCACGGCGCGTCGATCGTGGCGACCGGGACGTGAATGCCTTCGGCGGCCTCGCGCGTGATCTCGAAGCCGCCCCGGGCGTCTTCGGTGATGCTTGCGTTCTTCGGGAGGTGGAGCTGGAATCGGTGGGTCTCGGCGGCCTTGTCATCCTTGAGCGTGACCAGGGTGCGGGCTCCGCCGTCCCTGGTCGGCTGCACGGCGATGTCCGTGGCGGCAGCGGCGTCGGGGTAAATCACGGTCCCCGATCCAGCCTTGACTCCGACGACGTCCTTGGCGCCCGGCAGGGTGAGGCCGAAGGAGTCGCCGTTGTCGTCAGCGGCATGGAGGGCGCCGTTCGCCCTCTCCGGTGCAGTGACCGTGAGGGCAGAGCCGTCCGTAGCCGTCACTGCCTTGGCCGGCGTGCCCGGTGCCGCCGTTGACGCAGCGATGTCGGCCGTCCCCGTGGCAGATTCCACGACAGCGGCAGCCCGGGCCGCGCCATCCGAAGGCGCGGTGGCGGTGGCGGCGTTGGCCGGGATCGCGGAGGCGAAGAGCGCTGCCCCGACAGTGGCGGATACAGCAGCGAGGGAGAGCTTGCTGAACTGGCGACGGTGTGTGCTGTTCTGCACGCGCCGTACTCCTTTGAACGTGCTTTTTCAGGCATTGCTCACAACCCATCCCTTCAAGGGTGATGGGCGTTTGCCGGGCCTTGCGGTCAAGATCGACTTCATCACACACAGAAGGGGTCATGCTGTGACGAGAGTCATAAAAAAGGCCTCGAATCTCCCACGGATCCAAGGTTTCTTAGCCGCATAACCTTTCAATCTCACGTTACAAATGAAAGCAACCTGCGATCCAAAATGACCGTCAGAGGGGGCACACTTCCGCCCGGCGGCTCAGTTCTCCGCGCAGGGAGCACCCCCGGTCCGTAGTCCGCAGCGCCTCGGTGAACCTTTCCAGAGTGATCGCTGATGGGGCGACCCCGAAGGGGGCGCAACGCGCGAGGCGCCCGTGCCGCTGAGAAAGGTGTCCGAGGTCTCGACTCATCGGCGCAGGTGGCTGCAGCGGCAGCTCGCAGCGGCGGTCGGCATCACGCGGGACCGGAGAGCCATGCCCTGTACGGGCGGGTCGACTCCCGAGTAGATCTTCTCGAACTGCCAGAACAGGGCAAAGGCGCCAATACGCTGCACCACCCCGGCTCACGTTGCGAAGGGCGGGCGGCATGAGCGGGTCGTCATCCTGGTCTGCTACTGAGCTCCTGCCGGGCGGATACTGCTCACGTCGCGCGCGAGGTCCGCGGCCGCCCCGGCGCCTGGCACGCCGCGGGGACCGGCAGGACCGTTTCGCCGGCTCCCACCGGATCGGGTTGCTCAGCTTGAGATTTGACCTTCGGGCCGGCATGCCGGGTCGGCGGTGAGCTCACTGGTTCAGCCATGGGTCGAAGGCGCCTTCAGGGGCACTGAGCATGGTCTGTGGCAGGTAGGCCGATCGGACACGCAGGCCCCAGCCGTGTACTTGGACGGCCAGTGCGGCCAGTGCGATGGTTTTGAGCGGCAGGAGGCTTCGGGGCGGTGCATCGTCGGGTGTGTTCTTGCGGTGATGGACAAGACGCCGTTCCAGGGCGTGCTCGAAGGCAGGCTGGTCATCGTCCAGGAGCACGCGCAGCAGATGCTGGTCCGGCGTCAGCATGTCGAGGACGTCCAGTTGCCGTTGTGCATCGGCGCGCTCGTCGGCAGTAGGCCGGCACAGTGTCACCGACGGCCAGTGGCGGGGAAGGTGCCCTTCGGCCCGGCTGAGGTAGCCGCACAGGGCGTCCATCTCCGCCAGCTCGCCCGGGTCCGACTTCGATTCCAGCTTCGAGTGCGGCACACCGCGGCGGATGTCGGGCGCGATGTCGCCCCGCAGCAGCAGCCCGATGGCCAGGTCCCGTTCCTGGATCATGCCGCTGGTCACCGCCAGCGTGAAGGCGTCCAGCCAGGTGCGCGCAGTGGCCACCTGCTTGACAGCGGCCCCGAAGTCGATGTTCTCGCTGCTGAGTTGCCGGTCAAGGAGGGCGAAGGAGATCTCCTGGTCACCCTGGGGGTAGCAGCCGAGGTCCGCAATCCCCAGGGCGCACTGGGCCGCGGTGCGCAGGATGATGTGTGACGGGGCGGTACCGGGCGCGGGGTCCGCCACCGTGCGGGCCGCAACATGATCGAGGAGCTCATCGCGCATTGCCTGCAACTCCTCATCGGAGTAGCAGTCGTACTGCATCGTGTGCCAGCGGGTGAAGGCCCGGCGCCGGATGTCGTCGAGTGCCTCTTCGATCCGCTGCTCACTCACGTCATGCCGGGCTATGTTCTTGATCGTCATGAGTTTCATCCTGGCACCCGCCACTGACACCGCAGGGGCGCCGGCGGCAGCCGCTGCCGGTGGAAGCCGAGCTCGGCCCATACGCCGAGCCGCACGCGCACGAGGGCTTACCGCCGACAGACCGCCGCCGACGGGCGGAGCCGGGCGCACGGCCGTGACCTGCGATGTCGCCCGCCGGCTTGATTATGCTGCGAGGTGTCAAGGCCCGCACCATGGATCTCTGGCTAGGGCAGACCCACGAGCCCCCATTTGCGGCGGGCGACTTCCGTAATCACGTCGCCCAATTCATGCAGCAGCGCGGTGAAGTCCTCGAAGGTGTCCGGGCGCCCTCCCCACCCCTCGCACTCGGCGGCGAACGGCCCGCGCAGCTGTTCGAGGTGGGACGCCACTCGCTCCCAGGCACGGGCCTTGGCGGAGACTGCCCCGGGCGGGCACACGAGAAGGACGCGCGGCCTCCAGCGATCGGCGGCCGGTGGGAACAAGCCCCCGCCGTCTGTCAGCGCTGGGTCGTCGGCCGGATCCGCGTCCCAGATCAGACCGCCGAGAAAGATGTCCATCTCCCGGCGGACGGATGCGTTGACGAGGAGCCGTATGTCGGCCCATGCATCGCCCGCGCGAGCGTGCGGGCCGTAGGCGCCGGTAGTGGTGAAGAAGTCGTACTCGGCGCACCATGCAGCCCGCCGGTCCGGGGGCCACAGCCAGCCGCCCGCTCCGGACCTCTGGTACTCGTTGCCAAACTCACGCGGCCAGGTCGTGTCGTCCAGTGCTCGGACCCGGCTCTCGACGGCGATGGCACTCAACTGCTCCCAGTCCGCCATGAACAGCGTGAGATCCAGACCCATGGCGGCAGTGTAGGCAGGCCCAGCGCAACAGACCTGAACGGGCTTGCACTTGCCGGAACTGCTGTCTGCCGACCGCCTGCGCGCGTGCGGCGAAAAGGCGGTCGGCCTACTCGGGGGGTGCCCCTAGGACTTTGGCCAAAGTAGTCGGTCTGCGTTGTGAGAGTGTGGCGGGCAGGATGGCGGCGTGGCTGATCTGCTGTGGGATGACGTCAAGAGCTTCTTCGACCCTGACCTGATGGGGTCGTTGCCGGACGTGGTTGTCCCCGAGACCTCGGTGGAGGACTGGCAGGCGGTCCTCGATCTCGTCGGGGTGAGCAACTGGATATGCAAGTACTCCGAAGGCGAGACGGTGCTTCCGGTGCCTCGCGCGGAAGCAGTGCTGTCTCGCCCGGCTGACGCGGAGTGCGCGGAACTGCGGGTCTGGCCGACTGCCGATGTATTGGCGATCTTCCGTTTCTATTCGGTCGAGGAGATCGACTTCGATGTTGATCTGCGGGAACTCCAGGGCCAGGAGCGACTCGACGTGCTCTGCGGCTTCCTCGCCGTGATCGGGCGGCGGTTGGGTAAGCCGGTGGTGATGTATTGCGAGGGCGGCGCTCCCAACCATCCGGTCCTCGGGTTCGATGTCGAGAGCGATCAGGTGGATCTGTTGGCGAAGCCGATGGCCAGACGACTGGCCCCACCCCGGCGGCACTGACCCGGCACCCCACCCACAGGGGACATCCGCCCCCGGTCAAGGCCCCATTGGCTGACCTGACGGCGGGCGGGCACGACGAACATCGTTGGAGTGATCGAGTTGCCCGACATGTGTGACGGCGTCCGGGCCGTGCGCGTACTGCCCCCGGTCGCCGAGGCTGCCGACGAACTCAGGACGTGGAGCGGCCAGGAGGACACCACCCTCGATCTGTGCGGCCTGGATGCGTCCGGCGCCGACCTCACCGGCGCCGACCTGGCCATGGGACTGTTCATCGAGGCCCTGCTCGCAGACGCGGTCCTGGCCGGGGCCGCCCTTTACCGCGCAGATCTGGCACGCGCCGTCCTGGACCGCGCCGACCTCAACCGGGCCTGCCTGGTCAAGGCAGCAGTCCTGGACGAGGCGAGCTTGCAGAACGCTCTGCTGGCCGGCGCGAACCTCGGCAGAGCCGACCTCTACAAAACCGACGCCCGCAAGGCGTGCTTCCGACAAGCGCGCCTCCACGGCGCCCTGTTGCTGGACGCACGTCTTGAGGGGGCAGACCTGAGCTGTGCCTCGCTACAGGAGACGTCCTTCCAAGTGCACCTGGACGAGCACACTGTGGTGCAAGGGCTCACCGGCAGCGTGTACCTCGTGGCCGACGGTGCGCACCACGAGCTGGCGGGCCGTGAACTGGAACGGTGGCTGCATCAGCGCGGCGCCACGGTGCACGTTCTCAACGCCGCATCGCCCACCACCTACTACGCACGGATCGACGACGACTTCCCCCGCACCAGGCCGGCGGGCATCGTGCGCCGCACCATCACCAACGGCTTCACCACCGATCACGCATTCACCCGGAACCTGCGCTGGGAGCCCACCGAATACCTGCGCCGGTACGAGCTGGGGCACAACGACACCGACCACGTCGAGATCAGCGAGGCGGAGGCCGAGGCGTTCATCGCCCGGATCACCAAAAACCCTCCGCCCTGACCCCGACTGCCCGTCACGAGCAGGTGAGGGCCGTAGAGCGCGACAGATATCGTCTTGGCATGACACACGAGTTCGACCTTGCTGCCCTTCTCGATGACGGTGTCAGGGGACGCAGCGGCGCTTGGAACTTCATCCGAGGCTTCGCTGGGCGTTGGGCCAGCCCTCTGGAGAGCGCCGATGGGTGGTCCGGGGCCGATCTGGCCGCAGCCGAGAAGAGGCTCGGACTGCGGCTGCCGGCCGCGTTGCGCGAGGCGTATCTGCTGTTCGGTCGCCGCCGGGATCTGACCAGCAACTACGACGTGCTCCTCGGCCCGGCCGAGCTCTATGTGGATGACGCCAGGGAGGCTCTGGTCTTCCGGCATGAGAATCAAGGCGCGGCATCTTGGGGCATCCTCCTCGATGGCCTTCAGGATGACGACCCTGCGGTATTCAGCCGGACTGACCTGATGGACAAGAGTGCCGAGCGATGGGAAGGCTGGCTGGAGCGCCTTTCCCTGTGCTTCGTTGAGATCGTTCTGTCCGAATCCCTGCATGCCGATGAAGAGCTCTGTGACTTCCTTGACGCGGATGAGTTCGACGTCGAGTCGCTGGAGGGGAACTTCGTCCGGCTGCCGTTCCCGGTGTATCCCATCGGTGACGAGGAAAACGGAAGCCGGTGGTTCCTGGGCCAGGACGTCCTGCTACGCGACGACGCTGGTGCAGCTATTTTTGCCCGTGGCCGTACGGCGGAAGACCTCGACCGCGCTCGGGACCTGATCCCAGGAGACTGGCTCAACGACTGCCGCTGACCTGAGCTCAAATGTGACGTCTCGTAGAGCGCTTCTCATCTCCGCGGTGACCGTTTCCCGGCTGGGCCGGGGTCAGTCCCACCAAAATTCCCAGCAGTGGGTGTCAATGAGTCTCTCGGCGTACGACGCGAGGGTCTGAGGGCGGGGGCCCTGCCAGATGTTGTCCGGGCAGAAGGCGAAGTGCTCGGCCGCGACGAACAGGGCGGCTTCGGCGGTCGTCGGGGGTGCGGCGACGCTCAGATGGAGTGTGTCGGAACCGACGGCGACCACGCGCGTACCGAAGCGCCGTTCCCAGTCACTCACCACGGCGGCGAACGTGGCGGTGTCGTTGTCCCAGTTGGCAGGCCCGTCCCAGCCTACGACGGCAAGGGCATCGGCATCTGAATGCGCGGCCACGAGGCCCAGACGTGACTGCGGCCGGCTGAGGACGAAACGCGCTGCGTACTCCGCTGCCAGATCGTCGGGATCTGCTGCCGCTTGACCGGCCGGCGCGAGGCCCGGCCAGGATTGGCCGAACGGGGCCGTCACGGCCAGTCGCTGGTCGGGCGACAGCATGTCGTCGTCCTCATCGACTGCGGTGTACGTCGCCCACCACTTCGCGAGCAAATCGGCCGGGTCGTGGTCATCCGGTGATGACATCTGCTCTGGGAAGAGCTCGCCGGTGCCCCAGGGCCGAAACTCACTGTCCCGCGGGTCCCGCGAGTCCAGCAAAAGGGGCCACACACCCCGGCCGGGACGTTCGGCGTGGATCCGCGTCCACGATTCCGCAGATACAGCCCCGTCGCTCAGCCACAGAGCTGCCACGCGTCCCTCACCTTCATCGGAGGTGACCAACCGGCCTGGCGGGAGTGGAACAGCAAGGGACGACAGCAGCTCTGGGTGCACAGGCGGATGTTAGCTGCGGGTTCTGACACGCTCGCGTGGATCGGCCGAATGGCCGGTGTGGTTCGATGCCGGGGAACGGATCTTTTCCGTTCTGATCGAGGGGGATGAGCCGTGAACGAGTGGGCCGTCATGTTCAACGAGTTGGCTCAGGAACGCCGCCCGATGACACAGGGCATCGCCTGGTTCGACAGCCTCCTCGCCGAGGAGCAGGTCGCAGCCCTGCGGCTCCTGTCTCACTACTGCGTCCAGGCGCGAGCCACGTCCGCCGACGGGCCGGCGGCCATTCGCCGCGCCGGCCTCCGCGCGACCCACACTCCGGCAGTTCTGATCACACGCGGCCGGATCAACGAACAGCTGGGGAAGATCGCCGGTCTGGCTCCCCTGGACGAGCGCCGGAAGGCGTTCCGCCTGTTGATCTCAGTGCTGGCGGTTGCCGACGGTCGCCGACGCCAGCGCTTCTGTTCCGACGGGTGCGGGCACGAGTGGCACAGGCTGCCTCTTACCGAACGTAGCTGAAGCTGAGTGAGAGCTGTCCTCGCGTCCGGCCAGGACACCTCCGACGGCGTCAGCCTCGACCAGGTCCTCGGGACCCGCCGGTGACCGAGGCCTGGCCCGCCCGGCTCTCCCCCGAGGCCTCCAAGTACCTCGCCGCCCAGGACACTCCCGTGCAGGAACTGGTTCGCGACGTCCTCGACATCGCCTCCCGCACACCATGGCGATGGCCCCAGGGGGACATCAGCGACCCCCCGAAGGCGAAGACCTCCGCATGGCGTCCGTCGAACCCGCTCGCAGTCGCCTGCTGGCGCAGAGCGCACCCCTGTACGGCGTCATCGGAACACCCCACGCGTACACGGTCAACGGCGTCACAGTCCTGGCGGCCGACGACGTCCCCGTCCCCTACGGGAACCCGGCGCTGCGGTGGTTCCCGGCCTCTCAACTCGTGCGCACCCTGTGGTCGTTCCGGGTCGTGGACCTGGACGACATCGCCCCGGCCGTCTAGATCAGCGTCCTGCCGTCCAGAGGTACGCGCTGGGCGGCAGCACAGAGCACAGTCCTGGCCACCGGCCGCCCCAACGGCCGCAGGAGGCCTCGAGAATCGATGCTCACCACACCCGCCTTCCGCAGCGTGGAAGACGACGCCTACCTTGCCTGCCTCCAGCTGGCCTCGGCCCAGGCAGAGCACCGCATCGCCGCCCGCGGAGGCAAAGCATGCGAGGTCATCGGCGTCGGGTTCCAACTATCCGACCCCCGCCAGAGACTCCCTTACCTGGCGGCGCGCAAGGCCAACCCGGTCTTCCAGTACGCCGAAGCGCTCTTGTACCTGGGCGGTCGCCGCGACCTGGAGATGATCGGCTATTACGCGCCCTTCATGCGCGCCGGTTCCCCCATCGGGATCCGCCGGGGGGAGTCCGCCTACGGCCACACGATCTTCACCCCCGCCGACGACGGCCTCTCGACGTTTGACCGCATCCTCGACCTGCTGCGCACCGGGACAGACAGCAAGCGCGGATACCTTCCCGTCTTCTCCCCCGCCGAGCTGGCCGTCAGCGACAACCACCTCGGCGTACGACGCGGCACAGGCCTTCGCCGGCCAGGCGGCCCACCCGTTTCGGACAGGTACGCTCGGCGGAATTCACGCATTCACAGACGGTGTCAGGGCATACGGACGGCTACGGCAACTCGACTGCACTAGGGCACAGATGGGTGTGATGTCATGTCCTTCCCCGAGTATCCCCAGACCTCCGGCCACGACGGACGGCCTCCCGAGCACTCCGGGATGCGGCCGGGCAACGGAATGGCGATCGCCGCTCTTGTTCTCGGCATTCTGGCGATCCTGCTCTTCTGGACTGTCATCGGTGGCGCACTGCTCGGCCTGCTGGCGGTGATCTTCGGCATCATCGGCGCGCGCAAGGCGCGTGGGGGCCGGGCGCCTCACGGTGTGATGTCGATCATCGGTGCGGTGCTCGGCGGACTTGGCCTGATCGCGTCCGGCGTGATCATCGCGATCGGCGCGTCGATCCTCAATTCGGACGAGTACAAGAACTTCGACGACTGCATCAAGCACGCCGACACCAAGAGCGAACGTGACGCGTGCGCGAAGGACTTCGACCGCGAATTGAACGACTGACCCGTCCCGAGCCCCGTGCCGTCGGTATCCGGGCGTCGCTGATTCCGCGTCTACTTCATACGCCGTAGAAAGATCAGCGACCGGCATGTGACGTGAACATCAGGGCATTCGGGCGTTTACCTGACAAGGAGTCATCCCATATGAGGGTGATTCTTGATGCCGACGATGCCGGGCTTTCGGATCCGGATGGAAGCCTGCGGCAGGGGCGCTGATCGCTGAGGACGGCTGGTTGATCGAGGGGCCGATGCCTGACGAACAGATGCCAAGCCATGTGGCCCTGTGGGAGCAGGTTACCGGTGGGACCCAGACACCCTTCTGACGCCTCGGATGACTCGTGCGTTGTCGCTGCCCCCTGGCCAGTATCAGCGGCCCGCCTTATGGAAGCCTCGGGCGTGCTGGCCCGGGGCCCAGGGGTGGACCAGCGCCACGGGCCGACAGGGAGCGCTCCGCGGCGATGAGGCCGCCCTCCTGGGCCGGTTTGCCGCCGTGCTGCCATGCCTGTGACCTGTCGCCCGGCGACGGGCGACGGGCGAGTGAGTTGGTCCCCGGAATCTTCCGGGCCGCGCAGGGCCACCATGCTCGTCCCCTGATCCGGGTTGTTCAGTACGGCAGCAAGCGGGCCGCGCCGGGAGGGCTGTGCACTTCGATCCATGCTCTTCACCTGCCAGGCTCGGCATTGCTGGACAGCGCGCTCGTACACCGCCTCATCCACGGGGACCGGGGCGAGCGACCGCGGCGAAGAAATCCGCCCAGCGGCCCGTCAAGTCGTTCCAGCAGGTCACGTTCGAGGAAGACCTGCGTCCCGAAGCGGCCATCACCGCGGACGCGGGGAGCAGATCACCATCCAGAGCAGATCGTGGCATGGCTGGGCGGCCAGGGCCCCTCCCCACCGACTCGGGCCGCCGCCCGTCGCTCGATGGCCAGTTGCCCGCCGCGCCAGGACCTGGCCGCCCGTTGCTTCTTCGAGGAAGTCGCCTGCCTGCTCTGGTGCGGCGAACTACCCGACAGCGTCCAACTGCGGAAGTTCCAGGCATCCGAACGCGCCATGCGCCCCCTGGACCGCACCACGTCCGAGTTGCTCGGCCGGCTGCCCGGCACCTGCCACCCCGTGGACGTTCTGCGCACCGCCGTCAGCTTCTTCGGCGCGGAGGATCCCACCGAGGACGACGGCAGCCCCGCCGCCAACCGCACCAAGTCCCTTACCTTGCCGGCCAGGCTGACCACCGTGGTCGCCGCCGACCAGCGCCGCCGCCGGGGCCTCGCACCGATTCCGCCGAATCCCGAACTCGGCTACGCCGAGAACGTTTTCCACATGTGCTTCGGCAGCGTGCCCGGCCCCGATGTTGTCCGCTGCTTCGAAAGGCCGGTGCCCGCCGCCCCTCTGACAGCGCCATACCCCTCCCTCGAACGCCTCGTCAGGTATCTGAACAGAACTCCTGACTCAGGAGACCAGTCCCCCAGCCGAAGAACCCCTCCTGATGCGCCCGCGCCCGCACACCCCGCGTGCGGGCGCATTGCGTACTCCGCGTACTCAACGGGTCGGCGCGCTGTCGGCTTCCCTGGGGGCGGGTTCGCTGAGCGCGGGGGCCGTGCTGCCGAGCTTCTCGCCTTCGACGTCGACGTGCGGCAGGCGCCGGTCGAGCCAGCCGGGCAGCGACCAGGCCCGTCGGCCGAGCAGGGCCAGGACTGCGGGCACGATGGTCATGCGGACCACGAACGCGTCGAAGACGACGCCGATGGCCAGGCCGAAGCCGAGCGACTTGATCATGGTGTCGTCTCCGCCGATGAACCCGGCGAAGACACCCGTCATGATCAGCGCGGCCGCGATGACGACCTTGCCGCTGTGCCTGAAACCCTCGATGACCGCCTGGCGCCCGTCGGCTCCGTGGACGTACGCCTCCCGGATCCTGGTGACGAGGAAGACCTGATAGTCCATGGCAAGGCCGAAGACGATACCGACCAGCAGAATCGGCACGAGGCCCATGATCGGGCCGGTGGTCTCCAGGCCGAACAAGTCCTTGAGCCAGCCCCACTGGAAGACCGCGACCACTGCGCCGAGAGAGGCAAGGACGGACAGCAGGAAGCCGAGCGCCGCCTTCAGCGGCACCAGGATCGAGCGGAAGACGAGGATGAGGACCAGGAAGGCCAGGCCGACGACAAGCGCCAGGTAGGGGACGACCGCGGCGGCGAACTTCGAGGCCACGTCGATGTTCATCGCGGTGGTGCCGGTGACCAGAGCCCGGGTGCCGGTGGAGGTCTGGACGTCCTTGGCCCGGGCGCGGATGGTGTGGACGAGGTCCTTGGTCGCCTCGCTCGCGGGCGAGCTCTTGGGGACGAGGGTGACCATCGCGGTGTCACCGGCCGGGTTGTACGTGGCCGGGGCGACGGTGGCTACGTCCTTCAAGTCCTTTACGCTGCCTTGGAGTTGACCGACCGCGGTCTTCGTGGCGGCCGGGTCGCTGCCGCTGACGACGAGTGTCAGCGGGCCGTTGAAGCCGGGGCCGAACGACTCGGCGAGCATGTCGTATGCCCTGCGCTCGGTGGTGGAGGTGGGCTTGGTGCTGTCGTCGGGCAGACCCAGTTCGATCCTGGTCGCGGGCAGCGCGATCACACCGAGGCCGAGGACCGAGAAGAGCAGGACCTTCCACGGGCGGCGCAGGACGAAGGCCGCCCAGCGCTCCGCCAGGGGCGGCTTCACGCCGGTGGTCTTCGGACGGGCGGACTTCGTGCGGGAAGCGCGGCCGAGGACGCGCTCGGGGGCGAAGGCGAGCAGGGCCGGGACCAGGGTGACGGCGACCAGGACGGCGACGACGACGGCACCGGCCGCGGCCATACCCATGGCCGTGAGGATGGGCAGGTTCACCACGGCCAGGCCGACCAGGGCGATGACGACGGTCAGACCGGCGAAGACCACCGCGGAACCCCCGGTGCCGTTCGCCCGCGCGGCCGCCTCGCGGGCGTCGTGGCCCAGGGCCCGCTCGGATCGGTAGCGGGAGACGATGAACAGGGAGTAGTCGATGCCCACCGCGATGCCCAGCATGGTCGCGAGCGACGAGGTGCTGCTGTGGAGATCCAGGGCCGTGGTGAGCGCGGTGATGGCGCTCGTGGTGATGCCGACACCCAGCAGAGCGGTCAGCAGCGGCATCCCGGCCGCGACGAACGATCCGAAGGTGACGATCAGGATCAGCGCGCCGAGCACGAAGCCGATCGCCTCGGCGGAACTGCTCGCCTCGGCGGGAGCCAGCGCGCTACCGGACGCCTCCACAATCAGGCCCTGACCGCGTGCCGCCTCAAGGACGTCGTCGAGGTGACTGTGGTCCGCGTCCGTCAGTTCAGCGGGCTTGGTCTTGTACGTGACCTGGGCGTAGCCGGTGGTGCCGTCGGCGCTGATGGTCTTCGCCTTGAACGGGTCGGCGACCGAGGCGACCCGCAGCGAGGATCCCCGCAAGCCCTTGAGCAGCGCGGAGACTTCGGCTCGTGGCCCGGCGGAGGCAAGCTTCTGCCCGTCGGGTGCCCGGACGGCGACACGGGCGCTCGCCCCGTCGGCGTTGGCCGCGGGGTACTTCTCGCCGAGCACGTCGTACGCCTTCTGCGCCTCGATGCCGGGCAGGGTGATGTTCGAGTTGCTGCTGCCGCTACTGCCGGCCGCCGCAACTCCCGCGGCGCCGAGTACGACCGCCCAGAGCAACAGGGTCAGCCAGCGACGCCTGAACGCGCCGCGCCCGAGGCGGTGCAGGAAAGTAGCCATGAGAACAACCAGCTCCGTACGTCAGGAACGAGACGAGGATGGGCAGCAGTTGGGGCCCCGGCCTGCTCGCCCGCAGGGTGTGCCGGGCGCTGTCCCCACAGACCGCGGCGCACCCTCCGGGGCCCCGTAAGCCTGGAGCTCCAAGAGGTGCGCCCCCGGCCCTTCGTCGTCGACGGGCCGGGGACGGGGCATCGGCGCCGGGGGAACGCCCGTGCCCCCGAACCATGCTGCGATAACCCTCGGCGACGCGGCGTCGGCCGTGAGTACGGACTGCTGCGTGTCTTGTCGGTCATCCGGCCGACACCACGGGCGCGATCCGGCTCCCTAGGCTGGTGGCGTGGACTGGAAGCTTCCTTTCTTGCCCGGCATCCGCCGCGTCGTCTCCGCCGCCGCGGTGGTGTCCCTGGCCCTGCTGTGGGCGGCCGACATCCTGGTGCTGCTGTTCGTGACCGAGCCGCCGATCGCGCCCACCAGCTGGCTGCCGGTGTTCGTCACCGGCCCCTTGGCCGCGCTCGCGCTGCCCGGCACCCACCGCCCGCTGCCCTTGCCGGTGCGGGCGGTGGGTGCGGCCGCCATGTCCCTCACGCTCAGCTGCGTCTGCTTGTTCGTGCCGGTGAGCGGGACCGACTTCGGGTATCTGGAGATGTTCGCGCTGCTGTTCCTGATCATCCGGACACTCGCCCAGGTCCACAGCACCCGCGCCACGGCGTGGACGGTCGCCGCCCTGACCGTCAGCATGCTGATGCAGACGCTGCGCACCCGGACGCTGGACGGCTTCGTCGGGGGCAGCTACATGGTGACGATTCTGCTCTCGCTCGGCATCGCCATGGGGTGCGTCGTCCGCGCGTCCGAGGCCCGTCGGCAGCGGGCCGTACAGGACGTACGGCACGCCGAACGGCTGGCTCTGGCCCGTGATCTGCACGACCTGATCGCCCATCACATGACGGGCATCATCGTGCAGGCCAACGCGGCCAGGACCGTCCACGCGACCGCGCCCGAGAAGGTCGAACCGGCCCTGGAGGCGATCGCCCGGTCCGGTACGGAGACCTTGGAGTCGATGCGGCGGCTGGTGCGGGTGCTGCGCGAGGACGGCCATCAGGCGCTGCGGCCGGGCGATCTGCTCGCCGAACTCGGGGATCTCGTCGGTGAGTTCTCCCGGCGCCGGCCCGACGCTCCGGCGGCGCGGCTCGAGGCGAGCGCCGCGGTCCGCACGAGCCGGTTCAGCCCGGAGGCCGAAGCCACTGTGCTGCGGGTGGCCCGCGAAGCCCTCACCAATGTGCTGCGGCACGCCCCGGACGAGCGGGTGACCGTGCGTCTGGACGCCGACCCGGGGTGGATGCGGGTGACGGTGACCAACAGCGCGGGACAGCGCCAGGCGGACGATCCGGCGGGCGGGCGCAGCGGCTTCGGCCTGATCGGGCTCCGGGAGCGCGTCGAGGCGCTCGATGGCACGTTCCGGGCCGGTGTCACGCGCTCCGGTCAGTGGGCGGTGGTGGCCGCACTGCCGCGTCCCCTCATGGACGCCGATCCCGCGAGGTGACGACTCCGTTCTCCCACGCCCAGGCCGCGATCTCCACGCGGTTGCGGACCTCGACCTTGGCCTGGACCCGGGCCAGGTACGTCTTCACCGACGACAGCGACAGGAACAGCTCCTCGGCGATCTCCTGGTTCGTACGTCCCACTGCCACCAGGCGGGCGATGTCCGTCTCCCGGCCGCTCAGCCCGGCGGCCTCCTGCCGCTCCTCGCCGTCGGCTCTGTGCCGCAGCCCGCGCAGCAGCCGCACGGTGACCGCGGGCGAGACCAGCGCGTCGCCGCGAGAGGCCGCCCGTACCGCCTCCACGAGCAGCGCGGGCGGAGCGTCCTTGAGCAGGAAGCCGCAGGCGCCGAAGCGCAGCGCGTCGCGTACGTAGTCGTCCTGGTCGAAGGTGGTGATCACGACGACGTTCGTCGCGGATTCGCCGGGCGGCTCGCCCGCCAGGGTGCGGGTCACCTCCAAGCCGTCCATCCGCGGCATGCGGATGTCGGCCAACACCACCGCGGGGCGCAGCCGTCGGGCCAGCTCGACGCACTCGACACCGTCGCGGGCGACACCCACGACCCGGATGCCCGGCTGGGCATCGAGGATCATCTCGAAGCCGGTCCGGACCAACTCCTGATCGTCGGCGATCACGACATCGATCAGGTCATCGGCCACGGCCCGTTCCTTCCGTCTCTGCCAAGAGTCGCCCCTCGCAGGCGTCCACTGCCAGGGGGCTCATCGTAATCTCGGGGACCGAACCGGCCGGGTTGGTTACGACGCGCGGTCGGAGGCTGTGGCCAAGGTCGGCGGCGGGCAGGTCCAGGAAGGTGCGGCCGAGGGCTTCGGCGCTGAGTTCGCACCCGGTGGCCGTCTGGGCACGCGGTCGCATATCCGCGCGACGGGGGCTGGATCACCTGCTCGTCCAACCCCCGTTCCCTGCCTCTATCGACGCCTGCCCGAGCGCCTAGCCGACGGCTACGGCACCGCGCAGCGCCTCCCGCATCAGTGCGATCACCTCCGCCGCGCGCGAACTGAGGTAAAAGTGGCCCCCCTGGAACGTCCGGATGTCGAACGCGGCTGTCGTGTGGGAGCGCCACTCCTCCGCTTCCGGCACCGTCGTCTTCGGATCCGCGTCGCCCACCAGAGCGGTGATCGGGCACTTGACGGTCGCGTCCACCGGGCCGTAGGTCTCGATCGCCCGGTAGTCGCTGCGGATCGCGGGCAGCACCATGCGCAGCAGTTCCTCGTCACCGAGTACCTGGGTGTCGGTGCCGCTCATGGCCTTCATCTCGGCCACGATCCCCTCGTCGTCCCGCTGGTGGACGTTCTCCACGCGTCGCGTCGAGGGTGCGCGCCTGCCGGAGGCGAACAGCACCGCGGGCGTGTGGCCCTGCTCCTCGAGCCTGCGCGCGACCTCGAACGCTATGACCGCGCCCATGCTGTGCCCGAAGAACACGACCGGCCGGTCGAACAGCGGCGCCACCACGGGCGCGATCCGGTCGGCGAGCACGCCGAGGTCGTCCACGTTCGGCTCGGACCTCCGGTCCTGACGGCCGGGGTACTGCAGGGCCGTCACGTCGCAGTCGCTTTGGAGCGCGGCCGAGACGGGGAAGTAGAAGGTCGCCGATCCGCCGGCATGCGGGAAACACACCAGCCGGGCCGGGGCCTTCGGCGCGGGGTGGAACCGGCGGAGCCAGAGGTCGCCGCTGCCGTCGGTAACAGTCATGTTGATCGTCCGTTCTGCTGTGGATGTCGGTACTTGTTCGATCTGGGGCGCTCAGGCGGAGTTCTCGCCGATCGGGGCTCCGGCCAGCCAGGTCCGTACGGCGTGTGCCGTGGACTCCGAGTGGTCGTCCATGATGGTGAAGTGGTCGCCGGGGACGTCGGTGCCCTCGTGCGGCAGGGGCCACCGGGGACGCCAGTCGTCCTCGGTCCGCAGTGCCCGCGACTCCCCGGGCGGGAAGGTGGCGTGCACGTACAGTGTCGGGGTGTCGATCGGTTCGGGCTTCCAGTCGTCGAAGATGCGCAGGTAGCCGCCCTGCCCGGTCAGTTGGGCCCCGGTCATCAGCTCGAACGCGTCACTGTTGGCCGCGCGCTTGCGCAGCGCCTCCTCCAGGCGGTCCTCGAACGAGGTCGTGGCGGTGTACGTGTCGAGGAGTACCACCGCCTGCGGCGCGTTGCCCTGCCGTTCGAGCAGCGCGGCGACCGCGTTGGCCATCCAGCCGCCCGAGGAGTAGCCCAGGAGCACGAAGGGCCGGTCCCCTGCCTGCCTCCGGACGGCCTCGGCCTGGAAGGCGACGACCGCTTCCCTGGTCGCGGGCAGCTTCTCCCCCGGTGCGAAGCCGGGGTGGGGCAGCACGGTCACGTCGCGTTCATCCGCGAACACGGGGGCGAAACGGCCGAAGTAGTGCGGTCCCGAGGGTGCCATCGACGGCGGGAAGCAGAGCAGCGGGATCGCCGGACCCGTCGCCAGCGTGACCGGCGGCAGGGCGGGCGCTTCCTCCGGCGTCTCGAAGACCGGCCGCACCAGTGCGGCCGCGTTCACCATCTGCCAGCCCTCCTCGTACAGGCCCAGGTCGCAGGCCTGCCGGTAGAGGCCGGTGAGCGTGTCCTCCACCGCGAGGGCGCCGGTGGAGGCGGGCACGTCGTCCCGCGGCCCGGTCGCCGTCGCGAGTTCGCGCCGCAGGTAGGCGGTGAGCGCCGGTCCCGTGGGCTGGTCGAAGACGACCGTGGTGGGCAGCCGGAGGCCGGTCGCGCCGGCGAGGCGGTTGCGCAGTTGCAGCGCGGTCAGGGAGTCGAGGCCGAGCTGGGCCAGGGAGCCCGAGACGTCGAGCTCCTCGGGCGCGTAGCCGAGCACGGCCGCCGTCTGGTCCCGTACGAGCAGCAGGAGTTCCCGCCCCTGCTCCTCCTCCGTGAGCCCGGCGAGCCGCTGCGCCAACGGCTCCTCGCTCGCCGCGGCCGTCGCCCTGGCGGCCCGTGGGCGGACCAGGCCGCGCAGCAGCGGGGGCACCTCGTCGGGGCCGCCGCGCAGGGCGCCGACGTCGAGCCGCATCGGCACCACGACCGCGTCGCCGGCCGCGCACCCCAGGTCGAACAGCGCCAGGCCCTGCTCCCGGGTCAGGCCCGCGAACCCGGAGCGGGACATCCGTGCCACGTCGTTCTCCGCCATGGAGCCGGTCATCGCGCTGGCGGTCTCCCACAGGCCCCAGGCCAGCGAGGTCGCGGGCAGTCCGGCGGCCCTGCGGTGGTGGGTGAGGGCGTCGACGAAGGCGTTGGCCGCCGCGTAGTTGCCCTGCCCCGGGCTGCCGAGGATGCCCGCGGCGGAGGAGAACAGGACGAACGCGGAGAGGTCGAGGCCGCGGGTCAGCTCGTGCAGGTGCCAGGCCGCGTCGACCTTGGGCCGGAACACCGTGTCGAGCTGCTCCGCAGTCAGCGAGCTGATCGTGGCGTCGTCCAGGACGCCCGCCGAGTGCACCACACCGGTCAGGGGGTGGTCGGCGGGCACGGCGGCCAGGAGTTCCGCAAGGGCGGCGGGGTCGGTGACGTCGCAGGCGGCGAGCGTGACGTGCGCGCCGAGAGCGGCCAGTTCGGCGCGCAGGTCCTCCGCGCCGGGGGCGGCGGCGCCGCTGCGGCTGGCCAGGACGAGGTGCCGTACGCCGTGTTCGCCCACCAGGTGACGGGTGACGAGGCCGCCGATCATGCCGGTGGCGCCGGTCACCAGGACGGTGCCGCCGGGCGCGAACGTGAGCCCGGTCTTTGCCTCGGCGGGCCGGGTCCGTGCGATGCGCGGGACCCGTACGTCGCCGCCGCGCACGGCCGACTGCGGCTCGGCGGTGGTGAGGGCGGTGGACAGGCCGGGCCAGGAGGTGTCGTGTCCGTCCACGTCGACCAGCGTGAACCGGTCGGGGTTCTCGGACTGCGCCGAGCGGATCAGACCCCACACCGTCGCGTCGGCGAGGTCGGGCACGTCCTCGTCGGGACCGGCCGCGACGGCGCCGCGGGTGACGAAGACGAGGCGGGAGTCGAGGAACCGGTCGTCGGCCAGCCACTCCTGGGCGAGGCGCAGCGCGCGCAGGGCGGCGGTGCGGGCGGCGGCGACCGGCGCCGCGCCCTCGCCCACCGCGCCGTCCCCGTCCCCGTCCACGCAGGGGACGACGACGAGACCCGGCACCCCTGCCTCGGCGAGGGCCGCGAGGCTGTCGTGCTCCTGGACGGCGATGCCGGCTGCGGCGAGGCCCGCGCCCGCCTTCAGCTCGTCCGGGCCGATGATCGCGCAACCGCGGGCGGGAGCGGGGGTGGCCGCACGGGTCGGTGCGGCCACCCACTCCAGCCGGAACAGCGCGTCGCGGTGGCGCGCGTCCCACTGGTCGGCGGCGATCGGCCGCAGTACCAGGGACGCGACCGTCGCCAGGGGGTTGCCCCGTGCGTCGGTCAGTTCAAGGGCGACGGCGTCGGGTCCGGCCGGGGTGAGCCGTACCCGGGCCGCCGTCGCGCCGGTCGCGTGCCACCGGATCCCGCTGAAGGAGAACGGGAGCCGGGGGCGGCCGGCGTCTTCGAGGAGGCCTCCGAGCATGCAGGCGTGGAGCGCGGCGTCGAGTAGCGCCGGGTGGAGCCCGAACGACGCGGCGTCCCGGTGCTGTTCCTCGGCGAGCGTGACTTCGGCGTACACGGCGCCTTCGCCGCGCCATGCCGTCCGCAGGCCCTGGAAGGCGGGCCCGTAGCCGAACCCGGCGGCTTCCAGGCTGTCGTAGAGGCCGTCGAGATCGACCGGCTCGGCTCCGGCGGGCGGCCACGGGGCGGGCGCGGCCGGCTCGGCGGGCGCGGCGGTGGTGAGGACGCCGGTGGCGTGCCGGGTCCAGTCGGCGCCGGTGGCCGTGTCTTCCGGGATGGAGTCGATGTTCAGCGCCCGCCGGCCGGTGCCGTCGTCGCCGCCGACCGTCACCCGCAGCCGTACTCCGCCGCGTTCGGGCAGCACCAGCGGCGCGGCCAGGGTCAGTTCCTCCACCTCGTCGAGGCCGAGCCCGCTGCCCGCCGCGAGCGCGATCTCCGCGAAGGCGGTGCCGGGCAGGAGCGTCGTCTGTGCGACGGCGTGGTCGGCGAGCCACGGGTGGGTGTCCGTGCCCAGCCGGCCGGTGCAGACCAGGCCCTGCTCGTCGGCGAGGTCCACGACGGCACCGAGCAGCGGGTGCTCGGCGTCCGCAAGGCCGAGGCCACCGGCGGCGTGCTCGAAGCGCAGGTCCAGGGGGGCGTCCAGCCAGTACTGCTTGTGCTGGAAGGGGTAGGTGGGCAGGTCCACGGGCCGCCCGGCGGGCACCACGGTCCGCCAGTCGAAGGGCATGCCCTCCACGTGGGCCTCGGCGGCCGAGAGCAGGAAGCGGTCGAGGCCGCCCTCGTCGCGGCGCAGCGTGCCCACGGTGACGGCGTCGCCCCCGGTGGCGTCCACCGTCTCGGACACGCCGATGGTGAGGACGGGGTGCGGGCTGCACTCCACGAACACACCGATGCCGCGGTCGAGGAGTCCACGCGTGGCGTCCTCGAACCGTACGGTGTTGCGCAGGTTCTGATACCAGTACTCCGCGCCCACCTCGCTCCCGGTCAGCCACTCCCCCGTGACCGTGGAGAGCATCGGCACGGACGCCGGCTTCGGCTCGATCCCGGCCAGGACCTCGGCCAACGCCCCCTGGATACGCTCCACATGCGGCGAGTGCGAGGCGTAGTCCACCGGCACCCGCCGGGCACGCACCTCATCAGCCGCGCACGACTCCATCAACTCATCCAGCGCGTCGGCGTCACCCGACACCACCACCGAACCCGGACCGTTGACGGCCGCGACGGAGATACGCCCGTCCCAGCGCGCGATCCGCTCACGCGCCTGCCCGACGGTGAGGGCCAGCGACACCATGCCGCCCTGACCCGACAGCGCCAGGATCGCCTTGCTGCGCAGAGCGACCACCCGGGCCGCATCGTCGAGCGACAGCGCCCCCGCCACATGCGCGGCGGCGATCTCACCCTGACTGTGGCCCACCACCGCATCCGGCTCCACACCGTACGAACGCCACAACGCGGCCAGCGACACCATCACCGCGAACAACGCGGGCTGTACGACATCCACCCGCTCCAACAGCGCCGCATCACCCAGCGCATCGTGCAGCGACCAGTCCACATACGGGGCCAACGCCTCGGCACACGCCTCCAACGAGGCACGGAAGACCGGCGATGCCTCCGCCAGCTCCGCCCCCATCCGAAGCCACTGCGAACCCTGACCGGGGAACACGAACGCCACCTGGCCCGCAGGACGCGCCACACCCACCGCCACCCGAGCCGACTCCGCACCGGCGGCCACCGCAGACAGCGCGTCCGCGCCACCGGTCACCACCACGGCCCGGTGATCGAACACCGACCGCGACAACAGACCATCCGCCATGTCGACCAGCGCCGTGTCCTCCGACGCGTCCGCGAGTCGGGCGGCATAAGCACGCAGCGCGTCCTTTGTGCGCGCGGAGAAGACGAGCGGGACCGGGCCGGGCACCGTCGCCGAGGCGGCCGGGGTCTCTTCGGGCGCCGTCGCGGGAACGGACTCCTCGTCCTCCGGGGCCTGTTCCAGGACGATGTGCGCGTTGGTGCCGCTCACGCCGAAGGACGAGACGCCCGCCCTGCGCGGGCGGTCGAGCGCCGGCCACGGCCGCGTCTCCGTCAGGAGGTCGACCTGGCCCGCCGACCAGTCCACGTGCGGGGAGCGTTCGTCGGCGTGCAGCGTCTTGGGCAGTTCGGCGTGGCGCAGCGCCATCACCATCTTGATCACACCGCCGACTCCGGCGGCCGCCTGGGTGTGGCCGATGTTGGACTTCAGCGAGCCGAGCCACAGGGGCTCGCCCGCGCGGTCCCGGCCGTAGGTGGCGAGGAGGGCCTGGGCCTCGATCGGGTCACCGAGGGTGGTGCCGGTGCCGTGGGCCTCGACGGCGTCCACGTCGGACGGGGCCAGGTTCGCGTTGGCCAGGGCCTGGCGGATGACGCGCTGCTGCGAGGGGCCGTTGGGCGCGGTCAGGCCGTTGGAGGCGCCGTCCTGGTTCACCGCCGAGCCCCGCATGACGGCGAGCACGCGGTGGCCGTTGCGCCGGGCGTCCGAGAGCCGCTCGAGGACCAGCATGCCGACGCCCTCGCCCCAGCCGGTGCCGTCGGCGTCGGCGGAGAACGCCTTGCAGCGGCCGTCAGGGGCGAGGCCCCGCTGCCTGCTGAACTCCACGAAGGTCGCCGGGCTCGCCATCACCGTCACACCGCCCGCGAGGGCGAGCGTGCACTCGCCCGAGCGCAGCGCCTGGGCCGCCAGGTGCATGGCCACCAGCGACGACGAGCACGCCGTGTCCACGCTCACCGCGGGGCCTTCGAGGCCGAACACGTAGGAAACGCGGCCGGAGGCGACGCTGCCGGAGCTGCCGACGCCGAGCTGACCCTCGAAGCCTTCGGGTGAGCGGCCGAGCCGGGCGGCGTAGTCGTTGTACATGACGCCGGCGAACACGCCGGTCGCACTGCCCCGCAGTGACTTCGGGTCGATGCCGGCCCGCTCGAACGCCTCCCAGGAGGTTTCGAGCAGGAGCCGCTGCTGCGGGTCGACGGCGAGCGCCTCGCGCGGTGACATGCCGAAGAACACCGGGTCGAAATCGGCGGCGTCGTAGAGGAAGCCGCCCGACCTGACGGTGCTGGTGCCGGTGTTCTCGGGGTCGGGGTCGTAGAGCGCCTCCACGTCCCAGCCGCGGTTGTCGGGGAAGTCGGACACCGCGTCACGGCCCTCGGCGACCAGGCGCCACAAATCCTCGGGCGAGTTCGCTCCACCGGGGTAGCGGCAGCTCATGCCGACGATGGCGATCGGTTCGTCGTCGGCGGCCGCCGTGCGGACGGCCGCCGTGCGTGTCTCGTCATCCCCCAGCAGCGTGGCGCACAGGTGCGTGGCCAGGGCCAGCGGGGTGGGGTAGTCGAAGACCAGCGTGGCGGGCAGCCGCAGGCCGGTGGCGGCGTCGAGCTTGTTGCGCAGTTCGACGGCGGTGAGCGAGTCGAAGCCCAACTCGTCGAAGGCCCGCTCCGCTTCCACCGCGGCGGCGGAGGCGTGGCCGAGCACGGCGGCGACGCAGGTGCGTACGAGGTCGAGGACCGCCGGGAGGCGTTCCTCCGCGGGCAGGGCGAAGACGCGGGCGGCCAGGCCTCCTTCGGCCTTGGCGGCTTCGGGTCGCGCCGTGCGCACCAGGGCGCGCAGCAGGGCGGGGACGGCCTCGGGGCGGGCCCGCAGCGGTGCCAAATCCAGGCGCATGGGCACGGCGACGGCCGACGGCAGGGCGAGGGCGGCGTCGAACAGCCGCAGTCCCTCCTCGGCGGACAGGGCGGTGACGCCGGCCCGTGTGAGACGGCCACGGTCGCTCTCCGCCAGTTCGTCGGTCATGCCGCTCGCATCGGCCCACAACCCCCACGCGAGGGAGGTCGCGGGCAGGCCCCGCGCATGGCGGTGCTGGGCGAGCGCGTCGAGGAAGGCGTTGGCGGCCGCGTAGTTGGCCTGGCCCGCGTTGCCGAACGTGCCGGCCGCCGAGGAGAACAGCACGAACGCCGACAGGTCCAGGTCCCGCGTCAGCTCGTGCAGGTTCCAGGCCGCGTCGACCTTCGGCCGGAACACGGTGTCGACGCGCTCCGCGGTCAGTGACTCGATCACCCCGTCGTCCAGGACACCCGCCGCGTGCACGACGGCCGTCACGGGGTGCTCGGCGAGCAGGGCCGCCACCGCATCCCGGTCCGCCACGTCACAGGCCACCGTCACGACCTCGGCGCCCAGGCCGGCCAACTCCTCGCGCAGCGCGCCGACTTCACCGCGCCTGCTGGCGAGGACAAGGCGCCGCACGCCGTGCCGCTCGACGAGGTGGCGCGCCACCAGGCCGCCGAGCATGCCGCTCGCCCCGGTCACCAGGACGGGACCGGCGCCGAAGTCCGGCTCCCGCCCTGCCCCGGGACGGGCCCGTACGAGCCTCGGCGCGAGCAGTTCTCCGGCGCGAAGGGCCAACTGCGGCTCGCCGGTGGCGACGGCCGCCGGCAGGGTGCGGGCGAGGGCCTCGGACCACGCGAGATCGGTGTCCATGAGCCCGAACCGGCCGGGGTGCTCGGACTGCGCCGCGCGTACGAGGCCCCACAGGGGGGCATTGGCCAGGTCGGGTACGTCCTCGTCGGGGCCTGCCGCCACCGCGCCGCTGGTGACGAACACCAGCCGCGCCGAGGCGAACCGTTCCTCGGCGAGCCAGGCCCGCACCAGGGCCAGCGCCCGGTGCGTCGCTTCGGCGGGGCCCGCGGCCGGGGGCACGGGGGCGAACACGAGGTCCGGCACCTCGTCCTGCGCCAGCGCGGCGAGGTCCGCGTACCCGGCGGCCGGCCCGGCGGGCTGCGTCCCCTCCCCCAGGACCGCCCAACGGGCGGCGGTGGCCTCGGCGGGCCGTATCGGTGTCCAGTCGACGCGGAACAGCGAGTCGAGGCGGTCGCCCGTCAGGCCGTCCGCCGCCAGGGGGCGCAGCGACAGTTCGCCGACCGAGGCGACGGGGGCGCCCGTGCCGTCGCTCAGGTCGATCGCGACGCCCGAGGCGCCCGCGGGAGACAGCCGTCCCCGCAGCGCCGAGGCACCGCTGCTGTGCAGCCGCACGCCGCGCCAGGAGTACGGCAGATACAGCCGCTCGGTGTCGGTGACGAAGCCGCCGAGGCCGATGGCGTGCAGCGCGGAGTCAAGGAGTGCGGGGTGCAGTCCGAAGGAGCCCGCGCTGTCCTGGTCGGGCAGTTCGAGGTCAACAAAGACGTCGTCGCCCAGCCGCCATGCCGCACGCAGGCCCCGGAAGGCGGGCCCGTAGCCCAGGCCGGACGCGGCCAGGTCGTCGTAGCGGCCCTCGATGTCGATCCGCTCGGCCCCGGCGGGCGGCCAGGCTCCGGCGCCCGCCGCGGAGGCGGCCGGGGCCGTTGCCGCCGCGAGTGTGCCCGTGGCGTGGCGTGTCCACGGCTGGTCGTCGGCGGCGTCGTCGGGCCGTGAGTAGGCGTTCAGGGTGCGGCGCCCCGACTCGTCCGGCGCCCCGACCGACACCTGGAGGCGTACCGCGCCCTCCGCCGGCAGGACCAGGGGCGCCGCCAGCGTCAGTTCTTCGACGTGGTCGAGGCCGACCTGGTCGCCCGCCCGGATCGCCAACTCCACCAGCGCCGCGCCGGGAACGAGGACGACACCGCCGACGGTGTGGTCGGCCAGCCACGGATGGGTGGCCAGGGAGAGCCTGCCGGTGAGCAGGGCGCCCTCCTCGTCGGCCAGGGTGACCGCGGCGCCGAGCAGCGGGTGGTCGGCGGGACGCAGGCCCACCGACGCGACGTCCCCCGCGTAGGTGCCCGTGTCCAGCCAGTACCTGCCGCGCTGGAAGGGGTAGGTGGGCAGGTCGGTGCGGCGCGCGCCGCGGCCCGCGAACACCGCCTGCCAGTCCAGGGCGACGCCCCGCACGTGCAATGCCGCGATCGCCGAGGTGAGGGTGGTGCCCTCGGGCCGCTCGGCGCGCACCGCGGCGACCAGCAGCGCGCCCTCCCCGGCGCAGTCGCGGCCCGCGGCGCTCAGCACCGCGTCGGGGCCGAGTTCCAGGAAGTGGGTGACGCCCTGCTCGCCCAGACGGCGCATGCCGTCGAGGAACCGCACCGCCTCGCGGACGTGGCGTACCCAGTGCTCGGGGTCGCGGGCCTGTTCCGGGGTGAGTACGGCGCCGGTCAGCGTGGAGACGATCGGGATGGCCGGGGCGCCGTAGGTGATGGTGCGGGCGACGGCGCGGAAGTCGGCGAGGACGGCGTCCACGTGCGGCGAGTGGAAGGCGTGGCTGACCCGCAGGTAGCGGGTCCTGCCGCCGCGCTCGCGCCACGCGGCGTCGATGGCGGCCACGGCGTCGGCGTCGCCCGCGACCACCGTGGACTCGGGGCCGTTGACCGCGGCGACGTCCACCGTGCCGCCGTGCTCGGCGATCAGCCGGCGGACGGTGTCCTCGTCGGCGCGCAGCGACAGCATCGTCCCGCCGTCGGGCAGCGCGCCCATGAGCCTGCCGCGCGCGGCCACCAGCGTGCAGGCGTCGGCGAGGGAGAACACGCCGGACACGTGGGCCGCCGCGAGTTCGCCGACGGAGTGGCCCGCGAGGAACTGCGGGGTCAGGCCCCAGGCGGTGACGAGGCGGAACAGCGCCACCTCGATCGCGAACAGCGCGGGCTGGGTGTAGGTGGTCCTGTCGAGCAGGGCGGCGGCATCGCTGCCGGGCTCGGCGAACAGCACGTCGCGCAGCGGCACGTCCAGGTGCGGGTCAAGGCCCGCGCAGACCTCGTCGAGTGCCCGGGCGAACACGGGGAACTCCGCGTACAACTCGCGGCCCATGCCCACCCGCTGGCTGCCCTGGCCGCTGAAGAGGAACGCCAGCTTGCCGCGCGTGCCGACCGTGCCGCGCACCACGTTGGGCGCCTCGTCGCCGCCTGCCAGGGCTTCGAGGCCGGACAGCAGTTCCGCGCGGTCCGCGCCGACGACGGCGGCCCGGTGCTCCAGTGCGGTCCTGCTGACGGCCAGCGAGTAGCCGATGTCGGCCGGGGTCTCGTCGCGGCCCGCCAGGCGGGACAGGAGACCGGCGGCGCGTGCGCGCAGGGCGGCGGGGTCATTGCCGGAGAGCACCCACGGCACGGCCTCGGCGAGCACCGCCTCGACGGGCGCGGAAGGCTCACCCGGCTCGTCGTCGGGGTCGTCGGCCGGGGCCTGTTCCAGGATGACGTGGGCGTTGGTCCCGCTGATCCCGAAGGACGACACCGCCGTCCTGCGCGGCCGGCCCGTCTCGGGCCACTGGCGCGCCTCGGTGAGCAGTTCCACGGCGCCCGCCGACCAGTCGACGTGCCGGGAGCGCTCGCCGACGTGCAGGGTCGGCGGCAGCACGCCGTGCCGCATCGCCATGACCGACTTGATGACCCCGGCGACCCCGGCGGCGGCCTGGGTGTGCCCGATGTTGGACTTCACCGAACCCAGCCACAGCGGCTGGTCGGCGGGGCGGTCCCGGCCGTAGGTGGCCAGGAGCGCCTGTGCCTCGATCGGGTCGCCCAGGGTGGTCCCTGTGCCGTGCGCCTCGACCGCGTCGACCTGGTCTGCGGTCAGTCCCGCGCTGTCCAGGGCCTGGCGGATGACGCGCTGCTGCGAGGGGCCGTTGGGCGCGGTCAGGCCGTTGGACGCGCCGTCCTGGTTCACCGCGGAACCGCGCAGCACGCCGAGGACGGTGTGGCCGTTGCGGCGGGCGTCGGACAGCCGCTCCAGGAGCAGCATGCCCGCGCCCTCGCCCCAGCCGGTGCCGTCGGCGTCGTCGGAGAAGGACTTGCACCGGCCGTCCGCGGCGAGGCCGCGCTGCTTGCTGAAGCCGATGAACGTATCCGGCGTCGCCATCACGGTGACGCCGCCCGCCAGGGCGAGCGTGCACTCGCCCGAGCGCAGCGCCTGCGCCGCCAGGTGCAGCGTGACCAGGGAGGACGAACAGGCGGTGTCCACCGTGACGGCGGGCCCCTCAAGGGCGAACGTGTACGACACGCGTCCTGAGGCGACGCTGCCGAAGCCGCCCGTGCCGAGGAAGCCCTCCACTCCCTCCGGCACGGAACGCAGCCGCGAGGTGTAGTCGTGGTACATCACCCCGGCGAACACGCCCGTCCTGCTGCCGCGCAGCGAGGAGGCGTCGATCCCGGCCCGCTCGAAGGCCTCCCAGGAGGTCTCCAGGAGCAGGCGCTGCTGCGGGTCCATCGCCAGGGCCTCGCGCGGCGAGATCCCGAAGACGCCGGGGTCGAACTCGGCCGCGTCGTGGAGGAAGCCGCCCTCGGTGCGGAACTCGCGCTCGGGGTCCTCGGGATCCGACAGCTCGACCTCGCCCCAGCCCCGGTCGTCGGGGAACGCCGTCACGCCGTCGCGGCCGCCGGCGACCAGTTCCCACAGGTCCTCGGGGGAACGTACGTCACCGGGGTAGCGGCAGCTCATGCCGATGATCGCGACCGGCTCCTGCTCGCCCTCCTCGACCTCGCGCAGGCGTCTGCGGGTGTCCCGCAGGTCGGCGGTGACCCGCTTCAGGAAGTAGCGGAGCTTGTCCTCGTTGTCCATCGTTTCCAACTCCATGGAGTGTTCGTGCACGTGCGGTGGCCGGGGGCGGAGGGGCGGGTCAGGAGATGCCGAACTCCTTGCCGAGCAGGTCGAACACCTCGTCGTCCGTGGCGGCCTCCAGGTCGTCGGCCGCCTGCGCGTCGGCGTCGGCCCGGCTCTCGCGCCAGGCGGCGAGGAGCGCCGAGAGGCGGGCGCCGACCCGGTCGTCCTCGTCGTCGCCCGGCTTGACCGAGGCGAGACCCGCCTCGATGCGGCTCAGCTCCGCAAGCAGAGGCGCCACCCCGTCGGGCTCGTCGACGACGAGCGTGTCCGCGATGTGGCCGACCAGGTCGAGCGGGGTCGGGTAGTCGAAGATGGCGGTGGCGGGCAGACGGAGCCCGGTGGCGGCACCGAGGCGGTTGCGCAGCTCGACCGCGGTCAGCGAGTCGAAGCCCAGCTCGGTGAAGGCGCGCCGCTCGTCGACCGCCCCGGCGCCGGGCAGCGCCAGTACGGCCGCGACGTGTGTGCACACCACGTCCACCAGCGCGGACGTCCGCTCGGTCGGCGGCAGTGCCGCGAGCCTGTCCCGCAGCGCGGCGGCGGGGTCGGTCCCGCTGTCCGCCGCCCTGCGGGCCGTCGTCCGCACCAGGGCACTGAACACCGGCGGTACGGCCGGGAGTTCGCGTACGGCCCGCAGGTCGAGCCGCATCGGTACGACGACCGCATCGTCGCCGAGTGCCGCCGCGTCGAAGAGCTCCATGCCCTCCTCGGCGGACAGGCCCGCGGCTCCGGACTCGGCCATGCGGGCGCCCATGCCGTCCTCTCCTGCCCACAGACCCCACGCGAGGGACGTCGCGGGCAGGCCCCGCACCCTGCGGTGCCGGGCGAGCGCGTCGAGGAAGGCGTTGGCGGCGGAGTAGTTGGCCTGGCCGGGGTTGCCCAGCGTGCCCGCGGCGGAGGAGAACAGCACGAACGCCGACAGGTCCAGGTCCCGCGTCAGCTCGTGCAGGTTCCAGGCCGCGTCGACCTTCGGCCGGAAGACCGTGTCGATGCGCTCCGGCGTCTGCGACGCGATCACGCCGTCGTCCAGGACGCCCGCCACGTGCACGACGGCCGTCACGGGGTGCTCGGCGAGCAGCGCCGCCACCGCTTCCCGGTCGGCCACGTCACAGGCCACCGTCACGACCTCGGCACCCAGGCCGGCCAACTCCGCTTCCAGCGCGCCCACTTGGCCACGCCTGCTGGCCAGGACAAGGCGCCGCACGCCGTGTGCCACCACCAGGTGCCGTGCCACGAGGCCGCCGAGCATGCCGCTCGCGCCGGTCACCAGGACCGGGCCCGCACCGAATCCCCGGCCCTCCTCGGCCGTGGTGCGGGCCCGTACGAGCCTCGGCACGAACGCCCCACCGCCACGCACGGCCAGTTCGGGTTCCGTGCCGAGCACGGCCGGCTTCCAGCCGTCCTCGTCGTCGACGTCCACCAGGACGAAGCGGCCGGGGTTCTCCGCCTGCGCCGTCCTCAGCAGGCCCCACACCGCGGCCGACGCCAGGTCCGCCACGTCGTCCTCGGCACGCACGGCCACGGCGCCACTGGTCACGAGGACCAGTCGCGACGCCTCGCAGCGGCCGTCGGCCAGCCAGCCCCGCACCAGTTCCAGCGCGGTGTGTGTCTGCCGGTGCACCGCGTCCGCGTCCATGTCGGCGGGCCGCAGGCACCGCACCACCACGTTCTCCGGCAGCGCTTCGCCCGCGTCGAGGGCGGACCGCACCGCGGCCCAGCCGGCGAACTCGGCCACCGAGCCCGCGCTCGCGGCTGCCGAAGGGGCGGCCACCCAGTCGAGGCGGAACAGCGACTCGTGCCCGCGGGCCGTCCGAAGCGCGTCCGGCGACACCGCGCGAAGCACCAGCGAGTCGACGCTCGCGACCGGCGCGCCGGAACCGTCGGCGACGGCCAGGGCCACCGCGTCCGGCCCCACCGCGCTCAGCCGCACCCGCAGCGTCGTCGCGCCCTCGGCGTGCAGACGGACCCCCGACCACGAGAACGGCAGCCGTCCGTGCTCGACCGGGGCCAGCACACCGAACGCCACCGCGTGCAGCACCGCGTCGAGGAGCGCCGGGTGCACACCGAACCCGGCGGCAGGGGTGTCCTCCGCCAGCGCGACCTCGGCGAACACCTCGTCGCCACCGCGCCACACCGCGCGCAGCCCCTGGAACAGCGGGCCGTAGGCGAACCCGCCGTCGGCCATGCCGTCGTAGAAACCGTCCAGTTCGACGGGCTCAGCGCCCGCCGGCGGCCAGGCGCCGAGGTCGGCGGGCGCGCCGGCGTCATCGGCGAGGACACCGCTGGCGTGCCGGGACCACGGCAGGTCCCCGTTCTCCTCCCGCGCGTGCACCGTGACCGGGCGGCGGCCCGACTCGTCCGGCGCGCCGACGCGCACCTGGACCTGCACACCGCCGTGCTCGGTAAGCACCAGCGGCGCCTCCAGCGTCAGCTCCTCGACACAGGTGCAGCCGACCTGGTCACCGGCGCGCACCGCGAGATCGACGAAGGCCGTGCCGGGCAGCAGCACCGACCCCATGATCTCGTGCTCGGCGAGCCAGGGGTGCGTCCGCAGCGACAGCCTGCCCGTGAACAGGACGGTGTCCTCGTCCGCGAGCGCGACCGCCGTGCCGAGCAGCGGGTGGTCGGCGGACCCGAGCCCGAGCCCGGACGCGTCGGTCGCGGGCCGCACGCTCGTGTCCGGCCAGAACCGCTGGTACTGGAAGGCGTACGTCGGCAGATCGACGCCGTGCCCCGTGCCGGCGAAGCAGGCACTCCAGTCGACGTGCACCCCGCGCACATACAGCTCGGCGAGCGCCGTCCTGACAGCGCCGTCCTCCGCCCGGTCACCGCGCAGCACCGGTATGAAGGCCGCGTCCGGCAGGGACTCCTGCCCCAGCGCCGACAGCACGCCGCCGGGACCGATCTCGACGAGCACGTCCGCGCCCGTCCCGGCCACGGCGTCGGCGAACCGAACGGACTCGCGCACGTGCCGCACCCAGTACTCCGGTGCGCCCAACTCCTGTGCGGAGGCCGGGCCGCCGGTCAGCGTCGAGACGATCGGGATGGCGGGCGCCGCGCAGGACACCTCTTCGAGCACCCGGCGGAAGTCGTCGAGCATCGGGTCCATCAGCGGCGAGTGGAAGGCATGACTGACCTTCAGGCGTGACACCTTGCGGCCCGCCGCACGCCACTTCTCCGCTACCGCGTCCACATCGGCGGCGACACCGGAGACGACGACGGAGGTGGGGCCGTTGACGGCGGCCAGGCCGACCGTCTCCGACAGGTCCGGGGCGATCTCAGCCTCGGACGCCTGGACCGCCACCATCGCACCGTCCGCGGGCAGCGCCTGCATCAGCGCGCCACGCGCCGACACCACCTTGACCGCGTCGGCCAGCGACCAGACACCGGCCACATGCGCCGCGGCCAGCTCACCGATCGAATGACCGGCCAGCACGTCAGGCCGTATGCCCCACGACTCCAGAAGGCGGAACAGCGCCACCTCGATGGCGAACAGCGCCGGCTGGGTCACCCCGGTCTCGTTCAGCGCGTCGGCGTCCTCGCCGAACAGCACTTCACGTACGCGCGGCTCGAACTCGTCCAGTACGGCGTCCAGGGCATCGGCGAACACCGGGTAGCGGTCGGCCAGTTCGCGACCCATGCCCAGCCGCTGCGAACCCTGGCCCGAGAAGAGGAAACCGACCCGGTGCTCGTCGGTCACACCCAGCACGACACCGCTGCCCGGCCGTCCCTCGACGGCTTCGGTGAGTCCGGCCACCAGGTCGTCGAGGTCCTTGCCGACGACGGCGAGCCGGTGCTCGAACGCGGTCCGTGAGGTCGCCAGCGCGCCGGCGACGTCCGCGGGGTCGAGTTCGGGCCGTGCGGCCAGATGGTCGCGCAGCCGTGCCGCCTGGTCGCGCAGGGCGCTCTCGGTGCGGCCCGACAGCAGCCACGGGCCGAGCGGCGCCTCGGGCGACCGGGGAGCGTCGGCGTCGTCGGCCGGCTCGGGCTCCGGCGACTCGATGATGACGTGCGCGTTGGTCCCGCTGAAGCCGAAGGACGAGACGCCCGCCCGTCGGGGCCGGTCCGCCCGGGGCCACGGCTGTGCCTCGGTCAGCAGTTCCACCGCGCCCGCCGACCAGTCGATGTGCGGGGAGGGCTCGCCGACATGCAGCGTCTTGGGCAGCACACCGTGCCGCAGCGACATCACCGTCTTGATGACGCCGCCCACACCGGCGGCGGCCTGGGTGTGGCCGATGTTCGACTTCAGCGAACCCAGCCACAGCGGCTCGCCCGCGCGCTCCCGCCCATAGGTGGCGAGCAGCGCCTGGGCCTCGATCGGATCGCCCAGGGTGGTGCCGGTGCCGTGCGCCTCGACGGCGTCCACGTCGGACGGGGACAGGCCCGCGCTCGCAAGCGCCTGGCGGATCACCCGCTGCTGCGAGGGCCCGTTGGGCGCGGTCAGACCGTTGGACGCGCCGTCCTGGTTCACCGCCGAACCGCGCACCACCGCGAGGACCGGGTGGCCGTTGCGCCGGGCGTCCGAAAGGCGTTCCAGTACGAGCATGCCGACGCCCTCGCCCCAGCCGGTGCCGTCGGCATCGGCGGAGAACGACTTGCACCGGCCGTCGGGCGACAGGCCCTGCTGACGGCTGAAGTCGACGAACGCGCCGGGCGTCGCCATGACGGTGGCGCCGCCCGCGAGCGCCAGCGAGCACTCCCCCGACCGCAGCGCCTGCGCCGCGAGGTGCAGCGCGACGAGCGAGGACGAGCAGGCCGTGTCCACGGTCATCGCGGGGCCTTCGAGGCCGAAGGTGTAGGACACGCGGCCGGAGGCCACGCTGCCCGCGTTGCCCGTGCCGAGGAAGCCCTCGGTGCTCTTGGACACGCCGTACAGCTGGGAGGCGTAGTCGTGGTACATCACACCCGCGAACACGCCGGTCGCGCTGCCCCGCAGCGACCCGGGGTCGATACCGGCCCGCTCGAAGGCCTCCCAGGAGGTTTCGAGGAGCAGCCGCTGCTGCGGGTCCATGGCCAGCGCCTCGCGGGGCGAGATGCCGAAGAACGCCGGGTCGAAGAGGTCGGCGTCGTGCAGGAAGCCGCCCTCGCGGGTGTAGGAGCTGCCGTCCCGTTCGCCCGAGGGGTCGTAGAGCGCCTCGACGTCCCAGCCGCGCTCGGTCGGGAACGGCGTGATGCCGTCGGCGCCGTCGGAGACGAGCCGCCACAGATCCTCCGGCGAGCGGACGCCACCGGGGTAGCGGCAGCTCATGCCGATGATCGCGATCGGCTCGTCGGTCGCGCCCACGGCCACGGCCGTGCCGGTGGGCGCCGCCGCCACGGGGGCGTCCGCGAACTCCGTACCGATGAACGCGGCGAGCGCCGCGGGGGTCGGGTAGTCGAAGACGAGCGTGGCCGGCAGGCGCAGGCCCGTGGCCAGGTTGAGCCGGTTGCGCAGGTCGACGGCGGTCAGCGAGTCGAAGCCCAGCTCGGTGAAGGCCTGGCCGAGCGCGACCGCCTCGGGGCCCGCGTGGCCGAGCACCGCGGAGGCCTGGGTGCGCACGAGGTCGAGGAGCACCCGCTCGCGTTCGTCCCCGGCCAGCGATGCGAGCCGGTCGCGCAGTGCCGCCGCGGGGTCGCCGCTCTCCGCCGACCTGCGGGTCGTGGTCCGCACCAGGCCGCTGAGGACCGGCGGTACGGCCGGGAGTTCCCGTACGGCCCGCAGGTCGAGGCGCATCGGCACGACGACCGGATCGGCCCCGGAGACGGCGGCGTCGAACAGCGCGACGCCCTCCTCCGCCGAGAGGCCGTTCTCGGCGGCATCGGCCACCTTGGCGCCCATGCCGTCGGCCCACAGACCCCAGGCCAGCGACGTCGCCGGCAGGCCCTGAGCGCGTCTGCGCCGGGCGAGGCCGTCGAGGAAGGCGTTGGCCGCCGCGTAGTTGCCCTGTCCGGTGGCACCGAGGGTGCCCGCCACGGAGGAGAACAGCACGAAGGCGGACAGGTCGAGGTCGCGGGTCAGTTCGTGCAGGTGTCGCGCGGCGTCGACCTTGGGCCGGAACACGGTGTCGACCTGGTCCGGGGTCAGCGAGCCGATCGTGGCGTCGTCGAGCACACCGGCGGTGTGCACGACCGCGGTCACGGGGTGCTCGGCGAGCAGCGCGGCGAGCGCGTCCCTGTCCGCGACGTCACATGCCGCGAACGACACCTCCGCGCCCTGCGCGGCCAGTTCGGCCCGCAGGTCCTCGGCGCCTTCCGCCGTCGCCCCGCGCCTGCTGGCGAGGACCAGATGCCCGACGCCATGGGTACCGACGAGGTGCCGGGCCATGAGACCGCCCAGCGCGCCCGACGCGCCGGTCACCAGGACCGAGCTGTCGGGACCGAACGCCGGTCCCGTGCCGGCCGTCTTTGGCCGCACACGCGCCAGGCGGGCGACGAACACCCGGCCCTCGCGTACGACGGCCTGGGACTCCCCGGTGGCGAGCGCCGCCCGCCAGCCGCCGTCACCGTCCATAGCGGTGTCGGTGTCGTCGTCGACGTCCACCAGGACCAAGCGGTCGGGGTCCTCCAACTGGGCGGAGCGCACCAGGCCCCACACCGCGGCCGCCGCCAGGTCCGCCACGTCGTCCTCGGAACCCACGGCGACGGCGCCGCGCGTCACGAGCACCAGCCGCGACGCCGAGCACCGGTCGTCGCTCAGCCAGCCTCGGACGAGTTCCAGGGCATCCAGCGTCCTCCCGCGTACGGAGTCCACGCCGGAGGTCTCCGCGCACCGCACCACGACGTGGTCCGGCAGCGACTCCCCCGCGTCCAGCGCTGACCGGACCGCCGCCCAGTCCGCGTACTCCGCCACCGAACCGGCGCTCCCGGCCGATACGGGGGCAGGCACCCAGTCCAGCCGGAACAGGGAATCCCGGCCCTGCCGCGCCAGTGCCGTCGCCGTCACCGGGCGCAGCACCAGCGAGTCGATGGTGGCCACCGGGGCATCGGAGCCGTCAGCGACCGCCAGCGACACGCCGTCCGACCCCGCCGGCGCCAACCGCACCCGCAGCACCGTCGCGCCCGAGGCGTGCAGCCGCACACCCGACCACGAGAACGGCAGCCTGCCGGGGCCGTCGGCCTCGCCCATCAACCCGATGGCATGCAGGGAGGCATCCAGCAGCGCCGGGTGCAGGCCGAAACCGTCCACGCCCGCACCGTCCGGCAGCGCGACCTCGGCGAACACCTCATCGCCCTTGTGCCAAGCGGCCCGCAGGCCCTGGAACACAGGCCCGTAACCGAAGCCTCCGTCGGCCATGCGGTCGTACAGCCCGTCCAGATCCACGGCCCGCGCCCCGGCCGGCGGCCAGACACCGACATCAGGCGGGGTCGCTTCGGCACTGCTCACGAGCACACCGCTCGCATGCCGCACCCACAGGTCATCGTCGTCGTCCCGCGCGTGCACCGTCACCGAGCGGCGGCCCGACTCATCGGCCACACCGACCTGCACCTGCACGCGTACGCCACCGCGCTCGGGCACCACCAGCGGCGCTTCGAGCGTCAGCTCCTCCACCAGATCGCAGCCCGCCTGGTCGCCCGCGCGCACCGCGAGCTCGAGGAACGCCGTGCCGGGCAGCAGGATCGAGCCCTGGATCACGTGATCGGCCAGCCACGGGTGGGTCGCCACCGACAGCCTGCCGGTGAAGAGCTGCCCGTCCGAGTCGGCCGTGTCGACGATCGCCCCGAGCAGCGGGTGACCGGCCGAGCCGAGCCCCGCGGCGTCCAGATCGCCCGCCGCCACCCCGGAGTCCAGCCAGTAGCGCTGGTGCTGGAAGGCGTACGTGGGCAGGCCGACGCGGCGCGCGCCGCGACCGGCGAAGAAGCCCTCCCAGTCCACCCGCACACCACACACGTGCAGTCGGCCCACGGCGGTCGTCGCGGCCGCCGCTTCCGGCCGGTCGGCGCGCAGCACCGGTACGAAGGCCGCGTCCTGCGCGGTCTCCTGGCCGAGCGCGGCCAGGGTGCCACCGGGGCCGACCTCGACGAACGTGGTCACGCCCTCGTCCGTGAGCGTGCCGACGGCGTCGGCGAACCGTACGGCCTCGCGTACGTGCCGCACCCAGTACTCGGGCGAGGCCAGCTCCTCGGCGCTCGCGCGGACGCCGGTCAGCGTCGACACGATCGGGACTGACGGTGCCTCGTAGGACACCCCTTCAAGTACCCGGCGGAAGTCGTCGAGCATCGGGTCCATCAGCGGCGAGTGGAAGGCGTGGCTGACCTTCAGGCGTGACACCTTGCGGCCCGCCTCGCGCCACTTCTCCGCGACCGCCTCTACATCGGCGGCGACACCTGAGACGACGACGGAGGTGGGTCCGTTGACCGCCGCGATGCCGACCGTCTCCGACAGGTCCGGGGAGATCTCGGCCTCGGTCGCCTGGACCGCCACCATCTCACCGCCCGCAGGCAGCGCCTGCATCAACGCACCACGCGCCGACACCACCTTCACGGTGTCCGCCAGCGTCCAGACACCGGCGACGTGGGCCGCTGCCAGCTCGCCGATCGAGTGACCGGCAAGGACATCGGGGCGCACACCCCAGGACTCCAGGAGACGGAACAGTGCCACCTCCACCGCGAACAGGGCGGGCTGCGTCACCCCGGTCTCGTTCAACGCGTCGGCGTCCTCACCGAACAGCACTTCACGCACGCGCGGATCACACTCGTCCAGTACGGCGTCCAAGGCGTCCGCGAACACCTCGTAACGCTCGGCCAGTTCACGACCCATGCCCAGCCGCTGCGAACCCTGTCCCGAGAACAGGAAACCCACACCGCCGACGACGACCGACCCGGCGGTCAGGCCCGGGTACGGCCGGCCCTCGGCGAGGGAGGTGAGTCCGTCGATCAGCGTCGTGCGGTCGTCGCCCACGACAACGGCCCTGTGGTCGAAAGCCGATCGCGTCGTCGCCAAGGAGTAAGCGACGTCCAGCGCACCGACCCCCGGCTCGCCCGTCACGTGCTCCCTGAGCCGGATCGCCTGCGCCCGCAGCCCTTCCGCGCTCCGGGCGGACAGCACCCACGGCAGAGGTCCTTCGACCGGGGCCGGGACGTGCTCCTCGCTCGGCACCTGCTCGATGATGGTGTGCGCGTTGGTCCCGCTCACGCCGAACGACGACACACCGGCCCGGCGCGGACGATCGGTCTCCGGCCACGGCTGCGTCCGGGTCAGCAGCTCGACGTCGCCAGCCGACCAGTCGACCTTCGACGAGGGCTCGCCGAGGTGCAGGGACTTCGGCAGCACTCCGTGCCGCATCGCCATGACCATCTTGATGACACCGGCGACACCGGCTGCGGCCTGCGTGTGGCCGATGTTCGACTTGATCGAGCCGAGCCACAGCGGCCGGTCCTCGGGGCGGTCCTGACCGTAGGTGGCCAGGAGCGCCTGCGCCTCGATCGGGTCGCCGAGAGTGGTGCCGGTGCCGTGCGCCTCGACCGCGTCCACGTCGGACGGGGCCAGGCCCGCACCGGCCAGCGCCTGCCGCATGACGCGCTGCTGCGAGGGGCCGTTCGGAGCGGTCAGGCCGTTGGACGCGCCGTCCTGGTTCACGGCGGAACCGCGGATGACGGCGAGGACGGGGTGGCCGTTGCGGCGGGCGTCGGAGAGACGCTCCACGAGGAGCATGCCGGCGCCCTCGCCCCAGCCGGTGCCGTCGGCGTCGTCGGAGAAGGACTTGCACCGGCCGTCGGCGGACAGCCCGCGCTGGCGGCTGAAGTCGACGAACGTGTAGGGGGTAGCCATCACCGCGACACCACCGGCAAGCGCCATCGAGCACTCGCCCTGGCGCAGCGCCTGGATCGCCCAGTGCAGGGCCACGAGAGACGAGGAGCACGCGGTGTCGACGGTGACGGCGGGCCCTTCGAGGCCCAGTGCGTAGGCGACGCGTCCAGAGGCGACGCTGCCCGCACCGCCGGTGCCGAGGTAGCCCTCCACGTCCTCGGGGACGGACCGGAGCCGCGACACGTAGTCGTGGTACATCACGCCGGCGAACACACCGGTCGCACTGCCCCGCGCCGTCTCCGGCGCGATGCCGGCCCGCTCGAAGGCCTCCCAGGAGGTTTCGAGGAGCAGCCGCTGCTGGGGGTCCATGGCCAGCGCCTCGCGGGGCGAGATGCCGAAGAACGCCGGGTCGAACAGGTCGGCGTCGTGCAGGAAGCCGCCCTCGCGGGTGTACGAGGTGCCCGTGTGCTCGGGGTCCGGGTCGTACAGCGCGTCCACATCCCAGCCACGGTTGACGGGGAACTCACTGATGGCGTCGTCCCCGTTGAGGACGAGTCGCCAGAGGTCCTCGGGCGATTCGACCCCGCCGGGGTAGCGGCAGCTCATGCCGACGATCGCGATCGGCTCGTCGGTCACCGCGGCGGTCTTGCGGGTGGGCGCCGCGACGACGGGCACGCCCGCGATCTCGGTGCCGATGAACGCGGCGAGCGCGGCGGGGTTCGGGTGGTCGAAGACCAGCGTGGCGGGCAGGCGCAGCTCGGTGGCCGCGTTGAGGTGGTTGCGCAGCTCCACGGAGCTGAGCGAGTCGAAGCCGAGCTCCCGGAATGCGCGGTCGGGCGCGACGGCATGCGCCGAGCTGTGGCCGAGGACCGCGGCGGCGGTGGTACGCACGAGGTCGAGCAGCGCCTTCTCCCGCTCGGCCTCGGTCATGCCGGCCAGGGACTGCGCCAGCGCGGTCCTCGCGGCGGCGGGATCGACGGTCCTGCGCGCGGTGCCCCGCACCAGGCCGCGCAGGAGGTGCGGTACAGGGTGGGAGCGCGCCTGGCGTTGCAGCACCGACAGGTCCAGGGGAACGGGCGCGAGGAGCGCGCGGCCGGTGGAGGCCGCCGCGTCGAACAGCGCCAGGCCCTCGGCCGCGCCGATCGGGATCGCGCCACCGCTGGTGATACGGCGCACATCGGCCTCGTCAAGGCTCCCGGCCATGCCTCCGCCGGAGGCCCACAGGCCCCAGGCGAGTGAGGTCGCGGCGAGGCCGGTGGCGTGGCGGTGCTGGGCAAGGGCGTCCAGGAACGCGTTCGCCGCCGCGTAGTTGCCCTGGCCCGCGCCACCGAAGACACCGGCGGCGGACGAGAACAGCACGAACGCCGAGAGGTTGAGGTCACGG
>NZ_BMTR01000034.1 GCF_014649775.1 Streptomyces longisporoflavus | reverse complement strand
GTTCCCACAAGTCATCAGGCACAAGTTCAGCAGCCACCCAACCAATCCTGCCGAGACAACACTTAACTGCCAAGTCCCACAACGAACGTCATTCTGAAACGGTCAGTTAGACGGCAGCTCTCAAGGCCAAGGTGGTGATGGCCAGCAGAAGGAACGGGTACTGCAGACCGAAGGAGCAGTCGCGTGCTCGCAGGTGGGTCACTATGGCGGCGCCGAAGAAGAGAACGAGGCCGGCCGCCGCAGTCATGCCGATCACCGGTATCCAGAATCCAACGAGCAGCCCAAGCGCGGCTGCTGCCTTGGGGACTCCTAGCCAGGGCATCCATGAGCGCGGCACGCCGACCGTGTCCATGGCGACGCCGACACGCTCCCACCGCACGAAGTCAGCACCTGCCGAGAACAGGCAATACGCGATGGTGAGTACGGCAACGATGACATAGGCAATGGCCACGGTTCTCAGCTCCAGGGGTCCCAGCCAGCAGGGCACTTCCGCCTCTAGGACGGATCAGCTGGCTCAGATGTGACAGGTGTCGCCTCCCAGGACACATACGGGACAACCCTCAATTCGCCGCCGCGCAGTGATCCGTTCCAGCAGCTCGGGACCCAGCATGCACCGGATCGTAGAAGGCTGCCGGACTACGGCGAGCAAGAACCGGACCGTTCAGCCACCTACTTCTGCTGACGACCGCTTGTTCAGGGCTCGATCGCTATGAATGTCGGTTCTGGTCGGGCCGACCATGCGCCAGACGCTGAGCTTCGGCCGTGACCTCGGCATCGAGCTGCGCCAACGTCCTGTTCCCGTACTCGACGATGTCGTACTCGTCGTCATCCAGCTCAGCAAGACACTCGGCCAGGGGTAGCTGGTGGCCGAACCGCTGATGGATGCGCACAGCAAGCTCTCGCGGCGTCAGCCGGCCCGCCAGCATCTGGTGCGCGAGCGCCCGCACGGCAGCGTCCTGCCCGGCCTCGCTGTCGCGCGGGTAGAACGCAAGGTCCAGCTCGTCGAGTACGACGGGAAGCAAGTCGGGAACGTCGTACTCCGCCTCGGCACGTGTGTATCCGGCCAGAATGCGCAGTGCCGGGCTGTCTAGTCCGGCAACGAGTGCCGCGCAGGCAGCCTCGACGACGTCGTGAGCATGGGCCTGGCGCTACCCCGACCACCGGGACTGCCAGCCCCGGCCACCGGCGCGGCAGCCCCGACCACACAAGTCAGCACGCCGCAAGGCGCGGGCCTGTCTTCAAAGTCCCGCCTGCCCTTCGGGCGACGACGCGACTTTGCGCAAACGGCCTAGCTAGAGTTGCGACGCCCCTCCGTCGACAGGGAACTCCGTTCCCGTCGAGAAGGTCGCACCGAACGCCAGGTACGCCACCGCGGCGGCCACCTCCTCGGACGACCCCAGCCGCTGCATCGGAATGGTGCTCCGGTAGGTCTCCTTCGTCGCCTCGACGACATCGGCGGGCGGCGAGGAGCGGTCCAGGATGCCCGAGTCGATCGGGCCGGGGCTCACGGCATTGACGCGCACCTTGCGCGGCAGCAGCTCGCGGGCCAGGGTGCGTGTCATCGACCGCAGGGCTGCCTTGCTCGCCGAGTAGACACTGAGCGCGTCGAGACCCAGGACGTTGACCACCGACGTGGTGAGAACCACGCCGCTTCCCTCGCGCAGCAACGGCGCCAACGCCTGCACCGTGAAGTACGGGCCCTTGGTGTTGATGGCGAACAGCTCGTCGTACATCTCCTCCGTCGTCGCCTCCAAGGGCGCGGACGCAGTGACGCCGGCGTTGACGAACAGCGCGTCCAGCGCACCGAACCGCTCCCGGACCGTGCCGGCCAGCGCCTTGATGGCCTTCAGGGACGCGGCGTCGCTGCGGACGCCGACCGCCTTGTCCCCCAACTGCTCAAGCGCGGCGTCCAGAGTGGATCGGGTACGGCCGGTGATCAGTACGTCCGCCCCACCGTCCGCGAACAACCGGGCCGCGGCCAGGCCGATACCGCTGCTTCCACCCGTGATCACGATCTTCTTGCCGTCATAAGTGCTCATGCCCCCAAGCCAATTACCCGCCCGCACCCCCTGTCCAAGACCTGTTCCGTATGCCGTCATGCCCCCGGCGTATGACACGCGCGACGTACCCTGGGCCAATGGACGTTGATCTGCGGCTCGTGCGCTATTTCACGGTCGTGGCGGAGTACGGCAACTTCGGCCGGGCCGCCACCAAGCTGCACCTGGCACAGCCGTCGCTGAGCCGCCAGATCCAGCGACTGGAAGCCCAGCTCGGTGTCCGGCTTTTCGACCGTACGCCGCAGGGCAGCAGCCTCACCGACGCCGGTCAGGCATTCCTTCCCGGGGCCCGGACACTGCTCCACGAGGCCGAGCAAGCCGCTCGCACGGCCAGAGCCGCCCTCCAGCCCCCTACCATCACCGTCGGCTGCGCCGAAGGACTGGTCATCACCGCCTGCATGCAGGAACTGCGCCGCCGGCACCCCGATAGCCAGGTCCGCACCCGGCACCTCGACTGGCGGGACACGCACGCCCTCGCCGAGGGGCGCATCGACGCCCTCGTCGCCTACAAACCCCTGCCCTTCCCCGCGGACGGCCTGCGGGTGACCACGCTCCATCAGGAGCCGCGGGTACTCGCCACATCGGCGAGCCATCATCTGGCGCACGAGAAAGCCGTCAGCCTGCGGGCTCTGCCGGACGAGGAACTGGTGGCCTGCGCCAGCACTCCGGTCCTCTGGAGCACGCCCAAGCCGGCCGGCGACCGCCCGGCACCACCCCCGCCCGCGATCGACGACAGCTACGAGGACAAGCTGGAACTCATCGCCACCGGCCACTGTGTCGCGATCTTCCCTGCCAGCGACCGACGCGCCGCTGTGCGCGAGGACATCGCCCTGGTGCCCGTCACCGACATCGATCCCTGCGAGCTCATGCTCGCCACGCGCGCCGGCGACCCCAATCCGCTGCTCGGATCCCTCGAAGACGTCGCACGTACCGTGCTCGGCACAGCCTCCCGACAGGAGAACAACACGCTGCCGGTCAGCTGACCCCTCGCTGCGACGCCTCCAAATGATCTTGTGTGGTGGATCACGGTCGGTCGATACGTCGCCATGAGAACTGCCGGGTGCCGAGCGGGAGTTCGTCCATTCAAGCCGGGCTGATGGTGCGCGGGCAGTGCGGGGCAGGGCCGGGCGGTCATGGATTCCTCGATCCGGTGGACGCGGACGCGGGCGGCTCCCGGAAGTGCTGGCAGCGGCCGGGGCGGTGCAGGGGGTGCAGCGGCCGTCCCCGGCGGGATCGGCGCGGCGGGGTGCGGGCCCGGTACACGCGGCGCGCCGGGGCCAGTTGAGGCAGGCCTTCACCGAATGGGGCCAGGTCTTCGGCGACGAAGTCCTCGCCACGTCGATCCTCGACCGGCTCCTGCACCACTGCGAAGAGGTCGCCATCAGCGGCCCCAGCTACCGGCCCAAGAACCGCCTCAAGGCCATCGAGCGAGACACGGAAGTCACCTGGCCCGGAGGCTCAAGCCCCTGCCTCAGTTGCTCGCCCGGCGGGATGAAAGCGTCTGCGCTATCGGCATCCTCAACATGCCCGTGAGCGTCCATCGTGATGGCCGCCACCCGGGCCCTCGTCCTTCCAGTGGGCCCGCCACCCGCCACCAGGCACTGCGGCGACGGCCTGGTCGGCCTTCTCAAGGTGGGAGAAGTCCTCGAAGTCCGTGACAGGACGCATCGCGCCTCGCTTGGGGTCAACGACAAGGGCCGTCCCCGTTGCCGGGTCCCATGCTTCCACCCGCACCATGGGGCCGCTCAACGGTTGGAGTGCCATTGAAGATGGCAGTCCAACCCAATGACCGACGAGCGTCGAGCGACGGACGACGGACGACGGACGACGAGCAACGAGCGGCTGTGACCAGTACCTTTCCGACCGCCTTTAGTCGATCCTGACCACGTACTTGCCCCGCACCCCGCCCGCCTCCAGCGCCCGGTGTGCCGCCGCTGTCTCTTCCAGCGGGAAGATTGTGTCCACAGCCGGCCGCAGCTTGCCTGCCGTCACCTGGCGGGCGAGGTCGTCGAAGAGCGCACGTTTGGGGTTGCCGCTGAAGAAGCGCACCCGGCCGCGTCCGTGGACGGCGCTGGCCGCGATGTAGCCCAGCGAGGCGGCGGGCCGCGTCAGGTCGAAGGCGATGGTGACCATGCGTCCGCCGGGCTTCAGCATCCGCCGTACGGCAGGCAGGTCGGTGCCCGCCGTGTCCAGGATGACGTCGAACAGTCCCAGTTGCGCAGGGGACACCGTCCGGTGGTCGACGGCGTGGTGGGCACCGAGCGTACGGACGAAGGCGAGGTTGGCAGCGCGGGCCAGGGCCGTGACCTCGGCGCCATAGGCCTGTCCGAGCTGGACGGCGGCGTTGCCGACGCCGCCCGCCGCGCCCCGTACGAGCAGCCGTTCGCCGGGGCGCAGTGCGGCCTTGTCGCGCAGGGCCGTGACGGCCGTGGTGGCCACCGGCAGCGCGGCGGCGGCCACGAGGTCCAGCCCGTCCGGGACCCGGCCCAGCCGCTCGGGCCGCAGCGTCACGTACTGGGCAGCGCTGCCGAATGCGGAGCGGCCCAGGACGCCCCACACCCGCTCGCCGACCGCTACGCCGCTCGCGCGGGTGCCCAGTGCGGCGATCTCGCCGGTGAAGTCCAGCCCGATGCGCTGGGGGAACTTACCGCCGGTGATGAGGCGGGCCCGGCCGGAACGGGCCGCCAGTTCGCCGCCGTTCACGCTGAACGCGCGCACGCGCACCAGGACCTCTCCGGGTGCCGGCCGGGGACGCGGCACCCGGCCCACATACAGCACCTCGGGGCCGCCGAAGCGGTCGAACAGTACGGCCTTCATCGTGCCCTCGTCCATCGTTTGTGTTCTCACCTTCGCCACCAGGGGCCGTGCGGGGGATCGTGACGCCGAGCGTAGGCTGGCAACCGGACGAGATCGTCCACTTGAGCGGAGGTGAGAGACAGCGGTGGGGCAATCCTCTCGGATCGCGGGGCAGGACAGTCTGCGGGCGGACGCCCAGCGCAACAGGCGGCGCATCCTTGCGGCTGCCCGCGTGGTCTTCGCCGAGCACGGCATCGACGCGCCCATGGCGACCGTGGCCCGGCGGGCGGGGGTCGGCGTGGCGACGCTCTACCGGCGTTTCCCGACACGCAACGCCCTGGTGCGGGCCGCGTTCGCGCACCAGATGGAGACCTGTGCCCGGGCGCTCACCGAGGCGCTGGCCGACCCCGACCCGTGGCAGGGCTTCAAGCAGTTGCTCGAGACGGTCTGCGAACTGCAACGGGAGGAACGCGGCTTCCCGGCCGCGTTCCTCGCGGCCTTCCCGGACAGCAGACAAGAACACGAGCGGGTACGGGACCAGGCCGAGCGGGACTTCATGATGCTGGTCCGCAGGGCCCAGGCGGCGGGCGCGCTGCGGGCCGACTTCCACCCCTCCGACTTTGCCGTGGCCCTGTTGTCCCACTGCGGGCTGGTCACCGCGCTGCCGGATGACCGTGCGGCATCCCGGCGCCTGGTGGCGTACTTGCTCCAGTCGTTCAGCGCCCGGGCCGCCCACGCAGCGCTGCCGGCGCCCAGCGCACTGTCGCTGCGCAGCCTTCCGCTCGCGGCCGACGGCTCAGGGCAACAGCGGCCCCCGGAGCCTGATACGAAGCGGCGCCCGCCGCAGGACCGCCCTCCGGACGACCGCACCACCTTACACAACAGACCCTGACCGCCCCGACCACACAGACCAGCACCCGGCGCTTAGCGCCAGGGACTGTCTCTTGAGCTTCCGTGAGATCGTCGTGCTCGTGATCGAGTCCTGGGTGATCAATGACGACAGCCCTGTCCCTGTGCCGTCAGTGGTAGTGACGGAGGCGCTTCGGTCGAGGATCGACGGCGGTCAGCTTGAGACGTGGCTGACCAGTTCGTCCGGTCGGTCGCTGGCCGTCGTGACGAACACTGAGCGCGCCATGGTGATGCTGCTGAGAGGCGAGGGCGACCCCGGCGAGCATGCCGTGGACCCCGGGGCTCAGGGGTCGAGCGACGGGTTCGTCCTCTCCAACGGGCAGGACGACGAGTACCTGGATGAGGAAACCGTCCCCATCGTTGAGGCGTTCCGGCTCGTGGAGCACATCGTTGGCACAGGTTCTTGGCCTGCGGACGCACATTGGGTGGTTGATTGCTGAGCAGGCTCAGATCCGGCCAGGGAGAGCAGGTTCGGTACTTCCACGCGACGGGCTCCAGGGTTCGGCGATGATCGGCCCACCGCCGAACCGCGGACCGGATCGGCCGGCAACAGCGGCTCGATCCCCCCACGTCGCACCAGTGATCAGTAAGCGGACAGACACATCCGGTCAACTGACCAGCCAATCAAAGAGACATGCGCTGGCCGCGAGGGCGCGGTGACGGCTGCTCTCCGGGACGCCCTCCGACCGGGACCCGCCCGGAGGGCGGTGGCAGATACCGGGCGCCACCCCGACCACCGGCCCGGCAACCCCGCCCTGAGCGAACCTCACGAACCACAGTCCGTTGGAAGCGCTGCGGAAACCTCACGGCTTCTGACGTTGCTCTTGCTGATGGTGCGCGGGAGCACCAACAGGCCGCGCGCCTCATGCCCGCCCGGTTTTCGGGATGCCTGGCGCCCTGGCACTCCGCGCCGACAGACCCCGGGCGGCGGTCCGCGGCACTCAGTTCGGGTCGGCGTTCGCAGTCACTACGTCGACGGCGTGGCGACGGTGTGCGGCGAAGAGGTCGAGCGCGGTTTCAGTGTCGCGCGAGCGCAGCGCGGTCACGAGCCCGTGGTGTTCTTGCGGAATGCAGCCGAGGTACCCGTCGGTGCTGAGGTTGATCCGGGTCAGCAGGAACAGGTGGACCTGGCATCGGATGCCGTCCCAGGCGTCGGCGAGACGCTGGTGGCCGGCGGCGGCGAAGACGGCGTCGTGGAAGGCGATGTCCAACCGCACCATCTCGTGGGCGTCCGTTACGTGCTGCATGACCTCGGCTGCCTTGGCAAGGGAGGCGAGGTCCTCGTCCGCGGCGCATGTGATCACTTGGCGGACAGCCAGGTCTTCCAGTGCGCCACGCAGGCTGTCGAGCTCCGCGACATCCTCAGCAGACACCGTCGTCACTGTTGTCCCGCGGTGCCACGCGCAGTGGACCAGTCCCTCGCGTTCCAGTACCCGCAGAGCTTCCCGTACCGGGCCGCGGCTGACATCCATCGTGGCGGACAGTTCCACCTCACGCAGCTGGGCGCCAGGGGCGTACAACCCGCTGAAGATGGCTTCCCGGATCCGGTCTGCGACCTCGTCCGACAGGCCGCGGCGGCGAGCCGGTGACACCTTGCCCTGATCATTCATGCCTGACTTGCACCTCCTCCAAGCTACGTCCTAATGTTAACATTACGTCGTTGTCTCATTGTTAACATTAGGACAATGCACATAACCCGCTCTGGACCCGCCCACGGAAAGGCAATGCCGTGACCGTTCTCGACTCCCCAATCCCGCGCTTCCACCTGGCCATACCGGTCGACGACCTGACCGCCGCGCGCCGTTTCTACGGCGAGGTGCTGGGTCTGGAGCAGGGCCGCAGCGCGGACACCTGGGTGGACTGGAATCTGCACGGCCACCAGTTCGTCACGCACCTGGCACCGGAGCGCGCCCAGCGCATCCACAACCCGGTCGACGGTCACGACGTACCGGTGCCGCACTTCGGGCTGATCCTGACGATCCCCGCCTTCCAGGAACTCACCGAGCGGCTTCGTACGGCGGGCATCGAGTTCGTCATCGAGCCCTACGTCCGCTTCGAGGGCCGGCAAGGCGAGCAACACACGATGTTCCTCCTCGACCCGGCCGGCAACGCCCTTGAGTTCAAGGCGTTCGCCGACGACTCCCGGGTGTTCGCCGCCTGACCGGCAGCCACCGCACCCCTTATTCCCACCCACGAAAGACAGGACGAACTCATGAAGGTGTTCCAGATCGGCGCTGCCGGAGGAGTCGGCCGCCGCCTCACCCAACTCCTCACCGCTCGCGGGGACTCGGTGACCGGCATGCACCGCGGGCCCGATCAGGGAGAGAGCGTGCGCGAGGCCGGCGGGACACCGGTGATCGGTGATCTCATCGGCGACAGCGTCGACGACCTTGTGCAGAAGATGCAGGGCCATGACGCCGTGGTTTTCTCGGCCGGCGCGCACGGCACCGGCATGGACAAGACGACCCTGATCGACGGCAAGGGCCTTCAGAAGGCTGCCGACGCGGCCGCGCTCGCCGGGGTGACGCGGTTCGTGCTGGTCTCGGTGTTTCCCGACGCACTGCGCGGCGGTGAGGCCGGTGAGGGCTTCGAGCACTACATCAAGGTCAAGAAGAGCGCCGACGTGTATCTGACGCGCACGGGTCTCGACTGGCTGATCGTCCGTCCCGGCACCCTGCTGGACACCCCCGGCAGCGGCCGGGTCACGGCGGGCCAGGCCGTCGAGTACGGCGACGTGCACCGCGACGACGTCGCCGCGTTCATCGACGCCGCCCTGCACGAGCCGCGCCTGAGCCACCTCATCGTCGAGCTGACCTCCGGCGACACCCCCGTCGCAGACGCGGTCGCCCGCCTCGCCGCCTGAGCCCGGCGCCCCTCGCTCACCTCCGCATCCCCCCACCAGAAAAGGACAACCACCATGACCGCCATCGATTCCTACAGCCACGGCGTCTCGGGCGAGCGCGAGTTCGGCTTCGCCCAGGCCATCAAGGTCGAGCACACGATCTATGTCTCGGGCCAGCTCTCCCACGACGAAGAGGGCAACTTCCTCTACGCGGACGACTTCGAGGCCCAGAGCGAGCAGGTCTTCGCCAACTTCGAGAAGGTCCTCGCCCACTACGGCGCCACCCGCAACCAGGTCGTCTCCGAGACCCAGTACATCGTCGACCTGCCGAAGTACAACAACGCGATGGCGGCCGCCAACCTGGCCTACTTCGGCGACCACCGCCCCACCAGCAGCACCATCGGCGTGGCCTCGCTGTTCTTCCCCGGCCAGCTCATCGAGACCAGCTTCGTCCTCGACACCCGTCTGCCCGCCTGAGGGCCACGGCGTACCGGAGCTCGGTCCTCACCAGCTCCGCAGACGCATATGGGCGGTCGTCCGACGGTTCAACGGCCTGCCCGACCGGCACCCGGCCTTCCGGGCGAGCGAGATCATCGGGGGCGGCGACGGGCCGGTGCGGTCCGCCTTCTCACCGGGACGGACGGCAGCACCTACCGGGAACGGCTCGTGGCGCTGGACGGCGCCGAGCGGAAGCTGAGTTACGAGATCGCCGCGGCACCGCTGCCGGTCCGCGGCTACTGCTCGACGCTGCACGTCCAGCCTGTCGCCGACACCGGTGGTGACTTCCTCAGCTGGCACGCCGCGCGATCCGGCCGAGGTCACCACCGCCCGGGAAGCCACCGCGGCCCCCTCGAAGCTGCCTACGCCCCGGCCATCGCGGGCCTCCACACGATCATCGCCTGACCTCCGAGGGCAGCAGGCCCCCGCGCTGTCATCGATCACCGACCACGAAAGAAGCACCACCCGCATGAGTTCCCTGTTCACTCCCCTCACCCTGCGGTCCCTTCAGATACCCAACCGGGTCTGGATGTCCCCGATGTGCATGTACTCCGCCGCCCCCGAAGGCCCGGACACCGGCGCTCCGACCGACTTCCACCTCACCCACCTGGCCTCCCGCGCCGCCGGCGGTGCGGGTCTGGTCATGGCCGAGGCCACCGGCGTCCGGCCCGACGGGCGCATCAGCCCGTGGGACCTGGGCCTATGGAACGACCGCCAGCAGGAGGCGTTCACCCGCATCGCCGAGGCCCTCAAGGCCCATGGCGCCGTCCCGGCCATCCAGCTCGCCCACGCCGGCCGCAAGGCGTCGGTGGACAAGCCCTGGCTGTCCGACCGCTACCTGACCGAGGACGAGAACGGCTGGCGGCCCGTCGCACCCAGCGCGATCGCCTACGACGGACTCGCCGTCCCACACGAGCTGACCGTGGAGGAGATCCAGCAGCTCGTACGTGACTTCGCCGACTCCGCCCGGCGCGCACTGGCCGCCGGCTTCCAGGTGGCCGAGGTGCACGGCGCCCACGGCTACCTGATCAACTCCTTCCTCTCCCCGGCCTCCAACCAGCGCACCGACGCCTACGGCGGCAGCTTCGAGAACCGGATCCGCTTCGCCCTGGAGGTCGTCGACGCCGTCCGCGCCGTGTGGCCCGAGGACCTGCCGGTCTTCTTCCGCACCTCGGCCACCGACTGGCTGACCGAGAACCCCGAGGACGAGCGCGAGGGCTGGACCGGGGACGACACCGTGCGCCTGGCCAAAGAACTGACGGCCCGCGGCGTCGACCTGCTGGATGTGTCCACCGGCGGCATGGTCCGCGACGCCAAGATCGTCGCCGGGCCGAACTACCAGGTCCCCTTCGCCACCCGGGCCCGCAAGGCCACCGGCATCCCCACCGCCGCCGTCGGCATCATCACCGAGCCCCAGCAGGCCGAGGAGATCCTCACCAGCGGGCAGGCCGACGCCGTCTTCCTCGGCCGCGAACTGCTCCGCAACCCCTACTGGCCGCACCACGCCGCGCTCGCACTCGACACCGAGCCGACCTGGCCCGACCAGTACGCCTACGCCGTCAAGCGCCGCTAGCACTGACATCCCCCACCTCTAACCTCTACCGCGCTGCCCCCACCACGGAAGGCGCGCTGAACCACCGCACCGGGAGATCCCCGTGAATCACCTTCAGGACAAGGTCGTCGTCCTCACCGGCGCCTCCTCAGGCATCGGCGCCGTCAGCGCCAAGGCCCTCGCCGCCCGAGGCGCCAAGATCGTTGCCGCCGCCCGCGGCCAGGAAGACCTCGACCAGCTGGTCGCCGACATCGAGAAGGCCGGCGGCACCGCCACCGCCCGGCTCACCGACGTCACCGACGCCGCGGACATGCAGGCGCTGGCCGACTTCACCCTCGACGCCTACGGGCGTATCGACATCCTCGTCAACAACGCCGGCCTGATGCTCTTCTCGTACTGGAAGGACCTCGCACTCGACGACTGGCACAGGATGCTCGACGTGAACATCCGCGGCTACCTCAACGGTGTCCACGCCGTCCTGCCCGTGATGCTCCGCCAGAAGTCCGGCCACATCCTCAACATGGACTCGGTGGCCGGGCACCAGGTCGGAGAGGGCGCCGGTGTCTACAGCGCGACGAAGTTCTTCGTGCAGGCCATGACCGAGTCGATGCGCAAGGAACTCGGCGTCCGCGAGGGCATCAAGGCTTCCACGATCAGCCCCGGCGTCATCGACACCGGCTGGGCCGACAAGGTCACCGACCCCGCCGGACGCAAGGCCGCCCGGGAGCTCAACGCCATCGCGATCAGCGCCGAAGCCATCGCCGACGCCGTCGTCTACGCACTCGACCAGCCCGCCGACGTCACCGTCAACGACCTCATCGTCTCCCCCACCCGCCAGAACTGGTAGAACCCCGGGCCCCGACCGGGGCCCCCTGCACCGGCGGGACGACCCACATCGGGCCAACCGGCAGTCAACCGCACGGGGCGCCGACCGCGCAGCCGGCCGGCGCCCCCTGTCTGCGCCCTGCTCGCCTGAAACTCCCGCAAGAACCCCTCGTGGTCCCTGTCCGGTTTCACTGTCACGCCTTGCGCCCTCGCGATGACCGATCCCTGAACGAGCGCGGTACTCGGGAATCGGTGCCGATCGGGCGTCCGGGTCGCCTCCGGCGACCATTTCCGATCTTGCTCCCGGCCAGGGCCGTTCGCGAGAGGGGTGACGGCGCGGACCACTCCTTCGGGTGGGAGCGGGCTCCACGTGCGACATCCGGGTGTGGTGACGCCAGCGTCGACCAGGCGAAAGCAGTCCACGGTGAAGCTGGAGGGCGGCTATTCGACCCATTCCGCCGACAGGGGTGGCGCGTCCCGCTGGCGACGGCCAAGGCAATCTACCAAGACCGGTACTGGAAGCCGCTTCGCCTGGAAGCCATCGCCGAGGTGTCACAGCCGATCGCCATGAAGCTGTTCGACACCGGCGTCAACATGGGCATCGGAAGGGCGGCAAAGTTCCTGCAGCGCACCCTCAACGCGCTGAACCGCCCCTCAGGCGCGGGTGCGGGTGAGGAAGTCGGCGATCAGCGGGGCGATTTCGGGCAAGTGGTCCTCCAGGGCGAAGTGGCCGGTGTCGAACAGGTGGAGTTCGGCGTCCGGCAGGTCGGCGAGGTAGGCACGCGCGCCGGGCTCGGGGAAGAACGGGTCGCGGCTGCCCCAGGTGATCAGGGTCGGCGGCCGGTGCTTGCGCAGCCATGCCTGCCAGTCGGGGTAGGCGGCGATGTTGCTCTTGTAGTCGTAGGCCAGCGCGCGCTGTGCGTCCTTGCGGCCGGGCTGGTCGAGGAAGTGCTGGTCGAGCAGCCAGCCCTCGGGGGCGATCAGTTCGGGGTCGGTGGTGCCGCCCTCGTACTGGGCGCGGGTGGCGTCCGGGGTGAACAGGTCGAGGACGGCCTGGTCGGCGCCGGGGGTGTCGGGGGTGAGGGCGGTGAACTCGCGGGCCGCCTTCGACAGTCCCTCGGCGTATGCGTTGCCGTTCTGCACGATCAGGCCCGCGACACGATCCGGGCGGCGCAGTGCCAGGCGGAAGCCGACGGGGGCGCCGAAGTCGAAGAGGTACATCGCGAAACGGGTCAGGCCCAGGCGGTCGGTGAAGCCCTCGACGACATCCGCGAGCCGCTCGAAGGAGTAGGTGAACCCCTCCGGGACGCGGGTGTGTCCGAAGCCCGGGTAGTCGGGGGCGATCAGCCGGTAGTGGCGGCCCAGGGTGTCGATGAGGCGACGGAACTGGTGCGAGGCGGAGGGAAAGCCGTGCAGGAGCAGCACCGCCGGGGCGTCGGGGCGCTCGGGCAGGGACTCGCGGTAGAAGACCTCCACCTGGTCGACCTTCACGAACCGGTGGACGGTCCGGGCCGGAACAGCGATGCGGGGCGGTGTCGCTGACGTCATGTCACATGCCTCCTTGGCACAAAGATGCATTAGACCTAACCTCGTTGCGGCTAACGCGTCAAGTGCGCGATGTAGCATTAGGGCATGGCTGACAGTGCACCGCTGACCGGTGAGGCCCTGGCCCTGGACCTGGTCAACACCCGCCCGATGGGCGCCCACGGGCGCGTGGATCTGCTCGCCACCGCGCGGCAGCTGTCCCACTGGCTGGCCCTGGAGGGCGATCGCCTGCAGGCAGAGGTCGGGGACAGCGCACCGACCCGGGCCGACCTCGCCCCCCTGCACGCCGTCCGGGCACACACGGAAGCCGCCGTCCGCGCACTGCTGGACCAGACCGAACCGCCCCGCTCCGCCCTGCGCGGACTCACCGAGGCCCAGCGCGCGGCACCATCGGTCCGCGAACTCGGCTGGGACGGCACCGCCTTCACCGCCGTCTCCCGCCGTACGGGACCCCTCGGCACCCGCCTCGCCGCACTGCTGGCCGAGGCCGCCGCCGAGATGCTCAGCGGCCCCGCGAGCGGCAGGCTCAAAGAATGCGAGGCCGACGACTGCGTCATGGTGTTCCTGCCGTCACACCCCCGCCGCCGCTGGTGCTCCCCCGCCCGCTGTGGCAACCGGACCCGCGTCGCCCGCTACTACCGGCGCCACAGCCCCGCCGACACGTCCCGCACCGAGCAAAACAGCGCCCGCTGACGCCCGCTCACGACAGGAGAGCCCCCGTCCGTCACCACGGCCGGCACGAGCACATGAGCGACATCCTCCGAGCCGTCATCGAACTCCTCTCCCACCAACAGACCGCGGACCGCCACCCCGGGAAGCAATCCGCACATGTGAACCCAGCAGTGGAACCGCGGCCCACAGGCAGTCAGGTCTGCTCGGTCATCCCTCTTCGTCCGACCGGAAACGTGGCCGGCCGTCCGCGGCCCGTGCCATGGGTTGCCATGGCGGGGCCAGGATGTCCCGGACCAGCGCGTCGATGGAGGCGACCTGCTCCTCGTCCAGATAGTCCCGGAATCCGCCGACGACACCGCGCCGCGTCTTGTACGACTCCGGGTCGCCGGGGACGGACGGCCGCAGCTTCTCCGAGCGCAGGGTGTCGTCGCGTTCCATGGCCCGCATCGCGTCGAACCGGGCGTACTCCGCCGCCACCCGCAGCATCGCCGGTTCCGTGGCCCCGGGCAGGCCGCAGAACTCCAGGACGCGGGCGAGTTCGCCGGTGGTGTCCGCGCTCAGGCGCTCGTAGGAAGAAAGCATGAAGGCGGCCGGTGTGTGTTGCTGGGCCTGCCAGATGTTCCAGAATTCCAGGCAGGTGCGTACGCTTCCGACGTCCTCGGACAGGAATTCATCGAGGGTCCCGGCGTAGGGGTTTCCCTCCCGCCGCGTCCGCTGGAAATAGTGGGACACGGCCACGTCCCGGATGTCCCGGACCAGCAGTACGACCTTGCGGTCCCGGTAGAACCCCTTGTCCGACGTCAATTCGCCGGGTGCCCGCCACGCCACCCGGTCGTCGTGCCAGAAGACGATCCGGGGAACACCGGGGTCGGCTGCGGTGAAATGTGTCAGGTCCAGGTCCCGGCACAGCTCCATCGGAAGGCGGTGGGCTTCCGAGATGGCGCGGGCCAGCAGAACCCGCAGCCAGGTACGGCCGCATTTGGGGAACGAGACAATGTAGACCTCCCCGTCCGCATCAACTGTCGGAGAACTCCGGTGTGCAGGCGCCGCGTTGTCACGAGTCACAGCTCGGCATTGTCTCCGGCTCCCCGGCCGGTGACAACAGGGCATCGAAGGGCCGGGAGGACATCGGTCCACGCCGCCGAGGGCTGCCCCCTCCTCTCGCAGGGCGCCCGCCACGGACCTCCGTGGTGACGATCAGGATGACGATCAGGACAGCTTCGTCCGGCGAATTGCGTGGAGGCGGGTCATCACGGCATCCGACCCATTCCTCACCCGCGCACCCCTGTCACATCCACCACAGGGAGCAATTCTTTCCGGACGAACTTCGGCGCTTTTCTGCGTGGTGGCACGAAAGCCTGGAATTTTCGACGATGGCGCTTTTGCGGCGGCTTCCCGAAGCCCTTTCTTCGGCGTGGCGTCCGTTGGGTAGCCCCATGTCCGACCGGCGGCGAGAGCCGTCCATTCGTCACGGATGAACCCATCGAAGGAGTGATCCCATGGAGCAGCCGGAGATCGAGCAGGTCACCGAGGAACTTCCGGAGTTCGGCCTGATGATCGACATCCCCAGCGAGGACTGAGGCACTCGACCCGTCCGCGTATCAGCACCGGGTGCGTGGTGGTTCGTCCGCCACGCACCTCCGCGACCGAACAACGACGGAGGCCGGAACGTGCTTGTGACCCCTGACGCCGTGGCCGCCCGCCGCGCCGAGGACGCCCTCTGGCACGCCACCGACGCGGTGCTGCGCAGGACGGGAGCGGGCGGGTCCGCACCGTCCCGGCATCCCGCCCGCAAGGCCGCCGCCCATCGGGCCGGCGCGGAACCGCCGCCGCTGACCGCACCACCGGAGCGCACGGCCTCGGCCGGCGAGGCGCCGGCAACCGTTCCCCCGCCCCGTAAGGCCGCCGGCCGCTGGGCGGTCGATCTCGCCGACCCGGCACCCCACCTCGCCGCGGCGGTCGGCCGGGCACTCGCCTCGCTCCCACAGGGGCGGGAACCGAAGTCGGGTACGGAGGGGCCGGGCGCCGTCGTCCGGGCCTGGGAGACCGAGCAGGCCGCCGTACTGGCCGAGACCGCCGAGCGGCTGGATGAGGTGTGGCCCGCGATGCTGGCCGAACTGCGGGAAGGTGTACGGCAGATCGCCCTGCTGGCCGGGCACGCCATCGACGGTTTCACCGACTTCACCACGCACGGCGCCGTGTTCGTCAACGCGACCCGCCTGACCGTGGGGCGCACCGGCCTGCCCGGCTGGGTCCGGCTGGCCGACGCCCTGGTCCACGAAGGCACCCACACCCGGTGCAACGCCGCTGCCTTCAGTACCCCCTTCCTCGTGCCCGCCACGGGTTCGGGCGCCTCCGTCATGACCCCGCTGCGGCCGGACCCCCGGCCGCTGACCGGGCTCTTCCAGCAGACGGTGGTCCTGGTCCGTCAGACGGTCCTGTACCGGCTGATCCACCAGCAGGCGCCGCTGTCGGACCTGCAGCGGGTGGCCGTATCCGAGCGCCGGGCCCGGCTGCTGGAGAAGACGTTCCAGGGCGTCGACACACTCGGCCGCCACCGCACCGCCCTCACCCCCGCCGGCGAGGCCGTGCGCGCCGGGGCTGCCGACATGCTGGCGGCGGAGGCCGCGCGGGAAGAAGCGCGTACGGGGCGGCTGTCGGGAGGCCGTGCGTGAGCGTCTCCACACCGACGGCCTGGGCCCCGGAGGTCTTCGCTCCGTGGCCGCACACCCCGGGCGCGCTGCTGGCCCGCGTGGCCGCCCGGTCGACGGCCTTCGACGCGACCGGCGCCGGGGGCGGCGCCTCTGTCCTGATCGGCAGCGCCGCGGGCACGACCGCCGCCGATGTCGGGCGGCGCGCTCGCGGCGAACTGATGGAACGTATGGGCAACGTGTTCGCCGGACGGGCCGCTGAAGCCGAGGCCGAGGCGGCAGCCGGAGCGGGCGGCGCACGGCCGCCGGCGGCGGGCGTCGGTGGGGTGCGAACCTGCGACTGGTTCGCGCTGCGCCGCGACGGCGTCCCTGCCGCCGATCCCGCAGATCCCGCAACCGGTCCTGTCGACGGGGCCAACCGCGGTGTCCCGGCACGCGGGGTGCGGCAGCTCTGGTGCCGGGGCCGGGCAGCAGGCTCCTGTGAGGACATCTGGGTACCGGCGGGCGCCGCGTTCCTCCAGCACCGCCCGCCTCCGGGCTGCGCGGCCACCCACCGGGCCGGGTCGACCGGTGTCGCCGCCCACCGGGACCCGGACGCGGCGGCAGCGCACGCCGCCTGGGAGATCCTGGAACGCGACCTGGTACGCCGCAGCTGGTACGACCCGCTCCGCCACCCGCCCGTGCCGTTCGACGCCCGCGGCGCGCTGCCGCCCGGTGCGAGCGAACTGCGGGCCCTGCTCCATCGCGAGGGCCTGGAGGCCACCGCGCTCGCCCTCCCCGCCCCCACGGGAGCCGAGGCCGTCGCCGTCTGTGTGCACGGGCCGGATCGCACACGCCAGACGTTCGGAGCCCGCTGCGGGCCCGCCCACGACCTTCAGGAGACTGTGGAACGGGCCTGCTGGGAGGCGCTGATGGTCCGCTGGAGCATGAGCGCACCGGTCGCCGTCCGCGCCTGGGACCGTCTGTCACGCACCGGGGACCCGCGCACCGGGCTGGACCACGCCCTGTGGACGTTCCACGCCCAGGACGCGCTGACGCACTGGGCCGGCCCGGCCACCGCGCTGCGCGCCCCTCCTGCCCCGGCCTCGCGGCCCGCCCGAGACCCAGGTCCGGTCGCGCTGCTGGCCGCGCACACCGGGCGCGAGGTGATCGTCGTCGACCGCTGCGCGGGCCCTCCGGCGGACGAGGGCCTGACCGTCGTCCGGCTGATCGCCCCGGGAGCCTCTCCCCTGCCGGCCCGCCCCGTACCCGGCCAACTCCCGCACCCGTTCGGCTGATCACCCCGGCAAGGTCCGTACGCAACAGCTCCGCCGCGTCCCCGGCCGGCCACGTCCACCGCTCCGTGCCCTGTCCGCTCCTGCACCGGGAGGACCTCATGTCCGCGCTCCCGCACGACACGTCGGCACAGCCCTCGTACGCCGCGCTGTTCGCCGACCGGTACGACGACTGGTTCGCCGCGTCGACCACGGACTCCACCGTCGGCTTCCTGGCGGCTCTCGCCAAGGAAGGGCCGCCCGGCCCCCTGCTCGAACTGGGCAGCGGCACCGGCCGGGTGGTCCTGCCCCTGGCCGCGCTGGGTCTGACCGTCGAAGGGCTCGACGCCTCCCCCGAGATGACCGCCCAGCTGCACGCCAAGCCCGGCGGCGACGCGATCAGGGTGACGCTCGGCGACTTCGCCGCGCCCCCGGACCCCACGGACACCGGGCGGTACGCGCTCGTCTACGCGGCCGGGGGCACCTTCGCCGAGCTCGACACCCAAGAGGCCCAGCGCCGCTGTCTCGCCTCCGCCGCCCGGCGGCTGAGGCCCGGCGGGCATTTCGTGCTCGACGCGCATCTGCCCGAGGCGCTCGCCACCCTCGGCAGCGGCACCCAGCCGGTGGACACCCCTGGTGGGGGCTTCGTGCTCCGCACCCGCACGCTGCACCCCGCCCGCCAGCAGTACACCTCCGACTACGCGGTGCTCGACGACGGCCGGATGCGCCACGTACGCGTCTCCTTCCGCTACTTCTCCCCCGGAGAGCTCGACTTGCTGGCGGAGCTGGCGGGCCTGCGGTTGGTACGGCGTACCGGCGGCTGGTCGGGACGACCGCTGACCGACTCCTGCACCCACCACGTCTCCGTGTACGAGCTGCCCGCATGACCGCCGCGAGCGCGTCGCGCGACCCCGGGCGCTACATCGCGGACAACCACCGGCTCTGGCAGCAGTGGACGCCGCTCAAGGCCGCTTCCGACGACTACGACCTCGACGGTTTCCGTGCGGGCGGCAACCGGATGCGGCCGCTGGAGCGGGACGAGGTGGGCCCCGTCGAGGGCAGGTCCCTGCTCCATCTGCAGTGCCACGTCGGCCTCGACACCCTGTCCTGGGCCCGGCTCGGCGCCCGCGTCACCGGGGTGGACTTCTCCTCCCGCGCCGTGGAGATCGCCACCGGACTGGCCGCCGACGTCGCTCCCGGCGCCCGCTTCGTCGAAGCCGACGTCCTGACCCTGCCGGACGTCCTCACCGGCAGCTACGACATCGTCTACACCTCCAACGGGGCCCTGGGCTGGCTCCCCGATCTGCGTACCTGGGCCCGCGTCGTCGCGCACTTCCTCGCCCCCGGCGGCTTCCTCTACCTCTTCGAGTTCCACCCGTCCGCCTGGATGCTCGACACCGCCGTTAAGGACCCCGAACTACGCCTTCGCTACTCCTACTTCGGCGAGCCCGCTCCTCTGGCCTTCGAGTACCGCAGCCCCACCTCCGTACCCGAGGCCCGCATCCCGGACGTGGAGTACGTCTGGGGGCACACCATGGGCGATCTGATCACCGCCCTTGCCGACGCCGGGCTGCGGGTGGACTTCCTGCACGAATGGCCTTTCGTGGGCTGGCGCCTGCTGCCGTTCATGGAACGCGACCCGGACGGCTGGTGGAGGCTGCCCGGCACGCTGCCGGCGATGCCGCTGTCGTTCTCGCTGCGCGCCTCCAAGCCCGCCGGGCCCAGCCGCCCGTGACACCGCCACCGCCACCCACCGCCCGGAGGACCGTCGCATGCGCATCGCCTACCTGCACTCCGGCAGCATCCCGTCGGTCTACGCCAACGGCGTCCACGTCATGCGCATGTGCGACGCGCTGGCCGACGCCGGGCACGACGTGCGCCTCTACGCCCTGCGCGGCGAGATGACCTCCGACGACGTCCACGCCTACTACGGCACCCGTAACCGTTTCCCCGTACAAACCTTCCCGATGCCCCGGCTGCCGCTGCTCGGCCCCTGGCTGCGCGCCTGGGGGGTGCGCCGCGCGATCCGTCGCGACGGTGTGCCCGACGCGGTGTACGGCCGCGACCTGCGCGCACTCGTGGCCGCCGGCGGCCTGGCGCCAAGCGTCTACGAAACCCACCTGCTGTGGGACAGCCGCCGGGAGCGGGCGGTCGAACGCCTGCTGCTGCGCAGCCGGTCCTTGCGCGGTGTCGTGTTCGTCTCGCAGGCGCTCGCCGACGACTACGCGCGCGCCTTCCCCGCGCTCCGCGCCGCCGGCGGACCGGCCCGGGTCACCGCGTCCGACTGCGCCGACCCGCCCCCGCCCGGACCGGAAGCCGATCTCCCAGGGCGGCCGGGCGCGCTCAGGATCGGTTACGTCGGCCATCTGTACCCCGGCCGCGGCACCGACATCATCCTGGCGCTCGCCGACCGGATGCCGGAGGCCGACTTCCACGTCGTCGGCGGCACCGAGGCCGACCTGGAGCACTGGAGACAACGCACCCACCAGCCCCACCTGTACTTCCACGGCCACCATCCGCCCGCCGAACTCCACCCCTACTACCGGGCGTTCGACATCGTGCTGGCCCCCTACCAGCAGCGCGTGGCCTGCGCGCAGGGCGTCGGGGACATCAGCCGCTGGGTCTCGCCCATGAAGCTGTTCGAGTACATGTCCCACGGGCTGCCCGTGGTGGCCTCCGACCTGCCCGTGCTGCGCGAGGTCATGGCCGACGGCGTCAACTGCCTCCTCGTGCCACCCGGCGACATCGACGCGTGGGAACGGGCGATCCGCCGGCTCGCCGCCGACCCCGACCTCCGGGCGACTCTGGGGGCTGAAGCCCGCCGCCAGTTACTGACCACGTACACCTGGCGGCACCGCGCCGACCGCGTGCTGGCCCCGTTCGCCGGGCCGCGCACGGCCGCCGAACCGGCCGCCCGTCAGGGGAGGCGCTGATGCGCGCGCTGGTCACCGGCGCGGCCGGTTTCATCGGATCCCATCTGTGCGAGCACCTGCTGGCGGCCGGCGACGTCGTCGTGGGCGTCGACTCCCTCACCGATCACTACGACCCGGCGGTCAAACGCCGCAATCTGCAAACCGCCCTGAACAACCCCCGCTTCACCTTCCGCCACACGGACCTGCTGAGTACCGACCCGGCCGGGCTTCTCGCCGGCGCGGACGTCGTGTACCACCTGGCGGGCCAGCCGGGCGTCCGGCCGTCCTGGGGAGACCACTTCGCCCTCTACAGCAACCGCAACGTGCTCGCCACACAGCGCCTGCTGGAGGCCGCGCACGCCCACCCGCCCGCCAAGTTCGTGTACGCGTCCAGCTCCTCCGTCTACGGAGACGCGCTCGGCCGCCCCACCCCGGAGACCGCGCACCCGCGGCCGGTCTCCCCGTACGGAGTCACCAAGCTCGCCGGCGAGCACCTCTGCGAGCTGTACCGCACGGTGCACGGGCTGCCGACGGTCGCGCTGCGCCTGTTCACGGTCTACGGGCCGCGCCAGCGGCCCGACATGGCGCTGGCCCGCCTGCTCTCCGCGGCGAGCGGAGGGCAGGCGTTCCGGCTCTACGGCGACGGCCGGCAGACCCGCGACTTCACGTACGTCTCCGATGTCGTGGCCGCGATGCGCGCCGCGGCCCGCAGCCCGTTCACCGGCGTCGCCAACATCGGCGGCGGCAGCCCGGTCTCCATGAACATGGCCGTCGGCGCCTTCGAACGTCTCGTCGGACCGGTGCTGTTGTCCCGTCACCCGGCCGCCCCGGGCGATGCCCGGCACACCGGCGCCGACATCGGCCGGGCCCGCGCCGCCTTCGGATTCCGACCCCGCGTCGAGTTCATGGACGGTCTGGCGGCCATGGCACGGGCGGCCGACCCGGCCTTCGCCCCGGCGCCGGGCCGGACCGCCGTCCCGGTAGGCGCACCACCCGTATACCCGCCGGACAGGCGCAGTCGCGCGCGGACAGGAGACGACCGGTGAACCCGCCTTCCTCCCGCCCTCCGGGGCCCGCCCCCGTCCGGTCCGCCGCGCTGCACAGGGTGCAGCTCACCCCTGCCGGGTTTCCCGTCGCGCTGCGGAGGGTGCTCGCCGGGGACCTCGTCGTCCTCGCCGGTGGGCTCCGTCACCTCGGCCATCTGCCCGACATCGAACGGCTCGCCCGCGCGGCAGCGGCCCACCGGTTGCCGGGCAGCCCGGCCGTGGACGCGCCCCTGGACGAGCTGCACCGGTACGCCGACACCCCCGCGATCGAGGCGATCCGTACCGACCTGGAAACCCGGCTGCGCCCGCTGGGGCGACGCCTGCTGCACGACGTGACGGCCGCCCTCACACCGCGCGATACCCTCCCCTACCTCAGCGAGCACCTCGGCATCCGCATCATGCCGCCGCTCGGTACAGTCACCGATCCCTCCGAATTCGCCTCACGCGAGGGCTTCCTGACGCCTCGTGACGCCCACGTCGATTCCTGGTTCAACACAGCCCTGAACTCCGTCAATCTCTGGATGGCCGTCACCCCCGTACAGCGCGGCAACGGCCTGATCCTCTATCCGGACGCCCTCCGCCGCCCCCTCCGCCACGACGGCCACACCCTGCTTCCCGGGCAGCACACGGGCGACCCGGTTGATCTCGCCCTCGACCCCGGCGACATCCTCCTGTTCGCCGGTGACCACCTGCATGCCTCGCAGCCCAACACCACCGACGCCACCCGGTTCGTCCTGACCAAACGCTTCTCGGCCGGGCCTCCCCGCTACCCCAGGCAGGCCACCGGGTGGGTCCCCTACCTCGACCAGCGGCTGCTCAGCACCCCCCTCGCCCCGCTGGCCCCGCTGCGCTCCCGGCTGACGCCCGCCGGCCTGCGGCACGCGCTGCGAGGCCTCCGATGAGCGCCGGGGAGCCTCCCGGCCGCAAAGTCTTCGGCATCGGCCTCTCGCGCACCGGCACCCAGTCACTGACCGCCGCCCTGCACGTCCTGGGGCACAACGTCGTCCACTACCCGGCGGACGAGGACACGTATCGGACGCTGCTGCGCGGTGACGCGCGCTTCCCGCTGCTCACCCGCCACGACGGGATCACCGACATCACGACCGTCCCCTACGTCGCCCAGCTCGACCGGGCGTGGCCAGACGCGAAATTCGTCCTCACCGTCCGCGACGAGGACCTGTGGCTGCGCTCCTGCGCCCGCCACTGGAGCCGCCCACCACACCGCAAGACCGAGTACGGGGAGCGCTACCTCTCTCTGCAGCTCTTCCTGCGGGCCGCGGTCTACGGCTGCCACACGTTCGACGAGGACCGCTTCCGGCACGTCCACCGCCGTCATCTGGCCGAGGTCCGCGCCCTGTTCGCCGGCCGTCCGGGCTCGCTGCTGATCCTCGATCCCTCCTCCCCCGACCCCTACGCCCGTCTGGCCGCATTCCTGGGCCGCCCGGTCCCGAAAACGCCATATCCGCACGAGGGCCGCTGGCCCGCCTGATGTGGGGTTACGGCGGTCCGTGACAAGGCCGGCGGCATCCCCTTTTCCGCCGCCGTGTTCAAGTCCGCCCGGCTCGCCTCAGCGGAGCGAGCGGAAGGTCGTCCGGATCTCATCAGTGAGGACCGCGGGCTGCTCCAGGGCTGCGAAATGCCCGCCGCGGTCCAGCTGGCGGTAGTGGAGGACGTTGGCGTACCGCCGTTCGATCCACCGTCGAGAAGCCTGGATGGCCTCGCGGGGGAAGACGCTGAATCCGGCCGGCACTTGGTTCGGCTCGGAAGGGGTGGGCGCCTCTTGCCGTGCTTCCCAGTACAGGCGTGCTGAGGAGGCACCGGCGTTGGGCAGCCAATACATCATGATGTCGTCCAGAATCTCGTCGCAGTCGATGACCGATTCGGGATCGGCGTCGCTGTCCGTGACGTCCTGGAAGAGTGTGTAGATCCATGCGGCCAGCCCGGCAGGCGAGTCGGCGAGCGAGTAGCCGATGGTCTGCGGCCTGGTGGACTGCTCCTTGAAATAGCCGTCCAGCCGTGCCTGGTAGTTCTGCGCTGCGGCCAGCATGCGCTGCTCGTCCGGTGTCGCCTCGCTGATCTCCCTGGCGGTGGGGAACACCATCGGCAAGTTGACGTGCATGCCGAGGAAACCCTCGGGTGCCTTGCGGCTGATTGCCTCCACGACGGCCGATCCCCAGTCGCCCCCCTGTGCGACCCACTCGCTGTAGCCCAGACGCTCCATGAGCGTGACCCAGGCGTCGGCGATCCGGGGGATTCCCCAGCCGGCCTCGGTGGGCTTGTCGGAGAAGCCGAAGCCGGGCATCGAGGGAATGACGACATGGAAGGCGTCCTCGGCCCGGCCGCCGTGTGCGACGGGGTCGGTCAACGGTCCGATCAGGTGCCGGAATTCGAGGATCGAACCGGGCCAGCCATGGCAGAGCAGGAGCCCGAGCGCCGAGGGTTCGGGCGAGCGCACGTGCAGGAAGTGCACGCCGACGCCGTCGAGGCCGGTACGGAACGACCCGAGATCGTTGATCTCCTTCTCGCAACGCCGCCAGTCATAGTCGTTGGCCCAGTGGTCGCACAGCGCGCGGATCTGCTCCAGCCGAGGGCCCTGGTCCGGGGCGGTTTCGCGGTCTGGCCAGCGTGTGTCCGCGAGGCGGCGGACGAGGCGGTCGAGTTCCCGGGCGTCCACTGCGACGCGGAAGGGCTCGACACTCATGGGCTGGGGTGACATGCGACATCTCCCTGGACGGGGGGCGGGGCTCCACCGTAACGCTAAAGTGGAATAGAAATTCAACTTGAGAAGCATTTTTCCACTTGTTACGGTGTGCGCATGACAGAACGCCCCCTGCGCCGCGACGCCGAGCGCAACCGCCGGCTCCTGCTGGAGACAGCACATGCACTGATGGCGCGTGACGGCCTGGAGGTGACGTACGAGGAGATCGCCACCGCGGCCGGCACCGGCATGGGCACCGTCTACCGTCGGTTCCCCGATCGGCAGGAGCTCGTGGACATCTTGTTCGCCGAGCACATCGACGCCGTTGTCGAGATCGCCCGGCAGGCGTGCCAGTCCGACGACCCCTGGAGCGGACTCACCTGGTTCATGGAGCGGCAGCTCGAACTGGAGGCAGGCAACCGTGGCCTCGGCCAGCTGTTGCGCGGCGGTCATCAGTCGTCCGAACTCGTGATCCGGGGGCGCGCTCAGATCACGCCACTCGCGGCGGATCTGCTCGAGCGGGCGATCCAGGCCGGCCAGCTACCGGCCACGGTCGTGCCCGCCGACTTGGTCACGATCCACCTCATGGTCGGTGCGGTGATGGATACCGCCCGGCACATCGACCCAGAGCTGTGGCGACGCGCCCTGACCGTGGCACTCGCCGGGCTCCAGCATGCCGAGCTGCCCGCCAGGCAACCGGACGAAGAACTCATCGATCGCCTTTTCGGCGTCCCCGCCACACCGCGAGACAAGAAAGCCACCAATGAACCTGCCGAATGACCTGGTCGATGTCCTGCACACGCCGGCCCTCTGCTTCCTGACCACCCTCATGCCCGACGGATCCCCGCAGATCACCCAGACCTGGGTCGACACCGACGGCAGCAACATCCTCATCAACACGGTGACCACGCACCAGAAGACGAAGAACATCGCCCGCGACCCACGCGTCGCCGTCGCCATCGCCGACCCGAGCGCGCCGGCCCGCTACTGGGCAGCCCGTGGCATGGTCGCATCGTCCACGACGCAGGGCGCCGAGGAGCACATCGACAAGCTGGCACACAAGTATCTGGGGCGCCCCTACCCACAGTTCGGCGGCCAACAGCAGGAACGCGTTCTGCTGACGATCAGCGTCGACACGTTGCACACCCCTCGCCGCTGACCAGGGGCACGGCGCCGAATACGGACGCAGCGGCGCTGAGGGCCGACTGGACGACCGGATCGTGGCCGCCGCCGTCTCCACGCACCCGCTCACGATGCTGCGCTGGCGGCCCACGAGCTTTGGGGAGTTGCCCGTGCGGGCTCACGGCGGCTGGTGGGGGTCTTCTCCCTCTGCCCGGCGCCCAGACCGGGAGCTCGACCAGCTCCGCCCCGTGGTCCGGTGAGCTCCTCGACCGGTTCGTCGCCCATCGGTGCCGCCGGGACAGCTGACTGGTCGTCAGCGGCAGGAGCGGCGACGCGGGCGCCCACGTCGTGCTACCTCGGGCGCGGCCTGCCTGCTGAAACCCGCGAGGGGCCTCACGTCGAACCGAGCAAGGAAAAGCAGCCATCACACCAACCCCCGGGTGGGCCGACGAACCCGGTCAGGGCTGGACGTAGCCGCGTCGTCGAATCGTTTCCGCGGCCCGCGAAAGACACCATTGCCTTCGCTCTTCGCTGCAACCATAGGATGCTCCGCAGGCGTCGCACAGATCGTCCGCAGGAGCGGGGGTCCGGAGGTTCGGCCGGGGCGGAGGGGGAAGCCAGGGTATGGCGCAGGCCGCACAGGGCGGGCCGGTGGTGATCGGCGGATATCGGATCGTCGCACCGCTCGGGGAGGGCGGTATGGGGCGGGTGCGTCTGGCGCGTTCCGTGTCCGGGCGGCTCGCCGCCGTCAAGACGGTGCACGAACACCTCGCGGCGGAGCCGGAGTTCAGGGAGCGGTTCCGCAGGGAGACGGCGGCCGCGCGTGCCGTCGTCGGGCCTTTCACCGCGGCGGTCCTCGATGCCGACCCGGATGCCGCGGAGCCGTGGCTGGCCACGGAGTTCTGCGCGGGGCCCGATCTCACGGCGGCAGTCGTCGCACACGGGCCACTTGGCTGCGCCGAACTCGCCTCATTGGGCGCGGCACTCGCGGAGGCGCTGACCGGGGTGCACGCGGCGGGGCTCACGCACCGTGACCTGAAGCCGTCGAACATCCTCATCGGCCGGGACGGCCCGAAGGTCCTCGACTTCGGCATCGCGAAGAGCGCGGCCGAAGAGAGCCTGACCGCCGCCGACGAGGCGATCGGCTCGCCCGGCTTCATCGCCCCGGAGCAACTGGCCCGTGACGGTAGGCCGGGCCCCGCGGCCGACGTGTTCGCCCTCGGCGCGGTCCTCACCCTGGCGGCCACGGGCCGCGCCCCGTTCGGTATGGGCGGCGCGCCCGCGGTTCTGTACCGCACGCTGCACGACAAGCCCGACCTGGAGGGCCTGCCGGACTCCTCCTGGCGCACGTTCCTCGGCCGCTGCCTCGCCCGCGAACCGGGGGACCGGCCGCCGGTCGGGGAGATCCTCACCTGGTGCGGAGCGCGGGCCGCCGACGTGCCGTGGTGGGAGCGGGAACCGGTGTCGGGGATGGTGCGCCGCCAGGAGGACGCGGTCGCGGAGCTGGTCGCGGGCGCGGAGGAAGCAGAAGGGGAGAGGGCGGCGGCGAGCCCGCCGCCGCCCGCCGACAGGGCTGACGCTCCGCCGCTGAAACCGCCCGCCACCAGGACTGACGCACCGCCACCGCAACGGTCCGCCGCCAAGACCGATGCACTGCCACCCGACACCACCAGCCGGCCCCCGCGCGAGCCCCGGTCCGGTGCGCGGCCGGCCCGCCCCGCTCCCGCGTCCCGTCGGCGCCTGCTCGCCTGGGCCGGTACCGCGCTCGCCACGGCGGGAGTCGCCACCGCCACGGGGATCGTTTTGAACCAGGCAGACGGCGGCGGCGCCGGCGAGCCGTCCGACGCGCGGCGGAGGCGACTGCCGCGGGGACGGCTGCGGTGGAAGACCGGCATCGGCGAAATCACGTATGGGGGCTCGATGGTGCGCGAGGGCGACGATCTGTACGTCATCGACAATGCCGCCGCCATGCGGTTGGACGCGGTCACCAGCACCCTGCGCTGGGAGTACCCGGCTGAGGACCTGCGGAGCGTGGACGCCCGCGGTGACCTGGTCTACGTCCTGCGTGAACCGCTCTTCCACGCCGAGCTCGTGGCCCTGCACAGGGCCACGGGCCGCAAGGCCTGGGATTCTGGCCTGCTGTCCCGAAACCCGCACCGCCCTCGGCCCACGTTCGACGCCGAGCCGAGTGAACTGGAGGGGAACGAGGCGCAGTTCATCATGGCCGACGAGGTCGTCTGTCTGCTGACCTACGCCGCGTACGGCACCGCTCGGGCCCGCCGGAGCGCCTGGGGCCGCAAGTGGCGGGCGTACGCCTTCGACTCCCGTACGGGAAAGCCGCGCTGGTTCCATGAAGGGAGTGCGGGCGAGGTGATCGGTGCCGATCAGGCGGGCGGACGCATCGCCCTGGCCGTCTCCGCGAACCCGGGAATACCCGGCACGGACGCCTACCCGCAGGACGAGTCGCTGATCGTCCTGCGGGCTTCGAACGGCACAGTGGAGACGGAGATCGAGGGCGGCGCGCGGCGCCCGCAGGTTCATCCCGGCGCGAAGGGGACCCGCTACTACGTGCAAGGGGAGGCGATCCAAGCCGTCGACCTGGCCACCGGCCGCGTCCGCTGGACCCGTTCCGTGGACGCCGGCTCGCTCATCACCACGACCGCCGCGGACGGCCTGGTGTTCGCCTCGACGACGGACGGCGTCCGAGCGTATGAGGCGGTATCGGGCACGGTTCGCTGGACCCGCGAGGGTGTCCGCGTCCTGGGGGACACTCCGCTTGTCGCCGACGGCCTGCTGTACGTCGCCGGTCCGGAACCCGGCGGCTCGGGCGAGCCCACCTGGGGGCTGCACGCCCTGGCCGCGGCCACGGGTGTGCCGCAGTGGGCCCTGGCCCTGGACGCCGTCACGAACGTAGACATCGCCACCGCGAGCGGCGGCCTGGTTCACCTGTGCGCGGACGGCACGCTGTACGCGATCAGTGGCCCGGAGCGGACATGACACCACCACCCGGCGGCGCCGCCCGTACGCCCACACCTAGCAGCAGCCCCCGCCCCGCACCGCCGTGACGCCAACACTCCCGGCGAGATGAGCGCAGCGCCGCCCGAACCCCCGACCCCGCCCCGCACCCCGGAGCACTCATGAGCGCAGCAGCCCCCGGCCCCACACCCCCCGCGTTGCCCGGAACCCCTCTCCTGGCCGGTGACCCGGCGGCGCTCGGCGGGCATCGGATCATGCGGCGGCTCGGTTCCGGGGGGATGGGACAGGTCTATCTCGGGCGCAGTCCCGGGGGGCGGCTCGTCGCGGTGAAGACCGTGCACGAACACCTCGCCACCGACGAGCACTTCAGGGAGCGGTTCCGTCGGGAGGCCACCGCCGCGCGGGCCGTGACCGGGGCGTACACCGCCGCCGTGCTCGATGCCGACCCGGACTCCTCGGTGCCGTGGCTCGCCACTGCCTTCCTGCCCGGCGTGACGCTGCGTCAGGCGCGGGCCGCCGGAGCGCTGTTCGACGCCGGTGTCACGCTGTCGCTCGGGGCCTATCTGGCCGAGGCCCTGACCAGTATCCACGCGGCCCGCATCGTGCACCGTGACCTCAAGCCGTCGAACGTCCTGCTCACCGGCGAGGGCCCCCGCGTCATCGACTTCGGCATCGCGCGCGCCGCGAATGACCGGGTGCTCACCGAGGCGGGGGCGATGATCGGCACCCCCGGGTTCATGGCCCCAGAGCAGATCAACGGAGCCCACGTCGGGCCGCCCGCGGACGTGTTCGCGCTCGGCGCGGTCCTTGCCTTCGCCGCCCGCGGAGAGCACCCCTTCGGCTCCGGGCCCGTGGCGGTGCTGCTCTACCGCGCCACACACGAGGAGCCCGACCTCACCGGCGTACCGACGGACGGCGGGCTGCGTGATCTCGTCGCGCAGTGCCTGCGCAAGGACCCGGCCGCTCGGCCCTCCGTGGCCGACGTCCTCGCACGGACCTCCGATCCCGCCGCTCCCCTGTGGTGGCGCGACGAGCCACTCCAATCCCTGATCACCCCCGCCCCGGCGCACACGGAACCCACCAGGAGCGAACCCGCACCCGCACCCACGCGGCCCGCCCCTACCCGCCCCGCTCCTACCCGGCCCACTCCCCTGGACCGCGCCGCCGCCCTCCGTTCCGAGCGCCGCCAGACCCTCACCCGCCGCTCCCTCCTGTCCCTCACCGGTGCCGGCTTCGCCGGGCTCCTCGGCTACGGGATCTCGCACTCGTCGCCGGGCGAGGGCAGGGAGGGGGACGACGAGGACGCCGGGCTCCGCGTCGAGCAGGGATCCTCGCGGCCGGGCAAGGTCCGGTGGACGTTGCGCACCGACGGCGGCGCGCTCAAGGGCACCCTGCTCAGCGGGTCCACCGTGCTCGTACACGGGACCAGGCCCTACGCCGACACGCAGGGACTGATCCGCGCCGCCGACGCGCGCACCGGCACCCGACGCTGGCAGACGCCCAGCGCCACCACCGACGCGCCCCAGCCCCTGTGGGGTGTCATCGACGGCTCACTCATCGCGCCCGGAATCATCGGCCAGGTACGGGACGTGACCGACGGCGACCCGTGGAAACCACAGGACGCCCCTGGACATGAGCTCCGGTGGTTCGTCGTCGCCGCCCGGCGTCTGGTGACCCTCAGCAGCGGGGAGGACGGCGGAACCCAGCAGGCGCTGCGCTCCCGCGTGTTGCCCTCGGGCGGCTCCCCCTGGACCCTCGACAAAGGTGTCGCGGACTGGCACAAGCCCGCCGTCTCCGGCCCCGCGCTGTTCCTCGCGCCCACACCCTCGCCGCTCGGCGGCCCACCGCTCTGCCTCGATGCCACCACCAGACGAACGCTGTGGACGTACCAAGGACTGGCCGACGACGAGCAGGTTCTCACCGCTCCCATCTCCCTGGGCGCCGACCGGTTCGGCCTCCTCACCGAGGACGCCGAACTGCACGTCGTCCACGCACGCGACGGCCGTCGGCTGCACCGGGCGGACATGAAGGTCGCCGCCGGCCGCGGCAGCACCGCGCTCGGCCACGTCCCCGCCGGCCGCACGCACCCCGCGACCGGGCTCCTGCTCGCCGGCGGCGCCGGACGGCTCATCGGCTTCGACCCCGCGGACGGCGCGGCCCGCTGGAGCGTCCCCAGCGCCGGGCTCGACGCCGGGTGGCGGCGGTTGCCCGGCGGTGGGCACGGCCCCGTCACCGCCGACGGCGCCCTGCTGCACTGGGCCAACGACACGACCCTGCAAGCGATCGACCTGCGCCGCGGCACGAGCCTGTGGCTCGCGACGTTCGACACCACCGCCCAGGTACCACCGGTGATCGCGGGCGGCACCGTCTACGCCACCGCGGGCGGCGTGTGTCGCGCGCTGAGCCTGCGCGGCGGGAAGCTGATCGAGGAATGGCCCCTCGACGGCGTGATCACCGACCTCGCCGCCGACTCCTTTGGCTGGTACGCGCGCATCGACGACGAATCCGTGCGTGCGGTCAACGCCGCGACGGGCCCTGACCGCGCCGGCGCCGCCACGGCCCGGTGACCGCCAGCAGGATGCCGGACGACTGGATGCCGGAAAAACCGGCCCGAGGACGGGCCCGACCGCCACCGGCCGGACCCGGACCCATCGCACTGACCGCACCGTCGGCAACCCACCGAACGCGAACCGGAACGCCGGGGTGCCCTCTGGCCCGGGCAGATGCAGGTGCCCTGGAATGCAGAGTTGAGACGCCACCTTCCCAAAGGGCGCATTCTGTCGTGTGCGAGGGGCTATAGACGCGACGGAGCACAGAGGCGCGAACTGGGTGCGTCAGAGTCGTCGACGCCTCGCACTCCCCCAGCCGCGCCCAAATTGGCCATCTTGCGCTGAGCGGACGCCTCCCGCCCGTGCTTCGCCTTGCCGGCCCGCGTTCCGGCGCGGGCATCCGGTCACAAGGTGAGGGCGTCCCTGCGCTGCGGAAACTCGGACAGCGCACTGCTGGGCGACCCAGTGCGTGGCCTGCTGTTATGTGTCTCCACGTCGCGCTCACATCTTCTTCACTGACCTGAGCATGACTTTTTCGCCAACGTCGCCACGGCGTGGCGCACTTGACAGTACGTCATGATCGTTTGGTGTTACGATCTCGGGCACATGCCACGTGGACTTTTTCCTCGGCTTGGCTACAGCCAGGGGGCTCTCCGGGTGGTGAAGGCTGCCCACGCCGAGGGTCCGCATGGACAGATCCGAGAGCTGGACTCCAGCCGCTCAAAGAGAGTCACATGACAATTTTGCAGGATCCGACGGTCTGGGCGCTTGCTGCCGGCGTCCCTGTCGCCACCATGGTGGTCGTTCGCCAGCGAAAAACGGCTGAGTCGTTGCGCCGTCAGAAGCGGGGACTTGAAAGCGAACTGACCGCACTCCAGGGCAGCCACGCTGACCTCCAGACCACCATCGCAGAGCTCCGCAGGGGCTACGACGAGGTGGTCCGACAGGCAAAGGAAGAGGCGGAGAACGCCACCAATACCGTACTGAAGTCTGCGATGCAGACCCTTCAGGGCCTCGCGGCGGAACAGCAGCGGGCCATCTCCGGGCTGCAGAAGAAGTACGGCGATTCGGCCGTGCTGCGGGATCTTCTGGACGTCGACCACATGAACTCGCAGTTCAACCGGCGTGCACAGTCCATTGCCGTGCTCTGCGGCGGGTGGCTCGGCCGGCAGCGGGACGCGGCATCCATCTACGACGTGATCCGCGCAGCTCAGGGCCGTATTCGGCACTACCAGCGCATCGACATCGCCTCGCGGGTGGACATCGCGGTGACCAGCCGCGCCGTCGAGCCGGTCGCGCTGACGGTGGCCGAACTGCTCGACAACGCCACCAGCTACTCGGCGCCGTCCTCCATGGTCGACGTCGAAGTGCGGACGGTGCCCAAGGGCATGTGCATCGTGATCGACGATGCAGGCGTCGGGATGAGCGAGGAAGAGAAGACGGCCGCCACAGCCCTGCTGTCCAGTGGGTCCGCGGTGAGCGTCTCCGAACTCGGCAATCCTCCCGCGTTCGGTTTCGCGGTGATCGGTGCGCTGTGCGCGCGCTTCGGGTTCACGGTCACCATCGACAGCACTTCTCCCTACGGCGGCGTCCGAGCGGTGGTGATGGTGCCGAAGGAGTTGCTGACCGACATGCCGGAACCCGCGAGGCCCGCCGCAACGCAAGGAGCCAACGCGGGCACAGGGGACAGCGGTTCGGCTCCCGCGACGACAGCGGGCGACCTGCCCCGGCGACAGAACAAGCGCCGCGCCATGGCACTCGTGCCGGACAACCAGCCCGAGGAAGCGACCGCGCCGCCGGCCCGGTCGGCGGAGGCACGGGTGGCGGCCATGGGCGCATTCCAGCGCGGCACTCTCAGCGGCCGAAGTGCGGGGGTACCGGCCGCCGAACGCGACACTCCTGCCGATACACACGAAGGATTCGATGCCCCGTGAGCGACGACCTGTCCTGGATGCTCGAGGACGCGCTGGCGATCCCCCATGCCCTGCACGCGGTCCTGATCTCTGCTGACGGCCTGCAGATGTCCCGCACCGCGGAGATCGGCCGGGACGACGCCGACAAGGTGGCCGCCGCCGTGAGCGGACTGCAGTCGCTCAGCCGGTCCGTCGGCTTCTTCTGTGGCGACGACGGCACGACCTGGCGCCAGACGCTCATCGAGTTCGACGGTGGCTGGGTGTTCCTGAATGCCGCGGGAGGTGGCTCCTACCTCGCCGTGGCGGCGTCCGCCGAGGTCGACATGGGAGACATCACGTATCGCATGCAGCAACTGGTCAGCCGACTGGGCAAGGCCATGTCGACCGCCCGCCGCACCGACACGGTCACCTCATGACGCATCCGGACCGTACCGAGCCCGAGCTCGTGTCCGAGGCCGGAGAATTAGTCCGGCCCTATGTCATCACCCGTGGGCGTGACCTGCTCGACGAGGGCGCGTTCGCCCTCATCACTCTCGTCACGACATCCACCGACGATCAGCAGCGCCCCCAGCGGCTCTCGCCCGAGGAGCAGCAGATCCTGGAGATGTGCTCCAGCGGCTACCTCTCGGTCGCTGAGATCGCCGCCCATTCCCAGCTGCCTCTGGGTGTCGTCAAGGTGCTGCTCAGTTCCCTCGCCGAGGGGGGCTACCTGGTCACCCGTGCGCCGGTGCCCTCGGCTCGTCTCGCCAACAAGGCCTTGCTTCAGGAGGTGCTCGATGGTCTCAAGGCTCTCTCTGTCTGAAGACGCCTACGTGCGCAGCGGTGCGCAGCAGACTGCGGTGAAAATCCTGGTCGTCGGGCACTTCGCCGTCGGCAAGACCACTCTGATCGGCTCGCTCTCCGAGATCGCGCCGCTGTCCACCGAGGAGCAGATGACAAGCCTCTCGGAGAGAGTCGACGACCTCAAGGGAGTTCAGGGGAAGACCACGACTACGGTCGCCCTGGACTTCGGTCGCCTGACCCTCAGCGAGCGCATCGTGCTGTATCTGTTCGGGTCACCGGGCCAGCAGCGGTTCGTCAATCTGTGGGACGACATGGCCCGCGGAGCGCTGGGCGCCCTGGTCCTGGTGGACCCCGAGCGACTGGCCGACAGTTTCGAGGTCATGGATCTGGTCGAGAGCTACGGCCTCGACTTCGCCGTGGCCCTCAACCAGTTCGACGGCAGCGCGGTACACACCCCCGAAGCAGTCCGGGAGGCGCTCGACCTGCTGCCCGACACCCCGGTCGTCACCATCGACGCGCGCGACAAAGCGTCGTCCGTCAACGCCCTGATCACCATGGTCCGCTATCTGCAAAAGCGCGCCGCCCTGGAGCACGCATGACAACCCCTCCCGTACCCCCGCCCGGCTGCCCCGCACACGGCAGCGGGCAGCGCATATCCCTGGACACCCCGGAGTTCGCCGCCAACCCGCACGCGTACTACCGTTACATGCACCAGCTCGGCCCCACGGCGCCGGTCACCATCGCGCCCGGCGTGGAGGCGACCCTGGTGACCGACTACAACGCGGCTCTTGAGCTGTTGCAGGACCCCACCACCTTCCGCAAGGACGCGCGCCGCTGGCGTGCGCTGAACGAGGGCCTCATCCGCCCCGACAGCCCGGTCCTGCCGTTGCTGGCCTACCGGCCGAACTGCATGTTCACCGACGGCGCCGAGCACGTACGACTGCGGCAGGCCATCACCGAGAGCTTCGCCCGCGTCAGCAACAGCCGGCTGAGCCGCATCGTCAACCAGGCCGCCCAGTTCCTCATCAACCAGTTCAGCGCTCGCGGCAGTGCCGACCTGCTCAGGGACTACGCGCAACAGCTCCCCCTGTACGTCTTCAACGAACTCTTCGGCTGCCCGGCGGAGATCGGCGACCGGGTCCTGTTCGGCATCTCCGGCATGTTCGACGGCGTCAATGCCGAGCAGGCCAGCCAGGTCCTGCTCCAGGCGGTCGGCGAGCTGGTGGCACTCAAGCGCGTCCATCCCGGGGAGGACATCACGTCCTACCTGATGCAGCACCCGGCACAGCTGACCGACGAGGAACTGGCGCACACGCTGGTGCTGCTCCTCGGCGCGGGCGGCGAGCCGGAAGGCAACCTCATCGGCAACGCCTTCTACACGATGCTGACCGTTGAGGAGTACGCCCGCAACGGACAGTTCGACAAGGCCCTGGATGACACCCTGTGGCGCAACGCGCCCATGTCCAACTACGCGCCGCACTACCCGGTCTCCGACACAGACGTGGCCGGCGACAAGGTCCGCGCCGGTGAGCTGGTCCTGGTGTCCTTCGGTGCCGCCAACACGGCACTCGCGGACCAGGGGGCCGACACCCGCGGTCATCTGGCCTGGAGCGCGGGCCCGCACGCCTGCCCGTCCAAGGAACCGGCCAGGCTCATCGCCCTGACCGGCCTGGAGGCTCTGTTCAACGCGCTGCCGGACGTGGAACTCGCGGTCCCCGCGGACAGCCTCGCCTGGCGACCCGGCCCCTTCAACCGGGCTCTGGCCAGCCTGCCCGTCCGCTTCGGGGCGGTCACCCCGCGCCCCGCGGCCGCGCCTGCGCCGACGGCCGCGTCCCCCCGCCACCAGGCGCACCCACCCCAGGCGCCCACGCCCGCGCCCGCGGAGCCTCAGGCCACCGGCAAGCCGGCGCGCTGGAGCAGCTTCGTGAGGTGGCTGACGGGCCAGTAGCCAGTACACCCCCTGTGATGCAGACGACACAGGCAGTTGTTGTAGCCTGCATGAAAGATCAACTGCTGGGGTAGGACAGCGCGGAGTGTCTGGAGTGACACGAGATGAAGGAGAGGCAGTGAACCTCGCAACCTCCGCGCCCCATTCCGCAGGCAACCGGCCGGGCCAACGGCGCACCACACCCAGCAGCAGGAACGCGTGCGGGTGCGACGACCCCGAAAAGGCGCAGGGCCGAATACCCGCCGCTCACGGCGCATCGGCCCTCGTCTCCCGCCTCGTCGGCGCAGCACGTCCCCGTACCTCCGCACCCTGCAAACGCTCCTTGCGCCGTGCCGTGCGAGGAACGCGATGACGTCCCTGCCGGAGACGGGCATACCGGCAGACGAACCCGGCAAGGCAACGCTCGGCGATCACGTGCTGGGACAACTACAGCGCCTCGGCGCCACGGTGGGCCTGAGCGAGGCGGACACCGCGCTGTACGGACAGGTCCTGCTCGACTCCCTCGCGGACTCCGCCCGGCGACCGTTGTCTCTGCCCCCGGCGTCGCCCAGCTTCCTCTCCGACGACCACACCCCCGTCGAGTTCTCCCTGGCCAGCACGTCGGACGCCACCCCGGCACTGCGGGTACTCGTGGAGCCCGGATGGGCCCACGAGGACATGGGCGACAGCGGCCGTGCCGGACTCGAGGCCATCCACGCGATGGCCGCCCGCTGGAACTTCTCCACCGGTCAACTCGACGCCCTGCACGACTTGTTCCTCCCCGCCACGGCCGAGGGGCCGCTGTCACTGTGGTACGCGCTCGATCTGCGCGCGGGAGGCGTCCCCGGCGTCAAGGTCTATCTGAACCCCTCCGCCGCCGGACCCGAGCACGCCGCACACACCGTGCAAGAGGCGCTACGCCGACTTGGCTACGACAAGGCCTTCGCGCAGCTTCCCCCCGCGGCGGGCTATCCGTTCCTCGCACTGGACCTGGGCTCCTGGGAGTCACCTCGCGTCAAGGTCTACGTGAAGCACACGCGTATGTCGGCCGACGACGCCTGCGCGCTCAGCCATGACTCCGGGGCCGCATCGGCAGACATCCGGCACTTCTTCCACGCGGCCGCCGGATCCCTCCGGCCATCCGGGCAGCAAGGGGACGGTATGCCGCGCCTGCTGCGGCGGCCCGCGCTCACCTGCCATTCCTTCACCGAAGGTGACAGCGACCCCAGCGGCTTCACGCTCCACATCCCCGTCCGTGACTACGTGCGCGACGACGAGGAGGCCCTCGACCGGGCAACCGCCCTGCTGACCCGGTTCGGCATGGACCCCACGGTCCTGCGCCAAAGCCTGCGCGCTCTCACACAACGACAGCTCACCGACGGTGTGGGGCTGATCGCCTACCTCGCTCTCGTGTACGAGCGAAACCGCCGGCCCCGCATCACGGCCTATCTGTCCTCTGAGGCCTATCTGACCAGGGCGCCGACAGAGCAGTACGCGCAGGTAGGCCTGTTAGCTGCACAACGCACCCAGAGCGCTCTGAACTCCGGTCGCAAGGCCGCCGATCACGCCATCCCGCACACCGCACCAAAGGAAGTCTCGTGGAGCCGTACCGCATCAAAGTTGTAGAACCGATCTCCTTCACCACCCGAGCGGAGCGCGAGGCCGCGCTGAAGCGGGTCGCCTACAACCCCTTCGATCTGCGTGCCGACGAGGTCACCATCGACCTGCTGAGCGACTCGGGGACCGGAGCCATCTCCGCGGACCAGCTCGCCGCGGGCATGCACGGCGACGAGTCCTACGCCGGCAGCCGCAGCTACTACCGGTGGCACGAGGTCGTCTCCGAACTCACCGGATACCCCCACATCCTGCCGACACACCAGGGCCGCGCCGCCGAGCGCATCCTGTTCTCCGCGCTGCTCAAGCCCGGCACGAGCGTGCTGTCCAACACCCACTTCGACACCACCCGCGCCAACGTCGAACTGACCGGCTGCCAGGCCTACGACCTGCCCTGCGCCGAGGCGAAGGACCTCGACAGCGATTACCCGTTCAAGGGCAACATCGACCTGTTCGCCCTCGAGCAGGCGTTGGAGAACGCGCATCAAGCGCCCGTGGCGGCCGTGCTGATGACCATCACCAACAACGGTGGCGGTGGCCAGCCGGTCAGCATGGAGAACCTGCACCGGACCGCCGAACTGTGCCGCCGCCACGACGTGCCCCTGATCCTGGATGCCGCACGTTTCGCGGAGAACGCCTGGCTGGTGACCCAGCGCGAGCCCGGCTACGCCAACCGCACCCCCCGCCAGGTCGCCGAGGAAGCCTTCCGCCTCGCGGACGGCTGCGTCATGAGCGCGAAGAAGGACGGCATCGTCCACATCGGCGGCTTCATCGGTCTCAAGGACCCTGAACTCGCCGAGAAGTGCGCGGGCCTGCTCATCGCCACCGAGGGCTTCACCACCTACGGCGGCCTGGCCGGCCGTGACCTCGACATGATGGCCCGCGGACTCGTGGAAGTCACCGAACCGGCCTACCTCGCCGAACGCGCCGACATAGCCGCCTACCTCGCCACGCGCATCCGCGAGGCCGGAGTCGACATCGTGGAGCCGGCAGGCCTGCACGCCCTCTACGTCAACGCCGGGCGGCTGCTGCCCCACATCCCCCCGCACCAGTACCCGGGCACCGCACTGGTCTGTGAGCTCTACCTCCGCGGAGGCATCCGCTCGGCGGAGCTGGGCAGCCTGTACCTCGGAGAAGAGGACGAACAAGGCAACTCCGTCAAGACCGCACCTTATGAACTCGTGCGGCTGGCACTCCCCCGTCGGGTCTACACCCGCAGCCACTACGACCATGTCGCCGCCACCCTGGCGGACATAGCCAAAAACCCCGAATCGGTGCACGGCTACCGCATCGTGGGCCAGTCGCCGATCCTTCGCCATTTCAGCATCAAGCTGGAGCCCGTGCGGTCCGACGGCTGATCCCTACCCGACACGTCGCGTCGCCCAAGAGTGGGGCCGGCAACGCCGGCTCCACTTCTTGAGCTTGACTCTGTCGGGGACCTTGCAGTTTCCCGGTGCGACAGCATGGTCAACGGGCATGCCCGGGTAGTTCCGCCGACCGACGCAACTGTCGAGGTGCCTGTTGTCCCTCCGCCCCCGTCCCGGTGGCGAGTCCCGCATCTGACAGTGCAGGTGCTCCAGGCGGGTCAGGTCGCGCACCGCGGCCAGGACGTGGGTGGAGTCGCTGCGCTGGGTCGTACGCGCTCGCGCACCAGGCCGGCCCCTGGACCTGATCACCGAAGCGGTCCGCGCCGCACTCGAAGAAGTAGTCTGCGCCTCCCTTCGCCTGCTGGGCGAACTGGTCGATGAGGCCGGGGGGCACCGCTACGGCCGACCGGTCCGCCCGGGCAAGAACCCCACCAAGCCCAAGACCAGGATCCTTGCCACCGGAAAGGACACCCTCCGGCTCCCGGGACACCTCCACCGGCACCGCCCCTACCCGACTTCCTCACCCACCGCGGGCCCCGCTGATCATGGCCGGGTTCGCCAAGAGCCGGTGCCGGCCGTGCCCGAGCCGCACCCAGTGCACCACCACAGCCGTGTGCTCCCAGTCGGCGAGCTCCTGCAGCTCCGTGTGCCTTCTCGCGCCGTCAGATGGCTGATGCGCTGCCGGATGACCGCGAGCGCATCAGCCGCCTGACCGGCCCCCGGCGGCCCGGCGTCAGCCGAGGACTGTGCCCGTGGACGGGGCCGGCCTACGTCGGCGTGAGAACGCACCGAGGTCGATGGTCTGCCCGGTGTGTTCGCAGGTGTGCGTGAGCGCACTGCGGTCGTGGTCGTGCCCGCCCTCGACACCATGGATCAGCGTGGTCATGAGGCGGCCCACCAGCGGCGCGTTCTTGAACTGATTGCCGCTGGTGCCGATGGCCACGTAGAAACCGGCAAGTTCGGTCCGGTCGTACACGGGGGTCCAGTCGTCGGTCACGTCGTACACGCCCGCCACACCCCGGGGCTTGTTGGGAACGCGCAGGCCGGGCAGTCGGCGAGCCGCACGCGTCACTTGCGTCCTGAACCGCGACACGGTCGGAAGAGGGCTCCCGTCGTCCGGCTCGTCGAGCCATTCCAGCGGGTCGCACTCGGGTTCCGTGCCGCCGACCAGCAGGAACTCCCGGCCCTCGGGCCGTATATACGTACCGAGGTCCATATCGGCCAGCACCGGTGCGTGCCCGTCGCCGCCGGCGTCGTGGTAGCCGGCGGGCGCCGCTACGTGGTGCACCTCCTGGCGCAGCGGCCGCAGACCGACGGAGAAGTCGCCGCCCACTCCCGCGAGCCGGTTCAGCTGTCCCGACCACGGACCGGCCGCGTTGACGACCACGCCGGCGGACAGTTCGGTGCCATCCTTGAGGCGCACCCCGCGCACGCGCCCCCCGCTCCGGATCACCGCGCTGACGGGGGCCTTCCACCGGAAGACGGCTCCGTGCCGCTGGGCCGCCGTAGCAAGGTTGTGCGCGGCGAGTTGCGGATCGTCGACAAAGCCCCCGTCCGGTGTGTGCAGAGCACCGAGCCGCGCGGACGCGTCGGCGAAGAACTCGTCGTCGTCCACGGGGCGGGGCGGGAAATACCGGCCGGTGTCCACGGCGGGCAACCGCTCGGACAGCTCCTGTGCATCCCATTGCTCGTAGGGGACACCGACCTTGTCGAAGTGGCGCGTGAACAGGCTGCGGGGTGCGAAGGCCACGTCCAGCAGGGTGACGCCGCAGCGGTTGAACGCTGCGAGGGGTTCACCGGCGGGTGCTTGGAGATGGTCGCGCCATGCTTCCCAGCAGTGACGGGACTCCCACGCAGCACTGACGCCCGCGATCGTGGAATATGTGAAGCGGACCACGGCGCTCGAGGCGCTGGTGGAGCCGTTGCCTGCGCCGCCGAACTTGTCGACCACGACCACCCGCAGGCCACTGCGCGCCAGTTCGAGAGCGATGGAGGATCCGATGACCCCGGCCCCGACGACGACTATGTCTGTGCTCTCAGTCATGTTCCAACTCACCTTCTTCTTGCCGGACCAGGGCCCCTCAACGTTCCGGACGTGATCGTGGATCGGGTCGGCCCTCTCTTCGGCTCTCGCTCATGCGCAAGATCAAGGTGACCGCGTCGTCCGAGCGGGTGCCGGGAGTGAGGACTTCCTGCAGGAGGAGGCCGCGAATCGCGGCAACGGTGACGGTGGCCACTTCCCGCGCTTCCTTCGCCTTGAGCCCTTCGCGTTCCGCGAGTGAGGACAGCATCACGGTCAGGTCGTCGATCGACTCCACGAACTCACGGAAGTCCTCGGGGGCGTACGCGGCCAGGCCGACGACGTAGAAGAAGCCGCGGACACGCGACAGCTGCTCCGGCCGGGTGTAAGTACGCCAGATCGCCGCGACGAAATCGTCGAAGGTGCCCTGCTGGGCGGCCTCCAGAAGTGCTTCGTTGTCACGGGATCGCTGGGCCGTGAGCATGGCGGCCAAGACGCCCGGGAGCGACCCGAAGTGGTAGCGCAGCAGGGCGTGGCTGGTCTCGATCCGGGCGGCGATCTCACGGAGCGACATCTCCGGTGGGGGAAGGGCCTCACCGAAGGCGTCGAGAAGCCGTGCCAGGAGTCGTTCGCGCGCGCTGCCGTTGCGTTGCGAGGTTGACAGGATCACTCCCGCAGTTTATCCATTGGAAAAGAAGATTCGCAACGGCGGAGGATCGACGATGGGACCTGATCATGTGGTCGGCGCGACGGTCATCGACGGATCGGGGCGCGACCCCGGCAACGTCGACGTCACTGTCGAGGACGGCCGCATCACCCGACTCGGTGCCTCCGGCGCGCACGGCGAGCGTCTCGATGCCGAGGGATTGACGATGACGCCCGGCCTGATCGACGCCCACGTCCATCTGGGCCTGTCCAGCCCGATCCAGCCGCACTTCTCGTTTCAGATCAGCGCCGCCGAGATCGCGGCGGACATCTTCGCCACGGCCGGCGCGACGCTCGACGCCGGTTTCACCACGGTTCGCGACACCGGCGGGATCGACGGCGGTGTCGTCACCGCGATCGCGAAGAGCAAGGTCAGAGGGCCGCGCGTCCTGTCGTGCGGACCTGTTCAGTGCCAGATCGGCGGGCATGGCTACTACGGAGCCGAATGGGAACCCACCGAGCTGTGGAGCAGCCACCACATCCCGGGCCTGTGCGCCCTGTCCATGATGGCGGGCAACGCGGACGAGCTGCGGCACAACGTCCGCGAAGCCTTCCGTCGCGGAGCCTCCTTCCTCAAGCTCTGCGTGACCGGCGGAGTGGTGGGCGCACATGACCGACTGACCGATACCCAGTTCACCGTCGAAGAGATCGCTGCCGCGGTGCAAGAAGCCGAGGCACGGAACACCTATGTGACAGTTCACGCCCACAACAACGAGGGCATACGAAATGCGGTCGAGGCCGGGGTGCGCTGTGTCGAGCACGGCACCAGCCTCGACGAATCCACGGCGGACCTGATGGCCGCTCGCGATATCGCCCTCGTGCCCACGTTCGCTGTCGTCGAGCAACTGCTGCACGACACCGCCGGAGCCGGTCTCGCCGAGTCGGCCCGCGACCGAGTCAAGGGCGTACGCGAGCAGATGACGAAGGCCCTCGCTGTCGCCAAGCACGCAGGAGTGCGGATCGGGCTGGGCTCCGACCTCATCGGTCCGGCCCAGGCCCGGCGCGGCAAAGAACTCACTCTGCGCGCAGCCCTCGAAACGCCGATGGAAGCGCTCGTGGCGGCGACCCGGACCAACGCCGGGATCCTCGGCCTGGCCGGTCAGGTGGGTGTCATCACTCCCGGCGCGCAGGCAGACCTCGTTCTGTGGAACGGCAACCCGCTCGAAGACCCGGAACTGTTCTCCGACCCCACCAACGCCGTCGTCGTCATCCAGGCCGGCCAAATCGTAAAGGACCTCAGATGAGCACCATGTGGCAGGGCTGCCTCGCCCACACCGACTACTTCGAGATGCGCTCCGGGGGTGGGCACGACTACGGCATCTGGGTCACCACGCCACCGCGCTACGACCCCGCCGCGGCGCCGGCGCCTGTCGTGTACGTGCTCGACGGCAACTGGGCAGTGGGCATGACCGCTCCACTCATCGTCACGCAACTGGACCCCATGCAGTCGGTTCAGCCCTACGTGCAAGTCAGCGTGGGGTACGCGGGCGAGGAAGCCGAGCACTGGGAGCGGTTGCGCAACCGCGACCTCGTGCCCCCCGGCGAACCCATCGCGAAGGAGTTCATCGATGCGGTGGAGATGGGGGTCGACAGGGGCACGATGACGCGCGCGCAAGCCGACGCCTACCTCGCTGAATTGAGCGACAGCCGCGGGGACATGTTCCTGGACTTCCTTACCGACGACCTGCATGCGCGGATCGAACGCGACTACGGCACGGCCCCGAGCGGTCACGGCCTTTTCGGCTATTCCTACGGCGGACTCTTCAGTCTCTACGCCTGGCTCACCAAAAGCACCTTCTTCGAGAGCATCGGCGCGGGCAGCCCCGGTATCGTCAACGCGGACAGTCAGGTCTTCGCCCGGCTGGAAGCAATGGGCGACACCCTGCCCGACACCAAGCTGCACGTGACCTTCAACGAGCAGGAGATCCTCGGAGACCTGGCGGTCTACCAGAACCTCACGAAGAACACGGCCACGTTCCTTCACCGCCTCACCTCACGCGGCGGATCCGTCACCAGCGCACTCATGCACGAAACGCACGTGACCGGGCTGCAGGCATCGTTCCTCAGCTACCTCAGGACCTGCCGCGCCCAGTGAGCCGGGACGCCGCAGCTCTCCTTCCGTCCCAAGTAACTCGACTGCTCTGGAGGGGTACGGGTGGCCGAGCGTGACCGTGGTGCGTGCGTGCCCGGAGCAAGAAGTCCCGTTGGTTGCACGCGGTGCCGGTACGGGATGATCGAGGGCGCCAATGCCATGGAAGGAAGCGCGATCCTCGCGCTGGACGGCATGGATCGATCTCAGATGTCCGTCAAAGCGGATCGAGCCCAGTAGGGCTATCCCCAGGCCCAACTCGGGGGATGGCCGCAGCGAGACCGGGCGATCGCGCGCCTAGCGTGCCGTATATGCAGATGACCAGAGGTGGACAAGCGGCCGTTGCCAGTGCCGTCATGCTGGCCGTGGCAGCGGGAGCGTCGCCCGTCACAGCCGCGCATGCGACCCAGAAGCCCTCGGACCTCGGGAGATTCCACACCCAGGACATCGACTGGCACAACTGTGCGCAAGGACCCGACGACCCCGATGGACAGAAGCTCGATGACGCGGGAGCCCAGTGTGCCGACCTCACCGTGCCACTGGACTACACCGACCCCGGCGGCCGCACCCTCACCATAGCCATATCCCGGCTCCGCGCCGCCGATCCAGCACACCGCGTCGGCCCACTGCTCCTCAACAACGGCGGCCCCGGCGGGCCGAGTCTCGACATGCCGCTCACCGTCGGCGCAGCCATGGGAAAGGTCGCCAAGAAGTACGACCTCATCGGCCTGGACCCGCGCTTCGTCGGCCGCTCCACGCCGCTGGACTGCGGCTGGGACATCGGTTCCACGGTCTTCTCGGCCGGCAAGGGCCGGGCCGGGTTCAAGCACTCGGTCGCCCGTCAGCGCGACCTCGCGAAGCGGTGCCGAGAGACGAACGCAGATGTGCTGCCCTACGTCAGCACCCGCAATACGGCCAGGGACATGGACATCGTCCGGGCAGCGCTGGGCGCGCAGCAGATCTCCTACCTCGGCTACTCCTACGGCTCCTACCTCGGACAGGTCTACACCGAACTGTTCCCCGGCCGCACCGACCGCATGGTGCTGGACGGTGTCATCGACCCCGCCCGATACACCCAGACACTCCTCGCCGACTCCACGGAAGCCAACGAACGAGCGCTGCACGCCTGGGCGTCCTGGACTGCCGCCCGGCACGACACCTACGCCCTGGGCCGCACCGCCGGCTCAGTGCTGGCCACCGTGCGTCGCATCCAGCAGGCCGCGGCCGAGAAGCCGCTACGGGTCGGCGACTTCCGCGTCGACGAACACTTCGTTCCCCTGGTCTACTTCAGCGGCCTGGGCAGCGACCTCGACAAGCCCCGGGCCGACCTGGCCACCGCAACCCGAACGCTCGCGCACGCCGCCGACGGGCAACACGCCGAGCCCGGAGCGGAGTTGTCCGGGCTGCTGGCAGCCATGACCACCAAGGCCGGTTCACAACAGGGCAGCGCGCAGGCCGCCATCCTGTGCGGAGATGTCGCGACGCAGCGCGGGACCCAGAGCTACTGGCGCGACATCCAAGCCGCCCGCAAGAAACACCCCTTCGCCGCCCCGCTGTCGTACAACATCACCGCGTGCGAGTTCTGGGACGGCCCGGCGGAAGCTCCGACCGTGGTCGACAACAACGTCCCGGCCCTGTTGGTCAATGCCACCGGCGACACCCGTACCACCTATGCCGGCGCCCGGCAGGTACGGGATCGGTGGTCCCACTCCCGCCTCGTGACCCTGCCCGGCGCCAACCAACACGGGATCTACGGCGAGTACGGCAACTCGTGCGCGGACACGCAGGTCAACTCCTACTTGGCCGACGGCAGGCTACCCGGGCACGACGTGTCCTGCCGGGCCTGACGCACCGAGCCGAGACTCGTGGCCTCCCACGCTGCCCGCGCGGGAGGCCACCCCCGTCTGTGGGGCGCACCGCTCCCACTCCCCCGGCATGTTCGCCGCCGCCGACGTCCGAGTGATCCCTTTCGACAGCGCGGACCCGGACTTCTTCATCGCGCACGGAGACATGCGCATCGCCGAGGACCCTCAGTCGTTCGCGGCGCTTGACGTCGCCTCGGAGCAGGACCCCTCCTTGAATCCGATGATGCGGCTGCACGAACGCATCCGGACCCTGCCGCAGATCACCATCGCCAAGCTGCGCGGGCCGGTACGCGGAGGCGGTGCGGAACTGCTGTCCGCGATGGACATGCGGTTCGCGGCTCGTGAGCATGCCGGCTTGGCTCAGCCGGAAGACACGATGGGCATCATCCCGGGCGCGGGAGGCACCGTCTATCTGCCCGGCCTCGTCGGCCGCGCACGCGCGCTGGAGATCATTCTCAGCGGCCCGCTGGTCGATGCCCCGACCGCGGAACGGATCGGCTGGGTGAACCGGGCCGTGCCGGCTGCCGAGCTCGACCATGTCGTCGACACACTGCCCGCCGGCGCGCAGACCCGGGACGGGGAGCGCCGCCTCGAGGACCTGATCGACGGCCTCGCCTGAAGCAGCTTAGACCTGGTCTAAACGCGTGATCCGCAGCTGCGCGTACGGCGACAGGCGGCCGGACTCAGTGCCCCGCCGCCGAGTTCGCCACTCAGGACGGCGAGTACGTGTGCTCGTTGGATGCCTCCCGTCGTTCTGAATTACCGGTGCAACAGGTCCAGTTGCCGGGTGCGGCGAGGGGGCGGGGGCTACGGTAACCGTCGTCATTCCCCGATCGGGGCGTTGCCAGCCGCAGGTCCTCCCGGCGTCACCTGCGGCACCGCTGCCGGGGAGGCCAGCACGCGCCACTGAGGAAAGAGGTCCATGATGCCCACGCCCGGCTTCCCGCCGCACACGCTCGATCCCGAAGGAACGCCGATATGGATCACTGATCTGGCCTCCGAGGACCCCTACCACATCCTGCACGTCGTACACGGCATCGAACCGGCGGAGGCGCTGGAAAGGCTCGGCGCCAAAACGAGGTTGATGCAGCCCTGCGAACTGCCCGACAGCAGGCCGGACGAGTGGACGTCACTGCCGTGCGCGGCTCTCGGTATGGAGCCGGGATCGTCCGCGGCGCTGTTGGCGGGACGCGTCGGCGAGTGGACCTTCGTCTACGACGACTCCGGGTTCACCTTCGAGGACGCGGCGGAGGCACTGTCCGCCGATGGACGGACGGCGGCCACGAGCGTGTTCAGCATCAACGGGGATGCCAGCCTCACCTATGCCGTCGACGGCAAGCAGGTCGCATGGGTCGACGTCGACTGCCTCGCCCTGGAGGAGGATCTTCCCCGTATGCCCGCCGAACTGCGCGCGGCATTCGAAGCCGCCGGCACCGTGGAGGCGGAAGGCATCGAGCCGGGCGAGGCCGACAGTTCCATCGCCATGCGTGCCGTCTGTGCTCTGGCCGGCCTCCCGCTCACCCTGAGCGCCCTGCGTCAGGTTCCGCTGGTGGTCCTGAAGTTCGGCTGACGGTGCTGCCCGTGACGTCAGTCGGGGCGAACGGCACCGTCCGACCGCAGGGGGCGCCTTCGGGGGCTGCTCGTGGCGCCGTGTCGTCGAACGCCAACGGGTGGGCGTCATGGCCCCAGGTGCCGACGGCTTGGCCGCCTACCGGGCCGAGCGATGGCCGTGGGCGAGCGGGGAAGGCCGATGGCCGGTCGACATCGAGGAGTTCGCGCGCGGCGCGGACGCGGCCTACTCCGAGCACTACGCCGCGAACGAGGGCGCCCGGGCGGTCATCGGTGACCTGATGCCATGCACGGCTGCCGCGGTCACTGTGCAGCAACTCCGCTCTGACCGGTGCGCCGGAGCGCAGCGCGTGGCACCGTCGCCCCCGGAGGCGATGGAGCGGGTGGGTCAGGCGCTGCGGCCCGATTTCGATCTTTGAAAGCTGCTCTGGCGAGGGCTTGGGTTCTTGCGCTGTCTGCGCTCACAGGGGGTCGCAGCCCTACCTCTGCAGGCGCCCTTTCGAGGACGCACTACAGTTCCTGCATTCAGGCGCGAGGCGGCTGCTGAGCGGAGCCCCGGGCCGGACGCCGCGGCGCCGGACACCACCCGCACTCGCCGCCGCCCGGACGCCACCGAGGGAAAGCAGGGCCCATGACCGTCAGTCTCACCATGCACGACACCCCGCGACCGCGTGGGAGCACGCAAGCCGGCGGACTCCTGGCGCCGCCCGTGTATCCCATCCACATCGCGGGGCCCGGAGTGCAGCCGCACGTCCTGGCGCACGTGGAACGCGAGCTGCCGCCCGGCGGCATCCCCGCGTACCGCGGCGACCGCAAGAAGGGGGCCCGTTCCTTCCTCCTGTGGGGCGACGAGCAACGTACGCAGATGCTGGCCCGCCTGGTCACGCAGTCCGTCGAGGGGCACCGTGTGACCTACCAGGTGCTTGACGCCTACGGGCAGATCATCGGCACCATTACGCGCCGCAAGGCGTTCAGGGGCGGCGGTTTGCGTGTCCGCTGGACGGTGTCGCAGGCCGGCGGGCCAAACGCCGTGGGCTACAAGGGACGGCTCTTCTGGTGGGGTTTCTGTTGGCTGTTGGCTCCTCTGCTTCCCTTCGCCCTCATCGGCGCCGTGCTGGACAACGGTGACCTCCCGCGCGCGCCACGGCGCGTGAGATGGCGTGCGGACGGCCAAAAGACCATGGAGCACAAACCCTCGTCCGAGGCCGTACTGCTCCATGCCCCGGGCTCCGATCCCCGGCTTGGCGCCGCGCTCGCGGCGCTGCTGGCGTCCTACAGGGGCTGGTATCGGAAGGCATGGGACGACCGGAAGGAATAGAAGGTCGACTTCCGGCCCTCCTGGTGATTCATTCCGAAATACGCAGATAGTTTGGTTTCGCCGCATCACACCAGGAGACGGCGCCCCAACCGTTGAGGCGGCGGGCCATGAGGCCGGCCATAACCCGGTCAACCATGGCTTCCCGGCGGGCGGGCATGGTCTCGTCGTCGCTGACCAGACGGCGGTTCAGCACCGCCGGCCCTGGTGCTGATTCCACGAACGGTGTACGCATATCGGCGCCGTAGCAGGTGGGTTGGTGGTACGTGGTGCGGGTCTGCCGCAGATCCAGGGGCTGGCACGGTTGTTGCGCCGGCTGGTGGCGAGGGTGGTGGCGTGTTCGACGTCGCCGCAGTCGGCGAACGACTGGCCGGCCGGCGCGGCTTTGCGGAAGATGCGCCACCAGCCTTCCTGCAGATTGAGCCAGCACACGCCGACGGGGAGAGCGCGGCGTCGGCCCATCCGGGAACTCCGCCGAATACTTCTCCGCCACGGCACGCAACCTCAAGTGGTCCCCCGCCGCCCAGCCGCTCTCCGCGCGCTTCGCCCACTGGTACAACCGCCATGTCTTCGCGCTCGCCGTGCACGACCCGGACGCCTGGTCGCGGTTCGTCCGCATGCTCGCGTGCTCGCGTTCTCCGGGCCCGCCGTCAAGGCGACCAGGGTGCCTCGTGCTTGAGCAGGGACCCCACCCGTATCACTAACCCCAGGCTGACCGGCGGACATGCACTGAGGGAACAAAAGCGCTGCCAGATGGGCGCGCTGACAGGGCATCAGGGCGAGCGTATGGTTGAAAGCGGTGCAGGCAGGGGTCCGCAGCACCGAACTAGCGGGTTTGATCCTGAAACCAGGAGGCTCGTTGCAGATCGTCGGTCATCACGCGCATCTCTCCAGCGGAGACATCCGCCGCCTCATCGGGTGTGTCGCGGCACTGTCGGGCTCCGCGCCCGAGGACGAACCTGTGGCGCGCCTGCTTCCCGGCGGCTACACCGGATCTCTTGTGGCCCTGGTATGGACCGGACACCTTGACCCGCTCGTCCTGAAGGCCGGACCGCGCGAGCAGATGGCCGCCGAGCACGAGAACCGGTCGGGGTACACCGGCGGCGACCCCTGGCTGACCGAACACGGGCTCGACGGGACGTTCGGGCCGGTCGAGGTGGAGATCGAGTCCCGGTCGGAGCTGTGGTCCGCGGTTGTGTACCCGTACGTCGGCGGGAAGACGTTCGCGGAGATCAGCAACTTCGGCGACTTCGCCGAGCTCATCGCTACCTATCTCTGGAGCCTCAACCGCGACGAATCCCCCTCCGAGTCGACGTTGCGCGAATGTCTGCGCATCGTCGCACTGAACCTCGCCGCCAGCACGAGCGTCCGCGACTCGAAGGCCCCTCAGCCCCTGCTGAAGTATCTGCCGCCCCTGCGATGGGACATGGGCATACTCGCCGCCCTCAACACGGCGCGCTCCTTCTGCCCCGACCTGCCGGAACTCGCCGGATTCCGCGAGTGGTGGGAGGAGAGCACCACGTCGATCCGGGTCGCTCCCGTGCACGACGACCGACTCCTGCACGGGGACGTGCGGTTCGCCAACGTCCTGGTGGACTCCGTCCATTCGGAAGTCCACTTCATTGACTACGGCAACGGGCGCCGCGGCCACGTGTTCGAGGACTTCGCCCGCTTCGAGATCGATCTGCTCTTTAGGACCACCGAGCGAATCGACGGCGGCGATCAGGCACTGGACCACACGAAGCTGCTCGAAGCGGCTGCGCATCTGCTGCGGGACGAGGTCAGCCTCGGCGAAGGGGCGCGGTCCGGAATCGACCGTCAGATCAGGTGCATCACCCAGTGGCGCCAGGTGATGTACCAGGCTCTGCCGCAAATGGCACTGCCCGGGGCCATGATGATGTACCGCTGGTTCCTCCTCAGGGAGTGCCTGAAGCGGACGCGGTGGACAGCCGGCGCCGCCATGGGGCACGACGAGCCGGACGCGGCGTCCCTGATCTACCTCATCTGCGCCCTTCGCCGGCGTCTCTCCGGGGCCGGGGAGACACGTACGCGTATATCGACCGCCCCTCAGGTACTCGCCTCCGCACTACGGTGCCGGGCGGCGTTCGTCCCGACCCGCGGATCCGAGCGCGTGGTCAACCAACAGCGCAACGCCGCCAAGAAGGCCGCGCTGGAAGATGCTGCCGGCCGCATCTCGACCATCCGGCTGCTCGCCGAAACCGGGCAGTCGTACCTCTCGCCGCGGGGCCAGTTCAACGGGGAGATCCGAGACCTCCTCGCTGCCGGGGGCGGTCTCCAGGTCGCCGTCTGCAGCCCCCACATGCCGGAGTACTTCGGCCTTTCCATGTCCTACGCGGAGCACGACGACGGCCCCTATGCGCCCAACCCCAGCCTGCTCAGGAAGACCGAGGAGAGCCTGGGAGGATTCGATCTCCTTCGGGAAGAGTTCGGCTCGCTCATCGAGCTGCGCCTGTGCCGGTTCGCGGTGGGCGCCACCCTGCTCGTCACCGAGGAGACATCCTTCTACGAGCCTTACTTCAGGACCCCGCGCAGCAAGCGGCAGAAGCTGCTCTTCGACTCGTTCGAGCTGCAATTCCACGCCTCCGGGCTCCACAGCAGGAGCCTGATCGAGGAGACATTCGCGTTCCACTGGAAACACTCGGACCCCGTGGACGAGACCAGGACGAAGGAGGGCGGCTACGAAGCCCTGCGCGTCGCGTTCCTGGAGCTGTGGCAATGACTCCGGCTGCTGCGCGGACCCCGGTTTCCCTGCCACCGCTCATCGCTGAGCACGACACCTGGATCACCCTCGATCCGGTGCTCGGCTGCCCAGCCAACTGCGCCTACTGCTACCTGGGTACCGTCGGAATGCGCGCCGTCAAGCCCTTCGCCCGCGTTACGGCGCGGGAGTTGGCCGACCTGGTCCGCCGGTATCTGCACGGGCGCCGCGCAGAGGTGATCGACCCGCAGGATGACCTCACGCCGCTCTGCCTCGGGAACCACACCGACATGCTGATGAGTCCGGAGAACCGCCGGGCGACCATTGAGGTTCTCCGGGAGCTGTCGCGGCGCATTCCGCCGCGAACGATGGTCCTGATCACCAAGTCGGTCCTGCGAGAGGACCTCGTCGCCGAGATCGATGCCATTGGCTGGCCCGTCGTGTGGTTCTTCAGCCAATCGCTCGCACACGCTGCCGGGGTCCCTCTGGAGGCGGGCAGGACCGCGGACTTGGAGGAAACACTGGCCAACGCCCGGATGGTGAGCGCATCGAGAAACCAGCACGCCGTCCACTTCTGGCGGCCGTTCGTGCGCGAACTACATCCGGACGCAGCGGGTTTGGAGACGGTCATCGAGGCCCTTCGCACCTCGGGCATGCGCTGCTCGGTCCTGAGCGGTCTGCGGCTCGGCCCCGGCGTACCGCAGGACGATCCGCGCCTGCGGACGCATCTCGCGGCGACGATGCGGGCCACGGAAGGTATGACCGAGGTCTTCGACCGGGAGCGCTGGGTCCAGCTGGTCCACTTCGGACGAAAGGCGGAATACCCGCTCTACCGGCACAGTTCCTGCGCCCTGGCCCTCGTCCACTCCGCACGGGAGCAGTTGGGTACGTGGAATCCCGCCGTCTTCGCCGACCGGTGCATCCCGTGTTCGTGCCCGGCGAGGCAGCGTCAACTGTGCGCGGGCAGCACACCTCAGACGGGCGGCCTGCTGAACGACCCCGCGGAGCTACAAGCGAGAACCGCACGATTTCTGCGGATCGGTCACCGTCGTCTCCTGGTCGACGAGGCCCAGAAACAGCTCCACGTCGATGCCGCGGTTTCGGAATTCGACTACAACACGATGCTGCATGCCCTGCGAGGTCGGTATGTGGTCGTCGCGCGCTCGATCGTATGGCGGCGGGCCTGGGAGAGTGGGTGGCCCGCGGCAGCCAGGCGGCACGCGAAGGACGGCTGGGGAACTCCCTTCGAAGGTATGGTGCCCTGATGAATGAGCTCATTGCGGGGGAAAGTTCCCTTCTGTGGAGGGGGATTGATTCGCGCGTCGGCCGGCTCCGCCGCATCACCGGCTTCATCACTGTGTACGGAGAGAAGGACGACCCCCGGCTCGCGGTGTTCGCCCGCCTGTGGCACGTCGAACGCGTGGCACTGGCAGCCCGGATGATGTGCGCCATCACCGGCGCGGAAGAAGTCGAGCGGGTTCAGCGGCTGGTCTGGCTGCACGACCTGAACAGATGGCCCTTCGCCCACAACGCGGAACGCGGCAACTTCAATCAGGCCGCCAATGTGGCCAACTACTTTGCCGACGACCACGGGCTTGACCAGCGCGATGTGCGCGACCTGCGAGCCATCCATGAGAAGGCGGCGTCAGCCCTGTCGCGCGAGGGCAGGACCGTCCTCCTGGCGGATGCCCTCACCGGAGCGATCGAGGACATCCTCTTCGCTGTGACGGGACTCAACCTGCACCCCCGGGCCATCCCCGGGGACGTGGAGGAACGGCTGGAGCTCTCTCTGTGCGAGAGCCAGTGGTACGGCCTGTGCGAGGGGATGGCGCGGAAGTTCCACGGTACGGGTGAACCGCGCGTCGCCGAGTACCAGGAGGATTTCCGCTACGTCTTCGGCGCGCTGCTGAAGGAATTCCTCGATCGCCACAGCGCGAGTGGACTGACGTCGGACAGCACCCGTCTCCTGGGGCTCACCAGGTACGTCCGCGAAAGGTTCATCGCACCGGTGGTCTTCCCGCTGAACAACGAGAAAGTCTGCCATTCCTCCTGGATCAGGAACGAAGTCGTCCCCTGGTACCTCCGACACGTGGAAAACGCCAGGCAACGACTGCTGCAGATCGACGAATACGAGTTCGTATCGGACGTCCTGGCACGGAACTCGCCCTTCGAGGCCTCGCAGTTCGTGGCGGACATCGAGTACGTGTCCCGGGAAACACCCGAGTCGGCGTTCGTCTCCTGAGGACAAACCGCCCTGCGCGCCGCTGTAACGGGCATCTGCTCGCCTGTTCAAGATGGAGCCCAGGGCGTTTACGCAGGTTGGCCGGCAGGACCCGGCCAGGAATACTGCAGTGATGAATGCGGGTGAATACGCGGCGTGGGCCGCCGCGGTGACCAGCGTCGCCACGTTGGTGGTGACGACTGTCATCGGGGGACGCAGAGAGCAACGCAAGTGGGCGCGCGAGGCCCTGACGGACGCGTTCGTCGCATTTCTGTCGGCGAGTTGGCAGCACTCCGACCTCGCGAAGAAGTCGGCGATGCCGCCTGACACCTCGTCGGCCGAGGCGATGGCCGGGCAGTACGGCGAGATGCGCAATCAGCTGACGCGGCTGCGTCTGCTGTCGCCTCCCGACGTAATGCGCGCCGGCGAAGACCTCCTGCGACGCCAGCGCAGAGTGCAGGACGCCGGGTCCGCGTCCGAGCGAGCGGAGGCCCTGGCAGCCGCGTCAAAAGGGCGCCGCGACGTGGTGAGCGCAGCGCAGAAGGCGATGGGGCTCCGCCGTTTGTGAGATGACGCACCGAGGCGGCTGCGCCACGATACTGCTGGCTTCCCCGTCGCCGTGAGCCCGGCCGGCATCGGCAGCACAAGGTCCAGGAATGCAGACGCCCGGAGACGGCGCGGGCCACGGCGATATTCCCCGGTGGTGCTGTGCGCTCACCTGGCAGTCCTCGAACCGGCCCTGATCCGAGGTATCGCCGGACTTCTCGCCGAAGCGGACCTCATCGCCCGGCACGGCGGTGACCTCCAGCCGGCGAACACGCCGCTCCCACCGGCTTGTCGGTGACGCTTGACCTCGCTTTGCTTGCCCCGGACGTCGTCGCGGTGCGCAAGCGCCGCGATCGGCAGACCGCCGCACAACCCCTGCGCCTTCCCCTGGCAGCCCCGCGCGCACAGCCGCAGCCGTCGCACCCCGTCACCTCCCGGACCAATGGAGGCGTGGCGGGGACGCGCTGTGCCCGGCCACGATGACCAAGCGCCGGTCCCCGTCGGCTGGGCCCCTTTTATGCCGTCAGGTCCAGGACGGCCCACACCTGACGGCCCTCGGCCGTCATCTCCGCGCTGCAACTCACCGCACCCAGCTCCAGCATGCGCGGCAACACGTCGTCGCCGACGGCGATGTCCGAGCGCCGGTGGCCGAGCGCCAGAAGGAGGATCTGGCGGTTCTGCTCGGCCAGGTGCACGCTGATGTGGCGGCCGCCGTCCGCGACGACGACGGCGACCATGTGCCGCAGCAGGCTTTCGAGGTGGTCGGGGGCGCGCATCCCCCACTTGGCGAGCCGCGCGCTGACCTCCTTGTACGCCCTGGCGCCCGCCCACGGCCGGGATTCCAACTGCCATGCGGCGCCCGGCCGGTTCTTCATCACCGGCCGGCCGGAGCCCGATCCGTGCTGCGACAGCGGGAAGGAGGACGGCTCCACCCGTGTCTGGGGCGGCGGCGGTGACGGCGGCTTCTTCGGCGGCGGGGGCGTCTTCGGCGGGTAGTCGGGACGCGGCTTGGCGGCCTCCTGCTCGGCGTGCGGTTCCATGAGGGCCTCCCGGCGCAACGTGCGTCCAGCGTAGAGACTGCCCCCGCCATCCGGCCGGTGAACACCGCACCCCGGAGAGCGCGTTGAACTGGCGATGGCGTGGCCGGCAGCCGTTGACGAAGGCGAGGCGGGTGTCTTGCAGCGTCGTGCCGGCGCAGGCGACGCGACGGCGGACCCGGGGGCGGGCACGATTCCCGTACGCTGCCGCGGTATGGACGACCAGGCGCCGTACATCGCCCCCGACGTGGACGATCCGGGCCGGCCGGTGTGCGGGATCTGCCCGTCCAAGCGGCTGCCCCGCGCAGCGTTCGTGGTCTATGACCGGCCCAGCCGCGAGGCGCCGTTCGACCCCGACGACGGCTTTCGCTACACGGCCGAGGGGACTGCGGCCTGCGTCCATCCCCACAAGATCGGGCTGGAGCCGGACCGCGTGGCGCCGGCCTGTGCTCCGGAGCCCCTCGACGAAGGAAGTGCTGCCGCTACAGCGCCGCGGCGACGTCGATGGCGACTGTTCGCCCGCGGTCGGTGACACCGACCGCGGCGTACTGCGCGTCGAGGGTCTCCCGGCGGCGCTCGGCCTCCTGCGCGTCGACCCAGTAGCGCTCGTTCACCGGCCGAACGCCGCCCGGTAGGCCTGGTAGGTGTAGTCGCAGGTCCGCCACCGCGTGTTGCTGATCCGTTCGCTCCCGGTGGAGTGCACGAACCGGATACCGGCGCGCTCCTGGATGCGCGAGAGGGCGGCGAACTGGACGCCCGGTGCGTGACTGGTGACGTCCAGGGGCACCGGCACCGGCAGCTCGGCGGCGAACTCGTCGCCGGTCACCTCATAGACGGCGGGCTTGAGCGGTATCACCTTCAGGGCGCGCGGCGGGGAGGGGCGAGGACAGTGCGCTCGCCGACAACGAACCCGACGGACAGGCCGGCGCGCGGTAGTGCGCTCCGGCACGTGCGCCGGGTATGTGCCACCCGATGGCCGGTTCGCGCGCTTGTCGACATTTCAACCGAGCCTCACTCTGACCAGGTCAGCTGACGACCAGGGGGGCTCATGGCGTTCTTCGGCAACGACAACGCAGATCTGCTGCGGCAGGTACTCGGCCAGCTCGCACAGATCGGCTCAGACCTGTCCGCACTCAAGCAGCAGGCTTCTGACCAGCAGCTCGCCATCGACCAGATCCGGCAGGACGCCACGGCCGCCCTCAACAGCGGCCTGAGCGAAAACCGGGCCGTGATCCGCGAAGGCCTCGCCCGCGCCAACGAAACCGTGTCCGGACCGCTCACCCACCTCAGCACCGAACTCGTCGCCATCCGCAGCAGCATCAGCCGGCTCGACCACCACGCCAAAACCGTAGCCGCACCCCCGCCACCCACCCCGCAAGAGCGCAGCCCCGCTCCCGAACCGCCCCCCGTCCAAGACCAGAAGCCCGAAGCATCCGCACCGGCCAAGACGACTGCGGCAGGCGAGACCATCCTCCGCGCTGCCGCCGGAATCTCCGCGGCCACCCTCCAAGCCCACCGCGACACCTGGGAGTTCCTCGTCAAACACGCGGGCCCCGACCAGCACTTCCACGTGCCCGGCGCCGTCACCATCCAAAACGGGTCCGTCACCGCGGCCGTCTCAGGGCCCAGCCTCGTGGCCGCCATCACCAGCCTCGGCGACGTCAGCCGCACCGGGGACACACCCGGCACCCGTGCCATCGCCGCTCACCTCCATGCCCGGCTCACCGACACCGTCCGGGCCGTCGTCGAAAATCCGCACCAAGGCCGGGGCGCCGAGCCCGTCGCGATCGTCATCGACGACCGGGCCGCAGCCGAGAGGACCAGCGAAGGCAACGGCCGGCCCGACAACGAGCCCGACAACGGGTAGGACGCACGCGGCCGCGCCCCCGCTGCCCGCGCCGGGGCGCGGCCCGCGTGCGGTGGCCAGCGCGGCAACGCGTTGCCGGGATACGGCCGGACGGGCCCGAACAGGCCGCCCCGACACCCGCCGCGGGAGCTCCCCGAACCGCACCCGGGCGGCCTGCGCCACCTCACGCGGCCACGCTGCCCGCCCGCGACCGCGGGCCTGCGCAGCAGGTCCGCCGCGACCCGGCCGCCGGCGGCCCGGCCGTGGATCGCGGTCACCTTGCCCTGTACCGACACCGGATCCCGCACGTTCCAGCCCCGGGCCCGCTTCGCCGCATCCTTTGACCAGTCGTTCCTGCCGAAGTCACAGGCCCGCTCAGCGCATCGGCGGGGCGCAGACAGCGCGCGATTCCAGCGGCTGCTCGCCGGTGCGGCCATGCCTCCCTCGTACGGTGCGCGAGGCCGGCGAGCGCCTCGAAGCGCGCCCGGTCCTCGGCCCCGGCCGGGCGCAGCAGGGCAGGCCGGGACACCTCCTCGCGCGCTGGAGAAGGGGGAAGGCAGCAGCGTCGTGATCAGGGAAGGTTCCTGCCCGGCCGTCGGTCGGGCCGCGGATGAAGGACCGGTTGCGGCCGATGCCTTATCGCGCCCGGGCCCACGGCCGCAGCCGCTTCGGGTATCTGCCGCGCAGGCAGGTACGCGCCGCCTAGGTTGCCCGCACAGGGCCCGAAACAGCCCTCGTACCTATCGGTGGAGGAGAATTCATGACCAGTGTGGAAGTGACGCTCAAGACCCTGCTGACCGAAGTCGAGGGGGCGGTAGGAACCGCCGTCGTCGACTACACCAGCGGCATGGCGCTGGGCACCCTGGGCGGCGGCAAGAATCTGGACCTGACCGTCGCCGCCGCGGGAAACACCGACGTGATCCGCGCCAAGACGCGCACCATGGAGATGCTCGGCCTCAAAGACAGGATCGAGGACGTCCTGATCACCCTGGGCAGCCAGTACCACCTCATCCGCCCGGTGGCGGGCAGGTCCGGGAACGGGCTGTTCATCTACCTCGTCATCGACAACGGCCGCTCCAACCTCGCCATGGCGCGGCACCACCTCAAGCGCGCCGAGGAGCAACTGGAACTCTGAGCTGCGGCGCCCCTTTTTTTGCCCGCTGGTTGCAGAGTTCTTCACGTCTGGATGTCTGCATCTGGCGAACTCCCGGCTCCGGCGGCTCCGGCGGGTAAAGAATCGAAACGGTGCACCGGGCGGCCGGGCCGCCACGCCCGTCCGCAGCCTTATCCGAGTCAGGGAAGTGAGCGATCCTGTGCAGCGCCCCCTCTATCAGGTCAAAGCAGAGTTCTTCCGCATGCTCGGCCACCCCGTGCGCATCCGTGTACTGGAGCTGCTGCAGGACGGGCCGGTGTCCGTACGGGATCTGCTCACCGACATCGACATCGAACCGTCCAACCTCTCCCAACAACTCGCCGTGCTGCGCCGGTCCGGCATCGTCGTCTCCATCCGCGAGGGCACCACGGTCAGCTACGCCCTGGCCGGAGGCGACGTCGCCGAACTCCTGCGGGCAGCACGCCGCATCCTCACCGAACTCCTCGCCGGCCAAAGCGCCCTGCTGGCCGACCTCCAGAACGCCGAAAGATAAACAGAACACCGACGACACCGGCCGGCAACCCGGCTTCCGCCTCTCTGCGCGTTCTCCGGGGCCCTGCGCCGAGAACGAACCCACGACACCCCGCAGATGCGTTCCGTAGCCGGGCCGCACTTCCTGCGAGGCCCCCGGGCAGTGCGGATCATCGTAGATCTCCACGGGCTTGTCGGTGAGGTTCGACAGCTCATGCGCTGTCGGGCATAGCGTCTGGCAGCCTGCCGGGTCCTGGTAGGCATTCAGCGGCTGCAACTCGTGGGAGAAGACCACGACCTGGTTTGACGGCCCCGCGCCCCGGGCGCAGGGCATGATCTTCCGGCGTGAGGTCACGCACGTCCTCCTCGTATGTCTCCTGTCCTGGAGCTCCGAGCCGGCCGCAGCCACCAAGAACACGGGGCCCGGCAGCGCCGGGCCCCGTGTCACGACGCACTGACGGCGGCGTCTACTGGATGGTGAAGAAGAACGCGGCGTTCGTGAAAGCGCCGTCCTTGTCGAAGACGCTCACGTAGGCCGTGTTCGGGTCGCTGTTGCACACACCCACCGGCTTGGTGAACACCCGCACCGACCCGCCCCTGGCCTCGTACCCGTTCAGAGTCCCCGTCGGGATGCTGCGGGCGAGGTCAATGTCCGGGTCGGAGATATGGACGCAATAGCGGCCCGCGGACGGGTTGGTGACCTCGTCGACGTTCTTGGCGAGCAGCACGTCGCCGTTGGCGGCAACCGATGCCGCGGCCTGTGCGTAGGGAGCGATCGCCTTGGTAGGGTCGGCTGCCACAGCCGAGCCCGACCCAACCGCCAGCAGGGCAGCGGCGAGAACCGCCACCGTCGCGGAGAGGCGCTTGCGCATGTGTCCTCCTCATAGTGCTGTCCGGCACTCACCGGACAGGACGGAGGAATCCTGGTCTCAACGCCCCCAAGTCATGCACAAAGACCCCTATAAGAATGAAGTCCGTGAAAAGTGCCATACATTGGCACTCACGCCTGGTGGGGGTCAAGGCCAAGAAGGTCACCGGGCCGTGCACGACGCGCGCCGTTCGGTACGTCACCCCGCTCCGCGCCAAGCGGCACGCTCAGGACGATCGGCAGTCACGCGACTGGCCGGGCGCGGCCCGGGCCTCCCGCGCTGGCAGCCGGGGCGACGCCAAAAAACCTTCCCGCCTGCTCGCTTCACCCGATACGGTCTCGATCATGTTCCCCCTCCGGGGAGCCCCGGAGTTCCGCACGCCGTCGCCCCGGCAGTTCTACGTCGAAAGCAGGTTGCGTCCATGGCATGCCGTATCAGTGAACTCGTGCTCGGTTGCCGCGACCCCGAGCTACTGGCGCGGTTCTGGTGCGAGGTCCTGGACTTCGTAGTGCTCGATCGCGAAGGAGACGACTG
>NZ_BMTR01000033.1 GCF_014649775.1 Streptomyces longisporoflavus | reverse complement strand
GTCGGCGACCTCTTCGACGTCGTCCCCGCCCTCACCGAAGAGGTCAACACCCGCAAGGGCTGACCGAAAGCAGTAGGCCTGACCGGTGCTTGCACCGGTCAGGTCCGCCGCGCGGCACTCCCGCCCCGGAGGGCCGCGGCGAGGTCGTCCACATACCGCGCGACCGGCCCCAGCGTGAGCAGACCGCTGCCCGCTCCCGCCAACTCCCCTACTGCCGGCGCCAGTTCGGTGAGAGCGCGCTCCATCATCTCGCGGTCGCCGACAGCGATCGCCGCTCGCGCGGCCAGGCACCACAAGGCTTCGAGGAGCAGGTCGCGGGGCGGGTCGGGGAGGCGGCGCAGCGCCTTCGCCGCCTCCGCGCGGCGGTCTTCGGCCAGCAGCAGCAAGGGACGGACCCAAGGCTCGTAGGGGCCCCAGTCCGTTTCCTCGCAGGGACCCCCGGCCGTTCCCTTTTGGGGACCCCAGTCCGCTCCCTCGTCGCCGCTCCCGCCCTCCTCCCCGTCGCTGCTCCCGCCCGCCAGGCGCAGGCACAGTCGGGCAAGCGGCAGCAGTCCGTGCTCCAGACCGGGCATGCCCGCGCCGTCCAGTCGCGCGGCGGCCTTCCCGTAAGCGGCCTCGGCTGCCGGTGTCTGTCCCGTCGCGGCGAGCCGCAGTGCCGCGTACCAGTCGGTGAACACGCCCACCAGCGGCAGTTCGTGACGTTCCGCCAGGAGGCCGGCGGCTTTCGCGTGGCCGTCGGCCGCCGGGAAGTCCGCGAGTGCGCTGCGGGCCTGGAGGCGGATGAGGTGGCCCGTGATCTCGTAGGTGGTCAGGCCGTTGCGGGCGGACAGGGCGACCAGCTCGGCGCCGATCGCATCCCGGTCGGCGGCGAGTCCCGCGCGCGAAAAGGTCTGCATGAACCGGCCGTTGAGGGCGAAGGCGAGCAGCGCGGGGTCGTCGAGACGGCGGGCGATCTCCTCGGCCTGCCGGGCGGCCTGCGGGCCGCGCGCCGAATGTGTGCCGCGCGACTCCAGGGCGACGGTGGCCAGCAAGCGGGACCGCGCCGCCGGGTGCGCGTCGGGCCGCAGTGCGGCCAGGGTGCGCTCGGCCGCCGCCACGACCCGGGCGGCCTGCCGCGGGTCGTCGACGCGGGTCCAGATCGCCGGTACGTCGTACGCGCCGATCACGCGGGCGGTGAGCTCCGCGTCGCCCAGTTCCTCCGCCGCCTCGATGGCCGCCACGCGGTGCTCGCGGGCGGCTTGGAGGCCGCCGCCTCCGGTCACCGCCAGGTTGCGCAGCAGCCCGACCGTGGAGTCGAGACGGGCGCGGGCCCCGGACGACACGGTCCGGTCGTAGGCGGTGGCGGCCCGGGCCCACACCCGTTCCGCGGCGTCTTTCGCGGCGTCGGCGGCCCGGGGAGGGGCGGGGTCGAGGTGGTGGGCCTGGCCGAGGATGTCGGCCTCCAGGCGGCGCAGTGCGGGGCCGGGGTCCACGCCGAGCTGCACGGCCAGGATCGCGCGGGCCCGGCGGAGCACCGCGAGGGCGTCGCCCTGACGTCCGGTGCGGTAGAGCGCGAGTGCCAGCAGCCGCCAGGCGTCCTCGCGCCAGGGGTGCTCGGCCACATGTGCGTCCAGATCCGGCACCGCGTCGGCGGCACGCCCCAGGTCGAGGCGCGCCCCGGCCCGCAACTCGACGGCGTGCAAGCGCAGTTCGCCCAGGCGGGAGCGCTCGGTGCGGGCCCAGCTCTCCTCGCTGAACTCGGCGTAGGCAGAACCGCGCCACCAGCCGAGGGCCTCCTCCAGGCGATCGAGGGCGTCCTGCGGCCGCAGGTTCGCCGCGGCCGTCACCGCCTGCTCGAAGCGCCAGGCGTCCACCGTGCCGGGCTCGGCGCGCAGGGCGTATCCCGGCCCCTCGGTGACGAGCAGCCTGGCCGGGGTACGGGGCGGGCGTTCCGGTTCGAGGGCCCTGCGCAGGGCGGCCACGAAGGTACGTACCGCCCCGACCGCGTCCCGGGGCGGCTGCGCCCACAGGTCGTCGGCAAGGCGGTCCACGGGGACGACGTGACGGCGGGCGACGATCAGCCGGGCCAGCACCGCGCGGTGCCGCGGGCCCTTCAGCGCGATGGCGTCCCCGGCGCCGTCCCTGGCCACCACAGGACCAAGGACCCCGAACGAGACCTGCACCCTTGACCACCCTTTCCGTGGGCACCGCCCTGGGCCTTCCCATGGGTGTCTCCCGCGGGCATCGCCCCTGGTCACGGTAGCGCGCTCATTGGATGCTCATCGGCGCCCGGCAGGCTCGGAGCCACCTGTTCCGCCACGCGGAAGAGACGAACGAAGCGAAGGAAGCGAAGGAACGCACCATGAGCCCTGCCATCGAGGATTTCACCTATCGGCGCGTGCCCGTCGCGGAGGGCGTATGCCTGAACGTCGCCGTCGGCGGCTCGGGCCCGCCCGTCGTGCTGCTGCACGGCTTTCCGCAGACCCATCTGATGTGGCGGCACGTCGCCGCCGATCTCGCCGCCGATCACACGGTGATCTGCCCCGACCTGCGTGGTTACGGGGCGAGCGACAAGCCCGCGGAGACGGACGGGACCACGTACTCCAAGCGCACCATGGCCGCGGACGTCGTCGCCGTGGCGCGTGCGCTGGGGCACGAGCGCTTCGCCCTCGCCGGACACGACCGCGGGGCCCTGGTGGCGTTCCGCACCGGGCTCGACCACCCCGGCACGATCACGCATCTGGCCTGCCTCGACGTGCTGCCCACCCTGGACATGTGGGACGTGATGCACGGCGTCACGGCCGCCGTCGGTTTCCACCTCTATCTGATGGCCCAGCCGCCCGGTCTGCCGGAAAAGATGATCGCCGCGTCGCCCGACGCGTTCTTCGGTCACTTCCTCGACATCTGGACGAACGACACGGGGGCCATCCCCTCCGACGTACGGGCCGCCTATCTGGACGCCTGTCGGGCCGCCGTGCCCTCGATCGTGGCCGACTACCGCGCCTCCGCGGGCATCGACGTCGACCACGACCGCGCCGACAAGGACGCCGGAAACCGCCTTGCGATGCCGGTCGCCGTGCTCCAGCAGGACTGGGGCGCCGCGCTCGGTTTCGACGCGGCGGCCCTGTGGCGCGCCTGGGCGCCTGACCTGCGGCACACGTCCGTCAGCTGCGGCCACTTCATGGCCGAGGAAGCGCCCGCCGAGATCGCCGGGGCGCTGCGGGACCTGCTCGCCCGCTGAAGCCCGGCGTCCGCCCCTTCGCCTCGCGCCCCCTTCACCGGTCGGAGCAGTGGAAGTGCGCACCAACGGCGCATATCCGGTAAGCCGGATAGGCGGGCATACGCGCCTTCGTCTCTGACCGGGTGCGTATGCTCGCCGCAGATTTCCGTTCGCGGATTTCTGTTATCGCCGAGCGCTCACGCGGTCTCCCAGGTGTAAGGCCAGAACGTGCCGACGACGAAAGCGAGTGAGGCAGTCCATGATCGGTGAACACGATCCTCTGGTGACGGCGGCGCAGACCGGGGACCAGCAGGCGCAGGACGACCTGGTGGCCGGATACCTGCCGCTGGTCTACAACATCGTCGGACGGGCGCTCGACGGCCACGCCGACGTCGACGACGTGGTGCAGGAAACCATGCTGCGGGCGCTCGCGGGCCTGTCCTCGCTCCGCGAACCGGCCAGTTTCCGGTCCTGGCTCGTGGCCATCGCCATGAACGAGATACGCAGGCACTGGCAACAGCGCGCGTCCGGGCAGAAGAACCCGAGCCCGCTCCACGAGGAGCACGACGTCGTGGACCCCGGCGCCGATTTCGTCGACCTGACCATCATCCGGCTGGGCCTGGTGGGACAGCGCCGGGAGGTCGCGGAGGCCACCCGCTGGCTGGACACCGACGACCGCGCGCTCCTGTCGCTGTGGTGGCTCGAGGTCTCCGGGGAGCTGACCCGCGCCGAGGTCGCCGCCGCCATGGAGCTGCCGACGCAGCACGCCACGGTCCGGGTGCAGCGGATGAAGACCCAGCTGGAGACGGCCCGGATCGTGGTCCGCGCCCTTGCCGCGGAGCCCCGGTGTCCGTACCTGAGCGACGTGGCGGCCACGTGGGACGGCGCTCCTTCCTCCCTCTGGCGCAAGCGCCTGGCACGGCACGTCCGTGACTGCGCGATGTGCTCGGGGCACGGCGCGGGCCTGGTGCTCGCCGAGCGGCTGCTCGTGGGCGTGGCCCTGGTGCCGCCGACCGCCGCGCTCGCCGCCCCGGGCGCGATACGCGCGGCGAGCGCGGCCGACGCGCACCACCTGGCCGGCTCACCGCACATATCGCCCGACGCGCACACCGCGGCCGGGAACGACGCGCTCACCACGGCCGGGAACACGTACGAGATATCCGGCGCCCGCAGCGCCCCGGCCAGACATGCCGCGCAGCGCCACCACCGGATGCCGCGCAAGGGCCGTACGGTCGCCGCCGGACTTGCCGTGCTCGTCGTCGCGACCGGGGTCATCTACTCGGCCACACGCCCCTCGGACGGCGAAGAGACCGAAGCGAAGACGCTCACCGCGTCGCAGCCGCCCTCCCCGGCCGCTCCCACCACGACGGCGTCCAAGCCGAGCAAGTCACCCTCCGCGTCGCCCGGCAAGACCCAAAAGCCCTCCCCCAAGGCCACGCCGTCGAAGACCAAGTCGAAGGCGCCGAAGCCGAAGGCGACCCCGAAGCCCACCCGCACCAGCAGCCCGCCCCAGGCCCCGCAGGCACCGGCAGGCAACAGCTCGTTCAGCCAAGAGGTCACCCGGCTCGTGAACGCCGAGCGCGCCAAGAGCGGCTGCGGCGCGGTGACCCTCAACAGCAAGCTGAACGACGCGGCTCAGGGCCACTCCGAGGACATGGCGGAGCGCGACTTCTTCGACCACACCAACCCCGACGGCAAGGACCCCGGCGACCGGGTCACGGCGGCCGGCTACCGGTGGTCCACCTACGGGGAGAACATCGCCGCGGGTCAGCGCACCCCGGCGGCCGTGATGGACTCCTGGATGAACAGCTCCGGCCACAAGGTCAACATCCTCAACTGCTCCTTCAAGGAGATCGGCATCGGCTACCGGCAGGGCAGCGGCGGCCCCTGGTGGACGCAGAACTTCGGCGCGCGGTGAGCAAGGCGTTCGCATAGCGTGCAATCAACAGGAACCCCTCATGAGGAGGCCCTCGCGATGTCCGCGTACCCGGAAGGCACGCCCTGCTGGGCGGACGCGATGTTTCCTGACGTGGAGGCCGCGAAGAGCTTCTACGGCGAACTGCTCGGCTGGACGTTCGACTCCGGCTCGGAGGAGTTCGGCGGCTACACGCAGGCGCGCTCGGACGGCAGGGCCGTGGCCGCGGTCGTCCCGCGGATGCAGGGCGTGGAGGGGCCCGCCGCCTGGAATCTCTACTTCGCCGCGGCCGACGCCGCCGCGACGGCCGCGAAGATCCGGGAGAACGGCGCAACCCTCGCCGTGGAGCCGACTCAGGTGGGCGAGTTCGGCACCATGATGACGGCCAGGGAGCCCAGCGGCGCGTACTTCAGCGTCTGGGAGGCCGGTGCCCATGAGGGTTTCGAGAAGACGGGCGAGACCGGCGCGTACTGCTGGGCGGAGCTGACCACCCGGGACCCCGCGGCGGCGGACGCGTTCCTGCCCGCCGTGTTCCCCTTCGAGGTGCGGACGATGGACGTCGACGACGTGGACTACCGCGTCTTCCGGGTCGGCGGCCGACCGGTGCTCGGCCGCCTCGGGATGACCGACGAGTACCCGCCGGACATGCCGCCGTACCTCAACGTGCACTTCGCGGTGGACAACTGCGATGCCGCGATCGTCACCGTCACCAAGCTCGGCGGTCGGCTGCTCTCCGGCCCGATGGACAGCCCCTTCGGCCGCTTCGCCACGGTCGCCGACCAGCAGGACGCCGTCTTCAGCGTCGTCGACCTGTCGACAACCGAAGGCGAGATGCCCTCGTTCGCCTGAGGCGCTCCGTGGTTACGGAGCCCTCACAGCTTCCGCCAGCGCGCCGAGGCGAAGGAGAAGACTCCGAAGAGCACGAGTCCGGCCGCGACGGCGGCAAGCAGCCACGGTCCCGCGGGGGTCTGCGCGAAGCTGCGGAGTGTCGCGTCCACGCCCTTGGCCTCGTCGGGGTCGGCCTGGAGCGCCGCCGTCAGGATGAAGACGCCCGCCGCGGCGAACACGGCGCCGCGCGCGACACCGCCGGTCACGCCCAGGATGGTGACAATCTTCCGCGTACGGCCCTTGAGGGCGCGGAGGTCGAGCCGGCGCAAGAAGCGGCGCATCAACGCACGTACGGCCAGGACCACGCCGACGCCGATCAGCACACAGCCGGCGGCGCCCACCAGGTGTCGGCCGTAGGGCAGTTCGAGCGTGGTCGCCGTCCAGCCCTGCGACTGGGCGTCACCGCTGGAACCCTGGCTTCCGCCGGCGGCGTACACGGCGGTAGCCCAGCAGACGAAGGCGTAGAAGACCGCCCTGCCGCCATCGAGGGCCCGCGATGCCCGCTTGTGGCGCCGGCCCCGCCTCCCCAGCGCGCCGGCGCCGCGCCACAACGCCATGCAGCCGAAGCCGACGACCAGCGCCCACAGCATCGCCCCGCCGAAGGGCTGCTCGGCGACCCGGGCCAACGCGCCCTGCCGGTCGGCCTGTTCGCCACTGCCGCCGAAGGCGATCTGGAGGGCGAGCGCGCCGATCAGGACGTAGACGACGCCTCGGGCGACGAAGCCCGCCCGGCCTGCCGCCGTCAGCGATTCGTGCTCCGCCGAGCGCCGGGCCGCGCTCTTGCCGGTACGGCCTCGTGAGTGCACCCAAGACAGCGCCATCGTGTCCTCCCCGGAAACTTGGCCTCGCGGTACGCGCCGGACCTCCGAGTGCCCCCGTCAACGGCCGGTCATTCCTGGCGGCTCTCGTCCCCGGTGCCTCAGATGACGCCGGAGAGCGTGAGGCCTGCCGCCAACAAGCCGAAACCCACCGGTGCGATCACGAGGAGCCCGAGCAGCGGAACCCAGCCGATCAGTCCCTCGCGGATGGCGCGCCCCGGCTTGAGGCGGCCGTGCGGGCGGCGCACTTCCGTCCGCAGGTCGAGGCGTTCGGCGGCCCGGTCCGACACGACCACGCCCGCGCCCGGCGGCCTGCGCCGCAGAGCCCTGAGCACCAGGGCGTCGACCGTCTGGTCGCTGCCCGCGAGCTTGTCGAGGATGAGCCGCACGCCGTGCGCGTCGGTGAGGATCAGCCGGTCGTCGGTCCGGGTCTGGCCCGGCACCTCCAGGCGGCCGACCTTGGTGAGCCGGGCGAGATCGACGGTGCGCCGCCCGGTCAGGGTGCGGGCGGAGAGCAGATCGTCTCCGTGCAGGCGGGCCCGCCAGCCCATCGGGGCATACGACGCCACCAGGGCGCTGATGATCAGCGAGACCAGATTGAGGAAGAGGAATCCGTCGTCGATCAACCGGGCCCGGACCAGCAGAACCGGCACCACGAAGAGCAGGGCCGGTGTCAGGATCGCGACGGAGTCGGCGATGCGCTGCGCGGTACGCCCTTGTCCGCGAAACACCTCGGCCTGTCCGGCGGGTTGGGCCTGTCCGGCGGGGTCGGTCTGTCCTGCCGGTTCGGTCTGTCCTGCCGGGTCTGCGGTGGTCCCACGGGCGTTGATCGTCACGGCCGTGACGCTATCGCGTGCGGATCGCCCGGCGACAGACAGCTCGGCCCCTTGGCACCCTCCTTGGCCGTCTCAGAGCAGGACCCCGCCCGTTCTGGGCCCCGGCCCCGGTGGCTGAGCGGTGATGTGGGGGCATCCCTCTGCTCCCGGCACGAAGTCCATGCCCGTCTCCTCCGCCATCGCGGCGAAGAACTTGCGGCCCTCGGACGACTGCCGGGAGGTGGACCACGCGTATGTGGGCCAGGGGTCCGCGGCGCGGTGGAGTGCCTCGCGTCCCAGGCCCATGCCCTGCCAGGGTCCTGCGATCGCGATCGTGTTGACGTGGGCGGCGCCGCAGGGATGGCACACCTGGTAGTCGACGTGCCCGATGTCGCGGCCCCTGCCGTCCAGGAGCGTGATGACCTGACAGCCCGCCGCGGTTGCCGCCGGGGCCCATCGGTAGGTGACCGCCCGCGGGCAGGGTGGAGGCGGTCTCCGGAACTTCACGGCGCCGCACTCTCGCGTGCGGGGTGACGGGGCGTGACCGCGTCGGCACGGGGCATGGCGAGCACAGTAGCCACAGGACCCGACACCCGTACATCCCCGTCACGGGTGCTTCTTCGTGCCCCGAGGGGCGCACCGGGGGCCATCAGGCGGGCTGCCGCGGTTCCATCAGGCGGGCAAGCAGGTCGTCCAGGCTGACCAGGCCGGTGAGGCGGCCCGATTCGTCACAGAGCACGGCGAGGGAGGCGCGGCGGCGGCGCAGTTCCTCGACGGCGTGGGCCACGGTGTCGTCGGCGGCCAGTTCCGGGACGGGCCGCGCCAGTTCGCGGGCGGTCAGGGCGCGGCCGCGGGCGCGCGCCACCAGGGCGTCGCGCGCGTGCACCGAGCCGAGGACGGTGGCGCCGTCCCTGACGAGCAGCCGGGTGCGGTCGCTCGCCGCGGCCACCGCGAGGACCTCGTCGATGCCCGCGTCGGCCGGTACGGACGTGATCTGCGCGGCGGCGGTCCGGAGGTCACCGACCGCGGTCAGCGGCGCGGTGAGCGAGGTGGTGATGAGGCCGGAGTCGGTCTCGCTGATGAGTCCGAGCCGCCACGACTCCTGGACCAGGTGCGTGAGTTGCTCGCGGTTGTGGACCGAGGTGAGCTCGTCGCGCGGGGTGACCTTGCACAGGCGCACGAGGGCGTTGCTGACCTTGTTGAGGACGGTGAGCAGCGGCCGTACGACTTTGACCACCGCGCGGAAGGGCGGGGTGAGCAGCATCGCCGAGCGCTCGGGGTGGGCAATGGCCCAGGACTTGGGGGCCATCTCGCCGACGATCATGTGCAGGAACACCACGACGATCATGGCGAGCGCGAAGGCGATGCCGTAGCTGAGCCCGGCGGGCAGGCCGAGCTTGGCCAGGAGCGGATCGAGTTCGTGGGAGATGGCGGGCTTGGAGACCGAGCCGAGGCCTAACGTACAGACGGTGATGCCCAGTTGGGCTCCGGCGAGCATCAGGGACAGTTCGCGCATGCCCGCGAGCGCCGACTTGGCACCGCGCCGCCCTGCGGCGACCGCGCGCTCCATGCGGTGGCGTTTGGCGGCGACCAGGGCGAACTCCGCGGCGACGAAGAACCCGCTGGCGATCAGCAGCAGGACGGTGACGAAGAGTGCCTGCGGGAAGCTCATGCCGTGGTCTCCTCGGCGGTCGGCACGTCCGCGCCGGGCAGGCGCTCGATCCGTACGCGTTCGGGCACGTGCCGGTCGAGGCCGAGCACGACGATGGCGACGGGGCTGCCGTCGGACAGCCGCACGGTCAGGCGGTCGCCGATGGCCGGGAAGCGGCCGAGCCGGTCCACGATGAGCCCGGCCACGGTGTCGTAGTCGTCCTCCTCGGGCAAGTCGATGCCGGTCGCGTCGGCCACCTCGTCCAGGCGGCGGCCCGCGTCGACGAACCATCCCGCGCCGTCCGCGACCGCGAGTTCGACGACGGTGTCGGACTCGTCGGCGATGTCCCCGACGAGTTCCTCGGCGATGTCCTCGTACGTCACGATGCCCGCCACGCCCCCGTGCTCGTCGAGGACGACGGCGAACTCGTCGTCGCGCTCGCGCATCTGCGCCACCGCTCCCGGCAGCGGCAGGGTGTCGGGCAGCAGCAGGGGCCTGCGGGCCTGTTCGCCGGCCGTGGTGCGGTCGAGGCGGTCGGCGGGCAGCCGCATCAGCTCGCGGACCCCGAGGACGCCGGCGACGTCGTCGGGATGGTCGCCCATGACGGGGTAGTTCGAGTGCCCGTGTCCGGCGATGAGCCGGACCGCCTCGTGCGCGGTGGCGTCCTTGCGTACGAACGTGACGTCCGCCCGCGGCACGAGGACCTCGCCCAGCGTGCGTTCGGAGAACTCCAGGGCGTGGTCGAGGAGTTCGGCGCTCTCGCGCGGGAGCTGGCCGTGTTCGCGGGACTCGCCGATGAGGTGGCTGAGTTCTTCGAGGGTGGCGCCGTGATGCAGTTCCTCGACGGGTTCGATGCCGAACCTGCGAAGGAGTCGGTCGGCGGCGCCGTCGAAGACGCGGACGACGGGTCCGACGACCTTCAGGTACGTCAGCGTGGAGGCGGCCAGGGACTTCGCGAGCCGTTCGGGGACGGCCAGCGCGAAGTTCTTGGGGGCGAGTTCGCCCACGACCATCTGGAGCACGGTCGCGACGACGAAGCCGAGGACCACGGAGAGCGTGGAGACCACGCCGTCCGAGAGGCCGGTGCCGTCCAGTGCGGGCTTGAGCAGCCCGGAGACGGACGGCTCGGCGAGGAAGCCGACGACCAGACCGGTGACGGTGATGCCGAGCTGAGCGCCCGACAGCATGAACGAGAGCCGCCCGAGCACCTGCACGGCACGGGCCGCCCGCCGGTCGCCCGCTGCCGCCTCGCGGGCGAGCGCCAGGCGGTCCGCGGCCACGTACGCGAACTCCTGGGCGACGAAGTATCCGGTGCCCGCGGTGAGGACGAGGACGGCGAGCAGACCGAGCACGGCGGACAGCAACAGCGGCTCCGTTCCGATGAAGGGGCGTGCCCGTCATTCTCGGTGCGGCCGGGATGTCCCGCCACGCCGGACGGGACGACCCGGTACCGCACAACGACAGTGGGTGTAGAAGTATGGCTAACTTCTACACCCACTGTAAAAGAATCGCAAAGTGCCGGCTGCTGGCTGCTACGCGGACGGGGTTCCGAGGGCCCGCAGGAGGCCCGGCAGGGAGTGGCGCAGCTCCCTGCTCCAGTACGGCGGGGAATGGGTTCCCGCGTAGAAGTGCGTGGTCACCGGGGTGCCTGCCGCCGTCAGGCGGGCGGCGAGGGTCCGCGACTCCTCGCCCATGATCGCTTCGGTCGGGGAGACGACGTCCTCGGGGAAGGGGTCGGCCGGGTCTTCGAGACCCGGCACATGCGGGTCCGGTTCCGCCCCAGGCGGGTCGAGGGCACCCGCGGTGCCGTCGCCGCTCGACAGATGGACGGGAGTGCCGCGGAGGCGTTCCGCGAGGTAGTAGGGATCGTGCGCCTGCCAGTTGGCGCGTTGCGCGACGGGATCGCCCCAGAGGGCGCGCCAGTCCATGCCCATGTAGTCAAGGCCGGCCTTGACCGCGTGGGGGTGCTGGAGCGGATGGACGTAGCCGCTGTAGCTGGCCACGGCCCGGAACAGACCCCGGTGGCGTGCGGCGTAGGACAGGGCCCCGAAGCCGCCCTGGGACTCCCCCGCGGCCACGCGGCGGGTTCCGGCGCCGTAACGACGTTCGAGGAGCGGGCGCACTTCCTTCAGGTGGAAGGACTCCACGCCGGGCGGGCCGCCCTCACCGTGGTTCCACCAGTCGCTGTAGAAGCCGAACACCGGCATCTCCGGCATCACCACGAGGACATCACGCAGTCGGGGCAACTCGTGCACCGCGTAATCCTGGGTCCAGGCCTCGGGATCGCCGTGGCCGCCGGCGAGCAGATAGAGCACCGGCCAGCGATCGCCGGGCGCCCGCCGCTCCCAGCCGTCGGGGGTGAGCAGGCGCACCTTGGCTTCGCGCCCTAACGCGGCTGAATGCAGGGTGAGTTCGACCAATCGGGGGGCGAGCCGTTTCTCGCGGATCACCTCGGGTGGGCTGCCGCCCGAGTCGTCCACGGCTGCCGCTGCCTGCTGGGGAGCGAGGAGGGCCGTCGTGAACACCGTGGTGAGGGCGAGAAGCAGGCGTGAGAAGAGGGGGCGTGAGAGAAGCGGGCGGGAAAACGGCCGTCGTGGGGTCTGCATGATGTTCCTCCGTGGGGTGTCGTCCATCCGGGCCCCTGGGCCTGGCCCCGGGCCGGTATGTCATGCGTCGCGCCGCCGCAGGCGCCACGCGGCCACGCCGAGCAGCAGCACGGTGTATGCGGCTACCAGGCCGAGCGAGGGCCAGGCGCCGAGGCTGCCTACCGTTTCGGGGCTCGCGTCCGAGGTCTGCGTCAGTTTCTCCAGGGCGGCGGTCGGCACCGCCCCCGCGACCCAGCGCCGTAGATCGCCGAGCAGCGGGCCGAACAGGGACGGCAGCAGCAGGACGCCGACCACGGTGACGACGGCCCCCGCAGAGTGCCTCATGAGGGTGCCGACCGCCAGGCCGAGCAGCCCGACGAGCGCGAAGAGACCGGCGATGCCGAACAGCGCGGGCAGCGGCTCGCCCCCGGCGTACTTGCCGTCCTCCAGGACCGCGCCGCCGACGAGATACGCCGCCGCGCAGGAGACGAGCCCGGTGGCGTACAGCAGGCCGGTGAGCAGCGCCGCCTTCGCCGCGAGCACCCTGCCGCGGCGCGGTACGGCGGTGAGGGTGGCGGCGATGGTGCCGCTCGCGTACTCGCCGCACACGGTCAGCGCGCCCAGCGCGCCCGCGACCATCAGCGAGACGACGCCGAGCGTGAGGCTGCCGCCGAGCACCGTGTCGTCGGGCTGCAGACTGCCGCTCAGGCCGACGAACACCGCGCCGACGACGGTGAGCAGGCCGGTAGCCAGGAGGGTCCAGCGGGTGGAGCGCAGTCCGGCGAATTTGGTCCACTCGAAGGCGAGGGCTTCGCGGAAGCCGGGGGCGGCCGGGGCGGTTGCCGCAGCCGTGCCCGCCGTGGCTGTCGTGCCTGCCTTGGCTGTCGTGCCTGCCGTGGACGCTGCTGTCTTCATCGGACCGGCTCCTTCTCCTCTGCCTCGGCTTCGTACGTCGTCGTGCCCGTGGTCGTGGCCGTGCCCCGGTACTCCACCGAGGCCCGCGTCATGTCGGTGTAGACCTCCTCCAGGGAGGAGAAGACCGGGGTGAGCTCATGGATCGCCAGGCCATGGGTGCGGGCCAGCTCGCCGATCTCCGTGGGTGACAGACCGCCGACCCGCCAGCCGCCGCGCGCGTCGAGACGTACGGACGCTCCCGCCGCGTCGAGAAAGACCCGCATGCGTTGCGCCTCGGAGTCGGGCGTACGCAGGAGGGTGACGCCGCGGGAGTTGCTCTCGATGAAGTCCCTCATGTCCGTGTCCGCGAGGAGCCGGCCGCGGCCGATCACGATCAGGTGATCGGCGGTCAGTTCCATCTCGCTCATGAGGTGGCTGGAGAGGAACACGGTCCTGCCGTCGGCGGCGAGGGATGTGAGCAGGTCGCGGATCCAGCGGATGCCTTCGGTGTCCAGGCCGTTGACCGGCTCGTCGAGGATGAGGACGCCGGGGTCGCCGAGTAGCGCGGCCGCGATGCCCAGACGCTGGCCCATGCCCAGGGACAGTGCCTTGGCCCGCTGTCCGGCGACCTCCGTGAGGCCCACCGCTTCGAGGACCTCGTCGACCCGGCCTCCGGCGATTTTGTTGCTGCGGGCCAAGCCGAGCAGGTGCTGTCGTACGGTGCGTCCGCCGTGCACCGCCCTGGCGTCCAGGAGGGAGCCGACCTCGCGAAGGGGGGCGGCGAGACGGTCGTAGCGCAGTCCGTTGACCGTGACCGCGCCGCCGGTGGGTTCGTCGAGGCCGAGGATCATGCGCATGGTGGTCGACTTTCCGGCGCCGTTCGGGCCGAGGAAGCCGGTGACGCGGCCGGGGCGGACGGTGAAAGAGAGCCGGTCGACGGCGGTCCTGCCGCCGTACCTCTTGGTGAGTTCCCGTGCTTCGATCATGCGGTCGACGCTACGGAGAGCGGGCATCCCGGACATCTGCCGAGGGGAGTCGGCCGCTACTCCGCCGGGAGTAGCCGGCCGCCCGCCGCCGGGTCAGCTCTCGCCCGCCCGGACAAGGCCCGTCTCGTACGCGAGCACCACCAACTGCGCCCTGTCCCGCGCCCCGAGCTTCGTCATCGCCCGGCTGACGTGCGTCTTCGCGGTCAGCGGCGACATGAGGAGACGCGCGCCGATCTCGTCGTTCGCCAGCCCGCGGCCCACCAGCGCGAGCACCTCGCGCTCCCGGTCGGTCAGCGGGTCGAGCAGGCGCAGCGCCTCGGCCTCGGGCGCTTTGAGCCGGGCGAACTCCTCGATCACCCGGCGGGTGACGCCGGGGGCCAGGAGGCTCTGCCCGGCGGCGACGGTGCGGATCGCGGTGCGCAGGTCGTCCGGTTCGATGTCCTTGAGCAGGAAACCGGCGGCGCCTGCGCGCAGGGCCTCGAAGACGTACTCGTCGGCTTCGTAGGTCGTCAGGACAAGGACGCGTACGGCATCGAGGCCCCGGTCGGCGACGATGCGGCGGGTGGCTTCGAGACCGTCGGCCCGCGGCATGCGGACGTCCATCAGGACGACGTCGGGACGGGTGGTGCGGGTCAGCTCCACGGCCGCGATGCCGTCCGCCGCCTCGCCCACGACGGCCAGGTCGTCGGTGAGGTCGAGCAGAGCACGAAACCCCGCGCGTACGACGGTCTGGTCATCAGCCAGCAACACCCGGATCCGCCGCTCACTCATGCCCCCGCCCCCGCCCCTCATACCGCCCCTCCCCGACCGGCAGCACCGCCCGCACCCGCCATCCTCCGCCCATCAGGGGGCCCGCTTCGAGTCCGCCTCCTACCGCCGTGGCGCGCTCGCGCATGCCGATGAGGCCGTAGCCCACGCCCGGCGCCATGGCTGTCGTGTCTGCCGTGTCTGTAGTGGAGCCGTCGTCGGTGATCTCCACCGTGAGGCCGGCGGTCGTCGCGGTGATCGACACCGCCGCGTGCCGGGCCCCCGCATGTTTGATCACGTTGGTCAGCGCCTCCTGGACGATCCGGTACGCCGCCAACTCCACCAGCTGCGGCAGCTCCCGGCCACCGGTGCCGGTGGGCGGGGAGGTGGGCAGGGAGGTGTGCAGAGACACCCGCAGGCCGGTGCCACGCACCCCCTCCACCAGGTCGTCCAGCTGCGCGAGACGGGGCGCCGGGTCCATGGAGGCAGCCCGCTGCCCCTCCCTCAACACACCCACCGTGGCCCGCAGCTCGCGCACGGCCTCCTTGCCCGACGTCCGCACCTGCCGCATCGCCGTCCGTGCCACCTCAGGCCTGCTGTCGAGGGCGTCCAGGGCGAGGCCCGCCTGCACGGTCATCGCCGACACCGTGTGGGCGATCACGTCGTGCAGTTCGCGCGCGATGCGCACCCTTTCCTGGTCGACCTTGCGCCGCGCCTCCCGCTCCCGGTCGGCCTCCGCGCGCTCGGCCCGGTCCGCGTACTCCTCCAGCAACTCCCGCCGCCCGCGCACCACTTCACCGAGCAGCAGCGGCACCAGGGGCCAGAGCATCTCCAGGAGCGGGGCACCTTGGGGCTGCGCCACATCCTTGCCCGCGATGACCGACACCACCCCCGAGACGAGCCCAGCGACCACGGCGGTACGCAGCGTGCGGCGCCGGCCACCCTGCACGGCGAGGGCGTACAGCGCGACCATCACCGGCAGATTGAGCAGCTCCCCGATGTGCCCGTAGAGCGCCCACCCCGCGCAGGCCGCCCCGGTGACGAGGGTGACGGCGACGGGCCACCGGCTGCGCACCAGGAGGGCCGCGACGGACACGGCGTACAGCAGCCAGGTCAGCCAGTCGGCCTGCCGGTGCCCCGCGTCGTTGACCGCTGCGTCCAGACCCGTGAGGAGCGCGACGACCGCGGCCGCGGCCAGGTCCGTGAGCTGTGGCGACAGGGGCCACGCGAGGCGCTGCTGCCGGGAGCGGGAGGCAAGGGGCACGGAACTCACGATAGGAGCCGCGTGCGGAGTGTGCGTACGACAGCGGGAGTACCCCCGAGGGGGTGTCCTTAGCGGACCCCGGGCCGCTGGTTCCCCGGACAGGGAACTCGCCTGAGCAACCCGCTCGGAGTGCCGGGGCCGCCCGCTCGGAGTACCCGCGCCGCCCGCGCCGCCCGCGCATCAAGCGGCCCCGGCGCTCTTCTCCCCCCTCCGCAGGTCGAGGACGCCGAGAACCGTCCGCTCCACCGCGAGCAGCAGGGCAAGAGCAATGGCGGCGACCAGGCCCCACCCCACGTCGGGCAGCCACAGCAGCGCCATCGGGAGCGTGCCGCCGAGAACTGACGGCAGCCACCACAAGAAGGCCGCGACGGCCAGCGAGGCACCTGCCGACGCGAGGCTGGTGACGACGATCCTGCGCCGGGAACGCCCCCGGACCGCGGCACGCCGTCGGGGCAGTCGACGCAGGGCCGGCGCGGCCACGCTCAGGAGCAGCACCGCGCCGAGGGCGGCCGTGACCCACGGCAGGGCGACCGCGAACCCGTCGACCGGAGTGGTGCGGGGAACGGCGCCGGACAGCAGCTGCGCCGTCCCGATCGCGGCATCGGCGAACTCCTTGGCCCGCAACTGGTGGTAGGCGTTCTGCAGGACGATCACGGCGCGGTCGCTGTCCGGCAGCATGACCACCATCGCCTGGTGACCGGGCAGCGCACCGTCGTGCCAGACCATGCGTTCGCCCGTGCCTTCAAGCGTGCCGACCGACCACCCGAGGCCGTAGCGGTCGGCGCTGCTGTCGACGTGGCCGCGCTGGGTGTCGGCGACCCCCTTCGCCGAAAGGACCCGGCGGCCGCCCAAGGCGCCTCCGCCCAGTTCGGCGCTGACGAACCGCGCCAAGTCCCTTACGCTGCCGCCCACATGGCCGTACGGCACCCCCGAGGTGTCGTAAGGCGCGTCGAACCGGACAGGGGTGCCGAAGACGGAGCGGTGACCGGGCGCCACCCGCTCGCGCGTGAAGTCCCGCTCCGTGGCGACGGCGTGTTCCATGCCGAGCGGGTCGAGGATCTTCTCGTGCAGGTATGTGCCGAAGGGCCGCCCCGACACCTTCTCCACCAGCGCGCCGAGTACGGCGTAACCGGCGCTGGAGTAGGCGTAGGAGCCGCCGGGCCGGCCGACTGGCTCGATACGCGCGAGGTCGCGGGCCGCGTCGGCGAGAGCGCCGGGAGCGTTGTCGTAGCGGTCCCCGATCTCGCCGGACGCCGAGGTGGGGATGCCGCTGGTGTGGGTCAGCAGATGCCGGACGGTGATGCGGTCGGACACATCCGGGCCGGAGAGACGGAACCACGGCAGGTACCTGCGCACGGGCGCGTCGAGCTTCACGCGGCCCGCCTCCACCTGCTGCATCACGGCAAGGCCGGTGACCGGCTTGGACAGCGAGCCCCACAGGAAGGGGGTGTCGGGCGTGATGGCCCGGCCCCGGCCGTCCTCGCCGAAGCCCCGCTGGTGCACCACGTGGCCGTCCTCGATCACGGCGAGCGCGGCGCCGGGCGTGCCCGTCGCGTCCAGCCGGCCGCGGACGAACGCGTCGACCTCGGACCAGTCCGGCGCAACGGCGGCCGCGGCGGTCGGCGCGGTGCCCGACACCACACCGGCGACGAGCACCAGGACAAGCGTCAACTTCCTCAAGGGTGCGCGCCATTGGCGCCATCGCGCCCTTACTGCCCCTGCGTTCACCGCAGCCCTCCCCTGATCGGCGTCCCACGTTTTTACCATATGAACATATGGTAAAAACGTTCCGCAAGGTCGGCGGCGGCCACGCGGCGGATACCCTGACGGCATGCCGAAGGTCGTCGATCACCGAGCAAGGCGCATCCAGGTCGCCGACGCCGTACAGAAGTTGGTCACCGAAGAGGGGCTCGACCGGGTCACCGTGGCGCGGACCGCCGCGACGGCGGGCTTCTCGGTCGGCCACGTGCAGCACTACTTCCCGACCAAGGACGAGATGCTGCTGTTCACCCACGAACGCGTCGTCCGGAAGATCCTCGACCGGGTCTCCGCCCTGGGAGAACGTGCCACCCGGCAGCAGCTGCCGATCCGGGACGTGGTCGTCGAGGGGCTGGGTGAATGGCTCCCGGTGGACGCGCGCCGCCGCTCGGCTCACCGGGTGGTGCTCGCCTTCCTCGGCCGCACCGTCGACAACCCCGGCCTGGCCCGGTCACACGCCGAGACGGGCAGGCTCATCCGCTCGATGCTCGCCACGGCCGTCCACAACGGAAAGGAGTGCGGCGAGGTCCCGGCCGACACCGACCCGGACCTCGCCGCACTCGAACTCCACTCTCTGACCGAGGGCCTGGCCCTGCAACTCGGATCCGGCGCCGACACCGACACCGATCCCGGCGCCGCCGAATCACAGGCCGCCCTCGGCCTTGTCACCGCGCGCGTCCGGGCCGTCTTCCCCGGCCGCTGCCGTCAGTACGGCTGACCCGCCCCGGAGTCAGTCGGTGAGTGTGACGCAGGGCAGGCCCACGCTGTCGCCGCCGCGGAAGCCTTCCGCGCAGAGCCGGGTGCCTGCCGGGAAGTGGCGCTGCGGGTAGGCCTGGTCCCGGTAGGTCCTGAACGCGGCGACGTCCTCCACCTTGGTGTGGGTGCCCCAGCCGTTGGTGGTCCACACGCGGGCGCTGATGCGGTGCGGCTGGTTGGTGTTGACGACCGACACCTCGACCCTGCCGAGATAGGTGCCGCTGTCGTACGTCTCGATGCAGACCGAGTTGTTGCACCACTTGCCGTCGGCCGCCGCCTGCGGCGCGCTCACGACGACACAGCCGAGTGCCGCGGCCATGGCGCCGGTCCACGCGACGATCTTCCTGGTGATGCCGTGCGCGTTGAGCAGGATGTGCATGATGAGCCCCTCAGCCTTGGACATGGCCCGGCGGACATGCCGGGCCCCCGCCGACCAACGCCAGAGCAAGATCATCGGTTACGCGGCTTCCCCCACACACCCCGTAAGGGCCCGCATCAGGTCAACCTGTCAGCGCGCACCGCCGTCCGGGATCCACGAGCCGTGGATCATCGCCGGCACCCGGCGCGGGAGACGGACGGTCGCCACCGGTGCGGCCGACAGGTCGAACGCGTCAAGGACGAGCATCTTCGACGCGTCGGCGTTGAGGTCACTGACGACGGTCAGCAGATATCCGGCGTCCTCCTCGGTGGCGCCATCGGCCTGCACGAAGACGGCCTCGCCGGGAAGTTGTCCGTTGCCGAAGGGCAGCTGTTGGCGGCCGCCGGTGCGCCTGTCGTACTTGACCAGGGTGTGGTTGCCGATGCCCAGGTCGTCGGGGAAGGACAGGGCGTACTGATAGCGGTGTTCACGGCCCGTGTACGCCTCGTTGATCGTCGGGAACTCCACGGTGAGGTCGTCGATCTGCTCCTCCCGCACCCGTCCCGCCGCCAGATCGACGGTCCAACGCCGCGCTCGTGAACCGGAGGTGGGCTCGGCGCCGCGGTCGGGCGCGCCCACCCACCAGTTCCAGGAGCGCTGCCAGGCGGAGCGGCCCACGGTCGGGCCCTCGATGACGATCCGCCCGAGGGCGTCCTCGTACGCGTTGGCGAAGTGCATGGCGAAACCCGGCTCGACGCCGAACCAGCGGACCTCTGGAGCGCCGCCCGCCTCGCGCGGCATGACGCCGATCCGGGACTCCTGGGTCTCGCTCCACGCGTACGGGATGCCCGAGTGTTCGGCCGCGTCGAAGGTGACGGAACCCTCCAGGAACACGACGTGGTGCTCGGTGATGACGAAGTCGTGCTTGAGCGCGGCACTCGCGCCCGGCACTTCCCGGCTGCGCAGGACCTGGCCGTCCGGAGAGGAGACGTGGTGGATCAGATAGGGCGGGAAGGGCGAGGAGGCGAAGAAGTGGAGCTCGCCGGTGACCGGGTCCTCCTTGGGGTGTGCGGTCATCGCGGAGGTGAGCTTGCCGTCCCAGTCGAAGGCCCCGACGGTCTCCAGATCGGCCGTCAGCTCGAAGGGGAGCGCGGACTCGCAGAGGGCGAGCAGCCGTCCGGCGTGCTCGATGACGTGCGTGCCCGCGGTGGAGGCGGTCAGGTCGGGGCCGTGCTCGGTCATATAGGGGGCGCCGTCCAGGGCGGGCGTGTGGACCCACCGGTTGCGGTACCACTCGGCGCGGCCGTCGCGCAGCCGGATGCCGTGCACCATGCCGCTGCCCTTGAACCAGTGGGTGGGGGTGATTCCGGGCTTGGGGTTGTGGCTGTTGCGGATCAGCCGTCCGGTGAGCTCGGGCGGCAGTGTCCCCTCCACGACCAGGTCGGTGGCGGTGGTCTCGTCGGCGACCGGGGCGTAGTGGCCGGTCAGGTAGGGCTCGTTCATCGTGGCTTCCTTCTCTTTGAGATGCGCTGATGTGTTCGCGTACGGGGTATGTACGGGTATGTGGGTGTGCTCGCGTGCGGGGGCACGGCGGGGTCACTCCTGCTCGGCCGCTGCCTTCAGGTGGCGCAGCCACCGCTCCAGGGAGTGCGTGAGCATCTGGTGGAGTTCGCCGGGCCGGGCGTCGACCGGCGGGCCGCTCCAGGACTCGTCGGTGCGGACGGTCACAACGCCGTCGGACTCCTGGAACGTCCAGGCGTGGATGCCGTCGATGCCCTGTGCCGGACCGCCCCAGACGATGCGACTGCCGGGCACGACCTGCTGGACGGTCGAGGTGATGTCAAGGCCGTGGGTGAGCCAGTTGAACCGGGCGCCGGGGGCGAGCGGTCCTTCGAGCGCCGCCCGGTCGACGTCCGGGTTCCAGTCGGTCCAGGCGTCGATGTCGGTGTGCAGCGCCCATACGCGGGCGAGCGGGGCGTGCACGGCGATGGACAGCCTGACGATGACGGGCGCTTGTGCGTCGACGGCCTGGATCGGGTCCGGGTTCCGGACAGGGGTGGTGTTCATCGCGTGGTCTCCTTCGTACGGGCGGGCTTGGGTGTACGGGTGAGCAGCGGGGCGAGGGCGGTTCCCGCCGCGGCGACTGCCGCCGAGACGAGGAACGCGGTCCGGTACCCCTCGGTGAGGGCCATGGCGTGGGAGGTGCCGGGGCCTGCGGACGCGGACGCGGTGCGGGAGGCGGCGAGAGTGGCGAGCACCGCGAGGCCGAGTGCCCCGCCGAGCTGCCGGGTGGTGTTGACGAGGCCGCCGGCGAGACCCGCGTCCCTGGCCGGTACGCCGGTGACCGCGGCGCCGGTGAGCTGGACGAAGGCGACCCCGAGGCCGAGCCCGATCACGACGGTGGGGCCGAGCACGTCGCCCGTGAAGGTGCCGTTCGCGGAGATCCCGGAGAGCCACAGCAACCCGCCGGACAACGCCGCCATCCCGGCGACCAGGGTCACGGATGCTCCGGCCCTGCGGGCGATGCGCGGCGCGAGGAAGGCTCCCGCCATGTTCGCGGCGGCGAGCGGGAGTTGGGTCAGCCCTGTGCGCAACGGGCTGTCTCCGAGTACCTGTTGCTGGTAGAGCGGGAGAAAGAAGAACAGTCCGACCCAGACGGCTCCGAGCAGCGCCATGACGAGGTTGGCGGGGGCGACAGAGCCCCGCGTCAGCAGGCTCGGCGGCAACAGGGGTGCGGAGTGCCGGTGTTCGACGACGGCGAAGAGGGCGAGCAGGACGGCGGCGGCCGCCGCCGTGCCGAGCACCAGGGGATCGGTCCAGCCGGTACGCCCCGCCGTGGTCAGGCTGTAGACCAGCGCCACCAGGCCCAGCGTGACCGTGAGCGCGCCGGCGAGGTCCAGCCTCCGCAGGTCACTCCCTTCGCTCGCCGCGCTCGGCAACCAGCGCACCCCGGCCGCGAGTACGACTGCCGCGCCGAGCGCGGTCGCGTGGAAGACCGAACGCCATCCCATGCTCTCGGTGAGCACACCACCCAGCAGGACACCGGCCGCGCCGCCCGCGCCGGACACCGCTCCCCACACCCCGAGGGCCCGGGCTCGCCCTGGCCCCGCGGGGAAGACGTACATGAGCAGGGACAGCGCCGCGGGGGCGATCGCGGCGGCCCCGACGCCCTGGGCGGCGCGAGCCGCGATCAGCAGCCACGGCTCGGTGGCCAGTGCGGCCGCGAGGGAGGCCGCGACGAAGACCGAGAGGCCGGTGAGCAGGACGCGGCGCCGCCCGGCGAGATCGGCTGCCCGGCCGCCCAGCAGCAACAGTGCGCCGAAGGCGAGACCGTAGGCGTTGATCACCCAGGCCATGCCGGTGCCGGAGAGGCCGACTCCGTCACGGACCGAGGGGAGCGCGACGTTGACGATCGAGGTGCTGAGCACCACGACGAACTGCGCCGCCGCCAGAACGCCGAGTACGGCGGCGGGCCGATCGGTGCCGGACATCTGATTCTCCTCTGCCGTCAGGTTGCGCATGTGTGGTCGACCACTCACTCGTCACTCCAAGGAAGCGGCACGCAAGGCGAAGCCCGCGCGACCGGGATATCTGTGGTTGGTTAATCACTCACTGCCGGGCGCGAAGAAAAACGCGCTCGCGAGCCGCGCATACGGGGCTCGCGTCGCGCCGCCCGGCACGCGCCGCTCTCAGTAGTGCCGGATACCCGCCGTGAGAGTGCGCGTCCAGGGGGCATCCACCGACGCGGCATCGATGGCGGACACGAGATGACAGAGCATGCCCACCGCGAAGAACTCCTGGATCTGCGTCTCGCCCGCCCCCGAGGCCCCTCGCACATACTCCACCAGGCGCGCATAGCCCGCCCGGACCGCTTCCCGGACCGCGGGCTCCGAGACCGCCGCGGCCTGAGCGTGGATCTGCACGAGCAGCAGGTCGTTGTCGCTGATCAGGCGGGCATACGCGTCACCCATCGCACCGAGCACCGCCTCCGGCGCGGTGCCGGACGCAGCCGCCGCCCCCTCCTCCAGGCTCTGCCTGACCCGTACGAAGCAGTGGTCGACGACCGCGACGAACAGACTCTCCTTGTTGGGAAAGAGCCGGTAGACGTACGCCTGCGAGATGCCGGCGGCCTTCGCGACCGCCGTGGTCGTGGTGCCGAAGTAGCCGCGTTCCGCGAACGCGCCGATCGCGGTGCGCAGCACCGTCTCGCGGCGCTCGTCGGCGGTGGAGAGCTGGCGTCGTGATTCCGTCTGCATGTGAGTACTCAATCACTCACACCTCTTCCGGGTCAAGATGCGGGGTCGGGGACGACAAAAGCCAATCCATCCCGCCCCCGGCGACGAATCGTCTCTGTCCGACAGGGTTGTGAGGGGCCCGGCCCGGACGAACGGAGGTGGCGACGGGCGTAGGTGATCCCGGCGGAGTGTCGAGGCCTGAGCCTCCTCCGCCCGGACGCTGCCGTCGCCGCCTCCGCCCTCGACAGCCCGTCCGTCCCCGGCCGCCTCCGTTCGGCCCCAGCCGACACAGTTGAGAGTGAAGCGACCAATCCGTGCGGCCGTCGGTGCCGGATTCCCCCTGTGATGACAGAGCGGGAAGTCTTGCGACGGCATATCGACTGGTGGCGGACGTCGGCGGGCGCCCTGAGCGGGTTGCTGGCGGGGTTCGCCGCGCTCGCGGTCGCGGAACTGGTTTCCGCGTCCGTGCGACCCGAGGCCGGCCCGGTGGTCGCGGTCGGCGGCGCCGCCATCGACCGCGCCCCGGCGCCCGTCAAGGACTGGGCGATCCGGCAGTTCGGCACGGACGACAAGCTCGTACTGCAGTCGGGCATCCTCGCGGTGCTCGCCCTGCTCGCGATCGTGCTGGGGCTCATCGCCCTGCGCCGCCGACGGCTCGGCGCGGCGGGAGTGCTGCTCTTCGGCGTGATCGGCGCGCTGGCAGCCACCGGCCGCCCCGACTCCGCCGGGATCACCGACGCGCTGCCCTCAGTGGCTGGGGCCGTCGTGGGCGCGGCACTGCTGTACTTGCTCGCCGGGCGCCTCGCTCCTCGCCCCGTACCGCCAGCTCCGGAGCCGACGTCGGTCCCGGCAGACGCCGGTCAACCGGCATGGGATCGCCGGGAGTTCATCATCGCGGCCACGGCCGCCGCCGCGGCGTCCGCCGGAGCCGGAGTCCTCGGGCGGTCGCTGAACGCCGCGGGCGGACAGGACGCCATCGCATCGCGCAACGGCATCAAGCTGCCCGCCCCGGCGTCGGCCGCCTCGCCCACCCCTGAGGGGGCGGCGCTGCGGATCAAGGGCGTGAGCCCGTTCATGACGCCCAATGAGGACTTCTACCGGGTCGACACCGCGCTGGTGGTGCCCAAGGTCGACGCGACCTCGTGGCGGCTGCGGATCCATGGCAAGGGCGTCGCGCGCGAGACGACCGTGAGCTTCGCGGAGCTGCTGCGCATGCCGCTGGTCGAACGCAACATCACGCTGGCCTGTGTCTCGAACGAGGTGGGCGGCCCGTACGTCGGCAACGCGCGGTGGATCGGCGTGCGCCTGGCCGACCTCCTGACGCGGTGCGGCGTAAGGCCGCCCTCGAAGGGCGGGCCCGCTGACCAGCTGGTCGCGCGGTCCGTGGACGGGATGACCATCGGCAGCCCCGTCGAGGACGTCATGGACGGCCGCGACGCGATGCTCGCCCTCGGCATGAACGGCGAGCCGCTGCCCTTCGCGCACGGCTTCCCGGTGCGCATGGTGGTCCCCGGCCTGTACGGATACGTGTCCGCCTGCAAGTGGATCAAGGACATCGAGCTGACCACGTTCGACGACTACGACCCCTACTGGGTGAAGCGGGACTGGGCCCGCGAGGCCCCGGTCAAGACACAGTCCCGGATCGACACCCCGAAGCCCTTCGCCCGCCCGGAGGCGGGCACCGTGATGGTCGCCGGTGTGGCCTGGGCCCAGCACCGCGGTATCGACAAGGTCGAGGTGCGAGTGGACGACGGCCCCTGGCAGCGGGCCGAGTTGGCCGCCGAGGACACCCGCGACACCTGGCGCCAGTGGTCCTTCCCGTGGCGGGCCACCTCCGGGGGACACACACTCACCGTCCGGGCGACCGACCGTACCGGCGAGGTCCAGACGGAAAAGCGGACCCGCACGATCCCCGACGGAGCGAGCGGACGGCACTCGGTGGTGGTCACCGTCGGCTGACCGGCCCGGGCGGCTGCCTGGTTGCTGCCCGACGGCTGCGCGGCGCCTGCCCGACGGCTGCCCGTCGGCTGCCCCGTGGCTTCGCGGCGACAGTACGACGGCTGCCGGCGGCTGCCCGGAGACTCCCCACGGCTACGCGGCGACTGCCCGGCGACCGCCCGACGGCTGCCCGGCGACTCCCCACGACTACGCGGCGACTGCCCGCCGACAGCACGACGCCTGCCCGACGAGCGCCCGGCAACCGCCCGACGGCTGCCCGGAGACTCCCCACGGCTACCCGGCGACAGCCCGCCGACAGCACGACGACTGCCCGACGAGCGCCCGGCGAGCGCCCGGCAATCGCCCGACGGCTGCCCGGAGACTCCCCACGGCTACCCGGCGACTGCCCGTCGACAGCACGACGGCTACCCGGCAGCTGCCCCGTGGCTGCGCGGCGACAGCCCGGCGGCTGCCCGGCGGCTGCCCGGCGACTCCCCATGGCTGCCGGTGGCTGCCCGACGAGCGCCCGGCAACTGCCCGATGGCTGCCACTCCCCATGGCTGCGCGGCGACTGCCCGGCAGCTGCCCGGGGCTGCCCGGGGCTGCCCGATGGCAGCACGGCGGCGGCGCGGCGGCGGCGCGGCGCCGGCCCGGTTACCGTCTGGTGGCTGCCCGGTGGCAGCGCGGCGGCTGTGACCATCGCACGATTCACTCGTTTGAACGTGGTCAGGACGCAACGTCGTCAGCCTTTGGAAGGCTTTTGATCGATGAGCACATCGCAGCGGCGCTCGGCGAGAGTGTCCGGGCGGGTGGCCCTTGACCAGGCCGAAGCCGTCATCGTCGACCAGTACACCCGGCTCGTACGCCTCGCCTACCTCACACTCCCCCACACCCTCACCAGGCACAGGCGGGTCCTCGTCGCGCACGCGCTGGTACAGCGCGCCCTGCCCGGATTCCGCATAGCGCGAGCAAGCCGGCGCGTGCCGGGGCAGCGCAGGGGCGCACCCGACCCGGCACTGGCGCGCACGCGAGCGAGCGTCCTGCGCGCGGCACTCGCCCATGACCGCCGTCCGCGCGGCTGGCCGGGCTTCCTGCCGCCTCCCCGCACGCTGCGCCCCATGCTTCCGGTGGTCTGGGGGCTACGGCTCTTCCCCCGCGCGGGCGGCGGCGAGGAGATCGCGCTGGGGCAGGTCCTCTCGGAGGCTCCCGCAGCCGCCCGTGCGGCATTCGTGCTGCTCCAGGTCGAGGGCCTGTCCCGCCCCGAGGTGAGCGAACTGCTCACCGCCGCCGGTGTGCCCGGGCCGGAACTGGCGCTGGACACCGCCGCCGGCCTTGAGACGAGCGCGGGCGTGGCGACACAAGCGCTGCTGACTTCGCGGGAGTTCGACGCCTGCTCCGTACAGACCCGCCCCACCGATCTGCTGCGCCGCAGACGCCGGTTCCAGCTCGCCTGGCTCAGCGCGGGCATCGTCGCCCTCTGTTGTGCCGTACTGCTCACCGCCGTCGGGAGCTCCCCCTCGGACCAGCCCGCCCTGACAGTGGACGTCAGCCCCGCGATCAGCGCCGACCGGTTGGTCCGCACCCCGCGTGACGTGTGGGCCGACACCTCGCGCGTCGACTTCACCGCGTGGCCCGCACGCGGCACACGTGTCTCGGACACCGCGCTGATCACCCGCGCCCTCGCCACATGGACCGACCCGCCGCGCGGGACCCGGGTCAGGGTCGCGGAGGCCACCAGTGACGAACAGCCGCCGGGCAACACCCAGTTGCTGTACGCGGGTGATGTCGGCGGGGAGGCGGTCGTACTGTTCCACGACGGCCGGCGCGTCGTCCGCTACGGCGAACCGCCCTCTCCTCTGGACCCCGCCTCCCTGGACATCTCCCGCGCCGACGAGGCCGACGTGACCACGGCAGCCTCGCTCGTCGTCAGCCGCGGGGAAGGCAAGGTCCGCTACCTCACCGCCCCCTGGATCGCCGAGGCACAGACACGCGACCTGCTGGACCCCGACTCCCCCGGCCGTCCGCTCGACGTGTCCGACGAGGGCGTCACCGATGCCGTCCCTGAACTACCGGGCAAGGGAGCATGCGACAGCCTGCCGGTGCTGCAGCTGCGCTCCTCCAGCAAGATCGTGGAGAAGCACGCCTTCCTCGTCGCCGACCTGGGCGGCCTCACTCCCGTACATCTCAGCTACACACCCCTGCCCGGCACCGGCGCACCCCCGCGCCAGCCCCGCGAGGCCACCAGCACGGCGGCGTTGGAGAGTTGGGCCCGCACCGGGTGCCGGCTCCCCGGGATGCGGCAGAGCGGGGTACGGGCCGTGAACCAGTGGGACTTCGCCGAGCAGGACCTGCCCGAGCGAGGAGGCGGGGCGGTGTGGTCCTGCACCCGCGCCTCCACCTGGCGCGGCCCCGGCAGCGTCCTCGTGCAGTTCCGCACCTCCAAGGAGTCCGCCACCGCGCCGGCGAAGATCGTCGGACGAGCACGCTCGACCGCGGCCTGCAGCCGGTTCGGCCAGCACATCGTGGCCAGCACCCCCTGGACGGCGGGCTCCGGGCGCCACTACCTCCTCGCCGCCGGCAGCCGCGAGGTCACCGGGATCGACGTGACGGGTGACATCGAGGCGGACAAGAAGGGCGGCACCTTGGCCGTCAAGGCTCCCGAGAGCCCTGAGGTGACCGTGCGGGCGAGGCTGAAGGACGGTGAGATCCTGGACGAGGTCGGCTCGCGCCCCTAGGCGGGCCGGCCGGTCGCCGACATGTCGAGGAGACCCTGTGCCCTTCCGCGAAGACCACCGCCCGGCGCTCGTGCCGAGAGGACCACTCGTGCGGAGAGGACCGCTCGTGCCGCGAGGACCGGTCGACAAACCGCTCGCCGCCGTGCTCATGCTGCACGGCGGGCGGGAGCACGGGATCGACGCGCCCCCGCCGTGGAATCTGCCGGGCGCGCGGCTGCGTCTTTTCGAGGGCGCCATCCGCCGGTCCACGGCGGGCGGCGGCGTGCTGATCGGGCGGGTGCGCTATCGCCACCGCGGCTGGAACGGCGAACGGGAGGATGCGGCGCGGGACGCCAGCCGGGCCCTGCGAGAGCTCGAAGAACTTGCGGGTGACGTGCCGACCGTCCTCGTGGGGCATTCGATGGGTGCCCGCGCCGCGCTGCGGGCCGCCGGGGACCCGCTCGTACGCGGCGTGGTCGGCCTCGCTCCCTGGTGCCCCGCCGAGGACCCCGTGGAGCAGTTGCGCGGCCGTCGCGTGGCGCTGCTGCACGGCGACCGGGATCGTACGACCGACCCCCGGTCCTCCCTGGAATTCGCGGCCCGCGCCCGTGCCGCGGGCGCGGAGGCGGCCGGCGTTCCGATGGTCGGCAGTGACCACGCCATGCTGCGAGGGGCCGCCGCTTGGCACGAGTTGACCGCCAGGACAGTGGCCGGGTTTCTGGGCCTCGCCGAGCTACCGCCCGTGATCGCCGATCAATTCGCGGCCTTTCCGGAGCCGCCGAGGTAGCGGCCATCCTGCTTTCAACAGAAAGAATAGGAACCGGTTAACTGCGCCCCTTGCCATTCTGCGACCGAATCTGATCGGTATGTGTCCTATATGAATCAGCCGATCGCGGTAATGTGGAGAGGATTCCGTGAATTCCTCAACTGGAGCATGAACGCGGTTCTGTTGCTGGCATTGGGCGACCGTCGACAAGGGGGACAGTGGTTCCGTCGCCAGCGGGACATGTCTCCCGGTCCCTTGCGGCCGGCCCCTCACACCGTGCACGGAAGGGAGAGGCGGCATGACCGCCATGTCCGAAGGGCAGCGCGAGAAACGGCTGGCGTCCGCGTTAGGGGAGCTCGCCGCCCCACCGGTACGCGTCGTGAGCGCGACCGACGTCCTGCACACCCTGACGGAACACTGCGTGGACCTGCTTGACGTGTCGGCGTCCGGGGCTCTGCTCGACGTTCCGCACGGCCGCGGCGCGGAAGTTGTGGCCTCCGACGAGCACACCCGCGCGCTGGAACTCTTCGGTCTCGAATGGGACGAGGGCCCGTGCATGGACTGCTGCCGCTCCCCCCGTACTCGCATTTCCGAGACCCGCCTCGACGCGGGGGACGCCTGTCCGCGGTGGCCCCGGTTCACGCCGCGCGCCCTGCTCCTCGGCTTCACCTCGGTCGCCACCGTTCCGCTGCGCTACCAGGACACGGTGGTCGGCGCGCTCAGTCTCCTCCACGACCGTCAAAGACCCCTGGACGAAGGCGAGTTGCGACTTGCCCGCGCACTGGCAGACAGTGCCGCCGTCTGCGTGATCCAGCAGCAGGTCGTGCACGAACAGAGGACGCAGATCGCGCGAATCCAGAACTCCCTCGACTCCCGCATCGTCATCGAGCAGGCCAAGGGCTACCTCTCCAACTCCCGTGGCTGCACCGCGGATCAGGCGTACACGCGCATGCGGACGTACGCCCGGAACCGGCAGCTCAAGCTCTCCGACGTGGCCCACCAGGTCCTGAACGGCCAGGCCGGGGCGACGCTCCTCGATCCCGAGCGCTGATCCCGAGCGCTGAGCCCGCCCCCCGCGCTCAGCGGCTCTTGAGAGTGCGCCTGAGCAGGATGCCGAGTCCCACCAGGGTGATCGCGGCGACTCCGACGCCGAGCAGAGCGATGTCGCGTTGCCCGCTCTCGGCCAGCTCGTCGGGGTCGGAACCGGGATAGGTGGGAGAGGGGGATTCCGGGCCGCCACTGTCCGAAGGTGCGGGGGTGGGGGTGGGCTCCCGTGTCGTAGTGGGGGTGGGATCGTCCGTGGGCTCCGGATCGTCCGTGGGCGTCGGGGCATCTGTGGGTGTGGGCGCGGGGTCGTCTGTGGGCGTGGGCGTCGGTTCATCTGTCGGCGAGGGCGTCGGGTCGTCTGTGGGGGCCGGGGTGGGATCGTCCGTCGGCGTCGGCGTCGGGTCATCCGTGGGCGTAGGAGTCGGATCGTCCGTCGGCGTCGGCGTCGGATCGTCCGTCGGGCTCGGCGTCGGCGTCGGATCGTCCGTCGGGCTCGGCGTCGGCGTCGGATCATCCGTCGGCGTAGGGGACGGATCATCCGTCGGCGTAGGCGTCGGAGTACCGGCCGGGGTGACGTCCGTAGTGGCGCAGGAGCGGTTGTTCTCGGTGTTGTTCTCCCGCGAACCGGTGTACACCTGGGCGCAGTTGGTGATGGTCTGGCCGGCAGCTTCGGGCTTGGCCCGCATCGTGACGGTGAACGTGCGCGTCTCGTCCGGGCCCAGCGTACGAAGCGGGCAGGTGATGGTGAGACCGGAGTCCGGGCACTCCTCGGGGCGCTCCACGATGGAGGAGAGGTTGCCGTCCGTGGGGTCCTGCACGGTGACGTCGACGGCGTTGGACGGGCCGTGGTTGGTCACTGTCACGGTGAAGGTGTAGGTGCCGTCGGCCTCGACCACCGGGGTCGCCGTCTTGGTGATCTCCACGTCCGTCAGGGTGGCGGCCTGCGAGATCAGGGTGGTGGAAGCCTGCGACGAGCCGTCCTGGCGGACCTCGGCCTGGTTCCTGATGTTGGTCCCGTCGGAGAGGGACGGATCGACGGAGACCGGGATACGGAACTCGCGTGTGCCGCCCGCCGGGACCGTGACGCCCGAGCCTCCGCAGGTGACCGTCCGGCCCTGCGCCGCGCAGGAGTCAGGAAGGTCTCCGACGCTCACCCCCTCCCCCAGTTCGTCGGTCACCGTGACACCCGAGGCGTCCTGGTCACCGCTGTTCGTCACGGTCACGGTGTAGACGGCGTCGTCGCCGATGACCAGTGGATCCGGCGTCACCGACTTCGAGATCTGCAGATTGGGCGCCGCCGCCCGGACACCCATTCCGGCGGCCCCACCGTGAATCGCCTGCCCACCGGGAATGGCCTGCCCGACGGGAATGGCTTGCCCCGTGGAGGCGACTGCGGACATCACCACCGCGGCGGAAATCGTCGCTCCGCGGCTCAGTTTCGCAAGCCTCACGTGTACCTCTCGCTCGGGGGATCTCATGCGTGGGTCTCTCGTTCCGGGCAGCCCTGAGTGCGAGAGGTTTTACGGCACTACATATAGACGGATAATTCGCAACTTGGGTAGCGACACTCCAGGAGCCCGACCGGAAAGGCGTACTCCTCGTCCGGCGGGACCAAACCCGGCCCCGCGCTGGCAGATCTCCCCGGGAGAAGGATGAACACACAGGTCAGAGCCGGTGCACGAGATCCGCTGAGTGGCGCAATACTCCGGCAACACCACGGCCGGGGCGGCATCGGTATGGTCCCTCGCATGCCAGCCGAACGTATCCGCGAGCACACTGTGCCGGTCGCCGCCGCACGACGGCGCCGCCTGCGCGCGGACCAGGCACGGCAGCTCGCCGACCTGTTGCGTCACCAGGTGCGCACCGGGGGCTTTCCCGGCGGTGTGCTGCCGCTGGAGGGCGCGATCGGCCACGACTACCGCGTCTCCCGGAACACCGTCCGGCAGGCGCTGGATCTGCTCCGTACGGAAGGGCTGCTCGAACGGCAGCCCGGTGTCGGCACCGTAGTGGTGTCCGAGAAGTACCCGCACGGCCTCGACCGGCTGCAGGGCCTCGCCGAGACCCTGCACGAACACGGCGACGTCACCAACGAAGTCCGTACGGTCGGCCCTGTCCCCGCGCCCGCACCCGTGGCCCGGCGGCTCGGCCTCGTGGAGCACGCCGACGTGCTCTACATCGAGCGGCTGCGCAGACTGAACGGCCTGCCGCTGTCACTCGATCTCACCTACATCCCGATGGACGTCGGCGCCGGCCTCATCGGCTGCGACCTGGAGAACACAGACGTGTTCCGGCTGCTCGAAACCCTGACGGGGCAGCCGCTCGGCACCGCCGAGATCACCCTGGAGGCCGTCAACGCCGACGTGCACTCCGCCGCCGTTCTCGAAGCCCCGCGCGGTGCCGCCGTGCTCATGCTCGAACGACTCACCTCGCTGTCCGACGGACGCCCCGTGGACCTGGAGTTCATCCGCTTCCGCGGTGACCGCATCGCCATGAGCGGGCTGCTGCACCGCACCCTCTGACCTTCCGCGCCCTCTGAGACCTTTCGCACCTTCCACACTTTCCGTACCTTCTGCTTTTCCCCGCCACCTCTTTCCGGGAGACAGCCATGCCTCTGGCCCCCCAGCGCGCCGACGTGCCCGTGACCATCGACGAGTCGAAGTGCATCGACGGCTGCACGCTCTGCGTCGACATGTGTCCGCTCGACTCGCTCGCGATCAACCCGGAGAGCGGCAAGGCCTTCATGCACGTCGACGAGTGCTGGTACTGCGGGCCGTGCGCGGCCCGCTGCCCCACGGACGCGGTCACGGTCAACATGCCCTACCTGCTCCGGTGAAGCCACCGACGAAGGCCGCCGAAGGCCGAGAGGTTCCCACTCCCATGAAACGCACGGCACTCAACTACAGCCTGGCAGTCCTCCTGATGGTCCCGCCGGCGGGCTGTGGCGGGGCGAGCGCGGACGACTCCGGCACCATCACCGTCACCATCGGCTATCAGTCCAAGACCATCAACACCGTCACCGCAGGCACGCTGCTGCGCTCGCTCGGCTACTTCGAGCGCGAGCTCGCCGCGCGCGGCAAACGCGAGGGTGTCACCTACAAGGTCAAGTGGCAGGACTACGCCACCGGCGCGCCGATCACCGCGCAGATGACGGCCGGGAAGATCGACATCGGTTCGATGGGCGACTTTCCGCTGCTGATCAATGCCGCCCGCGGCACCCAGCTGAATCGGCCGACGAAGCTCGTGTCGGTCACGGGCTACAACCTCCGCGGCGGCCTCAACACCATTGTTACGGCTCCGGATTCGAAACTTTCGTCGCTGGCCGACCTGCGTGGCAAGAAGGTCTCGACGAGCGTCGGCTCGGCCGCGGACGGCACTCTCGTACGGGCGCTGCGGCGGGCGGGCATCGACCCCGAGGAGGACATCAGCAAGCTCAACCAGCAGCCGGCGGTCGGCGCCTCCGCTCTCCAGGCGGGCAGCGCCGACGCGCTCTCGCAGTTCGTGGCGTGGCCGGGTCTTCTCGCCTACCAGGGCCGGGCCAAAGCGCTGTACGACGGCGCGGAACTGAAGCTGCCGACCTTCCACGGAGTCACCGCGCGCGAGGACTTCGCGAAGAAGCGGCCCGGCGTCCTGGAGGACTTCCTGCGCGCCCAGAACAAAGCGACCGGCTACCTCAACAAGCGCCCGGTCGCCGCGGCCGAGTCGGTGGCCGAGGCCACCGGGCTGCCCGCCGAGGTGGTCTACCTCTACAACGGCGCGCACGGCATCGCCACGTTCGACACCAGCATCAAGCCCGCGCTGGTGGCCGCGTTGAAGAAGGACGTGCCCGTGCTGAAATCGGCGAAGCTGGTGGGCGACGTGGACGTGGACGGCTTCGTCGACGAGCGGTACGTGAAGAAGGCGTACGGCGACGGGTACGCCTCCGCGCTGAGCGCCACCCCCGAACCGCCCCGCAGCCAGCTCTGGCTCAAGGGCGAGAGCAGGACCCGGTCCTTCGCCACCCCGGCGAAGATGCTGCGCCAAGCGGCGGCGCGGAAGGGCGAGGTACGGACGGCGTACGTCCCCGACACCACCACCGGCACTCCCTGGTTCGCCGACAAGGCGGTGTGGGTGGCGGACGGCAAGAAGCTGCTGCCCTTCGTCACCCCCTCCACCGCCGCTGCCTACACCGAGGCGCATCCGGGTTCTCGTACGCTCTCGTACAAGAAGGCGCTGGAGCAGGTGTCATGACGGTACGTCACCTCCTTCGCCTCCTGTCTCTCGTCGCCGCGCTCGGACTGTGGCAGCTCCTGACCGCGTTCGACGTGAGTGTGTGGCTGCGCTTCGAGCAGTTCCCGACGGTCGTCGACGTCGCGCGGGAGTTCGGGGAGCGCGTCGGCAGCGAGGCGTACTGGCAGGACCTCACCGACAGCCTCAGCCGGATCGTCACCGGCTTCGTGCTCGCGGCGGTCGCCGGGGTGGCCGCCGGCACGGCGATCGCCCGCTCGCGCCTGGCCGCCGACCTGCTCGGTCCCGTACTCGAAGTGCTGCGGCCCATACCGGCGATCGCCCTCGTGCCGGTGGCGATCCTGCTCTTCCCCAGCAACGAGCAGGGCATCGTCTTCATCACCTTCACCGCGGCGTTCTTCCCCGTCATGGTCTCCACGCGGCACGCGGTGCGCGCCCTGACCCCGGTGTGGGAGGAGGCGGTCCGCACGATGGGCGGCGGCCGGTGGCGCGTCCTCGGCTCGGTGGTCCTGCCGGGGGCGCTGCCGGGCATCCTCGGCGGGCTCTCGGTGGGCATCGGCGTCTCGTGGATCTGTGTGATCTCGGCGGAGATGATCTCCGGTGAGTACGGCGTGGGCTACCGCACCTGGCAGGACTACACGGTGGTCGACTACCCCGGCGTCCTCGTCGGGATGGTGACGATCGGTGCGCTCGGCTGGCTGACGTCGACTGCGGTGGAGGTCCTCGGCCGCCGTGTCACGCGGTGGCTCCCCCGGACGGAGTCCCGCGCCGAGGCACCGGCGCCGCGCCGCTCGCCGTCGTGGGGCCGGTCACTGGCCGGGGCTGCGGACCCCGGCCCCCTCACCTCGACGAAGGAGGCATGAGCCATGACCACTCCCCCCGAGACCACCACCGCCTCCACCGCCCCCGCCCCCGTCCTCGCCCCGCCCCGCGGCACCCGGCTCACGCTGCGCGACGCGTCGATCGGACGGCAGGGCACCCCCGTACTCGAAGGGCTCGCACTGGACATCGCCCCCGGCGAGATCCTCACCGTCGTCGGCCCTTCCGGGTGCGGGAAGTCCACCCTCCTGCGTACCCTCGCCGGACTGCTGCCGCCGCTCGCCGGGGAGGTCGACCGGGACGGCATCCCCATCACCGGGCCGGACGCCGAGCGGGCACTGATCTTCCAGGACGACGCGCTGCTGCCCTGGCGCACCCTGCGGGCCAACGTCGAACTGCCCCTGGCCATCAAGGGGGTGGGGCGCAGGGAGCGTCGCGCCAGGGCCGAGGGCTGGCTGGAGCGGGTCGGCCTCGACGGACACGGCGCCAGGCTGCCGCACCGCGTATCGGGCGGGCAGCGGCAGCGGGTCCAGCTCGCCCGCGCGCTGGCGGGCGAACCGCGGGCCGTCCTCATGGACGAACCGTTCGGCGCGCTCGACGCGCAGACCAGAGCCGGGATGCAGCAGCTCCTCGCCGAGGTCCTCCGCGGCACGGGCGCGACCGTCGTCTTCGTCACCCATGACGTGGACGAGGCGCTCTTCCTCGGCGATCGCGTCGCCCTCCTCGGTACGGGCACCGGCCGTGTCCCCCACGTACTCGACGTGCCGCGCCCCCGCGACCGTACGGCCCACGACGACCCCGCCACCGTCGAGCTGCGCCGCACCGTCCTGACGTCCCTCGGCACCTGAACCTCGGCACCTGAGAGGCCACTTCCATGCAGATCCCCGCAGTCACCGACGCCATCGAGCTCTCCTGCGACGTCCTCGTCATCGGCGGCGGTACGGCCGGCACGATGGCGGCGCTCACCGCGGCCGAGCAGGGCCGGGACGTCCTGCTCCTGGAGAAGGCGCACGTCCGCCACTCCGGTGCGCTCGCCATGGGCATGGACGGCGTCAACAACGCCGTGATCCCCGGCCGCGCCGAACCCGACGACTACGTCGCCGAGATCACCCGCGCCAACGACGGCATCGTCGATCAGTCCACGGTCCGCCAGACCGCCACCCGCGGCTTCTCGATGGTGCGGCGCCTGGAGTCGTACGGCGTGAAGTTCGAGAAGGACGAGCACGGCGAGTACGCGGTGCGCCAGGTGCACCGCTCCGGCTCGTACGTCCTGCCCATGCCCGAGGGCAAGGACGTCAAGAAGGTCCTCTACCGGCAGTTGCGCCGCCGCGAGATGCGCGAGCGCATCCGCATCGAGAACCGCGTGATGCCGGTGCGGGTGCTGACGGCGGAGGGCAGGGCCGTGGGCGCGGTCGGATTCAACACGCGTACGGGAGAGTTCGTGACCGTACGCGCGGGCGCGGTGATCCTGGCGACGGGAGCGTGCGGCCGGCTCGGCCTGCCCGCGAGCGGTTACCTCTACGGCACCTACGAGAACCCCACCAACGCGGGCGACGGCTACGCGATGGCCTACCACGCAGGCGCCGAGCTCACCGGCATCGAGTGCTTCCAGATCAACCCGCTGATGAAGGACTACAACGGCCCCGCCTGCGCCTACGTCGCCAACCCGTTCGGCGGCTACCAGGTCAACCGGCACGGCGAGCGCTTCGTCGACTCCGACTACTGGTCGGGCCAGATGATGTCGGAGTTCGCCGCCGAACTCGATTCCGACCGCGGGCCGGTGTATCTCAAGCTCAGCCACCTGCCGGAGGAGTCCATCAGCGCCCTGGAGGGCATCCTGCACTCCACCGAGCGGCCGACACGAGGCACCTTCCACGCCAACCGCGGCCACGACTACCGCACCCACGACGTCGAGATGCACATCTCCGAGATCGGCCTGTGCGGCGGCCACTCGGCGTCGGGTGTCCGCGTGGACGAGCACGCGCGGACCACCGTGCCCGGTCTCTACGCCGCCGGGGACCTGGCCTGCGTCCCGCACAACTACATGATCGGCGCCTTCGTCTTCGGTGATCTGGCGGGCGCGGACGCCTCCCGGTTCAGTGCGTACGAGGGCGAGTTGCCCGCCGCGCAGGTGCGCGAGGCGCACGATCTGGTCTACCGCCCGCTGCGCCATCCCGACGGCCCTCCGCAACCGCAGGTGGAGTACAAACTGCGCCGCTTCGTGAACGACTACGTGGCCCCGCCCAAGTCGGGTGCCCGGCTCTCGCTGGCCGTCGACCACTTCGAGCGGATGCGCGGCGAGATCGACGGGATGGGCGCCAAGACCCCGCACGAGCTGATGCGCTGCGCCGAGGTGAGCTTCATCCGGGACTGCGCCGAGATGGCGGCCCGCTCGTCCCTTGCCCGCACGGAGTCCCGGTGGGGGCTCTACCACGAGCGCACGGATCACCCGCAGCGTGACGACGACGGCTGGCTGCACCATCTGGACCTGCGCAAGTCGCCCTCGGGAGCGATGGAGTTCACGGCGCGGCCCGTGGAGCCCTACCTGGTCCCGGTCGAGGAGTTCACACCGGTCGGCGGCGCCGCACGTCATCTGGGCGAGGTGCACCCGCAGAACGTGGCCACCGCCGGGGAGCGCGACCTCGCCCCGGTCGGTTCCGGCGCCCGCGCGGGCGCAGACACTCCACGCGGCGCCTCCGCCGCCTCCCACTCCCCGCGCATCCTGGAACTGCTCTCCCTCGCCGACGACGAGCCCGAACTCCCGCTACTGCGGCCCTTCTTGAGCGACCCGGACCCCGCGGTGCGCCGGGCGGCCGTGGCCACGCTCACCGAAACAGTTCCCGCGGGCACGGGCCCGGCACTCGCCGAGACCCTCGCGGACCCGGACCCCGGCGTGCGCGCCGCCGCTGCCGCCTCGCTTCTCGAACTGGTCGAAGTCCTGCCCCCGGACAGGGACTTGTCCCGTGGCCTGCATACCGCCCTCGCCCACGAAGACGCACTGATCCGGGCGACCGCCCTCGACGTCCTGCGGGCCCTGCGCCTCGGCGGGGAGGCCGCCTACGCCCGCGCGCTCTCCGACCCGGCCATCGAGGTCCGTATCGCCTCGGTCCGCGCCCTGGTCTCGGTCGGCGCCCTCGACGCCATCGCCCGCGCGGGCGCCGACCCGGCCCGCGAGGTCCGCGTCACGGTGGCCCGCGGCCTCGAGAGCCCCGAGGCGCTCGCGCCCCTGCTCCACGACACGGACGTCCTGGTCCGTGCCGCCGCGCTCACCACCCTGGCCACCGCGGGCTGCCCCGCCCCGTACGACGAGACGGCGCTCGACGCCCTGGCCGCCCCGTCCTGGCAGGTCCGCGCGGGCGCTGCGGCCGCACTCGGCGCGGCTGCTCCCGCACGCGCCGTCCCCGCCCTGGCCAAGGCACTCGGCGATCCCAACGCAGACGTCCGCAAGGCCGCGGTCCTCGCCCTCCTCGAACACGCGACGAGCGAGGAGGCCCGCGCGGCACTGGCCACCGGGGTCCTGGACCCGGACGCCGACGTGCGCGCCTACGCGGCCCGAGCGGCGGCGCCCGCCTGACCGACCGGCGGCCCCGCTCATCGCCCCAGTTGCTCCCGGCACAGCGCCACGGTCGCGGGGTCGGCCACGCCGTTCGCCATCCGGCACACGATCTTGCCGTCGTACGTCTGCCGCGGGCGCACGGGACGCGGTGTCACCGGTTCGGGGCGGCGCTGGGGCTGCTGGGTCACGGGCCGGGGCGGCGCCGGTGTGCGGCGGACGGGGGGAACGGGGGGACGTGGCGGGGTCTGCGCCGGGTGCCGGTAGTCGACGGCGGCGGGCTTCTTGGGGGCCGGCGTCTTCGACCGGGGGCTCTGCGCCTTCGCCGGCTTCGGCTTCCGCGTGCTGCTCTTCACCAACGCGTCACGCGCCGAGGGCTGCACGGCAGGCGGTGTGCGGGGCCCGGAGAGCGACGGGGGGCCGCCGCCCGCCGGCGCCGGCGGCTGGCGGGGCGGCAGCCGGTCCGGCGGCGTCACGGAGGTGCACCCGGCGGTGGTCAGCAGGGCGAGGGTTACGAGGGTCACGATCCGGCGTTGCACGCGGCCACTCTCCCCCATCACCGGGCGGAAACCGGGACCGTCGCGGCCGGGCCACCGGTCCGGGTGGTCCGGGGTGCGACCGGTCGACGCCGCTTGGTCCGACTGGCCCAGTGGCACGCTCCGTGCGCGCGGGTGGGTGTACCGCGGTTGTGCCCGCTCCGTGGGCGGCGGATTCTGTAGGGAATGAACGGGGCTGGTGTGGCGCCATGACGGCATGGAACGCGGAGCAAAGAACTGACTTTCGTAGCCCCCTCGACGTCACCAGGGCGGCCACGGCGGTCGTCGACGTACGGGACACGGTCGTCGGCTGGAGCCCTGCCGCGGAGCGGCTCCTCGGCTACCGGCCGCAGGAGATCATCGGCCGGCCCGTGGCCACGTTCCTGACGCCAGGACCGGCGCCCTCCGATCTCCCCGTCCCCGCCGAGCTGCGGAGCAACCAGATCCGCGTCGCCCGGCACCGGGACGGGCACGAGCTGAACGTCGCCATCGCGGTGTGCCCGCTGCCGGGCGCGGGGACGGTGGAGCGCGTTCTCGTCGCGACGGAGCTGAAGGACCTGCGGCTGTGGGAGTCCCGTCTCGCCCTGCTGCACGGCCTGACCACGCAGTCACCCGTGGGCCTGGCCATCTACGACACCGATTTGCGTCTGACCTGGTGCAACGCGGCGTACGAGAGGGAGATCGGACGGCCTTTCGCCGAGTTCCGCGGGCTACGGGCCGATGAGCTGTACTCCGAGGGCAAGTTCGTGAGCCAGGGGCATCCGCCGACCCTCGAAGCCGTCATGCGGCACGTCCTCGACACCGGGGAGTCCTTTCTGGACCTGCACTTCCAGGGGCGGCCGCCCAGCGACCCGGAGACGGACCACCTCTGGTCCTGCGCCTACTACCGGCTCCAGGACGCCGACGGACACGTCTTCGGGGTGTGCGAGGACGCCTACGACATCACTGATCGTTACCGGGCGCAGCGGCGGCTCGCCCTGCTCGTCGAGGCGGGTCGCGGCATCGGGAACGTCCTCGACGCACTGGCCACCGCCAACAAGATCACGGAGGTGGCGGTACCGGAGTTCGCCGCCGCGGTGACGGTCGACCTCGCGAGGGTGGTCCTCGCGGGCGGGGTGCCGGCCACCAGCGGCTCCGCGGCGGGCTCTCTCGTACGGGCCGCCCGCCGCCCGGCCGAGGAGGCCGGCCGCGCGACCGCGGACGACTCCCCCGAGGACGTGGAGTACCCGCCCGGCTCACCGCAGCAGCGCAGCCTCTCTTCCGGCCGAACGGTCCTGGACGGCAAGGTCCTGGTGGTGCCGCTGCGGGCCGGCAAGAGCACGCTCGGTCTGGTCACCTTCGTCCGCGACGCCGCTTCGGCCAGCTTCGACAGCGGCGAAGTGGCACTGGCCGACGAGTTGGTCGCCCGGACTGCCGTGTCCATCGACAACGCCCGCCGCTTCACCCGTGAACGCACCGCGTCCCTGGCCCTCCAGCGCCAGCTCCTGCCGCAGCACGTGCCGGAGCAGTCGGCGCTCGACGTGGCCCACCGCTACCTCCCCACGGACGACGTGACAGGTGTCGGCGGCGACTGGTTCGACGTCATCCCGCTGTCCGGGACCCGGGTGGGACTCGTGGTCGGCGACGTGGTCGGCCACGGCCTGCAGGCGGCGGCCACCATGGGGCGGCTGCGGACGACCGTGCGTGCCTTCGCCCAGATGGACATGGACCCCGTCGAGCTGCTCTCGCGCCTCGACGACCTGGTGGCGCAGGCGGCGGACGAGCAGCGCGGCGAGCTGGGAGCGCCCGACGGCAACTACGCCGACGTGACCACCGGGGCGACCTGTCTCTACGCGGTCTACGACCCGGTCACGCGGCGCTGCGTCATGGCCAGGGCCGGCCATCTGCCACCGGCGGTCGTCGACCCCGAGGGCCGGGTGTCCTTCCCGGACCTGCCCGCGGGCCCGCCGCTGGGCCTCGGCGGCCTGCCCTTCGAGTCGACGGAGCTCGAACTGCCGGTGGGCAGCCTCCTCGCCCTCTTCACCGACGGTCTGGTCGAGGCGCGCGACCGCGACATCGAGCGCGGCATGGAGACCCTCGGCCAGGTGCTCGGCGACCGGCACGCATCGCTCGAAGAGCTGTGCGACCGGGCCGTGGCGGAACTCCTGCCGGGCGGCTCGACGGCCGACGACACCGCGCTGCTGCTCGTGCGTACCCGCGAGCTGGGCAGTTCACGGGTCACCGAGTGGGAGCTGCCCGCGGAGCCGCTCGCCGCGGGCCGCGCCCGTGATCTGGCCACCGAGCAGCTGCACGACTGGGGCCTCGAAGAGCTGTCCTTCGCCACCGAACTCGTCGTCAGCGAGCTGGTCACCAACGCGGTCAGGTATGCCGCTGGCCCGGTCCACGTACGCCTCATCCGTGACCGCACCCTGCTGTGCGAGGTCGCCGACACGGGCCACACCTCACCGCACCTGCGCCACAGCGGCGAGGAGGACGAGGGCGGGCGCGGCCTGTTCATCGTCGCGCAGCTCGTCCAGCGGTGGGGTACGCGCTACACCCCCTCCGGCAAGACGATCTGGACCGAACAGGCCTTCCCCTCGACGGACTGAGACGGCCTCCTGCCGCTACGCCTGAAGTGCCTCGCCCATGTTCTCCGCGCGCCAGCGGCGCAGCAGTTCATGGAAGGCGACAGCGCCGTGCGGATAGGCCGTCGGGCCGTTCGGCCGGCCCCGCCCCTCGGCGTTGTAGTAACCGGGAGTGCACTCGGCGTGGAACCAGGCGTGGTCGGGGGCGTCCTGCGCGCAGACGCCGACCCAGGCGTCCTCGGCCTCGGGGGTGGGTTCCACGAGGGCGCCCTTCTCCCGCGCGGCGGCGACCAGGGCGGCGGCGTGCACGGCCTGCTCGTCCAGGATGTGCGTGTAGTTCACGCTGCTGGCATTTTGCAGCGAGCCCATCCGGATCAGGTTCGGAAAGCCCCGGCTGGTGAACCCGTGCAGGGTGCGCGGGCCCCGCTCGGCCCAGGAGTTCAGGAGTTGGACGCCGCCCCGGCCGGTCACCGGAAGCTGCCCTGACGTGATGCCGGAGACGCCCACGGAGAACCCGGTGGCGAACACCAGGCAGTCGACCTCGTACTCCACGCCGTCCACGACGACTCCGCGCTCGGTCATCCGCTCGATGCCGTGGGTGTCGGCCGTGTCGACGAGGGTGACGTTGTCGCGGTTGAAGGCGGGCAGGTACTTGTCGGAGAAGGTGGGGCGCTTGCACGCGTAGCGGTACCAGGGCTTGAGGGCCTCGGCGGTGGCGGCGTCGGTGACTTCGGCGGCCACGCGTGCCCGGATCTCGTTCATCGTGGCGTGGTCGGCGGCCTCGTAGGCGACCTCGAACTCAGGCTCTCCGTGGCGGCGGAAGCTGGGCAGGAGCTTCTCCAGGAGGGCCGCCGACGCGGTCCACCGGTCCGCGACCAGGTCCTGCTCGGCGTGTTCCCCGGAGCAGATCCGCAGGAAGTTCTCACGGCGTTCGGCGGCCCAGCCGGCCCGGTCCGCGCCGACCTCCGCCGGCGTCATGCGCCGCTGGCCGCGCACGTCCACGGCGGAGGGGGTGCGCTGGAAGACGTACAGGTGCCCGGCGTCCTCGGCCAGCATCGGAATGACCTGCACGCCGGTGGCGCCGGTGCCGACGACGCCGACCCGCTTTCCCGCCAGGCCCGTCAGGCCGCCGTCGGGGCTGCCGCCGGTGTACGCGTAGTCCCAGCGTGAGGTGTGGAAGGTGTGGCCCCGGTAGTCCTCGATGCCGGGGATGCCGGGCAGCTTGGGCTCCGAGAGCGTGCCGGTGGCGGTGACGACGTAGGTCGCCCGGAACGCGTCGCCCCGGTCGGTCGTGACCGTCCACTGCCGGGCCGCCTCGTCCCAGTCCAGGGACGTGACGGCGGTGGAGAACAGGGCGTGCTCGTACAGACCGAACTGTTCGGCGATGCGCACCGCGTGCCGGCGGATCTCCTCGCCGGGGGCGTACTTCCACTCGGGCACGTATCCGGTCTCGTCGAGCAGCGGCAGGTAGACGTGCGACTCGATGTCGCAGTGGATGCCCGGGTAGCGGTTCCAGTACCAAGTGCCGCCGAAATCACCGCCCTTGTCGATGATCCGCACCTTCGCCACGCCCTCCCGGCGCAGCCGCGCGCCCGCCAGGATCCCGCCGAACCCGCCGCCGACGACCGCGACGTCCACCACGTCGCGCAGCGGCTCGCGCTCCGCCACCTCACCGGCGTACGGGTCCGCGGCGAAGTAGCCGAACTCCGCCGCCGTGGCGCGGTACTGGCCCGTGCCCTCGGGGCGTACGCGGCGTTCCCGCTCCCGGCGGTAGCGCTCGCGCAGGGCGTCGGTCTCCTGCGGCGTCGGGGGGTTGGAGCAGTGCGGCAGAGGCATGGTGAGGCGTCCTCTCGTGGGGGTGCGTCCGGCTGCGCGCAGGCGTGATCACCGCCCTCGCCGGGGCGTCCCGCGCGGTCCCAGGTACCGTAACCCAGCAACCGGACACTGTTGTCCGGTTGGGGGGTCGTTCGCCCACGGCCCTCCCCAGCGCCCCGACCCGAAAGGCCCGCGATGTCGAACGTCACCCCCGCCTCCCCGCTGCGCGACTGGCTGGCGGAGCCCACCGCCGGGCAGGTCCTGCGCGGCATGCTGGCCGCACAGGGCCAGAGCGAGGAGGCCCTCGCCCCCGCCCTCGGGCTGCCGCTCGAGCAGCTGGTGAAGATGTCCGGCGGGAAGTTCCCGCCCGAGCTCGTGGACGTGCTGGTCACCGCCGCCGAGACCGGACAGCTCCCCGAAGGCCTGCCGACCGCGCCCCCGGCCAAGGCCGCCGCGTCAGTCGAACCCGACTCCGGCATCGAGATCGGTGCCCCCGAACCGTGGACCGAGCAGGTCACGCCCGGCCGTTTCGGCGGTCAGACCGTCGTCGTGACGGGCGCCGCTTCCGGCATCGGCAAAGCCGTCGCGTCCCGCATCGCGCGCGAGGGCGGCCGGGTGGTCGCCGTCGACGTCTCCGCCGACGGGCTGGCGGCGCTGGCCGCCGATCTCGGAGAGGCGGTCGTACCCGTCACCGCGGACATCACCGACCCCGCGTCCGCCGAGGCGGTGCTTGCCGCCGCGGACGGCCGCGTGCACGCCCTGGCGAACGTCGCGGGCGTGATGGACGACGACGCGGCCGTGCACGAGGTCGACGACACGACCTGGGACCGCGTCATGCGCATCAACGTCGAGGGACCGATGCGGCTGATGCGCGCCGCCGTGCCCGGCATGCTCGCCGCGGGCGGCGGCCGGATCGTCAACGTCGTCTCCGAGGCGGCCCTGCGCGGATCCGCCGCGGGCGCCGCCTACACCACCTCCAAGCACGCCCTGGTCGGCCTGACGTTGTCGTCGGCCTACCAGTACGCGGGCACCGGCGTGCAGATCAACGCCGTCGCCCCGGGTGCGGTGGCCACCGGCATCCCGGTGCCCGCCGCCGCCCCGTACGGCTCGGCCCGCACCGCGAAGATGCGCGTGGCGATACCGAGCCTGGCCATGGCGGAGGAGCTGGCCGCCTCGATCACGTTCCTGCTCAGCAGGGACTCGGTGAACATCAACGGCGCCGTCCTGCCTTCTGACGGCGGCTGGTCGGCGGCCTGACGGTTACTGGCCGGCGACCTGACAGCTGCTGACCGGCGGCCTGACGACACCCGGGCCCGGCCCCCGGAGTTTTCGCGTCTCCCCACATCCCCCCGCATCTCCTCCCTCTGCCCCCTCTCCCCCCTCTCCCCGGAAGGAGCACCTCCCCCGCATGCCCTCGTACCGCACACTCCTCCCCCACCCCCGCGCCGCCCTGACGGGTGTCGCCGCCCTCGGTCTGCTGGCCCTGACCGGCTGCGGCACCCAGACCACCGCCTCCCCGGCCGCGCACCCCGAGTCGTCCGGCGAGGGCCGGACCATCCGGGCCAGCCGGGTCGCGCACGTGACCGACCCGCACGAGGCCACCGACAGGACCCTGCTGGAGGGTCCGGTCCTCGACGAGAACGGCGACCTGTACGTCGTGGACGTCACCGCGCCCGCGGGCGCGCCCAAGGTCCTTTCCGTCGACCCGGCCACCGGCAAACACAAGGGCATCTACACCGACAAGACCGGCGCCTACACCTCCGCGCAGCTCAGTCCGTACGACGGCCGCCTCTACCTGACCGACTACACGGGCCCGGTCGTCAGCATCGAGCCGGACGGGTCGGACCCGCGCACGTTCTTCTCCGGCGAGGTGGACGGCTCCGCCATGAATCCCGACGACATCGCCTTCGACGACGAGGGCAACCTCTACGTGAGCGATCTGCACGGCATGAAGCCGGGCGAGGCCGAGGGACGCATCGTGCGCATCGACCGCGACGGCGAGAAGACGACCGTCCTCGCGGACGAACTCGCCCACCCCAACGGAGTGATGTTCGACCCCGCGACGCGAGGCCTGTGGATCAGCGAGCTCGCCGAGAACACCGTCTCCTACCTGCTGCTCGACGCCGACAAGACCGCCGTGGCCTCCCAGCACGAGGCCATACATGTCAACGCCGGCGTGGCCCAGACCGACTCCATCGCCGTGGACGCCGACGGCAACCTCTACCAGGCCCTGCACGGCCGGCCGGCCATGGCCGTCTACAGCCCGGACGGAGAACGCCTGGCCACCGTCGAGATTCCGGCCAAGGCCGCCAAGGGCCTGGAGTCGGCGACCAACGTCGCGATCTCGCCGGGCGGCAGGAAGGCGTACATGACCGTCAGCGGCCCCGACGGCGGCTACATCTACGGCTTCACCGCGCTCGCCGACGGCATACGACAGTCCAACGGCGGCTGACGGCAGCGGACCGCTGCGGCCCGGCGGCCCGCGGCGGCCCGCCGCCGGGGATCACGCGTCCTCGGCGGCCGTCCCGACGGGCCGCAGCGGCCCCACCTCGACGCCGAGCAGGCTCCAGGCGGCCAGGGCGCGGCGTTCGCGCTCCTGCGGGGTGGGGCCTGCGACGGCGCCGGAGACCATCGCGACGGCGAGCATGACGTCGTCGGCGGACAGGCGGTGCTCTGCGGGCAGGCACCGGGACAGGACGGTGTGGACACGCCCGGCCAGCGCCCGGGCGTGCTCGTCGTCACCCCGTATGCGCAGCAGGTCGACGAACGCCGTCGACCGGGTGATCTGCCAGGTGATCACGCCCAGGACGCTCGCGAGGTCGGCGCCGGGCTCGGCGGCGGCCTGTTCGACGTGCTGGACGTTCTCGTCGAGGACGGCGGTGGCCAGCGCGACGCGGTCGGCGAAGTGCCGGTAGAGGCTGCCCTGTCCCACCCCCGCGCGGCGGGCGACGGCCGACAGCGGGGCGTCGAGGCCCTGTTCGGCGAAGACCTCGCGGGCGGCGGCGATGAGGGCGGCTCGGTTACGGGCCGCGACCCGCCGCCCCTGGTTGGCCGGCCGGCCCGCGTCCTGCGGCCCCTCGGGCTCGGTGGGGTTGATCACGCCCAAAGGGTAGTACGACCACGAAACGCCCACGCATCCTCCTCATCCGCCCCGCCTGAACAACCTGGACGCAACAGCCACGCATCGAGCAAGCTCGTCACGAAGGGCAGGCCGTCAGAAGAACAGGAACGGGGTGGGGGCTGTGGCGACGCGTCGGACAGTGATCAAGGCGGTGGGGGCCGGGACATTGGCGACCGGGTTAGCCACACCGGCCGTCGGTGCCGCCGGTGCCGCCGGTGCTTCGCGGGCGGCGCAGGGCGACGTCCTGGTGGTGGTGGAGAAGAGCAGCCACTCGCTGGGCTTCTTCGACGCGGCGACGGGCCGGCGCCTGAAGACGGTCAGCCTGCCCGACTACCCGCATGAGATGGTCGTCGACTCGCGCGGACGGTTCGCTTACGTCGGGCACTACGGAGTGCGCATGGCCTCCACCGTCGGCGAGGGCGGCTCCGCCGTCTTCGTCGTCGACCTGGCCGAACGGTCCCTGGCCCGGACCATCGACACCCGGCCCTTCAACCGCATCCACGGCATGGGCATCGACCGCCACGACCGGCTGTACGCCTTGAGCGAGGAGAAGGCCGTACTGCTCGGCTTCGACGATCCCTCCACCGACCAGGCACCCACCAGGGCGGTGCCCACCCACGGGGTGAAGACTCATCTGTTCACGCTCAGCCGCGACGGCGAACGTGCGTATGTCACCGGCCTGTTGTCCCACACGGTGAGTCTCGTACGCCCCCACGACGCCTCCGTGGCACCCGTCCTGGTCACGCCCGGCCAACTGCCCGAGAGCAGTTGCCTGAGCCGGGACGAGAAGACACTGTTCGTCGGCGCCCGCAAGAGCTCCTCACTGGTCGCCGTCGACGCCCGCACCATGAAGGTGCGCCGGACCGCGAAGACGGGCGGAGACCCGCTGCGGGTCTACACGCTCGACGACGAACGGCTGCTGGTGACGGACATCGTCGCCAACACCCTCACCACATGGAGCACCGATCTACGGCGGCTCCGCACCCTTCACCTGCCCGGCACCCCGTCCGCGGTGACGCTGCACCCCGCCAAACCCCTGGCGTACGTGTCCCTGCTGAGCACCGACCAGATCGCCGTCGTCGACCTGAACCGCTTCGACGTCATCGACGGCTTCGGCACCCGGCGGGAGCCGGACTCCGCCGTGTTGTTGGCGCGGCAGTAGCTCGCTCAGTGGCCGCGGAACGCCTCCTCAAGCCACCACGATCCCCGCTCCCGCACGACCTTGGCGTCGACGAGCAGCGGTGCCGTCCGCGGCCCCGCCACCCAGTCCCGTACGGGCTTCAGGTCGGCCCGGGTGCGTACGGTCACCGCCTCGAAGCCGTAACCGCGGGCCACGGCCGCAATGTCGGTGGGCGGGAACTCGACCGTGCCGAGCGGGAAGCCGTCCGGGCCGAAGTGATGGACCTCCGCTCCGTAGGCGTCGTCGTTGTACACGACGATCACCATGGGCAGTCCGAGACGGCGCACCGTGTCGAGTTCGACGGCGCTCATCAGCGCTCCGCCGTCGCCGAGCGCGGCCACCGCGAGCCGGTCCGGGCGCGCCAGGGCCGCGCCGATCGTGGTGGCGAGGCCGAGACCGATGGACTGGAACGCCTGTGTGAAGCACAGGCCCTGTTCGTCGGGCACGGACAGGTACATCGTCGGATAGCCCATGAAGTTGCCCGAGTCGACGCCGATGACGCGTTGGGCGGGCAGGATGTCGTCGAGGGCGATGCTGAGCGTGCGCGGGTCGATGCGGTCCCGGGTGCCGGTGTCCTCGTACGGGATGTCGCGCCAGCTCAGTCGTGCGGCGAGGGCGTCGGCGGTCTCCGGGGTGCGGTAGCCGAGGGGCCGGTGGTCGAAGGGCCGGTGAACGGGAGCGCCGTCGTCGCGCAGTGCGATGTGTGTCTTCTCCGCCGTCAGGCGCACGTCGCCGGTGATGCCGAGGTGGACGGGGCGGTGCGCGCCGATCGCCGCGGGGTCGTCGTCCACCTGGACCAGGGTCGTTTCCGGACCGATGAGCGCTCCGTGCCGCGTCGTCCACATGGTCAGCGAACAGCCCTGGGCCACGATCACGTCGGCGCCCCGGATCAGCTCGGCGGCGAGCGGCGAGGAGAACCCGCCCGCCACGTCGAGCGACCAAAGGTTGCCCCTGAAGAGGCCGCGGGCCACCGCCGACGTCGCCAGCAGCGCACCGCAACGCTCGGCGAGCGCCTCCAGGGCCTGGCGGCAGCCGGGGCCGCGCGCGCCGCGTCCGGCGACGAACACCGGGCGCTCGGCGTGCGCGAGGATCTCGACGAGGGCCGCGATGTCCTCGTCGGCGGGTTCGGCGGCGGAGCGCGGGGTCGGCGGTACGACGGCGGCCAGGGCTCGTTCCGCGTCGGGAACGTCCAGCGCCTGTATGTCGAGCGGCAGATTGAGCACCACCGTGCGGCGCTCGCGGGCGGCACGGTGCACGGCGGCCGAGGCCTCGGCGACGGCCTCGGCCGCCGACGTCACGCGATGGCTCCGGGCACCGACCGCCTCCGCCAACGCCCTTTGATCCACATGGAAGTTGGAGCGGTGTTCGGTCGCCTCCGCCGCGAGCACGACGAGCGGCGTACGGCTCTTGGCCGCCTCGCCGATACCGGTGAGGGCATTGGTGAGCCCGCACCCCTGATGCACGCTGACCACCGTCACGGCCCCGCTGATCCGGGCGTACGCGTCGGCCATGGTGGCGGCACCGCCCTCGTGGCGGGCCGCGACGAACCGCGCGCCCGCATCGACCATCGCGTTGGTGGCGTGGAAGTTCCCCGAGCCCACCACGCCGAAGACCTGGCCGGCCCCGGCCGCGACCAGGGCCCGCCCGACCGCTTCGGCGACCTGCACGGCTACCGCCCCGCCCGCTCGACGAGCGCGAGGACCCGCGCCGGCGCCCCGGAGCCGGTGACGATGGGCAGCGGCCCCGCGATCACGACGGCTCCGGTCGGCGGGAGTTCCGCCAGGTTCTGCAGCTGCGTCAGTCCGTACTTCCCGCTGCCCATGAGGTACGAGTGGCAGGGGAACACGGGGTCGAAGGTGTGCGCCCGGCCCGCGTCGGTGCCCACCGTCTCCACGCCGAGCCCGATGACGGGCGTCTCCTCGGCCACCCAGCGGGCGCAGGCGGCGGACAGGCCGGGCGTGTGCGGGCCGTTCTCGTCGGCGTTGAGGAACGGCTCCTGCGCGTACGACCTGCTGTCCCATCCGGTCCGCACCAGGAGCCAGCCACCGTCGGGCAGCACCCCGTACCGGTTCTGCCAGGCCTGTACGTGCTCGACCTCGATCAGGAAGTCGGGGTCCTTGGCGGCCTCGTCGGTGACGTCCAACACCGCTGCGGGCGCCACCAGTTGACCGGCGGGCACCGAGGCGACGTCGGCGAGGTCCTTGCCGGTGATCCAGTGATTGGGGGCGTCGAAGTGGGTGCCGGTGTGTTCGCCGGTACGGATGTTGTTCCAGTACCAGGCGGGCCCCCGGTCGTCGTACCGGCTGATCTCCTCCAGCTCGAACACCTTGGTCTGCCCGAACTCCGGCGGCAGTTCGAGCACCGGCGTGGCGGCCGACAACGGCGCGGTGAGGTCGACGACTTCGATCCCGCCACCACGCAACCCCGCCACCAGGGCGGCGAGAACGGAGGGTGACGAAGGCCCGGACGCTGCTGCGGATGCTGACGTTGACTCAGGCATGCCTGCATCCTGAAGGCGCGGGCAACCCCGCACAAGCGCCCCGGCGGCCTCACCCGGCGGGGCCGTCACCCGGCGCATATCGCCGGTGTAGCAAAAACCGCATACGTACCGACAACACCGTGCTGCCTTGACTGGCGGCATGACTCGAATACTGCAAGCAGCACCCACAACTTCCCGCCGGACGCGCCGACTTCTGGCTGCCTTCGGCCTGATCGTCGTCTTCGCCACGATCTCTCGGTCCTCGGCTATCTGGCGGTGAAATCCTCGTCCTCCTCCGCGTCTTCCTCGGCCGCCTCGGCCTCCAGCGCTTTCCGACGTGATCACCGTGGCGCACTGGGCGAGGCCGACGGCATCGTCCCCGACGGCGTGACGGTCTTCGACGACGCGAAGCCCGCCGTCACCAAGCTCGATCCGGATTTACGCAAGGCCCTGCGCAAGGCCGCGACGGCTGCCGCGGACGACGGAGTCGAGTTCCACGTCAACAGCGGCTGGCGTTCCCCGGCGTACCAGAATCAGCTTCTTCGCGAGGCGGTCTCCGAGTACGGATCCGAGGAGGAGGCCGCCCGGTGGGTGGCCACCGCGGCGACTTCACCGCACGTGTCGGGGGACGCGGTCGACGCCGGGCCGTCCGACGCGACGGAGTGGCTGTCCGAGCACGGCTCCGCGTACGGGCTGTGCCAGATCTACGAGAACGAGCCCTGGCACTACGAACTGCGCACCACCGCGATCGGCCACCACTGCCCGCGCATGTACGCCGACGCCACCGAGGACCCGAGGATGCGGCATTGAGGCATCACGCGGGACCTGGCCGCACCGTGCGGGACCCGACCGCACCGTGCGGCGGCCGCTCGGCTCACACCGACTCACACCGGCTCACACCCGGCGACTGAACGTCCTCGGCCGGGTCACGGCCCCGTACAGCACGCGCCGCATCCGCCTGATGGTCCGCATGATGTGGTTTCCCCTCTTCCGATCCGTGACATCGTTGCGCCTGCCTCGCCGGGCAACCCTCCTTCAGTGCCCCGCTTCGGGGTTCTCTAACAGGCCGAAGGGGCCGAATGTTCACCGCTCGGCGCTGCCACCGTCGCCGTTGGCCGGGTGCGCGCGACGTCTGCCCCTGCGTACGGACAGCAGGATCATCAGCGGCGTGACGACGGAGCCGATGGCCAGCTGGGACGGCACCGCGTCCGGCACCTGGAGGACCGTGAAGAGCGCGGCGAGGGCAAGACCCAGGACCGCGAGTACCAGCGCCTGCCGGGCCGGTTCGCGCACCGCGACCGCCACGGTCACCGACGCGGCGAACAGCACCAGGCACAGCGAGATGATCGGATCACTGCCCAAGACGCTTCACCTCTGACTCTGCTGTATGTCCGCGCCGCTCATCGCGCCGCGTCCGCTTCATCCACCACGCCTGCCCGACCCGACTTCGCAGGACTGGCTGCCCGTCAGGCGCGGCACAGACAGAACGGATGGCCCGCCGGGTCGGCGTAGACCCGGAACCCGCGCTGTCCGTCCTGGTCGTCGAGGTCGAGCGGCACGGCACCGAGCGAGAGCGCCAGCGACTCGGCCGCCGCCATGTCCGTGACTTCGAAGTCGAGGTGCAGCTGCTGGGAGTTGTCCCCGCGCGGCCACTGGGGCGGCTGCTGGTCCTCCGCCCGCTGGAAGGCGATGCGGTGACCGCCCGGCGCGTACAGGTCGTACCAGTCGTCGCTGTCCTGCTTGAGGTCGCCCCCGAGGAGCGCGGCGTAGAAACCCGCCAGGGCAGCGGGGTCAGGGCAGTCCACGGCGACGAGACAGTAGGTGGCTACGGGCATGGTGTTCTCCTAGGGCACGGCACGTCTGCGACACGTTCTCTCGCGGCTCCGGAGTACCCCGGCGCCGGGCTCGCACACGGAGGCGCCGCCACAGATTCCGCGGCCACGCGACAAAGCCGCTTCGCCGCCCTCCGGCGTTACGGGAACGACGCGTCGGCCCGCGGGCCCCTACGCGGTCCGGTACGCGCGGAGGAAGGTCCGCACTCCCTCGACGACGAGCGGCCGGACGCGGCTGTCCTCCGCGGCATTCGCCGAACCGAGCCTGTCCAGCGCGACGCCGAAGGTCAGCGCGATGAACTGGTCGGCCGCGAGGCGGGGGTCGGGGGCGTGCAGCAGACCGGCGTCGGCGAAGGCGGCGAAGCGCTCGGCGATGGCCTCGTCGGGCGTATCGGCCATGGAGTTGTAGCCCCGGTGCGGCAGGTTGCCGGATTCCGCCCGGACCAGTCGTTGCAGCGTCGCGTACTCCGCCGAGCCGAGCATGTCGGTGGCGATGCGCATCGAGAACGTGACCAGAGCATCCTCCAGGTCGGCGTCATCGGCGAGGCCGGTCAGGGTGTCGTCGAGGGTGCGCCGGATCGTCGTGATCATCGATTCGCCGACGGCGTCGACGACCGCTTGCAGCAGCGTCTGCTTGTCGCCGAAGTAGTCGTAGACCGTCCGCTTGGACACCTCGGCGCGGGCGGCGACCGCGTCGACGCTGGTCCGGTCGAAGCCGTCGGCGAGGAACAGTTCACGGGCCGCCGCGAGGATCGCGGCCCGCTTCTGTGCGGATCCCGCGCGCAGTGTCTTCGTGGTCGGCGTCTTCGTCGTCGGCATGGGCTCATCTTAGCCACGCATCGACCTACACTGCACGGTGTAGTGTAATACTGGCCCGGCGGACGACGCGGCGCTCGTGCACCTGCTCCGCGCCGAATCCGGACCTGCACGGCACCTGCACGGCACCTGCTCCGCCCCTGCTCCACCCCGCGCCGACCGCGGACTGACGGGCCCCTATGCCTACGACCGACCGACCCCGGCCCACTCGCCACGCCCACTCGCCCGGCCCACTCGCCGGGGCACGACGGAAGGACGTCCATGACCGCAACTCTGGCTCCACCGGTCCGCATCGGAAGGGGCGCCGTCTGGGCCCTCGGCTTGCTGGCACTGGCCACCGGCGCCCTGGAGTCGGTGGTGACGCCGACGCTCCCGCTCCTGCAACGCGAGTTGGACATGAGCCCGTCCGAAGGGGCGTTACTGAGCATCGTGCTCCTCATCACCGGCGCGCTCATCACCCCGGTCGCCGGCAAGTTCGGCGACCGCTACGGCGGAAAACGGGTCCTGATCCGGCTGATGGCGGTGGTCGCGACCGGCGGTCTGGTGTCCGCCCTGGCCCCGAGCCTGCCGGTGCTGCTACTCGGTCAAGTACTGCAGGGGGCGATGGTCGGCGCGCTGCCCCTGTCGTTCATCCTGGTGCGCAAACACCTCCCCGCGGGCGATTCGAAGGTGGCCATCGGGGCGGTCAGCGGGCTGTTCGTCGGGGGCGGGATGGCGGGAACGCTGTCGGCCGGCCCCGTGGCCGAGGGTCTGTCCCGGCACTGGATGTTCGCGCTGCCGACGATCGCGGTCATCGGGGCGACCATCCTGGTGAACAGGCTGATGCCGCACGATCCGCCGGGCCGGTCGGACGACGCCGGAATCGACTGGGCCGGCCTTGTCCTCCTGAGCGGGACGCTGGTCACGCTCATGCTCGTCCTCGCCCTCGCGCCCGACCTCGCCCCGCGGCAACCCCTCGTGCTCGGCGCCCTCGTCGTGGTCCTCGCCGCCTTCGTGACCGGGTGGACCGCCGTCGAGCGTCGGGCGGCCTCACCCATGGTCGATCTGCGCATGCTGGCGCGGCCCGCGGTGTGGAAGTCGTGTGTGCTGACGTTCGTGATCTGCGTCGGCACCTCGGTGCCGGTCTATCTCGTTCCGCAGCTGTTCGCGGTGCCCGCCGACGCGTACGGATTCGGGGCCGGCGCCACCGAGATCGGCTTCTTCCTGCTGCCGGGCGCCGTCGCCGCGTCGCTGGCCGGCCCCATCGGCGGGATCGGGGCGCGGCGTTTCGGCTCGCGTGCCGTGGTCACCGCCGGGATCGTCATCATGGTCACCGGCCTGACCTCCCTGGCAACCGTGCACACCGAGGTCTGGCACCTCGTCGTCGGCAAGATGCTGATAGCCCTCGCCAACGGCCTGTGCGTCACCGCGATGGTCACAAGGACCGCCACATCCGTCGAAGAGAGCGACACCGGCATCGCCACCAGCCTGGTCCTGGTGACGCGCGTGCTCGGCTTCGCCGTGGGTTCCCAGGCCAGTGGCGCGATCCTCACCGCCGCGACCCCCGCCGGGTCGGATGTCCCGGCCGAATCGGCCTTTGTCACCGGCTTCGTCATGGCCAGCGTCGTCACGGCACTGGCCCTGCTTGTCGTCCGCACCATGAGCAAAGGAGTCAAAGAATGACCCGCACCGTTCTGCCGAGGGACGTCACTGCGACGCCGACGGATGTCACTACGACGCCGAGGGACGTCACTACGACGCCGAGACGCAAGGTCCTGATATCCGGGGCAAGCATCGCGGGGCCCGCCCTCGCATACTGGCTCGCCCGGCACGGATTCGCGGTCACGGTGGTCGAGAAGGCGAGCGCACTTCGCGGCGGCGGCTACCCCATCGACGTACGCGGCACCGCGCTTGAGGTCGTCCGGCGGATGGGCATCCTGCCTCAACTACGGGAAGCGCACATCGATTTGCGCCGGCTGACCTTCCTCGGAGCGGACGGCGACGAGATCGCCTCGATCGATCCGCACACCGTCACCGGCGGAGTCGCGGGGCACGACATCGAGGTACGGCGCGGGGACCTGACCGACGCCCTTTACGCGGCGGTCCGCGACGACGTGGAGTTCATGTTCGACGACTCCATCGACACCCTCGACCAGTCGTCCGGCCACGGCGTCGACGTCACCTTCCGCGGGGGCGGCAGCCGTACGTTCGACATGGTCATCGGCGCGGACGGCGTGCACTCCCGCACCCGCGAGTTCCTGTTCGGCCCCGAAGAGCAGTTCCACCGCTACCTCGGCTACTGCTTCGCCGGATTCACCATGCGCAACACCTTCGGGCTCTTTGACGAGCTCATGATGTGGAACACCCCGGGCAGGGCCGCGGCCCTCTACGCCGTGGGGGGCGACGACGTGCACGCCTTCCTCAACTTCGCCCAGCCCGGGCCGCCCTACGAAGCGTTCCGTGATCCGCAGGCTCAACGGGACCTTGTCACCGATGCCTTCGCCGACGCGGGCTGGGAGGTCCCCGGCATGCTTGCCGCCCTGCACGACGCGGACGACCTGTTCTTCGACGCGGTCAGCCAGATCCGTATGCCCCGCTGGTCGAGCGGCAGGGTCGCGCTGGTGGGCGACGCGGCGTACGCGCCCTCGTTCCTCACCGGGCAGGGCTCCAGCCTCGCGCTCGTCGGCGCGTACATGCTCGCCGGTTCGCTGGCCGGCCGGGATCACGGAGCGGGTTTCGCCGCGTACGAACACAGCACGCGTGGCTTCGTGACCGCGAACCAGGATCTGGTCGGCAAGGGTGATGCCGCGCTCTTCCCGACCACCGCGCGGGCCCTGGAGCAGCGCAATGCCATGCTGCGAAGGCTCAGCGCCGAGTCCGCCCCCTCCCCCGCGACCGCCGCATCTTCCGCGTCGGGACGACCCGCACATTCCGCCCTCACGCTGCCCGAGTTCCCTGGCTCTTAAGAACTTCTTACGCCCGGCCCCGATGCTCTCCCCCGTGAAGCATGTGGAGAGCAAGAGGACTCAGACCTACGAGGCACGGCACAGTGACGTCGCGGGCGCGACCCGCCGGCGCCGCGTCCGTACGTACGGCATCGCCGCGGCTGTCGTGCTGACCGTCACCACGGCCTCGGCCGGGTACCTGGCCATGGCCGAGCCGTCGGCCGACGGCGGCACGCGGACCGGGCCACCCCAAGTGCACGGCAGCACGGTCGACTTCACCGTGCACGGCGGCGTCGCGCGCGTGGACACCGGGTCGCTGGGCGTCACGGCGCGCACCGACGACGGGGCCTCGCTCCCGGTGTCAGGGGCGGCGGCCGGGCAGCAGCTCGGCAAGCCGGGCAAGGTGACCGTGGACGGCCGCACGGCCCGCTGGTCGTACCCGGCCAGGAAGCTCACCGTCACGGCGGTCAGTGATCGCGGGCGGCTGCGCATGACGGTGCACTCGGATGCCGACCAGAAGCTGTCCTGGCCCAGTACCGCGCCCGACGCCGGCGGAGCGTTGCAGATACCGCGCGGCGAGGGACTGCGCGTCCCGGTCAGTGACACCTTCTGGAACTCCGCCGCGGCCGGGCTGAAGGACTCCGAGGCCGAGCTGTCGGGCGGCCTCACCCTGCCCGCCTGGGGGTACACGCGGGGCAAGCACGGCGTCAGCTACATCGTGCCGGAGGAAGTCGGTACGTCACTGGGTTTCGCCTCCAAGGGCGGCCGGATCAGCTCCACGGCGCGGCATGAGTTCTCGCGGCGGGAACAGACCCGCGACTACACGGTGCACTTCTCCCTCACGGGCCCCTCCCCGGTCTCCTCCGCGACCGACTACCGCGCCTACCTCGATGAACACGGCATGCTGAGCTCCTTGAAGCAGAAGATCAAGGAGAACCCCGAGATCACACGAATGCTCGGGGCCATGCACGCCTACGCGTGGGGCGACGCCCGTACGGCGAAGGGCGTGAACGAGTTGCGCAAGCTCGGCGTCTCCAGGCTCTGGCTCGGCTACGACGCCGACGACCAGCCGATGGACAAGCAGGCCGTACAGGCCGCGAAACGACACGGCTACCTGGTCGGCCCGTACGACTCCTACGCCAACGGCCAGCCCGCCGAGAGCGCCGACAACCCCTCCTCGAAATGGCCCGGCTCGGTCTACCCCGACTTCTGCATACGGAACTGGAAGGGTGAGATCAAGGAAGGCTTCGGCGGCCGGGGCTGCTATGTCAGCTCCCAGGCGTTCAAGCAGGCCGAGCGCGGCAAGCACTACCTGGCCGACCGGGCCGGGAAAATGACGGCCAACGGCGCCGACAGCTACTTCCTGGATGTCGACGCGGCGGGTGAGCTGTTCTCCGACAGCGGCAAGGGCCACCGCATGAACAAGAAGCAGGACCGCGCCAATCGTCTGGAGCGCATGCGGAAGCTCGCGTCCGAGGACAAATTCGTCCTCGGCTCCGAGTCCGCCGGCGCCTGGGCCGCCCCCGTGCTCACCTTCAACCACGGCGGACAGACACCGGTCGCGGACGGTCTGTGGAAGCTGGAGAACGACAAGGAGAAGTGGGGCGGCTACGCACCGCAGGGCGAGCCGGCGTTCTTCTTCAAGCAGGTCAAGCTGCCGCCCGCACTCGCGAAGGCCATGTACGACCCGCGCTGCCGCCTCCCCTTGTACGAAACCGCCCTGCACGGCTCCGTCATCAACACCGACCGCTGGGAGATGCCGTACAACAAACTCCCGGACCAGAAGACCGACCGGGCGTTGATGTCCGCCCTCTACAACACCCCGCTCAACTTCACGCTCGGGGACGAAAACCTGACGTCCACGGGCAAGGAGATGGCGGCGCTCCAGCGCTACTTCGCCCCGCTGCACAAGGCCGTCGGCACTGAGCGGATGACGGGTTACCAGCGGCTCACCGGTGACGGGACGGTACAGCGCTCGGAATTCGGCGACGGCAAACTGACCGTGACGGCCAACTTCGGTGCGAAGCGATACGGTTCACTGCCGGGCGGCTGCGTGACCGCCAAGCTCAAAACCGAGGCGAAGCCCCAGCGCCTCTGCCCAGCGAAACTGCTGTCCTGACGGTCCTATGCGCCCGGCTCACCCCGTGCCGGCGACGTCCTGCCGGATGCTGTCGCCGCGGTTGTTGGTTCCGACGCTGGTGGCCAGGCCGGTGAAGTTACGCAGGACGCCGCCCGCCCCCTTGTCGGCGGGCAGCAGGGCGTGGAGAGGGCTGTCCGGGGCGAGGTACTCGGCGAGTTGGGCCTTGTAGGCGTTGTAGGACCTGGCCGTGTAGCTGGGGTCGGTGACGGCCCGCGCCCGGTGGTCATTGGTGACCGCGATGGTGGCGAGGTCCATCAGGTAGGTGTCGATGAGGTCGGTGACGTCCTTGGGCTTGGCACCGGCCACGCCCACCCGCGCGTGTTGCGCCAGTACTTGGGCCATCTCCACCACGATGTCGCGATAGATGCCATGCCGGATGGTGGCCGGGAAGGCAGCCATGACATGGTCCGCCTGTCCCGCGCCCACGGTGTTCATGAAGCGGGGCGTCTTCAGCGTCTCCAGGCCCGGGACTCGCAACGGCATCCCCGCATACAGGTCTTCCTCCTCGGGAATCTTGGTGTTCGCGGAGGCCAGCGGGTGCAGGCCGATCTCATGGGCCAGCATGCCCATCACGTAACCGATGTCGTACTTCTCGAAGTAATAGCTGGCGAGATTGATCTCGACACCCGCGTCACCCCGGTCATGCACATCGGCGGGGGCCTCCGTCGTGCGCAGGCGCAGCGTGATCCGCACCGGACGGCCGCCGACAAAGTCCTTGATGGTGCCGTGCTCGTCCAACAGCTCGACGATCCGCATCGCCTTCTCGACGTACCTGTCCGTCTGATTCAAGTTGGTGAACTCATAATTCCCCATCCTGAAGGCACGAAGGACCGGTTCCTCCGGTGAGGCGGGTGCCGCGTCCGCGTCCTGGGGAGCCAGGGCCGGGACCTCGGTGTCTGCCGTGCCGTCGGCGGTCCGGGGCAAAGAGACCGGGTCGACCCAGATGGACTCACGGGGTTCCCCGGCGGCGCCCTTCCGGGCTGCGGCCCAGCTCTGGTCGAGCTGGTCGTGGTTCTGCTGGGGCGCCGGGGTTACGTCGCCGATGAGCGCTCCGAGGAGGGCCAGGTGCCGGTCGCGCAGGCCGGAAGGGGCGAGGGACGGGGCCTCGGGAGCCTCGTTGAGGTCGCCGAGGAGGCTGCCGAGGATGTGGGGGCGCTGCGGGGAGTCGGTGTCCCGGTACTCGTCCCGCAGGCCCAGCTGGTGGGTGAGCTCATGCACCAACTGCACCGGGGCGGCATCGGCCCACCAGGTGATCTGATCCATCGCCTCGTCGCGGTCCACCAGGTTCACGGTCAGGTGCGGGGCATCGGCGGTGTCGACGTACTCGACGGTCACGTGCAGCCGGTCGCCGTTGAACAGGCGGTACTCCGGGTCGTTCAGGAACTCCTCGACCCCTGAGCGGAGTTGATCGAAGACATGGGTGACCTGGTCGTTCGTGCCGCGCAGCGCGACACGAACGGTGAGGTCGGTGACCGGCTCGCCCCGGTACGAGAACCGTCGGACGTCGAAGCCCGAACGCAGCACGAATCGGGGGCGGCTGTCACGCGGCCCGCTGGTCGGCGGGGTAGCGGACGGCGCGGTCCACGGGAGCCGGGGGCGTGCCTCGCCGGTGTCGGCCACTGATTCCGGGGCGGCGGGTGGCTGGATGCTGTCGCCGCGGTTGTTGGTCGCGATGCTGGTGGCGAGTTGGGTGAAGGACCGTGCGACGCCGAACAGGCTCTTGTTCGACGGCAGAAGGTCCCGAAGCGCAGGGCTTTCCGCCAACTGGTCGTGGAGCATCTCCTTGTAGGCGTTGTAGACCCGCGCCGTGTAATTGGGCTCCTTGACGGCATTCACCCGGTAGTCGCTGGTGACGGCGATGGAGGCGAGATCCATCAGATAGGTGTCGAAGAGGTCGGTGACGTCCTGGGACTTGGCTCCCGCCACGCCGACGCGAGCGCGCCGCGCGAGCACCGTGGCCATCTCTATGACGATGTCGCGGTAGATGCCGTACCGGATGGTGCGGGGGTAGGCGGCCATGATGTGGTCGGCCTGACCCGCTTCCTCGGTGTTCATGGTGCGCGGGGTCGCCAGGTCAGTCAGTCCCGGCACGGGCAGCGGCATGCCTTGGTAAGCCTGCTCCTGCTCGGCGATGTCCGTGTTGCGGGACGCCAGAGGGTGCAGGCCGATCTCGTGGGCCAGCATTCCCATCACGTAACCGGTGTCGTACTTCTCGAAGTAGTAGCTGGCCAGATTGATCTGCACACCGTCGTCACCCAGGTCGCGCACGTCGGCCGGGGTCTCGGTCGTGCGCAGGTGCAGGGTGATCCGGACAGGGCGGCCGCCGACGTAGCTGTTGATGGTGCTGTGCTCGTCGAGCAGCTCGATGATGCGGACCGCCTTGTCGATGTACCGGTCCGTCTGATTCAGGTTGGTGAACTCGAAGTTCCCCAGCTTGAAGAGGGCCGGGGTGTCGGCTCTCGCCGTGCTGTCGGTGTTGGTCTGAGGCAGCCTGGGGCGTGCCTCGCCCGGGTTGCCTCCGGTGTTGGTGCCGGCGTTGCCTCCGGTGTTGGTGCCGGGGTCGGTGCCGGTCTGGCCGAGGGCCGCCGGTTGTCGGATGCTGTCGCCGCGGTTGTTGGTTCCGACGCTGGTGGCCAGGGTGGCGAAGTCGCCAAGGACACCGAATCTGCCCTTGTCGGCGGGCAGCAGGGCGTGCAGAGGACTGTCCGGAGCGAGCTGCTGTGCCAGTTGCGCCTTGTAGGCGTTGTAGGACCTGGCCGTGTAGCTGGGATCCGTGATCGCCCTCGCCCGGTGGTCATTGGTCACCGCGATCGACGCCAGGTCCATCAGATAGGTGTCGATCAGATCGGTGACGTCCTTGGGCTTGGCGCCCGCCACCCCCACCCGCGCATGCTGGGCAAGCACCCGGGCCATCTCCAGGACGATGTCACGGTAGATGCCGTGCCGGATGGTG
>NZ_BMTR01000032.1 GCF_014649775.1 Streptomyces longisporoflavus | reverse complement strand
GAGGCGGATGCGTGAAGCCCTCAAGCCCGCTCACGCGAGCTGAAGGGAATCGCCCTCATTCATCGGGGCGAGGATGGTCAAAGGTTGTGCACGGCGACCCGGGCGGTCGCGACGAAGGTCAGCAGGGACTGCCAGAAGGGGTCGTAATACTGGTCGAAGGCCGTGAGGGCGTTGGGGTCGTCCGCGATCGCCTCGTCGAGCACACGGTAGGGGGGCCGGGTCGCCAGGCGCAGTGTCTCCGCGGCCTCGGCGACATCGTCCGGTCCTTCCAGGCTGATCACCCATATGCAGTGGCGCAGTCTGCTGTAGGCCTCGCGGAGGCCGACCCTTATCTCCTTCAGCGCGGGCACCTGTTCCGCGCGGGAGCCGCCGGAGGCGTGGATGTCGGACACTGCCCAGTACAGTTCGGCCATCTTGTGTGCCTGCTCGATGAGGCTGACGTAGGCAGCGCGCCGTGCCTCGCTCACATGTACGGACCGCTGCATCCGCTCGGCGGTGGCCGCCTGGATCTGCGCGGCCCTGGCGGTCCCTCTGCTGGTGACCCAGCTGGCCATGACTGCGGTGCCGGCGGTCAGCGTGGATATCCAGAGGGCAGAGTCGACCATGGCGGAGATCATCCCGGGCGTCAGCATGCCGCTGTAGATCAAAACCAGCCCCGCCCTCCGCCGCGACAGTCATGGCTCGGGCATGACGGGCAGGCGGGGGTCCACGACTTGAGGGCGATTGGATGCGGAAGACGCCAGGCGGCTGCCCCCTCATCCAGTCAGAGTCGGCAGTTCCCCGCCAGAAACTTGCGTGACGCGAATAATTGCGTGCCACGCAGGTTCTGCTACCGTGAATGGCATGAGTGGTCTTCGGGAACGGAAGAAGGAAGCCACGCGCGCAGCGCTGAGCTGGGCCGCAGTCCGGCTCACCGTCGAGCGCGGGCTGAGTGCGGTCAAGGTGGAAGACATCGCCGCGGCGGTCGGGGTGTCTCCGCGCACCTACAACAACTACTTCTCCAGCAAGGCCGAAGCGATTGCGTTTCGCTACCTTGAGCGCTCCTTGCGGCTCGCGGCCGAGCTGCGTCACGGACCGCCCGGCGAGCCCTTGTGGGAGGCAATCACTCGGGCGGCACTCCGGCAGCTGGAGCCTGGCCCCGAGGTGGAGCACATGCCACCCCAGGAGCCGGGTGAGTGGGCGGCCGGCCTGCGGGTGATGTTGGCCGAACCCGCGCTGGAGGCCGAGATGCTGCGGGCGAGCAAGATTGCGGAGAAGGAGCTTGCCGCGGCGATCGCCGACCGCACAGGCACGGACCCCGCGTCCGATCTCTACCCTCGCCTGGCGGCCGCGAGCGTGATGGCCGCGAACAATGTCGCCCTCGAGCTGTTCGTGCAAGGCGACACGGGCGAGCCGATGGAGGTTCTGCTGCCCCGGGCTCTGCGCATGGTGGCCACCGGACTTCCCACTCCGTAGGCCCCTCCCCTCCACCCTGAACAGGGGCTGCCGCTCGCAGCCTCTACTCCGCCATTCCCCAAAAAGGAGAATCGTCATGCTTGATGTAGTCATTGTCGGCGGCGGCCCGAACGGGTTGATGCTCGCCTGCGAGCTGGCACTGGCTGGGGTGCGCCCTGTTGTGCTGGAGCGTCTCGCCGGCCCGAAGACCGAGCCCAGGGCGAACGGTCTGGTCGGTCAGGTGGTGCGCATGCTCGACCGACGTGGTCTCTACACACGCATCAGCGGATCCAGCGAGCCGCCCCGCCCCGCGCCCCGCTACATGTTCGGCGCATTCACGCTGGACCTCACAGGACTCGACGACAACCCCGTCAGCCTCCTCCCGGCGCCGCAGGAGCAGATCGAAAAGGTCCTCGCCGAACGCGCCGTGGAACTCGGCGTCGACCTCCGCAGGGGGCAGGAGGTGGCCGATCTGCACCAGGACAACGACTTCGTCCGGATCACCCTTGCCGACGGTGAGGCTCTCACCGCCCGTTACCTGGTAGGGGCTGACGGAGGGCGCAGCCTGGTGCGACGCCTGTCCGGCATCGGCTTCCCCGGCGTGACCACCGACGACTTCGTCACCCGCTCCGCGAACGTGTCCGTGGCGGACGAATACCTGGGCCCGGACGGCAGCCTGCACGTTCCCGGCTACGGGAGCTTGCCACCCCTGCTGTACGTGCGCACGGAGCGCGGCACGATCGCGTGGGGCCTGCTGCCTGGCCGAGTGCCGGTCCTCAACACCACCGAAACCGGCAGGCCGGACGAGCACACCACCCCGATGACATTCGAAGAGATGATGGCGAGCGCCGAACGCGTGCTGGGAGTGCCCGTCCCGCTGGGTCCGCCGCAAGGAGAGGGACCACACCTGCTTCGACGACTGGCCGGCGGAAACACCCGACTGGCAGACCGCTACCGGGACAGGCGGGTACTGCTGCTGGGCGACGCGGCCCACGTGCACTCGGCGATCGGCGGCCCGGGACTCAACCTCGGCCTGCAGGACGCGGTCAACCTCGGTTGGAAGCTGGCCGCCACAGTGCGAGGGCGGGCCCCCGAAGGTCTGCTCGACACCTACGACGAGGAACGCCGACCTGTCGCAGAACACGTCGTGGCCTCGACCCTGTCCCAGTCGGCACTGATGCGCCCCGGACCGGAAGTCAGTGCCCTGCGGACCGTCTTCGGCGACCTGCTCGCCTCACCCGGCGGCACTGAACGCATCGCCCACCTGCTCGCTGGAACCACCGAGGACTTCGCGCCCGACCTCGTGGTCCACACCGGCGCGGGCACCCGTCGACTGGCCGACTTGACCACCACCGCCCGGCCCTTGCTGCTGGACCCGTGCGGCGACTTCGCCGAGACCGCGAAGCCCTGGCACGACCGGGTCGATGTCATAAGCGGCAAGGCAGAGGGCACGAACGCGACCGGCCTGCTGCTGCGCCCCGACTCCCACATAGCGTGGACCGGCCACGAGCCGAAAGACGCCAGCGGCCTGCGAGCCGCACTGCACCAGTGGTTCGGCACGCCACTGAGCGGCGCCCGTGAGCCGGAGCAGGTCAGCGGCTGACCCCGGCCATCAGCTCGCGGTTCGCAGCGCGGGCGGCTTCAAGGTCCTCGTCCCGTACGGCGAGTTCGCCGCGCAGACCGAGAATCTACTGCTCCGACTCGGCGGTCCGGCGTGTGAGCATCTCGATGCCGGCCGGCTCCCCAAGGCCGGATGCTTCCCAAACCGTCTGGCCCGGCGCCTCGGACAGGCGCCGTTCGAGCCGGGTGATGTGCGCGGCTACCGGTAGTCTCCCGCTGCGGGCCGTGAGGTTCGCGACGTCGGCCAGCAGCAACTTGCGGCTGACCTGCGTTCCGGCAGTCGTGCTCGGCAGGGGCTGGCCCAAGCGGGCGGTGACGGCTGTGTGCAGAGCACCGTGGCGGTGAATCAGGCTGCGGTGAACGCCGGCGGCACCATGGCTGGCCGGTCACCCGAGTCGGCTACGCGCTCAATTGCCGCCGGCGCGCCCGCTCGTCGCCGACGAACTCCTGATACGACATGGAAGTATCCCGCCTCCGAGAGCCGTGCTTGCTGCCGTAGTCCGGGATGCCCGACTCGGTGGACAGCCCGGCGCCGCTCAACACCACGACCCCGCCGGCGCGCACCCGCCTCGACGAGGGCGGTGAGGTCATTCGAGGCCGGCAGCACGCCGCCCGGGGGCTCCCGGGGCAGCGCCGGTCGCATCCGCATACCTGCCCGCCCACGTTTCCGGCACCCGCGCACCACGATCCGGAGCACCGGCCGGCGCACGTACACCGGTCAGTCGACGTACGATTCGAGCGTGCCACGGCGGCGGACATCGAGCGTCGCACAGTGGAATGAGCCGCCGAAAGGCGCGTAGTGCAGCAGTTCACACGGCAGCGGCTCGAAGCCCCACCCTTCGAGTGCGCGCATCATGCCCGTGTGGTGCCGCTCCACGATCACCCGCTTCTCGTCGACCATCAGCACGTTCATGCTGAGCCACTTCCCGCACATCGAAGTGAGCTTGAGCAGCCGCTCGTCGATCGGTTCGGGTTCGGGGGCGACCAGGACCTCCCACGAGCTCAGGACGTCGGGCAGCCGGTCGACGTACTCCGGATTGACCAGCACCTTGCCCGGCGCGAGCGGGAGGAACGTCGTGTCGATGTGCATCGGCACGCGGCAGCGGCTCTCGATCTCGTGGATGCGATAACCCTCACCCAGATGCCGACGCAGCCATTCGATGCCCGAACGGTTGGTGACGTTGCTCCGCGTGACGAACAGGTCTCGCCCCGCGCGCACGAAATCCGCCGCGTCGAACACCGGCTCGAACTCGGTGAGGATGTAGCGCATGGGTTCGTCGTCACCCGGGACGGAGTAATCCTTCTCGAACAGCTCGTCGGTGAGCTGCGGTCTCGGCGCTGCCGTCCAGCGCGCTCCGCGCCGGAAGTAGTCCTTGAGGATCTCGCGGTAGGAGTGGGTCTCGAAATACCGGCACGGCCAGGCCATCGGGGTCTCGATGATCTCGTCGCCGATCACGAGCATGCTGTCGCGCGGGCAGGCGTTGCAGAAGCCGTGCGACGACCAGTCGGGCGTGCCGAAGCCCGCCTTGTGGTCGACCGCCTCCGGGCGTCTCACCGTGATGCCGAGCGACTCCAGGAGTTCGACGAACTGGTCCAGTTCTTCCTGCGCCTTCTCGGTCAGGAAGCTCGGATACGCGAAGCCGGAGGCGAGCCCCTGCAGACGCGCCGCCCACGTCGGAATGTTGCAGGCCACGACCGGATGGTTGGAGGGGATCGTCGCGCCCTCGATACGCCCAACGATGATCTCCTCCAGCGGGTCCCACTCATTGTGGGAACTGACCGGCGAGACGAGAGGTTCCGTGACGTGGCCCGTCATGACTCCCGACTCCCGCGCCGCTCCCCGCGCCAGCCCTCACTCCGGCGGGCCGCAGCCCACGTAACGGCGGCTTGGTCGACTGCCTCCGCCGAGGTTCGGGGCCTGTGCACCACCGTCATACAAACCGCCTCCGCTCACAGAAGTCTTCAAGGAGCCGGTAACCCGCTTTACCGAATTTTACTCAAGGCAGCACGCCCCGGCTGTCGCCGACTCCCGCCTCTGCCGCCCCGCGGCTCCTGTGACCTGCACTTTCGTAAACCCGAGGATCAGGCGGCCGAGGTGCGGGGCAGGAGGGACCGTCCTTGACGGCGGCGGGCGCGTCAGGGAAGTGGCCGCGGCTGGTTGCCGCGGCCACGCTCTCAATGAGCACTGAGGTGGTTACCGTTCTCGTCGGCGACGGTGGTACGAAGACCGGCGGTCACCAGGCCTTGTGCCAGTACAGCGAGTTGGTGCCTGCGCGCACGGGGGCCGCCCCGGTGTCGTCATGCGTCCAGCGGGCGTTCGGGGTGTTGATGTACCTCATGCCGTATGTGCCGTCGGTGATCGCATGGAGGCTCTGGTGGTTGATCCGCGCGCTCCGGTCGTAGATCACCTTGTGGTCGGCCTCCATGCCCGTGGCGCTCCGGGCCGGCACGAAGTAGTCGAAGTCGGAGCCGAAGAGCGTCCAGTCGGTGCCGTGCGCTCCCTGCGGGTTCTGGATCTGGTTCTGCAGGAACGCCGAGTTGACCTGCATCTCGTCGCACTGATTGAAGCGGTTGAAGCGATTCCCGCACAGGGCGCTGACGGTGGTTCCGGCATGCGGAGTGCCGTACGTGACGACATCCTCGACGTACAGGTGCGGCGGGAACCAGGGGTTGCCCTTGCTGACTTCGGTGAGCGCGGACCGGATCACCAGGCCGCCCATCGAGTGCGCCATGACGTCCACCGACTTGCCTTTGGACGAGTAGGAGCGGTAGATCTTCCACGCGAGATCCTGGGCCACGTCGGTGAGTGGCGTGTTGCGGTCCCCGAGCCTGGCCTGCTTCGCCTCGTCGGGAGTGTCGTTGGTGTAATACCAGTCGCAGTTCTCGTCGCTCTGGTAGTACCCGTAGGTGCGCAGTTCGCCGGTCCAGCCCTGCGCGGTCATCGCACCCCGGGCGGCCTTCCACCAGTCGGCGCAGTCGTACCCCCAGGGCACCGGGTCGCCCAGGTAGGGCCGCTCGTGGAAGCCGTGGATCATGATGACCGGTTCGTCGACACTGTCATCGCGCGGCGGCGCGGCCTGCGCCGCCGCCGGGGTGGCCTGCCCCACCAGTACCGCCAGGGCGGCGACCAAGGCGAGGACCAGCGCGGCTGCCGCGCCGGGCCCCTGCCTGGTTCTGCACTCTATGGCTGGTAAATGCATCTCTCCTCCTCCTGGATGCTTCGGATACGGAGGCAGACACCGCCACAGGAGCGGACACCGATACGGGTACAGATACCGACACAGGTACAGGCACCGGCACGGGTACGGCTTGCCTCCGCCCAGCCGAAGCTAGAGCCAGGCCGCGAACCGGTGCATCGCCCGGTGGTTGGAGGTCCCGCCTACCGCTCTCGTCTGACAGGACCCCCGCGTCAAACCAGCGCGTTACCCGGCGTACGCCTTGAGTCGCCCATGGCCCGCCTCCCTCAGCCTCGGCGGCCGCGGGCTCGCTCGTACGCCGGGGGCTCGCTCGTGCTGACGCTCGCTGCCCCCCCACCTGATGGCGGCCGTCTCGGTCAGCTCCAGCGCCCCGGCCGGCTGGCGGTACGCCTGCAGCCGGGCTTCTGCCTCGCAGAGCCGGGCCGCCAGGGTGGCATCGACGAGCAGGTGCGGGACCTGTGTTCCGAGCTGTGCGAAGTGCCCGGTCTGGAAACCGGTGCGGGCGTAGCGGAAGTTGTCGTTCCGGGCAGGCAGCCAGGAGGAGTTCGAACTCCGGGGAGAACAGATATGCGTTCTGAGGTCCGTCGCCGGACCTGAACACCGCCTGGAGGCGGCCTTGCGATCGCGGCCGGCGGCCCGGGCGGTATCACGGCCCAGCCGGACGAGGGCGATCATGGAGGGTGAGCACGACCGGACCGTAGAACAGGGAAGCCCATGACTCTGCAGGAAGGCCAGCGGGTCAAGCTGGCCGCCGATCTCCGCCTGACCGACCCGATCGAGGTATCCGGTACGGTCATCGGCATCCTCTCCCTCGCCGCCGACACCGCAGGAACCGTAGAAGAAGTCGTCCAACACCTCCGCGAGGATGCCGACGTCCGCGAATACGAGCGGCTCACATCGCTGCTCGACTCCTACGGTGACGCCATGCCCCCGGAAAGCAGGAAACAGCTGAAGGAGAAGATCGGCGCACTGCGGCCGGCATGGGTCGCCTTCCAGGAACAGGGGCCACTGGTGACGGTACGGGTCCGCTTCGACAACGGGCTCATCCTGGACGCCTCACCACAGGACCTCTACGACCCCACGTAAGAGCAGCGGCGAAGACGGTCTTCGCTGAACTGACACCGAACCCGTAGTTGAATCTGTCCGCGAGCGACCGTGTACCAGTGGGCGCGGATGGCTGCGAGGGATTACCGCCTCTTCTCACCCGGGCTCGGGGGTGTCAGCCGACTCCATGGTGATGGGTCTGCGTCCGCCGCAGCAGGCCATCACTACGGTCGCCGTGGAGTTCAGGAAGACCAAGAACCAGGATGACCTGTCAGCCGCGCTGATGGATCCTGTACGAAGCGGCTCTTCCCCGGCTCGCAGAAGGATGTCGACACTCTCGGCCAAGCCCCCGACCGTATGGCCGCGCTTCAAGGAGTGGTGCATCCGACGCCGGAAGACGCCCGCGTGCCGGTTGGCCGGGACCAGGCCGTCCCAGACGACGAAGTCAGCCCCGGCGATCAAGGCCTCCCGTGCAGGCCCGCATGCGGGTGTCTGTTCACGGAGCAGGGCGACAAGGTCGTCGCGAGTCACATCGCGCCCCGGCGACGGGAAGACCAGTGATCGGCTATGTGTGACAACTCCGGCGCCCTTCTGGTGACAGTCCTGCTGCTTCAACCTGGTTTGTGTGCAGCCTATGCGGTGCCGTCGGTGACAACTATCGAGTTTCGGCACAGCTAGTAGGGCGTGACCGGTGTAATGACCCGGCTGTGGGTGTGAGTACGCGCCCTTGGATTGTCGACGATGCCCTGTGGGAGCTGATCAAGCCGCTGCTGCTGCCCTGGCCGGAGCGGTCGCCGGGGCATCGGCCGGTGAACGACCGGCTGTGTCTGCAGGGCATCTTCTACGTCCTGGTCAACGACATCGCCTGGCAACTCCTGCCGCTGGAGCTGGGGTTCGGTTCCGGGCAGACGTGGTGCCTCCGCCTGGACCGCTGGGAGCAGGCCGGCGTCTTTCGACGGCTTACACCGTCTTCTGCCAGAGCCTGTGTGATGTCGTGATCAACTTTGTCGATCCGGATCCGTAGCGGGCGTGAACGCTGGAGAGGTCTACGACGACCGCTCACGCCTGCCGGCGCGCGCCCGGACCCAGTTGGGCGGTGACGTCGCGGGGAGACAGCGCGGTGTGCTCCGCATCGCACTGGACGGTGACACGGACCGGCGCGCCGCAGTCGGTGTGGCGGACGTCCAGGACGGGGCCGGGGCTCTGCGCGCCGAGGGCGTGGCGCTCCCCCCACTGGCCCAGCGCCATCAGGACGGGCCACAGTTCCCAGCCCTTGCGGGTCAGCCGGTACTCGTTGCGCGAACGGCTGCCCGGCTCTTGGTAGCGGACGGCCTCCAGGACTCCGGCCGCGGTGAGCTTGCGCAGCCGGTCGCTGAGGACGGCCTCCGAGAGCCCGATGTGGCGGTGGAAGTCGTCGAAGCGGCGCACCCCGTTGACGGCGTCGCGCAGGATCAGCAGCGTCCACTTCTCCCCCACCACGTCCAGGGCGCGCTGGACCGGACAGTTCTCCGTGCTCGCCTCAAGCCACTCCATCCCGTCATCGTAGAGCCCCTGGCTTCACCATTGACAGTCAGAAGCGGACACAGCTAGCTTCACTGAGCGAAGTCAGATGGCGAGGTGGCCGGGAGCGGCCGAACGGAAGGCGCGGGACTGTGGGACGCACGCGTACATACAGCTGGGACGACCCCTCGATCCCCGCACAGTCCGCCCGCGAGCTGGCCGGCCTGGACTTCCTGCGGGCGATGCAGGCCGGGCTGATCCCACGACCGCCCATCGGCCAGACCCTCGACTTCGACCTGGACGAGGTGGAGCACGGCCGGGCAGTCTTCTCATTCTTGCCGGGCGAAGAGCACTACAACCCCATCGGCAGCGTGCACGGAGGCGTGTTCGCCACCCTGCTCGACTCGGCGGCGGGCTGCGCCGTCCAGTCCACACTCCCCCGGGGGACCGCGTACACGTCGCTCGACCTGACCGTGAAGTTCCTGCGGCCGATCACCGCGGAGACGGGCCGGGTGCGCGCCATCGGCACCGTGGTCAACGGCGGGCGCCGCACCGCCCTCGCCCAGGCCCAGCTGCTCGACGCGGACGACCGCCTGCTCGCCCACGCCACCAGCAGCTGCCTGCTCTTCCCGATTCCCGCGTAGCGTCCCGGAAGTTCGAGACGAGAACGCCCTGGGCAGGTGGGTGGGGATGGTGAGCCACTGGTGGCGGGCCGGGGCGTCGGGGTCGGCGAGGCGGGCTCGGTGCCGGTAGTCGCGGCGGGTGAACTGCACCCCGAACTTCCTGCCCCGGCTGACCACACTGCCCCCGAGCCGGGCATGCCGTGCGCGATCCACCAGCGAGCCGAACGCGAGGAACACCGGGCACAACGTCACGCCCTACGAACAGGGGCAGACCCGACCGGAGAGTCGCTCCGGCCGGCCACGTTCGGAGCGTTCGGCAGGGTGGTGTTTCGAAGCGCAGTGACAGCCGTACAGCCGCAGGATGGGCCCTGTCACGGGCAGCGTGTCGACCGGGCTGAGGTTCCCGAGGGGGCGACCGAGATCGTCCCCGCGAACGGCACCGGTGACCTGATGGGCTGGCGTCGACTCTATCCACTGGGCTACGTTGTGCAGCCATGACTACCGGGACGGCCTTGCGCCACACACGGATTGGTGACCCGGTGCTTCTCTGAGCGCCGCACGGGCCGGTGCCGGCTGGCCGTTGGATCGAGGATCTCGCGCCGCTGCGCGGGCTCCGCCTCCGTCGTATTGATCACAGGTTTGACAGATCAACCACGACAGGAGAGTTCATGCCCACCAAGATGTTGCAGATTCCTACCGCGGACGGCCGGGCCGACGCGTTCGCCGCCTTCCCAGACGGTGACGGACGGCACCCGGGGGTGCTGATGTACGCGGACGGCTTCGGGATCCGGCCCGTGCTGCGGGAGATGGCCCACGAACTGGCCGGGCACGGGTACTACGTGCTCGTCCCCAACCTCTTCTACCGGCACGGCCCGGCACCGGTGATCGAACTCCCCGAGCACATCGGAGAAGAGGCCCGGCCCGCGATCTTCGCTCAGCTGATGCCCATGATCGAGGCGCACACCACAGAACGGGTTCTGAGCGATGCCGACGCCTATCTCGAGTTCCTCACCGCGCAGCCGGAGGCCAGCGCCGGACCGGTCGCGGTGACCGGCTACTGCATCGGCGGCCTCCTGGCGACGCGCACTGCTTCGGCCCACAGCGGCCAGGTAGCCGCCCTCGCCGCTTTCCACGGCCCGGTGGGAGTCGACGGACCCGAAAGTCTCTCCAAGCTCACCGCCGAGGTCCACTTCGGCCACGCCGAGAGCGACTTGACGTCCGAGAACCTCGGTGAGCTCAACCAGGCCCTGGACTCCGCAGGTGTCAGCTACACCTCCGAGATCTATCCCGGCACGGTCCACGGCTTCACCATGTCCGACACTGATGCCTTCAGCCCCGCCGCACTGCAGCTCCACTGGGATCGCCTGCTGCCCCTTCTCGGCCGCGCTCTGACCAAGAGCTGAGGCTCCGGCCCGGAAACCGAGCCCGAAGTACACGTCGTCCCGAAGTACACGTCTCGGAGTCCTGGCAATGTTTCGGAGTCGGTGGAGGGCAGGCGACGCCCGCCCTCCACCGAGTGGAACGTGAGGCAGAACTGGCCCGTCCGGCCGGTCAGCTGTGGTAGGCGGGGCTGACCAACAGCCGACTCCCTCTCGACCAGCCTGACGGAGCCCTACTGGCGGCCGCCAGGCTTACGCAGCCCGGCCGGTCGGATGGATCAGGGCCGGCTGTACCGCTCGCATGTGAGGGCCGCGTGCGCATCGCCAAGACAGATCTCGACGGACGCGGCCCCTCCGGGCGCATTGGCAGGAAGCACGGTACTGAACTGGTATGTCACGTTGCACTGGATGCTGCTGCGCCAGGAGCCGAGCTCGTTGCCAGAGGCGCCGTACGTGCTGAACCGCAGCCTGGTGCAGTCGCCGGCCCGGAGTTTTCCGGTGGCCCCGACCGACCGGTTGTACCAAGTCAGGGTGCCTTGGACGGAGCTGGCACCGGCCGTGACATCGAAAGGGGTGCTCGGGTAGGGGGCGCTCTGCGCGCCCACGGCGGTGGGAGCGCCCAGCAAGGTGCCCGCGGTCAGCACAACGGAACCGAGAGCGGCGGCGAGATGAGTCTTCATGCGATCTCCAGGATGGGAACTTCAGGGCCCAACACGCGGTCGCGTGCGGCATCAACCGGGTGAAGCGGAACAGGGCGGTGGCGACCCGGTTCGGCAAACTCGCGGTCTGTTTCGAAGCGACGATTCTCATCGCTGTCATCAATGCACGGATGTGGCCTGCCGGTTGTGTCAGACCCACATGTCATTCCGGCCGCGGTCAGGTCAGCGGGCCGAGGGGCGACAGGGCCCACGGAAGCTGCGCGCCTGACGATCTGGGTGGGCCGACCGCGACCTCCCCGAACGGCCCATCCAGACCACCGGCGACGTCCCGGGCGACTGTCAGATCCGACGCTGTCCCGGCTGGCGCCGCCACGTGACGCTCAACTGACAAGCCATCACCACAGAGGCCGCTGCATTATCAGTGCAGGCCGTCTATGCAGTAGCCGGCGCGGTAGCAGGTCTGTCCCTTGAGGTAGTTCTGGTTCTCGTCCGTCATGTAGACCCAGATGTTGTCGGACCCACCCACGACGTTCGCGGCAAGGGCGAAGTCTGCCGGCCCGGATCGATTGCACCAGGTGCTGCTGCTCTTGAAGTCCAGTGAGGTGCTGCCGGCGAACGCCCGCGCGTAGACCCGCCGACAATTGCTGGCCTTGAACGACGCGTCGACGCTGACCGACCGGTTGGACCAGCTGGCCGTGCCTTTGTAGTAGCTCGCCCCATACTCGATCGAGACGGTGGCGGAAGCGGCGGCGGCCGTCGCGGGTGTCGTCGCGAGGGCAATCCCGGCAACCGACGCGGCTGCGGTCACGGCCACGCCGACCTTCCTCGTGCGGCTCTTCACCTTCGAGGTGTCCTTCAATCTCACCATGACAACCACTCCCAGGTTCTTCGGGTGACGGGTGCGCAACCTCACCGTCGTGCGGAGGCGACCGCCTCAGATCGGGCAGTGAACGTTGCTGCCGTTGTTCGGCAACACGACTCCACCACGTGAGGACCTCGCGACGGAAAGCATTCGAGCCAGTTCAAATCCATCGCGACGACTGCTAGCGTCGGGCGGTGCTCACCCTGCGTGTAGACGCCAATACAGTGTCCAGGACACGGTTGGCCCCTTCCCCTGCTTCGGAATCCATAGCGTGGCTGAAACTAACCGCCGCGTCGGGACGGCACCCGGTCTTCGGAGATCCTGGACCACTCGCCCGCGCGTCACTTGCCCATCCGGACGTTGCCCTGCTCGCAGACCTGTTGCCGCAAAACGGCGACACCTACAGACCCGACCTGCTCACCCCGCAGCCAGGAACGGACGCACAGCGCCGCGACACGATCGACGAGCAGATCGCGCAAATCGAGGCCGCAGCGCAGGACGACCTCGAAAGCCAGGTCTTGGCCCTCACCCGGGCCCACTGGAACAGGCCGCTGCCGGCCACCACCCGCCGGATCGCGGAGTCGGGGCAGATGCAGCGCCGTCTCGCCAACGGTCTCGCCCGGTTCTGGCGCGATACCTTGGCCGAGGGCTGGCCCGAACTGCACTCGATCATCCATCAGGACATCGCCCACCGCGCGACAACCATCGCCACCCATGGCGTCGGCCGGACGCTTGGAGCACTCCACCCCGACATGGCTTGGGCAGGGGACGCGATCACCCTCGCCAAGCCGTGGGATGCCGAAATCGATGTCGCAGGCCGGGACTTGGTCCTCACCCCCAGCGTGCTCAACTGGCCCGACGTCATCATCCAGGTCGACACCCCCGGTCAGTTCGTCTTCTACTACCCCGCCCAGCGGATCGGAGCCGACCGGGATCGCAGGTCCGGAAAGATCGCGCAAGTGGTCGGCAACGCCCGCGCCACCTTGCTCGCGGACCTCGAAACCGCCCGGTCCACCGCGGAACTCGCCGCCCGAACCGGATACACCCCGGGCACTGTCTCCTACCATCTCAGCGCCCTGCACCGCGCACGCCTCGTCACCAAGGTCAGAGACGGTCGCTACGTCCTGTACCAGCGGACCGCGCATGCGGCAGGTCTGCTGGAAGAGGCCCGTTGCTAGCACGGCGACCGCGAACGTTGGCCGGGTCTGGTGGCATGCCGGTGATTGTGTGTGAGCAGTTCCTCGTGATCACGGGTGCTGGTCGTTCTTTTCCCCGGATGCGAGCCGGGTTCGGAAGAGTCCGGGGCGGGTGGCGGCCTTCGGGGTCGCGAGCGGTAACGCGTCCGGGCGCGTGACGATGTCCTTGCCGTCCGCCGAGAGCACCAGCAGCGTCTCAGCAGTGCACCGGGGGCGGATCCTGGTGCGGGAGAAGGCGTCGGTGTGCGCCGCGTTCGCCATCTGGTCTTCGACCGGCCGTTTGCCGATCACCGGCCCGCAGCGTCGTGTGATCGCTTCGGTCGCGGTGTCGAAGGAGGCCCGTACCGATACCAGAACGGCCAGCCGGGCCAGCGAGTACGAGCGCCGCCACCCGGGCAGCGACTGGGCCGTATCGGCCGCGTAGGTGGGGGCGGCTTTGGGGCGTCGCCATGCGCACCGGCTCACGACCGCAGTTCCGAGCAGCGTGGTCAGCCGGCGCTCGTGGCCCTGTTCGAGGCGGGTGCGGGCCAGGAGGCCGGGACCGATCGTTTCGAGGGCGGCGGCGGTGGGCCAGCAGGGCGGTCGCGGGCGGATGAGTGGTCAACACTGCAACAGAAGAGGGCGGTTGACCGTGCCTTATGCTCCTGAGCATGCGAGATGACGAGGGTTTGGGTCGCATCACTCTGGCGCAGGTGGCCCGGGAGGCGGGGGTCTCCATTTCGACTGTTTCGAAGGTGCTCAACGGGCGGCGCGACGTGGCGACTCCGACCCGCGTGAAGGTGGAGCGCATCCTGGACGAGAACGCCTACCGGCGCACCACCCGGGCCGCTCGCGAGGCGCCGCTCATTGAGCTCGTCTTCCACGAGTTGGAGAGCGTGTGGGCACTGGAGCTCATCCGCGGGGTGGAGAAGGTGGCGAAGGCCAGCGGTGCGAGTGTGGTGCTCACCGAGAGCGGTACGCGCCATGCGCCGGGGCCCGAATGGATCGAGGGTGTGCTGCGGCGCAGGCCGCGCGGTGTGGTCCTGGTCTTCTCGAGTCTCCCCAGCGAGGTGAAACAGCAGTTGCGCTCGCGCACCATCCCGTTCGTCGTCATCGACCCGGCCGGAGATCCCGACCCGGACGTGCCCTCGGTGGGCTCGGCGAACTGGAACGGCGGCCTGGCCGCCACGCGGCATCTGGTCCAGCTCGGCCACCGGCGCATCGGCATCATCACGGGCCCCGAGGACATGCTCTGCTCGCTGGCCCGGCTCGACGGGTACCGTTCGGCGCTCAGCATGGCCGGACTGCCGGCAGACCCCGGACTCGTCCGGTACGGCGACTTCCACGTCGAGGGCGGTCGTGAGCGGGCGGCAGAACTGCTCGGTCTGGACGATCCGCCGACCGCGATCTTCGCGGGCAGCGACCTTCAGGCCCTCGGCGTCCTGGAGGCGGCCCGGCTGCGGGACCTGCGTGTCCCGCACGATCTGTCGGTGGTCGGTTATGACGACGTTCCCCTGGCCCGGTGGTCGAGTCCCCCGCTCACGACGGTGCACCAACCCCTGCGAGAGATGGCCGAGGGGGCGGCGCAGATGCTGATGCGCCTGCGGTCGGAGGAGCCGGTGGCGACCAGAGTGGAGCTGGCGACGAGTCTGGTCGTGCGCGAGAGCACGGCGGAGTGCCGACAAGGCCGATGACGGCCATGTCGTCCGGTTGGGGCTGGTAGCCGCACGGCGGGACTCGTGATGCTCCGAAAAACTTTCGGAGAGCTTATTGAGGTGATTACCCGTCACCCTGGCTGAATCTCACCTCGGGGCGTCAAATCTGTTGCTGTACAGCCCAGTTATGCCTGTGGCCAGGTGCGATGGTGCACAGTGGCGGGTGATCGCGGGACTAAAGTTTCGCTCGCATTGCCGAAACAGTTGACAGTGTGCAGGCCCGCCACCAACCTATCGACGTCGACACGCACCTCAATGGCTGTGCAGCCTCTCGCTGGCCCCACCAGGAGGAAGCATGAACATGAGCGACCTGCCCCCCGCATCCCCGATGAGCCGCCGCACTTTCATCGGCACTACCGGCGCCCTGGCACTCGGCGCCTCCGCGCTCGCGCTGCCGGGCACCGCGTACGCGGACACGACCATCACGACCAACCAGACCGGCACCAACAACGGTTACTACTACTCGTTCTGGACCGACGCCCCCGGAACGGTCTCCATGACCCTGTCCTCCGGCGGCAGGTACAGCACCTCGTGGCGCAACACCGGGAACTTCGTGGCCGGCAAGGGCTGGGCCAACGGCTCCCGCAGGACCGTGAACTACTCGGGCTCCTTCTCCCCCTCCGGCAACGCCTATCTGACGCTCTACGGATGGACGTCGAACCCGCTCGTCGAGTACTACATCGTCGACAACTGGGGCACCTACCGGCCCACCGGCACGTACAAGGGCACCGTCACCAGTGACGGCGGCACCTACGACATCTACCGGACCACGCGGTACAACGCCCCGTCCGTCGAGGGCACGCGCACCTTCGACCAGTACTGGAGCGTTCGGCAGTCGAAGCGCACGGGCGGAAGCATCACCAGCGGCAACCACTTCGACGCCTGGGGCCGAGCCGGGATGCCCCTGGGCAGCTTCAGGTACTACATGATCATGGCGACCGAGGGCTACCAGAGCAGCGGAAGCTCCAACATCACGGTGTACTGAGCGAGTTGGACAGCCCTTTTCGGTGATGATTGCGGCGGTCGCGCCGCGAGCCGCCCATGGACCGGCAGCGCGCGACCGCCGCCATCTCCAGGTGTCGCAACAGATTCCCGAGCCGGAGGACCCACTGATGACAATGCGCTCACCTCGCTCGCTGCGTTCCCTGACAGCAGGGCTGGCCGTCGCCACCATGGCCGGCGCATGCACCCTCACCGTCAACAGCGCCGCCTCGGCGCAAGCCGCCCCCTGCACCGGATACGTCGGCCTCACCTTCGACGACGGCCCGTCCGCCGGCACGCCGGCTCTGCTCGACGTGCTCAAGCGGAACGGGCTGCGCGCCACGATGTTCAACCAGGGACAGTACGCAGCCGCCAACCCCTCCCAGGTCCGCGCGCAGGTCGCCGCCGGCATGTGGGTCGGCAACCACAGCTACAGCCACCCCCACCTGACCCGGCTCAGCCAGTCACAGATCGACTCGGAGATCTCCCGCACCCAGCAGGCCATCGCCAACGGCGGAGGGGGCACACCCCGGCTGTTCCGTCCGCCGTACGGCGAGACCAACGCGACGGTGCAGTCCACCGCGGCCAAGTACGGCCTGACCCAGGTCATCTGGGACGTCGACTCACAGGACTGGAACGGCGCCAGTACCGATGCGATCGTGCAGGCCGCCGCCCGGCTCACCAACGGCCAGATCATCCTCATGCACGACTGGCCCGCCAACACGCGCGCCGCGATCCCGCGCATCGCACAAGGGCTGGCGGCTCGCGGCCTGTGCGCCGGCATGATCTCTCCGCAGACCGGCCGCGCAACAGCTCCGGCCTGACCGCCGCAAGCCCGAGGTCCTGCACGACGGTGCATCCCCCTGCGGCACGTGGCGTGCCGCAGGGGGATGTTCGCGAGAGGCCGGCTATCGGAGCCCGACCGCCTCGGCGTCGGATGTCCGGCGCCGGCTCACCCGGCCCCGGGCTGCGCGTGGGCGGGGACGGCGGCGGGCCGCTCCCCCGCACTCATGACGGAGATGCTCCGCCCGGTCTCGGACGCGGTGAGCAGCGACTCCATGATGTCCAGTACGTGGTAGGCGAGGTGGCCGCTCGCACGGTGCGGGGTGCCGGTGGCCAGGGAGCGGGCGAGATCCGCGATGCCGTAGCCGCGGCCGGCTCCCGCGTAGCCGCCCTGGACGGGGACGTCCTCCCATTGTCGGGCCCCGGCCCTGAAGAGGCGCACCGGCCCGTCGAAGCCGTTGGGGTCGGGAACGGACAGGGAGCCGTCGGTGCCGTACACCTCGATGCGCGGCAGGAGGCCGGCCCAGACGTCGAAGGACATCACCAGCGTGGTCAGAGCCCCGCACTCGTGCTCCAGGACGCCCGTGACGTGGGTGGCCACCTCCACCGGGAACGCGGTACCGGCCCGCGGACCGCCGGCGACGGTGCGCACCGGACGCGAGGTGGATGCCATGCCGACCACGGTGCGCACCGGACCGAGCAGCGTGACCAGGGCGGTGAGGTAGTACGGGCCCATGTCGAACAGGGGGCCGCCACCGGGCCGGTAGTAGAACTCCGGGGCGGGGTGCCAGAGTTCATGGCCCGGCGTGACCATGAAGGCGGTGGCGGCGACGGGCATGCCGAGCTGCCCCGCGTCCAGGACCGCGCGGGCGGACTGCACCCCTGTGCCCAGGACCGTGTCCGGAGCACAACCCACGCGCACGCCCGCGCTGTCGGCCGTGGCCAGCACCGAGCGGGCCTCGGTGGTGGTCGCGGCCAGCGGCTTCTCGCCGTAGACGTGCTTGCCCGCGGCGATCGCGGCACGGGCCACGTCGGCGTGCGCGGCGGGGACGGTCAGGTTGAGGACGAGGTCGACGTCCTCGGCCGTGTACAGCTCCGTCGGGGTGGTGGCGCGAGCGCCGGGGACCGTGGCCGCGACGGCTGAGGCGCGGGTCTCGTCCAGGTCGGCGACCGCGGTGACGGGCAGGTCCGGCAGGGCCGCAAGCGTCCGCAGATACGCCCCGCTGATCTGTCCGGCGCCGACCACCCCGATGCGCAGGGGTGAGCGGGCCCTCACCGCGTCGCCCATGTCATGCCCTTTCTGATCATCGCGTCGGTCTGGGGTACCTCCAGGTCGGCGAGGCTGTGTCCGAGTGTGGTGACGAAGACCCGGCCCTCGCCCCAGCGCCGTGTCCAGGTCACCGGTACCGGTGTGCCCAGGAGTTCGGGGTGGTCGGGGTCGTGGCCGTACCGGGAGGTTGCGAGCACCTCGATCGCCGGGTCGACGTGCAGGTAGTACTGCTCGGTGGTGACGGTGAAGGCGTCGATGCCGGCCAGCACGGGGTGGTCCGCCTTGCCCGGCACGGGGACCACCTCGAAGGTGCTGAACTCCCGCGCATGGTGCACGAACTGAGCGCCGGTCATCAGGTGGTAGCGCGTCTCGGTGCGGAAGGCGTCGATGATGCCGCCGTGCCAGCCGGCCAGACCGGTGCCCGCGCGGACGGCCCGGCTGAGACCTTCCACCTGGGGGCCGGTGATCTCACCCATCGTCCAGCACTGCACCACGAGATCGGTCGCGGCGAGCAGGTCCGCGTCGAGGTAGCTGTCCAGGGTGTCGGAGACCGTCACCGCGTAGCCGTCCTCCTTGAGGGCGGTGACATGACGGTCCGAGGCGGCGACGGGGGCGTGCCCCTCCCAGCCGCCGCGGACCACCAGCGCCCGCTTACAGGCCGTGATCTGGGAAGGGGCCATGGGTCGTGCTCCCTGGGGTGTCGGTTGCGTCGGCGAGGAGGCGTAGGCCACGCCGGGCCTTGCGTCGCGCGCGCGGGCAGCGGTCCTTGCACGGTCGGGGAATGGTGCGCCGAGAACTTCCGGGAATCCTCCGGCAACGTCGCCGCAACTTAAGGCCGTTCCCCGCCCCTGTCAACGGGGCCGCCGCCTGCTTGGCACCTGTCCCCCGCTCCGGCGAACCAGCCGGAACCGCCCCGGCGCGGAAGGCCCGCGCGCATCCGTACGACGATCACGAGGAGGGCGCAGTCGTGTCCGCGTGGCGCCAACTTGCCTGGCCGGCCGCCGTTCTGGAGGCCGGTCGCGCAGAGGTCCTGGATCGTGTGTCCGGCCGGTCATGCGGGCCGGGGGCTTGACCGGCGTGTGGTCGACGGCATGTCCTACGGTTTCCGGAAGGAATCCGGAAGGCATCCGGAGATTTCGGATGGCGAGTCGACGGAGGTGGGGAACGTGGCCGGGGAAGGCGCTCAGCGCAAGGCGACCACGCGGAGCCCGGACGGGCCGGCCAGGGTGACGATCGCCGGGATCGCGCGGGAGGCCGGGGTCTCGGTCCCGACCGTCTCGCGGGTCGTGAACGGACGTTCCGACGTGTCACCGGCCACTCGCGCCCGGGTGGAGGAGCTGTTGCGCCGGCACGGCTACCGGCGCCGGCCGCCCGCGCCCGGGGACCGTGCGGCGCTGCTCGATCTGGTCTTCAACGACCTGGACAGCCCGTGGGCCGTGGAGATCATCCGCGGTGTGGAGGAGGTCGCGCACGAGGCGGAGGTGGGCACGGTGGTCTCCGCGATCCATGACCGGGCGGGCGCGGCGCGGCAGTGGATGACCAATCTGCGGGCCCGCGCCTCCGATGGCGTGATCCTGGTGACGTCGGTCCTGGAGCCCGGGCTGCACGAGGAGTTGCAGCGCCTGGGCGTGCCGCTGGTGGTGATCGACCCGGCAGGGTCGCCCGCGACCGAGGCGCCGATGGTCGGCGCCACCAACTGGGCGGGCGGGATGGCGGCGACCGAGCACCTGCTCGACCTCGGGCACCGGCGGATCGGGTTCATAGAGGGCCCGCCCCGGCTGCTGTGCTCGCGGGCCAGGCTGGATGGTTACCGGGCCGCGCTCGACGTGGCGGGTGTGCGGGTCGACGACGAGCTGATCGTGCCCGGCGATTTCTACCATGCGTCCGGATTCACCGGCTGCAACCGGCTGTTGGACCTCACCGAGCCGCCTACCGCCGTTTTCGCCTCCAGTGACCAGATGGCACTGGGTGCGATCGAGGCCCTGCGCCGGCGCGGTCTGCGGGCGCCCGAGGACATGAGCGTCGTCGGTTTCGACGACCTGCCGGAGGTGCGCTGGAGCGCGCCGCCGCTCACCACGGTGCGCCAACCCCTGTACGACATGGGCAAGTTGGCGGCCCGCACTGTTCTCGATCTCGCGCGGGCCGTCGCCCCCGCGTCGCCGCGCATCGAGCTGGCGACGGAACTCGTGGTCAGAGCCAGTACGGCGGCCCCGCGCGACCGGTAGCGCGGCAGGCACCCGGATCGGGGGTGTCAACGGCCTTTTTTGTTAAGGCCGTTGACACCCCCGCTCTGTGTCCGTAACTTCCGTGGCCATCTACCGATAGTTTTCGGATCACTTCCGGAAGGTGCGTCATGCCAGCCTCCGATTTCTCCCGCCGACGCTTCCTCGGCGCCGCCTCCGCCGCCGGTCTCGGGGCGGCCGCGCTCACCGCCTGCGGCGGCTCCGACTCCGGCAGCGGAAAGGACAGTTCGGGCCGGACCATCGTGGAATGGTGGAACATCCAGACCACCGAGCCGTCCAAAACCGTCTGGCCCGAGCGGGCCAAGGCGTTCGAGGCCAAGAACCCCGACGTGCGGATCAAGCTCGTCACGCTGGAGAACGACGCCTACAAGTCGAAGATGACGGCGCTGACCAGCTCCGGGAAACTTCCGGACATCTACCACACCTGGGGCGGCGGTGTTCTGCGCCAGCAGGTCGACGCGGGCCTCGTCGAGGACCTCACCCCGTCCATCGAACCGTGGGCCGACACGCTCGTGCCCGCCTCGGTCAAGGCCTACCAGTTCGACAGCAAGACGTACGCGGTGCCCTTCGACATCGGCGCCGTGGGCTTCTGGTACAACAAGGCGCTCTTCAAGAAGGCCGGCATCAGCGCCCCGCCCACCACCTGGGACGACTACCTGGACACGGTCAGGAAGCTGAAGGCCGCGGGCATCACACCCATCGCCCTCGCGGGCAAGGAGAAATGGCCCGGCATGTACTTCTGGGCGTATCTGTCGATGCGGATCGCCGGGGTCGAGGGCATGCAGAAGGCCGCCGACGCCAAGGACTTCACCGGTGACGACTTCGTCAAGGCGGGCGAGCACCTCAAGGACCTGGTGGCGCTCAAGCCGTTCCAGAAGGGCTTCCTCGGCGACGCCTACTCCACCCCCACCGGAGAGGCCGCCGCCATGGGCAACGGCAAGGCGGGCATGGAGCTGATGGGCCAGTGGGCACCCGTCGTGCAGGCCGACGCGGGCAAGGGCATCGGCAAGGACCTCGGCTTCTTCGCCTTTCCCTCGGTGGCCGGCGGCAAGGGCGAGCTCACCGACGTGTTCGGCGGAGGCGGCGGCTACGCGGTCCGCAAGGGCGCGCCGAAGGCCGCCACGGACTTCCTGAAGTTCTTCATGACCCCCGAGTCCGACCGCATCCTGGTCTCCAAGGCCGACACGATCCCCGTCGTCAAGGAGGCCACCAGCGCTTTGACCGACCCCAACCTCACGGCGGTCTCCGACATGCTCGGCAAGTCCACCGGCTTCCAGCTCTACCTCGACCAGGCCTACCCGCCGGCCGTCGGCCAGGAGGTCAACGACTCCGTCGCCGCCCTCATCGCCGGCTCCAAGTCCCCCGATCAGGTGACCCGGTCCATCACTCAGGTCGCCAAGAGCCAGTAAGAGACGATGACTTCGACCTACGTAAAGGACACGGCCGAAGCCGTCGCCGAGCCGTCGCGGCCGGGCCCCGCCAACCGGCGTCCGCTCGCCCGGCGCGTCACCGACTGGCTGACGGCCGTCTCCTTCACCCTGCCCGCCCTTCTCCTGTTCGGCGCGCTCGTGCTCGCCCCGATCCTGTACGCGCTCTACGTCAGCCTCTTCAACTGGGGCGGATTCGGCTCCCCCTCGGACTACACGGGACTGGACAACTACAGCCGCCTCGTCAAGGACCCGGTCTTCCTCGGCGACCTGTGGCGCGGCCTGCTCCTCGTCGGCTTCTCGGTGCTCGTCCAGCTGCCGTTCGCCCTCGCCATGGCGGTCCTGCTCAATCAGAAGCTGCGCGGCCGGGCCGTCTACCGGATGCTGTTCTTCGCCCCGTACGTCCTGTCCGAGGTGATCACCGGCGTCCTGTTCTCCATGATCTTCGCGCCGGACGCCGGGCTCGCCGACAAAGTGCTCGGCGCGGTCGGCCTCGACGGGCTCGGCGGGCTGTGGTTCGCCGACCAGTCGACGGTCATGCCGACCCTGTTCCTCGTGATGACCTGGAAGTACTTCGGCTTCCACATGATGCTCTACCTGGCAGGACTCCAAAGCATCCCGGCCGAACTGCACGAGGCGGCCCGCATCGACGGGGCAAGCGCCTGGCAGCGCTTCCGCTACATCACCCTGCCCCTGCTCGGACCGACCGTCCGCATCAGCGCGTTCCTGTCCGTCATCGGCGCCATCCAGCTGTTCGACCTGGTGTGGGTGATCTCGCAGGGCGGCCCCGACCACGCCTCCGAGACGATGGCCATCACCCTGTTCCAATTCGGCTTCAAGCGCTACGAGATCGGCTACGCCAGCGCGATCAGCATCGCGCTGTTCCTCATCAGCCTCGTCTTCGCCCTCGCCTACCAGCGCTTCGTGCTGCGCCGGGACACCGAAGGAGCCCTCACCAACATGCGAGCCACCCGATGACCGCGCCCGGCCGCCGCCGCTTCGGCAAGGCACCCCTGTACGTGATCGTATGGCTGGTCGGCATCGGCATGGTGACACCGCTGCTGTACGCCCTCGTATCCGGCTTCAAGTCCACCGACCAGCTCTCCAGCAACCCCTTCGGCCTGCCGTCGCCCTGGGTGACCTCCAACTACACGGACATCCTCGCCTCGGGACCCTTCTGGCGGATGCTCGGCGCCTCCACCCTGGTCGCCATCGGCACGACCCTGCTGACGGTCGGGGCGGCGGCCCTCGCCGCGTTCTCCCTGGCCCGCTTCGCCTACCGCGGGCGGGAGGCGCTCTTCACGCTCTTCACGATGGGGCTGATGTTCCCCTTCGCCGTGGCGATCCTGCCGCTGTTCATCCTGCTGCGCACCTTCGGACTCCTCGACAACCCGTGGGGCGTGATCCTGCCGCAGGCGGCATTCGGGCTGCCCATCACCATCGTCATCCTGCGCGGCTTCTTCCGGCAGATCCCCGGTGAGCTGGAGGAGGCGGCCACCCTCGACGGATGCTCCCCCTTCGGCTTCTTCTGGCGGATCCTGCTGCCCATGGCACGCCCGGCACTGGGCACCGTCTCCGTCCTCGCCGTGGTGAGCAGCTGGAACAACTTCCTGCTGCCGCTGCTCGTGTTCAGCAACGAGACCTGGTGGACCATCCCCGTCGGCGTCCAGCAGTTCCAGGGCCAGTACGCCACCGACATCGCCCGCGTCTTCGCCTACCTCGTCCTGGCCATGGTGCCAGCCCTCGCCTTCTACGCCGTCGCCGAACGGCAGCTGGTCGGCGGCATCACCGTCGGCGCGACCAAAGGCTGACACCGCACCACCGCACCACCGGACCGCCAGGCCCCGCCACCACCGCCTGCACACACCGCACTTGAGGAGTTCCATGGTCAAGCCCTGGCAGGACACCACCCTGCCCGCCAAGGTCCGGGCGGCGGACCTGCTCGCCCGGATGACCACCGAGGAGAAGACCGCCCAGCTGTCCAGCGTGTGGCTGGGGGCCGACATCGACACCGACAGCGCCGCCGTCGCACCGGGGCAGCACACCTACGTCGCCGAGAGCACGGTCCTCGACGCCCTGCTGCCGCACGGCCTGGGCCATCTGACCCGCCCCTTCGGCACCGTCCCGGTCGAGCCCGCGGTGGGCGCGGCACGCCTCGCCGACCTGCAGCGCCGGGTCCGTTCCGCGAACCGCTTCGCCCTGCCCGCACTCGCCCACGAGGAGTGCCTGACCGGCTTCGCCGCCTGGCAGGCCACCATCTTCCCGACGCCGCTCGCCTGGGGCGCCACCTTCGACCCGGCCCTGATCACCGAGATGGCCGAATCCATCGGCACATCAATGCGCACGGTCGGCATCCACCAGGGCCTCGCCCCCGTCCTCGACGTCGTCCGCGACCCCCGCTGGGGCCGCACCGAGGAGTCCATCGGCGAGGACCCCTACCTGGTCGGCACCATCGGCAGCGCCTACGTGCGCGGCCTGGAGGCCGCGGGGATCGTCGCCACCCTCAAGCACTTCGCCGGGTACTCGGCCTCGCGCGGCGCCCGCAACCACGCGCCCGCCTCCATCGGACCGCGCGAACTCGCCGACATCTTCCTGCCCCCGTTCGAGATGGCACTGCGCGAAGGCGGCGCCCGCTCCGTGATGGCCTCCTACAACGACATCGACGGACTTCCCGGTCACGCCCACACCGGCCTGCTCACCCACCTCCTGCGCGACACATGGCAGTTCACCGGCACCGTCGTCGCCGACTACTTCGGCATCGCGTTCCTGGAGTCCGCCCACCAGGTGGCCGCGACGGAGGGGGACGCCGCGCGGATCGCCCTCGCGGCCGGCGTCGACGTAGAACTGCCCGCCGCGCGCTGCCTGCCCGCGGCCGACCACCTTCCCGAGGACCTGATCGACCGCGCCGCATTGCGCGTCCTGACGCAAAAGTGCGAACTGGGCCTCCTGGACCGGGACTGGGAGCCGGTCACGGGATCCGCTGGAACTGCTGGAACTACGGGAGACACCGAAGACGCGCTCATCGACCTGAACCCCCCTCAGATGCGGGACCTGGCGCGGGCTGTGGCGCAGGAGTCGGTCGTCCTGCTCGCCAACGACGCGGGGCTGCTGCCGCTGGCCGCCGAGGGGCTGCGCATCGCCCTGGCCGGCCCCCTCGCCCACGAACAGGCCGCCATGCTCGGCTGCTACACGTTCCCGCGGCACGTCGGCGTCAACCACCCAGAACTGCCCGCCGGCGTCGACGTCCCGACGCTCGCCGAGGCGCTTCGCGCCGAACTGCCCGGCGCCCTCTTCGTCGACGACCCAACGCAGGCCGACATCTGCCTCACCGTGGTCGGCGACCGCTCGGGTCTCTTCGGGCGCGGCTCGTCCGGCGAGGGCTGCGACACCGAGGACCTCGAACTCCCCTACCAGCAGGGCGCGTTGCTGGACGAGGTGTTCGCCACCGGGACACCGACCGTCGTCATCGTCCTCAGCGGGCGGCCCTACGCCCTGGGCCGCTGGGCCGACCGAGCCGCCGCCGTCGTCCAGGCCTTCTTCCCGGGGCAGGAGGGCGGCGCCGCCGTCGCCGGAGTCCTCTCAGGACGGGTCGAGCCCTCGGGACGCCTCCCCGTCGGCGTACCGCGCGGCCCCGGCGGCCAGCCCGCCCCCTATCTCGCGCCGCCGCTCGGCCGTCGAGGCGACGCAAGCAGCGTGGACCCCACCGCCCTCTACCCGTTCGGGCACGGCCTGTCCTACACCACGTTCGCCTGGGACGCCCCGCAGTGCGACACCCCCGAACTGCCCACCGACGGCGATACCACCCTGCGCCTCACCGTCCACAACACCGGCGAGCGGCCCGGCACCGAGGTCGTCCAGCTCTACCTCCACGACCCGGTCGGCACCGTCGCACGCCCCGAGGTCCGGCTCGTCGGCTACGCCCGCGTCCCACTCGAGGCCGGGGCGTCCGCCGAGGTCCACGCCACCTTCCCGGCGGACCTCGCCGCGTACACCGGAGCCGACGGCCGCCGCGTCGTGGAACCCGGCGCCCTCGAACTACGAGTCTCCGCCTCCAGCGAACGCGTCCATCACACCGTGCCGCTCACCCTGACGGGTGCGGAACGGGAGGTCGGGCACGAGCGGCGGATGCGGTGCGAGATACGCGTCAAGTGACGCGCAGAAACAGCACAGCGCACGGTCAACCAGCGTTCCCCATCCACGAGTTGAGGAGTAGCACCATGCGCACACTCACCCCCCGCGCCCCTGCCCGTACCCGCGTCAGAGCCGCCGCCTTCGCGTCGGCGGCGGCCCTGCTGCTCGGCCTCGCCGGTGTACCCGACGCACACGCCTACGCCGACCCGCACGCCGACGCCGGCAGCCGGCACCGCCCCGCCACGCTCGACAGCCTGGCCGAGCGCACCGGCCGCTACTACGGCTCCGCCGTCGACAACCCCGAACTCGGCGACACCGCGTACGCCGACCTGCTCGGCACCGAGTTCGGCAGCACCACGCCCGGCAACGGCATGAAGTGGTACGCCACCGAACCCCAGCGGGGCGTCTTCGACTTCACGGCGGGCGACGAGATCGTCGCATACGCACAGGCCCACAAGCTGAAGGTCCGCGGCCACACCCTCCTATGGCACAGCCAGCTTCCCGGCTGGCTGGAGAATGGCACCTGGAGCGCCCGCGAGCTGCGCGCCATCCTCAAGAAGCACATCACGACCGAGGTGCGGCACTACAAGGGCAAGGTCTTCGCCTGGGACGTCGCCAACGAGATCATGAACGAGGACGGCACGTATCGCGAGAACATCTTCTACAAGACCCTCGGCCCGGGTTACATCGCCGACGCCCTGCGCTGGGCCCACGCCGCCGACCCCCGCGTGAAGCTCTACCTCAACGACTACAACGTCGAGGGAATCGGCGCGAAGTCGGACGCGTACTACACACTCATCAAGCAGCTCAAGGCCGACAAGGTGCCGATCGACGGATTCGGCATGCAGGCCCACCTCGCCCTGCAGTACGGCTTCCCGCATGACATGAAAGGCAACATCCAGCGCTTCGCCGACCTCGGCCTCGATGTCGCCATCACCGAGCTCGACATCCGCATGATCCTCCCGGCGGACGCGGCCAAACTGGCCCAACAGGCCGACTGGTACGGCCAGGTGACCAAGGCCTGCCTCGCCGTCCGCCGCTGCGTCGGCATCACCCTGTGGGGCTACTCCGACCGCCACTCGTGGATTCCGGCGGTCTTCGAGGGCCAGGGCGCGGCGCTGCCCTGGGACGAGAACCTCCGGCGCAAGCCCGCCTACGACGCGATCGCACAAGCGCTCGCGACCGCGAAGCGGGGGAAGTGACGGCGCCGGTGACGGTGGCGCGCGGGCGCAGAACGCACGCCGCCGTCCCGCAGCCCCGTCGAGCCGGGGATGGCGACTTCCCGCCCGCCGCAGGGCCCTCTTTCCGTCACATGACGCGAAGTTGACCGAGAACCCTTGACACCTTCCGCCCCTCGCCAACACGATGCCGCCCATACCCATGGGCTTCGGACGCACATGGGGCCCGCTTCCGATTGGGAGCGCTCCCATGAACTCCGACCTCAACGGTTTACGTCCTCGGGCCCGGAGCCACCGTCGCCCGGGGACGTCGCACCCCGTACTTCCTCAGCGCGCCGCACGCACACCGTTCAGATCCAAGCGCGTGCGGTGCGTCCCCCGTCAGGAAGAGGTTCCCCATGTTCAGATACCGACGTGCCCTGCTCGCGCTGCTGCTCGCCTTCCCGCTCGCGCTGGCAGCCCCCGGACTCGCCCACGCCGACAGTCCGGTGGCGATGACCAGCGGGTTCTACGTCGACCCCCACTCCTCCCCCGCGGCGTGGGCCGCCGCCAACCCCGGTGACGGCCGCGCCGCCGCGATCAGGAACAACATCGCGGCCAAGCCGATGGCCCGCTGGTTCGGCAACTGGAGCGGCACCATCGGCACGGCCACGGGCGCGTTCGTCGGGGCGGCCGACGCCGTGGACAAACTTCCGGTCCTGGTCGCCTACAACATCCCCAACCGCGACATCTGCGGCGGGCACTCGGGCGGCGGCGCGGGCTCGGCAGACGCGTACAAGACGTGGATCGCCGCCTTCGCCGGCGGCATCGGCAGCCGTCCGGCCGTCGTCATCCTGGAGCCGGACGCCCTGGGAGACACGAGCTGCATGACACCAGCGCAGATCGCCGAGCGCAACGCGCTGCTCAACAACGCCATCGACCAGTTCAACCAGAAGGCTCCCAACACCTGGGTCTACCTGGACGCCGGGAACCCGGCCTGGCTGGCGGCCCCCACGATGGCGCAGCACCTCGCCGACGCGGGAGTGCGCAAGGCGCACGGCTTCTCGCTGAACGTCTCGAACTACCTGACCACCGGCGAGAACACCGCGTACGGCAACGCGATCAACGCGAAGCTGAGCTCGTCCTACGGCTACACCAAGCCCTACGCCGTCGACACCAGCCGCAACGGATACGGCTCCAACGGCGCATGGTGCAACCCGGCAGGCCGCAAGCTCGGCACCCCGACCCAACTCGGCGGCGGAGCCGAAATGCTGCTGTGGGTCAAGACGCCCGGCGAATCCGACGGCAACTGCGGTGTGGGCGGCGGATCGGTGGCCGGTCAGTTCCTTCCCGAGGTCGCCTACAAGATGATCTACGGCTACTGACCTCACCATCCGTCCGGGCTGCTGCCCCTTTCACTGCCGTGGCCGTGCCCGTCGATGCATCCCGTCCCCGTCTCTGCCCCCGTCCTCGTCTCTGCACCGTCCCGTTCCTGTCCCGTCCGTCCCGACCAGGAGCACACATGAGATCCGGTATCCGGCCCATCAGACGCATGGCCCTGCTCGCCTCGGCCGCCCTGCTGACCTGCGCGGCGGCCCCGGCCGTACAGGCGCAGGGGGCACCCGCCGAACAGGCACAACCGGCCGAACAGGCACAACAGAAGGTCATCACCCCGACCACGCGCTTCTACGTCGACCCGCACAGCAAGGCCGCCAAGCAGGCGAAGACCGACCTCCGCAAGGGAGATCGGGCCAATGCCCTGAACATGGCCAAGCTGGCCGGCCAGCCGCAGGCCCAGTGGTTCACAGAAGGCACACCCGCCCAGGTCGGAAAGGAGGTGCGCAAACTCGTCCACGCCGCCGCGGTCACCCGCCGCGTGCCGGTCCTGGTCGCATACAACGTCCCCGGCCGCGACTGCAGCCTCTACTCCGGCGGTGGAGCCGCCTCCTCGGCGGCGTACCGTCAGTGGATCGACGCCTTCGCCGACGGCATCGGCAACCGCAAGGCCGCCGTCGTCCTGGAGCCCGACGGCCTCGCGGCCCTCCCCAAGGACTGCGCCGGCGACATCGACCCCACCGGCGAACTCACCGCCTACCGCATGGCGGACATCGCCTACGCCGTGCGCACCCTGAAGAGCGGGCCGAACACCGCTGTATATCTCGACGCGGGCAACAGCCAGTGGAAGTCGGTCGGTGACATCACGCAGCGACTCCTGGACGCCGGCCTCGAGCAGAGCGACGGCTTTTCCCTCAACGTGTCCAACTACCAGCCCACCGACCAGACTTCGCGCTACGGAACCTGGATAGCCAAGTGCGCGTGGTACGCCACCAAGGGACCGGAGTCGGGCCGCGGCCACGCCGACTGGTGCGCCAGTCAGTACTACTCGCCCGCCGCGCCCAACGACGGCACCCCGGGCAACTCCGTCTCCTCCACCGACCCATCGACCTGGCACTGGACCGACGACTGGTTCGACCAGAACACGGGCGGCGCGTCGACCGATGAACTGGCCCGCTTCGTGGTGGACACCAGCCGCAACGGGCTGGGGGCCTGGACGCCGCCCCCGGGCAAGTACACCGGCGACCCCGAGACATGGTGCAACCCTCCCGGCCGCGGCATAGGACCTCGCCCCACCGCCAGTACCAAGGTCCCGCTCGTCGATGCTTACCTGTACGTGAAGACCATCGGCGAGTCCGACGGCAGCTGCACACGCAACACCGGCGGCACCATCGACCCCGAGTACGGCATCGTCGACCCGGCCGCCGGCGTCTGGTGGCCCGAACAGGCCCACACCCTCGCCCGCAACGCCGTACCGGGCCTGGAATTCCCCCGGTAACTCCCGAAAGCCAGCGACGAGTTGGGGACATCACCCGTGATGTCGGGGAGGTGGATCACAAGAACCGCGTCGGCGTCGTGCTCTCCAGGTTCGCCCTGCACGACGCCGACGTATCGGTCGACGGCAGCCGAGTCCATGTCTTCTGCTCTTCTCCTACCGTCGCTTCGTCGTGCGGCGCCAGCCGAACGGGCCCGGCAGGTCCATCGACGTGGTGCGCCGGCCGGTACTGCTGTGGGTGCGGCGGGGGCCGTGCCGGCCACCTGTGGTGAGGGACCACGAGCGCTTGTTGATGTTGAGCTGTACGCCGGGAAGTATCCGGAAGCTCTTTCGGAAGGTGAGCGGCATGGAGTCCTCCTAGTGTCCGTCTCCGGGTACCCGCAAAGGGCCGTCCCTCACGTACGCGGCGGCTCCCGAGCCCATGCCCCCGGTGATCGCTCGGGGGCTGCTGTCGCGCGCCGATGGGGCGGTCTGCCGTTTGATGAGGGGCCGGCGGTTACGGAGTGCTGCAAAGGTCGCCGAAGACGACGCGCACGCTCCACTGGTCCGTCCTGGCGAGAGCCTGAGCACTTCCTCACGACCCCGTGCATCCCCGCTGGGACGATCCCGGCAGCGACGCACCGGTACTACAGCTTCCTCAGTACGGCGCCATCACCAAGTCGCCGATCACCCGCAACCCGACTCGGGCTGCCAGCCATGGTGCACGCTCGGCCTCCACCTGCTTGACGTGGACGAAAACGGTGTAGTCGGCCGCAGGCTCCTCAAGGTCCAGATCGCGGGTGTGGAAACACAGCGTGACGAATGCTCCGCGGGATCCCCCCACTCCCAGACCTACCTCGGGAGCCTCGGGCCAAGCGGTGAAGTCCCACCGCACCGTCGCCGGGCTGTCGCCGACCGCCTGGAGGAATGGCTTCACCATTTCCGGTGCCCCGGCCCAGCGTCGCAGCCGGATGGGCAAGAAGGCCGATGGATCATCCCTACGCTCCGACGAGCCGTCCCTATCCCCTTCCGCCCACCACTCGGCGTCCGGCAGCACGGCCAGCACCGCCGAAAGCGGGCGAGTCGAGGAGATCCGCACATCGAAATCGACTTCGAGGTCTCCCAGGTCAGCGATCTCAAGCAGCCTCCCGACGGCGCACAAACCTTCGGAGAGGTCCGCAGTTCTCAGGATGGGCTGCGCGTAGGAGCTGGACACGACAACTAGTCTGCCAGTGAACGGCATCGCCCAGCCTGAGTGGTGCGCCTGCTGGTTGAGCCGACAGCCGGGCGATGCCCCTGGTAGATGGGTTTTCGACCAAGAGAAACGTGTCCACCAGAGGCTTCGCACACAGCGTCACCTCCCTCCTCGTCGTCTCAGCGCGGACCACGACCGCAGCAAGCTGATCAATTGCTCGAGCCGGAACAGCCCCTGACGTTCAGGAGTCGTGCGCCCGCCCCAAAACGTCGGCGGTCATGAGCGGCTCGTGGCAGAAGGGGCGGTCAGCTGCGGAAGGGGCCCGTGACCTCGTAGGTGATGCCGCCGGAGGAGCTGCCGCTCGTACCACGCTGGCTGGAGAAGTACAGGCGCTTGCCGTCCGGCGAGAAGGCCGGGCCGCAGATCTCCGAGGAGGACTGGCCGCCGATCCGCAGGAACGGCGCGACCACGTCGTCCGGCGTGATGATGCAGATCTCCATGTTCCCGCCGTCCTCCGCGACGTACAGGTCACCGGAGGACGAGCCGGTGACGTTGTCGACGCCGGTCAGCGGGGCTCCGCCGCCTACGACCAGGGAGTCGTCATAGGCCAGCTCATAGGTGCCGGCGGCCACGTTGAGCTGCCAGACCCGGCCGTCTCCCTTGGTGGTGAACCACACGGTGTCGTTGGCGTAGTGGCAGCCCTCTCCGCCGTTGAACAGCTTGGCACCTGAGACCTGGTCACGAGTCGGGGTGGGCGAGCCGTCCGGGTCGGGCACGGTCGCCCAGGTGAAGCTGCCTGAGGTGGCCGTTCCGGCCTTGAGGACCTGGAGCGTGCCCGCCGACAGGTTGCCCCACGTGGACGGAACGAACCGGTAGAAGCAGCCGCCCGACGCGTCCTCCGTGAGGTAGATGACCTTGCGGACCGGGTCGGCGGCCGCCGCCTCGTGGTTGAAGCGGCCCATGGCATCGCGGCGTACGGCGGCCTTCACGCCCCACGGGTCGGTTTCGTAGACGTAGCCGGTGCTGACCTCCTCGCAGGACAGCCAGGTGTTCCAGGGGGTGGCCCCGCCGGCGCAGTTGCGGTTGGTGTTGGAGAGGATCCGGTACGAGGCGGTGACGGAGCCCGTCGAGTTGAACTTGATCGCGCCGGCGCCGCCGGTGGAGGAGATCTCCGAGTTGGAGACGTAGATCCAGCCCGTGCCGTCGGCGAAACAGGCACCGCCGTCGGGGGCGTCGTGCCAGGTGTAGGTGGTGGAACCGACCTTCTGGCCGGACCGGGCGATCACCCTGCTGGTGAAGCCGCCGGGCAGCTGGATGCCGTTGGAGTCTGCCGCGCCGAGCGCGCCGTACGGGCCGGGGCCTTTCTGGGCCGGCGCCGCGTAGGCCGCGCCCTGCATGAGCGTGTACCCGAATGCCGCTGCTGTGCCGCCGACGACTGCTCCACGCAGGAAACCACGACGTTCCACTTGATCACTCCAGGGGTTGGTGACCGTCCCGCCGCACCGGTCGGGCGGCGGGGTCGCGAGGGGTGCTAGCGGAAGGTAGGAGTCCCGGATTGACGGGGCGTCAACAACCGGTGAAGTGGAAGCGTCTGCTGCCGGCCTGTTCCCCTTGAACCGCAGGAGCGCTTTCCTCGTGCACCGTGATGTGGTTGGTGCGGGCGGCGGTGAGCGGCGAATTCCGGTCAGCCGTGCACCAGGATTGGTCCAGACCTTGACAGGTCCAGACCAATCCGCTTGAGTCACCGACACCCCCATGGCGGCGTACACCCCGCCTCCGGCCCGCCCGACAGGAGATGTCGCGTGATCAAACGTCTCATCAGTTTCGCAGCAGCGATAGGTACGCTCTGCGCGATGATCGTCCTTGGCCCGGCCGCCGCCACGGCGTCCGCCGCCGCGTGCGCAACCCCGTGGAACTCCTCGTCCGTCTACACGGGCGGCAACACCGCCTCGTACAACGGGCACAACTGGACCGCCAAGTGGTGGACCCAGAACGAGACGCCGGGTCGCAGCGACGTCTGGGCCGACGCGGGCACCTGCGGTGGTGGCACCGACCCGGGCAACCCCGACCCGTCAGGATTCCTGGTCAGCGAGGCGCAGTTCAACCAGATGTTCCCGAGCCGGAACTCGTTCTACACCTACAAGGGCCTGACCGACGCCCTCAAGGCGTACCCGGCCTTCGCCAACACCGGCAGCGACACCATCAAGCGCCAGGAGGCAGCGGCGTTTCTCGCCAACGTCCACCACGAGACCGGCGGGCTGGTCCACATCGTCGAGCAGAACCAGGCCAACTACCCGCACTACTGCGACGCCGGCCAGCCCTACGGCTGCCCCGCGGGACAGGCCGCGTACTACGGCCGCGGCCCGATCCAGCTCAGCTGGAACTTCAACTACAAGGCGGCGGGCGACGCGCTGGGCATCGACCTCCTGCGCAACCCCTACCTGGTGGAGCGCGACCCGGCCATCGCCTGGAAGACCGGTCTTTGGTACTGGAACACGCAGTCGGGACCGGGCACCATGACGCCGCACAACGCCATGGTCAACAGCCGCGGTTTCGGTGAGACCATCCGCGCCATCAACGGCAGCCTGGAGTGCAACGGCGGCAACCCCGGCCAGGTCCAGAGCCGGGTCGACCGCTACAAGCAGTTCACCCAGATCCTCGGCACCACGCCGGGCTCCAACCTGAGCTGCTGACCTTCCTTCCGCGCGCACGACGGCCGGGCGGCCCTGGTCCCGTATCAGGTCCGCCCGGCTCCGCGCCTCGCGCCGTGCTCCGGTGGCAGCAGCCGACCGGAGCGCCGGATGCCGGGCCTGCCCGGCCGCGAACTCGGTGCCGGATCAGCCACCCGTCACCTCAACATTGCAGGGGCCGCCCGGACCTCACCCGGGAAGCAGCACCACCTTGCCCGTGGTGGCGCGGGACTCCAGCGCGCGATGTGCCCGCGCCGCGTCCGTCAAGGCGTACGTGGTGAGAGCCGGGCGCAGCCGTCCCGCGGCCGCCTCTTCGAGGGCGCGCCGTTCCAGCGCGCGGATGCCGCCCGGCAGCGCGAACAGGGTCGGGCCCGCCACGAACTGCGAGGAGATGCCGCGCCGGGTGAGCTCCTTTGCGGGGAGGGCCGCGAAGCTGCCCGGGTCGGAGGCCCACCCGTAGTACAGATGCCTGCCTCCGGAGGTGAGGCTGCGCATGACGGTGACGCCCGTCCGGCCGCCGACGCCGTCGAACACCACGCTCGCACCATCCGGGCCCACGGCCTGCGCCAGCCGCTCGGCCCAGCCGTCGGCCGTGTAGTCCACCGCCGCGTCCGCGCCCTCGGCGAGAACGCGCTCCCTCTTGCGCCGGCCGCCGACGAGTCCGACCACGACGGCTCCCGCCCGCCGGGCCGCCTGCACCAGCAGGATGCCCATCCCGCCGGCCGCGGCGGTGACCACGACCGTGTCACGGGCGGTGAGCTGCGCCTGGTCCAGGACGCCGACCACCGTACGGCCGGTACCGATCATGGCGACCGCCGCCGCGGCGGTGAGCGAGGCAGGCAGTGCGTGCAGCGACGCCGTGTCCGCCACCGCGAACTCGGCGTATCCACCGGAGCGTTCATGACCGAGGTAGGCCACCACCCTGCGGCCCAGCCAGGAGGGATCGACCTCCGCGCCGATGGACTGGACGGTACCGGCGGCCTCGCGCCCCGGTGTCATCGGCAGCTCCAGCAACGGCAGTCCGAGGTCCGAGCCCGCTCGCAGGACCGTGTCCATCAGATGGACCCCGGCGGCATCGACCTTGATCAATACCTCGCCCGCGCCCGGTTCGGGCCGGTCCACCCGTTCGTGACGCAGCATGTCGGCGGGGCCGTAGGCGTACTGGCGTATCGCGTACATGTGAAGACCGTCCTTTGCGTTCAGCGCCCGGTCGGCGCGATGCGGGCGAGCAGCATGCCGAGGACGTCCTGCGCCGTGTGCATCTCGGCGATCAGCTGCGAGGCGGTGGTCGCGGACTTGGCGTACAACGGGTCGGCGAGTACGCGGCCGACGGCCTCTCCGATGGCTCGCGGTTCCGTCACGACCACGGCCGCCCCGATGTTGGCGGTGCGTTCCGCGTTGACGGGCTTGTCGAGTCCCAGGGGCAGGATCACCATCGGGGTGCCCGAGCCGAGCGCCGCAAGGACCGTTCCCGCGCCGCCGGAGGAGACCACCACATCGACGCCGTCGAGCAGGCGGCTCATGGGGACGAACCCGGCCAAGCGCACGCGCGAGGTGTCCACGCTGAGGCTGTCCGTGCCGGCGGCCGGGTTGACCGCCACGATGGTGTTGACGTCGTGCGCGCCCAGCGAGTCGACGATCGCGGCCAGGGTGTCCGCATCATCGACGATGGTGCCCAGGGTGACCAGGACGCGCGGCAGATGGTCACGGCCGGGGAACTCTGGCCGCGACCAGGAGCCCGTCTCCGTCTCCGATTCGTGGGCCTCCGGGCGCAGGGCGATCCGGTCCGGCGCCGCCGTCCAGTCGTCCTGCTGGAGACACGCGGGCCAGGGGTCGACCGTGGCCACCGGCTCGGTGGGAGTGATGCCGCGCTTGCGCATCCGTTCCGCGGCACAGGCCTGCATCGCCTCGCGTTGAGAGGCTTCGACGGCGATGCCGACGGCGTGGGAGGCCCACGGCACCCCCAGCCCGGCGGCCACCGCGGGCCCCAGGTAGTCCACGTAGTCGGACACGACCAGGTCGGGACGGAACTCCCGCGCCGCCGCGAGGGCCTCGTCGATCCCGAGGTCCACCCGGGCGCCGCCGAAGAATTCTCCGACCGTCGCCGCGCTCGTGTCCGTCGCCGCGTTCGCCCCCGTACGCCGGTGCACCTCCTGCATGATCTCCTCCAGGCTCGCCCCGGCGGGCAGGACCTTCGCCGGCGCGACCACGTCGGCCATGGAGCCGTGGGTGAGCACGGCGGTGTCGTGCCCCTCCTTTCGTGCCGCCCGCTCAAGGGGCAGCAGCGGCAGGAGGTGCCCGTAGGCGGGCGTGCCGGAGAACAGAATGCGCATGATGGTTCGGTCTTCCTGTCGGATCGGGAGATCAGGTGTCGGGGCGCCGCTGAGGCCGTTCCCTGTCGCGGAGACGGGGGGCGCGGACACGCGCCACGGCACGCGACAGCCGGGTCGCCGAGGGGCGGCCGGGGCGGTGCACGGGGCGTGACTCTCGATCATTGTGCGAGGTCGGGACCGTGAAACAGTGCTCATACGGTGCTCACTCGACGCCAACATCATCCGCTTTAGCTCATCGCCCACCTGCCCCGGAGGACCGCTCGACCTCGGTGATCGTGCGGCTTCTATGCTGGTGACGGTGCCGCGCTTCCCGGCGAGGGGTGCGCGATTGCCTTCCCGGGACCGAAGCCAGCACCAAGACCAGCACCAGGACCAGAACCGGGACCAGCAAGGCCTTGATGAACGCGAACGGCATGCCGAGACTCGGTGACCGGCTGAAGAAGACCCGTCGAGACTCTTTCGTCGGTCGCGACGGGGAACTCCGGCGTTTCGGCAGAGCGTTGGACGGCGGCCCCGACGCTCCTCGCGTACTGTTCCTGCACGGCCCGGGAGGCGTGGGCAAATCCGCCCTTCTGCGGCGCTTCGCCGACGAGGCGGAGCTGAGGAACCGCCCCGTCGTCCAGGTCGACGGACGTACCGCTCCGGCCGACGCGCAGGGCTTTGGCCGCGCTGTCCGTCCCGCGTCCCGGGATCCGCGTGCCGTGCTCCTCATCGACACCTTCGAGGACCGCGGGCATCTGGAGACGTGGCTGTTCGACGAGTGCCTGCCGTACCTGCCGGACGGCACGGTCACCGTCGTCGCGGGCCGTCAGCCGCCCGACCCGGTCCGGCGCGCCGACCCCGCGTGGGCCGACCTCCTCGATGTCGTGCAGGTGACCGCCCTCGATCCGGCCGAGAGCCGCCTCTTCCTCCTGCGGCGCGGGATCCCCGAGCCCCTGCACCAGGACATCCTCTCCTTCACCGGCGGACATCCGCTGGCCCTCGCCCTGGCCGCCGCCGCGGCGGTACGACACACCGGTCCGGTGCCCGGCGCCGACTACGCGGTCGCCGGGGCGCCCGGCCAGGATGTCATCGCCGCGCTGCTGCGCCATCTCGTGGGCGATCCCCCCACCCGGGCCCACCGGGCCGCCCTGGAAGTGTGCGCGCACGCCCACATCACCACCGAACAGTTGCTGCGCGCCGTTCTCGGGGAGCAGGGGCGCGAACTGTTCGCCTGGCTCAGGAAGCAGCCCTACATCGAAACCACGACGGCGGGCGTCCACCCGCATGACGTGGTCAGAGAGGCACTCGAAGCAGATCTGCGCTGGCGTGACCCGGACGGTTTCGCCGACCTGCACACCAGGCTCAGGGAGCACCTGCTGGAGCGGGTTCGCACGGCCGTGCCCGCCCGCTTCCTCCATGCGGTGGGGGAACTCCAATTCCTGTACCGCAGAGACGGGTTCATGTCCGATACGCACCGCTGGCACCCGTACGGACTGGTGGAGGACCTGCTCTGTCACCCCGGCCACGAACCCGCGGTCGTGGAGCTGGTCCGGCACCGGGAGGGAACGGACTCGGCGCGCACCGCCGCCCACTGGCTCGCCCGACAGCCCGAGGCGTTCCGTGTTCAGAAGGTGCCGCCCGGCGACGACGTCGCCGGCTGCTCGGCGTGGCTCAAGCTGACGGCGTTCGAGGGCGAGTCGCACGATCCGGTCGCGGCCGTGGCCTGGGAGCACGTCCGTCGGCACGGCCCGCTGCGGACGGGAGAACACATCTCCATGGCGCGCTTCCACGTCGGTCGCGGCACCTACCAGCGGCCTTCACCCGTGATGGACCTGGCGCTGTGGCGCATGTTCGGCGAGATCATCCGGGACGAGAAGCTCGCCTGGACCTTCATCGTCATGCGGGACGACGGATTCTGGGACAAGCACCTGCTCCACTGCGACATGCGGCCCGTGGACACCACGGTGGAGATCGGAGGCCATCGCTACCGCCTCTTCGCCCACGACTGGCGCCCCCTGCCCACGGCCTCCTGGCTGGCGGAAAAGACGGACGGGATGCTCGGCACCGCTCTCTCCGCGACAGCGGGAACGGGAACGGAGTCCGCGGGCAGGCAGGGCGGTGACACTCTCGTGGTGACGCACGCCGAGTTCACCGCCGCGGCCCGCTCCGCGCTGCGCACGCTGCGCTGGCCCGACGAGCTGGCCCTCAACCCCCTGCAGAACAGCCGCCTTGTACGGGTCCACGCCATGCCGCTGGAGGACGTCCTCCGCAACGCCATCCACCATCTCCCGCTGGAGCGGGGAGGCGAGAAAGGCCACCGCGCCGCCCTGGCCGCGTTCGTCGAAGGGGCCTCGACCCAGGAAGCCGCCGCCCGGCGGCTGGGCCTGCCGTTCAGTACCTACCGGCGCCATCTCGCCGGCGCGGTCGAGCGGATCACCGACATCATGTGGCGCCACGAGATCGACGGGACACCTCTGCGGCGACCGGGGGCGCCTTTTACCGGGTGAGTGTCGAGTGCCCGATTCTTGTTGATCCGGTCCCTCGAGAACCACTTGGTCTTCTGGTAGCCGGCCTTCGACGGAACCGCCATGAGACCCCCCGTGTCGTCGGGCACGAGTACCCGGCGTACCCCGGCCACGTAGTGCTCCTCGACCGTGCTAAGCCTTCTCGCCGAGGCTTGTGAGGGCGTCCTGGACCTGCTGGCGGGTCAGTCGGCCGGCGGGCACAGAGGTGCGGGCGGCTTCGGTGCGCAGGCCGTCCAGGAGGTAGGCGACCTGGCGGCGCCAGGCGGTGGGGGCGGTGTCCGCGGTCGCGCGAGCCAGCAGGGCGTTGGCGGCGAACGCGAACACGAGGTCCGCGTTGGTGAAGTCGGGGCGCAGAGCGCCGGCTTCATGGGCCCGTCCGACGATCCGTTGCGCGGCGTCCATGCTCTGGGCGCAGGCCGTCATGAGGCGTTCGGCCCCCGGGTAGCGGCCGCTGACCACGTCGGCGACGGCGGGGTCGGTGGCCTGGAGTTCGCAGAGCTTCTCGACGTAGTGCGCGAAGCCGTCCCAGGGGTCCGCGCAGGCGAGGGCTTGCTGGGCGACCTCGTCCAGGCGGCTCGTGGCATGTTCGGTCACCACCTCGTCGATGAGCGCCTCACGCGTGCCGAAGAGGTTGTAGAGGGTGCCGTGACTCACCCCTGCCCGCCGGGCGATCTCCTTGAGCGGCACCTGCAGTCCGCGCTCCCGGAAGAGCTCGGCGGCGGCTGCGCGCAGCTTTTCCGCGTTCCGTTGCGCGTCGGCTCGCATGCGTTGATTCCCTCCCGGTTCCGGCCCGGCTTTCCCTGTCGCCGGCGCGGCCCAGTCTGCCCGTCGATTTAACTTGACCCCGCGGTCAAGCTACATGTTACCTTCGAAACGAAAGTTGACCACGCTGTCAAGTTCTCGGACAGCCGAGCAAGGAGCGCCCCTCATGTCCAAAGTCATCGCCGTCCTCGGGGCCGGGACCGGCCTCGGTGTCTCCGTCGCCCGCCGCTTCGGCCGCGAGGGTTTCCGTGTCGCCTTGGTGGCGCGCCGCCGCGAACGCCTGGACGCCCTCGTCGAGCAGCTGGCCGCGGACGGTATCGAGGCCGCCGGGTTCACCGCGGACCTGTCCCGGCCCGCCGACGTGCCGGCGCTGATCGCGCGCATCCGCGAGCGCTTCGGTCGTATCGACGTGATCGAGTACGGGCCGGTCAGCACCGAACTGAGCCTCACTCCAGCCGCGCAGACGGACGCCGCCCTTCTGGAGAAGGGCCTGCCCGTGTTCCTGCTGACGCCCGTGGAGGTCGTGCGCGCAGTGCTGCCGGAATGGACGGATCGAGGAGACGGCGCCTTCCTCCTGACCACCGGCGCCACGGCAGTCCATCCCATGCCGGGACTCAGCGGCCTCGCGCCCCTCGGCGCCGCCGCCCGCAACTACCTCTACTCACTGCACGGTGAACTCGCCGACGCGGGCATCTATGCGGGAACCCTCTCGGTCGGCGCCGGCATCGCCCGCAGCGAGCTGTACACCCGCCTCACCCAGACCGAAAGCACACAGAGCGCGGATGCTGCAAAGCCGGCGCCGGAGTTCCCGGTCGCCGACCCCGACGATCTCGCCGAGCAGTACTGGGACATGTACACCAAGCGCGACCGGATCGAGCAGCTTCACCCCCGGCCCTGAAGCCGTGCCGCGAGTCGCCGGCGCACGGAGCCGCGCCGGACACAGCTAGGGCCTCTTGCCGCCGGTCTTTTCAAGTTCACGCAAGATAGCTGCTTCGTCCTGTCCCCGCACGGTCTCTTCCAGACTGTGGCCGTCCCGCTGGGCGAACCGCTCGCCCTTGGCGAAGTCGTCCTCGCCCAGCACCTGGCCGCACCACTCCCCTCGCCCCGCTACATGGTCGTCGAAAGGCACGGCGGCGCCCTCGCCGAGGACGACCCACTGGTCGGCGTCCCAGCGCAGGGCAAGGACATAGGTGTGACCGGTCTCCAGCCGGGGAGCCTCCGGAGCCGTACTCTTGATCCGTTTGCCGTTCCGGTACACCGACCAGCCGGGAGCGGTCATCTCGAACGCGCTCCCCAGCTCATGCCGCGGGGTGTGAGCGGACCACAGCACCTTCTCCTTCGAGAGTGACACCGTCCGCTCGACCGTGTACTGCACCGACCCCTGGTCGAAGTCCTGCCTGTTGGTGTCCCGCTCGGCGGTCGGCACCGCCACCACCACATGATCAGCGCCCGCCTTCCAGTCCGCCGCGGCCTGCGAGGGGTAGGGGTCGTTGACCGCGCCGCAGCCCGCTACGGTGCGGAGCCCTTCCCGGCCGACCAGCACAGCCGCGGTGATGCCGACCGCGGCCAGCATCGCTATGGCAGGTCTGGCGGACAGTGAGGGTGGGACCGTGAACTTCAACTCTGAACTCCCGTTCTCGAACAGTACGGTGTTATTCGGTTTGTATCTGCATTGATCACTTTCCCTGCTGTTTGGTTCCGAGAGGCAGCAGCAAGAAGCGGCCTGCGGAGACGTGGCCGCGCAGGAAAACAGGGCCCGCGCCTGTTGTCGGACCACACGGCGCCCCGGGCGCCCGCTCCCGCAGATGGATGGCGCTCCCCGGATCAGTCGCGCGACTGATCCGGGGAGGTCGACGGTTCCGCCAGGGTCCATGACGCCAGCAGGCTCAGCGCCTGGGCGGACGCCGACTCGGGTTCGGCGGTGTAGAGGAACAGGGTGGTCTCGCTGTCTCCGGGCAGTGCGAGAGTTTCGTATTCAACGGTGAGTTCGCCGACCAAGGGGTGCCGCAGCCGCTTGGAACCGTGCGTGCGCTGGTGCACGCGGTGCTGCTGCCACCAGTGGTCGAAGTCGTCACTCAGTTCCCGCAGCTCGGCGACGAGCGCCTGCGTGGCCTGCCGCTCCGATGCGTGGACCGCGTCCAGGCGCAGGTTCTCCACCGCGGCGCGGGCCTGCACTTCCCAGTCGACGAACAGGTCGCGCGCGTCCTGGTCGAGGAAGAGCCAGCGGGTGTAGTTGCGTTCGGTGGCCGGCATGGCGTCGAAGTCCGCGAACAGGGCTCTGGCCATCCGGTTCGCTCCCAGGACGGCGGACCGGCGTCCCAGGATGAGGGCGGGAACGGCGCTGTCCAGGGAGTCGAGGAGCCGGTGGAGCCCGGGGCGCAGGCGCTGGACGCCGGGCGTACGTGCCGGGGGGCGGGTGGTGGTGATGCCGACTAGATTCCTGAGGTGGGCAAGGCCTGCCTCGTCCAGGCTCAGGGCGTGCCCGATGGCCTCGACGACGGCAGGGGACGGATTGATGGGGCGGCCCTGCTCAAGACGGGCGTAGTAGTCGGCGGAGACCCCCGCCAGGAGGGCGACCTCCTCTCGCCGCAGTCCCGGCACACGCCGCACCCGTCCGTCCGGTGGCAGCCCCGCCTGCTCGGGGTCGCACTGGGCGCGGGAACGCTTGAGGAAATCGGCGAGTTCGCGGTTGACGGAAGCCATAGGAACAAGTCTGTGGCACGAAAAGCGCTGATGGCCGCCCAAACTGGGTCTGTCAGTCCTAGTCAGCAGCGGCCCGGGACTGACAGGGCGGACTGACACAGGGCATGGCCCCGCAGGGCGTGTCCGCGGCGGGTTCACGCCTGAGGCAGCGCCGGAACAGCAGCCCTGTTCCGGCTTCCCGTCCAGCCCTTACGGAAGAGGAACACTCACGCCTGCCACCATCGCTCCCGCCACCTGGTCCGACACCGGCGCGGAAGCGTGGAAACCGTCAGCGCGGGGTGTCCTGGTCGGCGGTACCGTGACCGAGCGGGGTGAACACCTGGATCTCGGGTGCGCCGGTGAGCAGTTCGATCAGCCGGCCCAGGGACTCGGGATTGTGGCTGTCCAGGTCCTGCTGTGAGGCCCACTTCTCGATGAGGACCAGAGTCAGCGGAATCGCCCACGGCCTCGTGGGCCTCGTGGGACAGGCAGCCCGGTTCCTGGCGGGAGCGTTCCACCACCGAAGTGATGAGCTTTCGGGCCTCGTCCGCCCGGTCGGCCCGAAGCCTCGCCGTCCCGACCACGATCACAGATGTCATTGGTTGTGCCCCTTGCTGTACACACCGGTCCGTCCGGCGCACAGTCAGCGAACCATCCGGCCCGCCGGTGGGGAAGTTCCGATCCGGCATGGGCGCCCATGCCCGCCGGGCATAGGTCCGAGCATGTGGCACCGCCGGTCCGCGCACAGGACGCAGGACGGTCCGGCCTCTGTCACGACCCGCCCGAAGGGCCGCGGGAGCCCGATTCCCGTGATGGCGGCGCGGGCTCGGCCGATATGCCCGGGTAGCGCAGCAATTTAGGCTGCATGAGTGACAGACATGGACCTTCGGCACATCAGGTACTTCCTCGCCGTGGCGCATGAGGGCAACTTCACGCGCGCCGCCCGGCAACTGGCCATGACGCAACCGGCCCTGTCCCGCGCCATACGGTCACTGGAGCACATGGTGGGCGCCGAACTCTTCGCCCGCGGGCCGCGCTCCGTCGAACTGACCGATGTCGGACGGGTGCTGATGACCGAGGTCTCCGGACTCGACGAGCGTGTCGCCAGCGCGCTCCGCGAGGCCCAGCGCGCGGCCCGGGACACCAGCCCGCCCCTTCGGTTGTCGGTACGCGGCTGTGACGGAGGACTGGCGGGCCGCCTCGTCGAGGAGTGCGCGGCCCGCCTGCCCGGCCAGAGAGTGGACCTGGTGTTCACCGAACCGCTGGCGCAGTCCGCAGCGGTCCGCTCGGGAGGGTGCGAACTGGCTCTGATCCGGGTGCCATACGGCGCATGGGGGCTGGCGAGCGAGACATTGCTGACAGAACCCCGTGTCGCGCTCCTGCCCACGGATCACCCGCTCGCCCACCGCGCCGAGGTGCACATGGACGAACTGGCCGGGGAGACGGTGGTGATGGGGCCGGTGGCCAGTGAGCAGGAGCGTGCTTATGGGGCCGGCGCTGACCTGCACGAGCGTCCGTGGCGCGAAGGGCCCGCGATACGCGACTCCCTGGAGATTCTGTCGACGGTGGGTTTCGGGCAGGCGATCGCGTTCGTCCCCGGGTCCGTGCTGCCGGCGGACACCCACCCATGGGGCATCAAGGTGGTGCGCGTACGGGACCTCTCGCCCAGCAGCTTGCAGTTGGTCTGGCACGAGTCCAGCACCTCCCGGGCCGTCGCACGGTTCGTCCGGCTCGCGTTGGAGGTGTCGGACGTGGTGATGGCCCGCCACCGCGCGTCGGTTTCGGCAGTCCCGGCAGCGGCAGTCCGCAATGCCGCCCCTGACCGGGCGACTTCCGTCGGTGGGTCCGCGGCGGGCACCGCCCTCGAAACCGGCTGATGGGGACGGGCGTGGAGCAGGCCTGACACGCTGGAAGCGCCCGGGACCGCCCGGCGGTGCCCGGCCGCCCCCGCTCGGTCATCGCCGCGCGGAGTGGGCTGAATGGGAGGGCCGTCGCGTACTTCGGCCTGGACACGTGCGGCCAGCACGGCCAGGCCGACCGCCGCGGGCAGCCAGGTCCCCGGGTAGGCCCAGCCGTCGTCGGTGGCGTGCACCACTGCGAACACGAGCAAGCCGGTACCCGCCAAGGAAGCGGCGAGGGGCGTCATGCGCCATTCTCCGGCGCCGTTCGCCGGCGTCTTCGGCCGGTCGTGCCACCTCTTCGCATCGCAGACCGGGCACGCGACGCACGCGGGTGCCCGACGGTAGGTCTGGGCGCGCCGAGTCGCACGGTGCACGGGCCCGGCACGGGAAATCGGCGAGTTCGCGGTTCGAGGTGGCCGTGAGGCCATGACGCCATGACGCCAATGTGGTTCGCCGCGGTCATCGCCGTCCCGACAAGGACTGTCGGTCCTAGGCGGGCGGACCTATGCAGGTCAGGGTCAGTGATGGCCGCCTTGAGGCGGTCGGGCCAGGGGGACAGTGGATGCAGCGCCGGATCAGTCGATCCGGTCGCCGGTCCCGCAGATGACCGGCTGATCGCCACAAGCCGTACAGGCTCGAGAAGTTGAGGAAGAAGTCATGAGTCGCATCCTGATCGTCATGTCCGCCGCCGCCGTGTGGGAGCGCACCGACGGCTCGCAGTACCCCACGGGCTACTGGGCCGAGGAACTGGCCGCGCCGCACGAGGCGTTCGTGAGCGCCGGCCACACCGTTGACTTCGCCTCCCCCGGAGGCGTGCTGCAGCCGCTGGACGAGCACAGCGCCGACCCGGCGGTCGCCGGTGAGGACTGTGCCCGGCACGTGGCCCACGCCCAGAAGGCGCTCAGCGACTTCGGGCCGCTGCTGAAGCTGGACGAGGTCTCGGCCGCCGACTACGACGCCGTGGTGCTGCCGGGCGGGCACGGCCCCGTGGTCGACCTCTTCCAGGACTCGGACTTGGGCCGGCTGCTGGTCGAGACCGACCGCGCCGGGAAGGTCGTCGGTGCGGTCTGCCACGGTCCGGCCGCGTTGCTCTCCGCGGTGGACGAGCAGGGCAAGTGGATCTTCGCAGGCCGGCGGATGACCGCGTTCACCGATGAGGAGGAGCAGCTGTTCGGCACCGCGGACAACGCTCCGTGGCTGCTGGCGAGCCGTCTGCGCGAGATGGGCGCCCGACACGAGCAGGGTGACGCCTACCAGGCGTTCACCGTTCAGGACGGCAACCTCTTCACCGGCCAGAACCCGGCCTCCAGCACCCCGATGGCCGACGCGATCAACGCCGCGCTGGCAGCGGGCTGATCCCTCGCCCCGGGGACACCGGCCACCGACCCCGGGGCGCCGGCACCCGGCCGCCGCCGCGCATTCTCCAGGCAGCGGCGGCCCGGGCGGCCACTCCTCCTGCGCTCTTCCTCCGACGACTCGCTCGCTTCCCTCCTTCGACGACAGGTGAGAAATCCACCATGACGGACCGCACACCCCGCTCCCACGGCGTTGACGCCCTCCCCCAGGGGCTGCTGATCGACGGAAGATGGCGGCCCGCGGCGGGCGACACCACCTTCCCCGTGGAGAACCCCGCGACGGGCGAACCGCTGGCCCGGGTCGCCGATGCCGGCACCGCGGACGCGCTCGACGCCCTCGGCGCGGCCGTCGGCGCCCAGTCGCAGTGGGCCGCGACATCACCGGGGCAGCGCAGCCGCATTCTGCGCCGTACCCACGACCTGCTGCTGGAACGCCGTGAGGACTTCGCGGGGCTCATCACCCTGGAGATGGGCAAGTCCCTAGACGAGGCCCGGGCGGAAGTCGATTACGCGGCCGGGTACTTGCGCTGGTTCGCCGAGGAAGCCGTACGCGTCGACGGGACATGGAAGGTCAGCGAGGACGCGTCGGCGCGGGTCCTGGTCACGCGCCAGCCCGTCGGACCGTGCCTGCTGATCACACCGTGGAACGCGCCGCTTGCCATGCCGGCCCGTAAGATCGCCCCCGCCGTGGCCGCCGGCTGCACGATGGTCCTCAAACCCGCCCCGCAGACGCCGCTGACCAGCATCGCGCTGGCCGCCCTCCTGGTCGAGGCCGGTCTGCCCGCCGGGGTTCTGAACCTTCTTCCCACCACCGGCGCCGCCGCGGTGTCCGAGGCGCTGATGAGAGATCCGCGGCTGCGCAAGGTGTCCTTCACCGGTTCCACCGCGGTCGGCCGGCTGCTGCTGGCCCAGGCATCCGCCAACGTACTGCGCACCTCGATGGAGCTGGGCGGCAACGCCCCGTTCATCGTGTGCGCCGACGCCGACCTGGACGCGGCGGTGGACGGCGCCATGACCGCCAAGCTGCGCAACATCGGCGAAGCGTGCATCGCGGCGAACCGCTTCCTCGTCCACGCCGACGTCGCGCGGGAGTTCACCGAGCGTCTCGTGGACCGGATGAGCGGCCTGACCCTCGGCAACGGCACGGAACCCGGTATCGACCTCGGCCCGCTGATCGACCGTACCCAGCGCGACCGTGTCGCCCGCCTGGTGGACGAGACCGTCGCCGACGGCGCGCGGCTGCACACCGGCGGCAGCGTCCCCGACCTGCCCGGCTACTTCTATCCGCCGACCGTGCTCACCGACATCCCCGCCGACGCGCGCATCAACCGCGAGGAGATCTTCGGCCCCGTCGCCGCCATCCGGACCTTCGCCGGCGACGACGAGGCCCTCGCGCTGGCCAACGCCACCGAGTTCGGTCTCGTCGCCTACCTCTACACCCGCGACCTCGGCCGGGCGCTGCGGATGAGCGAACGGATCGAGAGCGGCATGGTCGGCCTCAACCGCGGCTACGTCTCCGACCCCGGAGCGCCCTTCGGCGGCATCAAGCACTCAGGTGTCGGCCGCGAGGGCGGCAACTCCGGCATCGAGGAATACCTGGAACAGAAATACATCGCCATCGACACCCCCGCCGACGCCGGCACCCCCGCTCTCCCCCGGGACCGCTCATGAACACCCCCTCGCTGCCGGACCCCTACCTCTTCTCCCTGACCAGCCGGCTCGCGACCGACCCCGGACAACACACCCTGTTCGGCGAGGACGCCACCCTCGACAGCTGGCTCGCCGCCGAACGGGCTCTCGCCCGGGCCCAGGCCGACGTCGGAGTGCTCACCCACGCGGAGGCCGCGGCCATCCGCGACGCGGCACAGCCGCACCACATCGACCGCGAAGAGCTGTGGCGCACCGCCCGCACCGTCGGCTACCCCATCCTGGGTCTGGTCCGGCAGATCAGCCGCCGGCTCCCGCCGGGACCCGACGGCCGGGTGCACTACGGCGCCACCACGCAGGACATCATGGACACCGGTCTCGCCCTGCAGATGGTCCGCTCACTGGCCGCTCTCGAACGACAGATCGCCGAACTCGGCGACGTTCTGGCCGACCGTGTCACCGAGCACGCCTCCACCGTGATGGCGGCCCGCACCCACGGCCAGCAGGCCGTACCCACCACGTTCGGCGCCACCTTGGCCACCCTCCTGGCACAGTTCACGCGTCACCGGCAGCGCCTGGCCGAGGCCGCGCCGCGCGTCGGCGTGATCTCCCTGTCCGGAGCCGGCGGCACCGCGGCGGCGTTCGGCCCGCACGCGGCAGCCGTCAGAAGCGGCATGGCCCGGCTGCTCGGCCTGCGCGACACCGCGACCCCCTGGCACGCGGCCCGCGACGGGGTCGCCGAATTCGGCTGGCTGTGCTCGTTGCTCACCGCGACATGCGCGCGCCTGGCCCGCAACATCGTCGACCTCTCCCGGACCGAGATCGCCGAGGTCTTCGAGCCCTACGGCGACCACCGCGGCGCATCCTCGACCATGCCGCAGAAGGTCAACCCGATCACCTCGGAGAGCATCATCGGACTGAGCGGCACGGCCGGCGCTCTCACCTCCGCGCTGCTCCGAGCGCAGGAGGCGGGGCACGAGCGCGCCGCCGGGGAATGGCACACCGAATGGCGGGTCCTGCCCGAACTCGCCGTCACCGCCGGAACGGCCCTCACCGAGACGACCACCCTCCTGCGCGGACTGCGGGTCGACGCCCGCCGCATGCGCGCCAACCTCGACCTCGACGGCGGCCTCGTCATGGCGGAATCACACATGATCACGCTGGCCGGACCCGTCGGCCGGGAACGCGCGCACGACCTTGTCCACGAAGCGGCGACCCGCACCCGTACCACCGGCACACACCTCACGCGGACACTGCGCGAGGTGCTGACCGAGCACAGCCTCGACACACTCCTGCCCGGCCTTCACGCCGAGCCGGAGAACTACCTCGGACAGGCACACCAGATCACCGAAACCACCACCCGCCTCTGGCACACCCACACCACACCACTCCCCGACCCGCCCGTCCCCCTCGCCCGCCTCGCTTCCGACTGACCGAGTCTTTGACGTGCTCCCCGGCCTGAAGTCCAGGCGTTCCGGGCTGGGTCGTGTGCCCCTTCCGGGAGCTTCCTGCCGGCCAGTCGTGATGACAAACCCGAGCGGGCGGCGCCCACCTTCTTCGGCGAGGTGGATCGCCCGGGATCTTTGGGACACGGGTGAAGGCGCCGGCTGCGTACTGGTGAGCGCGGCAGGTCGTGGAACCGGCGCTGCCCATGCTCCGGTCGATCCGGACCTCCCCCGACGACGTGCTTCGCAAGCTGCCCGGCGCCGCGCGCCGGGCAGCTTCGAGGTCACCGGTCAGTCGACCTCGCTCATCCGGGGCGCCTCGGCCGTCGACGCCGGCGTCACCGCAGGCTGTCCTCCTCGACGCCCCAGTACGCGCTCGACGACCACGGCAGAGGCGCAGAGAAGGGCGGCGAGCACGGAGAAGACGGGGAAGATCACGGTGTCGCTCCAGACCGTGGCGCCGATGCCTACGAGGAGTGTGGGCGTGATGAGCGCGCCGTACGCGAGCAGGTAGAACATGGACATGACAGCTCCGCGCCGCTCGGCGGGAATGTGAGCGGTCAGGTGGCGCAGGGAGCCGCCGAAGGCGAGCCCGTAGGCGCCGCCCTGGAGTGCGACGGTGACGATGATGACGGCGGCGTTGCCGGTCGCGAAGCCGGCCACCCCGGCCAGCATGAGCACGGCGAGCGCCGAGTCGCCGACGAGCGCGACCGTGCGGGCCGGGTAACGCGCGCTGACGACCTGGGCGCAGGCGGCGGACAGGGTCACGGCCGCAATGACGACACCCCCGAAGAACGGCCCGCCGACATGCGCCGCGTGGGCGGCGATCGAGGGTTCCAGCGAGAAGCAGACCCCGAGCACGGCCCAGGCGGCACCGGCGCCGATCACGGCGAAGACGAAGCGTCCGCGGATCTCCTTGGGTACGTGCGGGCGGGGGATTCCCAGAGGCGCGGCCCCGACCGAGGGGTGCGGCTCCCGCATCACCAGGAGGAGCACGAACAGGACGAGGGCGATGAACGCATCGGCGAGGTAGGGCAGGAACAGGGGATGGAAGCCGGTCTGGGCGAGGCCCGCGGTACCGAGCGCGGCGGCGGCGATGCCGACGTTGAACGCGATGGCGGTGAGGGTCCCGCTGCGGGCCGCCCGCTCGGGACTCACGTCCAGCAGAGCGGCCCCGCCGACGACGACGATCGCGCCGATCCCCAGGCCGTTGAGCATCCGCGCCACGACGAGGTGCCCGGGACCCGCGGCGAAGACGAAGACGGCCAGCCCGGCGAGCAGCAGCAGGACCGCGCCGAGAAGCACGGGCCGACGGCCGTACCGGTCGGACAGGGGTCCGGAGACGAGGATCGCGACGACCGCGACAGCCCCGTACGCGGCGAAGATGACGGTGGTGAGGAAGGGCGGGTAGTCCCATTTCTCGGCGTACAGGGAGTAGAGCGGTGAGGGGATGGCGGACGTCGCCTGCCCGAGCATGAGAAGCACGAGGAGGGTCGCATAGCTCCATGGCTGGGGACGCCGCCCATGGGAAAGTGCCGGCACAAGAACTCCTGGGAAGTATGATGTGTGTCGTACTTCGTGGATGCTAGGGAGAAGTATGATGCACGTCAAACTTGGAGTTGTCTGATGCCGCCCTGGGAGATCCCCTCCGACCAGCTGCCGCCCGTCGCCCCGGTCCAGAAACTGCTGCGCGCACTCGCGGATCCCGTACGCCTGGAAATGGTCCGCCGACTGGCCGTGGACCCCGCCGCCGAAGCCCCCTGCTCGGACCTCTACGAGGGCCTGAACAAGTCCACCGCGACCCACCACTTCAAGGTCCTGGTCGAGGCAGGCGTCCTCCACCCGGTCATGGTCGGCCCTTCCCGCGGACACCGCCTCCGCCGCAGCACCCTCCAGGAAGCGGCACCAGGGCTGCTGGACGCGCTGATGGCGGCGATGGCACGAGAGGGCTGACAATCCCGGGACCGGACGCGGCAGCACAGCAGGCCCGGTCGCGACGGAGCATGCGAGTCGGTGCAGCTCGCGAAGCCGCTTGGCCGCTCCCCCGGCCACGACCGTCATCGGTTCCGTTGCCACCCAGTGCGGGCTGCGGCTGCGGGTCTCGAGGGGTACCGGCCGGTGCGAGTGACCGCTACGCATTCGTCGCCGGGCGGGCCATGGGTCGCTGCCGCGGTGCCAGGGCCCCGGCAGGGCTCGCGGGACTTCCGTAATACCGCGGGCGTCCAGGAATGAACCAAGGATGGGTGAGAGATGAAGTCCGTCGTTCGGACGGCTGCCGGCGGGCCCGAGGTCCTCCGGTTGGTCGAGCGTCCGGTCCCCGAGCCCGGCCCCGGGGAGGTACGGGTCCGTGTGCACGTCTCGGGCGTCAACCCGACCGACTGGCGAAGCCGCCAGCGCCCGCTGCCTCCAGGCATGAACGAGCAGGTGCCCCACCAGGACGGCGCGGGGGTGATCGATGCTGTCGGTTCGCAGGTCGATCCGGCACGAGTCGGACAGCGGGTATGGATCTGGGAGGCCGCGTGGGACCGGCCCTGGGGAACGGCACAGCAGTACACGCTCGTGGCCGAACGGCACGCCGTCGCGCTGCCCGACCACGCTCCGTTCGAACTCGGCGCCGCCCTGGGCATCCCGGCCCTGACCGCCCATCGCACACTGACCGTGCACGACGGCGGACCGGGGCAGATCGCGCCCGGCACGCTGCGGGGCACGACCGTCCTGGTGGCGGGTGGCGCCGGCGCGGTCGGCAACGCGGCCATCCAGCTCGCCCGCTGGGGCGGAGCCCGCGTGATCACCACGGTCAGCAGCCCGGCCAAAGCCGCGCTGGCGCGCACGGCCGGCGCCCACCACGTCGTCGACTACCGCGCGCAGGACGCGACCGCGGAGATCCGCGCCCTCGCTCCCGAGGGCGTCGACATCGTGGTGGAAGTCGCACCGGGCACCAACGCCGCTCTCGATATTGCGGTGACCGCCCCGGGCGCCGTGGTGGCCTACTACTCCGGCAGCGAAGACGAACAGCTCTCCGTCCCGGTGCTCTCCTCACTGGCGGCGAACCTGCGCTGGCAGAGCGTCTACGTCTACACCGTGCCGCCCGCCGCGAAGCAGCAGGCGCTCACCGACGTCGCCGCAGCCGTGGACGCACGCGCCCTGCGGGTGGGCGAGGACGCCGGAATGCCGCTGCACCGCTTCCCGCTGGAGCACATCTCCGACGCCCACACCGCACTCGAACGGGGCCTGGTCGGAAAGGTCCTGCTCGACATCCCGTGACGGCGGGAACGCGCGTCGCCGGCGTCCTGCGCCGCAGAAGCGGTGGGACCGCGTACGTGCTGGTCAGTGGGTGTCAGTTAGTGCCCGAGGTCGCACTGACCAGATCACTCCGTCACGGGCAGGCACTCGGCGAGCAAGTCGACGACGTCATGCCAGACTCGCTGTGCATGCCGCGGGTGGTATCCGACGCCGGGGAGCACGGTGTGGTCGACCGTCGGGTGGTGGAAGGCATGCAAGGCGCCGCCGTAGACCACCAGGCGCCAGTCGACGCCCGCGGACTGCATCTCGGCCGTGAATGCGTCCCGTTGCTCGGGCGGCATGATCGGGTCTTCCGACCCGACCCCGGCCCACACCGGGCAGCGGATGCGCGCCGCCTCGCCCGGTCGGCCGGTGATCAGACCGTTGACGGTGCCGATCGCGCGCAGGTTGACGCCGTCGCGCCCGAGTTCCAGCGCGATCGCGCCGCCGGTGCCATAGCCGACGGCGGCGATCCGGTCGGGGTCGACCCGCGGTTCGGCGCGCAGCACATCGAGCGCCGCGTGGCCGATGCCCCGCATCCGGTCGGGGTCGGCGAGCAACGGCATGCAACGAGCCAGCATCTCCTCGGGGTCGTCCAAATAGCGTCCGCCGTGGATGTCGAAGGCAAGCGCCACGTACCCCAGTTCGGCAAGGGTCTCGGCCCGCCGGCGCTCGACGTCGCTGAGCCCCGTGCCCTCAGGCCCCAGCAGCACTGCGGGCCGGCGGTCGATACCGGCCGGAAGCGCGAGGTGCCCGAGCATCGTCAGACCGTCGGCCGGGTACTCGACCGTGCGCGTGGTAATCGTCGTCATGACACTGGACGGTAGTGATCGACGGGCACGTTCGCCTGGTGTTCTGCCGCTGGCAGAACAGCGCGGACGAACCCCGAACCCGACCGCTGACAGACGATCAAGATTGCAGACAGCCGCCCGTGACCAGCACGAGCACCCACCAACCCCCCGCCGCACCAGCAGCCGCACCAGCCAAAACCAATTCGGTGGATCTCCAGGAAAGATCCATGTCGAGAGCGCCCAGCCGGTCCGCTGCGGCTATCTGATGACCGATGACCAGTAGTCGACGAGGACGGGTGCGATCGCCCGGCGACGACGACGGAAGTCCTCGAGCCGCCGCAGGCCCTTGATGCCCCGTCCGTCGACCGCTTCGAGGAGCGCCGCCAGGTCGGGTTCGGTGCCGCTCGCCTCATATATCTCGGCCCAGGCCGCGTAGGTGCGGAACCCCACTTGGTAGCGGCCGACCGTGTTCGCTTTCACCGGCCGGCCGTGCGGGTTGTTGATGCCCTGGTCCGTGAGATGCGCGGCGAGCTCCTCGCGGCAGGGCTCGCCCCGTGGGCGTGCAGGAACTCGTAGCCGAGGTAATAGCGATCCACGGCGGTCGGCTGCACCACCTCATGCGGGTCAAGTTCGTCCAGGGGCGGGCCGTCGCCCGGGCCGGGCTGCTGCTCCCCCGGCGAACCGGAGGGAGCGGGCGCCTGCACTTCGGGCTCTGCTGCGGCCCGCGGGCCGCGTACTCCGACGGCCTGCTCCGAGGCATCGTCGGTATCCGGCACCGCGCGCGTCCGGCTCCACGTCCGCCGCGGATTCGACGTCCTGCTGGTAGCGCTGGCGCAGTCCCGGCAGGAGGGGGTCGAGTGCCTGCTCGCTCAGCGGGCCGCCACCGCGGCCGATGACGCCGTACACGTCCAGCAGGTAGAGACCGAACTGCCGGGCGTTGGGGTAGTCGCCGAGCTCGGCGGCGTAGGCGCAGAAAGCGGCGTAGTACCGCTCGTCGTCCAGCTCACGGGCCGCGGGCCTTTCGTGCCGCGCAGTGAACCAGGAGTCCGGCTGCCGGCCCACTCCCCGGGGCCCGGCCTCCGCCAAACTCGGTCACGACAACACCGTCCTGGTCCGCTGCCAACGGCGCAGACCAGGACGAGAACTGGCACTGCCTCACCTCCACCGAGATCGCCGTCACCGACCACCCTGACGACGAGGACTCCGCGCCCTACTCAGTCACCGCAGCACGTCTGTGCACGCACGCCCTGGCCTGGCCTGGCAGCACCAAGCACCCTGCCCGTCCGTGCAGCCATGCAGATACAGGAGCCACCCGGCTACCCGCGAACCAACGACAGCGGGGAGGGCCTCCAGGAGGCCTCTTCGTCAAGGCGTTCATCCAGGAAAGCACGTTTGGTTCAGTCAGGACGGTTCGCGGGGCCACCGCCTCCTGCCGCGAACCGTCCTCTCAGCGTTGCCCTGCCTTCACCCGAAGCAGGCGCCATTGCAGGAGTATTCCCACCGGGTCCCGCACCCGGACGCACTCCACACACAACAACACGGGTTGTTGCCACACGCGCATCCCGTGTCCACGTAACAGCAGGCCACGCAGGGGTCACCGCTGCACCACTGGTCCACCGTGCTGCAGGCGCACCCATTAGCTGCTGTTCCTTGTTCGCCGGCCGGTCCGAGGTGGGCGATGAGGGCCTTGGCTTCTTTCTCCCCGAAGGCCTCGATGACCGTGCTCTTGAGCTTCTGCAGTGTGCGGTCGGTGGGGTCGCCGCGTTCGATCTTCCCGGAGAAAAGGGTGGTGGCGGTCAGGGTCGCGAGGGCTTCGTCGATGACGTCGACTTGCGTAGAACTGAGGGCGGGATGGGACGAGCGGTAGGCACTGAGGTGCTCGCGCCAGAGACTGCTTCGGGTCTCGGGAGTCGAGGCCGTGTAGATGGCCCGGCGATAGGCCACCGAGTAGCTCGTGACTTCCGCATACCCGGTCGGCAAGCTGTCCTTGTTGCGTTCGAGCCACGCCTCGACATCGGCGTTTTGCACCGCGGGCGCCGCCGCGGATGCACGGCCGGTGAGCACGAGGCCGCCGGCAGCCACCGTTCCCGCCGCGAGAGTGAGGAACCGCTTACGGGGCATGCCCTTGGACGTCTTCCCACCGGAACCGGCGCGTGACATCTCACCAAGGGCCTGCAGGACACGCAGAGTGGGCCCCGCCCCCAGGCGGCGAGTCAGAGGAAGGGCCATCCCGATGCCCGTCCACCCGCGGACACCGCCGCCACCGACCTTCAACAGCGTGGGCCTCCAGGCAGGATCACCCCCCAGGGCCGTCTCACGCCAGGCCCGGACATCCGGATGACTGAGAGGAAGGATCTCCAGGCGGTCACCGACACAATCCGAAACGGTCGAAGCCACCTGCCGACACGTACCGCAAGAAGCATCGAAAGCAAGCAGCCAACGCACATCGTTCCCGGTCATCAGAACACTCCTCGCTGATCGCGGCCCCCCGGAGAAGCGGCGAGGCCGACTCCTGCTGGCCCGTCAGTCTGGTGCATCGTTCCACCGCTATCCAGACCCTTCGATCGTGCTCGAAAGGTTCCGACCGGCAGGTGGTCAGCTGTCGTTCATGCTCCGCTCGTCGCAGGGCCGACCCTGCAGAAGGGCGTGCCCCAAGGGGCTGAGGCTGTGCAGCACAGACTTGCCCACTCGGTAGGTGCTCAACAGGCCGGCCCTGCGCAGAACTCCGGCGTGGTGGCTGGCGGTGGCCGGTGAGATGTTGGCGTCGTGGGCGAGTTCCATAGTGGTTCTGCCCCCGTCCACGATTGACTCGAGAACTTTGGCGCGTGTTTTCCCGATGAGTGAGTGAAGTGCTCGTGACGGCGCAGTGTGCGTGGCGTCAATTCCTTCGGGAGCGGCTTCCAGCGCGTGGGCGTGCGTCATGGGGTACACGACCGCGCACGGTAACGCTGGGTCTTTTAACAGGGTAGGCCGCCGCCAGCAGAAGAAGGACGGGATCACCAACAGTCCGCGGCCGTTCAGAAAGAGGTCACGATCAACGTCCGGACCGGTGACCTCCAAGACCGGCGGGTGCCAGACGAGTCCGGGGTGCAGCCCGCGCAGGAGCCCATGGAGATCCCCGTGGGCCAAGTACCGGTTATGGGCGCTGCGTTCAGCTTCCAGGCGAGTCCTGACACTCTCCCACCACGGGCTCAGCGCGGTCCGAAAGTAGGTACGGAACAGGCTTGTCACGTGCGCCAAGGCGTCGCGATCACCGTCGGCCAGCGGCCTGGTCCACGCGGGAAGGCGCCCGCCGCCGGCCGACAGGGTGAGCAAGTCTTTGCGGAGCCGGAGACGGCTGGTGGACAACAGCGCGCCGATTCCGGCGTCCAAGCTGCCCGAGCCGCCCGCCGGTGTGAGAAAGTCCGCGGAGTACCCCACGGGCGGTGCCAGGCGCAGGAGTTCACGCGTATGAGTGGGCAGCCTCCGGCGTACATCGTTCCGCCAGTGACGGAACAGGATGGCCGCTTCCTGCGTTTGCAGCATGTGCATGCTCAGCAATGACTCCCACATGGGGTCCGGAGTCTGCGCCAGCCTGATCTGAGCCAGGTCCTCGTCCGTGAAGTGGATGCGTACGGTCACTTGCTCGCCTCCGTCCGTCGTGACGACTTCGCGGCCCCCGCAGGCTCCGCATGCCTTTCTTTGTAGTGGAAGCGGGAGTCTGCGCCGCATCGGCGCGCGGCCCTTCCAACCGAAGGAGCACCGTGCCTCCGCAAACGTGAAGTTGCTCGCCGCATGGACTCCGAAGCAGATTCGCACCACTGTTCGCACAATGCGATCAGGGTCCGGACGCCTGCTCGAGCGCGCAGCAGTTGGGCTCCGGCCCGCGCCGCAGGCTTCCGGCCCGGCCCGAGCCGTGACAGACACACATCTTTCCGCGACCGGCTGGAGCCGCATCACACACATCACGGCTCCAGCCTCCGCCCTCCCGGACGTGGCGGCCAACAGGGCTCATTGCGCAGCTCTGCCGCCCGGAGGACACCGCGCGAGGGACCGGCGGAGGGGAGCTCCGGACCCGCGCGCCCCGGCCGCCGCCGCACCCGCGACGCGGCGGACGACCACTTCAGCCTCCCGCCACGGACACCGCATGTCCCCGAACCTGTCATATTCACCAGCGGATTCCGCCCACGGCGCCTGACGCTGCCGTCGGGGCAGCGGTCGGACGCGGTCCTGCGACATCGGCTCACGCGCCTGCGCCAGACCAAGGACGGCTCGCAACGCGAACTGGCTCGGACGGGGCGCGCGTGCCCAGGCGGTGCACATCAGTAACCGGCTTGCAGAGGCTCCGAGTTCGGCGCCCGTGAGATCGTTTTCTGCTCCTGCCCGGCTGGGCTTAGATCACTGACCGCACCAGATGTTCAGGCCGGGCGCGGCGGGGCGCCGCCTCACCGGGCGGGCGGGCCTGCCCCTGCGCCGTCCACGGCCTCCAGCGCGGCGACCAGCCGGTCGAGGGCGGGCAGTGCACGGTCGAGAGCCAGCCGGTCGGCGTCGGGCAGCCCCTCGACGACTTGGGCGAGGGCCGTGGTGCTGGCCCGGTCGTAGCGCTGCAGGAGTTCCTGGGCCTCCCCCGACGCGGTGAGAACCACGGTCCGCTGGTCGTGCTCGGGACGGACCCGCTCCACCAGCCGTTCGGCGGCCATCGCCCGGACGACGTTGCTCACGGTGGACGGCGCCACCCGCAGCCGGGCGGCCGCCGCTCCGGGGCTGAGCCCCTCGGGCGACGAGGACAGTGCCCGCAGCAGTTCGATCTGTGCCTCCGGCAGATCCGGCAGCCCCTCGGCGTTGCGGGTGGCGCGCAGCACGGCACGCCGCAGCGGCCCCAGCAGTCCGCCCAGTCTGGCGGCCACTTTGACCGCTCCCGGTGTCCCGGATTCGCCCGGTGTCCTGGGTGTGTCCGTGCCGCCCTTGCCGCCAGCTGTCCTGTCCGTGTCACGCATGACTTCATTGTGACCCCCGACAGAAGATTTTTGCGACAAACATATTTTGCTGCACAATGGGTTTGGGAGCGGCTTACCCGGACCGTCCCGGATCCCCGCCCGGCGGGCAGCCCTCCCCGAGCACCGAGCACAGCAAGGAGCACGGACATGACCACTCAGCACGACACCCCGACGACCGTCGAGAAGCCCGTTCCGCCGCAGAACCTCTCCGGCATCACCGGGCACCGGTTCATCTACACGTACGCGAACGGCTGGCAGTACGAGATGTACGTTAAGAACGCCACGACCATCGACTACCGCATCCACACCGGCATGGTCGGCGGCCGCTGGGTGAAGGACCAGGAGGTCGACCTCGTACAGCTCACCGACGACGTCTACAAGGTCTCCTGGAACGAGCCGACCGGCACCTCGGTCGTCGTCAACGTACTGCCGGGCCGGCGTGTCCTGCACGGCACCATCTTCTTCCCGCAGTGGATCGAGCAGGACGGCAGCAGGACGGTTCTCTACCAGAACGAGCACCTGGACGAGATGCGCGCCTATCGGGACGCCGGCCCCACCTATCCCATCTACGTCGTTCCGGAGTTCGCCCGTATCACCCTCTTCGAGCACGTCGGCGAGAACGACGAGAGCGTCGTCGCGGTTGGCCCCGAGGACCTGCCCGAGGGCTTCGCCGACCGCGTCAACTGAGAGGACACCACCTGCATGACACCCCCTCCCCCGCGGCGCCGCCTCTCCGCTTCTTCGTCCGCCTGTCGGTGCGCATGGTCGCTCCGTACGGCCTCGGGGAGGCGCCCGACGGCCACCGCAGAGGTCGCGCCGGAGCGTTGCGCCGGGCCTGGCAATCATCCCGCAGTCCACACCCGATGGGCTCTGCTATGCGGAACGGTGGCGCGGAAGATCGTGGAGCCGTGGGGTGATGCAGTGCGCAGCGCAGAGTGTCCGACGGAGATGCGCCGAGCCCGCTATCGCCCGGTCTGTGCGGGGGCCTGACGGCCCGCCAGGAGCGGCTGGCGCGGACGAGGTCAGGTCTGATCGGTGGCGGTAGCGCAGTGGCGGTCCTGCCGGTCGAGAGGGATTGCAGCGGGGACGCGTACTGGGTGCCCGTGTCGAACGGCTCGTAGCGGGCTGGGATGACCATGCTGGTGCACTGCTCCAGCGGCGCGACGACAGTGTTGTAGGCGGGGCGGTGTTTGTACTGGATGAAGATCCAGCCAGCACTTACCGCGCCAACCCGGTTGCGTCGCCGACCGGGCGGCGAACCCGCGCTGCATGCGTCGCCCGCCACCATCATTCTGCGTGCACGGCCCACAAAAGCAGCGCGCCGTCCCGCCAGGCCACCACCCGCGTCAAAGCCGCCAGCGTCCGCTGTGAGGGCCGGTCCGGCGTAGCGGTCCTGTGAACAGCGGTGAGCTGGTGGCCGTGGTGCCGGACGGCGCGGCCCGGAAAGTGCCGGCGGGTAACTGCACGATCCTGGCGGGGCGTTCACCGCCTCGCCAAGCTGCCTTACCCCACGGCCTCGGAGTCGTCTGCCGGCCGTGTTCTGAGGACTGAGGGCCCCCTCGCGGCAAACAAGGGGGCCGTCCCGGACAGGGATCCTGCAGCCGGAGCGCGTGACGCGCTCCCCTTCTTCCTCTCCATTGGGCCGTGGAGCGGCGAGGCAGCGCAAGCGGAACGGGAAACATCGACCTTTCCGGGCCACAGCGCGCACGAACGCGCGAAAGACGCCTTCAAATCGTCCGTTCTGCCCGACCGCGGGCGCTGCAATTGTTCCCGGATCACCCATGCGGGCCTCGCCGCGCTCGCCCGCGCTCCATGCTGAGGCTGGCTTCTCGATCTGGGGGACGCGGCAAACGTCCGAGGAGCTGCAACCACGGACTTGGAAACGCAGCCAAAGGAAGCCCATGACAGGCAGAACTGCCGTTGCCATAACGGCGCTCGTGTCACTCGTCGCCCTGTGCGCGGTGATGACCGCGCTGGGACAGACCGCCGCCGCGGTCCTCGCCCTCATTCCCTCCATCGCCCTGGGCGTACAGCAGATACTGCAGGCCTATACCCAGCACGTCGAAGGCCGTCGCACGACCGTCGGCCCGGGCGACGCCGAGGAGCGCCAGCAGTGACCATGCCGACGCCGCCGACCGGCCCGGGCAGCCCGGCGCCGGCCAGGCCGGGCCGCAAGCTGGGGCCGATCGCCGCTGACGCCAGTGCCTCCCACCGGGCCTGGCTGGAGCCGTTACGCGAGTTCTATCTGGCCAGCGGTATGACCATAGAGCAGCTCGGCCACCGCATGGGCTGGTCCCGCTCAAAGATCAGCGAATTACTGCGTGCGGTGGGCCGCTACCCGCGCTGGGAATGCCTGCGCGCCCTGCTCCGTGCCCTGGCCGTGCCCGATTCCTCGGTCGTCGTGCTGCGCGGGCTGTGGGTCGGGGCCGCGCGGGAGCTGAACAAGCGCACCGTGTGGATCAACGGCTGTGTTGCCAAGGACTTCCCGCATCCCGACAGTGAGCGGCCCGTGCATTTCAGCGCCTTCCAGGAGCTGTACCGCGACATCTACTTCCGTTACGCCCACACCTTCCTGCGCCGCCCGGTGGTGGCGGAGCGCGCCGTCTACGACGCGTTCTTCCTGCTCCACGTCCTCTGGGACGAAGCGCTGTCCAGTGAGAATCCCGAGCGGTTCGCCTGGCGCGTGCTGCGCGAGACCGTCATGGAGCGCACGCCCCACCCCGGCGGCTGTCCCGACCTGGTGGACGCCGCCTTCGACTCCGTCGCCCTGCGCCGCGCGAACGACCACGCCACCGAACTACACCAGGTCGAAGAGTCGCTGAACCTGTTCCGGGCGGTGCGCCACCTGCCGCCCGACCAGCTTGACGTGATCGTCCTGATGCATCTGCGCGGCATGCCCGACCTCGACGTCGCCCGCGTCCTGGGCCGTCCCGTGGGCGTGATCCGCTCCACCGAGCGCCATGCCAAGCGCAGCCTGAACGACTGCCTCTTCCCCACCCGCTCAACCCCGGAGGGACCACGGTGACCTCACCCATTGATCACCTGCTCGCCCGAGCCCGCCTCGTCGACAGCCCCCGCCCCGCTGCCGGCCCACGGTGCCCGTACAACATCACGGCCGCACCCCGGGACCGCCGTCCGGCCGGGCGCGGCCCCTGGGACGACCGCACCGCCCAGGCCACCGCGGATCTGCGCACCCTGTGCGAGACCGTCGCCACGCGTGCCGCCCTGGAGACCCTCGCCCGCGGTTTCCTCACTGCCACCCTGCCCGCCGACCCGGACGTCGCCTGCGTACTGGGCTGCCTCCTCCAGCTCGGCCAGGCACCCGACGCCGCGCGCTTTTGGTGGCAGTTCGCCGCAGGCGCCGGCGACCACACCGCTGCCTACTGTCTCGCTCTCCAGCACCGTTCACAGGGCGAGGAAACCGCCGCCCTCCTCTGGCTGGAGCAGATCCCCGGCGCCAGCGACCCCGACGAACGCGTCCGCGCCGAGCCCGGCCGGCTCCCCGCCATCAAGCGGCCCGCCAGCCTGCCCACCACCCTGCGCATCCTGCGCAGGCTCAGTCCCGACCGCCGATTCCGCACCCGCCAGCCCGACATCGCCGACGTCATCACCTACGTCGCCTCCGCCATCGAATTCGTCGACGACGACCTGGAACTGCCCCTGCCCGTTGCCGACTTCACCGCCCGGATCCGCTCCCTGACCACCCCGGGGCTGACCCCCGCCACTCCCCCGCCCCCGCACACGGATCCAGACCCCCTGCCCGCCCGCCACCGCGGCGGCACGGCCATTCGCTCCGCCCAACGCCGCATCGACTGGGACGTGAAACTCATCGGCGCTACCTGAGCCGCCTGCCCGCAACAGGCAGGCGCGCCTGCCGCGGGAAAGGGCCCGGTGGCATCAGCGCGATCGGCTCGCCGTCAGCGCGTGCGGAAGGTCGCAGGCCGTATGGGCCGGGGCGAACAGGCTCGCCGTGCGGTCCCACAGAACAACGAAGGGAACCTTGACCTACCTACCCCCACGTCCTCGCAGGGGGCTCGACTGAGAGGTCAGCCACGCGGCCTGTCCGATACCGCCGCACGATCACTTTCAGGCGGCTCGGCTGACGTCCAGCCGCTCGGACGACGGCTCGTATCCAGCTGCCCTGTAGGTGGCGACGGCGGCAGCGTTCGAACTCGGGGTGCTGACGCGTGCGCTTGATGCACCGAGTTCACGCAGCGCCGCCGCTGCGGCGACGCTGATCGCCGTCCCGTAGCCGCGACCGCGATGGTCGGCGTGCACGCCCACCGGCTCCAGCAGACCGGGCTTGCCGGGCCCGGCCGACCAGACCGTCGCCGCGGCCACCGCGTTGTCCTGGTCGTCGTAGCCG
>NZ_BMTR01000031.1 GCF_014649775.1 Streptomyces longisporoflavus | reverse complement strand
CGCGGCCCTGGACTGCATCCCGGGCATGAAGGGCCTCACCAGCCTCCGCGGCCTCGCCAAGGGACTCAAAGGCCTTAAAGGCGGGCTCAAGGGTCTTGCCCTCGGCGTCAAAGGACTGGGGAAGGGCGCACGTCAGGGTGCCCGGAATATCAAGAAGCTTTTCACCTGTGGTGACCCGGTTGATGTGTCCACCGGCGAGATGGTCATGTCTGCCACTGACGTCTCATTGGCCGGGGTCTTGCCTCTCGTGCTGGAGAGGAATCACCGAAGCAGTTACCGTTCCGGGCGGTTCTTCGGCCCCAGTTGGTCATCCACGCTTGACCAACGCTTGTTGCTGGATTCGACCGGCGTCCGGTTCGTCGCCGACGACGGAATGGTGTTGCACTACCCCGTTCCCGAAGCCAATTTCCCGGTCATGCCGGTGGAGGGGCCGCGCTGGCCACTCGAATGGGATGGCTCTCAGGACGGCTGGATCACGGTGCGGCTTCCTGACAATGGACTTGCCCTCCGCTTCCGTCCGTTGCCGGGCGGGCCCCCGGCAGAGTTGCCCCTCTCCGAGATCAGGGATCGCAACGACAACACTGTCACGATCACGTATGACGAGATCGGGATGCCCGTAGAGGTATCCCATCACGGCGGTTACCGGATCGGAGTGGACACAGAGGCCGGACGTATCACCGCGCTGATCCTGACAAGCGCCGCCGACCAGCCCACTCTGGTGCGCTACGGGTACGACGATCAGGGCAACCTCGCCGAGATCTACAACTCCTCGGGCTTGCCGCTTCGGTTCACCTATGACGCCCATCACCGCATCACGGGCTGGGACGACCGCATCGGCAGTTGGTACCGCTACACGTACGACGACGCCGGGCGCTGTGTGACCTCGCGGGGAATCGACGGAATCCTCGACTACACCTACGTCTACGACGACAAGAACCACGTCACCGTGGCCACCAACTCCCTTGGTCACAGCACTCGGTACCAGTTCAACGACGCATTCCAACTCATCGAGGAAACGGACCCGCTCGGCCATCTCACCGCAAGGACCTGGGACCGGTACGACGCGCTTCTGTCCCAGACCGATGCGCTGGGCCAGGTCACCGAGTTCACGTACGACGACTTCGGCCGGACCACTTCACTGCGTCTTCCGGACGGTTCACTCACCACGACGGAGTACGGCGCCCTCGGACTGCCCGAGCGCATGGTGGAGGCCGACGGTGCGGTGTGGCTCCAGAGCTACGACGATGGCGGCAATCTTGTCGAAGCAGTCGATCCGACAGGGGCGATCACCAGGTTCACGTATACCGAGCGCGGAGGGCTCTCCTCGCACATTGATGCCGACGGGAACGTCCGCACGCTGACATCCGACCTTGCGGGCTTGCCGTTGTCGTTGACCGACTCGCAAGGTTCCACGACCGCTTGTGTACGTGATGCGTTCGGGCGGGTCTCCGAGTTGGTGGACCCGTCCGGACAACGAACGCGCATGGGCTTCACCATCGAGGGCCGGCCGACCTATCAGGAGCACGCAAACGGCAGCCGTGAAACGTGGGAGTGGGACGCGGAGGGCAACGAACTGGCTCACCACGATCCCTTCCAGGGCACGACACAACACAAGATCGGCGTCTTCGACCTGCCGGCCGCCCGCCGCAACCCGGATGGTTCGGTATACCGCTACGTCTACGACACTGAGCAGCGCCTGACCGCTGTGACCGGCCCCGATGGGCGTAGCTGGACGTACGACTTCGACGCTGCGGGCCGTCTGATCGCGGAATCGGACTTCGACGACGTCACCCGGAAGTACAGGTACGACGAGGCGGACCGCGTCACACGGCGGGAGAACGGCGCAGGAGAGGCCGTCGATTTCACCCTCGACGCCGTAGGGAACATCGTCGGGCGTCGCACATCGGACGGTGAGCTGTCCACATACCGCTACAACGCGGCCGGCCAGGTCACCCGGGCCCGGAACGCGGCCGCAGAAGTGGTCTTGGAGCGTGATCCGCTCGGCAGGATCGTCAGGGAGACCGTCAACGGGCGCTCAGTCGTCTCCCAGTACGACGTACTGGGACGTCGAACCGAACGAGGCACCCCGTCAGGTGTCGTTTCACGATGGGCGTACGACACGGAGGGGCGTCCGACCAGTCTTTCCGTCGGCGCGCACGCGCTGCTGTTCCGCTACGACGGTGTGGGCCGAGAGGTAGAACGCAGCCTTGGGGGCGGGGCGCTTCTCAGGCACCGGTGGCAGTCGGATCACCAAATGACGGAACAGAGCCTGCGCCGGGCAACCGACCCGGTCCATCCGACGAATGCCGACAGCCGCGGAGCCGAGGTGCTGGAGCGTCGCCGATACGCCTACGCGCCTGGTGGCCTGCTTTCCTCCGTCGATGAACTTCGCTCCGGTACGTGGGATTACACCCTCGACGGGGCGGGCCGTGTGGCTGCCGTCGATGGTCCTGCTTGGCACGAGCGGTACGGCTATGACGCCATGGGCAACATCGCGGTCGCGGCCGTGGGTATGTCCCCGGCTACCGAACCCGATGTCCGTGAAACGCGGGGAACACTGGTCAAGCGCACCGGCCGCTCGACATACGAGCACGACGCCGAGGGGCGGGTCGTCAGGCGCATCCGCCGCACTCTGTCGGGGTTGCGGAAGATTTGGTCGTACCGGTGGAATGCCGAGAACCGGCTGGTCTCCGTCGAAACACCGGACGGGGGCAATTGGGCCTACGACTACGACCCCCTCGGCCGTCGCATCGCCAAGCGGAATATCTCCGGCGGAGATGACCCGGACGACCACGTCACCTTTGTCTGGGATGGCGAGAACTTGGTCGAAGAGTCCTCCGACGTCAGTGGGTCGATCCGTACCTGGGACTACGAGCCGGACTCGCACACCGCTCTCTTCCAGCTTGATCAGAACCCCTCTCAGGGCCAGTTTGACGAGGAGTTCTATGCGATCATCGCGAATTCGGTGGGAACGCCGACGGAATTGGTCTCGCAGAACGGAGAAATACGCTGGCGCAGCAGGATGTTCCTGTGGGGTGAGCCCGCAGGTCCTGCATCCGAAGAGGTTGCATGCCCACTGCGTTTTCCCGGTCAATATTTCGATGCGGAGACACAGTGGCATTACAACTTCGCGCGCTACTACGACCCCGAAACCGTGCAGTACACGTCCCCCGACCCGCTGGGGCTGACGCCGCAGGACAACAATCACGGATTCGTTCTCAACCCGCTGGCATGGCTTGACGCGCTAGGCCTCGCCCCCTGTAAGAAGACCTTGGCGCGCAAGGCCTGGCAGTTGCGCAACAGTCAGGGTGGATACGTCGTCTACCATGGACTTGACGCTAATAACAATATTATCTATGCCGGTATCACCAATAACCTGGCCCGCCGAGAGGCCCAGCACATAGCCAAGAACTATGGGATCACGCAACTAGTCACAGTGCCGGGCGCCGTTGGGCTCAAGAAGTGGCAGGCCAGGTCCATCGAGCAGGGGCTGATTCACGATGTCCGTGCATCCGGATTCAGTAGGGTAAAGAATGGTGTACCCATCGGGCAGATCAACTCCATATCTCCGAAGAAGTCGTACTTCGGTGCGGCTCTGAGGTACGGTCGAATATTCTTGTCCTGAAATTTTTGGCGTCCGGGAAGAACGAAAGGGCCAAGCAGTGGCACTGAAGAAGATGAAGGGCCAGCGCAGGCAGCATGCGCCGGGTGATGTGTTCGTGCTTCAATTGGACGACGAGAGCTATCGTTTCGGTCGAATCATCAAGATGGGCGAGACTACTCGGGAGGCGCGGTTCCCCGGCGGAATTCTTGCGTACATCTACGACGTTCCCTCGGCTGATCAGACACCTGACCTCACGCAACTCACGCCCGATCGGCTGCTCATGCCGCCTTTCTTCACCATGGGCTGGGCCTGGTCCAAGGGCTACTTCCGTACGGTGACGCACGCGGAACTGACCGCGGACGATCTCCTGAAGCAACACTGCTTCTACGACGCGTACTACAAGGACTACGTCGACGAGAACGACTGCCGAATTCCCGAACGGGCCGATCCCTGCGGCGTCTTCGCCCTCTCGAACTTCGAATACTTCCAGCAACAGGTCGACTCGGCACTCGCCGGCAACCCCGTGGTGGGCAGCCAGCGGGCGGAGAACTAGGCCCGGCAGCGGTGGTGCCGCCGGGCCGAACTCGTGGACGGGTCAGCGGCGGTTCATCTGCCGCTTGATCTTCTTGCCCGCCGGCGACTCACCCAACGTCTTCCACAGCTTCGACGAGCTCACCGACGTGTAGACGCCCGGAGCTCCCTGCGCCCCGCATCCATCCCCGTAGGAGACGACCCCGATCTGGATCGGGGCCCTGCGGCCGGGGACCGTGCGGAAGATGGGGCCGCCGCTGTCGCCCTGGCAGGAGTCCTTCGTCTCCACGCCCGCGCAGAAGTTGACCTTCGAGTCGTACTCCGCGTAGCTCGTCCCGCATTCCGCGTGCGAGAGGATCGGCACCTTTACCTGGCGGAGGCGGTCCGGAGTGTTGGGGAGTTCCGTGTCCGTGTTGCCCCAGCCCGCGACCGTGGCCTTCTGGCCGGGGCGGATCAGGGCGTCCGTGCCCTGGGTCGGGAGCGCGATCGGGCTCACTCCCTTTACCGGCTTGCTGAGTTGGATGAAGGCCACGTCGTACGCCTCTTGGCCCTTCAGGTAGCGCGGGTGGACCACCACTCCGCCCTTCGCCACATTTCGTATCTGGCCCTGGTGGGAGGAGGAGAGGACCGTGCGGCCCACCGCCACCTGGAGCTTCTTCGGCTTCAGCGGCTTGCCCGCGTCGTTCACCAGGCAGTGTGCCGCCGTCATCACCGTGTCCGCCGTCACCAGGTTGCCGCCGCAGAACTGGCGGTCAAGCGCGCTGCCGGAGCCCTTGTCCATCACCGCCGCCATGAACGGGTAGGCGTCGTTGGAGACTTCGGTGCCGCCGATGATCGCGTGCGCGGCCGGGGTGCTGGTGGCCAGCAGGGCGAGCGTCGCCGTGGCTACGCCGGCTGCCGCCGCCATGGATGTGCGGGATGTCGTCGTCGCCGGTGAGGGGCGTCGGACGGACGAAGGGAAGGAGAGTCTCATGGGGGTTGAACTTCTCTTTCGTGCTGAATGTGGGGCAGAACAGGTGTCTCTTGTGTGGTACGCCATCGCTGCGGATCGCGGATCGCGGATCGCGGATCGCGGATCGCGGATCGCGGATCGCGGCGTTCCGGATGGTCAGACGAGGGCTCGGTAGTGAGGGTTCATCCGTGGCGGCGGGGAACTGAAGGGACGCCAAAGGCGGGCCTGCGGACCACACATGGCCGAACTCCGCCCAACCGGGAACCACTCCTGCCCCTCCCGGCGTCATCCGTGCGGCTGACGGAGCAAGTTGCATCTGCCACCCGTCCTTCGCCGTTGGGCTGGTGTTCCTCATCACCGCGTCATGTGGGGGTCGTTGCGCAAAGGGTAGATATTTGCGTACGCACATCATCATCTCCATCCGAGATCCCCGAATGCGTGGGAACCATGGAGTACGGATTGCGCGTGGGTAACGATGGCGGGCGAGGGCTCCGGCAGTCAGAACGCGCCTTGAGGGGCTTATGTGCTGCTGATACGGTGCGATGACTTGACACTGTGCCTGGGGCTGAATAGCCCGCCCGAGGCGGGCGAAGAGAGTCGCGAGTGTCTGAAAATGACCGAATCTTCTTGGGCGTGCGGGGAGCAGTTGCGTGAAGATCCAAGAGCGTACGGGGGCGGGCAACAGCCGTTCCGCCGCGCCGGTTCAGCCAGCGGTCGGTGAGCGCCTTCCCGCGCCGCCTCGCGAGCGCAAACCGGCACTCGCCGCCCTGGCCGTTCTGCTCATCCTCATCGGCGCCCTCGGTGCCACCGTCCTCGTGCTGCGCGCGGGAGACCGTGTAGAGGTCGTGAAGGTGACGGCGGAGATCCCGGCGGGTGAGTCGGTGAGCGACGACAACATCACTTCCGTCATGGTCGCCGACGACGCGAGCATCAACTACATCAAGTGGTCGCAGGTCGGGCAGCTGAAGAAGCTCAAGGCCACCAACACCATCCCCAAGGGTGTCGTGGCCGTCGGCGAGATGTTCTCAGGCAAGGGCGGCCTGCCCGCGGGCAAGTCCGCGGTCGGCGTCTCCCTCAAGGAGGGGCAGTACCCCGCCTCCGGCCTGAAGGCCGGCGACACCGTGGACGTCTACCAGGTCGGCGACTCCGCGTCCTCCGGATCCAGTGACAAGGGGACCGGCGGCTCCGCCGGATCGAGCGCGAGCGACGCGCCCATCGTCTCGGCCGCCCGCGTCAGCACCGTCGCGGGCAAGAGCGACGCCACCGTGAGCACCGGCGCCCTCGGCGTCACGCTCCAGGTGGACACCGCCGACGCCGCCGCCGTCACCAGGGCCGCGTCCGCCGGTGCCGTCTCTCTCGTCCAAGTGTCTCCCAACGGCAACTAGAGGCGAGTAGAAGAGACATGGCGCTCATTGCTCTCGCCGCGGACAAGGGTTCTCCCGGAGTCACCACCGCCGCCGTCGCGCTCGCAGCCGTCTGGCCGCGGCGCGTGCTCGTCGCGGAGACCGACCCCGCGGGCGGCGACCTGGTCTACCGCAGTGCCGCCGCGCACGGCGGACCGCTCAACCCCAACACCGGGATGCTCAGCATCGCGGCCACCGCACGCCGCGGCCTCGTGCCCGACCAACTCTGGGACCACACCCAGCCGTTGAGCGGCGGACTCGAGGTGCTCGTCGGGCTCGGTATCGCCGAGCAGGCCGCCGGGCTCGCGGGGCTCTGGCCGACCCTCGGCCGTGCCTTCTCGCAGCTCGCCGACTCCCCGCACGCGCCCGCCGATGTCATCGCCGACTGCGGCCGTATCAGCGGGGACACTCCCGCCGTAGAGCTCTTTCCGCAGGCGGCGCTCGTGCTGCTCGTATCGCGGACCGAGCCCGAGGCCATCGCGCGCGTACGCGACCGTGCCGCCGCGCTCGCCACCAAGCTGCACGGCGGCTCGCGCGGGGCCGCGTCGCTCGCGACCCCGCTCATCGGCGTACTCCTGATCGCCGACCCGTCGACGTCCGCCAAGCTCGTCCACCAGGTCAACGAGATGCTGATGGCCGCGCAGACCGGCGCCCGCGTCGTCGGCACCCTCGCCGAGGACCCGGCCGGCGCCGAGCAGTTGGCGGGGCGGAAGCGCGGGCGTCTCGACAAGTCCATGCTCATCCGCTCGGCCCGCAAGGTGACCGTCGACCTGTACCAGCAGTACGGCGCCGCCTGGGCCAACCCGAACGCGGGCGCGCAGGGCACGCACGGCGTGCACGGGGCAGGCCGATGAGCGTTCCCGTCGATCACCAGCTCGTCAAGCGGTTCCGGCAGGACGCCGGTGACCGCATCGCCGAGCAGCGCCGCCTGGACCAGGTCTCCGGCGTCACCCCCATGTCGGGCGAGGACGAGCGGCAGTACGCCCGCGCGGTCATCGCCCAGATCCTGGAGGAGTACGCCCGGATAGAGATCAACGCCGGGCGCACCCCGCTGGACGCCGACACCGAGGAGAAGTACGCGGCCGCCGTGCACGCCGCGCTCTTCGGCGTGGGACGGCTCCAGCCGCTGCTCGACGACCCCGAGGTCGAGAACATCGACATCAACGGGTACGACCAGGTCTTCGTCGGATACGCGGACGGACGTGAGGTCAAGGGTGACCCCGTCGCCGAGACGGACGAGGAGCTCATCGAGCTCATCCAGATCCTCGGCGCGTACTCCGGTCTCTCCTCGCGCCCCTTCGACTCCGCCAACCCGCAGCTCGACCTGCGGCTGCCGGACGGCTCGCGTCTGTCGGCCGTCATGGACGTCACGCGGCGTCCCGCGCTCTCCATCCGACGTGCCCGCATGGGCAAGGTCTTCATGTCGGACCTGGTGGGCAACGGCACGGTGACCCCCGAGGTCGCGCACTTCATGGCGTGCGCGGTGCGGGCCCGCAAGAACATCATGATCGCGGGCGCGACGAACGCCGGTAAGACGACGCTGCTGCGGGCGCTCGCCAACGAGATTCCGCCGCACGAGCGTCTGGTGACCGTCGAGCGGGCCCTTGAGCTCGGCCTCGACCAGTACACCGATCTGCACCCGAACGTCGTCGCGTTCGAGGAGCGGCTGCCCAACTCCGAGGGCCAGGGCGCCATTTCGATGGCGGAGCTCGTGCGCCGTTCGCTCCGTATGAACCCGTCGAGAGTCATCGTCGGTGAGGTTCTGGGCGACGAGATCGTGACCATGCTCAACGCGATGTCGCAGGGCAACGACGGCTCGCTCTCCACGATCCACGCCAACAGTTCGAGTGAGGTCTTCAACCGCATCTCGACCTACGCCCTCCAGGCCACCGAGCGGCTGCCCATCGAGGCCAGCCAGATGCTCGTGGCCGGAGCCGTCAACTTCGTCGTCTTCATCCAGCGGCGCAACAACTACCAGACCGGCGGCAAGCTCCAGCGCATGGTGACCTCGGTCCGCGAGGTCAACGGCGTCGACGGCCGTGTCCTGTCCAGCGAGGTCTTCGCGGAGGCCCCGAACGGGCAGGTCGTGGCGCACGCGCCGATCGCCTGCATGGACGACCTGGCCGTCTTCGGCTACCGCCCCGCCGGGCAATGGGGGTGAGCACGACATGAACTCACTCGGCTCGATGGGCGGCCTTTTCTCGCTGCCCGTCCTGTACGCACTGGGCTGCGGCGTCGCGGTCGGCGGTGGCATCGCGGTCCTCGCGATCGCGCTGCGCGGACTGCCGGTGAAGCCCGAGCACGAGAAGCAGCGGACCAGCGAGCGGATGAGCGAACTCATCCGGTTCGCGGGCCAGCGGGGCTCCATGGCGATCGGCGTCGGCCTGGTGGTGCTGCTGCTCACGCGATGGGCGGTGGCGGGCATCGCGTCCGGCATCCTCGTCTTCTTCTGGGACAAGCTGTTCGGCGGCGCGAAGGAGGAGCGCGCGCAGATGAAGCGCGTCGAGGCCCTCGCCGCCTGGACGGAGTCCCTGCGCGACACCATCGCGGGCGCGGTCGGCCTGGAACAGGCGATCCCCGCTTCGGCGCGGGCCGCGGCTCCCGTACTCCGTCCCCACCTGGACGCCCTGGTGGACCGGCTCCGTGCGCGTACGCCGCTTCCCGAGGCGCTTCAGATCCTGGCCGACGAGATCGACGACGCCTCGGCCGACATCATCGTGGCCGCGCTGATCCTGAACGCGAAGCTGCGCGGTCCGGGTCTGCGGCAGGTTCTCGGCGCCCTCGCGAAGTCGGCGCGCGAAGAGGTCGACATGCGCCAGCGCGTGATGGCGCAGCGTGCGTCGACGCGGCGTTCGGTGCAGATCGTGGTCGCGGTGTCGGTCTCGTTCGTGCTCGGCCTCTCGATCTTCAACCGCGACTTCGTCTCGCCCTACGGCACGGCGGTCGGTCAGCTCGTGCTCGCCTGCGTCTGCGGCCTGTTCGCGCTCGGCTTCTGGTGGCTGCGCAAGCTCTCGACGGTGGAGACCCCGGACCGCTTCCTGGTCAAGGACGAGCCGGGCGTGCAGTTCGTGCGTCCGCGGGGGCCGGGCGGTTCCCCTGTCGCGGGCCAGGGTCCGGGCGAGCAGGCGCCGCTGACGGGCCACTCGGGTCCGTACGGGCAGCCGCAGGCGCATGGTCAGCAGCCGGGTCAGGCCTACGGGAATCCTGAGGGGGTACGTCGATGAGCCTGACGATGCCGATAGTGATCGGCGCCATCATGGGCCTGGGCATCTACGCCCTCGTACGTGCCCTGATGCCTTCCAAGCGGAGCGCGGTCGCGACTGTCGCGCGGATCGATGCGATGCGGGCTCGGGGGGCGGCTTATGAGTCGCATCGGGCGCCGGCCGGTAACGGCAAGAAGGGGGCCGGCCGGCTGGACTCCACGCGCAGCCGCGTAGGCGAGCGCATGGCCGAGTTCTACCTCCAGCAGGGCTGGGAACAGCGCTCGCTGCGTGCCGACCTCGCGGTGCTCGACCGCAGCTGGGAGAAGTTCCTGGCGACCAAGACGCTGCTGGCGGCCGCGGGGGTGTTCTTCGGGCCGTTCATGTTCGTCATCATCTGGACGATGGGCGTCGGCAAGAGCCCGATCATCCCCGTGTGGCTCGCGTTGATGTTCGGCGTCATCTTCTTCTTCCTCCCCGACCTCGAAGTGCGGCGGGACGCCGCAGACAAGCGGCGCGACCTGAGGCGCGTCATCGGCGCCTACCTGGACCTGGTGTCGATGAGCCTGGCGGGCGGGCGCGGTCTGCCCGAGGCCCTGATGGCGGCGGCGGAGATCTCCGACGGTTGGGCGACGCAACGTATCCGAAGTGCTCTGGCCGATGCGCGTATCACCGGCATCAGCCAGTGGCAGGCGCTCGGCGCACTCGGCGAGGAGCTGGGCGTCGAAGAGCTCAAGGACCTGTCGGCTTCTCTCGGCCTGGTGGCCGACGACGGTGCCAAGGTGCGCGAGTCGCTCGCCTCCCGTGCGGAGACGATGCGGCATCGCGAGATGGCCGAGATCGAGGGTAGTGCGGGCGAGAAGTCGCAGTCGATGCTCGTCGCCCAGCTGCTCCTCTGCGCGGGCTTCCTGGTCTTCCTCATCTTCCCGGCGGCGATGCGCGTGTTCCAGGTCTAGCGAACCTACGGCGACGGACGGGCCGGCCGAACGGGGGCGGCCCGACAACCTCCCCCCACTCCTGAGAGGACAACTCACCATGAACGGACGGAACTTCAGCACCGGCAACCCCGGTCTGGACCTCGTGATCACCTTCCTGCAGGGCCGCGTGCAGCGTGCCCGCTCCGGCGAGCTCGACCGCGGTGCGTCCGCGGTCGAGTGGGTCATCATCTCGGCGGTCGTCGTGGCGATCGTCGGTGTGGTCGCCGCCGTCATCAACGGCGCGCTGAAGGGTGGCGCGGAAGACGTCAGGGACTGCATCGAGGGCGCGAGCGCAGAGGGCACCTGCTGATCAGCTGTAGACCGGCTAACGAAGGCGGACACGAGTGCGCGGGTGCGTGAAGCGATGGGTGAACCGCAGGGTGGAGGCAGCCTCCACCCGCGGTGAATCCGGCATGACCGCGATCGAGTTCGTACTGCTCACCCCGGTGCTTTTCTTCATGATCTTCGCGACGGTGCAGTTCGCGCTGTACTTCTTCGCGGACCATGTCGCTCAGGCCGCGGCCCAGGCGGGCGCGCGCAAGGCCCGTGCGACGGCCGACGAGAACCCCGGCGGATGGCGGGGTGACGCCCGTGACGTGGTAGACGCCTACATCCAGCAGCTGGGACCGCAATTGGTTCTCCGCCCGGACGTGAAGACGGTCGAGCCGAAGGCGAACACGGTCGGCGTGGAGATCACCGCGAAGGTGCCGTCCGTATTTCCCGGACTCGACATGACGGTGCGCGCGCGGTCGGCGGGCCCGGTCGAGCGGTTCGTGGAGGACAACGGCTGATGCGGAACGCGTGGACCCGTGCTGTCCTCTCCAGGATGCGCGCTTGTGGACGTAGCTCGGACCGAGGACTGGACCGCGGGCTCTCGACCATCGAGGTGGTCATCCTCGCCCCCGTGATGATCCTCTTCATCCTGCTCCTGGTTGCCTTCGGTCAGCTTGTCGACGCCCGTGGAGGCGTTGACGGGGCGGCGCGTGACGCCGCGCGTGCCGGTTCGATCCAGAAGGACTTGGGCACGGCGATGGCCGAGGCGCGGGCGGCAGCGACGGCTGACCTCGAGGGCATGTGTGTCGGTCCGGTCACCGTCAATCAGACGAGCGCGGGCTTCGAGCCCGGCACGTTCTTCACGGTCGAAGTGAGCTGTCGGGTAAGGGGCCTGGGCATTCTCGGCCTTGACATGGAGACGACACTGAAGGCCAACTTCAGCTCTTCACTGGACCCGCTCCGGAGGTCGGCGTGAGCATCGGACCTCGCGTACGGGAGTGGGCCGACGCCCGCCGCGAACGCCTCGACGACCGCGGCTCGGGTGCGGGCGCGGTCATCATCTTCGCGCTCGTGTTCCTCGCGCTCTCGGCGTTCGTCATCGACGGCGGCCTGTCCATCTCCAAGCGGGAGCGGGCCGCCGACATCGCGGAACAGGCGGCGCGTTACGCGGCGCAGGACATAGACCGCGAGGGCATATACGAAGGTGCCAAGGGCGCGCCCATCAACTACGAGAACTGCGGCGCGCGGGCACAGGAGTACGCACGCTCTACGGGCTTGCGTGGCGCGGACGTGGCGGCGACGCACTGTGTGACGGCCAACGCCGAACAGGTCGAGGTCGAAGTCCAGATGACCTACAGCCCGGTGTTCACGGGCATGTTCTACGGCGGCGACGTCACGGTGCACGGAACCGCCGTCGCGGAGAACGCGGTCGGCTGACCGGACGGCTCCGGCGGCCGCTGCGCGGGCCTCACCGCGCTGTCCTCAGCGCAGCTTCACTCGGTCTTCCACTGGGTCGCTGTCACCACGTACGTGCGGAGATTGTCGTTCTCCGGCTCCTTGATGACCTTGTTGATCCACAGGTGCGTGACGGGCCCGTCGCTGGACTCGACACAGAGGCCGGTGTTCACCTTGAGGACCGAGTCGTTCCGGATCTTGCTGAGCGGGATGGGGTTGGGCAGATTCGCCTTGCGCGCGGTGTCCCGGCACTCGGTGGGGGTGGGGCGCTTCTCGGCGATGCTGCTGAACGCACCGCTGTCGTCGGCGAGGCGGAAGCCGTTGGCGCTGAGGGGGGCTGCGCAGTCCTCGTAGGCGAGCTTGGGGCTGGAGGACGGCGAGGCCTTCTGGTGCAGGTAGAGCTCCAGGTCATTGATGTTGAGTTCGGTGACGTCAGCGGGCCGGCACCCGGCGTCATAGCCGATGTCCTCGGAGTTGGGGTCGTACTTGGGCGCCCGCAGCGTCAGCGGTTTGTTCTGGGCGGTGATCTGCCACCCCGTCTCCGTCTTCGGCCCCGCAGGCCCCTTGTCGGCGCCGCTGTCTGCCTCGCTGCCCGTACCGGGCTTGTTCCCGGCCTTGGCGTCCGAGCCCGAGTCGCTCCCCGCCGAACTGCCGTTGGCGGTACTGCCCTTGTCGTCGGTATCGCCCATCAGCTGGTACGCGGCGAAGGAGCCGCCGCCCACGGCGAGTACTCCGACGACGGCGAGCACGGGAACGAGCAACGGGCGACGGCGCTTGCCGGTCTGCTGCCCTGCCTGCTGGGCCGGGGCTTGCGCAGGCCGGGTCGGCGCGGCGGCGGCGAAGGCGGCACCCGGGCTCTGCGCTGGCTGCGTCGGGACGGCGGCGGCGTACGCGGCGCCGGGGGAGTGGGCGGGCTGCGTCGGTACGGGCGGCGCGGTGAAGGGGGCGCCGGGCGCACCGAAGGAACCGGGCACACCGGGGGAGGCCGGCGCACCGAAGGCACCCTGCGTACTGGAGGACGCGCCGCTCTGCAGCCGCATCGTCTGTTCCCGCTCCTGCCGCGCGATCTGCTGCGCCACGGCGGGCGGCAGCCACCACCCCTCCTGCCGGGCGAGCCCGGACGTGCCCGCGAGCGACGCGCACGCCTCGATGAGCTGGGACGGGGTCGGCCGGGAGCCGGGCTCCTTGGCGAGGCAGGCGGCGATCAGCGGACGCAACTGCTCCGGGCAGGCGGTGAGATCGGGCTCGTTCGAGACGATGCGGTAGAGCAGCGCGTGCGAGGAGCCGTCGCCGAACGGATGCTGCCGGGTAGCGGCGAAGTACGCCACGAGACCGAGGGCGAAGACGTCGAGGGCCGGGGTGACCTCGCCGCCCACGGCCTGCTCGGGCGCCATGTAGGCGGGCGTGCCGAGCCGTACGTCCGTGCCGGTCAGCGCGGTGGTGTCGGCGGCGCGGGCGATGCCGAAGTCGATGACGCGGGGGCCGTCGGCGGCCAGCAGGACGTTCGAGGGCTTGAGGTCGCGGTGGATGACACCGGCGGCGTGGATGGTCTGCAGGGCCTCGGCTATGCCCGCCATCAGTTGCAGGACGGTCGGCACGGGAAGTACGCCGTGCTGGTACACGGCGGAGGAGAGGGAGGGCCCGGGGACGTAGCTGACGGCGAGCCACGGCTCGGGTCCGTCGGTGAAGCTGTCCAGGACGGGCGCGGTGTAGGGGCCCTGCACGCGGCGAGCGGCGGTGACCTCCTGGGTGAAGCGCTGCCGGAACTCGGGGTCCTGCGCGTACTCCCGCCGTACGACCTTCAGGGCCACGGGCTGACCGCCGCGCGTGTGCGACAGATAGACGACGCCCATACCTCCCTCGCCCAGGCGGGCGCGGAGCCGGTATCCGTCAATCTCGCGGGCGTCGTCCGGCGCCAGCTCGTCCATGGTGGGTCCTCCCCGAAGCGTTGGGGGCCATGGTACGGAAGGGGCCTGCGGGGGCGGTTGCCCCAGTGGGGTGCTCCGAGCGCGCGGGGTGCTCGGAGCACCGTCGACGGGGTGTGGTGCGTGCTTGTCAACCGGCGGTGTTGTGCAGGGTGAGGCGGTAGCCGTCGGGGTCCGTGACCGTGAACATGCGGCCGAAGGGGCCGTCCACGGGCTCTCCTTCCGCCTTCGCGCCGCTTGCCGTCACGGCCTTGTGCAGGGTGTCGACGTCGTCCACGGCGATCCACAGCGTCACGCCCCGCCCGGCGGTTCCGGGCTCCGGCGTGATGTCGGTGCGCAGTGCCATGAAGACCGGCCGGGTGGCGATGAGCTGGGCTCCGGGCGGGCTGGTCGGGGCGGCGGGCAGGCCGAGGGTGTCGCAGTAGAAAGTGCGGGACTTGTCCATGTCGCTGACCTGCAGGGATACGAAGTCGACGCCGGTGGTGGGGGCGGTGGTGTCGGTGACGCTCGTCGGGGTGGTGGCCATCGGGCTTCCTCCGAGGTGATCGAATCGAACGGCCGACCGTTGCGACCGTTAGGGTGCTAATCGTTTTCAACGTAGCATGCACCCCATGGACGACGCGCACTTCGACCCATCGCTCTCGCTCGGCTTCGCCGTCAAGCGCCTCCAGCAGGCCATGCGGCGTGAGATGGACGCCAGGCTGGCCGCGCACGGGCTCACCATGCCGCAGTACACGGCGCTGAATCTGCTGGCCAGGACGCCCGGCATGAGCAACGCGGAGTTGGCGGGGCGGGCCTTCGTCACGCCGCCCACCATGCTGCGCGTCATCGACGGCCTCGTCAGTGCCCGACTCGTGCACCGCGCCGGCATGACCGGCCGCCACCGGACCCTGTCCCTCACCGAGCACGGCACCGCCACCCTCGCCAAGGCGTCCGCCGAGGTCGGCGGCATCGAGGACACCTTGCGCGCCCACGTCGACTCACCGGATCCGGATCCGGATCCGGAGCGGTGGCGGGAGATTCACGCGTGGCTCACGCGGGCCGCCGAGGCGTTCGAAGCCCCGCACGAGGGGGAGCGCTAGTCGGCCGGACGGCAGAGCAGCGGCTTCTCCAGTTCCGAGCAGGGGCGGTGGCCGTGCACCGGCAGGCTGTCCTTGCCCGCGCCTTCCGTGAGGTAGCGCAGGAAGCCCGCGGCCACGGAGTCGGCGGGCGGCTCGCCGTAGGTGTAGGCGAACTCCGTCTGCCAGTACGGGTACGCGCCCGCGTCCGCGCCCTCCACGGTGGCGGGGTAGCCGGAGATGCGGACCTGCTGGACGCCCTCGTGGGTGAGCGCGGCGCCCGCCTCGCTGTGGCCGAGTGCCCCGGGGATCGACGCGACGTTGTCCAGGAGGGTGGCGGTGTCGCCGACCTCGCAGCGGCCGGGCCTGCCCCGGTCCATGCTCGCGCAGTCCCCCGAGGTGACCTCGAGCAGCTCCTTGCCGGCCAGGACCTGCTGGACGAGCGTGGAGCGGGTGCCGGAGCCGGGGTGGCGGCTCACGAGGTGGATGGGCACGTCGTTGCCGTTCACCTGGCGCCAGTTGGTGATGTCTCCGGAGTAGATCTGGCGCAGCTGCTTGAGGGAGAGGTCCTGGACGCCGGTGTCCTTGTTGACGGCGAGGGTGAAGAGGGACAGCGCGACGGGGCGGGGGAGGAGACGGGGGCGGCCGTCGCCCTTGGCGCCGTCGGTGAAGGCGAGCCGGTCGGGCAGGCCGGGGCCGCCCGCCCCCGCATTCGTGTCGGCCGCTTCCCCGGTCGTCGTCCCGGCTCTCTTCTTGCCGGCCGCTTCCAGTGAGTCGAGGCCCGCGACGCTGCCTTTGAAGGTGTCGTCCGTGATGGTGATGCGGGCGTCCGTGCACTTCTTGACGTACCGCTTGGCCGCGTCGGCGACGGCGGCCCTGAAGGCGGTGGAACCGGAGAGGGTCAGCGTGCCCGCGGCGCAGTCCACCGGTGCGGCCTGAGCTGGTGCGTCGTCCCTGGTGAAGGAGGTGAAGGACTGGGCGGCGGCGACGAGTACCAGGAGCGCGATGAAGACCATGACGGGCCTTGAGGCGAAGGTGTGGCTCTCGGTCTTCTTGATCCGCCCGCCGCGTACGCCGCCCTTTATGCCCGCGACGACCACCGGGTCGGGGAAGTCCTGGCCGGTCGGGAAGTCCGGGTCGCGTTCCAGGACGGCGAGGACCTTGTAGTGGGTGCCGCGGTTGAGGGGTACGCGGGGCAGTTCGATCTGGCCGTCGGCCATGCGCAGGCCGGCGGCGTCGTCGAAGCAGGGGCGCAGGTAGTCGTGGCTGAGCTCGGTGACGACCATGCCGTCGACGCGGCGGCCGGGGAAGTTGATCCGGATGCCGACCTGATCGTCGTCGCGTACGACGTAGTCGTTGGCGTCGATGTGGGTCCAGCCGCTGTTCTGGATACGGAGCAGGACGAAGGAGGGGTCAAGGAGGGAGGTGCCGTTCTGCTGCATCTGCCTCAGGACTCCGGCGTGCGGGTGGGTGTCCGCGTTCTTCGCGGTGGTGTCCATCTGCACGCGGTAACCGAGCCGTTTGCGCCCGGCGAATCCGAACTCCCACATGGCGGCGCCGACGGGTATCGCGAGGCCGAGGGCGGCGACCATCGACTCCCAGGAAAGACCACTCATCACCGAACCGACCCCCGTTTGTCCGTACCCAGTTGTGCGGGTGGGGCCAAATTACGAGCGAGGGGGCGGGGTTCCCGGTCAACGCCCCATGTTTCAGGCAGAGTTCACGGGACGGCCATTCGGGGCGGGGCGGTGTTAACCGGGTGTTGGGGGAGGGCGCGGGGCTGGCTCAGCTGCCGGGGCGCGGGGTGGGGCGGACTCCGCTGCCGGGGCGCGGTGCCGGGAGGGCTTGGCCGCCAGGGCGCGACGCGGGGCGGGCTCTGCTGCCAGGCGCGGCCGAAGGGCTAATCGCCCTCGCCCTTGCCGCCCTTGCCACCCTTCTTCTCCTTCACGCCTTCGGAGACGTCCTTCGCGAGCTTGTCGTCCAGCTTCTTGAACTCGCGTACGACGGCGTCGGACATGTCGGCCAGGGCGTCGAGCTGCTGGGTGATGTCCTCGCGGCCGTCCTCCCAGTTGGACTCGAAGTCGTCGAGCGCGTCGTACACGCCGCCGTCGCCGATGTCGTCCTTGTAGGACTCGAAGGTCTTCTTCGTCCGGTTCATCCGATCCTTGACGGACCGCAACCGGCTTCCGTAGTCCTCCAGATCGCTGAGCGGAAGCGCGAGGTCGCTCTTGCCCTTGCCTGCCATTCCGTGTCCCCCTCAGTCCCTCTCGGCTGCTGCTATACGAAACGGAACGTACTCGTCACCGCATCGAAGATGTCGTGGAACGCCTCGGCCAGGTCGAGGACGGGGCTGGCTCCCGAGACGATTATGACCTGCTCGGTGGTTCCGGGGACGGGGATATACGTCTGGGTCAGGGCCATGCGCAGGGTGCGGGTGTCACCCGGGGCGACGGGGACATCCTCGACACCGACGGTGCGGGCGGCCATGCCTACTTCGGGGATGTCGACGGTCGTCACGGTGCGCCAGGCGTCGCCTTCGCGGCGGGGCTTGATGGTGCGCAGGCTGTCGGCGATCGCCCGAGGGTCCGTAGAGAGCGCCACACCCTGCCTGTTCATGGCGCCGACGAGGGAGACCGTGACTGTTGCTGTCAGAGGAACACCCTCGAAGTTCTCGGCCATGCAGCCCAAGTAACGGGCTCCGGAGTCGTGGGCTTCCTTGGCTGCTTTGCGAAGAACGCTCATCAAGTCGGCTCGGTAGGGGTTGAGCTCGGGGTGCTCACGGACACGTTCGTCAACCAGTGTGCGGATCGTCGACTCGCGCCCCTCTGGGCGGATGTCGAACTCCCACCACGACTCGGGAACTGAAATCGCGAACCCGGACGTGGCCAGAGCATCGGTTGTTTTCCGCCTATTTACCGTCTTGCTCATCGATGGCTTCGCATTCGTGACATGGATCGCTCATTAGCATCTTCGCTCTATGAACTGTTCTGTGCTTTGCAGGAAGCGGCGGCGTCAGTACGGCGCTTCGGGGTAGGTTGCCGCACTATTGAAGAAGTAGGCGTAGCAACCTTCGAGATACTCATAGAGATCATCCAGGGAGTCGAAGTCGATGTCGGTCATCTGTGCCCACGAGCGCAGGTCGAGTGCCCGTTCGTCGATCAGTGAACGGAAGTTGGAGCGCAGGGCCTCACGGCGCTCTGGGGGTCGGCGTACCAGCCCGTCTCGGATGTGATCGAGGCGGTCTACGACCTCGGCGGAGAAGGCCCCGCCCAGGAATGTTTGCAGATCTCTATCGATAGGTTGCATTCTTTTTCCTTAAGGGTGTCGCCCGGTCTGAGGGTTCGGATACAGGGTGACGTTGCGGGTCCCTGAGGTGGGATCTGACCGGAACACGGCCTTTACTGAGCCCTCCCTGAAGTCTACCGGCCGGTAATTAAGGTTGCCTGCCGCGTCGGCGGGATTGCTCGGGTCCACGTAGAAGCCAGTGAACTTGTGCCCGTACTCCGCGTTCCCGTACAGCTCGGACATGGGGATGTCGACGACGTCGTCTCCGCTGGCGGCAGACTTCGAACGGGCCACGCGTTCGGCTTGAATCATGTCTTCGGCGTTGTTGAAGCGCGTCGCGTAGGGACCACAGCGGTGCTTCTTGGGTGTCCCGTCTGCCTTTGGCTCGGAATCCCAGACCGTTCCTGTCTCGGGATCTTTCTGATCCTTCATTCGTACGTGACCATCATTCTTGAACGTGTAGTTCCCCTGCGCGTCGAGCTTAGGTTCACCGAGTCTAGCTTTGAGTTGGGCATCCGTGGCGAAGAGATGACGTTGGGGGCCATGCCCTTCGTTCTTAAGTTTTGCGAGTCGTTTGAAGCGTGCGCTGGCGAGAGGCGAGGGACTGTGTGCATGGACGATGACTTTCGGGTGGAGCATCCCTTTGAGTCCGCCGCCGATGCCTTTCATGGCCCCGGCACCCAAGGCCTTCAGCCCGCCCGCCTTCCAAAGCTTGCCCAGCTTGGCCAGGCTGGTGATGCCCTTCGTCGCGGGTATGCAATCGAGAGCGGCCCATATGAGGTCACCCCAGCCTGCTTCACCATTGGCGACTTTTCTTATGGTGTCCGCCATCACCACCAAAGCCGCGGCGAAGACAAGCCAGCCCAGTGGTCCACCGACGATCATCACGATGATCCCGACAACGGCCACAATCACCTTGCAAACGGTGACGATCTCGTCCCAGTGGTCGGCGACCCAGTCGGTCGCCTCCTCCCACCAGTGGCGGTTGGGGATGCCCGCGTCTGAAGCCTCTTCCAGCTTCTTCACCGTTCGGCGAGCGGCTTCGTCCCGCAGCCCCTTGGCCTGATTGGCGAGCTTCTTCGCTGCATCGAGGGCGCTCTGGGCGGCATCGACGTCGCCCTGCGCAGACTCCTGCTTCTCCTTTGCGCGGGTCGCGTTCCTCGTGGCCTGGCGGACCTCGGTCTCGTCGGGCTTGGGGACGTCCTTGCCGGGGTTCTTGTCCGCGTCGTAGGAATCGGCCTTCTTGGTAGCCGTCTGCACCCAGTCGTTGGCGCCGCTCAATGCGGTTTGGGCGGTGGCAAGTTGGTCTCGGGCGGCGCGGCCATCGCGTAGCGCCTTGTCCGCCTTGGTCTGGGCTTCTTCGAGGTCGGGCCAGAACGAGGCGAGTGCGTCGCCCGCGAGGTTGTAGCTCTTCTTCAGCTTCTTCAGCTTGCCGGGAGCGTCCTCGAACTCCGCGATGAAGGTGTCGGCGGTCTTCCCCGCCCAGGAGAGGATCGCGTCTTCTCCCGCCATCCCCTTGATGTCGCGCAGGACCCTGGATACGTCGTCGGCGAAATCGTGCAGGTTCTTCGCAAGCTTGCGGACGCGGTCCGGATCACCGGGAGTTGGGTCCTTGTCCAAGTCCAGGACGTGCCAATCCGCCGGACGATTCCCCGCCATCCCACAACCCCCGCAGAACCTGTACTGCTTGTACTCGAAAGCGCATACGAAGCTATCGCACCCGTGTTGGGAGTGAGACGTAGAGGCCTCGTCGTCCAGCCATGGGTCGTCGTGGTGCGTGAAGACGACCACGGTGAACGGCGGTGGGTGAGGGTGGCGTGCCCGCGCATGGCGTGGAGCCCCTTGATCAGCGGTTGATCGACTGGACTTCCTGGACTTCCATGTCCCGGGTCGTCTCGAAGGTGCCCTCCGGCAGCATGTGCTTGCCGTCGTTGTCCGAGCCCTCCCAGGAGATCTCCCAGGTGATCGACGCCTTCAGCTGGTACGGCTTGCCGTCCGTGGCGCGGAGGTAGCTGATGCCGCACGGCGGGTCCTGCTTCGACTTGCCCTTCGTGTAGGGCGTACCGATGCTGCCGTCTTCGTTGATCTCGCATTCGCCGGACGCGGGGAAGGTTTCGGAGTCCTCCGTGCCCGGTTCCAGGTGGAGGCTCTTCGGCGTTGCCGTGGTCTCCGCCCAGATGCCCGTCTTGGGGAGCTCCGCGCGGACTTGGACGTCCTTGAAGGTGCCCTTGTCCAGCCATACCCAAGTGGGCAGGTTGACGGTCGACTTGGCCTGCGGCTTCAGCTCGATCTCGGTCTCGGGGATCTCGACCTTGTCGTACGCGTACTCGGCCAGGGTCTTGGGCGTCGGCGTGTGCGGGACATCCGGGATCTCGCCCTGATCCTGCCAGAACATGACCTTGTCGCACGCGGAGGAGCGGGGGTCGGTGTCGTCGGGCGCGACGCTGCGCCAGAAGTACCCCTTCTTGCCGATGTTGTAGTTGTCGTAGCCCTTGGCGATGGTGTTCTCGGCGTCGATGTTGGGCTCGTCCTTGCCCTTGGCGTAGTGGTTCTCCCACAGAGACCTGCCGTACCAGCCCTGGTGGATGCCCACCATGCCCTCGCCGTCCGTCTTCTTGACGAAGGCCTTGAGCTGCTCGGGCGTGAAGAGCGGTTCGTACCAGCAGGCCGGAGGCTTCCAGTTGGGGTCGATCGGGGCGAGGTTGCCCTTCTTGCCCTTGCCGTCGCCGCCCTTGACGTACGAGACCTGGATCTGCGAGTGCGCCGTGGACGCGAGAGTGCGTTCGTCCACCTCGCCGGCCGTTCCCCCGCCGCCGACGGCGTGAGCCGGTGCGGACGCGAGGACGACCGCCGTGAGTGACGCGGCGGTCAGCGCAGGCCATGTGTGCCGTGACTTCATCGTGAGCAGCCGCCCCTCTTCGAGTAGGTGGACACGGTCTGCCAGACGCCCTCCGCGTTCTTGGCCAGGGTGAGGGTGTAGAAGACCTCGGGAGCCGTGCCCGCGGGGTTCCCCTCGGTCTTGCCCGACTTGCGTTCCTTCGAGTACGCCTTGCTCTCGTCCGTGCAGTACGTCAGGGTCGCCTTCGACTTCTTCTCGCCCGCGAGGGTGACCTCGGGGTCAAAGACCGGCAGCTTGCCGAAGACGGTGAGGTCCTTGTCCGTATACGTCTTGATCCACCGCTGGTCCTGCGAGAGGCCGGCCGTGGTGTCGTAGAAGGCGAGCGACTCGGCGTCGGGGTCCTTCGCGATGATGGCGGCGTATCCCGCCCGCAGATGCTCCTTGCCGTCGTCGAGAACGGCCTGCTTGGCGGGGTCGCTGCTCGTCCACCCCTCGAAGGGCAGATTGAAGCTCTTCGGAAGCGTGATCTTCGGCCGGTCGGCGTCAGGAGTCTTCGCGCCCGACTTCGACGGCGCCGGAGTGCTGTCACCCTGCCCCGCACCCTCGATCTTGTCCGGGGACTCGTCGCTCCCGCTGCCCCCACAGGCAGTCAGAAGCAGGGCCGCGCCGGTCACCAGCGCGGTCACGATGGGCATAGTGCGACGGGCCACGATTGCAGCCCCCCAGGGTTCGGCGTGTGTGCACATGTGTGCAGGAGAAAATGGAGCCGGACGAAGTTATCAGGCGTGGGTTATCAGTACTGGTGGGCTTTGTGAAGGCTCTCGCGTTCCGTGCGGTGACGGAAGCGAACAGGAGTGAAGCGTTCCCAAGTGCTACGGGGGCGCGGTGATTCCGTGCCGGAACTGTGACGCGCGCCGATGAATGCCCGCCGCAAGTGGACATTCGTGGTCGACAACCACGCAAGGGGAGTTGGACTTACGGTGCGACTCGGGCGTAAACGGGCGGCCGGGGGAACGTATCGCCAGGCCCCGCAACCCGTTGCCCCTGTCTGACCTCCGGCCCCTTCCGTACCATCGCCTCAGTACGCTCAGCTGATCTCCCTTGATCCCTTGATCCCTATCCGCTCCCTCTCAGAGGACAACAGGACACCCGCCATGGCGCGCACCACTTCAAGTTCGACAGGCGGCCCGTCGGCTCCACGGAATCGGACGCCGCAGCCGCTGCCCCGGCGTCGACGTACTGCCGGGGACTTCGTCAAGGCGTTCCTCGCCTTTGTCGCGTTGGCCGCGCTCGTCGTCGGCGTGCCTGCCGCGCTCGCGTTCACCGTGGGGTGGCCGTTGCCGGGCGGGGCGCCGTCCCTTGAGTGGTTGCAGCAGGAGATCACGGTCACGACGTTCGTCAACGTACTGACCGTCGTCGTCTGGCTCGCCTGGGCCCAGTTCACCGCCTGCGTGCTCGTCGAGATCAAGGCCGCGCTCTCCGGTGTGGGCATGCCGGGCCGCGTTCCGGGCGCCGGCGGCAGCCAGCTCCTCGCCCGTCAGCTCGTCGCCGCCCTGCTCCTGGTGGGCGCAACCGCCGCCAGCTTCGCGCCGGGGCTCTCGCAGTTCGGGCAGTCCCTGGAAGGGAATCAGAAGCCCGCGTCCGCCGCTTCCGCCCAGCAGACCCCCGGCGGTCTCTTCGGGCAGGAGCAGGCCGGAAGCGCCGCCGGCGCCGTCGCCGAGCAGGCCGAGCAGGCCGCCGACCGGGCGGGGAGCACCGCCAAGGACGGGGACACCAAGTACTACCGGATCCAGCCGCCCGAAGGCCGTCACCACGACTCCATGTGGGAGATCGCCGAGCGGCACCTCGGTGACGGCCGTCGCTACAAGGAGATCTACCAGCTCAACAAGGACCGTGAGCAGCCCGACGGGTCCCGCCTGTCCGAGGCCAGCCTCATCCGGCCCGGCTGGATCATGGAGATGCCCGCGGACGCGCACGGCGGCGAGCTCGTCGAGATGCCCGACGAGGCGCCCAAGGTCTCGCAGGACGTGAAGGAGCAGATCTCCGACTACGCCAAGTCCGGGCAGCAGGGTGGTGGCGCCAAGGAGCAGGGCGGCGCCAACGAGCAGGGCGGCGGCGGGTCCGTCGACCGCGACACCGCGCACATCACCATTCCCGAGCAGCGGCCCAACAACGACAGTGGCGGGCACGGGCAGCAGGAAGCGCCCGTCGCGAGCAGCGGCAGCGAATCCGAAGGGTTCCCCTTCGGGCTGCCCGAAGCCCTCATCGGCGCCCCGCTCCTCGCCGCCGGACTCCTCGGCGCCCTCGGCCGCCGTCGCCGGCACGCGCTGTGGCAGTCGGCCATGGGCGCCGTCGGCGGACGCCGCGGCATGGAGCCGCCGACGCCGACCGGGGACGCCGCCGACGTGCAGGACGCGCTGCTCGTGGGCGCCGACCCCGAGGGCGTACGACTTCTCGACCTGTCGCTGAGGGGGCTCGCCGCGTCCCTCGCCGAGGAATCGCGCGCCCTGCCCACCGTCTACGCCGCCTGGCTCAGCAACGGCGATCTGCACCTCCAGCTCGCCCAGCCCGCCGGACGGCCGCCCGCTCCCTGGCAGTTGGGGCAGGACCAGACGTTCTGGATGCTGGCGCGCACCGACGCCGAGCGGTACGAGGACGTCGACACCGCCGCTCCCTACCCGGGGCTCGTCAGCCTCGGCACGCTCGACGACTCGCGGCTGCTGCTCAACCTCGAAGCCGTGCCCGGTGTCGTGTCGCTGAGCGGTACCGAGGCCGACCGCGCCGCCGTCTTCGCCTCCGTCGCCGCCGAGCTCGCCACCAACGGCTGGTCCGACCGCATGACCATCACCCTCGTCGGCTTCGGACAGGACCTGACGCCGCTCGCGCCCAACCGGCTGCGGCACCTCGACGGCATCGAGGCGCTCATCGAGACGATGGAGGCCGAGACGCGGCAGCGCCGCGGGGCCCTGGGGGCGGCCGGGCACGATTCCGTCCTCACCGGGCGTACGGGCCCGGCACAGCACACCCGCTGGGCGCCGCACCTGGTGCTGCTCGCCGCCGAGCCCACCGGGGACGACGCCGTGAAGCTCGCCGAGCTGGCCGCCGACGCCAGCCGCCTGGGCATCGGCTACCTCGTCGGTACGGAGTCCGGCGACCTGCCCGGTGCCGCCTGGGAGATGGAGATCACCGCAGGGGGCAAGCTGCTCGCCCCGCTCCTCGGTCTCGAGCTCGAGGCGCAGACGCTGCCCGAGGCCCAGCAGCGGGCCGTCGTGGAACTGTTCGTCGACGCCGATCCGGGCGAGGGCGAGGGGGAGGGCCGCGGCGGCAGCGGTTCCGGTCGTACGGGCGCCACCCCGCCGTTCCTCGTCGACGTCACCGAGCAGGGGCGGCCCGCGGTGTACGCGCGCCTGGTCGGAACGTACGAGATCATCGGCCTCGACACGCCCGACGGTGACCGCAGCCCGCTGTTGCACGAGGCGCTCGCGCTGCTCCTGCTGCACCGCGAGGGCGTGCACCCGCGGGTGCTTGCCTCCGCGCTGTGGCCGCGCGGCGTCACCGAGGACGTACGCGACGCGCTCGTCGAACGACTGCGGGAGTGGCTCGGCACCGAGCCCGACGGGTCGCCCCGGCTGCGGGCCGACCAGAGCGGGCGGCTCACGCTCGCCAAGTCCGTCGTCTCCGACCTGGACGTGCTGCGCTCGCTGTACCACGAGGCGACCCAGGGGCGCGGCGCCAACAGCCGGGCCGTCCGCGGGCGGATGCTCACCGACGCCCTGGTGCTCGTACGCGGGCCGCTGCTCCAGGACCGGCCGCAGGGGCGGTACGCGTGGCTCACGCACGAGATCATCGACGCGCAGCTGCCGCTGCTCGTCGCCGACATCGGGCTCGCCCTCTCCGAGTTCCACCTGGAGAAGGGGCGCGCGGAGAAGGCCATCGAGGCGTTGAACGCCTCGCTGAAGTCCGCGCCGGGGGACGAGCGGCTCTGGAACGAGCTGCTGCGCGGCACTCACGCGGTGGGCGATCCCGCCCGCTTGCAGCAGGTCGCCGCCGATCTTGTCGCGCGGAGCGGGGCGCGGGGTGTGCCGCCGCGGACGGAGGCTCTGCTTGACGAGTTGCTTCCTGCTTGGCGCAGTGGCCTCACCGCGGTCAGCTGACACCCCGCTGAATCGGAACGGGAAGTCGACCTCTTGTTGCTGATCCTCGTCCTCGGCGGCGCCCTCTGGGGCGCCGCCGCCGGGCTGCTCGTCCCCCGTGCCGTCTACCGGCTCTCCGTGGCGCCGGACGAGGGCTGGCGCGCCGCGTGCCCCGACGGGCATCCCGTGGGCGGGTGGGTCGGGCTCGCGCGGTGCGGGCACGACGGGACCCGCTACGGGCCGCGGACCACGACCGTCGCCCTCGCCACCGCCCTCGTCTGCGCCGCCCTCGCCGCGGCCACCGGCGCGCGGCCCGAGCTCGGCGTCTGGCTGCTGCTCGCGCCCTTCGGGGTGCTGCTCGCCGTCGTGGACTTCGGGGTGCACCGGCTGCCCGACGTGCTGACCCTGCCGCTCGCCGGGGCCGCGCTCGTCCTCCTCGGGGGCGCCGCGGTGCTGCCCGAGCACGCCGGGTCCTGGATCCACGCGCTCTACGGAGGGCTCGCGCTCGGCGGTGCGTACTTCGTGCTCTTTCTCATCAGCCCGAACGGCATGGGCTTCGGCGACGTGAAGCTGGCGCTCAGTCTGGGAGCGGTCCTGGGCTGGTACGGATGGGGCGCGGTGCTGCTCGGCACCTTCGCCGGGTTCCTGCTCGCCGCGCTGTACGGCGGTTTCCTGGTCGTCGCCCGCCGCGCCGGGCGCAAGACGGCCATCCCGTTCGGGCCGTTCCTGATCGGCGGGGCGTTTCTGGGGCTGCTTGCCGGGGCGTATGCCGCCTGACGTCGGACGGCCAGATCGCCTGGCGTACGCTGAATCAGTCCGTCCAGAACCCTTACGAAAGGGACGCCCCGGTGACCGAGAAGGCCGACCTTCAGTCCGTGCTCGACCGTGCCGCCGCAGGTGGGCGGATCAGCGAGGAAGAGGCGCTCGACCTCTACCGCGATGCCCCGCTGCACGCGCTCGGCGCCGCCGCGGACGCCATCCGCCGCCGCCGGTACGCGGGGACCGAGCACATCGCGACGTACATCATCGAGCGGAACATCAACTACACCAACGTGTGTGTGACCGCCTGCAAGTTCTGCGCCTTCTACGCCGCCCCGAAGGACACCAAGAAGGGCTGGACGCGCGACCTCGACGACATCCTGCGGCGCTGCGCCGAGACCGTCGAGCTCGGTGGCACGCAGGTCATGTTCCAGGGCGGGCACCACCCGGACTTCGGCGTCGAGTACTACGAAGAGCACTTCTCGGCGATCAAGAAGAACTTCCCGCAGCTGGTCATCCACTCCCTCGGCGCCTCCGAGGTCGAGCACATGGCCCGCATCTCGAAGGTCTCCGCCAAGGAGGCGATCCAGCGCATCCACGCCGCCGGGCTCGACTCCTTCGCCGGTGCCGGTGCCGAGCTGCTCCCGGCCCGTCCGCGCAAGGCCATCGCCCCGCTCAAGGAGAGCGGCGAGCGCTGGCTGGAGATCATGGAGATCGCGCACGAGCTCGGCGTCGAGTCGACGTCCACGATGCTCATGGGTACGGGCGAGACCAACGCCGAGCGCATCGAGCACCTGCGGATGATCCGTGACCTGCAAGACCGGACCGGGGGCTTCCGGGCCTTCATCCCGTACACGTACCAGCCCGAGAACAACCACCTCAAGGGCCGGACCCAGGCCAGCATCTTCGAGTACATCCGCATGATCGCGATCTCGCGGATCTTCCTCGACAACGTCGCCCACATCCAGGGTTCCTGGCTGACCACCGGCAAGGAGGCGGGGCAGCTCACCCTGCACTACGGCGCGGACGACCTCGGCTCCGTGATGCTGGAGGAGAACGTCGTCTCCTCCGCCGGCGCCAAGCACCGCAACAACCTGCGCGACATGATCGACATGATCCGCACCGCGGACCGTGTCCCGGCCCAGCGCGCCACGACGTACGAGCACCTCGTCGTGCACGACGACCCGGCGAACGACCCGACCGACGACCGCGTCGCCTCGCACATCTCGTCCACGGCGATCGAGGGCGGCACGGCCCACCCCGAGCTGAAGCTCCTCGCTTCCAACTGAGGCCGTCTTGCGCACACTTCACGTCGCCGAGGGGACACCGGAGGCGGCGGTCCTGGTCGACGGGGCGAGCATCGCCGCCGTCGGCCCGTACGAGGAGCTGGCCGCCGCGCATCCGGCGGCCCGCGTCCGGCGCTGGCCCGGCATCCTCACCCCGGGCCTGCTCAACGTGTACGGCCCCGAGCTCCTGGAGGCCACCTACCACCCCGACCCGCGGGAGGCCGACCGGCTCGGCACGGAGCCCATCGGCGGGGAGCGTGCGCGGGCGATCTTCCGCGCCGACCCGTCCCGCCTGGGTGCCAGCGCGCGCAGGGGCGTGCAGCGGCTCTTCGCGCACGGCACGGTGGCCGTCGCGGGCGAACTGAAGGCCCGGCCCGTCCTGGACACCGTCCGCAGGGCGGGCCTCGCGGTGGGCCGGCGCCCGGATCGGCTGCCGGGCCCCGCGTCCCTGTCGCCGGCACCCCTGGTCCTCCTGTCGCCCCTGACGACGGGCTCCCCCGCCCGCTTCGCGATCTTCGACGTGACCGACCGCGCAGCCCTGGTGCGGCAGGGCGCGGGAACGTGCGTGGCAACGGTGCTGGGCGGCAGAATGGTGTACCGAGCCAGCTGAAGCAGCCCAGCCCAGCCTGAGGGCACCCGAGCCTGAGGGCAGCCCCGCAGGGGCGCCCTCAGGGGAGCGGGGAACGGCGCGAGCAACCACACCATCCCCGCACCCGCCGGAGGCCCCGCCGCAGGCGAAGAGGCCGCCGCGGGCGAGGCGGGCCGCCGAAGGGGGCTTCAGGGGCGCGGGGAACGGCGCGAGCAACCACACCATCCCCGCACCCGCTGGACGACCGGCCCCGAGCAAACGCTCCCGCGAGAGAGGCCCGCCGCAGGCGAAGCGGGCCGCCGCCAAGACAGAAGACCGGCCTGACACAATGGCCGGGTGACCCGCGCATCTCTGGACAAGCAGCCGCACGAAGTCGCCTCGATGTTCGACGACGTGGCGGAACGGTACGACCTCACGAACGACGTGCTGTCGCTCGGGCAGGCCCGGCTGTGGCGCAAGGCGGTCGCGAAGGCCGTCGACGCGCGCCCCGCGCAGAAGGTCCTCGATCTCGCCGCCGGGACAGCCACCTCGTCACAGCCCTTCGCGCAGGCGGGCGCGTACGTCGTGCCCTGCGACTTCTCGCTCGGCATGCTGCAGGTCGGCAAGGGGCGCCACCCCTGGATGCCGTTCACGGCCGGGGACGCGACGAAGCTGCCCTTCAAGGACGACACGTTCGACGCCGTCACGATCTCCTTCGGGCTGCGCAACGTCCGGGAGACGGACCAGGCGCTGCGGGAGATGTACCGCGTGACCAAGCCCGGCGGCCGGGTCGTCATCAGCGAGTTCTCGCACGCGACGTGGGCGCCGTTCCGCACGGTCTACGAGGAGTACCTGATGCGGGCGCTGCCGCCGGTCGCGCGCGCCGTCTCCTCCAACCCCGACGCGTACGTCTATCTCGCGGAGTCCATCCGCTCCTGGCCGGACCAGCCGACGCTGGCCGCGATGCTGCAGGACGCGGGCTGGTCGAAGGTGGCGTGGCGGAATCTCACCGGTGGGGTCGTCGCGCTGCACCGGGGTTTCAAGGCGTAGACCTGCCACGGGGCGCCGACAGCGGGCAGCGTACAAATTATTCCGCTGTGAACCGAGTTGACGGGAACCAGCCGCCGGGCAAGATGTGTCCGTTGTGATACGACTCCGCCGACGCGGCGGTGTCGATGCGAAGCCGCTCTTTCGTGTCGGCCGTTGCGGGATTGTTCGGCACGGGTCGGTCTTTGGTCATCTCCCCACCGACGGAGCGTCCCCATGGCGTCGAACTGTCCTCACTGCGGGGCCTCCACCCCTGACGAGGCTCGCTTCTGCATGAAGTGCGGGCGCGAGCGTCCGCGCGACACGTCTGTGGACGCGGGGCCTGTGCTTCTGCCTGCCGCGGAGCTTGGCGGGGCGACTGCGGCGGATGTTGATGTGGCTGCGGCTGCGGCTGCGGTTGGGGATGCGGCTGGGGCTGGGGATACGCCCGCGCCAGCGGATTCGGCTGCGGGTTCGACCTCGGCTGCGGATTCAGCTTTGGCTGCGGATTCGGCTTCGGTGGAGCCTGAGCCTGACGCTCCCGGCAGCGGGCCCGAGGCGGGCGCGCCTGTCGGGCCGGGGTTCACCGCAACTTCCCTTACCGCGCCCGGACTTCCGGCCGCCCCCGCGTCCCCGCCGCCGCCCGCGTACGTTCCGGGAGCGCCCTCCGCGCCTTCGCCGGTCGGTGCCTTCATCGGGCGGGCGTTCCGCGGGGACTGGGCCGGGGCCGCTCAAGCTGCCCTGTGGCCAGTCGGGTTGGTGCTCGTCGCGGCCGTCGCGATGGCCATTCCGTCCTACGGGCAGGGTGACGGTGACGTCGTCGTCGGCTTCGGCGAGCGGATGCGGATCGCTCTCGCGATGCTGCTCCAGGCCGTGGGCGGCGGCTTCGAGGTCTCGGGGAGCGACCGGCAACAGGCGTCGGTCTTCGGCAGCGAGGGCCCCGGTGTGGACGCGGCTTTCGACGGCAGCGCAACCCTGCACCTCATTCCCCTCACCGCCACCGCCCTGTGGATCGGGGCCCTCTTCATCGGCGTACGCGTCCTGCGCAGCCGCATTCTCCTGCGCGACGGAGGCCACGGCGGAGGTCACGTCGGAGGTCATGGCGGCGGCACGGCGGGGCTCGAAGCGGCCGTACGCGTCACGCTGTTGGTGACCGTCGGCACTCTCGTGCTCAGCCTCTTCGCGCAGCCCGAGATCGAGGGCGTCGAACTCTCCTCCTCGCCGGTGCTCGCCGCGCTCGGGGCGCTCGTGCTCGGCCTCGCCGTCTCCTTCGGCGTACTGCACCGCCACGACCTCGCCCCCTGGCTGGCACAACGGCCGGGCTGGCAGGCGACGTTCCGTGCCGCCGGGACCGCGCTGCGCGCACTCGCTGTCGTGCTGGTGCTCTGCTCGCTCGTCGCCTTCATCAGCATCGCCCAGATCGACGACCTCGAACGCGCGCTCGACCTCGACGAGAGCGACGTGTCCCCGCTGGTCATCGCCCTGCTCCTGCTGCCGAACCTCGGCGCCGCGGCGCTCGGGCTCGGCTGGGGAGCACCGCTCGAAGCGTCGGTGCAGGGGAGCAGTTCGGCGTACGGCGGGGGATACGAGAGCGAGTCCTTCGGGCTGTCCGAGCTGGGGGACGTCACCAACGACTGGTCGATCGTGGGGGCGTTGGCGCTCGGGCTCGTCTGTGCGCTGACCCTCGGCGTCCTGGCCGCACGCCGCTCGGCACACCGGGGAGAGCAACTGCTCGCCGCCGGGATCTTCTTCGGGCTCTTCCTGCTGCTCGCCGGGGTCGGCGGTGTCAGCGTCGACGCCACCGGAAGCGCCTCGGCGGAGTTCGGCGGAGGCGGCAGCTCGGGCGGCTCGGGCAACGGCACTTTCGAGGCGGGCGTGAGCGTGCCGGACGCGCTGCTCTTCGGGCTGCTCTGGGTCTTCGTCGCGGCACTCGTCGCGCCGTTCCTGCTTCAGGTGGCGGGGCAGCCGACGGGGGTTGGCGTGCTGCCGATGCCGGTGGTGCCGGTGGTACCGCCGGTGCCGGGCGGGTCTGCCGGTACGCCCGCGTCCTTTGAGGCTGCCGGGGGCGGTGCGGGTGCCGCAGGTGCCGTGGGCCCCGTCACGCCGGACGCCCCTACGCAGGACGCCCCGACGCCGGACATCCCGGCGGCGGAAGTTGCCGCTCCCGCGCACCCGGCCGCCCCCATGCCCCAGTCCGCCCACGACCAGCCCACGTACGTCCCGGCCGCGAACCCCGCCTACGCCCCCGCCTCCTACGGCCCCGGCCCCTACGACCCGCACGCCTACCAGTCCCAGCCCCCGCCCACTGTCCCGGAGCCCCGCCGTACCGCCCTCTGGATCGCGACCCTCACCGCCGCCCTGGTCATCGGCGGCGGCATCGCGGCCGGGGTCCTGATCCTGCAAGACGGTGACGACGGCAAAGCGGACAAGGCCGGCGGCAAGGACGACAAGCCCGCCATCAGCCGGACCGACGACACCGGTCGTTCCGAGGGCCCTGAGGGCCCCGAGGCCCCCGAGGACACAGAAGACATCGACGGTTCGGCCGAGTCGCCGTCCCCCTCGCCCACCCCGGAAGAGCCGGACGAGAGCCCGGACACCGTGGACGAGGCCCCCGACGTACCCACCGGCTTCGACGTGGTCTCCGACGTGAGCGGCTTCGAGTTCGCCGTGCCCGACGGCTGGAACCGGCAGGGCGAGGACCGTCCGGGGCAGACCGTGTACGCGGGGTCGACCGGCCGGGAGGAGTTCCTGGTCGGCGTGGTCCCGAACGCCGACTACACCTCGTACGAGAACTTCACGACCATCGAGAAGGACGCCAAGAAGGACCCCAAGAAGTCGGACTACCAGCGTATCCGGCTCGAACCGAACACGTTCCAGGGCCGCAGCGGTGCCATCTGGGAGTACACCTTCACCGACACGGCGGGCCGCGAGATCCACGCCCTGAACCAGAGTTACGTCGCCGACAACGGCACCGAGTACGCCATCCAGCTCTCCTGGCGCGCGGACTTCTGGCCCACGAGCGAGGGCGCGGAGATCCACCGGACGGCGCTCGAACACTGGCGCATCAACGGCTGAGGCGTACGGGGCCGGCTTCGACCGGGGACACGCACCAGACCCCGGGGACATGCACCAGACTCCGGGGACACGCATCCAGGTCCCGGGGACCTTCACCAGACCCCGGACCCCAGGGGCATCAATCAGGCCCCGGGACCACTACCAGACGGCGCCGACCTCCGGCCCCGGCTCGGCCGTCTCGCGGTGCAGCCCGCCGTCCGGCGGCTCCGGACGGCGCGGCTCGCGGACTCCGGCGCCGCCGGTGTCGTCGGGGCCCAGCTCGAACCAGACGGTGACCACGGCATCGCGCGGGATCCAGACGCCGTGTGTGGGGTACTGCCGGACCACGTAATCGACGACAGCCAGGTGGAAGTCGGGGCGGTCCGGCGCCGCGAGCAACACGCCGTGCTTCGCCGCCGCCTCGCGCGCGTCCACGGCCATGAGACCGGTGAGGCGCGGTACGCGCACTTCGTCTGTCCTGGGCGTCTTCGGCACGGATGTCACCCCCGGCGGCGGTATTGGCAGGGTAGCCCCGCCGAAGCACCGGCCGGAAGCGGTGCGGCGCCCCCTCTCCCCGCGCCGCGCCCCCTCTCCCTTCTCACCGACCCGCGTCGCCCCACCGCCCGCCGGCCAGAGCCGCTACAGCGCGAGCCCGAACTGGAGTGCGTCCCGCTTGCCCACCGGCGTCGTGAGCGTCTGTGCCAGTCGCATGCCGAGGCGCCGGGTCACCGCCACGGACCGTGCGTTGCGGGCGTCGACCATCGCCACCACGTCCCGTACGCCCGCGGCGCGCACCCGCTCCAGGGTCGCCCGCGCGGCGGCTGTGGCGTACCCCTTGCCCCAGGCGGCGCGGCCGAGCCGCCAGCCGATCTCGATCTGGCCCTTGGGTCCCCATTCGTGCGGCCAGGGCTGCGCTCCGGTGAAGCCGATCGGCTCTCCGTCGGCGTCGAGCAATGTCCAGAGGCAGAAACCGTGTTCGGCGTCGTGTCTGCGCTGCCGGGCGGTCAGCTCCTCGTAGACGGAGAGTTCGGCCGACGCGCCGCCGTGGAACTCCATGACGTCGGGGTCGTCGAAGAGCCGGTGCCAGACGAAGGCGTCCTCGTGGGTCGGGACGCGCAGCTGTACGGCGGGCAGGGTCTCGGTCGGCAGTGCCTGCTTTGTCACGGGTGGCCCTTCGGCTGGCGGATCAGTACCGCTGCATAGACTGCCCATATCCCGTGCCTGCCGGCACACAGATTTCGAGCCTTGGGGAGAACCCGCCGTGACCGAGCCCCAGCCCCTCTCCGAACACACCGCTGATGTGATCGTCGTCGGGGCCGGGCCAGCCGGTTCCACGACGGCCTACTACCTGGCGAAGGCCGGACTCGACGTACTCCTCCTCGAAAAGACCGCGTTCCCGCGGGAGAAGGTGTGCGGAGACGGTCTGACGCCGCGTGCCACCAAACAGCTGGTGTCCATGGGGATCGACATCTCCGAGGAAGCGGGCTGGCTGCGGAACAAGGGCCTGCGCATCATCGGCGGCGGTGTCCGGCTCCAGCTCGACTGGCCGGAACTCGCCGCCTACCCGAACTACGGCCTGGTCCGTAAGCGCGACGACTTCGACGAGCAGCTCGCCCGCCAGGCCCAGAAGGCGGGCGCCCGCCTGCACGAGCGCTGCAACGTCGGCGCCCCGGTCATCGACGACCGCACGGGCCGCATCACCGGCGTGCACGCGAAGATGGGCGAGGAGAAGACCCCGGTCACCTTCCACGCCCCGCTGGTGGTCGCCGCGGACGGCAACTCGACGCGGCTCTCCCTCGCGATGGGACTGCACCGCCGCGAGGACCGCCCGATGGGCGTCGCGGTCCGTACGTACTTCACCTCGCCCCGCCACGACGACGACTACCTGGAGTCCTGGCTGGAGCTGTGGGACCGCCGCGGCGCCGAGGACCGGCTCCTTCCCGGCTACGGCTGGGTCTTCGGCATGGGCGACGGCACGTCGAACGTCGGGCTCGGCATCCTCGACTCCTCCTCCGCCTACAAGGAGCTGGACTGGCGCGAGGTGTTGAAGGCCTGGTGCGCGTCGATGCCGGAGGAGTGGGGCTACACCCCGGACAACATGACGATGCCGATCCGCGGCGCCGCACTGCCCATGGCCTTCAACCGCCAGCCGCACTACACCAAGGGCCTGCTCCTGGTGGGCGACGCGGGCGGCATGGTGAACCCGTTCAACGGCGAGGGCATCGCGTACGCCATGGAGTCCGGGCAGATCGCGGCGGACGTCGTCGTCCAGGCGCACGCCCGGCAGACCCCCGGCCAGCGCGAACTGGCGCTCCAGCGCTACCCGAAGGTCCTCAAGGACACCTACGGCGGCTACTACTCCCTGGGCCGCGCCTTCGTGAAGCTCATCGGCAACCCCAAGATCATGAAGATCGCGACGCAGCGTGGTCTGACCCACCCGATGCTGATGCGCTTCACGCTGAAGATGCTGGCGAACCTCACCGATCCGACGGGCGGCGACGCGATGGACCGCATCATCAACGGCCTGAGCAAGGTGGCCCCGAAGGCGTAAGGACCGGGCGCGAGGACCGGGCACAGGTCTGAGGACGCGTAGAAGGGCCGGGAACCCGCTGGGGGTTCCCGGCCCTTCTACGTATCTGTTCTACGCGCCTGCGTGTCTGTGAGGGTCCTCAGAGGACGCGCACGGCACCGTCGGCGGGGTAGCCCGACAGGTCCTGGATGACAACGCCCTTGCCGGGGTTGGCGGCGTCGAGGTACTGGCCGTTACCGATGTACACACCCACGTGGTACGCGGAGCCCGCGCCACCCCAGTAAAGGATGTCGCCCACCTGGACGTTGGAGAGCGAGACCGGCGTACCGGAGACCGACTGGTCCTGCGAGACGCGCGGAAGGTCCACGCCCGCCTGCTTGAACGCGGCCTGGACGAGGCTGGAGCAGTCCCAGGCGTTGGGTCCGGAGGCACCCATGACGTACGCGTCGCCGAGCTGGGCCTTCAGGAAGCTGATGACCGTGCCGACGCTGCCGCTGGCCGGAGCGGGCGTGTCGACGGTGGAGGCGCTGGAGCCGCCGGCGGCGCTGAGCGTGGTGCGCTCGGCGGAACGCGAGGCGCGCTCCTCCTCGGCCTTCTTCTTGGCGGCGGCCTCGGCCTTCGCCTTGGCTTCGGCCTTCTTCTCGGCCTTCGCCTGGTCTTCCTTGGCCTGCTTGGCGGCCTTCACGGCGGCCGCGTCCTGCTCGGCACGGAGCTGGTAGCTGTCGGCGGTCTGCTGGGTGGCCTCAGCGGACTGCGCGATCTGCGTGGACAGATCCGTGGTGAGCGTAGGCATTTCGATGGTCTCGGTCACCGGCTCGGCGGCGTTCGCCGTGCCAGCGGCCGCGGCCACTGCCAGGGTGCTGAGGACGCCACCGGCAACTCCGGCGCGCAGGGCCTGCTTCGTGGCGCTACGACGGGGCTTCCGGTGGCTGGGTATGTGAGCGGTGTGGGACATGAGAACAACCGCTATCAGGGAGTCAGGGTTCCCATCAAGAAACGTGGGGTGCGCCACAGTTGCCCCCGGAGTCCCCGAATCCCGGGCGTGTCACTTCTTATTGACGCCGTAACGGGCAATGCGGACAGTGGCGATCACGCCTGTGATCATGGGTTTTCTGCGATACGCCCGAATTGCCCATGGACTACCACCGGTTGAGCCGGTTGGCCAAGCCCGGCTTTTTCACGGTCCGTCAGCACGTGATGCAGGTCACATGCTCGACCCTAGGGGATCTCCCTGAGATCAGGCCGAGACCTTTCTGAGATATCCCGAAGAAATCAGGGTTGTTGGCCGCGTGGGGGATTGGTGACGGATCGACGGGCGATCGACGGAGAGCCGGTGCCGGGCCGGTGCTGATTTGTCCGAACGGTGACGACATGTGCCTCGCGTGTCCCGCGGGTGCTCGTGCGTGCGCACGCGTGCCGACGGTGTGCGGCTCGCGTGCAGCCCTCTTTGCGGCCACTCGCGACCTCCTGGGGCCACTCGAGACCTCCTGCGGCCACCTGCGGTCATCCGCGGCCGTGCTCGCCGGCGACCGTCCGTCGCCCAGCTAGTGAATCGGTGCACGCGGCCGCGAGTGTCCACGTTTGTTCACACCTCTCCCTCCGGGGTGTGAACGCGCCGCCACTATCAAGCCGCCATGTCCAGCGCCAATTTGCCTGCGGCGACCATTGCTTGATATAGCAACCCCCTCTCGACCAGCGGTAACCCGCTGAGATGTCACCTCTGGTGATCACTCAGGCGCTTCGAGTATGAAGATCACCGCTCATCCGACTTCATGATCCTTCGTCAGGTGGTGGAGATCACAAAGCCGTTGTCGCACCCCGTGTCGCAGATCACAGACCGGCAGGCATAAGATGCGGTGCAGTTGGGCTTGTGACCTGCTTCACATGTACGCGATCTTCGTGAGTGCGGGCCGCGGCCCAAAGCAACCGCCAACAGTCAGTGCCGACTGAGAGGAGCGAGGAGCGTGAACGCCTATGCGCCCATCCTCGTGCTGGGAGCCCTCGGGGCAGGCTTTGCGATCTTCTCCGTGGTCATGGCCACGCTTATCGGTCCAAAGCGGTACAACCGCGCCAAGCTCGAGGCGTATGAGTGCGGTATCGAGCCGACGCCGACTCCGGCCGGCGGCGGGCGATTCCCGATCAAGTACTACCTGACGGCGATGCTCTTCATCGTCTTCGACATCGAGATCGTCTTCCTTTACCCCTGGGCCGTCACCTTCGACGCGCTGGGGATTTTCGGGCTCGTGGAGATGCTGCTCTTCGTGCTCACCGTCTTCGTCGCGTACGCGTACGTATGGCGGCGTGGCGGCCTGGAATGGGACTAAAGGTCTGAGGGGCCAAGAGCATGGGACTCGAAGAGAAACTGCCGAGCGGATTTCTGCTGACCACCGTCGAACAGGCCGCGGGCTGGGTGCGCAAGTCATCCGTCTTCCCCGCGACCTTCGGCCTCGCGTGCTGCGCCATCGAGATGATGACGACGGGGGCCGGGCGCTACGACCTGGCGCGCTTCGGCATGGAGGTCTTCCGCGGTTCGCCGCGGCAGGCCGATCTGATGATCGTGGCGGGCCGCGTGAGCCAGAAGATGGCGCCGGTCCTGCGGCAGGTCTATGACCAGATGCCCAACCCCAAGTGGGTCATTTCCATGGGGGTTTGCGCTTCATCGGGCGGGATGTTCAACAATTACGCGATTGTGCAGGGCGTGGACCACATTGTCCCTGTTGACATCTATTTGCCCGGCTGTCCGCCGCGGCCGGAGATGTTGATGGACGCGATCCTCAAGCTCCACCAGAAGATCCAGGGCGGCAAGCTCGGGGTCAACGCCGAGGAAGCGGCCCGCGAGGCGGAGGAGGCGGCCCTCAAGGCGCTCCCCACCATCGAGATGAAGGGGCTGCTGCGGTGAGCGACGCGCACGACGAGCACGACGAACACCTGAACGGAAACGGCGTCCCCGCCCCCCGGGACGAGGCCGGCAAGGTCATCGGCGTCCGCAGGGGCATGTTCGGCGCCAACAACGGCGGCGACACGTCCGGTTACGGCGGCCTCGTACGGACCATCACCCTGCCGGGCGCCTCCGCGCGTCCCTACGGCGGCTGGTTCGACGAAGTGGCGGACGAACTGGAAGGAGCCCTGGAAGAGCAGGGGCTCCTGCCGGAGAACGCGATCGAGAAGACGGTCGTCGACCGCGACGAACTCACCTTCCACATCGCGCGCGAACACCTCGTCCGGGTCGCGCAGACCCTGCGCGACGACCCGGCCCTGCGCTTCGAGCTCTGCACGGGCGTCTCGGGGGTGCACTTCCTGGAGGACAAGGGCCGCGAGCTGCACGCCGTCTACCACCTGCGCTCGATCACCCACAACCGCCTGATCCGGCTCGAAGTCAGTGCCCCCGACGCCGATCCGCACGTCCCCTCGCTGGTGACGGTCTATCCGACGAACGACTGGCACGAGCGCGAGGCGTACGACTTCTTCGGCCTGATCTTCGACGGTCACCCGGCGCTCACGCGGATCATGATGCCGGACGACTGGCAGGGCTTCCCGCAGCGCAAGGACTACCCCCTCGGCGGTATCGCCGTCGAGTACAAGGGCGCCCAGATCCCGGCTCCGGACCAGCGGAGGTCGTACAGCTGATGTCCACTTCTCATGCTTCCGCCCGCGAAACGACCGAGGGGACCGTATATACGGTCACCGGCGGCGACTGGGACGAGGTCGTCCAGTCCGCGGCCCGGTCCGACGACGAGCGCATCATCGTCAACATGGGTCCGCAGCACCCCTCCACCCATGGTGTGCTCCGGCTCATCCTGGAGATCGAGGGCGAGACCGTCTCCGAGGCCCGCTGCGGCATCGGCTATCTGCACACGGGCATCGAGAAGAACCTCGAATACCGCACGTGGACGCAGGGCACGACGTTCGTCACGCGCATGGACTACCTGACGCCGTTCTTCAACGAGACGGCGTACTGCCTCGGGGTCGAGAAGCTCCTCGGCATCGAGGACCAGATCCCGGACCGCGCCTCGGTCATCCGCGTGCTCCTGATGGAGCTCAACCGGCTCTCCTCGCACCTGGTGTGCATCGCCACCGGCGGCATGGAGCTGGGCGCGACGACCATCATGATCTACGGCTTCCGGGATCGTGAACTCGTTCTCGACATCTTCGAGCTGATCACCGGTCTGCGCATGAACCACGCGTTCATCCGGCCCGGCGGCCTCGCCCAGGACCTGCCTCCGGGGGCAGTGGACCAGATGCGCGAGTTCGTGAAGAAGATGCGGAAGAACCTCGGCGAGTACGACAAGCTCGCCACCGGGAACCCCATCTTCAAGGCCCGCATGCAGGACGTCGGCTATCTCGACCTCGCCGGCTGCATGGCGCTCGGCGCCACGGGCCCGGTCCTGCGCTCGGCGGGCCTGCCGCACGACCTGCGCAAGGCGCAGCCCTACTGCGGCTACGAGAACTACGAGTTCGACGTCCCGACCGCCGACACCGCCGACTCCTACGGACGCTTCCTCATCCGCCTGGAGGAGATGCGCCAGTCGCTGCGCATCGTCGAGCAGTGCCTGGACCGGCTCGCGCCCGGCCCGGTCATGGTCGCCGACAAGAAGATCGCCTGGCCCGCGCAGCTCGCGCTCGGCCCGGACGGCCTCGGCAACTCGCTCGACCACATCAAGAAGATCATGGGCACCTCCATGGAGTCCCTGATCCACCACTTCAAGCTGGTGACCGAGGGCTTCCGGGTCCCGGCCGGGCAGGCGTACACCGCGGTCGAGTCGCCCAAGGGCGAACTCGGCGTGCACGTCGTCTCCGACGGCGGCACCCGCCCCTACCGGGTCCACTTCCGCGACCCGTCCTTCACCAACCTGCAGGCCATGGCGGCGATGTGCGAAGGCGGCCAGGTCGCCGACGTCATCGTCGCCGTCGCGTCCATCGACCCCGTGATGGGAGGCGTCGACCGGTGACCACCACTCCCCAGCAGGGCACGGGCGTCAGCCTGGGCATGCCCCAACTCCCCGCCCCCGACTATCCGGCCGACGTACGGGCCAGGCTCGACGCGGACGCCAAGGAGGTCATCGCCCGCTACCCGGACTCCCGGTCCGCGCTGCTCCCGCTGCTGCACCTGGTGCAGTCCGAGGAGGGCCACGTCACGCGCACGGGCATGGCCTTCTGCGCGGAGGTGCTCGGCCTGACCACCGCCGAGGTCACCGCGGTCGCGACCTTCTACACGATGTACCGGCGCAAGCCCTCCGGCGACTACCAGGTCGGCGTCTGCACGAACACCCTGTGCGCCGTCATGGGCGGCGACGCGATCTTCGAGTCGCTCCAGGAGCACCTGGGAGTCGGCAACGAAGGGACCACGGAGGACGGCAAGGTCACGCTGGAGCACATCGAGTGCAACGCGGCCTGTGACTTCGCTCCCGTCGTGATGGTCAACTGGGAGTTCTTCGACAACCAGACCCCCGAGACCGCCAAGCGGCTCGTCGACGACCTGCGCGCGGGCGTGCAGGTCGAACCGACCCGCGGCGCCCCCTTGTGCACGTACAAGGAGACGGCCCGGATTCTGGCGGGCTTCCCCGACGAGCGCGCGGGCGCCGTCGAGGCGAGCGGCGGCGCGGGCCCGGCCTCGCTGATCGGACTGCGCCTGGCCAAGGGCGATCTGCCCCAGCCGCGCGTGGTGCACCCGCGCACGGGCGGCCCGCAGGACGAGGCACCTGCCGAGCACCTCAGCTCGCACGACGCACCGCAGGAAACCTCGGCATCCGACCCGGCCCACCCGGCCGGACCGACCGCCGAGGAGGGGGAGTGATGACCTTGGCAGCCGAGATCGACAACGAGACGAGCCCCGAGAAGCTGCTCGCACCGGTCCTTTCGGCGTTCTGGGACGAGGAGAAGTCCTGGACGCTGGAGACCTACCGGCGGCACGAGGGCTACGAGGGCCTGCGCAAGGCCCTGGCCATGGCGCCGGACGACCTCATCGCGTACGTGAAGGACTCCGGCCTGCGGGGCAGGGGCGGCGCGGGATTCCCCACCGGAATGAAATGGCAGTTCATTCCGCAGGGAGACGGAAAGCCGCACTATCTAGTTGTCAACGCCGACGAGTCGGAGCCGGGGACCTGCAAGGACATCCCGCTCCTCTTCGCGAACCCGCATTCCCTCATCGAGGGGATCGTGATCGCCTGCTACGCGATCCGTTCTTCGCATGCCTTCATCTACCTGCGCGGTGAAGTCGTCCCCGTGCTCAGGCGGTTGCACGAGGCCGTGCGTGAGGCGAAAGAGGCGGGATTCCTGGGCGAGAACATCCTGGGCAGCGGACTCGACCTCGAACTCACCGTGCACGCGGGTGCGGGCGCGTACATCTGTGGTGAGGAGACCGCGCTGCTCGACTCGCTCGAAGGCCGCCGTGGCCAGCCGCGACTGCGTCCCCCTTTCCCGGCCGTCGCGGGCCTCTACGCATGCCCCACTGTCGTCAACAACGTCGAGTCCATCGCGTCGGTTCCCGCGATCCTGAATCGCGGAAAAGAGTGGTTCAAGTCGATGGGAAGCGAGAAGTCCCCCGGCTTCACGCTCTATTCGCTGAGCGGCCACGTCACCAGCCCCGGCCAGTACGAGGCCCCGCTCGGCATCACGCTGCGCCAGCTGCTCGACATGAGCGGCGGGATGCGGGCCGGCCACCGGCTGAAGTTCTGGACGCCGGGCGGCTCCTCGACGCCGATGTTCACCGACGAGCACCTCGACGTCCCGCTGGACTACGAGGGAGTGGGCGCCGCCGGGTCGATGCTCGGCACGAAGGCGCTGCAGTGCTTCGACGAGACGACCTGCGTCGTGCGGGCCGTCACGCGCTGGACCGAGTTCTACGCCCACGAGTCCTGCGGCAAGTGCACGCCCTGCCGCGAAGGGACGTACTGGCTGGTGCAGTTGCTCCGGGACATCGAGGCGGGCAAGGGCGTCATGTCCGACCTGGACAAGCTCAACGACATCGCCGACAACATCAACGGCAAGTCGTTCTGCGCCCTCGGTGACGGCGCCGCGTCGCCGATCTTCTCCTCGCTCAAGTACTTCCGCGAGGAGTACGAGCAGCACATCACCGGCAAGGGCTGCCCCTTCGACCCGGCCAAGTCGACTCTCTGGGCCGACCGGCCCGCCGCACATTCGGAGGTGAACGCATGACAGTGACCACAAACAGCGCTCCCTCCGGTGGAGGCGAGGCGGCGGTTCCGCCGGAAGACCTCGTGTCGCTGACGATCGACGGCATCGAGATCAGCGTCCCCAAGGGAACGCTGGTCATCCGGGCCGCCGAGCTCCTCGGCATCGAGATCCCGCGCTTCTGCGACCACCCGCTGCTCGACCCGGCGGGCGCCTGCCGCCAGTGCATCGTCGAGGTGGAGGGCCAGCGCAAGCCGATGGCCTCCTGCACCATCACCTGCACCGACGGCATGGTCGTGAAGTCGCAGCTGTCCTCGCCGGTCGCCGAGAAGGCCCAGCGCGGAGTGATGGAGCTGCTCCTCATCAACCACCCGCTGGACTGCCCGGTCTGCGACAAGGGCGGCGAGTGCCCCCTGCAGAACCAGGCGATGCAGGTCGGCGACCCGGACAGCCGCTTCGAGGGCAAGAAGCGGACGTACGAGAAGCCGGTGCCGATCTCCACGCAGGTCCTTCTCGACCGCGAGCGGTGCGTGCTCTGCGCGCGCTGCACCCGGTTCTCGAACCAGATCGCGGGCGACCCGATGATCGAGCTGATCGAGCGCGGCGCGCTCCAGCAGGTCGGCACGGGCGAGGGCGACCCCTTCGAGTCGTACTTCTCCGGCAACACCATCCAGATCTGTCCGGTCGGCGCGCTGACCTCGGCGGCGTATCGCTTCCGCTCGCGGCCCTTCGACCTGGTGTCGTCGCCCTCGGTGTGCGAGCACTGCGCGGGCGGCTGCGCGACCCGTACCGACCACCGGCGCGGCAAGGTCATGCGGCGCCTGGCGGCGGACGACCCCGAGGTCAACGAGGAGTGGCTCTGCGACAAGGGGCGCTTCGGCTTCCGTTACGCGCAGAAGCCGGACCGCCTCACCACGCCGCTGGTGCGCAACGCGGAGACGGGTGAGCTGGAGACGGCCAGTTGGCCCGAGGCCCTGGAAGCCGCGGCCACCGGGCTCGCCGCCGCGCGCGGCCGTGCTGGTGTGCTGACCGGCGGGCGCCTCACCGTGGAGGACGCCTACGCGTACAGCAAGTACGCGCGCGTGGCGCTCGACACGAACGACATCGACTTCCGCGCGCGCGTGCACAGCAGCGAGGAGGCCGACTTCCTCGCCGCCCGGGTCGCGGGCCGTGGCCGGGATCTCGACGGCGCCGGAGTCACGTACGCGGAACTGGAGAAGGCACCCGCGGTGCTGCTCGTCGGCTTCGAGGCCGAGGAGGAGGCGCCCGGGGTCTTCCTGCGGCTTCGCAAGGCATGGCGCAAGCACGGCCAGCGGACGTTCTCCCTCGCGACGTTCGCGAGCCGGGGCCTGGAGAAGGCGGGCGGCACGCTGCTGCCCGCGGCTCCCGGCACCGAGACGGAGTGGCTTGATGCCCTGTCGGGCCGAGTCGGCCTGGAGGGCGAAGGCGCCGCGGCGGCCGAGGCGCTGCTCTCCCCGGGCGCGGTGATCGTGGTCGGCGAGCGGCTCGCCGCCGTGCCCGGCGGGCTCACCGCCGCCGTACGGGCCGCGACCGCGACCGGCGCGCGCCTGGTGTGGATTCCGCGCCGGGCGGGAGAGCGCGGCGCCATCGAGGCAGGCGCGCTGCCCTCGCTGCTCCCCGGCGGGCGGCCCGCCACCGACCCGCGCGCGCGGGACGAGGTCGCGGGCGCCTGGCGCGTCGCCGAACTCCCGCACCGGTACGGCCGCGACACCGGCCAGATCATCGAGGCAGCCGCGAGCGGCGAACTGGGCGCGCTCCTGGTGGGCGGGGTGGAGGTCGCCGACCTTCCCGACCCGGCACGCGCGCGTGAAGCTCTCTCCGAGGTCGGGTTCCTGGTCTCCCTCGAGCTGCGGCCCAGTGAGGTCACCGAGCACGCCGATGTCGTGCTGCCGGTGGCCGCGGTCGCGGAGAAGCCCGGCACCTTCCTCAACTGGGAGGGCAGGGCACGGATGTTCGACGCGGCGCTGAAGCCCGACCACATGACGCGCACGCTGGCCCCGACGGACGCGCGCGTGCTGCACATGCTGGCCGACGCCGGGGACGTACACCTCGCCCTTCCCGACCTGGCGAGCGTCCGGCGCGAACTGGACCGGCTCGGCGGCTGGGACGGCACGCACGCCGCGGAGCCCCTGGAGACCGCCGCTCAGCCGCCGAGGCCCGCCTCCGGAGAGGCCGTTCTCGCCGGCCACCGACTGCTCCTGGACCGGGGCCGCCTCCAGGAGGGCGACGAAGCCCTCGCCGGCACGCGGCACGCCGCGGTCGCCCGGCTCTCGGCGGCCACCGCGGCCGAGGCGGGCGTCAAGGACGGCGACGTCCTTGCCGTCACCGGACCCGCGGGGGCCACCGAACTGCCGCTCCTGGTCACCGCGATGCCCGACCGCGTGGTGTGGCTGCCGCTGAACTCGACCGGGGGAGGCGTCACTTCCGACACCGGCGCGCGCCCCGGCGACCTCGTCCGCATCGGCCCGGCGCTCCTGCCGGAGCCCTCTGAGGCCCCGGAGGTGACGTCGTGATGCACCACATGGTGCCGCTTGCGGCGGAAGACCTGTCCATGTTCGGCCGTGACCCGTGGTGGCTCGTCGCGATCAAGGCGGTGTTCTGCTTCGCGTTCCTGATGGTGACGGTGCTCTTCTCCATCGTGTGGGAGCGCAAGGTCGTCGCCTGGATGCAGCTGCGCATCGGTCCCAACCGGCACGGCCCCTGGGGCATGCTGCAGTCCCTCGCGGACGGCATCAAGCTGATGCTCAAGGAAGACCTGATCGTCAAGCGCGCGGACAAGGTGGTGTACATCCTCGCGCCGATCGTCGCGGCCATCCCGGCCTTCATGGCGATCGCGGTGATCCCTTTCGGCCCCGCGGGCAACGAGATCTCGATCTTCGGCCAGCGCACGACGATGCAGCTCACCGACCTGCCGATCGCGATGCTCTACATCCTCGCGGTCGCCTCGGTCGGCATCTACGGCATCGTGCTCGCCGGCTGGAGCTCCGGCTCCACCTATCCGCTCCTCGGCGGCCTTCGCTCCTGCGCGCAGATGATCTCGTACGAGATCGCGATGGGTGCCGCGTTCGCCTCGGTGTTCCTCTACTCCGGGTCGATGTCGACCTCGGCGATCGTGGAGGCGCAGGCGGACCGCTGGTACGTCCTGCTGCTTCCCGTCTCGTTCCTGATCTACATCGTGACGATGATCGGTGAGACCAACCGCGCTCCGTTCGACATGCCGGAGTCCGAGGGCGACCTCGTCGGCGGCTTCAACACCGAGTACTCGTCGATCAAGTTCGCGCTGTTCATGCTCGCCGAGTACGTCAACATGGTCACCGTCTCGGCGGTCTCCGTCACCCTCTTCCTGGGCGGCTGGCGGGCCCCGTATCCGATCAGCACCTTCTGGGAGGGCGCGAACCACGGCTGGTGGCCGATGCTCTGGTTCGTGATCAAGGTCCAGCTGCTGCTGTTCTTCTTCATCTGGCTGCGCGGCACGCTGCCACGCGTCCGCTACGACCAGCTGATGAAGCTCGGCTGGAAGGTCCTGATCCCGGTCTCGGTCGTCTGGCTGATGCTCGTCGCGACGGTCAGGGCGATGCGGAACGAGGAGTACGACTTCACCTCGATCGCGCTCTACGTGGGCGGCGGAGTCATCGCGCTCCTGCTGCTGTCCGTCGTCGTCGACATCTTCCGCGACAAGCGCGAGAAGGAAGAGGCGGCGCGGTCCGAGAGCGAGGAGCCCGTCGCCTTCGACCCGATGGCGGGCGGATTCCCGGTCCCGCCGCTGCCCGGACAGAGCCTGCCGCCCGTACCGCGACGACGCCCGCGCCGCGAGCGCGAGTTGATTGTCAGTGGTGGGCCGGATACTCAAAGTGACGGAACCGGAAGTGACGGAAAGGAGGCGTCCGATGGCTGAGTCGAAGAACGAGCCCAACCAGTCGCAGCACGAGTCGAACCAATCGAAGCAGGGGTTCCAGAACCCCGTCGCGGGCTTCGGCGTGACCTTCAAGGCCATGTTCAAGAAGCGGCTGACCGAGCAGTATCCGGAGCAGGAGAAGATCACCGCTCCCCGCTTCCACGGCAGGCACCAGCTCAACCGCCATCCGGACGGCCTGGAGAAGTGCGTCGGCTGCGAACTCTGCGCCTGGGCCTGCCCAGCCGACGCGATCTATGTGGAGGGCGCGGACAACACCGAGGAGGAGCGCTACTCCCCGGGCGAGCGTTACGGCCGCGTCTACCAGATCAACTACGCCCGCTGCATCCTGTGCGGCCTGTGCATCGAGGCGTGCCCCACGCGCGCGTTGACGATGACGAACGAGTTCGAGCTGGCCGACAGCAGCCGCGAGAAGCTCATCTTCACCAAGGAGCAGCTGCTCGCGGGCCTGGAGGAAGGCATGGTCGAGTCACCGCACTCGATCTTCCCCGGCGCGGACGAGCAGGACTACTACCGCGGTCTGGTGACGGAGGCCGCGCCCGGCACGGTGCCCCAAGTGGCTCTCTCCAAGGGCGAGACGCCCCAGGAAGCCGCCTCCACCTTCGGGGACTCCGAGCCCGCGTCCGGGGAGGTGATCAACCGATGACCGAACTCGCCGCCTACACCACATCCACCGGTGAGGCCGTCCAGTTCTGGGTGCTCGGCACGGTCGCCGTGATCGGCGCCCTGTGCACGATCCTCATGAAGAAGGCCGTGCACAGCGCGCTCTGCCTCGCCGGGACCATGATCATCCTTGCGGTCTTCTACCTCGCCAACGGGGCGTACTTCCTGGGCATCGTCCAGGTCGTCGTCTATACCGGCGCGATCATGATGCTCTTCCTCTTCGTGGTCATGCTCGTCGGCGTCACCGCCGCCGACTCCCTGAAGGAGACCATCAAGGGCCAGCGCTGGCTGGCCGGGCTCTGCGGCTTCGGCTTCGCCGTCCTGCTCTTCGCGGGCATCGGGAACGCCTCGGTGAACGAGTTCGCGGGCATGGGCAAGGCGAACGCGGGCGGCAACGTGGAGGGCCTCGCCGAGAGCATCTTCACGAAGTACGTCTTCGCCTTCGAGATCACCGGCGCCCTGCTCATCACCGCCACCGTCGGCGCGATGGTGCTCACCCACCGCGAGCGCACGGAGCGCGCCAAGACGCAGCGCGAGATGTCCGAGGCCCGCGTGCGCTCCAACCACCTGCCGCCGCTGCCCGCCCCCGGTGTCTACGCCCGGCACAACGCCGTGGACATCGCGGGCCTGCTCCCCGACGGCACCCCGTCGGAGCTCACGGTCAACAAGACGCTGCGGGAGCGCGGCCAGATCCGCGACGTGTCGAACGAGGCCCTTGACGACCTGCGGGCCCTCGAACAGCGCTCCGCGGACCGTCTCGAGCGGTCGCCCAAGACCGAGGAGGCGTCGAAGTGAATCCGGTCAATTACCTGTATCTCGCGGCGCTGTTGTTCGCGATCGGCGCCACCGGCGTGCTGATCAGGCGGAACGCGATCGTGGTCTTCATGTGTATCGAGCTGATGCTCAACGCGTGCAACCTCGCCTTCGTGGCCTTCTCCAGGCTGCACGGCAATCTCGACGGCCAGATCATCGCGTTCTTCACGATGGTCGTCGCCGCGGCGGAAGTCGTGGTCGGCCTCGCGATCATCGTGTCGCTGTTCCGCTCCCGTCACTCGGCCTCGGTCGACGACGCCAGCCTGATGAAGCTGTAAGGGGTCGCTGAAAAGTGGAGAACCTGATCGCGCTGCTCGTGGCAGCGCCTCTGCTCGGAGCGGCCGTACTGCTGTGCGGCGGGCGGCGGCTGGACCGTGTCGGCCACTGGCTCGGCACGCTGCTCGCGGCCGCCTCCTTCGTCGTGGGTGCGGTGCTCTTCGCCGACATGCTGGGCAGGGGCGCCGAGGAGCGCACCCTCTCGCAGCATCTGTTCAGCTGGATCCCCGTGGAGGGTTTCCAGGCGGACGTCGCCTTCCAGCTCGACCAGCTGTCGATGACGTTCGTGCTGCTGATCACCGGTGTCGGCACACTGATCCACATCTACTCCATCGGGTACATGGAGCACGACGAGCGGCGCCGCCGCTTCTTCGGCTACCTCAACCTGTTCCTCGCGGCGATGCTCATCCTGGTCCTCGCCGACAACTACCTCCTCCTGTACGTCGGATGGGAGGGCGTCGGCCTCGCCTCGTACCTCCTGATCGGCTTCTGGCAGCACAAGCCCAGCGCGGCCACCGCCGCGAAGAAGGCTTTCCTGGTCAACAGGGTCGGCGACATGGGCCTCTCGATCGCGATCATGCTGATGTTCACCACCTTCGGGACCTTCGCCTTCGGTCCTGTCCTGGAGGCCACGGGTGAGACGTCGGAGGGCAAGCTGACGGCCATCGGCCTGATGCTGCTGCTCGCGGCGTGCGGCAAGTCGGCCCAGGTGCCGCTGCAGTCCTGGCTCGGCGACGCGATGGAGGGCCCGACCCCGGTCTCGGCCCTCATCCACGCGGCGACGATGGTGACCGCCGGCGTGTACTTGATCGTCCGCTCCGGCGCGATCTTCAACGGCGCCCCGGACGCGCAACTCGTCGTCACCGTCGTGGGTGCGGTCACGCTCCTCTTCGGTGCGATCGTCGGTTGCGCCAAGGACGACATCAAGAAGGCCCTCGCCGGCTCGACGATGTCCCAGATCGGCTACATGATCCTGGCCGCGGGCCTCGGCCCCATCGGTTACGTCTTCGCGATCATGCACCTCGTGACGCACGGCTTCTTCAAGGCCGGGCTCTTCCTCGGGGCCGGTTCGGTCATGCACGGCATGAACGACGAGGTCGACATGCGGAAGTACGGCGGCCTCAGGAAGTACATGCCGGTCACCTTCGTGACCTTCGGCCTCGGCTACCTGGCGATCATCGGCTTCCCCGGCCTGTCCGGCTTCTTCTCCAAGGACAAGATCATCGAGGCGGCGTTCGCCAAGGGCGGCGCGGAGGGCTGGATCCTCGGCTCGGTCGCGCTGCTCGGCGCCGCGATCACCGCGTTCTACATGACGCGGGTGATGATCATGACCTTCTTCGGCGAGGAGCGCTGGCGCCACCGCGCGACGGCCTCCCCGGACCAGCCGAGCGCCGAGCCCGCCGCCGAGACACACGGCGAGCACGACGAGCCGCACCCGCACGAGTCGCCCAGGTCCATGACGATCCCGATGATCGTGCTCGCCTTCGGGTCGGTCTTCGCGGGCGGCTTCTTCAGCATCGGCGACCGCTTCATGCACTGGCTGGAGCCGGTCACCCGGCACGACCACGGTCACTCGCCGCTGAGCGCCGCCACGGTCACGGGCGCCACCATGGTGGTCTTGATCATCGGTGTGGCCCTCGCCTACGTCCAGTACGGGCGCCGTCCCGTCCCGGTCACCGCCCCGCGCGGTTCGCTGCTCACCCGGGCGGCCCGGCGCGATCTCCTCCAGGACGACTTCAACCACGTCGTCCTGGTGCGCGGCGGAGAGCACCTCACCCGCTCCCTGGTCTACGTCGACCACACCCTGGTAGACGGAGTCGTCAACGGCACGGCGGCCTCGGTCGGCGGCCTCTCCGGACGGCTGCGCAAGATGCAGAACGGCTATGCCCGCTCCTACGCGGTCTCGATGTTCGGCGGCGTTGCGGTACTCATCGCCGCGACCCTGCTGATGAGGGCGGTCTGATACCGATGTCCTTTCCCCTCCTGACAGCGACGGCGGTCCTGCCCGCGGTCGGCGCGATCGCCACGGCAGCCGTACCGGCCGCCCGGCGCACCGCCGCCAAGTGGCTCGCGCTGCTCGTCTCGCTCGCCACGCTCGCGCTCGCCGTGACCGTGCTCGTGCGGTTCGACCCCGACGGGGCCCGCTATCAACTGACCGAGTCGCGTTCCTGGATCGCGGAATTCGGGGTGCGGTACGAACTGGGTGTGGACGGCATCGGTGTCGCCCTCATCGCGCTCACCGCGCTCCTGATCCCCTTCATCGTCCTCGCGGGGTGGCACGACGCCGATCCCCTGGAGACCAAGTCTTCGCGCTGGCGGCCGACCCAGGGCTTCTTCGCCCTGATCCTGGCCGTCGAGGCGATGGTGATCATCTCCTTCGCGGCCACGGACGTCTTCCTCTTCTACATCTTCTTCGAAGCCATGCTCATCCCGATGTACTTCCTCATCGGCGGCTTTGGGGACCGTGCCCACTCGGGTACCGACGAGAACGCCTCGGCGCAGCGCTCGTACGCGGCCGTGAAGTTCCTGCTCTACAACCTCGTCGGCGGCCTCATCATGCTGGCCGCGGTCATCGGGCTCTACGTAGTGGCCGGGAACTTCTCGCTCCAGGAGATCACCGAGGCGCGGGCCAACGGCACGCTGGAGATGGCGACGAGCACCGAGCGGTGGCTGTTCCTCGGCTTCTTCTTCGCCTTCGCGGTGAAGGCGCCGCTGTGGCCGCTGCACACCTGGCTGCCGAACGCGATGGGCGAGTCCACGGCCCCGGTCGCCGTGCTGATCACGGCGGTCGTCGACAAGGTCGGCACCTTCGCGATGCTGCGGTTCTGCCTCGGGCTCTTCCCCGAGGCGAGCAAGTGGGCGACGCCGGTCATCCTCGTGCTCGCGCTGATCAGCATCGTCTACGGCGCACTGCTCGCGGTCGGCCAGCGCGACATCAAGCGCCTGGTGGCGTACGCGTCGATCTCGCACTTCGGGTTCATCATCCTCGGCATCTTCGCGATGACCTCGCAGGGCCAGTCCGGCGCGACGCTGTACATGGTCAATCACGGGCTCTCGACGGCCGCCCTGATGCTGGTGGCCGGCTTCCTGATCTCGCGTCGCGGTTCGCGGCTCATCGCGGACTACGGAGGGGTGCAGAAGGTCGCACCGGTACTCGCCGGCACCTTCCTGATCGGCGGCCTCGCGACGCTCTCGCTGCCGGGACTCGCGCCCTTCGTGAGTGAATTCCTGGTCCTCGTGGGCGCGTTCGCGCGCTACCCGGTGGTCGGGATCATCGCCACCATCGGCATCGTGCTCGCCGCGCTCTACACCCTCGTCCTCTACCAGCGGACGATGACGGGCCCGGTCAAGCCAGAGGTCTCGGCCATGCCGGACCTGCGGGCTCGTGAACTCCTGGTCGTCGCGCCGCTGATCGCGCTCCTGATCGGCCTCGGTGTCTACCCGAAGCCGCTCACCGATCTTGTGAACCCGGCGGTCAAGCACACCATGTCCGACGTACAGCAGAAGGACCCGAAGCCCGACGTGGAGGCGGCCAAGTGAGCGCATCAGCCGTCCACAGCCTGTGGACAATGGCGTCGGCCGCGGCGCCCGGGGACGCGATCGACAAGATCGACACTCCCACCATCGAGTACGCGCAGCTGTCGCCGACGTTGATCGTCATCGGCGCCGCGGTCCTCGGAATCCTCATCGAAGCCTTCGTGCCGCGCAAAACGCGCTACTACGCGCAGGTGTTCGTGGCCGTCGTCGCCCTCACCGCGGCCTTCGCCGCGGTCGTCGGCCTCGCCGCCAACGGGTACGGCACGACGAAGGCGCACATCGCGGCCATGGGCGCCATCGCGGTCGACGGACCGGCGCTCTTCCTCCAGGGCACGATCCTCCTCGCGGGACTCGTCGCGATCTTCACCTTCGCCGAGCGGCGGCTCGACCCGGTGGCGCACGGCAACCGCGTCGACTCGTTCGCCGCGCAGGCCGGTTCCGTGCCGGGCAGCGAGGGCGAACAGGCCGCCACCAAGGCCGGGTTCACCACCACCGAGGTGTTCCCGCTCGCGCTCTTCGCGGTCGGCGGGATGCTCGTCTTCCCGTCGGCGAACGACCTCCTGACGCTCTTCATCGCCCTTGAGGTCTTCTCGCTGCCGCTCTACCTCCTGTGCGCGCTCGCCCGCCGCAAGCGCCTGATGTCGCAGGAAGCCGCCGTCAAGTACTTCCTGCTCGGCTCGTTCTCCTCGGCGTTCCTGCTCTTCGGCATCGCCCTGCTCTACGGCTACGCGGGCTCGGTGTCGTACGGCACCATCGCCAAGGTCATCGACGGCAGCGTCCAGGAGATCAACCCCGCGCTCGCCGACACCATGGGCAATGACGCGCTGCTCCTGATCGGTGCCGCGATGATCGTCATGGGGCTGCTCTTCAAGGTCGGCGCGGTGCCGTTCCACATGTGGACCCCGGACGTGTACGAAGGTGCGCCCACCCCGGTCACCGGCTTCATGGCCGCGGCGACGAAGGTGGCCGCCTTCGGCGCGCTGCTCCGGCTCCTCTACGTGGTCCTGCCGGGGCTGCGCTGGGACTGGCGTCCGGTGATGTGGGGCGTCGTGATCCTCACGATGCTGGCCGGCGCGATCGTCGCGATCACCCAGACCGACATCAAGCGGCTGCTCGCGTACTCCTCGATCGCCCACGCGGGCTTCATCCTCGCCGGTGTCATCGCCATGACCCCGGACGGCATCTCGTCGGTCCTCTTCTACCTCGCGGCCTACTCCTTCGTGACGATCGGCGCGTTCGCCGTGGTCACGCTGGTGCGGGACGCGGGCGGCGAGGCCACGCACCTGTCGAAGTGGGCGGGGCTCGGACGGCGCTCGCCGCTGGTCGCCGCGGTCTTCGCGGTGTTCCTGCTCGCCTTCGCCGGCATTCCGCTGACCTCCGGGTTCTCCGGAAAGTTCGCTGTCTTCAAGGCGGCGGCGGAGGGCGGCGCCGGTGCGCTTGTCGTGGTCGGTGTGCTCTCGTCCGCGATCGCCGCGTTCTTCTACATCCGCGTGATCGTGCTCATGTTCTTCAGCGAGCCGAAGGCGGACGGCCCGACCGTGGCCGTGCCCTCGCCGCTGACGATGACGGCGATCGGCGTGGGCGTCGCGGTGACGCTGGTCCTGGGCGTGGCCCCGCAGTACTTCCTGGATCTGGCGAACCAGGCGGGGGTCTTCGTCCGCTAGCCCGCCTGTTCTACTCGCCGATGCCCGGCACTCCGTCCGACGGGGTGCCGGGCATCGGCCTGTGGATAACTCCGGAGGTGTCGGTGCGGAGCCCTATCGTGGAGTCAGCGGTCGAAGCGCGACGTACGAGATGTACGCGAGGTACGGGGGCAGGGCGATGGATGGGATCAGTGGTATGAGCGAGGTGACCGTACCGAGCGCGGTGGCGGAGAGTGACGCGCTGCGGACGCTGCACCGCGTCTTCGGGTACGACGCGTTCCGGGGCGAGCAGGAAGCGATCATCGAGCACGTGGTCGCGGGCGGTGACTCCGTCGTGCTGATGCCCACCGGCGGCGGCAAGTCGCTCTGCTATCAGATCCCCGCCCTGGTCAGGCCCGGCACCGGTGTGGTCATCTCGCCCCTCATCGCACTCATGCAGGACCAGGTCGACGCGCTGCGGGCACTGGGCGTGCGGGCCGGGTTCATCAACTCCACGCAGGATTTCGACGAGCGCAGGGTGATGGAGGCCGAGTTCCTCGCCGGGGAGCTCGACGTGCTGTATCTGGCGCCGGAGCGGCTGCGCTTGGAGGGGACGCTCGATCTGCTCTCCCGCGCCAAGATCTCCGTCTTCGCGATCGACGAGGCGCACTGTGTGGCGCAGTGGGGTCACGACTTCCGCCCGGACTATCTGGCGCTGTCCCTGCTCGGCGAGCGCTGGCCCGACGTGCCGCGCATCGCCCTCACGGCGACGGCGACGCACGCCACGCACCGGGAGATCACCCAGCGGCTCGGCATGCCGGACGCCAAGCACTTCGTGGCGAGCTTCGACCGGCCCAACATCCAGTACCGCATCGTGCCGAAGGTCGAGCCGAAGAAGCAGCTCCTGGCCTTCCTCAAGGAGGAGCACGCGGGCGACGCGGGCATCGTGTACTGCCTCTCGCGCAATTCGGTCGAGAAGACCGCCGAGTTCCTGTGCAAGAACGGCATCGAGGCGGTTCCGTACCACGCGGGCCTGGACGGCGGGACGCGCGCGAGGCACCAGTCACGCTTCCTCCGGGAGGAGGGCCTGGTCGTCTGCGCGACGATCGCCTTCGGCATGGGCATCGACAAGCCGGACGTCCGGTTCGTCGCCCACCTCGACCTGCCGAAGTCGGTCGAGGGGTACTACCAGGAGACGGGTCGCGCGGGACGTGACGGACTGCCCTCCACGGCCTGGATGGCGTACGGCCTCCAGGACGTGGTCCAGCAGCGGAAGATGATCCAGGGCAGCGAGGGCGACGAGGCGTTCCGCCGCCGGGCGGCCTCGCATCTGGACTCGATGCTGGCGCTGTGCGAGACGGCCCAGTGCCGCAGGGCCCAGCTCCTGACGTACTTCGGCCAGGACGCGGACGCCCCGTCCTGCGGCAACTGCGACACGTGCCTGACGCCCCCGGAGACCTGGGACGGCACGGTCCCGGCCCAGAAGGTCCTCTCCACGGTGGTGCGGCTCCAGCGTGAGCGGGGGCAGAAGTTCGGTGCGGGCCAGATCATCGACATCCTGCTCGGCAAGAAGACCGCCAAGATCATCCAGTTCGACCACGACCAGCTCTCGGTCTTCGGGATCGGTGAGGATCTCGCGGAGGCCGAATGGCGCGGGGTGATACGGCAGTTGCTGGCGCAGGGCCTGCTCGCGGTCGAGGGGGAGTACGGCACGCTGGTCCTGACCGAGCAGAGCGTTGCGGTGCTCGGCCGGGAGCGGGAGGTGCGGTTGCGCAAGGAGCCGAAGCGGCCCGCCGCGGCGAAGGCCGCGAAGGGGGAGCGCAAGGCGAAGTCCGCGGCTGCCGTCGCCGAGCTGCCCGAGGAAGCGGTGCCGGTGTTCGAGGCGCTGCGGGCGTGGCGCGGCGCACAGGCCAAGGAGCTCGGCCTCCCGGCGTACGTGATCTTCCACGACGCCACACTCCGAGAAATCGCCACCCTGCGCCCGTCCTCCCTCGCGGAACTGGGCGGCATCAGCGGCCTCGGCGAAAAGAAGCTGGCGACGTACGGGGAGGGCGTACTGAAGGTCCTGACGGAACTGGGACCCGGCGCCCCCGCACAGCCCTCGCAGCCTGCGGATCCCCCGGAGGAGGACTGGCCGGAACCGCCGGAAGACTTCTGAGCGGCCCCGAGTAAGAGACGCCCCGCAGGGGCGCGGGGAACTGCGCGCTCAGCCACGACGGAGCGGCAGCCGGGTTAGGCAGGGGGCTGCCCCTGGGGCGCAGCCCCCTAGGGGCGCGGGGAACTGCGCGACCAGCCACGATGGCGCGACAGCCGGGCAACGGCGGCGGCGGGGGGCCGGGGGTGGCCGCACCCCCGGCCCACGACCTCAACGGCCCGAGGCGCCCCCGCCAGCCAAGGCGCCGCCGCCAGCCGAAACCACCCGGCCAGTGACCTCTCCAAGCCCCACCCGGGTGCCATCCGGCCCCGGGGCCCACGCCGAGAGGGTCACCTCGTCCCCGTCCTCGAGGAACGTCCGCTTCCCGTCCGGGAGGACAAGAGCGTCGCGGCCGTTCCAGGTCATCTCGATCAGGGAGCCGTACTGCCCCTTCTCGGGACCGCTCACCGTGCCCGAGCCGTACAGATCCCCGGTGCGCAGGGACGCGCCGTTCGCCGTCATGTGGGCGAGCTGCTGGGCGGCCGTCCAGTACACGGTGGAGAAGGGCGGCTCGGAGATGACCTGGCCGTTCAGCGTCACGGTGATGCGCAGGTCGTAGCCGCCCGGCTCGTCGGCGACCGACTCCGCCGAGTCGTCCAGGTAGGGGAGGAGTTCATGCGTGCGCGCGGGCGGGGCGACCCGCGCCGCGTCCAGGGCTTCGAGGGGGGTGATCCAGGCCGAGACCGAGGTGCAGAAGGACTTTCCGAGGAACGGTCCGAGCGGGACGTACTCCCAGGCCTGGATGTCGCGCGCCGACCAGTCGTTGAGGAGGGTCAGGCCGAAGACGTGCTCCCGGAAGTCCGCGAGCGGCACCGGCGTGCCCAGCTCGGAGGGCGCGCCCACGACGAAGCCGACCTCCGCCTCGATGTCCAGGCGGACGGAGGGCCCGAAGACCGGCGCCGTGTCCGCGGGGGCCTTGCGCTGGCCCGTAGGACGCACCACCTCGGTGCCGGAGACCACGACGGTGCCCGAGCGGCCGTGGTAACCGATGGGCAGGTGCTTCCAGTTGGGGGTCAGCGGAGTCGGCGAATCCGGTCGGAAGATCTGCCCCAGATGGGTCGCGTGGTGCTCGGAGGCGTAGAAGTCCACGTAGTCCGCGACCTCGAAGGGGAGGTGCAGCGTCACGTCGGACAGGGAGTGGAGCAGGGGGCGTACGACCTCGCGGTGCGCCGGGATCGTCACCCACGCGGTGAGCGCGCGGCGCACGTCGGACCACGCCGTGCGGCCCGCGGCGAGCAGCGGGTTGAGCGTGGGGCCCGCGAGCAGCGAGACGTAGGGCGAGCCGAGTGCGGCGGCAGCGGCGCCCGCGTCCAGGACGTGATCACCGAGCCGTACGCCGACGCGGCGCTCCCCGGTCGCGCCTCCGATGAGGGAGAACACGCCGTACGGGAGGTTGTGCGGACCGAAGGGGTCGCCCTCCGCGAGAGTGAAGGGGTCACTCGCGGAGCGGACGGAAGGGTCGCTTCCGGCCGGGTCGAGCGGGGTGTGCTCGGACATGCGTACCTGCCTCGCTTTCCATATGGGTGTGCCACACGTTACGTGGGAACCCTGGCCGGGGGCAGTGTCTAAAGAGTTCGCAATGTCCGGATAAACCTTGCTGGAATGGTCAATTCCGGCTTAGCGTCCTTTGGGGGCGCGGACGGGGTGGGGTGGGTCCGGGTCATACGGCGGGACACGTGGGGGGACCCGTGGCCATGACGAACGACAGCATGCCCTTCGCGGTGGACCGTGAGGTGCCCGGTCTGATCGTGAAGTTCGGCAACTACCCGCTGCACCACGGCGGTGTGGGTGCGATCCGCAGCCTCGGACGGCTCGGCGTGCCCATGTATGCGATCACGGAGGACCGTTACACGCCCGCCGCGGCCTCGCGCCATCTCACCCGCGCCTTCCCCTGGCCGACCACCGGGGCGGAGGAGCCGGAGCGGCTCGTCGAGGGGATGCTGCGCCTCGCGCGCCGGATCGGCAGACCCACGGTCCTGCTCCCCACCGACGAGGAAGCGGCCGTCCTCATCGCCGAGCACCAGGAGCCGCTGAGCACGGCCGGGTTCCTCTTCCCGCGCGTGGAGCCGAAGTTACCCCGACGCCTCGCCAGCAAGCAGGGCCTGCACGAGCTGTGCACGGAGCACGGCCTCGCCTCGCCGGCGGCGTTCTTCCCCGAGAGCTACGGGGACATCGAGGAGTTCGCCGCGACGGCCCTCTTCCCCGTGGTCGCCAAGAACCGCGAGGCGTTCACGCGCCGCTCCCGGCCCGCGGTGAACGGGACGACGCGTATCGAGACCCCGGGGGGACTGCTCGGCCTCGCCCGTGACTGGGGGGAGCGGCCCGGAGTGATCCTCCAGGAGTATCTGCCGCGGGAGCAGGCCGAGGACTGGATCGTGCACGCCTACTTCGACGCGGACTCGACACCGCGGGCGATGTTCACCGGCGTCAAGGTGCGCTCCTGGCCGCCGCACGCGGGGATGACGGCGAATGCGTACGTCGTCGACAATCCGGAACTCGCGGACCTCGCCGCGCGTTTCATCAAGCAGATCGGCTTCACCGGCGTCATCGATCTCGACCTGCGTTATGACCGCCGCGACGGTCAGTACAAGCTGCTCGACTTCAACCCCCGCATGGGCGCACAGTTCCGGCTCTTCGAGAACGAATCCGGGATCGATGTGGTCCGCGCGATGCACCTGCACCTGACAGGGCGCCCGGTCCCCAAGGGGGAGCAGCGCGCCGGCCACCGGTATGTCGTCGAGAACATAGACCTGCCCGCCCTCCTCGCCTACCGCCGCAGCGGCTACACCACCCCGCACGCGCCCCCGCACGCCAGCGGCACGGAGCTGGCATGGCTCGCCGCGGACGACCTGAAGCCGTTCTTCACGATGCTCGCGCGCTTCGTACGGCCGGGTGCGAAGCATCTGTACCAACTCTGGCGGACCCAGAGGCGCGGCAGCACGAGGCGTTGAAGCCACGTAAGAGACGAGGCGTTGAAGCCGCGAAAGACACGGGGCGTTGAAGCGGCGATAGAACAGCACCACACGAAGTAGGCACATGCGGTAAGTGACGTCCTGGGGAGGGACTTCGTGATCCATCCAGTAGCAGTCATCGGTGCGGGGCCGTTCGGCCTTTCCACCGCGGCCCATCTGCGGTCCCGCGGCATCCCGGTGCGGGTCTTCGGCGACCCCATGGTGAGCTGGCGGGCGCACATGCCGGCCGGGATGCTCCTGAAATCGACGCCGGTGGCCTCGAACATCGACGCGCCGCAGCGCGGCCACGACCTCGCCGACTACTGCGACGCGGCGGGGATACGGCGGCTGGTCACCGACGAGGACATCATCCCGATCGAGACCTTCATCGCCTACGGGGAGTGGTTCAAGGAGAAGCTGGTGCCCGACCTGGAGCAGGTGCGGGTCGTGTCGGTCGACCGCAAGGGCACGGCGGGCTTCGACCTGAAGCTGGACTCCGGCGAGCAGTTCACGGCCCGCGCGGTCGTCGTCGCGACCGGACTCTCGGGCCTCGCGCAGCTGCCGCCCTCGCTTGCCGCGGCCGTGCCGGACGGGCCGTCCCCCTCCGGGCCCGTGTCGCACAGTTCGCAGCACAGCGATCTGTCGCGGTTCGCGGGGCGTGAGCTGATCGTGGTCGGCGCCGGGCAGTCGGCCCTGGAGACGGCCGCGCTCGCCGCCGAAGCGGGCGCGACCGTGAAGGTGGTGGCGCGCGGCAGGGGGTCGGTGGCCTTCGGAGCGCCCCCGTGGAAGCAGCCGAAGCTGCGCCCGGTCTCGCCGTTCGGCCGCGCCTGGTCGCTCTACGCCATCAGCTACTACCCCCACCCGTACCGCTATCTGCCCCCGCAGGCCCGCCACTACCTCGTCCGGCGCGTCCTCGGCCCGCTGGGCGCGTGGTGGCTGCGCGAGCGCTACGAGGGCAAGGTCGAGACGCGCGAGGTCCGCCGTGTCATCTCGGCGGACGTCCGGGACGGCATCCCGGTCCTGCGTCTGGAGACCCCGGGGGGACGCCTGCGCGAACTCTCCGCGGACCACGTCATAGCGGCGACGGGCTACCGCGTCGACATCGCGGCGATGGACTTCCTGGGTCCGGCCCTCCGCGCCCGCCTCGCCACGAGCCGAGGCACCCCGAAACTGGGCGCGGGCTACGCCTCATCGATCCCGGGCTTGTACTTCACGGGCCTCCCGGCGGCGGCGTCGTACGGCCCGGTGATGCGCTTCGTCTGCGGCACGGAGTTCGCTTCGCCCCGGTTGGCGGCGCATTTGGCGCGGGCGCACGGCTGAGGCGGGCCCCTGCCCGGGTCAGGTACGGGACGCCGCTGGGGAGGCGGGCCCGAACGACTCGACGAAGTCACGAAGGACGCGCGCCGAGAAAGGATCGGTCGCCGGGTCTTCCGGGGTGACGAGGCTGACGGTGAAGTACTCGGTCAGGAGCAGCCCCGTGCCCTCGACGGCGGCCACGGCTTCGGGGTCTGCGTCTGCGCCCCGTACTCCTGTCACCCGGTCGGCGTGCAGCGATCGCGGATGGAGTTGGTAGAAGACCGAGAAAGGGCCTTCGTCGTCGCTGTCGAGGGCGTATCCGTTCTCCTCCCAGAAATCCTCCATCTTCTGGCCCGACGAGAAGGTGACGATGCCGGAGTACTCGTCGTCCTCATCGATTTCCGGGAGATTCCAGTCCGCCGAGGACTCCGCGTCGACCGGTTCTCCGTACAGGAAAAGACCGGGCCAGTGTCGGTGCTGACGTGCGACGAACTGCTTCATCGCCGTGGTGAAACTGGTGTCGACGATGAAGTCGCTCGAATGTCCGGTGATTTCCATGAGTTCCTTGCCTTGCGGTCCGCTTCGGTTTCGATCAGGCCTTCCAGCCCGAGGTAGGTCCGTGGTATCTGATCGCGTCACGGGGGATGTTGACGTCCTTGTTGGAGAACCAGACGTGGGTGCGGGTACCCGGAAGACGGCCCGAGAACAGCTTCTTCTCGACCTCGAACTCGATCATGTACTCACTCTTCTCCCTGGTGAGGCCGAGGTAGGACTTGAAGCCGCCCGGCTTCTTGGCGACATCGGCCGGGCTCATCGGCGAAACATAGACCGCGGAGGCGTTCTTTCCCTTTGAACTCTTGGGGACCTTGAGGGTGATCCCCTCCTTGCTCCCACCGCTCATGATCTTCTGGTAGCCGCCCTTGTCCGTGTAGTGCCGGATAACGGCTTTGCAGGACGGGGCGAGACCCAGTGGGTCGATCCAGGTGAACGGGTTGGTCACATAGTTGTGGTGATTCGGGGCGGGATCGAGACCGAGCGGGTCCGGGCTGTGATAGCGCGCGGTGCTGGGGTCGTAATAGCGGTGGTGGTTGTAGTGGAGGCCGGTTTCGGCATCGTAATACTGACCGGGGAATCGGAGAGGACAGCCGATTTCCTCAGGCGCGTCCCGCAGGGGAAGCCCCCACAGCGAGGTCCGTGAGCGCCAGGCGACAGTGCCATCCTCGTCGACGAGTTCGGTCGGAGTGCCGACGAGGTCGGTGACGATGGAGTAGAACTGCTCGTCCACCCGGTCCTGCTCGTCCACCCGGTCCTGCTCGTCCACCCCGTCCTGCTCGCCCGCCAGATCCCGCGCGTCCGCCAGGTACCGTGCGTCCCGCAAGGCCCCGGAGCGGCTTCGCTGCGCGATCGGACGGTCGCCGCCCGGCTCCCAGTCCCAGGTGGTGATACGGCATCCTCGGCCATCGCCGGGAACCGTGTGGCTCTCTTCGGCCAGACGCGTGCCGTCCCAGACGAAGTCGGTGCGCTCGACCACCGTTTCGCCGCTCGCGGAGAGCAACTCCTTCGCAATGCGCCTGCCGAGCGGGTCATAGCGGTAGCGCCAGCGCCGTCCGTCCGGGGTGGTGACACCCCTCAGCCGGTCTTCCGCATCCCAGTCGAAGAGCCAGGTGCGGGACCCTCCGGACAGAAGCGCGCGCGTGTGGCGCACGACGCGCCCCTGACCGTCGTGTTCATAGCGCGCCCGGCCCGCGGTCCGCACGAGTGTGCCGGAGTACGTCCTCGGCCCCTGGACGTCCTCGGCTTCACCGCCCGGTGAAGCCGAGTGCACGAGATTGCCCAGCTTGTCGTAGGCGTATGTCTCCCGGTGATCCGCGGCGGTCACCGCGGTGACCCTGCCGTTCACGTCGAGCTGGTAGGACGAGGTCCCCGATGTGGCGTCGGTGACGGACCGGAGCAGTCCGTCGGCGCGGTAGGAGTAGCTGCGATCGACACCGGGGATCTTCGCTCCTGGAGCGCGCACCGCCTGGTTCGTCATGCGGTGGCCCGCGGTCCACCCGTGGACGAGCGCGGCGCCCGACGGGAGCTCGCGGAGGGTCTCGTTTCCGGCCGGGTCGTAGCCGAAGCGGACGGAGCGCCCGGAGCCTCGCAGTTCGACCGGCTGGTGCTCGGAGTTGTAGCTCCACTCGCTGAGGACCCCGCCGGGCGTCCGTCGGCTCACACGACGGCCCGCGGTGTCGTAGGCGTTGGTCAGCACACGTCCGTTACAGCTCTCGGACAGCACACGGCCGTGGATGTCGTACGTGAAGGTGAGCTCGGCGTCCCGGTTGGCGGCCCGGACGATCGCTCCGCCCTGGTCGTACTCGAACCGGGTGACGTTGCCCTCGGAATCGCGCTGTTCCACGACACGGTCGAGGAGGTCCCGGACGTAGCTGATGCTCTGGCCTGCGCCGTTGGTCCGCTCCACGATGTGACCGACGGCGTCGTGCCGGTAGGAAACAGTCCTGCCGTTGAAGTCGGTCTCGCGGGTGACGGCGCCCGTCGCGTCGTACTCGTAGGTCCAGGTCTGCCCTTCGGCGTTCGTCACGGCCACCGGCCTGAGCTCGGTGTCGTAGGTGAACTCGATCCGTGCGCCGTCCTGTGTCGTCCGGGCACGACTTCGGTCGAAGGGGGCTATGTCGAACCGCGTGACGGCGTCCTGCGCATCGGTGTGCGCCAATGTGTTGCCCTCGGCGTCGTACACCCAGCTTTCCGCGGTGCCGTCGGGGAACTCACGGCGGGCCGGGAGCCCTTCGATGGTCCACGTGGCCTTGGTGATCGCCGAATCCGGCTCGTGGACCCGGCTGATGCGGCCGAACGCGTCGTGCTCGAATCGGGTGATCGCGCCGAGCGGTGTACTGACGGCCGTGGCGAGGCCGGCCGGGGAGCTTTCGACCCGGCTCACCTCACCGAGAGGGTCGGTGACGGACGCGACGGCGCCGGTGGTGTCGTACGTGTACGTGGTGGTGGCGCCGGCCGGGTCGGTGACCGAGACGACGTTCCCGTGAGAGTCGTGCCCGTACCGCCAGTGGGCGCCGTCCTGCTCGGTCGCTGTGATCAGCGCCCCGGAACTGTCGTACTCGTACCGGGCGCCACTGCCGTCCGGGTGGACGACTTCCTCGATGTTGCCGCCCTCGTCGTAGGCGTATGTCGTGGTGCGGCCGAGGGCATCGGTCAAGGACTCGAGGTTGTCGTAGCGGTCCCAGGTGCGGGTGGTGGTGTTGCCCAAGGGATCTGTCTCGACGATGAGTTGGAAAGCGTCGTTGAACTCGTACGTCGTGGTGTGCCCGAGGGAGTTGGTCGCAAGGGACCTGCGGCCGTCGGCCTCGTACGTGTAGGCGTAGTCGAGGATGCCGTCGGTGCCGGTGGTGCGGACGCAACGGTCTTCGGTGTCGTACTCGTAGCGGTACCACGTGCCGTTGCGGTCCTCCCAGCCCGTGATCCGGCGCCTGTCGTCGTAGCTCAGCTTCAAGGGCAGGCCCGAGGAGTTGTAGATCTCGGTCAGGTTGCCGACGGCGTCGTAGCCGTAGCGCAGGAGGACTGGGCGTTCGGGGGCGTTGAGCAGGGTGAGCGCCGTGATCCTGCCGTCATCCGTGGTCAGTCCGATGCGGTAGCCGCCGGTATGGATCAGCTCTCGCGGGGCCCCGTCCGCTCCGTACTCCAGTTGGAGCGCGTTTCCGTTGCGGTCGGTGACGGACGCGAGGGGGAGTTCGGCGACGGGTCGGTCGGGGAGGGACCGGAACCGGAGAGTGAGGCCGGACTCGGGCTGGTGCACGGACATGGTGCTGCCCGGGACGCCGTCCCACTCCAGAGGCCAGCGCGGCCCCTCCACCGGGAGTACGGGGGCGTCCGGGGCCGGCACGGGGTAGTGAAGGACCATGCCGTCGGCGGTCGTGAAACGGGCTCCGCCCTGATCGAGAATGAGGCGTTGGTCCAGCGTCGAGCCCCAACTGGGCCCGAACCAGCGCCCGGACCGCAGCCCGGTGCGGTGATGACGCTCCAACTCCAGAGGGAGAACTCCGGGCAGGTCCACGTCGGTCTCGGACATCACCATGTTGCCGGTGGCCATGTCGATCGGATCGCCGCAGGTGAACAGCTTCTTCATGGGGCGCGCCATCGCGCGCGCCCCCTTCCCCAGCCCCTTCGCTCCAAGAGCCAGGCCCTTCATCCCGGCCTTGAGGCCCTTCATGCCCTTGGCGAGGCCGCGGAGGCTGGTGAGGCCCTTCATGCCCGGGATGCAGTCCAGGGCCGCG
>NZ_BMTR01000030.1 GCF_014649775.1 Streptomyces longisporoflavus | reverse complement strand
ACCACCCACGACCAGCGGTGACTACCCACCGAAGGGCGACGAGGAAGAGAAACAACTACTCAGGAGGAACGGCTCGCCGGGCGCGTCGAGCGCATCCGTAACGGGACGGAGGAGGCACCCGCGGGCTCGGTGCTCGAGACGGTGACCGCCCACCATGACGCCGACGGGACACCGCTTGATCCGCATACCGCGGCGGTCGAGGTCCTGAACGTGATCCGCCCGACGGTCGCGGTCGCGTGGTTCCTCACCTTCGCCGGGCACGCCCTGCACCGGTGGCCCGAACACCGCAAGCTCCTCGCCGACGGCGACGCGGCGTACGCGCGCGCCTTCGCCCACGAGGTCCGGCGGTTCTACCCCTTCGCGCCCTTCGTCGGGGGCATCGCCGCAGCCGACCTGTACTGGCAGGGGCAGGACATCCCGGTCGGCAGCATGGTCCTGCTCGACCTGTACGGGCAGAACCACGACCCGCAGCTGTGGCCCAAGCCCTACATCTTCGACCCCCGCCGCTTCGTGGGCCGCGAGCCCGGCCGCGACGAGCTGGTGCCGCAGGGCGGCGGCGACCCCGCGACCAACCATCGCTGCCCCGGCGAGGACGTCACCCTGACGGTCCTCGAAACCCTCGTACCCCGCCTGGCCGCCCTGCACTACGACGTGCCCGAGCAGGACCTCAGCATCCCCCTGCGCCGCATCCCCACGGCACCCCGCAGCGGCTTCCTCATGAACCCGCGGCTCTATTAGCCCGCAGCCCGTGGGCCTACTGCTCCATCAGGGTGGTGTGCCGCATCCCGGCGGCGGTGCCGGGCAGGCGCGGGACGAGCCCTTACTCCGTCCCCGAGCGGGGCAGGGGCTCGTCGAACTGCTCACACCAGTCCCCGCCCGCCGAGCCGTCCGTGCACCCGATCAGCGGCAGGAACTGCACCTTTACAGGCAAACGGACGGCCCTGGGTGGCGGTCCCGGTCGGTGGTGCCTTTGCTGGAGACGGCAGGTCGCCGTCCGTGCCGCGGTCCGGCGCGGAACTGGCCGCGGTGGGTTTCGTACGCCGATCACGGGTTACCGGGATGGGGGCAAACCCGTACGAGACAGGAGACATAGCTGTGGCTTCCGAGGCAACCCCCCGTTACACCGTTCCCGGCCTCACCGTGCAGGACGCCGGCAGGGTCATCGAGGTGCTGCAGTTGCGACTGCACTCCCTCAACGATCTGCACCTCACGCTCAAGCACGTCCACTGGAACGTGGTGGGCCCGCACTTCATCGCCGTACACGAGATGCTCGACCCGCAGGTCGACCGCGTCCGCGACATGGCCGACGACGTCGCCGAACGGCTCGCGGCCCTGGGCGGTGTCGCCCACGGCACGCCGGGCGCGCTCGTCGAGGAGCGCACCTGGAAGGACTACAGCGTCGGCCGTGACGACGCCATCGCCCACCTCGGCGCGCTCGACCTCGTCTACACCGGCGTGCTCCAGGACCTGCGCGCCGCGATCAAGACGGTGGGCGAGATCGACCCGGCCACCGAGGATCTGCTGATCGGGCAGCTGCGCGATCTGGAGCAGTTCCAGTGGTTCGTCCGGGCGCACCTGGAGACCGCGGGCGGCACCCTTTCCACGGCCGGCGCCTCCACCGAGACGGAAGCAGCCGAGCAGTCCAACGAGCAGTGAGCCGAGCAATGAGCTGATCAGTGAGCGAGCAATGAGCTGATCAGCAGGAACACGAGAGAGCCGAAACACGAGAGAAAGGCGCATCGTCATGTCGGACAAGCCGCTCAACGGCCACCGGGTACTCGTACTCGTCACCAACTACGGAGTCGAGCAGGACGAGTTGCTGGAGCCGGTCCGTCGGCTGCGTGAGGACGGCGCGGACGTCACCGTCGCGGCCGTGAGTTCCGACCCCATCCAGACGCTGGTGGGCGACCGGGACCCCGGCGAGACGATGGAGCCCACCACCACGCTCGACGCGGTGGACCCCGACGGGCACGAGCTGCTCGTGATCCCGGGCGGCACCATCAACGCCGACAACCTCCGCCTGGAGTCCAAGGCCCTGGAGACGATCAAGGCGTACGCGGGTTCGGGGCGTCCGATCGCCGCGATCTGCCACGGGCCCTGGGCCCTGGTGGAGGCCGATGTCCTGCGCGGCAAGACCATGACCTCGTACATCTCCGTACGTACCGACGTCCGCAACGCAGGCGTCAAGAGCTGGGTCGACGAGTCCGTCGTGACCTGCGAAGCCAACGGCTACACGCTGATCACGTCCCGGAATCCGAAGGACCTCGACGACTTCGTCGGCGCGATCAGCAAGACCCTGGCCGGCTCCTGAACCCAGCGCTGTCACCACCTCTGGCTTCGCGCGCTCAGCTCAGCGGGACGTCCTTGACGAATACGAGGCCGTCGCAGTCCGCCAGGTGGGCCGGGTCGAGCGGGGCGTAGCCGAACCAGGGGGATACGCGCAGCGCCGGCGGTGGGCCGGCCAGGGCGGCGGCAAGGCGCGGGGCGTCGATGGCGCAAGGGTCCTGCGGGAGCTCGTACAGGAGGCCCTCGAGCGTGTCCGGCGGCGGAGTGTCCACGCCCTGGTGCCGGATCGTGCCGAGGGCGGTGGCCACGAAGGCGTACTTCTCGCCGAGCCGGGCGCTCACCAGCGAACCGGCGCTCCACCACTCCACCGGCCCCTGCCACATCTGCATCGTGCTCTTCTCCCGTTGCAAGTGGCTGTTGTGGGCGTGGACGAACGCCGGTGCCGGCGCCCGCTCGGCGGGTTCGGCGGGTTCGGTGGCTTCAGCCGCTTCAGCGACGGCGATGAGGTTGTGGGCCATCATCTGGTCCCGGACGCCGAGGAGCCGCGCCATGCGGGCCGGCGAGGTGTCGGCCATCCAGTGGTGGTAGCGCAGCAGGCCGGTCGCGGTACGTCCGTACAGGCGGGCCCGGTCCAGTTCTTGCCGTGACGTCGTCGCGAGCAGGTGCGGTGTCTGCTCGTCGAGCAGCGCCACCAGATCGTCGGCGAGCAGCCGCAGTTGGCCGGCCTCTGCCGACTGCCCCGCGGACTGGGCCGGGTCCATCATCGCGGCGGGGTTGGTCCACTGCTCGTCGGCGCCGAGCAGCCGGTCGAGCACGTCCGCGGTGCAGGGGAGCAGGTCCGCGTCCACGCGGGCGGCGAGATAGCGATGGAGTGCGGTGAGGGCCTGGCGGGGGCTCGCGGCGTGGGTGATTTCCAGGGGGCCGTCGAAACCGGCGAAGCGGAGCCGGTCGGACGCGGGGCGGCCGTCGTTGTCGGCGCGGACGTTGTAGGCGCGCATCCAGCGGATGAGCTCGCGGTTGGCGGGGGAGGAGCCCCAGTCGTGGCTGATGCCCCGCTCCAGGACTTCGTCGAGCGTGCCGCCTTTGCCCTCGGTGACGTAGTCGTCGACGAGCAGGCCCTTCATGCAGTCGCTCTCGATCGCGATCGTCCGGCAGCCCTCCTGCTCGACCAACTGCCGGAAGAGGTCATTGCGCAGGTCTAGCAGCGCGTCCTCCCGGTGGGTGGGCTCACCCAGGGCGAGCAGCCGGGGCCGGGCGGGGAGAAGCCGCATGAGGGCGGAGGCCTCGACGGGCCGGGCCATGTCTTTGATGCGTGCGGCGGTGATGCGTGCGGCGGTCCTTTGTGTGGCGACGATGCGTGCGGTGGTGTCAGTAGCCATGCCTTAAACGCTATCGTTGAACCTTCGGTTGAAACTTTTCCGCGATACTGTCCGGCCCATGGCGCAAAACTTTCAAAGCGGGGGTCGGGGCGGCCGGGCCGGCGGGGATGGCGGGCGGCTCAGGCCCGTCGATCTGGCACGCGGGCACGGGCTCTCCACGCAGGCGATCAGGAACTACGAGGCGGACGGCATCCTCCCGCCGGCCGACCGCTCCCCTCACGGCTACCGCACCTACACCGCGCTGCACGCAGGCGCCCTGCGCGCGTTCCTCGCCCTGGTGCCGGGGCACGGCCACCGGACGGCGACGTCGATCATGCAGGCCGTGAACCGGGGCGAGGTCGCGGACGGAGTCGACGAGGCGTTCCGGCTCATCGACGAGAGCCACGCCCAGCTCCTCGACGACCGACGCACCCTCCGGGCGGTGGAGAGCGCCCTGCGCGACCTGGAGTCGCTGGGCACGGCGCCCGAGCCGACTCCAGGAGCTGCTCCCGGCGGCACATTCATCGGGCCGCTGGCCGATCAACTCGGCGTCCGGCCCGCGACGTTGCGCAAATGGGAGCACGCCGGACTGGTCCGCCCGGGCCGCGACCCGCAGACCGGTTACCGCGTCTACGACGAGGCCGACATACGGGACGCAAGGCTGGCCCACCAACTGCGGCGGGGCGGCTACCTCCTCGAGCAGATCGCCCCGCTGATCGCCCGGGTGCGGGCGGCGGGCGGCCTGGAGCCGCTGGAGGCCACGCTGTCCGACTGGCACGGGCGGCTGTCGGCACGCGGGCGGGCGATGCTGAAGGGGGCCGGGGAGCTGGAGGCGTACCTGGGCGAGCGCGCTCCTCGATGACTCCGGTACGGAGTGATCTCCAAGGGCCCGCCCTGACAGCCGCCGTGGTAACTTTTCAACAAGTTAGGAAGTAACCGGAGAGGCTGGAGGGGTGTGCCGGGTGCTGCAGATCCAGCTCGGGGCCGAGCGTGTCGCTGACGCGGGGGACCTGCTGGGGCGGGCCACCCTTGGATGGCGTTCCGGCATGAGTGAGGCCGAGGCCTGGGAAGCCGGGCGCGGGGTCTGGAAGTTCAACGCCGACCGGGCCCTCTCCCAGGACGAGGTGCAAATCATCAATACGTCAGGAACCGTTCTCGCGGTCGCGAAGATCACCGGCATCAGCAAGCACGGCGATCGTTACGCCCTCGAAGGCGAGCTCCTGCTCGGAGATCCGCGCGTCGGCCGGCCGACCCCGAGCCCGCACTTGTCCCGTAACCCCGTCACCTACATCTGAACGGACCGGCTCGTGAGCGACTTCGACGAGATGGCCTCCGCCCGCCCCGCACCCAGGAAACTGGCCTCCCTGGGTGACATGGTCGGTGACGTCCTCGCACCCGCCGCGCCGCGGCACTCCTTCGGCCTTCGCGACCTGGACGCGGCCACCGGCGGCCTGCAGGCGGGCCAGTTGACCCTGGTCGCCGCGGCACCCGGCGCGGGCGGCAGCCTCCTCGCGCTGGCCGCGGCACGCCACACCGCGCTCGTCGAAGGGCGCCAGGTGCTGTACGCGGCCGCGGGGCTGACGAAGGAGGTCGTGACCCGATGGATCATCGCCGCCGAGGCCGGGGTCGATCTGCGCAAGCTGCGCTCCGGGTCGCTCACCGCTCCTGAGCGCGAAGCCGCCGAGGCGGTGGCCGGGCGCCTCGGCCAGGCCCCGCTGTTCTTCGACGACGGCGCGGGACTGACCGCCGAGGCCATCGCCGAGACCGCGCCCTACGTCGACAGCCTGGCTCTGATCGTCGTGGACCGCCTGCATCAGGGCGCCGAGCCGCACATCCCGCTCTCCGGTGACCAGGTACCGCCCGCCGTACGCACCCTGACGCAGCTGGCGCGGAAGTTGTCGGTGCCGGTCCTTGCCGTACTCAACACCGATGACGCCGACGCCGTGCGCGGCCTGGACGCCGACGTGACCCTCGTCCTCGCCCCCGCCGGCGATTCCGGCATCGCCGATGTCAGGGTCGTGGAGCGCGACTTCGGGCAGGCGGTGGTTCGTCTCCGGGCGGATCTCGACATGGCCCGCTTCGCCGACGCCCCGTCCGCTGACGCCCGACCTGCTGATGCCCCATCCGCTGATGCCCGACCTGCCGCCGGGCCCGCGGTGCCTGCGCCCGCGCCGCCCGCCTCCGTGACTCCCGCCGAGCCCGCGCCCCTCACTCTCGCCGAGACCGAGCGCGAACTGGTCGACGCCGCTCTGGCCTTCACCTCCGGCGCCGTCAGGGGGCTGCCCTCCGACGCCCTGCAACTCCTGTCCGACCACCGTGACGCGGTGAACAAGGGAGCGGACGACGAACTGCCCGGCCTGCGTGCCTATACGGCTGCTCTGGCCTCGGCCGCCGGGCTCATCCTGCCCGGCATCCCGGAGGGCCAGCGGCTGCGCGCCGCGCTGGACGCCTTCGCGGCCGCTCATCGCGCCGAGGGCCCCCAGACGGTCGCCCGTGACCCGGAGACGGTCAGCGACGCGGAACACCAGCAGACCGCGGAGGAGGAAGCACCGGAGCCTGAGCCGGAACAGGAGCCGCATCCTCTGCGGCCCGGTGACGAGGACGACGAGCCCGAAGACGCCGTCTTCCCGGCGTTGCGTCTTCTCAAGGAGGCCGTGAACCGGTCGAAGATGCACCCGATCCCGGTGATCGGCAAGGCCGACCGCGACTCCGAGCCGTGGACCCTGTGCAACGAAATCATGGACGGTGAGCCGCGCTGGGTGCACCCCGAGGTGGAGACCGTACGACTGAGGGGCGGCAAGCGCCGCCGGCTGATCGTGCCCGACCAGTTCGGCCCCGGCCAGTTCTGCACGATCGACCGCAACGGTTCGTACCCCTCGGCCTGTTCCGCCGTCACCCTGGCCCCGAACAAGCTCAAGCACACCGGCCCCCTGGAACAGCGAGCCACGGGCAAGGAGGGGCAGGCGGGCCTCTTCCAGATCGATCTGCCGGCCTGGGAGCACGTGAACATGCCCCACCCGCTGGGGCGCCTGGCCGACCGTCCCGACGACGACGGCCGGGTGTGGGTGACCACCCCCCACATGGAGATCCTGGAGAAGCTGATCCGGCAAGGGCACATCGCCGAACCGCTGCGCATCCACGACTCCTGGACAGGGCGCGCCAACAACTCGCTCCTCAAGCCCTTCTACCAGGAGGCGAAGCAGACCCGTACCGAGCTGGTCGAGGCGGGTGGCGAGCCGTACATCGAGTACAAGCGGCGTCTGTCGATCGCCCTGCGTCTGCTGTGGCCCAAGGGCGAGCGCGTGAACTCCCCGTTCTGGCGCCCGGACTGGCGCCTGAGCATGGTCGCCGAGGCCTCCGTACGCCACTGGATCGTCGCCTGGGGAGCCGTCCAGGACGGCCACTCGCTCATCGCGCTTCGCAACGTCGACGAGGCCGTGTTCTGGACCGACGGCACCGCGCCCGCCAAGTACAAGGTCGGCACCGGCTTCGGAGAGGTCAAGGTCAAGTTCGAGCAGGCAGAGCAGGCAGAGAACGCAGAGCAAGCTGAGCAGGACGAGCAAGTCCCGCAGGGAAGTGACGCCTGATGCCCCGTGGGCAGGGAAACACCCTGGGCGCCGCCCTCAACAGCCTGCTGGCCGCCTTCGGGGCCAAGCCCAAGGGACGTCTGGCGTCCTACAAGGCCAAGACCTGGCACGCCCGGCTCGTCCACCTCACCCAGACCCACCGCGGCTACGCGGCCCTGGAGGAGGCCGGTCTCCACGTCACGCACGCCACCCTCATGAAGTGGCTGTCCGACGACGAGTACAACGTCCGGCGCAGCTACCGCGACATCATCGCCAAGGCCTACGAAGCAGCCGCGACCACCCCGCCCGACCCGGTCCCGCAGGCCTTCAAGGACCACCAGTTCGAGATCCGGGGCGTCGTCAGGACCGGGGACGACGAACGCGACCGCGGGGCCAACGGCAGCGCGCCCCTGCGCATCGACGGCCGTAACGGCCACTGGACCTCCATCGAGGCGATGTGGCGCGAGGGGGAACTCACCGACGCCGCGTTCGAGGACGACTTCATCGACTTCGTCATCTGCGACGACATCGGCGAGGGCACCGACGGCTGGGACTTCCCCGGCGGCCGCTACATCATCACCTGACACGTCCACATCACCTGACACGTCCACGTCGCCGACACCTCCGGGTCAACGACACCTCCGGGTCAGCGACCGAAGCGACCGAAGCGACTCAAGCGACCCGCCGTCGAAATCCTCGCGAGGGCGGCCGAAAAGATCCCGTCGGCGGGAGCCCGGCCGGCCTCGGCGGAACCCCGTACTCCACGGGCACTCAAGGCCCGCTCGAGAGCGGCGCTCCGGACAGCGACTGAAGCCCAGCGACCGAAGTGTCTCTCGGTCGCTGGCTCGGTCTCGGGGAAACCCGCTGGTCAGAGGGGTGGTCAGGCGTAGACAGCGACTGAAGCGACCCAAGGTCCGGGTATGTCGAGACATTCGCGCGTGTGCGTGTGTGCGCGTGTGCTTCATATATAGGGGACTTGAGTCGCTTCAGTCGCTGATCTCAGTTACGTATGCCCGCTGACCTGCACTTTTCCGTGCCGGGGCAGGCAGCGACCGAAGAGGGGTCCGGTCGCTGCGGTCAGGCTTCGGTCGCTGGATGTCCGGTGATCGTCACACCCTCCCCAACCGCACGAATTTTCAGACCAGTTTCGCTAACCTGTTTTCGTCATTGAGTCGCTTCAGTCGCTGACGGGGGAAATACATGACTGCTGAGCTGCGAGTTTCACGCAGCGAACAGTCGCTCAGCGGGGGGTCGTCGGCCGGCGGACGGATGTTGGCGACGGCCGAGTGGTGCGCGCGCAAGGGGTGGCCGGTTCACCCTCTGGCCGCAGGGCGCAAGACACCCGCGGGCAACTGCGAGGCCTGCCGCGCCCCGGGGCACACCCACGAGGGCTGTCCCTGTCTGCCGGAGGGGCGTTGGTGCCACGGCTTCCGTGCCGCCACGCTCGACCCGGCCCGGATCGAGCGCTGGTGGGGGACGGGCGAAGGCCGGGCCCCCGGAGTGGGAGTCGCCTGCGGGCCCGCAGGACTTGTCGTCATCGACATCGACGCGCACGTACAGCCGCTGCCCGACCGTGCCCGTCTCCTGCCGGGCATCGCCATCGCCGAGGGCATCGACCTCACCGGACTCGCCGACGGCTTCCACACAATCGGAGTGCTCGCCGCCCTGCGGGGTGCCCAGAGCCCTGCCGCTGACACGGGAACCCTGCGTGTGCGCACCCCGTCGGGCGGCCTGCACGTCTGGTACCGGGCGCACACCGGGCACCGCTGGCAGTCCTCCACGGGCTCCGGCAGCGGCCGTGCCCTGGCCTGGCAGGTCGACATCCGGGCCCACGGCGGCTACATCGTCGCGCCCGGCACCCGTACCCCCGACGGCACCTACACGCCCGTCGGCACCGCCCGTGAGCCCGCCCTGCTGCCCGACTGGCTCGCCGCCGAGCTGGAGCGCACCGGGCACCTCGCTCCGGCCCGCGAGAGGGCGCCGAGCGCCGCCGTTCCGCCGCCCAGGGCACGCCAGGCCGTCGCCGCCGCCGGTGGCGGGCGCCGGGGTGCCGCGAAGGCCCTGGACAAGGTTCTGGCCGATGTGGCGGCCTGCGCCGCCGTGCCGCAGGGCGCCGCGTTCTCCGAGAAGCTCAACCGGGCCGCCTACACCGCGGGCGGACTCGTCGCGGCGGGGCACCTGGCACGGGAGGAGGCCGAACGGGCCCTGGCCGAGCTTGCCGCCGACGTGCGCCCCGGACAGGACCGGCGCTGCGAATCCATCATCCGCAGCGGACTGAGCGCCGGAGAGCGACGCCCCCTCGCCCTCGGGGGGCGGCCTTGAACGCCACCCCCGAGGACATACCCCTGTTCAACTTCGACGCCGAGGCGGTGGCCGTCCAGATCCTCGCCGACGCGCAGTCCGCGCAGGCGTCCGCGCAGCCCGTACAAGTGCCGCAGCAGCGTGGTGACACCTCCGCCGAAGCCGAAGTGGCCGTCCCCCAGGGCCTGTTGCCCGACACGCTCACCGACCGCGGCAACGCCAAGCTGTTCGTCAAGCTGTACGCGGACGACTACCGGCACGTACCGGGCCTCGGCTGGTACCGCTGGGACGGCAACCGCTGGCAGATCGACGAGGACGACACCGTGCTGTGGGCCGCCGGTGACCTCGCCGAGGCCATCGCCGGCGACGATCCGCGCGGCATCCACTCCGCGTCCGCCCTGCTCCAGCACCGCCGCCGCGCCCTGTCCACCAGCGGCATGAACGCCATGCTCAGCCAGGCCAAATCGGCCCCCGGCATGGTGCTCAACGCGGCGCTCCTGGACGCCGATCCGTACACCCTGTGCACCCCGGCGGGCATCGTCGACCTGCGGACCGGCGTGCTGCGCCGGGCGCAGCCGGGCAAGGACTTCCACTCCCGCGCCACCTCGCTGCCGCCGCGGCCCACGCCGACGCCCCGCTGGACACGGTTCCTCGCCGACACCTTCGGCGAGGGGCCCGAGGGCGCCGAGATGATCGACTTCCTGCACGTGCTGCTCGGCTACTCCGTCACCGGCGACGTCGGCGGGCAGGTCATGCCGTTCCTCTTCGGCTCCGGCAAGAACGGCAAGTCGGTACTGCTCGACGTCCTGATGAAGCTCCTGGGCGACTACGCGGATGCCGCGCCGCCGGGCTTCCTGATGGCCCGCCCGTACGAGGGCCACCCCACCGACCTCGCCGAACTGCACGGCCGCCGGGTCATCGTGTGCAGCGAGGTCAAGCCCGGTGACAAGTTCGACGAGGCCAGGGTCAAGCTGCTCACCGGCGGCGACCGGATCAAGGCGCGGCGGATGCGGCAGGACTTCTTCTCCTTCGAACCCACCCACAAGCTCTGGCTGCTCGGCAACCACCGGCCCGAAGTCGGCAGCGGCGGCTTCGCGTTCTGGCGGCGGATGCGGCTCATCCCCTTCGAGCGCGTCGTCTCCGACGAACGCAAGGTCGACAACCTCGCCGACGTCCTGGTCACCGAGGAGGGACCCGGCATCCTCAACTGGCTGATCGACGGCGCCCGGCGCTACCTGCGCGGCGAGAAGGACCTCGCCGGACCCGAGCGCGTACGCATCGCGACGACGGCGTACGCGGAGACCGAGGACCACACCGGGCGGTTCATCGGCGAATCCTGCGCCCTCCACCCGGAATTAAGAGCGGAACAAGCGCAGCTGTACGCCGCTTACCGGGCCTGGTGCCACAATGAGGGCGCTCCCGCAGTCTCGTCCAGGGCGTTTGCCGCCCGCGTCCGCGAGGCAGTGGGTCTTGAGTCGCCGAAAGAAATGATCCTTTCCAACCAGCGCAAGTACTACCCGGGCATCGGACTGCTGACCACGCTCGCCGACGAGGAGACAGCATGAGCGCCCTCATCGCAGAGGACGAGATCTCCCACGAGGCCGAACTTGTTTGGCTCGAGGACATCGACGCCCTGGACTACGTACGCCAGAGCCTTGACCGCCTGCCCACGCGGCGCGGCAGGCCCGCCTACCACCGTGACGGCCGCATGGTCGGTTACGCGCTGCTCGGCCCGCAGGCCAAGTCGTCCCGCTCGTCGGGGACCTTCCGGCGCCGGGTGTTCTGGCTGCTTCCGCACGACAGGGACTCCGATCCGGACGGCCTGTACGCGAGTTCGGCCCCGGCGGAGGCGGTCGATCCGCGGACCCTGGCGCCGAGCAGCAAGGGCTACAAGACGGAGCGCTCGGAAGGCGGGCCGCCGTCGCGGGCGATGCGCGAGATGGGCATCACGCTGCCGCTGTGAGGCGGTCGGCGGTTGCTTCTAGCGTCGCGTGACGGTGCCGCTGACCTGCGAGCCGAAGACTCGGCGGCCGTCCTGGCTGCCGGTGATCAGGACGCTCATGGTGTCGGCTTCCTGGGCGAGCAGGGGGGCGGCCTCGATCCAGCAGGGGCGGCCGAACTCGGCGTAGCTGTGGAACTCCGTCGACATGCCCGTGAGCGTGAAGGCGCGGTCGGCGGCGAGCAGTCCGCAGGTCGCCTGGCGTGCGGACTCCAGGAGCACCATCGACGGGATGTGGTCGTCGCCGATGTCGAACAGGACCGGGTGGTCCGGGTCCGGGTTGAGCCGCCAGCGGCCGGGGTGGTCGCTCGACGCGAGGACCACGTCACGGGGCAGGCCGCGGCCGAAGGCGGACGGCGGCATCTCCGAGGGGCGCTGGGCGGGCAGAGTTGCCGGGGTCGTGCCGCGCAGCCGGTGGTAGGCGCCGGGGGAGAGGCAGACGAAGCGCACGGTGCCGGTGGCGAGGACCCGGCCCTCGCGTCGGACGGTGAGGTCCAGGCCGAACTCCACCAGGCGGCTGCCCTTGCGCATGAGGTCGGCGCCGTCCGCCTCGATGACGAGGTCGCTGGGCGCCGCGCCGATGGCGAGTTCGTCCGGGTCGACGGTGAACGACAGGTCGCACGGCATGAAGCGATGGCCCAGCGGCACACCCAGTTCGGCGTGCGCGAGATACAGGGCGACCTGCTTCATCGTCTCCGCGGTCAGCAGCGGATCGTGCCGGCCGTCGGGGCCGTTGAAGAAGGCGTGCGCCCGCGGCCACTGGCCGGTGAGCGTGAATCGGGTGTCGCTCGTCCTGCGGCAACCGGTCAGAAAGACTTCGGCCATCGACGAGCGGTGCACGTATTCGCTCGGCACCGTCGTGGTCCGGTGGGATGCGGCGGAAGCATGCTCACCCCCGGCCGATCTGTCCGCGTCCTGTGTCGCAGCTCCTGAAGCCATCACCTGCACCAGACTTCTCCCCCCGAAGAACGCCCTGCGATCGAGCACTTGTCCATAAGATACGGACCCACCGGTTTCGTTTTCAACCCCGAAGTCATGGGCAATGGAAGCGGTTTCGCGCATTGGCCGAAATAGGTCGGCGACAGCCCGAGAAAACAACCAGCCACCCGGTATATTTTCCGCGTCCGCTTGAGGGCATCCATGTTTTCGGCCGAGGGGGAGCGACCGCGATGACGTGTGTCCGTACAGATGTGGTGATCGTCGGTGGTGGGCCCGTCGGGCTGCTGCTCGCCGCTGAACTCGCCGGATACGGAGTGCGGACGGTGGTCCTGGAGGAGCGCGCCGAGGTGGCCGAACGCCCCAGGGCCACCACCCTGCACGCCCGCACCGCGCAGGTACTTGCCCGCAGGGGCTACCTGCCCGCTCCCGAGCTCCCGCTGCGCGCAGGGGTCAACCGCGCCCGGTTCCACTTCGCGGGCGTATGGGGCCTGGAGCTCACCGCGCCCGCGGCCGAGCCCGACCCGCTGTTCAAGCGGCCGCAGGCCGATCTGGAGCGGCTCTTCGAAGAGCGTGCCCTTGCCGCGGGCGTGCGGGTGCTGCGCCGCCACCGGATGACCGGGCTCGACCACCGCGAGAGCGCGGTGACGGTGAGCGCCGAACACCCCGGCGGGCGCGCCGAGTTCGAGGCCGCGTACGTCGTCGGTGCCGACGGGGCCCGCAGTACGGTGCGCACACTCGGCGGGATCCCGTCGGACACGACCCCGCCGACGGTCGCCGCCATGGTCGGCGTCGTGCGATGCGACGGGGCGGAGGCTCCTGAACCGGGCTGGCATCAGACGCCGCTCGGCTGGGTCGTGGCCAAGCGGACCGCCGAGGGGCGCCTCCACCTGCGGGTGGCCGACTGCCTCAACGCGCCCGCCGACCACAGACTCCCGCTCGAACTCGACGAGTTCCGCCGGGAGACGTCGCGGATCATGGGCCGCGACATCGACATGGACGAACCGCGCTGGCTGAGCCGCTTCAGCGACTTCTCACGCCTCGCGCGCACCTACCGCTCGGGGCGCGTCTTCCTGGTGGGGGACGCCGCGCATCTGCACTTCCCCGTCGGCGCCCAGGGACTGAGCACCGGACTGCTCGACGCCCTCAACCTGGGGTGGAAGCTCGCCTTCACCGTACGGGGAGCGGCCGCGCCGGGACTGCTCGACTCCTACGACGCGGAGCGCAGGCCGGCCGCCGAGCGGCTCCTCGACCAGGTGCGCACGCAGACCGACCTGATGCGTCCCGGCAGGACGCCCGGCTCGCTGGAGGAGCTTGCCGCTGCCGGGGGCGCGGCGGACGCCGGTGCGGAGCTGGAGCGGCTCGGCCTCATGGTCAGCGGGCAGGACACGGTGCTGCCGCCGCGGACCGGGCAGCCGTCGGCATGGGAGGGGCAGTTCTTCGGCAACCGGGAACTGGTCACGGACGACGGGACGACCGACGTCATCCGGCTGCTGCGGGACGGGCGCATGTTGCTGGTGCGGTTCGGGTCAGCGGAGACCGGGCGGGCCTTTGGGGTGCCGCACGACCTGCGGCACGACTTGCGGCACGTCCTGCGCGTCGTACGGGCGGAGCCTGCGGCCGGCATGCCCGGCGCGGCCCTGCTGCTGCGCCCGGACGGCTACGTCGCCTGGGCCTCGGACGTCGCCGGTGACCTCGACGCGCCGGTCCTGGAGTGGCTGGCGCCGGGGAGGGCGGATCAGGCCCTGGCGTCCGCCAGTTCGGCCGCGTCCTGGAGTGCTTGAACCTCGGCATAGATCGTCGCGCCGCGCTCGGGCGTGAGGTCGATCGTGGTGAGCACGGAGGACAGCACCACGTTCGGCATGATGTGGCGAAGGAGCACCGAGGTGCGGTGGTCCAGGTCCGCGTAGCTGCTGACGGCCTGCGACATCGACTGCACGCCCGCGTAGGCGCCCACCACGAGTTCGGCGGTGTCCGCCGGCACGACGTGGGGCAGCAACTCGCCCTGTTCCTTGGCCTGTTCGAGCAGGGCGGCCATTCCCTTGCCCCACTCCTGGAACGAGGTGCCGCGATCGAGTTCCGTCGCGTGCTGGTCCATGGCGAGGCGGACACCGGCTCGGACCATCGGGTCCTTCTGCAGCCGGTACGTCTGGAGGAGGACGGTGTCGACGACCTCCTGTGTCTTGCAGGAGCGGGGCGGGACGGTCCCCATGTGGCGCCCCTGCGCCTCCATCACGCCGTACGCCAGGTCCTCTTTGGACTGGAAGTGGAAGTACAGCGCACCCTTGGTCACGCCGGCGGCGCTGAGGATGTCCGTGATGGTGGCCGCCTGGAACCCGCGCTCCTCGAAAACTGAGGCAGCAGCGACCAGGATCGTCCGTTGTGTGCGGATCGCGCGATCTTGCTTTGCCATGTAATCCACCGCCTCCGAGAGCATGGAACCGTGGGGAGGCCCATAGAAAAAAACCGTCAGGTTCGTATCTTAGCGTCTCCGGAGGTCCGACGTCAGGGCCGGGGGCGTGATCGAGCCCGTGTCGGCTCGCGCTCCGGGTGTCTGCCGGAGCGTATGTGCCGTGCGGGACGCGGGAAACGGTGGGCCGGGAGCCGGCGAGCCGGGGTTACAGCGGGGCGGGGACGGCGGTGATGGTGGTGCGGAACATCTCCTGGCCGTCCTGCTCGCCGGTGACCTCGACCCTTTCCCCGCGCGCGTCCGCGGGCAGCCGCTCTGCGCGGATGAAGCAGGGCGCGTCAAGCTCGACGTAACGGTAGTGCTCGGACTCGACCTGTACGGGTATCACGCCCGAGGAGTGGCCGAGTACCGCCGTCGTCGCCTGGCGTGCGGCCTCGATCAGGAGCATCCCCGGCACATGGTCGACCGGGTGGTCGAAGAGCACGGGGTGGCGGGTGTCGACGCGCAGCTGCCACCGGTCGTCCGTGCCGATGGGGGAGAGCACCACATCGGTCGGCGACATACGGCCCACGCTCTGCGGCGGGACCGGCGCGGTCAGCGGAATCTGCAGGTGGCCCCGGTCGCCGCGCAGCCTGCGGTAGGCGGGCGGAGTGATGCACGTGTAGGAGATGCCACCCGTGGCGACCGTCTCTCCGGCCCGGCGGATCACCGTGTCGTAGCGGGCGCCGAGGTGCGCGTCGCGGCGCGTGCGCACGTCGCTGAACGCCACGTCGATGTCGAGGTCCGCGGGTGCGTGGCCGACGCGCAGGTGCTCGGGGTCCACCGAGAACGAGAAGGTGCGCAGCAGGAAGTGGTGGCCGAGCGGGACGCCGTACTGGGTGTGCGGCAGCAGGAACCCGATCTGCCTGATCGTTTCTGCAGCAAGGAGGGGGTCGTGGTTCCCCGCGACCGGAGCGTAGAAGCTGTGGCAGCGGGGCCACTGGGCGGTGACGCCGAACCGGTCGTCGTCGTACCGCTCCTGGCCGGTGAGCAGCACCTCGGCGAGGGCCGCACGGTGCACGAGTTCCTTGGCCACCGTGGTGGTGAGCTGGACCTGCGGACGGACCGTGGGCCAGGACTTCGGTGCCCCGACGGCAGGCATTCGGCGCAGGGTGTCTTCTGCGGGGTGGAACGTGTTCGTGGACATGTTGTATCCCCCGGATTCGCGACTGGAGAGTGCGCCGGATGGGGCGCCTCGCGGGTCTCAACATACAGACCACCCGGTTTATTTTCTACAGTCACCAGGGGAATGCCCTGTGGCGGGAAATGGAGGCTTCCGTTCCGACCTCTCGGGCCAGAACGGGCGATAACCCCGCGCTCAATCTACTGCGGGCTGACTTGAACGAGACCCCAAGCCCGATTTCTGCCCGGACTCCCTGCTGCGGGCCATGATCACGCCCGTTCGGGCAACCGGCGGTCCTGCGGAGGGTGCGGTCATGCGGTCCGTGCGCCCGGCGGTACGACCTTGGGCCGCGGAGCCGCCGGGACGGGCATTCGTACGGGAGTGCTGTAGGCGCTCTCCGTGGTGCCTTGAGCCGTGCTCTAGGCGGGACACGGAGGATCTCGGGGCCTCTGCGTGCGTGCGCGCGCGGCGGCAGCCCCAGCCCGGCGCACCACAAGACCAGCGCAGCAACGGAGCCCTGATGACCAGACAGGAACGCGCGGTCCGGACCCGGACCGCGCTCATCGAGGCGGCCGCCGAGCTCTTCCACCGGGACGGCTACGAGGCGACCTCGCTCGCGATGGTCACCGCCAGGGCCAAGGTGAGCAACGGCGCCCTGTACTTCCACTTCGCCACCAAGGCGGACCTCGCGGACGCGGTGGCGGCGTCGGCCGCGGCGCGGCTCGCGGGGCTGATTGCCGGGGGTGCCGGGGGTGCCGGAGCGGCTGGACCTGCCGGGGGCGCTGCGGTGGGGCGCGGGCTCGCGCGTGGGAGCGGGCGCGCGGAGGGAAGCGAGCCGGCGGAGGCGGGCGGGCCGGCGCAGGTGAGCGGGTTGCAGGGCCTGATCGACGTCACGCACGCCTTCGTGCGGGCCCTGGGCAGCGACGTGGTGCTGCGGGCGGGGTTCGACCTGAGCGGGGTGCGGGAGCGCGCGGTGGTCGGCGAAGACCTGCGGGACGCCTGGCGCGAGTGGGTGCAGGGTGCGCTGGCGGCGGCCGAAGCGCGGGGCGCGCTCGCGCCCGGCGTCTCGGGGCGGGACGCGGCGGTCGCGGTGGTCGCGGCCACGGTCGGGATCGAGGTCCTCGGGGCGTACGACGGGCAGTGGCTGTCGCCCGATCCCCTCACCTGGTTCTGGCACCTGCTGCTGCCCGCGTTGGCCACGACCGCGGATCGGGCGGGGCTGGCGGCCGCCGGTTCCGGGGCGGCGGGCTGACCGGTCTGGTCCGTGTCCGTGGCGGGCGGCGGAACCAGCGGTTCCGCCGGTGCGTTGCGTGCTTCATGCAAGGAAAGCAACGGAAGGGTGTCGATCGCCGTAGCTAACAAACCAACCTGGCGGTTTATTTGCTGACAGTGAAGAGGGCGATCAGCCTTCTGTCGGGCGCTCCGACGGGGGCTGCGACGTGACGCATTTTGCGCCAGTCATGATCCCCGGCGCCCGGAGGTGGGGTGTCGGACGCTCGAACCTGGGCGTAACCTCAGGTCCCGGGGGCGTGGTTGGCAGGTGCGGGTGCCCCGGCGAGCCGGACACCGGGAGGCTGCGATACGTTGCCGACCGGACTCCGCACAGCTTCGGCCGTTAAGGACTCGACAAAACCGACCCACCGGTTTGTTTTCTCGATTGCGGGGAAAGTTCGGCATGTTCTTTGCAGTGCACGGGCCTCGGTCGCGCGTCGCAGGGGGCCTGGCGACGTCATTGAGTCCGTGAGTGTCGGCCTGGCCGCGTCGGAGGCGGGCCGTGTTGGAGAGGTGAGCGATGGCCAAGCAGGAGCGGGCGGTCCGGACCCGTCAATCTCTGATCCAGTCCGCCGCGGAGGTGTTCGCGCGCGAGGGGTACGCGGCGGCCTCGCTCGCCCACATCAGCCGGCTTACCGGGGTCAGCAACGGAGCGCTGCACTTCCACTTCGAGACAAAGCGGGAGTTGGCCAGGGCGGTGGAGGAAGAGGCGGCGCGCAGACTGCGCACGATCACCGAGGACGCACCGGTCGACGGGGCGCGGGGCAGCGCGTTGCAGGGCCTGGTCGCGGCGACGCACGGTCTGATGAGCCGCCTCGCGGAGGATGTCGTCGTGCGGGCGGGCTTCGAACTGGGGGGAGAGCCCGCGCTCGGGGCCACCGCCGGCGTGCGGCGCTACTGGCAGGAGTGGGTCGAGGACATGCTGGAGCGCGCCGACCGTGAGGGTGTGCTCGCGGACGGCGTGACGCCGGAGCGGGTCGCCCCGGCCATCGTCGCGGCCACCGTGGGCTTCGAGGTGCTCGGCGGCAGGGACCGCGGGTGGCTGTCGGGGCAGCGGATCGACGCGTTCTGGGAGCTGGTGCTGCCGCAGCTGACAGGGGAAGCGGTCTGAAACGCGGCTCATAAACAGACTCTGTCGGCTGTTTTTTATCGCCTTCCAGGGCTACTGAGCCCCTTGAAGGCTGTCGGACGGCGGCCGTCGGCCCGCTACACGCTCCCTCTCGTAACCCTCTCGTAAGCCTGTGACGAGGGGGTTTTCGTGATCCATGGCAAATCCCGCAGGGCTTTAGGCGCGCTCGAGGAACGGGTGGGAGGTTGTGGAAACAGCATGGGCGGTCTGGTATTGACAAACCGGACTGCTGGTTTTTTACTGATTGAGCACGGGATCAACACGGGATGCAGGCCACTCACGAACAGGGGATTTGGCGTGATGGATATTGATGTTCTGGGTCCGTTGGGTGTGCGGGTGGGCGGGGTTGCTGTGATGCCTACGGCGCCGAAGCCGCGGAAGGTGCTGGCGTTGCTGGCTCTGCATGTTGATCGTGTGGTGCCGGTGGGTTTGCTGGTGGAGGAGTTGTGGGGGGAGCGTCCGCCGCGGTCGGCGCGGACGACGTTGCAGACCTACATCCTGCAGTTGCGTGAGTTGATCGGTGCGGCGCTGGAGCAGGGCGCGGGCAGTGCGGGAGAGCAGGGCGCGGCCGGGGGTGTGTCGGCGAAGGATGTGCTGGTGACGGCGCCCGGCGGCTATGTCCTGAAGGGCGGTGGCGGCTTGAGTGATGTGGTGGAGTTCGAGCGGCTTGCGGGGATGGGTTATCGGGCGATGGACGGTGAGGACTTCGCGGGGGCGGCCCGGTTGTTGCGGGAGGCTCTTGCGTTGTGGAGTGGTTCGGCGCTGGCGGATGTGCGGGCGGGTGTGCAGTTGGAGATGGAGGTGCGCCGCCTGGAGGAGACGCGGTTGTGTGCGCTGTATCAGCGCATCGAGGCGGATCTGCGTCTTGGCCGGCACCGTGAGTTGCTGGGTGAGCTGACGGTGCTGGTGAGCCGGTATCGCACGCACGAGAATCTGCACGGGCAGTTCATGCTGGCCCTTTACCGTTCGGGCCGCCGGGGCGAAGCGCTGAGCGTGTACCAGCGGCTGCGCCAGGCCCTCGTACGCGACCTGGGCCTTGAGCCCTCACCCGAACTGCGTCGCCTCCAGCAGGCCATCCTCAAGACCTCCGAACCGACCCCCCACGGCGCACGGAACGAAGCCGTGAACGCCGGCGCACGGGATCGACTCGCCCGAGTCGGCTGATGGCCGCGTCCCGCGACCCCGGCACACCGACGATCGACGCCCCGTCCACCCCCGTAAGGCCTGAGGCCGCTGCGGGTGGGCGGGGCGTTTTGCGGCGCGGGGGGCCGCGGGGGCGTCCCTCACGCAAGGGACGTCACCTCACACCCCGGAGCTGAGTGGCCGTCAGCCCTGGGAGCAGTCCCGGGAGCAGCCCCGGCAGTCGCCGGTATCGATCCGTGCCGTGGTGTTCACCGTTCCGTCGCGCGGTGCCGGGGTGTGCGTCATGTCCGTGGCCGGAATATCGGGCGTGATCGAGAACCCCGTTCCGCTGCCGCGGGAGGCCGCGCCCGCAGAGGTGGCCGCCTGGAATTCCGCGGACGCCGGGCGATGGCTCAAGGCCCGGCCCGCCGTGTGGGCGCATCCGCTGCCCGCCGTCGCGGCCCTGGTCTGCGCGCTTGTGGTGGCGACGGATGCCCCGCGCCTGCAGTCGTATCTCTGCGGCACGTCCGATTCGTGCGAACCCCGGTGGTGGGTCACCGCGCACCTCGGGATCGCGGGTGTGCTCGTCTTCCGGTGGCTCTGGCGACTTCCGCTCCTGGCTGCCGCCGCTCTGCCGCTGGTCGCCCTCGGTGTCGCGGTGCAGTCGCAGATCCCCGTGGAGTCCCGCGCCGCCGTGGTCCTGGCGGCGGGGTACGCGTTGGCGGGTTGTCTGCACCGCCTGCGGGTCGCACGCGGGCAGCGGGCGCTTGCCTTAGCCGCGGCCGGTCCCGTACGGATGGCGTTGCCGGGGGACGTCGACACCTCCGGGCGCGGTGGGTCGAACCTCGGTTGTGGCGTGCCCGTCTTCGGGTTCGCGCTGGTCGCTCTCGCGCTGTCGGCCGTGAGCAGCGATTGGCTGATGGGCGCGGACGAGTGGCAGTACGTCGCGGTCCTCACCCTGGTGGTGGGGTTGAACTGGGGCGGATCAGGTCTGGCCGGGTGGCACGGCCTCGCGGCCCTGCGCCGGTCGCCGTCGCCCGTGCTGCGGGTACTCCTGCGTGCCGGGGGCGGATCGGACGACCGGCGCACGGATGTCTTCGCGGCGGATGACGCCGCGGGCGGGACGCCGGTCTTCAGCTGCCGCACCACTCTGCCCACGGACGGCACGTTGCGTGAGGCGCTGCTGTACGGAGCCCCCTGCGCCGGGGGCGAGCTGGTTCTCGTGACGGGCGGGGCGTCCGGGCACACCCTGAAGCCCGTACGGCCCCAGTACCGTGCGGAGCCGGCCGCCGAGACGCGGGAGGCCGGGGCGACGCCGCTTCGGTGGCGGGCCGGGGCCGGGGTGCGTGCCATGGTGCTGGGCTACCTGGCGGTGCTGCCGCTCCTGGCCATCGGCCTTCGGCTGTACGAGGCGGAATCGCGGTACGTCCATGGCCTCGCCCTGCTCGTGGCGGTGTCGATCATGCCCCTCGTCACCTTGCTGAACTGGGAGGTCGTGGCCGACCGTGACGGGCTCAGGGTCACCGGTACCTTCTCGGCGCACCAGGTGCCGTGGGACAGGTTCCGCGGTGTCAGCATCGAGACCCACGGCTTCCGGGTCCGCTACGCCACCGACCGTGTCGCGGACGTCTACGGTGTCCTGCCCGCGCGCTGGCTCGCCGAGCTGCTGCCCCGGCGGCCCCGGGCCCGTGCCGCGGTGGACGCCATCCGCGCGTTGGCGGCCGACCCGGCGCTCCGTCCCGCCGGGACGGCGGCCCGCGTCTCCGCGCCGCGCGCGCGGGCGGCCGGGACCGCGGCCGCCGTCTACTGTCTGGCGCTGATCGTCGTCCTGCTGCTCTCGGCCTGAACCCGGCGCCGGGGGACACGAGCGGCGAAGGCCGCTCTAACGGCCCCCGGCCTCCTCGTCCTGCACCCTGCGCAGTAAGTCCTCCTGGTCCCGCACCAGTTGCTCGATCCGGGTGCGCAGCTGCGAAACCTCCGCCGCCAGGTCCGGATGGCGCGGGCGCGGCTTCGCGAGGGCGGGCGACTGGTTGAGGACCGCCTCCATACGGGCGCGCAGCGCGGGACCCGGCTCCACGCCCAGGACCGTGATGAGGTTGCGGCGGGCACGTTCGTAGACGCCCAGGGCCTCCGCCTGCCGGCCGCCCCGGTACAGGGCCACCATCAGCAGATCGTAGAAGCGCTCGCGCAGCGGATGGTCGGCGGTGAGGCGCTCCAGGCCGGAGACCACCTCGGCATATCTGCCGCAGCTCAGGCTCGCCTCGTACAGCGCTTCCAGCGTGATCAGGCGCTGCTCGTCGAGGCGGTCCGCCTCGGCCGAGCAGATGGGGCCGCGACGGCAGTCCTGGAGGGCCGGGCCCTGCCACAACGACAGGGCGCGGCCCAGGAGTTCCGTCGCGTACTGCGGGTCCTCGGGCACCGCGGCCCTGCCCTGCCCGGACAGCAGCGCGAAGCGCGCCACGTCGGTCGAGGCGTGGCCCGGCGTCAGCAGATACCCGGAGGGCAGGGTGCTGATCCACTCGTGGCCCGGCGCGGGCAGCAGCCTGCGCAGGCGGGCGACGTGGGCCTGGAGCGCGTTCGGCGCGTTGGCCGGGGGCCGGTCGCCCCACAGCTCCTCCACCAGGCGGTCCACGGAGACGAGTTCGCCCGCGTGGATGATGAAAGTGGCAAGAAGCGCCCGCTGCTTGGGCCCCGGCGGCACGATGCCCGCCCCGGTCTCCCCGTCGTGCACGACCACCGGGCCGAGCAGCCGGAACTCGGTCGCCCCGCCGCGCACCCGCTCCGGCGCGGCGAGGTCGAGGACAGTCATAGCGTGACCGCGGAGGGCGCCCGGGCCAGGAGCAGGGCTTGTCGTATGTCGTCCTTGATCCGCCCGGCGACCGCGGGCAGCTGGTCCTGGAAGTAGAAGTGGCCGCCCTCGAACAGGTGCTGGCCCAGGAAGTGCTCGGAAACGGCGGACCAGCCGTCCATACGGTGCGGGGGCGCCACCTCGTCCCGGGTGCCGCCGAACACCGAGAGGGGCACCGGCAGCGGCGCGGCGAGGGGCGTCGTGCGCCAGGTCTCGCTGATGCGCAGGTCCGCGCGGACGGTCGGCGCGATGAGGTCCCACAGCTCCGGGTGGGCCAGGACCGAGGACGGCGTACCGCCCATCGCCGAGAGCTCCTCGCGCAGGTCGGCGTCGGACAGCAGGTGCCGGCGCATGCCGTCGCCCTCGGGACGCACCGTGCCGTGCGCGGACACGCCGAGCCAGACGGGCGGCGTGCGGCCCATGTCGAGGAGCCGGCGGGTGAGTTCGTACGCGATCAGTCCGCCCATGCTGTGCCCGAAGAACGCGAAGCTGCCCGTGAGACCGGCGTCCAGCTCCTCCAGGTAGTGGTCGAGCAGCGCGCCCGCGTCCGAGAGCGGGGGACGCTTGTCGCGTGGTCCGCGGCCCGGTGCGTCGGGTATCCGCACGTCCCAGGCGGCCGGGAAGCCGGCCGGCCAGTCGCGGTACGACAGCTGTGAACCACCGGAGTGGTGGAACACGAACAGGCGCAGCTCCAGCTCTTCCGCCTGCGGCTCTTTCGCCCTCAGCACTTCCGCCTTCAGCATGGCGACTCCATCGACGAGACACTCCGGCCTCCGGCCCGATGACCAGCGGTCCGGATCGGGGCAGGGAGTTCGCACGGTAGCCGCGTCCCGGCCCGTGCCGCCGCTCGCACGAGTGAGCTTTGAACCGCTCTGCACCCATTCTCAAGTCTTGTGGCCTACGCCCGGACTACCGCCCATAGAGACCTGCTTGAGAGCGGGTCCAGCAATGGGGGAGTCATGGGGGCAGCGGCCGGAAGCGGGTCTAACGTGCCAAGGACCAAGGCCGCCAATCGATGGGTCAACGGCACGGCCACCACTCGATGGGGTACGGGAGGAAACCGTGGAGATTCAGGTCCTGGGACCACTGAACGCGGCCGTCAACGGTGTCTCGATAGTGCCCACGGCGAGCAAGCCGCGTCAGCTCCTTGCCCTGTTCGCGTTCTATCCGGGCCGCATCGTGCCGGTGGCCACGCTCATGGAGGAGCTGTGGGGCACCGAGATGCCGCAGAGCGCCATGACGACACTGCAGACCTACGTGCTGCAGCTGCGCCGCCGCCTCGGCACCGCCATGGGGCCCGACGCACCCGGCAACGCCAAGGAGATACTCGCCACCCGGCACGGCGGCTATGTGCTGCAGATGTCGGCCGACTCGGTCGACCTGCACCGCTACGAGCAGCTCGTCACGGCCGGCCGGCGCGCCTTCGAGGAGGGCGAGGACGGCCAGGCGTCCACGCTCCTGCGCAACGCCCTCGACATGTGGAACGGGCCCGCCCTCGTCGACGTACGAGCCGGTTCGATCCTCTCCATCGAGATCATGCGGCTCAACGAGTCCCGCCTGGTCACCGTGGAGCGGCGCATCGACGCCGATCTGCGGCTCGGCCGGCACGGTGAACTCATCGCCGAGCTTACGGACCTGATAGCCCGTCACCCGCAGCACGAGGGGCTGCACTCGCAGGCGATGGTGGCCTTGTACCGTTCCGGGCGGCAGGCGACGGCCCTCGACGTGTACCGCAGACTGCGCGCGCGTCTCATCGACGAGCTCGGCGTGGAGCCCTCGCCGCAGCTTCAGCGCGTGCACCAGATGATGCTCACCGTCGACCCCGCGCTCGACGTGGTGGCCGGCGATCGGCGCACCTCGACCTTCGACCTCTACGCCGCCTGACATCCCCCAAAGCGGCGCCTCCAACGGCCCGTTGACGTGGGCCGCCCCCGGGATAAAGTCACCGCGGCGGCTTGGCCGTCGCATGTCATTGGGGCAGGCAGGCAAGGGGGGAAAGGCATGACCAGGCCGTTTCGATTCGGCGTGAACATGATGAAGCCGACGGGTGGAGCGGAGTGGCGGGACAAGTGCCGCCGCGCCGAGCAACTCGGTTACGACGTCATCCTGGTCCCCGACCACCTGGGCATGGTCGCCCCCTTCCCGGCGATGGTCGCCGCGGCCGCCGCCACCGAGCGGCCCCGCATCGGCACCTTCGTCCTCAACACGGGTTTCTGGAACCCGGCGCTCCTCGCGCGTGAGGTGGCCACCACCGACGCGCTCACCGGCGGCCGCCTCGAAGTCGGCCTCGGCACCGGTTACGCGGAGGCCGAACACCAGCGGGCGCAGCTGGAGTTCCTGTCACCCGGCGGGCGCATCCGGGCCCTGCGGCACACGGCGGAAGAACTGGACCGGCTGCTCACCGACCCGGCGCACACGCCGCAGGCCGAGCAGCGGCCGCGGCCGCCGCTGCTGATCGGCGGCAACGGCGACCGGCTGCTGCGCCTGATGGCCGAGCACGCCGACATCGCGGCCTTCACCGCGACCGCGGGATACGAGAACGGAATCCTGAAGGCCCTCACGCCCGGCCAGCTCGACGAGCGCGTGGCCGCCTACGAAGGCTTCGCCGCGCACCGGGACGTGCCCGCCGAGCGGAACCTCCTCGTGCACTTCGTGGAGGTCACCGACGACCGGCACGCGACGGCCCGCCGACTGCCCAAGATCGACCCCGGCATGTCGCAGGAAGACCGGCTGACCCTGCCGGTGATGCTCTTCGGCACCGTCAAGCAGATCGCCGAGCAGCTGCGCGAGCAGCGCGAGCGGTTCGGCATCTCCTACGTCGTGGTCCTGGACGGCGCGATGGACGTCTTCGGCCCGGTGGTCGAGGAGCTTTCCGGCACCTGAGTTCCGGGAGCCTTTACGGCATCACGGCATCACGGCATCACGGCATCACGGCATTACGGCGTCACGGCACTGCGGCATTACGGCATTACGGCAGGGGGCTCGTGGCCGCGGCCGGCCGCCGCGGCAGTGTCCGTACCGACGACTCCGCGTGCTGCCCGGCCAGTTCGAGGATCGCCAGCGACGTACGCCCGATGGCCTGGCGCACCCGGCGGCGGGCCAGCTCCAGGACGGACGGTGATGCCGGGCCCGAGGCGGGTTTCGCCGTGGCGGCGAGCTTCCCCCGGGCCCGGGCGGCGGCCTTCTCCGACGCCAGGAGAGCGGCCTGCACCGCGCCCTCGTCGAGCAGCACCGTGTGCTGGGCGATCACCCGCACCCCGTACTCGTCGGGCAGCACCGACCACTCCCCGGTGTGCGCGGCCACCGGCGCGGACGGCAGTGTCTGCTTGAAGACGATCCGCCCGGCGTGCGGGAAACACAGCCGGACCGAACCCTCCGTACGCACCGCCGCGTCGGGCCCGTCGGGCAGCCGCACGTCGTAGTCCAGGATCTGCACGCCGGGCGAGGACTCGGTCAGCCGGAGGCGCGGCATGTGCGGCAGGAGTGCGGGCCAGTCCGCGGCCCGGTACAGGAAGTCGTAGAGCAGCTCTCCGGGCCCGTTCACCCGCACCGACTCCTCGAAGGACAGCACCAGGTCGTCGAGACCGGCCCGGCTCTCGGCGATCCGGCGCAGGCTCTCCAGCTCCGCCCGGGCGTTGTCCCCGGTGACCAGCCCCTCCCCGGCCGCGTCGTCGTCCCGGCCGCCCGCCACGGTGAACTCGTGCCGCACCGTCACCACGCTGCGTCCGCCCGCGCCCTCCTCGACGGTCCACTCGCCGCTCATCGTCTCGACCGGCGTCCCGTGTCCGAGCCGCACGAACTCGATGCGCCGCTCGTGCGGGTGCTGCACCCGCACCAGGATCGAGGACCTGATCCGGCCGCCCGCGCTCTCCCATACGCGCAGGCGCTCGCGGACGCCGTCGAAGTCGAGTTGCTCGACGTGCAGGACGTGCGGGCTGTACAGCGGCCGGCGCGCGGTGTCCGCGAGCAGGGCGAAGACCGCTCCGGCCGGCGCGGCCACCTCGACCGAGTGTCGCAGGCGGTGCACACGCTCACCAGACATCCCAGACATCGCAGTCTCCTTGGGCATTCGAGGACGGATCGGCTGGCCTCCACCGTCGGCGGGACAGCTCGAAAAGTATTCGAGGACCGCTTGAGGAACGCCTCAGAGACGGTCCTGGCCGGATTCGGAACCCCTGGAGCGGCCGGTATTTTCACGGTCGGGCGGAGGGTCGAGCGTCGTGTCAGGACCGTGTCAGTGGTTTGTCACTGGCCCTCTGCATGCTGGGACAGCGCCTCTTGAGGAGGGGGGAGGGGGCTTTGTCGGCGCGTGCCCCGACTGCCGATGACCACTAGCCGCTTCGCACGTCTGCCGCAGGGTGAGCCGATCACCGTCGTCGTGGAGCTCGGCCCCAGCGCGCTTCCCGTACTCGAACTCCACGGGCCGGTCGAGAGCATCCACATCGAGGCCGCGCTCGACAGCATCGCCACCTGCCATCCGCATGCGCCCGCCTGGACGGCCGACCTCGAGAGCCGGGGACCCGGCCAGCACACGCTGCGCTTCACCGACGGCGCGCACGACGAGCAGTCCGAGTTCCCCCTGGGGGCCCTCGCCGACCTGCTCACCCACGCGGGGCGCGGCTCCTTCATGAGCCGCTGCCTGCCCGCGACGCCGCTGCAGCGCGACCTTCTCGCGGACGCCGACACCCACCCCGATCCGGGCCGCCAGGTCGAACAGGCGGCCTGGGACTGGCACGGGCCCCTGGACGCGGGGCGGTTCACGGCCGCCTGGCACTCGGTGTTCGCCCACGAATCCGTGCTGCGCACCACCTTCGACGACCAGCCGGAGCCCGGCCTCGTCGTGCACGACCACGCCGAACCGGAGGTCGTACGACTCCCGCACGGCACCGCCGAGTGGCACTCCCTCGTCGAGGCCGACCGGCGCCGCGGCATCGACCCGCGCCGCCCGGCCCCGCTGCGCGTCACGCTGCTCGGCGGCGGACCGGCGGGTTCCGCCACCGGGGCGCCCGCCCGTGTGCTGCTCACCTACCACCACGCGCTGCTCGACAGCTGGTCCGTACGGCTCCTGGTCCGCGAGTTCTACCGTGCCTATCTCGCCGGCGGCGAACTGCCCGGCGGGGAGCGGCGGCCCGACATGACCGACTACGTGACCTGGCTCGGCCAGCAGGACACCGCGGCCGCCGAGGACTTCTTCACCAGCACCGACACCGGCGACCTCCTGGCCGTGCCGCCGCTCTTCACCGACACCGGCAGCCGCGCCGAGGGCCGCTCCAGGCTCCGCCTGACCAAGGAGGAGACGGCGGCGCTCGCCAACTGGGCCGCCACCTGGGGCGGCGGCGAGTCCATCGCACTGCAGGCCGTGTGGGCGCTGCTGCTGTACCGCGCGGGGCGGGCCGAGGGGCCCTCGCAGGTGCGGTTCGCCACCACCGCCGCGGGCCGGAGCATCCTCTTCGAGGGGGTGGAGCGCACTCCCGGCGCCCTGGCCGGACCGCTGCCGCAGAGCGTGCTCGTCGACCCCGCGGCCACGGTGCCCCAGCTGATCACCGACCTGCGTGACCGCTGCCTCAACCAGGCCGCGTACGAATGGGTTTCGGCGAGCCAGATCCACTCCTGGACCGGCGGCCCGCGCCCGCCCGCCGACACCCTGCTCACGTTCGAGGCACCGCCGCGCGTGCTGCCCGAGCTCGAAGCCGGACTCGCCGCGGCCGGCATCCAGGTGGAGCCGCCGCAGACCCTCGGCGCCCGCACCGCGTACCCGGTCATGCTGACCGCCCACCACGACAGGAGCGGCAGCCTGGTCCTCACCGCCTCCTACGACCAGGTGCGGCTCTCGGAGATCACCGAACTGCTCGCCCACGCCGCGCTGTTGCTGCGCGAACTCCCGCGCGGCTCCGGGCAGCACACCACCCTCGGCGAGGTCCTCGGCCTGCTGACCCACATGGGCGGCGCCGCGGTCGGCCCGGTCGAGGCCGAACCCGAGGAGTCCGGCGGGCCGCTGCCGACCGTGCTGCGCCACCCGGCCCGCGCCGATGCGGGCGCCGTCGGCCTGTTGCAGGCGCCGGGCATCACCCGCGCCTTCTACGACCAGCTCGCCCACGCCTACCCGGGGCCCGAGGAGCTGCTGCTGCTCGCCCCCGTCCCGGCGGGCGGCAGCCGGGCCGATGTCGCCGCACGCGCCGTGTACGACGCGCTCGGCTCCCGTGTCCGGTCGCACGGTGGCCTCGCCTTCGCCGGCTTCTCCGGTGACGGCGCCGCCGCCTGCGCCATCGCCCGCCTCGCGGCGGCGGACGGCCACCGGCCGCTCGCCGTCGTCCTTGACGCGAGCGGGACGGGCCCGGACGACCTGGCCCGCAGGCTGGCGTCGGCCGTCGCGAGCCGGACCTGACCGGACGTACAAGCAAGGCACGAGCAGGAGCACGTATACACGTATCCAGGTCACGTTCGAGCGCGAGACGCCGAGGAGGCAGCCATGCCGAACTGCGAACCGAAGCCGGTACCGCCGCACGCGCACCAGGACGACCACGCGCACAAGGACGACATAGCCTCCCGTGCCTGGGCGGAGGCGCTCGCGATGGCCTGCGGGGACGCGGACCACGCCCACCGCCCGCCGGGCGAACTCCTCGCCGCGTCACTCAGAGCGCACCGCACACTGTCGCGGGGCCTCGGCCAGAGCGTGCCGCTCACGGCCCTCGGCCCGAACGGCGGTGTCCTGGGGCTCGCCGCCTTCGTCGCGGTGTACGCCGCCCAGTCGAACCCCGCTGCACCTGAACTCGAAGTTCCGTACGACGAACGGGACTTGGAGCGCCGCGCCGCCTAGCGTTGTCGGTGCACATCCACCTCCTGTCCGCGCCCGTCTGACGTCCTCCCCGACCAGGCGGGCGCGTCGACGTGGAGGGGAAGCCTCCGGCAGGGTAGGGCCATGACACAGGCGCTCCCGGAACCCCGCCCGCACCGAAGACGGCTTCGCTCGACCAGAACACCTACACGCAAGGACGTCGGTACGGCCCTTGTCCTCCTGGTGATCGAGTCGGTCGTCTACGTGGCGGGAAGCATCGGCCACGGCCTGCAGATATGGGCCGCGGCGGACGACCGCGCGACCATCGACGCCGCCCGGCTCGAGAGCATCGCGTGGACGCAGTACCTCCTCATCGCCGCACTCGTCCTCACCGCACTCGCACTCCTGGCCCGCGCACGCTGGACGGCTCTGCTGCAACTCCTGACCGCCGCAACCCTCGCGGCGCTGCTCGCACTCTCCCAACACGACTACGCCCAAACCCACCCCCGCCCCGCCCCCACCCCCAGCGAGGGTTACGTGCCCTGCTACAGCGGCGGCAGCAACGATTGTCCCGGCGGGTGAGCCGCGTGTCGGTCGACAGGCGACCCGGCCCTCCGCGGGCGGCGGGGCCGAACGGGCGGGACCGGCGGAGTGAGAGCACGCCGGTCCCGCCCTGCTCTACATCAGCAAGCCCGCCTCGCCCACCGAAGGATCAGTGATCGCGGCGTTGAAGAGCTGGAACGCCGACAGCTCATAACCGGTATGGCGCGTCAGGCCCGCGTGCTTGAGACACCACATCTGCGCCTCATCCGGATCGGCCGTGTCCACCGAGCGATCACTGCAGGTGAGGCATTTGCCGACATGGCGCGCATCTATGGCGGGTATGGCCGTAAGCGTCCACAGGATCTGCCTGTACCTCCCCGGCGGCGGGCCTCCCTCACTCATCCGTTCGCCTCCGCCGAAGACGAGCGGCCGTCCCCGTCCCCGTCGGGGTGATCGAGTGCGGACAGGCGGTCTCCCCTGCTCTCTGCGATCCTTCGCACATCGCGGAGGGACTCCGTCAACCGCATTGCCATGAAGCGGAGTTCCTCGTGCGTCGCCTTGGGATTCGTGAGCGTCTCCGCCGCATGCCCGAGCAGATCACCCGCCATACCCAGTTGGACGCTCTCGATGCTGTCGGCCGTCCGCGCCACGAAGCCTGCGCCTTCTCCGACGAGGAAACAGGGCTTGCCGTCCGGCGTCGACCACGGCAACAGCCGTGTCCGGTCCGTCATGCCGCCGCCCCGGTTGTGGGTCGGTAAACGCATTGGCCGACGGCCCGGGCCAGGACGGGCCGGGGAATAGGTTCCGCGGCAGGAAACAGGAGTCGTAGCAACGATTCGAAAGTACGGGCGGTACAGTCCGGCATGTCGACCTGCTTTCTCAGGTGGGCCTGCCCTCGGACCGGTCGCGCGGTCGCGGGGTCCGTGCGCCTCAACCTTTGTGCAGAGCAACGCTGTTGCCGTCCCGCCCGCGGGTACCCCCATGATGGGTAGGCTGCCTGCCCGGCCGTTACGACAGACTGTCACCAGCAGGCGCGACGAGGCACCTCATGACTGTTTACGAACCACCGACAGCGTTACCGCATGATCTCCTGAATCACGCGGGTATGAGCGCTGCGATCGCGGCCCACGATTTCGGTGAGGTGTTCCGTCTCGCTCGGAGCGAGGCCGGAATCAGCTATTCGAAGATCGCAGCCGAATGCGCCATCAAACCGGAGCGTGTCGGGGCCCTGGCGCGCGGTCTCGGCAGCGTCACCACCTTCGAGAAGATCGCGCACATCGCCGATGCTCTGCGCATTCCCGGAGCCTCTCTGGGCCTTGCTCCCCGGGAGTGGGAGAACCCCGATACCCCGCGTAGTGAACTACCCCTGCCCGCACATGCCACCGCCACCCACAAAGACGGAGAAAAAGTGCGGCGTAGGGAGTTCATCAAGGCAACGGCTACGACCAGCCTGGCGGTCGGTATACCCGACCTCACGCGGCCCGTCACAGGCCGCCGAGTCGGGGAGGAGTTCCCGCAGCGGCTACGCGAGCGCACGGCACGGCTTCGGCGCCTCGATGACGTATTGGGCGGCGGGGACACCTACCGTGTCTACCTCGGCGAGTACCAGGCCACGAAGGCCGTTCTACGTGACTGCACATACACGGAGAAGACCGGAAAGGCATTGCTTTCCGTACTCGCCGAGCAGGCGCAGCAGGCGGGGTGGGCAGCATTCGACGGGGGCAGGCACCACGACGCGACGAGCTTGTACGAGGACAGTCATACAGCCGCGGTCGATGCCGAGGACACTGCCCTTGCGGGCAACGCACTCGCCTTCCTCGCCTACCAAGCCATGAACGGAGACCAGGCAGCCGGGATACAGATCGCTGCCCGTTCATGTGCGACGGCCGGGCGTCATGCCGCCTCGGGAGTCCGCGCGCTGCTGCAAGAGCGCCTCGCATGGGCCTACGCCGTGGCAGGGCTCCCCGCCGAGACCGAACGCGCCCTCAGCGCTGCGGAATCAGCACTCGACGAGATCAACGGCGCCCCACAACCCGACTGGGTCACATGGGTCGACCGCAATGAGCTGCAGATCATGAGCGGCCGGTGCTGGACGGAGCTACGGCGCCCGTTGCGTGCCGTCCCCTTGCTGGAATCAGCGCTCGCGCGGTACGCGGACACTCACGCGCGGGACAAGAGCCTGTACCTGTCCTGGCTCGCCGACTCCTACCTGACCGCAGGAGAGGTCGAGCAGTCAGCCGGCGCCGTCAGCCGCGCCCTGGACCTGTCCACCGGGGTGGCATCCGTTCGCCCGCGGCAGCGTCTCGCTCCCGTTCTGGCACGCCTCAGCTTGCACAGACAACTACCCGAGGTCGCCGACGTGCTGGAGAAGGCGAGGGCCTGACGCTTATTCGGCAGGGTTCCGGCCCGTGGTCGAGGCTACCCACCGCAGGTAGGCATCCGATCCGGCGACAATCGGAACAGCCGAGACCTCCGGATTCTTCCAGGGGTGATGCGCCAACAAGTGCGCTTCCAACTCGGCATACCGGTCAGCATGCGTCTTCAGCAGAAGCTGCCACTCCTCTCCGGTCCCGAACTCCCCTGCATGCCAGAAGACCGAGACCACCGGACCCACGATCTGCGCCCCAGCGGCGAGCCGGTCCGTTACCACCGACCGCGCCAGTTCGACCGCCTGATCACGGGTCTCGGTTGCCGTCGACACCTGCACGAAGTCAGCCATGGGGCGGAGCCTAGCTTCCGGACAAAGCGTGGCCGACTTCGGCAAGCAGCAGATCAGCTCAGGCTTCAGCCCCAGGTGCGGCCCGCCGGCTCCTTCACCGTGCGGTTGAGGCGGTTGAAGAAGTTCGTCAGGGCTATTTCCAGGTTGAGCGCGCCGATTTCCTCCTCCGTGAAATGGGCGTTCGCCTCCTCCCAGATTTCGTCCGTCACGCCCTCCGCGCCGTCCTGGAGCCGGGTCGCGCCCTCGGCCAGGGCGAGAGCCGCGCGTTCCGCGTCGGTGTAGAACGGTGCCTCGCGCCACGCCGCCACGTTGTGCAGCCGCTCGTCGGTTTCGCCGGCCTTTCTGCCTCCGGCGACTGCGGCGTAGACGCACGCCGAGCAGCTGTTGATCTGGCTGGCGCGCAGGTGGACCAGTGTGAGCAGCTTCGGGTCCACGCCTCCGGCGGCGATCGCCTTGTGCAGGTGCTGGATCGCGGTCCACAGGTCGGGGTTGTTCGTGTTCTTGTTCTTGAGGCGGTTCTCCATGGGGAGTGCTCTCCTTGGTCGGGGTTACGTTCCGGGGCTGTTGCCCGTCACCCCTATGACGGAGCAGCTCGGAGAGAGGTAACAACATGCCCGAAGCCCACCCCACGGACCCGATCGCCGACGCCTTCCAGTCCCACCGCGACCGGCTCCGCGGTGTCGCCTACCGCGTGCTCGGGTCGCATGCCGACGCGGAAGACGTGGTGCAGGAGGCGTGGCTGCGGCTCTCCCGTCAGGACGCCGGCACCATCGACAATCTGGGCGGCTGGCTGACCACCGTGGTCGGCCGTATCAGCCTTGATGTCCTGCGGTCGGGCCGGACCCGTCCCGAAGTCGCCCTCGACGACCGGCTCCCCGAGTTCACCGTGACGCTCGACGACGCCCCCGCGCCCGAAGAGCTCGTGGCACTCGGGGACTCCGTCGGCCTCGCGCTCCTCACCGTCCTGGACTCGCTGCGCCCTGACGAACGACTCGCGTTCGTGCTGCACGACGTCTTCGCCGTACCCCACGGGGAGATAGGCACGATCCTCGGCAAGTCCGCCGACGCGACCAAGATGCTCACCAGCCGCGCGCGTAAGAAAGTCAGGCAGACGCAGGGTGATCAGCGGTCGGTGAGGGATGGGCGACAGCAGCGCGCGGTCGTCCGCGCTTTTCTGGCCGCCGCGGGCCAGGGGCAGTTCGAGCAGCTGCTTCAGGTGCTCCATCCGGAGGTGAAGTTCACCGTCCATGCCCCGGACGGGCCGTTCGTCACCATCGGGGCCACCGAGGTGGCCTCTCGCGCGCGGATCGCCGGGCAGGCCGCGCGAGGGCATGCCGTCTCCGTCAACGGTCGTCCCGGCGTCATCTCCTGGAACGAGGACGGCAGGCCGCTCTCCCTTCTTGTCTTCGGTGTCACGGACGGGCTCATCGTCGAGATGTCCGCCTTCGTCGATCCGGCCGCACTCGCGCTCATGGACCTGCCGGACCCGGTGTGACCGTGTGACCGGAGGCCGGCCTCAGTCCTGCATCGTGGGGCGTACGACGATTTCGCCGACGTCGACGCCCTCGGGCTGCTCGATGGCGTAACCGATCGCGGAGGCGACGGCGGCGGGCGGCATGGCGATCTCGTCGCGCCTGCGGGTCAGCGCCGCCGCGGCCTCCGGGCTGCCGCCCTTGCCGACGCCCTCGGTGTTGGTGAAGCCGGGGGAGATGAGCGTGACACGCAGGTCGGGGCCCGATTCCTGGCGCAGCCCCTCGGTGATCACCTTCACCGCGGTCTTGGTGGCCGCGTAGACCGCCTGGGGGGACTTGACGACGTACGCCGCGGTGGAGCCGACGTTGACGAACTGTCCGGAGCGCTGGCCGCGGAAGACCGGCAGTGCCGCCGCGATTCCGTTGAGCAGGCCGGTGATGTGGGTGGAGACCATGGCGTCCCAGTCGTCCTGGCGCAGGTCGTCGAACGGCGAGACGGCCATCGTGCCCGCGTTGGACACGAGGACGTCGAGCCGGCCGAAGCGGTCGATCGCCGTGTCCGTGAGGTGTTTGAGGTCCGCGCGGCGCGTGACGTCGACGACGACGCCTATGGCGGTGCCGCCGTCCGCCGTGATCCTGTCCACGACGCCGCTCAGCCGGTCCTTCCGCCGGGCCCCGAGCACGAGCCGGGCGCCCTTCGCCGCGAGATAGAGCGCCGTCGCCTCCCCGATGCCGCTGCTGGCGCCCGTGATCGCAATGACCTTGTTCTCGATGCCTGCCGCCGTGCCAGTCGTGCCAGTCATACCTGTCGTGCCTGCCGTGCCTGCCGTGCCTGTCATGTGTGCTGTCCTCTGCCTTTGCCGGCGTTTGCGCAGGCCACGTCGTGACCTACAGTGGAAGTGGGGGCGTCCCCACTTCAGTCAGCCTAAGTGGGGGCGCCCCCACTTAGCAACCGAGAGGAGCGTCGAGACCTGATGAGCGGCAGTGCACCGCGTCCGTTGCGAGCCGACGCGCGGCGTAATCGGGACAAGATCCTGGCGGCGGCCGTGCGCGTCTTCGCCGAAGAGGGCCTTGACGCCCATCTGGAGCGCATCGCGAAAGCGGCGGGCGTCGGCAGCGCGACGTTGTACCGCAACTTCCCCACCCGCGAGGCTCTGGTCGAAGCCGTCTACCGCAACGAGGTGGTCGAGCTCTGCGACGCCGTACCCGGCCTGCTCGAAGAGCGGCAACCCCTCGAAGCGCTGCGTGCGTGGACGCGTCTCTTCCTGGATTACGTCACCGCCAAGTACGGCATGATCGAGGCCCTGCGGGCCATCGCGGCATCCGGCGGCAATCCGTACGGACACAGCCGCGACATGATCCTGGCCGCCGTCACCGATCTCATGGACGCGTGCGTCGCCGCCGGGGAGGTGCGCGCCGACATCGGTGCGGCGGACGTGAGCGCCGCGCTCGAAGGCATCGCCCTCACCTCGGGCGGGCCCGACAAGCGGGAGCAGGCCGAGCGGTTGGTCGACCTGACTCTGGACGGCCTTCGGTGCAAACCGTGATGCCGGTTTCTGGCGGCGTTGGGGCGGGTCGATCTCGGGGTGGGGATCGCTCGTAGGGGAGGGTGGCGGGCGGTGAATCGTAAACGGGGTGGGTGGTCTGTCGAGTTCCTCGATAAAGTTCGCCTGATTTGTGGGGTTTTGAGGGCGCTTACACCCTCGTTGAAGGCTCCTGAATCTCTCTAGGAGCGCTTGAGGTCGGCATGGCAGTCTTTCAAAACAGGGAGTCTGGTTTGGTTCTCGCGGAACCTCGTGCACCTTGTGTGCCTCGGGTACCTCGGTAACTCGTGATCTTGCCGAACCTGCCTTCCCGTAACTCTCGGCACTCGGACCGACCGCCGTCGTCGTTCGAGCACTCACGAACAGGGGATTTGGCGTGATGGATATTGATGTTCTGGGTCCGTTGGGTGTGCGGGTGGGCGGGGTTGCTGTGATGCCTACGGCGCCGAAGCCGCGGAAGGTGCTGGCGTTGCTGGCTCTGCATGTTGATCGTGTGGTGCCGGTGGGTTTGCTGGTGGAGGAGTTGTGGGGGGAGCGTCCGCCGCGGTCGGCGCGGACGACGTTGCAGACCTACATCCTGCAGTTGCGTGAGTTGATCGGTGCGGCGCTGGAGCAGGGCGCGGGCAGTGCGGGAGAGCAGGGCGCGGCCGGGGGTGTGTCGGCGAAGGATGTGCTGGTGACGGCGCCCGGCGGCTATGTCCTGAAGGGCGGTGGCGGCTTGAGTGATGTGGTGGAGTTCGAGCGGCTTGCGGGGATGGGTTATCGGGCGATGGACGGTGAGGACTTCGCGGGGGCGGCCCGGTTGTTGCGGGAGGCTCTTGCGTTGTGGAGTGGTTCGGCGCTGGCGGATGTGCGGGCGGGTGTGCAGTTGGAGATGGAGGTGCGCCGCCTGGAGGAGACGCGGTTGTGTGCGCTGTATCAGCGCATCGAGGCGGATCTGCGTCTTGGCCGGCACCGTGAGTTGCTGGGTGAGCTGACGGTGCTGGTGAGCCGGTATCGCACGCACGAGAATCTGCACGGGCAGTTCATGCTGGCCCTTTACCGTTCGGGCCGCCGGGGCGAAGCGCTGAGCGTGTACCAGCGGCTGCGCCAGGCCCTCGTACGCGACCTGGGCCTTGAGCCCTCGTCCGAGATCCAGCGGTTGCAGCAGGCCATCCTCAAGACCTCCGGGCCCACCGTCCAGATCCCCACCCCTCAGGCCCCCGCGACCTACGTATCCACCGCGGCGAACGCCCGGCTGGTCTCCGCCGCCGCCTGATCCTTCCTCTCTCTTATCTCCTTTCTCTTCTCGCTCATCCGCGTCCCGCGTGACCCCTACGCGATAGGCATGACCTCGCTCTCATCCGGGTCCGGCACTATCACCGTGCCGACCCCGTCGTCGGTGAACATCTCCAGGAGGACCGAGTGCGGGACACGTCCGTCGATCACCCGGGCCGCGCCTACGCCGCCCCGCACGGCGTCCAGGCAGCCCGTCATCTTCGGCACCATGCCGTCGCTCAACTCCGGCAGCAGCTTCTCCAGTTCGCAGGCCGTGAGCCGGGGGATCACCTCCTGGCTGTGCGGCCAGCCCGCGCACAGGCCCGCGACGTCCGTCATCATGACGAGCGTCTCGGCACGCAGGGCCGTCGCGAGCGCCGCAGCCACGGTGTCGGCGTTGACGTTGTAGACCAGGCCGTCCTCGGCGCTGCGGGCCAGCGGCGAGACCACCGGGATACGGCCGTCCGCGAGCAGGCTGTGCAGCGCACCGGTGTCGACGCCGGTGATCTCACCGACCCTGCCGACGTCCACCGGCTCCCCGTCGATCCACGGCACGAACCGCTTTGCCGTAAGGGTGTTGGCGTCCTCGCCGGTCATGCCGACGGCGAGCGGGCTGTAGCGGTTGATGAGTCCGACCAGGTCGCGCTGCACCTGGCCGGCGAGGACCATGCGCACCACGTCCATCGACTCGGGCGAGGTGACGCGGAGGCCGCCCTTGAACTCGCGCTTCAGGCCGCGCCGTTCGAGCTCGGCGTTGATCTGCGGGCCGCCTCCGTGCACCACCACGGGCCGCAGCCCGGCCTGGCGCAGGAAGACGATGTCGCGGGCGAAGGCCGCCGTCAGGTCGTCGTTGACCATGGCGTGTCCGCCCAGTTTGATGACTACCGTCCGGCCTTGGTGGCGGGCCAACCAGGGCAGGGCGTCTGTGACGGCCTCGGCCTTGGCAAGAGCCGAACGCACGTTGTCGGGCACCGTACTACTCCTTTTGTGAAGGGAACTCCGGGAACTTCCGGAACTCCGGCCCCGGGCAAGGGCCCGATAGCCAGTGCACATGCGCTTGAGTTCCGGACGAGAACACTTTGCTGTGCTGCCGGATGCCGGGAAAATGAATACCAGTCGACCGACGGCTCGTATGGGAGTGGAATGATGAGCAGCAATCCGTTCGACGACGCTGACGGCCGTTTCTACGTCGTGGTGAACGAAGAGCAGCAGCATTCGCTGTGGCCCTCGTTCTCCGAGGTTCCCGCCGGCTGGCGCATCGTGTTCGGCGAGGAGAGCCGCGACAAGTGCCTTGCGTACGTGGACGAGCACTGGACCGATCTGAGGCCGCAGAGCCTTCGGGACGCGATGGGTGCCGAAGCCGCTTGAGGCGGCGCGGTCAGGGAGTGGCGCCCACGGACCCCACGGAGCCCATGGAGCCCACGGACCTCACGGAAGAGGCGCGTCCCAGCTCCCGCTCGGTGCGGCGCAGCACGATCGAGTCGGCGATCTCACCGCCGCGTATCGCGATGTTCGACAGCAGGGCCGAGGTCAGGCCGTGGCTGTGCTCGGTGCCGCCCTGGAGGTAGACACCGCAGTTCAATTCGGCCTCGGAGATCAGGCGGTAGTCGCGTTCCACCCGGTGCTTGCCCGCCGCGTCGCGCTGGAACAGCTGGTCGAAGTCGCCGAGCAGGCGGGCCGGGTCCACGCCGTCGTAGCCGGTGGCGAAGACCAGGGCGTCGACGGCCAGCTCCTCCGTTTTGTTGTCGAGCAGCGAGCGCAGGACGACCTGTGTTCCGCTCCCTTCCTGCTTGACCTCGTCGACCCGGGAGAGGTTGCGGAAGTGCAGCCGCTGGACGCCGCGCACCTGCTCGTCGTACGAGCGCTGGTGCAGGGCCCGGATGACGTCGGAGTCGACCACCCCGTAGTTGGTGTTGCGGTGGTAGCGCCAGAACGCGTCGCGTGCCCGGTCGGTGCCGAAGTAGTAGTCGTCGACCGAGTCGGGGTCGAAGACCTGGTTGGCGAAGGGCGTGTCGTCGGCGACGGAGTAGCCGTACGACGGGATGACCGCGGAGACCTGCGCGTTCGGCAGCGTGTCGTAGAAGAAGCGGGTGATCTCGGCCGCGCTCTGTCCCGCGCCGACCACCATCACATTCTTGAGGTCCTGCGGGTCCCGCGCGTTGAACTTGGCCAGGAACTCCGAGCTGTGCCAGACCCGTTCGTCGGATGTCACGCCCTCGGGCAGGCGCGCCACCAGGCCCGTCGAGATGACGACGTTGCGTGTCGTGACCACGCTGGTGGCGCCGTCGCTGCCGCGCACCTCGATCTCCAGGAGCTCGGGTGCCCCGGACCCGTTCTCGGCGACGGGCCTGATCGAGGTGACCTCGGTGCCGTAGCTGACCCGGTCGCTGAGGCCGGCGGCCGCCCACTCCAGGTACTGGTGGAACTCCTGCCGGGTCGGGAAGAAGTCCTGGTTGTTGACGAACTGCACGAGCCGGTTCGAGGCGTGCAGATACGAGATGAAGCTGAACCGGGACATCGGGTCCCGATAGGTCGCCAGGTCCTTGAGGAACGAGATCTGCATGGTCGTCGACGGCAGCAGCATGTTCCGGTGCCAGCCGAACGTGGGCTGCCGCTCGAAGAAGTGGGACTTGACCGGATTCTGCGGAGTGCTCGCCCCGTGCTCCTCCAAGGCGATCGCGAGCGACAGGTTGGACGGGCCGAACCCGATGCCGACCACGTCGTAGATCTCTGCGCTGCTACCCGTAATACCCATTGAAGTTTCTCCCGCTTGCGTCTGGAAAACTCGGCTGTTGGTCCGAGAGACCGTTCTGCAGTGTTGCTCCGGAGTCTGTCCAAGACCGCTCAAAGGCAACTCGAATACGGCATGAGGGCCGTTCGAGAGCTTCTCTAGGTTTCGTCCAGGGCGGCGGAAGTATGGTCGGCGCGGATTTTCCGACTGCCGAAAGGTGCTTCAGGATGTTCGTGCCGAGCTTCTACCGAGAATCGGACAGTTCGTGGATGGTGGACCTGATCCGCGGTAATCCACTGGCCCTTGCGGTGGCCAACGGCTGCCCCAAGAACGGCCCGTTCGCCACCCATCTGCCCGTCATCTTCGACCCCGAGACGTCCGCCGACTGGACCGGCGAACTGCCGGGCGCCACGCTCCTCGGACACATGAACCGGGCCAACCCGCACTGGGCGGCCCTGGAGACGGGCGGCGTGCTGCTGCTCACGTTCACCGGCCCGCATTCCTATGTGTCGCCCACGGTGTACGAGGTGACTCCGGCCGCCCCGACCTGGAACTTCACGGCGGTGCATGTGCGGGGCGTGGTGGAGAAGATCGACGAGATGGAGGAGACGCTGGAGGTCGTGCAGTCCACCGTGCGCGCCTTCGAGGGCGCGTTCGGCGACGGCTGGGACATGACCGAGTCCCTCGGCTACTTCCGCAAGATCGCCCCTGCCGTAGGTGCCTTCCGGTTCAAGGTGACCGGCGCCGAGGGCATGTTCAAGCTCAGCCAGGAGCAGCCGGGCGAGGTGCGCGACCGGGTACGGAAGTCCTTCGGGGAGAGCGCCTGCACGTACAAGCGCGAGACGGCCGGCCTGATGAGCCGGCTGCCGTGACGTGCCGGTGGCCTCCGCTCCGGAGGGAGGGACGAACCCGCAGGGAGGGGCGCACACGATTCAGACCGCGGTGAGGACCTCGTCGGACACTTCGGACAGAGCCGCTCCGAAGCCGTCGAGGAAGATGTCGACCTCCCGGTCCGACACGGTCAGCGGCGGGGCGAGCCGGATGACGTCCGGTGCCACCGCGTTCACCAGAAGGCCGTGGTCCTGGGCCGCCTGCTGCACACGCGCGGCGGCCTTCGCGCCGAGCACGACGCCCAACAGAAGCCCCGCGCCCCGGACTTCACGAACCAGCGGGTGCGCGAGGGCCTCCAGGCCGGCTCGCAGCCGCCCGCCCGCCCGGGTGACGTGTTCGAGGATGCCGGCCCGCTCGATGGTGTCCAGTACGGCGAGGGCGCCCGCGCACACCACCGGGTTTCCGCTGAAGGTGGAGCCGTGGGTGCCGGGCGTGAGCAGCTCGGCCGCCGCGCCGAACGCGAGTGTCGCGCCGATGGGCAGGCCGCCGCCGAGGCCCTTGGCCAGGGTGACGACGTCCGCCTCGACGTCTTCGGCCTGCGCGGCGAACCAGCGGCCGGTGCGCCCGATGCCGGTCTGGATCTCGTCGAGGACCAGGAGGGTGCCGGTCGCCGCGGTGATCTCGCGGGCGGCCCTGAGGTAGCCGGGCGGCGGCACGATCACGCCGTTCTCACCCTGCACCGGCTCAAGGATGAGCAGCGCGGTCTTCGGGGTGACGGCGGCGCGCAGGGCCGCCACGTCTCCGTACGGTACGTGGCTGACGTCGCCCGGCAGCGGGTGGAAGGGGCGCTGCTTGTCGGGCTGGCCGGTGAGGGCGAGCGCCCCCATGGTGCGGCCGTGGAAGCCGCCGGTGGTGGCCACCATGTGGGTGCGGCCGGTGAGTCTGCCGATCTTGAGGGCCGCCTCGTTGGCCTCGGCCCCCGAGTTGGAGAAGTAGACCCGGCCCGCGCGCCCGGCGATCCGCAGCAGGCGCTCGGCGAGGTGCACGGTCGGTTCGGCGATGAACAGGTTCGACACATGGCCGAGCGAGCCGATCTGCTCGGCGACGGCCCGTACGACCGCGGGGTGGGCGTGGCCGAGCGAGTTGACCGCGATGCCGCCGACGAAGTCGAGGTACTCGGTGCCCTCCGCGTCCCAGACCCGGGTGCCCCGGCCGCGGACGAGCGGCAGCCGCGGGGTGCCGAAGTTGTCCATCATGACGCCCTGCCAGCGGTGGGCCAGCGCCGTGTTGCCCGCCCCGATGATGTCCGCGCCGTCGTCGCTCATCCTGTCTCCTTCGTGGGGTGACCCCGCACGCCGGCGGGGGCAGTGATCAAGAGGCGTACGCGCTGTTTTCGTGGACGTACTCGGCGGTGAGGTCGTTGGCCCAGATGACGGCGGAGTCCGGGCCCGCGGCGAGGTCCGCGGTGATCCGGACCTCGCGCCCCGCCATGTCCACCAGCGAGCGGTCCTCGCCCACCGCGCCGTTCTTGCAGACCCACACGTCGTTGATGGCGACGTTGAGCTCGTCCGGGTGGAAGGCGGCGCGGGTGGTGCCGATGGCGGACAGGACGCGGCCCCAGTTGGGGTCCTCGCCGTGCAGGGCGCACTTGAGGAGGTTGTTGCGGGCGATGGAGCGGCCGACCTCGACGGCGTCGTCCTCGCTCGCGGCGCCCGTGACCTCGATGCGGATCTCCTTGCTGGCGCCCTCGGCGTCCGCGATGAGCTGCCGGGCCAGATCGGCGCAGACCTCGCGCACGACGTCCGCGAACTCGGCGTGTTCCGGGCTGACTTGAGAGGCACCGGAGGCCAGCAGGAGCACCGTGTCGTTGGTGGACATGCAGCCGTCGGAGTCGACGCGGTCGAAGGTCAGGCGGGTGGCGTCGCGCAGCGCCGTGTCGAGGACGCCGGAGTCGAGCGCGGCGTCCGTGGTGAGCACGACGAGCATCGTGGCGAGGCCCGGCGCGAGCATGCCGGCGCCCTTGGCCATGCCGCCTACGGTCCAGCCGTCCCGCGTGGCCACGGCCGTCTTGTGCACGGAGTCAGTGGTCTTGATGGCGACGGCGGCCCGCTCGCCGCCGTCCGCGGACAGCTGCGCCGCGGCCTCGGCGACGCCCGGAAGCAGCTGGTCCATCGGCAGGGTCACGCCGATCAGGCCGGTCGAGGCGACGGCGATCTCGTCGGAGGACAGGCCGAGGACTTCGGCGGCCTTCTCGGCGGTGGCGTGTGTGTCCTGGAAGCCGCGAGGGCCGGTGCAGGCGTTGGCGCCACCGGAGTTGAGGACCACCGCCGAGACCACGCCGCCCTTGACGACCTGCTCGGACCAGCGCACGGGCGCCGCCTTGACCCGGTTGGAGGTGAAGACGCCGGCCGCGTCCTGACGCGGCCCGGTGTTGACGACGAGCGCCAGGTCCGGGTTGCCGTTCTGCTTGATCCCGGCGGCGATGCCCGCCGCCGTGAAGCCTCGTGCTGCGGTGACGCTCACGGTGCGACTCCGATCGTGGAAAGCCCGAGCTCCTCGGGGAGGCCGAGGGCGATGTTCATGCTCTGGAGGGCGCCGCCCGCGGTGCCCTTGGTGAGGTTGTCGATGGCGCTGATGGCGATGATCCGGCCGACCGCCGGGTCGAGGACGACCTGGACCTGCGCGGCGTTCGACCCGTACACGGCGGCGGTGCTCGGCCACTGCCCCTCGGGCAGCAGTGTCACGAACGGTTCGTCGCCGAGCGCCTTCTCGTACGCGGCCCGTACGTCGTCGGCGCCGACCCCCGGTCGCGCCGCGGCGGAGCAGGTGGCGAGGATGCCGCGCGGCATGGGCGCCAGGGTCGGAGTGAAGGAGACGGCGACCGATCGGCCGGCCACGGCGCCGAGGTGCTGGCTCATCTCCGGGGTGTGCCGGTGGCCGCCGCCCACTCCGTAGGGCCGCATGGAGCCCATGACCTCGCTGCCGAGCAGGTTCGCCTTGGGTGCCTTGCCCGCGCCGGACGTGCCGGACGCCGCGACGACGACCGCCTCGGGTTCGGCGAGCCCCGCCGCGTACGCGGGGAAGAGGGCGAGCAGGACCGCGGTCGGGTAGCAGCCCGGCACCGCGACACGCCTGCTGCCCGCCAACGCGGCGCGGACTCCCGGCAGTTCGGGCAGGCCGTAGGGCCAGGTGCCCGCGTGCGGGGAGCCGTAGAACGACTCCCAGGCGGTCGCGTCCGAGAGCCGGAAGTCCGCGCCGCAGTCGACGACGAGCGTCTCGTCGCCCAGCTCCGCGGCGACGGCGGCCGACTGGCCGTGCGGCAGCGCGAGGAAGACGACGTCGTGCCCCCGCAGGGCGTCGGCGGTGGTGGGCCGCACCTCGCGTCCGGCCAGCGGAGCCAGGTGCGGTTGCAGCGCGCCCAGCCGCTGTCCCGCGCTGGAGTGCCCGGTCAGGGCACCGATCTCTACTTCGGGGTGGGCCAGAAGCAGGCGCAGTAGCTCGCCGCCCGCATACCCGCTCGCCCCCGCCACGGCTGCTAGCACTGTCATGAACCCTCCCGTTTGGCAGACATGTCGCCTCAGCGTGAGCCGGCGGACGCCTCGCAGAACTCGGCGTCCAGGATGGTCAGGAGGGTCTCCCCTCCCCAGCTGCTGTTGAAGTTGAACGTGAGCTGGTGACCGCCGTCGTCGGTGAAGGCGGACACGGTGATCGACCCCGTGGCGAGCCCGTCGTGGTACCAGATGGTGGTGCCGCAGCTCAGCGTGAGCTGCTCGATGCCCAGACCGTAGGTCGCGCCGGGATAGTCGGTGTTGACGGTCGTCTTCATCTCCTTCAGCTGCTGCGCCGGCAGCAGCTTGCCGCCCATCAGGGCCGCGTACAGCCGGTTCAGGTCGGCCGCGCTGGAGATGATGTCGCCGCTGCCCCAGGCCTGGGAGCCGTTCACCGCGGTGACGTCGTCGATGCGGTCGGGCTGCGCGGCGAAGAGCTTGGCGTAGGCGCGACCGCTCGGCTGGGGCACGGTGGTGCCGGTGCCGGGGTTGGACGTCGACTTCAGGCCCAGGGGCGTGATGATGCGCGCCCGCACCTCGTCCTCGTACTTCTTGCCGCCGACCTTCTCGACGATCAGCGCGGCCAGGACGTCGTTGGTGTGCGAGAACCAGTGCTTGGCGCCGGGCGCGAACGACGGCGCGTGGGAGAGGGCCGTCTTCAGACGCTGCTGGGGCGTCAGGGTGTCGTACCGGTGCTTGAGGAAGCCGTCGCCCACGGTGTACGTCTCGGCGAACTGCGGGTCGACGGTGTAGTCGTACAGGCCGCTGGTGTGGTTGAGGAGTTGGCGCACGGTGATCGCGCTGCCGTCGTTGCCGTTGCCCGTGACCAGGCCGGGCAGGTGCTTGTCCACGGTGTCGTCGAGGCTGAGCTTCCCCTCGGCCTCCATCTGCAGGAGGACCGTCGCCACGAAGGTGTTGGTGAGGTTGCCGGCACGGAACCGGTCGCTCAGGCCGCGTGCCGCACCCGTCTTCAGGTTGCCCTTGCCCGCTGCCGCCTTCCAGATTCCGGCGGAGTCGCGTGCCTCGGCGGTGATGCCGGGGACACCGGCCTTGACCGCCGCCTCGATCGCGCCGCGCGTCGCCTGGTGGTCGCCCGCGGCGGCGGCCGTGTCCTGTGCCGCCCCGGCGGGGCCCGTGAACAGGGTGCTCGTGAGAGCGACCGCCGCCAGCACGACCGCGCCGGCCGCCGGCCTCTTCCGTATCGTCATCGTCATCCTCATTGCCGTTCCTGGGTGTCGTCCGTACGTGATGCGAGAGGCGTCGGGGGAGATGCGCCTCGTCAGGGGGAGTGCGCCGCGCCTGCCGCGTCGAGCGCCGTGGCCGCGTCCCGTTCGATGTGCCGCAGCAGCGGACCGGGATCGTCCTGGAAGTAGAAGTGACCGCCGTCAAAGGCCCGCAGGCCCAGGTAGTGCTCGCAGTGCTCCTGCCAGCCGGCCATCAGCGCCGGTGCGGCGGAGTGGTCCTCGCGGCCCGCGAAGGCGGAGAGCGCCACGGGCAGGGGAGCGGCGTCCGCGGCCGGGCGCCAGTTCGCCACCAGGCGGAGGTCGCCCCGGATGACCGGATAGAACCGGTCCCACAGGCCCGAGTCGTCGATGACCCCTTCGGGCATGCCGCCGAGGCGCCGCAGCCGGGCCCGCAGCTCGTCGTCGGACAGCTCGCGGGGCGGGTCCGCCGATTGCGGTGCGGGCCGTGCGGAGAGGCCCACCCATACCGGCAGCGGCAGGCCGCGCTCGACGGCGAGGCGGGTCATCTCGTACGCCAGAAGGGCGCCCATGCTGTGCCCGAACAGGGCGTAGGGGACGTTAAGTTCGTGCTCGACGCGGCGCAGCAGGAAGTCGGCGAGCCGGCCGGCGTCCGTGATCTGCGGTTCGTCGAGGAGGAAGCCGTGGCCCGGCGCGTCGAGCAGCCGCACGTCCCATGTGCCGGGCAGCCGGGCCGGCCAGTGACGGTAGAGCAGGTGCGAGCCCCCGGCGTGGTGCAGCACGAACAAGCGCAGGGCAGGTCGTGTGCTGTCCATCGCTCCCCCTCGGATCGGACCACGCGTCCCCGGACCATAGAACGGCGGCCGGCTCGCGGAGCGCGGGCCCGAGAAGGGCTCCGGCGCGGGTATGGCGTCTCTCGAGCGTTCCTCAGGCGGCCGGGGGCCGGGCGCAGGTGAGGGCGTCGGACGCCCGTCGGCTCCAGCAAGGCTCGACGAGGGCTCGATCGATCCTGGATACCTTCGGCGCAGAGTTGGTTACCGGCAACACGAGGAGCCAAGCCCGTACGCGGACCGCGGCCCGCCCATAAGGCCAGGGCCCCGCACCACCGCTCGAACCCGAGCGGACAGCTGACGGGCCGATCGGCTGCCGTGCGTTCCCATCCGGAACGCGGGGCGGCCGATCTCCTTTTCGTACGGCGGGACATCGCCCGCCCGATTCCGTACGTCGAGAGAACAGCGGTCCGGCATCAGGCCGGACCGCTCTGTAGCGAGCCTTGAGCCCCTTGCGACACCGTGTCCCCACCGGCAGATCTGCGCCCAGCCCCCAGCACAGCGAAGCCCGGCGAAGGGACGAACCGGTGAACGACCACACGCAAGAGCGCGCCCGTGCGCACCCCCACAGCCGCATCGGCCTCATGGAGCGCGCCGGCACCCCGCCGGAGCCCCGCGCGCTGACCGCCGGCGACTATCTGCTGCGTCCCCCGAGCGTGGACGAGTACCGCGAGGTCCTCGCGCTCGGGGTCGACCCGGACGTCCGGCTGTGGAACCCCCGCTGCCAGATCACCGACGAGGCCTCGGCCCTCAGGGACTGCATCGCCGGGGCCGACTGGTCCGACGGCAGCCACACCACCTTCTCGATCATCCACCGGGACAGCGGACGCTACGCGGGCAACATCGCCCTGCACAGCATCGACCGCGCCAACTCGCAGGCCAACGTGGGCTATCGCATCGCTCCCTGGACACGCGGACAGGGTGTGGCCACCACCGCCGTGCGCAGCCTCGTCGGCTGGGCCTTCGGCGATCTGGGGCTCACCCGCCTCGTCCTGACCCACGGCCTGGAGAACATCGCCTCCTGCCGAGTGGCCCAGAAGGCGGGCTTCGCCCTCGAAGGCACCAGGACCATGGCCAAGCGGTTCGGAGACGCACAGCTGCACGACGAGCACCTGCACGCTCTCGGGGCCCGCCCCGGCGATCTCGCGCTCCTGCCCGGCGATCTCGCGCTCTAGCCAAGCGATACAGAACCGCTCGAACTCCGCTCTGCGGCGCTTGTTGCGCCGACGGCCGGTTCCTTACGGTGACGTGGCAATGCCGCGGTCGCCATCGACGCCGGGCTCTCCCCCCGACGGGACTCCCGGGTGTTCTGCCGACCGGCCGACGCTGATCAGCATCCGGCCCGGCGATCTTCATTCCCGAGTCAATCCATGACGTTCCCATGACGCTTAAGGACGGTGCCCGTTGAGCACGAACCCTTTCGATGACGAGGACGGCCGCTTCTACGTCGTGATCAACGACGAGGAGCAGCACTCCCTGTGGCCGGTGTTCTCCGAGGTTCCCGCCGGCTGGCGCACGGTCTTCGGCGAGGCCTCCAGGGCCGAGTGCCTGGAGTACGTCGAGCAGAACTGGACCGACCTGCGCCCCAAGAGCCTGCGCGAGGCCATGGCCGCGGACTGACCGCGGCCCGGACGCAGTCGAGTGATCGGTAATACGCCCAGGAAGACACGCTGAGTGGGGAGTTGAAGGTTGTGACGGGCGCTGTGAGAACCGCGAACAGGTACAAGACGAAGCCGGCGGACACCAGCGATGACCTGGCGCAGCGCGACGTGGTCCTGTCCTTCCTGGGCGGGCAGGCCAAGGTGGCGAAGACGGGCATGACCTTCCCGCAGAACCTGTCCGAGCAGTCCTGGGAGCGCATCGGGACCAACCTGCGCGAGCTGGTGAACTCCTCCGCCTGGTGGCTCGGCGACTGGCTGCTCTACGGGGAGGCCACCTACGGGTGGCGGCGGTACAAGGAGGCCATAGAGCGCACGGGGCTCGACTACCAGACCCTGCGCAACTACGCGTGGGTGGCCCGGCGGTTCGAGCAGCAGCGCAGGCGCGACAGCCTCAGCTTCGCCCACCACGCCGAAGTCACCCGTCTCTCGCCGCCGGAGCAGGACTACTGGCTGCGCAAGGCCGAGCAGCAGAAGTGGTCGCGCAACGAACTGCGCAGGGCGGTCCGCGCCAGCCTCGCCGTGCAGAGCGACACGGCGGAGGTCTCCGCGGACAGCGGCGACGAGGAGCGGGAAGTGCCGCGCATCGACACATCGGCGGCCGCCGAACGGCGCCAGCAGAAGGCCACCACGCTCACCATCGAGCTGTCCGCGGGACAACTGGACTACTACTCGAAGGCCGCCGCCGCGCACGGTCTTTCCGTCGACCAGTGGGTGACCCGGGTGCTCGAGACCGCCGATCGGCAGACCGCGTAGACACCTTCCACATCGCATCGGAGTCAGTTGATGATCCTTCAGGGAAAGCGCGTCGCCCTGCCGCCGGCGCCCGTTGTCCACAAGCGGTTCGAGGCGAACGTGGCGGCCGCTCCCGACGCCGTCGCGGTCGTCTGGGCGGGCAGCCAGGTCACGTACGCGGAGCTGGACGTCAGGGCCAACCGGTTCGCGCGGTTCCTCGCCGCGCGCGGACACGGCCGGGGTGCCAAGGTCGGCGTCTGCCTCGACTACTCGATCGACCTGCTCGTCGCCATCCTCGGCACGCTCAAGGCAGGCGCGGCCTACGTACCCTTCGACCCCGCATACCCGGCGGAGCGGCTCCAGCTGCTGCTCGGCCAGGTCCCCGACCTCGCGCTGATCGTTGCATCGCCCGCGACCGCCGGGATGGTCGAGACGGCGAGCGTCGACGTCATCGACCTGGAGCAGCTCTCCGACCAGCTGGCGGCGCTCCCGGCGACCGCCCCCGAGGTCTCCGTCACCGGGGACGACGTGTGCTACGCGGTCTTCACGTCCGGTTCGACCGGCACGCCGAAGCTGACCGCGGTGCGGCACGAGGGCTGGTTCAACCTGATGAACTGGCTCACGCTCGAATACGGCCTGCACAGCGGGTCGAACAACCTCGTGGTCAGCGCGTTCGGCTTCGACCTCTCCCAGCGCGCCCTGATGACACCGCTGTTCTGCGGCGCCACGCAGCACCTGATGGCGAGCCGCAACTTCGACGCCATGCTGGCCTACCGCATGCTCAAGGAGCACGACATCCGCGTCGTGCACTGCGCCTCCAGCACGCTCTATCTCCTGGTGGACTGGGAGACGGCGCGCGGCGGCGACGCCCTCACCAAGCTCGACTACGTGCTGTTCGGCGGCGAGGCGCTCAAGGTGGAGCGGCTGACCAACTGGGCTCGCCGCGCGGGCAATACGTGCACCCTCCTGCACCAGTACGGCGTCGCCGAGTGCACCGACGTGGCGACCTCCTACGACCTGGCCGGTTACCGTCCCGGCGAGCACGACGTCGCACCGGTCGGCAGGCCCGCCTACAACACCGACATCCACCTCCTCGACGAGGAGCTGCGCGAGGTCGGCGCGGGGGAGTACGGCGAGATCTGCATCTCCGGGGCCAGCGTCGGCGCCGGCTACCTCAACGGCAGCGGACCCGAGAACGCGAAGTTCACCACGATCGACGTCGACGGCGAGCCGCGCAGGCTGTACCGCACGGGCGATCGCGGCCACGTCAGCGAGGCCGGCGAACTCGTCGTCGCCGGACGGATGGACGCGCAGGTGAAGGTGCGCGGCATGCGCATCGACCCCACCGACATCGAGCGCGCGCTCGGCAGGCTGGCCGGCGTCCGGGAGGCCGCCGTGGTGGTCACCTACACCGATGCCGGCGAGGCCGAGCTGGCCGCGTTCGTCGTCCCCTCGGGCGACGACCTCACCGAGGACGACCTGCGCACCCGGCTCCTGCGGACCCTGCCGCGGAACATGGTGCCCGCCAGGTTCATGAATATCCTGCGAATTCCGCTCAGCCCGCACGGGAAAGTGGACCGCGCAGCCCTCGTCGAAACATGCCGGAAGCAGTATGCCGAAAGCGGCGCGGCGGCATAGCCGTCGGGCCTTGCTGACAATCGAGAGGACTGTGATGATTGCCGACAGCGTGCGCGCTATTTGGTGCCGGGAATTGCAGCGCGACGACATATCGGTCGACGATGATTTCTTCACCCTCGGCGGCCAGTCCCTGATCATGGTCAAGATCCAGGGTGCCTTCATCGAGGAGCTGGACGTCGAGGTCCCGATGGACCAGATGTTCCTCAACCCGACCGTGGCCTCGATCTCCGAGTACATCGAATCGCTGGGTGCGGTGACCGCTCCGTAGCAGCAAATCTGTCGGGTGCTGTGGGTGTCCCGCCGGCGGGACACCCACAGGTCCCATGTGTATTTATCCCGCGAGTTCGCACGGCTAGCATTTTCTTTATGCCCGGCTGCGGCCGTTGGAATCCAAAAACCACTCGGTTGGAGAGGTGCCATGTACGACGTAATTGTCATAGGTGCCCGTTGTGCGGGTTCGCCGACGGCCATGCTCTTCGCGCAGCAGGGATATCGCGTCCTGCTCCTGGAGAAAGCGCGCTTTCCGCAGGACACGCTGTCGTCGCACTACATCCACATGCAGGGCGTGGCACTGCTCAACCGGTGGGGGCTGCTCGACAAGGTCCGCGACTCGGGCGCCACACCGATCACCGTCGAGAGCTACGAGGGCCCCGGCGTCCGCATCGAGGGCTTCTCCCTGCCGATGGACGGCCTGACGACCACGTACGCGCCGCGGCGCTTCGTGCTCGACCCGATCCTCGCGGAAGGTGCCGTGGCGGCCGGCGTCGAGTTCCAGGAGGGCTGCGCGGTCAACGACCTGATCGTTGAGGACGACCGGGTCGTCGGGGTGCGCTACACGACCCCCGGCGGCGCCGAGGCGACCGAGCGGGCCCGACTGATCGTCGGCGCGGACGGCATGCGCTCGCTTGTGGCCCGCAAGGTCGGTGCGCCGAAGGTCATCGAGCACGCGCGCTCGACCTGCGTCTACTACAGCTACTGGTCCGGCGTCCCCTCGATCTTCGAGCTGTACGAGCGGCCGGGCAGCTGGGTCGCCGCCGTACCGACCAACGACGACCTCAAGCTGATCATGACCTACTTCCCGCAGGACGACTACAACGAGGTCCGCAAGGGCGTGGAGCCCGCCTACCTCGACGCCGTCCGCACCACCGCCCCCGACCTGTGGGAGCGGATGCAGGGCGGCAAGCGCGAGGAGCAGATGTACGGCACGGGCCACCAGGAGAACTTCTTCCGCAAGGCGTACGGGCCCGGCTGGGTCCTGGTCGGCGACGCGGTCAACCACAAGGACTCCATCACCGCCCGCGGCATCACCGAGGCCTTCGTCCAGGCGCAGTCCCTCACCGACCGCATCGGGGAGCGGCTGCACGACGATGCCGCGCTCAAGACGGCCCTGCGGCGCTACGAGAACGACCTCGGCGACGAGGCCCTCAGCCAGTACCAGGGCGCCCTCAACGTGGCCGAGCTCAAGCCCGAGGGGCGCACCGACATGCTGCGCAAACTGGTCGGCCACCAGGAGCACATCGACCGGTACTTCTCGACGCTGTCCGGGGCGTGCTCCATCGACGACTTCTACAACGAAGAACTCCTGACCCTGCTCGATTAGAGCCGAGTGACGACTTGCTCCCTGGTAACGCCGATTTGGAGACACAATGATCCCGTTGTCGTTCGCGCAGCGTCGGCTGTGGTTCGTGGACCGGTTCGAAGGCCCTTCGCCGACCTACAACGGCGCCTTCGCCATGCGACTGACCGGTGAGTTGGGCGTGGACGCGCTGGAGTCGGCGTTCCGCGACGTCATCGACAGGCACGAGGTCCTGCGTACGGTGATCGTCGAGGGCGACGACGGCATCCCGCACCAGCAGGTCCTTTCGCCGGGGGACAAGCCGTTCCATCTCTCGGTCGTCGAGGTCGCGCAGGACAAGCGGGCGACGGCGATCGACGAGGCGGCCAAGGAGACCTTCGACCTGGCCGCCGACGCGCCGATCCGCGCCACCCTGGTGCGGACCGGACCGCTCGAGCACACCCTGGTCCTCGTCGTGCACCACATCGCCCTGGACGGCGAGTCCCTCGGGCCGCTGCTCCGCGACCTCACCACCGCCTACGCCGCCCGCGTCCAGGACCGGGCCCCGGCGTGGGAGCCGCTGCCGGTGCAGTACGCGGACTACACGCTGTGGCAGCAGGACGTACTCGGCGACGAGACCGACCCCGAGAGCCTGGCGGCCCGCCAACTGGCTTACTGGCGCGAGGCGTTGGCCGACATGGCGCAGCCGCTCGCGCTGCCGACGGACCGCGCGCGCCCGCGCACGATGAGCTCCGCCGGCGATCTGGTCGAGTTCCCGATCGCCGCCGATCTCCTGACGGCCGTCGAGAAGCTGGCCGCCGAGCAGGACATCACGGTGTCGATGGTCATGCACTCGGCGCTCGCGGTGCTCCTGCACCACCTCGGCTGCGGCGACGACGTGCCGATCGGCGCGCCCATCGCGGGCCGCACCGACGAGGAGCTGCGCGACCTCGTCGGCTTCTTCGTCAACACCTGGGTGCTGCGCGTCGACCTCTCCGGCAACCCGACCTTCCACCAGCTGCTCCAGCGGGTGCGGGACCGGGCCCTTGCCGCGTACGACAACCAGGACATGCCCTTCGAGCGGCTTGTGGAGCTGCTCAACCCGGACCGCTCCACCGCCTACCACCCCTTCTTCCAGGTGATGCTCGCCTGGCAGGAGCCCCTGGGAGAACTGGAGTTCGCCGGACTCGGCGTCGAGTCCGAGCCCCTGGAGACCGGGACGGCCAAGTTCGACCTGTTCTTCAACATGGTCCCGGACGGCGCGGGCGGGGCCGGCGTCCGCCTGGAGTACTCCACCGCCCTGTTCGACCGGGACACGGTCGAGGCCCTCGCGGAGCGTTTCGTACGCGTACTGAGCCGGCTCGTCGCCGACTCGCAGCGCACCATCGGCGCCGTCGACGTGCTCGACGACGCCGAGCGTGACCGGCTGCTCGTCCAGTTCAACGACAGCGCCGCCGAACTCTCCGAGCTGACGGTTCCGGAGCTGTTCGAGAGCCAGGCCGCCAGGACGCCGGACGCCCCGGCGATCGAGTGCGACGGCCGCACACTGACCTACCGCGAGCTCGACGAGCGGGCGGACGACGTCGCCCGCGAGCTGATCCGGCGCGGAGCCTCGCCCGAAGACCTCGTGGTCCTCGCCCTGCCGCGCACCGAAGACCTCGTCGTCGGCCTGCTCGGCATCCTCAAGTCCGGCGCCGCCTACCTGCCGATGGACCCGCAGTACCTCGCCGGCCGGGCCGAAGGCGTCCTCGCCGAGGCACGCCCGCGCTTCGTCGTCACCGACACCGCGACGTGGCAGCAGCTGCCGCAGAACGACATGGCGAGCATCAACCTCGACCACCGCGCCGAATGGGGCGGTCCCGGCGAGCAGCAGGGCGGCACGCGCCGCATACCGGGTCTCGGACCCGACAACCTCGCGTACGTGATGTACACCTCCGGCTCCACGGGCAAGCCCAAGGGCGCGGCGATCACCCACCGCAACGTCGTCAACGGCGTGCGGGAACTGGTACGCGTCCTGGACGCACCCCCCGGCTGGCGCATGCTGGCCGGCACCTCGGTCAACTTCGACGTCTCGGTCTTCGAGCTCCTGACCACCCTGACCACCGGCGGTACCGCCGAGGTCGTGCCCAACGCCCTCGCGCTCGCCGAGCGCGACAGCTGGGACGGCCAGGTCATCAGCGCGGTCCCCTCGGTGCTCGGCGAACTGGTCGGCCACCTGGACAAGACCAGCGACGTGCGCACGGTCGTCTTCGCCGGCGACGTGCTCCCGGCCCGCCTGGTGCGCCAGGTCCGCGAGGCCCTGCCCGGCGTGCAGATCGTCAACTCCTACGGACAGAGCGAGAGCTTCTACGCCACCACCTTCTCCCTCGCTCCCTCCGTGGAGTGGACGGACAACGAGGTCGCGCCCATCGGCACCCCGCTGGGCAACATGCGCGCCTACGTCCTTGGCCCCGGCCTCGCCCCGGTCCCGCAGGGCGTGATCGGTGAGCTCTACGTGGTCGGCACCTGCCTGGGCCGCGGCTACCACGACCGCCCCGTCCTGACCGCCGAGCGCTACGTGGCCAACCCCTTCGGCCCGGCCGGCGAGCGGATGTACCGCACCGGAGACCTGGCCCGCTGGAACGCCGACGGCCAACTGGAGTGCATCGGCCGCGGCGACGGCCAGGTCAAGGTGCGCGGCTTCCGCATCGAGACGGCCGAGGTCGAGGCGGCGATCACCCAGCACCCCGGCATCAGCGAAGCCGTGGTCATCAGCCGCGAAGTGCCCACCGGCGGGCGGCGGCTCGTCGCGTACGTCGTGCACACCGGCGAAGGAGCCGTCGGTGACGACGGCGCCGGCGGCATCGGCGACGTCGACGTGCAGTCCGGCGCCTCCTCCGCCGAACTGCGCAAGTTCGTCGCGGCCCGGCTGCCCGACTACATGGTGCCCTCCGCCTTCGTGGCCCTCGGCCGGCTGCCGCTCGGCCCGACCGGCAAGCTGGACCGCTCGGCGCTGCCCGAGCCGGAGTTCCTCGGCGAGGCCTACCGCGAGCCGCGCACCGAGGCGGAGAAGATCATCACCGCGGCCTACGCGGACGTGCTCGGCGTGGACCGCGTCGGCATCGACGACGACTTCTTCGCGGTCGGCGGCGACAGCCTGCGCTCGATCCAGGTCGTGGCCCGCACCCGCGCCAAGAACCTCGACCTGACCACGCGCGAGATCTTCGAGTGCCGCACGGCGGCCCGCCTCGCCGAGGTGGCGTCCGCCCGTGGCGAGCGGGCTCCCGTGCTCGCCGAGCTCGCGGGCGGCGGCGTCGGACCGATGCCGCTCCAGCCGGTGGCCCGGCACGTGTTCGAGCACGGCGGCGGCACGGACCGCTTCGCCATGTCGATCGTCCTCGAACTGCCCGAGGGCATCGACGCCGACGGCCTCGCCGCCACCCTGGACGCGGTGCTCGACCGGCACGACCTGCTGCGCGCGCAGCTGCTGCGCGGCGCCGAACTCTCCCTCGACGTACGCCCGCAAGGCGCCGTACGGGCCGCGGACCTGATCCGCGAGGTGCCCTGCGACGGCCGGTGGGACGATCCCGCCGCGCTCGAGGCGGCCAAGGCGGAACTGGACGCCTCGGTCGGACGGCTCGACCCGGCGGCCGGCACCATGGCCGACTTCGTCTGGTTCGCCCCGGAGTCGGGCGCGGGCAGGCTGCTCGTGGTCCTGCACCACCTCGTGGTGGACGGCGTCACCTGGCGCATTCTCATGTCGGACTTCGCCGAGGCCTGGCAGCAGATCCGCTCCGGCAAGACCCCCGAGCTGCCCGCCGTCGGCACATCGGCCCGCCGCTGGGCATCGGCCCTGGAGGACGAGGCGCTCTCCCCGGAGCGCGAGGCGGAACTGACGTTCTGGCGCGACATGCTCGAAGCGGCCAACCCGCCGCTGGGCACGCGCGCGTTCGACCCGGCCGTCGACGTGATGTCCACCCTGGACACCGTGCGGGTACAGCTGCCCGCCGACGTCACCGAAGCGGTCCTGACCAAGCTGCCCGCCGCGTTCAAGGCCACCGGCACCGACGTGCTGCTCGCCGCGCTCGCCCTCGCGGTCAACCGCTGGCGCGGCGCGGACCGCTCGACCCTGGTCCGCCTGGAGGGCCACGGCCGCGAGGAGGAGGTCGTGCCCGGCGCCGACCTCTCCCGTACCGTCGGCTGGTTCACCAGCATGTATCCGGCGCGGATCGACGTGCGCGAAGCGGGCGGCCTGGCCGACGTGCTCTCCGGCGGCCCCGCGGCCGGCCGGGCGGTCAAGCTGGTCAAGGAGCAGCTGCGCGCCGTCCCCGACAAGGGCCTCGGCTTCGGGCTGCTGCGCTACCTCAACCCGGAGACCGCCGAGCAGCTCGCCGAACTCCCCGTGCCGCAGATCGGGTTCAACTACCTCGGCCGGATCTCCGGCACCGACGTGCCCGAGCACCTGCGCGCCCACGGCTGGGGCCCCGCGGCGGACTGGTCCACCGAACTCATCCCGGCGCCCGACCCCGACCTGCCCGCGCTCTCCGCGCTGGAGGTCAACTCCGTCGCCACGGACACCGCCGACGGCACCCGGTTGCAGACCGTCTTCATGTTCCCCACCGGCGTGCTCTCCCGCGAGGAGACCTCCGAACTGGCCGAGCTGTGGGTCGAGGTGCTGCACGGCATGGCCGCGTACGCCGCGCGCCCCGGGATCGGCGGGCTCACCCCGTCGGACGCCCCGCTCGTCACGGTCCGCCAGGACGAGATCGAGACCTGGGAGGAGCGCTACGGCCGCCTCGTCGAGGTGTGGCCGCAGGCACCGGGCCAGTCCGGCATCCAGTTCCAGGCGGCACTGGCCGACGGCGCCTTCGACGTCTACCACATGCAGTTCGTGCTGCACCTGTCCGGACACGTCGACCCGGCACGCATGCGGGCGGCAGGACAGGCGCTCCTGGACCGGTATCCCAACCTGCGCTCCGCCTTCCTCACCGCCGCCGGCGGCGATCCCGTACAGGTCGTGGCGGAACACGTCGCCATCCCCTGGCGGCACATCGACCTGACCGGGCAGGACGAGGCCGGTCACGAGGCGGCGCTCGACAAGGCCCTCGCCGAGGACCGCGCCGACCAGCTCGACCCCGCCCGGCCGCCGCTGATCCGCCTCGCGCTGCTCACCTGCGGTCCCGAGCAGGCCAAGCTCATCATCACGGCGCACCACACCCTGTTCGACGGCTGGTCGTCACCGGTCGTCATCAAGGACTTGATCCAGCTGTACGCCGAGGCCGACGAACTGCCGCCGGTCCGCAGCTACGGCGACTACCTCTCGTGGCTCGCCGCGCAGGACCGCAAGGCGACGGCCGCCCGCTGGGCCGCCGAGCTCGACGGCTTCGACCAGCCCACCCTGATCGCCCCGGACTCGCCCGCCGTCGAGGAGGAGGAAGCCACCTCCCTCGGGCGCGTCGAGGTACCGCTGTCGATCGACAAGGGCCGCGAACTGGCCCGCCGCGCCGCGGAGCTCGGCGTCACCCTCAACACGCTGCTCCAGGGCGCGTGGGCGATCCTCCTCTCCAAGCTGACCGGACAGCAGGACGTGGTCTTCGGCGCCGCCGTCAACGGCCGCCCGGCGGACCTGCCCGGCTCGGACGAAATGGTCGGCCTGTTCATCAACACCCTGCCGACCAGGGCGTACTGCCGGCCGGAGCAGACCGCCGGCGATGTCATCACCGATCTCCAGACCCGGCAGATATCCCTGCTCGACCACCACTACTACGGCCTCGCCGACATCCAGCGCGGCGTCGGCCTGCCCGCCCTCTTCGACTCGATCGTCGTCTTCGAGAACTACCCCATCGACCGCGAGGGCATCGTCGAGGCGAACACCTCGGCGGGCTTCACGATCGACGCCATCCGCCCGTTCGCGGGCTCGCACTACCCCCTCACCCTCAACTCCTCCGACCCCTACCTGCGGCTCTCGCTCGACTACCAGCGCAACCTCTACAGCCGCGAGTCGGCCGAGGCGATCGCCGCACGTCTGGTACGGGTCCTCGAGCAGGTGCTCGCCGACCCGAAGACGCAGGTCGGCGCCATGGAGGTGCTCGCCGATGACGAACGCGACCGGCTGGTGCGGCAGATCAACGACACCGCGCACCCGGTCGCCCCGGACACGCTGCCCGGCGCCTTCGAGGCGCAGGCCGAGCGCGACCCCGACCGCATCGCCCTGATCGGCGACCAGGAGAGGCTGACGTACGGCGAGTTCAACCGGCGCGCCAATCAGCTGGCGCACTGGCTGGTCGAGCAGGGCGCCGGTCCCGAGCAGCTGGTCGCGGTGCGCGTCCCGCGCTCCGTGGACCTCCTCGTGGCGATCTACGCGGTGGGCAAGGCCGGCGCGGCCTACCTGCCGGTGGACACCGAACTGCCCGAGGACCGCGTACGGCACGTCCTGGACAGCGCCGCGCCGCTGCTCGTGCTCGACGGCAAGCTCCCGGACGTCTCCGCCTACCCGCAGACCAACCCCGAGCGCACCCTGACGCCGGACAACGCCGCCTACGCCATCTACACCTCGGGCTCCACCGGCGGCCCCAAGGGCGTCCAGGTGGCCCACCGCTCGATCATGAACCGCCTGAAGTGGGGTCTGTCGCACTTCGACGTGGGCGCCGACGACCGGGTCCTTCTGAGCACGTCGGCGAGCTTCGACGTGTCGGTGCCCGAGCTGTTCGCGCCGCTCCAGGTCGGCGCGGCCATCGTGATCGCCCGCCCGGACGGGCGCCGCGATCCGGCCTACCTCGCCGAACTGATCAGGCGCGAGGGCGTCACCGGCGCGGACTTCGTGCCCTCCCTCCTGGAGGTGTTCGTCGCCGAACCCACGGCCAAGGAGTGCACGAGCCTGCGCTGGATCGAGGTCGCGGGCGAGGCGTTCCCGCCCGCCCTCGCCAACAAGGTCAGCGAACTCCTGCCGGGCTGCGGCGTCCACAACCTCTACGGGCCCACCGAGGCATCCGTCGAGGTCACGGCCTGGCAGCACGTGCCCGGCGCGGACCGGGTGCCGATCGGCACGCCGGTCTGGAACACCGAGGTGTACGTGCTCGACGCGGCCCTGCGTCCCGTCGCACCCGGAGTCGCCGGCGAGCTCTACCTCGCCGGCGCCGGGCTCGCCCGGGGCTACCTCGGACAGACCGGCCTGACCGCGAACCGCTTCGTCGCCTGCCCGTTCGGCGCACCGGGAACCCGCATGTACCGCACCGGCGACCTGGTGCGCTGGACCACGGACGGCCAGGTCGAATACCTCGGCCGCACCGACTTCCAGGTCAAGGTCCGCGGCTTCCGCATCGAGCTCGGCGAGATCGAGTCGGCGCTGACCGCGCACCCCGACGTCGAGAGCGCGGTGGTCGTGGTCCGCGAGGAGCGCGCCGGTGACCAGCGCCTGGTCGGCTACGTGGTGGCGGGCAACGGCAAGGAACCGGCCGCCCTTGACCTCACGGCCCTGACGGACCTGGCCAAGGAGCGGCTGCCGGAGTACATGGTCCCCTCGGCACTCGTGCCGCTGGCCGAGCTGCCCCTGTCACCGAGCGGAAAGCTCGACCGCAGGGCCCTTCCGGCGCCCGACCACACCGAGGCCGCGGCCGGACGCGGGCCGCGCAACCACACCGAGGAAGTCCTGTGCCGGCTCTTCGCCGAGCTGCTCGGCGTGGAGGAGATCGGCATCGACGTCGACTTCTTCGACCACGGTGGCCATTCGCTGCTCGCCACCCGGCTCACCGGCCGGATACGCAGCGAGCTCAACGTCGACGTGAAAGTCACGACGGTGTTCCGCAGCCCGACCGTCGCCGATCTGGCGGCCCGGATCAAGAAGTCGGGTACGTCCAAGCGCCCCCAGCTGCGACAGATGAACGTGCAGGAGTAGCGACGATGATTCCGTTGTCCTTTGCCCAGCGCCGGTTGTGGTTCCTCCATCGCCTGGAAGGCCCGTCCGCGACCTACAACATCCCGTTCGTGCTGCGCCTGGAGGGGCCGCTCGACACGGCGGCCCTCTCCGCGGCGGTGACGGATGTCGTCACCCGGCACGAGAGTCTGCGTACCTTGATCGTGGAGGACGCTGACGGCACGCCGGCGCAGCAGATCCTGCCCGCGCAGGAGGCGGCGCTTCCGCTGCGGGTGGTCGACATGGCCGCGGACGCGCTGGACGCCGCGATGAACGAGGCCGCGCGCCAGGGCTTCCACCTGGACACGGATCTTCCCCTGCGGGCGACCGTCTTCCGCCTCGCCCCGCAGGAGCACGTGCTGATGTTCGTGTTCCACCACATCGCCGCGGACGGCGCGTCGATGGGCCCCTTCCTGCGGGACCTGTCGTCCGCGTACGCGGCCCGCCACCAGGGGGGCGCGCCGGAGTGGGCCCCCCTGCCGGTGCAGTACAAGGACTACACGCTGTGGCAGCAGCAGCTGCTCGGCGACGAGGACGACCCGGACAGCATCGCCGCCGGGCAACTGGACTACTGGCGCGAGGAACTGGCCGGGGTGCCGCAGCCGGTGCAGCTGCCGCTCGACCGCCCGCGGCCGACGGTGGCGAGCCACCGCGGCGGCCACGTCTCCTTCGAGCTGGAACCCGAACTGATCGCCGGCCTCGGCAAGCTGGCCGCGAACTGCGGCGCCACGGCGCCGATGGTCGCCCAGGCTGCCCTCGCCGTACTGCTGCAGAAGCTGGGCGTCGGCGACGACGTGACGATCGGCAGCCCCATCGAGGGCCGCATGGACGAGGCGCTCGCCGAGCTGATCGGCACCTTCATCAACACCTGGGTGCTGCGCACCGACCTGTCGCACGACCCGACCTTCGGTGAACTCCTGGAGCAGGTGCGGGACAAGTCCCTCGCCGCGTACGACAACCAGGAAGTGCCCTTCGAGCGACTGGTGGAACTGCTCGACCTGGAGCGCTCCACCGCCTACCAGCCGCTGTTCCAGGTGATGCTGGCCTGGCAGTTCGTGTGGCCGCAGATCGAGATGCCGGGCCTCAAGGCGTCCCTGGTCTCGGCGGGCACCGACACCGCCAAGTTCGACCTGTACTTCAACATCGTCCCGGACGCCTCCGGGCGCGCCTACGGACGCCTCGAGTACGCCACGGAACTCTTCGACCACGACACGGCCGCCGACATCGTCGACCGGTTCGTGCGCATCCTGGAGCAGGCGGTCGCCGATCCCGCCAAGCGTCTCGCACGCCTCGACGTACTCGGCGACGACGAGCAGCAGTGGCTGCTCCACACGGCCAACGACACCGTCGAGCCCACGCTCGATCCGGGCCTGGTCGAGCTGGTGACGCGGCAGGCGCGGACGACACCGGACGCGCCCGCCGTCATCGGCGAGGAGACGTCGTACACCTACGGAGAGCTGGAGGCGCGGGCCAACCGCCTCGCGCACTGGCTGATCGACCGAGGGGTGCGGCCCGAGTCCCTGGTGGCCGTCCGGCTGCCCCGGTCCTCGGACCTGGTGGTCGCGCTCCTCGCGGTCCTCAAGGCCGGCGCGGCGTACATACCCATCGACCCGGACCACCCCGGCTCCCGCATCGACTACATCCTCGACGACTCCCGCCCCGCGCTCGTCCTCGACGCCGGGACACTGGCCGGCGCGGACCTGGCCGGATACGCGGACACGGCGCCCGCCCCGCGCGTCGCGCCGGACAACACCGCGTACGTCATCTACACCTCGGGCTCCACGGGCAACCCGAAGGGCGTGGCGATCTCCCGCGGCGCCCTCGCCAACTTCCTCGCCACGATGAGCCGCCGGGTCCCGCTGACGCCCGCCGACCGGTGGCTCGCGGTGACCACCGTCTCCTTCGACATCGCGGCACTCGAGCTGTACCTGCCGCTGATCACCGGAGCGGCGGTGGTGCTCGCGGGCAAGGACACCGTCTTGGACCCCTCGGCCGTCATGGCGACGGTACGCGGCCACGAAGTCAGCGTCGTACAGGCCACCCCCGCCTTCTGGCAGATGCTGGTCATGCACGAGCCGAACGCCGCACGGGGCCTGCGCGTCCTGGTCGGCGGCGAGGCCCTGCCCGCACGCCTCGCCGGGACACTGGCCGGCGAGGCCGCCGAAGTCCTCAACGTCTACGGCCCGACCGAGACGACCATCTGGTCGACCATGGCGCCCGTCCAGACCGGGACGGGCGTGGCGATCGGCGCGCCGATCGGCAACACACAGGTGTACGTGCTCGACGCCGCGCTCCGCCCGGCCCCGCGCGGGGTCCAGGGCGAGCTGTACATCGCGGGCGACGGCCTGGCCCGCGGCTACTTCGGCCGCCCCGGACTGACCTCGGAACGGTTCGTGGCCTGCCCGTTCGGCCCTGCCGGAGCGCGCATGTACCGCACCGGCGACCTCGTGCGGTGGAGCAAGGACGGCCGCCTCGAATACGTCGGACGCACCGACTTCCAGGTCAAGGTCCGCGGCTTCCGCATCGAACTGGGCGAGATCGAGCACGTCCTCGCCGGACACCCCGATGTGGCGCAGGCCGTGGTCATCGTCCGCGAGGACAAGGAGGGCGACAAGCGCCTCGTCGGCTACGTGGTGCTCGAATCGGACGCCGCGCGGGCCGACGCCGACGCGGACGGAGACAACCCTCTGCTCGCGGAGCTGCCCGAGTACGTGCGCGGACGCCTCCCCGACTACATGGTGCCCTCCGCCCTGGTGCCGCTCGCGGAGATCCCGCTGACCCCGAACGGCAAACTGAACCGGCGGGTCCTGCCCGTACCGGACTACACGCAGGCCTCGACCGGCAGGGCGCCGCGCAACGAGCGCGAGGAGATCCTCTGCGCGCTGTTCGCCGAGGTGCTCGGCCTGGAACAGGTCGGCATCGACGACGACTTCTTCGCCAGCGGCGGCGACAGCATCCGCTCCATCCAGGTCTCCGCACGCGCCAAGGCCCGCGGCACGGCGGTCAGCGTCCGGGAGATCTTCGAGCACCGTACGGTCGCCCGGCTCGCGGAACTGATCGAAGGCAAGACGGAAGAGCCGGGCGTGACCCTGGCCGAGCTGCCCGGCGGCGGCGTCGGGTGGGCCCCGCTGCCCCCGATGGCGGCGCACGTCCTCGGGCTCGGCGGCTCCATCGCGCGGTTCTCCATGTCCCAGCTCCTCACCCTTCCCGAGGGCATCGACCGCGCGGGACTGCTCGCCACGCTGCAAGCCGTCATCGACCGGCACGACGTGCTGCGCTCCCGGCTCGCCCGGACGCAGCCGGGCCTGCAGATCGACCCGCCCGGCAGCGTCGAAGCGGGCACGCTGCTGCGGGACGCCGCCCACGACGCCGATGTGCACGCCGAGCTGGACGCAGCCGCGGGACGCCTCGACCCGGATGCCGGTGTCATGGCGCAGTTCGTGCACTTCACCTCCGACGCGGACACGGGCGCCGACCGGCTTCTTGTCGTACTGCACCACCTGGTCGTCGACGGAGTGTCGTGGCGCATCCTGGTGCCGGACCTCGCGGCCGCCTGGCAGCGGATCAAGGCCGGGCGCGCCCCGGAACCGGCGGGCACGGGAACCTCGCTGCGTCGCTGGACGCACGCCCTGGCCGACGAGGCGGTCACCGCGGAGCGCGCGGCCGAACTGCCCGCCTGGCAGGAGATCCTGAGCGGCGACGAACCCGTCCTCGGCGCGCGGGAGCTGGACCGGACGCGCGATGTCGCGGCCACCGTGGACACGGTGAAGGTCAAGGTTCCGGCGGACGTGACGCGGACCCTGCTCGACACGGTGCCCGCCGTGTTCCGCGGCGGAGCCGACGACGGCCTTCTCGCCGCCCTCGCCCTCGCCCTCGCCCACTGGCGCGAGACGCGGGGCGTGAGCGTGTCCCCGACGCTGGTACGCCGGGAAGGACACGGCCGCGAAGAGCACGTGGCACCCGGCGCGGACCTGTCGGGCACCATCGGCTGGTTCACCTCGACGTTCCCGGTCCGCATCGACCTGGCCGGCATCGACGTGGCCGACGCGCTCACCGGCGGCCCCGCCGCGGGCCGGGCGCTCAAGGCCGTCAAGGAGCAACTGCGGTCGGTGCCCGGCACCGGCATCGGCTACGGCCTGCTCCGCCACTTCAACCCCGACACCGCCGCCGCCCTCGCCGCGGAGCGCGAACCGCAGATCGGCTTCAACTACCTCGGCCGGACCTCGGACGCGGACCTGCCCGAGGATCTGCGCGGCCAGGGCTGGACGCCGGACACCGCGCACCGGGACCTGATCGCGGCACCGGACGCCGACATGCCGGTCCTCTCCGCCCTGGAGATCAACGCGGTGGCCGCCGCCACACCCGCCGGCGACGAACTGACCGCCTACTTCGGCTTCCCCACCGGCGTCCTCACCCGCGACGAGGTGACCGAACTCGCCGGCCTCTGGGTCAAGGCACTCACCGCCCTGGCCCGGCACGCGCAGACCCCCGAAGCCGGCGGCCTGACCCCGAGCGACGCACCCCTGGTCGACGTCGGCCAGGACGAGATCGACGCCTGGGAGACCCGCTTCGGCAAGCTCGCCGAGATCTGGCCGACGACACCGGTGCAGTCCGGGATGCTCTTCCACACGAAGCTCGCCCAGACGCCGTTCGATCCGTACCACATGCAGCTGGTGTTCCACCTCTCCGGCAAGGTCGACCCCGACCGGATGCGGCGGGCCGGGCAGGCACTTCTGGTGCGCCACCCCAACCTCCGCGCCGCGTTCGTCGACCGGGCCGACGGCGACGACGTACAAGTGGTCACGGCCGAGGGGCTCACCCTGCCCTGGCAGCACCTGGACCTGACCGCGGCCGGCGCGGCGGAGCGCACCGAGACGTTCGAGCGGTTCCTCACCGAGGACCAGAACGCCCACTTCGACCTGAGCGCCCCGCCGCTGATGCGCCTCGCGCTCGTCGACACCGAGCCCGGCCTGGCCGAACTCGTGATGACCCTCCACCACGTGCTGCTCGACGGCTGGTCCATCCCCCTGCTCATGCAGGACCTGCTCCTTCTCTACGCGTCCCACGGCGACCCGGCCGCCCTGCCCGGCACCCGCGGCTACGGCGACTTCCTGTCCTGGCGCGCGGAGCAGGACACGGAGGAATCCGCACGCGTGTGGGCCACCGAGCTCGAAGGGGTCGGGGAGCCGACGCTGCTCGCCCCCGCCACCGAGCGCGCGGACGAAGAGGGCGTCGACCAGGTCGACATCGCGCTTCCGGTCGACGAGGCCGTCGAACTCGTGCGGCGGGCCGCCGAGATGGGCGTCACCGTCAACACCCTCGTCCAGGGCGCCTGGGGGCTGCTCCTGAGCCAGCTCACCGGCCGCCGGGACGTCGTGTTCGGCGCCACCGTCTCCGGGCGCCCGCCCGCGGTGACGGACGTGGACACGATGGTCGGCCTGTTCATCAACACCCTTCCCGTACGCGTCGAGCACGCGCCCGGCGACACCCTCGGCGAAGTCCTGGGCAGGCTCCAGGACCGGCAGGCCACCCTGCTCGACCACCACTACTACGGACTCACGGAGATCCAGCAGACCGTCGGCCTGCAGGCACTGTTCGACACACTGGTCGTCTTCGAGTCCTACCCGATCGACCGGGACGGCCTCGACGCCGCCACCGACGCCGCGGACGGCATCGCCATCACCGGCCTGCGCCCGTCCACGGCCACCAACTACCCGCTGGCCCTGATGGCCGCGGTCGACCCGCACCTCCAGCTCACCTTCCAGTACGCGCCCGGCATCTTCGACCGGGACACGGTGGAGGTGTTCGCGGCCCGCTTCCTGCGCGTCCTGCGGCAGCTGGCGACCGCCCCCGAGGCCGTGGCCGCCCGCGTCGACATCCTGGAGCCGGCCGAACACCACCGGCTGCTCACGGAGTTCAACGACACGGCCGCCCCCACGCCGGACATCACCGTCAACGGCCTCGTCGAGGCACAAGCGGCGCGCACCCCGGACGCGGTCGCCGTCATCGCCGACGGCACCACGCTCACCTACCGCGAGGTGAACGCCCGGGCCGACCGCCTGGCGCGCGAACTCGCCGGGCGCGGGGTGGGCCGCGAGTCGGTGGTGGCGCTTTCGCTGCCGCGCTCCGCGGACCTGGTGGTCGCCCTGCTCGCGGTCCTGAAGGCGGGCGGCGCGTATCTGCCGGTCGACCCCAAGTACCCCAGCCACCGTCTCGAAGCGATCTTCGGGGAGGCGCGCCCGCACCTGGTCCTGACGGACTCCGGGACGGTCGCGGTGCTGCCGGAGCACGACGCGCCGGACGTCTTCCTCGACACGCTCGACCTGTCCGGCGACGACGACACACCAGGACCCGAACTCCCGGTGCTGCACGAGCAGTTGGCGTACGTGATGTACACCTCCGGCTCCACGGGCAAGCCCAAGGGCGTCGCCATCACCCACGCGAACGTCGTCAACGGCGTGCTGCGGCTCGCCTCCCGCGTGGGCATGGAACCGGGCAAGCGGCTCCTCGCCGGCACCTCGATCAACTTCGACGTCTCCGTGTTCGAGATCTTCACGGCCCTCGCCACCGGCGGCGTCGTCGAACTCGTCCGCGACGTCCTGGTCCTCGGCGAGCGGGAGAGCTGGAGCGGCAGCGTCATCTCCACCGTCCCCTCCGCCTTCGCTGAGATCGCCGACGACATCTCGGGGCGCACCAGCGTCGAGACGGTCGTCTTCGCGGGCGAGGCCCTGCACTCGTCGCTCGTCGAGAAGGTGCAGAAGGCCTTCCCCGGCGTACGCGTCGTCAACGCCTACGGGCAGAGCGAGTCGTTCTACGCCACCACCCACACCGTCACCGGCGACGCGCGGGGCCAGGCGGGCAACGCGCCCGTCGGCACCCCGCTCGGCAACATGCGCACCTACGTCCTCGGCCCCGGCCTCGCGCCGGTGCCGCAGGGCACGATCGGCGAGCTGTACGTGGGCGGGAACGTGGGCCGCGGCTACCAGGGACGGCCCGAACTGACCGCCGAGCGCTTCGTCGCCGACCCGTTCGGTCCGGCCGGCGCGCGCATGTACCGCTCCGGTGACCTGGCCCGCTGGAACGCCGACGGCAGCCTCGAATACGTGGGACGCGGGGACGCGCAGGTCAAGGTGCGCGGCTTCCGCATCGAACCCGGCGAGGTCGAGGCCGCGATCACCGCGCACCCCGACGTCGCCCAGGCAGTCGTCATGGCACGGCAGGGCGCGGGCGCGGGCAAGCACCTCATCGCGTACGTGGTGCCCTCGGGCGAGACCACATCCGAGGAGGTCCGCAAGCACACCGGCGAGCGGCTGCCCGAGTTCATGCTGCCCTCCGCCTTCGTGCTCCTGGACCGGCTGCCGCTGATGCCCAACGGAAAGCTGGACCGGGCCGCCCTGCCCGAGCCGGAGTTCCAGGGCGCCCCCTACCGTGCGCCGCGCACCGCCCGCGAAGAGGCCCTGGTCAAGCTGTTCGCCGAAGTACTCGGCCTGGACCGGGTCGGCATCGACGACAGCTTCTTCGAGCTCGGCGGACACTCCCTGCTCGCCACCCGGCTCATCAGCCGGGTCCGTGCCGAGATGGCGGTAGAGATCCCCATCCGCAAGATCTTCGACCTGCCGACGGTGGCCGAACTCGCACCCTGGTCGCAGGAACCGGCTGCTCCAAGTCGCCCCCGTTTGCGCAAGATGTTCGTAGAGGAGTGAAGCAATGATTCCGCTGTCATTCGCACAACGCCGTTACTGGTTTCTGCACCAACTGGAGGGTGGGGAGACCTGGAACATGTCGGCGGCGTTGCGGCTGACCGGTCCGCTGGACCAGCCGGCGCTCGCCGCGGCGATCCGCGACGTGATCGAGCGGCACGAGATCCTGCGCACCACGTACGTGACGAACGACGAGGGTGTGCCCCACCAGCGGATTCTGCCGGTGGAGCAGGCGCGGACCGAGCTGCCGGTGGTCGAGGTGGCGCCCGACGGTGTGTCCGCGGCGATCGACGAGGCCGTCGCGCACGGCTTCGACCTCGCGGCCGAGAACCCCTTCCGGGCGACCCTGATCCGCACCTCGCCGCAGGAGCACGTCCTGGTCGTGGTCGTCCACCACATCGCCACGGACGGCAGCTCCAGCGCACCCCTGGCCCGGGACCTGGCCGCGGCCTACTCCGCCCGCCGGGACGGCAAGGCGCCGCAGTGGGAGCCGCTGCCCGTGCAGTACAAGGACTTCACGCTCTGGCAGCGCGAAGTGCTCGGCGACGTCGCCGACCCGGACAGCCTCGCCGCGGCGCAGCTGAAGTACTGGCGCGAGGAACTGGCCGGGGTGCCCCAGCCGCTGAGCCTGCCGCTGGACCGCCCGCGGTCCGCCGAGGTGACCACGTCCGGCGACAACGTCGGCTTCGTCGTGAAGCCCGAGGTCGGGGCCGGCCTGGAGAAGCTGGCCGCCGAGCGCGGGATGTCCATGGCGATGGTCGTCCAGGCCGCGCTCGCGGTGCTCCTGTCCAAGCTCGGCGGCGGGGACGACGTGCCGGTCGGCAGCCCGATCGCCGGGCGCACCGACGAGGCCCTGAACGACCTCATCGGCTGCTTCGTCAACAACCTGGTCCTGCGCGTCGACCTCTCCGGCGACCCGTCGTTCACCGACGTGCTCACGCAGGTCCGCAACAAGGCCCTCGCGTCCTACGAGCACCAGGAAGTGCCGTTCGACGTACTGGTCGAGGAGCTCAACCCCGACCGCTCCGCCGCGTACCGCCCGCTGTTCCAGGTGATGTGCGGCTGGCAGAACTTCGAGAAGCCGGTCCTCGAATTCCCCGGCCTCGACGTCGAGTTCCAGCAGGCCCTGACGACCAAGACGATGGTCGACCTGTTCTTCAGCATGACCATCGACGACTCCGGGTCCCTGTACGGAGACATCCAGTACGGCACCCAGCTCTTCGACCGGGACACGGTCGAGGCCATGGCCGACCGTTTCGCGCGCGTCCTGGAGCAGCTGGCCGCCGATCCGGCCGTGTGCGTCGGGGACGTCGACGTGCTGAGCGCGGAAGAGCGCGAGCGGCTCCTGGTGGAGGTGAACGACACCGCCGCGCCGACCCTCGAAGACGGCCTCGTCGAGGCGGTGACCAAGCAGGTTCAGACCACCCCGGACGCACCGGCCATCATCAGCGACGAGGAGTCGCTCACCTACCGGGAACTGGACGTCCGCTCCAACAAGCTGGCGCACTGGCTGGTCGACAATGGCGTACGGGCCGAGTCCCTGGTCGCCGTCTGCCTGCCCCGGACCGTGAACCTGATGGTGGCGCTCCTGGCGGTCCTCAAGTCCGGCGGCGCCTACGTGCCCGTCGACCCGTCCCACCCGCGGTCCCGCATCGACTACGTCCTCAAGCAGGCCAAGCCGGCGCTGGTGCTCGACGCCGAGACGCTGGCCGGCGCCGACTGCTCCGCGTACCCGGACACGGCTCCGCAGGTGACCGTCCGCCCCGACAACACCCAGTACGTCATCTACACGTCGGGTTCCACGGGCATCCCGAAGGGCGTGACGATCCCGCGTGGCGCGGTGGCGAACTTCCTGGCGAGCACGCAGCGGCGGTTCCCGCTGGCGCCGGGGGAGCGGATGCTGTTCAGCACGACGGTGTCGTTCGACATGGCCAACACCGAGCTGTACCTCCCCTTCGTCTCCGGCGCGACCATGGTCATGGCGACCAAGGACACCGTCACCGACCCGTCCGCCGCCCTGGAGTTCATCCACCGCCACGAGATCAGCGCGGTGCAGGCCACGCCCGCGTTCTGGCAGATGCTCCTGACGCACGAGCCGGACGCCGCCAAGGACCTGCGCATCATGACCGGCGCCGAGCCCGTCCCCGCCCGCCTGGCCGAGACTCTCGCCGAGCAGGCCGTCGAGGTGGGCAACTGGTACGGCCCGACCGAGACCACGACCTGGTCCACCATGGCGCCGATCAAGGCCGGGGGCGGCGTGGCGATCGGCACGCCGGTCGGCAACACGCAGGTGTACGTCCTCGACGCGCGGCTGCGGCCGGTTCCGCGCGGCGTGGTGGGCGAGCTGTACATCGGCGGCGCCGGAATGGCCCGCGGCTACCAGGGCCAGCCGGAGCTGACCGCGGAGCGCTTCGTGGCCAGCCCGTTCGGGACCGGCGGAGCACGGATGTACCGCACCGGCGACCTCGTGCGCTGGAACAGGAACGGCCAGCTCGAATACGTCGCGCGCACCGACTTCCAGGTCAAGATCCGCGGCTTCCGCATCGAGCTCGGCGAGATCGAGCACGTACTCGCCGGCCACCCCGGCGTGGCGCAGGCGACGGTCCTGGTCCGCGAGAACAAGGACGGCGACAAGCGCATCGTGGGCTATGTGGTGCCCGCGGCAGACGCCGGGTCCGACGCCGCTCAGGAGACCGCGCCGCTGCTCGACGAACTGACGGAGCACCTGCGCGGACGCCTCCCGGAGTACATGGTCCCCTCCGAGCTGATACCGCTCACGGAGATCCCGCTGACCCCGAACGGCAAGCTCGACCGGGCGGCGCTGCCGTCCGAGGACACCAACGTCGTGGTCGGCCAGGCGCCGCGCGACTCCCACGAAGAGAAGCTGTGCGCCCTCTTCAGCGAGCTGCTCGGCCGGGAGAACGTCGGCATCCACGACGACTTCTTCGCGCTCGGCGGGCACTCGCTCCTCGCCACCCGGCTCAGCGTCCGTATCCGCAAAGAGCTCGAGATCAACCTGCCGCTGCGCACCATCATCAAGTTCCCCACGGTGGCCGAGCTGGCCTCGCTGATGAAGATCGGCGCCATCCCCGTCGACAGCCCCGACCCCCTCGGCGTCGTGCTGCCGCTGAACAACGACCCCGGCACCGGCAAGGAGCCCGTGTGGTTCTTCCACGGCGGCGGCGGCCTCGGCTGGGCGTACTTCAGCTTCGTGCCGTTCGTGCAGGACCGTAAGGCCTACGCCCTGCAGTCCCGCGGCTCCGACGGCTCGGACAACCTGGTGGGGTCCGTCGAGGAGATGGTCGACGACTACATCGAGGAGATGCTGAAGATCCAGCCGGAGGGGCCCTTCTACCTCATCGGCTGGTCCTACGGCGGCACCGTCGTGCAGGCCGTCGCGGAAGGACTCGACCGGCGCGGGCACGAGATCAAGCTCGTGGCCATCCTGGACTCCCAGCCGGGCGGCATGGGGTGGACGGAGCTCCACGCCAACAAGACCCTCGCGGACTACCGCGAGGAGCTCGAGGTCTTCTTCGGCCAGTACATCGGCACCGACAACCAGCAGGACTTCATCGACGACATGTCGAAGGTCCTGGCCAACAACTCGAACCTCATGATGAATTTCGAGTCGCCGGTCTACCGCGGCGACGTGGTCTTCTTCAGCGCGACGCTCAAGGACGAGCTGTACGACCACCTGTGGCGGCCCTACGTCCTCGGTGAGATCGAGGTGCACGACGTGCGCGCCACGCACCACGAGATGAACATGCCGGGACCCGTGGCCGAGGCCTTCGAGGTCATCAACCGCAAGCTGGCGGAATGACCGGGCGTCGGTCTCCCGCAGCCGGTACAGCGAACCATCGACTGGATGATTGGGGTGGGTCGGGATGACAGAGCCCGGCAAGTCCGCGGAGCACGGCGATCAGACCACGCTGCTGTGCGTGCCGTTCGCGGGAGCAGGTCCTTCGTTCTTCCACCCGTGGCGGGATCTGGCCGCGGGCCGGTGGCGGGTGACCTCGGTCGAACTGCCGGGCAGGGAGCGGCGGATCCTGGAGGAGCCGTACCGAAACGTCGTCGAAGCGGCCAAGGGCTCGATCGACGACATCGTGGCGGACCTCGGCCCGGACGCGCGGACCGTGCTGTTCGGGCACAGCCTGGGCGCGGTCCTCGCCTACGAGCTCGTCCACCTGCTGAGCGCGCGCGGCGTACAGGTCGAACGGCTTGTCGTCAGTGGTTCGCCGGGGCCGTGGACCCAGCGCGAGCGCCGGGCGACGGGGCTCCCGGACGAGGAATTCCTCGCCAGGGTCGAGGAGTTCGCGGGCTTCCGGCACGAGGCGCTCGACCACCCGGAGATGCGTGAGCTGATCCTGCCCACATTGCAGGCCGACTGCGAGATGCACGAGAACTACGTGCCGAGCACCGACGTACCGGTGTCGGTGCCGATCACCTCGCTGCGCGGCGACTCCGACGGCCTCGTCACCGCGGAGGAGGGCCGGCAGTGGCAGGCGGCGACCACGGCTGGGTTCAGCTACGTCGAGTTCCCCGGCGACCACATGTACCTGGTCGATCTCGGCCGCGAGGTGCTCGACGTGATCGAGGGGGAGTCCGCGCGCGCTCACGCACCCGCGGGGGAGGCGGCGTGAGGACGTCGGCGATCTCGGTCTCCGGGCTGCGCAAGGCGTACGGGAGCAAGACCGTGCTCGACGGCATCGACTTCGATGTCGCCGCGGGCTCGGTCTTCTCCCTGCTCGGCCCGGACGGGGCGGGCAAGACAACCACGATCGACGTCCTGACGACGCTGCTGAGGGCCGACGCCGGCACGGTGCGTGTCGCCGGGCACGACGTGGCGACCGAGCCCGGGCAGGTGCGCGCCGCCATCGGCGCGATGGGTCGGTCCGCGGCGGTGGACGAGCTGCTCTCGGGCCGCGGGAACCTGCGGCGGATGGCGGACCTGAAAGGCGTGCGCTCCGACAGCCGGGTGGTGGGGCGGCTCCTGGAGCGGTTCGACCTGGTGGAGTCGGCGGACAGTCTGGCGGCGACCTACTCGGCCGGTATGCGCCGCAAGCTCGACCTGGCGATGACGCTGGTCGGCGACCCGCAGGTCATCTTCCTGGACGAGCCGACCACGGGCCTGGACCCGCGCGGCAGGCGCACGGTGTGGGGGATCGTCCGCGAGCTGGTGGCCGAGGGCACCACCATCTTCCTGACCACCCGGTACCTGGAGGAAGCCGACCAGCTCGCCGACCAGGTCGCCGTCCTCGACCGGGGCCGCCTCGCGGCCCGGGGCACCCCCGAGGAACTCAAGCGCCGGATTCCCGGCACGCATGTCCGGTTCCGCTTCGCCGACCTCTTCGAACTCGACGCGGCGGCGCGGGTCCTGGCCGGATCCGTCCGGCAGGACGAGGAGCTGACCCTGCGGGTGCCGAGCGACGGCGAGTCGAAGTCGCTGCTCGCTCTCCTGGGCCGGCTGGACGCGCACGCGATCAACGCGCGGGAGTTCTCCGTGCACACGCCGGATCTCGACGACGTGTTCCGCGCCGACGCGACGGCGTTCACCGATCGCCGCGCTCAAGAAGCGAGCGTGACACTGACCGGCTGACCGACCGGCTCGAACCGACCGGTCAAACCTCCCTGAGCCGCCCCGGCGACCGCGTGTCGCCGGGGCGGCTTCTGCGCGTGGTGGGCGGGCTGTGCCTGCTGCGTGTGGCGGTTGCGTGCGAAGACGACCAGGCGCAGGACGGCGAAGCGGGCGATGCCGGCGAGTGCGGACGCGCCGAGGTAGACGGTCTGCTCCAGGAGGGCGCCGGGGGTGGCCACCAGGTGGTGCAGGAGGAGCATCGCCAGGCAGGTCACGAGGTATGCGGCGGCGGCTGATCCGGCGGACTGCGTGTGCTGGCGCCGGGTGGCGCGGCTGCCGGCGCCGAAGGTGAAGCGGGCGTGCAGTTCGGTCGCGAGCAGGGTGGAAAGCACGGTGACCGCCGCGTTGGCCAGGCTCCAGGGCATCCAGGATGCAAGGGCCGTCACGGCGAAGCTGGAGGCGATCCCCACGCCGCCGCCGCAGAGCGTGAAACGGGCGAAGGCGAGGAAGGTGCCGGGCGCCGCCTGCTGCCGGCTCTCCGCTGTCTCCATTGCTCCCACCCCTTTTGCTGTTTCCCTCGCACTGACCGATTCGGCAGTGGTGCCATCATGGCACACACGTGGCGCCATGGCGACCCTTTATTGGCTCCGTGCGCGTCATCGGTGGCGTATCGACATCAAAGAGGCCATGGAGGCGCAGGTCGACGACTTAAGCCGGGAGTTGGGGCACACCGGAACGCGACGCGGAACACGGCACTGAAAGCCTGGCTCAATTTCTACGGCTCCCGGCTTACGCCTTCCTTAACCGCAGCCTGACCTGCGGCCCCAACGCGGCACACCGTGGGTGCCACAGTGGCTCGCTATGGCGCAGGTTGTGTGCCATGGTGGATCGGTCGGTCCACTGAACGAAGCAACTGCGGATCCCCCCACGAGAGGACACCGATGAGCCGAACCGTTCCCGTACCGCACGGCCTGCCCGTAGAACGCGACGCGGGACCCTTCGACCCGCCCCGCCGGATCACCGAGCTGCGCGAGTCACGCCCCGTCAGCCCCCTGATCTTTCCCGACGGCCACGAGGGCTGGTTGGTCACCGGTTACGACGAGGTCCGCCGGCTCATGGCGGACACCCGGTTCAGCTCCCGCCAGGACATCGGCCCGCTCCACATGCCGTACGAGATGCCCGGCATGCCCCCCGTCACCGAGCCGTCCCCGCAGGAGCCCGGCCTCTTCATCGGCATGGACCCGCCGGACCACACGCGGCTGCGGCGCATGCTCACCGGCGCCTTCACCGTCAAGCGCATGAAGATGCTCGAAGAGCACATCAACGACATCGCCGAGCGGCAACTGGACGAGATGGCGCGCCTGACCCCGCCGGTCGACCTGATGAAGGAGTTCGCGCTGCCGGTGCCCTCGCTGGTGATCTGCGAACTGCTCGGCGTTCCCTACGCGGATCGGAAGACCTTCCAGGCCAACTCCACCAAGTTCCTGGAGAAGGACATCTCGCTCGACGAGAAGATCGCCGCGTTCACCGGCCTGACCACGTATCTCTCGGAACTGGTCACGAGCAAACGCGCCGCCCCGGAAGAGGACATCCTGTCCGACCTGGCCCGCAACGACGACCTCAGCATCGAGGAACTGACCGGCATCGGTTTCCTGCTCCTCATCGCGGGCCACGAGACCACCGCCAACATGCTGGGCCTTGGCACCTTCGCGCTCCTGGAGCACCCCGGGCGACTGGCCGAACTGCGCGCGGACCCGGAGCTGCTGCCCGAAGCGGTCGAGGAGTTACTGCGCCACCTGTCCGTCGTCGACATCCTCTACCGCTACGCCACGGAGGACATCGAGCTCGGCGGCGAGACCATCGGCAAGGGGTCGACCGTCCTCGTCTCCCTTCTGGCCGCCAACCGCGACCCCCGGCGCTTCGACGACCCCGACACCCTGGACGTCCACCGCGCGGCCCGCGGTCAACTGGCCTTCGGCCACGGCGTCCACCAGTGCCTCGGCCAGCAACTGGCCCGCATCGAGATGCGCGCCGGGTTCGCCGGCCTGCTGCGCCGCTTCCCGACCCTGGAACTGGCGATCCCCGCGCGGGAAGTGAAGCTCAAGACCAACATGAACATCTACGGCGTCCACGCACTCCCGGTCACCTGGACGGGATCGGCCTCCTGAGACGGGGGACAGCCTCGTAGAACGCGGCCGGGGCGGCGTACACCGACGGTATGTCGGAGTGCGCCGCCCTTCGGCGTTGCGGTTGCCGCTCCGCGGATGCGTTGCCGCTACTTCGCGTCGCGGTTGTAGACCGCCTTCGACCAGCGGTAGCCGAGCGCCGTCAGGCCGACGCACCAGGCCAGGGCGATCCAGCCGTTGTTGCCGATCTCGGTGCCGAGGAGCAGTCCGCGCAGGGTTTCGATGGCCGGGGTGAAGGGCTGGTACTCGGCGATCGGCTGGAACCAGCCCGGCATGCTCTCCAGCGGGACGAAGGTGCTGGAGATGAGCGGCAGGAAGATCAGCGGCAGGGCGTTGTTGCTGGCGGCCTCGGCGTTCGGGCTGACCATGCCCATGCCGACCGCGATCCAGGTGAGGGCAAGGGCGAACAGCGTGAGCAGCCCGAATGCCGCGAGCCACTCAAGAGCCGTGGCGTCCGCGGAGCGGAAACCGATGGCCACACCGACCGCGCCCACGAGGACCACGCTGGCGATCGACTGCAGCACACTGCCGACGACACGGCCGATCAGCACGGACCCGCGGTGGATGGCCATCGTGCGGAAGCGGGCGGTGATGCCCTCGCTCATGTCCATGGAGACGGAGACCGCCGTGCCGGTGGTGGTGGCGCCGATGGTCATCAGGAGGATGCCGGGGACGATGTAGGCGATGTAGGCGTCGCGGCCCGCGCCGCCGCTCATGGTGTCGCCGAAGATGTAGACGAAGAGCAGCAGCAGCATGACCGGCGTGAGCAGCAGTTGCAGGGTCAGCGAGGGGTAGCGCCGGGCGTGCAGGAGGTTGCGGCGCAGCATCGTGGACGAGTCGCGCACGGCGAGGGACAGGGAACTCATCGGGCGGTCTCCTTGGACTGGGCGGGGACGGCGGCCGGGCCGGTCAGGGCGAAGAACACGTCGTCGAGGTCGGGGGTGTGCACGGTCAGCTCGTCGGCTTCGATGCCGGTGGAGTCCAGCCAGTCGAGGATGGCGCGCAGCTCGCGCTGGGTGCCGTCGCTGGGGATCTGCAAGGAGAGGGACTCGTCGTCGCGCGTGACTTCGCCGAGGGCCAGCGCGGCGGCCTCGTACGTCGCGGGATCGGAGAAGCGCAGTCGTACGTGTCCGCCGGGGATGAGGCGCTTGAGTTCTTCTGCCGTGCCT
>NZ_BMTR01000029.1 GCF_014649775.1 Streptomyces longisporoflavus | reverse complement strand
CGTGTACCACCACAGCGGGAATTGGAAAATGATCGTGTCGGCCCACAGCAGCTTCTCCTGCTCGGCAAGGACGTCCGGGGTGAGCGTCCCGGCGTCGAAGGCCCGACCCGAGTCCCGGGCGATTCGCAGCGGACTTGAGGCGTCGGGGCCGTAGTCCGCGGCGTCCACGACCGCCTTCCAGTTCATCGCGTACAGATCGCTCACCCGTACCTCGTGCCCGGCGGTCTCCAACGTGGACACCGCGAGGTCCTTCAGCGAGTTGTTGAGCGACTTCGGCTCCGGGTGGGCATAGACAATCAGCGTCTTCACGAAAACCCCCTTTGGATCGGATGCCTTCGATTCTGGACACTGCGCCGCCCGGCGTTCAGGGGCTTCACTTCCATCGGACAGGACTTCCTGGTACCGGCAGGACCACCCTCCCGTGCACCACCGAGGCCATACTGGCGGCATGGACGATCTCGCGAGCTTCCTGCGGACCCGGCGCTCCCGGGTCGACCCGGCGGCCGCCGGCATCCCCACCGACAGCCGCCGCCGCGTCGAAGGGCTGCGCCGCGAAGAGGTCGCGCACCTGTCCGGGGTCAGCGTCGACTACTACGTACGCCTGGAGCAGGGCCGCGCCACCCAGCCCTCCGAGCAGGTCTGCGACGCGCTCGCCCGCGTACTTGGCCTCGACGAAACCGAACGCGAGCACCTTTACCGGCTCACGCGGCAGCGCCGCCGCCGTGCGAAGGCGCCCGGCGGGCGGGTCCGGCCGGAGCTGCTGCGCGTCCTCGACCTGGTCGCCGACGCACCCGCACTGATCATGGACCACCGCCTGAACGTGCTCGCCGGGAACCGCCTCGCCCATCTCCTCTACGGCCGGCCGATGCCCGGCCTGAACAGCGCTCGGCACATCTTCCTCGAGGAGACCGAGCGCGGCCTCTACGCGGACTGGGAGAGCTGCACCCTCGACGTGGTCGGGCACCTGCGCCTGGCCGCCGGTAAATACCCCGAGGACCCCCGCCTGGCCGCACTCATCGGGGAGTTGGCTATGGGCAGCGACCGCTTCCGCCGTCTCTGGGCCCGCGCGGACGTGCGCGCCCGCACACACGGACGCAAGGCCTACCAGCATCCACTGGTCGGCCTGCTGGAACTGCACCAGGAGAACTTCGCGCTCCCGGACGAATCAGGCATGGAGCTGCTGGTACTCTCCGCGGCCCCCGACAGCCCGGCCGAGGACGGACTGCGCCTGCTCGCGGGCCTGGACGCGGACAGCAGCGAAACGCAGCCCGCAATGAACGCCCCGGTCAGCGAGTAACTCCCTGACCAGACCCCGCGGGCGTCCCTGGCCGCAAGACCAACACCGGAAGCCGCCGCCGTCGCCGCAGAATCGCGTGGCGCCGGGCGCTCGGGATCAGTCGTAGTACTCGCCGTCATCGCCTTGGAGTCGGGCGCCAAGTGCCTGCGCCACTGCCTGCATCTTGCTGATCAGAATGTCGGTGGGATTCTTGGCGCTGATGTCTGATGGCGAGAACCAATGGATGGCTGTTCCGAACCGCTTCTCAGGTGGATGAGTGACCATTTCCGCAGTCCAGATCGGGTGCTGCCCGTCGATGAGGTCGGGCGGTGTCATCTCCAGGTCGGGGTCGGTGGCGATCACTGTTCGCCACTCCGTCTCAGTGATCTCCGGTCCGCTGTCGTCCCACCAGTTGTCGCGACGAGTGATGTGCACGTCATATCCCATGACACGGAACCATAGAGAAGCGCGCTGACAGCGTTGACCTGCGGTGTGACGGGTCGATCGGGATGCGGTCACGCGGTGTCCGACGCCGTTCGAGCGGGGCTCGGCTCCGCCCGAACCGGGCCTCAGGAGGTGAAGGCTTCAGACCTTGCGCCAGCGGGCGTTGGCCCAGGAGAAGAGACCGAACGCGGTCAGGCCCAGTGCGATGAAAACCAGTAGCCAGGGGCCGGCGGGGGTGTCGGTGAAGGAGCGCAGGGTGTCGTCCATGCCCTTGGCCTTGCCTGGCTTGTGCTTGAGTGCCGCGCCGATGGCAAATGCGCCCGCGACGGCGAAGACCGCGCCCCGGCAGACGCCGCCGAACACACCGAGGAGCATGACCGCCGTACGGGCCTTCGGCCCCATCTCGGACATCTTCAGGTGCTTCTTGAACTTGCGCATCACGGCCCTGACGGCGATCCATACGCCGGCACCGGCCACCGCAGCACCGGCGATGCCGACGATCCACTGCCCGCCCGGCCAGTCCAGGGCCTTCGCCGTGATGTCCTGCGAGTCCTTGTCGGAACTCCCGCTTCCGCTGCCATTCTCGCCGGCGGCGTACGACAGCACGGAGTAGGCGACGAACCCGTAGAAGACACAGCGGCCCGCGGCCATGGCCCTCTTGCTTGCCTTCTTGCCGTCGGGCCCCGCTTGCCCGAAGGCCGCTTCGGTCAGCCGCCACACCGACATCCCCACCAGCGCTATGCCCAGCAGCCACAGCAGAACGGCACCGAAGGGCTTCTCGGCGATCTCAGCGACGGCACCACCCCGGTCTGCCTGCTCACCGCCTCCGTCCGAGAAGGCGATCCTGAGCGAGAGCAGCCCGATGAGGAGATAGATGACCCCACGGGCCACAAAGCCCGCACGCGCCGCGCCCGAAACTGCCGTGCTGTTCGCCGCACGTCGTGCCTGCCTGCGACCCCGTGCTGCTGCTGATCCAGTTGCCATACCTGGCCTTGTGCCCCCGACCCGCCGCGAAACCCCTGGATCAAGCCCTCCGCTTTTGTCTTCCTGCCCGTCATCCAGGAAGGTGCACCCATGACACAGACGCCGAGCACTCCCGCAGGCCCCACCACACCGGCCCCCGTCCTCAAGACTTCACCCTCATGTGAGACGCAGGAGGAGAACGCCGGCGTCGACCTCGAAGCACGGGCCCGGCGTGCCAGACGTCGGCTGGAGAGACTCATAGGAGTTGCGGCGACCGAAGGAAACGCCCTGGTCCCGCTCCGCAACGGTGACGAGATTTTCGGGGCGATGCTGGAGAAGATCGGCTCCGCCCGGCACACCGTGGACATGATGACGTTCGTGTACTGGAAGGGCGAGATCGCCCAGCGGTTCGCCGACGCACTGGCCGAACGGGCGCGCCAGGGGGTGCGGGTGCGCCTGATGCTGGACGGTTTCGGCAGTCGGCTCATCGAGAAGAAGCAGCTGGAGATGATGGAGCGGGCCGGCGTACAGGTGGCCTGGTTTCGCAAGCCGCTCTATCTCTCGCCTTTGAAGCAGAACCACCGCTGTCACCGCAAGGTCCTCGTCGTCGACGAGGAGACCGCGTTCACCGGCGGGGTCGGTATCGCCGAGGAATGGTGCGGCGATGCCCGCAATCCGGGCGAGTGGCGCGACACCCACGTGCAGGTACGCGGGCCCGCCGTAGACGGGCTGGCCGCCGCGTTCGCCCAGAACTGGGCCGAGTGCCACGACGAACTCTTCAACGGGCGCGACCGGTTCATCAACCATGCCCCGCAAGGGGACGCCGTCGTGCAGGTAGTGCGAGGCTCCGCCAGTTTCGGCTGGCAGGACATGCAGACGCTGCTGCGCGTGGTCATCGAGTCGGCGGAAGAACGGCTCCGGCTGGCCACCGCCTACTTCGCCCCTGATGCGTACTTCACCGAGCTGCTGTGCGCCGCCGCGCGCCGCGGGGTCGAAGTCGAGATCCTGCTGCCTGGCCCGCACACCGACAAGAGGGTCTGCCAGCTGGCCGGGCAGCGCTACTACGAGGAACTCACCGCCTGCGGCGTAAAGATCTTCCAGTACCAGCCGACGATGCTCCACACCAAGGTCATCACCATCGACCGGACCATGGCCCTGGTCGGTTCAACGAACTTCAACCGCCGCTCCCTCAACCACGACGAAGAGGTCATGCTCGCCGTCCTGGACCAGACATTCACCGCTGCTCTCGATCGCCATTTCACCGAGGATCTCGAGCACAGCGAGCCCATCAGGCCCGGACGCTGGAAGCGCCGCTCGCCCCTCCAGCGCGCCAGGGAAGCAGCTGTCGTGCCCATCCGCCGCTTCCTCTGACCCGCCGGATCACTGGGAGACGTGCCTGTCCGACGCAGATGGCCGCCCCGGGACGGCCCGTTCGACGGTGTTCGCTTTTCGTAGTGCGCGTTGTCGAATCCTGAGGGTCGGCACCGCAGGAGCCCCGGCCGCATCAGAGCATGGACAGGTGTCCGGTGTCGCATACGGCTGCTGGCGTCCGGCTCGTGTGGCTACGCTGTGCAAGCAGCCGTCTTCGTCCGATGCCGGGGGGTGTGTGCTGGTGCATGACGCGCTGCGGGCCACGTCCTACAGCCTCTTGTTCAACGTCACCACAGCGCCGTATCTGCTGCTGGATACGGATCTCTACATCCGTGGCGTCAACCCGGCTTACCTGCGTGCCACCGCGCGCTCGCAAGAGGAACTGATCGGGGCGTTCCTCTTCGACGCCTTCCCGGACAATCCCGTGGATGCCACGTCGACCGGCGTGCGCAACCTCACCGCGTCGCTGGAGCGGGTCATGTGCCGCGGCACCCCTCACGACATGGGAATCCAGCGCTACGACATCCCCGATCCCCGGGACCCCGCTGTCTTCCGCATCAAGGCCTGGAGTCCTGTCAACTCCCCGCTGATCGACGCCGATGGCCGCGTCGTGGGCACCCTGCATCATGTCGAGGACATCACCACGGTGTACGAGTCGCTGCGCCATGCCGGTGAAAGCGGGGCGGCGGAGAGTGCCGGGCAGCCGAACCCGCTGCTGCGCGGCGCGATGCTGGCCCTCGCCTTCCACCAGCGCGCCCTCCGGGCGACCGGACCGGCGAAGCCGACTGATCTGCCGGCGGTTGCGGGCGGCACCGGTGGCCTGTCGGCGGCCGGTCTTGCCCGGCGGGACACGTTGTGGCACAGGGTCACCCATGCCGCCCGTCAGGGCCTGCCCGGCAGGGGATGCCTCGCCGCGGTGTGCGAGTGTGCGGTACGGGAGCTGCCTGGTGCCGACGCCGCCGTGATCACCCTGCACAGCAGCGGGTCTCACAACGTCCAGCTCGCCGCCACCTCCTCGTGGGGGCAGCAGGCCGAGGATGTGCAGTGGATCACCGGCAGCGGCCCGTCTCTGACCGCGTTCGCCACCGGCGAGCCCGTTCTGGTGCCTCGGCTTGACCAGCCCGGCTCCAGCTGGCCGCTGTTCACGGATGCCGCGTGCCGTATCGGCGTCGGTTCCGCGTTCGCCTATCCCCTGTCCAGCCCCACCACGACCGTGGGCACCCTCACCCTCTACCGCCGGGGCAGGGGGATCACCCAACCACCCGCCGACGCGGAGGTGTTCGCCCAGATCGCGACCGCTGTGCTGCTGGCCGACCTGGAGGGCGACATCCGCGAGCAGGCAAGGGCCGTCGCCGATCAGGACGACATCAATACCGCCATCGGCATCCTCGCCGTCGCCCAGCAGACCAGCACGAACGACGCCCTTGCCTGGCTACGCACCACAGCCCGGCACAAGGCAATGTCCCCAGCCGACTTCGCCCGCGAGATCCTTGCCCGACGACCACCCCCGGCTCCCCCGTCAGGCGGCTGACACCGCAGGACGGCATCACGCCTCCACTGCCGCCGAACGGTAGCCGCCCGACGACTCGCTCCAGCGCGCGGAGCTGCCGCGAGAGGGCGGGCTGGGAGAGGGCGGGCTGGGAGACGTACAGCGCCTCGGCAGCGCCGTTGAAGGTGCCGTGGTCGACGGCGGCGAGGAGGTAGCGCAGGTGGCGTAGTTCCACAGGGGCCACGGCGCGAGCGTAACGCCCGGTATAGGGCCCACCTATAAATGGCATGGGCGGTGTGTCTTGGACGCTATGGCTCCAGCTCGGTCACACTGGGCCAAGATCCGAAAGCAGCCGAAATGATCCGCCCGGAGGCACCTCATGGACTTCGCCCAGCGCACGATCGACCTGGCCCGCGCCAACGTCCAGGCCGGCGGCCGCCCCTTCGCCACCGTCATCGTCAGGGACGGCGAGATCATCGCCGAGCGCGCCAACCAGGTCGCCCAGACCCACGACCCCACCGCGCACGCCGAGGTGCTGGCCATCCGGGACGCGTGCGTGAAGCTCGGCACCGAACACCTGACCGGCACCGCGATCTACCTTCTGGCGCAGCCGTGCCCCATGTGCCTGGGCGCGCTCTACTACTGCTCGCCCGACGAGGTCGTCTTCGTGACGACCCGCGAAGCTTACGAGCCGCATTACGTCGACGACCGCAAGTACTTCGAACTGAGCACGTTCTACGACGAGTTCGCCAAGCCCTGGCCCGAGCGCCGGCTGCCGATGCGGCACGAGCCGCGCGAGAGCGCCGTGGACGTATACCGCCTGTGGCAGGACCGCAACGGCGGCGATCGCCGCGTGCCGGGCGCACCCGGGACCCACGACACCCGCTGAGACGGGCACCCCATACGCCGGACAGCTGCACCTGCAGCCCAGACGCCGGCCCCGGCGGGCGCACGACCGGCACGTGTCATCGCCGCCGCGAGGGGGGCTGTCCAACCTGCCTGCCGCGTCGGCTCATCGGCCGACCGAACCGTCGATCTGCTCACGCAGGATGTCAGCATGACCGGCGTGCCGAGCGGTCTCCTCGATCATGTGCACCAAGATCCAACGCATCGTCGGCGGGGGCGTCTCGCGAAGCGAACGGGCGCCTGGCCGGTCCAGGTCATCGCAGGCATGGATGATCTCATTGCACCGCCTGATCGCCTGATCGTAAGCGGCGAGCAGGCTCTCAGTAGTCTCGTCGTCGGCAGGAGGGGACTCGTCGTCCCAAAGCTCGACGTCAGCACCGGCGTAGGCCCAAGCAAACCAATTGAGCTCAACTGCGGTCAGATGCTTGATGAGGCCGAGGATGCTGGTCCCCGAGGGCACCCCGGCAGTCCTGACTGCCTTGTCGGATACATCCGACGCCTTGGCTGCGACCGCTTGCCTCACATAGTCGAGGAAGGACAACAGCGTCGTCTTCTCATCGGCGTTGAGACTCGGCGGACGCAGATCGCCACGCAGCTCGGCATTCATCACACTGCGACATTACTCATCGAGGGCGCCGGGCGACCAGAGACCCCGGCCGGGATCCGCCGGCTGCCGTGGCCGGTCCTGGCCGCGACCGGTCCTGGCTGCGACGGGCACCCGGATCAGCTGTGGGCGGCGTGCAGTTCGTCCGCGAAGTGATGGTGACTGTGCCGCCATCCGGCCCCGGCCCAGCGGGCGCCACGCAGATGCGGGTGCCCGACGGGCAGTCCGGCGTGCTCATGCTCGTGCGCGTGTCCCTGGCCGGGCGCTGCGACGGCTGTGGCGCTCTGCCCGATTTCCGTCGGCCACAGGCGTGCGGCCAGGGTCGCCGCCACCAGCGCGATCACGCCGAGGGCGGCCACCGCCCAGCCGAGCCCGGCCTCGGCGCCGACCCAGCCCGCGAGGGGATAGGTCAGCAGCCAGGCGCTGTGCGAGAGGGAGAACTGGGCGGCGAACGCCGCGGTGCGGTCCCGCTCCGGCGCGGCACGCCGGATGAGCCGGCCTGCCGGAGTGAGCACCAGCGAACAGGCCGCCCCGAACGCCGCCCACGTGCCCAGCAGCGCGGGCCAGCGCCAACTGCCGCTGTGCGCCGAGGTGATGGCGCCGAGCGCGGCGAACACCACCGGAAGGAGCAGGACGCCGCCCAGCATCACCCGCCGGTCCGGGCTCCTGTCCAGGACTCGCGGCAGCGCAAGTGCCACCATCATCGACCCGGCGCCGTAGGCCCCGAGCGCGAGCGCGACGGAGTCGGCCGACAGGCCCAGGAAGTCGCGTACGTACACGACGGAGTTGACCGTGACGACGGCCCCCGCGGCCGCGACCGCGAGGTCCATCGCGAGCAGCGAGCGCAGCTGCGGCGTGCCGAAGAACAGGCGGGTGCCCGCCGTGGCCTTGTCATACACGCCCGCACGCGACGACCGCGCGCCCGGCGCAGGCGCGTCGGCGGCACCGGCCTGCTTGGGCAGTACGGCGGGGAGGACCAGCGCGGCCGAGGCGAGGAAGCCGACCACGGTGCCGGTGAACAGCCAGCTGTAGGTGACCACGGACAGCAGGGCTGCCGCGAGGGCGGGGCTGAACAGGCTCTCCAGGTCATAGGCGATCCGTGACATGGACAGCGCCTGCGTGTAGTCGCGCTCCTTGGGCAGTACGTCGGGGATGACGGCCTGGAAGGTCGGCGTGAACGCGGCCGACGCGGCCTGCAGCAGGAAGATCAGGACGTACACCTGCCACACCTGGTCCACGAACGGCAGCAGCAGCGCCACTGCGGCCCTGATCAGGTCGGCGCCCACCATCAGGGCACGGCGCGGCAGCCGGTCGGCCACCGCTCCGATCAGCGGGGCGATGGCCACGTACGCCACCATCTTGATCGCCAGCGCGGTGCCGAGGACCGAACCGGCGTCGGCGCCCGCGATGTCGTACGCCAGCAGCCCGAGCGCCACGGTGGCCAGGCCTGTGCCGAGCAGGGCGATGACCTGGGCGGTGAACAGGTGGCGGTAGGTGCGGTTGCGGAGCACTGAGCGCATACGGCCTCTCCTGGGTCGGCAGCCCGGACACTCTTCACGGTAAACGACGTGTGCGTATCTGCGCACACGTCGTCTTGAAGTTGTCGGAATACCGACCCGGAGGGCTCGGCGGACTCAGGCGTGCCAGGACTCCCCGGTGACCTGGTGATCGGCGTGGCTCAGCGCCTCGGTAACCAGGCGGCGCAGATGTCCGTCGCGCAGCGAATACACCATGCGCCGCCCGTCCTTGCGGGCCTGGACGAGCCCGGCGAGCCGCAGCTTGGCCAGGTGCTGGCTGACGGCCGGTCGTGCCGCCTCGGCCGAGGCGGCGAGCTCGGTCACATCGGCCTCGCCCCTGGACAGCAGCCACAGCAGATACAGCCGCGTCGGGTCGGCCAGCAGCGCGAACACGGTGGTGGCGGTCTCCAACTGTTCCTTGCCGGGAGGCCGCTGATGCCCGGGAGTTGCAGGTGAAGTTTCTTCGCGCTCTGGCATCTGCTCATCCTAGGGCTGTCCTGTTGGCCGGTACGCACCTGCGCACCGGTCAACAGCACGAGCGTCACTGCGCGGTGTACTGCGCGACGGCCGCCGCGATCCGCGGTGAGGCGAAGCGGGTCCCGCAGGCGAAGCGCATGACGGGCCCCAAGGTCCCGGGCCGCCGGCAGCCCGGTGAAGTACAGCCCGGGTGTCGAGGAGCCGAACCCCTTGCCCAGGTGCGGGTATCCCCCGGTGAGCGCCAGCTCGGCCCCCAGTCAGGACCACCGATCGCTGCGGGCCGGGCCTTCTAGGAGTCAAGGCCCTTTCCGAAAACCAGCACTTCAGTGGAGGCGAAGCCCATGGGAGCCAGGAAGCTGGCCTCCAAGTTGCAGCCCAGCGTCGCGAAGAGATCCACGCATGCCTGGCGGGGCATGGCGGCCGGGTAGGAGTCATGGCCTTCGCCGCCCTTCGACACCCAGGCACGGACCGCGGCCGGATCCAGGCAGCCCTCTGTCATGACGTCGAAGACGATCCGGCCACCGGGGCGCGTCACACGGGCCATCTCGAAGAAGTAGCGGCAGGTACTGAGGAAGGTCAGAGTGTTGAAGACCTTATGGGCCTGAACGAGGTCGACACTGGCGTCGGGCGTCGGGCCGAGGCTGCAGCCTTCGGTCGGTCGGGCGACAACGCTGTAGGTGTCCACCAGGTAGTTCGCCCAAGGCTCTGCCGTCTCGTAGATCTCGTAGCGGCTCGGCGCGCACTCCTTCACCGTCTTCTCCAGATACCGTCCGGACCCGGGGCCGATCTCCAGCACCGTGCCGGGGTCGGCGGCGAAAACGCCGAGAGTTCGTAGTTCGTCGATGGTGGACTGGGTGGCACCGGGCGTGCCGTTCATGACCTCGTCGATGTAGTCACCGACCGAAAGACCCGCCGCCCGCGCAGCCCGCATCGTTGCCTCGAACGGGATGAAATCGTCCACTCCCCCACGGTTGTTGGTGCTGCGCACGATGTCGAATCCAGCGCGCCCCAAGAGCCGCTTGACCCCCGACTTCAACACTGACGTTCCCCTTCTCTGCTGCCCGCATCAGGCTTGCCCCCCTGGATCGACTCCACTGCAAGCACCGCCCAGGACGCAGACGTCTGCGGGCGCGGATGCGCAGGGGGCCGGCGAAATCGCTACACGGTTCTCAAAGGCGGGCCCACGACGCCGGGCCCCTATGTCTGGTACGCACCTTCCCGGTACGGCCGCGCGTCGGCCCTCTGCGGTCGGCGCGGGAGGCTCGCCCGCTTCTTTGCTTGCCGCACGCGCCCCCAGCAGCCCGGGCACCGAGGAGGGCGTAGGACCGGTGCCGCCCCGGGTCGAGAGGCCAGGCACTGGTCCGGCACGATCACACTTCAGCCTTGCCAGACGCACGAGGCCCCTCCCCTTCCCCCTTGCGCGGTCCGGCGCCCCGGCCACAGCTGTATGACGAGCAGCATAGGGGCGAACAGGCCGACGGCGGCAGCGAAGGCGAACTGGGCTGTGGTGAGAGAGTCCATGAGCCCCTCGTATGCGGCCAGTTGGGCCGGCACGTCATGGCGGGGCGGTAACAGCCCGGCTGCCACGGCACGTACAGCGAACGGTGCAGCCGGCCGGGCGACGACACCGACTGATGTACGACAGCTGTCCCCATCGGGACGACGCGGCCGCCCTCACTCCCTCCGTAGTTTCTGGATCACCGGAACGACACCGAGGAGGACGGCATGACGGCGACGAACACGCCTCAGGCAGCGGGAATACGGGCCCCGCTCACCTTGATTGGCATCGGGGCCCTGGCGATGGCTGCCGTGGAGACGCTCAACCCGCAGTACGACCTGGTGAGTGAGACCCTCAGTCGGTACGTACACGGCACGGCCGGCTGGCTGTTGCCGGCGGCCCTGCTGGCCGTCGGCGCCGCCTCCGCCGTCCTCGTGGTACGTCTGGGCGCCGGGACCCGGCGGGCGGGTCGGACCGCGCTCGCGGTGTGGACGGTCGGTCTCCTGGTCGCGGCCTTCTTCCCGGCGGACCCGCCCGGCCGCTGGAGCCGTCCCTCCCTCTCCGAACTCGTCCACGGCAACGCCTCCTTCCTCGCCTTCGCAGCCCTGCCGACCGCCGCCGTGCTGCTGCGCGGGACACTCGTGGCCCGACGGCCCGGCCTGCGCACGATGCTCAACGTCCTGACTGTGTCTTCCGCTACCGCCACGGCGGCGCTCGCGGTCTTCCTGGCCGATGTGATGGACGGCGGCCCATCGCTCGGACTGGGCAGTGCCCCGACGCTCGTCGGCCTCGCCGAACGCCTGGTACTCGCCGCGGACTTCGGGTGGGTCGCGTTGGCACTGGTGGCAGTGGTGGGCGCCCGCCACGATCGAGGGCTGGACCGTCGTGCATGATCGGCGCATGGACCAACCCGCCGTTCGTACTCCTGCCGGTCCTCGCACGGTCTGGCTCGTCGACGGGCTCCTCGCGGCTGCCACCTTCCTGGCCGTCCTTGCAGTCACCGTTCGGCTCGACGGCCGACTGGACGCCGCGGGCACCCTGCCGCTCGCCCTGTGGCTGGGGGCGCTGCTCCTGGCACGTCGCCGGTGGCCGCTCGCCGTGCTGTTGCTCAGCGTGCAGGCCGTCGTCGTGTTCCGCACCTCCGGACTCACCGACGTGGGCTGGGTGTGGCCGGTCTCCGCCGCGTACGCCACCTTGGCCGCGGACGACCGGCCCGGCCGCCCTGGCCTGCCGTGGGCGGCCGGCGTAGGCCTGGCCGAGTTGGCCTTCGCCGTCGCCTGGGAGACAAGCGCCGGTGGCGCCACCTTGCGCGAGGCTCTCGGCTCCCCGGGCGCCGAGGCGCTCTGGCTCGCGGTGCTCCTCGCCGCCGCCACCGCCTACCGCGACCGGCTTCGCTGGCGCGCCGAACTCGACGAGCGCCTCCTACGGGCCGCGCGAGAACGAGAACTGGAGGCCGGCCGACGGATCGCGGAGGCCCGCCTGGACATTGCCCGGGAATTGCACGACGTCGTCGGGCACACCCTCACCGTTGTCGGGCTTCAGCTCCGCGTCGCGGCCGAGGCCTTGGACGACTCCCCGCAGGAGGCACGGAAGGCCCTCACCGCCGCGCAACAGGTACGCACCGAGGCCCTACGGGACCTCCGCTCGCTCGTCCACGTCCTGCGCGCGCCGGGAGAAGTCCCGGAAGACCCCGCGGCCGGGGTCCCCGAGCTCGGGGCGCTCGTCGACCGTATGCGGTCGGCGGCGCTGGACATCCGGTTGGAGACGGCCGGCGACCTCACTGCCGTCCCCGCGCCGGTCTCTCTTGCCGTCCACCGGATCGTCCAGGAGGCCCTGACCAACACGGTCCGCCATGCGGGGGCGTCACGGGCCGAGGTCAGCGTCCGGTGCGCCGGCGGACAGGTGGAGGTGAGCGTCACCGACGACGGCCGCACCTCGGCGCAGACGCCGCAGACAGCCGGGCACGGGGTACGCGGGATGGACGAACGGGTCCAGGCGCTCGGCGGCGATTTCTTTGCCGGACCGCATGGCGAGAGTGACGGATGGGCCGTGCGAGCCGCCCTCCCTGTGCCAGGCTTCCGCCCATGACGATCAAGGTGCTCCTCGCCGACGACCAGGCCCTGGTACGGGCGGGATTCAGCAGCCTCCTGGCCCGTGCCAAGGATCTCGAGGTCGTCGGCGAGGCCGGCACGGGCGACGAGGCGATCCGTATGGCCTGTGCCGTCCGGCCCGACGTCGTCCTCATGGACATCCGTATGCCCGGCACGGACGGCCTCACCGCCACCCGGAGAATTGTCGAGAACCCGGACCTGAGAGCCTGCCGGGTCATCGTCCTCACCACCTTCGAGACCGACGAGTACGTCTTCGCAGCCCTGCGCGCAGGCGCGAGCGGCTTTCTCACCAAGGAGACGGAACCAGACGATCTGCGCCAGGCCGTCCGGGCGGTGGCGGCCGGCGACGCGCTGCTCGCACCGAGTGTGACCCGGCGGGTGATCGAGCAGTTCGCGCACCGCCCGGCAGCCGCCACCGACACCGCCGAACAACTCGCCGTGCTCACCGCGCGGGAACTCGAGGTGACCCGCCTGATCGCGACCGGCCTGTCCAACGACCAGATCGCCACACAACTTTTCATCAGCCCGCTCACCGCAAAGACCCACGTCACCCGCGCGATCTCCAAGCTCGGCGTCCGCGACCGCGCCCAACTGGTGATCCTCGCCTACGAGACGGGCCTGGTCCGCGTCGGCGGCTAGGGGGCCGCAGCCGGGACCATCGAACTCGGAGAGTCCGATGTGGCGCACCTTGCCTGCGGCGACCAGCTCGGCCAGGGCACCGACCGTTTCCTCGATGGGGATGTTGGGGTCGACGCGGTGCTGGTCGCGTTGGCTGCGCTGCTGTCGGTGGCGCCCGGGGCCGGGCTGGTGCTGCCGGGGTGGGAGACCAGACCGAACTTGGTCGCCACGACGACTTGGTCGCGGCGGCCCTTGAGGTCCTTGCCGACGACCTCTTCGCTGTGGAAGCGGCGGTACCGGAACAGACCAGCAATTGCCCGCCCGCTTCGGGTCGGCCGGGACCTCCTCGGTAGCGTGCCGGCGTGCACCAGCGCGGACGGGAGCAGGCGCAGCGCGGTGACAGGGACTTCGCACATACGGGGTGGGCGGGTGCCAACCACGGAGCAACAGTAGACAGGGAGTGGGGCGCCCCGGAGCGGAACCGGTCGTCCCGGCGAGCGCGTCGCACCCATCATGAGCGATCTTCTTGGCGGCACCGTCATCAAGGCGCTGCTGATCACCGGCCGCGAGCGGCGCTCCGTGTCCGGCGCTGCCGCCGCGGCCTGCGCGGCGGCGCTGATCGTCGGCGGCGCCCTCGTGACCGGTGCGTTCGCCGTGTCCTGGGGCCTGTTCCTTGAGGCCAGGAGAGACGCGGAGAGCTCCATCGAAGGTGAGGAGTCCTACGTCGCCTTCGCCGGTCAGATGAACGAACTCCTCAAAGTGGCGTTCGGTGTCTTTCCGTTACTGCTCCTCGTCGCGTTGGCGCTGGTCGCCTGGCTGCTCACCGCCCAGGCCGTAACCGCGGCACACGTGGCGGAGAGCTCGACGGCGGGTCCGGGAGCCGGTACCGGTGCGGCTTGCGCGCTCAACCTCTCCGCCCTGTGGCGCCGCTCGCGTCCGCACCTGGGCGCCGCGTTCCGCGTGCAACTGCTCACCGTGGCCTGCGCTTTGGTGCCGGGACTGGCCGGTCTGCTCGTACTGGCCGCCGTCGACATGGAACTGGTGCCAGGGGTGACGTGGCCCACGTACCACGAACCCGCGACCGTGCAATTCCTCCTGGTGGGCCGGGCGCTGCCCGTCGTGATCTGGGTGCTGGGGCTCGTCCTGATCTCCCGGTTCTCCCTCGCCACCGCCGTGCGGGTGGCGGACGGCTGCCCTGCGGTGACCGCAATGCGGCGCTCCTGGACGCTGACCCGTACGGCACGCGCGCGTACCGCCGGGATCTTCCTGCTGTGCACGGCCGCGGTCGGCGTCGTGTTCCTGATGTTCAAATGGCTCGGCGCCTACGTGGCGCACTGGGCGGGGCTGCTCATGCTGGCCGTCACCGACGACAACGTATGGGTGACCGGCGTCCTCGTCCTCGTCACGCCGGTCGCGGTGGCGCTCGTGCTGCTGCCGTTGGCGCTGGCACCGGCGGGTGTCGTGCTGGCGTGCCTGCGGGAGCGGCTCGCCCACGAGTGAGTGCGCGTTCCAAGGAGACCGGCCCTGCCGACCGAGTGGCGCGTTCGGCGGGTACACCGCGTACCGCCACCGCATACCGCGTTGCCACCGGGCTAGCGTGCAGGGCCGTCAGCGTCAGCCCCGACAAATCTTCGGAAAGGTCAGCACCCCTCCCCTTGCTGCCGCTCCGTCTCAATCGTCTTGGGTGATGAAGGCGGTCAGCGCGGCAGCGACGGCTTCGGGCTGTTCGTCGGGGATGAAGTGTCCTGCCTCCGGCACGACGATCCCGGTGGCGTGGTCGGCCCACGGCCTGATGGACCCTGCCATGTCGGGGATGGAGCCGTGGCTGCTGGAGATCCCGAGAACCGGGACCGTCAGGCGCCGTTGTCCCAGAGCTTCGTGGTTCTTCTGCGCCGACTCGGCGGCGTGCCGGTAGTAGGCCAGGGACGCACGAAGACCGCCGCCGGCTGCCACGGACGCGGCGTAGTGCTCAATTTCGGCATCGTCGAAGGTGTCGGAGGAGAGTGCCTTGGCCTTGAGGAACCAACCCACGTACTCCTGTTCGCGGCCGGCGAGCAGTGTCTCGGGCAGGTCGGGAACGAGGTGGAAGGCAAAGTGCCAGGTCTTCCACGCATGCTCGGGGTCGGTCGGAATGGCTTCAGGCAGGGTGATGCCCGGGATGCCGGCGTCGAGCAGTGCCAGGCCGCGCAACTGGCTCTGGTAGTTCAAGGCGAGGGAAAAGGCGACCCACGCGCCGATGTCGTGGGCGGCAAGCCAGTATGTCGAGACTCCGAGTGCCTTGACCGCGGCGTGGACGTGGGCAGCGACCGTGTGTGTGTCGTAGCTGATGTCCGGGCGTTCGGAGTGGCCCTGACCCGGCAGGTCGATGGCGATGACGTGGAATCGGTCCGTCAGGTTCGGCATCACCTTGCGCCAGGCCCACCAGGTCTGCGGGAATCCGGCGAGCAGCACGATGGCTGGAGCGTCCGGCTGGCCGCCCTCGACCGCGTGCAGCCGGAGGCCGCCTGCGTCGACCCAACGGTGCGTGAATCCGGCCAGGTTGCCCAGCGGCAGGTCGTGGACCGGGTTGCCGGAGACGTGGGCGGTGCTTGTGGGGTCATTCATGGTTTTCCTCCAATGGTGTGAGGTTGCTGGCACGTCGCCGGGTGCCTCCGGCGCACGGTGTGAGTCGGAGCCCTGACGCATCGCGCCAGGGCACCCGTGATGACGACGCCGAGGCTCGGGGCCGCCGACGCCGGCCGCGGCGCTCAGCACGGCTGGTGTCGTGTGCCCGCGCAGGAGTTCCGCGGTCGCCGACGTTGCCGCCGCGCTGATGAGCCCCGCCGCCACGTCGATCAGCACTGGCGAGATCGGCTGGACCGTGCGGCCTGCTGCCTGCGCGCATCCCGCAGTGCCCGGCGCCGTGCGGGAAGCGACAGCGCGATTGCGGGAGTGCGGCCAATGCCGTCGAACGGGGCGCCGGCCACGAGTAGGGCGCCGACAACCCCGACAACGTAGGCGATGAACACGACCACGGTGATGTGCGGTCTGGAGCCGACTGGCGAGGCCACCGGACGTACAGCCGGATCGTCAGTGTTCCGCCCGCCACGACAGTGGTGTCGACGGCCGTGCCGGCGCCGACCGCAGGCACGCGGTACGCGTTCCGCTGTGCTGTGAGGTCTGCGGGACATCCGGCCACGATCATGCCTGCACCCTAACTCATCTTGAACCGCTTAGTTCAAGATGGGATGATGGACTCCGCCAAGGAGACTGAACTGAGCAGAAGGAAGGTGCCGTATTGGCCGGCAAGAAGCAGTTCGACATCGCCACGGCGCTCGACGCCGCAATGATCCAGTTCTGGCGGGCCGGCTACGCGGATACGTCGCTGGACGACCTGTCGAGGGCGACCGGGCTCAACCGCAGTTCCATCTACTCCTCCTTCGGCGACAAGGACGCGCTCTTCATGCGCTGTCTGGAGCGCTACACCACGCGCTACGGAGACAAGTACGACGCCGCGTTGTCCTGTGCCGCCGACCGGCCCCTGGCGGCCGCGCGGGCGTTCTTTGACATCACTCTGGAACGCATCGCGGACCCCGCTGTGCCCGACGGATGCCTGGTAGCCCAAACGGTCATGGCGAGCCCAGTGCTGAGCGCGAGCGTCGCGGCGCGTACACGGGAGGCGATCGGCTTTCAGCACACCCGGCTACGCGCCGCGCTGAAGGCCGCCCGACTGCACGACGAGACGGCCGAGTCCTTCGCGGCCCACCTTGCGGGCGTCAACCAATCCCTCGCCGTCATGAGCAGAGCCGGAGCGAGCACCGAACAGCTGCGCGCCATCGTCGACGTGACCCTTGGCGCACTTGCGCAGACTCTCGGCGCGAGCGACTGAGATCCCTCCGGCCGAGTGGACTCGGCCCTCTGCCCGAGCAGAACTTCGACGTCAGGGCCCCGGCGTCTGACTGGCTCTCCCCGTCTCTCAAGTCGGCCCCGCACTCACCTGATCACGCCGAGGCCCGTGGTCTGCCACACCGCCCCCTGCGCGTCAGGCCATGCTCCGGATATCCGAGCCGTCCGAGGAGCAGACGCCTGAGGAGGGCACGGGGCCGGGACAGGAGTTGCCAGAAGGGCTTGACTGTCCCGCATTGTTCGCGCGGAACGGCGCCGGGGGCGGTTGCCGGCCGGCGGTGACGTCAGTCCAGGCCGGCCGCCCATGCCGTCAGCGCGGCAAAGTCGTCGATGGTAAGGCCGCTTCGGGGATCGATCCGGTGCAGAAGTACGGGACCGTCGTGGTGTTCCTTCACCCAGGCGTGATCGGCTTGTGTGATCTCGTCGTCGATCCAAGCGAACGCCCGGCCTTTCGCCCACGCGACGATCTCAGGCGTCTTCCAGAACACACCACCGCCGGACTGAGCCCGCGGGGAGGTCCAGGGAATGAAGGGCAGCTCCGGCAATCCCAGGACTGGCGCGATGAAAGCGTTGGCTTCTTCCTCCCACGTGGTCGCCCACACCAGGTCGAAGGGAAGGGCATCCAGCGCCGGGCCGTGATCCGGGTTGAGCCACACCCGCAGCGGCTTCACGGGCTTGTTCGGCAATCCCCACTCAGTCATCCGGCGTCGCTCGATGGCCTTCCAGCGAGGCGTCAGTAGGCGGTGCGTCTGATAGCCCTCGGGCCGGCGGTGCGGCTTCGCGGCGTACGGATTCAGCGGTCCGTCCACATCCACCAGCAGCACTGGACGCACCAGCTCGTCCCCCCTTGGCTCTCCGTCACACGGTACCGGCCGATGACAAGACCGCCCAGAGAAATTCCGGGGCGTAGGGATCTCCGTAAGTCCAGGCTCTGCGGTAGTGGGACGATCTTGACGGGACAGCAGTGATCGCGGCGTCGGAGCCCTGGTCACACCAGCCACACAATGATCATGTCAATGCCGTGTGTCAGGCTCGGCTCGGGCGCTACGTTCGCGCGATGCAGCATCCTCCGGAACAAGTTCCCGCCCCGCTCGACGGCCCGGCCGTCGACGTATCCGACGCCCGTGAACTGCTCCTCGGCTACCTGGGGTGGTACCGAGAAGCCCTGATGCGAAAGCTCGCCGGGCTCTCCGACGATCAACTCCGCACGCCCGCCGAGCCACTCGGCTGGTCGCCGCTCGGACTGGTCCAGCACCTCGGCTGGGTTGAACGCCGATGGCTGCGATGGGGATTCGGCGCCGAGGATGTCGTCGCCTACCCGCCCGGCGGAGACACCGAGGAGTGGGCGATTGCCGCCGACACCGCCACTACGCAGGTCATCACCGCCTACCAGGCGGAGGTCACCGCCGCCACCTCCCTTATTGCGCATGCCGCGTTGAGCGACCAGGCACGCCTCGGGGGTCGCTTCAAGACGCCCGACCAAGCGCCCTCGCTCGGGCGGATTCTCTTCCACCTGCTCCAGGAGTACGCCCGACACATCGGTCACCTCGACATCGCGCGCGAGCTCATCGACGGGGAGACAGGCGAATGAGGCGCCGGGCTCCTGATGCACTGCGGGAGAGCCTTTACGCCAGGGAGGTGACACCAAGACGACTGCCCTTAGAATCTCGCCGGACGGCAAATCCTCGATGCGGGTCAACGCCAATCGGGTCTGCGGCAGCTCCGGTCTACGCTCCCCGCATGGGCCGGTGCGTGGACGTGGCCGGATGCCGAGCACGGCCGTCCCTGGTACGCGCGCTACGAGTTCCGCAACACCCTCACCTCCTACAAGCCGCACTTCTGGGCCGGTGAACGCTGGGACAAGATGCGAGCTGTTTATGCCTTCCGCAAGTACGCAGAGGCAGGCGCCCGTCGGCGATCGCCGTGACCACCCGCAGTCGCGAGCGTGGCGATCGGGCGGTTCTCCGCGCCTGGCTCCGCGATGTCCCCGTGCTTCGGGTCGTGTGACGCCAGGGACGAGTCGTGACACGCCCCGCGGGAGCGGAGGCCTGCGAACTCGGCCGCATCGCACGGTCCGTTGCGCCTGGCCGAGGAGTAATCTGGAGATACCGAGAGCATGTCGCACACCGGCCATCGCGCCCTAGTCGTTCTCGGCGAGCAAATACACCAGGCAGTTGCCCTCGGACAGCTGCCTGGAGACGGGTTCGCGCCATGTCCGCGATCATCAGCCTTCTCCCGCCGCCGCCCACGGACCCCGCCGTACCGGCCGCCCGCCTCTCGCTGAAAGCCCCGGATGCCCCCCGTGGCCTGCTGGACGGCGCGTGGTGGCCCCGCTCCCGCGACCTGCTGCGTGAACTGCCCGATCTGACCGACGTGCTGGACCTGCACGAGGGACGCATCACCCGCATCGCCGTCAATCCCACCCACTGGCCCGTGATCCCGCGCAAGGTGCCCGTCCACGGGCACGTGGTGAAGGTCGGGTGGTTCACCACGGAGCTCGACCCGCACAAGGTCTTGCTGCTCTCCTACAGTGTCGGACGCTGGGACCTGCTGGTGATCCCGCCCGAGACCCGCCCTGCGGCCGCCGCCCGGCTGATGGCCGCCGCGAGCGACCCCGCGGGGGCGCCGCTGACCGCGAGCGCGCTGCTGGCCGCGGAGGAAGCCCGCCACGGCGACTCGTCCGCCGGCCGGGTGCAGGACTCCGAAGAGGCGTGGGAGTACGAGGGCGGGGCGTCCTCTACCCACGCGGCTGCCATAACCCTGGTCGGCCGTCCGGGAGCAGGGGCGTGACGCCATGGACACGCTCCTGACGGTCGGCGTCCTGTTGGTCCTGCTCATCGGAGCGGCGTACGTGATTCAGAGGCTCAACGCCCAGCGCGCCGACAGGATCGCACTGCACCACTACAGCCACTCCCAGCCCACCGGCAGAGACGCTCACGGCGCCGCCACCCGACCGCTCCCGGCCCTGCCCCGGCCGCCCTCCGCTCCCGAGCGCCGCGATCACCGGGACGGGGGCCGTGGGCGTCGGCGTCCACGGCGCCGCATCCACCGGGCACACGGACAGCGCTGACCTGGCGTACTTCCCTCCGATGGCGTGCAATTGACCGCACGATTGCATGGCCCCCGCCGGCCAGAGCCGGCTTGGGCGAGACCTCCCTCGTCCGGCAGCGCGTCTACTCCCAGGCCGCGCGCTCTCAAAAGGTGCTTATCCGCGGTGAATTGGTGGAGGGCGGCGCAGCCGGGTTGGCGGCGTTCCGGGGAAGGGGCTCCGCTCCGGGGCGGGGGCCCGGGCGCCTCCGGAGTTGCTCGATCAGCGGCTGCGTGAACCAGCCGCCAGGACGCACGCGGCTAGAGACGCCCCGGTCAGGACGGCGAAGAGTGCCGGGTATCCGCCGAGTTGTGCTGCGAGTGCTGCCCCGGCGAAGGGAGCCAGGGCGCCGGCCACGGTGACCGGTGCTGCCATGAGGCCGGAGAGGCGGCCGTAGTGAGTGGCGCCCCAGCGGTCGGTGACCGCGGTGGCCTGGAGGAGGGTGAGGTTGCCGCGCACCATGCCGGCGAGCACCGCCAGCACCACGAGGAGCGGGATCGGTCCCGGAACGAAGCCGAGGGCTGCCGTCGTGGCGCCGGCCAGTGCGATGAGTGCGACGGTGCGGGTGGTGACTCCCGTGCGGCGGGCGAGGGTTGCGTACAACGTACGGCCGAGGGTCTGGCCCGCTCCGCTCAGGCCGAGCGCCCACGCCGCGGTGGCCGGGCCGGCGCCTCGTTCGGTCAGGAGGGGTACGAGGGCGATGCCGACCGCGTAGATCGCGAAGCCGTTGAGCGTGAGGGCTGCGGTCAGCAGCAGGAAGGGGCGACTGCGGGTGATCGGTCTACTGGTTGCGTTGCTGGTCGCGGCCTTCCGGTCGTGGGTTGGTGCCGGTGGCCAGGGGGCGCGCAGTGCGAGGGCGTGGGCCGGGATGGTGATGGCCGCGAGAATCACTGCGAGGAGGGCGTACGTCGTGCGCCAGTCGAAGTGGGCGGCGAGTGCGGCCGTGAGCGGCGCGAAGACGGTCGAGGCGAGGCCGCCGGCGAGAGTGACCAGGGTGAGGGCGCGGATTCGCTGCTCGCCCCACCAGCGGGTGAGGGCAGCGAATGCCGGCTGGTAGAAGGTGGCGGCCATCGCGACTCCGGCAAGGAGCCAGGCGGCGGTGAATGCGGCGAGGTTGGGAGCGCAGGCGATCGCGAGGATCGCGGCGACGGCAAGAACCGATCCTCCGGTCATCACCGCGCGCGGGCCCCGGCGGTCCAGGACGCGGCCAACGGGTATGCCGACCAGCGCGGAGACCAGCAGGGCCCCGGAGAAAGCGGCGGTCGTGGACGTCGTGGACCAGCCGGTGTCCGCCGTTATACGGGAGTTGAGCACGGGAAAGGCGTAATAAACGACCCCCCAGCCGGTGATCTGGGTGGCGCACAGCGCGGGCAGCACGGCGCGCGGCCGCGGCCGTTCCGGAGTCGTTGGCGTTCCGGTGTCAGCCGCTGCCGCGCTCGCGTCGGGCACGTCGGTCAGCAGCCGCCCGAGGCGGCGGCCGGGGCGCCGACGCCGATCTGCACGGTGGCAGTGGCCGGGGCCGCGCAGCAGCCGCCGCCTTCGGACGGGGTGGCTTCCGGCTCGTCGAAGAGGCCCGCGCCGCCGCAGACGCCGGTCTCCGGCAGGGTCAATTCCACGCGTTCGGCGGCCTCCTGGTCGCCGGCGAGGGCCGCGGCGATGGAGCGGACCTGCTCGTAGCCGGTCATGGCCAGGAAGGTCGGGGCGCGGCCGTAGGACTTCATGCCGACCAGGTAGACGTCCCGCTCGGGGTGTGAGAGTTCGCCCACGCCGTGCGGGTAGACGGTGCCGCAGGAGTGCTGGTTGGGGTCGATCAGCGGGGCCAGCGCGAGGGGAGCCTGGAGGCGCTCGTCGAGGCCGAGGCGAAGTTCGTTCAGGAAGGACAGGTCGGGGCGGAAGCCGGTCAGGACGATGACCTCGTCGACCGGGTCGAGACGGCGGCCGTCCTCGGCGATGAGGACCAGCTGCTCGCCGCTCTGCTCGACGGCGTCGGTGCGGAATCCGGTGACGGCATCGGCGTGGCCGTTGTCCACGGCGGCCTTGGCCGCCAGGCCGAGCGCTCCGCGTGCGGGCAGCTGGTCGGCCTCCCCGCCGCCGAACGTCGAGCCGCTGATGCCGCGCCGCAGGACCCAGACCGCGTGGGTGTCCGGGGCGTCCACGGCGAGGTCGGCCAGGTAGGCGAGCGCGGTGAACGCGGAGGCGCCGGAGCCGATGACCGCGGTGCGCTTGCCCGCGTAGCGGGCTCGTACGGCCGGGTTCTTGAGGTCGGGCACGCGGTAAGAGATGCGCGCACCGGCGGTGTGCTCGCCGAGGGCGGGCAGGCCGTCGCCGCCGATCGGGCCGGGTGTGGACCAGGTGCCGGAGGCGTCGATGACCGCGCGGGCGATGAGCCGCTGCTCGCTGCCGTCAGCGCTCTGGACGTGCACGGTGAAGGGCTGCTGCTCGCGGTCGGCGTCCACGACCCGGTCACGGCCCTGGCGAGAGACGCCGGTGACCGTCGCGCCGAAACGGACCCTGTCGCCCAGGACGTCGGCCAGCGGCTGCAGGTACTTCGTCGCCCAGTCGCCGCCGCTCGGATAGGTGTCGCCGTCCGGCTTGACCCAGCCGGTGGGGGCAAGCAGCTTCTCGGCGGCGGGGTCGACGACTTCGCCCCAGGTGGAGAACAGGCGCACGTGGCTCCACTCGCGCACGGCCGCACCGGCGCTGTCGCCCGCTTCCAGAACAAGAGGCTCGATGCCGCGCTCGACGAGGTGGGCGGCCGCGGCCAGTCCGGTGGGACCGGCGCCGATGACGATGACGGGTAGCTGCTGGGTGCTCATGATGCTCGGTCTCCTCGAAGCGGGGTGAACGGGGTCAGCGTGCGTGAGTAGGAGCGGCCGGCTGGGTGTGCCGGCGGATCCGGGCCGCTCGGGCGGCACGGTCACCGGCAGGGGCGCAGCCGTCGCAGAAGCCGGCTCGGGCCAGGTGCCGGGTGGTGCGGCGGGCCGGATGGCGGTGAACGCGAACGGTGGGGCGGGCTCGTATGGCGGTGGACGCGGTACGGAGGGCGGGAGACACGAGGACTCCCTGTTTCGATATCTGTCGATGCCTGTCGTTGTCTGGAGCTTGCCACTCGTATCGATGGGTGTCAACATAGACGTATGTCGAAATCGAAGGTTGTCGAACTGCCGGTACTGGACGCCGACGCCGTGGTGCCGTGCTGCCCGCCGATCACCGCCGGGGAGCTGTCGCCCGCGGATGCCGAGCGGATGGCCGCCATGTTCAAGGCCCTGTCCGACCCGGTGCGGCTGCGGCTGTTCTCCAAGGTCGCCTCGCACGCGGGCGGCGAGGCGTGCGTGTGCGACATCTCCGACGTCGGCGTCTCCCAGCCGACCGTCTCCCACCACCTGAAGAAGCTCAAGGACGCGGGCCTGCTGACCTCGGAGCGGCGCGGGACCTGGGTCTACTACCAGGTCGCACCCTCTGTCGTGGCCGCGATGTCGGCCATGCTCGACCTGCGCAGCTGACCCTGGAGGCGGGTCAGCCGCAGTCCGGCGGGCAGCAGCGCGCCGGGGAGGGATGTTCATTCGCCGCACGGCCGAAGGGGTCGTCTGGGCCGACAGGACCGAGGAAGCAGTGACCGCCGTCATCCTGGCAGCGGCGCCCTGGACGACGGCGGACGGCCACCGCACCGCGGCGGCATCGCCGCCGCCGTGCCCGGACTCGGCATCGTCGGGATGGAGTTACAGGAGCCCTGCGATCTCGGCAGCGGCCTCTCGGGCCGGGCGTCCGACGCCGATCAGAGTGGCTGATGCCGGGCCGGTCCAGTCGCCGTAGCCGAGCAGGTGCACGCGGGGATTTCCCACGGCGCGGGTGCCCTCGGTGGCGATGCGCCCGCGCGTGCCGCGCAGGCCGAGCGGGGCCAGGTGGGACAGGGCGGGGCGAAAGCCGGTGCACCAGATCACCGCGTCGGCGAGAGCCCTCGTGCCGTCGGCCCATTCCACTCCGTCCGTGGTGAGGCGCCGGAACATCGACTGCGCTTTGAGGAGTCCGGCCTCGCGGGCGGCGCGGACCGGGGGGACGGCGACGATGTCACCGAGCGAGGCCACCCCGCCGGTACCGGTCTTGCCTTGATCGAGGGCTCGACGGCGGGCGGTCGCGGCGTCGAACAAGGCGCGGCCGTCGATGTCGTCGGCCAGGAAACGGGCCGGGCGCTGGGTGACCCAGGTCAACTCGACACCGGCCAAGGCGAGATCGGCGGCGATCTGCGCCCCCGAGTTCCCCCCGCCGACCACGATGACCCGCTGCCCGGCAAATTCGGCCGGACTGCGGTAGCCGACGGTGTGCAGCTGACGGCCGGTGAACACCTCACGGCCCGGGATCGCGGGCAGGAACGGGCGCCACCAGGTGCCGGTCGCCGAGATGACCGCCCGCGCAGACCAGGCGCCTGCGTCCGACTCCACGCGCAGCCGTTCGCCCTCGGTTTTTACGGCGTCGACCCGGACGGGGCGCCGCAGGGGCAGGTCGTAGCGCTGTTCGTAGTCGGCAAGGTAGTCCACGACGTGCCCGGCGTCCGGGTACTCATGACCGCTCTGGGCGGGCATGAGCCGGCCCGGCAGAGAGGAGAACGCGGCCGGGGAGAAGAGGCGCAGCGAATCCCAGGTGTGTTGCCAGGCGCCGCCCGGATCGTCCAGGGCGTCGAGGATGACGAAGTCGAGCTTGCGTCGGCGCAGGTGGTAACCGGCGGCGAGCCCTGCCTGCCCGCCGCCGATCACCACCACATCCGCCGTGTGGGTCACGGGGCCGTCGTCAGGGCTCGCGCGCTGAACTTCTTGCGCCAGGCCAGGGATACGTAGACCAGGCCGATCAGTACCGGGACTTCGATGAGCGGGCCGACGACGCCGGACAGGGCCTGGCCGGACGTGACGCCGAAGGTGGCGATGGCGACGGCGATGGCCAGTTCGAAGTTGTTGCCCGCGGCCGTGAATGCGAGGGTCGCGGTGCGGTCGTAGGCGAGACCGAGTGCCTTGCCCAGCAGGAACGTGCCGAAGAACATGACCGCGAAGTACACGAGCAGCGGAAGGGCGATACGGACGACGTCCAGCGGCTGCGAAGTGATGGTCTTGCCCTGCAGGGCGAAGAGGATGACGATCGTGAACAGCAGTCCGTACAGCGCCCACGGGCCGATCTTCGGAAGGAAGCCGGACTCGTATCCGGTGCGTCCCATCTTCTTCTCCCCGATGCGGCGGGTGAGGAATCCGGCAAGGAGTGGGATGCCCAGGAAGATGACGACGTTCAACGCGATCTTCCACATGGAGATGTCCAGGTGCTCGCCGTCGCCCAGGCCCAGCCAGCCTGGCAGCAGGTCGAGGTAGAGCCAGCCCAGCAGGCCGAAAGCGATGACCTGGAAGACGGAGTTCAATGCGACCAGGACCGCGGCGGCTTCGCGGTCGCCGCAGGCCAGGTCGTTCCAGATGATGACCATCGCGATGCAGCGGGCAAGTCCGACGATGATCAGGCCGGTGCGGTACTCCGGCAGGTCCGGCAGGAAGATCCAGGCCAGCGAGAACATGACGGCCGGGCCGACGATCCAGTTGATGACCAGCGACGAGACCATCAGCTTCCGGTCGCCGGTGACGGTGTCGAGCTTGTCGTAGCGAACCTTGGCAAGGACCGGATACATCATCACGAGCAGGCCGAGCGCGATCGGCAGCGAGATGCCGCCGACCTCGATCTTCGCCAGGGCGTCGTTCATGCCGGGGATGAGGCGGCCCAGGCCCAGGCCGACGGCCATGGCCAGCAGGATCCAGACGGCCAGGTAGCGGTCCAGGGTGGAGAGCTTCGCGACGATGCCCTCGCCTGACGCCGTGCCCTGATCCGTCTGCGGTGGGGTGTCGGTGCGGCTCATCAGCAGGCCCTCTTGTTGTCGGCCGCAGTGCGGGCGGAGGCCGCCAGCTCGGCGAACTGTTCGGAAATCGAGGCCAGGACCTCGGGGCGCAGCTTGTAGTAGGTGAAGCGGCCGCACGGCTCCGTTTCCACCAGACCGGCCTCGCGCAGCACCTTCATGTGATTGGAGAGATTGGTCTGCTTGGCGCCGGTCTCCTGGACCAGGTGCGTCGTGCAGAGCGTCTCCCGGGCAAGCAGGGTCACAATTTGCAGGCGGAGCGGGTCACCGAGCACCCGAATCACATCAGCGTCGACTGAAGTCAGCATGCACTGATACTGTCACATCATTCGGAGCTGATACCAGTTCGGGCTGACTCACAGGGCCCGCCGGAATTTTCCCCTCATGACCGCCCCCCCTCCCCCGCCTTGCCCGTCTCCCGCTCATTACTTGCGAAGGAAGACCTCATGACCACCCCTCCCCTCGCCTCCGTGCTCTTCGTCTGCGTCCACAACGCCGGGCGTTCGCAGATGGCCGCCGGGTTCCTGACCCACCTCGCGGGCGACCGCATCGAGGTCCGCTCCGCAGGCTCGATCCCCGGCGGCCAGGTCAACCCGGCCGCGGTGGAGGCCATGAAGGAGGTCGGCGTCGACATCTCCGCCCAGAAGCCGAAGGTTCTGACCACCGAGGCCGTCCAGGCGTCCGACTACGTCATCACCATGGGATGCGGCGACGCATGCCCGATCTTCCCCGGCAAGAAGTACTTCGACTGGGCCCTCGATGGCCCGGCCGGCCAGGGACTCGACGCCGTCCGCCCCATCCGCGACGAGATCAAGACCCGCATCGAGGCTCTCATCGCCGAAATCGACGCCCGGTAGGGGTGTGTCCGTGGCTAGCGCTTTGACCGCTCAGGTTCACCGGGTGGAGCGGCGTCTGCGGCTGGAGGCATCAAGCCGGGGCTGTCCTGCCGGGGGGTCTTCTCCACCGCCCACTCACGGAAGAGGGTGAGTGTCTCAGCGAGGTTGCCCGGCCCGCATGCAGCGCGGAAGGCCATATCGGAGACCCGGGCCGAGACCCAGTTGTCCTTGCTGCGCCTGAGGTCCCGGCGGGGGAAATCGCGCCCCTCGAGATCGGTGTCCTCCAGGTCGACGCGGACTGTCCAACCAGGGTTGTCGAGCGTGTCGATCTTGACGCCCCACTCGTGCTCCCAGTCCCCGTTGCACTGCGCGGAGTACCAACCCTGCAGCCAGTCCAAGACGTTCTCGGCTTCGTTCATGACACGGGATGCTAGGTCAGCCGCAGGACCAAGACAGCGGGCGGCTGGTTCAACCGGCCCCGGGAGACGCGATGGCCGAGCCGGTAGGCGTGCGAAGACCGACCACCACGAAGGGCAGCGCCTTCAGCAGATCGTACGGCGGGGCAACACCAACTCGGTCGCTACCCACGCGCGATGATGCTGCCGGCCTCCCCATCAACCGCTGCGCGAAGGGCGCTCCAGAGGCGTTGCCCCAGACAGAGGAGTCGACCCCAACCTAAGTCGAAGTCCTAGGTTCCCCAGGGTATGCAGCCGCCACCCCCGGGCTCCCGACCCCGGGGCCATGGTGAGCGCCCACCCGGCCCGGCCTGCCCGGGATACGACCTGGACGGAATTTCGAGCCCATCGGTTGTGTCGCGCCGGAAACTTTTTGGGTCAGGCATGGAATTCAATTGACCCCGCGACGGCAATGCTCAAGTTTCCCTCAACTGAGTTGATCCCACGTTCCGGAAGTGCGTAGCGTGCGTGCAAGCGGAATTGACCGTCCGCTTTGCGAGTCAAAACAGGGGAATAAATGCATATACGTAAGACTGCGGCCATCGGAGTAACCACTCTGGCAGCTCTGTCGGGAATCGCAATGGCGCCCGCAGCGCACGCGCAGGGAGGGGAAACCACGAGCACCAAGGTCTGGAATTTCTATCCGGGCGGCGGCGCCGGCAGCACGCGAACCGGGGAGATCGACTTCACGGTCACCACCGTAAAGGACAGCAAGGGCCGAATCGCTCGCGTCACGGGCTCCCTCTCGGGCCACAACAACGTCCAAGGCCAGGCGCTCGGCATCAAGATGGACTTCACTCAGCCGTACGTCGTTTCCGGGAACAGCACCCGTCAGCACCTGCGCGGGAAGGTAGTGCTCCAGTCGTGCCTCGCAAAGCACCTTCCCGTCTGCGGCCCGTCATCGACGGTAACCTTCGATGCTATCGTGAATATGTACGGTCCGCAGACTCCGGCGACAGTCAAGTCGTCCAATAGCAAGCTGTGGCCGATTTACAAGACTAAGTGAGGATCTCCGAGGTGAACGCAACGCAGCCGAGGAACATTTGGCCGAGCCTCTCGGGGGTAATTCTAGGTCTGCTTCTCATGGCGGTCGGGGTGGGATATATCGCCTCGGAACCTCAAAAGTCGCCTTGGATTACCGCCGTCGGTGCTGCATTGCTCGTGGCGGGTGGATTCATCTTCCGGAGGTTCCTCAAGAAGATGCGCGACTACCGCAACGTGCCTCGGTGATTCCGATTCCGTGATCTGGCAGCGCTGACGGAAGAGACACCGATCCGCGCGTCACCGGACCGCAGGGCCCCTGGGAGGCATCCCGGGGGCCCTTGTCGGTAAGTGCAGGCCGCGCCGGCACCCGCGTCGGCACCCGCGCGATGCAGAGGAGCCGCTCCCCCGGCCGTGGCCCCGGTTCCACCAGGCACTCACGCGGGACAGGTTGCCGCGATGATGTAGTCAATGAGGTCGTTCGTGCTGGAGCGTCGGTGATAGGCGGCACGTTGGCGGTCCGCTCCGGTTCCTGCCATGCGTAGATGTCTCCAGTGGCCGCGCACAAAGCCGAGGTCGCCGTGCCGGTCCAGCGCCGGCGCCACGTGGTGCAACAGTCGTTCGGCCAGCGTCTTCTGGGCCACCAGGCGTCCGGTGGACAGGTCGATTCCCTTGCCGGACAAGCCGTCGCGTGCCGCGCGCCAGCAGGCGGCACGCAGCAGTTCCGGTTCCAGACGTGGAGGCGGCTCGCCTGCCGTGATGGCGGTGAGAGCGGTCGCGGTGAGAGCTCGGACGACGGCGGCGAGCAGGGTGCTGTCGTCGGGGGTCAGGGCTGCGTCTGCGACGCGTACTTCCAAGGTCGGGAGGTGATGGGAGGGCCGGATGTCCCAGTAGAGTCCGGCACGGTCGATGAGTGCTTCAGCGCGGATGAGGGCCTCGACGAGCTCGTCGAGGTGGGCGGGTGATTCGAGGTAGGGCGGCGGGCCGGCCACCGGCCAGCGCCCCCAGCTGGTCGTACGCCAGCTGGCGTATCCGGTGTCCTGGCCTCCCCAGAAGGGGGAGTTGGCCGTCATCGCGGTCAGTACCGGCAGCCAGGGCCGCAGATGATTGCTGACCCGGAAGGCATCACGCACGTCGGGCAAGCCTACGTGAATGTGGCAGGCGCATACGATCTGTTCGTCGTCCAGAGCCCGGTAATGGGCGACGCTTTGTGCGTAGCGGGGACCCGGCGTGAACAAGACCGGGCCCGTCGGGGTCTGCACCGGGGTTCCGGTCGAGGCAATGCGCAGGCCCAGACGGTTGGCGCTGTCCGCGAGAGTTCTTCGCGCGGTGCGGATCTGTTCGCCGGCCTCTCGCAAACAGACGTGGGGGCCGGTGCGCAGTTCGACTTGGTAGCGGGTCAGCTCGGTGCCGGTCCGGTCGCCGAGTTCACCGACTGCTTCTCGCACCAATTCCGGGCCCAAGGGGCTCAGTTCCCGCGTGACCGGATCGATCAGAAGGAGTTCCTCTTCGATTCCGACGGTGAGCGGGCCTGCCGCATTCCGCGAATGGCGAGTGGATTGTGGCGCATGGGCGTCTGTTGCCGACCGCCCGCCGTGAGGTTGACTGCTCATAGTGATGGAACTGTCTCAGACGGTGCCGGATCGGTCTGTAGGAACCGTGCGCAAGACCGTTGAACTGGCGGAGGAGCACATCTTGCATGAGCGGACCGAGGTCTTGGTGGTCGGCGGCGGGCCGGCCGGTGCTACTGCCGCGGCCCTGCTGGCCCGACGGGGACACGAAGTGATCGTCCTGGAGCGAGAGCGATTCCCGCGCTATCACATCGGCGAATCACTGCTGCCTTCGCTGCTGCCCGTCCTGGATGTCCTGGGCGCGCGTGAGGTGATCGAAAGGCAGGGCTTCGTCCGCAAGTCGGGGGCCTTTTACGGCTGGGGCGGACAGGAATGGTCACTGGGCTTCGACGAGCCCGGCAGACCCGCCGCCTACAGCTTCCAGGTGATCCGCTCCGAGTTCGACCAGTTGCTCCTGGACCACGCACGGCGCCAGGGAGCCGACGTGCGCGAAGAGGCACGCACCGGCCGTGTCACCTTCGCTGACGCATCGAAAGGAAGCGGCACGAGCCGCGCCGTGGAAGCCTCCTGGACTCAGAACGGCACCACCCACACCATCGGGTTCGATCACATGGTCGACGCCTCCGGTCGCGCGGGGCTCCTGGCTGCACGGCAGTTGCGGACCCGGCGCGTCCACGACGTCTTCCGCAACGTTGCCCTGTGGGGATATTGGCGCGGCGCGGCGCCTCTCGCCGACGCCCCCAGCGGCGCGATCGGGGTGTTCTCCCTGCCCGACCACGGCTGGCTCTGGGCCATCCCCCTGCATGACGGCACTCTCAGCGTCGGCCTGGTCACCGACAAACGCTCCTTCGCCCGGTCCAGGCAGGCACACCAGGGCTCACTCCAGGCCGTCTACGACGAGGCCATCGGCCGGTGCCCGCTCCTGTCCGGCCTGCTCGCCCAAGCCGGACAGACCAGCAAGCTCAGGACCGAGAGCGACTATTCCTACGTCAGCGAGGTGTTCTGCGGTCCGGGATGGTTCGCCGCAGGGGACGCCGCGTGCTTCTTGGACCCGCTGCTGTCCACCGGAGTGCACCTGGCCATGTACAGCGGACTGCTCGCCGCCGCCTCGATCAGCAGCGTGCTCGAAGGCGAAGTCACCGAGCAGGCGGCCCGCGCCTTCTATCAGACGGCCTACCGACACGCCTACGAGCGCCTCCTCGTCCTGGTCAGTGCCTTCTACCGCATTCACGAGGGGCGGGACGCCTACTTCCGCACAGCCCAGCAGCTGAGCAGGCACGATCAAGCGCAACTGCGCTTGCACGAGTCCTTCCTCAACATCATCACCGGGGTCGAAGATCTCCACGACAGTCAGACCGACGCCGTGGATGTCTTCCTGCGCGAGGTACGCTGCCCCGTCGACGGGCGCCCGCCGCGCGGACTCGCAGGCCACGGAACCAGTGACCTGCTGCCCCTGCCCGTCACCCCCGACCGGGCAGCAGCGGGTCTCTACCTCGGCCTGACGCCGCACCCCCGGCTCCTCCGCTCACCCGGCACCGCCTGACAGCCACGCGGAGGCGAAACCGACCGGCCACCATGGCCGGACGATCCCCTGTTCCGTCGGCTGATCAGCGGTGGGATTGAGGGGCGGGCCGGCGATGGGTGGCGTGGATGGAACCGAGCAGATTGAGGGACTGGGCACTGGGGCTGCCTGGTTCGGCGTGGTAGATGACCAGCTGCTGGCCGGGGGCGTCGCGTACGTCGAAGGCCTGGTAGGTGAGGGCAAGGGGGCCGACGTCGGGGTGGAGGAGGTGCTTGGCGTCCCGGGTCTTGCCGCGCACGGTGTGGGCGTTCCAGAGACGGTTGAAGTCCGCGTTGTCCTCGGTGAGGGTGCGGACGAGTTCACGCAGCCGCGGGTTGTCCGGGTCGAATCCGGTTGCCTCGCGCAGGTTGGCGACGGTGGCCTGTGCTGCCCGGTCCCAGTCCATGTAGAAGCTGCGGCCCGCAGGGTCGAGGAAGGTCATACGGGCCAAGTTGTCCGCCGGATCGAACGGGGCGTAGAGGGCATCGGCCATGGCGTTGGCGGCGAGGAGGTCCAGGGTCCGGTTCATGACGAACGCGGGGGTGTTCGGGTAGCCGTCCATCAGCTGTCGCAGCGCTGGGCTCACCTGCTCGGTGGCCCCGGCGGAGGGCCGGTCGTCCGGCGCGGACCCGGCCAGCCGGTACAAGTGCGCGCGGGCCTCCGTGTCGAGGTGCAGTGCGCGGCTGAGTGCGTCGATCACCTGGGGTGAGGGGTTGCGCTCGCGGCCTTGTTCCAGGCGGGTGTAGTAGTCGGCGTTGACTCCGGCCAGGACGGCGACCTCCTCGCGGCGCAGTCCGGCGACTCTGCGGGGCCCGTAACTCGCCATGCCGACGGCCTCCGGCCGCAGGTCGGCGCGGCGTGCGCGCAGGAAGTCTCCCAGGTGGTTGTCGTCCATCCGTCCAGGCTAGGCGAGAGCTCGATGCGCTGCCCGGGTGTGCCATACCCGGGCAGCACGCGTCCTGGTCGATGGCCGGTGACCTGCCCAGACTCGGTGGAGCGGAAGGGACCGCATCGTACGAGGAGAGGAGTCCGCCACGGCCGGAACCGTCGAGGGCGACCAGGTCGACGTGGTCGGGATGTGGATGACCGCGGACGGTCACATCCGCCAGGAGCTGCTGCCGAACGGCCGGTACGACGAAGCCCGCGGCGAGCGGGCCGGCGCGTACACCGGCCGGTACACGGTGGCCGGTAGCCACCTGGACTACGTCGACGACACCGGCTTCACCGCCACCGGCGACATCCGGGACGGAGTGCTCTATCACGAGCACCTCGTCCTCTACCGGGAGCAGCGGCAGCAGTCGTAGAGAAGGCCGGGCCCCCGGGCCCGCAACCGCCCTGGTATCGGAGGCGCATCCACCGCCGGCGGACCAGGAAGCCCCGACACGACGGTCAGACAGCCAGAGTCAGCCAGTCAACACCAACGAGAATCAAGGACCACACCCATGACAGGACAACGACTTGACGGCAAGGTCGCGCTGATCACAGGCGCGACCGGCGGCCTCGGCACGGCGACCGCCGAACTCTTCGCCGACGAAGGCGCCCGGCTGGTGATCACCGATGTCGCCGAAGGCCCCCTGCGGGATCTCGCCCACCGGCTCGAGGCACGCGGTGCGGAAGTCGTCGCCGCCCGCCTCGATGTCTCCTCCGCGCGGGAGTGGGACGAAGTGATCACCCTCGTACGCGACCGGTTCGCAACGCTGGACGTGCTCGTGAACCTCGCCGGCATCGTGGACTGGCCAGGTATCGAGGACACGCGGGAAGAGGCGTGGGACCGCGTCATCGACGTGAACCAGAAAGGCACATGGCTCGGCATGAGGGCGGCGATGCCGCTCCTGCGTGCGAGCGGCAACGCGTCGGTGATCAATACGTCGTCCGTACTCGGCCTGGTGGGAAGCGGTGCGGCTGCGGCCTACCAGGCGTCAAAGGGGGCCGTGCGCCTGTTGAGCAAGACCGCCGCGGTCGAGTACGCCCGCCAGGGAGTACGGATCAACTCGGTGCATCCAGGGGTGATAGCCACCCCGATGATCCAGGACCTCCTGGACGACCAGGGCGACCAGCAGCCGGACATCCAACGCACCCCCATGCGCCGAGCCGGCCGCGCCGACGAGGTCGCCCCCGCGATCCTCTTCCTGGCCTGCGACGACTCCTCCTTCGTCACCGGCGCGGAGCTGGTGGTCGACGGCGGGCTCACCGCGCACTGAACGACCCAGCCGTACGGACGTCCACGTGGGCCGGGTGTCCTGCACCGGCGCCTGCACTCACACGCACCTTCTCCAGGGACCGCACCATGACACCTGCAACCGCATCCGCCGCCACCCCTGAAACCGCCGAGTTCGCCGGGAAGGTCGCCCTCGTCACCGGAGCCGCGCGAGGAGTGGGCCGGGAGACCGTGGCGCTCCTCCACGCCCGCGGCGCCCGGGTCGTCGCCCTCGACCTCCGCCCCGATGTCGCGAACCTGGCGGAGGAGTTCCCCGGCGTCGTCACGACGCACGGCGACATCACCCGGGAGGAGACCGCCCACCGCGCGGTGGGCGAGGCCCTGGACGCCTTCGGCGGCCTTGACATCCTCGTGAACAATGCCGGGCGCACCCAGAACAAGCCCGTCACCGAAACCACGGCCGAGGACTGGGACTCCATCATGGCGGTCAACGCCCGCGGCTCTTTCTTCTGCGCCCGCGAGGCATTCCGGGCCATGCAGAGCCGCGGCGGCGGCGCCATCGTGAGCACCGGCTCGTACGCCTCCACCGTCGCCCTGCCCGAAGGCGTCGCCTACAGTGCGTCGAAGGGCGCTCTGGCCCAACTGACCAAGGTGCTCGCCGTCGAGGGCGGCCCGCTGGGCATCCGCGCCAACCTCGTTGCCGCGGGCGTCATCGAGACGGACTTCCTCGACACCATCCGCCCCGACAGCCGCGCGTACCTGGCGTCCTTCGCCGCCGCGCAGCCACTGGGACGTGTGGCACAGCCCGAGGAGATCGCCGAGGTCTTGTGCTTCCTCGTCTCGCCCCGCTCCAGTTTCGTCACGGGAGCCGTGATCGCCGCTGACGGCGGTTTCACCGCGATCTGACGATGCATCAGGAAGTACATGTCCGACGACCAGGGCCCGCGGGCCCTGGTCGTCGGCCCAGTCGGCCCCTTCCACCGGATGATGTACGGCTCGTGCCGGTCACCGCCCGCTTGTGTGGTGGCCCGGGACGAGGTCAGCGGGCGGTGAGCGTCGTCACCAGGACATCCCGGCGGCCGGGCCGGCCGGTGTCCTGCGGGCGGACCGGCGAGACGGCGTGCCAGGTCGCCCGGTCATCACTCAACAGGAGGCTCGGGGGTTCGCTGAGCGTGGTGGCCGCGATCTCGCGGCCGTCCGCGTCGTAGACCGTGCTGCGGCCGCCGGTCACGTTCTCCCGGCCGATCAGCATCGAGGAGACCAGGTGGACGCCGTCCTTGTGCCGGCCTTCCGGGGTGGGCTGCGCCAGGCTGTCGGCCCGTGCGACGACCCGGAAGGGATGCACTCTGACGGTCCAGTCGGCGGCATCGTCCATCCCCGCGGCCACTTCACCGAGCAGCCGGATCAGCGCGTACAGCACCGGTTCCGCCCGGAACTCCGCGGTCAGCGTCTCGAAACGACGTTCGATATCCACGTACAGGGGGTTGCTGTCCTCGGGCTGCACGAACGCCTCGTGGCCCAGCGGTGTGATCTCCCCGGTCCGGGACAGCAGGAACTGTCCGTAACGCCTGAGACGGCACGTGCCCTTCTCGGCTGCGTACGGATCCGTCACCAGGTCGTCCCAGTGCGCGGCGAACTGCTCCCACACGGCGGGACCGGCACCCACGCACCGGGAGACCGCAGCCGGCTCCATCAGATGCCAGCCACGGCCGACGACAGCGTCCCGCGCCGCCCGGACCTGCAGGGCCGCCGCATCGCCCGTGGCCGTGCTGTCCCCGCTTCCCCGGCCCGCCCCGTCCGGGGCGAGCTGCGTGAAGCCATGGTCATCATCCATGCGGCCATGCTCCTACAGGCCGTCATCCGCAGCATCAGCAGAGCTCCTGCTTGGCGACAGCACCCCTCGACGGGGCGCCTTGATCAGGCGACGAGGGCTACGACTACCGGTCTTTCGACCCCCGTGCTGGGTGCAAACTGGGGCATGCCGCCTTGACGCGTAACCTATAGGTTACGCTTCTGGTGTGGACGACCTGAGCAAGGTGGCCGACGCCATCGCCGATCCGGTGCGCCGCAAGATCCTGATGATGTTGCTCCGTACACCACTGACGGCTGGCGACATCGCTGCCCGGTTCGCCATCAGCCGACCCGCGATCAGCCGTCACCTGCGCGTGCTGCGGGAGAGCGGCCTGGTCCGGGACCAGCACATCGGACGCCATCGGCGTTACTCCCTCGTCCGCTCCCGGTTGGGTGACCTGGCCGCCTGGCTCGCCCAGTTCGACACCCAGCCTGTGCCTGTCGACTGGTCGCAGCGCCTGGCGGCGTTGGAGACCGAGGTTCACCGCACCCGACGGGACCGCAACCGGGCTGAGCCCGCCGCCGATCAGCACATCGCGCGCCACTCCAAGGAGGACACGGCATGACTCTTGAGCCCAGCGGACAGCTCGTCCCCACCCCGACGGGGCACGACCTGATCCTTACCCGCAGCTACCGCGTCTCCGCCGATGACGTCTGGGCAAGTGTCACCGAGCCGGAGCGCACCGCCCGCTGGTTCGGCCCGTGGCGCGGCCATGCGGCGGCCGGCCGCACCATCGAAGTGCAGATGGTGTTCGAGGAGTCGGCGCCCTGGTGCCCACTGCGAATCGAAGCCTGCGAACCGCCGCGCCGACTCGCCGTCTCGATGGAGGACGAGGCCGGATCCTGGTCGATGGAGCTGCTGCTGGCCGAGAGCGACGGCACCACCGAACTCCGGCTGGTCCATCATCTCGCCTCGACGGAGCACCTCGGCCAGACCGGCCCCGGCTGGGAGTACTACCTGGACATGCTCACCGCCGCACGCACGGGCGGACCACGGCCTGACTTCGAGGACTACTACCCCGCGCAGAAGGCCTACTTCGAGTCCCTGACCTGAGCTTGCCTCCCAAGCTCGATTAACCTCTAGTGTCCTCTGACCTGCTGATCTGTGGTTCTACATGGGACAGCCGAGGCGGCCTTCTCCACGCTTCGAGATGTCGAGCAACGAAGTGCGGGAGAACGGCCGCCGTGTATGAGTGTGGGTCCCTGCATTGCGGGCGCCCGGACACTCGACCCGCCGGACACACCTTGCGTTCGACGTGCCGCTGGTGCCGCCCGTCACGGCCGATTTCGCTGCCGCTTCACCACTCATCGGACATTCGCAACTGCCAGTCGGAGGCCGGGACATCCCGCGGCAACAGCAACATCCTCACGCTCGTCACCAGGTCAGGGCGGCGACCAGGGCATGCACGACGGCCGCGACAGTGCGCCGCCGACCTGACGCAGGTTGCCTCGCCCGAGCCGATTGCTGCGTCCATCACCTGGGAGGCTGCTGCGCCGAGCAGACACAGGCCGGCTACTGCTCCCGTGGCGAAAAGCGGAATAACGGCGGCGAGCACGCAGAGCGGGACGGCTTTGGCCGCATACATCCGCGCGTAGAAGAGAACGCCGCCGTCTTCGGTGCCCACCGGCACAAGCGCCGAAGGACGGGTTGCCGCAAGTATCCGCTGATCCGCTGGTCCTGACGCGCGTTGGCTGGCTCGCCGCTGGTGAGCCTGCTGGGCCGGGCGGCCGAAGCAGGGTGCCTGCGGGTTCCGGTGGAACAGGCGGCCCGCGTCATCCACGCGGCGACCACGGGTGCCACGCTGGCCCTGATCGGCGAAGCACCCTCGGAGCGGGACCTGACCACCTCGGCAAGGCTGCGGGACACCGTCATCGCCTCGAGCGTTCATTGGTGGGTGCCTGAGGGGTCCCTTTCGGGGCAGGCGAGTTGGTAGTGCCTGTGCCTCGGGAAGGCAGATGTGGTCGACCGGCGGGCGTATCCAACGGGTCTTTCCGATGGCGAGCGGGCGGTGCCTGACCATGCTCCCCGGCCGCGAAGGCCGGCCCCGCGCCTCCTCGTCCGGTACGACGGATCATCGCCCCGGACGGCCGGCGCGGTCACTTGGACGCGTCGGCCTCGGTCGTGTCGGCCTTGGACGTGTCAACCCCGGACGTGTCGGCCTCGGACGCCGCCTCGACCTCCGTGGCCCCGGCCGGCTGCGGCGGGGTCGCGCCGGAACTCAGGACCGCACGGGCCCGGTTCATGTCGATGTCCTTCTCCCATTTGCCGATCACGATGGTGGCGACGGCGTTGCCGAGGACGTTGATGAAGACGCGGCCCTCGTTGAGGATGCGGTCGATGCCCACGATCAGGGAGAGCGCGGCCAGGGGCACATGGCCGACCGCGGTGACGGTGCTGGCGAGCACGATGAACGCGCCGCCCGCGATGCCCGCGGTCCCCTTGCTGGTGAGCATCATGACGCCGACCATGATCAGCTGCTGCTGCCAGGACAGATCGATACCCATGGCCTGGGCCAGGAACAAGGACGCCATCGTGAGATAGACCGCGGAGCCGTCCAGATTGAAGGAGAACCCGGAGGGGATGACGATGCCGACCACGGGCCGGCCGATGCCGAGGGTCTCCAGTTTGCGCACCAGCTGCGGCAGTACGGCTTCGCTGGAACAGGTGCTCAGGGCGATCAGGAGCTCGGCCTTGAGGAAGCGCATGAGACCGAACAGGCTCAGACGGCAGGCCCGCATGATGGCCCCGAGCACGACCAGGACGTAGAGGATGCAGGTCGCCGTGAACAGGATGATGAGGTAGCCGAGCTGCTTGAGACTGTCCGCGCCGTAGGTGGCGACCACGGTCGCCAGGGCGCCGAACGTGCCCAGGGGTGCCAGCCTCATCACCCAGCCCACGATGCGGAAGACGACGTCCGAGAGCGCCTTGATGCCGCGGGTCAGGGGAGCGCCGTCCTCGCCGGCCATGTTCAGGGCCACGCCGAAGACGATCGAGACCATCAGCGCGGCCAGGATCGCGTCACCGGTGATCGCGCCCAGGAGTGAGGCGGGGATCAGGGAGGAGACGAAGCCGGTGAAGGTGGCGTGCTCCGTGGCCGTCTTGGGTACGTCGTCCGCGTTCAGCGAGGCGGGGTCGACGCTGAGTCCGGAGCCGGGCTGGAAGATGTTGGCGATCACAAGGCCGATGAGCATGGACACGAAGGAGAGCACCAGGAAGTAGCCGATCGCCTTCACGCCGATCCGGCCCGCCTTGCGCAGGTTGTCCATCGAGGCGATGCCTGTGGTGACCACGCAGAAGACCACCGGAATCACGATCATCTTGACCAGTGCGATGAACCAGTCGTTGAGCGGTTTGAGTTCCTCACCGAGTCCGGGCGCGAGAATGCCGACGGCGATGCCGAGGACCGCGGCCAGCACCACCTGAAACCACAGCTCGCGTATCAGGCGGTTCAGCCGTGACCGTTGGGGGCGGTCGGCCGTGATGGTGCTTGTCATCGTTGGTGCTCCCTTGCACGACGATCGTGTGTAGCCCTGTCCCGTGGGGGGTGCGGGGGGACGTGACGCGCCTCGCGTCCCCGGTCTCGTACGTGGCGCTCGGTGGAGCCGCGCCGGCGGCAGGGCGGCCCGCGGCGCGAGCGAGCCGCCCTGCCGTGCCGTGCCGTGCCGTCAGCTGTGCAGGTCGCGCAGCACCTTGTAGAAGGCGGCCTTGCCTTCGAAGCCGATGCCGGGGATGTCGGTCAGGCCGACCCTGCTCTTTTCCACGACGGCGTCGTCGGCGAAGCCGCCGGTGGGCTGGAACTCGCCGGGGTAGGACTCGTTGCCGCCGAGCTTGAGGGCGGCGGCGATGTGCAGGGAGAACTGGTGGCCGCCGTGCGGGATGCAGCGGCGGGACGACCAGCCGTGCCGACCGAGCATGTCCTGGATGCGCAGGTACTCGGTGAGCCCGTAGGAGAGGGCGGGGTCGAACTGGAGGATGTCGCGGTCGGGGCGCATGCCGCCGTAGCGGATCAGGTTGCGGGCGTCCTGCAGCGAGAAGAGGTTCTCGCCGGTGGCGATGGGGCCGGCGTAGTGCTCGGCGACGGTGGCGTTGAGGTGGTAGTCGAGAGGGTCGCCGATCTCCTCGTACCAGAACAGGCCATAGGGCTCGATGGCCCGCCCGTACTCGAGGGCCGTGGCCAGGTCGAAGCGGCCGTTGACGTCGACGGCCAGCCGGGAGCCGTCGCCGTCCAGGACGTCGATCACGGCCTCGATGCGGCGCAGGTCCTCGGCCAGGCCGGCGCCGCCGATCTTCATTTTCACGACGTCGTAGCCGAGGTCGAGAAAGCCGCGCATCTCGTCCTGCAGGTCGGTGAGGGTCTTGTCGGGGGCGTAGTAGCCGCCTGCGGCGTAGACGAACACGGAGTCGTCGGGCTGCCCGTCGCCGTGGCGCTCGGACAGGTACCGGTACAGCGGCTTGCCCTCGATCTTGGACGCCAGGTCGAACAGGGCCATGTCCACCACGCCGACCGCGACCGAGCGCTCGCCGTGCCCGCCGGGCTTCTCGTTGCGCATCATGACCTGCCACGCCTTGGCGGGATCCAGGCTGCCCTGCTCGTCGAGGAGGCTGTCGGGCTCGGCGGCCGTCAGGCGGGGCAGGACGCGGCGGCGCAGGATCTCGCCGGCGCTGTAGCGGCCGTTGGAGTTGAAGCCGTAGCCGACGAGCGGTTTGCCGTCGCGGATGACGTCGCTCTCGATCGCCACGATCGAGCAGTCCATGGAGCTGAAGTCGATCCAGGCGTTGCGGATCGAGGAACTGATCGGAACTACGCCTTCGTAGACGTTGGTGATCTTCACTGCGGCGCCCTCTCTAATATCTTATAAGTTACGTCGGTGTTAGGCTGAGCTGTCCTGACCGGGACTGTCAAGGGGTGCGGGGCACCCGGAGAGGATGCGTACGGGGCGATGGCCGACACGAACCTGTTCCTCAGCAAGAGCGACCTTGCCTACGCGGAATTGCGCGGTCAGATCCTCTTCGGCACGCTGCCCGCGGGGTCACGGCTCGCGCAGTACGACCTCGCGGAGTCCCTGGGCATGAGCATCACACCCCTGCGCGAGGCCATCCGCCGCCTCAGCAGCGAAGGGCTCGTGACCGTGGAGACGCACCGCGATGTCCGGGTCTCCACCATGAACTCCGACGAAGCCCGCCAGCTGTTCGAAGTGCGGCTGTCGCTGGATCCCACCGCCGCCGAACTTGCCGCGCGACGGCGGACCGAGGACGACATCGCCACCATGCGGACGGCCGCCGACAGGCTGCTGCCTGTCACCCGGCAGTGGGGCGAGGAAGCGCTCACCGCTCACCGCGCCTTCCATCAGGCCCTCTACCGGTCCTCGCACAACGACGTACTCATCCGCCTCCTGGACGACCTGTGGGACAAGTCCGACCGCTACCGTCGCCTCGGCCTCGAACTCCCGCCCGGCGATGAGCCCCGCACCCGCGACCTCCAGGAACATCACCGGCTGGTCGACCTCATCGCGGAGGAACGAGCCGCTGAGGCCGCCCAGTTGATGCGCGATCACATCACCCACAGCCTCACCGCCACCGCCATCAGCGCCCTCGAAGACCGCGAGGGTGTCCGTACGGTGTGAAGCGCCGTCGGATGCCCGTCAGTTGGGGTGCCTTCCGGCGATCGGCGATCGCGGCGACGTCCACCGGGCGGCAGCCGCGCCGTACGTCTGCGGCCATGCCCGACCGGCTCGCCCGGGGCGGAACCGGACCCGGCCCCAGGCCCTGATCCGGCAGTCAACAGTCACGGAGGCCCTTTCGCTCAGTGGGTGCGAGGGCTTGACCGTCCCCATTCCGTCCCGGCGGCGCGGACGAAGCAAGAGTGCCGGGTTGACCGGATGCTGCCTCCGTTTTACTCTCGATCCTGTACGGAGTCAGCCTCCGTTTTGTTGTGATCGCAGAAACGCACGAGGTCGGAGGGCACATGGGCGTCAAGGAACAGCGAGAGCGCAAGCCCCGTGCGGACGTCCAGCGCAACCGTGCGGCTCTCCTGGAAGCGGCGCAGCGTCACTTCCTGAGGGACGGCGTCGGCGCCTCCCTGGAGGCGGTGGCCAAGGAGGCAGGTGTCGGGCCCGCCACGCTGTACAGGCACTTCCCGACCCGCGAGGCGCTGCTGGCGGCCGTGCTCCAGACGCGCTCCGAGGAGTTGGTGGCCCGCCGGGCGGAGATCGCGCGGCTCGCTGACGCCTCCGAGAGGCTGCGGCAGTGGCTGCGCGCGATGGAGGAGTACTTCAGCGCCTTCAGCGGGCTGCCGGAACCCCTCATGGCCGCGGCCAGGGAGCGGGAGCCGGACAACCCGCTCACCCTCCCCTGCGACGACCTCATCGCCACCACCGAGGAGTATCTGCGCGCCGCGCAGACCGCAGGGCTCGCGCGGCCTTCGGTGACGGGGTACGACCTGTACCTCGCGGCCGTCTCCACCGCCTGGATCAGCGGCACCGGCGCCACCGACGAAGAATCACTCGGCCGCCTGCGCACGCTCATCGAGAGCGGATACCGCGAACAGAACGACAAGGGGTAGGCCACCGGCCACCGCATTCCCCGCAGCCGGCCGCCGTCGGCCGCCGCCGGCGCCGTCGAAGGGCCCGGCGGCCTCCTCCCCGCGCGGTCAACCGTCACACCCCGCCGCCCCTCTGGGGGTAGTGCGACATTGAGAGGGACAAATCATGAGAATTAGTGTTATCGGCGCAGGAGCGGTCGGCGCCACGCTGACGCGCAAGTTCAGCGCGGCCGGACACGAGGTCCAGGTGGCGAACTCCCGGGGCCCCGAGACGATCGACGCCGCCGCGCTGGAGTACGGCGCGCAGGCGGTACGCGCGGCGGACGCCGTTCAGGACAAGGACGTGGTCATCCTCTCCGTCCCCTTCGGACGGATCCCGTCCCTGAGAGCCCTCTTCGACGCCGTCGCCGACGAGACCGTCGTCATCGATACCTCGAACTACTTCCCCCACCTGAGCGGTCCCATCGACGCGGTCGAGCAGGGCCAGGTGGAGAGTCTGTGGGTCGCCGGGCAACTGGGGCGGCCCATCGTCAAGGCGTGGAACGCCGCCCTGGCCGGCACCCTGCAGTCCAAGGGCGTACCGGCCGGAACTCCCGGCCGCATCGCACTCCCCGTCGCCGGCGACTCTGAGGAAGCACGGCGCGTGGCCATGCACCTGGTGGACGAGAGCGGCTTCGACCCGTACGACGCCGGAGTGCTGGCCGATTCCTGGCGCCAGCAGCCGATGACACCCGCCTACTGCACCGAACTGGGCCTGACGGACCTGAAGTCGGCCTTGGAACGAGCCGACAAGGCCGAGGCGCCGCGCAACCGGGAACGCCAGATGGAGCGCTTCGCCGTCCTCACCTCCATGCCCACGCTGGACGAGACGGTCGAGCTCAACCGCTCCCTCCACCGCTGACGCGCACCCGGCACCGCCGCCGAGCCCACCACACCCCCCTCAGACGCAACCGCGGTCACCGACCGTCCCCCCTGGAAGGAATCGTTTTGCCTGCCACAGCTTCGCCCATTACCGACATCGTGCGCGCCCGGTACTCCGTGCGGAAGTTCCACCCCACACCGCTCGCCCCGTCGGACATCCGCGGCGTGCTGGAAGACGCTCAGGCTGCCCCTTCGAACTGCAACACCCAGCCCTGGACGGTGCATGTCGTCTCGGGTGCGGCGCGCGACGCCCTGAGCAAGGAGCTGCTCAAGGCCGATGAGGAAGAGCGGTTCTCCTCCGACTTCTCCTTCAGCTACGCCGACTTCGGCGACGGCGCCTATCTCGACCGGGCGCACGACCACGCCGCGACCGTGTACGGGGCTCTGGGGATACCCCGCTCGGACCGGGCAGCAAGGAATGCGCATGCCAGGGAGAACCTGAATTTCCACGGAGCCCCCCATGCCGCGTTTCTCTTCATGCCCGCGTTCGGCGACGGCGTGCGGGTGGCCGGTGACATCGGCATGTACGCACAGAACTTCCTGCTCTCACTGACGGCCCGGGGGCTCGGCGGCATTCCGCAGACCATGCTCGGGATGTACGCCGACACCGTCCGCGAGTTCCTGGGCGTTCCCGAGGATCTCAAGCTGCTGTTCGGCATCTCCTTCGGCAACGCCGACCTGGCCGCACCGGCGAACAGCTTCCACATGGGGCGCGTCCCGCTCGAACAGAGCGTTGTCCTGCACGACACGCCTGGAATCCTCGACGCGCAGTAGCACGCAGTACCCGGGCCCCTCGGGCTAGCGGGCCGGTGGGCGGTCCGCGGCGCTCATGCCGGTGGCGAGCCGCGGTGTGTAGGGCTCCTCGAGCGCGCTGACCTCTTCGTCGGTCAGGGTGATGTCGAGGGCTGCGACGGCGTCCTTGAGGTGATGCGGTTTGGATGCCCCGACGATCGGGGCGCTGACCACCGGGTTCGCCAGGACCCAGGCGAGCGCGATCGTGGCCATCGACACACCGCGGGCCCGGGCCACCGTCTGCACTGCCTCGATGATCTTCCGGTTGGACTGCTCCTCGACGAAGAGGCGCTCGTACGCGGGGTCGGTTTCGGACCTGCGGGTCTCCTCGCCCCGGGGCCGGGTTAGCCGGCCGCGTGCCAGCGGGCTCCAGGGGATGCTGCCGACACCCTGATCAGCGAGCAGGCCGAACATCTCCCGTTCCTCTTCGCGCATGAGGAGGCTGTACTGGTCCTGCATGGACACAAACCGCGTCCACCCGTGCAGGTCGGCTGTGTGCTGCAGCTTGGCGAACTCCCACGCCAGCATCGACGACGCTCCGATGTAGCGCACCTTGCCCGCCTTCACGACATCGTGGAGGGCTTCCATCGTCTCCTCGGCGGGCGTGTCGTAGTCGAGGCGGTGGATCTGGTAGAGGTCCACGTAGTCGGTGCCGAGCCGGGTCAGCGACGCATCGATCTGCTCCATGATCGCCTTGCGGGACGTTCCGGATCCGCCCGGGCCGGCGTGCATGGGGTAGAAGACCTTGGTGGCGAGCACGATGTCCTCGCGGCGCGAGTACTTCTTGACGGCACGACCGACGATTTCTTCCGAGGTGCCATAGCTGTAGGCGTTCGCGGTGTCCCAGAACGTGATTCCCGATTCGATGGCCTGCCGGAAAATCGGCTCGGATTCTTCGTCGCCGAGTGCCCACTTGCTGAAACCGGTCGAGGTGTCTCCGAAGGTCATGCAGCCGAGCGCGAGACGGCTGACGGTGAGGCCTGAGGTTCCAAGGCGCGTGTATTCCATAATCGACAGTGATACGCGGTCGCGGGCGGGCGCGGGAGGCTCTGTCAGTACCCCTTTCGCGGTGGTGCCTCGCGGGGAGCCGGGGCTGTCGGCCGGCTTGGCGGAGTACGTGGCCGGGTCGATCTGCTGCAGACGGGTGAGCTTCGGTGTTCCTGCTGCCGGCGTACGGACGCCGGAGGAAGCCGGAGGACAATGATCCGGCAGCGCTCTGCGCGAGGGGTCACCTGCCCACTCGCCGTCGCAGTCCTAGGCTCGCGCTTGTGCGTAGCGGGCCGCGAGTGCGGGTTGGTTGCCGCCCGTGACGAACGCGTCCTCTGCGGCGAGCAGGGCATCCAAGGCCGCGTCCTGGCCCTCCAGACCGGGCGCGCAGACGGTCTCGCCGAGGCGCAGGCCGATCAGGCTGGCCGACGCAACGTCCTCGGGCGACATCGCCCAGGGGATGTCATGGCCGGCGCCGCCGTTCCAGTCCGTCGCCACGACGCCGGGGCACACGACCTGAACGCGGACCGGGGTATCGGCGATCTCGGCCGCGAGGGTGCGGGTGAAGCCCAGGGTGGCGGCCTTCGCGGCGACATACAGGGTGCGCCGGGGCGCTCGCGGATCCGTGACGCCCGCACTGAAAGCGAGCAGCGAGGCGACGGTGATGATCGCGCCTGAGCCTGCTGCGAGCATTCCGGGCAGGGCAGCGCGGACCAGTTGAATCGGGGCCACGGCGTTGAGGGTGAGCAGGCCGTCGATGTCGGCCGGCTCAGCGTCGGTAAGCGGGGCGTAGCCGCCGGCGCCGGCGTTGCTGACCAGCATGCCGACGTCCGCGTCCGCCAAGCGGCCGGTGACGGCGGCGATGCCGTCGTGGGTCATGAGGTCGGCGGGCAGCACCTCGACGCCTGCCCCGCGGGCGCGGAGTTCCCCGGCGAGGTCGGCGAGCCGGTCGGCGCGCCGCGCCACCAGGACGAGGTCGTGGTCGTCCGCCAGGAGCCGGGCGTAGGCGGCGCCGATGCCGGAGGAGGCGCCAGTGATCAGAGCAATGGTGCGAGTCATGCCACCACTGTCCTCAAGCGTTGGTCAGCTGTCAAACGCTTGATAGCCATGAAGTGCCATATCCTTGTCCCGTGACACGAAACGACGAGGATCCCGTCGGAGCCGGCGCTCTTGACCGGGTCACCTGGGCGCTGCGCCGCGCGGAACTGGCTGTGCAGACACTGAAGGAGCAGCGGTTGCGCCCGCTGGGCCTGGCCGCCTCGCACTACACGCTCTTGATCTCGGTGCATTCCGAGCCGGGACTGACCGGCGCGGAGCTGGCCCGCCGGCTCAACGTCACCCCCCAGGCCGTGGCCTCGCTGGTGGCGCGCCTGGAGAGCCGCGGGCAGGTGGAGCGACGCGAACACCCGCGCCACCGGCACGTGCAGGAACTGCACCTCACCGACGCCGGGCGCGCCATGCTGCGCGAGGCCGACGCAGTGATCGCCGGCATCGAGCTGCAGATCACCGGCGCTCTCGGCCCGAAGGGATCGGCCCAGCTGCGGGACGTGCTCGACCAGGTGGCCGACGTGGCCCGGGAAGCCTGAGCACCGGCCGTTACAGGTACCGACAGAGCCCCCCTCGTCCGCACCCGCCCGCCTAGCCTGGAAATAGCCTGGAAGACGTGAGTACCGAGAGCGACATCCGCGACTTCCTGGCATCCCGCCGCGCGAAGATCACCCCGCAGCAGGCCGGACTGCCCGCCTACGGCGGCAACCGGCGCGTGCCCGGCCTGCGCCGCGAGGAAGTGGCCATGCTCGCCGGAGTCAGCATCGACTACTACGTCCGCCTGGAACGCGGCCACCTCGCCGGGGCCTCCGAGAGCGTCCTGGACGCCGTCGCGAACGCCCTGCGGCTCGACCAAGCCGAACGCGCCCACCTGTACGACCTGGCCCGCGCCGTCGCCAAACGCCCCGCCCGCCGCGCCAAACGCGTCCGAGGCCCGCTCCCGGACAGTGTCCTGCGCGTCCTTCACTCCATGACCGACTCCCCCGCCTTCATCCGCAACGGCCGCCTCGACATCCTCGCCGTCAACCGCCTCGGCCGCGCCCTGTACGCACCGCTGTTCACTGCTGACGCCCCGCGCCCGGTCAACGTCGCCCGCTTCCAGTTCCTGGACCCGCACGGCCGGGACTTCTTCCCCGACTGGGAGCAGTCCGTGCACACGACCGTCGCCCTGCTGCGCACCGAGGCCGGCCGGACCCCCGGCGACAGCGACCTCACCGGGCTGATCGGCGAACTCGTCACGCGCAGCGAGGAGTTCCGCACCGCGTGGGCCAAGCACAACGTGCGCCTGCACCACACCGGACACAAAACCTTCCGCCACCCGGTCGTCGGCGAGGTCACCCTCGACTTCGACGCCATGGAACTGCCCGCACAGCCCGGCCTGACCCTGACCGCGTACAGCGCCGCCCCGCACACCCCTGCCCGCGACGCACTGCACCTGCTGGCCGCATGGGCCGTCACCGAGGACGCCGCGGCAACCGCAGACCCGGATCCCACCAGCAGCCACTGAACCGTGATCCCGCCCGCCGCATCGCGATTACTGACAACACAGGAGGCACCACCATGCACACGCGTACCCTCGGCCAGGGCCTTGAGGTCTCGGCCATCGGCCTCGGCTGCATGGGCATGTCCCAGAGCTACGGGCCCAACCCCGGCGACCGGCAGGACATGATCGCCGTACTCCGCGGCGCCGTCGATCACGGCGTCACGTTCTTCGACACCGCCGAGGTCTACGGCCCCTACGCCAACGAAGAACTCGTGGGTGAAGCACTCGCTCCAGTGCGCGAACCGGTCGTCGTCGCCACCAAGTTCGGCTGGCGCATCGAAGACGGCAAGCCTGTCGGCCTCGACAGCCGGCCGGAGCAGATCAAGCGGGTCGCCGACGCCTCACTGCGCCGCCTGCGCACGGACACGATCGACCTCTTCTACCAGCACCGGGTCGACCCCGACGTACCCATCGAGGACGTCGCGGGCGCGGTCGCCGAACTGGTGCAGGACGGCAAGGTACGGCACTTCGGCCTGTCCGAGGCCGGCGCCGCGACGATCCGCAGGGCGCACGCCGTCCACCCCGTGACCGCGGTACAAAGCGAGTACTCCCTGTGGACCCGTGACCCCGAGCCCGAAGTCCTGCCCGCCCTTGCCGAACTCGGCATCGGATTCGTCCCCTTCAGCCCGCTCGGCAAGGGCTTCCTCACCGGCACCGTCGACACCACGACCGCGTTCACCGACGGCGACATCCGTACGACCATTCCGCGGTTCGCCCAGGACAACCTCGCCGCCAACCAGGCACTGATCGACCACGTCGCCGCCCTGGCCCACACGAAAAACGCCACCCCCGGAGGGGTGGCCCTGGCCTGGCTGCTCGCCCAGCACCCGTGGATCGTGCCGATCCCCGGCACCCGCCGCATCGCCCGCGTAGCGGAAAACGCCGCCGCCACGCAGGTCGAACTGTCCGCGGACGAGCGAGCGGATCTGGACGCGCTGGCGGCCCGCATCGGCGTCCGCGGCGACCGCTACAACGAAATGCACATGAACCTGGTAGACGGATAACCCGGCCATGCCAGGCCCGGCTGCCGGCCGGTCGGGCCCGGCGGTCCGGAATGGGAGGCCGCCGGCCCCGACGGGATCCGGCCTGGCGGCGGCTATCGCCTCGCTAGGCTGCGAGCGTGATCAACTCATACGCGGGTTCTGACGATGCCGCAGTCGCGATAGCCGGGGTGCGGGCCGGCGCTGACGTGATCCGGCGCATGTACGGCCAGCGGCTCGACCGCATCGACAAGGGCGCCGGGGACTTTGCCACCGCCGCCGATGTGGAGGCCGAGAAGACGATCCTCGGCGTCATCCGCGCCGCGCGACCCGACGACGCGGTGCTCGGAGAGGAAGGCGGGCAGCAGGGTGCCGCCGCCACGGTGCGCCAGTGGCTGGTGGACCCCCTGTGCGGCACGCTGAACTACGCTGTCGGCAACATGCTGGTGGCCGTCAACGTAGCGCTGCGCGACGAGGCGGCGGCTGTGGCCGACCCGTTCAGCGGAGAGGTGTTCTTCACCGACGGCGAGGCCGCCCGGGTGCGGCGTGACGGGGCTGACGACGCGCTCCTGATGCCTACCGCTGCCACCCGTCTGGTGGACGTCAACCTGGACCCGCCGTTTCCCCATGCACCCGGGTTCCGCGCCGTTGACCTGCTGGCGCGCGCTGAGTTCGTCGAGCGTTTCCGGCCGCGCGTCGTGTCCACGTCCTTGGCGCTGGCTTGGGTGGCGGCCGGTAAGCGCGCCGCGTATGTCACCGATGGCGGCGACCTCTCCGGGAGTGTGCACTTTGCGGCCGGTATCGCTTTGTGCCGGGCGGCCGGATGCACTGTCACCGGGATCGACGGTTCCCCGATCGGTGAGTCGGGCCGTGGACTTGTGGCCGCCGCCGACGTCGAGACTCACGAACTGCTGATGTCGATGATGCCCAGCGGAAGCTAGTGCTGTGACCGCACGGCTTTCGCCGGGCCGGGCCGGGCGGCCTGCGACGGGGAGGGACCTGTACGCGTACCGGGGCTCAGTTCAGGTGGCGTCCGGGCGCGGATACGTGCAGGGAGGTTGGGCGCAGGACGAAGACCCGGATATCTCGTCCGCTGCGGCGGGCGTAGTCGTCGAAGCACGGCATTGCGGCAAGGATCTCGTCCCGGGCTTCTCGCTGTTCCTCGGGGGACAGCAGGCGTGCTCGGACCGGCCAGGAACGGCCGCGCCAGTGCACCCTGGCGTGCGGTTCGCGCAGCAGGTGCCAGGACCAGGCGGGGTGCCGGGGGCGGCCGAAGTTGGTGGCCATGACGATGAAGGTGTCTGGTGCGGTCCGGCCGGCCAGGAGGGGCGTGCGGCAGGTGGTGCCGTCGCGGCGTGTGGTGTGCAGGATCAGGACCGGAACCAGCAGGCGGCTGGGCATCCAGCGGCCCCGGGTCCAACGGTGGAAGCAGCGGTCCAGGCGGGGCAGCAGGTGAGGTCCGCAGTGGCGCAGGAGCCAGCTGTTGCCGACCGCGCGAAGCACGCGCCGTCTGCGGCCGGGGGGCGGGCTTGGGCGTGATGGCGGCGTGGTCACGAGTACTCCTCTCCCTGTCCCGGACCTTCTGGGAGGCAGGCGAACGGATAGGCGGTCAGCTGTTGGGACAGCTGCCACAACTGCTCGGCGGCGCGTGCCTCGCATGCCCGTCGGGCGGCGCGCACCGGCACGGGCGGGCCGGACCATTCCCAGCGGCCGCCCGGCCCGAAGAACTCACTGCCCGCGACGTGTGGCTCCGTGGCGGCCCTGAACAGCGGCCAGGCCGCCTGGCTGGGACAGTGCCACCGCGCCTGCATCCATTCCAGCAATAGCGCCTGGCGGTGCCGGCCGTCGGCGTGCAGGGCGCTGGAGCCCAGGGAGGTGTTCACCAGGCCGGGATGGGCGGCGACGGCGCGCAGCGGCAACTGGTGGAGGTGAGCCCATGCGGAAAGCCCGCGTGTGAACAGCAAGTTGGCGACTTTGGAGTCGAAGTAGGCCATCCAGCGCAGGTAGAGGCGGGGCCGGTGCGGTCGGCGGGGGTGGCACCGGCCCAGCCAGTGCAGGACGGAGGAGACGTTGACTACCCGAGGCTGCGGCGTATTGAGCAGAGCGGGCAGCAGGTGTCCGGTCAGCGCGAAATGACCGAGGTGATTCACGGCGAAGTGCATCTCGCAGCCCGCCGCGGAGCGGGTGCGGGGCAGCGCGGCCACACCGGCGTTGTTGACCAGAAGATCCAGCCTCCCTGCCGCCATCGTCGTGATCCGCCCGGCAGCCTCGCGGACCTGGCCCAGCTGGGAGAGGTCGCACACGACACTGTCCAGCCGGGCGGCTGCGACGCGATGACGTACCGCTGCGGCCGCCGCCCGCCCGTGGGTCTCGGAGGGGCACAGGACGATCACATGTGCTCCGTGGCGGGCCAGGTGCTCGGCCAGCGCGGCACCGATGCCGCGAGAGGAGCCCGTGACCACCGCGGTACGTCCGGAAAGATCGCCGGCCTGCGCCGGAGTCCACCCGGTGTTTCCGACGCGCCAACGCCGCCACGGGCCGGGCAGACTTGCGTTTCTTCCCTCGCTCACCGTCGGCGCCCTCGCCTCGTCGTCATGGATGCTTGGTGCAACGACGCCCGGGCCGGGCAGGCAACGGCCGCGCCCGCCGGGGGCGAGAGCGTGCCACAACTTCGCCGGCCCGGCCCCCCTGCGGAGGCGCCCCTCAGCCCGCCGACTCCGACCGAGCGGGACCTGGATCCGGGTGCGATCGCGAGCCGGGACGCCGCGGGCAGGCCGGGTCCGACCGCCCGTAATGGCGGGTGCGCAGGCAGAAGATGACCAGGGCACCGACACTGGTGGCGGCGAACCAGGGCAGCGCCCGGCCGGCGCAGGCGAGGGTGTGCGCATGGGTGAAGGAAGCGGCCAGGGCAGCCTGCGCGGGCCCGTACAGCGGCAGGGCGCCCAGCAGCGCCTGGTCTCCGGAAGGATTCGAGACCGGGCTCTGCATGCCGACATCGACGAGCGTCGTCATCACCACGACGAAGAAGCCCTCGAGTTCACCGCGCAGCAGATAGCCGGCCATGATGCCCAGACCGCCGTACGCAAGGATCGCCGCGGCCACTGCGGCCGCGACCGCATGAGGCTGGGTCAGCGGCCAGGACATCCACAGCAGAGCGGTGGTGTAGCCGGTGAGCAGCACCGTGATGACGAACAGGGCGAGGATCTTGGCGGTCAGGAGTTGCAGCCGGGGATAGCCCGCCAGGACCAGGCGCAGATCCATGCTCCGGGCGTTGAAGGTCGCCATGAACATCATGAATCCGGCGATCACCGTGACGGCGTGCAGGGCGCTGGAGATCTGGATGGTGCGGTTCATCGACGCGGTCACCTCCATGCCCAGGACGCTGGTGAACGTGATGTCTTTGTCCAGTGCGGTCGCCCGCACCACATAGATCCAGGTCGGAATGAAGAAGGCGATCATGCCCATCGCCAGGCGGTTGCGCAGGTGGCCGGCCAGCGTGAAGCCGAGGGCCACGGTGAACGCCGTCCACTGGTGTTTCACCGGGCTGCTCCCTCGTGCAGGCGGCCATCGCGCAGATGGTGAACGGTGTCGAAGTGCTGCAGATCGTGCAGCAGATGGGAGACCACCACCACCGAACGTCCCTGGGAACGCAGCTGGACCGCCAGCTGCCAGAAACGCTGGTGCGTGTCCCAGTCGAAGCCCTGATAGGGCTCGTCGAGGACCAACAGCGGCGGATCGTGCATCAACGCCAGGGTCAGGTTCAACTTCTGCCGGGTCCCGCCGCTCAACTCTCCGGCCCGCGTACGCCGCTCGGCACCAAAACCCAGCAGGTCCACCAGCTCCCACGCTTCAGTGAGCCGCGGAAGCCGGTAGGCGACCTGGAAGAACCGCAGATGCTGGGCGACCGTCAGCGTGTCGTTGACCACTGCCTGCTGCGGGCAATACCCCAAAGCTCCGAAGCGCTGCACGCTACCGCCGTCAGGCACGAGCTCCCCCACGGCGATCCGCAGCAATGTGCTCTTGCCCGAGCCGTTCTCGCCCACCACGCCGGCGAGCATGCCCGCCGACACCGTGAAATCGACGCCCCGCAACACTGCCCGCCGTCCATATGCCTTGTGCACGGCCCGGATCTGCAACTGCGTCTCTGATGTCATCGCCCTGTGTCCTTCGCCGCCTGCCGCACCAGCAATCTTCGCCAGGCCAACGCGAGCCGGGGCCCACGGACACGCGGACCAGGCGTGATTGCAGCGATCGGCTGCGAGTCCCGCGGCAGAGGCTTGTCCTGTAACGCCGGAAGCTGGTCGGGACCAGAGCCCACCGGCGCGGACCGCTCGGTGCTGCGAGCTGTCCGTGACGCCGTGGCGGCGAAGCTCGCCGAGGGCGAACGGCCCTATGCCGCTGTGCTCGCGCTGGCGGGACGGACGGAACTCGCGGCGGCAGAAGTGCGGCAACTCGGAACTCTTCGCGGGGCTTCTGCGCGTCTGCGTGGTCGGCTGGACCGGCGCCTGCGGCTCCGCGCCTGCGCCTGATCCCATACCTGGGCGGAGCCGTGGACCCCTGCGCCCCGCCGGCCGGCTATTTCACCGTTCGCCGGGTGGGGCGGCCAGGTTCCGGGAGGCTTCCTGCCCGGCGTCCGTGGCGCGGGTGAGGAAGTCGTTGAGCAGGGCAAGGTCGGCTTCGCTGTAGTCGGCGCAGATGGTGTCGATCGCGGAGTTCATCTCGGCGTAGAGGGAGATCAGTTCGCCGTTGCGGTCGCGCAGTGCGCGGATACGGACGGCCCTGCGGTCCGAGGGGTCGCGTTCGCGGGCGATCCAGCCGGCGCGTTCGAGTCGGTCGAGGATGCCGGTGAGGGTGGCCGGGTGGAGATTGGCCTGGCGGGCCAGTGCCGTGGGCGCGAGTGGACCGTTGCTGTTGATCAGGTCGAGGCAGTCGAGATCGACGTCCTTGAGGGCGAGGCGGGCACTGACCTGCCGGTTGAGGACGGTGAGTTGGAGGCTCAGCGCTCGCAGCGCGCCTTTGATCTCGGTCGTGGTGCGGCGTCGGTCGCGGGGATTAGGTCTTACGGAACTCATACTATACGGACCTCGAATCAAAGTGTTACGGTTCTCATACCTTATGGGGAAGAGAGGACCGTGTCATGTACCTCATCACCGGGGCGACCGGATCCATCGGAAGGCCGCTCGTCGAAGCCCTGCTCGCGGACGGGAAAGCCGTGCGCGCGATCAGCCGCAACCCTTCAGCCGCCGGTCTCCCGGCCGGCACAGAGGTGGTGCAAGGAGACGCGCGCAAACCCGGGCCGCATCTCCTCGATGGGATAACCGCCCTGTTCGTCCACCCGCGGGCCGTCGGCGAGGAAGCCGCGGGCAAGCTGGTGACCGCGGCAGCCGAGCAGGGCGTACGACGTGTGGTCGTGATGTCGGCGATCAACGTCGACGAAGAACTCGACCACCAGCCCTCGCGTTACAACGGCGACCGCAACAAGGAGGTCGAACAGGCCGTCGTCCGGGGCCCGTTGCCCTGGGTGAGCGTGCGGCCCACGTCCTTCGCCCTCAACACCCTCACCATGTGGGCCGGTCAGATACGGGCGGGGAACGTGGTGCGCGGCCCCTACGCGGGCTTCGCCGAGGCACTCGTACACGAGAAGGACGTCGCGGAGACGATCGCCCGGGCCCTGCGGGACGAGGCGTTCACCGGCCGGTATGTGCCGGTGTCCGGACCGCACAACCTCACCCACTCCGAAGCCGTGGCGACCATCGGCCGGGCGATCGGCCGCCCGCTCCGCTACGAGGAAATCCCCGCAGAAGCCGCCGCGCAGGGCATGATCCGCTCCGGTGGACTACCCGAACCCTTCGTCCGGGCACTGATGGCGCGATACGAACGCGGCGAGAAAACACCGGCCCGGGCCACCTCGGCGACCGGCGCGCCCGGGCGGACCTTCGCGCAGTGGGCCACCGAGCACGCCACCGACTTCACCGGCGCCGACCAGTGAACGCGCGACGCCTCGCCCACCTCACGGGCCTGCTGTTCAGCGGTCTGTTCGCGGGTTTCCTCCTGGCAGTGCTCGTACTGGAGAACTCCCTGCGCTCCCACACCGCGTCCGTCTACACCCAGGTCCGGCACGTAGAGCTCGACGCCCTGGACAAACTGGCCCTCGCCACTCTGGCACCGGCGGCGGCCGCCGTTCTCGTCCTGGCCGTGCTGGCCTTCCGCACGCGGGCCAAGGAACGCTGGTTCGCGCTCGCGGCGCTCCTGCTGATGGCCGCGATCTTCATCCTCACCGCCAGTGTCAACGTGCCCATCAACAGCGACCAGCTCGACTGGTCCGTCACCACGCCACCCGCCGACTGGGAACACCAGCGAAACCGGTGGCAACTGGCCCACCTCATCCGGACCCTGGCCGCTCTCACGGCCTTCGCCGTCCTGGCCACGGCGATGGCACTGCGCCCGGACAACCGGACCGGCAACACCCTTGGCAGAGCCACAAAGAGAGCCGCAAAGGCGGCCGACGCGTCGGCGGCAGCCCCTGCATGACCGCGTCGGCCGGCCGCAGGCACGGGCCGGCCGCCGTGATGCCGCCGAGGGCCTGGCAGAGGTCGCAATCGGCGGTGCGTCTCCCCGCCCGCCCCGGATCGAGCCGGCCGTATCCGAGGGGGCGAGGAGAACGTGCCGTGCTACGTGCTGCTCAAGTTGAGGGCCGGGGCCAGTTCACGCAGCGTGGGCAGCGGGTCGGACGAGGGATCCTCGCCGAGAACCTGTACGACCACGTGGTCGGCGCCCGCATCCAGGTGCTGCTGCACGCGCGCGACCAGTTCCTGCGTGTCGCCGATGGCGACCATGCCATCCGCCAGCTTGTCCGAGCCGCCCACGACCACGTCGGACTCATCGAACCCCTGCCGCAGCCAGGAACTGCGGTAGTTCGGCAGCTGCGAGTACATGTGCAGGTGCTGGTGTGCCCGGCGCAGACCGTCTTCACGGTCGGTGGTGAGCGCGACGGCCTGCTCGCTGACGACCCACTTGTCGGCCCCTACCCGATCGCGCGTCCTCGCGGTCTGCTCCGGAGTCACCAGGTACGGGTGCGCCCCGTCGGCAGCCGTGGCGGACAGCTCGATCATCTTCGGGCCCAGCGCGGCAAGGAGCCGGGCCGGGCGCTGCCCTCCCGGTTCGACCTCGTCCGGCACCGCGTCCATGACCCGCAGATACTCGCGCATGGTGCTGAGGGGCTTCTCGTAGGAGCCGGCATAGCTGTGCTCCACCAACGGAGCGTGGCTGACACCCAGTCCGAGCACGAACCGGCCCGGGTGCAGCGCTCCCAGCGTACGGGCGCCTGCTTCGCTGGCCGGAGCGCTGCGGGCGTGGATGTTCGCGATGCCCGTCCCGACCACCAGCCGCTCGGTGTTGCCCAGCAGAGCAGCGGCTTGGGTCAGCGTCTCCTTGCCTCCGGCTTCGCCGTAGAACAACGATCCGTAACCGAGTTGCTCGATCTCGCGTGCCCGGGCGATCACGTCGGCGATCGGCCACCGATCGCTGGTCCACCAGACACCGACCGGGGAGCTGAAGTTGATGTTGACCATCCGCCGAGGCTACCGCGCCCGCAGACTGCACAGGACGCATTTCGGGCGGCCGGCCCTTGCTGGAATCCCCGGCGGGCGGGACGCATGTGACCGCGAGAAGCGAGCTTCTCGGCCGAACTACCGAGTCATCAGAAGCTGAGGACGACCGCGGAAACTGCACCGGATCACCGGATCACCGGAAAGCTTGCCTGCCACGCCTACGGTGACTCGGTTACCGACGTACCGATGCTGCAGTCCGTGCACCCCTGCGCAGCGTCACCGAGCCGGCCCCAAGGTGGAGTCGCCAAAGCGCTCAGCGCCGCACAGCACGCAGTCCGTCCAAAAGCAGCCGCAGACCGAACTCGAAGTGCGCCGTGACGTCCGTGCTGGTGAGTACCGGCAGGGTGGCGGCAAGGTGTGGATACGCGCCTGCCGTCACCGCCTCGCGCAGGTCCCCCGCGTCGGCGGGCCTCCCGTTCCCCGGCCGGAGGGCGGCCTGTTCCTCCAGCGTGTGGCCGACGGTGAAGTTGGCCACCGCGTACAGCGCCCGCGCCGCTTCGCTGTCGCCGAAGCCCGCCTCTCGCAGCACGCCGACGAGGCTGTCGGCGAAGCCCAGGGTGTTGGGTCCGGTCGAGTGCGTGCCGGCGAAGACGCGTGCGCCGTCGCGATGGGCGAGCAGGGCCGTGCGCAGTGCGCGGGCCAGGCGCGCCGTTCCCTCGCTCCAGTCGTCGTCGCCCGTGAGTCCGGCGGCGGCCCCGACACCGTCGACCATGCGCTCGGCCATCGCGGTGAGGAGGTCTTGCTTGGTGGCGAAGTAGCGGTACAGCGCACCCGCCCGGACGTCCAACGCGTCGGCGAGCCGGCGCATGGTCAGCGCGTCGAGACCGGACTCGTCCAGCAGGTCGAGTGCGGTCTGGATGGTGCGGGCCTGGTCGAGTCGTGCGGGCCGGCCTCTGGTCGGGGTTGACGGGGAGCTCATGGAGCTTATTCTAGTGAACATCGTTCACGTGAACACTGTTCACTAAATAGGGAGAGCATCGCCCATGAACACCGATGTGATCGTCGCAGGGGCGGGCCCCACCGGGCTGATGCTCGCCTGCGAGCTGGCACTGGCAGGCGTACGAACCCGGGTCCTGGAGCGGCGCACCCGACCGCAGCGCGACTCGCGGGCGCTGAGCTTGCACCCGCGCAGCGTGGAACTGCTGGACCAGCGGGGGCTGCTCGACCGGTTCCTGCCGCTCGGCCGGACCGTGCCGGGCTGGCACTTCGCGGGGCTGCGCACCCAGCTGGACTTCAGCGGGCTCGACTCCCGCCACGGCTACACCCTCTTCCTGGCCCAGGCGCACACCGAGGCCCTCCTCGAGGAGCGGGCGCACGAGCTGGGCGTGGAGATCAGGCGCGGATACGAGACGCTCGCCGTGAGCCAGGACGCGGGCGGGGTCGAGGTGCAGGTGCGCGGCCCTGGCGGCGCCACGGAGACCATGCGCGCCCTGTACGCGGTCGGGTGCGACGGCGGACGCAGTGTCGTGCGGCAGAGCTCGGGGATCGGCTTCCCCGGCACCGACGAGACCCTGACCGGAGTGCTGGGGGACTTCGCGATCGTCGACGCCCGGCCGGGCGCCCTGGAGGCGGCACGGGCCCGCGGCGTGATCATTGCGCCGCTGGAGGGAGGAATTACCCGGTTCGTCTACATGGATCCGGAGCGGATACGGGTGCCGTCCCGGACGCCGGTGACCCTGGAGGAGTTCCGTGCCTCGCTCACCCGCATCTGCGGCTCCGACTGCGGGATCGGCGAGCCCCGCTGGCTGTCGCGCTTCGGCAATGCCACCCGGCTCGCGGAAAGCTACCGTGCGGGACGCGTCCTGCTGGCGGGCGACGCCGCCCACATCCACTTCCCCGCGGCGGGCCAGGGGCTCAACACCGGGCTCCAGGACGCCATGAACCTGGGCTGGAAGCTGGCAGCCCGGGTCAACGGCTGGGCCCCGCCCGGGCTGCTGGACAGCTACGACCGGGAGCGCCGGCCGGTCGGCCAGCTGGTCACCGACAACACCGAGGTCCAGACACTGCTGGCGGAACTCACGCTGGTCGCGCAGTACCAGCGTCCGGCCGCCGCCCTGCGCACGCTCCTCGACCAACTGCTGGGCATGACAGAGGTCAACCGCCGGCTCGCCGATCAGGTGTCCGCGCTCGGCACCGTCTATCCCCCGGCGGCCCCAGGCGCCGATCCGCTGGTGGGGCGGCGTATGCCCGACGTCGGCCTGACCACAGCCGGCTGGAAGGCGACACGGGTGTACGAACTGCTCCACCAAGGCCGCTTCGTTCTGCTCACGCTGGCCGGAGACCCGGCCCCTCGAACGGCCCTCGAGGAGGGCTTGGGCGCGCACGTCCAGCACGTCACCGTCGACACGTACGACGAACGTGCGGACCTCGACGGAGTGCGGGAAGTCCTCGTACGCCCCGACGGCCACGTGGCGTGGGCCACCCGCACCACCGACAACGGCGCACGCACCGACGACCACGACCGATTCCAGCTCCAGCTCCAGGCACTGACCGCCCGGGCGGGTACGGCTGCCTGAGCAGGCGCGCCGCGCCGGCCACGGATTGAGGCCTACCGGCCCAAGAAGTCCGCTCGTTCGAAGGCGCAGAGACGTTTTTCTTGTTCCGACCATGTGTGGCACGGGACATGATCCCGACGCCCTCGCGCCGGGGGCGACCTCCTCGAACCCACCCGAAGGTGCCCCCCGTGCTCCTGATCATCGTCGTCGCTGTCCTGGCCCTGCTGGCGGGTCTGGCCGCCAACCGTTTTCTGCGTCCCAGGCTCCTGAGTGAGGACGACGACAGCGGCATGGCCGTCAAGGATCTGGTCGGTCCACTGCTGACACTGACCGTGCTGCTCCTGGCCTTTGTCCTGGTAACGGCCAACGGGTCGTACGGCAAGGCCGAGGTCGCTTCACGCGGCGAAGCCCGTGCCGTCGACCAGCTCGTCGAAGCTGCCGAGTACGCCCCCGGAACGCAGAAGGGGAAGATCCAAGCTGACTCCATCTGCTACGCCCGCGCCGTTCGCGCCCAGGAGTGGCCCGCAATGGCCGACGGCGACGGCTCCTCGGCGCCGAGCGTCTGGTCCACCGACCTGCGGCGCGTGTTCCGCGAGGTGGAGGGCAAGCCGGTCTTCGGCATGCTGGTCGCCGCCGACAACAAGCGCTCCGAGGAGCGCGAGGAGCGGCTCACCCAGGCCACCGCCAGCATTCCCGGCACGATCTTCTGGTTCCTGCTCGCCACCCTCGTCATCACCGTGATGGCCCTCGGAACGTGTATCCCCCGCAGGAACAACCGCGGACAGCTCATCACCCTCACCGTCATCACCGCACTCCTCACCGCCACCTTGTGCATCATCCGCGATGTCGACCGTCCCTTCGGGGGCATTATCGACATCAAGCCCACCGCCATTACGGATGTGGAACGCCAGGCCGATCGCGACTTCCTCGCCCACCACGCGGCGGCAGATCTGCCCTGCGACGGGCAGGGCAACCGCACGAACGCCTGAGCCCCGCACCCGCGCGCCCGTACAGATCCGGACGCCCGCCAGGACGCGAAGCAGCGTCGTCTTGCCCGCTCACGGACAGACCGGACAGACCGCGGTCTGCGCCGCACGCACGATTCAAGGAGCCAGCCGTACGGAGGGGCGGGCCGGTGTACGGCCCGCCCCCCGGGGAAGTCGTCAGCCCGTGTCCATGGCTTTGCGGACGGCGTCCTTGGTGCGGTCCATCAGGGCGGCGAGGGGCCCGATGGCCATGTTGGCCGTGCCGGACTCGACGCCGGGGTGGGGGCGAGTGGGGGCCATGGCCTCGGCGGCCTTCACGGCCTTGGCCATCGCGGCGAGGTTCGCGCTGTCGGTGCTGCGGCGGATGTGGGTGAACTCGTAGCGCTCCTCGGCGCGTGCGTGTTCCTGCACGTCCTTGCGCAGCTTCAGCAGCTGGGGGATGAACTTCGGGTCGTCGGTGTCGTAGTCGTCCAGTTCCGCCAGGGTCTCCTTGGCGGCCTTCTCCTCGGCGAGCCGCTCTTCGACGACCTGCCGGCCGCCGGTCAGTCCGCGCCGGGCGAAGGGATGGACGACCTCCTCCTCTGCCGTCTCGTGCACGGCGAGCAGGCGCACCAGGCGGCGGAACGCGTCCCGGCGTTCTTCGCCGTCCGCGGCCTCGACCTCGTCGAACAGGTTGCGGATGTCGCCGTGCTGGCGCATCAGCAGGCTGACGACGTCGGTGTCCGCAGCGTGGTCGTCACCGGCGTGCGGGGTGGTGAGTTCGCTCATCTGCGGTGCCTCACTTCTCGCGCTGGGAGGGGTCGGGGTGGTCGCCCTCGGTCTGGACGCGGTACTCGCGGCCGAACATCGCCCCGTGTTCGACCATGACCCGGTCGCTGGGCGGTGCCTCGCCGCCGTGGATCTGCTCCTGCATCTGCTCGAACCGCTCATGCGCGTCGCGCACATAGCCGGTGCCGAGCGTGGTCAGGTCCAGCTGGGTGTCCAGCAGCTCGCGCACGTACCGCTTGTTCGGCTCGAACGTCAGCACATCGGGCAGCTCGGAGGCGAGCACCGACTCCGGTTCGCGTCCGTCGTGGCGGCGCATCAGGTCGCAGGCGAGGTGCAGGTGCTCCAGCTCCATGTTCAGGTGCAGCTCCCAGATCGCCCTGACCTTGGGGTCGCTCTCCTGCTCCATGAAGGAGTAGTACAGGTAGCACTCGTTGTACTCGTGGTTGACCAGCTGCTCCCACCAGGTCTCGCCCGGGTCCACCAGGGACTCGTAGTGGGTGACGTGCTCTTCCTCGATGAGCCCGATCTCCTGGTAGAGCTGGCGGGCGATCGGCTCCATGTAGGTGGGGCCGGTGTTCATGTAGAAGTTCATCGTCTGCTGCTCCGCCGCCATGATCGTCAGGGCGTGCAGCTTCGACAGCGGATGCGTCTCGTCCCTGGCATAGGGCCGGCGCACGTTGTCCACCGGGTCGCGGTGGTGCAAGCGCGTCGGCCTGCCCGGCATCACCTCGGTCAGACCCTCCACGATCGACTCCGCCTTGCGGTGCTCGATCATCTCGTAGAGGTTCGCGTACCGGTACAGGTGGTCGAAGTCCTCCAGCACACCGAACTGGTAGGCCTGCTTCAGCTGCGGGTCGGGCTCCATCCGCGCCACCCACGCCGTCAGGTCGACCGCGACCTGCTCGTAGGCGATCGTCGTCTCAAGGACCGAGGCCACCCCCGGCAGCAGCCAGTTCACGACCTTCTGCTGCTGCGCCTCGATGTAGCGGGTGCGCGCCAGCTGCTGCTTCACCTCGGGGGCGACCGTGTTGCGGGCCAGTTGATGGCTGAACATGATCGCTTCGACCTCGATGCCGTTCATCGCGATGACCCGGCAACGGGTGTACGGGTCGCAGTGATCCGGATCGATCGGATCGACGTTCAGCTCACGCCAGCTGCGCAACTGCCGATCCAGGGGTATCCCCCGCTGTTCGAGCGGATTGAACGTCACGACAGTCCTCCTCCTCATTGAGGGACGGGTGGGCGAAGTACCCCCGCAACCGCGCCCCATGTCGCGCATCCGCCGATTTCACCGGGACCATCCGCCCGCCCTTCCGTCGGGTCCGCAGGCCCGCCGGCACACACGCCCGGCCAGCCACACAGGTCCGGATCGGCAGCCGGATCAGCAATCTCATCAGCAGGTCGAGGACGGCACTTCGCTGATGTGCCGTAGCCACGCTGGTGTGCCGTAGCCACACGGCCCGCCCGTCACGGCACTGCGCGGATGCACCGGAGACGCTGCCGCCGCATGGTGATCACCTGCGCCCGTTCGGCCTGTTTAGACCCGCCGATCAGGGTCAGTAGTCGTTTCGACGTGCTTAGGCACATACACGGGAGTGCGCCTGACAACGGCCGTCCTGCGGTGTGTTTCGTCGCCCTCCCGTGCTGCCGGATCACAGCAGTTCGACGGGAGGCCCGCAGATGACCGCACAGACAACACACCGCCCCTCAGACGCGGACGCCCCGGACACCACCGCCGCCTTCGAGCGTCTGCACGCCCTGCCCGAGGGGGCGGAACGACAGCGGCTCGGCGCGGAGTTGGTCGAGGCGTGGCTGCCGATGGCACGGCGGCTCGCGGGAAAGTTCCGCGACCGCGGGGAGCCGCTCGAGGACCTGGAGCAGGTCGCCGCCCTGGGTCTGGTCAAGGCCGTGGACCGTTACGATCCGGCCCGGGGTCCCTTCGCGCCCTACGCGGTGCCCACCATTGTCGGAGAGGTCAAGCGCTACTTCCGCGACCACGCCTGGAGCGTGCACGTGCCCCGGCGGATCCAGGAGCTGCGCAACAAGGTCAGGGCCGCCGTCCGCGAGCTCTCGCTCGCAAATGGCTACCGGCTTCCCACTCTGGCGCAGATCGCCGAGCACACCCAGATGAGCGAGGAAGACGTGCTGGCCGGCATGGAGGCCATCGACAGCTTCCGCGCTGTGTCGCTGGACGCCCAGCTCGGTGCCGGCGGCTTCGAGGGCGAGTCTCCGGTACTGGGTGAGCTGCTGGGCCACAGCGAGCCGCGCTACGACACCGTCGTCGCCCGCGAGGCGGTGCGGCCGTTCCTGGCCCGCCTGCCCGAACGCGAACGCCGCATCCTGTACCTGCGCTTCTTCCGGGACATGACCCAGGCCCAGATCGGCGAAGAACTCGGCATCTCCCAGATGCACGTCTCCCGTCTGCTCAGCCGCGCCTGCGAACGCGTACGGAGGCAGATAGAACGCGACGCGACAGACCAGCGGCAACCCGCCCTCGCGGCCTGACATTGGGCAGCAGGAACATCAGGGCCCACACGGCGGCGAAGGCGGCACCGATAAGGACGGCTCAGCATCCCGGGCCCTGTAGCCAGCCCGCACAGCAGGGAAGCCGTGGTACGGCCCAGCACAACACCTACAGGCACTGACGGCGTTCTTCCACCAAACGGGTCAGTTCCCGCAGCGTGTGCAGGAACACAGGTCAGCCGGACCGCTCACGGCTCGGAACACCCCCCCTTGTCGTTTCTTCTCTCCTCGCGCCAACTCACGCCACCAGCCACTGTGCCGCCTCCCCCATGGGCATCCGGCCCGCCGGACGGGGGCCCGCGGCCGCTTGTCACACATGTCCCGGGAGTGCCCCGAAAGCGCGTCGTCGCACCTCTTGATGAGGCGTTTGGCGGGGTCCGCCGCGGGCACTTCGAGCACCGACGCGCGACGATCTAAGGGCGAAGCGCGATCTCACGAAACCCCTAGCGCGAGGTAGTCATGAGCGACCAGAACATGGCGGACGACGCCTACCAGCCCACCGGCGACAACGAGGAGCAGGCGGACGCCGCCCCGCTGGACCTCCAGGACGCGGTGGACGAGCGTAGTTACGACGACATGCTCGACGAGGGCTACTCGCCGCCGGAGAAGCCGCTGGGCGTCACCAAGACGGGGACGACGGCGGAGGAGCAGCACGAGGGCGAGACGCTCGACGAGCGTCTCGAGCAGGAGGTCCCGGACACGGAGCCGCCCGCCGGTGACGGCGTCGGTGATCTGCCTGGAGGTGAGGGCGAGCCCCTCGACCCGGAGTCCGGGGAGAGCCGCGCGGGGCGTCTGGTGGCCCCGGACGAGGGCGCCCATCCGGACACCACCAAGGAGGTCATCGCCACGGACGAGGGAATCGACGGCGGCGCGGCGGGGGCCGAGGAAGCGGCGGTACACATCGTCCCCGACGAGGAGCTGCCGCCGGCCCCCGGAGGACACGACTGACGGGGTCGGTTGCGGGACACCCGGTCCGGGCACGCACGATCACACGCCAGAGGCACCCCGGTGGGTCGGCGCGCGGGAACGGACGGCTGGGGGTAGCGGTCTTATCGCCTTCGGGCTACGGACAGGACCCGCTCGGGAAGTTCCTTCGCGCGGTGGACCGGTTCGCGCGGCGAGGCGGAACCGGAGTACGGAGCGCGACCGCCGCGCCATTCAGGGCAAGGTCGACAACCGGCTTCCCGGCCCCTCCCGGACGGGGATCCCCAGCGGAAAGCCCTGTCCGGGTGGACGTCGGGGATGACGGACTGAACATGCCGGTCACGCCGCGTGCCTCGGCGGCCGGGGCGACGGCCGCCGAGGGCGGCGGCGGGCCCGGCCCGGTGCCCTGCTCACGGGCGGGGATTCTCCCGTCGCCACGGAGGCTTGGCATCGGCCCCCGTGCGTCCGGCCACGGAGGCGCACCGCCTGCACAGCCGCTGGATGCGGTCGGCCGCGCCGCCGGACTCGGGGATGGCGTCCGTCCAGGGCACGTGCGGGAAGCGGGTGAGCTGCGAGCGGCTGAGGGAGAGCCCGCAGACGGTTTCGTTGCGGCCCTGTTCCCAAGCGTGCGCCTCACCGGCGGGCAGCCGGCGGCGCCCCTCTTCCTCGTCGACCCATTGGCCGGAAGCCGCCACCGCGTATGTCGTCCGTTGCGCGTGCCGAGCCATGCTCACCGATTCCTTTCGTGCCTTCGGGCCCCGGGGGCGGATCGTGCCCGCGTACGCGGCCGGCCTCGCGGGGCCAGGCGTGAACGCGGGCGAGTCCTGCACCGGAGTCAGCGGGTCACGACGTGCCGCTCGTCGGGGACGCAGTGCGTCATGGTCAGACCGCTGACGTCGCGCGGCGGGTTGTCGCCCAGGTTGGCGAGCCGCTTGCGGTCCTCCTCGGTCAGGCCCTGGCCGGTCAGCGGCCGCAGACCTGCGACATCCTTCGGGCCGATGCCGATGCCTTCGCCGACCTTGAGGCCCAGCTCGTTCTCGACGAGCAGGAAGTGCCACACCATCCGCTCCTGGACCGCCCGGTCGCACTGCGAAAGCAGGTCGACGAAGTTCGCCACGAGATCGTCGCGCTCCCACTGCTCCATCAGGAGGTAGCGCTGGCCCGCCTGGAGGTAGTCGTTGGTGCGCGGAATCCGCTTGCGCGTCAGCCGGCCGTGGATCTCCGGTCCCACCTCGTCGTGGGTCGGGTACTGGGCCTCCCGCAGGCCGCCGGTGATGGACGGCTCGTAGTTCACGATGGGGTTCTCGCCGCAGCCGTCGACGTGATACGCCATCAGTCCGTCACGCTGGTTCGTACGGACCTCGGCGTTCTTGGCCTGGTTGACGGGCAGTTGCAGGTAGTTCGGGCCGACGCGGTAGCGCTGGGTGTCGCTGTAGGAGAAGGTGCGGCCGACCAGCATCTTGTCGTCGGAGAAGTCGAGGCCGTCCACCAGGACGCCCGTGCCGAACGAGATCTGGTCGTTCTCCGCGAAGTAGTTCTCCGGCATCCGGTCGAGCACCATCCGGCCGACCGGCTTGGGCGGGAAGTCCTGCTCGGGCCAGGTCTTGGTGTCGTCGAGCGGGTCGAAGTCCAGCTCCGGGTGGTCGTGGTCCTCCATGATCTGCACGAGCAGCTCCCACTCCGGGTACTCGCCACGCCCCACCGCCTCGTACAGGTCCTTGGTGGCGTGCCCCAGGCCCTCGGCCTGTACGTTGGCCGCGTCCTCCTCGGTCATGCTGCGGACGCCCTGCTTGGGCATCCAGTGGTACTTCACCAGGACGGACTCGCCCTGCTCGTTGACCCACTTGTACGTGTTGACGCCGAACCCCTGCATGTGGCGGTAGTCGGCGGGGATGCCACGCGGGCTGAACAGGTTGACCAGCATGTGCATGGACTCGGGCGTCTGCGACATGAAGTCGAAGATGCGCCGCGGCTGCTGCTCGAACGTCACCGGGTCCGGCTTGAGGGCGTGGATGACGTCGGGGAACTTGATCGCGTCCCGGATGAAGAAGACGCCCAGGTTGTTGCCGACCAAGTCCCAGTTGCCGTCTTCGGTGTAGAACTTGACCGCGAAGCCACGGGGGTCGCGGGCCGCCTCGGAGGAGTCGCGGCCTCCGATGACCGTCGAGAAGCGCACGGCGACATCGGTGCGCTTGCCGCGCTCCTGGAAGAGCTTGGCGCGGGTGAAGCGGGCGATGGGCTCGTCACCGAGAGCGCCGTAGGCCTCGAAGTACCCGTAGGCCGTCACGCCGCGGGCGTGGACGACGCGCTCGGGGATGCGTTCGCGGTCGAAGTGGCTGATCTTCTCGAGGAACTGGTAGTTCTCCAGCGTCGCCGGGCCGCGTGAGCCGACCGTGCGCTGGTTCTGGTTGTCGTAGACCGGATGGCCCTGCCGGTTGGTGAGCACTTCCCGACCGTCGTCCGACGCGGGGCCCTTGCTCGATACATCCGTCACGTTCGTCGTCTCCTTCGACCCGAATGCGTTCGTTTGCTCCGATTCATAAAGCTATGCGAGGTGAGGCCGACGGGCTGAGGAGCGGGCGACCGTGTCAGCACGTCGACCCCGTCCGGCTCAACTGGCCGGGTCGCACTCCTGCTCCCGCCTCATCCGGCAACTGCCTCACCGCACAGGCAGGCGGACGATCGAGAGGGACTCGAGCAGCGCCTGTTTCACTCGTCAAAATTGGGGGTGATGGTGTGCTGGATTCGGTGGAGCGACGCCGTTCGCTGCAGGAACTCGATGAGACGGCAGCAGTTGCCGTAGCTGACGTGACGATTCACGAAGTGTTTGCGCGACAGGCTGCCCGTACTCCGGACGCCGTCGCGGTGGTGGCCGGCGAGACGTCGTTGACCTACCGGGAGCTCGACGACGGCTCGGAGCGGCTGGCGCGGGAACTGGTCCGGCGCGGCGTGTGCCACGGAGCGGTCGTGGGGGTGGTTCTGCCCCGCTCGGCGGCCCTGGTGACGGTCCTCCTCGCGGTGCTCAAGGCCGGCGGGACGTATCTGCCCCTGGACCCGGATTATCCGGCCGAGCGCGTGGAGTTCATGCTGCGCGACGTGCGGCCGGTCCTGCTGCTCACCTCCTCGTCCGCCGCCGCGAGCCTGCCCTCCGCCGCCTGCCCGAGCCTCGTACTCGACGAACTGGACGCGGCGGTCGTACCGGCCCGGCAGGCGGCCCCGCAGGCGGACGAGAGCACTCCGGCTCTCGCCGTGTCCGTACACCCGGAGCATCTCGCGTACGTCATCTACACCTCCGGTTCGACCGGGGTTCCCAAGGGCATCGGCATCACCCACCGGGACGTGGTGGGTCTCGCACTGGACCGCTGCTGGCGCGGCGGCGCCCACGAGCGGTTGCTGCTGCACTCTCCACTGGCGTTCGACGCCTCGATCTACGAACTCTGGGTGCCGCTCCTGAGCGGTGGCGCGGTCGTCGTGGCCCCTTCCGGTGACCTGACCCCCGGGGTTCTGGCGGACCTGGTGAGCGACTACGGCGTCACCGCTCTCTTCCTGACCACCTCGCTGTTCAACCTCCTGGCCGAGGAGGACCCGCGTTGCCTGGCCGGGCTGCGGGCCGTCTGGATCGGCGGCGAGCGACTCACCTCGCGTGCCGTCCGACGCGCCGTCGAGGCCTGCCCGCACACGCAGTTCGTCAATGGTTACGGGCCCACGGAGACCACGGTCTTCGCCGTCTGCCATGCGGTGGACCCCGCGGAGCCGGTCGGCGACAGCATCCCCATCGGGCGCTCCATGGACAACATGCGCGCCCACGTACTGGACGACCGGTTACGCCCGGTCCCCACGGGGACGGCCGGTGAGCTGTACCTGGCCGGTGTCGGGGTGGCGCGCGGCTATCTGAACCGGCCCGGGCTGTCCGCGGAGCGCTTCGTGGCCTGCCCGTACGGCGGCACCGGTGAGCGGATGTACCGGACCGGCGACGTGGTGGTGCGGGCCCCCGGCGGCGAACTGGTGTACCAGGGGCGGGTCGACACCCAGGTGAAGGTGCGGGGCTTTCGGATCGAGCCCGGCGAGATCGAGGTGGTGCTCCTCTCCCACCCCGGCGTGGCGCACGCTGCGGTGATCGCCCGTGAGACCTCCGGCGGGGCCGGGAACAAGCAACTGGCGGCGTATGTCGTCCCGGTCGGCTCCGAAGCCGTCGGGTGGGGGCCGGCCGGCGGCAGTATCGCCATCGGCTCCGGCTTCCGGGCCGGGGACCTGCGCGGGTTCCTCGCGGGCCGCCTGCCCGAGTACATGGTGCCCTCGGTTTTCACGGTTCTCGACCAGCTGCCGCTGACCCCGAACGGGAAGCTGGACCGGGCGGCGTTGCCGGAGCCGGAGTTCGGCGGCGGCGCGTACCGGGCGCCGGGCACGCCCGGCGAGGAGCTGCTCGCCGGGTTGTTCGCCGAGGTCCTCGGCCTCGACCGGGTCGGCATCGACGACGACTTCTTCGCGCTGGGCGGCGACAGCATCCAGTCCATCCAGATCGTGTCGCGGGCCCGCGCCCGGGGCACGCAGATCAGCTCGCGCGAGATCTTCGAGCAGCGGACCGTGGCCGCCCTGGCCGGGGCTGCCGCGCGCCGCGGGTCCCACACGCGGCCGGTACTCGCCGAGCTGGCGGGCGGCGGCACCGGATGGATGCCGCTGATGCCGGTGGCGCGGTGGATCATGGAACGCGGTCCCGGCTTCGACCGGCTCGTCCAGGCTGTCGTACTCGAACTGCCGGACGGCATCGACCGGGCCGGCCTGGCCGCGACGCTCGGCGCGGTCATCGACGGGCATGATCTGCTGCGCGCTCGCCTGGTGACCGGCGGGCAAGACGCTGAGCCCGGGGTACCGGACGAGGGCGTGGGTCTGCACGTCGGGCCGCCGGGCTCGGTGGACGTGGACCCGCTGATCCGGCACGTCGGGTGCTCCGGTTACTGGGACGCGGAGTCCTGGCGCCCTCTGCTGGTCGACGAACTCGACGCGGCTGCCGGGAGGATGGATCCGGCAGCGGGTGTGGTGGCGCAGTTCGTGTGGTTCGACCCGCGTGCCACCGGCGGGGACGAGGGGCCCGCCGCCCCCGGCACGGAGGCTGCACCCGACTCCACGGCGTCCGCCGGTCCCGGCCGGCTCCTGGTCGCGTTCCACCACATGGTGATCGACGGCGTGTCGTGGCGGATCCTGATGCCCGACTTCGCCGCGGCGTGGGCGCGGGTACGGGCCGGACACGACACGAACACGGACCCCGCCCCGGCCCCGGCGACAACATCGGTTCGGCGCTGGGTGCACGCCCTGACGGACGCGGCCACCGCCCCGGCACGGGTCGCGGAACTGCCGCTGTGGCGTTCGGTGGTCGCGGGCCCCGACCCGGTCCTGGGCTCCCGGCGCCTGGATCCCGCCACGGACGTGATGGCCACCGTGCAGAAGGTGCGCGTCCTGCTGCCCGTCCCGGTCACCGAAGCCGTCCTGACGGCACTGCCCGCAGCCGTCCGCGGCGGGGTCAACGACGGCCTGCTGGCCGCACTTGCCCTGGCCGTATCGAAGTGGCGCCGCCGACGCGGCGTCGACGAGCCCTCGACCCTGATCCGGCTCGAAGGACACGGCCGTGAGGAAGACGTGGCACCGGGCGCGGACCTGTCCCGCACCGTGGGCTGGTTCACCAGCGTCTTCCCGGTGCGCCTTGACCTCGCGGGAGCCGACATCGACGACGCCTTCGCGGGCGGCACCGCCGCCGATGACGTGGTCAAGGCGGTCAAGGAGCAGCTCCTCGCCCTCCCCGACAAGGGCATGGGCTACGGCCTGCTGCGCTACCTCAACCCGCAGACCGCCGAGGTACTCCGCGACCATCCCATCGGCCAGATCGGCTTCAACTACCTCGGCCGGTTCTCCGCCGCCGACATGCCCGACGAACTGCGCGGACTCGGCTTCACGCAGACCGCCGAACTGGCCGACTTCGCGGAACTGGCCGAGCTGGACGCCGGGCACGACCCGCGGATGCCCGCGCTGTGCGAGGTCGACATCAACGCAACCGTCACCGACACCCCGGAAGGACCCCGCCTCGGCGCCGTCTTCGGCGCCCCGGCCGGCGTGCTCTCCCCCGACGACGTGCACGAGCTCGCCGACCTGTGGTGCGACGCCCTCGCCGGCCTCGCCCGGCATGCCGCACAGGCCGACGCGGGTGGTCTGACGCCGTCGGACGTCCCCCTGGTGACCGTGACCCAGAGCGCCATCGAGACCTGGGAACGCCGCTATCCGGGACTCACCGACATCTGGCCGCAGACCGCACTCCAGTCGGGACTGCTGTTCCAGTCGCGACTGGGCGACTCCGCGTTCGACGCGTATCAGGTGCAGTACACGCTGCACCTGTCCGGAGCCGTCGACCCGGAGCGGATGCGCGCGGCCGGACAGGCCCTGCTCGACCGGCACGCCGCCCTGCGGACCGCGTTCGTGTCGGACGACAACGGCGACCAGCTCCAACTGGTGGTCGACGGAGTCGCGCTGCCATGGCTCCACCGCGACCTCTCCGGTCTCGAAGGGCCCGGACAGGCCGACGCGTTCGAGCGGTTCCTCGCCGAGGACCTGGACACCCACTTCGACTCCGCGGCCCCGCCGATGCTGCGGCTTTCCCTGCTCACGCTCGGCGCGGACCGTGCGGAACTGGTCCTGACCGCCCACCACGTCCTGTTCGACGGCTGGTCACTGCCGCACCTGACACAGGATCTGCTGCGGCTCTACGCCGCCGGCGGCGACGCGGCGGGACTGCCGCGCGTCCACGACTACCGAGACTTCCTCGGCTGGCTGGCGCGGCAGGACCACGAGGCCTCGGCCGCCGCCTGGGCCGGGGAACTCGCCGGCCTGGACGAGCCCACCCTGCTGGTGCCCGCCGACGGGCCCCGCACGGACCTCACGGGCATCGGCCAGGTGGAGGTGCCGCTGCCCGCCGACATCGCGCGCGTCCTCTCCCGACGCGCGGCCGAGCTCGGCGTCACGGTCAACGCCGTCGTCCAAGGCACCTGGGCGATCCTCCTCGCCCGGCTCACCGGCCGCCAGGACGTGGTGTTCGGCGCCACCGTCTCCGGCCGGCCGCCCGCCGTGCCCGGGGTGGACTCCATGGTCGGCCTGTTCCTCAACACAGTGCCGATACGTGTGCGGTGCGCCCCCGCCAACACCCTCGGCGAACTCCTGACCGCGCTCCAGGACCGGCAGGCCGCGCTCCTGGACCACCATCACCACCCCCTCACCGAAACCCAGCGGGCCACGGGCCTGAGTACGTTGTTCGACACCTACGTCGCTTTCGAGTCCTTCCCCCTCGACCGATCCGGCATCGAGGAAGCGAGCCGGACCGCCGGGATCACGGTCACCGGCATCCGCCCGTTCGCCACCACGCACTACCCGCTGACCGTGATGGCCCTCGCCGACTCCGACCGGCTGCGCCTGTCACTGCAGTACCAGCGCAGCGTGTTCGACCACGACGAGGTCGACCGCATCGGAGCCCGATTCGGCCGGATCCTGCGTCAGCTGGCGTCGGACCCCGGCCGGCGCGTGGGCACCGTCGACGTCCTGGAGCCGGCCGAACGGGAGCGGCTGCTCGGCCGGTTCGCCGCCACACCGGCACCAGAGCCCGCGCTGACGATCCCGCAGGCATTCGAGCGGCAGGCGATCGCCACGCCGGACGCGGTGGCGGTGGTGTACGGCGAGATCTCGCTGACCTACCGCGAACTCGACGAGCGGGCGAACCGCGTCGCACGCGGCCTGGCCGATCGCGGGGCCGGTCCCGAGACCGTCGTGGCAGTGGCCTTGCCGCGCTCCGCCGACCTGGTCGTCGCGCTCCTGGGCGTGCTGAAGGCCGGCGCGGGCTATCTGCCGATCGACCCGGAGTACCCGAGCGGGCGCCTCGCGCACATCCTGCGCGACGCGCGCCCCGCCCTGGTGCTCACGGACCCCGCCACCGGCACCGCGGTGCTTCCCGACGACGGCACTCCCCGTGCCGGGCTCGACGAGATCACGGCCGACGGGAGCGGAGCGGGCCGCCTCGGGGACGGGGAGCGGGTGCGGCCCCTGCGGCCGGACCATGTGGCGTACGTGATGTACACCTCCGGGTCCACCGGAACGCCGAAGGGCGTGGCGGTCAGCCACCGCAACGTGACCGGCTGTCTGCCCGGTCTCACGGCCGCGCTCGGTATTCCACCGGGGTACCGCATGCTGGCGGGCACGTCGGTCAACTTCGACGTGTCGGTGTTCGAGCTGTTCACCACGCTGTCCACCGGCGGCAGCGTCGAGGTGGTCAGGGACGTACTGGTCCCCGGCGAGCGCGGCGGTTGGTCGGGCGGTGTCATCAGCACGGTCCCCTCCGCGTTCGCGGAACTCCTCGACCAGCTGGGCGACAAGATCACCGCGGACGCGGTGGTGTTCGCGGGTGAGGCGCTGCCCGCCTCACTGGTGCGCCGGGTGCGCGAGGCGCTGCCCGGCGTGCGCGTCGTCAACGCCTACGGCCAGAGCGAGACCTTCTACGCGACCACGTTCGCCGTCGCCGGGACGGACGAGTGGTCGGCCGCGGCGAACGCGCCGATCGGCACCCCGCTGCCGGGCAACCGTGTGTACGTCCTGGACGACGGACTGCTGCCGGTGCCTGCCGGGACGGCGGGCGAGCTGTACGTCGCCGGCGCCTCGGTGGGGCGCGGCTACTGGGGCCGGAGCGCACTGACCGCCGAGCGCTTCGTCGCCGACCCGTACGGGCCGCCGGGAACGCGGATGTACCGCACCGGGGATCTGGGCCGCTTCAACGCGGACGGTGATCTGGAGTACGCCGGGCGCGGCGACGCGCAGGTCAAGATCCGGGGCATCCGGGTCGAGCCCGCCGAGGTCGAGGCGGTCCTCACCGCGCATCCCGGGGTCGACCGGGCCGTCGTCGTCGCCAGGGACGGACACGGCACGGGCTGGGCCACGCAGTTGGTGGCCTATGTCGTGCCGTGCGCGGCGGGCGGCACCGATCCCGGCGAACTGCGCGGTCACGCCGCCGCGCGGCTGCCCGAGTTCATGGTGCCTGCGGCCGTCGTACCGCTGGACGCGCTGCCTCTGATGCCGAACGGCAAGCTGGACCGCGCCGCGCTGCCCGAGCCCGAGTTCACCACCGGCCGCTACCGCGCACCCCGGACGCCGAAGGAAGAAGCCCTGTGCCGCCTGTACGGCGAAGTCCTCGGCGTGGAGCGGGTGGGACTGGACGACGACTTCTTCGCCCTGGGCGGCCATTCCCTCCTGGCCGCCCGCCTCCTCGGCCGGATCCGTTCCGAACTCGGGGCCGACGTGCCCCTGCGGGCCATTTTCGACACCCCCCGCATCACCGACCTGGCGAGCAGGGTGCAGGACACCTCTGCGAGCCCTGCGAAAGAGCCCCCGGCATCGAGCCGACCTCGCCTGCGCAAGATGGATAGGAGTAAGTACTCATGATCCCGTTGTCCTTCGCGCAGCGTCGGCTCTGGTTCATCGACCGGTTCGAGGGCCCGTCCGCGGCCTACAACCTTCCCTTCGTCCTCCACCTGAGCGGCCGCCTCGACGTGGCCGCGCTGACCTCGGCGGTGCGTGACGTCGTCGTGCGGCACGAGAGCCTGCGCACAGTCTTCGGCCAGGACGAGGCGGGCGTGCCGGGCCAGCGGGTGCTGCCCGACGAGCAGATCCTGCTTCCGGTGCCCGTGACCGACGTGGCACCGGCCGAGCTTGCCGGCGCGGTCGCCGAGGCGGTGGCCCACCGCTTCGATCTCGCGGCCGAGATACCCGTACGGGCCCATCTGCTGCGCCGGACCGCCGACGAGCACGTACTGGTCCTGGTGATGCACCACATCGCGAGCGACGGCCAGTCGATGGAGCCGCTGGCACGCGACCTGGCCGCCGCGTACGCGGCCCGTCTGACGGGCGAGGCCCCGCAGTGGCCGGAACTGTCGGTGCAGTACATCGACTACACCCTGTGGCAGCGCGAACTCCTGGGCGACGAGTCCGACCCGGACAGTGTTCTTGCCACCCAGCTGCGCTACTGGCAGGGCGAACTGGCGGGCGCCCCCGAGCAGTTGCCGCTGCCCACGGACCGGCCGCGGCCCTCCGCCGCCAGTCACCGGGGCGACAGCGTGGAGTTCACGATCGAGCCGGCCCTGGTTGCCGCGGTACAGAACCTGGCCGACGACCGGGCCATCCCCGGACTGACCCCGTCGATGGTGATGCAGTCGGCCGTCGCGGTGCTGCTGCACCATCTGGGTGCCGGCGAGGACATCACGATGGGTTCCACCGTCGCGGGCCGCATGGACTCCGAACTGGCCGACCTGGTCGGATTCTTCGTCAACACCTGGGTGCTGCGGACCGACCTGGCCGCGAACCCGACGCTGGAACAGGTGCTCCAGCGGGTGCGGAACAAGGCGCTGAGTGCCTACGAGAACCAGGATGCTCCCTTCGAGCGGCTGGTCGAGGCACTGAACCCGGAGCGCTCCACGGCCTACCACCCGCTGTTCCAGGTGATGTTCACCTGGCAGGGCGACTCCCGCGTCGACGTCGCCCTGCCGGGGGTGCGGGCGCGTCTCGAGGCCATTCCGACCGCGACCTCCAAGTTCGACCTGGAGTTCAACTTCGGCATCGACCCCGACGAGCGGTCCATGCGGTGCACGCTGGAGTACGCCACCGACCTCTTCGACCGCAACACCGTGGAGGCCGTCGCCGCCCGCTTCGTGCGGGTGGTCCGCGCGTTCGTGGCCGATCCCGGTGCACGGGTCGGCTCGGTGGACGTGCTGGACCCGGCGGAGCGCGCGATGTTGCTGCACGAGTTCACCGGCACGACGGTGCCGGCCCCCGACGTGACGGTCCCCGCCCTCTTCGAGCGCCGGGCGGCCGCCACTCCCGACGCGGTGGCCGTGGTGTCGGACGGTGCGGCGCTGACGTACGGGGAGCTGAACACGCGGGCGGAGCAGGTCGCCCGCGCCCTGGCAGGGCGTGGAGTACGCCCCGAGTCGGTGGTCGCGGTGGCGCTGCCGCGCACGGCGGACCTCCTCGTGGGGCTCCTTGGCGTGCTGAAGTCCGGGGCCGCCTATCTGCCGATCGACCCGAAGTACCCCAGCGCCCGTCTGGATCACATCCTGGCCGAAGCACGGCCTGCCCTCGTCCTGACGGCCGCCGAGTCGGCCGGCGTGCTGTCCGCAAGCGACGTCCCGCGGCTGTTCGTCGCCGATGTCGCGAGCGGCGCCCTCCCGGCGGACGCCGGACGGACGCCGGTGCGGCCGCGGCCGCACAACGCGGCGTACGTGATGTACACCTCCGGTTCGACCGGCACACCCAAGGGCGTGACCATCACCCACCGCAACGTCGTCAACGGCGTGCTGCGGCTCGCCGAGCGGGCCGGCATCGAGGCGGGCTCGCGGGTCCTCGCCGGCACCTCGGTGAACTTCGACGTCTCCGTCTTCGAAATCTTCACCACACTGTGCGCGGGCGGCACCGTCGAGGTGGTCCGCGACGTGCTGGTGCTCGGCGAACGGGACGGCTGGAACGGCGGTGTGATCAGTACCGTGCCGTCCGTCTTCGCCGAACTCCTCGACCAGACGCGCGGAAAGATCAGCGCCGACGCGGTGGTGTTCGCGGGCGAGACGCTGCCCGCCTCACTGGTGCGGCGGGTGCGCGACGCCATTCCGGGCGTGCGGGTGATCAACGCGTACGGGCAGACGGAGAGCTTCTACGCGTCGACGTTCGTGGTGCCGTCCGGCGCCGACACGGACGGCACGGACGCCGCGCCGATCGGTTCGCCGCTGGGGAACATGCGGGCCTATGTGCTGGGCTCCGGGCTTGCTCCGATGCCTCCGGGCGTGGTGGGCGAGCTGTACATCGCGGGGTATGTGGCGCGGGGCTATCACGGCCGTGCGCCTCTGACCGCGGAGCGGTTCGTGGCGGACCCCTACGGGGCTCCGGGGTCACGGATGTACCGCACGGGCGACCTGGCGCGGTGGAACAGCGAGGGACAACTGGAGTATGCCGGGCGCGACGACGCGCAGATGAAGGTGCGCGGCTTCCGCATCGAACCGGGCGAGGTCGAGGCGGCGCTGACCGCGCACCCCGGCGTGTCCCAGGCCGTCGTCGTCACCCGCACGGGCCGGGGCATCAAGCAGTTGGTGGGCTATGTCGTGCCCGTCGGCATGGAGGGCGGCATCGGCACCGTCGAAAGCCTCGGCCAGCTCGACGTCGACCTCACCGCCGGTGTGTCGCCGAGGGAGTTGCGGCGTTTCGCGGCGGGGCGGCTGCCGGAGTTCATGGTGCCCTCGGTCCTGGTGATGCTGGACCGGCTGCCGCT
>NZ_BMTR01000028.1 GCF_014649775.1 Streptomyces longisporoflavus | reverse complement strand
CACCGAGGCGTAGAACTTCAGCGCACGGCCACCGGTCGTGGTCTCCGGCGAGCCGAACATCACACCGATCTTCTCGCGCAGCTGGTTGATGAAGATCGCCGTCGTCCTCGTCTGGTTGAGCGCACTGGCGATCTTGCGGAGGGCCTGGCTCATCAGGCGAGCCTGCAGACCCATGTGCGAGTCGCCCATCTCGCCCTCGATCTCGGCGCGCGGCACCAGGGCCGCGACGGAGTCGATCACGATGAGGTCGATGGCGCCGGAACGGATCAGGATGTCGACGATCTCCAGCGCCTGTTCACCATTGTCCGGCTGGGACAGGATGAGGTTGTCGGTGTCGACGCCGAGCTTCTTGGCGTACTCCGGGTCCAGGGCGTGCTCGGCGTCGATGAACGCCACCGAGCCGCCGGCCTTCTGCGCGTTCGCCACGGCGTGCAGCGTCAGCGTCGTCTTGCCGGAGGACTCCGGCCCGTATACCTCCACCACACGGCCACGGGGCAGACCGCCGACGCCGAGCGCCACGTCCAGCGCGGTCGATCCGGTAGGGATCACCTCGAAGGGCTCATTGGGCCGCTCGCCGAGGCGCATGACCGCACCCTTGCCGAATTTCCGCTCGATCTGTGCGAGCGCGGTGTCCAGCGCCTTTTCCTGGTCGGTTCCTGCCATGAGCTTTCACCCGGTCCGGTTGCGTGGCGCGCCGCACGTCGAAGAACGTGAGCGTCTGTTGCCGACAACGGACCTCTCGGAGATCCCAGAAAGCGAACATCCGATCGATTTGCGTGTCCGGTGAAAGGTACCGCACCGAGGGGGCTCGGGACGGAATGCGGCTGCGGAAGCAGGCCGCGCCGTCCCCCGTTTCCCCTGCGCCGAACCCGTGGATTCCTCCTGGCGCGAGGACAGGGCGCCGGACTCGGCAAGTGCGCGGGTGTCGTGGCCGACGCCGCGAACCCGGGACCTGTGGTTGAACATCGGGCTGAACTACAGCCCCGGCAACCGGCAAGACGATCCGCTCACACCCGACGTCTGCCCGTACCTGGCCCACACGAAGTGCCCGCCGCGGGGAAACCGGGAGTTCACGGACGCGCTCACGACGGCCCGGCCACGGCCGACGACCCATGCGCCGAGCAGAAGCACCACAGGCCCGTCAGCCGGCACGCCCTGCCCCCGCGCGGACCTGATCACCTTCTCGTCACTTTCCGCACCCACGACAGCGCCGTCCGTCACGATGGAACCCAACAACGCCCAACACCGGCTTGGAGGCCAGCGATGGACGAACACACCATCAGCCGACTCGATGACAAGGAATACGAGCAGCTCGTCCTCAAGAACGCCCACCCGCCCGTACGGGACCCCGACGTATGGGCTGCCCTCACCGCACCGGAAAACCTGGAACGCACCCGGAACCTGGTCGACGCCGTCGCGCAGCGCACCGGCAACGCCCTGCGCACCCGCAAGGCGGAACGCGACCAGTTCCACCAGCAGTGCCTGGCCCGCGGTGCTGCCGGGAAGAAGGAATGGTTCGACACCCGGGCCGACTTCGAAGACTGGAAGCGCCGCGCCGGGAACTTCCACCAGTGCATGCTCAAAGCCAAGTCCGAGTTGAACAAGGTGCAGAAGGACGTGAACCGGGAAGCCGGCCACCAACTGGCCCAGGATCAGCGGGACACGCTGCGCAGGCTCGCCCTGGCCGTCAACAAGCACCAGGCGGTGCACGCGAAGACGGGCGGGATCGCGGAGCAGGCGGACTACGAACTGTGGCAGGCGTTGGATCGTCTCACCGTTCCGGTGGGGCCCGAGCAGCAGCATGTGTCGCTGCGCACCATGCTGGACATCTACTGGAGCGACGTGACACCGGTGAACGAAGATGCCGAGCGGCTGGCGCGGGGGGAGCGGACGATGCGCGCGGCACCGGCCGGACAGTCGACCGCCTACGCGGGAGTACCCAAGGCCCGCCATGTCCACAACGACAAGAAGCTCACCTGAGCCTGAGGACCTGAGGATCCGATCAAGCCCCGGCGCGGGCTGGCGGTTTGGTCTGCTCTGCTGACGCCAGGCCCCGGATGATCCCGTCGGGCGCGCCGCCATGTCCCCGATCGAGGACTGCTCTGCGCGCGTGCGGAAAGCCCGGGGCCTCAGGCGGTCGACCGACGCTTCGAGCGGGCGCCCGACCGTCCTGATTGCACTGGGGTTCATGGCAGCGAGGCGTACCCTGCAACCGTGAACGGCCTCTCAGCCAGAGTAGGTTCTGGGTGTAAGCACCGTCATCCTGACGGTCCCCGTGCGAGGGAAGGCCTCCTGGTGAATCGAGTACCTGCGGAGAACGGGCTGCGCTGGATAGCCGATGCCTACAGCACCAGCTTCACTCTCACACTCAGCGAGGGCCTCTCACCGTACGAGCTGCTGCGTCACGTCGGCGCCGACGAGCGGCACATCGTCCCACTCACCCGGTCCGCTGCATACGAGCTGCTGTTGAGGAAAGAGGAAGACCACGTCAGTGACCTCGACTTCCTGGACTGGGAAGACGAAGCGGCGGTTGCCCGGCTGACAAGCGCCGGCTTTCTGCCGGCCCCGCCCGAAACCATCGTCCGAGCAGGCTCCGTGCCGGGCTGGGCGTATGCCCTCGAGGAATTCCACTGCCGGACGGGCAGGTACCTTGCGGCGTTGTCCGAGCGAGGACGGGCGTTCTGCGTGCACCGCAGCGCGAGTGGCTTCAGCAGAGTCGGCTATGCCTGCCGCGGCGACGAAGTGACGTCCTTCGAGCCCGACCTGCCACACCTGACGAACGGTGTCCCGGCCGAAGTGGCACTTGGCTTCCAGCACAGCAACCACAACAACGCCGACGACTTGGGCGATGTCGCATTCCTGCGGTTCCTGGAGGGCGAGTTCGGCATCTACCTCCCCTGGGAGGAGACGGAGGCAGAGCTTCCGGAAGCCGCTCTCACCTGCTGACGTCCCAGGCTCGACCATCGCCAGAAGGCCGCCGGCCGGACGGTGAGCCTGCCCGGCGGCGCCCGCAGACTCCACCGCCGCTACGAACGCAAGACCGATGAACGCCGTGTTGTATACCCGTACGTAGCAGGCAGCATGATGGCGCGGTGGAGGGGCGGCCTGTTTCCAGTGACGGGCCGGTGGCATGGTCGTTGTCCACGTCATGATTACCAGTCATGACACCGTCCGCCCAGCCGCTCACGGCAGTGACCGATCCCGGCACGGGGTACGCCAAGAGGTGCTGACGGAGCTCGGTGCGTGCCTGAACACGGACGGCAATGCCCTGTCGGCCGTCCATCGGCATGCCCTGCTGCCGGCGGGCAAACTCCTGCGGCCGCTCCTGGTGGTCCAGTCCGCGATCTCCGCGGGCGGGACACCGTATGCGGTCATGCCGGCGGCCGTGGGTCTGGAGCTGCTGCACGCGGGAAGCCTGGTCCACGACGACATCATCGACGGAGACACCGTGCGGCGGGGCCGTCCGTCCGTCCACCACCGCTTCGGCGCCGACCGCGCCATCATCGGCGGGGACGCACTGTTCTTCCAGCCCTTCGCACTGCTGGCCGAGTGCCGGCAGCGAGGTGTTCCGGACGAGAGGATCGTCACCGCCAGCCGGGTGCTCGCCGGAGCGGGGCAGGACCTGTGCCGCGGGGCGATGCTGGAACTCGACCAGGCAGGCGCCCTCCGAGTGACGGTTGAGGAGTACCTGCACATGGCCGGGCTCAAGACGTCACCGCTGCTCAGCGGCGCCTGCCGGATCGGCGCGATCCTGGCCGGAGCGCCGGATGCACAGGTGACGGCGCTGGGCCGGTACGGTCACGCGCTCGGCCTGGCCTTCCAGGCCCGCGACGACCTCCTCCCCTACGACACCCCCTCCCGGGCCGCGGGCAAACCGGCCTGCAGCGACCTCGCCAACCACCGCCCCACCCTCCCCATCGTGTGCGCCTACCGCCTCGCCGATGCCGCCGACCGCCACCTCATCAAAACGCTGCTGGCCGACGGCGCCCGCACAGCCGGCCGCCAGGAGCAGATGGGCGACGTACTGCGGCGCACCGGGGCACTCCAGGCGGTCCATGAGGTCGTGGCGGAGCACGTGGAGGAATGCCTGCGCGCCCTGTCCGAGCTGGGACAGGGTCCGGGCGCGGACGAGCTGGCGGATCTGGCCGTCCGGTTGCGGTGCCCCTCGGACGTGAACGCAGAGGTCGAGGCGCGGTGACTGCCGCCTTCCGGTGGGCCGCAGCGGAGGGCAGGTCCGCGCACCTGTCGGGCCATGTCGAGACGCTGCGCCCCTACGATCTGGTCGCGGTCGTGATGGTCGCCGTGGCCGGGGCGGTACTGGCCGAACCACAGGCCCATCCGGTACGGGCGGGGCTGGCCGCAGTGGCGGCCGTGAGCGCCTGCGCCGGCGCGCTGTACGCGGCCGACCATCTCACCCGCCACGACGACATCCTCACCAAACCCCACCGGCCCATCCCCTCGGGCCGGCTGACCGGCACAACCGCAAGACGCTGCGCCGCCGCAGGAGCAGTGAGCGCGGTGGCGGTGACGTGGGCGGTCAACTGGCACGGCCTGTTCTTCATCGCCGCCGCGGCACTGGCACAGACCGCCTACGCACGGTGGCTCAAGGACCGCGGGCTGTGGGGGGACCTCGCGGTCGGCCTCTCGGGGTGGACCTGCGCGATGCTGACCGCCGCAACGTTCACCGCGCCCTGGCCCTCGGCGGCCCTGTGGCCGGCTGCATTGGCACTGGGTCTGCAGGGAACCTTCAGCAACACCCTCCTGGCTCTGGGCGACACCGGCACCGACCGCGCCGCCGGCTGCCGCACCCTGCCCGTACGCAACGGACCGGGCCGCACCCTCGTCATCATGACCGGCTGCGCCACCGCCTGTTACACCCTCACCGGACTCGTCCCGACAGCCCTCGGCCGCCCGGCCTCCCCCGCCTTCCTCGGACTCTCCCTCACCGGAGCGATCCTCGCCACCGCCTGTCTCACCCTGGCCCGCACGGCTTCCCGACTCCCCCGAGCCACCGAGCTCCACCTCTACGAACGACTCGCCCTGCCCGCAGCCCTCCTCACCCTGGCCGACCACACCCTGTCCGCACTCACCCTCACCACCGCCAGCGCCGCCATCCTCGCCCTCACCCCCCGCACCATGCTCCACCACCCAGCAAACCCGGGCCCACAACAGGAACTTCACTCTGCACAGGTGCAGGAGGGCACATCGGCGGGCGGATGACCAGGGGGCAAGCCGCGTACCCTCGGCTTGTGCCTCGCCCTATGAAGAAGCCCCGCCGACTGGTTGCCGACGGACGCGTGTACATGTGGGCGATGCGCCACAGTCACCGAAGGGACGAGGGCGGTCGGCCCGTGGACTGCCGCCAAACCCTCACCCTGTCCCCGCAGCCCGCCGGCACCGGCGGCCGGCTGCGCATCGTCTTCGCCGACGGCCCCGGCCGGTACGTCCCGGGCGGGGCCCCCTTCGGCTCCGGAGACGTGGGCTTCACCCGGGGTGCAGCCCTGAATCTGCACGAGCCAGGCGCCGTACGGGCCTTGCTCGACGTGGCGCTGGCCCGTGGGTGGCAACCGGAGGAACGTCAGGCGGTGGAGGTCGACGGCTGGCTTCTGCTCGAGGCGGCAGCCGCCGCCCGAACCGCGGCGCAGGGCCCGATGGCCCGCGAGGGCGACTGATCAGTTCCCTGTGCCCCGACGAGCGGCGTCCGTAGGTTCCCGCAGACGGTTGAGAGCGAGCGGGCCGTGCAAACGGCCGTGTACGGGGAGATGCGGCTTCTCGATCCCGAGTGCGGGGCCTGCGCCGCCGGCCTATCCCGTGACAGGTGGCGACACCTTCCTGTCGTGATCTGTCATTTCGGGGCACCTGCGGCCAACGCCTGCGGCAGTGAGGGAGATCGGGACTACTCTCCAGCTCACAGCACGTGAAGGGGCGAGGAGGGCGGAAGCTATCGCGGCTCGGCGGAAAGTGCGCGGAGGGTGGTGGGCTCCGCAGGTTCGGGTGTTCCTCATCGGCGTAGCCCTGACGGTCGGCGGAGTCCTGGCGACTCACGTCGCCGCCAACGAGTGGCGGCTGACGCCCGGTGTGCTGCTCATCGGCCCCGTTCTGATCAGCGCCCACAAGGGGCCAAAGGCCACCGCGAATGTCGTGATCTGGTCCGTCGCGCTGTTCGTCACGTGGTCTGTCGCACTGTCCCTCGCCGACAGGAACGGCAGCGACCCCACCCCGGCCGCTGTCGTCTTCGACTGCCTCGTCCTGGTCACCGGCGGAGGCGCGGCCGTCTACGGCGCGCGCCGTCGCGCCAAACGGGAAGCCGGCCTGCACCGTGTCGCACAGCGTTCACGGGAGGCGGTACTGCGCCCACTGGCAGCAGAGGCCGACGGGGTCCTCTTCTCCTCCCTGTACCGCTCCGTCTCGGAGTTCGGCCTCGGCGGTGATCTGTACGACCTGGCCCACACTCCGTACGGGCCACGCCTGTTGATCGGGGACGTGCGAGGTCACGGGCCGGAGGCCGCCGTGCTGTGCGCGGCGACGGTGGGTGCGTTCCGTGAGGGCGCCGGCGGCACGCCCGCGCTGGTGGACCTGGCCGCCCACCTCGACGCCCGGATCAGCGGGGATCTCGGACCGGAGGACTTCGTCACCGTACTGCTCGCCGAGTTCGCACCGGGCGAGGTGAGGCTGGTGAACTGCGGGCATCCGGCCCCGCTGCGCATCGGCCTGCGAGCCGAGCCGCTGGCGCCGAGCCGGCCATCGGCTCCGCTGGGGCTCGGCCCCCGCCCCCAACTGCAGCGGGCCCGGCTGGGCGTCGGCGAACGGCTGCTGCTCTACACCGACGGCCTGAGCGAGGCACGCGACGCACAAGGGACGATGCTGCCCCTGGACGACCGGGTCAGGGAGGCCGCGTGCCTGCCCCTTGTGCAGGAGTGCCTCGACGCCCTGCTCTGCCTGGCGACCGCCCACGCGGGCGGCTCGCTCCAGGACGACGTCGCCCTGATTTTGTGTGAACGGCGTTGCGCGACACTCACGGGTGCCGGGGGCAGGACTCCCGGCCCTCTGTCGTCCGCGACCGAGACCTGTGACCGCCGTCCATGAGCAGCTCACGTCCCCGTGGCCAGAAAGGCACACCGATGAAGCCCAGCGAGCGTCGGCCGGGAAACCTGACACCGGAGACCACCAGCATGGTCGGCCGCAGCCTCGAACTGCGGCAGCTGGAACGGTTGTGCGCCCGGTCCCGGCTGGTCACGGTGACCGGAGTGGGCGGCGTGGGCAAGAGCCGACTCGCCCGGCGGGCGGCCGCTGGGCTGCAGGGCCGGTACGCGGACGGTGTGTGGTGGGTGGAGCTGACCGGTCTGAGCGAAGGCGCGCTGCTGGCCCACTCGATCGCGGAGGCACTGCCCCTGGCCGATCAGTCCACCCGGCCCATGCTCGACGTGGTGGCCGACTATCTGGCCGACCGGGAACTGCTGCTGGTGCTCGACACCTGCGAGCACCTGACCGACGCATGCGCCACAGCCGCCGACGCACTGCTGCGGGCCGCGCCGGGACTGCAGATCATGGCCACCAGCCGCCGACGCCTCGGGCTCACCGCTGAAGAGGTGCTCACCCTGGAGCCGCTGCCGGTGCCTCGAGGCCGGGAGGACATGGACGACTCGGAGGCCGTGGCGCTCCTGGTCGAACGGGCCCCCAAGACGGTACCCGGCTTCACCGTGTCCGCTGCCGACACCGACGATGTCGTACGCCTTTCCCAGCTCCTCGAAGGATTGCCCCTGGCCATCGAACTCGCCGCGGCCCGACTGGGCGAGATCCCCGTCGACGAACTGGTCAAGCGGCTACCGAACCGCTTCGACGTCCTACAGGTCACCGAAGCGGCGCCGGACGACGGCTCACCCGCAGCCTCCCGGTCACACCCGGACAGGGAGGCGCCACCCTGGCATCGGGCGCTACGCACCACGATCGGCTGGAGCCACGAGCTGTGCACGCCGGCTGAACGGCTGCTGTGGGCACGCCTATCGGTCTTCGCGGGATCTTTCGACACCGAGGCGGCCGTGGCGGTCTGCGCCGACGAGCACCTGCCCGAGGGGGACATCCCCCGGCTGCTCGGTGTGCTCGTGGACAACTCCATCGTCAACTGGCTGCCGTATTCCGGAGGTTCGGATCGGTACCGGTTGCTGGACACCCTTCGGGAGTACGGCGCGGACTGGCTGCGCGCACTGGGCGAGGAGGAGCGTCTGCACCGCCGGCACCTGGCCTACTACCGCGCGTTCGCCCACCGGGCGGACGCCGGATGGCTCGGCCCGGAACAGCCTGCCTGGTACGCGCGTACGGCCGCGGAGTACACCAACCTGCGCGCTGCCCTGGACCAGAGCCTGCGGCGGCCCGAGGGACACGCCGCGCTGGAACTTGTCGGGAATCTCTGGTTCTTCTGGCACGCCTGCGGGTTCCCGAGAGAGGGCCAGTACTACCTGGCACAGGCCCTCGCCGCGGACCGCAAGCCGTGCCCGGAACGGGGCAAGGCGTTGTGGGCCGAGGGCATGGTGCTGGTCACGCTGGGAGACGCGGAGGCGATCGGGGCACGGGTCACCGAGATCGCTTCGACGGCCGCCCGGTTCGGCTGCGCCGCGACGGCCGACCGTGCCGACACCCTCGCGTCGATCGGGGCGGTGATGCTCGGTGACCACGCACGCGCCGCCACCCTGTCCCAGGCGGTCCTGGACAGGCACCGGTGCAGCCCGATGGCTCAACCCACCCAGTCGGCCGGGTGCGTACGCAGCGTGGTGTACATCGGCGAGGGCCGCATCGACGAGGCCGTCGCCGTACTGCACCACGTCATGGCTGACTGCGATCGGCACGGCGAGCAGTGGTCGCGCGCCTTCGCCGACTACATGTGCGCGCGCGCAGAGCTGGCCCGCGGCCGGGTGGAGGCCGCGTTCGAACACGGTCGGGCCTCGTGGCTCACCAAGCGTCGCCTCGACGACTCGCTCGGGATGGCCGTTGCCCTGGACGTCCTCGCCGCCGCCGCCGTCGCGGCCGGGGACGCCCGGCGGACCGCGCATCTCCTCGGCCTCGCCCAGCAGCTGTGGGACACCCTCGGCGTACCACAGCTCGGCGTCTCGGAGTGGACCGCCGCCCGACGGAGCTGCGAGGAGCAGGCGCGTGGGGCTCTGGGCGACGACGTCTACACCACCGTCTTCCGCGACGGCTACCGCACACGTCAAGACGACCCCGACCCACTGACCCCCCAAGGGGCGGCGCCCGGGGCGCGTCCGGGTCAGTGATGGACCGGCAGGAGTGCCGTACGGAGCCACCGTGGGCCGGCCATCGCTGCCCGGCCCACGGCTACTGCCCGGACGGGCTCAGGCGGAGGAGCGGGCGATGGCGCCCACGGTGAGCGTGGCCAGCATCTCCTGCAGGGCAGTCACGAAGTCCAGCTTGAACGCGGTGAGCGAGGGGTCGGCTTCATAGGCGGCAAGCATCGCCGGGGAGGGCCGTGCGTGTGTCCACACCGCGCCGACGGCCATGATCATGGCTGCGGTCAACTGCGTTGCCCTGTCGCCCAGTTCAGGAAGATACTGGTGGATCAACGCCGCGATGTCGGCGACGTTGGCCACGGCCGCACGCTTATGGCGGGCAGCCACCTGCGGGGAAACGTTGTGTTCCAGTACGCCCGCCTGCGCGCTCAGCAGGTCACACAGGACCCGGCGTTGGGCGAGTGAGCCTGCGATGACGGCGGCGAACTGCTCTGCACGCCGGCTCACCGGAGCGTCCTGATCGATGCCAGAGTGCACAAGGGCAGGCAAGTCGGCCACCCACTGCCGCCAGGCACGGTCGAGCAGTTCCAGCAGGATCGCCTCGCGCGATTCGAAGTAGCGCAGCACATTGGACTTCGCCAGCCCGACGCGGCGGCTCAGCTCGTTCAGGCTGATCTCGCCGAGGGGCATCTCCTCGAGCATGGCGGCGGTGGTGTCGAGGATGGCCTGGCGCCGTACCTCACGCTGCTCCTCACTGCGCGCGCGCTGGAAGTTCGTCATACCCCCAGGTTACAGACTGCCGGTCTTTTGACATCAGACCGGCGGTCTTCTACGTTGGGGTTGCAGCCGAAGAGACCACCGGTCTGAAAAGGGGGTCACTTCTCGGGCTGCGCACCAGGACCGACACCCTTCATCGACGAAGCCGCCAACCGGGCTGTTTCGACGTTGTCGACCAGCTCCGGGCCGCCGACATGACCCGGCGCGGCGGCAGCCCGGGAGAACACCGCGCCACCCGACACCTGCAGGAAGTCCACGGCGGCCCAGCGCCGGCGGGCCCTTCAGCGGCATGCGCCTGGACAGCATCACATCCGCGTCGTCGTCGTCGTCGTCGCCGAAACCGCCTTCGCCGAGGACATCCTCGGCATGCTCTTCCAGCTCGACCTCACGACCCTGCCGAGCGACGCATGACCGGGCACCAAATCAACGAATCCGAGGAGCGTGACCGCAGTGAACCACTGGACTCCCGACGACATCCCCGATCAGACCGGCCGCACGGCACTGATCACCGGCGGTAACAGCGGGATCGGACTCGAGACCGCCCGCGCGCTCGCCCGGCACGGGGCCCGCGTCATCCTGGCCGGCCGCAGCCAGACCAAGCTGGACCAGGCCTCGGAAGCTGTGCGCGCCGCGACCCCCGAGGCCCGGACCGACACCCTCGTGCTCGACCTCTCCGACCTCGCCTCCGTCCGCGACGCGGCCACCCGAATCACCGAGACCGAGACGATTGACCTGCTCTTCAACAACGCCGGCGTGATGAACCTGCCCGAGCGCCGGACCACGCACGACGGCCTCGAGATGACGGTCGGCACCAACCACCTCGGCCACTTCGCCTTCAACGCCCAGATCTGGCCCGCCGTCCACCGCTCGTCCGCACCGCGCGTGGTCACCGTCAGCGCCATCGCGGCGCGGTGGCCGACAGGCAGACTGGACGACCTGATGAGCGAAAAGAGCTACCGCGCCATGGGCGCCTACGCCAAGTCCAAGCGCGCCAACATCGTCTACACCCTCGAACTCGCGCGCCGCACTGCAAGCAGCCCCGTCAAAGCGCTCGTCGTCCACCCGGGATCGGCGATGACCGGCCTGCAGCAGCACGGCACCGGCGCTCTGAGCCGCATGGTCACCCCGATCGCCGCACGCCTGCTCATGGGCTCGGCCGAGGGTGCGGCCTGGCCCTCCCTGTACGCGGCGACCAGCCCGTACGTCCAGTCGGGCAGGTTCATCGGCCCCGCCGGACGGGACCAGACCTCCGGCACCCCCAAGCCCGCCAAGCTCCCCACAGGCGCCGGCCACCCCGTGGAGGGCAGGCGACCATGGGCGGCGAGCGAGCAGCTCACAGGTGTCCCCTTCGACCTCGAGGCCGGGGCCGCCATCTAGGGTCCGTCGTCACAGGCCGCCAGATGGCGGATCGTGGTGGCGTGGTACGCCGTCACGAACTCGCCGAGGTGGAGGGGAGTTACTCGCACCGCTCATTCCACGGGTCGGGGGCGGCCAGCCGCGAGCGGAGGACCGCCGTGCGATCCAGTGCCGAATGCGCTGTCGTCATCATGCTCGCTCCACGTCGAACGCGGGCCATCGGGGGCAGGCCTCGCGCGGCCGGGCGCTCACAGGCCCTCGCCCATGCCCTGCCGGCCGGAGCGGGCAGGGGCGCTCGCCACTCACTACGGCGCGGGAGCGCCCCTCGCTCACAACCGGCGGGAGAACTCCTGGCGGTCGGCGAAGTTCTCGTAGCCTGCCCGTTCGAAAGCCATGATCATGGCAGTGTTGGCCGCGTCGCAGTCGCCGCGGATCTCCTCGGCGCCCGCTTCGAGCAGCAGCCGCGTGCCGCGGGCCACCACCGCCGTCGCGTAGCCGTTGCCCCGGCAGGCGGGAGACACAGCCACCAGGCCGATCACCGCGGTCGAGGGGTTCCGGGCGGGGAGGCTGATGGCAGCCGGCGTGCCGTCGGGAGCGTAGCCGACCTCCCACCATCGGGGTTCGTAGGAGAATTCCTCCATGTCCGTGAAGAGGCTCTCCGCGGCACGCCGGGCTCCGTGCCGGGCGACCCTGGCTGCGAGGTGGGCGTCGGCGCTGGTCGGCAGCGCCTCGGCGAGCAGAGCGATGAACGGCTCACGGCCCACAGTGGGCAGGGAATGCCAGTCCAACCGGTCATCGTACGAGGTGATTTCCGCCCCGGAGCGACGGCGAAAGCGGCGACCGTCCCGGGCGCGCTCGAAGCCCGCCAGACGCAGAAGCTCGGCGCGCTGTTCCGGCTGCGCCTGGAACTGCGGCGGCTGCGCCGGCGAGTCGATGACGTGCTCCAGCTCTTCGGCACCGAGCGACCCGGCCAGGGCGACGGCCTGGGCGAGCAGCGCCCGGCCGGTGGCCAGGCCGGGTTCGTCCCACGGTGCCTCCAGGAGCACCAGGGCCCTGGGGACGTCGTTGCCGGGGATGGTCCACAGCGCGGTGGCCGCGGTGAGCCGACCGGCCTCGTCCTCCGCGACCAGGCACCACTGAGGGCGGGTACATTTCTTGGCCAATAGGTCGGTGAGGTAGGCGGCCGTCCCGGCGTTACGCTCGGGCTGGTCGGAGTGCCGGACCAAGGCGGGTAGTTCGTCGGGGCGCGCGATACGTACAGACATTTACCGGGATCATCCTTTTCTCGACGACGTAGCTGGCTGTGCAGGGCCTCGCCACCCAGTGGGAGCGGCAGGGCTGACTCTTCCCGCCCTTGCCGGACCGGCCGTCAGCCCCGGGCCTGCGGACCGGATGCTCTCGGTCTCCTGCCGCAGCGGTGGATCCCACGACCGATCGGCGGTGGTCGCGGCCCGGCACAAGACGGTGCGGCGCAGGCCTCTCATGCCACCGGGTAGCGCACCACCAACACCCCCTCCACATCCCCGCCTACCGCCTCGTACAGATGCGGTACGTCCGCCGCCCACCGGGCGTGGCCGCCCGGACCCACCTTGAGCGGGGCGCAGGCGGGACCGACCCGGGCCGTGCCGCTGAAGACCAACAGGTGTTCCGTTGTGCCCGCCGCATGAGCAGCCGAGCGCTGCACCGCGCCGCTCTGGATGCGGACGCGATACACCTCCGAGACCGCAGCCGCGTCCTGCACACGGTCCGTCAGCACCGCGTGCACCGCCGCGCCCTGAACCGGGGCGGGGCCCACGACCGTGCTCAGCGGCGCCCCCAGGGCGGTGGTCAGCGCGTACAGCGTCTCCAGGGTCGGATTGCGCCGGCCGGTCTCCAGTTCCGAGAGCGTGCCCTTGCCGACGCCGGAGCGGCGGGCCAGTTCCGACAGCGACAGGCCGCGGTGCCGACGCAGACCGCGCAGCCGCGCACCCACCTCCTGTGCCAGTTCCACAGCTTTGCGCCCCCTTACGTGCCGTCGATGCACCGGCCGTGACGCAACGAGCGTTCCACAAGCAGAACGTTCTGTAAACAGAACGACGGTGGCAATGCCCACCCATACTCCCGGCCCCTTCAGGGCTCGTCCGGCGGATTACGGGCCTGACCAGGGCCGGACCGAGGCAAGGGCCGGCCAGCGTCCTGATCAATCGTGTTGACCGCCCCCGGCAGGCAGTGCTGGAGTCGGCACGTGGACAGCATCCCCGCCAACCGGCGGCTCTGGAACCAGATCAGCAGCGCCTACCAGCATGAGCACGACCCGCAGATCGGCGCCGCACCCAGGCTGTGGGGCATGTACTCCATCCCCGACGTGCACCTGCACGCCCTGGGCGACGTCACCGGCAAGCGCGTCCTGGAACTCGGCTGCGGCGCCGGACAGTGGTCCAGGGCGCTCGCCGCCGAGGGCGCGTCCGTGGTCGGGCTCGACCTGTCCGAAGCCCAACTCGCCGCAGCTGCCCGTGCGATGGGAGCGGCGCGCTACCCGCTGGTGCAAGGCGCCGCCGAACAGCTGCCCTTCGCCGCCGACAGCTTCGACCTGGTGTTCTGCGACTTCGGCGGGCTCAGCTGGGCGCCTGCGCACCTGGCCGTCCCGCAGGCCGCACGCGTCCTGCGCCCGGGCGGGCGCCTGGTGTTCAACGTCGCCAGCCCATGGTTCGAAGCCTGCTATGACGAAGACGGCAGCCGCGTGACCACGACGCTACAGCAGGACTACTTCGGGCTGGACACCATCGCCGAAAACGACGGCGGCGCGAGGAGCTATCAGCTCACCTACGGCGACTGGGTCAGGGTCCTGCGCGGCGCGGGCCTGGTCATCGACGACCTCATCGAACCACGGCCCGAACCCACAACGCCCAACGGCTACAACGAAACCGAACCGCACGACTGGGCACACCGCTGGCCGGCGGAACTGCTCTGGGTGACCCACAAGCCGTAAGCCCCGCCGCGCGCCATCAGCTCCCGGACGTGGGTGTTCGAGGCCGCGTGCCACGACAACTTCATGCATTGGTCCTGAGTTTCGCGTTGTCCGGTGGCCGGGTTGATGTCGATGCCGGGGGCGTGCGGGCCGCTGCACACCAACGCCAGCTCCAGGGCGGCCAATCCCAGGTGGAGGCGACCGTAAGACCCGCGCCACCCGCACCCGCCGCAAGACGGATGCGGGGCGGGGCAGGCAGGCGGGTGGCGCACCAAAGTCCTCATGCTCTGGTGACGTGACGGACCTTCCGGGCCGAAAAGCCCGGAAGGCCGCGAGCCGCAGAGGCTCAAAGCAACGGTCACACGGCGAGGGCACCGCCGACAAAGGTGCGTTCCGGCGGTGATGCCACGAGTTCGACCGTGGTGCCGGCGCGGACGTCATCGCCGATGACGCGCGTGACCGCGTCGGTGAGCGCGGTGCCCAGGCGCGCGGTGATCTGGGCGGCGTCGGGGCGGTCGAAGAGGCCGGCGCGGACACCCAAGGTCACCGAGGCGTTTGTGTCCACGGCCTTGCCGCCCTGCGCGAAACGGCCTGCGGGGACGCCGGCCAGGCGGACGCTTACGAGGTCGCGGGCCCATTCGCCGTAAACGTCGGCGATGGCTTCGGTCAGTGCGGCGACGAGCATGAGTTCCCTGCCGGTCAGTCTGTTCTCTGGAAGGTGGACGGTGAGATGCGGCATAGTGGTCCTCGTTCCCTTTAGACTCAAAGCCTTTGTAATCAAAGGTAGTTGGAAGAGGTTGCCGATGTCCACGGAATCGGACGGACCAGCCGTCGACGAGGCCGTCCGCACCCTGCTGTTGCTCATGCCGCGGCTCGTCGGCCGAGCCAAGCGCCTGCCCGTCCCTCCGGCGCTCCAGGGCATGGACCTGGCACCACGACACCTCGCGCTGCTGGCGCACCTTGAGTACGACGGCCCCACCAGCGTCAACGAACTGGCCGCCCGACTGGAGGTGGCCCCGACGACTGTCAGCCTCATGGTCAGTGAGCTGTCAGGGCCAGGGGTCCTGCAGCGCACTGCCGATCCCGCCGACCGCCGCCGCCGTATCATCGCCATCGCCCCCGCCTACTCCGCACCGATCAGCGAGTGGCTTTCCGGCAGCGCCTCCGCCTGGGAAGGCGTCATGCGTGGTCTCGACCCCGCGGCGCGCGCCACCGTCATCACCGCCCTGCACGCCTACGAGGCCGCCTTGGAGCAGGTGGGCAGCCGGCATCAAAACGCGCGGCCGCGGTAGCGGACTTGGCGCAGTCGGCATCGCGCGGCCCTGCAGCCACAGCCGCGCTCGCCCGGCACCAACATCTCCCGCATCGAGATCGCTTATCGCTCCCCGGAACACCCGCTGAACACTGCTGCTCCTCGCCGGCGAAGCCACCCGCCCTGACCACTGCATGTCAGCGCGAGAGGACTCACTCTCCTACGCGGTCACCGCAGCACCTCTGCGCACGCACGCCCTGGCCTGGCTCGACCAGGCCCAGCACCCCTGCCCGTCCACGCAGCCGATGGGATACCCTGTCCGGGATTTCGCGCGGCAGGTTCTCTGCCGCCCCGCTCGGCGTGCTCGGCGCCGACACGTAGCGCGTGCCCTGCCCGGAAGGAGGCGAGAGACATGGATCGTGCCAAATGCGTTGCGGCCATAGTTGCCTCCGGCCGTGTGCCCTCCCTCCTCTGCGGCGCGCGGTAACTCTTCCCCCCTTCTTGTTTCTTGTCTTCGGCATCTTGCATCTTGCTGAGATGCCGCGTCACGAGATGTTCTGGCCTGCGCGGCTCGTCGCCGCGCGGACCGCGGGGGCGCGTGCCCGAAGACGGGCCCTTCTTTTGCTGGTCACCGTGATCTCGGCACTCTCCGCCTCACGACCAGCAAAAGCGCCGGCGTGAGTGACACGCGGCTGGTGAGGCAGGCCCCGGGTGCTGTCCGCGGTTACCGCTGCCCCACCGCCATGCCGTGTCCCCGTGCTGTGTACACCGGCCCGTCGTCACCACTGCGACCGTCCCCGGCCGGCTGTCTCGACAGCACTTCGACACGAAACGTGCGTGATCGCCATGAGCAAGAAACGTCCCGGAGGGGAATCCCTCCCGTCCTCCCCTTCCACGGCCGCCAACGACCGTTCCCCGGGCCACGAGGCTCCCGCCGCGCCTCCGGTGCCGCCACCGGCACCAGCACCAGATCCGAAGCGCTGGTGGGCGCTGGCCGTCATCGCCCTCGCCCAGCTGATGGTGATCCTTGACGGCACCATCGTGAACATCGCGCTGCCCTCCGCCCAGCGCTCCCTCGGCATGTCGGACGCCGACCGGCAGTGGGTGATCACCGCCTACACGCTGGCCTTCGGCGGGCTGCTGCTGCTCGGCGGCCGGATCGCCGATCTGGCGGGCCGCAAGCGCACCTTCGTCATCGGCCTGGCCGGGTTCGCCGCCGCCTCCGCGCTGGGCGGCGCGGCGGCCGGCCCCGGGATGCTGTTCACGGCGCGGGCCCTGCAAGGCGCGTTCGCGGCGGTCCTGGCGCCCTCGGCCCTGTCACTGCTGACGACGACATTCACCGACCCCAAGGAGCGGGCCAGGGCGTTCGGGGTCTACGGTGCGCTGGCCGGAGGCGGCAGCGCGGTCGGGCTGATCGTGGGCGGTCTGCTGACCGAGTACCTGAACTGGCGCTGGTCCCTGTACGTCAACGTGCCCATCGCGCTGGCCGCCCTGCTCGGCGCACCGGCCTTCCTGCGCGACCGCTCCGGCCGCCGGGGCGGTCGCCTGGACGTGCCGGGCGCGCTCCTTGGCTGCGGCGGGCTCGTCGCCCTCGTGTACGGCTTCGGCGAGGCCGAACCCCGCGGCTGGAGCAGCCCGTCGGTGCTCACGCTGCTCGCGGCCGGCGTGATCCTGCTCGCCGCATTCGTGTGGTGGCAGAGCCGCGCGGCGAGCCCGCTGCTGCCGCTGCGCATCGTCAAGGACCGTGTGCGGGCCGGATCGCTCGCGACGATGGGCTTGGCCACCATCGGCATGTTCGGCGTCTTCCTGTTCCTGACGTACTACCTCCAGGTCGTCCTCGGCTACCCGCCGGTGCGAACAGGCCTGGCCTTCGTGCCGATTTCGGCCGGGATCGTCATCGGCGCGACCCAGATCGCGGCCCGCCTGCTGCCACGCACGTCGCCGCGCACCTTGATGTCGTCCGGCATGGTGCTGGCCGCCACCGGCATGGTGCTGCTCAGCGGCCTGACCGTGCATGCGCAGTACGTCCCGCATGTGCTGCCCGCCCTGCTGCTGCTCGGCCTGGGCATGGGCCTGACCTTCATGCCGGTCTACGCGACGGCCACCGCCGGCGTGCCCGCACAGGACGCCGGCGTGGCCTCGGCTGTCCTCAACACCGTCCAGCAGATGGGCGCTTCGCTGGGCACCGTCCTGCTCAACACCATCGCCACCGGCGCCACCAACCGTTACGTCCACTCGCACTTGCCCGATCCGGCCCACGGCCGCGCGACCCTCGACGAAGGCATGGTGCACGGCTTCTCCGTCGCTTATTGGTGCTCGGCGGGCGTGCTGCTGCTGGCCGCCCTGGTAGCGGGCCTCACCGTACGGCACAAGACGCCGAAGCACGCCGGAACCGACGCACCGGCCTAGCAAGCCCGGAGTCGTGACCCACCACGCCCACACCACCCCACCCCACGAAGGGATCCTCCATGAAACCCCTGACCGAGCACGACATTCGTACCTCGTTCGTCAACTGCTCGAAGGGCGAGGCCAAACGCCTGCCCCTGCCCAAGAACCTGGCGGACCTCGACCGCTGGGACGACCTGGACTTCCTGGGCTGGTTCGATCTGTCCGCGCCCGATCGCAGGTATCTCGTCGTCGAACGCGCCGATGAACTCGTCGGTCTGTCCCTGCGCTCCGCCTCCGGCAACCGCGGCTTCCTGCGCCGCAGCCTGTGCTCCCTGTGCCTGACCACGCATCCCGGCAGCGGCGTCTTGCTCATGACCGCCCCCAAGGCAGGGCCGGCCGGCCGCGAAGGCAACTCGGTGGGCCTCTACATCTGCGCCGACCTGGACTGCTCGTTGTACGCACGGGGCAAAAAGAAGGCGGCACCGGGCGGGCGCATGGAGGAGTCCCTCACTGTCGAGCAGCAGATCGAGCGTCTGCGCGGCAACCTCGACGCGTTCGTGGAGCGGGTCTTCCACTGAGGCCGACAGGGGGCTCGACGACCATCGTCGCCGAGCCCCCTGTCCGCTCCTTGGCCACCGCCTTCTCGCGGCTTTTCCAGTCCTCCGCGCCGGACAGGGTGTCCCCAGGTCTTCCCCGGGACGGATCGTGCAGCGCCGATCGGCTCCCCCACCGGGTCACACCGCTGGCCGGCACTCCGGCGCGACAGCCAGAGCACGACAGCCAGCGAGTTCAGCCGAGCACGATCAACCCCCACAGGACCCCCAGCGACTCCACCAGCAACGCGATAGACCCGTATCCCAGGACCTGCCGGGCCGGCCAAACCCGGTAACCCTCGTCCGTACGCACAACCACTTTGTGCGCGGCCAGCACTGCCGGTACGGAGATGCAGTAGAAGACTGATGCGTACAGCAACCAGTCCAGGCTGTTCCGCCACGAACTGAACACAGACCCCCCTTCACAGGAGGCCACGACCAACAGCGACAGGCCCCCGACGAGCACCAACACCAACAGGGCCGCGCCCGCCACCCACCAGCCGCGCCTCCCGCTGCCCCTCCACCCTGCCAACCAATGACCGAGGGCGACAGAAGGCAGCACAAAGACGGCAGATACCAACGCGACGACGAAGAACAGCGCCACGGCGACCGCAGGAAGCACGAAGACCGACGTCGCATCCGGTATCACTCCGAAAAGCGGCAAAGACAGAATCAGGCCGAAACCCTCCACCCACAGCACAGCCATCGATACCGACGACGGTGCGGTGCCCTGTCTCCCCCGAAGGTCCCTGCGCAACAGTTGCGTCATCCCGCCCCCCCTATTCGCCACCCATCATCGCGGACGGGGCAGACGCAGAAGCAGAAGCCCCATCAGGAGCCTGTGCCGGAGGAGTTGGGACATCGTCGACCGACCGTGCGCCCGACAGCCAGGAGATCTACGGACGCTACCTCGCCTGGCGTGCCGACCCGGCACCTCCCGGCCTGCCGCGCACGGTTCCGCTCCGTCCCCGGCTGGGGCGTACACGGGCGCGCTGCCGTATCGCGGCGAGAACTGCGGGGACCTACCGGTTATCCGTCTTGTCGTCCCAAGGGCGCCAGCGGCCGGTGTCGTCGACGGTGCCGAGTTGCTGGTCCGCGAAGTGCACGCCGAAGCCGAAGACGCCGTCCCGGGCCAGGAATTCCACCAGTCGGCGGCGTGATTCCTCGGCCCGGGCGCGGTCGTGATCGAGGACGACCTCCCAGTCGGGGTGCTGAACCTGGACGGGTGAGTGCATGGCATCGCCGAAGGCCACGATCCGGCGGCCGTCGCCGGTCTCGAGGATGTAGGCCGTGTGCCCGGTGGTGTGCCCGGGCAGCGCCCAGGCACGTACTCCCTCGGCGATCTCCGTTCCGTCGGCGACGGCTGTGGTCCGTGTCTCCTGTCCGGCGAGCCGGGGGCCGGAGGCGGGGTCCAGGCCCTGTAGTTCGCCCTGTCCGACGACCCAGCGCGCGTGGGGGAACAGGCCGCGCGGGTCGTCGACGGCATCCGGCCGGGCCCATCCCGTGTGGTCGTCGTGCAGGTGGGTGAAGGCGACTGTCTCCAGCGTGGCCGGGTCGACGCCCAGACGTTCCAGGTGATCGGGGAGGGTCTGTACGTGGTCGAAGCCGTGCTGGAAGTGTTCCGGGTCCTGGCCCGAGATACGGCCATGACCGGCGTCCAGGAGCAGTGGCTTCCCTCCGCGCTCGACGAGCAGCGCGCCGCACCCCATGGCCAGGTGGCCCGCGTCCGTCATATGGGGACCGTGGGCTGTCCAGTCCTTGTCGGCGGAGGCGGGGTAGACCCGGGTGGGGATCATGTGGACGCCGGCGTCGGGGACGTAGGTGAGGGTGAGGTCTCCCAGGGTCCGCGTCCACAGACGCGGCAGGCGACTCCCCGAGTCGTCGGCGGGCTCGTGCTGCGGGCGGGTGATGGTGGGCTGCTCGCTGGTGGTCATGATGGGTTTCTTTCCTCGTTCGTGTGTGGCAGTGGTGGGGCGTGGTCCGCTCATGGGGTGAGTACGCGGATCGGTTTGTCGGCGGCGTAGGCGAGGATGTCGGCGAGTGCGTCGCGGTAGAAGGTTTCGTAGGCACCGGCGGTGACGTAGCCCAGGTGTGGGGTGAGGACGGTGCGCGGAGCGTCGCACCACGGCGAATCGATGGGCAGCGGCTCGGTGAGGTGCACGTCCAGGGCGGCCCCGCCCAGCGTTCCGGCGTGCAGCGCGGCCAGCAGCGCCCGCTCGTCGACGACGGGTGCCCGGGAGGTGTTGATCAGCAGCGCGTCCGGCCGCATGAGGGCGAGTTCGTCGGGACCGATGAGGCCGGTGGTACGCGGGGAGAGCCGGACGTGGAGCGTCACCACGTCCGAGGTGGTCAGCAGTTCTCGTTTGCTGACAGGAGTGACGCCCAGTGCTTCGGCATGCCCGGTGTCGAGATGGCTGCTCCAGGCGACGACGTCCATGCCGAAGGCGACTCCTACGCGGGCCACCTGACTTCCCACGCTGCCGAGACCGATCACGCCCAGGCGGGCACCGTGCAGGTCGCGCCCCACGGTTGTCTGCCAGGCGCCTTCGCGCAGGTTGTGGTCCTCGGCGGGCAGTGAGCGGCTCAGGGCGTGCAGGAGTCCCCAGGTCAGTTCGGCCGTGGAGGTCAGTCCCGCGGCGCGGGTGCCGGACACCACGATGCCCAGCTGTGCGGCCGCGGCCGTGTCGATGGCTGCGTTGGCCGGCCCTGTGGTCACCAGCAGGCGCAGGTTCGGCAGTTGGTCGAGCACCTCGGCGGGGAACGGGGTGCGCTCGCGCATGGCTACGACCACGTCGAACGGCTCCAGTGCGGCGATCACCTCCTCCGCGCTGCCCAAGTGCTCGGAGAAATAGGCGAGACGGGTGCCTTCGGGCAGGGAATCCCAGTCGGCGTGCCGGTGTGCCGTGTGCTGGTAGTCGTCCAGGATCGCCACTCGGCGGATCTCAGGCATCAGCGGTCTCCGGTGTGTGTACGTGGGTGCGGTCCGGGCCTGCGGGAGAGGTGCGGGCCGGGTGGGCGTCGGCGTGGAGGTTCTCGTCCGCTGAGGGGTCGGCGAGCGGTTCCGCGGGGCTCGGGCGGAGCAGTTCCAGGGACCAGACCGCGAGGCCGATCAGCGCGATCCCGGCTCCGAGCACGGAGACTCCTGTCCAGCCCACGCGCGGATAAAGCGCGGCCGTCAGGGCGGAGGAGACGGTGCTGCCTGCGAAGGCGGAGACCATGAGGGCGGTCGTGACCCGGCTGCGGGCGTGCGGGATGCGGCGGTACAGGACGCTCTGATGGCTGATCAGCAGTGCCTGCTGTCCCAGGTTGAGCGCCACGATGCCGATCATCAGCGCGCCGAGGCCGAGCGGACCGCCTTGACCGGCGAAGACGAGTACGCCCCAACTGCCCGTCAGCACGATCAGCCCGCCGGTGGTCACCCGGCGGGCGTGCCCCCGGTCCGCGAGGCGGCCCGCCACCGACGCGGCGGCGGCCCCGACGACCCCGACCAGACCGAACAGGCCGATGACCGCCGGACCGTACCCGTAGGCGGGGCCGGCCAGCAGGAACGACGAGGCGGTCCACAGGACCGTGAAGGCGCCCATGCCGACCGCGGCCAGAGCCATGCGCCTGCGCAGCAGCGACTCGGTGCGCACCAGCGTCACCACCGAGCTCAGCAGCCGGGGGTAGGGCGTCTTCGCCGTCGGCGGCACGAGAGGCAGCACAAGCCGCAAAGTGATCGCGAGCAGCACCATGACGCATGCGGCGAAGACGAACACCAGCCGCCAGTCACCGAATTCGGCCAGCGCCCCGGCAATCGTCCGCGCGAGCATGATGCCGATGAGCAGGCCGCTCATGACCGTGCCCACCACCGCGCCGCGTTCATGGTCGGCGGCCAGCGAGGCTGCCATCGGCACCACGATCTGTGCCACGGCGGAGGTCACTCCGACCAGCGCGACCGCGGCGTACAGCACACCCAGCGAGGGCGAGGCCGCCGCACCGAGGAGAGCGACAGCGCTCAGGGCGAGCAGCCCGCTCACCAACCGACGCCGCTCCAGTACGTCGCCGAGCGGCACCAGCAGTCCGAGAGAAAGCGCGTAGCCGATCTGCGAGGCGGTGACGATCAGACCGCCGGCCCCCTCGGAGACCCCCAGCGCCTCGGAGACGACGGGCAACAGTGGTTGCGCGTAGTAGATGTTCGCGACCGCCGCGCCGCATGTCACCGCCAGCAGCAGCACCATCGCGCGGCTCAGCGGGGAGCGGGCCGTGCTGCTGCCCTTATCGAATTCTGGATCGTTCATACCGAAATACTTGCCCGGCCCGGTGCGAGGGTCAAGCGATTACGGATTGGATGATCCATAAGTGACCGGGGTCACTGCGCACCCCCGCGTTCGAGCGCCTCGACGCTTGGCGTTTTGTGGAGTGGTTGGTCCAATATGGGAGGGAAGCGGGGCACGGAGAAACGCCCCCCGTGCCGAAACCGTCGTCCATGACGCTGATGCAGGAGGTCCATATGCCGCCGGCCGGCCGTCCCCGCGCCTTCGACATGGAGTGCGTACTGGAAGCCGCGATGCTGCTCTTCTGGGAGCAGGGTTACGAAGCGACCTCACTGGCACAACTGCGAGCCGCCACCGGGCTGTCCTCCGCGAGCCTGTACGGCGCCTTCGGCTCGAAGGAAGGGTTGTTCAAGCAGGCCGTCGAGCACTACATGAAGGGCCCCGGTGGTGCCACCGGCGTCATCGAGGACCAGACGGTCAGCCCGCGCGAGGCGGTGGCCGCCCTGCTGCACGGCTCGATCGACATGCAGGCCGACTCGTCCCACCCCGTCGGCTGCCTCATCGCCCTCTCCGGCACGATGCGGGCGCCGGGAGAGGAGCACGCGGGCGTACGCGCGGCCGTCACGGCACGGCGTGAAGCGGACCGGGTACGCATCCGGGCATGCGTGGAGCGGGGCATCGCCGCGGGCGAACTCGATGCCGATGCCGACATCGACGGCGTGACCGCCATGATCCACAGCTTCCTCCTCGGCCTCTCCACGCAGCTGCGCGACGGGGTGGCGGCAACGACTCTGCACACCGCGGTCGACGCAGTACTGCTCAACTGGCGTCGCTCATAGACCAGCGGCCGGCATCGGTTCAGGACGGTCAGTCCCAGTCAGGCTGCGGTTGATGGACGTTGCCGCCCTTGTGTGGTGTAGCGATGTAGTCCTCGTCGCCGTCGGGCAGGGCATCCACACACTCGGGCGAGCAGGCGTTGACCAGTAGGGGCAGCACGTCGGTGGTCACGCGGATCGAGATCCACACCTGGTGGAGTTCCTGCTGTGTGAGCGGCCGGTCGCAGACACTACAGCTGTGCACGGCGGTGGCTCCCCAGCGCCGACCAGCTGAACTCCTCGCACGGACATACAACTTCAAAGACCCCCCACACATTAGGGTTCCGCCCATGGGATTCGATACAAGCTTCCACCCGCTCGACCTGCCCCTCATCGAGCGTCGGCTGCTCCCGTTCCTGGCCGGACGGGGCCAGGACGACGACATCGACGATCTGGTCGCCCGGGCCGTCGAGATACGCAAGGTCCGCTTCCGCGCCAAAGCCTGGGCCCTGGGCGTGCAGGACTACGCACACGATCACGACCAGGTCCCCTTCGAAGCCCACCTGTACGTCTGGGGACGGCCGTTCTTCATCACCGGCGACGGCCCCGAGCAGATCACCCGGGATCTGCAGCGCTACCTCGCGGCACCCGCCGACGGCGTGGATGCCATCGCAGCCGAGATGGCCAACCGGCTCGACCCCGCCCTGGCCCGACGGATCGAACCCGACACGACCGGGCAGTTGCCCGGCGATGACGCACTCGCCGACAGCCTCACCACCCCGCTGCGCATGTTGCGCGGGGCAGCGATCGCGCTGCGCAACGGCGAGCGACACGTCCGCCGCCAAGACGGCCGGGAATTCGACGCGGCCCTGCTGCTGACACGCGAGGTCCCCTACTGCGCCGTGGAATTCGCCGCAGCCCTGCTACCCGGATGGATGTCCCGCGGATACACCTGGCCCACCCGCCTGTGCACGGAAGCCGGCCTGGACACGACGGGGTTCACCGCGCCGACCGCCCTGACCGGCCTGCTGCGCCAGGAGTTCCCCCACCTGCAATGGCCGACGCCGCCCGCCACCATCGTGAGCAACTACGCGATCGGCGGGCTGACCCCCGCCCCCTCCGTTCCCGCCGCCCGCGCCTACCTGGCCGCCCATCGCCACGAGTTGAAATGCGACGCGATCGACGCACAGAAAATCAACGAAGCAATGGGCGTCGCCGAACACCTCGGCCTTGCCTTCTGCGAAGCCACCGAGCTCTACAGCGCCATGGAAGGCAACCTCAACTAACCCCACCGGCATCGGTCCACAGGCCGCGGCGGGCGAGCAGCAAAGTGGCGACCTCCAGGGCGACCAGAGCCGTCTCCCGCGCACGCCTCGAGGTCGTTCTCGACCTCGAGGCGCAGATCAGCCGCAGCTGCCGCTGACCCATTGGTGTGAGGCGACCTTGTACGTGTTCTGCAGGTAGCCGCTCTTCTGCTGGCGAGTGCAGCCGACCCGGTTCTTGTGATTGACGTTGAGGTAGTAAGCGACGCCTGACGCGTTGGATGTGCCGTTGTTCCACACGTAGTACACATTGCGTGTCTTGGCCCAGGAACACTGCAGGACGCCCGTGGACCAGTTGATGTCGGCCACCGGCCAACTGCAACGCTGCCAGCTGCTGTTGTAGAAGCAGACGTCGCCCTTCTCGCAGCTGATGGCCTTGGGGCTGCCGTCACGGGTTTCGATGACCTTGCTGGTCGGTACGGCAGACGTCGTGTCGGCGGCACCGGCCTGGGGCAGGAAGGCCGCCCCGGTGAGTGCGGCTGCTGCGGTGACGACGGCGGCGCGTGTGGTGAAGGACATGCCGGTTCTCCATCTGTTGCCGGGCTCGGGCTGGTGCTCGTACTGGTTCTCGTGCTCGTGCTCGTGCTGCCTGACGCCAACAGAAGGTACGGACGTGAGCCGGTCAGCGCGTCAACCGGTGGGTTGAAGGGCCTCTCCACCCGAGGGTTCAGCCGGTAAACCGTGGCGGTAGTGCGCGTCCGTGCCACGGTCGCGCGGACATGCCGGGGCGCGATGCGTTGCCGGCCCGGGTTGAGACATGCCGCAACTCCTGCTCGACGAGCGGGTATCGGGCACCGCGTTGGGTGCGGCCGAGCTTCAACCGCTGGTCGGAGGTTCTTCAACTGCTGGCTGGACGGCGCGCTGACGTAGGACCATCGGGCCAACCGCCAACGGCGTGGAAGCCGTGGCAGCCGGCCCACCGGTTTCGACGGGGTCCCGTCACCCTCACCGCAGCCCGGTTGGTGACGGTCAGTTGCTAGAAGAGGGTGTCGGCGAGACGGTCGATCTGGTCGATGGCCGGGGACCAGCAGTAGAGCATGACTTCATCGGCACCGATGTCGATGAAGTCATCGACCGTCTTACGGATCGTCTCCGGCGCGGTGAGCAGACCATCGGCCATGTGATCGGCGCGGCCGCTGAACGCGTAGTAGTCACGGATATTGCGCCGGGCTTGCTCGACGGTGTGCTCTGGGCCGAGTGCGGCGTTGACCTGGGCGACCAGACGCGGCCGACCGGGGCGGTCGTACTTCTTCCAGACCGTCTCCACGTCGCGGAACAGGCCGGCCATGAACTGCGGGGGCAGCGCCGCGCCGAGGAAGCCGTCGCCGAAGCGTCCGACACGCTCGATCGCTGCCGGGGCGAAGCCGCCGAACAGCACCTCCGGGCCGCCGGGTGTCGAGGGCGCGGGACCGATCGGCCCGACGCCTTCGACATACGGTTCACCGCGCCAGGTCCGGCGCAGCAGAGGCATTTGCTCGTCGAGTCGGCGCCCCCGGCGCCGGATGTCGATGCCCGCGGCCAGGCAGTCGTCTTCGCGTCCGCCGATGCCGATGCCGAACGTGAACCGGCCACCGGACATGCGGTCGAGGGTCGCCGTCTGCTTGGCGAGCACCGCCGTGTTGTGCACGGGCGCGATCAGCACTTCGGTCTGAAGGCGGATGCGGGAGGTGGCGCCGGCGAGTGCGGCAAGGGTGATGAGTGGCTCTGGGTTGTCGAAGACAAGCCGGTCGAGCAGGCCGAGCGTACTGAAGGGGCCGACGTCGCAACGCTGGGCCCAGGTCAGCAGCAGGGCAGGATCGTCGATGGGGAGACCGAGACCGATCTTCATGGAAAAACCTCCGGAGGGCAGACAAAATCAGGCGCCGCCCCTCCGTGGCTCCGCGCTGCTGTGCGCGGGCGTGCTCCCGTTCTGCGGCGATGTTTCCAGAGAGCGTGATCTTTAGAGTGCGGTGACCGTATCGCGCTCGGCCGAGCCTGAACAACAGCTTTTCCGCGCGGCCTTCGTGGTGCGCAGCCCCGACCATCGGCGCGGGCAGTGCGTGGCATGGTGTGGTGGACACCATGTCTTCGAAGCGGCGGTCTCGGACGGTCGTCATGCGACGTCACCGCCCTCGCTTACGCAGATCCGTTTGCCCTCCGGGGCCTCGGTGCCGCCGGGTCACTCGCACGCCGCCGCCCACAGCGGTGTGCTGCGCAGGTCCTGGACGGTCCAGATCAGGCCGGCGAGAGCGCAGACGGCCCGCATGCAGATCGCGTGGTCGGCCTTGCCCGCGGAGAGGTAGTCGTGCTTGACGGTCCCTGCTGCCCGGAATGCCGTGCGCAGCTCGTCGGGCATGTGCGGCAGATCGCGTTCGAGGACCAGGTCGTCGAGGTCCACGTGGTGGATCATCGCCCCGTCGACGGCGTAGGACAGGCTGACGTCGGCGTTGATGGAAACCGAGGTGGAGGCTGCGGCGCGACTCCCGGAGGACAGCTCCGTCAGCTGTTCCTCGTCGACGGCGGCGGAGTCGTCGTACACAAAGGTCCAGGGCCCGTTCGCCCCTGCCAGCAGGGTGTCGGTGTGACCGTGCTCGGCTTCTAGGAACGCGGCAGGCAGGGAGGTGTACCGGTCGGCCCCGGCGGCGGGCAGTATGCAGGTGCGGATGTTGCGGGGGTCGATGCCCAGGGCCTCCAACGTCTCTTGGGGCCCGATACCACGTACGACGTGCAGGGCGTGGTGCTGCTCGGTCGCGGCCACCTCGTGAATCCAGATCGGCAGACCGTCATCGGCGAGGGTGCCTGGCGGGAATCCGGGCGTGTGGATGGGCAAGCGAGTCCTCCGGTGCGGCGAGCGGGCGTCCCGGATGCGGGGCCGGCACCTTCGTGCCCCACACGTGACGGTCCGGGCCGGGCTGCTGCCCGGCCCTTTTTTCGCGGGTACAGCATGGCCACGACATCTGGGAAGGTCAACTTCCCTTAGGGGACGGGAAGTCGATGCGCCCGTGCCCGTGCTGGGCACTGTGGTGGCTGGTGGCCTCTCCCGGACGCCTGTCTGCCCGGCACCGCTCGCACAGGACAAGCGGCCACGCTCTTCGCTCTGCCCCGGCCGCCATGCGCCGAAAGGCCCTCCGAGAGGCCGGGCGCAGGCGATGCGACGGTCTCGCTCGCGCTTCGGCCTCTTCTGGAGTGAGACTGGTGTCAAGGCGGCCGGCCCCGCAGGCGCGGTGCGGGCCTGGTTCCACCCGGCCCGCACCGACGGCCCACACCGACGGCCACTCCAACAGACCGTGTCGTCAGGCGCCGCGTCGCAGCCGTTCAGCGATGCCATGCGTCAGCTTCATCTGGTCGTCCTCGAGGTTCCACTTGCCCTTCTGGTAGGCCTGGTTGCTCACCCAGAACACGAAGATCCCCTCGCGCCGGAACTCCGCGACCGTCGCCAGCGACCAGTCGTTGCCCCCGTCGTGCCAGGCGACCCGGTCGTCATCGGAGTCAACGACGACCCAGCCGTAGCCATAGGCCCCGTCCAGCTGCGGCACGCGTACCTGCGGGGCGAAGAGTTTCTTTTTCGCGGTCTCGGACAGGACGCTGTCGCCGGTGAGGGCGCGATGCCAGCGGAACATGTCCCGGGTCGTGGAGAGCATCCCGCCGTTGCCGCGCAGATTCCAGGATGGGCCGTCGGGCGCCCACGGATGGTCCATCGGCCGTCCCTGGGCGCGCCCGTGCCGGTCATACTCGACGGCGACCTGCTCGCGCTTCCACGCGGGCAGCACATAGCCGGTGCGGGTCATCCCGGCGGGCCGGAACAAGCTCTGGGCCAAGTAGCGTTCGTAGCTCAGGCCCGAGGCCTTTTCGACGATCGCGGCGAGCAGGCTGTAGCCGGCATTCGAATAGCGGAACTCCTTGCCGGGAGCCGACCGCAGCGGGGCCTTCAGTACTCCGGTCAGCAACTGCCGTCGCGACAGCGGGTCGTAGTCGTCGCCGAGCGATTCGGGCAGGCCCGCCGTGTGCGTAAGGAGCTGGTGCAGCGTGATGGCCCGTTTGTCCTCGGGTACGGCGCCCAGGTGCTCGCCGATCCGATCGCTCACCCGGAGCTTGCCGCTCATCTCCAGCTTCAGGATCGCGGCGGCGGTGAACTGCTTCGTGATCGACATGACGTCGTACACGGTGTCGCAGGTCGCGGGGGTCTTCGCCGCGCGGTCGGCGTATCCGCGGCCCGCACAGTGCTTGAGCTTGCCCCCTCGGGCGGCGGCCACGGTGATGCCCGACCCCTGCGGCAGTACGCGGTCGAGGTAGCGGTCGATGTCCGGATCCGCCGGGTCCCGGCTGACCGGGGCCTCTCCCGCCTTCCCTCCCCCGGACCTTGGTCCGGCCACGGTATGAGCATCTGAGCACCCGACGAGTGCGAGGGCGAGTATCAGCGCGAGGGAACCGGGGCGGCCCACGTATGCCTCCAAGAAGACGACGACAGATGTGAGACCAAAACTGAGCCCCGCTCGTGAGCTCGTTCAACGGATGAGCTGTTCGAGCTTGTGCGAGTCTGCCTATACGCAGGTCAGCGACCACCACTGCAACCGGAGGGACCCGCATGACGCCACCGCCCGTGCCGCCACGCACCGCCGCAACGCCCGCATTCATGGCGGAGTTGCGCCGCCTGAAGGCCTGGTCGGGCCTCAGCTACCGGGAGCTGGAGCGCGCGGCTGCCGCGGCGGGCGAGGTGCTGCCGTATTCGACGGCCGCGACCATGCTGCGCCGGGAGCGCCTGCCCCGTGAGACCGTCCTCGTCGCCTTCGTCGTCGCATGCGGGCTCGACGCCGACGACACCCGGCGGTGGGTGGCTGCTCGCCGGGAGCTCGCGATGAGCGCACAGCCATCTGCCCCACCCGTCACGCCTGTCACCCTCATCACGCGGGTCACGCCGGTCACGCCCCTCACGCCCGCTCCACCTGCCGCAGACCCGCCCGTGCAGCGACGCCGATCGCGCTTGCGGCTTGCGGTCGTCGGCGCGGCGACGGCCGTCGCAGTCCTCTTCGGCGTGGGCGCTGCGGCGCTCGGCACCATGACCGTGCAGGAAGAGCAAGTCGAGGTGAGTACCCAGCAGCCCTGAGAGAGCCGCTTCCGATTCGCGTCGCGCATCGGCTGCGAAGGACCGGAGTTGTGCGACGGCTTTCCCCAACAGCCAGACGTGCGTACATGACTGCGCAGGACCCGGGTGTTCGCCGCCCCCCGGCCGGACAGTCGAGCACCGCAGACGGCAGGATACTGATCGCGTGAACAAGCTGCGGCTGTGGTCGAGTTGAGGGCGCGGAGGAGCAGGGGCACACTGCCCGCACGGTAGTCGGGAGGGACTCGGTTGGGGACACGGAAAAGAGCCTGGTTACGCATGTCCGCGGGCCTCGTGGTCCTTGTCTGCGCGTTGCTGGTTCCCTCGGCGCACGCGGCCCCGGAGCCGGACTCCTATGGCTACGATCCCGACGCGCACACCGTCCGCGGCAGTTCCAGCATGCTCAGCGCCCCTGAACTGGCCAAAGGAACGCCGTATCGCGGCACGCTCCGGGGCAGCGAACCAGTCTATTACCGCGTCGCCCTCGACGCGAAGTCGCACACGTACGTGTCCGTGGTGGGCATCCCCGGCCCGAGCACCGAGCACACGGCGACGAACTCGCTGCGGGTCACCCTCCTCGACGCCGACGGCCACCGCTGTGACCGTCAGGGTGCGGGGTTCGCGATCGGGGTCGCGCAGCCGCTCGCCGCCTCCGCGAGCCGCATGATCGCCCCGGCCGGAGACGCGGCGGAGGCCAAGTGCCAGCAGGCCGGCACCTATTACGTGGCCGTCTCCCGCTACCGCCAGCGCGCCGGGGCTGCCCCGTGGGGGCTTGATCTGCGTGTCGACGCCGAGCCCCCGCTGAAGAAGTCGCGAGCCGGCGCCCCGGCTGCGCGCAGCCCCCGTCCCTCCGCGCCGGACGGCACCCCGGTCGCGGTGGAGGGCGGGGCGGGATTCGCGGTGGCTGCACGGGTGTGGGGCAGCGCCGCGACCGATGAGATCGCCCCGGGGCAGTCGCGGTTCTACAGGGTTCCGGTCGACTGGGGGCAGCGACTGACGGTTGCCGCCGAGCTCGCCGGGCGGAAGAAGGGGCCGTACGTCGCGAACGGATTGTCGGTCACGGTGTACAACCCGGCACGGATGAAGGTGGCAGGCACCTCGGCGAGCTACCACGGCGAGCCGGCCACCGCCGAGCTGGACGCGCTGCCTGCCGTGGCGTACGAGAACAGGACCGCCCCAGAGCTCAAAGCGGCGGCGATGCGGTTTCCCGGCTGGTACTTCGTGCAGGTGACCGCCTCCCCCGAGCTCGCGCCCGCGTGGGGCAGGACGCCGCTGCGGCTGACGGTACGCCTCGGCGTGGAGGGCTCGGCCCGCAATCGGCCCGTGTACGCCGGTGACCCGGGCGTCTTCCAGGTCCCGGGTGCCCAGCCTCCCGCGCAGAGGAGTAAGCGCCCCGCGGCAACCGAGACTGCCGGTGGGGGCGGAATGAAGGTGCTGGCGATCGGCTCGTTCACTGCTGGTGTGCTGGTCCTTGTCGTCTCTGCCGGCCGTGTGCTGCGTGCGCGGCGCCGGGCGGCGTAGCGACCTGCGCCCGCGGAGCTGCGAACCTGTTCGTATCCTTGCCGAGCAGGGCCCCTCAGCAGGGCGTCGGCGCCACCTTCGGCCGCCCTGATCCCGGGCCGGACGGGCTCGGGGAGAGGTACGTCCGGTCCGTCCGAGCCGGTGAGACCGTGATCAGCGAGGCCAGGGTCGGTGCCACGACCGGGGAAGCCCCGGCTGCTCCGGCACGGTCGCGACCAGCACGAGTCCCCGGCGCCTCGCGGTGCCGCCGACCCACGGGCGGCCTGCTCGCTCCGTAGGCCCGGTTCAGGCGAAAACCCAGGCCCAGATGCCCAGACCGATCAGGAGCAGGCCGAGCACGGTGAGCAGGCCCGTCCCGGATGGCACGCCGGCAGGGCGCGGCGCTTCGCCCGCGTCCGGTGTGGGGGGCGGGGGCTTTGGAGTGGCGGCGGAGGCCGGCGGGTGTGGCGGGGTGGGGACGGGCTCCGGCCGCGAGGCGATCGGCACGAGGGCGTGCCGGCGTAGTTGCATGGTGGGGGCGGTCGGCTGCGGCGTCGGGGCGCGGGGCGGCGCGGGCTCGGTGATGACCGGGCCGGCGGGGCCGAAGCCGTCGGGCAGGGGCGGGAGTTGATCGAATACCTCGATCGCGCTGTCACTGTCATGCTCAGGCAGCAGCGGTGCGATCGCGGCGAGGGCCTCGCGGGCGCGGGCCGCGCTGGGGATCCGCAGCCGCGGATCTGGTTGCAGCAGCAGGGCGAGCACCTGCCACCACGGGTCGGGAACCTGCTCGGGGGCGGCAGGGGGCGTGCCGTCGTCTTCGAAGGCCTGCACAAGGGCGGCAGCGTCCAGGTGTTCTCCCTGGAGCAGCTGGAGGGCGACCACGCCCACGGCGAAGAGGTCGAACGGCGGACCCGGCTCGGCACCGTCGTACTGTTCGGGGGCGATATAGCCCGGCGTGCCGATGACCTGGTGGGCATGGGTGATGCGGATGTCGCCGCCCTGGTGCGCGAGGCCGAAGTCACCGATGCGTACCCGCGGTTCCTTCCAGCCGGTGGCCTCCAACAGGAGGTTGCCCGGCTTGATGTCCCGGTGCACGATCCGCTGCGCGTGGACGGCTTCGAGCCCGGCGAGCACCTGGTCGACGAGCGTGAGCACATAGCGAGGCGGCAGCGGGCCGTAGTCACCGAGCAGACTCGCCAGCGTGCCGCCGCCCACGAGGTCCATGGCGATCAGAACTCTGTCGTCAGCTGCGGCCCAGCCGGACGGTGCCACGACATGGGGGTGCTCGATGCGCGTGGCGCCCTCGCGGACGAACCGGAGCAGATTATGCGCCCGGGACTGCTGCAGCATCTTGGCCGCGACGTACCGCTGCTCACGGATGTCCCAGGCGCGGTGGACCAGCCCGAACGCGCCCCGTCCGAGCTCATCGACCAGCACATACCGTCCCGCGAACGGTGTGCTCCCACTCATCCTCTCCCCCAACTCCCCCACACCCACTGCCCTCTCAGCGCGTGTCACCACTTTCGATACGACTCCGCCGAACCCTGCGCTCGACGCCCGGCGCCCCATCCGATCACTTGAATTTGCTGAAGTGAACACATACGCTTTCGGTCTGCGCCAAAGATGCAGCCAATCAGCCGCCAATCAAACTACACCGCCGACGATCCGGGGTGACGCATGTCCAGACAATGCAGTGACATTCCCATTCGCAACCGTTCGCTCGACACAGATGACGCCCGGCAACTCGCCCGAGAGGGACGTTGGCCCGCCCGTACGCGCAAACTCACCCACCGCGCCGGTCTCATCCGATTAGAGGGCGCCTTCGACGACGGCGACCTGCAACGCGTACGCGCCACAGCGCCGGCCCGTCAGGTGACCCGCGACGGAGCAGTAATCCTGATCTGGCCGCCGGGGACTGTGAGGATCACGCTCCACCTCACCGGTGTGATCACAGCGACCGGCTACTTCGAGGACGCCGAGATCGCGGCACTCCGACAGTTCCTTCCGGGCCGGACCCTCACGCACACCCGAGATCAACTCACCGTCTGGCCCACAGAAATCCGCTCGGAGCCTTGATGATGCGGCGTCTCGTGCCTTTGAACGTGTCCGCGCCTACGTTCATGGCCACGCTGCGTCACCGTTGCTGCGTCGGCCGACGCAGCAACGGTGACGCAGCAAAATGAACCCTCAACCCAGCCAGGGGTCAGTCGATGAACGCGAAGCGGTTGTTGCCGGCTGTGCTGCACGGCCACTGCACGAGATCAGCGCCGTTGCCCCTGCTGGCGCCTTCAACGTTCAGGCACTTCCCGCTCTTCTTGTTCTTCAGCCGGTACGTGCCGTCCGAGAACCTTTCCGCGTACCACAGCCCGTTCGCCTGCTCGTTGCACGGCCACTGTACGACCTTGGCCCCGTTGGCGGTGCTCCCGCCCTTGACGTTCATGCACTTCTGACTGTGGTAGTTCCTGACCTGGACCGTGCCGTCGCTGGCCCCGTAGAACCCCCACCAGAGATTTCCCTGCGAAGCACACGACCACTGATCGAGCTGTACGCCGTTCCCGGTGTTCCACCCCGGCAGGTCGGCGCACTTCCCGGAGTGCGCGAACTTCATGTAGCCCCAACCGTCGCCGGCCTGAGCCGACAACTGCTGCCCCACACTCTGGCGGCCGCCAGGACTGTCCTGAGCCGCGGCAGCACCAACGGGCAAGACAGTCGCGGCCAGTCCGGCAAGAACCGCTGATGCGGCGATGCCAGCCCTCTGCAGACTCAGCATGTTTCTCCCCGTGTTCCGGTCCGTTCGCACCGGCCTTTCCGGCGCGAATTTCCTGGACGAGAACCTACGGAGCCCCGACTCGGAACAAATCAACCCATGGGTGGCAGATTCAGTAAACCCTCGCAGTAGCTGCCATAAACCGTCACGGTAGTGCGCACGTATCCGGCCAGACCGAAGTCGCTGCCAGCTCTCCTGGATGCCACGGCCCTGGAGACAGGTGCCGCGTGCCGCGTCACGTGCCGCGTCACATGCGGGCGACGAACACGCCGTCGTTGCCGAACCCGACGATGTCCGCCTTTCCGCTCCCGGTGGTGTCCGCCAGGAGTCGGGGGTGTTTGTCGACCCGCCAGCCTCCTGCGCTGTACCCGAACTGCGGCCTGACCAGCCCCGGTGTGTCGAATTCGCCGTCATCGAGCGACCGGGCCATCCAGACGCCTTCGGCACCGAACCCGACGATGTCGGCCAGGCCTCTGTCACCGGTGGTGTCCGCCAGGAGACGGGGGTGCTTGTCGACCCGCCAGCCTCCGGCGACGTAGCCGAACTGGTTCACGACGAACTTGGGTTTCCGGAAGGAGCCGTCGCCGTTGGAGACCGCGCTCCATACACCGTGGTCACCGAAGGCGACGATGTCCGCCCCCGGGTCAAGGGTGATGGTCGCCATGAGGCGCGGGTGCCTCTCCACGCGCCACCCGGACTCGTAACCGAGGTCGGCGAGGACGAACTTGGCCTCCTTGAATGTCCCGTCCCCGTTGGACAACGCGGTCCACACGCCCTGATCGCCGAAGCCGACAATGTCCGCCGTACCGTCGCCGGTGATGTCCGCCAAGAAGCGCGGATGCTTCTCCACCCGCCAGCCCGTCTCGTAGCCCAGTTCGGCGATCATGAACTTCGCCTCCTTGAACGTTCCGTCCCCGTTCGACAACGCGGTCCACACGCCCTGATCGCCGAAGCCGACAATGTCCGCCGTACCGTCGCCGGTGATGTCCGCCAAGAAGCGCGGATGCTTCTCCACCCGCCAGCCCCTCTCGTAACCGAATTCGGCGAGCACGAACTTCGCCTCCTTGAACGTCCCGTCCCCGACGGCCAGCGCGGTCCACACACCCTGATCGCCGAAGCCGACAATGTCGTCACCGCTGCTGCTGGTCACGTCCGCCAGGAAGCGGGGGTGCTTCTCCACGCGCCAGCCGGTCTCGTAGCCGAGTTCGGTCACGACGCGTCGCGGGGTCCCGAAGCGTCCGCCGGGCTGGCCCGGGGACAGATATACGCCGTCCTCGGCGAAGCCGAAGATGGCCGGCCGCCTGTTTGCCGTCACGCGCGCCATGGTCCGCACGTGCCGTTCGGTCCGGTAACCCCCCTTCTCGTAGCCGTAGTCGCGCAGCAGCAGGCGCGGGGACCAGCCGAGGTGGCCGGGGGTGTACTGGCACAGCGTGAGGATGTTGGACTTCATGAGGCAGTCGGCGCCGCCGCGGCCCGCGCACGTCTCGCAGTTGCCGTTGACGAGGCCGTAGCGTCCGTGGGAGCCGCCGCAGTCGCAGGGAGGCACTGCCGACGCGTACTCGTCGGGGCAGCCGAAGACGTGCCCGGTTTCATGGGCGAAGACAGTGTCGATGTTGTCCGGCCCGTAGGCGCCGTTGTCATAGTCCATCACCACGTGAGTGCGATCCGCGGTCGCGTAGGCAGAGCTGTAGAGCGGGTACCTGGCGAAGAAGACGCAGTACGCCCAGCGGGTGCTGAAGCTTTTGCGGATGGCCTCGATGTAGGAGCGAACCCCGCTCGCGTCGGCCTTGTGGCCGAGCGACGCCAGCGTCGGATCGCGCCAGACGGCCTCCAGCGTCTCGGCATCCGCGTCCGGCGGCAGGGACGAGTCCGGGGACACGGTCAGGGCCACGTTCTGGATGTCGTAGGCGAAGCTGATGCCCGCGACCGGGTTGGCCGTGGTGAAGAAGCCCAGGCCGCCCTGCACTTCGGCAACGGCCTTGATCACCTCGTCCTCAGTGAACTGGAGGTCGGCCGTCGGCCCCTGCACGAAGACGATGCCGACCGCGACGCTGCCCTCCAGATACTCACTGTTCGTCGAATGCGGCTGGACATCCGCGCTCAGCACACCGGAATCCGGGAGTGGACCCACCGCCGCGAGGCAGCCCCGCATGTCCCAGCTCTCACCGGCGCGTGGCCGCTTCTCCTTGGCCGTCCGGTACGCATCCGACTCCCGCAGCCGCAGCGCCGCCAGACCCAGTGCCTCGGCCTCGGTGAGAGCGTCCTTACCGCCGGGTTCCGGCCCGCGCAGATCGCCGGCGGGGCCCCCGGGCAAGGCCCCGATGCTGATCCGCCCGTACCGGTGCAGCGTGTAACCGCCCTCGGGCCACGACGGAGCCGCAGCCCCCTGCGCGACATCCGGTCCCATTACCGCATGCTCGGTGACATCGTGGAATCCGGTCACTTCACGCCCCATTCCACGCCGGCGGCCGAAAACCAGGACGTCCCTGCCTCACCCGGCACCCGACGTTCCAGGTGCACCGGCCAACCGCTACGGCCGGGCTCCTGCACAGAACGCGCGCTCAGCCCATCCGCGAACCATGGACGCGCCCCCCGGCGCACCCCCGCGTGTTCCGGATCCCACGCTTCCCCTGCCACCACAAACCGTCAATACGCCCAACCCGCTACCCGGCCCGGGCAACTTGGCGTACGCCCCCCAGCCAACAGGGCTCCCGGAAGCAACCACGCACGGCCTGCGAGGCGAGCCGGTGGTTGACCCTGGGGCGGCAATTGCGTCCGCACTGGCCAGTACGGAATCTGAGCCTGCAACTGCACGGGCCCGCAGGTGGTCCTCGACCGCGCGCCCGTACGCGTCGATCGCCTTGGAAGCCCACAGCAGGCCAGTAGTTGCGACCGTGCCTACTTGCGCACGTGGAAGCGCAGCATGGTGACTCCGCCCGACTGGACGTTGCTGAACGGTTCCAGGTCGATCCGGTCGAGGCCCGGCGGCGCGAAGCGGACGCCGTCGCCGAGCAGCACCGGCAGCACGTACACCAGGATCTCGTCGACGAGGCCGCGCTGCAGGCACTGGGCGGCCACGTCGGCGCCGAGGATCTCCAGGTTCTGGTCGCCTGCGGCCCGGCGTGCCGTGGCCACGGCTTCTGCGACGTCGCAGGTGAGGAAGGTGACGTTGGGGTCCGGCTCGTCGGGCGGACGGTGGGTGAGGACGAACTGCGCCCCGCCGTCATAGCCGGTGTTCTCCTCGGACATACGCTTGCCTACGTCGTACGTACCCCGTCCGATGAGCATGGCGCCCGTGGCCGCCATGACCTCCGGGAACGTCGCCGACGTCATGTGCTCGAAGATCCAGTCCATCGTATGGCCGGGACCGGCGATGAACCCATCGAGGGACATCACCCTGTTCACGACCACTTTGCCGGTGCTCGCATCCGTCATGCGTCTTCTCCAAGCAGGTGGAGGGCCGGGATCGCATCATAGGTCGGTCAGCGACATCTTCTCCGGCGGTAGCCAGGACCTGGACCTATCCGATGGCACCACCGCGGTGTCATTGACGCGGTGCACATCAACGCGGTGTTCATCGACGTACTGACGCCGGCCGACCGGGGGCCCGGACCCTTGCACCTGGCCGCCGTCTTCGGCATGAGCGCCGTCACCGCCGTCCGCTACGCGAACTCCGTGGCTCCGCACCACTCACCCTGCCAGCTCTGCCATCCACGGATGTCCCGGGTGGACGAGCTCCAGGTATCCGCGAAGGAGATTCCGCCGCGGTTGATCCAGCAGCGGCAACACCCCCTCGAAATCCGTCTGATCCTTGGGCCGTTGGGCCTTGGCCTTGAACAGCAGCACCAACTCCGGTACCAAGTAAGGGATCCCGTCCGCGGTCTGTTCGATGATCGCGTCGTACGGCAGCCGCAACCTCTCGTCCCGCCGGCAGATCCAGGTCCCTCCCTCATGCGGCTCACGGAAGACGTCAAACAGGAAGTGATCGCTTTCCGGGTCCCGCAGCCAGGTCTGGTGCGTGGCCGCCAGTGTCTCGGCTCCCGCCGCCGGCCAGACCCGCCCCGAGCCCACAGCGTCAAACACGCACTCGGGGAAACGGTGCCGAATCGCCGGGAACCCCGCCGCAGGCACCGCGATCTCCAGATCTCCGTGCGGCCGCGACTGTTCTCCGCGGAACAGGTCCAGCGCCCACCCCGCCGCGACGCACCAGGGCGCACCGATGCCGCCCAACCGCTCCGCGACTTGTTCCGGACGCCAGGCAACCGCCCAGCGGGCCTCCAGTTCCTCCACATCGAGCACAACGCCGCCGGGCGGCAGGGATTCGGTCATCGGCACAACCTACTGCTGCAACCCGGCCCCCGGTAACGGCCCTTGTACAGCCACCCGGGGGCAGGCCCACGCGCAGGCCTGATACGGCTTCATCACCGACCACCCGCCCCGGTCGGTAGGAGCCTCACTCACCGGGGCCCGCGTCATGGTAGTCGGGGTCCGGGCGAGGACGCCGGCGGTGTGCTCGGTCCCGTCGATCCGGCTCGCCGTCGTGATCAGCTCTCGACAGGTACGGGTTCCGCGCGGACCGAAACGGCGGTCAGGTAGAGACCGTCGCCGCTGAGCCGGAGCGTCGGGGGCAGGCCCTCGCTGAGGGCTTCGGAAACCTCGGCGGTCGGGTAGCCGAAGAGGTCGATGCCGCGCAGGACAACCGGGCAGGCCGACGGCCCGGTGAGCGTGGAGGGGCCGCGGGTGAGACCGATGGCGGCCAGGCCGGGGGCGTCCTGGTGCCGGCCGCGCGGGTCGGTGGTGTCGCCGTAGGCGTCGAGCGTCAGGCCCTGGTACTGCGCCCCGAGGGCCCAGCGGGCGCCGCAGACCCAACCATCGCGAACATCCGCGACAGTGGCGACGGCCCACCGGGCGGTGTGCTCGTCCATGCCGAAGCGGAGAGTGCCGGCACGGCCAGGGAGCCGGAGACCGACTCCGGGGAGCAACTCGAACATGCGCAGATGGTCCCAACCGATGGCACAGCGCCACAAGCCGCAAACGGCGGTCACCAGCTGCCGACTGCCAAGGAGCGTCCCTGTGCCTGCAGATCAGGCAGCTTGCGCGAACTGCTCCGCTCCGGGCATCGGCGGTACGGCGCGACGTCGACGCGCGGCTACTGTGACCGCTCGCCGAAGCCGTCCCGCACGGCCGTCAGACGCTTTCTCTAGCCGCGTACGCGTCAAGCAGGCATGCGATCTCTTCACATTTCCCACGCCAGCTGCACGACTCAAGGTGGCATGGTTGATGATCGACTGACGGGCCGGACACTCCGCGTCCGTGTTGGGGGGACTTTCATGCGTACTCGCACTGCTGCCGCATCGGCGGTTCTGATCCTGGCCACTGTGATGGGCTCGGCGGCCTGCTCGTCGTCCTCGGACGGCAACCCGACTTCGGGCACAGCGACCTCGGACGAACAGGGCGATGGCCAGCGCCAGGTGAACAGGGGCGTCCCCGACGCTGATCCGTCGGCCTGCGCGACTTCCAGCGAGAAGATCCCGGAAGGCTGCGCGGTCGACATGGATGCAGCCGAGATGGACAAGGCAACTCCTGCCACGGAGCCGCCTGCGACGGATGCGCGGGTGCCCTCCACAAAGTGACTGCACCTGTGACGGGCGGGCTACTCCTTTGACCAGGCAGAAGCCCGCTGGAACTACGCTTTCTGGATCCAGAACCAACTGGCTGTCGTCGGCGACCTGACCAGCGATCCCGGCGGGGCCATCGCTCGACAGGAGTGGATCACCGAACTCGGACTTTGGTACGAGGAGCCGATTGACCTCGCCGCCTGGGATTCAGCCATCGGGCCGCTCGCCGCGCAGATCGAGGCCCGCTTCCACCAGACCTGCTGCCGGCTCGCCCGAACCCTCCATACCGCCGGCGTCATCGAAAGATCTGTCGGCCGAATCGTGCCGGTGATCGTCCACGAGCTGGAGTACTACGAGGCGATCGCCCGGCAGACTGAGGCCGCCAACCCGCTCGGCCCGGCCGATGAGTTCACCTCATGAGTCCGCAATGGCTGAGGTGTTTCGGACAGTTCCAATTACCGACTCCACCATTCGAACCGGCCCGGCTGATAGCAGTCACGAGCCCTCGCTGGGGCGTCGGTAGGAAACAAGCCCTCCGGCCCCCGGGGCCCGTGACCTGCTGGAGTTCTTCCAGAACATGGACGGGAAGTTCGACGACGCCCTGCGGACAGCGCCGAACGTGAACCCGTCCGCCACGGATCTCACCCAAGCCATGCCCGGTGGCGCCGCGACGGACGAAGGATCCGAACCCATACCCAGAATCAGGCCGCGACGAGCTCCTGTTCGCGCTCCGGCGTCTTGACCACGGGCTTCTTGTTCGGCAGCGAGAGCCGGAAGACCTTGTGCCAGGCGGAGAACACCTGCTTGGGCAGCGGGCCGGTGACGTACTCCAGCTCGTACTTCTCGAACAGCGCGCGCACCTTCACCGCGACCTCGGCGTACCGGTTGCTCGGCAGGTCCGGGAACAGGTGGTGCTCGATCTGGTGCGACAGGTTGCCGGTCATGAAGTGCATGGCCTTGCTGCCGCTGATGTTCGCCGAGCCCATCATCTGGCGCAGGTACCACTGGCCTCGTGTCTCGCCGTTGATCGACCGCCGCTCGAAGACCTGCACGCCCTCGGGGAAGTGCCCGCACATGATCACCGAGTGGGTCCAGAGGTTGCGGACCAGGTTCGCGGTGAACGTGGCGCCGAGCGTGGGCAGGAACGACGGGCCCGAAAGGAGCGGGTGGATCACGTAGTCCTTGAGCACCTGCTTGCGGATCTTGCGGCCGACGGCCTTGGCCCGCGCGCGGAACTCCGGCTTCTTGCGGCGCGCCTTGCTGAGGTTCTTGCCCAGTTCCAGGTCGTACGCCGCGATGCCGTACTCGAAGAAGCAGGCGTTGAGGAAGTTCCACAGCGGCTGGCCGAGGTGGAACGGATGCCACTTCTGGTCCTCGTCGACGCGCATGATGCCGTAGCCGAGGTCGTTGTCCTTGCCGATCACGTTGGTGTACGTGTGGTGCAGCTCGTTGTGCGAGTGCTTCCACTGTTCGGACGGCGAGACGTGGTCCCACTCCCAGGTGGTGGAGTGGATCTTCGGGTCCCGCATCCAGTCCCACTGGCCGTGCAGGATGTTGTGGCCGATCTCCATGTTGTCCATGATCTTCGCCACGGACAGGCCGGCGGTGCCGAGCAGCCACGCGGGCGGGAAGATCGAGAAGAGCAGCACGCCCCTGCTGGCCAGTTCCAGCGTGCGCTGCGCCTTGATGACCTTACGGATGTACGCGGCGTCTTTCTCGCCGCGGTCGGCGATCACCTCGTCGCGGATCGCGTCCAGCTCGCGGCCGAGCTCCTCGATCTGCTCCGCGGTCAGATGGGCGGTGGGGTCGATGGCGGTCACGGTGCTCCTACCGTTCGATGTCGCAGGGGCCCGCCGCGGCGGACACGCAGGTCTGGATGAGGACGCCGGGCTCGGCCTCGGTGATCTCGCCGGTGCGCAGGTCGCGGACGGCGCCCGTCTTGAGCGGCGTGACGCAGCCGAAGCAGATGCCCATGCGGCACCCGGAGGGCATGAGGACGCCTGCTTCCTCACCGATGTCGAGGAGCGGCGTGGCGCCGTCCGCGTCGACGGTCTTGCCGGTGGCGCTGAACGTGACCTCGCCGCCGTCGCCGGTGACGACGACGCTGGGGCGGAAGCGTTCGGTGTGCAGTCGCTCTTGGACGCCGTAGTCGGCCCAGTGCTTTTCGGCGGCGTCGAGCAGGCCCGCGGGACCGCAGGCCCAGGTCTCGCGCTCGGTCCAGTCGGGCACGAGTTCGTCGAGGCGGGCGATGTCGAGCATGCCGTCCGTGTCGGTGTGCACCTCGGTCAGCCGCAGCTTCTTGTCCGTGACCAGGTCGTGCAGTTCGTCGCGGAAGATCACGTCGTGCGGCTGCGGAGCGCTGTGGATCATGACGACGTCGTCGAACTCGGTGTCGCGCAGCATGCCCATCACGGGCGTGATGCCGCTGCCGGCGGTTAGGTAGAGCACCTTGGCGGGCTTGGCCTGCGGCAGGACGAAGTCACCGGTCGGCTGGTCGAGATGGATCAGCGTGCCCGGTCTCGCCCTTCGGACCAGGTGGTTGCTGACCTTGCCGTCCGGGATCGCCTTCACGGTGATCGTGATGCGGCCGTCCTGGCGGTAGCGGTTGGTCGGCGAGGTGATGGAGTAGGCACGCCACAGGCGCACCCCGTCGACATCGATCCCGAGCCGCACGTACTGACCGGCCGTGTGGCCGCGCCAGCCCCGGCCCGGCTTGATCACGATGGTCGCGGCGTCACCCGTCTCGGGGTGCACGGCCTCGATGCGCCCGCGCAGGTCGGCGCCGGCACGCAGCGGGCTGACCAGGTCGAGGTAGTCCGACGGCAGCAGCGGCGTCGTGACCATCTCCAGTAGTTTCCACGCCCTGCTGCGGAGGGCTGTACTCGTCATGACTTCAGCTTGCTGCGCCTCAGGGCGTAAAGTCCTGACCGCAGGACGTAAATCTGGTCGGCTAAATTGTTCGCAGGGAATAAAAAGTGAGCCATGTGATTCGCAGGGCCAGTGAACTGGACCTGGATGAGACGACGGTCACAGCACTTCGGGCCGCGCTGAGGGCCACCGCCGACGAGGTCGTCCAGGCGATCATCGACGAGGTCCCTTCCTACGCCAACGCCCTCTCGGGCCATATGGGCGCCACCATCCGCCGAGCCGTGCGCACCGCCCTCGGGCACTATCTGGATCTCGCGAGCGGGAACGCCACGGGCGGCGACGGCGGCGACGCAGCCTACGAGCTGGGCCGCGGCGAGGTGCGCGACGGCCGTTCGATGGACGCCCTGCTCAGCGCCTACCGCGTCGGCGCCCGGGTGGCCTGGCGATGCCTGGCAGCGGGTGCCGTACCCGCAGGTCTGCCCGCCGCCGAGGTCGCCAAGTTCGCCGAGTTGACCTTCGCCTACATCGACGAGCTCTCCGCCGCGAGCGCCGCGGGCCACGCCGACGAACTGGCCGCCCAGGGCAGGGCCCACGAGCGCCACCTGGAACATCTGGCCCGCGACCTCCTCGCCGGCGCGAGCCCGGACGTACTGCTGGCCTCTGCTCAACGAGCCGGGTGGCAGCCTCCGGTGTCGCTGACCGCGGTCCTGCTGCCCGCCGCCCAGGCCCGGCCCGCCTACCGCACGCTCGACCCGAGCACTCTCGTCCTCGACGATCTGCCGGATGCAACCGGTGTGTTGCTCGTCCCCGATGCCGACCGATCACATCTCTTGCGGAAGCTGACCGAGCGCATCGCCGTGGTCGGCCCGGCCCGGCCATGGACTCGTGCGTCCGCCTCGTACGCACGCGCCGTACGCGCACGCTCCCTCTGCTCTGACATTCGCGACACCGAGGACCACCTGCCCGAGCTGGTGCTGAGCGCCGACGCGGACGCGCTCGCAGACCTGCGTACCCGAGCCCTCGCACCGCTGCGGACCTTGCCTGCCGCAACCGCACGGCGACTGGAGGAGACGTTGCGGGAGTGGCTGCTGCACCAGGGCAGGCGGGACGAGGTGGCGGCGGCGTTGTTCGTCCATCCCCAGACAGTCCGATACCGGATGTCGCAGCTGCGGGAGCTGTTTCCGGACCTCGCAACGCCACACCGGGTTCTTGAACTGACCCTGGCGGTCGGCCTTCGGGGCAGCTGACGCGTTGAGGCCCCGAGGCCCCCGAGATCCGCGAGGTCCCCGAGTTCCCGACGCACCGCGCGCAGGAACGTCCGCAGCAGGGGCAGGGCAGGGCGTGCAGCGGGACGATGGCCTGATGGTCTTCACGTGCGCGCGCATGTGCGGCTTCGTGCCGCTGTCCGCGATGCAGCCCGGCCCGGCCGTAGTCTCCGGGCGGGGCGTTCACCGACGCGCCTACTCGCCCCCGCGCCCCTGCTGTGAGCGAGAACCCCGGCCTGCGCTGCGGGCCAGATCACTGCCTAGCAACGTCACCCTGGCTACACCACGCGCCCAACGAGGAGCGTCCCCCCGAGCATCCCAATAGACACAGACGCAACCACCGATAACCAGCACAACAAGGACCGACAATACGAGCGCGAGCATGCTCTCCCCCAGATTCATGTGATGATCCGCCCCATCCTCCCCCGTCCGGAAGGATCTGAACGCAGAACGGGGAGACTGTCGCCTGAACCCGATGAGCAGTCCGACCCCGAAGTCTGGGCCGAACCCGCCGCCGGCCGCTTCGGCCGACCAGACTCTGTACGCCGCAGCTGCAACGAAGGCACCATCGAACGGCCACTCGGCTCCGTGCTCTGATCGGCGCCTGCGGTGGCGCCCACTGCGCCGGGTGCGGCAACGTTCAACCCCGCCGCCACGGCTTCCCCTTGGCCGAGACCGCCGAGGGCTTCCCCGCGCGGACTGTCACCGGGTCGTCAGCCACGACGTAAGCCCGCTCCCCGCCGCTGTGGCGAGGAGTGCCAGCACCCATCCGGGGACGCGCTGTATGACCAAGTGCAGTCCTCCGCAGCGTAGTTCGAACTGTGGACGTTCTCGTTCACCCGTCTGGCTCATGGGGTCTATGTAAGCGGGACTTCACGAAATCCGGCAATAAAGACAACTCGGCATACGCCGAATGGTGGGCCAGGCGGCACGAGGCTTGGTAGAGCAACCTGCTTAGCGGCGAGCGGGCAAAGTTCTCACCCACCTGCTCCCGGTCTCGCGCAACACGCCGACCGTGCACTGTGAACAGCCCGAACCCCGCAACTGCGCACCGTGCGCATTGCCCGCCACCACAGCCCTTCCTACAGTCTGCGTCACCCGGGAGCGATCTCGGTCCGACTGACCGTTGCGCCATTTCGGCGCACACCAGTAAAGGGGGATGGAATGCGTAGATCCGCTTGTGCTGCGGCCGCCATGGCTCACGAAGGAGGGGGCAACCTGTGAGGCACAGAACGATAAGCGGCCGTCTTTCCGCAGCCGCAATCACCATCCTGACGCTGGGTACTTTGGCGGTCGGCGTCCCGGCGGCAGCCGAGGTGAACCCCGGTCCCGCGCAGGCGGCGGCGGGAACGTGCCCCTACAGCGGGAGCCACCCTGAACTGTCCCGCAGCGACAGCTACTCCTCCGCCGTCAAACACGCTCAGTGTCTGTGGAACACCCAGAACAGCCTGCACGGCGGCCGGAAACTGATCAACCAGGACGGGTACTTCGGAACGGAAACCTACTCGGCGATGCACCGCATCCAGCGAGCCTGCGGGATCACTGCGGACGGGATCGTGGGCCCCGACACCTGGGAGTGCCTGCACCCGGACCAGTACCCGAATCCGAGGTACAGGGAGGGCGTGTGGCCCGTCGACTAGGACCCGCCTGGGTCTGACCGTCTGCCACAGCTGGTTAGCGGCAGGAACCCCACAGTTCGCGCAAGGCAGCGTTGACGGCGGCGGGTTGCTGGGTGTGCGGGTAGTAGCCGGGGACGCGCAGCAGGCGGGCATCGACGGCGTCGGCCACGGATTCGGCGCAGGCGATCAGCGGCTCTCCCGCATACCTGCGGTACGTCTCCGGCGCGTCCTGCCAGGTTCCGCAGATCACCAGCGTCGGCCATGGCGCGTTCTGCAGCGGTTTCAGGGGCACGATCGCTTCCCACACGGGACGTTCGCGCATCGACGTGGCCACGGCACGAAGGCGCTGCGGAGTGGGGTCGGGCATGGGCATGTCCATGCCCTCCGTCGAGGCGCGCAGGTACTGCTCCGGCGTCACCGAATCCGGCACACCCGCGCTGTCGCGTACCCGCTCCAGCATGGCCTCGACCACCGGGTGACCGGCGGCCGCGGAGAACGCGGAGGGCTGAATCAACGTCAGGGACCGTACGAGGTCGGGGCGGCGCCCGGCGGCGAGCATGGCCGCCAGGCCGCCGTTGCCGTGGCCGACCACGTGCGCCCCTGTGTCCTGCCGCTCCAGCAGTTCCACCAGGTCGTCGGCGTCGGTGTCGAAGTCGCTGCGGTCGGTGTCGGGGCTGGCGCCGTAGCCCCGGCGGTCCGCCAGCAGCAGGCGGTAGTGGTCGGCCAGCGGTCGCTGGGCCGCGAAGCCGTACGCCGCATCGCTGCCCCAGGTGAAAATGCTGTGGGCGAAGACCACGGGGGTGCCTTCGCCGCCGGTCTTATCCCATACCGTTACGTGAATCGTGGCCATCAGGTCCCCGTCTCATCCCGGCGTGCTGTTCCTGAACACACGGACACCCGGCGGCTCTTGCCCCCATCGGGCTCAAAACGCCCCCGTGTCCCACGAGCGCAGCCTACCCAGCCCGCCCGGCCGAGCTGACGGACAGGAGGCCGCTGCGTATAGCCGATACCCGCGTGTCCCGAGTGCGGGGATGGGCGAGGCGAAGATCGAAGCGGGCCACGCCCCCATGTGCGGGGCGCGCGCTACCGCACCACCGCCATCGACCGCGGCGCCCGCCTCGGCATCGACGTGCACCCCGTCCAACGCCCGCTGGGCTACAGGGCGTTCACCGTAATCCCCCTACGAAACCCGTCCGCACCGTTCGGAAGCCATGCTTCAACTCGCGATGACCGACCTCATGGCCCGCCGCAGCAGCCGCGGAGGGGGTGCCGCGGCGACCCGGTTCGCAGCCGCCGACTAGGGTGCCCGCATGTCACTGGTGGGGAGAGACGACGAGCAGGCGCGGGTGCAGCGCCTGCTGGCGGATGCGCGCGACGCACGCAGCGGGGCGCTGGGGCTGCGGGGCGCACCGGGGATCGGGAAATCGGTCCTTCTCGAGCACGCCGTGTCGATCGCCGAAGCAGAGGGCATGCAGGTGATCCGCGGGGCCGGAATCGAGTCCGACTACGAGCTGGCGTACGGCGGCCTGCACCAGCTCTTGTTTCCGCACCTGGATCGGTTGGACGCGCTGCCCGCTCCCCAGGCGACGGCGCTGCGTTGCGCTTTCGGCCTGGCCGAGGGAGATGACGCCAACCGATTCCTGATCTCCGCCGGCACCCTGTCGTTGCTCGCCGATCTGGCCGAGGACGGCCCGCTGCTGTGCGTGGTCGATGACCTGCAATGGCTCGACCAGGGTTCCGTGGAGGCGCTGTTATTCGCGGCCCGCCGTTTCGTGGCCGATCCGATCGCGGTGCTGTTCGCGGTGCGCGAGACGTCGGTGTCATCCGTGATCGCGGGCGTCGAGGTCCTGGATCTGTCCGGCCTCGCCGCGCCCGATGCCGCCCTGCTGCTCGACGGCCACGCACCACAACTGGCCGAACGGATGCGGACCAGGGTGCTCGCGGAGTCCGGCGGCAATCCCCTGGCGATCATCGAGCTCGGGGCGTCGCGGCTCGCGGCCCGCGATGTCGACGAGTTCGACCCGGCCGAGCAGGTCGGCCCGCTGCCGGTGACCCGCCGCGTACAGGAGGCATTCCGCCACCAGATCGTGGAGCTTCCCGCCCCCGCCCAACGCGCGCTTCTGGCGGCGGCAGCCGACACGGCGGCGCCCCTTGCGACGATCCTGCACGTGATCGAAGCTCTCGGCGGCGCAGCCGACGACCTGGCGCCCGCCGAACGCGACCGGCTGGTGCGGATCGACGGCCGGATCACGTTCCGCCACCCCCTGGTACGGGCAGCCGCCTACCAGGACGCGCCGCTGCACCGGCGGATCGAGGTACATCGCGCGTACGCCGAGGCGCTGCGCACGGACGCCGATGCCGACCGCCGGGCCTGGCACCTCGCCGCTGCCACCACCCAACCCGACGAGGCGGTGGCCGCCGAACTCGAAGGCGTGGCGGAGCGGGCCTGGCACCGAGGCGGCGCGATGGCCGTGTGCGCCGCCTACGAACGCGCCGGCCGGCTCAGTGCCGACCGGGAGCTCAAGGCCAGGCGTATCGCCCGGGCCAGCCAGGCCGCGTTCGACGCGGGCAAGGCCGACCGCGCCGCCCGCCTTGCGGCCGAAGCGCTCGCGCTCACCACCGACACCGGCGTCCGGGCCGATGCCATCTATACCCGCGGCGCCGTGGAGTACGAACGCACCTCGCCGCGGGCCGACGCGGAACTGACCCTCGAGGCCGCCGCGTTGGTGCGCGACACCGATCCGGAGCGCGCCGCGCTCACGCTCTACGAGGCTGCGCACGCCGCCCGGCACGGGGCGGCGCACGACGTCCTGCAACGTGCGGCGGATCTGATGCGCGGGTTCAGCCCGCCCGAGCACTGGGAGCCCGTTGTCGCCGCCCTTCTCGGGTGGGCGGAGCTTTTCACCGGACGTCCCAAGCTGGCCGTCGGCCCGATGCGCGACCTCCACACCGCCACCCGCGGTGACGGGCACGACCTGATGCATCGCATCACCGCCGGGTTCGGCGGGCTCATGATCGCCGACGAGGACGGCGTCATCGCCGAGACCGAAGACATGCTGGCCGTGGTGCGGGCCACCGGGGCGCTGGGGTGGGTCCCGTACACCCTGAACGTCCTTGCCGTGGCGCGGCTGTTGCGCGGTGAGTTCGCGGACGCCCGCGCGTGTGTGGCGGAAGGCGTATCGGTGAGCGACGAACTCGGGAATACGACCGAGAGCCTGGCCCACCGGTCGGTGGAGGTCTGGTTGCACGCCGTGTCGGGTGACGAGACACGCTGCCGGGCTCTCGCCGAGGAGGTGCTCCCGCGAGCCCGCACCCGGCACCGGGTCAATGCCGAGATCGCGGCCTGGGGTCTCGGGATGCTCGACCTTTCCGCCCGGCGGTTCGGGGACGCGCTCGACCGGCTCGAGCAAGTGTGCCTGGGACCCGCGAGCCGCGACCTCCTGGTGCGGGCGGTGCCGGACCTGGTGGAAGCAGCCGTGCGCGGCGGCATGCCGGATCGCGCCCACGGACCACTGGCGGCCTTTGGGCACTGGGCTGAGCACGTCGACCGCCCCCTCGCCACCGGACTCGCCCTGCGGTGCCGGGCCCTGCTGGCCGACGACGGCGACGCCGATCCGCTGTACGCCCGCGCCCTGCGGCTCCACGAGCAGCAGGGCGGCCCCTACGAGCACGCCCGCACCCAGCTGGTCTACGGCGAGTGGCTGCGTCGCCGCCGTCGCCGCGCCGAGGCCCGCGGCCATCTCGCGGCGGCGGTGTCCGCGTTCGAGCGCCTCGGCGCGCAGCTCTGGGCCGAGCGGGCACGCGGCGAGCTGGCCGCCTTCGGCGAGCGCGGCGACGAGCCTCAGCCCGGCGGCCCGCTCACTCTGTTGACCCCGCAGGAACTGCAAGTCGTACGGCTGGCCGCGGACGGTCGCACCAACAAGGAGATCGCGGCACAGCTCTTCCTGAGCCCTCGGACCGTCGGGCACCACCTCTACAAGGCGTACCCGAAGCTCGGCGTCACCGCGCGCGCCGAGTTGGCCCACCTCGTCCGGTGACCGACGGGTGGCCGACGCCGGTCGTCGGTTTCCCGGACACCAGTCACGATGACTGATTCGCCGGCGGTGAGCCCCGCCTAACGTTTCGGTCATCCAGGCAGCGGCCATCGGCTGCCGGCCGTACGACGAGGAGACGACCATGACGAAGTACTTCCTGAGCCTTCCGCACGACTCCGCCGAGGAGCCGACGATGGAGAGCATGGATCCCGCGGAACTGCAGGAGGTCATCGCCGCGGTCGGCGCGTTCAACACCGCCATTCAGGAGGCGGGCGCGTTCGTGACCGCCGGAGGTCTGCAGCCGCCGTCGAGCGCGACCACGGTGGACTACTCCGGAGACAGCCCCGTGCTCACGCCGGGCCCGTTCGTCAAGGCCGATGAGTACCTCGGCGGCTTCTGGATCATCGAGGCCGAGAACGATGACGTCGCGATCGAATGGACCAAGCAGGCTTCGCGGGCGCTGCGCAGCAAGATCGAGGTGCGTGCCCTCCAGGAGGAGCCCGGCGCCTGACCATTCGCGCACCGGCACCGGTCACGGTGACCGTTCCCCGAACGGTCACCCACCCCGGCAGCTCGTACGGCCCGGACGAAGGAAGAGGGAGCATGTCGATCAGCACCTTCGCCCGGAGGCCCGGGGAGAGCGGGCGGCCGGTGGGCGTGGTGAACACGTAGCCATCCGGTGCCGGCACGCAGGCGCGATGCATTGACCCCGCCGCCGAACGACTCGGCGGCGGCTCGATCTAGAGTGTGTCGATGCAGCCCTCCCCGTTGCCGCGGATATCGGCGAACGAACTCCGCCCCCGCCGTCACTGGTATGCAACGGCGGCCGCGATCGCCATCGTTCTGTCCGTGCTGGGCATAGCCATCGGGGTGCACCGGTTCAGCAACGCGATCGACGCGGTGGATACGGGCAACCAGTTCGCCGACGGCGACACCCTCACTCTGCGGCTCGACCCGGGACACCAGAAGGCGATCTGGATCAGGGATCGGGGCCCGTCATCCGACCAGGCGTGCGGCATCACCGGTCCGGGCGAGCCCGGTCTCGCCGACCCGGGAATCGATGTGTTCCTCACCCGTGAGGAGACCTGGAACCCGCTGTACACCATCGATGTGCCGCAGACTGGCAAGTACACGATCACTTGCACCTCCCAAGGTCCCTCTCGATATGCCATCGGGGACCCGGGAGGCTTCGTCACCTTCGGGGGCTGGCTGATGGTCGCTGTCCTTCTCCCGGTACTCGGAGTCAGCATCGGCGCCACCATCGCCCTCGTCACCGCCCTCCGCCGCAGAAGCCATCGCAAAAGGCTGCTGGCCGAACGACAAGCCCCCGGCGGCGGCCACCCCGTACAGCCCGCTGCGAGCGCCGGCGCCGGCGCCGACCGACGGTGAAGCGCCGCTAGCCCGCACTCCGACAGCACTCCCAGACGGTCGAGCAAGACGTGCCGCGCCCGCGACTCCCGCCGGGAGCGCGGCACGTCTTGCTCGCGTTGCGGTCTTGCCCCGACTACGTCTCGGTCAGGCGCGCGCGGAGCTTTTGCGGGCGGCGACGATGGCCGCAGGCGCCGCCGCGAAGGCGAGAGCGCCGCAAAGGACGGCGAGGATCGGGTAACTGGTGGCGGCGACGACGATCCCGGAGGCCAGTCCGCCGACGGCGCCCGCGACGGCGACGGCGACGTCCACCAGTCCCTGGACCTTGGCGCGAGAGGCAAGAGGCGTGCTGTTGGTGACGATCGCGGTGCCGGTGACCAGGCCGAAGTTCCAGCCGACGCCCAGCAGGACGAGGGCGAGGGTAATCAGGACGAGGGAGTGGCCGGGTGCGAGGGCGGCGACTACTCCCGCGGCGAGCAGGATCCCGGCCGTCACCAGGCTCATTGCGGTCGCGCCGAATCGGTCGACGAGGCGGCCGGCCAGGGGCGACGGCAGATACATGGAACCGGTGTGCACGGCGATGACCAGGCCGGATGCCGCGGTGTTGAAGCCGTGGGCGTGCATGTGGACGGGGGTCATGGTCATCACTGCGACCATGACGAGCTGGCTGAGGACGAGGACCATCACGCCGACGAGCAGGCCGGGGCCCGACCGGGAGGGTGCGTCCGCGGATGCGCTCTCTTCCGGGGCCGGCGGCAGGGTACGGGCGAGTACCAGCGGGTCGGGGCGCAGCCATAGGAGGAGGGTGAGTGCGGCCAGCGTGAACGCGGCCGTGGCCAGGAGGAACAGACCGGTCAGGCCGGGCAGGTGGAGCGTGGTCGCGAGGTGTCCGGCGGGGGTGGTGAGCAGGGGGCCGGCGATGCCGCCGGCGGTGGTGGCGACGATGACGGTGGAGGTGGCGCGGGCGCGTTGATGGGGTGCGGCGAGGTCGGCTCCTGCGTAGCGGGCCTGGAGGTTGGAAGCGGTGCCGGCGCCGTAGAGGAAGAGGGAGGCGAACAGCAGCACGGGACTGTCGAGTGCGGCCGCGACGACGACGCCGACACCGCCGAGGGCGCCGGTGAGATATCCGGCGGCCAGGCCGGGGCGGCGGCCGTGGCGTTGGGAGAGGCGTCCGATGACGAGGGCGGCGCTGGCGGAGCCCGCGGTGAGCAGTGCGATGGGCAGTCCGGACAGGGAGGTGTTGTGGAGCATCTGCCCGGCGAGCAGGCCGGCGACGGTGACACCGGCGGCGAGGCCGGCCCCGCTGAGGACCTGGGAGACGAGCAGCACGGTCAGGGTGCGCTTTTGTACCGCGGATATGGCGGGTGCCAGGGCGGCGGTGGGCGGGGTGCGGATGGAAGCACGCGAGGGCTGGGCCATGTGGTGCGTCCTTTCGGGCTGCCGGGGGGGCCGGGGCGACGGCTTCCCCGGGCGGGGCGGTCTGGTGGTCGCCAGGCGGCGGTCAGGTGTGCACGGGATGGGGAGAACGGGGGTGAACTGGCCGGTGGCACGGGCCGGTTGCCGCTCGTCGTCGTGATCGAGGGCCGTCGTGCAGTCCGGGGGCGGTCGTGACGTGCCGGTCCAGGGCGAACCGGCCTTGGGTGACCCGGGCGCCGAGCACGTGAGGACCGGCCGCAGGGAGAAGTCGAGGGCGAGCCGGTGAACACGTGCTGGGGCAGCAGGTTGAGGAAGGTCTTGGGCGGGTCGGAGTAGGCGGCCTGATAGAGGGGGGGTGGCCACGGCGAGGGCGTCGGCCGCGGCGACCAGGCTCATGCCGCGGGCGAGGGCCGCCTCGTGAGTGTCCGCGGCGAGAAGCGGTGCCGCGAGCAGGTCGCGCAGGGAGCCCACGAAGACGTGGTGCTCGGCCGGGAGGGAGTACGGCACGTCCGGGAGGAGATGGCGGACAGGCCAGGACGGTGCCACGACAATCCCCCGGAAGCTCCCGGTAGATCGGGGACTTGGGGCCACCGGGGGGGGGCGGAGGCGGGCTGGGGGTTGTTCGTACAGTGTCAGCGCGGGTTGTCGGGCAGGCCGTAGGCGTCGGCGATCAGCTCGATGGAGCGCAACCGGGCCTGGATGGAATGACCGACGCTGCCGATCATGAGCTCGTCGGCGCCGGAGTCCCGCTGTACCTGGTTGAGGTGGGCGGTGACCTGCCGGGGGGTGCCGTGCGGGACGTGGGTCAGCCAGCTGTCGACGGCCTGGCGTTCTGAGGTGTCGTAGGGATAGGCGTCCACTTCCTCGGGGGACGGCAGCAGGTAGGACTTGCGCTGGAACATGCGGAGCATGGCGTGCGCGAGGGTGCCGGCCTGGCGGCGGGCCTCACGCGCGTCGTCGGATGCCGCGACAGTGAAGCTGACCAGCGCGTACGGCTCGGACAGGGCCTCGGACGGAGTGAACCGCTCGCGGTACAGGCGCAGCGCGGACACCACGTCGCGCGGGTTGAAGTGCGCGGCGAAGGCGAACGGCAGGCCGAGTCGGGCGGCGAGCTGCGCGGAGTAGCCGGAGGAGCCGAGCAGCCACACCGGCAGGCGCCCGGGGGCCGGCGGAAGGCCGTTGAGCCGGTCCTGGGCGGCCCCGGGAACGGCGTACACGCGGTCGGCGTAGGGGTGCTCGGCGGGGAAATCGTCGCCGAGGAAGTGCAGCAGATCGGCCACTTGCCGGGGGAAGTCGTCGGCGTCGCTCGCGCCGCGGCGCAGGGCGGCGGCCGTGGCGGGGTCGGTACCCGGGGCGCGGCCCAGGCCCAGGTCGATGCGGCCGGGGGCGAGGGCGTCCAGCATGCCGAACTGTTCGGCGACGACAAGCGGCGGATGGTTGGGCAGCATGATCCCGCCCGCGCCGAGCCGCAGCCTGCTGGTCTCTGCGGTGAGCCGGGCCAGCAGGACGGGCGGGCTGGAGGTGGAGACGCCGGGCATCGCGTGGTGCTCGTTCGTCCAGTAGCGGGTGAAGCCGCGCCGGTCGGCGAGCCTGGCGAGGTCGATGCTGCCGGCCAGTGCCCGGGCGGCGCTCTGGCCGGTGCCGGTCATGGCGGAGTCCAGTACGGACAGGGGGGCGGGGGCAGAGCCGTGGCGGGTGCCGCGGATGGGGTCGGTCATGTTCGTGCGGTCCTTCGGATGCGAGGGGTGCGGCGCGCGGGGGCGCCGGCCGACAGTCGCGGCAGGTCTCTGTCGGCCGGCGCCCGGCTGTCCGGCGTACGGGGACGGCGTAGGTGGGGTCAGCCGCGGGTACCGAAGTCGACGCGGTCGGTGAGACCGGCGGCGGCGAAGGCGGCGGCGAGCTCGTCGCGGCCCTCGGTGAAGTGGGCCCAGCTGTCGTAGTGGACGGGGACCACGCGGCCGGCGCCGAGGATGGTCGCGGCCCGGGCGGCCCGGGCGCTGTCCAGGACGATCAGCTCGCCGTCGAAGACATCGGGGAAGCGGGGTGCACCGGCGAACAGGAGGGCCGTGTCCACCGGGGCGAAACGCTCGGCGATCTCCTTGACCGCGTCGAGCGAGGCGTTGTCGCCGCTGACGTAGACGGTGGGCAGGCCCTCGCCAGTCAGGACGAATCCGACGACCTCGCCGCAGATCGGCTCGACCTCCTCGCGCGGGCCGGGGCCGTGGATGGCGGGCACGCCGGTCACGGTGACCGGGCCGGGCCCGCCGTCCCGGCGCTCGAGCTCGACCGCCTGCCAGTCGGCCAGGCCGGTGGCCGACTGGCCGAGACGCTCCCCGCCGCCGGGGGTGGTGAGCGTCAGCGGAACGTCGGCGAGCAGGGCCCGGCCGGAGGTGTCGAGGTTGTCGGCGTGCTCGTCGTGCGAGAGCAGGACCACGTCGACGCGGCCGAGGTCTGCCGGGCTGCCGTCAGCCGCCGCCGTCTTGGTCAGTACAACGGCCGGCGCCTGGTGATCGCCCGGGCCGTCGAATGTCGGATCGGTGAGAAAGCGCAGGCCGCCGTACTCGAAGAGGGCGGTCGGGCCGCCGAAGACGCGCACGGGGAAGGGGGCGGTCTGCTGGGTCGGAGAAGACACGAAAAAGGTTCCTCACGGATAGGTTGCGGATTAACCGTGAGGCGACTGTACGTAAATCTCACGGATGAATGCAACCCGTACCATGAGAAGCGTGGAAGAGTTGATGATGGACGAAGCGCCCCTGCCGCCGGCACCGGGCGAGTCGGAGCACCCCTCCCTGGCCCTGGCCAACAGCGCCCTCGCCCTGCCCGGCGGGCACACGGCCGACCTGCTGGGCACCCCGGCGCAAGCCGAGCAGTGGCTGGCGCAGCGCGACCTCGCACCGGAAGGCACCGGCCTGGCGGAGGTATGCGCGACGCAACTGCGCTCGCTGCGCGAACAGGTCAGGTCACTGCTGGCCTCCCGTGTCGCCGGCCAGCCCGCCCTGCCCGCAGCCGTCACCGCGATCAACGACGCGATGACCCGCGTCCCCACCGCCTCCCTGCTGCTGTGGGACGAGAAGACCGGCCCCTACCGCGTCACCCCCCACCCCACCACCGCGATCGTCGAACACGCCCTCGCCGCCCTCGCCTCCGACGCCGCCGACCTGCTCACCTCCCCCGACGCCACCCGCCTGACCGCCTGCGCCTCCCCGCCCTGCAACCGTTTCCTGGTCAGACACGGGCGCCGCCAGTGGTGCTCCACCCGCTGCGGCGACCGCGCCCGCGCCGCCCGCGCCTACGCCCGCCGCAACGCGACGGGCTGACGACGCCGCATCGCCGGCCCGGCACGAGTCGCCGACACCGGTGCCGGACACGACGAGCACGCGAGCACGGGGCAACCGGTCCTGCAGACCCGCCTGTTCGACGGCCGCCCTGTCGCCGACTGCGGACAGACGCCGGTGCCGCGGCGCCGGCCGTGGGTGAGCGAGTCCCCTTGCCGTTCGGCACCGCGATGCTCCGCGGCCCGTTGTTGTAGTCAGCGGCGTGCTGCGCTGAGTCGGCCGTCGAAGGTGATGTCGAAGGCGTAGAGGACGGTCTTCCAGCGGCAGACACGCCGGTTCACCCGCACACCCATCGGGGCCGGCGCGCACCGCAGGCCGGTAGTTGACCGCTGGGAAAAGCGTTGAATCCCCTGGACGCGGCTTTCAGGCGCTGGTGCGGGGACACGCCCGGAGGCGGTGGCCGCACCGGCTACACGCCGAACCGGTGATCGAGTCGCCGGCTGACCGCAGAGCAAGCGGCGGCCGGGATAATTGGTACGTCGCCATCGGTCACCGACCACGGCACGGATTCCGGTTCTACCGACACCACAGGGCAGGAGCACCAGCCATGACCAACCGACTCACCGGCCGCATCAGCCTCGGCAAGGTACTGATCTCGGTTCCGGCCGTGATTGCCGGAGTGGGGCCCTACATCGCGGACTGGAACGAGACCCACATCCACAATCCGAACTGGCCACCGCACGCCAAATTCCACAACGCCCAAACCATGAGCCTGGGCGCCGGACTGGCCGGAGCCGCTCTCCTGCAGCTGTGGCGTCCATCTGATTCCACGGCCGGCGCCAAGGCCGCTCTGGACAGCGGGGCCGTGTCCGCCGCGCTGTACTGGGCCACGCAGATCTCCGCGCTTGCATACCCCGGCTCCCGAGCCGTCGATCCGCCCGGCAAACAGTTCTTCCCGCAAGCCGCCGTCGCCCTCCCCTCACTGACGCTCGTGGGACTGGGATACGCCCTGGAACGGCGACGCCTGCGCGACCAGGACGGCCGAAAGCGAGCGACGTCGGCGGCACGGCCGACCTGAACTGTCCCACGGGTCCGTCGACGACGCGGCCGGGTACCGAGGCAGCAGCGGTCAGGGCGGCCAGCAACTCCACTGGGAGAGGCCCCTTGACGTACTGGACACCACAAGGGCCCCACCCCTGAACGTCACGACATCGCGCCAACGAGCCCCCACCGCGTCGCGCGGAACAACCGACACCTTCATCTCGCCCCGGCTCAAGAGCACACTCACTGCACAGGCGCCCCACCAGCACGACCAGCACGACCACCACAACCAGCACGACCAGCGAAATACCGATCCAGAATCTCCGGACTATCGGGAGTGAAAGCCCGCTCCCGAAGGACCCGCGGCAGGTCAGACTCACTCAGCCAGCCGTGCCAGGCGACCTCATTCGAGTCCGGCACGACAGCCTGCGGAACGACGGCATCGCACACCCAAAGCCAGTGAGGGCTCAGCCCGCTCCGGTTAAGGAACTTGAACCGAAAGCGCACTGCCGCCGACACCCCCAGCTCCTCGTCCAACTCACGGACAGCTGCCTGCTCATAGGTCTCCCCGGCCCCCACAGCCCCACCGACTCCGACCTCGTAATACCCCGGGAACCGGGGCACCTGCCCAGCACGCCGGTGGACGAGGATCCGACCCTGCCGGTCGTGACACACGACCACGGCGACCCGGTGCAGCCAGCCCTCCCGGATGGCGTCCCTCCGACTCACCGGCCCCAGCACACGATCCTGAGCATCGACCCGATCCACGACTTCATCCATGCCGCACACGATCGCAGAGCCCACTGACAGCAACTCCGACGCCGCAACTGCCAAGTCTCCAGTCGGGCTGCAGATCCACACGCACTCCGGGCGGGCGCCGCTGCGGGTAGCCATATCCCTGCCCCTTGTGTGGTCGGAGCTCTTCTGACGTCCTCTCACACATTCTCTGTGCATGACAATGTGCAGGTTGATGTGCAACTTGCGTACCAGGGCCCGCTCTCTGCCCCACTCCCCTGGAGAACTGCACCAGCTCCTGCGGGTAGCCGGGTTCACGGGCATCGACGACACCAAAGCACTCGCGGAGGGCCGGCAGGTCACGGTCTTCGCCGATGCCGGAGAGCACAGCCTGGCCGACCTCGTACGGCACATGGGGCCCCGGCCGTCCTGATGACCTTCCACGACAGCGACGTGGGTTTCGTCGAGGCCCCCACCCCGGACGGGTGCGAGGCCGGGTCCAAAAGGGCGGCGGCCGGGGAGGCCATAGTGTGCAGCAGAATGTTGCTGCTGCGGTGGGTGGGGATCCTCTGAAGTGAAGGTCAGCTGTTGACGGGTGCGTCGATGAAGGCGCCGCCGGTCTCGGCCATCCGCTCGACCGCGTAGGCCGGGTCGAGCAGCGCCTCAGGAGTGTGGATGCCCGGCGTGACGGCGTCGCCGCGCAATCCGAGCAGGCGCTCGACGCCCAGGGCGATGCCGAGTGCGGTCAAGGGGCGCTGCCCTGCCGGGTGGACCAGGTAGTTGCTCGTACTGATCGGTGTACCTCCCTGATGTACTCCTTCGAGGTCGAGCCGGACCTCGAAGGAAGGGGGCTCGCCGCGGCGCCGGCCGGCGGACGTGCCCACGGCGAAGTCGAAGCGGACGTTCGGCGCGTTGGTCGCGAGGGCGAGACTTGGTACGTCGAGGATGGCGATGCTCTGGCCGGGCAGAACGGTGCCGTCGGCAGTGCGCACATCCGTCTGTGCGTCGGGTCCGTTGATCCAGGTGAAGACGCCGTCCCTGCGCACCATTCCCGCCGAGGTGGCGGTGGACCACCGCTGTAGATCGGCTACTCCCGCGGGCCCGCCGGTGTCCAGTTCGTCCAGGACGGCACTGATCCGGATGGTGTGGATCCGGTCGAACTGCCGGGCCCGGTGCAGTGCCGCGAGGACGACGGTACCGGCGCAGTAGTGGCTGGCCACCAGGATCGGCGTAGCGCCTGCCTGTTGGGCGCCCGCGACGACCTCCGGCGCGATGTCCGTCAGGCCGCTGGAGATGCTGAGGTAGGGCAGCCCGCGATGCTGCGCGTAGCGCAGAGCGTGCAAGCGTTCGTCCCATAGGGCGGCGATCACCGCGGAGTAGCGGGGAGCGGCCGGGAGGCCGAGATCGCCGCGTCGCAGATCGGTGGTCACGGCCGTTGCGGTGCCCAGTTCGTCGGCCACTCGCCGGGCGCGCTCGAGGTCACGGCCCGCGATCGTCAGCGGCAGGGCCGGGTGCCACCGGCGCAGAAGGGCAGCGGCCCCCGAGCCCGCCTGACCCGTACCGCCCAGTATCAGGACCGATTCCGGCTGTTCCACGGTGGGTTCCCCTCGCGTCCATGAAGCTACATTTTGTAACCTACGTTTTGTAGCTTACATTCGAACGTGAATGCAAGGGAGGACCATGGCCACCACATCGACCCGACTGTCCAAGCAGGCCAGACGGGAGCAACTGCTCGACACCGCGGTGGCGATCGTGCGTACCCACGGCACGGACGGTCTGACGCTGGTCACCCTCGCGGAAGCGGCCGGGGTGAGCAGACCGATCACATACGGCCACTTCGCCACCCGACCGGGCCTGCTGCTCGCGCTCTACCGACGGCTCGACGAACGCCACCGGGCCGCGATCACACAGGCGTTGCAGGATGCCGTACCCGACGCCGGTGCGGTCGCACGCGTCATAAGCGCCGCCTACTTCGCCTGCGCCACCGACATGCCAGAGCTCAGCGCCGTTTCCGCCGCGCTCAAAGGAAGCCCGGAAATGGAGGCCATCCAGCACGAATTGACGGACAGCTACACGGACCTGATGGTCACGGCGCTGCTGCCGCACTCCGGCCTTGCACCCCGAGCCCTTCGGCTGCACTGCGTCGGCATGCTGGGCGCGGCGGAGGCGATGGCCGCCGAGCTGAACGGCGGACGGGCAACCGAGGGCGAAGCGGTCACCGCGCTGACCGACCTCATCCTGGGCGGCCTCCATGCCAGGGCCAACCGCTAGGGCCACAATGGAAAGGCCCTCGGCCAGGGGGTTGTTGATCTTTGCCCGTCTTAAGGGCGGTATGGGCGCCACGACGACGCCCGCAGCATCTGCCATCGCCCCCAGCCGTCACCCCTGTCGCGCACTCCCACCCTTCGCACTGAGCGCCCTGATCACCACGACCACCCCCCGGTACAGCGGCCGCACCACCCGGCCGGGCAACCGGCGGTGCCGCTCCTCCTTCCACACCCGGGCCCGGGCGTGCGCCGCGAGAGGCGACCACGGGTCGGTGGCCCGGGGCTCGGTGGCGTGGAACTCGATCCGGCAGAGGTGCTTGATGTTGACGTATCCGTACTGCCACGGGCTGACCAGCCGTACCGGAGCCCCGTGATCGCCGGTGAGCGGCTCCCCGCCGAGCCGCTCGGCGACGAGCACGTCCTCACCGAGCGCATCCTCCAGCAGCACCAGCGCCCGCATCCCGTCCGACCCCACGAACACGAGGTGGCTCACCACCGCCCCCGGCCGCAGCCGCGGCTCCACCAGCACCCGGTAGAAGTCCTTGAACGCGACCCCCTCCCACACCAGACCGGTCGCCGACCACCCGGCCACACAGTGGAAGTCGGCCCGGACCTCGCGCCGCGGCAACTTCCCCAACTCCGCCACCGACAGCGCGACGCCCTCCGTCAGAACGCCCCCCAGCTCGATCACCGGATCCGCCGGTATGGGCGGCGGCGGGTTCTTCAGGTCCTTGCCAAAGCGCGGGAACCCGCTGATGGCACGTTGTCCTGGGGGAAGGCGAAGCGTCATGTCGATCCTCCGTTAGGCACCCAACTCGGCCACCCGACAAGCTACTTCACTACGCCTCGCGCCTGACCGACTAGTGCAAGTCCTCCTGCAGCGGCGGCACCAGCGGTGACTGCCTCGAAGTGAACGACTCCGCCTGCCCCCGCCCGCCTCCCCCTCCGCGACAGCAAGAACCCCGCAGGACCGGTCGTCCTCTTCCCGGCCGACGCTTGGACGACCTTCGTCGGATCCCTCAGTGGGCGTGTGAGTTGACGCCCGTTTCGGGCATTCGGGTAAGTCGAAGTCTGCTGCTCGGGGGTTCGCCGGGCGGCTATGGCCGCGGCTGGGTGAACAGCCCCTGCCCGGGCTCGATCAGGATTCCTCGATCAGCCAGCCGCTTGAGCTTGAGGCGGACATTGTTGATGTTGTCGGGCGCAACCGCCAGGTCCATGGCCTCGCATACCGCCCGCGCGCGGAGCGGGGAGTCGGCCGCGCAGAACACGGCCATGATCGGCTGGCAGGCCGGATGGTCCGGCAGCGTCGGGGCCGGCGGAAGGGGCGTGGGTGGATCGGGCATCTCCAGCAGCGTCTTGCGGGTGATCCGGCCCTCTTCGACAGCTTTGTCGTACCCGCCCGGCAACGCGGGCGGACCCGCGCTCTCCTCCCGGGCCGCCCCGGCCTGCGCGGTGATCTCTCGCTCCCGCTCCTCCAGTCGTGCGCTGGCGGGCGCCGGTCCTTAGCGGTGGCTGGCCTGACTACCAGGGCGCTTGGTACGCCGGCAAGACCTGCTGACAGGTACCGGCGCGCGACGCGGAGACGGCAAACCGCGCGCCCAGGCAATGTAGCTTGCACGGCGGCCCGCCGGTTGACCCGCGGGCCGCCGCACCTCCGTGTGATCCCACCACTCGGGCCCGGCAACCCGAACACGGCTTCCGCCACATCCGGAGAGCCCCTACCGGTTTCACCCGGCGGGATACCGACGCGAGATCAGGGATGAAGCCCGCGGCGTCAGTTCCGCGAGTCCATCCCCACCTTCGCGGCTCCGGTGAGTTTCGGGGCCTTGGCGGGGAACTTCGCTTTCCCTCCCGGGAACAGCAGGAGGCCGTCCGGCGTCTCGGCCACCACGTCCGCATGCGTGTCGCCGTTGATGTCCAGCAGGGGCAGGGTGGCGCTGATCGATTTTTGGCCGTAGGTCTTCGCGTCGAAGGCGGTGGACCGGGACGGGTCGGGGCCGGAGCCGTCGGTTGCGCCGGGCAGCAGCGTGAAGCGGCCCGCCTTGTCCTCGCCCGGGGTGTTGACCACCAGGTCGGGATGCCCGTCATCGTTCACGTCGCCGGTGCCGGAGACGGCGCCGAACATGTCCCTGCCCTGCGAATCGCCGGGGATACCCGGGGTCTCCTGGTCGTAGACCGTGTTGCGACGGCCCGTACCAGGGCCGCCCGCGGCGCCGTAGACGATGGTGAGCTGTCCCGCGTCGAGGCCGTCGGCCGGCGACGAAATGCCCCCTCCTCCGACGAGGAGGTCGGTGATGCCGTCGCCGTCCGCGTCGCCGGCCAGCGGTGTCAGGACTCCGTCCTCGGTGCTGTTGTCCAGGCCCTCGGGCAGGGCGGCCGGGACAGGCCCGTCAGAGCTGCCGCGGAAGTAGGCGGCTGCCGGGATCGGGTCTGAGCCCGGCTCCTCGTCGTCCGAGTACGGCGGGCTGCCGGTGAAGAGCAGGTCGTCAAAGCCGTCGCCCTCGAAGTCGCCGGCGGTGGCCCCGCCTCCGGCGGCCTTCCAGTCCTGCTCCACCAGCCGGGCCGGGGCGCCGTCCCGGCCGAACGGGCCGTACGCAATCCGCCCTGGTATCCGGGAGGGGTCCTTCTCCTGTGCCCCCTTGCCGCGGTCGATCAGGTCGAGGGCCCCGTCACCGTTGACATCAGCCACGGCCATCGCGAGGAACTGGCGCTTGGCGGTCACGGTCACCGGTTTGCCGAGGCCGTTCATACCGCCGAACATGACCACTGCCTGGTAGGCGGCGCCCGGCTCGGTTTTCCGGCCCGGTCGCGTGGGTTCACGGGTGGCGACCAGGTCCGTGAAGCCGTCGCCGTCGAGGTCGCCGCGGAGCAGCGGGCCGCTGTAGACGTCGCTGTAACGCGTGGCGCGGGCCGCGTCCAGTCCGCCTTTCGAGCCCGGGACGACGACTACGTGCCAGGCCCATGACCCGCCGGAGGCGCGGTTCGCCTCGACGGTGACGAAGTCGTCATAGCCGTCCTTGTCGAAGTCGCCGGTGCCGGGCTCGCTACGGCCGTCGCGATCGCGCGGCGCCGGGCGGCTCTCCCCCGTACCGTCGGCTGTCCCGTCCCGGCTCCCGCCATTGCCTGCGCAACCCGTGAGCAGGAGGGCCGTGCAGCCCAGCAGGGCGATTGCGAACCGGGGTGCAACCACGTGGGCTCCTGACGCAAGGGTGTTGTCGGAAGAGTCTGCCCTGCCACTCGTCACAGCGGAGCCAGGATCCGGGGCCGCATACGCAAATGCCTACGCACTCATGAGCTCTCCCGCTGCCACCCCTGACGATCAGCACCGTAACAAGAGATCGGCTTGTCACAGATCCGCTCTTCCGCTTTACGCCGGGCGAGGACTAGCCGAGTCCACCAGGCCGCAGCACGGATCGGCATCCCAGCGCAAGCTGCCCTGCTGCCGGTCATCGAGGGCGACCGGAGAGAGACCGGCCGCCAGTGATGGTCAACGGCCCAGCCTGTGCCGGACGTAACCCCGGTGGGGCGCATCGACCTCGATGCGATTCTCGTCCAGGCCGTTGACGATCCGCAGGCAGCCGCCGGCGAAGACGAACTCCACCGCCACCGTTCCAGCCGCCAAATCATGCTCCGCCGGCCGCCACTCAAGGAGCGTGACCTCTCGCAGTTCCCGGCCGACGAACGGTTCGAGGCTCTCATCTTCGTGAGACCACTGCGGCGTGAACTCGGACCACTCCCAACCGGTGATGGTCGCCGCGGTGTCGATCGTGTCCCAGCCGATCGAGAGTTCGTCGAACTTCCAGTGGCACACCTCCACCTGGATACCGTCGAAGGCCAGCACCACCGGGCAGTCGGCGAACCAGTCCCCGTCCTCGACGAACCGCACCAGCGCGAACCCCGTCAGCCGCCTATCAGTCAGCGCCGCCAGGCTCGATCCGTGCGCCTGCCGAATCGCGTTGACCCCCGTCAGGAACGACGGCTCGAAACCAGAAATACCCATGTCCACAGCACCTGAGTCTCCCGGCCTTCGGGCCGGCCGGCCAGCAGATATCGGCCAGCGGGATCTTCGGCACCACTCGGCACCACCCCCGTCCCGGTGACCGCTTGCCGACGCGGAGACAGGGCCGGTCCGGTTCGGCTAATGGGACCGATCGGCCCATGCGGGGAGCGCCTGTTCCCGACAGGCTGGAGGAACCCGAGTCAGGGGCCCAGGAGAGGAATCGTCATGAAGGCACTCGTCTTCCACGGTCCGGGCCAGTCCGCCTGGGACTCCGTCCCCGACCCCGGCGTCCAGGAGGCCACCGACGTGATCGTCCGGGTGGACGCCGTCACGATCTGCGGAACAGACCTGCACATCCTCAAGGGCGACGTGCCGGAAGTACGCCCCGGAACGGTCCTCGGCCATGAAGCCGTCGGTGAAGTGGTCCAGGTCGGAAGCGATGTGCGCACGGTGCGTCCCGGCGACCGGGTCCTGGTCTCGTGCATCACGGCGTGCGGCCGATGCCGCTTCTGCCGCAAGGGCTCCTACGGCCAGTGCCTCGGCGGCGGCGGCTGGATCCTCGGACACCGGATCAACGGCACGCAAGCCGAGTACGTCCGCGTGCCTCACGCGGATCTGTCCGTGCATGCGTTGCCCGGCTCGGTGGCTAGTGCGGACGCCGTGCTCCTGGCCGACATCTTTCCCACCGCCTACGAGGTGGGCGTGCTGAACGGCCACGTACAGCCGGGTGACACCGTCGTCGTGGTCGGGGCCGGCCCCATCGGGCTCGCCGCGATCGTGACGGCAGGACTGTTCACCCCGGAACGGATCATCGCCGTGGACCTTGCCGACACCCGGCTCGACGCGGCCAAGCGTCTCGGTGCCGACGTGACCGTCGACGCGGGCAGTGGACCCGAGCAGCTGGTCGCCGACCTCACCGACGGACTCGGGGCAGATGTCGTCATCGAAGCGGTAGGGGTGCCCGAGAGCTTCGAGATGTGCACGCGCATGGTGCGGCCCGGAGGGCACGTGGCCAACGTCGGCGTGCACGGCAAGCCCGCGACACTGCACCTGGAAGACTTGTGGATCAAGAACGTGACGATCACCACCGGTCTCGTGGACACCTCCTCCACACCCACGCTCCTGCGCATGCTGTCGGCCGGACGACTGCCCACGTCGTCCATGGCCACCCACACCTTCCCGCTGGACAGCATGGAAGAGGCGTACGACGTGTTCTCCCATGCGGCCGGCACCGGCGCGCTCAAGGTCGTCCTCGGCGGCCAGTCCCATACCGCCCTGGCCCGCACGGCGCCCTCTTCTCCCAAGGAGTGAGATCCCATGACCGGAGAGCAGCCTTCGAAGGCCGGGTGGGCAACGACCGCAGGCGCGCGGGGCAACATGGGGCGGGCCGGCGCTCTGGAAACCACCGCGGCGGAGCTCTGCGGCGGCGGTGTCGACCAGCCGCCCGGCCTCGGCCGGGCCGCACGCCACCCCATCGACGACGCTCTCAGCCGCGGCTGGAGCGTACTCGTCCGCGGCCGCGCCAGGGCTGTGTCCGACCCTGGCGCCGCGCGCCGGTTGCAGGACCAGGCTTACAGCTCCCCCCGGGGCCGGCGGACGGTGTGATCTGTGGGTGCGCATAGAGCTCGACAGCGTGAGCGGACGCGGGATCACCGCGGTCCCTGCGTCTGTGGGAGGGGGTGAGTGATGTGCTCGGCGACCGGGTCCGGGAACTCGACCGGCAGGAGTCTCTGCGCCTGCTGGCCAGGGCTTCGGTCGGTCGCATCGTCCACACTCGCGATGCTCTGCCCGCCGTCTGTCTCGTGCATTTCAGCCTCGACGCCGACACCACCGTCCTGGTGCGGGTCGCGGCGGACTCGGAGTTGAGCCGCGCACTGGACGGCGCCGTGGTCGCCTTCGAGGCGGACGAGATCGATACCGCCGCGCGCTCCGGCTGGAGCGTCGTGGTCATCGGCAGGTCCACGGTGGTGAACGAACCGGCTGTCTACGAGCGGCTCTCCCGATCCGGCCCGGACGCCCGGGCCGGATCGCCCGCAGACGTCCTCGTTCGCGTCGATGCCGAGCTGGTGACGGGACGTGAATTCGTCGGCAGTGCCCCTCTCCGTGTGGGGAGAGGCGGCTGAGGAGCGATCGCGGCTCGTCCTCAGAGGTACTGGCACAGAGGCCGGCCTGCGCACGCGATCGAGCCACCGGTAGAGCCCCCTCGCCGTCCCGCACGCGAAACTTCCCGACCTCGTGCCGGAATCGGTCTCGTCACGCTCTCCCGCTTCCCCGTCGTATGGCTACTGTTTGGGGCACACGTGTACGCCCTGTCCGACACACCCCGGCGGAGGCAGCGCATGGCCGGCGAACAGCGCGGCAGCTCAGAGCAGTTACCACGCTTACGGCTCGATGAGCTGCTCGAAGAACTCCAGGTACGCATCGACGCGGTCCGCGGCACCAGGGACCGGTTGCAGGGCCTGCTGGAGGCGGTGCTCTCGGTCGGGCGAGAGCTGGATCTCCCTCAAGTGCTCCGGCGCATCGTCGAGACCGCCGTGACGTTGGTGGACGCGGAGTACGGAGCGCTCGGCGTCATCGGCGCGGGGCGCAAACTGGACGAGTTCCTGCCGGTGGGGATCAACGGCCAGGTCCAGGCACAGATCGGCGATCTCCCCTCGGGGCACGGGCTGCTCGGCGAGTTGATCCGGCACCCCGAGCCGTTGCGGCTTCGCGAGCTCTCGGAGCACCCGGCCTCGTCCGGCTTCCCGGCTCATCACCCGCCCATGCACACGTTCCTCGGCGTGCCCATCCGAGTACGCGAGAAGGTGTTCGGGAACCTCTACCTCACCGAGAAGCGAGGCGGGACCGAGTTCGACGCCGAGGACCTGGCGGTGCTGTCCACCCTTGCCGTGGCTGCGGGAGTGGCCATCGAGAATGCCCGGCTTTACGAAGAGGCGCGCCTGCGCGAGCGGTGGCTGACCGCCGGCGCCGAGCTCACCAACGCCCTGCTGTCCGGAACGCCAGAGGCCCGCGTACTGGAGTTGATGGTCGAGCGCGCCCTGGCGATCACTGCGGCCGACATCGGCGTGGTGGATCTGGTGGTGGCCGAAAGTCAAGAGCTGCAAGAGGCCCTTGCCCTCGGTGAGGGCGCTGAGGTGCACCAAGGCCAGCGAATTCCGCGACAAGGAACCCTGGCCGGAGCCGCGTTGAGCGACGGCGGGCTGGTGGCCACAGAAGACGTGGCCAGTGATCCCCGGGTCACCTTCGCCCCGGAGAGGTGGAAGGGAATGGGCCCGGCGGTGGCTGTTCCCATGGGTACGGCCGACGGGTTGCGCGGAGTGCTGGTTCTCGCACGGCGCACCGGCCGGCCTTCCTTCCGCCAGGCCGAGATCGCTCCCCTGCCCGGGTTCGCCGGACAGGCCGCGCTGGCCCTGGAGATGGCGGGCCGCCGGCGGGACGCCGAGCAGATCAGTCTGCTCGAGGACCGGGACCGGATCGCCAGGGACCTGCACGACCTTGCCATTCAACGTCTGTTCGCGACCGGCATGACCCTTCAGAGCGCGCAGCGTTTCGTCCGGCATCCCGAGGCTTCCGAGCGCCTGACACGGGCAGTGGACGATCTTGACACCACGATCAAGATCATTCGATCGACCATCTTCGGTCTCCGCGCTCATGATGCGAGCACCGTGGGCGGTCCCGGGCTACGCGGGCGGGTCGCGCGGACGTTGGAGGAAGCGGTTGCTGTCCTCGGCTTCACCCCCGCGCTACGCATGGAGGGCCTGATCGACGTCGATGTTCCCGCCACCGTGGCCGACGATGCGGTGGCCGTGCTGAGCGAGGCGCTCGCCAACATCACCCGGCACGCCCGGGCATCGGCCACGGATGTCTCCGTCGTCGTACGAAAGGGGCAGCTGACGCTCAGCGTGACGGACAACGGCGTCGGCATCGGCATCGGCATGGAAGAGAGCGGGCGTCGGAGCGGTCTGCGCAACATCGCCGAGAGGGCCGAGGGGCTGGGCGGCACGCTGACCACAGGGAGCGGACCGGATGGCGGCACATGCCTGGAGTGGCAGGTTCCGCTGCCGGGCCGGTGAGTGCGGTGCGGTCAGGTCGGACGGTCCGAGTCGAAGTGGGCGGCGATCACGGCGGCTTGGATGCGGCGTTCGACTCCCAGCTTCGCCAGGAGCCGGGAGATGTGGTTCTTGACGGTCTTCTCGGAGAGGTAGAGCCGCTGGCCGATCTGGCGGTTGGTCAGGCCCTCGCCGATCAGGGCCAGGACGCTGCGCTCACGATCGGTCAGCCCCGCCAGCTTGTCGTCCGGTGAGGCCGCCGCTTCGGCCGGACCCCGCAGCGTACTCATCAACCGGGTCGTGGTGGCCGGGTCGAGCAGGGACTGGCCGGAGGCAACGGTGCGGACGGCGTCGATCAGATCCGTGCCCTTGATCTGTTTCAGTACGTATCCTGCCGCGCCCGCCATGATCGCGTCCAGGAGGGCGTCGTCGTCATCGAAGGAGGTCAGCATGAGGCAGGCCACCTCCGGCATCTGCGAGCGCAGTTCGCGGCAGACGGTGATGCCGTCGCTGTCGGGCAGGCGGATGTCCAGGACGGCCACGTCCGGACGCAGGGCGGGACCACGGACCATGGCCTGCTCGCCGGTGCCTGCCTCGCCGACGACCGAGATGTCGAGTTCCGCGTCGAGCAGGTCGTGGACTCCCCTGCGCACGACCTCATGATCGTCGAGGAGGAACACGCGGATCGGGTGTTCCGGCGAGAACGTACGTGCGGCCATGATCGCCCCCTGAGTGTCGACGGCCCTCATGCAGATCGTGTCGGGTGGCTGGTGCGGCGCGCCAGGGCCGGATGGGCCCCAACGACACTGCTCCGAGGCCATCACTCGGAAACCACCTCTGAACTCCGGCGGGTGTCTTGCCCGTTGACGAGTTGGGATCCTTGGCCTCCAGCCGGGTGGAGGAGGGCGCGTGAGCGTCGAGGAATCGTGGGGAAAGATCGAACGCTGGATAGCCCGGCATGCGCCGGAGGAAGACCCATTGCCGGCTCCGTGTACTCGCGCAGACCTGGATGCCTTGTACGAGTCTCTCGGCGGGCAGCTGCCGGATGATGTCGAGCGCTCGCTGCTACGCCACAACGGGTCAGGCCTGACCGTGATTCTCCCGCCGAGGTTCACGCTCCTGGGCGTCGAGGACATCCTCAAGAAGCGTGCGACCTGGTTGAAGTACGCGGCACCGGACGACTGCAACCTGGCAGAAGGAGACAAACCCTTTCTCGTGCCGTTCGCGGCGTTGAGCGTTACCCAGCTCCTGGTCGACATCAGGACAGGCCGTATCGGCTGGTGGGACATCGAGCAGGGCTTCGCCCGGGAACGTGATCCCCTCTGGCATTCCTTCACCAGCGCGCTGGACTTCGTGGGAAACCTGCTGTCCTCGCCGCGTCCATGGATCGCGATACTGCCGGGTGACGAAGAGTGGGAGGTGACCGACAGACACCCGGATTTCCCGAGGACGCTCGTATGGACCGAAGACCCCGTCGACTGACCATGTGACCACACCGCCTGCACGAGCGAAGTGGGGTGGTGGAGTGCGGGAGCTGCGCCTCGTGCACGTGGTCCAGGAAGGCCGTGCAGCCCGGGACGTCGGGAGCGCACAGGAGGTAGATGTGCAGGGTCTGGCTCTCGATCCATTCGCCGCGGTACAACAAGCATCTCAGCTCACGCGGGGGCCGGGGCGGCCGTGATGCCGCAGGCGGCCCACGCCTCCACGACGTCGCTGCGGCGACGGGCTCGTCCGACGTAGTCGGAAGCGACTCGGCCGCTGGTCCGGGACGGGGGCCTGCGCCTCTCGCACGAGCAGATTGGTCTCGGAGATCACTCCGATCACCTTCTCGTCCGTGTCGATCACGGGAAGCCCCCTGATGCGCTGCTCGGCAATCAGCTTGGCCACGTCCTTGAACGGCGTGCCGTACCGGGCGCCGACGACCTCACCGGTCATCACAGAGCCGATCTTGCTGTGCTTTGTCTCTGTCTCCTCCTCAGCGCAGCCGGCGCAGATACGGGTCATGGGCGGTCCGCGGCAGCAGACGTACGCGCGCATCGAGTGCCGTGACGCCGCCGGGACGTGCCAGGACGGGGTTGAAGTCGGCCTCGGCAAGCTGCGGCAGGTCGCCGGCCATCCGCGACAGCCGGTGCAGCAGTTGCTCCAGGCCTTCGAGGTCGACGGGCCCGCCGCCTCCGTGGCCGAAGAGCAACGGGGCACAGCGCGGCGAGGTGATCAGGTCATGGACGTCGAAATCGGTGAGCGGAGCCAAGCGCGCCGAGTGATCGGCCAGCAGCTCGGTGGCACTGCCGCCAAGACCGAACAGGACCAGCGGGCCGAAAACCTCGTCCTGGACGACGCCCGCGAACATTTCGGTGCCACGCTCGGCCAACGGCTGCACCACCACCCCGGACAGCAGCCCGGCGAACCTGGTCTCGAAGTCTCGGAAGGCGGCCCGTACTTGGGCGTCTCCCTGCAGGTCGAGGTGGATGGCTCCTTGCTCGCTCTTGTGCAGCAGGCCGGGCCAGTGCGCCTTCAGCACGACCCGGCCGTCCGGACCGCGCAACCGCTCGGCGGCGATGACGGCCTCGTCCTCGGTCTCGGCCCAGGCCCAGCGGAGTTGGGGTATGCCGTAGCAGGCGAGGAGTTCGGCGCAGGTACGCGGATCCAGCCAGCCGCCTTCGGGGTGACCGGCCAACCAGGCGTCGGCCACGGCGTGGGCCTGCGCCGTCTCGATCCGTGCCAGGTCGGGAACGCTGCCGGGCGGCCGGGACAGCCACCGGGCGCGGCGGACCGCGTGGGCCAGGGATCGGGCGGCGGACTGCGGATCGGCGTAGGACGGTATGGAGCCGGTGGTCGTGGTGGGCAGCAGCCGCACGGGCAGCTCCTGGTCGAGGCGGACCGCGACAACAGCTCCAGCATGCCGACCGGGTGCCTGGGTGAGGGCCCGGGCGAGGTCGGCCCCGGTCGCCGTGGCGACCGCAGTGGGGACCAGTACCACCAGGACGGCGTCGACGGAGCCGGACAGCGTGAGCCGGTCCACGCACTTCCTGAGCTGATCCTCGCTGACGGCCGCGGTGGCATCGATCGGGTTGGTGGTCGATGCGCCCTCGGGCAGGACGGCGAGCAGGTCGGCGGTGAGGTCGGCCGGCAACAGCGGCAGGGTGAGTTCCGCTTCGGCGCAGGCGTCCGCCGCGAGGACTCCCGCACCGCCCGCGTTGGTGATGATGGCGACGCGGTTTCCGTCGGGCGCGGGCTGGGAGTGCAGCAGGGCGGCGGTTTGAATGAGCTCAGCGATCGTTCGGGTGGCCGTGATGCCGGCCTGGGTGAACAGGGCCTGCCGGGTCATGGTCCGCGGGGCCGCGGCGGCGGTGTGCGAGGCGGCGGCACGCCTGCCGGCGTCGGTGCGGCCCGCGTCGACGGTGAGAACGGGTATGCGCCTGGTCACCCGTCGCGCCGTCCGCGAGAATGCCCGGGGGTTTCCGAAGGACTCCAAATGCAGCAGGGCCAGGTCCGTGACGCCGTCGCACTCCCACCACTGGAGCAGGTCGTTGCCGCTCACGTCGTACTTGTCACCGAGCGAGACGAAGGTGGAGATGCCAAGGCCCAGGCGGGACAGGCCGTCCAGCAGGGCGATGCCCACTCCCCCGGACTGCACGGCGACACCGGCCGTGCCGGGACGTGGACGGCGGGCGGCGAAGGTCGCGTCCAGCGCCACCTCCTTGTCCGTGTTGGAGACGCCGAGGCAGTTCGGGCCGACCAGGCGCATGCCGTACGTCCGGCAGGTGGCCAACAGGGCGGTTGCCTGGACGGCGTCCAGGCCGGCCGTGACGACCACCAGGGCGCGCACACCCGCCTTGCCGCACTCTTCCGCCGTGGCGGGCAGGGCCGACGCGGGTACCGCCAGGACCGCCAGGTCGGGGACCCGGGGCAATGCGCCGACCGACGGATAAGCAGGCACGCTCATCAGCGACGAGACGCTCGGGTTGACGGTGAAGAGCTGCCGGGTGAAGCCGCCCGTTCGTAGGTTGCGCAGGACGGCCCGGCCGACCGAACCGGCCTTGCGGCCCGCGCCGACGACGGCGATGGAGCCAGGCCTCAGCAGCGGTTGGAGGCTGGCCACGTCGGCGGCGCTGCCGCGCTCCTCGACGGCCGTCAGGTAGGTTTCGTCCTCCTCCAGCTGGATGGTGCAGCGCACCTCGGGGCCGTCGAAGCAACGGGCGGTGCGCAGCCCGAGGCCGGCGAAGACCCTCAGCACCTCGTGGTTCTCGGCGAGCGCGTCGGCGGTGAACGCGGTGATGCCATCGGCGCGGGCGGCGGAGACCAGGTGTTCCAGAAGCAGGGTGCCGACCCCCCGGTGGTGCAGGCCCTCCGCCACGGCGAGCGAGATCTCGGCGGTTTCGGGCTCGCCCGCCCTCTCGTACTCGGCGAGACCGATGATCTGGTCCTTGGTCTCGGCCAGGAGCGCCCTGTACCCGGGGCGGGCCGCGGCGCATGCACGGTCCGCGGCTTGTGCCGCGGACCGGCGGCTCGCCGTGAAGAAGCGCAGCCGAAGGTTCTCCGGTGACATCTCCTCGTAGAGGCCGCGCAGTTGGGAGTGATCGTCGGGTCGGACGGCCCGTATGCAGGTCGTCGTCCCGTCGGCGAGCAGGGCGTGGACCGGAGGTCGGCTTCGCGCGTCGTGCGTCATCTCGGGCCTCCTGACGGCAGTTCGTCCCTTCGAGGATCGGTCGGTCAGGTGCGGCGCCCCAGGGGCTGGCCGGGTACGGCCGAGGGCCGACCGGCCCTATATGACCGATCCGCGCAGCGACCCGCCGAGTTCTGCCTCCACAGCCCCGGCCATCGCTCGCAGGACGGCCAGGGTCTGCTCGCCCTCGGCTTCGTCGACCTCGGTGATGGCGGATCCGACGTGCACGATGACGTACATGCCGACCGCGCGGTCGTCGGTGTGCAGGCGAGGCATGCCTCGCGTCGCACGCCCCCGACGTCGACCGTGGCACGCGGAATCCGGCATCGTCCCTGATCTCCAGGGCCCGGCCGGGATGCCCGGGCACATCGCGCTCATTCCTCCGCCAGGCGGGCGGCAGCGACCTGCCCGTAGCTGATCCGCCGTCGCCCGCCGGAACCACTCGCGGAGCCAGTCGATCGCCACCCGGCCCGGGCCGTCGTCGCACCGGAACTCGTTGCCGACGCCGATCACCGCGATACGCGTCCGATGGGGCATCGCCCCTCCTTCCGCCGGGCCGTGCTGCCACTGTGCGGATGTGTCGGCAGCCTCGACAGGGGCCGAATGTCCCCGACCGGGGCCGGTTCGCCCCTCCCCGGCCGGTCTTCTCGGTGGAACCGTCCGGAGCAGAGCCCCTGCCAGGGGCATGCCGGAAGGTGGTGGCACCGTGAACAAGCCCGACAAGCCCCTGATCGCCGGAGTCGACGGCTCGGATCCGAGTCTGCGCGCGCTGGACTGGGCGGTGGACGTGGCCGTTTCGTACGGTGTGCCGCTGCGGGTCGTCCATGCGTCGCGGTGGGAGTGGTACGAGGGGCACGAACCGTCCTTCGGCATCAACCGGCCGTCCGTACAGGCCCTTTCGGACCACATCGCGGCCTCGGCGGTCGAGCGGGCCCAGCGCCGCACCAGTGCCGTGAAGGTGACGGGCGAGGTGTTGTCCGAGGACCCGGCCGTCGCGCTCGCGCGACTCGGTTCCGAAGCCGGCGCCGTCGTGGTCGGCAGCAGAGGGCGCGGTGAGCTCACCGAGCTGCTGCTGGGCTCGGTCAGTCTCTCCGTCGCCGCGCACGCGGCGTCACCGGTGATCGTCGTACGCGGCCACGAGAAGAACGTGAAGGGCGGCTTCCGCAGCGTGGTCCTCGGCATCGACCTGCCGCAAGAGGCGACCCTCGCCGTGGATTTCGCCTTCCGCGAGGCGCAGTCACGAGACGCTTCCCTGTCCGTCGTGCACACCTGGCGCTGCCCGGCGCTGGAAGTTCCCGACTTCCCCACGGCGGTCCACGACGAACATCAGCAACGTGCCACGGCTCAGGTCGAAGAGATCCTGCGGGAGGCGTTGGCCGCCTATCCCGACATCGCGGTCCGCCGCAAGGTCGTCGAAGGCCACGCGCGCACCGTGCTCCTCGACGCTTCACGCACGGCGGATCTCCTGGTGGTCGGCGCCCGCCGTCGCAAGGGGCACGTCGGCATGCAGCTCGGCCCGGTCAACCACGCGGTGCTGCACCACGCGGCATGCCCGGTGGCTGTCGTCCCGCACGCCTGAACACGCGCCGTAAACGCAGAGACATACCCCGCATCCCTACACGCTGGAGGCACCGTGGCATCCGCCCGACTGACGACCCTGGACGCCCACTGGCGCGCCGCCAATTACCTGGCCGTCGGCCAGATCTACCTGATGAGCAACCCCCTGCTGACCGAGCCGCTGCGGCCCGAGCACATCAAGCCGCGCCTCCTTGGCCACTGGGGCACCTCCCCCGGCCTCAACCTCGTCCACACCCACCTCAATCGCGTCATCAAAGAGCGCGATCTGGACGCCCTGTGCGTGTGGGGCCCCGGGCACGGCGGCCCGGCCGTGCTTGCCAACTCCTGGCTGGAGGGCTCCTACAGCCAGACCTACCCCGACATCACCCGGGACGCGGAGGGCATGGCGAAGCTGTTCCGGCAGTTCTCATTCCCCGGCGGTGTGCCCAGTCACGTGGCACCGGAGACTCCCGGCTCGATCCACGAGGGCGGGGAGCTCGGCTACTCCCTCGCGCACGCCTACGGCGCCGCCTTCGACAACCCCGGCCTGCTGGTGGCCTGCGTGATCGGTGACGGCGAGGCCGAGACGGGCCCGCTGGCCGCCTCGTGGCACTCCAACAAGTTCCTCGATCCGGTGCACGACGGCGCGGTCCTGCCGATCCTCCATCTCAACGGTTACAAGATCGCCAACCCGACCGTGCTCTCCCGCGTCCCCGAGGCCGAACTGGACTCCCTCCTCAAGGGCTACGGCCATGAGCCGCTGCACGTCACCGGCGACGACCCGCGCAAGGTCCACCAGGCGATGGCCAAGGCCATGGACCAGGCCCTCGACCGCATCGCCGCCATCCGACAGTCCGCGCGGAGCGCGACCGGGCACGGCCGTGCACGCTGGCCTGTGATCGTGCTGCGCACTCCCAAGGGCTGGACCGGCCCTGCGGCCGTGGACGGCGTACCGGTCGAAGGCACCTGGCGCTCCCACCAGGTCCCTCTTCCCTCCGTGCGCGAGAACCCGGACCACTTGGAGCAGTTGGAGGCGTGGCTGCGTTCCTACCGGCCGCAGGAACTCTTCGACGAGCACGGCCGCCCCTCCCCCGCGGTTCTGGACTGCGTCCCCGCCGCCCGCCGGCGCCTGGGCTCCAACCCGCACGCCAACGGCGGACTGCTCACCCGCGATCTGCCGACGGAGCCGCTGGAGCGCTTCGCCGTCCCCGTCGACAAGCCCGGAGCCACCCTGCACGAGCCCACCCGGGTCCTCGGCGGCCTGCTCGCACGGATCATGGCGGACACCTCCGAGCGCCGTGACTTCCGGGTCGTGGGCCCCGACGAGACCGCCTCCAACCGCCTCACCGCGCTGTACGACGTGACGGACAAGGCCTGGCAGGCCCAGACCCTCGACACCGACGAGCACCTCTCCGGGGACGGACGCGTCACCGAGATCCTCTCCGAGCACCTGTGCCAGGGCTGGCTGGAGGGCTACACCCTCACCGGCCGCCACGGCCTGTTCTCCAGCTACGAGGCGTTCGTGCACATCGTCGACTCGATGGTCAACCAGCACATCAAGTGGCTCAAAACCTCGCGGCTGCTGCCGTGGCGCGCGCCGGTGCCCTCCCTCAACTACCTGCTCACCTCGCACGTCTGGCGCCAGGACAACAACGGCTTCTCGCACCAGGACCCCGGGTTCGTGGACCACGTACTCAACAAGAGCCCGGAGGTCGTCCGCGTCTACCTGCCGCCGGACGCCAACACCCTGCTGTCCGTGGCCGAGCACGTCCTGCACAGCCGCGACCACGTCAACGTCGTCGTCGCCGGAAAGCAGCCCTGCTTCGACTGGCTCACCCTGGACGAAGCCCGCAGCCACTGCGCACGCGGCGCCGGCATCTGGGGATGGGCCGGAACCGAAAGCGGTGAACGCGGGCCCGACGTGGTGCTGGCCTGCGCGGGAGACGTCCCCACCCAGGAAGTACTGGCCGCGGCAGGCCTGCTACGCGACCACCTGCCCGAACTCGCCGTGCGCGTGGTCAATGTCGTCGACATGACACGACTGCTGCCCCGGGAGGAACATCCGCACGGCATGTCCGGCTCCGCATACGACGCGCTCTTCACCGCCGACAAGCCGGTCATCTTCGCCTACCACGGCTACCCGTGGCTGGTACACCGTCTCGCCTACCGCCGCACCGGCCACGCGCATCTGCACGTACGCGGCTACAAGGAGGCAGGCACCACCACCACGCCTTTCGACATGGTCGTGCGCAACGACCTCGACCGCTACCGCCTCGTCATGGACGTCATCGACCGCGTCCCCGGCCTCGCCGTCCGCGCCGCGCACGTCCGTCAGACCATGGCCGACACCCGCAGCCGCCACCATGCCTGGATCCGCGAACACGGCACCGACCTCCCGGAGGTCGCCGACTGGACCTGGACGGGTTGATCCTCCGACCGCACCCCGGAGGTGCACAGCATGCCCACACCGCAGACCATCGCCGCCGGCATCGACGGCTCGCCCGAGAGCCTGGCCGCCGCCGACTGGGCGGCCCGCGAAGCCCTGCACCGCGCTCTGCCGCTCCACATCGTCCACGCCTACGACCAGCCCTCGGAACGCATCAACCTGCCGGAGATCGAAGTCCCGTTCCACCGCGAGAGCGGCGCGCTCGACCGCGCCGTCCGGCAGATCTCCCACGCACACCCCACCCAGGAAATCCTGCACGAGCAGGTCACCGGACCACCGACGGAGGCCTTGCTGGCCACGTCAGGATCATCGGCTCTGTTGGTCCTCGGCTCGCGCGGCTTCGGCGCGCTCGCCGGCGTCCTGGTCGGTTCGGTGGCTCTGGCAGTCGCGGCACGAGCCCACTGCCCGGTCGTCCTGGTGCGGGCCGAAGACCGTACCGAGGACGAGGGAGAGCCATCGCCAGAAGGATTAGGCCGTCCAATCGTGCTCGGCCTGGACATGTACCGGCCCTGCGACGAGCTGCTGGAGTTCGCCTTCTTCACTGCCTCCACCCGCCGCGCCCCGCTCCATGTCGTACACGCCTGGGCGACTCCCCTGGTCCCCTCCGCTGATGCCAGCGATCCGGCGGCCACGAAATCCCGCCACCTCACGGCAGCCCTCGCTCCCTGGCGGCACAAGTTCCCGGGAACACAGGTCACCGAGCGGCTCGTACACGGTCTGGCCGGCCATCACCTCGTCAAGTCGGCCGCGGACGCCGACCTGCTCGTAGTCGGCCGCCGCATCCCTGCGGGGGCCCGTCTGGGACGGACCGCGCACTCGGCGATCCACCACGCCCGGTGCGCGGTCGCGATCGTTCCGCACGCCTGACAGATGCTCTCCATCCCGCGGTAAGCGCAGGAGAACGCGAAGCGCCCGCGCGACCGGACCGACTCGGTCGCGCGGGCGAGCGCGGCATGCGCGCATCGCGCTCAGATGTGCCGCACCGGGACGGTCCCGGTTGCCGAGCGACCTGGAGTCGATCACGCGCTGGGAGGCGTACTCGCGGGCAAAGGACGAGATGTTCGCACACGGACATCCCCGAAGCCCCGCGATACGTGACCGAGAGCGACGACAACCAGGAACGCGGGACCAGATGGCCCGGCCGAACGTCCGGGTGGCCCATAGCCGGTGCCCGCAGCTCCGACACATGCTGAATGCGACAGGTCAAAACGCCCGTCCTGGAGGGCCGTCATGAATTCTTCGACCTCACACGGCATGCTGCGGGTCCTGCCCGCCGAGCTCCGGCAGCGGTTGATGCGGATCGCACGCGAGGTGTCAGTCCCGCAAGGAACCCGCCTCTTCGAGGAAGGCGGACGTGCCGACCGGTTCTGGATCATCCGCACCGGCACGATCGCCCTCGATGTCCACGTGCCCGGTCGGCGATCAGCCGTCATCGAGACTCTCGGTCACAACGAACTCGTCGGCTGGTCCTGGATGTTCGGACCACACTCCTGGCATCTGGGAGCCGAGACCACAACGCCCGTACGGGCATACGAGTTCGACGCTGTGGCCGTTCGGGCCATGTGCCAGGACGACCCTGCCCTGGGCTACGCGGTCACCCAGTGGGTGGGCAACATCGTCGCCCGGCGACTGCGTTTGTCCCGCACTCGGCTGCTTGACCTGTACGCCCCGTACGGCAGCGGCACCCCCCTGTGATCACACCTCGAATCCGACGCGACAAAGGAGTGAACGATCAAGGAGTGAAACCATGCACGCCCGGCACGCCGCAACGCCTGACCTGGACGACGCGGGGCCAACCTGGCCTAGCACTGGTGGCCAGGCAGCGCTACCGGGGATGACATGTACCTATGAGAACCACACATGATGCTGCGGCGCCTGGTCTCCGGGAGAAGCACATGCCCACCAGGCCTTCGGCCGACGTCGTCGTTGTGGGCAACGGCGTTCTGGGACTGTCCGTCGCCGTCGCGGTGGCACGGCGCGCGCCCGCGCTTCGAGTCGCCGTGATCGGACCGCCTGAGAGGCCAGGGGCCGCCTCAGCCGCAGCTGGTGCGATGTTCAACTGTTTCGGCGAGGTCACCCAGTACACGGCCCGGCACCCGGCGGCCGAGGCGAAGTTCGCGATCGGACGACAAGCGCTGGACATGTGGCCCCAGTGGCTGGACATGCTCACCGCGGCGGCGGGCCCGGAAGGCGACGCGCTGCGCGCCAGCCGCGTGGAGGGGACCTTCGTCGTACTGGGCGGCCGTTCGGGGCGGGTCGCCACACGTAATTTCAAGGCCATCCGGGCCGCTCTGGCCGAGCACGACGAGCCTCATGAGTACGTCGACCCGACCGACGTCGAGATCGACGGCCTCTCACCCGACCTCGCTGCGCGCCCCTTCCACGCGCTCTACCTGCCGCGTGAGGGGGCCGTGGACGCCCGCCGCGTACTGAGCGCGCTGGAAGCAGCCTGCCGCCGGCACAACATCACCATGGCGCCCCACACCGTGAGCCGCCTGAGCACCGGCCGGGGCAAGATGCAAGGTGTCCACCTGAGCGACGGGAGCCGCATCGACACGGGCACGGCAGTGCTCGCGGCAGGCAGCCAGAGCGCCGCTCTCGCCGCCCCCGAACTGCCGCCCGGTGCCATGCCCCCGCTGCTCCACGGCACCGGCCTCGCCCTGGTGGTCGAGCCGCCACGCCCGCGGCCCGCCACGTCATCCGTACCCCGAACCGGGCCGCGACGTGCGGCATGCACACGGTGCCCCTTCCCGCGAGCGGACAGCAGTACTTCGGTGCCTCCAACGTCATCACCAGCACCCCGGTCGCCGGGCCCGAGTTCGGCGCCGGCAAGGGCATGCTGAACTCGGTGTGCGAACAGATCGACCGGCGTATGGCCTCCTGGCCCATCGTCCGATGGCTGCAGGGCGTGCGCCCCATCTCGCTCGACTGCTTCCCCGTGATCGGCCCGTGCAGCATCGGCCACCGGTACCTACCGCGACGGATTCCACTGCTCCCCGGCCATCGCCGAACATATCGCCGACCTTCTGCTGGACCCCACACGACCGACCGGCTCTCATTTCGCACCGTTCGCCCCCGAGCGGTTCCCGATCGAGACCATGACGGTGGAGGAGTCGGTCGCCGAACTGGCCGTCCACAGCGCTGACGTCGCCCACGAGAACGGCCTCAAGCTCCCTTGGTGGATGGACGACAGCTGGGTCGCTGACCATCAGTGCCAGTACATCAAGCAGGTGTACGAGGACCTGGAGGAGCCCATCGCCTTCGCTCCGGAGATCATGGAGTCCCTGCGGGATCTCGCCGACCCCCTCTATGTCAACTTGACCCGGTCCTAAAGGACCGGGCTTGGAGGTAGGGCGTCACTGGCGGTGACGTGGCCTCCTCCGTCCAGACACCCCT
>NZ_BMTR01000027.1 GCF_014649775.1 Streptomyces longisporoflavus | reverse complement strand
CGCGTACGACCCCGCGAACCCGATACCGGCGATGACGACCGCACCGGCGACGACCACGCCGATGAGTATCCGGTGCGTGCGTGTCAGCTGCATCGCGGCCACCCGCGAACCCCTCCCTGTTCGGTTTGTTGCGAGCGACAGCCTGGCACACGCATGCGGAAGACGGTGTGCCGGTACGGCAGGAGCCCGGCCCACCGGGGGGCCGGGCTCCACAACTTCCGCTGTCTACAAGCCAGTTGTCGGCAGTTGGCGCCGGCTGTCGGCGTTCTGCGTCAGCTCTTGGGCTTGCTGCTGGACTTGGGGTCCTTGGAGTCGTTCGAGTCCTTCGAGCCGGACTTGTCGCCGTCGGAGTCCTTCGAGGCGCTGCCGGAACCGTCGCTCGCCCCGCCGCCCGCCTTGTTCGCGGAGACGACCGCCTCCGCGGCCTCCTTCGCGGCCTTCTCGGCGTCCTTGGACAGCTCCTTCGAGCTCGGCGCCTTGTCGCCCGCCAGGCCCGCGCCGTTGTAGTCGATCGTGACGACGGCGTTCTCCACGCGCGTCACGACCGTCTGCTGCTTGAAGCTTTCCTTGTCCTTCTTCAGGTCGTAGTGCACGACCGTCGTCTGGTCGCCGAGCCCGGGCACCGGCTCCGTCTTGACGCTCTTCGCGCCCTCCGTCGCCTGCGCGTCCGCGACCTGCTTGGCGAAGCTGTTCTGCGCGCGCTCGGCACCGCTGCCCAGCGACGCGTCCGAGTCGAAGCGCAGCAGCGAGACGCGGAGCCAGCGGAACTGCGAGCCGTCGACGCCGTTGTTCTCCAGGCTGTCCCAGGAGCAGGTGCCGCGCGCCGAGGTGTCGTCGGACGTGCCCGCCTTGCCCGACTTGTCCTTCGCCTTCGGGACGAGATCGTCGAGCGTCTTCTTCGACAGGACGTCGCAGGGCTCGGGCAGCTTGTCGAACGCCGCCTTCTCCACGGCCGCGGGCTTGTCCTTGCCCGAGGCCGACGCGGAGGCCTTCGGGCCCGAGTCCTTCTTGGCCCCGTCCGAGCCCGAGTCGCCGGAGTCGGAGGAGCAGCCGGAGGCAATGAGGATCACCGGTACGGCGGCTGCGCAGGTGAGTATGCGGGTGAGTCGCTGTGCTGGTCGGCGCATGGTTCCTTCACTCAAGTCACTCAAGACGGCTGTCGTCGGTTCGATGGGCCACGGTACGCCGTGCCCGACGCGGGCGGCTCCGCTTCCACGGAGACGGTCACCCGTCCGAACCGTCGCTATTCGCTGAACTTGTCGGCAAGCGTTCCGGCCAGTTCCTGCGCCTTGTCCTGCATTTCCTTGCTGTCGGGGATATCGGTGCGCCGCCCCGGCTGCTCGTCGTACTCGATGGTCACGATGACGTTCGACGTGCGGAAGACCACAGTCACGGTGCGGTGTCGGGTCGCCGACGCTGCCGTGGTCAGCGCGTCGTCCAGGAAGGCCTCGTCGCCCAGATCCTCCAGGGCGCGGGGTTCGAGGCCGGGCGGTGTGGCGGCCCCGGTCGGCGCACCGCCGGAGGCGCTGTCGTCCGCGTCACCCGCACCCTTGCCGCTGTCCTTCTCGTCACCCTTGCCGGACTTGTCCGCGCCCGATGCGGCGTCCTCGGACGGCTCGGCGGTGTCCGAACCCTCCTCCTGCTCGTCGTCGACCGGCACGGTGGCCGAGGGCTCGGGCAGGTGAGCTTTTTGCACCTTCGACGAGTAGACCTCCGTCGCACGGGTGTCGTCGCTCACGGCCGTGTCGTACGAGACGACGCGCTCGAAGTCGACGAGCAGATGGTGGGTGGCGTCCGAGGACTCCACCTTCCAGCGGCATCCCACACGCCGGTCGGTGTCGTACGTGACGGTCGGCACGCCCTCGTACGCCTTCTCCCGCTGCTCCTCGTCCGTCATCTCCCTCAGGCCGGGCAGCATCGAGTCGAGCGTGCCGGTCTCGACCTGGCTGCAGGGCTCACGGAGCGTGCGGTACTTGCCGGGCTCGGCGGCCGCGGTCGTGGTGCCGGTCTCGCCGGGCTTCGAGTCGTCCGCCTCGCCGCCGAGGGCGCCCCCGCCCGTGCAGCCGGCGAGCAGCGCCGCGATGAGGGCTGCGACGCCCGGTACGTAGGCCTTCCGCTGCACCGTGTGGGCTCCTTCTCGCGGGGTTATTCGGTTGCCGCTGACGGGCGACCGGTGGACACAATGTGTATCGCACGCAATGCCGTGGACGCCGGTCCGTCATCCCTTTCGTGGACCTTGGCACCGGTATTTGCGCTAAGACACTTTGAGCACGTCTGTTCACCTACAGGCGTCACAGACAGCACGGGGGAATGAGGACGCCATGTCGTACGTGGAGGTTCCGGGGGCCAAGGTACCGATCCGGATGTGGACGGACCCGGCCTCGGTCGAGGACGTCGCACTCCAGCAGCTCCGGAACGTGGCGACCCTGCCCTGGATCAAGGGCCTGGCCGTCATGCCGGACGTCCACTACGGCAAGGGCGCGACGGTCGGCTCGGTGATCGCCATGCAGGGGGCGGTGTGCCCGGCGGCGGTCGGGGTCGACATCGGCTGCGGAATGTCGGCGGTGAAGACGTCCCTGACGGCCAATGACCTGCCGGGCGACCTGTCGCGGCTGCGGTCGAAGATCGAGCAGGCGATTCCGGTGGGGCGGGGGATGCATGACGACGCCGTGGATCCGGGGCGGCTGCACGGGTTCGCCACCGGCGGGTGGGAGGACTTCTGGTCGCGGTTCGACGGGGTCGCCGATGCGGTCAAGTTCCGTCAGGAGCGGGCTATAAAGCAGATGGGGACGCTCGGCAGTGGCAACCACTTCATCGAGTTCTGTCTGGACGAGTCGGGTTCGGTCTGGCTGATGCTGCACTCCGGCTCGCGGAACATCGGCAAGGAGCTGGCCGACCACCACATCGGGGTGGCCCAGAAGCTGCCGCACAACCAGGGCCTCGTCGACCGCGACCTCGCGGTCTTCATCGCGGACACCCCGCAGATGGCGGCGTACCGGAACGACCTCTTCTGGGCGCAGGAGTACGCGAAGTACAACCGCTCGATCATGATGGGGCTCTTCCAGGACGTGGTCCGCAAGGAGTTCAAGAAGGCGAAGGTGGCCTTCGAGCCGGTGATCTCCTGCCACCACAACTACGTCAGCGAAGAGCGGTACGACGGGATGGACCTCCTTGTCACGCGGAAGGGCGCGATCCGGGCCGGCAGCGGCGATTTCGGGATCATCCCCGGCTCGATGGGCACGGGTTCGTACATCGTGAAGGGCCTCGGGAACGAAGCGTCCTTCAACTCGGCCTCGCACGGCGCGGGCCGGAAGATGAGCCGTAACGCCGCGAAGAAGCGCTTCTCGACGCGGGACCTGGAGGAGCAGACGCGGGGCGTCGAGTGCCGCAAGGACTCGGGTGTCGTGGACGAGATCCCGGGGGCGTACAAGCCGATCGAGCAGGTCATCGACCAGCAGAGCGACTTGGTCCAGGTCGTGGCCAAGCTCAAGCAGGTCATCTGTGTGAAGGGCTGAACCGTAGGCGGGGCCCGGACCGTCAGCGGTCCGGGCCCCACACCGCGTTCTCCCGTCGCCGCATCGGGTCGGCCCGAGGGGCTACAGCTCCCGGTGCACCTTCGTGTTCGACGCCTGGGCGCGGGGGCGGACCACCAGGAGGTCGATGTTCACGTGCGGCGGGCGGGTTACCGCCCAGGTGATCGTGTCCGCGACGTCGTCCGCCGTGAGGGGGGCCGCCACGCCCGCGTACACCTTCGCGGCCTTCTCCGTGTCGCCGCCGAAGCGGGTTGTGGCGAACTCCTCCGTCTTGACCATGCCGGGGGCGACCTCGATGACGCGGACCGGGGTGCCGACGATCTCCAGGCGCAGGGTCTCGGCGAGGACGTGCTCGGCGTGCTTGGCGGCCACGTAACCGCCGCCGCCCTCGTACGTGCCGTGCCCGGCGGTGGAGGAGAGGACCACGACCGTGCCGTCGCCGCTCGCGGTCAGTGCCGGGAGCAGGGCCTGGGTGACGTTCAGGGTGCCGATGACGTTCGTCTCGTACATCTGGCGCCAGTCGGCGGGGTCGCCGGTGGCGACGGGGTCGGCGCCGAGCGCGCCGCCCGCGTTGTTGACCAGGACGGCGACCTTGCGGAATGCGGTGGCGAACTCGTCCACGGCCGCGCGGTCGGTGATGTCGAGGGCGTACGCCATGGCGTCGTGGCCCGCGGCCGTGATCTCGGCGGCGAGGGCCTCGATGCGGTCCTTGCGGCGAGCGGTGAGGACGACGCGGTAGCCGGCTGCCGCGAGGCCGCGCGCGGTGGCGGCACCGATGCCGCTGCTCGCGCCGGTGACGATCGCGATGCGGGTGGCGGCGGGCGCGGCGTTCGCGGCGGCGGTCATGGCTGCTCCTTGTGCGTCCTGATGCGTACGTGTGTTCCTGGCCTGTTCCGCCAGGATAGGACGCCGGGCTAGCGCCCCCGCGGCGCGTACATGATCACCGCCATGCCCGCCAGGCAGATCAGCGCCCCGGTCACGTCCCAGCGGTCGGGCCGGTAGCCGTCGGCGACCATGCCCCAGGCGATCGATCCCGCCACGAAGACCCCGCCGTACGCGGCCAGGATGCGGCCGAACTCGGCGTCGGGCTGGAGCGTGGCCACGAAGCCGTACACGCCGAGCGCGATGACCCCCGCGCCGATCCACGCCCACCCCTTGTGTTCGCGCACGCCTTGCCAGACGAGCCAGGCGCCGCCGATCTCGAACAGCGCGGCGAGGACGAAGAGGGCGGCGGAGCGGGCGATCAGCATGGGGTGATCGTGGCACGCGTCGTGGTGTGTATCGGGAGGGTCAATGTCAGTGCCTCGCCGTACCGTGGCCGCCATGGAGAGATCGCCGTTGGCCGGTCCGAGGTTGGTTCCCTGGGCGGAGGGGGACTTCGATCTTCTGGTCGCCTGCAATTCCGCCGAGATGACCGCCCACTTGGGCGGGCCCGAGACGCCTGAGCAGCTGGTGTCCCGGCACCGCCGCTATCTGACCCTCGAGGACCGGGGGCAAATGTTCCGGATCGAGGTGGACGGCGACGCCGCTGTCGGGTCCATCGGGTACTGGGAGACGTCCTGGCAGGGGGCGTTCATCTGGGAGACGGGGTGGAGCGTGCTGCCCGCTTTCCAGGGGCGGGGCATCGCGGCGGGGGCCGCCCGGCTGATCGTCGAGGAGGCCAGGGCCGCCGGCCGGCACCGGCGGCTGTACGCCTTCCCCTCCGCTGACCACGCGGCCTCGAACGGGGTGTGCCGCAAGGCCGGGTTCACACCGGGGGGCGAGCACGACTTCGAGTACCCGAAGGGGCACTGGATGCGGTGCAACGACTGGAGCGTCGACTTGCGCTGATGACGTGAAACCCGCCCCCGGCATCAGTGCGGGGCGTACGCCGTCGGCGGTACGCCCACCGTCGCCGTGAAGTCCCTGATCAGGTGGGCCTGGTCGGCGTAGCCGAGCGTGCCGGCCACGTCCGCCCAGTCCACATCGCGGCCCGTCTCGGCACGCTCCAGCGCCTCGTGGATCCGGTGGCGCAGGATCATCCACTTCGGGCCGACCCCCACGTACGCCGAGAACAGCCGCTGGAGCGTCCGTACGGACATGCCCTCCGCGCGGGCGAACTCGCCGACCCGGCGGATGCCGCTGTCCGTGCGGATACGTTCGGCGAGGGACATGGCGAGGTCCGCACGGGGGTCGGGCGCGGGGCCGACGGCGAGGAGGAAGGCGTCGAGTGCCGCCACGCGCGCGTGCTCCCCGTCGGGCGAGAGCACCGCGTCGAGGGCGCCTTCGGGTACCTCGGCGAACACTTCTTCCAGGGGCAGCAACCGCCGGCCCGTCCAGGCGGACACCGGCCGCGCGGGCGCGAACGGCCGGAAGCCGCCGGGCCGGAACTTCACCCCGCACACCCGGCCCCGCCCCTCCAGTTTCTGGGTGAAGAGGTCGAGCCCGATCCCCGCCACCTCGGCGAAGGGCTCCTGGCCGGGGAGGCTCTGGAAGACGACGTTCACGGACGGATGCGGGACGACGTGCGAGGCGTACGGCTCCGACAGGTCCCAGTCGATCAGCCAGTACTGCTCCACGTAGGGGCGCAGGGCGGGCGCGGCCGGATGCCGGCGGAATCGTGCGCGGGCGAGGAGCCCGGCTGCGTCGACGATGCCCTTGGTGTCGCCGCGCGGGCCGGAGGGGAGGGCGTCGGCGTCGGCCATGCCTGGATCGTATGCCGGGGTACCGGGACGCCGGGGGGCTCGTACGTGTCGCGTTTCTTCAAGCCGCGGGGGCGGCCACCGCCATACCGTCGTGGCATGAGCGAGAACAGCATTGCCGACCTTCTGAAGGCGGCCACGACCCACGCCGTCCCGGTGGTCCGCGCCATTCCGGACGGCAGCCTCACCGACCCCACGCCGTGTGCCGAGTACGACGTAAAGGCGCTGGTCAACCACCTCTTCCAGGTGACCGTCCAGTTCCAGGCGCTCGCCGCCAAGCAGAACTCCGACTTCGGCGGCGAGACCCCGGATGCCGTCGCCGAGGGGCCCGACTGGCGCGACCGTTTCGCCGAAGAGGCAGGCAAGCTGGTCGCCGCCTGGTCCGCGCCCGGCGCCGACGAGGGCACCACGGGCGCGATGGACATGCCCGCCCGGACCGTGGGCTGCATGGCGCTGCTCGACCTGACCGTGCACGCCTGGGATCTGGCGCGCGCCACGGGGCAGGAGTACGAGGCCGCGCCCGAGAGCAGCGGCGTCGTCCCCGCGCTGCGGGAAGCGGTCGCGGGCCTGGGTCCGACGGCCCGGAAGATGGGCGTCTTCGGGGAGCCGGTCGCCGTACCCGAGGGCGCGTCCGAGCTGGAACGACTCCTTGCGGAGACGGGCCGCGACCCTCGCTGGACCCCGTAGGTCCCCCGGCCCGTCAGCCGGAACGGCCTCAGCCGGCACCTCCCGATCGCTGCGGACCAGCCCGCCGGGCTGCCGGGTTGCCGGGCTGCTGGCTCGCTGGGTTGCCGGTCCGCCGGGCTGCCCGCCCGCAGGCCCGCACCCCTGCCCGGGAATACCCCCCGACCCACCACCGTTCCGCAGGTATAGTTGAAGCGTCAACAACCTGCGGAGAGTGAGTCAGCCATGCAGTCCGGATCCGGCATGCAGTTCGGGATCTTCAGCGTCGGCGACGTGACGCCGGACCCCACCACGGGCCGCACCCCCACCGAGCACGAGCGCATCAAGGCCATGGTGGCCATCGCGCTGAAGGCCGAGGAGGTCGGGCTCGACGTCTTCGCGACCGGCGAGCACCACAACCCGCCGTTCGTCCCCTCCTCGCCCACCACGATGCTCGGCTACATCGCCGCCCGCACCGAGAACCTGATCCTCTCCACGTCCACGACCCTCATCACCACGAACGACCCGGTGAAGATCGCCGAGGACTTCGCGATGCTCCAGCACCTGGCCGGCGGCCGGGCCGACGTGATGATGGGCCGCGGCAACACGGGGCCGGTGTACCCGTGGTTCGGCAAGGACATCCGCCAGGGCATCAACCTCGCCGTCGAGAACTACGCGCTCCTGCACAGGCTGTGGCGCGAGGACGTCGTGACCTGGGAGGGCAAGTTCCGTACGCCCCTCCAGTCGTTCACCTCGACGCCCCGCCCCCTTGACGGCGTCGCGCCCTTCGTCTGGCACGGCTCCATCCGCTCCCCGGAGATCGCCGAGCAGGCCGCGTACTACGGAGACGGGTTCTTCCACAACAACATCTTCTGGCCGCAGGAGCACACCAAGAAGATGGTCGACCTCTACCGCCGCCGGTTCGCGCACTACGGGCACGGCACCGAGGAGCAGGCGATCGTCGGGCTCGGCGGTCAGGTCTTCATGCGGAAGAACTCGCAGGACGCGGTGAAGGAGTTCCGGCCGTACTTCGACAACGCGCCCGTCTACGGACACGGTCCTTCCCTTGAGGAGTTCACGTCCCAGACGCCGCTGACCGTCGGCTCCCCGCAGCAGGTGATCGACCGGACGCTGTCCTTCCGCGACACCGTCGGCGACTACCAGCGCCAGCTGTTCCTGATGGACCACGCGGGCCTGCCCCTCAAGACCGTCCTGGAGCAGCTGGACATCCTCGGCGAGGAGGTCGTCCCGGTCCTGCGCGAGGAGTTCGCCAAGAACCGCCCGGCCACCGTCCCGGACGCGCCGACCCACGCCGCGCGCGTGGCATCCGCCCAGAACCGGAAGGGAGTCGACGCATGAAGCTCGTCGTAGTCTCCGCGGGGCTCAGCGTCCCGTCCTCCACCCGCCTCCTGGCCGACCGTCTCGCGGCGGCCACCGGACGCCGTACCGACGTGGAGATCGAGACCGTCGAACTCCGCGACCTGGCCGTGGAGATCGCGCACAACTTCGTCACCGGGTTCCCGGGGCCGGAGCTGAGCGCGGCGGCGGACGCGGTGAAGGGCGCGGACGGCCTGATCGTCGTCACGCCGGTCTTCTCCGCCTCGTACAGCGGTCTGTTCAAGTCGTTCTTCGACGTGCTGACCGTCCTGGACAAGGACGCGATCGCCGGTACGCCGGTGCTGATCGCGGCGACCGGCGGCACCCCGCGGCATTCGCTGGTCCTTGAGCACGCGATGCGACCGCTCTTCGCCTATCTGCGGGCCCTTGTCGTACCGACGGCCGTGTACGCGGCGTCCGAGGACTGGGGCGCGGACGGCCTGGACGAGCGCATCGAGCGGGCCGCAACCGAACTGGCCGAGCTGGCCGGAAACATGCGGCATGCGCCGGTCCGGGAGGAGGAATTGATCCCCTTCGAGCAGCAACTGGCGGCACTGCGGCCGGAGTAAGCCAGAGCGGAGCGGCGGACGCGGGGCTCGGGTCAGGGCCACACCAGGCAGTAGGCCTGATGCCCCGCGTCATGCAGCCGGTGGCTGAAGTCCTGCCATTCGTGCAGCAGTTGATAGACGTTGAACGCGTCGCGCGGACCGCCGCGGTCGGGGACCGTGGACCAGATGAAGGCCGCCGCGCCCACCGACTCCTCGCCGACGCCGCGCAGCGGATCGACGACCGTCATGGGGAGCTTCACCACGGCGTAGTCAGGGTGGAGCACGACCAGTTCGAGTGGGGGCACCTTGTGCAGGGGTATGCCCTCGATGCCGGTCAGGACCATCGCGGCCACCGTCTCCGGCTTGATCTTCGTGAACATGCCCCCCATGCCGAGCTCGTCGCCGCCGAGCTCCTCGGGACGCATCGAGATGGGCACGCGGGCGGCGGTCGCGCCGTCCGGAGCTCCGAAGTACTTGTAGGTCACCCCACCCACCCGGCCACTCCTGGTTGCCGCCCGGTCCTGCTCCGTCTCGCCCCGTGCCAAGGCCTCCGCCTCGGCCGCTTCCGCCTCGCGTCGGTGCTTGCCGATCCGCCGGGCACGCCGGGGACCCAGGCCGTCGGTCCCCTCGCCCAGTCCGCCACCGCGATGCATATCTCCACCCGACTGCTTTTCCAGGGCGCCCGCCCCTGCTTTTCTAGGCCTCGCGGCCCCCGCCGCGCAACCCGATCATCGTGTCAGTGACCTCCCCCACGGTCACCGGCTAAAACGTCGAGTGAAACACCTGTCCGCAGGATGTCCGAAGCCTCTGACACCATGGTTCATGTGAGCTTCCCGTATAGCGCCCCAGTTTCGCAGACTCTCTTCGACCGTGCGGCGGCCGTGACGCCCGGCGGTGTGAACTCTCCCGTGCGCGCTTTCCGCGCTGTGGGTGGTACGCCCCGTTTCATGGTGTCCGGTACCGGTCCGTACCTGACGGACGCCGACGGCCGTGAGTACGTCGACCTCGTCTGCTCGTGGGGGCCGATGATCCTCGGCCACTCCCACCCTGATGTCATCGCCGCAGTTCAGGAGGCCGTCGCCCGTGGCACGTCCTTCGGAACGCCCGGCGAGGGCGAGGTCGCGCTCGCCGAGGAGATCGTCGCGCGCATCGAGCCCGTCGAGCAGGTGCGGCTCGTGTCCAGCGGCACCGAGGCGACGATGTCGGCGATCCGTCTCGCGCGCGGCTTCACCGGCCGCGCCAAGATCATCAAGTTCGCCGGGTGTTACCACGGTCACGTCGACGCGCTGCTCGCCGCGGCCGGCTCCGGTCTCGCCACGTTCGGGCTTCCGGACACCCCCGGTGTCACCGGCGCCCAGGCGGGCGACACGATCGTCGTTCCGTACAACGACATCGAGGCCGTGCGTGCCGCGTTCGCCGCGAACGCCGGTGAGATCGCCTGCGTCATCACCGAGGCGTCGCCGGGCAACATGGGCGTCGTGCCGCCGCGCGAGGGCTTCAACCAGGGCCTGGCCGACCTGTGCAGGGAGAACGGCGCGCTCTTCATCTCGGACGAGGTGATGACCGGCTTCCGTACGTCGAAGGCGGGCTGGTTCGGCGTCGACGGCGTGCGGCCCGACCTGATGACCTTCGGCAAGGTCATGGGCGGCGGCTTCCCGGCCGCCGCTTTCGGTGGCCGCGCCGACGTCATGGAGCACCTCGCCCCGGTCGGTCCCGTCTACCAGGCGGGCACCCTGTCGGGTAACCCGGTGGCGACGGCCGCGGGCCTCGCGCAGCTGCGGCTGCTCGACGACGAGGCGTACGACAAGGTCGACATCGTCTCCGGGCAGCTGCGCGCCCTGGTGAGCGACGCGCTCTCCAAGGAGGGTGTCGCGCACCGGCTGCAGAACGCGTCGAACATGTTCTCCGTCTTCTTCACCGAGCGCGAGGTGCGGAACTACGACGACGCGAAGACCCAGGAGTCCTTCCGCTTCACCGCGTTCTTCCACTCGATGCTGTCGCAGGGCGTGTATCTCCCGCCGTCGGCCTTCGAGTCCTGGTTCGTCTCCACCGCCCATGACGAGCAGGCGATCGAGAAGATCGCCGCGGCCCTGCCCGCGGCGGCGCGCGCGGCGGCCGAAGCCACTGAACCCACCACGGAGGCCACCGCATGAGTGCGGGCAGCGAGCTCACCGTCGTCCATGTGATGCGACACGGCGAGGTGGAGAACCCGGAGGGGATCCTCTACGGGCGTCTTCCCGACTACCACCTCTCCGAGCTGGGGCGGCAGATGGCCGACCGGGTCGCCGAGCACCTCGCGACGCGGGACATCACGCACGTGGTGGCCTCGCCCCTGGACCGTGCGCAGGAGACGGCGACGCCGATCGCCAAGGAGCACGGCCTCGAGCTGGCCTCGGACGCGCGGCTCATCGAGGCGGGCAACGTCTTCGAGGGCAAGACCTTCGGTGTGGGCGACGGCGCGCTGAAGAAGCCGGAGAACTGGAAGCACCTGGTCAACCCCTTCAAGCCGTCCTGGGGCGAGCCGTATGTGGAGCAGGTCGTGCGGATGATGGGCGCCCTGGACGCGGCGAAGGACGCGGCCCGCGGGCACGAGGCGGTGTGCGTCAGCCATCAGCTGCCGATCTGGATCGTGCGGAGCTTCGTGGAGAAGCGGCGTCTGTGGCACGACCCGCGCAAGCGGCAGTGCACGCTCGCCTCCCTGACGACCTTCACGTACCGCGGCGACAAAATCGTCTCGGTGGGATACACCGAGCCGGCCCGGGATCTCGTTCCCGCGCATCTCCTCGCGGGCGCGAAGCCGGCTAAGGGGAAGGCCAAGGCGTACGGCGCATAAGCGCTCCGCTGGTATTGCCGTCGATTGTCTGCGGCGTCGTCGTGGCCGGGTGCGCAGTTCCCCGCGCCCCTTCGGGGCGCCCACGCCAGGTAATCGGCTCGCGACTGTATGTCCGTTCTCGGTAAAAGGCACTCAATATGTGCCTACTTGTCGGAACCCCCTTGTTCGTCGTGCCCTCTAACGGGGCGTCCATCGTGCATGGACGAAGGGCACGACGAATGGGGATGGAATGCGCGACATCAGTCGCAGGGGAATGATCGGGCTCGGCGTCGGGACCGCCGCCGCCGTGGGACTTGCGGGCTGCGGCACGGGCGGCGGCAGTCAGGCGGGCGGTTCCGCGGACAAGGCCAAGGACGGCCGCGGCGGCGGAAAGCGTCCGGCGAAGCCGATCGGCGACGGCTCGACCTCGTACACGGGAAAGCAGCCGAACCAGCCCGGCAAGCCCGTCCCCCTCCAGCCGGGCGAGACGCCCCCGCAGTTCGTGGTCTTCTCCTGGGACGGCGCCGGCGAGGTCGGCAACGGCCTCTTCCCGCGTTTCCTGAAGCTGGCCGAGGAACACGACGCGCGCATGACGTTCTTCCTCTCGGGGCTTTATCTCCTTCCCGAGTCGAAGAAGCGGATGTACAAGCCGCCGAACAACGCGGTCGGCGCATCCGACATCGGTTACCTCACCGACGGTCACATAAAGGAGACGCTGAAGTACGTACGCCAGGCCTGGCTCGAAGGCCATGAGATCGGCACGCACTTCAACGGGCACTTCTGCGCGGGCAGCGGCACGGTCGCCAACTGGACGCCCGCACAATGGCAGAGCGAAATCGACCAGGCCATGTCGTTCGTGAAGGAATGGCGCACGAATACCGGCTGGACCGATCTGCCGTCGCTGCCCTTCGACTACGACAAGGAACTCGTCGGCGGCCGAACCCCCTGCCTCCTCGGCCAGGACAACCTGCTGCCGACGGCGAAGAAGCTCGGCTGGCGTTACGACGCCTCCTCGTCCGGCGGCCTCCAGCGCTGGCCCCGGAAGAAGACGGGCGTCTGGGATCTGCCGCTTCAGGCGATGCCGTTCCCCGGCCACACCTTCGAGGTCCTTTCCATGGACTACAACATCCTGGCCAACCAGTCGCAGAACTCCACGAAGGCCCCGCCGGCCAACTACCCGGCATGGCGCAAGCAGGCCACCGAGTCCTACATAGCCGGATTCAAGCGGGCCTACGAGTCCAACCGCGCGCCCTTCTTCATCGGCAACCACTTCGAGGAGTGGAACGGCGGCATCTACATGGACGCCGTCGAGGCGGCCCTGAAGCACATCGCGGGGAAGAAGGACGTGCGTCTCGTCTCCTTCCGGCAGTTCGTCGACTGGCTCGACGTCCAGGACCCGAAGGTTCTCGCCGAGCTGCAGGGCCTCGAAGTCGGCCAGGCGCCCGCGGGTGGCTGGAAGGGACTCGGGAAGGGCGTCTGAAATGGGACTTTCCGTAACCCCGGGGGGTGCGGAAGATCCCCGAAACAGACATGCGAAACTTTTCACATGAGTGCCGCCTGCCGCGCCCCCCGCAGCACGAACCGCAGCCGTAGCCGCAGCCGCACCGCCCTGCTGGGCGTTGGGGCCGCGGTCGCCGCGCTGACCCTGTCGGCGTGCAGCTCGGGCGGCACGTCCGGCGGCTCGGGGAACACCAACTTCGTCACCGGCTCCGACGGCATCGCCACCGCCGACAAGGGCGAGCGGCAGGACGGGCCGAAGCTCGACGGGGAGACCCTCACGGGCAAGCACCTCGACGTCGACGACTACAAGGGCAAGATCGTCGTCCTGAACGTCTGGGGCTCCTGGTGTTCGCCCTGCCGGGCCGAGGCGCCCAACTTCGCGAAGGTCTCGAAGGACCTCGCGGACAAGGACGTGCAGTTCGTCGGGATCAACACGCGCGACCCGCAGAAGGACCCGGCGCTCGCGTTCGAGAAGGAGTGGGGAATCCACTACCCGAGCCTGCACGACCCGATGGGCAAGCTGATGCTGCGCTTCCCCAAGGGCACGATGAACCCGAAGTTCATCCCCTCCACGATCATCCTGGACCGGGACGGCAAGATCGCGGCCCGCTCGCAGCAGGCGCTCAACGAGAAGAACCTGCGCAAGATGATCGACCCGCTGATCGCGGAGAAGTGATTTCCCCGTGATGTCCACTCTCGCCGCCGCCGGCGAAGCGAACCAGACCGTCATGAACGGAGCGCTCCTCCTCGCGCTCCCCGTCGCACTGCTCGGCGGCCTCGTCTCCTTCTTCTCGCCGTGCGTGCTGCCGCTCGTGCCGGGCTATCTGTCCTACGTCACCGGGGTCGGCGGCACGGACCTCGCCGAGGCCAAGCGGGGGCGGATGGCCGCCGGGGCCGGGCTCTTCGTGCTCGGCTTCACCGCCGTCTTCGTCTCCACCGGGGCCCTCTTCGGCTACGCGGGACAGAACCTCCAGGACTACCAGGGCGTCATCACCAAGGTCCTCGGCGCGCTGATGATCGTCCTCGGCGTCTTCTTCATGGGGCTCATGCCGTGGCTGTCCCAGCGGGAGTTCCGCTTCCACAAGAAGCCAGCCGCCGGCCTCGCGGGCGCCCCGATACTGGGCGCGCTCTTCGCCGTCGGCTGGGCGCCCTGCGTCGGGCCGACACTCACGTCCGTCAACGCGCTGGCCCTCGATCAGGCGAACGCGGGCCGCGGGGCCATACTGAGCGTCGCGTACTGCCTGGGGCTCGGCGTCCCGTTCATCCTCGCGGCGATCGCCTTCCGCAAGGCGCTCGGCGCGTTCAGCTGGGTCAAGAAGCATTACGTCTGGGTGATGCGCATCGGCGGCATCATGATGATCGCGACCGGACTGCTGCTTGTCACCGGCGTCTGGGACAGCATCTTGCAGCAGATGCAGGTCTGGTCCAACGGCTACACGGTGGGGATCTGATCCATGAGCAAGACCGAAGCCCCTGAAGAGCAGAACGATCTGGGTGCCGCGGGCTCCCAGCTCTCCACCGCACCCGTGGACCGGGCGATGCCCGGTTCCTTCGGCGGGAAGCGCGCGCCCGGTGCCGGGGGCTGGCTCGCCTGGGCGGCCCGCGAGGCCGTCGGCTGGGTGCGCTGGATGTGGCGGCAGCTGACCTCGATGCGGGTCGCGCTGCTCCTGCTCCTGCTGCTCTCGCTGGGCGCGATCCCGGGTTCGCTGATCCCGCAGACCAGCATCGACGAGCTGAAGGTCCAGGACTTCAAGGCCGCGCACACCACGCTCGCGCCGATCTACGAGAAGTTCCAGCTGTTCGACGTCTACAGCTCGGTGTGGTTCTCGGCGATCTACATCCTGCTCTTCATCTCCCTCATCGGCTGCATCGTGCCCCGCACCTGGCAGTTCGTCGGCCAGCTGCGCGGCCGTCCGCCGGGCGCTCCCAAACGGCTCGACCGGCTGCCCGCCTACACCACGTGGCGCACCGAGGCCGAGCCCGAGCAGGTCCACGAGGCCGCGCTGGGGCTGCTCAAGGGCCGGCGGTTCCGCGCGGACCTCGCGTCCGGCAAGGGCGGCGCGCCGGCGTCCGTCGCCGCGGAGAAGGGCTACCTGCGTGAGGCGGGCAACCTCTTCTTCCACATCTCGCTGATCGTGCTCCTGGTGGCCTTCGCCGTCGGCGCCCTGTTCAAGTCCGAGGGCGGCAAGCTCATCGTCCAGGGGGACGGGTTCTCCAACACCCTCACCCAGTACGACAACTTCAAGTCCGGCAACCTCTTCAACACCGACGACCTGGCGCCGTTCAGCTTCAGGCTGGACAGCTTCGAGTCGACGTTCGAGAGGAAGGGCCCCGAGAAGGGCACGGCGCGCACCTACCGGGCGAACGTCACCTACAGCGAGGGCATCGACGGCCCCGAGAAGAAGAAGGCCATCGAGGTCAACAAGCCCCTTGAGGTCGACGGCTCGAAGGTCTACCTCATCGGCCAGGGCTACGCGCCGACCGTCACCGTGCGGGACGGAAAGGGCAAGGTCGTCAGCCGCCAGTCCACGCCGCTCCTGCCGATCGACTCGAACGGCACGGCCACCGGCGCGATCAAGGTCCTCGACGGCTACCGCGACAAGAACGGCAAGAAGGAGCAGCTCGGCTTCAACGCCTTCTTCGTGCCGACGTTCGCGGGCTCCGGGCAGGGCAACATGTTCTCCCAGTTCCCCGCGCTCGACTATCCCGTGCTCGCGCTGTCCGCGTACCACGGAAGCCTCGGCGTGGACTCCGGTCTTCCGCAGAACGTGTACCAGCTGGACACCAGCAAGATGACCAAGTTCAAGGACGCCAAGGGCGAGCTCCTGAAGCAGCGGATGGTGCCCGGCGAGACGATGAAGCTGCCCAACGGCGCGGGCTCGATCACCTTCGAGAAGGACATCAAGCGCTGGGCGACCTTCCAGATCTCCCAGCAGCCCGGCAGCATGTGGGCGCTCGTCGGGGCCATCTCCGCCATCGTCGGCCTCGCCGGATCGCTGTTCATCCAGCGCCGCCGCGTGTGGGTGCGGGCCGTCCGGGGCGCCGACGGCGTCACCGTCGTAGAGATGGCCGGGCTCGGCCGCAGCGAGTCCGCCAAGCTGCCCGAAGAGCTCGGCCGGCTGGCCGAGCACCTGCACGAGAAGGCGCCGAGCGCGCCCGAAGCAGACCAAGCCGGGCATGCGGCCGCCCAACATGCCGAACATGCCGATTCCACCCCCCAAGTTGTTCCTGCCGAAGGGGCTGAGAAGTGAATCTCGCCACCACCCTCGCCGCCGAACCGAACGAGAACCTCGCGAGCATCAGCAATGTGCTGGTGTACTCCGCGATGGCCGTCTACCTCCTGGCCTTCTTCGCGCACATGGCCGAGTGGATCCTCGGCAGCCGCAGCAAGGTCGCCCGCACGGCCTCCGCGCTCACCGCGAAGACCGACGCCGCCGTCAAGGCGCCCGCGGTCACCGCCAAGGCTGCGGGCGGCACCGCCGTCCTGGAGCGGCCGCAGAGCGCCCCCAAGGTCGTCACGCGCTCCGCCGCCGGACGCCGTGACGTGCCGGACGGTCCCGGCGCCGCGGCCGGTGACGAGAAGGGCGACCTCTACGGCCGTATCGCCGTGTCCCTCACCGTGCTCGGGTTCCTCATCGAGTTCGGCGGTGTGCTCACCCGCGCCCTCTCGGTGCAGCGGGCGCCGTGGGGCAACATGTACGAGTTCAACCTGACGTTCTCCACCATGGCCGTCGGTGTGTACCTCGTGCTCATGGCGCTGAAGAAGAACGTCAACTGGCTCGGCCTGCCGCTGATCACCACGGTCCTCCTCGATCTCGGTCTCGCCGTCACCGTCCTGTACACCGCCAGCGACCAGTTGGTTCCCGCCCTTCACTCGTACTGGCTGTGGATCCACGTCTCCACCGCGATCTTCTGCGGAGCCTGCTTCTACGTCGGCGGCGTCGCCACGGTGCTCTACCTCTTCAGGGACAGCTACGAGGCGAAGCTGGAGCGCGGCGGGACGCCCGGCAAGTTCGCCACCTCCGTCATGGAGCGGCTGCCCGCCGCGGCCTCGCTCGACAAGTTCGGCTACCGCGTGAACGCCGCGGTCTTCCCGCTGTGGACGTTCACGATCATCGCGGGCGCGATCTGGGCCGGCGACGCGTGGGGCCGCTACTGGGGCTGGGACCCCAAGGAGGTCTGGTCCTTCATCACCTGGGTCGCCTTCGCCTGCTACCTGCACGCGCGCGCGACCGCGGGCTGGAAGGGCCGCAAGGCCGCCTACCTGGCCCTGATCGCCTTCGGCTGCTGGCTGTTCAACTACTACGGCGTGAACATCTTCGTCACCGGCAAGCACTCGTACGCCGGCGTCTGACGCCTTCTCGCACGGCTCACGGGCCGGTTCGCGTGACCTGTCACCGGGTCACGGGAACCGGCCTTCGTCGTACGCCGCCTGCCGTGCGTCGCCTGCCGTGCGCAGGCGTCGCGTGCTCCCGCCTGGGGTCATCGCCACCGCCGATGGCCCCATCGGCAGGACGCCCCGCCGGCTCGTGGACCAGCGCATACGTCCGCTCGTAGCTTCTTGGCATGACCTCAGAGAACAAGGGAACGGCCCAACTCACCGCGGCGATGGTGCTCTCCGGCACCCTCGGGATCTTCGTCGTCGAATCGGGCGCGTCGGCCTTCAACGTCGTGTTCTTCCGTGTCCTGTTCGGCGCCATCGCCCTCGGCGCCTACGCCTTCGCCCGCGGCTACTTCCGCGGCCACGGCATCACCCCGAAGAAGCTCGGACTCGCCGCGCTCGGCGGGGCGTTCATCGTCTTCAACTGGGTGTTCCTCTTCAAGGCGTACGAGGAGACCTCGATCTCGCTGGCCACCGTCGTCTACCACACGCAGCCGTTCCTGCTCGTGCTGCTCAGCGCGGTCATCTTCCGCGAGCGGCTGACGAAGCATCAACTCATGTGGCTCGGCACCGCGTTCGCCGGACTCGTCCTCGTCTCCGGGGTGCGTCCCGGTGGCCTCGGCTCGCTCACCGGCATCGGCTTCGCGCTCCTGGCCGCGCTGCTCTACGGCCTCTCCACCCTCGTCACCAAGCGCATCACCGGCGTACGCCCCCACCTCATCGCCCTGATCCAGGTCGTCGTCGGCATCCCGCTCCTGCTGCCCTTCGCGAACTTCGGCGCGATGAGCGGCACCGGCACCGGCTGGGGCTGGCTGGTCGGACTCGGTGTCATCCACACCGGCCTGATGTACGTCCTGATGTACGCGGCGTACGCGAAGCTGCCCACCGCCAAGATCGCCGTGCTCGCCTTCACGTACCCGGCGGTCGCGATGGTCGCCGACTGGGCCGTCTACGGACACCACATCGGCCTCGTCCAGGCGCTCGGCGTACCGCTGATCGTCCTCGCGAGCCTGAAGGTCAACCGCGCCAAGTCACCCCGGGCAGTGGTTAGTTCACCGTCTCCGCTGTCTGCTCCCGCACCAGCCGTACAGACTGCTCGATGAAGAGCCGCACATGCGAGGGAAGCCGCTTCCCCGCCCGCCACGCGAGCTGCGTGTGCAGGACGAACGGCGGCTCCCACGGCAGAGCGACGAGGACCCCCGAGGACAGCTCCTCGCGCACCGCCATCCGCGGCAGCAGCGCCACCCCGAGGCCACCGGCGACACCTCGCTTGGTGGCCTCGATCGTGCCGAACTCCATGAAGGGCGGCGGCGCGCCGTTGCGCACCCGCAGCTCGTCCTCGAACAGATCCCGGTAGGGGCAGCCGGGCTCCGTGCCGACCAGCTGCACCGCCGCCAGATCGCCCGTGGCGAGCGAGTCCGCCCCGTGCGCGGCCAGCGGATGGGTCGGCGCGCAGACCAGGACCAGCGGCTCCTCGGCCAGGACCTCGGTCTCCAGGCCCGCGTGCTCCGTCTCCCGCTCCATGAGGAACCCGACGTCGTACGTGCCCTGCCGCAGCGCCTGGCGTGTCTCGTCGCCCAGAGTGGGGCGCAGCGAGAGCTGCACACCGGGGTAGCGGTGGTGGAAGAGTTCGAGCAGCGGCGGCAGCCGGTAGGAGGTCAGCGACTCCATCGTGCCGACGGCGATCGCGCCGGCCGGCTCATCGGCGCCGACGACCGCGGCCCGCGCCTCGTCCGTCAGCTCGATGATCTGCCGGGCGTAGGGCAGCAGGCGCTCACCCGCGTCCGTGAGCCGGATGCGGCTGCCGAGCCGGTCGAAGAGCTCGGTGCCCAGCGAGGACTCCAGGGAGCGGATCTGGCTGGTGACGCTTGACTGGGCGTACTTCAGCTCGGCCGCGGCCTGCGTGAAGCTGAGCACGGTCGCGACTTTCTCGAAGGTGACGAGCAGCCGTAGTTCCATCAGCCGTCAGTGCCCTTGTCCCGCTTCTTGCCGTCCGGGTCCTCGTCCCTGAGGGACTTGAGGAACTCGGGGTTGTCGTCCGGTGCCACCCACTGTCCGCCGCGCCCGGCGCGCGGACCACCTCCGGCGGCGGAGGTCTTGCGCACCTTGCCCGTGGCGAACCAGGCGATCGGACCGAGGAGAACCTCGCCGAAGAGCAGCACGATGATGACCCAGATCACCTTCGGCAGATGCCTGATCTCCTTCTCCGGAGTGTTCAGGACATCGATGAAGGCGTAGATCCATACGGCCAGAACCAGCAGGAAGGGCAGATACCTGAGCATGTTGCGCGATTCCCCAAGCGACGAAGGAAGGGCGGCGTACGGGCCCCGGTGACGGGGCCAGGGTAGCCGGTGACCGATACTGGAACGCATGGCTTATGACGATCTTCGCTCCCTGCTCCGTGCACTGGAGCGCGAGGGCGATCTCAAGCGCATCAAGGCCGAGGTCGATCCGTATCTGGAGGTCGGCGAGATCACCGACCGGGTGCAGAAGTCCGGCGGCCCCGCGCTCCTCTTCGAGAACGTCAAGGGCTCGGCGATGCCCCTGGCCATGAACGTGTACGGGACGGACCGGCGCCTGTTGAAGGCGCTCGGCCTGAAGTCGTACGCCGAGATCAGCGACAAGATCGGCGGCCTTCTCAAGCCGGAGCTGCCGCACGGCTTCGTCGGGGTGCGCGAGGCCTTCGGGAAGCTCGGCGCGATGACGCACGTACCGCCGAAGAAGGTGAAGTCCGACAACGCGCCCGTGCAGGAGGTCGTGCTCACCGGCGACGACGTCGACCTGGAGAAGCTGCCCGCGCTCTTCACCTGGCCCGAGGACGGCGGCTCCTTCTTCAACCTGGGCCTGACCCACACCAAGGACCCCGACACCGGGGTGCGCAACCTCGGCCTGTACCGCCTCCAGCGCCACGACAAGCGCACCATCGGCATGCACTGGCAGATCCACAAGGACAGCCGCAACCACTACCAGGTGGCCGCCCGCAGGGGCGAGAAGCTCCCCGTGGCGATCGCCTTCGGCTGCCCGCCCGCCGTCACGTACGCCTCGACCGCGCCGCTGCCCGGCGACATGGACGAGTACATGCTGGCCGGGTTCATCCAGGGCAAGCGCGTGGAGATGGTCGACTGCAAGACGGTCCCGCTCCAGGTGCCCGCGCACGCCGAGGTCGTCATCGAGGGCTGGCTGGAGCCGGGCGAGATGCTCCCAGAGGGCCCCTTCGGCGACCACACCGGCTTCTACACGCCGCAGGAGGACTTCCCGGCGCTGAAGATCGACTGCGTGACGATGCGGAAGCGTCCGCTGCTCCAGTCGATCGTGGTCGGCCGCCCGCCCACGGAGGACGGCCCCCTCGGCCGCGCCACCGAGCGCTTCTTCCTGCCGCTGCTCAAGGTGATCGTCCCGGACATCGTCGACTACCACCTGCCGGAGTCCGGCGGCTTCCACAACTGCGCGATCGTCTCGATCGACAAGAAGTACCCGAAGCACGCGCAGAAGGTCATGCACGCCATCTGGGGCGCGCACATGATGTCCCTGACGAAACTGATCGTGGTCGTGGACAAGGACTGTGACGTCCACGACCTGCACGAAGTGTCCTGGCGCGCGCTCGGCAACACCGACTACGCGCGCGACCTGACGGTGGCCGAAGGTCCCGTCGACCACCTCGACCACGCCTCCTACCAGCAGTTCTGGGGCGGCAAGGCGGGCATCGACGCGACGAAGAAGCTGCCCGAGGAGGGATACACCCGGGACGGGGGCTGGCCGAACATGGTCGAGTCCGACCCGGAGACGGCGTCGAAGGTCGACCGCCGCTGGAAGGAGTACGGGCTCTAAAGATGAGTGCTGATTCAGCGACCCCGGAACTCTTCGGGCCCGAGCCCGCGCCGCCCGGCAAGGTCAAGGCGTTCCTGCGCCTCGTCATGATCGAGCACTCGGTGTTCGCCCTGCCCTTCGCCTACATCGCGGCCCTGACCGCGATGTTCCAGCTGGACGAGAACATCCACTGGGGGCGGCTGCTCCTGGTCACGATCTGCATGGTGGGCCTGCGGACGTTCGCCATGGCCGCGAACCGGATCATCGACCGGGAGATCGACGCCCGTAACCCGAGGACCGCGCACCGCGAGCTCGTCACGGGCGCCGTCTCGGTGAAGTCCGCCTGGACCGGCGCGCTGATCGCGGTCGTCGTGTTCCTGGGCGCCGCCGCGCTGCTCAACCCGCTGTGCCTGGCGCTCGCGCCCGTCGCGGTGATCCCGATGGTCGTCTATCCGTACGGCAAGCGGTTCACGAACTTCCCGCAGGCGATCCTCGGCCTCGCCCAGGCGATCGGTCCGATCGGCGCCTGGATCGCGGTCACCGGCGAGTGGTCCTGGCAGGCGGTCATCCTCGGCCTCGCGGTCGGCGTCTGGATCGGCGGCTTCGACCTGATCTACGCCTGCCAGGACGTGGAGACGGACCGTGAGGTGGGCGTGAAGTCGGTGCCCGCGCGGTTCGGCATCCCCGCCGCCATCTGGGGAGCGCGCGGCTGCCACCTGGTGACCACCGCGCTGTTCGTCTGGTACGCCGCCGACACCGGCGCGGGCCCGTTCCTCTGGCTCGGCCTCGCGATCGTCGCGGGCGCGTTCCTGTACGAGCACTCCCTCGTGAAGCCGCACGACCTTTCCCGGCTCAACCGCGCCTTCTTCCAGGTCAACGGCTTTATCGGTATCGCGCTGTTCGTCTGCGCGCTGCTCGATCTGCTGGTGCGCGGCCTGACCGTCTAGGCTCACAGCGTGAAGCCAGGAGATACACAGCGTAAGCCTTGGATCGTGGGGGTGTCGGGGGCCTCGGGGACCCCGTATGCCGCCGCCGTGCTGCGGGCGTTGCTCGCGGCGGGGGAGAGCGTGGACCTGGTGGTCTCGCGGGCCTCGCGACTGACGATCCTGGACGAGACGGGCATCGCATTCCGGGACGCGCACTGGCAGGAGGACCTGCGTCAGTGGCTCGGGCGCGGTGCCGACGGGAAGCCGGGGACGTTCGAGGTCCCGGTGGACGACGTGCGGTACTGGGCCGCCGGGGATCTGGCTGCCGGGCCTTCGTCGGGGTCGTACGCGACCAAGGGGATGCTGATCGTGCCCGCGTCCACGGCGTGCGTGGCCGGGGTGGCGCTCGGTCTCTCGAAGGATCTGTTGCAGCGGTCGGCGAGCGTGACGCTCAAGGAAGGCCGGCGGCTGGTCGTCTGCGTCCGTGAGACACCGCTCAACGGGCAGACGCTGAAGCACATGGTGACGCTGGACGAGGCGGGCGCGATCGTGCTGCCCGCCTCTCCGGCGTTCTACGCGGGGGCGACGCACATCCAGGATCTGGTGGACTTCGTCGCCGGGCGGACGCTGGACGCGGCAGGGGTGCCGCACCGGCTGTACCGCCGCTGGGAGGGCGAGCTCGGATCGGGCTCGGCTCCCCGGGGGGACTAGCGCTTCTTGGCGGCGTGCTTCGTGCGGTGCTCGGCCGTGGGCGCGGTGGGCTTGTGGGCACGCGAGCGGTTGGCCAGGTCCTGCAGCTCGCGCATCCGGGCGTAGGCCATCTCGATCGAGTACACGGGGTGTCTCACTCCTGATGTGGTGTTTGAAAAAGAAGCTTTGCTTGAAGAATCCTCGCCGATCGGCGGAGATCCTGAAAGATTCACAGGGTGTAGACCCTGTTGCGCCTTAGATTCTACACATAGACTCGCGGTATCGCTGAATAATGAAAGGCATCGCACCTATGGACGCCGTGGACAGGCAGCTCATCCAGGCCCTGCGCGAGAACGGCAGGGCCTCGTACGCCGAACTCGGCCGCCTCGTCGGCCTCTCGGGACCGAGCGTCACGGACCGGATCAACCGCCTCGAAGCGGCGGGCGTCATCACCGGCTACCGCGCGACGGTGGACTCCGCGTCGCTCGGCCTGGGCGTCATCGCCCTCATCGGCATCTCCCTCTCGGACGCCGCCGACCACGAGGACGTGGCACGCCGCCTCAAGGACCTGCACGAGATCGAGGACTGCTGGTTCATCGCGGGCGACGACTCGTACATGCTCAAGGTCCGCGCCAGTGACGTGGACGGCCTGGAGAAGACGATCCGCAGGCTGAGCGGCACGAAGGGCGTCTCCAGGACGCGTACGACGATCGTGCTCTCCACGAAGTGGGAGAACCGGGTCGGAGAGCTGCCCGAGGAGGAGTCCTAGGCGCGGAGCGCCACCTATGGGGGCCCCTCCCGCCCGAAGGGTGGGGGAGTACGGTTGGCGGGAGTTTGTGGCAGGTCGGTAGGGAGAGGTAAGGGCGAGGGCATGGACGCAGGTCTCAAGCGCGATCTCGAGCAGAAGGTCCGGGACGGCGAGCGGCTGTCCCGCGAGGACGGCATCGCGCTCTACGAGTCGGACGACCTGGCCTGGCTCGGCGGTCTCGCCCACGAGGTGCGCACGCGCAAGAACGGCGACGTCGTGCACTTCAACGTCAACCGTCACCTCAACATGACGAACGTGTGCACCGCCTCCTGCGCGTACTGCTCGTTCCAGCGCAAGCCGGGCGAGAAGGACGCGTACACGATGCGCATCGAGGAGGCCGTCCGCCTCGCCAAGGCGATGGAGGGCGAGAACCTCACCGAGCTGCACATCGTCAACGGTCTGCACCCGAACCTGCCGTGGCGCTACTACCCGCGTTCGCTCAGCGAGCTCAAGAAGGCGCTCCCGAACGTGTCGCTGAAGGCGTTCACGGCCACGGAGATCCACCACTTCGAGACGATCTCCGGCATGTCGGCGTCCGACATCCTGGACGAGCTGATCGAAGCGGGCCTTGAGTCGCTGACCGGCGGCGGCGCGGAGATCTTCGACTGGGAGGTGCGGCAGCACATCGTCGACCACCGCACCCACTGGGAAGACTGGTCGCGCATCCACCGCCTCGCGCACGAGAAGGGTCTCAAGACCCCGTGCACGATGCTGTACGGCCACATCGAGGAGCGCCGCCACCGCGTCGACCACGTCCTGCGCCTGCGTGAGCTCCAGGACGAGACCGGCGGCTTCCAGGTCTTCATCCCGCTGCGCTACCAGCACGACTTCGTGGACATGAAGGACGGCAAGGTCAGGAACCGCCTCCAGGCGCGCACGACCATGGCGTCGGGTGCCGAGGCACTGAAGACCTTCGCGGTCTCGCGGCTCCTCTTCGACAACGTCCCGCACGTCAAGGTCTTCTGGGTCATGCACGGCCTCCAGACCACGCAGCTCGCGCTGCAGCACGGCGCGGACGACATGGACGGCTCGGTCGTCGAGTACAAGATCACGCACGACGCGGACAACTTCGGTACGCCGAACAAGCTGACGCGCGAGGACCTGCTCGACCTCATCCGCGAGGCGGGCTTCCGCCCCGTCGAGCGGAACACGCGCTACGAGTCGATCCGGGAGTACGAAGGGCCCGACCGCTCGCTGCGGGAGTCCCCGCAGGCGATGCGGGTCTGACCCGCACGCCGTGCGTTGTGCGCGAGCCCCGGCCTCTCCTGCGGCCGGGGCTCGCTCTGTTCCGGCCGGGACTCGCTCTGCCGTCAGGCGTGTCGTCCGGCATGCGGAACGCGGTTGAGGCGTCCTCGCTGTAATGGTTAACCTCGATCTATGACGCTTACCTTCAAGCTGGACCCGGAGATCGACCCCGCCCTGCGCGACGGCGTCCTCGCCCTCTGGGCCGACGTGTCCAACGCGGGCGGAGCCGTCGGCTTCGTACCGCCCGTGACCGTCGAGGACATACGGCCCGAGTGGCTCAAGCGCCTGGCCCAGCTGAGCGAAGGGCACACCCGGCTGCTCGTCGGGTACGACGAGAACGGCACCGTCGCCGCGACCGCCTTCCTCGCGTACAACACGCACCGCCTCATGCGGCACTGGATCTGGCTCTACGTGGTGATGGTGCACCCCGAGCACCAGGGCAAGGGGTACGGGCGCGACCTGATGGCCGCCGCCGCGGACGCCGCCCGCGGGATCGACGGCATCGAGGCGATCCGGCTCACCTGCCGGGGCGGCACGGGGGTCGACCGGTTCTACGAGTCCTGCGGATACAAGGAGGTCGGGCGGGTGCCCGGCGCGATCCGCGTCGCCCCCGGTGACGACCGCGACGACATCACGATGCTGCTGCCGCTCGGCTGAGAGCGCGGGGAGGCGGGGGATGGCTCACCCCCTTGCCGGGCGCGCCCCCTCCCATGCTTCACTGGAGTGGCTCGTCCTACTCGGGCCTATTTCGGAACGGAAGAGTGGATTGACATGCTCCGCTACACGCTGATGCGCCTCGGGATCTTCGTGGGCTGCTTTTTCGCGGTCTGGGGACTTGTCTACGCCGGGATCGTGCCCAAGGGCCTCGGGGACTCCAACCTCCTGTGGGTGCTGCTGCTCGCCCTCGTCGTCTCCGCGCCCATCAGCTTCGTGGTGCTGCGGGGCGAGCGGGACCGGGCGTCGATCCAGGTCGTCGAGCGCGTGGAGCGCACCAAGGCCAACCTGGAGGCGAACCGCACCATGGAGGACGTCGCCGACGACGCCGCCCGCGCGAAGTCGTAGCCGGCCCAGCCGCCCGCGCGAAGTCGCAGCCGCCGCAGCGGCCTGCGCACCCTCGTAAGGTTCGTCACAAAAGCCTCGACCCCGGCCCGGAGCATCATGCTTCGGGCCGGGGTTTCTTGCGTCCCGGAGGGTCCCTCGCCTCCGATCGGCCTCGTCTACCTCAAACAACACCTTTGATGTTCTCAAAGTTCAAGTGTTAACGTGTTCGACATGAAGACAGCAGCCGCGCACCGCATCGCCATGAGCGTTCCGCTCGTGGCGCGCCTGCATGTCGATCTCTGCCGCTGCATGTCCGCGGCCTGTCGCCGCTGTACCTGAGCCTCCGAATTCTCCGAGTCCTCTGCGAACAGCGCGAGCGACAAGCATCAAGTGACATCCGCAATGCGGCGGCGCCGTCAAGGCCGTTCCGTCTGACCCCCTCGCGGTCGCCGCTCCCTCACGTCCCCCGCCTTTATCCGGAGTGTGTCCGTGTCCGCGAACTCCCCCGTATCCACGGCCGACAAGGCCGAGCAGCCGAAGTCCGGCTCCCGGATACCCAGATTCCTCAAGCTGCCGTTCTGGGCGCAGATCCTCGGCGGTCTGGTCCTCGGCGTCCTGCTCGGCTGGCTGGCCCGCAGCCAGGACATCTCCTGGCTCGTCACCACCCTGGACAAGATCGGCAGCACCTTCATCGGGCTCCTGAAGCTGGCGGTCGCCCCGCTCGTCTTCTTCGCCATCCTGGTGTCGATCACCAACCTGCGTAAGGTCAACAACGCCGCGCGGCTCGCCACGCAGACGCTCGTCTGGTTCATGATCACGTCGCTGATCGCGGTCGTCATCGGCCTCGCGATCGGCCTCCTCACGAACCCGGGCGCCGGTACCGGCCTCACCCCGAAGGACGGCGCCAAGCCGGAGACCTCGGGCTCCTGGCTCGACTTCCTCACCGGCATCATCCCGACGGACGTCGTCACGCCGTTCACCCAGCTCAACGTCCTGCAGATCGTCTTCATGGCCGCCGTCGCCGGTATCGCCGTACTGAAGATCGGCGACAAGGCGCAGCCGATCCTGGACCTCAGCGAGTCCGTCCTCGCGCTGCTCCAGAAGGCCCTGTGGTGGGTCATCAAGCTCTCGCCGATCGGCACCATCGGCCTCATCGGCTTCGCCATCGCCGACTACGGCTGGGACCTCATCAGCAAGTACGCGACGTTCACCGCCGACATCTACGTCGGCTGCGCCCTGGTGATGTTCGGCGTCTACCCGCTGCTGCTCTCCACGGTCGCCAAGGTCAACCCGGTGCAGTTCTTCAAGGGCGCCTGGCCCGCGATCCAGCTGGCCTTCGTCTCGCGCTCCTCGGTCGGCACGATGCCGGTCACCCAGAAGGTCACCGAGCGCCTCGGTGTGCCGAAGGAGTACACGTCCTTCGCGGTGCCGTTCGGCGCCACCACGAAGATGGACGGCTGCGCCGCGATCTACCCGGCGATCGCCGCGATCTTCGTCGCGCAGATCTTCGACGTGCAGATGGGCGTCAAGGAGTACCTGCTCATCGCCTTCGTCTCGGTCGTCGGCTCCGCCGCCACCGCCGGTCTGACGGGCGCCACGGTCATGCTGACCCTGACCCTGTCGACGCTGGGCCTGCCGATGGAGGGCGTGGGCCTGCTGCTCGCCATCGACCCGATCCTGGACATGATGCGCACCGCCACGAACGTCGCCGGTCAAGTTGCAACACCGTTGATTGTGGCGGCGCGGGAAAACATCCTCGACCGCGACAAGTACGCGAAGGCCACGTCGTCCCCGCTCGACGGGTACGACGAGGAGCCCGCCGACGAGCGGCAGCCGGTGCCTGTCGCCGCCTGACGTCCCCCCGCTCGTAACGAGCGTGCCCCGCACCTGGATTCGTTCCGGGGCGGGGCACGTTTGCGAGGGGACATAGGGCATGCGTGATGGGCATGACCTCGCACCCTTGGCCCTGTCAGTCGCGAGAAGAAGGCGCAGCCCGAATCTTCCTGATCCTCTGGCCAATAGTCTCGCGTCGCGGCCCTTTGCCGTCGTCGCGGCCAGCTCCGTACAGTGCCCCAACCGCCTATGTCGAACGGTTGCTCGATATCATGATGCTGGCAGGATATGGACAAGTGTCGGGGTGACCATGATGAGTGGCGATCGTTGCTCGTTGCGATCAAGTCCCACGTTGGCAGGCTCGATACTCATAGTCTTGGTGGCAGTCCTGCCGAGTCAGCCCAACAAGAAAGGCGCACAGACGGTATGTCAGCACCTACTGCACCACCGGTAACGATCCGTACGGGGGCAGTCCCGGAGGGTAAGGTCGCCGACTTCCTGACGCAGCGTCACGTTCGTGATACCGCCGAAGAGTACGTACGACAGAACCTAGAGAAGGCTCTTGTTCGGCAGTACAAGTACGTCGCTAGCGACTGCGAGCCCGAGTACCCAGTGCGAGTTGGCTCCTCGCGGCGACGTGTTGACGTCGCGGTATTCCTGCCTGGCGCTGAGCACAAGCAGGAAAATATCTATTTGATTGTAGAAACCAAGAAACCCGGAACAAGCCCCTCTAATAAAAAGGAAGGGGTTGAGCAGCTCCGCAGTTACTTGGCGGCAAGTCTAAATGCGAAGTATGGTCTCTGGACCAACGGGGATGAGCAGTATTGCATCGCCAAGCGAACTGACAACGCAGGTGGATTCTCTTTCGAAGAGATCATCGACATTCCGGCCTTTGGGCAAACTGAGGCAGAAGCTCAGAGGCCGAGTAGAAAAGATCTTAAGCCTGCCACAGCAGACAACCTACTCTTCGCATTCAGGAGGTGTCATAACTACATTGCGGGCACCGAGGGAAAGCAGAAGGCGGAAGCCTTCTGGGAACTCTTGAAAATCATCTTTTGCAAGATTGAAGATGAGCGCTCAAAGCGCCTCGACTTTTACGTCTCGGCATCTGAACGGGCCAACGCGACAACGGCTGCATCCGTGAAGACACGGATTCAGAAAGTATTTAACGAAAAGGTGCTTAGCAAGTACGGTGCCATCTTTCCGCCAGCGGACACGACGATCGATCTGAAGCCGACGGTTGTCGCTTTCGTCGTGAGTCAGCTGCAAGGTTATTCGCTTCTCGCCTCCCCTGTCGACGTAAAGGGCGTAGCCTACGAAGAAATTGTTGGCTCTAACCTGCGGGGTGACCGAGGAGAGTTCTTCACGCCGCGTAATGCGTGCCGGATGGCAGTCACGATGCTGAATCCGCAACCTGACCAGAGGCTAATCGACCCTTCGTGTGGTACCGGCGGCTTCCTTATTACGGCAATGAATCACGCCCTCGAACATATTGAAAGCGCAGAGCGGGCAAACTGGATCGATCCTAGCCGTGGTACCGATGAGGAGCGCCAGGAACTGTATCGGGCGCGGAATGAATATCTCTCGCAGTGCGTATATGGGCTCGACCTAAATCCGGGTCTCGTGCGCGCCGCCAAGATGAACATGGTCATGAATAACGATGGCTCTGGTGGCCTATGGCAGGCGAACAGTCTGGCGAATCCCCGTACGTGGGACGCTGAAACTGAACGCAGGGTCCGCCTGGGATCTTACGATGTGATAGTGGCCAACCCTCCATTCGGCGCTAACATCCTCATTGATGATGAGGAAATTCTTGAGCAATATGAACTTGCCTCGATGTGGGACAGGCAGGACGACGGTTCGTGGGTCCGGCGAATCGACCAGAATGGTCGCGCCTCCTTGCAGAAGAACCAGCCGCCCGAAATCCTCTTCATTGAGCGATGCGTTCAACTCCTCAAACCTGGGACTGGTCGATTTGCCATCGTCATCCCAAATGGGATTCTGAACAATCCCGCTCTCGGATATGTGCGTACGTGGCTACTGCAGAACACGCAGATCCTTGCAGTGACTGACATGGCGCGCGAACTATTCCAGCCGAAGAATGACACGCAGACGTCGATGGTAATTGCACGCCGCCTCGATAAGGAGGAGAAAGAGGCAGCACAACGCGGGGAGCTGGAGTATCCGATTTTCATGGCCACTACAGATCAAATTGGTCATGACAAGCGGGGAAACACGATCTTCCGCAGAACGGAGGCTGGTGATGACGTGCTTGTCACGCGCCAGGAAACGATCTCGGAGATCGACCAAAGCACAGGTGAAGAAGTTCTGAAGACGCTTGAAGTAGAAGAACGTCTAGTCGATGACGACTTGCCTGATGTTGCCCGCGCCTATCTTGCTTGGCTGAGTGAGCAGCGATGAAAATCACCCATGTTCGATCTCGTTCTGCGTTTTTGAACGACAGGTTGGACGCGCATTTTTTCACCTCGCCAGGGGTCGCTGCTAGTGAGAAAATTTCACTGCTCGAAGCAAGCGGCAAACGCGTTGTATCACTCGAAAGTATCGCCACGGTCTGGGACCCGCCGCGTTTCGCGCGGGCCTATGCTGCACCAGAAGAAGATGGCGTGCCGTACCTCAGGCCGTACGATGTATTTGATTTCACCCCTGTCCCGAAAGATCGACTTTCGAGGGAGCGAAATCGCGATGTCGCCCGATTGGTCCCGGCCGAAGGGACAATCCTGCAGACGTGCTCAGGACGGAATCTAGGCCCAGTCGCGTACGCCGATAGCTACATCTCCAACTTCGCACTGAGTCATGACATGATTCGCATTAACGTGGATGATGTCCAGACGCGATTCTACGTATTGGCCTACCTGAAGACACCTACAGGTCAGGCGCTCATCCGTCGGGGAAAGAGTGGTTCTGTCATCGACCACGTCACGACGGGTGATATCTCTTCCGTGCCAATTGCGTTCATTGAGGACCCATGGCGCGAAAAGGTGAGTGGTCTTGTCAGGGACAGCGTTAAAGCAGCAGATCTAGCCAGATCAAGCATGCTTTCTCTGTTCAGTGAAGTTGATTCAATGTTCCCGATCGCGGAAAGCGAAAGTTCAGGATTTAAGCATTGGACTAGTAGTTCCCGGGACCTTGATAATAGACTAGATGCTGCATTCCATCACCCTTCTGTGAGGAAGGCCAGGAAGGCTGCACTGTCTGATCGGTCGGTTCGGTGCGGTGACATTGCTCGGGCTGTTCTTCCTGTTAGGTACAAGCGGTATTATGTAAGTGGGGCGAATGGCAGGCCTATTCTTTCTGGCCGTCAACTCCTGCAGTTGGATCCCATCAACTTGAGGCGCGTGGCAGACAGGTCCTTCAAAGAAGCTTCCGTCTATGAGCTGGAAGAGGGAATGACGATTTTCGGGGCTGTCGGTCGCTCCGAGGGGCGGCAAGGGTCCGCCTCTCTGGTGACTCGCGGCCGTAGTGGCTGGTTGGCGAGTAATGACGTAATGAGAATCGTTCCCCGTGCCGGAGTGTCGCCAGGTGCGGTGTGGCTAGCCATTGCAGCACGGCAGACGAGGATTCAGATTAACGCCCTGTCTTTCGGTTCCGTTATTGATCATCTAAACCCGTGGGATGTGGAAGACATTCGGATTCCGCGGATTTCTGAGGACCTGGCCAAACGTGCGGAAGACGCCTGGGAGCTGTTTACGCGATCTCGCGAGCTCATGGATGAGGCTGTGGCAATGGTCGAGTCTCATCTGAGTCATGGGTTCCCCGATCAAGAGATTCCGGTACAGCGAGCCGGCTGAAGAAGGGTCTTGGGGGCGTAGAAAGGCGCTCGTTGCCTGTATGGCTGCTTGGGTCGCGGCGTCGTCCGTCAGAAGGGAAGCTCCGGCGTGGTGGTGCCGCGCGTGATGCTCAAGATCCGTTCGTGGAAGTCACGCGTGGCAGCCTCGCGTGGGTAACGGGAACGGAGTTCCTTGTCTAGCTCGTTAGCCACCAGGAGTAGAGACGGAAGCGACTTCCGGTCGGCCTGAAGTACTGTGGTGCCCATACCCACGGCCTCCTCTATGTCTCCTGTGCGGGCGGCCGCGACCCCTAGGGTGAGGCGGGCTTCCGCCGCTCGCATCGGTGAGATCTCGGTCCCGCTAGGGCCTGTACTGATGCGGATCACTGACCGGGCATGGGTGGCGGCGCGCTCGTCATCGCCGAGTAGGCGATAGGCGTCCATCTCATAGAAGTCCCACTTATCGGGGTCGATGATGAAGTGGTGCTCAGGGTGGTCCGGCCGCGGTAGGCGGTCCAGCCTCGCGCGTCCGGCGTCCAGCGAGTCGCGGACCAAGCGGGCGTTGCCCATGCGCGCGGCGGCACGTGCCTTGTGCGCGTACAACTGCACGCCGACGGAGTGCGTCTGATCGGCGACGTGCCCGGCTTCGACGGCGTCCGGCCTGGCACTGGTACGTGACGGGCTACCCGGCCACCGCGTTGCGGGTGCTGGCCACCTGGCGCAGGGTCGCGATGCTCAACGACCTTGCCGTGTCCCGGCGTCCGCCCCGTGGGCTGGTTGGGGACCTGGTCGTGAAAGGCGATCCCCTGCGGCCGGTGGCTCCGCGCCTCTCCTTCCCGCGCGCTACCCGCATGGGCCTGACGGTGATCGTGCGCCTGCACGCCGGGCAGACTCCGGCGACGTACATGAAGGCGGCTGACGCACTCACCCACGCGTGGAAGGTCCATGCCGTGCGCGTCACCTCGCCGGAACGCGGCATCGTGCTGCTGACGGCAACCGCCAGTGATCCGCTGGCCCGGCCCGGCCTGGCGACGGCTCCCGCCGCGCTGTTGTCCGCGCTCATCGGCGCACTGGAGAGCGGCGGGGCCTGGGTGATGGATCTGCGGACGGTGCCGCACTGGCTCATCGCCGGGGCCACCCGCTCAGGCAAGTCCACGCTACTGGCACGGCTGATCACCCAGCTCGCCCCTCAACCCGTCGCGCTGGTCGGCATCGACTGCAAGGGCGGCATGGAACTCGGCCTGTTCTCAAGCCGATTGAGCGCGCTCACCACATGCCGACGTGAGGCAGTCGCCGTGCTGGCGGCGCTCGTCGTCGACATGCAGGGGCGCATGGCTGCCTGCCGGTCGGCCGGGGCCCGCTCCATCTGGGAGCTCCCGGACCTGCTGCGGCCCGTACCGGTCGTGGTGATCGTGGATGAGCTGGCAGAGCTGTATCTCTCCGACGGCACCCGCGAGGGCAAGGCGGAAGCGGACCAGTGCTCGACCCTGCTCCTGCGCCTGGCCCAACTCGGTGCCGCACTCGGCATGCACCTGGTGGTCGCGGGCCAGCGGGTCGGCTCCGATCTCGGCCCCGGAGTCACGGCGCTGCGGGCCCAGCTCGGCGGCCGTATCTGCCACCGGGTCAACGACCCCGGCACGGCAGAGATGACCATCGGCGATCTCAACAAGGATGCGGTGGCCGTCGCCCAGTCGATCACTGCGCAGGAACAGGGTGTGGCGGTCTGCACCGGACCGGACGGCGGATGGGGCCGCGCCCGCTCCCACCTCACGCCGACCGAAGAGGCGGTCACGACGGCCATGAAGTACGCGGCCATGACGCCCGAACTGCCCGCCATAGACCGCGCTCTTGCGGCGCTGGAAGGGGACGGCAAGTGATCAGCGAAGGTACGGCGTTCACGTTCTCGGTGATCTTCGGGATCATCGCCGTTCTCCTCGTCCGCTCCCGCGACGTACGGGCCTGGGAAGCGGTCTGCATCGGCCTCTTCGGGGTCTACCTCGGACAGACCCCGGTGGTCTTCACCATCCACGGTCTCGTGACCTGGCTCATCAACGGCTTCTCCCACCCCTAGCAGGAAGGACCGAGACATGCCCATGAGTCGCGTGAGGTGCCCGAACTGCAAGGGCGAAGGCTCCCGTAGGACCTGGACCGGAATGCGCCACCGCTGCCGCATCTGTCGGGGCGCCGGAACCATCCGCTGAGCACGATCCGCACCACCTGACCGAGCAAGGAGCGAACCCCATGGACGACCACGCGCCACCACCCATCAACCGTGCCGCTTCGGCGGCCCACCCCGGAAGGTCCCCACCATCACCCCGGACTTCACCCCGGCTGACAGGCGCGCCGCCCTCGACCGCGCGGCGCGCCTGCGTCAGCTCTCCGAAGCAGACCGTGACGCCATCCGCATCGCCCAAGACCCCAAGTTCCCCCGCTGGCTGGAACAGATCACTGCCACGGGCGGCTGTACCCACCCGATCCACCTCTCTGGCTCGACCACCACCCTGGATGCAACGACCGGCGTGATCTTGCGGCACTACGACACCCGCAACGAACCCGGCGAACGGCTCTCCGTCCGCTGCCGCAACCGACGCGCGACCGTCTGCGCACCCTGCTCCAGACTCCATGCCGGAGACACCTTCCACCTCGTCCGCGCGGGCCTCCTTGGCGGCAAGAACGTCCCCTCCACGGTCCGCGACCGACCCCGGCTCTTCATCACCCTCACCGCCCCCTCCTTCGGGCCCGTACACCGGGCCGGGGAGCGCTGCCGCCCCCGCCGCGACGGAGGAGAGTGCGAGCACGGGCGCCCCCTCGGCTGTGCCACCGCGCACGGTCCGGATGACGCACTCGTCGGGCAACCCCTCTGCGCCGACTGCTACGACTACCCGGCACACGCTCTGTGGCACGCACACGCGGGCAAGCTCTGGGACCGCTTCGTCATCGGCGTCCGCCGACACCTCGCCTCCTCTGCCGGCCTCGTGCAATCACGCTTCCCCGATCACGCACGCCTGTCCTTCGCCCGCGTCGCCGAGTACCAGAAGCGCGCCGCAGTCCACGTCCACGCGGTCGTCCGCCTCGACGGCCCTGCCGGACCTGACGACGAACCCCCGGCCTGTGGAAGGGTCGGCCAACTCGCGGATGCCGTGCGCGCTTCCGGGAGCCGGGTCCTGGTCCGCACCCCCTACAGCCCCGCCATCGGTGAACTCGCCCTGCGCTGGGGCGTCCAGGTCGACACCCGCCCACTGCACTCCAGCGGCACGGGACCGGACGACGACGCTGTAGCCGCGTACGTCGCGAAGTACGTCTCCAAGGGTGCGAGCGAGACGGGCGCTGGAACCGATCACCGGATCTCAGCCTGGGCAGACATCGGCATGGTCCCGGTGACAGACCACGTCCGGACCCTCATGCGCACCTGCTGGCGCCTCGGCGGGCTGCCCGAGTACGAGCCGCTGCACCTGCGAGCGTGGGCCCACACCCTTGGCTACCGCGGTCACATCCTGACCAAGTCCCGCGCTTACTCCACCACTTACGCGGCGCTGCGTGCTGACCGAGCAGAGCACGAGGGGCATGGCGAGCCGGACGAGGGCGTGGCTGGCATGGTCGCTGAGGCGCAGTGGCGGTACGTCGGCGCGGGCCATACGCCAGGTGCGGCCCTTATCGCGGCTGGGGTCGCGGATGATCTAGCCCACAACCGGGAGTTGGTGTGGGAGGAGCGTCAAGGGCGGCAGGGCGCCCATGGCAGATGAGATGTCGCCGCCGCTGCCCGACTGGATTTCGGAGGTCCTCGACCGTTGGGTGCCGCCGGAGGACTACGACGCTCGCCTCTCGGCGATTGTCGATGGGTATGCCTCCGACCGCTCCAGGGCCGTCAGCCTGAGGGAGCCTGATCGTCTGCGCCGACCGGCGTGATCCTGATGGAACTGATCTCGGGCGGCTTCCGCCTGCCCTGCCCGATGCTGAATACCTCGACCTTGTCGATCACGCTGGCAACGATCGCCCGGCGTCGCTCCAGGTTCTCGATGCTGTCGTCTTGCCACACGGACCAGACATCCGTCTCGGCGCGTGACTCTCGTACGACCGTCGCGGCCTCACGGGTGCGCAGTGTCTGGAGTTCGTCGCGAAGGTGGGTGAGCGAGTCGAAGTAGTCCTCGTCTTCCATCTGGCCCGCCTTCCACCTTCCTCGCATCGCGCGAATACGGTCCTCCAGCAGGCTGATCGCGCCCGAGAGATCCTCTGTCGTTTCCGATGGTTGCTGAGGCTTGCGCTTCGACAAGGCGGCTTCCACGACCTCGTTCAAGCGGTCCTCAATCCACTCGTACTTGCGGTTGACCTTCCCGCAGCCGAGCCCCCCGTAGGGATTGCGCTGGCCGGAGTGGCAGAACGTTCGTCGGAACGTGCGTCCCTGGATGGTCGCCCACTGGACACGCATCGTCGACTTACAGTGCCCGCACTGGAGGAACCCTGAGTACACGTGCTTCCGCTTGCCCTGGCCCTGCGCGGTCGGAGTCGCGCGGCCGTCCAGGACTGTTTGGATGTTCTCCCACTGCTCGCGGGTGAGCGGGGAGCCGTAGATGCTGTCACCGATATCGCGTCCCTTGTGGGTGACGATGCCTCCGGTGCGCTCTGCCCGGAAGACCCGTTTGACGGCGTTGATCGTCCAAACTCCACCCTGGGGTGTCGTCACCCCTGATGCATTCCACGAACGTGCTACGTCGCCTGGAGTCTTCGGCGTGATGTCCATGAGCATCCGGTATCCGGCGCGGATGAGCTCCGTCTCGTCGTCGTCCAACTCCTGGAAGTGCGTGCCCTCTTTGAACCCGAACTGACGCTTGCCACCAGCGTGCGGCTTGCCTTGCTCGCGCCGCTGAAGGAGAGAGTTGTTCACGCGCTCCGACATCCGCTCGGTCTCCTGCTGGGCCACTGCGCCCTTGATGGTCAGGATCATCCGGCCGTTCGCGCTATGAGTGTCCTCGCCCTCTGTCGTGGCGAAGGCGAACCCCTGCTCCTGCTGCTCCTCCAGGAAGCTGGTCAACTCGCTGATCCGGCGCGTCAGTCGGTCGATCGAATACACGACGACTCCGTCGATCAATCCGTCACGGGCGTCACGCATCATCTCCGCATACTGCGGGCGGCGCTTCTTGCTCGTGGTCGATGCCGAGATGTCGTTCTCGGGGTAGACCTTGTAGACCCCCCACCCCATGCGCTCACATAGCTCTCGGCATGCCTTCTCCTGGCGCTGGATGCCGAGCTCCTGACCTTTGCGGTCCTTGCTGATCCGGACGTAGATCCCTACACGCTTCGGCTTGGCCATGCCCCACCCCTGAGGTCTTGGACGACTAACCTGCGCACTGTTCAACGTACATACCTATAGTCCGGTTACGAACGTGGCCGGTCAGGCGGCCGTGCCGGTGATCGTCGCGGCCCGCGAGAAGATCCTGGACCGTGAGGCCTACGAGCACGCGTCGGCTTCGCCGCTCGACGAGTTCGAGGCTCCCGCCGACGAGCGGCAGTCGGTGCCTGTCGCCGCCTGACGTCCCCCCGCTCGTACCGAGCGTGCCCCGCACCTGGATTCGTTCCGGGTGCGGGGCACGTTTGTCGCGTGCCTGATCGGGTCAGGCGCCAAGCTCGCGGCGGCCCTCGCTCGCCCGGCCGCCCGGCCGTCCGAGTGTTCGGGGCTGACCGTAGGCTGGTCGGTCTGTGCACAGGTTGTGGGCACAGGTGGTGCGGAAGGCGGGCGTCCGGGGTGGGCGATGTGAAGGCCGGGGGTGCGGCGGTGAAGCGACAGAAGCGGATGCCGCGGGCCGTGCGGGAGCAGCAGATGCTGGATGCCGCCGTGCGGATCTTCGGGCAGCGGGGGTACCGGGCGGCTTCGATGGACGAGATCGCGGAGGTCGCGGGAGTCTCGAAGCCGCTGGTGTATCTGTACCTGAACTCCAAGGAGGAGCTGTTCACCGCGTGTATCCGGCGGGAGGCGGCGGCGTTGGTCGCGGCGGTGCGGGCCGGGGTGAGCGGCGGGACAGGCGGGGAGGCGCGCGGCGAGGGTTCCGCCGACCGGCAGTTGTGGGCCGGTCTCCAGGCCTTCTTCACGCATACGGCGGAGCGGCCCGACGCATGGGTGGTGCTGCACAACCAGGCGCGTACGCAAGGGGAGCCGTTCGCCGCCGAGGTCGCCGTGATGCGCGAGGAGATCGTGGCGTTCGTGACGTCGCTGATCGCGGAGGCGGCACGGGAGGCGCACCGCAAGCCCGAACTGGCCGAGCGTGAAGTGGCGGGCCTGGCGCAGGCGTTGGTGGGCGCCGCGGAGTCGCTCGCCGGCTGGGCGAACGGGGATGCGTCGGTGTCCGCGAAGGAGGCCGCCGCGACGCTGATGAACTTCGCGTGGGCGGGCCTCGGGAATCTGATGGAGGGGCGGCGCTGGGTTCCCTAGCGGCGGCAGCGCGGCTTCTCAGCGGAGGGTTCCGCTGAGGTGGACCCTGTCGCCGCCGCGCAGCTCGAAGCCGGGGCCGTCGGCGGCATAGGTGACGGTGCCCGGGAGCAGCACGGGGGCCTTGAAGTCGACCTGTACGCGGGCGGATTCGGGTGTCTCGTATTCCGTGTGCTCCGCGATGCAGCGGGCCGCGGTCCACATGCCGTGGGCGATGGCCCGGGGGAAGCCGAGGACGCGTGCGGTGAGGGGGTGCAGGTGGATGGGGTTGCGGTCACCTGAGACGGCGCCGTAGCGGCGCCCGAGGTCCGCGGGAAGCTGCCATTCGGCGCGGGCGGGGAGGGGGGCGGCGTCGCTCTTGCGGGGTGCGGTGGGTGCGTCGGGCGCGCCGGTGTCACTGGCGTCACTGGTGTCACTGGTGCGATGCCGGGCGAGATACGTGCTGTTCGACGTCCATACGGGGGTGCCGTCGACGCGGGCTTCCGTGACGAGGGTGGCTTCGGTGCCGCGGCGGTGCGGGGTCAACCGGGCTGCGTGCACGGAGAGTTCGAGGCTGTCGTCCGTCGTCAGTGCTCGGTGCTGGGTGATCTCGATGGACGTGTGGACGAGTCCGAGGAGCGGCAGCGGGAACGCGCGGGTGGTCATGAGCCGCATGGCCAGCGGAAAGCCGAGGACGTGGGGGTAGGGGAGGGGGAGGGTGTGCTGGGGGGCGGGGTAGCCGGCGAGCCGGGAGTAGGCGGCGAGCTGCACGGCATCGGGGCGAACGCCGCCGCGGGTCTCTCGATCACCGGGCAACGAGGCATCGGCCCGCGGCCGCTTGAACGGCGAAAGCACCGCACCACGAAGAAGAAGGGGGGCAAGCATGGGGACCTTTCGAACGGGTGTGAACAACGCGGGGCAATCGGGCGGGTGGGTGGGAGAGCGTGTTCGCCCAGGTAAAGACACGGGGCAAACGGGCGGGTGGGCGGGAGAGAAACCCCGGCCCAGTAAGCCCCCCCCCGTAAAGCAGCTACGCGCCAAGCAAACTCTGCCCGCAAACCCGGATGACCTGACCGTTCACCCCGCTGGAGGCCCCCGCGAGCCAGGCGGTCGTCTCCGCCACGTCCACCGGCAGACCCCCCTGCGCAAGGGAGTTCATCCGCCGCCCCGCCTCGCGGATGAACAGCGGCACCGCCGCCGTCATTTTCGTCTCGATGAATCCGGGGGCCACCGCGTTCACCGTAACCCCGTGTTCCGCGTACGCGCCCGGCGCGAGGGACCGTACCAGGCCGATGATTCCCGCCTTGCTGGCCGCGTAGTTCGTCTGCCCCACGTTCCCCGCGATCCCGGCGATCGACGCCGTGGCCACGACGCTCCCGCCCCGGTTCAGCGTCCCGGACGCGAGCAGCGCGTCCGTCGTGCGCAGCACGCTCGTGAGGTTCACGTCCAGGACCGGGTTCCAGCGCTCCGCGGGCATGTTGGCCAGCTTGCGGTCCCGCGTGATCCCCGCGTTGTGGACGAGGATGTCGAGGCCGCCGGGAGCCAGCGCCGCCGCCATGCGTTCCCCGGCGTCGTCCGCCGTGATGTCCAGCGGCAGCGCGGTCCCGCCGAGCCGGTCGGCGACCCGTACCAAATCCGCCTGCGCGGAGGGGACATCGAGTACGACCACCCGCGCGCCGTCCCGCGCGAGGACTTCCGCCACCGCCTCCCCGATTCCCCGCGCCGCCCCCGTGACCAGCGCCGTACGGCCGGACAGCGGGCGGTCCCAGTCGCCCGGAGCCGTCAGTTCGGCGTCCCCCACCTCGATCACCTGGCCGCTGACGTACGCCGACCTCGGTGAGAGCAGGAACCGCAGTGTGGACTCCGCGGCCGGCGCCGAGCGCATGCGGACCAGCGTCGCCGTGCGGCCCCTGCCCAGCTCCTTGCCCAGGGAACGTACGAAGCCCTCCAAGGCCTGCTGCGCCGCCGCCTGGTGGTGGTCGGAGGGGGAGAGCGGCGCGCCGAGGACCACGACGCGGCCGTTCTCCGCCACCGAGCGCACCACGGGATGCAGCGCCGCGTGCACGAGCGCGAGGCCGGGAGTGTCGCTTATGCCGGTTGCGTCCAGAACCGCCGCCGCCGGACGGGAGGAAGAGGAATTCTCCGTCGGCTTCAGACGCGTGCGCGCGAAGATCGAGGCGAGGTCCTTCTCGTACGCGGACTCCCCGGCCGTCAGGTGCAGCAACTCTCCTTCAAGCTGCGGGCGTTCCGGCGTCCAGCGCCGCAGGGCCGACGGCTGCGGCAGTCCGAGCCTCCGGGTGAGGAAGCGGCCGGGTGCGGTGCCCGTGAAGTTCAGATAGCGGTCGGCCATTGTCCAACTCCCAGCTCGGTCGTAAATTTACTTCAGAGTAAGGTTACTCAAGGGTCAGGAGCTGGTCGAGACATGAAACTGCCCACCACCCGCCGCGTGGCGGTCATCGGCGGCGCCCGCATCCCCTTCGCGCGCTCCGACGGCCCGTACGCGACCGCGTCCAACCAGGAGATGCTGACCGCCGCGCTCGACGGGCTGGTGGAGCGGTACCGCCTGGAGGAGCCGGGCGCCGTGAGCGAGTTCGTCGCCGGCGCCGTGCTCAAGCACAGCCGGGACTTCAACCTCGCCCGCGAGACCGTCCTCGGCTCGCGACTCGCGGCGACCACACCCGCGTACGACATCCAGCAGGCCTGCGGCACCGGCCTGCAAGCCGTCATCGCCGCCGCCAACAAGATCATGCTGGGCCAGACCGAGTCGGCCGTGGCGGGCGGCGCCGACACCGCGAGCGACGCACCCCTCGGCGTCAACGACTCCCTGCGGAAGATCCTCCTCGCCGCGCGCCGCGCCAAGACGACCGGAGGCCGGGTCAAGGCGCTCGCCCGCGTGCGTCCCTCGCACCTCGTGCCCGACATCCCGCGCAACGCCGAGCCCCGCACCGGCCTTTCCATGGGCGAGCACGCCGCCGTGACCGCACAGGCGTGGGGCATCACGCGCGCGGCGCAGGACGAACTGGCCGCCCGCAGCCACCAGCGGCTCGCCGCCGCGTACGACAGGGGGTTCCTGGACGGGCTCGTCGTACCGTTCCGCGGTCTCGACCGGGACCAGAATCTGCGGCCGGGATCGAGCGTCGAGAAGCTCGCGAAGCTGAAGCCCGTCTTCGGGGTGAACCGGGCCGACCCCACCATGACCGCCGGGAACTCCACCCCGCTGACGGACGGCGCCGCTCTCACGCTGCTCGCGAGCGAGGAGTGGGCGCGGGAGCGCGGGCACGAACCGCAGGCCTATCTGAGCGCGTACGAGAGCGCCGCGGTCGACTTCATCGGCGGTGACGTCGTCGGGGGAGAGGACGGGCTGCTGATGGCGCCCGCGTACGCCGTGCCGCGGATGCTGGAGCGGGCGGGGCTCGGGCTCGCGGACTTCGACTTCGTCGAGATCCACGAGGCGTTCGCCTCGCAGGTGCTCGCCACGCTGGCCGCGTGGGAGAAGCAGGGCCTCGGGGTCGTGGACCGGGACCGGCTCAACGTCGCCGGGTCCTCGCTCGCCACGGGACACCCGTTCGCCGCCACGGGCGCGCGCATCGTCGCCACCCTGGCCAAGCTGCTCGCCGAGCGGGGGACTCCCGGGCGCGGGTTGATCTCTGTCTGCGCGGCTGGTGGGCTGGGGGTGACGGCGATTCTCGAGCGGGAGTGAGGGCCGCTCCCGAGCCGGGGTGACGACTCGCCGTCGACTCCCCGGGCCCGCCCCTTCCCCGAAGCCGGCTCCGCCGGCCCCCGCGCACCATTGATCACCGGATTCGCCGAGTTCGTCCCCGAACGCCGGACAGGCTGAACCCCACCCGCACAAGGAGCCGCCCCCATGCCGCCCGTCCCCCCGCAACCCGTCCTCGTCGAACCCCACCTGCGGCACCTCGACGGCGTCGTGCGCGAAGTCTCCGTACCGGCCTTCGCCGCCGCCGTCCGCGAGGGGTCCCTCGCCGACATTCCCTTCGACAACGCCCGTGAGGCCCCCGCCGAAGCCGTGCTCTCCCGGAAGGGGGAGGACGGGCGGTGGCGGGACGTGTCGGCCGCGGAGTTCGCCGACGAGGTCCTCGCCGTCGCCAAGGGGCTGATCGCCGAGGGCCTCGCTCCGGGCGACCGGCTCGCGATCATGGCGCGTACGACGTACGAGTGGACGCTGCTCGACTTCGCGGGCTGGGCGGCGGGGCTCGTCACCGTGCCCGTCTATCCGACCTCCTCCGCCTATCAGACCCGGTGGATACTCCAGGACTCGGGCGCCGTCGCCCTCGCCGTGGAGACCGTCGCGCTCGCCGCGTCCCTCGGGCCCGAGCGGGACCGGATACCCGACCTTGAGCACCTGTGGTCCTTCGAGAAGGGCGACGTGCGGCGGCTCGCCGAGCTGGGGCGGCGCGAAGGGATATCGGACGCCGAAGTCGAGGGTCGGCGCGCCGGGTTGGGGCCCGACTCCCCGGCCACGCTCATCTACACCTCCGGCACCACCGGGCGGCCCAAGGGCTGCGTCCTGACCCACGGCAACTTCTTCGCCGAGGTCGACAACGCCATCGAACTGCTCCACCCCGTCTTCAAGTCCGTCAGCAAGGCGCCCGCGTCCACGCTGCTCTTCCTGCCGCTCTCGCACGTCTTCGGGCGCATGGTCGCCGTCGGCTGTCTGCGCGCACGGGTACGGCTCGGCCACGCGCCCAGCATTCAGACCGAGGACCTGCTGGGTGACCTGGGGGGTTTCAGGCCCACCTTCCTGCTCGCCATCCCGTACGTCCTGGAGAAGGTCTTCAACACCGGGCGCGCCACCGCCGAGAAGATGGGCCGCGCCTCGTCCTTCGACCGCGCGGCCCGTATCGCCGTCCGCTATGGCGAGGCGGTCGAGGCGCGGCAGCACGGCACGGGACCCGGCCCGTCGTTCGGCCTCCGGATGGCCCGCGCGCTGTACGACCCGCTCGTCTACCGGCGTATCCGCGCCGCACTCGGCGGCAAGGTGCGCTACGCGATCTGCGGCGGCTCGCCGCTCGGGCGCCGCCTCGCCGCGTTCTACGCGGGAGCGGGCATCGAGATCTTCGAGGGGTACGGCCTCACCGAGACCACGGCCGCGGCGACCGTGACCCCGCCCCTGAAGCCGCGCCTCGGCACGGTGGGCTGGCCGCTGCCCGGCACCCGTGTGCGGATCGCGGACGACGGAGAGGTGCTGCTCGCCGGCGGGCAGGTCTTCGGCGGGTACTGGGACGGGCAGGCCCGTCGTGCCGTGCCCGCGACGGAGGAATGGTTCGCGACCGGGGACATCGGCGCCCTGGACGCCGACGGCTACCTGTCCATCACGGGCCGCAAGAAGGACATCCTGATCACCACCGGCGGCAAGAACGTGACGCCCGCCCCGCTGGAGGACTGGCTGCGCGCCCACCCGCTGATCGGCCAGTGCATGGTGGTCGGCGACGCCCGGCCCTACATCACCGCCCTGATCACGCTCGAAGCGGACGGCATCGCGCACTGGTGCCGCATGAAGAAGAAGGCGCACACGGGCCCCGGTCTCGTGGACGACCCCGAACTGCGCGAGACCCTCCAGCGCGCCGTCGACGATGCCAACAAGCTCGTCTCCCGCGCCGAGTCCATCCGCCGCTTCGCCGTACTGCCCGTGGATTTCACGGAGGAGAGCGGCCATCTGACGCCGTCCCTGAAGCTGAAGCGGGATGCCATCGAGCGGGACTTCGCGGCGGACATCGAAAACTTGTACGGACACGCAAGGTAGCCGTAGGGGGACGGTCATTACTCCCTGTCACCTGAACGGGCGGGGGCGCTGTCCCGCCCTTAGGGTGATCGAGGGGCCGACCCTGGGAGGTTGCCGTGCGCAGAGCTGTTGCGCTCGCCGGCGCTACCGCGCTGGCCGTCATGGGGGCAGGGGCCTGGCTGCCGGGCGAGAGCGCGGCGGCCGCATCCTCGCCCTTGCACTCGCCCTCACCCTCGCCCTCACCCGATCTCTCCCGCTACTACTCGCAGAAGATCGATTGGGGCGCGTGCGAAGGGGACGGGGCAGGCCTGCTCGTCGCCGATTCGGATGCCACGACCGTCCCCGAGGACAAGAACATCCAGTGCGGCAAGATCACGGTTCCCCTCGACTACGCGCATCCGAAGCGCGACACGATCAAGCTCGCCATGGTCCGCATCAAGTCCAGCGGCAAGCCCCGCGGCTCGCTCCTGCTGAACTTCGGCGGGCCCGGCGGCGCCGGTGTCTCGGGGCTGCTGAACGCGCAGAAGGAATTCGAGTACCTCGGCAAGGGGTACGACGTGGTCTCCTTCGACCCCCGCGGCGTGGGCGAGAGCTCGCCCGTCAGCTGCGGGAACGACGCCGGCGCGGACGACCCGGAGGTCAAGGGGGGCTCCGACGACGCCGGGGCCATGCTCGACCAGATGCGCAAGATCGCCGAGGCCTGCAAGAAGGAGTCCGGTCCCGTCCTCCCGTACGTCGGCACCGTCAACGTCTCGCGCGACCTGGACGTCATGCGGCAGGTGCTCGGCGACAAGAAGCTCAACTACCTGGGCTTCTCGTACGGGACGCGGCTGGGTTCCGTGTACGCGGCGCAGTTCCCGAAGAACGTCGGGCGGATGGTCCTCGACGGTGTGGACACGCTGACCGAGGACGTCGCCGAGCAGGCGCTGGTCAGCGCCGAGGGGCGCCAGACCGCGCTCGACAACTTCACCACATGGTGTACGGACAACGCGGGTTGTGTCCTCGGCACGGACTCACGCGCCGCCCGTGAGCATATGTCGGAACTGATCAAGGGCCTCGACTCATATCCGCTCCAGTCCTCCGACGGCGGGGAGTTCACCGGTCAGGACGTCGTGGACATACTCGGGCAGGCGCTCTACAGCAGGCAGTCGTGGCCCGCGCTCTCGCAGGCCCTCGGCGCCCTTCTCGCGGACGGCGACCCGCGCGCGCTGCTGCGGATGGGCGGCTCCCTGGCCCAGCAGACTCCGGCCAACGGGCTTGCGGAGGTGCTCGGCCGGACGCCGGTCCGGACGCCGGGGCGGGCGCCCGAGGACGTGCCCGCCGACAACATGGCCGCCGCGCTCATGGCCGTGAACTGCGCGGACGACCCGGACCGCCCCTCCGAGAAGAACGTCGAGAAGGAGGTCACCAAGCTCCAGAAGGAGTTCGAGTCGACCTCCGACATCTTCGGCAAGTCGATGCTCATGCCGGTCCTCTTCTGCTTCGGGCGGCCCGCCGGCACGGACTACATCCGCGAGGACGTACGCGACGTGAAGAGCCCCGAGTTCCTCCTCGTCGGCACCCGCGGCGACCCGGCCACGCCCTACCGCTGGACCGAGGAGACCGCGAAGCGCCTCGGCTCGGCGGCCGTCGTCCTGGACAACAAGGGCGACGGGCACACCGGTTACGCCGGGTCTAAGTGCGTGCGCGAGAAGGTGGACGGGTTCCTGCTGTACGGGGAGATGCCGGCGAACGGGAGCTCGTGCGGGGTGGAGGAAGAGGAGTAGCGGGTAGCGGCGGTGGGCGGCGGCTAGCGGAAAGCGCGGGCCGCCGGGTCGAGGCGCAGCATCGCCTCTTCGTCCGCGCTGCCCGGCTCGGCCTGGTAGGCCACAAGGCGCTGGCCGTCCGTCCTCGCCAGCCTCATCACCTCGTACGTGAGCGTCATCGGGCCGACCTTCGGGTGGTCGAAGGACTTGGTGCCGCCCCCGCGTTCCTTCACGTCGTAGCGCTCCCAGAGGCGGGCGAAGTCCGGCGACTTGAGCAGGAGTTCGCCGACCAGGGCGGTCAGTTGCGGGGAGTCCACGTCGACGCCGCCGACCGCGCGCAGGTGCGCGACGGACTTGGCGACGGTCTCCTCCCAGGGGCGGTAGAGCACGCGGCCCACGGGGTGGAGGAACACATAGCGCGTGACGCTGCGCTTCTCCGCCGGCCAGTCCCAGAGGCCCGGCATGAGGCGCCGGCCCGCCGGGTTCGCGGCCAGCATGTAGCTGTGGCGGCTGATCACGTACGCGGGGTACGGGCTCAGGTTGTCCAGCATGCGTTGGACGCTGGGGCGGACCGTGTCTCCCGGGGTGGGGTGCGGTTCCGTGAGGCGGCCCGATGCCAGTTCGGCGAGCTCGTGCATGCGCTCGTGGGCGTCGCCGCTGAGGCGCAGGGCGCGGGCCAGGGCGTCGATGACCGAGGGGGAGGGGTTCTTCTCGCGGCCGCGTTCGAGGCGCGTGTAGTAGTCGACGCTCACCCCGGCGAGGGTGGCGAGCTCCTCTCGGCGCAGGCCGGGGGTGCGGCGCAGGCCCGTCCCTTGCGGGAGGCCTGCGTCGGCGGGGCTGATCTGCGCGCGTCGTGCCCGCAGGTACCGGCCCAGTTCCGTGCCCTCTGCTTTCGCCATTCATCCATTGTCCCCGGCGGGGGCGGGGCGTGGGGGGCCGTGTCAGGGCCAGGAACGCTGCGGTCTGCCGGGGGCGGGGGATCTGGCGGAGCCTGAAGCGGCTTCCCCCACCCACCCACCCGATCACCCCGCATCACAGGAGTTCCCCAAACATGCCGCCCCCTCCCACTCCGTCCGCCTCGGCCACCTCCGCCCGCTCGGCGTCCGCCTCGGCCGCCTGCGCCCCCGACTCGGCCGCGTCCGGCCCCTCCGCGTCCGCCTGCGCTCCCTCGGCCCCCGCCCCCGCCCTCGCCCTCCTCGCCTCCCTCCTCGGCTTTACCGTCATCACCGTCGATGTGTCCGCCGTGAACATCGCGCTGCCCGCGATTCGTACCTCCCTGCACGGCGGCATGGCGGGTCTGCAGTGGGTCGTGGATGCGTACACGCTGATGTTCGCCGCTCTCATGCTCTCCGCGGGAGCCCTCGCCGACCGGGCGGGCGCACGGCGTGCCTACGTCTGCGGTGTCGGTCTCTTCACCCTCGCCTCGCTCGCCTGCGCCCTCGCCCCCGGCATCGGTGCCCTCGTCGCCGCCCGCGTGGCGCAGGGCGGGGCCGCGGCCATCGTGATGCCCGCCTCGCTCGCGCTGATCCGCCAGGCGTACGACGACCCGCGCCGCCGGGCCCGCGCCATCGCCCTGTGGACGGTCGGCGGCTCCGTCGCCATGGCCGCCGGGCCCGTACTCGGCGGCGTACTCACCGAGGCGGCGGGCTGGCGCGCGGTCTTCCTGCTCAACCTGCCGCTCGGCGCGGTGATCCTCGCCCTGCTCGCCCGCACCGCACCTTCCCCGCGCCGTCCCGCGCCCCTCGACCTCACAGGCCAGGCAACCGCCGTACTCGCCCTCGCGGGTCTCGCGTTCGCCGTCATCGAGGGCGGGCACCTGGGGTGGACCAGCGCGCCGGTGCTCGGCGCCGCCGCCCTCGCCGTCGCGGCGGGCCTCGGCTTCCACGCCGCCGAGAAGCGGCACGCGGCGCCCATGGTCCCGCTCGGGCTGCTGCGCGAGCGCAAGGTCGCCGTCTCGCTGGCGATCGGCTTCGCCGTCAACGCGGGCTTCTACGGGATCGTCTTCCTGCTCGGCCTCTACTTCCAGCAGCTGCGCGGCATGTCAGCGATCGCTGCGGGCCTGATGTTCGTGCCTCTGGCGGTGATCATCACGTCCACGAACCTCGTCTCGCCGCGCATGGCGGAGCGGATCGGCCGCCGCCGGGTGATCGTGGCGGGACAGGCGGTACTCGCCCTCGCGATGTTCGTGCTCCTGCCCCTGGCAGCGGACACCCCGCTCTGGCTGGTCCTCGTCCTGCTCGTCCCGACCGGCATGGGCGGCGCGTTCGCGGTCCCCGCACTGACGGCCCTCCTGATGGACGCGGTCCCCGCCCACCGCGCGGGCACGGCCTCCGGCCTGCTCAACGCGTTGCGTCAGACGGGCGGCGCGATGGCGGTGGCCCTCTTCGGCGCACTCCTCGCGACGGAGGGCGGCACGGGCTTCTCGGTGCCGGGCATGCGGGAGGCGCTGGTAGCGGTGGGCCTGCTGCTGTGCGGGACGACGGCGCTGGCGGCGTGGCTACTGCCGAGGGACGGCCGGAGCTGAGCCCTGCCGGGGCCCCGGCAGGGGAGAGACGGATTGCAGGAAAGTCCCGCGCAGGGCCGCGAGAAGGCCTGTTCTGGCGGGACTTTCCTGCATTGACCGCAGATACGGCACGGCCCCGGCCGGGTTGCGGTGGTGCGCCCGCGCCTGTGGCCGCGCCTGCGGAGGCGGGCGGCGGTGTGTCCGTGCGCCGCGCTCGGCGGGGCGCCTGGCGTGAGCCCCACGCTTCGGCCGGCCGGGGCCGGCCCCGGCCGGTGAATATCGCTGGGGGCAGCGGCTGTCGCGCGGCTACCGTTCCCGCATGCGCCGACAAGCCGACGAAGACGCCCCCACGCCCGCCCCCGTAACCGCCGACGACCTCGACCGGGCCGTCCAGCTCGCCCTCACCACCCTCCGCGACGCGCCGGCCACGGCCTGGGACGGCAAGGCGGGCACGCTGGAGTGGGACTGCTGGGAGACGGTGGAGCATCTGAGCGACGACCTCTTCGCGTACGCGGCTCAACTCGGCCCCCGGCAGCCCCCCTTGACGGGCGAGGTGCCCTTCATATGGGAGCCCCGCAGGCCGGGCGGCCCCTCCAACGCCATCCACGCGAACCGCACCGCGGGCCCCGCCGGGCTGCTCCAGGTCCTGGAAGCCAGCGGCGCGCTGCTGATCGCCATGGTCCGTGCGGCGCCACAGACGACCCGCGCCTACCACGGCTACGGCATCTCCGACCCCGAGGGCTTCGCCGCGATGGGCATCGTCGAAACCCTCGTACACACCCACGACTTGGCCGAAGGCCTGGGCCTGGCGTGGGCGCCCCCGGCCGACATCTGCGCCCGCGTACTCGTCCGCCTCTTCCCGGACGCCCCGCACGACACCGACCCCTGGCCCACCCTGCTCTGGGCCACCGGCCGCGCCGACCTCCTCGGCCACCCGCGCCCGACCTCCTGGCGCTGGTACGGGGCGCCCCGCCGCTAGTCGTGAACGAGAGAACGAGAGAACGAGAGAACGAAAGGGTGGGAGGCCGGGTGCTTGAGCGGTTCAACCAGGCCATGGAGCAGATCGAGAGCCATCTCGATCAGCCGATCGACGTGGCCGAGCTGGCGCGGACGGCCGTGACGTCGGAGTACCACTTCCGGCGGCTGTTCTCCGGCCTCGCGGGGCTGCCGCTGTCGGAGTACATCCGGCGCAGGCGGCTGACCGTCGCGGGCGGCGAGGTGCTTGCCGGGGAGCGGACGCTGCTCGATATCGCCGTGCGGTACGGCTACTCGTCGGGTGAGGCCTTCGCGCGGGCGTTCCGTGCCATGCACGGGGTCGGGCCCGGCGAGGCCAGACGCGGCGGTGCGACGCTGCACTCCCAGCCGCGGATGTCCTTTCGCCTCGTCGTCGAGGGGAGCAGCAGCATGCGGTACAGGGTCGTGGAGAGGGACGCGTTCCGGGTGGTCGGGAGGAAGGCGCGCGTCCCGCTCGTCCACGAGGGCGTGAATCCGCACATCGCCGAGTTCATCCGGGGGATCGGCCAGGAGACGCTGCGGCGCATCGAGAGCCTGTCGGATCAGGGTCAGGGTCAGCCGGACCAGGACCGGGACCAGGAGCCGCAGGGGCTTGTTTCGGTGAGCGACCAACTGGACGAGAGCCGCGCCGAGGGGACCGAACTCGACTACTACCAGGGCGTGGTGACCAGCGCGGACGTGCCCGATGACATGCAGTCGCTCGCCGTCGAGGCCGGAACCTGGGCCGTCTTCGAGAGCGCGGGGCCCTTCCCGCAGACGCTGCAGAATCTGTGGCGGGACGTGTTCACGCAGTGGTTCCCGTCGAATCCGTACCGGAGCAGGCCCGGTCCCGAGATCCTGCGGGCCCGCCTCTCGGACGACGGCGCGCACGCGGATGCGGAGCTGTGGATTCCGGTGGAGGTGGACGTGGACGTAGCGGTGGCGGCCCCGATGGGGCGGGCGGCGACGGTGAAGCGGGCGGCGTCGATCTGAGCGACGGCGTGTGACGGACCTCGCGGACCGTCACACGCCACCGCCCTCACATCCGGCCGGTCAGCAATTGCCCCGCGCCGCCCTCACACCCGGCCGGTCAGCAATTGCCCCGCACCGCCCTCACACCAGACCGGTCAGCAATTGCCCCGCGCCGGCTTCCCCGCGAAGCGTTCCGCCAGCCAGTTCATCGCCAGCGGGGACTGTGTGATGACCCCCGAGACGTGCTCGCCGAGCGGGACCGTGTGCCACTCCACGTTCGCTCCCTTGGCGCACCAGTCCTTGCGGACCTGCTTGCCCACGCCGTACGGGATCAGCTCGTCGGTGATCACGTGGTACTGGTACACCGGCGTGTCCGGAGCCCGGGTGCCGACCGTCGACTCGCGCAGGCGCTGCTGCCAGTCGGGCTGGTCCAGGGGGTTCTTCACCGTCATGTCGGAGATCTTCTTGAAGGCGCCGAGCACCGCGCCGTCCGCCACGCAACTGTTGCGCAGGATGCCGATCAGCTTCTTGCCGGCGGGGTTGAGGTACGACTCCAGGTTCAGTTCGGGGTAGGCCGCGTTCTGGCCGATCGCCGCCATGAAGATCAGGCCGGAGCCGTACGAGCCGTCGTTGAAGTCCGCCACCTTCATCAGGTCGCCCGGTATGCCGCCGGTCGCCGTGCCCTTCACCTTCAGCTCGGGGGCGTACGAACCGTGCAGCTCGGCAGCCCAGCCGGAGGCCTGGCCGCCCTGTGAGTAGCCCATGATGCCGACCGGGGTGTCCGCGCCGAGCCCCGCTTCGGGCAGGCGGATCGCGGCGCGGGCGGCGTCGAGCATGGCCTGCCCGGCGGCCCTGCCCGCCGTGTAGGTGTGGTCGCCGGGCGTGCCGAGGCCCTCGTAGTCCGTCACCGCCACCGCCCAGCCGCGCAGGGTGAGCTGCTGGATGAGGTTGGCTTCGAGCGTCGTGCCCTTGGGGAAGCCGGCGCTCGGGGCGCAGTGGTCGCCCATGCCGATGGTCCCGACGGCGTACGTGACGAGGGGGCGCGGCCCCTTGCGGCCGTCCTGCGGCACGATGACGGTGCCGGAGACGGTGTTCGGTTCGCCCTTGGCCGTCGTCGAGCGGTAGTTGATCTTCCAGGCCTTGGTGTTGGTCGGCTGGCCGGGGAGCGGGTGGAAGCTGCTCGGCGCGGAGCTGATCAGGTCACCCGGCGCGGCAACTTCCGCCGCGGCATCCTCCGCCGGGGCGGCCTGCGCCGTGACCGGCACGGCGGCGGCCGAAAGACCGAGCGCGGCCACCACGGCCAGGGCTCTTGCGCTGGTACGAACGTGCATGCGGCTCTCCCAACTGTCCTCAGTGGCTGGGGTGTGCAGGCGACGACCGTAGTGATGGGCGGGTAAGTCCGGCGCTGGCGGGAGCGCTCAGCTTTGTTGACCCCGGTTCTCATAGCGGTAGGCGCCGGGCGTGGTTCCCGTCCACCGGCGGAAGGCCCGGTGGAAGGCGGTGTCCTCCGAGAAGCCGAGCCGCGCGGCCAGTTCGGCGATCGGCTCCGAGCCTTCGGCGAGCCCCGCTATCGCCGCGTCGCGCCGCACGGCGTCCTTCAACCGCTGGTACGAGGTGGACTCCCCGGCGAGGCGCCGCCGCAGCGTCGCGGGGCTCATCGCGAGGCGGGCGGCGATCTCGCCGAGGGTGGGCAGGCGGGGAGAGGTGCGCAGCGCGTGGGCCAGGGCGCGCCGCACCTGCTCGGCGACCGTCGTCCCGTACTCGCGCCGTGACAGCAGATCGAACGGCGCCCGGTTCAGCAACCCGTCGAGCGCCGCCTCGTCCCGGATCAGCGGTGCGGACAGCCAGTGCTCGTCGAACCCGGCGCCGGTCCGTGGCGCGCCGAAGCGGACTGCGCATCCGAAGAGCAGCCCGTACTCGTCCTTGTGCGGGGGCGGCGGGTGCCCGAACTCGGCCCAGTGGAGCGGGATGCGGCGTCCGATGAGCCAGCTGCACAGGCGGTGCCAGATGATGACGAGGCACTCGGCGAGGAAGTAGTCGTGTTCGAGGTCGTTGCGTACGGCGAAGACGGCGCTGCCGGTGCCGCGGTGCTCGAGCGTGAGGTCGGGGCCGCCGGGAAACAGCCCGTAGAAGGTGACCGCCCGCTCCATGGCGGCGCCGAGGTCTCGGCAGCCGATGGACGCGTGGCACATCATCGCGAAGGTGCCGGGCCTGCTGGCGGCCGAGCCGAGGCCCAGGAATTCGTCGCCGGTGGCGCGGTACAGCTCCCGGAAGAGGCGGGCGAACTGCACCTCGGTGATGCGGGCCCGGTCGTCGCCGAGGAGGAGCGGCGGGATCTGGGCGGTGCGGAGCAGCGGGACGGTGTCGATTCCGTGGCGTTCGGCGCCGTGCAGCATGGCGCGGACGTGGTGGACGGTGATGGTCCGGCTCGGCATGGGGTGACCTTCCCCCGTCAGTCCCCTTCTCGAACTCGACGCCGCGTGTTCGAAAGCGCCGCGTTCCCGCGTGTTCGGAAGCGCCGCGTTCCCGCGTGTTCGGAAGCGCCGCGCTGAGCTTCCCGGTCAATCCCGCTGACGCTTCCCGTCATCCCGGGACGGGCCGCGGTGTCCCTAGCGTCGTACGCATGCAGCCGACGGAGCGTCCCGAGACCCTGGCCGTCCTCACCGAGTGGGCGGCCGACCGCCACGGCAAGCTGCCCGCCCTCCGCTTCAGGTCCACGGTGTCCGAAAGCGGCGGGGCGTGGCAGGTGATCTCGTACGAGGAACTACGCGCCCGCGTAAGGGACTTCGGCACCCGGCTCCTCACACTCGGCGTCCGCCCGAACGACCGCGTGGCGATCCTCGCGGAGACGCGCCCCGAGTGGACCTACGCCCACTTCGCCGCCTTCGCGGCAGGCGCGGTGGTCGTCCCCGTCTACCCGACGGCGGGCGACGAGGAGGTCGAGTGGGTCATCGGCGACTCAGGGGCTTCGGTCGTCCTGGTCGAAACGGCCACACAGGCGGCAAAGATCAACGTCCTGCGCTCCGCCCTGCCCGACGTACGACATGTGCTGGTGTTGACGGAGTGCGTGGTGGGCGGGGGTGGTGAGCAGGGCGCTGACCGTGCGCGGGACGCTGACGGGAGCCCGAGCCTCCCCCACGAGCAGGGCTCCGAAGGCGTTCGACTCACCACCCCCGACCAGCCCACCGAACCACCCCAGCCCACCGAACCACCCCCACCCACCGACCTGTTGGCCCGCGCCCGGGCCCGTACCCCCGCCGACCCGGCCACCATCACCTACACCTCCGGCACCACCGGCCTGCCCAAGGGCTGCCTGCTCACCCACGGCAATCTCGGTGCCGTTCAGTCCGCGACGCTGCCCCTGATCCAGGGCGGCCCCGGTGACTCCACGTACCTCTACCTCCCGCTCGCCCACCTCCTCGCCCAGCTCATCGAGTTCACGACCCTCGTACAGGGCGGCGAACTCTGCTTCTACGGCGGGAAGATCGAGAACGTGGTAGCCGAGCTTGCAGAGGCCAAGCCCACGCATCTGCCGTCCGTACCCCGGCTGTTCGAGAAGGTGTACTCCGTCGTGCTCTCCCTCGCGGAGTCGCAGGAAGGGGGTCGCGAACGCTTCGAGGAGGCGATACGCATCGGAGTCCTCGCGGCGGACGGCGCCCTGCCGCCCGAGCTCCGGGACGCGTACGAGGCCGCGGACAAGGCCCTCTACAGCCTGGTGAGGCAGGCGCTCGGCGGGCGCGTGCGGTGGGCGCTGACCGGCGGCGCCCCGATCGCGCCGCACGTCATCGACTTCCTGCGGGCCTGCGGGATCGCGTTCTTCGAGGGGTACGGGATGACCGAGTCGGCCGGCGTCATCAGCCTCAACCACCCCGGCGCGGTCCGGTACGGCACGGTCGGCCGCCCCGTCGAAGGCTGCGAGGTCCGTATCGCCGACGACGGAGAGATCCTCGCCCGCGGCGCGATGGTCTTCCCCGGCTACCACGCGGACCCCGCCGCCACCCGCGAAGCCCTGGACGACGGAGGGTGGCTGCACACCGGCGATCTGGGCGCCCTCGACGCCGACGGCTACCTCAGCGTCACCGGCCGCAAGAAAGACCTGATCATCACCTCCGGCGGCAAGAACCTCACCCCGTCACTGACTGAACTCGCCCTCCAGCGCTCCCGTTTCGTGTCCCGTGCCGTGATGGTGGGCGACCACCGCCCCTACCCCGTCGCCCTGATCACGCTGGACGCGGAGGAGATCAGCGGCTGGGCGGAGCGGGAGGGCGTGACGCCGGCCGAGCCGCCGTCGCAGGACCCCCGCGTCCGCGCCCTCGTCCAGGACGTGGTGGACGCGGCCAACGCGGAGGTCTCGCGTCCGGCCCGCATCCGCGGATTCGCCCTCCTCGACGAGGACTTCACGGTGGAGGACGGCCTGCTCACGCCGAGCCTGAAGGTGCGCAGGCGGGCGGTGACGGAGCGGTACGCGGAGGTGATCGACGGCCTGTACGGGACGTACCGGCAGGACACGAGCCCGCCCGAGAAGCACGATCCGGCGCCGGTCAAGCCACCCCCGCAAGACGCAACAACGCCGTAGCCGCCGCCGCGCCCACCACGACCACGGCGAACGGGGCCTTCCGCCAGGCAAGCACCCCGCCGGCCAGGACGCCGATCGTCCGAGCCCAACCAGCGAAGCCGTGCCCCTCGGTGAGCGCGCCGGTGGCGAGCAGAGCGACGAGCAGGACGGTGGCCCCGACGGTCAGGAGTTCCTGGAGGCGAGCGGGCAGTTCGACGCGCCCGTGCAGCAGGGGCCCCGCGAGACGGAAGGCGTACGTTCCGGCGGCGAGTACGAGGACACAGGCGAGGTAGGCGTTCACGAGTCACTCCCGGGGGCGGCGGTACGGCTCGGTCCACGACGGCCGACGGCCCGCCCGGACCTGGACCCGGACCCGGACTCGGACCTGGGCCCGGACCTGGACCGGGGCCCGGGCCCGCGCCGCGCCGCCAGCAGCCCGAGCAGGGCAAGCAGCACCGGCACCCCGGCGGGCAGCACGGGCGCGGCGGCCACCGCGATCACGGCACCCGCGGCTGCCGCCCGCCGCGTCATGCTGTCGGCGCGCAGCGCGGGAAGGACCAGGGCGAGGAGCACCGCGGGGAACGCGGCGTCGAGCCCGAAGCGTGCGGTGTCGCCGATGACGGACCCGGCGAGCGCGCCGCCCAGAACGCTGACGTTCCATACGGCGAAAAGGCCGAGCCCGGATATCCAGAACGCGGCTTTGCGGCGCTTCTGGTCCGGCTGGGCGAGGACGAAGGCCGCGGTCTCGTCGGTGATCAGATGCGCGCCGAGGAACCGCGCGGCCCGGGAGCGCCCCAGGCTGTCCGCGACGGCCAGGCTGAACGCCGCCGTACGGGAGTTGAGCAGCAGGCCGGTCGCCGCCGCGGCCACCGGGCCGCCGCCCGCGGCGAGGATGCCGACCGCGCTGAACTGGGCGGAGCCCGCGTACACGAGCAGCGACATCAGGACGGGCACCCACACGGGCAGGCCGCCCGCGACGGCGATCGCGCCGAAGGAGACACCGACGACGGCGTCGGCGAGCCAGACGAGTGCGATGTCGCGCAGGACGCCGCGAGGTAGGTGGGAGAGGCGGACGAAACCTTCGTTCGTTCGCTCTGGCGGGCTTTCTGTTCGGTGTGACGAACGCATAGGAGTACGATGACTGGAGGGGATCGCGTTCGTCAAGGCGAACGAATGGTCCGCTACAGCGAACGACCGAATGAACGCCGCTACGGCGACAGCCAGGGCGAAGGAGCGCGAGCAATGACCGACGGCGAAGCTTCCGGAGCGCCAGCGCCAGCGCCTGCCGGTAACGGAGGGGCCGCAGCCGCCCCCGCCGGCCTCCCCCGCGAATGGGTCGCCGCCGCCCTGCGCCGCGAGCGCACCAAGGCGGGGATCTCGCTCTCCGAGCTGGCCAAGCGGGCCGGGATCGCGAAGTCGACGCTCTCCCAGCTCGAGGCGGCCACCGGCAACCCGGGCATCGAGACGCTGTGGGCCCTCGCCGTCGCGCTGGGCGTGCCGTTCAGCGTCCTGGTGGAGTCACCGGCGCCCCCCGTGACGGTGATCCGGGCGGGCGAGGGCCCGACCATGCACGCCGAACAGGCGTCGTACGCGGGGACATTGCTCTCGCCCGGGCCCTCCGGCGTCCGGCGCGACATCTACCACGGGGCGGTGGAGCCCGGCTCGGTACGGGAGTCGGAGCCGCACATCCCGGGGTCCGTGGAGCACTTGATCGTCTCCACGGGCCGCCTGCTGGCGGGCCCGATCGACGCCCCGGAGGAACTGGCGCCCGGCGACTACATGTCGTACAGAGGCGACGTCCCCCACCTCTACGAGGCCCTGACCCCGAACACAACCTTCGTCCTGATCATGCAACACGTGTAGCCAGGGGAAACCGCGCCCGAAGAGGCGCGGGCAACTGCGCCCGAAGGGGCGCGGGGAACTGCGCGCCCAGCCCAAAACCACCCGCAGAGAGAAAACCCCCCCGACCCCACCCCCCCAACCCCGCAAAAGGCCCAGGGGCCAGAAAAAGGCAGGGGCCCCATCCCCCCGCTCACGCGGAAAGGCAGGGCCCCTTGGGTACTGCTATCCATGTCCGGATCAAGTCACCGGAACTGTCACACGCCCCATTCGCATGGGGCGCCCCACTACATGGGGGTGACGTTCTCCGCCTGCGGACCCTTCGGGCCCTGCGTGACGTCGAAGCTCACGGCCTGGTTCTCCTCAAGGGAGCGGAAGCCGTTTGCGTTGATCGCGGAGTAGTGGACGAAGACGTCGGGGCCTCCGCCTTCCTGGGCGATGAATCCAAAGCCCTTTTCGGCGTTGAACCACTTCACGGTTCCGGTAGCCATAAGCCCTCCTTGGGCCAAAGGGTTGCCCTGCTCCAGAACCTGCGATTGTTGAAACAACTGCATAAGTCTGAAAACGACGAGAGCCTGCGGGTTACATGCTCCGCAGGCTCTGTACTGCAAGGGAAACCAAACTGCAACTTGCGGCGAGCTTAGCACGCAGGCAGCCGAATGCAATAGGGGGCAAGATCACGTCACCCGGATGTTTGACGGACCCCCCAGAGGGGTTGACGTACCAGGTCGAAAGCTCTTGACAAGGGCGGGAACGAGGCCCCGCTTTCCGCACCGTACCGCAAGGGGGCTAGCCTCCCCGATGTGGACAATTCTCCCGTTGACACCATCGCCGGGGCAGGCGCGGATCAGCCCCCCGGCCATCACCGCACCCCCCGGCCGCGCGTCGGCCACATTCAGTTCCTGAACTGCATGCCTCTGTACTGGGGCCTCGCGCGCACCGGAACGCTGCTCGACTTCGAGCTCACGAAGGACACCCCCGAGAAGCTCAGTGAGCAGTTGGTGCGGGGCGATCTCGATATCGCACCCGTGACTCTCGTCGAGTTCCTCAGGAACGCCGACGATCTCGTCGCTTTCCCCGATCTGGCGGTCGGCTGCGACGGCCCGGTGATGTCCTGCGTGATCGTCTCGCAGGTGCCTCTCGACCAGCTGGACGGCGCGCGGGTCGCGCTCGGCTCGACCTCGCGCACCTCCGTGCGCCTGGCGCAGCTGCTGCTCGCCGAGCGCTATGGCGTGCAGCCCGATTACTACACGTGCCCGCCCGACCTCGGCGTGATGATGCAGGAGGCGGACGCCGCCGTGCTCATCGGGGACGCGGCGCTGCGGGCGAACCTGATCGACGCCCCGCGGCTGGGTCTCGACGTATACGACCTGGGCCAGATGTGGAAGGAATGGACGGGTCTGCCGTTCGTCTTCGCGGTCTGGGCGGCCCGGCGGGACTACGCGCGGCGCGAGCCCGAGGTCGTGCACGCCGTGCACAAGGCGTTCCTCGCCTCGCGGGACCTCTCCCTGGAGGAGGTCGGCAAGGTCGCCGAGCAGGCGGCACGCTGGGAGGCCTTCGACGCCACCGTCCTGGAGCAGTACTTCACGACGCTCGACTTCCGGTTCGGGAGCGCGCAGTTGAAGGGCGTCGAGGAGTTCGCGCGCAGGGTGGGGGAGACGACGGGGTTCCCGGCGGACGTCAAGGTGGAGCTGCTGGAGCCGCACCCCGCCTGACCGAAGGCCGCGGGCGGGGCAGCCACCGCAAGCCCTGCCGTGCTAGCCGGGCCAACGGCCGGGGCCGCCGGTGATGGCCGCGGACTACCCTGAGCTGAGCTTCAGACAGTGGCCGCGTCCGTGCGGCGCGTTCGGGGGAGGCCTTCGTCATGCACCCGCTCGATCCCGGCGAACCGACCGCCATCGGGCCCTATCGGCTGCTCGGCCGACTGGGTTCGGGCGGTATGGGCCGGGTCTACCTGGGGCGCAGTTCCGGTGGCCGTACGGTCGCGGTGAAGGTCGTCCATCCGCACTTCGCGCTCGACGAGGAGTTCCGCGCCCGCTTCCGGCGCGAGGTGGACGCGGCGCGGAAGGTGGGCGGCGACTGGACGGCGCCGGTCCTGGACGCCGACCCGGAGGCGGCGGTTCCGTGGGTGGCCACGGGGTACGCGGCGGGTCCTTCGCTGGCGGAGGCGGTACGGGACCTGTCCCCGCTGCCCGCGCACTCCGTACGCGTATTGGTGGCGGGCCTGGCGGAGGCGCTCGCCCACGTACACGGCCTGGGCCTCGTCCACCGTGACGTGAAGCCGTCGAACGTCCTGCTCACGATGGACGGTCCCCGCCTGATCGACTTCGGCATCGCACGCGCGACGGACGGCACGGCCTCGCTGACGTCGACCGGAGTCTCCGTCGGCTCGCCCGGCTACATGGCGCCGGAGCAGATCCTCGGCAGGGGCGTCGCGGGTTCGGCGGACGTGTTCTCGCTGGGCGCCGTCCTGGTGTACGCGGCGACGGGGTCTTCGCCGTTCCCCGGTGACTCCTCGGCTGCGCTCCTCTACAAGGTGGTGCACGAGGAGCCGGATCTCGGCTCATTGACGGGTGAGCTGCGCGATCTGGCCCGGCAGTGCCTGGCCAAGGACCCTGGTGAGCGCCCGGCCCCGGCCGAGATCGCCCGGCGTCTGGCGCCCGCGGGAGCGGATGGTCTTGTGGCGGCGGGATGGCTGCCGGGCCCGCTGGTGGAGCGGGTGAGCCGGAGCGCCGTACGGATCCTCGACCTGGAGACGGACGGGGCCGGGGTCGCGGAGCAGCCGTCGGGCCCCGTGCCGTTCGCCGCTCCGGCGGTGGGCAGCGGCTCCTTCGGCCCGCCGGACCCGTCGTACGCACCGATGCCGGCGGCGGCCTACGTCCCGACGCAGGCGTCGGAGACCGCACCGGACAGTCGGCAGCCCGGCCGGGTGAGGTTCTCGGCCACCGCGACATCGACGCCGAGCGGGTCCGACGGGCGTGGCCGCAAGGTCAGTTGCACCCTGGTCCTGGGCGTGGCGGGCGCGCTGGCCGCGGTGACGGTGGGCTCCGTCTTCGTGTTCGGGCTGCTCCCCGGAAACGGCGAGAAGTCGAGCGACGCGGGCCCGCAGCAGCCCCCGGCCGCCACGGCGAGCGACCAGCCCGGCGACGGCGGAACATCGGACGACGACGCGGGCAAGGTCCCGGCCTCCTACCGCGGCACCTGGGAAGGCCAGGCGGTCGCGGCGAACGGCGCGGTCCCGATGGGCACGTTCCGGCTCAAGGTGGAGCAGGGCAAGGTGGGCGAGCGCTTCGCGGTCATGACGCAGACGGACCAACTGGGCGGAGTCTGCGCGGTGGACCTGACCCTGAAGTCGGTGTCGCAGAACGAGATCGTGGCCCGCGGCAAGGGCCGGCCGGACAGCGCCGCACAGTGCACCAAGAACACCCACACGGTCCGCCTCCGCCCCAAGGGCGACGACCTGATGTACCTCTCGGAGAACGCGGAGTCGGGCAATCCGGAGGCACGACTCTCACGTACGTGAGCCTGGACCGGACGGCCTTTCCCGCCCACCCGATCGCCCTGCGGCAAGGGTGGGCGGGACGGCGCGTCACAGGGGAGTCGTGACCGTCACCGGCTCCCCGCTGCCCGTGTACAGCAGGCCCTTGCCAGGGGCGATCGGGCCGCCGACCATGCTGCGGGTCGTGCGGATGCCGATCAGTTCGCCGCTCGAGGAGTCCTGGGGGGAGAGCAGGATGCCGCGGCGGCCCTTCTTCGCCTCTACCTGCCAGCCGGAGAAGCCACCGCAGACCTCCTCCTCGTCGCCGCCGATGATGAGGCCGAGGCCCCGCTCGGCGCCGCGCTGGACCAGGCGCTTGAACTCGCGTTCGGCGTCGCAGTCCTCCAGGACCTCGCCGTCGTCGATGATCCAGATGATCGGGTCCTCGGGGGACGCGGACTCCACGACCTCCTTGAAGTCGTCGCTCTCGATGTCGTCGTCCTTGAAGACCTTCAGGATGCCTTCCTGGCCTTCCAGTTCGCGCAGGGGCGAAGGGCGCGGGGCGGCGATCACGAGGCGTACGCCCTGCGTCATGTACGAGCGCGCCAGGTTCATCAGCGTCGTACTGCGGCCCGACTTGGCCGGGCCCGCCACCACGAACGTCGGCACGCCCTGCGCGAGGTCCGGGCCGAAGCCCATGATGTCGTCGCCGCCGATGCCCGCGAGGGCCCACAGCTTGGAGCGCGAGGCCTCCGGGTCCCGCATCTCCCACGCGTCGGCGAAGCTGATACGGCTCGGCAGGCTGTCCACACGGAACGGCTTGCGGGCCCGCGGCACATCCGCGTCCCGCGCTGCCGCCGCCTCGCCGATCTCGGAGAGCGCGGCGGCCTGACCCTGGCCCGTGGAGTCCTCGGAGAGCAGCGCGAACTGCGTCTCCGTACCGTGCTCGTTCTTGAAGCCGCGACCCGGCGGAATCTCCTCGGGCACCTTGCGCGCGTTCATGCCGAGCATCGAGAAGTCGGAGCGGTCGGCGAGCCGCAGGCCGTACTTGTCCTCGGTGAGCGAGGCCATGCGGCCGATGAGGACCTGGCGGTCACCGGTGATGACCAGGTGGATGCCGACGCTCGCGCCCTCGCGCATCATCGCCTGCAACTCGTCCGTCAGCTCGCCGTGGTCGTACTCGCCGAGGGTCGGCAGCCAGCCCTCCCAGCGGTCGAGGAGTACGACGATGTGCGGAAGGCGTTCGTCCTCCGGCACCGCGGCCCGCTGCTCGCCGATGTCGGCGAAGCCCTTGTCGGCAAGGAGGTCCTGGCGGCGCGTGACCTCGCCCTTGAGCCGGGTGATGAGCCGCACGGCACGCTCGGTCTGGTTGCGGCTGACGACGGCGCCGCAGTGCGGAAGCCGGGTCAGCGCGTTGAGCGCGCCGTTGCCGCAGTCGATGCCGTACAGATGCACGTCGGCGGAGGAGTGCGTACGGGCGATGGAGCCCGCGATCGTACGCAGGATCTGCGAGCGGCCACTGCGCGGGGCGCCGCCGATGAGCAGGTGCCCGAACGTCTCGAAGTTGACCGCGACGGGGCGGCGTGCCTGGTCGGAGGGGATGTCCTCCAGACCGAAGGGCGCGGGCGCGAGCGCTCCGGGCTTGTCGCTCACGGCCGGCAGCGGGATCTCGTCGAGCTGGAGCTGCTCGGAGAGCGCCGGCAGCCACGGGCTGTGCTGGGCGGGGATGCCCATGGTCGCGTTGGCGTCACGCACGGCGTCCACGAGGACCTTGAGGTCGGTGATCTCCTCCTCCTCGCGCGCCGCCGCCTTGGGCTTCACCAGCGCGGCACGGCCCAGGTCCTCCCACCCGAGCGCGCCCGCCCACGGCGCGAGCAGCGCGGGGTCGGCGGCGCCGGGCCTGCGGCCACCGACACGACCCGACTGGAAGGGGACGAGCGAGGCGTGACCGAGGCGGACGTACGCACGTCCCGGCGTGCTCTTGGCGATGTGACCCGCCGCCGGGTCGTCGATGACGTCCGCGGACTCCGCGCCGTCCGTCACGCGCAGGGCGATACGGAGGTTGGTGTTGGCGCGGATCTCGGGGGAGACCACACCGCTCGGACGCTGCGTGGCGAGGAGCAGGTGGATGCCGAGCGAACGGCCTCGCTGGGCGATGTTGACCAGACCCGTCACGAAGTCCGGCAGGTCACGCACCATGGAGGCGAACTCGTCGATGACGATGAGGAGCCGGGGCACGGGCGGGTGCGAGGGATCGCGGCGCACCAGGTCCTGGTAGTCCTCGATGTCCTTGGCGTCGGCGGCGGCGAGGATGTGCTCGCGCCGCTTCAGCTCGGCGCCCAGGGACTCCAGGGCGCGCTCGACGAGGTGCGCGTCGAGGTCGGTGACCATACCGACGGTGTGCGGCAGCTTCACGCAGTCCTTGAACGCGGAGCCACCCTTGTAGTCCACGAGGACGAAGGTCATGTTCTCGGGGGTGTTGGCCACGGCGAGCGCCGCCACGATGGTCTGCAGGAGCTCCGACTTACCGGAACCGGTGGTACCGGCGATCAGACCGTGCGGCCCGTCGCGCCGCATGTCGATGCCGAAAGGACCGTCGTACGACTCACCGATGACGGCCATCGTCGACTGCCCGCCCATCCGCCAGCGCGCGGTGATCTGGTCGGCCGTCGGCGGCTCGAGCTGGAGCACGTCGAGCAGCCGGGAGGAGCCGGGCAGCGCCGAGTCCTCGGTCTCGCCGCTGATGTCCCGCAACGGGGAGAGCGCGCGGGCGAGCCGCCCGCACCAGGCGGCGGAGACGAAGTCGGGCCGTACGTCACGGATGCGGGCGGCGTCGGTCTTCTCGACGCGAAGCCGCAGTTCGAGGGGCTTCTCGGCGCCCTGCTCGCCCTCGTTCGCGGCGGTCGTGTGCCAGGCCTGGAAGGAGGGGAAGCCGCCGGGAGCGTTGGCGGCGGGCGTGGTTGCGTCAGGCATGGCGGGCGTGGAGGGGGCGGGCAGGCCGATCTCCGCGGCCTTCGGCTCGGCGATCACGATGGCCTGGCACTCGCCGGGCAGGAACCGCTCCTCGTCGTCGAGGCAGAGCGCGTACATGGAGACGGCGGGACCCTCGCGCAGCAGCTTCACCACGCCGGGCATCGACCGCAGCCGCCGCGAGCCGTCCCACACCACGACGATGTCGGGATCGCCGAAGGAGGTCGCGCCGCCGCGGTTGTTCTCCTTGGCGGCCTTCTGGCGCGCGGCGAGGATCTGGGTCAGCTCGCCGATGCGGGAGCCGACGGTCTCGGCGTCCGTGCCGATGAGCAGGTTGACGTCCTGGGACCCTGAGGGCCGCGCGTGCGGCAGCCAGCGCGTCCAGTCCCAGGTCTCGCGCGCGGAGTTCTCGGTCAGTATGTAGAACTGCACGTCCAGCGGGCTGTGCAGGACCGCGGACTGCGCGACGGCCCATCGGCCGAGCGCCTTCGCCGAGTCGCCGGGACCCGCGATGCCGATGACGCCGAGATCGCGCAGCGAGAGCGCGACGGGCGCGTCCTCGATCTTCCAGGTGACCTCGCGCTTGTGGTCGTCCTGCTCGGGGTCGTCGAGCACGACCTCGGAGTCGAGCCGTCCGGTGCCGACACGCACCAGGAGATGGTCGGAGTCGGTGCGCCGCCGCTCCCAGAGGCGCGTGCGGGGGCCGGTGCCCAGGGAGAGGATGCCGGCCGGGCTGAGAACGGCCTGCCGCTTGTCCATCCGCTCGGCGACGAGGGCTTCCTGCGCGTCCTTCTCGATCCGCGCTTTGTGTTCGTTGTACTCCTTGACCTGTTTGGCATGGGATTTACGCCCGTGCTTCTTGTCCATGAAGTAGTTGCCGAACAGGATGAGCGGGCTGAGCAGCGCCATGATCAGGTAGTACCAGCGACCGAAGATCATCACAGATACGACGGCACCGACGAGCGGTGTGAGCGCCATCAGCCAGGGCAGCGGGCGTGCCTCGAAGTCACGTACCGGACTGGGCAGCCGGAATTTCGTCTGCCGCTCGGGAGGGCGCAGTCGCGGAGGCCGGTTGTAGTCGAGACCGGTGCCGTCCTCGGACCATTTCAGGGCGGCGTTGGGCGGCTGGTACCTGTCGAGTTCGAGCAGGGTGTTTCCGACGGCGATCTGGGCGCCGAGCGGCCATTCGCCCTTGTCCCGCTTTTTACCGTTGCCGCTGTCCGCCCTGTTGTTCTTGTCGCGCTTCTTGCGCTTTTCCGGCTTGCTGCCGCCCTCGCCCTTTTTCTCGCTTTTCTCGCCTTTATCGCTGTCATCGGCCTCGCTGAACTTCTTGCCCTCGAGGGTCACGCCGTCTATGTCCCCATGTACGGCGACTTGGCAGGTGCCATCGGTTGCAACTGACAACGTGAGGGCCCGGGCGGGAAGCTCCGGATCGTCGATACGGATGTACGAGGCGGGGCCGCTGCCGATGTCGTAGCGCCCGATGCCGAGCCGGTGCACGGCGCCGGCCGCGGGGCCGCCCGCGACGCGCAGCTCGACGAGGCCGCTGGGTTCGCCGGGCAGGCAGCCCGCCGGGTCGTGCAGGCTGACCACGGCGCCCTCGCGCAGCGCGGAGGTCCCGATGGTCGCGGAGGCGTCGATGGGGTAGCCGTCCACGAAGACGACCGGCGCCCCGCCCTGACCGCCGCCGCCGGGCTGGAGTTGATGCCCGCCGATCGGGATGATCTGGGCGTCACCACCGCCGTAACCCACCTGCTGGGCCAGCTCCCTGGCGATGTCCCCGACGGAGGACTCAGGATCGGCGTCGAGCACGACGTCGGCGTTCGCGCCGCCGAGCGGATCGACGACGGTCAGAGTCAGGCGCACGATCGTCCTCCCCATAAGACGCTTGTGACCGCTTCCGGAACGCGGTCGCAGCGGCTGGTCCACAGTGCCTGTGAAGCACTGGTACACACTGCCTGCGCGGCACTCGTCACACAGTGCCCGCGAGGCTGTCCACAGTGCCTGTGACGATAGCCGCTCCACCCTTCCCACAGGCAACGGCCTGTGCGGGAGCCGCACGGGCTCATAGCAGAGCTGTGACTCAACCGGGCTGTGCTCACTTCAGCCCCACCCGTAAGCTGCTGACCCAAGAGCGGAAGATCGCACGAGCAACTGATCGTCCTCGCACGCGGGGGCGCACGGGCTTGAGCGGCCCGCACTGGTGGAGCCAAGGGGGATGGCCCTGCGGCGAGTTGGATTGGATGTGAAGCCACATGGCCAAAGACGCCGATATCACTTATGAGGAGATGCGGACCGCGGCGGGCAAGCTGAACGACGCCAAGGACAAGATCGACGAGAAGCTCGACGCCCTTGAGCGTTACGTCGAGAACCTGGTGAAGAACGGCTACACGACTCGCAAGGGTTCGCAGGCTTTCGAGGACTCCTTCAAGGAGTTCAAGAAGGGCGCCAAGGACACCATCGAGGGCCTCACGGGCATGGGCAAGTTCCTGACCAGTGCCGCGAAGGCGTACGAGGACCTGGACGACGACCTCGCCAAGGGCGTCAAGGGCAAGTGACCCGGCCTTCGGGCAGGTGAACAACCCGGTGCGATGGGCCGCCGCGTTTCGCGGCGGCCCATCGCACCGGTCGTATGTCGGTAGTGAAACGCATGGGGGCGCTGTGGGTGGCGGTGGCGACCGGGCCAGGCTTGACCTTGACGTGATCAAGGGCATGGGCACCGGGCTCAACAACGTGAAGAAGGCCTTCGACGGCCTGGAAGATCTCGGCGGTCAGTACGAGGACGACTTCGGAAACGGTGATCTCGCCGACAAATTCGGTGATTTCGCGGACAACTGGAAGTTGAGCCGCAAAAGGCTGACGGACGAGGTCGACGCACTCGCGCAGATCGCCAAGGCCGCCGCCGAAGCGTACGAGGACATCGACCACCAGTTGGCCGAGGCGATCCGCGGTGCGGATGATCCCAAGTCGAAGAAGAAGGGCTGAACCATGGCCGGACGCCCGCGTGATTGGCACCCGGTCGCGGACAGCGACCCCATTCCCGGTGATGCCGACCGGGTAGCGAATCTGGGGAAGAAACTCCGCAAGACCGCCGATGAGCTCGAGAAGCAGATCAGGAACATCAAGGCGGTCTCCGAGGTGGAGGCCTGGGACAGCAAGGCGGGCAAGGAGTTCCGCGAGAAGGCCAAGGGCAACGTAAAGAAGCTGGAAGCTGCCTTCAAGCGGTATGACACGGCGGCGGATGCCTTCGGCAGTGAGGTGACGGAGGTCGGCGGTCGTTTCGACGACAAGCTGCACGCCAAGCCGAAGAATTACGCCTCTGACCTCAACCGCGCCCAGGAGATGGCGGACCTCGCGCTGAAGGAGGCGCAGGACGCGGAGGAGCGCAAGAGCGCCAACCAGAAGAGCCTGGACGCCCTTTCGGACAAGGGCGGCAAGGACAAGGGCGGCGCGGACGGCAAGGACAGCAGCAAGGAAGACAAGAAGAAGCTCGAAGAGGCGCGGGACAGCGCGGGCGACGAGATCGAGGCCGCCCGGCAGAAGATCAACCAGGCCAGGAAGGTCCGCGACGACGCGGCCAAGCGCGCCCGTGACGCGATCGAGGACGTCATCGCGGACGACTCCCTGAAGGACGGGTTCTGGGAGACCCTCGTCGACGACATCAAGTCCGTGACGGAATTGATCTCCACGGTCTGCGGAATCCTTTCCTTGGTGGTCGGCTGGATTCCGGTGATCGGCCAGGCGCTGGCGGGAGTGCTGGGCGCAATCGCCATGATTGCCACGCTGATCACCACCATCTGCACCATCATCCAGGTATTCCAGGGCAATGCGGACTGGATGGACGTGGGCCTCGCGGCGGTCGGCTTCCTGCTGATGGGCGTGGGCAAGGCCTTCTCGAAGGTGGCGGGCAAGTTCGCGAAGACGGCGCTCAGCAAGATGAACCGGGCCGGAGCGGCGCGGACCACGAAGCAGGTCACCAGGGCGAACAAGAACCTGCGCAAGCTCTCCGGCAAGAAGTTCAAGCTGGAGAGGGGCGAGGGCTGGAAGTCCCTCAAGGAGCCGTTCACCGAGCCGTTCTCGAAGGCGGCCTGGGGCAAGAATCTCAAAACCCTCAAGCCGGGCGAAGGGAACTTCGCGGCCGCCAGGAACGAACTGGCCGAGCGGGGCGGCGGAAGTGCCTTCAAGGGCATCGGGAAGTCGTTCTCCATGGCCGACCCCGGCGTCGCGTCCGACCTGAAGGGAATCAAGGCGGGTGCGGCCGGACTCGGTAACTTCGACGCGAATGCCGTGAGCCAGATCTCGAAGACGGCGACGCGCCTTGGAGTCACCGGAGCGGGCATTACGCTGGCCGGCCTCGGCCTTGACGGTAATCTCAACCCGCTCGTGGCCTGAGGCTCGCCGAATGACCCGCCGAACGCCCCGCCGGATGACCGCCGAATGACCCGCCGAATCGGCTGGCCTGGCTGGCCCCCACCGTAGTGGCTTGCTCCCCCACCGTGCTCCCCCACCGAAGAAGGAACGCAGTGAACACACCTGACGACGACATCCCGGCGCTGTCCGAGGATTTCGCGGTCCGTATCGACCTCCAGCCCGGCTGGGTCGACCTGACGCTGCGCGAGGGCTCGAAGGCGGAGGCGAAGGCGCTGGCAACGAAGACGGTCAACGAGCTCAACCCGCTCTCCCTGGAGATCGAGAAGAGCGCGGTCTTCGACGACATGGCCGAACGGGCGCTCAACCTCAACGAGGACGCTCCGGCGCTCGCGGCGGCGTACTACGCCGAGAGCGGCGAGGGCCTGATCAACCTGATGGTCGACTCGTACGGCGACGAGGGCGTCCCGCGCCCCACGGCGGACGAGGTCCTTCCGCTGCTCCTGGAGTGGGAGAACGGCGATGTCGTGGGGGAGCCGGAGGTGTCCCGCCTGGAACTGGCGGCGGGTCCCGCGCTGCGTGTCCAGGCGACGCTGAAGATCAAGCGGATGTTCGGCCTCGGCCGCCGTATCACCGAGTTCGTGAGGTACGCGGTCTTTCCGCCCGGCATGCAGAGCCTGGTCGTCGTCACGGCGACGTGGGAGAAGATCCAGCTGACGGAGGAGAACACACAGCGTGTGGACGAGATCGTCCCGACGCTGAGGCTGGACTTGGTGGACGAGGACGGAAACGAACTCACGCCGAATCCGGGCACGAATCCGGGCTCGAATCCGAGCCCGAACGCGAAGCCGGAACCCGAACAACCCTGAGTGAATTCGAGAGCCCAGAACCTCATGAAGAACGCCAGCGAATTCACTTCGCCGCCCTCCGACTACAACGTCATCGTCCCCGACGGCTGGTTCCAGCTGCCGCTCGCCCCGGAACACCGCGACCGAGGCATCGTCGCCCTCGCGGACCAGCAGTTCCGGGGCGTGGACAACGCCCCGCACATCAAGAAGCAGTTCATGCGGGAGATGCAGCGCAAGGCCAAGAGCGCGTACGGCGTCGGCGGCACCGAGCTCTACATCTCCACCCTGTCGGTCGGCCAACTCCCCCTGGCCTCCTCGCTCCTCATCAGCATTCCGGGTCCCGACGAGTGGCCGAAGGTCACGGACGTGGAAGAGCTGGCGGAGCATCTGGCGAGCAAGGACGGATCGGCGGAGACCGATGCCGAAGTGGATGTGGTCACCCTGGCGGCAGCGGGCAGGGCGGTCCGCCAGCGCCGCAAGGAGGCCCCGGACCCCGAGTCCCAGCTGGGCAATGAGCTCCCGAACACCCTGCTCACGTACTACGTACCGATCCCCGCGACCAAGAGCTGGCTGCTGCTGAACTTCTCCACGCCCATGGACCCGCTGGCGGACCAGATGGTGGAACTGTTCGACGTGGTGGCGGGCACCCTGCACTGGGACTGACGATGACGCGCCCCGACAGCACCCCCGGCCCCCGCCCCAGCCCCCGCCCCAGCTCACGCACCCGCGACGCCTTCGCCCTCGTGGCCTTCGTGCTGGCGCTGCTCGCCCTGGCCGCCGGGTTCCTCTGGACCAAGGGCGCCTGGCGCGCGGTGATCCGTGAGTCGCCGAACCTGATCGCGGACTGGCCCGGCGGCGCGTGGCTCTTCGGGATCATGGCCGGGGTATTGGCCGTCGCGGGAGCCTACGGCGGCCTGTGGGCAGCTGACGCGCTGCGGGGCGACGAGACCCCGGGGCGTGTCGCACGTCGCGCAGCCAAGGGCGTGTGCTGGGCGGTGCCGGTGATCGTGACGGCGTACATCATCTCCGCACTGCCGGGCCGCAACTGCAGCTCTTCCAGCCCCACTTGTCGCCAGGTCGACGGCGCTTTCCCGGCTCTCCTCGCCTACGCCGTTACTGCCGCGGCCCTGGCCTGGGCGGCCTACCGAGTCCACTCGACCCGCGAGGAACAACGCCGAGCCGCACACCGGACACGGCTGCGAAGGCTGCGGAAGAAGGGCAAGGGAAAGAGCCGGGAGGCACGGTAGCCTCCGAGCCCTCCGTACCTGACCCGCCCTCGTCGCTGACCGAGGGAGGGCGTCGGGTCTACCGGTTGACCCAGCTCCTCAGGGCAACCGGCTACTCCGGATTCTCGTTCAACCACACGCTCCGAGCGAAGTCGTCGAAGACATCATCGTGCGCGAACAGCCAGCCGAGGTCGCCGCTTACGGTGCGCAACGACGCGTAAACCTGATGCTCCTCGGACCACCAGCCGTAGTTGACCGATACGCAGAGCTGCTCGCCATCACCGAAGTAGCGCAGACAGCGCAGACCCTCCGCTCCCATGCGGTCGAAGACAAAGGGGGTGACGTCGGACGGGCGAACCGGGTTCTGCTCGTCGGCTTGGACCACTTTGCGCAGCCCCTTCTTGCGGTCCTCCCCGTCTGACCGGACCGAGAGTGCGTAGACCGGCTGGGGCACACGGCGCGGGTCGCCGCCGTAGAGGAACACCTGATCAGCGGGGATGCTCGGATGCGGGTGAGCCTCCTGGAGGAGACGGAAACGGGCGGTGAGCGCCTTGCGGTCGGGCCGCTTCCACCAGCCCTTGTGACGGCGATACATGATCTCGGCGCAGGTCTGTGCCCACTCCTCGATCCGCTGCACGTCCGTGGCCTTCCAGTGCAGGGGGAGCGGGAACCACTCGGCCGGCTCGGCCTCGGTCTCGTAGAAGATCATGCGTAGCTCCATCGCGCCGGAGTGGCTGAAGGCTCCGCCGACTTCTCGGGCTTCCCCTGATCGACGCCGACGATCTTGTCATTGTCCTTGGAGCTGCCGACGCTGTCCGTGGGGTTGGCGGTTCCACCAGAGTCGAAAGCGGAAAAGGCGTACTAATTCGGCGAACCGTCATCGTGCCGTGACGCGAGGGCGGGGTGTCGCTCGGCGATTCCGATTCCGATTCCGATTCCAGTTCCGGTTACGGCCCGTCCTGCGGGGTTACGTCGACCAGTGTTACCTTCCGGGCGACGGAGGCGGTGTAGGAGATCAGAGCCACCAGAGCCGCAAGGGAAACCACCTGCTCGGGGTCGAGGAGGTCGTCCATGCGGGGTTCACGAAGCTTGCCAGGCGTGGCGGAGCACCCCATGCGTTGATGGTGTCTCATGACCAACTGATGTGGAGTTGGCAGGCCCTCTTAGGGTGGCCCGCATGTTCATCTCGCATCGAGCCCTCGAAGGAAGCCCTCGGCACCGCATGGTTGTCGGCACCCTGCTCTTCCTCATCATGCTCTTGCTGGGGGCGGTGATGACGGGCGAGGTGTTGAGGGACGGAGCCAGCACGCTCTGGCGGGTTGCGTTCGCGGCGGGGGCGCTGTCGGTGTACACGGTGGCCTGGTGGTGCGTCCGCTACTGGTACGCGGCCTTCACTCAGGGCCGCCGCGCCGAACCGGCGCCGGAGCCCAACTTCTGGCCGTGGGCCCTGCCTTACGTATTTCTCCTCGTGGTGATGATCGTCACCGGGGTACGGCAGCTCATGGGCGGCGAGAGTGGGGGCTGGTTCGCGCTCGGGTTTGCGACGGTGCTCGGGATGCCGTTCATCGTGGTCGGAGCGACGGGACTGTGGACACTGGCGCGCTCCCCGCGGCGAGGCAGTCGCACGACACCCGCACCGGGACCTGCCGAACCGCCGCGACCGCGGCGCGACTGGGGCCCGATCGGCTGATCGCTACCCCCGCCCCCGCGAAAAGTCCCCCCGCCCCACCCGCACCGCCAGCCCCTCCGCTTCTCCCTCCGTGTCCCTGAGCAGGGAGCCGTAGCCCGTGGCTGCCCATACGCTCTGGGCTGCCGGGACCTCGAAGTACGGGATGGTGCGGCCCTCGAAGTCGGCCGTCAGTACCTCCGGGGCCCGGCGGGCGCGTACCGCCGACCCGCACTCCTCGCACGCCGCGACGTGCAGCTGATCGCGACGGCCCAGCGGACGCCAGCGGATGCGCATGTCGGCGCGGCCGTGCAGGGGGTTGAAGAAACAGAGGGGGAGAGGCGGGGCGTCCCCGGCGCGGGCCGGGGCCAGTGCGTCCCGGCCCTCTGCCACCAGGGCGAGGACGCCCGCCAGGTCCGGCAGTCCGCGGGCCGAGTCCAGGACTGCCCCGGCGGCGGCGTAGGCGTCAAGCGCGCGCTGTAGACGCGGCGTCGAGGCGGGCGTCGCCTCCGCTGCCGCCTCGCCGAGTGCGAGGACCTCCGCCTCCGTCTGGCGCCGCAGCGCCGCCTCGTCCGCCGTACGCGCCGCCGCGAAAACAGCCCGGGGGAAGGCGAAGGGCGCGCCCGTGGCGCTCGGGTACCGGCCGGACCGGTCGCGCCCCCGGCGGCGTACGAGGAAGACGGAAAGCGAGAGACCGGCCAGCGCGAGCGCGACAGCGACCGGCAGCAACCAGGCCGGCCAGGAGGAGGAGCCCTCGCTCTTCTCCTCCGACCCCGCCTCGGGACGGCTGCCGCTGTCGCCGCCGGCCCCCAGGTCCTCCGTCGCCTTCTCGTACGTCTTCGTGCCGTTGCCGCGCGCGATCAGCTCGATCGCCTTCTCCGTCTGCTCCGCGAGCCCCGCGTCCTTCATCTCGTCCAGGAAGCCGACCGCGCCCACCGCGTCGTGGGCCTGCTGCTTCTCGCCGGGCCACTCGAAGCCGTTCAGATCGCCGGTCCACCTGTCGCCCCCGGTGACGAGGATGAGTTCGCGCTGGGCGAGGCGGTCGTGCACGACCTCGGCGAAGACGTCGGACTCGCCTTCGTACGCGTCCCCCTGGACCAGCGGCACCAGAGCGACCTTGATCGGCAGGCCGGTCTTCTCGATCTGCCGCACGAGCTGCTTCTGGCGGGCGGGCGGCACGGAGTCGGCGTACGAGGCGTCGACGTACACCGGCGACTTGCGCAGGGCGTCGGCGATCTTCTCGCCGTGGCTCGGAGCGGGAGCGTCCGGAGTCTGCGCCACGGACGGCGCGGCCGTGGCCAGCAGGGCGGCCAGTGCGACGAGCACGGCCGCGGCGCGCCTGACGGCCCCGACCACGGCGAGACGCTTCAGGTCACTGAACATGTCACCGAACATGTCACTGAACACCGGCGTACTCCCTTACCTGGCTGATGAGTTGAGACACCCCGTCGGCGATGGCGGGCAGCGGACCCTGCGCATCCTCGTACGGCACACGCTCCGAGCGGCTCGCACCCGGCAGCGTGAGCCGGAGCGTGTAGGCGAGGCGCGGCTGCACCTCGACCAGGACGCGGCACTCCGCGCACACCGGGATGGTGCGCAAGCGCTGGTCGTCCGGCGAGTACCGGGCGTCACGCCACCCGGTGGACGGGCCGTGCAGGGGGTTGAGCCCGCAACAGGGCTTGTCGGCGCCGACGAGCGCGCCCCGGCCGACCCGGGCGAGGACGATCGCGGCGGCCAGGTCGGCGGGTGTGGCGTCGGCGTCGACATGGCCGTCGGGGTCGCGGTCGGCGAGCAGCGTCGCGGCGTCGAGACAGTCGTAGACGCGAGTGCGGATAGAAGAACGGAGATCGGCGGCCGCGTCGAACTCGCGTGCCAGCGCGTCGAGTTCGTCTCGTGCGGTACGGCGCAGGAAGTCCGGAGAAGGGTCGGGCGGCGCCGTGAAGCGCAGCGCGCCGTCGGGCGAGACGGTGGTGGCCGGCGTCCGGCGCAGCCCCGGCACCGCGAGCCGCAGCAGCCCCAGGATCGCGGCGACGATCCCGAAGAGCAGCCCCGCCGCGAGGGCGCCGATCATGAGGCCCGGCCAGAAGTCGCCGGAGAAGAGCGGGCGCAGGGCCTCGTCCTCGACGGGCTCGGGCGCGTCGTCCATGCCGAGCGAGGAGGTCTCCGCGTGCGCGGTGCGCGGCGCCTTGTCGAGGAAGGTCATCAGGTCGTCGAGCCGCTCGCCGAGCTGGTGGTCGATGGAGCGGTCGTCGTCATCGCCGTAGCGGATGGAGTCGGGGATGTCGAAGGCGATGAGGTTGGCGTCGATACGTACGTCATAGGTGACGACTTCGATGGAGCCGCCGAGCGGATCGGCGACGACGTACACGCCGCGGTCACCCTCGCGGCCCATCTTCTTCCGCACGGCCTCCACGAAGATCTCCGGCTCGCCGCCGGACTCGTCCTCGGTGAGCTGCGGGACGAGGGCGATATGGACGGGGCCGCGGTCGAACTTCTCGATTCGTTCGAGTAGTTCGCGGTGCTGGGCGGGATCGAGCGGACGCGGGCTCTCGGGATCGCTGTAGATCGCCCCGCCCTGTTTCCCGCCCTGCTTCCCGTCTTCCTGCAACCCCGCGGCGACGCGCTCGATGCGGCTCGAAAGGTCGGACGCGGTGGGCGGCGGCGAGGTGCGGGACGAGTCCTCGTGGAAGGCGAGGGAGGCGCCGAGGGCGACCGTGGCGGCGGCGAGGACGGCGACGCCGGCTTCGATGCGGAGAGGAGTGAAATGCCGCCGGTATCCGCTCGGCCGCTCCACCGCACCCGGCCCGCCCGTGGCCCGCTGCCGCCGGATCCACCGCCGTACGTACGGACTCAGGAGCAGGATCAGCAGCGGTACGCCGGTGAGGGCGATCCCGGTGACGAAGGACTGGTTGTCGCGGTCGACGGGGTCGATGTGCAGTTCCTCGACGCCTTCGCCGCCCGAGGCCTCGTTCTTCTCGCGGGCGGCGTTCGCACGCTCGGCGGCCTTCTTGCCGCCGAGCGCGATGACGTCGGTGAACCGCTCGAAGCTGAGCAGGGGCCCGGCGTCGTACGGAAGCTCGTAGAGCGCCACGGTGGACGCGTCATCGGCGGGCGCGCGTACCCCGAAGGCGGCGGCATCGGCGACCCCCATTTCATCGACGAGCACGTACAGACCGTCCCGCCCGAGCCGATCGTGCACGGCCGCGAGCAGCCGGTCGCCGCTGCCCTGGTCAGGCAGTACGAGGACGTAGGTGGGCACGCCGGTGCGCTTGGCGAGGTTGGCGAACTCGGGGGCGGCGGAGCGGGGGATGTCGCGGGGGAGTTGGTCGGTGACGTGGACGGGGTTGTCGCGGAGGAGGGCGGCGAGGGCGGCGGCTTGGGTGGGGGCGTCGTTGTCGTCGGCCGGGGCAAGTGCCGTTGAGGAAGGATCCGTTGGGAAAGGTGCCGCTCCGGCTGGACCCGCACCGGTAACGGCGAGGAGAACGGAGCAAAGGGTGGCAAGCACCGCGACGAGGAGGCTCCGTCCACGAGGACTCACGCACGGCATGTCACCGGCGCCGTCTACCCGTATGCCCCGGGCGCCGTCCGCCCCCTCGTACCCCCTGCTCCCCGACCCGCTCACCCGTCGCCCCACCCCGTAGCTCATTGGGCGCACCTTACTGTCGCGACGGGGGCGTTGCCGCCGGACAGGGGACAGTTCCAGAGGGTGCGACGACCGAGGCTCCCCTGACATGCGGACCGCCGTCTCCGGCCGTTCCGTCCTCTCCAGCCGTCCCGCCCTTTTCCGGTTCCGGTTCCGGTTCCGGATCCGAGAAGCTGACCGTCTGGAGGATCGCCATGATCATGTCGCAGAACTCGCCCCAGTACTCCATGGACGCCGTGTCGAGCGTGAAGACAGCCATGTAGGGACCGGTGGGAAAGGGGATGTGGACCTGTATCTGGCCGGTGATGAGCTTCGGTTGTTCCTCCGCCGGCTGCGGTGGCTCCAGATCGAGGGCGAGTTCGCGCAAGGTGACACAGGAAACGGCGGGCCCGCACGGCAGGTCGAGCCAGCGCGCGTCGTTGAGCGGGTCGCTCGTGAGCGTCGCCAGGGTGCCCTGGGCCGCGACATCAGGATCCCGGTGGTCCGTCTTGAGGAAAGCAGCCGTGAGCGAGCAGTGGGCGACACCGGGGCCGTCGAGGCCGAAGATACCGAGCGCGGAGAAGGCGAGGCCGGCCGTGGCCATCGCCGCTGTGACCTGCGCGTAGTACGGGGCTGCTGATTCCCAGAGGGTGTCGTCGCCGCCGGGATAGAGCTCGCGTACGAAGTCGGCCGCGGCCGAACCGCGTTCCTCGGCCGAGGCGTCCACGGGCAGGGCGTGTATCCCCTCCGGCACGACGAAGGTGATCGGTGGCACAGTGCGGGCGACGCGCTCACCGATCAGCCGGTCGAGATCGCTCATCGTCTCCGTCAGCCCCTCAAGATCGCTCATCGTCTCCGTCCGCACGTCGAGATCGCTCATCGTCTCCGTCCGCCCGTCGAGATCGCTCATCGTCCCCGTCCTCCGCGTTGATCCGGGCCACGAACTTGGCGGCGTCGCCGGCCTTCCAGCGCGTCCAGGAGCCATCCGTGAACCGGATCCTGACGTCGGTCCCGCCTTCCGAGAAGGTCATCCGCTCGGCGCCCGCCACGCGGTCTCTGGGCAGGTCCCACAATTCCCGGGCCGGCGCCAGACCGGCCGAGGGCTCGACGCCGAGCACGACGAGGCGGCGATCGGTCAACACCGTCTCGGTGCGGTATCCCTTGGGGCGCCGCGCGGGGTCCAGTTGCCAGGGCAGGGTGCGGGCCGTGGTGCCCGGCGCGGCCCAGACGACGGGGAAGTCCTCGACCTCGTTCTCCGGTTCCTGCGGCTTTCCCGCGCTCTGTGGATCACCGAAGGGCGCGCCACTCGGGGCGCCCGCGTTCGCGACCATGTTGAGCAGGCGGGGGATGCCGAGCAGAGCGATGTCCAGGGCTCGTACGCCCGCGCTGTCCGCCTTTCCCCGTACGGCGAAGGCGGCGCCCGACGGCCAGCCCCCGGCGACGAGTTCGCCTTCGATGTCTCGTCGTTCGGTGTCCCGGAAAGATCGCAGTCCGGCGACCTTCGGGGCGCTCCCGGTGGCGAAGGAGGCGTTGACGCGCATGAGCAGCGTCTCGTCCCGGGGCGGATACCAGTCCACGGCCCTCAAGTCCTCTCAGCTTGCGGCCGCTCGGTGCGGCGCGACTTCCTTGGGTGCGGGTGCGGGTGCGGGTGCGGGTGCGGGTGCTCAGTGGGCTGCTGCGGCCGCTCAGTGGGCTGCCGCGGATTCCTGGAGGCGATCGCCGGGGCTGGTCATCTCCCCGATGTGGTTCGGGATGGACCAGGCCTTGGGTGCGATCTTGATCGCGGCGTCTATCCCGCGGCCCAGATTGCTCATGGAGTCGATGTTCTTGAGGCCGGGGATACCGCGGGTGCCGATCCACTGTCCGTTGCGGACGGTCTGCTCGGCGACCAGGCTCATACGGTTCATGAGTCCGCCCTCGGTCGAGATGAAGCCCCCGGCCTTGAGACCGCCCAGGCCGATCGTCTTGCCCTTGATGGTCAGGCTCGCGGCACCGGCGACGTTGTCACCCACGCCGACGATGTTGCGGCCGATGGTCGAGACACCCTTGAAGCCCTTGCCCAGTTGCGCCGCACGCGCGGCGGCCACGCCGCCGTCAGCCACCTTGACCCCCTTGGAGAAGGCGCCGATGCCGGGCAACGACCCCAGGGCGTCGAACCCGATGGACACCCAGCTGACGTCGGCACCCGCGGCCTTGGCCACGAGATGCGACACCAGGGCGAGGCCGCTCGTGAGAACCGCAGCGGTGGCGAAGATCGCGCCGATCGGCTCGAAGGGGGCAGTGATGATCGCGAGCATCCCCAGAACACCGCTCAGATCACTCAACAGGTCGCCGATCAGCTTGATCATGTCGGCGTGGTCCTTGATCCACTGGCCCGTGGCGTCCCACGCTTCGGCGACTCCCTTGGTGAGCTTGTCCCAGAAGCCGGGCTCGTCCGGGGCGATGTCGCCGGCCTTGTCGAGCTCCTTGCTGATGTTGCCGGCGGCACGCTTGTAGCGCTCCTCCAGCTCATGGACCTTCTGGGCGACCCCGTCGACGTCTCCCGACGCCTTGGCGGACTCCTCGCTGTCGGGCTTTGCCTCCGCCCGGGCATCCAGCTTCTCCCCGGCCGACTTCTCCAGGCGGTCCGCCTCGTCCTGGAAATCCTGGAGCTCACCGGCCCACTTGTGCAGCGCGCGGGAGGCCTTGTCGAACGACTCGTGGCTCTTGCGTACGAGGGGCGTGACGTCCTGCCCGATGTACTCGGTGAAGGCGAGCGCGGTCTTGCCCTTCCAGGCCCCGCACTCGATCCGCTCCAAGTCCCGTACGGCGTTGCCGAGTTCCGTGGCGAGCCCGCTCAGCTTCTTCGCGAGCTCACGGGTGTCCGTCACGTCCCCGGGGGTGGGGTCCCAGCCGATGTGCGGAAAGGCAGGCCGACGCCCCACGCTACTTGCCCTCCTTCTTCGAGCCCGCCTTCGGGCCTGCCTTCGAGTCGGCCTTCGCCGACTTGAGGGACTCGGCGAGCTCCTGGTCCAGCTCGCTGAACTTCTCGCCGATCTTGTTGATCATCTTCACGGCGCCGTGCGTGTGCTTGCCGAGCTGCTTGACGCCGTAACCCCACTCGTCGGCGAACTCGTGCACGTCCTCGACGAGCTTGCCCGCGCCGACGACGGAGCCGTCCGTGCCACGGAGCGTGCGCCGGGCGGCGTCCATGCGATCGCTGACCGTGGAGAAGGTCTTCCGCAGCTCTTCGAAGATCGTGTCGTCGAGGCGTAGATCGCTCACGTCGTGTCCCCCGGTCTCTCTCTGGGCGTTCGTCGTACCGGAGCTCGGCGGCAGTTCACACGCGAGTTCCGTCCGGCGAGGGTATCGCCGAGGGGGCCAACGGTATTCGTCGGGTAGGGACTTGCTAGAGCGAAGGCGGAGGTAGGGGAGAGTGCTGAACCTTTAATGTGAAGAGGCGGTGAAGGGCAGGTTCCACTATGCGGGGCAAGGGCCCGACGCCCACCGCCACTTCTTGCCCTTCCCTTTGCCAGCTTCTTTGCTTCCCTTTACTACGGCATTTGCGCGGAGCCCGTACGGGCAGCGGAGAACGGCAACAGGCCCTCCGCCGGATCCCGGCGCGGTCGACGCTGTCGCGCCGCGCGAGATCGAGTTGGAGGGCCTGCTTGCGTTCGCCGGGGCGCGGCGGCGCGGCGGCGCGGTCAAACGACCGCGCGCCACGCCAACCGACCCCGCCTGGTCAGCGGTTGACGGACTGGACTTCCTCTACGGTGACCGGCTGGTCGTTCCCGTATTCGCCGTCCGGGAGATCGCCGCCCGTACCGCCGGTCCCGGTCCAGGTGATGTCCCACGTGGCGGTGGCCTGGAGATTGAACGTCCCGTTCCCGGAGGAGCGCTGGTAGGTCACACCGCAGGGCGGCTCCTGCTTCGCCTTGCCCTTCGCGTACGGCTCCCCGATCGAACCGTCCTCGTTGAGCTCGCACTTCCCGGACGCGGGAATGCGGACGGCGTCCTCGGTGCCCGGCTTGATGCTGAGCGCGGTGGGCTTCGCGGTCGTCGTGGCCTCGATGTGCAGACCGGGCACGTCGAGCGAGGCGGTGACGGACACGGGCTGGAAGTCCCCCTTGTCGAGCCAGGCCCAGGTGGGGAGGTTCACCTTGGAGGGACCGTCGGGGGCGAGGCTGACTTTAGTGCCGGGGACTTTGATCTGGTTGTAGGCGAGTTCGGCGAGGATCTCGGGCTTGATGGCCTGCGGCACATCGGGCGTCTCGCCGTTCTCGACCCAGAACGGTTCCCTGTCGCACGCGTACTGGTCGGCCATGGAGGCGTCCGGGTTCTGCTGGGCCCCCCACCACATCCCGTCCTTCTCCTTGTCGATGTTGTAGCCGTCCTTGGCGTACGCCTGGTTCTGGTCGGACATCTCACCGAGAACATCGCGCGGGGCGTCCGGGTCGTGCCGGGCGCCGAAGTAGAGCCGCTGGCGGTACTCCTGGAACTCGGTGGCCTTCCACTCCGGCGCGTACCAGCAGGCGGGCGGGGTCCAGTTGGTGTCGACAGAGGTGATGGGGCCGCCGCCCTTGCCGCCGCCCGAAGACCTATAGGTGATCTTGGCGAGGGCGGTCAGGGTGTCGCCCTGCTTCTTTGCCGAAGTGGTGCCGTTGGTGGGCCCGTCCTCACCGGCCGTCGCGGTGCCCGCAGGGCCGATCGCCACAAATATGAGCGAGGTCGAGCAGGCTGCGAGCAGCAGTGCCGCTCCGCGCGGTGTCCTCACCTGCACTCCTCCGCCTTGGTCGCCACCTCGACCTGCTTGGCCCGCCACAGCCCCTTGTTGCTGTCGGATGCGGTCATGAGGACCTGCCAGGAGTCGAAGTCACTGATGCTCTCCTTCGTGTGGTGCACCTTCTTGGTCTTGACTTCCTTGCTGTACAACTTGCTGCTGTCGCTGCAGAAGGAGACAACCGTCGACTTCTTGTTTTTGACCGGCTCGACCTTGATTTTGGTGAACCGCATCTCTCCGGAAATCGTGAAGCCCGCATCGACGCGCTGCTTGATCTGGTCCTTGGCGTAGGTGAAGGCCGGGCTCTGGTACTCGGAGTAGAACTTGTACGCGGCGTCTTCCGTGTCCTGCTTCACGATCCCGTACCGGATTGCCTTCACGAAGTTCTCGGCGTCATTCGCGGCCGCGGTCTGGGCCGGATCCGACACATTGGCCTTGTCGAAGGTGAGCTGCACGTCGGAGGGGAACTTCATCTCCGGCCGGTCGGTGACGCCTGCGTCGCTCGCCTTGTCGCTGGGCGACGCAGTCTTCTTCGCGCCCCCCTCGTCCGCCCCAGCGATCTTGTCCTTGCCCGAGTCTTTGTCGTCGCCGCCACCCCCGCATCCGGTCAGGAGCAGAGCAGTGGCAGCCGTCAGCGAGACGACGGCGGCGGGCAGGGCGCGACTGCGGTTCACGTGTGACTCCCGGTGGGGCGACAGTTCTACAAGCCATCCGAAGGTACTGAAGTGGTCAATGCCTTCGCCAGGGTTAACTTTGCGGAGTAGTGAAGGTCTCGTGAGGCGAATGGCCGTACAAACCGACCCAGTTCGGTCGCAGCCCGGACGTATGGCCCGCCCAGTGTTGCGGAATGGAAAGCTCCATCAAATGAAGTACGTGCAGGCCGACTGGGACGAAGAATGGCACGGCTTTCGAGTCGACCCGCGTGAATACCTGGCAGTACTGCCCGCCCTCCGAGGAGCACTGCCCGACGGGGCATGGGCCTTCGCGTCCGCGGACCTGACGGCGACCTGGGTGAAACCCCACGGGTAACTCAACTCCCCCTCCCCGGTCAACAGGCGCACGGATTGCAGGAAAGTCCCGGCGAAGTACGGCAGAACCGCCCCCGCGGCGGGACTTTCCTGCAACGCCGCCCACCCCCTGGATCAGCCCCCGGACTGGAGCCGATGAGCGTCGAGATCGTCGTCCGCGACGATCACGACCTCGCCGCGGTCCTCGATGACGTCTCCGTCGGAGTTGACCTTGTAGAAGCGGAGGGTGAGGCGGGACGGGGAGCGCCGGGCCGGGGCGGTGGCAAGGTCGAGCAGCTCCAGGACGTCACCGGCCGGCGGATAGGACGCGGCGCACTCCCCGCACGCGTACACGTTGAACCCCGGCCCGGTCGCGGCATGCACTTCGTGTACGAGGACGGGGGCGTCGGTGGTGCGCTGGCAACGGGCGCACATCCGCACCGGAGGACGCGGGTTCACCGCGCGGCCACCGTTACGCCGTGGATGTGCCGCGGGCCCGTGTCGATGCCAAGGGTCGCCAGATAGAGGGCGCGGCGGCGTTCGCGCTGGAGCCGACGCTCGTCCGGCGTGAGGAGGTAGGGGCGGACGAGGGGTGACGCCTGACCGTCGAGGCGTTCGGTGAAGCGGGGTGGGGGCAGCGGGATTCGCGGGTGCGGGATGGCGCCGCCGAGGCGGTGCCGGCCCCGAGGGCGTGGGGCGAACGCGGCAAGCATCCGTCCCAGGAATCGAACGATAGGGTCTCTCACGTCGACGCTCCTTGAGCAGCGTTGGCCATGCCCCCGAGCCGTTCCAGCGGCTGCGGGGGTCCTGCGTGTTACGTGCTCCAACTTAGCTCGCCTTGTATCGCTACGTATAGAGACGTAGCTCTATGACAGAGGCCTTCTCTGTACGAGTAGCTTCTTGATCATGAACTTCCAGCCGGATGCTGAAATTGATCACGAAGGGCCAGTGACGCCGTACCGCCAGCTCGCGGGCATCCTGCGGGCCCGGATCGAGCGCGGGGACTGGCTGCCCAACAGGCCCATCGCCAGCGAGTCCCAGCTTGTCCAGCAGTACGGCCTTGCGCGGACGACTGTCCGCAGGGCGATCGCAGTGCTCGTCGAAGACGGCCTGGTCTTCACGGTGCCGCAGCGCGGTACGTACGTCGCGCCGAACGCGGACACGCAACCGGGCACCGGGAGCTAGCCGCGCGGCGTGAAGCCGCGCCCCGCCGCCTCGTACGCTGACAGCCAGAGTCGACGTACGACAAAGACGCACGACAAAGGGGACGGGGACAACAGCATGGCCCGCTACACCGAAGCGCAGACCATCGCCCGCGGCGGTTTCAGCATCAAGGTGCCGGAGACGTGGTGGGAGTTCGACGTCCGCCCGGAGTCGCGCGACGCCGGCATCCGGCAGATGATCAACGACCGCATACGCGAACGCCCCGAGCTCGAACCGCACCGCAACACCTTCGAGGGCTTCCTGCGCAAGGCGTCCAAGGAGGCCTGGCAGTCCGGCGCCCTGTACTGCGGCTGCATGGCGGAGAGCTTCGGCGGCGACGTGCCGATCACCGGCTCGGTGACGGTCTCCCTGGTCGGCGCCCGCACGTCGAACGGCGACGTGATGCCGACCGACCCCGCCGCGATCGTGGCCCAGCTCGGCGTACGGGAGGCCAAGCGCGAGGGCGACACGTACCGGAAGGTGAAGACGGTCGAGATACCGGGCGTGGGGCTGGCTGCCCGCACGTACGGCATCGAGGACGTCTCGGTCCCCGGCGACGACCGCACGATGCGCGTCGTACTGATGCAGACGTTCATCCCGGTCCCGGGCCAGGAGGGCAAGGTCGCACTGGTGGCGGGGAGCAGCCAGATCCTGGACCTGGCGGAGTCGTTCTTCGACATCTTCGACGCGGTGACGTCGACGTTCCGCTTCGCGGAGTAAGCGAGCCAGGCCCTGACGCCCCGCGGCACTGACGCCTTTTCATCACCCGTACGCGGCTAGTAACTTCGCGTGTGCGTACGGGTACTTGAGGGGCGGACGTGACGGGGGTTGCGGGATGGCGGGGAATCGTCCGGCGGATTGGCATGTCCTGGACCTGGACAAGGACCCGACGCCGGGTGATCCGGACCGGGTGCGGAACCTGGCGAAGAACCTGCACGATTTCGCCGACGACGTCTCCAAGGTCCTGCGGGACATCAAGGGGATGGCGGGCGAGGACGCGATCCTCACCTGGGCGGGCAAGACGGCCGAGTCCTTCACGGCGGAGTTCGAGGACGCGCCGGGCAAGCTGAAGAAGCTCAAGAAGAGCTACGAG
>NZ_BMTR01000026.1 GCF_014649775.1 Streptomyces longisporoflavus | reverse complement strand
GACACCGATCGCGGACCGTACGGCCTGCGGGTCGGCGGCCAGGTCGTGACCGCCGACGCGGATGGTGCCGGCGTCGGCGGTGACGAGCGTCGTCAGGATCTTCACGGCGGTCGTCTTGCCGGCGCCGTTCGGGCCGAGCAGAGCGAAGATCGTTCCTTCGGGGACGGTCACGTCGACGCCGTCGAGCACGACCTTGTCGCCGTAGGACTTGCGCAGCCCGTTCGCCGCGATGGCCAGATTCGTCATGTTGCTGCTCCTCGGAGGCTTCGGTTCAGAAGCTGTGGGGTCAGAGGCTGCGGGCGGTGATGTCGCCGTAAGCGGTGGTCGCGTGGATCTGCAGGCCGGCGGCGGCGCCGTCGGTGTTGCGGAGGGAGTTGTCGACCCGGCCGTAGCTGGTGCCGGCGTCCAGGTGGGCGGAGACGCCGGGGGCGGTGCCGACCGAGATCTCGCCGTGCTCGGTGCGCAGTGTGACCTTGCCCTTGACCGCCTCGCTGATCTGCAGGTTGCCCTTCTGGGTGCTGATCTCCGCGGGGCCGCCCAGGTGGCCGACCGAGATGTCACCGGCCTGGAGGGTGAGGTTGGCGCTCGCGGTCTCGTCGAGCTTGACCGAGCCCTCCGCACCTTCGAAGGTCACGTCACCCAGCCGTCCGACGCCCCGGATCTCGCCGCTGGCCGCCTTGGCCACGATGTCGGAGCCCGCGGGCAGTTGGACGGTCACCTCGATGGTTCCGGAGGCGCCGAGGATCTGGTTCTTCGCCGGTGCGGCGTTGATCCGCAGGACGCCGTCGGTGCCGTACTCGACCGTGGCCTCCTCGGCCGCCTTCACGTCGCGGCTCTTGTTGGCGTTGGCGGGCAGGACCTCGACCGTGGTGTCGGCGCGGTCGGCGGCGATGATCCGGAGGCTTCCCGCGGCGATGTCGACGACGGCGGTGACCGGGGCGGGGGTGTCGAACTTCTGCATGATGCGCTCCTTCTTCTCTGTCGCGTGCCCTGCGGCTCGCTGTTTCTGATGATGGAAACGCTAAGTTGCATTCATAGTTCTGGCAACAGCGATGTTGCGTGCAATGGGCATTCCTCCAGGTCAGAGGCGTTTAATCGTTGCAGTGGGTTGGCGCATAACGCAACGACACATGCCAGTTCCGTTGCAATGGATTGACCGTAAACGCTAGGGTGGGGGCTCCACGGACCACGAAGGAGACCCCGATGCCGGGAGGCAGACTCACCCAGCAGGAGCGTCAGGAGATCGCCCTCGGCCTCGCCGACGGGCTCGCCTACGCGGAGATCGCCCGACGCCTGGACCGCCCGACCTCGACGATCACGCGCGAGGTGATGCGCAACGGCGGCCCCACCGCCTACCGCGCCGACCTCGCCCACCGCGCCACCGAACACCGCGCCCACCGCCGCCGGCAGGCCGCGCCCAGGGGCCCCAAGGAGGCACCGGAGACCCACGGCCGCGACGCCGAATCCGTGCGCGAGTACGAGGAGTTGCTGACCACGGTCATGATGGCCTCGGGTATGCCGAAGATGATGTCGCGCGTGATGGTCTGCCTCACCATCACCGACTCCGGGAGCCTCACCGCCTCCGAGCTCGTCGAACGCCTCCAGGTCAGCCCGCCCTCGATCTCCAAGGCCATCGCGTTCCTGGAGAGCCAGGGCTTCGTCCGCCGCGAGCGCGACGAACGCCGCCGTGATCGCTACATCGTCGACGACGACATCTGGTACCGGTCGATGATGGCCAGCGCCCGCTCCACCGCTCACGTCGTCGAGACCGCGCGGCAGGGCGTCGGCATCCTCGGCCCCGGCACCCCGGCAGCCACCCGCCTGGAGAACATCGCCCGCTTCCTCGACTTCGTCAGCGAAAGCCTCGCCCGCGCCGCGGACCAGGCCCGCGAGGTCCTCTACACGAAACCCGACGCGCCCTCGGACGGCACCAGCTGAGTCACGCCCGGCGTCCGGCCGCTGCGCCGGACGTCGGGCCGACGTCGGGCTGACGTCGGCGTACTAAAGAAACCACCCTGGCGGTTTTGAAGTCAACCCTTGCGGCCTGCCCGGAACTCTCGGGACCTGCGCGTCGATCGGCGTTCGACCGCGGCTCAAGCGCCCTCCGTCAGGCTTCTGATGTGCTGGTTTCCGCTGCTTTGGAGCGCGCGGGTGCGCCTGCGGGGTGGCGGATAAGTGCTCTCTCATAACCAAACCGCGTGCGCGGTTTGTTAATCTGCCCGGGTCTTGGTGTCATTCGATCCCGACGGGAGTCCCCCCACCATGGCGACGTTGCTCTACAAACTGGGCCGTTTCACCTTCCGAAGGCGAGGCCTGACAGCACTGCTGTGGCTGCTCGTCCTCTTCGGAGCCGCGTTCGCGGCCTCCTCGGCCCCCACTCCACCCGCCGACACCTTCTCCATGCCGGGCACCGAGTCGCAGAAGGCCTTCGACCTTCTCGAGGAGAAGTTCCCGGCCGCAGGCGCCGAAGGAGCCAGCGCCAGGGTCGTCGTCCGCGCCCCCGACGGAGAGAAGATCACCACGCCCGGGCACAAGGCGGCCGTCGCCGACCTCGTCGCCGATCTGGGCAAGGACCCGAAGGTCACCCGGGTCACCGACCCGTTCACCAGTGACGCGGTCAGCAAGGACGGCACCACCGCCTACGCCGTGGCCACCTACGAGCTCGCCGCCACCGAGCTCACCGACAAACAGCACGACGCGCTGGACAAAACCCTGGAATCCGGCCGGGATTCGGGCCTGACCGTGGAGGCCGGCGGCGACGCCGTGAAGGTCGACGTCGCCATGGGCGGCACCGGCGAGCAGATCGGCGTGCTGATCTCCGCGGTCGTCCTGCTGATGACCTTCGGCTCCCTGATCGCCGCGGGCATGCCGCTGCTCACCGCTCTCGTCGGCGTCGGTGCGGGCATCAGCGCCATCACCGCCCTCGGCAGCACCCTCGGTCTCTCCGCGACCACCTCGAATCTGGCCATGATGCTCGGCCTCGCCGTCGGCATCGACTACGCCCTCTTCATCGTCTCCCGCTACCGCTCGGAAATGCTGGAGGGCCACGACCGCCGGGAGGCCGCGGGCCGCGCGGTCGGCACCGCGGGCTCCGCCGTCGTCTTCGCCGGACTCACCGTCATCGTCGCGCTCGCCGGTCTGAGCGTGGTGAACATCCCCGTGCTCACCAAGATGGGCCTGGCCGCCGCCGGGACCGTCGCCATCGCGGTCCTCATCGCGATCACCCTGGTGCCCGCCCTGCTCGGCTTCGCCCCGGTGCGCGTCCTGCGCCGCCGCGACCGCGCCGCCTTCCGGACCAAGCCCCTGTCGGCCCGCCAGGAGCGCAAGGCGGCCAAGCGAGCCGCCAAGCGGGCCCGCAAGCAGGCCGGGCCGGACGAGCAGCGCACCAACCTCGGTACCCGCTGGGCCCGTTACGTCCTGCGCCACCCGGTGGCCGTCCTGCTGGTCGGCGTGGTCGGACTCGGCGCCGTCGCCCTGCCCGCCGCCGACCTGGAACTCGGGCTGCCGGGCGAGGGCACCATGGCCACCGACACCACCCAGCGCAAGGCGTACGACATGCTCTCGGCGTCCTTCGGCGACGGCTTCAACGGCCCGCTGATGGTCACCGTCGAGTCCGACAAGGCGGCGGCAGCCGCCAAGACCGTCGGCGAGCGGTTCGCCGACCAGGACGGCGTGGCCTCCGTCGCACCGGCCGCCGCCAACAAGGCCGGCGACACCGCGATCTTCAACGTCGTACCGACCAGCGGTCCGAACGAGGAGGCGACCGAGGAGCTGGTCCGCTCGCTGCGCGCACTGGCCCGCGGCATGGAGGCCGACACCGGCTCGGAAATCCTGATCACCGGTCAGACGGCTCTGTTCATCGACTTCTCCCGCACCCTGGACGAGGCGCTCCTGCCCTACCTCGCTCTGGTCGTGGGCCTGGCCTTCCTGCTCCTGATGCTGGTCTTCCGCTCGCTCCTGGTCCCGTTCAAGGCCGCACTGGGCTTCCTGCTCTCGGTCGGCGCGGCACTCGGCGCGGTCGTCGCGGTCTTCCAGAAGGGCTGGCTCGCGGACGTCTTCGGCGTCGAACAGCCCAACCCCGTCATGAGCACCCTGCCCATCCTCATGATCGGCGTGGTCTTCGGACTCGCCATGGACTACGAGGTGTTCCTGGTCAGCCGCATGCGCGAGGCGTACGTGCACGGCGCCACCGCCGGCGAGGCGGTCGTCGCGGGCTTCCACTACGGCGGCCGGGTGGTCTCCGCGGCCGCCATCATCATGATCAGCGTCTTCTCCGGGTTCATCGCGGAGGACAACGACCTCATCAAGATGATGGGCTTCGCCCTCGCCTCCGCCGTGCTCTTCGACGCCTTCGTGGTCCGCATGGCCATCGTCCCCGCCCTGTTCGCCCTCCTGGGCACCAAGGCGTGGTGGCTGCCCAAGTGGCTCGACAAGCTGCTGCCGAACCTCGACGTCGAGGGCGCGAAACTGGGCGGCGGCGCAACGGCCGACGTGCCCGCCCAGCGCCGGAGCGAGCAGCGTGAGCACGAACTGATCCGCTGAGCCGGGGGCCGGACCGGCCGGCACAACGGGCTCGTCCGGCACGTCCGGCACGTCGGACTGCACCCTGCGGGACACCCCACACCCCTCCGCACCACAGGTCCCGCAGGGTGTACATCACGAAAGCCCTTGCCGCCGCGCACCTTTGACGTGAAGATCCGGGATTGTGACTGACGCCGACATAGCCGGACCGATCGAATCCGGCAGCTCCGCGCACACGGAGCCCGTGTCGTCGCGGCCCGCGCACCGCGACACGAACGTGCTGCGCTGGCTCGCCGCGTACTTCGCGTCGATCGTCGGCGACAGCGTCTACTTCCTCGCCCTGGGCTGGGCCGCCGCCCAGCTCGCGGGCCCCGCGCAGGTCGGCATCGTACTGGCGCTCGGCGCCGTGCCCCGGGCGCTGCTTATGCTCCTCGGCGGCGTGATCGCCGACCGGTTCGACCCGCGCAAGGTCGTCATCGGCTCCGACGCCCTGCGGGCCGCGGTGATCCTCGCCGTCGCGGTCGCGCTGTGGCTCAGCACCCCGGAGCTGTGGCTCCTTGTCGTGGTGGCGCTGGTCTTCGGAGTGGTCGACGCGCTGTTCATGCCCGCCGTGGGCGCGCTGCCCCCGCGGCTCACCGGCCCCGACGAGATCGTCCGCCTCGTCGGCATGCGGCAGCTCGCGATCCGGCTCGGGAAGGCCGTGGGGCCGCCCATGGCCGGGTTCGCGCTCGCCCACCACGGCGCGCTTGCCTTCGCCCTCGCGGGGGCGCTGTTCGCGCTCTCCCTGATCCTCCTGGTCTCCGTACGCGTCGCACCGCTCCCGCGGGCGCGGCCGGCCGGTGAAGCGGGCACCCCCTGGCACGACCTGACCGACGGCCTGCGCTACATCCGCCGGCACCGCGTCGTCGGCCCCCTCGTGCTCGGCACGGCACTGAGCGAGATCGGATTCATGCCGCCGCTCCAGATGGGCGTGTTCCTGCTGACCGAGGAGCGGGGCTTCGGCGCCACCGGGATCGGCTGGATACTCGGCGCGTTCGCGGTCGGGGCGGGCCTCGGAGCCATCGGCCTGTCCCTCGCGGGGCGCATCCGGCGCGCCGGGATGGTCCAGGGCTGCGCGATGGTCGTGGCGTCCCTCGCGATCGGCGCCATCGGGCTGCTGCCGAGCGTGGCCGGCGCGGCCGCCGTGGCGGGCTTCGCGGGCCTGGTGGCCGGGGTGTGCGGCGGCCTGTCCGTCGCCCTGATCCAGCGCAACACGGCCGCCGCCTACCAGGGCCGCGTCGCCGCGGTCCTCGCACTCTCCCATGTGGGCCTCGCCCCGCTGGTCTTCCCGCTCTTCGGCCTGGCCGCCGGAGCGGTCGGGATCGTGCCGATGTTCCTCGTCGGCGCGGCGATCAGCGCGAGCGCCGCGGTCGTCGGGCTGCTCTCCCGCGATGTGCGGCGGGCGGAACTGCGGGTGCGGTAGGGGGGTGGACGGGTTCTGGCCAGGGGCACCGGACGAGGTGCCGTCGGGCCGGGGGCTGCCAGGGGTGGTACGTGCCTGTGGTGGCACGTGTTTTCGGAGGGAGATCCTCCGGTGGAGCGGTATCCGGAACCAGCGAATCCAGCCAGTTCTGTGTGGTGAGGATCCGACAGCCTGGGGCGTGCCGGTACGGTCTGGCCCATGACGGTGCGCGGGGATCGGCGCGCTGCGGTGTGCGCTGCGCGCATCGGGGCGCGCGGCAGCGGGGCCGAAGTGCCCGGCGGGAGAGCGCTTTGCGCTGTGTCGTACGACCTGCTGAGGCGGGGCAGGCTGCGCCGCGGCGTCGTTGGCGCGGTACAGCACCCCGGCCGCCCGCGCGTGCCGCGCGCGGTCGAACTGTCCTGGTGCGGCGAACTGCCTTGGTGCGAGCAGCAGTTCTGGTGCGGCGAGCAGTTCTGGTGTGCGGAGCACGTGAAGCGAACCGTCGGCGGGGACGTGCCGTGGGGGGTGGCAGCCGCGCGGAGCAGCTCAGTTCAGGTTGAGCCGCTGGAGCGTGATGACGCCGGAGAAGACGCAGATGTCGTTCTGGACGGCGGTGACGAGCACCCTGTGCCGGTCGGGTCCGGCCATCGGCAGCAGGTCGGTGTGGATCCAGCAGGGCACGTCGAGTTCGGCGTAGCGGGCGAAGACGACGTCCATGCCGGTGACGCAGACGGGCGCGGGGTGGACCGCGGCGTGCGCGGACTGGCGTGCGGCTTCGAGGAGCAGCATGCCGGGGGCGTGGTCGACCGGGTGGTCGAAGAGCACGGGGTGCTTGAGGTCGATCCGCAGCTGGCTGCGGCGCGGGGATGCGGTCGGCGAGAGCACGACGTCGTCGAAGGATTCGCGGGCCACTTGGGTGGGAGCGGTCGGCGGAGGCAGCGGCAGAGCGCGCGCGGTGGCCTCGGCGAGGTCCCCGTACGGTCCGCGCAGGCGCTTGTAGAGCGCCGGCGCGTGATTGGCGAAGCGGGTCAGGCAGGTGCCGACGTGCATCCCGTCGCGCACCACGTCGACCTCCATGTTCAGCGAGGCGAGCCGCTGTGATCTGCGGACGATGTCCCGGCAGGCGACCTGGAGTTCTAACTCCGGAGGCGTGCTGCCGACGGCGAGGGCCGCGGGGGTGAGCGAGTAACTGAAGTGGCTCCAGGACTGTTGGTGGCCGAAGGGCACGTCGTAGGCCGCGTGGCTGAGGAGCGGCACGCACTGGCGCACCGACTCGGCCAACAGGAGCGGGTCGAGCAGGTTGTGCCGCGTACGGTAAAAGCCGTGGTCCTGCGGCCACTGCGCACGGACCACGAAGTCATCGGCCCCGCTTTGGCGCCACTCGGTGAGGAGCATCTCGGAGGCGGTGTTCTTGTGGACCTGCTTGCTGGTGGCCGGCGCCCATCCGGCAGGACGGGCCGGAATGGGCAACATGGTGCTGTACATACGGAAATCCCCCTAGAACGTATGAGCACCTCGAGGCTCGTGGTACCTGGCGGAGCGGAGTGCTGTGGCTCGAGGCATGCATGAGAGCACCTCGAATTTAGAGAATGCTCTCTTTTTTTAAGACCAATCAACCGCAAAGAAACACCCACGGAAGCCTCAAGTCCTGATGGCATAAGGGGTAAATCGGACTCTGGGTCCAGAAATCAGCGCTGACGGGGAGGGTGGTCCTAAAGTGAACCATCCTCTAGATTAGAGATCGTTCTGTTTACTTTGGAGGGGCGATGCGGCAGCCGAAACAGCAGCGGGCCGTGGAGACACGCGACGGGATCTTGCGCGCCGCGGCCGAGGTCTTCGACGAGATGGGCTACGCGGGCGCCGGCATCAACCGGATCCTCGAGCGCGCCGGCGCCACCGCCGGGTCTCTTTACTTTCACTTCCAGTCCAAGGAAGGGCTCGCGCATGCGGTGATGGACCAGCAGGCGGACACGATCCTGCCGCTGCTGCGATCCGAGGGACTGCAGCGGTTGATCGACATCACCATCGTGTGGTCGCGCCAGTTGCAGACCAACGTCCTTCTGCGCGCCGGTGTCCGGCTCACCACCGAACAGAGCACTCTGGGCATGGGCGAGGCGGCCGGACCGTACGTCGCCTGGGCCAAGGTGATGGAGGAGTGCCTGGTCGAGGCCCGCGAGCGCGGGGAGTTGCAGGCGGGCGTGGACCCCGCGCAGGTGGCAGAGCAGGTCGTCGAGACGTGCACCGGCATGCAGCTCTTCTCCGCCGCTGCCGTCGGACGCGCGGATCTGCCCCAGCGCGTGCGGCGTATGTGGCAGATCCTGCTCCCCGGCATCGCCGTTCCGGCCACCGTGGTGCGCATGGACCTCGACCCGAACCGCCTGGAGGAGGCCGGGCTCGTCTGAACTCTTGCTCCTCGCCCGGTGTGACACCGGAGTGACGCGCGGTCAAGTGCGGCTGTACGGCGGCGATCTACTGTGCGCGCACGGTGCCGCGCGGAGCAATGGCGCACGCTGCGGACCGGTCCGCTGGTGTGCGTCTGCGCACCGCGCCCCGGCGGGGAGCCGGGGCCGAATCCGGGGAGAGTTCATGGGACGGAATGCCGGACAGCTGCGGCTTGTCGCGGTCAATATCGACGGGGTCCTTCTCAGCGACACCTTCAGTCCCGTCATCCACGACTTCGTCGTCAGGCGTGGCGGGCAGTACACCGCAGAAACCGAACGGAGCATCTTCTCCCAGCCGCAGCACGTCGCGGGAGAGCGCATGGCCGAAGCGGTCCCCGTGCCCCTCACCGGCGAGGAGGCGCTGCGGGCCTACTTCGCCGAGCGGGACGAATACCTCGGCCGGCACCCGGTCACGGTGGCGCCCGGCACGGCGGAACTGCTGCACCGCGTGCGGGACATGGGGTTACAGGTGGTGTGCTACGGCGGTCTCGCCAAGGCGCACTTCGACACGCATCTGGGAGCGTACGGGGACCTGTTCGACGGCCCGGGGTATGTCTGTACGGACGGCTTCCGGCCCGGCATACACGAGATCATCACGCAGACCTTCGGCCTCAAGCACGACGAGGCGGTCTTCGTCGACGACGTCGCCCGCGTGGCCGAGGAGGCCCGCTCCCTGAACGTCGCGTTCATCGGCCACCCCAGCACCTACGAGCACAGCTTCCAGCGGCAGTTGATGGTGGAGGCCGGCGTACGGCACCTGGTGGACCGGCTCGGGCAGATCGACGCCGAGCTGCTCCGGCGGGTCGACGCCGAGGCGGCGGCGGGCCGGAGCTGGGAGCGATGAGCATGCTGGCGGGCAAGACCGTCATGATCACGGGCGCGTCGAGCGGCATCGGGGCGGCCGCGGCCCGCCTCTTCGCCCGGCAGGGCGCCGCGGTCAGCGTCATGGCCAGACGCACCGAACTCCTCGACCGCCTGGTGGACGACATCACCGCCGAGGGCGGCAGGGCCCTGGCGGTCGGCGGCGACGTGACGCGCGGGCAGGACGTGGCCGACGCCGTGGCCAGAACCGCCGATACGTTCGGCGGTCTGGACGCGGCGTTCAACAACGCCGGCTACGCCACCGCGGGCCAGGCCCTCCACGAGATCGACGAGGAGACCTACGCGCGCACCATGGACGTCAACGTCCGGGGCGTATGGAACTGCCTGGCCCACCAGATCCCCGTCATGCTCAGGTCCGGACGGGGCGGAGCCGTGGTCAACACCTCCAGCGTGGCCGGCGTGGCCGCCACCGGGGCCTCCGCCGCGTACGTGGCCGCCAAGCACGCCGTGATCGGCATGACGAAGGCGGCCGCCGCCGACTACGGCTCCCGCGGGGTGCGCGTCAACGCGTTGGTCGTGGGCAGCACGCGTACCGAGATGATGGAACAAGTCCTGGCCGAGACGCCGCAGTTGGAGCAGGTGTTCATGGCCGCCGCGGTGCAGAAGCGGATGGCCGACCCGGTCGAGGTGGCGCGGGCGGCGGCGTGGCTGTGCAGCGACCTGTCCTCGTTCGTCACCGGAGCGGCCGTGCCGGTCGACGGGGGCGCCACGGCGCTGTGTGACTGACGACCCGTGAGGCGCCCGTCCGTCAGGAGGGCGCCTCACGGCGCAAAACAGAACGGCCATCCAGAAATAAATAGAACAGTCACTTTGCTTTGCCGGTGGACGCTCGGTACCCTCTGCTCCGGAGGGGGCGGACGGACCGCCGCGGTCCCTGGAGGGCGCATGGTGACGCAGAGCAGAGCCGCTCGTACGCGTGAGGCCCTCATCCGCGCGGCGGCGGCCGAGTTGGACGCGAACGGCTACCACGGGGCCACCATGGCCTCCGTCAGCGCCGCGGCCCGGGTCTCCATGGGCGCCCTGACGTTCCATTTCGCCAGCAAGCGCGCCCTGGCGCAGACGGTGGTCGAGGAGGCGGCGGCCCTCACCCGCGCACGGACCGGGACGGCGGTGGCCGGGTACACGTCCCCGCTGTCCGCCGTGTTCGCCCTGGTGCGGTGCGTGGCGGGCCTGCTCGACGAGGATGTCGTCGTGAGGGCTGCGGCCCTGCTCGCGCGCGAGCGCCCGAAGCCGGTGCCGGGCTGGCACGAGGCGTGGGTGCCCGAGCTCGGCCGGCTGCTGCGCGAGGCGGACAAGGCGGGCGAGCTGCGTCAGGACGCCCGTCCCGACGCGGTGGCGGCCCTGGTGGTGTACGTCCTGACGGCGGTCGAGGCGTACCGCTGCTCGCCGGTGGGCGAGGGGCTCGGCGCGCAGGCCGCCCTGGAGCGGCTGTGGCCGTTTGTGTGGCGGGGCGTCACGGCCGCGACCGGCTGAGGTTGCAGAACCCAGAACCCCTACCTGTTTTTACCTGATGCGTACCAAGCAGGGGGTTCCCTTGCTCCAAAAACAAAGAGAACGTTCTATATGTTAAGTACCTGCCTCTGGGAGGAGTGCGCTGTGGGGGCTACAACGGTCCGGGCGGAGGACATCTACCGCGAGGAACTGGCGAAGATCGGTGCGGACGACGGCCGGGTGGTGTGCGTCGAGGCCCTGCCCGGCGGCGCACACCATCCCTTCGAGTCGGCCCACCCGGACCGGTTCTTCCCGCTGGGCGGCGTGGAGAGCGCCATGGTGACCATGGTCGAGGGGCTCGTCACCGCCGGGTTCCGGGTGTTCGTGTGCGGCCTCGGCCTCGGCGCGGACACCAGGGTCTCGCGGCTTCCCCGCCTGGCCGCCGCCTATCTGCGGGCGGGGGCGTCGGTCATGGTGCCGTACGGGCAGACGGATCTGACGGAGCTGCGGAGCATGCCGCGCGTCCAGATCGCCGTGCCGAGCGGCGCGCCCGAGATCCGGGCGGTGCTGCGCGGCGCCGCCCGCTCCGGACGGCCCTGCCATATCCGCATCGGCACGGAGACGTCCGACGCGGTGACGACGCCCTGGCCCGGCGCCGCCGACGGCGACGGCGACGTCCCCCCGGTCATCTGGGACGTGCCCGCGGACTCGGGCGGCCCCGCGGACCCGGGCGGCCCCGCGGACACCGACACCTGCCTCGTCTCGATCGGCGAGAAGGGTACGCGGCTCGCCCTCGCCGTGCGCGAGCGCTCGAAGGGCCTCGCGCACGCACACCTCGTGTACGTCGACGACAGCCACTTATCGGCGGCAGCGGGTGAACTGGCGCGCCGGCACGGCCGATTAGTGGTCCTCGGCGGCTCCGCGGGGCCCGGCGGAGCGGCGGAGGGCCTGAGTCGGCTGCTGCCCGGATGCACGGTCCTGGGCCTGACGCCCGGCGCGGCACCCGCCGCCGACGTGGAGCGGGTTCTCTCGGCGGTCGAGGAGCTCGGGGGATGAGCGCGTCGAGCCAGGCGCCGGGGGCAGGGGCGGGGGCGGGGGAGACGAGCGTCGCGTCAGTCCTGCCGCGGAGTCTCCAGGAGTTCGGAACGGGCCAGCAGATAGGCGAGATGGGCCCGGCTGCGGCTGCCCATCAACTCCGAGGCCTTCTTGATGTGGGCGGAGACGGTCCTGGCGCTGATGCCGAGGCGCTTGCCCATCCCCGCGTCCGTATGGCCCTCCACCATCAGCTGGAGCACGGCACGGCGGGTCTCGTCCGTCAGGAGCGGGGGCCGGCCGTGGTCGGAGGCGACGGTGACGGGCTCGGCGCGCTGCCAGGCGTGGTCGAAGACCTTGACGAGGTAGTGGATGAGCGCCGGGTGCTCCACGGCGAGCGCGGTGGTCTGCAGGTCGTAGCGCCGGTCGGGGATGAACGCGATGGAGCGGTCGTACACGATGAGGCGGTCGACGACTTCGTCCAGCGTGCGCACCTGCGCCCCGGCCGCGGTCACCTGCTCGATGTAGGCGAGCGTCGGGCCGTGCGCGCGCACGGAGTGCTGGTAGAGCGTGCGCTGCCGCACGCCCCGGCTGTTCAGGCGCAGCGTGCGGGGCAGGGTCTTGCCCAGCGCGTCGGGATCGCGCGCCCCGCCCGGGTGGGCGGTCAGCAGCTCTTCCCGGCAGGCCTCCGAGGCCCGCTCAAGGGCCGCGTAGATGACGTCCGAGCCGTGCAGCAGGCGTACGGAGGCGGCGGAGGCGCGCTGTTGGGTGCGGTAGGCGTCCTCGGCGGGGGCCAGTGCGTCGTAGATGCCCGCGACGGTGTGCTGCTGCGCCAGGATCGCGCGCTCAAGGGGACGGGTGAGCTCGTGCGACGCGATGTCCGGAGGTACGGCCACCCAGCGGTCGCCCGCCTCGGCCTGGCGCCGCATCAGGCCCAACTCGACCAGACAGTCGGGTACTTCGCCGGACGTGGGCCCTTCGGCCAGCGTACGCCGGTAGCAATCAAGCCCGCGTTCGCACAGCTGTATGACATTGGGTTGTGGACTTATGTCCGCATCTCTGCACACTTTTCCCCCTTGCTGCTTCCTGCAATGCGCGATCCCGAGCCTACCCGTCCATGGATTCCAGCCGTTTGTGAGCCATGCTGTTTGCGGCGGGAGGGCGAAACGCGAATTCCGTCATACGGGAGGGGAAGGAAATGCGACTGGAGTTGTTTCCGGTCATATCGCTCGGCTGGATGCCCGCACATGTTGCGGAGGATGACGACGAGAACTGGAAGGCGTCCGCCGGTTGCGTCCGCCGGGCGGACGAGTAGTCGGCATCGGAATACGAATACGACAACAATTCGCATTCGCGGGGGTGCAGCGAGCGTGATCCGTGACGAGGGAACTGTCGGCATCATTCTGGCCGGAGGCAGGGGGGAACGGGCCAAACCGATCACCCTCAAGTCTGCGGACTACATCCGCAGCAAGGCGCTCATCCCCTTCGTCGGACGACGTCTGGTCGAGTGGATGATCGACGCCTGCCGGGAGCAGGGCGTGCGCCGGTTCTACGTCGTGACCCACGGCCTGGAGAACCGCAACCAGATCAAACTGCTCCTCGGCCACGGCGAGCGCTTCGGGGTCGACATCACGTACTCGCGCTCCCGGTTCGACCGCTACAACGTGGGGTCGGCAGGGGCCACGCTGCACAACCTGGAGCAGTGGGACCTGCAGGGTCGCGCGCTCGTACTGCCCGTCGACTCGCTCTTCGACTTCGACCTGGCGGCGATGGAGGCGACCCACCGCGAGCAGGGGGCGGTGGTCACGGTCGCGTCCGTGGCACGAACGGCCGCCGAGATCGCCGGCAAGTACGGCGTCATGCGCACCGACGAACGCGGCCTCGTGCAGGGCTTCGTGGAGAAACCCGGCATCGGCGAACTGCGCTCGCTCTTCCCGCGCACGAACGAGGACCCGGCGGCGACCCTGGCGACCAACGCCGGGATGTACCTGGTCGACTGCGGGCGCCTGCGGCTGCTCGCCAGGGAGCCGGAGCTGTTCCGGCAGTCCCACCAGCGCCTGGATTGGGGCGGCGATCTGCTGCCCCACCTCGTCGAACGGGGGGTACCGGTGGCCACCCACACCATCGGACGCCTGGGCGACATGGGCAATGTCCCCGACTACCTCCAGACGGTCCGGCTCGTGCTCGACGGCGCGTACGGGCAGATGAACCGCCTCATGGAGGCACCCGACCGGACCGACCCGCGCTGCTGGATCCACGAGACCAGCCTGCGCACCAAGGACGACGTCACGGGCACCACGCTGGCCCAGAAGATCGAGGAGGGCTCGGTCGTCATCGGGCCCGGCACCCGGATCGGCCGTGACGTCGAGATCGGCCGCGGGGTGCGCCTGGAGCACACGGACATCGGCGACGGGGCCGAGGTCCGCGAGGGCGCCGTCCTGGCCCGTTCCGCGGTGGGGGAGTCGGCGGTGGTCGGCAGCTGGGCCGACATCACCGACGCCTACATAGGCCCCATGGCCCAAGTGCTCTCCGAGCGCGCCAGGCCACTGCGCCTTGAACAGTTCTCGGCCATCGGCGACGGCGCCGTGCTCTGGCCGGGGTCGCGATTCTGCGGGGTCACCGTGTACCCGCGACTGCGGGTGCCGGCGCTGACCGGTGTTCCCGCGCAGACAGAGCTCAGGCGCGCCGACGACATCCTGCGCTGGGTGTGACGGCGCTCATCCCTGGAGGGGACCATGCAGAGCCCCATTGCCGTTATCGGAGGGGCGGGCAGGACAGGCGTGCTCATCACGCGCCGCCTGCTCGAAGAAGGCCATCAAGTACGAGTGATCAGCCGTGATCCGCAGCGTGCGGTGCTGCCGCTCGGAGTGGAGACACGGCGAGCCGACGTGCGGTACACGGACTCGCTCGGCCCTGCGGTGAGCGGTTGCTCCGGCATCGTGTTCACCGTCGAGCCCGGCACCGCAGACTCGGGGCCGCACAGCCCCGAGTCCACCGTCTACGACGGAGTGCGCAACATGCTCGCCGCGGCGGCCGACGGCGCGCAGCGCCCGCACGTGGTGCTGGTCAGCCAGATCTTCGTGACGCGGCGTGAGCACCCGATGAACGCCTACGGACGCCTGCTCGACTGGCGGTTGCGGGGCGAGGACGAGGTCCGTGCCTCGGGCCTGCCCTACACCGTCGTACGGCCGAGCTGGCTGACGGACGACGAGGTCGCGGGCGCCCGGGTGCGCCTGGAGCAGCATGACCGCGGCGACGGCTGGGTCTCCAGGAAGTCGGTGGCGGAGGCCTGCGTGCAGGCACTGCGCCTGCCGGCGGCCGGCGGCACGACCTTCGAGCTCTACAACGAACCGGGCTCGGCGCCCACCGACTGGGCCCCGCTGTTCGACCGGCTCATCCCCGACCGGGTCCCCGCCTACCAGGGCCCCGTTCACTGACAGGTGCCCGGCGCCTCCCGGGCGGAGGTGCCGTGTGCCTCCCGGACGGCGAGGCGGCGCCCGTGAGGGGCCCGTCCCGCCCGCGACCTGCCGGTTCATTCCCCCGTCGCCGGCAGGCAAGGACACGGGGCCGGTGCGCGGCCCGCGGGGTGCTGCCGCACCGCTGTGCCGGCCCCGTGTCCGCTTTCCCCGTTCCCCGGCTTTAGCCGTCACCGAATAACGCGCCGTCGCGTCCGGAAACCGGCACGCGGCCATGCGGCCTGCCCGGATTCGGCCGTTCCGGTCCCCGCGTCATGGGGGCGCGGCTCACCGGAACGCGGCTCACGAATTTCTTGGAGAGGGTGGAATGGTGTCCGCAGAAGTTCAGCAGACGCTTCCCGACGACATTTCGCGGAAAGAATTCACCGAGGTTCTCGCCGCTGCCCTGCGCTCCATTCCGCGAAGCGACCAGCGGCGCTGGGGAGAGCTTTATGTACGCGGGCTTCTTTCGGTCCGGGGCAAAAAGACGATGCGCGCTCTCGCCAATGGCGCGGGCGGCGGCGCGGAGCAGAGCCTGTACCAGTTCATCAGCAAGTCGCCGTGGGACGCCGATCTGGTCCGCGGGGACCTGGCACGGCTGCTCATCCGGCGTGCGCAGCCCCGCGCCTGGGTCGTGCAGCCCCTGGTCATCACCAAGGTGGGCCGGCACTCGGTCGGGGTGGAACGCCAGTGGGTCTCGCAGATCGGCCGGGTCGTCAACTGCCAGCAGGCGATGAGCGTGTGGCTCGCCACCGACCACGGCAGCTGCCCGGTGGACTGGGAGCTCGCGCTGCCCGAGTGCTGGACGGGCAAGGAGGAGATGCGCCGCCGGGCGTCCATCCCCACCCACGTCGGATCCACTCCGCCCGAGCGGTGCGCCGTCGACTCCGTGAGCAAGATGGCGCGGGAGTGGGGCCTGCGCGGCAGGCCCGTGGTGATGGACCTGCGCGAGACGGCCCCGCGCCCGGTCTGCGCGGACCTGGCGGCCCGTCAGATCCCCTTCGTCGTACGGGTCGACCCCTCCGCCGTCCTGCCCGCCGGTGGTCCGCCCGATCCGGCGCCCGCGCCGCGCGCGGCGGCCGACGGCGCGGCGGGGCGCGGCAGCTCGGCCGATCTGTACACCGCGCTGAACAAACAGCGCATGCCGGTGGAGTGGTTCGACCACGCCACGGGAACCGTGCGGGCCACCTCCGTCGGCGCGGCACGTGTCACGCTGCGCCGTGACCCCGCCGCTCCTCCGGGACAGCCCGAGCGCCTCGACCTCGTTCTGCTGGGTGCCTGGACGGACCCCGGGCGGCGCACCCCCGCCGAGTTCTGGCTCTCCAACCTCGCGCAGTCACAACTGGGCACCGTGTACCGCACGGCGATGCTCTCGCGGCGCGTGGAGCGCGATCTGCGGGAGGAGAGCGACAGGCTGGGCATCCGCGACTTCGAGGGCCGCTCCTACCGCGGCTGGCACCACCACATGACGATGGTGTCGCTCGCGCACGCCGTCACCGTGCTCTCGCCCTCCCGCACGCAGGACCCCGCCCTGCCCGTGGCGGGCGGCCCGCGCGTTCCGTCACGCGCCACGAAGGTTTCCGTACGCGGCTCGCAGGCCGTGGCGCGGGACACGAGGGTGCCGCCACGGGACACGAAGGCCCCGTCACTGGAGGACACGAAGGTTCCGGCTGTTCCGGCCAGGGACTCCGGGGTTCCGGCACGAGACACGAAGGTGACTGCCGCATGACCGAGACCACGCAACGCACCCTGCCGCCAGGGTGCTTGGACGGACTGCGCGTCGAGGACGTGGACCGCGTCACCGACGAACTGTGCCGCCTGCTGCCCGCCTGGCTGCCCGCACAGCGCTGGTACGCCGACAAGGGCCACGGCCCGCCCGTGGTCCGGCCGGTCCTGGTGGAGGTCGTCGCCCCCGGCACGCCCGCCCTGCTCCAGGCGGTGGTCCGTACCGACGAGGGCCAGAGCTACCAGCTGCTCGTCGGCGCCGTCACCGGCCCGGCAGGCACAGGACCCGGCCCCGGCGTGCCCGCGCACGCCGTCATCGGCACCAGCCACGGACCCGACGCGGACGGACGGTGGCTGACGCTGTACGAAGCGGGCGGCGACCCCGACCTCCTGGGCCGGCTGCTCGACCGCTTCGTGTCGGCCGAGCCGTGCGGAGCACTCGAATACCACCACATCCCCGGAGCGACGATCCCGGCCGGGCTGCGGGCCAGGCCGCTCACCGCGGAACAGTCCAACACCTCCGTGGCGTTCGGCGACCGGATGATGCTCAAGGTGCTGCGCCGTATCGTGCCCGGAGCCAACCCCGAACTGGAGATGCTCGCCGCCCTGGAGCGAGCGGGCGACGTACCGAGCGCCGCGCCGCTGGCCTGGGCGCAGATCGCGGCCCGGCCCGGCGCGGAACCGACCACGCTGTGCATCCTCCAGGAGTTCGTGCCCTCGCGCGGCGACGGCTGGAGCATCGCCACCAAGCAGGCGGAGGACTGCATCCGCGGCACCTGCGAATCGGTCGCCCCGCTGGGCGGGTTCTCCGACGAGGCGTTCGGCCTCGGCCAGGCCACCGCACAGGTCCACATCGCGCTCGCCCAGCAGCTGGAGACCCGCCCCCTGAGCTTCTCGGAGGTGGCGGAGCTGACCGACACGCTCATCGAGCGCCTCGAGGACGCCAACGCACAGGTTCCCGACATCACCCCCTACGCGCGCGGGCTGCGCACCGCCTACCAGGACCTGCGCGAGGTGGCCCGGCGCGGCAACCCGCTGCCGATCCAGCGCGTCCACGGCGACCTCCACCTCGGGCAGGTGCTGCGGGCCGAGGACGGCTGGATCCTCATCGACTTCGAGGGCGAACCGGGACACCCTCTGGCCGAACGGCGGCACCTGCAACCCGCGGTGCGTGACGTCGCCGCCATGCTGCGCTCCTTCGACTACGCGGCACACCACGCACTCGGCGAGATCCTCGGCGGCCCGCCGCTGGCCCGCGCCTCGCGCGACCTGCGCGCCGCGCGCCTGGCCCGCCGGGCCGCGGCCTGGGCGGTGCACAGCCGCCGCGCCTTCTGCGCCGGCTACACCGCGGCAGGCGGCCAGGATCCCCGCACGAGCCCCGTACTCCTGCGCGCGTTCGAGGCCGACAAGGCCGTGTACGAGGTGCTCTACGAGGCACGCAACCGCCCCGAGTGGCTGCCCATCCCGCTGGCCGCGGTGCGCAGGCTCGCGCAGGCCGGCCAGTCCGCGGGCTGAGATCGCCGAGGGAGGACGCAATGGACGTGGCAGCAGCGAGTGACCCCGAAGGCAGTGAGCCCGGCGGCACGGACGCGGCAGTGATCGGCGGCGGCCCCGCAGGGCTGTCCGCGGCGCTGCAACTGGCCCGCTACGGACGCCGGGTGCTGGTCTTCGACACCGGGCACGGACGCTCGACCCACCACCAGACCAACCGCAACTACCTGGGATTCCCCGACGGCATCGCCACCACACAGCTGCGCGACCTCGGCGTACGCCAGCTGGCCCGCTACCCGCACGTCCGCTTCGCCCGGCACCACGTCATCGGCGTGACCGGCGACGCGACGCAGGGCTTCACCGTCCGGGCGCAGGGCCACGCGTGGCGCGCCAGGACCGTGGTCCTCGCCACCGGCGTGCTCGACCACTTCCCGCACTTCCCCGACTGGCAGACCTACGTGGGCCGTTCGATGTTCTGGTGCATCGCCTGCGACGGATACGAGAACCGGGGGCGCCGCATCCTGGTCGTGGGGCACACCGACGCGGCCGCGGGCGAGGCCATGCAGCTGCACAGTCTCACCGACCGGATCGTACTGCTCACCAACAGCCGCACGAACGAGATCAGTTCGCGCTTCGCGGGGCGACTCGCCGCGGCGGGCGTCCCTGTCGTGCACGACCGCATCAAGGGTGCCGAGGGCGCCGAGGGTACGGACGGCCGGCTGGCGGCCATCGTGACCCGGGGCGGCGAACGCCTGGAACTCGACGCCCTGTTCTCCATCCAGGGCGCGACCCCGGAGACAGCCGTCGCCCGCGATCTGGGCGTCCGGCTCAACCGGCACGGCTATGTCGAGGTCGACACCGAGCAGTGCACGTCCGTCGCCGGTGTGTACGCCGCGGGAGACATCACGGCGCCGCATTCCCACCAGGTATCGGCGGCGGTGCACGAAGGCGCACAGGCCGCGTCGGCGGCCAACTACTTCCTTTATCCCCCGGAGTTGAAGGCGCCCTGACGGATTGCCGGCGGAAGTCGTCGGCGGGGGAAAGTTCAGGAAGTAGGTTTTCCTTCTTTGCCCCTCTTGATGCCCGCTGGACATCATGAGTGAGCCCATCCAAAGGAGAATCCGATGATCCACCAGTTCATTCTGGCTGCGCCCAAGCCGGGTATGACGGCACAGGAATTCCAGGACTACTGGGTAAATGTCCACGCGGTGCGGTACGCGTCGAAGATTCCGCAGATCCGCAAGTACATGGTCGACACGGTGGTGGAGATCGAGGGCAATCTCGGCAGCCCCGCGCTGCCGCACCAGGGCATCGCGGAGATCTTCCTGGCCAACGGCGAGGAGCAGCTGGCCTCGCTGCAGACCGAGGAGTTCTTGCAGGGCGCCCGGCTCGACGAGCCGAACTGGGCCGCGTTCTGGCAGACGATCGTCGTCGACACCACCGCGCACGAGATCGTCGCGGGACCGCCGCTCGCCAAGGGCCAGGACTGGGTCAAGCTCACCGTCCTGCAGAAGCGCCGTCCGGGCCTCGCCCTGGAGGACTACCGCAAGCAGACCCTCGACTCGTACGCCTCGGTGGTCAAGGGCACGCCCGGCCTGCGCCGCTATCTGCACGCCCACACGGTGGACGGCGCCTATGTCTTCGGCGAGGCGTCCTTCGACAGCGTCGAGCAGTTGTGGTTCGACGACGCGCGGGCCCTGGAGGAAGCGCTGCGTTCGCCCTACTTCACCGAGCAGGTGAAGGCGGCGCGCGACGAGATCGTCGACGAGAAGTACGTCTTCTCCCTCGCGTCGAAGGAGAACTGGATCATCGGCCCGCAGGCCCGCTGATCCCCCTGATCAGGTGGCTGTGGCGCCGCCCCCTTCCGTCGCGGCGCCCGGCCACCCATCCCGAACCGATTACCGAAGGAGCCGGCGTGGCCAGGAAGAACGCCAAGAAGATCCTCGTCATTCTGTCGGAGTACGGCTACTGGGGCGAGGAGCTCGTCGGACCCCTGCACCACTTCGACCAGCGCGGTTACGAGGTGGAGTTCGCCACCCCGACCGGCAAGCGCGCCCACGCGCTGCCGCCGTCGATGGACCCGGAGTACATCGACCCGCCGCTCGGCCGCTCGGTCACCTCCGAGGCCGTCGCCAAGCTCACGCGCGAGATCGACGCCTCCGAGCGGCTCGACGACCCGACGGACATCTCCAGCTGGATCCCCGAGCGCCCCTACACGGCCGACGACGACTACCTGCGCAAGCTGGAGGCCTACCACCGGGCCGTCGACGTGGTGGCGCAGGAGCTGGAGGAGTACGACGCGCTGCTCATCGTCGGCGGTTCGGGTCCGGTCGTGGACCTCGCCAACAACGAGCGGGTGCATCAGATCATCCTGTCCTTCCTGCGCGCCGGCAAGCCGATCGCGGCCGAGTGCTACGGCGTCGCGCCGCTGGCCTTCGCCCGCGACTGGGAGGACCGCAAGTCGATCATCTGGGGCAAGCACGTCACGGGCCACTGCAAGGAGTACGACTACAAGGACGGCACCGGATTCCTCGGCACCGACTTCGTGATCGGCCCGCCGCCGTATCCGCTCGAATACATCCTGCGTGACGCCACGGGCCCCGACGGCCGCTATCACGGGAACTTCGGAAAAGAGACCTCGGTGATCGTGGACTATCCGTTCATCACCGGGCGTTCGACGCCGGATTCCTATCTGACCGGAGAAAAGGTCGTCGAGGTGCTCGAAGACGGCCTGCGCCGCTTCGGCTGGTAATGCGCGGCAACGACTGAGGAATCGAGAGAAGGCAGACATGGGGCGAGGGGCCAGGCAGGGCAATGCGGCCATCATCGAGCAGTTCATTGCCGACGGAATTCCCTTTATGTTCGGCAACCCGGGGACGGTCGAGCAGGGCTTTCTGGACGCGCTGGAGGACTATGGCGACCTTCAGTACATCCTGACCCTGCAGGAGACCGTCGCGGTCGGCATCGCGGACGGCTACGCCCGCGCCACGGGCCGGCCCGCACTCCTCCAGCTGCACAGCGGCGTCGGACTCGGCAACGCCATCGGCATGCTCTACCAGGCCAAGCGCGGTCACTCGCCGATCCTCACGATCGCCGGCGAATCGGGCGTGCGGTACGAGTCCATGGACGCGCAGATGGCCGCCGACCTGGTCGCCATGGCCAAGCCCGTGACCAAGTACGCGACCCGCGTCACCGACCCGCGTTCTGTCCTGCGGGTCCTGCGCCGCGCGATGAAGATCGCGATGACGCCGCCGATGGGACCCGTCTTCGTGGCGCTGCCTCTCGACGTCCTCGACGCGCTCAACACCGAGCAGATCGTGCCGAGTTCGGCGCCCAGCACCAGGAGCGTGCCGGCAGCCCCGCTCGTGGAGCAGGCGGCACGCCTCCTGACCGGCGCCCGGCATCCGCTCGTCCTGGTCGGGGACGGCGTGGCGGCGTCCGGCGCGCAGCGGGAACTGGTGCGGGTGGCCGAGCAGTTGGGCGCCGACGTGCACGGCGTCAACTACTCCGAGGTGAACCTCGACGTCACCCACCCCCTCTACCGCGGGGACCTGGGCCACATGTTCGGCGCGGTCAGCACGGCCGCGGTCAAGGACGCCGACGCAGTCCTGGTCGTCGGCACGTACACCTTCCCCGAGGTCTTCCCGGACACCGGCGACCCCTTCCGCGCGGACGCCCGGATCGTCCACATCGACCTGGACGACTACGAGATAGCCAAGAACCACCCGGTCACCCTCGGTCTGGTCGCCGACCCCAAGGAGACCCTCTCCGCGCTCTCCGCGCAGCTTGAGCGCGAGCTGTCCGACTCCGACCGGGCGGCGGCGGCCGAGCGCCTGGCCACGCGCCGGGCACAGCGGCCCGCGCCGGTCACGGACGACGGTTCGCTGCTCCACGCCTTCCTGCGGGAACTGGCGGCCCAGGTCCCCGACGACGTGATGGTCTTCGACGAGGCGCTGACCGCCGCCGGCGCACTCAACGCCCATCTGCCGGGCCGCAGGCCGGGCCACTGGTTCTCCACCCGCGGCGGCTCGCTCGGCGTGGGCATCCCCGGCGCGATGGGCATCAAGCTGGCCCACCCGGACAAGACCGTGATCGGCTTCACCGGCGACGGCGGCTCCATGTACACCTTCCAGGCGCTCTACACCGCCGTACGGCACGACATCGGCGCCAAGTTCGTCATCTGCAACAACCGCAGCTACAAGCTGCTCGACCTCAACATCGAGCAGTACTGGCGGGAACGGGACGTCGCCCCCCACGGGTACCCCACGCCGTTCGACCTCTCCCGCCCCGACCTGGGCTTCGCGCAGATCGCCGAGGGATTCGGCGTCGACGCCCTGCGGGTCGACGACCACGACCAGGTCGGCTACGCGGTCAAGCGGATGCTCGCGGACGACAAGCCGTTCCTCATCGACCTGCGGACCACCGAAGGGGGAGACCATGGCTGACGTACCGTCCCGTGACGGGGTGCTCAGCGGACAGAAGATCGCGATCCTGGCGGAGAGCGACTTCTACGAGCCCGAAATCGCCTACTACCAGCGCCGGTTCGCCGAGGAAGGCGCCCGCGTCGACTTCGTCACCCGGATGTGGGGCAACAAGTCCATCACCTTCACCGGCCACGAGCACCGGGCGCCCCTGACGGTGACGCGCAGCCTGGAGGACCTGGACGACCGCCGGCTGCGCGAGTACAAGGCGCTGATCGTGCCCTCCGGCATGGTCGCCGACCGGCTGCGCTACACCGAGGACATCGAGCGGCTCGCGCCGGCCACGGACCTGCTGCGCCGGGCCTTCGCCCGCTCCGGAGTGGTCAAGGGCATCATCTGCCACGGCATGTGGCTGGCCTCCTCGATCCCCTACGTGGTGCGCGGACGCAAGGTGGTCTGCCACAACAACCTGCTCGGCGACGTACGCAACATGGGCGCCAACTACGTCGACCAGGACGTCGTCGTCGACGGAGACCTGGTGACCGCCCGCACCGGCGACCACTGCCATCTGTTCGCCAGGACCATCATCGACGAACTCGTGCTGCGAGGGGTGTGACAGCAATGTCAGAGATCTCAAGGAACGTCGACTTCACCTTCTCGGACACCGTCGCCGGACGGGTGACCGCGTTCGACGGCCAGGCCCGGGTCTTCACCCTGGTCACCGCCGACGGCCGGTTCTTCGACGTCGGACTCGACGGCGGCCCGAGCGCCGAGCTCCTGCACAACCTGGGCGAGCCCTACCAGGACGCGTCGGGGCACGTGGACGAGCTGCTCACGCAGGACGCCTTCGTCATCGCGTACGGCATCTTCTACCCCCACGGTCAGGGGCTGCGCTTCGAGGCCAAGCGGCTGATCTTCCTGGGCCGCGACCCCGAGGACTACCGCTTCGAGGAAGCGGGCTGGTGGGTCCGGCAGATCAAGGAGATCGCCGGCTTCTACCGCAAGGCCCAGTTCGGCGACGGGCCCATCGACTTCCGCGACTACCGCACCGAGATCAGGCTCGGCGGCGACAAGACCGCGAGCCACGTCCAGGAGACCGACACCATCTCCCGGCTCGTCTACGGCATGGCCTCCGCCTTCCTGCTCACCGGCGAGGACGAGTACCTGGAGGTCGCCGAGCGCGGCACCGAGTACCTGCGCGAGCACATGCGGTTCGTCGACACCGACGAGAACGTCGTGTACTGGTACCACGGCCTCAAGGTCGACGGCGACGTCGAGAAGAAGCTGTTCACGTCCGAGTTCTCCGACGACTACGACGCGCTGCCCGCCTACGAGCAGATCTACGCGCTGGCCGGTCCTGTGCAGACCTACCGGGTCACCGGCGACCCGCGGATCAAGGCGGACGCGGACGCCACCATCCGCCTCTTCGACCGGTTCTACCTGGACCCCGAGGCGGGCGGCTACTTCTCGCACATCGACCCGATCCTGCTCAGCCCCCACCACGCCTCGCTCGGCCCCAACCAGGGCCGCAAGAACTGGAACTCGGTCGGCGACCACGCGCCGGCGTACCTGATCAACCTGTACCTGGCGACCGGCGAGCAGAAGTACGCCGACATGCTGGAGTACACCTTCGACACGATCGTCGAGCGCTTCCCCGACCTCAAGAACAGCCCGTTCGTGCAGGAACGTTTCCATACGGACTGGTCGCACGACACCACCCACGGATGGCAGCAGAACCGCGCGGTCGTCGGACACAACCTGAAGATCGCCTGGAACCTCATCCGGATGAACTCGCTGCGGCAGAAGGACGCCTACCTGGAGACCGCCGTCTCCCTGGGCGAGACCATGCCCGAGGTCGGCAGCGACCGCCAGCGGGGCGGCTGGTACGACGTGGTGGAACGCGTCAAGGCCGAGGGCGAGGACCGGTTCCGCTTCGCCTGGCACGACCGCAAGGCCTGGTGGCAGCAGGAGCAGGCGATCCTCGCCTACCTCATCCTGCACGGCGTCACCGGGCGCGCCGACTTCCGCACCGAGGCGCGCGACGCCCAGTCGTTCTACAACGCCTTCTTCCTCGACCACGACGAGGGCGCCGTCTACTTCAACACCATGGCCAGCGGCCTGCCGTACCTGCTGGGCGTCGAGCGCCTCAAGGGCAGCCACTCGATGTCGATGTACCACTCGGCCGAGCTGTGCTACCTCGCGGCCGTCTACAACAACCTGCTGATCAACGGCAAGCCGATGGACTTCTGGTTCAAGCCCGACCCCGCCCTGATCGAGGACCGCGTCCTGCGCGTCTCTCCCGACCTGCTGCCCGCAGGAGCCGTGCGCATCGCCGCCGTCGAGATCGACGGCGAGGAGCACACCGACTTCAACGCCCAGGCCCTGACCGTCCGGCTGCCCGAGACCTCCGGCCGCGTCAAGGTCAAGGTCCGCCTCGAACCCAACGCCCGCAAGGAGGTGACGGGATGACCGTCAAGGTCAGCTCACAGGTGCTCGCAGGCGTCACCGTCGTCGCCCTGGAAGGCGAGATCAACTCCACCACGTCCGGGGGACTCCAGTCCCAGCTCCTTCCGTTCATCGGCCACGGCTCCACGGTCCTCATCGACCTCACCGGCATCTCGTACGTCTCCAGCGCCGGCCTGCGCACCCTGCTCATCGTGCACCGCCACGCCCAGCAGCTGGACGCCGAGATCACCCTCGTCGGCCTCTCCGAAGAAGTCTCGTTCGTCATGTCCGCGACCGGCTTCCTGGACTTCTTCAGGATCGCCGACGACCTGGACACCGAGCTGGAACGTACGGGCCGATGACCACCCCCGACATGCGCGAGCGCATCGACGGCTTCCCGACCCACCGCATCGGTCCTTACCGGGTCAGGGCGGGCCGGCCCTTCCCCTACGGCGCGACCCCGGTGCCCGGCGGCGTCAACTTCTCCGTCTACTCCGACGGCGCGACCACCATGAGCCTGGTGCTCTTCGAGCGCGGCGCGGCACAACCCAGCGCCGAGCTGGAGTTCCCGCCCGAGTTCTGCATCGGCAGCGTGTACGCCATGACGGTCTTCGGGCTCGACCTGGAGAACCTGGAGTACGGCTTCCGCGCCGACGGACCCTTCGACCCGGCCCGCGGCGACCGCTTCGACGCGGGCAAGGTGCTCAGCGACCCCTACGCGCGCCTGATCTCGGGGCGCGAGGTGTGGGGCACGGAGCCCGACTGGGACAACATCTACCACTACCGCTCGCAGGTCGTGAACGACGACTTCGACTGGGGCGGCGACCAGCCGCTGCGCATCCCCGCCGAGGACCTCGTGATCTACGAGACCCATGTGCGCGGCTTCACCCGGCACCCGTCCTCACGCGTGTCGGCGCCGGGCACCTACGCCGGACTGCGCGAGAAGATCCCCTACCTGCGGGACCTCGGCGTCAACTGCGTCGAGCTCCTGCCCGTCTTCGAGTTCGACGAGCTGGACAACCCGCGCACCGACCCGGTCAGCGGCGAGCGCCTGTACAACTACTGGGGCTACAACACCGTCTCGTTCTTCGCCCCCAAGGCCGGCTACGCGGCGACCGGCCCGTTCGGCATGCAGGCCGACGAGTTCAAGACGCTGGTCAAGGAGCTGCACAAGGCCGGCATCGAGGTCGTGCTCGACGTCGTCTTCAACCACACCGCCGAAGGCAACGAGCAGGGCCCCACCATCTCCTTCCGCGGCCTGGACAACGCCACGTACTACATGCTCACGCCGCGCGGCGAGTACTACAACTTCAGCGGCACCGGCAACACCGTCAACTGCAACCACCCGGTCGTACGGGACTTCGTCCTGTCCTGCCTGCGCCACTGGGTCGCGGAGTACCACATCGACGGATTCCGCTTCGACCTCGCCGCCATCCTCGACCGGGCCCCGGACGGCACCCCGCTGCCCAACCCGCCGCTGCTCGAACAGCTGGCCCACGACCCGATCCTGCGCCACACGAAACTGATCGCCGAGGCGTGGGACGCGGCCGGCCTCTACCAGGTGGGCAACTTCCCCAACTACGGCCGCTGGTCGGAGTGGAACGGCAAATACCGCGACACCGTACGCCGCTTCGTCAAGGGAGAACCGGGCCTGGTCGGCGAGCTCGCGACCCGGATGGCGGGCTCGCCCGACCTCTACCAGGGCCGCACCTCGTCCGCCTCGGTCAACTTCATCACGGCCCACGACGGCTTCACCCTGGCCGACCTGGTCTCGTACAACGACAAGCACAACGAAGCCAACGGCGAGAACAACAACGACGGCGCCGACGACAACAACAGCTGGAACTGCGGCGAAGAGGGGCCGAGCGCCTCCTCGCACGTCAGGGAACTGCGGCTGCGGCAGATGAAGAACCTGCTGACCATCCTGCTCACCAGCCAGGGCATTCCGATGATCCTGGCCGGGGACGAGGTCGGCCGCACCCAGCTCGGCAACAACAACACCTACTGCCAGGACAACGAACTGTCCTGGTTCGACTGGGGCCTCGTCGACGCCAACGCCGAACTCCTCGGCTTCGTACGCTCGATGATCGCCTTCCGGCACGCCCACCCCGTGCTGCGCACCAGCGACCACCCCACGGGCACCGACCGGGTCGGCAGCGGCTACCCCGACGTGAGCTGGCACGGCGTGCGCGCCTGGGCGCCGGACTGGGCCGACCACTGCCGGGTGCTCGCCATGATGCGGTGCGGCCGGCACGCCAAGTCCGGCAGCGTCGCCGACGACCACGTGTACGTCGCCGTGAACGCGCACTGGGAAGCGCATGACCTGGAGCTGCCCGCACTGCCCGAGGGCCAGCGCTGGCACCTCTTCGCCGACACCGGCACCACCGTCCACCCCGTCGGCGCCGAGCCCGGACTCCAGCACCCCTGGCGCTACCACCTGGGCGCCCACTCCGCGGTCGTCCTGGTGGGCCGCACGGCCGACCGGGACGACCACCAGACGCAGAAGGAGAACCACCGTGGCTTTTGACGTGCGGCTCAGGATCAACGACAAGGTCGCCACCATCGAGCTGAAGGGCGAACTCGACGCCTCGACGGCGGGCGAGTTCCACGAGACCGTCGGCAAGGCCGCGGGCGCCGGCGCCGTCGAACTGGTCATCCGCGCCGAGCAGCTCGGCTACCTCTCCAGCGCGGGCCTGCGCTCCCTGGTCTTCGCCCGCCAGAAGATGGGCGACGGGGTGCGTATCGCTGTCGTCGGAGCGTCCGAGCCGGTGGCGAGGACCATCCGCCTCGCCGGCTTCGACCACAGCATTGACCTGGTCGACGCCTGAAGGGACGGACCGAGATGACGTTCGACTTCACGACCGCGGAGGCTCTGCGGACCGCGGAGGCCTCGCGGCCCGCCGGGGCCGCCGAGGCGGCGGGCGTCGCAAAGGCGCCCGGGTGCGGCAGGACGAACGCACTCCGGATCCCCGCATCGGTCGAATCGCTCGAGCCGGTGTCCGCCTTCGTGCTCGGTCTCGGCGACCGGGCCGGCCTTACGGAGAGCTCGCTCTACCGGCTGCGCCTGGCCGCCGACGAGCTGGCGACCAACATCGTCATGCACGGCTACCGCGGTGAGCCGGGCGAGATCACGGTGGACGGCGGGATCGACCCGGACGAGGTCTGGGTCCGCTTCCAGGACGACGCCCCGGCGTTCGACCCGCGCCAGGGCATGCGGGCACCGCAACTCGACGTGCCCCTGGAGGAGCGGCCCATCGGCGGACTCGGCGTCTTCCTGGCCTTCACAGCGGTGGACACCTTTGAGTACGAGCTCGTCGCGGGGCGCAATGTGAGCACCCTCGTGATGCGCCGGCCGACAGCGGACTAGACGAGGCGGAGATGGCGCAGACGAAGGTGCTGATACTGGATGAGCGGCGCGACGTGCCCCCGGGTCTGGCCAAGGCGCTGGACGCCGTGGGAGCCGAGACGCACACCTGCACCCCCGGCGACGTCCTTGCGGCGTCGCCGGGGCGGATGCCGGCGGTGACCGCGCTGCTCGCACACGCCACACTGTCGCCCCACACGGTCAGATCCGTGGCACGGCGGCTGGCGGACGAGGGCCAGCAGCCGACGGTGGTGGCCTACGCGGACCGCGATCTGCACCTCCTGGACGGTCATGTGCGCGCGGGCTCCGACTACTTGATCCCGCCGTTCCACCCCGTCCTCGTCGAGGCGCGGCTGCGCGACTGCCACCAGCACGCGGAACTCAACCGGAACATGGAGGAAGTCGCCGCACACGCCGAACTGCTCAGCTACGAGCGCGAGTTGGAGATAGGCAGGGAGATACAGCTCGGGTTCCTGCCGGACGCGCTGCCCAGCCCCGACGACTGGCACATACGGGTGCGCTTCAGGCCCGCGCGCACCGTCGCCGGGGACTTCTACGACGTCTTCGAACTGGTCAACCGCAGGCGCCTTGCCCTCGTCGTCGCCGACGTATGCGACAAGGGAGTCGGCGCGGCCCTGTTCATGGCGCTCATCCGCTCGCTCCTGCGGCACACGGCCGAACAGAGCGGCCTGCAAAACCTCATCGCCGCGGACCTCATGGGCGAGGAACCCGGCTGGGCCGAACACACCAGGGCCATCCCCGTCGTGGGCGCGACACCCCTGCTCAACGCGGTCGTGGGCACCAACAGCTACCTGACCCGCAACCACATCAAGCAGGGCTACTTCGCCACCATGTTCTTCGGCGTCCTGGACCCCGTCACCGGCAACCTCGTCTACATCAACGGCGGGCACAACCCGCCCGTCCTGGTCAGCGGCAGCGGGGCGCCGCCCGTACTGCTCCAGCCGACGGGCCCGGCCGTGGGCGTCATGCCCGACTGCACCTTCTCCCTGGGATACGCGCAGATCAGCCCCGGCGACACCCTCTTCATCTACACCGACGGGGTCACCGAGGCCCGCTCGGAGACGGGCCGGTTCTTCGGCGAGGACCTGCTCCTCGAACAGCTGACGGACGCCGCCGGACGAGGGGAGGAGCTCCTCGACCACATGGACGGCGCGCTCAGCGAGTTCGTCGGCCAGGCCGAACAGTCCGACGACATCACGATGATGGCCGTGCACTGGCGGGCGCCGGCCAAGACCGCCGACTGACCGGAGCCGCCCGCCGGCCGACGCGCGAACGAGCAAGAACTGTCAGGTGGAGAACATGTCGCAGATCATCACGGTGCACTCCTATCGAGGGGGCACCGGCAAGTCCAGCACGGCCGCCAATCTCGGGTTGCTGCTCGCCGCATCGGGTCTGCGGGTCGCGTTGGTGGACACCGACATCCAGACGCCCGCTCTGGACGTGATGTTCGGCGATGCGACGGCCCCGGCCCGGCGCTCGCTCACCGACTACCTCATCGGCCGCTGCGAGATCGAGGAGGCGGCCTACGCCGTCGACCGGGACGCCGGACACGAGGGGCTCTTCCTGGTCCCGGCCAGGAGCCAGGCCACCGGCGTCAACGAGATCATGGGCCGCGGCTACGACGTGGGCCTGCTCAGGGAGGGCTTCGACCGGCTCATCGACACGCTCGCGCTCGACGTGCTGCTGCTCGACACACACGCCGGGTTCAACAACGAGACCGTGACCGCCATGGCCAGCTCGGACGGCCTGGTCGTGGTGACCCGCGCCGACCGGCTCGACCTCGCCGGCGCCAAGGAGACGACGGCGCTCGCCGGACGGCTCGGCCTGGGCACCATGAGTATCGCCGTGAACATGGCCCCCGAGGGCACCATGGCCGACCGGCTGCGCGGCGAGGTCGAGACGGCCTACGACACCCGCATCACCACCGTGCTGCCCTACGCGCCCGAGATGGCCTCGCTCGCCGGAGAACAGCTGTTCTCCACGGCGTACCCGCACCACCCCCTGGTGTCGGGATACCGCCGGATCATCTCGGAGGTCAGCAACGGCACCACGGCGATCCGACGCTGACCGCGTCCGCCGGTCGACGCGACCCGCTCGCACCGCCGAACACCCCTGTCCAGCGACCGCACCCCGGTGCGAGGAGGCACGAGCACTATGGAGGGCAAGCCCATGCAGCGCGACACGACGCGCCCGACCGCCCAAGGCGCACCGCCGCCCTGCGGGCCGACGGGCCGAAGGGGGCCAGGGCCCCGCGCGGGGCGCATCCCCATCGTGAACGTGCTGCCCTGCGTGGACGGCGGCCTGACCCCCGCCCGTGCCGTACCCGGCGAGGACTTCGAGGTCTCTGCCACGGTCTTCAGGGAGGGACACGACGCGGTCGGCGCCGGCGTCGTCCTCACCGCCCCCGACGGCGACCGGCGGCCCCTGTCCCCCATGCGCCTGGTGGCCCCCGGCACCGACCGCTACACCGCGTGGATCAGCGCCCCGCGGGAGGGCGACTGGACCTACCGCGTGGAGGCCTGGACCGACCCGTACGCCACCTGGCGGCACAACGCCGACATCAAGGTGCCCGCCGGAATCGACACCGAACTCGTCCTGGAAGAAGGGGCGTTGCTCCTGGAAGAGGTCGCGGGCACAGTCACCAGTGACGCGGCAGAGCAGCTGACCGCCGCGGCCGGACGGCTCCGGGACCGGCGCCCGGACCCCGAGGAACGGCTCGCCGCCGTGGACGACCCCGGCGTCAGCGCACTCCTCACCGCCCACCCGCTGCGGCGGTTGCTCACCCGCTCGTCCGAGCTGCCACTGAGGGTGGACCGCGAACGCGCCCTCTACGGAGCCTGGTACGAGTTCTTCCCCCGCTCCGAGGGCGCCGTCGTCCCCGACGCGCGCGACGGCGTGCCCGAACCCGTACGACCGGGCACCCTGCGTACCGCCGCCAAGCGCCTGGAAGCCGTCGCGGACATGGGCTTCGACGTGGTCTACCTGCCGCCGGTCCACCCCATCGGCACCACCCACCGCAAGGGCGCGGGCAACACCCTGGAAGCGGGCCCGCACGACCCCGGCTCGCCCTGGGCGATCGGCTCCGCCGACGGCGGGCACGACGCGATCCACCCGGAGCTCGGCACCCTCGACGACTTCGACCACTTCGTGGCGCGCGCCGGTGAACTGGGCCTCGAAGTGGCACTCGACTTCGCCCTCCAGTGCTCCCCGGACCACCCCTGGGTCACCGAGCACCCCGAGTGGTTCAGGCACCGCGCCGACGGCTCGATCGCGTACGCCGAGAACCCGCCGAAGAAGTACCAGGACATCTACCCGGTCGACTTCGACACCGACCCCGAGGGCCTGCACACCGAATGCCTGCGGGTGCTGCGGCACTGGATGGACCACGGGGTGCGGATCTTCCGCGTCGACAACCCGCACACCAAGCCCCTCGCGTTCTGGGACCGCCTCATCGACGCCGTCCACCAGAGCGACCCCGACGTGCTCTTCCTCGCCGAGGCGTTCACCCGCCCGGCCATGCTGCACGCCCTGGCACGGGCCGGCTTCCACCAGTCGTACACGTACTTCACCTGGCGCAACTCCAAGGAGGAGGTCGAGTCCTACCTCTCCGAACTTGCCGGACTCGACGGCGAGGAGAGCTCGGCCTACCTGCGCCCCAATCTCTTCGTGAACACCCCCGACATCCTCAACGCCTATCTCCAGTACGGCGGCAGGGCGGCCTTCGCGGCCCGCGCGGTCCTCGCCGCGACCGCCGGACCGACGTGGGGCGTCTACGCCGGATACGAGCTGTACGAGAACGTGCCCACGGGACCCGGCAGCGAGGAGTACCTGGACTCCGAGAAGTACCAGCTGCGCCCCCGCGACTGGGCGGGCGCGGAGGCGGCGGGCGACTCCCTGGCCCCCCTGATCCGCTCCCTCAACGGCATCCGGCGCGCCCACCCCGCCCTGCACCAGCTGCGCAACCTGCGCTTCCACCGCACCGACAGCGACGCGGTGCTCTGCTACTCCAAGCGGGCCGCCGACGGCGACTGGGTCATCGTCGTGCTCAACCTCGACCCGCACGACGCGCGCGAGGCGACGATCACCCTCGACCTGCCGGCGCTCGGCCTGGAGCGCTCCGAGACCTTCCAGGTCCACGACGCCCTGTCGGGCGCGAGCTACCGCTGGGGCCGCGACAACTACGTGCGCCTCGACCCGCGGCACCAAGTGGCCCACATACTCACGGACGGGACCCCGCAGTCGTGACCACCGCACAGCACCCACCCGCCCTGGCCGCCACCCACCTCAAGCGGCTCACCACCGGGGACGTCAGCGACCCGCACGCGCTGCTCGGACCGCATCCGGGCGCGGAGGGTGTCACCGTACGGGTGCTGCGCCCGCTCGCCGACGCGGTGACACTGACCACCCCGGCGGGCGAACCGCTGCTCGAACTCGACCACCTGGGCGAGGGAGTGTTCGCGGGCCGCCTGCCAGGCACGGTCGTGCCCGACTACCGGGTGCGCGTCCGCTACGGCACGGACGTCTTCGACTACGACGACCCCTACCGCTTCCTGCCCACCCTCGGCGAGCTCGACCTGCACCTGATCCGCGAGGGCAGGCACGAGCAGCTGTGGCGGGTGCTCGGGGCCCGGGTGTGCGAGCACCAGTCCGGCTGGGGCGCGGTCGCGGGCACCGCGTTCGCCGTGTGGGCGCCCGGCGCCCGCGCCGTACGCGTGGTCGGCGACTTCAACCACTGGGACGGCCGGGCGCACGCGATGCGCTCGCTCGGCGTCAGCGGGGTGTGGGAGCTGTTCGTGCCGGGGGCCGGCGAAGGCTGCCGCTACAAGTACGAGATCCTCACCCCCGACGGCCGCTGGACCAAGAAGGCGGACCCCCTCGCCGCCTCCGCGGAAGCGGCCCCCGGCACCGCCTCGATCGTCTTCCGCTCCCGGCACCGCTGGAGCGACGACGCCTGGATGGCACGGCGCGGCGAACGCACCGTGGACCGCAGCGCGATGAGCGTCTACGAAGTCCACCTCGGCTCATGGCGCCCCGGACTCGGCTACCGGGAGCTGGCGGTCGAACTGCCCGCCTACGTCAAGGCGCTGGGCTTCACGCACGTCGAGTTCATGCCGGTGGCCGAGCACCCCTTCGGCGGCTCCTGGGGCTACCAGGTCTCCTCGTACTACGCCCCGGCGGCCGGTCTCGGCGGCCCCGACGACTTCCGCGCCCTGATCGACGCGCTGCACCGGGCGGGCATCGGCGTCATCGTGGACTGGGTCCCGGCGCACTTCCCCAAGGACGACTGGGCCCTGGCCCGCTTCGACGGGACCGCGCTGTACGAACACCCCGACCCGCGCCGCGGCGAACACCCCGACTGGGGCACCCTCGTCTTCGACTACGGGCGCAACGAAGTACGCAACTTCCTGGTCGCCAACGCCGTGTACTGGTGCGAGGAGTTCCACGTCGACGGCCTGCGCGTGGACGCCGTCGCCTCCATGCTCTACCTCGACTACTCGCGCGCCGACGGCGCGTGGCTGCCGAACGTGTACGGCGGCCGGGAGAACCTGGAAGCGGTGGAGTTCCTCCAGGAGATGAACGCCACCGTGCCCCGCCGGTGCCCCGGCGTCCTCACCATCGCCGAGGAGTCCACCGCCTGGGACGGCGTAACCCGGCGCACCGACCACGCGGGCCTCGGCTTCGCCCTGAAGTGGAACATGGGCTGGATGCACGACTCGCTGTCGTACATGTCGCAGGACCCCGTGCACCGGCAGCACCACCACCACGCCATGACCTTCCCGATGGTGTACGCCTACGCGGAGAACTACGCGCTGCCGATCAGCCACGACGAAGTGGTGCACGGCAAGGGCTCGCTCCTCACCAAGATGCCGGGCGACCGCTGGCAGCAGCTGGCCAACCTGCGCGCCTACCTCGCCTTCATGTGGGCCTTCCCCGGCAAGCAACTCCTGTTCATGGGCCAGGAGTTCGCCCAGGACACCGAGTGGTCCCACGAGGCAGGCCCCGACTGGTCCATGCTCCGGCACGCCCCGCACGCGGGCGTGCGCGACCTGGTGCGCGACCTCAACCGCGGCTACCTAGGCGACCCCGCGCTGTGGAGCCAGGACACCCGCCCCGAGGGCTTTCGCTGGATCGACGCGGACGCCGCCGAGGACAACGTCTACTCCTTCGTGCGGTACGGCGAGGGCGGCGAGGCACTGGTGTGCGTCTTCCACTTCCAGCCCACCGTCCGGCACGGATTCCGCCTGGCGCTGCCCGAGGCGGGCCACTGGACCGAGGTGCTCAACACGGACGCCGCACAGTACGGCGGCTCCGGAGTCACCAACCCCGGCCGCGTCCACGCCGCTCCCGAGCCCCTGCAAGGGTTTCCGGCCCGCGCGACGGTGGTCCTGCCGCCGCTCGGCGCCGTGTGGTTCCGCAAGCAGTGACGCAGACCGAGGGACACACCGAAGGGCAGACCGAAGGAGAGACATCATGCCTGCACCCCGCCTGAGGACCACCCCGTTGCCCGGCATCGGGGTGCAGTACGAACTGACCACCCGGCGGCACGACACCCTGTCGGTCATCGCGCACCGCGACCGCAACCGCACCCTGAACGTGCACCACGACGACGACCCCGACTCCGCGGGCCTCTCCCTGGTCCTCACCGGCGCCGAGGCCCTCTCCCTCGCCGACGCCCTGCTGCCCAGCCACAACAACCCGAACCTGCTGCACACCAGCGACTTCGGCCTCATCGCCGAACAGGTCACCATCACCGGCACCTCGTACTGGAACGGGCGCACCCTGGGCGAGACGCGGATGCGCACCGAGACCGGGGCCTCGATCGTGGCCGTCATGCGCCGGTCCCACGCGATCCCCTCGCCCGGCCCCGACTTCCGGCTGCACGGGGGCGACGTCATCATCGTCATCGGCACCCGGGAAGGCGTGGACGGCGCCCACGAGATCCTTGAGCGGGGCTGATCGCGTGCACTCCGCAGTCTTCCTGATCGAGTTCGGCGCGGTCGTCCTGGCCCTCGGGCTGCTCGGCCGCTTCGCCGTACGCCTGAAGTTCTCGCCGATCCCGCTCTACCTCCTCGCGGGCCTCCTGTTCGGCGCGGGCGGCGTCGTCCCGCTCGGCGGCAGCGAGGAGTTCATCGAGGTCGGCGCCGAGATCGGCGTCGTCCTGCTGCTCCTGATGCTCGGCCTGGAGTACACCGCGGGCGACCTCGTGGGCCACCTCAAGACCCACGCCCCAGCGGGCGGCGTCGACTTCCTGCTCAACGCCCTGCCCGGCGCCGCAGCGGCCCTGCTGCTCGGCTGGGGCCCGGTGGCCGCCGTGGTCCTCGCCGGCGTCACCTGGGTCTCGTCCTCCGGCGTCATCGCCAAGGTGCTCGGCGACCTGGGCCGGCTCGGCAACCGGGAGAGCCCGGTCATCCTCAGTATCCTCGTGCTCGAAGACCTCGCGATGGCGCTCTATCTGCCCATCCTGACCGCGCTGCTCGCCGGAACGGGCCTGCTCGCGGGCGGCCTGACGCTGGGCATCGCGCTCACCGCGGTCGGCACCGTGCTGCTGGTCGCCGTGCGCTACGGGCGCGTCATCTCGCGCTTCATCTCCAGCGACGACCCGGAGAAGCTGCTGCTCGTCGTCCTCGGCATGACACTCCTGGTGGCCGGTGTCGCCCAGCAGCTCCAGGTGTCGGCGGCCGTCGGGGCGTTCCTCGTGGGCATCGCCCTGTCCGGCGAGGTGGCCGAGAACACCCATCATCTGCTGATGCCGCTGCGGGACCTGTTCGCCGCGGTGTTCTTCGTGTTCTTCGGCCTGAGCACCGACCCCACCACCATCCCCTCGATGCTGCTGCCCGCCCTCGCCCTCGCCGCGCTCTCCATCCTGACGAAGATCGCCACCGGGTACTGGGCCGCGAAACGCGCCGGGATCGCCGAGCGCGGCCGGTGGCGGGCGGGCGGCGCCCTGGTCGCGCGGGGCGAGTTCTCCATCGTCATCGCGGGGCTCGCGGTCTCGTCGGGCACGGTCGCGCCTTCACTCGGCCCGCTGGCCACCGCGTACGTGCTGCTCCTGGTCGTCATGGGCCCGCTCGCCGCCCGCTTCACCGAGCCGATCGCGCAGCGCGTCATCCTGTGGCGCGGCAAGGAGTACCCCGGCGCGGGAACCCTTGCGGGGCGGGCCACGGAACCGGTGCCGGAGCGGACGGCCGCGGCACCCGAGTGAGGTGATCGTCGGGGCCCGGCTCTCGGCACGGGGCGAAACGGAAGCTTCGCCACCATACGGAATCTCGTCGATCACCTACGAAAGTCGCTGCCTTCGCGCAGTTGATTTCAGCCCCAAGTGCCGTGCTCTGCGGCGCAGTTGACCTGCGTGTTCGTGTTACGGCCGCGAAATCCAGCCCCTCCCGGTCACCCCAACTCCCGTCCAGATCCAGCCATATGGTCCTCAACGCCGGCCGGGGCACACCCGGCGTTTCCGCACTCCCGAAACGAGGACCCCATGCACCTGTCGCACGCCCGCCGACGGCTCACCGCCTGCGCTCTCGCCCTGTCCTGCGCACTCGCCGCGGGACTCAGCGCACCGGCCACCGACGCCCGCGCGGACACTTCGGCCCCTGAGGCCCCCGACGCCGCAGAAGCCGTCACCGTAAGCCGCGCCATCGCCCTGCCCGGCAACCAGGCCTACCCCGAGGGCATGGCCACCGACCCCAGAACCGGCGACCTGTACGTCACCTCGTTCGCCACCGGAGCGGTCTACCGCGCGCCCTCCGGCCAGACCCAGGCCACCGAATTCCTGCCCGCGGGCACCGACGGCCGCACCCAGGCCATGGGCACCGAGGTCGACAAGAACGGCCGGCTGTGGGTCAACGACGCGGACGGCGTGACCGTGTACAGCACGGCGGACGGCAAGCGCCTGGCCCGCTTCGTCAGCCCCACGCCCGGCAAGTCCGTGCTCAACGACCTCGACCTGACGCCCGACGGAAGCGCGTACATCACCGACTCGCTGCGCCAGGTCGTCTACCGGCTGCCCGCCGCCACCATCGAGAAGACCGTCACCGCCCGCGGCACCGACACGCTGGCCGCCGGCTTCGACCTGAACGGCGTCGTGGCCCCCCACCCCGACGGTGCCATCACCCTCAACGGCATCGAGTCCGACGCGACCGGCAAGTACCTGCTCACCGTCGACATGGCCTCCGGCGACCTGTTCCGGCTCGAACCCGCCACCGGCGGTGTGCACAAGCTGAAGGTGACCGGCGGGACCCTGCTCTCGGCCGACGGGCTGCTCTGGGAGAAGAACCAGCTGTGGGTCGTCCAGTTCGGCTCGGACAGCATCAACCGGCTCACCGTCTCCTCCGACGTCACATCGGCATCCGTCGTGGCCCACGCCACCGACCCGGCCCTCCAGCACCCGACGACGCTCATCCGCAAGAACGGATCCCTGCACGTGATCCGCTCCCAGTTCGGCTCCGCCACCCTCGACCTGCCGTTCTCGGTGGCCAAGGTGAGCGGTATCTGAACGACGAAGCCCGTTGCCGCGACGCGTGCGTCACGGCAACGGGCTCCGCCCCGCGTCCGGTTGCTGTTCAGTTGCTGCTGCTCAGCTGCGCATACCGGCCCGACACCACCGTCGTCTTGTCGATGGCGGCCAGGAAGTCCCGGGTCTGCGAGGCCCCGAAGAAGCCCTGCATGGTGGCGTCGGCGTCCTGGACGGTGGCCCAGTGCACGATCACCAGATACTCGCCGTCGTCGTTGCGGGTCACCTCCCGCGAGACGAAGCCCGGCTGCTTGGCCATGTAGTCGTTCTCGACCGACCGGTCGAGCTCGGCGAACGCGGCGGCGTCGAAACCGGGGGTCAGCTTGAAACGTACGGTCTCCACTGTGGTGGTCACGGCGGACACTCCTTCAGGGGTCGGTTGATGTGTATGCGGGGCCGGGGTCAGCGGAAGGTGCTCGCGTGCTGCCGCGCCCACTGCTCGAAGGTGCGGGGCCCCCGGCCGAGCAACTCCCTTACGGTCGGGCGCACTTGGGAGTCGTCGAGGGTGCCGTCCGCGTAGTAGCGGAAGAAGGCCTCGATGTACGGGGCGGGAACGCCCTGCTCGACCATTTCGCTGCGGGCCTCTTCGTTGGACTGGCCCTCGAAGCGGAGCTTGCGGCCGAGCACCTCGCCCAGGACGCGCACCCGGTCCGCCGGCAGCAGGGGCTCGGGGCCGCTGAGGGCGTGGGCCAGACCGTGGTGGGCCTCGTCGAGCAGGACCCGGGCGGCGACCGCGCCGATGTCCGCCGGGTCGATCATGGCGACGGCCACGCCGGGGAACGCCGCGCGCACGGTGTCCCCCGCGGCCAGCTGCTCCGTCCACTGGAAGGTGTTCGACATGAAACCGCTGGGCCGCAGGATCGTCCACGGCACGCCGGAGGCGCGTACGGCCTCCTCGGAGCGGATCATCATGGCCGAGATCGCGTTGTCGAGGTCGCCGTCCGGCGCGGCGATGCTGGAGAGCAGCACCACGTGACCGACCCCGGCCCGCCGGATCTCGGTGAGCAGACCGGGCATGTCCGGGTAGCCCGGCAGCAGGAAGACGCCGTCCACGCCGTCGAGCGCGGGGCGCAGCGACTGGGGCCGGTTCAGGTCGCCGGTGACGGCCTCGACCGTCGGTGGCAGCGCGGCCGTGGCGGGGTCGCGCACCAGGGCCCGCGGCGGGGCGTCCGCCGCGGGCAGCAGGTGGGCGAGCACCTCGCCGCCCACGTGCCCGGTGGCGCCGGTGACCAGGATCATCGGGCTTCCTCGTTTCTTTGGTCGGGGGTCGGGGTCCTTGCGGCCTTGGGGCCCTGGGACCGGGTCAGCGCAGGTCGAGGACCAGGCGCCCGCGTACATGGCCCTGCTCGCCGATCTCGTGCGCGCGGGCCGCCCCCTCCAGGGGCAGCACCTCCTGCACGTACGGTTGCAGCCGCCCGTCGGCGAGCATGGGGGCCGCCTGCTCCAGGACCGCGCGGTTCGGGCGTACGTACGTGAAACCGGCGCGCACCCCGCGTTCCCGTGCGGCGGCCCGGTGACCGTCCGCCTCTCCCTTGAGGGTGACGACGATCCCGCCGGGGCGCAGCACGTCGAGGAGCTGCCGGAAGTCGGCGCCGCCCCGCGGGTCCACCGCGATGTCGACGTCCTTGGCGGAGCGGCCGACGGCGTCGTGCTCGACCACGTCGTGCGCGCCGAGGGAACGTACGAAGCCGTGGTTCGCGACGGACGCGGTGCCGATGACCTCGGCGCCGGCCGCCGCGGCCAGCTGGACGGCGATGTGTCCGACGCCGCCCGACGCACCCTGCACCAGGACGCGCTGCCCGCTTTCCAGGCCGCCGTGCTCGTACAGCGTCTGCCAGGCGGTGAGCACCACCATCGGCGCCGACGCGGCCACGACGTCGTCGACCCCGGCGGGCTTGAGCGCCAGTTCGTTCTCGTCGGCGACCGCGAACTGCGCGTATCCGCCCGCTAGACCGGGAAAGCGCGGCATGCCGAACACGGCGTCGCCCACCCGCAGCCGCGAGGTGCCGGGCCCGACGGCGGCGACGGTCCCGGAGATGTCCCAGCCGAGCACGGCCGGGAAGGCGGACACACCCACCCCCTGGCCCGCCCGCGTCGCCCAGTCGATCGCGTTGACGCCCGCTGCATGGACGCGGACGAGGACCTCTCCCTCGCCCGGTACCGGCACGGGGTGAGCTGCGGCGTGCAGTACGCCGGGTGCGCCGAAGCCGTCGATGACGGCCGCCTGCATGGTGTCCTGGCCGGCCATGCCGTTCGCCTCCCTCACAGCGACAACTGGAGATCGTGCCGCGGTGCGAGATCCACGATCTGCCGCTGCTGCTCGGGGGTCAGGGGCAGCGGCGCCTCACCGGCGCGTGCCTCCTGGCCGATCTCCATGAAGAACTTCTCCAGGTAGGCGGGCGTGAACATGAACAGGAGCCGCGCGGTCTGGACGCCGACGTTGCGGAACCGGTGCCGGGTGCCGCGCGGCACGAACACGAAGTCGCCGTCACCGGCGAGGAACGTCTTCTCGCCGTTGAGGAACTCGATGGTGCCGTTGAGGATGAAGAACGCCTCGTCGGCATGGGGGTGGATGTGCGGCGGCGGTCCGCCGCCGGGCGGCACGGTCGCCTCGGCGAGCGTCAGCGACCCGTTGGTGTTCTCGCGCGTCGCCTTGAAGGTGTAGATGGCGTCGCCGAACCAAATGGACTTGCCTTGACCCGCGGCCTGGTGAATGACGTCGCCCTCCGGGTGGTAGGGCGCCTCGTCGGCCCCGAGGGGCTGGGACGTGGTGGTCATGGGCGTTTCCTTCCTCAGAGCCGGAACAGGCCGGGGTCGTCGACCATGACGTCGAGCAGGACAGGACCTTCCGCGTTCAGGGAGTCCCTGAGCGCTTCCTGGAGCCCCTCGGGCGTCGTGATCCGCTCGCCGCGCACCCCGAAGCCGCGGGCCAGCTGGGCCATGTCGACGCCGCTGAGGTCGTACCCCTTCTCCCAGGACTTCTGGTCCTGCAAGTAGTACTTGAGCGACAGATAGCCCGAGTTGTCCGGGATGACGAACGTCACCGGCGCGTTCTGCTGGGCCGCGGTCCACAGCGCGTGCAGCGTGTACTGGGCGGAGCCCTCGCCCACGACGACCACGGCGCGCCGGTCGGGCCTGGCGATCGCGTAGCCGACGGCGCCGGCGAAGGGGAAGCCGAGCGCGCCGCTGGCCGTGGCGAAGTAGCCGTTGTCGGCGCCCAGCGGGATCTGCTCGTGGAAGTCGGCGCGGGCGATGGGCAGTTCCTCGAAGAGCACCGCGTCGTCGGGGAGTTCCTTGGACAGCAGGTGGAAGAGGTACGCCTGGGTCAGCGGGGTGGACGGCTCAGGGACCGCCACCGGCTCGCGCACGGGGGCGAGTTCCGCCCGCTCCCGCTGCGTGACGCGCGGGACCAGCGCCTTGACGACCGCTCCCGGCGGGGCGACGAAGCTGTGATCGGCGAGCGTCGCCGCGGCGGCCTGCGGATCGTCGGTCACGTGCAGGAACCGCACCGAGTCCGGCAGCGTCGGGCGCGGGCTGCGGTCGAGGTCGGCCGGCGCGGTCGAGAAGAGGTCCCAGGCCGTGAACAGGGTGAACGCCGGGCCGCCGAACACCACGACCACATCGTGCTGCGCCGAGAGCCGCTCGCCGATCAGCTCGGGGATGGGCGGCAGGACACCCGCGAAGAGCGGGTGGTTCTCGGGGAAGGCGCCGCGGTTCCACACCGGCGCGCCCCACACCCGGGCGTTGAGCTTCTCCGCGAGTTCGATCAGGGCGCCGCGTGCCCCCTGCGCGTCGACGGGGCCGCCGGCGACGATGCCGGGCCGCTCGGCGCCGTCCAGGGCCGCGGCGATCTCCGCGAGTGCCTCGTCGGACGGAGCGACCGCGCTGGTCACCCGGGCGATCCGCACCGGGTTCGGGTCGGCGGGCCTGACCCAGTCGTCCTCGGGGACGGAGACGAACACCGGGCCCTGCGGGGCCTGCTTGGCGATCTGGTACGCCTGGGCGATCATCGCCGGGACGTCCTGCGGCCGGGCGGGCTCACCGGCCCACTTGATGTACGGCTTCGGCAGCTGGGTGGAGTCCTTGGCGACCAGGAACGGCTCGCCGAGCAGCATCTTGCGGGCCTGCTGCCCGCCGAGGATCACCATCGGGGTCTTCGCCGACGCGGCGGTGTAGACGCTGCCCATGGCATTGGCGAGGCCCGGGCCGCCGTTGATGATGACCAGGGAGGGTTCGCCGGTGGCCTGGGCGTAGCCGTCGGCCATGCCGACGACCGACGCCTCCTGGAGACCCATCACGAAACGGAACTCGTCGTCGGGCCAGGCCTCGAACAGCTTCATCTCGCTGTGGCTCGGATTGCTGAAGATCGTGGTGAGGCCCAGTTGCCGCAGTACATCCAGGGTGGCTTCGCGTACGGTCTGGTGGCCGGTGTCGGTCACGTCGTTACTCCTGACGGGGATTTCTGGGATGCGGGGCGTGTTACGGGGCTCAACTGCTGGCGGAAACGGGCGTGTTGTCGCTCGCGGCGGCGGCCGGCGCGGGACCGGCGGCCGGGCCCTGCGCGACGGGCACCTTGAGGAAGCGCGTGGCCCATACGGCGGGCAGCGCGATGACGGAGAAGATCAGCGCGGTCAGCGGGACATCGGCGATGCCGAAGGAGGCGAGGGCCCAGCCGCCGACCGCGGCACCCGAAGCGACACCCACGTTCGCGGCGGACGCGCCCAGGGTGGCGCCCAGGTCGGCGCCTTCGCCGGCCAGCGAGATGACGCGCAGCTGGAGCGAGGGAGTGACACCGAAGCCGACGATGCCCCAGGCCGCGAGGGCCACGCCGACGAGCAGCGGGCTCTCCCGGAAGAAGTAGAGGCCGAGCAGGGCCACGATGAGCACGCTGTTGCCGATGAGCAGGGTGCGCGAGGCGTTGATGTCGGCGAAGCGTCCGCCGGCGATGGTGCCGATGGCGCTGAACACACCGAAGATCATCAGGAAGGCGCTGACCGCGGCGCCCTCGATGCCCGTGACGTCCTCCAGGAACGCCGCCAGATAGGTGAAGGCGATGAACTGGGAGCCCATGAGCAGGACTTCGGCCGCCAGCATGGCGAGCACCCTGGGGTGGAAGGCGTGCTTGGCCTGGGAGGCGAGGTCGGTCGAGCCGGTGCTCGCGACGGACGGCACGAAGGCCATGATCACGGCGAGGGCGACGAGGCCGAGGACGACCACACCGGCGAACGTGGCCTGCCAGCCCAGGTTCTGGCCGAGGAGCGTGCCGAGCGGCACACCGAGCACCGTCGACACGGAGATGCCGCCGAAGACCAGGCCGACGGCCTGACCGCGGTGCTCGGGGGCGACCAGGCTGGTGGCGACGGCGGACGCGGCACCCAGGAACAGGCCGTGCAGGGCGCCGCACAGCACCCGGGCGACGACGAGCAGGCCGAAGATCCCGGCGAAGACTGCGGCGAGGTTGCCGAGGACGAAGACGACGAGCGCGCCCCACAGCAGGGTGCGGCGCGGCACCTTGATGGTCGCGGCCGTGACGATCGGGCCACCGATGGAGATGCCGAGCGCGTAGGCGGTGACCAGCAGGCCCGCCGTGCTCAGCGAGACGTCCAGATCGTCGGCGATGAGGTTGAGGACGCCGACGATGACCAGCTCGGCGGTGCCGATGACGAAGGCGCCCAGGCCGAGGGCGCCCAGGGCGAGCTTGTTGCGGGTCTCGCCGGGCCCCGTTGCGGTGGCGGTACTCATGAGAGCCACTCCTTGTGAGGGGGACGGAAGCGGTACGGGAAGGCGCGATCAGCGATCAGGCGACTGAGCCGGTGACTGAGCCGGTGAACTTGGACGGCGACCGAGCGATCAGGCGTACTGGAGGTTGAGCTTGGCTATGCGGCCGTCGCGCACCTGGAACTCGTAGTTGGCCTCGAAGCCGCCGGTGCCGCCGGGAGCGAAGCGCACGAGCAGCGTGGTGCCGTTGCTCTGGGGGGTGTCCTTCAGGACGGTGAGCTTGCCGCCGATGACCTCATTGCGGGCCCAGTCGCGGATCTCGTCGTGGCCGTTGAACTTCCTTCCTACGTCCGTGAGTTGGGCGTCGGAGTGGAAGGCGTCCACCAGTCCTTCGAGGTCCTCGTCGGCCACGGCGTCGACATAGGCCTGGGCCGCGGGTTCCACTCCCTCGTCCTTCCGGTTCTCGTCTTTGGTGGCCTTGGAGTCCTTGGTGTCTTTGGTGTCTTTGGCGTCCTTGTCGGGGGCCGCGGCCTGCTGGGTGGAGCCGGACGGGCTGTCCGGCTGGTCGGAGGAGCCCTCCGAGCAGCCTGCGAGCAGCAGCGCGGCGGACAGGGCGAGGGCGGGGATCAGGGGTCGGGTGCTCGGCATGATGGCTCCTGAGGGAGTCGACGGTTCAGGCGTAGCGCAGGGTGATCCGGGTGATCAGGTCGTTCTCGACGTCGAACGTGTAGCGGGCCCGGAAGCCGGCCATCAGCCCCTCGGGATCGAAGCGGAGGAGCACCGTGGGCCCCTTCGGCCCGTGCGTGGTGCGCAGCACGGTCAGCTCGCCGCCGATCACCTCGTCGCGGGCCCAGTCCCCGATCGCCGCGCGACCACGGAAGCCGCGGCCCGTGTCGGAGACGGTGGCATCCGGCGCGAAGACGGTGACCAGGGCGTCCGGGTCCCCGGCGTCGACGGCCTCGACATAGCCGCGCACGGCCGGTTCGAGCGCGGCGAGGGCCGCCGGGTCGTGCGCGGAGGGTGTGTCGCGTACGGCTTCCTTGGCGACCGCGCGCACGTAGTCGCTCGTCATGATCGTCGCGGTGAGGGCGGCGACGGCGATGGCCACCACGATCGCGGCCTTGCGGAGCGCGCTCACCAGTCGATCCTTCTGCGATTGCGGAAGAAGCCCCCGGTGGGCCCGGAGTCGGGAAGACGCGCGAGCCACGCCACGGTGTCGGCGCCCTTCTCGACGCTGGTCGGCGCGCCACGGCCGCCCATGTCCGTACGGACCCAGCCCGGACAGACCGCGTTGACCTTCACGCTCTGCGGGACCGCGGCGGACACCACCAGGGTCAGCGCGTTGAGCGCCGCCTTGGAGATGCCGTAGGCCGCGGGCGACGGCACGTTCTCGGTGAGGGCGCCGAGCCCCGAGGAGACGTTGACCACCCTGCCGTAACCGCGCCGCACCATGTCGGGGACGAAGGCCTGGCAGGTGTGGAAGGCCCCCATGAGGTTCACGTCAAGGGCCCGGCGCATGACGTCCTCGTCGAGCGAGAAGTACGAGACGGTCGGATAGATCCCGGCGTTGTTGACCAGGACATCGACCTCGACCCCGGCGTCGTCCAGCCGCTCCGCGCAGCGCCGGACGCTCTTGGCATCGGTGACGTCCAGTTCCTCCGCCCGGATGCGCGGGCTGTTCAGCGTCCGTGCGGCTGCCCGGCCGCGGTCGGGGTCACGCGAGGCGAGCACGACGTCGAGACCAGCCAGATCCAGCTGACGACAGGTCTCCAGGCCGATGCCCCGATTGGCCCCGGTGACAAGGGCGGTGCGGTTGCGTTCCCGGTTCACGTCCTCGGACTCCCCGCTCCGGGTCAGACCTTGTAGCGCTGCTTGACGTCCTCGGCGAAGCCGAGGTAGTCGCGCAGCGGCCAGACGGTCTCGAACTCCAGGTACTCCCGCATGGGGAGCCGGCCGAGCGCGGTGCGGTCGAGCTCCTCGGCGTCCGGCGAGTCGATGATGGCGATCACGCGCTTCTGTGCGGCGACCTTCCAGATGCCCACGCAGAAGCCGGAATCCACCGTCTCCTGGGCGTGGGCCGCCTCGTCCTGTTCGAGCTCCCACAGCTCGTCGAGGGTGATGCGTCCCTCGTGCTTCCACTTCATCTGGACGTAGAACAACATGCTGCAACTCCCTGCCTGTGCAGAGTCGTCGGGGCGTGGATACGGATCAGCCGGCGGCGCGCGTACGGATCAGGCCGGTGAGTGCGTGGTCGGCGCCGAACACCTCGACGGCGAGGTCGAGCGGCGTCTTGCCGTCGTGGCCGACCAGGTCGAGCCGGGCGCCGGCCTCGACGAGCGTGCGCGCGCACTCCTCGTAGCCGTGCCACAGGGCGTCGTGCAGCGGGCTGTACCCGTTCGTCGCGCCCTGGAAGTCGAGGTCGATGCCGCTCTGGCGGACCAGGTCGGCGGTGATGCCCGCGTGGCCGTTGTAGACGGCCTTGTGCAGAGGCACGGCGCCGAAGGTGGGCTCGACGGCGTTCACGTCGGCGCCCGCGGCGAGCAGCAGCCGCACGATCTCGTCGTGGCCGTCGCGGCAGGCCACGAGCAGCGCGGTGTGGCTGTCGTTGAAGCCGCTCAGGTTGGGGGAGCGCTCGTCGACCTCCGCGCCGGCGTCGAGCAGCTTGCGCACCCGCTCGGTGTCGCCCTCCGCGGTCGCGGCCATCAGCTCCTGGCGGGCCACCGCCCGCTCGTCGTCGGCGCGGCGTGCGTTGAGGTGTTCCTCGGCCTTGAGCAGCTTGTCCTTGCCGAACGTGTTGACGTTCAGCTCGTACGCGAAGTGCTGCTCCAGCGAGAAGCCGTAGTGCGTGTAGACCTGGAGCGCGGTGCCCCGCGCGAGCAAGTACTCGGCGATGTCCGGGTACTTGTACCAGAGGGCGTCCATCAGGGCGGTGTGCCCGGTGGTGGGCGCGACCGCGTCCACGAAGGCACCGGCCTCGACGAGCGCCTTCACGACGTCGAGGCTGCCGCCTTGGCAGGCCTTGTGCAGCGCGGTCGCGCCGGCCCGGCTGTCGGCGGTCAGGACGTCGGCGCCGCCCTCGATCAGGGCGCGGACGGTGGGGGCGTCCGCCTGACCCGCGGCGATCATCAGGACGGTGAGGCCGGTGCCGGCCTCGCGGTGACCGGCGTCGGCGCCGTCCGCGAGCAGGGCGGTGACACGCGCGGTGTCCCGGCCGCGTACGGCGGCGATCAGTTCGGCACTCATCAGGCGGCCTCCTGCCCCGACGTGTCGCCCCGCAGGGCCCGGATGATCTGCGAAGGGTCGGTGTAGGACTTCCAGCGGGCGATCTTCCCCTCGCGGACCGTCAGCCACTGGATGAACTCGATCTCGAACTCGACGCCGGTGCCCCGCACGGTCGACAGCTCGTGGATGACCCCGGCGGCCTGGTCGCCGTCGACGACGAGGTTCACCAGCTTCTCGAAGCGCACGTCCACGGCGCCGGTGAAGATCTGCAGGGTTTCGAGGACGGCGTCACGCCCGCGGTAGCTGCCAATCCACTTCATGTCGTCGTTGTAGCCGGGGACCGGCGTGTAGTTGATCCACTCGACGTCCTCGGCGAGCGTGTCGAGCGCGGTCTCGAAATCACCCGACGTCAGTGCGTCGAACCACCGCTGGACGACTTTCCTGGTCTCTTCCGTGGTGTTGCTCATAACTGCTCCTAGAAATGGAAGGAATCCCATGGAAATCCTGAACGAGGCAATCAGGAGCCAGCAAGGAAAAGGTGGTCGACTTTCTGATATCGCGGCCGTACCGGCGTACCGGCGTACCGGCGTACCGGCGTACCGGCGTATCGGCGTATCGGCGTACCGGTGTACTGGCGTATCCGCGTGGCGGCGGGGCTCAGGAGTTCGCGGACTCCGCCTGTGCGGCGGCGCGGGCGAAGAGGTGCTGGTTTCCGTCGGCCCACGTGGTCGTCATGACGATGCCGTTGATCCGCCAGCCGCCCGCCGTGCGCTCCAGGTCGATGCGGTAGGTGCCGCCCAGGGTCCACAGCGGCCCGCCGTGGTCGTTGGGCATGCGGTGCGTGGCCTGGAACATGGCGGTCGTGACGGCCGTGTCGCCCTGCACGTCGACCAGGAAATTGCTGAGCAGGTGCTGGGTGGCGGCGAAGTTGCCGAGCAGCCCGGACCACGCGGCGACCAGTTCCTTGCCGGTGACGGTGCCCGGCTCGCCGCCGTTGAGGCTGGTGTAGTCGAGCTTGATCTCGTCGCTGAACACATCGCCGAGCGACTCCCACTCACGCTGGTCGATGTACCAGCCCATGCGGGTGCAGGTCTCGATGATGTCCAGGCGGTCCACCGCGGAACTCATGGAATCTCCTTCTCTTTTATTTGATGGAAGCGCGTTCGGCTGATATGTGCGCGCCTCACTCAGACTGATATGGGCGCGCCTCACTGATAAAGGTGCGCCATTTGCTTGGTCCAGCGGTGATCGCTGAGCAGGGCGGTGCCGATCAGGACACCGAGCAGTACGACTTCGGCCACGGCCGTTCCGTAATGACCCACGGGAATTGCCGCGACGGCGAGCAACGCGGCCGTGAAATGGAAACGCTGCGGGCCGATCTTGAGAATCCCGTGGAACCAGGCGATTCCGGCGAGGTAGAGCGCGACGCCACAGGCGAGGGCCACGGACGGGGCGAGGGCCAGCGCGTCGTAGGGGTGCACGATGGTCTTCTTGACGGCCGCGGCGATCAGGATCAGCCCGAGCAGCATCGGCACATGGGCGTAGAAGAACGCGGTGAGCGCGAGGCGTGAGCGCTGGGCCGGGCCCTCCCGCTCCAGGGCCAGCTCGGCGCGCCGGGCCTTCTCCGCCTCGTCGAAGTACACCCACCACAGGCAGGCGGGGATGACGAAGATGAGCATGGCCGTGGTCACGACGCCGAAGCCGGCCTGGCCGCCGTTGGTGCCGATGCCGAGCGCGAGGAACGAGTCGCCCAGCGCAATGATCATCAACAGGCCGTGCCGCTCCACGAAGTGACCCGGCTTCAGCTCGAACCCCGACACTCCGGTGACCATCGGCGCGATGATCTCCAGCGTGACGGCCGTGGCCCACAGCGCGTACACGACCCAGCCGTCGAGGAAGCCGGCCCCGATGATGAGCAGCGCTCCCACCGTGTGGAACGGGGCGATACGCAGCATGTTGCGGGCCGCTCCCGGACCGCCGAACGCGAAGAGCGCGGCGTGCACGGAGACGATCAGGAGATAGCCGATGCCGAACGCGACGCCGTCACCGCTGAAGGCGTTGGGCGTGGCGAGTCCGATGACCAGGAAGGAGGCCATGCCGAGCAGCAGCAGGACCCGGTGGTGCCTGCGGTGCGGCGGCAGATGATTGGTCAGCCAGGCGTACCCGCCGTACATCCACCACAACAGCCAGAAGATCAGCAGTACTTGGACGACACCGCGCAGCGTCATGTCCCGGCTGAGCACCCTGGCCAGCTGGGTGAAGTTGAAGACGAACGCGAGATCGAAGAACAACTCCAGGGTCGTGACCCGGGTCGCGCTCTCCGGAGCGGCCTCGTCCTCTGCGGACCCGACATTCTCCGGGACGACGACGCCTTCTGCATCCTGCGCGGAAGTCGTGTGAGACATGTCTGGGAACGTAGCGGCGGCCACGGTGGTCCGGTCAAAGAGATCAAACAGACAACCAGAGGTTGCGGCGTTCGCGGCGGATCGGCGGCGGACCGGCGCCGGGTCGGTGTCGCATCGGCGCCGGAGCAGCGCCGAATCAGTGCCGGACCAGGGTCTATCAGCGCCGGAACAGCGCGGGATCAGCGGCGGCCCAGCACGGACCGGTACACGGCGTGCGCACGCTGCGCCGCCACATCCCAGCCGAACTCCTTCTGCGCCCGCGCGAGCCCGGCCGCCCCCAGCCGGTCGGCGTGGTCCGGGTCGGCCAGGAGCCGGTTCACGGCGGCCGCCAGGTCGGAGGCGAACCGCTGGGGCGCGAGCGGCGTACCGCTGCCGTCCTGCTCCTGTTCGACGGGGACCAAGAGCCCGGTCTCGCCGTCCGATACGACCTCCGGGATGCCGCCCGTCCCGGTCGCCACGACCGCCGTGCCGCAGGCCATGGCCTCCAGATTCACGATGCCCATCGGTTCGTAGAGGGAGGGGCAGACGAACACGGACGCATGGGTGAGCAACTGGAGCAAGGAGGTCCGGTCGAGCATGCCGTCGATACGGACGACCCCGTCGCGCACCCGGCGCAACTCCTCGACCAGCTGTGCCGTCTCGGCCCCGATCTCCGCCGTGTCGGGCTGCCCGCAACACAGCACGAGCTGGGCGCGCGGGTCCAGCTCGAAAGCCGCCCGCAGCAGATGCGCGAGCCCCTTCTGCCGGGTGACCCGGCCCACGAACAGGACGATGGGGCGGTCGGGGTCCACGCCGTGCCGCTCAAGGGCCGCCGTGCCGTGGTCGGGACGGTAGACGCTGGTGTCGATGCCGTTGTGCACCACGTGTACGCGCTCCGGGTCCACCTCCGGGTAGACGCGCAGGATGTCCTGGCGCATGCCGTGCGACACCGCGATCAACGCGTCGGCGCTCTCCAGGGCGGAGCGCTCCACCAGGGAGGACAGCGCGTAGCCGCCGCCCAACTGCTCGGCCTTCCAGGGGCGCAGTGGCTCCAGGCTGTGCGTGGTGGCGACATGGGGCGTGCCGTACAGGACCTGCGCGAGCCGGCCGGCGGCGTTGGCGTACCAGGTGTGGCTGTGCACCACGTCCGCCCCCGCGCACGCCGCGGCCATCTCGACGTTGGTCCCCAGGGTGCGCAGCGCGGGGTTCCCGTCACCCGGCAGCTCCGGCTCCGCATAGGCCGTCACGCCGGGCGCCTCGCGCGGCGCGCCGAAGCAGCGCACCCGGAGATCGACCAGGGCGCGCATCTCGCGGGCGAGTTCCGCGACATGGACACCGGCGCCCCCGTAAATCTCCGGAGGGAATTCCTTGGTCAGCAGATCGACGCGCATTCGGGACGGAGCAGAGGGACCAGCCGGAGCTGACGGAATAGACGGATCAGCGGAGGACTGAGGATGCATGTCGACTTCCTGAGGTCGGTGGACGTTGACGGTCTCTCTGCACCGGCGACGGCGCCGACCGCCCGGGAAATAAGGGCAGTTCGGCGCCGCTCCGACAGTTCCTTCGCACAGGCTACTGAATGCTCGCGCCCTACCGCTGAGCACAGCCCCGCGCGCCTCGCAGGCCCTGCGCCACTTCGACCCGCGCCATCCCGACCCGCACCACCCCGGCCCGCGAAAGGCGAGCGGAATTCCTCAGAGCATGATGAGCAGACGCGTCTTCGGCTTGAGTTTCCTGTTCACCGAACGACTCTGTACGTAGACCTCCAGATTGGGATTGTTCCCCGCCTTCACGGAGACGGTTCCTTGAATTCCCGTACCGAACAGGAGGCTGCGCGCCGCGTCTCCCGTATAGGCGCGGTCGGTTTCCTTCTCGACCACGATGACTTCCTTGTTCGGCTGGACCTGGGCCCGCGCACCCAACTGGTAGTAGCACGCCCCCCGTTCGTACGTGACGCCCGGATGCGAGTCGACGAAGGGGCGGATCTCGATCTCCTTGTCGACCTTCAGGAGCCGGTACCTGTCGGCCGGAATCGGTTCCAGATTCGCCCGCACCTCGTCGATGGATATGTCCTGGCCGACCGCGAACAGGTTCTTCGTGCCGCGCACGCCCTGTTCGCGGGCCCGCAGGAAACTGGTGGCGGCGGCGCGGACGGTGCCTATCGCCTCCTCGACGCCCTCCTTCGAATCCGCGTCCCAGATGGCGATGTTGCCGGCCGGGAAGCCGTAATTCTGGGCGGTCCGCTTGGCCAGCGAGTTCGGCACGAGGATGGCCGACGTCCAGTGACCGGGAAGCCCGCCCATCTTCGCCGAGATCCTGTCGAGCCACGGCCCGAGAATGGTCATGTCGCCGTCGTGCCGCCGGTCGCCGCCGGAGGCGTTCTCCTCGCCGTCCGTCACGACGATCTGGAGGAAGCTGTGCTCTCCGTATTCCTCCCAGATATGACCCAGGTCGTCCAGGGACTTCAGCGAGGCCTCGATGAGCGCCGTGGCTCCGTTGTTCACCTGATAAAGACCCCGCATGGACGGAAGGTGCTTCACGTCCATGTCCCAGACGAGATTCTCCACCCTGTGATCGAAGGAGTAGAGGCTGATCCGGGTCTCATGGCCGAGGCTGTCGGACTCGGCCTTCAACCCCGCCACGAACTCATCCACCACCCGAATGAGTTGATTCTCATGCGGCCGCATGGAACCCGAACAGTCCACTACCAGAGCGACGTGATTCACCTTGTGCTGAATCCTGTTGGCGGACATGTTTCTGCTCCTTCTCCGAGGGCTTCTCCCCGAGCTTCCCGAGTGATTTCACTCTATGCGGAGCCACTGACAATGGCCCTCGCCGAACGATCACCCCGCGGACGCGGGCCGCACCCCCGCGCCCCCGGCTTACCGTGCATGTCGAGTGGTGAGCGCGTATGGGGAGTTGACGTGGGTGTCGGCGTGGGTACGGTGGTGGGGAAACGCATCAACGCCCGCCCCGTGCCATGAGCCGGGCGGGCCGGATGGGGGAAGAAAGGTGCGTGCCCGATGACGATCGGGCTCCTCTCCACGATGACCGCGATGCTCTACGGAGGCACGGTCTCGATCCTCGCTCTCACCGCGACCTTCGCCCGGCGCCGGTCGCTGCGGCGGGAAGCGCGCAGGACCCTTGCCGTACTGGTACCGGGGAGGGTGGTGGAAGTGCAGCAGGCAGCAGCGGGGGCGACTGGTGGCAGCGGTAGCAGCACCGGCAACTGAGGGCGGCAGCAGTCGGGTGGGCATGCTAATTCGCGTGCCCCGCCCACCCGTCACAGCTACCGTGTACCTCGTTCAGGTGCGCAGGTTGCGGCTACTTCTCCTGCAAAGAGAGCAACGCGGGTTCGAATCCCGTCGCCGGCCCCGGTCGGTGTCGTCCAGCGGCCCATGACGCTTACGTTGCCGCCGCCGATTTTGATCTCTGGACACCCGGACATGAGCCGTCCGCCACGGGGAAACCCGGCGGGCGGCTCTGTTGTGTCCCGGTCGGTGGCCGAAGTGTGCCGCACCTGACGAAAGTTAAGTGGACCTCCCCACTTTCGCCGGTGCCGGGCACCACCCCGAGGTTCGTACGCTCCGGGGCATGATCAGAAACCGCATCCGGCGGCGCGGAGCCGCAGCAGCCGTGGCCTCCGTCGCCTCCGTCGCTTCCCTCGCCTCCCTCGCCTTCCTTACTCCGGCAGTTGCGGACACTCCGGCAGTTGCGGCCGGGGCTGCACATGCACCCGTATCCGCGTCCGCCCCGGCCACGCGGGAAGACGGGCTTTCCCTGCCCCGCCCGTCCGGGTCCCACAGCATCGGACGCGACACCCTCCACCTCGTGGACGCGAGCCGCCGCGACATGTGGGTGCCCTCGTCCGGTGCCCGCGAGCTGATGGTGTCCGTCTTCTATCCGGCCCGGCGCGGCGGCGGCGACGGCGGCTTCGTCGGCGACAGTGCTCCGTATATCGGGGTCGAGGAAGCCGAACTGCTTCTGAAGGGGCAGAAGTTGGACCAGGTCATCGCCGGTGAGCAGGTGGCCGGCGTAGACACGAACGCCAGGCCCGCCGCCCGCCCGGCCAAGGGCAGGCATCCGCTCGTGGTCCTCTCGCCGGGCTTCACCCTGCACCGTGCCACGCTCACCGGCCTCGCGGAGGAACTGGCCTCGCGCGGTTACGTCGTAGCCGTCATCGATCATGCCTACGAGTCCTTCGGTACGGAGTTTCCCGGCAAGGGGAAGGCCCGGGGCGAGGGCGGGGCCTTGCACATGCGTACATGTGTCGCCTGCGCGAAGGTCGAGGACGCGCCGCACGGTGACGCGGGGGAGAAGAGGATGATGGCCAAAGCCGCCCGTAACCGGGCCGCCGACATCTCCTTCGTCGTCGATGAGTTGATGGGCGGCCGGCCCCGTACCGACGACGGACGGCATCCCGACTACCGGGACCTGATCGACCCCCGGAAGATCGGCGCCGCCGGTCACTCCCTCGGCGGCAACGCGGCCGCCACGGCCATGGGCGCCGACCACCGCATCCGCGCCGCTGCCAACTTGGACGGCACCTTCTTCGCCCCGGTCCCGGCTACCGCCACCGACCGCCCGGTCCTCATGCTCGGCACCCGCAGCGGCCACACCCCGACCGCCGAAGACGCGTCCTGGCCGCGCGAGTGGCAGCGCCTGCACGGCTGGAAGCGCTGGCTCACGGTCGCCGACTCCGGGCACCTCACCTTCACCGACATGCCGGTACTCGGCGGTCAGCTCGGGATGACCGACCCCTCGGCCCCGCTGTCCGGAAAGCGCTCGGGCGAGATCACCGCCGACTACGTAACGGCCTTCTTCGACCAGCATCTCCGGTCCCGGAACACAGCACTGTTTGACGGACCGTCGAAGGAGAACCCGGAGGTCGCCTTCCACTCGCCCTCGCCCTCGACCTGAGTTCTGGCTGAGTTCTGGTCCGGGAGGGTCGGCTGCCATCGATAGCCGCCATTTCCGTTAAACGCGACATTCACGACAGCCCAGCGCGTCAAGGTTCCCCACGTTATGCGTGTTTGTCCCCACGCCCTCAGCCCTCGCCGAAGATCGTCGGCGCCCATAGGCTTTGCGATGCCACCCGGTCGGCCGACCACCGACAACGGGTGGCACCTCGGGGGCAGGGGGACCAGCACTCAGATTCCGTCCGGCCGTGCTTCGACCGGGCTTCGGCCATTCGGCCAGGCCTCGACCACGCAGCCGTGCCGGCGGTCTCTGACGTGCCCGGAAACAGTGCGAACGCTGTCGTGATCACGTCCGTCACCTCAAATGCGTCCTGCCCACGGGCAGGAGCAGGGCTCCCGAGTCTGCCCGAGGCTGACTTCGGTCGGCGCCGCCGACCGAGGACACCTGAACGCCCTTATGACTCGCCGCACCACCACCCTTCTGCGCGCCCTGCCCATCTGGCTGATCCCGCTCCTGTGGAACCTCGCCCTCGGCCTGTGGGGGCTGTCCCGGCAGCACAGTGTGTGGCGGGACGAGGCCGCCACCTGGCAGGTGGCCCGGCGGTCCGCCGCCGACATCTGGGAGATGCTCGGGCAGGTCGATGCCGTGCACGGGCTCTACTACCTGCTGATGCACGGACTCTTCGAATGCTTCGGGCCCGGTACGACGACCCTGCGCCTGCCCTCCGTGCTTGCCATGGCGGTGGCGTCGGCGTGTGTGACGGTCATCGGCCAACGGCTGGCCGGAGTCAGGGCGGGCCTGGGTGCGGGGATGGTGCTCGGGCTGCTACCGGCCGTGCAGTTCTACCTCCAGGAGGGACGCCCGTACGCCATGGTCGCGGCCGGCGCCGGGATCTCGACGCTGCTCCTCGTGACCCTGGTCCGGGGACATGGCCGGGCAGCGCTCTGGACGGCCTACGGCGGCACGGTCCTGATGTGCGCGCTGCTGAACTGGCTCTCCTTGCTGATCCTGCCCGCCCACCTGGTGACCCTGCTCTGGGCGAGGACCGGGCGCAGGACATATGTGCCCTGGGCGCTGGCCGCCACGGCTGCCGTGGCAGGTGCACTGCCGTTGATCCTGTTCAGCCGGACCCAGGCCAACCAGGTGTCCTGGATACCGCCGCTGACCTGGCACATGATGATCGGCCCCGCGGTCCTGCTGGCGATCGGCGCTGTCGGTGCCCTGCTCGACCGGCCTCGGTCGGGCCGCCTCTCCCTCGCGTCCGTCGCGCTGCCGCTGCTCGCGGTGCCACAAGTCGGTCTGATCGGCCTCTCCTTGGTCCAGCCCTTGTTCCTGGACCGCTACGTCCTGTTCAGCATGCTGGGTCTCGCGCTGCTGATCGGCACGGCCCTGGACGTGGCGGCGCGGCAGGCCAGGCGGTTCCCGCGTGCGTCACGGGGGCTCGTCCCGGTGGTGACAGTGGTGGCGGTGGCGGCGCTGTTGCCGCAGGCGCTGGCCAAGCGGTCCGCCGCGAGCCGGGTGGACGACGTCCTGGCGGTCGCGGCTGATGTGCGGCAGCTGAAGAAGGACGGGGACGCGGTGCTGTTCATACCGGCGGCCCGGCGCGACACCGCGCTTGTCTCCCCCGGCGCCTTCGCCGGGCTGCGGGACATAGCGCTCGTGGCGGACCCCGTGACGTCCGGGACCCTCAAAGGCGAGGAGGCGACTCCGGGCCGGATACGGACCGCGGTACTGGCGCAGCAGCGGATTGTGCTGGTCAGCGACGCCCCCGGGGTGGCGAGGCCGGTGTCCGCCGAGCGGGACAAGGCCAAGACCGCCGCGCTGCGCGAGCACTTCACGATCGTGGCCGACGACCGGGTCCGCGGGCGGCGGGTGACCGTGTACGAGCGGCGCGGCTAGACCCGCCCGCCGCGAGTGGGCGTACCTCACCGAAGCGGTGCCGTGTCTCCTCGAAGCGGTGGCGTACCTCCTCGTAGGGTCGGCGTACCTCCTCGAAGCGGCGCTCGTGCACGGCGGCGGGCCGGCCGGAGCCGTGCGCCGATCGCACTCCCGGGTCTTCAGCCATCCTCCAGGACCGCCCGCCAGGCTCGGCCATGTACAGGCAGTGCACGCGATGCGGGCAACGCACGCGGTGCGCGCAGGTCGGGCAGGTCGGGCAGGTCGGAGGGAGCATCATGTCGGCGGAGCCGCAGAGCGGGGAATCTCGGGTCGCGTTGGTCACGGGGGCCACGCGGGGGATCGGCCGTGCGGTGGCCGAGACCCTGGGCAGGGACGGTGTCAGGGTCTTCATCACCTCGCGCAACGCCGAGGACGTGGCCGCCGCCGTGAAGGAGCTCACGGAGGACGGCATCACCGCCGACGGCACCGCCGCCGACGTACGCTCCGGTGACGATGTCGTCCGTTCCGTCGCCGCGGCCGTCGATCGCTTCGGGCCCATCGACATCCTGGTCAACAACGCGGGCCGCAGTGGCGGCGGGGTCACCGCGCAGATCTCGGACGAGCTGTGGAACGACGTCGTCGAGACCAATCTGACCAGCGTCTTCCGCGTCACCCGCGAGGTGCTCAACGCGGGCGGGATGGCGGCCAAGTCCGTCGGCCGGATCATCAACATCGCCTCCACGGGCGGCAAGCAGGGCGTGATGCTCGGAGCCCCGTACAGCGCCTCCAAGCACGCGGTCGTCGGCTTCACCAAGTCGCTCGGCCTCGAACTGGCCAAGACCGGGATCACCGTCAACGCCGTCTGCCCCGGCTACGTGGAGACCCCCATGGCAAGGACGGTCCGCGAGGGCTACGCCGGGCACTGGGAGATCGCCGAGGAGGAGGTGCTCAAGCGGTTCGAGGCCAAGATCCCGCTGGGTCGCTACACCGCCCCGGAGGAAGTCGCCGCCCTGGTCGCCTACTTGGCGGGGCCCGCCGCCGCCCCCATCACCGCCCAGGCCATCAACGTCTGCGGCGGCCTCGGCAACTACTGAGGTGCGTCCGGCGAGTCCCGTACGGGGCTTGTCCGCCGACACGACCCCCTCCCGACTCGAAGGAGAGCCGTACCCACCATGGCAGTGACGCATCGCGCCCGGCACACGATCACCGTCGACGCTCCGGCGCGGACGGTGTACGGAATCATCGCGGACGCCGCCGACTGGCCGCGCGTCTTCCCCCCGTCGGTCCACGTGGAGCAGACGCCGCTCGGCGACGGCGAGGAGACCCTGCGGATCTGGGCCACGGCCAACGACGAGGTCAAGTCCTGGCAGTCCCGGCGCCGGCTCGACCCGCAGGCGCTCACGGTCGGCTTCCGGCAGGAGAAGACGACGGCTCCGGCGACGTCGATGGGCGGTGAATGGCAGATACGGCCGCTGTCCGACGACCGGTGCGAGGTCGTGCTGCTGCACGACTTCACGGCCGAGGGCGACACCCCCGAGAACGTCGAGTGGATCAACCGGGCCCTCGACCACAACAGCGAGGCCGAGCTGGACCGGATGAAGGCCACCGCCGAGTCCGCCGGGCAACTCGGCGAACTGCTCTGCACCTTCGAGGACCAGGTGCGCATCGAGGCCCCGAGCGCCGACGTGCACGCGTTCCTGTGGCGCGGCGAGGAGTGGCAGGACCGCCTCCCGCACGTGGCCCGGGTGAAGCTGACGGAGCCGGACACCGACATCCAGGTCCTGGAGATGGACACCATCGCCAGGGACGGCTCCCGGCACACCACCGAGTCGGTACGGGTCAGCCTCGGTTCGGCGCGCATCGTCTACAAGCAGCTCCGCGTGCCGCCGCTGCTCACCGCGCACGTGGGGGCCTGGCTCCTCGACGAGTCGGAGGGCGTGACGACCGCCGTGGCACGCCACACCGTCGTCATCAACCCGGCCTCGCTCTCCCTGCTCGGACCGGACACCACCGTCGCCGACGCGCGGTCCTTCATCCGCGACGCCCTGGGCACCAACAGCCTGGCGACGCTGCGGCACGCCAAGGAGTTCACCGAGCGCAGCCCCGCCCGCTGACCGCGGCGCCACATGGCTCCGGCACCACATGGCCCCGTACACGCCGACCGGCGTATACGGGGCCATCGCCGACGTGCGAGCCCGCCGTTCAAGCGTGACAGGCGACGGGACGGCCGCCGTTGAACTGCGCCATCTCCCCGAAGACCGGGGCCGAGCGGATCTCGGTGTCCCGCGGCAGCGCCGACTCCTCTACGTAGGCGCGGTGCAGGTTGGCCACCAGGCGCTCGGGGTCACGGAGTCCGGCGTACGGGCCGAGGTCACTCTCACGCGCGGTCTGCAAGGGGGAGAGCCCGGCGGCGAGACCCGCCCTGGCCGTGTCGCGTACCCACAGCAGGTAGTCCCGCGTGGCGTCGAGCACCTCGGGACCGGCGACGGGACCGTGGCCGCCCACGACGACGGCCGGGTCCAGGGCGCGCAGCCGCGTGATCGCCTCCAGGGTGCCGCTCAGCGAGCCCATGAGGACGAAGGGCGTGCAGCCGGGCAGCAGCACGTCACCGGCGAACAGGACGCGCTGTTCGGGGAGCCAGACCACGATGTCGCTCGTGGTGTGCGCGGGGCCCACGTGTATCAACTCGGCGGTCAGGCCGCCGACATGGAGCGTGGTGCGCTCGCGGAAGGTGAGGGCCGGGAGCGCGAGGCTGATGTCGCCCCACTCCGTGTCCGGCCAGACCTCCCGCATCGCGAGGCCGCGCCGGGCCATCTCGGCCCGGGTGACCTCGTGGGACACCACGGTGGCGTACGGGGCGACCACCGAGTTCCCGAAGTGATGGTCGCCGTGGTGGTGGGTGGTGATGATCGTGCGCACGTCGAGGGGGGTGCGGGCCGCGATGGCCGCGCGCAGGGCACGGGCCCGCCGTTCGGTGGCGGCGGTGTCCACCACGGCCACCGCGTCGTCGCCGATCAGTACGCCGGCGTTGTTCAGGCACCAGCCCCCGTCCGGCTGGATGTAGGCGTGGACGCCCGGTGCGAGCTCTTCCAGGCGGGGAGGGGCCGGTGCGGCGGGCGGGGCGCCGGGGTGGGGCGTGGCCGACGGCTGGGTCATCGGGGGTTCCCTTCCGGGGCGGAGGCGGAGGCGGAGGCGGAGGCGGATGCGGCGTGACGTGCGGTCCTCACGATCTGCCGTCCCGCTGGAGGGGCGGACGTGGCCGGGTCGCCGCGGGCAGGGGGACCGGCGGAGCCGCCGACTCCGCCGTGTGGAACAGCTTGCACCGGAGATTTCTGCGGGACATACTGTTCCGTAGTTGTGGGGCAAGTTGTTCCGTATCTAGGAAGCGGCTGCCCCGGTACCCCCGTAAATCCCACATCCCCGTATCCCCCCATTCCCCAAGCTCAGCTCAGCGGCAGGAGAGATCTGGTGTCCGAACGATCCCCGGGGCAGGCCTACGTGTCCCCGACCGCTCCCCCACAGGCCGGCGCGGCGGCAGGCGCCGGTTCCCGCAAAGGTCTGGCGCTGACCGCCATCGCGGTCGCCCAGCTGATGGTCGTACTCGACGTCTCGATCGTGAACGTGGCGCTGCCGTCCATCCAGAGCGCCCTCGACTTCTCCGCGACCAACCTGGAATGGGTCGTCAACGCCTACGCGCTCGCCTTCGGCGGACTGCTGCTCCTCGGCGGGCGGATCGCGGACATGTACGGCCAGCGTCGTACGTTCCTCTTCGGCGTCGCCCTGCTCACGGTGGCCTCGTTGCTCGGCGGCGTGGCGACCAATCAGGGCTGGCTGATCGCCGCGAGGGCCGTGCAGGGCATGGCCGGAGCACTGGTCGCCCCCGCCGCGCTCGCGCTGATCGCCAGCACGTTCTCCGAGGGCGGCGAACGCAACAAGGCCATGGGCATCTACGCGGCCATGGGTGGCGCGGGCGGCGCGCTCGGCAACGTACTGGGCGGCGTCTTCACCGACGCGCTCAGCTGGCGCTGGGTCCTGTTCGTCAACGTGCCCATCGGCATCCTGCTGTTCCTGGCCGCGGTCAAGGCGTTCCCCGCCGAGCGCGTCACCACCGAAGGGCGGCGGCTCGACCTGCCGGGCGCGGTCACCTCGACCGTCGGCATGTCGCTCGTGGTGTACGGCCTCATCCACGCGGCGACCGAGGACTGGGGCAGCGCCGGTACGGTCACCCCGCTCGTCGTCGGCGTCGCACTGCTCGCCCTCTTCCTCTTCATCGAGGTCCGCAGCGCCTCCCCGCTCATGCCGCTCAGCATCTTCCGCAACCGCAACCGCTCCGGGGCATACGCGATCATGCTCGCCCTCGGTGCCGGCATGATCGTCCTGTTCTACTTCCTCACCCTCTTCATGCAGATCGTGCTCGGCTTCAGCCCGCTCAAGACCGGCTTCTCCTTCCTGCCGTTCGCCGTGGGCGCCGCCGTCTTCGCGACGATCAGCAGCCAGGTCGTGGGGCGGGTGGGCCCGCGCATCCTGCTCGGCGCCGGAACGCTCCTCGCCGCCGTCGCCTTCTTCTGGTTCTCCCGGCTCAGCGAGGACGGCAGCTACACCGGTGACCTGCTCGGCCCGCTCGTCCTCTCCGGATGCAGCGTGGGCCTGTGCTTCGTGCCGCTGACCCTCGCGGCGGTGGCAGGGGTGAAGAAGGCCCAGGCCGGTGTCTCGTCCGCCCTCCTCAACGCCGGGCAGCAGGTCGGCGCCGCGCTCGGTCTCGCCGCACTCGGCACGATCGCGGTCACCGCCACCAAGGACCGGCTCACGGAGCTGATGGGCCCGGCCGCGGCCAAGGCGGCGGACGGCTACGGGCCCGCGGACGCGGCGCACATGCCGCCGCAGGTCCGCAAGGCGGTCTTCGACTCGCTCGCGCACGGATACGGTACGGCGTTCCTGGTGACGGGCTTCGTCCTGCTCGGCGCGTTCGTCCTGGCGGTCCTGGTGATCCGGGTGACCTCCAAGGACGCGGAGAACGCCGAGATGGGCGTCGTGATCTGAGCCTCCCCGACGCTCGCCGGGCCCATCGCCCCGAGCCCGCAAGCCGTACCCGACCATGAGGAGTCCGCAGTGAACGCCCGAGCGCAGACCGGCGGCGCACCCGCCGTCGACCTGACGATGATGTACGCGATCCACCACGCCTTCCGGCGGGATCTGCGGCTGCTTGCGGCGGCCCAGCACGACGACGTCGCCGCCTTCCGCCAGGGATGGCAGCTCTTCAAGAACTACCTGACGATCCATCACCTGGCCGAGGACCACTCGCTGTGGCCCGTCCTGCGCACCAAACTGGACGGTCAGGACGAGCAGTTGAGGATGCTCCGGGCCATGGAGCTGGAACACGCCCAGCTCGACACGGCCGTGGAGAAGATCGACGCGGCGCTCGGCCAGGAGGGCGGCGAAAAGATCCTGCCGGGACTCATGGACGACGTCATCGCCTGCCTGACCGACCACCTCGACCACGAGGAGGCCCAAGCCCTGCCGCTCATCGAGAGCGAGCTCACGGCGGCGGAGTGGGGCGCCTTCGTGTCGGAGCAGCGCAGCCAGGTCGGCATCAAGGGCGCGGCGACGTTCTTCCCCTGGCTGCTCGACGGGGTGCCGGAGGCCGAACGGCGCACCGTGCTCGACAAGGTCCCGCCGCCGCTGCGCCTGGTCTACCGCGCGGTGTGGCGCCCCAAGTACGAGCGCAACTCCCCCTGGAAGGGCAGGGCCGCCTGACCCTCCTGGCCCTCCTGGCCTGCCTGGACTCGGCGGCCACCAAGACCCCGGTGCCGGACGTGTAATCCCCCGGTGCGTCCGGCATCGGGCCCCGTCAGAAAGCGACTGCCCCGGACCGCGCGATGCGGTCCGGGGCAGTCGCCTTCGGGCGAGAGGGCTTCAGAGCACAAGCACGGCCTTGCCGTTGACCTGGCGGTCGCCGACGCCGCGCAGGGTGGGCTCCGGGTCCGCCCAGTCGCCGACGAGCGTGACGTGCGGGTCGAGGGCGCCGTCGGCGACGAGCCGCAGCAGCATGGCGAGGTCGTTCCCGACGGGCCTGCGCGGCATCTCGTCGAACAGGTGCAGATAGCGGATACGGACGCCGGGACGTGCGTGACCCCAGTCGAAGGGCAGGGACAGATCGGCGCGCGTGGTGTTGCCGTAACAGACGACGACGCCGCGCGGCTCGACCAGCTGGAACGCACTGCGGAACACCTCGCCGCCCACGCTGTCCACGAGCACGTGCACCGGCCGCGTCGCCTCCGGGCCCGCGTCGTACGTGGACACGTCGGCGGCGCCCAGTTCCGCCAGGCCCTTCGTACGCTCCGCCGAACCCGCCCAGGCGGCCACCTCGGCGCCCGCGGCCCTGGCCAGCTGGACGGCGATCCGGCCGACCCCGCCGCTGGCGCCGGTGACCAGGACCCGGCGGCCCAGGAGCGAGCCGGCGTGCCGCATGGCGTACAGCGCGGTGAGTCCGGCGACGGGCAGTGCCGCCGCGTCGGTCCACTCGACGCCGTCCGGGACCGGGGCGAGCCGGGTGGTCGACAGGGCGACCCGTTCACTCCAGCCGTCCCGCTCGGCCACGCCCGCCACCCGGGTGCCGGACGCCGGTCCGCTGCCGTCGGCCGCCGCGCGCACCACGGTGCCGGCCACGTCGAAGCCGAGCCGTGAGCCCGGCGGCAGCATGCCGAGCAGGGAGAGGTCACCGCGGTTCACGGACACCGCCCTGACCTCCACGACGGCCTGGTCGGGGCGGGGTTCGGGCTCGGAAACCGCTGCCGGCCGCACCCGGGTGCCGCCGTCCGCGGGAGTGGTGAGTGCTTGCACGTGGTGTCGCCTCCGGGGCTGTCGTCGGGTCTTCGGGTCTTCGTGTCTGTGTGCCGTCGTGTCGTCGTGTCGTCGGAGTGGGTCACCGGGAAGCGCGAGCCGAGGTCACCAGCGCACGCCGCCGTCGACCGGCAGCACCGCGCCGTTGACGTAGCTGCTCTCCGCGGACGCCAGGAACACGGCGGCGCGGGCGACTTCGGCTCCCGTGCCCGCCCGGCCCGTGGCCAAGGTGCCTTGCAGGCGCGGCCAGATCGTCTCGTTGGCCATCAGGTCCCGGCCCTGGCCCTCGTCGATGAAGCCGGGGGAGAGGCAGTTCACCGTGATGCCCTGCGGCGCCAGTTCGAGGGCGCAGACCTCCGTCAGCCGCTCGACGGCCGCCTTGGAGGCGCAGTACGCGGCGGCGCCGGGCATGGCACGCCGCCCGAGCAGCGAGGACATGGTGATGATCCGGCCCGCCTCGGCGTCCCGGAGATACGGCACCGCCGCCCTCACCGTGTGGAACACGCCCGTCAGGTTGGTGCCGATCACGGCCTCCCAGTGCTCGTCGGAGAGCGCCGACACCGGACCCGGCCTGCTCACCCCGGCGTTGGCGACCACGATGTGCGGTCCGCCGTACCGTTCGTGGGCCGTACGCATCAGGTCGGCGACCGACTGCGGCACCGTGACGTCGGCCTTGACGTGGACGATCCTGCCGCCCCGCTCCGGGGAGTCCGGCTCCACCTCCCTGGCCGCGGCGACCACGATGGCGCCCTCGTCGGCCAGCGCCTGCGCGACGGCCCTGCCGAGACCGCGCGTTCCGCCGGTGACCACGGCGGTCCTGCCCTGCAACTGCATTGCTCCTCCTGTGTTCCGGCCAGGGAGAGGGCCCGGGTCGAAGAGCCCGCGAAGAAGAGCCCGCGGAGTCCGGGAGCACGATGCTGCTCCGGGGCGATGGCGAGGTGAGGGAGACCGGCTGGAGACGGGCGGCGCCCGGACCCGGTGACGGCCGTTCCCCGGACCCGGTGACGCCCGCTCCCCAGCGCCGCTGGATTCAGGTGCCAGGGGCCCCGGCGAGACTCGGGCTCCGCCCGGACCCGGACCCGCGACGAACGAACGCCGTGGTCCGGGGCACCCCGGTCACATCCTGAAGGAGGAAGTCCGTGCCCGTTCCCGTGCAGCGCGACCCCGAACAGACCCGCCGGGCGTTGGCCGACTGGCTCACGGCCCGCCGGCGGCCCCGCGCCGGCGAGGTGCGGGTCGGCCCGGTCCGGGTGCCGGGCGCCGCCGGATTCTCGGGAGAGATCCTGCTGTGCGACGCCGAGTGGACCGAGGACGGGGGCGGCACGGCCCGCCGCGAACCCCTGGCCGTCCGGGTGGCCCCCACCGGGCACCGCGTCCACCCCGACGACCGCTGGACGGAGCAGGTCAGGCTGCTGGAGATCCTCGACGGTACGGACGTGCCCGTGGCCCCCCTGCTGGGGCACGAACCCGGGTCCTCCGTGCTCGGGGCGCCGTTCCTGGTGATGCGCCGGATCGAGGGCGAGGTGCCCGCGGACTTCCCCTCGTACCACCGCGAGGGCTGGCTGGCCGGGCTGCCGCCGCAGAGCCGCCGTGCCGTCTGGCTCGGCGGCGTCGAGATGCTCGCCGCGATCCACCGGCTCGACCCGCTCGCACTCGGCCTCGGCTTCCTCGACCGCCCGCAGCACGGCACCGGCCACCTCACGCAGCAACTGGCCGAGTTCACCGAGCTCCTGCCGTACTACGGCGCGCACGACAACGAGACCGCGACGACGGCCCTGACCTGGCTGCACGACCACCAGCCCGAGGAGCCCGGCCCGCCCCGCCTGCTGTGGGGCGACGCCCGGCTCGGCAACATCATCTACGCCGGCGAGACACCGGCCGCCGTACTGGACTGGGAGATGGCCGCCCTCGGACGGCCCGAGTCGGACCTGGCCTGGTTCCTGCACCTGGACCGGCATCTGAGCGAGGGCATTGGCGCGGTCCGGCTCGCCGGGCTCCCCGACCGCGCCGAGACGGTGCGCCACTACGAGCGGATCACCGGGCACGTCGTACAACACCTGGAGTACTACGAGGTCTTCGCCGCGTTCCGGTTCTGCGTGCTCACCGCACGGGTGACCCGGCTCCTGGAGGAGAGCGGCATCATGCCGCCCGGCACCGACTTCCCGCTGCACCGCAACGCCACCCGGCTGCTGGGCCGCGTCCTGGAGGAGACGGGCGTCCGGCACGGGGACACGGCCGCGCGCCGCTGACACGCGGACGGGCGGGCGGGGCACACCGCACCGGGTGTGCCCCGCCCGCCCGTCCGCGCGACCGGACCGCCGGGTTACGCGGCGGCGGTCAGCGTCCGGTTGACGGCCGTCAGGAACTCCCGCGGCGTCGCGATGCCGTCCAGGTCGTCGTCGCTCAGCTCGACACCGTAGTCACGGGATATCCGCCCGGCGGTCTCCAGGAGGGCGAGGGAGTCGTAGCCGAGCTCCGTGAAGTCGGAGTCGAGGATGTCGCCGCTCAGGTCGACCGACTCGTCCTCGCCCGCGGACTCCCGCATGATGCGGGTGAGGTCCTCCACGGTCAGTTCGGTCACTCCGGTCACAGTCGCGTTGGCGTCGCTCATGAGATTCCTTTCGGCAGGCGTGCGTGCGTGCGTGCGTGGATGTGCAAAGGGAGGGGGCGTCAGGCGTCCCGTCGTACGACCGCCGCGGCGTTGAAGCCGCCCCGACCGCGCGCCACGACCAGCGCGCGGCGCAGGTCCGCCTCGCGCGGCTCCCCGGTGACGAGGTCGATCGGATGCCCGGAGCCCGGGCGCGACACGTTCGCGGTGTGCGGGATCGTGCCGTCCCGCAGGGCGAGCAGCGCGGTCGCCAGATCCAGCGATGCCCCGCCCGCGAAGAGCCGGCCCGTCATGCTCTTGGGGGCGGTCACCGGCACACCGCCGGGGCCGAACACCTCGGCGAGCGCGCGGGACTCGGCGCGGTCGAGGTCGGGCACACCGGCGGCGTCGGCGAACACCACGTCCACGTCCTCCGCGGCCGTACCGGCGTCCCGCAGTGCCCGCCGGATCGCCCGCACCAGGCCCGTACCCTCCTGACCGGGCGGCAGCGGACCCGGGTCGAACGTCGCCGCGTAGCCCGCGATCTCGCCGTAGCTCCGCGCGCCCCGCCGCCGCGCGCTCGCGGCGTCCTCCAGGACCAGGAACGCGCCGCCCTCGCCCGGCACCTGGCCGGGCGCGTCGTCGGCGAAGGGCAGGAACGCGCGGTCCGCGTCGCCGGCGGTGCTCAGCGCGCCGGAGCTGTACTGCCCGGCGTAGCCGAGCGGGCACAGCGCGCCGTCGACACCGCCGGTGAGCATCGCGGTGGTTCCCTTGCGGATCTGCCGCCGGGCATTGCCCACCGCGTCGAGACCCCCCGCCGCGTCGGTCACCACGGTGTTGCTGGAGCCGCGCAGGCCGTGCCGGATGGAGATCTGGCCGGTGTTGACGGCGTAGAACCAGGCGAAGGACTGGTACGCGCTGACGAACCGCCCGCCCTTGCTCCACAGGTTCTGCAGCTCCCGCTGCCCGAACTCGAAGCCGCCCATCGACGAGGCCGTGGCCACCCCCATGCCGTACGGATCGAGCTGCCCCGGGTCGAGCGTGCTGTCGCGCAGCGCCTCGTCGGCCGCGTACAGGGAGAGCCGGGTGCCGTGGTCGGTCTGCGGGATCAGGCGGCTCGGGATGTGCTGCTCGGGCTCGAAGTCCGGTACCTCGCCCGCCAGTTGGAGCGGATATCCGGAGGCGTCGTAGCGGGTCGTCGGGGCGATGCCGCTGCGGCCCGCGAGCGTCGCCGCCCAGTAGGCCTCCGTGCCCATGCCGTTGGGCGCGGCCACGCCGACCCCGGTGACCACGGTGCGCACCGTGGTGTCGACGCTCATGCCGCGACCCGCTCGGGACGGGCCAGAACGACGGCGGTCTGGAAGCCGCCGAAACCGCTGCCGACGCTCAGTACGTTGTCGACCTCGGCCTCCCTGGCCTTCAGCGGCACGTAGTCCAGGTCGCAGACCGGGTCCGGTTCGTGGAGGTTGGCGGTCGGCGGGATGAGCCCGTCGCGCATGGCGAGCACGCACGCGACCAGTTCCAGTGCGCCGATCGCGCCGAGCGAGTGCCCGATCATCGACTTCACCGAGCTGACGGGCACGTCGTACGCGTGCTTGCCCAGCGCCGTCTTGAAGGCGGCGGTCTCGTGCCGGTCGTTCTGCTTGGTGCTCGACCCGTGGGCGTTGACGTAGTCGATCGACTCCGGCGCGAGGCGGGCCTCCGCGAGGGCGTGCGTGATGGCGTCGGCCATCTCCGTGCCGTCGGAGCGCAGTCCGGTCATGTGATACGCGTTGCAGCGCGTGCCGACCCCGGCGACCTCGGCGTAGATCCGGGCGCCGCGCCGCCTGGCGTGCTCCAGCTCTTCAAGGACGAGCACGGCGGCACCTTCGCCGAGGACGAGCCCGTTGCGCGTCGCGTCGAAGGGACGCGAGGCGTGCTCGGGGTCGTCGTTGCGGGGCGTGGTCGCCTTGATGGCGTCGAAGCAGGCCAGGGTGATCGGCGAGATCGGGGCGTCGGTGCCGCCGCTGATCACGACGTCCGCGCTGCCCTCACGGATCAGGTCCGTGGCGTGGCCGATCGCGTCGAGGCCCGAGGTGCAGCCGTCCGAGACGAGCGCCACCGGGCCCTGCGCCCCCACGAGGCGCGCCAGTTCGACCGCGATGGAACTCGGCACGAAGTGGTCGTAGAGATGCGGCACGGCGTAGCGGTGGTCGACCAGCCAGTCGGCGCCCTCGTTGCTGAGGACGGTGTACTCCCGCTCCATGCTCGTCGTGCAGCCCACGGCGTTGCCGAGGGACACCCCGACGGTGGTGGGGTCGGCCGCGGGCAGGTCGAGCCCGCTGTCGCCGACGGCCTCGCGGGCGGCGGCGACGGCGAACTGCGTGGCCCGGTCCATGCGCCGGACCTCCTGCCGGCGCAGTCCGGCGGCGATGGGGTCGAAGTCGCATTCGGCGGCGACCCGGGACCGGTAGGGCGCGGGATCGAAGGACGAGATCGTACGCGTGGCCGTGCGGCCGTTCGAGATCAGCTCCCAGTACTCCTTCGCGCCCGGCTTGCCGGGGGCCACTGCACCGATCCCCGTAATGACGATGCGACGCTCCATGACATCCTCACTCACAGTCGGCGGGGTCCGGCCGGTGACCGGCCCCGAGCTGTCACGCTCGCAGTCCTGCCTGGAGGCGGGATGGTGGGCCTCTGGTTGCGTGCTGGTCCTGGCTACGGCGCGCCCGCCGGGGACGGCAACGGCAGCGGGTCGTGCGCCAACTGCCCCTCGGACAAAAGACGTTCGACCGCCTTGCGCAGGGTGTGCAGGTCCGACGCGTCGCCCCGGGCGCGCGCGGGCAGCAGTCCCAGGGCGGCCGAGCGGCCGGTGCCGACCGCCGGATGCCGCTTGGCCAGAGCGGTGAGACCCTGCCCCGGCCCGGCTTCGAGCAAAAGCAGCTCGCCGGTGCACAGGAGCGTGTCGAGCGCGGGACCGAAGAGCACGGGGGCGGCGGGCTGCCCGGCCCAGAACCGCGGATCGGCCGCCTCGGCCGGAGTCAGCGGTCCTGCCGTGTACGCCGAGACGACCGGGAGCCGCGGGGCCCGCAGCGGAAGGCGGGCCAGCGAGGGCAGCGCCGCCTCCGCGGCCGGGGCGAGCGCCGGGCTGTGGAACGGGCTCAGGGCGCGGGTCCTGCGGCAGGTGAATCCCGCCGCGCGCAGCCGGGCCTCGGACGCGGCGAGCGGCGCCTCGGAACCGGCGAGGATCACCTGGCGGGGCGCGTTGACGGCGCCGACGACCACGTCGGCGTGCAGATAGGGCGCCATGTCGGCGGCGGCCGCGTGCACGGCGAGCATGCCGCCCGCCGGGGCGGACTCGATGTGCGCCACCCGCTCGGCCATCAGCCCGGCCGCTTCCTCCAGCGTGAAGACACCGGCCAGGGTGGCCGCCGCGACCTCGCCGACACTGTGGCCGAGCAGGGCGGCGGGCCGCACCCCCCAGTCGAGGACCATTCGGCCGAGCGCCCAGTCGACGGCGAACAGCAGGGGCTGGGCCCTGCGCACGCCGTCCAGATCCACGGCGGGGGAATCCGAGAGCCAGTCGGCCCGCAACGCGGCGCCCTCGGCGCCCCACACCTCGAACGCCTCGTCCATGAGACGGCGGAACGGCTGATGGGCGCGGTACAACCCCGCCGACATCAACGGCTGTTGAGCGCCCTGGCCGGGAAACAGCAGGGCCACACCGCGTGGTGCGGGACCCGGCGGCGGGGGAGTGTTCGGGCACATGGCTGCCTCCTGGGGACGGGGCCGGTACGGCTCGGCGCGAGACGGTAGACAGGAACAGCCGCACCCTCGCAGCACGCCCTGGAGGCTCGATCTCGGGCAGCGCCCCGCGACGGCTCTCCAGCGGGCCCCCAGCTGCTTCCCGGGCCCGCTTCCCACACTGGGAAGCACGGCCGACGGAACGTGATCCGTCCCCCTCGGCTCAGCGCGCGCCCACCGCACACGGCCGCCGGACCACGGTCACCACACCGTCGTCCGGCGGCCGTTGGCGTTGTCGCCGGACTGATCGGCTCTGCAGCGGCTTCACAGTGAGCCTCCATCGCCGTCCGGGATGTTCGACCTGTCCGAAAGAACGGGACGAAAAAGGCAGGGAGGCCGCTCAGTGGAGAGGCAGCAGCACCGCGCCGACGTGGTGATCGTCGGCAGCGGTTACGGAGGTTCGATCGCCGCCCTCAGGCTGGCGGAGGCGGGGGTCGACGCCGTCCTCCTGGAGCGGGGACGGCGCTGGCCCGTCGACGACGCGGGCGACACCTTCGCGACACAGACCGCCCCCGACGGGCGCGCCGCATGGCTCAGCGAGACATCACCGCTCACCGACGCGAAGCTCGACGTCTACACCGGCGTCCTGGAGTTCGTCGAGGGCAGCGGCATGAACGTCCTGGCAGGCACCGGTGTGGGCGGCGCCTCACTGGCGACCAACGGCACGATGTGCGAACCGTCGCCCGAACTGTTCCGACAGACCCTGGGCGACGTCCTGGACCACCGCGAGATGACCGAGCGGTGGTATCCGCAGGCACGCGAACTGATCGGCTGCGCGCCGATCCCCGACGACATCTACCACTCCGAGTTCTACCGGTCGGCCCGCTCGTTCGCCGACCAGCTGGACAAGGCCGGAATCCCGTGGACCAAGGTCGACCTGGCCGTGGACTGGGACGTGGTCCGCGAGGAGATGGCCGGCACCCGGGTGCGCTCCCAGATCGACGGCCTCAACGTCTTCGGCGTCAACAGCGGCGCCCAGCGCAGCCTCGACCGCACGCTGCTCGCCCGCGCCGAGGCATCGGGCCACATCGACGTACGGCCGCTCAGCGTCGTCACCGCCGTGCACCCGGTCGACGGCGGCGACGGCAGCGCCGGATACCACGTCGACTACGAGACGATCGACGAGCGCGGAGAGGTGCGCGCACACCACCGCGTCACCGCCACCCGCCTGATCCTCTCCGCAGGCACCCTGGGCACCAACCGGCTGCTGCTGCGCGCCAAGCAGAGCGGCGCACTGCCCGCCCTGCACGACGCACTGGGCACGCGCGTCGGCAACAGCGAGGTCATCACGGCCCGTACCGGCATGGCGGAGAACAACCCCCGGCAGGGCGGCCCCGCGGCGATCTTCGCGCAGGACTGGAAGGAGAACCCCCTCGGCCCGGTGTCCCTGCTCAACTTCCCCTGGCCGGACGCCCCGGAGGGCGAGGGCTGGACCACCACCATCGGAGCCGTGCCCGCACCGGCCCTCGGCGCCTTCCGCTACGACCCGGACAAGGACGACGTCGTCCTGCACTGGCCGGCCGACGACCCGGCCCTGGCCCGCGCGCAGTCCGCCATCACCCACACCCTGGACCGGCTCAACGAGGCCAACACCGGCACCCGTACGGCGTTCAGCCGCATCGGCACCACCGGCGGCAACGTGTGCGGCGGCGTACCGCTCGGCACCGTGACCGACGACGCGGGACGGGTGAGCGGCTACCACGGCCTCTACGTGGTGGACGGTTCGCTGCTGCCCGGCACCGGAGTCCCGCCGGCGCTGACCGTGGCCGCCGTCGCGGCACGCGTGACCTCGCTGCTCGTCGACGACCTGGTCCGCCCCTGACCGGCCCCGGGTCCATCGGCGAAGGGCTCCCCCGGACCAGGTCCGGGGGAGCCCTTTACGGTGTGCCGCCGGTTCAGGAGACGGCGGCCGACGTGTCGCTAAAGCGCGGGATGACCTGCTCGGCGAAGAGCCGCATGCTGCGCACCGACTCCTCGTGGCTGGGGTTGCCGGAGATGACCTGCAGGCTGACGGCGATGTCGCCGAACCACTCCCGGATCGTCCGGAGCCGCTCGGTGACCTCGTCCGGGGTGCCGACGAGGACCTTGTTGTCGGCCAGCGAGCGGTCGAAGTCGGCCCTGGCGATGTTCTCCACGACCTTCTCGTAGCCCGCGTACACCTCGCTGCGCCGCTCTCCCCAGGCGGCCACCGCGTCCCGCATGACCAGGTTGCTGCGCTGCGAGTACTCCTTGCCCTTGGCCCTGGCCTCGGCGGGGTCCTCGCTGAGGTAGCAGTTGTAGCTCATGTGGACCTCGCCCTCGCCGGGATGGCCCGCGTCCGCCCACGCCTTGCGGTAGAGGCCGAGCATGTCCTGCACGACCTCGCGCTTGTTGATCGAGGGGACCATCATCAGGCCGTGGCCGTCACGCCCCGCCTGCTCGCAGGAGGACGGCGTCTTCGCCGTGGCCACCAGGATCGGCGGGTGCGGGCGCTGGTAGGGGCGCGGCAGCAGGGTGACCGGGCCGAAGGAGTGGAAGCTGCCGTTCCAGACGACGTCCTCCTCGCTCCACAGCTTCTGGCAGGCCCGCAGACCCTCCTCGAAGCGCGCCCTGCTCTCGTCCATGTCGATGCCGAACGCGTCGAACTCGTCGGGCAGGAAGGCGCGTCCGAAGCCCACCTGGAGCCGGCCGCGGGAGATGTTGTCGAGCATGGCCAGCTTGCCGGCCAGCTTCAGCGGGTGCGTGAACGCGGGGATGACGGCGCCGGTCACCAGCTTGATGCGCTTGGTGCGGGCCGCGGCGGCGGTCAGGAACGTGACCGGGTCCGGGCTGTAGCCGCCGTACTTGAAGAAGTAGTGCTCCACCGTCTTGACGTGGTCGAAGCCGAGCTCTTCGGCGAGCTCGACCAGGTTCAGGCTCTCCTCGAAGTAGTCCGCCGCGTCCTTGTCGTCCGGCCCGACGGTGGGGAAGAAGTTGATGCCGAATTGCATGCTGGCTCCGTAGGTTGTTGGGCGGCCCGGGAGTGCGGTCAGAAGACGACGCTCGCGCCGCCGTCCACGGGCAGGACGAGACCGGTGGCGAACGACGCCTCGGGGCGGGCCAGGGCGACCATCCACCAGGCCACCTCCTCCGGCTGGCCCACCCGGCCGAGCGGCACCCGGCCGCGCTGGCGTGCGCGCAGTTGCGCGATGCCCTCGGGGTCGAGCCCGGCGTGCTCCGCGATCGGTGTGTCCACCGGGCCGGGGGCGATGCCGGCGACCCTGACTCCCTTGGGGGCGAGCTCCAGGGCCCAGGTGCGGGTGAGGAAGTCGAGGGCGGCCTTGGTGGCGCCGTAGACCGAATGGCCGGGCCAGCCGCGCTGGTTGCCGGCCGTGGTGACGTTGATGACCAGGCCCTTGGAGGACTCGAGCGCGGGCAGCGCCTCCTGGGTCAGGAACAGCGGCGCGAGCAGGTTCACGGCCACCTGGTCGCGGGTGTTGTCGGGGTCGATGCGGCCCAGCGGCGCGGAGCCCATCGTGACGGCGTTGTTGACCAGGACGTCGATGCCGCCGAGTTCGCGCTCGGCCGCCGCCACCACGGCGCGCGGTGTCCGCGGGTCCGAGAGGTCGGCGCCGAACGGATGGATGCTGCCCGCGTGACCGCGGGCCGTCTCGGCGAGTACGGCTGTCCTGCGGCCGACCACCATTACCCGGGCGCCTTCGGCGGCGAAGGCGTGCGCGGCTGCCCGGCCGATGCCCGTACCGCCCCCGGTGATCACCACCGCCCGGTCCTGGAGCAGACCCTGTGCTGGCTCAGTCATGGCTGCGTTTCCTCGCTGCGTCGCGTTGCCTCGCTGGGATGCGCGGGGCCGTGCCGGGGACACGCGCCCGGACGGCCTCGCGGGGTGTCGGTAGTCGTGGCTCGGTACTCGTGGCTCAGTACTCGTGGCTCAGTACTCGTAGCGCTCGCCGTCGGCGCCGACCGGGGACCACCACAGGTTGCCCTGGGTGACGCCGTCGGCGAACAGGGCGCTGCGGCCCTCGACGATCCGGCCGTCCTGCCAGCGCAGCACGTGCACGCCCTCGACCTGGAGGCGCTCGTACGGAGAGGTCGCGCCCTCCTTGGCGTGCTCGCGGTAGCCGTCGAGGCGGTACACGTCGATCGACACACCGGCCTCCTGGTCGACCAGGACGTCGAGCGTCTCGGAGGAGATGCGCCCGCCGGTGGCGGCCATCAGCTTGCCCATCTTCGACAGATAGTCGTCCAGACCGACGAACCAGCCTGCGTACTGGTGGTTGCCGGGCATCTGGAAGCGCACGTCCTGCGACCAGTACTGGAGAATCTGCTCCCGGTCCCCGGTCACCAGCGAGGCGTACGCCGCCGCCACCCGTTCGCGTGTCAGCTCGGTCATGCTCAAAACCTTCTTTCGTTCCTGGGTGCCGGCCGGATCAGGTGCCGTCGTGGGTGATGAGGCGGTGCTTGATCCGCCACTGGCCGTCCTGGAGGACCAGGACGTCCTCGCCGGTGGTGCTGAGATACGTGGCGGCACGGCCGCCCCGCGGGGTCTCGTAGACCATGGCGTAATAGCGGGTCAGTACGGTCTCGTCGTCCTGCCGCTCGGTGGCGACCATGCCGAACCAGTGCCGCCGCTGTACGTCCTTGGTGGCGAGGCGGTCCATGCCGGCGCGCATCCGCTCGGCGATGACCGCGCGGCCCGTCCAGGGCTCCGGCTTCACGTTCTGCGCGAAGACCCCGTCCTCGGTGAATCCGTCGGCCCACTCCTCGGCCGCCCGCTCGTCGAGGAGCTGCATCTGGTGGGCGTAGAACTGCGTGATCCGGGAGTACGTCTCGGCGTCGACCGGGGTGGTGATCTTGAGGGGTCCTGGCATGGTTCAGGCCTCCCCGACGCCGGACTCGACCAGGTCGGACAGGTGCGGCTCACCCTTGATGACCGTACCCAGGGCCTTCAGGCGGTTGCGGAACTCCGGCTCCTTCAGGGCCTGTTCGAAGGACGTCTGGTCCTCCCACTCCGCGACGTTGAAGTACACGGACGGGTCGCTCTGCGAGCGGACGAGCTGGTAGCGGATGAGACCGGGACGGGTGCGCATGAACTCGGCGACATGGGCGTAGATGCGTTCCAGGTCCTCGGCCGCTCCGGTGAGTGTCAGCTTGTTGACGAAGACGACCACGACGACTCCTGTGTCTCGAAGGGTGGGCGGCGCTCGCGCGAGCCGCTGCTGCCACCTTCGAGGCGTCCGCTGATGGGCTGTTGGGGCGGTGGTGGAGGACGCCGCCGCCCACCGGAACCCCATCGGACCTCCAACGGCCGTCCGCAGACTGGGCGCCCGGCCGTCCGGACCTGTGGCGACGGCCCCCCGACGACCCGAGCCGGCCCCGAGCCGGCCCGGGTCGAGGCGAGAAGACCCAAGCGACCAAGGAGTGGCCGTGTCGGACGAGCACGTACCCGTTCTCATCGTGGGCGGCGGCCTCGCGGGCCTGACCACCGCGCTGTTCCTGGGACTCCACGGCGTCAGGCCGCTGGTGGCGGAGAAACACCCGGGCACCTCGGTCATCATGAAGGCGCGCGGGCAGTACCCCCACACCATGGAGGCCCTGCGGATCGGCGGCATCGCCGACCGGATCGCCGCCGCGGGCCCCGACGAGGGCACCGGCGAGTTCTACATGGTGGTGGCCGACAGCCTGGCCGGACCCGTCCTCAAGCGGATCATGACCGAGGGCGAGATGGCGATGCGCCATGTCTCGCCCGAGGACTGGGCGATGGCGGGGCAGGAGCGGACCGAGGAGATCCTGGCCGACCGGGCCGCCGAACTGGGCGCCGAGATCCGCTTCGACACCGAACTTCTCTCGCTCACCCAGTCGCCGGACCTGGTCACCGCCGTACTGCGGGACGTGGGCACCGGCACCGAGCGGACGGTGACCGCCGACTACGTGGTGGGCGCCGACGGCGCGCACAGCCCCGTGCGGCGGGAGCTCGGCATCGGCATGCACGGCCGCGGGAACCTCGGCGAGATCTTCCGGGTCTTCTTCGACGCCGACCTGAGCGAGCCGCTGCGGCAGCTGCCCGGCGTCGCCGAGGGCCGCAAGTTCGCGCTCTTCTGGCTGCAGCAGCCGGCACCCGGCGTCTTCTACACCACCGACGTCCCCGGCCGTTACGGCTATGTGCTCGGCATGTCCCAGAACCCGCCGGACTTCGGCACGTTCACCGAGGAGCGGTGCGCCGACCTCGTCCGCACCGGCCTCGGCCTGCCCGACCTGCCGCTGAAGGTCGTCGAGACGGGCCGCACCGACATCGTCAGCGAGATCGCCGACCGGTTCAGCGAGGGCCGCGTACACCTGGTGGGCGACGCGGCCAGGCTGGTGCCCGCGCCGGGCGGCCTCGGCGGCAACACCGCGATCACGGACGGCTTCTACCTCGCGTGGAAGCTGGCCATGGTCGTCAAGGGCGAGGCAGGGCCCGGACTGCTCGACAGCCACGACGCGGAACGCCGTCCGGTCTCCGAGATGATCGGCGAGCAGCAGCTGCGCAACACCGTGGAACGCCTCGCGGGTTACCTCGACGACGGGGCGCTCGCCGCGCCGCTGCCGCCCGTCGTGCAGGCCTTCGGCTACCGGTGCGCGGCCGGTGCCGTGGTCCGCGAGGCCGACGACGCCGGGGAACTCCTGGAGGACCCGGCGGCCCCGACCGGCCGCCCCGGCTCGCGGGCGCCCTACGTGGCGCTGCCCGACGGCTCGCCCGCCGCGTCCACCACCGCCCTGTTCGGCCGCTCCTTCGTGCTGCTCACCGGCGAGGGCACGGGCGAGGCGTGGACGGCCGCGGCGGACCGCGCGGCGGACCGGCTCGGCATCACCCTGCCGGTGCACCGGCTCGCGGGCACCGAGTGGGAGAAGAGCTACGGCGTGAGCGCGGCGGGCGCGGTCCTGGTACGGCCCGACCGCTTCGTCGCCTGGCGCGCGGGCGGCGCGCCCGCGGACACCGACGCCGCGGGCGAGGCCCTGGAGAACGCCCTGCGCACGGTCCTCGACCGGCCCGGCCCGGCGGCCGGCTAGCCCGGTTCCGACCCACCCACCCCTGTACGGACGACGAACGAGGAGACGACGATGATTCTGGTGACCGGAGCCACGGGAAACGTGGGCGGCAAAGTCCTTTCGCTGCTGCGCGCCGACGGGCACAAGGTGCGGGCGCTCACCCGCGACCCGGCCAAGGCGGCGTTCGACACGGGCGCGGACCTGGAGGTGGTCGCCGCCGACCTGGGGCGCCCGGAGACGCTGCCGGCCGCGCTCGACGGCGTACAGAAGGTCTTCCTGATGTCGCTCGGCGCCAACAAGGCGACGCACGACGCGCACTTGGTGGCCGCCGCGCGCAAGGCGGGCGTCGAGCACATCGTGCAGCTGTCCACCCTCGGGGTGGAGATGGCCGAGGACCCCAAGAAGAACCCGCTGGGCCACTGGCACCGCGTCGCCGAGGACGCGCTGCGGGAGTCCGGGGTGCCGTGGACGATCCTGCGGCCGAACGGCTTCATGAGCATGAACCTCGGCTGGGCCGCCTCGGTCAAGGCCGAAGGGGTCGCCCGCGGGCCGCTCGCGGACGTGCCGGAGGCGATCGTCGACCCCCGTGACATCGCCGAGGTGGCGGTGCGTGCGCTCACGGAAGAGGGCCACGAGGGCCGGGTGTACGAACTGACGGGGCCGCAGGCGCTGACGGGCCGCGAGCAGCTTGCCGTGCTCGGTTCACTGCTCGGGCGCGACCTGCGCTTCGAGACGGTGCCGCTGGCCGCGCACCGGGAGATGATGCTGCGCCACTTCTCCGAGGAGACCGTGAACGGGGTGATCACGACACTGGAGGAGGCGATCGAGCACGGCAGCGAACTGCACGGCCGGCTCTCCCCCGACGTCCAGCGCGTCCTGGGCCGCGCCCCCCGCTCCTTCGCCACCTGGGCGCACGACCACCTGGACTTCTACCGCGCCTGACGAACGCGGGGCCCTTCCGGGCGGGCCTGCGCGCGGCACGTTTCGCGGACGGGCGCGCGCAGGCCCCCGGGTGGGCCGGCGGACGGGCGTGCGCAGATCCCCGGGTGGGCCGGCGGACGGGCGTGCGCAGATCCCCGGGTGGGCCGGCGGACGGGCGTGCGCAGATCCCCGGGTGGGCCGGCGGACGGGCGTGCGCGCTCCCGGCCGGGGGCCCGCCTTCCTGGCCGGGGCCCGGTTTCCCGGACGGGTGGCGGCCTTCCCTGGCCGGGTGTCCGCCTTCCCGGACGGGTGCCCGCCTTCCCGGACGGATGCCCGCCCTCCCGGACGGGCCTGTGCTCTTCTCGGGCGGGCCGGCGGGCTTCTCGGGAGGAGCCGCACACTTCCCGGGCGGACCCGTCCACCGGCCCGGGTGGACCCGGGCGCCGTCACGGGCGGACCCGCCCACCGGTTCAGGCGGACCCGGGCGCCGCTACGGGCGGCCCGTCCACCGGCCCAGGCGGACCCTGGCGCCGGCACGGGCGGACCCGTCCACCGCCCAGGCGGGCCTGGGCGCCGCCCCAGGCGGACCGCGCCCTTCCGGGACCCGCCCCGCAGGGGAGCGAAGTTCGCCGCTACGGGCGGACCCGCCCACCGGCCCGGGCGGACCCGCCCACCGGCTCAGGCGGACCCGGGCGCCGCCACGGGCGAACCCAGGCGCCGCCCCAGGCGGACCGTGCCCCTCCGGGACCCGCCCCGCAGGGGAGCGAAGTGGCACACTCTGTACCGGACAACAGATCACCGAACCACGGGGAGCCGCCATGGCCACGCAGGCCGATGCCGCAGGTCGCAGCCGGGTGCCGGGGCGCGGGATGGACCCGCGGGCGGCCCGGAGCCGGGCCGCCGCTCTCGCGGCGGCGCAGGAGCTGCTCGTCGAACAGGGCTGGGCCGCGGTCACCCATGTCGCCGTCGCCGCACGCAGCGGGGTGGGCCGCACGACCCTGTACCGCCACTGGCCCGACTCCCCGTCCCTCATCTACGAGGCCATCGCCCAGCGCATCGCGAACGCCCGCCCCGCCCGCACGGGCATCCTGCGTGAAGATCTCATCGGGCAGCTCAACGGTCTCCGGGCCCTGCTGCACGACCCGGTGGGGGAGCGCGGGATGCGGGTGGTCATCGAACGCGCCGGTGTGGACCCGACGTTCGCCGAGCTCAAGGAGTCGCTGTACCAGGCGGGCTCCGGAGGGTTCCGCGCGATCGTCGAGCTGGCCAAGGAGAACGGCGAACTGCCCGGCGACCTGGACACCGAGCTGGCCATCGACCAACTCGCGGGCCCGCTGATGTTCCGCAGGCTCCTCGCGGAGCGCACCTTCGGCGCGGAGTACGTGCACACCGTCGCCGACGCTTTCCTCGCGGCCAACCCGCCGCCAGGGAAGGCCGCTTCGGGCGGCAGCGGGAAGGGCTGAGGCGCCGCCCCGGCAAGGGGTCACCTCAGCCCTCGTATCTCGTACCTCGTCACAGTGCCGCGTGGCACGGTCAGGTCAGCGCCGCACCAGCTGCTCCCGGCGCCTCGCGGGCGCCCCCGCCGTCACCAGCTCACCGCCCGCGGGCACCAGCCGCCCGTTCGGCGCGCCGGGCTCCGCGGCAAGCACGGAGTCGGTGTGCGCCAGGAGGTCGAGAGCGGGGTCGCCCGCCAGGATCGCCTGGTGCAGCCGACGCACCCGCGGCGAGGGATCGAGGCCAAGCTCCTCGCGCAGCACGGTGCTCAGCCGCCGCAGCACCTCAAGGGCCTGGGTGCGACGGCCGGTGCGGTGCAGCGCGAGCATGAACTGGGCGTGCAGACTCTCGTGCATCGGATACTTGGCCGTGAGCCGGCTCAGCTCGCCGAGCAGCTCCTGGTGCCGGCCGAGGCGCAGATCCGCGCCGATGCGCTGCTCCTGCACGCTCGTCCGCTCCTCCTCAAGGCCCACGAGATGGGCCCGCAGGACAGGACCTCGCTGTACGTCGGAGAGCGCGGCCCCCTGCCACAGCAGCAGGGCCTCGGAGAGACAGGCCGAAGCCCGTACGTCGTCGTGGTGGAGCGCCGCACGCCCCTCGCGCACCAGCGCCCAGAAGCGGTTGGTGTCGAGTTCGTCGCCGCGCACCGCGAGGAGATAGCCGCCGTCACGGGTCTCCAGGATGAGGCGGGCGGCCTGCAGGCTGCCGATCCGCGGCACCCGGCGCAGGCTGCGCCGCAGCTGGAGTATGTACGACTGGAGGGTGGAAAGCGCGCTGTTGGGAGGCGAGTTCTCCCACAGCTCTTCTATGCACGTGTTGGTGGAAACGACCTGGTTCGCGTTGAGGAGCAGCAGGGTGAGCAGCTGTCGTTGCTTCGGCGCCGTCGGGGTGTAGGACTCGCCGCGCTCGTTCATGCGCAGCGGTCCAAGTACGGAGAATTCCACGTCGGTCTCGCACACCTTCCCGGAGAGTGACAAGAGTTGTGATGCCGCGCTCGGCGGAGTGATCAGATCGCCTTCTCCTTCGACGACGTACGGAAGTACGGACTTCGCGACGGCCACCGTCCCGCACCCGGCGCCACACTCGACACGGACTCCCCCGCATACCTCAGATCCATGATCCGAATACCCCCTGTGTTGTGCGGCGCGAAATCGCCGAATTCGATTGAAGATTAAGCGGGCGTGCACATCTGCCGTCAACCGGCGGCTCACATGACCGGAACGCCCCCGCCGGTACACGCCCTGACCTGCGGTCGTCGGCCTTTCGTGAGCGGGGCACTCCGCGGTAACGAGCCGCTCTCCAAACCATCTGCGCCAGCAATTACCGGGTCGTGACTAAGCCCCGTTTAGGCTTTGCGCGATTGTGGTTCCGCTGAATTTCATCGCCCCACGATTCACGGCCCGTCTCTTTGCCCACCTCGCCTGTACGCATGACTTTGGAGCGGTTGGAACCGATGGCTGATGAGAAGGAACTGCGGGAGTACCTCAAGCGCGCGATAACGGACGCGCGGGACGCGAAGCGGCGGCTCCGCGAGGTGGAGGACCGGGCGAGCGAGCCGATCGCGATCGTGGGAATGGCATGCCGGTTCCCCGGCGGGGTGAGCGGCCCGGACGGATTGTGGGACCTCCTCGACCGCGGGGTGGACGCGATTTCCCCGTTCCCGGCCGACCGGGGCTGGGACGAGAACCTCTACGACCCGGACCCGGACCGTGCGGGCAAGACCTACGTGCGCGAGGGCGGCTTCCTTCAGGACGTCGCCGGATTCGAGCCGGAGTTCTTCGGGATGTCGCCGCGCGAGGCGCTGGCGGCGGACCCGCAGCAGCGGCTGCTCCTGGAGACGGCGTGGGAGGCGATGGAGAGCGCGGGCCTGGTGCCGGCCGCGCTGCGCGGCAGCCGCACCGGCGTCTTCGCCGGGCTGATGTACCAGGGGTTCGCCGCGAGCATCCTGGACGACGTCCCCGTCGACATCCAGGGTTACGTCGCGGGAGGCGCGTCAAGCAGCATCGCCGTGGGCCGCGTGGCGTACACGTTCGGGTTCGAGGGCCCGGCGGTGGCGGTGGACACGGCGTGCTCGTCGTCGCTGGTGGGGATGCACCTGGCGGCGACGGCGCTGCGCCAGGGGGAGTGCGACCTGGCGCTGGCCGGTGGCGTGACGGTGATGGCCACGCCGACCTCGTTCGTGGAGTTCTCGCGGCAGCGGGCCCTTTCGCCTTCGGGACGCTGCAAGTCGTTCGCGGCGGAGGCGGACGGCACGGTGTGGGGCGAGGGCGCGGGTCTGCTGCTGCTCGAACGGCTCTCGGACGCGCGGCGTCTGGGGCACCGGGTGCTGGCGGTGGTGCGGGGTTCGGCGGTCAATCAGGACGGTGCGTCCAATGGTCTGACGGCACCGAACGGGCTCTCCCAGGAGCGGGTGATCCGGGAGGCGTTGGAGAGTGCCGGGCTTTCGTACGCGGACGTGGACGCGGTGGAGGCGCACGGCACCGGGACGCGGCTCGGCGACCCGATCGAGGCACAGGCCCTCCTTGCCACATACGGGCAGGAGCGGCCTGACGGGCGTCCGCTGTACCTGGGCTCGCTGAAGTCCAACATCGGGCACAGCCAGGCCGCCGCGGGCGTCGGCGGAGTCATCAAGATGGTGGAGGCGATGCGGCGCGGGGTGCTGCCCGCGACGCTGCACGTCAACGCGCCGTCGCCGCAAGTCGACTGGGACCTGGGCGCGGTGGAACTCCTCACCGGGGCCACCCCCTGGCCGGTGACCGACGGGAGGCCGCGCCGCGCGGGCGTCTCCTCGTTCGGCATCGGCGGCACGAACGCCCACGTGATCGTGGAGGAAGCCCCCGCGACTCCCGCGACCCCCGAGGCTCCCGCGGGAGCCGCTCAGTCGGAGGAGTCGCAGGACTCCGCCGCCGGCGGCCTTTCGGTGGTGCCGTGGGTGATCTCGGGGCGCTCGACGGAAGGCGTACGGGCACAGGCGGCGCGGCTGCTCGCGGCGGTGCGGGTCGATCCCGCCCCGGAGCCGGGAGACGTGGCCTGGTCCCTGGTGTCGCAGCGGGCCGTGCTCGACACCGCCGCGGTGGTGGTCGGCGGCACCCGGGCGGAGCTGGTGCGCGGCCTGACGGCCCTGGCGTCGGGTGCGCCCGACGGTTCGGTGGTGGTGGGGGAGTCACGCACACGTCACGCCGCCGACCTCGCCTTCGTGTTCACCGGGCAAGGAGCCCAGCGGCTCGGCATGGGCCGCGAACTGTATGAGTCGGTTCCCGGCTTCGCCGCGGCGTTCGACGAGGTGTGCGGGGCGCTCGACGCGCACCTCGCACGTCCGTTGAAGGACGTGGTGTTCGCCGAGGAGGGCTCGGAGCAGGCCCGGCTGCTGGACCGTACGGAGTTCACGCAGCCCGCGCTGTTCGCGGTGGAGGTGGCGCTGTTCCGCCTCCTGGAGCGGTTCGGTGTGGTGCCGGACTTCGTGGCCGGGCACTCGGTGGGCGAGGTGGCGGCGGCGCACGCGGCGGGCGTCCTTTCGCTGGCGGACGCGGCCCGGCTGGTGGCGGAGCGCGGCCGGCTGATGGGCTCGGCGCGTGAGGGCGGCGCGATGCTCGCCGTCCAGGCCGACCCGGAGAAGGTCGCCGGCGACCTGGCCGGGCTGGCGGGCAAGGTGTCGCTCGCGGCGGTCAACGGCCCCGACAACGTGGTGGTGTCCGGTGACACGGACGCCGTCGAGGAGCTGGAGGCCCGCTGGCGCGCGGAGGAGCGGCGGGTGCGCCGGCTGCGCGTGAGCCACGCGTTCCATTCGCCGCACATGGACGACGTACTCGACGAGTTCGAGCAGGTCGTCACCGGCCTGACGCTCCGGGCGCCGCGCATCCCGCTGGTCTCGACGGTGACGGGGAAGGTGCTGTCCGCTCAGGAGGCGTGCTCGCCGCGGTACTGGGTGCGGCAACTGCGCGAGGCCGTACGGTTCTTCGACGCGGTGCGCTGCCTGGAGCAGGAGGGCGCCGCCGACTTCGTGGAGCTCGGCCCGGACGGAGTGCTCAGCGCCCTGGTCTCGGCCGGGGCCGAACGCGCCCCCGGCCTGGCCGCGCCGGTGCTGCGGGCCGACCGGCCGGAGCAGGAGACCCTGGCCGCGCTGCTCGGCCGGCTGCACACCCGCGGGCGGCGGGTCGAGTGGGACCGGGTGCTGCCGGGTGCGGGACGGGTGGACCTGCCGACGTACGCCTTCCGGCGCCAGCGGTACTGGCTTCAGAAGCGGGCCGGCGGCGGGGACGCGGCGAGTCTAGGGCTCGCCGGTGCCGGGCATCCGCTGCTCGGCGCGGCCGTGCCGGTCGCCGACCAGGACCAAGTCCTGCTCACCGGGCGCGTCTCCCGCCACACCCATCCCTGGCTCGCCGACCACACCGTCCCCGGCACCGAAGCACTGCCCGCCTCGGTGTTCGTCGAACTCGCCGTCCGCGCGGGCGACGAGACGGGCTGCACCGTACTGGAAGAACTCACCCTCGCCGCCCCGCTGGTGCTGCCGCAGACGGGCGGGCTCCAGCTCCAGGTCCGCGTCGGAGCCCCCGACGAAACCGGCCGCCGCGCCCTCACCGTCCACGCCCGGCCCGACGGCGCGGACCCCGACACCCCCAGCCCATGGACCGCCTGCGCCCAAGGCTTTCTCGCGGCCGACGGTCCGGCGGCGGCCCCGAGCGCTCCGGCGGTGGCCCCCGGCGGCCATGAGGGCAGGACGACCGAGGTCAGCCTCCCGGAAGACCTGCTGGCGGACGCCGCGGGCTACGGCCTGCATCCCGCCCTGCTCGACGCGGCACTGTCCGCGTTCCCGCCGTCCCCCGCGGCGGACGGCGCAGAGGGCATAGTCGTACCCGCCGTCTGGCGTGACGTACGGCTGCACGCCGTGGGCGCCGACACCGTAGGAGTACGTTCGGCCCGCCTCGACGACGACACCGTCACCCTCGACCTCCTCGACCCGGAGGGACGGCCGGTGCTCGGCGTCGGGTCGCTCGCCTACCGGGTCGTGCCCGAGGAGGAGTTCGGCGCGGCGACCCCGCGCGGCGAGGGCCTGTCCGCGATCGAATGGGTGCCCTACGACGCCGCTCCCGGACCCGCTGCCCGCTGGGCGGCGGTCGCCGCCGACGTGCCCGGCATCCCCCGCTTCGACGACCTCGCGGCGGCTGCACGGGCCGTCGAGTCGGGCCAGAGGCCCTTCGACCTGCTGCTCGTGCCCTGGCGGTCGACGGGCGACGTGCACGAGGGCACCCACCGGGCGCTCGCCTTCGCGCGGGAACTCCTGGCCGCCGACGCGCTGCGGGACACCCCGGTCGTGGTGCTCTCCCGCGACGCGGTCGTGACCGGCGACGACGACGCGGCGCGCCTGGACCTGGAAGCGGCGGCCGTACGCGGCCTGTTGCGTACGGCGGGCGCCGAGGGCGCGGGCGGTCTCGTACTGGCCGATGCCGACACGGACACCCCGCCCCTTGACCTGCTGGCGTCCGCGGCGCGGGCCGGGGAGTCCGAATCGGCGGTGCGCGCCGGACGGCTCCACGTGCCCCGCCTGCGTCCGGTCCCGGCCGACGACCCGGCCCGGCAGCCGTGGAAGACGGACGGCACGGTCCTGGTGACCGGCGGCACCGGAACCCTCGGTGCCGTGCTGGCCCGGCATCTGGTCGCCGAGCACGGCATCAGGGACCTGCTGCTCCTCAGCCGCCGTGGCGCCGACGCGCCCGGTGCGACCGAACTGGCCGCAGAACTAACCGAGTTGGGCGCCCGGGTGGCCCTGGCCGCGTGCGACGCGGCGGACCGGCAGGCGCTGGCCGCCGTCCTTGCGGCGATACCCGATGACCGTCCGCTGACCGCGGTGGTGCACACGGCCGCCGTGCTCGAGGACGGCGTCCTTTCCGCCATGACAGCGCAGCAACTTGACCGCGTCCTGCGCCCGAAGAGCGACGCGGCCTGGAACCTCCACGAGCTCACCCGCGACCTGGACCTCACCGCCTTCGTGCTCTGCGCCTCCTCCGCCGGTACGTTCGGCGGCCCCGGCCGGGCGAACACCGCGGCGGCGGACGCGTACGCCGAAGCCCTCGCCCGCCACCGCAAGGCGCTCGGCCTGCCCGCCACCGCCGTGGCCTGGGCCGCCTGGGAACACCCGGAAGCCGAGTCCCGGCGCTCCGGTCTCGATCTGCTCGCTCCGCTCTCCGCGGCCCGGGGGCGCGGCCTCTTCGACCGGGCACTCGCCCTCGGCCAGGACGCGGGCGGTGCCGCCGCGGTGATCGCGGGCGTCGTGGACCGCGCCGCGCTGCGCGCCCACGAGGCCGTGCCGCCCGCGCTGCGCGACCTGGCCCCCGGCCCGGCGCGCCGCAGCGCGCACACCGCTGCCGACGCGGGTGCCGCCACGCTGGCCGAGCGGCTCGCCGACCTGGACGAGGCGGAACGCACGACGCTCGTCCTGGATCTGGTGCGGGCGGAGGCGGCGGCCGTGACGGGCCGGTCCGACGCGCACGCGATCGTCGCGGACCAGGCGTTCCAGGAGATGGGGTTCGACTCGCTCGCGGCCGTGCAGCTGCGCAACCGGCTGACGGCCGCGACCGGGCTCAGCCTGCCGGCCACCCTCGTCTTCGACCACCCGACCCCGCGCGACATCGCCGGTCACGTCCTCGACCGCCTCGGTCCTGCCGAGACCGACGTGTCCACCCTCGTCCTGGCCGAGCTCGACCGCCTCGACACCATGCTCGCCGCGGTCTCCGAGGACGAGCGGCACCGGCAGATGGTCCGGCGGCGCCTCCAGACCATGGCGTCCAGGCTCGACACCTCCAGGCTCGACATCCCGGCACAGGCGACCGCCGCAGGGGATGATCCGGCCCCGGCGGACCGGATCGAGTCCGCGTCCGTGGACGAGCTGTTCGCCCTCATCGACACGGAACTCTCCGGCCCGGCCGACTGATTCCCCGGCACCCCGGCGGCCGGCCCCGTCACCCGGCAACCCGCCGCCCTCCCGTCAGACAGACTTCCCGACTTCCCGAACTTCCTGAAAGGGATACCGAGTCGATGCCGACGTCCAACGAAGACAAGCTTGTCGACTACCTCAAGCGGGTGACCTCCGACCTCCAGGAGACCCGCAGGCGGCTGGCCGAGCGGGAGGCGGCCGACGACGAGCCCGTCGCCATCGTGGGCATGGCCTGCCGCTACCCCGGCGAGGTCGCATCGCCCGCCGACCTGTGGAACCTGGTCGAGCAGGGCACCGACGCGGTCACGGAACTGCCGCACGACCGCGGCTGGGACATCGAGAAGATCAAGGAGAAGAGCTACTCGGTCGAGGCGGGCTTCGTGCACGACGCCCCCCTGTTCGACGCGGGGTTCTTCGGCATCTCGCCGCGCGAGGCCGTGGCGATGGACCCGCAGCAGCGGCTCCTCCTCGAAACCTCCTGGGAGCTTTTCGAGCACGCAGGGCTTGACGTCACCGCGTTCAAGGGCAGCCGCACCGGTGTCTTCGTCGGCATCGTGGAGGAGAGCTACCTCGGGCTCAACGCCCCCGAGGAGTTCGAGGGCTACCTCATGACCAGCAAGCTCAGCAGCGTCGCCTCCGGACGCATCTCGTACACGTACGGCTTCGAAGGCCCCGCGGTGTCGCTCGACACGGCCTGCTCCTCGTCCCTCGTCGCGATGCACTCGGCGATACGGTCGCTGCGCTCCGGCGAGTCGACGCTGGCCGTCGCCGGTGGTGTGACGGTCAGCTGCGACCCCGGCGGGCTCATCGACTTCGCCAAGCAGCGCGGTCTCGCCGCCGACGGGCGGTGCAAGTCCTTCGCCGCCGCGGCCGACGGCACCGCCTGGTCGGAGGGCGCGGGTCTGGTGCTGCTCGAACGGCTCTCGGACGCCCGGCGTCTGGGGCATCGGATTCTTGCCGTGGTGCGGGGTTCAGCGGTCAATCAGGACGGTGCGTCCAACGGTCTGACGGCGCCGAACGGTCCGTCGCAGGAGCGGGTGATCCGGGAGGCGCTGGGCAGTGCGGGGTTGTCGTACGCGGACGTGGACGCGGTGGAGGCGCACGGCACGGGGACGCGCCTCGGCGACCCGATCGAGGCGCAGGCCCTCCTTGCCACATACGGGCAGCAGCGCCGTGACGGGCGTCCGCTGTACCTGGGCTCGCTGAAGTCCAACATCGGACACAGCGTCGCCGCCGCCGGGGTCGGCGGAGTCATCAAGATGGTCGAGGCGATACGCCGTGGCGTCCTGCCCAAGACGCTGCACGTGGACGCGCCGACACCGCAGGTGGACTGGGACTCCGGCGCGGTGGAACTGCTCACCGAGGCCAGGCCGTGGCCCGCGACGGGGGCGCCGCGCCGGGCCGCCGTCTCCTCCTTCGGCGTGAGCGGGACGAACGCGCACGTGGTCATCGAGCAGGCCCCGGAAGAGCCCGCGCCGGAGCCGGCCAAGGCTGATGCCTCCGGTGGTTCGCAGGCAGTGGTGCCGTGGGTCGTGTCCGGACGCACCGCCGAAGGCGTACGGGGACAGGCGGCGCGGCTCCTCGCGGCCGTGCAGGCCGATCCCGCCCCGGCGCCCCGTGACGTGGCCTGGTCGCTGGTGACGAGCCGTGCCGTCTTCGAGGACCGCGCGGTCGTCACCGGCGGCTCGCGCGACGAACTGGTCGCAGGGCTGGGCGCGTTGGCCCGCGGCGAGTCCGCGCCGGGCGTCGTGAAGGGCACCGCGGCCGGTACCGCGGGCCGCCCGGTGTTCGTGCTGCCCGGCCAGGGCACGCAGTGGACGGGCATGGCGGTGGGACTCCTCGACTCCTCACCGGTGTTCGCCGAGCGGATGGGCGAATGCGGCAGGGCGCTCGCCGAGTTCGTGGACTGGGATCTGGAGGGCGTGCTCCGCCAGGCCCCGGGGGCGCCGACCCTGGAGCGCGTCGACGTGGTGCAGCCCGTGACCTGGGCGGTGATGGTGTCGCTCGCGGCGCTGTGGCGCTCCTACGGCGTGGAACCGGCAGCGGTGGTGGGCCACTCGCAGGGCGAGATCGCTGCCGCGTGCGTGGCCGGCGCGCTGACCCTGGACGACGGGGCGCGCGTGGTCGCGCTGCGGTCGCAGGCCATCGCCGCGGGCCTGGCCGGCGGGGGCGGGATGGTGTCCGTGGCGCAGCCGCTCGCGGACGTCGAGACGCGCCTTTCGCGGTATCCGGGCCGCCTGGAGGTCGCGGCGCTGAACGGCCCCGCGTCCGTCGTGGTGGCGGGCGACCCGGACGCCCTGGACGAGCTCCTCGCGGAGTGCGGGACGGCGGGCGTGCGGGCCCGGCGGATCGCCGTGGACTACGCCTCGCACACCTGGCACGTGGAGCGCATCGAGGACGAACTGGCCCGCGTCCTCGCCGACGTGCGCCCCAAGCCCTCCGAGGTGCCGTTCTTCTCGACGATGACCGGCGAGTGGCTGGACACCTCCACGATGGACGCCGGGTACTGGTACCGGAACCTGCGCCAGACCGTGCGCTTCCACTCCGCGGTCGAATCCCTCGCCGCCGAGGGCTTCGGTACGTTCATCGAGGTCAGCGCGCACCCGGTGCTGTCCATGAGCGTCCAGGAAATACTGGAGAACGCCACGCGCCCGGAGGTTCCCGTCGTGGTGGCGGGGACTCTGCGCCGTGACGAGGGCGGCCTCGGGCGGTTCCTTGCCTCGCTGGCCGAGGTGTGGGTGCAGGGCGTGGACGTCGACTGGTCCCGCGCCCTCGCCGGAGCGGGCGCCCGGCGGGTGGACCTGCCGACCTACGCGTTCCAGCGCAAGCGGTACTGGCTCGACGAGCAGGCCGTGACCGGCGACGCGGCGAGCCTCGGCCTCGCCGGTGCCGGGCACGCGCTCCTGGGCGCCGCGGTGCCGGTCGCGGACGGCGACGAGGTCCTGCTGACCGGCCGGATGTCCCGGCTCACCCATCCCTGGCTCGCCGGGCACACGGTCCTCGGCTCCGACGTCGTACCGTCCTCGGTGTTCGTCGAACTCGCCGTCCGCGCGGGCGACGAGACGGGCTGCACGGTCCTGGAGGAACTCACCCTCGCCGCCCCGCTGGTGCTGCCGCAGACGGGCGGGCTCCAACTCCAGGTCCGCGTCGGCGCGCCGGACGACACCGGCCGCCGTACCGTCACCGTCTCGGCGCGCACCGACGCCGCCGACACGCTCTGGACTGTCCACGCCTCGGGCTTCCTGAGCGCGGACGCCGCGGCCGACGAAACGGGCATCACGGAGTGGCCGCCGCCCGGCGCCGAGGAAATCGCCCTGGAGGACGGGGCCACCACCGGACACGGGCCGACACTGCCGGGCGCCACCGCCGCCTGGCGCTCCGGCGACAGCCTGTTCGCGGAGGTAAGCCTGCCCGAACAACTCCAGTCGGGCTGCGCGTACTTCGGACTGCATCCGGCACTGCTCGACATGGCTACACAGGTCGTACGCCTGGCGGAAGACGATCAGGCGGGCACCACCCCGCCGATCACCGCCGACTGGCGGGGCGTGCGTCTGCATGCCACCGGGGCCGCCGCCCTGCGCGTCCGCATCGACCGGAACGCGGACGGCTTCAGCCTGCTGGCCGCAGACCGTGTCGGGCACCCCGTCCTCACCGCCGAGCGGGTCACCCCGCGTACCCTGACCGCCCAGACCCTCAACACGTCGCTCAAGCACAGCTACGACGCCCTGTTCGAGACGGTCTGGCAACCGCTGCACGGATCGCCGGACGCAGCGAGCGCCCCGCGCTGGGGTCTCCTCGGCGACCGCCCCGGCCTCACCGTGCCCGGCGCCCCGGTCTTCGCCGGCATCGACGCCGTAACGGCCGCCGACACACCCGTGGACGCCGTCCTGCTCGACCTCACCCGGCCGCACGAGCCGCCGGCCGGAGCGGACGTCCCCGGCTTCGTGCGCGCGGCGGCCCACCGGATGCTGGCGCTGCTGCAGGAATGGCTGGCACAGGAGCAACTCGCCGCCACCCCGCTGGTCATCGCGACCAGGGGAGCCATGAGCCCGCTGGGGGAGGGCACGACGGATCCGCAGGCCGCCGCACTGTGGGGCCTTGTGCGCTCGGCGCAGTCCGAGGCGCCGGGACGGATCGTCCTGGTCGACCTCGACGGCAACCTCGACCTCGACCTCACAGGCGACGGCGACGGCGATCCCTACGCAGACCCGCGTTCCGTCGCCGCGCTGCCGGCGGTCCTCGCCTCCCGGGAGCCGCAGACGGCGATCCGGGACGGCGCGGTCCTCGTACCGCGCCTGCGCCGCGTCGCACCGCCCGCCACCCCCGCCACGGGCCCCGACCGCAACCGGTGGAACCCCGACGGCACGGTCCTCGTGACCGGTGGTACCGGCTCCCTGGGCGCCCTGTTCGCCCGGCGCCTCGTCGTCGAGCACGGCGTCGCACGGCTGCTCCTCGTCAGCCGGCGTGGCCCGGACGCCCCCGGCGCCGACGAGCTGCGCCGCGAACTGACCGGCCTCGGCGCCGAGGTGGACATCGCCGCCTGCGACATCGCCGACCGCGATGCCCTCGCCGCCCTGCTGGCGAGCGTGCCCGCCGACCGGCCGCTGACCGGCGTCGTCCACACCGCCGGTGTCCTGGACGACGGGCTGCTCCAGGACCAGACGCCCGAGCGCCTCGACACGGTCATGCGCCCCAAGGTCGACGCGGCATGGCACCTGCACGAACTCACCCGCGACCTCGACCTGACGGCGTTCGTCCTGTTCTCCTCCGTCGCCGGTGTCATCGGCGGCGCCGGACAGTCCAACTACGCCGCCGCCAACGTCTTCCTCGACGCCCTGGCCGAGCACCGCGCCGCCGCGGGGCTCGCCGCCACCTCGGTGGCCTGGGGCGTGTGGACCCAGGACAGCGGCATGACCGGACACCTGGACGAGGCGGACCTCAGCCGCATCGCCCGCGGCGGCTTCCGCCCCATCGGGCAGGAACAGGGTCAGGCCATGCTCGACACCGCGCTGCGGCTCGGGACGCCCGCCCTGGTGGGCATGCCGCTGGACGCGGCGACCCTGCGCGAACGGCCCTCGCAGGTACCGGCCGTACTGCGGGGACTCCTGCGCACACCGGTGCGCCGCACGGCCCAGAACGTCGACAACGGCTTCGACACCCTCCTCGGGCGCCTCGCCGCACTCGACGAGAAGGAGCAGCTGAGCCGGGTCCTCGACCTGGTCCTCGCCGAGACCGCCACCGTGCTCGGACACATGAACGCCGACGGCATCCGGCCGAAACAGCGGTTCTCGGACCTCGGCTTCGACTCCCTGACCTCGGTCGAACTGCGCAACCAGCTCGCGAGCACCACCGGTTGCCGGCTCCCGGCCACGGTGGTCTTCGACCGGCCCACACCGACGGAGCTCGCGGCCTTCCTGCGGACCGTCCTGCTCGAACGGCTCGGGGACCAGGTGTCCACCTCGCGCGACGCGGTGGACTTCGCCGCCGAGATCGACCTGCCCGCCGACATCGTCCCCGCCGACGAGGTGTCGTACGAGGTCACGGACCCGGCAGAGGTCCTGCTCACCGGCGCCACCGGCTTCCTCGGCGCCTTCCTGCTCCGCGACCTGATGCGCACGGGACACGGCACGGTGCACTGCCTGGTCCGCGGCGCCGACGAAGAGGCCGCGCGGGCACGGCTCAAGGCGGGCCTCGAATGGTTCCGGGTCTGGGACGAGATCGACCCCGCACGCCTCTCCGTGGTCGTCGGCGACCTCGCCGCGCCGCGCCTGGGGCTCGACGAGGAGGAGTTCGACACCCTGGCCAGGCGCGTGGACGCGGTCTACCACGCTGGCGCCACCGTCAACTGGCTCTACCCGTACACGGAGTTGAAGGCGCCCAACGTCTCCGGCACCGTCGAGGTGCTGCGCCTCGCCGCACGGCACCGCTCGGTGCCCGTGCACTACGTGTCGACCACGGGCGTCTTCGCCGGCTCCGAGCCCGGCGGCCTGCCCCGCAGGCCCGAGGATCCGACCGCGCCCGTCGAGCGGCAGCCCACCGGCTATGTGCAGAGCAAGTGGGTGGCGGAGCAGATCGTGGGCCTCGCCCGCGACCGGGGTCTTCCGGTGACGATCCACCGGGCCGACGTCATCTCGGGCGACCAGGCGCGGGGTGCCTGCCAGACCAGTGACTTCGTGTGGCTCAGCCTCAAGGGCCTGGTGCAGGCCGGCGCGGCCCCCGAGGGGCTCGGCGGGGACGTGCACTTCGTGCCCGTCGACTACGTCAGCGCGGGGATCGTCGCCCTGTCCGGGAAGAAGGAGGCGTCCGGACAGATCTTCCACTTCTTCAACCAGAGCGGGGCGACCTTCCGCACCTGCGTGGAGTACCTGCGGGGCTACGGCTACACGATCGACGAGGCGGACCACGACAGTTGGCGCGCCCGCGTACAGGCGGACCGCGACAACGCCATGCTGCCGCTCTTCGACGCCTTCGAGGCGATCGCGCTCGGCGGCGACGGCTCCAACGCGGGCATCGACACGACCTCCACGGAGGCGGCCCTGGTCGGCACCGGCGTCGAATGCCCTCCGCTCACCGAGGAACTCTTCCGCAAGTACGTCGACTTCTTCGTGGGCGTCGGCCACTTCCCCGCGCCGGACGCGCGCTGAGAAGGCGTCCCGGCCGCCCGCGCCCGGCCTCTCTCCCAGAGGGCGGGGGCGGGCGGCCGGGGCTTCGCTACGACGCCTGCGGCGGCTCGTACTCGAGGTTGTGCATGGCGCACAGTTCCTTCAGGTTCTCCTCGAAGACGGGCTCGAGGTCCGAGTAGGCGAAGTCCAGTTGGTGGAGGACTTCCATGCACAGCAGTCCGTACAGCCTGATCCAGCTCGTCAGGAACTGGTGCAGCGCCTCGGGCGGCAGCGGGCTCCCGGACCTGGCCGCGTAATCGAGGATCTGCTCCTGAAGGGACGGGGCCAGCTCCTCGAACCGTGTGGACGGGCAGGGGTTCTTCTCCCAGATCTCGACGAACTGGTCGAGGAAGACCTTCTCGAACTGCTGTCCGGCGCGCAGTCGGGGCGACTCCGCGTCCTCGCGGGTGGCCGCGTGGACCGGGCTCGCGAACATCCAGCTGAACTCGCCGGGGTGGTCGATCGCCCAGGCGCGCATCGAGCGACATGTGGCCGCGAGGCGTCTGCCGGGCTGTTCCGGCGGGCAGGCGTCCCGAGCTGCCTGCATGGTTGTCGTCAGCTCCTGGTAGAAATCCGCGATCACCGCTTCGACCAGCGCGTCATGGCTGGCGTAGTAGCGGTATACGGCGGGTCCGCTCATGCCCATCTCACGGGCCACGGCGTTGACCGTCACGCCTGTCGGCCCGTGCTTGCGCAGGAGCTGGCGGGCCGTGCTGCGGATCTCCAGCAGGGTGGCTTGCCGACGCTTCTGCACGCGGCTGCTTGACGTCTGCTGCGTCATCTTCAGTCCTCACTTCCAGTCATTGACATGATAGGCAAGCTATGGTTTGTTAGTGGCAGTAATCTAAGTCATTGCGTGAAACATTAATGAGAAAGCGACGCATGGTCCACGGTCGCGATGCGCGGGGCCCGGGTGTGAAAGCGCTTGCCGATGCGGCAGGCGGCGGCGCCGGCGCGTGAGTGAGGGACGCCGGGACCGACGGACGAGCGGCTGATCGACACGCTGGAGACGGGCGCCGAAGTGCCCTGGCATCACTTGATCATGAGAAGGAGTCCCCATGCCGGACGGTACGGTGAAGCCCGCGCGGCGCCCGTCACTCAATCCCCTTGAACACCTCTTCGCCAAGCAGCGGCTCGAGGGGGTGATCACGGAGGCGGGATCGGTGACCCCGACGATGAAGCGCATCAGGATCGCCGCCGACGGGTTGGGCGGAGCGGCCATCCCCCCGGGGCGCCACATCCGGATCCAGATCAACGACCCTCTGTCGTTGTACGGGATCCTGCGCCCCGGAGAAACCCTCCGCACCTATTCGGTCTGGGATCAGTCGGATGACGGCCGGGAAGTTGAAATCCGGGCGCATCTTTATGACGGCGAGGGTATCGGACTGCGCTGGGTCCGCGACGTCGAGGTGGGTCACGAGGTCTCGTTCTGGGGCCCGTTGGGCGATTTCGACCTCAAACCGGACGCTCCGTACCACGTGTTCATCGGCGAGGAGACGGCGACCGCGGCCTTCGGCCCCATGATCAGGGCGCTCGGCCCCGAGGCGCATGTGTACGGCGTCCTGGAGAGCGAGACCCCCGACGACGAGGTGCCCGTGCCCGGACCGCACGTCCTCAGGCGCGCCCACCGCAAGGGTGCCTCCGCGGTCTCCTCGCAGACTCTGCTGGGTGCCGTGTCCGACCTCGGCCTCCCCGAGGAGGTCGGCATGGCGTACGTCGCGGGTGAGGCGCGCACCTGCCAGGCGGTCCGGGACCACCTCGTGCACGTGCGCAAGTGGCCTCGTACGCAGATCAAGGTCAAGCCCTTCTGGACACCCGGCAAGAAGGGACTTCACCACTGACGCAGGGGGAGGTCGGAGGGTCGCGGGTCGGAGATCGGCGGGTCGGGGCGGTCAAGGTGTGCAGTCGGCGAGACCGGAGAGCGGGCGGTTCGCGGGAGCGGCCCCGGGCCTCGTCGGCAGGCGGCAGGACATGCCGGGCGGATCGATGGAGATGGTCGTGAAGTGCGGTGTCCCGCCGCCCCAGCCCGGACGCCGGTCGAAGAGCTGGGGGCGCGCCGTGGCCACGATGAATAACGGAGCCCTGGCCACCTCACTGCTCATCCTGCCGACGAAGTCGAGCAGGGCGTTGTCCGCCTCGTGCAGATCGTCGACGAACATGACGAGCGGGCAGTCCTGCGCGATGCGCTCCAGGGGGTTCTGGCCCGACTTCAGGGCCTGCGTCAGATCGATCTCCAGCGTCTCGTTCCCGTACGGATCGAAGAGCGGACTCTTTCGCAAATGGAAAAGGTGAGCATTGCGGGCCGGACGGCGCTCCTGGTCAGTGTCGCCGCGCCCCAGGAACCAGGTGGCGGCGGGCTGTCCCATCGAGCGGCGCTCGAACTCCTTGAGCAGCCTGCTCTTCCCGATGCCGGGTTCTCCGACGATCGTGACCACGTGGGGGGTCTCGCGGTGCCGGACGCGCTCCAACATGCCCCGCAGGAGGTCGAGTTCGATCTCCCTGTCCACCACACCCGCCGGCAGCGGCTGCTCGGCGCGCGGACGCGACCGGTTCACTTTCCAGGCCCGGGGCGAATCGCCGACGGAGACGAAGGTGTGCGCCGAGGCGGTCTGCTGCCGGGTGTTCCCGCAGACCCAGATCTCCCCCGCGGAGGCCCGGGACAACAGGGACTGGCACTCGTCGAGCAGCGCTCCGTCCGCCGACCGCAGCGACTCGGAGCCGTCGGCCTCGTAGCGCAGCAGGGCTTCTCCCGTGGCCACCGCGGCGTGCACCCCCGCCTCGCCGCCGGTGCGCCGGGCGGAGCGGTCAAGGGGAGTGACCGTGGGCGCGGTGTGGAACTCGTCCCGGATGGCCAGGGCGGCCCTGATGGCCCGATCGGCTCGATCGGCGTGGTCGTGACCGTCGCGGCCGGGACCGAAGACGGCCAGCTGCGTGGAGCCTATGGAGCTGATCACCGAACCGCCGAGCTGACCCACGAGCTCCCGGATGCGGTCGGCCTGGCGGTCGCGCGCCTCGTCGGTGCTGTTCGGCCGCCCGCCGCCCGCGGGCGACCGGAGTCCGGTCCTGAGCAACAGCACGCTCACCGGGCGGCGTTGGCTCGCCGAAGCGGTGGGCTGGCGCGGTACCCGTACGCGCGTCCTGAAGCCGTGCGTGTCGGAGGTGACGATCCTGCTGTGCTCCGGGTCGTCGTGGTCCGTGTGGTCCGTGCGGCCCGTGCGGCCCGTCTTCTCGGGGACCGCGGCCTCATGCACACTCGGCGGGACCGGGGCGGGGGCCGGGGCCGGCGTCAGGGTCGCCGGGGTGTGCTCCCGCGGCGCGCCGGAGTCCGTGCGCACCAGCGCGAGCGCCGGCGAGCGGGTCTCGGGCGGCGACAGCTCGGAGTCCTGGGTCAGGATCGCCTGCTGGAGGGACTGCAGCTCACGCCGCGGCTCCAGGCCGAGGTTCTCGATCAGGGACGCGCGGACCCGGCTGTAGACGCTCAGCGCGTCGGCCTGCCTGCCGCACCGGTAGAGGGCCAGCATCAACTGTCCGCACAGGCGCTCGCGCAGGGGCTGTGCCTCGACCATCGACTCCAGTGCCCCGAGTGCGGACTGATGCCGCCCGCAGCGGAGTTCGGCCTCGAAGTAGTCCTCCATGGCGCCGAGCCGGGTGCTCTCCGCCGCGTCGAGCTCGGGCCAGTTGATCCCGCTCTCGACGAGGTCGGACATGGCCTGGCCCTGCCACAGGGACAGGGCGTCGCGGAGGATGACCGCGGCCTGCGCGGGGGAGCCGGACTCCAGGGCGGTACGCCCTTCCTGAATCCGGCGGTGGAAGAGGTGCAGGTCGACCTGGTCGCGCTCGACCTGCATGACGTATCCGGGAGCCTTGGTGAGAAGGAGCCCGTTCTGCCGGTCGGCGCCGTTGGCCGCGAGGGAGCCGCGCAGACCCCATACGGCGTTCTGCAGAATTTTGCGCGCCGTGGTCGGCAGTGTTCCGTCGGCCCACAGCGCGCTGAGGAGTTCTCGGGTGGGGACCACCCGATTGGCGTTCAGGAGCAGATACCCCAGCGTGGCGCGCTGTTTGGTCCCGCCCAGGGCGATGGGTCGGCTGCCGTCGAGGACTTCCAATGGCCCGAGTATTCGAAACCACATGACTGCTCCTCAATTAACTGAATCCGTATCAGCAGACTGGCGTCTCTGTTGAGCATTCGGTGTTGAGCATTCGATTTTCGTGGTCCGGGCGAAAAGCCAGTGGCGGCCCGTGGGTTGTCCCGTCCTCCGGTTCCGTGCCCCGGCAGGCCGAGGCGGGTTACCGGGAGTATCCGGGCCGGGGGCTTGTGCCGAACCGCGGTTAGGCCCGCGCCCTCGCGATGGGCGGGACCGACGGCGGATCTAAGGGGCGGAATTAGTGATTCCGCAGGGCTCTTGCAGCAGGCTCCCGGCGCCGGTGACGGGCGGAGCGGGCTGCAGGCCGACGAGTGACGCTGAAACGGCTGATGCACAGGCTTGTTGCAAGTGCGGTATCTCCCCTTGTGTGTCACCCGCTGATGCCCGGAGGCACGAGCGGTACCCCGTGTGTGACGAACACAAGCCCCTCGGCGGTCAACCGTTTTGGGCCAGTAGGGTCACTCTAACCATCGTGATGCCCTAAAACAAGTGTGACTAACAGTGCCTAGCTGTGGTATCCGACACTGCTCGAAGTTCCGTTCGACGGCTCTCCGTCGGCCGTTCCCGCCGGTCAAGGCCGCTTCCGCTGCCCTCTCATTGTTCCGTCTTCGATTGCTCATTGCCCGGCAATCGCCGTCTCTGTGGCGGGTGTTCGGCGCTTTCCTGGCCGGAAGTGCGGGGGTCCGGCCGGTGTAGCCTCCGATGAGTTCACGTCAGTCCGGAAAGCCGGGCCGCACGTGGCGATCTTCGGGCCGGCTCCGTTTGAACGGTGTGCCAAAGCCCCGTCGCAGAGCCGGAGCCCGGCCCCCTCTCGTCAACCACCCCAACACCGGGAGCAGTCATGACGTTCACTGACGCGAAGAGCGTTGTCCTCGCATATCTCAAGGCCATTGACGAGCGGGACCCGGACGCCATTCAGGCGACCCTCTGGGAGGACGCCGAATTCCGCATTCCCGGTGATCACCCTCTCGCCGGTAACTGGGTCGGCCTGGACGAGATCCTCAACAAGTTCATGCTGCCGCTGATGGACCTGTTCTCCACGGAGGTCCCGTACACCATCGAGATCTCGCAGGTCATAGCCGAGGGCGACACGGTCGTGCTCGACTGCGTGGCCCGCGCCGCGGCCCGCTCCGGCGAGCCCTACGAGGCGAACATCGTCTCGGTGTTCTCCATCCAGGACGGTCGGATCAAGGCCATGCGCGAGTTCTTCGACACGCAGTACTTCGTGCGGACGCTCATCGCCACCGACTGAGCGGGCCCGGCCGAACCGGGGCTCGGGGAGGCCGAGTTACCGCCGTGTGAGCGCGCCCGCCTAGCGTCGAAGACCACTCCGCGCGGCACGACGCGCCCTCGAGACCCGCTGGGCGGGCGTGCCGCGGGTCATCCCGGGCGGTCATCGCGGCGTCGCCTCCACCCTGTTGAGGCGAACGCCACGGTGGCCGTTCCCCGGCCGAGAGGCGGCTATCGGTAGTGACGACACGCAATCAGGTCTCCGAACTGCACGAGATCCGTGCGCAGGCGCTGGCCGGACCCAGCGACAAGGCGACGGAGTCACAGCACGCGAAGGGCAAGCTGACCGCGCGCGAGCGGATCGAGCTGCTTTTGGACGCGGGGTCGTTCCGCGAGGTCGAGCAGTTGCGCCGG
>NZ_BMTR01000025.1 GCF_014649775.1 Streptomyces longisporoflavus | reverse complement strand
CGGTGGCGTCGGGCACGTACTTCACGGTGACAACGATCCTCAAGCTCACGCCGGCTCTCCTACCTGGTGTTGTTCGTCATGACGACGTTATGGCACTCAGTACCCCCTGTAAAGGTACGTAGTGCCAAATTGGTCATCACGATGCTACGTTCCCCGCATGACTGAGGCGCGCGGACCAGCGAAGAAGGCCCCCATGCGGGAGGTGCTCGCCCAGGCGGCGTTCCAGCTGTTCCTGGAGCGGGGCTTCGAGCAGACCACGGTGGACGACATCGTGGCGCGGGCCGGTGTCGGGCGACGCTCCTTCTTCCGGTACTTCCCGTCCAAAGAGGACGCGGTCTTCCCCGACCACGAGAGCTGCCTGGCCGACATGACGGCGTTCCTCGACGCGGCCGACGGCGGCGACCCGGTGGAGGCCGTGTGCGACGCGGCCCGGATCGTGCTGCGCATGTACGCCACGAACCCGGAGTTCTCCGTGCAGCGTTACCGCCTCACGCAGGAGGTGCCCGGTCTGCGTACGTACGAACTCTCCGTGGTGCGCCGCTATGAGCGCACCATGGCCGGCTACCTCCGCGGCCGCTACGCCGATTACGAGGACGGCTCCCTGCGCGCCGAGGTGATCGCCGCCGCCGTGGTGGCCGCGCACAACAACGCCCTGCGTTCCTGGCTGCGTTCGGGCGGCGACGGCGACGCGGAGGCCGCGGTGGACCATGCGCTCGAACTCGTGCGGAACGGCTGGGGGAGCGGGGCGGCGGACGGGGAGGCGGCCGCCGGCGGCGCCGATGACGAGGTCGTCGTCATGGTGGTCTCCAAACGCGCGCCCATGTGGCGCGTGGTCCAGCGCGTGGAGTCGGCCCTGGGCCAGGACTGAGCCTCGCCGGCCCGGAACCCATCGGCCTGAGGCGCAACAGGCAGCACTCAGTACCTTTACCTTCTGGCACTCAGTGCCATATGGTGCGGATGCGTCGACGCCGAGCGCGGCGCATCCGAGCCGAATGCAGGGGGTCGAGACGTGTCCCAGCAAAAATTGAGCGTCGCGCCGACAGAGCACGAGCGAACCGGCCTGACCTACCACCGCTGCCGATGGTGCGGCACCGCGTCCTTCCGGCGCATGCTGTGTCCGGTGTGCGCGTCCAGTGATCTGGTGGCCGAGCACAGCGACGGCGAGGGCGTCGTCGTCCAGTCCAGCGTGGTCAACCGCTACACGGGGACCGCACGCAACGAGTCCCTCGTCCGCTTTCCCGAGGGATTCGTGTTCCGCTGCCGTGTCGTGGGTGCCTCACCGCATCTGGTGTGGGTCGGCGCGCGCGTGCGTCCCGTGGCCGGGTCCGATCCGGAGACCGGTGAGGCCGTCTTCGAGCTCTGCGAGACGGACATGGGCGCCGACTGGTAGTGCCGCTGCCGAGTGCCGCGGATCAGTTCACGCCGCGCTCGCGGCCCTCCCAATAGGGCCCGCGCAGCTTGTACTTCTGGAGTTTCCCGGTGGCCGTGCGGGCCAGCTCGTCGCGGAACTCCACCGAGGTCGGCGCCTTGAAGCCGGCGAGGTGCTCCTTGCAGTGCCGGATGAGCTCGTCCTGCGTGGCGTGCGCGCCGGGGGCGAGGACGACCAGGGCCTTGATGGTCTCGCCCCACTTCTCGTCCGGTATGCCGATGACCGCCACCTCGGCGACCGCGGGGTGGCTGAACAGCACGTCCTCCACCTCGATGGAGGAGACGTTCTCCCCGCCGGTGATGATGACGTCCTTCTTGCGGTCACTGATCGTCAGATGGCCGTCCGCGCCGATGGTCCCGCCGTCGCCCGTGTGGAACCAGCCGCCCTCCAGGGCCTTCGCTGACTCCTCCGGCTGCTCCCAGTACCCCTCCAGGATCACGTTCGAGCGGGCGAGTACCTCGCCCTCGTCCGACGTGCGCAGCGTGACGCCGAGGGCGGGGGCGCCGGCCTGCACCAGCTTCTCCGCGCGCTGCTGCGAGCCGAGGTCGTCCCACTCCGCGCGGGAGCGGTTGATGGTGAGCAGCGGCGAGGTCTCGGTGAGGCCGTAGATCTGGATGAACTCCCAGCCGAGCTCGGATTCGACCTGCTCGACGGTCTTGGTGGGCGGCGGAGCTCCGGCGACGATGATGCGCACCCGGTCCCGGCCGGGGATCTCCCCGTCCCACGACCGCGCCGCGGCGAGCACCGCGTTGACCACGGCGGGCGCCGCGCACATCACCGTGACGCCGTGTTCGGCCACGCGGCGCAGGATCTCCGCGCCGTCCACCTTGCGCAGCACGATGTGGCGCGCGCCCATGCCGGTCATCGCGAACGGCATGCCCCAGCCGTTGGCGTGGAACATCGGCAGGGTGTGCAGATAGACGTCCCGGTCCGTGACCCCGGCGTGCAGCGCGAACGTCAGGGCGTTCACCCAGATGTTGCGGTGCGTGATCTGAACGCCCTTGGGGCGCGCGGTGGTTCCGCTGGTGAAGTTGATGGTGGCGGTGGCGTTCTCGTCGGGCTGCCAGGGCTCGGGCTCGGTGCCGAACCGGTACAGCTCCGCGTCCGCCCCGGGCCCGAGCGTGTAGCGGTGCTTGCAGGTCACCCCGGAGAGGCGGTCCTCCAGTTCGGGGTCGACCAGCAGGACGCTCGCCCCCGACTGGCCGACGATGTAGTTCACCTCTTCCGCCGAGAGCCGGAAGTTGACCGGCACGAGGACCCGGCCGTGGCCGCTCACACCGAAGAACGACGTGAGCAGCCGTGCGCTGTTGGGCGAGACGACCGCGACCCGGGCGCCGTGCGGCACCCCGAGCGCGTCGAGACCGGCGGCCTGCGCCCGCGCCAGCTCCCCCACGCGCCGGTAGGTGAGCCCTTCCCAGGGCTCGGCCGGCTGATCGGGCTCGTCGACGATGCCGACCCGGTCCCCGTACACCGTCGTGGCGCGGTCGAGAAAATCAAGGGCCCCGAACGGGACGAACATCCTGGCCTCCCGAAGCTCAGTTGACGTACGTCGCCTATCCGACCACGCCCCGCGGGAAACCGGGCACCCGTCGCACCACCGGAACGGATAGCGGGGCGGGGAGCCGGGAAGGATGGTTTCGGTGCGGCACGCGAGCGCGGGCCGCACCGGGGACGGTCCCTCTCCGACGTGAGGGACCGTCCCTTTCCGGAGCGAGGGGACGGTCCCCTCCGGCACAGGCAGTACGAAGGGTGCACAGATGAAGGATTCGGCCCCCGGGCGGCTCACCGTCACACGGGCGACGCTCGACGACTGGCAGGTCGTCGGCGGATGGGCGGCGGACGAGGGCTGGAATCCGGGCCTGCGCGACAGCGTGTCCTTCTTCGCGCAGGACCCGGAAGGGTTCTTCATCGGCCGCGTCGACGGCGAGCCGGTCTCCTCGATCTCGGTCGTGAACTACGACGAGTTGTACGCCTTCCTCGGCTTCTATCTCGTCCGTCCCGACATGCGGGGCCGCGGCTACGGCCTCACGACCTGGCAGACGGCCCTCGCCCACGCCGGGAAACGCACCGTCGGCCTCGACGGCGTGGTGGCCCAGCAGGACAACTACCGCCGCTCGGGCTTCGAACTCGCCCACCGCACCGTCCGGTACGCGGGCTCCGTGCCCGTGCCGCCGGGCGCCGCGAGGTCCCCGTACGTCCTTCCGGTCGAGGCCGCGGGCCTGCGGGCGATCACCGCGTATGACGCCGCGAGCTGTCCGGCCGACCGTCCGCGCTTCCTGGAGTCCTGGCTGACCACTCCCGGACACCGCGCGCTCGCCCGCATCGTCGACGGTCGCGTCACCGGGTACGGCGTGCTCCGCCCGGCACACGGCGCGCAGCGCATCGGGCCCCTGTTCGCCGATACGCGCGCCGATGCCGAGGAGCTCTTCGACGCCCTCACGGCGGAGGCGCACGGCGAGACCATCCTCATCGACGTCCCCGAGACCCAGCCGCATGGCGTCGCCATGGCCGAGGTGCGCGGCATGAAGCCGACGTTCGAGACCGCCCGGATGTACACGGGGCCGGTGCGGGAGATGGCGGGGGAGCGGGTCTTCGGCGTGACCACGCTGGAACTGGGCTGAGGGGCAAGCTGAGGGGCAAAGGACCGGGCCCGATGGGGCCCGGCCCGCGCGGCAGTCCCTACGTGATCGTCAGCCGCCTCTTCGTCCCGGCCTCGGAGCTGTTGCCGACGTAGATGTCCACCGCCCCTTCCTCGACACGGAACTCCCCGCTCTCCGCGTTCGTCCAGAACCCGAAGTCCTCGGCGCCGAGCCGGAAGCGGACGGTCTTCGACCTGCCGGGCTCCAGCGTCACCCGGCGGAACCCGCGCAGCTTGCGCACCGGCTGGGCGATGCTCGCCGCGATGTCGTGGACGTACAGCTGGACGACCTCGTCGCCGGCGCGCCTGCCGGTGTTGCGGACGGAGACCGAGACCTCCAGGGTGTCGCCCTTGCGCAGCGCACGCGCCGACACGCTCTCGCGGCTGAGCTTCGGTTCGCCGATCTCGAAGTCCGTGTACGAGAGCCCGTGGCCGAAGGCGAATTGCGGGTCCGGGGGCAGGTCGAGGTACTTGGACGTGTACTTGTTGTCCGCGCTGTACGGACGGCCCGTCGACTCGTGGTTGTAGTGGCAGGGGATCTGGCCGACCGTCCGCGGGAACGAGACGGGCAGCTTGCCGCCGGGATTGACCTTGCCGAAGAGCACGTCGGCGATCGCGTTGCCCGCTTCGAGGCCGGGGTGCCAGGCCTCGAGGACTGCGGGCGCCGACTTCAGCCAGCTTCCGACGGTCAGCGGGCGCCCGTTGACCAGGACCACCACGAAGGGCCTGCCCGTCGCGGCGATCGCCTCGATCAGCTTCTCCTGCCCGCCGGGCAGGCTGATGTCGCTGCGCGCGGCGGCCTCGCCGCTCATCGCCGGGGGCTCGCCGACCACGACGACGGTGACGTCCGCTTTCTTGGCGGCGGCGACCGCCGCCGGGATGCCGCCGGTGTCGGTGCCTTCGGCGTTCACGCCCTTCGCGTACGTCACCTTCGCGTGCGGGGCGGCGGCTTTCACCGCGGCGAGGACCTTGCCCGAGGGGAACTTCTTCGCCGCGCCGGGGAACGTCCATGTGCCGAGGAGATCGTCGGAGTCGCCGAACGGGCCGACGACCGCGATCGACCGCGCCGACTTCTCGATCGGAAGCGCCTTGCCGTCGTTCTTCAGGAGCACCATCGAGCGGGCGGCGGTCTCGCGGGCGGCTTTGCGGGCTTCGGCGGACGGCTTGTCGATGGCGTCGTCCTCGTCGACGTAGGGATGCTCGAAGAGCCCGAGCGCGTACTTCAGGCGCAGGACGCGTGCGACCGCCTGGTCCAGGCGCCGCTCGCTGATCCTGCCGCCGTTCAGGAGCTTCTTGCCGTGTTTGGCGAGGTCCGTGCTCGCCATCTCCATGTCGACGCCGGCGTTCAGCGCGAGGCGGGCCGCGTCGGCGCCGTCCTCGGCGAAGCCGTGCGCGATCAGTTCGTCGACGCCGTTCCAGTCGCTGACGACGAAGCCCTCGAAACCCCACTCCTTGTACAGGATGTCGGTGAGGGTGTGGGAGTTGCCGTGGGCGGGGACGCCGCTGATGGTGTTGAAGGAGGCCATCACCGTGGCCACGCCAGCGTCCAACGCGGCCTTGAACGGCGGCAGATAGTGGTTGCGAAGGCGCGACTCCGAGACGTCGACCGTGTTGTAGTCCCGGCCGCCCTCGGCTCCGCCGTAGGCGACGAAGTGCTTGGCGCAGGCGGCGATGTGGTCCTTGGAGTCCAGGCCCGAACCGTCCTCGCCCTGATAGCCCTCCACCTTGGCCACGGCGAACGCCGTCGTGAGGTAGGGGTCCTCGCCGCAGCCCTCGGCGACGCGGCCCCAGCGCGGCTCGTGCGTCACGTCCATCATCGGCGAGAACGTCCAGTGCACGCCGTTCGTGCGTGACTCCTTCGCCGAGACCTCGGCGTCCCGCCTGGTCACTTCCGGATCGAAGCTGGCGGCCTGGGCGAGAGGGATCGGGAACGTCGTCCACAGACCATGGATGACATCGAGCCCGAAGATCAGCGGAATGCCGAGCCGGGACTCCTCGACCGCGATGCGCTGCAGGGCGTTGCTGCTCTTCGCGCCGAAGATGTTCAGGACGGAACCGAGCCGTCCGGCGCGCGCCGCGTCCTCCACGTCCTTGGTCTCGCTGCCGCCGGGGCCGGTGCTGACGGCCCACGGGAGTTGCTGGAGTTGCCCCAGCTTCTCTTCGACAGTCATACGGTCGAGCAGCTTCTTGATGTTCGGGTCAACGGGGCTCGGGCGCTGTGGCGCGGCCCGTGCGATTCCGGCGCCCGCCGCGGTCAGGCTGCCTCCGGCGACGGCGGTGCCGCCGATCGCGGACAGCAGAGTACGCCTTCGTAGCTCTCGCATGTGTTCGCCTTCTCGCGTCAGGAAGTCGACAACCCCTGTGTTGCCCACAAGAGTTGAAGTGAAAGTACGTTCCTGATACATGCGGGTCAAGGGATGAGGCAGGGACGCGCGAGGCACTTGCTCCCTGTTCCACTCGCGAGGGTTGACCTCAAGGAAACTTGAGGTTTTACGTTCTTCTCATGAGCATGGAAACGACAGCCTGGAGCCAGCTGCAAAGCGTCATGAACGCCGAGCAGGACCGCCGTCCCTTCGCCCGAGCCACCTTGCGCCGTATCGGCGCCTTCGCCCGGCCGCACAGCCGCCGTATCGTCTACTTCGTGCTCCTGAGCATCGTCACCGCGTTGCTCGCCGTGGCGACCCCGGTCCTCGCCGGCAGCGTCGTGGACACGATCGTCTCGGACGGCGAGACCTCACTCGTCGTCCGCTACGCCCTGCTCATCGCCGCCATCGCCGTCGCCGAGGCCGGATTCGGGCTGCTCGGCCGCTGGCTTTCGGCGAACCTGGGGGAGGGCCTCATCCTCGATCTGCGCACCGCCGTCTTCGACCACGTACAGCGCATGCCCGTCGCCTTCTTCACCCGCACCCGCACCGGCGCCCTGGTCAGCCGCCTCAACAACGACGTGATCGGCGCCCAGCGGGCGTTCAGCAACACGCTCTCCGGTGTCGTCGGCAACGTGGTCACGCTGATCGCGGCCCTGGCCGTGATGGTGAAGCTCTCCTGGCAGATCACGCTCCTCGCCTTGATCCTCCTGCCCGTCTTCATCGTGCCCGCCCGCCGCATGGGCGCCCGGATGGCCAGACTCCAGCGCGAGGCCGCGCACCACAACGCGGCGATGGGCACCCGTATGACCGAGCGCTTCTCCGCGCCGGGCGCCACCCTCATCAAGCTCTTCGGGCGCCCCGGCGCAGAGTCGGAGGAATTCGCCGCGCGAGCCCGCCGGGTACGGGACATCGGTGTCCGTACGGCCATGGCGCAGTCCACGTTCATCACCGCGCTCACGCTCGTCTCGGCCCTCGCCCTGGCCCTCGTCTACGGCCTCGGCGGCTACTTCGCGCTCGACGGCACCCTGGAAGCGGGCGCGATCGTGTCCCTCGCCCTGCTTCTGACCCGCCTCTACGCACCGCTGACCTCCCTGGCGGGCGCGCGGGTCGAGGTCATGAGCGCGCTCGTCAGCTTCGAGCGGGTCTTCGAGGTCCTCGACCTGAAGCCGCTGATCGACGAGAAGCCGGACGCCCGCGAGGTCCCGCCGGGCCCGGTCGCGGTGGAGTTCGACGACGTGCGCTTCGGCTACCCGTCCGCCGACAAGGTCTCCCTGGCCTCACTCGAAGAGGTCGCGTCCCTCGACAACCGCGGCGGCGACGAAGTCCTGCACGGTCTCTCCTTCCGCGCCGAGCCCGGCCAGACCGTGGCACTCGTGGGCTCCTCCGGAGCGGGCAAATCGACGATCGCCCAACTGCTTCCCCGCCTGTACGACGCGGACGGCGGAACCGTACGCATCGGCGGCGTCGACGTCCGCGACCTCTCGGCGGCGTCCATGCGGCAGACCCTCGGCATGGTCACCCAGGACGGCCACCTCTTCCACGAGTCGGTCCGTGCCAATCTGCTGCTCGCCCGCCCCGAGGCCACCGAGGACGACCTGTGGGACGTCCTGCGCAGGGCCCGCCTCGAAAACCTCGTGCGCTCCCTGCCGGACGGCCTGGACACGGTGGTCGGCGAGCGCGGCTACCGCCTCTCCGGCGGTGAGCGCCAGCGGATGACCATCGCCAGGCTCCTGCTCGCCCGGCAGCGCGTCGTCATCCTCGACGAGGCCACGGCGCACCTCGACAACACCTCGGAGGCGGCGGTGCAGGAAGCCCTCGCCGAGGCCCTCGAAGGGCGCACCGCGATCGTCATCGCACACCGGCTCTCGACGGTGCGCTCCGCCGACCAGATCCTCGTCGTCGAGGCCGGGCGGATCGTGGAGCGCGGCACGCACGAGGAACTGCTCGCGGTGGGCGGCCGGTACGCGGAGCTCTACCGCACGCAGTTCGCCGACAAGACGATGCGGGTGGCGGCGTAGAGAACCGGCGGCGCAAGGGAACTTGCGACGCAGACAACGCAGACAACGCAGAACGCGCCGGACCGGCCGGGATCTCCCGGCCGGTCCGGCGCGTTCTGCGCGCGCTTCCTAGTGCCGCGCGGCCGAGGTGCGCCGCAGGCCGGCCGCCGCACCGGCGGCGCCCAGCAGGCACAGCACGCCCGTCACGGTCACGGCCGTGTGCACGCCGTTCATGAACGCCTGGCCGCTGCCGTCCACGACCGCCGCCTTCACCTGCGCGGACATGTCGGGCGACACCGGGGCCGCGCCCATCGCCACCGCGTCCTCGGCCTCCTGGAGCCCGGCCGCCACGGGCGCGGGAACGCCCGCGCCCGTCAGCTCGCCGGTCAGCGTGGAGCCGACCCGGCTGCTGATGAGCGAGACGAGGACGGAGGTGCCGAGCGCGCCGCCGATCTGCAGCGAGGTGGCCTGCAACCCGCCGGCCACGCCCGCGTCCTGGACGGGAGCCTGGCCCACGATGGCATCGGAGGACGCGGACAGGACCATGCCGACGCCCAGGCCGAGCGCGACGAAGGGCGGCCACATCGTGGCGTACGAGGAATCGGTGTCCCAGGTGAGCATGCCGAAGGCGGCACCGGCCTGGAGCAGCATGCCGAGCGGCATCGTAAGACGCGGCCCGAAGCGTGTGGTGAGCGCCGCGCCCAGCGGGGATGCCACCAGGGAGGCGAGGCTGAGCGGCAGGGTCCGCACACCGGCCTCGACCGGCGAGAAGCCGCGCACGTTCTGCAGGTACAGCATCACGAAGAAGATCACGCCGAGCATGACGAAGAAGTTCAGGGCGGTGATGACCGTGCCGGTGGTCAGCGCCCGGCTGCGGAAGAGCCGCATCGGAAGGAGCGGATGCGACACGCGGGTCTCGTACCACCCGAAGACGCCGAGGAGCAGCACACCGATGCCGACGGCTCCCAGGGTGCCTGCCGAGGCCCAGCCCCATGTCTCGCCCTTGACCACGCCGAAGACGACGCACAGCAGCGCGACGGCGAGCAGGACGACACCGAGGACGTCGAACGGCTGCGGCTCCCCGGCGTTCTTGCTCCTGCTCTGCGGCAGCACGGCGGCGCTGACCACCACGGCGATCAGACCGATGGGGGCGTTGATGTAGAAGACGGACTCCCAGGAGACGTTCTCCAGGAGCAGTCCGCCCACGATCGGCCCGAGCGCGGTCGACACCGCCGAGACCATGGCCCAAATACCCACGGCCATACCGAACTTGCGGGGAGGGAACGCGGTGCGCAGCAGGCCCAGGGTGTTGGGCATCAGGAGGCCGCCGAAGAAGCCCTGCACGGCCCGGAAGGCGATGACGCCCTCGACCGAGCCCGAAAGGCCGATGGCGACCGAGGCGAGCGTGAACCCGACGACGCCGACGAGGTAGAACGCGCGCCGCCCGAAACGGTCGCCGAGCTTGCCGCCCAGGATGAGCGAGGCCGCGAGCGCGAGCAGGTAGGCGTTGGTGACCCATTGCAGGTCAGCGGTGGACGCCTGCAGGGCGCGGCCGATCTCCGGGTTGGCGATGGCGACGACGGAGGCGTCGAGCTGGACCATGAAGAGCCCGAAGGCGACGGCGATCAGCGTCAGCCAGGGGTTGGCGCGCCTGCCGGTGGGCGCGGGCGCCTGAGGCGGGGTGTGTGCGGGCAGGGGAGAGGGATCCACGGTGGTGGACGGCATGAAGGTGCCTTGTCTGTCTGGGAGTTACGGAGAGGGTTCGGGAGTTACGGGGCATGCGCGCGGACGGCGTCGGGGAAGCGCCGTGCCCCGGCCGGCGCGTTGGACCGCGGCCGGAGCGCCGGGGAAGTCGACCGCGACGGCCGGGCCCGGAGCGCGCCGGGAGAGTTGACCGCGACGGCCGGGCCGGGACCCGGAGCTTCCCCGTGGCGGGGAGGCGGCGGGTCTATTACGCCGAAGGCGCGGCGTGCAGCTGCCGCGTCAGCGAGGCGAGCGCACCCACGGCCGAGCCCAGGGCGTCGCGCTCGCCCTGCGTGAGGAACTGCAGGGCCCGCGCGAGGTGTTCGCCCTCGAGGCGCCGGACCTCGGCCAGCTCCCGCTGGGCGCGGGGGGTCAGGTGCAGATGCGCGATCCGCTTGTCGTCCGCGTCCTGCCGCCGTTCGAGCAGGCCCTGCTCGGTGAGCTGCGAGACCAGGGCGCTGACGTTGTTGGGCCGCATCAGCAGCGCGTCGGCGGCCTCACGGACGGTGGCGCCTTCCTCCTGGGCCACCAGGCGCAGCAGTGCGAGCTGCGCCTCGGGGGGCTTGGGGTGCGGAAAGTCCCGGCCGACGTGCCGGTCGAGGGCACGGTTCAGCGCGGGCAGGCTCGCCGCGAGGGCCGAGGCCACACGGTCGAGGTCCTGGGCGGACGCGCTGGAATCGGGCATGACGCGAGAGTACCTCTCCACACATAGGTATGTCCAAAGACATTAATTGCGCGGAGACGTACATCTGAAAAAGCGATGGAGATACGCGGCGCCGCCGACCACGCCGTCTCCACCGCCGCACGGTGCAGGTCCACCGGGCGTTCGCGGCGTCGCTGCTGGGCTAGCTCCTCGTCGAACTGCGGGGCCATCGACGACGAGCCCGGCGAACCTGACCCAGCCATTCCGGCTCGGCCTGCGCCGCATGCCTGCCCAACTGGCCGCGGCAATCGACGCGTTGCTCGTCTCACGACCCCGAACGCCGGCTCGGGCGGGCCCTGGCGCCGGCGGAAGCCCGGGTGGCGCCCCCGGGCGGCCGGGCAGACGATGGAAGGAAGGGGTCGGCCGGTGATGGCGTCGACCGCGGACGGAGCGACGACGGCAACTGTCTCCGGGACTGCTGGCCCGGACAGAAGGAGGACGTCGTCATGATCGAGGTCAAGACGGTCGAGAAGCCGGACGAGCGGCGCGATTTCCCCAAGGGACACCTCGAAGCCGTCCACCTGACGGGGCTGGACTTCGCCGTGGGCACCTTCGAGCCCGGCTGGCGCTGGTCGGAGTGCGTGGCCCCGCTCGCGGGGACCGAGAGCTGCGAGATCCACCACAACGGCTATGTCGTCAAGGGGCGGATGGGCGTGCGCATGGACGACGGAGGCGAGGCCGAAGTCGGGCCGGGCGACGTCTTCGTGCTCCCGCCGGGACACGACGCCTGGGTCGTGGGCGAGGAGCAGGTCGTGCTGTACGACTTCGCGGGAGGCATGGCCCAGGAGTACGCGAGGGCGGCGGACGGATAGCCCGGTCCGCCGGTGGGCCCGCGGAACGAGTCGGGGCCGGGCCGGAGATCCCTGCCCCGCCCCGGCGTTTGATGTCCGATGTTCGATGTTCGGCAAAGCCTTCGGGTCGAAGGCGCGCCGATGTACATTGAAGAACGCCCTTGACCTGCACAAAGCAGGCAGGGAGCCATCTTCCGGGAGTCCACATGCTGCGCACCATGTTCAAGTCCAAGATCCACCGCGCCACGGTGACCCAGGCCGACCTGCACTACGTCGGCTCCGTCACCATCGACGCCGATCTTCTCGACGCCGCCGACCTGCTGCCCGGCGAGCTCGTGCACATCGTCGACATCACCAACGGCGCCCGCCTGGAGACGTACACCATCGAGGGCGAACGCGGCAGCGGCGTGATCGGCATCAACGGCGCCGCGGCACACCTCGTGCACCCCGGCGACAAGGTGATCATCATCAGCTATGCCCAGGTCGACGACGCCGAGGCCCGCGCCTTGCGACCCAAGGTCGTGCACGTCGAGGGCGAGAACAACCGCATCGTGGCCCTCGGTGCCGACGCGGCCGCGCCGGTGCCGGGTGCCGAAGACATGGCGCGCAGCCCGCAGGCCGCGCCCGCCCTCCAGGAGAGCTGATGAGCAGCAGTGGGACGGAGATCCGCGACGACCGGGCGCGCGGCGTTCTGGAGGCGTATGCGGGCGGCGAAGTAGCGGGGAAGATCGTTTACTTCACGCTCGACGCCCCCGAGACCGCCCTGGTGCCGGTGCACACCGAGGTGGAGCCCGCGCACGAGGGCGAGGGCATCGCGGGGTCGCTGGCCAGGGAGCTGTACGCGATGGCGGCCAGGGAAGGCATCGCCGTCGCGCCCCTGTGCCCGTACGTCGTGAAGTGGGCCGAGCGGCATCCCGACGAGGCACCCGCCGCCTCGGCCGGGCTGGCCGCTGCCGCCAGGGACAAGCAGAGGTCGGAGCCGACCACGTGGTGAGGCGGGCGCTGGCTCTCCTGCACACCTCGTCCGTGCACGTTCCCGTCTTCGAGGCGCTGCGCGACCAGGACCATCCGGGGTTCGCCCTGCGCCATCTCGTCCACGAGGACCTGCTCGCGCGGGCCCGCGCGAAGGGCCCGGACACGGTGGCCGACGACATCGAGGAGCTGCTGGTGCGGACCGTCGCCGAGGGGGCGAGCGTCGTGCTCTGCACCTGCTCGACGATCGGCGCCGTCACCGAGGCCCGCGCCGCCGCCGTCGGCGTGCCCCTTGTGCGGGTCGACCGGCCCATGGCCGCCGCGGCCGTGGCCGCGGGGCGGTCCGTGGCCGTCGTCGCCACCCTGGAGAGCACCCTGGCGCCCACCCGCGCCCTCGTCGAGGAGGAGGCCGCCCGCGCCGGGCGGCCCGTCGAGGTCACGACGGTCCTGGTGGAAGGCGCCTGGGAGCGCTTCGAGGCCGGTGACGGGGAAGGCCACGTACGCCTGATCGCGGAGGCCGTCGATGCCCTGGAGGGCGTCGACTCCGTCGTCCTGGCCCAGGCGTCCATGGCGGAGGCGGCGGACCGCGCCACCCTGCCCGTGCCGGTCCTCTCCAGCCCGCGCCCCGGCCTGAGCGCGGCTGTTCTCCGGTGCGGTGAGGGCTTCAAGTCGTAGGCTGCACACGGGAGGTGAGTGACCGCTCACCTCCCGCGTACTCCTTCGACTTCACTCCACAGGAGCGGACATGGCGCAGCAGGACGAAGAGGTCGTGATCAGCCCCACCGGCTGGGTGGCCAAGCAGGCCCGCCTCTACGAGGAGTCGGGCGGCACGAAGGGCACCGGCGTGCAGGGCGTCACCTGCCTGCTGCTCGACTACCGCGGCCGGCGCACGGGACAGTGGCGCCGTACCGTACTGATCTACGGTCGCGACGGCGACGACTACCTCATCGTGGCCTCCAACGGCGGCGCCGACGACCATCCGCTGTGGTACCACAACCTCGTCGAGAACCCCGACGTACGGCTGCGCGTGGGCACCGAGGAGCGCTTCGACGCCCGCGCCGAGACCCTGTCGGCCGAGGAGAAGGCCAGGGTCTGGCCGGGCCTCGTGGAGCTCTTCGCCCCCTACGCGGACTACCAGGCCAAGACGGATCGCGACATCCCCGTCATGCGGCTCACGCGCACTGACGGCTGAGATCAATGGGCCCGGGGACGCGTGGACTCGGCGGGCGTGGGCACGCGAGGCGGGAGAGAGTGGACACGACCGATCTCCGACGTCGATGGAGGAGACATGACCGTCCCGTATCCCGAACCCGCACCGCCGAGCCCGATCCCCGACCCGAACGAGCCGAGCCCGGTGCCGGACCCCGAGCGCCCCACACCGGGCCCCGGCCCCGTGCCGCGGCCGTCGCCGGGCCCGCCGCCGACCCCGCTCCCGCCGCCGGGACCGGAGCCCGAGACCGAGCCGAAGCCGGTCTGACGGCGGGAGGGCCTGCCGGGCCTTCCTAGGCCCCGACCTCCGAGCGGTCCCCGCCCCACAGGGTGTGGAACGAACCCTCCCGGTCCGTACGCCGATAGGTGTGCGCACCGAAGAAGTCCCGCTGCCCCTGGGTGAGCGCGGCCGGCAGGCGGTCCGCACGCAGCGCGTCGTAGTACGCGAGGGCCGCCGAGAAGCCCGGCGTCGGTACCCCCTGCCGGGTGGCCGCGACGAGGACCGCGCGCCAGTCGTCCTGGGCCGCACCGATCTCCTGCGCGAACGTCTTGTCCGAGAGCAGGCTCGGCAGATCCGCGCGCGTGTCGTACGCGGCGCGGATGCGGTCCAGGAAGGCGGCGCGGATGATGCAGCCGCCGCGCCAGATGGCGGCGACCGCGCCGAGGTCGATGTCCCAGCCGTACTCCTCGCTGCCCGCCGCGATCTCGTGGAAGCCCTGCGTGTACGACACGATCTTCGAGGCGTACAGCGCCTGCTCGACCTGGTCGGCGAACGCCCCCGCCTCGGCCTCGCTCAGCTGCTGTGCCGTCGGGCCCGGCAGGCCCTGCGACGCCGCTCGCAGTTCGGAGTGGCCCGACAGGGAGCGGGCGAAGACCGCCTCCGCGATGCCCGACACCGGGACACCCAGGTCGAGGGCGATCTGCACGGTCCAGCGGCCCGTGCCCTTCTGCTCGGCCTGGTCCTGGACGACGTCCACGAACGGCTTGCCCGTCGCGGCGTCCACGTGCTTGAGGACCTCCGCCGTGATCTCGATCAGATAGGAGTCGAGGCGGCCGGTGTTCCAGGTGCGGAAGATGTCCGCGATCTGCGCGGGGGAGTAGCCCGCCACCTCGCGGAGCAGCTGGTACGCCTCGGCGATCAGCTGCATGTCCGCGTACTCGATGCCGTTGTGCACCATCTTCACGAAGTGGCCCGCGCCGTCCGCGCCCACATGGGTGACGCAGGGGGCGCCGTCCTCGGCCTTCGCCGAGATCTTCTCCAGCATCGGACCGAGCGAGGCGTACGACTCGGGGGAGCCGCCCGGCATGATGCTCGGCCCGTTCAGCGCGCCCTCCTCGCCGCCGGAGACACCTGTGCCGACGAAGTGGATGTCCTGCTCGCGCAGTTCACGCTCGCGGCGCCGGGTGTCGGCGAAGTGCGCGTTGCCACCGTCGATGATCATGTCGCCCGGCTCCATGAGCGGCGCGAACTCCTTGATGACGGCGTCCGTGGCCTCGCCCGCCTTGACCATGACGACAAGGCGGCGCGGGCGCTCCAGGGCCGCGACGAACTCCTCGGCGGTCTCCGTGGCGATGAAATCGCCCTCGTCGCCGAACTCCTCGACCAATGCGCGCGTCTTGGCCGACGTGCGGTTGTGCAGGGCGACGGTGTAGCCGTTGCGCGCGAAGTTGCGGGCCAGATTGCGCCCCATGACCGCGAGGCCCGTGACACCGATCTGGGCTGACGTGCTGCTCATGCCGTGACTCCTGGAGGTGGAAGTGCCGGTGGTGTTCGCCAGTATTGCCCCGCGGCGTAGCGTGACATCCCGACACTGTGTCCGACGGAGGAGCCGCCCGTGCCCCATTTCGACATGCCGCTCGACGAACTGCGCCGCTACCGGCCCGAGATGACCGAGCCCGAGGATTTCGACGCGTTCTGGGAGAAGACCCTTTCGGCCGCACGCGAACACGACCTGGACGCGCGATTCGTCCCCGCCGACGCGCACCTGAGCACGGTCGACGTGTTCGACGTGACGTTCGCCGGGTTCGGCGGCCACCCGGTCAGAGGCTGGCTGATACTGCCCGCCGGAACGGCCGAGCCGCTGCCCGCCGTCGTGGAGTACATCGGGTACGGCGGCGGCCGCGGCCTCCCGCACGAGCGGCTGCTGTGGTCGGCCGCCGGCTTCGCGCACTTCGTGATGGACACCCGGGGTCAGGGCAGCGGCGGCTCGGCGGGCGACACCCCCGATCCGGTCGGCAGCGGGCCCGCCTACCCCGGCTACATGACGCGCGGCATCGAGGACCCCGACGAGTACTACTACCGGCGCGTGTTCACCGACGCCGTCCGGGCCGTCGAGGCGGCCCGCGCGCATCCGCTGGTCGACTCCTCGCGGGTCGCCGCGGTCGGCGGCAGCCAGGGCGGGGGGATCACGCTGGCCGTCGGCGGCCTCGTCCCCGACCTCGCGGCGATCGCCGTCGACGTGCCGTTCCTGTGCGACTTCCCGCGCGCCACGACCCTCACCGAGCGGCCCCCCTACCGCGAGATCGCGCTCTACATGAAGGCGAAGCGCGGCGCAGAGGAGCGCGTCTTCCGTACGCTCTCGTACTTCGACGGCGTGCACTTCGCGGCTCGCGGCACGGCGCCCGCGCTCTTCTCGGCGGCGCTGGAGGACATGACGTGCCCGCCGTCCACCGTGTTCGCGGCCCACAACGCCTACGCGGGCTCCGAGCGCTCGATGGAGGTGTACTCCTTCAACGATCACGAGGGCGGCGGCCCCTACCAGCAGAGTGTCCAACTCCGCTGGCTGCCGGAGCACTTGAAGGGCTGACCAGGCGCACGCCCCCTCGGCCATGCGCTCTTGTCACGACACGGTCCCAGCGGCTAACTTGCCGCCTTGTCGTGTGTCCGACGTGACAGTGATGTGTGTGACTGAGGGGGCTCCCATGGCCGTACGCGGTCGTCACCGCCGGTATCAGCCGAACCGGATCAACCGTGCGTCCCTTACCGTCACGGCGGGCGGCGCCGGGATGGCGCTCCCGCTGATCGGCACCGGCACGGCAGAGGCGGCCGACGTCGACACCTGGAACAAGGTGGCGGCCTGCGAATCCACCGGCAACTGGAGCATCAACACCGGCAACGGCTTCTACGGCGGCCTCCAGTTCAAGCAGTCCACCTGGGAGGCGTACGGCGGCACCGCCTACGCCCCGCGCGCCGACCGCGCCACCAAGGACCAGCAGATAGCCGTCGCCGAGAAGGTCCTCGACGCGCAGGGGCCCCGGGCCTGGCCGGTCTGCTCGGAGCGCGCGGGTCTGACACGTGGCGGCGACGCCCCCGACGTCACGCCGATGGGCGCCTCCAAGGCGGCGGCGAAGACCCCCAAGCGCGAGGTCAAGGACGTCAAGCCGGAAGTGACCCCGCAGTCCGCCGCGGGCCGCGGCCAGATGTATACCGTCGTCCGCGGCGACACCCTCTCCGGGATCGCCGACGAGCGCCGGGTCAGCGGCGGCTGGCGGCAGTTGTACGAGGCCAACCGCGCGACGATCGGCGGCGACCCCGACATGATCACGCCGGGCCAGCGGCTCGCGCTGAAGGCCGCGCAGCAGAAATCCGGGAAGACGGAGGCCGCGCCCAAGCCGCGTACGGAGCCCAAGCAGCGGGCCGAGGCGAAGCCGAAGCCGAAGCCCGAACCGAAGAAGGCCGAGCCGAGGAAGGCGAAGCCCGCCGGTGCCTCGCAGGGCTTCTCCGCACCCGTGGCAGCCTCGCCCAGCACCCCCTACCGCGCGGCGGGCGGCTCCTGGTCCAAGGGCTACCACACGGGCGTCGACTTCCCCGTGGCCACCGGCACTTCGGTGAAGTCCGTCGCCGCGGGCACGGTCGTCTCGGCGGGCTGGGGCGGCTCGTACGGCTACGAAGTGGTGATACGGCACGGCGACGGCAAGTACTCCCAGTACGGGCACCTCTCGGCGCTCACCGTGAAGTCCGGCCAGAAGGTGGGCGCGGGTCAGCGCATCGCGCGCTCGGGGTCCACGGGCAACAGCACGGGCCCGCATCTGCACTTCGAGGTGCGCACGGGGCCCGGCTTCGGCTCCGACGTCGACCCGCTCGCGTATCTGCGGGCCCACGGCGTGCGGATCTGACGCGCGGGCCGGCCCTCCCCAGGACGCGCAAGAGCGAAGCCCCCGGATGTTCCCGGGGGCTTCGAAGCGGGCGGGTTCAGGAGCCGACGTGCTCGCGGCCGTGGCGGAACAGCACCCGCCGGTGCGAATGCGACCCGGTCGCGGGCTGGGAGGGCACCGCGCGCAGTTCGCCGGCTGCCCGTATCTGGTCGGCACGCAGCCCGTCGGCGGGCGTGCCGGGGGCCACGGCGTCCGCCGCCAAGGGGCCGCCCTTGGCCACCGGCGCCTTCGAGGCCGCAACGGCCTGCTGTGCGCCGATCCGCTCCGTGGTCAGCAGGATCAGACCGCCCGCCGCGACGACGCCGAAGCCCAGGGCGACGGCTATGCCCGCGGTGCCGTAGCGGAACGATTCGCCGAAGAGCGTGAGGCCCACCGCGGCCGCCACGACCGGGTTCACGACCGTCACCGTCGACAGCGGCGCCGCAAGGCCCGCCCCGCGGTACGAAGCCTGCGAGATCAGCACACCGGCCGACGCGAGCACCGCGATCACGCCGAGGGCGGGCAGCTGGTGCGTGAGCGATACGTTCGCGTCCAGGTCCACCGCCACCGTCTTGGTGAACACCGAGGCGATACCGAAGGCGACGCCCGCCGCGGAGGCCAGGAGCACGCTGCGCACCACCGGATGCCGGTGCACCGCGTGCGCCACGACCATGAGCGCCACCACGGCGCCCGCGGTGACCAGGGCCGTCATGACCCGCTCGGTACCGTCCAGGGACTGCGCGTCGGCCGACTGCGTCAGCGACAGCAGCCCCGCGAGCCCCACGGTCGCCATGATCGCGCCGCGCCACGCGGTGGCCCCGGCCTTGCGCCGCACGAAGAGGGCGGCCATCGGCAGGGCGAAGACGATGGTCAGGGCGCCGAGGGGCTGCACGAGGCTCAGCGGCCCGTACGCAAGGGCCACCACGTGCAGCAGCGCACCGAGGCCGTTCAGCGCGATGGCGACCCACCAGGCGCCGCGGCGCAGCGGTGCGTACCGCCGCTCCGGCGTGCTGACGGCGACCCGCTCCTGCAAAATGGCCCCGCCCGCGTACGCCACGGCGGATACGAGGGAGAGCACCACGGCGAGCGTGAGGGCACTCATGAGGTGCTCCACGGCTTGCGATGCGCCCTGTGGCGGGCCCGGGGCGTCCGGTGCGGCGAACGGTCGGCTTCCATACTCACCACGATCTCGCGGATTTCGCTCCGCGTCGTCGTACCTCAGCACGCATTGGGTCCTACTACCGATGGAGTACGGGCCGGGATATGTCCTCCCCCTGGTGGGTTACGCAGGGGTGCGGTGGATCTTCCGGAGCCCCGGAAATTCGTGCGTGAGCGCCCCCTCGAAACACCCTCGTCCAGGCCGCTGGGAGGGGCACAGGCGGTGCGGCACGCCCCGGCGGGGGTCCTGCCCCGCCGGGCTGCTCCCACCGCCGGGAACGCCCGCCCACGGACTTGCCCGCATACCGTCTGACCTGGGCTTTCATGGCCCTCAGTCGTATTGTTGCCCCTCGTGGAAAGGGGTCCGGATGAACCGGAACGTACGCACGGTCGACGACGTCCTGAAGCTCATGGACAGCCTGTTCGCGCCGGAGGCCGACCGCTGGACCGCCGACGCGGGCGGCTGGTGGGACGACTTCTACGCCGACCGCGACAGGCCGGTGCCGTTCTTCGCGGCGAAGCCGGACGAGAGCCTGGCCTCGTACGTGGACCGGGGCCTGCTCACCCCCGGCCGGGCGCTGGATCTGGGCTGCGGTCCCGGCCGCAAAGCGCTGTATCTGGCTGCCCGGGGGTTCGAGGTGGACGCCGTCGACCTCTCCCCGGCGGCCGTGGCCTGGGCCGGGGAGCGGGCCCGCGAGGCGGGGGCGGACATCAGGTTCCTGTGCGGCGACGCGTTCGCCCTCACGGAGGCGGAAACGGAGGCGGAGGCGGGCACGGCGGCTGAGACGGCGGCCGTACTGGGCGGTCCGTACGACCTGATCTACGACTCGGGCTGCTTTCACCACCTGCCGCCCCACCGCCGCGTCAGCTACCTCGCCCTTCTGGAGCGCGTCCTCGCCCCCGGCGGCCACCTCGCCCTCACCGCCTTCGCCGCCGGGGCGGAGGGCTCCGGCTCGGAGCTGCCCGACGCGGACTTCTACCGCGCCTCCGGACTCCAGGGCGGCCTCGCCTACACGCCCGAGTCCCTGCGCTGGATCTTCTCCGACCTCACGGAGATCGAACTGCGCCGCATGCGCGACGAACCGGCCGGCTCCGCATGCTTCGGCGAGCCCTTCCTGTGGACGGCCCTGTTCCGCAAGGGCGACCGTGCTCGGCGTCGACGCCCGGGCTCCGCGTCGTGAAAGCCCCTCTCGACCTGGCAGAAGTCGGCTCCGTCGGCGGGTTCTTCGCCCTGCGTACCGGGGCGCCGCCGGGCGGCGCCCAAGTGACCTCCCTGGCACGGGTGTACGCGGGCGACGACGGGCCCCTCGCGTTCCGCGTCGACAAGGTCGCCGCCCGGCTCGGGGCGCCCGACACGCGTATCGCGGTCTCGGTGGCGCAGTTGGGGCTCGCGGCGCGGCTGTGGTCCGTGGCGCTCGGCTCGGCGGCGCTGCACGGTGTGGTGCCCGTCCTCGACCCGGCGCTGCTGCACTGGGACGCGGACGGCGGCTCGCCCGACGACCTGTGGCTGACGGACGTGACGACACGGCCCGCCGACGCCGCGAACATCCGGGAGATCGTCAAGGACGGTCATCTGGCGCCCCTGGCCGACGCGTTGCGCGCCCGGTACCGGATCTCCGCGGGCCTGCTGTGGGGCAACGCGGGCTCCGCGCTCGCCGGAGCCGCCCGCGAACTGGACACCTGGGCGCGCCGCACCGGACGTACCGATGCGGCAGAGCGCGCCCGTGCCCTTGCCGTCGAGCTCTTCGACCATCCCGACCTGCGGGGCACCGGAATCCTGCGCGGCACCGCGTTCCGCCGGCGCAGCTGCTGCCTCTACTACCGCTGTCCGGACGGCGGTGTGTGCGGGGACTGCTGCTTCGAGCGGCCCCCGCAGAGGTCGGTGCGGGGCTCTTCCCCGCGGGGCGCTTCTGGGTGACCATGAGGGGGCGGGCGACCGGCGGCTGGGGTGGACGGACGGGAGGTTCTGCGTGCGAGTAGGACTGCTCACCCGGGAGTATCCCCCGGATGTCTACGGCGGAGCCGGAGTCCATGTCGAGTTCCTCGCGAGGGAGTTGAAGGCCCTCGTCGACGTCGACGTGCACTGCTGGGGTAGCGAGGGCTCGGCCGACGGCCTCACGCGCCACCAAGCCTGGGACGCCCTGGACGGCGCCAACGACGCTTTGCGCACCTTCTCCGTGGACCTGTCCATGGCGGCTTCCCTCACGGGCTGCGACCTCGTCCACTCCCACACCTGGTACGCCAACCTCGCGGGCCACTTCGGCAAGCTCCTGCACGGCATCCCGCACGTCATGACCTCACACTCCCTGGAGCCCCTGCGCCCCTGGAAGGCCGAGCAGTTGGGCGGCGGTTACGCCCTCTCGGGCTGGGCCGAGCGCACCGCCGTCGAGGCCGCGGACGCCGTGATCGCCGTATCGCGCGGCATGCGCGCCGACATCCTCGGTTGTTACCCCTCCATCGACCCGGCGAAGGTGCACGTCGTCCACAACGGAATCGACACGAGCCTGTACCGCCCCGACTCCGGAACGGACGTCCTGGAGCGCCTGGGGATCGACCCCGGCCGGCCCTACGTCCTGTTCGTCGGACGCATCACCCGGCAGAAGGGCGTGCCCCATCTGCTGCGTGCGGCACAGGAGTTGGACCCGGCAACGCAGCTCGTGCTCTGCGCCGGAGCCCCCGACACCCCGCAGATCGACGCCGAGTTCCGCACCCTCTTCGAGGAGCTGAGCCAGGCCCGCGGGTCGGTGCACTGGATCCCGGAGATGCTGCCGCGCGAGCAGATCGTCCAACTCCTCACGCACGCGCGGGTGTTCGTCTGCCCGTCTGTGTACGAACCACTGGGCATCGTCAACCTGGAGGCGATGGCCTGCGGCACCCCGGTCGTGGCATCCGACGTCGGCGGCATCCCCGAGGTCGTAGCGGACCGGAGCACAGGGCTCCTCGTCCCGTACGAGGAGAAGGAACCGGCAGCCTTCGAGGCGGGCCTCGCACAGGCCCTGAACGAACTGGTCGACGATCCGCGCGCCGCGCACCGCATGGGCGCGGCCGGACGGGACCGGGCCGTCAGGGAGTTCGGCTGGGACGCGGTCGCGCGACGCACGACCCGCGTGTACGAGGAGTTACTCGAGTCCAAGTGATCCCAGTTAAGGGGGCGGCGCGATGCGCGGTGGACCTTCGGTGCTCGGAATCGTCCTGGCGGGCGGTGAGGGAAAGCGCCTGCAGCCCCTCACGGCCGACCGGGCCAAACCAGCGGTCACGTTCGGCGGCACGTACCGCCTCGTCGACTTCGTGCTCTCCAATCTCGTCAACGGCGACATCCTGCGGATCTGTGTCCTGACGCAGTACAAGTCGCACTCTCTGGACCGGCACGTCACCACCACCTGGCGGATGTCGAGCCTCCTGGGCAACTACATCACTCCGGTCCCGGCACAGCAGCGCCTGGGACCGCGCTGGTATCTGGGCAGCGCGGACGCGATCCTGCAATCGCTCAACCTCGTGCACGACGAACAGCCCGACTACATCGCGGTGTTCGGTGCCGACCACGTCTACCGCATGGACCCGCGGCAGATGCTGAGCCGGCACTTCGAGAGCGGCGCGGGGGTGACGGTCGCGGGCATCCGCGTGCCGCGCAAGGACGCGGCGTCCTTCGGCATCATCACGCCCGCGCGGGACGGCACACGCGTGGAGAGCTTCCTGGAGAAGCCCGCCGACCCGCCGGGTCTGCCCGGTTCGCCGAACGAGGTGTTCGCCTCCATGGGCAACTACGTCTTCACCACGAAGACCCTCGTCGACGCCATCCAGCAGGACGCCGAGGACGAGAACTCCAAGCACGACATGGGGGGTTCGATCCTGCCGATGCTCACCGAGCGCGGCGTGGCCCAGGTGTACGACTTCGACGACAACCACGTGCCGGGGGAGACCCCGCGCGACCACGGTTACTGGCGTGACGTCGGCACGCTCGACTCGTACTACGAAGCGCACATGGACCTGATCTCCGACCAGCCGGTGTTCAACCTGGACAACCGGCGCTGGCCCATCTACACCCACCCCGGCGGCCTGCCGCCCGCCAAGTTCTGCGCGGCCGGCATAGCGAGCGAGTCCATCGTCAGTCCCGGTTGCGTCATCCGGGGGCAGGTCACGCGCTCCGTGCTGTCGCCGGGCGTGACGATCGAGGACGGGGCCGTCGTACAGGGCTCGGTGCTGCACGACAACGTCCGCGTGGGCAGGGGCGCTGTGGTGCGCGGTGCCGTTCTCGACAAGAACGTGGACGTCCCGCCCGGGGCGACGATCGGTGTCAACCCCGAGCGGGACGAAGAGCTGTACACGGTCTCGAAAGGCGGCGTGATCGCGCTCGGCAAGGGGCAGATCGTCCCCATGTAGCGGCGTCCCGCGGGTGCCGGGTGCCTACAGCACCCGGCGCCTGCGGCCCAGCCAGGTCTGGGCGATCACCACGAGTGCCAGGAAGGCGCCGCTGACCACCTGTTGGTAGGCGGAGTCGAGCGAGCCGATCTGGTTGATGACGTTCTGGATGACCTTCAGGAGCAGTACGCCGACGAGTGATCCGCTGATGAAGCCGAACCCGCCGGTCAGCAGCGTGCCCCCGATGACGACGGCGGAGATCGCCTCCAGTTCCATGCCCGAGCCGAGGATGGTGACGCCCGAGACCAGCCAGGCGGCGTTGAGCGCGCCCGCGAGACCCGCGCACAGGCCGGAGAGGGTGTAGACGGTGATCTTGGTGCGGGCCACCGGGGCGCCCATGAGGGCCGCCGCGTCCTCGTTGCCGCCGACCGCGTACACGTACTGCCCGAAGCGGCTGCGGCGCAGGACGACGGCGCCGGCGACGAAGAGGGCCAGGGTGATCCAGACCGGGGCCCCGATGCCGAGTACCTTGCCCTGGCCGAGCGTCGCGAAGAAGGTGTCCTTGTCGACCAGGTAGGTCTTGGAGCCCTCGTCGGTGACGGACAGGAGGATGCCGCGCGCGCCCAGCATCGCGGCCAGCGTCACGATGAAGGGGGCAAGCCGCGAGCGGGCGATCAGGAGGCCGTTGACAAGGCCGATGAGTCCGCAGACGGCGAGCGGAAGCAGCAGGGCCACCGCCGTCCCGTACTGCGAACCCCAGGCCGCGAGCACACCGCCGAGCGCGAAGAGCGAGCCGACCGACAGGTCGATGCCGCCGGTGATGATCACGAAGGTCATGCCGAGCGCGACGACCGCGAGGAACGCGGAGGAGACCGCCATGTTCTCCAGGTTGTCGGCGGTCAGGAACGTGTCGAAGCTGAGCGACGCCGCGATGACGGCGACCACCAGGGTGACCAGGGCGCCGTGCTGCTGGGCGAGTGCACTGACGCGCTCGGAGCGGCTCGCCCCGGCCTCCGTGTCCGCGGGGTCCTCTGGCTGCTTCATGGGCTTGGCTTTGGATAGGACGGTGCCGGTCACCGCTTGCCCCTCTCCCGTGCCGCGTAGACGGCGAGAATGATCACTACGGCCTGGGCGATCTGGGTCCAGGAGGGCGGCAGATCGTGCTTGATGAGCGTGGCCGTGAGCAGCTGGATCAGTACGGCGCCCGCGACGGTGCCGCCGATGCGTATCCGTCCGCCGCTGAGCGGTGTGCCGCCGACCACGACCGCGGTGATCGCGGACAGTTCCATCAGGTTGCCGAGCGAGGTGGGGTCGCTGGCGGTCAATCGTGCCGTCGCGAGGACGCCCGCGACGGCGGCGAGCACGCCGGAGCAGACGTACACCAGGATCAGGACGCGGCGTACGGGCAGTCCCGCCAGGCGCGCGGCCGGGCGGCTGTCGCCGATGGCGAGGAGCTGCCGGCCGAAGGTGGTGCGCCGGACGACGAAGGCCACGACGAGTGCGAGGGCCGCGGCGATCAGGACGAGATAGGGGATGCCGAGGACGTCGCCGGAGCCGAGGGACGCCATGGTCGGGTCACGGACGTCCTTGAGCTGGGGGAGCAGCACGAGGGCAAGTCCGCGGCCCGCGACCATCAGCGCCAGGGTCGCGACGATGGGCTGGACGCCGATGAACGCGATGAGGGAGCCGTTGGCGACACCGATGGCCGCGCCGCCGATGAGCGCCACGATGAGCGCGATCCATGTCCCGTAACCCAGGTAGAGGGAGAGGAGGGACGTGGAGAGCGCCATGACGGAGCCGACGGAGAGGTCCACGCCCTCGCTGCCGATGGCCAGGGCCATGCCGAGCGCGACGATGAGGACGGGGGCGACCTGGACGGCCTGGGTGCGGAAGTTCTCGGCCGAGAGGAAGTGCGGGGTGAGGAAGATGTTGAGGATCAGGAGGACGGCTACGCCCAGGTAGACGCCGTAGTCCTGGAGGTAGCGCAGGATGCGGTCGCGGTCGGCGGGGGCTTTGCCTCCCAGGGCCAGGTCAGTCATGAGAACCCCCGGTAGTGGCTATCGCTCGCATGAGGGCGTCCTCCGTGACCTTGGAGCCGGTCAGTTCCTCGATGACGGTGCCGTCCTTGAGGACGACGACCCGGTCCGAGCCCTCGATCAGTTCCTCCATGTCGGAGGAGATGAGCAGGACGGCGAGGCCGTCGCCGGCCAGTTCGTCGATCAGCTTCTGGACCTCGGCCTTCGCGCCGATGTCGATGCCCCTGGTGGGCTCGTCCAGGAGGAGGACCTTGGGGTTCATCGCCAGCCAGCGGGCCAGCAGGACCTTCTGCTGGTTGCCGCCCGACAGTTCGCCCACCTTCTGGTGGGGGCCCGACGCCTTGATGCGCAGGCGCTTCATGAAGGTGTCCACGATCTTGTCGATCGCCGACTCGTCCACCAGGCCGAAGCGGGAGAGGCCGGGGAGTGCGGCGAGTGCGATGTTCTCGCGGACCGAGAGGCCGGGGACGATGCCCTCGGCCTTGCGGTCCTCGGGCAGCAGGCTGATGCCGGCGCGGATGGCGGCGGGGGGCGAGCCTGACCGGACCGGGGTTCCGGCAATCAGTACGCTGCCCGCGTCGGTCGGCAGAGCGCCCGCGATCGCCTTCGCCGTCTCGCTGCGTCCCGAGCCGAGCAGGCCGCCGAGGCCCACGACCTCGCCGGGACGGATGTCGACGGATACGCCGTGCAGAGCGTGGCGCATCGTCAGATCGCGTGCCCGGAGCACGGGTTGAGTCCCGGGGGCGTGTTCGCCGGAGAACTTGGTGACGCCCTCCTCGCGTACCTCGCCGATCTCGCGGCCCAGCATCAGCGAGACGAGGCGGAGCCGGTCGAGTTCCGCGATCGGCCCGGTGTGTACCAGCTTGCCGTCGCGCAGCACGGTGACGGCGTCGCACACCTCGTAGAGCTCCTCCAGGCGGTGGCTGACGTAGATCACCGCGATGCCGCGGTCCCGCAGCATGCGGATGACGCCGAACAGGGTCTGGACCTCGCGCGGTTCGAGGGACGACGTCGGCTCGTCCATGATGACGACCTGCGCGTCGACCGACACCGCGCGGGCCAGCGCCACCATCTGCTGTGCGCCCACGCCCAGTTCACGCAGCGGGCGGCGTACGTCGACCCGTACGCCGAGCCGCCGCAGGGCCTCGTCCGCCTCGCGGTGCATCCGGCGGAAGTCGATGAGGCCGAGCCGGCCGCGGGGTTCGCGGCCGAGGAAGAGGTTGCGGGCCACGCTCATCAGGGGGACGAGGTTGACCTCCTGGTAGATCGTGGAGATGCCCGCGTGCTGGGCGTCGAGCGGGGTGGCGAAGCTGACCTTCTCGTTCTTGTAGGTCAGCTCGCCCGCGTCCGGTGCGTACACGCCCGTCAGTACTTTGATCAGGGTCGACTTGCCCGCGCCGTTCTCGCCGATCAGGGCGTGCACCTCGCCGGCGCGGGCGGTGAAGTCGACCCCGTCCAGGGCGCGTACGCCCGGGAACGTCTTGCTGAGCTGGGTGACCGAGAGGACGTCCGTCATCTCAGTACGCCTTGCCGAGGTCCGCCTTGGCGTTGTCCTTGGTGTACGCGCTGTCCTTGATAACGATGTCCTGCGAGACCTTGGTGCCCTTGGTGAAGGTGTCCAGGGTCTGGAAGGCGAGCGGGCCGAAGCGCGGGTTGGACTCGATGACGCCGGAGATCCAGCCGTCGACGATGCCCTGGACGGCGTTGCGCGTGCCGTCGACCGTCACGATCTTCACGTCGCCGGCCTTCTTGCCCGCGCCCTTGAGGGCGTTGACGGCGCCGAGGCCCATCTCGTCGTTCTCGGCGTAGATCCCGTCGATGCCGGGCTTGGACTGGATGAGCTGCTCGGTGACCTGCTGGCCCTTCTCGCGGGCGAACTCACCCGTCTGCTTGAAGACGATCTTCAGGTCGGGGGCCTTCTCCTTGACGCGGTCCTGGAAGCCCTTGGTGCGTTCGGTGGTGACGTTGTTGCCCGCCGCGCCGAGCAGAATCGCGACGTCGCCCTTGCCGCCGGTCGCCTCGATCATCTGGTCGGCCGCGCGCTTGCCCTGCTCGACGAAGTCGGAGCCGATGAAGCTCACGTAGTCCTTGCAGGCCTTGGTGTTGATCTTGCGGTCGATGGTGACGATCGGGATGTGCTTGGCGGCGGCCGAGCGCAGGACCGGCTCCCAGCCGTCGGAGTTCAGCGGGGCGATGACAAGGAGGTCGGCGCCCTTGGCGATGAGGTCCTGGACGTCGCTGATCTGCTTGGAGAACTGCGACTGGGCGTTGGCGGTGAGCAGCTTGACGCCGCGCTTCTTCGCCTCGGCCTTGATGGACGCGGTCTCCGCGATGCGGAAGGGGTTGGCCTCCTTCTCCGACTGGGAGAAGCCGACGGTGGCGCTCTCGAGGTCGAGCTTCTTGCCGCCGTACGCGTCTATCGCGCAGGTCGGGCCGCTGCCCTCGCTCGGTTCCGAGACGACCTGGCCGGAGTCGCCCTGGTCCTTCGACACGGAGCTCTTGTCGCCGTCGTCCTCGGACTTGGCGCACCCGGTGGCCAGCGCGAGGCTCGCGGCGAGGCCGGTGGCGAGGAGGGTCCTGGCTGAGATGCGGCTAAGGCGTGTGGTCGGCTTCATGGAGTCCCCAAAACGGCACGGCCCCGGCGCTGAGAGCGCTCACGGGAGGATGGCTCTTGCGGTCAACTCGGCGGTACGGGGAGCTTTTTACATCGTTGGAAGGAGGCTGTAAACCCTCCGCGCACGGGGAAGGTACGGACCGCCGGGGCAGCTCCTCACCGTCGGCCCAGCGTGCTCTCGCGCTCCACGAGGCGGAATTCCGCGGTGAGTTCACGGCCCTCGGGCTCCGCCTCGCCCTCCAGGCTGCGCAGCAGCGAGGCCACCGCGAGACGGGCGATGGCCTGCTTGTCCGGCGAGACCGTGGTCAGCGTGACCGCCCCGAACTGGCCCTCGGCGATGTCGTCGAAGCCGACCACCGCCACGTCCCACGGCACGCGCAGTCCGCGCTCGTGCAGGACGCGCATGGCCCCGATCGCCACCAGGTCGTTGTAGGCGAACACCGCGTCAGGGCGTACCCCCGCGTCCAGCATCCGCGCCATCGCCTTCGCGCCGTCCCAGCGGTTCCAGCCGCCGACCGGGCCCACCAGATTGTCCGGCGCGGCGATCCCCGCCTGCGTCAACTCCTCGCGCCAGCCCTGGAGTCGCAGGTTCGCGGGCCGGTTCGCGGAGTCCGTGCGGGCGCCGAGATACGCGATGCGGCTGCGTCCGCGGCCGATCAGGTGGCGCACGGCCGTGCGGGCCGCCGCCACGTTGTCGATCGCGATGTGGTCGTAGGGCAGGTTGTACTGGCGCTCGCCGAGCAGCACCAGCGGCACGTCGTCCTCGCGGCCCAAGAGGTCGTCCGACTCCAGCTCCAGGGGGCTGAGGATCAGGCCGTCGATCACCCGCGCCCGGAACCCCTGGCTGACCAGGACCTCCTGCTCGCGTTCGCCGCGCGTGTGGTCGAGCAGCACGGTGAAGTCATGCTCGGCCGCCGCGTCGATGACCGCGCCCGCGAGCTCGGCGAAGTAGGGGTTCCCCAGCTCGGGGACGGCGAGCGCGATGATCCCCGTACGGCCTTTGCGCAGGTGACGGGCCGTCAAGTTCGGTCGGTAGCCCAGCTCGTCGATGGCCTCCTGGACGCGCGCCCGCATCGCCGGGGTGACGTGCTGGTACTTGTTCACCACGTTCGAAACGGTCTTGATGGAGACGCCCGCGCGCTCTGCGACGTCTTTGAGGCTAACCCGCACGTGCAGCTCCCTGCGTCTAGGTGCACCCCTGCCCGGGGTGTTTGTCATGACCCTGGACAGCACGCCGGGGTGCGTGCTGTCATGCCAACTGCCGTTCCTTCCAACGTTGTACAGAGCCGTTGTACAGACTGAGGCGGCGAGCCGCCACCCCCTTCCACAGCCTTCAAGCACTGCTTCGAGCAATGGAGGATCCGTGCGCCCCACCCGACACAGACGAGTCAGGCAGCGACTGATACTGCTGCTCACCGTCGCACTCGCCTTCGCCGGCCTCACCGCCGTACCGGCCGCGACAGCCGCGGACGAACCCCCCGAGGTCCACGGCCTCAAGGGGGAGTACTACACCCAGTCCGCCCCCGGCGCTTTCGACTTCCACGAGCTCAAGGCCACCGGCTTCGACCAGAAGATCGACTTCGACAACCTCGACCCGCGCCTGGCCTTCGCCACCGGCAAGGCCGACGACGCCACCGTCCGCTGGACCGGCAAGGTCGTACCGGAGAAGACCGGATCCCACACCTTCTCCATGATCGGCGACAACGGCTTCCGCCTCTGGGTCGACGGAAAGCTCGCCATCGACCACTGGGTCGACGACTGGGACAAGGAACAGACCGCCCAGCCCGTCGAGTTGACGGCCGGCAAGGCCTACGACATCAAGGTCGAGTACTTCGAGCACTACGGCGGCTCCAACCTCCACCTGCGCTGGACCGAGCCCGGCGGCAGCAAGAAGGCCGTACCGCAGTCGGCCTTCCGCCTCCCCGACGGCTTCGACTACGACGGCGCCACCGCCGCCACGGTCCTCAAGGACGGCCGCACCCTCAAGCTGGACTTCGCCCAGCGGCTCGCCGCACCGCCGAGCGGCCTCGCCGGCCACATCGAGGCGGTCATCGGCGGCGCCAAGTGGCCCATCGGCACGGTCAAGGCCGACCCTGAGGACCCGCGCGCACTCCTCGTGGGCCTCAAGGAACCCGTCGTCGGCAACAAGGAAGGCACGGCGAAGGGCACCGCCGACATCCGCTACGACGGCAAGGGCGGCCTGACCGGCGACGACGGCAAGACCGTCGCCGCGTTCTGGAGCAGCGGCCCCAACCACTCACAGCACCAGCTGCGCACCAAGTTCGCCGATGACGTCAGCCCGGACAACGCGCTGCCCGAGTACCCGCGCCCCCAGCTGACCCGCGACTCCTGGCGCAACCTCAACGGCTCCTGGCAGTTCGCGTCGGCCAAGGCCGGCGAGAAGCCCCCGGTCGGCAAGAAGCTCGCCGAGAAGATCCTCGTCCCCTACCCGGTGGAGTCCCAGCTCTCCGGCCTGGAACGGCACGAGGACCGCATGTGGTACCGCAGGACCTTCACCGTCCCGCAGGGCTGGCAGGTCGGCGACGGCAAGCGCCTCAAGCTCAACTTCGGCGCGGTCGACTGGCACTCCGAGGTGTTCGTCAACGGCAAGAAGGTCACCGAACACAAGGGCGGCTACGACAAGTTCAGCGTCGACATCACCGACGCCCTGAAGCCGGGCAAGACCCAGGAACTGATCGTCGGCGTCTACGACCCGACCGACTCCGCGAGCGGCGAGAACCCGCCCGTCGGCAAGCAGCGCCTGGACCCGAGCGGCATCTGGTACACCCCGTCCTCCGGCATCTGGCAGACGGTGTGGATGGAGCCGGTCGCGGCCGACCACGCCGACTCGCTCAAGATCACGCCCGACGTGGCCACCAAGCAGGTCACCGTCGAGCCCAAGGGCGTGCGCGACGGCGTGCCGGTCAAGGCGGTCGCGTACGAGGGCAAGAAGAAGGTCGCGGAGGCGAGCGGACGCACGGGCACACCGCTCAAGCTGAAGATCGCCGAGCCGCACCTCTGGTCGCCCGACGACCCCTTCCTCTACGACCTGAAGGTCACCGTCGGCCGGGACAAGGTCAAGAGCTACTTCGGTATGCGCACCGTGTCCGTGGAGAAGGTGAACGGCACCCCGCGCACCATGCTCAACGGCAAGCCCCAGTTCCTGATGGCCACGCTCGACCAGGGCTTCTGGCCGGACGGACTGCACACCGCGCCGACCGACGAGGCCCTTGCGTACGACCTCAAGATGCACAAGGAGATGGGTTTCAACTCCGTCCGCAAGCACATCAAGGTGGAGCCCGACCGCTGGTTCTACTGGGCGGACAAGCTGGGCCTGATGGTCTGGCAGGACATGCCGTCGATGGCGGCGGGCCGTAACCCGGGCACGGCGGCCCGTGCCCAGTACGAGTCCGAGATGAAGCAGATGATCGACGAGCACACCAACCACCCGTCGATCGTCATGTGGGTCACCTTCAACGAGGGCTGGGGCCAGTACGACGAGGGCCGCATCGCCACCCAGGCCAAGGCCTGGGACCCGACCCGCCTGGTCAACGGCATGTCGGGACTCAACCTCGGGCGCGACGGCGGCACCGGCGACATCATGGACGAGCACGGCTACCCGAGCCCGGCCCTGCCGCCCAAGCCCGACGGCGTGCGGGCCCAGATCAACGGCGAGTACGGCGGTCTCGGACTCGCGGTGCCCGGCCATGCGTGGTCCGTCCAGCAGAGCTACGTCGACGTGGACCCGGCGACGTACACGGACGACTACCTCACCAAGCTCGACGAGGTGCGCGCGCTCGCCTGCAAGGGCGGCAACGGCGCCGTCTACACCCAGATCTCGGATGTGGAGGGCGAGCTGAACGGCCTGCTCACCTACGACCGCAGGGTCGTCAAGCCCGACGTGAAGCGGCTCAAGGCAGCACACGAAGCCTTGATCAGCGACGCGTCGCGGCCCGACCCGGCGGGGTGCCCGGGTTCCTGACCCGGGTGCGGGGGCGCTCCGGTCCGGTCGGCGGTCCGGAGCGCCAATCCCGTGGACGCGGGGCCGTTTTCCGTGCACCATCGGCCCGTGATCATGGATGACGAGAACAGCGCCCTGGTGCGCGCCGCGGTCCGCAACAACGCCGAGTGGTGTGACGCGGTCTGCCGTGCGCACGGCCTGGCGGGGGAGTTCGGCGCAGGGGCTTGGAGCAGTACCCGGCGGACACCGCCGCTGTATCCGGACGCCGTCTCGCTCACCCCGCAGGCGTCCGCGGCCGACCTGGTGGCCCGGATCGACACCGCGTCGCCGGGCTGCTCGGTCAAGGACAGCTTCGCCTGCCTCGACCTGGAGCCGCTGGGCTTCGAGACGCTCTTCGAGGCGCAGTGGATACACCGGCCTGCGGGCAAGGCCGTTTCCGGGGCCTCGGCGCGGGACGTCACATGGGGGCCTCTCACGGACGCCGGGTCGCTGCCCGAGTGGGAGAGCGCCTGGAACGACGGCGACGAGAGCGAGGGTTTGTTCCGCCCCGAACTGCTCGGCGGGGACTCGACGTTCCTGGCCGCGCGCTCCGAGGGGCGGATCGTGGCGGGAGCGATCGCGAGCCGGAGCGCGTCGGTAGTCGGCATCTCCAACCTGTTCACCTCGGCGGACGAGGAGTCCGCCTGGGCCGGCTGTCTGCCGGAAGTCGCCCGGCTCTGGCCCGGTCTGCCCGTGGTCGGATACGAGAGCGGCGAGAGCCTCGACGCCGCCGTCCGCCAGGGGTTCACGCCGATCGGACCGCTGCGGGTCTGGCTGCACACCGCCTGACGAGCAGCGGCCCTCTCCCTGCCTCCGACCCCTTGACGCACACGACACGACCCCCGAAGAATGATCGCGTTCCGCGCTCTGACAACGTTGTCCAAGGAGGCGTTCCCACCCATGAGATGGACTCGACGGCTACGCGGCACGGGGGTGACGGCGGTCGCGGCCGCGCTCCTCGGGGGAGCCCTCGCCATACCGGCGGCGCAGGCCGCCCCGGCAGCGGACGGTCGCCTCACCGACCTGGTCAACCCGTTCATCGGGACCGAGAACGAGGGCAACACCTATCCCGGCGCTGCCGTGCCCTTCGGCATGGTCCAGTTCTCGCCCGACACCGGCCACAACACCGGCTACGACCACTCCGACACCCACATCCGCGGCTTCTCCACCGTCCATCTCTCGGGCGTGGGCTGCGGTTTGGGCGGTGATCTGCCGGTGCTTCCCACCACGGGCGACATCAAGGAGACGGACTACGCGAAGTACGCGGCGGAGTTCAGTCACGACGACGAGAAGGCGAGCCCCGGCGCTTACAAGGTGGGCCTCAAGTCCGGCATCGACGCCGAGCTGACCGCCACCAAGCGCACCGGAGTGCAGCGCTACACCTTCCCCGCCACGGACAAGGCCAACGTCCTGCTCAACGCGGGCCAGTCGCTGCACAAGACGGGCAGCACCGAGGTCGAGATCCTCGACAGCCGTACGGTCCGCACGGCGATCACCGGCAGTGGCTTCTGCCAGGACACCAAGCCGTACACGGTCTACACGATCACCCGCTTCGACCGTCCCTTCACCGCATCAGGCACCTGGAAGGGCGACACGGTCACGGCGGGCTCCAAGAAGTCGTCGGCGGGCGAGGAGCGCAACGGCGCTTACGTCCGGTTCGACACGTCCAAGGACCGCACCGTCGAGGCGACCACCGCCCTCTCGTACGTCGACGCCAAGGGCGCCGCGCTCAACCTCCGCGCGGAGGGCGGGCGTTCGTACGACCGTGTCGCGAAGGCGGCCCAGCGGGCGTGGGAGGACCGGCTGGACGACGTGAAGGTGCAGGGCGGCAGCGAGACCGTGCGCCGTACCTTCTACTCGTCCCTCTACCGTTCCTTCCTCGCGCCGAACATCGGCAGCGACGTCGACGGCCGGTACACGGGCTGGGACCAGAAGATCCACCGGACTGCTGACGACGGGGGCTTCACCTACTACCAGAACTGGTCCCTGTGGGACACGTACCGCACCCAGGCCCAGCTCCTGTCCCTGCTCGCGCCGCACGAGTCCCGTGACATGGCGCTCTCCGTCCTGAAGATCGACGAGGAGAGCGGCTGGCTGCCCAAGTGGGGTTACGGCACGGTCGAGACGAACATCATGACCGGCGACCCCGTCACTCCCTTCCTCACCAACGCCTACCAGCAGGGCCTGCTGAAGGGGCGCGAGGAGGAGGCGTACCGCGCGCTGAAGAAGAACGCGGACGGCGTGCCGCCCGCCGACTCCGCTCCCGTGGGCCGCGAGGCCAACAAGGAGTACCTGCGCGACGGTTTCGCGCCGTACATCAAGGGCCGCCCGCACGCCAAGCCCGGCGACTCCGACTACGACCACGGTGCTTCCGCGACCCTGGAGTACGCCCTCTCGGACGCGATGCTGGGGCAGATGGCCGGTGAGCTGGGGCACAAGGCCGACGCCAAGCGGTACGCGGAGCGTGCGCAGAACTACCGCAAGATCTTCGACGCCTCGACCGGGTTCTTCCGGGCGCGGGACGAGAACGGCAAGTTCACCGGGCCCGCCGACCCGGCCAAGAGCGAGGGCTTCCACGAGGGCACGTCCTGGCAGTACCAGTGGCTCGTGCCGCAGGACCTGCCCGGCATGGTCGATCTCATCGGGGGCAAGCAGGCCGCCAACGACCGCCTCGACTCGTTCTTCGCCTACGAGCAGCTCCTGAAGGACCCGGCGAAGACCGCGCGCGAGGTGTGGGTCAACGGCCCCTACGACTACTACAACGCCGATAAGTACAACCCGCAGAACGAGCCCGACCTCATCGCCCCGTACACCTATCTGTCGACGGGGCAGCCGTGGAAGACGACGGACGTGGTGCACGCCGCGCTCACCCTCTTCACGGACACCCCGACCGGCATGACCGGGAACGACGACCTCGGCACCATGTCCGCCTGGAACGTGCTGTCCTCGATCGGGGTCTTCCCGGTCCAGCCCGGTACCGACACGTGGGGTCTGTCCACGCCCGTCTTCGAGCGGGTCGACCTCACCCTCGACCGGCGCTACTACCCGAAGGGGCGTCTCACGGTGAAGGCGCCGGGCACCTCGGACACCGACCGGTACATCCAGTCGGCCCGCGCGGACGGCGCCGACTACGGCAAGACGTACCTGACGACGGACGACATCCGCGGCACCCGTGAACTCTCCTTCTCGGTGGGCGACAAGCCCTCGCGGTGGGGCACGTCGGCGAGCGCGGCCCCGCCCGCTCTGAAGTGACCGCCCGCGCTGAAGTGACGTAAGACATACGCCACTTGTGCACCACCAGGCCCGCCTCTCCCAGAGAGGCGGGCCTTAACCTGTTGTTAACTGTGCGTAGCTTGATCGTACTTGACCGTAATCGAGCAACGGCGATTGACTGCACACTCATGCCATCCCCCGCATCGTCCTCGACGCGAGAGCAGCCCGTTGAATCCGTTGAAAGCGCAGACTGCTGAGCCCTCCGACCTGCTCGCGCCTCTCGACCTCGCCTTCTGGAGCATCGAGTCCGCGCAGCACCCCATGCATCTGGGGGCACTCGGCGTCTTCGACGCCGACTCGCCCGACGCGACCGGGCGCGCCGCCCGGCTCCTCGCCTCCCGCGCGGCCGACGTGCCCGGACTGCGGCTGCGCATCCGCCCGGTCTGGCTGCCGGTCGGCGGCGCCGTCCGCACGGCCTCGCCCGGCTTCGACCCGCTGGACCACGTCTGCCTCGCCGAGCCCACCGGGGACTTCCACGCCGTGGCGGGCGCGCTCATGCAGCGCCCCCTGGAGCGCGGCAGGCCGCCGTGGGAGGCGCATGTGCTGCCCGGGGCCGACGGCACCTCCTTCGCCGTCCTCTTCAAGTTCCACCACGCCCTCGCGGACGGGCTGCGTGCCCTGATGCTGGCCGCCGCCGTCATGGACCCCACGGACCTGCCCGCCGCGCGCCCGGCCCCCGCGGAGCCCGCGGCCTCCCGGTGGTCCTGGCTGCCTGACCCGCGCAAGCTGCCCGGTCTGGTCCGCGACACCGTCGCCGACGCGGGGCAGGCGCTCGACATCGGCTCGTCCGTCGCCCGCGCGACCCTGGGCGCACGGTCATCGGCCGCCCTCACGTCCGAGGCCACCGGCACGCGGCGCACCGCGGGCGTGCTGCTCGACCTGGACGACGTGCACCGCGTGCGCAAGACCGTGGGCGGCACCGTCAACGACGTACTGATCGCCGTGGTCGCCGGGGCCCTGCGCCGCTGGCTCGACGAGCGGGGCGACGGCAGCGAGGGCGTGGAGCCGCGCGCCCTGGTCCCGGTCTCCCGGCGCAGGCCGCGCGGCGTGCAGCCGCAGGGCAACCGGCTCTCCGGGTATCTGGTCCGGCTGCCCGTGGGCGACCCGGACCCGTTCGCGCGGCTGAGGACGGTGCGGGCCGCCATGGACCGCAACAAGGACGCGGGTCCCCAGCGCGGCGCCGGCGCGGTCGCGCTGCTCGCCGATCACGTGCCGCCGCTCGGCCACCGTCTCAGCGGTCCCGTCGTCGCGCAGGCCGCACGGCTGCTCTTCGACATCCTCGTCACCAGCGTCCCGCTGCCGAGCCTCGGCCTGAAACTCGGCGGCTGCCCGCTGGCCGCCGTGTACCCCTTCGCGCCGCTGGCCCGGGGGCAGGCGCTCGCCGTCGCGGTGTCGACCTACCGGGGCCGGGTGCACTTCGGTCTGGTCGCGGACGCGGCCGCCGTACCCGACCTGGATGTTCTCGCGCGCGGTGTGCGGGAGGAACTCGCGGGCCTCGTCGAAGCGTGCGTACAGCGGCCGGGTTTGGTAGAGGGGCCGGTCGCTACGTAAAGTTCTCTTCTTTGGAGCTTCCGCGGTCACTCCGACGAGCCGCGGCATGAGTGACGCGAGGACAGCGGCGATGACGGTGACAGAGGACAGTCCGGGGGCTGCCGGTCCGGCCGGGGAGGCCGTCGAGTATGGCCCCGGCATCGACCCCGACCGGCTCGCCGTCTGCCTCAGTGTGCTCGACGAACTGGACAAGCTGGACGTCGATCACCCCGACGCGATCGCGGTGCGCCGTGCCACGGCCGGGATCTACCGGACCGTGAAGCAGCGCCGCCGTCAGGAGCGCAGGGCCGCCAAGACCGCGCACGACAAGGCGGTCACCGAGGCCACCGCCACCGGCTCCGCCGAGCGGATCGACGACGAGACCGAGGGTCTGCTGCCCTCCTCGCGGACCGAGGAGGGCCGGATCGCGGGGATACTCCAGCGCCCGCGCTCCTGCTACACCTGCAAGACCCGGTATGTGGAAGTCGACTACTTCTACCACCAGCTGTGTCCGGACTGTGCCGAGCTGAACCGCTCCAAGCGCGATGCCCGCACCGACCTCACCGGCAAGCGCGCGCTGCTCACCGGCGGCCGCGCCAAGATCGGCATGTACATCGCGCTGCGTCTCCTGCGTGACGGTGCCCACACCACCATCACTACGCGGTTCCCCAAGGACGCCATCCGCCGCTTCAAGGCGATGGACGACTCGGCCGACTGGTTGCACCGCCTGGAGATCGTCGGCATCGACCTGCGCGACCCGGCCCAGTCCGTCGCGCTCGCCGAGCGGGTCGCCGCGGCCGGACCGCTCGACATCCTGATCAACAACGCGACGCAGACCGTGCGCCGCCTGCCCTCCGCCTACGCCGCCCTGGTCGACGGCGAGGGCGCGCCGCTGCCCGCCGGCGAACTGCCCGCCCACTCCGTCATCGGCGCCTTCAACTCCGGCGGGGTGGACGGCCTTGCCGCGCTGCCCGTCGGCACCAGCGGCCTGGAGGCGCAGCAGGTCGCCGACCTCGCCATGGTCGCGGGCAACGCCAGCGTCGCCCGGCACCTGGACGGCACCGCCATCGACGCCGGCGGCCTGGTCCCGGACGTCGTCGAGAGCAACACCTGGGTGCAGACCATCGAGCAGATCTCCCCGGTGGAGCTCCTCGAGACCCAGCTGTGCAACTACACCTCGCCGTTCATTCTGATCAGCGCGCTCCGCCCGGCCATGGCCGACGCCGCGAAGAAGGCGTCGAGCGGCCGTTCCTACGTCGTCAACGTCTCGGCGATGGAGGGCGTCTTCGGTCGCGGCTACAAGGGCGCCGGCCACCCGAACACCAACGCGGCGAAGGCCGCGATGAACATGGTGACGCGGACCAGCGCCCAGGAGATGTTCCAGACCGACGGCATCCTCATGACGTCGATCGACACCGGCTGGATCACCGACGAACGCCCGCACTACGACAAGCTGCGCCTGGCCGACGAGGGCTTCCACGCCCCGCTCGACCTGATCGACGGCGCGGCGCGGGTCTACGACCCGGTCGTGCGCGGCGAGGCGGGCGAGGACCTGTTCGGCGTCTTCCTGAAGGACTACGCGCCGGGTAAGTGGTAGCAGACGGTCAGCGGCGGGTCTTTTTCCGTCGCTGACCGTGACCGGCCGGCCGTCGTGTCAGGCCTCGCCGGGCGCCGCCGTCCGCAGCCGCTCGTGCACCGCGTACGGAGCGGTGCCGCCGGCCGCTGCCCGCACCCTGGTCCCGCCGTCCACCAGGACATCCGCGCCGGTCACCCATTCGGCCGCATCGGAGGCCAGCCATGTCACGGCCCGCGCCACGTCCTCCGGCTCGCCGATGCGGGCAAGGGGCAGGCTCGCCGCGAGCTGTTCCTCGGCGCCGTCCCACACGAAGCGGGCCATCTCGGTGCGGATAAGCCCGGGGGAGACGGAGTTGACCCGCACCAGGGGCGCCAGTTCGCCCGCGAGTTGCGCCGTCAGGTGCAGCAGCGCCGCCTTGCTGGTGCCGTACGCGCCCACGTTCGGGCCCACATGGGACGCGCCCTCGCTGCAGATGTTCACCACCGCGCCGCCGTGCTCCCTCATCCAGGCGCGCCAGGCGAGCTGCGTCAGGTGCAGCGCGGACTCGACGTTCACGGTGAAGGCGGCGCGCCACCGGGTGAGGTCCACGTCCATCAGCGCGCCGTAAGGGGCGTTCGTCGCGGCGTTGTTCACCAGCACGTCCAGCCGCCCGAACTCGCTCATCGCGAGGGCCACGGCGGTCCGCGCCCGACCGGAATCGGCCACGCCGCCCGGGCATCCGACGGCCTGTGCCCCCTCCGCGCGCAGTGCGGCCACCGCGGCCTCCAGGGCGTCCGGTTCGCGGGCGGTCATCACCAGGCGGTGTCCGCACTGCGCGAGGGCCCGCGCGACGGCGAGCCCGATGCCTCGCGAGGCTCCGGTCACCAGAGCCACCGCGTCCTCCCGTGCCTGCGCAGAAGTCATCCGCGTACGGTCCCATGGAGTGACGGAAAGGCCCATGGGGTCAACACTCTGGGAAGTCCAGGGCCCGAGGGACACCCCCACACCGCCACCAAATGACCGAAATCCACCTCATCAGTCGAATCCATAGAGCGCGAGCCTGCTCATTTGGTTAATCTGATGCCAACGGACGGCCTCCAGGGGACCACAAGCACCCCTCTGCCGCCCTGGGACAGGCTTGCAACCGTGGCCGCGATCCCGCCTGAACGACGGCGCCACCGCGACCGGACTGCCCTTGTCCTTCCGTTACGCGACACAGAGGAGTGCGCGGTGACACCAGATCTGACGAAGCAGGAAAAGCGACCGGCGGAACGCGGCGGCGAGCGGGCCGGCAGGCCACGCAAGCTGAGCAACCTGGACTCGTGGGCCAAAGCGGCCCCGATCCGTCTCGCCGGCTACGAGGACGACCTCGCGGAGCCGCACATCCTCCCCGGTATCGACTGATCCCTCCGCTTCGCCGCGTGCCCCCTGCCGGTTTCAGGACCTCTGATCCCGGCAGGGGGCACGCGGCGTGTGCGGGTTTCGCGCGAGCGGCCGTGCATGACCGGACGAATGCGGGCTACTCCGGAAAGTATGAGCGGAACATCGAATGCCGAGTACAGCGCGGAGCGCGGGCCGGGCGAACCCACGCAGTTGCCCAAGAGGTCCTGGCGGGCGGTCGTCACCGGAGTGGTCAGGGAGTTCCAGGACGACGAGCTGGCGGACCGGGCCGCCGCACTGACCTATTACGGGGTCCTTTCGCTGTTCCCGACGATCCTGGTCCTCGTCTCCCTTCTCGGAGTGGTGGGGGAGTCGGCGATCGACTGGCTGCTCGAGAATCTGGAGAAACTCGCGCCCGGTTCGGCGAAGGACATCATCAGCGACGCCGTGGAGCAGTTGCGGGGCCAGGGCGGCTTCGGCTCCGTCATGGCGGTGGTCGGCATCGTCCTCGCGGTGTGGGCGTCCTCCGGTTACGTGGGGGCCTTCATCCGCACCGCCAACGCCGTGTACGACATGCCCGAGGGGCGGCCCGTGTGGAAGGTGCTCCCGGTCCGGGTGGGCGTGACGGTGGTGCTCCTGACGCTGGCCGTCGTCAGCGCGCTCATCGTGGTGTTCACCGGCGGTCTCGCCCACACGGTGGGCTCGGCCCTCGGCTTCGGTGACGCGGCGCTGACCGTGTGGTCGATCGCGAAGTGGCCGGTGCTGGTCGTCCTGGTGACCTTCATGATCGGGCTGCTGTTCTGGGCGACGCCGAACGTGAAGGGCCGCGGTTTCAAGTGGGTCAGCCCCGGCAGCGCGATCGCCCTGGTGGTCTGGCTGATCGCCTCGGCCGGATTCGCCTTCTACGTGAGCAACTTCGGCTCCTACAACAAGACCTACGGCGCGCTGGCCGGCGTGATCATCTTCCTCGTGTGGCTGTGGCTCAGCAACATCGCGATCCTGCTCGGCCTGGAGTTCGACGCGGAGCTGTCCCGCCAGCGTGCCATCGCCGGCGGCCTCCCCGCGGACGAGGAGCCCTACGTACCGCCCCGCGACACGCGCGCGTGGGACGAGGAGGACCACCGGCGTATGGAGGAGGACCACCCGCGCACGGAGGAGAACCACCGGCGCATGGAGGAGTGACGCCGCCCCGCACGACTGCGGCCCCTGCCAGGTGCCGATCGAGGAGATCGGGGTACTCGGCCGCAGAACAGACAGGAGGTTGATGACGATGGCCCAGACAGGTCCGCACACCACCGGCCGTGCCGGCAGCGGACAGACCACCACCGGCAGTGAGCCGGTGGGTGACCTTGTGCAGCGTGCGTCACAGCAGCTGACGGAGCTGGTGCGCGGCGAGATGCGTCTGGCGCAGGCCGAGATGAAGGAGAAGTCCAAGCGCTACGGCAAGGGCAGCGGGTTGTTCGGCGGGGCCGGTCTCGTCGGCTTCCTGACCCTGCAGGCGCTTGTCGCCACCGCGATCGCGGCGCTCGCGGTGCCGCTTCCGGTGTGGGCCGCGGGGCTGATCGTCACCGCCGTCCTCGGCCTGATCGCAGCGGTGCTTGCGATGACCGGCAAGAAGGAAGTCGGCCGGGCCGCTCCGCCGATCCCCGAGCAGGCCATCGGCGGCGTGAAGGCCGATGTCGCAGAGATCAAGGAGAGTGCACAGCGATGACCCAGTCCCACGACAAGCCCACCGCCGACACCGGGGAACTGCGCGCCAAGGTCGAGCAGACCCGCCAGGATCTGGGCGAGACGGTCGAGGCGCTGGCGGCCAAGGCCGACGTCAAGACACGTGCGCAGGAGAAGGCCGTCGCCATCAAGGGCCAGACGGCCACGAAGGCGGCGGAGCTGCGCGGGCAGGCGGTGGCCAAGGCCACCGATGCCGCCCACGTGCTGCAGGAAAAGGTGCCCGACCAGGTCAAGGACAAGGCGGCGGCGGCTACCGGGCAGGTGAAGGCGGCGGCAGGCCAGGCCACGGAGGTGTGGCACGACAAGGCACCGGAGCAGGTCCGCAACCGCCGCACCGCCTACATCGCCGGCGGCGCGGTGCTGGCGGCCACGTACGTCCTGGTGCGGCGCAAGCGGAAGCACGGGAGCGCGCTGTGAAGGCGTCGAAGATCGTGTACAAGCCGTTCGGGATGGCGCTCGGCGCGCTCGCCGGTGTCGTCGCGGGCGGGTTGTTCAAACAGACGTGGAAGGTGGCCGGGCACGACGAGGACGCGCCCGACGCCACCGACGAGGACCGCGGCTGGGGCGAGATCCTGCTGGCGGCCACGTTGCAGGGCGCGATCTTCGCCGTGGTCAAGGCGGCCGTCGACCGCGGGGGCGCCGTCGCCGCCCGCAGATTGACGGGCACTTGGCCCGGCTGAGGATTCCGTCCTGAACATTCATCCGATGGGTCGGCTCGGGGCAGAGCAAATGTCCAAGTCCCCGTCGCGAGCAATACATTGACACCCTCATGGGGCGCTTGAATCATCGGATGTCATGACTGACATGCGCATGATGCTGGCGCCCCGTGCGCGGCCAGGGCGGTTGCGCCGGCTGCGAGGCGCCGCGGTGGCCCTGCTGCTGCTCGCGGCGCCGGTCCCGGCGGCTCAGGCCGCCGGGACCCCGCAGCCCGACACCGCCCCGCCCCGCACCGTCCCCGCGCTCACCGACTGGACGCCGGAAAAGGGGAGTTACGCCGTCGGCCCCGGCACCCGGCTCGTCGCGCACGGCAGGGCGGCCCGCGAGGTCGCCCGCACCCTCGCCGACGACCTGCGCGCCGCCGGCGAGGGCCGGGTGCCGGTCACCGGCGGCTCCCCGCGCGACGGCGACATCGTGATCGACGTCGCGCCCGGGCGCAGAACACTCGGCGCCGAGGGATACGACCTCCGCGCGGGCAAACGCCTGGAGATCACCGGCGCGACCGGGGCCGGCGCCTTCTACGGCACCCGCACCCTCCTCCAGCTCCTCGCCCGGGACGATCGCGTACCGGGCGGACACACGGTCGACGTACCCCGGTACAAGGAGCGCGGGGTGGGCGTCTGCGCCTGCTACATCCACGTCACGACGCCCTGGCTGGAGAACCTCGTACGCGACATGGCGTACAACAAACAGAACCAGCTGCTCCTCGAACTCAAGGTGAAGAGCGACAAGCACCCCGGGGCCAACAGCTGGGGCTACTACACCAAGAGCGAGATACGCCGCCTCGTCGCCCTCGGCGAGAAGTACCACGTCACGATCATCCCGGAGATCAACTCGCCGGGACACATGGACCCCTGGCTGGAGAAGCGCACCGACCTCCAGCTCACCGACTCCGACGGCAAGCCGCAGCCGTCACGCCTCGACATCACCAAGGACGAGGCCTTCGCGTACTACACCAGCCTCATCGACGAGTACGCCGAGGTGTTCCCCGCGAAGTCCTGGCACATGGGCGCCGACGAGTACATGCTCGGCTCCGACTTCGCCAAGTATCCCCACGTCCTCGCATACGCGAAGAAGAAGTACGGCGAGAAGGCGACCCCGCAGGACGCGTTCGTGGACTTCATCAACCGGGTGCACGCGTACGCGACGGACAAGGGCAAACAGCTGCGCATCTGGAACGACGGCCTCACCGGTGCGAACACCGTGCCGGTCGCGGCGGGGACGAGCGTGGAGCACTGGCTCGACGTGAAGACCAAGCCGAGCGAACTCATCGCGCGGGGCTACCCGGTGCAGAATGCCGCCTACTCCCTCTACCTCGTCCGCGGCGGCTTCCACACCGACACCGAGGCGCTGTACGACAAGGCGTGGGACCCGCGGCAGTTCGAGGGCGAGCAACTCGCCTCGCGGGACGGCATCACCGGCGCGAAGATCAGCCTGTGGCCGGACAACGGCCGGGGCGAGACCGAGAACGAGGTCGCGGCCTCCATGGCGATGCCGCTCAGCCACGTCGCCCAGGTCACCTGGGGTTCCGCGCACCCCGACCCGACGTACGCCGGATTCGCCGAACGCGCCGAGTCGGTCGGCCACGCGCCCGGTTGGCGGGATCTGACGAGGCCGCCGGTCGCCGACGGGACGTACACCCTGCGCGACACCAAGGGGCGTGCCGAGCCCGCCGCTTACGAGATCAAGCGCACCGCCGACGGCTACGTCACGCTGAAGTCCGCGACGGACGGCCGCTGCCTGGAGACCCGCAACGGCAGGCTCACGCTCAACGTGCCGCTGGAGCCCGGCAGTTCGGTCACCCCGGAAATGTGCGACCCGGCCAACACCCTGCAGCGGTGGCAACTGGCGAGGACGGCGGACGGCTACCGGCTGACGAACGCGATCACTCAGATGTCCTTGTACGTCACCGAAGACGGGCGCCTCCAGCAGTACCCGGCGGATCAAAAGGGGCCAGCATCCTGGAAGTTGACCTCTGGCTGACGTCGCTCGTCCCCGCTGATCCACCCCACCGCCCCGAGATCCGACAGGGAGACCCGCACCCCCATGACTGTCAGCAGACGTCTCTTCGTGACCGCCGCCGTCACCACGGCGGTCGCCGCGTCGAGCAGTTCCCTCGCGCTCGCGGCCCCCGCCCCCGCGGGCACGGCCGCATCCGCCGCTCCGGAGCCGCCCTACCGCATCCCGGTCAGCCCAGAGGACTCCGCCGACCAGGTCGTCGCCAAGGCAACCCGGGTCCGCCCCACGGAGCGGCAGATCGCCTGGCAGCGCCTGGAGCAGACCGCGTTCCTGCACTTCGGCGTCAACACCTTCACCGGCCTCGAATGGGGCACGGGCGACGAGGATCCGGATGTCTTCCAACCCTCGGGGCTCGACACCGACCAGTGGGCGAGGGCCCTGCGCGACGGCGGCTTCAAGCTGGCCATCCTCACCGTCAAGCATCACGACGGCTTCGTGCTCTACCCGTCGCGCTACACCAAGCACAGTGTGATCAGCAGCAGTTGGCGGGGCGGGAAGGGTGACGTACTGCGCCCGTTCGCCGACTCGCTGCGCCGCCACGGCATCAAGGTCGGCGTCTACATCTCGCCCGCCGACGAGAACCAGTATCTGCACGGCGTCTACGCCAACGGCAGCGCACGCTCGCCGCGCACCATCCCCACACCGGTGGACGGCGACGACCGGTCGGATGCCGCCGCCGCGCGGTCGTTCACGCTCGACGCGACCGACTACGGCGCCCACATGCTCAACCAGCTCTACGAGGTGCTCACCGAGTACGGGCCGATCGACGAGGTGTGGTTCGACGGAGCGCAGGGGCGCATCCCGCCGGAGAAGGTGGAGACGTACGACTGGGACAGCTGGTACGCGGTCATCCGCGCCCTGGCACCGGACGCGACGGTCGCCGTACGCGGGCCCGACGTCCGGTGGGTCGGCAACGAGGGCGGACTCGCCCGCGAGAACGAGTGGAGCGTCGTCCCCGTCAAGGACTCGGGGAACGGCAGCATCGACTACGCCCTGAAGTACGACGCGCCCGACCAGGGAAGCCGGGAAGCCCTCGCCGAGGCGCGGGCCGTCGCCCGGTACGTGCAGTGGTGGCCGGCGGAGTGCGACGTCTCGATCAGGCCGGGGTGGTTCTACCACGAGGACGAACAGCCCAAATCCGTCGAGCAGTTGACGGACATCTGGTTCCGCTCGGTGGGCCGGAACTCCGTGCTGCTCCTGAACATCCCGCCGGACAAGCAGGGCCTGCTCCCGGCGGCGGACGTGGCGCGGTTGAGGGAGTTCCGTGAGCGGATCGGGCGGGAGCTGCCGGAGGACTTCGCGCGGGGTGCGCGGGCCCGCGGCGACGGCCGCCGCGCGTCGAACGCGGTCGACGGCGACCCGGATACGGCGTGGGAGTGCCCCGCCCCGTCCCGCGGAACGCTCACCGTCGACCTGGGCAAGGTGCGCGAGGTCGACCGGATCCGGCTCGGCGAGGACATCCGGCGGGGCCAGCTGCTGGAGCGCGCGGTGATCGAGGCGAGGGCGTCCGCCGGGTCCGGCTGGTCCCTCGTGACGGAGGTGGAGACCGTGGGCGCGAGCCGGGTCCTGACACTGGCCGCGCCGGTGCGGGCTCGGGAGTGGAGGCTTCGGGTGACGGGGTCGCGCGGGGCGGTGCGGCTTGCGGAGTTCGGCCTCTACCGGTCGCGGGTGTAGGAGTCTCTTCGCGGGGGCGGGCTCGTGATCACGGGCGCGGGCCCGTCCCCTTCGAACCCGTCCCCTTCGAAGTCGCCCGCGCCGCACCGGTGTTACCGTCGCGGCCATGTCCAAGAAAGAGATCGACGCCCTCACCGCCGAGTTCTTCGGCGCCTTCGACAACGTGGGCGGCAAGGCCGCTGACGTGGGCCGCATCCGCCGGCTCGTCATCCCCGGCGGGGTGATCGTCATGACCGGACCGCAGTTCACGGTCTATACGGTGGACGAGTTCATCGAGCCGCGCCAACAGCTGTTGTCCGAGGGCAGGCTGGTGGAATTCTCCGAGTGGGAGACCTCCGAACGGACCGAGATGGAGGGTGACATCGCCTCGCGGTTCGGTGAGTACAGCAAGTCCGGGATCTTGGACGGCGAGCCATTCGAGGGCAGCGGGACCAAGACCATCCAGTTCGTCCGCACCCCCGAGGGCTGGCGGATCGCGGCGTTCTCCTGGTACGACAAGGCGTGACCGCCGCTGCAGGACAGGGCCTGACCGCCGCTCACGAGGGCCATTCGATCCCGCCGTCGCGTACTGCCAGCGGGCGGGGCTCGTCCTCCTCGTAGAACCTGGTCCAGCCGACGCGGACGGAGCCGTCGAACCGCTCGTGGTGGCCCTCGGCCCTGGCCGCGAGCCACACGAGCAGTTCACCGACGCGATCGAAGTCGTCCGGGTGGACCTCCTGCCGGGCGGTCAGCGCCCAGCCGCCTTTGCGCGGCAGCAGCACGGAGGTGAGCGCTCCGCCCGCCTTCAGGGCCGTGTCATGACACCCCAGGAGCGGCGCGGGGGCGTCCTCCGTCACGAGCTCGCCCCGGTCGTCCTCCACCACGACGGGGAACTCGCGCACCACGCTCAGCGTCGCAGGACGCGGGCCCTGCCCCAGATGCCACCGGAGCTCGGCGATCTGTCCCTCGGAGAGATCGTCTCGTAGGTCCAGCGCGATCGAGAGTTCGTAGATGTCCGCCATACCGGCACCGTACTGGCGGAGTACGACAGGCCTGCCGCCGGACGGGGCGGGACGTTCAGCCCCCGGCCGCCCGCCCCGTGCTCTCCCGTTCGATGAGTGTGGGCAGTGGTACCTGGACCGTGGCCGCGGGGCCGTCGTCCAGGAGTGACAGGAGTTCGCGCGCCGCCGTCCGGCCGAAGGCCATCGTGTCGCGCGACAGGGCCGTCAGCCAGGGGTGCACCATCCGGCACAGCGCCGAGTCCTCCCAGGCGATCACCGACACGTCCCCCGGCACGGCGAACCCGAGCGAGGCCCCCGCGGCGACTCCGGCGACGGCCATCACGTCGTTGTCGTACACCAAGGCCGTCGGCGGCGACGCGCCGGACAGCATGCGCCGGGTCACCGCGGCGCCCTCCGCGTCCGAGTAGTCCGTGGTCACCGAGCGGACCTCGGAGAGACCGCGCCGCTCGGCCTCGGCGCGCAGCGTACGGATGCGCCGCTCCGTGTGGGCGAGGCCGGGCAGGCCCGCGATGTGCACGATGCGGCGGTGACCGAGGGCGTAGAGGTGGTCCACGATCGCCGCCATCGCGCCCGCGTCGTCCGCCCAGACGGTGGAGAGGCCGGGGTGGTGCGCGTCCGGGTCGGGCACGCCGCCCGTGACCACGGCGGGGAGCCCCAGTTCGTCGAGGAGCGCCGGGCGGGGGTCGTCCGTGCGCGGGTCCACGACCAGGACGCCGTCCACCCGTCGCTCGGCCCACCACCGCTGGTAGACGGCGCACTCGGCGGTCACGTCTTCGGCCACCTGGAAGAGCAGGCCCAACTGCCGCTCGGCCAGGACCTCCTGGATGCCCGAGATCAGTTGCAGGAAGAACGAGTCGACGCCCAGCGTGCCCGCGGGCCTCGCCACCACGAGACCCACCGTCGCCGCGCCCTCGCCGGACAGGGCGCGCGCCGCGGTGCTCGGGTGCCAGCCCAGTTGCTCGGCGACCCTGCGGACACGGTCGCGGGTGATGTCGGAGACGCCCGGCCGGTCGTTGAGCGCGAAGGACACGGCGCTCTCGGAGACTCCGGCGCGGCGCGCGATGTCCTTCATGGTCGGCCGGCGTGCCGGGGACCGCTTGCCTTGCACCGGTGTTGCCCCTTTCCTGTGGCGCTCATACTAATGCGCTTGAGCCAGCACACTCTAAAGCGCATTAGTCGATCCCCGCAAGGAGTTGAACACACCGCTCTGACCTGCGTAGTTGGGGAGACTTTGGCGAGGCTGGCCAGAATTATCCAACGAATCCATTGACTTTTTACCGGCGTTCCATGCAAGGTCTGCCTCACGCTGGGCCGAGCAAAGGAGCCGTTTCACCGTGCGCATCTCCCGACACCCCCGCATCTCCAGAAGGGCAGCCGCCGCTGCCGCCGCCATCGCCGTGCTCCTGCCGCTGAGCGCCTGCGGCGAGGGAGGTGACGGCGGCGGCTCGACGGACGCCTCGGGCAAGATCGAGGGCGAGATCACCTTCCAGACCTGGAACCTGAAGGCCAACTTCAAGTCGTACTTCGAGGGCGTCGTCGACGGCTTCGAGAAGAAGTACCCGGGCACGAAGGTGAACTGGGTCGACCAGCCCGGCGAGGGCTACGCCGACAAGATCAGCGCCGACGCCGCCGCCGGAACCCTGCCGGACGTCGTCAACGTCTCGCCCGACCTGGTGGCCCCGCTGGCCAAGGCCGGGCTCGCGCTCGACCTCGACAAGGCCGCGGGCAAGTACGAGAAGGAGTACCTGCCGGGGGCCTGGAAGAGCCACCAGATACCGGGGATGGAGGGGACGTACGCCTTCCCGTGGTACCTGAACACCGGTCCGCTCTTCTACAACAAGCGGCTCTTCAAGGACGCGGGCCTCGACGCCGACAAGCCGCCGAAGACGTACGACGAACTCTTCGACGCCGCGCTGCAGTTGTCGAAGAAGAGCAAGGGAAAGACCGCCACCCTCGCCAACATCCCCACCATCGAGGACTTCGGCCGCTACGGCGTCCCGCTGATGGACAAGGAGGGGACCAAGTTCACCTTCAACGGGCCCAAGGGCGTCGAACTCCTCAAGAAGTACAAGGAGTTGTACGACGCCAAGGCGCTCGACGGGCAGGCGCTCAACGCCACGCCCGAGTCGACGGGCAAGAAGTTCCTCACCGAGGCCGTCGCCATGAACCCCGGAAGCGCCCTGGATCTCGGCAAGTTCAAGAAGGAAGCGCCCTCCCTCTACAAGAACATCGGGATCACCCCGCAGATCACGAACACCGGCAAGGACAACATGTACGTGATGGGCGTGATGGTGAACACCCGCACCAAGCAGACGCCCGCAGCCGTGGCCTTCGCCCACTACGTGACGGACGCGGCGCACCAGATGTCGTTCGCCAAGAAGGTCGCCATCTTCCCCAGCACGGAGGGCTCGCTCGACGACCCGTACTTCACCAAGGAGGACGGGACGGACGACACGCGTGTACGCATCGCCGCCGCCAAGTCCGTGAAGACAGCGGTCAATTACACGCCCGTGCTGTTCAGCGAGCAGATGAAGATCGAGCTGCGCAACAGCGTCGGCAAGGCGCTGCAAGGCAAGGAAAGCCCCGAGGAAGCGCTTGACAACGCTGTCAATAACTGCGACCGGCTGCTTCAGCAGAGCTGAGAAGACGACACGGGACCACCACCATGAAAAGCTCCAGTGCCGTCACCGCCCCCCGTACGGCAGCCACCGCTTCCCGTGCCGTCACCGACGGCCCGCGCAAGCGCATCAGGCGTCAACTGCCCTCCAGTCCATGGCTGTTCGCCGCTCCCGGGCTGCTGATCGTCGGCATCTTCATCCTCTATCCGTTCGTCAGCACGCTCATCAACTCCTTCACCGACAAGCGGACCCTGATACCGGGGGAGTTCGTCGGCCTGGACAACTTCCGGGAGCTGCTGCACGACGACATGTTCTGGATCGGGCTGCGCAACTCGACGCTGTACATCCTCGGGGTCGTCCCCGCGCTCGTCCTGCTGCCGCTGCTGCTCGCGATGCTCGTCCAGAAACACATCCCCGGCATCACCTTCTTCCGGTCCGCCTTCTACACGCCGGTGGTCGCGTCCATCGTCGTGGTGGGCCTGATCTGGGTGTGGATGCTGGACGAACGGGGCCTGGTCAACGCGGTACTGGAGGCGGTGGGGGTCGGCTCGGTCGGCTTCCTCAGCGATCAGTGGCTGCTCCTGCTGAGCGCCATGACCGTCACGGTCTGGAAGGGCCTCGGCTACTACATGATCATTTACCTGGCGGCGCTCGCCAACGTGCCGCGCGAGCTGCACGAGGCGGCAGCCGTGGACGGCGCGGGTGCCGTGCGCCGCTTCCTCACCGTCACCGTGCCCGCCGTGCGCTCCACGATGGTCCTGGTCGCCGCGCTGTCCTCGGTCGCCGCCTTCAAGGTGTTCTCCGAGGTCTATCTGATGGCGGGGCCCAACGGCGGACCCGCCGGCGAGGACACCACGCTCGTGATGCTGGTGCAGCGCGTCGGCACCGGCCTCACCGGCCGCGTCGGGTACGCGTCGGCCATCTCGGTCGTCGTCTTCGTCGTCACCGTCGCGCTGATGCTGCTCGTACTGCGCGCGGACCGGAAGGAGGACGCGTGAGCACCGTGACGGAAACGCGCGAGACCGAGCAGGCGACGCGGAAGACGGAGGGCAGGACCGGGAAGAGCGGCGCCCGCAAGCGCGGGCGGATCACCGACGAGAACGGCCGTCGGATGCCCGTATGGGAAATCGTCCTGCGCTACCTGCTCCTGCTCGCCGTCCTTGCCCTGATGATCGGGCCCTTCCTCTGGCAGCTGTCCACGTCCCTCAAGGGCCCGCACGAGAACATCTTCAGCTCGCCGCCCGAGTTCCTGCCAGGCAGTCCGACCCTCCACAACTACGAGCGGGTCGCCGACACCATCCCCGTCTGGGACTACGCGCTCAACTCCCTGAAGGTGGCCGCCGCGAACGTGGTGACCAACTGCGTGGGCGCCACCCTCGCCGGCTACGCCCTCGCGCGCCTGCGCTACCGGGGCCGCAGGGCAGCCACGATCGTGTTCATCCTCGCCATGCTGGTGCCCGTGGAGGGCATCATCATCGCCCAGTTCACGACCATGCGGGAGCTCGGCCTGAACAACACCCTCATCGGTGTGCTGCTGCCCGGCTGCATCTCCGCGCTCAACGTCCTGCTGATGCGCAACGCCTTCCTGAACCTGCCGTACGAGATCGAGGAAGCCGCGTACGTCGACGGCGCCAACGTCTGGCAGCGCTTCCTGCGGATCGCCCTGCCCGCGGTCAAGGGCACCCTCGCCGTGGTGGCGATCTTCGCCTTCATGGGCGCCTGGGACGATTTCCTGTGGCCGCTGATCGTGCTGAGCGACCCGGACAGGTTCACCCTGACCATCGGCCTGAACTACCTGCACGGCACCTTCGCCAACGACGAACGGCTCGTGGCCGCGGGCACGGTCATCGCCGTGCTGCCGCTGATCGTGCTCTTCGGCTGCCTCCAGCGGTACTTCTTCCGCGGGGTGGGCGAGGGGGCGGTCAAGGGCTGAGCCGTCGCCCGCGCTGAACCCCCCGCACCACCGAGAACCAGGATTCGCATGTCTCGTACGACCCGTGAGCCTTCCGCAGCGCCGCGTTTCGGCGCGAACTACACCCCCAGCCAGGGGTGGTTCCACCACTGGCTCGACTTCGACATCGACGCCGTGCGCGCCGATCTCGACGCGATCGCCGCGCTCGGCCTCGACCACATCCGGGTCTTTCCGATCTGGCCCTACTTCCAGCCCAACCGCACCCTGATACGGCCGCGCGCCGTGGAACAGCTCGTCGCCCTCGCCGATGCCGCCGCCGAGCGCGGGCTCGACGTCAACGTCGACGGACTCCAGGGGCACTTGTCGAGCTTCGACTTCCTGCCCGCCTGGACGCAGACCTGGCACCGGCGGAACATCTTCACCGACCCCGACGTGGTGGAGGGCGAGATCGCCTACCTTCGTACGCTCGCCGCCGCGTTGGCCGACCGGCCGAACTTCATCGGCATGACCATCGGCAACGAGGTCAACCAGTTCTCGGCGGGGCCGCATCCCGATCCCGACCGCATCACGCAGGAGCAGGCGGAGCAGTGGCTGCGGCGGGTGCTCGCCGCGTGCGAGGAGGGGGCGCCGGGCCGGCTGCATCTGCACGCCGAGTACGACGCCGCGTGGTACCAGGACGACCAGCCCTTCACTCCGGCCCAGGCCGCGCGGCTCGGTGGTGCGACCGCCGTGCACTCCTGGGTGTTCAACGGCACGGCGCAGCGGTACGGACGTGAGGGCGTCGCCACGGCGCAGCACGCCGCGTACATGATCGAGCTGTCGAAGGCGTGGGCGGACGATCCGCACCGTCCGGTGTGGCTCCAGGAGGTGGGCGCGCCCGCTCCCCTCATCCCCGCCGAGCATGCGGCGTCCTTCACCGAGGCGACGGTGGAGGCTGCGCTCGACTGCGCGGACGTGTGGGGGGTGACGTGGTGGTGCTCGCACGACGTGTCGCGTGCGCTGGCGGATTTCCCTGAACTTGAGTACAGCCTGGGTCTGCTGACCAATGAGGGGAAGGCCAAGCCGGGGGGTGAGGTGCTGGGGCGTCTCGCTGAGGAGTGGCGGGGGAGGGAGTACGCGCCTGCGGTGCGGGGCACTGCTGTGGTCGTGGACGACTCCACCTCGTCCCGGTCTTCGTGCGCGCCGGGGGGCGCGGTGTTCGACGCCTTCATGGGCCTCGTCGCGGACGGGGTCCGGCCTACGACGGTACTCGCGAGCCGGGTGGGGGACTCTGCGCACTTGGCTGCGCGGGGCATCACGGAGGTCGTGCGGCCGGGGGAGATCAACTAGGCCCAAGACCAGTCCCCAACCCCGCCCGCACCCAACACGTAAACGGAGAGCACCATGCACGACGACCGCACCCTGATAGAAGCCCGCCTCAAGCGCGTCCTCGACGAGCGCATCCGCCCCGCCGTCTACCCCGAGTCCGTACCCCTGGACGTCGCCGTGTGGACCGCCCCGGGTGAGCCCGTCCCCGTAGCGGAAGGTCTCGCCGCCACTCCCGAGCCGACGAAGGTCGGTGCCGCCTGGGGAGCCCCATGGGCCACCAGCTGGTTCCGGGTGACCGGCACCGTCCCGCAGGAGTGGGCGGGCAAGACCGTCGAGGCCGTCCTCGACCTCGGCTTCGACGAGAACATGCCCGGCTTCCAGTGCGAGGGCCTGGTCTACCGCCCCGACGGCACCCCGGTGAAGGGCCTCAACCCCCGCAACCAGTGGGTGCGCGTCGCCGCCCCCGCGGCCGGCGGCGAAGACGTTCACCTGCACGTCGAGGCCGCGTCCAACCCCGTCATCCTCGACTACCACCCCTTCCTGCCCACCCAGCTCGGCGACAAGGAGACGGCAGGCAGCGAGCCCCAGTACAAGCTCGCCCGCATGGACCTCGCCGTCTTCGACGAGACCGTGTGGCAACTCGTCATCGATCTCGAAGTGCTCGGCGAGCTCATGCAGGAGCTCCCCGAGGACTCCGGGCGCCGATACGCGATCGTGCGCGCCATCGGCCGTGCCCTGGACGCCGTCGACCTCCAGGACGTGAACGGCTCCGCGCCCGCCGCCCGCGCCGAGCTCGAAGGCGTTCTCACCACCCCCGCCGAGCCCTCGGCCCACCGCATCAGCGCCGTCGGCCACGCGCACATCGACTCCGCGTGGCTGTGGCCGCTGCGCGAGACGGTGCGCAAGGTCGCGCGTACGACGTCGAACATGACCGCGCTCATCGAGGACGAGCCGGACTTCGTCTTCGCGATGTCGCAGGCGCAGCAGTGGGCGTGGGTCAAGGAGCACCGGCCCGAGGTGTGGGCGAAGGTCAAGAAGGCGGTGGCCGACGGGCGGTTCGTGCCCGCGGGCGGCATGTGGGTCGAGTCGGACACGAACATGCCGGGGTCGGAGGCGATGGCCCGGCAGTTCGTGCACGGCAAGAGGTTCTTCCTGGACGAGTTCGGCATCGAGAACGACGAGGCGTGGCTGCCGGACACCTTCGGGTTCGCGGCGGGGCTTCCGCAGATCATCAAGGCGGCCGGCTCGAAGTGGCTCCTCACCCAGAAGATCTCCTGGTCGCAGACCAACCGCTTCCCGCATCACACCTTCAACTGGGAAGGCATCGACGGCACCCGCATCTTCACGCACTTCCCGCCCGTCGACACCTACAACTGCTCGATGAAGGGCAGCGAGATCGCCCACGCGGCGAAGAACTTCAAGGACAAGGGAGTCGCCCGGCACTCCCTGGCGCCGACCGGCTGGGGCGACGGTGGCGGCGGCACGACCCGCGAGATGATCGCGAAGGCGGGGCGCCTGCGTGACCTGGAGGGTTCGGCAACCGTCGAGTGGGAGACCCCTGCCGCGTTCTTCGAGAAGGCGGAGGCGGAGTACCCGAACGCCCCCGTCTGGGTGGGCGAGCTGTACCTGGAGCTGCACCGCGCCACCCTCACCAGCCAGGCGGGCACCAAGCAGGGCAACCGCCGCAGCGAGCACCTGCTGAGGGAGGCCGAACTGTGGGCGGCCACGGCAGCGGTGCGCTCGCCTGATTTCGCGTACCCCTACGAGGAGTTGGACCGGATCTGGAAGACGGTCCTGCTCCACCAGTTCCACGACATCCTGCCCGGCTCGTCCATCGCCTGGGTGCACAGGGAGGCGCGCGCGACGTACGCGAAGGTCGCCGATGAGCTGAACGGCATCATCGAATCGGCTCAGCGCGCGCTCGCGGGGGAGGGCGGCGGCACCGGCACCGCCCTCGTCTTCAACTCCACCCCGCACACCCGCGACGGCGTCCCCGCGGGTGGCGCGCGCCCCGCCGCCGTCGACGGTACGTCGGCGATCGCCTCGCGCGCCGACGGCGGTTACGTCCTCGACAACGGCCTGCTGCGGGTCGAGATCGACGCGCGCGGTCTGGTCGTGTCGGCGTACGACATCGTGGCCGGCCGGGAGGCCGTCGCACCCGGGCAGGCGGCCAACCTGCCGCAGATCCACGCCGACTTCCCGAACATGTGGGACGCGTGGGACGTTGACGAGTTCTACCGGAACACGGTCACCGATCTCACGGAAGCGGACGAGGTCGGGCCGGGCGAGGACGGCGCGTCGGTCCGGGTCGTGCGGACCTTCGGCGACTCGCGACTCACGCAGGTCCTCTCCCTGGCGCCCGGCTCCGGGCGCCTTGACATCGACACGGAGGTGGACTGGCACGAGACGGAGAAGTTCCTGAAACTGGCGTTCCCGCTGGACATCCACGCGGAGCGGTACGCATCGGAGACGCAGTTCGGCCACTTCTACCGGGCCACGCACACCAACACGAGCTGGGAGGCCGCCAAGTTCGAGGCGTGCAACCACCGCTTCGTGCACATGGAGGAGCCGGGCTGGGGCGTCGCCCTGGTCAACGACTCCACGTACGGGCACGACGTGACGCGTACGGTGCGCGAGTCCGACGCCGGTACGACCACGACGGTCCGCGCCTCGCTCCTGCGCGCCCCGCGCTTCCCCGACCCCGAGACGGACCAGGGCGTCCACCGCTTCCGGCACGCGCTTGTCCCCGGCGCCGGTATCGGCGACGCGGTGCGGGAGGGCTACCGGATCAACCTGCCGGAGCGGCGGATCACGGGCGGCGCCGAGGTGGCCCCGCTGGTGACCCTCGACAACGACGCCGTGGTCGTCACGGCGGTCAAGCTCGCCGACGACGGCAGCGGTGACGTGGTCGTCCGCTTCCACGAGTCGCACGGCGGCCGGGCGAAGACGACGCTGACGGCGGGCTTCGCGGTCGGTTCTGTGGAGGTGACGGACCTCCTGGAGCGTCCTCTCGCCGATGCCTCGGCTCCGGAGCGCACGGGCGACGGCATCGCGCTGACGCTGCGGCCGTTCGAGCTGGTGACGCTGCGGCTGACGCGCGCGTGATGTCCGACTGAGCGGAGCCGGAAACCGCGCGGGCGCCGGACGGGCTGGTCGACCATCCCGTCCGGCGCCCGCGTCGTAGCACCCCCCGGGGCGGCGTTCGGCACACTGCCCGGCATGCCTGTCGCGCTGCATCACCTCGTCATCGACGCCCACGACCTGCCCGCGCCGGCCCGGTTCTGGGCCGAGGCGCTGGGCTTGGGCTCGGGGGCTCTACTCGTCCAACTGCGCCCGCAGCCACTCCTCCACCTCTCCCACGTGCGCCGCCGCCGCGGCCCTGGCCGCCTCCGGGTCCCTGGCCACCAAAGCCCGGTGGATGCGGGCGTGTTCGCGGCGGGTTCGGGCGAAGGCGTCTTCCTCCTGGTAGCCGCGCCATACGCGGGCGCGGAATGTGCGTGACGACAGGCCCTCCAGGATGGCCGCCATCGTGTCGTTGCCCGCCGCGAGGGCGATCGTGCGGTGGAACGCCAGGTCGTGGGAGAGGATCTCCTCCGGGTCGTCCGTGGCGTTCATCGCCTCCAAGTGTTTTTCCACGTCCGCCAGTTGATCCGGTGTGATGCGCGCTGCCGCCAGCGCCGTGGCCGTGGATTCGAGGACCCGGCGCACCTCCAGAAGCTCCACCAGACGCGGGCCGCGTGACAGGTCGGCCACGACGCCGAAGGTCTCCAGGAGATCCCCGGCCTCCAGCTGGGTGACGTAGATGCCCGAGCCGTGCCGGGCCTCCAGGACGCCCATGACCGTGAGCGCGCGGATCGCCTCCCGCATGGAGCTGCGCGAGATGCCCAGCTGCGTGGCCAAGTCGCGTTCCGTGGGCAGCCGTTGGCCCGGCTCGAGGCGGCCCTCGCCGATCATCGCCTTGATCTGCTCGATGGCCCGCTGCGTCACGGTGCCCTTCTGCGGGGCGGTCTGGTCCACGTAACGCTCCTCCACTAGCCGAGTGCGCCGCAGTCTAACCAGAGATGTGGTCGGACCACTACGGCCTGAAAGCGGGAAAACTTGGCGTCGAGGGGTGTTGTGGGCGCCAAGTGGTCTGATAAATATTCGCCCATCAGTCGCTAGGACGCCCGATCCACGCTCGATGAGGAGCCGTCAGATGGCCGGCAGAACAGTGCGCGACAGGACAAGCAACAGGTCCAGCAGGGCGGGAATCCCAACGGCGGCGCGGATCGCCGCCGCGGCCGCCTGCGCCTCCCTGGTGCTCACGGCATGTGGCAGTACGACGGACAACGCGGCCCCCGCGGGCGGCGAGGGCGGCGGAGAGGGCAAGGTCGGGGTGATCCTGCCCCTGCTGACCTCGCCGTTCTGGCAGTCGTACAACGACTACGTGCCGAAGATGGCGAAGTCCGAGGAGGTCGACGCGAACAAGACGGTCAACTCCAACAGCGACCCCTCGCAGCAGATCACCGACATCAACAACCAGCTCAACCAGGGGGTCAAGGGCCTGGTCGTGGCCCCCCTCGACAGCGCCGCCATCTCCGCGGGGCTCGACCAGGCCGAACGCAAGGGCGTACCCGTGGTCGCCGTCGACGTCGCCCCCGAGAAGGGCAAGGTCGCCATGGTGGTGCGCGCCAACAACGTCGCGTACGGCGAGAAGGCCTGCGACTACCTCGGCGAGCAGGTCAAGACCGGCAAGGTCGTCCAGATCATGGGAGACCTCGCCTCCGTCAACGGCCGCGAGCGCTCCGAGGCGTTCCGCACCTGCGTGAAGAAGAAGTACCCCAAGCTCAAGGTCCTGGAGATCCCCGCCAAGTGGGAGTCCGACACGGCCGCCTCCAAGCTGGACACGCTGCTCAACTCCAACCCCGACATCAAGGGCATCTACCTGCAGGCGGGCGGCGTCTATCTCGCCCCCACCCTGCAGACCCTGAAGTCCAAGGGAATGCTGAAGAAGACGGGCGAGAAGGGCCACATCACCGTCATCTCGAACGACGGCATCCCGCAGGAGTTCGACGCCATCCGCAAGGGCCAGATCGACGCCACGGTGTCCCAGCCCGCCGACGCGTACGCCAAGTACGGGATGTACTACATCAAGGCCGCGATGGACGGGAAGAAGTTCAAACCCGGCAAGACCGACCACGACTCCACCATCGTGAAGCTGCCCAGCGGCATCCTCGAGGACCAGCTGCCCGCGCCCCTGGTCACCAAGGAGAACGTGGACGACTCCGAGCTGTGGGGCAACACGGTCAAATGAGTACGCCGATGAGCAATCCCCCCACGCCGGGGCCGGCCGCGCTCGTCGAGGCGACCGGCATAGTGAAGCGGTACGGACCCACCGTCGCGCTGCGGGACGGGCGGCTGACCGTCCTGCCCGGTGAGTCCCACGCCCTCGTCGGCCGTAACGGCGCGGGCAAGTCCACCCTCGTCACCATCCTCACCGGGCTCCAGGCCCCGGACGCGGGCACCGTCCTCTTCGACGGCGAGCCCGCGCCTCCGCTCACCGACCGCGACGCCTGGCGCCGCAAGGTGGCCTGCGTCTACCAGAAGCCCACCGTCGTGCCCGACCTCACCGTCGCCGAGAACCTCTTCATCAACCGGCAGCCCGAAGGCCGCGGCGGCTTCATCAGCTGGCGCAAGCTCCGCGCGCAGGCCGCCGAGGTGCTCGACACCTGGGACGTGCGGGTCGACCCGGACGCCCGCACCGCCGACCTCAAGGTCGAGGACCGGCAGATGGTCGAGATCGCGCGGGCCCTCAGCTTCGGCGCGCGCTTCATCGTCCTCGACGAGCCCACCGCGCAGCTCGACAACCGCGAGATCGAACGCCTCTTCACGCGCATGCGGGCGCTCCAGGAGTCGGGGGTCACCTTCCTCTTCATCTCGCACCACCTCCAGGAGGTGTACGAGGTGTGCCAGACCGTCACCGTCCTGCGCGACGCCCGCTGGATCACCACGGCCCCCGTGGCCGAGCTGCCGCGCGCCGCCCTGGTCGAGGCGATGGCGGGCGAGGCCCTTCAGGAGAAGAAGGCCGCCGAGGAGTCCGTCGCCCGGACCGAGGTGCTCGCGGACGCCCCGGTGATGCTCGACGTCAAGGGTCTGACCAGCCAGTCGTACGCGGACATCGACCTGACCGTCCGCAAGGGCGAGGTCGTCGGCCTCGCCGGATCCAGCGGCAGCGGCAAGATCAACCTCGCCGAGACCATCGCGGGGTTGCACACGCCGACCGGCGGAAGCGCCCGCCTCGACGGCAGGCAACTCCCCTTCGGGGACGTGACCGCCACGCTGCGCGCGGGCGTCGGCTGCGTCCCGCGCGACCGGCACGACCAGGGCCTGGTCTTCGGGATGACGATCGGCGACAACGCCACGATGAGCGTGCTCGACCGGCTCGGGAAGTACGGCTTCGTCGGCACCGAGCGCAAGCGCGGCTTCGCCGAGGAGTTGATCGACCGCCTCGACATCCACGCCGAGGGCCCCGACCAGCCCGTGTCCGACCTCTCCGGAGGCAACGCCCAGAAGGTCGTCATGGCGCGGGCGCTCGCCTCCGACCCCCGGCTCCTCGTCCTCATCAACCCCACCGCGGGCGTGGACGTGAAGTCCAAGGAGTCACTGCTTGCCCGCATGGACAACGCCCGCGAGGACGGCACCGCCGTGCTCGTCGTCTCCGACGAGCTGGACGATCTGAGGCGCTGCGACCGCGTCCTTGTCCTCTTCCATGGGCGGGTGGCCGCGGAACACTCGGCGGGTTTCACCGACCATGACCTGATCGCATCAATCGAGGGGGTGGACCACACAAGCCCCGTCGGGGGCGCGGGGCTGTCACATATGCGGCTCCGCCGCGCGAGCGCGATCAGCCCCCACCGGCCCGCAGCCGAAGAAGTAGGAGAGCACAGTGGCTGACCTCAAGGCCCCGGCCGCGCAGGCCACCCCGGCATCAGAACACCCCGCCCCAGCGCGCGCAGCGAAGAGCATCGCATTGCGTCGCGCACGCGAACTCGCCCTGGTCCCAGCGCTGTTGCTCCTCATGATCCTAGGAGCCCTGCTCAACGACTCCTTCCTGACGGAGCGAAATCTCATCTCGATCCTCGGTGCCTCCGCCGCCCTCGCGATGGTCGTCCTCGCCGAGTCCCTCGTTCTGATCACGGGCAAGTTCGACCTGTCCCTGGAGTCTGTCGTCGGCATCGCGCCGGCCGTCGGTGCGCTCCTCGTCCTGCCCGCCGCCCAGGCCGGGTTCGGCACGGACATGCCCGTGGCTGCCGGGCTCCTCGCGATCCTGCTCGTCGGCGGAGCCATCGGCGCCTTCAACGGCATCCTCGTGGTGAAGCTCAAGCTCAACGCCTTCATCGTCACGCTCGCCATGCTGATCGTGCTGCGCGGCCTGCTCGTCGGCGCGACCGAGGGCAAGACGCTCTTCGGGATGCCCGACGCCTTCTACACCCTCGCCACCTCGACGTTCCTGACCATCCCGCTCTCCGTGTGGCTGGCCGCCGTCGCCTTCGGCGTCGCGGGCTTCATCCTCAAGTACCACCGGGTGGGGCGCGCCCTGTACGCGATCGGCGGCAACGCGGACGCGGCCCGCGCCGCCGGCATCCGCGTCGAGCGCGTGATGCTCGGCGTGTTCGTCGTCGCCGGCTGCCTCGCCGCCGTCGGCGGACTCATGCAGACCGGTTACGTCGGCGCGATCAACGCCAACCAGGGCCAGAACATGATCTTCACCGTGTTCGCGGCGGCGGTCATCGGCGGCATCAGCCTCGACGGCGGCAAAGGCACGATGTTCGGCGCCCTCACCGGCGTCCTGCTGCTCGGCGTCGTACAGAACCTGCTCACCCTCGCCCAGGTGCCGTCCTTCTGGATCCAGGCCATCTACGGCGGAATCATCCTGGTCGCCCTGATGATCGCCCGCGTCACCACAGGGCGCGCACAGGACTGACCCCTCCGGGTTCCCCGCCGTTCCCCGCCTCCTCGTCCCTTTCCGGAAAGGCCTCCTGTGTCCCCGACCACCGCCCGCGTCATCGCGGTCGACACCTATGACGTACGGTTCCCGACCTCGCGGGACCTCGACGGATCCGACGCGATGAACCCGGACCCCGACTACTCCGCCGCCTATGTGGTCCTGCGCACCGACGCGGACGACGGTCTGGAGGGGCACGGCTTCACCTTCACCATCGGGCGCGGCAACGACGTCCAGGTCGCCGCGATCGAGTCGCTGCGCCACCACGTCATCGGCCGGTCCGTCGAAGAGCTGTGCGCCGATCCGGGGACACTCAACCGCGACCTGATCGGGGACAGCCAGCTGCGCTGGCTCGGGCCCGAGAAGGGCGTGATGCACATGGCCATCGGTGCCGTCGTCAACGCCCTGTGGGATCTGGCGGCCAAGCGCGCACGCAAGCCGCTGTGGCGGTTCCTGGCGGACGCCGAGCCCCGGTGGCTGGTCTCCCAGGTCGACTTCCGCTACATCGCCGACGCCATCACGCCGGAAGAGGCGCTGGAGCTGCTCCGGTCGGGCCGGCACGGAGCCGCCGAGCGGGAGAGCCTGCTGCGGGAGCACGGCTACCCCGGTTACACGACGTCGCCGGGCTGGCTCGGCTACAGCGACGAGAAGCTGACCCGCCTCGCCCGCCAGGCCGTGGCGGACGGCTTCACGCAGATCAAGCTCAAGGTCGGCGCTGACCTGGCGGACGACGTACGACGCTGCCGTACCGCACGGGAGGCGATCGGACCCGGCATCCGCATGGCCATCGACGCCAACCAGCGCTGGAACATCGGCGAGGCCGTGGAATGGACGCGTGCCCTCGCGGAGTTCGACCCGTACTGGGTGGAGGAACCGACCAGCCCCGACGACGTCCTCGGCCACGCCGCGATCCGCGAGGCGGTAGCCCCGGTCAAGGTCGCCACCGGCGAACACGTGCAGAACCGCATCGTGTTCAAGCAACTCCTCCAGGCGGGCGCCATCGACGTGCTGCAGATCGACGCCGCCCGCGTCGGCGGCGTCAACGAGAACCTGGCGATCCTGCTGCTCGCGGCCAAGTTCGGCGTTCCGGTCTGCCCGCACGCGGGCGGGGTGGGCCTGTGCGAGCTCGTCCAGCATCTGTCGATGTTCGACTACGTGGCGCTGACCGGGACCACCGAGAACCGCGTCATCGAGTACGTCGACCACCTCCACGACCACTTCATCGACCCGGTCGTGCTGCGCGACGGCCACTACCTGGCACCCACCGCGCCGGGCTTCTCGGCCGCCATGCGGGCCGAGTCCCTCGCCGAATTCACCTATCCGGGCGGCGCCTTCTGGGCCGCCGATCTCGCTCAGGGCAAAGGAGCAGCGGCATGACGGACACCCGGGACTTTGACGGGCTGAAGGCCCTGGTCACCGGCGGAGCCTCCGGCATAGGGCGGGCCACGGCGGAGCTACTCGCCGCGCGCGGCGCCAGGGTGGCGGTGCTCGACCTGGATCCGGGCAGCGTGGAGAAGCCGCTCACCGGCCACCGCGCCGACGTCTCCGACGACGCTTCGGTACGCGAAGCCGTCGCCGCCGCCGTGCGGGAACTCGGCGGACTCGACGTACTGATCAACAATGCGGGAATCGGGGCGCAGGGGACCGTCGAGGACAATGACGACGACCAGTGGCACAAGGTGCTCGACGTGAACGTCCTCGGGATCGTGCGCACCACGCGCGCCGCCCTGCCGCACCTGCGGGTCTCCACCCACGCGGCGATCGTCAACACCTGCTCGATCGCGGCGACCGCGGGGTTGCCGCAGCGCGCCCTGTACTCGGCGTCCAAGGGCGCGGTGCTCTCCCTGACGCTCGCGATGGCCGCTGACCACGTACGCGAGGGGGTGCGCGTCAACTGCGTCAACCCGGGCACCGTGGACACTCCGTGGGTCGGCCGCCTGCTCGACGCCGCACCCGACCCGGCGGCGGAGCGTGCCGCGCTCGAAGCCCGCCAGCCGACGGGACGACTGGTCTCGGCGGACGAGGTCGCGTGCGCCATCGCCTACTTGGCGAGCCCCCTCTCCGGCGCCACCACCGGCACCGCGCTCGCCGTCGACGGCGGCATGCAGGGGCTGCGGCTCCGCCCGGCGGCGGCCCGGTGAACTCCGTGGCGCGGCGCTCCGTGGGCTCCGGCGGCGTCGAGGTGACCGAGCTGTCCTTCGGCGCCGCCGGCCTCGGCAATCTCTACACGCCGATGACCGACGAGGACGCGGTCGCAGCCGTGGACGCGGCCTGGGACGCGGGGCTGCGCTACTTCGACACCGCGCCGCACTACGGAATCGGCCTGTCCGAGCGCAGGCTGGGCGAGGCGCTGCGGGCGCGCCCGCGGGAGACCTACGCCCTCTCGACCAAGGTAGGCCGCCTCCTGGAGGAGGTGGCAGAGGAGCCCGCGGGCGACGACCTCGACCACGGCTTCGCCGTGCCCGCCACACACCGCAGGGTCTGGGACTTCAGCGCGGACGGCATCCGCCGCTCACTGGAGGCGAGCCTGACCCGCCTCGGCCTGGACCGCGTCGACATCGTCTACCTCCACGACCCGGACGACCACGCGGAACAGGCTTTCCGGGAGGGCTACCCGGCCCTGGAACGGCTGCGCTCCGAAGGCGTCGTCGGCGCGATCGGCGCGGGCATGAACCAGACGGCGATGCTCACCCGCTTCCTCCGGGACACGGACGTCGACGCCGTGCTGTGCGCGGGCCGCTACACACTCCTGGACCAGAGCGCCCTGGCCGAGCTGCTTCCCGTGGCGCAGGAGCACGGCAAGGCGGTGGTGATCGGCGGGGTCTTCAACTCGGGCCTCCTCGCCGACCCCCGCCCCGGCGCGACCTACGACTACACGCCCGCCCCCGCCGCCCTCGTGGACCGCGCCCGCCACCTGAAGGCGATGGCGGAGCGGCACGGCACCACGCTGCGTGCCGCGGCCCTGGCCTTCCCCCTGGCCCACCCGGCGGTGGCCACCGTCCTCGTCGGAGCCCGCTCGCCCCACGAAGTCCGGGACGCCGCAGTGCGGTTCGCGTCGGAAGTCCCCGGTGACTTCTGGAAGGAAGCCCGCGCCGAAGGGCTCCTGCCCACCGGCGCCCCCGTCCCCGTCCCCGTCCCCGTCCCCGGAGAGGATCCCGCGTGAGGATCGCCCTGCACACCAAGGTCCGCGTCGACCGTGTCGCCGAGTACGACGCCGCGCACCGCGAGGTGCCCGCCGAGCTCACCGCCGCCATCCGCGCGGCGGGCGCCACCTCCTGGACGATCTGGCGCAGCGGCACCGATCTCTTCCACGTCCTGGAGTGCGAGGACTACGCCCGTATGCTCGCCGAGCTGGACAAACTGCCGGTCAACGTCGCGTGGCAGGCGCGCATGGCCGAGCTTCTCGACGTCGTCCACGACTACTCCGCCGGGGGCGCGGACGCGGGACTGCCCGTCGTATGGGAGTTGCCGTGACGCAGGACCTCGTCGACTCCCACCACCATGTGTGGGACCTGTCCGTACGCGACCAGGAGTGGATCACCGGCGAGGCGCTCGCCCCGATCCGCCGGGACTTCTCCCTCTCCGACCTGCTGCCGCAGGCGCGAGCCGCGGGTGTCACCGCGAGCGTGCTCGTCCAGACGGTCACGGTGGCCGACGAGACCCCCGAGTTCCTCGCCCTGGCACAGGAGAGCGACCTCGTGGCGGGCGTCGTCGGGTGGACCGACCTGACCCGCCCGGAGGTCGCCGACACACTCGCCTGGTTGCGCCAACTGCCGGGCGGCCGGCACCTCGTGGGCATCCGGCACCAGGTCCAGGGTGAGCCCGATCCGCAGTGGCTGCTGCGGCCCGACGTGCGCCGAGGCCTCGCCGCGGTCGGCGCGGCCGGTCTCGTCTACGATCTCGTCGTCCTGCCCGGCCAGCTCCCCGCCTGCGTGCAGGCCGCCCGGGAGCACCCCGGACTCACCTTCGTGCTCGACCACCTGGGCAAGCCGCCCATCGCCTCGGGCGCCCTCGAACCCTGGGCCGCGGACGTCCGCTCGCTCGCCGCGCTGCCCAACACGGTCTGCAAGCTCTCCGGCCTGGTGACCGAGGCCGACCCGCAGACCTGGACGGTCGAGGACCTGCGCCCGTACGCGGAGACCGTCCTGGACGCCTTCGGACCGGACCGGCTGATGTTCGGCTCCGACTGGCCCGTCTGTACGTTGGCCGCTACGTACGAGGAAGTGCTCGCCGTGGCACGGCGGTTGACCGGCTCACTCGGCGACACCGAACGCGCGGCCCTCTTCGCCGGGACCGCGACCCGCGTCTACGGCCTCCCGCTCAGCGAGGCGAGCTGATCCGCGTCGGCGGCAAAAACTCCCGCACGTACGTCCGCTCCCAGCAGGCGCCCGTCTCGCGCAGCTCACGCCGGCTCGTGTAGCCGTAGCGGTACAGACGGGCGCGGATGTACGCGGGAGGCGCGTCCTGCGGGAACGGGACATGGCGCAGCAGTCGCAGCGTGTCCCGGTCGCCTTCGAGGAGCCGCTCCACCAGCGGGCCGAACCACGACCTCGCGTAGGCGGGGGAGAGCGCGGCGAACCACATCATCCAGTCGAGCCGCAGATGGTACGGCGCGAACTGGCGGGGCCGGCGGCGGACATCTCCCGGCTTGCCCTTGAACTCGTACTCCAGCCACCGGGAGTCCTGGCGTGGCTTCGCGTCCGCCGTGCCCTCGATGACGACCTCCTGGCGGACGCGGCTGACGCTGCCGAACGCGCCGTAGGTGTTGACGAGATGCAGCGGGTCGAAGGAGGTGTTCATGACCTGGCGCCGGGAGAACAGATTGCGCGCGGGCCGGTAGCTCAGACCGAGGAGCAGGACGGTCACCGCGATGACCACCACCTCGTACCAGAGCGGGGGAGCGGGGGAGTGTGTCGGCGCCGCCGCGCTCCCGAAGTCCAGGACGGACACGGCGAGCACGATCGTCATCCAGTTCAGCCAGCTGAAGTTGCCCGAGAGGACCAGCCACAGTTGGGTGACGATCATCAGGCAGGCGGCGGCCGTGGCGATCGGCTGCGGCGTGAACAGCAGCGGGGGCACGACGAGCTGGGTGAAGTGGTTCGCCGCGACCTCCATCCGGTGGACCGGCTTCGGCAGATGGTGGAAGTACCGGCTCAGCGGGCCCGGCATCGGCTGTGTCTCGTGGTGGAAGTACAGGCAGGTGAGTTTGCGCCAGCACTCGTCGCCGCGCATCTTGATCAGTCCGGCTCCGAATTCCACCCGGAAAAGCACCCAGCGCAGCAGGAAGAGCACGAGCACCGGCGGCGCCGTCTCGTCGTTGCCGAGGAAGACGGCGAGAAAGCCCGTCTCCAGGAGCAGCGACTCCCAGCCGAAGCCGTACCAGGTCTGCCCCACGTTCACGATCGAGAGATAGAGGACCCACGGCACGAGCCACAGCAGCATGGCGGCCCACAGGGGCAGGAGATTGTCCGCGCCCGCGAGCAGCGTGAGCGCGCAGGCGCAGCCCGTCCACGCGACGAGGGCGAAGAAGCGGTCCGAGTAGTGCAGGTGGAAGAGGCTGGGTGCCTTGCGGAACGGCACGCGCTCGACGAAGCGCGGCACCGGCAGCATGCCGCGCTCCCCGATCAGCGCGCGGAACTGCAGCGCCGCGCCCAGGAACGCGACGAGATAGACGGCGGCGAGCGCCCGCTGGAAGACGAGACGGCCGAGCCAGTATTGATCCGCGCTGAACCACTCCACAGGGCCATCTTGCGCCAATCGCTCCCGATGCCCCTCCCGGCGTGCGCGTTCGGGTCCGACGGCGAAGAATCATGAAGTGTCATGACGCCCACGTCACTGCCGGACGACTGGCCAGCGGACCCGCGGTCGATCCTGGCGTTCAACCGCACAGGCTGCTTCGACTGGGACCTCGACAGCGGCCTGATGCATCTCGATGCCGCGGGCCACGAGGTCTTCGACGTGCATACCGACGAGTACGACGGCCACCCGACCTCCCTCGGCGTGCGGGTTCCGCCGATGGAGGCGCACCGCCTCGACGCCTATGTCTCGCACGCGCTCAAGGACGGCAGCGAGACCTACGGCATCTACTTCCGCATCCGGCTGCGCGACGGCGGGCTGCGCTGGACCCATACCCAAGGGTTCATCCAGCGTGACGACGGGGGCCGTCCGTACCGCATCGTGGGCGTCGTCCGTGACGCCACGCAGGAGCTGGGCGACAGCACGGCCCGGCGTCAGCGCGCGGACGAGGAGGAGGACCGGCGCCGGCGCACGAGCATCGTGCAGGGCATCACGGCGGCCCTCGCACACGCCCGTACCGTCCGGGACGTCATCGACGTGCTCAAGGACACCCACGGCCTCGCGCACCTGGGCGCGTCGAACCTGGTCATGGCCCTGGTCGAGGCCGGTCGCATCCGTCTGGTCGCGGAAGGGCCCGAGGGCAGCTTCGTGCCGGGCACCAAGTTCACCCGGATCGACGAGCGGTATCCGATGAGCGACGCCGTGCGCACGCTCTCGCCGCGCTTCATCGAGACGGAGGCGGAGTTCGCCGCCTCGTACCCGGATCTGTGGCCGTACATAGACAAGCTGGGCATCTCATCGGCCGCGTATCTCCCGCTGATCGCCCAAGCCAAGCCGATCGGCGTGCTCGGACTGCTCTACCAGGACAGGACCGGCTTCACCGAGGAGGAGCGCAACGTCCTGGTCGCGCTGAGCAGCGGCATCGCGCAGAGCCTCCAGCGCGCCATGTTCTACGAGCAGGAGAAGGACCTCGCCCAGGGCCTCCAGCAGGCGATGCTGCCCCGCACCATCCCCGGTGTGCCCGGCGCCGACATCGCGGTCCGCTACCGCTCGGCGGCGCTCGGCCGGGACATCGGCGGCGACTGGTACGACGTGATCCCGCTGCCCGGCGGCCGGGTCGGGGCGGTCATCGGCGACGTACAGGGTCATGACACGCACGCGGCGGCCGTCATGGGCCAGCTGCGCATCGTGCTGCGCGCGTACGCCGCCGAGGGGCACTCGCCCGCCACCGTCATGGCCCGTGCCTCGGGGTTCCTGCACGAACTGGACACCGACCGCTTCGCGACCTGCCTCTACGCCGAGGCGGACATGTCGACGGGGGTGGTCCAGGTGGTGCGGGCCGGTCACATCGACCCGCTCCTCCAGGACACCGACGGGAGCTGCCGCCGGGTGCCGGTCGACGGAGGGCTCCCGCTGGGACTCTCTGCCGAGTTCGGGCGCCTGGAGTATCCGGTGACGACCTTCGAGTTCGACGCGGGCCAGACCCTGCTGCTCTTCACCGACGGCCTCATCGAGGAGCCGGGCGCCGACCTCGGCGACGGGATACGGGCCCTGGGCGAGTTCGCCTGCGCCGGGCCGCGCGACCTCCAGCAGCTCGCCGACCGGCTCTGCTCGATCGTCGACGAGCGGGGCGGCGAGGACGACGCTGCGGTGCTGCTCCTGCGCCGCCGCCCGGACGAAGCGCCGCTGTCCGGCGGCCGTCTCCAGCAGCATGTCGGCCCCGGCGACCCGGAGGCCCTCGCCGAGGCCCGGCACATGATCCGCGCGGCCGTGCGCGCGTGGGGTGCCGGAGAGGGCGCCGACGAGGTCGAGCTGGTCGCGGACGAGATGATCACCAATGCCCTGATGCACACCGACGGTGCCGCGATCGTGACCCTGCGGGTCATCAGCGGCGGCGACCGGCGGCTGCGCATCGAGGTCGAGGACTCCTCCAGCGCGCTGCCGCGCCGCAGGGAGGCCGGGGAATCAGGCGTCTCCGGGCGGGGACTGCTGCTCGTGGACATGCTCGCGGACGAGTGGGGGGTCGAGTCGCGGGGCAGCGGCAAGTGCGTGTGGTGCGAGTTCGTCGTGCCCGCGCGGGACGGCCGTGACCAGAGCGGGCGTATGGCGCTGTCGGACCAGAGTCAGGAGTGAGCGGATGCCGGAACTCCCCGAGGTCGAGGCGCTGCGCGCGTTCCTCGCCGAACACCTCGTCGGCCACGGGATCGTGCGGGTGCTGCCCGTCGCCATCAGCGTCCTGAAGACGTACGACCCGCCGCCGGGCGCACTCGAAGGACGTACGGTCACGGCGGTGGCCCGGCACGGCAAGTTCCTCGACATCGACGCGGACGGCCTGCATCTGGTCACCCACCTCGCCCGCGCGGGCTGGCTGCAATGGAAGGACCGCCTGCCCGACGGCCCGCCACGGCCCGGCAAGGGCCCCCTCGCGCTGCGGGTCGCCCTGGAGACGGGTGAGGGCTTCGACCTGACGGAGGCGGGCACGCAAAAGCGCCTCGCGGTGTACGTGACCGAGTCCCCGGAGAAGATCCCGGGCATCGCCCGCCTCGGCCCCGATCCGCTGGTCCCGGAGTTCGACGAGGAGCGCTTCGCCGGTCTCCTCGCGGGCGAACGCCGCCAGATCAAGGGCGCGTTGCGGGACCAGAGCCTGATCGCGGGTGTCGGCAACGCCTACAGCGACGAGATCCTGCACGCGGCCCGCATGTCACCCTTCAAGCTCACGTCGAGCCTCACGCGGGAGGAGATCCACGGCCTGTACGCGGCGCTGCGGACCACGCTGAACGAGGCGGTGGAGCGTTCGCGCGGTGTCGCGGCGGGCCGCCTCAAGGCGGAGAAGAAGAGCGGCCTGCGGGTGCACGGCCGTACCGGCGAGCCGTGCCCGGTGTGCGGGGACACCGTGCGCGAGGTCTCCTTCAGCGACTCCTCGCTGCAGTACTGCCCCACGTGCCAGACGGGCGGGAAGCTGCTCGCGGACCGGAGAATGTCCCGGCTGCTGAAGTAGCCTGCTGTGTACGGCGGTTCAGGGGCGTCGCAGGGTCAGCAGACGCTGTCCGCCCGTCGTCCGTACTTCGTAGCGGGCGATGTCCTCGCGGGGCAGGGCCGCGCCGCCTCCGGTCGACAGACCGGCCGGATCCTCGCCCGAGGACTCCCGCGGCGCCCTCCATGTCGTCACGGTCTGCTCGGAACCGTCGGTGCCGACGGCGACGAGCTCGCAGACCCGGGCGCCGCCGTGCGGATCGCGGACACGCAGCCCGACGTCCGTGCCCCAGGCGCGGCCCCGCGCGGTCAGGGTCGCCGAGACACCGGTGCGGCCGTCGCGGGCGGTGATCTGTTCCGGTCCGGGTCCGCCGGCCCTCAGCACCGCTGTCGCGGGGGCCGCGAGAGCTAGGACGACACCGGCCGCCACCGCGCACAGCCACCGTCTGCGCCCGGCCCTGCGCAGCCGTACGGTCTCGCCTAGCAGCCGGTCGATGAGGCCGGGGCCGGGTGCCGCGAGCGGCTCGACCGGGGGCGGGGTGCGGCCTCGGTAGGCGGCCAACTGCTTGGCCGTAGGGACGAGTTCCGCCACTACGGCCCGGCACGGCGGGCAGTCCATGAGGTGATCGTCGAAGCGGAAGGTGTCCGCCGCGTCGAGGACGCCGAGCGCGTAGGCGCCGGCGTCGCGATGCCGCTCCAGGGGCCTCATGGCGTTCCTTGCGTGACGAGTCGGGCAGGGGGTGCTTTTCTGCCCTCCCGTACGCAGCGGACCGCCGAATCACTCAAGGCGCGGGACCAGAACACTTGCGCGTGACGTCAGGACGTCACTGGTGCGTCGGCAGAAAGCCGCCTGAAGCCGTCAGGAGCCTCTTGAGTCGTCACGAGCCGTCAAAAGGCACCCGCTGGAGCCGTCAGAACAGATGGATCGCCAGGTGCCCCAGCGGAAGCCCCAGGCGCCACGCCGGCGTCCACACCTTGGGCCCGTCGTCCTCGCTGCCCGGCGACCCGCCGCCCGGCACCGCGTCGAGATCGGGCGCGAGCAGCTCCGTCTCCTCGAGCCATCGCCACGCCAGATCGGCGAGTTGCAGGTCGGGCGCGGGCTCACCGGACGCGATCGCGTCCGCGGTGAGCACGGCCATCCGCTCGCCGACCCAGTCGAGCCACGGTTGGTCGTACGCCGTCAGGGACAGCCAGGTCTCCAGCTGGGAGATCACTCGGATGCCCGAGAGTTCGCCTTTTGTGTCGGAAAGGAAGATAGTCAGGGCCAGAGCATCAAGCCCGGCGCGGTATTCGAAAGATGTCGGCGGCATCAAATCGCCGGTGCGCAGTAATTCGTCCGCGATGTACTCGGCGTACAACCACGCCATCGGTACGGCCAGTTCGTCACCGCTCGGGCCCTCCGTGTCTCCTCGGCTCTCGTGCAGCATCCCGTCTCGCCTTCCTCCGATCCGTGCGCGTCGCCGGCTTCTGGCCCCCAATCCGGAACACGGATGAGGACAGCCGATTACCCAACGGGGGCCCTGAGCAAGGCGCTTTACGGAGTCTTGACCCGGGTCACGGTTTCACCGCAGGTCGGATGGCGTGTGTTCTTCGCGTCACATGGGTGGATGATTTTCATACTTTTCAGGGACTATGACGGCATTGCGGCTTGACTCGACCATCTGTCCGAATGTGGATTCGTTCCGCCGATATCCCCCATTCACGGAGCCGGACGATGCCACAGCGAAGACCGCAGGGAACCGCCGTTCTGGCGGCGGTAATGATCGGAGCCACCGCCGTCGCGACCGCCGCCTGTACGGCGAATGGAAAGTCCGGCCGCGAGGGGAATGCGGCGCGGCACGGCGAGAACCGTCAGGACGGCACCGGGGACGGAAACCGGGACGACGATCCGTCCTCCGCGCCGTCGGCCGCCGGCGGCGCCGATGACGCACCGCGCGCCTTCACGCTCGTCGCCTCCGGGGACGTGCTCCCGCACTCCTCGATCATCGGCCAGGCCAGGGCCGACGCGGGCGGCGACGGCTACGACTTCAAACCGATGCTCAAGGGGGCCAAACGCGTCGTGTCCAAGGCGGATCTGGCGATCTGTCACATGGAGACGGTCTACGGCGAGAAGGGCGACTACACCGGCTACCCCAGCTTCAAGTCCCCGCCCCAGATCGCCCGCGCCCTGAAGTCCGTCGGCTACGACTCCTGCTCCACCGCCTCCAACCACACGCTGGACGACGGCGCCGCGGGGGTGCACCGCACGCTGCGCGCGCTCGACAAGGCGGGCGTCAAGCACGCGGGTTCGGGCCGTACGGCCGAGGAGGGCAGATCCCCCGCGTGGCTGCGCGCGGGCGGCGCGAAGGTGGCGCAGCTCGCGTACACGTACGGCACGAACGACAATCCGCTGCCCGAGGGCAAGCCCTGGACGGTCAATCTCATGGAGCGCGAGCGGATCATCGAGGACGCGCGCGCCGCGCGGGAGGCCGGCGCGGACGTGGTGGTGGTCTCGGTCCACTGGGGCACGGAGTGGCAGGACGAGCCGGACGAGGACCAGTTGAGCCTGGGCGAGCAGCTCACGGAGTCCCGCACGCGGGGCCGCCCCGACATCGACCTGATCCTCGGCACCCACGCCCACGTCCCCCAGGCGTACGAGAAGGTCAACAAGACCTGGGTCATCTACGGCATGGGCGACCAGGTCGCCGGCGACATGATCAACGACGAGGACGCCAACGACCCGCGGGGCGACCAGGGCAGCATCGGCCGCTTCACCTTCGAACCGCCCGCGGGCCCCGGCGGACGCTGGGAGGTCAGGAAGGCCGAGTTCATCCCCACGTGGTTCGACACGGGCAAGGGGCGCGTGACCAACCTGAACGCGGCCCTTGCCCGCGGCGCCGACGTGTCCGACATCCGCGACCGGATCCGCCGGGTCGTCCTGAGTCGTGGCGCGGGGGAGGACGGCCTGAAGATGGGGAAATGACCGGACCCGCCGGGTCGTCCTAGCGACCGCGTTCCGCCTTCGCCAGCTCCGACTTCCGGTACGAGTACGCGAAGTAGATGACAAGGCCGAGCGCGAACCACACCGCGAACCGCACCCACGTCTGCCATTGCAGGAAGGTGATCAGCCAGATCGAGAAGACGACCCCGACGGCAGGCACCACCGGCATGCCGGGGCAGCGGAACGAGCGCGGCAGGTCGGGCTGCTTGTAGCGCAGCACGATCACGGCGATGCACACCACGACGAACGCCAGCAGGATTCCGATGTTGGTCAGCTCGGCCGCCTCGCCGATCGGCAGGAATCCGGCGATGGCGGCCGACGCGAAGCCGACGATCCACGTCACGCGCGTCGGCACCTGCCGGGTCTCGTGCGTCTTGGCGAACCACTTCGGCAGCAGCCCGTCGCGCGACATGCTGAACCACACGCGGGTGACGCCGAGCATGAAGGTGAACATCACCGTGAGGATGCCGATGATCGCGCCGACCGCGATGACGTCGGCGAGGCCGCCCAGACCCACCGACTTGAACGCGGTGGAGAAGCCGCTCTCCGGGTCGATGTCCTGGTAGCTCTGCATGCCCGTGAGGACGAGGCAGGCGAGGACGTACAGGACCATCGAGATCGCGAGCGAGTAGAGGATCGCCTTCGGCATGTGGCGCTGCGCGTCCTTGGACTCCTCGGCGGCGGTGCTCATGGCGTCGTAGCCGAAGACCGCGAAGAAGACCGTGGCCGCCCCCGTGAACGCCCCGCTGACACCGAAGGGGAAGAACGGCTCGTAGTTGCCGGTGTCGATGTGGAAGAACCCGACCGCGATCACCACGAGAACGACGATGACCTTGAGGACGACCACGATCATCTCGAAGCGGGCCGCGTTCTTGATGCCGAGGGTGAGCAGGTAGGCGATGAGCAGGCAAAGGACCGCGGCGAACAGGTCCACCTTGTGGCCGTCGCCCGTGCCGGGCGCACCCAGCATCCAAGCGGGGAGCTGCGCGCCCATGTCGTTGAGCAGGAAGTTGAAGTAGCCGGAGATGCCGATCGCGACCACCGCCACGATCGCCGTGTACTCCAGGAGCAGGTCCCAGCCGATGAACCAGCCGACCAGCTCGCCGAGAACCACGTACCCGTAGGTGTACGCCGATCCCGCCTTCGGGATCAGGCCCGCGAACTCGGCGTACGAGAAGGCCGCCGCAGCGCTCGCGACACCGGCGATGAGGAAGGAGATGAGGACGGCGGGACCGGCCGTGCCGTTGGCCACCGTCCCGGCGAGGGTGAAGATGCCGGCGCCGATGATGCCACCGACGCCGATCGCGGTGAGCTGCCAGAGGCCGAGCGAGCGGGAGAGCCCGCCACCCGCGCCGGCCTCGGTCTCGTCGATGTGCTCGATGGGCTTGCGGCGCAGAACGCCCTGCCCCATCCGGAGTCCGGCCATGAGCTCCACCTTTTTTCGCAGACGGCAGTCGGCTGATGGCGGATCATGATGGCCCGGGCGTGCCCATGACGGAAGACACCACACCCCTCGCGCAGGGGCAGGTTCAGCAGTCTGGCGGCCGCAGGTTACGGGTTATGGGTTACGGGTTACGGGTTACGGCACCACGGTGACGGGCCAGCGGCCCGCCTTGACCAGACGTACCGCGACCGAACCGACGATGCGGTGGCCTGCCTGCTCGGAGGCGCCGACGACCACGGCGTCGGCCTTGAGGTCGTCGGCCGCGGTGACCAGGCCGCTGTAGGGGTCGCCGCGGAAGGTGTGGAACTCCCAGCGCACGTCGAATATGTCCTTCACCCGCTCGGTCGCGTCCCTGATCTCGGTGATCAGTGACTCGGCGATCTCGTCGGTCGTGTCGGCCACCGGGGCGCCGAGTGCGGCGCCCGCCGCCATCACCGGCTGGACGTAGACGACGGCGAGCAGGGCGTGCTGCCGTCGCGCCAGGCCGCCGGCATAGGCGGCGGCCCGGAGCGACGAGTCGGACCCGTCGAAACCGACGACGATCACCTTCGGGCCGTCGGTACCGCGTTCGAACTGGTGGGAGTGGTCTTCAGTCACGCCGAGAGGCTATCGGAGGCAGGCAGCCGCCCCCGTTGCGGGCGGGCCTTCCGCAGCAGCCCGGAACGAGCCCCTCCTGCCCGTCCTGTCCGTGCTGGTCCCATCGGGTGCTTTCGCGGGGTGCCGTGGTGTTGATGTTCCGCGTCGGACTTCCGCCATGCGACGGATTAGTCATGAAAAAGGATCAAATGACTCCAGGGCGTCGCGCACTCTTGCGCGGCGCCGCGGTCTTCGGTCTGGCCGTGACCGCCGGATGTGCGGGCACGGATCGGTCGGCGAAGCCGGGGCCCGCGGCTTCCGGCGGCGCGGCGGCCGGCGGCCCGCCCGCCGCGCGCGCCCTCAAGCCCTCCGCCTACCGCCTCCAGCCCATGGCGGGCAACGGTCAGCAGCGTGCCCCGCGCCTGCGGCCCCGCGTCCGCCGGAAGCCGATCCTGCGCATGGACGGGCAGGACCGCGCCATGGTCCTGACCTTCGACGACGGACCCGACCCCCGCTACACGCCGGGCATCCTGCACACCCTGCGCCGCCACGACGTCCGCGCGATGTTCTTCGTCTGCGGTGAAATGGCCGTCGACAACAAGGACCTGCTGCGCGAGATGGCCGACGACGGGCATCTGATCGGCAACCACACCTGGACCCATCCGCTCCTTCCGAAGATCAGCCGGAGCGCGATGCGCGAGGAGATCGAGCGCACCTGCCAGGTCGTCGAGGACGCCGTGGGTGAACCCCCGGCCTGGTTCCGCGCGCCCTACGGGGCCTGGAACCGCAACGCCTTCCAGCTGGGCGCCGAACTGGGCATGGAACCGCTCGCCTGGACCGTCGACACCCTGGACTGGACGGAGCCGGGCGCCCGCACGATCATCCGGCGGGTACGGGCCGGTGCGGCACCCGGCGTCGTCGTGCTCTCGCACGACGCGGGCGGCGACCGTTCCCAGAGCGTCGACGCGCTGCGGACCTACCTCCCCGAACTCCTCGACTCGGGTTATCGCATCACCGTGCCGAGCGCCCACGGAATCTAGCCCGGCTCCAGGACGGCATCCCGCCCGCCCGGTGCCGCGTTCCGTCGGTTCGTCCGGCGTTCAGCGCACATCCACCAGGCGGGCGAAAACGACGACGTTCCCGTCATAGCCGGCGTGCTTGGAAAAGCCGCCGCCGCAGGTGATGACACGGAGTTCGGGAGTTCCCTTGTCGCCGTAGACGCGCTCTCCGGGGAATTTGTCCTTCTCGAACACTTCAATTCCATAAATCTTGAAAACCGCGGTCTTCCGGTCCCTGCGCAGAACCTCGACGCGATTTCCCTTCTTCAGGGACCCCAGGCCGTAGAAGACGGCGGGCCCCTGTTCGTTGTCGACATGCCCGACGAGTACGGACGTGCCTTTCTCGCCCGGCGAGACCGCCCCGGTGAACCAGCCCGCGAGGTTGGGGTCCTCGGGCGGCGGGGCGTCCACCCAGCCCTCGGAGTCGAGCCCGACGGGCATGACGGGCGCCTCCACCTGGATGCCCTTGATCTTCACGCGCGCGGCGGGGGAGAACGTCAGCGGCGCGATACCCTCGCCCACCCCGTCGGGTGCCTGGTCCGCCGCGGCGGCCGACGCCGGCTGGGGCGGACCCACGTCGAATTCCCCTGAGCCATTCCGGATCAGTGCGAGGCCGGTCAGCAGAACGAGCGCGAGAACGCCCCAAGGCGCGCGCTTCTTCTGCTGTTCCTCGTCATCGGCCGGCTGGGACGAAGGCATTTACTGATCCCCTCTCAACGCGGCACTCGAACCGCGTCCGTTGCGCGTACAAGAACGCTAAGCGCGGGGCGCGCGGCGGGCGACAGCGCGGGAGCGAACGGGTGGCGGCCATACCGGGCATGAGCCATCCGAGTCGTGTCCCGCAGGAAATTTCTGACGGTCCGTGACCTGCGGCAATATCCGTTGCCGCGTTCGCGCCCCGGCGTGTCGCCTCACCAGGACGGCCGATCGCCGAAATGCGGGCCTGAGCAGCGCATCTGAGGGTCTGTCTGGGAGGCGCTCTCGCCGATTGACCGGGGACGGTTACCCCGGGGCGCCTTCCGCGGAGGAATCACATGCGTACTACCCGTATGCGCACTACTCGTGCCCTCGCGGTCGCAGCCGCCGCGAGTGCCGTCGTCGGCCTCGCGGCCCCGACGGCGGCGGCCTGGGCCGACCCGTCCAACATCGTCGCCATGCCGAGCGTGATCCCACGCGGGGGGCAGCTGACGGTCACGGTGGACGGCTCGTCCTGCGCGACCCATGGCAGCAAGATCACGTCGGACGCCTTCCCCGACACCAAGCTGAAGACCATGGGCGGCGGCACGGCCAGCGCGAACACCACGATCCATCACCACGCCTCGCCGGGTGCCCACAGCATCACCGTCCACTGCGGCAACAGCGCACCCCTCACCAAGCCCAACGCGTTCACCGTCATCCACGGTGGTGTCCGCGGTGGTCTCGGCGGCAGCAGCAACGCCGGGGCGACCAGCACCGACATGGCGATCGGCGGGGTCCTCGTGGCGGCCGCGGTGGTCGGTGGCGGGGTGTTCTGGATGCGCCGCCGCTCGGAGAACGAGAGCCGCGGCATCTGACCGCACACCTGTTAGTACCGGTACGCCCCGCCCCTGCCCTCCCCGGGCAGGCCCGTCACTCGCACGCCGGGCCTTGAACGTCCGGGCCTTGAACGCCGGGCGTGCGGGCTACGCCCGTCCCGACCGGCGCGTCCCCCTTCCGCGCCGGTCCCGCGGCGGTCCGCGCCCGCCCGCATGCCGCTGCCCGGTGGCCCGCTGAGCTCAGCGGGCCACCGGGCAGCGGGGTGGGTGGGTCAGGACTTGCCGTCCCCTGTACGGCGGCGGGTCCAGTAGTACGCCGTGCCGAGCGTGCCCGCGATCAGGGCGCCGCCGAGGGCGATCTCGTGCAGGTCGAAGCCGCCGAGACTGCCGCCGACGCCGGCCTTGACCCCTCGGTGGGCGGGGCCGGTCGGGTGCGAGGTGGGGTGGGACGTGGGGTGCGAGGTCGGACGGCCGGTGGCGATGGTGAGGTCCGTGGTCCCCGTCTCTCCCTTGCAGTCGAAGGTCACCTCGTACATCGCGCCGGGCTTGGCGTCGGGGAAGACCTGCGTGGAGACGGACTGCTGCCCCTTGGGGATGTGGGCGTCGTCGAACACACCGGAGGTGACCTTGGCGTCGCCTTCGCAGCCGTCCACGCTGAGCGTGACCTGACCGCCCGCGGCGATCGTGGACGGGGTGACGCGGAAGCCGAACGAGGTGATGTTGTTGTTCGTGTCGGTGTCGTCCGCGACGGCCGCGGAGGCGGTGGGGGCGGCGAGGGTCAGGGCGGTGGCGGCGAGAAGAGCGGCCGACGCGACGGATATCGCGCGCATGATGTTTCCTCCGGGTCCCCGAGGAGCAGCCGCGGACCTTCTTCCGCTTTCACCTGGTATGCGCCTCGATGCCGGAAACGCTAGGCAGAGACCCCCGCCCCCGCGATCGCAGCCGCGCGAACGGGGCAATGGTGTGGGCCGTACAGGGGAACGGGGCGGTGCGTCGAGGGGTGCTTGCCGGGGGTGAGGGGGCGGTACGTGCTAAAGGGCTCTGCCTGTATTCGGGGTGCGGGCCGGGCCAACGCAGGGCTGCTGCCGGAGGCGGGGGATACGGCGCGGCTCTGCTGCTGTCCTGCCGTGCCGCTGCGGGGTGATCCGACGCGGGAACGTGGCGCAGGTGCCAGGTGCCAGGTGCCAGGTGCCGTGGGCCATGGCGGGAGCGAACGGCCCCGCACCGGGCGTGGCGGGCTGCGCGGCTGCGACTGAGGGGGCCTCCACGTCGTTCGGGAGTTGCTTGCCGGTCGCTTCTTCTGGAGCGGCGCCCTTGTTGCGGACCGGGCCGGTTGAGGGCTCCGGAGTCCGGGCCGGGCGGCGTGGGCAAGTGCCCGTCCCCTGGGGAGGTTTACGCGCCCATTATGCCCCCGGGGGGAGGTTCACGCCCCCGTCGCCCACACATGTGCCCCACTGCCACGCCACTCCACGAGGTGCGGGTCGTCCAGGGCTATGTCCGCCTCGCCCAGGCCCGCGCGGCGCAGGAATTCCACCAGGTCGCGGTCGTCGCGGGCGACGCCGACGGCCTGCCCGCGCACGGTTACCCGCCGCCCGCCGTCGGGAGCGGGCGGGTGGACGATGATGGGTGTCTGCCACGTCATGCAACCAGAGTGCGCCGCGCGGAGCCGCCGCGCAGCACGGTTTACGGACCTGTGTGCGAAGCCGGGGCGGCGGAGGAGGGGTATCCGCTGCGCCGATACCCCTCCCGCATGCGCCCGCCGCACGGCGCGAGCACCTCGTCCACCAGCGCGGCAAGGCCGGACGGCCTGCCCTCCAGCGCCTCCCGTACGACGCCCTCCAGCTCGGCGGAGAACCCCGGCCGCACCTCGTCCACGCGCCGCGCCAGCCACTTCCCGCCGCCCAGCCACGCCCCGTACGCAGATGCGTGAACTCGCTGGTACCGGTCAAGGATCACGACCCCCTCGGCACGCATCGAGAGCAGCGGCGACCGCCGCGCGATCTCATGCCGTACGAACCAGCGCGCCCCGACCGACCTCGGTGTGCACGAACAGCCCGCCCGGCCATACCCCGCCGAGCTCCCGCCGAGAATCGCCGCCACCGAGTCGGGGTGCCGCGTGCCGCGTGCAGCGCCTGCCGCCTCCGTCATCTGCCCAGGTTGTCGAACAGTGCGTGGAACGGGTCCGGGGTGGCCGCGACCCCTCGGCTGTAGGGGGCGTCGAAGTCCCAGATGAGGAAGAGCAGGAAGGCGATCAACGCCGAGAACAGCCCCGCGAGGATGAGTTCACGCGGAGTACGCCGGATCTGCAGCATGAAGATCATGCCGATGGTGACGAGACCACCGGTGATCAGACCGAACCAGACGACACCCGGCATGGTGGCGCCCGCGCTCTCCGCACGGGAGTTGCGCGCGTCGGATGCGGCGGCGACCGCGTCGACGAGTGGCTGATAAGCCTGTGCCTCGAAGTCCGATTTGGGCTGGTAGTCGGTGACGTCGTGCCGCACGCGGGTGAGGAGCTGCGAGCCGCGGTCGGTGAGTTCACCGCGGTCCGCCATGGAGTCCCACTCGGTGGTGACGACATGGCTGACATAAGCGTGTACATCCGTGCGAATGCGTTCACGGACCTCGGTCGGGTAGACCCGCGCCCGCTCGGAGACCTCGTGCAACGCCTGGGCCTCGGAGTGCACATGATCCTCGGCGAGGCTGCGGGCCTCCCAGACTCCGGCGATGGCCAGGCCAAGGACGATGGCGTACACCACGCCGATCATCATCGTCATGTACTCGATGACGTCCGGGGTCTCCGAAGCGTCGTAATCCGGACTGGTCCTGCGGTGCCGCAGGAAGGTGACGATCAGGACGACGCCGCACGCGGCCGCCATCGCGAGGGTGAGAACAAGCCATTCCGACATGGGACCTCCGACGGTCAGCGAGGCCGCAGCGCGGCGACGGCGAGCACCGCGGGTGCGGTGACGAGCAGGGTGAGCGAGACCAGGGACGGGCCGCCGCTGGGCGGCGGATTGCGCGGAGAGGCGCGGTACGAGGGGTAACTCACCGGTTTCGGCGAGGGCTTGGGGGTGACGGAGGGCTTCGGCTTCGGCTTCGGTTTTGGCTTCGGCTCGGGGCTGGGTGGTGGTGGCGCTGGTGGGGTGGGTTCGGCGGGGGCCGGGCGTGCGGGCGGCGGCGGCGGTGGCGGCGGGGGAGGGGGTTCGGGCGCCGGGGGCTCAGGGCGTGGCGGCGGAGCCGGAGCGGGCGGTGGCGGCGGTGGTGGCGGTGGTGGCGGCTTGGGGCGGTGTGTGGGGCCGGCGCTGCACACCACCCCGTCGCCGGCGACCGCCACGGAGTCGCCTCCGGGAGCATCACCGATCGAGGCGTAGGCGCAGTTGTCGGCGGGCGCGGCAGCAGGCGCCGCGGCTGCCGTGGGCGAGCCGAGCAGCCAGGCCAGCACCAGGAGCGCGGATAAGCGTGTGACCAGGCCGGACGAGGCCTTCGTGGTTCCATGCACGTCAAAGATCATGGGCAGCGTGTCGCGCTGCCACGCCGCCGCTGGCTCCCTTCAACCCGAAGGGAGGAGACGCCGGGCGTGAGCTTGACGAACAAAAGAATCTTGAAGGCCGGTTGAACGCATCAGCCGTTCGCACCCGTACCTAGGGCCAAGCGTGACGCACTCAGCGGCGCGGTACCCAAGGGACAGCGGGAGTCGGAGATGCTGCATCTATCAGGGGGTTCCCCCCGGGCCTGGCGGAGCGCCTCGCTCGTAGCGACAGCTGCGGCCATGCTGGCGCTGACGACGGCGTGCGGTCAGGAACAGGGGGACCAGTCGCCGAACGGACAGAACGTGGGCAACCAGGCCCCTGCCGAGAAGGACGGATACGGGGCGGGGAGCGACGGATACGGGGCCGATACCGGCGCCGCGAAGGAGGGGGCGGGCAAGGCGAAGGCAGCCGGTCAACTCGCCGTGTGGGACAGCAAGAAGCTCGGCAAGGTCGTCACCGACAGCGAGGGCCGCACGCTCTACCGCTTCGACAAGGACACCGCCCAGCCCCCCAAGTCGAACTGTGACGGCGCCTGCGCCACGACCTGGCCCGTCGCGTCGCCCGAGGGTGCCGCCGCCCCGCCCGGTGTGGACAAGTCCCTGCTCGGCGAGGTCACCAGGTCCGACGGCAGCAAGCAGCTGACGATCGACGGCTGGCCGATGTACCGCTACGCGAAGGACACCAAGGCCGGCGACGCCAAGGGCCAGGGAGTGGGCGGCACTTGGTACGCGGCGGCCCCCGACGGCAAGAAGGCCGCGCCCGCGGCCGACGAGGCCGAGCCCCCCGCCGACGCGGCTCCCGTCGACCCGGCGGGGCTCTCCACCCGCGAGGACCCGAAGCTCGGGGAGATCGTCGTCGACAAGAACGGCATGACCGTCTACCGCTTCACCAAGGACTCCGCCTGGCCGATGAAGACCGCGTGCACCGGTGCCTGCCTGGAGAAGTGGCCGGTCGTGCCGCCCGTCGAGAAGAACGACACCAAGGGAATCCTCAAGAAGGGGTTCGTCGTCTTCAACCGCCCCGACGGAGTGCAGCAGCAGACGATCGACTGCTGGCCGATGTACACGTTCTCCGGGGACAAGAAGCCCGGTGACACCAATGGACAGGGTGTGGGCGGGACTTGGTACGCCGCCGGCCCCGACGGAAAGCCTGTCGGCGCGCCGAAGAAGTAGAAGTCCGAACAGAAAGGAGGTCCCGTCTGAAGCAGCTCAGTACCACGCGTTCGGTCGACCGGTCCGTTCTTTTCCCGCCCCTGGGGGAAGGAACGGACCGGTTTTTTGGGTGGAAATTCGGCACTTGCCACAGGCAGTGACCGAGAACGGACGGTCAATTTCCGTTTTGACTCGCTCCCTTGGCGGACGATCAGTAGCCTCACTTCGAACACCGGCTCGCCTCGCCTACGTCTTGGAGTCCTGATGGAGCGTCCCGCCTGGGCCCCGCAGGGCATCGACATCACGATGCCCAGCGTGTCCCGCATCTACGACTACTACCTGGGCGGTTCGCACAATTTCGAGGTCGACCGGGAGGCCGCCCGCCGGGCCATGGAGGTCATGCCGGGGCTGCCCAAGATCATGCAGGCGAATCGTGCCTTCATGCGCCGAGCAGTACGTTTCGCCGTGGACCAGGGCATCAACCAGTTCCTCGACATCGGTTCGGGCATTCCCACCTTCGGCAATGTCCACGAGGTCGCGCAGCAGGCGGACCCCGACGCCCGTGTGGTGTACGTCGACCACGACGCGGTGGCCGTGGCACACGGCCGTGCCGTGCTCGACGGCAACGAGAAAGCGATCGCCGTCGCCGGGGATCTGCGCAAACCGTCGGACATTCTGGGCAGTTCGGAGGCCAGCGGACTCCTTGACCTGGACCGTCCGGTAGCCGTTCTTCTCGTGGCCGTCCTGCATTTCGTGGAGGACGCGTACGATCCCTACACAGCGGTCGCCGAGCTGCGGGACGCAACCGCGCCCGGCAGCCTGATCGTCCTCACGCACGCTTCGTACGAAGGGATGCCGATCCCCGCCGACCGGGCCGGTCAGGTCGTCGGCGTCTACAAGGACATCCGCAATCCACTGATCATGCGCTCGCGCGACGAGGTCGCGCGGTTCTTCGAGGGATACGACATGGTGGAACCCGGCCTCGTGCCGATGCCGCGCTGGCGGCCCGAGACCGCACCCGAGGAGGAGGACCCGTATACCTTCTCCGGGTTCGCCGGCGTGGGGCGCAGGGCATGAGCGGGGAGCCGGACGGGCCCGAGGGCAGAGTGCGCAGGTTCGCCACCATATGGAGCCGCGCCATCTTCCCGGTGACGGCGACCTCGCTGACCCGTCCCGAGTTCGAGCAGCAACTGGTGCCGCTGGCCCGCAGGTTGCGCACGGCCCTGCACGAGCGGATCTTCGACGCCGCCGAGGGGCAGGCAATCGGCGCGGCGCTCGTGGGCACGCACTGCACCGACCCCGAGGCGCTGAGCCGCACGCTCGACTGCGTGGACGCCTATCTCGTCCTCTACTGCGGCGACGACGGCCCGCGCGAAGAGCTGCGGGCCCGGTGCGCGCGCCTGCAGCACGCCGTGGCCGCGGGGTTCGCCGCCGCCCTGCGGGAGCGGACCCTCGCCGAGCAGGAAGCCATATCCGGAGCCGCCCTGAGCGCCCGCAGCGCTGTCGCCGAAGCCCTGCACGCGAGCGAGGCACGCTTCCGCGCCGTCTTCCACGGCGCGGCGATCGGCATCGGCATCGCCGACCTCACGGGCACGGTCCTGGAGGTGAACGACGCGCTGATCCGCATGTTCGGCGGCCTGGAGAACCAGGTGCGCGGACGCAACGTCGCGGAGTGGACCCACCCCGACGACTCCCCTCACGTATGGAAGCTCTACGAAGAGCTGGTGCGCGGGGAGCGCGAGCACTACCGCGTGGAGAAGGCCTTCTACCGGCCCGACGGCACCGTCCTGTGGACCAACCTGACCGTCTCGCTGCTGCGTGACGCGGACGGAGTGCCGCAGTACCAGCTGGCACTGATGGAGGACACCACCGAGCGCCGGCTGCTCAATCTGCGCCTCCGTTACGAGGCCACGCACGACGCGCTGACCGGCCTGCCGAACCGGACCCTGTTCTTCGAGCGGCTGGAGAAGGCCCTCGCGGCGGGTGACGGCGCCCGGTTCGGGCTCTGCTACCTCGATCTCGACGGTTTCAAGACCGTCAACGACAGCCTCGGGCACGCGGCGGGCGACCGGCTCCTCGTCGAGGTCGCCGACCGGCTCCAGTCCTGCGCCACGGCGCCCGGCGAGATGGTCGCGCGGCTCGGCGGCGACGAGTTCGTGGCGCTGACCACCGGCCGTGACACCGAGGTCGAGGTGGACGACCTCGCCGGACGCATCATGCACGCGCTCTCCACGCCCATCCGGGTCGAGGGCCGCGAACTGACCGTGCGCGGCAGCATCGGCATCGTCGAGGGCCCGGCCGGGGAGCGCGGCGCGGCGGAGGTCCTGCGCAGCGCCGACATCACGATGTACCGCGCGAAGTCCGCGGGCGGCAACCGCTTCGAGCTCGCCGACCCCGAGGCGGATGCCCGCGCCATCACGCGGCACGGTCTGACCACCGCGCTGCCCGCCGCTCTGGAGCGCGGCGAGTTCTTCATCGAGTACCAGCCCCTCGTGCATCTGGGGGACGGCAGTGTGCGCGGCGCCGAGGCGCTTGTGCGGTGGCTGCATCCGCAGCACGGCATCATCGGCCCTGACCGGTTCATCCCGCTCGCCGAGCACACCGGCCTGATCGTTCCGCTGGGCCGCTGGGTCCTGGAGGAGTCGGCCCGCCAGGCCCGTACGTGGACGGCGCGGCACAAGGACGCCGGGCCGCTGCGCGTGAACGTGAACCTCTCGCCCATGCAGCTGAACCACCCCAACCTCGTGTCCGACACGGTGGAGATCCTGGAGCGCGTCGGGCTCGAACCGGGCGCGCTGTGCCTGGAAGTGACCGAGTCCGCGCTGATCGGCGCCGACGACGACCTGCTCAAGCCGCTGCGCCGGCTCGCCGAGATGGGCGTGGACATCGCGCTCGACGACTTCGGCACGGGCTACTCGAACCTCGCCAACCTGCGCCGCCTGCCGGTGAGCATCCTCAAGCTGGACCGCTCCTTCACGCAGGGCATGCAGCACTTCCCCGCCGACCCCGTCGACCTGAAGATCGTCGAGGGGATCGTCGCCCTTGCCCACAGCCTGGACCTCGCGGTGACGGTCGAGGGTGTCGAGACGGGCGCCCAGGCGGATCAGCTGCGAGAGTTGGGCTGCGACACGGCGCAGGGCTGGTACTACGCACGGCCCGGTCCACCGGACCAGCTGCACGAGCTGGCGCTCGCCGACGCGACGAGCTGAGGTTTCACGATGATCCATTGGGTGTACGCGTTCATCGACCGGCCCGCGGACCGGTTCGGTCGGTCCTGCGCGTTCTGGACGACGGTCACGGGCACGCGGCTGTCCGCGTTCCGCGGGGACGCCGATCAGTTCGTGACGCTGCTGCCGGACGGGGGCGCCGACGCCTGTCTGAAGGCCCAGGCGGTCGCGGGCTCCGGTGGCGCGCATCTGGACTTCGCGGTGGACGACGTCGTCGCCGAAGCGCGTGCTGCCCGCGAGCTGGGTGCCACACCCGTCTTCGCCGAGGAGGGCCTGGAGGTTCTGCGCTCGCCGGGAGGACAGCTGTTCTGTGTCGTGACGTGGGAGGGAGAGAAGGACCGCCCCGGACCGCTCGTCGCGCCGGACGGCACCACGAGCCGCCTCGACCAGGTCTGCCTCGACGTGCCGCCGGCGGAGTTCGAGGCGGAGAAGGCCTTCTGGCCCGCCTTCACGAGGTGGCCCGACCGGCCTGGTTCCCGCCCGGAGTTCCACCTCGTCGAGCCGGCCGCCGGGCTGCCGATGCGGATCCTGCTCCAGCGCCTCGAAACGGACGCGCTGCCCGGAGCGCACTTGGACTTCTCCTGCTCCGACCTCGACGCGGACCGTGTCCGGCACGAGGCTCTCGGCGCCGAGACCGTTCGGCGGGGCCCGCACTGGATCGTGATGCGGGACCCGGCGGGGGGCACGTACTGCCTGACGATCAGGAATCCGGAGACGGGCGGCTTGAGCGCCCCGTAAGGGGCGCGGGGAACTGCGCGCTCAGCCCCCACCGGCTCACGGCCAGAGAACGAAACCTCAGCGCCGCTCGAGCAGCATCCGCTGCAACTCCCGCGCAGCCCGTGGCGGAGCAACGTCGCTGCGGTGCGCCAGCGCGATCGTACGCTGCAGCGAGGGACGCGCCAGCGGCGTCATCCGCAAGCCCCGCCCGGCGCGCTCCGCCACCATGCGCGGCACGACCGCGACCCCGATACCGGCCCGCACGAAACCGAGCACGGCGTCCATCTCGCCGCCCTCGACGGCGAACTCCGGCTCGAACCCCTCGGCGCGGCAGGCGGCGACCGTCAGCTCCCGCAGGTCGTAGCCGTGCCGGAACATCACGAGGCGCTCGCGCTGCAGATCCGCGACCCGGACGCTCTTGCCGCCGAACCCCCGCGCGTCCGGCGACGACACGACCACCAGGTCCTCGCGCAGCAGCTCCACGGTGGTCAGGGCGGGTGACGGGCTGGGCAGCGGGAGCACGACGACGGCCAGGTCCAGGGCGCCGCGCGCCAGTTCCCGTACGAGGTCGTGGGAGCCGCTCTCCTCCAGGAGGAGCTGGATGCCGGGGTGCCGGTCGTGGAAGGCGCGAAGGACCTCGGGCAGCAGGCCCGTGCAGACGCTGGGCGTGGCCCCCAGACGGATGCGGCCGCGGCGCAACTGGGCCAGCTCCTGCACCTCGATGCGCGCGGTGTCGGCGTCCGCGAGGATGCGGCGGGCCAGCGGAAGCAGCGCCTCGCCGGCGTCGGTCAGCGCGATGTTGCCGCGGGCCCTGCTGAACAGCTCGGCGCCCAGCTCCTTCTCCAGGGCGCGGACCTGCTGGGAGAGCGAGGGCTGGGAGACGTGCACCTGCTCGGCGGCCCGGGTGAAGTGCCGGGTCTCGGCGACGGCGACGAAGTAGAGGAGCTGCTGGAACTGCATACATGGCAGGGTACGGCCGATGATAGGCAGTCGCTATCGAGATGAGCTGATCCATCTCTTGGACCGATCGGGACCTTCGGCTTTAGCGTCGGTCCCATGGCTCTGGCAACGCGGACGGACCGAAAACGGTCGTCGATGACGCGCACGATCTGGGACTCCTCCGTCGGCAAGAAGACGGTGATGGCGGTGAGCGGCCTGATCATGCTGCTCTACCTGATCGCCCACATGATCGGAAACCTGAAGATCTTCTTCGGGCCCGCGGAGCTCAATCACTACGCCCACTGGCTGCGCACGGTCGGCGAGCCCTTCATGCACTACGAGTGGACGCTCTGGCTGATCCGCGTCGTGCTCGTCGTCGCCGTGGTCGCGCACGCCGTCTCCGCCTACCAGCTGAGCCGCCGCGACATCAGGGCGCGCCCCGCCAAGTACGTCAACAAGAAGGCGGGCAAGAGCTTCGCCACGCGCACGATGCGCTGGGGCGGGATCATCCTCGGCCTGTTCATCGTCTGGCACATCCTGGACCTGACCACCGGCACGGTGCACCCGGGCGGCTACGAGCACCTGCACCCGTACCAGAACATCATCGACACGTTCTCCACGTGGTACGGCAACGTCATCTACATCGTCGCCGTCGTCGCCCTCGGCTTCCACGTGCGCCACGGCCTGTGGAGCGCCGCGCAGACCCTCGGCGCGGGCAAGGCGACCCGCGACCGCGCCCTCAAGATCATTGCCAACGGCGTCGCGTTCCTCCTGACGGCGGGCTTCGTCGTCGTCCCCGTGGCCGTCATGACCGGAGTGGTGAGCTAGCCGATGAATTCCTCCCGTGAGTACGCCGACTACACGACCGGGGAGCCGGTCGTCGACACCAAGGCCCCGGCAGGTCCCGTCGCCGAGCGCTGGGACACCCGCCGCTTCGAAGCCAAGCTCGTCAACCCCGCCAACCGCCGCAAGCACACCGTGATCGTCGTCGGCACGGGCCTCGCGGGCGGCTCCGCGGGCGCCACGCTGGCCGAACAGGGCTACCACGTCGTGCAGTTCTGCTACCAGGACTCGCCGCGCCGCGCGCACTCGATCGCCGCGCAGGGCGGCATCAACGCCGCGAAGAACTACCGCAACGACGGCGACTCCGTCCACCGCCTCTTCTACGACACCGTCAAGGGCGGCGACTTCCGCGCCCGCGAGTCCAACGTCCACCGCCTCGCGCAGATCTCGGTGGAGATCATCGACCAGTGCGTCGCGCAGGGCGTGCCCTTCGCGCGCGAGTACGGCGGCCTCCTCGACACCCGTTCCTTCGGCGGCGTGCAGGTCTCCCGGACGTTCTACGCACGCGGCCAGACGGGCCAGCAGCTCCTGCTCGGCGCCTACCAGGCGCTCTCGCGGCAGATCGCGGCCGGCAACGTCGAGATGCACCCGCGCACGGAGATGCTGGACGTCATCGTGGTGGACGGGCGGGCCCGCGGCATCGTCGCCCGCGACCTGATCACCGGCAAGATCGAGACGTACTTCGCCGACGCGGTGGTCCTGGCCTCCGGCGGCTACGGCAACGTCTTCTACCTGTCGACGAACGCCATGAACTCCAACGCCACGGCGATCTGGCGCGCCCACCGGCGCGGCGCCTACTTCGCCAACCCCTGCTTCACGCAGATCCACCCGACGTGCATCCCGCGCACCGGCGACCACCAGTCGAAGCTGACCCTGATGAGTGAGTCGCTGCGCAACGACGGTCGGATCTGGGTCCCGAAGGCCAAGGGCGACGACCGCCCGGCCAACAAGATCCCCGAGGACGAGCGCGACTACTACCTGGAGCGCATCTACCCCTCCTTCGGCAACCTCGTGCCCCGCGACATCGCCTCGCGCGCGGCGAAGAACGTGTGCGACGAGGGCAGGGGAGTGGGCCCCGGCGGCCAGGGCGTCTATCTCGACTTCGCCGACGCCATCAAGCGCATGGGCAAGAAGGCGGTCGAGGCCAAGTACGGCAACCTCTTCGACATGTACGCGCGGATCACCGACGAGGACCCGTACAAGACACCGATGCGGATCTACCCCGCCGTGCACTACACGATGGGCGGACTCTGGGTCGACTACGACCTGCAGACCACCGTCCCCGGCCTCTTCGCGATCGGCGAGGCCAACTTCTCCGACCACGGAGCGAACCGCCTCGGCGCCTCGGCCCTGATGCAGGGCCTCGCCGACGGTTACTTCGTACTGCCCTCCACGATCAACGACTACCTCGCGCGCAACCCGCATCACGACGAGATCTCCGACGAACATCCCGTCGTACGTGAGGTGCTGGACGAGACAGCCGACCGGATCTCCCGGCTCCTCGCCGTCGACGGCGACCGCACCCCCGACTCCTTCCACCGCGAACTCGGCGAGCTGATGTGGGAGTTCTGCGGCATGGCCCGTACGGAGACGGGGCTGCGCAAGGCTCTTGAGCGCATCCCGCAGATCCGCGAGGAGTTCTGGCGCCGGATCAAGGTGCCGGGCACCGGCGAGGAGTTCAACCAATCCCTGGAGAAGGCGAACCGCATCGTCGACTACCTGGAGCTCGCCGAGCTGATGTGCCTCGACGCCCTGCACCGCGCCGAGTCCTGCGGCGGCCACTTCCGCGAGGAGTCGCAGACGCCGGACGGCGAAGCGGCCCGCCGCGACGAGGAGTTCGGCTACGCCGCCGCCTGGGAGTTCACCGCCACCGGTGAGGCTCCCGCCCTCCACAAGGAAGACCTCGTCTTCGAGTACGTCCACCCCACTCAGCGGAGCTACGCATGAAGCTCACCCTACGCGTCTGGCGCCAGCAGAACGCCGACGCCGAAGGCGCCATGTCCACCTACGAGGTGGACAACATCTCCTCCGACATGTCCTTCCTGGAGATGCTGGACACCCTCAACGAAGAACTCATCGTCAAGGGCGACGACCCCGTCGCCTTCGACCACGACTGCCGCGAGGGCATCTGCGGCGCGTGCTCGCTGGTCATCAACGGCGACGCGCACGGACCCGAGCGCACCACCACCTGCCAGCTGCACATGCGGTCCTTCAAGGACGGCGACACGATCGACGTCGAGCCGTGGCGCGCCGCGGCCTTCCCGGTCGTCAAGGACCTGGTCGTGGACCGCTCGTCCTTCGACCGCATCATCCAGTCCGGCGGCTACATCAGCGCCCCGACCGGAGCCGCCCCCGAGGCCCACGCGGCGCCCGTGCCCAAGCCGGACGCGGACTACGCCTTCGAGCACGCGGAGTGCATCGGATGCGGTGCCTGCGTCGCCGCCTGCCCCAACGGCTCGGCCATGCTGTTCACCTCGGCGAAGGTCAACCACCTGGGCGTGCTGCCGCAGGGTGCGCCCGAGCGCGAGACGCGTGTGCTCGACATGGTGGCGCAGATGGACGAGGAGGGGTTCGGCGGCTGCACGCTCACCGGCGAGTGCGCCACCGCTTGCCCGAAGGGGATCCCGTTGCCGTCCATCTCGGCCATGAACAAGGAGTGGTTGAGGGCGACCCGGAAGGTGAGCCGCTAGGTACTGCGTGGGGCCGTCGAGACCTGCGGGCCGTTTGTGGCTGGTCGCGCGGTTCCCCGCGCCCCTGCGGGGCGCGTAGCTTCACCGGCATGCATCCCGGAGCGTACGACCCCGCCAGGACGGCCGTCGTCACCGCCGACGGCACACGGACCCTCACCTACGGACAACTCGAAGAACGCTCCCTGCGGCTCGCGGATCATCTGCGGGCCGCAGGCTTGCGCAGGGGCGACCACTTCGCCCTGCTCTGCGACAACGACCCGCGCGCCCTGGAGGTCTACTGGGCGGCGCTGCGCTCGGGCCTCTACCTCACCGCCGTGAACCATCACCTCTCGACGGACGAGGCCGCCTACATCGTCCGTGACTGCGGGGCGAAGGTGCTGATCATCTCCGGTTCGCTCGCCGAACCGGGCGCGGCCGTCGTGGAGTCGGCCGGCGGCCCGTCCATCCTGCTCGGCCTCGACGACGGCACGTACGAGAAAGCTCTGGAGTCCGCGTCGGCAGAGCCGCCCGCCCACCAGCCGCGCGGCACCGACATGCTCTACTCCTCCGGCACCACGGGCCGCCCCAAGGGCATCCAGCCCGCGCTGCCCGAAGGCGACGTGCGCGGGGAGCCGAGCGCCTATGTGCTGCTCTTCCAGGCCATGTACGGCTTCGGCGAGGACACCGTCTACCTCTCGCCCGCCCCGATCTACCACGCGGCGCCGCTGCGCTTCTGCGGCGTCGTCACGGCGCTCGGCGGCACGGTCGTGCTCATGGACGCCTTCGACGCCGAAGGGGCCCTTGCGGCCATCGAACGGCACCGGGTCACGCACAGCCAGTGGGTGCCCACCATGTTCGTACGGATGCTGAAGCTGCCCGCCGAGGTGCGCGAACGCCACGACCTGTCCTCGATGAAGGTCGCCATACACGCCGCCGCGCCCTGTGCCGTCGAGGTCAAGCAGCGGATGCTGGAGTGGTGGGGGCCGATCCTGTACGAGTACTACGCGGCGACGGAGGGCAACGGCATCACGTTCATCTCGCCCGAGGAGTGGCTGCGCAAGCCCGGCTCCGTGGGCAAGGACGGGTTCCTCGGCGAACTGCGGATCTGCGACGACGCCGGCGAGCCGCTGCCGAGCGGGGAGACCGGGATCGTCTATTTCGAGCGCGACGAGGTGCCCTTCACCTACCACGGCGACGACGAACGCACCCGCGAGGCGCAACACCCGGTGCACCCGAACTGGACCACCACGGGCGACATCGGGCACGTCGACGAGGACGGCTATCTCTTCCTCACCGACCGCAAGGCGTTCATGATCATCTCGGGTGGCGTGAACGTCTACCCGCAGGAGGCCGAGGACTGTCTCGTGCTGCATCCGGCGGTCGCGGACGTCGCGGTGATCGGGGTGCCGGACGCGGAGATGGGGGAGGCGGTCAAGGCGGTGGTGTGCCCGGCCGACGGCGTGACCCCGGGGCCCGGACTGGAACGCGAACTGGTCGAGTTCGTACGGGAACGCCTGGCCCACTACAAGGCGCCGCGTTCCGTGGACTTCGTGGATTCGCTGCCCCGCACGCCCACCGGGAAGCTGGCCAAGACCTCGCTGCGCAGGTCGTACCGGGAGTGAGCGGACGGCGTCAGCCGGACGTCGTGTCGCCGTCGATGCCGCCGCTCGCCAGGACCGTCTCGCGGAAGGACGCCACCACCGGCCGCAGATCGACGCGGTGCCAGGCCGCCCACAGGTGAACGGACGCCTTGTGCCAGGGCAGTTCGCGTACGGCGACTCCGTCCGTCGTGCCGCGCACCATGCTCCTCTGGATGAGCGCGAGGCCGAGGCCGGAGGCGACCAGGCCGAGCGCGGTGAGCGGCTCGGCGGCGTCCAGGCGGATGTCCGGGGTGAAGCCGGAGGCCACGCACGAGGCGAGGAAGGCGTCACGCCAGGCCGGGTCCCTGGAGTTCTCGACCGCGATCCACGCCTGGCCGTCGAGGTCGGCGGGCGTCAACTCGGCGTGCCCGGCGAGCGGGTGGGCGGCCGGAAGCGCGAGAAGGAGCGGGTCTTCGAGCAGTGGCGCGGCGAGGAGGTCCGGGTCGTCCCGCGCGGGCGGCTCCTGGACCAGGGCGATGTCCAGGCTGCGCTGGCGCAGGCCCTCGAACTGCTCGGCGGCGGGGAGGCTGTAGAGGGCGACATGGATGCCGGGTCGTTCCTCCTGGAGGGTGCGCAGCGCGCCCGGCAGGACGCCGGTGTGCATGGCGTCGCCCACGTAGCCGATGCACAGGCCGCCCTCCTCGCCGCGGCCGAGCCGCAGGCCGAGGTTCTCGAGCCGGTCCGCGTGCCGCAGCAGGGCGCGGGTCTCGCTCAGGAAGACCCGGCCGTCGGGGGTGAGGCGGATGCGCTGCTGGCTGCGTTCGAACAGGGCGAGGCCGAGCTGCTTCTCCAGCTGGGCGATCTGGCGGCTGAGCGGTGACTGGGAGATGTGCAGTGCTTCGGCTGCCCGCCCGACGTGTTCCGTCTCGGCCACGGCCACGAAATAGCGGAGTTGCCGCAGGTCAAGCATGTAAGACCTCAGAGGACTCAAGTGTGTCCAAGCGAGTCTTGGACAGTCTCAAGCATCGATCCTAACCTCGAAACCGCACGGCAGACGGATCACCCGGTCACCACCGGAACCGTCAGAAATCCACCATCGCGAGGACCCCCCATGAGCATCACGTCCCTCCTCCCCGGAGCGCTCGGCTTCGGCACCGCCCCGCTCGGCAACATGTTCCGCGCCATCCCCGACGAGGAGGCCGCCGCCACCGTCGAGGCGGCCTGGGACCAGGGCATCCGCTACTTCGACACCGCCCCCTTCTACGGCGCGGGACTCTCCGAGATCCGGCTCGGCGACGTCCTCGCGGGCCACCCCCGCGACGAGTACGTCCTGAGCACCAAGGTCGGCCGCGTCATCCTGGACGAGGTCGAGGACCCCGCCGCACGCGACCTCGGCGAGAAGGGCGGCCTCTTCGAGCACGGCCGCCCCAACAAGATCGTCAACGACTACACGGCCGACGCCACGCTCAGGTCCATCGAGGACAGCCTCAAGCGGCTCAGGACGGACCGGCTCGACATCGTGTGGGTGCATGATGTCGCCCAGGACTTCTACGGCGACGAATGGCTGGCCGCCTATGAGCAGGCTCGTACGGGCGCCTTCCGCACCCTGGACCGGCTGCGCGACGAGGGTGTCATCAAGGCATGGGGCCTCGGCGTCAACCGCGTGGAGCCGCTCGAACTCGCCCTCGACCTGGACGAGCCGAAGCCCGACGCCTTCCTCCTCGCCGGCCGCTACACCCTCCTGGACCACGACCGCGCCCTCCAGCGCCTGCTCCCGGCCGCCGAGGCCCGGAACGTCGACATCGTCGTGGGCGGGCCCTACAGCTCGGGCATCCTCGCGGGCGGCACGCACTTCGAGTACCAGCAGGCGCCCGCGGAGATCATCGACAGGGTCGAGCGCATCAAGGCACTCGCCGAGCGGCACGGCGTCGGCATCAAGGCCGCCGCCCTGCAGTTCTCCCTCGCCCACCCGGCGACGGCGGCGGCGATCCCCGGAGCCACCAGGCCCGGCCGCATCGCCGAGGACGTCGCCGCCCTCGGCGAGAGGGTCCCCGCCGCCTTCTGGGCCGACCTGCGCGCACAGAAGCTGATCGCCGCCGACGCGCCGGTGCCGGCCGTCTGACCGTCAACCCCCCACTCCCGCACACCCGTACGCCCCGCAAGGAGAGACCGTGGCTTCCACCTCCGTGTCCATCGAGATCCCCGTACCGGCCGACCGTGTCTGGCAGCTCATCGGCGGCTTCGACTCGCTGCCCGACTGGCTTCCGTTCATCCCCGTCAGCGAATCCAGCGAGGGCGGGCGCGTGCGCAGCCTCAAAAGCGCGGACGGCGGCGTCATCGTCGAGCGCCTCCTGACCTTCGACGAGAAGGCGCGCACCTACAGCTACTCCATTCTTCGAGCCCCGTTCCCCGCCACCGACTACGTGGCCACCCTCACCGTGCACGAGGTGCCGGGACAGGACGCCTCCCGCGTGGAGTGGTCCGGCGTCTTCACGCCGGTGGGCGTCAGCGACGACGAGGTCATCGCCCTCTTCCACGGCATCTTCAGCGACGGCCTCGCCGCCCTGAAGCAGACACTCGCCGTCTGAACGGGCGCCGGGTACTCAGTCGTACTCGCCCCCGGAGTGATCTACTGGACCGGGGGACACGGCGGGGCCACGCACGCGGCCCCGCCCCGTCGAACCACAGCAGGAGGTACGCAGCATGCTCGTCGATCTCTCCGGCAAGACCGCACTCGTCACCGGGTCGACGCAGGGAATCGGGGCGGCCATCGCGGTCGGCCTCGCCAAGGCCGGCGCCCGGGTGGCCGTCAACGGACGGTCAGCGGCCTCCGTCGACAAGGCCATCGACCGGCTGAAGGGCGAGCACGCCGCCGCCGAGTTCTTCGCGGCTCCCGGTGACATCTCCACCGACGAAGGCGCCGAGCAGGTGTTCACGGCCGTCCCCCGCACGGACATCCTCGTCAACAACCTCGGCGTCTTCGGCGCCGCACCGGCCCTGGACATCAGCGACGACGAATGGCGCCGCTACTTCGAGGTCAACGTCCTCACCGCCGTCCGCATGATCCGGCACTACCTGCCGGGGATGAAGGACCGCTCCTGGGGACGCGTCCAGAACATCGCCAGCGACTCGGCGCTCGTCACCCCCGCCGAGATGATCCACTACGGCACGTCGAAGACCGCGCTGCTCGCCGTCTCCCGGGGCTTCGCCAAGGAGGCCGCCGGGACGGGCGTGACCGTCAACTCCGTGATCGCGGGCCCCACGCACACCGGCGGCGTGGAGGACTTCGTGTACGAGCTGGTCGACCCGGAGCTGCCCTGGGAGGAGGCGCAGCGGGAGTTCATGGTCAAGCACCGCCCGCAGTCCCTGATCCAGCGGCTCATCGAGCCGGAGGAGATCGCCCACATGGTGGTCTATCTCAGCTCCCCGCTGGCCTCCGCCACGACGGGCGGCGCACTGCGGGTCGACGGCGGTTACGTGGACGCGATCGTCCCGTAGCATTCCGTGGCCATGACCTCCGCCACCGCGCCGCCCCGCAACGGTCTCGTGTCCCGCAGCGGTCTCCTGCTCGGCGTCGACATCGGGACGTCCTCCTCCAAGGGCGTCCTGGTCCGCCCCGACGGCACACTCGTAGCCTCGGCGCAGCGCGCGCACACGACGTCCACGCCGCAGCCTGGCTGGTTCGAGCACGACGCCGAGTCCGTGTGGTGGGCCGATTTCCGTTCCCTGGCACGGGAGTTGCTCGCCGCCCTTCCCGCGGGCGATGCGCTCGCCGCGGTCGGCGTCAGCGGCATCGGGCCCTGCCTGCTCCCCGTCGACGAGAAGGGCACGCCGGTCCGCCCGGCCATCCTGTACGGCGTCGACACGCGGGCCGGTGCCGAGATCGCCGAGCAGAACGAGCGCTACGGCCCCGATGAGATCATCCGCCGCTGCGGTTCACCCCTCACCAGTCAGGCCATCGGCCCGAAGCTCGCCTGGCTGCGCCGCCACGAACCGGACGCCTACCGCGCCACCCGCCGCTGGTACATGGCCAGTTCGTACCTCGTACACCGCCTCACCGGACGCTATATCCTGGACCACCACTCGGCGAGCCAGTGCACCCCGCTGTACGACCTGGCGGCCCGCACCTGGATGCAGGAGCGCTGCGAGGAGATCGCGCCGGGCCTGCGGTGGCCCGAGCTGGTCTGGCCGTCGGAGGTCGTCGGCGCCGTCAGCCGGGAGGCCGAGGCGCTCACCGGCCTCCCGGCGGGCACTCCCGTCGTCGCGGGGACGGTGGACGCCTGGGCGGAGGCGGCCGGTGTCGGCGTCGCGGCTCCCGGTGACCTCATGCTCATGTACGGCACGACGATGTTCCTGGTGGGCATCGTGCCGGAGCCGCTGACCAGCCCCCGGCTGTGGGGCACGGCGGGCGCGTTCCCGGGCACCTACTGCCTGGCCGCGGGGATGGCGACGTCGGGTGCGGTCACCGGCTGGCTGCGTGACCTCACCGGCACTTCGTACGAGCAACTGACCGCGGAGGCCGCCGCGTTGCCGCCCGGCGCCGAGGGCCTGCTGATGCTGCCGTACTTCGCGGGGGAGCGCACCCCGCTCTTCGACCCCGACGCGCGGGGGCTGGTGCACGGCCTGACGCTGCGGCACGGCCGCGGCCACCTCTACCGCGCGGCCCTGGAGGCCACCGCGTACGGCGTCCGGCACAATCTCGCCGCCATGACCGAGGCGGGCGCCGCCGCCGAACGCCTGGTCGCGGTCGGCGGTGGCGCGCGTGCGCTGTGGACCCGGATCGTCTCCGACGTGACCGGGCGCGAGCAGCACCTGCCGCGGCACACCATCGGCGCCGCGTACGGCGACGCGTTCCTCGCTGCGGTCGGCGCCGGGCTCGCCGAGCCGGGCGACATCGCGCACTGGAACCCGACGGTCGAGGTGGTCGCCCCGGAGGCGACCGCCTCGACCGTCTATGACCGCCTCTACGGGCTCTACCTGGATCTGTATCCGGCGACCCGCGAGGCCGCGCACGCGCTGGCGCGCCTCAACTAGCGCGTACCGCCTAGTCGTTGGTGGTGACGTGGACGTAGTCGACGACGAGCTGCTGCGGGAAGCTCGTGTTGCCGTCCGGGTCACCCGGCCAGTAGCCGCCGACCGCGAGGTTGAGGATCAGGAAGAACGGCTTGTCGAAGACCCACTGCTTGCCGCCGAGGTCGGCCGGGGTGCGGGTCTGGTAGACGTTGCCGTCCACGGACCAGGTGACCTTGTTCGGTGACCAGTCCACCGCGAAGGTGTGGAACTTGTCCGAGAACGCCTCGCCGCCGGGCAGGGTGTAGCCCGCGCCGATGCCGCCCGAGCCCGAGTAGCCGGGACCGTGCAGCGTGCCGTGGACGGTGCCGGGTTCGAAACCGACGTTCTCCATGATGTCGATCTCGCCGCTCTGGGGCCATCCGACGCTGCCGATGTCGGCGCCGAGCATCCAGAACGCGGGCCACATGCCCTGCCCCTTCGGCACCTTCATGCGGGCCTCGACATGGCCGTACGTCTGCGTGAACTTGCCCGAGGTGTTGAGCCGGGCCGAGGTGTACTCACACTTGCCGTACCAGCACTGGTAGTTCTCGGGGTTCTCCTTGCGGGCGGTGATGACCAGGTTGCCCTGGCCGTCGAGCGCCGCGTTCTTGTTGCCCGAGGTGTAGAACTGCCGCTCGTGGTTGTTGACGTTGTCGCCGGTCTCGATCTGCCACTTGCCGCCGTCGACCGCCGACCCCGCGGGTCCGTCGAAGTCGTCGGTGAAGGTGGCCGCCGCCGCGGCGGGGGTGGGGGAGGGGGCCGCCGAGGCTCCGGAGGGAAGTCCGGCCAGGGTCGAGGCACAGCAGGCCAGGGCGACGGTGGAGAGCGCCGCACGGCGGCGCCAAGAGGTGTGCACTGTCATCACATCGCTTCACGTGGGGGTGGCGAGAGAGTGGGGGGTGCGTAGTGCTGGGGCGTACGGACGGGTTGTCAAGCCATGCGCATGACAACTCGACGTCGGGAACTGAACGCGGCGGGTGATCAATCCCGCCGCTTTGTTCAGTACTTGATTTAAGGCAGACTCCGCTGCGCCGTCAAGGAGTTGGTGCGTACCAACCTCACCGAAGCCTCAACGGGCCACCTCACCGCAACCCCAACGGGTCACCTCAGCGGCCCCCGGCCGCCGTCGCCCGCGCCAGATACGGCGCCGTCCGGCTCCCCTCGGCCTGCGCCACCGCCCCCGGCGGCCCGGAGGCGACCACACGACCTCCCTCGCCACCCCCGCCCGGTCCCATGTCGATCACCCAGTCCGCACCGGCCACCACCGCCATGTCGTGCTCGACGACCACCACCGAGTGGCCCGCGTCGACCAGTCCGTGCAGCTGACGCATCAGGACCTCCACGTCGGCCGGGTGAAGCCCCGTCGTCGGCTCGTCCAGGAGGTAGAGCGTGTGACCGCGCCGGACCCGCTGCAACTCGCTCGCCAGCTTGATCCGCTGGGCCTCGCCGCCCGAGAGCTCCGTCGCCGGCTGCCCGAGCCGCAGATAGCCGAGCCCCACGTCGAGGAGCGTCCGCAGGCTGCGGGCCACGGCCGGGGTGTCCGCGAAGAACTCCGCGGCTGCCTCCACTGTCAGGTCCAGCACCTGCGCGATGTTCAGTCCGTGGTACGCCACTTCGAGGGTCCCGGGGTTGTAGCGCGCGCCCCCGCAGTCGGGGCACGGCGCGTACGTACTCGGCAGGAAGAGCAGCTCCACGCTCACGAACCCCTCGCCCTGGCAGGTCTCGCACCGCCCGCCCGCCACGTTGAAGGAGAAGCGACCGACGCCGTAACCCCGCTCCCGTGCCGCGTCCGTGGCCGCGAAGACCTTGCGCACGACGTCGAAGAGACCGGTGTAGGTGGCCAGATTGGAACGCGGTGTGCGGCCGATCGGCTTCTGGTCGACGCACACCAGACGCCCCACGCCCTCAAGATCCTCGGTGACCTCGCCGATGAGCGTGGACTTGCCCGACCCCGAGACACCCGTGACCGCGGTGAAGGCGCCGAGCGGGAACTCGGCCGTCACGTCGCGCAGGTTGTGCCGGCTCACGGGGCCGACCTTCAGCCAGCCGCGCGGGGTACGAACCTCGCGTACGGGCGAGGGCTCGCGGTCGAAGAGGAAGCGGGCCGTCGCGGACCGCGCGACGCTCTCCAGGTCCGCCACCGGGCCGCTGTGCAGCACCTGACCGCCGTGCTCGCCGGCGTCCGGGCCCACGTCGACGAGCCAGTCCGCGTGCCGCATGACATCGAGATGGTGCTCCACGACGAAGACCGAGTTGCCCGCGGCCTTGAGCCGGTCGAGGACGGTGAGCAGGGACTCGGTGTCCGCCGGGTGCAGACCCGCCGACGGCTCGTCCAGGACGTACACGACGCCGAAGAGCCCGGAACGCAACTGGGTGGCCAGGCGCAGGCGTTGCAGTTCGCCGGCGGAGAGGGTGGGCGTGGCGCGGTCCGGGCTCAGATAGCCGAGGCCGAGTTCGGTGATGGTGGCGATGCGGGCCAGGAGGTCGTCGGTCAGGACGCGGGCCGCCTCGGAGCCCGTGCCGCTCTCCAAGGCCTTGGCCAGCTCGGACAGGGGCAGCGCGGCGAGGTCGGCGATCGTGCGGCCCGCGAACGTGACCGCCATCGCCTCCGGGCGCAGCCTGCTGCCGCCGCACGCCGGGCAGTCGGCGCTCGCCAGGAACCGCTCGGCCCTGGCGCGCAGGGTCTGGCTCTTGGAGTCCGCGAACGTCTTCATCACATAGCGCCGTGCGCTCATGTACGTGCCCTGGTAGGGGCGTTGGATGCGGTCCGCGTCCCGCACCGGGTGCACCGTCACCACCGGCTGCTCGTCCGTGAACAGGATCCAGTCCCGGTCCGCCTGCGGCAGTTCGCGCCAGGGCCGGTCGACGTCGTGGCCGAGCGCGTCGAGTACGTCGCGCAGGTTCTTGCCCTGCCACGCGCCGGGCCAGGCCGCGATCGCGCCCTCACGGATGGAGAGGGCCGGATCGGGGACCAGGAGTTCCTCGCTCGTACGGTGCACGCGGCCCAGGCCATGGCACTCGGGGCAGGCCCCGGCGGCCGTGTTCGGCGAGAAGGCGTCCGAGTCGAGGCGCTCGGCCCCCTCGGGATAGGTCCCGGCGCGGGAGAACAGCATGCGCAACGAGTTCGAGAGGTTCGTGACCGTGCCCACCGAGGAGCGGGACGTCGGCGCCGAGCGTCGCTGCTGGAGCGAGACCGCCGGCGGCAGCCCGGTGATCTCGCCGACCTTCGGCGCACCCACCTGATGGATCAGACGCCTGGCGTACGGGGCGACGGACTCGAAGTAGCGGCGCTGGGCCTCCGCGTAGATCGTCCCGAAGGCGAGGGACGACTTCCCCGAGCCGGATACGCCGGTGAAGACCGCGAGCACGTCACGCGGCACGTCCACGTCGACGTTCCGCAGATTGTGCTCGCGGGCGCCCCGGACACGTACGAACGGATCATGGGGGCTGTGCATGGGAACTCCGTGAGCGGCTCGGGGGCAAACCCCACGATTCTAGGTCGTGGCCAGACCCGCGACCCGGGACAGCCGCCGGAAGGAGTCCAGGAGGCCCTCGCGGTCGTACGTACTGGTCGTGACCAGCACTTCCTGCGCCCCGCTCTCCTTGATCAGCGTTTCGAGGTCGGCGGCCACCTGCTCCTCCGTGCCGTGGATGTGGCCGAGGAGACCGGACTCGTAGAAGCCGCGCTCCTTCTCGGTCATCTTCGTCGCCGAGGACTCGATGCGCTCGGCCGGAGGCAGCGGCGGGAACGTGCCGTGGGTGCGCGAATAGGCCATCGACCAGGCTTCCGGTATCAGCAGACGGCGGGCCTCCTCGCGGGTCCCGGCGACGGCGATGGTGCCCGAGACGACGACGTACGGCTCGCTCGACCACTCCGAGGGCCTGAACGAGGCGCGGTACTGGTCGATGCCGCGGAGCATCTTCTCGCGGCTCCTGATGTCGCCGATGACCATCGGGAGGCCGGCCCGCGCCGCGATGGTCGCCCCCTCGCCGATGGCCAGGACGAACGGCGGTACGGTCAGGCCCTCCGCGGGCCGGGCATGCGCTCCGGTGTCCGACGTGCCGCGGAACCAGCCCAGGAGCTCGGTGAGCTGCGCCGCGAAGTCGTCGGCGTCGTGCTTGTCCCGGCCAAGAGCCTTGCGCACCCCGTCGGTGAAGCCCACGGAGCGGCCGAGTCCCATGTCGATGCGGCCGGGGTAGAGCGCTTCGAGGACCCCGAACTGCTCGGCGACGACGAGGGGCTGGTGGTTGGGCAGCATCACGCCGCCGGTGCCGACCCGGATGGTGCGCGTCGCGGCGGCCACGGCGGCGGCGAGGACGGTCGGCGCGGAACCCGCGACGCCAGGCACCGCGTGATGTTCGGACACCCAGAAACGGTGGTAGCCGAGCTTTTCGAGCTCCCGGGCCAGACGCACGGTGTCGCGCAGGGCCTCGGGCCCGTCGTGCCCCTCGCGGGTGCGGGAGCGGTCGAGGACGGAGAACCGGGTGGCTTCCACACGAGACCCCTTTGCCTGACTCAGCTCGCCTGACGTGGCTCCTCTGTCGTGTCAATGATCCGCGAGGCCCGCGGGCCGGGCAAGGTGTTTTTGATCTCCATGGCCCCCCTCACGCCGGAGACAGCCACAGCGTGGCCAGCGGCGGGAGCGTCAGATGCAGGCGGGCGGGAAACGCTCCGAAAGCCTCGGCGACCGGTTGCAGCGGGTCGGGGTTGCGTACGTCGCTGCCGCCGTAGTGGGCCGCGTCGGTGTTCAGGGTCTCGCGCCAGGCGCCGGCCGTCCGCGGCACTCCGAGCGCGTAGTCGTGGCGGACCACGGGGGAGAAGTTGCTGACGGCCAGGACGGGAGTTCCGTCGGCCGCGTACCGCAGGAACGCCACCACATTGTCCCCGGCCGCGTCCGCCTCGACCCAGGCGAAACCGCCGGGGTCCGCGTCCCGCTCCCACAGGGCGGGGTCGGACCGGTAGCGGTGGTTGAGGTCGCGCACGAGCCGCTGCACGCCGGCATGGTCTGGCTGCGCGGAGTAGGCCTCGTCCAGCAGCCACCAGTCCATGCCGTGTTCCTGCGACCACTCGGCGCCCTGCGCGAACTCCTGGCCCATGAACAGGAGTTTCTTGCCGGGATGGGCCCACATGAAGCCCAGGTAGGCGCGGTGGTTGGCGCGCTGCTGCCACCAGTCGCCGGGCATCTTCGACACCAACGCGCGCTTCCCGTGCACGACCTCGTCGTGCGAGATCGGCAGGAGGTAGTTCTCGCTGTACGCGTAGACCATGGCGAACGTCAGGTCGTTGTGGTGGTACTGCCGGTGCACCGGTTCGTGCTGGATGTACTCCAGGGAATCGTGCATCCAGCCCATGTTCCACTTCAGACCGAAGCCCAGGCCCCCGAAGCCGCCGGGGCCTCCGGTGTGATGGGTGGCCCGCGTGACGCCGTCCCACGCGGTCGACTCCTCGGCGATGGTGACGACCCCCGGGTTCCGGCGGTAGACCGTCGCGTTCATCTCCTGCAGGAACGACACCGCGTCCAGGTTCTCCCGGCCGCCGTGCTCGTTGGGCGCCCACTGGCCCTCGTCGCGCGAGTAGTCGAGGTAGAGCATCGAGGCCACCGCGTCCACCCGCAGGCCGTCCACATGGAACTCCTCGCACCAGTAACTCGCGTTGGCGACAAGGAAGTTACGTACCTCGCGGCGGCCGAAGTCGAAGGTGAGAGTGCCCCAGTCGGGGTGCTCGGCACGCCGGAAGTCCTGCGGCTCGTACAGCGGCCTTCCGTCGAACTCCGCGAGCGCCCAGTCGTCCTTGGGGAAGTGGGCCGCCACCCAGTCCACGATCACGCCGATGCCCGCCTGGTGCAGCGTGTCGACCAGGTACCGGAAGTCGTCCGGCGTGCCCATGCGGGAGGTCGGCGCGTAGAGCCCGGTCGCCTGATAACCCCACGAGCCGCCGAAGGGATGCTCGGCCACCGGCAGGAACTCCACGTGCGTGAAGCCCGCGTCGGCCACGTACCCCGTCAGCTCCTCGGCGAGCTGCCGGTAGGTCAGCCCCTCCCGCCAGGACTGCAGATGCACCTCGTACACCGAGAAGGGGGATTCGACCACGGGGCGCTCGGCCCGGCGGGCCATCCACGCCGCGTCCGCCCACACATGGCTGGAGCGCGTTACCACCGACGCGGTCGCGGGCGGCACCTCGGCCCGGCGGGCCATCGGATCCGCGCGCACGGTGTGTGTCCCGTCGGGCCGTGTGATGTCGAACTTGTAGAGGTCTCCCTCGCCCACACCGGGGATGAACAGCTCCCATACGCCGGCCGAGCCGAGCGAGCGCATCGGGTGGGCCGTTCCGTCCCAGCGGCAGAAGTCCCCGCACACCCGCACCCCCCTGGCGTTGGGCGCCCACACCGTGAAACGGGTACCGGCGACGCCCTGGTGGGTCATCGTGTGCGCGCCGAGAGCCGTCCACAGCTCCTCGTGCCTGCCCTCGCCGATCAAGTGCAGGTCGAGTTCGCCCAGGGCGGGCAGAAAGCGGTAGGGGTCCTGGAGCACGACGTCCTGGCCGTCGTAGGAGATCCGCAGTTCGTACTCGGGAATGGAGTCGAGCGGCAGCACACAGGAGAAGAAGCCGTCCGCCAGGTCGTCCATTTCCGTGGCACGCCCGTCGAGGACGAGACTCACCCCGCGGGCGTACGGGCGCAGGACCGTGAAGGCCACGCCGCCGGTCACCGGGTGCGCCCCCAGCAGGGAGTGCGGGTCATGGTGCGTGCCCGCGAGCAGGCGTCCGCGGCCCTCCGCATCGAGTTCCGGCGCCTTGGCGACGAGGGGCGTGTGCGGGGCGGCCGCGCGAGCGGGCGCGGTTGCGTCGGCGGTGACCATGGATTCAGATCCCTTTCGCGAGGCGGTCGATCGCGGCCATGGGGACGGGCAGCCAGTCCGGGCGGTGCCTGGCCTCGTACAGCGCTTCGTACACCGCGCGGTCCGTCTCGTAGGCCCGCAGGAGCGCGCCCTGCTTTCGCGGGTCCCACGCCGACTCGGAGGCGTATCCCGCGCAGTAGGCCTCCCGGCAGCGCTGGGCCCACTGGGGCTGCCACGGACGCCTGGCATGAGCCGCGTACTCGAAGGAGCGGAGCATGCCCGCGATGTCGCGCACGGGGGCCTGGGTCCGCCTGCGTTCGGCGATCGGGCGGGACGGTTCGCCCTCGAAGTCGATGACGTACCACCGGTGTCCGGCCCACAGGACCTGCCCGAGATGCAGGTCCCCGTGGATCCGCTGGTCGGGCTGGCCCGGCACACGTGCCCCGACGACGCCGTACGCGGCTCTCAGCTGGGCCATGTACGGCACGAGGGCCGGCACCTGACGGGCGGTGGCCTCCAGGCGCGTGATCATCGCTGACGCGAGCCGACGGCCCCCCTGCCGGTCCGGGAGGCCGGGCGCGAACACCTCGGCCAGTGCCAGGTGCACCTCGGCGGTGGCCCGTCCCAGTTCGTAGGACTCGTCGGTGAAGTCGTCGCCCGTCGCGAGGGCCTGGAGAGCCATCGTCCAGCCGTCCGTGGCGTCGCGCAGGAACGGCTGGAGTACGCCGAGCGTCGTTCCGCGCGGTTCGGCGGTCCAGAACCAGGCGACGGGAGCGGGCACCCGGGCGCAGCCTTCGAGGCCGAGGGCCCGGGGGACCTCCAGGTCGGGGTTGGTGCCGTACTGGATGCGTCGGAAGATCTTCAGGATGAACAGATCCCCGTACACCAGTGAGGTGTTGGACTGCTCTCCGTCCAGGACGCGGGGGGTGAGCCCCGGGGGCACCTCGGTCTGTCCGTCGCGTTCGAAGCGCAGCGGGCCCGCCGCGCCCGGCGTGCGGAGGCGTTCGAGGAGCAGTGCGGCCGACCGGGGGTCGTGGAGAGCGTCGTAGACGGTGAGGCCCTGGAGGGGGCCCGCGTCGGCACGGCCGATGACGGCGTGCTGGAGATGGGGCGGCGGGTCCTCCTCCACGCCGAGGAGCAGTTGATAGCAGCCGTCGCGTTCCCCGGTGTGCCGGGAGCGGATCAGCAGGTGCAGGCAGCCCGGTTGCAGCTCGGTCATCGACACCACGGCCAGCTCCGTGATGGGCAGGCCCTTGCCCGCGAACCACCGCTGCCGGGGCAGCCACTCCTGGAGCACACCGTCGAGCGAGGTGAGCAGCGTCGTGGGGCTGAGGTCGCCGCGCGACTGCGTAGCGGTCTCCAACATCGCGTCACATCCCTTCAGAGGTGCACGTCGGGTTCCGCCGGGCGGCGCGGGTGCAGCTCCTTGTGCAGCCGGAACCAGTAGAAGCCGTGTCCGGCCAGGGTGAGCAGGTAGGGCAGTTCGCCGATGGCGGGAAAGCGCACCGCGCCGGTCAGCTCGACCGGGTGGCGGCCGTTGAAGGTCTGCAGGTCGAGTTCGGTGGGCTGGGCGAAGC
>NZ_BMTR01000024.1 GCF_014649775.1 Streptomyces longisporoflavus | reverse complement strand
CGGCGGCGCACCACTCGCGATCATCAAGGAGTACATCGAGAACCAGAAGCGCCCTGGATGAGGCAGACAGTGCAGACCCGTGCGCACGTGCGGGTCAGAGCAGCGTTAAGAAGCGCTTCCGGCCCTGAAGGGCCGGGGTTCCGCGCTAGATCCCGCTGAAGCGTGCTCGTATCTTCCGCCGCGATACGCGTCCGACTCCACGAACTCCTCGTACGCCCACTCATCCACGGCGTAGCGCGCCGGTGCGGTGCAGCGCGCGGGAGAACACCACTCCGGGTGCTCCATGACGCCACCGGTAAAGACTTCAGTCTGCTCGTGCACGTGCCCATTCTCCGTCCCCCCGCCACCGAAGCTCCCAGCACAGGCGTCGCGGGCTCGTACTCCTGCTCCCTGGCAGACATCGTGCGGTCACGCCACCCGCCCCACCTTGACGACGGCACCCTGTGAGCGCTCGTCCTCCCCGATATCGCCGCGGCACCGCCGCTCAAGAAGCCGGCGGGCGGGGGAATATAATCTCGCCCATGTCGAAGCCTGACGATCTGCTCGTTGACGTCGCCGCCCTGGTGGAAGCCGGGCAGAGCAACCAGATGTCCCTGACCGTGGTCACCGGTGGTGCTGTCATCACCGGCCGCCTTGCTCCCGAGGCGGTGTGGAGGCAGAGGGTGTCGGAGGTGCTGACAGACTCGGACCGCCTGGCAGAGTTCTCCGCCGTCTTCGATGCCCCCTCGAAGAAGGACGAGCCGCCTGCGTACCTGCACTTCCACGTCGCCCGCATTCTGCAGGGAACCGTGGGGATCCCCGAGACGGGCGGGATGTACCGCGTGGCGATCGAAGACATCAGCGCCTGGACCGTGGGCGACTTCAGCTATTCCGACCACTGAGCAACCGCTCGGCACGAGCCCGCTGCACGCGACGGGGCCCGACCGGCTCGCGCCGGGAGGGCCCCGCTACTGTCCAGGTGCCGGCTCGTACCCGGGCAGGAGTACGGGCTCGGCGTACCCACGACGGGGCACGCCCCGTCACGCACGGCGGGCACCGTCCTGCGTCGGGTTCACGCACTACAGGAGAACCGCCTTCACCGCAGCACGATGATCTACCCCATAGAGTGATCCTGCGCCCGGCTGGTCCGTGTGGGGGCTTTTGGGCGGCGAGCGAATGAGGCGGCGATGAGTGAACTGACGAAGCCCGAGATCGACCTTCCGGAGGGGGATGCTCCCGCCGAACTGACCATCCGCGACCTCGTCGTCGGGGAGGGCCTCGAGGCGAAGCCGGGCAGAGTTGTCCAGATTCACTACGTCGGGATCACCTTCGCGTCCGGGGCGGAATTCGACGCCTCCTGGGACCGGGGCCAGACGTTCAAGTTCGCCGTGGGCGGCGGTAAGGCCATCAAGGGCCTGGACCGCGGGGTGAGAGGGATGAAGGTCGGTGGCCGGCGCGAGATCATCGTTCCCCCGCGCCTCGGCTACCGCAACCAGTCGCCCTCACCGCTGATCCCGGCAGGCTCGACACTCCTCTTCGTCGTGGACCTGCTCTCCGTCGCAGCCTGAGATCCCGCAGCATGTCGATGTGGTCGGTGTGCTGGGCAACGCCGGCAGCGAAGTCGCGGATCGAGGCAGGGTCCGTCAGGTCACAGGCAACTGCTGGGCCGCTCGGTGGTCGTGGGTCGGGATGATCGTGACTCGGTTCCTGGCGGCGTGCAGGCGGTGCAGCGTCCGGAAGGTCTCGTGCCGGTCGTCGTCTGCGAGCCCTCCGGGGTAGCCGGCCTTTTGCCGGATGAGGTCGATCTGGTCGGTGTGCCAGGCTGCGTCGCCGGCGAGCAGTACCCAGCCCGTTGCCGTGTGCGCCAGGACTCCGACGCTGCCAGGGGTGTGTCCTGCGAGGTCGACGAGCACGACGGAACCGTCGCCGAAGAGGTCGTGGCTGGCGGAAAACGTGAGGATCGGCGGGCCGTCCAGTTCGTAGGGGACGATGCCCCGGCCGCGCAGGGCCTCGCGGACGCCTCCTACGGGAGCGATCGAGCCCCGCATGACCCAGTCGTGTTCACGGCGGTGCAGATGTACCGGCAGGTCGGGAAGATCGAGGAGGCCGCATACGTGGTCCCAGTGCGCGTGCGTCGGCAGCGCGAAATCCAGGCCAGCGAGCGGTCGTTCGCGCAGTGCGGTAACGGTGGGGACGGTGGCGGCCGGGGGACGCATCGTGACCCGCAGGATCGCCGGCAAGTCGGCAACAGCGCGGCTGTCGACATCGAGGCAGACGCTCGGATCCACGACGAACGTCGCTTCCGGGTGTGTGATCACGAACGACAGCAGGGAATTCGCGATGCGTCGCGGCTGCCGCAGCCCTTCCACGATCAGTGCGGTGGGCACGGACCGTGGCACCTGTCGCAGTGCGGAGACGGTGACCGAAACCGCCGTGTCCGGTAGCCCCGCGTCGGTCAAACCGCGCAGGAACCGCTGATCGGGGCGTCGGGGACGGACAAGACCCGTTGCCAGACTTGCAACCGCGCCACAGCATGCGGCCAGCGTCGGTGATCTCACAGCGTCAGACATCGCAGTGTTGTCCCTCTCGCGATCGGGTGGTGCGTTCGATGACGGGACGGTATAACTTCAGGCCGACCTGAAGTAAAGGGGTGTGATGTCCGCAGTGGAGTCGAAGATCGGCGATGCGGCTGCCTTGCTCGGGGTGGCCACCCATGTCCTGCGACACTGGGAAGACATCGGGTTGCTCACCCCGCGCCGGCTGCCCTCCGGGCATCGCGTCTACGACGACCAGGCCATCGGCCAGGCCCGCCTCATCCAGATCTGCCAGCGGGCCGGGCTGTCACTCTCCGAGATCGGTCAACTTGCCGCGGGGGAACGGGGCGACCGCATCGGTCTGGTCAACGCGAAGCGCACCCGGATCGCCGAACGCATGGCCGACCTCGAACTGGCTGACCGGTTCCTGGCCCACCTGGTGCGCTGCGTACACCCGGTCATCTCCGACTGTCCGGAGTGTTCCGCTCTGGTGGAGCGGGGCGCGCGATCAGCGATCACCCGGTGACGCGGCATGAGCGGGCGCCCGCCCCCGTTCCGCAGGGGCGCCCCGCCGCACCGCTCAGACGGTGAACTCCCGGATCACGGTGTTCCTGAAGACCGCCTTGCCGTCGATCGTGAACAGCGCGAGCCGGGTGTCCGTGAGGTAGGGGAACGCCTCCATCGAGTGGGTGTGGCGGCCGTCGTCGAAGAACACCTCGACCGAGGTGCGATCGACCAGGACGCGCAGCCTGACCTTGTGGGCCGATGCGTCGAAGGGGGTCTTGCTCTCCTGCCACTTGCCGGAGGTGTCGGGGTTGGCGGCGCCCCGGCGGTTCACGAAGGCGTAGTCCCCGTACACGCCCGCGTCGATGTGCCGGCTGCCGTCGGCGGACCTGCGCAGCTGGACGCCCGCGCCGGTCAGCTGGTCCCAGGTGATATCGGTGGACAGTTCGTACGCCGTACCCGTGTAGTCGAGTACCAGTTGGCCGTCGACGGACACGTCGCCGAGGTCGACGGTTCGTGAGACGTGCTGGTCCAGGGCTTGCACGGGGCGGGATGCCAGGTAGTGGGTGCCCGATGCGGCGCGGTGCAGGGTGATCTCGCGGACGATCGAGTCCGTGCCGTTGAAGCCGTCGGTGTCGATGGTGGGGGTGGTGTTGGGGTAGTCCCAGTTGTTGAGCCAGCCGATCGCGTAGCGGACGGCCGGGTCGACGTCGCCGTTCGGGGCGTGCTTTTCGAAGGTGACGGCGCCGTACCAGTCGAAGCCGTGGTCCAGCCACTGCGGTTCCGGCGCGTCGGGGGTGAACGTGGTGCCGTCGAACTCGCCTGTCCAGTACGCGTAGGTGTTGGGCAGGCCGGCCGCCTTGCCGTTGGCGCTGACCCCGAGCACCCATTTCGCGGTGCCGCCGTCGGCTGTGGTGATGCGGAACAGGTCGGGGCACTCCAGGACGCCGATGCCCTCCTTCACGAAGCCGCCGACGTACGTCCAGTCCTTGAGGTTCGCGGAGTGGTAGAAGCCGACCTTGGTGTGCTCGGCGAGCACCATCACCCAGCGGCCGCGCTCCTCGTCCCGGATCACCTTGGGGTCGCGGAAGTCCTTCACGCCCGGGTTGGGGACGGCCGGGTCCGTGCCGTGGTTTTTGAAGGTGCGGCCTTTGTCGGTGGAGTACCACAGGTACTGGGCCTGGGTGTTGGCGGTCTGGTCCGGCTCCATGGTGGCAAGGACGACGACCGCTCCCGCGCCGAAGCCCGCGGTGTTGTCCGCGTCGACCACGGCGGAGCCGGACCAGACGTCGCCGTTGAGGGTCGTGTCCTTGGGGATCGCGATGCCCCGGTCCTTGAACGAGACCAGGTCGGTGCTGGTGGCCAGGCGCCAGGCCGTGCCGGTGGTCGTGCCGCCGGCCAGGTAGTCGGCGTTGTAGAGGTAGTAGTAGTGGTACTCGCCGTCGATCCAGATCGGCTTCTGCGGGTCGTTCTTCCATTGGTCGGGGACGCTGAAGTGGTACTCGGCGCGGTAACTCGCGCCCCGCTTGCCGGGCTTGCCGGGGCGGGCGGCCGCCGGTCCCGCGGGTATCGCGGCCAGCGCCGCGCCCACGGCTCCGACCCGGATCAGCGCCCTTCGGCTCATGTCACGCATCGTTCCTCGCTTCTCTCCTGCCGCCGTGGCCACGGTGGTCCACGCTGGATCAGGACTGTAGACCTAACTCGTTAAAGGTCAAGCGATCGGGAGGGTTGACAGGGGAGTTACCCGGTTCTCATCATCTGGGTCACAGTTCTTTACTAACACGAGTTAGGCCCCTACGAGAGGCCCCGATGACCGACTCACCACACTCAGGTCTCCCCCGCCGCACCCTGCTCCGTTACGGCGGCTACGGCGCCGGCGCCGCCGCACTCGCCGGCACCGCCGCGAGCTGGGACCGGCTCACCGGCGCCGACATCCCCGGCCGGGACGGCGACTCCCTTGTCGTCGCCACGCTCGGCTCCGCCTTCGACCCGGCAGCGCAGCGCGCTCTGCGCGAGGGCTTCCAGAAGCTGCACCCCGACATCAAACTGCGCCTGCTGCCGATCCAGGCCACCGACTGGTCCGACTTCTTCGCCAAGATCCTCACCCAGATCGCCGCGGGCACCCAACCCGACCTCGTCTACGTCGCCACCGAGGGCGTGCAGCTCTTCGCCCAGCGCCTCGGAGTGCCGCTCGACACCTGGGTCAAGCGCGACGCGGACGAGCTGCGCGAGTACTTCGCGGACGTCCATCCCTCGCTGGTCGAGTCGATGATGTACGAGGGCAGCCTTTATCAGCTGCCGGTCGAGTTCAACGCGGCCGACATGTATCTCAACACCGCGGTTCTGCGGAAGGCCGGCGCCGAACTGCCGCCGCCCGACTGGACCCGCGACCAGTTCACCGCGCTGCTCAGGGAGTTGAAGCGCGGCGGCGGCTCCCACTTCACCCCGTACTTCTGGACCAACCGCCTGTGGGGCGGCGTCGTCCCGTGGCTGTTCGCCAACGACACGAACGTCCTCGCCGAGTCCAAGGCACCCGGCGGCGACTGGCTGTGGAACGACTTCTACCCGGCCGACCAGCGCCGCGGCCGGGGCGGCGGTTACCGCTGGCGCACTCCCCTGGCCACCCATGAGCGCGTCGAGGAGGTCTACGACTATCTGGCCTCGCTCATCCGGGACCGGCTCTGCTCGCGCCCCGAGGGCGGCAACGGCGACAACCTGGTCGGCGTCTTCTCCACCGGCCGCGTCGGCGTCACCCCGGCGGGCGGCTTCTGGGCAGGCGGACTGCACGACGCGGGCATGCGGCGCACGGGCTACGACGTGCAGCACTTCCCCCGCTGGCGCACCCAGCGCCACCAGTTCGGCGCCGCCGGCTATGCGCTTCTGCGTACGTCGAAGAAGCAGGACGCGGCCTGGGAGTTCATCAAGTACTCCGTGCGCAAGGACGTCCTGGCCGAGCTCTTCCTGGCCAACCAGACGACCCCGGCACGGCGTTCGATGGTCCAGGCGGCCCGCTACGCCAAGACAGGGCCGACGAACTGGCAGGTCTTCTACGACACCCTCGACAAGTTCCCCACCACAGGACCGATTCCGGCACCGCCGCAGGTCGCCGAGGTCGAGCAACTCCTCCTCAAGCACACCGGCACCGCGCTCGGCGATCCGCGCGGGGTGCGTCCCGCGCTGCGGCGGCTGCAAGGCGATCTGGAGAAGGCCATGGAGCGTGACGTATGACGACCACCCAGCACAGGGCAGAGGCCAAGGCCGCCGTCAGGAAGCCGGAGCCCCGGCCCAGCGCACGGGAGCGCGGAACACGCCTCCTGGCCGCGCTCTTCCTCGCGCCGACCGTCATCGGCGTCCTGGTCTTCACCGTCGTACCGATCGCCGGGTCCGTCGTCCTGAGCTTCTTCCACTGGAACGTCATCGACTCGCCGACGTTCGCGGGGACCGACAACTACCGCGCGGCCTTCACCGACGACACGGTCCTCGTCTCCTTCTCCAACACCCTCGTGTTCATGTTCTTCGCGGTCGCCCTGCAGCTGCTGCTCGCGCTCGTCCTCGCCCTCGCGCTCGACAACCGGCTGCCCGGCTGGCTGCGTTCGACGTTCCGCTCGGCGTTCTTCTTCCCGCTCGTGCTGTCCGCGGCATCCATCTCGGTGGTCATGAAGTACCTCTTCAACCAGGAATTCGGGGTGATCAACTGGCTGCTCGGCCATGTCGGCATCGACCCGGTCCCCTGGCTCACCTCGGAGGACTCCGCGATGGCCGCGGTCGTCCTGGTCTATGTGTGGCAGCAGTTCGGCTTCTCCTTCCTGCTCTTCGTCGGGGGCCTCAACAACATCCCCAAGGAGATCCACGAGGCCGCGTCGCTGGACGGCGCCACCGGCATCCGCAAGCACCTCGCCATCACCCTGCCGCTGCTCTCGCCCACCCTCCTCGTCGCCTCGGTGGTGGGCATCATCAACGCCCTCCAGGTCTTCGAGCAGCCCTACGTCCTGACCGACGGCGGACCCGGCGATTCCACCCGCACCGTCGTGATGGTCATCTACCAGAGCGCATTCGAGCAGCTTCGGTTCGGCGAGGCCTCGGCGGTCGGCGTGCTGCTCTTCGCCCTGATCCTGGCGGTCACGGCACTCCAGTTCCGGCTCAGCCGGCGATTCGTCCACTACCAGTAGGCCCGGGTGATCCCTGTGAACCGTATGACGTACGGCCTGTCCTCATGGGCGCGGATCGCCGGTCTGGGCGTCGTCGCGCTGCTCACCCTCGGCCCGGTGATCTGGACCGTGTCCACCTCGCTGCGGGCCCCCGCCGAGTCCTTCGACCTGCCCCCGCAGATCATTCCGTCCGCGCCGACGACCGAGGCCTACAGCCAGGTCTTCGCGCAGATCGACGTATGGCTGTTCGCGCTCAACTCGACCCTGGTGACCGCGCTGATCGCGGTCGGCCAGATGATCACCGCGGGTCTTGCCGGTTACGCCTTCGCACGCCTCGAATTCCGTTTCAAGAAACCGCTGTTCGGGCTCGTCCTCGCAACGATGATGGTGCCGCTGCAGGTCACGATCGTGCCGGTGTTCCTGATCCTGAAGTCCATGGGCCTGACCGACACACTGCTCGGGCTGATCATCCCCGCCTGGCCCACCGCGTTCGGGACGTTCCTGATGCGGCAGTACTTCCTCGGCATGCCCAAGGACCTCGGCGAGGCGGCGATGATCGACGGCGCGGGGCCCTGGCGGATCTTCCGCTCGGTGTACGCGCCGCTGGCCGCGCCGGGCCTGGCCATCGTGGGCGTCCTCGCCTTCAACTACCACTGGAACGAGTTCTTCCGCCCACTGATCCTGGAGACGTCGACCGACAACTTCACGCTGCCGCTCGGCCTGGTATCCCTCCAGGGCAACCTCGGCACCGGATCCGTGTCCGTGGTCCTCGCGGGCGTCGTACTCTCCATGATCCCCGCCATCGCCGTCTTCGCCGTCGGCCAGCGCCCGCTGCGCGAGGGCATCACATCCGCAGGAGTGAACCGTTGAGAAATCCCCGCACCGACACCGACGTCCACGCCCCGCGCTTCCGGGTCAGGCCACCCGCGAACTGGATCAACGACCCCAACGGCCCCTTTTACTGGCACGGCCGCTACCACCTCTTCTACCAGCACAACCCCGACGCTCCGGTGCACGCCAACATGCACTGGGGCCACGTCTCCAGCGCCGACCTCGCCCACTGGGAGCACCACCCCATCGCGCTCACCCCGACACCGGGCGGCCCGGACGAGGGAGGCTGCTGGTCGGGATGCGTGGTGGACGACGCGGGCGTGCCCACCGCCGTCTACACCGGCGTGGACCTCGCACATACCGGGCTCGGCACCATCTGCCTGGCCCACGCGTGCCCCGACTCCCCGGATCTGACGGCCTGGGTCGCGCTGCCCGAGCCGGTGGTCTCCGCGCCGCCACCGGGCCTGGACGTGACGATGTTCCGCGACCCGTTCGTCTTCGAGCACGGCGGGCGCCGCTGGGCACTGGTCGGCGCGGGCCACGCCGACGGCACGCCGTCGGTCCTCCTGTACGACTGCCACGACCTCACGTCCTGGCGCTTCGCCGGGGTGTTGGCGGACGGGCACGACCCGGTGGCTCAGAAGGCGTTCGGCGGCGGCGCGGTGGGCTGGGAATGTCCGCAGCTCTTCGAGGGGCACGGCGGCGACTGGACGCTGGTGGTGTCGCTGTGGGACGGCTCTCCGATGTCGACGGCCTACCTGACCGGCCATCTCCTCACGTCCGGCGATGGCACCTTGACCGGCTTCACGCCTCGCGCCGGTGGCCCGCTCGATCTGGGCAGGGACTGCTACGCGCCGGCCGTGCTGCACGACACACAAGCGGGCCGGAATCTGCTGTGGGGCTGGGCCCGGGAGGCGCGGGGGCAGCAGGAGGTGGACGACGCGGGCTGGTCCGGTGTCCTGACGGCGCCGCGGGTCATCGACACCCACCCCGACGGCACCATACGCGTCAGCCCGGCACCGGAGCTCAAACTCCTGCGCGCCCGGACGCCGTTCGTGACGCAGGCGGGCAGTCGTACGCCGCTGCCTCTCGCGTACGACATCGAGGTCAGCGCCGTCGCGTCCACCACGGTCACGCTGCTGCGGGCCGCGTCGGGCGCGGAGCTGACGCTGAGACTCGACCCGGCGGCGGGCACGGCGACGCTGGTTCGCACCGGTTGGCCCCGCGCACGGCCCGACGACTCGGCACCGATCACGCTGACGACACGTCCAGCCCCACCCGGGGGACTTGACGTCCGCATCCTGGCCGACGGCTCCCTGCTCGAACTCTTCGTGGCGGACCGCGCGGTGGCGACAGAACGTATCTACCGACGCCCGGACGACGTCGCCGAGCTGACGGTCGCCGGAGAGGGCGCGCGGGTCACCGGCTGGGAAGTCATGGCGCCCGGGCACGAGTGAGCGAGCCTCGGCCAGGCACGCCCCGAAGAAACGCGGGAGGGACTGCGGCACATGCGGCTACGGCGCGTGGGCGCGACTCCGCCACCACGCGCCCGCGGACGGACCGCGCCCCGCGCCCTCACGCACGAGGCGGCCCCACCGAGTCACGCACCACCACCGGACACTTCAGACGCCGGACCTCCACGGCAGGCGGTGTGGCGTTCTCTATGGCGTCCAGAAGCAGCCCCGTCGCCACCTCGCCCATGGCACGGTGCGGCAACGCGACGGTGGTCAGCGGCGGGTCCAGGAACCCTGCCATGTGCTCCTGATCGTCGTAGCCGACCAGCGAAAGTTCACCGGGGACATCGATGCCGAGCCGGGCCGCGGCGTGCAGGACGCCCGCCGCGACCCGGTCGTTGTAGCAGACGATGCCCGTGGGGCGCCGCTCGGCGGGCACACCGTCCAGCAGGCGCATCGCTCCCGCGTAACCGGCGGAGATCTCGCCTCCGCCGCGCACGATCCGGTCCTCGCCGACGCGCTCTCCCACCGTCCGCAGCGCGTCCCGGAAACCGCGCAGGCGCTCCGCCGACGCGATGTCGTCGAGCCCGCCGACCAGGGCGATCCTGCGGTGCCCGGCGTCGAGGAGGAGCTTGGCCGCAGCCCGGCCGCCGGACCGCTCGGCGGGGATCACCGCGGCCAGCGAGCCGTCGTCGGGCAGACAGTTGGCGAGCACCGCGAAGGTGCGCTTCAGGCCCGCGGGGACACGGACGGAGCGCAGGGACATGGCGGCGTAGATGATGCCGTCCACCCGCCGGTCCAAAAGCTCGGCGATGGCCGCTTCCTCCTTGGCGAGGTCGCCGGTGGAGTCGACGGTGAGCACCAGGTGCTCGCGGTCCCAGGCGGTCTCCATCGCGCCGCGCAGCAGCGCCCCGGCGAACGGCGACGAGGCGATGTGGTCGGTGACCAGGCCGATCACGGCCGTTCGACGGCGGCGCAGGCCGCGGGCGACGGCGTTGGGCCGGTAGCCCAGTTGCTCGGCGGCCTTGCGGATGCGCCCCTGGGTCGCGGGAGAGAGATTGCCTTCGGCCCGGCCGTTGAAGACGAAGGAGACGGCGGTGTGCGAGACACCGGCAAGACGCGCGACGTCCTTCGACGTCGGCCGCTCGGGCCTGCCCGCGTCCCTGCTCACGCTGTCGGCGTTCTCGATGTTCCCCGCCCCCCTTCGATGCCGCACGGCTGTTCCGCCTTGATCCACGTCAGCCTAGCCGCGCCCCCTGTGTCGCGACACGGCCGGACGCTCCGGCGATACTGGCGGTCACGATTGTCGCCCGCAGTCACCCACCAGGAGGAGACACTTGAGCCGCCCCACCGCCCGCGATGTCGCCGAGCTTGCCGGGGTGTCACGCGCCGCCGTGTCTTTCGTCTTCAGCGGGCGCGCCGCGGGGAATCTCTCCGCCAAGACCCAGGCGCGGATCAGGAAGGCCGCCGATCAGCTCGGTTACCGCCCCGACGAGGTGGCGCGCTCGCTGCGCAAGCAGCGCAGCGCGGTGATCGGACTGCTCAGCGACGAGATCGCGACGAGCCCGTTCGCCGGCCGTCTTGTACTCGGCGCGATGGAGGCGGCCCGTGAGCGCGGGCACCAGGTGCTGCTCATGGAATCCCGCCTCGACCCGGCCGCCGAGTCGGAGGCGGTCGCCGAACTGCGGGCCCGCCGGGTGGACGGGATCGTGTACGCGACGATGTCCATGCGCCGCACCGCCGTACCCGATGGCATCGATCCGTCCCGCACGGTGCTCGCCAACTGCCTGCCGCGCGAGGCCGGTTCGTACGCTTCGGTGGTGCCGGACGAGCGCAAAGGCGGCCGTTCCGCGGTGAACGTGCTCATCGAGGCGGGGCACCGTGACATCGCGCTGCTCGGCGGCTCGACCGGCGACATCGCCGCGTCGGACCGGACACGCGGCTTCCGCGACGGACTGCGGGCCGCCGGGATCACCGCCCGCGAGGAGTGGGTGATCCGCGCGGGCTGGCAGATCGACGAGGGGTACGCGGCGGCGCTGCGGGTGCTCGACCATCCTGCCCGGCCGACGGGCGTGGTCTGCGCCAACGACCGGGTGGCCACGGGCACGCTGCTCGCCGCGGCCCGCCTGGGCATCGACGTACCCACCGAACTGTCGGTGGTCGGCTACGACGACCAGGACCAGATGGCCGACCACTTGGTCCCCGCCCTGACGACGATCGCGCTCCCGCACCACGAGATGGGCGCGACCGCGGTCCGCATGCTGCTCGACGCCTCCGAAGCGGATGAGCCGGTGGACCGGGAAGCCGCGCGCCGCCTGCCGTGCCCGGTGGTCGCCCGGGACTCGGTCCGCCCGCCGGCAGGGGCACGCTGAGGGGCCAAAGCGGCGCGCTCCCGCAAGAACCGGGGACCTCAACGGCGGGACTTGCTCCGGGATGAGGCGGGGTACGGATCGATCCGGATGCGTCCCCGATGACATACGCGGCGCCCGTGCTGCACTCCCGGGTCGGCGGCAGCAGGTGGCGCCTGCGGTCTCACTGCACCAGCAGGCTCAGGCCGCTGTGCAGGAAGCGGTACCGGTAGTGCCAGGGATCAGGGCCTGCTGTCGTACATCCAGGCCCGCGTCTCCACCTCCGCCGAGCCCCGGACCACCGTCACCCCGTATCGCCCCGTGGGGGCGGGATACACCTTCTCCGTGAGCATCGCCCGCTCGTCGACGAACGCCTCGATCAGCGGGCCGTCCACCAGGACCCGCAGGTGGGATCGTGTGCCGCCGGGCACGGTCGCGATCGCCTCGGGCGTGCGGGGCAGCGGATGCAGGGCCGTCGCGGGGGTGGCGGTGCGGTCCAGGACCAGTGTCCCGCGGGTGGGGTTCAGCCTGAGGGACACCGCGGCGCCGAGGCTCAGGACGATCTCGCTGTCGGGCCGGTCGACCCGTACGTCGAGTTCGATCTCGTACGCCGCGGGCAGCTCCGCGCCGACGGGCAGCGGTGTCCCGCGCAGCGCGGTCAACTCGCGGGCGGGGACGAGACGCAGGGTGCCGTCCGGGTGCACGCCGATCTCGCGCGGGTGGGTGAGGCAGCCCGCCCAGCCCGCTGCCCGGGACTCCTGCTCGGTGCGTGACTCCCAGCTCCAGCCCCACAGCAGGGTGCGGTCGTCCTCGACCAGGGTGGTGGGGGCGTAGAAGTCCCTGCCGTGGTCGAGCATGCCGCCGGTCGCGGGCACGAAGCGCAGGCCATCGCCCGCCGCCCGCAGGTCGCCGACGAGATACGACGTCGAGTACGTGATGTCGTCGATCCACAGCGAGAGGAGCAGCACCCAGCGACCGTCGCCCGTCGGCAGCAGTGCCGGGCACTCCCATGCCGTGGCGGGTCCGGCGATCCGGCCCGCCACCGGGTCGGCGCCGTCGACGAGCGAACCGGCGTAGGTCCACTCGGTGAGCGAGTCCACGCGGTAGAGCAGCACGTCCCCGGTGCCGCTCCCCCGGTGTCCCGCGCCGATCAGGGCCCAGCGTTGCCCTTCGCGGGAGAAGAGGTACGGGTCGCGGAAGGCGACGAGGTCGAGGCCGGGCGGTGGTCCTGCGACGACCGGCTCGGGGTCGGCCTTCAGCTCGGTGATCAGGTCGTCCGTGGCGCGGGCCAGCATCACCGAGCCGATGCCGTCGTCGCGGTCCATGCCCGTGTAGACGGCGGTGGGCACCCCGTCGTCGACGACCGCGCAACCGGACCAGGCGCCGCGTCCGTCCCGGCCGCCGGGGGTCGGTGCGAGCGCGATGCCCTCGTCGGTCCAGGTGACCAGGTCGGGGCTCGACGCATGGCCCCAGTGGATGTCGCCCCAGACCGGAGCGCCGGGGTTGTGCTGGAAGAAGAGGTGGTAGCGGCCGGCGTGGAAGAGCGGTCCGTTGGGGTCGTTGCACCACTGCCCGGCGGCAGGACGTACGTGGTGGCTCGGGATGTTCCGGTCGTCTGCCTCAGTCATGGTGATGTCACTTTCTTGAAATCGGCCTCTTGCCAACCGGAACCTAACACGTGATAGTTGACCCGCCCTAGCACGTGTTAGGAAAGGCCAGGAACAGTTCGTTCCGGCATCATGAGCCGGCGCTGCGCGGGACACCGCAGTGCCCAGCGCGAGGGAGCGCCCATGACCACCCAGAGCCCGGCGGCCCAGAGCCCGGCAACCCGGGGCCGAGCGGCCGAGAGCCCCGCCGCGACCACCCCGGGGAAAAGCAGGCGCGGCCTGAACTTCACCCTGATCAGCGCGGCACTCTTCATGTTCTTCGTGACCTGGTCGCTGTCCTGGTCACTGTTCTCCATCTGGCTCACCCAGGACATAGGCCTGAGCGCGGGCCGCAGTTCCCTGGTGATCAGCGCCAACGCGATCGGCTGCCTGGTGACCATGCCGGTCTACGGCTTCGTCCAGGACCGCCTCGGCTTGCGCAAGAACCTCCTGTACTGGATCGGCGGCCTGATGCTGCTCGTCGGCCCGATGTACATCTACGTCTACGGCCCGCTCCTGCAGAGCCATTTCGCGCTCGGCCTGATCGTCGGCTCCGCCTATCTGGCCATGGCGTTCGCGGTCGCCGTCGCCACGCTGGAGAGCTACGCCGAACGGCTCGGCCGCTTCCACGGCTTCGAGTTCGGCCGGGCCAGGATGTTCGGCTCGCTCGGCTGGGCCGCTGCGACCTTCTTCGCGGGGCGCCTTTTCAACATCGACCCGGACCTGAACTTCTGGGCCGCCTCCGTCGCCGCCGCCGTCTTCGTCGTGCTCCTGGTGGCCATCCGCGTGACGAACGGCCGCCGGGCCGCCGCCGTCGACCACGCCGCTTCATCCGTCTCGGCCGCCGACGTGAAGTCGCTCCTCACATACCCGGCGTTCTGGGGGCTGCTGCTCTTCGTGGTCGCGGTGACGGCGACGTACAACACGTACGACGCGATGTTCCCCTCGTACTTCGCCTCGCTCTTCTCCACCACCGCCGACGGCAACCGCATGTACAGCGACCTCAACTCCGTCCAGGTCTTCCTGGAGGCGGGTGGCATGGCGCTCGCGCCGTTCCTGGTCAACCGGTTGGGGCCGAAGCGGTCACTGCTTGTCTCCGGCTGCGTCATGGCGACCCGGATCTGTCTGTCCGGCCTGGTCACCGATCCGGCCGCGATCTCCGCGGTGAAACTCCTGCACGCGGTCGAGCTGCCGATCATGCTGATCGCGATCTTCAAGTACATCAACCGGCATTTCGAGCCCCGGCTCTCGTCCTCGATCTACCTCGTCGGCTTCCAGCTGGCGACGCAGCTCGGCGCGGCCGCCATCTCCCCGCTCGCGGGCATCGGCTACGACAGCATCGGCTACGCCCACACGTATCTGATCATGTCGGGCTTCGTCGCCGCCTTCACCCTGATTTCGGTCCGCACGCTGCGGGCCGACGGGAAGGGACTGCCGCAGACCGTGGCGCCGGTGGCCACGGAACCCGCTCCCGAACCGGCCAGGGTCTGAACCCCTCCCCTCCGCACGAACAGCTCCAGCACCAACAGCTCCAGCACAAGCAGCCATGCACGAGCGAGCCTCTGCACACGCGGCTGCGCGAAAGGAAAACCCCTGTGATCGTCGTCGCCGGTGAAGCACTGATCGACCTGGTGCCGCAGGACCAGGGTGACGTGACCGCGCCCCTGCTGCCCGCGCGCGGCGGCGGCCCCTACAACACGGCCATCGCACTCGGGCGGCTCGGGGCGGGGGTCTCCTTCTGCTCGCGGATCTCGACCGACGCGTTCGGCACCTCGCTCGTCGAGCGGCTGCGCGCCGAGCGGGTGGGCACCGGACTCATCCAACGCGGCCCCGAGCCGACCACGCTCGCCCTCGCCTCGATCGACGCGGGCGGCTCGGCGGCGTACGGCTTCTACGTCGAGGGCAGCGCGGACCGGCTTTTCGAGCTGCCGGGCGAACTGGCCGCCGACACACGGGCGTTGTCACTCGGGACGTGTTCGCTCGTCCTCGAACCGGGGGCGAGCGCGTACGAGGAACTGATGCGACGGGAGGCGGAGCGCGGGATCTTCATCGCACTCGACCCGAACATCAGGGCCGGCCTCATTCCGGACCCGGACGCCTACCGGGCCCGTTTCCAGAGCTGGCTGCCGCATGTCTCCCTGCTGAAGCTGAGCGAGGAGGACGCGGCCTGGCTGGGGCCCGACGTCGGGGGATGGCTCGCGGCCGGACCGGCCGCCGTCGTGATCACCCGCGGCGGCGACGGCCTGACGGTCTTCACCCGGGACGGCCGGGAGCTCTCCGTGCCCGGCGAACGTATCGACGTCGTGGACACGATCGGCGCGGGCGACACCGTGAACGCCGCGCTGCTGTACGCGCTGTCCGAGCGCGACCTCCTTTCGGCGCGGGCCCTTGCCCCGGTCCCCGACCACACCTGGCGGGAGGTGCTCGCCTTCGCCGCCCGCGCCGCTGCGATCACCTGCTCACGGGCGGGGGCTGAGCCGCCGTACGCGAGTGAGATGCGAAACGGCGCCGGCGCCTCCCGACAGATCCCGCGAGCAAGCGCCTGGTGAGCATCGGATCGGCGCCTCCGACAGCACAGCTATCCGCCGGGGTCTTCAGGGCCCCGCCGATGAGCGCGCCGGATCCCGAAGCAGGACTTGAGCGGGTCAGATCCCGCCGCCCGCGTCGTAGACTCCCGATCACCTAGGGGAAGGTGACTCACATGCGGCGGTGGCTTGCTACGGCACTGGGGTTGGTGACAGCCCTTGCGGCGACCGGCTGCGGAGGCGCGAGCGACGCGCCGCCGGCCAAGCCCCATGGCAAAACGCCCAACGCCTGGACCTACGGTTACGCCGCCAAGGATCTCAACTCCTCCGGCGTCAATATCGCCGCAGTCTCGGCCGACGATGCCTGGGCCATCGCCGTGCAGCCGGTGACGGGGCAGATCGACAACCAGACGATGACCCTGCTCCGCTACGACGGAACCTCCTTCCGCCCCCAGAAACCGCCGCCCGGCATCGAGACGTCCAAAGGCGGTTCCTACCGTCTGGAAGCCTCATCGCCCGACGACGTCTGGCTGTTCCAAAGCAGGATGGAGACAGGTCTGTATATCGCGCACTGGGACGGAACGCGGTGGAAGCAGGTCGCCGCCCCGGACGGCATCACGGGCGTCAGCGATGTCGCGGTCCTGGGCCCGGACGACACCTGGGTCGCGAACGGAACCGACAGCATCCGGCATTGGGACGGCGCCCGCTGGACGGTGATGTCGCTGCCGGCCCCGGTGGAGTTTCTCGCCGGCAAGCCCGGCGGCGACGTGTGGGCGTCCGGACGTACCGAGGACGCGGAAGACCGGCTTGCCTACGGCGGCCCCGTGGTCCTGCACCGGGACGGCAAGACCTGGAAGAGGGAGCACCTGCCGGCCGTCGTGCCCCCGGCGGGGCTGTCCGCCTCGCTGGGCGTGAGCCCGATGGCGCTCTACGCGCCGGCACCGGACGACGTCTGGGCCATCAGCCGCCTGGCCGGGGAGGACGACAACGGGGACGCCGTCTATCTCAAGCCGTTCGCGCTGCACTGGGACGGCACCCGTTGGAGCAAGGCGTCGCCCGACGACTGCGGCCCCTGCGGTGTCCCGGCCGGTGACACCGTGCTGACCGCGACCGGCATGCACGGAGACAACGGCGACGGCGACACCGTGCTCTTCTCGCCGCGCCACCGCCCGGCGCACGGCACCCCGCGAAAAATCGGCCGGCCCCCGTATACCGCAGGCCACAGCGGCAAGGTCACCGCGACCGACCGCAAGCAGAAGCTGCGGTTGCGGGAGATCACGTCGATTCCCGGCACGAGCGAGGTGTGGGGCATCGGTTCGATCACGCTGGAAGGGCACGGCGATGCCAACTTCAGCCGTGCCGTGATACTCCGCTATGCCGCGGGCGCAGCGAAGTGACGGCAGGGCGGCTCTTGCACTGCCACAGCCCCGGGCCGGTGCCGGCGTGACCTGAGCGACTATCAGAGCGCGCACTTCAGACCATGCGGCGCAGCAGACCGTCGCGGTTGAGCAGTTGGTGTTTGAGTACCAGCCCGACGTGCAGCGCGAGCGCCGCGAAGAAGGCGATGTGCGCGCCGATGTGGGCGACGAGCAGGTCGTCACCGGAGAGCACCAGGGCGATACCGGTGAGCGGGATGGCGAACGTGGCCGCGTACAGGACGGTTTCGGTGCCGTGTGCCAGGCGCCGCTCCCGCGGGGTCAAGGCCGGCGCCCAGGGAGGGAGCGGCGTGGCCAGCCGCCACGCGAGCCGGGCGGCGCCCAGGAGCAGCACTGTTGCCCCCAGTACGACGTGCACGGTGAGCAGCATGTCGTCGCCGATGGGGTCGTACCCGTCTTCTCCGCCACGGCCCCGCCCCCGGCCGGGGTCCCCGCTCCGTCCGCGCCCCCGGCCACGGCCCCGGCCGCTGTCGTCGGCGTCGAGCAGGTAGCCCACCGCGAACTGCGCGGCCATCGCCACGAACACCGTCCAGTGGAGCACCTTCGTGACGATCCCGTAGCCGTGCGCACCATTGCGCAGCTGATAGCTCATCCCGACAGCGTGCCCCGCCACCCGCTTCCCCAGGCGTACGGCGGTCAGACGGAAGGTCGCCCGCGGAACACGAACGTGGCGCCCCGCAAACACATTGAAACGAGACGCTTCGTCTTGTTAAGGTGGGGTCATGGCTTTCCTCTTCTTCGTCTGAGTCCGGGCACGGCCCCTGCCGCCGTTTCTGCTGCCCGTAGACGCCCGTAGATGCCCGTAGACCCTTCGTACACCCGGGGAAAGTCCTATGCGCGACCGCGCTCATACCGCCCTGCCCACCACCGCCCCATCCGTGGCGCAGCTGTCCGTCAAGTCCCTCACCAAGTCGTACGGCACCCGCACCATCCTCGACCAGGTCTCCTTCACCGTCCGGCCGGGCGAGAAGGCCGCCGTCATCGGCGAGAACGGCTCCGGCAAGTCCACCCTGCTGCGACTGCTCGCCGCGGCCGAGACGCCGGACGCCGGGGAGGTCACCGTCCGCTTCCCCGGCGGTATCGGCCACCTCGCCCAGACCCTCGCACTCGATGCGGACTGCACCGTGCAGGACGCCGTCGACCTTGCTCTGAGCGAACTGCGCGCCATGGAACGAAGACTGCGCGCGGCAGAGGAGTTGCTCGCCGACGCGTCGGACGAGGAACTCACCGCGTACGGCGACCTGTTGACCGCATACGAGGAACGCGGCGGATACGAGGCGGACGCCCGGCTGGATGCCGCCATGCACGGGCTCGGCCTGGCCCGGATCACCCGGCAGCGCCTGCTGGGCTCACTGTCCGGCGGCGAGCAGTCGCGCCTCGCGCTCGCCTGCGTCCTGGCCGCCGCCCCCGAACTGCTGCTCCTGGACGAACCGACCAACCACCTCGATGCGGCGGCCGTGCGCTGGCTGGAGGAGCACCTGCGCGCACACCGCGGCACCGTCATCGCGGTCACTCACGACCGCGGTTTCCTGGAGCGCATCGCCACCACGATCCTTGAGGTCGACCGGGATGACCGCACCGTGCGGCGGTACGGCGACGGCTGGGCCGGCTACCGCGCCGCGAAGGCCGCCGCCCGGCGCGGAGCCGAGCAGCGGTACGCGGACTGGGTCGAGGAGGTGGCCTGCACGGAGGAGCTGCTCGATGCCGCGGGCAGGCGGCTGGTCACCACCGGCCGGGACCCGAAGCAGGGCTTCGGCAAGCATCGCCGCTCGAGCGAGGCCAAGCTCGGCGGGCAGGTGCGCTCGGCGCGGGAGCGCCTGGATTGGCTGCGGCGCAACCCGGTGGCGGAGCCGCCGGTACCGCTCCGGTTCACGACGGCACTGGCATCGGCGACCGGCGGCCAGTCCCCGGGTGCACTCGCCGAGCTCGACCACATACGGGTCGGGGAACGGCTGCGCCTGGACGGGCTGCTGACGATCGAGCCCGCAGGGCGCCTCCTTGTCACGGGCGAGAACGGCGCGGGCAAGACGACGCTGCTCCGCGTCCTGGCGGGCGACCTGCAGCCGGACGGGGGCACGGCGCGCCGCCCCGCCCGGATCGGCTACCTCGCCCAGGAACTGCCCGGGCACGCCACGCGGCTGCCGCTGCTCGCCGCATTCGCCGCCGGACGGCCCGGACTGCCGGAGGAGTACGCCGAACAGCTCCTGTCCCTGGGCTTGTTCCGCGAGCAGGATCTGCACGTCCCGGTCGCAGCCCTGTCCGTGGGACAGAAGCGGCGGCTGCAGATCGCGACCCTGGTGACCCGGCCCGCGGACCTCCTCGTCCTCGACGAGCCGACCAACCACATCGCACTCGACCTGGTCGATGACCTTCAGACGGCGCTCGCGGCGTACCCGGGGGCGGTGGTCGCCGTCTCGCACGACCGTGACTTCCGCGCGCGCTTCGAAGCCGAGCAGCTGGAACTGCACGCCGGCCGCAGGCGCTGAACCGCTCCGGGAGTACCTCAAGCCCGCGGTCGATCACTGGCGGACGACGCCCTTCGCCGCCGGCTTGAGCCGCTGATACCAACCGACTCATCCTCCTGGTGCCGCGGGCAATTCCACGGTGATGCGAAGCCCGCCGTCGGGGCGTGGGGCAAGCGTGAGGGTTCCGTCGTGTGCCTCGGTGATGGTCTTGACGATGGCCAGGCCCAGGCCGACGCCTGCCTGGTCGGCGTGGATGCGCTCGGTGCCGCGCTGGAAGGGTTCGGTGAGGGTCGCGACCAGCCGGGGGGTGAGCTGCTCGCCGGTGTTCTCGACCGTGAGCACCACGGCCTCGGGGCGGACGCCGGTGTGGACCCAGACGGTGCCCTGGCGCGGCAGGTTGTGGACAATCGCGTTGTGGACGAGGTTCGTGGCGAGCTGCAGCAGGAGGGCCGGCGAACCGGTCACGGGGGCGATGTCGCCGCTGGTCTCGAGGACGACGCCGTGCTTTTCCGCGAGCGGGTGGAGCGTTTCGGCTGCTTCCTCCGCGACGAGTGACAGGTCGACGTGTTCCGGGGTGAAGGACCGCTGCTTGGCGCGGCTGAGCAGGAGCAGTGCCTCGGTGAGGTCGATGGCCCGGGTGTTGATGGCGTGGAGGCGGTCGACGAGTTCGCCGCTGTCGTGCTGCGGATCGGCGCGGGCGACATCGATGAGCGCCTTCGAGATCGCCAGCGGGGTACGCAGCTCGTGGGAGGCGTTGGCGGCGAATCTCTGCTGTTCCGCGACATGTGCTTCGAGCTGCGCGAGCATCATGTCGAAGGTGTCGGCGAGTTCGCGGAACTCGTCCTTGCGGCCCGGCAGACGGATCCGGTGGGACAGCGATCCGGCCGCGGCCGCGCGGGTGGCCTGGGTGATGCGGTCCATGGGCGCGAGCATGCGGCCGGCGAGCAGCCATCCTCCCAGGAGACCGAAGACCAGGAGGAACATCATGACCGCGGCTGCCGTCGGCGCGAACCCGCGCACGAGGTCGGTGCCCGGACTCTGTTGCCACGCCCCCTCATCGTTGGTCCGCAGCCATCCCTTGCGCAGCAGGAAAAAGCCCGCGGCACCGAGCAGCAAGGCCCCCGCAAGCATGAGGAACCCGGCGTAGCTGAGGGTGAGTTTGAGGCGCACGCTCCAGCCGGGCTGCCTATGCACAATCATCGCTCCCGCGCCCGGTGGCGGGCGTCGTGTCGATGCGGTAGCCGACGCCCGGCACGGTGGCGATGAGCCAGGGTTCGCCGAGGCGTTTGCGCAGGGCGGATACCGTGATGCGTACGGCGTTGGTGAACGGGTCGGCGTTCTCGTCCCACGCGCGCTCCAGGAGCTCTTCGGCGCTGACGACACCGCCTTCGGCGGCGACGAGGACTTCGAGGACCGCGAACTGTTTGCGGGTGAGCGCGATGTAGCGGTCGTCGCGGTAGACCTCGCGGCGGAACGGATCGAGGCGCAGGCCCGCGATCTCTCGCACCGGTGGCCGGTTGTGGGCGCGTCTGCGATCCAGGGCCCTGAGCCTGAGCACGAGCTCCAGGAGTTCGAAAGGTTTCGTGAGGTAGTCGTCGGCGCCGAGTTCGAACCCGGATGCCTTGTCGTCGAGCCGGTCGGCCGCGGTGAGCATGAGGACGGGCATGCCGCTGCCGGAGGCGACGATGTGTTTGGCGATCTCGTCGCCGGAGGGGCCGGGAATGTCGCGGTCGAGGACGGCGATGTCGTAGGTATTGACATTCAGTAGCTGCAGAGCGGTGTCGCCGTCACCGGCGATGTCGGCCGCGATCGCTTCCAGGCGCAGGCCATCGCGGATGGCTTCTGCCATATAGGGCTCGTCCTCGACGATCAAGACACGCATGCCTCAAGGCTACGAGGCGGCACATATCGCCGGTGTATCGAAATCCGCATACGTGCCGGCAACACCAGGGTGCTTTCACTGGCGCCATGCCGCGTACTCCAGCACCAGCACCAGCACGATCGACGGCCGGACAGGGCGGCGCGGCGGTCGACGACGAAAGACCCCAGCCCGCGGGCGGCTCCCGGCCGGGCCCGTGGAAGCGCGGCCCGGTACTCACGGCGTGTGCGCTGCTGCTCGGCCTGCTCCTGCTGCTGCACCAGAAGCTCACGGACTGGGCCGGTCTGGGCAGTCTGGTGGAGACCTTCCTGCCGTGGTTCGGTCTGCTCGTCCCGGTGCTGCTCGCCGCGGCGCTCCTGCGCCGTTCCGCCTCCGCGCTGCTGGCGCTGCTGCTTCCGGCCGTGGCGTGGGTGAGCCTCTTCGGCGGGCTGCTCGGCGACAAGTCCCATGGGAGCGGCGACCTCACCGTCGTCAGCCACAACGTCGCCGCCGAGAACCGCGACCCGGCCGGCACCGCCCGTGAGCTGGCCGCCTCCGGCGCGGACCTGCTGGCACTCGAGGAGCTGACCGACCAGGCCAAGGGCACGTACGAGAAGGAGCTCGCGGAGGCGTACCCGCACCACACCGTGCAGGGCACGGTCGGGCTGTGGAGCAAGCTGCCGCTGTCCGGCACCCGGCCGGTCGACGTCCTGAGGGGCATGGTCGGCCCGCTGGCCAAGAAGCTGCGGCCCGAGAACATCCCGGTCGACCCGCCCAGGGCGCTGCGCACCACCGTGACCACCAAGCAGGGGCCGCTGGCGGTGTACGTGGCCCATCTGGGTTCGGTCAGGGTGACGGCCGGAGACGGCTTCTGGACGGACTCGCGCGACGCCGGCGCGACGAAGCTCGCCAAGGCGGTCGCCGCCGAGCGCAGCGAGAGGGTGCTCGTGCTGGGCGACTTCAACGGCACCATGGGCGATCGTGCGCTCGACGGCCTCTCCTCGCAGTTGCGCTCGGTCCAGGACGTGGCCGGGGACGGCTTCGGCTTCAGCTGGCCGGCGAAGTTCCCGGTGGCGCGGATCGACCACATCCTGGTCCGCGGTGTGGAGCCGAACAGTGCGTGGCTGTTGCCGGCCACGGGCAGCGACCATCGGCCGGTGGCGGCCGGGATCAGCTGGTGAACGCCGCGTGATTTACGGCGATCACATGCGTAGACGGCCGGGCGGCGCAGGGCGATGAGCACGAGGACCTCACTCCGCTCGCTCCCCGCGCGGACCGTGCGTGGGCTAACCTGCCCGCATGCGCGGAGAGTTCACCGGCTGGCCGGAGCAGGCCATGGACGTGTTATGGCAGCTCCAGGGCGAACCGACCCACGCGACCCGCGAGCGCTGCAGGGCGGACCGCGAACGTCTGGTGCGGCAGCCGATGATCGCCCTGCTCAACGAGGTCGCGGACGCCGACCCCCGATACCAGGACTTCTCCGTCTGGCACTACCGCACCAACTCCTGGTGGTGGCAGCACCAGAGCGCGTTGATCCGGCTCGGCCGCAAGATCGAGATCGGCCTCCGGTTCTCCCTGGACGGCCTGCGGATCCAGGGCGCCTGGTGGTACCCCGATCCCGGCCAGGTGGACATGTTCCGCACAGCCGTGGCCTCCGAGGGGAGCGGCCGCGAACTGTCCGCCATCCTCAATGAGGTGCAAAAGAAGGGCTACGACATCTCCGGGGACGTGATGAAACGCCCTCCCCGCGGCTATCCGACGAACCACCCCCGTACGAACCTGCTGCGCCACCGTTCGCTGATCGCCGCCCGTCCCCTCGGCTGCGAAGAGTGGCTGCACACCCCCGAGGCCGTCGACCGGGTCCTGTCGGCCGCCGCCGATCTGGACGCCCTGCTGATGTGGCTGGTCCGCCACGTAAAGCGCGCCGCCTGACGTCACGAGGGCGCGGCATGGCACGGGAGGGGCGGCGGTGCGCTCACATCCACAGCACGCCGTCGTCCTCGTGTTCGCGGACGCGGTAGGCGATCATCCGGCGGAGAAGGTCACTCGGCACCGGGCTGCCGTAGGGGAGCTTGACCGTGCCCTTGCCTGTTTCCATGGCGCTGAGTTCGGTGTCGAAGGCCTCGCGGGTGCTGGGCGTGAACGCGAAATTCGCGTGCTTCGCGTGGCCGCTGATCATGAACAGGATTGTGCCCGACGGGTGCACCCAGGCGGGATGGCCCCACTTGATGGCCTCCTGCGCCTCCGGCACGGCCTCACGGACCAGTGCGTGCAGTTGCTGGAGCAGGTCGCGGGCCAGGCCGGTGAACTCGTCGATGTACGCGTCGATCGTCCGGGGCTTGTTCACGTCGCCAGTCTGGCAGGCCCTGCGTGTGATCCGGCCCGTGCCACGCGAGATGACACGCCGTGGAGCCGACCCTGCCCGCGCTCTCACTCGGCTTTCCTGAACAGTTCCGACATCCGGTCCCCCGTCTCGTGGTCGAGCAGCCCCGTCGAGTCCGCCCCGGTCAGGCCGATCCGCTCGGCCAGTTCCCGGCCGTGGACGTCTACGGCGGCCTCGATGAGTCCGGCGAGCGCCTCCAGGGCTCCGCGGGCGCGGGAGCGGGCGAGCGCTGCGCAGCCGACGGCGGCCAGCAGGGCCGGCCACCACCAGCAGGCGAGCAGGGCGTAGCCCACGGCCCATGCGGCAAGGCGGGCGGCGGCGCTGAAGGAGTCGTGCGCCGACTGGATGTGGCGTACGGCGGGTTCGGGCAGGATCAGCCACAGGCGGGGCCAGAGAGCAGCGAGGTCCACGCCGTAGGCGGCCTCTACGCGGTCTGCCGTGGCCTGCATGCGGTCGCCGTACCAGGTGGGGCGGGTGGGTTCGCGCAGTGCCACCCGGTTGCGGGCGTCGGTGAGGGCCTGGATCTGTGCGAAGGGCTGGGCCGAGGTCGCCACCGCGTCGCCGTCTTCGGCGTCGGTGCGCGTGATGGGGTAGGCCGCGTCGAGCTGCTGCTCCCGGCGCGCCCACCGGTGTCTGCGTCGCCCGACGAGGGCGTGCGACAGCGGGTCGCGGGCGAAACGGAGCCAGTACTGTTCGATCGCGCCGCCGAGGAACTGCGCGGCGAGCGAGGCCGCGGACGCGGTGAGCAGGACGAGGGCGACCAGGAGTGCGGCGGTCCCGGTGTGTTCGAGGGCGGGACGGGCGGCGAGGTCGTTCAGGGTGGTGCGCAGCCCGTCGATGTCGTTCCAGTGGCGGTGGCCCAGGGTGGTGCCGACGGCCGTGGCGGCGAGGAAGAGGGCGCCGGGCAGGACCAGCAGGTTCAGCCAGCGTTCGGTGAGTTTGCCGCCCAGGGTGGCGAGGAGAGGGTTCATGCGGGCGGGGTCACCGTGCGGGGCCCAGTCGGCCCTTGCGCATGCGGGTGTCGTTGACGGCGCAGTGCGGGGCGGGGAGCAGGTCGCGGGCCCGTGCGACGCGGTCGCACTGGGCCGGTCCCGGGCAGAGGGCCACTTTGATGTGGGGCGTGATGCCGGGGACTTCCCCGCCCCGGGAGCCGTTGACAAGACCGCGTGCGTCGCCTGCCTGGCGCAGCAGCGTGTCCAGGGCACGGAAGCCGGCGGTGAGTTCGTCGGAATCCGCGCCTGACCGCAGCAAGTCCCGTGTCTGCTCGGCCGCCTCCCGGATGCCGGGCTGGCGCAGGTCCTCCGGCGAGCCGAGCAGCGCGCACAGCGCCGCTGCCGCCCTGCGGTCGGGTCGGGGCAGGTCGGGAGATGCAGTCATGGTCCAAGTGTGCCGTAATGCAGGCAGAGTTAAGGGGCAGTTGATGCGCCGTCGGAGGCGACGGCTGGGGGGAGCGAAGCCGTGAGGTATGAACGGGAGTGGTTCTTGCGGGCGGTTCGGGTGCGCCTGGACCGGGCCCGGGCGGCGGACGGGAGCGTGGACGCGGACGTGGTGTTCGGTCCTTTGGCGGATGCCGAGCTCCGGGGACTGCTGCGGACCTGCGACCTATCGACCGACATGGAGGTCCGGCACGCGGCCGGCTGGCTGTGCGCCGCGCGCGCGATGGCCGCCCCGGGGTTTGGCGGCGCCGTCCACGGGTCCATGTCCGGCACGCTGCTCTACCCGGTGTGGGTCGCCGAACCGGGCCTCGTGCCGCCGGAGTTGGCGGCGGGTTATGCGGCCAACGATCCCGCCACGCATCCCGATCCGGCCGGCGCGGACGGCCCCCACGAGTGGGCGGCCCAGGTCGCCGCGTTCAAGATCGTCGTGGAGGGGCGGCAGCACACTCCGCCGCCGGACGCCTCCGAGTCCGTGCGCCGGCTGCACGAGTTGGCCGTGGTACTGGCCGCCATGCCGCTTCCGCGCGAGGCCCGGATCGCCACCTCGATCGGTCTCGGCAGCCTCGCCGTCCTTTCGACACCGGAGTACGACTCCTGGTTCCCGGGCCGGCTCAGCGGCCTGGCCGACATCGTGACCCTCACGGGGACGACCTGGCCGTTCGGGGATCTGGCAGACGCGGACCCGGTCCGGTTCGTCCACGGAGCCCTCAAGCGCATCCCGGCCGGCTCCCCCGAACGTCCCCGCGTCCTCGACGGTCTGGGGCGCCGGCTCCTGGACCGCTACCTGGACTCGCACGATACCGAGGACCTGCACGAGGCGGTGGGCATCGCCCGGGACGTACTGGCGCAACTGCCGCCCGGCGACCCGCATCTGCCCCGTGGCCGCAGCTCCCTGGGGGCAGCGCTTGTGCTGTTGCGGCAGGTGGAGGGCGCGACGCCCGAGGAGTGCGACGAGGTGGTGGACGTGTGCCGCCGGGCTGTCGCCGGCCATCCCGGGGGAACGGCGACGGCTGGCCACGATCTGGGCATGGCGCTCGTCCTCAGGGCGCACCACACCGGCCGCACTGCGGATCTGGACGAGGCGATCACCGTGTTCACCGAGGCCCTGCCGGCGGCAGGGAACGCGGGGCAGACCGCTGCCCTGCGCAACGCACTGCGCAACGCACTGCGCGCCCGCTCCGTCGCGACCGGCAACCGGGCCGATCTGGACGCGGCGCTCGATCTCACCGACCGCTCCCCGGCCTCCCGGGCCTCCGGGGACGCGGCGGACGGCCGGCAACTGCCGCTCCTCGCTCCCGCGATGGCCCTGTACAGCCGCTACCTCCTCGCCCCGGAGGCGAACGGGGCGGATCTGGAGGAGGCACTGCGCCAACTGCGGCACGCCGAGGGGCTCATGCCGCCGGGCCACCCGGACCGTCCCACAGCGCTCGACGACCTGGGCCTGGTGCTGGTCGCCCGCTATCAACAGTCGGGAAAGCCGGAGGAGTTGAACGAGGCCGTGCTGGCTCATCGGGAGTCGGTGGCCCTCACCCGGGAGGGGCACGGGTCGCTCGGACTGCGGCTGCTCAACCTCGGTACCGCGTTGAATCTGCGGCACCTGCTCACCGAGGACGGCGACGACCTGCGCGAGTCCCGGGAGTGCCGGCGACGGGCCTTGGACCTGCCCGGCATGGGCCCGGCGCATCGGGCGGCCCTTTTGAGTTCGACCGGGCTCAGCCTCATGACGGGCTTCGGGCGTGCCGCCGATCCGGTGGCCCGACTCGATGAGGCGGTACGGCTCCTGAGGCAGGCGCTCGCCCTCACCCCGGAGGGCGACCCGAGGCTGCCCCGGCGCCGCCACAACCTCGCCGTCGCCCTGATGGTCCGTGTCTCGCAGACGATGCGGATCGGCGAGGCCCGCGAGGCCCGCGAGCTGACCGACGCGGTGATCGCGGCGCTGCCCCCGGACTCCCCCGACCTGCCCGGTGCCCTCACGGTGGCCGCGGGCGCACGGCTCCTGAGCCCCCGCGCCCTGCTCTCGTCGGCCGGCCGGGAGGAGGCTGTCGCGCTGTACCGGCGGGCGGTCGAGGCCACCCCGCCCGGCCACCCCGCACGCACGCAGCGCCTGTCGAACCTCGGCGGCGTCCTGCGCGCCCCGGGCCCGCGCCGCCGTCGCCGCCCGGCCGACCTCGTCGAAGCGGCCGAGCGGTTCCGGCAAGCGGCCCTGGAGCACCAGTGCGCGCCCGTCCTGCGCCTGGACGCGGCCCGGTCCTGGGGCGAGGTCCGAGCGGAGCTCGGTGACTGGAACGGCGCCCTGGACGGCTTCGTCGTGGCGGTCGACCTGCTGCACTCGGTCGCTCCACGCCACCTCGTCCGCGACGACCAGGAGTTCCTGCTCAGCCGTACCGTCGGCCTCGGCGCCGCCGCCGCTGCCTGCGCGGTGCGCTGCGGCCGCCCCGGGCTCGCGGTCAAACTGCTCGAACAGGCGAGAGGCGTGATCCTCTCCCACGCCTTCGACGCCGACAGCGATCTGACGCGGCTCCGGGAGAGCGCTCCCGGCCTCGCCGACCGCTTCGAGGAGCTCCGGCATTCCCTCGACACGGTGACCGACAGCCAGGGCTTCCTTGCCGAGGACCCCTCCGGCCCCGTCGACGCCCGCGCCGACGCACGGCAGCGTCTGGCCGCCGCGTGGCGCGACCTTACCGCCCGGATCCGCGCCGAGCACCCCGAACTGGGCCTGCTGCGTCCGGTGCGGGAGTGGGACGAGGAGGAACTGCGCGCCACTGCCGCTGCGGGCCCCGTGATCCTGGTCAACGTCTCCCCGTACGGCAGCGACGCCCTCATCGTCACCGAGCACTCCATCGACGCCGTTCCGCTGCCGGGCCTCGACCCGCAAACGACGGCAACACGTCGGCAGACCTTCCAGGACGCGCTGATCCGCATCGAGACACCCGGCACCTCCCGCAAGCAGGCGCAGCGCGCGCAGCAGGACGTACGAGAAACCCTCGCCTGGCTGTGGCAGGCGGTCACCGGACCGGTCCTGGACCACCTCCCCGCGGCGACCCGCGTGTGGTGGTCGCCCGGCGGCCTGCTGGGCACGCTGCCGCTGCACGCGGCGGCGCCCGCGGACGCCGCTCCCGGCGCCCTGGACCGGGTGGTCTCCTCCTACACCCCCACGCTGCGCGCCCTGCACCACGCCCGCCGGCGCGCCGCCCGTCCCACGGGCACCGGAACCCTCGTCGTCAGCGCCGCCGGGGCCGCCGGACAGGCCCCGCTCCCCGGCGCGCGCCGCGAGGCCGAGCACCTGGCCCGCCTCCTCCCCGGAGCCACACTCCTCGCGGACGCCTCCGCCACACACTCCGCGGTCGTCTCGGCCCTGCCCCGCCACGCCTACGCCCACTTCGCCTGCCACGCCCTGGGCGACCTGGAGCGCGCCTCCGCCAGCCGGCTTCTCCTGCACGACCACACCGAACGCCCGCTGACCGTCCGCGACCTGGCCCGTCTGCGGCTGCCGTCGGTCCGGCTCGCCTACCTGTCCGCCTGCGACACCCTGCGCACCAGCCCCGAACTCGCCGACGAGGCCGTCCACATCGTCAGCGCGTTCCAGATGGCCGGCTTCCCCCATGTCGTCGGCTCCCTGTGGCACGTCGACGACGGGGTCGGTGCGGATGTCGCACTCCACGTGTACGACGCCCTGAACAGGGGCGACGGCACACTCGACGTCGCCCGCACGGCCGAGGCCCTGCACCGCGCCGTCCGCGGCCTGCGCGACACCTATCCCCACACGCCCAGCCTGTGGGCGTGCCAGGTGCACGCGGGACCCTGATGACCCGCTGTCGGGAGACCCGGCCGCCCGGCCCGGCCCGAGAGGGTGCCTCCTGACGCTCGTGGACTTCGACGCCAGTGAACCGTTCAGGAGGCCCTCGCTTTATCCCTGCACCGCCAGAGGCCTCCCGAACGGGAATCGCGGGCGACGAACTGGCTCAGCCCAGCTGCCGACCAGGGCCGTTAGCGGGGCGCGGCCGTCAGATGTTCGCGCGCGTAGTCGGCGAACGTGGTCGTCGGGAGCCCCAGGGCCCATGCGAACTCGGGGCGCGCCGGCTGGGTGACCGCGTTGTTCCACTCGTGTCCGGCGCCCCACGTCGGCATGCCCGCCGCGAGGGCCTCTTCCACGTTCATCGACGGCGCGATGACCGATACCCCCCACGTCGCGGACAACGTCTGCGCGACCTGTGTCATGGTGAGCCGGTCGCCGGCCAGTTCCAGCTCCACTTCGTGGAACCGGTCGGGGTCGGCGAAGGCGTGGGCGGCGGCCACGCCGATGTCTTCGCACGCCACAAGTGCCAGTTCGGTGTCCGGGTCCAACACCGTGGCCAGACCGCCGCCGGGTCCGTCGGGCAGCAGCGCGGCGATGTTTTCCATGAAGAACGCGGGCTTGAGCACGCTCCAGCGGTCGAAGCCCGCACCGCGCACCGCCTCCATGATGGCCTGCTTGGTGCCGAAATAGCCTTCCAGCGCGGCCCAGCGGCCTTCGCTCCAGCCGGGGACGCGGGTGTGCTCGCCGACGCCGCTGGTCGAGGACTGCACGAACTGTCCTACGCCCGCCTCCTTCGCCGCATCGATGAGATGGGTGGCCTGGGCCAGCTCTCCCGCGAAATCGACACTGGTCTCGGTCATGGGCGGCATCTGCACGGAGAACACGGCGCGGGCTCCTTCGACCGCCGGGTCCAGGGAGTTCCGGTCGGAGAGATCCGCCTTTACCAGTTCGGCGCCCAGCGCCTCGATGGCCCGGGCGGGCTCGGAGTGCGGGTTGCGTACGAGGGCGCGTACCGGTGTGCCGGCAGACAGGAGGGCGCGGGCGGTGGCCCCGCCCTGGCGGCCGGTGGCGCCGGTGACAAGGACGGGTGCGGCGTGGGTGGTCATGGTCTTGCTCCTCACGATGCGGAGACATAAGTGGCGGGCCCCGCCGTTTACCTTCGGGCTAAGATATGGCGGGGCCCGCCGTTTAGCAAATGAGGAGCACATGACCGCACAGCGATCGGATGCCCGACGCAACTACCAGCGCATCCTTTCCGTCGCCGAAGCCGAGGTCGCCGCGCACGGCGCCGACGCCTCTCTCGAACAGATCGCCCGCACCGCCGGCGTCGGATCGGCCACCGTGCGCCGCCATTTCCCCACCCGCCAAGCCCTGCTCGAAGCCGTCTTCCAAGAGCGCATCGAGAACCTCTGTGAGCGCGCCCGCCGCCTGGGCGAAACCGACGACAGCCGCGCCGCACTCCTGGACTGGCTCCACGGTCTCGTCGAGTACGCCGTCTCCGCCCGCGGCCTCGCCGACGCCCTCACCTTCGAGCCCCCCACCGACCGGCCCGCGTCGCACTCCTGCGGCAGCGCACTCGAAGAGGCGGGCACCCCCCTGCTCGAAAACGCCATCCGCGAGGGGGCAGTCAGGCGCGGAGTCACCTTCCACGACCTGCTCACCCTCAGCGTCGGCATCGCGCTGGCCACCGAACACCACAGCGAACCCGCGGCCCGGGCCGATCGCCTCTTCCGCCTCGCAGTCGAAGGCATCAGCCCTGCACAGGGGGCCACCACGGCCTGAAGACCACCACGCTCAGGGAGTCACGGCGCCGGCTGCACTCACCCGCGCGGAGAGGCACTGCGGGCGAGGTGATCCTGCAGTTCGCGGTGGCGGAACTGGTACGCGGTTCCCGCTACCCGGACGAGGCCGGCGTCGTAACACCAGGTCAAAAACCGGCCCAGACGCCAGGGGAGCGGTCGGCGGGTCCAGTTTCGAGTGCGCAACAACAGGCCGACGTACCACAGACCCGTCGGCGCCAGCATGGGGCTGAAGAGGAACCCGCCCGCCACTCCCCCGGCAACGGTGAGGACGAGAGTGGCGGCGACACCTTTGTCACCGGCCAGCGCCGCCGCGAGCATCAGCTCGGAGAAGATCATGGCCGGGGCCAGGAGGCTCCAGACCAGGTGGCTTCTGATGTTGAGGGCGGGGTGCGAGCTCTCCGGCGCCGCCGGAAGCGGGACGGAGAACAGCAGGCCGAGTGCGCCGACGCAGACGATTACGGTCATGGCTATCTCGGCCGCCGACAGGGAGGTGCTTCCGCTGACGACTGCCGCTATCAACACGCCCGGAAGGACGACTGCGTAGCCGAGCCCTTCCCTGAGCCGTTGGGTGAAGGTCCGTGGCGCGGTGCGCACTTGGTGGTTCCGGTGGTTGTCCTCCAGCCCGGACCACGTCTCAGACCAGATCCAGGCCGCGAACAGGCTCGTGATGACCAGTGCGGTGAGGAAGGGCCAGGGCGCGAGAAGAGGCCCTTGGGTGGAGAGCAGCGCCAGCAGGCCGGCGGCACCGGTCAGCGATAGCGCGACGGCGGGCAGCACCAGCGTGGTGCGCGGGTGGCGCGTGTCGGCCAACGGCCAGAGGCGGGCCAGGACAATGTCGGTGCCGGACAGCCGGTGTCCGGCAATGGCACGGCCGGTGGTGGCGTTGTGCTGGAGGTAGCGGGCGAGGGTGGTGAGCCAGTCGCGCACATGCTCGGGGTCGAAGTGGGAGCCGCGGGAGCGGGGGAAGAGCTCGGCCGTCGCGGGGATGAAGAGATCGAGGAGGTGCGTGCCCACCGCGTCGGCGCTGTCCAGATGCGGCGCCAGCAAGTGGCGTGGGGCGCGTGCGTAGGCGCCGGTGGAGGGATGCCGTTGCTCGTAGACGGTCGCGGCGAGTGTCAGGCGCCAGAGAGTGGCGAGCCCGACGGCGAGCGGTCCTGTGGGGTTACGGTCCAGGGAGTCCAGGACTTCTGCCCAGCGGGAGAGGTCGTCGACGCGGGAGTTCAGGAACCGGCGGGCCTCGGTGGCGGTGACCGGCTGAATCTCGATTCGTGCCGCGTCGTGAGCCCACACCCTGGCCTCCTCCAGTGCGTCGTGCGTGTCAGTGCGGCAGGTCAGGATCAACTCCGCCTTGTGCACTCCTTGCTGGTAGCCGTTCAGAGCCCGCAGGACTTGGGCGGAACGAGAGCCGTAGCCCGGGCACGACACGGTGTCGAGCTCGTCGAGGCCGTCGAGCACAGGCAGCACGCGCCGTGCCGTGACCAATACGTCGGCGGCCTGTCTCGGCAGGTGGTAGACGCGGACGAGGTGGCGTGCGACCCACGCCTCCACGTCGAGATGAGGCTCCAGAGAAGCCAGGGAGATCCGCACGGGAACCGGCTCGTCAGGGCCGCGCTGCTCCAGCAGGCGCAGCATCAACTGCACCGCCAGCACGGTCTTCCCCGCACCAGGCACCCCGGTCACGACCATGCGTCGCGGCCGCAGACGGTGGAAGTAGCCGGCCACGTCGGCCAGAGTCCCGCCACCGTCGGCGCCGAGCGCGGAATGTGTGGGCGAGGGCCGGAAGACGAAACGTACGTCGACGGTGCGGTCGTGGCCTCCGAGCAATTGTCGGCGGGCCTCGCGTTCCACCGCCAGGACCCGGGACGCCAGGCGTTCCGCGGCCTCGGCGAGATCGGTCTCCTGCCAGTGTGTCGAGCGCAGGGTCATGAACGCGCCCCACACGCTCACCACGAACGAGCTCGTAGCGACCGCCGCGCCGAGGGGGTCGATGTCGCCTGTCGGCGACCCGAGCGCGCGCACCAGCATCGCCACCGTGCCGCAGCAAGCCACCAGTGTGGCCGATCCGAACCCGAACGTCCGCCCCCGCACGCTGACCATGAGATCCATGATGGACGAATCCCCGCAGCTCGGCGGCATTACCGGGCGGACCGGCCATCACACGCGCTGCCGTCAGGCCGACCGGAGGCCTTCGATGCCTCCCCTCTGATGACCGCTTGCAGCAGCCGGCCCCTGTTCGTGCACACGATGGACGAGGCGGTCGGCGCCGAGGCACCGGATGCGGGAGGGATGTGCTGGTCGCAGCCGACGCGCACGGCCGCGAGGCAGGGGTTGCGTGTGACCACGGTGCACTGCTGTCTCCAACCGGAGCAACTCGCTCTCGCCCGGGCGCCGCCGCCCGCTTCGGCGGCACCACCCCCGGGCGCAGCAAAGCGCAACACAGCACTCGGTCGGGTGGTTTCCGCATGAACGGCGGTGTGTGTCCTGCGGGCCGCTTCGTGTCGCGGCGAAGATCCGTAGGTGATCTTCCACCTCCTCGCCGGAGCACGCACGCACCGGGGCAGGCTGCCGGTCGGTGCAGCTGCCCTGGCCGCCTTGTCGTCCCTGTCTCTGCTCTCTCCGGCCGCCCATGCCACAGACCCCGCCCCGGTCGGGGGCGGCTCCGCCGGTCCCGGCGTCGTACGCTCTGCCGCGGCGCCGCGTCTGCCCAGCGCAGGTGAACTGCGCACCGACGCATACCTGCAGACCCTGCGTCACGACCCCTCCGCCGCCCGGGAATTCTTCCGTGCCCTGCCCAAGGGGGCAGACCTTCACAACCACCTCTCCGGTGCCGTCTCTACGGAGTACCTGATCGAGCTCGCGGGCCGGGACGGACTGTGCATCGAGAAGAAGACGATGACAGCCGTCGAAGGCCCGTGCGGCAAGGGACAGCGGCCGGCCTCCGACGCGCAGTCCGACGCCGCCTTCCACCGCTCCCTCTTGCGGGCCTGGTCGATGCAGGATTTCCCGGCCGGTAAGCCCGGGCACGACCACTTCTTCGCCACCTTCGGAAAGTTCGGCGAGGTGTCCTGGCGCCACACGGGCGAGCTCCTCGCCGAGGTGGCCGAAACGGCGGCCGCGCAGAATCAGTTCTACCTGGAAACCATGATCACCCCCGCCTCCGGATCCGCGAAACGCCTGGCCGACATGGTCGGTTGGGACGCCGACCTGGAACGCTTCCACGAGAAGCTGCAAGCCGACGGCAAGCTGGACCGCATCGTCGCCGAGGCGCGGCGCGACGCCGACAAGGCCGACACGGAACGCAAGGCCGCAGGCCGATGCGCTGGATCTCTCAGGTCTCCCGCGGGAGTTCGCCCGAACGCGTCTTCACCCAGATGGCACTCGGCCTGAGGCTGGCCGAGAAAGACCCCCGCTTCGTGGCCATCAACCTGGTGCAGCCCGAAGACGGCGAGAGTGCACTGCGCCACTACCGGCTCCAGATGCGCATGCTGGACTACCTCCACCAGCAGTACCCCAAAGCCCACATCACCCTGCACGCGGGCGAGTTGTGGCCGGGTCTCGTCAAGCCGGAAGACCTCACCTTCCACATCAACGAGGCCGTACACACCGGGCACGCCGAACGCATCGGCCACGGTGTCGACCTCGTCCACGAGGACGACTGGCAGAACCTGGCCCGCACCATGGCGCAAAGGCACGTGGCGGTCGAGGTGCCCTTCACCAGCAACGCCCAGATCCTCGGCGTCGCCGGCGAGGACCACCCCTTCAACGCTTATCGGGCCCACGGCGTGCCCATCGTCCTGGCCACGGACGACCCCGGCATCTCACGAACCGACATCAGCCACGAGTACCGGTACGCGGCCGACACCTACGATCTTTCGTACCCGGAACTGAAGGACCTGGCCCGCGCCTCGCTGGAATACGCCTTCCTGCCCGGCCGCAGCCTGTGGCGCGATCGCGGCGCCCCGGCGGACTACCAGCGCGCAGCGCGCTGCCGGCACGACGTGCCGGGCGACTCCTCACCCTCCAGGGCGTGCGCGAGCCTGCTCGCCGCCAGCCCGAAAGCGGCCGTGCAGTGGCGCCAGGAAGCGGCCTTCGACCGCTTCGAGACCCGCCGCACCCACGCAGGCTGACTGAGCACAGCCGGCCTACCGGCCCCGATCTTCGGGACCGGTAGGCCGGTACCTGGCCGTTTCCGGCCCGTGCAATCCGGACGCAGAGGAAGAAAGCGGCACCGACCCCGAAGCCGCGAGGGCTCTACAGATGTGTCCCCCATGCGCGTCCTGGAAGGGCCGATCATGCGCCCGACAGCGCTGACCGCCCGACGGCGCTGACAGCGCGTGATGGCCTACCGACCCGGCCCTCTGACTGACCGAGGGCAAGAACGGAGTGTCCGCCCCACGCCGCCCACTGCAGGTGGCGTGTCGAGGGCGCGATGGCCGGCATTTCCCCGCGACTATGGCTTGATGAGCGATCTCGCCGGTTGCGGCCTGCTGTCCGATCCGCTGCGTACGAAGGGAACCGCGTTCACCGAGAGCGAGCGCGCCGAACACGGGCTGCGCGGGTTGCTCCCCTACGCGGTGACCAGCCTGGACGAGCAGGTCCGCCGCTGCTGGGGCCAGATCGACCGGCAGTCTGACGACCTGCAGCGTTATGTGTATCTGCGCTCCCTGCAGGACCGCAACGAAACCCTCTTCTACGCCGTACTCGCCCACGACGTGGCAAGGGCACTCCCCCTCGTGTACACCCCGACCGTCGCCGAGGGATGCAAACACTTCTCCGAGCTGTGGCAGCGTCCGCGCGGGCTCTACTTGTCCTGGCCGCACCGGGATCAGCTGGTGGAGATGCTGCGCAACCGCCCCCGCAAGGACATCGACGTCATCGTCGTCACCGACGGGCAGCGCATCCTGGGCATCGGTGACCAAGGGGTGGGCGGGATGGGTATCCCGGTCGGCAAGCTCTCGCTCTACACGTCGATCGGGGGCATCGACCCGGCGCGTACCCTTCCGGTCCTGCTCGACGTCGGCACCGACAACGCTGATCTGCTCGATGACCCGTTCTACCTGGGATGGCGGCATCGCCGCATCAGCGACGACGACTACTTCGCCTTCGTGGACGCCTTCGTGGAGGCGGTGCAGGCCGAACTCCCCGAGGTCCTGCTGCAGTGGGAGGACTTCGCCACCCCGCACGCGGCACCGATCCTGGAACGCTACCGAGACCGGCTGCTCACCTTCAACGACGACATCCAGGGCACGGCCGCCGTCACGCTCGGCGCGCTGCACGGGGCGAGCAAGATCGCCGGCACCCCGCTGAAGGAGCAGCAGGTGGTGATGGTCGGCGCTGGGTCCGCGGGCATCGGCGTGCTGGACATGGTGCGTCAGGAGATGGTCGACGAGGGCCTGTCGGACGCGCAGGCCCGCGCCCGCTGCTGGATCCTCGACGTCGACGGCCTGCTCACCACCGACCGCGACGACCTGGCCGAGGACCAGCGTGCCTTCGCGCGTGATCCTGCCGACGTCGAGAGCTGGGGTGTCCAGGGAACCCCGCAGTTGGCGGATGTCGTGGAGCACGTACGGGCGGGCGTCCTGCTCGGGCTCTCCACGGCAAAGGGCGCGTTCACCGAGGAGATCGTGCGGACCATGGCCTCGAAGGTGGACCGGCCGATCATCTTTCCCCTGTCCAACCCCACGGCGAACGCGGAGGCCCGGCCGGCAGATGTGGATGCCTGGACCGACGGCAAAGCTCTGGTGGCGACGGGCTCGCCCTTCCCGCCCCTGCACCGGGACGGCGTCGACATCCCGGTCGCACAGTGCAACAACGTCTACGTCTTCCCTGCCGTGGGACTGGCAGTGACCGCCGCGCGGGCGAACCGCGTGACCAACGCGATGATGCGGGCTGCGGCTCGCGCGCTCGGTGACGCCTCCCCGGCCCTCGTGGACGCGAAAGCTCCGCTGTTGCCGGCGTGGGCGGATGTCCGGGACACAGCCGATGACATCGCACTGGCCGTGGCGCGGCAGGCCGTCGCCGACGGCGTCGCCCCGGACGCCTCCGACGACGAACTGCGCACCGCGATTCGCGGCACGCGCTGGACACCCGAGTACTGAGCGACGCGAATCGCGGCGGCAGCCATGCCGCCCGGGGCGAATCCGGCCGCGCACGGCCCACTTCACGGCGAGCGGCGACGTCGCTGTGTATCGAGGGGCATCGAGGGATCTTCCGGGAGCGGCCGATCCGGAAGCCCCCGGCAGAAACTCCCGTCACGATGCGAAACGGCTCCGGCCGCGCGCACAGGGCCGATACTGATGATGACACTCGCCCCACCAACCGGCCGGCCCCGCACGCGGGCCTGAGGGCGGGGACGCAGCTTTGCCGATGTCTTTGAGGGGAGCCGTTCATGAACACGGCGAAAGACCTGTTCATCATCGCCATGGACGTCAAGTATTCCGTGGGACAGGGCGACCTGTCCCTCGCCCTCGCGGGCGCCGAGCTCATCGATCTCATCGAAGCGGGGGCCATCGCCATGGACGGCGACCGCATCGTGCCGACCGGACAGCCGACGCCGGACGACCGGCTCATCAGCGAGGCCGCGGCAGGACTCACCCGACAGGCACCCTACGAGCAGATCGAGGACTGGCTGTGGCGCCGGGGCCGTGACCTCGCGGCCGCCTACCAGACCGCCCTGGAAGACAGCGACGAGCTGAAACCGCAGCGAAGCGGCCGGCTGCCCTTCGGCCCGCGCCGCGTGGAACCGGTCGATACGCCCGCGCGCCGCCGCGCAGCCGACCGCTGGAAAGACGAGGAACCCGTCCTGACCGCCCTCGCCTCCATCGTGGGCATCGCCGACGAACCGTCCGACATCGAGCCCGGCCTCGCCGACGAGTCGGTGACGACCGTGCTGGCCGCCGTCCACGACGCGGTGATGGAGCTGGAGGCCGTACGCCAGAGGCGGACCATCGAGAACTCGGCCTACGCCAACCTCTGGCGCGGCCCGTAAGCCGCACCCGCCCTCGGGGACGCGTCTGCGGTGCCCCTCCCCGCACGCACTGAGGAAATTGCCCGCAGCTCCACTGCCTCCTCATGATCGGGCTGCTGCGACCTGCGCTCCGGGCCGGGACCAAGTCGATGTGGTCCAAGCCCGGAGCAGCGGACGATGAGTAGTCGCGGCGCCGACCGGCGGCGCAACGAGCCCTCCGGAAGGGAGCGCGCGGGGGTTCTCCCCACCCCGTACGGACCCGCTGACCGCACCTGCCACAGGCCAGCTGACCGGATGGTTCCGCTCCTCTTGATCGCGGAGGCTGAGCACATCGCACCAGCCCCCTTGATCGGAGAACCCGTGCTCAGCCCGAAGCCCTCGCGCCGCACGACGGCCCGCACCGCCGCCGTGGCCGCCCTGGCCGCAGCGGCCTGCGCCGCCGCCATGACCCCCAGTGCCGAAGCCATCGTCAACGGGACGGATTCCACACAGCGTTACCCCGCCATGGTGTCGATCCCGGTGACCGGCAAGGACGACCCCGCCTTCAAGGGTGTCTGCGGGGGTTCGCTGATCGACTCGCGGTGGGTGCTCACCGCGGCCCACTGCGTGGACCCGGCACTTGTCACCCCGGACGGCACCGTCCGTATCGGCAGTGAACGCAGGACGACCGGGGGCACGGTCCGGTCCATCGCGAAGACCGTGTCCCACCCTGGCTACCGCAACGGCGAGGACAGCGGACCGAACCGCAACGACCTCGCCCTGCTCCGCCTGAACCGCCCGGTCACCGAGAAACCCATCCCCCTCGCCGACAAACCGGGGCGGCCCGGCACCCCCACCCGGATCCTGGGCTTCGGCACCACCGACGACACACCCGACCCCGCCGGTTGGGTCTTCCCCGTCCGCCTCCAGGAACTCGACACCCGCAGAGGCGCACCCTCACAGTGCGCACCCGGCTACGCCGGCAGCACCCGCCTGTGCACCATCAGCCAGATACCCCGCGCCATGGCCTGCAACGGCGACTCGGGCGGCCCTCAACTCCAGCGGAATCCCAACGGGCGCTGGGAACTCATCGGCGTCACCTCGGGCCCCGGCGCCCCCGGCCTGCGCTGCAGTCAGGGCCCGGGGCTCTACACCAGCGCACCCGCCTACACGACCTGGATACACAAAACGACGAAGCACAACCGCTGAGAGGAAGCACGGGGCACCCGGGATGCCGTCGACGGTCCCGATCAGGACCGAGACCGTCTGAAGCTCAGGTAGGCGAAGCCCTCCCCTTCGCGCGGAGCCCGGGTCCAGGACCGGGTAGTGCACATGGGGAGGCTGCCCCGGGTGAGTGCGAAACAGGGCAGGGAGAGTCCGAGTTCACTGTGCATGGCTTCCAACACGCGTGTCTCGAAGTCGAGTTGCGTGCCTTGTGCGCCGAGCAGCCGGGCGGGCCTGAGGGCGTCGGGTATGGAGCCGGAGACCTGGATGTCCGCGCCCCGCACGGTGAACGCGCAGAGCTCCTGGCCCCGATCGGCCACCGACAGGTGGAAAGCGGCCGGGTGACTGTCCTCAGAGCGGCTCAGCGGCGCGCGCCAGACCACCACGGCACGGCCCGATGCGGATGCGGTCGGTGCGAGGGACTCGAACCGGGGGTTCATGCTGCGCCCGGACTGGCCGTCGAAGGCGAATGCCCACCCCTCGGCGGTGCGGCCCACGGCGGCCTCCGCGCGGTCCTCCCACAGCTCCACGCCATCTCGCTCGTGGTTCTGTCGCATTCGCCGATACGCCTTGTGCGCCTCCACGGGCGTGCTGAGTTCGGCGCCCTCCTCGCCGATCAGGGCCGGCATCGTCGAGGGGTCGACGCCCTCGACCCAGATGCAGCGGTAGCCGTCGAACGGCCGCCCGTACGGCCCGTCTGTCGTCAGCCAGGCAAGGCCCGGCGGGTCGAGGTCCGGCACCGGTTCGGGAAGGGGGCCCTGCTCACCGGCCCTCGGGGTCGCAAGGATTTCCCGCCCGCGTTCCGGGGTGATCAGTGATGCCAGAATCGGATCGGCCAGCAGTCCCAGTGGCGCGATCAGCTGCGGTCCGGGAGCTTCCCAGTGCACGAGAGCCTTGCGCAGCACGCGCCACGCGGCGTCGGTGGCACCCCAGCGAGCCGACTCGCGGGCTTCGGCGACCGCTCGACCCCACTCGCCCGGCGGCGCATAGCGATGGGTGCCCTCACGCATCGTGTGCAGCAGGTCCTCGGCGGCTTCCCGGTCCACGCCACGGGCGGCCATCATCCCCAGCCAGTGGTCGTCGCCGCCCAGTCGCCATGCGCCGGACGCCACTTCCAGGGCATGCACCGGAAGAAGCTCGGCAAGATAACGAGGGTCGGCCACCAAAAAGCCGTAGTCCTGAGCGCTGCGCGGAGCCTGCAGATGCCGGATCTGGGACAGCAGCCAATAGCTGTGCGGTCTGCCGAAGGAGCTTGCCTCCTCGAGCAGGGGCACGGCGTCCTCGTAGCGTCCGCGCAGAGCAAGGAGACGGGCGGTCTCGACGCGTGCGTCCTGTGCCCGTGTGGTCGCGTTGTCGAAGTCGGGGCGTTCCACCCGATCGGCGTGGAAGCTTCGGTACATCGCCTCCATGAGGGCGCGAAACGATGGATAGCGGTCCGGCAATTCACCGCTCCAGCCTTTGTAGATGTAGAGCGCCCATTCGCCGTCGTCGTCGCGGTCGCCGGGGTCGAGCAGGGCCAGCGTCATGTCGGAGTCCGTCTCCAGCCGGAGCGACCGCGCCCACATCCCGGCCAGCAGCACGTCCTCCTCACGCGGGTCGTCGTCCAGGTTCTCCGTGTACAGAGCGGTCAAGTCGTAGGGGTCTCGGCTCCAGTCGATGTCCGCGACTCCGCCGAGCTGATAGACCCCGGCCGTCTGGTCCACGTGCCACCCGTCGCTCACGGCAAGAAATTGCCGGTACGAGGGGGGCAGCCGCAGCCCCAGGCGCTTCTCGGCGGCGGCTATCTCTGCCTCGCTCGCTCCGGGGCTGCCCGGAGAGACGACCTTGTCCTCGTCGTCGTCCTCCTCCTCATGGTCCGCGCGCGGAACCCACTCCTCCTGCCAACGGCCGAGGAATGTGTGCCAATTGAAAGACTCGTCGCTCATGGAGAGGAGCTTGCCATCAGGCACTGACAGCCAAAGAAGCATCACCGTCGCTCGCCGGAGCCTGCGGAAGCCCCGCCCGAACCAGCGACCGCCAAAGGTCCGACAAATGACGGCCGTTCACGCCCCGTTGACGTGCGCCGCCCACCCCGCCAGGCTCGGAACGCACATGCGTATCCCCCCTCCCCCGCCCCCCATGGAGTGCTCTGATGACCAGACGCACCGCACGACTCATCCTCTCGATTGTCATGCTCATCGCCGCAACCCTGGGCGGCGTCGTCGCCACTACCGGGACTGCCCAGGCCGATGGCTGCTACACATGGTCGCGCACCCTGTCCTCGGGGGCCTCGGGCGCCGACGTAACGCAGCTGCAGATACGGGTGGCAGGCCATGCCGGCAGCGGCGGCGCGCTCGCCGTCGACGGCGCTTACGGACCGGCTACCACTGCCGCGGTCAAACGATTCCAGACGGCCTACGGCCTGGCCGCCGACGGCGTGGCCGGCCCGGCGACCTTCGACAAGATCTACGCCCTCCAGGACAACGACTGCACACCGATCCACTTCACCTACGCCGAACTCAACACCTGCAACTCCACCTGGGCCGGAGGCGCAGTCAGCGCGAGTACCGCGAAAGCAAACGCGTTGCGCACCATGTGGAAACTCGAGGCACTGCGGCACGCACTCGGTGACCAGCCCATTCGCGTGACCAGCGGCTTCCGCTCGCATGCCTGCAACGACGCGGTCGGCGGAGCGGCAGGCAGCCGCCACCTGTACGGCGACGCGGCCGACCTCGGCTCGGGCCCGCACTCACTGTGCCGCCTCGCCCAGCAGGCCCGCAATCACGGCTTCAACGGAATCCTCGGCCCCGGCTACCCGGGCCACGGTGACCACACCCACCTCGATCACCGCGCAAGCCGCTTCTGGTCGGCGTCGGCCTGCGGCATCTAGCACACCCGGTGGCGCCCCCGTGTCTTTTGGGGGCGCCACCGGTCGGCCCAACTCGTCCACCAGAGACGGCCCAGTGGCGGTGGGTCCAGACAATCACGCAGGGCGAAGCCGCCGGCCGAGCAGTTGGCGGAGGTGCGGGCCCTTCACGTCACGCGAGCGACGTTTCCGCCACGATACGTTCCAGGGTTCGCCGGCCCATCCGGCTCATGGCGGGGTTGCTTCTGACGTAGTACCAGACCAGCCCCATCGCCTGGATGAAAGCCCACGCCTTGCCGCGCTCCCATTCGAGGTCGTCGCTGCCCAGGTGATCGCGGAGCACCTGCCGCGGCCCGGCCTCGAGCAAATGCCACGCGCTGACAAGATCCAGCGAAGGGTCAGCCGGACCGAAGTCGCCGACGTCGAGAACCCCCGCGAGCCGGCCGGCGGAGACCAGCACGTTGCCGGGAATCAGATCGCAATGGGCCATGGCGTCCTCGACCGCGCCGCGCGGCAACTCACGCAACGTGGCCCAGATACGGCGCAGTTGAGGGACATCCAGGAGCTGCTCGCTGTGTCTGAAACAAGTCTCCATCCACGCGTCATGGGACTGCAGGTCGCCTCCTCTCCCCGTGCCGGCGAACGTGCGGCCCTGCGTGTCGATCGCGCGCAGGTCACCGATGAGGTCGGCCAAGTCACGGGCAAAAGCGGGAGATTGGCCCGGATCCTCGTGGGCGGCCACCACACCCGGCAGCCACGTCTGCACCGACCACCCAAGCGGGAACCCTGCCCCTGGTTCACCGAGCGCGACCGGCTCTGGAGTGGGAAAGCGCGTGCGCCCTGCCAGCTCGCGAGCGGCTTGCGCTTCGGACTCCAGTCGGCGCCGCGTCGACTCGGGATCTGCGGACTCGAGAGGGAACCGGGCCGCGAGCCGATCGCCGATACGGAAGATGGCGTTGACCGTACCCTGCGAGGCGACGCTTTTGACCGGCAGGCTTCGCCACTCGGGAAACTGCTGCTCTACCAGCGTGCGCACCGTCTCAGGCGTCACCGTCAACTGGTTGGCGTGCATCTGCATGGTGTAAGCATTCGCCTCACGTGCATCTGCTGCAACTCATTTCTGTCGCGCGACGGTGCCTGCCGGAGATCCGCGGGTGTGCCGGCCGGTCTGACGCCCGGGGGGTCAGACCTGGTGGTCCTCGCCAAGCGCCATCAGCCGAGCGTCACCAGGCCGATTGCGACGCCTGCCGTGACGAGGCCGAGCAACTGTGTCCTTCTGAGTCGTTCCTTGAGCACGATCACGCCGAGCACTACGGGCAGCACCGGATAGAAGGAAGAGAGTGCCACGGCGGTGACAGCCAACTGCTGCCGTACGGCCTGGAGATAGAGGACGAGCGCGAGAGCCGCTGCCATGCCCGTGACGCCCGCTCCCACCAGATGGCCGGGCGCCGGGCGGGAGCCGGTCCGATGGGCGAGGGCCAGGGGCAAGAGGGTGACGACCGCGGCCAGCCGGCCGGCGGCGATCGGCCAGATACCCTCGTCGCCGGCGCGCGCCAGGCACAGGTACTGGACGGCTATGCCGCAACCTGCGATGAGCCCGTCGGTCATCGCAGTGGCGCCTTCGGCGGGCGAGTCCGACCGCTCGTCCCGGCTCACCAGCCACAATGCCGGTGCCGTCACGGCAAGACCGAGCCAGGAGAGGGGGGAGGGGCGCTCAGCCCAGAGCACTACGCCGACCAGGACCGGCAGCGCGACCCCGGTGACGGCGCTGACGGGCACCACGGTGCTGATCGTGCCGCGGCTCATGCCCCGGAAGAGGAAGGTCATTCCGATGCCGGTGCCCACCCCGGACAGGGCGCCCCAGACCAGGTCCGGCAGCTGCGGGGCGCCGGTGCTGAGGAAGGCCCCGACGACGCATGCGAACAACAGCCCGCCGACCTGCCCGATGAATGCCATCGTCGCGAAGTGCGCACGGCGGGACAGCAGGCCGCCGGCGAAGTCACTCGCGCCGTAACTCAACGACGAGGCGAGCGCCAGGACTGCACCCATCAGCGCTCACTCCCCGGCCCGGCTATCTCGCTCGGCCTGTCCGACCGGGCACACGGCGCCGCTCACGCAACCGGCCCGATCGCACAGCCGACACATGCGGTGTGCGCTGTCCGCCCCCTGGTAGAGGCGGGTGAGGAGCTTGTCGAGAAGGCCCGCGAGTTGTGCCTGCTCTGCTGCGTCGAGGGCGGATACGGCATCGTCCAACGTCCCGCCGCGTGCCTCGAGCACGCTTCGGGCTCTGCTGCGGCCCTCGCTCGTGAGGGTCACCGAGACATGGCGTCCCTCTCCGGGGCTTCGCTCGGCGAGCCCGGCAGCCTGGAGTGAGTCGACCAGACGGGCGGCCGCGGACTGGGTCAGCCCGATCCTTCGCCCCAGTTCCGTGCCGCCCAGGCCCGGCGAACCGGCCAGGACGACCAGAGCGGCTGCAGAGCTGCCGCCCAGGCCCGTCGTCCCGGAGATCCCGTTCAGCGTGCCGTCCACCAGGGCCAGGGCGGTCGCACCCAGCAGATTCGCCACTCGCCGCGTATCATGCATGACTCATGCATAACACCGGGAGACGGGCGGGGCAACTCCCGAGGCCCGGCGAACGCCTCCGGGCCCCAAAGGCCAGGCGTACGACTCCGGGCCCCAACTGCGCGGGCTGCCCGCCCTGTTCACTGGTCGGCTTCGCCTCACCGGGGGTCCGGACTCTCAGCCATCGTCAGTGACACCGCCGTGGTGCCGAGCCGGGGTACAGGGACCGGCAGGGAGCCGTCCGGCTCGGCGCGCAGTCTGGTGCCCTCCGTGCCGAGGTAGTCGGCGGATGCCGCGGCCGTGACGGCGAACCCGGGTGTGAGGCGGCAGGTGACAGGCTCCTCCGCGAAGGACTGCAGGCGCACGAGCAGGCGTCCCGGTTCGGGCACGGTCAGGCCCACGACCCGTACGCGGGCGTCGTCGAGGGTCAGCAGGGAGTACGTGGTCTCGGGGCTGGCTTCGGGCGTCCGGCCGGCCCGTACCGCCAGCAGGGGGCGGCTGGCGACGGCGGCCGTGCGCATGCCGAGCACCGCGACGCCGAGAGCCGCACCGCCGGGGGCCGTCCCTTCCTCCCAGCCGACGCTGTAGCGGAAGACATGGTCGAATGCCTGCTGCGAGGGGAAGTTGGTGTCCCAGATGTTGTTGTGGACCCACGAGAAGACGGTCCCGGGCTCTTCCTGGGCCAGTGACTGCGGATACGGCGCGTAGGGGATCGCGACCCCGCCCATCTGGATCAGCGGCGCGTCCTGGGTGGCCAGTGCCGCGCCGGTGCCGTTCTCCTGGAGGCTGACCCAGCGGCGGATGGCCCGCATGTGCCGTGCGGAGCCCGGAACCGTGGGCAGTCCCGTTCCCGTGACCCCGCCCGTTGCCTCCATCCGCAGGGCCGGGGAGTGCATCGCGAAGGGGAAGGCGAAGAACGCGCTCTCCTTGGTCAAGGTCGCGGTCTTGTCGATGCGGTTCTCCAGGTCGATCCGTGCGCTCGCGCGCGGCAGATGGACCGTGACCCGCAGCCGCCGGGTGCCGGCCGGTGCGCATTCGTAGACCAGGGTCTCGCCGGTGGCGTCCGATGTCCGTTCCACCAGGGCCGCCGGGGGCGCCGTCCTCCGGGTGGCCAGGAGGTGCATCGAGGCGTCGGCGGTGGTCTTGCTCGACTGGTGGTTGAACCCGCCGGCCGTGGCGTACTCGTCGTACAGATAGCCGTTGAAACCGACGGTGGCGTCCTGCCGGACCAGTTCCGCACCGGTCCGCTTGTCCACGATCGAGTCGATGCACGCGGACGACAGATCGACATGGACGCGCAGGAATTCGTTCTCCAGGACCGTGGGGGCACCGGCCGGAGCGCCGTCTTTCGCCTGCGGCTCGGCCGCGGGGACGGGGGCAGGCTCGATGTCCACCCGGACCGCTCCGTGCGCAGGTACGCCCGGCAGCCGGAACAGCAGAAAGCGCCCCGCAGCACGGTGGAGTTCGTTGCTCTGCTCTTCCTCCACCATCTCCAGCGGGGTGCCGTCGCGGGCGTCGACGACCCGCACCGCCTCGTCGAGGGGGACCGTGCTCTCGGGGAGAAAGAGCCGGACCGTCTCGGAACGCTCCCAGCTGCACGTGTTGACGACGTAGTAGCCGACGAGGGTCCCCGCGCGCGACGAAAGCCGCTCCCCCAGTGCGGCGCTCGCGGCATCCAGCAGGGTGCGTGCCCCGTCGTGGGCGTTGAGGGCCTGGGCGTACTTCCAGTGCCACTGCCGCTCGCCCGAGGCGTGACCGTGGTCGCCGTGTGTCCAGGGATCGCCCGCGCCCCAGGTGTGCTCGTTGAACAGAGAGGCGGCACGGTACACCTGCGGCGCGGCCCCGGTGATCCGCGCCCCGTCCGATACCCCGTCCGGCACCCCGCCCGATGCCGTGTCAGATATCCCGTCCGATGCCCCCAGGATCTCCGCGTACCCCGCGACGGTCTGCGCGTCGGCGAGCGCCGCCTGCCCGTCGCGGGTGGCGGCCAGCGGTACGGCGCCCGCGCCGACGCCGTCGACCCACCAGTCCGTCCAGTCGCCCTCGAACGTCTCGAGCCGGTCGCCGAGCCGTTCCTCGGCGTCGATGAAGAAGTCCTCGTTGCGCGAGGTGCGCAGGACGGGGAAGGCCCACTCCTCGTTCCACCGGCGCACCGTGTCGGCGATGATGCGGCGCGGCGGTCCGTTGTCCGCGAACTTGCCCAGGACCCGCAGGTGCAGGATGTCCCACGGGTACGGGTCGCCCTTGAACTCCTCGTCCAGGACGGGGAATCCGGGGATGCCGCGGCCCTCGTGCGGGTATTGGTGGTTCGCCAGCGCCGAGAGGTAGTGGGGCAGCAGGTCGTCGACGCGGTCGAAGGATTCGTCGAAGCCGAGGATCGACCCCTCCATGTAGGCGAGGCCGTGCGGGGTGTCGGTGCGCCACACGAGCAGCTCGCGCCCGCTGGGTGCCCGCCAGCGGAACAGGCGCGGCAGGTCCTGGCCGCCGACGTGGTGGGGCACCGCACGTCCTGCCCAGTTGTGGGCGACGGACAGGTAGCGGATCCCGCTGTCGGTAAGGACGTCGGGAAGGCCGACGACCTGGCCCGGCACGTCCGTCTGCATGGCCGTGGTGATGTCGATGCCCGCACGTCGGCGCAACTCGCGTATGGGGCGCAGGAGTTCGTGCAGTTCGTCGGTGGAGCAGGTCTCGGTGTGCAGATTGAAGGGCATCGCGGCAAGTTCGATTCGGCCTTCGCGTACCCGGTCCAGGAATTCCTCGACCATCCGCGGCGGCCGGTTCTGCGACCAGTTCTCGTAGCTGAAGAATCCCTCGACCGCCCAGCGGAACTTCGACTCGTCGGGCCAGTCGTCCGTGGTGCGGCACAGTTCGAGCAGGGAGTCGAGGTACTTGCGTCCCTCGGCGAGCACGGTGCTCTGCGGGTCGGTGTAGCCGATGTCCAGGTGGGCGTGCTGGACCAGGTGCAGGGTCCAGTGGCGCTGGGGGGTCAGCAGTACCTCGACGCTGTCCCCGTCGGCCAGCTCCGGCAGCTCGACCAGGATGGGTGTGGGCGCTTCCACCTCCGGTACCAGCAGCCGGGTCTCGTCGCCCGGTCCCGGCAGGACGTCGCAGCGCAGCGCACTGCCCGCGAGGGTGGTGACGCGGGCGCGGGTGACCGGTCGGCCGCCCGTGGTGACGCGGACGGACTGGAGCAGGCCTCCCGAGCCGTCGTGGCGCAGGAGCGGTTCGCAGGCGAGGCGGATCCGGTGTCCGCCGAGGACTCCCTCGGCGGACACCGCGCGGTCGCGCAGGATGTCGCGGGCCATGTTCGAGTCCCACCAGGAGGGACGGGCAAGTTCGGGGCGGGGCATGGGAGAGGTCTCCACTCGTGTGCGGTGCTGGGGCGTGCTGCTCGGGGCGGGTGGGGGTCAGGAACGGTCGGTGGCGAGGCCCGGCCTCAGGAAGGGTCGGTGGCGAGGCCGGCAAAGATCTGGATCATGGCGGACTGGTGGAGAGTCTCGGCCGGGGCGTCCGGGGCGTGGTCCCCTCCGCCGGAGGGCTGGAAGCGGAAGAGGCCGTCGGACGGCGTCCGGTTGTTCTTCCAGGTCTGCTCGGCGTAGGCGGCGGCCGTCTGTCGGTACGCGCGGTCGGGCCGTACCTCGTCGAGGATGCGGAGGTTGTCGAAGTAGAAGGCGTTGAAGATCGCCGGCTGGTCGTGCAGCCGCTCGCCCTGCTTCCAGTAGTCGAGCGAGCCGTTGGCGTCCTCGACGGCACGCTTGAGATAGCTGCGGTCCCCCGTCGCCTGGTAGAGGGTGGTCGCGGTGCCGATCATCGCGCCGGAGTTGTACGTCCACAGGGTCTTGTTGACGGTGCCGTCGTCGTCGCGGCTGTTGTCGTAGAGGCCGGGAGAGCGGCGCAGGCACGACCAGTTCCACTCGTACCACTTCTTCGCGCTCGCGAGGTATCGCTCGTCGCGCTCGATGGCGTAGAGCTCGGCGGCCAGTTGGGCCGAGAGGCCCGTCACGTTGGCGGCGCGCATGTAGTTGGCCGGGGAGTCGACCCAGTGCAAGCCACCGGGACACGTCTTGGTGGGGTCGTCGTCCCAGCCGCGGCCGACGACGTCGAAGGTCTCCGCCGCCCGCTCGAGGTAGGCCTTCTTGCCGGTGGCCCGGTACTGGTCGAGGAAGGTGAGTCCGACGACGGCGTTGTCGTCGTAGAAGACGTCACCGCCCTGGCCGAGCGGGGCGGGCAGGTAGGAGTCGTAGCCGGGCCTTCCGTCACGGGGGTTGAAGTACAGCCGCAGGGTCGCGAAGCGTTCGGCGGCGTCGCGGTCGTAGCGAGCGCCGACGCGCGGCAGTTCGGACATGTCGACGGTGGCCGCGGCCGCCTCGCGCAGGGGCCAGAGGTAGGAGTGGGGGTTCTCCTCCGCCTTGCGGGGCGTCTTCTCCAGGTACAGGCCGTGCTCCTGCGGGCCTTGGTAGAGGTGCCGTTGCAGGGAGTCGTAGCTGATCTCGGCGCGGTGGGCCCAGGTGGCGGGCGTGGTGTCCCGGTCGTTTTCTGCTGCTTGGGCGGGGCTTGCCCACAGCGCTCCGGAGAGGACGGCGAGGGCGAGGGCGGCGCGTGCGGATGTCTTCACCAGGGTCTGCCTTTCGGGAAGGTGGATCGGTGAGGGGTGGCCGGGGTGCGGGTCAGCCGTGCAGCTTGAGGCTGCTGACGAAGAAGCGCTGTGCGGAGAAGAACAGGACGACAGTCGGCAGCGAGACCAGGAGCGCGCCGCCGAGGACCACGGGCGGGCCGACGTTGGAGTAGTTGCCCTGGAGTTCGGCCAGTGCGGCCATCACCGGGCGGATGTTGCTGCTGGTGGACAGCGTGATGCCGAACAGCAGGTCGTTCCAGACGGCGACGAACTGGAAGACGAACGCGGCCACCATGGCGGACCGGGACAGCGGTACGTGGATCTGCCAGAAGATCCGCCACCATGACGCCCCGTCCATGCGGGCGGCCTCGATGATCTCCGGTGCCAGGGTCAGCGCGAAGTTGCGCATGATGAAGTACGCGAACGGGATGGCGATGGCCACGTACACCAGGAACAGCCCGAACTGGGCGTCGTAGAGCCCGGTGTCGGCGTAGGCCAGGAACAGTGGCCGCAGGAAGACCTGGAGCGGCAGGAGGGTGCCCGAGTAGATCAGCCAGAACCACAGCGTCTTGTGTTTGACCGGCATGACGACGGTGGCGAACGCGGCGGTGGTGGCGACCACGATGGCCGCGGCGGCGCTGGTGACGGCGTAGAGCAGGCTGTTGCCCATGGCGGGGCCGAGATCCGCCTGCGTCCACGCCCGGGACATGTTGTCGAAGAGACCGAAGCCCTGTGGCCACCAGTGCGGTGTCCCGCCGTAGTCGGCCGCCGGCACCAGGGCGTTGACCAGCAGGAGCCAGGTGGGCAGTGCCCAGGCCAGGGAGATGACCACCAGGGTCGCGTTGCGCAAGATCCGGCCCGGTGTGGGCCTCGCGCGCGGAGCGGACCTGCGTGTGGTGCGGATGGTGGTCATGATCAGTTGCCTTTCGGGGTCAGCTGACGCCGCAGGTACAGCCACGAGGCGATCAGGACGATCGTGGTGAGGACGACCGCGACCGCCGCGCCGGCTCCGGGGTGCAGGGCGAGGAAGGTCTCCTGGTACATCGAGACCGCGAGCGTCTCCGAGGCCCGGCCTGGCCCGCCCTGGGTGAGCACCCAGATCAGGTCGAAGGACTTGAGGCCGTTGACCAGGCTGGTGCCGACGACGATCACCGAGACGGTCCGCAGCTGGGGCAGGACGACGTACCAGAACTTCCGCCAGCCCGCCGCGCCGTCGAGGGAGGCGGCTTCGAGGGTTTCGGGCGGGATGGTCTGGAGGCCGACCAGGAAGAGGATCACGGCGACGCCCGCCGACTGCCACGTATTGGCGGCGATCATGACCAGGGTGTTGCCGGGCCATTCCAGGAGCCAGCCCCGGGCCAGTGAGTCCATGCCGAATGCCTGGAGCAGCTGGTTGGCGGCGCCGTCGGTGGTCAGGACGAAGTTCCACACCACGGCGACGGCCGAGCCGGACAGGGCGTAGGGAAGGACGACGACCAGGCGGGCCGCACGGGACCACCCGCCGGAGTGTGTCAGGACGGCGATGGCGAGGCCGAGCAGGAGCGGCAGTGCGACCGTGCCGACCACCCACATCAGGGTGTTCTGGATCGACCGGGTCAGTACGGGGTCGCTGAGGAAGAGGGTGTAGTTGTCGAGGCCGGCGAAGCCCGATACGCGCCGGTCGTCGAAGAAGCTGCGGTAGACGGTCGAGGCGAACGGGAGCAGCAGCAGTGCGCTCACCAGGAGTACGGCGGGAGCCAGGAACCCGGCCCCGGCCAGCTTCTCCCGCATCCGCCTGCCGGGCCGCCGGCCGGGCGGCGAGCGGTCCGGCCGCGGGCCGGGCGAGGTGCGTGACGCGGGGAGCGGCGATGGCCGCTGCTCGACGGAAGAACTCATGCCTCGTCCCTCTCCCACGCGGCCCACTCCTTCGACGCCCGGCTCGCCATGCTGCGCAGCGTGGCGCGCGGGGAAGAGGCGCCGGTCATGAAGCTGCCCAGGTCGTCGGTGTTGCCCTGGATGAGGTTGGGCGGGCCCGACTCGCCGTAGCGCGGCAGCAGCGTCCAACGCTCCTTCAGCGCACGGTCTTTGAGGCCGGCCATCACGGGGTTTCCGGGACGGGAGCGCGGGTTGGCCGAGGCGTCCTGGAGGAAGTCGGTCCACACCTTCTGGACCTTCGGGTCGAGCCAGTGCGCCGCGTTGGCCATCGCCGCGTCGTGCGAGACGGCCTTGCGCGGGACGGCGAGCACACCGGACTCGGTGATCACGGAGCGGCGGGTGGAGCGCTCGACGGGCGGCATGACGAAGGCGTCGAAGTCGACGCCCGGTTTCATGCCGGTGGCGGCGATCCCCTGCGACTGCCAGGAACCGTGCAGGAACATGCCCACCCGCCCGGTCTTCAGCGCGGCAGGGCCGTTGTTCTGGTCGAAGTCGGCCGGCGTCATCCAGCCCTTGTCCATGAAGTCCTGCCAGATCTGCAGTGCCTTCTGCGCCTGCGGGTCGGTGTACGACGCCTTCCCGCTGGTCAGCTCGGCGTAGAACTCGGGGTCCACTTTGCTGACGAGTTCCTGGAACCACTCGTACGCGGGCCAGTTGCCGGTCTGGGTGGCGACGAACGGGACGACGCCCGCCTTCTTCAGCACCTCGGCGTTGTGCAGCAGCTCGTCCCAGGTGTCCGGCGCCTTGAGGCCGTGCTTGCGGAAGAGGGCCGTGTTGTAGAAGAGCACGTAGTAGGACTCGTAGAGCGGTATCCCGTACACGGAGCCGCGGTAGGACATCGCCGCACGCGTCTGGGGAGTGACCCAGCCCTTGCGTTCGTAGTCGGCCCATACGGAGGAGAGGTCGCTGAGTTCCCCGGTGCGGGCCAGTGATTTGAGGAAGTAGCCCGAGGCCCACTTGATCATGTCGGTGGCCTTGGTCGTCTGCAGCGAGATCTGTGTGACCTGCTTGTACGACGTGGGGTTGGGATTGGACAGGGGACGCAGTGCGTACCCGGTGAGCTTCCTCAGCTCGTGCCCGGCCGCGACGTAGCCCTGGTCCCAGGTGGCGTTGTCGTTGGCGAGCGAGGTGGTGCCGGGCTTGACCGCGGTGCTGTCGCCCCGGGCGCAGCCGGCCAGTGCGGCCGCGGCGCCCGCGCCGATGCCCGCAAGGACGCCGCGGCGGCCGAGTGGGTGGGACGACCGCTGTGTCGCCCCGCCGATTGATCTCATGGGTTCCCTTCCCTGCGGATCCCGGCGGGGATCCCTGGCTCTGGGTGTGGTGGGTGGGAGGGCACGGGGCCCTCCGCGAGATCTCGCCGTACCGCGCGGCATCCGCGGTTCGGATGGCGAGGATGTTAACGACAACATGTAACCGAAACAAGAGTCCGTGACGGGATTCCCCGGAAGCGCCCATGCCTATCTGCGTCTACGGTCCACGCGGGGATACGGCTCCTTGTTCCCCCCTATGGTTATCGATACCATCGCGGCGGTTGCCCCGCTCACATCCCCAGGAGTACCTGTGCACTCACAGCCCCGACCGTACGAACGCAACCCCCGCTACCCGGCCGCAGGCGCCGTGGTCAGCGGGTGGGACGACGCCGTGGCGACCCTGCCCGACCGGCCGGCCGTGCTCGCCCTGGACGGACCCGCGGCCCTGGACTGGAACCAGGCCGCCCGAAGCATCACCGCGGCCCTGCGTGCGCGGTCCCTCGAAGGCGGCGTCCTCGACGTACGCGAGCGCTGGTCGTCGGCGGCCGTCGAGCGGCTGTGCACCCCGCACGACGACGCCGACACCTTCTTCCTGCCGCTCGCCGAGTTCGAGATGGCCGACCTGTTCGAGGGCGCGCCGACCGTCGCGCGACCCGCCGACGGCGTCCTGCTGGTCTTCGGCCCCGGCGCCGCCCTGTGCTCACCCGACCTCATCTGGTGGGCGGACCTGCCCAAGCGGTACGCCGAGAGCGCCGTGGCCTCGGGAACGCTGCCCGTGGGCGTCAACCTCGGCCGCCCCGACGTGCCCGGCGACCTGCGCCGCCTCTTCTACACGGACTGGCCGGTCGCCGACCGCCACCGCGACGCGCTCGCGCCCCGGATCGACCGGTGGATAGACCTACAGGACCCGCGGTCCCCCGCCTCCCTGGACGGCACGGCGGTCCGCGTCACCCTCGCCGAGCTCGCCCGGCAGCCCGTGCGCACCCGCCCGTACTTCAACTCCACCGCCTGGGGCGGAAAGTGGGCCGCCGAAGAGCTCGGCTTCGAGCCCGACAACGGCAACACCGCCCTCGGCTACGAGCTGATCGCTCCCGAAGCCGGCGTTCTCGTCGGCCCCGACGCCGGCGCACAGGTGGAGCTGCCCTTCCAGCTCCTGTGCGTCCTGCACCCCGAACAGTTCCTCGGCAAGGACGTGCACGAGCGCTACGGCACCTCCTTCCCGATCCGCTTCGACTACCTCGACACCGTCGGCGGCGGCAATCTGTCCCTGCACTGCCACCCGCAGGAGCAGTACATGCGGGAACACTTCGGCTGGCCCTACACCCAACACGAGACCTACTACGTCACCGCGAGCGACCCCGGCTCCCGGGTCTTCCTCGGGTTGCGGCAGAGTACGGACGTGGACCTGCTGCGCAAGGAAGTGCAGGCGTCGGCGACGCACGGCACACCGCTGCGCGTCGAGGACCACATCCAGACGTTCCCGGCCGACCCCGGCCAGCTGTACATGATCCCCGCCGGCACCCCGCACGCCTCCGGCGCGGGCAACCTCGTTCTGGAGATCAGCGCCACCCCGTACCTCTACTCGCTGCGGTTTTACGACTGGCTGCGCCGCGCCTCCGGAGTGCCCAGGCCGTTGTCGCACCAGCACGCCTTCGCCAACCTCGACACCGCGCGGCGCGGCACCGACGTCGTCGCCGATCTCGTCCAGCAGCCGCGCGTCCTGCGGGAGGCGGCGGGCTGGCGCGAGGAGGTCGTCGGCTCCCTGCCCGAGATGTTCTACGCGGTCCACCGTTTCGTCCTCGACGGTACGAGCCCGGCGCAGGACGACACGAAGGGCCGTTTCCACATCCTGAACGTCGCCGCCGGTGACGGCGTGGTGGTGGAGACCGCCGACGGCCGGCGTCACGACCTCGCGTTCGCCGAGACACTCACCGTGCCCGCGGCGGTGGGCGGTTACCGTCTGCACCCCGTCGGCGCACGGCCCGTCCACGTCGTCAAGTCCCTGGTGACACCCTCATGACCCGCGTGCCCGTCCTTGAGATCGGCGGCACCCACGTCACCGCCGCCCTGGTGGACACGGCCGGCGGCCCGCCGGTCACCGATTCCGTCGTCCGCAGGCCGGTGTCCGCCGACGCGGGCGCCGCGCAGATCCTCGACTCCTTCGCCGAGGCCGCCCGGCACATACCGGCGCCCGCCGGTGCGCACTGGGGTGTCGCCGTACCAGGTCCGTTCGACTACGCGGCCGGCATCGGCAGATTCCGGGGCATCGGCAAGTTCGAAGCGCTGCACGACCTCGACGTCGGACAGGGGCTGCGCGAGCGGCTGCCGCACGCGCAGGTCATCAGCTTCCTCAACGACGCCGACGCCTTCGCCCTCGGAGAACACCACAGCGGTGCCGCGGCCGGCCGGAGCCGGTCGGTGTGCCTCACGCTCGGTACCGGCGTCGGATCCTCCTTCCTGTCCGAGGGACACCCCGTCACCGAAGGGCCCGCTGTCCCGCCGGAAGGCCGGGCCCACCGCATCAGCGTCGACGGACTGCCGCTGGAGAAGGTGGTCTCGCGGTGGGCGATCCGTACGCGCTATGCCAGGGCCGCCGGTCTGGACGACACGGCCGAAGGCCCGGACGTCAGCACCATCGCCGAGCTGGCCCGCCGGGGCGACCGGCACGCCGCCGGGACCATCGGCGGGTGCTTCACCACGCTGGGGCGCACCCTGGCACCCTGGTGTGCCGCCTTCCGGCCGGACGTCATGGTGATCGGCGGCTCCATGGCCGCCTCCTGGGACCTCATCGGTCCCGCGCTGCGCGACGGTCTCACCCTGGGAGCCGAGGCCGCCGGGCCAGGAGCGGAGCGCATCATCGCCGCGATGGACCTGTGCACCGCCCGACGCCCCGACGACGCACCCCTGATCGGCGCCGCGCACTGGGCCCTTGCGCACCGGCCCGAGGGCTCCCCGCCCGATCCGGCCGCCCTCGCCGCCGCCCCCGTCACCGGTATCGCCCACCGAGCGGCCCGGCCGTGACCCTCACGACCCGCGAAGGCGGGCCGCAGCATCCACCCGCCGGGTCGGACGCCGCCGATGGCCGGACACTCTCTACAATGGCGGCGCCCGCGGCTCCGGCAACCCACCGTCGGCGCAGCCCCCCTGACGGCACGAAGGAAGGACCGGCCGTGGCGCAGCAACGACCGACCGACGCCGCCGCCGCCGCGCCGACGATGCGCGACGTCGCCGCCCGTGCCGGGGTCAGTGCGATGACCGTCTCGCGGGTACTCAAAGACGACCCCCGGGTCACCGAGGCGACCAGAAGGCGGGTGCTGAGCGCCGTCGACGCACTCGGCTACCGGCGCAACGAAACCGCTCGACGTCTGCGGGTCGGCGGCAGCGGGATGATCGGTCTGCTCGTCACCAACCTGTCCAACCCCTTCTACTCCCGCCTGGCGCTCGGCGTCCAGGAGGTGGCCTACGCACACGGCCTGCGCGTCCTGCTCGGCAACACCGCCGAACAGGCCGACCGGGAGCGCGGCCTGGTGGAGGACCTCGCCGCCAGCCAGGTCGACGGAATGATCGTCGTGCCCGCGAGCGGCATCCACCGACACCTGACACCGGCGGCCCTGCGCGGCATGCCCCTCGTCCTGGCCTCGCGGCCGCCGGCGGGACTGGAAGCCGACTGCGTCCTGGTGGACGACTTCGGCGGAGCCGAAGCGGCCACCGGCCGGCTCATCGAGGACGGCCACCGGCGCATCGGTTTCCTCGGCAACCCGCCGGCGCTCTACACCGGCGCCGAACGGTTCCGCGGCTACTGGGCCGCCCACGAGGAAGCCGGCCTGGAACCGGACGAGCGCCACATCCGCCGCGGACTGTCCGACGTTGCCACGGCCGAACGCGCCGCCGTCGCCCTGCTGAGCGAGCCGGACGCCCCCACCGCCCTCTTCTGCACCAACAACCGTCTCACCCACGGCGCCATCCGGGCCGTCCGCACCCTCGGCGCCCCGGTGTCCCTGGCCGGATTCGACGATTTCGACCTCGCGGACGTCCTCGGACTCCCGCTGACGCTCGCCTCCTACGACGCCGACGAGATCGGGCGCAGAGCCGGCCAGATGCTCGTCGACCGCATCAACGCGGGTCCCGGCACCCCGCTGCCCGTACGACGTTCGGTGGTCCCCATCGAAGTCATCCGATACGGCGCCGACCTCACCTAAAACTGCTGCCATCCGCTCCTCCGGGCCCGCCGACGCTCACCGAGCCGTCCGCCGGCCCGGCGGACAGACCTGCCGCCCCCGCGCGCGGAATCCTCGACGGAGTCACCATGCACGACGACCGTACGCTGACCGAACGCCGACTCGCTCGGGTACTCGACCAGCGCCTCAGGCCCGCAGTCCACGCCCGCTCCGTCCCACTTGAGGTGAGCGCCCATCACATCCCGGGCGAACCCCTGCCGGTGAGCGAAGGGATCGCCGGGCCCTACAAGCCGATCGACACCGGCGCGCACTGGGGGCCGGCCTGGTCCACCAGCTGGTTCAGGATCCGCGGCACCATCCCCGCGGACTGGGCCGGGGAACGGGTCGAGGCGGTGCTCGACCTCGGCTTCGGCACCACCCAGCCCGGGTTCTCCGCCGAAGGACTCGTCTACCGGGCGGACGGCACACCGGTGAAGGCCCTCAACCCGCGCAACTCCTGGCTCCTGATAGCCGAACGAGCCCTGGGCGGCGAGGACTTCGAGTTCCACATCGAGGCCGCCGCCAACCCGCTGATCTTCGACTCCGCCGCCGGCGACCCCTTCGTCCCCACCCGTGCGGGCGACGTCGCCTCCTGGCTGCGCTCCGACAACCCCGCCGGGCCCGTGGGCGAACCGCTGTACCGGCTCACCCGCATGGATCTCGCCGTCTTCGACGAGACCGTCTGGGAACTCGTCCAGGACCTCGACGTGCTGTCCGGGCTCATGCACCAGCTTCCCGAGGACTCCACCCGCCGCAGCCAGATCCGCACCACGGTGAGCAGGGCTCTCGATGCGATCGACCTCCAGGACATCAGCGGCACCGCAGGAGAGGCGAGGACCCTGCTGTCCCCCGCACTCTCCGCGCCCGCGCACGCGAGCGCCCACCGCATCTCGGCCGTCGGCCACGCGCACATCGACACGGCCTGGCTGTGGCCGGTACGGGAAACCGTCCGCAAGGCGGCCCGCACCGTATCGAACGTGACCGCCCTGATGGACGACCACCCCGACTTCCGGTTCGTCATGTCCCAGGCCCAGCAACTGGCCTGGCTCAAGGAACTGCGCCCCGAGGTGTACGCCCGGGTGCGGCAGAAGGTGGCGACCGGGCAGTTCCTGCCGACCGGCAGCCTGTGGGTCGAGCCCGACACCAACCTCTCCGGCGGCGAGTCCCTGGTCCGCCAGTTCGTCCACGGCAAGCGGTTCTACCTGGAGGAATTCGGCGTCGAGACGCGCGACATGTGGCTGCCGGACACCTTCGGCTACAACGCCGCACTGCCCCAGCTCATGAAACTCGCCGGCATCGACTGGTTCCTGACGCAGAAGATCTCCTGGAACACCACCAACGCGTTCCCGCACCACACCTTCTGGTGGGAGGGCATCGACGGCTCCCGCGTCTTCAGCCACTTCCCGCCCGTCGACTCCTACAACGGCGACCTCTCCGGCGCCGACATCGGCCACACCGAACGCAACTTCCGCGACAAGGGAGCAGCCAACCGCTCCCTGGTGCCCTTCGGCTACGGCGACGGCGGAGGCGGGCCCACCCGCGAGATGCTGGCACGCGCCGACCGGCTCGCGGACCTCGAGGGCTCGGCGAAGGTCGAGATGGAGGGCCCCGCCGACTTCTTCACCAAGGCACAGCAGGAGTACGCCGACGCGCCGGTATGGGTCGGCGAGCTCTACCTGGAACTCCACCGGGGCACCCTCACCAGCCAGCTCGCCACCAAACAGGGCAACCGGCGCTGCGAACACCTGCTGCGCGAGGCGGAGTTGTGGTCCGCCACCGCGGCGGTGCGTATTGGTGAGCCGTACCCGTACGCCGCACTCGACCGCATCTGGAAGACCGTTCTGCTCCACCAGTTCCACGACATCCTGCCCGGCTCCTCCATCGCCTGGGTACACCGGGAGACGGAAGAGGCCCACCAGGAGGCCGCCCGCGAGCTGAACGCCATCATCGACGCTGCCCAACGAGCCCTGGCCGGCCCGCCGGCCACCGACGGCGGCGAAGTCATCTTCAACGCCGCCCCGCACAGCCGCGCGGGTGTGCCCGCCCTCGGCGCCGCACCCCGGAACACGGCGCCCCGTGCGACGCCCGTACGAGCAGGCCGCGACGGCAGTCTCGTCCTGGACAACGGCCTCGTGCGGATCACGGTCGACGCCCGTGGACTGATCACCTCCGCGTACGATCTGACCGCCGGGCGCGAAGCACTCGCCCCCGGCACGTTGGGCAACCTCCTCCAGCTCCACCAGGATTTCCCCAACCAATGGGACGCCTGGGACGTCGACGCGTTCTACCGCAACACCGTCCACGACCTCACCCGGGCCGACGAAGTCAGCGCCGACGGCGACGCCATCGAGGTCGTACGCATCGTCAACCGGTCCCGCATCCGCCAACGGCTGTCACTGGGCGAGGGGGCCCGCCGACTCGACATCGACACCACCGTCGACTGGCGGGAGCGAGAGAAGATCCTCAAGGCCGCGTTCCCCTTCGACCTCCGCGCCGGCCACTCCACCGGCGAGATCCCCTTCGGCCACGTCCAACGACCCACTCACTCCAATACCAGTTGGGACGCGGCCCGCTTCGAGATCTGCGCCCACCGCTTCCTGCACCTCGCCGAGCCTGGCTGGGGAACGGCCCTGGTCAACGACTCCACCTACGGCCACGACGTCACCCACGACGTGCGGCCCGACGGGGGTACGACCACCACGGCCAGGCTCTCGCTGCTGCGCGCCCCCCTCTTCCCCGACCCGGAAGCCGACCAGGGCGAACACCGGTTCCGTTACGGCCTGGTGATCGGCGCGGACATCGGCGACGCCGTCCGCGAGGGCTACGGCTTCAACCTTGCCGAACGCGCCGTCGCCGGCACGGCCGTCGTGGCCCCCTTGGTCGGTGTCGACCACGCCGGTGTCGTGATCGAGGCGGTCAAGCTCGCGGACGACGGCTCGGGTGACGTGATCGTGCGTCTCTACGAATCGCTCGGCGGCCGCGCCAAGGCGACCTTGCGCGCGGGATTTCCCCTGGCCTCCGCCACCATGACCGACCTTCTCGAACGCCCCCTCGCGGACGAACCCGAACCGGCCGTCACCGCCGACGGGGTGGCCCTCGCCTTGCGCCCGTTCCAGATCGTCACGGTACGGCTGCTCCCGCGCGACTGAGTTCCGCGCGGCGGAGGGGGCGGCAGCTCTGTGAATCTTCAACAGACCCTCCCTTTCGGACACTCGGGCACCCAGCACGAAAGACGTTGAGCTGGCTTCCAGGGCGGCCGGCGTGCCCGAATGTTGGCGTTTCTTGACCTGTACACGACCATCCCTTGGGTTTGCAATGACGTGACGCACGTCTACTGCATCGCATAGGGGGAACAGCACGGTGAGATCGTTACGCATCAAGGCGGCCGTCACAGGTCTGGCCGCCGCGGCTCTGTTGCTGGTCGGCGCCGTACCGGCCCCGGCACAGAGCCAGCAGGAAGACAAAAAGACCACCTACAAGATCACCCCGTACGTCATCTCCGACCCGGCACTCATCGCCGAACCGGAGAAACTCGTCGAGGAAGTGAAGAAACACGGCGATCTGGACCGGCTGGGCATCAAGCCGTCGACCTCCAACGGCCCCTCGAAGATGACGAAGAAGTCAGCCCTCGCGGCAGATCCGGCGAGCTACGTGGTGGACTCCTCACGGTTCCCGAGCGGCCGCATCCCGGACGACATCTACGACTACACCAACTGGGACGAGTGCGACACCAACTCCGGTGCCGCGTCACAGGACGCCGGGTGGATCAAGAACCGCTACTCGTACTGCCAGAAGCACCTGGTGTTCATGCCGGCCTTCGAATGCGGGCTCTTCCCTCCGCGATGCCGGCTTGCCGGCACCTACTCCTCGTCGAACACGCTGATCGGCTACGGCAAGGTCGGCGGTCACGAGGATCACCCCAACTTCCGCTGGGCCGACTTCCGGCTCAAGGTGGAGAACATCGTCACCACCGGCCCGTTCGCCGGCTCCGGAGCGGACATGAGCGCCGCCATGGAGTGCGAGGGCGACTACAAGGACGATGAGCCCAACCACAACGACGAGCACGCCTGCTACGCACACGAGAACGAGGAAACCGAAAAGTCCATCAATGAGTGGCGCGTGAACAACGAGGCGTACTTCGACATCGCTTCCCAGGCGGTCAGCTCGGACCCGTTGTGGGGCGAACAGATCGCCACCGGCGTGTTCCACATCGAGTACGAGTTTGATCTGCCGTGGTACTTCCAGTTCATCGACACCGAGGGTCCCGAAGGGGGCATGCGGTTCGACTCGGCGTGGTACCTGCAGTCGCACAAGCTCGGCTCCGTGTTCGACCGGGCGGTGCCCGGCATGTCGTACACGAAGTCCGACGCGGCCGTCGGCGGCGTCGCCACCCACCTGGAAGAGGCAAGGGCCAACCCGGGGGCCACGATGCCCACCCAGACCGACAAGCACCTGGCCGGCGGCACACCCGGCGACCCCATACACCGGCTCGCACAGGCCAAGGGCGAAAAGCAGAGCTTCCGGTACGACGAGAACCGGCGCATCGTCCGCAACTTCTGCGCCACCAAAGCGATGCAGGACCTCAAGGCGACCCTGCCGGTGAACCAGGGACCATACGACTGCGACGAATACCCCATGGCCTCGACCTATGAGGGCGCGGGACGGCACCTGTTCCCCGACGAGCCCTACGGCGGCGCCCAGTATGAGCGCCACTACTCGGCGCGCTGGGTCAACAGCGAGGTCAACCAGGAGGCCGGGCGCCGCCTCGGCCGCTGGTACGACGTCGACCGGCTGCTCGATCAGGACGCGTTCTACATACCCATTCGCTGAGCGGCCGAGCTCCCCGCCGAGGGAACCAATCCGCTTCTGAGTACCGCTCGTGTGGGGTCCGGCCGACAGGCCGGGCCCCACACACGTACCCGTTCAGTCCGTTCAGCCCGCTCCGTCTGTTCAGTCCGCTCGGTCCGCGTCCGGCCAGAACTGGACCAGGGCCCAGCCGCCCGGCTCGGCGAACCCACCGTCCGGGGCAGGGTCGTTCTCCCGCCACGCCACCCGTGCCCGCCACTTGCCGGCATGCGGGAGCCTGAAGACGTCCGACTTGCCCCCGGCCGCGATCTCGTCCACCAGGAACCGGCCCGAGGGCAGGTCAAGCGACACGAGTTCCGTCGACGGCCACTCCTCCGCCAGGGCCGCCGGACCGTCCCAGGCCTCCAGGCGCAACCGCGCGTTCAGAATGTCCTCGTCCGACCCGATGTAGAGCATGGTGGCGTTGGAGCTGACGAAACTGCCCACCGACCGCGGTGACGCCGGCCGTTCCCCGTCCTGCCCCTCCTCGTCGACCAGGCCGAACAGCCGGTGGTCCACGACCACTTTCAGCTCGTGCGACGCCACGATTCGGGACATACGACACCTCCTGAGACCGCTGCCAGGGGTGACACTTTGCCGCAGGACCCGCCCGGGCGCCACCGACTACCCGATCGAGGCCGTGCCGGCCACCGCGGCGCGCGATCCCACGATCAGACTCGCGTCTCGCGGGTACCGGATCCCCATGGGCGACATCCTGACAGGCACCTGCTCGTGGACCGACCCGGCACTGATGCGCAGCGGCTGGTATCCGACCGGCCACCGCAGCGCCGAGGGCCGACTGCGGTACTACGCGGAACGGTTCGCGGTGGTCGAGGCCGACGCCTCGTACTACGCCCTGCCCCAAGAACGCGTCAGCCGCATGTGGGCCCAGCGCACACCGGACGGCTTCACCTTCGACATCAAAGCCTTCTCCCTGCTGACCGGACACCCCACCCGCCAGGCGGTCATGCCCGACGGACTGCCGGCCGATCCCCGCGACGGCGGCGTACTCGACCACGTGTGGGCGCGCTTCGCCCAGGCGGTCGAACCACTGCGGCAGACCGGACGGCTCGGCAGCGTACTGTTCCAGTTCCCGCCCTGGCTGCAGCCCGGCGCCCGTGCCGAACAGGTCCTGGCGCAGACCGCGCGGCGCACGGCCGGCTGGCCCATCGCCGTGGAGTTCCGGCACCCCGACTGGTGGCGCGCACAGCAGGCCGCCTCGACGTGCTCCCTGCTCGCCGAGCACGGCATGAGCGCCGTCGCCGTCGACATGGTCCAGGGCCTGCCCTCCTCCCTGCCGCCCGTCGCGCCCGTGACCGCCCAGCGGCTGGCCGTGGTGCGTTTCCACGGGCGCAACCCGTCGTGGGGGCGAGGCAGCAAGGAAGAGCGCTTCCGGTACACGTACACCCGAGACGAACTCGCCCAGTGGCTACCGCGGCTGCGTGAACTCGCCCGGCAGACAGACCGGGTCCACGTCCTGTTCAACAACTGCTGCGGCGACGCTTCAGCACGGGCCGCCGAACAGATGCACCGCCTGCTCTACGCAGATCACGAACAGACATGACCGAGCCTGTGGATGGGAGCCGCGCCGACCCATTGGTGGTAGGTGTCTACGTCGACGTTGCTGCCGCACACGATGGTGACAATGTGCCGCCCGGCGAAGCGGTCACGGTCTTCGAGGATCGCCGCGATGCCGAGCGCGGCCGACGGTTCGACGACGAGACCGGCGTGGTCGAGGAGCATCCGCATACCGGCGGTGATCGACGCCTCCCGGACCAGGACGGCGTCGTCGGCGACCAGGAGAAGGTCGTCCAGGACGGCCGGGATGGGGCGCCGGCCGGCGACGCCGTCAGCGATGGTGTCGGTCGAGTCGGTGGTGACGACACGCCGTTGGCGCCATGAGTGTGTCATCGCCGGCGCGCCCAGCGGCTGGACGCAGATCACCTCGACTTCGGGCGCCAAGGCCCTCATCACATGACCCACGCCGGTGGCCAGCGCCCCGCCGCCGAGAGCGATCAGGACGGTGTCGAAGGACGGCGCGGTGTCCACCAGCTCCAGGCCGATGGTCGCCGCGCCCTCGCAGGTCTCGATGTCCAGGCTGTCCTCGACCAGCCTGATGCCGTCGTACCGCGCAATCGCCGCCGCCCGCTCGCGAGCCATCTCGTGGTCGCCGTCGACCAGCTCCAACCCGGCGCCCAGTGCGCGGATGCGATCAAGCTTGGCCCGAGTCGCAAAGCGGGATGCCACGACCGTGACGTCCAGTCCCCGGCCACGACCGGACCACGCGAGGGCTTGGCCGAGGTTGCCCGCGCTCGCGCACACCACGGCTCGCGAGGCGTTGTCGGCCAGCAGGCTGGCGACGACCTCGGTGCCGCGTGCCTTGAAGCTGCGGACCGGGTTCGCCGTCTCGAGCTTGATGCTCACCGCACACCCGAGGTCGTGCTCCAGCGCCTCGCAGCGGTACAGCGGAGTATCGAGAAAGACCGGATCGATTACCCGGCGGGCCGCCCGTATCCGGGCAGTGTCGAGGCGCGTCTCCTGCACGACACAGCAGCGTAGCGCCACCGGCGCTGGTCCCGTGGACAACTTCCGTGATTTGCGGGCCGGTTGAGGTGCCGCCCTCCGGCGGGTTCCTCGGGGCGTTCGGGCGTTCGGCTCACGCCGCCTACCGGACCGCTTTGCGCTGCTCCCTGCGCAGGTACGCGTCATGCACGGCAGAGATGAAAACTCCGGCGACGAAAGCGGCCGGAGCGCCATAGAGCAGCAGGCCCTCGACACTGGAGATCCAGTCCCCGATTGCCAGCGCCGCAACGAAATCGACGTAGCAGAACAGGAACAGCAACCCAGAGCCGGTCTTCGACATCATCAGATCCCCCCGCCGTCACCGTCACCACCCTCACCACTCGCTGCATGCCCGGCCTGATGCCGCCTGACACCGCCTTCCCCACCCCTCAAGTGACGCCGAACCTCAGTCGTAATGACATTCGTTTTCATGTACCGTCTGCTGTGCTCACTGCTCACCGAACACACCGGAGGTCCTCATGGCCGTGCCCAAACGCAAGATGTCACGCAGCAACACCCGGCACCGTCGCGCGCAGTGGAAGGCCACGACGCCGCAGCTGGTGGTGGTCACACTGGACGGCGTGCCGTACCGCGTCCCCCAGCGTTTGGCCAAGGCGTACGAGCGTGGCCTGCTCCGCCCCGAAGGCTGAAGCCCGCATGACTCACGCCCCCTCGCGGCGCCTCCCCGTCACCGTCCTGTCGGGATTCCTGGGCGCCGGAAAGACCACTCTGCTCAATCATGTCCTCGGGAACCGCGAGGGTCTGCGCGTCGCCGTCATCGTCAACGACATGAGCGAGGTCAACATCGACGCCGCCCTCGTGCGCGGTGGCGAGGCGGCCCTGTCGCGTACCGAGGAGCGCCTGGTCGAGATGACGAACGGGTGCATCTGCTGCACCCTGCGCGACGACCTCCTGGAGGAGGTGGACCGGCTGGCGCGCGACGGGCGCTTCGACTACCTCCTCATCGAGTCCTCCGGCATCTCCGAGCCCATGCCGGTGGCGGCCACCTTCGCCTTCGCCCGCGACGACGGCGCCACGCTCGGCGACCTGGCCCGCCTCGACACGATGGTCACGCTCGTGGACGCCGCCAACTTCCTGCTCGAGCTGGCCGGAGGTGACGAGCTGGCCGAACGGGGCCTGGACCAGTACGAGGACGACGAACGCACTGTCAGCGACCTGCTGATGGACCAGATCGAGTTCGCCGACGTCATCGTCCTCAACAAGCTCGACCTCGTCGACGCCGCATCCGCCGCCCGGCTGCGGGCCACGTTGGCACGGCTCAACCCCGCCGCCCGCGTCGTACCGGCCGTGCGGGGCCGCGTACCGGTCGGCGAGGTCCTGGGTACCGGCAGTTTCGACCTGGAGCGGGCGCAGCAGGCCCCGGGGTGGGTCAGGGAACTCAACGGTGACCATGTTCCCGAGACGGAGGAGTACGGCATCTCCTCGACCGTCTTCCGCTCCGGAACCCCTTTCCACCCAGGGCGGTTGTGGACATTTGTGACGGAGGCGCTGGACAGCGGCGCCTACGGGCAGGTTCTCAGGTCCAAAGGCTTCTTCGCCCTCGCCAGCCGGCCCCGAGTGACGGGGCTGTGGTCGCAGGCCGGCTCGGTGGCGCGCTTCGAGCCTTCCTACGCTCGTGACACCGACAGCCCTCACGCCCAGGAACTCGTCTTCATCGGAACCCAGTTGGAAGCGGAGCCGTTGCGGACCGCCCTGACCGGCTGCCTGATGCGGGAAGGCGAGGCCCTGCCCGCTTCCGACCCCTTCCCCGCCTGGGACACCTATGGCTTCGACGAGAGCTGCGCGCACGAGCACGTCCCCCTCACCACCGTGACGGGGCACTGAGACTCCGGGCCTGGCGGTGGTCGCAGCGACGGCACCGTCCGGCCCGGTACATGCCTGTGCCAGAAAGGCCCGCCCGGGGACGACAGGAAGAAGCCTGCCGCGATCGCCGTCCAGCGCCTCCCCCCAAGCCGAGGGCTACCGGCTCAGTCTCCTGCGCCTGCCCTGACATCCGCAGGCGAGTCCCGCTCCCGAATCGCTGATGGAAATGATTACCATGTACCTTACGATTCTGGAGGTGGGCGGCCTGCGCGAAACATCAGTAACTCAGCTGCCGGCGCCGTTGCGCCCGACACGCCAGCGGAAGGCCGTGATGAGCGCTCTGCACCAGCGCGCCGGTTTCACCTCCGCCCGGGAGTTGCATGAAGCACTGGAAGCCGAGGGCATCACCATCGGCCTGACCACGGTGTACCGGACTCTCCACACCCTGGACCGGTCCGGACGGCTCGACGTCGTACGGGAGAAGAACGGGGAACGGCTCTACCGGCCCCGCCCCGCCGACGGGCACCGCCACTACCTCGTCTGCCGCGACTGCGGCCTCAGCGCGGAGGTCGAGGCCGGCGTGGTCGAACGTTGGGCGGAGTACGTCTCCGAGGTCATGGGCTTCACCGAGGTCGAGCACACAGTGGAACTGACCGGTGTCTGCGACCGGTGCCGCTTCCCCCGGCCCACCACCCCGAACTCCGGGGAGCAGCACGCCTGAAGGCGGCCAACTGCCGATGGAGCGCACATCAAGCCCCGGCGTCCCCGTGCCCCTGCCCAGCGTGGTCTTCGCGGTCGTCTCCGGCGAAGGCGGCATCCTGCTCGCCCTCGGCGGTTGCGTTCCCACGAGCCCGTACGTCACGACGATCTCGCACCGTCTCCCTGACCTGCCGGACGGTCGGTGCAGCAGGACACACCGGCCTCCGCCGCGCTCGCATGATCCCCTGTCACGGCAGCGTGGAGCGCCCGCCGACCGTCTGTCGGCGGGCGCTCCGGGAGAAGCCCTTGGGGAGAGGACCGGTCAGTGACCGTCCACCGTTCCGGAGAGTTCGTTGGTGCTCTTCGGCAGCTTCACGGACTTCAGCTTCTTACCCGAGTCCAGGTCGAAGGCGTGCAGTTGGCGCTTGCCCGGCTCCGAGACGTACGCCGTGTGGTCACGGACGAAGAGGGTGGGCCTGGGCTGCTGCCAGTCCAGGGGCTCCGTCCAGTCGCCGACCGCTTCGATCTTCCTGTCCACCTTCCCGGTCTCCGGGTCGATGACGTGGAGAACACCGTTGGTGCCGAGCACCAGGGCTTCGCCGTGCGGGCCACGGGCGAGCGAACGGAAGGAGTAGCTGGTGCCGAGGTCGACCAGCTTCATCTTCGCCGTGCGGGTGTCGATCAGGGATATGCGGGTGGGCCGTTCCAGTTCCGCCTCGGGGTCGGTCTTGTAGTCGCCCAGGAGGACCGGGGAGACGTCGCTGCCGGCCTGGTTGCCGATGCGGGCGTAGTCGTCGGGGGCGTCGACCTTGGTGAACTTGCCCTCCTTGTAGAGCAGTACGCCGTCCTCACAGCCGAGACCGACCACCTCACCCTTGGCGGCGGCCTCTCCGTGGACACCCGGGCAGTTCTCGGCGCGTGCGATCTCCTTGTTCTTCTTGTTCAGGACGAGGGCGCCGGTGCGCTTCTCCTCGGTGCCCAGGGTGCTGACGAGTTCACCGTTGGCCAGTTCGATGGCGACGCCGTGGTGGGGCTTGGCGGAGGTGTAGTTCCGGTCTTGCGGCTGCTTCCCGTCGGCCAGGTCTGCGGGATCGAAGACGTTCACCTTGCCCGTACCGTCGGTGAACAGGGTTGTCTTGCCGCCGTGCCGTACGACGTGACCGGGCTTCGAACCCTTGAAATCGGCGTCCGTGAAGGACTGCCGGGCCGCGTCGAACACGCGGAAGCCGCTGTCGGTGGAGATCATGACGTGGTCTTTGTCGCCCGCCGGGTTGACCCGGTTGAATCCGGGCAGCTCGACGGTCTTCGCCAACTTCAGGCTCTCGCCGTCGAGTACGTACAGTCCGCCGTCGTAGGAGGCGACCAGCGGGTTCTTGACCGCGGTGGCCTTGCTGCTCTTCGTCTGCGTCGGCTCGGCGTCGGACGAGACGTCGTCGCTGCCGCCGCAGGCGGTCAGTGCCATGGACGTCGTCAGGGCGAGGGCCGCCCCCGTGAGCATTCTGGCGCGTGTCGACCTGTTCATTGTGTGTATGTCCTCTCCGGCCCCGGGGGGCGCGGGATTGTGTGGTGGGCGGCCGGCGGTCGATGCGCCGGTCCTCGGGGGAAGTTGGTCAGTCACCGGTGAGGCCTTCGGCCATGGCCGAGGTGTTGGCGCGCATCATTTCCAGGTAGGTGCCGGCGCCCTTGCCCTTCTCGGTCAGCGACTCGGAGTACAGGGAGACGACGTCCACCTCGCCGCCCATCTCCTGGCGCAGGACCTCTGCGAGCCGGGTGGGCTGGGAGGAGTCGGCGAAGACGGTGCGCACCTCGGCCTTCTCCATGGCCCGGGTGAGGGAGCGCAGGTCGGAGGAGCTCGGTGAGGCGAGTGTGGTGCCGCTGGGGATGACCGCGCCGATCACTCGGAAGCCGAAGCGCTCGGCCAGGTACCCGAAGACGTGGTGGTTGGTCACCAGGGCGCGGCGGTCCTCGGGGATGTCCGCGAAGGACTTCTCCATCCAGGTGGTGAGGTCGGCGAGTTGTCCGTCGTAGTGTTCGGCGTTGTCCCGGACGGCCTTCTCGCGCACGCCGTCGACGTGTTCCACGACTTGGTCGGTGATCAGGCCGACCGTCTCGCGCACGCGGTCGGGGTCGGTCCAGAAGTGCGGGTCCGGCTCGCCGGCCCCGGCGTCGGGGCCGCCCTCCTCGCCGGCGTGGAAGGTGAGGGGATCGGCCGCCTCGCCGGCCGCGAAGGTGGCCACCCCTGATTCGCGGGCCGCCTCCACGTGCCGCAGGACGTTCTCCTCAAGGCCCAGGCCGTTGTAGACGACGAGGTCGGCGTTCTCCAACTCGGCGGCCTGTACGGCCGACAGGCCGAACGAGTGCGGGTCGGCGTTGGGCTTCATCAGGACACTGACGTCCGCCTCGTCCCCGACGATTTCCCGGGTGATGTCACCGAGGATGTTGGTCGTCACCACGACCCGGGGCCGCTCATCGCCACCCGCACAGCCGGACGCCGTACCGGCGACGACAAAGAAGGCGACCAGGGTCAACAGCGCGGCGCGCACCCGCGCTGCCCGCACACGCGCGCTCATCGGCCCGTCTCCGCCATCAGGGACGGCCGGATCTCCAGCTCGAAGGTGCGGGCGACACGGAGATTGTCGTTGTAGTCGATCTCGTACACGCGCTTGCCCGCGGGATCGTTGAGGTAGGCCCGGCTCCGGTCGACCTCGATCACCTGCGCCGCGGCCTTACCGGTGGCGGCCTCGGGGACGTCCTTCAGCAGACGCTTGGTGACCGCGGTCTCCTTGCCGGTGGATATGTCGTAACCGTGCAGGGCTCCGTCGGTCTCCAGGACGACGAGCGGGGCGCCTTCACCGGCGGTGTTGGCGGCGACCACGGGGCCGGTCTCCACTCGCTTCCAGGAACGCTCGGTGACGTCCAGGACCCAGACGGCGTCCTTCCCCGCCGGTGCGGTGAGCGTGGTGCTGCCCGGCCGGTGCCGGAATTCCGTGGCCCGCTCCGCCTTCGGCACGTCCTTGCCGTACGGGATCTTCTCGGCGGCGAAGGTGCCGTCGTCCTCGTGGACGAGCAACGCACCGTCGGCGCACCCGAGGACGATCCCCCGCCGGGTGACCGCGTCCCCCTTGGGGTCCTTGCACCGGGACTCCGGAGCGACGACGCGCTTGCCGGACCGGTCGAGCACAACGACCTTCGCGGCGGCGTCGCCGTCGCTCGTGAGGGCGACCAGGTGTTCCGCGTACGGCACGACGGCCCCGGCATAGGTACCCGGGAGGTGGTCGGGGGCGGAGAGGGCACCCTTCTCCAGATCGGCACGGGCGTATACGTCCGTCTTGCCGTCCGCTGCCGTGACCACCGTGACGCCCGCATCGCTGCGGATGCTCGTGCCGGCGCCGCCGGGGATTTGGCCCACCTGTCGGATCTTCGCGCGGTAGTAGTGCACGTGGTCTCCGTGGTCGACCATCCAGGCACCGCTGTCGAGGACGTGGGTGCCGTCCGCGCCGTGGAAGTAGCCGAAGCGGCCGTCCGTGGTGAGTTCGGTGGCACCGGCTCTGCGAGCCGTGTCGTGGGTCTTGCCGGTGATCAGGTCCAGCACTCGGGTGTCGCCGGTGCCGGGGTCGCCGAGAAGGAGCCGGGACTGCTGCTCGGCGGCCTCTTCGGCACCCTCGACGTAGCCGTGGGGGGTGGCGGAGGAAGAGGGGCTTTCGGAGCTGGACTTGGCGTCGTCCTGGCCGGCGCAACCCGCGGTCAGCAAGACCACGGACAGGAGTGCAGGCACCAGGGGTATGACGTTTCTTCGGACGAACAAGGGAGATCGCCTCAGGTTTCGTTCGGTCGGGTCGTGGGGGCGTTTGCGGTGAACGTGGCGGCACGGGCGGGAAGCCCGGCGCGGCGGGCACGACGCCGGTGCCGCCACCCGGACGCCAGGTGGGACAAGAAGAAGAGGCTGACGGCGAGGGCCGAGACGGTCGCGCCGGCGGCGGTGCTCAGGTGCCAGGAGAGCAGCAGGCCGCCGAAGGTGGCGGCCGCGCCGAGCGCCGCGGCGAGGCTCATGACGCCGCGGACGCTGCGCGCCCAGGGCAGGGCTGCCGCCGGCGGGGCGATGAGCAGGCCGAGTACGAGCAGCGTGCCCACGATGTGGAAGGAGGCGACGATGGCCAGGGCCAGCAGCCCGAGCAGCACGGCGTGCGCCAGTCGAGGACGCAGGCCGAGCGTCCGTGCCTTGCGTTCGTCGAACGCGAGGGCCAGGAAGGCACGGTGACCGAACACCGAGACGACCAGCGCAAGGACCAGCGCCGCCCCCAGGAGGATCAAGTCGCTCTCGCGTACGGCGAGGACGTCACCGAAGAGGAACCCGGTGAGGTCCACGGCGAACGACTGCGAGCGCGACACGATGATGACGCCGAGGGACAGCATGCCGACGAAGAGCAGACCGATGCCGGTGTCCTGGGACAGCCTCGGAGTTCGGCCGAGGGCGGTGACACCGGCCGTCATGACGACCGCGCTCACCACCGCCCCCACCAGCAGGTTGCCCCCGAGCAGCGCGGCGACCGCGACGCCGGGCAGCAGGCCGTGGGACATGGCGTCACCGAGGAAGGCCATCCCCCTCAGCACCACCCACGTCCCCGCGAGGGCGCATATCGCCGACACCAGAATCCCGGCCCACAGGGCCCGCTGCACAAAGGCCACCTCGAAAGGGGCCGTCAACCACTCCATGCGAGCACCCTACAATGACAACCATGTTCAAAAACCACCCACCGGCACCGCCCGGCGACGCCCCGGGGAGCGAGCGCCTCCGGTTCAGCGACCTGGACGCGGGCTACCCCGGCCGTCCAGTACTCCGCCAACTCAGCGCCTCCATACCGGCCTTGGCCATGACAGCGCTCGTCGGACCGAACGGCAGCGGTAAGTCCACGCTGCTCGGCGTCATCGCCGGAGTGATCGACACCACATCCGGACAGCTCCGCTACGCAGAAGGCCGCCCCCCTGCCTTCGTCCCGCAGCGCGGCGCCGTGGGCGACACACTCCCCCTCACGGCACGGCAGACCGTGGAGATGGGCCGCTGGCAAGAGCGAGGGCTGTGGCGGCGGCCGACCCACCAGGACCACAGCGTGGTCGAATCCGCCATGGAACGACTGGGCATCGCCGACCTGGCCACCCGCCAGCTCGGCGAGTTGTCCGGCGGGCAACGTCAGCGCGTCCTGATCGCCCAGGGCCTCGCCCAACAATCCGACCTGCTGCTCCTGGACGAGCCGACCACCGGGCTCGACCCCGAAGCCCGGCAGCGGATCACTGCGCTGCTGACGGAACTTGTCGCCGACGGCACGACCGTCGTCCAGGCCACCCACGACCTGGAGGCCGCCCGCTCGGCCGACGCCTGCCTGCTCCTCAGCGACGGACGGCTGGTCGGGCAGGGCCCGCCCGAGCAGGTACTCACCCCCACGGCCCTGTCCCGGATCTGGCAACCGGCGTGAAGCGGCCGGATACGGGCGGCCCGCGCCGGTTCCGCTCGGCACCGTGTGATCACCGCACCGAGGGCCGCCGGCCGGTCGGGAACAGTGGATGCGCAACGGCGAAGCGAGTTACGTGAGCGATCAGAAGTACGCGGGGAGACGTGGCGGATTCGCCGACGCCGTGCGCCTGACCATGCGGATCTGCGTGCAGCTCCTGCTCGGCGCACTCGCACTCCTCACCATCGTCACGGTCGCCGTCCTGCTCGGGCCGATGCTCGCGCTCGACCTCTACACACCGCCCGTCGCGGCCTGGTGGACCGTGTTCACCGCCGTCGTCGTCCAGGGGGTGCCGTTCCTCCTGCTCGGCGCGTTGGTCTCCGCGGCCGTCGGCGCGCTCGTCCCCGGGCGGGTCTTCTCCCGCTTGCTGCCGCGCAGTCCGGCGCTGGCGGTGCCGGTGGCGGGCGCGGCCGGTGCGGTCCTGCCCGGATGCGAGTGCGCGTCCGTGCCGGTGGCCGGCAGTCTGATGCGGCGCGGGGTCGCCCCAGCGGCAGCGCTCGCCTTCCTGCTCTCCGCTCCCGCGATCAACCCCGTCGTGCTCGTCGCCACGTCGCTCGCGTTCCCCGGCCAACCGATGATGGTGGTAGCTCGGTTCACCGCCTCGCTCGCCACCGCCGTGGCCATGGGCTGGCTGTGGGCGCGCTTCGGCCGCACGCAGTGGCTTCGCCTGTCGTCGAGACCGGCGGCCGAATCCGGCACCTCACGCGCGGGTGCCTTCGTGGCGGGGCTGCAACACGACTTCCTGCACGCCGGGGGCTTTTTGGTGGTGGGAGCGGGCGCGGCAGCGACCTTCAACATCGCCGTGCCGCGAGCGCTGCTCGACGTCTTCACGGCATCCGCCTGGGTGTCGGTCCTGCTCCTGGCCCTGCTCGCCGTGGTGTTGTGCGTGTGCAGCGAGGCGGACGCCTTCGTCGCCGCGTCGCTGAGCGGGTTCGGACCGGTGGCCCAGCTGGCCTTCATGGTGGTCGGGCCGATGGTCGACCTCAAGCTGTTCGCGCTCCAGGCGGGCACGTTCGGGCGGGAGTTCGCCCTGCGGTTCTCGTCCGCCACCTGGGTGACCGCGGTGTTGGGCAGTGTGCTCGTGGGGTGGTGGCTGCTGTGAGGAAGTACGGTCCCGCCGTTCTCTTGCTCCTGGTGGGCGCCGCGGTGCTGCGCATCTCGCTGTTCAGTGACCTCTACCTCCGGTACGTACAGGCAGGGTTGCGTCCCTATCTGATCCTCTCCGGGGTGATGCTGGGATCGCTCGGTCTGCTACGGGGTGCACTGACCGTGCGAGCGGCACGGACGGGTGCCCCCGGCACCGAAGGGCACGGTCACCCGGCCGAGGACGGACCGGACCACGGCCACTCCCACGCGGGCGGCCCGCGCATCGCCTGGCTGCTCGCTCTTCCCGCCGTCGCGCTGCTCTGTTTCCCGCCGCCTGCGCTGGGTTCCTACAGTGCGGCCCGGGAGGAAGCCCGGCGTGCCGAGGAGTACGTCGGCACGTTCCCCGCACTTCCGGCCGGCGACCCGGTGGAGTTGAGCCTGGCCGAGTTCGGCTCCCGCGCCGCCTACGACAGCAGGTACTCGCTGCGCGACCGCACGGTGCGCCTGACCGGGTTCGTCTCCACGGGCGACGGCGGCACCTGGTACGTCACCCGGCTGCAAGTGGCGTGCTGCGCCGCCGACGCGACCGCGGTCAAGGCAGAGGTCCGAGGCGCGGGGGCACCGGAGGCCGACGCATGGGTGACGGTGACGGGCACCTGGCACCCCCGGGGCAGGCTGGGTCCGGCAGCGGCCTGGCCCCCCGTGCTGGACGCCACGACGGTCCGTGCGATCACCGAGCCGTCGGACCCCTACGAGGAACGCTGAGGCCAGGCCCCTCTCCCGGTGTCACGCCACGCCCGGCCCTCTGATGCCGGGCGTCCGTCATCCGGCATGCAGGCTGAAGGGCGGGTAACTGTCGGTGAGCAGGCCGACGTATGCCTGCACACGCAGGTTGTAGCGATAGACGCCCACGACGAAAGCCCGGAGCCCGGGAGGGTATTCGCCGGTGATCAGAACAGCGAAGAATCCCGCGATCACAGCGATCATCGCGGCCATGCTGAGCACGAACAGCACCAGGTAGTGCGGGACAGCGAGCAGCCACTTGACCAGGGGCTGCCACCGCGACATCCGTTCGGGGTAGGTGAACGTCACGAGGGTGTTCGGATCGACCCCGTCGTCGCCTGAAGCGGACTGGAAGTCGAAGGGCGGGTAATCCTCCCGCAGGAACAGCACGTAGCTGGCGACGCGCCACTCGTAGCGGAAGGTCATGGCGATCGCGTCGAAGAGCGGGCGGGGGATGCGCCGGGTGAACAGCACGGTGAAGAAGGCGATGAAGGTCAGCACGCTACGCAGCAGGCTGAGCGCGTAGGCGATCAGCAGTTGCGGCACCGCGAGGAGCCACTGCACCAGCGGCCGCCAGCGGGCCACGTGATGTGTGCTTCGAAGGTCGAGTTGAGCGGGGTAGGGAGTGGCCAGTGTCATGGTGCCCTCCTTGGGACGGCACGGCATGGGGTGCGGCGACCTCGCGCCGCCGCGTGCGTGACCCGCAGGCGACCTGCTGCCCGTATGGGCCCTTCGGTCTGCGCTGTTCGGAGACCATGATCGGACCCTTACAACGTAAGCTTACTTTGTAAGTCGTACGCTTGCTGAAGACAACCGTCAAGGCGCGGGACCGGAGAGAGCCGATGAGCCACGCCGAGGCCGGTTCCCGGCCCCCGCTGAGCCGGGAGCGGGTACTGCGCACTGCCGTCCTGCTCGCCGACGCGAACGGGATCGACTCGCTCACCATGCGCAAGCTCGGCGTGGAACTCGGTGTCGAGGCAATGTCGTTGTACCGTCACGTGGCGAACAAGGTCGACCTGCTCGACGGCATGATCGACTCCGTTTTCGAGGAGATCGACCTGCCGACCGGCGAAAGCGACTGGCAATCCGCCATGCGCCGCCGGGCCGTCTCCGCCCGCACGGTCATGTCCCGCCATCCCTGGGCGACGGGCCTCATGGAGTCACGGGCCGCCCCGGGGCCGGCCACCCTGCGCCACCACGACGCCGTGATCGCAACGCTCCGCGCAGCGGGATTCACGATCGAGTTGACCGCCCATGTGGTCTCCGTCCTGGACAGCTACATCTACGGCTTCGCACTCCAGGAGGCGAGCCTGCCCCTCGACGCCACGGCTGAGCAGGGAACGGCGGAGGACGCCACGGCGGAGACAGCGCAGAAGTCGGCGAAAGTCACGCCCGCTCCGCACGCGCAACTCACCTCGGGCCGCTATCCCCACCTCACCGAGATGACCGTAGAACACATCCTTCAGCCGGGATACGACCACGGCGACGAGTTCATGTTCGGACTCGACCTGATCCTCGACGGGCTCGAGCGGGCCCGCGCCGACGGACCGACCCGGCCGCGAACCGCCCGCCGTCGATCCTGACGACGGTGCCGTGGTCAGTACAGCTGAGAGGCGGAGCGGGTCACGGCCTGCTGCCTGTTTGGCGTGGTGTAGGCGAAGTTGAGGACTGTACGGCGCAGGCCGGCTCGGCGTAGCGGAGTGACGCGATGGGCCGTGGTGTCGCTGCGCAGGAGATAGCCGTCACCGGGCCGGTGATGGGCACGCCTGGCGGCGTCGCTGCGGAGGGTGTTCAGGTTGCCGGCGCGTTGGGCGTATTCCAGGAGTCCGCCGTCGGCGGGGTCGGCCGGTGCCTCGGTGAACAGCACCAGCGCCAGGGGGTAGTCGTCGGTGTGAGCTCCGTGGGTGTCGCCTTGCTGATGGAGGCTGTTGATGACGTGGCGTTCGAGGGGATCGCTCACGGGAACGGCCTGCAGGTCCGCGATCCGGCCGAGCAGGTCGAGCAGATACTCGTCGCGGTACAGCTGCGGGATCAGTTCGGACTCCCGGGCGATGGCGTGGCCGCCGAGGGTGGTCATGTGACGGGGTGAGCGGTCCATGCATTCCATGGCGAAGTCCCGTCGCACGGCAAGCTTTCCCAGCCGCTTGACCTCGCTGTCGAGGACCGGCAGCGCCTCGGGTGGCACCAGTGCGGGCAGGGGCAGGTAGCCGTCGGCGGCGAAACGGTCGCGGAGGGCACGGGTGTACTCGGGTAAGGACAGCACGCACACGCTTTACCCGGCTCCGCCCACAACCATGTCGCTCCGTCCCGGGGCCGTCTCCTCTTTCCGCGCGGCGCCATCCGTCCCGGAAATTCATCCGCGTAGGCGTAGACCGCAGGCAGAAAAAGCGCAGGCAGCAGCCGCTCCGCCGCCGTGAGGAAGATCACTGGGGACAACCCGGCGCGTCCGCAGATCATCCTCCCCCGTGATCAAGGAAGTGGCAGCGGCAGCTGTTGGCCGAGTGGCCGGTACGTCAGATTCAGATAAGGCAAGACCCTCCATGGCCCCCGAAAAGCGCATCCTCGCGCGCGCAACCCGTCGCAATGTTCTCGCCGCCACCGTGCTGGGGGCCATGACGCCCGTAGGTGTCGGCATAGGCATGGCACTCCGCGCGGAGAGTGACAGCGGCAGCGCGCCCGTCAATCCTCACCAGTCACCCGACATGAGTACGGCGGGCCCCTCGGGTACGTGGGCGGCCTCCGGGCCGCAGCCCGAGACCACGGAGTCGATCGTGCAGATCGTCGCGCATCCCGACGACGACCTGTTCTTCATCAACCCCGAGGTCGGACAGTCGCTGCGCAGCGGCCGGCCCCTGGCCACCATCTACCTGACATCCGGGGAGTCCAACGGCATCAACGGGCCCCGGGAGGGCGCGGGCCGGGGCGGCCCCCGCCCCGCCCGCGACAAGCACAAGTTCGCCAAGGCACGGCAGAACGGTATCCGCGCCGCCTACGCGGAAATGGTCACCGGGCAGCCGGGCCACCCCTGGCAGCGCTCCGTCATCGCGACGGCGGGCGGCGGGCAGGCTGAGCTCGACACGCTGCGGGGATATCCCCACGTCCAATTGGTGTGGACGCTGCTGCACGAGGCGGGCAGCATCCGCGGTGACCGCCCGCACAGTCTGCACGGGCTGTGGCAGGGCCGGGTGGGTGTGCTCGGCTCCCAGTTGGCGCACGGTGGTGTGGTCACCCGCGATTTCTCGTACAGCAGGGAACAGCTCATCCAGACATTGACCGGCTACCTGGAGCGGTTCCGGCCGACCCAGGTGCGCATGCAGAACCCGACGCCGGGCCGCCTCGACCGCAACCTCAGGTGCTCCGACCACCAGGATCACCGTTTCGGCGCCCGGTTCGTCCAGCAGGCCCTCGCCCGCTACGCCGCGGGCGGCGCACGTCCTCACTTCACCGTGCAGGCCTACATGGGCTACTTCAACGGCGGTCTGCCCCGGGCACTCGACCCCGCTTCCGGCGCCTCCAAGGCCCGGACCCTCGAGACGTACTCCTGGAGCGACGACACCTCACGGAACTCCTGCACGGACCCGGCGGGCTGTGGCGACCTCAAAGTCGCCGCGCATCCGAAGCCCCGCTGGTCGCACAGCATCCACCACGCCGGCGACAGCGGCACCGACTGGCTCCTGGCGGGCAAGGACGACAGCCTGTGGGCCTTCGCCGTACTGGACGGACGGATCGCGCACTGGCACCGGCCCGCCGAGGCGACAGGAAGCGGCGGGCGACGGAGTTCGAGCCGGTGGACGGGGCCCGTATTCCAGACGGAGACCGGTATGGACACCGGTGTACGGCCGGTGGCCCTGCCCGACGGACGCATCGCCGTCTTCGGAACGCGCACCCTGCTCGGCGATCAGTCCGCGGCCGCTTACCGCAGGGAAGCGGGGTTCGTCGTTCAGGAGGACCCGGGCGGGCCCTTTGGCCCCTGGCAGTCGCTGGGCAGCCCGGAGCTGTCCGACGAGGTCGGTACCAACGACATCAGTTCGCCCGCGGTCGTGGTGCACGACGACGGCACGATGGCGGTGTTCCTGCGCGACAGCAGCCACCAGCTGACCGCGCGCATGCGGCAGACGGACGGGACGTGGACGCCCTGGCGGGGCCTCGGCGGCAAGGCCGTGCACGGCGATCCGGTCGCCGCGACGGACCGCGCCGGGCGCGCCTACGTCCTTGCCGCCACCCCGCACAGCGTCCTGGCCTGGGTCCAGGACAGCCCGGGTGCGAAGGTGCGCGGCCCGCTGGCCACCGGTCTTCCGGTCACCACCTTGCCGTTGACCGTCCGCAGGGACGACGACGGTGTCCGGGTGTTCTACCGCGCCCCCGGCTCCGGGCACGTGTGCTCGGCCGGCCTGCACGCGGACGCCCTCACCCCTTCCCCGGCGGAGCCGGGCCGGGTGCGCCGGTCATCCAGCACGCGCAGGTCATCCGGCGCGCACAGGTCGCCGGCCGTCACCGATCTGGGCGGGCCCGGCGGCTACGGCCCGGTGAGTGCCGCTCCGGACGGCCGGGGCACTGTCCTGCTCGCGGCGCGGACCGCCACGGGCGATGTCGCCACGGCCTGGGCTGCCCGGGGCACCGCCGGGCGCCGACCGCAGTGGAACCAGACCGGGGTGCTCCCGGCCGGCGCGCCGGCAAGTGTTCTGCTGGCCTCGGGCGGCGTCGTCCTCGCCATGCTCGGTCTCGACAGCCGCCTGTACTGGACCCGTGCCCCGCGTGGAGGAGGTCGCCTGGCCCCCTGGCAGCCGACGAAGCCCACGACGGCGGGGAGGTCGAAGGCGTGATGCGGATGCTGCCCGCCACCAATCGGCAAGACCCGCGGAACACACCGAACAAACAGGACACGCAGGACATGCGGGACGTGCAGGACACCCAGCGCCCTCAGGACCCGCGCGACCCGTTCTTCGACAACGCGAAGTTCCTCCTGATCGTCCTGGTCGCTCTCGGCCACTCCTGGGAGCAGATCGTCAACGGCACGCACACGCTCCAGGCGGTCCACACCCTGGTGTACGCGTTCCACATGCCGGCGTTCATCCTGCTGTGCGGCTACTTTTCGCAGCGCTTCACCGGCCGCCCCGACCAGGTACGCCGCCTGATCGAAGGGGTGCTCATCCCCTACCTCCTGTTCGAGACGGCCTACTCCGCCACGAACAGCGCCGTACGAGGCGAGCCTTTTACCCTCACCCCCACGGAACCCACCTACCTCTGCTGGTTCCTCGTCGCCCTGTTCCTGTGGCGGCTGAGCACTCCCCTGTGGCGGGCGATCCGCCACCCCGTGCCGATCGCCGTACTGATCTCCCTCGCGGCCGGCCTCACGACGATGGGCTACGACCTGGCGCTTCCGCGCGTGCTGATGTTCCTGCCGTGGTTCGTCCTCGGCCTGAACCTGCGCCCGGAGCACTTCGCCCTCCTGCGCCGAAGGGCGGCCCGCCGCTGCGGCGTGGCGGCACTGGCCTGCGCCGGGATCGCCGCGTACCTGCTGATCCCCGCACCCGATGAGCACTGGCTGTCCATGGACGCCGGCTACACGGACCTCGACGTGACCTGGCCGCAGTATCTGGCCGTACGCATCTGCCTCTTCGCCCTCAGCGCGGTGCTGGTCGCCGCGTTCTTCGCCTGTGTGCCCCGACGCCGTACGGCCTTTACGGCTCTCGGCGCAGCCACGATGTACCCCTATCTCCTGCACGGCCTCCTGATCCGCGCGGGCGAGGCAGCGGGCCTGTACCCGGCCGTGAAGGACCTGGGCGCGGCCGGCCAGATCCTGCTCACCCTCGGTGTCATCGCCGCGGTGTTCCTGCTGTCGACTCCACCGGTACGGAAACTGCTGCGTCCGCTGGTGGAGCCTCGGCTGCCGCGGACTGCCGTGCCGGTGGGCGAGCGTTCGCGGTAGGGACGGGCGCGGCGCGCTTCCCCGCCCCGCCTCGCGCTGCCGCTGCCGGTGGCCGCGCCTACGGTTGCTGTATGGCGCTCTCCCGTGAAGAACGCGAACAGTTCCTGTCCGAGCCGCATGTCGCCGCCCTCGGCGTCGACGCGGGTGACGCACGCGGGCCGCTGCTGGTGCCGATCTGGTACGCCTATGAGCCCGGCGGCCTGCCCTGGATCCTCACCGGCGTGGACTCCCGCAAGATGCAGCGGATCAGGGCCGCAGGCCACTTCAGCCTGCTGGTCCAGCGCACGACGCCGACGGTCAGGTACGTCTCTGTCGAAGGGCCCGTCGCCGAGGTGACCGAGGCGGCCGGCGGCCTGCACCGCGAGATGGCCGGCCGCTATCTGGCGGGTGACGCGCTTGAGCAGTACGCGGTGTGGGCGGAGGCCGAGCTCGGCGATCACGTCGTGGTCCGGATGCGGCCGGAGCACTGGCTGTCGGCCGATATGGGAGCGGGCTGAACGGGACGGGCGGCAGCGCCCGGTGTTCCAGGCCGCGCACTCCGCGCGCCGCCGCCCACCACAGCGACTGGGCCGGCGACGACACCGCCGGCCGGCCCTCCGCGTACCACCGGCGGCCCGGGGGTGCGCGGGGTGCGCGGAAGCAAAGTCTGCTTGTCTGACATGCTGGCCGGATGAGCCCCTCGAGCAGAGACGCGTTTGAGGAGCCGCTCTTGGTACTTGAGGCGGAGTTCCACGACCCGGACGCCTACGTCCTGACCCTGCGCGGCACCGCGGACGCCACCACCAGCGACCAGCTCGAGGATGCCTTCACTCGCGCCGCCGGACAGGGCACTCCACTGATCGTGGATCTGGGAGCGATGACGTTCGGCGACGCGACCCTGCTGGGACTGCTGCTGAACGCCTGCCAAGACACCCGGCTGATCCTGGTCGGCCCAGTGACGGCAACCTTCCGGCGCCGCCTCAGCGTTTCCGGCACCGAAGCGATCTTCACGATCTGCCCCAGCCTCTCCCGGGCCCTCGCCAGCCTCGCCTGAACCGCCCCCCCCCTTCTTACCGCAGACTTGCATTGACCGCCCCGATCGGGTGTGCCCCGGCCGTTGCTGGGCACGTGGCCGGGTACGGGCAGAGCGCCCAGCTCATGACGGGAAGCGGGATGCATGCTCGCAACGACGGAGAGCCGGCGGACGCAGACGCAAGCGGAGGACGAGATCGCCCGGCGGGCACACACCGACCCGTCATCGGTAAGCCCGCGCGACGCGCGCACCATCTCCAAGCGCTTCTTCGACCAGCTCGGCAAGCTCGATGAAGGAACGCACGACTACCGGTACGTGCGCGGCTGCCTGATCGAGATCAACCTCTCCCTCGTGCAGTACGCGGCCTCACGGTTCAGGCACCGCGGCCCGCAGGAGATGGAAGACATCATCCAGGTCGGCACGATCGGCCTGATCAAGGCCATCGACCGGTTCGAGCTGACCCGCGAGGTCGAGTTCATCTCCTTCGCCGTTCCCTACATCACCGGTGAGATCAAGCGGTTCTTCCGCGACACCAGCTGGGCCGTGCACGTACCGCGCCGCCTGCAGGAAGCCCGCCTCGAACTGGCCAAGGCCACCGAGGAGTTGAGCACCCGCCTCGGACGCTCGCCCTCCACGGCGGAGCTCGCGGAACTGATGCAGCTGGAGCCCTGCGAGGTGGTACAGGCACAGGTGGCCTCCAACGGCTACGCCTCCTTCTCACTGGACGGCACGTTCACTGGTGGAAGCGATGATTCCGAACCGGCCCTCGCGGACTTCGTAGGCTTCGAGGACCAGTCCTTCGACCTGATCGTCAACTTCCGGTCTCTCGCCCCGCTGATCGCCGGCCTCGACGAACGCGACCGCCGGATCATCCACCTCCGCTTCGTCGAGGAACGCACCCAGAGCGAGATCGGCGCAGTGCTGCACTGCTCCCAGATGCACGTCTCACGCCTGATCACCCGTGTCATCGCCGAGCTGCGTGCGGGCTTGATGAGCAACAGCTGACCAGGGTGAGGGCTGTGTTCTCTCGCCCGGCGGTCATCACACAGACCTGGTGGCGGCAACATCCAAGAGAGCGGGGTGGCAGCAGGGCTGGGGTGTCGAGGACTGTCTTGGAAGCAGTCCGTATATGCCTGTCGACCAAGTGTGTGCCGCGCTACGCTGCAAATAGTCCGCGGTCAAGTGGTTGCTGTTAGCGCAGCAGCCGACTTGCCGGCGATCTTCCGGGCCCGGGTGGGGGCCCTTTTGCCAGCGGCTGCTTCCAGCGGGAGCCTCTTTCCGCCACACCACGGCACACCGCGTTCCTGGCGCCTCGGCCTTTCAGCTCCCGCCATCGCGCTTCCCACCGGTGTGCTCTCCCCCAGACCCCGGGAGTAGTAATGCGCGGCTACTTCGCAGACGAAGTCCTGCTGATGCTGCCCCTGCCGACCAGCCCCGGTGTGCGACTGCGGGGCGAGGTCCTCGGCTCTCACCGAGGGCCCCTGGCGCTGGCGCTGACCGACGAAGCCGCACGGACCGACGAGATCATCCTCGATCTCACCGACGTGCACTACGTGTCGAACAGCGTCCTGCAGACTCTCGCCCTCCTGGCCTGTCGCCTCAGCCCGCCCCAGTGCCTGATCGTCAGGGCGGGCAGCGAACTGGGGCTGCGTGCGAGGACTGCCGCCTACGGCTGGGAGCGGATAGCGACCCTGCGTCTCGTAGAGACGTAGCCGCGTAGCCACGGCGTAGTTTCGTCCAGTTCCGTGGATCTCGCTTCCGGCACCGGTCGCGGCCGCATTCCCGGCGAATGGCAAGCTGGCCACTCGCATCCACGTGGGAAGGTCGGCCCGAACCTCATGAGCAGCAGTACTCCCGGCGCCCTGGAGCGTGCCGCCGGCCATCAACAGCGGTTCGACGCGGCCTTCGAGAAGTACTTCGCCGATCTCCCCGGCGACCTCAACGGTGCACAACTGGGCCGATTCCCGCCCCGCTGTCTGGAATTGCTGGCGCAGCTGTCCCTGCGCGGCGGCAAGCGGGTCCGGGTCGCCCTGCTCTACGAGGCCGCAGGCCTGGTCACCGACAAGGAGGTACCGGGACTCGCGGAGGCGGCCCTGAGTCTCGAACTGCTCCACAGTCACGCGCTCATCCTCGACGACATCACGGACGACTCGCCGACGCGACGCGGCGGCCCCTCCACGTACTACGCATGCCGCGAAGACCTCCCGCACAACCCCCGGGCCGCGCTGGGACTCGCCATGATGGTGGGTGATCTGGCCGGTTTCCTGGCCCTGCGCGTCCTGTTGGAGGCCGACCTGCCCGCCGACAGCAAACAGGCCCTGCTCGATGTCCAGCTCGGCGTTACCACCGAAACCGTCATCGGTCAGGTCCTCGACCTCGAACGCGACGTACACCCCTGGGCCGATGAGGCATTGCCGGAAACGGTCGTCGAGTACAAGACAGCCCGCTACACCATCCTGGCTCCCCTGCGCCTGGGCCTGCTGGCCGCAGGCCAGGACCTGGCGGAGCACGAGGAAAGCCTGCGCCGCTATGCGCAGTCGGCCGGCCTCAGCGGGCAGCTGCGCGACGATTACCTCGACCTCTTCGGCGACCCCGCGATGACGGGCAAACCCCGGGGCGCCGACCTGCGGGCCGGTCGCCTCACCTACCTGACCCGCCGGCTCCTCGCCGTCACGAGCGGAGCCGAGCACGACACCGTCGAAGCCGCCCTCGGCAACCCCCACTGCACACCGCAGACCATCGATCGCATCCGTGACATCGCCCACCACCACAACGTCCACACCCTCCTGCAGACGGACATCGACCGCTACGCGCAAGCCGCAGCCGAGGAAGCCGCCTCCTGGCACCGGCACTGGAACGAAAAGGCCGTCTCCCTCTTCGAACAACTGCCGATGTGGAACACCCGCAGAACCCGATGACCTCCTGCCCCGCGCCTCGGTCCACGTCGGCACCAAGGCAGGCAAGAAGCGCGAACTCGCGCCGGTGGCGGGCTCGTTGACGTGACAGCCTGCCCGGGCCTCTCCGCCGGCGCCAACGTTGCGCCCGGGGCGCACGTGGTGACAGCCTGACTCGAAAAAGACCGGAACGTTCCACTGTCCTTGCCCCGCCCCACGCTTTGAGAGGCACCTGATGAGCAGTGAACCGGCAGACATCCACCAGATAGACACCTCCCTTCCGCACAGCGCACGCGTATGGAACTACTGGCTGGGCGGCAAGGACCATTACGAATCCGACCAACGGGCCGGAGACGCCTACAAGGAGAAGTTCCCCCTGATCGTCCCGATGGCCCGGGAGTCGCGCGACGTGCTGCGCCGTTCGGTGAGCTGGATGGCGCGAGAAGGCATCAAACAGTTCCTCGACGTGGGTGCCGGGCTGCCAACGGCCAACAACACCCACGAGATCGCCCAGCGCATAGCGCGAGATTGCCGGGTCGTCTACGTGGACCACGACCCGATCGTCCTGATGCACGTCGACACGCTGTTGCGCAGTACGCCCGAAGGCGCCACCGATTACGTGCTGGCGGACATGCGCGACACCGGCCAGATTCTCCAGGGCGCCGCGAAAACGCTCGACATGTCCCGGCCCATCGGCCTTGTGATCAATGATGTGCTCGGTCACATAGACCCCTGGGAAGACGCACTGACTCTGGTGCGCGGCCTGGTGGCGGGCCTCCCTTCCGGCAGCTATGTCTCGCTGACACATTCCGATGCCGACGACGAGCTGCACCGCAGCGTGCAGGAGGAGTACAACAACTCCGGCGCCATTCCCTACATTCTGCGCGGCCCGGAGCAGACGGTCTCGCTCTTCGACGGTCTTGAACTGGTCGACCCCGGCTTCGTGCCCTGGCCGAAGTGGAAGCCGGACGCGGCCATGCCCGGCACGCTGACCATAAGGGCGGGCTGGGTCGGCGTGGCACGCGTGCCGTAAACCCCGCCGGCCACACGGAGTTCACGCGAACTTCCCGTTTGTTGAAGTGCCAACTGTGGGAATGAAACCGCTTGTTGAGACGGAAGTGTCATCCCCCCACAGGAGGCCCCATGCGCCGTCGACTGACCGCTCTCGCCGTAAGCGCCGCTTCTCTCACCCTGGGTCTTGGCGTAGCCGCGGCCCCCGCCTCGGCCGTGCCCGCGGACAAGGCGCAGGTGCTCAGCAGGTGGACCCAGACCGACGCGGGCAGCTACAGCGCCTGGGTGTCGGCCAACGGAAACCAGGGGGCCTGGAGCGCCTACCAGTTCAACTGGACCACCGACTACTGCTCAAGCTCCCCCGACAACCCGCTGGGCTTCCCCTTCAAGACGGCCTGCGCTCGCCACGACTTCGGCTACCGCAACTACAAGGAAGCGGGCACGTTCAACGCCAACAAAGCCCGCGTCGACAGCGCCTTCTACGAGGACCTGAAGAGAGTGTGCGCGGGATACAGCGGCGCGACGAGAACCACCTGCAACGGCACGGCCTGGACCTACTACCAGGCCGTCGACAAACTGGGCTTCTCCGGTGTGGTGGGCGACGGGACCGCCCGCTGACCGACCCCCTACCCGCGCGATGGGCGGTGACCGCATACGCGATCGCCGCCCATCACCTGCCCCACCGCCGCAGCGGACCACCCGCGTCCCCTAGGCCCTGGCCACGCTGCGCGAACCGGACCGGCTGTTCCTGGTTCTGCGGCTGGGCCTGGCCCGCAGCCTCAACGGGCAGGGCCGCCATGAGGAGGCTCTCGCCGAGGCCGAGCGCGCCGCCGAGCTGCACCGCGGTCTGCCCCCGGAGCAGCGCGGTCAGGAGGCCGGCGCCATCGATCTTGTCGTGGCCACCGCCCTCCTGGAGCTGGGCCGCCACAGCGAAGCCCGTGTCCGGGCCGCAACCGCTAACGAAGCCTGCCTGGCCTCCTTCGGCCCGGCCCATCGCCGCACCATAGAGGCCCGCGCGTTGCTCGACCGAATCGACGGCGCCTGAGCCATAGGGGTCGTCAGTTCGGGCGCCGGACAGGGGCCCTGCCGGGACGGGGCCGGTGCAGTCAGGGCTCGGCGGAGCCGGAGGAGTGGGTGCCGGTGTCCCGCGACCGCTCTGGGCCGGTGCCGGGGGCCCGGCCCTGGCCGGGTTCGAAGCTGCGGTCGCGAGGCGTGCCGTCGCCGTACCAGCTGGACAGGATGCGCAGGCTTTCCGCGTCCGCCGTCCCCGGCCGCGCGGTGTAGACGGTCAGGTACTGCTCGCGGTCGTCGGGCAGGTGCAAGGTCTCGAACTGCAGCGTCAGCGCACCCACCACCGGGTGCTCGAAGCGCTTGTAGCCGTGCGACTTGCTCTTGACCGTGTGCATCGACCAGTGCCTGCGGAACTCTTCGCTCTTCAGCGACAGCTCGCCGACGAGCGCGGCCAGTTGCGGGTCGTCGGGGTGTCGTCCGGCGTCGAGGCGCAGGTGGCCCACCGTGTCCTTGACGACGAACTCCCGGTCCGGGTAGAGCCGGAGCACGCTCTCGTCGAGAAGCACCAGCCGGGCGAGGTTGCGCTCATGCGGAGCCAGTGCCCCGAAGTCGGTGATCAGCGCGCACGCGAGCTGGTTCCAGGCAAGGATGTCCATACGCCGCCCGAAGACGAACGCGGGTGTGTCGCCGATGGCGTACAGCAGCTGCCGCAGGCCCGGCCTGGCCTGCTGCGGCCGGTCCTGGCGTGGCCCGCCGGCCGGCTGCCGGGCCAGGCGGTGCAGGTGGCTGCGCTCGTCCTCGTCCAGCTCCAGCACCCGGGCGACCGCGTCCAGTACGGATTCGGAGACACCGGGGTTGCGGCCCTGCTCAAGGCGTACGTAGTACTCGACGCTGATCCCGGCCAGGTATGCCAACTCCTCGCGGCGCAGCCCTGGCACCCGCCGGATGCCGCCGCCGGGGGCCAAGCCGACCTTTTCGGGGAGCAGTCGGGCGCGGCGGGAACGCAGGAACTCTCCGAGCTCGGTACGTCGCTTCATCACGCCATCATCTCCTCAAGCGGGCGCGTGAGGGTGGTCCTGCCAGTACCCATGAAGGGCCGTACCCGGGAACAGCGGAGGGATCACAGCGTCTCCCGCACCTGCCGACAATGGCGGCGTACGACCACCGCGCACACCGGCGCATCCCGACGAGGAGTGGGTGTATGACGAAGCAGCCCCTGTCCCGGCGTTCCGTGCTGTCCGCCACCGCTGCCACGGCCGCCACCGCGGTCCTGGCCGTGACGCCGCCGGCCGCCGCGCGTCCGGCGGCGCCCGCCCGGGCCCGCGGCGCGGTACTCCCGGACCGCTATGTCGTACCTGGAGACCGCGCGTTCCCCACCGGCAGCGCCAACGACCCACGCACCGGTCACCTTTACGTCGGCAGCGCCGAGGACGGCACGCTCTACCGGGGCCACCTCACCAAGCCTCAGGTACGCCCCTGGTCGCCCGACGGCGCCGACGGCCGCAGCATCACCTCCGGCCTGGCCGTCGACGGCGCCGGCCGGCTCTTCGTGGGGGGCGCGGACACCGGCACGCTGCGCGTGTACGACACGGCCGGCGGCACTCTCCTCGCCCTGCTGCACGGCGTGGAGGGCGGGTTCGTCAACGAGATCACCGTCGCATCCGATGGCACCGCCTACGCCACCGACTCCTTCCGCCCGGTCATCTACCGCCTGACCCGCTCGGGCGCCCGCTGGACCCTCGAGCGCTGGCTCGACGTCGCCCGCACGCCCATCGACTGGATCGACGGGCAGCACAACCTCAACGGCATCGTCTGCGTGGGCGGCCATCTGCTGACCGTCAACAGCAATACCGGCCAGCTGTGGCGCATCGACCGCCACACCGGCGACGTACGCGAAGTTGACCTCGGTGGTCACCTGCTCCGCAACGGCGACGGACTCGTCTGGCGTGACGGCCGCCTCCACGTGGTCCAGGGCAACATCAACGCCACCCCCGGCCTCATCCCGCAGGTGGCCGTCGTCCAGATGTCCGCCGACCTGACTGCGGGCCGCTACAGCGCCCGCATCATCCCTCCCGGCGGCTTCCACCACCCCAGCTCGGCGTCGATCTTCCGAGACCGGATCATCGTGGTCAACAGCCAGTACAACCGCTGGATCGCCGGCCTGCCGCCGGAGGTGCTGCCGTTCACGGTCTCCAGCATCCCGCTGACCGACGCCGAACCGGTGTGATCCGCGCAGCCTAATTGCACACAGGATGCGCGCGAGTGCCCGCAAGCACCGCCGGGCCCGCCACAGGACGCGGCTTGTAGAAGGACTCCTCCAGGTAGGGGGCCTCTGCAATACCGCTCCCGGGCAACCCGCCACCATTCCCGGCCCGCTTCAGACGGACGGCCCCCGGCTGATCTGCACGACGCGCAAGCAGCGCCCGCACGACGTACAAGCGGCGCCCGATGTACTCGTAATCCCCGGCTCGTCACGGCAAGACGAGACCGTCGGTGACCTTGTACAGCAGCTCGCTCATCTCCGTCGCCACCGCACGTGCCTCCTCGTCCGTCGCCGCCGCACCCATCGCAAGCTCCAGCTCGTGGATTCGGGCCGCGGTCGCCGGCACCCGGTACCGCTCTACCCACATGGACCACCTGCTCAGAAACACAGACGTGGCCACGGCATCACCTCTGGACCGGGCGAACTCCTCGTCGAACACGGCTGTCCGCTCTTCATCCAGACGTTCCACCGCCTTCCGCAACGCCGCTACGGTCACCGCGGAGCGGGGGACCACGGGCTCCGAGGAGGACGGGTCGAACTGCTGGTCAGACACTATGGACTCTCCTTGGCGAGAGAGGAATCGAACCGGCACGGCAGGGCCGAAGGGGGCCCACGCAGCACACTCTCGCGCGGACCGAGATCCCATGGCCGGAATGGGCGAACTCGCCCGGAAACAACACGGCTTCTGGACGATCAGGCGGGCGGGCCAACGGCGCGAGGGCAGGGCGCCGGCCCCCCGATCTGCGAGCGGCGGAGTCTCCCCAAGGGGCCCGCGCCTGCCCGGCTAAACTGGTGATCACTGTTTTAGGAGATCCACCGTGCCTACCCGCCCCCGCGTTCTGTTCGTGACCGACCTCGCCTATCAGGCCCGAGGCCGACGCTACTGCGACGAGGACATCTTCCTGTCCTCCCGGCTGGGTGACGCCTTCGCCATCGCCTTGTGCCACCCTATGGACGCCGCCGGGCTGATGGACGCGTTCGACGCGGTCCTCGTCCGCAACAGCGGTCCCGTGCTGCACTACCAGGAGGCCTACGACGCCTTCCGGGAGCAGGCTCTGGCACGCGGCACTCGCGTCTACAACCCGCTGTCCGGGCGGGGCGACATGGCCGGCAAGCAGTACCTGCTGGACCTGACCGCCGCCGGGTACCCGGTCATCCCAACCGTCGACCGGCCCCGGGACCTCCACCTGCTGCCTGCGACCGCGCAGTATGCGGTCAAGCCGAAGGCGGGCGCGGACTCCATCGGCCTGGCCTTCGCGCCCGCCGACCAACTCGGTGACCTGGTCGACGGCGACGTCCTGGTCCAGCCGCGCATCGACTTCCGCTACGAGGTGTCCTTCTATTACGTCGACGACGCCTTCCAGTACGCCCTCTACGCCCCCGACCCCTCCCGGCGCTGGGAACTCGTACCGTATGAGCCCACCGAAGCGGACCTCGCCTTCGCCCGGCGGTTCATCGACTGGAACACTCTCGATCACGGCATCCAGCGCGTGGACGCCTGCCGCACACGAGAGGGCGACCTGCTTCTGGTCGAGCTGGAGGACCTCAACCCCTACCTCTCCCTGGACCTGATCCCCGAGCAGACCCGGCACGCCTTCGCGACCAACCTGACGGCTTCCCTGCACCGCTTCCTGGACGCCTGAGCGGGCAGGCACCCTCTCAACCACTCCGCGCGCTATGCCCTATTCGGGCAGCTGCTCCGTGTTCTGGTTGGCCGTGAGCAGCCAGCGCCCGTCCTCCTTGGCCATCACATATAGCGGCGAGGTCGGGTTGCCGGTCGGCTCGCCGTCCAGTGTCAGGTACTGGCCGCGCGCCTTGACTGCCGCGACGTCGGGGCGGATGAAGAGCACATCCACCAGTTCGTAGCGGACCGAACCGTTCGCCATCGCGCCGGGCAGTGACTTGTGTGTGAACGCCGCGATCTCCTCGAGTCCGGTGAGCAGCTTTCCGTGTGCCGTCGTCCAGATCGCGTCGGACCGGAAGAGGCTCAGGAATTCGTCGGGGAGCTCGTTGACCTGCGAGTGCTCGATCGTGGCGATGACCCGCTCGATCGCTTGGAGATCGGCGGATCGTGCGAGTGCGTCTGTTGTTGCTGTGGTTGTGTTCATGAACATCAGCTTCTGACCTCAACCGGGCTTGAGGTCAAGCGAGTTGGTGCACTGCTCCCAAGAAGTCGTGTTCCGGAGCTAGAGACGCGCACCGGTCAGGGAGTTCGTCCGTCAGGGCTGCGAAGGGCACGCGGTGGCGCCGCGTCCTGTTCCGTGAGGTGGCTGTCCATGGTGGTGTTCAGGTCGGCCATGAATGCTTCGACCTGCTCCAGGAACTGGCGCGGGTAGGGCGACATCGCGGCGTCGAGACGGTGGGCGAGCGGGCCGAAGAACTCGTCCGCCCGTTCCTGGATGTGTGCTCCGCTGCGCAGCGTGACGACGCGCCGGTCGGAGTGTTCGCGGGCCCGCGTGATGTGCCCCGCCGCTTCGAGACGGTTGAGGAGCGCGGTGGTGGCGCCGGTGGAGAGAGAGATCCGCTCGCTCAGCCGCGCCGGCGACAGGGGGGTGCCGCGCTCCTCGGCGGCGGCGATCTCAAGGACCGCGGTCGCATCCGTGGAGTGCAGGCCCAGCCAGGCGGCGAAGCGCCGGCTGAGCTCGGCGTAGTGGCCGCCGTAGATCCTCAGCGACTCCATCAGCCGCTCACGCTGCTCCGCGACACCGTCGCGCACTGCTTCCTTCACGTCTGCGCCCTTCGCTCCTGTCACGCGGTCCGCACGGTCATCGCGCTTTGACAACCTACCGCGACCACTTTACCTTCACCGTGGAATTACTTCACCATGGAGGTACCTAGCGTGCGCGACCCGTCCCCCACCCCTGACGCGACGACCGAGCCCTATCGATGGCGGTGGCTGATCCTGGCGGCGATGATCGTCGCGGAGATCATGGATCTCCTGGACGCCTCGATCGTCAACGTCGCCGGACCGGACCTGGAGAAATCCCTCGGTGCCGGTTCCGTCGGACTGCAATGGGTGATCGGCGGCTACGCCCTCACCCTGGGCGCCGGGCTCGTGCTCGGCGGCCGGCTCGGCGACCGCTACGGCCGGCGCCGGATGTTCCTGATCGGACTCGGGGCCTTCACCGCGGCCTCCCTGCTGTGCGCGATCGCGCCGAACATCGAGTCGCTGATCGTCTTCCGCCTGATTCAGGGCACCGCCGGCGCGATGCTGCTGCCCCAGGGCCTGGGCCTGCTGCGGGAGAACTTCTCCGGCCCCGAGCTCACCAAGGTCTTCGCGATCTTCGGGCCCGTCCTGGGCCTGGGCGGCATCATCGGCCCGGTCCTGGGCGGCTTCCTCATCGAGGGCGACTTCTTCGGCCTGGGCTGGCGGTCGGTGTTCCTGATCAACCTGCCCATCGGGATCGCGGCGCTGATCGTCGCCGCGAAGTTCGTGCCCAAGAAGGCGGGCGACCGCACGGTACGGGTCGACATGACCGGCGCCGCCCTGGTCGTGGTGTCCTGTGCCCTGCTGGTGCTGCCGCTGAACCAGGGGCAGGAAGGGGGCTGGCCGCTGTGGACGTGGCTGTCCATGGCCGCCTCGGTGATCGGCTTCGCCTTCTTCGCCCTTCAGCAGCGCCGCACGGCCGCCGCCGGCCGCGAGCCGCTGGTGACCCCGGGCCTGCTGCGCAAGCCGGCCTTCACCGTCGGCCTCGGCGGCATCGCCCTGTTCTTCGGCGGACTGATCGGTACCCAGCTCGTGCTGACCCTGTTCCTCCAGATCGGCCGGCACTTCACCGCCGGTGACGCGGGCCTCGGCAACCTGCCCCTCGCGGTGGGAACCGCGATCGGCGGCGCCATCAGCGGCGCGTTCCTCGCCGACAGGATCGGCCGCAAGGTGCTCCAGATCGGACCGCTGGTCCAGCTGGCCGGCGCGGCCGTGCTGTGGTTCGAGCTCGACGGACTCGACGCCGACTCGTTCTCGATCTGGGACATCGCTCCCGGCGTGGCGGTGGCGGGCGTCGGCGCCGGCATCGTGATCGCCGCCCTGTTCAGCTTCATCCTGGCCGCGGTCGACGACGACGAGATCGGCTCCGCCTCCGGTGTCCTGTCGGCCGTCCAGGCGGTCGGCGGCTCCGTCGGCGTCGCGGTCTTCGGCTCGGTGTTCTTCGCCCGGGCCAAGACCGGTGACTTCACCGGCGGCTTCCACCGCGCGCTGATCGTCCAGGCATGCCTGCTGGCGGTCTTCCTCGCGATCACCTTCCTGCTGCCCAAGAAGGGCCGCCCCGAAGAAGAGCAGCACGGCGCCACCCCCGACACGGCTGCCGACGGCTCCGGCACCAAGCAACACCTCAGCGTCTGAGCGCCGGTCGGCGGGTGGTCGAGCGGCGTGTCAGCGCCTTCGCACCGCACCGAGCTGCGAGCGGTCGAGGCCGGGGTCGGTGAACCCCCGCGCGACGGCGTGCAGGACGCGGGCCATCGTCTGGGCCGCGGGTGTGGCGGCGCGCTGGGCCGGGGTGGCCAGCAGGATGCGGCGGGCGGGCGGGGCGGTGTCGGGAGACCGGTCATGGGACAGGGGCAGCAGGCGTACGTCACTGCGCCGGTTGGTCAGGGCCAGCCGGGGCGCAAGAACCAGGCCGAGGCCGGCGGCGACCATCGCCTGCGCTTCCTGATAGTCGTGGGAGGCGTAGGCGATGCGCGGTTCGAATCCCGCCTGACGACAGGCGCGCCGCAGCACGTCCGCCACCGGGTGGTTCTCGGCACGGATGATCCACTCCTGTTCCGCGAGATCGGACAGCCGCACACGATCGGAGGCGACCAGCGGTGAACTGGTCGGCACGACAAGGACCGTGGGGTCTTCGAGGAGTGGTGTGAGGATCAACTGGTCGTCGTCGATGCGATTCCAGTCGTAGTCCCACAGCAGCGACAGCTCCACCTCGCCGGTGTGCAGCATCTCCCGCAGCTGGGCCAGCACACCGGCGCGTACGACCGTGCGCACCTGCGGGTGGGCCCGGCGGAAACGGGTCAGGGCCAAGGGCAGCAGCGAGGCGCTGGCGGTCGGGAAGGATCCGAGGGTCACCACACCGCGGTCCAGATGACCGAACGCCTCCAAGTCGGCCTCCGCCGCCTGTAGTTCGCGGCGAATGGTGCGGCCCCGCTCGGCGAGCGCGGCGCCGGCCGCGGTGGTGCGCACGCCGCGCGGCAGCCGCTCGATCAGCGGCTGCCCGGCCTCGCGCTCGAGCAGCGACATCTGTTGGGAGGCGGCGGATGTGGTCATGGACAGCGCCTCGGCGGCGGCGGTGAGCGAGCCGCGCTCGGCGACCTCGGCGAGCAACAGCAGTCGGCGGACATTGAGCATGCAGAGACTTTAGACCAGCTAAAGCCTCCTCAAGAAACAAGACATTGTGCTCAAGACAACGGCTCTGCGAGAGTCTGCCGGACGCAGCGGACCCGCACCCGATGCGCTGAGAGAAAGACGCTCTGACATGCACGTTCCCGCAACCCTCGTACGCGGTGGGACCAGCAAGTGCTGGCTCTTCCCCCAAGTGCACATGCCTGCCGACCGCGACCGGATCGAACGCATCCTGGTCGACGCCTACGGCGCGGCGGACCCCGTTCAGCTCGACGGCATCGGCGGCGCCACCCCCACCACGTCCAAGGCGGCCGTGGTGGGCGCGAGTGCTCATGCCGGCGTCGACATCGACTATCTCTTCGCCCAGGTCGGCATCGGGACCGGCACGGTCGAGTGGGGCAGCAACTGCGGCAACTGCGCGACAGCCATCGCCCTGTACGCGGTGACCGAGGGGCTGGTGCCGCTCGGGGACGAGCGCACCCCCGTGGTCATGCGCAACATCAACACGGGCGCCGTCCTGGAAGCGGAGGTGGACACCCCGGGAGGCAGGGTGCAGGAGTTCGGGGACCGTACGGTCCCGGGCACACTGGCCGGCGGCGTGCCGGTGAATCTCACCTTCCGTCACCCTGCCGGCGCCGCGACAGGACACCTGCTGCCGACCGGCCGGCCCGCCGAGGTCCTGCCGGTCGGCGGGCGGTCGTTGACCGTGAGCATGGTGGACGCCGGCGCCCCGGTGGTTTTGGTGGACGCGCTGCGCGCCCGGCGGACCGGAGCCGAGACGCCGGAGCACATGCGCACGGACGTGCCCTGGCTTCGTTCCGCCCGGCATGCCGCCGCAGTCCGCATGGGCCTGGCCGCCCCCGGGGACGCGCCCGGTGACGCCGTGCCCAAGGTCGGCCTCGTCGGCCCTCCCGTCGCCTACACCACCACCCTCGGCGAGCAGGTGGGCGCGCACGAGTACGACGTGTCCGTACGGATGCTGTCGATGAACTCCCCGCACCCGGCCATCGGCCTCACCTCCGCGGTCGCCGTGGCCGCCGCCAACCTCGCCGCGGGCACCGTGGTGGCCGAGGCATCCACCGCCACCGGCGGCCTCCTGCGCATCGGCACCCCCGCAGGCGTGCTGTCCGTGGAGCCCTCGGGCACCGGACCGGACCGGGTCACCGTCGCCCGTGCCGCGCGCGTGCTGTGCCAGGCCCGCATCCTCGTACGCGATCCCGCGCTGTCGGCCGCGGCCTGACCCCCGCCCCCTCCCCCGGTGAGCCGCAGCCACCGGGCCCTCTCGCCCGCCCCGCCCCCGCAGGACAAAGAGGACAATGATGTCTCCTGAGCTGGTTTCCGTCGGCGCGCTGCTCGTCATGTTCGTCGTCGGCACCGTCCTGCCGATCAACATCGGCATCCTGGCCTTCGTCGCGTCGTTCGCGATCGGCACGACGGCATTGAACATGACGGAGGATCAGATATTCGAGGGGTTCCCCGTGGAACTCTTCCTCACCATCGTCGGCGTCACCTACCTGTTCGCCGTGGCCCGCCGCAACGGCACGGTCGATCTTCTGGTGGCCTCCGGAGTCCGCCTGGTCAGGGGCCGTACCTCCCTCATCCCCTGGGTGCTGTTCCTGCTGGCCGGTGTACTGACGTCGCTGGGCACCTTCACCCCCGCCGCCGTAGCGATCCTGGTGCCCATCGCGATGAACTTCGCCTTCCGCTACGACATCAACCCGCTCATGACCGGGATGATGGTGATCAGCGGCGCCCACGCCGGGGCCTTCTCGCCCATGGCCGTCTCGGGAGCCCTGGTGCTCGGCATGGTCGACGACACCGAACTGTCCGTCGCCCCCGCGACCCTCTTCTTCGCCAGCTTCGCCGTCAATCTCCTGCTGTCCGTGCTGACCTTCGCTGCCCTGCGGCGCCGCACGATGACGGCGGATCCGACCGCGCGGCCGGAACAGGAGACGGCCGACGGCGACACGGCCGCACAGCCGGCCACCTGGCACCAGTGGGCCACGCTCGCCGCCCTCGCCGGCCTGGTGGTGTGCGCTCTCGGCTTCCGGATGCCGATCGGTGTCCTCGCCCTGGCCGCCGGAGCACTGCTTGCCCTTCTGGACATGAAACGCCAGGAGAAGGCGGTGGACGGCATCAGCTGGCACACCCTGCTGCTCGTCGGCGGCATGATGACCTACATCGCGATGCTGGAGCATGCCGGGATCATCGAGAAGATCTCCCGGCACGCGGCCGACTTCGGAGCCCCGCTCGTCGTAGCCCTCCTGCTCTGCTTCACGGTCGCCGTCACCTCTGCCTTCGCCTCCTCGACCGCGATCCTCACCGCGATCATCCCGATCGCCGTGCCGCTGCTGCTGTCCAGCCACCTCAGCACGACAGGCCTGATAGCCGCCCTCGCCGTCTCCACCACGATCGTCGACGTCTCACCGTTCTCCACCAACGGAGCGCTCGTGCTGAGCAACGCCCGGGGAGTGGAGCGGCGCGGCTTCTACCGCCAGGTCCTCGGCTACACCTGCGGCATCGTCGCCGCGGGGCCGGTGGTGGCCTGGGGCGCTCTCGTCCTGCCCTGGTCCTGAAGCCGGCCGGCGGCGTTCAGGCGCCCGGAAGGAACAGGCAGAACGGGTGGCCGTGCGGGTCGCTCAGGACCCGCACATCCTTCTGGGGCTGATACTCCCGCAGCGTCGCGCCCAGGGCGCAAGCCCGCTCGGTCTCCGCCTCCAGGTCGTCGACCTGCAGGTCCAAGTGCGCCTGCATCTGTTGAGTGCCCGGGCGCTGCGGCCACGTCGGAGCAATGTGATCGCTCTCCAGCTGGAAGCTGAGACCGGGCCGTTCCCCGTCCGGGGGCTTCAGGCGGACCCACTCCGGGCTTCGCTCGGCTTCCTGCCAGCCGAGCATGGCCCGGTAGAAGTCGGCCAGCGCGCAGGGATCGGGAGTACCGAGAACAAAAGCACCGAGCGTTGCAGTCATGTCGTAAAGCCTTGCCCCAAGGACCGCCCTTACGCATCCTGGCGCCCCGCCGCCCCGTCTCCGCCCGCGCACCGAACGCCTCCCCCAGCGAAGCGGAATGTCCTCACGAGGGTCCCACGGCGGCCTCCTGCGCGTCGAGCAACTTCCTCCCCGTGCGCGGCCACCCCAGCACAAGACGCCTCGAGCGGCGCCAGCATGCTGCGGCCGAGGTCGTCAGCGCGTACTCCACCCGCCGCTGCGAGCCGTCATACACGGTGCGCGACACCAGGCTGGAGCGTTCGAGGCCGCGCAGCGACTGCTTGAGGGACTTGGGACTGATGCGGGGCAAGCACGCGGAGTTCGGAGAAGCGGCGCGGCCCGTCGCGCAGACAGCGGATGACCAGAGCCGCCCACTTGTCCCCGAAGCGGAACGGCACGGCTGCGGAGGGGCACAGAGGTATTCCGAAGATGCGCAACATCGTTGTGTTCGGCGCGGGCGGCCGGGCGGGGCGCAGGGCCGTCGCCGAGCCGCGCCGGCCGCTACAGCCTTCGGGAGTCCGGCGACATGATGGCCCGCATCTCCTACGACGACTTCGCCATCGCCCTCTTGGACGAGATCGAGGCCCCCCGCCAGCACCGGAGCCATCCGGCCGTGACCTGAGGGCGAGTCGTGAGGGCGCAGTTGTCGCGCCCCCGCCGACCGGGCAACGACTCCCGTACCGGCGCGCTCGTCGAACCGTGGGGCCCTGCTCGGTCAGCTCGGCGGCGCATCGTCGAGCCGCGTCAACTCCGCCGCGCTCAGCGCGAGGCCGGCGGCCAGGGCCGAGTCCTTGACGGAAGCCGGGCGACTGGCTCCCGGCACCGGGATCATGGCCGGGGAACGGGTGAGCAGCCAGGCCAGGGCTATCTGCTGGGGGCTTACGTCGCGCTCGGCCGCGACGTGATGAAAGGCCGTGCCCGCGCTGGTCGCGTCCGACGGGCCGTCCAGGGAGCTGCGGGAGATGCCGCCCAGCGGACTCCAGGGCAGGAAGGCCAGCCCCAGTTCTGTGCTCAGCCGCAACTCGGGCTCGCTGCCGCGCACGGCGGGAGAATACTGATTCTGCACGGAGACAAGTCCGTCGCCGAGGATCGCGTGCGCCTCGCGGATCTGGGCGGTGTTCACGTTGGAGATCCCGGCCGCGCGGATCGTGCCGGCGTCGAGCAGTTCGGCCAGTGCCCCGACGGAGTCGGCCCAGGGCACCGCCGGATCCGGCTTGTGCAGTTGATAGAGACCGATGGCCTCGGCACCCAGCCGCTTCAGGGATGCCTCGGCGGCGCGCTTGAGGTGTCCGGGGGCGCCGTTGACCGTCCAGCTGCCGTCGCCGGGCCGACCCCGGCCGCCCTTGGTGGCGACCAGGACGCCGGAGGTGTCGCTGCCGTAGCGGGCGAGGGCACGGGCGATGAGCCGTTCGTTGTGGCCCTGCTCGTCGGCGTGCCAGTGGTAGCTGTCGGCCGTGTCGATGAGCGTGACGCCCGCGTCGAGGGCGGCGTGGATGGTGGCGATGGCCCGTTCCTGGTCCGGCCGTTGCTCGATGGACAGCGGCATGGCGCCCAGCCCTATGGCGCTGACGGTGGTGTTGGCGATGGTGCGGTACCGCATGGCGGGTGTGCTCCTTCTAGGTGGCCGGGACAGCGTCCGCGTCGAGGGCTTCGGTGATCGCGCCGGGCAGCCAGTCGGTGACGCGGGAGAAGGAGAAGCCCAGTTCCTTCGCACGGGCGTTGCTCATGGCGTAGTGGCGATCGAAGGAGAACGGCGAGGCTTCCTCTCCCGCGGCGACGATCCGGTAAACGGGTGCCCGGCCTGCCTGCGCCGCGATGACGGCCACCAGAGCGCGTACGTCGAGCAGCCCGTCGGAGCAGGCGTTCACCGGGCCGGTGAAGTCGCCGCCCGTGGTCGCCCACAGCAGCAGGTCCGCCAGCTCCTCGTAGTGGATGAATACCGTCGGCAGCACCGTGGCGTGCACCGCGATTCGTGTGCCTTGGCCGACGCGCTCCGTGTAGTGCGCCAGGCGACCGGTGAACTCCCGCACGCCGCCGCCCAGTACGTGGGCGCTGCGCACGGCGGCGAAGGCGAACCCGCCCTCCCGGGTGAAGAGGGCCTCCGCCTGGCGCTTGCCCTCGGCGTAGTGGGCCTCCAGGTACGCCGCGTCGTGCCAGGGGAGGTCCATCTCCACCCGCCAGGCGGCGGGGTCCACGACGTCTTCCGGCACGGGTGTGCCGTGCGGGACGCAGGGCAGTGCGGCGGTCGCCGGGTCGTACACCTCGATCGTGGAGGTCATGACGTACCGGGCGGTGCGGTCGCGGAAGACGCGGGCCGCGACGGCGGCCTGCACGGGGGTGTAGCAGACCTGGTCGACGACCACGTCGAAGGTGCGGGAGCCTAGGGCGGTGAGCAGGGCGTTCTCGTCGTCGCGGTCGGCGACGAGATGCTCGGTGCCGGGGAGCGGCGGGGTGGATCCGCGGTTGATCACAGTGACTTGGTGGCCGGCCTCAACCAGGCGCCGCACCAGGAGCTTTCCGAAGTACCGACTGCCTCCGATGACACAGATTCTCTTCATGCCCCGATCCTGGAGGTCTACTGTCAGCAGCAGAAGTACCGGCTTACTGGTTGCGTATTAAGGAAAACTGTTGATCGATGTGCAGCGGCTCCGCGTTCTGCGGGCAGTGGCGGAGCACGGCAGCTTCAACCGGGCGGCGGCAGCGCTGCGCCTCACCCCCTCGGCCGTCTCCCAGCACGTGGCCGTCCTCGAACGCAGCCTCGGCACGCCGGTCGTGGCCCGCAGCACGCGCGGGGTCACCCTCACCCGGGCCGGCCGGATCATGGTCCAGGCCGCCGAATCGGTCACCGCGGAACTCGCTTACGCACAACAGCAAGTGGACCGGCTCGGTACGGGGCGCACGCAGCTCACCGTCGCCACGTTCACCAGCGGCGGCCGGGTTCTGCTGCCCGGTGCTCTGGCCCGGCTGACGGCAGCCCACCCCGACACCGTGCTCCATGTCAGAGAGGGCGAGCCCGAAGACAGCCTGGCGCTGGTCCGCCAGGGGGCCGTGGACCTCGCGCTCGCCTACCACTTCGACGGGCCGCTGCCCGGCCAGGTGCGCCAGAACTCCGGCGTGCAGTGGACCGCACTTCTCGAAGACCCCTTGCACGTGGTGCTGCCCCAAGGACACCGACTGGCCGGCCGCGCCGCACTCGACATCGCCGAGCTGGCAGCCGAGCCCTGGGTCCTCGGCTGCCTCAAGACAGAGGCCTACCTGCGGCGTTACGCCGAGCGCGCCGACTTCGTCCCGGAGCTGCGCGGCACGACGACCGACTACTTCTTCGCCCGCTCGCTCGTCGCGGCGGGCATGGGGGTCTCACTGATCCCCTCCATCGCACTGGCCCCACAGGTGCCGGGTGTACACACCCTCCCGCTCAAGGACCCGGCACCGGCCCGGCACATCGGCGTCGCCACCATCGCCCGCCGCCGCGACCACCCCCAGCTCACCACCCTTGTCCACGCCCTCCAGGAACAGGCAACAGCACTGGACCTCGGGTGACCCGGCGCTGAGGTCCGCCAGGTACCGCGGTGCAGCGGTCTCGGTGCCGCGTGTTCACGGCAGGAACGTCACGGCGGGGAAGGCTTCGGACGGTCCGTCGAGCAGGTCTTCCCTGCGGTGGCGCAGGTGCTGGTCGAAGAACGCGAGCGGATACGCCTGCTGGATCCGCACCGCCTGGTGGGGGTCGAGGGTGCCGATCACATCCTCGAGCTGCTGCCGGCTCCATCCGTACACCTTCGCCACCTGGGGGAACAGCGCCTCATTGTCGCCGTAGGAGATGTGGGCGGCGCCCCGGGCCTGGATGTCCAGCCGCCAGCCCTTCAGCTGCGACCAGAACGCGGCAGCCGCGGGATTCGTGGCCCGGGTGAACTCCGCGGACATCATCATGAACGGCCGGTACAGGTCGCCGGTCAGCGGCGGCTTCATCTGCATCGGGCCGTCAAGACTCAGCCCGGCCCGGATCCGCTCGTCCGCGAGCATGGCGCATGCCGTGGCCGTCCCGCCCTTCGACCAGCCGAGCGCGCCCGTACGCCGCGTGTCGAGAGAGCCGAGCAGCCCGGCCGGCAACTCCCGTCGGTCGGCGTCGGGATTGGACCCGGCGGCGAGCTGTTCGACGCAGTCCAGGACGAAGCGCAGATCAGCGGCGAAGTCCCCGGGCAGCGTCGGCGCCCGCTCGTCGTCGAGAGGAACGGCGATCCGGCCGTCGGGGAACTGGGTGTAGGTGTCGTATTGGTGAGCCACCGTCACCACCGCGTATCCGTGACTGGCGAGCTCCTGGACCATGAGCGTGTGATCGCCCTGGTGGCTGTGCGCGCCGTGCGAGAACACGACCACAGGCAGCCGCCGGCCTATCCGCCGCACCGGAGCACCCGCATGGCCGGCAGTCAGCGGCCCCATCGAGGCCAGCTCGCCGAGCCCGGCGTCGGCGAGGAACGCCCGGAACGCGCCGGGCGGCATCCAGGGCGCCACGGGGTAGCGCCGCACGTCCCGGGCGGGATACCAGATGGTGGCCATCAGCTCGCGGAAGCGGCCGTTGCCGGCGATGTCGTCCGGACGCGTCCGGTCGACGAGGTGCAGTTGGACCGTGCCCACCGGGTGCGGCCCCCTCGGCCCGGGCAGCGTCAGCCGCCTCGCGGCCGGCCCGCCGACGACCGGGCCGGCCCACGCGGGGCCCGCCACACCGGCAAACGGCACGGCCGCTCCGGCGGCCAGCGCGGCTCCCAGCATGTGCCGGCGCGTCAAGCCTCTCGGGCTGATGAATGGCGTACTGGACATGGGCCCTCCCCTGGTGACAGACCGTCAACCGTGCCCCGCGGCCGGCCCGCGGACACAGCACGACGCTGCCACATACCCCTCCCCCGCAGCATCGGCCCACCGATCAACTACACGCCGCCCACACCAGCCCACGGGCCTACGCCCCTGGGCCAATAAATCGGCAGTGCCGTCCAGCTGCGAACGCCACCCCGGTCACCCCCGCTCGCAGTTCATTGGTCAGTCAGCTTCCGTCAAGGCCGCGTGCGCGGCGGTGAGAATCCGCTCGGACAGAGGGGAGCCCTGAGTGGCCCGGGACAGGACCAGCGCGCCGAACAGGGTGCACAGACGCACGAGGCCATCCTGGTCGGCATCGGCGAGGAAGTCGGCGAAGTCTGCCACCCCCTCGGCGTAGACGCGCCGGGCCTCGTCTCCCCCGCCCCCGCGCGCGATGTCGGTGGCGAGCCCGGCGACCGGACAGCCGTCGGCCGCGTTGTCGCGATGTTCGACGGAGAGGTAGGTGTCGACCAGCTTGCGCTGAGCGGCGGAGCGCTGCCCCTCGTACTGCTCGCGTCCGGCGGCGTGGCGGCGGGCGAGCTCGGCGAAGGCGTGGGCGGCGGCCTCGTCCACCAGCGCCTCCTTGGAGTCGAACTGCTTGTAGAAGGCGCCATGGGTCAGACCGGCCGCCTGCATCAGATCGGCCACACTCACCTGCGTGCCCTGCTCCCGGAAGAGCCGGGAGGCGGTGTCCACGACCCGCCTGCGGTTCTCCTCCGCCTGCGCCTGCGATACGCGACCCATGGCCACCTCCTATGTAGATCCGTATTGGATGTCGACTGGCATCTATCGTAGACTCCCATTTAGATTATGCATGTAATCTAAAAACGTGATGCGGGTGCCGGACGTCGCCCGCCGGAACCGGGAAGCAGGATCAGGCATGGAACTCAAGAACGCGGTCGCCGTCGTCACCGGCGCCAACCGGGGCCTCGGCCGGCACCTGGCCGCCCAGCTCGTGCAGCGCGGCGCGAAGGTGTACGCGGCGGCCCGCCGCCCCGAGACAGTCGACCTGGCCGGCGTCACGCCGCTGCGCCTGGACGTCACGGACGAGGCGTCGATCCGCGAGGCCGCCCGCGTCGCCTCCGACGCGACGCTGCTCATCAACAACGCGGGCGCCTCCACCGGCGCCACCCTGATCGGCGGCGACCTGGACGAGGTACGCCGGGAAATGGACACCAACTTCTTCGGTCCACTCGTCGCCAGCCGCGCCTTCGCCCCTGTCATCGAGGGCAACGGCGGCGGCGCCGTCCTCAACGTGCTGTCCGTCCTGTCCTGGCTGCACCCGGCAGACCTCGGCTCCTATGCCGCCTCCAAGGCCGCCGCCTGGGCCCTGAGCAACGCGAGCCGCGAGGAGCTGGCGCCGCGCGGCATCACGGTCTCCGCGCTGCACGTCGGCTACATGGACACCGACATGGCCGCGGCCGTGCCCGCCGACCAGAAGGTCTCCGCCGCCGACGTCGCGGGCCAGGCCCTCGACGGCATCGAGAGGGGCCTGCCCGAGATCCTCGCCGACGAGCTGACCCGGCAGGTCAAGCAGGGCCTGGCCACCACGCCGCCGCCGAACGCCGCCTGAGCCCTCCGGGGCCCGGCGGCGCTCCCCCGCCGGGCCGCCCCCTCCCGGCCGCACCGGCAGGCCGCGCGAGCGAAGACCAGAGCACAGACTGAGTCCTGCCGACCACCCCGGAACGAACGAACACCCCGCCCCCACACAGCCGGGAAGCGAAATGGAGACGACGATGAAGGCCTACATGGTCGACACATACGGCGACGCGTCCGGCACGCGCACCGCCGAGATCCCCGACCCCGTCGTCGGCACCGACGATGTCCTCGTCAAGATCCACGCGGCGAGCGTCAACCCACTGGACACGAGGATCCGAAACGGCGAATTCAAGGCGATCCTGCCCTACCGGCTGCCCCTCGTCCTGGGCAACGACCTGGCCGGCACTGTCGTCCAAGTAGGCTCGTCCGTCACCAAGTTCGCGGTCGGCGACGACGTATACGCCCGCCCCGACAAGGACCGCATCGGCACCTTCGCCGAGCTCATCGCCGTCCACCAGAACGACCTGGCCCCCAAACCCGCCACCCTCACCATGACCGAGGCCGCCTCCCTCCCCTTGGTCGCCCTCACCGCCTGGCAGGCCTTGGTCGAACGGGCCCACGTACAGCCGGGCCACAAGGTGCTCGTCCACGCGGGCGCAGGCGGCCTCGGCTCCATCGCCGTGCAACTCGCCAAGGCACTCGGCGCGCATGTGGCCACCACCGTCAGCACCGCCAAAGTCGGCCTGGCCGGACAACTCGGCGCCGACGAAGTCATCGACTACCGCACGCAGGACTTCGAGGCCCTCCTGGACGACTACGACGTCGTCCTGGACAGCATCGGCGGCGACAACCTCGGCAAGTCCCTGCGCATCCTCAAGCCCGGCGGCACCGCCATCAGCGTCGCGGGCCCGCCCGACCCGGCCTTCGCCCGCGAACTCGGCGCGAACCCCGTCCTCCGCCTCGCGATGACCGCACTCAGCTTCAAGACCCGGCGTCGGGCCAAGCGCCACGGCGTGACGTACTCGTTCCTGTTCATGAGGGCCAGTGGCGACCAACTCCGCGAGCTCACCCCCCTCATCGAGACCGGAAGGATCCGCCCCGTCATCGACCGCGTCTTCCCCTTCGACGAAACCGCCCAGGCCATGGAGTACGTCGAAAACGGCCGCGCGAAGGGCGGCAAGGTGGTCGTCGTCATGCCTTGAGAACAGGTCACGAGCATCGCTCGGCTGCAGAGACCGAGGTGTACTACATCACAGCCGGGGGTTGCAGGCAGGCGGCCAGCCAGTCCCGGGTGAGGGTGATGCTCGAGGTCTGGCCGAGGCCGGCCAGCTGTCCGCTGTCGTTGATCTCGCTGGGGTCCACGTAGCCGTCGTGCTCGACCTTGGGGGTCAGCAACCAGATGCGGCCACCGTCGGCCAGCGATTCCTTCGCCCTGACGAGCGTGTCCCTCAGGTCGCCGTCGTCCCTGCGCCACCACAGGAGAACGACATCGACCGCATCCGCATATTCTTCGTTCACGACCTCGGCCCCGGTGACCTCTTCGACCGACGCGCGCAGCGCCTGGTCGCACTCCCCGCCTCGGCCGAACACCAGAACAGTCTGGGACGGCTCAAATCCGAGGCGCTCTGCCAGGTCTCGGCTGGAACTCGCCTGCTGCGCTGTCTCGGACACCTTTACTCCCGTTCGCTTTTCACCTGCGTCGGCGGCGGCATCGGCGGCGCCGATACCGGAGTCAGCGGCCGAGGGCCTTGGCCAGTTGCTGCTTGTTCATCGACGACCGGCCGTCGATGTTGCGCTTCTTGGCCTCCTCGTACAGCTGGTCCTTCGTCGGCCCCTGAGACCCGCTGTGGGAGCGCTCGCCGCCCCGCTGGGAAGCGGACTTCCTGTCCCGGGTGGAGGTCTTGCTCGCCGACTTCGACTCACCGGAACGGGCCCGCTCCTTGTTCACGGTGCGCGCGGCGATCTCCTTCGCCCGCCCCTCGGAGGTACCACGCTTCTCCGCGCCCTCCTTGATGTGCTCGTACTGACGCTCACGCTTCTTGTTCGAACCCTGCGGCATGACGTGCTCCTTTCGGGTGGGGCGCTGCATGGCCCAACTTGCGACGACCTTCCGCGTACCCCCCGACCGGCGCTTCTCACGGATCTCTGCGGCGTGCTTCCATCAGATGCGGGACGTGGGGGCCGTGCGAGCAGACAGCGACCGAACGGATGAGCCCGGAGCCCGTTCAGCGGACAGTTGCCGAGCCAGCACGAGGTACGAGGCACCGGTCATGCCTCGCCGGTCACGCACGTACCCAGTCCTCGAGAGTGTCGCTGGTGTGCTGAACCTCTTCCATCAGGCGGGTCGCCTCCACGACCAGAACGCCGTAGGGACGAGCGGGGTCGGCCAGCGGCAGCTTCTGGGACTCGGCTTCCCCCGTGACTTCCCGGCGCCGTGCTTGTGCGTCGCAGGTCAGTTCGGCCAACTTCTTTGCTTGGTCCGTCAGATTCTTCTCGTCCAGGGTGCTCAGCGCTTCGGCTATCTCGGAGATGGCTTCGAGGAAAGCCGCATACCGGCTCAGGAAGTCGCGGTAGTGGTAGTCGTTCTCCTCCTGCCGCCACTGGTCGAGACTCCGCGTCAAGGAAGCCAACTGGTGCAGGGTCCGCTCCAGCGCATTCAGCACCGTTTCGTAGCCTTGGAAGGAGACGTGGCCGCGATGCCGCTTCAGCAGTCGCCGGGGGTTGTAGTGGATGCTCTCCTTGGCGCTGTTCAGGCCGGCCCTGGCCTGCGAGATCAGGTCATCCGGCTGCGCGGCGCGCTCGCGCCACCGGACGATGGTGCCCTCCTCCGGCGCCCCGTCGCGCAGAGCGGGGTGCATGTCTGCCGTCAAGTCCCGGAGCGCACGGGCGAGAATGCGCACGCTGTGCTCGGCGCTGCGGTAGCGCAGCGGCGGGGCGATGGTGACGTTGACGGCGGTGCCGATGGCGCAACCGATGAGGACCAGGAGCACGATCTGTCCCAGCTGGGTGATGCGGGTCAGATTGTCGGTGGCGCTGCTGTAGGTGGAGAACGCGAAGAACGCGGCGGTGGCAACCTGTGGCCCCTGGACCCCGAGCACCCGTGAGCGGCCGATCGAGAGAGCGATGACCGCCACCAACACGAAGGTCAACAGATCGGGCCCGGCGAGGAAGCCGAGCGCGGCCTGCACGGCCACTCCGGCCGCGACCGCGCCGACGTAACGCAGGGACTGCGCCACGGACTGATAGACCGTCACATACATGATCATCACGGCGGAGAACGGCGCGAACGCCGGCGACTGCGCGTTAAGAGCGTAGAAGGAAACCACCCAGGCCAACGAGGCCGCCAGAGTGCTCTTACCGGTCAGCAGCAGGGTGTCGCGTTCGGAGCCCGCGTGGCCAATGGCTCTCCCCCACCACTGCCCGGCCCGCACGATCCATCCCGGCGAGCCCTGAGTGCCCGGCTTGCCAACCCCCATGTCGACACACACTCTCCTTCCTGTACCTGGACACACTCTTGCCCCGGTCGGAGTACCGCGCATCGACCACCCCATGCACACGGGATCAGGCAGGGGGACGGGTTGCGGTAATCGGTTCAGGGGGCGGCGAGTACACCGACACCGGGCGCCCGCACCGCGAACGGCATGAAGTCGGCTACCTCGCCAGTGCCGGCACCCGCAGTGTCCGGGGGCCTCGACGGCAGACCGCTCTCCTCGAAACCCTCAGCACCCTCAGCGTGCGGCCACAGTGAACATACTGCCCTGCGAATCACAGAGAGTAGTCGTCGCGTTCTCCCGGTCGCTGTGGCGCACGACTGATCCGCCGTGGCGGAGCGCCGCACGAACTGTGGCGTCCGGGTCGGTGACCGTGAAGTAGACGTCCCACCGGGGCAGATCCGCCGGATCCGGCGCCCCGCCGACCCCGCCCGAACCCAGGCGGGCAAGCACCTTCCCCTGCTGGCGCAGGACGACTTCGTCGTCCTCGTAGTTCACCTCGCAGCAGCCGGGCCGTTCGCAGGCCCAGTCCAGGACCTGGCCGTAGAAAATGGCCGACTGGAAGGCGTCGGGCGATCGCAGGCGCAGCCAGACCGGCGCGTCCGCACGCCAGGAGTGCCAGTCGGAGATCAGCTGCCCCTCCCAGATACCGAACACGGCGCCATCCCGGTCCGCCGCCAGCGCTCCGCGCCCCACCGGGAACCGCAGCGGCCCCACCGCTACGGTGGCGCTGCGCTCACGGATCCGGGCGGCCGTCTCATCGGCGTCCTCGACCGCGAAGTAGGGAGTCCATGCGGCGGGAACCCGCAGAGCGGAGGCCAGGGCGCCGATACCGGCCACGGGCCTGCCCTCGTGCAGGGCGACGCGGAAGTCCTCGCCCAGACTCGCGGGGCGGAACGTCCACCCGAAGACGGCGCTGTAGAACGACTCCGCGGCCGTCAGGTCGTGCGTCAACAAGCTCGCCCAGCACGGCGCGCCGACGATCTCACGACTGGTGGTCGCCCCGGCGGCGGAGGCAACAGATCTGTGTTCGGTCATCGCACTCACTCAGCGTTCCATGAACAAGGAGGCGAGGCAGCGGATCGGCTGCCCCGAGAACCCTGCGCGCGGCCCGCGCCAAACCAACCAACTGGCCTGTTTGCCCGAATACGCCCGCGCTTGCCATGCTATCCACCAAAAGAGCCTGCTGGGGCCACGAGGCGCGGCGTTCCGCCCGCAGCGCGCTCAGACCAGGAGGTGGCCGCCGCCCCAGGACCCCTGGAGCGGCGTCGACGAAAGGGAGAAGGAAGCGATCCGTCCGCCGCCGCTGATCGGGCGCGCACAGCAATCGACCAAAGGTCTAGACCAAGCAGCCGACCACGCAAAGTCGTCACCCGCTACCCGCGCCGCGTTCGAGTCGTACGCGGTGCCGACCGTCACCCGCGGACTGCGCCGCCAGCTAGACGTTGACCTCACCGGTACGCCGCAGGGCGGCGCGGCGGCGCAGGCGCATCGGCAGTACGTACCAGCAGAATCCGAACCAGAGCATGACCGTGCCGACGAGCACTTCGGCCAGCACGCCGGGAACCACCAGACGCAGAATCAGCAGCAGCGTGCAGCCGATGGTCAGTGCGAGCAGCACCATGCCGAAGATCATCAAACGGCTTGCCGCCTCGACCACATCGTCCTTCATGCGCTGACCGGACAGGAAGCGGTGGATGGAGACGGGTGCTATCAGCGAACCCGTCGCCGACGCGCCGAGGACGACCGTGATCACGTAGAGGACCCGGCCGAACGTGTCCAGGTCCCTGAAAAGAGGAGTGAAGGCGACACTGAGCAGGAATCCGAAAAGGATCTGTACCCCGGTCTGGGCGACCCGGGTCTCCTGAAGGATTTCGTTCCAGCGCCGATTGACTCTCTGACGTGCGTACTCCGGCGGTTCAAAGCCGTGTTCCGGAGCACCGCCCTGGCCCCCGCGACAGGCTGAGGCATTCACGGTGAACTCGACCGACTGCTCCGTCATGGACATGGGCTCCTCCAACGTACCGAGAAACCGAATGCCCCATTCGGGCCGCTTCATGCAGGCCTCCCGGCAGGGCAGGCGCACCGGTTTCGTGCTCCCGCCCCAGCCTCGTCGAGGCGCACGCGAGACGGTGCGCGGCGTCGGTCAGGCTGTGTGCTGGTACGCCGGGTAGGTGATGTACCCAGCGATCGGCCGAGCCGGGCTCTCCCGTAGACGCAACGACAGGCCGTCGCCACCTTGCTTCCCGGCGCGTTCCCGCCGCCGCGGCAACAATGGAGGGATGAACACTGCAGAGCTTTTGGCGGACGCGTTCGATCGTGTCCGGGAGGAAGTGCATGCTGCCGTCGAGGGCCTTTCGCCCGAGGAGCTCGCATTCCGTCCCGACGACCAGGCCAACTCGATCGTCTGGCTGGTGTGGCACCTCACCCGCGTCCAGGACGACCATGTCGCTGACGCGGCCGGTCAGGATCAGGTGTGGACGGCCCGGGGCTGGGCCGACCGGTTCCAACTGCCGTTCGGCGAGGAGGAGACGGGCTACGGGCACACGGCCAAGCAGGTGGCCTCGCTCACCGGCGTCTCCGCCGACCAGTTGCGCGGCTATTACGACGCCGTCCACGAGCAGACGCTCTCCTTCGTGCGCACGCTCGACGACGCGGCGCTCGACCGCGTCGTCGACGAGCAATGGACGCCGCACGTCACCCTCGGCACCCGGCTGATCAGCGTCATCGGCGACGATCTCCAGCACACCGGCCAGGCCGCGTACGTCCGGGGCCTGCTGGAACGCCGTTGACACATGGGCTCCACGGCCGTCGCATCCGCCGGGCGGGCGCGCAGGACCGCACTCGGTCATTGAGCAGGTCTTTGGCCGGGATCCGCGGCTACGCCGGCTGCATCCGCCGCGTCGGCCGCGTCATCGTCGCCGCCGTGTGCCGATTTCCCTGCCGAACTGATCGGTTCCCGCCAGGGTTCGGTCGTGGGGCGATCGGGCTGCGGGGTCCGCAGTTCCGCCAGGTGGCCGACGATGATGGCGTGCATGGCCTCCGGGGTTTCCATGTCCGGCCGCATCGCCGCGTGGACGGCGAGCCCGTCCACCAGGGCATGCAGCCGGGCGGTCTCCCGGTCC
>NZ_BMTR01000023.1 GCF_014649775.1 Streptomyces longisporoflavus | reverse complement strand
GGCCCTGCCTTTATGCCCGCGCCACCAGAAGACCACCCGACTCAGAACCCCGTTCGAGTCACCAGGCGCCACGATCGATACAACAACGGGCACTTAGAGAGTGCGGACGGGCCTGGGTGTGACGGCTGCGATGCCTTGCGTCGGGCGGGACCGCGCGACGGTTGTTAAGGATCAGACCTGTCTGGACTAGTTGCCATAGGTACCCGGGGTCGGAAGATGTTGACATGGGGCCAATGGTCAGTGTCAGTGCTGATCTCTGATCCGGAAGGACCCTCCATGGCCGCGAACGACCCTCTTGACCTGAACGCCTCAGTGCCCACTGACACATCGAACAATGCGATCGGTACGCCTGTTGGGCAGGTCGATGTGCCTGCCATGAAGACGCTTGTCACCAGCGTGAACGACGCAAAGGTAGGTGACCCGATCACTCAGCCGATGAAGGACGCGGCCCAGACGCTCGGAGGGGCCTTCAGCAGTTAGGGGAGGATTGGGGCGCGTCAGGCATCGGCCGCACCCTTTTGCGGAGCAGACGGGGTGCCCGTGTCGTCTGCGGCGTTCGGCTTCGGCGTCACCGTGACGGAAGTCCGTGACAGCTTCTGTCGCCAGGCCCGGGGCCGACAGTGCGACGAGCAGAAGATGGCTGGCTTTATTCACGCATTGTGAAGCCAGTTGTTCATGGGTTTGGAAGGCACCTAGATCCGCGGTCGGGTGATGTTCACGAGTTTCGAAGTCACTGTGGTGCTTGCCAAGGCAGCATCGGGATGCTCCTGGTAAAAGGCCCTGGTCATGCCGCAGATGTCAAAGGTCGAGCTATACGCGGCGATCCGGCGCGACCACCGCTGCGGCGCCATCATCGAAACCGGCACCGACTCCTACTGCCTCGCCCGCGCCCGCGCCGAAGCGACCGCCAAGTCCAGCTGATACCTGCCGGTTCCGACTCGGCGACCCGCCACTCTCACGGGCGGCGGGCCGCCGCGTCTCCCTTGCGCTGACGGCCGTGTGCTGCTGCGTCCCGGATCTCCTCGGTGGCCGCACGGAAAGCAGGGGCGGCGTGAGCGAAGTAGTCGAAGAGAACGGCGCGTTGGTCTGGCGTGTATCGACTGAGAACCTCGGCGATCTGGCTCCGGGCAGGCCCGACCACCTTCTCAATCTGGTCGAGGGAGTCGGCCACCGGCTCGACGATGACCTTGCGTCGATCATCCGGATCGGCAGCCCGGCGGACGAATCCGGCTCGCTCCAGGCGGTCGATCAAGCGAGTGGTCGCCCCGGTGGTGAGACCGGTACGTTCGGCCAGTTCTCCCGAGGTGAGCGTGCCTTCCAAAGCGATCTGGCTGAGCGCATACCACTCCGAGGCACTCAGCCCCACCGCTTCCGCACCGGCCATGCCGTGGAGTCCCACAGCGTCGAGGTACTGACGGAAGACCACGTGCTCGTCTGTCGGCGTCGGGTCTGCCATGTCCCTGGGTGCCCCTTGCGTAAATAGCTGCACACGTGCAGATACTGTCTGTCTGCAATATCTGTATCAGTGTAACTACTCGGAGGATTCCATGCCCACCACCGACGACCGGAATGCCGTCACCACGGTGATCGCCTCACTCATCGACGCCTGGCGACGCCACGACGCCGACACGTACGGTGCGCAGTTCACGCAGGACGCCACCTACGTCACCTTCGTCGGCACGTACTACCAGGGCCGCCGCGACATCATCGACAGCCACCGCACGCTGTTCGCCAAATTCCTCAAGGGCACACGGCTCGCCGACGAGATCCTGGACATCCGTTTCTACGGTCCGGACACCGCTGTGATCACCGGCCGCGGCGACAGCTACAAGGGCAGCAAGCCGAAGAAGCTGACTAAGGTCCAGACCTATACCCTGGTCCGGGAGCCGGACGGCCAGTGGCGCATCGCGGCCTTTCACAACACCAAGCGCAAACCGCTGATGGAGGCCCTCTCCTTCAAGGCCGCGCCCGCTCTCGTCCCGGCATCCCAGAAGTGACCGGTGAAGCCGCAGAAAGACCTCCACGGGCATGCGCCAGCACACTCACACCGCAGTCCTCAACCACTGCCGCATCACCGACCGCGCGCAGCGTCACCACGCAAGGGGTGCCCCCGGAGAGGGTCGTCCCACGCTGTGACGTCATTTCTCATGAACATTCACGCCGCCGCTGAACGTCAGCTGCCTCTTGAACCGGTGGACAATCGCTGTCGCCTGAAGTGAACGAAGCCAGATGGCTGACCGGCGGTGCTCCACTCCAGCCGTCCGCTCACGGCCGCAGACCGGGCACGTGGCTTCCTCCCGCGTTGCATTGCCGCCACCCGCCGACGGGTCTGTTTCAGGGTCCGCCACCGCTTTGACCTGCACCTGTCCGAACAGAACACCGCTGCTGCCGACGAAGTCGGCAGCAGCGGCATTCCACACTCACGGCAGTAGCGTCGGACCGTCCCGCCAGAGGCCATCCCCCCTCAGAATCCAGCCTGCTCAGTCGTGCGTGCGACTTCGCCCGCGTCAGTGGGAGTCGACGAATTCGTAGCGGGCGGAAAGGACGCGTGGCTTTCCGGTGGCCGGCAGGTGGGCCAGGGCCTGGCCGTGGAAGTCGTCGATGACGACCGGCCGGGGGCGCGGGTCGTAGATCTTCCCTTCGGCGTCCGGGGTGATTTCCAGGCCGCCGCTCAGGACGCGGGAGACTTGCTGGTGGGCCAGGGGCACCACGGCCAGGGCGCCGCCCTCGGCGGTCTTCAGGGCGTAGGTGTCGCGGTGCTCGGGTTCGCTGCGCAGGAAGAAGCGCCCGGCCTGGCGGGGGTCCCAGCCGTCGTTGCGGTCGCGGTAGCCCTCCCGGGCTTCCCGGGCGACCTTGTTGTCGGCGAGGATCCGGCCCTCCTTGCGGCCGCCGGTAGACCACAGGTCCTCATACGCGTCGGGGATGTCGGCGGGCGTGTGGGGGCCGGTGCGGGCGGTGGCCGCAACCGGGGTCGCCAGGCCGTCGGCGCCGGTTGCGATCTTCGGGAAGTCGGTGCCGGCGGGGACGGAGACCGTCATCCGCCAGCCGTCCCTGCTCTTGTCGAACACGTGGACACTGCGGCCGGCGCCCGTGGAGTTGTTGCTCCGCCCGATGAACATGAACCAGTCGGCCTCGCCCCTGGCCGGGATGAGGAACCTGCGCTCCTGGTAGAAGAACGGCTTCACGTACGCCTTCTGCTCCTTCGCGCTCAGGGTCTCGAACTGTTCGTAGGCGGCGCTGCTGCGCTCCAGCAGGTTGCCGCCCTCGACCGTGGCCAGCAGCCTGGCGTTCCGGGTCTTGTTCGCGGCGTTGTTGACCTTCTCGTAGCGGTCGACGATCCGATGAGCCCCGGCGCGGCTGACGACACCGGTTGCCCCGGCCGCGCCGTCCGAGGGGGCCGGCCGTGCGTTCTTCGTATCGTCGGTGCTGTCTGCGCCGCTGCAGGCGGCCAGCAGCAGCGCGGCTGTCGCAGTCAGGGCGGTGGCGGTCAGGGGCAGAGAGCGCACGTGCATGGGGTAACTCCTGTGATCGGGGGTGTAGTTGCCTGTGCGGGGTCGTGGAGGCCGGCCGCCGACAGCCCGCGGCTCGGTGGCCGGGGGCGTGGTCAGTGCAGGGCCGGCAGAAGGCCCGCGCCGGGCCACAGTTGGCGGCCCTCCTGTGCGGTGTGGAGGTTGTGGGTGAGGGTGGCCAGGAGGGCGGCGCGCTGGTCGGGGCCGTGGGTTTCGCGTTGTCCGGTTTCCGGGTTGAGGTTGATCACGCGAGAGTGCGGGCCGCTGCACACCAACGCCCGTTCCAGGGCGGGCAGTGCCAAGCCGAGCGAGTCGCATGAGCCGAAGCGGGTCAGGGCCAAAAGGTCGGCCACGACCTTCTCCCAGTCCCCGACCTCGGCCCAGCCGTCGCCGCCTTCGAGTTCGTGGGTGAGCGTGGCCAGCGGCACGAGCTCTTTGTCTGTGCGCGGTCCGGTGTGCAGGAGGCGGTGGATGCGGGCGCCGTCGGGCTGGCGGACATGGCGGTGCAGCAGGGTGGCGGCGGCGACGATGGTGCAGTTGACCTCCCGCAGGCCGTGCGGCGGGAAGTACGGCTCGTGGGCGAACAGGAAGTAGATCTCTTCGGGCACGGCGGTCTCCTTCGAAAGGCGTGTGGCAGCGGTAGAGGCGGGTTGTGGTGCCGGGCGCGGGCAGGTGACGGGTCGGCCGCGCGCGGTGTTCAGGGGTGTCCGGGAGCCCGGTACGGCGGCGGGGAATCGTCGCCTGCGGCCGGCCCGTCCAGAGCTCGCTGGTGTTCGCTGCCGTCAGCCTGGCGGGCGAGGTGGTCCAGCAGGCTCTCCAGCGCCAGCCACCGGCAGGTGGTGTCCGGGTTGCGGCCGGGGGCCGTGATGATCACGGCGATCTCCCACAGCGTCCGGTGGCCGAGATGGACCGCGCAGTCGGGCTCGGGGCCGGGGCGGGAGCTGGCGGCGCGGACGATGGCGGCGTGCCGGGCGATCAGCCGCTGCAGGTACTCGAGGCCGCTGGCGCTTTCGACGACGCGTGCGTACCTGCCGGCCCATGTGTCCAGGCGTGCGGGCAGGTGGTCGACGAGCAGCGGCAGCACGATCGCCAGCAGTGCCCCCACGGGCAGGGGCAGGCCGTGGCCGATGGCCCAGCTCATGGCGGGCAGGGCGCCGAGGGCAGATATCAGGGTGAGGGCGGTGACCGAGCCGCCGTGATCCAGGTACAGGCGGACGGGCGGGCGGCGGGTGAGCCAGCGACGGACGCACCGGGCCCGCAGCGAGAGCTCGGGGGCGAGGATGGCGATCTGCAGCAACTGGCGCGGTGCGCCGTCGGGGGTCGGCGGGCTCCAGCGCAGCCAGCCCCACGACGTGGGTTCGACGGCGGGCGAGCGCCTCATGCGCCGCTTCCCGCCGGGCTGGTGATGCGCGGCCGGTCGGGCGTGCGGTCGGGCGGTCACGGGTTCCTCCATCCGGTGGGCGGTGACACGGACGCAGGACGGCCGCCGGAGGTACGAGAGGCGGTCGCGGTGGTGCAGGGGGTGCAGCGGCCGTCGCCGGCGGGATCAGCGCGGCGGGGCGTAGGGCCCGTGCACGCGGTGCACAGGGGCCAGTTGAGGCAGGCCGGGCACAGGTCCTGGCCCTCTGCTCGGGAGGGGTGGCCGCAGCCGGCGCACTCGGCCAGCACCCGGCGGGAGACGGCCTGGGCAACCGTGCGGTCCGCGGCGCCCGTTGATGAAGGCTCCGGCTCGTCGGCGGGCTGTGTGGCGGCGTCGGGCGGGCCGGTGGTCCGTGCGGCGCGCAGCCGGGCGGCGACGATCGCCCCGACCGTGTGGTGCAGGGGCTGGGGCAGCGGCCGGCCGGCGATGACATGGCGCAGCTGCCTGGGGGTCCAGCCTTCATCCAGCAGGCCCTGCACGATGCGGCCCTGATCGGCCAGGGCCTGCCCGGTCAGCAGCAGTTCGGGCTGCCGGGCGCCGATCGCCCGCAGCAGCCGCTCGCCGGACGACGGCGTCGCGGGGCGGGTCTGCTCCCCCGGCTCCGGGGGCGGTGCGGTCGACGCGCGCGCACGCGCGTTACGAACGGACGGACGGACGGGGTTGGTCTTCTGCTTGTTGGTCTTCTTAAGACTGGTGTTCTTAGTGTGTTGGTTATCCAGCGCAGGATAATCCTGCGCTGGATAACCTGATTCTGGTTGCGACCTGCGGCTTTGCGCGATTTCGGCTGCTTGGGGCGCAGCATCGCCCAGCAGCTCGTACAGGTGGGCCGGAACGTCGGTGATGGCGTAGACGATCTCGCCGAGCGTGCCGTCCTCACGGCGCTCCCGCTCGCGGGTCAGGTAGCCGTAGCGCTCCAGCTCCGCCAGGCCCGAGCCCACCGCGCTGCGTCCGTCGGGACCGCAGCCGGCCAGCTCGGCCACGGTCACGCGCCAGCCGTCGCGGTGCGTGGAGACCAGCCCGAAGATCCCCTTGGCCTTGAACGAGATCCGCGGATCACGGAACAGGGCATTGGCGATCTGCGTGAAACGGTCGCCCGCCATCTCGCCGCGCCGGATCCCGGCGCCGTACCCGCTCACCGCAGCGCTCCGGGCACAGCGGCACCGGAGCGTGCCGGACGACGGGCAAAGCCGTGCAACGCCGGTACAGCTTCATGCGGCGGGCGGCCGGGGAACCGGGGGTGTGTGTGATTCATGCCCTCGAGGCAACCCGCCGACCCCGACCAGACTGTCGACCACTGACCCCCGACCACGATAACGAACAGGTCACAACACGCTCAGAACGCGGTGGTCGGGCCCGACCACCGGCCCTCGACGCCAGTTCCCCGCCCGAGGGGAGGCGGGAATCTGCTCAACAGCCGGGCACGGCACGGACGGTGGCAGGCAGCGTCCTCCTGCCGCTGCGTGCGCACTGCACACACCACGCGATGGTGTCCGTCAACGCACCCGCTGCGCAGCGATGCCCGACACCGCGGTGACCGCCCGGCCGGTCATCACCGACGCAGCAGTCATCGGCCGGCGTCCGGCCAACCGACGCGGCTGCGCAACAGGTTGCACAATGACTGCGCGGTGGCCGTCCGCAGTCATCCGAATGCCAACACAGGCCTGGTGGCAGCTACCGGCCACCGTCCCCGACGCCACCCCGACCACCACGTCGCCCGCCCCGACCACTGCAGGCCAGCGCGTTGCGCATACCAGCACGTCGCCTGGCACCGGCCCCTGGCGCGAGTCTCGGGTGTACAGCGATCAGTGCGCAAGGCACCGGCGCTGCGCAGCGGCCGATGCGCAGCCACGCATCACAACGACGACAGATCATCACTACCGGGCGACGGCCCACGGCGAGGAGCGATGACCACCGACGATGAACAACGGGCGACGAGCGATGAGCAACGACCCCGCGGGCGATGACCGACCGACGATGAGCGATGGGCAGCAGGCGCCGCCGGCGACCGATGAGCGATGACCGACGGGCGATGAGCAACGACCCATCGGCGATGACCGACCGACGACGAGCAACGGGCGACGGGCGATGAGCAATACCGGTGGCCCGCCGCCATCAGCACGGAACGCCCCCCGCCTCCGCCGGGTGTTGAGCCTCAACCGCCCACGCCGAGCCGGGTGATCGGGATGGGTGGTAGATACCGACCACCGCCCTGGCATCCACCCCGACCACCGTGGTGGTAGATACCGACCACGCAGGTCAGCGCATTGCGCAGCGCCAGCCGCAAGGACACGGCGCCGGCTCTCCGCCCACCAGAGCGCAACAGGAACCCGTCCGGGAGGGGCCTGGTGGTAGATACCGACCATTACACCCCGACCACCATCCCGCCGGCCCCGACCACCGCAGGTCAGCGCGTTGCGCACCCCACATCGCCCGGCAGCGGCCCTTGCGACTGCACCGGCCGGCACACCGATCAGTGAGCAAGGGACCGACGCTGCGCAGCCGCCGATGCGCAGCCACGCATCACAACGACGACACACGATCACCGTCAGGCGACGGCCCACGGCGATGAGCGATGACCCACGAGCGACGGACGATGAGCAACGACCCGCGGGCGATGACCGACGGACGATGACCGACGAGCGATGAGCGATGAGCGGCAGGGGACGTCGACGGCCGATGAGCAGTACCGGCGGCCCGCCGCCATCAGCGCGGCACGCCCCCGCCTCCGCCGGGTGTTGAGCCTCAACCGCCCACGCCGAGGCGGAGCGGACGGGGCGGTGGTAGATGCCGACCACCGTCCTGGCCTTCACCCCGACCACCGTGGTGGTAGATACCGACCACGCAGGTCAGCGCATCGTGCAGCGCCAGCCGCACGGCCCCGGCGCCGGGTCTGCGCCCACCAGGGCGCACCAGGGAACTTGTCCGGCAGAGGGGTGTTGGTAGATACCGGCCATTACACCCCGGCGCTACCCCGACCACCGGCGTGGTAGCCCCGACCACACAGGTCAGCGCGCTGTACGGGCCGCGGTCCCGCACCGTGCGCCTGCCGGGGGTCCGCCGTCTGCGGGTACACGCTGAACGTACTTCGCCCCGCCGTAGCTGCCGTCGGCAGCTACGGCGGGGCGCTGCAGGCCCCTCCCGGAACTGGACCGGCCCTTGGGGCCCTTCGTCGGGCGTGCCGGGGAGGGCGTGGTCGGGGTGGTGGTAGGAGCTACCACCACCCCGACCACGCATTTCGTGACTCTTTCGTCACCGTGGTCGGGGCTTGGCGGGCGACAGTCCGGCCGGAGCCGGGGCGTTGTCACAAGGCATCAGCCCCGCCCCGTGCTCCGGGAGATGGCGCATGTTGCGATCCGTCCCGCCTCCGACTGATGCAAGGAAGCGTCCGGTGGCTGCCGGCCTCGCGCTGACCCGGATGCGGGGCCGTACAGGTCGGCCGCGCCGGGGCTGGTGCACGTCCACGTCATCAACAGTCAACGCGGCGCGGCAGCAACCTCACGAGACGGCACGACTAGATCCCGGTCAGCTGTACACCCACAGCTCGTAGTCGTCCCCGGGCACCCAGCTGCCGGACCTGCATTCGTACCTGGTCCACCAGCCGTTCTCCTTGCCCATCCTGCCCCGGGAGGTGCACTCGCTCTTCCAGAAGTAGTAGTCGTACAGGTACCACCCTGCGGCTTTCACCGGGCCGGCCGCGCTCTCGTGCGCCGGCGCAGAGGCGGCCTGAGCGGTTACCGGTGCGGCTTGGGCAGACCCGGCGAGCCCCCCGACCACGAGCGCAGACCCCAGCGCCATGCTGACGAGCAAACCACGCTTACGCATGACCTCTTCCCCTTCTCTCTGGTGCATTGCACGTTCCCAACGTGCTGCTGGAAACCGTCTGGAGAGCGGCACCGACAGGCTGTTGCCGGACAGATCGCAGGCTTGCCTGCATCACGACCGTCCGGCCACCAGAACCGAAGGCGGACCGTGTCCGTGCTCGCCCGGGGACCAGAATGGCCGGACGCCTGATCGAGGTTCGACGTGATGTGACCTGGCTCGAATAACGACATCCCGGACATGCTCTGCGCCGGGCGCGGACCCGTCCCGGGGGGCGGCGTGCTGCGCAATCAGATTGGGGGACACCTCGCGCGGCACGTAGAGGAGCCTCCCGGCCGGTGCCGCCTCGTGCGAGGCGGGCGGCCCGCAGGCATGCCGCCCCGCTCTTTCGCGGCGGGAGGTCAGGAGCACGCCGTTGCAGGGCTTGGGGGTTGAGCGGTCGCGCGCGGCTGAGCGTCTTGCGTGCCCCGAACGGGAAGGCCTGCGGGCCGCCTGCCCGCCGCCGGCCTGCGGGGAAGAGGGGGCGTCGGCAGTTTTGGCCCGGCGCAGGGAAAATACGCCGGGACATCCTGCGTTTGTCCCTCGTGGAGGAGGACGCTGGAGAGGGGCTGCAAACAGGCTCCCCCCATGGCCGGTTTGCCCCGGCCTGCGGGCGTCGGCCCCGCGGGAATGCGCCGACGCCCGCAGGAGACGGCCCCCGCCCATGGCCTGTACAGAACTCCCGGGGCGGCCCGCGCCGCAAGGCCCGGGGCGACGAGACGTGCGGCAGGCGAAGAACCCGCCGCCCGGCCCCGTTGCGCCTTCCCCTTGCGGGAAGCCGGACAGCCGACCGGCGGCGTTCAGCACAGCTCGTACCTGACGAGTGACGACGCGCGGTTCCCGGGACATCCGGGTGTCTGCGGTGGGATGCTCCGGGACCCGAGGGGAGGCTTTGCCATGAACGATGTCACCGATCTCGCGGCCTTTCTCAAGAGCCGCTGGAGGAAGGAGTGCCGGGACGCCGAGCACTTCCACGAGCTCTCCTGCGCCGCTCCGAGCCGGGCCGCCCACCGCAGCTGCCGCTGCCGCTGCCCGGCCCGGCTGCAGCACCAGCTCCGCATCAATGACCGGATCCTGCGGGACTGCATCCAGCGCATCGACCACGAACGCGCCAGCGGCGGCTGGCCCCTGGACTCGGCAACCGCCTTCCAGACGATGAAGGCCCTCGCCCTGCCCTACGAACTGCACCCCGCCTGGCGGGACACCTGGTACCCGGGCGAACCCTGGCTGTGAAACACCCCCGTCCCCTGCCCGGCGGCGGGCCGCCGCCGCGCGAGGTGTCCCCCACCGGCCGGAGCAGGGGGCCGGCCGTGCCGGGCCCTGGCGTGCGGCCTTCCGCTGGCGGACGTCACAGGGGTGGCAGGTCCCCGCCGGCCTGCCGGTGCACGACGTCGCAGGCGACCTCGTACAGCGGGCGGTTGCGGGCGAAGGCGCAGGCGGATCAGGGCCTGGTCCAGGGGGATGCCGAGCCGGGAGGTCAGGGCGCCGGCCGCCTGGTGGATGACGGCCCGCACGGCGCGGGTGCCCCCGGGGGTGGTGAGCAGGTGCACGGCGCCGTCGGCCAGCACGGCCAACCGGCCCGTCCGGGCAGCGGCGAGCGGGCCGGGGGCCGCGCGGTGGCCGGCCAGGACACCCAGCCGGACGGCTCCCAGGTGCAGGGGCAGGACGAAGACGACACACGATCACCGTCAGGCGACGGCCCACGGCGATGAGCGATGACCGCCGGACGATGACCGACGAGCGATGAGCGGCAGGCGACGTCAACGGCCGATGAGCAGTACCGGCGGCCCGCCGCCATCAGCGCGGTACGCCCCCAATCCGCCGGGTGTTGAGCCTCAGCGCCCACGCCGAGCCGGGGGGTGGTCGGGATGGTGGTAGATGCCGACCACCGTCCTGGCCTTCACCCCGACCACCCTGGTGGTAGATACCAACCACGCAGGTGAGCGCATCGTGCAGCGTCAGCCACGAGGAGACGGCGCCGGGTCCCCGCCCGCCAGAGCGCAACAGGACCCCGCAGGGAGAAAGGGCGGTGGTAGATACCGACCACTCGTCTCCGGCGCTACACCGACCACCGGCCTGGTAGCCCCGACCACGCAGGTCAGCGCCCCGCGCAGCGCCAGCCACGAGGACACGGCGCCGGCCCTGCGCCCGCCCGGGCGCACCAGGGAACCTGTCCGGCAGAGGGGTGGTGGTAGATACCGACCATTACACCCGGCGCTGCCCGACCACTGGCGTGGTAGCCCCGACCACGCAGGTCAGCGCGCTGTACAGGGCGCGGTCCCGCGCCGAGCGCCTGCCGGGGTGAGCCGTCCGCGGGTTCACGCTGAACGTACTTCGCTTCGCCTGCTCTCGGCGGCGGCTACGGCGGGGCGCTGCAGACCCCGTACCGAAGCCGGATGGGTCCTCCGGGGCCCTTCGTCGGGCGTGCCGGGGTGGGCGTGGTCGGGGTGGTCTCGGTGGTGGTAGCTCCTACCACCACCCCGACCACGCGTTTCGTGACCCTTTCGTCACCGTGGTCGGGGGTCAGTGGTCGGCAGTCCGGTCGGGGCCGGCGGGTTGGCTCAAGGCATCAACCCAACGCCTCTCTCCGGGAGTTTGCTCATGTTCCGATCCACCCCATCACCGGGTGCCGGGCCGCGTCCGGCGGCCGCCGGCCACGCCCTGACGAAGATGCGGCGCCGCGTGCAGTTCGGCCGCGCCGGGGTGTGGGCGGCCCTGGCCGCCGGCCCCCTGGCCCTGGCCGTCACCGTCGGCCGGCCCTCCCCCACCGTCGCGGCCGCCCCCGCCCCTTCCCCCGAGCGCACTGCACAGACGGCGTCGGTGGCCGACCCTTCCGGCTACGTCGCCGAGTTCGTCGACGCCTGGCTGCGCAGCAGCGAGGACGCGAGCAGTGCCGCATCCCGTCGTGCGCAGTCGATGGCACCCGACGTCACGCTGCCCTCCCTCGATGAGGATGCGCCCGCACCCCGGCGGGTGACGCCGGTACGCAGCGCACCCCGCGAAGGCGGCCGGTGGTCGGTGACGGTGGCCGCGCAGTACGCGGACGCGGTGCGCTACTTCGCCGTGCCCGCGATCGCCGCTGCGGACGGCGGCTCGTTCGCCGTGACCGCCGCCCCCGCCCTCGTCGCCGCCCCCGCCGAGCACCCGATGCCCGAGCCGGCCTACAAGGTCACCGTGGAGGAGGGGCCGTTGACGACCACGGCCGGCGAATTCCTCTCGGCGTATCTGGCCGGACGCGGCGAAGTCAGCCGCTACCTCGCACCGGGCGTCAAGCTGTCGGCCGTCTCCCCCGCTGCCGCCACCGAGATCGAGGTGCAGGACGTCGCCGCGCGTGAGCAGAGTGCGGCCGGCGTCAAGGTGCCGCGGGACGGCACCCGGGTGCACGTGCTGGTGACGGTTGAGGCCCGCGGGAAGTCCGGCCGCTGGCCCCTGGCCTACGAGCTCACGCTCACCGCGCGCGGCGGCCGTTGGGAGATCGCCGCCCTCGAAGCAGGCACGACGGCCACGGCGGGCGGTGCGCGGCGATGAACGCTCTCAACGAGGTGGTGATGGCGGGGGCGTTGGCCGATCTGGGGGATTCCTGGATCGGTACCGCCAAGGACTGGGGTTCCAAGGGGCTGCAGGCGGCGCTGATCGTGATCGTCGTCGTGATCATGGTGCAGCGGTTCTCGCTGAAGGCGGGCATCGGCGCGCTGATCCTGATGGTGATCGCGCTGGGTCTCTACTCCTCCCGCAACGATCTGGCGGACATGTTCGAGGACGAGGTGAAGAACCCCGCCAAGAGCGCCCCCGCCTTCCATCGCCCCTACGGCGACGGCGACTTGTTCACGGCTCGCACCGGAAGGGAGCCGGCGTGAGCGCGGCCGCCGCGCCGCGCACCGCGCGCTTCTACACCGCAGCCCGGCGCCATCCCTGGGTGGTGGGCAAGCTCGCCGACTGGCGCCTGCCGCTGGGCCCCTACAACGCGGCGCAGATCGCCCTGGCGGTCGTGGGCGGGTTCGTCCTGGTCAAGACGATCTCGGTGTGGAGCGTGCTCGGCCCGGTGCCGGTTGCGCTGTGGCTGGTGGGGATCTGGCTGCTTCGCCGCCCCAAGATCGGCGGACGCAACCCCGTCTCGGCAGCCCTGGGGATGGTGGCGCTGCTCGTGCAGCCCGCCGGCGGCCGGATCGGCCCGCGCGCCGCACGCGATCCGCGCGCCCGACGTCTGGGCGGCGGCTTCACCCTCGAACCCCTCACCCCGTCTTCCTACCCGGCGACCACGCCCACGCCGGCCCGGACGAAGCCGGCCCCTGCCCGCACCGCGCCGCCCCGGCACACCCTCAGCACCCGCCGCGCCACGCACACCCCGAAGCCCGCAGACCCGACGGGACCGACGGGGCCAACGGGACCGACGGGACCGGCGGCAGGGGTTTCGCCTGCGGCGGGGCTGCTGGCCCGCGCCCACCACCGTGCACAGACTCAGAAAGCGGGAGTGTGATGCGTGTTCCCATCCGGCACATCGCCGGACATCTTGTGTGGTCCACCCACGGCCACGTGTGGGCCCTCTACCGACTGCACCCCGGCCCCGACAGCGAAGGCCGCAGCCAGGAAACCGTGCCCGGCACGTATGTGCCCCCGGCAGTCCGCGACGAACTCCTCGGCAAGATCACCCACTTGGTGCGCTCCCTGTCCGGCGCCCCCAGGCTGTTCGGGCTGTGCGCGCAGGTCGATCCGGTCGAGGTGGCCTGGCGGATGACCGACGGCCTCGAGGACGAGGAGACCGGGGATGCGCTCACGCCCGCGGCGATGGGGTGGGTGGATCATGTGGAGGCGGCGCTGGATCTGCTGCAGGGCCAGGAGATGCACCAGCGCACCTGGTGGCTGGCCGTCCCCCTCGACACCGAACGCCAGGGCGTGCGGGCGGCTGGTGCGTTGTGGGCGGAGGTCGCCGACACCCTGGGCCTGCGAGCGGCCCCGGTCACCCGGACCGAGGTCAACTCCTGCCGCCAGCAGGCCGAACAGATCGAGGCTCAGCTGGCCGGCGGCGCTTCGTACCGGCCGGCGCGGTCGGCGGAGATCGTGTGGATGATCCAGCACGCGGTGCACCGGGGGCTGGCCGAGCCGCTGCTGGGCGAAGCCTCCGTCAGCGACCAGTACGGCGGGCACGTGCGCGGCAAACTGCTGCACTCCCCCAGCTACGCCGACCTGGGGCAGGTCCGCCTCGAGGAAGGCGGCACCGAACCCGCCGTGGAGGAAGACCGGGAGGCCGATCCGGCGCCGGTGCGCGGACGTGGTGGCACGGGCGGCGGCCGGGCCCGGTGGTGGAAGGTGCGGTCGGCCTCGCCGTTGCGGCGGCGCTGGCTGCAGGTCGAAAGCGAGACAGGCACCGGCTACCAGGCACATTTGGCCCTGGCCGAGTGCCCGCCCGCCATCTCCCTGGAAGCAGCCGATCTGTTCGCGCAGTTGGAAGTCCTGGACTTCCCGGTCGACTTCACCATCGACCTCACGTTGGTGCCGGCGGAGAAGGCGCGTGCTCAGGTGCAGCGCAAGAAGACGGAGCTGGTCGACCAGGCCGACCAGTACGACGCGCGGCCCACCGGGATGCCCGCCTCCCTCCCCGACGCCGCCCGCGATCTGGGCGAGCTGGACGCCCGCCTCTCACGCACCAGCGTGGAAGTCGAGGTACAGGCCGTCACCGCGCTGACGGTGTGGGGGCCGACCGCGCAACTCTGTGACGCGCGGGCCCGCGCGCTGGAAAATCTCCTCGCGGGGGCGGACTACCGGGCGGTGCGCCCGGCCGGGCTGCAGGCCGACCTGTTCACCCTGGGGTTGCCCGGCACGGTACGCGCACACCGGCTGCGGGAGTTCACCCAGCACCAGGTCAGCGAAGACTGGGCGCTGTCCGGAGCGTTCACGCACTGTGAGGTGGGGGATCCGACCGGGATGCTGCTGGGTCTGGATCTGGACTGCGGCACCACCCGACCCGTCCTGATCAACCCCGCCGATGCCCCCAAACAGGACGCTTCCGCCTCCCTGGGCGTGGTCGGTGATCTGGGCGCCGGGAAAAGCGTCCTGCTCAAACTGATCAGCGGATCGGTGGTGGACCGCGGCGGGCGCGTGATCTGCATCGACCGCACCCCGGTGCGCGAGTGGGCATCCTTCGCCGAGGCGGCGGCGCCGGGCCGCTGCCAGATCATCGACGCCGCCCGGGCGGCCTTGTCCATCGATCCGCTGCGGTTGTTTCCCGGCGCGGAGGGCCGTCATTACGCGCTGAGCTATCTGACCCTGCAGCTGGGCATCGGACCGATGACCACCTCCGGCGAGGTGCTGCACCACGCCATCGAGCAGGCGGGCACGCAGCCCGAGCCGTCGATGAGCGGCGTCATCGACGTGCTGCGGCAGATGGCCGTCTCGGAGGCAGGCAAGCGTCAGGATGCCGCCGCGACGCTGGCCGGGCTGCTGCGCCTGGTCGAGCAGAACCGGCTGGCGGCGATGGTGTTCGACCCCACGCTGCCGCCGGTGCGTCTGGACGGCTCCGGTGCCTCCGACTTCATCGTCATCACCACCACCGGGCTGAAGCTGCCGCCCAAGCAGGCCTTCGAGCACGCCGAGATCCTGCACCAGCAGCCGCTGGAGGCGTTGATCGGGCGCGCCGTGCTCTATCTGATCGCGGCGATAGCCCGCCAGGCCGCGTTCTCGATGCCCGAGCGGTTCTGTGCGGTCGCGCTGGACGAGCTGTACTGGCTGACCTCCTCGGCCGAGGGCACCGCCCTGGTCCACGAAATCCTGCACGACGGCCGCAAACACGGCGCCGGACTCATCGCCGGCGCCCACGACGCCAAGGAACTCGGGCCTGATCGCGGGCTGATGGCCTACCGGGCCCTGGCACGGACCACCGAACGCGAACGCGCCCACCGCGGACTGGACTTCATCGGCCTCGACCCGGGCGACACCGAACTCGTGCGGATGGTCACCTCCGGGCTTTCGCCCGTCGGCCACCAGGAGCGGGCCGGGGAAATCCTGCTGACCGGGCCCCGGCAGAACACCGGCCGCGTCAAAGTCGTCATCCCCGCCGTGGCACGGATCAGCTCCCGCATCACCACCACCCCCGGCCGCCGGGCTTCAGCCGCTGCCCGCAGCCATGGAACGGGCCGGCCCGATCTGACCAAGCCGACACCGGCGGCCGACGGGCGGCCGGTGCCGGCGACAGCGATGGAAGAGGGCGTCTGATGATCAGCCGTGAATGGCAGCGCGCCCGGCGCCGTACCCTGCTGCGCCGCACCGCCGGTGGACTCGCCGCGGTTTCGGTGCTGGTGATGGGTCTGCTCGCCGTGCCAGGGTTCACGTCCACCGGTCAGGCTCCCGCCGGCACCACCCGCGTCAGCGCGGACCGCAAAGAGGCCTGCCGGCTGATCGTCGGTCCGGCCAAGGCGTACTGCGAACGCAGGCCGCCCAGGGTGATGTCCCCTCCCGGGGAGAGGACGCGGGATGCCCGGGTGCTGCTGGCGCCGGCCAGCGCGCTGCTCGCCCTGGCGGGCCTGCGCCGCTGGGGAAAGCCGGGCCGGCCGTGATGCTCTGGCATATCGCACTCGGCTACGGGCGCGGCCGGCTGCGCACCCTCCTGCATGCCCTGGCGCTGGCCGTGGTGTTCCTGATCGTCAACGCGCAGGTCGCCTACGCCGCCGATGGCGGCGCGGACATGATGGCCCCGCTGAACGTGGAGAGCTCCGAAGGCGTCCCCATCAACGGATATGAGCTGTCCGCGCAGGGCGGCTCCATCTTCTCGCTGCGCACCAACGCCTATGCGTTCATCATGAACGGGCTGTTCACGCTGCTGCGGCTGGTGGTGGGACTTGCCTGTTGGGCGATCGAGTTCGCGCTGCGCTTCCCGCTGATCAACATGCTGTCCGATCCGGCGCAGGAACTCTCCGACACCTATACCGACATCGTCGTGGACACCCTGGACATCAAGGGCCTGTTCCTGGCGTGGGCGTTCGTGTTCGGCGGAATTCTGCTGGTGCGGGGCAAGGCCGGCAAGGGGCTGGGGGAAATCGTCCTCACCCTGGTGATCGCCGCGTTCGCGGCCTCCGCGTTCGTCCGCCCCGACTACCTGCTCGGACAGGACGGGCCGCTGGCATCGAGCGAGCGGGCCGCCGCCGAGGTCACAAGGACGACCGTCAACTCCTACGACTGGGGCGGGAAGATCGGCAGCGGGGACGCGGGCCCCTGCGGCACGGGGCTGTCCGGTCCCGCGCTGGAGAAGTGCTACCTGGCGGAAAACAAGAACCAGGATTCCGTGGCGCGGGTGGCGCGGCCCATCCAGGACTCGCTGACCAACGTCGCCGTCGTCAAGGGCTACATGCTCGTGCAGTACGGGCGCATCCTCGACCCCGCCAAGCCCGCCGACCGCAAGGCCTACGCCCTGCACCTCAAATATGTCTCGGGCGGCTACAAGCCCTACAGCGCCGCCAGTAAGCACGCCCGCAAGGAAGCCGGGGACGCGTGCCGGCGGATCAAGGGGCCGGCGCACGAGTACTGCATGAAGGGGCAGATGCGCAAGCGCGGGCACTGGGAGAAGGAAAAGAACCCGGTCATCGGAGCGCCTTCGCTGACCACCGGTGATGCGCTGCTCAACGCCGCTACCCCGGTCCTCAACTCCCAGGACCAGCAGTTCGCCCAGTTCCTCTCCGAGCTGGAGAAGGCCGGACCGGTGGGAAAGGAGGCCGCCGCATACGCCAAGGAACCCACCGGCTGGCGCACCGCCGGGGTGCTGATGCTGTTCGCCGCCGCCCTGCTCATCTCCGCCATCCCCCTCTCGGCGGCGTTTGTGCTGCCGCGGATGTGGCCGCCGCGGCGGTGGGCTCGGTGATGCTGGTGTGGGCGATGCTGCCGGGCCCCAACCGGCAGGCCGCCTGGAAATGGCTGGCCCTGCTCGGCGTCTCGGTGGCGGGCATGTTCGCCGTCTGCACGTTCCTGCCCTCCTACGCCATCGGCATCGACACCGTCCTGACCAAGGGGCCCGGCGTGCCCGCCGAACGGCTGCTCGCGCTGGACGCGCTGGCGCTGGCCGCCCTCGCCTTCCACCGCAGGCTGCTGGCCGGGATCTCCTCGGCCGGGCAGCGGCTGGCCCTGCGGATGCGCTACGCCAAGGTGGGCGGCACCCATCTGCCCGGCGACACCTCCGAGATCGGCGCCGCCCTCGCCGTCCACGGCAACAACGGCGCGGGAGCGGGCGGCGGCTTCGGACTGCGAGCACTCGGCGGCGGGGGCTACGGGCGCCTGGGCACCCGCGGGCGCATCATGCGTTCCCTGGCCGCGATGACCGACGGCACGGGCATGCCGGTGGACACCGGCCGGCTGGTCTCGGATGCGGGGGCGGAGTTCTCGCGCGGGATGGCGCCCTTCGCGCTGGCCGCCACCGGCGCCGGCCTCGGCGCCCGCGGCGCCCGGGGGCTCCTGGTCGGCAAACACCCCGGCGACAAAGCCCTGGAACGGATGCGCAAACCCACCGCCGAAGGCGACCGGCCCGGCAGCGGCCCGCACACCGACGGCGGCAGCCCAGGGGGCAGTCCAGGCCCGGACGGCTCGCGCGGGCCACGGCGTGACGGACCTGGGGACCGCTACCGCGACAAGGACGGCGTCATCTCCGACCCGACGTCGGGTGAGGTCCTGCACGACCAGAACAGTGACCGCACGCTCCTGTCGACCCGGGCCCACAACCGGCTGGTGCGGCTGCGGGGTTATCGCATGCTGCACCGCGGCGGGCGCGTCGCCTACGGTGCCACCGTCGGCCTGCCGACCACTACCCGGCGCGCACGCCAGGGCGCCTCCGAACACACCCGGGATGCCAAACAGCAGGTGGCCGTGTGGCGCAACACCATCCGCGAAGACGCACGTTCGTGGAGGAGACCCGGCGAGCCGGCCCGCGCGGGCGGCGGGGTCACCGGGGGCGAGCCCGGCGGCGGCAGTGACGTCCCCTCCTCGGGCCGCGTGCTGCGGGCCTCATCCGCAGCTTCAACCGGTGCGGCCGCCTCCGGGCGCTCAACGGCCGGGGGCAGCTTGGACGGCAAGGCGGCGATGCCGTGGGGCAGTTGGGCGCCGCGGGCTGCCTCCGCAGGCCCGGCGTCCGAGAGCCGGGGCAGCGACCGCAGCCCGGCGCCGGCCGCACCCGCGCGGACCGTGCGCGGCACCGCCAGCCCCACGGCCGGTCCAGCGCGCCGTGCGCAGCCCGGCCCGGACGACTCCGGGCGGTGGCGGCCGCGGGTCGATCCGGCCGAGATGCGCCGCAGCGCGCCCACCGACCCTGCCGCGCTGCGCCGCCGCCTGACCGAACAGCGCGCGGTGAGCCCGGAAGAGCTGCGCCGCCGCTTCGCCGAGGAGCGCCGGGCCCGCGAGGAAGAGCGTCGGCCCGACCGTGCCGATCCGGACGCCGGCGGTGAGGACTGATGCGCACACCACGCCCAAGGCCGCGGCGACGGCGCGCGAAGTGGGGCTGTCTGCTGCTCGTGCTGGCGACCGCCGCCAGCTGCGCCGCCCCCTTCTCCGGCATGCTCTCGGCCGGAGCCCAACTCGCCCACCAACAACAAGAACAAGGAGAAGGGGGCGGGATCGAGCTGGGCGGCAGCGCCGCGGACATCCCGCCCGTCATGCTCGCCGCCTACAAGAAGGCCGCCCGCCTGATCGGCGGCCAGGTCCCCAAGTGCCGGGGCATGTCGTGGCCGATCCTGGCGGGCATCGCCAAAGTCGAGTCCAACCACGCCGCGGGGCGCTCCATCGCCAGGAGCGGGGACATCCGGCCGCGGATCATGGGGGTGCTGCTGAACGGCTCCGGGCAGGGCGGCAACACGACCGTCTTTCCCGATACCGACGGCGGCAAGTGGGACGGCACCGCAGCAGGCGAGCGGGCGGTGGGGCCCTTCCAGTTTCTGCCCTCCACCTGGGACACGGCCGGCCGGGATGCCAACGGCGATAGGGAGCGTGACCCGCACAACGCGTTCGACGCGGCGCTGGGCGCGGCCGTCTACCTGTGCGGCAAGGGACGGGATCTGCGCAAGCGCCCCCAGCTGGAGGCGGCGATCTTCCAGTACAACCACTCCCGCGAGTACGTGAACAACGTCTCCAATTGGATCCGGCAATACCGGACCGCCGCGACCGGCCCGGGCAAGGGCACGGATCTGGGCGGCGTCTCGGGCAGGGCGAAGAAGGTCCTTGAGGTGGCGCTCTCCCAGCGGGGGGTGCCCTACTCCTGGGGCGGCGGCAACACCCAAGGCCCCAGCCGGGGGGTGTGCTGCTCGCCCAGCGGCAAGAGCGGCGCCGGCATCACCGGCTTCGACTGCTCGGGGCTGACCACCTACGCGTACGCCAAAGCCGGGATCCGCCTGCCACGCACCGCCGCCGCACAGGCCGCCAGGGGCCAGCGCATCACGTCCAAGGGCGCACTCAAGCCGGGGGACCTGGTGTTCTACGGCTACGTACCGGGCGCGGACTCGACGATCTACCACGTCGGCATCTACGTGGGAGGCGGGCAGATGATCAACGCGGCCCGGCCGGGCACCAAGGTGCGCCTCGACCCGGTGGATGCCATGTCCGGCTTCGCCGGAGGGGCCAGAGTCCTGTGAAACCGACCCCTACCGAACCCCGTTCACAGCCCGGCGCCCCGTGGCTGCTGCTGGCCGCCACCCTGGCCCTGGCCACGTGCAGCTACCTGCTCCTCAACACCGGCCCGCCGTCGCCTCCCGGGCCCACGGCCCGCCCCAGCTCGCCCGACACCCCGCAAGCCCGGCAGCCCGCAGGCCCGGCGGCGAGCACCCGCACCCCGCACACCGACACCTCCTCGCCCCCGCCCTCGCCGTCGACGGCCGCGATGCTGCCGCCGCGCGGCGAGGGCCGGGCCGCAGACCAGCAGATCCAGCGCCTCCTCGAAGAGGCCTGGCCCGCAGACCTGCCCCCGGCCCAGGAACAGCAACTGCGCCGGGACGGAGCGGCGTTGCTGCGCGCCGATGCCACCGGGATCGGCCGCGACCACTTCCCCACCGTCTTCGGCAACCAGCCGGATACCGCGGTGGCGCCCGCGTTCAGCCGGCTGCGCATCCAGGCCGCCATCGCCCGCGAAGACACCCGGCCCGGCCGGGCGGTAGTGCACCTGGTGTGGGCCGGCGCCGACCGCGGCGGCACCTACACCGACAACCGCATCACCGACCTCTACTTCCGCCGCACGAAAGGAGACGGCCCGTGGACCCCGCTGCCCCGGCCCTGACCACCCTGGCCTTCCCGCTCAGTCCCCCGGCCGTGCAGGGCACGGTGGACGTGATGCGGTGGCTGGCCGGCCACTGGTATCTGATCGCCCTCGTCCTGGCAGCAGCCGGTACGGCAGGCGCCTATGTGGTGCGCCGCCTGGCCGCCGCAGCCTCTCAAGAGCGCATGGCCCTGGAGTTCACCCCGGCCCGCCACTTCGACCCCTCCCACGAAGAGATCTTCCGCCGCGGGGTCGAGCTGACCCGCGCGTGCACGGCGCTGCCCTGGTGGGCACCGCGCCGCACCAAAACCGTCCGCATCCGCCTGCGCTCCGACGGACGCTCCCCCTTCGCCTACCGCCTCGAAGGCCCGGCCGGCGCCGAGCGGCTGCTGACCACCACCCCTTTCGGGCCGGGGGTACGCGTGGCCAAGGCGAAGCCGCTGAAGGACAAGCCGCGCGCGCATGAGGTGCGCGCGGAGTTCATCCTGCGCGGCAACCCCGTCGCCTCGCTGCGCGACGTCCCCCTGCAGCCCGACCCGCTGCAACCGCTCGTGGACGCCGTCGGCGACCTGCGCGCCGACCTCGGAGACGTCGCCGAAATCTGTGTTGACCTGCAGCGCGCCCCCAAATGGGCCCTGCGACAGCGCCGCTGGCACCTGATGCACCAGGCGCGCCGCCACGAGCAGCGCCAGGCGGCGCGCACGGCCCGGTGGATGAGCCGCGACAGTGCGCACCTGGACGACTCGTTCATCGGCCAGCTGCGGCAGCTGGTCACCCCCGGCCGTGGGGGCAGGCCGGGCGGCGGGCGCATGGTGATGTCCGCTCCGCCGGTCCGTGTCGACCGAGCCGAGGCGTTGGGCAAGCTGGCCGAGGACAGCCACTTGGTGCGGGTGCAGATACTGGTGCGCTGCGCCTCCGACATCCAGGGCCGCGCCCAAGCCCGGCTCGCCCGCATCCAGGCCGGCCTGGATGTGTTCGGCGGCTCCGCCCGGTGGGCGATGAAGGGTCTGCGGATCGGTCCCTGGCGCCTGGGCGCCGACCGGTGGCCGCACCGGAAGCGTTTCGATCTGCGCTGGCGCACCGGGCAGTGCCTGCCGCCGGCCGCCAACTGGCTCGGGCTCGAGGAGCTTTTGGGGCTGCTCAAGCCGCCCACCGTGTGGTGCCGGATGCCGCTGCTGCCCGTCGAGCTTCCCTCGTTCGTGCACGGGGATCCGGGCCTGCTGCTGCAGGGCTGGTACCGCACGCCCGACGGGCGGCGCCGCCTGGTGGCCACCCATGCCGAGCAGACGCTCTTCGAGATCAGTGTGGGCAAGGCCGGCGGCGGCAAGACCGAGCGGGCCGCCGCGCAGGCGGTCGGCTACGCGCACGCCGGCGGCGGCCTGCTGTTCATCGACCCCCACCACGACTCCTGGCTGCGGGTGGCGCCCTTTCTGGCCCACGACCACATCATGCAGCGCATCGCGCGGATCGACCTGCGGGCCAAGGGCCGCGGGCCCAACCCGCTGATCAGTGCCTGGAACCCGATCGACATGCACCACGGCGCCCGGCAGGCCTACGAAATCGTCGAGGACGTCACCGACGCGTTCGCCACCGCTTTCGGCTGGGACGACACCAACGCACCCAGAGCCATCGCCATCTTCACCGAAGCGCTCACCGTGCTGACCACCCTCAACCAGCTCGCCTGCCGCGCCAACCGCTCCGCAGACCAGGCCACCCTCTTCCACGTCCGGGCCCTGCTGACCGACCCGACCTTCCGCGCCGGCGCCCTGGCCGCCGTCGAACCCGTCCTGGGCGAGGAGACCCGGGCCTGGTGGCACCACACCTTCCCCACCTTCCCGCCCGAGGCGTACAACGTGCTGCTCAACCCCCTGGCCCGGCTGGCCGCCAACCCCATCACCCACGCCTTCCTGGGCCAGCCCCGCGGTGTCTACGACATCCGGTGGGCCATGGACAACCGGTGGATCGTGTGGGTGTCCACGGCGGGCAACGGGCCCACCGACCGGCTGCTGGTCTCCCTCCTCAACCGCGATCTGCTGCGCGCCGGCCGCTCCCGCGCCGACACCCCCGCCCCAGACCGGGTGCCCTTCCGCGGCTACTTAGACGAGCTGATCACCCTGGCCAGTGCGGGAGGCGACTCCATCGCCTCGATGTTCGAGGACTTCCGCAAGTACAAAGTCCAGCTGCATGCGCTGACCCAGCTCCTGTCACGGCTGCCCATCGCCGTCCGGCAGTCCCTGATCCAGAACGCCTCCACCCTCTCCACCACCCGCGGCTCCAAATCCGCGGTCACTCCCATCACGGAAGAGTGGGGAGAGCGGCCCAGCGCCGCGCAGGTCGCCGACCTGGACCAGTACGACCACTACAGCTCCTTCACCATCGACGGCCGCCCCGTGGGCCCCGTACTGATCCACGGCCCGCACCTCGAGGAAGTCTTCGCCGAGCACCACCGGCCGGGCCAAAACGCCATCGACGCCCTGGAACGCGCCGCCGACCTCAACGCCCGGGCACGCCCCCTCGACCAGCTCACCGCCACCGCCGCCGGCCAGTTGCAGCGAGTCCGCACCTTCCTGCGCGAGCACGCCCGGCCCGCCGCCGGCGCCTCCGCCCTCACCAAGACCAGGGACTACCAATGAGCCTGCCGCCGCAGAATGCGCCACTGAGCAGCCCGACCGCCGCCGGATCCACACCCAGCACGGCCAAGACCCTGCCCCGGCAACCGCAGGCCGCCCCCGCCCGGCACCGGATGGCCACGACCACCCAACTCCCCACCCCGCTACGCCCCACAGCCTGCCTGCCGCCGCAGGACGGAACATCCCCGCGTCGGCAGGGAGGACGTCGAGCCTGCGGCTGACGGCATCGTCGCCTCCGGAACACTCCCGCGCCGGCGGGGAGGACTTCACCGGCTCGAAGACGAACCCGGCCTGCTCCGGAACACTCCCGCGCCGGCGGGGAGGACGTTGTCGCGCCAGATCTGCACGGCGATGGTCGCGGAACAGCCTCGAATCGGCGCACCAGGATCACCGGCCGGCCTGGGCCCGTAGAGCCGGCATCGCCGAGGGCGGCGTGCTGCCGAGCCGATTGTCTTCGGCCGGACGCATGGCGCCGCCCTCGGCGAGTCGAGCGTCAGTAGTACCCGTCAGGGTCGTCCGTCAGCGGTGTCCGTCAGGGGTATGAGACCCGCATGGTCTTGACCTCGCCGGAGGGCAGGGCCCAGCTGGCAGAGGCGAAGAGCTCATCGGCGCCGCTGCCGACGCGCATGGTCGTGCCCGACCAGTTCGTGCTGCGCCGCGTGCAGGACGGCTCGCACAGATCTTTGGTCTGGGAGTCGCCCGTGCCGTCGTGGACCCGGCCGACCCGGACCCACCGCGGCTCGATCCACTGGCCGGAGGCAGGCTTGACCACGATCTGCCCGCGCTCGTGCCGGTTCATGCGGTAGCTGCGTTCATGCCGGTTCACGCAGACCTCGCCCGCGCTGTACGTCACGCACCGGCCGGCGACCTTGGTCCACTTGCTCCACGACGCGCCCAGATACAGGGGCTCGCCGGCCGTCGTGGCCCGGGCGACATAGGCGCCCGCGGTCGTCTCGACCGGGGACCAGGCAGACGCCCAGGCCGTGGTCTTCGCGGTGCACCCGCCGGAACAGTAGTCCTTGAGGACCCCGTACATGCTCCACGAGTAGGCGGTCGGCGTGATCGACTGCCCGGCGGCGGGGGCGAGGGTCAGCCGCCCGCGGTAGCCGGTGACGGACCCGGAACCGGTGACCCGCTTCTGCACCTCGGCGCAGGCTGAGCCCGCGACTACAGTCTGGCAGTTCTTATCGTGGGCCTTCCATGTGGTGGCGGCTTCGGCGTTACCCGGCGTGACCGCGAGCGTGACGCCCGCGGCGGCCAGGGCGCCCAGTGCGGCGATGATTTTGCGCACAAATCCATCCAGGAGGTAAGGACCACCGAGTGCGTGGTCATCGTCGAGTCCGGTCGGTGACCGGCAATGCCCATGACGACCCGTGGGGTGATCCGGTTGCGGTTACCTGGAACCACCTCTGTCACCACTCCAACCGCATGCGTAGCTCCCGTACTGCCACCGCACGGTCGGGGAGCCGGCCCGCGGCAGGCGGCGGCCCGCGCACCCGCCGAGCGGAAAGAGGTGAAAGACGCCGCGCGGCAGCGACTGCCGGTACAGGCGCGGCATCAGTTCAAGAGGGCCGAGCCGGACCAGATCAAGCTGAGACCTGTGCCGGCGGCGAGGTCTGCGCGTAGCGTCCCGCGGGGGTCCGTCCGGTCAGGGATGCAGCCTTTTCACCATGACCGAGTAGAGCGGGGAATCGGCGAACGGCTGCTGCTCACCCGCCTTTTCGTAGCCCCACGTCTTGTACAGCTCTTGAACCTTCGGGTGGGTCACGTCGACCAGGAGGACCGCGAGGTCCTCGGTGCGATCCTCCAGTAGCGCTTCGTGCAGTCGTTGCGAGATTCCCTGCTTGCGCCAGCGCGGGCGCACCATGACCTCCGAGACGGCGAAGGTCGCGGTGTAGCCGTTGTTCGGCTGAAAAGCGGTGGAGCGCCACCATTCGCGTCCCGGCTGGAGCGGGGCGCCGTAGGCGAAGCCGGTCGGCTCGGCTTTCTCGTAGGCGACGATGCAGGAGAAGCCGTTCATCGCTGTCCAGTGGTCGGCGAACCAGGAGAACCGCTGGTTGAACTCGTCGTCCATGGCTGCGGCGTAGCAGTCGGCGTGTACATCGATCAGCATCTGCTTGAAGCCGTCCGGGAGGTTTCCTTGGCTGTAGTGCCGCAGGTCGATCACCGTGGTCACGCTCGACTCCATTCATCTCGCATACGGTCTGCCCAATTGCGGGCGTACGTCGTGGACGGCGCCAGCCGGAACAGGTCTCGGTGGAAATCTCCGATCAAGGTGCGCATGCGTCCTGGCAGCGGAGCGCCATCCATGATCGAAAAAACGGTGGCTGCGGTGGTGGTGGCCTGCTCCGGCTCCCCCTGCCGCAGCTGCGCGAGCGCGAGTTGGCAGGTTGCCAGGGCGCGGTTGCGTCGGAACTCTGGCGGGATCTTGGCCAGGGCGCGATGCGCCATCGCTTCGGCGGAGGCGAACTCGCCGTTGCGGTTGTGGATGACGGATGCGAGGTGGTTGAGCTCGGCCGGGCCGTAGAACGCCGTCCATCTCGGGCGCTCGTCCTCGGCGGCCTTTCCCAAGTTCTCTTGCGCCAGGCCGAGAGCCTTCTTGGCGGACTGGGGATCGCGCAGTGACGAATGGGCGAGAGCCAGACGTACGCGCCCCATGGAGCCGAAGAAGGGGTCCCTGCGAGCCGCTCTCGACGCGTTGGCGGCCTGGGCGGCTGCAAGCTGCTCTGACCAGTTGCTCCGCTGGTAGGAGAGCATCGCGAAGTTGACCCATACCCGCATCCCCGTGGGCGGGTCCTGGGACAGGCCGGCGAAGGTCGTCGACTCGTGCAGTAATCGCCGGGCCGTGTCCAGGTCACGCAGGTCGATACAGGACCAGGCCGCGATGGTCGTGTACTCCGCGGCGAGCGCGTACAGGGCGCGTCGCACTCTCTCGCTGGCGTTGCGTTGCTGGAGTTCCAGAACCTGAGTCCTGTGGTCGAGGGCTATGGTCTCCAGGGACGTGTGCCCGCCCTGGCGGTCGTCGGCTTCCACCAGTGCGGTCATTCCGGCGGCGGCACGGTTCACGTCCGACATGCCGACTGACCGGCGCTGTTTGAGGACAGGAGCAGCGGCGACTGCCGATCCGGTTGTTGCACCGATGAAGTCGCGTCGCCGCACGGGGGCCTCCGGGGGTTGTCGCATTGAGCTGGGGGTGCTGAATCCCAGTTCCGCCACGGGGCAGCCGAACACACGCTCAAGTGCCGCGCAAGTGCGGCCGATCGGGCGGCGGCTTGATCCGTTGAGCAGGTTCCGGACCGTGCGCGACGACATCTCCCCCGGCCGGCCGGTGATCTCCAGCAGCGCCGCATTGCACCGGGCAGCCAACTCGTCCTGTGTCACCCCGAGTTGATCCATCCGGCTCCGGAGGGTGAGGTTCGCTCCCATGCACCGAACGTAGTGCCGCCGCTACCGCGGCGCCCAGATCATAGGTAATGAGAACGTAAAGTCTTCCGGTCGGTGCGGGTGCACGAAACCGGAACTCTTCCTGTTGCTCCCCGTCCGGGGCTCGTTGACTGGGCATCAGCCGTCGAGCCGACTCCGGCGCGGCGGCCTGGAGGAGGGCCCTGTCTTTCGTCCCCCGCGAGGCTGGGCCCTTCGCGCCGGAGGGACAGGCCTGGTGACCATGACTGCCACAGAACCCCATGCGAACAGCACGCCCGACACATACACCGCTCAGCTGCCGTGCACGCCCGAGTCCGTGCGCCGCGCCCGCGCTTTGATCTCCAGCGCTCTGGAAGCCTGGGGCGTGGAGCACGTCCTGGGCGATGCCGGGCGGGTCATCGTGTCGGAGCTGATGACGAACGTGGTCCACCACACCAAGACCGATCTCACGTGGGTCGCCATCAGGCGTGGCGACCACCAGGTACACATCGAAGTCGCCGACAGTTCGCACCACACCCCGCACACCACGATCGCCAACAAGAGCGCCGAGTGCGGCCGAGGCCTGCTGCTCATCCACGAGTTGAGCTCGCTCTGGGGCTACGAGAAGCACCCCTGGGGCAAGGTCATCTGGGCCGTGCTGCGGGCGCGCGAGGTGAGTAAGTGGTGAACACCGCAACGATCGTTCCCAAAGCCACCGGCCGCGACGTCCCGCAGCGGGCCTCTCCGCTCCGCAGCGATGATCTGCGCTTCGTACTGGTCCAGATCATCGCCCGGACGCCGCTCGACGGCGCAGCGATCTGTCACGGCCCCGACACAGCGGTCGGCAATCAGACACCACCGCCCGCTGTCACAACCGCGGACCTCGACCTCGCCCGGCGTCTGGCCTTGGCCGTCTCGGGTCTGGTCGAGTCCCGCTCCATCAAGGACGGCGGGTGATGAGTAGCCCGCACGTCTATCCGCCGGCGCCCCTCACGATCGCGCCCGCGCAAGAGGCTTACGACTACGAACTCTTCGAGCAGCGGCTCGCCAACCCTTGGCTGTTGAAGAAGAGCATCGCCGTGCGGGCCTTGCGCATGCCGTTCCTCCTTGTCCCCGTCGGAGGATCGCGGCAGGGCGGGTACTTCTCCGTGCCCTACCTCCACCTCGGCCTCCTGGTGCGGGACCTCGTTCTTGCACAGCCCGGCTTCCCCGACCCGCGCCTGCGATGGTCGCCCTACCCGGACACCTGCCACATCGTCGAGTGGGGAGCAAGACCACCGGCGTACCGGGGCCCTGTCGACGACATCACCCTGGGACGCTTCTACGGCTACAGCGAACAGGCGATCGCCCGGTTCGTGAACCGCGCCGCCAGCACCCCGCGCACTCCGCAGCCGCCCTCGCCGGCGCCCCCGCCCCGCTCCCCCGCAGCTCCGTAGAACCGCCGACGAGGGCACCACCTGCCCCAACCGCACGACCGACAGGAAGAGCAACGCCCATGTGCCAGCACACGCCTCCGTGCCCCGCGGCTGATCAGCCGGACCGCGACGCGGCCATAGTCCTCAGCCGGGACGACGTCACCGGCTGGACCAGGCTCTGCAACGGTGTCATCCGCTTCGACGACACCGGTGAACTGCTCCCCGACAACAGCATCGTGGCCCCCTGCCGCCCCCTCGCCACAGCGGGAGCCGCCCCGTGAACACGACGAAGCACGGTGTGGTCCCCTACATCACCGCGCGCGAGGGAGAAGAGGCCGACAGCTTCCTGGCCCTGCGCGCCGCCTTCGACGACGCGGGCCACTCGCGCCTGGCCTACTGGGACGAGGTACGCGAAGACCGCGACGTGCGCGGCGTGCTCTGGGCGCGGGTCTCGCAGTCCATCGCAGCGGACCGGCTGCCGGCCGGCGTACCGAAGTGGCGACTGGTCCACCCCGCCCGGCAGCGCGAATGCATGCTCACGCTCCGCTGCCAGGTGTGCGTCGATGACGCCCGCACACCCGAGGGAATCCTGTTCCTGGAAAGCAAGAAGGACGGCATTTTCACCTCGAGCACGACCATCCGCACCGCCCAGCCCCCGCTGTGCCGACGACACGCCCGCCTGGCCGCGAAGCGCTGCCCCTACCTCGCAGCCCACGGACACGTCGCGCTGCTGGCGCAGAGCGCTCCCCTGTACGGCGTCATCGGAACACCGCACGCGTACGGAGCCAAGGGCATCAAAGTCCTGGCGGCCGACGACACCCCCGTCCCCTACGGAAACCCGGCCCTGCGATGGTTCCTGGCCTCGCAACTCGTGCGCACCCTGCGGTCGTTCCGGGTCGTGGACCTGGACGACTTCATCCAGGCCGCCTGGCCGGAAGGCCTCTGAGACAGCCGCTCGGTGAGCCGGAGGAGCCATGCCCTGCTCATCGAGCGGCAGAAACACCAGCGGCAGGTAAGTTCGCCAGCGTGCGGCTTCGCCCGCCACCAAGCACCCCACCCGGTAATCCACCAGTCTCACAATGAGTTGCGGCCTCGGCGCTTCCACTGCGGAACTCGCTCCGAATGCCTACCTCCCCGTATACCCTGCCCACCGCCGCGGCCGCGTCCGATTCGGCAACCAACGCAGACGTGAGTGCATGCTGCGCATCAGCCCGCCCACGTCTTGGATAGGCGTGTTGCTGGTCAGGGGCACGTCTTTCAGCGTCGCTGGGAGCGATCCCTGCTCCCAGAGCGGGGAAAATCGGCATACAGGTTGAAGGAGGGCTACATACCGCATCATCCTTGGCGCCATGAGTCTCGTTTCCGCCTCCTTGGACGTGCCCGTCACGGGCGACTACGCGCGCAACTGGGCACTTGTCGATGTGGAGACCTCCGGGCTCGTAGCCCGGAGGGACCGGGTTCTGTCGCTCGCGGTGGTAACGATCGGCGCGGACGGCGAGCAGACCGGGGAGTTCTCCACGCTGCTCAACCCGGGATGCGACCCGGGGCCGGTGGACGTGCACGGGCTGACCGCTGAGCGCTTGCAGGGCGCGCCGACTTTCGAGCAGGTCGCCGGACAGATCGGGGCGATGCTCCAGGGCCGGGTCCTGGTCGCCCATAACGCTCAGTTCGACTACGAGTTCCTGGCCCATGAGTTCGCCCGCGCTCGGCTGTGGCTGCCGGTGTCCCAGCGGCTCTGCACCCTGGCCCTGAATCGTCAGGTGGATCCGCCGACAGACGACATGAAGCTGGGCACGCTGGCCGCCCACTACGGCATACCGCAACAGCAGGCGCACGACGCGTTGGACGACACCCGGGTGCTGGCCGGGATCTTGCGGGCGTCGCTGCGGGAGGCGGCGCGGCTTGCTCTCCCGTTGCCGCTGGTGAGCTGCCCTCCTCGAGCGGAATCCTCGTTCACGCCGAAGCCGCCCAAGACTCCTTGCGGCTATCGCAATCCGGGACGGCTTCCTCCCGGTAGCCCATTGCTGCAGGGGATGAAGATCGCGATAACCGGTGACACCACCCACGCACGAGCGGAACTGATCGGCCGGGGCGTGGCCGCCGGGCTGAACATGATGACTTCTGTCAGTCGGCACACCAGTGCACTGGTCACCAACGAGTCGACGCTTCAGTCAGCGAAGGCCCGGCGTGCGGCCCTCGAAGGTGTGCCGGTCATCGACGAGGACACCTTCCTGCGGTTGCTGGCCGACGTACAGGTCGGGACAACTCATGAGGCGCCCGGCGCAGTAGTGGTCGTCCCAGCGGCTGACGCTGAGGCGGCACAGGCCCGGACTGTGGAACCGGTGTGCACCGAGATCCCCGCCCCAGCCGGCCCGGGAGCCGCCTGCCCGACGGCCGCCCTCAGCGAATCCGTCCCCGCCGCGCGCCGACGAGAACTCTCCGGCGAGACTGTGGAGGCACCACTGGCAGGGCACCGGGTGCTGGTGCTTGGCGGTATCCATGCTGATGCTGCGGCAGCTCGCACCCGTGTCGTCGAACTCGGTGGGTCCGCAGCAATCAACCTGTCCGCCAGCGTCACCGACATCGTGCTTCTGCCGGGCGGGGAGGCAGACCGGCGCATGAGCCGCATCACCGCCGTTGAACTCCCGGTGCACGATCCGCACTGGCTTACCTCCCCGGCCACCGCCGACCAGGACGCGGTGACTGTTCGGCTGCAAGAGCCGCAGGTGATGCCGAGGGGCGGCGTTATCAACCTGCCCAAACCACACAGCGCATCCGCACCCGAGTGGCACGTCACGGCCAGCTGGGCTCCGCAGACCGACTGCGAGATCGACGTCGTCGCGTTCGTCCTCGACGAAGACGAACAGGTCACTTTTGACGAGGACTTCATCTTCTACGGCGCCCCGGAGAGTCCCGCCGGTAACGTCCGGCTCCTCACGGGCGGTCCCGCTGAACAGTCCATCGCCGTCGATCTCGCGTCCCTGCCTCCCTCGAGCCGCAAGGTGGTCGTCGCTGCGGCCATCGACGGCACCGCCACCTTCGGCACCGTCGGCGCGATCCAGATCGGTGCCGCCCCCGGCAGCAGTGGAGCACCGCTCGCCCGGGCCACCCTGGACGCCGCCACCACAGAACGCACCATGCTGCTCGCAGAGATCTATCGCCGTGGTCCGCTCTGGCGGCTGCGCGCCGTCGGCCAGGGCTACGACCACAGCCTCGATGCCCTCGCACAGAGATACGGCGTCGACATCGCCGACTGAACCCAGCGTCTCTTGGTCAGCCGCCGGTCCTGCTGCGGCTGAGCTGGAGCCCCACTGATCGAGGCCGCGATGCGGAGATGGCGTGGTGAGTTGACGCTAGAAATGATCAGTGCCGAACACGATGACTTCTCCGCATTCCTCCGCGCCACCCGGTCCTTACTGGTTCTAACAAAAGCGGTTGATCATGTGACTCTTGGCGCGTCGGCTCGTTGGTCTGGTTGTGGCGAAACGTCAGTCGCGGCCATGGATCGTGTCGGATGAACTGTGGTCGCTCATCGAGCCGTTGCTGCCCGAACCGGGACCGAAGCTGGTGCAGGGCAGACCGCGGGTGCCCGATCGACAGGCCCTGTGCGGCATCTTGTTCGTGCTGCATACCGGCATCCAGTGGGAGTATCTGCCGCAGGAGCTGGGCTTCGGCTCGGGAATGACCTGTTGGCGACGCCTGGCAGCCTGGAATGATGCCGGCGTCTGGGACCAACTCCACGTCGTCCTGCTGGAGAAGCTGCGCTCGAAGAACCAGATCGACTGGGACCGGGCGGTGATCGACTCCTCCCACGTCAGGGCAGCTCGCAAAGGCCCAAAAGCGGGCCCAGCCCGGTCGACCGCGCACGGCCGGGCAGCAAGCACCACCTAATCGTCGACGGCCAGGGCATCCCGCTCGCAGTGACCCTGACCGGCGGAAACCGCAACGACGTCACCCAACTCCTGCCCCTGCTCGACAAGATCCCAGCCGTCGCGGGACGGGTCGGCAGACCACGCCGACGCCCTGAAGCGCTTCTCGCCGACCGCGGCTACGACCACGACAAGTACCGCCGCCTGCTCTGGCAGCGCGGCATCCGGCCCGTGATCGCGAAACGAGGCGAGCCACACGGCACCGGCCTGGGCATCTTCCGCTACGTCGTCGAGCGCACCATGTGCGCCACGTGGCGCTCTGCTTGTATCCCCGGTTCAGCCGGGAGGAACTCGGAAGGAGGTTCCTGGGCCAGATGACTTACCTGGATCCGAAAGGTGAAGGGAACAACAGCATGTCAGAAAACCAGTGACCGGGCTCAGTTGTCAGGGACGGTGTGCTGAGTGGCCCGCGCGATATGGCGAAGGCTGGATTGCTTGAAGCCTAATCTCCAGAAGATGCAAGTTCCCATCCGTCGGAAAGGCGACTGAAACCGGCGCCGTGCTCTGCATTGGACCGATCGTTATCCGGTGCACTTCCGGAGCGCGGAGCGATGCCCAACGAGGGCATTCAAGGAGATGAGTGGGACGCCTACGTCGCGCTATGACGTACAGCAGAGACGAACGTGGGATCGCCTACGGGACGCGAGTCCTATGGCGACGGAGGCCCCGTAGTAGTCGCCGGAGCAACGCCCGGCCAGGGAGGGCGGGAAAGCCGTCCGCAGGGCGAAGGGGGCCAGGTGATTCGGACGCCCGAGACTCGGGAGGTATGCGAAATGCAGAGCGCCGAAACGGTGCTGGGTGTCCTGCGTGAGCGCGGCAGGCGTGGTCTGTCGTGTGACGAACTGTATCGGCAAATGTCCAACCCGCAGATATATCTGCTGGCTTACGGGCGCATCTACGCCAACCATGGCGCGATGGCACCTGGAGTCACGAAGGAAACAGTGGACGGCATGTCCCAGCGGAAGATCGGACGCATCATTGATGCGATGCGCCACGAGCGTTACCGGTTCCGTCCAGTACGCCGTGTGAACATCCCCAAGAAGAACGGGAAAACGCGGCCACTGGGGCTGCCGACGTGGTCGGACAAGCTCGTTGGTGAAGTGGTGCGCCTCCTGCTAGAAGCGTATTACGAGCCGACGTTCTCCAGCCACTCTCACGGGTTCCGGCCCCGAAAGGGATGCCACACCGCCTTGCGCGAGGTGGATCACACCTGGACCGGAACCTCGTGGTTCGTCGAGGGAGACATCGCCGACTGCTTCGGGAGCCTTGATCATGAGGTCCTGCTCTCGATCCTAGGCGAGAACATTCACGACAACCGCTTCCTTCGGCTGGTGCGCAACATGCTGACGGCCGGATATGTAGAGGACTGGAGGTGGGGAGCCACGCTCTCCGGAGCGCCGCAAGGAGGGGTGGCTTCTCCGATCCTGTCCAATATCTACCTGCACAAGCTGGATAAGTTCGTCGAGAAGGTTCTCATTCCGGAATACACCCGAGGGGAACGCCGGGCTCGCAACCTGGAATACCTCATGGTGGCCAATGTGCTGGCACGGGCACGCCGGCGTGGCGACAGGGCAGAAGCCCGAAAACTGCGTCAGCAGATGCACAGCCTGCCAAGCTCCGACCCGGATGATCCGGAGTACAGGCGACTGCGCTATGTCCGTTACGCCGACGACCACTTGCTCGGGTTCACCGGACCGAAGGCCGAAGCCGAGGAAATCAAACAGCGTCTGGCCGAGTTCCTGCGTGATGAACTCAAGCTGGAACTCTCCCAGGAGAAGACGCTGATCACCCATGCCAGAACCCAGGCGGCACGGTTCCTCGGCTACGAGATCACCACTCAGCAGAACAGCAGCAAAGTCACCCGCGGCCGACGAGCGGTCAACGGACAGATCGCGCTGCGAGTCCCACTGGATGTGATCAAGGCCAAATGTTCCCCGTATCTTGATCGCGGAAAACCCGCGAAGCAACCGGCCCTGTTGAACAGCGACGACCACGCTATTGTCGCCACCTTCGGGACCGTCTATCGGGGGATCGTCCAGTACTACCTGTTGGCCGGGGACGTCCACCGGCTGCACCGCCTGCGATGGGTCATGGAGACCTCGATGCTCAAGACCCTGGCAGGAAAGCACCGTTCAACGGTTTCGAAGATGGCGGCGAAGTATAAAACCACCTTCGAAACACCGAACGGGCCTCGCGTCGCTTTCGAAGCCCGTATTGAACGGAAGAACAGGAAGCCGCTGGTTGCACGGTTCGGTGGTATTCCACTCCAACGGCAACGGACGGCAGAAGTCGTCGACTGTAAGCCGGTTCGAGTCGACTATCCGCAGAAGGAACTCGTCGCGAGACTCCTTGCGGACACGTGCGAGATCTGCGGGAGCAGGGGCAACGTTCAAGTACACCACGTCCGTGCACTCGCCGACCTTGCGCATGCCGGATGGCAGCCTTCTGACTGGGCGCGCGTCATGCTTCACCGACGCCGCAAAACCGTTGTGGCTTGCGACACTTGCCATGATCGGATCCATTCAGAACGGCCTGCTAAACCACTCACGCAGTAGTCACTGGAGAGCCGGATGACAGGAAACCGTCACGTCCGGTTCGGCGGGAGGCCGTGCGGAAAAGGACTCGCCTTCGGCGGGCACCTCGCCGCGCGGCCCACCCATCCGCCTGGCTGCACGGCTTTCGACGGCTGCGGATCCGCTGGGAGCGACGCGACGACATCCACGAGGCCTTCCTCGGCCTCGCCACCTGCCTGATCACCCACCGACACGTCCAACGTCTTTGTTAGGACCTCTTAGCGGCGTGCGGGCATCGAAAGTGCGGCGCCACGCACGGCTCATCACGTCAGCGGATCGCTGACCCGCCGCGCACTCCGGGGAACTCGTAGACGGCACGCCCGGTTTCCGACACAAACAGCGTCGAGATGGACCGTACAACGATCCACTCAACTGCGTTCAACGGAGCGGGCGTTCATGTATTGAGCGGGTCCATGGAGCGGAACGAAAGGCTCGCCCACCCGCAGCCCGGGACAGAACATGGCTCCCCCGTCACTCCGGCGTCTTGGAGGTTCAGTGAGATCCATCGCCCGACAGGGTCTTGCAGGCCTGGTGAGCCTGCTCGTCCTGTTGTCCGTCCTGTCCGCCGTTCCCGCGTCCGCGGCCCCCCGTTCCTTGACGGTCACCACCGACAAGGGACGCGTCGCGGGGGCCTCGGCGGACGGCGTCGACCGGTTCTTCGGCATCCCGTACGCGGCGCCACCCGTCGGCTTCGGGCGCTGGCAGCCTCCGGCGCCCGCCGCCGCCTGGACCGGCACCCGCCCGGCGGCATCGCCCCGCCCGCACTGCCTCCAGTTCGGTGGCGACAGCGGCGCGGGCATGAGCGAGGACTGTCTGTACCTGAACGTCTACACGCCCTCCCACCGGACGAACCGGCCGCTGCCGGTGATGTTCTGGATCCACGGCGGCGGCTTCTCCTTCGGCTCGGGCGAGACGGAGGACGCCTCGCGGATCGCCGAGGCCAACGACGTCGTGGTCGTCACGATCAACTACCGCCTCGGCGTGTTCGGCTGGCTCGATCTGCCGGGACTGAGCAAGCAGGGCGCGGGCAACTACGGCCTGCTCGACCAGGAGGCGGCGCTGCGCTGGACCCAGCGCAACATCGGCGCCTTCGGCGGCGACCCGAGCCGTGTGACCATCGGCGGCCAGTCGGCGGGCGGCCACTCCGTCTGCGCGCTCCTGGCCTCGCCGCCGGCGCGCGGTCTCTTCTCCGGCGCGTTCATCCAGAGCGGTGGTTGCCCCAGCCACACGGCCGAGCAGGCCGTCGCCCGGGGCAGGAAGTACGCGGCGGCCGCCGGCTGTTCGAACGCGTCCTGCCTGCGCACCAAGCCGGCTGGTCAATTGCTGGCCACCAGCGGGGGCTTCGTCGGCGGCGTCCTGAGCGGTCCGCTCCCCGTCTCCGGCGGCCCCGAGCTGCCGCTGCCGCCCAGCCAGGCCGTCCGCACCGGCAAGGCCGCGAACGTCCCCCTGCTCATCGGCCACACGCGCGACGAAGTACGACCGTGGTCACTGCCGTTCGCGCGCGCGACGAAGGCGCAGTACGAGCGGGCGGTGCGCATCGAGTTCGGGGCCCAGGCCGACGCGGTGCTGGCGCACTACCCGTTCAGCAAGTACGGCGACTCGTACACGGGGACGTACGCCTTCAGCGCGATCTGGGGCGACAGCAGTTCCTTCTACGGGCTGGGAGGCTGCCAGTACCACGCCCTCACGGGGCAGGCGGCGAGACGCCAACCCCGCACGTACTTTTATGAGTTCGACGACCCGCACCCGCCCGTCAGCGGCGGCGTGCCGGCCGGTTTCGACCCGGGCGCCTCGCACGGCGCCGAGATGCCGTACTTGCTGCCCTCGGCGCTCTCGAAGCAGCTGACTCCCGCGCAGCAGCAGCTGTCCGGTGAGATGGTGCGCTACTGGGGCTCGTTCGTGAAACACGGGGACCCGGCGACGGCGGGGCTCACCGCCTGGCCGTCGTACCGGGCCGGGAAGTACATGTCGCTGCTGCCGGGCGGTGCGAGCAAGGCGCTCCCCTCCTCGGCGTACGCGACCCAGCACCAATGCGCGTTCTGGAACTCGATCGACTACGACTGGCTTCCCGTCGATCCGGGTCAACTCGCCGCACACGCAGGCGTTTCGCAGTCCTGACCCGGCACCAGTCCTGAGCCCGGCAACGGGAACGGGCCCCCTCCGATCGGAGGGGGCCCGTTCCCGTACGTCAGGTTCTACGGTCCTACTTCCCGGTGCTTTCCATGTCGAGCACGATCTTCCCGACCGCCGCGCCCGTACGCAGCCGCTCCACCGCCTCGCCGAGCGCGTCCATGCCGTACCGCTCGTACGGCAGCGACAGCGCGCCCGAGGACAGGTCGGGGAGGAGGCGCAGTACCTCGGGGGCGACCTCCTCGCCGCGGCTGATCATGTTGACCGGGAGGAGGGAGACATCGGCGAGGAAGAAGTCCGCGAGGTCCAGCTTCAGCTCGCGGCCTGCCGTGTAGCCGAGGAGCGCGGCCCGGCCGCGCGGACGGACCAGGGTGAGGGCGTTCCGCAGGATCTGGCCGCCGACCGTGTCGATGAGTACGTCGGCCTTGCCGCCGATCGTCTCCTCGGAGAGGTCCGAGGCGAGCAGCGCCTTGGCTACGCCGGGTACGTGCGCGAGCTTCGCCGGGCGGCCGACCGCGCCGATCACCTCCGCGCCGGCGCGCGCGGCGAGCTGTACGGCCATGGCGCCGACCGCGCCGGACGCGCCGGTGACCAGGACCCGCTCCCCCGGCCGTACCTGGGCGATCGCGTGGACGGTGGCCCATGCGGTGCCGACCGGCGAGAAGTAGATGCAGGCGAGGGCCGGGTCGGTGCCTTCGGGCATGGGTTCCGCGGCGGCGTCCGGCACGAGGGCGTGTTCGGCCCAGGCGCCGTCGCGGTTCAGGCCGAGCCCTTCGCCGCGCAGCCGGACGAGGGCGCCCTCGGGGTGCGTGTCCGAGGCGACGACGTAGCCGCTGCCCTGGGTGCCGGGGATGAAGGGCAGCTCGGGCAGGATGCCGAACTGTCCGTCGAGGATGTTCAGGTCCAGGTGGGCGACGGTGGCCGCCGCCGTCCGGACGAGGGTGTGGCCGGGGCGCGGCTCGGGCACGGCCCGCTCCCCGAGGCGCGGCAGGGTGCCGAACTCCTCGAGGAGCAGGGTGCGCGAGGTGGACGAGGTGGTGCTCACGTGCGGTGTTCTCCGTTCTTCCCCCGTGCCCTTCCCCCGTGTCTTTCTCCCGTGCGTCGTTGCGCCTTACGCGTTGATCACTACACCCCCCGTTTACACCTTAGCTCCATACTTGTGCAGTACACGCATCGCGATGACGCGCAGGATCCGGTCGTAGACCAGGCCCAGGATTCCCAGAGTGATGATGCCGACGAAGACCCAGTCGATACGGCCGTAGTTGCGAGAGGTCCAGATCAGGGAGCCGAGGCCTACCTGGGCGGCGACGATCTCGGCGGAGACGATCGTCAGGAAGCTGTTGCCCATGGCCAGGCGCGCGCCTGTGAGGATGTACGGGACGGTGGACGGCAGCACGACGCGCTGGAGGATCTGGCGGCGGCTCGCGCCGAGGCTGGCCGCGGCCCGCAGCTTGTTCTCGTTGACGGCCATCACGCCCGCGCTGGTGTTGAGCGTGACGATGAACACGGCCGTATAGAAGATCAGGACTACCTTCGACGTCTCGCCGATGCCCAGCCATACCACCGCCAGCGTCACGAACGCGACCGGCGGGATGAAGCGGAAGAACTCGATGTACGGCTCCAGGAGCTGGCGGACGATCCTGATCTGCCCGATGAGCAGGCCGACCGGGGCGCCCACCACGACGCCGAGGCCCCAGCCGATCAGGATGCGGCGGCTGGAGGCGATGACCGAGTTGCCGAGGGTGCCGTCGGCCGCCAGTTCGCGGTCGGCCGACAGGGTCTCCTTCGGGGAGGCGACCAGCGAGGGGCCGTACTTCATGGCGATGAGCTGCCAGACGCCGAGGCCGATCAGGACGGCGAGGACGTACAGGCCGACCGTGCGTAGGCCCTGGGGCCCCGCGGTGGTGGTGCGGCGCGGGCGGGTGCGGGGGCGGGCCGGGGCCGTGGGATCCGTGGCATCCGTTGTGGTGATCGTCATGCGCCCTTCGCCTCTCGGTCGAGCCGATCGTCGAGTTCTTGACCGTCGAGTCCTCGGTCGTCGAGGCCCTGGTCGCGCATCGCCTTGCGGACCTCTTCTCCGATGTCCTCGCGCAGCTTGGTGCGCAGCCGCAGGGCGGCCGGGTCGGACTCGTCACGCGGGCGTGGCAGGTCGACCTCGTACAGGGACTTGATCGAGGCGGCGGGGCCGGCCGTCATGACGGCTATCCGGTCGGCGAGCAGGATCGCCTCGTCGATGTCGTGGGTGACGAAGACGACGGTGCAGCCGGAGGCCCGCCAGATGCGGGCCGTCTCCTGCTGCAAGACCTGCCGCGTCTGCGCGTCCAGCGCGCCGAAGGGTTCGTCCATGAGGACGACGCCGGGTTCGTTGGCGAGGACGCGGGCGATCTGGACGCGCTGGCGCATGCCGCCGCTGAGCTGGCCGGGGTAGCGGTCGGCGCAGTGGCGCAGACCGACCAGGCCGAGGAACTCGTCGGCCACCCGGTTCTGCTCGGCGCGGGAACGGCCGCGCATGCGGGGCCCGAAGGTGACGTTCTGCTGCACCGTCATCCAGTCGAAGAGGGCCTCGCTGCTCTGGAACACCATGCCGAGGTCGGGGTCGGGGCCACTGACGGGGACGCCGTCAGCGGTGAGTGACCCCTCGCTGACCTGGAGGAATCCAGCCATCGCGGACAGCAGCGTGGACTTGCCGCAGCCGCTCGGGCCGAGCAGACAGAGGAACTCACCGGCCGGGATGTCCAGGTCGATGCCCTGGACGGCGCGGAAGTCACCGAAGGAGATCCCGGCGTCTTCGACGCGCAGGGCGGCGCCGCGACCGGCAGTCGGCTCCGTACGGGCACCAGTACGGATACCAGCACGGGGCGTACGGGTACCCGTACGGGGCGCTGTCACCTTGGTCATCAGGACCCCTCCGTCTTCTTGGCGTTCTCGGCGCTCTCGGGGTTGGCCGTGAGCCAGCCGCGCTGCACCGCGCGGGCCACGTCCGGGCGGGCCTTGACCTTCCCGGTGCCCAGGTAGAACCGGGCCGTGTCGTCGTAGGCCTTCAGGTCCTTCGCGGTGAAGTCGCGGACGCCGAAGTCGATCTCCTTCACGGCGTTCAGGGTCTGGGCCGTGGGGATCTTCGCGGCGTCCTTCGTCGCCTTCGCCGCGGCGTCCGGGTCGCTCTCGACCTTCTCGGCGGCTTCCGCGAGGGCCGCGGCGACCTTGGCGGCCGTGCCCTTGTTGTCCTTGAGCCACGGGGAGGTGGACAGCAGCCAGTGCTGGTAGCTGAGGCCGTAGTCGCCGGTGGTCTCCAGGATGCGCGCGCCGAGCTCCTTGCCCTTGGCGGGCCACGGCTCCCACAGGACGTACGCGTCCATGTCGCCCTTCTTCGTAAGGGCGGGGATCTCGGCGGGGTCCGACGTCACGAACTCGACCGAGCCGGGCTTGACGCCCTTCGACTCCAGGAACCGGGTGGCGGCGAGCTCGGACAGGCCCGGGACGACGGCCATCTTCTTGATCTGCTGCGCGGACTTCACACCGGGGCCGAGGACGACCTTGAGGTAGCGCCCGGAGTTCTCGTACACGAGGAGCGAGCGCAGGTCCGGGTTCTGGCCGAGCAGGCCGATGGTGGTGGCGTCGGAGTTCCCGGCCATCTGGACCTGTCCGGCGTTGAGGGCGTCGACGCCTTCGCCGCCCTTGGCGAACTGGACGAGGTCGACGTCGACCCCGTGCTCGGCCCACAGCCCTTCGGCGTCGGCCAGGTAGAACGGTGCATACGAGGCGTCGACACCGACGGCGATACGTATCTGGGGGCGGCCCTCCCCGCCACCGCCGGAGCCGGGACCTGCCCCGGCGTCGGTGGTGCCCGCGCCGCACGCGGTCAGCGAGAGGAGTGAGGCGGCAAGGAAGGCGGTGCCGGTGATGCGGTGGACGGGGCGGGATTTCGGGCCGGACGCAGTCTTCATGGTCACCTCGGGTCTGGGCGCTTTTCGGCAGGTCATCGGGGTGGGGGTCCGCGAGTTGGCGCACGCTACTGCCGGTTTGCCGGACGATGCATGCGCGGCGGTCCGCTCAGCGGGACAGCGGGGAAATGGTGTGTCGCGGGCGATCACCGGGCGTACCGGTCGTACCAGCCGCGCAGCAGCACCGTGTCGAGGTCGGGCGCGTTCTTGATGAGCTTCTGCTGGAGGAGGAAGTCCGCGATCCGGCGCGCGGAGGTGACGTCGGCGGAGGTCAGGGCGCGGGACTTGAAGGAGATCTCGCCGACGGCCTTCTCCGTTGCGGTGACGGGGAGTTGGGCCTGTTCGTGGGCGGCGAGGGCGGCGGCGTGCGGGTCCTTCGTCACGAGCCGGTCGGCCTCCGCGACCACCTTGAAGATCTTTCCGGCGAGCTTCTCGTTCTCCTTCAGCCACTTCTGGTCGGCGAGGAGCCACTGCACGTAGGTGACGCCGAAGTCGCCGACGGAGCCCGCGAGGTGGCCGCCCGCGGCGACGCCCTTGCTCACCCAGGGGTCGAACAGGATGTAGCCGTCGATGTCGCCGCGCTGGAGCATGGTGGGGATCTCCTGCGGCGCGCCCTGCTGGATCTTCACCGATTTCGGGTCGATGCCGTGGTGCTGGAGGTACTCGTGGGTCGCGTACAGGCCGAGGCCCTGGATCGAGCCCATCGTTTTGATCTGCCGCGGCGAGGTGATGCCCTTGCGCAGGACGACCTTGAGGTAGCGGCCCGAGGACTGGAAGGCGCCGAGGGCGCGCAGCCGTGGATTGCCGACCATCTGCGGCAGGGCGGTGGAGTCGGCGTTGGCGGACATCTGCGCCGCTCCGGCCGTGACGGCCTGGGCGGCGGCGGGCCCACCCTCCACCTTCATCAGCTGCACGTCGAGGCCGGCCTTCTTGAACATGCCGCGTTCGGCGGCGAGATACAGCGGGGCGTACGAGGCATCGACGCCGAGCGCGATCCGTACGGTCGGGCTCGCGCCGCCCGCGGTTCCCGCCGAGTCAGTGGTGCCCGCGCCACAGGCGGTGGCGAGGAGAAGGGTGAGTAGCGTGAGGAGGGCGGCCGCCGGGCGCCTGCCCGTGCGGTGGTGACGGAACATCGCGACCTCCGGGTCGGAGTGCTGTCGAGGTGGCGGCACGCTGGCACCCCGTAGGTCCCGCGGACAGCACGGTGTCCCGTCTGGCGGACCGGCACGATTGAGGCGGCACCGGGCCGTTCGTACGCTCCACCGATCCCCAGGGTCGATCGGCAAGGAGCACGCATGCCCCGTAGGAACACAACCGAGAAGACGGCCGAGGGCACGGCCTCGACGCGACGCGTGGTCATCGCGTCCGTCGCCGGCAACATGATGGAGTGGTACGACTTCTTCCTCTACACCACCGCCGCCGCGCTGGTCCTCGGCACGGTCTTCTTTCCCTCCGGCGGGCATCCGCTGCTCGGCACGATCGCGGCGCTCGCCGGTCACGCCGTGGGGTTCGCCGCGCGACCGGTCGGCGGGCTGATCTTCGGGCACATCGGTGACCGGCGGGGGCGCAAGGCGGCACTGATGGGGACGCTGTCGCTGATGGGCGGTGCCACGTTCTGCATGGGGCTGTTGCCGTCGTACTCGACGGCCGGGCTGCTCTCGCCGGTCCTCCTGGTCCTGCTGCGGCTGTTGCAGGGGGCGGCGGCCGGTGGCGAGTGGGGCGGCGGCGTCCTGATCATCACGGAGAACGTTCCGGCCGAGCGGCGTGGGTTCCTCGCCTCGTTCAGCTCGTGCGGCATGGGTCTGGGCTTTGTCCTGTCTTCGCTGGCGCTGTGGCTGGCCCAGCAGGTGTCCGGGAACGGCTTCCTCGCCTGGGGCTGGCGGCTGCCGTTCCTGGCGAGTGCGGTGATCTTCGTGGTGGGGATCTACATCCGGCGCAACCTGGGCGAGACGGAGAGCTTCGAAGCCGAGTCCACGGGGGGCATGAAGGAGACCGCGCCGCACTCTCCCCTGCGGGAAGTGCTGCGGCGCCATCCGCGCCAGGTCCTGTTCGCGATGGCGCTGCGCTTCGCCGACAGCGGCGCCAGCTACATCTTCATGTCGTTCTCCCTCGTGTACGGGGCGTATGTGGGGATCTCGGCGACGGTGCTGCTGTGGGCCGGGATCGTCGGCATGCTGGTGGACTCGGCGATGATGGTTGTCTTCGGCCGGCTCTCCGACAAGGTGGGCAGGCGGCCCGTCTATCTGGGCGGGGCGATCGGCATGCTGCTGTGGGCGGCTCCGTTCTTCCTGCTCATGGACACGGGGCAGGCCGCGGCGGTGTGGGTGGCGTTCATCGTCGGGCACGTCGCGATCGCCGCGATGATCGGGGTGCAGCCCTCGTACTTCTCCGAGCTGTTCAGCACGAGTACCCGGTACTCGGGGATGGCGCTCGGCCACGAGCTGTCTTCGGCGGTCGCCGGCGGCCTGTCGCCGGTGGTGGCGACGGCGCTGCTGGCCGCCACGGGGCACTTCCTGCCGGTGGCGCTGCTGACGATGGGGATGGCGCTCGTCACGCTGGTGGCGCTGGTCTTCTTCGCACATGTGCCACAGGCCGAGGGCGCGGCGGCGCGGGACGCCGATCCTGCGCGGGAGAACATCAGCACGCCTGTTGCCTGATGTTTACACCCCCGTCCCTCTATGCAACATGGCGTTGTTGCACTTCAAATGGCCTTTGCCGCCATGTGACGACGTAAGGGGACGCTGATGGGGTCGTACGCCGACGAGGATGTCCTGCTGCCCAATTCCGTACTGGGCAAGGCGCAACTGCTGCTCGCCGCGTTCGAGTCGGGGGCGGACCGGCTGCGGCTGAGCGAGCTGAGCCGCCGGTCGGGCGTGCCGAAGGCGTCGGCGTACCGTCTCGCGCAGGAGCTGGTGCGGTGGGGGTTGCTGGACCGGCACGGGGAGACGTACGAGCTGGGCATCAGGCTCTTCCACCTGGGGCAGCGGGTGCCCGTCTCCGCGGTGCTGAGCGCCGTGGCCCGCCCACTGATGGCCGACCTGTTCACCCGGACCCGCACCGCCGTGCACCTCGCGGTCCTCGACGGCAGCCACGTCCTGTTCCTGGAGAAGATCGCAGGTGAGGCGAACGTCCTCACTCACTCGTACGTCGGCGGACGCCTCCCGGCCTCCTGCACGGCGACCGGCCACATCCTGCTCGCTCTGGCCCCGGACCGTCCCGAACGGGTGGCGGCCCTCGTCCGCGCCGGGCTGCCCGTGCTGACCCCGCGCTCCGTGACGGACCCCGGGGTCCTCGAACGGCGCCTGTCGACGGCCGCCCGCCAGGGGTACGCGCTGGAGGTCGAGGGAGTCAGGGCCGGGTACGCCAGCCTCGCCGTGCCGGTGGCCCTGGGCGGCGGTGAGCATGCGGCGCTGTCCGTCACGGCGCCGGTCGCTCAGGTGTCGGTGGACCGGTGCCTCGCCGCGCTGCGGGCTACGGCGGAGAGCATCGAGCGGGGTGTGGCCCAGAAGACGACGCACAAGAGGGTGTACGACGCGGATCGCGCGGCGGCGCGGGGCCGGAAGCCGACCGCGGTGAGCTGAGCGCGCGGCACGCCCCGTCGTCTGGCCTCGGCCCGTCGCAGAACACCACATGTATGAGCGAAGTGTTGAGGGATGGCCGTGTTGGAGCCGGTGCCGGACGCCGATCCGCTGGGCGGAATGCGCCCGGTTCTGGAGGAGGACGGTGCCCTCCTGGGCCATCAGCCCCAGGAAGGCTTTCCCGATCGTTGCTGGATCCTGCACACCGTCACGGTGGGCGGACGGCGGGTCCGGTGGGACGATGTGCTGGCGCGGGCCGGCAAGCGTCTGGAGGACTGGCAGGGCCCTCCTTCCCACAGAGTCCTCGACGGGCTGGGCCTGCCCCAGGACCTCGGAGGCCCGCCTGCTCGATGTCCTCGCCCGTCACAGTCCCGACGGACGGCACACGGAGTGCTACTGGGCCCAGGCCGCGATCGAGGACGTCGGCAGCGCGGTTCCGGCCCGTCGGGGTTCGCTGGACGCGGCACTCGGCCACCACGATGCCTGCGCGCGACCCAGCCGGACCTTTGGGACCCAGTTCCCCGCGCACTGGTGGCCCGTGGACGGAGACTGGTTCGTGGTGACCAACTGGAACCTGAGCGCCACCGAGGTCTTCGGCCCGTCGGCCCTGATCGCCGATCTCCTCGCTGACGACGGGCTGGATGCCGTGCGCCACCCGAGCGCGGCTGAGACGGGGGGCGGCCACCCGTCCTGGCGCGAGGAAGCCGGCTGAGCCACACCGCGTCAGAAGGGAACGGCAAGCCCGGCCTCGCGCAACTGAAGCAGGGCGGTTCCCATGCACTCGGCGGCCGAGGCCCCGTCGGCCCTCATCCCACCGTCCAGCGGTCCGCCGGAAGCTGCGAACGTCCAGACCGGCCGACCGTCCCGCAGGCGCTCCGCGTCGACCCGGATCATGGCACCGACGCCCTGCTCACCCAGCCACTCCAGAATGGTCAGCGTCACGTCCTCGACGCCGGTGTCCAGATCCACCTTGGGCCGCCGCCCCACCCCCTTGGCCATGGCCATGACCTTATCCAGCGCCGGATCACCCGGGCCGGTCCGGTCCAGTCAGCAGAACAGGCCGGTGGTACGCCTCCCCTCCCCCGGTGATCGTGAGGTTCCGCAAAGGCTGCGGATACGTATGGGAGGAGCCGTGGTGGGAGCGGAGACGGATCCGGGGGCACCGCGCGTGCTCGACCTGACCGATGAACTCGCCTTCCAGGGCGCCCGGTTGCTCGTGGGCATCGGCGCCGACGTCGTACGGACCGAGCCGGGTGACGGCCTCGACGTGGCGGCTCGTACCCACTGGCACGCGGGGAAGCGGTGGGTGGCGGTGCGCGACGCGGCGGAGCTCGACGCGCTGGCGGCGGGCGCCGACGTCGTGCTGGAGAGCGGGCCCGTGGCGCGGCTGCGCGGTCTGCGGGAGGACGGCTCGTCTCGGTGGCCGCACGCCGTGCATGTGGTGGTGACGCCGTTCGGGCTGACCGGGCCGCGCCGCGACTGGGTCGGTGACGATCTGGTGCTTGCCTCGGCGGGAGGTATGACGTGGCTCGGCGGGCGCCCCGACAGGCAGCCCAAGCCGCCGCCGCGCGAGCAGGCGTTGCAGACCGCCGGGGCGCACGCGGCGATCGGGGCGCTGCTCGGCATCGTGTCGGGCACCCCGCAGCTCCTCGACATCTCGGCTCAGGAGGCCGTCGCCGCCACCTTGGAGACCGCAGCCCTCGCCTGGATCCACGCCGGGCGTTTCCCCGTACGCAACGGAGGGGTGTACGAGCACGTCGCGCACCGAATCTTCGAGGCGGCGGACGGCTACGTGGCCGGGGGCTACTCCGGCAGCAACCGGATGTGGACAGACCTACTGGCGTGGATGGCGGAGCGCGGCGAGGCCGGGGATCTGGGCGAGGAGCGGTGGCAGGACGCCGCGTTCCGGTGGGCCGGGCGCGCCCACGTCGATGAGCTGGTGCGGCGCTTCGCGGCGCGGCAGCCCGCCGCCGAACTCGCCGCCGAGGCGCGCGAGCGGGCCCTGCCGTGGGCGGAGGTCGTGCCGGCCGGACGGCTGACGTCCAACCCGCAACTGCGCGACCGCGACGCGCTCGTCACGGTCACCGGTGAGGGACTTCCGGAGGATGGCGCCGTGGACGTCGGGTTTCCGTGGGCCGCGCTGCCCCGGCCCGTCGTGCTGCCCGCGCTGCACGAGGCGGTGGGCGGCGACTCGCCGTGGCGCGGGCCCGGTCGCGTACGGAGCGAGGGCGAGCGGTCCAAGTCCCGAGCCCTGGAAGGGGTTCGGGTGCTGGATCTGACCTGGGTCCTCGCCGGTCCGTACGTGACCAAGCAGCTCGGTGAGCACGGCGCGGACATCGTCAAGATCGAGTCGCGGCACCGTCAGGATCCCACGCGGTTCGCGCCTTCGATGCATCTGCGGCCGGGTTCCGACCCCGACGACAGCGGCTACTTCCTCAACTTCAACCGGAACAAGCGCGGCGTCGCCCTGAACCTGCGGACCGACGAAGGACGGCGGCTGCTGCGCGAGCTGGTCCCGCACTGCGACGTCGTCGTGGAGAACTTCAGCCCGGGGGTGCTCGCCCGCTGGGGCATGGACTACGCGTCGCTGCGCGAGCTGAACCCGGACGTGATCCTCGTGTCGATGGCGGGGGTCGGGCAGACCGGGCCGTGGCGCAGCGCCGTGACGTTCGCCGACACCCTCGCCGCCATGTCCGGCCTGTCGAGCGAGACCCGCGACCCCGGCGGCCCGCCGCAGGGCCTCACCTTCGGGCTCGGCGACATGATCGCGGCGAACTCCGCGGTGCTCGCCACCCTCGACCTGCTGGCGCGCGGCCGTGGCGGACACGTGGACCTGTCCCAGCTGGAGGCGATGGCCGCGACGATGGGCCCGGCCGCGCTGGAAACCGTACTGGACGACGGCGCGCCCGATCCCCGGACCGCCGACCGTCCGAACCGGTCACCCCACGCCGTGCCGCACGGGGTGTACCCGGCGACCGGGGAGGACCGGTGGGTGGCGGTGTCCGTACGCGATGAGGTGCAGTGGCGTGCCCTGTCGCGGATGGCCGAGCTGCCCTGCCAAGAAAGCACCTTGAGTGCGCGGCGGGCGCGCGAGGACGAAATCGACGCCGCCCTCGCCGCCTGGACGCGCCGCCACGACGCGCACAAGCTGGCCGAGCTGCTCCAGGCGGAGGGTGTCGCGGCGGCGGTCGTGGCGACCGGGCAGGATCTGGTCGAGGCCGACGAACAGCTCGCCGCCCGCGGCTTCTATCCCGTACTCGACCATCCCCTGGCCGGCCCGGTCCCGCACGAGGGGATCGTCGCCCGGCTGGCCGCGACGCCCGGCGGACTCGACCGGCCCGCACCCCTGCTCGGCCAGCACACCCATGAAGTCCTACGTGAACTGCTCGGCCTGAGCGACGGACAGTTGGCCGCACTGGCCGCAGAAGGAGTGACCGAATGAACCAGAAGGACACCGCGGCGGGATCCTCCGTACTGCACGTGACACGCGACGGCGCCGTCGCCACCATCCGCGTCGACCGGCCGAAGGCGAACGCCGTGGACCCGGCGATGATCGAGGAGTTCCTCACCGCCTTGCGGCCGCTGACCGCCGACCCGGCGGTGCGCTGTGTCGTCGTCACCGGCACCGGCCGGTTCTTCATCGCGGGCGCCGACATCGCCGTGATGCGGGACCTGTCGGCGGAGAACCAGGCGAAGATGCGGCGCTGGATCGACGTGCAGCGGTTGATCGAGCAGGCAGCCAAGCCCGTCGTGGCTGCGATGAACGGTCACGCGCTGGGCGGCGGCGCCGAGTTGTCACTCGCCTGCGACCTGCGGATCCTCGCGGCCGATGCCACGTTCGGGTTCCCGGAGATACGGCTCGGGCTGTTCCCGGGGGCCGGCGGCAGTCAGCGGCTCCCCCGGCTCGTCGGACCGCATCTGGCGAAGCGGCTGATGATCGAAGGCGAACGACTTTCGGCGGAGAAGGCGTTGGCACTCGGGTTGGTCGATCTCGTCGTGGAGCAAGGCGCGTTCGCGGCGGAGGTCTCCGAGCGGGCCCGCCGTCTCGCCGCACAGCCGACCGCCGCCATCGGGCTGCTCAAGCGCGTCGTCGACGAGGGGCACGGACTGCCCGTCGAGCAGGCGTTGGAGCGTGAGGAGAAGGGGGTCGCCGATCTGACCGGGACCGCCGACGCGGCGGAGGGGCTGCAGGCGTTCCTCGACAAGCGGGAGCCGGTGTTCACCGGGCGGTGACGGCAGGGGCCCCATGAACCCTCGGCGCGGGTGGTCCGGTGGTCGGACCGCCCGCGTTGGCGTGTTCACGGGCGCCGCGCATCCTCGCCGGATGACCAACCGGACGAACACCTCCCAGAACTCCACCGGCCCCGTGCTCGTCACCGGCGGCACCAGCGGAATCGGCCTCGCGGTCGCCGAGGCGGTCGCACGGGCCGGACGGCCGGTGGTCGTCACCGGCCGTTCCGCGGAACGCTGCCGCGCGACGGAGCGGATACTTCAACCCGACGCGGGGTCCGAGCAGTTGGTGGTCGCCGCGGACACCACGGACGCCGACGAACTCGCCGAGGTCGTACGGCGGGCCGAGGACCGGTGGGGCCAGGTCACCGGCCTCGTGACGGCCGCCGGACGGCTCGCGCGCGGGTCGGTGCTCACCCTCACGTCCGACGACTTCCGCGCCGCCCTCGACACCAACGTCATCGGCACCTGGCTGGCGTTCCGCGCCGTCCTGCCCGGCATGCTCGACGTGGGCTTCGGGCGCGTCGTCACGATCGGCTCCGTCCTCGGCTCGACCGGCGCCCCCGAGCGGTCCGGTTACGCCGCCACCAAGGGCGCCGTCGCCGCGCTCACCAGGTCGGTGGCCCTGGAACTCGCCGGTACCGGCGTGACCGTGAACTGCGTGGCGCCCGGCCCCGTCCGCACGCCCATGAACGAGGGCGACGCCGAGACGGACGCCGCGGCCCAGGCCGCCTTCACCGCGAAAGTGCCGATCGGGCGCTGGGGGCGGCCCGAGGAGGTCGCGCACGCCGTGCTGTCACTGCTCGCCGCCGAGTCGTCCTTCACCACTGGCGCCGTGGTGCATGTGGACGGCGGCTACACCGCCCAGTGAACTGCCGAGCGAATCGCCCAGCGAGAGGGGTTCGCTCAGCGGACCGCCGCGCTGGGCTCGCGCCCGTCCCGGTGATGGGCTCGACACCGTACCCCCCCCACCCCCGTACGGAAGGACTCGCATGTCACCTGCACCGGAGAGCCACTACGCGGACGGCGCGGGCGTCCGCTACCACTACCACGACCTCGGTTCGGGCCCCGACACCGTGTTCCTGCACGGCGGCGGCCCCGGCTGCACCGCCTGGAGCGACTTCGGGCCCGTGGCGCCCCTGTTCGCGGCCGACCGGCGCTGTCTGCTCGTCGACATCCACCAGTACGGCAAGTCGGAGAAGTCCCGTATCGAAGGCCCGATGTGGGACCACCATGCGGCGAAGACGGTCGGCCTGCTCGACACGCTCGGCGTGGACCGCGCCGACTTCGTGTGCAACTCGTGGGGCGGCACCATCGCCCTCAACCTCGCCGCCAACTACCCGGACCGCGTAAGGTCGTTGGTCATCACCGGCAGCATGCCCGTCTTCTACGGGCCGCTCGCCCCGCTCCCCGAGAACGGACACCGGGGCCGCACCGCCCGCGACGTCTACTACGGCGGCGAGGGCCCCACCCGCGAGAAGATGCGGCAGCTCATCACGAAGCTGGAGTGGTACGACGGCGCGAAGCTCCCCGAGGAGACGCTCACACTGCGCTACGAGCAGAGCCTCGACGAGGAGGAGCGCGCCCTCGCCGCCATGTCCGACTCGCCGCGCGGCGACTGGCAGGACCTCACCGAGGAACTGGGCCGCATCCAGGCCCCGACGCTGTTCATGTGGGGCATGCAGGACGCCTTCCTCACCCCGGACTACCCGCTGATGCTCGCCCGCATGGTGCCCAGCGGGAGCCTCCACGTGATGGACCACGCCTCGCACCACCTCCAGGAGGAGCGGCCGGAGGCGTACCACTCGGTGGTCAGCGGCTTCCTCGACTCGCTCGACTGACACCCACTCACCTCTATTCGGGAGTAACGCACATGAGCATTTGGACCGAGATCAGCCCCACCCCCTTCCGCGTCGAGTACGTCGACGCCGCCGGCGTGCCCACCCGCACCCTGCGCGCCGGTGACCCGAACGCGCAGGCCGTCGTCTTCCTGCACGGCACCAGCGGTCACCTGGAGGCCTTCGCGCGCAACATCACCGCGCACGCCGCCTACGACCTGCACGCCATCGACATGCTCGGCCACGGCTACACCGGCAAGCCCGACCGGCCGTACGAGATCGCGGACTACGTCGCCCACCTCATCGACTACCTGGACGCCGTCGGGGTCGACAGCGTCCACATCGTCGGCGAGTCGCTCGGCGGCTGGGTCGGCGCGCGCGCCGCCATCGAGCACCCCGAGCGGGTCCGTAGCCTCCAACTCCTTTGCTCCGGCGGCACGGTGGCCAACCCGGAGATCATGGAACGGCTGAAGACCAGCACCAGGAACGCCGTCACCTCCGCAGACATCGAGCCCACCCGTAAGCGGCTGCGCCTGCTCATGGCCGACGAGTCCTCCGCGACCGAGGAACTGGTCGAGGTCCGGCACGCGATCTACCACACACCGGAATTCGTCGCGGGCGTCGACAACCTCCTCAACCTCCAGGAGATGGAGACGCGCCTGCGCAACCTGCTGACCCCCGAGCAGCAGGCGCAGATCACCCAGCCGACGCTGGTGGTGTGGGGCCGCAAGAACCCGTTCGGCGACGTGCCCGAGGCGAAGGCGTTGCACGAGGGCATCCCCGGCTCGCGGCTTGAGCTGTTCGAGGACTGCGGGCACTGGCCGCAGCATGAGAAGGCCGACCTCTACAACGCGCTCAGCCTCGAGTTCATCGGCAAGGCCGCCGGCTGATGAGGGCCGTACGGTTCCATGAATGGGGCGCGGCTCCGGTCCTGGACGAGGTGCCCGAGCCGGTCCGTGCGTCGGGCGAGGTCCTCGTCCAGGTCACGGCGGGCGGCGTTTCGCACCTCGACGTCACCGTCGCCTCGGGCGAGTTCGAGCTGAAGCCGTCGCTGCCGTACGTCGGCGGGGTCGAGGGGGCGGGCACGGTTCTGGAGGCCGACGCCGACTCCGGGCTCGCGCCGGGCACGCAGGTCGTGCTGCGCGGCGGCGGGCTCGGGCTGCTGCGTGACGGTACGTGGGCGGAACGGGTCAGCGTGAAGCGCAAGGCGGTCACGGTGCTTGAGGCGCCGCTCGCCCCGGCCGTGGCGGCGAGCTTCTTCGTCCCTGCGACGACGGCGTACGTGGCGCTGCACGATGTCGCCCGCCTCGGGGAGGACGAAGATGTCATCGTGGTGGGGGCGGCCGGCGCGGTGGGCGCGATGGTGGCACAGCAGGCGTTGACCGCGGGGGCGCGGGTCACCGGTGTGGTCGGGCGCATGGACCAGTTGGCCGATGTGCCGAAGGGCGTGGAGGCCGTGACGCTGGACGACGCGGAGGGCTTGGCGCGGGAACGTTCGGCGTCGCTGCTCGTCGACACGCTCGGCGGGACCCGGCTTGTGGGGCGGAGTCGGTGGGTGCGGCGGGGCGGGCGTGCCGTCGTCATCGGGTACGTCGCCGGGCCCCGGGTCGAGCTGGATCTGCCGAGCTGGCTCCTGGACGAGGTGGCGCTATTGCCGGTGAACATGATCCGCCAGGAGCGGCGGGCCCGGGAGGTCTCCGGTGACCTGGCCCGGCGCCTGTCCGAGGGTGACCTGACGCTGGCGGTGGAGGAGTTCGGCCTCGCGGAGGCGGCTGAGGCGCTTGGCGCTCTGCGGGGCGGGCGAGTGCGGGGCCGGGCTGTTCTGTTGCCCGGGTGACGTCTCGGGACTGCGCGTCCATTGCCGACTGCGGGTTCGGTGGGGGCTGGTCGCGCAGTTCCCCGCGCCTTGAGATGCGCACCTTCGGTGCGGCATCTCATCGCTGCGGGCAAGCGGCCGAGCCGCGAGCCTTCAGGGGTGCGGGGCTGTGTCATCACCGGCCTCGCCGCGGGGCGCGACCAGCCGCGCTCAACCCGCACCGAACCGCTCAACCAGCGGAGCTACGGCGCAGCCGGTCCCACGTACCCCCTGTCACCCCCCGCTCCCGCAACAGAGACTTCCGCACCTTCCCCGTCTCCGTGAGCGGCAGCTCCCCCACCACATCCACAAACCGCGGCACCGCGAACCCAGGCAACTCCCCCGCGCAGTGCCGCGCCACCTCCGCGGGATCGAGCGAGCGGCCGGCGCATGGCACGACCGCCACCATCACTTCGTCCTCCGCCAGTTCCGAGGGGACCGGGAACGCGGCGGCTTCGGCGACGTCAGGGTGGGCTCGGAGCGCGGTCTCCACCTCGTACGAGGAGATGTTCTCGCCGCGGCGCCGGATGCGGTCCTTGACCCGGTCGACGAAACGGAACCAGCCGTCGGGCTCACGGACGACACGGTCCCCGGTGCGCCGCCAGGAGCCCGGCTCGGGGGCACCCTCCCCCACATACCCTGTCGCGAGGGCGTGTTCGCGGGTCGTGCGGACGATGAGTTCGCCCGGCGTCCCGTCCGGCACGTCCGACAGGTCCGCCTCCACGACCCGCGCCTCGAACCCGTCCCGCACCGTCCCCATGTATCCGGAACGGCACTCCTCCGGCACGGACCCGATGACGAGGTTGGTCTCCGTCGAGCCGAATCCGTCGACGAGCGTCACCCCGAACCGGTCGCGGAACGTCTCCCACAGCGCCCCGGGCGTGCCGGGCCCAAGGCCGCGCCACGCCCCGTGCGCCCGGTCACCCGGCCCGGGTGGCTGCGCGAGCAGCATCGGCACCATGGCGCCCAGTACGTACACGCACGTGGCGCCCGTCTCGGCGGCCCGCGCCCAATGCCGCGACGCGGAGAAGCGCCGGTCCACGACCACCGAGGCGCCCACCGTCATCGCCTGCGCGAGCGTGTTGAGGGCGTTGGTGTGGAAGAGGGGGAGGCAGGTGTAGAGGGTGTCGTCGGCGGTCAGGCGCAGGGAGTCGGCCACGTTCCGGCCCCACCAGACGAACTGGGCGTGCGGGCAGCGCACCCCGCGCGAGGGGCCCGTGGTGCCGGACGTGAAGAGGATCGCGGCCGTGTCGCCGGGGCGGGACGGGTGCGGGTCGAGCGCCTCCACCACCCAGGGGGCCGGAGCCTGGCGCGTACCCGTCACCCACACCTCTCCCCCGCACCCCAACTCCCTCACACGCCCGGCCAGCTCCTCGTCCACGTAGACGAACTGCGGCTCGCAGACTCCCAGTGCGTGGCGCAGCAGCCTGCCGTGCAGTGCTGTGTTGAGCGGCACCACGACCGCGCCGAGCCACGCGCAGCCGAGGACCAGGTCGACGAGTTCGACCCGGTTGGGGAGCAGCGCGGCGACCCGGTCGCCGGGGCGGCAGCCGCGGGCCGCCAGCGCGCCCGCCATGGTGGCGGCGGCCTCGCGCGCCTGCGCGTAGGTGCGCGTCGTCCCGTCGACGGTGAGGAAGACCCGCTCGCCGTGCCGTGTCGCCGCCGCTTCGACCAGGCCGGGGACCGTCATGCCGTTCATGGACGGATGCTGTCCGGCCGCCTCCGCCCGCTCAAGGGCTCTGGTTCGCTGACCGGTCCACCGCTGGCCACGGTCCGTTCACCGGAACAGGTTCATAGGCGGCGCTCGCCCCGCGCCGGATGCTCGTGCGGCACACCCACTGGAGCAGGAGGCCACGACGAGATGACGACGAGCGAACGACCCCCCGCCGCCCTGAAGAAATCCGCCGCCGCAAGGAAGTCATCGGACAAGCTCGGCCGGCAGGACTGGTCGTCCTGGCCCCACTACGACGCGGCGGCATCCGGTTTCCGCGGCTATTGGTACCCGGTCACCTGGTCGAGCCACATCACGGACGACCCGAAACCGTTCACACTCTGCGGCGAGAAGATCACGCTGATCCGCGACAGCGGAAAGGTGTACGCGCTGCACAACCGCTGCCCGCACCGCGGCGTCCCCCTGTCAGAGGGCAACCAGCAGTTCCCCGGCACCGTGAGCTGCCCGTACCACGGCTGGACCTTCGACCTGCCGACCGGCAAGCTCTCCGCGGTCATCACCGACGGTCCCGGCTGCCGCCTCACGGGCAAGCTCGGCGTGCGGACGTACGCCGTCGAGGAGCGCATCGGCATGGTCTGGGTGTACATCCCGGTCGCCGACGAGGAGCCGCACCCGATCGACGAGCAGCTTCCCGAGGAGCTGGTGTCGAACGCGTTCGTGATGGGCGGCCGTATCGAGCCGCGCGGCGGCAACTGGCGCTTCGCCTGCGAGAACGGCTTCGACGAGGGACACGCCAAGTACCTGCACCGCACGGCCCTCTGGCGCCTGTTCAAGCCGATGCCGACGTGGAACATCACCCGGATCGTGCCGCAGGGCCGCTGGATCTTCCGCGTCCAGGACGAGGTCCACTGGGAGGCCGACTTCCCGGGCGTGGGCCGCTGGTCGAACAAGCGGTGGTGGAAGAAGCAGCCGCCCAAGGAGACGTTCAACCTCGGCAACACGGGCAAGGTGGACACCGTCGACCCGGTGATCGAGGCCCAGGAGTTCCCCGGCTTCGCGTCCCTGTCGATGCCGGGTGTGCTGCGGATCGCGTACCCGAATTTCATTCATTACGAGTTCTACGTACCGGCCGATGCCGACAACCACCAGTACGTCGGTGTGATGGTCAACTTCACGCAGGGCTGGGAGACGCTCCGCTTCTACGCCAAGTACCTGGGCGCCGTGCGCTGGTTGTTCCACGGGCAGTTCTCCGGGCAGGACGCCTGGATGGTCGACGTGACCGACGCGCCTCCGGAGAAGCTCTACCGCCCCGATGTGTCACTGACCTCCTGGCGCAATCTCAGCGAGGAGGAGTACGGCAAGAAGCTCGCCGCCGCCGGAGTCACCGGCCCCGGCACGGACCTCACCGAAACGGAGGCCTGACATGGCCCGCACGCTGTTCAAGATCCTGCTCGGTGTCGCCGTCGCGGTGACACTCCCCCGCGCGAAGAAGCGGATCGCGGAGACGACCATGACCCAGGTCCACCGGATCAACCAGTGAGCGGCGACGGACTGGCCGGTCTCGACCCGCAGCGGCGGGCCTGGGTGTCGGAGGCGTGGCGGCACGTCACCGACGAGCGGCTGCGCGAGCTGCTCGTGGGGCTCGTCGGCATCCCCAGCCCGACCGGTGACGAGCGGCCGCTCGCCGAGCACATCGCCGGGACCCTCGCCTCGGTCGGTCTGCGCGCGGCCTGTCAGCCGGTCGACGCGCGGCAGGCCAACGCCTGGGCCCGCCTCGAAGGCGACGGCACAGGCCCCGATCTGATGTTGTACGCGCCCATCGACACGCTCACCGTGGGCGAGGAGAGCGAGGACGTGCCGTGGATCGGGCCGAAGCTGCGCGAGGACATGCGCCCCGAGGCCACCGTCTACGACGACCTCGTCACCGGCCTCGGCGCCTCCAACCCGAAGGGGCACGCGGCCTGCGTGATGATGGCCGCCGAGGCGATCGCGCTCGCCGGGGTGCCGCTGACCGGTGATCTGGTGGCCGCGTTCGGCGCCGGCGGCATGCCGACCAACGCCCGGCCGGGCAGCGATCGGCTCAACACCGGTCAAGGCCAGGGCTGTTCGTTCCTGCTTGAGCAGGGCGTGTGGACGGACTACGCGGTCATTGCCAAGCCGGGGTGGACCGTGTCGTGGGACGAGGTCGGCCTGGTCTGGTTCGAGGTGACCGTGCACGGGACGCATACGTACGTGGGCTCGCGGCACCGGCTCCCGTACGACAACGCGATCGCCCGCGCCGGTGAGGTCGTACGGCACCTGGAGGACTGGTTCGCCGAGTACGCGAAGCGGCACACGGGCGGGACCGTCGCGCCGCAGGGCATCGTGTCGTCGGTGCGCGGCGGCTGGCCGCGCATGGCGGCCGTGACCACGGCGGCCTGCACCCTCCGCGTCGACCTGCGGATCGCCCCGGAGACGACGCCGATGCGGGTGAAGCGTGAATTCTCCGCCGCGATAGCTGAGTTGAAGGACTCCATGCCGGATCTCGACGCCACCGTGGAGATGATCCTCGCCATTCCCGGGACGTCGACCAGCCGGGAGAGCTGGGTGTTCCGCAGCGCCGTCGCCGGGTGGGAGGCCATCGAAGGGCGTCCGCACGAGGCCGCGCGCGGCAACAGCGGCGCCACCGACGCGAACATCCTGCGCGGGCGCGGCATCCCGACCGTCCGCGTCGGCATGCCGAAGGTGGCCGAGGCGCCCTTCGACATCGACTTCGCGCGCGGCATGAACACCGTCTCCGTGAAGGAGATGCAGAAGCTGACCCGCCACCTGATCCGTACGGCGGTCGACACCGTCACCCGTTCCCGCGGGGAGTGCGAGCCCGCCGCGGAGCCGGAAGGAGCAACGGCATGAGCGAGATCGTGCTAGGCGTGGGGGCCTCCCACAGCACGCTGATGAACACGCACTGGGAGGAGACCCTCCACAAAGACCGTGCCGAACGGTTCCGTGACGCGCTCGGCGCGGCCCGTGACGAACTGGCCCGGACCCGGCCCGACACCGTCGTCCTGATCGGCTCGAACCACTTCCGCGGGTTCTGGCTCGACCTGATCCCGCCGTTCACGCTCGGCGTCGGGGAGTGCATCGCGAGCGGTGAGTCCGGGACGCCGAAGGGCCCGCAGCCGGTGGACGTGCCGCTCGCGCAGCACATCGCCGACTCGCTGGTGGAGAGCGGCCGGTTCGACCCGGCGTTCTCCGCGCGACTCCAGATCGACCACGGGCAGTCGCACGCCATCCAGTACCTGCTCGACGGCCTCGGCGTCGAGATCGTGCCGCTGGTGGTGAACGTCTTCGCCCATCCGCTGCCGACCCTCGCCCGCTGCGAGGAGTTGGGGCGCGGCATCCGTGAGGCGGTGCTCGCCTTTCCCGGCGAGCGGCGGGTCGCGGTCGTCGGTTCGGGCGGCCTTTCACACCGGCTGCCGTGGCCGGACTGGCGCGAACCGCACGGCGACGACGAGGAGTTCATGGTCGGCGCCTGGCTCGACGGCCGCAACAACTGGCAGGACTACGACGCCCGCCGCCGCGAGATCATCCGGGCCGCCGAGGCGTCCCTCACCCCGGAGTTCGACAATGAGTTCCTGGGACTCCTCGAACGCGGCGAAGCACACCATCTCACCTCGTATACGAGCGAGGAGTTGGAGGAGGCCGCCGGCAACGGCGCGCAGGAGCTGCGGACTTGGTTGATGATGGCCGCCGCCTTGGATCACGCCCCCGCCCGGCGCCTCGCCTACGAGCCGATGCCCGAGTGGCTCACCGGGATGGGCGTCGCGGTCATCGACCCGGCCGCCGTGGACGTGGGGCAGTCGGCATGAAGGCGCCGGCCGACGCCACGGCGCCGCACGGGTTCGTGCTTTCCGCTCGCGGCGCCGAGCCGGAACCGGATGTCGGCTCCGACCCCATGAACTCCGTTTTGGGGAAAGTCCGTCCGATCCTGGAGGCCTTCACCTCCGACGACGCCGCCCTCTCCCTCGCGGAGCTGGTGCGGCGGTCGGGGGCGGCCAAGGCAACGGTGCACCGGCTGGCCCAAGAGCTCGTCACCTGGGGGCTGTTGGAGCGGGAGGGCTGTGACTACCGGCTCGGCCTGCGCCTGTTCGAGCTGGGGCAGCGGGTGCACCGGCAGCGGATCCTGCGCGAGGCCGTGCAGCCGTACATGGAGGATCTGCTCCTGATCACCCGGGAGACGATCCACTTCGCCATCCACGACAGCCTGGACGTCGTCTACCTCGACAAGATCTTCCCGCACCGCGGGCTGAACGCCGAGTCCCGGATCGCGGGCCGGCTTCCCCTGTACTGCACGGGCACCGGCAAGGCGATCCTCGCGCACTCCCCGCCGTCGCTCTTCGTCGACGTGGTCCGCGGCGGCCTCAAGCCGCTGACCCGGCACACCGTGGTCTCACCCGGACGGCTCCGCGCCCAGCTCGACCGGATCCGGGAGGAGGGCATCGCCCTGGAGTCCGAGGAGATCAGGCTGGGTTACGCGAGTCTGGCCGTCCCGGTGTTCACCGGGGGCACCACGCTCGTGGGCGCGCTGTCCATCACGGCGCCCACGTACCGGATGGACGCAGCAGGGCACGCGACGGCGCTGCGGACGGCGGCGCTGGGGATCGGGCGGTCACTGGCTTGAGCCGGTACGCACGCGCATACGAAGGGGTCCACCGGTCGGTGGGCCCCTCGCCGCGTTCAGGTCCGCGCATCCTCCGCGCCCCGTCCCGGTCACCGGAACGACTCCGTAGGGAGAACCGCCCCCGCGTTCCTACGCTCACGAGCATGAGCCAACTCACCGACGAAACGGGCGCCTTGAGCACCGACGACACCGGGATCCTGACCACCGACGTCCTGCTCATCGGCGCCGGTCCGGCGGGCCTCTACGGCGCGTACTACGCCGGGTTCCGCGGCCTGGGCGTCACCGTGATGGACGTCCTGCCGCAGCTCGGGGGGCAGATCAGCGCGATGTACCCCGAGAAGCCGATCTTCGACATCGCCGGGTTCCTGTCCGTGCGCGGCCGCGACCTGGTCGACGGTCTCGTCGCGCAGGCCGAGCCGTACTCCCCGTGCTACCTCCTGGGCCACCGGGCCGCCCAACTGTCGTACGACGAGGCAGGGCTGCCCGTCGTCCGCAGCGACCAGGGCGCGACGGTGCGGGCCAGGGCCGTCGTCATCACGGGCGGCGTGGGGACGTTCACGCCGCGCCCGCTGCCCGCCGGGGAGGAGTTCCTCGGGCGGGGCCTGGAGTACTTCGTGCCGGACCCTTCCGTGCACGAGGGCCGGGACGTGGTCGTGGTCGGCGGCGGTGACAGCGCCTTCGACTGGGCGGCGCTGCTCGCCCCCATCGCCCGCTCGGTCACCCTCGTCCACCGCACGGCCCGCTTCCGAGCCCACACGGCGTCCGTCGAGAAGGTCCGCACGCTCGGCGTGGAGATCGTCACCGACAGCGAGGTGAGCCGGCTCATCGGCGCCGACCGTGTGGAGCAGGCCGAACTCCGGCACCGTACGACGAAGGAGACCCGGGTCATCCCCGCTGGAACCGTCGTCGCCGCGCTCGGCTTCCTCGCCGACCTCGGCCCGCTCAAGCACTGGGGGCTGGACCTCCAGGCCCGGAAGATCACCGTCGATACCCACATGGCGACGAACCTGCCCCGGGTGTTCGCCGCGGGCGACATCACCGACTACCCCGGCAAGGTCCGCCTCATCTCGGTCGGCTTCGGTGAGGCCGCCACCGCCGTGAACAACGCGGCCACCGTCATCGACCCGGAGGCGGCCCTGTTCCCCGGGCACTCCACCGAGAAGGAGCACTGATCCCACCATGGCGTACGTCATCGGCGCGTCCTGCGTCGACATCATGGACCGGTCCTGCATGGAGGAGTGCCCGGTCGACTGCATCTACGAGGGCGAGCGCAAGCTCTACATCAACCCGATGGAGTGCATCGACTGCGGCGCCTGCGAAGTCGCGTGCCCGGAACAGGCGATCACCGTCGACCGCAAGGCGGACCCCGACTTCCGCAAGGACAACCGGCGCTTCTTCACGGAGGTCCTGCCCGGCCGCGACGCCGCGCTCGGCTCCCCCGGCGGGGCGACACCGCTCGGCCCGGTCGGCGTCGACACGGAGCTGGTGAGCGCCCGATGAGCGCCGCCGATGTCACGAAGGCGGCGGACGTACTCCTGGCCGCCGAGCGCGCGGGTGAGCCCTGCCCTTCCGTACGCTCCCTGCTCCCGGAGGGCGACCTCGACGCCGCGTACGCCGTCCAGCGCGTCAACGTAGAACGCGGACTGGCCGCCGGACGCCGTATCGCCGGACGCAAGATCGGCCTCACCTCCCCCGCCGTACAGGCCCAACTCGGTGTCAGTCAGCCGGACTTCGGCACACTCTTCGCCGACATGGCCGTCCCCGACGGCGGCACCGTGCCGGCCGGGCGGCTCATCCAGCCGAAGGTCGAGGCGGAGGTCGCGCTCGTCCTCGGCGCGGATCTGCCGCACCGCGAGTGCACCGTCGCCGACGTGATCCGGGCGAGTAACTTCGCGCTCGCCGCGCTGGAGATCGTGGACAGCCGCAACGCCGACTGGGACATCACCATCGTCGACACCGTCGCCGACAACGCCTCCAGCGGCATGTACGTCCTCGGCGGCACGCCCGTACCGCTCTCGGGCCTCGACCTACGCGCCGTACGGATGACGATGACGCGCGACGGCTCGGCCGACCCGGTGTCCGAGGGCACGGGCGCCGACTGTCTCGGCGGGCCGCTCAACGCCGCCGCCTGGCTCGCCTCCACGCTCGCCGCTGCGGGGGATCCGCTGCGCGCCGGGGACGTCGTGCTCACCGGGGCGCTCGGGCCCATGGCGGTCGCCGCACCCGGCGACCGCTTCGAGGCCCGCATCAGTCAACTGGGCCGTATCAGCGTGCAGTTCGCGCCACAGGAGGGACACACCGCATGAGTACGACACGCACCAAGGTCGCCGTCATCGGCTCCGGCAACATCGGCACCGACCTGATGATCAAGATCCTCCGGCTGTCCGAATCGCTGGAGACCGCCGTCATGGCCGGCATCGACCCGGACTCCGACGGCCTGGCCCGCGCCCGCCGTCTGAAGGTCGCCACGACCCACGAGGGCGTCGAAGGGCTCGTGCAAATGGCGGAGTTCGAGGACGTCGAGATCGTCTTCGACGCGACGTCGGCCGGTGCCCACCGCCACCACGAGGACGTCCTGCGTCCCCTCGGCCGCACCCTGATCGACCTGACCCCGGCGGCCGTCGGCCCGTACGTCGTCCCGCCGGTGAACGGCGACGCCCACCTCGCCGCCCCGAACGTCAACATGGTCACCTGCGGCGGCCAGGCCACCATTCCGATCGTCGCGGCGGTCTGCGCGGTCACCCCAGTCCACTACGGCGAGATCGTCGCCTCCATCTCCTCGCGCTCGGCGGGCCCCGGCACTCGCGCCAACATCGACGAGTTCACCGAGACGACCTCCGCCGCCATCGAGCAGGTCGGTGGCGCCGCGCGCGGCAAGGCGATCATCGTCCTCAACCCGGCCGAACCCCCGCTGATCATGCGGGACACCGTGCACTGCGTCGTCTCCGGCAGCGACGAGCAGGCGATCACCGCCTCCGTCGAGGAGATGGTCGGCCGCGTCCAGGCGTACGTGCCCGGATACCGCCTCAAGCAGAAGGTGCAGTACGAGACGGTCCGCCCCGGCGACCCACTGCACGCGCTCACCCCTTCCGGGACGGGCGAGGCGCTCAAGGTCTCCGTCTTTCTCGAAGTCGAGGGAGCCGCCCACTACTTGCCTGCCTACGCCGGGAACCTCGACATCATGACGTCGGCCGCGCTGCGCACCGCCGAGCGCATGGCCGCCCACCACGCGACTGCTTCAAAGGAGGCGGCCAAGTGACGAGCCTGTACGTCCAGGACGTGACCCTGCGGGACGGCATGCACGCCGTCCGCCACCGCTACACCACCGGCCAGGCCCGCTCCATCGCCGCCGCCCTCGACGCCGCCGGAGTCGCGGCCATCGAGATCGCGCACGGCGACGGACTCGCGGGCTCCAGCGTCAACTACGGCGTCGGCGCACACACCGACTGGGAGTGGATCGAGGCCGTCGTCGACGCCACGACCACGGCCATCCCCACCACGCTCCTGCTCCCCGGCATCGGCACCCTCCACGACCTCAAGCAGGCGCACGCGCTCGGCATCCGCTCGGTACGCATCGCCACACACTGCACCGAGGCCGACATCGCCGCTCAACACATCGCCGCTGCGCGGGAGTTGGGCGTGGACGTCGCCGGGTTCCTGATGATGTCCCACATGGCCGAGCCCGCCGAACTCGCCCGTCAGGCCAAGCTGATGGAGTCCTACGGCGCGCACTGCGTCTACGTCACCGACTCCGGCGGCCGCCTCACCATGGACGGCGTACGGAGTCGGTTCCGTGCCTACCGTGACGTCCTCGACCCCGCCACCGAACTGGGCATCCACGCCCACCACAACCTCGCGCTCGGCGTCGCCAACACGGTCGTGGCCGTCGAGGAGGGCGTCACCCGCGTCGACGCCTCACTGGCAGGACAGGGCGCGGGCGCGGGCAACTGCCCCCTCGAAGCGTTCGTCGCCGTCGCCGACCTGATGGGCTGGAATCACAACTGCGACCTGTTCCCGCTGATGGACGCCGCCGACGATCTCGTACGACCGCTCCAGGACCGCGAGGTGCGGGTCGACCGGGAGACGCTCAGCCTCGGGTACGCGGGGGTGTACTCCAGCTTCCTGCGCCACGCGGAGGCGGCAGCCGACCGCTACGGTCTGGACACCCGCACCATCCTCGTCGAGGTCGGGCGGCGCGGCATGGTCGGCGGCCAGGAGGACATGATCACGGACATCGCCCTCGACCTGGCGGGACGAGGTACCGCGTGACCCCGACCGAGACGGCCACCCCCCGCAAGGGCTATGTACCCAGCCGCTTCGGCCAGTTGCACTACGTGGAGGCCGGCGACGGCGAACCCGTGCTCCTCCTCCACCAGACGCCCCGCTCCTGGACCGAATACCTGGACGTCCTCCCCCTCGTCGGATCCCGGTACCGGGCGATCGCCATGGACACCCTCGGCTACGGCGCCTCCGCGAAGCCCGAGGGGCCGCACACCGTCGAGCGGTTCGCGGACGGCGTCGGCGACCTGGTCGATGCGCTCGGCCTCGACCGCTTCCATCTCGTCGGACACCACACCGGCGGGGTGATCGCCGTCGAGGTAGCGGCCCGTCACCAAAACCGGGTGGCGAGCCTGCTCCTGTCGGCGACGGCGTTCGTCGACGACGCGAAACGCGGCGGAGTCGGCGGTCACGGCCGCGTGGACCACGTAGAGCCGCGGCCCGACGGCTCGCACCTGCGCGAGCTGTGGGACAGACGGCGCGGTTTCTACCAGCCGGGCGAGGAGGCGGCCCTGACCCGGTACGTCATCGACGCGCTGACCGTCCTCGACCGCGTCGAGGAGGGCCACGAGTCGCTGCGCCGCTACGCCATGGAACCCCGCCTGCCGCACATCACCGCGCGCACGCTCGCCGTCTGCGCACCGGACGACCACTTCTCGCTCCCCTCCCTGGCGAAGTTCGCGGCCGCGCTCGGTTGCGAGACCAGAGTGCTGTCCCATGGGCATGTGGCGGCGCCGGAGCAGGTGCCGGAGGAGTTCGCACGTACGGTCCTCGCCTGGGTGGGGGACTCCTCCTCGGCCCAGGGTCATTTCGATGCCGATGCCCACGCCGAACACGGCTGAGATCGCCACAGGCAGCCAAGTCTCGGAGGCCACCGTCTGGAAGACCACCGCACGCTGAGATTGGCCCCGGGTGGGGACGTTCATACCGTGCCGTTTGTGTTCCCCGGAGTGGTACGGGGTGTCGACGGCGCTCAGGTCGTTCGGCAGGAGGGTGCCGTGCAGGACCACGAAGGTCTTCTTCCTGACGGTGTGGACCGTCGCGATGCCGATCCCGAACCCGGCGGCGGGCCGGGCGCAGGTGTCACCGCACCGCAGATGAGCCAGGGCGAACAGAGCCTGGCGTCCGGATGGCAGGCGTCGCCATCGAGTACCGATCTCGCCGCGCCGCGCGCCCAGTTGCCCGGTCACGTGGCACAAGGCGGGATGGTTCGGCCGTCGGGAGCGTCGGTGGCTCCGCGCCATGAACAACAAAAGACGCGTCCGCCTGGCCACGGCATCTCCGACGTCCGACGCACCAGCCGAGCAGACGACCCTCTGGCGAGCAGCCCTCGACAGGCATCCGAGACCGGCCGAATGCGGCAGGACTCGCCTCGCCGGACGTCGCGCGGCGAGGCCCGTCGCAGCGCCGACGATGAGGCGCCAAAAGCACCCCCGAGTCACAGGAAAGTCCGGCCCCGTTCGCAGATTTCACCTGGCGCCATGCACGGTCACTACTGGCCGCGCGGGGAGCGGACACCACCGACGAGGACGCCATTGCGGCGGCGGTCGAGGACCTGCTGACCCGGGCCGGTGCAGGCCCGGGTCAGCAGGATCGCCGCCCATACGTGCGAGTTCGTGAGATCGATGACGACGAAGGGCAACGGCTGCTGTGCATCGTTCCCGGGGGCACCGGGTCGGTGGTGGCCTGGCGGCGGGCGCAGATGGTGCTGCTGTCCGCGCAGGGCATGCCGGTGGAGAGGATCGCCGAGGTGTCGTTCACCAGCGCTGACGGGTCCCACACGTGATCCACAACTTCAACACCGACGGTTTCGGCTCGCAGTATCCGAAGTACTCCGGCGGCCGCCCCGGGACGTTCACGCTGCCCGGGCTCCGTGAGATCAAGAAGATCGCGAAGTTCAAACCGGCCGAGCACGACCTGCCGTTTTCCACCTGGAGTCTGACCAAGCCTGCGGACTTCCTGGTCTCGGAGGGGGTGGTCGACGGCATCAGCCACGAGGGCCTGCGCATCCTGCTCCGCGCGGAAGGCGTCTCCTTTCAACGGCTGAAGACCTGGAAGACCTCCCGCGATCCGGACTTCGACGACAGCATCGACGGCCCCGGCAGACGCCCCGAGCGCCTCCACAAGATCAAAGAAGCGGTCAGCGGCGGACTCCGCGACATCAACGGCTGCGTCCGGCTGCGCATCGAAATCGGCGCCGACTACGTGCGGATGGCGCCGTGAGAAGCCCCAGCTGACTCGGCATGCCGCTCAGCCCCATCCAGCTCTCAGCGCTCCGTCTGGCCGCGTCCGGCCACAGCACGACATCGACCTGCCGCCCGCCGAGGAGCCCGCCGCCTGACGCCTGTCATGACCGCCGTCGTCTGGGCGGCCCGGGCGTGGGCGGCTGCCGCCGTCACCGCCGCAGCCATCGCCATCCGCGGCATCCGCCGCGACCGCAAGGAGCCGTCATGACCGCCACCGTTCTGTGCTCATCCCGGTCCGACGAGGGCCTGGAGTGCATGCGCTCCGCCCGCCACAAATCGCCGCAGACAGCGGTGCGGCCGTCATCAACATCCGTACCGGGACAACGGCGCCCCATCCGCCCGGTCACGCAACCGGCCGCCCGCCCGCCCGGCCGGGCGGTATGGTCCTAGTGTCAACCTGGAATCACGACCCGTGATTTTTCCGACCGGGAGGACGGCATGACCGACCAGCCGTGGACCATCGACGCCATCGCGCACACCATTCCAAATGCGGACACCCGGCAGAACTTCCTGCGCGCGGTGAACCTCACCCCGCTGCCCGACCTGCCGAACGTGCTCGCCCGCTGGCAGCGCTTCGTCGAACAGTGGCGCGACGACGTGGTTCCCGACCTGGAAGCCGTCCTGGAGTACGCCAGGAAACACGACGGTCAGCTACCGGCCGAGTACGCCGATGACGGCGGCACCGGAGACTTCCTCAACCAGCTGCGCGCCAACGTGCAGGAGCGGCAGACTAACGCGGCGTGACCTACGAGCTCATCGTCCCGCCCAGCATCCGGCGCCAGATCACCGACCTGTCGCTGAGCGACCAGGCCGAGCTCATAGCCCTCTTTGACCGGCTCCCTGCCGAGGCCGAACAGGTCACTGATCCCTACGGTCTCGAAGTCCCGGACAGCCCGGTCCGCATGCGGACCGCCGGACTCGCCCGCCTCATCGTCGTGATCACCCTGAATGCCACCGAGGTCACCGTCACCGTCGTACGGATCTACGACCCACTCTGCGAGTGACACACAGTAAAGCCCCCGCCCGGAACGCTCCGGAGCGGGCGCTTTCGCGTGTGCGGACGTCGGCCGTGGCCCACTCCACCCCTACGGCTCCTCGCCAAGCAGCCACCGCCGGATGAATGCCGCGCACGAAGCAGTCCCCATGCCGGACACCATGGCTCCATGCGCCCCCTCATGCACCGCGCCCCGCGCATATGCCCCGCTGTCCGCCACTGAAAGGGGAAGGGGCGGAATACCCCCGCGTCCGTGGGGGTATTCCGTTCGGTGAGTGGGTCGAGCTGTGGAAGATGGCGTCCTCCCAACCAGCGTGGGGGTGTTCCGTAGCCGTCTCCGAACGCCACCTTTGCGTGAGCGTCCACCTCATCGAAGCCGCCGGAGTCATCCCGCCACAAGACTCCGTCGACGACCTGCTGGGGCCAGACGAAGAGGTTTCGACACGCGAACAGCAGCGCCGGGCACTGGCGGTCATCGGCGTCAGTTCGGGCTGTCCCTCCCGCAGACCATCGAGAGCGGGCGCCCTTCTGCCGTGGTGACCCGCACCTCGCCGCCGTCCTCGTGGTAGCAAACGTACTCCGCAAGCAGCCACGCGTCCGGAAGGGAGTGCCCGCCCCAGCGTTCCATGGCGGCACCGTGGAGGATGAGCTCTGGCCGCGATACGTACGATCCTGGCGCCCGTCCAGCCCCGACGTCCGCCCCTCGCCGAGAACTGCATCCTGATCGACGAGAGCAGTCTGGGCTTGGAAGCCGGTAGGGTTCGTCGGCAGGCGGGGCCGAGCGCGCCGGCGCAGGCGCGGGAGAGCGGCTCGCCCTCCACCACTTCGTACAGCATCACCCCGCCCGCGCACAGGTCGGCTGCGGCATCCGGCTCGGCGGGGCCCCTGGGACCGCCCGCAAGGGTCGAAGGCCCGTGCCACAGCCCCCAGGCCGCGCACAAAGGGCATGATGTCCCCTCCAATACAATCCCTGGGGGGACCATGAACCACCGCACCGCGGCCGCGCTACTCATCGCGGCCGCGCTGGCGCTCACTGCCTGCTCGGCCAGTGACGGAGACGCCGACAGCAAGCCGGAGGCCAAGCCGAGCAGTACTGCCTCGGAACCGACACAGAAGCAGAAGGAAGCGGCCGCACAATCGGCCGGCCTTCCTCCTGAGCCCGCGGCCGCCGAGCGCGCCAAGCTTTTGCGGGCCCTGGCAGCCGCGGCGCCGGACGTGGTCCGCCATGAGGACAAGGCCGTCGATGCCGCGCGTAACCAATGCGGGGCGATCAACGGCAAGGCGAAGCGTCTGGACTGGACGGCGGCGCAGCGCTTCACCTACAAGGATGTGACGACGACCGAGGCCCAAGGCGCAAAGATCAACGAGGCGTTGACGGCGTCAGGATTCTGCAAGGTCTGACCCTCCCCACCAGCGTGGGGGTATTCCGCACCCCAGGGATGTGCGGCCGGATGTTTCACTCAAACGCTGTCCAGCGCGCGCACATCAACGGCCGTACAGTGGTCGCCCGTCAGCGCAGGCTGGCGTGAAGGACACGCACGGTCGCTACGCGAACTTATGGCGGGGCAACGGGCAAAAACAGGCTGCTCCGTTGACGCGGATCAACTGGCCGATGCCCGCAGCACTCCGGTCCGCCGCTCCGCTGCCCGTGCCGCGCAGCGGAGCGGGCGCCTGGATCTGCCTACAGGAACCGTGCCGCGAGGCATTTCCTCGCCACCGGCACCAGTCTCGGGATGTTTTCAACCCGAAGGTCAGGCAGTCCCCGGTGGCCGTACTGCTCCGCGTGCAGCACCTTGAACCTGTGAATGGCGTTGGCCCGGTTGCGCAGGTGCAGGGTCGTTTGACTGATCGGCTGTCGACTCCCCTGGTCCGCGTGTTCTGACAGGCTCCCTGTCATGGATGCAGGACTTGCCGCCGTGCTCGGTGCCGTGGTCGGAGCAGCAGGAACGGGCGCTGCGGGCTTCGTCACCGGCTGGTGGAACGCCCGCACCGTGCAGCGGCAGTCCCAGGTCCAGGAAGAGCAGGCTCGTCGGCAGCTCCGTTTCGAGCACACGCGAGAGCTCCGGGAGCCGCGGCGCCGTGTGTACACGGCCTTCATCGCCCAGACGCGGCTCGTGGACCGGGAACTCGGCCGGTACAGCATCAGCGATGCGTACGACCTGAACGCGCTGCACACAGAGGTCGAGCGGCTCGATCACATCGGCATCGAAGTCATGCTCGAAGGACCCGACAGCATCGTCGCCCCAGCCCGGGAAGTCATTGACCTCGCGCACAAGAGCATCCGCCCGCTGCGACTCGCCGCCCGTGCGCAGGACGGCAACGACACCGAGGCAGTGGCCGCAGCGCGCGACAACCTCGCTTCCGTAGGCCTGGCGTTCGCCCATTCCGTGCGATCTTTCACCCACGAAGCGCGGTCGATCTTGTCCGACGACGGCCGGAATCCTGCCCCCTGCGCGGGGAGCAGCTGACGCTGCGGATGCCGTCCTTTCCGTCGATGGGCCCGCCCCGCATGAGCGGACAGGGCTGCCGGGCCGACGATTTCGACCTGGCCGGGCCGTGCGGCGGCTGCGTCGACCCGCGCCGCGCCGCATCTGACGCGGCCGGACGACGGCGCCGCACAGCGATCCAAGCGACCGGCCGCCGGACACCGCGCCACCCGGGCCGGGTCTCGTACCCGCACCCCCCGGATCACGCCCAGCACGCCCCCGGACGACGCGTGAGCGAGCGCCTCACCGCAGCCCCAACAGGGATACGACAGCCAGCAGGCCCAGGGCTACGGCCGGCCGTCCACCGCCGGCCAGTGGTCGGCCCGCAGATACAGCGACCAGCCCTCGTTCCAGACCACTCGCCGCCACCGGACGCGGGGCCGTCCACGCGCGTAAGGCCGTACTCACCGTCACCACCATGAAAACGGCGTCACGCCGGCTGCACTTCCGGGCGCCGGTGAACACCGACAACCGCCTGATGACGCCCAGGAGCCCCGCCCCGTAACTGGTCTCCCGGCTCTGTCCCTGTCGCAGATCTCTGTGCGGTGCCCGCAATGGCGCGCCGCGGCCGGTGACCCGTGCACCTCGCACAGCGGTACCAGCCCGCGCCGACCCGACGTGCGCCGCGCCGTACAGCCGCCTACGCGCAGCGATGACCACCTCACGACGGGAGCGACCCGTCATCACCGCCGCCGGCCGCCCCGCTGGTCGTGCCCGGAAGCGGACCCGCGAAGGGCCTCGCCGCATCTCACCTGCGGCGGGGCCCTTTTGACGCTTTACGCCGCTGCCACCAGCAGCGCAGGCAGCACGGCAGCGAGGCAGACCAGCAGGGCGGCGTACTGACGTTCGTTCAGATGCTCAGCAGTTGCGAGCACGACCAGGACGATGACAACGATCACTCCGCACTTCGTCGCCCCACGCCGACGGGGAGTCCGGGGTGTTTTGCATCGGGACATGCCGACCAACCTCCAAGTGCTGTGCACATCAGTGGACTTCACGCAGCAGGTCGGCCAACCGTTTTGCTATTCAGGCCGCACGGCCTGTCGTCAGAACTACAACTACACGACGCGCCCGCGCTCGTAGCTCAAACCGACGGAATTGCCCCTCCATTCTTCACAGGGAATAGAAGGTAACGAATCGCCCTATAGAGACTCCCATCTGCCTCATGCGTCGCTTGCGCATCCTGAGTCCATAGTGGGGGGGTATTGTTCCGCCCTCCCCCATTACCAATACGGATCGCCGCGAGGTCAGATCGCTGCACGCTGCGGGCCAGTCACGAAATGCCGTCGCCCGTGCCGTCAATCGCAGCCCTTCGACTGTCGCGAAGATCGCCGAACCGTTCGACCCGCCCCGATCGTGTGACCGCGCCCCGCAGGTCGACGCCGCCACCCGCGCCCGTACCGCCGACCTCGCATCCCGCCGCGCCGCCCTCGCCCTCGCCCTACAGGGCGACGCCGAGCGCCTACGCACCCAGCTATGGGCCCCCACCACTCACAGCGAGTTCGCCGACCGCGAGGGCGAGCGGCACGAGACCACCTACCGCAACCCCGGTTCGGCGACCAACGTGCGATCGTCGCCTCGGTACAGGCCGCCGTCGGCACCTCCCTACGCCCCGCACCCGTCGGCAGCGCCGCCGGCGACGATCCTCGGCGTACCGTGCACCTGATCGGCGCCGCTGATGCCCGCGCCGGGAGCCGCCTACCGGCTTGACGGTGCAGCTCGCCCACGTCGACGAGGCAACTCTCTTGCCCAAGGGGTTTCGGGTCCAGCTTCTTGCCCGTCTGTCCGTGCCCGGCGCGCGCCTGTACGCCACGCCCGACCCCGACTCACCCCGCCGCCACTGGCCCAAGACCGGGTATCTCGGCCGGACGGGCGAACTCAATCTTCATTCCTGGCACTTCAAGCTCGCCGACAACCCAGGCCTGTCGCCCGGGTACGTCGCCGACCTCGCCTCCCAGTACGTCGGTCTGTGGCGCCGCCGCATGATCGACGGAGCGTGGGTGGTCGCCGAGGGCGCCATCTACGACATGTGGGGCGAAGCCCGCCACGTCGTCGAAGAGCTGCCCGACATGCGCCGGCACTGGTGCGGGGTCGACTACGGCACCACCAACCCGTTCGCCGCGGTCCTGCTCGGCGAGGGCGCCGACGGTCGCCGGTACGTGAGCACTGAGTGGCGCCACGACTCCCGCACGGTCCACCGCAGCATGACCGACGCGCAGTACAGCGCCGCGGTCCGCGCGTGGCTCGACGCCCTCGGCATCGTCCCCGAGCGGACGTTCATCGACCCGTCGGCCGCCTCTTGCTCTACGCATATGTGGCAGGACGGGCCCCCGGCCTCGCCCGCGCCACCAACGACGTCACCGACGGCATCCGCTCCGTGTCGAGCGTGCTCGCCGCCGACCGCATCCTCGTACACGACTCACGCGAAGGCCTGCTCGCCGAACTCCCCGGCTACTCCTGGGACCCCAAAGCCACCGAGCGCGGCGCCGACGCCCCAATTTTTTCGCTACGTTGCCCACTCCACCACGCACGAGTGGCGCCACCTGCCCACATCAGTGAGAAGGGACCCCCAGTGCCTCACCGATGACAGCGATGAAGTGCGTCTCCGCGATCTGCTTAGAGTCCACAAGATGCAAATGCTTATCCCATAGCGGAGCCAGCTCACCAGCGTCGGTATCAAGTCCTCTCATCGCAACCGCAATTTGAGTTGACATCACAGCAAAGAGCTTACTGGCCGCCGTCACAGCCACATCCGGGCCAACCATGTCAACCCGTGGCCGCTGCCGGTACAGCGTCACGCACTGTTCCATCAATCGTTCGCCGACTATTTCCACGAAATCGCCGCCGCGTTTTCTCCGCGGCGCTGTCTCGAAGATTTCCACCGAAATCGCACACCTTGGAACAGCTCTCGGCTGCTTCCAGGAAATCCAGATAGGCCGCCTTGCGTTCCTCGCGAAGCACCTTGGCGTGGTCAACGCGCCCTTGGTCGCGTACCTGATGGCGGGTAGCGAGATAGGTCAGTGTCGCAGTTCCCAGGGTCCCGATGACACCGACAGCTGCCCCCAGCACCGCTGCTACTCCCTGGTCCATGAGCCAAATAGTGCCGGGGCGAGCGATCCCACGACACTGATTGGAGTACCTCGCCATGGCATTGCCCAAGAACTGCATAGCGTGGCCGCCCCCGCAGCGGGCCCCGTACTACGCGGAGAGATGCGCCTCGACGGCGCGTGGTACTCCGGTGACGCCTGCCGTCGCGCCCGCGTCCGCGGCGGGCGCGACGAGGCCCCGGTCCGCTGCGGGCCGTGGAATCGGCGCCGCGCCCCGGGAGCGCCAGCCCGAACACCAGACGGCCATCGCCACCTAGGCAGTCACCGACCCGGCTTCCATTCCATATCAAGGATGGCAGCGTGTACGGCAGCGACGATCATGGTGATGGCGAGGACGAGCCCCTCCCAATTCTTCGAGTTGCCGAGGATCGTCGCCACGATGACCGAGCCATAGATGATCACTGCGTAGATCGCAGGCACAGCCATGCTGACGACGCGCTTCTTGGCCGCGATGAAGAAAAGCGGCGGCGCCAGAAGGCCGGCTGATAGCACGACCGCGACGACCCAAAGCACCTTGTGCAAGGACTTCGAGTACATGCGGGCTTGGATAGGAGCGTTGAGGCGCGAACTGCTCATGGTCCCCCCCTGGCTTCGACCGGTCCTCAGTGTGACCTACACCACACCTTGGTGGGAAGTGGTACAGAGAAACCACGGAGCGATTGGCATCACACGCACGCACCCCAGCACCCCACTTGGAAAGCGCGCACCTACTCCTAGGGAAGTAGACGTGCCACACCCGTGCCAGACCCTGCGGGGAACCACGGGGAACACCGGGTACCAACCCGACGAGCGGTCCGGCGCTGACATCGGTTCCGCGCCAGGCCAGCCGGGCAACCGCCCGTAGATCACCTCAGCTTCCCAAGCTGAGAGGCCTGCATGGTTGTGATGCCAGAGGCGTGTCGGCACCAGCGAGTAGCCTTCGGCTATCCGTCGTCGCGTACCTGGAGGCTTTGTGAAAGCTGATGCTCTCATCACTCCCGTCCGGCTGTGGTCGGCGCAGGAGGTCTTGGTGCGCCCGAGCCCCGTTCCGGAGGCAGCCGGGGTGTACGGGTGGCACTTCGAGCAGGCGCCCCACGAGGAGCTGCCCGCCGGCCGATTGCTCTACGTGGGGATCGCCCCGCGGTATATGGCGAACCGGAGCAGTGCGCAGAACCTGCGGACGCGAGTGCGGTATCACTACCGGGGCAACGCGGCAGGTTCGACTCTGCGGCTCACGCTCGGCTGCCTTCTCGGGCTTGAACTGAGGCGCGTAGGCAGCGGCAAGCGCATGACCTTCGGTAAAGCCGGGGAGGCCGCCCTCAGCCAGTGGATGGCGCACAACGCCCGGGTCTGCTGGGTCGAGCACGGCGAACCCTGGGGCGTGGAGTCAGAGTTCATCGCTCGGCTTGATCTGCCGCTGAACCTCGACCAGAACCGCCACAACGACTTCCACGGCCGCCTCACGAAACTGCGAGCCCACGCGCGCCAGCGTGCCCGTGAGTTGCCCATCGGCACGTAGCCCGTGGGATCGCCTCTGGAGACGCACGGCCGTCGAGCCCGGTGACACGGGAGGTCCTGGCATCTGCGTGTCCTGGCGCGCGCTCGGGCGGACCTCATCCGGGAGGGGGTGTCGGCCGGCGGCTCCAGTCCGATCCCAGGCAGGAGCCCGAGGCGGGCCGCAATTGAACAAGATCAGGAGCCGGGAGAGAACTCGCGGTCGAGGATGGCGTGTACGACGGAGTCCCGCCACTTTCCCGCCTTCAGTACGTGCTCACGGATCGTGCCTTCCTCGACCATGCCGACGGCCGCCATGGTCTTCGCGGAGGCCCCGTTGAGCGGAGACCGGGCACCCCAAATACGGTGGAGGTCAAGGTCATTGAACCCGACACCGAGCAGCAGCCGCACCAGTTCAACGCCGTACCCCTGCCCCCACATGTCCGGGCGCAGCGCGAAGCCCATGGTGGCTGCGCGCTGTTGGTGGGGGTCGAGGGCCAGGCGGCCGAACCCGATGAGTTCGGCCGCCTCCCGCTCAACGACAGCCAGGGCATACTCCGTCCGGGGCGTGGCCGTGGCCGCTGCGATCGATCGGGCCACGATCTGCTCGACCTGCTCGCGCGTGCGCGGCTCGAACGAGAGGTGTTCGGTGGCCACCGGGCTGCCGTACACGGCGAGCACCGCCTCCACGTCTGCGCTGGCGAATTCCCGCAGGTTGAGACGTGCGCTGGAACGAGCGACCGGGTACATGCCCCGGACTTTACCCGCGGGGACCAGCACTTCAACTGGCAGAGGGCGCTTGTTCGGGGCAACTTCCCGAATGAGCGTCCCTTACCCGTTTCCTCGCCCTCAGGGCCAGCTCGACGACGGTTTCTTTGGCCAAGTAGCGGTGGACATCGTGGGCCTTGGCGACGCCACCGTTGTGCGCCACGACATCCGTTACCCCCACCGCAAGGTGGGACAAGCCCGCCCCCTTGTTCACGATGTCGTTGGGTGAGTGGAGGTTGGTCCATTCCACCCCGGCAGGCGCGGAAAGCGGAGCACCGGGCGTGTGGACGCCTTTGCGGACACACAGCCAACTCAGCGGAGAGCCGCAGGTGATGAGGGTAGTCACACCGGGTGCGCCAGTGTGCCGGATTGGTACCTCGCCACGGGTCAGCATGTCGTAGAAGATCACGCTTCCCAGCGAGTGGGCAATCACCATAGGGGCACCGGTGGCGGTCAGCGCTGCGCGGATCTCGGCGCGTACGGCGGCCCCAGTTTCCTCGTGCCGCAGGTAGCCATGAGCCTCGCGGACCAGCCACAGCAGACGGTCGGTCACGCCCTTGCCGACCACCCGGTCCACGGCACGTGCGCGTCGCAGGATCCGTGGCGTGAAGCGTGCTTCACCAAGAGTGTGACCCGCCAGTGGCGAGGCGTCTTCCTCGGCCAGAGCACTCGGGGCGTAGGCAGCCAATACCTCAAGGATGAAAACCTCTTCGTCCTCGTCGACGGGGGCGTCGTCGATCTGCCCCGGCCCCAGACGCATGTGCCGGGTGGCTGTCTTGGGATAGGCCTCCCGATAGGAGGGGACCGTGAGTGCGACCGGCCCCACTGCCTCTGCGTGCTTCGAAGCCGCCACGGCCGAGTCCACCGTCTTCTGCCACTTACTGCTCAGCCCCAGCATCGTGGCAGAGGAGCCTTGCCGGATCCCGTGTACACCGGCGATCTGAAGTACGTCCATTGCGCCCCCGTTTCCCCCTTGCCGAACCCGTAGGCGATGGTAGCCGCATGGGGCGCCGCGTACGTCTCCCCGCTAGGCTGGCGCATCGCGTGCTTCATCAGGCGCACGGCGCAGGGGGCGAGTGGTGAGTGCGGGAAATCTGGACGGTGTTGTCCGACGGCGTCTGGTCGTGGTTGCGATCGATGGCTACGAGGACCAGCCGGACGGCTTCGACGAGGCGATAGCCGAGCAAGTTGGCCGGATCACCGACTGGCTGGCCGACCCCGGCCTCGGCGCCGACCGGTGCTTCGAGGTAAGCCGGGCCCCGTCAGTGCGTACCGTCGACGATCTTCGCGAGTTCCTGCGGGATGAGAACCTCGCTGCCGCCCGCTACCAGGAAGCGGTCGTCGTCTACGTCACGGGCCACGGCCTGCGCCGTAATGCGCCCCGCCACTTCCTCTCGCTCCCCGAGACGGAGCCGGATCGTCTGTTGGCCACGGCGTACCCCACCAGCGAACTCATCACTGCAGTCGTCGACAGCGAGTCCGAGCACGTGATGGTGCTGGTCGACTCGTGCTTCTCCGGCACGCTGCGCGCCGAGCTGAGTGCGCTTCTCGAAGCTCTGTCCGACGATCGCCACAGCCACCACGGGATCGCCGTCGTGACTGCCGGCAACCACTACGTGCAACCCACCGTGGGCTCGTTCACCCAGCGCGTGGCTCTGGCATGCGAGCGGATGCGCGACGAAGCAGCGGGCTACACCGCCTCCCACCTGTCCTTCGCCGAGTGGGAACAGCTCCTGGACCAGGTCGGACGGGATGAGAAGGGCCAGGAAAAGGATCTGGTCAGCGCCGAGTGGATCGTGCCGCATTCCCGCAAGCACCTGCTCAGCGCCTGCCTGCCCAACCCCCGCTACAGCTCACCAGAGCACTCCGCCGACCCGGCACTGCGGCAACTGGCTCTGGCCCCTGCGACAGGACTGGCGGCGGGCACGGCGACCGACATGGCATCCGACCCTCTGACCGAATTCTGGTTGGACCGGGCGTCCGGCCGTGCTGCCGAGGATGATCCCGGCTGGTACTTCAGCGGCCGTAGCGAGCCGATGACTCGCATCACCGGTTTTTTGCAGGGTCCGGCAGGCGTCCTGATCGTCACCGGCGCGGCCGGGTCCGGAAAGTCCGCCCTGCTGGCCCGACTCGTCACCCTCAGCGATCCGGGCTTCGTCTCCGACCCGCGCCACGAAGCCATGGTGGCCAGCATCGCTCCGGAACTGCGGCCGGCACCGGGCTCGGTTGACGCAGCAGTCCTGGCCCGCAACAAGTCCGCGCACGTCGTCGTGGAGGACCTGCTCGCCGCCCTGGGGGACGAGGACGGTACGCGAGCGGAGGCTGATCCGGGGCTGCTGCCGCTCCAGGTCCTGATCCGGCTGGTGAGCGACCGGTCCGACGGGCCCTCTGGTCCCGTCTCCGTGGTGATCGACGCGCTGGACGAAGCCGAAGATCCACTCGCGCTCGTCAACGACGTCATCCTGCCGCTGGCACACCTGAAGGTGAACGGCAACGGCGCCGTTCGCCTCCTTCTGGGCGTCCGCAGCTCCCCCGCCATGTCCTATGCGACCAGCTCTCCCCTGCACGACGAGCGGGCGGATCAGCTGCTGCGGCGATTGACCGAGGCCCTGATGATCGAGGGCGTCGAGCCGCAGGAACTGCGAAGCGACGGCGTCGACAGCGTGAGCGACATCGCCTCCTACGCCGCCACGCTGCTGCTCGCACCGGAGGCCAGCCCATATCGAGGAACGCCAGAAGCCGCCGCCGAGGCTGGGCAGGCCATCGCAGCTGCGGTCGCCCCGTCCTTCCTGGACGCCCGCATCGCCGCCGACCAGCTACGGAGAGCCGAAACCTGCCAGGACCTGACCGAGGAAGGCTGGCACGACCGCCTCACCGACGGCACTACCGGGCTGCTGCGTGAGGACATCAGAGCGGTGTCCCTGTCGATCGGTGTTCCGGCCGGCCTGTTGGTCGCCGTCCTCCGCGCGACGGCATTCGCGCCAGGGGCCGGCCTGCCCTGGGCCGAGGTCTGGCCGGCGGTCACCGCCGCCCTGGTGGGAAATGACTACGGTGACGGATACGTATCTCACGACACTGCCGACCGCGCCATCCGCACACTTCGCTCCAGCCGCCTCACCGGCTACCTCGCCACCGCAGAAGAAGACGACCGTGTGGTCTACCGGCCGGTCCACCAGCGGCTGACCGACCTTCTGCTAGCCGATCACGATTGGCTGTTGGCCCCGCCCGCATCCACTACCCCTCATTGGTGGCCGCCCTCCAACGGACCGCAGGCGCTGGCCGCTGCGCACGCAGCGATCGTAGAAGCACTGGCCAACTTGGTCCGCCGTGCCCGACCACACCTGGCGCACCCATACATCCGCAGGCACTTCCTTCAGCACGCAGCCGCAGGCGAGGTTCTGACCGACCGCGGGGTCCCGCTGGAGTTGCTGGCCCAGGAGACCTCTGCGGCCCTGCGTGCCCGCCTTGGCCTGCCCCTCCCCTCGACAGATCCGCAACGACGGACCCTGACGGCCGCCGCGATCATCGAGCCCTACCTCGACGACCAGGTCGACTTCACCTCGCGGGTGGGCAGCGTGGCCTTCCACGCAGGTGCTGAGGATCCCCCGCAGGACAGAACTGACCGGCTCCCTGTTGCGACTGTCTGGAACCGGTGGACAGCGCCGACGAACGTACTGGCTCCTCCCGTCCGGCACGCGATCGCCGCCTGCCTTGTGGAGACCCTGGACGGACGCTCACTCATTGCCGTGGCGGGTGGCAGGGGTGGAACCCGGATCTGGGACGCCACGACGGGCAAGCGCGTAGCGGATCTCGGATCCCGAGGGTACGTGCGCTCCCTGCGGCCCATTCGGGCCACAGGCGGGCGGACGTTCCTGCTCGTACTCGACGCGACCACTGTGAGGGTCTGCGACCCTGCGACGGGCCAGACCATCGCCGCGGCGATGCTTCCCAACGGCATCGAAGCGCACGTCCTGGAGGACGGGTTCGCGCGTTGGAAGGTGTTCCTCCGCACCAAGGACCAGGCGTTTCTGTGGAGACCCACCCCGCGGGACGCGCGGCCCGGAAAGTTGCTCGAGGGCAGCGGGTGGCCATCCGTGGCCTCACGACTCGGCCGGCATGCAACAGCGGTCGTGCGCAGGGCGAGCGGTCATGCCCAGGTCGCGGTCGTTACTCCGCAGGGGATCCGTCTCTGGGACCCTGTGACAGGACTCAGCTCAAAGCCGCCCTTCGGGGGCGCACAGGCAGCACACCCCGTGGCCGTCGCACGACCCGAGGCAGACGACCTGCTTCTGGTGGGCAACGGGGAAACTGGCCGTCGCCTGGAAGCGTGGGATCCCTTCACCGGCAAGCAAGTGGCGGCGCCCTCGCGTGGCCATAGCCCCGTAGCCCTGCCCGGAGGCAGAGCATTTGCTTACATCATGGGCAGCCGGATCCTCCTACGGGACCTCACAACCGGCACGGGGCGATCCTTCGACGCCGACGTCCCCTCCGTCGACGTCCTCGCCATGCCGGATGACGGACCAGCGCAGCATCTTGTATCGGCGGGGCCGCAAGGCGTCAGGCTCTGGGATCTCGTCGACGCGGCCGAGTCCGAAGACAGCTTGGGGACCGCACGGTATACGGCGCCGTGGGCGTCAGGCCGACGCAGCAAATGGCCTCTGTGCAGGATCAGTTATCCGTTTCCGGATGGGAACGCAGCCAGGGCCGCCCTTGTCGTCGGCAGGCCCCGAGGCCTGGACATCCACGACGCGACGTCTGGGGAACCACTGGGGAGCCTGAACCTCGGGCGTATCAGTGCTGTTCAGCCTCTCCTGTCTGCGCCCGGTACCGCCCTGGTAGCTGTCACAGGGCGGGACTCATGGTCCGTTTGGGACCTGGTGTCCCAGCAACCTGTGGCGACCGTACCCGGCGGCCCGCTGGACCAGCGACCTTCGTGCATTGCAGTGACTTCTACGGGGTTGCCGGTGTTCGTCACCGTGGAAGCCCGCACGCGACTCCGCTGTGGCGTGTGGGATCCCGAGGAAGGCGAAGCGGTCATCTCCACCGTCGACGTCGACCCGAAGGGGGGAACGGTGCGCTGGCTTGCCGCTCTACCCTCACCCTCACCCGGCGGCCACGAGGTCGTCGTCGCCGTGGCACAACAACAGTGTGTCTCCCTCATCGACATCTCTTCCGGGGAACACATCGACACACTGCCCCTGCACGCTTCCAACACCATGGTGCAGAGTCTGTGCGCCTTCACGGCGGAAGGCAGGATCCTGCTCGCCGCGTCCACGACTTCCGACATCTACGTGTGGGACACGACGGTTGGCACTCTGCTCGCCTCGTGGGCCTTCCCGGACACCCTGACGCTGACCGCTCTTGACCTGCCGGACGGGCGCACGCTACTGGCCTCGGGCGACGCCAGTGGTGTGCGAATTTGGGACCCCCGGACCGGCAGCCTGCGGCACACTCTGCTCACCGGGGCACCGGTCCCCGCGCTGGCTACCGGAACCAGCCCCATGGGCACGGCCCTTCACCTCTACGGCGCGGCAGGCCTGGCGACGGTTGCCGTCGACGAACGGCAACTCTAACTGGCCGTGTGACACGGCAACCTGCTCGTCGGCTTACCGCGCTCGCAGGTACCGCTCCCAAGCCCCAGCGACAGCATCGGGCCCCCGCCAGGACGGCGATACGTTTAGGGCGTAGCTCCTGGCTCATACAAGATTTTCGTAGCCGTTGATCGACTCGGCCGGGCCGTGAATCCCTTTGTGTCAGCGGGATGCTGCCTGTGTGCGACGACGTGTTGAAACTGTTGCCACAGCTCAACGCTGTGGAGGTCGGTTCGGTCGAAGTGTTCGGGGATGCGGTCGTGGTCTCCGCGCGGTCCCAGGCGGAACCAGCCGCATGCACCGGCTGCGGTCAGATCTCTGACTGGGAGCACAGCCGGTATGTGCGCCACGTTGCCGACGAGGCGGTTGGTGGCCGCCCCCGGCCGGGAGGCGGTGGTGATGTGTCTGTTCACAGCACCGGCTCGATCGGAGAGAAGTCCGGCTCCGGGAACTGTCGGGCAATGGAGAACGGCTCGACGTCCGAACCGGTCAGGACGCGGCAGATGAACTCCGCAGTGCACATCTCCACATGGTGCCACGGATAGCGTGGCCCCCGTGTGACGAGTGGCCAGGTCGCCGGATCATGCTCCGCGGACGCGAGCCAGAAGTATCCGCATTTCAGCTCGCCGCACCCCCAGGGGATGAGGCCGCGCCGACCAGGGCGGTAGATCTCGTAGGGAGCGAAGACCGGGGGCCTTACCCGGGGGCTCTGGTCCAGATGCTTTTGCCAGGTGCGGGCGAGGTCGAGGTGGCGCGCGTCGTCGACGGAGATGACCTGCAGGAATTCCGAGAAATCCCAGGCCCCGAACGTCTCGGCAATTCTCTTGCAGTCCTCGGGGAGCTGCGTACCGAGCCCTTCCTCAACAGTTCTCCAGGGAAGGTTGGTGTTCAGGGGCTCCCAGTTCACGGCCGAGGCAAGTCGCTCAACCCACATGCGTCACACTGCGGACCGTCGCCTCCGCCAGGGGCCCGTGCCCGCTGCACCGGCACGGTCCCCGGAGTCTGTCAGGGCTCAGGCGACGGTGTCTGCACTGCCGGGGATGGCCCCCTGCCTCGGCAAGCGGAACCCCGCGCTGGTCTCGTCGCCGGCTTGGAGCTCCAACTCCACGATGCCTTCCTCTTCCTGGCCTGCAGCCTATGGGCCGGGAAGACGGCGCGTGAACCCCGGGAGACGCCCGGCACTGGGCGTCCCGGGGCTACTGGTGCGGCAGCTGCCTGGCTCCCGACGGCTCATCAACGTCTGTCTCGGCTGCGGTGAGGATGAGCCGTCCCTCAACCCCGGCTTCGGCGACACCGACGAACAGTGCGCCCATGTCGTCACTGCGCAGGGTGAAGCACGGATCGAGGTGCATCAGGAAGTCGAAGCCCTCCCTGCCCTCCGCAGTCAGGGGAGGTTCGAAGGTTGCCGCGCACGTCCAGTTGCCTCCGGCGGCACGGACCTCGAACCGCACACGGAAACGGCCCAGGCACGTCGATCGGTTGGCCCACCACTCAAGCGTCGCAGTGTCCTCGCAGCTGTCCATAGTTCAAGTATCGCCAGCGAGTAGGCGGCCGTGTCAGCGCGCGAGGTAGGGTCCCCAGGCCGACCCGGCACAATGAGGCCGTCAGAGCGTCGCGGAGAGCAGCCGTCAGGAAACCCGGCGACAGCAAGGATCGAGACCTTGACCGTTAGCGGACCTTATGAAGAGGCGGGCCCCGCCGATCCCTCCCCCGGCGCTGCGGCAGCCGCGCAGGACGGCGCCCCCGCCGCAGCACCGCGTCACGCGGAGCCGGTGCACGTGGACTTCCCTCCGGTGGAGAACGGTGTCGACTACCTGCGTAGCGTGGTGGACCACCTCACCGCCGCCGACCCGCCCGCCTCGCGGGACCTGAAGTACGCCGTACTGCACCTCCAGGCGGCCGCCGAGGTGCTGCTCAAGGCCCGCCTGGCGCACGAGCACTGGAGCCTGGTCTTCAAGGATCCCGGGAAAGCCACCCGCAAGAAGTTCGAGGAGGGCGACTTCATCAGCTGCACCACCGAGGCCGCCGTGGAGCGGCTGCGCAACGTCGCCGGCGTTGCCGTGAACGACAAGGGCGCCCGCGCGCTGGACGCGCTGGCCAAGACCCGCAACTCCCTTCAGCACTACGGTCTGACCATGCCGGCCCGCGCCGTGGAGGCCCGCGCCGCCGAAGTCCTCGACTTCCTGCTGGACTTCATCCACACCGAGCTGGCACTCACAGGGCCCGTCGATTTCTGCGGGGAGAGCATCACCGAGGCCGAGCAGGAACTGGCCTACGTCCGCGCACGGCTGAGCACCATCCAGTCTTTCCTCAAGCGGCGCCACGACCAGCTCCGCCCCGAGCTGGAGAAGGTCCGCGACATCACCACCCAGTGCCCCCTGTGCACGCAGTGGGCGGTCGTGCTCGGCTCCGGCACAGACCCGCTGTCCTGCCGGTTCTGCCACCACGGCTGGCTGTCCGCCGAGCTCGCGGCCGCCGACAACGGCCTGGCCCAGACCGCGCAAGGCGTTGAGGTCGCCCAGTGCCCTGACTGCTGCGAGGACGCCCTCCTGAAGGGCATCGCCACCGTCGCCTCGGCCCCAGCGCACCGCCACTCGCTGTGCTTCGCCTGCGGCACCGCCTTCGACGTGCTGAATACGTGCGATAGCTGCGAGCAGCTCTACTCCCCCAACGAGGACAACGACTTGGGGCTGTGCTCGGACTGCCTGGGCGCCCGCATCGACCGCTTCTGAGAGCCCCGTGAAAAATCCTGCTCACCTCGTACACGCGGCACCACGGTTCCGTACGCACGAGCCCAAACCGCCCGGCGCGCGCCTCCGACAAGGTCAGTTGTGCCCGGGCACCGACTCCGGCCCGTTCCGCCGAAGCTGCCAAGAGCGCTCCGCCGCCGGACAGTTGTAACGGGCCAGGACGGTCAAGAGGTCGGCCGCCGGCCAAGGAGCACCGCGCCGAAGATGACCGGTGCGAAGGCCCCGAGCAGCTTGATGATCTCCATCACGGGGAGCCAGCCGCTTCGAGGCGCGTTCGCTGGGCAAAGCCAGCGGTGAGCACGTGGACACCACGTACGAGCTGTGGCGCGACCTGGGCAACGACATCCGCGCTCTGCCACTCGACACTTACATGATCGCCGGCCGTCTGCGCTGGTGGGCGGCTTCGTAGCCCCTCGGACCTCATCCAGCCCGAGTAAGCAGGTCGGACGGCCCTCACACCACCGACACCGTTAACGACCGCCGCCACGACGTCGGCACCCGTGACCCGCTCTCGACCGGTCCCGCAGTGCGGCGGACCCGCTCCGCGCAGCCGTCGCCCAAGCCCACGGAAAGACGCCGTCACGGGTGGAGCATACGCCCTGATCAGAGGATGCCTTTCCACGTCCATGGACGCGGACCGGAGCGGCCTCGAAGGCAGTCAACCCGGTACTGCGCCTGGCCTCTCCACTCCTCGTTGCCGGCCGCGTGCTGTGCGGCGTACGTCGCCATGCGCAGTTCTCTGGCGCCCGCAAGGATGGGGTATCCCTCCCACTCCGTGACGTCGTGGCCGTAGGCCTCGCAGAACCTGCGGTACTCCCCGTCGGTGACTGCGCCTGTCGTCTTCGCGCGCACTGCCGTGGACACCAGGTCCCACTCCGGTGGGCCGAGGGAGAAGCGTTCCAGGTCCATCATCAAGGGCCCGTTGCCTGCACGGACGAAGTTGCCGGGCCAGGCGTCGCCATGCACCGCGCAGTCGGGGAGACCGGCTGGACGTTCGGCCCATGCCGCTGCGAGATCGCGGTGCAGGCCGTGCAGCCACGCTGTGTCGTCAGCGTGGAGCGTGGCGGCAGCTTGCAGCCGCTCGTCAACCCGGACGAAGGGATCGAGGTATCCCAGATCGATGTCCGGTGGCAGCAACGAGTGCAGTTGTGAGAGGAGGTGGGCCACGTCCTCCACTGATCCGTGTTCCTGTGCCGGGATTTCCCTCCAGAAGGTCACGGGCCGGCCGTCCGCCTCGATCGGCTGCTGCACGTCGATCAGACGAACGGCCGGGATGTGCTCCTGTGCCAGCCAGCGCGCGACACGCACCTCACGGGCCGCCGCAGCCTCCTGGCCGGCCCGCGCGATCCGTACGATCACCTGCCGGCCGGGCAGTCGCCATATCTGGTTCTCGGCCAGACGCAGCGGCTCGGCCCCGGTGGAGTCCAATCCGACTGCGGCACAGGCCTGCGTCACAACCTGGTGCGCGGGCGCGGCTGCCGTTGTGGTCATGTCGAGACCGTAGCGGCGATCCGCGCACGCAGGTTCGACGCCTCTGGAATCTGCTGGTGCTTGGAGGCGAAGCGGCCGAGCTGCCGCAGGTCGTCGGCCGCCCGCCGGGAGGTCAGTCGGCCGACCTCGTCCAACGCGTCGTGTCCGATGGCTGCCGCCTGCCGGGGGTCGCCCTTGGCCATGATCAGCGAGGCCAGCTTGGTGCGGGAGATCGCGCGGGACCGCCGGTAGGCGTCCGGGTGTCCCTTCACTGCCGTGTCGAATCGGCGGGCCGCCCTGCCGGGATCCTGTCCGGCAAGGATGGCGAGATCAAATAGGGCGTGAGCTGTATCGCCGTTGTGCTGAGCCTCGTCGTAGTAGGCCATCCACGGTGAGGCTTCCGAGGCACGGGCCCGGGAGAAGGCGTCGTCTGCGGCACCGACGGCCGCCATGGTCTCGCGGACGTTTCCCATCTTCCCGAAGGCCCTGGCGCGTGCGGTGTGGAGCATCGCCTGCTCCGTAGCGGTCAGCCGGTCGGAGCGCACCAGGCCCTTCTCGGCGAAGGTGAGGCCATCGTCCGGTGCATTGATCCATACGGCCTGCCGTGCGAGGAAGGAGTACGTTTTAGCCCGAAGATGCCAGTCGCCCGCTTCCTCGGCGCAGTCGGCAGCGAATTTGAACGTCTGAGTGGCGTCATCGTGGTGGTAGGAGTCGAAGGCCGAGGCGCCGACCACTATGCCGAGCCGTGAAACAGAGGCGAACAACTCGGCACGCAGATGCTCGGGGCACTGGGCTTGCAGCAGGCCGGCGGACCACTGCATCGCCCGGCCGGCCACGTCGCGGACCATGCCGCCACCGCCCAGCTCGTTGTCCATGCCGCTGATGGCGGTGGCTGCCGCCAGGACTTGATCGATGTCACTGGGGCCGACGGTCGCGGGGAGCGACAGTCCGGCCGGGGCGAAGACCTCGGTGAGGTCTATGGGGGCTATGGCGGCGAGGCCGCCGATGTGGAGGAACGAGCGTCGGTGCACGGGCTCATGGCTCCCGGGGCGAGGAATTGGGGCGTCTCCGCCCAGGATGCGGCCTGTCCGCACCTGAACGGTTCCTTCCCCCCTACCCGTCGCAGCCTTATCGGCATCAGCCCGCTTTTTATCGGCATTCCGGTTCCCGAAGGCCATCGGCCATGCCCGGTCGAACAGCCCGCCCGTGGTGAAGAAATTGTCGAGGCGCTGGGCCACATCGCGGCGGCAGCTCGGGTACTGGCCCTTTTCGATAGCCAAGATCATGTCGCCGCTGACCTGCACTGCATGACCCAGCTCCTTGGCAGACAGGTGCTCTGCCAGGCGCAGCTTGCGCAGCTCGTTGCCGAACCACTCCTGGGGGGACGCCCCTGGGTCGAGCTCTTTCATTGGCTGTGGCATTTCCTGCCCCCGAAGTCGTCGATGCCGAACTCTCCCCCTGTCGGCATCAGGCTCTCCACCTTCTCGGTGCGCTCTGCCTGAATGGTTGCTGTCCGGTTCGAGACCAGTACACACCGCAACTCACCCCTCCTGAAGGGGTTCTGGCAGAACGGAGGAAGCAAGGATGGAGCTTCTCCTCGACACCCGTGATCGGGATGCTTCAGTTCGATCCAGGTCCAGAAGCGTGGGCGGCCAGCTCGACATGAGCTTCGACGTCCGGGCCGCGGACCTGGGGACCATCAGGGACGTCCTTCAGGCGCATCTGTGCTGGTGGCGCATCGACGACGCCACCACCGACCGCATGCTGATCGTAGTCAACGAGCTCCTCACGAACGTCTTGCAGCACACGCCCGCGGATGCCGACGGCTGCCGGATGGCCAGCCTGCTTCTCCAGGAGGTCCCGGACGGTGTCACCGCCGTCGTCCGGGACCCAGACCCTCACCTGCCTGTGTACGCGACGCCGGACTCTCTGGCCGAAGCGGGGCGCGGCTTGATGATCCTTCAAGCCCTGGCTGACGACACGTCCGTGTCTGTGACCGCAGCAGGCAAGGACGTTTGGGTCTTCATGGGGAAGCGTGACGCAACGGAGCCCTTTTAGCCCTCTCCCCGCCGGCCGGCACTTTCCAGGAGTTCCGATGTCCCCCACCGCTCTGGTCCCGGAGAACAGCGTGGTCCCTCCGTGGCCCTACGAGCCCAGTGCCCCGAAATGGGCCCCTCCTTTCGACACGGATAAATTGCGGTTCGTTCTGGAGCGGCTCGTTGGCTATACGCCCCTCAGCGTCGAAGCGATCTTTGACGACCTCGACACAGCGGTCGGCAACCAGACTCCGCCGCCAGCGGCCGCAACCGCGCTGGTAGAGCGGCTTCACGGCCACCTGAGAAGGCTCAGTGACATCGCTGTCGCTCACTCGACGCATACGTCCCCCGCGGAAATCGCTCGGCTCATCGAGCGGGGGCGCCTCCTCCGGGATGAGCCACTGCCGTCCGGCCGCCAAGAGACCGTCGGCCTCGCCCGGCGCCTGGCCTTCGTGGTCGCGGATCTGGTCGAGGTCCTGATCGAGTCCCGCTCCATCAAGGACTGCGAGTGATGAGCGGCCCTCACGTCTTTCCGCCGACGGCCCTCACGGTGGCGCCCGCGCAAGAAGCGTACGACTACGAACTCTTCGTGGAACGGCTCGCGGACCCTTGGCTGCTGGAGAAGAGCATCGCCGTGCGGACCCTGCGCATGCCCTTCCTCCTGGTTCCCGTCGGGGGCTCGCGGCGGGGCGGGTACTTCTCCGTGCCCTACGTCGACCTCGGCCTCATGGTGCATGACCTGGTCCTCGGGCAGCCCGGCTTTCCCGACCCGCGCCTGCGGTGGGCGCCCTATCCAGACGCCTGCCACGTCGTCGAGTGGGGAGAGAGGCCACCGACGTACCGGGGCCCGGCCGACGACATCGCCCTGGGGCGCTTCTACGGCTACAGCGAACACGCGATCGCCCGGTTCGTGAACCGCGCCGCCAATACCTCCCGCACCCCGCAGCCGCCCTCGCCGGCGTCCCCCTTCCGCTCCCCCGCGGCTCCGTAGGACCGCCGACGGGGCCACCCCCTTTCCCAATCACACGACCGACAGGAAGAGCAACACGCATGTGCCAGCACAGGCCACCGTGCCCCGCGGCTGATCAGCCGGACCGCGACGCGGCGATACCACTCGCACGGGACGACGTCACGGGCTGGACCAGGCTCTGCAACGGTGTCATCCGCTTCGACGACACCGGTGAACTGCTCCCCGACAACAGCATCGTGGCCCCCTGCCGCCCCCTCGCCACAGCGGGAGCCGCCCCGTGAACACGACGAAGCACGGCGTGGTCCCCTATATCACCGCGCGCGAGGGCGAAGAGGCCGACAGCTTCCTGGCCCTGCGCGCCTCCTTCGACGAGGCGGGCCGCTCGCGCCTGGCCTACTGGGACGAGATCCCTGCGGACCGCGACGTGCGCGGCGTTCTGTGGGCGCGGGTCTCGCAGGCGATCGGAGCGGACCGGCTGCCGGCCGGCGTGCCGAAGTGGCGTCTGGTCCACCCCGCCCGGCAGAGAGAATGCATGCTCACGCTTCGCTGCCAGGTGTGCGTCGATGATGCCCGCACGCCCGAGGGAATCCTGTTCCTGGAGAGCAAGAGGGACGGCATCCCCGCCGCGAGCACGACCATCCGCACCGCCCAGCCACCGCTGTGCCGACGCCACGCCCGCGTGGCCGCGCAGCGCTGCCCCTACCTCGCGGCCCACGGGCACATCGCGCTGCTGGCGCAGAGCGCCCCGCTGTACGGCGTCATCGGAACGCCGCACGCGTACACGGTCAACGGCGTCAAAGTCCTGGCGGCCGACGACGTCCCTCTGCGATACGGGGACCCGGCCCTGCGGTGGTTCCTGGCCTCTCAACTCGTACGCACCCTGCGATCGTTCCGGGTCGTGGACCTGGACGACATCGCCCCGGCCGCAGGGCCGGGCAGCTCCTGAGACAGCCGCTCGGTGAGTCGGAGGAGCCATGCCCTGCTCATCGAGCGGCGTACCACCCCGCCGGCCGGCGCTGACCCGCTCGGTCTCCGCGCGTCCGGGCAACGCCCGCCTGGCCTCCTATGCGGTACTGATCCCCGCCACTCACCCTCCGGGACGGGAACCACCGCGCGGCAGCGACACAGCTTGATCAAGACCGCAGAAACCTGACGCGTCACAGCACTGTCGGAAGGAAGTCCTATGCGCTACACCGTCACCAAGAGGATCGGCCCGATCAGCGTGATGCACGCCATCTACGGACTGCCCGACCACCACCCCTGCCGCAATATGCACGGACACAACCTCTATGTGGAACTCGCCATCGGGGCTGACCAGTTGGTTCATCCCGGCTTCGTCGTCGATTTCAATGACCTCGAAGCAGTCGAGGACTACCTGAAGTCCTGGTCACGTCTGGACTCGCTGGCTGCGCTCTTTCCCTCTGGTCGAGACGCCACCGTCGAGCGCCTGGCCGAGCATGTGGCGGACTGGTACCGCGAGCAGATCCAGCCCGAGACGAGCGGACTCCTGCTGTCGGTCACCGTTCATGAGACCGACTCCTGCTCTGCCACGTTCACTGTTCCGATCGCACCGGAGGCAAATCGATGAGCGCGGTAGCAGCGAGAATTCTTCAGCAGGCCGCATCAGCCGGGGCCCTGGCTCTCCACGAGATGTTCGCGTCACTCCAGGGGGAAGGGCCCTCAGCGGGGCAGTGCGCTGTGTTCATACGTCTCGGCGGCTGCAACCTCGACTGCGGAGCCGGGCAGGACGCGCGGTGGTCGTGCGACACCCCGCACACCTGGAAGTGGGACGAGCCCGGCATTGACCCGATCAATGAACTGCAGGTCACCTCCATCGACGAGATCGCTGCGGAGGTGGACCGGCATCGGGCTCGCCGGGTAGTCATCACCGGCGGCGAGCCGTTACTCCAGCAGCGCGCGCTGATCCCCCTGATCGCCCGCCTTTGCGAGGCCGGCTACCTGGTCGAGTTTGAGACCAACGGCACGATAGCGCCCTCGCCCGAGCTCGTAGCGGTCACCGCCCAGTTCAACGTCTCTCCCAAACTCAGCAGTTCGGGCGTACGGCGCAGCAAGCGTTTGTCCCCAAGCGCACTGTCGGCCTTCACGGCGTCTGGCAAGGCGATCTTCAAGTTCGTCATCACCGAGCCCGAGCGGGATCTGCCGGAGGTCGAGGCAACCGTTGGCCTGTACGGTCTCGCCCCGGTGTGGCTGATGCCTGAGGGCACCGACGAGGCGAGCATCCTCGACGGCATGCGCACCCTTGCCGAGCACGCCATTCCTCGCGGCTGGGCAGTCAGTCCGCGCCTGCACATCCTGATGTGGGGAGACCAGTGTGGCCGCTGACCTCACGCTCGGCGCCGTGCTTTCCTGGTCGGACGCCGATCGCCTGACCGGGCAGCTCGCAGAGCGGATCGCCGGGGAGAGCAAGCCGCAGACGATCGTCGGCATCCTGCGTGGCGGCATGATCCCCGCGATCCAGCTCGCCCACCAGCTCCGGATACGCGACGTACGGGCAGTCGAGGTGACGCACACCGCCAGCGACGCGACCAACGCCGCCAAGACAGGCGCCCCCCGTTATCGCAACCCCGCCTCACTCGGCGACCTCGCCGGGAGCGACGTGCTCCTGGTCGACGACATCGCCGGCAGCGGAGCAACCCTCGAACACACCCGCCGCATGATCACCGCACTTGCTCCGCGGCGGCTGCGGACGGCCGTGGTGAGCGTCAACCTCGCGAACTGGCAGGCGGCTGCCGCCCCGGACACCGTCATCGACTACATCGCACTGCACTGCGAAGGATGGGTGATCTTCCCGTGGGAGACCCGCTGACCCCGCAGGCCGCGAAAACGCGGCCCGATCGGTGCGCGACCCGGCCGGGCACGCCGATGATCGGGCCATACAGCACCAACCAGATGGACGACTTCTACTCCGCGCTGTTCAACGGATACGCGAAGCCATCCGGGATCATGAATTTTCTGCAGCACCAGTACATCGCGGAGCGCTGTGCTCCGGGCGCCCGTGTGGTCGATGTGTGCTGCGGGCGCGGACTGCAGCTGCCGATGCTTTACAAAGCCGCCCCGTCCATCGCCTCCTACACGGGCCTGGATATCTCCTGGGGCAACATCACCCAGGCCCGGAGCATGACCGGGCGGCTCGACGAGCACTATCAGGGTCGGCCCTTCGAGATCGCCTGGGTGGAGACGGATGCCTCCGAGACGTGGCCGGAGAGCGTTCCCGGGGCCGATGTCCTGATCAACACGAGTGCGTTCGAGCATTTGCCCCGTGAGCGCGGAATTCTGTGTCTGCAGCAGATGGCAAAGAACCTGGTCGAGGACGGGCGGCTGTATCTGTCGACACCTGAATCCCCCGGCCCGGCGCCCCGTCCCCTGCAGCACCGCGTACATGTGTACGAATGGAACCGCGAGGAGCTCGAACCGGAACTGAACGCCTCCGGCCTGGAAGTCATCGACGCCGTCGGCCTGCTGCCCGCCGGGCCCCGGCAGGTCGCTGCGGCCCTGACCGAGCGGTTCGGCCAGGGGGCGGCCGCGCTCTTCGAGCGCCTGACCCACGTCGTCCCGCAAGCCTTCCTCGACCCGCTCGCCGCGGCAGCGGTCCCGGAGGCCGCCCAGGAGGTCCTCTACGTGTGCCGGAGGCGGTCATGACGTTCTGGGTCAGCCTGGAAGGTCCCAACGGTGTCGGCAAGAGCCATCTCGCCCGGTGTCTGGCACGGCGCCTTGGGCCCGGCTGCACGCTGGCCCCAGAACTCAGCGACCTGCCCCGCGACGGCCTGGCGCCCGCACTGGTGACAGCGCTCGCCGCCGGCGGGGACCCTTTCCTGCGCGGCGATGCGCCGCTGGCCCGCACACTGACGCTGCTGGCGCTCAAGGCCAGGCTCTGGGAGCAGTTCACCACCACCGGCCAGCACCCTGCGGTGGTCCTGGAGGACAGAGGCGTGGACACTGTGGCGGTCTATCAGGCGGCGATCATCGCCGGAACCGGCGCCTCTGACGCCGCACTGCACGGCGAGATGGACCGCATCTATGCGGCGGCCACCGCCATGCGCCCGCTACCGGACCTCACCCTGCTGCTCATGGACGACCTCGCCGCATGTGCGCGGCGCTACGCGTTGCGTACCGGGGGCCCGCTGCAACCGGCGGACAGGGCCCTGTCCGACTGCGCCGTGCGCCTGTACCGGCACCGGGCCGCGCAAGAGCCCGGCCGGATCAAGCTCGTCAACCGGCGGGGGCTGAGCGAGGCGGACTTCCTGGACCTGCTGGCTCAGATCATCAGCGATGCGCTCCTCGCCCGGCAGGAGGTGCCCGGATGCTCCGCGACGTAGACCTCCTGTGGGCCCTGCGCAGCCCGTGCAACCTGGGTTGCACCTACTGCTATTTCGGAACCGTCGAAGAACACCGGGAAAAGCCCGTTGCGCAGGCAGGGCAGCTCTCCCACCTGTCGCGCAACGACGTGTCCCTCGACGGCATCGCCCGCTTTGCCGCCACCCTCGCCGACTCTCCGGTGCGCCGCGTCTTCCTCGCCGGCGGCGAGCCCCTGCTGTGGCCTCCGGTCCTCGAAATCGTCGAAACGATCAAGCGCGGCGGCATCCAGGTAGTGCTGTGCACCAACGGCCTCCCCCTTGCCCGTAACGCTATCGCCCGCAGGATCGTTGAACTCGGCGTGGATGCCGTATCGGTATCACTGGACGGCGACCGTGCCGCCGTCAACGACCGCTACCGCCCTTCACGCAACGGCAAGGACGGCTTCGAGCAAGTCCTGGCCGGTGTGCGCAACCTGAGCAAGTGGCGGGCCAGGGACAACGCAACGCTGCCCCGCATCGGGCTGTACGCGGTGATCGGGCGGCACAACATCGCCTCTGTCAACACCGTGCCGCGCCTGGCTGCGGACCTGGGACTCGACTACTTCGTCCCCCAGCCCCTGCACCTTGATGCCGAGCACGCCCTGCACGACGAACTGAGCCTGCGGCAACAGGACATCGCAGCGGTCCGCGCCGAGCTGGACCGGCTGTGGCGCAGCCGCCCCGTGGACCTGCCGGACACCACCTACCCCAGTCAGTTCCTCACCGCCCTCACGCCCGGCTCCCCCCACCACGTCGAGGGCTGCTTCGGCGGAACACGGCTGCACTTCATCGAACCCGACGGATCCGTATGGGACTGCCCCTCCGGCCTCAAGATCGCCGCCACCCCGGCGGAGCAGCACCGCTCCATCCGCAACCACAGTGCCGCAGACCTCTTCACTCACGACGGCACCTGCGCCGACTGCGGACTCTTCTCCGCCGACTGCCTGCCCATGTGGCCACTGACCGGCTTCTCGTCCTTCCTCACCAAGAGGCGTCCATGAACCGCACCTCCGCTGCACCGCCCCCGACACCAGGGACACCCCACACGTCCACCCCGTTCACCACCGAGCGCGCCCGCGCCTACGAACACGACCTCACCCGGACCCTGGGCGTGACGCACGCGATCAGCGTCAGTTCCGGTACCGCAGCCCTGCACGTGGCGCTCCTGGCCGCGGGCATCGGGCCAGGCGACGAAGTCCTGGTCCCGGCCCTCACCGTACCGATGCCGATCGCCGCGGTGCACCACGCCGGAGCCACCCCCGTCTTCGTGGATTGCGACGCCGACGGCATCGACTTGGACCTGAACGACGCCGCAACCAAGCTCACCCCGCGCTCCCGCGCTCTCCTGCCCGTACACCTGTGGGGTCGCGTCCCCGACCCCGTCGACCTGCACGCCTTCGCGGGCGAGCATCGCCTCCTGGTGATCGAAGACGCCTGTCAGGCAATCGGTACGCGCACCGGCGGACAGTGGGCCGGAACCCACGGCGACATCGGCTGCTTTTCCACCAAGGACGGCAAACTCATCTGGTCCGGGGAAGGCGGCTTCCTCCTCACGAACGACGCAACGCTGGCAGGCGAGGCCCGCGCCCTGTCCAACCACTACCTCGCTCCTCCCGCCGACCGGTCCCCCCTCGCCCGCATCGGCTACAACTACCGCCTCGCCGAGTCCCTCGCCGCCCACGCTCACTCCAACCTCATTCGCCTCACCGAGCTCCTTGCGCGCCGACGCGCCCAAGCCGCCCTTCTGACCCGCCTGTTGCACGACGTCGACCAACTCGAGCCCCTGCCCGCGCCCGCCGGATGGAACGGCTACAGCGCCTTGTTCCGCATCCACCTCGACGAGCCGCGCGCCTTCTGCGCGTTGCTCGCCGCCCACGGCGTACCCAACAGTGTCGGCACCTTCCACCTCACGGCCGCTGACCGGCGCCCGGCCCTGGTCTCGCGACCCGCACCAGCCTGTCACCGGGCCGCCCGGTTCATCGACCGCACACTCGCCCTGGTCCTGCACGACGCACTGCCCGACGAGCACCTGCACACGCTGGCCACCACCATCGCCAAGGAGGCACGGGCATGGACGCCGTGACCCACCTCGCCCACGACGCGGACTTTCGCAAAACCACCTTCCACGTCATCGACTTCGAGGGCACCACCCCCACCGGCTACCCGCCCGAGCCGATCGAAGTCGCCGTAGTCTCCCTACAGCACCACCCCCAGCAGGGCCCCCAACCCACCGGGTTCCGCCGTGAATCCCTGATGCGCCCTCCCGCGCACGCTCCGGTCACCCCGTCCGTCACCATGCACACGGGTATCAACGCCCAGGACATCGAAAACAGCGCTCCGGCCTCCGAGGTCCTGGCCCACCTGGACGCCGCCCTTCCCGGCGCGCCCGCAGTGCTCGTGGCTCACAGCGCATCCGTCGAGGCCGGCTTCCTCTACCGCTATCGCACCCACTGCCCTGGTATGGCGATGCTGCCAGTACTGGACACCATCCGCATGGCCAAACTCGCACACCCCGACCTGCCCGCCTACAACCTCGACGCGCTGATCGGCCACTTCTCTCTCCCCTACCCCGCGGCCCGTCACCGTGCCATGGCCGACGTCGAAGTCACCGCCCTGCTCTTCCAACGCCTGCTGAGCCACCTCGCCGGGTCGCGCAAGGTCACCACACTCGGTGACCTGCTCAAGCGGTGCGCCAAGCCGCCCAGAGCCGCCGAGCCCGAACAGCTCGCCTTTGGCTGAGACGCGAAGGGATCCGTCACCGTGCACAAGCCCAGGCCCCACGCCGGACTGCTCGTCAGCATCGAAGGGATCAACGGAGTCGGCAAGGACTACCTCCTTGAAAGATTCCGCCCCCACCTGGACGCGCCCAGCCATACGATCGCCGAGTTCTCCGCACGGATACGGCCCGACGGGCCCCCGGCCTGCCCGCACAAATCCTCACAGCGATGCAGCAGGCCAGCCACGGCGATCACTTCCTGCGTGGCGGCAGCCCCCGCAGCGAAACCCTGCTACTCCTCGCGGTGAAAACCCACGACTACGAACACAGCCGACCCCTTCTTGATGCCGGCGACATCGTCCTCGAAGGCCGCAGCCTGCACTCCACCGCCGTCTACCAAGCGCTGATCCTCCAACCCCAGCGCCCCCTGGAGACCGCGCACCGCCTGCTCGCCCTGGGCGCCCGATGGCGCCCGATCCCCGACCTCACCATCTTCGTCACCGACGACGTGGACACCGCCCTGCAGCGCGCGCAGCAGCGCGATCACAAGGAATTCACCGCCGAGGAGCGGAGACTGCACCACCGGGCCGACGAGCTGTTCCGCACCCTGGTCACCCACGGGGAGCGCAACCGCGTCCTCGACCGGCGGACCACACCCCCAGACGCCGCGGCCACCCGCATCGCCGCATGGATCAACGAGGCATGGCGCACCGCGCACGTCTGCAGCCTGCCCGAGCAACGCTCCGGCTCACCGGCCAGCGGCGATGTCAGACGGTGAGCGACCCGAGCTCGGCGATCCGGCCAAAGAGCTCCTTGCCGATGACCTTGGTGTCATCCGGGGAGTGCAGCTCACCGAGTTGCGCCTGGGACACCCACTTGAAGGGGTGGGCCGCCACGGCCACCGGCTCCAGCGGCGCGTCGACGACCGCGACGTACAGATGGTCGATGTGCACATGCTCTTCGGGGTGGTGGTTGTCCCGCCCGGCCTTGATCGCGACCGTCCACCACGGTGCCACCACCGCCGGGTGCGGGTATCCGTCCGGAAGTTCCAACACCGGCGCGGGCAACAGCCTCCCCTCGAACCCGGACTCCTCGACCAGCTCCCGCAAAGCCCCCTGGGCCGGAGTCTCATCCCCCTCCACGTGACCGCCGGGAACCATCCACCACGACAGCCGAGGATGCTCGATCATGCCGATGTGCCACTCACCGTCCACGACGGCGAAGGTAAACACGGAAGCGGTGGCGTGCTTGATGGTCATATCCCAGTCCCCGGCCTACCTGCAGCAAGCGGCCGCGGACACGGCCGGATCCCTCGACCCTCCCACAGCGCCTCCACCCACATCCGTCAATCCGGCCCCCCTTTGCCGTTCTGTCACCCGCGCGCGTGACAGCGCCCTGCCGTTGCGACCCGGCCGCATCCAGGGCCTCGCCCTGGACTGGGACGGCACCCTGGCTGACACGCACCAGGCCCGCCACCACGCCCAGGCCCGCTCCCCCTACCACGTCGAACTCCCCGCGCCCCGGGACCGGCATGCGGGCCTCCCGATCCCCGACCTGATCGCCCTGCTGCCCAAGCCCGTGCCCGCGGCGCAGGTTCGCACCCCCAGCAGCCAACTGCTGCTGCGTCACCTGCAGTCCGGCCGTCTACGGCCCATCCCCATCACCCTCGCGCTCCCGCGACAGGCCCGAACCGCCAGCCTCCCCTGCGCCATTGCCTCCCGTGCCCGACGCCCGCTGGCCACCGCAGGTCTGAGCGCCCTTGGCCTGCTCAACGCCTTCCAGGCCATCGTGACCGCCGAAGACGTCGCCCCGGGAAAACCGGCGCCCGAGGTCTATCTGCAGGCCGCACACCGCATCGGCGTACCCGCCCCGCATTGCCCTTCCGTGGACGACGCGCCCGCCGGGATCGACGCCGCCCGCGCCGCCCGCATGGACGTCCCCACCCTCACCAGGGACCAGAGCGCTCTGATCCGCCCCGAAACAGGGGCCGGCACACCATGACCGCAGCGACCACCCCTCAGCGCTGCCGCCACCACCGCGTACTGTTCCCCGCCTTCATCAGGCAACAACTCGCCACCGCGCGTGCTAGCTCCTTGCGCCGCCACCTCGACCGCTGCCCCGACTGCTGGACGGCGTGGAACGTCTACCGCTGGCACCGAGCCCGGGGCTCCGCACTCCTTGGTGATCTACGCGAATTCCTCGCGGACGACTTCATCCCCTACTACGACTCCTCGCATGCCCTGGCCGCCGCTTGGGACACGGCTCGACCGACCACGCCAGCCGCCCGCGCAGAGTTCTTCCGTTCCAGTACGGACTACCTCTACAACTCGACCATCTGGACCGCGAGCGGAAACCGCCCGCCCTACCTCCGCCAAGCCCGCCCGATCCTCGAACAGCTGGGCGTACACACCCTCATCGACTACGGCTGCGGCATCGGCCAGGACACTCTCCGGCTGCGCTCCCTCGGCTACACCGTGACCCCGTGCGACTACCACTCGCCCTCGACCCGCTTCCTGGAATGGCGCGCCGCGCGCAGCAACCGGCCCATCCAAGCCGTCGAGCCCGACCGACTCGACGCAGCCACCGGCACCGACGCGCTATGGATCATCGACACCCTGGACCACCTGCCCCATCCCCACCGGGAACTGGCACAGCCCCTCTCAACCGTGACCACCGTCATCACCGAGAACATCAGTATCCACAAAGCCCACGGTGCACAGAGGTTCCACAACCGTCGAACCGCCGACGAACTCATCAACTTCTTCGCCGACCACGACTTCAGCCCACAAAGACCGAGCCCTCTCACCTCACATCTGACCGTGTGGCTCCGCACCCCGTCGGCGTCGGATACCCCGACGGCCCCGAGATGACAGAGGATCCACAGACGCCCCCCGGATGAGGTCCAGTACCGCTACCACGGCAGCTGCACCGCAGGGGCAACCCTTGTATGCCCGGGACCTCGCCCGACCTCAGTACGGCCGGCCATCCCACCGGACCCAACACCGCAGGGATCATGAAGCCGCAACCCGCGCAACCCGTCATCGATACCCACGTCATCCTGCGCGACGCCGACACGCTGCTGCTCTCCCAGCGCGGCGGATCCTACGGCAGAGGCCGCCGGCACCTGCCCACGGGCAAGCTCGACCGGGCGGAAGCCCTCAGCATCGGCGGAGCCCGCGAACTGCTGGAAGAAACCGGTGTCGAGGTCGATCCGGACCATCTGCGCCTGGACCATGTCGTGCACCACCGGCAGAACGAGGCCATGGAACGCATCGGGTTCTTCTTCGTGGCCACCTTGTGGAGCGGGCACCCCGTCAACCGGGAGCCTGCGAAGTGTCTGGGCCTTCAATGGTTCAACATCCACGATCTGCCCGACGACATCATCGAGTACCCGAAGGAAGGCCTGCTCGGGTATCTCCACGACCACGGCGTACTCACCGAGCACGGCTGGGCATAGCTCCGGGCGGCTCTCCCTCGCAGCCCGGCTGCGGCTCGGCAGCGGCGAGCGGGAACGGAGCCAGCCGGTCGCCTGCCGCCAGGGCGGCACGCTGCACCCGGTAACGACGCCTCCACGGCAGATGAGGCGTTGACGCTCCACGATCCGATGTCTCGCCGCCGGGCGGCCCCGCACGGTGTCGACCCCGCACCCGGTAGTCGGCGATCAACTGGGACACACGCAGGCTTCGCCCATCTCATCGGCTCACCGCAGGGCTCCCCCAGCCGGCCGCCGCCGTCGAAGAGCGCTTTGCGCCAACTTTCGCGACCATCCCGGAGCAGGTGCCGCCACGTCTACGGGACTGCAATGCCAAGGCACCGGGCCAGTCGGCACACCAACAAGCCTCCCCCGGCCCATCGAAGGGCACGGCGCAGAAGCCGTAAGCAGAGCGTTGCGGGATTCCGCTTTCCTTCTTCCGAGCTTGCTCACTGCCCCGCCAGATGAGCAAGCGCGCCCCGCCTCTGCGGCACAGAGGCCCGATCCCACGGCGCGGGAGGTAGTGCACCGCGCTTCCGTTCCAGGGTGACGTCGAGGGCCAGCACGTGTAGCACGGCTGGCATCGCATCGCACCCTTCGCCCGCGAAAACCCCAGGGCACCCACCCCTGAACAGGTGGCTTCTGGCCTTGGAGGGGCAATTGCTCGCTACCTCCCCCGCCCGCGCGCTTCAAAGCGTCCCCGGCACTCGAGTAGGGCTGGCGCAGCCGCCTTCGATTCGTTGATCTTTCGGTGGCTTGTACCCCCTGTGTGAGAGCACCCGGCGGCACCGAGCTTGACCTTCGGACGTGACCAACCAGGAGTACCAACTCCGGATTCGCTCTCCGTTTCAACGTTCGCCTTTGCACCGGACCAGATGTTCAATCCTGCACCATCTGCCTCCAGCGCAGGGCGCCGAATCGTCCGCTCTGGTGCTGCGTCGTGGCTGGATCCCCGCCAACTACCCCACAGGGCAGGAGAGAACAGGGTGACCGGTGGGCGCCCTGCGCCATAGTGTGACCGGCACCAAGCACATCACCGCAGCTCGGACCAGCCGCGTTCTCCCCTTATCGCTTTGCTCCATGCCCCGGGAGTTCGACGGCGCAGTATTACGGCGTACGGGGAGAGACAGTGACTCGAGCAGGTAATCAGCAGGCATATTTCGGTGTTCGCACCAGGAAAAGGCAGCAGGCAGCGGCCCTGCTTCTCACCTTGTGCACCGCAGGCGCACTCACCGCCTGCAGCGGCAGCGGCGACAAGAGCGAGGATTCCAAGCCGCCCGCCACTCCGTCAGCTTCAAATCCCGAGACTTCACCGACGCCGTCCAAGAGCGACGACCCTGAGGCCAAGGACAAGCAGGCAGTCCTGAAGGTGTACGAGCGGATGTGGGAGGAGCAGGTCAAGGCGTACGCCAAGGGCTCGATCGATGGCACGAACCTGAAGGATTACTCGACCAAGGACGCACTCGGACGCGTCATGGGTGACCTGTTGGGGATGAAGCAGGCTGACACCGTGACCAAGGGTGCTCCCTCGCATGACACCGAGGTCACGTCCCTGGACCTGCGGAAAGAGATCCCCAAGGCTCGCTTGTCCGACTGCCTGGACATCAGCGAGTGGAAGACCGTCAAGCGCGGATCGGGCGAGGTGCAGCCACTCCCGTCGGAACAGCCTTCGCGCTTCGAGACCACCATCGACGCGGAAAAGTGGGGGAAGAAGTGGATGATCACGGGATTCAAGCCGAGCGCCGACCCCTGCAAGCCGTCGTCCTGACATTCGTGGCGGCTGCGGTAGCAGGAGCGGGGCTACTACCCGGAGTGGCCCATGCCGACGACGGCGGTAAATCCGGTGTGGGCAAGCCGTGCGGGCCCGCGTCGTGGATCTACGTATGCCGTAAGGAGCCCGGTGGCGGTGGAGGGCAGACCCAGCAGCCCGGAAGCGGAAGCCAGACGGCGGGGAAGGGGGAGAAGGGCAAGCCACGCCCACAGCTGTGCGCCGTGCAGCGTCTTGAACCTCAGCCGCCCAAGAGCGCCCCCATTTGGAAGGGCCGCAAAGGCGAGGGTGCCATCTACACCCGGGTCTGCCTCGGGCAGCAAGCCGGAATGGCCATGGGCGCGGGCGCTTTGGGCGCAATCCCCCAAACCTTCTGGGCCGCCGAAGCCCCGGCTGTAGACGTCGACCCGGAGCAGTTGGCACGGGAGGCCGTGGACAGGATGCTGCTGATCGGGCCGAAGATCGCCAGCCCGCGTGCGGCGGGCAAGTACACGGTCGGGGTGCCGATGTGGATGTGGGTGGAGCCCTCCCCAACCACGTTCGGCCCCAACTCCGCTTCCGCGTCGCTGGCGGGGGTGACGGTGTCGGCGACCGCGAAGGTGTCCTCGATCCGCTGGGCGATGGGCGACGGGAAATCCGTCACCTGCCAGGGCGCGGGGACCAAGTACAAGGCCTCCTACGGCATGGCCAAGTCTCCCGACTGCGGGCACTTCTACCGCACTGCGTCCACGGACCGCGCGGGCGGGCGTTTCAAGGGCACCGCGACCGCGACGTGGGCGGTGGAGTGGCAGGTCACCGGGGGCGGTGGAGAGACAGGCGCGTTCACCGAGGTGCGTGAGAGCGACTTCGAGGTGTCCGTGGGCGAGATGAGAGTCCTCGACTAGGCGGGATGGCAGGCACGTGTTGAAGAGCAGTACGAAAAACAGGGCGGCACCGGTGCCCGCCCCGCCGGCCGGGGACGTGATGCGCCCCGATCTCGACATCATCGACCCGGAACCGCCGCGTCGTCGGCGCCGCTCGTTCATGGTGATCGGCGCGGTGATGGTACTGGCCGGCGCGATCGGTTTCGCCGGGCTGTTGAACGCTTCGGGTGAGCGCACGGACGTCCTGGCACTGGCCCGTGATGTGCCCGCCGGGTCGAAGATCACGGCTGGGGATCTGCGGGTGGTCGCCTTGCCGGAGGACCCCGGGCTCAAGCCGGTGGCAGCCACCAAGAAGACCACAATCATCGGTCAGCGGGCTGCATCCGCCCTGTCGCAGGGTTCGCTGCTCACCTCCCGGCAGCTCACCGGCAAGGGCGGGCTCAAGCCGGGTGAGGCGCTGGTGGCGGTCGAGGTGAAGCGGGGCATGGCGCCGGTCGACGCGTTGCGGCCCGGCGCCACGGTCAGCCTGGTGACCCGGCCGAAGGAGGGCGAGGTTGCCGGCAAGGAGCAGCCCGAGCTCGCCGAAGTCGCAGGCCGTGTTGTCAAGGTGGGTGCGCCGTCCAGCAGCGGTGACGTCGTGGTGCAGACCGCCGTGCGGGATGCCGACAGCGGTGTGGTGGCATCGGATGCGAGCGCGGGCCGGGTGGCGATCGTGCTCAAGACCGCGGCCGGGGGCTGAGGCGCGATGTCTGTGATGGTGCTGGCCGGCGGCCACGGGTGCGGTGTCACCGTGTCCTGCCTGGCTCTCGCTCTTTCCAGCGCCCGCCCTTCTTTGTTGGTGGAGGCGGCGGCGAAGCAGGCCTCGATCCGCTCCGGCTACCGGCAGGGTGCGTGGGGCGGGGAGGTGGGGTTGTGGCATCTGGCCCAGGCCCACCTGCAAAACCAGCTGGCCGAGGGTTTCGAGGCGCACCTGCGCCCGCTGGACGCGGACGGCAATCGGCTGCTGCTGCCGGGGCTGACCGACCCGACGCAGGCCTCCGCGCTGGCCGGGACGTGGGAGCCGTTGTCGCTGCTGTTGCAGGCGATGGACCAGCACGCCGGCTATGACGTGGTGGTCGATGCAGGTCAGGTGGTCGTCGATGGCGGCGGGCTGCACCCGGCGCTGTTTCCTGCGGTGCTCGCGCACCGGGCCGATGTGGTGCTGCTGGTGGTGCGCAACACGCTGACCTCGGTGGCGCAGACTCTGCCGGTGGCGCGGCTGCTGCAGGCGGAGTTGGAGCAGCGGGGCAGCGGCGCGGATGCGCTGCGGCTGCTGGTCATCCAGGAACTGCCTGCCTCTGCGGGCGGGTTGCGTACGGATGCGATCGCGCGGCGCTTCGCGGTCCCGGTGGTGGACATGCTGCCGTGGGATACGACGGCGGGCACGCTGTTCACGCACGGCTCGCAGCGCCCGCCGAAACTGATGAAGCTCGGCCTGCTCAAGCAGGCCCGCAAAACGGTGCAGGCCATCGGAGTGGAGGTCCATACCCGCCGCCGTGCCCTGGACATGCCTACACCTCCGGTGAGTTCGCCCGTGGTGGCCGGAGTGCTGCAGCGGCTGTCCTCGAGCCGGCAGGCCCCGCCCCCGACGAGCCGGGACCCGCGTCTGGGAGTGAGCGCCCATGGCTGACCTCCGCATCGAGCCGCCCCTGGTGAACGGGACACCCGCGCCGGCACCGGCACGGTTGCAGGATGTGCTCAGCCAGGCCCTGCGACCCGCCGCCCCAGCCGCCCCGGGGGCCGGATCGCACACGCTGCGCCCGGCCGCGGCGCTCCCCTCACCGTCGGCCGTGGAGGTCACCGGGCAGGGGGCGTTGCCCGCCTCGCCGCAGGACATCGCCGCACTGCGCGATGCGGTCAGCGACGACATCGTGGCGGCCGACGACCAGGACCCGCTGCCCAACGAGAGCGCGCGCCGGGAACGGGCCCGCTCGCTGGTCGCCGAGCGCGTCTCACGGTGGGCCGTCAATCAGGCCCGCCGGACGGCGGCACTGACCCCAGCACAGGTCGACACGCTCGCGCAGGCCGTCTACGACGCCTTGTTCCACGCCGGTCCGCTGCAGAAGTACCTGGATGACCCGGACGTGGAGAACGTCGTCGTGCTGGGCGACGACGTGCAGGTCGACTACTTCAACCGGCCCACCGCGAGGGTCCCGCCCATCGCGCAGAGCGACGACGAACTGATCGCGTTGATCAACCGGCTGGCGTCCAACTCCGGGCACCGCGAGCGGCGGCTGTCCGCGTCCTCGCCGATGGTCAGCTTCCGGCTGCCGGACGGCTCGCGCGCCGAGGCCACCACGCTGACCCCAGTGCCGTTTTTGGGCGTGCGCCGCCACCGCGTGCTGACCTCCAGCCTGGAACAACTCAAGGAGTGGGGCACCCTCTCCCCCGCCCTGTCCGCGTTCTTGCACGCGCTGGTCCTGGCGAAGAAGAACATCCTGCTCGCCGGGGACATGGGCACCGGCAAGACGTCCCTGCTGCGCGCCCTGGCCCACAAGATCCCCCCGGAAGAACGGGTGGTCACCCTGGAGTCCGACCGCGAACTGTTCCTGGACCAGCATCAGGGCGGTGCCCAGTTCCTGGCGATGGAGTCCCGCGAGTCCAACGGCGAGGTCGTCGACGGGCATCAGGTCGGCCAGATCAGCGTGGAGGACATGTTCCCGCATGCCCTGCGCATGCTGTCCACCCGCGTCATCGTCGATGAGGTCCGTGACCGTGAGGCGATCGCGATGCTGCAGGCGATGAGCGCGGGCGGCGCCGGCTCCATGTGCACCCTGCACGCCGCCTACCCCGACCTCGTACTGCCCCGGCTGGTGACCCTGTGCCGGGGCATGCACCGCGACGACGTCCACGAACTCGTCGGCACCAGCATCAACTTCATCGTCTACCTCAAGCAGATCAACCAGACGCGGATCGGCGGGCGCCGCCACCGGTTCGTCTCGCACGTCCTGGAAGTGCAGCCCGGCGAGGGCGGCCACCCCTCCATCCAGGAGATCTTCGCGCCGAACGGGTCGGATCCGCGCGGGGTGCCGCAGCTGGCACCCTCCTGCATCACGGAGCTGGAGGCTCTGGCCGGACTCGACCGGCGCTGGCTGACCGTGCCCCAGTACGGCACCTGGCCCGCACCCCTGGGTCTTGTGGGCGGATCGGAGCGTGCCACGTGAGCAGTGATCAATGGAGTCTGCTCGCCGCGCTGTGCGGCGCGCTGATCGTGGGCGGGCTGCTGGTCGCCGTACGCGGTGCCATCCCGGTCCCGGCGGCCGCGGCTGCGGGCCGGCCGCCGTCGCGGTGGCTGGTGCGCTGGCAGGCCGCGCAGGCGGCGCTGCCCGAGGCGTGGGCGCGGCGCTACCGCTACATCGTCATCGCCGCGGCCCTGGCCACGGTCGGCGCCTGGCTCATCTGGGCCCGCCCGGTGCACGGACTGCTGGCGGGGGTGGCGGTGCTGGGGATCCCGTGGATCTGGAATCCGGCCGGGACCAGCAGCCGGCAGATCGTGCGTCTGGAAGCCCTGGCCGAGTGGATGCAGCAGCTGGCCGGGGTGCACGAGACCGGCGGCACCCTGGACAGCGCGATCACCGCATCGGCGACCCGCGCCCCGCAGGTGATCCGGCCGCAGGTGCGGCTGCTGGCCGCCCGCCTGCGGGTGGGCGCCAACCCCTCGCTGGCCTACCGCCAGTTCGCCGACGCGTTCTCGGACGGTGCCGTGGACAACGCGGTGATGCTCTTCCTCACCCACGCCCAGGACCACGGGCCCGGCCTGAGCCGGGCCCTGCAGTCCATGGCCACGCTCACCGAGCAGGAAGCAATCTCGCTGCGCAGTCTGGATGCCAAGCGTGCCCAGGTGCGCACCGGCACCCGCTGGGTGTCGGTCATCTCCCTGGCCATCGCCGCGTACATCCTGACCAACCCCTCCTGGGGCGAGATCTACCGCACCGCTTCGGGCCAGCTGGTGATGCTGCTCCTCGGAGCGATGTTCACCGGCGCGCTGGCCGGGATGCGCAAGCTTGCCCAGTCCAAGCCCGCACCGCGACTGCTGGCCCCGCTGGCCACCACGGCCGGGCTCGGCGACGGCACGCCCAGTGCCGTGGTCGGGGCGGCTGCGCCCGGGAAGCAGAAGACGAAGGGGGCCCTGCTGTGATCTCTCCCGGAGCACTCGCCTGCGGCGCCGTCGTCGGCGGGGGTCTGTTCCTGCTGGTACGCGAACTGCTGCCGTCCCGGCCGGACATGGACGCGGTCCTGGACCGGCTGGAGAACACCACCCCGCGACCGGGCCGCGCAGCCCCGCCCGCCGCCGCACCGGCCGGCGCGCGACGTCGCGGACAGGAGGGATCGCTGCGGGAGCGGGCCGGGGAGCAGATCCTGGCCACCCACGGGCACCGGCTGAGCGTGCCGAGCGCCGACCTGGAACTGCTGGGAAGGTCGGCGGCCTACCACGTCGGGACCAAGGTCCTCGGGTCGCTGCTGGCGCTGGTGATGGTGCAAGTGGCCGGGCTGTTGTTGACCCTGGCGGGCTTCGGCCTGTCGTGGGCACCGCCGCTGCTGGCCTCGCTGGTCTTCGCGGCCTACATCTGGTTCGACGCGGATGCCACGGTGCGCCGCAAGGCGAAGGCCGCCCGTCTGGAGGTCCGCTACGCCATTGCCTCCTTCCTGGAGCGCGCCCAGCTGGAGCGCGGTGCGAACGTGGGGCCGGAGGCGGCGGTGCAGCGCACCGCGGAGGTCGGCGATCACTGGATCCTGACCCGGATCAGCGCCGCCCTCAAACGCGCCGAACTCGCCGGGATCCCGCAGTGGGCAGCCCTCAAGCAGCTCGGCGAGCAGCTGGACATTCCCGAACTGGCCGCCCCCGCCGAGAGCTTCAGTCTGGCCGGTGCGGGCGCCTCCATCCAGAAGACCCTGGCGACCCAGGCGCTGCTGCTGCGCCAGCGGCTGCTGACCGACCGCGAGGCCGAGGCCAACTCAGCCTCGGAGCGCCTGGTGGTGCCCGGCACGGTGCTGTTCACCGTCGTGCTGATCATGTTCGCGTATCCGGCGTTCAGCGCCCTGACCAACATCTGACAGCCAACACCCGCGCTACGCAGACGCGGTGGAAACGAGGGGAACGAAGATCATGCGGTTAACCAAGCTCGACCACGCGGCGATACGGCTGCACACTGTCTGGCTGACCCGGGTGGAGAAGATGTCCGGTGCGCGCCGGGATGCCGGGATGGAGACCCTGGAGAAGCTGATCCTGGGGGCCGTCGTGCTCGGGGTGGCCGTGGCGTTCGGCACGGTGTTCAAATCCACGTCGACCACGCTGATCGACCGTTTCAAGGCCGCTGTCGGCGCATGAGACAGCGGATCCGCCAGTGGTGGCAGCGCCGCCTGGCCGCCGGGCGCGGACCCCGCGGGGACAACGGCATCGCCACCCTGGAGTTTTTGATCATCGCGCCCGTCCTGTTGTTCATCTCCTGCCTCGTCCTGCAGTTGGGGGTGTTCTTCCTGGCCAGTACCGCCGCCCACACCGCGGCCCGCAAGGGCGCGCAGACCGGCGCCGAGTTCCAGTCGAACCCCGGGCAGGGGGCGCAGCGTGCGCAGTCCTGGCTGAGCCAGGTCGGTGTGGTCCAGCAGGCCGGGGTCAGTACCGCGGGTTCGACGGGCGAGCGGGTGCGGGTGACGGTGACGGGGCGCGTCATGAACTTCCTGCCGTGGGACCTGCGGATCGAGCGCAGCGCCGAGGACGCCGTGGAGAAGAACGGGTGAGCGCGCATCAGATTCCGAGGCTGGTTGGAGGGGCCGCCGTTGCCGCGCCGGCCAACGGCCTGCGCGCCGCACTGGCGCGAGCAGTGTGTGCGCGCGGTGGCGGGGAGCGGGGGTCCTACACCCTGGAGGCGCTGCTGTGCCTGACAGTGCTGGTGCCGATCCTGGGCATCCTGGCCGCGTTCGGGCTGGCCGGTCTGGGCGACAGCACTGCCGCGAACGCGGCGGCGGCCGCCGCCCGCGCGGCCAGCGCATCGGATGACCCCGACACGGCCCGGGCCCGCGGCCGACAAGCGGCGCTGCAGTCTTTGGGGCAGGCGCAGCGCACCTGCGCGAGCTCGGACATCGTCGTCGACACCAGCGGTTTTCCCTCCCAGCCCGGCCAGCCGGGCACCGTCACCGTGCGGGTGGACTGCACCATCCCCCTGGCCGAGCTGGCAGTTCCGGGGCTTCCCGGGTCCAAGACGCTCACCGCGACGCGGCACAGCGCAGTAGACCGGTACGTCGCCCGGGCCGCCAGCGAGGGGAAAGCTCAGTGAGTATCAAGGAGCAGCACATCAGGGCACGGCGTCGCGGCCGTCGGGAGAGCGAGCGGGGTTCGGTGACGCTGTATTTCCTCGGCTTCGCCCTCGTCATGATCGGCCTGCTGGCGCTGCTCGTGGACGGCGGCCGGCTCCTGATGGCCTCCGCCGACGCCGAAGACATCGCCGCCGAAGCAGCGCGCAGCGCGGGCCAGGAGATCAACGGCCCCGATGCGATCACCGGCGAGGGCACCCGCGCCGACCCGCAAAAGGCCGCCGCCACCGCGCAGGCCTTCCTGGCCGATGCCGGAGTACAGGGCACCGTGACCATCGCCGAGGACGGGCAGAGCATCACCATCACCGTCCAGGACACCTACCAGACGCTGCTGCTGGGCGGATTCGGCTACTCCAGCATGCAGGTCACCGCGCACGCCGATGTCACGCTCGAACGCACCGACCCCGGAGCCTGAGAATGCCCCAGCCCTCCCCCGGCCACCCGGCTCTCGCCCTGCGCCTGCTGCGCGCGGCGGGCAGCCTCGCCGCTCTCGCACTGCTGCTGGCAGGGGTGCCCTGGACCCTGGCCGCCGCGGGGACCCTGCCCGGCGGTGTCCCCAGCGGCGGAGACATCGGTGATGCGCTGATGTCGCCCGACGACGGGCACGTGCTGATGACGGTGCTGACCCTGGTGGCGTGGGCGCTGTGGGCGTGGTTCGCCCTGGGAGTTGCCGCCGAACTCGCGCACTTGCTGTACCGCCGTCCGGCACGGCGCCGCCGACGGGCGCACCGGCGCCCAGTGCTGGGCGCGCCGCAGCGGCTGGCCGGATTCCTCCTGGGCGGACTGCTGATACTGCCCGCCGGCAGTGCGATGGCTGCCCCCGCCCCGGCGACCGCTGCCACCGCACCCCTACAGCCCGCCGCGCCCACCGGCGACGCCGGCCGTTCGGCACCCGCGGCTCCGGCGGCCGCCGAGGGGCCGGTGCATGTGGTGGGCGAGACCGGCGAAACCGTCTGGGACCTGGCCGTTGAGTATCTCGGCTCCGGTTCCCGCGCCCACGAGATCCGCACCCTGAATCCCACTCTGCCCGACACGACGCTGCTGCCCGCCGGCTTGGCGGTGCAACTGCCCGCCGACGCCCGCACCCCTCCCCCGCCCACGCCGGCCGAGGTGCCCGAGGTGTCTGCGCCGCAGGTCCAACTGGCCGCCGACGAACAACCGAGCAGCACCACCGCCGAGCACAAAAAGCCGGACGTTGACGAGCGGCAGCGGACGCACACAGTCAAGGCCGGGGAATCGCTCTCCAGCATCGCCGAGGACGAGACCGGCGACGCCGCACGCTGGCCACAACTGTATGCAGCCAGCAAGGACACCGACCAGCCCGGCCGGACACCGCGCCTTAGCGATCCCGACCTGATCTACCCCGGCCAGCAGATCACCATCCCGGCCGCCTATGCACCCAAGGCGCCACACGGGGAACGCAACGAGCAGCCCGAACGGCCGGGTGACGCACCCGGCGACAAGGAGAAGGACACGCCGCCCCGCCAGGACACCGGCCAGGGCCAGGGCACCGGCAACGGCCGGGACGGGAGGAAGGACCGCGGCGGCCCGGTGGGCGGCGCGGACAAGCCCGCCCAATCGGCCAAGCCCACGCCTTCCCCCAAGCCGACGCCTCCGCCCGCACCGGACCGCACGGACCGGCACCCGACGGCCCCGCCCTCCGACCGCGATACCTCTGCGGCCACTCCCAGCACACCCGCCAGCCCTGCGCCGTCCACCCCTGCCCCTGCCCCAGACCCCGGCGCCGGGGAATCCTCGAGCCTGCTGAACACCCGCACCATCGGCGTCCTGGCCTCGCTGGCGGCCGCGGTCACCCTGGCCCTGTCGGTGCGCCGCATCCTGCAGCGCCGCCGCGCCAAGCCCGGCGAACTCATCGCCATGCCCGAGGAAACCTCCCCGACCGAGGCACGGATGGCGCAGGCAGCCGAGCCCGACGGCCCGTTGCGGCTGGACCGGGCCCTGCGCACCCTGGCCGCACACACCACCCGCGCGGGAGAACCGCTGCCCGAGCTGCGCGGCGCGCGCCTCACCGACCACGGGGTACAGGTCCTGCCCGAGGACCTGCACGCAAACCCCGTACCCCCGTTCACCACCGCGGCCGGGGGCTGGTGGGTGTGCGAGGAGACCGCCGAACTCCTCGACGAGCAGGATGCGGCGCAGGTCGACGCCCCCTATCCGGAGATGGTCACGATCGGTGCGGACGCGTCGGGGCGCCTGGTGCTGCTGAACCTGCCGCAGGCCGGCGTCCTGCTGCTGAACGGCGAGCGGCACCAGGTCGAGGAGGTCCTCACCTCCCTGGCCCTGGAAGCCGGCATGAGCCCGTGGGCCACCCAGACCGAAGTCGTCGTGGTCGGCTTCGGCGAAGGCCTGAACCATCTCCTGCCGACCTCGGCGCTCGCCTACATGCGCGAAAGCAGCCACGCCGCCCGCGACTTCGCCGAGCGGCTCCTGGAAGCCCACCAGGAACGGGAAGAGGCCCGGCCCCCCTACCTCATCCTGTGTGCGGCCGAGCTCACCGCGGACAGCGCCTGGCAGATCGCCGAGACCTTCGACAAGGCCACCGACGTGATGCAGGTTGCGCTGATCGCCCCGGCCTCCTCCGCGGAGTTGCTGTTCGAGCAGCACGAGGTGCTCGACGCCGGCAGCAGCCGGCCCCAGCGCCTCGACATCCTGGGGACCGACATCATCCTGCAGCGCCTGGAACGCGAAAGTGTGGAGGAGATCACCGCCGCGCTGGCCGTCTCCGGACAGGACGCCCACCCGGCCGAGGGCGCCTGGCAGCACGTGCCCTCCGAATCCCAGACCGCCCACGCGGCCCGCACCACGGCCGCCTCCCGACAGCCGGAACCGGACGAGGCACCCCAGGCCGTCCGCATCCCCGCTTCCGCCTCCGGTGCCCCGGCAGCGGCGCCCGCCGCCGGCCGGGAGGAGGGCGCGAGCGCTGCGGCAAGCGGCGAGGAACTGGGCGTCTTCCCGGCCCTGCTGACCGCCTCGCCCTCCCCCGCCGCCATCAGCCTGCCCATCCCCCCGGCCGCGCCCCCAGCAGCAGACCCCGGGCCCGCACCCGACGCCGAAGAGGAAGCCGCCGCCCCAAGCCCGCGTCCCGGGCCGAAGGCCGCCCCCGCACAGCCCGGCACCCCCGGGCTGACTCCTGATGCGGCGCCGCGCGTCCCCGGCGCAGATGGCGAGCCGGGCGTTCCCTTCATCCGGGTACTGGGGCCGGTCACCATCGCCGGTGTCTCCGCCTCCCGCCACGGCACCCGCGAGGCACAGTTGGCCGCGCTGCTGCATCTCAAGCCCGGACGCAGCGCGGACAGCCTGTGCACGGACATGGACCCGGCCACCCCCTGGACGATCGATACCCTCAACGCCCGCATGGGCGGACTGCGCCGCAGCCTCGGCCAGGACAACGACGGCAACTCCTACGTGCCACGCCGCGCCGTCAAGTCCGATCCGTACGAGCTTTCTCCCAAAATCTGCTGCGACTGGCACGATTTCCTGAAATTCGTCGAAGCCGCCCTGCCCCACGGGCCCGACGGACTCACCGAGCTGGAGACGGCCCTGGAGCAGGTCCGCGGACGCCCTTTCGGTACGCAGCCGCTGCCCTGGAGCCAGCCGCTGCAACAGGAAATGGCGATGCGCATCGTCAGCGTGGCACACACCGTCGCCACCTACCGCCTGTCCCCCGGCCCCCACCACGACCTCACCCTGGCCCGCCGCGCCACCGCCACCGGACTCGAAGCAGACGAAACGTCCGAAATCCTGTATCGCGACTGGATGATCATCGAAAATGCTGCCGGCAACCGCAGCGGGCTGAACGCGGCCATCTCACGCCTGGAACAGGCCAACCGGACACTGGGACTCCCGATGGACATCGAGACCGAACAACTCATGCACCAACTCCAATCAGACGAGTAGCACCATGCGGAGCTGAAGCTGTCGGCCTGGGGTCCGCCACTGCGCAACGAGCGCGGTGGTCGGCAGCGCAGTCCGCGACCGGCAGACGCGGCAGCGTCCGCAGCCATCGGTCATCGGTCGACGCCGTCGTCATCGGTCATCGCGTCGTCGTCGGTCATCGTCATCGGCGCCGATAGGAGCATCGCTGCGCATTCGCACAGAAGACCCCTGCGCAATGCGCAGACCTCCCCGGGACGACTCATCGCGCGATCAGACCGACGACACGTCGTGCTGTACATAGGCGAGTACATGGGCCAGTGCCGCCTCGTCAGAGGCGGGCGGCCGGTTGCGCCAGGAGGTCATCATCTCGCGGACCGTGATCGCCGCGGCGCGCGTCTGCGCAGCGAACTTCTCTGGCGGCGCACGAGCTGCCCACCCTCGACGAGCTCCGCGGCTTCGTGAAGGCCGCTGAGCGCGCTGGCGTCTCTGGTGACAGCGCCATCCACGCGGAGCTGTCGACTCACGGCAAGATCAATCAGGTTGAGATACCGCTCGAATAGGAAGCGGGTCGACCGCCACTGCCACACTGACAGCTACGCGCCGGGTCGCGCCCGGCATGAGGCCGCACCGCGCACTCCCTTAGCGACAGGGCCTCATAATTGCTTAATTGGTTTTCGCGATGTAATTTGCCCACGATTGAATGGGCTGTCGCGCATCCATAGATCGCATGTCTGCCGGGCGGTTGCCTGCGATGCAACGAAGGGCCCTCGGCTGGCGGCTACCAGCCTCAGGCCCTTCGCGGTGCGGCAGTCAGTGAGCCCGGCCGTCTTGGATTCGGTCGGGCTCACTCATGAGCATCGACCTTGCGGCAGGACCACGTACCACGGGGTTAACCCCAGAGAGACTGCACCACGCTGGCAATGACCAGGCCGATCACTGGAACCCAGTCGACCACTGCCTGCCGTACGGACAGGCGGCGCTGGCAGGCTGGGCAGTTCTCGATTGGATCGATCACCGGCTCCTCCAAGTGGCCCCGTTGGCCCGGGGGTCGGGCCTTCACCGCATGAATGCGGCGAAGTTCCGGAGGGGCACCTTGGCGAAACGCGGTCAGCATATGGCAAACCGTGGGGACGGTGGCTATGCACTTACCAATCTCGATGTTCAAATACGGTGTACCGAGGCCGTGTTCACTCACATCGGTGAACATTCATGGTCACGTCCGGTGCGACCAACCCGCAACAGGCCGCGTATCCGGCATGCCTGAAGACAACGGCCCCGCCAGGCGTGAGACTTCAACACGCCTAAGGATCACGCGCCGGATCGCGCCCGGGAGAGGCCCCGCCGCGCCATCCCCCGACGCGGCGTGCCTCCCGCATTCTCGCCCGCAGCCCCCGCCGGCCCGGCTACGCTCCACGCCACACAACGCCTGGGGGGAACCATGCGCCGCACCACCATCGCCGCACTCGCCGCTGCTGCGCTGCTGACGCTCACAGCCTGCGGAGGAGACAGCGGCAGCAAGGCCGAACCGCAGACCAGCAAGAGCACCGCGTACAAGCTGCGTCCGGAGGACCAGTGGGTGCAGTCGATCAACTCGGCAGGGATCACGTCGTGGGCGGACAAGAGCCCTTCACGTGAGGAGCTGACGGCGATGCCGGAGGGGTGGTGCGCCGCGCTGAAGGCTGGCCACTCCGTCGAGTGGCTGTTGGGCGAGGGCGATCTGTACCCGATCGGTGAGGACTGGGGAACGGAGAAGGGCGAGGCGCAGGAGTTGGTGGTGTTGGGGTCGGCGGCGTACTGCCCGAAGTTCGAGAAGCGGGTGAAGGCCGAGCTGCGGGAGTCGGGGGCGTACTGAGGAAACGGCCGAAACAGGCCTTCAGGCGGCGGGCCTGATAGATGAGGCGGTCCTGCTCCAGCTTGATGACCTGCTCGTTGGAGCGCAGCTCCCACAGCTTCATGCGGCGCCACAGCTTGAACGTCGGTACGGGAGAGAGCAGCCAGCGGGTGAGGCGTACGCCCTCCATGTGCTTGTCGGCCGTGATGTCCGCGATCCGGCCCACCGCGTGCCGCGCCGCCTCGACG
>NZ_BMTR01000022.1 GCF_014649775.1 Streptomyces longisporoflavus | reverse complement strand
GACCCGCTCTCACCTCGCGGCCGCCGCCCGGCACCGGCTGGCGCGTCTCGCTCTCGACTGGCGGCTGCCGGCCCTGGCCCCAGGTGGCACGAGCCGCTCTCCGCTGGCGGCTGCCACCCCAGGCATCGGCTGGGGCGCCCCGCTCTCAGTTGGCGGCTGCCACCCTGGACATCGGCTGGGGCGGCTCGCTCTCGGCTGCCGCCGCCCGGCACCGGCTGGCGCGTCTCGCTCTCGACTGGCGGCTGCCGCCCCTGGCCCCAGGTGGCGCGAGCCGCTTTCGGCTGGTGGCTGCCGCCCCGGGCATCGGCTGGCGCGACCCGCCGCTGTCTGGTGGCTGCCGTCCGGGCACCGAGCCGTCGCTCTCTGCTGGTGGCTGCCGTTCTGGGTGCCGGGGCCCGACTCTCGCGGGGTTGCCGCCCCTCCAGCGCCACGGGCGCCCCCCGGTGGCGACAGACCGTTCGCTTGCCGGACAGGCGCCTGCTGGAGGGCCCGGCATCTCATCCCTGGGGGGGGCGCATCGCGCGTGCCGTGCGCCCCTCTTCTCTCGGAACGCAACTTTGCCAAAGTTGGTGCCCCACCCCCCCGGCCCCACATCGGAATGCAGAAAAGTCCCGCCGTATTCGCCCTCCGCCCGGCGTGGCGTGGGACTTTCCTGCAATCCCCTCCGCAACCGGCCGACTGGCACCCGCCGGGCTGCCCCAGACGCCGATCGCATGGCCCCGCCGACACTGCCCCCTGGCTCCCGCCTCCGAAGATCCGGTCGCCAGCCGCTCGACGCGACCCGCACCCCTCCCCGGAGCAGCCGCGCGGCCCCTCACCCGCTGACGGCGGCCACCCCCGACGAACCAGTCCGCACCCGCTTGACGAGAGCGGCAGCGATTCCCGGAGCAGCCGCGCACCTGACCCTCTGCCGGTCGGCCCCGACGAACTAGTCCGCACCCGGCAGGGACACAGTCGATACCACGGCGCCTGGTCGAGAGTCCCGCTCCCGGGCCGTCCGGTCGTCTTCCCTCGCGCGGTGGAGGGACGGGAGTCAAGGGTGGAGCGCAGCGCAATCGGCGCAGCCGACGCGCAGCGCAGCGGAGCGCCCTTTACGCCCGGCCCGTAACCGCCAAACTCCAGAGAACCGGACGGCACCGGCAACCAACACCAACGCAGGACCAGCACAGCACCCGCTACCACCCACGTTCACGCGGTCAGTCCTGGCTTACGGAGGGGGTCGTTCCCGTATCGGCTCCGGAACCCCTCGGGAAGGACACCTCGACTCGGCGGTTCTTTTTGCGTCCCTGCTCTGAGCTGTTGTCCGCGATCGGGTAGTCCTCGCTGTAGCCGCGTACGGAGTACGTGACCTCCGGGCCCAGGTAGCTGGCCATCTTGTCGTGCACGGCCTCGGCGCGTTCGCGCGACAGCTTCTTGCCGTGGCTGTACGAGCCGAGGTCGTCCGTGAAGCCGAAGACGCGGACGTTCGTCGCCTTCTGGGCTTTGGCCTCCTCGGCGATCGCCTTGATACGGGAGTTCGCCTCGGGGTTCAGCTTGTTGCTGTCCTTGGGGAAGAGGACTTCGGCTTGGAGGGCGAACTTGACGTCCGTGTTGGTGTCCTCGCGACGCTCCTCGCCTCCCATGTCCTCGACCACTGACTTGATGTCCAGGACCTTCGCCGGGGCCAGGGTCGCTCCATCGGCCAGCTTCAGGCCGGGACTGTTGGAGTCGACCTCCTGGGGCGGGGTGGTGGTCGTGCTGCCGGGGGGTGTGCTGGGGTCTTCGTCATCCGCGTAGGCGGAGGTGCCGGACAGGAGGACCAGGGCTGTGAGGGTCGCCGTTGCCGTGGCGAGACTCCGTGTGCGTGATCGTGAGTGGCCCATGGGTCACTCGCCCTCGGAGATTTCGATGGGGGCGGGGGGCATGTTCCCAACCTGGAACTCCACCTTGGAGGAACCTTCAGGTGGGGCCGGGAACTGTGCGTACCAATCCGCTGTATCCCCTGACTTGACCCCTCCGACAAAGCGCGTGCAGAGGCAACGTCCGCTCGTGTCCCTGAGGACGAGGTACTTCTTCCTGCCGGCTTTGTCCACCAGGCTCGCGCCAGCAACAGAGGAAGCGTTCTTGGCCAGCTCACGTTCATCACCGCGCCAGTCAGCGGCAACCCACAGTCGTGATCCGCTATTCGTCACCCTGCCGGATACCGTGACGAAGCCACCTTGATCGCGAACCGCAGAGGTTACGACAAGAGAAAGATCTCCCTGCTTGGACTCAGCAAGCGTCTTGTCCGTGGCCGGAGGCTGCGAGCTCTTCGACTCGTCGTCGTCGCCGCGATCATTCGGCTTTGATGGAGAGGAGGAATTCTTACCGGAGTCGGACTTGTCATCCCCGTCTCCGCCGCCCCCACAGCCAGCGACCGTGAGGACCAGCCCAGTCGTGATCGCCACAGCGGTCATTGCCCTGCGGGTCTTCGTAGTGCGCCGTATGCTCATCGCGGCGGTTTCCTTCTCTCGTCGTTCGCTTGTCAGTCGGCCAGATGCACAGCGAAGAGAACAGATGCATCTGGAAGATCGTCTAGATCAAATTCTTCGGGATCAATCTCGAAGGATTGGCCGCCATCACAGTCGAACTCCACAGCTTTCTCGGGATCGACCGATGCAACGACGTCGCAGCGGGGTTTAATGATCGCCGTGGCCTCAGCAGTCGCGTGCTGGGACTCAGTCCCCGGAATGATCGAATCACCGACGGTGTAGTTGGTTTCGACCTTTGCCCGATAGCCTGGGTACCCATTCACTTCGGCCGGGCTGATCGTCGCGGTGGAGTCGTTGTCCGCAGCGAGTGCATCCGCTGCGGCTTGCGCCCCGGCTCCGGTGAAGTTGTCGCCTTGAAGCCAGTTGAGCCACTCGTCTCCCTCGCCGATCGACAGGCCGAGGCCTTCGATCAACTCGTCCCGTGAGGCCTGCGCGGCTGCCAATGCCGCAGCGTCGGCAGCCGATTGGGCGCCGTTACGAGCAGAGGCAGCCTGGGCAAACGCGAAGAAGGCGAACGCGACGAAGAGCAGAATCCCCGTCACCCAGATGTAGATGGGGAGAGTCTGCCCTCTGTCACTGCGCCACTTGACCGTCTTCAGCCACCGATGACGTCGGCCACCGCGTCGCCAATTGCCCCGGAAATCTGCCCATCCAACCCAAGGCCGTCGATCAACGTAAAGATCCCCGCGATCAAAATCATCAACCCCGCATACTCCACAAACCCCGCCCCCGCATCCCGCTCCCTCCCCCGAACCCGGGAAGTCACGGTGACGGTCCAGTTGACCCAGACTCTGAGTGCGCGATCTTTCAGCACGACGGCCCCTTCTCTCCCACCCGATACACGCGCCGCGAAACACACCGCCGGCGCGATCAATTTCGACGCCGCTGTCGTCATAGGCAACGTACGCGAGATCATGTGACCCATCAGCCACTCTCCGCAACCAGTGCCGTTCGTGACGCGCAAGTTGGCGAGTTCCCTTCCCCGGCCGCGTGGTCATCACGCACCTCGGAAGCGTGCGGCGGAGGTTCTTGACCGGGCTGTCGGTGGTTCGCTGTGTTTCACGACTTCCCCTCCCCTGAGCCTCATTAGCGCGCCTTTTGCAAAGGTCACTTGGGGGACGTAGGCCTTGCCTGGGTCGGCTCCGAAGGTGTTGCGGCTCTCCCAGTCCCCGAGCGACTGTCCCACATTGGGTTGCAGCCGCGAAGAGGTTTCGTCGAGTGGCTTGATAACGGCTCCCGCGGGGAGGGCCGACGCGGCGATCACAGAAGCTTTCACGGCAGCCCTCACTTCCCCAGGATCGAGCCGAAATCGGATCCCGATCCGAGGAACATTCCCGCCGCGATCAGAATCATCGTGGCCGGAAGCATGAAGACCAGGGTCACCATCGTGGCCTTCGGGATCGTTTTGGCCGCCCTGCGGCGGGAGTTCTGGGCGTCCGTGCGGCGCATGTCCGTCGCCAGTTGGATGAGCGTGTCCGCGATGGGGGAGCCCAACTCCTCGCCCTGTTGGAGCGCCGAGACGAACTGGGAGACCTGCTCGGAGGCGTTTCTGCGGCGCAGTTCGTCGAAGGCCTGGCGGCGGCTGACGCCCATGTCCATCTGGCGCAGTGTGATGCGCAGTTCGTCCGCCCACGGGCCCTCGTAGCGTTCCGCCACCCGGTCAAGCGCCTGGCGGAAGCCGAGGCCCGCCGACACCACCACCGCCAGTACGTCCAGGAAGTCCGGCAGGGTGCGGTCGATGACCTCGCGGCGTTCCCGTACCGCCTGCCAAATGAGCCCGTCCGCCGCCGTCACGCCGAAGCCGAAGGTGAGGAGGCCGAAGAGCGGGGAGCCGTTCGTGAGGAAGACCAGGCCCATCACGAAGCCGAAGATGCCGTAGACCGCCCTGCGCGCCGCGTAACGGTCGATCGTCAGGCCGCCCGGGTTGCCCGCCATGTCGATCCTGCGGCGCTTGGCGTCCACCCGTTTCGGGCCCATCAGGCGCAGGACCAGCGGTGCGAAGCGCATGCCGAGGCGGTCCACCGCCGAGCCCGCCGTCGAGACGCGGGTGGCGCCCACCTCCAGGGCGATCGCGAGGTCCGAGGGGAGTTTCGCCTCCGCGCGGTACATGCGCACGCCTTGGCAGACGCCCGCCACGGCGAGTCCCATCACCACCGCCAGGCCCAGTGCCAGCATTTCAACTCCCCTCCGCTGTGCGTCCGGTCCTCAGACTTCGATCTTTCCCAGGCGTCTGATCACGAAGAACCCCACCCCGTAAAGTCCCAGCGCGATCAGGATCAGCGTCTGGCCCATCGGCGAACCCGTCACCCTCGCCAGTGCGCCCTCATTGGAGGAATTGATCAGGAGCAGCGAGCCCAGGCCCAGCAGCGGGACCGTGAACGCCGTCGCGTGGACCTCCGAGAGCATCGTGCGGACCTCCCTGCGGGTCTCTTTGCGGTCCTCCAGGGTCTGGGTGAGGTTCCGGAGTGAGTTCACCACCGAGCCGCCCGCCTTGTTGGAGAGGACCAGGGTGGTCACGAGCACTATCAACTCGCGGGACGGGAGGCGTTCGGCCAGCTCGCCCAGCGTGTCGTCGATCGAGCGGCCCAGCGCCAACTGGTCCGCCACCATCGACAGTTCCTCGCCCGCCGGTGCCTCCAGCTCCTCCGCCGCCATCGCCAGTGACGTGCGCAGGGCCAGTCCCGCCGCTGTGGCGTTCGCCAGGATGCGGGCCACGTCCGGGAGTTGGTTGATGAAGGCCTCGATGCGCTTCTGGCGTTGCCAGTTGAGGAAGACCACCGCGCTCCAGATCGCCACCACGCCCGCGATCGGGCCGAAGAACGGAGCCAGGGTGGCCGCCGCCATCAGCCACAGAGCGGCGACGACCGCCACGACGTAGACGAAGAACTCGCCGGCCGTGAGGTCCAGGCCCGTCGCCGAGAGGCGGAGGTGGATGGCGCGGCCGAGGCGAGTGCGGCGCAGGCGGCGGTCGACGGCCGAGAAACGGCGGCCACGAGCACCTGCGTCGCTCGTGCCGCCGGGGCCGATCGACAGACGGTCGACCAGCGCCTGGCGCTGGGCCCGCCCCGAGGCGTACGCGTGGACGCCCGCCACGGCGAGCGTGCCGGTCAGGATCGTGGCGCCGAGAGCCAGCAGGGCGGCTTGGTTCTCCATCAGGCGGTGGCCTCTCCCGTACCTGTATCCGTACCCGTACCCGTGCTCGGGCTCGTGCTCGCCCTCGCGCTCACACTCGTACTCGCGCTCACACTCGCCCCCGCCCTCATCCGATCGCCTCTCTCGTGTTCAGTACGTCGATGGCCTGCGCCACTCCGAAACCGGGCGGCACCGGCTCACCCGCGACGTAGAGACGCTCGGCGACGGAGCGCGGGAGCGGCAGGTGCTCGAAGTAGCCGTGCACGCGGCGGTCGAGGCCGCCGCCGCCCGGCTGGTGCGGCACGAAGCGCGTCACCGGGGCGATGCGGAACTGTTCGCGGCCGTGCGACACGAGCAGGACGATCTCGGCGACCTTGCGGGAGCCGTCCGCGAGCCTGGCCAGCTGGACGACCACGTCCACCGCCGAGTTGATCTGGTCCTTCAGCGCCTCGAAGGGGATCTGGACCTCCGACATGGAGCCCAGGGTCTGCAGGCGCATGAGGGCGTCCTCGGCCGTGTTCGCGTGGACCGTGGCGAGGGAGCCGTCGTGGCCCGTCGACATCGCCTGGAGCATGTCGAGCGTCTCGCCGCCCCGGACCTCGCCGACGATGATGCGGTCGGGGCGCATACGGAGGCTGTTGCGGACCAGGTCGCGGATGGTGATCTGGCCTTTGCCCTCGACGTTCGCGGGGCGCGATTCGAGGCGGATCACGTGGTCCTGCTGGAGTTGCAGTTCCGCCGAGTCCTCGATGGTGATGATGCGTTCGTGGGCCGGGAGGAGGCCGGAGAGGGCGTTCAGGAGGGTCGTCTTGCCGGAGCCCGTGCCGCCGCTGACGATGATGTTGAAGCGGGCCCGTACGAAGGCGGAGAGCAGGAGCAGCATGTGCTCGTCGAGCGAGCCGAGGCCGATCAGCTCGTGCAGGGTGTAGGCGCGGGGGAAGCGGCGGATGGTGAGCGTCGCGCCGGTGAGGGCGAGCGGCGGGATGATCACGTTCACGCGCTCGCCGGTGGGCAGCCGGGCGTCGACCATCGGGTTCGACTCGTCCACGCGGCGGTTGACCGTGGAGACGATGCGCTCGATGGTCTGCATGAGCTGGTCGTTCGACGCGAACCGGAGGGGGAGCTGCTCGACGCGTCCGGCGCGCTCGACGAAGATCGAGTCGGGGCCGTTGACCATGATCTCCGTGATGGACGCGTCGGCGAGGAGCGGTTCGAGTACGCCGAGTCCCAGGGCCTCGTCCACGACGCGGCGGATGAGCTGGGAGCGTTCCGAGGTGGAGAGTACGGGGCCCTCGCGGCTGATGATGTGGCCCATGACGCGTTCCAGGCGGACCCGGCGGTCGGCCGTGGTGAGGGACGACATCTCGGCGAGGTCGATCTCTTCGAGCAGCTTGGAGCGGTAGACGGCGACGAGGCTGTCGTCGCGGCTCGGGCCGCTGTCCTTGCCGTGGTCGTGCGCGGTCGCCACGCGGTCGCGGAGGCTCATCTCGGCTCTCTCAGCTCCCCTCTTCGTCTTCGTCGTTGGGCATCGTGGCCGACTTCGTGACGGACCATCCCGCGTCCACGAAGGGCAGGAGCGTGGGGACCTGGACGGTGACGTCAGCCGTGGTCGTGGCGCCGCCGCCGCTGATGGCGACCTGCGCGTCGAGGCTGCCGTCCATCGCGGCCATGCCCGCGGCTTCGCCGCCCTCGCCCTGCGAGGCGACGCGGGCCGCGGCGCGGGCGCCGGATCCGGCCTGGTTGACGGCGTAGCCGACCAGGCCGAGCTGGATGGCGGCGAGGCCGACGAGGAGAAGGACGGGCAGAAAGCCGGCGAACTCCAGCATGGATACGCCGCGGTCGTCACAGCGGCGTTTCCCCCTCGGTCTCCGGGGGCCGTTCAGCCCGTCCCGCGTCTGCGGACGGACACGGCGGAGCCGGTGATCGGCGGTGCGCACGAGTCGGACTCCGCCGAGCCGGTGATCCACGGCGCGCGCGAACCGGCGGCAACCCCTCACCCGTCCTCACCCTCCTTCGCCGCCCCCGCCTCCCCGCTCACGCTCCACCCCGTGTCGATGCCGGGGAAGAACAGCGGGACGTCCGCGTCCACGTGGGCCTTCCACACCGAGCCGTCGTCCGTGCAGGACACCGTCGCGCCCTGCCACGCCGAGGGCAGATGCTCCTTCGCGGCGGCCGTGCACGCCGCCTCGCCGCCCTCGCCCACCGCGTACGCGGCTGTCGCGGCCCTCGCTGCCTCGTCCGCCGCGTTTCCCGCGAGGGAGAACGTGTAGCCGTACAGCGCGCACTGCCACAGGAGGCCCACCACGGCGAGCAGGAGCGGGAACATGCCGGCGAACTCCAGGGTGACGGCGCCGCGGTCGCTCCCGGCCGACCGTTTCCGGAGGGTCAGCGCGCTCCGCTTGCCGCCGCCGGACGCCTGAGCGTCCACCAGGCCGAGCTCGCCCGCCAGCGCCCACAGTGCCTGCTTGACCGAGGACTTGCTGTCCAGGTCCTGCATGCGGCCCGCGTCGACCGCGCCCTGCAACTCCTTGAAGTTCGCGGGGATGGCGGTGCGGGCCACCTTCGTCCCCGTCACCCGTTCCACCAGGGAGGGCTGGATGTCCGCGCCCTTGCCGTGGCGGTTGACGACCGTGAGGGTCTCCTCCGCCTTGCGGATCTGGAGGCGGTCCCACAGGCGCACCATGCGCTTGGCCGCGCGTACGGAGACGACGTCCGGGGTGACGAGGAGGATGGCCTGGTCGGCGAGTTCGATGGCGGCCGCGCTCGCCCCGGTGACGTACGTACCGCAGTCGACGAGCACGACGTCGTAGCGGCTGCGCAGGGCGCCGAGCGTCTGGCGGGCCACCCTGTCGGTGATCTCCTCGCCCCGCTCGCCCTCGCCGGGGGCGAGAAGGAGGCCGATGCCGGTCTCGTGGGTGTAGACGGCGTCCTGGAGGACGCGGGGGGTGATGTCGGTGATGGCCGCGAGGTCGGCTATCGAGCGGCGGAACTGCACGTCGAGGTAGGAGGAGACGTCTCCTGACTGCAGGTCGAGGTCGAGGAGGGCGACGCTGCGGCCCGACGCGCGGGCCGCGAGGGCGAGTTGAACGGTGGCGAGGGTCGTCCCCACGCCTCCCTTGGCTCCGCTCACCGCCACGACGTGCCCGCCGCCGGGGCTCTCCCCCGGACCGGCGTACAGCTCCACGCCCGCGCTGCCCAGATGCCTGCGCATCCCGGCCGACCAGGCCGCCGCCGCGTGCACTCGCTCGGCCAGCGCCTCGAAGGCGAGCGGGAAGCCGACGATGCCGCGCGCACCGGAGTCCATCGCGGCGGTCAGGAGGCCGGGGCTGGTGTCGGCGGTGATGAGGACGACGCCGACCGCGGGGAAACGCAGGACGAGGTCGCGGATCAGGTCGAGGGCGGGTACGGGGCCGATGCGCTCGTGGATGAGGACGACTTCGGGCAACTCGTCCAGGGACTCGGCCGCGAGCCGCGCCAGGGTGTCGAGCAGCGCGGTGGAATCGGCGACGGGGAGAGCGGGCTCGGCGTCCGGCAACTGCCCGACCAGGGTCGAGAGTGCCCGGGCTGCCTCCATGTCCCCGATGGCGGGAAGGATGCGGGTCGTCATACGGGGTCGCCTCCCGGCCGGGGACGCCGGTGCACCGGCCTTTCCCGTACACCCGCCCGCTGTCCCGGCAGCACCCGCCGAGGTTCAGACATGCGTCGCCTCATACGCGCGGCCCCCTACTTGTCCTCGTCGAGTGTGTACGTCCGGTCGCCCCGCGGGATGCTGCTCTCCTCGCCCTGGCCGACCAGGGCGAGGCGTACGTGCGTGGCGAAGGATTCCGCGTACGCCACGCGCTGCGCGTCCGCCGTGTCCAGGGCGAAGGTGATCGGCACCGCCTCCGTCGCCGTACGACGGCTGCTGCGGTCGTCCTGGTCCGGGTCGAGGGCCGTCAGCTTGCCCACGTCGATGACCTTCGCGGACTCGACGATGACCTTCGACTGGTCCTTGGCGTTGTCGGTCTCGGCCTTGAAGGTGGCGTAGATGTTCACCGTCGAGCCCGGCGTGATCTTGCCCGCGACGCCCGTGGCCGCGTCGATCATGATGGCGATCTCCTGCTGACCAGGGTCGAGCGAGGGACGGTTGACGATCATGTCCGTCTGGAGCAGCGAGCCCTTCCGCAGCTCCGTCACCGCGATCTTGCCGCGCACCTGGCGGAGGTCGGTGACGGCGTTGTCGGAGAGCCACCGCTCCGGCATCTCGACCTTCTCGAACTGATCCGCGCTGAGCTCCTTGTAGGGGGCTATGTCCCCCTTGAGCTTGTACGCGGCCACCTCGGGCCCCACCTTCGAGTTCACGTCCCGGATCACCGAGAGGACACCCGCGAACGCGCCGAACGCGGCCAGGACCGACAGGACCAGCAGGATGACGCCGCGGCGCTGGCGTGAGTTCATGAACCGGACTACCTCGATCGGGTGCGGATGGCTACGGACAGTGATCGGCGTGGTGCGCGTTCAGTTCGGGTTCGTGCACGTCAAGGGGCCGGGCTTTACGTCGCGCCTCGTGGCAGCGCTCGTACGGGAGCGGCGGAAGCGGAAGCAGACGCAGCGGCGGGAGCCGGCGCCGCCCGTTCCGAAGGCGACGCGAGCGTCGCCGCGCAGAACCCGCAGCGGTCGCCGATGAGTTCCAGGCCGCACCAGTGGCAGCCGTCCCGCCGGACGGAGGCCACCAGTTGGTAGAGCACGGAGATGTCGGGGATCGCCGCGGCGAACTCGACCAGCTTGCCCGTCGCCCACCAGCGCGCGGAGTCCCCGGGAAGCCGCGCCTCCGAGACGCCCTGGGTCCGCCAGGCGGGAGCCAGCGTCTCGGTGACCCAGGCCGGGGCCAGCTGCCCGGTGGCGTACAGCATCTTCGTGCCGAAGCCGGGTCCGGGGAGCGTCGCGTCCCCCGAGATCTTGACCAACTCGGGTCGCGGAGTGGCGAGTACGGCGAACTGGGCTCCCGGCACCCACGACTTGGCGTGCGATTGCAGGGTGACCGGGACCCGGTCGAGTTTGGCCACCGAGCCGAGCAGCGCGCCCGCGTAGATGTAGTGGGAGAGGAGACGGGCCGCCGACGCGAGCACTCCGGGGCTGAAGTCGCAGATCGACAGCTGGCGGAGTTGGAGCGCGAGGACCGCGAGACCCAGCGGCGGCAGGTCCGGGCGGAGGATCGCGATGCGGTCGCTCTCCAGGACGGAGCGGATCGCGTGCATGCGCTGCACGACGGCGGGCGGCGCCGACGCGGAACAGAGGACGATCACATAGCCGTGGTGCTCGATGAGCGTGTGCATCTCGGTCAGCGCCTGGTCAAGGGAGTACGTCCGTGGTGACCGGACGGCGCTCTGGAGGACGGCCGCGGACGGTGTGTGCCGGTCGGGCGACGGCAGCACCAGGTCAGGGCCTGTGACGGCTATGGCGGTCGGCATGCGTACACCCCCCGGTCTTCCCCCGGTCTCCCTGCACTTCTGCCTCAGCACCATATCCAGGTCAGCGCCACCTCAACACCCAACTTCCCACTGTTCACACAGAGGTTGGCCGGACTGCCGGGGTCCGCGTGATGTCAGAGGTCTTGACAACCCAATTGGTCTGGACCAGCTTGTACGACCACTGGCCCGGGTTGCACCCCCCCCAAGCGAGAGCTCCGCAGCGCCGCCGCTCCCCCGGCGGCGCTGCGGCTGCACGGCGAACCCGCTAGAAGAAGCTGCTCCAGTCCTGGTCGGTGATCTGCTTGACGCACAGGACCAGGAAGAGCAGGCCCGCGACCGTCAGCATGCCGTTGCTGAGCATGCCGTTGCGCCACTCGCGCGGGGTGCGCGACGAGTTGAGCAGCCAGACCAGGGTGAGCGCGAGGAACGGCATGAAGGCCGCGCCGAGCACGCCGTAGATGATGATGAGGCGGAACGGCTGCCCCTGGAAGAGCAGGATCATCGGCGGGAACGTCATCCACAGCAGGTACGCGCGGAAGGGAACCGACTTCTCGCGCGCACCGGACGCCACCTCCTCGCCGGTGAGGGTCTTGCTGTCGGCGCCCGCCCGCTGCTTGCGGTAGCGCTCCACGAAGTCGGCGAACATCAGGCTCACGCCGTGCCAGACGCCGATCAGCGAGGTGAACGAGGTGGCGAAGAAGCCGATCAGGAACATTTTGGCGGTGGCGCTCCCGTACTCCTTCTCCAGGATGTCGGAGAGCTGGACCAGGCCCTTGTCGCCGCTGGCGATGGCGACGTTGGCGGAGTGCAGGAGCTCGGCGCCGACGAAGAGCATGGAGACGACGAACACACCGGTGGTGATGTAGGCGACGCGGTTGTCGAGCCGCATCACCTTCATCCACCCGGCGTTCGTCCAGCCCTTCGCGTTGACCCAGTAGCCGTACGCCGCGAGGGTGATCGTGCCGCCGACGCCGCCGATCAGGCCGAGCGTGTTGAGGACGGAGTCCTTCTCGTCGGGCAGGACCGGCAGCAGGCCCGCGAAGGCGTCGCCGAGGTGCGGGGTGACGCGGATGGCGAGATAGACGGTGACGACGAACATGATGCCGACCAGCACCGTCATGACCTTCTCGAAGACGGCGTACTTGTTGAACCAGACGAACACGAGCCCGACGACGCCGGTGAGCATGCCCCACCATTTGAGGTCCATGACGTCCGGGAACAGCGCCTGGAGCGGCAGCCCGGAGGACGACATGGCGGCGGCGCCGTAGACGTAACCCCAGATCACCACGTAGACGACGAAGAACCACGTCGTCCAGCGGCCGAGGCTCGCCCAGCCGTCGAAGAGGGTGCGTCCGGTCGCCAGGTGCCAGCGCCCCGCCGCCTCGGCCAGCGAGATCTTCACGACGCAGCCGATGACGGCGGCCCAGAGCAGGGTGTAGCCGAAGTTGCTGCCCGCGATGAGCGTGGCCACGAGGTCGCCCGCGCCGACGCCGGTGGCGGCGACGACGATGCCGGGTCCGATGTATTTCCAGCTGGACTTGCGGGGCTGGGAAGCCGCATCTCCCGTGGCAGCGCCGCTGCCTGTCGTTTCAGCCATGCCGATCAAGAAACCGCATGGCGGCCCACGGCACAAGGGGTTGGCCGAAGACAGCGTTGACCGGAGCATGCCACGCGCCCACGATGGGGCCGCGCAACCCGCACGCCGCAAAGCGCGACCCGCACCGCGCGCTGTGCGACCCGCACCAGGAACCCGCACCGCCCGCGTCGCACTGAACCACCCCCCCACCCCCAGGAGACTTCATGCGACTCCGCATACGCGGCAGAAGATCCGCCGCCCTCGCGGTACTTCTCGCCCTCGCCGTGGCGGCGCCCATCACCGCCAACGCAGCACCGGACACCGCCGCCCCCGCCGCTCGCGGCACGGCGGCCACCGACAACGAAACGCGCCAGTACGAGATCCCCCTCGGCGACGACCCCGCCGCCCGCACCGCGCTCGCCCGCACCGGCGTCGCCATCGACGAGGTCGACGCCCGCGCGGTGGTCGTCTCGGCCGACGGCCGCGAGGCGGCCGGGCTCCGGGACGCGGGCTACGAACTCAAGGCCCTGGCCGGACCCCCGAAGCGTACGAACGGGGAGCCCGTGGAGGCCAAGGACTTCCCGCCCGCCGACGCGAGGTACCACAACTACGCCGAGATGAACGCGGAGATCAACCAGCGCATCGCGGCCCACCCGACCCTGATGAGCAAGCGGGTCATCGGCAAGTCCTACTCGGGTCGGGACATCATCGCCATCAAGATCAGCGACAACGTGGGTACGGACGAGGCGGAGCCGGAAGTCCTCTTCACCCACCACCAGCACGCACGCGAACACCTCACCGTCGAGATGGCGCTCTACCTCCTGCGCGAACTGGGCGACGACTACGGCACGGACGCCCGGATCAAGAAGATGGTCGACGAGCGCGAGATCTGGATCGTGCCGGACCTGAACCCGGACGGCGGCGAGTACGACATCGCGACCGGCTCCTACCGCAGCTGGCGCAAGAACCGTCAGCCCAACAGCGGTTCGTCGAACGTCGGCACCGACCTCAACCGCAACTGGGCCTACCGGTGGGGCTGCTGCGGCGGCTCGTCCGGCTCCACGGGCTCCGAGACCTACCGCGGCCCGCGCGCCGAGTCGGCCCCCGAGACGCAGGTCGTCGCCAACTTCGTGCGCAGCCGCATCGTCGGCGGCAAGCAGCAGATCAAGGCCTCCGTCGACTTCCACACGTACAGCGAACTGGTCCTGTGGCCGTACGGCTACACGTACAGCGACACGGGCCCCGGCCTGACCCAGGACGACCGCGACGCGCACGCCACGATCGGCCGGAAGATGGCCGCGAGCAACGGCTACACGCCCCAGCAGTCCAGCGACCTCTACATCACGGACGGGTCGATCAACGACTGGCTCTGGGGCAACCAGAAGATCTTCAGCTACACCTTCGAGATGTACCCGTCGTCCGCGGGCGGCGGCGGCTTCTACCCGCCCGACGAGGTCATCGAGCGCGAGACGAGCCGCAACCGCGACGCGGTCCTGCAACTCCTGGAGAACTCGGACTGCATGTACCGCTCGATCGGCAAGGAGCAGCAGTACTGCGCCGGTTGATCCCGTACGACGAACAGGGGGCGCCCGGCGATCCGCCGGGCGCCCCCATGGACGTACGTCCCGCTACACGAAGAGGCTCACCACGGCCGCCACCGCGAACCCGGCGACGGACAGCACCGACTCCAGGACCGTCCACGTCTTCAGCGTGTCCCGCTCCGAGATGCCGAAGTACTTCGCGACCATCCAGAAGCCGCCGTCGTTCACGTGCGAGGCGAAGATCGAGCCCGCCGAGATCGCCATGATGACCAGGGCGATGAAGGCCTGGGAGTAGTCGCCCTCCGCGAGGAGGGGAGCGACGATGCCCGCCGTCGTCACGATCGCGACCGTCGCCGAGCCCTGGGCCACGCGCAGGACCAGGGAGAGGAGGTACGCGAGGACGATGATCGGCAGGCCCACGTCCTGGAAGGTGTCGGAGAGGGCGCCGGCCACGCCGCTCGCCTTGAGGACCGCGCCGAAGATGCCGCCCGCGCCGACCACCAGGAGGATGTTGCCGACCGGCTTCAGGGAGGAGGTCGAGACCGTCTCCAGGGACTTGCGGGACCAGCCGCGCCGGATGCCCAGCAGGTAGTACGCCATCAGCAGGGCGATCGTCAGGGCGACGAAGGGGCTGCCGAAGAACTCGATGACGCTGCGCGCGGTCGAGGGGTCGAAGGCGATCGAGGAGAACGTGGCCAGGAGGATCAGGAACAGGGGCGTTCCGATGATCGTGAAGACGATGCCGAGCGGGACCGGCTTCTCGCCGGGCTCCACGCCCGCCGCACGCTGCTCGGCGACGACCGCCGACCGGGCTTCCTCGGCGGCCTCGACCATGTCCTGCGGGACGGGCACGAAGATGCGCTTGCCGACCCAGGCGGAGTAGACCCAGGCGGCGATGACGGCCGGGATGCCGCAGACCAGGCCCATCAGGATGACCCAGCCGAGGTCCACGTGGAGCAGGCCGGCCGCGGCCACCGGGCCGGGGTGCGGCGGCAGGAACGCGTGGGTCATCGAGAGGCCCGCGAGCAGGGGCAGGCAGTAGAGGAGGATCGACTTGCCGCTGCGCTTGGCGGCGGCGTACACGATCGGCGCGAGGACGAAGATGCCGACGTCGAAGAAGACCGGGATACCGAAGATGAGGCCCGTCAGGCCCATCGCGAGTGGCGCGCGCTTCTCGCCGAAGAGACCGAGGAGCCGGGAGGCAAGCACTTCTGCGCCGCCCGACACTTCGAGGATCGCACCGAGCATCGTGCCGAGGCCGATGATGATCGCGACATGGCCGAGGATGCCGCCCATGCCGGACTCGATGACGGAGACCGCGTCGGACTTCTGGACCGTGCCGAAGAGTTCGGTGACGGAGAGACCGGCCGAGAGGCCGACGACTATGGAGACCGCGAGCAGCGCCACGAAGGGCTGCAGCCTGACCTTGATGATCAGGAAGAGGAGAAGCACGATGCCGAGGGCGGCGACGGTCAGGAGACCGGCGGTGCCGTCGATCAGGGCGAGTATTCCGCCGGTGTGGACTGGCTCCTCGGCGGCGGCCGCGAGCGCGTTGAAGGGGGACGGGGACATCTTTGACCTCGTAAGTGCATGGAGCTTTCGGGGCAGGGGGGATCACGGCGCGGCGCCCGAAGGGGGGAGTTGGGCGCCGCGCCGTGAAGACTTCGGTTTGCGGGGGGTTTTGGTGCAGGCGCGCCGAGCGCGCGGTCGGTCTCAGCCCAGGACGGCGAGAGCGTCGATCTCGATGAGCAGGCCCTTGGGCAGGCCCACGTACACCGTGGTGCGGGCCGAGGCGGGGGCCTTCAGGCCCTGCTCCTCGAAGTACGCGTTGTAGATCTCGTTCATCTCGGCGAAGTGGTCGACGTCCGTGAGGTAGACGCGCATCATCATCACGTCGTCCCAGGTCGCGCCGCCCTCTTCGAGGATCGCCTTGACGTTGGCGAACGTCTGGAGCGTCTGCTCGCGCAGGGTCGGGCCCGCGGGGGTGGGGGCCTTGCCCTCCTCGGCGGGCAGGAAGCCGACCTGACCCGCGACCTGGAGGATGTTGCCCTTCTTGACGCCGTGGGAGAACTTCGCGGGCGGGGTGGTGTGCGTGGCCGGGGTGAGGGCCGTCTTCTCGGTGGTCATGACGTGCTCAGGCTTCCTTCAGGGGTGACTTGCCGGAGTACTCCCGGCTGATGGCGTCCGCCGTGCGGCGCACCTGCGGGAGCAGTGTGAGGAGTTCCTCGGCGGTGACGACGACATTCGGCGCGGAGACCGACATGGCGGCGACGACGCGGCCGTCCGCACCGCGGATGGGGGCCCCGATGCAGTTGATGGACTCCTCGTGGCCACCGAGGTCGGTGGCCCAGCCCTGTTCGCGCACCGTCGCCAGTTCCTTGAGGAACGCGGCGGCGTTGGGCGTCGAACGGGACGTGTACGTGGGGTAGTCGAGCTTCTCCGCGACGGCGCGGCGCTCGGCCTCGGGAAGGTCGGACAGGAGCAGTTTGGCGACGGCGGCGACCGTGATCGCCACCGGCTTCCCGATGCGCGAGTACATCCGCACCGGGTAGCGGCTCTCGACCTTGTCGATGTAGAGGACTTCCTGCTCCTCGTAGACCGCGAGGTGGACCGTGTGGCCGCACTTCTCGTTGAGGGCGAGGAGGTGGGGGTGGGCGATCTCGCGTACGTCAAGGTTCTCGACGGCTTCCTGGGCGAGCGCGAAGAGGCGGGCGCCGAGGCGGTAGCGCTGGTCCGACTGGCGGTAGACCAGGCCGTGTTCGTGGAGCGTGCGCAGGAGCCGCAGGGCGGTGGACTTGTGCACGTCGAGGCGCTCGGCGACCCGGCCGAGGTCTGCGGGGCCTTCGGCGAGCAGCGGCAGGATGGACAGGGCTCGGTCGACGGTCTGACTCATGGACGTGCCTCCTCCTTGGCCTCGGTGTTCACGGGGACGTCGTTCGTGGGGGCGCCGTTCCCGGGGACGGCGTCGGTCCAGCCGGGGCCGAGACGAAGTGTGCCCCAGGCTTCGGTGTCCAGGGCGGCGAGTCGGTCGGCGTCACCCCTCGCGGGGGGTGTGGCGAGGTCGCCGGGGACGGTGAGCGCGGCGGCGGCCATCAGGTGTCCGTGACGGAGGCGCCGGTCGGCGGGGAGTCCGCGCAGGGTGGCGGAGAGGAACCCGGCGGCGAAGGCGTCACCGGCGCCGACGGGGGCGACGACGTCCACCTTGAGCGCGGCCCGGAAGACGCTGCTCTCGCCCTCGGTGTAGACGGTGGCGCCCGCGCTGCCCTGCTTGACGACCAGGGTCGCGGGCTCGGGGAGCGCGGCGCGGATGGCGTCGGGGCCGCCGGTGACGCCCCAGGCGTCGGCGGCCTCGTCCTCGCCGACGAAGACGAGGTCGGCGCCGCGGGCCAGGTCGAGCAGGACGCGGGAACCTTCGCCCGCCGCGCTCGCGTCGCCGCTCCACAGGCCGGGGCGGTAGTTGACGTCGAAGGACACCAGCGGGCGCCCGGCGCGGGGAGCGGTCAGTTCGCGCAGGAGAGCGAGGCACTCCGCGGACAGTGCGGCGGTGATGCCGGAGAGGTGCAGGATACGGCCGGCGTCGAGGGCCTCGCGGTCCACGCTGTGGGGCGCCATCGCGGAGGCGGCCGATCCCGCGCGGTAGTAGAGCACCTCGTGGGCGTCGGTGTCGCGGTCGTCGGCGGTGCGGAAGTAGATGCCGGTGGGGCGGTGCGGGTCGCGGCCCACGGCGCTCGTGTCCACGCCGTAGCGGGCGATCGCCTCGACGAGGTGGTCCCCGAAGCCGTCGGCGCCGACGCGGCTGACCCAGCGGGCGCGGTGGCCCGCCGCGGCGAGCGCGCAGGCGACGTTCGACTCGGCGCCGCCGATTCCGCGATCGAAGGAGGGTACGTCGGCGAGGCGGCCGGCGCGGGAGGGCAGGAACGTGACCATGGACTCGCCGAGCGCGACGACGTCCACCGGTGCTTGCGCGGCCTGCGCGGCCTCTGCGGTCACGATCTTCCTGCCCCTCAAACGACTGCCCGGATCCGTTGACCCGGCGTTGGCTCGGATGTTAGACAGCAGTAAGCGACATACGCAATGACCGTTGCACATAATGCAACGCACCTTTTCGAGGAGGCGCCATGGCCGCCGGCAACGCAGCCGACCGCTCCGCCGCAGCACGTCAGGCACAGGAGCTCGACCGGCTCGCGCAGGAGCGGGTCGACCACCGCTTCAAGGGGCTCCCGCCGGACGCGGAGGGCCTGACGGTCGGCGAGCTCGCGGCCCAGCGCCGGAACCTCTTCACGGACGGTTTCACCACCCCCGTCCTCGCGCTCTCCGCCGAGCGCCTCGAACACAACCTCGCGCTGATGGAGTCGTACTCCGAGCGGCACGGCCTCGCCTTCGCCCCGCACGGCAAGACGTCCATGGCGCCGCAGCTCTTCGCGCGTCAGATGGAGCACGGCGCGTGGGGCATCACGCTCGCCGTGCCGCATCAGGTGCGGGTGGCGCGGGCCTTCGGGGTGGAGCGAATCTTCCTCGCCAACGAGCTGGTGGACGCGGCGGCGCTGCGCTGGATCGCGGCCGAGCTGGACGCGGATCCCTCCTTCCGCTTCATCTGCTACGTCGACTCCGAGGCCGGTGTCGCCCTGATGGACGCCGCTCTGCGCGCGGCGGGCGCGACGCGTCCCGTCGACGTCGTGGTGGAGCTCGGCGCGGGCGACGGCGCGCGCACCGGGGTGCGGACCGAGGCCGAGTGCGTGGAGATCGCCAACGCGGTCGCGGCTGCGGACACCCTGCGGCTCGTGGGCGTCGCCGGGTACGAGGGCGAGGTGCCGGACGCGACGTCCGAGCGGGTGGAGGCGTGGCTGCGCCGGCTGACCACCCTCCTGGTGGAGTTCGACAAGGCGAACCGGTTCGCGGATCTGGACGAGGTCGTCGTCAGCGCGGGCGGCAGCGCGTGGTTCGACGCGGTGGCGAACGTCTTCGCGGAGCTCCCCGAACTCTCCCTTCCGGTACTCAAGCTGCTCCGCTCCGGGGCGTACGTCTCGCACGACGACGGTCACTACCGCCACCTGACGCCGTTCAACCGGGTCCCGGACGAGGGCGCGCTGCATCCCGCGTTCCGGCTCTGGACGCAGGTGGTTTCCCGGCCGACGCCGGAGCAGGCGTTCACGAACGCGGGCAAGCGGGACGCCGCGTACGACATCGATCTGCCCGAGGCGCAGGTTGTCCGGCGCGGCGGCGTCGAGCGGGCCGCGACGGGCGTCACGGTGACGGGCCTCTCCGATCAGCACGCGTGGGTTCGTACGACGCCGGAGGGGGATCTCGCCGTGGGCGATTGGGTGGGCCTCGGTCTTTCCCACCCCTGTACGTCCTTCGACAAGTGGCAGTTGATTCCTCTGGTCGAGGCGGACGGAACGGTCACGGACTACATCCGTACTTTTTTCTGACCCCTGGGTCTTGGGCGGGTGGGGTCTCTGCGGGGGCAGAACAGAACCGCCGCTCCGCGGCGGATGTCTCCCACCCACCCACCCGATTACCCCGCATCACCCGGGCGGGGGCAGGGGCGGGGGCACCGCCCGCAAACAGTCGCCGGCGTCGGCGGCGACAGACAAAACCGCCGCTCCGCGGCGGACGCCTCCCACCCACCCGCCCGATTACCCCGCATCACCCGGGCAGGAGGGCGGGGCCACCCGCAGACCGCTGCCGACGGCGGCTCGCGGGTTCGCCCGCAGGGCCGCCCACCCGCAGTCGCCGGTGGCGGCCCGCCCCCGCCGGGGCCACCCGCACCCGGCGACGAGACCCGCACGGGTGGTGCGGGTGGGAGCGACAACCCGGCCGGAGGCCGGGTGCACCACACACAACCTGCGCCCACGCAAGAAAGAGGCACCCGACATGGACCTGGTGATCCGAGACGCCCGCGTCATCGACGGCACCGGAGGTGCCTCCTACCGAGCCGACGTCGCCGTACACGAGGGCAGGATCACCACGATCCACCGCGAGGGGGACGCGGGGCCCCGCCCCACGGGGACCCGCACAGTCGCCGCCCAAGGCCTAGCGCTAGCGCCCGGTTTCATCGACATGCACGCCCACAGCGACCTCGCCCTCCTCCGCGACCCGGACCACAGCGCGAAAGCCGCCCAGGGCGTGACCCTGGAGGTCATCGGCCAGGACGGTCTCAGCTACGCGCCCGTCGACGACCGCACCCTCGCCCAGGTCCGCCAGGCCATCACCGGCTGGAACGGCGACGGAAGTGACATCGACTTCGACTGGCGCACGGTCGGCGAGTACCTGGACCGCCTGGATCGCTCCCACGGCGGCCACGGCACCGCCGTCAACGCGGCCTACCTCATCCCGCAGGGCACCGTCCGTATGTACGCGGTCGGCTGGGACGACCGCCCCGCGACCCCCGCCGAGGTCGAGCGGATGAAGCAGCTCGTCGCCGAGGGCATGGAGCAGGGCGCCGTCGGTATGTCGTCGGGCCTCACCTATACCCCCGGCATGTACGCCGACGACTCCGAACTCACCGAGCTCTGCAAGGTCGTGGCCCAGTTCAACGGCTACTACTGCCCCCACCACCGCAGTTACGGCGCCGGCGCCCTCCAGGCGTACGAGGAGATGGTCAACCTCACCCGCACCGCGAACTGCCCCCTCCACCTCGCGCACGCCACCATGAACTTCGGCGTGAACAAGGGCAAGGCGCCCGACCTGCTCGCGCTCCTCGACAACGCGCTCGCGAACGGCGCCGACATCACCCTGGACACGTACCCCTACACCCCCGGCTGCACGACCCTCGTCGCCATGCTGCCCAGCTGGGCGAGCGAGGGCGGGCCCGACGCGATCCTCGCGCGCCTCCAGGACGACGCGACGGCCGAGAAGATCCGCCACCACATGGAGGTTATCGGCGCCGACGGCTGTCACGGCGTACCGATCGAGTGGGACAAGATCGAGATCTCCGGCGTCTCCGTCCCCGGTCTCGAATCCTTCGTGGGCAAGACGGTCGCCGAGTCCGCCGCCGAGCGGGGCGAGGAGCCCTGGATCACCGCCCGCCGCCTGCTCGTCAACGACAAGCTGGGCTCCACGATCCTCCAGCACGTCGGCCACGAGGAGAACGTCCAGGCGATCATGCGCCACCCCGTGCACACGGGCGGCAGCGACGGCATCCTCCAGGGCTTCAAGCCGCACCCCCGCGCGTACGGCACGTTCCCCCAGTACCTCGGCCGCTACGTCCGCGAGCTCGGCGTCCTCACCCTGGAGGACTGCGTCGCCCACCTCACCGGACGCCCGGCGGCCCGCCTGCGCCTCCCCGACCGGGGCCTCGTCCGCGAGGGCTACCGCGCCGACCTGGTCCTCTTCGACCCTCAGACGGTCGCGGCGGGCTCCACCTTCGACGCGCCCCGCACACTCCCGACGGGCATCCCGCACGTCCTGATCGACGGCAAGTTCGTGATGCAGGACGGCCGCCGCACGGACGTCCTCGCGGGCCGTTCCGTGCGCCGCACTCCGTAGCTACTTCTTCTTCTTGATGTCGATATGGGCGTTGAACCGTGCGCCGAGGATGGTGACGAACACGTTCCCCTGCCAGCCGCGCGTGGCCAGCGTGTCCCCGACCTGCTTCTTGCCCAGGGCCGCCTTGTTCTGGATGTCCAGCGCGTAGAAGTCCGTGAACTGGTCGTAACCGCGCTCGTCGGCCAGTTCACCGAGTTCGCTCCACTCGGTCTGGAAGGCCGCGTAGTCCGCTTCCGACATGCCCGGACCGAACGTGAAACTCGGGTTGTTGGCCTGGCCGTAGTGGTGCTGGCACTGGGCGAGGAGCGACCCCGCGAGGGTCTTCGCCCCGGCCGCCTTCACCAGCGAGTCGCCCTGCCCCTCGATCGCCGCCTCGCGGGCCGCCACCCGCTCGGCGCGCCGCTGCTCGAACAGGTCGTCGTCGAGGGTCTTCTTGGCCGCCACAAGGCCGTTCTTGTCGCTTTCGGTGTGCGCGATGCGGACGGAGGCGGCCCACTTGGCCAACGGAATGACTCCCCAGGGCAGACCGATCTCGTCGCTGTACGCGATCAGCAGCTCGGTCGCCTCTTTCTCGTCGTTCGCGTATTCCACGTGTCCGATCATCTTGGTCATGGTGACCCCCTCGTCCCCCGCCGGCTCGTCCGGCGGGTTCCGCGGCAACGTCTCACCGGAGCGGGCCGCCGTCACCGGGTGGCGGCCCGTCCGGTTCTTACCTGCAATCCACCCCCTCATACGCCCTCAGGGGCCCGCTACCTCCCGGCAGCGGCCGGGCGCGGGAGCTTGCAGCCCTTGCGGGTGAGGTCGATCTTGCTGTCGTGGGTGACGCAGGGGACGATCCCGTACGTCTGCTGGGCGTAGTTGATTCCCTTGCGGACCGTCACGTTGCCGTGGCGGTCGACCTCGCACGGATTGTTGAGGGTGCAGCGCTCGCCGTCCTCGTTCCCCGTGTTGTTGACGGCCGTGACCTTGCCGGTCTTGTGGTCGATCACCGGTGAGCCGGAGGTGCCGCCGATGGTCTGGCACTCGGGGGTGTAGCGGACGGAGTCCTTCCAGGTCCACTCGCCTTCCTTGAGGCGGTACACGAACCCGTCGATCTTGCAGGTGTACGTCTCTTTCCAGTACCCGGAGACGACCGTGATGGCCCGCTTCTTCACCGGGTGGTCGTCCTCGATCTCCAGCGCCTTGATGCCGTACTTCTTCTTGATGTCGGCGTAGCTGGTGGTGAGTTGGTACAGCGAGATGTCGGTGTCGGTCATCGTCGCGTACGAGATCTTGCTCGCCGTGAGCGTCGCCTTCTCGGCGCCCTTCGCGTCGAGCAGCTTGAAGGTGCGGGTGGACGGCTGGTCGACGATGACCTCGCCCGCCGCCGGGAACCCGCTCTCCAGGCAGTGGCCGTTGGAGAGGACGAGCGCGGGGTCGTCCGGCTTCGACTGCGGTACGCGGACCACGGAGCCCGAACAATTGCTGAGCGCGACGGTCCCGGCGAAGTCGACGCCCTTCGCCGCCGCCTGCGACGACGCCTGCCCCGCCGCCTGTGACGACGCCGGGGCGCCCGGCGCCGCGACCGACGGCGCGGAGCCGAACCCTACGAGGGTGAGGGCGAGTAAGCCGCCCGCGAGAGCCTTGTTCATGAGTGGAGCCCCCCTTGTAGCTGTGCCCTGTGTGCCTGTGTGGTCGTGCGGTTGTCATGGGCATTCTTCGGGGGGCCCCGGATGGGGACAAGGGGTGAGAACTCTTGCATTTCACCGGTCCCGTCCCGCACGAGACGGCGGGACCGGCCCGGAAGGGAGGAAGGGCCGGCCCCGCCGTGGCGGAAAAGCGTTACGGCTTGGGAAGCTCGCAGCCCTCGCGGCTCAGGTCGATCTTGTTGCCGGGCGCCACGCAGGGCACGATGCCGTACGTCTGCTGGGCGTAGTTGATGCCCTTGCGGACCGTCACCTTGCCGTTCTCGTCGACCTCGCACGGGTTGTTGTCCGTGCACTCCTCGCCGCTCTCGTTGCCGGTGTTGTTGACGGCGACCACCTTGCCGGTCGCGTCATCTATCACCGGTGAGCCCGAAGTGCCGCCGATCGTCTGGCAGTCGGGGGTGTAGCGGACCGAGTCCTTCCAGGTCCAGTTCCCCTCCTTGAGGCGGTACGCGAAGCCGTCGATGCTGCACTTGTACAACTTCTTCCAGTAGCCGGACGCGACGGTGATCGCCCTGCCCTGCTCCGGGCGCGCCGCGTTCAGCTCAAGGGCCTTGATGCCGAACTTGCTCTCGATCTCGCTGTAGGTGCTGGTCAGTTCGTAGAGCGAGAGGTCCGTGTCCGTCATCGTGCCGTAGGCGATCTTGCTCGCCTTGACCGTTCCGGCGTCGCCGCCGCTGGAGTCGAGGAGCGTGAAGCTGCGCGAGGACGGCTTGTCGACGACGACCTCGCCGGGCGCCGGGAAACCGGCCTCCAGGCAGTGGCCGTTGGACATCACGAGCGCCGGGTCGCCGGGCTGCGAGTCGGGTACGCGGACGACGGAGCCGGAACAGTTGCTCAGCGCGACCGTGCCCGCGAAGTCGACCGCCTTCGCCCGAGCGGGCCGTTCGTCACTGACTGCCGACGCGGGCGCCGCCGTCGCTCCGATGAGGAGGGCGGAGAAGCACGCGGCGACGAGAGGCTTGTTCATGTGGGGGGTCCCCTCAGTTGACCATGTGACCGAAGTTGCTTCGGTTTTGTCATGCGCATTGTTGGGGTCATCGGCCGCGAGAACAAGACCGCATACGGACATGGCTCACCGCTGACAGGACACTCCCGGCCGGCGGCGCGCCGAGGGCGACCGTCCGGTCGGAGCAGTCACCGCACGGCCCCCTCCCCGACGTGGCGCAAAACACGAGGCGGGTCTCGTTACGCGGCCGTAAGCTCGCGGACATGCAGGTCATCCAGTCGACGAAGCTCGCCAACGTCTGTTACGAGATCCGGGGCCCGGTGCTCGAGGAGGCGATGCGGCTGGAAGCGGCGGGCCATCGCATCCTGAAGCTGAACACCGGCAACCCCGCGGCCTTCGGGTTCGAGTGCCCGCCCGAGATCCTGGAGGACATCCTCCGCAACGTCGGCGACGCGCATGGTTACGGCGACGCGAAGGGCCTGCTCGCGGCCCGTCGCGCGGTGGTCATGCACAACCAGACCCTGGGCATCGAGACCGACGTCGAGCACGTCTTCATCGGCAACGGCGTCTCCGAGCTCATCGTCATGGCCATGCAGGGCCTGCTCGACGACGGCGACGAGGTCCTCGTACCGGCGCCGGACTATCCGCTGTGGACGGCGGCCGTCTCGCTCTCCGGCGGCACGGCCGTGCACTACCGCTGTGACGAGCAGGCGGACTGGATGCCGGACCTCGCCGACATCGAGCGCAAGGTGACCGACCGCACCAAGGCGCTCGTGATCATCAACCCGAACAACCCGACGGGCGCCGTATACAGCGAGGACATGCTGCGCGGCCTGACGGACATCGCGCGCCGCCACAATCTCCTGGTCTGCTCGGACGAGATCTACGACAAGATCCTCTACGACGACGCGGTCCACACCCCCACCGCCGCCATCGCCCCCGACCTGCTCACCCTCACCTTCAACGGCATGTCGAAGGCGTACCGGGTGGCCGGTTACCGCGTCGGCTGGGTGTCGATCTCCGGGCCCAAGGCGCACGCGTCCTCGTACATCGAGGGCCTGACGATCCTCGCCAACATGCGCCTGTGCGCGAACATGCCCGGCCAGCACGGCGTGGTCGCGGCGCTCAGCGGGCGGCAGACCATCAACGACCTCGTCCTGCCGGGCGGACGGCTCGTGGAGCAGCGCGACACGGCGTACGACCTGCTGACGCAGATTCCCGGCGTGAGCTGTGTGAAGCCCAAGGGGTCGTTGTATCTCTTCCCGCGCCTCGACCCGAAGGTCTTCAAGATCAAGGACGACCGCCAGATGGTGCTCGACCTGCTCCGCGCCGAGAAGATCATGGTCGTCCACGGCACCGGCTTCAACTGGCCCGAGCCCGATCACTTCCGGGTCGTCACACTGCCCACGGCGACGGACCTGACGGAGGCCGTGACCCGCATCGGCAACTTCCTGGACGGTTACAGCCAGCCCTAGATCCCCAGAACCAGCCCGACTCAACTTTAGACAGAATCTAATGTAGGATGGCTTTCAAGCTACCCGCCAGGAGGCCATCCCATGTACGAGCCGATCCGCACCAAGTCGGTCCACGCCATGGCCGACCCCGGCGACTTCCCGCACCGCTCCCGCGAGGAGGAGCTGGACATCCAGCTCGCCGCGCATCTGGCGGCGCTTCTCGCGGTCACCGACGAGCTGCGTGCCCTCGCGCCCTCGCTCGACCTCGACGACGCCGCCGAGCAGCTGTCGTCCGAGGTGGCCCGGCTGCGTGGCGGCCTCGCGCCCGTCCGCTCGGCCGTGGTGACCGCGATCCACGAACCGCACCTCACCGCCCTGCACCAGCGTGCCCACGCTCTCGCGGGCCGCGCTCTGGTGGTGGCGGCGTCCCGCGCCGACACCGCGGCGGCGATTCTCGCCGCTCGGCGTATGGACGCACACGCCGGCGCGGCCCGGCTCGTGGGCGCCATCTGAGCTGCCGCTGGCCCCGCCTGTGCGGCTGCGGGTGCGTCGTGGCTGGGCGCGCAGTTCCCCGCGCCCCTTCGGGGCCCGGCCCCATGAACGGCCCCGGTCCGAAGGCCCTGAGGTTCTTCGGACCGGGTGCCATCTACCCCGCTAGCTGATCACCCGTACCGTCGCCTCGGCCGATGAGGCCGTGTGCAGGTCGTCGCCCTCGTAGCTCACCGCGTAGAGGGTCTTGCCCCGCTTGTTCGGCAGGTCCTTGACCTTGAACGTGCCGTCGGCGGCGACCGACGCCGAGGTCAGTTCACCCGTCGTGCCGAACCGGTCGGTCCGCGTCACCTTCAGGGCGATCCCGGACGGCAGGGCGCGGCCCTGCCCGGTCAGCTTGCCGGGGATCTCGACGCCACCCGCGCGGGTCGCCTCGGCGGGCGCCGTCAGCTCGATCGCCGTCGCCGCCTTCGCCACGTCGACGGTGAGCGTGACGTCCTCGGCGGGACGGTGCGTGACATCGCCGAGGAACCGCAGCGTGTACGTCGTCTCGCCGAGCCGGTCAGGCACGTCCAGGACGGTGAAGCTGCCGTCGGCGGCGACCTTGGCGGGCGCCACCTCCGTCGTGCCGTCCGCGTCCTTGCGGACCGCCTCGACCTTCACCGGCTCCGCGGGCGCGGGCCCGTCCAGCTCCAGCTTGCCCCGGATGCCGAGCGGTTCGCCGACCACGGGCTTCGACGGCGTGGTGCTCAGGGTGCCCGAGAAGCGCGAGTCGTACTGGGCGGCCGGCGGCTTGATGACGTGCAACCAGTGGTTGTAGCCATCCGTGGTCACCGCGAAGAGCCGCGAGCCGTCCTTGGACCAGTCGAGGCCGCGCGGCACGACCCGCGAGCCGTCGAGCTCCCCCTCGAAGGCGAACTCCATCGGAGTGGTGCCGTCCGCCGGGTCGGCGGGCTGGATCAGCAGATCGGACACGCTGCCCGAGGCGTCCGCACCGCGCGCCACGTACTTCCCGTCGCCGCTGAACGCCACCGCCGATGCCTTCGCGCCCGTCGGCAGCGGCTGGTAGCCGGTCGGGGCGTCCGCCAGGTCGGAGGCGTCGAGCAGCCGGGTGCCGTACGCCGCGTCGGCGACGGCGATCCGCTTGCCGTCCGCGCTCTGGGCGAGGTCCTTGAGGTCGAGCGCGCCCTTGCCCTCGGCGTCCGCGAAGCGCCGCTGCGGGCCTCGCACCAGATTGTCGCCGCTCGCGTCGAAGGTGGCGACGAACGCGTTGGCCGCGCTGTTCGTGCCCGCCTGCCCCATCACGAGCCGGTCCGGGGCCCCGGGTCCCGACTCGATCTTCAGCCTGCCCTCGCTGTTCCAGCCGGTGTTGACGTACGAGGCGCCCTTCACCTGGTACAGCAGGGCGCTGTTGTCGGGCCTGTCGCAGTACGAACTGCCGCTGTACGGCGTCTCCGTGAACCACGTCTTGCCGCCCGCGACGGCCACTTCCCGGCCGCAGGTGACGTCGTAGTTCGTGCCCGTGGCACCGGTCCTGGTCTGTGTCGCCGTGTCGAACGCGAGGATGCGGTTGGACTGCGACACGTGCAGGGTCGCGCCGTCCGCGCTGAGCGCCATGCCGGACGCCGGCTGGTCGGTGGCGAGCGAACCGACGCGCTGTCCCTCGAAGTTGTAGACCAGGACGGCGCTGGCCCCGCTGCCGCTCCTGTTCCCGTCGGTGACGTAGACCCGCTCGTTCGCGTCGTCCACCACCATCGCGCCGAACGAGTAGATCGGCAGCTTCGCCACTTCGTCGGACGGAGTGGCGGCGTACGCGGCGGGCGTGGTGCCTGCGACCAGACCGGCCGACCCCAGGACCACCGCGAGTGCGGCGCCCGTCACACGTCTTAACCGCTGAGACTTCTTCAACTTGGCCCCCCACAGGCTCAATTGGGGCGCGCGACGATCAGCGGCCCCCCGTGTGGGGCCATTGAAACATGTGAGGGGCATGTGAAGGCAGCGTATGCAAGATGCGCATATACGCGGATGGGCCCCGCACGCCGTTGTGCGGGGCCCATCCGGAATGTGCGTATGGTCAGCCGAGACGCTGGACCAGGGCGCGGTACTCGTCCCACAGTTCCTTGGGCGTGTGGTCGCCGAAGGTGTTCAGGTGCTCGGGGATCAGCGAGGCCTCGTCGCGCCAGACCTCCTTGTCGACCGTGAGCAGAAACTCCAGGTCATCCTTGGCCAGGTCGAGGCCGTCCGTGTCCAGGGAGTCGACCGTCGGCAGGATGCCGATGGGCGTCTCGACGCCGTCCGCCTTGCCGTCGAGGCGGTCCACGATCCACTTCAGGACGCGGCTGTTCTCGCCGAAGCCGGGCCAGACGAACTTGCCGTCGGCGTTCTTCCGGAACCAGTTGACGTAGTAGATCTTCGGCAGCTTGGACTGGTCGGGCTTGTCCGCGCCGACCTTGACCCAGTGGGCCATGTAGTCGCCCATGTTGTAGCCGCAGAACGGCAGCATCGCGAACGGGTCGCGGCGCAGCTCGCCGACCTTGCCCTCGGCCGCGGCGGTCTTCTCGCTCGCCACGTTCGCGCCGAGGAAGACGCCGTGCTGCCAGTTGAAGGACTCCGTGACCAGCGGCACCGCGCTGGCGCGACGGCCGCCGAAGAGGATCGCCGAGATCGGCACGCCCTTGGGGTCCTCCCACTCGGGCGCGATGATCGGGCACTGCGAGGCGGGCGTGGTGAAGCGGGCGTTGGGGTGCGCGGCCGGGACGCCGGACTCGGGGGTCCAGTCGTTGCCCTTCCAGTCGGTGAGGTGGGCCGGGGTCTCCTCCGTCATGCCCTCCCACCAGACGTCGTTGTCGTCGGTGAGCGCGACGTTCGTGAAGACCGAGTTGCCCCACAGGGTCTTCATGGCGTTGGCGTTGGTGTGCTCGCCGGTGCCGGGCGCGACGCCGAAGAAACCGGCCTCGGGGTTGATCGCGTAGAGCCGGCCGTCCTCGCCGAACCGCATCCAGGCGATGTCGTCGCCGATGGTCTCCACGGTCCAGCCGCGGGTCGTCGGCTCCAGCATGGCGAGGTTGGTCTTGCCGCAGGCGCTCGGGAACGCGGCGGCGACGTACTTCGCCTCTCCCTGCGGCGGGGTGAGCTTGAGGATCAGCATGTGCTCGGCGAGCCAGCCCTCGTCGCGAGCCATGACGGAGGCGATGCGCAGGGCGTAGCACTTCTTGCCGAGCAGGGCGTTGCCGCCGTAGCCCGAGCCGTAGGACCAGATCTCGCGGTCCTCGGGGAAGTGCGAGATGTACTTCGTGGAGTTGCAGGGCCACGGCACGTCCGCCTGGCCCTCTTCGAGCGGGGCGCCGAGCGTGTGGACGGCCTTCACGAAGAAGCCGTCGTCGCCGAGCTCGTCCAGGACGGCCTGGCCCATGCGGGTCATGGTGCGCATGGAGACGGCGACGTACGCCGAGTCGGTGATCTCGACGCCGATCGCGGAGAGCGGTGAGCCGAGCGGGCCCATGCAGAACGGGACGACGTACATGGTGCGTCCGCGCATGGAGCCGCGGAAGACGCCCTCGTCGCCCCGGAAGATCTCCCGCATCTCGGCGGGGTCCTTCCAGTGGTTGGTCGGGCCCGCGTCCTCCTCCTTCTCGGAGCAGATGAAGGTGCGGTCCTCGACGCGCGCGACGTCGGTCGGGTCGGAGGCCGCGTAGTACGAGTTGGGGCGCTTGATCGGGTCGAGCTTCTTGAAGGTGCCCTTGGCCACGAGCTCCTCGCACAGGCGCTCGTACTCGGTCTCGGAGCCGTCGCACCAGACCACGCTGTCCGGTTGTGTCAGTTCGGCGATCTCGTTCACCCAGGAGACGAGCTCCCGGTGGTCGGTGGGAACGGTGCCCATGGAAGCTGCGAGAAGGGGAGCCGCGATGTCGCGCGCCACGATTGCTCCTATACGAGGGGTTTTGGTTTGTGTTGCCCCGTGGGGGCTCCGACCCGGACGCTTCACGTATTGATCCCTCTGGCGCTCATCCGGTGCCGATCGCACTCATTTGATCATCCGATGCTTCTGCCCATATGTCCAGAGGGCCGCACACGTGAGCGGCGTGAGCATCGCCACTCGCCCGGGCGGCCGTCGCCACTACCCCGAGTAGCCGTCACTACTCGCCCGGGTGGCCTTTCGTACGCGAATCAGTCACTTGTACGCTCGGGTATCACCGTGAGCATCGCCACTTGTGCGCCTCGGTTCCCACTTGCCTGATGCCTAACTTACGGTTGCGTAGGTACGATGCCGATATGACCGCTCCTGTCCCCGACGCGGACACGAACTCCCCGGCCAAGAGCCACGATTCGTCTCCGCTCGACGCCCTGCCGCACCCCGAGATCCCGGACCTCGCGGAGCTGAAGCCGAAGATGCGCGGCTGGCTGCACGCGGGCATGTTCCCCGCGGTGCTGATCGCCGGAATCGTGCTCACGGCGCTCGCGGGCTCCACGCGCGCGCGGATCGCCTGCGGTATCTACGTACTGACGGCCTGCCTGCTCTTCGGCGTGAGCGCGATCTACCACCGGGGCACCTGGGGTCCGCGCGCGGACGGCGTGCTGCGCAGACTCGACCACGCCAACATCTTCCTGATCATCGCGGGCACGTACACCCCGCTGACGATGCTGCTCCTGCCCGAGTCCAAGGGCCAGTGGCTGCTCTGGGGCGTATGGGGCGCGGCGGTCGCCGGCATCCTCTTCCGCGTCTTCTGGGTCGGCGCCCCGCGCTGGCTCTACACCCCGTGCTACATCGCGATGGGCTGGGCCGCGGTCTTCTACCTGCCGGACTTCATGCGGGCGGGCGGCATCGCCGTACTGGTCCTCGTGGTCGTGGGCGGACTGCTCTACAGCGCGGGCGGCGTGATCTACGGCATCAAGCGCCCCAACCCCTCCCCCCGCTTCTTCGGCTTCCACGAGGTCTTCCACTCCCTGACACTGGCCGCGTTCACGGTGCACTACGTGGGCATCTCGCTGGTGGCGTACCAGCACGGGCAGTAGGCCCCGGTTCTCCTTCCCCTCCTGTTCCCCTCCCGATGGCCGCGGCTCACGAGCCGCGGCCATTTGCGTGCCCGGGGACACCCGTACGACGCAAGCAGGCCTTGACGGCCACTACCTTTTGACAGCTACTCTCATTTCATGGCCACTGTCAAAAGCTCGCCTGCCGCACACCGGCAGGACCCAAGGCGTTGGTGGGCCCTTGCCGCCCTGGTCGCGAGCATGCTGGTGCTCGGTTTCGACATGACGATCCTCAATGTCGCCCTGCCGACGATGGCCGGGCAGCTGGACGCGAGCACGGGCGAGCAGCAGTGGATGGCGGACGCCTACATCGTCGTCTTCGCGGCCCTGATGCTGCCGGCAGGGCTGCTCGGCGACCGGTTCGGCCGCCGCAGGATGCTGGTCACCGGGCTCGGCGTCTTCCTGGCGGGCTCCCTGCTCGGCGCCCTCGCCGACTCCGTGGCGCTGGTCGTCGCGGCCAGGGCGGTCATGGGCATGGGCGGCGCACTCGTGATGCCGCTCGCCCTGGCCGTACTGCCCGCGCTCTTCGCACCCGGCGAGCGGACCAAGGCCGTCGGCATCGTCTCGGCGGCCTCCGCGCTCGGCGCGCCGCTCGGGCCGATCGTCGGCGGCTGGCTCCTGGACCACTTCTGGTGGGGCTCGATCTTCCTGATCAACGTCCCGATGGTCGCGATCGGCATCACGGCCTGCCTCTTCCTGCTCCCGGAGACGACCGATCCCTCCTCGCCCAAGGTCGACGTCGTCTCCACCGCGCTCACCGCGGCCGGGCTCGGCGCGCTCATCTACGCGATCATCGAGGCGCCCGTACGAGGCTGGGGCGATCCCCTGGTCCTCGGCATGGCGGGCGGCGCGGTCGCCCTGATCGCCGCGCTCGTCCTGCGCGAACGACACGTGCCCCGCCCGATGCTCGACATGTCGCTGCTCCGCAACCGCGGCTTTCTGCTCAACACGCTCGCGGCGACGCTCGTCATGTTCGTCCTGTCGGGCCTGATGTTCGTGCTTCCGCAGTATCTGCAGGTGGTGCTCGGCCATGACGCCTTCGGCACCGGCGTGCGGCTCCTGCCGATGATGGGCGGTCTGCTGGTCGCCGCGAAGGGCGCGGAGTCCGTCGTACGACGCTTCGGCCCGCGCGCGGTGATCAGCTGCGGGCTCGTCGTGCTCGCCTTCGCGGCGATCCTCGGCAGCCGTACGACGGTCGACTCCGGCTACGGCTTCACCGCGCTGTGGCTCACCATCGCCGGGCTCGGCTTCGGCTTCGCCGTCGTACCGGCCATGGACTCGGCCCTCGGGGCGCTCCCCGTGGAGCGGGCCGGCTCGGGCACCGGGCTCATGATGACCGTGCGGCAGGTGGGCGGCGCCGTCGGGATCGCGCTGCTCGGCTCGCTGCTCACCGTCGTGTACACGGACCGGCTCGACACCGGCAAGCTGCCGGACGGGCCCGCGGACGCCGCGGGTGAATCGGTGGTGGCCGCCCATGAGGTCGCCGACCGGCTCGGGGCCGCCGGGCTCGTCGACTCCGCCGACCGGGCGTACGTGGACGGGATGGTGACGGTGCTTCTGGTGAGCGGAATCGCGGCGTTGGTGACGGCGCTGCTGGTCGCGGCGCTGCTGCCGGGGACGACTCCCGCGCCGCCGGACGACACCGACATGGCACGGCAGACGGCCGATACCCGAGAATGAGGGCCATGACGGCCGCACGTACCACCGCTTCCGCACCCGGCTCCCGGCCGGGGCTGCGTGAGCGGAAGAAGCTCAAGACCCGCATCGCGATCCGTGAGGCCACGTACCGGCTGATCGAGGATCAGGGGTACGAGGCCACCACGGTCGAGCAGATCGCCGAGGCGGCGGAGGTGTCGGCGTCGACGGTCTTTCGCTACTTCCCGACCAAGGAGGACATCGTCCTCACCGACGAGTACGACCCGCTGCTCGAACAGGAGCTGCGGGCGCGCCCGGCGGACGAGCCGATCGTCGAGTCCCTGCGGCTCGTGCTGCGCCGGGCGGTGAACCTCGGCTTCACCGAGGAGCCGGAGGTCTCGCGCCTCCGTACGCGCCTGATGATCGAGGTCCCGGCCGTACGGTCCCGGCTCCTGGAGAGCATGTCGGTCACCGGCCGCATGCTGTGCCGCGTCATCGCGGAACGCACCGGCCGCGACGCCGGTGAGCTGGAGGTCCGGGTGTTCGCGATGGGGCTGATCGCCGCGCTCACGGAGACGGCCGCGTACTGGGCGGAGCACGACCACCGGGACGACCTGGGCGAGCTGGTGGACCGCTCCCTGACCATGCTGGCGGCCGGCTTCGCCCCCGGCGGCGAGGCGCCGTAAATCCCGGGCCCTCCCTACGTGCCCCGTGCCATCCTGACCGCATGAACGGTCCGGAGATCCTCATCCAATTCGCCCCCGAGCTGGGGCTTTTCGTCCCGCACGAGCGAAGGGGCGGCCCCGCCAGCGCCGTTACGGACGGTGTGTCCACGCTCGGCCACGTCGTCGAGTCGCTCGGGGTGCCGCTGACGGAGGTCGGCGCGCTCGTCGTGGACGGTGCGGAGGTCCCGGTCTCGCACATCCCCGCGGCGGGCGAGTCGGTGCAGGTCCGCGCCGTCCCCCGCCCCCAGCCCGTACCCGGCGCCCCTCTCCGCTTCCTCCTGGACGTCCACCTGGGCACGCTGGCCCGGCGGCTGCGGCTCCTCGGCGTCGACGCGGCGTACGAGAGCACGGACATCGGCGACCCCGCCCTCGCCAAGCGCTCGGCGGCCGAGCAGCGGGTGCTGCTCAGCCGGGACAGGGGGTTGCTGCGGCGGCGCGAACTGTGGGCGGGCGCGTACGTCTACAGCGACGCGCCGGACGAACAACTCCGCGATGTGCTGGGCCGGTTCGCACCCGCGCTGCGTCCGTGGACGCGGTGCACCGCCTGCAACGGCTCACTGCGTGCGGCGAGCAAGGAGGACGTGGCGGAGCGGCTGGAGGGGGGTACTCGGGGGACGTATGACGTGTTCGCGGAGTGCGGGGAGTGCGGGAAGGTGTACTGGCGGGGGGCGCACCATGATCGGCTGGAGGGGATCGTGGAGCGGGCGGTAACCGAATTCTCCCCGACCCCGCCGCCCCCTCCCGGCTGCATCTGATTGCGGCTCCGCCGCGCAGGGGCTCCGCCCCGGGCCCTGGTCCTCAAACGCCGGACGGGTGAACGATTTCAGCCTGTCCGGCGTTTGAGGACGAACTCGGCGAAGCCGGTGACGACGGCACGCACAAGGCCCTCGCGCCGAGCCCTCAGCCAGACAGCTTCGCCGCCAGTTCCCCCGCGTCAGCGGTAGGCGCGTCGCAGACGAAACGGCGGCAGACATAGGCCGCAGCCAGCTCCCTCCCCGCGAGCAGCGGAAACTCGTCGCTGCCCGCCGGACCGACCGCCACCACGGCCCCCGGCGCCGCCCCCAGCAGCGCGGTGCGATGCAACTCCCCGCCCACAGCACCGATCACCGCGACCTCCCGGGGCCCGTCAAGCGCCGCCTCGGCCACCGCGAGCCCATGCCCGATGAACCGCGGCGCCCGCGGCGCGAGCCCCTTCACGACCCCCAGCGCCCGCTCGGCCGCCTCACGATGAGGCGAAGCCCCCGTATGCGCCGCGTACGAAAGCAGCGCCCCCGCAGCCGCCGTCCACCCGGACGGCACCGCGTTGTCGGTGGGGTCCTGCGGCCGCCTGATCAGCTGCTCCGCGTCCGCGGCGGTGTCGTAGAGGGACCCGGACTCCGCGTCCACGAACTGCCCGAGGACGTGGTCGAGCAAGAACCCCGCGAACTCCAGCCACACCCCCTCCCCCGTCACGGACGCCAGCGCGAGGAACCCCTCGGCGACATCCGCGTAGTCCTCGAGGACACCGGCGTTGACGCCCACGACACCGTCCCTCGACGTACGGGAGAGCCGCGCCCGGTCGTCCATGTGCAGGCGCACCAGCAAGTCCCCGGCACCCACGGCCGCCGCCACCAGATCCGGCCGGTCGAAGTACGCGCCCACTTCCGCGAGCGCGGCGACGGCAAGACCGTTCCAGGCGGCGACGACCTTGTCGTCGCGGCCCGGCGCCGGCCGCCGCGACCGCGCCGCGAGCAGCCGCTCCCGGATCGAGGCCAGCCGCCCGGCATCCGCCGCCACGCCCGCGTCCGCCGGCAGCTGCAGGACCGAGGCGCCCTCCTCGAAGGTCCCTTCCTCCGTCACCCCGAAGTACGCGGCGGCGATCTCCGCGTCGGCGTCGCCGAGCACCTCGCGCAGCTGCCGCGGCGTCCATACGTAGTACGCGCCCTCGACGTGCTTGCCGGTCGCGGCGTCCTCGCTGTCCGCGTCGAGCGCAGAGGCGAAGCCGCCCTCGTTCGTGCGCAGTTCGCGCACCATGAAGTCGGCGGTCTCCAGGGCGACGCGCCGTGCGAGGTCGGAACCGGTGGCCCGCCACAGGTGGGCGTAGACCCGGCAGAGCAGGGCGTTGTCGTACAGCATCTTCTCGAAGTGCGGCACGACCCACTCGCGGTCCACGGAGTAGCGGGCGAAGCCGCCGCCCAGCTGGTCGTAGATCCCGCCGCGCGCCATCCGCTCGCAGGTGTCGGCCGCCATCTGGAGGGCGCCCTCCGCACCGGTGCGGGCGTAGTGCCGCAGCAGGAACTCGATGACCATGGACGGCGGGAACTTGGGCGCGCCGCCGAATCCGCCCCGCGACGCGTCGTAGTCGCGGGTGAGGCCGAGCAGTGCCTGCGCGAGCTCCTCCTCGCCGGGCAGCTCGTCGGCCCCGAAGGCCAGCCGGCGTTCGGCGAGGTCGCGGACGATCTTCCCGGCGACCTCGTCGACCTCGTCGCGCCGGTCCGTCCAGGCGCGCCGGACCCCGTCGGCCACCTGCCGGAAGGAGGGCATGCCGTGGCGGGGCTCGGGCGGGAAGTACGTGCCGAAGTAGAAGGGCTCGGCGTCGGGGGTGAGGAAGACCGTCATGGGCCAGCCGCCCTGGCCCGTGGCGGCCTGTACGGCCTCCATGTAGACGGCGTCGATGTCGGGCCGCTCCTCGCGGTCGACCTTGATGTTGACGAAGTGCTCGTTGAGGAAAGCGGCCGTGCCGTCGTCCTCGAAGGACTCGTGCGCCATGACGTGACACCAGTGGCAGCTGCTGTACCCCACGCTGAGCAGCACGGGAACGCCTCGCTCCCGTGCCTCGGCGAAGGCGTCCGCCGACCAGGGCCACCAGTCGACGGGGTTGTCGGCGTGCTGAAGGAGGTAGGGGGACGTCTCATGGGCCAGTCGGTTCGGCATGCCCCCCATCCTCGCTCACCCGGCCCGCGGATCCGGGGACTGTCCCGCGTGATCCGCGGAGTCCCTCGCGCCGGAGCGCTGTACGCAGGACACTTGTGACCGCAGGCGACTATTGCTCTCGGAGGGGGACCCATATGCGGGACAGCCATCGGGCCGAAGCCGAGCGGCTGTTGGTGCGGGCGGTGGAGGAAGAGGTGCGGCGCTCCGGCGGGCGCATCGACGGGGGTGTGCTGCTCTCCAGGGCCAGGGGAGCGCTCGACGCCATGGAGCAGGCCGCCGCCGAGGAGTACGCGGCCTATACGAACGCCGTCGACGAGGCGCAGGCCGGGCAGCTCTCCTTCGGGCAGCGCTATACGAAGGAGGGCGCGGGAACTGCCCTGATCGTGGCCGCCGTTGCGGCGGTGGCCGCGTGTCTCGCCGACCTCGTCCTCGGCACCGGGGCCTCGACCGCGCTGGGCGCGGGCGCCGCCGTCGGCGTCGTCGGCGCGGCCACCACCGTCCTGAAGGTCACCGCGTCCCATGTGCCGGCGGCCAGCCGCCGCGCCGGTGCGATGAGCCAGCCGGGCGGGCCCGAGCAGCTGCGGTTGCAGTGGCTCACGGCTCTTGAGGTGCGCGGCATCCGGCCCTTCATCGACCAGCAGCGGGTGCTCCAGGCCTCCTCGGGCAAGAAGAAGACCGCCGCGCCCCAGCTGAGGGGCACGGACAAGAGCGCGGCGGCACGCAGGCGCACCGTACTGGAGCAGTCGTTCACCCAACTGCCCGAGCCGCAGGGCCCGTTCGCGGGCCGCCGTGCCGAGCTCGCCCGTGTCGCCCAGTGGGTGCACGCCGCGCGGGCCAGCACCGAGACCCGGCCCACCGTGGTGGTGCTGCACGGCGCGCCGGGTTCCGGGCGCTCCTCGCTCGCGGTGCGTGCCGCGCACGATCTGCGGGACCAGTTCCGGGGCGCCTGCGTCGTCGATCTGCGGGGCGAGAGCTCCCAGCCGCTGTCCACGCGGGACGCGCTGCTGCATCTGCTGAATCGATTGGGCGCCCCGCGCGAGCAGTTGCTGTTCCGGGAGCGTGCCACGCAGGAGCAGCAGGTCAAGCGGCTCAGCGAGCTCTACCACCAGTATCTGACCGGGCTCGCGGTGACCGTCGTACTTGACGACGCGAGCGACCCGGAGCAGGTGCGCACCCTGGTGCCCGAGCGCTCCGACAGCCTCGTGATCGTCACCGCCCGCAAGCCCCTGGAACTCCCGGCGGACCTGCCCGCCTGGGTGCATCAGCTGCCGGTGGAGCCGCTGGACGCGGCGGGTGCGGAGGAGCTCCTGCGGGAGGCGGCCCGGGACACCTCGGGGCCCTACGACGCCGAGTCGCAGGACGCGGTGCGGGAGTTGTGCGGCGGCCTTCCGCTGGCCCTGCGCATCGCCGGTTCCTCGATCGGTTCGCGCACGTCGAGCCGGCTCGCCGCCGACCTCGCCGCGTACGGCCCGGTGGAGCCCGTCGAGCGTGTCCTGTGGCTGCGCTACACCGATCAGGGCGAGTCGGCCCGGCGTCTCCTGCGCAGGCTCGCCCTCGCGGGCCGCGCGTCGCTCGGGACGGCCGCCGCCGCTGCCCTGCTCGGCGCCGACGAGCAGGAGGCGGCGCGCCAGCTGACCGCGCTCTCGCGCGCGGGCCTGGTCGACCACGTGCGCGGCAGCCGCTACCGCCTGCACGATCTCGTACGGTCCTTCGCCCTTGCCCGCGTCCTGGACGAGGAGGAGCCCGCCGAGCGCACGGCGGCGCAGGAGCGCCTGATCGTCAGCTACAGCGAGCTCGCGGGGGCGGTGATCCGGCTGGTCGACGGCAAGATGTCGACGCAGGCGGGCCGTTTCGACCGGCACGGCTTCCCCTCGCTCGATGCCGCCCTGCGCTGGCTGGACGACGAGTCGAGCTTCATCACGGCGGCGCTGCGGCATGCGCAGGGCGTCGACCAGAAGGCGGTGCTCAATCTCCTGGGCGCGCTGTGCGACTACTGCCTGCTGCGCGGCGACCTCTACCGCCTCGGTGAGATCAGCGAGCTCGCGCAGGCCGTCGACCAGGGGCTTCTCACCCGGAGCGTGCGATGGCGCACGGGCATCGCGTCCCGGCAGCTCGGCGAGCTCGACCAGGCGCGGACGACGCTGACGTCGGTCGTCGACCTGTACATGGAGGCCAACCAGGACGCGGGCGCGGCCCTCGCCCTGTGCTCCCTCGGGATCACCCTGCACCACCAGGGCAACCTGACGGAGGCGGCGGCCCGGCTCAGCGAGGCCCTCGCACTACAGGCCGCCGACGAGCTCGCCGGTGACCGCGCCTGGACGATGCACGCCCTCGCCGCGGTGGAGCGCGACCGCTCCAACCTCAACAAGGCGCTGGGGCTCCTGGAGGCCTCCCTGGCCCTGCACCGCGAGAACGACTCCCTGCACGGCGAGGCGTGGGCGCACTTCCAGCTCGGCCAGCTGTACCTGCGCATGGGCGACGTGCCGCGCGCGGAGGAGCAGCTGCGTGACGCCCTGGACCTCTACGGCCGTACGCGCGACGGGCGCGGCGAGGCATGGGCCCTGACGCAGCTCGCGCGGGCCCGCATGGTGGAGGGCGACGCGTCCGCCGCCGTGGACAGCCTGCGGCAGGCGGTGTCCCGGCACCGCGAGAACGAGGACGCGCGCGGCGAGGCGTGGAGCGCCTACTACCTGGGCCAGGCCCTGGAGGAGGCGGGCCGTCTCGATCAGGCGGTGCGCGAGCTCGAGCGCTCACGGACGATGTTCTCGCGGATGCGGGACGTGTACGGCCTGGCCTGCGCCCGGCACCACTCGGCCCGGGTCACGCGCGACCAGCGCGCCGCCCAGACGGGCTCGCTGCGCAATTCCGGCTTCGCCCGCCAGCTCCTGGTGGACGCCCGCGCCGACTTCCAGCGCATCGGCGTCGCGCACGGCGAAGCCTGGACGTGCCTGGAGCTCGCGGTCGTCGACGCGGGGAATACCCGGCCCCAGCAGGCGCTCGCCCTGTGCGACGAGGCCGCCGCGCTCTTCGCCTCGTACGGCGACCGGCGCGGCGGGGACTGGGCCCGCTTCCTGCGCTGCACCCTGCTGCCGTACGCGTCGCCCGGCGGCTGGGAGATCGGCACCGCCGTCGCCCACGAGGAGCTCAGCCAGCTGATCCGCGCCGATCACCCGACGCGCGACGGGGCCCTTGTCGACTACATGGAGGCGTACGGCCTTCTCCTGCGGCGCGGCGCCGACCTGGAGACCGGCTGGCAGGCCTGGAGCCTGGGCATGGTGCCCAACCGCCACTCCCGTGAGGTGATGGGAGTGACGGTGGAGTGACGGGTACGAGCGCCCGCTAGTTCTTGCGGGGCTCGGCCACGGAGGTCTCGCCCTCGCCGGAGGCACCGGCGGGAGCAGCGGCGGAGGAGTCCGCGGGTTCCTTGAAGTCGACCTTCCGCATGTGCTTGTTCATCGACTTCATCAGCCCCCAGACGGCGACAGCCATCACCGCGAAGACGATGAACCCGAGAACACCCGGGGTCACCTTGTCATCGTCGACCTCTTTGGCGAGAGGGACGAGATGCGTCATTGCCAGATGTACGTTCACGCTAGGCATTGTCGCGGATGCCCGCAAAGAGGTCGTCCTCGGGGAGGGATGTATCGACGAGCGACTTCGCGAGCTCGTACTCCTCCGTGGGCCAGACCTCCTTCTGGAGCTCCATCGGCACCCGGAACCAGCCGCCGTCGGGGTCGATCTGCGTGGCGTGCGCGATCAGCGCCTTGTCCCGGATCTCGAAGAAGTCCGCGCAGGGGATGTGCGTGGTCAGCGTCCGCTCGACCCGCTCGAACTCGTCCCAGCGCTTGAGCCAGTCCCCGTAGGGCGACTCCATGCCCTTGTCGAGCATCGCCTGGTGCAGTGCCTCGGTGCGCGGCCGGTTGAAACCCTGGTTGTAGTAGAGCTTCAGCGGGCGGTAGATGGGCCCGAACTCGCTCTCGGGGTACTTCTCCGCGTCCGCCGCTCCGTCGAAGGCCACCATCGAGATCTTGTGGGTCATGATGTGGTCGGGGTGCGGATAGCCGCCGTTCTCGTCGTACGTCGTGATGACCTGCGGACGGAAGGAGCGGATCTGCCGGACCAGCTCACCGGCGGCCTTGTCGACGTCCTGGAGGGCGAAGCAGCCCTCGGGCAGCGGCGGCAGCGGGTCGCCCTCGGGAAGACCCGAGTCGACGAAACCGAGCCAGTCCTGCTTGACGCCGAGGATCTCGCGCGCCTCGTCCATCTCCTTCCTGCGCACCTCGTGGATGTTCTCCTCGATGTACTTGTCACCCTGGAGCTTGGGGTTGAGGATGTCGCCGCGCTCCCCGCCCGTGCAGGTCACGACGTGCACGTCCACCCCCTCGGACACGTACTTGGCCATGGTGGCCGCGCCCTTCGACGACTCGTCGTCGGGGTGGGCGTGCACGGCCATCAGTCGCAGCTGCTCAGTCAAGACTCGATCCTCAGTCATTGGGCGCCCGGTCAATATGGCGCAATGGGCGGCTTCTATAGTGACGGAACCGGGGGGCGGAAAATTCCGGCATCCCTTTTCCTGGAGGACGATCATGACGGCCGTGAGCGAGAAGGCCCCCGACGGCCGTTACGGCCAGTCGCGGACGGCCGACGAACGTGCGGACCGGAAGCTGAAGATCACCGGCGGAATCCTCGGTGTGCTCTTCCTCCTGATGATCGGCTGGTTCGGGTACGACTACGTCTCGGGCACCAAGGTCAGCGGCGAAGTGATCAAGTCCGACGTCGTCTCGGACAGCGCGGTCGAGGTGCACCTCGAAGTGCGCAAGGACGCGGACGCGAAGGGGTACTGCACCCTGCGTTCGCAGGCCGAGGACGGCGAAGAGGTGGGCCGCGCGGACTTCCGTTTCGACCAGCACGAGGGACGGATCGACAAGGTCGTCACGCTGCGCACGAAGTCCCGCGGGACGACCGCCGAGCTCCTCGGCTGCCACTCCGACTGACGCGGAGTGACGCGGACCGACGCGGGCTCTCCCCTCGCGTCACGCCGGTTGCCCGACGCCCCCGGCGTACCACCGCTCACCTGCGTCGACGTATTTCTGATGGCTTATGTCCTCCCCCTCACGCGCCTGAATTGTTAGGCTCGTGGTTTCGCCCACCCGTTAGGGAACATCCTTCTGGGTAGGGCGATGCTTTGTATTCCCAGTACCTACGAGGAGCACCTGTGACCCAGACCAGCGAGAACGTCACCTGGCTGACCCAGGAGGCGTACAACCAGCTCAAGGCCGAGCTGGAGTACCTGTCTGGTCCCGCGCGCACCGAGATCGCTACGAAGATCGCGGCGGCACGTGAGGAGGGCGACCTGCGCGAGAACGGCGGGTACCACGCGGCCAAGGAGGAGCAGGGCAAGCAGGAGCTCCGCGTCCGCCAGCTGACCCAGCTCCTGGAGCATGCCAAGGTCGGTGAGGCGCCGCCGGCGGACGGCGTGGTCGCGCCCGGCATGGTCGTGACGATCGCTTTCGACGGCGACGAGGACGACACCCTGACGTTCCTGCTCGCCTCCCGCGAGTACGCGAGCGCCGATATCGAGACGTATTCGCCCCAGTCGCCGCTGGGCAGCGGTGTGAACGGCAAGAAGATCGGCGAGGACGCGCAGTACGAACTGCCGAACGGCAAGCTCGCCTCGGTGAAGATCCTTCAGGCGAAGCCCTACCAGGCCTGAGGCCCGCGACAGCGACGCACGGAAGGCCCCCGCACGTGATGTGCGGGGGCCTTTCGCGTGTCCGGGGTCTTGCCCGTGTCCGGGGGCCCTGCGCGCGTCCGGTGCCGGTCGGCTAGTCCGCGCGGCGGTACTTGCGGACCGCGAGCGTGCGGAACGCCAGGATGATGAGGACGGACCAGATCAGCGAGGCCCAGACGGGGTGCTCCATCGGCCAGGCTCCGGTGACGGACTTCGGAACGCCCTCGATCGTGTTGCCGAACAGGTCCCTGGCCGCCGCCACCGTGGCACTGAACGGGTTCCACTCGGCGACGTACTGCAAGAACCTCGGCATGCCGTCGACCGGCACGAAGGCGTTCGAGATGAACGTCAGCGGAAACAGCCAGATCAGTCCGCCCGAGGTCGCCGCCTCCGGGGTCCGCACGGACAGGCCGATCAGGGCGCCGATCCAGGTGAACGCGTACCCGAGGAGGAGGAGCAGGCCGAAGCCCGCGAGGACCTTGCCGATGTTCTCGTGGGTGCGCCAGCCGACGAGCAGGGCCACCACCGCGAGCACGGCCAGGGTCACGGCCGTCTGCACCAGGTCCGCGAGGGTACGGCCGGTCAGGACGGCGCCGCGCGCCATCGGCAGCGACCGGAAGCGGTCGATCAGGCCCTTGTGCATGTCGTCGGCGATGCCCGCGCCGGCGCCTGCCGTGGCGAACGTGACGGTCTGCGCGAAGATGCCCGCCATCAGGAATTCCTTGTACGCGCTCGCGCTGCCGGGGGGTGCGCCGGGGATGTTGATGGAACCGCCGAAGACGTACGTGAACAGGACCACGAACATCACCGGCTGGATGACCCCGAAGAGGATCATCTCGGGGATCCTGGTCATGCGGATGAGGTTCCTGCGGGCCACGACCAGCGAGTCCCTGGCCGACTGGACGATGCCGCCCTTGGGGCGGGGCGCCAGGAGCTGTCGGGTGTCGGATACGGCGCTCACTTCGCGTCCTCCTTGGCCTCGGCGTCCGCGCCACTCGCGCCGTTCCCGCCGTTCTCGCCGTTCGACGGTGCCTCCGCCACATGGCCGGTCAGTGAGATGAACACGTCGTCCAGGGTCGGGCGGCGCAGCCCGATGTCGTCGATCTCGACGCCGCGGGTGTCCAGCTCGCGGATGACCTCGGCGAGCAGCTTGGCGCCGCCGGAGACCGGGACCGTGAGCTTGCGGGTGTGGGCCTCGACGGCGACCTCGCCCTTGCCGAGGCCGCGCAGGATCTCCTCGGCCGGGGCGATGTCCTCGCGCTCGTGCACCACGACCTCGACGCGTTCGCCGCCGGTCTGCGCCTTGAGCTGGTCGGAGGTGCCGCGCGCGATGACGCGGCCGTGGTCCACGACGCAGATGTCGTGCGCGAGGTGGTCGGCCTCTTCCAGATACTGCGTGGTGAGCAGCAGGGTCGTGCCGCCGGAGACAAGCTCCTGGATGACCTCCCAGAGCTGCTGCCGGTTGCGCGGATCGAGGCCCGTCGTCGGCTCGTCCATGAACATCACCGGAGGCGACACGACGAGCGCGGCGGCGAGGTCGAGGCGGCGGCGCATGCCTCCCGAATACGTCTTGGAGGGGCGGTCCGCGGCGTCGGCGAGGTTGAACCGGTCGAGCAGTTCGCCCGCCCTGGCCTTCGCCTCCTTGGCCTTCATCTGGTAGAGCTGGCCGACCATCTGGAGGTTCTCGCGGCCCGTCAAGTACTCGTCGACGGCGGCGAACTGGCCCGAGAGGCCGATCGAGCGCCGCACTTCGTTCGGGTGCTTCAGTACGTCGATGCCCGCGACGACCGCCCGGCCGCGGTCCGGTGTCAGAAGCGTCGTCAGACAACGCACCGCGGTGGTCTTGCCCGCGCCGTTCGGCCCGAGGAGGCCGAGCACGGTGCCTTCCGGTACATCGAGGTCGACGCCGTCCAGAGCCTTTACGTCGCCGAAGGTCTTCACGAGGCCTTCGGCGTAGATGGCGCCTGGCATGTGGGTTCTCCCAGTGGTTTGGGTGAGTTCCTAGGAAAAATCTTAGATTTGCCGGGTATCACGCGCCCGGCGACCAGTGACGTGAGACACACCATAACGCGATACATCGCGTCTTCACAACGGGTTGGGCGGAGCCTGTGGACAACGCAAAATAGTGGGTAACGGCCTTGCGCGTACGGGAATTTCGCCGCGGCTGCCCGCGGCGCCGACCGTCAGCCGATGACGGTGTAGCCCGCCTCGCGCAGAGCCGCGCCTACCTCGACGCAGTGCGCGGGGCCCTTGGTCTCCAGGTGCAACTCCACCTCCGCCTCCGTGAGTCCAAGACGCGGATCGGTCCGCACGTGGCTCACGTCCAGGACGTTGGCGTCGACCACTGACAACGCCGCGAGGAGCGTGGCCAGCGCCCCCGGCCGGTCCGTCAGACGCAGGCGCAGCGACAGATAGCGGCCACCGGCCGCCATGCCGTGCCGCAGGATGCGCTGCATCAGGAGCGGGTCGACATTGCCGCCCGACAGGAGCGCGACCACCGGCCCCTCGAACTCCCGCGGCCTGCTCAGAAGCGCCGCCACGGGGCTCGCGCCCGCCGGCTCGACGACCATCTTGGCCCGCTCCAGGCAGAGCAGCAGCGCGCTGGACAGCTCGTCCTCGGAGACGGTCACGACGTCGTCGAGCAGTTCGTCGACGATGCGGAACGGCACGTCGCCGGGGCGCCCGACCTTGATGCCGTCGGCCATCGTCGCCGGGTTCTCGATCGACACCGGGTGCCCCGCGGCGAGCGAGGGCGGGTACGCGGCGGCACCCGCGGCCTGCACGCCGATCAGCTTCACGTCCGGGCGCAGCGTCTTGACCGCCACCGCGATGCCCGCGGCGAGCCCGCCGCCGCCGACACCGATGACCAGGGTGCGCAGCTCGGGGCACTGCTCCAGGATCTCCAGGCCCACCGTGCCCTGCCCCGCGATGATGTCGGGGTGGTCGAAGGGGTGGATGAAGACGGCGCCCGTCTCTTGCGCGTACTCCTGCGCGGCGGCCAGCGTCTCGTCGACCACCTGCCCGTGCATCCGCACCTCGGCGCCGTACTCCCTGGTCGCCGCGACCTTGGGCAGCGGCGCGCCCACCGGCATGAAGACCGTGGAGCGCACACCGAGCAGCGAGGACGCGAGGGCCACACCCTGCGCGTGATTTCCGGCACTGGCGGCCACCACCCCGGCCGCGCGCTCCTCGGGGTACAGGCCCGCGATCCGTACGTACGCGCCGCGCAGCTTGAAGGAGCCCGTCCGCTGGAGGTTCTCGCACTTGAAGTGGACCGGCGAGCCCACCAGCTGCGACAGGTGCCTGCTGCCCTCCATCGCCGTCACCCTGGACACACCCGAGAGCATCTTCTGGGCACCGCGCACGTCGTCGAGGGTGACCGTCGGCAAGGAGTGAGGCGTGCGGTAGCTCATGACAGCCAGTCTCCCAGTTCACACCGGGGTCCTCCTGTGATGACCACGTGCCGAGACTGGTTTGCGCAGCGCCGGTACGCCTCGCGTCCCGGCCGCGTACCCTGTCCCCCAACCCATCGCCCTCGCATGAAGTGAGCCCCCGGCCATGCCCACAACTCCGGACATGACGACCGCCAGCGATCCCGGCCTCCTCGACACGCTGCAGCACCAAGTGGCCGTGTTCGCCCGCCGTGCGGAGCAGACACGCCTCGGCGGCGTCGGACAGGTCCGCAACTCCATGGACCGCGCCGCATATCTGCTGCTCAACCGCCTCGACAAGGAGGGGCCGATGGGCGTCAAGGCGCTCGCGGCGAGCATGGGCATCGACTCGTCGACGGTCACCCGGCAGGTCGCCCCCCTGGTCGACACGGGCCTCGTCAAACGCACCTCGCACCCCGAGGACGGCCGCGCCGTGGTGCTGCAGCTGTCGCCGCGCGGTGAGGCGCGTCTCAACGAAGTGCGCTCCTCACGGCGTGACCTCATGGCCGAACTGACCGACGACTGGTCCCCGCAGGAGCGCGAGAGCTTCTGCACGCTCCTCACGCGCTTCAATTCCGCGCTCTCCGCCCGGCAGACCTCGCAGACGCCCCCGGACACCCCCGCTTCCTGAGCCCCGCTCCCCGGCTCCCCGCTCCGGCCGTTCGCTCCCGCTCCCTGCTCCGGCTCCTCCCGCCTCTTGACCCCGGCCAGGTGCCTGGCCTCATATGAGACCGGGGGCCGGACCCCTCCAGGCGGGAGGCGCGGTGCGCGAGCGGCAGGCGTTCCTGAACGCCCGCCGGGCCCGGGAGTTCGAGGCGTTCGTCGCGGGCGCGGCAGGCAGGCTGCTGCATGCCGCGACGCTGCTCACCGCCGAACCACCGGACGCCAATCCACGCGCGCGTGCCCTGCTGACCGCCTCCCTCGCGCACTCGTACGCGTCCTGGGACCGGATGCGCGGCGAGGATCCGTACGACCGCACCCGCCAGCAGCTGGCCGTCCGGTTCGCCCGCGGCGCCTGGCGCAGGCACCGCGGCCACGGCGGCGTCCTGGCCCGCCTCACGCCCCAGGAGCGGCTGATTCTCGTACTGCGGCTGTACGAGGGCGTCGCCGAGGAGCAGGCTGCCGCGCTGCTCGGCCTGCCCGCCGAGCGGGTGGGGACGATCTGCGTCCGCGCGATGGAGACCGTCCTGCATCCACCGCGCGGCCCCGCGCCGCCCCGGCCCGTGGAGGAGGCGGCCCCGTCATGAACCAGTTCGACCGCAAGGAGGACGCGGTCCGCCGCCTCCTTGACGACGGCACGCCCCCCGCGGTCCCGGCCGAGCTCTACGAGAACGCGGTCCGCCGCGGCGGCCGCATGCTGCGCCGCAGGAGGGCCCTGCGCAGGCTCCTGTGGCTGCTGCTGCTCGCCGCCGCGGTCGCCTTCGTCGTCTGGGCGTCGATCGCCCAGCCCTGGGTGGAGCCGCCTTCGGAGACGACTCCACCGCTGACGAACTGGTAGGGCGCCGCCGAAGCGCTTCTAGCCCAGCGCCTGTTGCAGGTCGGCCAGCAGGTCGTCCGCGTTCTCGATGCCCACCGAGAGCCGCACCAGGTCCGCGGGCACCTCGAGGGCGGAGCCCACCACGGACGCGTGCGTCATCCGGCCGGGGTGCTCGATCAGGGACTCCACGCCGCCGAGCGACTCGCCCAGGGTGAACAGCTTGGCGCGGTCGCAGACGGCGACCGCCGCCTCCTCGCCGCCCTCGACCTGGAAGGACACCATGCCGCCGAACGCCTTCATCTGCTTGGCGGCGGTCTCGTGACCGGGGTGCTCCGGAAGACCGGGGTAGAGAACACGCGTCACGCGCGCGTGCCGGCTCAGCATCTCGGCGATCTTCGTCGCGTTCTCGCTGTGCCGGTCCATCCGCACCGCCAGCGTCTTGATGCCGCGCAGGACAAGCCACGCGTCGAAGGGCCCGGCCACCGCGCCCATCGCGTTCTGGTGGAACGCGAGCTCCTCGCCGAGAGCGGGGTCACTGACGACCAGCGCGCCGCCCACCACGTCCGAGTGCCCGCCCATGTACTTCGTCAGCGAGTGCACGACGACGTCCGCGCCGAGCGCGAGGGGCTGCTGGAGGTAGGGACTCGCGAAGGTGTTGTCGACGACGAGGCGGACCCCCGCCTCCTTGGCGACCTGGGCGACGGCGGCGATGTCGGTGATGCCGAGCAGCGGATTGGACGGGGTCTCCACCCAGATCGCCTTCGTACGGTCGGTCACCGCGGCCCGTACCGCCGCCGGGTCGGAGGTGTCGGCCACCGACCACTCGACGCCCCACCGCGACACGACCTTGGCGAAGAGCCGGAACGTGCCGCCGTACGCGTCATCGGGGATGACCACGTGGTCACCGGGGCCGAGCAGCGTACGCAGCAGGCAGTCCTCGGCGGCGAGTCCCGACGCGAAGGCGAGCCCGCGCCTGCCGCCCTCCAGGGCGGCCAGGTTCTCTTCGAGGGCGGTGCGGGTGGGGTTGGCGCTGCGGCTGTACTCATAGCCGCCGCGCAGCCCTCCGACGCCGTCCTGCTTGTACGTCGACACCTGATAGATCGGCGGGACGACCGCGCCGGTGAGCGGGTCGGCGGTGTTGCCCGCGTGGATGGCGACGGTCTCGAAACTCTGGCTGCTGAACGTCTCACTCATGCGGCCAGAGCCTAGTCCGGGACGGCGAGAGGGCAGACGAGTTCGAGACTGGTTCGCCAAGTGTCAGAGCAGTCTGGTTCGCTTGTACTCATGGAAATTCTCTGGGTGCTGATGGCGGCGATCATGATCGGGGCGGTTCTCGGCCCTGTCCTGCTGCGCAGGCGCGGCGGAATCCGTCAGGTCGCCCCCGGTTCACCGGACGCCGCGGACCCCGCGGACTACGGCTTCGCACGGCAGGAAGAGCTCGACATCCGCATGCCGGGCCCTGACCACGACCTCCTTGACGTCCTGGACGTGGTCCAGCAGTCGCAGAGCTGGAAAGCGGCCTCGCAACTGCTCGCGGGCACGGAGATCCACGGGGAGGTGCGCTGGCAGCGCGTGCAGGCGTTCGCGGGCGCGGCTTCCCTGGAGTTGCGGCAGCGGCCCGGCGGGGTCAGCGACCAGCCCGGCGGGCAGTGGCTGCGCGTGTGGCGGGCCGAGGCGCCCAAGGACGCGGGCGGCGCGGCGGTGCACGCGGAGTTCCTGGTCCAGCAGGCCTGGCGGTCGTCGACGTCGGGGACGGACGAGTTCCGGATCATCCTGGAGGAGGCGAAGGAGGCCTGCGCGCAGGCGGCGCTCCTCTCCCCCGGCGACCCCGTCCCGTACATCATCGAGCTCTCGATCGCCCGCGGCCTCGCGTACCCCCGCGAGGAGTTCGAGCAGCTGTGGCTGAAGATCCTGGACCGCGCGCCCGCGCACATGGGGGCCCACCTGGCGGCCCTGCACTACTGGTGCGAGAAGTGGCACGGCTCGCGCGATCTGGCGCAGAGCTTCGCGGAGGCCGCGGCGGCCCGCGCACCCAAGGGCTCCCTGCTCGCCGCACTCCCGCTCTTCGCGGTGTACGAGCACCTGCCCGAGGTCAATCTGGTCCGCGGTTTCTACGAGAGCGAGGTCGTCTCCAAGGCGGTGGAGGGCGCGCTGTACGCCGTGCACTCGGCCCGCCCGGACGACCCGATGCTGGCGCACGTGCGGCACCTCCTGGTCTTCTTCCTGGTCCGCTGCGAGCGCTGGTCGGAGGCCATGCACCAGCTGGTGCACGTCGACGGCCACGTCGGCGCCCTGCCCTGGACGATCTCCCCCGACCCGGCCGCGGACTACGCGGTGTACCGCGCACTCGCCGTCGCGGGGTACGAGGCGAACGGCGGCAGCCCGGCGACGCTGTCGCACTGAGGGGGCCGCCCGGCCGAGGAATGCGGCTCACCCCGCACACGTTGACGTAGAAGCCGCAATCCCGCCCCACCAGAGCGTCCCAGGAGGACAGCCCCATGCTCTTCGGCCGCACGCCCGAGCTCCCCACCCCCGAGCAGGCCCTCAAGGGCCGCGCGACCCCCGAATTCGAGGTCCCCGCCCGCCACACGGTCCTCGGCAACCCGCTCCTCGGCCCGTACCCCGACGGCCTGGAGATCGCGGACTTCGGGCTCGGCTGCTTCTGGGGCGCGGAGCGCAAGTTCTGGCAGACGGAGGGCGTCTGGACGACGTACGTCGGTTACCAGGGCGGGTACACGGAGAACCCCTCGTACGAGGAGGTCTGCTCGGGCCTGACCGGTCACGCGGAGGTCGTCCGCGTGGTCTTCGACCCGACCCGCGTCTCGTACGCCGCGCTCCTGAAGCTCTTCTGGGAGTCCCACAACCCCACCCAGGGCTTCCGCCAGGGCAACGACGTGGGCACCCAGTACCGCTCGGCGATCTACACCCACTCCCCCGAGCAGGAAGCGGGAGCGGTGGCCTCCCTGGACGCGTACCAGCAGGTCCTGAACGCCGCGGGCCACGGCACGATCACCACGACGATCCTCCCGGCGGCCCCCCGCCCGTTCTGGCCGGCGGAGGGATATCACCAGCAGTACTTGGACAAGAACCCCGACGGCTACTGCGGCATCGGCGGCACGGGCCTCCAGTTGGACAGCCCCTCGGAGACGAACTGGGGCCGGGCCTGCCCGACGGGGATCGCTCCGGCGCCCTCCGAGGGCTGACCGAGCCAAGCCCCCTCTGCCGCCGGCGCTCTGCCGTCGGCAGATCTGCTGCGGGCCGAGATCGCTGACGCGGTGGGGGCGGGCGTTCGAAGGTGGTGGGACAGCGGCCGGCAGGCGTGCCGCTCCCACCGTCTGGAGGACGATCGATGCCACCCATCGTCAGCGCCCCACGAGCCTCCGAGGGCGAGACGCCCTCGACGCGGTTCGACGATCACCTGGCCGCGCAGCTGCTGACCCAGCGGATCGTCTTCCTGGGGACCCAGGTCGACGAGGTGTCCGCGAACCGGGTCTGCGCGCAGATGCTGCTGCTCTCCGCCGAAGACCCGCGCACCGACATCAGTCTGTACATCAACAGCCCCGGCGGCTCCGTCACCGCCGGGCTCGCCATCTACGACACCATGCGGCTCATTCCGAACGACGTGTCGACCCTGGCCATGGGGTTCGCCGCGAGCATGGGGCAGTTCCTGCTGACCGTCGGGACCGCGGGCAAGCGCTACGCCCTGCCCAACGCGCGGATCATGATGCACCAGCCCTCGGCCGGCATCGGCGGCACCACCGCCGACATCGCGATCCAGGCCGAGAACCTGGAGTTCACGAAGAAGACCGTCGAGCGGCTCACCGCCCGGCACACCGGACAGTCGGAGGAGACCATCTCGCGGGACGGCGACCGCGACCGGTGGTTCACCGCCGAACAGGCCAAGGAGTACGGGATGGTCGACCGGGTGCTCGATTCGCTCGCGGACGTGCGGCCCGCCGCGACCAAGCCGCGGATGGGACTGGGGGTCTGACGACATGAGCCAGTACACGATTCCCACCGTCGTCGAGCGCACCCCGCAGGGCGAGCGTTCCTACGACGTCTACAGCCGGCTGCTCTCGGAGCGGATCATCTTCCTCGGGACCGAGATCGACGACGGGGTCGCCAACGTCGTCATCGCGCAACTCCTGCACCTGGAGTCGTCCCAGCCCGACCGTGAAGTCGCCATCTACATCAACTCCCCCGGCGGCTCCTTCACTTCGCTCATGGCCATCTACGACACCATGAGCTTCATCAGCGCCCCCATCTCCACGTTCTGTGTGGGGCAGGCCGCCTCCACCGCCGCCGTGCTGCTCGCCGGGGGCGACCCCGGGCGGCGCTTCGTGCTCGAACACTCCCGGGTGCTGCTCGGGCAGCCCGCGAGCGGCGGACGGCAGGGCACGGTCTCCGATCTCGCCCTGCAGGCCAAGGAGATGGTGCGGATCCGCTCGCAGGTGGAGGACGTCCTTTCCCGGCATTCGGGGCACGATGTCGCCACACTGCGCGCGGACATGGACCGCGACAAGGTGTTCACCGCGCAGGACGCGGTGGCGTACGGGCTCGCGGACGAGGTGCTCAGCCGGCGGATGCTCGCCGCGGCGGCCTGAACCCTCAAGCGGCGAGGCGGATGTCTCCCTGCCGCGGACGCGGCCGTGCCGCCTGTGCGTGGCGGGTCAACTCGCCCTGGGCCAGGGAGAGAAGGTCCGCCAGGCTGAGGCCGAGCGCACGGGCGCCGGCCGCGAGGACCTCGGACGAGGCCTCCTTGCGGCCGCGCTCCACCTCGGAGAGGTACGGCATCGAGATGCGGGCCGCGTCCGCGACATCCTTCAGCGTCCGCTCCTGGGCAAGGCGCTCGCGGCGCAGGACATCACCGACGACGTCCCGCCACAGGGGCTCTTTGCCCGTCGGGGAAGCGGGAGTTGTGCGCACAGGAAGCGCGGGGTGCGCGGGGGCCGTGTCCGCCTGGCGCGAGCGCGGGCGCAGCGGGATGACTCGCGCCTCCCGCCCGGGCTGCGCAGGCTCGGGATTTCCCTCAAGGTTCCGCTCGTGGCTGCTCACCTTCCCAGGGTATGAGCCGCCCGGCCCACCGGAAGGGATCAGCGTTCCGCCCCCGGCGAAATCCCTGAGCGCGGCCCTGAGCGGGTCCCCTACACCAGCGCCTCCGCCAGGCCGTCCGCCGCCAGGACCCGCCACTGCGGATCACCGTGCAGCCGTCCCCAGTACGCCATCGTCACCGCACGCGCCTGCGTCCACCTGCGGGCCCGCTCCCGGTCGACCCCGGCGGCGTCCGAGAAGACGGCGAGGCGGCGCAGGACGGCCGCTTTCGCGTCGGGGGCGGCGAGCAGTTCCTCGAAGCGGTGGTGGAGCAGCGTGATCGCGTCGTACGCCGGGTCGCCCGCGTAGCCCTTGGGGTCGATGGCGAGCCACGGTTCGCGCTCGCCCCGCAGGACGTTGCCCACGTGCAGGTCGCCGTGGATGAGGGTGTCCGGTTGGTCGGGCCCCAGTTCCCGCAGGGTGGCGATCGCGGCGTCGAGCACTCGGGAGTCCAGCGGCGAGCCCAGTTCCTTGTCGTCGTCCCTGAGTTCGCGCTCCCACTCCTCGCACCGCGCGCTGATCCGGGGCAGTTCCGCGGGCGCCGGTACGGCGAGCCGCCGGGCGAGCAGGCCCGCGGCCGTCAGTGCCGCGTCGGCGTCCTGCTCATCGGCGAGCGAGCCGGGCCCGGCCTGTTCCAGGAGCATCGCGAACCGCGGATCGTCCCGTTCGTGCAGGCGGACCGCCCCCTGCCCGGCCCATACGGTGAAGGCGTCCGGCTCGTGGACGTTGCCGGGGTGCGGGAAGGAGATCTTCAGTACGGCGGGCGTCCGGTCGTACCCGCGCAGGACGGGAATGATGACGCCGACCTGTCCGTGCGTGACCGGCGCGGACGGCACGCAGTCCCAGCGGTCGAGCAGTTCGTCGGCGAGTTCCGGCAGGGAGGCCAGCCATGCGCGGCCGGGCTCCCCCTCCCGCCGGACGGTGCTCGCGGCGAAGTCCTCGGGGGTCTCGATCATCCCGGCACCCTAGCGATGACGGCATGTGGTTACCGTTCACCCATGCCCCTCGCTGAAGCCGCCGACGGCACCGCCCTGCACTACGAAGTCCACGGCTCCGGCCGCCCCCTCGTCCTGCTCAGCGGGCAGTCCAACAGTCGCCGCTGGTGGGACCCGGTGCGGGACGATTTCGCCGCCTCGTATCGGACCGTCGTGCTCGACTGGCGCGGCACCGGCGAGAGCGGGCACCCCGACACGGACAGCTACAGCACGCCCGGTTTCGCCCGCGACGTCGTCGCCGTGCTCGATCACGCGGGGATCGACCGCGCGCACGTGTACGGCACGTCGATGGGCGGGCGTGTCGCCCAGTGGGTCGCCGCCGATCACCCGGAGCGTGTCGACCGGCTCGTGCTGGGTTGTACGTCGCCGGGCGCGCCGCACGGCGTCGAGCGCGGGCCCGAGGTGCGCGGCGCCCTCAGCCAGCCCGACGCGGCGGCGGCGCGGCGTGCCCTGCTGGAGCTGATGTACACGCCGGGCTGGATCGCCGAGCGGGAGCGCGCCGCCGCCAGGCCCGTCTTCCACACCCTCGGCGATCCGGCCATGCCCCCGCACGCGCGCCGCCGCCACCTGCGCGCGAGCGCCCGGCACGACGCCTGGGACGCGCTGGCCCGCATCACCGCGCCCACGCTGGTCGTGCACGGCACCGACGACGTGTTCAATCCGACCGCCAACGCGCCCCTGCTCGCGGAGCGCGTCCCGGGAGCCCGGATGCGGCTGATCCCCGGTGCGCGGCACGCGTACTTCGAGGAGTTCGCGGACGTCGCGACGCCGCTCGTGCTCGGCTTCCTGAAGGAGGAGAGGGCTTAACTGCCGCTGCCGTACGGCCTGGTGAGGATTTCCAGGCTGTGGCCGTTCGGGTCGTCCCAGTACACGCCCCGGCCGCCGTCGTTGGTGTTGATCTCGTTGACGGTGCGGTGGTGCGGGTCGGCCCAGTAGGTGAGCCCCGCGTCCTTGATGCGGCCGAAGATGTCGTCGAAGTCGTCCTCGGAGACCAGGAAGGCGTAGTGCTGGGGGGTGATCGGGCCGTCGCCGGCCGCCACGTAGTCGAGGGTGACGCCGTTGGGGATCTCGACGGGGGTGAACGGGCCGTACTGGGGGCTCACCTCAAGACCCAGGATGTCGGCGAGGAACTGTGCGGAGGCCTTCTGGTCCTTCGCGGCGACGATGGTGTGATTGAGCTCGACGGTCATCGTGCGACCTCTTCCGGTGCGTCGTAGTACCCGTAATGACGCCCCTCAGACTAGGCACGGCCCGCCTGCCCCGCATCGGTCACACGGCCCCCCACCTGCTGCGCAATGCGGCCTAGGGCCACGGGCCGAGTCGAGTTCCGGCCACCCCCGCGTCACGCGGCGCGCATCCGGGCCGTCATGCCCGCCGGGTCGTAGTCGTCCGCGACGCCGTCGACGATGATCACTTCGCCCTCGATGGTGCGGGTGCGCAGCGGCACGAGTTCCTGGTAGGCGTCGGACTCGTACCAGGCGTGGGCGGTGGCGCGGTCCGGGAAAACGATCACGACCGCGTAGCCCGGCCAGGAGCCTTCGACCTCGTCCAACTGGCCGCCGTGGACCAGAAAGCGGCCGCCGAACGGGTCCAGCGTCGACTGGAACCGCTCGATGTAGGTGAAGACGTCCTCGCCGGGCTCGGCGAAGGGGCGCAGGCGGACCCGTGCCTCAGATGGTCGCCGCGTCGATCACGAAGCGGTAGCGCACGTCGCTGGCGAGGACGCGCTCGTACGCCTCGTTGATCTGGTCGGCGCTGATCAGCTCGATCTCCGAGCCCAGGCCGTGCTCGGCGCAGAAGTCCAGCATTTCCTGGGTCTCCCGGATGCCGCCGATCATGGAGCCGGCGAGGGTCTTGCCGCCGCCGATCACGGAGAAGAGGTTCAGCGAGACGGGCTCCTCGGGGGCGCCGACGTTCACGAAGGCGCCTTCCGGACGCAGCAGGCCCAGGTACTTGTCCAGGGGCAGCGGTGCGGAGACCGTCGAGAGGATCAGGTCGAAGGAGCCGGCCAGCTGCTCGAAGGTGGCGTCGTCGCTGGTCGCGTAGTAGTGCTCGGCGCCGAGCCGCAGGCCGTCGTCCTTCTTGCGCAGGGACTGGGAGAGCACGGTGACCTCCGCGCCCATGGCGTGCGCGATCTTGACGGCCATGTGGCCGAGACCGCCGAGGCCGACGACGGCGACCTTCTTGCCGGGGCCCGCCTGCCAGCGGTGGAGCGGGGAGTACGTGGTGATGCCCGCGCACAGGAGCGGCGCGGCGACGTCCAGGGAGAGGGCGTCGGGGATGCGGACGGTGAAGGCCTCGTCCACGACGACGTGCGTGGAGTAGCCGCCGTAGGTCGGCTCGCCGTCCTTGCCGAGGGCGTTGTACGTCTGGACGTTGCCCTGGTCGCAGTACTGCTCCAGGCCCGCCTTGCAGTTCTCGCACTCGCGGCAGGAGTCGACCATGCAGCCGACGCCGACGCGGTCGCCGACGGCGAACTTGGTGACGGCGGAGCCGACCTCGGTGACGACACCGGCGATCTCGTGGCCCGGCACCATCGGGAAGATGCCCTCGCCCCAGCCGTCGCGCGCCTGGTGGATGTCCGAGTGACAGATTCCGGCGTACTTGATGTCGATCAGTACGTCGGTCTCGCCCACCGGGCGGCGCGGGATGGTGGTCCGCTCCAGGGGGGCCTTGGCGGACGGCGCGGCGTACGCGGAAACGGTGGTGGTGCTTGCGGTGCCGGTGCTTGCGGGGGTGCTGGTCTGTGCGGTCATGCAGTCAACCGTGCCAGCCTCGGTGGCATCTACCCAGGTCACAGCTCTGCCTACGTCCAGTGGTCCTACTACTGACGGGGACAGGCTCGTGTGCGTACGACCCCGGATACTGGAATGTATGGACGCCGACCAGCCAGCGCACTCCCCCGCCCCCGTGCCGGGGTCCGAGCCCGCCCTCGACGGCCGCGCCGAGCTCAGCGAGTTCCTGCGCACCCGCAGGGCCCGGTTGCAGCCGGAGGACGTCGGGCTGCCGAATTTCGGGCGCCACCGGCGGGTGCCGGGGCTGCGCCGCGAGGAGCTGGCGCAGCTCGCGGGGGTCTCCGTGGCGTACTACACCCGTCTTGAGCAGGGCAACGGCCGCAACGTCTCGGGCGAGGTCCTCGACGCGATCGCCCGCGCCCTGCGCCTGACGGATGCAGAGCACGCGCATCTGACGCACCTGGCCAAGCCCAAGCTGCACAAGAAGAAGCGTGCGGCCCGCCCGCAGCACGTGCGCCCGGCGCTGCTCCAGCTGATGGACGCGATGGACGGTGTGCCCGCCTATGTGGTCGGCCGGCGTTCGGACATCCTCGGCTGGAACCGCATGGCCGCCGCGCTCTTCGGCGACTGGGGCGCGCTGCCGCCCGAGGAGCGCAACTGGGCGCGGATCTGTTTCCTGCACCCCGAGTCGCGCGCCCTGTTCCGGGACTGGGACCAGAAGGCGTCGGACATGGTGAGCTTCCTGCGGATGGAGGCGGGCTGTTTTCCGAACGATCCGCGGCTCTCCGCCCTGGTCGGCGAGCTCTCCGTGAAGAGCGAGGAATTCCGGAACCTGTGGGCCACGCACGACGTGCGGGAGAAGGGTCACGGCGTCAAGCGCATGCGCCACTCCCTGGTGGGCGACATGACCCTGTCGTTCGAAACGCTGCGGCTGCCCGACGATCACGATCAGTCACTGGTGACGTACCACGCGGAGCCGGACTCGGCGTCGGCCGACGCCCTGCGGCTCCTGGCGAGCTGGGGCGCGGACGCGGCGCGCGCCGGAGCGGCGGGCAAGGAGAAGTAGCCCCCGGCAACGGCCCGCCCTCCGGACACCCGCCGCACCCACGGCACCCGCCGTATCCACGCGTCACGGCTGGTACGGCGGCGCCGCGCCCCAGTTCCACAGCGGCACCGGCTGGTCGGCGGGGCGGGCGGCGTCCGGCCCCGAGAAGTAGACCGCGAGCCGGGTGCCCCACTCGATGTAGGCGAGGAAGGCGGAGCGGAACTCGGCGTCCGTGGGCAGGCCCGCGTCGTCCGCCGCGTCCTGCATGAGGTTGACCCAGCGCCGGCGCTGCGGCTCGGTGATGCCCTTGCCGAGGTGCTTGCCGACCATGTGGGGGTGACCGCCGTGCTCCTGCGAGTACGCGGCCGGGCCGCCGAGGACCTCGCCGAGCCACTGGGCGACGTGCAGGGCGTGCTCCGCGGGCAGGTCCGCGAAGAGCGGGGCGAGGAGGCCGTCCTTGAGCGCCTTCTCGTAGAAGATCTCCGTCAGGCGCTCGAACTTCTCCCCGCCGCCCGCCCAGGTGTAGAGGGTCGGCGTCGAGGCGCCCGTGCCGCGGACGGCGGTGGGCGTGTAGTGGCGCATCTCCTCGATGTTCTCGACGTACGGACGGATCTCCGCGAAGAACTCCCGGAAGTGCTCCGAGCCCCGGAAGCCCTCCAGGTGGTCCTTGGTGGACGTCCAGGTGATGCGCAGGATGAAGTGCTCGAAGTCCTCTTCGCAGCGCGCGAGTTCGAAGTCGACGCACTGCGGGGCCGCGGCGAGCGGGACGGCGGCCCGGGTGTACGCGGAGAGGAACTCCGCGGAGCGCTCGGAGGGTATGCGGTAGCGGATGTACTCGACGGTGTGGGCGGTCATGTGACGTCGGCTTCCTCTGCGGCGGATGGTGCCGAGTTCCCTGCCGTGGGGGTGCCGGCACCCTCGCCGACAACTCCGCGCGAGCGCAACCCAGTTCGCTGTACGCGTACCTACATGGCGAGGCGCGGCGCCGACGGGTGCCGTCGATACGTGATCGACAGTCCCTTCGGCGCCGCGGGGGCTGCGCCCGCAGGAGACGGTCAAGCGAGACTTCCGTAGTCCTGCGGGCGCGTCGTGGCTGGTCGCGCGGTTCCCCGCGCCTCTTCGGGGCGCTGCTCGCCTACGCGTCCGGTCGGGCTACTTGCCGTAGTACGCGTTGTAGATCGACAGCGTCGACTTGTTCCCCTTCTTGTCCGTGATCTTGGCGTGGAAGGAGATGCCCTTGCCCGCGGCCGGGTTCTTGACCTTGATCTTGCCGCCGCTGACGGTGACCTTCTTCCAGGTCTGGCCGTAGTCGTAGGACACGTACGTGGTCAGGGACTTGAGGTTCGAGCCCGCCGCCGCGCCCTGCACCGTGACCGGCACGGACTGGGTCTCGCCGGCCTTGGCCTTGCTGCTCAGGTCGGTCGCCGCGGCGAACCGCGCCGTGGAGACCGGCAGCTTGGCGCTGTCGGCCTTCTTGGAACGGAACGTCCAGCTCGCGTCGATGCGCGTGGAGGCTGCCGCCACCTTGACGCTGCGCTTCACCGACGTCGTCAGCTTGTACTCGGCTTCGGCCGACGGGACCTTGAACGAAGCGCCGCCGAGCAGCGGGTCGTCGTTCTCGCCGATCTTGGTGGCGCCCTTGTGGAGGGTCGTCTTCACCGACGAGAAGAGCGAGGAGCCGGCGTGCGTCTTGCCGTCGGCGAACAGCGGCAGCTGCCCGGTGATCTCGTTGCCCTGGCGGAAGACGCCGTAGTCGCCGCCGACGCGCGGGCCGAAGACGGCCGTGTTGAACGTCTTCGCGTAGCTCTTGCCCCCGGTGAACTTCTGCGCGGCGCCCAGCGTGTAGACCGCGTCGACGATCGGCCAGCCTTCCTCGTCGACCCCGGTCTGCTGCTCGAAGTTCATGCCCCACGTCACCTTGTCGGCCGTGGACAGGTACAGCGTCCGGGTGCTCGGTATCGCCTGCGGGATGCTGAGCGAGGCCGCGCTGGAGCTGCCGGGCAGGCGGCCCAGGGCGCTGATCGTGCCCTTCTTGCCCTTGGCCGCGGCCCCCATGTCGACCTTCACCGTGGCGAGGTCGGACGCCTTGTAGTGCTTGGTGTAACCGGTCGCGAGCTGCTTGACCTTGCCGCCGGCCACGGTGTCGTACTCGGCGTCGTCACCCTTGAGCCAGTGGCCGTACCACTGCTGGTACAGCGAACCGTCGGTGACCTGCGGGCCCAGATGCGCGGACCGGAAGTTGGTGTAGCCACCGTCGAGCCACCAGCCGAAGGAGTAGCTGCCGCGGTCCGTGTCGACCGTCCAGTCCGGGGAGCCGAAGTACGGCTCGGCGTCCGCCGACGGCACGGTGATCTCGACCGGCTTGGTCGTACGGGCGTCCAGCGTCACCGTCGTGTCCTTGGTGATGCTCAGCTTCGGCTGGGAGATCCAGTCGGCGCCCTTGGTGAAGTCGCGCGGGTCGGCGTACATGCCGGTGTTCAGCAGGTAACCGCCCTTGGGGACGCGGAGCTTGACGGTGCCGGAGGCGTCGAACGGGTTGAAGGACTTCTCGGTGGCGAGCCCCGAGATGCCCTCCAGGTCGGTGTCGTAGTACTTCGGGGCCTGTCCGTCGCGCCCGATGTGCTTCAGCGTCAGCTCGTACGACTCGACCTCGCGCTCGACCGCGGCGGCGGTGCGCACGGACTGGCCGCCACCGGTCGCCACGACATACGCGGAGTACATGCCGTCGACCGTGCCGCCGAGCTTCGTGTCGGTGGTCAGGTCGACCGCCGCGGTGCCCCCCGCGGGGACCTTCACGGTCTTCGCGCCGAGCTTGAAGAAGCCCGCGGGAGCCGCGGCGCCCTTGGGGTTCGTGCCCGTGACCGCGAGGTCGAGGGTGACGTCCTCCTTGCCGAGGTTCTTGTACGTCACCTTCTTCGTGACCGGCTTGTCGTCGGTGTGCGGCCACGCCTGCGGGGAGAAGGAGAGCGACACCGGCTCGGCGACGACGGACTGCTTGACGGCCTTGTCGACGGCGATACGGCCCGAACCCTGCTGGAACGGCGTGTACTTGCCGCCCTTCGTGGACGCGGTCAGCGCGCCCTTGAGCTCGGCGTACTTCCAGTCGGGGTGCTGCTGCTTGAGCAGCGCGGCGGCGCCCGCCACGTGCGGGGTCGCCATCGACGTACCGGAGATCGTCAGATAGCCCTCGGGCTCCTGTCCGACCTCCTGGTCGATGACGCTGCCGTCGGCCGCGGCCGCGGTGATGTCGACGCCGGGGGCGGTGACGTCGGGCTTGATGGCGCCGTCTCCGACGCGCGGGCCCTGGCTGGAGAAGTCGGCCAGTACGTCGTTGTCGTCGACCGCGCCGACGGTCAGGGCCGCGTCCGCGCTGCCCGGCGAACCGACGCTGCCGGGCATTCCGTCGTTGCCCGCGGCGATCGCGAAGAGGATGCCCTTGTCCGCGGAGAGCTTGTTGACCTGGGCTTCGAGCGGGTCGATGCCGGGGGTGTCGCCGCCGCCGAGGCTGAGGTTGACGATGTCGGCGCCCTGTTCGGCCGCCCAGTCCATGCCCGCGATGATGCCGGAGTCATCGCCGTAGCCGCTGTCGTCGAGGACCTTGCCGTTCAGGAGCTTGGCGCCGGGCGCGACCCCCTTGAGCTTGCCGCCCGACTTCGCGCCGGTGCCCGCCGTGATGGAGGCGACGTGCGTGCCGTGCCCGTAGTGGTCCGTGGCGTCGGCGGCCGTAGTGAAGTTCTTCGCGCCGACGACCTGGTCCTTCAGGTCGGCGTGCGTGGCGTCGACTCCGGTGTCCAGGACGGCGATCTTGACGCCCTTGCCGTCGAGGCCGGCCGCCCACGCCTTGTCGGCGCCGATCTGCGGCACGCTCTTGTCGAGGCGGGCCTTGCGGACGCCGTCCAGCCAGACGCGGCTGACGCCGGACGCGGTGGCGCCGCCCTTCTCGGCGACGAGCGCGGACCACAGGTCGGCGGCGTCCTGCCGCGGGGTGGTGATGGCGTCGGCGTTCAGGGACTTCAGGCTCCTGCGGACCGTGGTGTCACCCGCGGCGCGCACATCGGCCCTGGCTCCGGCCGCCGCGCCCCGGTAGCCGACGATCAGCTTGAGGCCCTTCTTCTGGGCCTTGCGGTTGTCCTTCTTGCTCAACTCGGTGATGTCGAACAGACGCTGGTCGAGCTTGCCGGCGGCTATCAGGCGCTGCGCGTCGGCCGGTATCGCGAGCGTGTGGCCGCCGACCCGCTTGGTCTGTACGGGTATCCGCTCCCGCCCCTCGGCCCGCTCGAAGCCGATGACGCGGCCCTTGGCGTCGGCGGTGACGCGGTCGCCGGTGACGAGGGTGATGCGGTGCGTGGTCTGTCCGTCGCTCTTGAGGCCCGCCGACTGCGCGGCCGCCGCAAGGGCGTCCGGCGTCTGCTTCGCCGCCGACGCCGGGCTGGTCATGCCCGCGGCGAGGGCCACGGCCGCCGCTGTGGCGATCGTGGCCCCGTAGGCTCTCTTCACTTTCTGGCGCAAGTCTCCCCCTGGAGGTCAAAGGGGCTGTCGCCCCTGGACGAGGAAGTATTGCCCAGAGTCGAACATCTGCTCAATAGTGAGCCAGAAGTGACGAGTTGATGCTTCGGTTACCGTTCGGCCCGCTCGGTGACCTTGATCTGCCCGCGCTCGATCGTCGCGAGGCGCGGGGCCTTGCGCGCGATGGCGCTGTCGTGCGTGACCATGACGAACGTGAGGCCGTGCTCCTTCCAGAGCCCTTCGAGCAGTTCCATGATCTCGTCGCGCATGGACTCGTCGAGGTTGCCGGTCGGCTCGTCGGCGAGCAGCACCTTGGGCCGCTTGACCAGGGCGCGGGCGATGGCCACGCGCTGCTGCTGGCCGCCGGAGAGCTCGGCGGGCAGATGGCTGCGGCGTTCGCCGAGGCCCACGGAGGCGAGGGCTTCGGCTGCGCGTTCGCGGCGGTCCGCGGCGCGCATGCCGAGGGGGACGAGCGCCGTCTCGACGTTCTCCCGGGCGCTGAGCGTGGGGATCAGGTTGAAGGACTGGAAGACGAAGCCGATGGACTCGGCGCGCACCTTGGTCAGCCGCGCCTCGGGCAGCGAGGCCAGGTCGACGCCGTCGAGTTCGACGGTGCCGGACGTCGGCCTGTCGAGCCCGCCCAGCATTTGCAGCAGAGTGGACTTGCCGCCGCCCGTCGGGCCCTGGATGACGAGCCGGTCACCGTCGCCGATGACCAAATCGACTCCGGCGAGCGCGTCGACGGCCTCCTTGCCCCTGCGGTACTGCTTCGTGACGCCTTTGAGCTGATACATGGTGTGACTCCTGCGATACGTAAGGGGGTTGGCGGCGCAAGCGGCGGCCGGGGAGACCGCTTGTGCATGCGGGGCGGTCACCGGGGCTGCCTGTTCACGCGCGGCGGGCCGACGAGACGGCCTGCTCGACGCGGGGCGGTCACCGAGACCGCCCGCGACGCACGGCGGTCACCGGAGCCGCCTGTTCGCGCGCGGTGGTCACCGGGGCCGCCCGCTCAACGCACGGCGGTCACCGGAGCCGTCTGTTCACGCGCGGCGGCGGTCGCTGCGGTCGCCTACTCGACGCGGCGCAGGGCGTCCGCGGGCCGCAGCCGCGAGGCACGCAGGGCGCCGAAGGCGCCCGCGACGAGACCACCGGTCACGGCGAGGCCGACGGCGAGCGCGATGGCGGTGACGCTGACCGGCGCGGTCAGCGATATGTCGAGGGCCTTGGACGCGGACTCGCGCAGCGCGCCGCCGGGGCCGCCGCCACCCGGCCCGCCGCCCGTCCCGCCGCCCGGCTGCCCGCCCGCCGAGCCGAGTTCCGCCGTGAGGGTGGGGCTGATCGCCGTCACCGCGTACGCGCCGCCGAGCCCTGCGGCGATGCCGAGCACCCCGCCGACGAGGCCGTTGACGACCGCCTCGCCGATGACCTGCCGGGTCACCCGGCCGCTCTTCCAGCCAAGCGCCTTCAGGGTGCCGAACTCCCGTACGCGACGGCTGACCGCCGACGAGGTCAGCAGCCCCGCGACGAGGAAGGCCGCGACGAGAACGGCGACCGACAGCCACTTGCCGACGCTGGACGCGAGGTCCGACGCGGTGGAGAGCGAACCCGAGACGGTGTCGGCGAGGTCCGCCGACGTGGTCACGGTCGTACCGGAGACGTTCTTCTGGATGGCGCTCTTGACGGCGTCGATCCGCTGCGAGTCCGCGGCCTTGACGTACACCGTCGTGATCTTGTTCTTCGAGTCGGCGAGGGTCTGCGCGCGCTTCAGCGGGAGGTAGAGGTCGGCCGCCGCGTCCCCGCTGTCGGGCGTCGCGATGCCGACGACCTTGATCTTGGTGCCGGAGATCGTGACGGTGTCACCGACGGAGAGCTTCTTCTCCTCGGCGTACGAGGCATCGGCGACGGCCACCTTGGCATCGGCCTCCGACCCCGTGAACGTACGGCCCTTGCTGATCTTCGAAGAGGTCAGCGGGCCCAGGTCGAGCTTGCCGACATCGGTCCCGTACACGCTGTAGGAGTCGACGTCGAAATCGGCGCCGCCGCCCCGCACCCGCCCTCCCTGCTGATCACTGCCACCACCACCGCCGGGCGGCTGCGCCCTGCCGCCGGCGGAGCCCGGCGCCTGCTCGAACGCGCCCCGCTCGAAACGGCCGTTGACCTTCATGACCTGGAGGCTCAGCCCGCCGACGGCGTCCGCGACACCGCTCTGGCCGCCGACCTTGGAGACGGTCGACGCGGACAGCGTCTGGAAGCCCTGCACCATGACGCGGTCGCTGCTCTGCTCCTTGCCGCCCGCGTCCGAGTCCTCGCCGTCCGTCGCGTCGAACCTGAACCGCGGACGCCCCTCCGTCTGACCGCTGCCGTCCTCGGCGGGGGCTGCCGCCTTGGTGACAGTCATGTCCGTGCCGAGCCCGTACAGCGACTGGAGGACCTTGCCCTGCGCCTGCTCCATGCCGGACGACACGGAGCTCACGACGATGACAAGGGCGATGCCGAGCGCGAGTCCGGAGGCCACGACGAGGGCCGCTTTTCTGCGGCGGCGCAGCTCGCGCCGCAGGTAGGTGAAGAACATGTGCGTGAAGCTATGGACGCCCCGTGATGAACGGATAAGGACGGCTTGAGAGAACCATGAGAAGCCCGAACGGCGGCGGCCCGCACCCCCGTCGAGGGGTGCGGGCCGCCGCCGTTCGGATGGCCGTGCGGGGTCTCAGACCGCCGAACCGGCCTTCCACTGCGCCCAGTCCATGACCCAGCCGTTGAAGCCGTTGTCGGGCTGGATCGTCTTGTCGCCGGTGTTCCTGACGTCCACGACGTCACCGATCATCGAGTTGTCGTAGAACCAGGCGCCCGGCGTGCTCTTGTCGTTCGCGCCCTTGGCGTCCTGGAGACCGACACAGCCGTGGCTGGTGTTGGCGCCACCGAAGATCGACTTGGCGCCCCAGTAGTTGCCGTGGATGAACGTGCCCGACTGGGACAGGCGCATGGCGTGCGGCACGTCCTTGATGTCGTACTCGCCCTTGCCGTCGCCGTCCGTGAAGCCGACCGTCGCGCCGTCCATCCGGGTCTCCTTGAACTTCTCGGAGATCACCATCTGGCCTTCGTACGTCTTGTTCTCCGGCGAGCCCGCGGAGATCGGGATGGTCTTGATGACCTTGCCGTCCCGCATGACCTTCATCTGCTTGGTCTTGGCGTCCACGACGGAGACCTGGTTGCGGCCGATCTTGAACTGGACCGTCTTCTGCTGGACGCCGGTGACGCCGTCCGCGCCCTCGACGCCGTCGAGGGCCAGCTTCAGGGTGACCGTGGAGTTGCCCTTCCAGTAGTCCTCGGGGCGGAAGTCCAGGCGGTTGTCGCCGAACCAGTGGCCGACGACTTCCTGGCCGCTGCTCGACGACACCTTGATGTGGGACTGCACGTCCTTCTTGTTCGTGATCGCCTTGTCGAAGTTGATCGACACCGGCATGCCCACGCCGACCGTGGAACCGTCCTCGGGCGTGAAGTTCCCGATGAAGCTGTTCTTCGGGGAGACCGTCGTGAACTTCGCGTTCTCGTGGGCCTTGCGGCCTTCGGAGTCCACGGCCGTGGCGGTGATCTTGTACGTCTTGGCGCGGTCGAGCTGGGCGCTGGGCTTCCAGCTCTTCTTGTCGGCCGCTATCTGTCCCTCGACCGCGGTGCCGTCGTCGGTCGTCATGGTGACGTCCGTCAGTGAACCCTTGCTCACCCTGACCTTGGCCGCGTTGTTGATGCCCGCGTTGTCGGAGCCGTCCTTGGGCGCGATCTTGATATCCGCCTCGGAGGTCTTCTTGGCGGCTGCTTCGTCGACCTGGTTCTGGGACTCCTTGCCGCCGCCGGCACTGCTCTTGTCGCCGTCGTCGCTGCTACAGGCCGAGAGCACAAGGACGCCGCCGACCAGGGCGGACACGGCCGCAAGGCCCTTGCGCCGCCCGCGCCGCCGCCTACTGTCCGTCATCACACGCTTCTCCATCGTTGCTGAAATCCCCAACACGCCAAGAACGCCGGGAGTCCCCGTAATCCCGTACAACGTCCTGCCCGGTTCGTCCCGTTCCACTACCGCGGAAGATGTGGGGAACACCACGTCGTGCGATGCGCCGGAGACAGCCGTGCACCTCTGAGACGACGGAACCCCGGGCGGCGGTTGCCGTCCGGGGCTACGGGTTCCGTTTTTTCCGTCCGGTAGACGTATGAATTTCCGCCTACCGGCTAGAGCCCCCGGCCGCCGACGCCGTCCCCACCCTCAACCTCGTCGTCCTCATCATCCTCGTCCCCCTCCCAGTCCGGTGAATCGGGGTCGTAGTCGATCAGCTCGCTGCTCCAGGAAGCCTGCGAGAGCTCCACCCCCGGCACCTGGCTGACCAGGTCGAACGGATCCACCAAATAGGCGAGCGCCTCCGCGTCGTCCTCCTTGACGGCCGTCTCGGCGTGCTGCCGCTCCTCGGTCGGCATGTGCTCGTCCTCCGCGATGCGGCGCAGTGCCGTGGCCGACAGCTCGCCGGAGCCGTCGACCTCCACGACCAGTTCTACGCGGAGCCGTACAAAACGTGATGTCTCAGGTGTGCTCATGGATCGGAGCGTACGGCCCGGGGCCCCCGCGACTTTCCCGCGACCCGCGCCTTTCATTACCATCGCCCCACACGGCCAATTCGCCAGCGCCACAAGGGGGATCCGATTCCGTGTCCGCACGTCGATCGCTGTTGACCGCCACTGCCGCGGGTGTCCTCCTCGGCGCCCTGTGGTTCGTTCCCTCCGCGAACGCGACGGCGACGTTCAGATCACCGCAGGCCCCCGACGCCCGGCAGGTCGTCCACACCGAGCAGCGCCGCGCGACGCTGTCGTCACAGGAGACGGCGGCGCCCGCCGACGCCCGCCTGGCGGACACGGGCGCCGGCGTCGACACGACTCCGTACCTCATCGGCGGGACGGCGTTCCTGGGCCTCGGAGCGGGATTCGTGGCGTACTCGGTACGTCGGGAACGCCCGGGCCCGGCGTACTGAACCGGGCGCCTCGCCGAGCACCGCTCCGGCGCCGCGTCCTCCGTGCGGCGCTGATGCCGCAACGTCGATCGGGTGACCCTGGCCGCCGGTGAACATGGGCGGGGGGCCGGGCGGCTAGGCATCCGGCATGAGACTCGAACCCCGGCACAGCAAGAGCGGCGCCCCGCGCGCCCGCCACCTCCGTATCGTCGGCGCCGTGTGCGCCGTCGCGGCCTCCGCGGCACTGGTGACAGGCTGCGGGGAGGACAGCGGCACGTCGTCGTCCGCGGCGACCTCGAAGGCCGCGAAGACCGTTCCGGAGGGGGAGGCCACCCCGACCCCCTCGGGCAGCGCGTCGATGACGCAGGACCAGAAGGAGCGCAAGGCGCTGCTCGGCGACACCAAGGTCACCTACGACAAGGCCGCCGCCACGGCGGTGGACAAGGTCTCCGGCGGCAAGCTGACCGACCTGGACCTCAAGAGCGCCGCAGACGTCAAGGACGACGCGGACGACGATGATGACGCCATGAGCGCGAGCCCCAGTCCGAGCAGCAGCTCGGACGGCCCGCAGTGGGTCGCGAAGGTGGCCGAAAAGGACGGCACCTCGCACACCGTCCGTATCGACGCCGTATCCGGCAAGGTGCTCAGTTCCGCCCCCGAGAGCGACCGGGACGCCGACGACAAGAAGGAGACGGCCGACTGGCTTTCCCGCGTCAAGCAGACGCCGGAGCAGGCGGCCAAGACCGCCACGGACAAGACGAAGGGCACGGTCACCGCGGTCGGCCTCGACGACAACGACAGCGGCGACCTCGTCTGGTCCGTCGACGTCGTCTCCAAGGACTGGAACAAGACCGACTTCGAGGTCGACGCGGTCAAGGGCAACATCACCCACGAGCACGTGGACCGCGACTGACGCGCCGTCACCAGCGAAGCAGAAACGCCGAAAGGGGGCGCCGTCACCGGGTGACGTCGCCCCCTTCGTCGTACGCGGTGCTTCGTCGTACGACACGCTTCGTCGTAGTACGACGTGCCGTGGCTAGGCCAGCGGGCCCGTGACCTGCTCGACCGCGTCGAGCAGCGCGCCGGAGCGGACGAACTCGTCGGCAGCCGCGAGATCCGGGGCGAGGAAGCGGTCCGGGCCGGGGCCCTCGACGCCTGCCTTGCGGACCGCCTCGATGACCGCCCGCGTCGCCGGGGCCGGCGTGAGGCCCTCGCGGAGTTCGACCGCGCGCGTCGCCGCGTACAGCTCGACGGCGACGATGCGGGTCAGGTTGTCGACGGCGGTACGCAGCTTGCGGGCCGCGGACCAGCCCATCGAGACGTGGTCCTCCTGCATCGCGGAGGAGGGGATGGAGTCGGCGGACGCCGGGACGGCGAGCCGCTTCATCTCACTCACCAGGGCCGCCTGCGTGTACTGGGCGATCATCAGGCCCGAGTCGACGCCCGCGTCGTCCGCCAGGAAGGGGGGCAGCCCGTGCGAACGGTTCTTGTCCAGCAACCTGTCGGTGCGGCGCTCCGAGATCGACCCGAGGTCCGCGGCGGCGATCGCGAGGAAGTCCAGGACGTACGCCACCGGGGCCCCGTGGAAGTTGCCGTTCGACTCCACGCGGCCGTCGGGCAGGACCACCGGGTTGTCGACGGCGGCGGCGAGTTCGCGCTCGGCGACGAGGCGGGCGTGCGCGATCGTGTCGCGCCCGGCGCCCGCGACCTGCGGCGCGCACCGCACCGAGTACGCGTCCTGGACGCGCGGCGCGTCGTCCTGGTGGTGGCCGGTCAGGCCCGACCCTTCCAGTACGGCGAGCATGTTGGCGGCGGACGCGCCCTGGCCCGGATGCGGGCGGATGGCGTGCAGTTCGGGGGCGAGGACCTTGGCGGTGCCGAGGAGCGCCTCCAGGGTGAGGGCCGCGGTGATGTCGGCGGACTTGTAGAGGGCGTCGAGGTCGGCGAGGGCCATGACCAGCATGCCGAGCATGCCGTCGGTGCCGTTCAGGAGGGCGAGGCCCTCCTTCTCGCGCAGCTCGACGGGGGTGATGCCGTGCGCGGCGAGCAGCTCGCCCGCCGGCTTCAGCTCGCCGTCCGGGCCCTCGGCGTCGCCCTCGCCCATCAGCGTGAGGGCGCAGTGGCTGAGCGGCGCGAGGTCGCCGGAGCAGCCGAGGGAGCCGTACTCGTGGACGACGGGCGTGATGCCCGCGTTGAGCACGTCGGCCATGGTCTGCGCGACCTCGGGGCGTACGCCGGTCCTGCCGGAGCAGACCGTCTTGAGCCGCAGGAACATCAGCGCGCGCACGACCTCGCGCTCGACGCGCGGGCCCATCCCGGCCGCGTGCGAGCGGACGATGTTGCGCTGCAGCTGGGCGCGGAGGTCCGGGCCGATGTGCCGGGTGGCGAGGGCGCCGAAGCCGGTCGATACGCCGTAGACGGGCTCGGGCTTGGCCGCGAGGGCGTCGACGATCTCGCGCGACGCGGCGAGGGCGGTCACGGCTTCGGCCGAAAGCTCGATGCGGGCGTTGCCACGTGCGACGGCGATGACGTCCGCTGCGGTTGTCCCGGACGTCCCCAGGACCACGGTGTGCATATCCATATTCAGCAGCGTACGGACTGAATCGCCAGGTGTCACGGGCGGATACGGACTGAGCCACTTACCTGCGGCTCCGACCCCCGTCGACCTGCCGACCCACTGCCCCGCCACCCCACCGCTCAGGGCCGCGCCCACCGCCCCCGGAAGCGGCGGCGCTCGCCCGGTGGCCGTGTGGTTTCGGAGTTCGCGAGTCGTACCACCGGGTCGTCCGCGCCCTCGCGGCCCGCGACCACCGGCTTCACCGCGCGCGCGGCCTTCGCGCGGTACTGGGCCGCGTCCGCGAGACGGAACAGGCGGCGGGCCGAGTGGACCTCGCCGATCGGGTCCTGCGTGGAGGCGACCCCGCAGGCGACCCCGTCCCCCAGCTCCAACTCAGATGCCCGTACGCAGAGTTCGTCGGCGACCCGCACCACGTCGTCGGCCGGCGGCCCCACCGCGAGCAGGCAGAACTCGTCCCCGCCGAGCCGCGCGGCAAGCGTCCCCGGCAGCATCGCCCCGCACAGCGAGAGGACCGAGCCGAAGCGTTCGAGGAGCCGGTCGCCGACCGCGTGGCCCCTGGTGTCGTTGACCCGCTTGAGACCGTTCACGTCGCATACGACCAGACTCACCACCGCCCCTTCGGCACGGTGCCGCTCCACCGCCTCCTCAAGACGCAGATCGACCGCGCGCCGGTTGGCGAGGCCCGTCAGCGCGTCGGTGAAGGCGAGCCGACGCGCCTCCTCCAGGCGCTCGGTCTGCGCGATGCCCGCCGCGACCACCGAGGCGAGCACCGTCGCGAAGTCCGCGTCCTTGCGGCCGAAGACCGGCGCCCCCACCGGGCGCGCCACATAGAGCTCGCCCCAGGCCCGCCCGTGCAGCACGACCGGCGCCACCACGCAGCACCCGCGACCCCGCCTGCGCAGGGCGGCGACGCGCTGGTGGCAGTAGCCCGGCACGGAGGCTTCCGAGGGGCCCGCCGCCGTCTCGACCCAGGCGTGCGGCTCACCGCCGCCCGCCCAGCGCTCGTGCAGGAACTCGGTGATCTCCGGGAACTCGTTCACCGGGTACGCCTCGCGCTCCGGGAACTCTTCCTCCCCCTCGGCCCGTTCGCCCACGTTCACGAGCACCCGCAACCGCCCGAGGTCGCGCTCCCAGACGGACAGGGCCGCGAAACTTCCGGACAGCGCACGGCACGCGCCGCGGGCAGCCGCCCGCCAGGACTCACGCGGAGTGTGCGCGGCGGCCATCCCCTGCGCCAGCACGACCACGGCCCTGAGCCGAACGTCCTCTCCCATCTCCCTAGGCTAGGAGATTTACGACATTTTGGGCGTTTGTAACATCACTCAGCGTGTGGACAGGGGGGAGGGGCATAAGCGAGCCCTGCGGCGCACGCCCCCCGGGCCCCGCTCACTCACCGGGCCATTTGGGCTTCCGCTTCTCGTTGAACGCCGCGACGCCCTCCGCCCGGTCACCGGAGAAGGCCACCGAGCGCCAGGCCGCGTCCTCGACCTCAAGGCCGGCACGCAGGTCGAGGCCGTGACCAAGACGCAGGGCACGCTTGGCGGCACGCAGCCCGACGGGCGAGTTGGCGGCGATCCGCTCGGCGAGCGCGAGCGCTTCCGTACGGTCCTCGCCCTCGCCCACCAGCAGATCGACGAGCCCCAACTCCCGCGCCTCGGCCGCCTCGACGCGCCGCGCGGTGAAGATCAGCTCGGCGGCCCGCGCCGCGCCCACGCGGCGCGGAAGGAGCTGCGTGCCGCCGCCGCCCGGGATCACGCCGACCGACACCTCGGGGAGCCCGACCACTGCGGTCGGGTCGGCGACGACGAGATCGCAGGCGAGCGCGAGCTCGAACCCGCCGCCGAGCGCGAAGCCGTGCACGGCGGCGACGGTCGGCATGGGCAGTTCCAGTACGCCGGTGTAGGCGGCGCGCGCCGTGGGGCGCTGGCGGACCAACTCGGCGTCGGAGAAGGAGTTGCGCTCCTTCAGGTCGGCGCCGACACAGAAGGCCCGCGCGTGGGTGGAGGTCACGACCACCACGCGGGCGTCGCGGTCCTCCGCGAGGGCGGCGCAGGCGGAGCCGATGGAGCGGGCCATGTCCGTGGACACGGCGTTCATGGCCCCCGGCCGGTCCAGGACGAGCTCGGCGACATAGGCGTGCCGCCGGACGCTGACAAATTCCCCGAACCGCTGCTCGCCACCCATGGCTTTCCTCCGCGTCTGGTTAACGCCCGTTACCGGGCCACCCTGCGGATCATGCCACCGCTACCGAGCGAACGGGCGGGCGGACGGGAAATCCGCCGCGAAGGGACCGCGACGGGACCGCGACGAGAGAGGACCTCAGCCGCGCCGGGCAAGGAGCCAGGGCTCCACCACACCGAGGCCTCGCACAGGGCGCTGCCACATCGGCTGCAAGGCGAAGCGGTACGAAGGCGGCTCGGTCCCCTCCTTCTCCGCGGCCTCGGCAGCCTCCGCCGCCTCGGTCTCGGAGGCGGGCGCGTCCCCCGTCCGCGTCAGCTCCTCGGCGAGCGCGCCGTCCACCAGGACCGCGTCCTTGGGCGCTATCGACGTGAGGCGGCTCGCGAGATTCACCGTCGTACCGAAGACGTCGCCCATGCGCGTCGTGACCGTGCCGAAGGCGATGCCGACGCGCAGCTCCGGCATCGTCTCGTCGTTGGCCATGGTCTCGATGAGGCGCAGGGCGATCTCCGCGGCCACACCCGCGTCGTCGGCGGCGTAGAGGACTTCGTCGCCGAGCGTCTTGATGAGGCGTCCACCGTGTGCGGCGACAAGGTCGGCCGCGGTGGTCTCGAAGGCCTCGACGAGCTCGCCGAGTTCTTCCTCCTCCATCCGCCGGGTGAGCCGCGTGAAGCCGACGAGATCGGCGAAGCCGACGGCGAGGCGCCGGTCGACCATTTCCTCGTCGTCCGCGGCCTGTACGACGCGTCCGGTGGCGGCGGCGAGCTGTCGCCGCCACACGTAGACGAGGAATTCCTCCAGCTCGGGCAGCAGCAGCTCTATCAGCGGATACGTGACCTCGGTCCGCGTCATGCCCGGCTCGGGCGGCTCCGTCAGACCCTCCAGGAAGGAATCGATCTGCCATTCGGCCAGGCGGGCGGTGGTCTGTCCGGTCGACCGTGCCACCTGTACGGCCATCGCCTCGCTGAGCAGGCCCGCTTCCACGAGACCCGCGAGGCGGCGCAGGGCCAGTACGTCCGCCTCGGTCAGGGCCTTGGCCTGGCCGATGTCGGGAAAGCCCATGGCCCGCCAGAAGCGGGAGGCCAGCTCCATGGAGACGCCGGCGCTGCGGGCCGCCTGGAACGGGGTGTAGCGGCGGTCCGCGCCGAGGATCAGCCCTTCCAGGCGCAGGGCGAGGGGGTCCTTCTCCGGGTCGTCCGGCTTTTCGTCCCCGGAGTCCAGTGAGGAGTTCGAGCCGTTCAGCGAGGAGTCCAGGGAATCGAACGCATCGACGGACCCAGTGGTGCGTCCGGGCTCACCGTCTGGGCCGGGGGATGCACCCGCTCCGGAGCCGGTGTCGTCGACGGTCACGCCTGCTGCCCTTCCGATCTGCCGCGGTCAGGTATCGACCGGCGCCAACTTTACGGCAGGTGTGCCGCAGCTCACGCCTTGCCTGGCGGGGCGCCTTGGACACTGGGTCCCCGGTGGCGGGCCCATCGAACACAGCTCCCCCGCCCGTCCCGCCCGTTTGCCCCGGATCCCCACCCGATTCCCCGTGTCCGCCTCTGAGCGAACAGGCTCTCCCGCCCACCCACCCGCCTCACCGCAATACCGCCTCACCGGACAGACGGGCGGGTGCGCGCCCGAGGCCTCCGCCACGTGCGGGCCGGCCGATTCCCCGAACGACCACCCCGCCGGACAGACGGGCGGGTGCGCGCCCGAGGCCTCCGCCACGTGCGGGCCGGCCGATTCCCCGAACGACCACCCCGCCGGACAGACGGGCGGGTGCGCGCCCGAGGCCTCCGCCACGTGCGGGCCGGCCGATTCCCCGAACGACCACCCCGCCGGACAGACGGGCAGGCGCGTGCCCGGGGCCGCCGGTGCGTGCGGGACGGTCCGCACGTGGCGGCGGAGGACGAAGACAGAGGTACCGGCACAGCCCCCGCGCCGAAGGCACCCGCACCCGGCGTAGCGACACGCGTAGGGACACCAGGGGACGGCCCCACCAGCAAGCCCCCGAGCCACCCCGTACCGCAACGCACCCCCAGCCGGTCCCCCTAAACCCCCCGCAAATGCACGACATCCCCCGCCCCCACAGGCTCCTGCATGCCCTCCCCCGTGGCCAGGACCAGGCGGCCGTCGCCGTCCAGGGCTACTGCCTCGCCCGTGATCGAGCGGTCACCCGGGAGTTCCGCCCTGACCTTGCGGCCGAGCGTCGCGCAGCCCGCCGCGTACGTCTCCTGGAGGCGGGAGGCCACCGGATCACCCGCAGCCGCGCGCCAGTCCCCGTACCACTGCTCCAGAGAACGCAGCACGGCCCGCAGCACGGTGTCCCGGTCCGTCGTCGCCGCTCCGGCCAGCGCAAGCGACCCCGCGCCCGGCACCGGCAGCTCGTCCGCACGCAGGGTGACGTTGAGCCCGATGCCGACGACCACGCCACCGCCCTCCGCCGAACCAGCCCGCTCCGCGAGGATCCCGCCCGCCTTGCGCTCCTCTCCCCCCACCGTCACGAGAAGATCGTTCGGCCACTTCAGCGCCGTATCCACCCCCGCCGCCCGCGAGAGCCCGGTCGCGACCGCGACCCCGGCGAGCAGCGGCAGCCACCCCCACCGTTCGACCGGCACCCCGGACCCCGGTTTCAGGAGCACGGAGAAGAAGAGACCGGAGCGCGCAGGCGCGGACCAGCGCCGGTCGAGCCGGCCGCGCCCCGCGCTCTGCTCCTCGGCGACGAGGACCGCCCCCTCGGGCAGCTCGTCGGCGCGGGCGGCCAGATCCGTGTTGGTCGACCCCGTCGCGGGCACCACCTCCAAAGAGGTCCACAGGCCTCCCCGCACCAGCGCGCGCCGCAACGAAGCGGCATTCAGCGGCGGCCTTTCGAGGTCGGACCAGCGGTTGGCCCCGGGGAGGTCGGCAGGGTCTTCTGAAGCATCTCGCGGCGTCATGCAAGCCACCTTAGGTGTGGTAAACGCCGCACTGCCGAACCGTATGCGCGCCGCTACCCTACGAGTCAGTAGCAAGCGATCACCAGCAGCAACAGAGCCGTACGGCTGTACAGCCGTACAGCAGAGTCACAACCCACGCAGTCGCAAAGCCACAGCCGCAAAGCCACAGCCGCAACCGCAAGCCGCCCCTTTGAGCAGGCAGGGAGCCGCATCCCGATGTCCGAGCCGGAAGAGCCCAACGTGCCCGTGCCAAGCGCCGCAATCGATAGCCCCGCCACCCCCACCGCCCCCGGCGCGGGAGACACGGGCATCGACATCCATACGACTGCGGGCAAGCTCGCCGATCTGCAGCGCCGCATCGAGGAGGCCAAGCACGCCGGTTCGGCCCGCGCGGTCGAGAAGCAGCACGCCAAGGGCAAGCTGACGGCGCGTGAACGCATCGAACTGCTCCTGGACGAGCACTCCTTCATCGAGTTCGACGAGTTCGCCCAGCACCGCTCGACCGACTTCGGCCTGGAGGCCAACCGTCCGTACGGCGACGGGGTCGTGACCGGTTACGGCACCGTCGACGGCCGTCCCGTGGCCGTCTTCTCGCAGGACTTCACCGTCTTCGGCGGTGCCCTCGGCGAGGTCTTCGGGCAGAAGATCGTCAAGGTCATGGACTTCGCCCTGAAGACCGGCTGCCCGGTCATCGGCATCAACGACTCCGGCGGCGCCCGCATCCAGGAGGGCGTCATGGCTCTTGGGATGTACGGCGAGATCTTCCGCAGGAACACCCACGCCTCCGGCGTGATCCCGCAGATCAGCCTGGTCGTCGGCCCCTGCGCGGGCGGCGCGGTCTACTCCCCCGCCATCACCGACTTCACCGTCATGGTCGACCAGACCTCGCACATGTTCATCACCGGACCCGACGTCATCAAGACGGTCACCGGCGAGGACGTCGGTTTCGAGGAGCTCGGCGGCGCCCGCACCCACAACAGCACCTCCGGCGTCGCGCACCACATGGCGGGCGACGAGAAGGACGCGATCGAGTACGTCAAGTCCCTTCTCTCCTACCTGCCTTCGAACAACCTCAGCGAGCCGCCCGCCTTCCCCGAGGAGGCGGACCTGGAGCTGACGGACGAGGACCGCGAGCTCGACACCCTCATCCCGGACAGCGCCAACCAGCCGTACGACATGCACACGGTGATCGAACACGTCCTGGACGACGCCGAGTTCTTCGAGACGCAGCCGCTGTTCGCGCCGAACATCGTCACGGGCTTCGGCCGTATCGAGGGCCGCCCGGTGGGCATCGTCGCCAACCAGCCGACGCAGTTCGCCGGCTGCCTGAACATCGACGCCTCCGAGAAGGGCGCCCGCTTCGTCCGCACCTGCGACGCGTTCAACGTCCCGGTCATCACCTTCGTCGACGTGCCGGGATTCCTGCCGGGCGTCGAGCAGGAGCACACGGGCATCATCCGCCGCGGCGCCAAGCTGATCTACGCGTACGCGGAGGCGACCGTCCCGCTGATCACCGTCATCACCCGCAAGGCGTTCGGCGGCGCGTACGACGTCATGGGCTCCAAGCACCTGGGCGCCGACCTCAACCTGGCCTGGCCGACCGCGCAGATCGCGGTGATGGGCGCGCAGGGCGCGGTGAACATCCTGCACCGCAAGACGATCGCCGCGGCCGAGGCCACCGGTGACGTCGAGGCGACCAGGGCCCGCCTGATCCAGGAGTACGAGGACCGCCTCCTCAACCCGTACACCGCGGCCGAGCGCGGCTACATCGACGCCGTGATCATGCCGTCGGAGACCCGCGCGCACCTGGTGCGGGGCCTGCGTCAGCTGCGTACGAAGCGGGAATCCCTTCCCCCGAAGAAGCACGGCAACATCCCCCTCTAGGCCCCTCCAGGCCCCCTCCAGGCCGTGCCGCAGTAAGGAGACCTCTCATGATCAAGGTCGTACGGGGCAATCCCACCCCGGAGGAGCTCGCCGCCGCGCTCGCGGTGGTCCAGGCGCGCGCCGCGGCGGTCGCGAACCAGCCGTCCGGCGCGCCCGCGGCCCTCGACGCCTGGGCGGACCCCGCCCGCGTGGCCCGCGACCGCCTGCCCGCACCGGGTCCGACGGCCTGGGGCCGTACGTACTGGCCCGGCTGAGCGGGCCGGACAGTCCGGAATGAGTGGGACGGGCCGGGGCGCCTGAGTACGCGTACTCAGGCGCCCCGCCGTGACCGAGCGCAGTATCGATTGCATGCTGTGGTCCGACCCGGAGAACAACCCGCCCAAGGACATGCGGGACATGCAGGCGAAGATGCGCCGTGCCGGTCTCGTCCTCGCCCTGGCGATGGTCGTGGCGATGTTCGTCCTGGGCATGCACTGAAACACCGGCGCCCACCGGGGCTCGCTAACCTGATCGCATGAGTGATCAGCCCGAGGCCCGCCGCCTCGTCCTCGCCTCCAAGTCCCCCGCCCGGCTCGGTCTGCTCCGTCAGGCCGGCCTCGCCCCCGAGGTGATCGTCAGCGGGGTCGACGAGGACGCGATCTCCGCGCCGACCCCCGCCGAACTCGCCGTCGCGCTGGCCGAGGCCAAGGCGTCGGTCGTCTCCGCACGCCCGGACGCCAAGGGCGCCCTGGTCGTCGGCTGCGACTCGGTCCTGGAACTGGACGGACAGGCGCTCGGCAAGCCCGCCGACGCCGAGGAGGCCACCGCCCGCTGGAAGTCCATGCGCGGCCGCGCGGGCATCCTGCAGACCGGCCACTGCGTGTACGACACGGTGGCGGGACGGCATGTGTCGGCGCTCGCCTCGACCATCGTCCGCTTCGGTGAGCCGTCGGACGAGGAGGTCGCCGCGTACGTGGCGAGCGGCGAACCGCTGCACGTGGCGGGCGCGTTCACGCTCGACGGCCTCTCGGCCCCCTTCGTCGACTCGATCGAGGGCGACCACGGCAACGTCATCGGCCTCTCGCTGCCGCTGCTCCGCCGGCTCCTCGGCGAACTGGGCGTCGGCATCACGGAGTTGTGGGCCAAGTAGCGGCCCGGACGCCCCGAGAGGCGAGGCTCAGGCGGGCTGCGGGGCGCGGGGCTCGTCGGCGGCCTCGGCGGGCTTCTTGTCGTACGCCACCAGGGTCAGGACGATCAGGCCGAGCACGACCATCATGAAGACGAAGGCGGGCCAGCCCACCAGGCCCACCGAGAACGCGCCGAGCACTCCGTGCACCACGGCGGCGCTGATCAGGAGCATCCTGCCGAGGCGTCCCGGGGCACGGTCGCGGATCGCCGAGCGCAGCATGACGACGGCGCACAGCGCGAGGTAGAGGCCGAAGACACCGCCCGCGATCCACGTCGAGACGGACATCGCGTGTGGGTCGAGCCCGGCGAGCGACATGTCCTGCTTGTTCACGACGAGCCCCAGGAACCAGTTGAGCAACGCGATGCCCACCGCCTCCGCCAGGAGCACGATCGCGCCCGCCCAGGCCACCGGTCTACGCGCCACGGCGCCCACCCACTTCCCCTGTTACCGCTAGTACGTGCCAGACATCGCGAACGCTACTAACGGGTAAACCAGGGGACAAGGGCCCTGCCAGGGGCAAAGAATCATTGGGCCATTCGTAGGGACTCCACAAAGATTGCCCCTGTGGCGCGGCACGCTCTCACAGAGACCTTGACCACATCGGCGCGCTAGTCTGCCGAGAAGGGACCCTGCGTACCGTGGTGCGACAAGGGATTTCGCGGACGGGCAGGCCCCGGATCACGCTCCGTGTGGGCAAGCTCACCATTGGGGACGGGTCGAAAGGTCGTGTCGGCAGTCCCTAAACTCGGCTTGTTTCAAGGAGGGAGCCATCGTGCGCAAGGTGCTCATCGCCAACCGTGGCGAAATCGCTGTCCGCGTTGCTCGGGCATGCCGGGACGCAGGAATCGCGAGCGTAGCCGTCTACGCAGATCCTGACCGGGACGCTCTGCACGTCCGCGCGGCAGATGAGGCGTTCGCGCTGGGCGGTGACACTCCGGCCACCAGCTACCTGGACATTTCCAAGGTGCTTGCTGCGGCCAAGGACGCGGGGGCGGACGCGGTCCATCCCGGTTACGGCTTCCTTTCGGAGAACGCCGACTTCGCGCAGGCCGTCCTGGACGCGGGCCTGATCTGGATCGGCCCGCCGCCGCAGGCCATCCGCGACCTGGGTGACAAGGTCGCCGCCCGGCACATCGCGCAGCGCGCGGGTGCCCCGCTGGTGGCCGGTACGCCGGACCCCGTCAGCGGTTCCGACGAGGTCGTGGCCTTCGCCGAGGAGCACGGCCTGCCGATCGCGATCAAGGCCGCCTTCGGTGGCGGCGGACGCGGCCTGAAGGTCGCGAGGACCCTCGAAGAGGTCCCCGAGCTGTACGACTCCGCGGTGCGCGAGGCCGTCGCCGCCTTCGGCCGCGGCGAGTGCTTCGTGGAGCGCTACCTCGACAAGCCGCGGCACGTGGAGACGCAGTGCCTCGCCGACAAGCACGGCAACGTCGTCGTCGTGTCGACGCGTGACTGCTCGCTCCAGCGCCGCCACCAGAAGCTCGTGGAGGAGGCCCCCGCGCCGTTCCTGAGCGAGGCCCAGAACGCCGAGCTGTACGCGGCGTCGAAGGCGATCCTCAAGGAGGCCGGCTACGAGGGCGCGGGCACCGTCGAGTTCCTCGTCGGGATGGACGGCACGATCTCCTTCCTGGAGGTCAACACCCGTCTGCAGGTGGAGCACCCGGTCACCGAAGAGGTCACCGGCATCGACCTGGTCCGCGAGATGTTCCGCATCGCGGACGGCGAGGAGCTCGGCTACGGAGACCCCGAGATGCGGGGCCACTCCTTCGAGTTCCGCATCAACGGCGAGGACCCGGGCCGCGGCTTCCTGCCCGCGCCCGGCACGGTGACCGTCTTCGACCCGCCGTCGGGTCCGGGCGTGCGCCTGGACGCGGGCGTGGAGTCCGGCTCGGTGATCGGCCCGGCGTGGGACTCGCTCCTCGCCAAGCTGATCGTGACCGGCGCGACGCGTCAGCAGGCTCTTCAGCGGGCCGCGCGTGCCCTCGACGAGTTCAACGTGGAGGGCATGGCCACCGCCATCCCCTTCCACCGTACGGTCGTCAGGGACGCGGCGTTCGCCCCCGAACTGACCGGCTCCGCCGACCCGTTCACGGTCCACACGCGGTGGATCGAGACCGAGTTCGTCAACGAGATCCCGGCGTTCGCCGCGACGGCTGACGCCGAGACGGACGAGGAGCCCGGCCGCGAGACGGTGGTCGTCGAGGTCGGCGGCAAGCGCCTCGAGGTCTCGCTCCCCTCTTCGCTCGGCATGACCATCGCCCGCACGGCTGCCGCGGGCGGCGCCCGCCCCAAGCGGCGCGCGGCGAAGAAGTCGGGCCCGGCCGCCTCCGGCGACACCCTCGCTTCCCCGATGCAGGGCACGATCGTCAAGATCGCTGTCGAGGAGGGGCAGGAGGTGCAGGAGGGCGACCTGATCGTCGTCCTGGAGGCCATGAAGATGGAACAGCCCCTGAACGCCCACCGCTCGGGCACCATCAAGGGCCTCACGGCGGAGGTGGGCGCGAGCCTGACCTCCGGCGCGGTCATCTGCGAGATCAAGGACTGACCAATCGCCGGACGGGCTGGCGGTTGTCAGCCCGTCCGGCGTTTGAGGACGAACTCGGCGAAGCCGGTGACAGACGGCACGCACGCTTCGGGCAGACTTGAGGCAGGCGTACGTCCAGGGAGGCCGGCATGGCAGAGGCAGAGAGCCCGCAAGAGCGCCCCCGCTTGAAAAGAGCGGACGCGCGCCGCAACTACGACCGGCTCCTCGCAGAGGCCCGCGCCGCCTTCGCGGAACACGGCACAGGCGCCTCGCTGGAGGACATCGCCCGCCACGCGAACGTAGGCATCGGCACCCTCTACCGCCACTTCCCCAACCGGCACGCCCTGATGAGCGCCGTCTTCGAAGAGGCGGTGAGCGATCTCCTTGACCGCTCCCGCGCGCTCCTGGAAGACCCGCAGCCCTGCTCCGCCCTGGTGACCTGGCTCCGCGCCATCATCACTCATGCGGGTGAGTACCGCGGGCTCTCCCGCGCCCTCATGTCGGCGTCGCACGACGACAGTTCGGCACTCTCCCGATGCAGCAGGCCGATGCGCGAGGCGGGCACGGCCCTGCTCGTACGGGCACAGCAGGCAGGGGCCGTGCGCCACGGCGTCTCGATCGGCGACCTCATGCAGCTGACCAACGCGATCGCGCTGGCCGCCGAAGAGACCCCCGAAGAGCCGGAGTTGGCCGACCGCCTGTTGATGCTGACCCTGCGCGGCCTGAAGCCCGAAGGATCGGCACCCGACGAGCCCGGCACGGGCCGGGCCGCCGGTTCAGCGGCGGCGTAGATCCGCCACCCGCGCGGCACGCTCGCCGGGCTGTGGCTCCCCGAGCACCGCACTGCGCAACTGCGCACCCGGACCTGCCCCGTGGCCGTGGTTACGGCGCTGCCCCGGCAGTGGCACGTCCCGGCGCGGCTGCCGCGCCGGGACGGTATCCATGCCTGGTCCGGAGTTGGAGCCGGCCCCTCCGCCCGCGACCGCGATCTGCACGCCCTGATCCGCCAGGGCCTGCAACTCGGTGGCCGCGCGGTCGTCGTGGCCGGGCGGTTCGTCCGTGACCAGGCGGGTGATGAGGTCCGTCGGCACCGTCTGGAACATCGTGTCGGTGCCGAGCTTGGTGTGGTCGGCGAGGACCACGACCTCGGCGGCCGCCTGGACGAGCGCACGGTCCACGCTCGCGGAGAGCATGTTGGACGTGGAGAGCCCGCGTTCGGCGGTCAGACCACTGCCCGAGAGGAAGGCGCGCGTGACGCGCAGGCCCTGGAGGGACTGTTCGGCCCCGCTGCCCACGAGTGCGTAGTTGGAACCGCGCAGGGTGCCGCCGGTCATGACGACTTCCACACGGTTGGCGTGGGCCAGGGCCTGTGCCACCAGCAGGGAGTTGGTGACGACGGTCAGACCGGATACCCGCGCGAGCCGTCGGGCCAGCTCCTGCGTGGTCGTACCCGCCCCGACGACGATGGCTTCGCCTTCTTCGACGAGTCCCGCCGCGAGATCGGCGATAGCCGTCTTCTCGGCGGTCGCGAGATGTGATTTCTGCGGAAAGCCGGACTCCCGCGTGAATCCGCCCGGCAATACCGCACCGCCATGTCGGCGGTCGAGGAGTCCTTCTGCCTCCAGCGCGCGCACGTCCCGCCGTACGGTCACTTCGGAGGTCTGGACGACGCGGGCGAGCTCCCGGAGCGATACAGCTCCGTTGGCCCGCACCATTTCGAGGATCAATTGGCGACGTTCTGCAGCGAACACGAAACTGACAGTAACCCCAACGACCGTCTGCTTTCAGCAGTTTGCGCCGAATTACAGAAGTTGTTCGCACGGCAGGGTGGGAAGTGGTATAGGCGCCTACTCACCCCGACTATGCCGGGCGAATGGGCGACAACAGCCCGTGACCTGCGCGGAGTTACTACCCCGCACGAACCTCGATCATTCGGCGTTCAACCGACGATCACTTCGCGATCAGGCTTCGCCCGCCGACTTACGCGTGTGAAGTTGACGAGCGACCTCGGCGATCGAGCCCGAAAGGGAGGGATACACGGTGAACGCGTTCGCGATCTGCTCGACCGTCAGATTGTTGTCGACCGCGATCGAGATGGGATGGATCAGTTCCGAAGCGCGCGGCGCGACGACCACACCGCCCACCACGATGCCCGTACCGGGGCGGCAGAAGATCTTGACGAAGCCGTCGCGGATGCCCTGCATCTTCGCGCGCGGGTTGCGCAGGAGCGGCAGCTTGACCACGCGGGCGTCGATCTTGCCGCCGTCGACGTCGGACTGGCTGTAGCCGACGGTCGCGATCTCGGGGTCGGTGAAGACGTTCGACGACACCGTCTTCAGGTTCAGCGGCTGCACCGCGTCGCCCAGGAAGTGGTACATCGCGATGCGCCCCTGCATGGCGGCGACGGAGGCCAGGGCGAAGATCCCGGTCACGTCACCGGCGGCGTACACACCGGGCGCCGACGTCCGCGACACCTTGTCGGTCCAGATGTGCCCGGAGTCCTTGAGCCGGACCCCGGCCTCCTCCAGGCCCATGCCGCTGCTGTTCGGGATGGCGCCCACGGCCATCAGGCAGTGCGTACCGGAGATGACGCGGCCGTCGGCGAGCGTCACCTCGACGCGGTCGCCCACCCGCTTGGCGGAGGCGGCGCGCGAGCGCGACATCACGTTCATGCCGCGGCGCCGGAAGACGTCCTCCAGGACGGCGGCGGCGTCCGGGTCCTCGCCGGGCAGCACGCGATCACGGCTGGATACGAGCGTGACGTTCGACCCGAGCGCCTGATAGGCACCGGCGAACTCGGCACCGGTGACACCGGAGCCGACCACGATGAGCTCTTCGGGGAGCTCGTCCAGGTCGTACACCTGGGTCCAGTTGAGGATCCGCTCGCCGTCGGGCAGCGCGTCGGGGACCTCGCGCGGGTGCCCGCCGGTGGCGATGAGCACGGCGTCGGCAACCAGCGTCTCTTCGGTCCCGTCGGCCGCGCGCACGACGACCTTGCGCGAGCCGTCGGTGTCCTGCTGGCCCTCCAGACGGCCGCGGCCGCGCAGCACGCGCGCGCCCGCACGCGTGACGGACGCGGTGATGTCGTGGGACTGCGCGAGCGCGAGGCGCTTCACCCGTCGGTTGACCTTGCCGAGGTCGACGCCGACCACACGCGCGGGGGTGTCGATGTGCGGGGTGTCGTCCGCGACGATGATGCCCAGCTCCTCGTACGAGGAGTCGAAGGTCGTCATCACCTCGGCCGTGGCGATCAGAGTCTTCGACGGGACGCAGTCGGTGAGCACCGACGCCCCGCCGAGACCGTCGCAGTCGACGACGGTCACCTCCGCGCCGAGCTGGGCGGCAACGAGTGCCGCCTCGTATCCGCCGGGTCCGCCGCCAATGATCACGATCCGAGTCACGTACTCCATTGTCCCGCACGCTTCAAGGTGCTTCGCCCCCGGGGGCGCCATCCGGGCCGATCCAGTCTGTTCTTCTTACAAGAAGGGCACTTCCGTCACCGGAGTGACGCACGTGGCGCCTGCCGTACCCTCGACCCCATGTCGCTCTACGCCGCGTACGCCGGCAATCTGGATCCGCGGCTCATGTCCCGCCGCGCCCCGCACTCGCCGCTGCGCCAGACGGGCTGGCTGAACGGCTGGCGGCTGACGTTCGGCGGGGAGCACATGGGGTGGGAGGGCGCGCTTGCCACCCTCGTGGAGGCGCCGCGTTCGCAGGTCTTCGTGACGCTGTACGACGTCGCCCCCATGGACGAGGACTCCATGGACCGGTGGGAAGGCGTGGGCCTCGACATCTACCGCCGGATGCGGGTGCGCGTACACACCCTCGACGGCGAGGAACCGGCCTGGGTGTACGTCCTCAACGGCTACGAGGGCGGCCTGCCGTCCGCGCGCTACCTGGGGGAGCTCGCGGACGCGGCGGAGACGGCGGGGGCGCCGCACGACTATGTGATGGAGCTGCGCAAGCGGCCTTGCTAGGCCGCCCAGGAGGTTCCAGGGAGTTCCAGGGGGTGCCCGGAGGTGCCCGGAGGGCTCTCGTCGGAAACGACAAGACAACGATCCGAATCCCGTGAGCATCGTCATCTACGCGCGTAGGGCGTAAGCGGCTACTCTCGTCCGCGTGAACGCTTCAGTTATTTCGGACGACCAGGGCGACCCCTACGTTGCCGCCGACGCCGCCGCCACGCGTCTGCGTGACCTGACGGGCGCCGAGACCCACGACGTGGCCCTCGTGATGGGCTCCGGCTGGGCGCCGGCCGTCGGCGCGCTGGGCGAGCCGGAGGCGGAGTTCCCCGTCACCGAGCTTCCCGGCTTCCCGGCGCCGGCGGTCGAGGGCCACGGCGGCAGCATCCGCTCCATCAAGATCGGTGAGAAGCGCGCCCTGGTCTTCCTGGGCCGCACCCACTACTACGAGGGCCGTGGCGTCGCCGCCGTCGCGCACGGCGTGCGTACCGCGGTGGCCGCGGGCTGCAAGACGATCGTGCTGACGAACGGCTGCGGCGGGCTCCGCGAGGGGATGCGACCCGGTCAGCCGGTCCTGATCAGCGATCACCTCAACCTGACGGCCACGTCGCCGATCGTCGGCGCGAACTTCGTGGACCTCACGGACCTGTACTCCCCGCGGCTGCGCGCCCTCTGCAAGGAGATCGACCCCTCCCTCGAGGAGGGTGTCTACGCACAGTTCCCCGGCCCGCACTACGAGACCCCGGCGGAGATCCGCATGGCCCGCACGATCGGTGCGGACCTGGTGGGCATGTCGACGGTCCTCGAGGCGATCGCCGCGCGCGAGGCGGGCGCGGAGGTGCTCGGCATCTCCCTGGTCACGAACCTCGCCGCGGGCATGACGGGCGAGCCCCTCAACCACGAGGAGGTCCTCCAGGCGGGCCGCGACAGCGCCACCCGCATGGGGGAGCTGCTGGGACAGGTGCTGGGGCGCATTTAGCGGGCGGGGACGCCTTGGCTGGCCGGGGGCCTTGGGCGGGGGTGCTCTTTGGCTGGCGGGGCCTCTGCCTTGGCCGGCGGGGCGTCTTGCCCGGTGGGGGCGCCCGGCGCGGCCTGGTCCGGCGGGGGGCTCGTGCCGTGCCTTGGCGCTCGGTGGCGCCTGCTGCCGCACAGGCTTTCCCGCCCACCCGCCCGATCGCCCCGCGATACCGAGCGAGGCACAAGCCCGTCCCGCCGCGGGGTGCTCGGGTGGACGGACGGGACGAGTCGGAAACCCGCCCACGCGGGGTAACCGGGTGGGCGGGTGGGAGAGATCCGCCGCGCCAGCGGCGGGACAGGAAAGCCCCGCGTCCCACGCGGGGTAATCGGGCGGGTGGGCGGGGAGAACCCGCCGCGCCGACAGCCGGGCCGGAGGACCCCCGCCCACGCGGGGTAATCGGGCGGGTGGGTGGGAGAAACCCCCGCGCCGGCGGCCGGGCCGGAAGCCCCCGTCGCACGCGGGGTAAGCAGGCGGGGGTAGGTGGGGAAGTTCCGCCGCGCCGGCGGCGGGGCAAGGAGACCCCGCGGCGAGGCGGCAGACTCCGCCGCACAGCGGCGGTACAGGAACACCCGCCAGGCCCCCGCCAAGGAACCGCATACGAGAAGAGGCTGAAGAAACGTGCCGGACGACTCTGAACTCATCGCGCGGGCCAAGGCCTGGCTCGCCGAGGACCCGGACCCCGAGACCCGCGAGGAACTCGCCAAGCTCATCGAAACCGCGGCCACCGCGGCCACCGCGGCCACCGCAGACAGCACAGACACCACAGGCGCTGCGGGCACCGAAGACACCGCGGCCACCGAAGAGCTCGCCGCCCGCTTCACCGGCACCCTCCAGTTCGGCACCGCAGGCCTCCGCGGCGAGCTCGGCGCCGGCCCCATGCGCATGAACCGCTCCGTGGTCATCCGCGCCGCCGCGGGCCTCGCCGCGTACCTCAAGGACCGGGGTCAGACCGACGGCCTCGTCGTCATCGGCTACGACGCCCGCCACAAGTCGGCGGACTTCGCGCGCGACACCGCGGCCGTGATGACGGGCGCGGGACTCCGGGCAGCGGTACTCCCCCGCCCCCTCCCCACCCCCGTACTCGCCTTCGCCATAAGGCACCTCGGGGCGGTCGCCGGCGTAGAGGTGACGGCGAGCCACAACCCCCCGCGCGACAACGGCTACAAGGTCTATCTGGGCGACGGCTCCCAGATCGTCCCGCCCGCGGACGCGGAGATCGCCGCGCGGATCGACGCGGTGGCCTCCCTCCACGACGTCCCCCGCCCCGAGTCCGGCTGGGAGACCCTCACGGACGACGTCCTGGACGCCTACCTCGCCCGCACGGACGCCGTCCTCGCCCCCGGCTCCCCCCGTACGGCCCGCACCGTCTACACGGCGATGCACGGCGTCGGCAAGGACACCCTCCTCGCGGCGTTCGAGCGGGCGGGATTCCCCGCCCCCGTACTCGTCGCCGAGCAGGCGGAGCCGGACCCGGACTTCCCCACCGTCGCGTTCCCCAACCCGGAGGAGCCGGGCGCGATGGACCTCTCCTTCGCGAAGGCCCGCGAGGTGGACCCGGACCTGATCATCGCCAACGACCCGGACGCGGACCGCTGCGCCGCCGCGGTCAAGGACGGCCCCGACAACTCGGACTGGCGCATGCTCCGGGGCGACGAGGTCGGCGCGCTGCTGGCGGCGCACCTCGTGCGCAGGGGCGCCCGCGGCACGTTCGCCGAGTCGATCGTCTCCTCGTCCCTGCTGGGCCGGATCGCGGAGAAGGCGGGTCTCGCGTACGAGGAGACCCTCACCGGCTTCAAGTGGATCGCGCGCGTGGACGGCCTGCGCTACGGCTACGAAGAGGCCCTCGGCTACTGCGTGGACCCCGAGGGCGTACGCGACAAGGACGGCATCACGGCGGCGCTGCTCCTCACGGAGCTGGCGTCCGAGCTGAAGGAGCAGGGGCGCACGCTCCCCGACCTCCTGGACGACCTGGCCGTGGAGCACGGGCTGCACGCCACCGACCAGCTGTCCGTCCGCGTGGAGGACCTCTCCCTGATCGCCGACGCGATGCGCCGCCTGCGCGAGCAGCCGCCCACGGCGCTCGCCGGCCTGCCGGTGACGAAAGCCGAGGACCTGACACGGGGCACGGACACGCTGCCGCCCACCGACGGCCTGCGGTACACGCTCGACGGGGCCCGCGTCATCGTCCGCCCGAGCGGCACGGAGCCGAAGCTGAAGTGCTACCTGGAAGTCGTGGTCCCGGTGACGGCGAAGGCCGATCTGCCCGCCGCCCGCACCAGGGCGGCGGACCTCCTCGCGGCGATCAAGCGCGACCTCTCCGCGGCGGCGGGCATCTGACGCCCGCCTGAAGCAGACGCCCCGGCAGAGCCACCCGCCACCCGCACCCCGGTGAGGCCACCCGTACGAGTGGTTGTGCCGGTGCGGCTGCCGCAGTGATCCGGTGCGCCGCCGGTCCCCTGGGAAAGGGTGACCGGCAGCGCACGATCACGTTCCGGGAGCTGCCGCAGTGCCGTACGGACCGACCCCAGAGACCTCGGCCGCCCCGGCCCCGGCCCCCTCCGCAGCACCCCGCATCCCGCCCCCGCCGCGCGCCACCCTCGGCGCACGGAACCTCTCCGCCCTGCGGCACGCGTCCCCGGCGCTCCTCGCGTACGCCGCCGTACGTCTCCTGGGTGCCGGAGTCTTCGCCCTCTGGGCGCGCGGTGAGCGCCGGGACGTATGGCACCTCCTGGCGGAATCGTGGGACTGCGACTGGTACCTGAAGATCGCCGACCAGGGCTACGCGGACACCCTGGGCACGCGGATCGACGCGAACAACCTCGCGTTCTTCCCCCTGCACCCCCTGCTCATCAGGGCGGGCAGCGTGCTCGTGCCGGAGCCGCGCGGGGCCGTGGGGCTCGCGATCGCCGTCACGTGCTCGTTCCTCGCGGCGTGGGGGATCTTCGCGGTCGGGGACCACCTGTACGGGCGCAAGGCCGGTGTCCTGCTCGCGGCGCTCTGGGGCTCGCTGCCCGTGGCGCTCGTCCAGTGGATGGGCTACACCGAGTCGCTGTTCACGGCACTCACCGCGTGGTCCCTGTACGCCGTGCTCACCGGACGCTGGATCTGGGCGGGCACGCTGGCCGCGCTCGCGGGCCTGACCCGCCCCACGGGCGTCGCGCTCGCCGCGGCGGTCTCCCTGACGGCGCTGCTCACGCTGTGGCGCCGGGGCAGGAACAGGGGCAGGGGCAGGGGCCGCCGTGTCGCGGTACGCGTCCTGGCGGGCGCCGTACTCGCCCCGCTCGGCTGGCTCTCGTACGTCGTCTGGGTCGGGTTCCGGCTCGGCCGCTGGGACGGCTACTTCGCCGTACAGAAGCTGTGGCGCAACGAGTGGGACGGCGGGGTGGGGACCCTGCGGACCATCCTCGACCTGCTGTCGGTCGAGCGGCCCCAGCTGTTCCTGATGATGGTGACGGCGACCCTGCTTGGGTCGGTGGCGCTGTTCGTCCTGTCGGCGGCCGACCGCCAGCCCTTGCCGCTGCTGCTCTTCACGGGCCTTCTGCTGCTGATCGTCCTCGGCAGCAAGGGCGTCTACTTCCCGCGCTCCCGCTTCCTGCTCCCCGCGTTCCCCCTGCTGCTGCCGCTCGCCACGGCCCTGGCACGGGCGCGTACGCACGTCACCGTCACGGTGCTCCTGGCGGCGGCGCTGACGTCGGCGGCGTTCGGCGGCCACATGCTCCTCGCCTGGAACGGGCCCCCGTAAGCGGCTCGACGCTGGCCCCGGCGCGCTCCTAACCGACGGCGAGCAGCACCGCGAGCAGGATCGCTCCCGCGACGGCCGGGGCGATGACCTCGTAGCCCCAGCGCACCTCGGGCTCGCCCTGCGCGGACTTCGCGGAGGCGCGGAGCTCGGAGAGTTCGCGCAGGTCGTCCATGATCTGGTCGCCGGGGGCGCGGAGGGTTTCCGGCCGAGGGGGGCGACGCGGGTCCAGGAGGCTCGGGTCACCGGCGGCCGCCCCCTGCGACTTCCTCCTCGCGGCCTTCTTGCGGCCGCGCAGGGAGACGGGGATGGCCCAGAGCTGGTACTTGGTGCCCGACTGGGTGAAGACCTCGTTCGAGTACCCGGAGCGGAGCCCCGAGACGGACGCCCACGGCAGCGTGATGGTCCGGAACGGGTTGCGGATGCGGAGCCGGTCGTCGTTGGCGTAGACGGCGGGGCGCACGGTGAAGGCGACGACGAGCGGCACCGCCAGGAGCAGCCCGGCGAGCGCGAGCCACGGGGTGCGGCCCTCGCCCCGGACCATCGCGTCGATGCCGAGCCAGCCGCCGAGAGCGAGCAACAGGACGCCTCCGGCGATACCGCCGGACGACCGGTACGTCCGGTCCTTGTACTTGGGGTCCTCGGGCTCCGCCACGGGATGCTGGGGGTCGGTCATACCCTGATTCTGCCTGAGGCCTGGCACGGGGGGCCTGCGGGTCCTCCCGTACCCCCGCCCCGCACCCCGCGACTTCTCCCGCGCCCCCTCCCACAACCTCTCCCGCGCCCTCTCCGCGACCGCCCCCTGTACAGCCGCTACGCGCGTAGATATGCTCCCCTCGTGACCATGCCCACTGCACCCGCACACGCACTGACCGACGCCACAACGTCGGACCGCACGCTGCGCCGCTTCCTCCACGGGCTACCCGGCGTCGACACGGTCGGCCTGGAGGCGCGCGCCTCGGCGCTCGGGACCCGTTCGATCAAGACGACGGCGAAGGCGTACGCCATCGACCTCGCCATCTCGATGATCGACCTGACGACGCTGGAGGGCGCCGACACCCCGGGCAAGGTCCGGGCGCTCGGCGCGAAGGCCGTGAACCCCGATCCGACCGACCGCGGCACCCCGAAGACCGCCGCGGTCTGCGTCTATCCGGACATGGTGGCCACCGCCAAGGAGGCCGTCGGCGACAGCGGCGTCAAGGTCGCCTCCGTCGCGACCGCCTTCCCCGCGGGCCGCGCCGCCATCGACGTGAAGCTCGGCGACGTCCGCGAGGCCGTGGCCGCGGGTGCCGACGAGATCGACATGGTCATCGACCGCGGCGCCTTCCTCGCCGGCGACTACATGACGGTGTTCGAGCAGATCCGCGCCGTGAAGGAAGCCTCCGGCGAGGCCCGGCTCAAGGTCATCTTCGAGACCGGCGAGCTGTCCACGTACGACAACATCCGGCGCGCCTCCTGGATCGGCATGCTCGCGGGCGCGGACTTCATCAAGACCTCGACCGGCAAGGTCGGCGTCAACGCCACCCCCGCGAACACCCTCCTGATGCTGGAGGCCGTCCGTGACTTCCGTGAGCAGACCGGGGTCCAGGTCGGGGTGAAGCCGGCGGGCGGCATCCGCACCTCCAAGGACGCGATCAAGTTCCTCGTCCTGGTGAACGAGACCGCGGGCCAGGACTGGCTGGACAACCACTGGTTCCGCTTCGGCGCCTCCTCGCTCCTCAACGACCTGCTGATGCAGCGCCAGAAGCTGGCCACGGGCCGCTACTCCGGCCCCGACTACGTGACGGTGGACTGACCCATGACTTCCACACCTTCGGCTTCCGCGGCTTTCGAGTACGCCCCCGCGCCCGAGTCCCGCTCCGTCGTCGACATCGCGCCCTCGTACGGCCTGTTCATCGACGGCGAGTTCGCGGAGGCGGCCGACGGCAAGGTCTTCAAGACCGTCTCGCCCTCCACCGAAGAGGTCCTCTCCGAGGTCGCGCAGGCTTCCTCCGAGGACGTCGACCGCGCCGTGAAGGCCGCCCGCAAGGCGTTCGAGAAGTGGTCGGCGCTGCCGGGCGCCGAGCGCGCCAAGTACCTCTTCCGGATCGCGCGGATCATCCAGGAGCGCAGCCGCGAACTGGCCGTCCTGGAGACCCTGGACAACGGAAAGCCCATCAAGGAGACGCGCGACGCCGACCTCCCCCTGGTCGCCGCGCACTTCTTCTACTACGCGGGCTGGGCCGACAAGCTCGACCACGCGGGGTACGGCGCCGACCCGCGGCCGCTGGGCGTCGCGGGCCAGGTCATCCCCTGGAACTTCCCGCTCCTGATGCTGGCGTGGAAGATCGCCCCGGCGCTCGCGACGGGCAACACGGTCGTCCTGAAGCCCGCCGAGACCACGCCCCTGAGCGCCCTGTTCTTCGCGGACATCTGCCGCCAGGCGGGCCTGCCCAAGGGCGTCGTCAACATCCTTCCCGGGTACGGCGACGCGGGCGCCGCCCTCACCGCCCACCCGGACGTGGACAAGGTCGCCTTCACCGGCTCGACCGCCGTCGGCAAGGCGATCGCGCGCCAGGTCGCGGGCACGGACAAGAAGGTCACGCTCGAACTGGGCGGCAAGGGCGCGAACATCGTCTTCGACGACGCCCCCATCGACCAGGCCGTCGAGGGCATCGTCACCGGCATCTTCTTCAACCAGGGCCAGGTCTGCTGCGCGGGCTCGCGCCTCCTCGTACAGGAGTCGGTCCAGGACGAGGTGCTCGACGCGCTCAAGCGGCGGCTCTCCACCCTCCGCCTCGGCGACCCGCTCGACAAGAACACCGACATCGGCGCGATCAACTCCGCCGAGCAGCTCGCCCGTATCACCGCCCTCACCGAGACGGGCGAGGCGGAGGGTGCCGAGCGCTGGTCCGCCCCGTGCGAACTGCCCTCCTCCGGCTACTGGTTCGCGCCGACGCTCTTCACGAACGTCACGCAGGCGCACACCGTCGCCCGCGACGAGATCTTCGGACCGGTGCTCTCGGTGCTCACCTTCCGTACGCCGGAAGAGGCCGTCGCCAAGGCCAACAACACCCAGTACGGCCTCTCCGCCGGCATCTGGACGGAGAAGGGCTCCCGCATCCTCGCGGTCGCCGACCGTCTGCGCGCGGGCGTGATCTGGGCCAACACGTTCAACAAGTTCGACCCGACCTCGCCCTTCGGCGGCTACAAGGAATCGGGTTACGGCCGCGAGGGCGGTCGCCACGGCCTGGAGGCGTACCTCGATGTCTGATCGACTCACGGTCTTGAAGACCTACAAGCTGTACGTCGGCGGGAAGTTCCCGCGTTCCGAGAGCGGCCGGGTGTACGAGGTGACTGACTCGAAGAACAAGTGGCTGGCCAACGCCCCGCTCTCGTCCCGCAAGGACGCGCGCGACGCGGTCGTGGCCGCGCGCAAGGCGCAGGGCGGCTGGGCCGGCAAGACGGCCTATCTGCGCGGGCAGATCCTCTACCGCGTCGCGGAGATGCTGGAGGGCCGCAAGGACCAGTTCGTGCGTGAGGTCGCCGACGCGGAGGGCCTGTCCAAGTCGAAGGCCGCCGTTGTCGTCGACGCGGCGATCGACCGCTGGGTCTGGTACGCGGGCTGGACCGACAAGGTGGCCCAGATCGTGGGCGGCGGCAACCCCGTCGCGGGCCCCTTCTTCAACCTCTCCTCGCCGGAGCCGACGGGCGTGGTGACGGTCGTCGCCCCGCAGGAGTCGTCGTTCCTCGGCCTGGTCTCGGTGATCGCCCCGGTGATCGCGACGGGCAACACGGCCGTGGTGATCGCGAGCGAGAACTCCCCGCTCCCCGCGCTCTCCCTCGGCGAGGTGCTCGCCACCTCCGACCTGCCGGGCGGCGTGGTCAACATCCTCTCGGGCCGTACGGCGGAGATCACCCCGTCGCTCGCCTCGCACCAGGACGTGAACGCGATCGACCTCGCGGGCGTCGAGGACGACGACCTGGCCAAGGAGCTCGAGGTCGCCGCCGCCGACAACCTCAAGCGCGTCGTCCGTCCACAGCCTGTGGACTGGTCGGCCGATCCCGGCACGCACCGCCTGACGGCCTTCCTGGAGACCAAGACGGTCTGGCACCCCACGGGTTCGCTGGGCGCGTCCGGCTCCTCGTACTGAGCCGCTTCCCGCCCGGCGAAGCCCCGGCCCTCCTCCGTCCAGGAGGGCCGGGGCTTCGTCGTCGCGGCCGGCGTCAGATGCCCAGCCGGGCCGCGATCCCGTCAAGGACGCACTCGAGGCCCGTCTCGAACATCCATGTGGCGTCGTCCTTGCGGCGCGAGCGCAGACCGTAGCGCCGGTAGGTGGGGTAGCGGCCGCTGTCCATGAGGTACGTCATCTGCGGCGCGAGGCCCATCCGGGTCTCGGCGCCCGACGACCAGCCCTCGGACTGGGTCCACTCCCGCACGGCCACCTCGGACGAGACGGCGCCGTGCGCGTAGGCGCTGACCGTGCGGAAAGCCACCATCATCGTGTCCTCGTCGAGCCCGAGGCCGTCGAGCGCCGCCAACTGCCGCTCGGCGATGGCCATCCGGCCCGGCGTGAGCACGAACAGGGCCGTGGGCAGCTCGCCCACCCACGGGTGGCGCAGCATCAGCTCCCGGGTAAGCAGGGCGTAGGCGTGCAGCACCTCGCGCCACTCGGTCAGCTCGTCGGGGATCCGGTACTCGGCCGCCACCCGCTCGGCCATCAGCGCCCACAGATCATCCTTGCCCGAGACGTGCCGGTAGGCGGCCATGGGCGCGACCCCCAGCTCCGTGGCGAGCCGTCGCATGGTGACGGCGGCGAAGCCCTCCGCGTCGGCGACCTGCACCGCCACGGCGCCGATCCGCTCCAGGGAGAGCGAGGCGCGGGGGGCGGCCGGCTGCTCCAGGCGTTCCCAGAGCGTCTTGTCCGGCGCCGCCTTGCCGTCCTTCTTCTGGCCAGCCACAGCCGGGCACCTCTCTCGGAGTCGTCTCTCGGAGTCATCTCCCGGGCCGTCTCCCGGCCCATCGGATCGTGAGCGTACAACGTATCTCTCAGTAGACGCCGTACACATTACCTGTGTACGTTGTACGCAGCCAGATACGCCGTACACATCCGCGCTCCAGGGGGATCCCATGTCCAGCAACAGCCGCACCAGCACGCCTCTCCGCGTGGCCGTCGTCGTCGCAAGCACCCGCGAGGGCCGGTTCGCGCCCGTCGTCACCCGGTGGCTGACGGGGCACCTCGACCAGCGCGACGACATGACCACCGACGTCGTCGACCTCGCCGAGACGCCGCTGCCCACCGTCTTCCCCGCGTTCGGCCGGCCGCCCGCGCCCGGCACCGAGGAAGCGCTCGCCCTGGTCTCGCCGCGCCTCGCGGCGGCCGACGCCTTCCTCTTCGTCACGCCGGAGTACAACCACAGCTTCCCGGCGTCCCTGAAGAACGCCGTCGACTGGCACAACACGCAGTGGCACGGCAAGCCGATCGGCTTCGTCTCGTACGGCGGCCTCTCCGGCGGCCTGCGCGCGGTGGAACAACTGCGCCTGGTGATGGCCGAGTTGAACGCCATGACCATCCGCAACACGGTCAGCTTCCACAACGCCTTCGGCGCGTTCGGCGAGGACGGCGCCGTCGACGACCCCGCGGTCGACACGGCGGCCAAGGCGCTGCTCGACCAACTGGCCTGGTGGGCGCACGCCCTGCGCGAGGCCAGGTCCCACACCCCGTACGCCGCCTGACCCGACGCCACTTCACTCCAGCTGCACACCAGGGGGAACGATGAGCCGGACCACGGAAGAGACGAACACCAGGGGCGCCGATCCCGCGGACGCCGGTCCACGGCCCCCCGAGGAGTCCGGACCCTCGAAACTGGTCCTCTTCGGACTGCTGCTCGGCCTGATGCTCGGACTGCTCGACGGCACGATCGTCGGCACCGCGCTGCCCACCATCGTCGGCGACCTCGGCGGTCTCGACCACCTCTCCTGGGTGATCACGGCCTATCTGCTCACCGCCTCGATCTCCACGCCCATCTGGGGAAAACTCGGCGACCTGTACGGACGCAAGGGCAGCTTCATCTGGTCGATCGCGGTGTTCCTCGCGGGCTCGGTCCTCTCCGGGCTCGCGCAGGACATGGGGCAGCTCATCGCCTTCCGCGCCGTGCAGGGCCTCGGCGCGGGCGGCCTGATGGTCGGCGCCATCTCGATCATCGGCGTCATGCTGCCGCCGTCACAGGCGGGCCGCTCGCAGTCGATGGTCGGCGCGATGATGCCCGTGGCGCTGGTCGGCGGCCCGCTGCTCGGCGGTTTCCTCACCGACCAGCTGGACTGGCGCTGGGTCTTCTACGTCAACGTGCCCATCGGCGCACTCGCCCTGCTCATCATCGGCCTGCGCCTTCACCTGCGCACCGAGCGGGTGAAGGCCCGCATCGACTTCGCGGGCGCCGCCCTCCTCTCCACGGGCATCCTCGCCCTGACACTGCTCGGCAGCTGGGGCGGCACGACGTACGGCTGGTCGTCACCGCAGATCCTCGGGCTCGGCGTGCTCGGCGCGGGGTCCCTGGTCTGGTTCGCGCGGGTCGAGCGGCGGGCGGCCGAACCGGTCATCCCGCCCCGCCTCTTCGCCGACCGCAACTTCACGCTCGCCCAGATCCTGACCTTCCTGACCGGCGCCGCCATGCTCGCGGCATCCGCGTATCTGCCGCAGTACATGCAGTTCGTACGCGGCGCGTCCTCGACGGCCAGCGGCATGCTGCTGCTCCCGCTGATGGCGGGCATGTTCGGGGCGCAACTCCTGCTGGGCCGGATCACGTCCAACGGCGGCGGCTACCGCGCCTATACCGTCATCGGCGGCGCGCTCACGGCCGTCGGCGGCGCCCTGCTCCTCGCGGTCGGCGCGGACACCCCCACCGCCGTGACGTCCGCCCTGACGCTGGTGCTCGGCGCGGGCATGGGCTTTTTGATCCAGAGCACCCTGCTCATCACCATCAACAGCGCCGAGCCGCGCGACATGGGCGCCGCCACCGGCACCACCACACTCCTGCGCACGATCGGCGGCTCACTGGGCATCGCCGTCATGGGCGCCGTCTACTCGAACCGTCTGGCATCGGGCGGCATGCCGGAGGGCGGCACTTCATGGACTCCCGAGGCGGTCGGGAAGATGCCGGAGGGCGTACGGGAAGCGGTGCGCACGGCGGTCACCGGCGGCATGCACGGCGTGGTCCTCGGCGCCGCGCTGCTCGGCGCGGCGGCCTTCGCGGTGGCCTGGCTGGTACGGGAAGTCCCCCTGCGGAAGGGATGACAGGGGAACTCCGCGCCGCAATCCGCCGGCTGCCGGCCACCGGCCGCTAGCCGGGCAGCAGCCCAGCGGCCTGACCCACCAGCGGCAGGTCGGCCAGCGCGGCGCCCTGCGTCAGCGGGGCCGTCAGGGGCGCCGTCGAGACCGGCTTGAAGTCCGCGATCTGGGTGCCGAGGGCGTTGTCCAGGGGGTCGGACCCGGTACCCGCGAGCGGGTTGAGCTTCAGCTGCTTGAGCGGTCCGATCCCGCCCGCGGAAACCTCCTCCACCGCCCGGAGCACCCCCGCACCGGCCGCCGGCAGATTGTCCGACGCCTGCGGCACGGGGACCGGTGCGGCGCTCGCCGTGGCCGCACCGCCGATACCGAGCGCCGTGCCCGCGACGGAGACCGTCAGACCCGCGCGCAGCAGAGCGCGGGAGAGGTGCTTGGAGGCTGTTGCGTGCCGTGCCATGGGTACCGCCCATATCCTCTTGAGTAATCAGATGCCCACGTAGCGTAGTTGAGCGGTGACGCGGGCACCAAAGCCCTACCCGTCGGGTCGCCCGGGCGGCGCAATGCAGCACACTGGTCTCTCGTGAGTTCCCATCCCCCGATACCCACCCGGGTCGTGCTGCTCTGCGGCCCCTCCGGTTCAGGCAAGTCGTCGTTCGCCGCCCGCTCCGGGCTGCCCGTCCTGTGTCTCGACGACTTCTACAAGGAAGCCGACGACCCGACCCTGCCTCAGGTCCCCGGCAGCAGCGACATCGACTGGGACTCCCCCGCGTCCTGGGACACGGAAGCCGCCCTCAACGCCATCGAGCAGCTGTGCCGCACGGGACGTACGAACGTCCCCGTCTACGACATCGCCAGCAGCTCGCGTACGGGCGAGACCGCCATGGACATCGACCGCACACCGCTCTTCATCGCCGAGGGGATCTTCGCCGCGGACATCGTGGAGCGCTGCCGTGAGACCGGCGTGCTCGCCGACGCGATCTGCCTGCGGGGCCGCCCTTCCACCACTTTCCGGCGGCGGCTGCTGCGGGATCTGCGCGAAGGGCGCAAGTCCGTGCCGTTCCTGCTGCGGCGCGGGTGGCGGCTGATGCGCGACGAGCGCGCCATCGTCGCCCGGCACACCGCGCTGGGCGCGCACCCGTGCGGGAAGGACGAGGCGTTGGGCCGGGTCGCCGCCGCCGCGGCCGGGCGGTGCGCGAAGGCTCCGGGGGCCGCCATCTAAGGGCCCCGGTCCGCCCGTACCAAAAGCAGCCCGCCAAAAGCAGCCCGCACCAAAAGCAGAAGGACCGGAAAGACCCCCCGGCCTTCCGGTCCTGCCACTTTTCCCCCGTGGATCCCCCGTGATCCCCGTTGTCCCCCGTGTCCCCCCTGCTCCGCCGCCTCCCCCCGGAAGCGGCGCCCCCGTGATCCCTAGGCGACCAACTCGCCGAAGGACTCCTCCTGGTCACGGCCGAAGCTGAGGACGTCGTCCTCGCGCAGCCGGCGCAGAGAGCGCCAGATGCTGGACTTCACCGTGCCCACGCTGATGTCGAGGATGTCCGCGATCTCGGGGTCCGTGCGGCCCTCGTAGTAACGAAGGACCAGCATCGTCCGCTGCAGTTCGGGAAGGCGGGCCAGGGCCTGCCAGAGAACCGCGCGGAGTTCGGTGCCACGCATCGCGTCCGTGTCGCCCGCCGTCTCCGGCAGCTCCTCGGTCGGGTATTCGTTGAGCTTGCGGCGCCGCCAGGCGCTGATGTGCAGGTTGGTCATGGTGCGGCGGAGGTAACCGCCGACCGCGGCCTTGTCGCTGATCCTGTCCCAGGCCCGGTACGTCGAGAAGAGGGCGCTCTGCAGCAGGTCCTCGGCCTCGAAACGGTCACCGGTCAGGTGATAGGCGGTTGCGTACAGGGAGGCACGACGCTCCTGGACGTAGGCGGTGAACTCCGCCTCCGAAGCCGATGTGCGCTCCCCCGTGTCCTCCCTGTACGCGGCTCCCCCGTGAGCCCCCCCATCGGTACCGCCGTTACCCCCGTGGGTTTCCCCCCGGAACGCGTCAACCACCGTCATGTACGCGGTGTGCTGACGCCCGGTGCCGCGAGCGCACCCCCGCCCGCTCACGGCACCGGACTTCTCGTGCCTCTCGGCGGTCCGGATCACGTCGTGGAGTCGCGTGATTACTGCGCTTGAGCTGGTGCTGTGCAGTGAGTTCATCTCGCGCCCCCCGTCGGTGGTGTCCGGCTTTTCCGTGTGACCAAAACTCTGCACGCCCCACTTCATGACGGTGTCCGCCGACTGTCACAGGCCTGCAACAGCCCTTCCATGTGTGGGGGAGACGTGTGGATGACGGCCCTGCCGGCCCTTTGAGGACCCCGGGGAGCTCCAACAGTCGAACTGTGCCCTTGCCATGGGACAGAATGACGTCCGTGCCTTCCCTGTTGCTGATCGAGGACGACGACGCCATCCGTACGGCCCTTGAGCTTTCGCTCACCCGCCAAGGGCATCGGGTGGCTACTGCTGCCACCGGCGAGGACGGCCTGAAGCTGCTCAGTGAGCAGCGGCCGGACCTGATCGTGCTGGATGTGATGCTGCCGGGCATCGACGGCTTCGAGGTGTGCCGTCGTATCCGGCGCACCGACCAGTTGCCGATCATCCTGCTGACCGCGCGCAGCGATGACATCGACGTGGTCGTCGGCCTGGAGTCCGGGGCCGACGACTACGTGGTCAAACCCGTGCAGGGGCGGGTGCTCGACGCCCGTATCCGCGCGGTGCTCCGCCGCGGTGAGCGCGAGGCCAATGACGCGGCGACGTTCGGTTCGCTCGTCATCGACCGGGCCGCGATGACCGTCACGAAGAACGGCGAGGACCTGCAGCTCACGCCGACCGAGCTGCGGCTGCTCCTGGAGCTGAGCCGCAGGCCCGGACAGGCGCTCTCGCGGCAGCAGTTGCTGCGCCTGGTGTGGGAGCACGACTACCTCGGCGACTCACGGCTCGTCGACGCGTGTGTGCAGCGCCTGCGCGCGAAGGTGGAGGACGTGCCGTCCTCGCCGACACTGATCCGTACGGTCCGCGGGGTCGGCTACCGGCTGGACACTCCTCAGTGACCAAACCGCAGGACAGGCTCCGCGGCTGGGCCGCGGCGCGCAAGGCGATACTGGCGGGACTTCGTTTCACGAGCCTGCGGCTGCGGCTCGTGGTCGTGTTCGGTCTGGTGGCGCTCACGGCCGCCGTGACGGCTTCCGGAATCGCGTACTGGTTGAACCGCGAGGCGGTCCTGACGCGTGCGCAGGACGCGGCCCTGAAGGACTTCCAGCAGGAGATGCAGACCCGCGCCGGCGCGCTGCCGCCCAACCCGACCCAGGACGAACTGCAGCAGGCCGCCGGGACGATGGCCAACAGCAGCCAGCGCTACAGCGTGCTCCTGATCGGGGAGAACGCCGACGGTGACCCGATCGTCGGCTACTCCGACCTGGACGCCTTCACGCTCGCCGACGTGCCCGGGTCGCTGCGCAAGACGGTGAACAAGGAGCAGCCGCTCACGTCCGGCAACAAGAGCCCGTACCACCTGTACTGGCAGCGGACCGTCGACGACGGCACCCCGTATCTCGTGGGCGGTGCCAAGGTCATCGGCGGCGGGCCGACCGGCTACATGCTCAAGTCCCTGGAGCCGGAGGCGAAGGACCTGAGCTCTCTGGGGTGGTCGCTCGCGATCGCCACGGGGCTCGCGCTCATCGGTTCCGCGCTGCTCGCGCAGGCCGCTGCGACGACGGTGCTCAAGCCGGTGCACCGGCTCGGCGTCGCCGCGCGGCGGCTCGGCGAGGGCAAGCTCGACACGCGTCTGCGGGTGTCGGGCACGGATGAACTTGCCGATCTGTCACGGACGTTCAACCGGACCGCGGAGAGCCTGGAGAAGAAGGTCGACGACATGAGCGCCCGTGACGAGGCGTCGCGGCGTTTCGTCGCCGACATGTCGCACGAGCTGCGGACGCCGCTGACCGCGATCACCGCGGTGACGGAGGTGCTCGAAGAGGAGCTTGACGCGGAGACCGGCAGCGTCGATCCGATGATCGAGCCCGCCGTGCGCCTCGTGGTCAGCGAGACCCGCAGGCTCAACGACCTGGTGGAGAACCTGATGGAGGTGACCCGCTTCGACGCGGGTACGGCCAGACTCGTCCTGGACTACGTCGACATCGCCGACCAGATCACGGCCTGCATCGACGCCCGTGCCTGGCTCGACGCGGTCGAGCTCGACGCGGAGCGCGGCATCATGGTGCGGCTCGACCCGCGCCGCCTCGACGTCATCCTGGCGAACCTGATCGGCAACGCCCTCAAGCACGGCGGCTCCCCGGTGAAGGTCTCGGTACGGATCGCGGGCGACCGGCTCGTCATCGCGGTGCACGACGGAGGCCCCGGCATCCCCGAGGACGTCCTTCCGCACGTCTTCGACCGCTTCTACAAGGCCAGCGCGTCCCGGCCGCGCTCGGAGGGCAGCGGACTCGGGCTCTCCATCGCCCTGGAGAACGCGCACATCCACGGCGGTGAGATCACCGCGGCGAACTCGCCGGAGGGCGGCGCGGTGTTCACGCTGTGGCTGCCGCGCGACCTGTCGGCGTTGCAGCCGGCGGACGAGACGGACGAGGGCACGGACGGTGACGAGGCCGTCGAGGGAGACAAACCATGAACCGCCGACGGCTGCGTGCCGCCCTCATCGCCGCCGCGCTGACCGCGACGCTCGCCGGCTGCGGGATCCGCTCGACGGAGGTGCCGACGGACTTCGGGCCGGGACCCTCGCGGGTGCCGTGCGTGATGTCGGGTTCGAGCATCGCCTCGCAGTCCACCAGCGGGGTCCCTGTGCAGGTCTTCCTGGTGTGCGCCGCGCAGCTCGTGACCGTGGACCGCTCGGTGCGGATTCCTGCCCGGAAGGCGACGACCGACCGGGTGCGCATCGCCCAGGCGCTCCTCGACGAGCTGGCGAAGGCGCCGTCGGGCCCGGAGAAGCAGGCGGGCTTCGCGACGGACGTGCGCGGCGGGACGGTCGTCAGCGGTCCGGCGAAGGGCGACCCCGGGGACGCGCTGCGGTTCAGTACGTCGCCGGAGGACCTTTCGGCGTTCGCATTGGCACAGATTGTTTGCACCTTCGCGGACAGCGCGGCGGCGGGCGACGATCGTGCGGTGCTTCTGGGCGGCCCTGGCGACGACCCGCTGCGCCGCTACGAATGCACCCAGGCGGTCCGCCAGCGCCCCGGCACGGTGGCTCCGCCGACCGAGACGCTGAAGTAGGGCCGAACAGGACAGTCACCCTGTGCGATCAGGACAGTGCCGCGTGACGGGACGAGATGCGCGGAACCGATCCTGCCGCTGGGCGCGTCTTGGGGTGCGTGCGTCAAGGCTCGGGCGGCCACGGGGCCGCCATCCGCTTCCGTGCGACAGGGGCATTCCTCCTCGTCGCGCATCTTCTGCTCGTCGCGTGGCTCACGCTGCGTCCACTGGACGTGGCCTGGGTCAGTGCGGCGAACCTTCAGCCGTTCGCCGGCATCAAGGCGGATCTGGCGCTCGGTCCTGCGCAGGCCGCCCGGCAGATAGGCGGCAGTCTGCTGCTTCTGGCCCCGCTCGGAGTGCTGCTTCCGCTCGCCGGGGGGCGGGTCCATGTCTCGCCGCTGGGTTCGCTGGTGCGGACGGTCGCGGCGGGCGCGCTGATCTCGCTCGGCATCGAACTGCTCCAGACCGGGGTTCCGGGACAGGTCGTCGACATCGACTCGCTGTTCCTGAACACGCTGGGCGTGGCCCTCGCGCACCTCGCCGTGGTGCCCGCGGCCAGGGCGAGACTCCGCCGCCGGACTGATGCGGATCACCGCCCGGCCCTCCTGCGGGAGGACACGTCTCAGGGGCCGACCCCGACGATTCCCAGGGTCGGTATCGCACCCTAGAGCGACGCTTTGCCCGCTTCGTGAACGTAGCTTTGAGTCATCGGGGTACACGCCCCGGACGTCGGGGGCACGCCCCGGACCTCGGGGAACACGTCCCGGACCACACGCCTACGGTTCACGAAGGAGCCCTCATGACCGCCCTTGCCCGCCCCACGAACGGCCGGATGATCGGCGGAGTCTGTGCCGCCCTCGCCAAGCGCTTCGGCACTTCGGCGACCACGATGCGCGTGATCTTCGTGCTCTCGTGTCTTCTTCCCGGACCGCAGTTCCTGCTCTACATCGCCCTGTGGGTCCTGCTGCCCACCCAGAGCAAGACCAGCCAGGCCGCCTGGTGAACCGGCGGCTTACGCTGCCGCATACGTACGCCGATGGGGCGCACCCTTGAGACAAGGGCGCGCCCCATCGGCGTATGCGCGAGTCGGCGAGGATCAGCCGAGCGGCAGACCGTTCAGCGGCAGACCCTGCAGCGGCAGGCCCTGGGTGGGCAGGGCGTTCGCGATCGGCAGGCCGCCGAGCAGACCGGAGGCGGGGTTGACGGGCTTGGCGGCCCTGTCGGCGGCGGGCTTGGTGCTCTCGCCGAGCTTGGCGACGGTCGGCGCGGCTGCCTCGAGGGTGCTGCCGACCGCGTTCTGGCCGGCGGCGACGGCCTCGGGGCCACCGGCGGGCAGGTTGTCGGCGACCTGCTCGACGGGGAGCATCGCGGTGGCGGAGCCCAGCGCGTCCGTGGCGTCGGGCAGGCCCGGTGCGGCGTTGGCGGCACCCGCGCCGGCGGCGGCGAAGGCGGCGCCGAGAGCGGCGACACCGAGGGTCTTGGCGGCAGACTGCTTCATCTTCAATGCGTCCTTGATGACGGGGACTTTCGAGCGGCCCATGACCGTAAACATGTGATGGGGCAGTCCGCAAACAGCGAAACAGCAAAAACGCGGCCGGGAATTAATGTTCCCGGCCGCGTCCGCATTGCTTCAAATTCTGTTACACATCGACAGAAGCGCTGGTGGAAGCGGTCTGCCGGAACAGCCATTCGGACTTCAGCTCGGCATATCCGGGCTTGATCACGTCATTGATCATGGCCAGGCGTTCATCGAAAGGAATGAACGCTGATTTCATCGCATTGACTGTGAACCACTGCATGTCGTCGAGCGTGTAGCCGAAAGTGCCGACCAAATGCTCGAATTCACGGCTCATGCTGGTTCCCGACATCAGACGGTTGTCGGTGTTCACCGTGGCCCGGAAGTGCAGCTTGCGGAGCAGGCCGATGGGGTGCTCGGCGTACGAGGTCGCCGCGCCGGTCTGCAGGTTGGAGCTGGGGCACATCTCCAGGGGGATGCGCTTGTCGCGTACGTAGCTGGCGAGGCGGCCGAGCTTCACCGTGCCGTCGTCGGCGACCTGGATGTCGTCGATGATCCGCACGCCGTGACCGAGCCGGTCGGCGCCGCACCACTGCAGGGCCTGCCAGATCGAGGGCAGGCCGAAGGCCTCGCCGGCGTGGATCGTGAAGTGGTTGTTCTCGCGCTTGAGGTACTCGAACGCGTCGAGGTGCCGGGTGGGCGGGAAGCCCGCCTCGGCGCCCGCGATGTCGAAGCCGACGACGCCCAGATCGCGGTAGCGGTTGGCGAGTTCGGCGATCTCCAGGGCGCGGGCCGCGTGGCGCATGGCGGTGAGGAGCGCGCCCACGCGGATGCGGTGGCCGTTGGCCTTCGCGCGCCGCTCGCCCTCCCGGAAGCCTTCGTTGACGGCCTCGACGACCTCTTCGAGGGTGAGGCCACGCTCCAGGTGCTGCTCGGGGGCGTAGCGGATCTCGGCGTAGACGACGCCGTCCTCGGCGAGGTCCTCGGCGCACTCGGCCGCCACACGCTTGAGGGCGTCCTTCGTCTGCATCACCGCGCAGGTGTGGGCGAAGGTCTCCAGATAGCGCGGCAGCGAACCGGAGTCGGCGGCTTCCCTGAACCAGATCCCCAGCTTGTCGGGGTCGGTCTCGGGCAGACCCTCGTACCCCGCCTCGCGGGCGAGGTCGACGATCGTGCCGGGGCGCAGGCCGCCGTCGAGGTGGTCGTGCAGGAGCACCTTCGGGGCGCGGCGGATCTGGTCGGCGCTGGGCGTTTCGCGGTCCGTCTGACCGGCTTTGGTGGTCTGGCTCGTCATCTCGGCACTCTAGCGCCTACGCGCGTAGATCGCCGGGTGGATCTCACGGGTCGATACGTAACAGTGACCCCGCGGACGGGTGGCGTACACCCTTGCTTCTGACACTGTTCTGTCATGGCTCAGCAAGCGACGCCCGATTCCGCGCGCGCTGCCAGGCTCGGGCGCGTGATCGGCGCCCGGCCCACGGCGGTCAGCGGCGCTGTGCTGCTGCTCCCCGGCGGCCACGAGACCTCCGCCCGCAAGCCGTCCCCGTTCGCCGCGAACGCGGTGCGCGCGCTCGGCCGCAGGCTCGCCCTGGACGGCCGCGCCGAGGGGCTCGCGGCGCACGTCGTGCACTACCGCTGCCGCGGCTGGAACGGGCCGCAGGCGCATCTCGCACGGGACGCGGAGTGGGCCGCGGACGAGGTCGTACGCCTCTACGGCGACGTCTCGATCTGCCTCGTCGGCATGGACATGGGCGGCCGGGCCGCACTGCGCGCCAGCGGCCACGAGGCCGTCAACTCCGTTCTCGCGCTGGCACCTTGGCTGCCCGAGGACGATGTGGCCGCCCCTCCCGAACCGGTGAAGCAGCTCGCGGGGCGACGGGTCCTGATCGTGCACGGCACGAACGACGAGCGGACCGACCCCGAGCTCTCGTTCCGGCTCGCGGAGCGGGCGAAGAAGGCGAACCGGGAGGTGTGCCGGTTCGAAGTCCACTCCGATCGCCACCGGTTGCACCAGCACCAGGCCGAAGTGCAGGCCCTGGCATCGGACTTCGTGATGGGCTCGCTCTTCGGGCACGCGTACGCACGCCCCCTGGAGGACGCGCTGGCGGCACCGCCGCCGCTGGGACTGCGCATGCCGCTCGCCGCCGGCTTCGGGAAGTCGATGCGACGCTGAGGAGCGGGGCGCGTTACGGCGTCCTCAACGCCGGACGGGCCGAAGGATTTCGGCCCGTTCGAGGACGAACGCCCCGCTACTCCGGCAGCAGCCGCCCCCGCCTGCCCAGCAGGAACTTCTTGAATGCCGCCACCGGTGGCGTGTCCGGGTGGCCGTCCAGCCAGGCGACGCCGATCTCCCGTACCGCCCGCTGGCCCGTCACCGTCAGCTCCACGACTCCCGGCCGGGGGACGGCCGGTGGCGGGAGCAGGGCGACGCCCAGGCCCGCCGCTACAAGGCCCCGCAGCGTTTCCGCCTCCTCGCCCTCGAACGCGACGCGGGGCTTGAAGCCCGCCTCCTGGCAGAGGTCGTCCGTGATGCGGCGCAGGCCGTAGCCCGGTTCGAGGGTCACGAAGGCCTCCTCCGCCGCCTCCGCGAGACGCACCCGCTTGCGGGAGGCGAGGCGGTGCTCGTCCGGTACGACCAGGCGCAACCGCTGCTCGTCGAGGCGGCGGGCCACCAGATCGGGCGCGTCCGGCACGGGCGAGGTCAGGCACAGGTCCAGCTCGCCCGCCCGCAGGCGCTCGATCATCGCCTCCCCGTAGTTCTGTACGAGGCTGAAGCGGACCCTCGGATGATCGGCCCGGAAGGCGCGGATCAGGCCGGGGACGGTCTCCGAGCCCATCGTGTGCAGGAACCCGAAGGCCACCTTGCCCGACGCGGGGTCCGCGTCCGCCCGTACGGACTCCGCGGCCCGCTCCACCTCGCCGAGCGCCCGCTCGACGGAGGCGAGGAACGTACGGCCCGCCGGGGTCAGGGACACCGTGCGGCCGTGGCGCGCGAACAGGTCGACGCCCAGGTCCTGTTCGAGGCGGACCAGTGCACGCGAGAGCGTCGACTGCGGGACCTGCATCTCCTGTGCGGCCCGCGTCACATGCTCGGTCCGCGCGACCCCCGCGAAGTACGCGAGGCGCGGCGAGAGCAGCGCGGACCAGGACTCCGGGGTCAGCTCGGCCGGCGCGGACGCCGCCGCTCCGATGTCTCCTGCGTAACTGCTCTGCGACAGACGCCGCTCTGAACTGCGCTCATGCACCATGGGAACGATTATGGCCAGTCCATGCATTGGACGGATGAGTCGTGTGTGCCTACGTTCGACGTATGCCTCCTGCCAGTAGCGGGGCGTCCGCCACCCACGCGGCCGCCCTCACCCCGTCGTCCCCGCAGACCGAACCCGCCGACACGCGCCTGAACCCCGGCGGCCCCGGCTACCGGCGCATGAGCTTCGCCCTCTTCCTCGCGGGTGTCGCCACCTTCGCCCTCCTCTACTCCACGCAGGCGCTGCTCCCCCTCGTCTCCGCCGACTTCGGCGTCACCGCGAGCACGGCGAGCTGGACGGTGTCGGCGGCGACGGGCGCTCTGGCCCTCTTCGTCCTGCCCCTGAGCGCGCTCAGCGAGCGGTTCGGGCGGCGCACGCTCATGACGGTCTCGCTGACGGTCGCGGTGGTCGTGGGGCTGCTCGTCCCCTTCGCGCCCTCCATCGGCGTGCTCATCGCGCTGCGTGCCGTGCAGGGCGCGGCCCTCGCCGGGCTTCCGGCGTCCGCGATGGCCTTCCTCGCGGAAGAGGTCAGGCCCAAGGCGCTGGTCGCCGCGATCGGCATGTTCGTGGCGGGCAATTCCATCGGCGGCATGAGCGGGCGCATCATCACCGGCTGGGTCGCGCAGGCATGGGGCTGGCGCGTGGCCGTGGGCGTGGTGGGTGTCGTGGCCGTCCTGTGCGCACTCGCCTTCCGCGCGCTGCTGCCCGCGCCGCGCCACTTCACGGCCGGGTCGCTCAACCCCAAGGCCCTTGGCCGCACGATCCGTTCGCACCTCTCCAACCCGCTGCTGTGCAGGCTGTACGCGATCGGCGCGCTGTTCATGACGGTGTTCGGCGCGGTCTACACCGTCATCGGCTACCGCCTCACCGAGGCGCCCTTCTCGCTCCCGCAGGGCATCATCGGCTCGATCTTCCTGGTCTACCTCGTCGGTACGGTCTCGTCGGCCGCCGCGGGGAAGCTGGTGACGCGGCTCGGCAGGCGCGGCGCGCTGTACCTGGCGGTGAGCACGACGGCGGGCGGTCTGCTGCTCTCCCTCTCCGACTCCCTGGTCATGGTGCTGCTCGGGCTCGTCCTGATCACCGCCGGGTTCTTCGCCGGTCACGCGGTCGCCTCCTCGTCCGTGAGCCGTACGGCCACCGCGGGGCGCGCACAGGCATCGGCGCTCTACCAGTCCGCGTACTACCTGGGCTCCAGCGCGGGCGGCACGCTCGGCGCGGTCGCGTTCCACGCCGGGGGCTGGGCCGGGACGGTGGGCCTCGGGCTCCTGGCGGTGCTCGGCGTCGCGTCCATCACCGTGTGGGGGTCGCACGCGGCACGCGTCCAGGAGCGGGAGCAGCGGCGGCGGGGGCTCGTGGCGGCGCACTAGCTGTCCGCCGGCCGTCTGCCAGCCGTCCGGGCGGCCCTCTCCCACCTGCGGGTTTTCCGACTCCGGGGGCCGTTGTCAGTGGGCTGCGGTAGCTTCCGAAGTGCCGGGACATTCGTGGCAGCCGCAGGGGTGGGTTGGGATGACTGACATCGCAGGCACGACGTCCGAACTGGACGTCACGCTGGAGAAACACCGGGTCGAACTGACCGGGTACTGCTATCGCATGCTGGGCTCGGCCTTCGAGGCGGAGGACGCGGTGCAGGACACCATGGTCCGCGCCTGGCGGAGCTACGAGAAGTTCGAAGGCCGCTCCAGCCTCCGTTCGTGGCTGTACCGCATCGCGACGAACGTCTGCCTGGACATGCTGAACGCGGGAAACCGCCGCGCCCGGCCCATGGACCTGACGGCGGCGGCTCCGCTGGCGCAGGCAGCGCTCTCCCCCCGCCCGGACAACGTATGGCTGGAGCCGATGCCGGACGCGCGCATGCTGCCGTCCGTCAGCGACCCGGCGGAGGCAGCCGTGGCCAAGGAGTCCGTGCGGCTCGCGTTCGTCGCCGCCCTGCAGCAACTGCCGCCCAAACAGCGGGCGGTGCTCATCCTGCGCGAGGTCCTCGCGTGGAAGGCCAGCGAGGCGGCCGAACTGCTCGACACCTCGGTGGCCTCCGTCAACAGCGCGTTGCAGCGGGCGCGGGCGACGCTGGCCGAGGGGCCGGGGGACGATACGGCGGTGTCCGATCCCCTGGACGACGAACAGCAGAAGCTGCTCGAGCGGTACGTCGCGGCCTTCGAGGGTTACGACATGGCGGCGCTGACGGCGCTGCTGCACGAAGACGCCATCATGACGATGCCCCCGTTCGACCTGTGGCTGCGCGGCACGTCCGACATCACCGGCTTCATGTCGACCATCGGCGCCTCCTGCGCGAACAGCCGGCTCTTCCCGGTCAACGTCAACGGCACGCCGGGATTCGCCCACTACAAGCCCGACCCGGAGAACGGCGGGTACGCACCGTGGGCGGTTCAGGTCATCGAGATCTCAGAGGGGCGGATCGCGGGCTTCCACTGCTTCCTGGACACGCCCCGGTGGTTCCCGCTGTTCGGCCTGCCGGCCCATCTCGACCTCAATGGGGAGCCCGACGAGGTCCAGTAGCTCGCGCAGGTGCGGGGCCGGGTTCCGTACGCGGATCCGGCCGCCCGCGCGGCGGGCGGTGAGCTGGAGTCTCGCGAGGGCGTCGATCGCGGCGAGCACGGGCGGGCCCACGCCCGCCACGTCGCAGTCGAGGACGTCCGCGCCGGTCGCTTGCAGCGCGGCGCGGGCCTCTTCGCAGAGGCGCTGCGTGACCTCTCGGTCGAGGGTGCCGGTGAGGGTCAGGGTTGGGTGCGGGTTGGGGTTCACGTGGGGATGACTGGGCGGGGGGCTGGAACTCATCGGTAGGTCCGCCGTTGCGCCTGCGGCGGGCCTTTCCCCAACCCCGCCCCTTCCCGAAAACTCGCCGGCGCGAGGGCCTTGTGCGTACCGTCATCACCGGCTTCGCCGAGTTCGTCCTCAAACGCCGGACGGGCTGAAAATCCAGCCCCTCCGGCGCTCGAGGAGCGGGGAAAGCCCCTACGCGATCCGGTCCAGCACGATCGGCGTCGCCGCGAAGCCCGTGCCCTCCGGGGCGATGTCGAAGGAGCCCTGCACCGCCTGCAAGGCGTACTCGAAGCGCTCGGGAGTGTCCGTGTGCAGGGTCATCAGGGGCTGACCCGCGGTCACGGCCGCGCCCGGCTTCGCATGCAGCTCCACCCCCGCCCCCGCCTGCACCACGTCCTCCTTGCGCGCACGTCCCGCACCCAGGCGCCACGCGGCGACACCCACGTCGTACGCGTCGAGGCGGGTCAGGACGCCCGACGACGGCGCCGTCACGACGTGCGTCTCGCGGGCCACCGGGAGCGTGGCGTCCGGGTCGCCTCCCTGGGCGGAGATCATCCGGCGCCACACGTCCATCGCGGAGCCGTCGGCCAGCGCCTTCGCCGGGTCCACGTCCTTCAGACCCGCCGCGTCCAGCATCTCCCGCGCCAGGGCGAGGGTCAGCTCGACGACGTCCGCCGGGCCACCGCCCGCGAGGACCTCCACCGACTCCCGGACCTCCAGGGCGTTGCCCGCCGTCAGGCCGAGCGGCGTGGACATGTCCGTGAGGAGCGCGACCGTGCGTACGCCGTGGTCCGTGCCCAGGCCCACCATCGTCGACGCCAGTTCCCTCGCGTCCTCCAGCGTCTTCATGAACGCGCCGGTGCCGACCTTCACGTCCAGGACCAGCGAGCCCGTGCCCTCGGCGATCTTCTTCGACATGATGGACGAGGCGATCAGCGGGATCGCCTCCACCGTGCCCGTCACGTCCCGCAGCGCGTACAGCTTCTTGTCCGCCGGGGCCAGGCCGTCGCCCGCCGCGCAGATCACCGAGCCCACGCCGTCGAGGACCGACAGCATCTCCTCGTTCGAGAGGAGCGCGCGCCAGCCCGGGATCGCCTCCAGCTTGTCCAGGGTGCCGCCCGTGTGGCCGAGGCCCCGGCCCGACAGCTGCGGGACCGCCGCGCCGCACGCCGCGACCAGCGGGGCGAGCGGCAGCGTGATCTTGTCGCCGACGCCGCCCGTGGAGTGCTTGTCGGCGGTGGGGCGGGACAGGGACGAGAAGTCCATGCGCTCGCCGCTCGCGATCATCGCGGCCGTCCAGCGGGCGATCTCGCCGCGGTTCATGCCGTTCAGGAGGATCGCCATGGCGAGGGCGGACATCTGCTCGTCGGCGACCACGCCACGGGTGTACGCGTCGATGACCCAGTCGATCTGCTCGCCGCTCAGCTCGCCCCGGTCCCGCTTCGTACGAATCACGGAGATGACGTCCATGGCATAACCCCTCTTTGCGCCTTAAAACGGTGAGGCGACTCTACGCGCATAGAGCCGCGCGATGAAGGCGGCCCCCGCCCGAAGATCCACAACAGGCAGGGGCCGGCTCTCAGTTGAGGTGCTCCGGACCGAACGCGTCCGGCAGCATGTCCCCCAGTGACCGGATGCCCGCGGCCGTCTCCAGGAGGAGCGTCGGGCCGCCGAACTCGTAGAGCAGCTGGCGGCAGCGACCGCACGGCATCAGGATCTCGCCCTTGCCGTCGACGCAGGTGAAGTGCGTCAGTCGGCCGCCCCCGGTGAGCTGGAGCTGCGAGACGAGGCCGCATTCGGCGCACAGACCGAGGCCGTACGACGCGTTCTCGACGTTGCAGCCCGACACCGTGCGGCCGTCGTCCACGAGGGCGGCGGCACCGACCGGAAAGCCCGAGTAGGGCGCGTACGCACGGGACATGGCCTCGCGCGCCGCGTCCCGCAGCGCGTCCCAGTCGGTCTCGGTCACGTTCCTTGACCCTTTCGGTAGGGCTGGCCGTCCGCCTTCGGCATCCGCAGCCGCTGGGCGGAGAGCGAGAGCACGAGCAGCGTGACGACGTACGGCGTCGCGGTGACGACCTGGTTGGGCACCTCGTCGGTCAAGCCGTACCACGCGAACATCAGCGCCGAGACGGCCGCGGTGATCACCGCGGGGATGTACCGCTTGCGCCATACGAGGTAGATCGCGCCGATGACCAGCAGGATCGCGAGGAGCAGGAGCAGCGCGTGCACGTTCGTGCCGCCACCCCGGAGCTTCAGGCTGTCGGTGTAACCGAACAGGCCGGCACCGAGCGCGAGTCCGCCCGGCATCCAGTTGCCGAAGATCATGGCGGCGAGGCCGATGTAGCCGCGCCCGCCGGTCTGGCCCTCCAGGTAGATGTTGGAGGCGACCAGGGAGAGGAAGGCGCCGCCGAGTCCGGCGAGACCGCCGGAGATGACCACCGCGAGGTACTTGTACTTGTAGACGTTCACGCCGAGGGTCTCGGCCGCGACCGGGTTCTCGCCGCAGGAGCGCAGGCGCAGACCGAACGACGTGCGCCACAGCACCCACCAGCTCAGCGGCACCATCGCGATGGCGATGACGGTGAGCGGCGACAGGTTCGTGAACAGGCCGCCGAGCAGGCCGGCGATGTCAGACACGAGGAACCAGTGCTTCTCGTTCAGGTCCTGCAACCAGTCGGAGAGGCCCGGCACGGAGAACTCCCCGAGCGAGTCCACCGGCGGCGACTGCTTGGACGTACCGCCCTCCTTGCTCTCGAAGGCGAAGGTGGAGAGGTAGCGGGTGACGCCCAGGGCGAGGATGTTGATGGCCACACCGGAGACGATGTGGTTGACGTTGAAGGTGACCGTGACGATCGCGTGCAGCAGACCGCCGAGCGCGCCGCCGAGGATGCCGAACAGGATGCCGACCCACGGGCCCCACTGGTAGCCGGCGAAGGCGCCGAACCAGGTGCCGAGGATGAGCATGCCTTCGAGGCCGATGTTGACCACGCCCGCGCGCTCGGCCCACAGACCGCCGAGGCCCGCGAGGCCGATCGGCACGGCGAGGCGCAGGGCGGTCGACATCTGGCCGGTGGAGGTGATGCCGTTCGCGTCGGTGATGAGCCGGACCACGGACGTCAGGACGAGCACGCCCGCGATGATCAGGAGGAGGACGGGGAGCGATATGCGGCGGCGGCCCGGCGCGGGCTGCTTGGCCGGGGGCTTGGCTACGGTTGCCGAGCTCATCGGGCAGCCACCTCCTTCACGGTGTCGTTGTTGCCGTTGTTGTCACGGGCGGCGGCGGCCAGTTCCTCGCCGACGCGGCGCTGCTGGCGCTTGAGGCCCCAACGGCGTACGGCCTCGTACGAGACGACGACCGCGATCACGATGAGGCCCTGCATGATCACCGCGATCTCCTTGTCGTACGCGACCGGGGTCGCGTAGTCGAGGGCGGGTGATGCCTTGTCGAGGAAGGCCCAGAGCAGCGAGGCGAACGCGATGCCGACCGGGTTGTTGCGGCCGAGCAGGGCGATGCCGATGCCGGTGAAGCCGAGCCCGGCGGGGAAGCTGAGGCTGTAGGTGTGGGTGTCGCCGAGCAGGATCGGCATGCCCGCGAGGCCCGCGACCGCGCCGGAGATCAGCATCGCGCTGAGCACCATGCGCTTGGCGTTGACGCCCGAGGCCGCGGCGGCCGACGGCGAGGCGCCGGTGGCACGCAGGTCGAAGCCGAAGCGGGTGCGGTTGAGGATCACCCAGTACAGGACGCCCGCCAGCGCGGCGATGATCACGAAGCCGTAGATCTCGCCGGACTCGCCCATGCTGATGCCGGGGAACCAGCCGGACTCGTGCATCTCGCCGGTGGTCTGGTTGTTGCCGACCGGGACACCGAAGTTCTCGGTGAGGGTCATGTAGCCGATGACGCTCGTCGCGATGGCGTTGAGCATGATCGTCGCGACGACCTCGCTGACCCCGCGGGTGGTCTTCAGGATGCCCGCGATGCCCGCCCAGAAGGCGCCGGTGAGCATGGCGACCAGCATCAGGAGCGGGATCTGGAGCGGAGCCGGAAGCGCGACGTGCGCGCCGACCACGGCGGTGGTCATCGCGGCGAGGCGGTACTGCCCGTCCACGCCGATGTTGAACAGGTTCATGCGGAAGCCGACGGCCACCGCGAGCGCGGCCAGGTAGTACATCCCGGCCTGGTTGATGGTCAGGACCTGGACGTCGGAGTAGCTGATCTGCTCCAGCATCAGGGTGTACGGCTCGATCGGGTTCTTGCCCGAGGCGAGCAGCACGACCGAGGTCAGCGCCACGGCCACGACGAGCGCGATGACCGGTCCGGCCACCGCGAGGAGCACGCGCTCCTTGTCGAACTTCTTCATCGGGCCTCGTCCTCCGAAGCGTCGGCAGAGCCCTCTTCGGGGTCTTCTTCTACGTGTTCGAGGTGGCCGGAGGCGGCACCCGTCATGGCCGAGCCGAGCTCCTCCGGCGTGACGGTGGCCGGGTCGGCGTCGGCGACGAGCCGTCCGCGATAGATCACGCGGAGGGTGTCGGAGAGGCCGATCAGCTCGTCCAGGTCCGCCGAGATCAGCAGGACGGCCAGTCCTTCGCGGCGTGCCTCGCGGATCTGGTCCCAGATCTGGGCCTGCGCGCCGACGTCCACACCGCGGGTGGGGTGGGCGGCGATCAGGAAGCGGGGCTTGTGGCTCATCTCGCGGCCGACGATCAGCTTCTGCTGGTTACCGCCGGAGAGGGAGGCCGCCGTGACGTCGATGCCGGGGGTGCGGACGTCGTACTGCTCGACGATGCGCCGGGTGTCGGCCTGGGCACCCTTGGGGTCGAGCCAGAAGCCCTTCGCGTTCGGCCTCTCGGTGACGTGGCCGAGGATGCGGTTCTCCCAGAGCGGCGACTCCAGGAGGAGGCCGTGGCGGTGGCGGTCCTCGGGGATGTAGCCGATGCCCTGCTCGCGGCGGTGGCGCGTGGCCAGGTCGGTGATGTCCTCGCCCGCCATGCGGATGACGCCGGAGTCGGCGTGCTTGAGGCCGATGAGCGCGTCGATCAGCTCGGTCTGGCCGTTGCCCTCGACGCCCGCGAGGCCGAGCACTTCGCCCTCGTGGATGGTGAAGGAGATGTCGTCGAGGAGGGCGCGGCCGGACTCGCCGTCGGCGAGCAGCTTGAGCTTGTCGACCTCGATCATCGCCCGGTCGGTGACCGTCGACTCGGCCGTCTCCGGGGTGGGCAGCTCGCTGCCGACCATCAGCTCGGCGAGCTGGCGCGGGGTCGTCTCGGAGGGGATCGCCGTGCCCACCGTCGTGCCGCGCCGGATGACGGTGATGTCGTCGGCGACGGAGAGGACCTCGCCCAGCTTGTGGGAGATGAAGATGACGGACAGGCCCTCGGACTTCAGCTCGCGCAGGTTGTCGAAGAGCGCGTCGACCTCCTGCGGCACGAGGACCGCGGTCGGCTCGTCGAGGATCAGCGTGGTGGCGCCGCGGTAGAGGACCTTGAGGATCTCCACGCGCTGCCGGTCGGCGACGCCGAGGTCCTCGACCATGGCGTCGGGGCGGACCCCGAGGCCGTAGCGCTCGGATATCTCGGCGATCTTGCGGCGGGCCGCGCCGCCGATGCCGTGCAGCTTCTCGCTGCCGAGAACGATGTTCTCCAGGACCGTGAGCTGGTCCGCGAGCATGAAGTGCTGGTGGACCATGCCGATGCCGCGCGCGATGGCGTCGGCGGGGCTGGAGAAGCTCACCCGGGTGCCGTCGACCGCGATGGTGCCCTCGTCCGGCTTCTGCATGCCGTAGAGGATCTTCATCAGGGTCGACTTGCCCGCGCCGTTCTCGCCGACGAGGGCGTGCACGGTGCCCTTGCGGACGATCAGGCGGATGTCGTGGTTGGCCACGACGCCCGGGAAGCGCTTGGTGATGCCGTTGAGTTCAACGGCAACGGCCCGGGCCGTTGCCGTGCCCTTCTCGGGGCTTGTGGACGCGTCGATGGCGCACTCTCCTCGGGAATCCTCAGGAAAGGGGCCACCTACGCGCGTAGCGCCCCTGGTTCGACGGGAGTTGGGCTGTGGGCCGCGCGAACGGGGCGCGGGGGCAACCATCGTCCCCCACACCCCGTGCCGCGACCATCACGCTGTTGTTACGGCTGTGGCGAGCGCCGTCGAAGCGGTCGCCGCAGCCGTCACGACTGCCGTCACGACTGTCGTTACGACGGCCGTCACGACTGCCGTTACGGCGTCGCCTTGACCTTGATCTTGCCGCTGGTGATGCCCTCTTCGGCCTTCTTCAGGGCAGCCTGGAGGTCGGCGTTCTTCTTGAACTCGGGGTTCGAGTCGGCGAGCGCGACACCGCCGGACTTGAGGTCGGCGCGGACGACGCCGCCCTCGGCGTTGCCGTCGACGACGGACTTCGCCAGGTTGTACACCGAACCGGCGACGTCCTTCGTCGCGGAGGTCAGGATGTACTTCTTGTACTTGGCGAGCGCGTCCTGCTTGTACTGGTCGGAGTCGACGCCGATCGCCCAGACCTTCTTGGCGGCGGCGGCCTCGATGACGCCCTGACCGGAGAGACCGGCGGCGTGGTAGACCACGTCGGCGCCGTCCTCGATCTGGCCCTGCGCGGCGGTCTTGCCCTTGTCGGGGCTGGTGAAGCCGCCGTCCTCGGCCTTCTCCGTCAGGTACTGCTTGACGACCTTGACCTTGGGGTTCGTGTCCTTGACGCCCTGCGTGAAGCCGGCCTCGAACTTGTGGATCAGCGGCACGTCCACACCGCCGACGAAGCCGACGGTCTTGCTCTTGGTCGTCTTGGCGGCGGTGACGCCCGCGAGGTAGGACGCCTCCTGCTCGCTGAAGACCAGGTCGGCGACGTTCTTGGCCTTGACGGTCTCGTCGTCGACGATGCCGAAGGTGACCTTCGGGAACTTCGCCGAGACCTCCTTGACCGCGGGGGCGTAGGCGTAGCCGACGCCGATCACCGGGTTGTAGCCCTGCTTGGCCAGCTGGGTGAGGCGCTGGGCCTTGTCGGCGTCGGACTCGCCGTCGTTCGGCTCGACGGCCTTCTTGCCGATCTTCAGGTCCTTGGCGGCCTTGTCCATACCGGCCGTCGCGGCGTCGTTGAAGGACTGGTCGCCCTTGCCGCCGACGTCGTACGCGATGGCGACGCCCTTGCTCTTGCCGTCGTTCTTGGAACCGGCGGCGTCGCTGGACGTGCCGCCGCAGGCGGTGGCGGATACGGCGAGTGCGGCGGTCGCGACGCCCGCTGCGGCAATTCGGGAAACCCGGCGCATAGAGAGGAACTCCTTATGTACAAGCAAGCACAAGCACGTACGAGCGCCTCACCTGGCGCTGATTTCGCCGCAGCGTAACGCGCGTAGACCCGACATAAGAACCCTTCTGTCCCGTCCGTTATCGAGCTGTGGCCGCGAGGTTGCGCGAGCATGTACGCAGTGTGGGGCGCCCCTCACGCAAGGGGCGCCCCACCGGTCACGAAGTCGGCTACGGAGTGGTCTTGACGGTGACCTTGCCGTCGACGATGTCCTTCTCGGCCTTCTCCACGGCGGCGACCACGTCCTTCATCGCCGTGTACTTCGGGTTCGTGTCGGAGAACCCGACGCGGCCCGACTTCAGGTCGTAGCGCTGCTCGCCCGTGATCGGCTTGCCCTCGACGACGGACTTCGTCAGGTCGTAGACAGCGCCGCCGACGTCCTTGAGCGCCGAGCCCAGGATGTAGTCCTTGTACTTGGCCAGGGCCTTCTGCTTGTACTGGTCGGAGTCGACGCCGATCGCCCACACCTTCTGCGAGCCGGCCTCCTGGATCACGCCCTGCCCAGAGAGGCCCGCCGCGTGGTAGAGCACGTCGGCGCCCGACTCGATCTGGCCGCTGGCCGCGTTCTCTCCCTTGTCGGGGCTGGAGAAGCCGCCGTCCTCGGGCTTCTCGGTCAGGTACTGCTTCTCGACCTTGACCTTGGGGTTCGTGTCCTTGACGCCCTGCGTGAAGCCGGCCTCGAACTTGTGGATGAGCGGGATGTCCACGCCGCCGATGAAGCCGACGTGATCGGCCTTGGTCGCCTTCGCGGCGGCGACGCCCGCGAGATACGACCCCTGCTCCTCGTGGAACACCAGGTCGGCCACGTTGTCGGCCTTGACGGTGTTGTCGTCGATGATCCCGAAGGTGGTCTTCGGGAACTTCGAGGCCACTTCCTTGATGGCGGGGGCGTAGATGTAGCCCACCCCGATGACCGGGTCGTAACCCTGCTTGGCCAGCTGCTCGATGCGCTGGACCTTGTCGGCGCTGGACTCGCCGTCGCCGGGCTCCATGTCGACGCCGCCGATCTTGAAGTCCTTGCGGGCCTTCTCGTATCCGGCGTAGGCGGCGTCGTTGAACGACTGGTCGCCCTGCCCGCCGATGTCGTACGCGAGGCCTATGCCCTTGGCGTCGTACTTCGACGAACCTCCGGCCTTGTCGTCCTTGCCGTCGTCGTCCGAGGACGCCTCGCTGCTGGTCTTGCCGCATGCTGATGCCGCGAGGGCGAGAGAAGCCACGCCCACGGCCACTAGGGAAAGCCTTGATGCCCGTGCTCCACGGGTTCCACCGTTTTCACGGGTTCCGCCGGTTGCACGAGATCCTCGAGATCCTCGACGAAGACGCATAGGACGCACCCCTCACGTTCCCCAGAGCACCCTTGGCGGGGCCTGTTTGCGGCGCACAGTAACGCGCGTAGAAAGGGAGGGGAACGGGGTTTCGCACTGCCGTTACCTATTCGTGCCGAGGGCCGGTTACGTCCGGGTGAACGGGTCCGTCGTAACCGGCCGATAGCGGTGGTTACCGGTGCGCGCCGTCGAGCAGCGCCGCCGCGGTGAACATCTCGACGCCCGCCGTGATCGCCGACTCGTCCGCGTCGAAGTCGCCCTGGTGCAGATCGCGAACGGTGCGCTCGCCGGGCGTACGGACGCCGAGGCGGGCCATGGCGCCGGGCACGTGCTCCAGGTACCAGGAGAAGTCCTCGCCGCCGAGGCTCTGTTCGGTGTCCTCCACGGAGTGCGTGCCGCGCCGCAGCTCCATGGAGTCGCGCAGCAGGTCGGTCACGTCGGGGTCGTTCACGACGGGCGGCACGCCACGGATGTAATTCACCACGGACTTGGCGCGGTAGAGGTCGGCGATCTCCTGGACGGCGCCGTGCACCAGGTCGGGCGCCTGCCGCCAGGCCGTGAGGTCCAGGCAGCGGACGGTGCCGGAGAGTTCGGCGTGCTGCGGGATGACGTTGCAGGCGTGCCCGGACTCGATGCGGCCCCAGGTCACCGCGAGCCCCGAGCGGGCGTCGATACGCCGGGCGACCAGGGCGGGGACCTCGGTGACGACCTTGGCGGCGGCGGTCACCAGGTCGGTCGTCAGGTGGGGCCGCGCGGTGTGCCCCCCTGCGCCGTCGAGCGAAACCTCGAGCCGGTCACAGGCGGAGGTGATGGGGCCGTGCCGCAGCCCGATCTTCCCGGCGTCGACGCGCGGGTCGCAGTGCACGCCGACGATGCGTCCCACGCCGTTGAGCACCCCCGACTCGATGGCGTCGGGCGCGCCGCCGGGCAGGACCTCCTCCGCGGGCTGGAAGATCAGCCGCACGGGCTGCGGCAGTTTCCCTTCCTTCGCCAACTCCGCGAGGACTAGCCCGGCCCCGAGCACCACGGTGGTGTGCACGTCGTGCCCACAGGCGTGGGCGCGGTCGGGCACGGTCGAGCGGTACGGGACGCCGGTCTTGGTGTCGGGAATGGGCAGGGCGTCGATGTCGGCGCGCAGGGCGAGCATGGGGCGTACGCCGTCCCACTCCTCGGTGCCGATGTCACAGACGAGGCCCGTGCCGATGTCGAGTACGCGCGGCCGGAGCCCCGCGTCTTCGAGCCGGGCCTTGAGGGCCGCGGTGGTACGGAACTCCTGGTTGCCGAGCTCGGGATGCATGTGCAAGTCGCGCCGGAAGGCGATGAGTTCGCTGCGCAGGGCGGCCGGGAGGGTGCCGGGGAGTGCGGCTCCCCCGGATGCGCCCCCTGCGGATTCGCCGGGCAGATCGGCCTCGGACTCGCGCTCGGACTCGCGCTCGGAATCTCGTGACATCAGTTGGTTCACCCTCTGAAGGGTAGGGCTCGCCGTGGGCCAACTGACCCACGATCAACAAAAGTTCAGCCCGATAGGGTAAGAAAAAGTGGCCGCGAGGCGCATGAGCGCTACTTGAGAGGGGTAAACTCCCGGCCCTTTCAGGGGGCAAGGCACTGGTCATATGCGTACGCCGTAGCGCGCCGCCCTTCCGTAGACGAACCGTCCGCCACCCGAATTCGTTGCGGATGGCACTGCGGATGGCACAGATGCCGCGAACGGACAGAGGGCCCTGCGGCACCTGCCCCCGGCTGTGGCCAAGCCACTCCACAGGTACCACGGAGGGCCGGAAACATGCGCGTACGTCCGTCGTGCGGTGCGGTGCGGTGCCGTGCCGGAGCGGGGGCTGTGCTGGTCCGGCGACGGTGTGGGTTGCCGGTGCCGTCCGGTTCCCTGGAGTTTGGCGGTTCCGGGCCGGGCGTCAAGGGCGCTCCGCTGCGCTGCGCGTCGGCTGCGCCGATTGCGCTGCGCTCCACCCTTGACTCCCGTCCCTCCACCGCGCGAGGGAAGACGACCGGACGGCCCGGGAGCGGGACTCTCGACCAGGCGCCGTGGTATCGAC
>NZ_BMTR01000021.1 GCF_014649775.1 Streptomyces longisporoflavus | reverse complement strand
GGACTCCGACCGCAAACACCTCACCAGCGTCCTGCGCGAGGCCGCCGAACACCCCGGCACCGCACTGGTGGAGATCTACCAGAACTGCAACATCTTCAACGACGGCGCCTTCGAGGTGCTGAAGGACAAGCAGCAGGCCGAGGAAGCGGTGATCCGCCTCGAACACGGGCAGCCGATCCGCTTCGGCCCCGAGGGCTCCAAGGGCGTCGTCCGTAACCCCGCCACCGGCGACCTCGAAGTCGTCCCGGTCACCCCGGGCAACGAACGCGACATCCTCGTCCACGACGCGCACTCCGCGTCCCCGACGACCGCCTTCGCGCTCTCCCGCCTCGCCGACCCCGACACCCTGCACCACACCCCCATCGGCGTCTTCCGCGACATCCAGCGGCCGGTCTACGACACCCTCATGTCCGACCAGCTCGACACCGCCATCGAACAGAACGGCAAGGGCGACCTCGCCGCACTCCTCGCCGGCAACGACACCTGGACCGTGGAGAGTTCCTCATGACCTACGTCATCGCCCAGCCGTGCGTGGACCTCAAGGACAAGGCCTGTGTCGACGAGTGCCCCGTGGACTGCATCTACGAGGGCCCCCGGAAGATGTACATCAACCCCGACGAGTGCGTCGACTGCGGCGCCTGCGAACCCGTCTGCCCGGTCGAGGCCATCTTCTACGAGGACACCATGCCGTCCGAGTGGGCCGGGTACGCCACCGCCGACCAGGAGATCTTCGTGTCGGGCGGGGTGAGCGGCGGGGCCGGCGCCGCCGGTCCGCTGCCCGCCGACCACCCCGTCGTCGCGGCGGAGCCCGTCAAGGAGCCCAACTGACCGTTCCGGCAGCTGTGTCGCACGACGCGAGCGGCCCTTCACCCGGTGGATCACGGGGGAAGGGCCGCTCGGCGTGTGGCGGTGGCGCAGTGGTGCGGTGGGAAGAGGTGCGGTCACGCGGAACGCGGGAAGTTGCCCGGGGTCTGCTGCCGTCCGCCGCGGATCGAGGGGTGGCGGCTGCGCAGCATTCGTCGCCATTGTTCGGCGCTGTACTGAGCCGGTTCCGTGGTGGCGATGAAGTCCCGCAGGACGTTCTCGAAGCGCTGCGGGTCCGTGCGGAAGGGGAAGTGGCCCGCCTCCTCGAAGATCTCCAGGCGGCTGCCGGGCATGGCCACATGGCCGAGTCCGGCATGCGTGGCGGGTACCACCTGGTCGCGGCCGCCCCACACCAGCATCGTGGGCATCCCCCCGGCCAGGTAGCAGCGGTCGAGCATCGTGCCGACCTGGCCGCGCCAGTCGACGACGGCCCGCAGCGTCCTGATGAAGGCGCTGCGCGAGGTGCCGTCGGGCAGCGCGTCCACGACCCGCAGCAGGTCGGGGGCGTCCACCCCGAGGCCCGTGTCGAGGAGTCTGAGCGCCTTGACCGCGATGCCGAGCTGGGTGCGCATGGTCGGCAGGCCCAGGGCCAGCAGGAGCAGCTCCGCGCCCGGCAGTGTCGCCGCTCGCAGCAGCGGCGTCACCTGGCGGCTGATCCCGCCGGTGCCGACGAGCACGAGCCGCTCGCACCGCTCGGGAAACTGGTAGGCGAACTGCATGGCCACCGCGCCGCCGAGCGAGTGCCCCACCAGCGTGACCCGTTCGATGCCGAGCACGCCGAGCAGGTCCCGCATGCCGTTGGCGTACGCGGCCAGGGAGTAGTCGGCGCGGGGCTTGTCGGAGGCGCCGTGGCCGAGCAGGTCCGGGGCCAGGACCCGGTAGTTGCGTGCGAGGCCCGGCATGATGTCGCGCCAGGTGTCGGAGGAGTCCCCGATGCCGTGGATCAGCAGGATCGCCCGGCCCTTGCCGGCCATCCGGAAGGCCCGCCGGTAGCCGTGCACGGTGCGGTACCGCATCCGGATGGCCGAGCCGCCCGCGCGCTGCCCGGGCCCGTTGTGCGAGGTCATGATGTGCTGCCTCCTTCGGGGGCGCGGTGCCGCCGCTCGCCGGGGCGTTCGCCGGGCGGCCGGAACGCCGCGGTGGGCCGGTGGTGGACGGTGGTCAGGTCGCTTTCGGTCACGCCGAGCGAGGCGAGGCTCTGCCAGGGCCGGACCGTACGGGACGTGTGCGAGGGTTTGGACGAGCCGGTCATGACGGGACCCCTCCTCGGGTGGGCCGGTCGGGGCGGGCGGAGCCGGCGGACCGGCCGGGCCCGGTGGCGGCGCGGACGCGCAGGGCCAGACGCCGACGCAGCAGGGCGGAGAACAGCCAGCGCCGCATCGCGCCCAGATGTGCGGGAGAACCGTGCACGTCGTCGAACACCTTGAAGCGGGCGTCCTCGGCGAACCGGCGCAGCAGCGCCTGTTCCCCGGCGGGGATGATCTCGTCCCGGCTGCTGGCCACGTACCGGACGGGGACCCGCACGGCGTGCAGCTCCTGCGGGGTGAGGGCGAACCGCGGCAGGAGTGCGCGCAGTTCGTCGGTGGTGGCGGCGCCGGTGAGGCGGCGCAGGGTGTCGGCGGTGATGCCGGGCACCCGTGGCCACCAGGTGGGGTCGGCGAAGAACTCGGATACGGGCGCGCCCACGGTGAGGACCTGGCGCACCCTGCGGTCCCGTGCGGCTGTCCGCAGCGCGAGGTGGCCGCTGAAGCTGAGCGCGAGCATCGCGGTGTCGTCCACCGCTGCCCGGCCCTGGAGCCGGTCCATCAGGAAGGGCAGCATCCGCCAGGAGTCGGGGGCGTACGGAAGGGTGTTCTCGCCCACGCCGGGCAGCTCGGTGACGACGGCCGCGAAGCCCAGCTTGCTCAGCAGCGGCAGGAGCGGGGCCCACTGCTCCTTCACGCTGACGATGCCGCCCATCACCACCAGGAGCGGGCGGGGGCGCGGCGCGTCGAGCCCGGCCGCCCAGCAGCTGAACGTGCCGTCCGGGTGTTTGAACTCGACGCGCTCAATGCCCTGTCGGCCCTTGCGCCAGCGGTCGAAGGTGTCCACGCACAGCCGCTGGGCGAGGACCCTGTCGTCGTCCGCGTGGTAGGGGAAGCGGGCGAGGGCGTAGTGCCTGCAGGCGTCCAGGAGGTCGCCGCGGGCCGCCGCGACCTTGCCCTCCGCCGTCCACACGGCGGCCCAGGACGCCGGATCGCCCGACGTGTCGTTGTCGATGCGTGCCAGCACCCCTGCCGCGTGGTCGGGCTTCATGCCCTGACCGCCGGCGTGCAGGCGGGCGAATTCCTTGAGTTCTTCCAGATGGTCCATGTCTTCCCGCCCCGTCTCTTGGCGTCTCGTGCTGTATCTGTCGCCGGTTCCGTCAGTGGATGGCGCCGTCGGGGCGCCGGAGTCCGAAGCCGAAGGCGCGGTCCACCGCGATGTGTGTGGTCCAGCCGAGTCCCGCGAGCAGCAGTCGCCGGTTCGCCGTGAGCACACCCGCCGCCACGACGGCGCCCGCCAGGCGCGGATCGTGCAGGGTGTTGTAGAGGCGCACGGTGTCGGGCGAGAGCATGCCGGGGCCCGTCGGCGGCGTCGCGCCCCGGTGGAAGAAGGCGGCGTCCGGGGCGGCGAGCGCGGTCCAGAAGGTCCACTCCACCGCCCCGCCGAGTGCCATCCCGGTGCCGAAAGCGGCGGCTCCGGTGACCGCGCTGAGCGTCCGCCCCGGGGTGGTGCGCCAGGTCCAGCGGTCCGCCGGGGCGGGCGCCGGCGGAGCCGGGGCTCCTGCGGTCGGCGCGTGTGCCGCCGTCGCGTGGGGGGCGGGTTTCATCACCCGGAGATCGGCCTTCATGGAGCGTCTCCTCTCGCGGTCACCTGCGCGGTTGGTGGGGTCTGCCGCCAGTGTTCCCGCGGGTGCTTGGGGCCCGCTTGTACGCGTTCGGGCCCCGTCACCACCAGTCGTCGGCCGCGTCCTCCTGCGCCTCTTCCTCGCCGAGCACCTCGGCGAGCGCGTCCATGATTCCGGCGTCGAGGGCCGTGCCGGCCGCCGTGTCGTCCGTGGGGCCGAACCCCGCGTCGCCGACGGCCACGCTGACGGTGTACATGCCGTCGATGTCGTACGTACGGAACGTCCACTCGCCGTCCGAGCCGGGGCTGCCGTCGGGGCGCAGCACCTCGGTGGACGTGCCGGACGTCCGGAAGCCGAAGTTGGTGAAGCGGAACTGCATGCCGAGGCCGATCGCCTTGCTGTACGCCTCCTTCAGCGTCCAGAGCCGGACGAGCGCCGGGTCGCGGTCCTCTGGCGCCATCGCCTCGATCTCCGCCGCCTCGTGCGGGGTGCACAGATGCCGGTCGAGCCCCGGGCCGTACAGCTTGCGGTCGGCGAGTTCGGCGTCCACCCCGATGACGCCGCCGGTGGCCAGGCCCACGAGAAGCAGCTCGTCGGTGTGGCTGAGGCTGATGTGGACGCCGTCGTAGCCGCGCAGGTAGGGCCGTCCGGTGTGCGTGTAGCCCAACTCGACGGCCTGCGGCGGGACATGGAGTGCCGCCGCGGCCGCGAATTTCAGCAGTACCCGGGACGAGGCGAACCTGGTCCGCACGTCGGGGTGCGTCAGCTCCAGGAAGCGCGCCCAGTCCCGGCCGAGCAGGGCCCGCAGGCGGGGCCCTTTCGCCTGCTCCGGGCGCCAGTCGCCGAGGCGGGCGTAGAGGACCGTGCAGGCGTGAGTGTCCAGGTCAGCGCGGACTCTGCTCCAGTCCCCGCCGGGCCCCGTGATCACGATCGGCTCCCCGATGGTCCGGAGGGCAGGTTTGCCCGCTGGAGCCGTCATCAAAGGCCTCCATGGTGTGGTGGAGATCGGTCAGCAGATCGGCTGCTGTCCCGCCGTCGATCACCCGGTGGTCGAAGGTCAGGCCGAGCCGGAGCACGGGGGCGGCGGTCACGGAACCGTCCGCGCGGACCACGGGCCGCTGGGCGATCCGTCCCGCGCACAGGGTGACGGCGGTGCCGCCCGCCGAGTGGAAGCCGTCCACCGCGCTGTGCCCGAGGGAACTCACCGAGACGGTGCCGAAGACGGCAGGCCGCCTGCGCGGGTCACGCAGCGCGGCCGCGAAGGCGGTGCGGGCCACCGGCAACGGGAGGCGTCCGAGCATCCGCACGCCCTTGAACTCGGGGAGTTCGGCGGCGTCTGACCCCCGGTAGCGGTCGACCTGCTGCTGTATCTCGCGCAGGCCGGCCCGCTCCAGGCCCGGCACCAGGGCGGACAGGACGGTCCGCTCGCCCGCCACCTCGCGGTCGAGGGCGAGTTTCGCGGTCACCTCCTCGAACCGCACGATGCGGGGCCCGCGCAGCAGGCCCGGCCACCCCGGTGCCATCACCGCGTTGGCCCGCGGGTGCCGCTCCATGGCGCGGCCCGCCGCGTACAGCAGATAGGTCACGTACGAGTAGCGCAGGCCGCGGGCCCGGGCCTCGGCCCTGTGCTCCTGGATCCGTGTCATGTCGATGTCGGTGTCCAGGTGCACCGGGCGCTGGCCGGCCGCCCACTCCAGGAAGAACAGGGTGTGCCGGCGACGGCGCTCCACGACGGTGCGCGCCCCGGACGCCGTGGCCTTGCTCATGCCGGCACCGCCAGGTCGTAGATCTCCTTCAGGCTGCGGGCCTCGAGGATCTTGCCGACGGGGACGCCGTGGCCGGTGGCCGACTCCAGGGCGGTCACCAGCTTGAGCAGGTAGAGGGAGTCCCAGTCGGGAAGTTCGTCGAAGTCCGCGCTCACCTGCTCCGGCTGGAGGGGTATGCCGATCTCGTCGCGGACGAGTCGGGTGAACGCGTCGAGGGTGAAGGTGCTCGCAGGGCTGCTCATATCTTCTCCAGGGCGAAACCGGCTTTGATCCATTTGCTTGACTCGACGGCGACCGCCAGGGCCTTCTCGCCCGGGGACATCTCGCCGAGGAGCTTCTCGATCTGCAGGAAGGGCAGGGCGTTGCCGTTGTTGCCGGTGTCGGCGACGCAGGACACCTCGCGGGCGGTCGGCAGGCCGAGCTCTTCGGTGATACGGCGGGTCATACGGCCCGACAGCTGGGGCGGCAGCAGGTAGTCCAGGTCGTCGGCCTCCCAGTCGAGTTCGCCGAGGAGTTCCCAGAGGATCTCCACGGCCATCACGGGCACGCCCTCCTCGATGGCCTTGTAGTCCTCGGTGAGCGCCTGCCGGTCGTCGTGCCGGTCGGCGAGCCCGAACCACTCGATCACCTGCCCCGCCTTGCGGCCGAGGCCCGTGAACCGGTTGAGGACATGGCGCACCGCGATCCGCTGGCCGGCCGGCTCTGCCGTGAGCACGGCCGCGCCCGCCCCGTCCCCGAAGAGCACGAAGTTGACCAGGTCGCTGGGGGCCGCGTCGGACAGGTCGCGCCGCACGTCGAGGTGTTTGCTGCAGACGTCGCCGCCGATGACCAGACCGGTGCGGTACTGACCGGAGGCGATCATGGTCTGGGCCAGGCTGAGCGCCTGCACGGCGCCCGCACAGCCCGACTGCAGCTGGAAGGTGGGCACTTGGTCGAGGCCGAGCTGGTCGGCGACATCGTTGACCGTGGCCGGCATCAGGGTGTCGGGGGTCGCGGTGCCGAGCACGATGAAATCGATGGCGGACGCGTCGACGCCGTCTGCGTACAGGGCTTTTTCGGCGGCGCGGGCACACAGGTCGGCGAGGGACCAGCGGACTTCGCCGGTGGCCAGGTCGCGGGCGAAGTGCCGGGTCTTGGTGCCGATGAACACCTCGATCCACTCTTCGTTGACGCCGAGCATCTTGGCGAGCGACGCGTTGTCCACCGGATCGCCGGGCAGGGCGGTGCCGATGGACGCGATATGGGCGGTCGGGGTGGCCGGGCGGGTCTCGGTGTGCGGTTCCTGGCTCATGCCGTCCTCTCTTCGTGGCCGGGTGCGGCGGCGTCGATCTCGTGGAGGAAGCTGACGAGGTCGCCGATGCTGGCGAGCCTGGGCAGCAGATCCTGTACGGTCACCGCGCCGATCCCGGTGAGCCGTTCGTCAAGCCGGGTCTTGAGCTCCATGACCATCACGGAGTCGAAACCGAGGTCTTCGTAGAGCCGCAGCTCCGGGGTGAGTTCGTCGAAGCTGTACCCGCCGACCTGTCCGACGGCCTCCAGGGCGGCCAGCGCCACCGGGCCCTCGGCCTTGCCGCGGCTGACGTTGAGCACGGCAACGGCGCCGGACTGGGGCTGCCGGGTCTCCTTGGCTTCCCCGGCGTCCCGCCCGCGCTCCGGCTCGGTGAATTCCGGGGCCGGCGCGACGGGCCGGGGTGCGGCGCCGCGGGCGGGGGTCCGTGCCGCCCAGTAGCGGTGCTGATCGGAGAATGCGTACGGGGCGAGCTGCTGCGGTACGCGGTCCCGCTCCTCGTACAGGGCGTCCCAGTCCGGGTCGAGGCCGCCGCGGTAGAGCGCGGCGACGGCGTCGGCGAGGTCCTGGCCGCCGGAGTCCTCGGCGGGCACCGGCGTGACGTGGACGGGGTCCGCGCCGGGCCGCGTGCCGCCGAGGGTGCGCACCATGCGGGACAGGACGGGGCGCGGGCCCGTCTCCACCAGGTGGCTCGCCCCGTCGTCGAGCAGGGCGGCCGCCGCGTCGGCGAAAAGGACCGGGGCGCCGATGTGCGCCGTCCAGTACGCCGCGTCCATCGCCTCCCCGTCGAGGACGCGACCGCGCACCGTCGAGTACACCGGTATGCCGGGCACCGCGCCGCCGACCTCTTCGGCGATCGCCGCGAAACGTTCGACGACCGGCTCCATGAGCGGCGAGTGGAAGGCGTGGGAGACCTGCAGCCTGCGGGTGCGCACGCCGTCGGCGGTCAGCTCGGCCTCGATGCGCTCCAGGGCGGCCAGGTCGCCGGAGAGCACGGTGGCCTGCGGGCCGTTGACCGCGGCGATGCCCACCGAAGGCTCCGCGGCGACCCGTTCTTCCAGCGTGTCGCGCGCTGCCCGCACCGACAACATGCCGCCGCCTTCGGGGAGTTCCTGCATCAGCGCGCCCCGGGCCGCGATCAGCCGCGCCGCGCCGTCCAGCGGGAGCGCCCCGGCGAGGACGGCCGCCGCGTACTCGCCGACGCTGTGCCCGACGAGCATGTCGGGCCGCACGCCCAGCGCGTCGAGGGTGCGCCCCATGGCGTACTCGACGGCGAACAGGGCGGGCTGGGTCCACCGGGTCCGGTGGACGGCGTCGGTGTCACCGGACCTGCCGAGGAGCAGATCGCGTACGGAGGAGTCCGTGTGCGGCAGGAGCGCGGCGTCGGCCTCGTCGAGGAAGGACCGGTACAGGCCCGAGTCCCGGTAGAGGCCCGCCGTCATCGCCGGGTACTGGGAGCCCTGCCCGGTGTACAGGAACGCGATCCGCGGGCGGCCCGTGGGCGCCGCGGTGAGCCGGGCGAGGAGGTCGTCGTCGGCTGCGGCCTCCCGCAGCCGCGTCACGAGCTGCGCCGTGTCCGCGGCGGAGACGGCGAACCGGTAGCGGTGACCGCCCTTGACGTGGTTGCTGGTCCAGCCGAGCGCCCCCACCGGGACCCGTCGCGCCGCGGCGGCGTCCGCCTGGGCGAGCAGGTTGCGCCGCAGCGAGGTCACGCCCGGCGCGGTGAGGGTGAACACGGCGGCGGCGAGGCCGCCGGGTGCGCCGGACGGCTGCGCGGGCCGGCCCGCGGCGGCGGGCGCGCTCTCCAGGACGGCGTGCGCGTTCGTGCCGCCCATGCCGAAGCTGCTGAGCCCGGCGACGACGCCCGTCGCGGGCAGCCTCAGCGGGGCCTTCAGGAGCCGGAGCCCGCGCTCGCGCAGCTTCAGGCCGGGGTTCTCCTTGGCGGCGAACCTGCTCGCGGGCACCACCCTGTGGTGCAGGGCGAGGGCGACCTTGATGAGGCCCGCGATGCCCGCGGCGCCCTCGGTGTGCCCCAGGTTGCCCTTCACCGAGCCGAGCGCCATCGGCTTGCCGTCGCGCCCGGCGTGATGGTGGCCCAGGGCCTTGATCTCCATCATGTCGCCGAGCGTCGTGCCGGTGCCGTGCCCTTCCGTGAAGGTGATGTCGGACGCCTCGACGCCGGCCCTGCGGTAGGCGGCGGCGAGCACGTCCTGCTGTGCCCAGCGGTTGGGTGCCGTGATGCCGTTGGAGCGACCGTCCTGGTTGACGGCGGTGCCGCGGATCACCGCGTACACGCGCTGCCCGTCGGCGACCGCGTCCTTCAGCCTGCGCAGCACGACGACGCCGACTCCCTCGCCGCGCCCGATGCCGTCGGCCTCCGCGCTGAAGGGTTTGCAGCGGCCGTCGGGCGCCGAGAGGCCCGCCTGGGTGTAGAAGATCGAGAGGGCCGGGGTGAGCGCGACGTTGACACCCCCCGCGAGGGCCACGTCGCTCTCCCCGGACAGCAGGGAGTTGACCGCGAGGTGCACGGCCACGAGCGACGACGAGCAGGCGGTGTCGACGGCGAGCGAGGGCCCCTTGAGGTCCAGGTGGTAGGAGACCCGGTTGGCGGTCATGCAGTAGCCGTTGCCGGAGCCGATCTGCGCGGTGACGTTGTCGTAGTCGGTCAGGTGGAGCTGCGCCCACTCGTTGCCCATGACGCCGACGAAGACGCCGGTGTCCGAACCGGCGAGGCTGTGCGGGGCGACCCCGGCGTCCTCGACGGCCCGCCAGGCGCACTGCAGGAGCAGCCGCTGCTGCGGGTCCATGGCTGCCGCCTCGCGCGGCGAGATGGTGAAGAACTCGTTGTCGAACGCGTCGGGGTCGCTGACGAAGCCGCCCTCGGTGGTGTTCGCGTGCCCCGGCGTACCGGCGGCCGAGTGGAACTCCTTGGCCTCCCACCGCAGCCGGGGCACCTCCCCCACACCGTCACCCGAGCGCGACAGCAGGTCCCAGTAGGCGCGGGTGTCCGGCGCCCCCGGGAACCTGCAGTCGATGCCGACGATGGCGATGGGTTCCATCAGCTGGCGCCGCCTTCCGCGGCCGCGAACTCTGCGATGAGGTGGTCGGCGAGCGCGTGCACCGTCGGGTAGTCCCAGGCGGCGGTGGGTTCGAGGACGAAGTCGAAGTCCTCCTCGATGTCGCCGCACAGGCCGAAGGCGGCCACCGAGTCGAGGCCGTACTCGGCCAGCGGGACGGCCGCGTCGATCTCGGACGGCTGTCGCTTGAGGTACAGGGCGATGCGCTCGGTCAGCCAGGTGGTGAGCGACTCCCGGGTGTGTCCGGTGAGGGAAGCAGGCATGGTGCACTCCTTGGTTCGGCGGCTGCTCGGGTCAGCCGGCCAGCGGCGTGTTGTAGAGGTCGAAGCTCCTGCGGCTCTCGAACCGGCGCAGTACTTCTTCGTGCAGTCGGGCGTCGACGGCCGCCGGCAGGTCCGGGGGCTGCTGGCCGAGCCGGCGTGCCAGGCGGTGCAGCACGGCGGCCAGCCAGGACGGGTCGGCCAGGAACGTGTCGTCGCCGAAGCGGGCCTGCTGCCAGACGCCGATCGCGGAGGCGGCGGCGAGGAGCACCGCGTACCGGTCGGCGAGGGCGAAGGTGGCGGGGCTCGCCAGGGCGGTGCGGTTCTCGGGGGAGAGCGCGAGGCTCGCCTCCTGCAACTGGCGCAGCTCGTCCATCATCTTCAGGGCGATCCCGTGGACCGCGCGCTCCTCGGGCGTGGAGCTGGGCAGTTCCTCGACGGCGGCGACGAGGGTGGCGCTCAGCGCGTCGCGGCCGCTGGCCAGGGTGAGCTTGTCGAAGGGAATGTCCGGCAGGTCCTCGCGCAGCCGGAACAGAGCTCCCGGCGCCGGGTCCTCCGCGAACCAGGACCGCCGGGCGAGGCGGGCCAGCTGGGGGATGATCGTGGCCTGGCAGGCGGCCGAACCGGCGTGGCCGAGGCTGAGCACCGGCAGGTCCCTGATGTGTTTCTGGAAGATGCCGAACTCGCCCTCGCGGACGTAGAAGCGGGCGCCGAGGACGATGGAGAGGTCGTGCATCGTCTCGGTGAGCATCTTCGGCACGAGGTACTTGGTGGCGGCCGCGTAGACGCTGGTCTGGTCCGGCAGCAGATGCACCGCGCGGGTCGCGGCCACCGAGAGGCTGTCGCAGGCGAGCAGGTCGAGGAAGGCCCCGGAGAGGGTCGCCCTGGCGTGCGGGATGTCCATGACGGACTTGCGGTACAGCTCGCGGCCGAGAGCGAAGGAGACGACGGTACGCAGGCTGGTGTCGGCCGCGCCGAGCGCCATGCCGGGCACGGCGCTGCGGGTGATCTGGAAGGCGCGCAGGGCGAGTTCGACGCCCATGCCGGTCTTCCCGACGAGCGCGTCGGCGGGCACCGGGGTGTCGTCGAAGTGCAGTCCCGACAGATGGCAGCCGCGTACGCCGACCGCGTCGTAGCGCGGCAGCACGCGGTAGCTTCCGGCGTCGAGTCCCGCACGCTCGGCGAAGACGACCGAGTGGCTGCGGCTGCCGGGGGCCTGGCTCGTGCGGCTGAACAGCACCCAGGCCGCGGCCCGGTCGGCGTTGTTGATGACCTGCTTCTCGCCGGAGAGCAGATAGCCTCCGCCCGGCGCGTCCTTGGCCGCGAACTCATTGCGGACGAAGTCGTTGCCGTGCGCCAGCTCGTGGTAGGCGACGGAGACCTTGCCTCCGTCGAGGAGGATGCGGGCGAGGCGTTCGCGCTGCTCGGCGGAGCCGGCCGTCCACACGTTGACGCCCGCCATGAACGAGGTCACGCCGTAGCCGAGGCCCAGGGTGACGTCCCGGCGGAACACCTGGCGCATCACGCGTACCAGAGTGTCGATCCGCTCCAGGCGTCCGCCGTGCTCACGCGGCACGAAGTCGGCGTTGAGCACCGCCTCGTCGAGGACACGCTCACCGGCCTCGGAGATCTCCCCGGCCTCGTCGGCCTCCAGGAGCCGGGCGTACGAGACGGGGTTCTTCTCGTCGGTCGGGTCGCCGAGACGTTTCTCCAGCTCGGCGACGCGGGCGGTGACCCGCGTCTCCTGGCCGGTGGCGGGGGCTTCTGGGGCCCCCTGGGGCAGGGAACCGGTCAGCATGACGTCCTCTCGTTCTCGCCGTGCGTGGCAGCGGCGTTCGCGGCGGTTTTCGCGACGGTGTTCTCGGCGGATTTCCCGGGGTCGGACGGGGCAGGTTCGCGCTGTTCCAGGAGCGAGAACAGGCGGCCCTGTGCGCGGGCGGACCGCAGTTCGGCGAGCAGCGCCTCGTAGGTCTCGGGCTCCGAGTCGTCGGCCGTGCCCGGCGAGTCGCCCTCCCCGAGGCCGGTGAGGACCCGGTCGAGCGCGGCCCGCAGCCACAAGGCGTCCCGCCACAGCGCGGCGGTCGGGCCCTCGGCGAAGCGGTCCGCGTTCGCCGTCCACAGGCCGAGGACGGCCGCGCCCGCGTAGCACAGGGTGTAGCGGCGGGCGGTCTCGAACGCGGCCGGGGTCACGTCGGTGACGACGTCCTGGTGGATCTCCATCTCGGCGTGCACCGTGTCGGTGACGGCGAGCAGCCGCCGGGCCGCCGCGACGGCCGGCCACAGGCCGGGACGGGACTGCGCCCGCCGGGTCAGCTCGGCGACGTCGCCGGGCAGACCCGCGATGATGCCGCTGCCGCGCCGTGCCACCACGGACAGCCGCCCGGGGTCGAGCGGGGGCAGCGCCGCGCCCAGGTCCTGGGCGGCCGCGGCTCCCGCCGTGTCGCCGGTGCCGCGGCGGTGACCGCGTACCAGCGAACGGAACTGGTTCACGACGGAGTTGAGGTTCACCAGTGTGTTGCCGTCGAACAGGCCCACGATGCGGTGGTCCCGGTCGAGCTTCTGGAACCGGCCGTGCGCGTACACGTCCTTGAGGAAGGCGCGGGCGCCGAGCAGCCGGGTCAGTTCGGTGAGCACGCCCTCGGTACCGGAGGGCAGCAGGTACTTGGTGACCGCGGCGGTCAGGCTCATCTCCGCGGTCTGGGTGTGCACGGCGCGCGAGGCCACCAGGGCGAGCGCCTCGTGCAGCAGCACGTCGGCCGCCGCGGCGCCCAGGGTCCTGCGGGCCTTCGGCAGCTCGATGAGCCGCCGCCCGTAGAGCTCGCGCTCCTCGGCGAAGTCCAGGGCGATGCGCAGCCCGTGGTCGCCCGCGCCGAGCGAGAGCGCGGCGCACATGGTGCGGGTGAGCTGGAGGGCCTTGATGACCGTCTCGATGCCGGCGCCCTCGGCGCCGACCAGGGCCCCGCGCGGCACCCGGGCCCCGTCGAAGAAGATGCCCGAGATGTCGGCGCCCCGGATGCCGTGGGTGTCCACCTTGGGCAGATGCCGGTACGTGGCCTCGTCCAGCTCCCGCTTGTCCACGAGCAGGACGCTGAAGCCGCGCGGTCCGCCCGCCGGGTCGGTGCGGGTGAGCAGCGACACGAGCGAGCCGCGGGTGGCGTTGTTGATGAGCCATTTCTCGCCGCTCACCAGCCAGCCGTCGCGGTCGTCGTTGTCGTCGCCGTCGCTGTCGTCCGGCGTCCCGGCCGGGCGGCCGTTCACCTCGCACGCCAACAGGTCGCTGCCGTGTGCCCGCTCGGTGAGACCCAGCGAGACCGGCACCCCGGCCCGGATGTCGGCGCCGAGCCGCTCGGCCTGCTCGGCGCCGCCTGCCACCCAGACGCAGACGCCGCCCAGGTAGGTCTTGCCGTGGCCGATCGCGGTCGTCAGGTCGCGCCTCGCGACGGCCCGCAGGAGCTGGAGCAACTGCTCGTAGTCGTTGAGCCGTCCGCCGTGCTGGACCGGCACGTAGTAGTCGCTGAGGCCCCATTCCCCGAGGAGGCGGCAGATGTCCGCGGGAAACTCCTCCTTCTCGTCGAGCTCGGTGCAGCGCTCGTACGAGAAGGTGGCGCGCGGGTCGTTCGGGTCCCCGAGGAAGGCGTCGAACTCCTCGGCCAGCCGGTACGGCGGATGCTCCATGTCAGGCTCCCGGAACCAGCGGGCGGTCGATGGCGTCGGCGACGAGCTCGCGGACCGCGGGCTCGAGGACCTCGTACAGCGGGGTGATCTGCCCCTTGAGGAACAGCTGCTTCATCAAGGTGCGCTGGATCTTTCCGCTGGTGGTCTTGCGGATCGTGCCGGGGCGCACCAGGAGCACATTGCCCGCGGGGATGTTGAACTCCCGTCCGACGAAGGCCTGGACGCCGGTGGCCAGCGTGCGCAGGTCGGTGGTGACCTTGCTGGTGCGCACCTCCTGGACGATAATCAGATGCTCGCGGTCGGTCTCCACCGCGAAGACCGAGCCCGCGCCGATGCCGAGCGCCTTGTCGGTGCCCTGCACCGCCCGCTCGATGTCCTGCGGGTAGAGGTTGCGGCCCGCGAAGATGACCAGTTCCTTGAGCCGGCCCGTCACGTAGAGCTGGCCGTCCTCAAGCACGCCCAGGTCGCCGGTGCGCAGCCAACCGCCCGCGTCCTGACCGCCCTTGCCGTTGGAGATGGCCGCGTCGAAGATCTCCTTGTTGGTCAGCGGGCGCTTCCAGTAGCCGCCCGCGACGCTCTCGCCGCGCACCCAGATCTCGCCGACGGTCCCTTCTTCGCGCTCCTTGAAGGTCTCCGCGTCGACGATGCGTACGTCGAAGTCGTCGGCGTTGACGACTCCGCTGCTGACCAGGGTGCGGCTCGGGGCGTCCTCGCGCGGGTCGGCGAGCTCGCCCGCTTCCAGGGCCTCGGAGTCGACGCCGAGGATGACGGGCCGGCTGGCCTGCGGGGTGCCGGAGACGAGGAGCGTCGTCTCGGCCATGCCGTAGCAGGGGAAGAACGTCTCGGGCCTGAAGCCCGCGGGTGCGAAGCGCTCGGTGAAGGCCCGTATCGTCTCCGCCCGGACGGGCTCGGCTCCGTTGCAGGCGACCCGCCAGCTGGACAGGTCGAGGGTGGCGAGCTGCTCGTCGGTGACGCGGCGCAGGCACAGGTCGTACGCGAAGTTGGGGCCGCCGCCGATGGTGACCTTGTGGTCGCCGATCATCTGGAGCCAGCGGTGCGGCCGCTTGAGGAACGACACCGGCGACATCAGGGCGGCCGAGCCGCCGAGGAACAGGGGTTGCAGGATGTGCCCGATCAGGCCCATGTCGTGGTAGAAGGGCAGCCAGCCGCCGTAGCGGGTGTGGGAGTCGCCGCCCGCCGAATTCTTGATGGCCTGCTCGTTGGCGAGCAGGTTGCGGTGCGAGACCATGACGCCCTTGGGGTCGCTGGTCGATCCCGAGGTGTACTGGAGGAACGCGAGGTCCTGCGGGGTCAGGGCCGGCGCGGTCCAGGCCGCCGCGTCACCGTGGTCGGGGGCGTCGGTGGCCAGGCAGCGCACGTCGGTCATGTTCTCGGCCGCGAGCCAGGCGGTGATGTCGGGGGCGTTGTCCGAGTCGGTGAGGACCGCGCGCGCCTCCGCGTCGCGCAGGATCCCCGAGACCCGGGTGAAGTGGTTGCCCTGCTCGGTGGGGAGCGGCGCGGGCACCGCGACGGCCCCCGCGTACAGGCAGCCGATGAAGCCCTTGACGAATTCCAGGCCCGAGGGGAACAGCAGCAGGACCTGGTGCCCGGCGGCCCCGTTCTGCTGGAGCCAGGCCCCTATCCTGCGGGCCTCCTGGTCGAGTTGACGGTACGTCAGGTGCTGGGGGGCCGAACCCTTGGCGTCGTCCGGCAGAAAGATGAAGGCGTCCTTGGAGCCGAGCGCGTCGGTACGCGCCAGGACCAGTTCCGTAAAGGTTCGGAAGGCTGTCAACGTCGTTCCCTGACCTTTCGACGATCCGCCGGCGCAGCGCCGGACGTTGGTCTTTTCGGACATTGCGATGCTGCGGCGAACGGCTTGGGTGCCGCTTGTGCGGGTGCTGGGCATGCTTCGCCGGTCTTGTCGTCAGCTCGCGGACGGGCGGCCCGCGGCGAAGTCGGCCCGCAGGGCCAGATGTCCGGGCACCGGCGGGATGTCGTCGAGCCGGTGGACGAAGTCGAGCCCTCCGTCGGCCGTTTCCGCGGCCGTGCCGAATCCGAGCGAGGGGTAGAAGCCGCGCACCCGGTGGTTCTTCGCGGTGGGCCGGAAGCTCGCGTGCACGGTCGACGCCCCGGTGTCGCGGGCGTGCGTCAAAAGCGCGCTCAGGGCCGCCTGCTCGATGCCCCGGGCGAAGACCCGGCAGCTGAGCAGCATGTTGTCCAGGTGCAGGGCGTCGCCCGCGCGGTGCGCGAAGACGGCGCCGATCACGCCGTTGTCACCGAACTTGTCGCGGGCGCGCAGGGCGAGCACGAGATGGTCCGGATCGGCGCGCCGCTCCTGTACGTCGGCCTCCTGGAGCCTGCGGGTGGTGAGGTTGAACTGGTTGGTGCGCAGGGTGATCTGGGAGACGCGGGTCACTTCGTGGTCGCGTACGGGCGACATCTCGAGGCGGATGTCCAGGGCCCGCAGATAGTCCTCCATCGAGCCGGAGCTCTCCTGGAGGTCCTGTCGCTCGGCCTCGGAGCGGTACTGCCCCGAGCGCAGCCGGTCCTCGGCGGTCAGCGCGCGCACGTCGAACCAGCCGTCGGCGAGTAGCCGGTCCACGTGCAGGGCGGGCTCCTCGTCGAGCCGGACCACGGCGACCTCCGGCAGGCCGGCCGCGACCAGGCCGCACTCGAAGGGCGAGTCGTCGGCGAAGACGAAGCTGTCCACGCCGAGGTTGAGACGCGCGGCGATGTCCCGCAGATTGCCGTCCTTGGGATCCCAGTTGGCGTTGATCCGGGTGAAGTCGGCCTCGCGCAACGACATGTCGGGGTGGTCGCGCAGTACGTCGACGACGGGCTCCCGGTCGTTCTTGCTGCACACCGCGAGCAGCACGCCCTGGGCGCCGATCTGCTTGACGACCCGCTGGAACTTGCCGAACGCCTCGCCGCGGTACGTCGTCGCCGCGGCGATGCCGTCCGCGCCGTCGTCGCCGAGGATGCCGTCCCACAGGGTGTTGTCGGCGTCGACGACGAGGACCTTCTTGGCGCGTCCGCGCAGCGTCCGGGCGAGATGCCCGATCTCGCGCGCGTACCGCCCCAGGAGCTCCTCGCCCAGGTGCACCTTCGCGTACGCGGCGAGCCTGCTGTCGCGCACCGGGCCGCCGTCGGCGATCAGCGGGTCGAGGTCGACCACGTGCAGGCGCGGGTGGACGGCCGCCAGGCGAAGGAGCCCGGCGTTGAACTCGCGCCACCGCCAGGCCAGTTCACCGCGCGAGGCCTGGTCGACGAGCTGGTGGGTGTGGCCGCTCAGGAGCGGCAGGGTGTTGAGGACCAGAGTGCCGGAGCCGTGCTCGGCGTAGCGCTCGACGAGCCCGGCGATCTGCTTCAGCTTGCCGTCCAGGGCCGCGGCCAGGTCGGTGATCTGCCAGGGCAGCGGGAGCTCGTCGAAGACGATCTGTGCGTCCAGGACGCACAGGGCGAGCTCCGTGCCGGTCTCGTACAGCGGGCTCGACGTGTCCTGGAGGTCCCGCAGCCAGGAGTCGTACTCGGCGTCGGAGATCCGCACCGGTATGCCGTGCCGGGCGAACTGAGCGGTGAGGGCCGGGGGCAGCGCGTCCAGCATGCCGTGTCCGGTGAGCGCCACGGTCGCCGGCGCGACGCCCGGGTGCAGCTCTTCGATGCTCTCCGGCGGGACCCGGGCGAGCAGCCGTCCGGCGCGGGCGAGAGCGGCGAAGTCCGCGTCGCGGCCGACGAGTTCGGCCAGGAGCGCGGGCACCGCAGGGTACTCGGCCGCGATCCGCCCCTTCTGGTGCAGGTCGCGGAGCCGGTCGAGCGGACCGAGCTGCTCAGCCTCGGGGGTTGTCACTGCTGTGGTCACGTTCCTCTTCTCCCGTCAGTCGGGCAGCGGCCACACGCACGACCGTCGCCGCCGCTCGTGGCCAGTGACCGTGCCGGGGAGGGCTAAAGGGCCGGTTGCAGGCGGGCCGCCGGGCGGGAGCCGAAGGAACGGGCCGCCGGACGGGAGCCGAAGGCGGGCGCTTCAGCGAGCCGCAAGGACACGCGCGCACCCTGCGGTACCTGCACGCACGACCCACCCGGAACATCCAGTCCCCGCCGGCCACCCGGCCCGGCATGCGAGGAGACCTCATGAAGACCGACCCGGCTCCCGAGCGGGGTACCGCTCACGCGGGGGCGTCCGCACCTGCCGCCACCGCCCCGCCAGACCCCCGGCGCTGGTGGGTGCTCGGAGTCATCTCCCTTGCCCAGTTCGTCATCGCCATCGACTCGTCCGTCGTAAATGTGATGGGCCCCGAGCTGAAGGACGCCGTCGGCCTTTCGACCACCGGCCTTCAGTGGGTCATGAACATCTACGTCCTGCTCTTCGGAGGTCTCCTGCTGCTCGGCGGGCGGCTCGCGGACGTGGTCGGCCGCAGGCTCGTCTTCCTGGCGGGACTCGCGCTGTTCACGCTCGCCTCGCTGGGTGCCGGTCTCGCCGATTCGGAGGGCCAGCTGCTCACCGCGCGTGCGCTGCAGGGCATCGGCGCCGCGGCCCTGTCGCCCGCCTCACTGTCCATTCTCGTGACGGTGTTCCCCGACACCAAGGAGCGGGCGAAGGCGTTCGGCGTGTGGGGCGCGGTCATCGGCATCGGCGCGAGCACCGGCACCATCCTGGGCGGAGCCATCGCCAACGTGGACTGGCGCTGGGCGTTCTGGATCAATGTGCCGATCGGCCTGGCCGTCGGCGCGGCCGCCATCGCCCTCATCAAGGCGCCGAGGCCGTCCGGCGACCGGCCCGCCAAGGACCTCGCGGGAGCGGTCACCGCGACCGGCGGCCTGCTGCTGCTCGTGTACGCCATCGTGACCTCCGGCGACCACGGCTGGGCCGACTTGCGCACCCTGGGGGCCTTCGCCGGCGCGGCGGCGCTGCTCGTCGCGTTCGTGGTGGTGGAGAAGCGCAGCAAGGCGCCGCTCGTGCCGCTCCGGCTGTTCCGCTCGCGTTCCGTGGTGGCGGGCAGCCTCGGCGAGTTCCTCACCGCGGCGATCATGATGCCGATCTTCTTCCTGCTGCCCCTGTGGATGCAGGGCGTCCTCGGCTACAGCCCGCTGCAGACCGGTCTGGCGTATCTGCCGGTGAGCATCGCGCTGATGGTCCTCGCTCCCCTCGCCTCGACGCTGATCGGCAGGACGGGGCCGCGGAACATGTATTTGGCCGGTACGGTCGCGCTCGCGGGCTGCGTCGTGATGCTGATGGGCCTGCCCGTGCACTCCGGCTACTGGAGCTTCCTGCTGCCGGCCACCGCCCTGTTCGGCGTCGGCCTGGTCTTCTGCCTCATCCCGACCCCGGTGGTGGGCACGTCGGAGGCCACCGACGATGACGCGGGGACCACTTCCGCGCTGCTCAACGCCTCGACGCAGATCGGCGCCGCGTTCGGCATCGCCGTCGCCGTGACGGTGCTCAACAACAAGACGGCGTCGGAGGCCGCGCACGGCGCGAACCCCGATGTCGCGCTGGTGAACGGGCTGCAGTCCGCGTTCACCGTCCTGTTGGTGTTCCTGGCCCTGTCCGTGCTCACCGGTCTCCTCGGCTTCCGGCGCGGGCCCCTCACCTCTGCCGGTCCGCAGAGCACGGGCGGGGGCGCCGGCGGGAGCGCGGCCGGGACGGCGGACGTCTCCGCGGCCCCGGCGGACCGGCCCTCCGCGCAGACCGTCGGCTGAGCCATCTCCGTACCAAGCCTGTGGCCCGCCGCCCCTTCACCGGGACGGCGGGCCACAGGCTTGGTACGGGAGTCAGCCGCAGGCATCGTGGAGTTCACCGAGCCGCAGCGCGACGCTCTCGGCGAGAACGGCACCGGTCAGCGGGGCACCGCCGACCGCCTCACCGGTTTCGGCGAAGGACGGTACGCCGTCCCGCACGGTCACCGTCAGCGCGTGCTCGGCGGCGAGTTCCCCCAGCCGCGCGGGCGGAGGGTCGACCCACCCGGGGTCCACGACGGTGACCCCGACCCCCCGCTCGTCGAGCAGCCGGGCCGCCTCCAGGCAGATCCCGGCCATGGCTCCGACGGACACGACGAGTACGTCGCCGGGCAGCTGCCGCGCACCGCACAGCACGTCGAGCCCCCGGTCGTGGGCCACGGCCTCGACGTCCGGCGCCACGGGCCCTTCGGGGAAGCACACCGCGGTGGGCGCGTCCGCGACGCCGAGGGCCTCCCGCAGGCGCACCCGCAACCGCGCCCCGTCGCGCGGCACGGAACAGCGCACCCCGTCCGGAAGCCCTGCCGGGGACCGCGCCCCGTCGAGCACGAAGGTGGTCCCGTGCCCGTGCCCCACCGCGGGCGCCGGCGTCCCGCAGGGCCCGGCGACCACGGGATGCAGCCCCTCGGCGGCCAGGCCCGCCGCGCAATAGGCGGCATGCTCCCGGCTGCCGTCCGCGGCGAAGGCGCGCTCCGGGTCCATGGCGGCGAACTCCGCGAAGACAGGGGGAAGCCGCCGGGCCGCGCTCACCGCGACCACGTCCGGCCGCTCGGCCCCGGCCTCGGCCAGCTCACCGGCGAAGACGGCCGCCCACGACCGCGCGGGCGGCCCGGCGGACCGCCCGGCCACGGCCCGCCCCGGGGTCACGCAGTGCACGACCACCGGACGGCCCGCGTCCCTGGCGGCCCGCAGCGCGGACTCCAGCCGCGCGGGGCTGCGGCCGTCGACCGGACCGGTGTGTTCGAGACCCGGCCCGCCGAGCGCGTCGTACAGGCCCGTCCCGACGAGGGGCGCGCGGCGCAGGGCTCCCCCGATCCTGCCGGTGAGCCCGCCCCGCGCACCACGGGGCGGCCCGCCGTCCCCGTGCACCACGACGACGATCCGCAGTCCCGGGTTGCGGGCGAGGGAGTCCAGGGCCTCCCGGGCCGCGTCGGTGGCGAGGGTGGCGCTGTCCACGACGGCGATCGCGTGCCGGTCGGTGCGCCCGCCGAGCAGAAAGGCGCGGGCGAGCCCTTCGGCGTACGAAAGGGCCCGCCCGCCCAGGGGCGCGACGCTGCCGGTTCGGCTCGCGAACGCGCGCCGGTCCCGGAGCAGTTCGTGGGCGAAGGACGCCGTGGGGCTGTCCCAGGCCACCTGATCGCGGGCGGAGTCGAAGACGCGGTGCAGCGCGATGCCCAGCTCGACGGTGGCGTCCGCACCGGGACTCGGGGCGAGGGACTCCCGGACCTCCGCGGCCAGCGCGGGCAGTCGCGCAGGTGGCAGGGCGCGCACGTCATGGGGCCCGTAGACGTCGTCGAGCACGAGCGGCCACGGCGGAGTCTTCGGTGTCGGCATCACGGCGCACCTCCTGATCGGGTCGCGGCCCGCTCCGGCGACGCCTCACGGTGGCACGCGGGGGCGTACCGGGACAGAGATCCGGACACGGGCCGGAGCGTGCGTGCGCGGGAGCCGGACACCGCGCCGTCAGGCGGCGACGGGCACCCGCGCGTACTGGCGGACCAGGGGGGCGAGTTCACCCAGGAAGGCCTCCTCGTGGGCCCGGACGAAGAAGTGCCCGCCGGGCATCGTCCGCACCTCGCAGCCCCGCCCCGCGTGCCGCCGCCACGAGACCACCTCGGGCACCGAGACAAGCCGGTCCCTGCGCCCCGCGAACAGGTGCAGCGGCACCCGCAGCGGCTCGGAGGTGTACGAGGCGGCGTCGCCCGTGCACAGCAGCAGGTCGTCGCGGGCCACCGGCAGCAGCGCGGAGAGGAAGTCCGGGTGGTTGAGCAGCACTTGGGGGATGCCGCCGAGCGCGGCCAGGCTCTCGATCAGCTCCTCGTCGCTCGCCTCCGGGCTCGCGATCTGCGGCGCGGGCAGGTGCGGTGCACGGTAGGCGCTCAGTACGACCGCGAGCGGCAGCGGGGCGCAGCGCTGCTGCCGCCGCCAGGCCAGCGAGTAGGCGATCAGCGCGCCCATGCTGTGCCCGTAGAAGATGTGGGGCCGCTCCAGCTCGTCGTCGAGCTGGGCGTCCATGTCGTCGATCAAGGCGCGCAGATCGGTGAACCGGGGTTCGTCGATGCGTCCTTCACGGCCGGGGAGCTGGACGGGCATCACCCGCACCCCCGCGCCGTGGGCGTCCAGGGTGCGCTGCCAGCGCCCGTACGCCGAAGCGCCGCCGCCCGCGTACGGGAAGCAGAACAGCCGTATGTCCGCGCTCGAACTCTCGTCGATGCTGCTCCGGGCCAGGTATCGCGTCATCTTGCTCCGCCTCGGGTCCGTCCTGCGTGAGTGTGCCGGCGGGGGTCCGCCGCGCGGCGCTCGGCCGGCGGCCGATCGGACGGGCGGAGCCGGGCCCGCACAGCATGGACATGCGCGGGCCGGGTCGCTGCCCGGCCGGGAGGGCGCCGGATCCACTGCGGAGCGGACCCCGGCCGACACATCACGCAGCGTGCGGCCGGCGGCTAAAGGACGGCCAAATCCGTGTGGCCGCGGCGGCTCGGAGAGTCCGGCTTAACCGAGTCTTTAGTCCGGCACGCGAGGGTGGCGCCGACGCGTGCCGTACGTCGGCACCGACGCGCCGGCCCTCCCCGCACGCCGCCCCCGCCCCTCACCAGGAGTGATTCATGACGTCTTCCGCCACCCGGGACGCCACCCGCAGTTCGAAGCCGGTGGCGGTCCGCACCGCCTGGGCGCTGCTCGGCGCGTTCCTGCTCGTCTGGGTCGTGTTCGAGATGGTCAAACACGCGGGCTGGGTGATCCCGCTCGGCGTGCTCGGCTTCATCGCGCCCGACCTGTCGTTCTTCGTCGGCGCCTCGGGCCCGCATCAGCACGGTCAGCTGCCGCGCGCCACCGTGGGGGTGTACAACCTCGTCCACCGGCCGGTCGGACCGCTGGTCTGGATGACGGTCGTGGCGCTGCTCGCGGACGGCCCCGGCCAGAATGCCGCGCCGTTCACCTTCGGCCTGGCCTGGCTGCTGCACATCGCCCTCGACCGCGCCCTCGGGTACGGGCTGCGCACGCCCGACGGCTGGCAGCGCTGAGACGCCGCCGGATACGGGGCCTTTGCCGCGGCACAAGGCCCGGTTGCGACGATCTCGCGTGCCCTGACCCCCTCATGCGAGCCCCGACCCCCTCATGGAGGCAGCACCCATGGACGTCGAAGAGCAGCCGGCCCCCAGCGGCGCGAACGCCGCGGAGCCGACTCTGAGCTATCCGTTCCACCGCCCCTCCGCCATCGAAGTGCCGCCCTTGTACGCCGAGTTGAGGGAGAGCTGCCCGGTAGCTCACGTACGCCTGCCGAGCGGTGACCCGGGGCATGTGGTCACCCGCTACGACGACGTGCGCACCGTGCTCGCCGACCCCCGCTTCAGCCGCGCCGCCACCGTCGCGCCCGGCGCCCCCCAGCTGTCCAGCACGCCCCCGCTGGCCGGCGGCCTGTTCACCATGGACCCGCCCGAGCACACCCGGCTGCGCAAGCTGGTCCTGCGGGAGTTCACCGGGCGCCGTGTGCAGCGACTGCGCCCGCGCATCCAGGAACTCACCGACGGGCTGCTCGACTCGATGGACCGCCTCGCGCCGCCCGTCGACCTCAATACCGAACTGGCGTTCCCACTGCCGGTGATGGTCATCTGCGAGCTGCTCGGCGTGCCCTTCGAGGACAGGGGCCGCTTCCGCGCCTGGTCCGACGCCTTCGTGTCGCTCACCTCGCACACGCCCGAGGAGACGGCCGTCCAGCGCTCGTCGATGATCGCGTACCTGGCGGCTCTCATCCAGCGCAAGCGGGAGGAGCCCACCGACGACCTCATCGGAGCGCTCGTCGCCGCCCACGACGACGAGGGACGGCTCACCGAGCACGAGCTGATCACCATGTGCATCACGCTGCTCGTCGCCGGGCACGAGACGACCGTCTCCATGATCGGCACCTGTGTACTGACCCTGCTGCGGCACCCCGAGCACCTGGCCGCGCTGCGCGAGAACCCCGACATGATCGAGCACGCCGTCGAGGAGCTGATGCGGATCAACCCCATCGGTGACGGCGGTCCGCTGCGCGTCACCCTGGAGGACGTCGAGCTCGGCGGGACGCTCATCCCCAAGGGCAGCGCCGTGCTCGCGGCGATCTGCTCGGCCAACCAGGACGCGGCGCGCTTCCCCGAGGGCTCGCCCGCCGACTTCGACCCGCGGCGCCCCTCGGCGAACCAGCACGTCGCCTTCGGCCACGGGCCGCACCACTGCCTCGGCGCGGCCCTCGCCCGCGCCGAACTGCAGATCGTCATCGGCTCGCTGCTGCGCCGCTTCCCCGCCCTCAAGCTCGCGGAGGACGTCGCCGATCTGCGGATGACGACCGGCATGATGGTGCACGGACTGACCCGGCTGCCCGTCACCTGGTGACCTGCCCGGGCCGCGCACCCCGCGCCGGTACGGCGAAGGCCCTGACTCCCGCCCGGAGTCAGGGCCTTCGCCGTACGCGTCGGGTGCCCTCACACACGCGACGCCGGCCGGTGCGTGGCCACCGCGTGCGGTCCCGGCCGCTGCAACTGGAAGTACGCCCCCGCGAGCACCCGCTGCTTCAGCCGCTGGCTGCGGTCCACGGCCCGGTACAGGGTGCGCCGGAGCGTGCCGCCGGCGCCGTGCAGCGCGAAGAGCCGCTCCTGGCGCAGCTGGAGCGCCCGCGATTTGCTCACCGACGTCTCCCTGGCCCGCTGGAACTCCTCGCCGGCGCGGACGAGTTCCGTGACGGAACCGCCGGCCGCGAAGGCCCGCCGCACCAGCGGGGCCAGGGTCACCGCGTCGATGATGGCGTGGTTGACGCCCTGCCCCAGAATCGGTGTCAGGGTGTGCGCGGCGTCGCCGGTGAGCACCAGGCCGGGACAGGACCAGCGCGGCACCAGAGTGGTGAAGATGTCGAGCATCGACGTGTCCGACCAGCTGCGGATCTCGGAGCGCACCGTGCCGGACAGTTCGGGGGCGAGCCGGTCAAGGCGCTCGTACAGGGCGGGCAGTCCCTTGGCACGCAGTTCCTTGAGGCCGCCCTTGGGGATGTTGAAGCCCACCCGCACGCTGTCGGGACGGGTGGGGATGAACAGGCCGTGCTGATCGCCCTCGATGCGGATGCGGTACGTGCGGTCGTCCCACTCGGCCGGGAAGGGCAGCTTCAGCCACACCACGTCCCGCTCCAGCGGCATACGGGTGTAGGGCAGCCCGGACATCTCCCGCACCTTGCTGAACCGCCCGTCCGCCGCCACCGTCAGGGCCGCGTGCACCGTGACCTCGCCCTCCGGCGTACGCGCCCGCACCCCGGTCACCGGCCCCTCGCCCTCGCGCACCAGGCCCACGGCGGTGGCCTTGCGCAGCAGCGTGAAGTGGTCGGCGTGCTCCTCGCCGAGCCCGGCCAGCGCCGACAGGAGTGCGGGCTGCGGCATCTCGACCGGGTAGGGGTGCGGATAGGGAAAGCGGGTGAAGTCGGCACGCAGCACGGTGCTGCCGGAGTCCACTATCTCCATGCGGTGCATCTGCTGGTACGCGCCGTCCAGCCGCCCCAGGACGCCGAGGCGGTCGAGGAGCCACACCGAGTCGGGAGAGACCGACTCGCCGCGGAACGACCGGTCGAAGTGGCCGCTCTGCTCCAGGACCACGACGGAGACCGAGCGTTTGGCGAGCTCCACGGCCAGGGTGAGGCCCGCGGGACCCCCTCCGACCACGCACACTTGTGCGGTCAGCTCAGTTGTCATCGTCAACGCTGCCTTTCCGGAGGAGTCACGGTCGCTCGACTCTCCCGGCAGTGGCTAAAGAGGCCCTTGCAGGCCATCCGTCCGCGCGGGCCCAAGTGCGCCTTTAGAGCACCCCGGCAGGCTGCTGGACATGCGCCGCACCCGTTCGGCGCGGTCCCGGGGCGAGCCTGCCGCCGGCCCCACTTCCCCCGGGGGCCGGCGGCAGGCTCCCCTGCCAGACGCCCGGCGCCCGGCGCGCGAAGCCCGGCCCCGGCTCGTGGCTCCCGGCTCCGCTCGCGGCCGGCGGCCGGCGGCTCGCGGGCCTCAGTTCGCGGCCCGCTCCTCCACCCGCCCCTTCAGGGCATCGGTCAGCATCCCGAACCCCGTCTCGCTCTGCCGGATGACGGAGCCGGTGACGGGGACGAGCGCGCCGGTGAACGTCTCGCTCTGCAACACATGGGTGCCGCCCCCGCTCGGCGTCAGCTCGAAGGAGTGCAGTCCGTCGAACACACCGGGCACACCCAGCCGGCCCCGCCAGCGCAGCAGCCGACTGGGCTCGCTGATCAGGACGGTCGGCTTGAACACCATCTCGCGGCCGCCGTTCGGCAACCGGAAGCGCAGCATGAGCCGTTGCCCCGGCTCGGCGCGACCGGCGGCCCGCACCAGGAACGGGTTCCATTCGTGGAACCGCTCGAAATCGGTGAGGACGGCCCACACCTCGTCGGGACGTGCGCTGATCTGGACTTCGGACGCGATACGGCGCACTGTGTCTGCGCTCCTTCCACGGCATCCCGGGGGAGCCACTCACGGGCGGGTCACCACGTCACGCTACTAGGACAACACGCTCTGACGCAGGGGGCTTTGACGCCGCGCAAGCATCCCTTAAGGCCGTATACCGCCAAGGCCGTATACCGCCAAGGCCGCATGCCGCCAAGGCCGCATGCCGCAGTACGCCGACTCCGGCTGCCCCCTTCCGCTCAGGCGGACTGCGGCAGCGCCGGACCGAGAGCCGAAAGCAGCCACACCCCCGGCCTGACCTCCAGCGGCCGGCCCGCGAGGTCTCCCCCGCGGCCCGCGGCCACCGCGGCGTCCGCGGCGTCCACCGCGCCCAGCGTGCGCGTGGCGTACTCCTCCCAGCGGCGGTCGCCCGCACGCCGGGCCTGTGCCGCGCACTCGGTGAGCCGGCCGCGGGCCTCGGCGGTCCGCCCCTCCCGCAGCGCCACCAGGGCGAGGCCGCGCAGGGCGTCGGCGATGCCCCGCGGATCGTTCTCGGCCTGCCCGGCCGACAGCGCACGCACATAGCAGCGCTCGGCCCGCGCCCCCCGGCCCTGCCCCAGCATGACGTCCGCCTCGCCGGACAGACAGCGGGCCGCGGACGCGCGGTCCCCGCAGCGCGTGAAGAGGTGCCAGGCCAGGCGGTAGCGGTCGACGGCCGTCGTCGTCTCCTGGCGCTGCCACGCCAGATCACCGAGGGAGCGAAGGACCGCGGCCTCCGCGTGCGGATCACCGGCCTGCCGGGCCGCGTCCAGGGCGAGTTGGTGTCCCAGTTCCCAGTCGTCCCACAGTGCCCCGGCCTCGTAGTAGCCCGCCGACGCCGATGCCAGGGCGGAGCAGAGCTGCCAGAGCCCGGCCGCGTGCGCCTGCCGTACGGTCTCCAGGAGCCCCGCCGCCTCCTCCCTGAACCACTGGAGGGGCGCCGATCCGATCAGCGCGTCGGGGCTGATGCCGGCCGGCGGTTCCAGGGTGTCCCCCAGCGGGTCGCGTCCCGGTGCGAGCAGGGAGTCGGCGTGGCGGGCGAGGGCCAGGAACGCGCGGCCGAGCCGGTCGGTGGCGGACACCGGCCGCTTGTCGAGGAGTTCGAGGGACAGGGACCGCAGTAAGGGGTGGAAGCTGTAGCGCACCGTCGTCAGCTGCCCGGGGCGTGACCTTGCCTCCAGGAGCTGGGCGCGCACCAGTTCCTCGGTGTGCCGCTCGGCCTCGGGGAGCTCCGTGGCGAGCAGCGCCGCCGCGCTCCACAGCGCGAAGTCGGGCAGCGGGGCGAGCCCGAGCAGCCGGAATGCCTGCCGCCCCTGTATCCCCACGTCCCGGTAGGCGGTCAGGAGACTGCTGCGGACGTCGAGGTCGCCGAGTTCGAGGGAGCTGAGCCGGGTCCGTTCGTCGGCGAGCCGCCCGACGAGTTCCGCGGCACTCCAGTGCGGACGCGCGGCAAGGCCCGCCGCGGCCACCCGCAGCGCGAGCGGCAGGTTGCCGCACAGCCTGGCGGTCTCGCTGACCGCGGCCGGGTCCTCGCGCATCGCGGGACCGCCGCACCGCACCAGGAGTTCCTCCGCCTCCTCCCGGCTGAACACGTCGAGGACGAGGTGCTGTACGCCGTCGAGGGCGCCGAGCGCGTGCCGGCCGGTGAGCAGGACCGTGCTGTCGGGCAGTGCCGCGAGCACCGGCCTCACCTGCGCCTCGGACACCGCGTCGTCCAGGACGAAGAGCATCTTGCGGCCCTTGGTCAACTCGTAGAGCAGATCGGCGGGTTCGGGTTCGGGGGCGACAACGGGGGCCCCGGGTTCGCCGGCCACCACGGGCGCCGCGTCCTGACTGCCTCCCCGCAGTCGGCGCAACAGCGTCGACAGGGCGGCATGCGGGGTCAGGGCGCGCCCCCCGGCATCGCGCAGCAACAACAGCACCCGGCCGTCGGGGAAGAGGTCACCCGCGTCGTGCGCGAGGCGCGCGGCCAGCGCGGTCTTCCCGGCCCCGGCCCGCCCGGACAACGCGAGCACCCGCCCCGGCAGCGGCCCGGCTCCCGCCAGGAACCGCTGCCCCAGGGCGAGTTGGGCCGTGCGCCCGGTGAAGTGGTCCACCGGCCCGGGCAGCCGCACCACGGGCCCCGCCGGACGCGGCAGGACCTCGGGAGCGGCCGGTGTGTCCCGCTGCCAGGTCAGTGAGGCGTCGGAGGCAAGGATCCGCTCCAGGAGGCGGCTCATCACGGGGCCGGGTTCCACCCCGAGTTCGTCGACGAGGCCGCGGCGTGCCCGGTGGTACACGTGCAGGGCGTCCGACTGCCGCCCCGAGCGGTACAGCGCGACCATCAGATGGCAGTGCAGGGTCTCGCGCAGGGGGTGCTCGTGCGCGAGCGCCATGAGTTCGCCGATCAGCTCCTGGTGGCGGCCCATGCGCAGTTCGGCCGAGATGCGCTGTTCCAGGGCCTCAAGACGCAGCTCGTCGAGCCGGATCGCGGAGGTCTGGAGGGTCGGCCCGTGCGGAATGCCGGAGAGCGCGGGCCCGGTCCACAGGGCGAGCGCACGCGAGAGCCGCCGGGACGCCTCCGCGTAGTCCTTGCGCCCGTAGGCCGCCCGCCCTTCGTCGCGCAACGTCTCGAAGACCAGCAGGTCGAGATCGTCGGCGGCGACCCGGAGCTGATAGCCGGGCGGCACGGTGAGCAGCGGCTGCGCCCCTTCCCCGCTGCCCGCGACGCCCTCCACGAGTGCCTTGCGCAGATGGGAGACGTAGACCTGAAGGGTGGTGGCGGCCGTGCGGGGCGGCTCCTCGCTCCACAGCTCGTCGATGAGGGCATGGGTGGAGACCACGCTGTTGCTCTGCATCAGCAGGGTGGCGAGCACCACCCGCGGCTTGGCCGCGGTCGGCGCCCGCGGTGCCATCCGGACCGGCCCGAGCACTCGGAATCGCATGGCGTGCCTAGCAGTCCTGCAGTACGGACGCGGACACCCTGGCCACTTCGCGGTCTCCTTGCAGGAAGTCGAGACACAACCGGGCCGTGGGCAGCCCGCCGGCATCCCGTACAACGCCCTGGTCGCCCGGCTTCTCCGCGTACACCGCGCAGTGCAGGGGCAGCGCCGGCTCGGCGAAGCCCCGGAAGGCACCGTGCCAGCGGGTGAGCAGGGCGTGTGACGTGACAAACCCGTGCAGCTCCGCGGCGGCCAGCAGGGCCGCCTGCCGTGAGGCCTCCAGGAACAGCGCCGCGGGCACCTCGTCGCCGAAGACCCGGCCCGCGGCGTCCAGGTCCACGGGGAAGACGAGCCGCTCGTCCTCGCCCTCGGCCGGCAGCCCCACCAGTACGTTGTGCGCGCTGCGGCGCCCCACGCGTTCGGGCGCGGGCACGCCGGTCACCGCGATCTGCCCGTGCCCGGCGAGGAGGCTCTGCTCGCTCTGCCGCCGCCCCGCCTCGCGGTGACCGCGGTGCACTCCGGGCGAGAGGAAGACGAGTTCGGCGCCTGCCGTCCCGCAGCGCCGGCCGCCGATCGACACGACGGCCTCGCACTCCAGGCCGCGGGGCACTCCCGTGATCACGTTGACCGGGGTGAGGGCGAGTTCGAGCGCGATCCGCGCGGGCCCGCCGGACCGCCGCCACGGAGCCACGTCGGTGATCTCCGTGCCACTGACGGAGACCGCGGTGACCCGCTGCGGCGGCACCCGGAAGTACTGCCGGGCCGCGAACAGGGCCGCGTGCCGCAGCGCCTCGACGGGGAAGAGCAGATCGTGGAAGGGCGCGGCCATGTCGCCGAACAGCGGGTGATCCGCGGGCAGTTCGGTGGCGTAGGTGAAGCTCTGCCGCACGGGCGCGCCCGCACCGAGGAGGAAGGCCTCGGGGCTGTCCGGCTTGTGCACCAAGTGCTGGGGGCCGCGGAAGAAGGGCGAAAGCTCGGGAACGAGGTCCATGGCAGTCCTTCGGGGCGGGTGACCGAATCCTTGGCAGGTTCAAGTCTCGGCCCCACCCCGCCGACCAGGGAATCCTCGCCGTCATGCCTTCAACATGACGAATTCATGCGCGTACGTGCGGCATACGAATCCGGCGAGGCGAGGCGATCAACCGGAGGTGACCGGCAGGACGTCCGGGGAAAGAGCCGCCGCGTGAGACGAGGCGCTCGTCATCCGCTTGCGGTGGTGGCGGCGGCACAGCACCTCGTAACCCACCTCGTCCGCAGCGTGGTTGACGTCGCCGACGACGACCTGGGCGCCTTCCACGACCATCACGCCGCCTACCGTGCGGGCGTTGTGGGTGGCCCGGGCACCGCACCAGCACAGGGCCTCGACCTGCAACACCTCGACGCGGTCGGCGAGTTCGACCAGGCGCTGCGAACCGGGGAAGAGCTTGGAGCGGAAGTCCGTGGTGATGCCGAAGGCGAAGACACCGAGCCCGAGGTCGTCGACGACGCGGGCCAGTTGGTCGATCTGCGCGGGGGCGAGGAACTGCGCCTCGTCCACGATCACGTAGTCCGCGCTGCCGCCCCGCGAGAGATGGTCGACGAGATGGGCGTAGAAGTCGAAGCCGTCCGCGGCCTCGATCGCGTCGGTGACGAGGCCGAGCCGCGAGGAGAGCTTGCCCTCGCCGGCGCGGTCGTCACGGGTGAAGATCATCCCCTTCAGTCCGCGGGCCGAGCGGTTGTGCTCGATCTGCAGAGCCAGCGTGCTCTTTCCGCAGTCCATCGTTCCGGAGAAGAACACCAGCTCGGGCATGGGGAGTTGCGGCCTTTCGAGACGTACGTGGGGACGGTGTGCGGCGCGAACCCGGTCAGGAGCGCACCTCGATGAGCGGCACGAGCTGCTCGACGGCGGTCATGGAGCCGTGCATGCCGACCAGGGCCGACTCCTTGGGCTCCTTCTCGGTGGCGATGATCGCCACGTCGTCGTGGGCGGCCGCGATGACGTCGCCGATGCGTCCGTAGACCCGCTCGTCCATGGCGCCGGGCGGACCGAACCAGCCCGCCGCGATCGCCTCGTCCCGGCCCGCCACCCAGAACTGCTCGCCGAGCACCTCGCGCCAGACGGTCAGGACGTCGTTCTCGGCGCCCGGCACCGCGTACACGTGGCGGGCACGGCCCTCGCCGCCGAGGAGGGCGACGCCGGCGCGCAGCTCCCAGTCCTCGTCGAAGTCGATGCGGGACTGCTCGTCGAAGGGGATGTCGAGCATGCCGTGGTCTGCGGTGACGTACAGGGCGCTGCGCGGCGGCAGTTGCTCGGCCAGGCGCTGGACCAGGCGGTCGACGTACATGAGCTGGCCGCGCCAGGCGTCGGAGTCCACGCCGAACCGGTGGCCCTTGCCGTCGACCTCGGCGTAGTACGTGTAGACGAGCGAGCGGTCGCCCGCGCCCAGCTGCTCGGCCGCGAGGTCCATACGGTCCTCGCCGGAGAGCTTGCCGCGGAAGCTGCCGCCACTCAGCGCGATCTTGGTGAGCGGCGTCCTCTCGAAGGTCGGGGAGGACACCTGGGCGGTGTGCACACCGGCGGCGTGGGCCTGCTGGAAGACGGTGGGGTACGGCTGCCACTTGCGGGGGTCCGTCCACGGGTTCCAGCGGAGCTGGTTCATCAGCTCGCCGGTGGCCGGGTTGCGGACCGCGTAACCCGGCAGGCCGTGCGACGCGGGCGGCAGGCCCGTGCCGACCGAGGCGAGCGAGGTCGCCGTGGTGGCGGGGAAGCCGGCGGTGATCGGACGCCCCGTGCCGCCACGGGACGAGTCGATGAGCGAGGTCAGGAAGGGCGCCTCCGCCGGGTGGGCGCGCAGCTGCTCCCAGCCGAGGCCGTCGATCAGGAAGACGCAGTTCCGGTCGGCCGGGGCGAGCTCCTGGATGACGGGTGTGAAGCCCTCGACGCCCTGGTGGGAGACGAGCGTGGGCAGCAGGTCGGCGAGCGAGCCCGCGCCGTACTCGGGCAGGGGCGCGGAGTCGAGGGAGAGCGGCTGTACGTCGTCCCAGGCGGGCAGGGACATCAGCGGGCGGTGTCCGCGGTCGCCTCGGACAGCGCCTGGGCGAAGGCCAGAGTCTGGCGCACGGCGTCCGGCCCGTCGCCCGCCTCGCTGACGCGCAGGCTCAGGTCGTCGGCGGTAGAGCTGCCGGTGTACCCGTGGTCCGCCTCGCAATTGGGGTCGCCGCAGGCGGCGGGCTCGATGTCGATGCGCGCCACGGCGCCCCAGCCGATGGTCAGGACGACCTCGCGGGGCAGCGAGCCGGGCACGTACTTCTCGGGGTTGGCGACGACCCGGCTGACGACGACCGAGGAGATCCGGCCGATTTTCACGGACTCCGTGGAGGTCGTCGCGTACGGCGTCGGGGACGTGCTGTCCGCCGCCTGCTCGTCCGTGTGGCTGACGATGAAGCGATTGCCGGTCAGGACGAGGACCGTCACGTGCCGGCGCACTTCGTTCGCGTCGAACGTGGTCTCCTGGTGGACCAGGTAGGACCCGATGGGCTCGCCGCCGATCGCGGCCTCCACCGCCTCGGCCACGAGGGCCGGGTAGTAGCCGCTGCGCTCGATCGCCGCGCGCAGCCCCTGGGTCGTCGTACCGGTCTTTGCCATGCCGTCCATCCTACGACCCGGCGGAGGGCACGCGGTGCCCCACCGGCCGCCTCAGTACCCGGGCAGGGTCCGCGGACCGAGGTCGTCCCGGGCGGGCGGGGGCGCGAGACGCACCGAGGCGCCGAGCACGGAGAGGCCCCGCGGGGCGACGACCACGGGCTCCAGGGACACGGTGACCACCTCGGGGTGATCGTCCACGAGGCGCGAGACCCGCTGGAGCAGTTCCTCCAGGGCCGGGGTGTCGACGGGCGCGGAGCCGCGCCAGCCGAAGAGGAGCGGGGCAGTCCGGATGGACCTGACCAGGGAGCCCGCGTCGCGCTCGGTGACCGGGACCAGCCGGTGCCCGGTATCGCCGAGCAGCTCGGACGCGGCACCGGCGAGCCCGAACGAGAGCACCGCTCCGGCCGCCGGGTCGATGACCGCTCGGACGACGGTGTCGACGCCGCGGGGCGCCATCGCCTGCACCACGGGCCGCAGCTCCACGGGCTTGCCGAAGGTTTCGGTCAATTCGGCGTAGGCCCGGCGCAATTGCTCCTCGTCCGCCAGATCGAGCCGCACACCGCCGAGGTCGGCGCGGTGGCGCAGGTGCGGGGCCGTGGTCTTGAGGGCCACGGGGTAGCCGAGCGCGCGGGCGGCGGCCACGGCCGCGTCCGGGTCGGGCGCGGGCCGGGCGTCCCGTACGTCGATGCCGTACCGCCCGAGCAGTTCGCGCGCGTCGTCCTGCGTGAGGGTGGCGCCGCGCGGGTCGCCCTGCTCGGCGAGCAGCTCGTCGATGCGCCGGGCGGTGCCGTGCTCGTCGATGTCCTCGTACTCGTGCACCTTGCCGGGCTCCATGGCCTCGCGCCGCCACTGGGCGTACTTGACGGCTTCGGCGAGGGCCCGGACGGCGCGTTCGGCGGCGGGGTAGGCGGGGATGGAGGTGCGGTCGTGTTCCTTGGCCGTGGGCAGGCGTTCCGCGGGGCGGGACGGGTGGGCACGGCCTTCGGCGCCGGGTGCGGGTACAGGGGCGTCGGGGCGAGTGCGGGTAGCGGCGGCCAGCGCCTCGGCAAGCCCGCCGAGCTCCACGTGGACCACGGCGACGGGCTTCGCGGGACATCCCGCCGCGGCGGCGTGCAGCTCGTCCGCGAGTGTCTCCGGGGACGCCGTGACCCCGTCCTCCCCCACCCAGGGAATCGCCGTCACGATCACCGCGTCACAGGACTCGTCCGACAACGCCTCGGCGAGCGCCGTACGGAAGTCCGCGGGCGTGGCCCCCGTGGTGAGGTCCCGCGGAGGCGTCGGCCGAAGGCCGTCGGCCACACACGCGTCGTACGTCAGGAGCCCTAGCGACTCCGAGTTCCCGATGATCGCCACCCGCGGCCCTGCGGGCAACGGCTGCCCGGCGAGCAGCAGCCCCGCATCGACCATCTCGGTGACGGTGTCGACCCGGATGACCCCCGCCTGGCGCAGCAGCGCCGACACGGTGGCATGCGGAAGGCGCGTGGCCTGCACGGCGTGCCCCGTGGGCGCGATCCCGCTGTGCCGCGCCCCCTGCACCACGACGAGCGGCTTCGCCGTCGCCGCCCGCCGGGCGAGCCGCGTGAACTTGCGCGGGTTGCCGATGGATTCGAGGTACATCAGGGCGACATCGGTGTCGGGGTCCTCGTACCAGTACTGGAGCACGTCGTTGCCGGAGACGTCCGCGCGGTTGCCCGCGCTCACGAAGGTCGACAGGCCCGCACCGCGCCGGTGCAGACCCGAGAGCAGCGCGATGCCGATCGCACCGGACTGCGTGAAGAGACCGATCCGCCCGCGCTCGGGAGGATGCGGGGCCAGCGAGGCGTTGAGCCGCACGTCCGGCGACGTATTGATGACCCCGAAGGCGTTGGGGCCGAGGATGCGCGTGCCGTACGACCGGGCTTGGCGCACCAGTTCGCGCTGCCGCTCACGCCCCTCGGGACCGCTCTCGGCGTACCCGGCGGAGATCACGACGAGCCCGAGCACCCCGCGCTCACCGCATTCGGCGACGGCCTGCGACACGCGCTCGGCGGGCACGGTGACGACGGCGAGTTCGACGGGCGCGTCGATGTCCCGCACGGAGCGGTACGCGGGCACCCCGTCGATCTCACTGCCCTCGCCGCCCTCGGCGAAGGCGCTGTTCACCGCGTACAGGCTGCCCGTGAAGCCGGCCTCGCGCAGATTGCGAAGCACGCTGCGGCCCACGCCGCCCGGCGTGCGCCCGACGCCGATCACGGCGACCGACTTCGGCGTGAGGAGCCGCTGCACGGAACGGGCCTCGGCGCGCTGCTCACGGGCGCGCTGCACGGCCAGGGAGCGGTCGGTCGGCTCCAGATCGAATTCGAGACGTACGACGCCGTCCTCGAAGCTGCGCTTCTGCTGGTAGCCCGCGTCCGTGAACACCTTGATCATCTTGGTGTTGGCGGGCAGCACCTCGGCGGCGAAGCGGCGGATGCCGCGCTCCCTGGCGACGGCCGCGATGTGTTCGAGGAGGGTGGAGGCGACGCCACGGCCCTGGTGGGCGTCCTGCACGAGGAAGGCGACCTCGGCCTCGTCGGCGGGCGCGCTCGCGGACATGCCGCGGGAGTCGATGCGGTCGAAGCGCACGGTCGCGATGAACTCGCCGCCGACGGTGGCCGCGAGACCCACCCGGTCCACCTGGTCGTGATGGGTGAAGCGGTGGACGTCCTTGGCGGACAGGCGGGGGTAGGGCGCGAAGAAGCGGTAGTACTTCGACTCGTCCGAGACCTGCTCGTAGAAGCTGACCAGGCGGTCCGCGTCCTCGGCGGTGATCGGCCGGATGCGGGCGGTGCCTCCGTCACGCAGGACGACGTCCGCCTCCCAGTGGGAGGGATACGCCTGCCGGTCCGACGGGGTCTGCATGGGGCCAGGGTACGGGTCGCGGCGGCGCCGCGGCCGGGGCAGGCTAGGAGTCGTCGAAGGGCGGGTCGCGGGCCCCGCGGCACGAGGACGTACGGTCGACGGAGCAGGGACCACCGGTCGACGCCGTGCGGATCAGCGGCCGACGGAGCACGCGCAACGGCATGAGACACTGGTCTAGACAAGTGTGAGACACCTGGAAGGGCAGCAACACATGGCTGAGCGCCGCGTCAACGTCGGCTGGGCCGAGGGCCTTCACGCCCGACCCGCCTCCATCTTCGTCCGCGCGGCCACCGCCGCCGGCGTCCCCGTGACGATCGCCAAGGCGGACGGCAACCCCGTGAACGCCGCCTCCATGCTCGCGGTGCTCGGCCTGGGCGCGCAGGGCGGCGAGGAGATCGTGCTCGCCTCCGACGCCGAGGGCGCGGACGCCGCTCTCGACCGTCTGGCGAAGCTGGTCGCCGACGGCCTCGAGGAGCTTCCCGAGACCGTCTGACAAAGACCGGTACTCATACGCAGAAGGGCCTGTCCGGAATCGGGCGGGCCCTTCTGCGTTTTCGCGTCCGCCCGGCAATTACCGCGGCTACATCCGAATTCGGGCAGCAGAAAGAATCCCCCGCCGAATAGCATTACCTTTGTATACGGCGCCTCTGTTAATGCCGGAGGCCCGCCGTGTTTACGGCATGTTGCGAATCCCTCACACGATCACGGCTCGCGACTCGCCGGGCCTGCGGACGGCCCTGCGGGCCGACCTGCGAACCGGCCTGCGAACCGGCCTGCGGGGTAAAGCGCGGCCGGTGCGCCGTCGTCGAGCGTTCCGCGTGGGCCGCGGCGAGCGACCTGGCCCGTTCCGCGTCCCCGCGGGCGACCGCGTCGACGATCGCGGCGTGCTCCGCCCAGGTCTCCGCGGGAGTGGCCGAGGTCTCGACGACGTACATCCAGGCGATCTTGTGCCGGAGCTGGGTGAGCAGCGACGTGAGGCCGGGGCTGCCGGACGACTGGGCGAGAGTCTCGTGGAACCAGCCGTCCAGCGACCGCAGATCCTCGGTCCGGCCGCGCCTCGAACGCTCCTGGCCGAGCCTGACCAGGCCGCGCAGGACCTTCAGGTGCGCCTCCGTGCGGCGCTGCGCGGCGCGGGCCGCGCCAAGCGGCTCCAGGAGCATGCGGATCTCCAGGAGGTCGGCGGCCTCCTGCTCGGTGGGCTCCGCGACGCACGCGCCCGCGTGCCGGCGCGTGACGACGAAGCCCTCGGCCTCCAGGGTGCGCAGGGCCTCGCGCACGGGGACACGGGAGACTCCGTAGCGGCGCGCGAGCAGTTCCTCGGTGAGCCGGCCGCCCCGTTCGTAGACACCGGAGACGATGTCGTCCCGGATGGCCGTGCACACCGAGTGCGCGGGAATGCGCATGACCTGACCTCCGCCTTAATCCCCGCGAAACGCGGTCGATCGACGCTTTTTCAGTGACTCTATTGCAGAGCGGCTGAATTTCCGATGGGCGGCCGGAATCCATGGATACTTTTGGCCAAAGGTGATCGTGGCCAAAGGCGGGGCGACAAGACGCGGGAACGGCGAAAAGCCCCGGCTCGCGATGAGCCGGGGCTTTCGGTGAATCGGGTGCGCTTCGCGCGCCGGGGATCAGACGTTGACGCCGTGCGAGCGGAGGTAGGCGACCGGGTCGATGTCCGTGCCGTAGTCCGCGCCGGTGCGGGCCTCGAAGTGCAGGTGCGGGCCGCTGGAGTTGCCGGTGGAGCCCGAGAGGCCGATCTGCTGGCCCGGCGTGACCGCCTGGCCGACGGTGACGCCGAGGGACGACATGTGGCCGTACTGGGTGTAGGTGCCGTCGTTCATCTTGATGACGACGTTGTTGCCGTAGGCGCCGCCCCAGCCGGCCTCGACGACGGTGCCGGAGCCGACCGCGTGGACGGCCGTGCCGGACGCGGCGTGGAAGTCGACGCCGGTGTGGCTGCCGGAGGACCACATGGCGCCGCCGGTCTGGTAGCCCGTGGAGACGTACGAGCCGGAGATCGGGGAGACGTAGGTGTTCAGGCGCTTGCGCTCGGCCTCGCGGGCGGCACGCTCCTTGGCCTCGCGCTCCTTCTTGGCCTTGGCCTTCGCCTCGGCCTCGGCCTTGCGCTTGGCCTCTTCGGCCTTCTTCTTCGCGGCCTCTTCGGCCTTCTTGGCGGCCGCGGCGGCGTCGGCGGCCTGCTGCTGGGCGGCGGCCTGCGCGTCGATGCTCTCGGCGAGCGAGTCGCCGACGGAGACCGCCTGGGTGAGGCCGGTGTGCTCGAGGGCCGCCGCGTCGTCGGCGGCGAGCGCCGGAGCGGCCAGGCCTCCGATGACACCGGTGGTGGTCAGTGCGGCGACGCCCGCCACGTTCGCGGTGGTACGCGTGAGGCGGCTCGGGCGACGGTGCTTCCCGGTGGCACGGGTGAACGCCATGTAGCGGCTGATCCTTTCCTTCCTTCTCGCCTACCGGGTTAGCTGACGGGTTCGGAGCAGGAAGGTCTCCTACGAGTCCCTCACCTGACGGCAAGGTTCCCGATTCACCCCAAGGGGACATGTGGGTCCCCGGCTCCCCTGGCTCGCGCCGTACGGGGACTCGGCGATGACTGTCCGGTGCCGCGGGCGCGGCGTACTGCATGACGAACAGCCGGACCAGACGCTAAGCGGGGCGTCTTTCAAACGACAAACGGATCAGAGCTTTTGTAGCGCACGCCACAGGCCAGACACGTAACCTCCATACTAATTCGGACATATGAGGACCCCAGTAGCCAATTCCAGCCACTGGGGTCCCGATATGTCCTGACTGTCACTCAGCCTGGCATCGCTCTCAGCGCTCTCAGCACTCTCAGCCGGTGACGACACTCACTTCGCCGATGCCGAGCGCCCTGACGGGCTCCTCGATCTGCGAGGCGTCGCCGACGAGCACCGTCACCAGCCGGTCCACGGGGAAGGCGCTCACCACGGCCGCGGTGGCCTCCACCGTGCCGGTCGCGGCCAACTGGCGGTACAGCCGCGCCTGGAAGTCGTCGGGCAGGTGCTGCTCGACCTGGTCCGCGAGGGTGGCCGCCACGGACGCCGCCATCTCGTACTTGAGCGGGGCCACGCCCACCAGGTTCTGCACCGCGACGTCACGCTCGGCGTCCGTGAGGCCGTCGGCTGCGAGGGTGCGCAGCACCTTCCACAGGTCGTCCAGAGCCGGTCCCGTGGACTCGGTGTCCACGGAGCCGCTGATGGCCAGCATCGCGGCGCCCGAGCCGTCCGGAGCCGAGCGCAGGACCTGGGCGAACGACCGTACGCCGTAGGTGTATCCCTTCTCCTCGCGCAGGACGCGGTCCAGGCGCGAGGTGAGGGTGCCGCCGAGGCAGTACGTGCCGAGCACCTGCGCGGGCCAGACGCGGTCGTGCCTGTCCGGTCCCACGCGGCCGATGAGCAGCTGCGTCTGGACGGCACCGGGTCGGTCGACGATCACGACACGCCCGGTGTCGTCGGCGGTCACCGGGGGCACAGGGCGCGGCTGGGCCGTGTCGCCCGTCCAGGAGCCGATGGTGTCGGCGAGGACGGCGTCCAGGTCGGTGCCGGTCAGGTCGCCGACGATGACGGCGGTCGCCGTGGCGGGACGCACGTGCTTCTCGTAGAAGGCGCGCACCGCGGCCGAGTCGATGGCCGTGACCGTCTCCTCGGTGCCCTGGCGGGGCCGCGACATGCGCGCCGTGGCCGGGAACAGCTGCCGGGAGAGCTCCTTGGCGGCGCGGCGCGCAGGGTTGGCGGCCTCGTGCGGGATCTCGTCGAGGCGGTTGCGCACGAGGCGCTCGATCTCGCTGTCCGCGAAGGCGGGGGCGCGCAGGGCGTCGGAGAGCAGGCCGAGGGCCTTGGCCAGGCGGGACACCGGGACTTCGAGGGAGACCCGCACGCCGGGGTGGTCGGCGTGCGCGTCCATGGTGGCGCCGCAGCGGTCGAGTTCGGCGGCGAAGTCCTCGGCGGAGTGCTTGTCGGTGCCTTCGTTGAAGGCCCTCGCCATGATCGTGGCGACGCCGTCGAGGCCCTCGGGCTCGGCGTCGAGCGGCGCCTCCAGGTGGACCTCCACGGCGACGACCTGCTGGCCGGGACGGTGGCAGCGCAGCACGGTGAGGCCGTTGTCCAGGGTGGCGCGCTCGGGTGCGGGGAAGGCCCAGGGGCGGGCGGTGCCCGCCTGCGGCTGCGGGTGGAACTGCATCGTCGCGGCCTCGGTCACTTCGCCGCCTCCTCTTCGTCCTCGTCGGTGGCTTCGTCGGCCTCAGGGGCGATGGGCTCGTACACGAGCACCGCGCGGTTGTCGGGGCGCAGCCGGGCCGCCGCGGCAGCCCTGACCTCCTCGGCGGTGACGTCCAGGACGCGACCGACGGCGGACAGGGCGAGCTGCGGGTCGCCGAACAGCACGGCGTAACGGCACAGTTCGTCCGCGCGACCCGCCACCGTGGCAAGGCGGTCGAGCCACTCGCGCTCCAGCTGTGCCTGGGCGCGCTCCATCTCCTCCTCGGTGGGTCCCTCCGCCGCGAAGCGGGCCAGCTCCTCGTCGACGGCGGCCTCGATGACGGGGACCTCGACGTCGCCGGAGGTCTTCACGTCGAGCCAGCCGAGGGAAGGGGCGCCGGCCAGGCGCAGGAGGCCGAATCCGGCCGCCACCGCGGTGCGGTCGCGGCGCACGAGGCGGTTGTAGAGCCGGGACGACTCACCGCTGCCGAGGACCGTGAGCGCCAGGTCGGCGGCGTCGCACGCGCGCGTGCCGTCCTCCGGGAGGCGGTAGGCGGCCATCAGGGCGCGGGCCGGGACGTCCTCCTCGACGACCTCGCGCAGCTCCTTGCCGATGATGTCGGGCAGCGAGCCGTCGCGCGGCGGCTGCTTGCCGTCGTGCGAGGGGATGGACCCGAAGTACTTCTCGACCCAGGCGAGGGTCTCCTGCGGGTCGATGTCTCCGACGACCGACAGGACGGCGTTGTTGGGGGCGTAGTACGTACGGAAGAAGTTCCGCGCGTCCTCCAGCGTCGCCGCGTCCAGGTCCGCCATGGAGCCGATCGGGGTGTGGTGGTAAGGGTGGCCCTCGGGGTACGAGAGGGCGGTCAGCTTTTCGAACGCCGTGCCGTAGGGGACGTTGTCGTAGCGCTGGCGGCGCTCGTTCTTGACGACGTCGCGCTGGTTCTCCATGGACTCGTCGTCGAGCGCGGAGAGCAGCGAGCCCATCCGGTCGGCTTCCAGCCACAGGGCCAGCTCCAGCTGGTGTGCGGGCATCGTCTCGAAATAGTTGGTGCGCTCGAAACTCGTGGTCCCGTTGAGCGAGCCGCCGGCGCCCTGCACCAGCTCGAAGTGGCCGTTGCCCTTGACCTGCTTCGAACCCTGGAACATGAGGTGCTCGAAGAGGTGCGCGAGGCCCGTACGGCCCTTGACCTCGTGGCGCGAACCGACGTCGTACCAGAGGCAGACCGCGGCGACGGGGGTCAGGTGGTCCTCCGAGAGCACCACGCGCAGGCCGTTGGCCAGCCGGTGCTCGGTCGCTGTCAGGCCGCCGGAGCCGGCCTCGGCTGTGGCCGTGTGACCCTTGGGCATGTACGTCCCTTCGATCGCTGAATGCTGGAATCTCTGCCAGTCCTGACACTGTATGCAAGCGCGCTGACTACCGGCGAAGTTCCCGCTCCGCCCTCGGCGTACTCGTGCCCGAAGTCCGGGTCGTGGTCGGCGTTGTCAGTGGGACAGTCCACAATGGTCGGCGTCAGATCCCGTTGATGGTCGGCGTCAGGTCTTGCTGATGCCCTGGCAGACACCGTGAAGGAGCCGCAGCAGCGATGGCCCGCCGCAGCACGAAGACCCCGCCGCCCGACGAGTCGTTCGAGGAGAAGATCCTCGACATCGACGTCGTCGACGAGATGCAGGGCTCCTTCCTCGAGTACGCGTATTCGGTCATCTACTCGCGCGCCCTGCCGGACGCCCGCGACGGCATGAAGCCGGTGCACCGCAGGATCGTGTACCAAATGAACGAGATGGGCCTGCGCCCCGACCGCGGCTATGTGAAGTGCGCCCGCGTCGTCGGCGAGGTCATGGGTAAGTTGCACCCGCACGGAGACGCGTCGATCTATGACGCCCTGGTGCGCATGGCGCAGCCCTTCTCCATGCGCCTGCCGCTGGTGGACGGGCACGGAAACTTCGGCTCGCTGGGCAACGACGACCCCCCGGCCGCCATGCGGTACACCGAATGCAAGATGGCCGACGCGACGTCCCTGATGACGGAGTCGATCGACGAGAACACCGTCGACTTCGAGTCGAACTACGACGGCCAGGAGCAGGAGCCGGTCACCCTCCCGGCGGCCTATCCGAACCTGCTGGTCAACGGCGCGTCGGGCATCGCGGTCGGCATGGCGACGAACATGCCGCCGCACAACCTCGGCGAGGTCATCGCCGCCGCCCGCCACCTGATCAAGCACCCCGGGGCCGACCTGGAGACGCTGATGCGTTTCGTGCCGGGCCCGGACCTGCCCACGGGCGGCCGCATCGTCGGTCTCTCCGGGATCAAGGACGCGTACGAATCGGGGCGCGGCACCTTCAAGATCCGCGCGACGGTCTCCGTCGAGAACGTGACGGCCCGCCGCAAGGGCCTGGTCGTGACGGAACTGCCCTTCTCCGTCGGTCCCGAGAAGGTCATCTCGAAGATCAAGGACCTGGTCGGCTCGAAGAAGCTGCAAGGCATCGCCGACGTCAAGGACCTCACGGACCGCTCGCACGGCCTGCGTCTGGTCATCGAGATCAAGAACGGCTTCGTCCCGGAGGCCGTTCTCGAGCAGCTCTACAAACTGACGCCGATGGAGGAGTCCTTCGGCATCAACAACGTCGCCCTGGTCGACGGCCAGCCCCTCACCCTGGGCCTCAAGGAGCTCCTGGAGGTCTATCTCGACCACCGCTTCAACGTCGTGCGGCGCCGCAGCGAGTTCCGCCGCGGCAAGAAGCAGGCCAGGCTGCACCTGGTCGAGGGCCTCCTCGTCGCCCTCGTGGACATCGACGAGGTCATCCGCCTCATCCGCTCCAGCGACAACTCCGCGCAGGCCAAGGAGCGCCTGATGGAGCGCTTCTCGCTGAGCGAGGTCCAGACGCAGTACATCCTGGACACGCCGCTGCGCCGCCTGACGAAGTTCGACCGCATCGAGCTGGAGTCCGAGCGCGACAAGCTCAAGGCCGAGATCGACGAGCTGACCCGGATCCTGGAGTCGGACGCGGAGCTGCGCAAGCTGGTCTCCGCCGAACTGGCCGCCGTGGCCAAGAAGTTCGGCACGGACCGGCGCACGGTGCTCCTGGAGTCGGCGGGCACCCCGGCGCCCACGGTCTCGCTGCAGGTGGCGGACGACCCGTGCCGCGTACTCCTCTCCTCGACCGGGCTCCTGGCCCGTACGGCCAACGGCGAGCCCTTCGCCGAGCACGCCACCAAGCGCGTCAAGCACGACGTGATCGTCTCCGCCGTCCCGGCCACCGCGCGGGGCGAGGTGGGCGCGGTGACGTCCGGGGGACGGCTGCTCCGCCTCTCCGTGGTGGACCTCCCGCAGCTCCCGGAGACCGCGGCGGCGCCGAACCTCTCCGGGGGCGCGCCGATCGCGGAGCTGCTCACCCTGGAGCCGGACGAGAGCCTGATCTGCCTGATGACCCTGGACGAGTCCTCACCGGGTCTCGCCCTCGGCACCGAACAGGGCGTGGTCAAGCGCGTGGTCCCGGACTATCCGTCCCACAAGGAAGAGCTGGAGGTCATCACCCTCAGGGACGGTGACCGGATCGTCGGCGCCGCCGAGCTGCGCACGGGCGAGGAGGACCTGGTCTTCATCACGGACGACGCCCAGCTCCTGCGTTACCAAGCGTCCCAGGTCCGTCCGCAGGGCCGTCCCGCGGGCGGCATGACGGGCATCAAGCTCGCGGACGGCGTCAAGGTCATCTCCTTCGTGGCGGTGGACCCGGCCGCTGACGCCGTGGTCTTCACGGTGGCGGGCTCGCGGGGCACGCTCGACGACTCGGTGCAGACGACGGCCAAGGTGACGCCGTTCGACCAGTACCCCCGCAAGGGCCGGGCCACCGGCGGTGTGCGCGTCCAGCGCTTCCTGAAGGGCGAGGACTGCCTGAGCTTCGCGTGGGCGGGCCCGACGCCGCCGCTGGCGGCCCAGCGCAACGGCCTGCCGGCGGAGCTGCCGGAGATCGACCCGCGCCGCGACGGCTCGGGGGTCTCCCTGGCGAAGCCGGTGGCGGCGGTGGCCGGCCCGGCGTAGTCGCCTACGCTCCGTACTCCAGGGACTCCCCGGGCTCCGGTTCCTGTACGTACCGCAGTACGCCCCACATGCTGTGCTCATCGGCACCGGCGTGCGGGGCGTACGCACGACATGACTCGAGCTCCTTCTCCAGAGCAGGTAGGTCGATGCCCGCTCCGATGAGGACGAGCTGGGTCAGCCGGGTCTCGCCCGGCGCCCACGGCTCGGGGTAGAAGCGCAGGAACCGCCCCACGGCGTGCACCGCGTACTTGTTGCGCGGGTCGTCGGCACCGAAATCGACGTACCCCTTGATGCGGTACAGCCCCTCGGGCCGACTGTCGAGGAGGGCCATGAACGGGCGGGGGCTGATGGGCGCTTCGGAGGAGAAGGACAGGCTCTCGTAGGCGGAGTGCAGGTGGTCGTGGTGCTCGTCGCCCTGGTCATGGCTGTGCAGGTCGTCGAAGGACAACTGCCCGATCCGCTCCTCCACCGGCTTGCGGTCGAGGAGCAGTTCCACGTCGACGCGCCCGTACGAGGCGGCGACCACGGCGGCGCGATCGGTGCGGTCGCGCACCACGCCGAGGATGCGTTCGCGCTCCTCGGCGGGGACGCGGTCGGCCTTGTTGACGACGACGAGATCCGCGATCCCCAGATGCCGGTCCACCTGAGGGTGCCGCTGCCGGGTGGCGTCGAACTCGGCGGCGTCGACGACCTCGACGAGTCCGCCGTACACGATGTGCGGGTTCTCGCTGGCGAGCACCATGCGCACGAGTTCTTCCGGCTCGGCGAGCCCGCTGGCCTCGATGACGATCACGTCGATCCGGGCGGAGGGCCGCGCGAGTTTCTCCAGGTACTCGTCGAGCTCGTCGGCGTCCACGGCGCAGCACAGACAGCCGTTGCCGAGCGAGACGGTGGAGTCACCGAGCTGCCCGGCGACGGCCATGGCGTCGATCTCGATGGACCCGAAGTCGTTGACGATGGCACCGATTCTGCTGCCGCCGCTGCGGTGGAGCAGATGATTGAGCAGGGTCGTCTTGCCCGAACCCAGGAATCCGGTGAGGACGACTACCGGGATCTGCCTCGCACACGGCCGAGTCAACGCGCGACCCCTTTCACACTGACGCGTGCACCGGCGCGCGGCCGGCTCTCGTACGACGAATGACTGCCGCCCCAGCATACGAGCGCGTAGAAGGCCCACGGAGTGAACGATTGTTAGCGGCGCAGCCGGGGCACACATTGGGCACGGCGTCGGGACATGCGACCACCGCTGCCTTCCGTGCGCCTCCTCTCCGCCTCCCTGCCGATCAGAGCCGCTCGGCATCCTGGGAGGCGGCAAGCGCGCCGCCCATCGCTCGCCGGTCCTCACCCTGTCGACCCGCATCCGACGACCGGCGGACGGTCGCCTGATTCGGGGGTTGACATGGCCACACAGAAATTTGGGATACGGGGGTTGGGGTCCGCCGCTGCCGCGGGCCTTGCTTTCGCCGTCGGGGCCTTGACGGTCTTGACCGCTCACCAATACAAGCACGGAGCGCTGCAGCTGCGTTTCGCGCACACAGAACAGTCCCGGCACGAGCACAACACCACTTTGATCGCGCAACAGCGACTGCAGTTCGACATGCTCAGCAAGGCGATGGACGATCCTGACCTGGCGGCCGTCCTGGACACCTTCGACGTGGCTCTGGATGGCCGGACCCTCCGCCAGCACCTGTTCGCCAACGCTGTGTACACCAACGCACTGCTGTTCTGGCGCATCGGCAACTTCACCTGGGAAGAGGTGCACGGACACCTGCGCCTGATCTGCCAGAGCCCCGTTTTCCGCAGCTACTGGAAGGCCACGCGGCCGCACCGAGCCAGCCTGCTGGACGCCTCGGACGAGGCCCGCCTGGGCCGAATGGTTGACAAGCTCATCCGAGATCTGGAGGAAGCGGATACAGACGAGTGGTGGGTGGTCGGCGAACCTACATGCGAATAAGGCGAGTTGAGGCACCAGGGGACGGCACACACCGTGTTGACCCAGCTTGTCTCAGACATCAGCAGTCCCTAGGGTAAGCGCGCGCGTCACACCCCAGGCGCTGCGCCCCAAACCGCTTGTGACGTTTAGGTCGGCGCACTCAAGCCACTCCAGACTGGAAAACCGTTGAAGATCGTGCGCCGCATCGGCGCCTCCCCCCAGCAGCGGGGGAGCGCCTCAGGACAGTCCTGCCCGGATGTCTTCGAACTCAGTGACGGGAACTTCGCTGTGATCGGGACAGAGGCAACAGCGGCGCTTGAGAAAGAACTTCCCCCGGACGCCTCGCGGGCGGACTACGAACGCATCGTGATCGTGAGCCGCGAGACACTCGTTCGGGCCAAGGGCGACATCCCTGACGTCTAGCGTCAGGTGGTCGCCTAGCTTCAGTTGGTGGAAACCAGATACTCCTGATCGCACAGCACGGTTTCCCGCCCTGGGAACCAAGGGAAGAATCCTGCGGTCTCCCGAGGGAGGGAACGATGGCACGCCACACCACCTGGCGTTCAGCATTTTCCGTTTGCGCCTGGTTGACCGCCGCCGTTGCCGGCGTCGCATTGGTGGGCGCCGTTTCCGTCGTAGTCAGCGGATGGCTCGCCCGCGGTGCGGAGGCTGCCAGCGGAAGCAGGCAGACCGCGGAGGAACGCAGTGTCCTCGGGGACTATTTCGGCGGGGTGAGCGCCGTATTCTCCGGGGTCGCCCTGCTTCTGCTCATCGTCACGCTGCTCTTCCAGCAACGTGAGCTGCAGCTGCAGCGCCGGGAGCTTTCGATGCAGCGTGAAGAGCTTGCCGCATCTCGCAACGAGCTGCGTCGGAGCGCTGAAGCGGACATGCGCAACTTGCACGTACAACTGACTCAAATGGCGATGGACGACCCCTCACTGGCCGAGGTGTGGACCCGCCACGAAGGCGGGTCGGACGTCGCGCGTCGCCAGCACCTCTTCGCCAACCTGGTCTTCAGCCACTTTGTGCTCGCACTTAGCTGGGGCAGCTATTCCGAGGAGGACCTGGTCGTCTACGCCCGCGATCTCCTCGAAAATCCCGCGTTTCTGCGGTATTGGAACGCCACTCGCGAACATAAGAGTGATTTGCCGACCGAAAGCCTAGAGGGACGCCTGTTCCGCATCTTCGATCAGGCTATCGCGAACCATCATGGAGGGGCGCCCCCGCCCAGGTCTTGAGCGAAGGCACTCGAGCGTCAAGGCACACAAGCAGGACTCATCCGCACGCCCGCCATGCACTCAGCCGAGCGCCGGCACAGGTACCGGCGCCGCCGCCCCTACATACCGCGCCGCAGGCCGGATGATCTTCGAGTCCTGTGCCTGCTCCAGGATGTTGGCGCCCCAGCCCACAGCCCGCGCCGCAGCGAACGTCGGCGTGAACATCTCGCGCGGCAGACCGCACAGCTCCATGACGACGCCCGCGTAGAACTCCACGTTGGTGTGCAGCTCACGCCCCGGCTTCAGCTCCGCGAGGATCGCCTCGACCTGGCGCTCGACCTCGACCGCGAACTCCACCAACCCGCCCCCGAATTGCTGCGCGATGCCCCGCAGCATGCGCGAACGCGGGTCCTCCGTACGGTAGACGGGGTGACCGAAGCCCATGATGCGGTCCCCGGCGAGGACCCGCTCCCGGATCCAGCCGTCGATACGGTCGGGCGTACCGATGGCATCGAGGGTGTCGAGCGCACGACTCGGCGCCCCTCCGTGCAGCGGACCCGACAGGGCACCCACCGCACCCACCAGGCAGGCCGCGACATCCGCCCCCGTCGAGGTGATCACCCGGGCCGTGAACGTCGACGCGTTGAATCCATGGTCGATGGTTGAGATCAAGTACTGCTCGATCGCCCGCGCACGCGCCGGGTCCGGCTCCGAACCCGTCAGCATGTAGAGGTAGTTGGCCGCGTACGACAGGTCTTCGCGCGGCTCCACGGGGTCGAGGCCCTGGCCGAGCCGGTAGAGCGCCGTGAGCAATGTCGGCACCACGGCCGACGCGGCGAGCGCGTCCTCGCGGCGCCGGTCCTCGTCGATGTCGTACACCGGCCGGAAGCCCTTCGCCGCACCGAAGAGCGACAGTGCCGTACGGAGTCCGGAGAGCGGTCCCGACAGGGCGCCGGCGCGGGCTATGGCGGGCAGCGCGGCAAGCACCTCGTCAGGCAGGCGGCGCAGCCGCGCGGTCCGCGCGGCAAAGGCGGACCGCTGCCCGGCGTCCGGCAGTTCGCCGTGGAACATCAGGTGCCAGACGTCCTCGAAGCTGCGGGTCTGCGCGAGCTCCACGGCCGAGTACTGACGGTAGTGGTAGAAGCCCTCGTATCCCCTGACGTCCCCGAGCCGGGTCTCGGTCACGACGACGCCCGCAAGGCCGCGGGGTACCTCCACGGCCGCGGTGGGGGTGGTGGTGGAGCCATTGATCGGCATGTTCTTCCTCGACTTCCTCCCTGGACTTGATTCGACTGTCCATGCTTGACTGAGTGCCTGTCAATATTGATTGAATCAATATGAAGCTCCAGTGGATACGGTGACGCCCATGACGGATCAAGAGGCCACCCCGCAGGCCGCTGCGAACGAAGGCCGGCGCCTGAGCACCCGCGAGGCCGCCGAACTGCTCGGCGTGAAACCGGAAACCGTGTATGCCTACGTGAGCCGCGGCCAGCTCGGCAGCCGCCGCGGACCCGGCTCCCGCGGCAGCACCTTCGACGCGAAGGAGGTCGAGTCACTGGCCCGCCGGAACCGCCGTGAACCCGCGGCCCCTTCGACGAGCGGCGAGCTCTCCGTCCGCACGCGCATCACGCTCATCGACAAGGACCGCTACTACTACCGCGGCGTCGACGCGACGGAACTGGCCCTGGCGCACTCCTACGAAGAGGTCGCCGAGTGGCTGTGGACCGGCGTCATGCGCCCCGGAATCCGCTTCACCGCCCCCGAGGAGACCGCGGGCGCCGCACGCCGCGCCGTCGACGCGCTGCCCGAGCACAGCGGCCCGACCGACCGCCTGCGCGTCGCGGCCATCTCGGCCGCCGCGGCCGACCCCCTCCGCTTCGACCTCTCCGAAGAGGCCGTCATCGGCACCGCGCGTACCCTCATCCCCACCCTCGTCACCGCTCTGCCCCTGGCAAACCGAACCCACCGGGACGACGGCCCCCTGGCGCACCGGCTCTGGGCCCGGCTCAGCGGGCGGCAGCCGGACGACGCGTCCCTGCACGCCCTGGACACGGCGCTCGCCCTGCTCGTGGACCACGACCTCGCCGCATCGACGCTCGCCGTGCGCGTCGCCGCCTCCGCCCGCGCCCACCCGTACGCGGCGGTGTCCGCGGGCCTCGGCGTCCTGGAGGGCCCCCTGCACGGCGCGGCCAGCGGCCTCGCGCACCGCATGCTCCTGGACGTGCTCGACCGGGGCAGCGCGGCCCCCGTAGTGGCCGACGAACTCCGCGCGGGCCGCCGCGTCCCCGGCCTCGGTCACCGTCTCTACCCCGGCGACGATCCGCGCGCAGAGGCTTTGTTCGCCCTCCTGGAACTCATCCCCGGGGCCGGTCCCGCCCTGGCCGCGGCCCGCGACGTCGTGGCCACCACCGCCCGCCACACCGACCTGCACGCCAACGTCGACCTGGCCCTCGCCGTCCTGACCGCCTCGTCCGGGATGCCCGCCGAGGCAGGCGAGACGATCTTCGCCGTGGCCCGCACGGCAGGCTGGATCGCCCACGCCCTGGAGGAGTACGAGGAGCGCCCGCTGCGCATGCGCCCCAGCGGTCAGTACGCCGGACTGCGTCCGCCCCAGCCGATGCCCGAGTCAGGGCCCGGGCCCGCGCCCGACGGGGGATGAAACACCGCAGACCCGACGCAGGTTAGGCTCACCTCTGTGAGTAAGTGCGCCACCGCTTCGCGGGATCTGGACGAGCCCCTGGCGGGGACCGCGGCCACCGCCAGGACCTGGCTGCTGCTCGAGCAGCCGGGCCCGTGGGGCGCCAAGGCGCTCACCTCCAGCCACCTGGATCCGGAGATCGGCCGGGCACTCGAGGCGGCCGCCGAGGGAACGGGCGTGCGCATCGCGCTCATCCGCCGCCCCGGCCGCCATGCCGACAGCCGCTCCCCCGCGCTCCGCCGGGTGTACGCCGCCCACACCGTGCCCGGCAACACCTGGCTGCGCGGCCACCTCACGGACCGGCCCCGGGAACTGCTCGACCTCGATTTCACGGCACTCGGCGCGGGCGATCACGGCGGTTTCGGCACCCCGCACACGGGCGACCCGCTCGCCCTGGTCTGCACGAACGGCAAGCGTGACCGCTGCTGTGCCCTTCTCGGCAGGCCGCTCGCCGCCGAACTCAGCGCGTCCGGTGAACAAGGCGCCTGGGAAGTCACTCATCTGGGTGGGCACCGCTTCTCCCCCACGCTCCTCGTCCTGCCCTACGGCTACGCGTACGGCCGCTCCGGGCAGGCCGCCGTCAAGGAGATCCTCGAAGGGGTGCGCGCGGGCCGCGTCGTCACCGAGGGCTGCCGGGGCAGCTCCGCCTGGGACCGCCCCGGACAGGCCGCCGAACTCGCGGTGCGCGCTGCGACGGGCGAGGACGCCGCGGGCGCCCTGAGCATCGTGCACACGGACGGCACGGCCTCTGGCTGGGACGTGACGGTGGCCCACGCCGACGGGCGGCGCTGGCGCGTGACCGTCGCCCGGGGCACCTCGCTGCCGCCGCGGCCGGAGAGCTGCGGGGCGGCACTGGCGGCCCCGGCGCGGATGGATGTCGTGGCGGTGCGGCAGGTCGCGTACGACTCCGCACAGGAGATCCGCGCCACAGTGACTTCGGAGTAGCACTCCGGCCGCCGTACCGTTCGTACACATGAGCCCGACCTCCCCTGCCCGACGACTGCGCCTCGGCCTGCCGCGGCGCGTCTTCTCGCAGGTGCTGCTGATGCAGCTGGCCATCGCCGCCGGGGTCGCCGTGCTCGCCACGGGGCTCTTCCTCGCGCCGCTCGGCGATCAGCTGGACGACCAGGCCATGCGCCGCGCGCTCGCCATCGCGCAGACGACAGCTGCCCAGCCGCGGATCGCCGACGATCTGCGCGCTTCGAAGCCGACGGCCGGCGGTCCCGTGCAGGCGGAAGCGGAACGGATCCGGCGTGCCAGTGGCGCCGAGTACGTCGTGATCATGAACAAGGACGGCGTCCGCTGGTCCCACACCGACCAGGACCAGATCGGCCAGGTCGTCTCGACCGACCCCAGCGACGCGCTCGCCGGGCGCGAGGTCATGGAGATCGACGACGGCACGCTGGGCCGCTCGGCGCGCGGCAAAGTACCGCTGCGGGACATCGACGGTGACATCGTGGGCGCCGTCTCCGTGGGCATCGAGTACGACAGCGTCCGCGCCCGCCTCGTCCACGCGATCCCCGGTCTCTTCGCGTACGCGGGCGGGGCTCTGGCGGTCGGCGCCCTCGCCGCCTACCTGATCTCGCGCAGGGTCCAGCGGCAGACACGTGACCTGGCCTTCTCCGACATCTCGGCGCTCCTGGCGGAACGTGAGGCCATGCTGCACAGCATCCGTGAGGGTGTCGTCGCGCTGGACCGCGCCGGGCGGGTCCGGCTGCTCAACGACGAGGCACAGCGCCTCCTCGGCCTCGGCGCGGAAGCCATCGGGCAGCCCCTCGACACCGCGCTCGGTCCCGGCCGTACGACGGACGTGCTCGCCGGACGGGTCACCGGCACGGACCTCCTGACCGTCCGCGGCCAGCGCGTACTGGTCGCCAACCGCATGCCCACGGACGACGGAGGCGCCGTCGCCACCCTGCGCGACCGCACCGAACTGGAACAGCTGGGCCGCGAACTGGACTCCACCCGCGGCCTCATCGACGCGCTGCGGGCCCAGGACCACGAACACGCCAACCGCATGCACACGCTGCTCGGCCTCCTGGAACTGGAGATGTACGAGGAAGCCGCGGAGTTCGTCGGCGAGGTGGCGGGCGCGCACCGGGTGACCGCCGAGCAGATCACGGAGAAGATCGGCGATCCGCTCCTTGCCGCGCTCCTGGTGGGCAAGGCCACGGTCGCCGCGGAACGCGGAGTCGTCCTCTCCGTACCGCGCGACACCGCCCTGCCCGACCGTCTGATCGACCCGGGCGGCCTGGTCACCATCGTCGGCAATCTGGTCGACAACGCGCTCGACGCGGCGGCGGGCACGCCCCACGCGCGCGTGGAGGTCGATGTGCGCACCGAGGGACGCGCCGTCGTCCTCAGGGTGCGCGACACGGGCCCCGGCGTACCGGCCGGGCAGCGCGAGACGATCTTCACCGAGGGCTGGTCCACCAAGGAGCCCCCGGCGCACGGCAAGCGCGGCATCGGGCTCGCCCTGGTCCGCAGGCTGGCCGAGCGGCAGGGCGGCAGCGCGCGGGCCGGCGCCTCCCCCGAAGGGGGCGCCGAGTTCACCGTCGTCCTGCCCGAAGCGCTCGCACAGTCCGAACTGGCCCCCACGGAGGAGGCACGATGATCGAGGTGCTCGTCGTCGACGACGACGTCCGGGTGGCGGACGTCAACGCCGCCTACGTGGCGAAGGTGCCCGGATTCCACGTGGCCGCGAAGGCCCACAACGCCGCCGAGGCCCTGCGACGCGTCGAGGAACTCCCCGTCGACCTGATGCTCCTCGACCACTACCTGCCGGACGAGACGGGGCTCGCGGTGGTCCGTACGTTGCGTGAGCGCGGCCATCTGACCGACGTGATCATGGTGACGGCCGCGCGCGACGTCACCACCGTCCAGGCCGCGATGCGGCACGGCGCCCTGCAGTACCTGGTCAAGCCGTTCTCCTACGCGGGGCTGCGCGCCAAGCTCGACGCGTACGCGACCTTGCGCCGCACCCTGGACGGCGGGGGCGAGGCGGAGCAGGCCGAGGTCGACCGGATCTTCGGCGCTCTCTCGGCGACTCCGGCACCGGAGCTGCCCAAAGGGCACTCCCCCACCACGGCCGAACTGGTGCGCAGGGCCCTGATGGGCGCTGAAGGGCCCCTGTCGGCCCATGAGCTGGCGGACCGCACCCGGCTGAGCCGCCAGACCGCCCAGCGCTACCTGAAGCTCCTGGAGCGCTCCGGGCGGGTCCGGCTCAGTCTCAAGTACGGCGACACGGGCCGCCCGGAACACCGCTATGAGTGGGCCCCGAGCGCTTCTTAACCGGGTGCTGCGCGGCCGGGCGCTTCGTGGCCGGGTGAAACGCCGCCGGGTGCTACGCGGCTCCCGCTCCGGTGAGTGCCCGCACTTCGGTCTCCGCGTGCCTGGCCTCGTCCGCGGGCTCCCGCGAGGTGACGGTGCCTAGCCAGCCGGCGAGGAAGCCCAGTGGGATGGAGACGAGCCCGGGGTTCTCCAGCGGGAAGTACTGGAAGTCCATTCCGGGAAAGAGGGAACCCGGCCCTCCGGAGACCACGGGTGAGAGCACGACGAGCACCAGGGAGGGCACCAGACCGCCGTAGACCGACCAGACCGCTCCCCGCGTGGTGAAGTTCCGCCAGAACAGCGAGTAGAGCAGCACGGGCAGATTCGCGGACGCGGCGACCGCGAAGGCGAGCCCCACCAGGAACGCCACGTTGAGGTCACGGGCGAGCAGCCCCAGGCCGATCGCGACCACACCGACCCCGGCGGCGGCGAGGCGCGCCACCGCCACCTCGCTGCGCGGCTTCGACCGCTTGCGCCGCAGTGACGCGTACAGGTCATGGGCCACGGACGCCGAGGAGGCGAGGGTGATCCCGGCGACGACGGCGAGGATCGTGGCGAAGGCGATCGCGGCGACGATCGCGAACAGAACCGTTCCGCCCGTGGAGTCCGCGCCGCCCCCGAGATCGAGCGCGAGCAGCGGCACCGCCGTGTTCCCCGCGGCGTTCGACCCTCGTACGGCATCGGATCCCACGATGGCGGCGGCACCGAAGCCCAGCACGATCGTCATCAGGTAGAAGCTGCCGATGAGGCCGATGGCCCAGACGACGGAACGGCGGGCGGCGCGTGCGGTCGGCACCGTGTAGAAGCGGGAGAGGATGTGCGGCAGCCCGGCCGTGCCGAGGACGAGCGCGAGCCCGAGGCTGATGAAGTCAAGGCGCGACGTCCAGTCGCCGCCGTACTTCAGGCCGGGCGCGAGGAACTTGCTGCCGTGTCCGCTGCGGTCGGCCGCGGTCCGCAGCAACTGGTCGAAGTCGCCGTGGAAGCGCACCAGAACGAGCACGGTCAGCGCGATCGCGCCGCACATCAGCAGGACCGCCTTGACGATCTGGATCCAGGTGGTGGCCCGCATCCCTCCCAACGACACATAGACGACCATGAGCGCGCCGACGCCGATGACCGTCCAGGCCTGCGCCGCCCCGCTCGTCCCGCCGAGCAGCAGCGCGACCAGTGAGCCCGCCCCCACCATCTGCGCCACCAGATAGAGAACGGACACGGTGACGGAGGAAGTTCCCGCCGCGATGCGCACGGGCCGCTCCCTCATCCGGGCGGCGACCACATCGGCGAGCGTGAACCTGCCGCAGTTGCGCACGAGTTCGGCTACCAGGAACAACACGACCAGCCAGGCGACGAGGAAGCCCACCGAGTAGAGCAGCCCGTCGTACCCGAAGAGCGCGATCAGCCCGGAGATGCCGAGGAAGGAAGCGGCCGACATGTAGTCGCCGGCGATGGCGAAACCGTTCTCCATGGGGGAGAAGAGGCGTCCGCCCGCATAGAACTCCTCCGCCGAGCCGTGCCGGTTCCGGCTCACCCACGTCGTGATGCCGAGGGTGACGGCCACGAACACGCCGAACAGCAAAAGCGCCAGCGTCTGGTGGTCCCGGGTCATCGCTCGCTCCCCGGGACCGGCTCCTGCACGCTCCACGCGCCGGCTTCCCGGCGCCCGTGTTCCCGCTGCCGGTGATCCCGCTGATCGTGCGGGCGCCGGCCCTGCTCACGTTTCTGGTCCTGCTCCCGCTTCTGCTCGAACACGGCCCAGCGCAGGTCGAGCGCCGCACGGTCTCTCCTGAGCCGAGCGTGCCGGGCATACGCCCAGGTCAGCAGGAAGGTGGTGAGGAACTGCCCGAGGCCCGCGAGCATCGCCACGTTCACGGATCCGGCGACGGGCCGCGCCATGAGGCCGGGCGCGGTCGTCGCCGTCACGACATAGGCGACGTACCAGGTGAAGAAGGCGGCCACTCCAGGGATGACGAAGCGCCGATACCGGGCGCGCACCTCCTGGAAGGCCGCACTGCGCTGGACCTCCAGATAGATGTCGGCCGCGCTCCGCTCCGGCGCGGCTCGGGGCGGCACCACGGGCGCCGGCGCACCCGTGCCGTCCAACTCGCCCCAGCCGGACGCCAGCGCGTCGTACCAGGGATCTCTCGGATCACCGGTCCGCGCCTGCCCGGCATCGCGCCCGTCGTGCTTCTCCACCGAACTCTCCTTGTCCGCAGCCTTGTTCGGCCGCGTGCCCAAGGATGGACAGAACGGGAAGATCCCTGACTCTTCTCTCCCTCGTCTTCACCCCATCAGGTGAAGGACCTCGTCAAAGACCCCATGTGGGTCGGCCTGGCGCCCGGCGGCTTGCTCGGCGGTGCGGCGAGTCCGTGCGCGCAGGCGTTACGGGGCGGTCCTACGGCCCGGACGATGGCGGCGGTCTCGGCCGGAGAGGGCCTGGTCAGGACTTCGGCGAGGGGGCGGAACGTGGGTGGAGCCATCGGCTCCACCCACGTGTGGAGTGCGCTACGCGTCGATGCGCGAGCGGTCCAGCGTCGCCGCCGAACTCGTGATGAATTCCTTGCGGGGCGCCACATCGTTGCCCATCAGCAGATCGAAGACCTGCTCGGCGGCGTCCAGGTCGCCGATGTTGACCCGCCGCAGAGTGCGGTGGCGGGGGTCCATGGTGGTTTCCGCGAGCTGATCCGCGTCCATCTCGCCGAGACCCTTGTAACGCTGGATGGAGTCCTTGAAGCGGATCCCCTTGCGCTGGTACTCGAGGAGCGTCTCGCGCAGCTCGTTGTCCGAGTACGTGTAGACGTACTTGTCCTGGCCCTTCTTCGGCTGCACCAGCTCGATCCGGTGCAGCGGCGGCACGGCCGCGAAGACCCGGCCCGCCTCCACCATCGGGCGCATGTAGCGCTGGAAGAGGGTGAGCAGCAGAATCCGGATGTGCGCGCCGTCGACATCGGCGTCGACGAGGAGAATGATCTTCCCGTAGCGCGCCGCGTCGATGTCGAAGGTCCGGCCGGACCCGGCCCCTATGACCTGGATGATCGCGCCGCACTCGGCGTTCTTCAGCATGTCCGTCACGGACGCCTTCTGAACGTTGAGAATCTTTCCGCGGATCGGCAGGAGCGCCTGGAACTCTGAATTCCGCGCCAGCTTGGCCGTGCCGAGCGCCGAGTCGCCCTCGACGATGAAGAGCTCGCTGCGCTCCACGTCGTCGCTGCGGCAGTCGGCGAGCTTGGCGGGCAGCGACGAGGACTCCAGGGCCGTCTTCCGGCGCTGGGCGTCCTTGTGCTGACGGGCCGCGATACGCGTGCGGGCCGCGGCGACGGCCTTCTCCATCACGGCGCGGGCCTGCGCCTTGGCGTCGCGCTTGGTGGACGTCAGGAACGCCTTGAGCTCCTTGGCGACGACGTTGGCGACGATGCGGTTGGCCGCCGAGGTACCGAGCACCTCCTTGGTCTGGCCCTCGAACTGCGGCTCGGCGAGACGGACCGTGACGACCGCGGTCAGGCCCTCCAGGGCGTCGTCCTTGACGATGTCGTCCTCGGCGACACGCAGCACCTTCTGGCTTCGCATCACCTCGTTCATCGTCCTGGTGAGGGAGCGCTCGAAGCCCGCCACATGGGTGCCGCCCTTGGGGGTGGCGATGATGTTGACGAAGGACCGCAGCGTGGTGTCGTAGCCGGTGCCCCAGCGCAGGGCGACGTCCACGGCGAGTTCGCGGGTGACCTCGGTGGGGGTCATCTGGCCGTGATCGTCCAGGACCGGGACGGTCTCCTTGAAGGTGCCCTGTCCGGTGAGGCGGAGCACGTCACAGACGGCCTTGTCCTGGGCGAGGTACTCGCAGAACTCGCTGATGCCGCCGTCGAAGCGGAAGGACTCCTCGCCCTTCGTACCGCCCTCGCCGAGGCCGTACTCGTCGCGTACGACGATGGTCAGGCCCGGCACCAGGAACGCGGTCTGGCGGGCACGCTGATGCAGCGTGTCGAGGTTGAGCTTGGCGTCCTTGAGGAAGATCTGGCGGTCGGCCCAGTAGCGCACGCGCGTGCCGGTGCGGTTCTTGGGGATCTTCTTTGCCTTGCGCAGCTTGGCCGACGGATCGAAGTCGGCGTCGGGGCCGGACTTGGCGAAAGCACCGGGGACACCGCGACGGAAGCTGATCGCGTGGGTGTGTCCCGCGCGGTCCACCTCCACGTCGAGGCGCGAGGACAGGGCATTCACCACGGAGGCACCCACGCCGTGCAGGCCGCCGGAGGCAGCGTAGGAGCCACCACCGAACTTGCCGCCCGCGTGGAGCTTGGTCATGACGACCTCGACCCCGGAAAGGCCGGTCTTGGGCTCGACATCCACCGGGATGCCTCGGCCGTTGTCCCGGACCTCTACTGAGGCGTCGTCGTGAAGGATGACTTCGATGTGGTCGCAGTAGCCACCCAGGGCCTCATCGACGGAGTTGTCGATGATCTCCCAGAGGCAGTGCAGCAGGCCACGGCTGTCCGTGGACCCGATGTACATACCAGGGCGCTTGCGAACGGCCTCGAGCCCCTCCAGGACGAGCAGGTGCCGCGCGGTGTAGTTGGAACCGTCCCGGTCTGCTCCGGTCAGCAGCGCTGTGGACGGCACGGACGTCTCGGCGGTCACGCGGTTCGCTCCTCGCTGAATTTCAAGTGAGGCCCTTTGGGGTAAGGACCCGGCTTCGGTTGCCGCTCAGAGGGTACCGAGGCCTGGTAGAGCCGTTGTAACGCCACCCTCGTCTCAACTCACACTAGTCCAGCGCCGCACGCTTGTTCGATCCCTCGATGGAGTGAAGCGCACGTCACGTTCCCTTCCAGGCATGAACCATTTAGGCTCCGGGCACGTCCTCATGAACAAACGGCAACCCAGCCGGTGGACGACCGACCTGACAGACAGCGCGAAACCGTACGACACGTTAGAGACGTAATACGGCACATTCGCCGCCAACCGGCAGCAGACAGCCGCCTCGGAAAAAACTTCGAGGAAAAGCCACGAGCGGGAACGTTTTCGGCCTGGTTGGATGTTGACCCTGGTACGACAGCTCGTCGAGCTAGAGAAGAGGCGACGTGACTACTGTTCTGACCCCCGCGAGCCCCCTGACGGCCGCTGATCGCTGCGACCGCTGCGGCGCCCAGGCATACCTGCGCGTCGTCCTGTTGAGCGGCGGTGAACTGCTCTTCTGCGCCCACCACGGCCGCAAGTTCGAGCCGGAACTCAAGAAGATCGCCGCTGAGATACAGGACGAGACGGAGCGCCTGACGGCCGTTCCGGAAACCAACGACGAGGATCGCTGACGCCTCGTACCCACGACGAGCCATCCGGCGCTCTTCAGGCCGGTGACCGGGCGGCCACCCCTGCCAACCCCAGGGGTGGCCGCCCGCTCTCGTCACAGGGGCGCCCAGGCGCCTTCTCGGCGGTCCCCCTCGGCACGCCCCGCTCCCCGCGCCGGCAGCTTGCGCATTCTCAGCCGCGCAGAGGCATGTCCTGCGCCACACCCGAGATCCGCGTGTAGACGCCTGGACTCTCGGCCCGCCCGCAGCCGCTCCCCCACGACACGAGGCCGATCAGCCGCCCGCGCGCGATGAGGGGCCCCCCGCTGTCCCCCTGGCAGGCGTCCCGGCCGCCCCTGACCTCCCCCGCGCACAGCATGGATGCGGGCGTGTACGTACCGTCAGAACTGCCCGGATAGGCCTTCTTGCACGTCGCATCGGGCAGTACCCGTACCTGTGCGGCGCGCAGCGTCCGTGCGTAGTCGCCCGATCCCGTCGTGTCACCCCACCCGTAGACGGCCGCTCGGGTGCCGGGTTCGTACGCCGGGTCGCCCGCCCCGGCCATGCGGATCACGTAGCCCTGCGGAAGCGGATCCGCCAGCCTCAGCACCGCGACGTCCCCGGAGTTCGACGTACTGTCGTACTTCGGGTTGACCGTCGCCTCGCGCACCGGGATCTCACGCCCCGTCGACGTGCCCAGGTCATCCCGGCCGGCGATCACCTTCAGGTCACTCATCTTCCTCAACGGCACTCCGAGGACTTCCTCGCCCAGACAGTGCGCCGCGGTGAGGACCGTCGAGCGATCGACGACCACCCCTCCGCAGAACTGTCCCGAGCGCGTACCTCCGAACCGGTCACGGCTGGACAGCGCCACCACCCATGGACTGTCGGCCACCCGGACCGGACTGCCCCCGATGACGACGCTGTCGGCCGCCGCCGGAGCCGGAGAGGCGAGCGGCAGCACGGCCACCGGTGCAACAAGGGCCAGCGCCGCCGTAACTGTTCGGGCGAAAGGACGAGGCATGCGATCTCCCCACTCTGAGTTGCCATGGCACACCCACAGTGATCCAGAGCGGCACACCCCGCACCCGCGCCACGCGCGTCCGGGCCGGGCCGGACCCATAGAACACGACGACGCCGGGTGAACGCGTCGAACAAACGGAAGACCCGAGGCCCTGTCCGGGCCTCGGGTCTTCCTCGTGGAGCGCTGGTGCCTAGTCGAGGTAGTCGCGCAGAACCTGCGACCGCGACGGGTGACGCAGCTTCGACATCGTCTTCGACTCGATCTGCCGGATGCGCTCACGCGTCACTCCGTAGACCTTGCCGATCTCGTCGAGGGTCTTCGGCTGGCCGTCGGTGAGACCGAAGCGCATGGAGACCACGCCCGCCTCACGCTCGGACAGCGTGTCCAGTACGGAGTGCAGCTGCTCCTGGAGGAGCGTGAAGCTGACCGCGTCGGCCGGAACGACCGCTTCGGAGTCCTCGATGAGGTCACCGAACTCGCTGTCGCCGTCCTCACCCAGGGGGGTGTGGAGGGAGATCGGCTCGCGACCGTACTTCTGGACCTCGATGACCTTCTCCGGGGTCATGTCGAGTTCCTTGGCCAGCTCCTCCGGGGTGGGCTCACGGCCCAGGTCCTGGAGCATCTGGCGCTGCACGCGCGCGAGCTTGTTGATGACCTCGACCATGTGCACCGGGATACGGATGGTGCGGGCCTGGTCGGCCATCGCGCGGGTGATCGCCTGACGGATCCACCAGGTGGCGTACGTGGAGAACTTGTAGCCCTTGGTGTAGTCGAACTTCTCGACCGCGCGGATCAGACCGAGGTTGCCCTCCTGGATGAGGTCCAGGAAGAGCATGCCGCGGCCGGTGTAGCGCTTGGCCAGGGAGACCACCAGGCGGAGGTTGGCCTCCAGGAGGTGGTTCTTGGCGCGGCGCCCGTCCTCGGCGATGATCTCCAGCTCGCGCTTGAGCTTCGGCGCGAGCTTGTCGGCGTTCGCCAGCTTGTCCTCGGCGAACAGGCCGGCCTCGATGCGCTTGGCGAGCTCGACCTCCTGCTCGGCGTTGAGCAGCGGGACCTTGCCGATCTGCTTCAGGTAGTCCTTGACGGGGTCGGCGGTGGCACCGGCCGCGGCGACCTGCTGGGCCGGGGCGTCGTCCTCGTCCTCGTCGGACAGCACAAAGCCCTGGGCACCCTCTTCCGCGGGCTCGCCCTCACCGGGCTTGCCCTTGGCGGGCGCCTCGTCGGTGGCCTCGTCGTCCAGGATCTCGTCGTCCTGCTTGGACGCACTCTTCTTCGCCGTCGCCTTCTTGGCGACGGTCTTCTTGGCGACGGCCTTCTTTGCCGTCGTCTTCTTGGCGGCGACCTTCTTCGCGGGCGAGTCCTCGGCTGCGACATCTGCGGCCGACGCCTCGGGGGCGGCGGTCGCGGTGGCCTGCTTCGCCGTGGCCGTCTTGGCCGCGACGGTCTTGGTCGCGGTGCGCTTGACCGGGCTCTTTGCTGCGACGCTCTTGCGGGGGCGCTTCGGCTCCGCGGCACTGACCATCAGCGTCACACCCTCTTCCTCGAGGATCTGGTTGAGGCTGCGCAGAACGTTCTTCCACTGAGTGGCCGGAATCTGGTCAGCTTCGAAGGCACGACGCACGTCATCGCCGGCGATCTGCCCATCAGCCTTTCCCCGCTCGATGAGCGCCATGACAGAGACGGATTCGGCGATCTCCGGCGGGAGCGTACGGGATGTGCTGGCCGACACGAACAACCTCTCGGAACGTTGGAAAACGGCTTCCGGCCCCGTCCATTGTGGACCAGGACCGACGACCGACGACTGGGGATGGGCCGACGGCGCAGGCGGGGCCGGGGAGCTACACAGCGCCGCGAACGACTGCTGTATTCCTTCCTCGGCTATCACCTCTTAGGTCATCGCGCTGCCCCGACGAGCGTTACGCCCAATCTACGTGGCCCGAGTCACACCCCGTAAGCACTCAAAAGCGGCCAGATGCGGTCAGAAGACTCCAGACCGGGGCTCTGCCGCCCGCCCGGACGGCGACAACCACCTCGCCGGGCTCCGACGGATCCCTGGGGAATCCGGCAGAGGCCCGGCGACGGTGCCGTGCCATCGGAGTGATGAGGTCGGGCCGCGAGGCGCATGATGCGGCCGTCCGGACCGCTGACCCGGCCCGTCAGTGCTCGCGGGGGGCGGGCACGACGCGCTCCACCTCGGGGTGGACGGTGAGCAGCTGGCGCATGGCGGCTTCGGCGCCCGGTCCGTCGCCTGCCCCGAGAGCGTCGACGATGCGCGAGTGGTGGACCAGGGACGCCTCGGTGGGACGGTCACAGCCGGTGACCGGGCCTCCCGAGACCTGGAGCGCGGCCGAGACGATCCCGGACAGGTGCTCCAGCATGCGGTTGCCCGCGAGCTGGATGAGCAGCGAGTGGAACTCCGCGTCGGCCCGCGAGAAGGTGATCCCGTCACCCTGGCTCAGGGCGTGGCCCATGATCTCGACCATGTCGGCGAGCCGCTGCTGCACCTCCTCTCGGCCGTGGCCCGCGGCGAGCCGGGCGGCGAGGGGCTCGATCGTCCAGCGGAGCTCGCCGAGTTCGCGGCGCTGGTCATCGCGCTGCGGCCCGAAGGCACGCCACTCGATGATGTCCGGGTCAAGGAGGTTCCAGTCGCTGACGGGGCGCACGCGCGTGCCGACATTGGGCCTGGCGCTGACCAGACCCTTGGCTTCGAGCACGCGCAGCGATTCCCGGACGACGGTGCGGGAGACCTCGAAACGCTGGCCGATCTCCTCGGGGACCAGCGGACGATCGGCGCCCAGGTCTCCGGAGACGATCATCTGGCCGAGTTGTTGGACGAGTTGGCCGTGCAGTCCACGGCCTCGGCTGCCTGCGGCGCGTCGGCCGACGCGGCCGAGATCCTGGTCGGCGCTGTCCCACGAGGGCGCGACGACGCGATCGGCACCGGGGGCCTCCGCGTAGGGGTAGCGGTCGAGTTCGCCCGGGCCGGCGAGGCCGGAGTCGGCGGAGCGGGCGGCGGTCATCATGGTGTGCGCAAGGGTACTCACGGAACCTTTGTCGGCGTCGCTCCCAAGTCCCTTGAGGTCTTTGGTGAAAAGCACACGAAAGGGTGATCGCTTACCCCGCCGCAATTGACGCCTTATCGGAAAGAAGTGGCCGTTCTGTGAGGAGTTGTGTACAGCACGGGAAGAGAAGCGCCGGGCGGTCGTTATCGGGCCCTGGTTCGCATCCCTGTGAGCAGAAACGCGCAGAGTAGAGCGGTAACCGACAACATCAGTGCACTGCCTACAGGTTGGGCGACCAGCCGGACTCCGCCGGCCAGATATCTCTCGACGCCGAACGGCCACTGCACCAGAGCCAGGTCACGCAGCCGTCCCGGCAGTCCGGCCGCCGATCGCACAGACGGGCCCTCCAAGGCCTTCTGTACGAGCGGTACGACGGCGATCGGCACCGCGAGGACCGCGGCGAGGCCGGCGGTCGTGGACCGGAAGACCCCGCCGGCGAGCACCCCCGCCCAGGCGCATCCCGTCACCAGGGCAACCCAACTCACGCTCAGCGAAAGCCAGTCAGCGGGAACTTCCACGACCTCGTCTCCGTATACAAGGTGGAGCAGCGCGGCGTCGGAGGCCAGGACGAGCAAGCTCAGCAGGAGCGCGGTGGCCGCGGCGACGACCAACTTGGCGCAGAGCAGCCCCAACCGGCGGGGGACGGTGCCCCGGTCGACGGCGAGCGCGGGGTGGCGGAACTCCTCACCGAAGGCGAGCGCGCCGAGCAGCCCGGCGCCAAGTGCCGCGGGCGGCAAGGGCAGTTCCCGCGGCCAAGCGGCGAGCAGAAGTGGCTGCGGCGTGTGCCCGCTCCTGGCAAGGAAGACACAGAGCACGGCGGAAACGACAAGCACGGCAGCCGTGGTGAGGTACCCGGTACTGACACCGGCGGCGCGGCGCAGTTCGTAGCGCAGGGGACGAAGCGGGCCACGGACGGGGCGGATCGCGATGGGGGGCGGCAGGGGGGAGGGGGGCGCGGTCGGGGACGGGGTTGCGGTGGCCGTTTCGGGGTGTGGGTCGGTCTTGGCGCCGGTCCCGGTCTCGGTGCTGGCTCCAGGCCCCTCAACGTCGCCGCCAGCCCCGGCCTCCGCGTAGGCGCCGTCGTCGGTATCGGTGCCGATCTCGGGTCCGGTGTTGGTCTCGGGTCCGGTGTTGGTTTCGAGACCGGTGTTGGTCTTGATGTCAGTCTCGGGCAGCACCCCCGCCGACGCAGTCACCCCGCACCCACCCCCCTCCGAGTCGGCACCCGCCGGCCCCTCTCCCGTACCCACCGCTGTTGCCGCATCGGCCGCTGCTTCCGAAGAAGAAGCAGTCTCGACTACGCGTTCGGGAGCGGGCGTCGGCGCGGGCACCGCAGCTCCAGACACCGCGTCCCCGGGCCCCACAGCCCTGGGCCCCGCATCCCCGATCTCGTCGGCGAGTTGGTGGACGAGGATCCCATGGCGGAACGCCGTCTCTCCGATCTCGGCGCAATCGCTGCCGTACACCGAGAGCCGGTTGCCGCCCTCCTTGACCACCTCGATCGAGCGCCGCTTGGCACGGGCCTCCTTGGTCAGCAGCACGCCGAGACGTGCCGCGTGCGGGCTGCGTACCGCGACCCGCGGGCGTAGCCGGGTGCGGGCGAAGTCGCCGACTTCCTGGTCGGCGACCAGACGCCCCTCTTCCAGCGTGACGACCCGGTCGGCGGTCCGTGCGGCTTCCTTGGGGTCGGCCGTGGAGAACAGAACGGTTCCCCCCTGGGTGGCATGCGCGCGCAGCACACTGTGCAGCCACATGCCTTCCCGCGCCGAGAGCCCGTCGGCGGGACCGTCGAGGACGAGCGTGTGCGGATCGGCGAGCAGCGCGCAGGCCAGGCCGAGGCGGCGGTCCATGCCGCGCGACAGCATGCCGAGCCGCTGATCACGGAGGCTGACGAGACCGACCACTTCGAGTACGTCGTCGGCGCGCTGGACGTGCACACCCGCCGCCGCGCACAGCATGCGCAGATGGCCGCGGACCGTGCGGCCCGGATGCCCCGGCACCTCGCCCAGAAGGACGCCCACCTCGCGCGACGGATGGGTGATGCGGTGCAGCGGACGCCCTCTGAAGTAAGTGACTCCTCGCCCCTGTTCAATTTCGAGCATGAGCCTGAGCGCCGTCGTCTTACCGGCGCCCTGCGCGCCGAGCAGCGCCGTGACACGGCCTGTCCGCGCCTCGAAAGACACGTCGTCGACGGCGAGCGGCAGCTCTTGACGGGGATTGCTGGTCAGTCCGATGGCCTGGATCATCGCTTCTCTCGCGGGATGTGCGACCGCTCGGCGGCCGGGCTCCGTCCGCCGGGTCGGGGGCGGACGAACCCCGTGGGTACATCAGCAAGATAACGCGATATTTCCGCCATTTCGGTCAGGGCGTGGGTCGCGGGTGTCCATCACCCGGCCGGACCGGCACCGGACCAGCAGTTGACCAGCGTGTGACCCGTGGCGCGGGCCTCAGACCTCGGGGCGCAGCATCGGCGGGTTGAGCAGCGTCGCACCGCCCGCACGGAAGAGCTGCGCGGGGCGCCCGCCCTGCCGGGTGGTGGTACCGCCGGTGGGTACGAGGAAGCCCGGCGTGCCCGTCACCTTGCGGTGGAAGTTGCGCGGGTCGAGGACGACGCCCCACACGGCTTCGTACACCCGGCGCAGCTCTCCGACGGTGAACTCTGGCGGGCAGAAGGCCGTCGCGAGTGAGGAGTACTCGATCTTCGAACGCGCGCGCTCCACGCCGTCAGCCAGGATCTGCGCGTGATCGAAGGCCAGCGGCGCCGCCTGCTCGTCCTCGCGGCCGTATCCGCCCTGGTGGAGCAGCGCTTCGACCGGCGCCCAGCGCGCACTGCGCGCGTCGCCGCCGGCCCGTGGGGCGGGCAGATCGGGAGCGAGCGCGAGATGGGCGACGCTGACGACCCGCATCCGCGGATCGCGCTTGGGATCGCCGTACGTGGCGAGCTGCTCCAGGTGTGCGCCGTTCGCCTGGGCCGGAGCGTCCGGATCGTGTGCGCGCAGCCCCGTCTCCTCGACCAGCTCCCGCGCGGCTGCCGACGACAGATCCTCGTCGTCGCGCACGAATCCGCCGGGGAGCGCCCAACGCCCTTGGAACGGCGGTTCACCCCGCCGCACGGCAAGCGCGCAGAGTGCATGACTGCGCACGGTCAACACGACCAGATCCACGGTGACAGCAAAAGGCGGGAAGGCCGACGGGTCGTAGGGCGACATGCCGCGATCATAGTCGTCTGCCTGACGATAAACAGCTCCTCCGGCAACCGATACCGGTCAGGGTTCACCGGCTGCACGACAGGTTCGAGCCACACCCGCCGCAGGTCCACCTTCAATGCGTCAGATCCCCGGCACCGGCCCGCCGCTGGGTCTTCCCCCGTACGCCTAATCCCCGGCAGCAGCTCGTCCCCGGGCCCCCTGTGCCAGATCCCCGGCAGGGCCGCTCTTGGGCCTTCTCCCCTACGTCACACCCCCAACTGCAACCCCTCGGCGGCCTCCTCGACCATGGCGAGGCCGAGCCTGCTGACTCGCACGGAGAACGGCGCACCCGCGACACACAGCGCCGTCAGCCCCAGCTCCCCCAAGGGCGCGCCGCGTACGGGGCGGAGCGTCACCGTGCCCGACGGGGCGTCGGGCCGGATCCCGGCGAGCGCCGTAAGGAGCTGCACCCCGGCAGCCGCGGCGGTGGCCGCCGGACGGCAGGCTGCGGGGTGCGGCAACGGAGCGCCACCCTCCGTGCGCTGCTCCCCCGCGTACATCTCCGGCAGCCGGTAGCCGAAAGCCTCGGCCGCCGCCAGCACCCCCAGCAGCAGTGCACTCGCCTCCTTCTCGTAGCCGACGGCGGCCAGACCCGCGACGGCGACCGCCGTCTCGTGGACACGGACCGCTCCGCTCCGGTGCCCGAAGGGGTTGTACGCGGCTTCCTTGGCGCCCAGACTCCGCAGCCCCCACCCCGAGTCCATGGCGGGCCCGCCCAGCAGCCGGGCGAGCTGCTCGGTCTGCACCTTGTCGAGCAGCCCCGGCGCGAGCACTCCCGAACCGAGCAGACCCGTGTCCAGGAGGTGGGCGACCCCGCCCGTGAGGAGGGGCACGGGGCGGCCGTCGGCCAGCAGGGCCGCAGCAGGCCGACCGCCTGCCCGGTCCTGCACCCAGAACCTTGCCCGGAAGGTGTCCCGCAGCCGCTCCGCGCACTGCCGCAACTCGGTGGTGCCCGACCGGCCGTGCGCGTCGAGCAGGTCGGCGCCCAGCAGCGCGGCCCGGTAGGCATGGGCCTGCGTCTCGCAACGCGCGGGGCCGTCCGGATACGGATCCGTCAGGAGTTCTCCGTCGCCTGCCGCCGCAAGCAGCCACCGCAGACACCGTTCGGCCGCCGGCAGCAACTCCTCCGTCTCCCGCGCCGACAGCCCCCAACGCCATGCCTCCGCCAGCAGCGCCGGGAAGAGCAGCGTCGCCTCGACCCCCGTGCAACCGGGCGGCAGATGCGGTCCCGTGTTCCGAAGCGGCCCGGGGATCATGCCGGCTCGCGGTCCCTTGCCCGTGAGCTGACGGCGCCCGAGGGTACGCAACGTCCCCACGGCGATCCGTGTACCCAACGGCAAGACCATCCGGGCGGCAGCGAGCGCCTCTGCCGGCGCGAGACCGCAGCGCCACGGCGCCCCCGCCGCCAGGTGGACGTCGGCCGGATGATCGGGGTCCCTCAGCAGCAGCGCCTGGAGATCCGCCACGGAATGGTCCAGCAGGGCCCGGGCCCCGGGGTGGTCGCACACAGCCCGCGCCGTGGCGAGGGAGCGCGCCGCCCCGTGCCCGACCGCTCTCACGGGGCCCGCGCCCTCCGGCCGGACCCGCAGCTCCAAACTCCAGCTGCCGCCCGGCGCCAGCTCCACCTCCCAGCGCAGCAGCCCGGCGGAGGCCAGCGCATCCGCCGGCGCCGGGTGCGCGGTGACCATGCAGTGGCCGGTGGCCGACGACCAGCGCAAACCGGAGTCGTGAACACTGGCGGCCAGTTCGGGGCCGGTCTTGCCGGAGGCGACCGCCCCGAGCTCTGCCAGGTCCGTACCGAGCGACACCTCCACGGGCAGTCGCAGTGGGCGGCCTGCGGCGCTGCGCAGGAGAATCCGTTCCGTGCCGTCCGCGTACCGGGTCCGCTCGACGACCACGTCCGGATCGGGGCCGCCGTCCGCGAACGGACGCAGCGTCGCGACGAAGCGCGCACGGTCGGCCGAGACCATCCGGGCCTGCACGGGGACCGGTTCGCGTCCCGCCACCCGCACTTCGCAGCGCGACAGCAGCCTGCGCCCCGCGCGGTAGAAGCCCTCGAGCCCGCGGCCGGTCAACTGCCCCTGATCCGAGGAGATCGCGAGCGCGGGCATGGCGACACAGATCAGCATGGCGTGCGCGGGCGGCAGCTGCGCGGGCCGGCGCGACGCGGAAGCCGGTGCCTGCCCAACGGCCGGGCGTGCTGGTACTTGCCCGCCGGACAGGCGCGACGGTGCCTGCCCGCCGGACAGGCGCGCTGGTACCTGCCCAACGGACGGGCACGACGATGCCTGTCCATCGGATGGGCGCGCCGGGACCGGCGCAGGGCGCAGGGGCGCGGGCGGCAGGGGCCCCTCTGTGCCAGAGAGGCCGGGGAGGCCAGGAAGGCCAGGGAGGCCGGAGGCGCTGGAGCCACCTGCGCCGCCGGAAACGCCGGAGGCGGGAGACGGGGCGGGCCGGGGCATAGGGCGGCTTCTTCCGCGCTGTCCGCGCTACGGGGAGTCGGAGGTCGTTCGGCGGCTCGATCCGGACACAGGTACCGCCACTCAGGTGAACGGGCCCGCCCCGCCCGGAGTCACGCCCGACAGCCGTGAAGCCACCCGGCCGGCCCCTCACTTGCGCGTGCGTCACTGCCGCGGCCAACCGTCTCGCCCCTGTTCTCCGACCCACCGTCCGATCCGCCGCCCGTCGGGTCCATCCGGCGGCCCGACGACACCAGAGTCCCGCGTTCACGTCTCGTTCCTCGCTGCACGCCGGATGGTGCGGCGGCGGTTCTGCGGTCCTGCGGTGCTCGGCCTGTCGGTGGACCGTGCAGGACTGCCGCTTTTCGGGCGCACGGGGCGGCGGCGTCGCGGAACAGCGCCCACCGGTTCCTTCTCTGTGTCCAGGAGCTCCGTGGTGAGCGGCAGGTCGGCCTGGTCCTCCTTTGCGTCTCGTCCGGTGCGTTCCCCGCGCAAGCAGCGGCGGATCGGCTCGGGGTCCAGATCCCCGGCGCAGGCATGGTGCAAGAGTTGCGCGAAGGTGTAGCTGGGGTCGGCACACAGCGCCATGTCCAGCGCTTCCTGCCCCTCCGTGGTGTCACCGAGGGACCATGCGACCCAGCCCGCGAGAGACAGTGGTGCCGCGGCGTGCTCTCCGTAGGTGCCGACACAACGACGGGCCAGGGCCCTCCAGAGACGCAGCGCAGGTGCCGCGATGTCGCCTTCCATCCACTCCGCCGCCTGATCCCGCGTCGTACGGTCCTGCAGGCCGAGGATCAGCGCCGCGGCTTCGTCGTGCGCCATGAGTTCGTCGTCCTGCAGATCCGCTTCCAGCCTGTCGCTGACCAGGGGCGCGGCGGTCATGCGTCCCATGATCCTGCGGGCCAGGTCGAGTGTGTCGGCGGCGACCTCGGCGTGCCCGCCCTCTTCCATGATCCGGCGCACGATCGCCACGCCCGCCGCGTCAAGAGCGGCCTGCTGGTCCCGCGCGGCGGCGGAGTCCCACGGCATGAGCCGCGCCCGCATTTCCCTCGTCGTGACGCCCACCTGGATGCCCGCGTAGGCCGTGGCCGCGGCCAGGACCGACGTGCCCGGTCGCAGCAACGGCACGCCCTCCGGCGGGCAGCACTCCCCGTCCGGGCAGCAGTAGGTCCAGAAGCTGCCCCCGGAGATGCACACGACCTCGTACACGGGGACGTCGAGCCTTCCGCAGGCGGTACGGAGCACTTGCGCCAGCGGCCGCAGGCGCTCCATGACCTGCCGCCCGGATTCGGCGCCGTCGGGCTCCGCGCACAGGAAGGCGATAATGCCGTCGGGCCGGGCCCCCCGCCGCTCGCAGCCGCCCACCAGGCACTGGGCCAGCTGCTCCGCGATGGACGGCCAGTCCTCCGCCCGCCCGGGAATGCCGAGGCGCACCCGTCCGCCGAGACGCCCGCGCTCGCCGTGCAGAGCGATGAGGACGACGCTCTCCTCGGGCCGGAACCCGAGCAGGTACGGCAGGGCATCGGCGAGTTCGGCCGGGGTACGCAAGGTGACCAGGGCTTCGCCGACGGAACCGCTCGAGCCGGCCTGTTCGGCATGGTCGGCATGGTCGGCATGGTCGGCATGGTCGGTGGAGTCGACGTCGCTCGAGCCCGCGGAGTCGACGGTGCCGGAGGAACTGACGGCGTCGGTGCAGTTGTCGGGATCGATCGAGTCGTTTTGTTCGCTGTGGTTCGTCATGCGCCGACTCTCCCGCGGATTGCCAGACTCCGGTTTGCCCTGTGGATAACCATGGACAGGGCCACGCCAAGATTTGTCCACAGGCCGGCGGACCCGTTCGCCGAATGTCAGACCCATCGGGTTGCATGGGGGCATGAGCAACGAAGAGCTGCGCACGGCGGCCGATGCCGTACTCGCCCGCCTCGTCGGCGGCCCCGCGCCCGCACCGGGCGAGGCGCCACCGTCGAACGGTCCACGACTGCGTGAGGATCAGTGGCTCGCGATCGAAGCGCTGGTCGCCGACAAGCGCCGGGCCCTGGTCGTGCAGCGCACGGGATGGGGAAAGTCCGCCGTGTACTTCGTCGCGACCGCGCTGCTGCGGGAGCGCGGCAGCGGCCCCACCGTGATCGTCTCCCCGCTGCTCGCCCTCATGCGCAACCAGGTGGAGTCGGCCGCGCGAGCCGGAATCAGCGCCCGGACGATCAACTCCTCCAACACGGAGGAGTGGGAGACCATTCAGGCCGAGGTCGCCTCCGGCGACGTGGATGTCCTGCTCGTCAGTCCGGAGCGGCTGAACAACCCGGACTTCCGCGATCAGGTCCTGCCCAAGCTGGCCGCCGCCACCGGACTGCTCGTGGTCGACGAGGCGCACTGCATCTCGGACTGGGGCCACGATTTCCGGCCCGACTACCGGCGGTTGCGCACCATGCTCGCCGACCTGCCTCCGGGCGTCCCCGTCCTGGCCACCACCGCGACGGCCAACGCGCGCGTGACGGCCGACGTGGCAGAGCAGTTGGGCACCGGCGGCAGCTCGGACGCGCTCGTACTGCGCGGGCCGTTGGACCGGGAGAGCCTGAGCCTGAGCGTGTTGCAACTGCCCAACGCGGCACACCGGTTGGCCTGGCTAGCCGACCACCTGGAGGAGCTGCCGGGCTCGGGCGTCATCTATACGCTCACTGTCGCGGCCGCCGAGGAGATCACCGTCTTCTTGCGGCAGTGCGGGCACACCGTCGCCTCGTACACCGGAAAGACGGAGAACGCGGACCGTCAGCAGGCCGAGGAGGACCTGCTCGCCAACCGCGTGAAGGCGCTGGTCGCCACTTCCGCCCTGGGGATGGGCTTCGACAAACCGGATCTCGGCTTCGTGGTGCATCTCGGTTCCCCCTCGTCGCCGATCGCCTACTACCAGCAGGTCGGCCGTGCGGGCCGCGGTGTCGACCACGCGGAGGTGCTGCTCCTTCCGGGCAAGGAGGACGAGGCGATCTGGAACTACTTCGCATCGCTCGCCTTCCCGCCCGAGGAGCAGGTCCGGCGCACGCTGGACGTGCTGGCGCAAGCGGGAAGGCCGCTGTCGCTGCCCGCCCTGGAACCGCTGGTCGAACTGCGCCGGTCACGGCTCGAGACGATGCTCAAGGTCCTCGACGTGGACGGCGCGGTCCGGCGCGTCAAGGGCGGCTGGATCTCCACGGGAATGCCCTGGGCGTACGACGCCGAGCGTTACGCCTGGGTCGCCAAACAGCGGCAGGCTGAGCAGCAGGCGATGCGTGATTACGCCACGACCCCCGGCTGCCGCATGGAGTTCCTGCGGCGGCAGCTGGACGACGAGGCGGCGGCCCCCTGCGGGCGCTGCGACAACTGCGCGGGCGCGCGCTTCACCGACGCCGTGTCCTCCGGCGCGCTGGACACGGCGCGGGGCGAGCTGGTCCGGGCGGGTGTCGACGTGGAACCGCGCAAGATGTGGCCGACCGGACTCGCCGCGATCGGCGTCGACCTCAAGGGGCGTATCCCCGTGGGAGAGCAAGCCTCCCAAGGCCGGGCCCTTGGTCGGCTCTCGGACATCGGATGGGGAAACCGGCTCCGGCCGATGCTCGCCCCCGGAGCCCCCGACGGGCCCGTGCCCGATGACGTGGCGAATGCCGTGGTCGGCGTCCTGGCCGACTGGGCGAAGGGCCCCGGCGGCTGGGCTTCGGGCGACGCAGACTCCCAGCCGCGGCCGGCCGGCGTCGTGACCATGTCCTCGCACACGAGGCCCCAGCTGATCCAATCCCTGGGCGCGCGGATCGCCGAGATCGGCCGCCTTCCGCTCCTCGGCTCCGTCGAGTACGCCGCGGGAGCCGACACGGCGCATGTGCCCAGGAGCAACAGCGCGCAGCGTCTACGCGCCCTCGACGGAGCGCTGACCGTGCCCGCCGAGCTGGCCTCGGCGCTGCAGGAAGCGGGCGGTCCCGTTCTGCTCGTCGACGATCTGACGGACAGCGGCTGGACCCTGGCGGTGGCCGCTCGCATGCTTCGCCGGGCCGGAGCCAAGGGGGTGTTGCCGCTGGTCCTGGCTGTACAGGGCTGACCCAAGCGTCAATGCGGGGCGTCGTGGGCAAGGATATAGGTGGCGCATCGTCAGATACCGGTCGGCGGACCCAATTGCTCGTTGCCGCAAGGCAGTGCGACGGGAAGAATTGGCCTCGCTCCCCGCGCGCCTCCCGTGGTCCGGCAGGGCTGTGCCGCGGTGCGCTCCACAGTCCGACCCCGCCCTCTGGGCGCGTAGCCGAAGGGAGGACCGTGACCTTCGGATTCTCTTCGTCCGGTGCGGCATCGATGTCGGAGTTCTCGGCGTCGGCTGAGGTGCCGGCCGATTCCGCCAATCCACTGGTCCGGATGCTCGAGCCCGCGGAGTGGTCAGCCGCGGGGATCCCCTTGCTGCGCAATCCGCGTGAGGTCGTCAGCGGCCTGCATGCCCGGCATCGTCCGACGCCCGCGACAGCGGTCGTCGCCGTACTCGATCCGGAGGAACGGCTCAGGGCGAGCGCTTCGTTCACCCGGCGGCCGAGCGCGGCGGACGGCTGGGTCTTCCGTAACGCGCTGCTCGCGCAGCTGCGCAGGGTCATCCCGCACGACCTGCGCCGCCGTACTCCGGTGCGCACCGCCGTCCTGCTCTACTGCCGGGACGGTGACGCGCGTTGGACGCAGGAGGACGGGGCGTGGATGTGGGGGCTGCGGGACGCGTGCACGCTGCACGGCCTGCGGTGCGGCGCCTACATCACGCTGACCCCGGACGGCTGGCAGGTGCTCGGCGAGGGCCGTGGCGGCCGGCGGCCGAGTTCCGGCTCACGCCCCGAGGCCTTCGCCGAAACCGATCCTCCACCACCACGCACCGGCGGCGCGGCGTCCGACGTACTGCGCCGAGCGGCGGCACGCTGAGGCGTCCGCCGGCCTGCCGCACGAACCGGGACACCGGGACACCGACAGGCGGGCCGCCGGCATGAACCGGTCGCACGCCGCCGCCCGTGTCGCACGATGCGCGACGCAACCAACGGCTCAAGCCCACCCGACGCCGCCCACCCAACCCTGGGGCATCCGGCATCCGGCATCAGACTTCAGCCTTCAGTCTTCAGTCTTCAGGCAGTCGAAGCCGGAACACCGCAGCGCAGGTGTCAGACGGTGAAGAGCGTCAGACGCCTGCGCCGAGCATCGCGTTGATCCGCTGCGGGTCGCCGCAGACGATCAACAGGACTCCTGCCCGGGTGAGCGCCGTCGGCAGGGCGCCGACCGCGGTCTCCTCGCTGCCGCCGTTGAGGGCGACGACGACCACGGGGCGGGACGCGGCACGGTCCAGGGCAGCGGCGTCGGCGTAGAAGACGTCGTCTCCCGCGTCGTGCTGAGCCCAGTAGGAGGCTTCGCCGAACGACAGCTCGTGCGTGGCCCACGGGTGCGGGTCGCCGGTGGTGATCACCAGCACCTCACCCGGAGCGCGGCCCGAGTCGAGCAGCAGGTCGACAGCTTCCTCGGCGGCGTCGAGCGCCCCCTCGACGGAAGCCGGGATCAGCTGGATCTGCGGCACCGAAGCGCCGACAGCCGTGGCGGAGCCCGCGGTGGAACCAGCGGGAACGGCGGAAGATCCGGAAGCAGCCGGGGCGGACGGCCCGGGCGTTACGGCCGGCTCACGCGAAGTGCGCTGCGCCGGCGGCGTCGGCCGGGCGGGGCCCGGTCGGCCTGGGCGCGGCACGGCTGCGGGACGCGGGCCGGGTACGGGGCGGGGGGTCGGCGTGGTGCGGCCACTGGCCGGGGTCACGCGGGGACCCTGGGCACTCTCGGGAATCTGAGGCTCCTCGGGACTGAGAGGCATGCGTTGTTGTCTATCAAATGCCGATGCGTGACGCATCAGCGGGTGGCACATGAGTGCGAGTGGAACTGCCGGAGGGATCAGAAATCGAAGCCGAGCTGGCCCTCGATCTCCGGAACGCCCCCATCCGCCCAGCTGCGGGCCTTCTTGAGGTGCCGCCACTGGGGCAACGCATCAAGATACGCCCACGACATCCGGTGGTACGGGGTGGGCCCCCGCTCCGCCAGAGCGGCCTTGTGCACCGGCGACGGATAGCCGGCGTTGGCCGCAAAACCGAAGTCTGCATGTTCGATACCCAGTTCGGCCATCATTTTGTCGCGCCGAACCTTGGCGATCACCGACGCCGCAGCGACGGCCACACAGGATTGATCGCCCTTGATCACCGTACGAACCTGCCAGGGAACCCCGAGGTAGTCGTGCTTCCCGTCGAGGATCACCGCGTCCGGACGCACCGGCAGCGCCTCCAGGGCACGCACCGCGGCGAGCCGCAGTGCGGCGGTCATCCCCATGTCGTCGATCTCCTCCGGCGAGGAGTGCCCCAGGGCATGGGCCGTGACCCAGCTCTCGAGCTCCACGGCGAGCGCGGTGCGCCGCTTGGGAGTGATCAGCTTGGAGTCGGTGAGCCCTTCGGGCGGCCTGCGCAGTCCCGTGATCGCCGCACAGACGGTGACCGGTCCCGCCCACGCGCCGCGCCCGACTTCGTCGACACCGGCAACGATCTTCGCTCCGGTGGTAGCGCGAAGGGAGCGCTCGACGGTGTGGGTGGGTGGTTCGTACGGCATGGCGCCAGACAGCGTACGCCGCCGCATGCCACCCGCGACACCCAGGCCTACCGACGAAGCAGCGGAACCATGACCTGATCGATCAGTTCGGTGAACTCTTCGTCCCCCCATTCGCTCCCGCACACCTTGGAGCGGTACATCATCATCGCCGGAAGAACGTCGCACACGTACGGGTCCAGGGCATCGGCGCGCACCTCTCCGCGCTCGACTCCCCGGCGCAGGACCTCTTTGATCATCTCCACGCTCGGCCCGATGACTCCGTCGAAGATCACCGCGTGAAACCTCTCGGCCGTCACCGTGTCGCACTCGTGAAGAACGGCGCGCAGAGCGAATCCGGGCCGCGAGTACATCGCCTCACGCATCTGCCGGCACAGCTGAAGGAGATCCTCCCTGACCCCGCCGCGGTCCGGTGCGGAGTCGAGCTTCGGAAGACCGGCCTGCAGGGCGTCCACGACGAGGTCCTCCTTGGAGGGCCAGCGACGGTAGACCGCCGCTTTGCCGGTCTGCGCGCTCGCGGCCACACCTTCCATCGTCAGTCCGTTCCAGCCGACGGTGCTGAGCTGCTCGAGTGCGGCATCAAGGATCGCCCGTTCCAGGACAGGACCCCGCCGGCGCAGGGCAGCCGTCGGAGCGGAGGCGGCGTTCCAGCGCGAAGTAACCATCGATATCTCTCCGTTGAGCGAACGAGGCAGTGTCAGTGAACGGTTGCGTTCACTGAGGGGAAGTCACTACCGTGGACGGGACAGTGAACGGTGACGTTCACTAACGCACTTGTGGGGGACCCATAGTGACAACCTCTCAGTTAATTCAAGATCAGAAGCCCGGCGCGGCACGCAGAGGAAGCCGCCCCGGAATCGCCCTGACCGTCATCGCGGCCTGCCAACTCATGGTGGTCCTCGACGCGACGATTGTGAACATCGCGCTCCCGCACATCCAGGATGCGCTCGAGTTCTCTACGACCGATCTCACCTGGGTCGTCAGCGCGTACACCCTCACCTTCGGCGGACTGCTGCTTCTCGGTGGCCGCGCCGGTGACATCCTCGGCCGCCGCCGGGTCTTCATGGCCGGCATCCTTCTCTTCACCCTCGCCTCGCTTCTCGGCGGATTCGCGCAGGAGCCCTGGCAGTTGCTGGCCGCGCGTGCCCTGCAGGGCGTAGGTGGCGCGATCGCCTCGCCCACCTCGCTGGCGCTCATCACCACGACGTTCCCCGAAGGCCCCGAGCGCAACCGCGCGTTCGGCGTCTTCGCGGCCGTCTCCGCAGGCGGTGGCGCCGTCGGCCTGCTGGCAGGCGGCATGCTCACGGAGTGGCTCGACTGGCGCTGGGTGCTGTTCGTGAACGTACCCATCGGCATCCTGATCGCCTTCCTCGCTCCGCTCTACATCAGTGAGTCCGAGCGTCATCCGGGCCGGTTCGACTTCGCCGGCGCCCTCACGTCGACCCTCGGCATGGTCTCCCTGGTCTACGGATTCATCAGGGCTGCCGAGGAGGGCTGGAGCGACGGTCTCACGCTGGCCTCGTTCGGCTCGGCGGTCGTGCTGCTTCTCGTCTTCGTCCTGATCGAGAGCCGGGCGAAGGAGCCGATCACTCCGCTGAAGATGTTCGCCGACCGCAACCGCTCGGGCTCGTACGTGATCATGCTGAGCCTGGCCGCCGCGATGTTCGGGATGTTCTTCTTCATCGTGCTCTTCGTGCAGAACGTACTGGGGTACACCCCGATCGAAGCGGGCCTCGCCTTCCTGCCGGTCACGGTCGCGATCGTGGCGGGCGCCGGCATCTCCCAACGGCTGCTTCCGGTCCTCGGGCCCAAGCCGTTCATGGTGGTCGGCTCGGCTCTCGTCGCCGTCGGACTCGGCTGGCAGACCTTCGTCAGCCCGGACAGTTCGTACGTGGGCGGGGTGCTCGGTCCGATGCTGCTGTTCGGCTTCGGCATGGGTCTGAACTTCGTGACCCTTACGTTGACGGCCGTCTCCGGAGTGGCTCAACACGAGGCAGGCGCGGCATCCGGCCTGCTCAACGCGACGCAGCAGGTAGGCGGTTCGCTCGGCCTCGCCATCCTGACCACCGTGTTCGGCACGGCCAGCCGGAACGAAGGCAAGGAACAGGTGGCGGACTTCATGGCGACCGCGTCGCCGGAACAGAAGGCCGCCTTCGCCAAGACCGGCGAGCTGCCGCCGCCGTGGGCACACGAGGTGCTGTCCGAGGGAATCTCCACGGCCTTCATACCGGCCGTCGCCATGGCCCTGCTCGCCCTTGTCACCGCCGTGGTGCTGGTCCGAGTGCGCAAGAGCGACCTGGACGCGCTGGCCGGTACGGCAAGCGCGGCGGGACCTGCCGGCGGCTGAGGGGAGCGTGCGTGCGGGACCGCCCTCGACGGCGAGGGGGCGGCCCGGCACTCGCCGGCCTCACCGAGGAGGCCCCCACGCAGGCGAGCACGCACCAGGCTGGCCCAGCCCCGAGGCGGACGACCCCACGGCCACCACCACAGCTACGGCCACAGCCACAGCCACCACGGCCTCGCCTGCGTCGTGCGGCTGGAGGCTGCGTGCCGCAGACGGCCGGACCGGCGAGCTCGTAAAGGCGCCGGTCCGCCGGAGGGCACTTCAGCGGTACGAAGTCTCCCGTTCGGAGTCTTTGCAATCCCCCGGGCCGACCTCGGGCGGTCGCGCCTCGATGATCTCCCTGGCCCGCGACTCTCCGAGGCTGGTGGCATACCAAGGGTCGCGCTCGGACCCGAGGCTGTCTGCGATGCCCTCAAGAACGCAGGACCGCAGCGGCTCCGGCAGCTCGTCGATGGCCGGTACGGCATCGGCGGACAGCCCACGCGCGTACTCCAGGTCAAACTTCCCGGCGTCCTCATAGCGCTGGACATTGCGCTCGGCGACGAGGCCGTCAGGCGAAAGGAGTCCGAAAGCCAGCACACCCGCCGCAGCGCTCGCGGCGACGGCGCGCGGCAGCCAGCGTGCGCCCCACACCCCCGCCGCCATGATCAGCACGATGACCAGGCCGAGCCAGAGCTCCACGGCCACGACAGACACCCGCAACCGGGTCAGACCGTACGCGTCGACGTACATGTCCATACGTCGCACCGCCGATGCCACGACGACCAGCGTGAGGACGCAGAGCGTGCCGAGCACAGCCCGCACCAGGCCACGGTCGCGAGCCCCGTCACGCGGTGCCCAGCGCAGGGCGAGGACGATGACGAGCAGGGTGAGCAGTGTGGCGAGCAGCAGCTGCCAGAAGCCCTGGCGCGCGTACTCGGAGTACGAGAGGCCGGTCTTTTCGAGCACCGCGTCATAGCCGCCGAAAAGCACGGCGAGCTGCACCACGTTGAACGCCGCGAACAGCAGGTTCAGGACGATCAGCGGCAGCGCCCACTCCACGCGGCCCCGCTCCCGACCGGGGCCCACGACGAGCCGGTCCCAGCGCAACGGCGAGGCAGCGGTGCGCGCCGCTGCGAGCGCCCCGAGGACACCGGCCGCGAACAGCAGCAGGCGCCAGGGCCCCTCGCCGACTGAAGCGTCCGGCAGCAGATCACCCAGCAGGCCCGCGAAGGCCGCGTCGGCCCCGGCGAACAGCGCGCCGAAGACCAGTAGCAGCACGGCGGTCACCGCAGCCGACCGCAGTACGGGACCGCTCCTGGACCCGCTCGCACGGCTCCGCACCCCCTGCCAGCCCCAGCCCGGACCCGATAGCACCGCTTCGAAGAGCCCGAGCGGGCCGAGCAGGATGCCGGGCCAGGTGCGGGAGCCATGCAGGGCGAGCGAGCCGAGCGCCAGGGCGGAGACGACGGCGAGGAACGAGGGCCAGGCCGCGTCGCGCAGGGCGGGTACCACCAGCAGCCCGAGGCCACCGATCGCCCAGACCAATGTCCAGGGGCGCGGCCTGCGACCGGCCTGCTCGGCGGCGAAGTACGCGGCGAGCGCCGCGGGCACAGCGACGATCAGCAGATTGAGTGCGAGCCCGTCGCCGAGGAGCAGCATGCTCAGCAGGCCCGTCGCGCAGACCGCGCCGAGCGTGCCCGTCCGGATCGGAGCCGGCGGTTCGGCCCTCAGGTCGGCCAGCAGGGGCTCCGTCTTGCCCACCGGGTACGCCCAGTCGCCTTGGCTCGGGCTCCCCGGCGCGACACGCGGACCGGGCACGGCGTCCTCGGGTCCTTCGGGAACCGCCCCGCCGCTGCGCGCCACTGAACGCCTTGTTGCATCTCTTGGTGGATCTCCCAAATCTGAGTCTGATGGTTCAGGCGTGGACGGTGTATCGGACACGGGACCCCCTCCCGGCCGGACCGCACATGCAGCTGACGGCACGCACGCGTGGCGGGGCCGCCGGGCGACCGGCATCTCGTTGAGCGCACGCAAGTCATGATCAACTCGCGGCCTGCGGCAAGAGTAGCCGGGCCGTCGGCGCGGGCCCCCGCGCCGGCCAGGCTGTGGCATGACCGTGACAGTCACGCACGCGCGCAGCACGGCTGCCCGCAGGCCCACCACGGCAGCCATAGGGGCACAGGGCTAGCCACATACGCACCGCGACCGTCAATCAGGCCGCGCCCCAGGACCCCCCGCCGGGACCACCACACCGGCCGCACCCGGGACCAGCCCGCCGGGACCACCACACGGGCCGCGCCGCACCCCGCGATCAGCCCTCCGCAATCAGTCCGCCGCGATCAATCCGCCGCGACCGGCACCCAGCCCGGCAGCGCCTCGGTCTGCTCCAGCCACTCACCGGGGGGCGCGCCGCCCTCACCGGAGGCGACCACTCCGCAAGCGATGGCGCAGGTCGTGTCCATGTCGCCGCCCACTTGAGCGGTAGCCCAGAAGGTCCGCTCGAAGTCGCCGAGGCCACGGGCGGCCGACCAGAGGGCGAACGGCACCGTGTCATGGGCGGTCGTACGGCGGCCACAGCCGAGGACCGCGGCGACGGTCGCCGCGTCCCCGTAATCGAGCATGTCGCGAGCCCGGCGCAGCCCCGCCCCCACGGCACTGCGCGGCACCAGGTCGATGACGCCGTCGAGCAGCGTCTTCGGCGCGGGCGGCCCGGCGGGGTCGGCGGCCAGTGCCGCGGCGGCGGCCACCGCCATGGCTCCGACGACCGCCTCGCGGTGCTGATGGGTGGGGTACGCGGAGATCTCGGCCTGGTGTGTCGCCTGCTCCGGATCGTCCGCGTACCAGGCACCGAGCGGGGCGATCCGCATGGCCGCGCCGTTCCCCCAGGAGCCCTGCCCCTTGAACAGCGCGGAGGCCAGCTCACGCCAGTCTCCGCCCTCCCGGACCAGCCTGAGCAGGCGGTTCACGGCGGGGCCGTAACCGCGGTCGAAGTCGTGATGCTCGGCGAAGGAGCGGGCGAGCGCGTCCTGGTCGATGCGGTCGTGTCCGACCAGGACCGTGAACACGGAGCAGGCCATCTCGGTGTCGTCGGTCCACTGCCAGGGGCCAGAGGGCACTTCCCGGCGCTTCAGCAGCGGGTAGTTCGCGGGCACGAAAAACTGTGAGCCCAGTGCGTCCCCCACCGCCAGTCCACGCAGGCTGGCCAGAGCGCGGGCCAGGCGCCGGTCGGGAGAAGAGTCAGCGGTCATCGCCCTGCCACTCTATCCGGTGACGCCGTACGGTTCCGGTTCGCGCCAGCGCTCGAAGGGTCGGTCCAGCGTGTACTTGCCGTCGTCGCCGAGCACCAGCGTCCGCATCTCGCCGTTCCCGGGGTTCGAGAGCGACTCGAACTCCGCCACCGACCAGTGGAACCAGCGCATGCAGAACAGTCGCATGGTCAGGCCGTGGGTGACGAGGAGGACGTTCGGCGGGTGGTCCGGGGCCTCGAAGCTCCGGTACAGGCTCTCCAGGAACGCGCCCACCCTGTCGTACACGTCGGCACCCGACTCACCCTGGGCGAACCGGTAGAAGAAGTGCCCGTACGCGTCGCGGTACGCCTTCTGGAGCTTGACGTCGTCCCGGTCCTGCCAGTTTCCCCAGTCCTGCTCCCGCAGCCGCGGCTCTTCGCGCACGCGTACGAGCTCGGGGTCCAGCCGGAGGGCCCGGAAAGTCTCGTGGGTGCGGCGGTAGGGCGAGACGTACACGCTGACCCGCTCCCGGCCGACGACTTCCCTTAGCTGCTCACCCGCCTCGTCCGCCTGCCGCCAGCCCTTCTCGGTGAGCGCCAGCGCGTGGTCGGGCTCGCGTTCGTACACGGTGTCGTCGGCGTTTCCGGCCGACTCGCCGTGCCGGACAAGGAAGATGCGCTGCGGACGTGCCATAGGGAAACCCTAGATCGCCCTCCGCCGGAGGGCCCAACCGGTCAACCGTTCCAGCTCCATCCGGCGGACACACCGGACACTGCGGGCACTGCGGGCACTGCGGACACGGTCACACCGTCCAAGACGGCTCCAGTTCCACGATGTCACCGGCCAGCGCCGCGACATCGGCCTCCGTCTGGGCGCGCAGCGAGAGGCGTTCCACCCGCTCCCTGCGGTATTTTCCGTGCTCTGCGGCGGAAAGCCACATCGAGAGGACGAGGAACTCGTGCCCCGGCGCCTCTCCGAAGAGTCCGCGCACCATCCCCGGAGAGCCCGCCATCGCCGGGTTCCAGACCTTCTCCTGCATCAGCGCGAAATGCTCCACGCGAGCCTCACGAACCCGGCAGTGCGCCACACGCACCACGTCGGCGTCCGCGAAGCGCGGCTCGAAGCCGGTCTTCACGTCGAAGCGATGGACGAAGAGCTTGCTCTGGATGTCCTTGAACGTGCCCGACTGCGCGGAGGCCAGCCGGTCATGGGAGCGTGCCATGAAGGAGTCGTAGAAGGCCCGGCTCTCCCAGAAGGCGAAGACGTGCGCCACGCCCGGCCGCTCACGACTCCACCCTCCACCCTGTCCCCGGAACCCCGGCTCCCCCAGAAGCCCCGCCCACTTCCGCTGCCCCCGCTCGAACCCCCGTCGGTCCACCACGGTGCAGCGAATCCACTTGACCAGCACCGCGCCATCGTACGGCGCCTGACGTGGCCCGGGTCACGCTCCGGCGTAGTGCGCTCGGATCAGCTCGGCGCGGTCTTCGGCGTTCAGCTCGATACCGAACTCCCGGACGAGTACCTCGGCCAACTCCTGTGCAGTTACGTCGCGTTCGTCCGAAGTGCCGTCCGGCCGGGTCACCGTCAGGTGCTCGCCGACCAGGGTCCGGCGCACATCGGGAGCAGCCCTCTGGACCACGGGACGGCGGATGAACGACGACTGAGGGTGGGTCGATGTGTAGTGGTTCATCACTACGTAGTCGACAGGAAGGCGTTCTTCCAGCGTGTATTCGTAGAGATCGAACCAGCCGTCCGCGTGCTCGGTCCGCAACACGCGAGCCCCGTCTGCCTCCTGGACGATCCCGAACCGCCACTCTCCTTGTCGCACGTCCTGCCGTACGCCCTGTCGCACGTCCTGTAGTACGCCGCCCTCGTCATGCCCCTCCCCCTGCCCCTCCCCCTGATCCCGCTCCAAGGGGATCGGTTCGAGCAGGCCTTCGGCGCCGAACCCGACGTCACAGTGCCACTGCCGCCCGTCCGCCTCGACCTTCAGGAGCATGTGCGTCACCGCGCGACGCGACGAGGCGCCCGCACGGACACGGGCACCCAGCCCGGTGACGGCGAAGCCGATACGTTCCAGGGCCGCCGCGAACAAAAGGTTCTGCTCGTAGCAGTAGCCGCCCCTGCGCTGCCGTACCAGCTTGTCCTGCAGTGCCGCCAGATCCAGCGGGACGGGCCGCCCGAGCATCATCTCCAGGTTCTCGAAGGGGATCGACGCCACATGCGCCCGGTGCAGTGCACGGAGCGTGTCGAAGTCAGGCTTCGGCTCTCCCTCGTGGCCGACTCTGGCCAAGTAGGCCTCGATGTCCAGTTCTTCCCCGTTCCACGTCATGACGTCAATGATCTACGCGCCCGCGCGCGCCCGCCACCAGAAAGCCCGCGGGGGCTCAACGGACGTGCGCCCTCCGAAACTTCAGAGATGTCAGTGATACGCCGTAGCGTGTCTGTAGGGCATGCCGTGTGGACATGTCTGATGCGTCAGCATCAGCCGGGACACGAGGAGGGGAGACTCTGTGAGCAGTGTCAGCAAGGGGATCAAGAAGGTCGAAGTGGGGCTCAAATGGGATCCGAGTCCCCTCGGATCGCCCCCGCACGACCTCGACATCATCGCGGCGACCTACTTGGCGGATGCTCCGTACGACAGCCCTGTGTACCTGGTGCATTTCGACAGCCGCGCCCCCGACGGAACCATCACCCTCAACAGGGACAGCAAGACGGGGCAGGGTTTCGGCTTCGACGAGATCATGACCCTGGAACTCGACCGGCTCGCGGCCGCGTACGCGCGCGTGGTCGTCGGTGTGGCCATACAGCCCCACACCCACGAAGGCGAGAAGGTCTTCGGCGACATCCCGAACACCGCTGTACGCATCCGCACGGGACACACGGATCTGGCGATGAGCGACCTCTCCGCGGTCTCCGGGTCCACGGCCGCGACGATCGCCGAGTTCACCCGTAACGAAACGGGCGCATGGTCCTTCCGCGAACTCATCCGCGGGTTCGACGCCGACCCGACGTCCTTTGCGACGGTGATGGGCACCGCCATCTGAGAACGCCGCTCGAAGACGACTCACGGCCTTCGGGGCTGCTGGTCGTCTGGCCTTCTGGCTTCGCATCAGCTGGACTTCGGGTCTCCAGGTCATCGCGCACCGGAAACGCCAAGGGCGGTGGCGCCGATTTCTCGGCACCACCGCCCTGGCGATCAGGCTTCACTCCCGGCTAGCGCCAAGAGCTCCTGTCGAGTGCGTGATCAGCTGCAGCCGCTGGTCGAGCCGCAGCCCTCGCAGATGTAGCAGGAACCGGCCCGCTGCATCTTCGTCCCGCAGGAGAAGCACAGCGGCGCGTCGGCCTGGATACCCAGCTGCATCTCGACGAGCTCGGCGCTGGTGTGCGCCTGCTGCGGAGCCGGCTTCTCGGCCTCGACCCGCGGCGCGGCGACCGCCTTCAGGGGCTCGGCCTGCTGCGGAGCGGACTGGGCCAGACTTTCGGCGTCCAGTTCGGAACCGTCCAGGGACGGCTCGTACGAGCCGGTCTCCAGGTGACGCTGGCGCTCCTCGGCCGAGTGGATGCCGAGCGCGGAGCGGGTCTCGAAGGGCAGGAAGTCCAGCGCCAGGCGGCGGAAGATGTAGTCGACGATCGACTGCGCCATCCGCACATCCGGGTCGTCGGTCATGCCGGCCGGCTCGAAGCGCATGTTCGTGAACTTCGAGACGTACGTCTCCAGCGGAACGCCGTACTGCAGGCCCACCGATACGGCGATCGAGAAGGCGTCCATCATGCCCGCGAGGGTCGAACCCTGCTTGGACATCTTCAGGAAGACCTCGCCGAGACCGTCGTCCGGGTAGGAGTTGGCGGTCATGTAGCCCTCGGCGCCACCCACGGTGAAGGAGGTGGTGATCCCCGGGCGGCCCTTGGGGAGGCGCTTGCGGACGGGGCGGTACTCGACCACCTTCTCGACCGCGGAGCGGATCGTGTCCTCGGCCTTCTCGGTGACCTCGGCCTTCTCCTGCTCCTTCTTCTTGGCGGAGAGGGGCTGGCCGACCTTGCAGTTGTCGCGGTAGATGGCGAGCGCCTTGACGCCCATCTTCCACGCCTCGTAGTAGACCTCTTCGACGTCCTCGACGGTGGCGGTCTCCGGGAGGTTGACCGTCTTGGAGAGCGCGCCGGAGATCCACGGCTGGATGGCCGCCATCATGCGGACGTGGCCCATCGCGGAGATGGAACGCTCGCCCATCGCGCAGTCGAAGACCTCGTAGTGCTCGGTCTTCAGGCTCGGAGCGTCGATCACATTGCCGTTCTCGGCGATGTGGGCGACGATCGCCTCGATCTGCTCCTCCTGGTAGCCCAGACGACGCAGGGCCTGCGGCACGGTGCCGTTGACGATCTGCATCGAGCCGCCGCCGACGAGCTTCTTGAACTTGACCAGAGCGAGGTCCGGCTCCAGGCCGGTGGTGTCGCAGGACATCGCGAGACCGATGGTGCCGGTCGGGGCGATGACCGACGCCTGGGAGTTACGGAAACCGTTCTTCTCGCCCAGGCGGAGCACGTCCTGCCAGGCCTCCGTGGCGGCGGCCCAGACCGGCGTGTCCAGGTCGTCCATCCGAACGGCCGCGGCGTTGGCGTCGGAGTGCTGCTTCATGACGCGCTTGTGCGGCGTGGCGTTCTTGGCGTAGCCGTCGTACGGGCCGACGACCGCGGCGAGCTCCGCGGAACGCTTGTACGAAGTGCCGGTCATCAGGGAGGTGATGGCACCGGCGAGCGCACGGCCGCCGTCCGAGTCATAGGCGTGGCCGGTCGCCATCAGGAGGGCGCCGAGGTTGGCGTAACCGATGCCGAGCTGACGGAAGGCGCGGGTGTTCTCGCCGATCTTCTGCGTCGGGAAGTCCGCGAAGCAGATGGAGATGTCCATCGCGGTGATGACGAGCTCGACGACCTTGGAGAAGCGCTCGGCGTCGAAGGACTGGTTGCCCAGGCCGTCGTCCTTGAGGAACTTCATCAGGTTCAGCGAGGCGAGGTTGCACGAGGTGTTGTCCAGGTGCATGTACTCGCTGCACGGGTTCGAGCCGTTGATCCGGCCGGACTCCGGGCAGGTGTGCCAGGCGTTGATGGTGTCGTCGTACTGAATGCCGGGGTCGGCGCAGGCCCAGGCGGCCTCGGCCATCTTGCGGAAGAGCGACTTGGCGTCGACCTCCTCGATGACCTCGCCCGTCATACGGGACGTCAGACCGAACTTGCCGCCCTGCTCGACCGCCTTCATGAACGTGTCGTTCACGCGGACCGAGTTGTTGGCGTTCTGGTACTGGACGGACGTGATGTCGTCGCCGCCCAGGTCCATGTCGAAGCCCGCGTCACGCAGGGCGCGGATCTTCTCCTCTTCCTTCACCTTGGTCTCGATGAAGCCCTCGATGTCGGGGTGGTCGACGTCGAGGATGACCATCTTGGCCGCGCGGCGCGTGGCGCCGCCCGACTTGATCGTTCCTGCGGAGGCGTCGGCACCGCGCATGAAGGAGACCGGCCCCGAGGCGTTGCCTCCGGAGGAAAGGAGCTCCTTGGAAGAACGGATGCGGGAGAGGTTCAGGCCGGCGCCGGAGCCGCCCTTGAAGATCATCCCCTCTTCCTTGTACCAATCCAGAATCGAGTCCATGGAGTCGTCCACGGCCAGGATGAAGCAGGCCGAGACCTGCTGCGGCTGGGGCGTGCCGACGTTGAACCAGACCGGGGAATTGAAGCTGAAGATCTGGTGCAGGAGGGCGTAAGCCAGCTCGTGCTCGAAGATCTCTGCGTCAGCCGGCGAGGCGAAGTAGTTGTAGTCCTCACCGGCCTTGCGGTAGGTCTTCACGATGCGGTCGATCAGCTGCTTGAGGCCGGTCTCGCGCTGCGGGGTGCCAACGGCCCCGCGGAAGTACTTGCTGGTGACGATGTTGACCGCGTTCACCGACCAGAAGTCGGGGAACTCGACGCCACGCTGCTCGAAGTTGATCGAGCCGTCGCGCCAGTTGGTCATGACGACGTCTCGGCGCTCCCAGACCACCTCGTCGTACGGATGCACGCCGGGCGTCGTATGGATGCGCTCGATACGCAGACCCTTGCTGGCCTTGGATCCCTTGGCTCGGGAACCTCGTGCCGGGCCGCTCGTCGTCTCGGTCATGCCGCCTCCCTGTATCAGGCTAAAACGCCCTGAAGTGCCACGATGTTCCCGTGACACGGTGTTGTCTGGTGCCGCGGAAACCCGCGAGGGCATCCGCAACAGGTCTGTGTGGCCGCCGTCGGCCGCTGCCCCGGTCAGTCGGCGGCAGTGGCGGGCACCGGGACTTCGCCAGTCCCTCCGGGCCCGCAATCCTTCACGCCGGGCTCCCTGCCGGCGCCCTGCGGCTCTTCGTCGAGCCGCTTTTCCCGCTGGTCCCTCAGCTCCCCGACGGCAGCCTCGAAGTCGTCGAGCGAGTCGAACGCCCGATACACGGACGCGAAGCGCAGGTAGGCCACGAGGTCCAGCTCCTGCAGCGGACCGAGTATGGCCAGACCCACGTCATGCGTGGTCAGCTCGGCACTGCCGGTGGCCCGCACCGCCTCTTCGACCCGCTGGCCGAGCTGGGCGAGGGCGTCCTCGGTCACCGGCCGCCCCTGGCACGCCTTGCGTACGCCGTTGATCACCTTCGTACGACTGAAGGGCTCGGTCACGCCGCTGCGCTTGACCACCATCAGCGAACACGTCTCCACCGTCGTGAAACGACGGGAGCAGTCGGGGCACTGACGGCGCCTGCGGATCGACGTGCCGTCGTCGGTGGTGCGGCTGTCGACCACGCGACTGTCGGGGTGCCTGCAGAAGGGGCAGTGCATGAAACTCCCAACCCTCCTTCAAGACACGACTCGTAGGCCTCACCGGGCCCATGAGGCCCTCGAAGCAGCCCCAAGCATAGGCGATGCCCGAGGCCTGAAAAGACCGGGGACCACAACTTCTGGGCTGTGGTCGCAATCCAACCACTAGATCTGGGGTTTGGCCGTAAATCCGACCCCAGCGCGTGTCGCGCACCCACGGCACGTCGTGAAGGTTACGAGGCCATCTCGCGCGACCCACAGGAAGGGGGGCGGTACCGGATCGACCGAGCGACGAGTGGCAGTATGGGAGCCCCACCGAGGGGCCGCGATCCCGGCGGTGAAGCGTACCGTAATCAACCGAAATGCCATTCGGCTCGAACGTTAGCCATACACCCAGACGCATGATCACGGCAGACCTTCTGCGATTTTTCACTCGAACGTGTGTTTGGCGCAACCTTTCGAAAGCAACTACCGTTGGCTAACTAGGGAGAACATTCTCGAGAGGGGCCGACCGACGTGACCACCACCGCAGACAGTGCCACCATCACTGCTCAGGACCGCCAGAGCCGACTCGAGCCGGTGCATGCCATGAGTGACGCAGACACGAACCAGGAGGGCGCCAAGCCCACACGCTCCCTACCGGGCCGACCTCCAGGTATCCGCGCCGACAGCTCGGGTCTCACCGACCGGCAGCGCCGCGTCATCGAGGTCATCAGGGACTCGGTGCAGCGCCGTGGCTACCCCCCGTCGATGCGCGAGATCGGGCAGGCGGTGGGCCTCTCCAGCACCTCGTCGGTCGCCCACCAGCTGATGGCCCTGGAACGCAAGGGCTTCCTGCGCCGTGACCCTCATCGTCCGCGGGCGTACGAGGTCCGCGGCTCGGACCAGCCCAGCAGCCAGCCCACCGACACGGCAGGCAAGCCCGCCGCTTCGTATGTCCCGCTGGTCGGCCGTATCGCGGCCGGTGGTCCGATCCTCGCCGAGGAGTCGGTGGAGGACGTCTTCCCGCTCCCCCGGCAGCTCGTCGGCGACGGTGAGCTGTTCGTCCTCAAGGTCGTCGGTGACTCCATGATCGAGGCCGCGATCTGCGACGGGGACTGGGTGACGGTCCGCCGCCAGCCGGTTGCGGAGAACGGCGACATCGTCGCCGCCATGCTCGACGGCGAGGCGACGGTCAAGCGGTTCAAGCGCGAGGACGGTCACGTATGGCTGCTGCCTCACAACTCCGCGTATCAGCCCATCCCCGGTGACGAGGCCACGATCCTCGGCAAGGTGGTGGCGGTGCTGCGGCGGGTGTGAGCCTCCGCCCCCGACCGGGCCCCGGAACCAACTGCGCCGGTTCCGGGGCCCTGCTGCGTCCCGAGGCCATGCCGCAGCTCCGACCTCCGCCCATGCCGGAGCTCTGGCCGCCCCGGGCTGCGTCTTCGCGCCTGACCGCTACTTCGCGTCTGCCTTGCCCTCGTCGGCGTCGTCGGCGTCCTTGATCGTGACCGTGGCCTTGGCCGCCGCGTCGATCGCGGCCAGGGAGCGGCGCGCCTGATTACGGTCCGTCGTGTACCAGAAATCAGGCAGGGACGCCTTCAGATAGCTGCCGTAGCGGGCCGTGGCGAGCCGGGGGTCCAGGACGGCCACGACTCCGCGGTCGGCGGAGGCCCGCACGAGGCGACCCGCGCCCTGCGCCATCAGAAGCGCCGCATGCGTCGCGGCGATGGCCATGAAGCCGTTGCCGCCGGCGTCGTCCACCGCCTTCTGCCGTGCGCTCATCAGCGGGTCGTCGGGGCGCGGGAAGGGGATCTTGTCCATGACGACCAACTGGCAGCTGTCGCCCGGCACATCGACGCCCTGCCACAGTGACAGCGTCCCGAACAGGCAGGTCTGCGGGTCCGCCGCGAAGTTCTTGATCAACTCGCCCAGCGTCTCCTCGCCCTGCAGCAGGATGGGCATGTCAAGGCGGCCGCGCAGCTCCTCTGCGGCGTTCTGAGCGGCGCGCATGGACGAGAACAGACCGAGCGTACGGCCGCCTGCCGCCTCGATCAGTTCGGCCAGCTCGTCGATCATGTCGCTGCGCGTGCCCTCGCGGCCCGGCCGGGCCAGGTGCTGGGCCACGTACAGGATCCCCTGCTTGCGGTAGTCGAAGGGCGAGCCGACGTCCAGGCCCTTCCAGACCGGGGCGTCGTCGGACTCGGTGCCCTCGGGGGCGAGGCCGAGCGAGGCCCCCACGCCGTTGAAATCGCCGCCGAGCTTGAGGGTGGCGGATGTCAGGACCACCGAGCGGTCGCTGAAGAGCTTCTCGCGCAGCAGACCCGACACGGACATGGGTGCGACGCGCAGCGAGGCTCCGAAGCGGTCATGGCGTTCGTACCAGACGACGTCCCACTCGGAGCCGTTCGAGATGCGCTCCGCCACGTCGTGGATCGACTCGACGGAGGCGAGGGCCTGCTTGCGTACGGCGTCCTCGTCCTGGACCGACTTGTCGCGGGTGGAGCCGAGTGCCGAGATGACCGTGCGGGCGGCGTCGCGCAGGGCCATCAGCGCATACCCGAGGTCCTCAGGAACTTCCTCGATGCGGCCCGGCAGGGCCAGCTCCATCACTCGCTCGAAGCCTTCGGAGGCGGTCTGGAGCTGATCGGCCGCCTTTTCGTTGACGAGCTTGGCGGCTCGGCGCACGGCGCGGTTGACCTGGCCCGGAGTGAGCTCGCCGGTGGCGACACCGGTGACCCTGGAAACCAGCTCATGGGCTTCGTCCACGATCAGCACTTCGTGCTGGGGAAGGACGGGAGCGCCCTCGATGGCGTCGATCGCAAGGAGAGCGTGATTGGTGACCACGACCTCGGAGAGCTTGGCCCGCTCACGCGCCGCCTCGGCGAAGCACTCCGCTCCGTACGCACACTTCGACGCCCCCAGGCACTCCCTGGAGGAGACGGACACCTGGGACCAGGCGCGGTCGGAGACTCCCGGCGTGAGGTCGTCCCGGTCGCCGGTCTCGGTCTCGTCCGCCCAGTCGCGCATCCGCAGCAGGTCCTGACCGAGCCTGCTGGTGGGGGCGGCGGCCTCGAACTGGTCGAAGAGCCCCGGCCCGTCCTCCTCTTCCTGCGGCACCCCTTCGTGGAGGCGGTGCAGGCACAGGTAGTTCGAGCGGCCCTTGAGCATGGCGAACTGGGGGCGGCGGCGCAGCAGGGGATGCAGGGCGTCGACCGTCCGCGGCAGGTCGCGCTCCACGAGCTGGCGCTGCAGCGCCAGCGTGGCGGTCGCGACCACGACACGCTCGCCGTGCGCGAGGGCGGGCACCAGGTAGCCGAGGGACTTGCCCGTGCCGGTACCGGCCTGGATCAGGAGGTGGGAGCCGTCGTCGATCGCCTCGGCGACGGTCTCGGCCATCGTCACCTGGCCAGGACGCTCTGTGCCGCCGACGGCGGTGACGGCGGCGTGCAGGAGCTCGGGAAGGGAGGGCTTTGTCATAGCGCGACCACCCTACGGGTCTCCACTGACAATCCCTCGATCAAGGCCGGTGGAGAGGGTTGGGCACGCTCCCGTGCACGGCGGCGTGCGGGCGCTCGGGGCGGTCCCGGTACCCATCGAGGTGGAGCCTGTTCCGGTTGAGGCACAGGCGCTCGATACGCGGGGTGAGCAGATCGAACATGTCGTATCGCTCCCTGAGCTGCGGGGCGCGCGCCTGATGACGGAGGATCTCCGCGCGGACGAGTGCCCAGAAGTCGCTCTCCGGGATGCCCAGCTGCTCGTCGCACAGCGGGGCGAGATAGCGGAAGACCCCCACGAAGAGCCCCGAGTGGATGAACTGCGTGAGGAAATCGGGGCGTTCGGTGAGCAGGACGTCCCGGACGTCGTCCGGCATCGACGCGTGCTCCGGAAGGACGTCGGCGCTGACGTTGACGTCGTCGACGAAGTCCTTGACCGCGAGCCGGACGGGCACGTCCTTGTCGTCGAAGACGACGATGGCGTTCTCCCCATGAGGGGAGAACACGGTGCCGTACCGGTAAAGGAACTGCAGGAGCGGCGGGAGCAGTGCGGCGAAGAGGCGCCGCAGCCACGTCTCCGGAGCGAGGCGTGAGCGCTCGACCAGCTCGGCGACGAAGGCTCTGCCCTGCGGGTCGGTCTGCAGTAAGGAGGCGAGCGTGCGGGCGCGCTCGTCGGGAGCGAGGTACCGGGTGATCGGTTCGCGCCAGATCGCACCGAGCAGTTCCTTGTACTGGTAAGGGACCTCGGGCAGCTCTTCGTACAGCGGGTGCTCGACGGTCACCGACGCGACCTCGCCGAGCAGGATCACCCGGCATTCGTCGCGCAGGAAGGGGTCGGCGTCGCGCAGGGCGTGCATCCAGGCGGTGACGGCGGGGGCGGCCAGGGTGCGCTCGGTCGGCAGTCCCCGCCACACCAGGGTGTTGAGGACCGACAGTGGCAGCTTGACGGTGTGCCGGTCGGGGCGGGACAAGTTCAGGAACGTACGAATGGACTGCTGGGGCAGCCGCAGATCGGCGTCTGCGGTGAGCGGAACGATGGCTCCCGCGGCGACGGAAGGGGCGAAGAGGGGCAGGACGACGTCGTCCCATTGCCACGGATGCACCGGCAAGTAGAGGTAGGCCTGCGGGTCGAGCCCGCGTGCCCTGAGTATGTCCGCGAAGGACTCCCTGGTCGCCGGGGTGAGTTCACGGATGTAGAGATCCTCCGCGGTCTTCACGCCCGCGACCCCCCGATAGGCGGCAAGGTCGGTGTGGACCGCGATCCAGGGAAGCCGCGTGGTGCGGCGGGCCTCGGGCGCCCAGCGGGCGGTGTCGCTCGCGGAGAACCCGATGCGGCCCTTGTTGAGTACGAGCCAGGGGTGGCCCGTCTGATGCCCTTCGAGTTCCGCGTAGTCGAGGTCGGCGAGCTGCGCCGCGGTGAGGGCGGTCTGGTCGAGCCGGGCGTCGGCGGAGAGGGTGACGGTCAGCTCGCGGATGAGGTGGCCGAGCGTGGCACCGTCGATTCCCAGGGTGCGGCGGGCCCGGGTGAGGAAACGGAGAGGGTCGTTGAAGGGAAGCGTCGACCCGTCGTCTTCGGCCAGGGCCAGGCTTTCCGGGTCGACGTGCCAGCTGCCGTACGAGCCGCGGCGGGCTCGGAAGAGGAGGCATCCCCCGTCCTCGGCGTCGAGGCCGAGGCTGTAACTCTTCGACTCGCCTTTGCCCGGTCCGTCCGGGGTGGGCTCGATGATCTCCTCATAGGCGAATTCCGCGACCATCTTGGCGAGCAGGCGGCGCCCTCCCCTCTCCCACCTGTCCGGGGTCAGCTCGGGCGGGTCGTAGAGGACTGATGATTCTCGGGATGTCGACGGTTCTCGGGACGTCGGGGGAACGGTCGGATTCGGCACGGGGACTCCTCGGGGAGGGAACCGGATCGGGTCGAGCGGTGTACCAAGAGTGAAGGGGTCAGAGCACTGCGCGAAGGGCCCGGTCACGGACCATGAGGGCCGCGCGTTTGTCGGGGAGATCCACCTCCGCGGCGAATCGGAATCCGGCGCTCAGGAATGCGGAGACGGAGGGGGTGTTGCGCAGGTCGGGCTCCGCGATGACGCGGGCGCTCGCGGCCCGATGGTCGAGCACGAGGTCGGCGACGGCTCTGAGCAGAGAAGTACCGAGGCCCCGGCCGCGGTCTGCGACACCACCGATGAGGAGGTGAAGACCGGTGTCGTGCGGGCGGGCCGGATAGTGGCGGGCCAGGCCGTCCAGATCCGCCCGGTAGATCTCCCAGTAACTCATCGGCGTGTCGTCCAGCACGCCGAGGCAGGGGACGCTGCGTCCGTCACCGTCGATCTGGCCGCGCAGATGGGCTTCCGTGACGTCATCGGGGCCGGCCAGCTCCCAGAAAGCCGCCACGGCGGGGTCGTTCATCCACCGGCTGACAAGGGGCAGATCGCGCTCGATACATACAGGGACGAGTTGGAAGACACCGGCAGGGGTGGTCGCGGGGCCCCAGTCAGCGACATGGTCGAGCAGATCGTCGGCCGCGCCACCCGGACCACCCGCGCCGCCCGCACCACCCGCACCACCCGCGTCACTTTCGCCGAACAGGGCGATGAGCTCGTCCGGGAGGCGCAGGTCCAGGGTGTCCTGGGCATCCGCTCTGTCCGCTGGGGCCCTGTCCGAAGGAGCCCTGTCCGCGGGGGAGGACTCGGGGGCGGTCTCGGTTCCGGCGTCGGTACTCGCGTCAGGCGGAGGCACGGCGTCGCTCCTCTCAGGAAAGGCGGTTCATGTTCCTCAGGAATGAAGGGGGTTGGCGATGGAGACGTAGACGGACTGGGTGTCCACCGGGCCCACGAGTTCGTCGAGCCCGCGAAGGCGGGTCAGCAGATTGGCCTTGCAGCGCAGCACGGGTGATTCGAGGAGCAGGGCGGGGAGGGGCGTACGAAGGGAGGCGGGGCCGGAGGCGACATCGCCGAGGAAGCGGCGAAAGGCCGCGAGCAACAACTGCTCGTCGGCCAGGCCTTGGGCGCCGAGCGCTCCGATGAGGCCGAACACGTTGTTGATGCCGAGGTAGTAGGCGAACCGCTCGTCCGCCACCTCGTCGGAGACGAACGTGTCGCTGTGCCGGCCGATGCCGGGAAGCCGTCGTTCGAGTTCGGCCCGCCGGGACTCGCGGTAGTAGTAGCCCTGGTTGTCGCGGTAGCGGCCGCCCACGGGCCAGCCGTCGGGGTCGAGCAGCAGGAGCGTGTTCTGCTGATGGGCCTCCAGGGCGACGCCTGCCTCGCTGTCCAGCCAGAGCACGGGGCGTACGACGTTCTCCAGGTAACGCAGGAACCACTCCGTGGCCGCGGCTCCGCGGGGGCGGCCCGTCCTACCGGCGAGGCGGGTGACGATCTCGCCGAGCCGGGAGAGCATCGGGGCACGGTCATGACCGGTGGACTGCGGTGACGGTCTGGGCGAGACGAGTCCTGCGATGCAGGTGACGTCGTCACCGGGGCCGAAGGGGTTGTGGCGGATCATGACGTCGAGCCCGGCGACGGGCACGCCGTCGGGGCCGGTCACGGCGAGCCAGGCCGGGTCGCGGATCACGTCGAAGCCCGGGTGGACGGCCTGCCACTGCTCGGCGAGGCCGCTGCGCAGCAGTCGGTGGACCTCGACCCCGCGGTGGAGTTCCTTGCGGAGGTTCTCACGACGGGAGTTGGTGATGCGCAGGCCGAGCGAGAGCTTCAGCATGGCCGGGGCGCCCGAGCGGTAGAGGGTGCGCACGGACGAGGTCGGGTACCACGGTGCGCCGTGGGGGCCGAGGTCCTGGAGGAGTCCTGCTTCCAGGAGCGCGGCGGTCGCGGGTCGGTGCCTGAGTTCGCGGATCTGCCACGGGTGCAGGGGCAGGGCGGCGCGGCCGTCCGGCAGCGGCAGGTCGGGGCCCGCGAGCCGGGCGGTGAGCTGCCCGGCCGGGACGGTCCGGCCGCGCTCGGTCCAGGCCGAGTCCGCGGCGAGCACGGAGGCGTCGACGGCGAGCCAGTGCAGGGCGAACGCCCCGCGCAGCTCTGGTGAGTAGAGACGGGATTCGGTGTCGGAGAGTCCTTCGCGGCTCTTGGGGGTGGGGTGCAGGGGGTGGCCGAGGACCAAGGACTGTTCGGCGGCGAGGAAGAGGTCGGGCTCGTCGGCGGGGTTGTTCCGGCGGTCGGCGATGAAGGTGGCGGTGCGCCGTACCGAGTCGGCGACGCGGCCGACGAGGTCCCCTCCCTCGACTCGTTCGGCGTCGATGCCGGAGCCGGCGCCGGAGTAGGTGCCGATGCCGAAGCCGGTGCGACCGGGCGCATCCCACGCCGCGTCGCTGTCCTCCACCCCGTCGGCATCCGGCGCCCCGTCGCCGTCCTCCACCCCGTCGGCATCCGGCGTCCCGTATTCACCGTGCGTCCCGTATTCACCCTGCGTCCCGCGTTCATCGAGCGCGGCGGAACCCTCCTCCCCCCGGGGCTCCCCTCCCGCGCCGGGCTCCCCGGCCGCGCCGCCGACGCCCTCGCCCGCCGCCCATTCGCCCGCGTGCTCCTCCGGATCGGCGGCGTCGTGACGCCTGCCCGTCTCGCGGCCCAGGAGGGCAGCTACGGTGACGGCGTCCGCCGGGGGCGCGCTCCGGGGGCCGTCCTCCAGGTACGGGAGGCCGAATCGGTGCCAGCCGGTGGCCGACCAGTAGTGGACGGGGACGAGCAGGGCCGTGCCGCTGGCATCGAGCGGGATACGCAAAGCGCCGTGCTCGGGGGCGGGGAAGCCGTTCTCGCGTACCCAGCAGCGCAGGAGGTTCTCGATGGCCGCCACTTGCGCGGCGGTGTGCGGATCGGGGTGCTCCAGGAGGTCGGCGGTCGCGCCTCGCAGCCGTTCGGTCTGCCGACCTTGTTTCTGCCGGGGAACCGTACCGGGCTCCGCCACCAGCGCGGATTGCTTGCCGCACGCCTTCGGGGCGTGGAGCTGGGGTGGGCCGTCGGATGCGGGAGTGGCGTTCAAGAGGGCTTCCTTGTGCAGTCGTTCGGGCTCCGGGGCGACGGGCTGGAGCTCTGCTGATGTCTCTCGGCCGTCCGCGGGACGGCCCGGTTCCGGCGTGGCTATCCGTAGTGCGGACGCGCCGCGGCGGAGATCGCGTCGGCGAGGCGGGACAGGATCGCTGCCGCCTGCTCGTCCGTGATCGTGAGAGGAGGAAGGAGGCGTACGACACTGGAGTGCCGCCCTCCCAGCTCGACGATGAGGCCTCGGCGCAGACATTCCCGCTGCACCTCGGCTGCCAGTTCGGGCGCCGGGGGAAGCGGTCGCGGAGAGCGGCCCGGAGCCAGGAGCCCGGCGGATACGCCGGCCAGAGGCCGGCCCTCCGAAGCGCCGCCCCGCATGCCCGCGTCACCGACCGAAGCACGACCCGACATACCCGCATCACCGTCCGAAGCGCAACCCCGCATGCCCGAGCAGCCCCCCGCCGAAGCGCCACCCGACGCCCCCGAACCCCCACCCGCGGGCTCCGGCTCGGAACTCGCCGGCCGAGGGCCGGGCACAGGGGCGTCCCCGGCAGCCGGATCCACGAGTTCGACGCCGATCATGAGGCCTCTGCCACGGACGTCACCGATACAGGGATGTTCGGCGGCCAGGGAGCGCAGCTGGGCGAGCATGCGGGCGCCCAGGATTCCCGCGCGTTCCGCCAGACCGTTCTCGCGGACGTAGGCGAGGGTGGCCGCGCCTGCCGCCATGGCGAGCTGGTTGCCCCGGAACGTGCCCGCGTGCGCACCCGGCGGCCAGACGTCGAGGTCGTCGCGGTAGATCACGACGGCAAGGGGCAGGCTGCCGCCGATGGCCTTGGAGAGCACCATCACGTCCGGGACGACGCCGCTGTGCTCGACGGCCCAGAACGCGCCGGTGCGCCCGACGCCGGTCTGGACCTCGTCCGCGATGAGCGGGATGGAGCGCGCGGCGGTGATCGCACGCATCCGGCGCAGCCAGTCGTCGGGGGCGGGGAACACCCCGCCCTCGCCCTGCACCGGTTCAAGGATCATCCCGGCGGGCCGTGGCACACCCGATTTGGTGTCGTCGAGGAGGCTCTCGGTCCAGCGGGCCGCGACTTCGGCGCCGTCCGCGCCGCCGATGCCGAAGGGGCAGCGGTAGTCCTGCGGGTAGGGCAGCCGCGTGACCCGTACGTCCGTTGCGCCGCCGGATGCTTCGAGCGCCCCCGCCGTCATCCCGTGGTAGGCACCGGTGAAGGCGAGCATGCCGTCGCGCCCGGTCGCCGTGCGCACGAGTTTGAGCGCCGCCTCCACCGCGTCCGTGCCGGCGGGGCCGCAGAACTGGATCCGCGCGCGGTCCGCGAGCCCGCGGGGCAGCGTGCGGAACAGCTCGGTGGTGAAAGCGTCCTTGACCGGCGTGGCCAGGTCGAGGACGTGCAGCGGCGCCCCCGAGTCGAGGACCTTTCTGATCGCCTCGAGCACGACCGGATGGTTGTGCCCGAGGGCCAGGGTCCCCGCACCCGAGAGGCAGTCGAGGTAGCGCTGCCCGTCGGCGCCCTCGATCGTCAGACCGCGCGCCCGTACCGGCACGATCGGCAGGGCGCGCGCATAGGTGCGCGCCGCCGACTCGCGCGCCGACTGGCGTCGCAGGATCCCCTCGTGTGCTGCGGAGTGCGCCGCGGAAACCGCCGCGGGTGCCGGCTCGGTCACGGCCACGACTGTTGGTCCTCCCGCTGGGTGGGCGCTGCCCGCACGATCCGGGCCGCGCGCCGACGAGTTGGCAGGGGAGATGAACGCAGGCCGCCAGCCCCCCGTACGTACCAACGACCGGGGCTGCGGAGGAACACGGGTAATCGGAAGATCCTTGCCGTGACGGAACCGTTGCCGTTCCGTCGGCAGTCCCTCACGGCACCGGCATAGTGTGAGGTGCCGTTCATCCGACAACCGGATGGGCAGCGAAACGGAACACCGTGCTCAACACACCGCTCCGCGAGCGGTGTCCGGCATGCGAACGATCTCGAAGCCCAGGGGGACTCTCTCTATGCGACCCATACGCCCGCTCAATACCGCTCGTCGTGGGAGGAGCGCGCGCGGCAGAACCTCCCCCGTGGCGGCCGCCGTCGCCATCGGCGCGGCACTCGTGCTGACCGCGACGGCCTGTGGTCCGAGCGAGGACAACGCGGGCGACGAGCCGTCCGCGTCCCAGCCCGCCGACGACAGCAACAGCGACGGCAAGGTCAAGATCCCGCAGGAGATCCAGGACCGGCTCAAGGAGCACGGCATCGACCTGGACAAGTGGAAGAACGGGGCCTGGAAGGACTTCAGCAAGGACGACTGGCTCCGTGAGGCCGGTGACTTCGTCAACCCGATCATCGAGGGCCTGTGGGACTCGGACCGCATGCGGGACGCGGACGAGAACCCCGACCGCGGAGTCGACGACAATGACATCTCCGGTGACCAGGGCGTGACCGACCCGACCCCCGAGCCGGTGGAGGCGGCGGCCGTGAAGACGCCGTACGACGCCAGCGTTCCCGAGTCGGGCAAGTTGTTCTTCGACGGCCCCGACGGCTCGATGGTCTGCTCCGCCACCGTCGTCAAGGACCCGGCGCACCCCGGCAAGTCCAACATGGTGTGGACCGCGGGTCACTGCGTGCACGCCGGCGCCGAGGGCGGCTGGTACCGCAACATCGCCTTCGTCCCCTCGTACAACAACAGCGGCAAGTCGGTCGACGAGCTGCGGAACGCCCCCAAGGAAGAAGTCGCCCCGCACGGCGTCTGGTGGGGTGACTGGGCGCAGACCTCCGACCAGTGGATCGAGAAGGGCGGCCCGACGGGTGGCGCCGGCGCGCCGTACGACTTCGCGGTCATCCACGTGACGCCCGAGAAGGGCAGCGAGGGCAAGTCCCTCGAGGAGCAGGTCGGTTCGGCGCTCCCGGTGGACTTCAACGCTCCTTCCGTGCCGCAGATCGCCGACATGACGGCGACCGGCTACCCGGCCGCTCCGCCGTTCGACGGCCAGAAGGCGTTCCAGTGCGCCGACAAGCCGGGCCGGCTCTCGATCAGCAAGCCCGACCCGACGATGTACCGCATCGGCTGCACGATGACCGGTGGTTCGTCCGGCGGCGGTTGGGTCGCCGAGGGTTCGGACGGCAAGCCCGCCCTGGTGTCCAACACCTCCATCGGCCCGGTGACGGCGGGCTGGCTCGCCGGCCCGCGCCTCGGCAAGGAGGCCAAGGGCATCTACGGCTCGGTCAGCAAGAAGTTCGCCGACCACTAGCCGACCCGCAGCCGACCCGTAGGGGTCGCCTGACACGGACGGCGGGGTCGCCGGAAATCTTCACGGCCCCGCCGTCATTCGTCCTCAATTACACAGGCATAGTGAGGTGTCGCGTCGGCGGAAAGCTCTCGGGGGCTTCCTCGCCCATACCTGACAAGTACATGGCAAGCACAGCATTCACACGTTCACTTCGGGGGTTACAGCTTCATGCGTTCCATACGTGCGCCCTACGCACGCAGTCGCGGGCAGCGTCTCGCTCTTGCCGCAACCGGGCTCGCCGCGGCTCTGGCACTCACCGCCACCGCCTGCGGTCCCAGCGAGGACAAGGCCGGCGACAAGGCTGATTCCGGCACCGCGCAGGGCGCCGACAAGGGTTCCGGGACCGGCTCGGACAACGGCTCCGACAACGCCTCCGATGCCAAGCTGCCCGGCGACCTCGCCGACAAGCTGAAGAAGCACGGCATCGACCCGGACAAGTGGAAGAACGGCGGCTGGAAGAACTTCGAGAAGGATGAATGGCTGCGGGAGGCGAAGGACTTCGTCAACCCGGTCATCGAAGGGCTCTGGAAGCCCGAGCGCATGAAGGACGCCAAGGAGCCGAAGAAGACGATCGCCGCGAAGGACGCCCCTGCCGACCAGGGCGCGACCGACCCCGAGCCGTCGCCGGTCCAGGCCAAGCGCGAGAAGACGCCGTACCACAAGAACGCCGCCCCGGTCGGCAAGATCTTCTTCGACGCTCCCGCGGGCTCGATGGTCTGCTCCGGCACGGTCGTGAAGGACCCGCGCAACCCTGGCAAGTCGAACCTCGTGTGGACCGCCGGCCACTGCGTGCATGCCGGCGCCGAAGGCGGCTGGTACCGCAACATCACCTTCGTGCCTTCTTATAACGACCTCGGCAAGTCCGGGGCCGAGCTGAGCAACGCCGCTCCGCAGGAAGTCGCCCCCTACGGCCAGTACTGGGCCGACTGGGTCTCGACCTCGGCCGAGTGGATCGACCAGGGCGCGTCTTCGGGCGGGGCCGGTGCTCCGTACGACTACGCCGTGATGCACGTGAAGCCGCAGCAAGGCTCCAAGTCCCTCGAGGAGACCGTCGGAAAGGCCCTCGACGTCGACTTCACGACGCCGGCGACGCAGAGCGTGAGCTCGATGGGCGCCTGGGGCTACCCCGCCGCTCCCCCGTACGACGGCGAGATCATGCACAAGTGCATCGACAAGCCGGGGCGTCTCTCGCTGACCTCCGCCCAGCCGACCATGTACCGCATCGGCTGCACCATGACCGGCGGTTCGTCCGGCGGCGGCTGGTTCCGGATGGTGGGCGGCAAGACCCAGCTGGTCTCGAACACCTCGATCGGCCCGGCCGAGAACACCTGGCTGGCCGGACCGCAGCTGGGCGAGGGCGCCGAGCAGGTCTACGACATGATGAGCAAGAAGTACGGCTCGCAGTAGCCGCACGGCGGACGAGGTCCGCACCTCGCACATGACGCGGCGAAGGCCCGCCCCCTACGAGAGGGGGCGGGCCTTCGCCCTGTGGTCCGCGCCTGCCGGAGCCCGTCAGCCCGCGACCGGGACGTACGGCGCGAGGTCCGCCGCCAGTTCCGCGTGCACCTTCGCCTTGAGCAGCGTGCCCTCGGCGGTGTGCTCCTCGGAGAGGACCTCGCCCTCGGCGTGCGCCCGCGAGATGAGCGAACCCTGCGTGTACGGCACGAGGGCCTCGATCTCGACCTCGGGCCGCGGCAGTTCGGCGTCGATCAGCGCGAGCAGTTCCTCGATGCCGGCGCCCGTGCGCGCGGAGACCGCGATCGCGTGCTTCTCGTTGCGCAGCAGCCGCTGGAGGACCAGCGGGTCGGCCGCGTCCGCCTTGTTCACGATCACGATCTCGGGCACATCGGTCGCGCCCACGTCGCGGATCACCTCGCGCACGGCGGCCAACTGCTCCTCCGGCACCGGGTGCGAACCGTCCACCACGTGCAGGATCAGGTCGGACTCGCCGACCTCCTCCATCGTGGAGCGGAACGCCTCGACGAGGTGGTGCGGCAGATGCCGTACGAACCCGACGGTGTCGGCCAGGGTGTAGATCCGGCCGCTCGGCGTCTCGGCCCGGCGCACGGTCGGGTCGAGGGTGGCGAACAGGGCGTTCTCCACCAGGACGCCCGCGCCCGTGAGGCGGTTGAGCAGGGAGGACTTGCCCGCGTTCGTGTAACCGGCGATCGCGACCGAGGGCACCTTGTTGCGCTTGCGCTCCTGGCGCTTGATCTCGCGGCCCGTCTTCATCTCCGCGATCTCCCGGCGCATCTTCGCCATCTTCTCGCGGATCCGACGGCGGTCCGTCTCGATCTTGGTCTCACCGGGCCCACGGGTCGCCATGCCGCCGCCACCGCTGGATCCGCCGCCGCCCATCTGACGGGAGAGCGACTGACCCCAGCCACGGAGGCGCGGGAGCATGTACTGCATCTGGGCAAGGGCGACCTGCGCCTTGCCCTCTCGGGACTTGGCGTGCTGGGCGAAGATGTCGAGGATCAGGGCGGTCCTGTCGACCACCTTGACCTTGACGACGTCTTCGAGGTGGATCAGCTGGCCGGGACTCAGCTCACCGTCACACACGACGGTGTCGGCCCCGGTCTCGAGGACGATGTCACGCAGCTCCTGCGCCTTGCCGGACCCGATGTACGTCGCCGGGTCGGGCTTGTCGCGGCGCTGGATGACGCCGTCGAGCACGAGCGCGCCCGCCGTCTCGGCGAGAGCGGCCAGCTCCGCGACGGAGTTCTCCGCGTCCTGCACTGTGCCCGAGGTCCACACCCCGACGAGTACCACGCGCTCCAGACGGAGCTGTCGGTACTCGACTTCGGTGACGTCCTCGAGCTCGGTGGAGAGGCCGGCGACGCGGCGCAGAGCCGCGCGCTCGGAGCGGTCGAACTGTTCGCCGTCCCGCTCTCCGTCGATCTCGTGGCTCCAGGCGACGTCCTCTTCCATCAGGGCATCGGCCCGAAGACCTTCGGGGTAGTTCTGCGCGAAGCTCTGTGCGTCCTGGGAAGGGGAAGAAGAGGAGGTCATTGGATCCTTACGTCGATGGGATTCTTCATGGTGGTCAACGCTCGGGGCCGCCCCGTGATTCCCCGGGCCGGCCGACACGCGCCCTGAGATATCCCCGAGGGGTTTTCCCGGACCCGCGGCGGCGCCGACCTGAAGATGGTTGCACGGAACGGCCCGTCTCGTCACGTGGGTTATTTCCCGGTTATTTCCCGGCGGGAGCGGCCTTACGCCAGTCCGGGTGCCCCGGCATCGCCGGTGTCTTCGCCCCGTAGAGCCAGGCGTCGAAGAATCCGCCCAGGTCCCGGCCGGAGACCGACGAGGCGAGCTGCACGAAGTCCGCGGTCGTCGCGTTCCCGTCCCGGTGGGTCCGCACCCAGAGCCGCTCGAGACGCTCGAAGGCCGGTCGGCCGATCTCCTGCCGCAGGGCATAGAGCACGAGGGCACTGCCGTCGTACACGACCGGCCGGAAGATGCTGATCTTCTGTCCCGGCGCGGGCCCCTTCGGGGCGGCCGGCGGTCCGCCCGCGGCGCGCCAGTTGTCCGAGAGCCGGTAGGCCTCCCGCATCCGCTTCTGGAGGGGCTTGTCCGCCTTCTCCTCGGCGTAGAGCGCCTCGTACCAGGTGGCGTGTCCTTCGTTGAGCCAGAGATCGGACCAGGTGGCGGGGCTCACGCTGTCGCCGAACCACTGGTGCGCCAGCTCGTGCACCATGATCGAGTCCACGTACCACTCGGGGAACTCGGGCCGCTTGAACAGGTCGCTCTCGAAGAGGGAGAGGGTCTGCGTCTCCAGCTCGAAGCCCGTCCGCGCCTGCGCCATCAGCACGCCGTACGTCTCGAAGGGGTAGCGGCCGACCTTCTCCTCCATCCAGCCGATCTGGTCCGGCGTCTTCTTCAGCCAGCGCTCCATCGCCTTGCGGTCCTTGGTGGGCACCACATCGCGTACGGGCAGGCCGTGCGGCCCGTCCCGGTGCACCACGGTGGAGCGGCCGATGGAGACCTGCGCCAGCTCCGTGGCCATGGGGTGGTGGGTGCGGAAGACCCGTGTCGTGGTGGCCCCCCGGTGCGCCGTGGCGACGGGCAGGCCGTTGGCCACGGCGGTCAGCCCCTTCGGGGTGGTGACGCGGATGGTGAACATCGCCTTGTCGGCGGGGTGGTCGTTGGACGGGAACACGCGGTGCCCGGCGTCGGCCTGGTTGGCCATGGCGAGCCCGTCGGCGGTGGGCACCCAGCCGCCGTCCTTGTCCTTCGTGGGCCGGGGATCACTGGTGTGCCGGACGGTGATCCGCATCCCCTCCCCCGGGTTCAGCGGCTTCGGCGGCGTGACGACCAGGTCCTCACCGGTGGACTCGAAGCGGGCGGGAGCGCCGTTGACCTCGACCGAGCGGACCTTGCCGTGCGCGAAGTCGAGGTTGATCCGCTCCAACGGAGCACTCGTGCGGGCGTCGATCACCGTCGTGGCGTCGAGCGGCTTCTTGTTGTCGCCGCGGTAGGTGAAGGCGAGGTCGTACGACATGACGTCGTAGCCCGGATTGCCCAAGTGCGGGAAGAGCCGGTCGCCGATGCCGAGCGGTTTGACGGGTGCCGGTGCGGTCGCGGCGAGGAGGGTGGCGGAGGTGGCCGCGGCCAGGAGCGCGGTCGCGATGCGAAGGGTCTTCGGCCGCGAGGCCCTGACCCGGGGGGTGAGCAGCATGAACTACCGCTATCAGCGCGGACCTGTCGCGCCGGTGTCAACGCGCGCCGGGCCACTCGAACGAGTCGCCAGTAGGCCGCTGCGGCGACGCCCGGCTTTCCCGTGGCAGGGCGGCCGGGGCGACACCCTGCGCTCGGGGCGTGCTGCTACGGAGCCGCCGCGGCAGGGTGCTGGGCGCGGCTCACGTCGTACACCCCGGGCACCGCACGCATCGCGCGCATCAGCCCCGGAAGGTGGTCCGCGTCCGGGAGTTGCAGCGTGTACGTGTGGCGCACGCGCTGCTGGCTCGGGGGTTCGACGGTCGCCGACATGATCTCCACGCCTTCCATGGCGATGGCCTCGGTGAGGTCGGCCATGAGGTGCGCCCGCCCGAACGATTCAGCGATCAGCGTGACCCGGCACTCCGCGCTGTCCCCCCAGCGCACTCCGACCTCGGCGCGGCCCACCTCCTTCATGCGTGCGACCGCGGGGCACTCGACGCGGTGCACGGTGACGACGCCGCCGCGCACGGCGAAGGCGGTCACCTCGTCCGGCGGCACCGGCGTACAACAGCCCGCGAGCCGTACGCTCGCGCCCTCCCTGTCCACGACGGCGTTCGCCGCGGCGGGGCGCGGGAAGCCGGCGGCCTGCGGCGGGGGGACGGGCTTCTCCGGGGTCGAGGCCGAAGGGGCCGACGCGGGCGCGGGGTGGGTCGTGAGCCAGCGCCGGATGGCGATCCGGGCGCCGGGCGTGCGCGCGTGGTCGAGCCACTCGCGGGAGGGACCGGCCGCCGCGTCCTGACCCATGAGCAGCTGGACCGTGTCGCCGTCCCGCAGGACCGTGCTCAGCGTCGCCAGGCGGCCATTGACACGTGCCCCGATGCAGGCGTGAGCGTCCTCGCCGTACTGGGCGTAGGCGGCGTCCACGCAGCTGGCACCGGCAGGCAGTCCGAGTGTGCCGCCGTCGGGGCGGAAGACCGCGATCTCGCGGTCCTGGGCGAGGTCTTCGCGGAGGGTGGACCAGAAGGTGTCCGGGTCGGGGGCCGCTTCCTGCCAGTCGAGGAGGCGGGAGAGCCAGCCGGGCCGGGTCGGGTCGGCGCGCTCGCCCTCGACGGCATCGTCGGAGGGGGCGCCGGAACCGGAATCGGACTGCTCGTCCGAAGGAGGAGCGTACGGATTGCGGAGGGCGACGACGCCGGCCTCGGCCACCTTGTGCATCTGGTGCGTACGGATGAGGACTTCGGCGACCTCTCCGTCCGGGCGGGCCACGGCCGTGTGCAGCGACTGGTAGAGGTTGAACTTCGGTACGGCGATGAAGTCCTTGAACTCCGAGACCACCGGCGTGAAGCAGGTGTGCAGCTCGCCGAGGACTCCATAACAGTCCGCGTCCTCGTTCACCAGGACCAGGATGCGTCCGAAGTCCGCCGCGCGCAGCTCGCCGCGTTTGCGGTGCACCCGGTGGACCGAGACGAAGTGCCGTGGCCTGATGAGGACTTCGGCCGCGATGTCCGCCTCACGGAGCACCGCGCGGACGTCGTCGGCCGTCTCCTCCAGGGGGTTGGCGCCGCCCACCGCGTTGGCCGCGATCAGCTCCTGGACCCGGCTGTACTCCTCCGGGTGGAGGATCGCGAAGACGAGGTCCTCCAGCTCGGTCTTGAGGGCCTGCACGCCGAGGCGTTCGGCGAGCGGAATGAGCACGTCCCGCGTCACCTTGGCGATTCGCGCCTGTTTCTCGGGGCGCATGACACCGAGCGTTCGCATGTTGTGCAGGCGATCGGCGAGCTTGATCGACATGACGCGTACGTCGTTGCCGGTGGCCACCAGCATCTTGCGGAAGGTCTCCGGCTCGGCGGCCGCTCCGTAGTCGACCTTTTCGAGCTTCGTGACGCCGTCGACGAGATAGCAGACGTCGTCGCCGAATTCCGTACGCACCTGGTCGAGCGTCACGTCCGTGTCCTCGACGGTGTCGTGGAGCAATGACGCGGTCAAGGTCGTGGTCTCGGCGCCCAGTTGGGCGAGGATCAGGGTCACCGCGAGCGGATGTGTGATGTACGGCTCACCGCTTTTGCGCATCTGGCCGCGGTGGGACGACTCCGCGAGGACCCACGCACGCCGCAGCGGCTCCAGATCCGCGTCCGGGTAGTGGGCCCGGTGGGCTTCCGCCACATGGCCGATCGCGTCCGGCAACCGGTCCCGGGTGGCGGGGCCCATGAGGGCAGCCCGGCCGAGCCTGCGCAGGTCAAGCCGCGGACGACCGCGCCTGCGCTGCCCTGCGGGGTTCGCGGGGCCGGACATCGCGGGGTTTGTGGCCTCCGCACTCATGGGCACCTCCGGCTGCTCCTACCGGCGGTGAGCGGACGGCGGCATGCTCCGTCCGCGCCGGTGCTTGATGCTACCGAGCCCATCACGCGCCGCTGACCGCCTCTCGCCGAGCGTGAAACGGATCACCCATTCGAGCGACAGTTCACGGGTTTACAGTTTCGAACCATTCCGCGTCGATCTCGCCTTCGGCAACGATCACCGCGGGGCCTGTCATCTCGATCTCGCCGTCGGGACGCTCGGTGATCACCAGGCGCCCACCGGGCAGGTCGACGGTGTAGGTGACCGGCGCACCGGTCGCCGCAGGGTCCGCCCCGTCCCTGCGGGCCGCCGCGACGGCTACGGCGCACGCGCCCGTGCCGCACGAGCGGGTCTCGCCGGCACCGCGCTCGTGCACGCGCATGGCGACGTGCCGAGGGCCGCGGTCGACGACGAATTCGACGTTCACCCCGTCCGGGTAGGCCGAGGCGGGGCTGAACGGCGGCGGGTCATACAACGTGCCCGCGTGGGCCAGGTCGTCCACGAAGGCGACCGCGTGCGGGTTGCCCATGTTCACGTTGCGTGCGGGCCACTGCCGGTCGGCCACGGAGACGGTGACGTCGTCCCCTTCGGGGAGGAACGCCTTGCCCATGCCCACGGTGACGTCCCCGCCGGCCGCGGCCTTGGCGATGTGCACGGTCTTCACGCCGCCACGGGTCGCGACGGCCAGATCACCCTCGCCCACCAGTCCGGCGTGCTGCAGATAGCGGGCGAAGACGCGCACGCCGTTGCCGCACATCTCGGCGATCGAGCCGTCGCCGTTGCGGTAGTCCATGAACCATTCGGCCTCGGGGGCCAGATGGCGCGCCTCGGGGTGTGCCGCGGAACGGACGACATGAAGCAGGCCGTCGCCCCCGACGCCCGCGCGGCGGTCGCACAGGGCTGCCACGGCGGCCGGGGGCAGCTCGATGGCGTTGTCGGGGTCCGGGACGATCACGAAGTCGTTCTCGGTCCCGTGCCCCTTGAGGAAGGCGATCCGCGTGCTCATTCCTCGATCGTACGGGGTGGCTAGGACACTCGGTCCGTACGGTGCCTCTCACCGCCCTGACCTCGTACGACGCGGTCAGCGAAGGCGTGCGACGCGCCACACGGCGAGAACGGCGACGGCCAGGAAAGCCAGCGCGTACGCGGAGACGATCCGCCAGTCCGGGCGGCGCCCGGAGCCGCGCTCGGGCAGCCCCGGCCAGGTGTGCCCCACGCGGCGGGCGGCCATCATGCCCCAGCCCGCGGCGCAGCAGCTGATCAGGAGTCCGAGCATGGCGACGACGGCGCCGCCGTCCCCGAATTCGAAGGCCAGCGGGAAGGCGAACATCAGTGACCCCGCCGCGGCGAGGACGACGATCGGTGCGAGCTGCCAGATGCGCAGACGGCGCTGCGGGCGCAGTTCGACCTCGACCTCGGCAACGGCCATCTGGTCCGCGCCGGGACCGTCGTCGGTCACGCCGTCCGGCGCCCCGTCGGGGCCGTCCGGAGTCAGCTCGCCGCCGTCATGCGCGGTGTCACGAGGGCCGGCCTCCATCGCCATCCGCCCTCCTACTTCGGACTCCACTGGTCGATCGATGGTCGATGATGGCACGGCGCCGGGGGCCGGGATGACCGCCGGAGCGTCCCGATGCCATCACGTGATCAGGCTGTGACCGCTCGTTCGACCAACGCCAGTGCCCGTCCTGGGAGTTCCCTTCGGTCGGTCATGGCGCCGCTGAGCCAGTGCACGCGGGGATCGCGACGGAACCACGAGTCCTGGCGACGTGCGAAGCGCTTGGTCGCGCGCACGGTCTCCGCGCGCGCTTCGTCGTCGGTGCACTCCCCCGCGAGCGCCGCGAGCACCTGCTGGTACCCGAGCGCGCGCGACGCCGTACGCCCCGTGCGCAGCCCCACCGCCTCCAGGGCACGCACCTCGTCGACGAGGCCCGCGTCCCACATGCGGTCCACGCGCGTGGCGATGCGTTCGTCGAGTTCGGGGCGGCCGACGTCGACGCCGATCTGGACGGTGTCGTAGACGGAGTCGTGGCCCGGGAGGTTGGCGGTGAAGGGCTTGCCGGTGATCTCGATGACCTCGAGGGCGCGGACGATCCGGCGTCCGTTGCTGGGCAGGATGGCCTGGCCCGCCCCCGGGTCGGCGGCGGCGAGGCGGGCGTGCAGCGCGCCGGGGCCGTGCAAGGCGAGCTCGCCCTCCAGGCGGGCCCGGACCTCGGGGTCGGTGCCGGGGAACTCCAGGTGGTCGACGGCGCCCCTGACGTAGAGCCCGGAGCCGCCGACCAGGATCGGCCAGCGCCCGTCGGCAAGGAGGCGGTCGATTTCGGCGCGCGCCAGCTTCTGGTACTCGGCGACGCTTGCCGCCTCCGTGACGTCCCAGATGTCCAGGAGGTGGTGGGGCACTCCGTCGCGCTCTTCGAGCGTCAGCTTGGCGGTCCCGATGTCCATCCCTCTGTAGAGCTGCATGGAGTCGGCGTTGACGACTTCGCCGCCGAGACGCTGGGCAAGGAAAACTCCCAGATCGGACTTTCCGGCCGCGGTCGGCCCGACAACGGCGATGACCCGCGGTGCGGGAGCTGCTCTACTCACCGCCCCAGTCTCGCAAACCCCGCGACCACTTCCCGAACGAGCTACGTGACGTCACACCTTCGGGGTCGTTGCCTGTTGCGAGGTTCCGGCCGCCGGTTTTGAGGACCGGCGACCCGGGTGGCGCAACAGGGCGCACCGGGCGGCGCGGGATTTCGCCCACACGAGTACCGTATGGAGTAGATATGGGCGTTTTTGCACGGTTCCGTAGGAAGTCCAAGGACGCGGAAGAGGCGTCAACAAACGAGGCGGCGGCCGCGACCCTGACGGCCGAGCCGGAGGCGGCCGGGGAGACTCCCGAGCCCGGGACCGGCAAGGAGGCCAAGGCCGAGGCAGGCACCGAGGACGCGACCAAGGCCGGCGCGGAGGCTGACGCCGGGACCGACGCCGGGGCCGCGGGCAAGTCCGAGGACAAGGCGGCGGACTCGGAAGAGGCTGCCGCGGAGAACGTGGACATCCCGAAGCAGCAGTCCGCGGACAAGGCCGCCGACAACGACGAGGCCGACGAGGGCGCCCGCAAGTGACCCTCCCGGCGAGGGAAGGCAACCGATGGGCATTCTGCAGAGTCTGAAAGACAAGCTCGCCCCGGCGAAGGACAAGGTCGCGGGCCTCGCGCAGCAGCACGGGGACAAGATCGACCGAGGTCTCGACAAGGCCGCGAAAGCGGTCGACGCCAAGACCAAGGGCAAATACAGCGACAAGATCCAGACCGGGTCGGGCAAGGCGAAGGACGCCGTGGACCGCCTCGCCGGGACGCCCGACGAGGGCAAGGACCCGGGCGGCGGCACCGCCCGTCCGACGCCCCCTCCGGCTCCCTGAACCACCGGCTGGATCACTCGCCGCTCACCGACGCCAGAGCGTCGGCTGAGTCAGCCGACCGGGTCACCGAACAACACCGGCGGACGGCCGTGGAGCACCACCAGCTCCACGGCCGCCGCCACGCTCCGCCAGGCGCGCGGCCGGCCGCTTGCGGGCAGGCGCCCATGGTCAGCCCTTGAACGGGCAGGCGGCCACGGTCAGCCCTTGAACGCGAGCAGCGCGTACGGCCGCTGCGTGGCTTTGCTTGGCGCCACCGGTCGCTCCCCGGCCCTGGACAGCCTGCATGCGCCCCTGAACGCGAACAGCGCGCGCACAGCCGATCCCCGGCCCTGGGCGGCGTGCAGAGCCGACGCCCGGCCCCGGGCAGCGCGCAGCGGCCACCCCGTGGCCCCGGCGGCGCACCCCCGCCACCGAGCGGCCCGCGGCATGCGCGGCCGTCGTCGTATATCCGGCAGTACGCACGATCGTCACCCACCGCCCAGCAGCCCGCCCCACCGACAAAATGCGCCCGCCGGCACGCGTTATCGCCCCCGGGCAGGCCGCTACGACCAGGTGGCGACCAGGTATCCGACGCCGTACGGAGCGTCCTCGTAGAGCAGTTCGCCCTTCAGGCCCGCGTCCTCGGCCGCGCCGGCCAGGATCTGCCACGGTGCTCGGCCCGCGGCCTTCAGTTCGTACGCCAGTTCCGCGTCCAGCGCCTTGAGCGCCCCGATGTCCGCAGCTCCCAGCGCGCGGGCTACCTCCGCGTCGAACGGGGCCGCCCGTTCGTCGAGGTATCCCGGCGCCTTCAGCGTGCGGCACGCGCTGGCGTCGCCCATCACCAGCAAGGCCACTCGGTCGCTCCGCGCCGCGATTTCCCCTCCGACTTCAGTACACCGCTCGGGCGCCAGAGATTCCCCCACTCCGAGCCCTTCCAGCGGGGCCGCCGACCACTCCGTACGGTCGAGCAGCCAGGCGGCGACGGCGAGCGAGGACGGAAGCTCGCGCTCCGCCACGGCCCCATCCGTGTCCTCGTCATCCGTGTCCTCGCCGCCGCGCCCGAGGCGTACGTCGAGGTGGACACCGAAGCCGCGGAACGAGCCACGGGCGCCTTGGGGATGCTGCCCGCGCCCATTCTGCTCGGCGGGCCCGATCACGACGAGCCGGTCGGGCCGCGAGGCGGCGAGCACCCCGACGGCGTCCGTGCACGCGGCGCGCGCGGCGTCTAGTTCGGGGGCAGCGCCTGCCGCGACCTCGGGGACGAGCAGGGGCGGGCAGGGGCAGACGGCTGCGGCGACAAGCATGATCCGCAGCGTAACGCGCGCCCGCGCGCTGGCAGGAGATCGGGCCCGAGTCCCGCTCCGGCTCGGAGAGCGGGAGCGGGAGCGCGAAGCGGCACGGAAAGGAGCCGCCGGACGAGCCGTCGCCGATCACCATCCACCCGCCGACCGAGCGGGAGCGCCGCATCCGTACGGGATAGCGCGGCTGCTTGGGGCGGTAGAGCGGCAGAGGAGGCCCCGGAGGGTTCTCCGTCGTCCGCCGCTCGCCCCGGTCAGTCGCAGCCGCAACCGCTGCCGGCGGCCACCGGAAGGGGCTCGGGAGCGCCCACCTTGGGCAGGCCGAGCATCACGCCTGCGGGCTTGGCCGCGGGCTCGGCGTTGCGCTTCTCCCAGGCGTCACCCGCGCGCGTGCGGCGCACGTTCAGGACGGGCCCCTCGGCGAGCAGGTGGTGCGGCGCCGCGTAGGTGATCTCGACCGTGACGACGTCGCCCGGGCGGACCTCGGTGTCCGGCTTGGTGAAGTGGACCAGGCGGCTGTCGGGGGCGCGTCCGGAGAGACGGTGGGTAGCGCCGTCCTTGCGTCCCTCTCCCTCGGCGACCATCAGCTCCAGGGTCCTGCCGACCTGCTTCTTGTTCTCGTCCCAGGAGATCTCCTCCTGGAGGGCGGAAAGACGCATGTAGCGCTCCTGCACGACCTCCTTGGGGATCTGCCCCTCCATGGTCGCCGCGGGCGTACCGGGACGCTTGGAGTACTGGAAGGTGAAGGCGCTGGCGAAACGGGCCTCGCGGACCACGTGCATCGTCTGCTCGAAGTCCTCCTCGGTCTCTCCGGGGAAGCCGACGATGATGTCGGTGGAGATCGCCGCGTCCGGCATGGCGGCGCGGACCTTCTCGATGATGCCGAGGAAGCGGTCCTGCCGGTACGAACGGCGCATCGCCTTCAGGATCGGGTCCGAGCCGGACTGGAGCGGCATGTGCAGCTGCGGCATCACGTTCGGGGTCTCGGCCATGGCGGCGATCACGTCGTCCGTGAAGTCGCGCGGGTGCGGGGACGTGAAGCGCACGCGCTCCAGGCCCTCGATCTTCCCGCAGGCGCGCAGAAGCTTGCTGAAGGCCTCGCGGTCACCGATGTCCGAGCCGTACGCGTTCACGTTCTGGCCGAGGAGGGTGATTTCGGAGACGCCCTCACCGACGAGGGCCTCGATCTCGGCGAGGATGTCGCCGGTCCTGCGGTCCTTCTCCTTGCCGCGCAGGGCGGGCACGATGCAGAACGTGCAGGTGTTGTTGCAGCCCACGGAGATGGAGACCCACGCCGCGTAGGCGCTCTCGCGGCGCGTGGGCAGCGTCGAGGGGAACGCCTCGAGCGACTCGGCGATCTCGACCTGCGCCTCTTCCTGGACGCGGGCCCGCTCCAGGAGGACCGGCAGCTTGCCGATGTTGTGCGTCCCGAAGACGACGTCCACCCAGGGCGCCTTCTTCACGATGGTGTCGCGGTCCTTCTGGGCCAGGCAGCCGCCGACGGCGATCTGCATGCCGGGCCGCTTGGTCTTCATCGGCGCGAGGCGGCCGAGGTTCCCGTACAGCCGGTTGTCGGCGTTCTCCCGCACGGCGCAGGTGTTGAAGACGACCACGTCGGCATCGCCGTCCGAGCCCTCGGGCGCTCGCTCGTACCCGGCGCCCTCGAGGAGACCGGAGAGACGCTCCGAATCGTGGACGTTCATCTGGCACCCGTAAGTGCGTACCTCGTACGTTCCTTTAACGCCCACTGCCTGTCCCCGGTCGCCGCTGCTCATGTGACAAGGGTAGGCGGTCGGTGAAGTTTCCCTGCCGGGAGCTCGGCCCTGGCCATCACTGTGCGTGGCCTGGCAGGATCGCGCGCATGCTCAAGGCACTCCCCCACATCAGCAGGCGCCGCGCACTCCAGGGTGCGGCGGCCGCCCTCGTGGTCTTCGGGCTGCTGATGTGGTGGCTGGTCCCGGCGGGCGACGATTCCCCGACGGGCCGGATGACGTTCAGCACGGGCGTGAAGAACGCGGTCTACGAGCGGTACGGAAAGCTCCTGCGGACCGCGGTCTCCCACGACATGCCCAAGGTGGACGTGGACCTGCTCAACAGCCAGGGGTCGCAGCAGAACGTCGAGCGGGTGGCTACGGGCAAGGCCGATTTCACCATCGCGGCCGCCGACGCCGTCGCGAAGTACCGCCTGGAGGGACGCCAGGGCGCGGACCGGCTGCGGGGCTGTGCGCGGCTGTACGACGACTACGTACAGCTCGTCGTCCGGCGTTCTTCGGACATCGAGAAGGCGCGGGACCTGCGGGGCAAGAGGGTGGCCGTGGGCCAGCCGCGCTCCGGCGTGCGGCTGATAGCGGGCCGGGTGCTCAAGGCGGCCGGACTCGATCCCGGGAAGGACCTGACGTCGGTGGACGCCGGGATCGACACCGCTCCCGATCTTCTCAAGAAGGGCGACATCGACGCCTTCTTCTGGTCGGGCGGGCTGCCGACCACCACGGTGCGGCTGCTCTCCGAAGAGTTCGACGTCCGTCTCGTCGAGCTCGGCACCCTGGTGGACGCACTGCACAAGCAGGGCGGCGCGTCGCGCTACTACCGGGCAGCGGTGATGCCCGCCGACGCCTACCCCGCCGCGCAGGAGAACGACGCCGTGCCGACCCTGGCCGTGGCGAATCTCCTGGTCACCACGGACCGGGCGGACCCGAAGCTGACGGAGGGGCTGACCCGCACGGTGATCGACAGCCGCGACCACATCGGCGATCAGGTGCATGCCGCCCAGCTGGTGGATCTGCGGACGGCCCTCTACACCGATCCGCTCGCCCTGCACGAGGGTGCGCGCCGCTACTACCAGTCGGTCAAGCCGTAGCGGCGGGCCGCGTCAGCCCGCGCCGCCGGGCTCGCCGCGCGGGACGCCGACGGTCACCCGCAGTCCGTGCGGCTCGTGCTGCTCGTACGTGAGGGAACCGCCGCCCGCGGTGAGCAGGGCCCGCGAGATGGACAGGCCGAGCCCCGAGCCCTGCACGTTCTGGTGGCGGTTGCTGCGCCAGAAGCGGTCTCCGACGCGGGCGAGTTCGTCCTCCGTGAGGCCGGGGCCGCCGTCCGTGATCACCACGGTCGTCAGCGGACCGCTCCAGGAGACCGCCACCCGCACCTCCTCGCCCTCGGGCGTGAACTTGAGGGCGTTGTCGATCACCGCGTCCAGGGCGCTGGACAGTGCCACCGGGTCGGCCCAGCCCGTGGTCGCCGGGCAGGTGCCGGTCAGCCGCACCCCGCGCTCCTCGGCGAGCGGCCGCCAGGCGCCGACACGTTCCGCCGCGAGCTCGCCGATGTCGGTGAGCTGCAGATCGGCCGCCGTGTGCTCGGCCAGCGCGAGGCCCAGGAGGTCGTCGAGGACCTGCGCGAGGCGCTTGCCCTCGGTGCGGACGGAGGCGATCTCCTCGTTCCCCTCGGGCAGTTCGAGGGCGAGCAGTTCGATGCGCAGCAGCAGGGCGGCGAGCGGGTTGCGCAGTTGGTGCGAGGCGTCGGCGACGAAGGCCCGCTGCTGTTCGAGGACGTCCTCGACGTTGTCTGCCATCTCGTTGAACGAGCGGGCCAGCCGCCGGAGTTCCGGCGGGCCGCCCGTGGCCGCCACCCTCGACTTCAGGCGTCCGGTCGCGATGTCGTGCGTCGTCGCGTCCAGGATCCGTACGGGACGCAGCACCCAGCCGGTGAGGCGCAGCGCGGCACCGACGGCGAGGAGCATGGCCGCCGACTCTCCGGCGATGATGAGCAGCCAGCCCTGCAGCGTCTTCGAGCGCATGCGCCCCGTAGGTGATTCGGTGACGACGACCGCGATGACGTCGCCGTCCCTGATCACCGGAGAGGCGACGACGAGCCGGCCGCGCTGCCAGGGCCACACCTGCTCCGGATCGTGGCTTCCGCGGGACCTGAGGGCCTCCTCGAAGGCCTCACGCACCTCGGCGCCCCTGGGAGGCAGGAACCAGCCCCCCGGGGCGTGAGCCATGGGCGCACGGTCCCTGAAGAAGACGCCCGCCTTGATCCCGTATATCTCGTGGTAGTAGTCGAGTTCGGTCTGGAGGGTTTCGCGCCGTTCGTCCTTGTCCCGCAGGCGCGACCCGGTGGGACGTTTCGTGACGAACTGCGCGAGCGCCGCGAACCGCGCGGTGTCGTCGATCCGGTCGACGACCACCTTCTGCTGCTGCGCCGCGGCCACGCTCACCGCGAGCGGGAAGCCGAGGGCGAGCAGCACACCCGCCATGAGGACGATGAGCAGCGGGAGGAGGCGAGAGCGCACCTGTCCTCGCTACCGGCTACGCGGCCGGGGCGACAAGCCGGTAACCGACGCCCCGTACGGTCTCGATCAGGGCCGGCATGTGCAACTTGGAGCGCAGGGAAGCGACATGCACCTCAAGCGTGCGCCCCGTTCCCTCCCAGCTGGTGCGCCACACCTCGCTGATGATCTGCTCTCGGCGGAACACCACGCCGGGCCGCTGCGCCAGGAGCGCGAGCAGGTCGAACTCCTTGCGGGTCAGCTGGACCGTCGAACCGTTCACGCTGACCTGGCGGGTGGGCAGTTCGATGCATACGGAGCCGAGGCGCAGTTCGCTGTCCGCGGGTCCCGCGGCGGCGCCGGACGGGGGCCGGCGGATGACCGCGTGGATACGGGCGATGAGTTCCCCGGTGTCGTACGGCTTCACCACGTAGTCATCGGCTCCGAGGTTCAGGCCGTGGATCCGCGAGCGCACGTCGGCACGCGCCGTCACCATGATCACGGGGGTCGATCCGCGCTTGCGGATCTTTCCGCACACCTCGTAGCCGTCCTGGTCGGGCAGCCCGAGATCGAGGAGCACGACTCCGAAGGGCGCCGTCTTGCCGGGCAACAGTGCCTGCAGGGCTTCCTCGCCGCTGCGTGCGTGCACGACGTCGAAGCCGTGCCTGGCCAGGACCGCGGACAGGGCGGCCGCCACGTGATCGTCGTCCTCGACGAGGAGCAGTCTCATGCGGGCCCCCTCCGGTTCATCGGTCGTTCCGTTCGCGCTCGCCGACGGCCGGTACGCGCGCGTGCACTGGCACCAAGGCATCCACGCCGATACATAAGGACCGCGTCAAGAGGGTTCGGGTCACGGACACGTTCCGTTATGGAGCCGGTACGTGCGACCGCGTCCCCTTCACGCGGAGTGTCCGGTTGCGGCCGGATCGTTATGCTCAATTTCCCCTCAGATGTAATGACGCTGGTCGCACCGGGTTATTACTGTCCTCCCAACCGAGGAGGATGGAGCAACAACCCGTGACCGAAGTATCGGTGACCAAGGACGCCATACCGCCCGGGGCGGACGACCTGGTCGTGCTGAAGAACGTCAACAAGCACTTCGGCGCTCTGCACGTCCTCCAGGACATCGACCTGACCATCACCCGCGGTGAGGTCGTCGTCGTGATCGGCCCCTCCGGGTCGGGCAAGTCGACACTGTGCCGCGCCATCAACCGCCTGGAGACGGTCGAGTCGGGCGACATCTCGATCGACGGCAAGCCGCTGCCCCAGGAGGGCAAGGCGCTCGCCCGCCTCCGTGCGGACGTGGGCATGGTCTTCCAGTCCTTCAACCTTTTCGCGCACAAGACCGTGCTCGAGAACGTGATGCTGGGCCAGATCAAGGTGCGCAAGACGTCGAAGGCGGAAGCCGAGACCAAGGCGCGCGGCCTCCTGGACCGTGTGGGTGTCGCCACCCAGGCCGACAAGTACCCCGCGCAGCTCTCCGGCGGCCAGCAGCAACGTGTGGCGATCGCCCGCGCGTTGGCGATGGACCCCAAGGTCATGCTCTTCGACGAGCCCACGTCGGCGCTCGACCCCGAGATGATCAACGAGGTCCTGGAAGTCATGCAGCAGCTCGCGCGTGACGGCATGACCATGGTCGTCGTCACCCACGAGATGGGCTTCGCCCGCTCCGCGGCCAACCGCGTCGTCTTCATGGCTGACGGCCGCATCGTCGAAGAGGCCGTGCCGGAACAGTTCTTCAGCAACCCGCGCAGCGACCGGGCCAAGGACTTCCTGTCGAAGATCCTTAAACACTGAGGCTCCCACGTCGTCTCAACGCCAGTCGAAACAAAGGATGTTCACCATGAAGCTCCGTAAGTCCGCCGCCGCAGTAGCGGCCGTCGCCGCGCTCTCGCTCGCCGCCACCGCCTGCGGCGGCAAGGAGGGTTCCGCCGGCGACAAGCCCGAGGGCCCGGACACCTCCGGCTCCAAGGCCCTCAGCTACGACGTCAAGAAGGACGCCGCGGTCGACTCGGCCGTCTTCGAGGCCGCCAAGAAGCGCGGGAAGATCGTCATCGGTGCCAAGGCCGACCAGCCGTACCTGGGCTTCCAGGACCAGTCGACCAAGGAGTACTCCGGCTTCGACATCGAGATCGCCAAGATGATCGCGGCTGATCTCGGTTTCTCGCCGAAGCAGATCGAGTGGAAGACGGTCGACTCCGGCGCACGTGAGACCGCCGTCTCCAAGGGCGACGTCGACCTGATGATCGGCACGTACACGATCAACGACGAGCGCAAGAAGCAGATCGACTTCGCGGGACCGTACTACCACGCCGGTGCCTCGCTCCTGGTCCGCAAGGACGAGAAGGACGTCAAGGGGCCCGAGACGGTCCGTGACAAGAAGGTCTGTTCCATCGTCGGCTCCACGCCGCTGCAGAACATCAAGAAGCCGAAGTACGGCGCCAAGGTCACCGAGCTCTCCAAGTACTCGGAGTGCGTCGCCCAGCTCCTGAACAACCAGGTCGACGCGGTCACCACGGACGACGCGATCCTGATGGGCTACGCGGCGCAGAACGAGGGCAAGCTCAAGGTCGTCGGCAAGCCGTTCTCGGACGAGCCCTACGGTGTCGGCCTGAAGAAGGGCGACGCGGCCCTGCAGAAGGCCGTCGCGGACGCCATCAAGGCGCACCAGGAGAGTGGCGACTACAAGAAGGCGTTCGAGGCCACCATCGGCAAGTCCGGCTCCGAGTACCAGGAGCCGCCGGCCTTCACCGACCCGAAGTAATCCGGCACGCCCCGCTCCGTCCGCGCCTGATCGCGGTACGGAGCGGGACGTTCGCTGCGTGCACAGCTGCCGGACCCGTCGCGAAACCCTGCCACCGCCCCCTGCCCTGACGACCGGGGCCCGTCGCGCTCACCTGCGACCCGTCGCGAAAGACCTCGCGGAGAATTCATGGACGTACTGCTCGACAACCTGTCGCTCTTCCGCGAAGGGTTTTTCGGGACTCTGAAGCTGACCGGAGCCAGCGCGATCGTGGCTGTGGTCGTCGGGGTCATCATCGCCGGATTCCGGGTGTCCCCCGTGCCGCCGCTTCGAATATTCGGAACCCTGTGGGTCACGCTGCTGCGCAACACCCCGCTGACCCTGCTCTTCCTCGTGGCGTTCTTCATCGTCCCCAAGGTGTTCTTCCCCGACCTGGACTCCTTCCTCCTGGCCACGCTCGCCTGCGGTTTCTACACCTCCGCGTTCGTGGCCGAAGCGGTCCGCTCGGGCATCAACACCGTGCCGCTCGGTCAGGCCGAGGCGGCGCGTGCGATCGGGTTCACCTTCACGCAGACGATGCGCCTCATCGTGCTGCCGCAGGCCACCCGCACCGTCGTGCCACCGCTCTCCAGCATCTTCATCGCGCTGACGAAGAACACCGCCATCGCGGGCGCCTTCGACAACGTCGAACTGTTCAACGTCTCCAAGACGCTGAGCAATGACGGCTACGACATCGCGATGATCTTCCTCTGGATCACCCTCGCGTACCTCATCATCACGTATGCCATCAACGGGCTCTTCCGGCTGATGGAGCACCGCCTGGAGGTCGCTCGATGAGTGCCAACGTTCTCTTCGACGCTCCCGGCCCCAAGGCCCGCGTCCGCAACATCATCTACAGCGTCATCGGCACTGCGGCCCTCCTGGGCGGCATCCTCTGGGTCGTTCTGCGTCTGAGCGACCAGGGCGAGTTCGACGCCGAACTGTGGGACATCTTCAACTACACCGGCATCCAGCAGAACATCTTGGACGCCCTGATCGCCACGCTGAAGGTTTTCGCCCTCGCGGGCGTCTTCTCCCTGGTGTTCGCTGTGGTGCTCTGTGTGGCGCGCCTGTCCGTGCACAAGCCGGTGCGCTGGGTCGCCGTCGCCTTCATCGACCTCTTCCGTTCAATTCCGCTGCTCATCACCATCTTCGCCCTCTGGGTCGGCCTGTTCGGCAGCATGACCCCATTCTGGGCGCTGGTGATCGGCCTGACCATCTACAACGGATGCGTCCAGGCCGAGGTGCTTCGCGCGGGCATCAACGCGGTGCCCAAGGGTCAGATGGAGGCCGCCTACGCTCTGGGGCTGCGCAAGACCCAGGTCATGGCTTCCGTGCTCTTCCCGCAGGCAATCCGTTCGATGCTGCCGACCATCATCAGCCAGCTGGTGGTGACACTGAAGGACACCTCGCTCGGGTTCATGGTCCTCTACCCGGAGCTGCTCCACTCGGCCCGGCTGATCGCGAACAACACGCCGGTCAACGGTGTCTACCCGTTCGTCCAGACGGTCACGGTCTTCGGCGCCATTTACATCGGGCTCTGCCTTCTGCTCTCCTCGCTCGCCACCTGGCTCGAGAAGCGCGGACGTCGCACCAAGACCGGCATCGCGGTGGCCGCGGCCGCCGAGCCGGCCGAGACACCGGGGGTACTCGACCCTTCCGCTCCGCTCGGCCCGTCGACCGAGGCCGAGACGACCGCCGCGCTACCGGGTGTCAGCCCTTCAGACGAGGTAGACAAGAAGGATTAACCCGTCAGCGACGCCAGGGAGAAGGTGCCCGGTCCGCAGAGGCCATATGATGCGACCGGCCCCCACTCGTAGTTGGTCACTGCGATGTTGCCGACGATCCTCAGCCAACCCGGTTTTGACGGGTCGGAGTGGGGAACGGAGGCTATCGACTTTGCTCGCAGCGACAGTACTTCGCCCGAGGGCACTTCAGTCTTCAGCCAACTCGTTACGCCAGCTCCGTGCCGTGGCACGGAGCTGGCGTACGCGGTTTGCGATAGTGCTCCCCGGTCCCCTTGTTGAGTTGCAGTGAGATGGCGGGTCAATCACTGGTGAGCAGGCGATGGCATGAGCCACGGGATGGCCCGTCAATAGGGCCATCGGTCGGCTGCGGCCGGCCAAAAGCCCTGAAGGCCCGGCACGTTGGGGGGCCCACTCCACGTTGCAATGTCGCTCCCAACGCGAAGATCGTGCGGCAGGCGAACACAGAGCGATTGAGGCCAAGCCGATGAAGTGGCTCGCCAGCCTGCTGATCTCTACACGCCTCTGTATCCGCTGGCCGTAGCGAAATCGCCGATCTACCTCTGTCACAACGTCGGCCCCCGAGAACAATCTCGGGGGCCGCAAGATCACGCGCAGAGGGCTACGCCAACGGGGTAGTTAGCTGACGCCCCCTCATGAAGGCTGTGACTAAGACGCCTTCGTTATGAACCCGTGCCGCAGGGGGGACGACTCCGGTGGGCAGTACGCAGATGACCATGCTCCGCCGGACGACCACTTCACCGCATCACGCACGACAGTACCGTGACCGTCCCACCTTTCACAGGTCACAGTTGCCTTATAGTGCCCGCCATTGCTTTTATCGCAATACGCTCTCGCGCCGCCTGCCGCCATAAATGATGTGCATTTCGACGGCCAGCCCTTTACCTCAACGGCTCCACTGGGGGCAGATTCCTGAGCGACCGCAGAGGACGTTCCTTGAAATCCCAAGGCAAAGGCTGCCAGTGCACCGCCAACAAGCAGCATTGACCTTCTGTTCTTCTTCATTAGCGCGAACCCTTTCCTGATCGACCCGCTCCAGGTCGATCCATGTCAGTTACTTCGACACCCGCACCCTTAGACCTTTGTCTCAATTCCTGCACTCTTCGGCCTGGCGCTTCCCTGACAGTACGCCTTGGACCAGCCGCTCTTCCTCCAGTCCCCCACGTACTCTCGAACTTCTCCGCTTTCTGCATCCTTACACCGCGCAAGAGCTCGGTAGGAACCACCGTTAGAGTTGGCACAATAAGCCACCGTCCGCCACGCATCAGCAATCTGATACTTGCACCCAGTGGGCCGCGCCTTTACCTCGATGCTGTCAGCCGATGCAGTGACAGGTGCGGCGAATGCAAGACCAAGCATCGCGACCCCCACCAGAAGGATTCTAGGTTTCGTACGCACTGATCGCTCCATTCCTCTTCTCGGTTCTGCTGGCACGGTGAATCACACCGTCCAGTTCCGGCCAGTTCTGAAACTCGACCGGAAAGCAGATGAGAATGACGATAAGGATCCGATAGCGATTCCGACACCCCCCATTCAGGGGGATCGGAAACACATACCCCCACACCGGGGGTCCTGGATCCGCTACCGCAACGACCACGGCTGACACGCCCACACACGCCTCTTGAGCTTCCCTGGGTAGCACCGCGACATCACGGACATAGCGACGCCGAGAGTTACCACTCACCCCACGCCTCCTCAATAAAACCTCAAATCCCGTCGCGTTCACCAAGAGTTGCTTGACGACTACAGGGAGACTTCGGCAATGTTGACTTCACGCCTTTCACCCTGACCAGGAGATGGCGACACTTCGGGATATCGGGGAGCCGGGAGTTTAATGATCCAGGTATCGATTGCCAGCAATCAGGAGTTCTTTCGGGCCAGCTTGGCCGCCATTCTTGGCTCTCAAGCAGGAGTTAACGTCGCGGCGCAGGGGAGACTAAACCAAGTGCTGTCACTGCCTGGGGCTGCACGCGCTGATGTCACTGTAGTTTGCTCCGCCACCGCGGGCGATTCCATTGAATTCATCGAACGCACCAAGCAACTCAAGGAACCCCCCAAGATTCTCGTAATAGCACAGAAGATACGAGAGAACGAAGTTCGGAACCTGCTCACACTGGGCGCATTCGGAATCCTGCTCCAAGAGACAGCCGTACGGCACCTCCCCTGGGCCATAGATGCGATACGAAACGGCAGCCGCGCCCTTTCACCCAAAATCGCAGACCACATAATTGACGAGTTCTCGAGACCAAATATATGCTCCAACAACACCAGAGCAGCTCGCGAAAAAGTTGGACAACTCAGCACTCGAGAGCGTCAGGTACTGGAGCTCATCGCCGAGGCTCTATCCAATAGGACAGTAGCGAATCACCTCGGAATAAGCACTGAGACGGTGAAGGGACACGTCCGCTCAATCTGCATGAAGCTTGACGCCGAGAGTCGACTCCACGCCGCCCGAATTGCTTGGCAAGCCTCTGCAGCCGCATAACTGTCCAAGAAGATCGTTCTCGGCTGCCGGGGGAGGCGGCGGGCCGCTCGGGGATGCCCGCTGAGCGGCGGCGTGACGCCGCCGCTTACCCGCACGACGTCGTCACTTGACGCAAGCACCGGCAATAGGTTGCATACGTTCTGTGATCGCGCACCGGGCTCCAACTGTAAGTTCCTGTACGTACGTCCAATGCTCCCGGGCCCTTGCGGCGGGAGGGTACGCACTGTGGACCCGGTGATCGTCGTCGGCGCGGGCCCCGTGGGGCTCACGCTCGCCCTGGCTCTCGCGCGTCACTCCGTACCCACCGTCGTACTCGATGAAGGCCCCGGCAAGGACGAGCAGCGGCCCGCGCGGACCGCCGTTCTGCGGGACGACACGGCAGCCCTCATGGAACGGCTCGTCGGTCACTCGTTCGGGGACGCGGACGCCGGTGCGCGGTGGGTCGGCTGGCGGTCCCTGCGGCGTAAGCAGGTGATGCGGGAAATCACGTTCAGTGATGAGATGCCGCCCCCGCTCCATGTGCCCCAGCACGTGCTGACCGGTGCTCTGCGCGCGGCCATCGCCGAAGAGCGCCTCGTCAAGATCGCCGTGGAGAGCAAGCTCGACTCCCTGGAGCAGGACCCGGGCGGAGTGACCGCCCACACGCGCGGGCCCAAGGACACCTGGTGGCGCGGCAGTTATCTGGTGGGCTGCGACGGGCCGCGCTCGACGGTGCGCAAGCTCCTCGACATCCGCTTCCCGGGGCGCACGGCCGTCGAACGACACGCCGTGGCCGCGCTGCGCACGGAACTTCCCCGGCCCGGTGAAGCGTTGTTGCACCGAGCGCCTCCGTGGCGCCACGGAGGCGCCGAGGTGACGGGGCGTCCGCTCGCCGGCGGGGTGTGGCGGATCGACTGGCTGCTGCCGCCACGCGGCGACCTCGTGACGCCCGAGGCTCTCGTGGTCCGCATCCGCGAGACGCTCGCGGGCTGGTGCGGGGGCTCCACACCTCCGTACGAACTGCTCGACACCGGCGTGCACACCGTCCACCACCGGCTGGCCCGGCGCTGGCGGGCCGGCCGCGCCTTCCTCGCGGGGGACGCCGCACATCTCCTCGGAGCGCTCGGCACGCACGGGCTCGACGAAGGGCTGCGGGACGCGGACAACCTCGCCTGGAAGCTGGCCCTCGCCTGGCACCACGGCGCGCGGGACGCCCTGCTCGACAGCTATCAGGCCGAGCGGCGGGCCGGCGTCGCCGCACGGCTGCGCGCGGCCGACCAGTCACTGCCGATACTGCGGGGCGGCGGGGGCCTGCGTTCGTACGTGCCGGGGTCGGCGCGCGGCCACGACATGCTTCTCGCCGACGGCCACGTGGGGCGCGGGCCGCTCGGCGCGCCCGGATCGTACGCGGACTCGCCGCTGGCGCCCGCGCCCTCCGAGTCCGAGGTGGTCGTGGGCACGGAGCCGGGCGAGCCCGTGGTCGACGTGCCGGTGACGGCGCCCGACGGCTCCTTGGTGCGGCTGCGGGACCGGCTCGGCGTGGCACAGCTGCTCGTCGTCCTCGTCGCGCCCGGCACCGTGGTGTGGGAGCGGCGGCACTGGGTGACGGCGGGGATCATGCCCCGCCTCGCCGCCGCCGTCTCGGCGCTGCCGCTCCCGGCGGAGCTGCTCGTCGCGGAGAGTTACCCCGGCGCCCCCGCGCACTCGGTGCTCCTCGTCCGCCCCGACGGTCACCTGGTGACCGCGCTCGGCGGGGTGCGGCCCGCCGAGCTGTATACGGCGGCGGAGGCGGCCCTCGGCGGGCCGGAACCGAAGCTCCGCACGGACCGTACGGAGCGGACAGACGCCACGGAGAAGGCGGAGAGCACGGCCTCCGCGGGGCGGCCGACCACCCAGTGAACAGGAGTTGACCGGTTCGCGGCGTCATGGTCTACTCCGAAACGTGACCGACACCGATGTGCGCCTGTGGCGACGGGTCCACATGGACCTCGTCCGCTATGCGGGCTGCGTGTGTCGTCCGTCCTTCTGAATTCGCCTTTCTCTCCGCGCGCCCTCTTCTTCGGCGCGCTCTTCCGCGAACTTCCAGGACGGTAGCCGTGTCTCCCTCTGTTTCTGCTCCCAGTGTTTCCAGCGCTCCCGGCGTTTCCGGTGTTTCCGGCGTTCCCTCTGCGCACGCCTCCACGACGGTGTCCGCGCCCACCGCCGCCGAGCTTCTTGATTTCGTGCGCCGCAGCGCCGCCGACCCCGAACTCATCGCCTCGCTGCCGCTCGACCCCGAGGGGCGCACCTGGGTGCGCCTCGAAGGGCCCGGCGGCAGCGAGGCCTGGCTGATCGGCTGGCCGCCGGGCACCGGCACCGGCTGGCACGATCACGCGGAGTCGGTCGGCGCTTTCCTCACCGCCGCCGGCACCCTCAAGGAGAACTCCCTCGCCGCCCGGCTGCCCACCGACGGCTGGAAGACCCTTGAGCTCTCCGATGGGGTGGACCGCGAGCGGGAGTTGACACTCGGCAAGGGCAGGGCGTTCGGCCGGAACCACGTACATGAGGTACTGAACGAATCGACGGGTGAGCACGCCATCTCCGTGCACGCCTACTATCCGCCGCTCCCCCGCATCCGCCGCTACAGTCGTACGGGCCCGTTCCTGCGTCTTGAGTCCGTGGAGCGGCCGGAGGACTGGCAGTGAGCGAGCACTCCGTAGAAGCCCTCTCCGTAGAAGCCCGCTCCGCAGACGAGCCTCCCGTAGGCATCGACGAGTTGCTCGAGCGTGTGCGGCTCGACCTCGACCGCGTCACCCCGCACGAAGCGCGCGACGTTGCCGCCGCGGGAGGGCTGCTGGTCGACATCCGGTACGCGGCCCTGCGCGAGCGTGACGGTCTGATCCCGGGCGCCCTCGTCGTCGAGCGCAACGAGCTCGAGTGGCGCCTGGATCCGCAGGGCAGTCACCGTGCCGCGGAGGCCGTCAGCCATGACCTGCGGGTGGTCGTGATCTGCAACGAGGGGTACGCGTCGAGCCTCGCTGCCGTGTCCTTGCGGCAGTTGGGGCTGCGGCACGCCACCGACCTCATCGGCGGGTTCCAGGCGTGGAAGGCGGCCGGGCTTCCTGTCGCGGGATGAGTAGCGCATGTCACGCGAGGTGAGTACGCGCGCGTGGGCGCCCCTTACCGGGTCCGGTAAGGGGCGCCCACCATTGCGTAGCGCCGCTTACTCCTTGGCCGTGGCCACCGTGACGGGACGCGGCTTCAGGGCTACGCGGCCCGGCAGCGCGGTCGCCGTGAGGGCGAGCAGTGCCGCGACGGCCACCACGGAGACGTACACCAAGGGAGTGACCGAAGGCGCGGCGCTGCCCGTCATGCCGACACTGAAGGCGGTCAGGACGGCGAGCGCGATGCCGCTGCCGATGGCCGTGCCGATGAGCAGGACGGACAGCGCCTCGGTGCGCAGCATGCCGAGGACCTGTCGGCGGCTCGCGCCCGCCAGACGCAGCATCGCGAACTCGCGGATGCGCTCGGAGACCGACATGGCCAGGGTGTTGACGACGGCGATCGCGGTGAAGGCCAGGATGAGGCCCATGGCCAGGTAGTTCACCTCGGCGTTCGCCTCCTGGCGCTCGGCCTGGAGGTTGTCGGCGGCGGCCGGGGCGAGCACTCGCACGCCGGGGAACTTCTCGACGCCTGCCGCGAGTTGTGCCTGTGTACGGTCGCTCTTGATCAGGACGGTGGCGGCGAGCGGGTTGTCGACGTGGCGGGCGACCAGGTCGTGCGCCATGGTCAGATCTCCGAACCCGAGCCCGCGCGCGTACACGGCACGGACCCTGAGCGCGGTCTTCGTGCCGTCGCCGAGCGTGAGCTTCAGAGTGCTGCCGGGCTTCAGGCCGAGCTGGTCCGCGGCCAGTTCGCTGACCGCGACGCCGCCCTTGCCGAAGCCCTTCAGGGATCCAGCGGTCACCTCCGGGTCCCAGGTGCGGGTGAGACCGGCTGTGCTGACACCCTGCGCCGGGTACTTGTCGAGTCCTACGCGCACGGTGGTGCGCACGACTTCGGTGGCGGCCTCGACGCCTTCGGTCGTACGCAGCTTCTGCGCGACCCCGGCCGGGACGCCGGGCCCCTGTGCCGCCAGGACCCAGTCGGCGCGGATACCCTCGCGTGCCTGGGCGCGGGCCGCGTCGCCGAGGGTGGGCTGGACGAACAGGACGGTGCAGGTCATGCCGGTGAGCAGGGCGAGCGGGGTGACGGCCGCCGCCATCCGGGCGGCGTTGCCCCGGAGGTTGGCGTGCGCGAGGCGGCCGCCGGGTCCGGAGAGACGCAGGGGGCCGCGGAGTACGGCAGCCGCTGCCCTGACGAGGAGCGGACCGAGGAGCGCGACGGCGCAGGAGAGGACCACGACGGCCAGGAAGGTGACGGGCGTCGACGCCGGTTCGGTGCGCAGCACGCTGAGCACGGCGACCAGCACGGCCCCGCCGGCCAGGGCGACCAGCCCCGCGATGATGCGGCTCCACGCCGGGCGGGTGCGCTCCACGCGTGCTTCGGCGAGTGCCTCGGCCGGGCGGATACGGGCGATCCGGCGGGCCGAGAGACGGGCTGCGGCCCAGGCTCCGAGCAGCGTCGCGGCCACGGCGGCGAAGGGCGGAAAGACGCTCACGGTCCGCTCCAGGGTGGCGGGGACGGCGCCCATGTCCACGAACTTGCCGTGCAGCCAGCCGCCCAGCGGGATCCCGGCGAGCGCGCCGCCGACGCCTGCTGCCGCGCCGACGATCAGGGCCTCGCGGCCGAGGAGGCCCCGGATCTGCTTCGGGGTGGCGGCGATGGCGCGGAGCAGGGCGAGTTCGCGGTGGCGCTGCTGCACGGACAGGGCGAAGGTGCCGACCACCACGAGGACGGCGACGAGGAGAGAGGTGCCGCCCATCGCACCGCCCATGCTGACCAGCTTGACGCGGGCTCCCGCCGCGTCGAGGAACTCCACGGGGCCGCGGTCGTCGCCGGTGCTGACCTTCGCCTTCGTACCGGCGAGGGCGTCGGTCACCGCCTCTTTGAGGTCAGCCGTCTTGGTGCCCTCGGCCGGCACGACGCCGAGCGTGGTGATCCGGCCGGGGTGGGCGGCGAGCCGTTCGGCCTCTGCGGCGGAGAAGAAGAGGGATGTCTGGTGGGCGAGGTCGCCCCGGGCGGGGGCTGCCACACCGGTGACGCGGTAGGAACGCGGGGCCTGTGTCGACTGGACCGTGAGACGGTCGCCGGGCTCGAGGCGGGCGCGCTCGGCGAGACTGCTGTCGATGACGAGGTCGCCGGTGGCGCGCGGGGCCACTCCTTCGACGAGGCGGAAGGGCGTCAGCGCGGCCGACTCCCAGGCGTGGCCGTATGAGGGTTTGTCGGCGAGGTCGCCGGTCCCGGCGGACAACGGCACGGCGAGGAACGTCAGCTCGGGGACCACCTTGCCGACCCCCGGCACTCGTCTGACTTTGTCCGCCACACCGTCCGGCAGCCAGGCCCGCTCGGCGATCGGCTTGGCTTTGTGCTTGACCTTGGTCTTGCCCTTCTTGTGCTTGACGGTGGTCTTGTGGACGTTCTGATCGGCGGAGACGATCACGGGGGCCGCGGCGTAGCGCTCGGTCCTGATGGTGCCTCGCAGCCCGGTCTCCAGAAGGGTGCCGCAGGCCGTGATGAGAGCGGCGGCGCACATCAGTGCCAGAAAGGCGCCGAGGAATCCGCCCTTGCGGTCGCGGACTGTCTGCAGTGCGTAGCGAAGCATCATGGGGTCGCCTCTGGTTCGGAGGAGGGGGCGGGCGGGCTCGTCGTCATTGCGGGTGCTGTGGGGTCATCGGTCGGCTCGGGCGCCGGGAAGGCGAGGAGCCGTGTGAGCACGGTGCGGGCGTCTGCCGGGGTTTCTGCTTCGGGGCGCTTGTAGCGGTTGAGCAGGGCGATGTACTCCTCGAAGAACTCGCGGAGTTCGGGGAGCGTCAGCCGGATCGTGCCGCGCGAGTACGGGAACGCGTCGGCCCATTCGCCGGGTCCGGCACCGCCCTCTCGTTGCAGCTGCTCGAAAAGCTTCAGGTCAGCTGCGTACGAGAGGTGGTTCAGCTCGTCCATGACGAGCCGCGTCTCGGCGCTCTGTTTGCTGCGCGGCGGGAAGCGCCGGTCGCCGGGGATCGCACGCCACCAGCGTTCACGTCCGTGGCCCGCGTCCCCGGTCTCCTCGACGAAGCCGTAGCGGGCGAGCTCGCGCAGATGGTAGCTGGTTGCGCCGGTGTTCAGGCCGAGTGCCCTCGCGAGCGTCGCGGAGGTGGCCGGGCCGTGCGCGGTGAGGTGCTGCAGCATCTGCTGGCGCCGGGGCTGCGCAAGCGCCTTGAGGGTACGGAGGTCGCTCAACTCCTCGGGGGCGCCGTCCGTCGTGCCGGGTTCCTTTGCCATGCGTACACAGTCGTCTGTGCACAGGTCCCTGTGCAGTGCGGTGACCCGGCGTCTTCAGCGGGGGGTTAACCCCACCTTGCGGGAATGGAAGGGGAGTTGAGGGTAAGCCGGGGGAGCGTTAAGGGAGAGTCGGGGGCGCTGAGGGCCGGCTGCGAAGCAGGTGGGATGCGCGAAGCTGCTTTACGGGGCGGACTCGCGGAGGGGGCTGCGGGGGCGGGGCTGGCCGGGGTGGAACCACCGGGGTGGAGCTGCCGCGGGGCTTTGCCGGGGCGATGTGCACCCAGCGACACGCCCACATCACCCCTGAGCCCGCGGCACCCCCCCAGCACGCCCACCCCCACAGAACGCCAAAGGGCCGGGTCGCGGTTCGCACCGCGCTCCCGGCCCGGACCCGGGCCCCACCCCCGCGAGGGCCCTGGTCAGCTCATCCTCCGTCGTACCCCAAGTCCCCCGCGTCCTCGCCCTCTTCCTCGAGCGCCTGCCGGACGATCCGGAGTGCCAGGCCTTCCGAGTAGCCCTTGCGGGCGAGCATGCCCGCGAGGCGGCGCAGCCGCTTGTCGCGGTCGAGGCCCCGCGTGGCACGGAGCTTGCGGGCGACCAGCTCGCGTGCGGTCGCCTCTTCCTGCTCCGAGTCCAGCTGCCCGACGGCCTCCTCGATCAGCACGGCGTCCACGCCCTTCGTACGCAGCTCCTGTGCGAGCGCTCGTCGGGCCAGACCCCGGCCGTGGTGCCGGGACTCCACCCACGCGCCCGCGAAGGCACCGTCGTTGATCAGGCCGACCTCTTCGAAGCGGGTCAGTACTTCGTCCGCCACGTCGTCCGGGATCTCCCGCTTGCGCAACGCGTCCGCCAGCTGCTTGCGCGTGCGCGGGGTCCCGGTGAGCAGTCGCAGGCAGATCGCCCGTGCCCGCTCACCCGGATCCCCCGTCGGCGACTCCCCCTTCTCGGCCCTCGACGAGGAAAGGGGGCCGCTGTCCTGCGTCCCGTCACCCCGGCCTTCACCGAAACCACCACGCCGCCGGCGGCCCCTCCGGCCGCCGCCCCCGCGGAAGCCGGTGCCGTCATCGGCCCGGTCGGCGCCGCCCTGATCCGCACCGTCCGCGAAGCCTCGGCCCGCGGGGTCGGTGCGGTGCTGCTCAGGAGTGATGTCCGCCCAGTCCGTGCGCCGCGTCATGGATCAGCTCTTGGCCGCGGCGGCCTTGGGCTTGGTGGCCTTGGCGGCCGGTGCGGGCACCGTCTTGGCGGCGTCCTCGGCCGCACCCGCCGCGTCCTTGCCCGGCTCGGCGGCAGGCTCCTCCGCCGGCTTCACGCCGACGCCCAGCTTCTCCTTGATCTTCTTCTCGATCTCGTTGGCGAGATCGGGGTTGTCCTTCAGGAAGTTACGGGCGTTCTCCTTGCCCTGGCCGAGCTGGTCGCCCTCGTACGTGTACCAGGCGCCGG
>NZ_BMTR01000020.1 GCF_014649775.1 Streptomyces longisporoflavus | reverse complement strand
CCGGCGCAACTGCTCGACCTCGCGGAACGACCCCGCGTCCAAAAGCAGCTCGATCCGCTCGCGGGCGGTCAGCTTGCCCTTCGCGTGCTGGGCCTTCGTCGCCTTCTCGCTCGGCCCGCGCAGGGCCTCGGCACGGATCGCGTGCAGTTCGGCAACGCGTCCACGTGCGTCGGTGGGCTCGCCTTCGGGAGAAGAAGCGGTGTCGTCCAAAACGGTCATGTAGTGACCTTACGAAGTGCGCCCACCGAAACGGACCGTCGACTATGAACAGTCTCCGGCCCGTTTTCCTGGCACCCCCGAACAGAAGCTCGCTCCAGTGCGCCCTAAGTGACTGCTCAGAGGGTCGTCGCGCTGTAGGGATTCCACAAAGGGGCGCGTGAGAGACACCTCACATCCTTGGCCGGGACACGTGGGGCGGGCTCGGGGCGCCGGGGCCTACGGTCGACTTCGATGCGTGAGTGGGCCGGCACACTCTGCTTGATGTTGAATATTGAACTGAATGGAGTTACAGTCAATCTCGTTGAACATTCAACAGACAGTACCCCCGTAGCTCGCAGCTCGGGCTTCGGCTCGCAGCTCGTCCCCAAGGAGCAGTCATGGGTCTCTTCGGCCGCAAGAACGAAACCACCACGTCCTCCGCTGCCGCGCCTGCCGGCGCCGCCGCGACGCCCGCTGCGGTCAGCCCGGATCTGGCCGCGCTGACCGGCGAGTACGCGATCGACCCCGCGCACACCTCGATCGGCTTCGTCGCACGCCACGCGATGGTCACGAACGTCAAGGGCTCCTTCACCGATGTCGCGGGCACGCTGCATCTGGACGGCACGGACCCCGCGGGTTCGACGGCCTCCATCGACGTGCAGATGGCGAGCATCGACACCGGCAGCGCGGATCGTGACGGGCACCTGAAGAGCGCGGACTTCTTCGACACCGAGAAGTACCCGGAGATGACGTTCCGGTCCACGAAGGCGGAGGCGCTGGGGGGCGACGACTACCGGGTCACCGGTGACCTGACGATCCTCGGCACCACGAAGCCGGTCTCCATCGACCTGGAGTTCAACGGCTCGGCCACGGATCCCTTCGGGAACGAGCGGGTCGGGTTCGAGGGCAAGGCGGAGATTCTCCGTTCGGAGTGGGGGCTGACGTGGAACGCCGCGCTGGAGACGGGCGGGGTGCTTGTCTCCGACAAGATCAAGCTTCGCTTTGACATTTCCGCGATTAAGTCTGGCTCCTGAGCCTTGGGGGTTCCAGGCCGCCGCTTCGCGACGGATCTCTCCCACCCACCCACCCGATTACCCCGAGTCCGGGGTGGGGCAGTCCAGTTCCCCGGGTCGGGGGTGGGGTGGGGGGGTCCCCGAGTCCGGGGTGGGGCAGTTCAGTTCCCCGGGTCGGGGGTGGGGCGGGGGGATCCCCGAGTCCCGGGTGGGTCGGGCCGGTCCCCAGTCCGGGGCGGGCCAGGCCGGTCCCTGAAGCTGGGGTGGAGCGAACCGGACCCCCCGTCCGGCGTAAGGCAGGCCGGACCCAAACCCGGCGTGAGGCAGGCCAGACTCCAAACCCCGCGTGAGGCGGACCGCACCCCCCGGCGCGAGGCGGGCCGGGGGGAGTTTTAGCTGCTCTGCTGCGGCGTCCAGTTCGGGCTGCGGCCCAAGTATCGGAGCAGGTCGGATGTTTTGTCTCTTGCCTCGCCGCCCGTCCCCGGGCCGAGAGCCGGGGCGAAGGCGAAAGCGCGGATCGGTTCTATGAACTGGCGGGCCACGGCGAGCAGTGGCGCCGCCAACTCGTCGCTGAGCGGCGGATGTTGGCCGGTGGCCACGGAGATGTCCCATGCGTGCACGGCGGCGTCTAGCGCGCAGGCGCCCACGCCCAGGGCGGGGGGCATGGTGCCGGGTGGGATCGGGACCCGTACCTCCTGAACCTCCGTCTCGTCCACCGTCGCCCAGGCCCCCGCCGCCGCGAGCGCCGGTTCGAGCAGGGCCCGGGGGGAATCCGTCAGCTTGCCGGAGGGCGCGAAGGGGTTCTCGGTGGGGCCGGGGCCTCCGGTGAGGGCCGAGGCGTAGCCGAGCTGGTCGCCGGCCGCGTGCTGGAGGACCTGGGTGACGTTCCACTCCGCGCAGGGTGTCGGACGCTCCCAGTGGCCGTCCGGCACGCCAAGGACTGCTGTGCGCAGTGCCGCGTGCGCGCTGTCGAGGAGGGGCCAGGCGGCTTTCGTGCCGTGTTCGCTCATGTCGTCTCCCGCTCGTCGGGGTGTTGCGCCCGCCACCTTGCCTTGGAGTGCGGTCCAGCTTCTAGCGTCGCGCCCATGACCACACAGCAACAGCGGCAGTCAGCGCGACAGCACAGCATCGGCAGTCGGTTCGGTGCGCTGAGCACCGCTGACGACGTACTCGACGGGATCGATCTCGCGGGCAGGACGGCGCTGGTCACCGGCGGCTACTCCGGCCTCGGTCTGGAGATCAGCCGGGCGCTCTCCAAGGCGGGCGCGTACGTCGTCGTCCCGGCGCGCAGGCCCGGTGCGGCGAAAGCGGCGCTGCGGGGCACAGAGCGCGTGGAGGTGCAGGCGCTCGACCTGGCGGACCAGGACAGCATCCGGGGCTTCGCGGACCGCTTCCTCGCGACGCACCGCACCCTGGACATCGTCGTCAACAACGCGGGCGTGATGGCCTGCCCCGAGACCCGGGTGGGCCCGGACGGCGTCTGGGAGTCCCACTTCGCGATCAACCACCTCGGCCACTTCGCCCTGGTCAACCGGCTCTACCCGGCGCTGAGTCCGGGCACCGCACGCGTGGTGTCCGTGGCCTCGTCCGGTCATTTCCTCTCCGGCATCCGCTGGAGCGACCCGCACTTCAGCCGGGGCTATGACCGCTGGCTCGCCTACGCCCAGTCCAAGACGGCGAACGCGCTCTTCGCCGTGCACCTCGACTCCCTGAGCGCGGCGGGCAACGGCGTACGGGCCTTCGCCGTGCACCCCGGCAGCATCCTCACCCCCTTGCAGCGACACATCCCCCGCGAGGAACAGATCGCGCAGGGCTGGATGTCCGAGGACGGCACACCGGCGCGTGGCTTCAAGTCCCCGGCACAGGGCGCGGCCACCGCGGTCTGGGCGGCTACGTCACCGCTGCTCGACGCCCACGGCGGCGCGTACTGCCAGGACTGCGACATCGCGGAGCCCGCCACGACGGACGACATGCTGATCGGCGGCGTCAAACCCTGGGCGAGGGACCCCGAATCGGCGGCCCGCCTCTGGCAACTCTCCGCGGAACTCACGGGGTTGGGCCGCCTGGCATGATGGCGGCATGACCCCGGACCGGCACGCCGAGTGGATCACCATCGTCTCGTACGAGAACACGCCCGGCAGCCCGCGGCCGCTCGCCGCTGTGCGCGGTTGACTGCGTGAGCGGGGCATCGACTGGATGCCGTTCCCGCCGGACGAGGTGTACGTGGACCATATGTGCGGGCCGGGGCCGGACGGTCACTGGCGCGGCTCATTCGTGATCCACGTCCGGGCGGACGCACTCCGCCCGCTCGGCCTGCACCCGGACCAGCCCACGTCCCGCGCGGTCGGCCCCTCGCCACCGGGCTGGTGGCACGCTGCGGCGGAACGGCGCCCCTAGGGCCGGGCAGAGGCGGCGGAGGCGGAGGCGGTGTGCGCCAGGATCGCTTCCGCGAGCGGGTCAAGGACCGCCGGGGGCAGCGCGTGCCCCATGCCCGCGATCTCCACCACCCGTGTGCCGTTGCCGATGACCTGTGCCAGGTGGTGCGGATGCGGCGGCGGGAAGACCGGCTCGGCCGGTGCGGAGACGGCGAGCACGGGGACCTTCGTGCCGGCGAGTTCCTCGGTGCGGAGCATGTGGGAGTCGTCGGCCCTGGCGTGGGCCGTCGAGGCGACGTGGGTGCCGGTGTGCGTGATGATGCGGCGCTCCAGATCGCGGAAGTACGAGTCGTCGACGGCGAGCGCGTCGCCGTTCAGGACGCGCCAGTGCTCCACCCTGCGGTCCAGTTCGGCCTCAGGACCGTTGTCCTCGACCGGGCGGGACCACATCTCAAGAACTTCCGGGGCGATGCCGGGGAGTTCGCCGACCGGGACCCGCGTTCCGTCCGGGGCCGCGTACGGGGTGTCGCTGAGCGCGCACGTGCCGATCAGGGTGGCGCTGAGGACGCGCTCGGGGTGGTCGGCGAGGACCAGCTGGGTCAGCATCCCGCCGAGCGACATGCCCACCAGATGCGCCCGCTCGACACCGAGAGCGTCCAATACCGCCACGGCGTCCCGCGCCAGGTCGGTTATGGCGTACGGGTGCTGGTCGAAGGCGGTGGTGGAGCGCCCGGTGTCCCGGTGGTCGTAGCGGATGACCTGGTGACGGGCGGCGAGCGCGTCGACGAGGGCGTCGGGCCAGCCGAGGCCGGATGCCTGGGCGCCCATGATCAGGAGCAGCGCCGGGGCGTCGGGCGCGCCACGCCGCTCCGTCCAGAGGCGGACGCCGGGGGCGGCATCGACGTACTGCTGCTTGTGCTGCATGGGAAGACCCCTCCGAGCCGACTTACCAGCGGAACGATACGTATCGTCTCGCCAAAAGACCGTCCCGTCAACCCGGATAGCCGCCCCGGCCCCTAGAACCCCCCGCCGAAGTCCCCGCCACCCCCGCCCCCGAAGTCCCCGCCCCCGAAGCCGCCCCCGTAGTCGCCGGGATCGAAGTCCGAGCCCGAGTAGTCCCCGCCCTCGTACCCGGCGCCCGCCCCGCCGCCGAAGTCCCCGTACCCCGCGCCGTAGTCCGCCGCGTAGGCGGGGCTCGCCATCATGCCGCCCAGCATCGTGCCGACGAGGAGGCCCGGCAGCAGGGCGCCGCCGAAGTAGCCGCCGGCCCAGGGGCCGTAGGCCGGGCCCGCATCCCAGTACGGGCGCCGCTCCCCCGAATCCGTGGCCACCGTCCGGGACATGGGCTCCTCGCCGTCCGCGAGACGCGTCGCGTCCGCGGAGCAGACCGGGACCGTCCGCTCGGTCCCGCCCGGCGGCGCCCATTGCGCGTCCTTCACCGAGGGGCCGTGGCGCGGGTCGAAGAAGCAGGGGGCGCGCCGCTCCGGCAGCGGGCGGCCTTCCCGGCGCGCGGCGAGGCGGGCGAGCGAGAAGCGGCCGTCCTCGATGGACTGGGTGACGGCCCGCACCTGCTCGGGCCGCCGGGCCGCGGCCATGAACGACTTCGCCTTCTCGTACGAGTCGAGGGCGCGTTCGTAGTCGGCGCGCATCGCGTCGTCCGCGCCCGCCTCCGCGGGGTGGAAGTCGAGGCGGTCCAGTTCCTCGCCGTACGCCGTGATGTCCTCGTCCACCACGACCCGCAGCTTTTCGAGCGCCGCCCGCTGCTCCTCGGCCCGCCGCCCGCGGTTGCGCCGGACCATCGCGTACGCGACTCCGCCGCCCGCGACGAGCACCGCGCCGACGCCGACCAGAGCGGCCACGTTGACTCCGTCGCCGGAACCGGCGCCGCCCCAGGAATCGGGCGCCGAGCCGCGGGCGTCCTTCACCGCCTGGTCGACGAAGGCGTTGAGTTGGGTCTTGGTGTTGTTTACGTCCCCGTAGGTCGTGACGAGGTTCGAGACGGCCGCGCCGGACAGCACCCGGCGGTCGGCCTTCGCGTCGAACGCGTCGCCGAGCCGGATCCCGTACACACCCGTCACGCCGGTCTCGGTGCGCAGCTTCTGGAAGAGGTCCTGGCGGGGGAAGTCGGCGGGCAGCACCGCCACGAACACGGGCTTGTCGGCGTCCTTGATCTTCTCCGCGAGGGCGTCCGCGTCGGCCCCGGACAGCTGGTCGGACGCGGCCGGATCCACGTACACCGGGCTCTTCTCCCAGGCGTCGGCCACCGCCGGGACACTGGTGGCGGCCGCGGCCCCGGGCGCCGCCGTGAACGACACGGCACCCAGGGACAGGAGCATCCCGGACAGCGCGAGAAATATTCGCTTCGTCCCATTGCTCATACTTCGAAGCTAACCCAGTCGGGCACGCTACGGCGGTCCTGAGCCGAACCAGTTTTCTATTCGACGGGCTCGACGCCCGCCCGCAGCAGGCCGTACGTGTAGGCGTCCTCCAGGGCCTGCCACGACGCCGCGATGACGTTCTCCGCCACGCCCACCGTCGACCATTCCCCGTCGCCGTCGCTGGTGGAGATCAGCACGCGGGTCGTGGACGACGTGCCGTGCTTGCCCTCCAGGATGCGGACCTTGTAGTCGACGAGCTCCATCTTGGCGAGCTGGGGGTAGATCCGCTCCAGGCCGACCCGCAGCGAGCGGTCGAGCGCGTTGACCGGGCCGTTGCCCTCGGCCGTGGCGACGATGCGCTCGCCCTTGGCCCACAGCTTCACGGTCGCCTCGTTCGCGTGCGTGCCGTCGGGGCGGTCCTCGACGATGGCCCGCCAGGATTCCACGCGGAAGTAGCGCCGGGCCCGGCCCTCGGCCTCTTCGCGGAGCAGCAGTTCGAAGGAGGCGTCCGCCGCCTCGTACGTGTAGCCCTTGAGCTCGCGCTCCTTGACCCGCTCGACCACGCGGCCGACCAGTTCGCGGTCGTCGCCGAGGTCGACGCCGAGCTCCTTGCCCTTGAGCTCGATGGAGGCGCGGCCCGCCATGTCCGAGACCAGCATCCGGATGCGGTTGCCCACCAGGTCCGGGTCGATGTGCTGGTAGAGATCCGGGTCGACCTTGATCGCGGAGGCGTGCAGGCCCGCCTTGTGGGCGAAGGCCGATACGCCCACGTACGGCTGATGCGTGGAGGGGGTGAGGTTGACGACCTCCGCGATCGCGTGCGAGACGCGGGTCATCTCGCGCAGCGCGCCCTCGGGCAGCACCTGCTTGCCGTACTTGAGCTCCAGGGCGCCGACGACGGGGAAGAGGTTGGCGTTGCCGACCCGCTCGCCGTAGCCGTTGGCGGTGCACTGCACGTGCGTGGCGCCGGCGTCGACGGCCGCGAGGGTGTTGGCGACGGCGCATCCCGTGTCGTCCTGGGCGTGGATGCCGAGCCGGGCGCCGGTGTCGGCGATGACGGTGCCGACGATCGCCTTGACCTGGGCGGGGAGCATGCCGCCGTTGGTGTCGCACAGGACGACGACGTCGGCGCCCGCCTCGGACGCCGTACGGGCGACGGACTTCGCGTACTCGGGGTTGGCGCGGTAGCCGTCGAAGAAGTGCTCGCAGTCGACGAAAACGCGGCGCCCCTGCTCCACGAGGTAGGAGACGGTGTCGCGCACCATCTCCAGGTTCTCTTCCAGGGTCGTGCGCAGCGCGAGCTCGACGTGCCGGTCATGGGACTTGGCGACCAGCGTGATGACCGGGGCTCCGGACGCGAGCAGGGCGTTGACCTGCGGGTCCGTGGCCGCCGAGCCGCCCGCGCGGCGTGTGGCGCCGAAGGCGACGAGCTGGGCGTGCCGGAAGGTGATCTCTTGCGATGCGCGGGCGAAGAACTCGGTGTCGCGGGGGTTGGCACCCGGCCAGCCGCCCTCGATGAAGCCCACGCCGAAGTCGTCCAGGTGCCGGGCGATGGTCAGCTTGTCCGCGACGGTCAGGTTGATTCCCTCGCGCTGCGCGCCGTCGCGCAGCGTGGTGTCAAAGACGTGGAACGAATCGTCGGGTGTGCTGGTTTCCGTCATGCTGATCTGGCTCCTGTGTCGGATCTCGGTCTACCGGAATGACCGGCTCCACCGCCTCAATGATCCCCCGCGCTCCGCGTCCGGCTGATGTTGGGCCAGGAAACGAAAAAACCCCTCGTGGGTACGAGAGGTTTGCGCGCGGGTCTGAGAGACGACGGTGTCCGCCCGTACATGGTGGTACGAGACGGTCACTGCGGACCGGCGCGCCTGCTGCCAATAATCATGGCGAACGAGAGCACGGTGGCAGCCTGCCACAGCCCGCACACACCGCGCTGCCTCGTCTCACCATGCGGGCGGCGCGTGGACGCGCACGCGGACGGCGCACGGAGGCACCGCCCGCGTGACGTGGGACGTCAGCCCTGGCGCAGGTGACGCACGAAGACGTCCCGCACCCCGTTGGTGTCGCCGGGCACCAGGTTCGTGGCGTCCGAGGAGAACGCGACCGTCCCGGCGTCCGCGCTGAGCCCGTAGTGGGACACGCCGGAGTCGGCGTCGCCGCCGCCCCGCGGCACGTCCACGCGCTGGTTCTCGCCGGTGCGCAGATCACGTACGTAGAGCGAGCCCCTGCCGGGATCGCCGGCGACGAGACCCGAGGCGCCGGACTGGAAGACGACACGGCGGCCGTCCGGAGTGATCCGGGCCGTGTACGAGTCGCCGTCCGTCTGACCGCCCTCGGCGTCGTACACGATCCGCTCGATGGCGTCGGTGCGCAGGTCGATGCGGAAGATGTCGTACTTCTCGTTGGTGTCGCCGGGGACGAGGTCGCCGGAGCGCGCGGAGAAGACGCCGTAGCGTCCGTCCCTGCTCAGCGAGTCCACGCCGACTTCGCGATCGGCGCCCGACGGCGTGCGGTCGAGCCGCCTGCCCTCGCCGGCCTTCACGTCGTAGAGGTAGGTGCGGCCGTCGCGGCCGGGGCGCTGCCGGCCCATCGAGTAGCCGATGTGGCTGCCGTCGGCGCTCATGGTGAACTGCGTGATGTAGTACGAGGAGCTGGCGCCGCCCGTGACGATCTCGCTGATCCGCTTGGTGGTCCCCTTCTTGCGGTCGCGGACGTACACGCCGGTGTTCATCCCGTCGACGTAGTCGCCGTTGTCCGCGAGCTGCGAGACGAACGTGACGTACCGGCCGTCCTCGCTCGTCTGCGCGGGTGTCGTGCTCTCTCCGGTCACGGGCTTGTCCGCGTCCGAGAGGCTGACGAGCTCGGTCCGCTTCTTCTTGAGGTCCCGCAGGTAGATGCCGCTGTAGTGGTTGCCGTCCTCGTCGTACGTGACGGCGGCGAAGGTCACGTAGCGGCCGTCGGCGCTGATGGTCGGTCGCTGGCTCACGTAGTCGGTGAACTCGGCGCCGGAGTCCCGCACGCTGACCCGTTCGACCGTGCCACGCTTCAGGTCGCGGACGTACACGTCGGGCCAGGTGTCGGTGTCGCCCGGTACGAGGTTCTTCGCCTCCGTCGAGAAGACCACGTACCGCCCGTCGGCGCTGACGTCCGGCAGCTCCGAGGCTCCGTCGGCCTGCGTCCCGTCGGGGGCGACGCTGATGCGTTCGGCAGCCGGAGCCGCGTCGGGCGCCGCGTACGCGGCCGGCAGGGTGGCGGCGGTGACCGCGGCGACGAGTGCCGCGGCGGCCAGGGTGGCGCGGCGTTTGGTTCTGCGCATGTTCAAATCCCCCGTGTTTTACCGGCGTTCGGCACGAATGCCGGTCCCGGTGCGGTCGCACGCTGGTGCGTGCAATGTCTGTGATGCGCGAGATGCTCTTATGGTTGCGGTGATTTCGGAACTGCCCGCGAGAGGACCGGCCGATGGTCCGCTCGGGGCCGGCTCGCCAGGAGACACATAATCCGCAGGAACACGTACAACCTAGACGGGGGCGCCGGGGTCCTTCGTGCCGGAGCCGAGCGCTCCGTCCAGGAACTCCCGTACGTGCGCCAGGATCTGGTCACGGCCCGTGCCGCGCAGGCCGATCGCCACATGGATGGAGAACCCGTCGAGCAGCGCCCGCAGGCGCGCCGCGAACCGGTCGGGGTCGAGCGGTCCGAACTCGCCCCGCGAGACGCCCTCGGCGAGCAGCGCCACCAGGTCGCGGTGCCAGGCGCTCTCGATGGCGACCTGCCGGTCACGCTCGTCCTCGTCGGCGTTCAGGGAGCGGTTCCAGACCTCGAGCCAGAGCGTCCAGTGGGGGTCGCCGGGGGCGTCGGGGACGTACAGATCGACGTACGCGTCGAGGCGTTCGCGGGCCGTGCCCTGCCGGGCGAGCAGCCTGCCGCGCTCGGCGCCGAGCGCGGACTCGCTCCACTCCAGGGTGCGCAGGAGCAGCTCGTCCTTGGTGCGGAAGTAGTAGAGGAGGTGGCCGCTGCTCATGCCGACCTCGCGGCCGAGCGCGGCCATGGTCAGCTTCTCCAGGCCGCGCTCGGCGATCATCTCCATGGCGGTGGCAAGCACGTCCTCGCGCGGTGGTGCGTTCTTCCGGCGTGCGGCCTCGGCCACGGGGACTCCTGCGGTGCTCCGTCTGACGCTGGGTGCGCTAGATCTTCGGCTGCTGCTGGGTGATGCAGTGGATGCCACCACCCCCGGCAAAGATCGTACGGGCGTCGACGAGCGTCACGGTGCGCTCGGGGAACAGCCGGCGGAAGATGCCGGCCGCGATCTCGTCGCGCGGGTCGTCGAAGCCGCACAGGACCACGCCGCCGTTGCAGAGATAGTGGTTGATGTAGGAGTAGTCGACCCAGCCCTCGTCGTCGGCGAGGACGGTCGGCGCGGGCACCTCGACGATCTCCAGGGTCCGGCCGCGGGCGTCGGTCTGGCCGCGAAGGACCCCGGCGATCTCCTTGCTGACCTCGAAGTCCGGGTGGGCGGGGTCCTGCTGCGTGTGGACGAGGACGACGCCGGGCGCGGCGAAGGCGGCGACGATGTCCACGTGGCCGCGGGTGCCGAACTGCCCGTAGTCGCCGGTCAGGCCGCGCGGCAGCCAGATCGCCTTGTCCGTGCCGATGCGGGCGTGGACCGCCTCCTCGGCCTGCTCGCGGGTCAGGCCCGGGTTGCGTCCGGGGTCGAGCTGGACCGTGTCGGTCAGCAGGACCGTGCCCTCGCCGTCGACGTGGATGCCGCCGCCTTCGTTGACCAGGGGCGAGGAGTGGACGGGGACGCCCGCGATGTCGGCGACGTGCCGGGCGATCTTCGCGTCGTGCTCCCAGCGGGCCCAGTCCTGGCCGCCCCAGCCGTTGAACGTCCAGTCCACCGCCGCGAGCCGGTTGCCGTCGCGTACGAAGGTGGGGCCGATGTCACGCATCCACGCGTCGTCCAGATCGCGCTCGACCAGCTCGATGTCCGGGCCGAGGAGAGCCGCGGCCGATTCGCTCTGGCCGGTGCCGACGACCATCGTGACGGGTTCGAAGCGGCGTACGGCCCTGGCGACGTTCGCCCAGGCGGTCCGCGCCTCGGCGAGTTCGGCGTCGTCCGTGAAGGTGGTGTTGGGGCCCGGCCAGGCCATCCAGGTGCGCTCGTGCCTGGCCCACTCGGCGGGCATGCGGAAGGTCATGGTGATCCCTACGGGAAGCGGTACGGGGAGGGTTACGGAGCGATACGGGGCGGGTTACAGGAAGTAAAGCCGGTTGAGGGAGACGGAGTCGGCGGGATCGGAGCGGACCGGGTCGCCGTCGAGCGTGACCAGACCCGAGCGCTGGTCCACGTCGACGGAACCGGTGCGGGAGTTGAGGCGCAGATCGGCGGGCCCGATGCCGCGCGTGCCCCGCACCGCGACCCTGCGCCGCCGGGTCGGCATCGTGTCGTTGCCCTGGTCGACGGCGGCCCGCGCGACGAACGCCACCGAGATGTCGGCGGGCGTGGCGCCGTAGGCACCGAACTGCGGCCCGAGGACGAGGGGTTCGCAGGTGTCGGTCGCGGCGTTCGGGTCCCCCACGACTCCGTAGGCGGGGAAGCCGGACTTCAGGACCAACTGCGGCTTCGCGCCGAAGAACTCGGGCCGCCACAGCACGACGTCGGCCATCTTGCCGACCTCGATGGAGCCGACCTCGTGCGCGAGACCGTGGGCGATGGCGGGGTTGATGGTCAGCTTGGCCATGTAGCGCAGGACGCGCGCGTTGTCGTCGTGAGCGCCGTCCCCGTCCATGGGACCGAAGTCGGCCTTCATCTTCCCGGCCATGGCGAAGGTCCTGCGTACGGTCTCGCCCGCGCGCCCCATGCCCTGCGCGTCGGACGAGGTGATGCCGATGGCGCCCAGGTCGTGCAGCACGTCCTCCGCGCCCATGGTCCCGGCGCGTATGCGGTCGCGGGCCATGGCGGCGTCGCCCGGCAGGTCCGTCTTCAGGTCGTGGACGGAGACGATCATGCCGTAGTGCTCGGCGACGGCGTCACGCCCGAAGGGCAGCGTGGGGTTGGTGGAGGAGCCGATCACGTTCGGTACGCCCGCCATCTTCAGGACGTTCGGCACATGCCCGCCGCCGCAGCCCTCGATGTGGAAGGCGTGGATGGTCCGCCCTTCGAGGACCTTCAGGGTGTCCTCGACGGAGAGGCATTCGTTCAACCCGTCGCTGTGCAGGGCGACTTGTACGTCATGCTCCTCGGCGACCCGCAGCGCGGTGTCAAGGGCGCGGGTGTGGGCGCCCATGTCCTCGTGCACCTTGAAGCCCGATGCCCCGCCCTCGGCGAGCGCCTCGATCAGCGGGGCGTCGTGCGAGGACGAACCCCGGCCCAGGAAGCCGATGTTGACCGGCCAGGCGTCGAAGGCGTTGAACGCGTGCTTCAGCGCCCACGGGGAGTTGACGCCGACGCCCCACACGGGCCCGAATTCCTGGCCGATGATCGTGGTGACGCCGGAGGCGAGTGAGGCCTCCATGATGCGCGGCGAGAGCAGATGGACGTGGGTGTCCACGGCTCCGGCGGTGGCGATGAGCCCCTCCCCCGACACGATGGACGTACCGGTGCCGACCACGACGTCCACCCCGTCGAGGGTGTCCGGGTTGCCGGCGCGCCCGATGGCGTGGATACGGCCTTCCCTGATGCCGATCGACACCTTGCGGATGCCCTGCACCGCGTCGATCACCAGGACGTTGCTGATGACGACGTCGCAGGTCTCGCGGACGGCGGCGGCCTTCAGGTGCAGACCGTCACGGGCCGTCTTGCCGAACCCGGCGAGGAACTCCTCGCCGTACTCCTGGGAGTCGGACTCGACGCGGACCGTCAGCCCCGAATCACCGAGGCGGACGCGGTCGCCCGTTCGGGGGCCGTGCGTGGCGGCGTACTCGTGAGGGGTGAGGCGACGCGGTTCGGCGGGGTGGCCTCCGGGGCGGCTCATCGCTCGGCCTCCTGCTCAGTCGTTTCCGGTATGCCGAGGTAGCCGCAGGCGGCGGCGCGGCGCAGGGCCTCTTCGCGGGCGCCCGGCGCGTCCAGCGGCCCGTCGACCAGGCCGGCGAAGCCGATCGCGATCCGCTCGCCGCCGATCGGGAGGAGCCCGACCTCGGCGCTCTCCCCCGGCCCGAAGCGGACCGAGGACCCGGCGGGCACGGCAAGCCGCATGCCGTACGCGGCCACCCGGTCGAAGTCGAGCCGCGGGTTGGCCTCGAAGAAGTGGAAGTGCGAGGTCACGGAGACGGGGACGGTCGCGGTGTTGTGCACGGCGATCGTCGCGACGGGCGCGGGCTCCGCGTGCGCGGGACCGGGAAGCAGCGCCCCCGGAGCCTCGCCGCCGAGGCCCGCCCCCTCCCCCGCACCGATCGGGTCGGAGACGACCGCGAGCCGGGACCCGTCGTCGAAGACGGCCTCCACATGCACCTCGGTCACCACGTCGGCGACGCCCGGCAGGACGTCGTCGGGCCCGAGGACCGCGCGGGCCCGCTCGATCGCCTCGGCGAGCCTGGCCCCGTCGCGGGCCGCCTCGCACACCGTGTCCGCGATCAGCGCGGTCGCCTCGGGGACGTTGAGTCTGAGGCCGCGCGCCTTGCGGGCCCTGGCCAGCTCGGCGGCCCCGAAGAGCAGCAGCCGGTCGCGTTCCGTGGGAGTAAGCCGCACGCCACCACACCTCCATCATTTGAACGACACTCTAACCACGAGATCGATGCGACGGAAACATTGACGTACGAGCTTGACTCAGGTCACATTGAGCGGCACTCAAACAGCCGTCCGGCAGCCTGTGTGCGCAGGCGGCCACGATCGAGCGTCAGGGGCACCCTCATGCCGATAGAACAGCGCGGAGTCGACACCATCCCGGACGGGGAACGCACCAGCGGCCCCCGCGATCTCATCTCGATCCTGCTCGGCTCCAACCTCTGCCTCGGGGTGATCGTCTTCGGCTGGCTGCCGGTGTCGTTCGGCCTCGGCTGGTGGGCGTCGGTGACGTCCGTCGTGGCGGGCACGGTGATCGGCACGGCCCTCACGGCCCCCCTCGCCCTGGTGTCACTCCGTACGGGCACGAACCTCTCCACCTCGTCCGGCGCCCAGTTCGGCGTGCGGGGCCGGCTGGTCGGCTCGGTCGTCGGCCTCCTCCTGTCCCTCGGCTACACCGCGCTGACCATCTGGATCGGCGGCGACGTGATGGTGGGCGTCCTGCACCGCCTGACGGGGCTCCCGTCGAGCGGCCTCTCGTACGGGATCGTGTACGCGCTGCTCGCCGCCGCCACGGTGACGGGCGCGGTCTACGGCTACCGCGTGCTGCTGCGCCTCTCCCGCGTCCTCGCCGTCGCCATGACGGCGCTCCTGGTCCTCGGGGTGGTGGCATACGCCCCCGACTTCACGACGTCGGCGCTGCCCGCGACGGGCGGCTACCTCCTCGGCTCCTTCTGGCCGACCTGGCTCCTCGCCCTGGTGGCGGCGGGTCTGAGCGGCCCGATCGCCTTCATCACGCTCCTGGGCGACTACACGCGCTACATCTCGCCCGCGCGCCACAGCTCGCGCACGGTGCTGCGCGCGTCCTGGGCCGGCCTGCTCGCGGGCCTTCTCGTGCCGCAGCTCTTCGGTACGTTCACGGCGTACGCGGCCGGGGCGGCGCTCGACTTCGCGGGCCCGCTGGTCTCCGCGTCCCCCGCCTGGTACCTGATCCCGCTCCTCCTCGCCGCGTCCGCGGGCTCGGTCGGCAACGCGGGCCTGATGCTGTACTCGATGGGCCTCGACCTGGACGCGATCCTGCCGCGCGCCTCGCGGGCCCGGGCGACGTACACGGTGGCGGTGGTGGCCACGGGGTGCGTGTTCGCGGGGCACTACGCGTGGGAGGCGCAGGACGCGATGACCTCCTTCGTGCTGCTCCTGACCGCGATCGGCACGCCCTGGGCGGTGATCACCCTGGTGGGCTTCGCGCGCTGCGGCGGCGGTTACGACGCGGAGGCGCTCCAGGTCTTCAACCGCCGCTCCAAGGGCGGGATCTACTGGTACCGCGCGGGCTGGAACATCCCGGCGACGGTGAGCTGGGCGCTCGGCGCTGCGGTCGGCCTCGCCGCGGTCTCGCTGCCCTCCTACGAGGGGCCGCTGCTCTCCCTCACCGGCGGGGTGGACTGCAGTTTCCTGCTGTCGGGGGTGGTGGGCGGTCTCGCGTACGCCGTTCTGGAGCGCGGGCAGGCGCCGGAGCCTGCGGCGGACTCCTCCGACGGCGCGGCGGTCGGCGTGCCGTCGCCGTGATCAGCGTGCCGTCGCCGTGATCAGCTCGTGCAGACCCTGAACGAACAAGCTCTCCCGCCCACCCGCCCGATTACCCCGCACCCGAGCCTCGACGAACGGGCTCTCCAGCCCGATTGCCCCGCACCCGCAGTCGCACCCGCCAACACAAGAGCCGCCCCCGGAAGATCACCTCCCGGAGACGGCCCTGGCCCCGTCCCGCATAAGCCCTCAGCCGAGGTCATGCATCCAGCCGTGCCGGTCCTCCGCCGTGCCGCGCTGGACGTCGAGCAGCGCCTCGCGCAGCTTCATCGTGACCGGGCCCGGCTCGCCGCCGCTCTGGGTCCACTCGCCCGAGCGGCACTTGACCGTGCCCACGGGGGTGATCACGGCCGCGGTGCCGCACGCGAAGACCTCCGTCAGCGTGCCGTCGGCGGTGTCCGCCTGCCACTGGTCGATCGAGACCCGCGCCTCCTCCGACTTGTAGCCCAGGTCCTTCGCGACCGTGAGCAGCGAGTCACGCGTGATCCCGGCGAGGAGCGAGCCGGTCAGGGTCGGCGTGACGATCTTGTCCCCGTACACGAAGTACAGGTTCATGCCGCCGAGCTCCTCGACCCACTTGTGCTCCACGGCGTCGAGGTAGGCGACCTGGTCGCAGCCCTTCTCCGCCGCCTCGGCCTGCGCGAGCAGGGACGCCGCGTAGTTGCCGCCGGTCTTGGCGTCGCCCACGCCGCCGGGGACGGCGCGCACGCGGTCCTCCGAGAGCCAGATCGAGACGGGCTTGACGCCACCCGGGAAGTACGCGCCCGCGGGCGACGCGATGACGATGAAGAGGTACTCGTTGGCCGGCTTCACGCCGAGGCCGACCTCGCTCGCGATCATGAACGGACGCAGGTACAGCGACTCCTCGCCGCCGTGCGCCGGAACCCACGCCTTGTCCGCCTTGACCAGCGCGTCGCACGCCTCGATGAACGTCTCGACCGGCAGCTCCGGCATCGCGAGCCGGCGCGCCGACCGCTGGAAGCGCTCCGCGTTGGCCTCGGGGCGGAAGGAGGCCACCGAGCCGTCGGGGCGGCGGTAGGCCTTCAGGCCCTCGAAGATCTCCTGCGCGTAGTGCAGGACGTTGGTCGCCGGGTCGAGGGAGAGCGGGCCGTAGGGCACGAGCTGGCCGTCGTGCCAGCCGCGGCCCTCCGTCCACTTGATCGTCACCATGTGATCGGTGAAGTGGCGACCGAACCCGGGGTTGGCCAGGATCGCCTCGCGCTCCGCGTTCGACAGCGGGGACGCGGTGGGCTTGAGCTCGATCGTGGGTGTCGGCGTCGTCGTCATGAGTACTAGTCCTTCACGGTGTGATGGTGACGGACCGCGCTCACGCCAGTACTTCTCGTACTAGGACGTCCGAGTAACCCTGCATTCCGCGGCCCCACGTTCGATTATCGCTCGCGTGGCGCCGAGGAAGAAACAGCGTGAATGCGGCCCGGGGGTCGATGGTGGCACCCGGAGCCGCATACGAGAAGCCGCCGGGTGGCTGTCGCGACCCGGCGGCTTCTGTGTCAAAGGATGAGCTGCCGGGTCAGCCCGCTACTCGTACGGCGAGCGCGTCGCCGATCTGCTCGGTGGTGCGGACCGTGTCGCCGCGCTCCGCGAGGTCCGTGGAGACGGCGGTCTCGATGCGCGCCGCCTCGTCCTCGTACCCGAGGTGACGCAGGAGCAGTGCGACGGACAGGACGGTGGCCGACGGGTCGGCCTTGCCCTGGCCCGCGATGTCCGGCGCCGAGCCGTGCACGGGCTCGAACATCGACGGGAACTCGCGGCCCGGGTTGATGTTGCCGGAGGCCGCGACGCCGATGCCGCCGGAGACGGCAGCGGCGAGGTCGGTGATGATGTCGCCGAAGAGGTTGTCGGTGACGATCACGTCGAAGCGGCCGGGGTCGGTGACGAGGTAGATCGTCGCGGCGTCGACGTGGATGTAGTCCGTGGTGACGTCCGGGAACTCCTTCGCCACCTCGTTGAAGACGTTCGTCCAGAGGTGACCGGCGTACGCCAGGACGTTGTTCTTGTGGACGAGGGTCAGCTTCTTGCGCGGGCGGGCCTGCGCGCGGGCGAAGGCGTCACGGACCACGCGCTCCACACCGAAGGCGGTGTTGACGGAGACCTCGGTGGCGACCTCGTGCGGGGTCCCCGTGCGGATCGAGCCGCCGTTGCCCGTGTACGGGCCCTCGGTGCCTTCGCGGACGACGATGAAGTCGATCTCCGGCTGGCCCTTGAGGGGGGTCGATACGCCGGGGAGCAGCTTCGACGGCCGCAGGTTGACGTGGTGGTCGAAGAGGAAGCGGAGCTTCAGCAGGAAGCCGCGCTCCAGGACGCCGGACGGGACCGAGGGGTCGCCGATCGCGCCGAGGAGGATCGCGTCGTGCTGCTTGAGGGCTTCCACGTCGGCGTCGGTGAGGGTCTCACCGGTGGCGTGGTAGCGCTTGGCGCCGAAGTCGAACTCCTTGGTCTCCAGCTTCACGTCCTGCGGGAGGACGGCATTGAGGACCTTGAGCCCCTGGGCCACGACTTCCGGGCCGATCCCGTCGCCGGGGATCACTGCGAGACTGAGGATGCGAGAGCTTGCCGACATGCGAGCAGCCTACGCTTCGTCCCACGGGATGACACGAGCAGTCCGGCATGCGGACACCCCTGGTCAGGCCACGGCTGCGTCATCACATGGCCACCCGCTCTTTACCCTCAGGCCTGACGGGAGTCGGCGGTCACGGGGAAGTTCTCCTTTCATGGACACCCCCGATGTCGGCATCCCCGAGCGGCTCGCGGCCGGGATGAGCATGCCCGAGCAGCACGAGTACCTGCGCGAGAAGCTGTCCCGCCGCAAGGTCCTCGCCGGTTCCTTCGCCACCGTCGGCACGGCCGGCGGCGTCGGCCTGCTGACCGGCTGTTCGGGCGGCGGCCGCGGTGAGTCCGCGTCGGCGTCGAACCCGCTCGCCGCGCCGTACGCACCGTCCGCGCCCGTCAAGGTCGACGGCAAGCTGGTGGCGCCCTTCGCCCGCCATCTGGCCTTCGGCGCCGACCCGAAGACGCAGATGCGGGTCTCCTGGCAGGTGCCGTTCGCGGTCAAGTCCCCGTATGTGCGAGTGGGGCTCAAGCCCTGGGAGCTGAGCCAGAAGATCGAGGCGGAGGTGCGCGATCTGCACACCCCGTCCCTGTCGAAGAAGCTGCCCGCGGTCGAGCAGTACTACCTGCACGCGGCCCTCGACGGCCTGCGGCCCGGCACGACGTACTACTACGGCGTCGGGCACGAAGGCTTCGACCCGGCCTCGCCCGAGCGGATGGCGACGATCGGCTCCTTCCGCACGGCCCCGGCGAGGGCGGAGAAGTTCGTCTTCACGGCCTTCGGCGACCAGGGCGTGAGCTATCACGCGCTCGCCAACGACCAGTTGATCCTGGGCCAGAACCCGTCCTTCCATCTGCACGCGGGCGACATCTGCTACGCGGACAGCACCGGGCACGGCAAGGAGTCCGACACGTACGACGCGCGCGTGTGGGACACCTTCCTCGCGCAGACGGAGTCCGTGGCGAAGTCGGTCCCGTGGATGGTGACGACCGGCAACCACGACATGGAGGCGTGGTACTCGCCGAACGGCTACGGCGGCCAGTCCGCCCGCTGGTCGCTCCCTACAAGCGGCTTCGACCCGAAGAACGCGCCGGGCGTCTACTCCTTCACGTACGGCAACGTCGGCGTCGTCGCGCTCGACGCGAACGACGTCTCGTACGAGATCCCGGCCAACAAGGGCTACACGGACGGCAAGCAGACCGCCTGGCTGGACAAGCGCCTCGGTGAGCTGCGGGCGGAGAAGTCCGTGGACTTCGTGGTGGTCTTCTTCCACCACTGCGTGTACTCGACGGCGCGGCACGCGTCGGACGGCGGGGTGCGCGACGCGTGGCTCGCGCTGTTCGCCAAGCACCAGGTGGACCTGGTGGTCAACGGCCACAACCACGTCTACGAGCGCACCGACGCGATCAAGGGCGGCCAGGTCGGCAAGCCCGTGCCGGTCGGCGCGTCGACCGATCCGACGCGCGACGGCATCGTGTACGTCACCGCGGGCGGCGCGGGCAAGGACCTCTACGACTTTCCGGAGGGCGTGCGGGACAGCTACGAGGGCCATGTCGAGGACCGGGATGCGATCCGGACGTTCCACTGGACCAAGTCGCGCCTGCAGAATCCGGACACGGTGGAGTGGTCACGGGTGCGGTACACCGGCTTCTCGTTCCTCGCGGTGGAGGTGACGGCCGGTTCCCGCCCGAAGCTGTCGGTTTCCGCGCTCGCGGAGAGCGGCGAGCGCGTGGACCACTTCGAGGTGGTGCGCGGGGGTCAGTGACCTGTCTCGCCGCCGTTGTCCCTGCGGTCGAGGGCGCGCTGCAGGGCTGCGGCGGCCTTCCTGCGGTCGGAATCGCTGGTACGGGAGGCGTGGCGGACTCGGCGTGCGGTCGTCTCGGCCATGGGGAATCCACTCCTTGAGGGAAGGGGGTACTGGTACTTCGAGACGCCGGAGAGGCGGGGAGCGGGGAAGCCGCAGGGGTTGCCTGCACGGGGCTCCGGCTCACTACCGCCATTCGCTTGGTCGAGCGAGACGTTCGGCTCCTACAAAGCTAAGCGAGGACGGAGCGTCTGTCTCCACAATTACTCGGACTTCCTACTATCTGAGACGGGCTTCACTCGCGGGCCCCTTTCCGGCGGCCCTGAGCTCGCGGATCAGAGCGCGTACGGCGAGCGTGGATGCCAGCTCCGGCGTGGTGACGTAGCCCACCGAACGTGACGGGCGCTCCGGACCGAGATCGGTGATCTCGATTCCGTCCGGTGCTCCGTTCAGCGAGAGCTCCGGCATGATCGCCATGCCGAGACCCCTGCTCACCATCGAGAGCACCGCTCCGTCGTCCTCGGTGAGGACGGTCGCCTTCGGGATCCACTCCTGCCCGGCCCACCACGTCCGCGTGTAGGAGCCGCAGTTCTCGTGCCAGTCCACGAGCGGCAGCGAGCGCGGATCGGGGTGCCCCGCCGGGTGCACGAGCGAGTAGGGCTCCTCGATGAGTATGTCGCCGATGAGCCCGGCGGGCACCGGCGAGGTCGCCCCGATGGTCGCGATGCCGATGTCCGCGCGCCCCTCGGCGACCTCCCCAGCGGTGCCCGCCCCCAGCTCACGGACGACGCGCACCTCGGGCTCGATGCCGGGGTGGCGGGCGGTGAGCCGCTCCAGGACGGGCGGCAGCAGATACAGGGCCACGCTGCGGAAGGCGGCGATGCGCAGCACTCCCCCGGCCGTGCCCCGCTCGGCGCCGCGGGCCTCGGCGGCCAGGGCGTCGAGGAGTCGCAGGACGCGCCGGGCGTGGGCGGCGGCCGTCGCACCGGCCGGGGTCGGCGTCGCGCCCTTGCGGCCCCGCTCGAAGAGCACCGCTCCGATCTTGCGCTCCGTCCCGCGGATGGAGTGCGAGACCGCGGACTGGGTGAGCCCCAGCACCCTGGCCGCCGCCGAGAACCCGCGCTCGCTGTCGACGGCGACGAGGATGCGGAGCTCGTGGGGCGCCAGGTCGGTGGGGACGGTGGCGGTGACCCCGGCGGTCGCGTCGCCTGAAGCTGCTGTCATCAGGGGTCCCACCTGCTTCTATGAGGGCCCTTCATGGTTCGGGCCGTTCCATGAGCGCAACCCTCTCCCCGGCCCCCGCATTCCTCCGTACGGTCACCGCCATGACCGAGACCGCGCTCACCGTGCACCAGACCGCCCGCCCCCACGGCTTCCCCACCCCCGACCACTTCGCCTTCGTCGAGTCCCCGCTGCCCGAACCCGCGCCGGGGACCGCGCTGGTGGAGAACCTGTACTGGTCGGTCGACCCGTACCACCGCGAGATGATGGACGGCGACTTCGCGCTGAACGCCCCCTTGGAGGGCCGCACCCTCGGCCGTGTCATCGCGTCCCGCGACCCCGCCCTGCGCGAGGGCGAGATCGTCTTCCACCGGCAGGGCTGGCGCACCCACGCCGTCGTCACGCCCGACGAGGCACGCACCGTCACCCGCTTCGACGGCGTACCGCTCTCCGCGCACCTGAGCATCCTCGGCGGCACCGGCCTGACCGCCTACGTCGGCCTCACCCGCGTCGCCGAACTCCACGAGGGCCAGGACCTGTTCGTCTCCGCCGCCGCCGGCGGCGTGGGCACGGCCACCGGGCGCCTTGCCCGGCTCATGGGCGCGGGGCGGCTCGTCGGCAGCGCGGGCACGGCGGCGAAGGCGGCGTACCTGACGGAACACGTCGGCTACGACGAGGTCTTCGACTACCACACGGGCCCCACGGCCGAGCTGCTCGCGAAGGCGGCGCCCGACGGGATCGACCTCTACATGGACAACGTCGGCGGCGAACACCTCGAAGCCGCGATCTCCTCGCTGCGCGAGTACGGGCGGATCGTACGCATCGGCACGATGGCGCAGAAGAACAGCACCGACACGCCGTACGCCCTGCGCAACCTCCCCGACATCGTCGAGAAGAGCCTGCGCATGGAGGGCTTCCTCGTGCGCGACCACTACGACGTGCGGGAGGAGTTGTACGAGTTCGTGGTGCCGCACCTGCAGAGCGGGCGCGTCGGCCTCGACGAGACCGTGGTCGAGGGCTTCGGCAACATCGTGGACGCGCTCCTGGGGATGCTGCGGGGCGAGAACCTGGGCAAGATCATCGTGCGGGCGGTAGGTGCCGCGGGCTAGTAGACGTCCCCGTCACGCCAGTCGACGAGGAGTTCGTGCACGGGGTCGAGGTCGGCGCCCCACAGGAGCGGAGGCTCCTCGTCGGGCATGTGCACCACGCCCTGCGGGCCGAGAGCGCCGACCGCGCCCTTCCACTCCTGCCAGCCGCGACCGAGGTAGAGCCGCTGTCCCTCGTCCGACGCCGAGAGCGCGCCGAGGGCGTACGCCCGGTCGATCACCCGCTCAAGGGCGCCCATCACCTGCCCGCCGAGACCCTGCCGCTGCCGGTCGGGGCGGACAGCGACCGCTTCGACATAACCGATGCGCAGCGAACGGCCGTCGTGCAGCAACCTGCGCTGGACCACCGAGCCGTGAGCGACGAGGAGGCCGGACTCGTCATGCACGAGGGCGTGCATCCCGCCGAGGCCGTGGTCCCAGTCCTGATCGCTGAAGTCACCGTCGAACGCCTCGTCCATCAGGGCGCGGGCCGCCCGGAGTTCGGCGGGGTCGAGATCGCAGGTATGGGCCGTACGCAACGTGGTCACCCAGCCACCGTACTCAGGCCATATCTGAGTACGCACCCCGATTTGCCCCCGGCGGGGCGGCGGCAGAGTCGGTGCCATGAACGGCCTCTACGCTCTCAAGCCCTGGTACGCGGACCGGTTGTCCGGCGTACGCGGCGCGCTCGCCCGCCGCGAGGTGTCGCCCGACACCCTCACCGCGGCGGGTGTGTTCTGCGCCGCGGGCGCGGCGGCGGCGCTCGCCTGGCTGCCGTCGCCTTTCTCCGCGCTCCCCGTGGCCGTGCTGCTCGCCGCCCGGCTCGCCTTCGCGAACCTCGACGGGGCGCTTGCCCGTGACACGGGCCGCACGACGCGCCGCGGGGCGCTCCTGAACGAACTGGGCGACCGGGCCGCCGACCTGGCCGTGCTCGCGGGCTTCCTCACACTGGCCCCGCTGTGGCTGGTGGCGACCGCGGGCCTCGCGGCGACGCTGCCCTCGTGGGTGTCGCTCGCGGGCGCGGCGGCGGGCGCGCCCCGACTGAACGGGGGCCCGGTCGGCAAGACGGAGCGCTGCGCCCTCGTGGTCGTCGCGGCGGCTTCCGGGTGGGCCGTGCCGGTGCTCGCGGTGATCGCCGCGGGTTCGGCGCTCACGGCGGGGGTGCGACTCGCGCGGCTGTGGCGCGAGTTGGGGCCCTGCGAGCCGACCGCCGGTGACGTCCGATGAGCGCCGCGTTCGTCGCCGGGGAAGTCGCCGGGGAAGTCGCCGGGCGGAACGTGCGAGCCATCGCCCGAGCACCCGGCGCGGAACCAGCCCCGACGCCGGCCCCGCCCACCGCACACCCACGACCGGAATCGACCGCGGTCCCGGCTCTCCTGGGAAGCCGACGATGAGCGCCGCGTTCGTCGCCGGGGAAGTCGCCGGGCGGGCCGTGCCTGTCGTCGCCGGAGTGCTCGGCGTCGGCGGAGTGGCCGTCGCCGTGCTGCCCTCGCGGGTACGGATGCGGGCCGAGCTGCGCAAGCGGTGGCGGACCTGGGCGCTGGCCGCGCCGCTCTTCCTCGGGGCGCTTTTCCTGGGCCGGGCGGGGGCGTTCGTGCTCGCGGCCGGGCTCGGGGTGATCGCCGTGAGCGAGTACGCGCGGATGGCGGGGCTGCCGCGGGGCGAACGCGCGGTGCTCGGCGTGTCCGCCGTGGCGGTGCCGGGCATCGCCTGGGCCGCTCCCGACGCCCTCGACCTGCGGACGGCCGGCGCCCTGCTGATCGCCGCCGCCGGTGTGGCCCTCTTCTCCGGGGACGCCGCGCAGGGCTTCACCCGGGCGAGCCGGACGGTCTTCGGGCTGCTCTGGATCCCGGTCTCCCTCAGCGGCCTCGTACTGCTCGGCGGCGACACGGCTCTGGCGGTGGGCGTCGCGGTGGCCTTCGGGGACGTGGGGGCGTGGTGCGGGGGTACGGCGCTCGGCCGCAGGGGACTCCTGTCCCGGCCGCTCTCGCCCCTCTCCCCCAACAAGACCCGCGCCGGCGTCGCGGGCGCCGCCGCCGCGACCGCCGCCGCGCTGGCCGCGGTCGGCGCGTTCTCCCTGCTGCTGTGGGCCGCGGTGCTGGTCGGCTGCGTATGCGGGGACCTGCTGGAGTCGATGGTCAAGCGCGAGGCGGGCGTGAAGGACGCGGGGAGCTGGCTGCCGGGGTTCGGCGGGCTCCTCGACCGGATCGACTCGCTGCTGGTCGCGCTGTTGCTGACGATGGTGGTGACGCTGTGAGGATCCGTCCGAGGACTCGTTCGACCGGGCTCCGCCGCGACCGGCGGCGGACCTCCCCGCCCCGGGGCTCCGTGGGCCGCACGCGGTGTGCGCCGAACTCCCCTGGCCGGGAGCCGGGTTACACCGGTGCGGGCCAAGGGAACCAGACCGATCCGAGGGAGCACTCGGCGCGTCCGGCGTTCGAGGACAAGCTGGGCGCAACCGGTGTCCGGCGGCGCCCGAAGCGGGGCGCGGCCCGTGTCCGCCGGGCGCTGTGGTGGACCCTGCTCACCCTCACCGGCGGAGTCGAGCGACGCGGTCGGCTCCCGCGCGGCGGCTGCGTGGTCGTGGCGAACCACTCGTCGCACGCGGACACCGCGGCCCTGCTCGCCGCCCTGGACGCCCGCCACGCGCCCGCGATAGGCGCGGCCGCTGACTACTGGTTCGCCTCCCCCTGGCGGCGTCGGATCTGCAGCCGCCTGGCCGCGGGCTTCCCCGTACGCCGCACCGGAGGCGGCATGGACGACCTGCTCTCCAGGGCCGACGCGCTGCGCGCGGGCGGGGCCGTCGTCCTCTTCCCCGAGGGCACCCGCGCACGGGCGGGGGAACTGGGCGCGTTCCACAAGGGCGCGCTCGTCCTCGCCCGGCAGGCGGACGTGCCCGTCGTCCCGGTCGCCATCGACGGCACCGCCCGCCTCCTGCCCAAGCACGGCAAACTCCGCCCCACCCTGGTCAGGGTCCGCGTCGGAGCCCCGCTGCCCCCGGACACGACCCCGGAGACGGCGCGTGACGCGGTGGCCGAGCTGCATCGCCGTACGGCGGGGGAGCCCCTCAGGGACTCCGTCACCCGGAGGCGCGTCGCAGCCGTCATCAGCACCCGCCGGGGCCTGGCAGCGGCCTTCGCCTGGGCCTTCGCGGAGGCGCTGAGCTGGCCGCTGATGCCGGAGCTGTTCCTGGCGATCGCCTGCGTGGCGGTACCGCGCCGGGCCCTGAAACTCTCCCTCACCGCCCTGGCGGGCAGCCTCGCGGGCAGCCTGCTCGCGCTCCAACTGGCCGCTTCCGGAGCCCAGTTGCCGAACCCGCTGACCACGGACCGGATGCGCGCGGAAGTACGCGCCGAACTCGCCGCCGAAGGCGCGGCGGCCGTCCGCCACCAGCCCTGGAACGGCATCCCCTTCAAGGTGTACGCACGCGAGGCGGGCCGCGCCGGCATCGCGCCGCAGGACTGGCTGGCCCAGTCGGCGCTCTCCCGTGGCTCCCGCACCCTCACGGTAGGTCTCGCCTTCGGCGCCTTCGGCTTCCTCGTACACCGGCTGCGGCGGTTCTACGTCCTGTATCTGGCCCTGCTCGGCGGCGGATTCACGATCGGGCTCGCATTGATCGTGACGGGCTGGAGCTGACCGGGCACACTCGTGCCCATGGCTGACGAGACGACCGCAGAACGGCCCTGGACCCCCATCCACGGCGAGCCGTACCGCTCCGTTCCCTACCGTCCCGAGCGCATGCCCAAAACCGAATCCCTCGCGCACGCCGCCGAGTTGAGGGCGCGGATGCAGGAGCGGCGCACGGTACGGCAGTTCGCCCCCGACCCCGTGCCCGCGCAGGTCGTGCGGGACGCCATCGCCTGCGCCGCGACGGCACCGTCCGGCGCGCACCAGCAGCCGTGGACGTTCGTCCTCGTCCAGGACCCCGAGGTGCGCTGCCTCATCCGCGAGGCCGCCGAGCACGAGGAACAGATCTCGTACGACGGGCGTCTCGGCGAGGAGTGGCTCGCTGCGCTGCGACCGCTCGGCACGGACGAGGTGAAGCCGCATCTGACGGACGCGCCCGCGCTCGTCGTCGTCTTCCAGCAGCGCTACTGGCTCGGCGAGGACGGCACCAAGCACAAGCACTACTACGTCGACGAGTCGGTCGGCATCGCGGTCGGGATGCTGCTGTCCGCGCTGCATCTGTCGGGCCTCGCCGCGCTGATCCACACACCGAGCCCGATGCGGTTCCTGTCGCAGGTGCTCGGCCGCCCCGAGAACGAGAAGGCGTTCGCGGTGATCCCCGTGGGCTATCCGGCGGCGGACTGCCGGGTCCCCGATCTCGTACGGAAGTCGCTGGATCAGGTGCTGGTCGAGGTCTGAGCGAAGACCGGCTCCCGCTCCATGGCGGGGTAATCGGTGTACCCCTCGGCGCCGTGGGTGTAGAGGTTCGCCGCGTCGATCTCCTGGAGCGGCGCGCCCGCGGCGAACCGCTCCGGCAGATCGGGGTTGGAGATGAAGGCCCGCCCGTACGAGACGAGGTCCGCGAGCCCTTCGGCGAGCACCGCCTCACCCGCTTCCCGCGTCGTCGGGTCGCCGTTCTCGCCGACGTTGCCGATGAGGGTGCCGTGCCAGTGGGGGCGCAGGTCGGCGAGGGCGGGGTAGCGGTCGTTGTCGGTGAGGTGGAGATAGGCGAGCCCGAGCCCATCGATCTCATCGAGCAGCGCGCGGTAGACGGGACCGGGGTCGTTCTCGACCATCCCGAACTGCGGGTTGCCCGGCGAGAGGCGCAGACCCAGGCGCTCGGCGCCGATGGCGTCGGCGACGGCGCGCACGACCTCGACGGCGAAGCGGATGCGGTCGGCGATGGAGCCGCGGCCGTAGGCGTCGGTACGGAGGTTGGAGTTGTCGGCGAGGAACTGGTGGATCAGATAGCTGTTGGCGCCGTGCAGCTCGACGCCGTCGAAGCCCGCGGCGATGGCGTTGCGGGCGGCGTCCGCGAAGTCCTCGATCGCCGTGCGGATGTCGTCGGGGCTCATCTCGCGCGGAGTGACCGGGTCGGCCTTGCCGCCGCGCACGTGGACGCGGCTCGGGTCGACGAGCACGGCAGAGGGCGCCGCGGGTACGTCCCCGTCGATCCGGGACAGCGGGTGCCCGTGCCGGCCGCCGTGCATCAGCTGGGCGTAGATCCGGCCACCGGCGCCATGCACGGCTTCGGTGACCCGCCGCCAGCCCTCGATGTGCGCGGCGGTCTCGATCCCGGGGAAGCGCCAGCCGCTCTGGCCCCGGCTGCTGGGCCAGATGCCCTCGGTGACGATGAGGCCCGCGGACGCGCGCTGGGCGTAGTGCTCGGCGACGACCGGCAGCGGGGTGCCGTCCTCCGTGGCACGGTGGCGGCTCATGGGGGCCATGACGATGCGGTTGGGGAGGCGGCCGATGGGGCCTGCGGAATAGGGCGCGAGAAGCGAAGTGTTCGTCATGCCGGAACGGTAGAAGCTGACACTGGTGTCAGATTCAAGTGCGGAGGTACTTCGGGTGCGGAGGTACGGGTGACATGAGGATCGGCGAACTGGCACAGCGCACGGCGGTGAGCGAGCGCTCCCTGCGCTACTACGAGAAGCAGGGCCTGCTGTACGCGGACCGCACACCGGGCGGCCACCGCGACTACCCAGATACGGCGGTCGACCGCGTCATCCGCATCCAGGAACTCTTCGCGGCGGGCCTGTGCAGCGCCAAAATCGTGCAGCTCCTCCCCTGCATGCGGGACAAGGACGGCGGCCCCTCGGAAACCGCCACGCCATGGCTGGTGCAGGAACTGTCGGTGGAACGGGCCCGGATCGACGGCATGGTGGAGGAACTGCTGAGAGCCAGAGAGGTACTGGACGAGGTGATCTCAGCAGCGTCATCCCCCCACCCCCCGACAACCCCATAACTCCCAACCCCCAAACCCCCAACCACAACCCCACCCATCCGCCCACGCCCCGCAGCTCCCCCCCCTCTTGGCCCCCTTCTTGGCACGGGTGGCACGCGGGGCAATCGGGCGGGTGGGCGGGAAAAGCCTGTTCGCCCAGGACGGGACGCAGGGCGCCGGGCGGGTGGGCGGGAAAAGCCCCCGGCACGGGAAAAGCCCCCGGCCACCGGAAAAACCCCGCAGGCAAAAAACACCGCCCCCGACCGGGGTGGGGCCCGGGCCGGAGGCGGGGTAAAGAGGGGCGCGAGCCCCGAGAGGGGCTAGCCCATGTGCGGGTAGCCGTACTCCGTCGGAGACACCAGCGTCTCCTTGATGGCACGGGTAAGCGTCCACCGCTGCAGGTTCTGCGGCGCACCAGCCTTGTCGTTCGTACCGGACGCACGCCCACCACCGAAGGGCTGCTGCCCGACAACCGCACCGGTCGACTTGTCGTTGATGTAGAAGTTGCCCGCGGCGTACCGCAGTTTCTCCATCGTGTACGCCGCCGCGGCACGGTCACCCGCGATGACCGACCCGGTCAGCGCGTAGTCCGACGCCGACTCCATCTGGGTCAGCATCTCCTCGTACTTGTCGTCCTCGTAGACGTGCACGGCGAGGAACGGACCGAAGTACTCGGTGGTGAAGACCTCGTTGGCCGGGTCCGAGCACTCGACGACGGTCGGACGGACGAAGTAGCCGACCGAGTCGTCGTACGTGCCGCCCGCGACGATCGTGCAGGTCGGGTCGGCCGCCGCACGGTCGATGGCCGCCTTGTTCTTGGCGAACGCGCGCTCGTCGATGACCGCGCCGATGAAGTTCGACAGATCGGTGACGTCACCCATCTTGATGCCGTCGACCTCGGCCGCGAACTCCTCCTTGAAGCCGGAGTTCCAGATCGAGGCGGGGATGTACGCACGCGACGAGGCGCTGCACTTCTGGCCCTGGAACTCGAAGGAGCCACGGGTCAGCGCGGTCTTCAGGACGGCACGGTCCGCGGACGGGTGCGCGACGACGAAGTCCTTGCCGCCCGTCTCGCCGACGAGGCGCGGGTACGTGCGGTAGTTGGCGATGTTCTCGCCGACCGTCTTCCACAGGTGCTGGAAGGTCGGGGTGGAGCCGGTGAAGTGGATGCCCGCCAGGTCGCGGTGGGTCAGGGCCACCTCGGAGACGGCCTTGCCGTCACCGGTCACCAGGTTGATGACGCCCTTGGGCAGGCCCGCCTCTTCCAGGAGCTGCATGAGCAGCACGGCGGCGTGCGTCTGCGTCGGGGACGGCTTCCACACGACCACGTTGCCCATCAAGGCCGGGGCGGTCGGGAGGTTACCGGCGATCGCGGTGAAGTTGAACGGCGTGATCGCGTAGACGAAGCCCTCGAGCGGGCGGTGGTCCAGGCGGTTCCAGACGCCGGTCGCGTTCGCCGGGGGCTGCTCGGCGAGCAGGTCACGGGCGTACTTGACGTTGAAGCGCCAGAAGTCGATCAGCTCACAGGGCGTGTCGATCTCGGCCTGCTGGGCGGTCTTCGACTGGCCGAGCATCGTGGACGCGGCCATGGTCTCGCGCCACGTCGTGGAGAGCAGCTCGGCGGCGCGCAGGATGATCGCGGCGCGGTCGTCGAAGGCCATCGCGCGCCAGGCCGGAGCGGCGGCGAGCGCGGCGTCGATCGCGTCCTGCGCGTCCTGCTGCGTGGCGCCGCGGCCGGTGCCGATGACGGCCTTGTGGTTGTGCGGCTGCACGACCTGGAAGGGCTCGCCGCCACCGAGGCGCTTGACGCCGCCGATGGTCATCGGCAGCTCGATGGGGTTCTCGGCGAGCTCCTTGAGCTTCGTCTCGAGGCGGGCACGCTCCGGGGAACCGGGTGCGTAGCCGTGCACCGGCTCGTTGACCGGCGCGGGGACCTGGGTCACAGCGTCCATGAGTCCTTATCTCCTTAAGGGGGGTCGGGGGTAAGGGAGCTCAGCCCTTGGTGAGGATGGAGCGGGCGAAGAAGAGCAGGTTGGCCGGCTTCTCCGCGAGACGGCGCATGAAGTATCCGTACCAGTCGGTGCCGTAGGCGGTGTACACCCGCATCCGGTGCCCCTCGGCCGCGAGCCGCAGGTGCTCGTCGCTGCGGATGCCGTACAGCATCTGGAATTCGTACTCGTCCAGTTTGCGCCCGGCGCGGTGTGCGAGCTCCTGTGCGATGGAGATCAGACGCGGGTCGTGGGACCCGATCATCGGGTACCCGTCGCCCTCCATCAGGATGCGCATGATCCGCACGTACGCCTTGTCGATCTCCGCCTTGTCCTGGTACGCGACCTCGGCGGGCTCCTTGTAGGCACCCTTCACGATGCGTACGCGGCTGCCCGCGGCGGCCAGGCGGCGGGCGTCCTCCTCGGTACGGAAGAGGTAGGACTGGATGACGCAGCCGGTCTGCGGGAAGTCCTTCCGCAGCTCCTCGTGGATGGCGAACATCGAGTCGAGGGTGGTGTGGTCCTCGGCGTCCAGGGTGACCGTGGTGCCGATCGCGGCGGCGGCGATCACCACGGGCCGTACGTTGGCGAGGGCCAGCTCGTGACCGCCTTCGAGCGCCTGGCCGAACATCGACAGCTTCACGGACATCTCGGCCTTCGCGCCGAGCCCCAGGTCCTTGAGGCGTTCGATGAGCTCCAGGTAGGCGTCGCGCGCGGCGGCGGCCTGCTCGGGCGTGGTGATGTCCTCGCCGACGACGTCGAGGGTGACCTCAAGGCCCTTGTCGGCGGCGTCCGTGATGATCGGCACGACCTGGTCCACGGTCTCACCGGCGATGAAGCGGTCGACGACCTGCTTGGTGCCCGGGGCCGCCGACACGAAACGGCGCATCTGGTCGCTGCGCGACGCGGCGAGGATCACGGGACCCAGCACGGGCACCTCCACGGAGAGTAGATACGGGGCCATACCTGGATATATGCAGAACGAACCGGTACGGCACGGAGAACCACCGTGAAACTTAAGGATCCCGCCGATCCGGTGCCATCGACAGCTGTCACGCATCCGTGCCCTGGATCTCAGACATCTGTCTGAAGGTGGGGTCGAACTACGTCAGAATGGACAGTGTGAAAGGTGATTATCAGGAACTCGTCGACGAGATCTCGGCCCTGCTCGGCGCCCCGGCGACGCTGGAGAACCGCGATTTCGAGCTGATCGCCTTCGGCGCGCACGACAGCGGCGACACCGACTTCGACGCGACGGCTCTCGACCCGGTGCGCACCCGCTCGATCCTCACGCGCCGCTCCACGGCAGAGGTCCGCACCTGGTTCGAGAGTTTCGGCATCACCCGCGCGACGGCCCCGATCCGCATCCCGCCCACTCCGGAGGCGGGCGTCCACCGCGGCCGGATCTGCCTTCCCGTACGGCATCGGGGGTTCGCCCTGGGTTACGTATGGCTGCTCGACGACGATCCCGGGCCCACGGACGCCCAGCTGACCGCCGCCATGGAGGTCGCCGCCCGCATCGGCGCGCTGCTCGCCGACGAGGTGCAGGCGGGCGCCGATCTGACCCGGGAGTTCCGGGCCGTCCTGACCGCCGAGCGCGGCTGGCAGCGGGACATGGCCGTGGCCGACCTGCGCACGGCACTCGGCCCGCGCGGCGAGGGCCTGCACGCGGTGGTGTGCGTGGCGCCCTGGCCCTCCGCCGACCCGGACTCCGCCCCTTCGGTCCGTACGGTGCAGGGGGCGACCGCCCTGTGCACCGTGCCCTGGGGCACGGCGGGCCAGAGCCTCGCGGTCCTGGTCCGGCTGCGCTCGGCGGACGTGCCCACCCCGGCGGTGTCGGCGGCGACCCGGCTCCTGGAGTCCGCCGGCTCCGCGGCGGCGGGCATCGCGAGCGCCCGGCACGGCCTCGAAGAGCTCGGCGCCGCCTGGTGGGAGGCGTCCACGGCGGCTCGCGCGGCCCGCGCCGAACCGCGCTTCGCCCCGGTGGCCCAGTGGTCGGAAGTGGGCCCCTACCGCCTGCTCACGTCACTGCCCCCGGAGGCCGCCGACGACCCGGCGGCCCGCGCCCTGCTCTCCCCCGCCCACCGCGAACTGGCCCGCACCGCGGAGGTGTTCCTGGACTGCGCGGGCCAAGCGGGCCGCGCGGCGGCGGAGTTGGGCATCCACCGCCAGACGCTGTACTACCGCCTCTCCCGCGTGGAACAGCTCACGGCCCTGGACCTGGACGACGGCGAGGACCGACTGCTCCTGCACATGCTCCTGAAGGCATCACGGCTGTAGTCACCGCGACGCCCGGCGCACCTCCGCGCCAGGCGCAACTCCCGCCCCGCGCAAGGCACTTCAGGACTCCCCCGACACCCGCCCCGTCACCCGCCGCAGCCCCTCGGTCAGCTGCTCCGCATCGGTCGCCGACGCCTCGTCGAACAGCCACTGCACCATCAGGCCGTTGAGCAGCGTCGTATAGAAGCGCCCCTCGGTCTCCACGACATCCTCGGTCAGGTCGCTCTCCGCGATCCCGGTGAACACCGCGGCGAGCCCGCGCCGCCCCTCCACCTGCGCCTTGGCGAGCAGCTCGCGAACGCCCGCGAGCCGCTCCTGCTGCGTGACGACCTCCAGGCTCAGCATCCAGATCGCCCGGGACTCGGGGATCGAGCGGATGACGTTCGCCCAAGTCTCCCGGAACCTTTCGAGACCACCGCTCTCCGGTGCGCCGGCCACGTCGACCGCACCCTCGAACCCGTCGCCCATGGGCTCGATGAGCGCGACGTACGCGTCGGCGAGCAGCGCGTCCTTTGAGCCGTAGTGGTAGCCGATGGACGCGAGATTGGTGCCGGACTCCTTCACGATGTCGCGGGCCGTCGTGCGCACGAAGCCCTTCTCCAGCAGGCAGCGCTTGGCGCCTTCGAGCAGATCCTCACGGTGTCCCATGCCCGCCAGCCTACTCCCGATCCATACGCACGTCCCATACGTTCGTTCTATACGACCGTACTAGACAACTGTTTTATACGCCCGTACAGTCCTGCCCATGACGAACTCGACATACGAACAAGCGCATTCGGCGATCCCGGAGCGCGCGGGCCGCAAGGAGTGGGCCGCGCTCGCCGTCCTGATGCTGCCGCTGCTCCTGGTCTCGATGGACGTCTCCGTCCTCTACTTCGCGGTCCCCGCGATCAGCGCCGACCTGGAGCCCAGCGGCACCCAGCAGCTGTGGATCTTCGACATCTACGCGTTCGTGCTCGCGGGCCTGCTGATGACGATGGGCTCGCTCGGCGACCGCATAGGCCGCCGCAAGCTGCTTATGTTCGGCGCTCTCGCCTTCGGCGCGGCCTCCCTCACCGCCGCCTACGCCGACAGCGCCGAACTGCTCATCGCGGCCCGCGCGGTGCTCGGCATCGGCGGCGCGACCCTGATGCCGTCCACGATGGCCCTGGTCCGCACGATGTTCCGCGACGCCGGACAGCGCGCGAAGGCGATCGGCATCTGGTCCGGCGTGATGGTGGCCGGCGTCGCGCTCGGCTCGGTGATGAGCGGCGTCCTCGTCGAACACTTCTGGTGGGGCTCGGTCTTCCTGGTCAACCTGCCCGCGATGGTGGTGCTCCTGCTCCTCGCACCGGTCCTCATTCCGGAGTCCAGGGACCCCGAGCCCGGCCGCTTCGACCTGCTGAGCGTGCCGCTGTCCATGGCCGCCGTGCTGCCCGTCGTCTACGGCCTCAAGGAGATGGCCGCCGAGGGCCTCGAACCTCCGTACGCCGCATCGCTCGCCGTCGGCCTCGTCTTCGCCGCCCTCTTCGTCCACCGCCAGCGCACGACAGCCTCCCCGCTGATATCCCCGGCGCTGTTCCGTGGCCGCGGTTTCGCCCCCGCGGTGCTGCTGAACCTGGTCGCGTCCCTGGCGATGATGGGCTCGGCGTACTTCACCACGCAGTATCTGCAGTCGGTACTCGGCAAGAGCGCGCTCGAAGCCGCGCTGTGGGGCCTGCTGCCCTCGATCCCCATCGGCTTCGCCGCGCCCGTCGCCACAGCCCTCGTGCAGCGCGGGGTGAACCGCGCCTCCGTCGTGGCCACCGGTTTCGTCGTCTCGGCGAGCGGGTTCGGTCTCCTGACCCTGGCCGGCACCGACGCGCTGTGGACCGTCCTCGCCGCGGCCGCTCTCCTCGCCTGCGGCGCCGTGATCATCGGCTCGCAACTCACCGACCTGGCCCTCGGCTCCGCCCCGGCGGACAAGGCGGGCTCGGCCTCCTCGCTCCTGGAAACGGGCCAGGAGTTCGGCGGCGCCCTCGGCATGGCACTACTCGGCTCCATCGGCAACGCGGTCTACCGCGCCGAGATCCCGGACACGGCCCCCGCCGAGGCCCACGAGACGCTCGGCGGCGCGCTTGCCGTGGCCCGGCACCTGCCGGACCAGGCGGCTTCGGCACTGACCACAGCGGCCCGTGAGGCATTCACCGACGGCATGCGTGTCGCGGCGTTCGCGGGGGCGGCGGTGCTGCTGGCCGCGGCGGCACTGTCGGCGGCGGCGCTGAGGCAGATCCGTACAGCCAAAACGCCGGACCGGCTGGAGGAATCCAGCCCGTCCGGCGTTTGAGGACGAACTCGGCGAAGCCGGTGATGAACCGGCGACCGAGACGCGGGCGACTAGTCCGCGAGGTTCACCGCACGCGCGGACTCCGCACCGATCTCCGCGGCGAGTTCGTTCAGCACCGACTGCGGCACGGTGTCGTCCACGGTGAGGACGGCGAGCGCCTCGCCGCCCACGTCCGCGCGGGCGACCTGCATGCCGCCGATGTTGATGCCCGCCTCACCGAGGACACGGCCGACGGTGCCGACGACACCGGGACGGTCCGCGTAGCGCAGGACGACCATGTGGTCGGCGAGCGCCAGGTCCACGTCGTACTCACCGATGGCGACGATCTTCTGGAGGTGCTTGGGGCCGGCCAGGGTGCCGGAGACCGAGACTTCCTCGCCGCCGGTGAGCGTGCCGCGCACCGTGACGACGTTGCGGTGGTCCGGGGACTCCGAGCTGGTGGTCAGACGGACCTCGACGCCACGCTCCTGGGCGAAGAGGGGAGCGTTCACGTACGACACGGTCTCGTCGACCACGTCCTCGAACACGCCCTTGAGCGCGGAGAGTTCGAGCACCTTCACGTCGTGCTGGGTGATCTCGCCGTACACCTCGACGTCGAGCCGCGCTGCGACCTCGCCGACGAGCGCGGTGAAGATCCGGCCGAGCTTCTCGGCGAGCGGCAGGCCGGGGCGCACGTCCTCGGCGATGACACCGCCCTGGACGTTCACGGCGTCCGGCACGAGCTCACCGGCGAGGGCGAGGCGCACCGACTTGGCGACGGCGATACCGGCCTTCTCCTGCGCCTCGTCCGTGGAGGCACCGAGGTGCGGGGTGCAGACGACCTGGTCGAACTGGAAGAGCGGGGAGTCCGTGCAGGGCTCCTTCGCGTACACGTCCAGGCCGGCACCGGCCACGCGGCCTTCCTTGAGCGCGGAGTACAGCGCCTCCTCGTCGACGATCCCGCCGCGTGCGGCGTTCACGATACGGACGGCGGGCTTCACCTTGTGCAGGGCCTCGTCGCCGATCAGACCGACCGTCTCGGGGGTCTTGGGCAGGTGCACGGTGATGAAGTCCGAGACCTCGAGCAGCTCGTCGAGGGAGAGGACCTTGACGCCCATCTGCGCGGCGCGCGCGGGCTGCACGTACGGGTCGTAGGCGACGACCTTCATGCCGAAGGCGCTCATGCGCTGGGCGACCAGGGCGCCGATGCGGCCGAGGCCGACGACACCGAGGGTCTTCTCGGCGAGCTCGACGCCCGTGTACTTGGAGCGCTTCCACTCGCCGGCCTTCAGCGCCTGGCTGCCCTGGGGGATGTTGCGGGCGGTGGCGATGAGCAGGCCACAGGCGAGCTCGGCCGCGGTGACGATGTTCGAGGTGGGGGCGTTCACCACCATGACGCCGGCCTTGGTGGCGGCGGAAACGTCCACGTTGTCCAGGCCCACGCCCGCGCGGGCGACGACCTTCAGCTTCTTGGCGGCCGCGATGGCCTCGGCGTCGACCTTGGTCGCGGAGCGGACCAGAATGGCGTCCACGTCGGCGATGGCGGGCAGCAACTCGGCGCGGTCCGCGCCGTTGCACTGACGGATCTCGAAGTCCGGGCCCAAGGCGTCGACAGTTGCGGGCGACAGCTCTTCAGCGATGAGTACGACCGGTTTGCCGTTGGCAGCAGTGCTCACGTGAGTCCTCACAGGTCCAATGCGGACGGCCGTCCCGACGGCCGCATGCGGTGGAGGGTGCTTGCCGCGTGGAAGACGCACGACGCTGTGGGCCTGACGCGAATGTTGAAAGCAGTGTAGTGGCGTACTGACGGGTGTCTTACGCCTCGGTGGAAGGATCACCCGTCCGTGGCTGGACGGGGTGGACAACGAGATCGTCCGCTGTCCCTCCGGGGATGGACGAGAGGGCCGGGACTGCGGTCCCGGCCCTCGAGCCCTGCGGCTTACGCCTCTTCGTTCACCCAAGACATCAGCTTGCGGAGCTCCTTGCCGGTGGTCTCCAGGAGGTGGTTCTCGTCCTGGGTCTTGTACTCGTTGTACTTCTTCAGACCGCCGTGGTACTCGTCCATCCACTGCTTGGCGAAGGTGCCGTCCTGGATCTCGGTCAGGACCTTCTTCATCTCGGCCTTGGTGGCGTCCGTGATGATGCGGGGGCCGGTGACGTAGTCGCCCCACTCGGCGGTCTCGGAGATCGACCAGCGCATCTTCTCCAGGCCGCCCTCGTACATGAGGTCCACGATGAGCTTCAGCTCGTGGAGGCACTCGAAGTACGCGATCTCCGGCTGGTAGCCGGCCTCGGTCAGCGTCTCGAAGCCCGCCTTGACCAGCGCCGCGGTGCCACCGCAGAGCACGGCCTGCTCGCCGAAGAGGTCGGTCTCGGTCTCCTCGGTGAAGGTCGTCTTGATGACGCCCGCACGCGTGCCGCCGATGCCCTTGGCGTACGAGAGAGCCAGCGCGAAGCCCTTGCCGGTCGCGTCCTGCTCGACGGCCGCGATACACGGAACGCCGCGGCCCTCCTCGTACTGACGGCGGACCAGGTGGCCCGGGCCCTTGGGGGCGACCATGCAGACGTCGACGCCCTCGGGGGCCTTGATGAAGCCGAAGCGGATGTTCAGGCCGTGACCGAAGAACAGCGCGTCGCCGTCCTTGAGGTTGTCCTTGATGGACTCCTCGTAGACCTGGGCCTGGATCGGGTCCGGGACCAGGATCATGATGACGTCGGCCTCGGCGGCGGCCTCCGAGGGGGTCACCACGCGCAGGCCCTGCTCCTCGGCCTTGGCCTTGGACTTGGAGCCCTCGTGCAGACCGACGCGGACATCGACACCCGAGTCACGGAGCGACAGCGCGTGGGCGTGGCCCTGGCTGCCGTATCCGATGACCGCGACCTTGCGGCCCTGGATGATGGACAGGTCGGCGTCGTCGTCGTAGAACAGCTCGGCCACTGGAAATCTCCTATGTGTGCGGTGTTGCGACCCACCGTACGGCGGGCGGGGGAAGAAAGTTTTCAGGTCTCGCCATACGGGCGGACCGACGGCTCGGGCCAGGCTTGTTCAGGCCGAGCGGTCGAGCGCCCGCAGGCTGCGGTCCGTGATGGAGCGGGAGCCGCGGCCGATGGCGATGGTGCCGGACTGGACGAGCTCCTTGATGCCGAAGGGTTCCAGCATCTTGAGCATCGCCTCCAGCTTGTCGCTGGAGCCTGTGGCCTCGATGGTGACCGCCTCGGGCGAGACGTCCACGGTCTTGGCGCGGAACAGCTGGACGATCTCGACGATCTGCGAGCGCGTCTCGTTGTCGGCGCGGACCTTGGCGAGCACCAGCTCGCGCGCCACGGCGCCGGCCGGCTCCAGTTCGACGATCTTCAGGACGTTGACGAGCTTGTTGAGCTGCTTGGTGACCTGTTCGAGCGGCAGGTCCTCGACGTTCACGACGATGGTGATGCGTGAGATGTCGGGGTGCTCGGTGACGCCCACGGCCAGGGAGTCGATGTTGAAGCCGCGGCGGGAGAACAGGGCGGTGATCCGGGCGAGGACACCGGGCTTGTTCTCGACCAGGACGGAGAGCGTGTGCTTGGTGGACATGACTCGTGGTCTCTCTTTCGCTCTCGGTCTCAGTCGTCTTCGTTGTCGCCGAAGTCGGGGCGGACCCCGCGGGCGGCCATGACCTCGTCGTTCGAGGTGCCGGCTGCGACCATCGGCCACACCTGGGCGTCCTCGTGGACGATGAAGTCGACCACCACGGGGCGGTCGTTGATGGCGTTGGCCTCGGCGATGACCTTGTCGAGGTCCTCGGGGCGCTCGCAGCGCAGTGCCACGCAGCCCATGGCCTCGGACAGCTTCACGAAGTCGGGGACGCGGGTGCCCTTGTTGGGGCCGACGTCCTCGGGACCGCTGTGCAGCACGGTGTTGGAGTAGCGCTGGTTGTAGAACAGCGTCTGCCACTGGCGGACCATGCCGAGGGCGCCGTTGTTGATGATGGCGACCTTGATCGGGATGTTGTTCAGGGCGCAGGTGGTGAGTTCCTGATTGGTCATCTGGAAGCAGCCGTCGCCGTCGATCGCCCAGACCGTACGGTCGGGCTGTCCGGCCTTGGCACCCATCGCGGCCGGGACCGCGTAGCCCATCGTGCCCGCGCCGCCGGAGTTGAGCCAGGTGGCGGGCTTGTCGTACTCGATGAAGTGCGCGGCCCACATCTGGTGCTGGCCGACGCCCGCGGCAAAGATCGTGTCCGCCGGGGCGAGCTGCCCGACGCGCTCGATGACGTGTTGCGGGGAGAGCGAACCGTCCTCGGGCTGGGTGTAGCCGAGGGGGTAGGTGTCGCGCCAGCGGTTGAGGTCGGCCCACCAGGCGGTGTAGTCGCCCTTGATCCCCGCGGTGTGCTCGGCCTGGACCGCCTGGATCAGGTCGGCGATGACCTCGCGGGCGTCACCGACGATCGGCACGTCGGCGGCGCGGTTCTTGCCGATCTCGGCCGGGTCGATGTCGGCGTGGACGATCTTCGCGAAGGGCGCGAAGCTGTCCAGCTTGCCGGTGACGCGGTCGTCGAAGCGGGCTCCGAGGGCGACGATCAGGTCGGCCTTCTGCAGCGCGGTGACGGCGGTGACCGCTCCGTGCATGCCCGGCATTCCCACGTGCAGCTCGTGACTGTCGGGGAATGCGCCGAGCGCCATCAGTGTGGTGGTGACGGGCGCTCCGGTGAGTTCTGCCAGGACCTTCAGCTCGGCGGTGGCGTGGGCCTTGATGACGCCGCCGCCGACGTAGAGGACGGGCCGCTTCGCGCTGGTGATCAGCTTCGCGGCCTCGCGGATCTGCTTGGCGTGCGGCTTGGTCACCGGGCGGTAGCCGGGCAGGTCCTGGGTGGGCGGCCACTGGAAGGTGGTCTGCGCCTGGAGGGCGTCCTTGGCGATGTCGACAAGGACGGGGCCCGGACGGCCGGTGGAGGCGATGTGGAAGGCCTCCGCGATCGTCGCCGGGATGTCCTCCGCCTTGGTGACCAGGAAGTTGTGCTTGGTGATCGGCATCGTGATGCCGACGATGTCCGCCTCCTGGAAGGCGTCCGTACCGATGGCCTTGGAGGCCACCTGGCCGGTGATCGCGACCATGGGCACGGAGTCCATGTGGGCGTCGGCGATCGGCGTGACGAGGTTGGTCGCACCGGGGCCGCTGGTCGCCATGCACACCCCGACCTTGCCGGTGGCCTGCGCGTAACCGGTGGCCGCGTGGCCCGCGCCCTGCTCGTGGCGGACCAGGACGTGACGGACGCGGGTGGAGTCCATCATCGGGTCGTACGCGGGAAGGATGGCACCGCCGGGAATGCCGAATACCGTGTCGGCCCCGACTTCCTCGAGAGAACGAATGAGGGACTGCGCGCCCGTGACGTGCTCGACGGGGGCGGACTGCTGTCCTGAGGATCGGGGCCGCGGCTGCGGATGGTGGGCCCCGGTGGCCTGCTCGGTCATCGGCATTCTCTTCTCGAAGCTGAGGGTTTTTGCGGGGTGTTTGCGGGGGTTTGGCGGGTGCCGGTGCAACAAAAAACCCCTCGTGCCGGGAGGCAAGCGAGGGGAGCGCGTCGGTGCGGTTGCGGGATTCCGGTCGTCGGACCGGTGAGTCCCAGCTTCAGCCGACGCGCTTTCCAAGTACGAGAATTCGGGTGCGCATGGCATTGACCCTCTCCCCGGCGCACAGCGCCTGTCAAGTAGGTGGGACGGGGGTCTCATTATGTGAGCGCAGGAAGGACTCGACACCTCCCCCGAATCCCACCGGAGGAGCGCCCGCGAGGACCACCTCCGCGGGCCCGCGCGGCACCGGATACTCGCCGAGGGACAGCGCGCGGCGCAGGCGGTACTCGTCGAGCGGCCCGGAGAACGCCATGCCCTGTCCGTGGGTGCAGCCCATCGCGCGCAGGGCGGTCACCTGCTCCGGACGGTCGACGCCGTCGGCCACGGAGCGCAGCCCCAGATCGGTGGCGATGCGCAGCAGCCCGGCGGTGATCTTGTGCAGCCGCGCGGACTCGACGACGCCGTCGACGAGACTCCGGTCCAGTTTCAGTACGTCGACGGGCAGCCGCCGCAGCGCGGTGATGGCGGCATAGCCGCTCCCGAAGCCGTCCAGGGCGATACGCACACCGAGCCTGCGCAGTGAGGTCAGGCGGCGCTCCAGATCGTCCAGGGAGACGCGGGGGTCGCTGTCGGCCAGCTCGATGATGAGCGCCCCAGAGGGCAGGCCGTAGCGCGTGAGGAGTGCCTCGATGGAGCCGAGCGGCATGGAGCGGTCCAGGAGGCGCCGCGCGCTGACGCGGACGGTGACCGGCGTCGCGTGACCCGTACGGCCGCGCTCCGCGGCCTGCTGGACGGCCTCCTCCATCATCCAGCGGCCCAGTTCGGCCGTCCGGGCGCTCTCCTGGGCGTCCGAGGCGTCGGCGACGCGCAGGAACTCGGCGGGCGTGAAGAGGATGCCCTGCGCCGAGCGCCAGCGCGCCTGGGCGGCGACGGACGTGATGCGTCCGTCGGCCAGGGAGACCACCGGCTGGTGGAGCAGGGCGAACTCGCCGTCGTGCAGCGCGGTGCGCAGCCGTGTCGCGAGCTCCGCCTTCCGGACGACGTCGGCCTGCATCTGGGGGGCGTACAGCTCGACGCGTCCCTTGCCCGCGGCCTTGGCGCGGTACATCGCGAGGTCGGCGTTGCGCAGCAGCTCGCCCGCTCCGAGGCCGGGCTCGGCGAAGGCCACGCCGATGGACGCCGCCACGCGCACGTCGTTGCCGTCGATGGCGTACGGCTGGGAGAGGGTGATTCTGAGACGGTCGGCGAGTTCGTAGATGTGCTGCTCGCGTGCGGCCTGGTCGCGGGTGCCGTCGCCCACGATGAGCGCGGCGAATTCGTCGCCGCCAAGCCGGGCCGCGCAATCCCCGGACCTGACGGCCTCCTGAAGGCGACGGGCCGCCTGGATGAGGAGCTCGTCCCCCGCTTGATGGCCGATGGTGTCGTTGACCGCCTTGAAGCCGTCCAGGTCGATGAAGAGCACGGCCGTGCCCCGGTCGGTGACTCTGCGGCCGGTGAGCGCCTGGCCGACCCGGCGGGTGAACAGGGCGCGGTTGGGCAGGTCGGTGAGCGGGTCGTGCTCGGCGTTGTGCTGCAACTGCGCCTGGAGCCGGACCCGTTCGGTGACGTCACGGCTGTTGAAGATGAGGCCGCCCTGGTGGCGGTTGACCGTGGACTCCACGTTCAGCCACTCGCCGTCGCCGGACTTGAAGCGGCACTCGATGCGGGTCGTGGGTTCCTCGACGGGGTTCGCGGCGAGGAATCTGCGGACTTCGTGCACCACGCGGCCCAGGTCCTCGGGATGCATGAGCGAGGCCAGCTCGGACCCCATGAGGTCCTCGGCCTCGCGGCCGTACACACCGGCGGCGGCGGGGCTGACGTAGTGGAGTATGCCGTTCGGGGCGGCGATCATGATCACGTCGCTCGAACCCTGCACCAGGGACCGGAAGTGGTTCTCCTTCTGGGCCAGTTCCTGGGTGAGGGTGATGTTGTCCAGGAGCATGATGCCCTGGCGCACGACGAGAGCGAGCACGACCGTGCCCGCGGTGAAGAGCACGACTTCGTCGACACTGCGACCACTGAGCACGTTGTACAGAATCCCCAGCGTACAGACGGCGGCGGCCAGATACGGGGTGAGCGCGGCCAGTGAGCCGGCGATCGGCCGGGTGGGGGCGCCCCGCATGCCCTTGGGGGCGCCGTCGGACTCCTCGCGCCCGGGCTGCGCGTCGTCCCCGGACTTCTGCCGGGGCACGGCCCAGGGTGCGTACGCCAGGAGCAGCGATCCCGCGAACCAGCCCGCGTCCAGCATCTGCCCCGAGCGGTAACTGGCGTGCAGCAGGGGCGAGGTGAACATCGCGTCGCACATGACGGTCAGCGCGAGGGCGCCGATCGCCGTATTCACCGCCGTGCGGTTGCCGGCGGATCGTCTGAAGTGCAGCGCGAGGACCATGCTGACCAGCGCGATGTCCAGAAGCGGATAGGCCAGCGAGAGCGCGGCGTGTGCGACGCTCTGGCCCTCGAACTGCGCCGTGTGCGCGAGCGCCAGGCTCCAGGAGAGCGTGAGCAGCGAGCCGCCGATGAGCCAGGCGTCGAGCGCCAGGCAGACCCAACCGGCCTTGGTCACCGGGCGCTTGGCGAGCACGAGGAGACCGATGATGGCGGGCGGCGCGAAGCAGAGGAAGAACAGGTCGGCGAGGCCCGGGCTGGGCACCGGCTGTTCGAGCACGACTTCGTACCAGCCCCATACGCCGTTGCCCAGGGACGCCATCGCGGAGGAGAGCGCGAAGAGCAGCCAGGCGGGTCGAAAGCGGCTGCGACGGGTGCGGGAGTAGCGGAAGCAGGAGACCGCGGCTGCCGCGGCGGCGATGCTCAGACCGAAGTCGCCCATGATCAGGGCGGCTCGGGTCGAGCCCCAGCCGAGCGCGGCCCCGGTGGCATAGCCGCCGCAGAGCACGAGGAGCGCGATCTGGGAGGCCAGGCCTGCTCCGCCGCCGGTGGCGGGGCGCCGGGTCAGTGGCGTTCGGGGCCGCATCGGCGCCGTCAGGCCGCTGCCGCCGTCCAGGGCGGTGGCGGGTGACGGACGGGTGCTCACCGGGCCGCCCTGGTCCGTACCGCCCCTGTGCCCGTCCGCCTCCCGTGACTGGTCGACTCCGGGATTTCGTGTGCGTGACCCTCGCGCGTCCGACTGCGGGCCGGCTTCCGTGAGAGTCGCCGCCGGCAGTCTCGCCGCGTCGGTTCGTTCGCCCATTGGCCGTACATCGCCCGTCGCCCCCCTCGCGTCTGATGCCTCGTCCCCGGCGCCGAAAAAGGTCCACGGCGCATCCCCTGTCGGGACGATACACCAGTCTCGTCACTCAGGGACATAGGTTCAGTACGCTCAGTGACGGCGGACGAGAGTGTGGACACGGGGCGCGCACGCTCGGGTGCGCAGCGTGCTCGAACGATCCCTGGCCGATTGCGGGTTCGTGCGCTAGCCCGTCGGTCGGGAACCGGTCGTGAGCACCACGTTCCCCAGGGGTTTCCCGGCGACGTGACGGGTCAGCTGCGCGGCGAGCAGGCGTTTGGCGCGGGGCAGGAAGGCGGACGTCGATCCGCCCACGTGCGGACTGATGAGCACTCCAGGAGCGTGCCACAGGGGGTGACCTGCGGGCAGCGGTTCCGGATCGGTGACGTCGAGGGCGGCGGTGATCCGGCCGCTCTCCAGTTCGGCCAGGAGCGCCTTGGTGTCGACGACGGGGCCGCGCGCGACATTCACCAGCAGGGCGCCGTCCTTCATACGGGCCAGGAAGTCGGCGTTCACCAGGCCACGGGTGGTGTCGGTGAGGGGCGTGGAGAGGATGACCACATCGGCCCCGGGCAGCAGTGCCGGCAATTCGGCGAGCGGGTGCACGGGGCCGCGCTCCGTGGCACGGGCGGAGCGCGCGACGCGCGCCACCCGCGCGCACTCGAAGGGGGCGAGCCGGTCCTCGATGGCGGAACCGATCGATCCGTACCCCACGATCAGCACGGACTTGTCGGCGAGCGCCGGATAGAACCCGGACCGCCACTCCTCCTGCCGCTGCCCTTGAACGAACCGCGGGATTCCGCGCAGGGACGCGAGGACCAGGGCGAGCGCCAGCTCGGCGGTGCTGGCCTCGTGCACGCCCTTGGCGTTGCACAACTGCACGCCGGGAGCGAGGTACTTGAGCCCGGCCTGCACATGGTCGATGCCGGCGGTGAGCGTCTGTACGGCGCGTACGGACGTCATCCCGGGCAGCGGTCGTACGGAGGTCTCCGCGCCCTTCAGATACGGCACCACGTAGAACACGCAGTCGGCCGGGTCCGCGGGGAAGTCCGGGCCGCCGTCCCAGTAGCGGTAGTTGAGCCCGGCTTCGGCGGCCGGTGGCAGGCCTTCGATCTCGTCCGCGGCGTAGGGGAGCCATACGTCTGTCGTCATGGTCAGGAGGCTAATGCGCGGAGGCCGCACGCCACGCGAGGGGAGGCAGAGGTTACGTTGGGGGCCGCTCTGACATGAGGTGGGAGGGCACGGCCAGGTGGACCGCAGGAGGATCGGCGCGGCAGCGCTCGAGGTGGGTGCGGTCGGGCTCGGCTGCATGCCGATGAGCTGGGCGTACACCGGCTCCCGGCAGCGGGGCGAGGAGTCGCTGCGCACCGTGCACGCCGCGCTCGACCAGGGCTCGACCCTCCTTGACACGGCGGACATGTACGGGCCGTTCACCAACGAACTCCTTGTGGGACGGGCGCTGAAGGAGCGGCGGGCCGAGGCCTTCGTGTCCACCAAGTGCGGGCTCCTGGTCGGCGAGCAGCACATCGTCGCCAACGGCCGCCCCGGCTATGTGAAGCGGGCCTGCGACGCGTCGCTGCGGCGGTTGCAGACCGAGACGATCGACCTGTACCAGCTGCACCGTGCCGACCCCGAGGTGCCCGTCGAGGAGACCTGGGGCGCGATGGCCGAACTCGTCGCCGCGGGGAAGGTGCGGGCGCTCGGCCTCTGCGCGGTGGGGGCGCGTGCTTCGCGGCGCGAGGGCAGGGGGCTGCACGAGGGGACGGTCCGGCAGCTGGAGCGGATCCAGCAGGTTTTTCCGGTCAGCGCGGTGGAGGCCGAGCTGTCGGTGTGGTCGCGCGAGGCCCTGGAGACGCTGCTTCCGTGGTGCGCGGCGCGCGGGGTCGGCTTTCTGGCGGCGATGCCGCTGGGGAATGGTTTCCTCACGGGGACGCTGACGCCGGGGCAGGGCTTCGAGCCGGACGACGTGCGGGCCCGGCACCCCCGGTTCACCGCCGAGATGATGGCGGCCAACCAGTCGCTCGTGGTGGGCCTGCGCCGGGTGGCCGGGCGGCACGGGGCGACACCGGCGCAGGTGGCCCTCGCCTGGGTACTCGCGCAGGGCAGTGCCGTGGTGCCGATCCCCGGGGCCAAGCGGGAGCGCTGGGCGGTGGAGAACGCGGGGGCGGCGGCGGTGCGGCTCACCGGCGCGGATCTGGCGGAGATCGAGGCGCTGCCCTCGGCGTTGGGCTCCTGGGACTGACGTCCGCGGGTCGGTGGAGCGGGGTTGGGAACCTGTGGGGACCGAGCGGTGTATGAACAGTAGAAGCGCTGCGTCGAAGGGAACCAGATCGTGCAACGACCCGCTGTAACAGCCGCATTGGCTGCCGCCGCCCTAGTGCTCACGGCCGGTTGCTCGTCCGGCGGCTCGGACGCACCGGACAACGCGAAGAGCGCCGAGTCCCGCCCCGCGCCATCGGACAAGTCCTCGGGCAAGCCGCGCGCCGGCGACGCCCCGCCCGAGAAGGGCTCGGCGAAGGTCACCAAGACACTGACCGAGAACTTGAAGTCGCCGTGGGGCCTCGCGCCGCTCCCCGGCGGGGACCTGCTGGTGTCCTCCCGCGACGAGGGGACCATCACCCGGGTCGACGGCGAGACGGGCAAGAAGACCGAACTGGGCTCGGTCCCCGGCGTCTCCCCCGCGGGCGAGGGCGGCCTGATGGGCCTCGCGCTCTCTCCTTCGTACGCGTCGGACCACATGGTCTACGCGTACTTCACCACCGAGTCGGACAACCGCATCGCCCGCATGCTGTACGACGAGAAGAAGCCCTCGGGACAGCAGCTGGGCGCACCCGACACGGTCTTCAAGGACATCCCCAAGGGGGTCGTCCACAACGGCGGCCGGATCGCCTTCGGCCCGGACAAGATGCTGTACGCGGGCACGGGCGAGACGGGTGACACCGGCCTGGCCCAGGACAAGAAGTCGCTCGGCGGCAAGATCCTGCGCCTGACCGCGGACGGCGACCCGGCCCCCGGCAACCCCTTCGACGACTCCCCCGTCTATTCGTACGGCCACCGCAATGTGCAGGGCCTGGCCTGGGACGAGGAGAAGCGGCTCTGGGCGGCGGAGTTCGGCCAGGACACCTGGGACGAACTGAACGAGATCAAGGCCGGCGACAACTACGGCTGGCCGGAGGTGGAGGGCAAGGGCGACGAGGAGGGCTTCCACGACCCGGTGGCCCAGTGGAAGACCTCGGACGCCTCTCCCAGCGGCATCGCCTACGCCGAGGGTTCGGTCTGGATGGCGGGCCTGCGCGGCGAGCGGCTGTGGCGCATTCCGGTGCGCGGCGTGGACGGCACGGCGGAGCCTCGGGCATTCCTGGAGGGCGAGCACGGGCGCCTGCGCACGGTTCTCGCCGCGGGCGGGGACAAGCTGTGGGTGGTGACGAACGAAACGGACTCCCGTGGCACCCCGGAGAAGGGGGACGACAAGATCCTTGAGGTGACGGTGAAGTAGGGCCTCGGGGGGGGTGGCGGCTGCCGCCTGCGGCTACGTGCCGGGCTGAGGCGGAGTCCCGGGCGTCGCGTCCGCCGCCTGATCGGGCTCGGTGTCGGGCAGCTCGGGCTCCGGCTCGGGTCCGGACGTCGCCTGCTGCGGCACCCGCACCACCACCTTGCCGGAAGTGAGGTCTATCGGGCCGCGGCCGGGGTCGCCGTCGGCCACGTCTACCCGGCTCAGCTCCAACCGCTTCTGCTCGTCGTCCGTGTGTTTGCGGCCGGGCTGGAAAAGCTCGATCGGGTTGAACACTGCGCCTCCTGGCGGCCGGGTTCCTCCCTCCAAGCGTAAGCGAGCCCTTCCGAAACCCGCTGGGGCCGGAAAACCGCAGGTCAGCCGGTTGGTCAGCGGTTGGTCAGCCGGTGGCCTCGGCGGGCTCCGCGGGGAACAGGCGCAGGCGGTGGGCCAGGGCCGCCGCCTCGCCCCGGCCCGCGACGCCCAGCTTGGCGAGGATGTTGGAGACGTGGACGCTCGCCGTCTTCGGGGAGATGAACAGTTCCTCGGCTATCTGGCGGTTGCTGCGGCCGGCGGCGACGCGGCGGAGCACGTCACGCTCCCGGCTGGTCAGGCCGAGCGCCTCGGCGGGGTCGACCGGGGCGAGGCGGGCGCTCTTGGGGTCGCAGATGTCCAGGGAGAGGCGGGCGCGCCGGGCGAGCTGCGCGACGGCGTCGGCGAGGGGCCGGGCACCGAGGCGCTCGGCGACCTCGCCGGCCCGGCGCAGCAGACCGGCGGCGCGCTCACGGTCCGCCTCGGCGTCCGCGCCGGAAGCGGTCGCGGCCGTCGTGAGGAGGGACTCGGCGAGGCGCAGACGGGTGCGGGCGAGGTCGTAGGGGCGGTCGAGGGGTTCGAAGGCCGCGACCGCCGCGGACCAGTCGGCGGGGGTGTCGCGGTCCTCGGCACGCAGGAGTTCCGCGCGGACCCACTGCTCGTGGGCGACCCAGACCGGTACGGGCGAAGGGAGCTTCCCGGCGGCGCGCCGGATGCTGTCGACGACCTCGGACCGGCCGGGCTCGGCGGCGGGCAGGCCCCGCGCGTCGGCCTCCGAGACGGCGGCGGCGAGCAGCAGGGGCCAGGTGTAGCGCTGGGTGCCGGGCGGGAAGCCTGTGGCGAGGGCCGCTTCGAGCTCGGCGCGCACGGCTGCGACACCGGCCGCGCGGTCGGGGTCGGCGGCCGCGATGCCGAGGGCGGCGGTGACGAGGGGCAGGGTGTACTGCGGCATGAGGTCGTGCGAGCCGTAGTGGCCGCGGGCCGTTGCCAGCTGGGCGGCGGCCTCGGGCCGGTCGCCGCGGCCGATGGCGACGCAGGTGAGTTGCAGGGCGGCGCCGCCCCGCGGCTTGACGCTGAGCGCGCCGCGGCGGGCCGCCTCGGCGGCGGCGACCGCCTCGTCCCAACGGCCGAGGGATATGAGGGTCTCCGCCGTGTTGACCTGGATCCAGCTCTCGGCGTCCGTGAGTCCGTACTTGCGGCAGAGCGCGAGGCCCTGGTCGCTGACCTCCAGGGACTCGGCGGAGCGGCCCGCGCCTTCGAGCACGGAGGGCAGGTTGATGTGGATGTGCGGGATGCGGGAGACGAGGCCGGGCGGTGCCAGGCAGCGGTCCCTGACCGCGTACATCTCCGCGAGGCCGTGCTCGACGTCGCCCGCGTCGGCGAGGAGGCCGCCGAGGATGAGCCGGGCGTTGAGTTCGGTCTCCTCGGCCTTGACCATCCGGGCGTACTCGACGGCGCGCTCGGCCGCCGCGATGGTCTCCTCGCCGGGGTTGTGGAGCATGCCCCACGAGGCGACGTTCATGAGGACCTCGGCGTGCACCTCGGACGGCGGGAGGCCGCGGACCAGCTCCTGGGCCGTGGCGATCTCCGCCCAGCCGTCACCGCGCGCGAGCGTCGAGGTGAGCCGGGAGCGCTGGATCCAGAACCAGGCGGCGCGCAGCGGGTCGCCGTCCCCGAGTTCACGCAGCGCACGCTTGGTGATCTTCATGGCGCGTTCCCGCTCACCGCAGAGGCGTCCGGCGACGGCGGCCTCCGCCATGAGGTCGAGGTAGTTCAGCGGGGCGGACTCGGCTTCGCCGCCGCCGGGGGTCCCCCCACGCCCTTCAGGCAGCGGCGGAGGATAGGCCTCGGCGTAGTCCAGGGGGCGCAGTTCGCGGCGTACGTCTTCGGGGGCGCCTTCCCACAGCTCCATCGCCCGTTCCAGAAGGCGCAGTTGCTCGGAGTACGCATAGCGGCTGCGCGCCTCGACGGACGCCCGCAGGACGGCGGGGAGCGCCTTCGCCGCGTCGTGCGCGTGGTACCAGTAGCTGGCGAGGCGGGTGGCGCGCTGGTCGTCGGGGACGAGCGAGGGATCGGCCTCCAGGGCCATGGCGAAGCGGCGGCTGATCCGCGAGCGCTCACCGGGCAGCAGGTCGTCGCCGACGGCCTCGCGCACGAGGGAGTGCCGGAAGCGGTAGCCGTCGCCGTCGGGTGACGGCAGCAGGATGTTGGCGCCGACGGCGGCCCGCAGCGCCTCGATCAGATCGTCCTCCGCGAGCCCCGCGACCGCGGCGAGCAGCCGGTACTCCACGGTCGATCCGCCCTCGGCGACGATCTTGGCCACCCGCTGGCCGTCCTCGGGCAGTTCCTCGACGCGTACGAGCAGGAGATCGCGCAGCGAGTCGGTGAGGCTCGCGCAGCTGCCGCCGTGCGAGGCGACCGCGAGTTCCTCGACGAAGAAGGCGTTGCCGTCCGAGCGTTCGAAGATGTCGTCCACCAGGGACTGCGCGGGCTCGGCGCTGAGGATCCCCGCCATCTGCTGTCCCACTTCGCCCTTGCTGAAGCGGGACAGTTCGATGCGCCGCACCGTGCGCAGGCGGTCGAGCTCGGCGAGGAGCGGACGCAGCGGGTGGCGGCGGTGGATGTCGTCGGCACGGAAGGTCGCGACGACGACGAGGCTGCCGCTGCGCAGCGTACGGAAGAGGTAGGAGAGGAGGTGGCGGGTCGAGGCGTCGGCCCAGTGCAGATCCTCCAGGGCGACGACCACCGGGCGCTCGGCGGCGAGGCGCTCCAGGAGGCGGACGGTCAGCTCGAAGAGGCGGGCCATGCCTTCCTCGTCGTGCTGGGCGTCGGTGCCCCGGCGGCGCTGCGGCGCCTCGCCCAGTTCGGGCAGGAGCCTGGCGAGCTCGCCCTCCTGGTCGGCCGCCGCCGCGTCCACCTCGTCGGGGAGCTGGCGGCGCAGGGAGCGCAGGGCGCTGGAGAAGGGGGCGAAGGGCAGGCCTTCCGCGCCGATCTCGACACAGCCGCCGAGCGCGACGACGGCACCTTCGGCGCGGGCCGCGGCGGTGAACTCCTCGATGAGGCGGGTCTTTCCGACGCCGGCCTCGCCGCCGAGCAGCAACGCCTGCGGCTCGCCCGTGCCGGGGGCGGTCCCCCTGGCACGGGCGAGTGCGTCGTTCAGTACGCCCAACTCGTCGGATCGGCCGACGAACACGGGGCTTACGGACCTGGTCTCCACAGCGGTGAGCATCGCACAGGGTGCGGGCCCGGCGGCAGCGGATATCCCGGTGGGCCCGGCGTGCGCCGCCGTGTCCATCACGCGGTCCGGGTGAAGCGGAACCTCCGCTGGCCGGTACTCACCCGCCCTCCGGTTTCGTGGTGGGCCGAACGGCGCTCGCGGCGGGCCGCCTTGGCCTCCCGGGCCTCGCGCAGGAGGCGGCGGCGGTCGGCCTCGCGGGCCAGGTCGGCGGCGCGCAGCTGGTGCATTTCGTATTCGAACATGCGTGAACTCCCTGGACTCTGCCTTGCGGCTGGCGGCTTCTTGCGATGCCTCTACTTTCGTCCGCCAGGGAGGGTCGGCACATCGGGAGAGTGCCGCATCTTGAGGGGGTGGGGGGCCTTAGGCGGGCGGCAGGGTGCGGCCTAGGCTTCCGCCCTCCGCCTAAGGCCCCCTAAGGCCGCCTGGGGCCGCCTAAGGAGCCATGAGGCATCTGAGGCGTGCCCGGCGCGCACGAAAGCGCCGGCGCGGCTGAAGATCCAGCCCCACCGGCGCTCCGAGTACTTCGCTCCGAGTACTTCGCTCCGCGTGTACCCCGCCCGCGTCAACTCGCCGACGGCAGCCCGTAGATCAGGTCCGAGTACTTGGCGATGGCGAGCAGCAGGCCGATGACGCCCAGGGAGACACCCGCCCAGGCCACCGACTTGATCCACGACGCCTGCGCCTGGCCGGGCGCGCCGAACGCGGGCCGGACCAGGACGATGAACCCGACGACCAACGCGGCGAGCGCGAAGGCGCCAGCGATCAGCGCCGTGATCTGCCAGGAGTCGCCGTACAAGGCCTGGATCTGGTCGGCGATGGCGGTCGACGGCTTCTTCTGCATCTCCAGCTGACCGACGATGTTCGAGCGGTCCGCGGCGACCGTGCCGAGCCAGCCGCCGGAGAGGCCGATCACACCGAGCGCGGCGGAGACGACGGCCGCGGCACCCTGGAACACGCCGCCGGACTTCGCCGGAGCGACCTCCTCGACGACGACAAGCTCATCGGCGTCGTCGGGGTGGTCGGCCGCACGGTCGGCCGGGGTGGCGGCGTCCTCGACATCGGCGCTCTTCTCCACCTTGACGGCGTCCGCCCCGGTGCCGTCCGCGGTGTCCGCGCTGTCCACGGCCTCGGGCTCTGCGGGCTTAGCGGCCGCCTTGGCCGCGGCTTCGTCCTCTGTCTTAGTTCCCATGCTCCGCACCGTACGGACGGAGTCTGAGAGGTTTCTTAACGAGCCGCAGAGCCCGCGCCGCCCGCGGCCTCACGCGCCTCACGCGCCTTGCGCCACTCCGGCGCGAGCACCGACCAGACCTCCATGTCGTGCCGCACGCCCTGCCAGGGGAAGCTCTCCCGCAGCACGCCGTCCTTCGTCATCCCGAGCCGCTCGGCCACCGCCTTGCTGCGGGCGTTCGCCGAGGAGACCAGCCACTCCACGCGGTGCATGCCGCGCTCGTCCACCGCCCAGTCGATGAGGACCCGGCTCGCCCGGGTGATCAGACCGCGCCCGGCGGCCGAAGGCTCCAGCCAGACACCGACCTCGCAGCTCTCCGTGGCCGTGTCGAAGATCCGGAAGAGCACTCCGCCGACGAGCGTGCCGTCCAGCCAGATGCCGTACAGGCGGCCCGTGTCGGCGGCCTGCTTGTCGGCGAACACCTGGAGCCGCTCGCGAGCCGAATCGAGGTCCTTCGCAAGGACGGTCAGGGGTACCCACGGCCCCGCGTACTCCCGCGCACGATCGACGTGCGCGAGGAACTCCTCCGCCTGCCACGGCTCGATGGGCCGCAGTTCAGCGCCCTCGCCCAGCGATATCGCGAACATCCCGCTCCTTCAGTCCGTCCGGGTCTTGTGCCGGGATCCTCGCACTCGCGGCGGTTTCGCTCGAACGAGTTTCCGGCGGCTCGATGCTGACGCGCGGCAGCAGACGGTCGAGGCCGCGCGGCAGCCACCAGTTGGCGCCGCCCAGCATGTGCATCAGGGCCGGGACCAGGAGCGTACGCAGGACGAACGCGTCGAGCGCGACCGCGGCGGCGAGACCGATGCCGAACATCGCGATGACCCGGTCGCCGCTCAGGACGAAGGCGAGGAAGACCGAGATCATGATGACGGCCGCGGAGTTGATCACTCGGCTCGTCTCGGCCAGGCCGACCCGTACGGCCCGCCGGTTGTCGCCCGTCTCCAGCCATTCCTCGTACATCCGGCTGACCAGGAAGACCTGGTAGTCCATGGAGAGCCCGAAGAGGACGGACACCATGATCACGGGCAGGAAGGGCTCGATCGGCCCTGCCGAGCCGAGGCCGAGCAGCTCGCTCCCCCAGCCCCACTGGAAGATCGCGACGACGATCCCGAAGGCCGACGCCACCGCCGCCACGTTCATCGCGGCGGCCTTCAGGGGGATGCCGACGGACCGGAAGGCGAGGAGCAGCAGGACGCAGCCGAGGGCGATGACCACGCCCACGAAGAGCGGCAGCTTGCCGACGATGATCTCCGCGAAGTCGTCGTAGCTCGCCGTGACGCCGCCGACGTACAGGTCGAGGGAGGTGTCGGCCTCGGCCCTGGGGAGCACGTCGTCGCGCAGCCGGTCGACGAGCTCGCTGGTCCGCTCGGACTGGGGGGAGGAGGCCGGTACGACGGTGATGTGGGCGGTCGTGCCGTCGGCGTCGTACGTGACGGGGCTGACGGAGGCGACGCCCTTCGTCGATTCGAGCACCGGGCCGAGGTTGGTGAGGGCGAGCCGGTCGCCCGCTCCGTCGACGGGGGTGACGAGCGTGAGCGGGCCGTTGACGCCGGGGCCGAAGCCGTCCGCGAGGAGGTCGTAGGCCTGCCGGGTGGTGGCCGTCGCCGGGTTGTTGCCCTGATCGGACGTGCCCAGATGCAGGGAGAGGGTGGGCAGGGCGAGCACCGCCATCACGGCGACGGCGACACCGCCGAGGAGCTTCGGGTGCCGCTCGACGAAGGCGGACCAGCGCGCGGCGAGCCCGGTGGGCACCTCCGGGGCCGGTCCGTGTTCGGCGAGCGCGCGCCGTTCGCGGCGGCTGAGGGCGCGCGGGCCGATCCAGGACAGGAGCGCGGGGAGCAGGGTCACCGACGCGGCGACCGTGAGGAGCACGGTCAGCGACCCGGCGATCGCGACGCCGTTGAGGAAGCTGAGCCGCAGGATGAGCATCCCGAGCAGCGCGATGCACACGGTGGCGCCCGCGAAGACGACCGCGCGCCCGGTGGTGGCGACCGCGCGCTCGGCGGCGACGGCCACCGGCAGGCCCTGCTTGAGGCCCTTGCGGTGTCTGGTCACGATGAACAGCGCGTAGTCGATGCCGACGCCGAGCCCGATCAGGGTGCCCAGCATCGGCGCGAAGTCCGCGACGGTCATGAGGTGCCCGAGCAGCACGATGCCCGCGTACGCCGTGCCGACCGACACCAGCGCCGTGGCGATGGGCAGCATCGATGCGGCGAGCGAGCCGAAGGCGAGGAAGAGCACGACGGCGGCGACGGCGACCCCGACGATCTCGGCGGTCTGCGCGCTCTTGGACTCGGTGAGGGCGACGGCGCTGCCGCCGAGTTCGACCTCCAGGTGGTCCGAGTCGGCGGCCTTCGCGGTGTCGACGAGGGCCCGGGCGTCCGCCTTGCCGATGGCGTCGGCCTGCTCGTGGAAGGTGACGGTCGCGTACGCGATGCGCGCGTCGCCGCTGATCTGTGCGGCGCCGTGCTTCCCGTACGGGCTGCTGACGGAGGCGACCGCGGGCAGGTCCTCGATGCGGTCGAGGGTGTCGGACATCGTCTGCTCGATGTCGGCCGCGCGGACGGTCGTATCCGCCTCGGTCCGCCAGACGACGGTGTTGCTGTCGCCGCCGAGGCCTTCGAAGCCTGCGTTCAGGAGCTGGGTCGCGCGGCCGGACTCGGTGCCCGGCACGTCGTAGTCGTTCGAGTACGCGGATCCGGCGACGGCCGCGGCGCTCGCGGCGCCGCCGAGTGCGAACAGCCAGAGCAGTACGGCCAGGAGGCGATGCTTGAGACACCACCGTGCGACTGCTGCCACTGACTGGCTCCCTGTTCTGGTTCGTAGATCTTTACCGGGAACCGTCTTGAATGAGATGAACAGCCCGCAAAGAACGCTTGAGCGACGACATATGCGTCGTAAGTACTCCGGAAGTACTTTGGCAGCACCTGGAGATCATTGGTCCCGTTCGTGGCTTTCCTCACAAGTTCACATAAGGGTGTGCGAGGCCCCGTCGGGACCTCGCACACCCTCAGAACCGGGGATTCAGCCCGACACGCTCGCGCGTCCGTTCTCTATGTGCCCCATCAGGCGGCGCCGGAAAGCAGGTTCGCCCGCCGCGGTCACCTGAACGTCGTACCAGCCGTGTTCGTCGTCCGTGTGCCAGGCGATCGTGCGGCTGCTGCCCGCCTTGACGCGGACGATCCGCGTACGCGACCTGACGTGCCGCTGGGCCACATAGCCGACCGGCTCGACGGTGAAGACGAGTTCCTTGCGGCCCCGATTGGCCAGCGTCACATGGATCTCACGGCGGGTGATCGCGGAGGCGACCTGCGCCTTGCCGTCCCTGCCGCCCGCGAACTCGCGCCGGAAGCCGTTCGGCCCCGTGATCGTGAAGTCGTACGCGTCCTTGGCCACCGGGACGGTCCAGGAGCCCTCGCGGACGACGTCCTGGTGCTGGGGGGCCGGGAACTCTCCGGCGTACGGGTAGAGCGCGAAGTGCGCGCTGGAGCGGCCGCCGTTGCCCAGCCGCACCGAGAGAGCGCCGCTCTCGCCCGGCTTGACGTACGCGTCGGGCTGGTAGGGCAGCGGGCGGGCGCGGCGGGTGCCGGGCTCCTGGACCGGCATGGACTGCTTCGGGGGCGGCTGCGGGGACCAGCGGCCGCTGAACTCCGGGATGGCGCCGGGCTGCTCGACGTCGGGCTGCCGGTGGCCGCGCCGGAAGTCGAAGGCTCCGGTGAGGTCGCCGGTGACCTTGCGGCGCCAGGCGCTGATGTTGGGCTCGCGGACGCCGGTCCACTTCTCCAGGAAGCGCACGACGGAGGTGTGGTCGAAGACTTCGGAGGTGACGTAGCCGCCGACGGTCCAGGGCGAGACGACGAGCATGGGGACGCGCACGCCGAGGCCGGTCGGCTTCCCCTCCCAGCGCTCCTCCTGGTCCTCGGGCGAGTCGGTGCCGGGGACGGGCGGCGGGACGTGGTCGAAGAAGCCGTCGTTCTCGTCGTAGTTGATGAAGACGGCGGTGCGGCGCCAGACCTCGGGGTGCGAGGCGAGGGCGTCGAGGACCTTGTAGACGATGGTCGCGCTGTGGATGGGCGACGAGACGCTGGGGTGCTCGGAGTCGAGGGCGGACGGCACCAGATAGCTGACCTTGGCCAGCTTGCCGCCGGCGACGTCCTTGGCGAACTCCTCGGCGAGCTTGCCGGTGGGCACGCGCCGCAGGCCGCGCTCGAACAGCGACTTCTCCGCCTTGGTGAGGGTGGCGACACCCTCCTCCAGGGTGGCGAGCAGCTTCGCGCGCTCGGCCTCGTCCTTGGCGTCGCGGACCTTGGCGTAGAAGGCCTCCATGTAGGTGAGGCCGGTCTTGGCGAGGACCTTGCGGGCGATGGCCTTGAAGGTAGTGAAGAATTCGATCTGGTTGTCGGTGAAGTTCTCCCACTCGGTGTACGTCTGCCAGCTCACGCCCGCCTTCTCCAGGCGCTCGGCGTACGTCCCCCAGTCGTAGCCGGGGTGCTTGCCCTCGTCGTACGCGTCGTTGCCGACGGCGCGCTTGCCGTTCGCCTCGTAGCCCGTCTTGCCGCTCCACAGGTGGTTGCGGTTGGGGCTGGTGGAGGTGTGGACGGAGGAGTGGTAGGCGTCGCAGACGGTGAAGGTGTCGGCGAGTTCGTAGTGCAGCGGGATGTCCTCGCGCGTGTAGTACGCCATCGTCGCCGCGGTCTTGGCGGTGATCCAGCCGTCCGACCAGCCGTCGTGCCAGGCCTTGGCGCCGCCGCTCCAGGAGTGGTCGAGGGCGCCGATGTACTGCAGGTCCTTCTTCTGCGCGGCGGCGGCCTCGCGGACGGGGAAGGGCAGGACGGTGCCGAGAGCGGCCGGCTGCTCGAACACGGACTTCCCGCCGGGGAGCCGGACGGCGTTGCGGTCGCCGAAGCCGCGTACGCCGCGCAGGGCGCCGAAGTAGTGGTCGAAGGACCTGTTCTCCTGCATCAGGATGACGACGTGCTCGATCGAGTCGAGCCCGCCGCTGCCGGGTTTGTGCCGGTCCTGTGCCAGTGCCTGCTGCAGCGAGGGCGGCAGGAAGGATCCGACGGCGGCGGCGCCGAGCGCGCCTCCGCCGACCGCCATCAGCCGCCTGCGTGATATCTCCGGGGACACGTACGACCTCCAGTCGACGGCCAATGGTTCTCTGCTGATCCATTGACCTGCTCGCCGGGACGCTAGTGAAGTCCGGTATCCGTGTGAAGACTTGGGGACGAAGTCGGCGTGAACGGAGCCGCCCGGGTACGGGTGGCCCGGCGCGGTCAGCCGATCAGCAGCCCCGCCCACAGCGCGAGGGTCGATGCCGCGAGCGTGAGGGGCACGGTCAGGACGCCGAGCACGGTGAACGTCCGCAGGTCGGCGTCCGTGCCGTGGTCGTGCAGGATGCGGCGCCAGAGCAGGGTGGCGAGCGAGCCGACGTACGTCAGGTTCGGGCCGATGTTGACGCCGATCAGGGCCGCCAGGACGGGACCCGGGCCCGCGGGGGCGACGGCGGGCAGCAGGGCGAGGATCGCGGGCAGGTTGTTGATCAGGTTGGCGAGCACGGCGGCGAGGCCCGCGATCGCGAGCAGGGCGGGCAGCGAGGCGCCGTCCGGCAGGATCCACTCGATCCCGGAACCGAGGCCGTTGTCGACGACCGCCTTGACGACGATGCCGAGCGCGAGCACGAACAGACAGAACAGCGGGCTCGCGGAGCGGACGATTCCGGTGGCGGTCGTACGTTTTTGCAGCAGCGCCCGGACCGCGAGCACCGCGGCTCCGGCGAGGGCCGCCCACAGGGGTTCGGCTCCGGCCAGCGAGGTGACGACGAAGCCGGCGAGGGTGAGACCGAGGACGACCAGCGTGAAGACCGGTACGGGGGTCGGCTCGACCTCCTCGGGCTCCTCGGCGCCCGCGTCCAGGTCGGCCTCGAAGTACCGCCTGAACGCCACATACTCGATGCCGATCGCCACCAGCCACGGCAACGCCATCAGGAACGCGAACCGGGTGAAGGTGAGACCACTGGCGGTGAGGGCGAGGAGGTTGGTGAGGTTGGAGACGGGCAGCAGGAGCGACGCCGAGTTGGCGAGATGCGCGGTGGCGTAGACGTGCGGGCGGGGCCTGGCGCCGACGCGGGCGGCGGTGGCGAAGACGACCGGGGTGAGCAGGACGACGGTGGCGTCGAGGCTGAGCACGGCGGTGATCGCCGCGGCCACCCCGAAAACCCCGCCGAGAAGCGCCCGGGTCCGTCCGCCGCAGATACGGGCGACGAGATCACCGGCGGCGGCGAAGAGCCCGTCGTCCGCGCAGAGTTGCGCGAGCACGAGGACGGCGGCCAGGAAACCCACCACGGGCAGCAGGCTCCGGACCTCGGCGAGCGCGTGCTCCGGCGAGACGGCCCCGAGCCCCACGACAAGCCCGGCGGCGGGCAGCGCGGCGGCGGCCTCGGACCACTTCTTGGGCCGTACGACGGCGAACGCGAGCACGGCGAGAAGCAGGCCGACGGAGAGGATCTCGGCGGTGACGGTGTTCAGGGGAGGCTCCGTGGCCCGGGGCTTGCGATGGTCCGACAGGGCGAACAGCACCCCGCCCGCCCACTCGATGGCCCCAGGGCAATCGGGTGGGCGGGCGGGAAAGATCCGCCGCGAAGCGGCGGTTCAGGCCGTACAAGCGAAAGGCCTCAGCCCTCCACGCCCAGCTTCTCCAGGATCAGTTCCTTGACGCGGGCCGCGTCGGCCTGACCCCGGGTCGCCTTCATGACCGCGCCGACCAGCGCACCGGCCGCCGCGACCTTGCCACTGCGGATCTTGTCGGCGATGGCGGGGTTGCCCGCGATCGCCTCGTCCACGGCGGTCGTCAGGGCGCCCTCGTCCGAGACGACCTTCAGGCCACGCTTCTCGACGACCTCGTCCGGCGTGCCCTCGCCCGCGAGGACACCCTCGAAGACCTGGCGCGCCAGCTTGTCGTTCAGGTCGCCCTTGGTGACCAGCTCGGCCACGCGCGCGACCTGCGCCGGGGTGACCGGCAGCTCGTCGAGCGCCCTGCCCGTCTCGTTGGCGTTGCGGGACAGCTCGCCCATCCACCACTTGCGCGCGGCCGCCGAGTCGGCGCCCGCCTCGATCGTGGCGACGATGGGGTCGACCGCACCGGCGTTCAGGATCGACTGCATGTCGTGCTCCGAGACACCCCACTCCTCGCGGAGGCGGTTACGGCGCACGCGCGGCATCTCGGGGAGACCGGCACGCAGCTCCTCGACCCACGTACGGGCCGGGGCGACGGGGACGAGGTCGGGCTCCGGGAAGTACCGGTAGTCCTCGGCGTTGTCCTTGATGCGGCCCGACGTCGTGGAGCCGTCCTCCTCGTGGAAGTGACGGGTCTCCTGGACGATCGTTCCGCCGCCGTTCAGGACGGCCGCGTGCCGCTGGATCTCGAAGCGCGCCGCACGCTCCACGGAACGGAGCGAGTTGACGTTCTTCGTCTCCGAACGCGTACCGAACTCCTCACGCCCGTGCGGGCGCAGGGACAGGTTCACGTCGCAGCGCATCTGGCCCTTGTCCATCCGGGCCTCGGACACGTCGAGCGCCTTGATGACCTCGCGCAGCTCCGCGACGTACGCCTTGGCGACCTCGGGAGCCCGCTCGCCCGCGCCCTCGATCGGCTTGGTGACGATCTCGATGAGCGGGATACCGGCGCGGTTGTAGTCCAGGAGCGAGTGCGACGCGCCGTGGATACGGCCCGTCGCGCCACCCACGTGCGTGGACTTGCCGGTGTCCTCCTCCATGTGGGCGCGCTCGATCTCCACGCGGAAGACCTCGCCGTCCTCCAGCTGGACGTCCAGATAGCCGTTGAAGGCGATCGGCTCGTCGTACTGGGAGGTCTGGAAGTTCTTCGGCATGTCCGGATAGAAGTAGTTCTTCCGGGCGAAACGGCACCACTCGGCGATCTCGCAGTTCAGCGCGAGACCGATCTTGATGGCGGACTCGACGCCGATCTCGTTGACGACCGGCAGCGCACCGGGCAGTCCGAGACAGGTCGGGCAGGTCTGGCTGTTGGCGTCCTGCTTGAGCTCGGTGGAGCAGCCGCAGAACATCTTGGTCTTGGTGCCCAGCTCGACATGGACCTCAAGGCCCATGACGGGGTCGTACGTCGCGAGGGCATCCTCGTACGACACCAGGTCAGTCGTGACAGTCACGGTGAAACTTTCCCTCTCAACCCAGCAGGACGTCTTCGTCGCCGAGCTTCTTCAGCTCGCGATAGAGCAGAGCAAGACCGGTGACGATGGCGGCGGCGGAGACAGCGGCGTCGACGAGACGGAGCGTGTCGTTCTCCTTGCGGGCCATCCTGGCCTGCTTGACGACGGAGACCGCACCGAAGGCGGTGGTGGCCATCGACAGGTACGCGCCGGGCTTCGACTTCTTGAAGCCCTTGGCCTTGGCAGTCATCGGACTCATAGTGACGGTGCCTCCTCAAGCAGCGGGTGACCCCACCTTTCCACGAAGGCGGCCTCTACGGCGGCTCCCACCTTGTAAAGGCGGTCGTCCTTCATGGCTGGGGCGATGATCTGCAGTCCGACGGGCAGGCCGTCCTCCGGCGCGAGACCGCAGGGCAGCGACATGGCGGCGTTGCCGGCCATGTTCGACGGGATGGTGCACACGTCCGCGAGGTACATCGCCATCGGGTCGTCGGCGCGCTCGCCGATCGGGAAGGCGGTGGTGGGAGTCGCGGGCGAGACGATCACGTCGACCTGCTCGAAGGCCTTCTCGAAGTCCTTCGTGATCAGGGTGCGGACCTTCTGGGCGCTTCCGTAGTACGCGTCGTAGTAGCCGGAGCTCAGGGCGTACGTGCCCAGGATGACGCGGCGCTTGACCTCGTCGCCGAAGCCGGCCTCGCGGGTCAGCGCGGTGACGTCCTCGGCGGACTTCGAGCCGTCGTCGCCGACCCGCAGGCCGTAACGCATGGCGTCGAAGCGCGCGAGGTTCGACGAGCACTCGGAGGGCGCGATCAGGTAGTACGCGGAGAGCGCCAGGTCGAAGGACGGGCAGTCCAGCTCGACGATCTCGGCGCCGAGCTCCTTGAGGAGCGCGACGGACTCCTGGAAGCGCTGGACGACACCGGCCTGGTAGCCCTCGCCCGCGAACTGCTTGACGACGCCGACCCGCATGCCCTGTACGGAGCCATTGCGGGCCGCTTCGACGACCGGCGGGACCGGGGCGTCGATGGACGTCGAGTCGAGCTCGTCGTGACCGGCGATGACCTCGTGCAGGAGCGCGGCGTCCAGGACCGTACGGGCGCAGGGACCTCCCTGGTCGAGCGAGGACGAGAACGCGACCATGCCGTAGCGCGAGACGCCGCCGTAGGTGGGCTTGACGCCGACCGTGCCGGTGACGGCCGCGGGCTGGCGGATGGAGCCGCCGGTGTCCGTGCCGATGGCGAGCGGGGCCTCGTACGACGCCAGGGCCGCGGAGGAGCCGCCGCCGGAGCCGCCGGGGATGCGGGTGAGGTCCCACGGGTTGCCGGTGGGGCCGTACGCGCTGTTCTCGGTGGAGGACCCCATGGCGAACTCGTCCATGTTGGTCTTGCCGAGGATGACGACGTCGGCGTCCTTCAGCTTGCGCGTGACGGTCGCGTCGTACGGCGGGATCCAGCCCTCGAGGATCTTGGAGCCGACCGTGGTCGGTACGCCATCGGTGGTGAAGATGTCCTTGAGCGCGAGCGGGACGCCGGCCAGCGGGCCGAGCTTCTCGCCGTTCTCGCGCTTGGCGTCGACGGCGCGGGCCTGCGCGAGGGCGCCCTCGCGGTCGACGTGCAGGAAGGCGTGCACCTTCTCGTCGACGGCCTCGATGCGGGCGAGGTGGGCCTCGGTGACCTCGACGGCCGTCAGCTCGCCGGAGGCGACCTTCGCGGCGATGTCGGCGGCGGTGAGCCTGATGATGTCGATCTTGCTGTCCGTCATGGCGGTTAGTCCTCCCCCAGGATCTGCGGCACCTTGAAACGCTGCTGCTCTTGGGCCGGGGCTCCGGAGAGCGCCTGCTCGGGGGTGAGCGACGGACGGACCTCGTCCGCGCGCATGACGTTCGTCAGCGGCAGCGGGTGGGAGGTCGGCGGTACGTCTTGGTCGGCGACCTCGGAGACGCGGGCGACCGCGCCGATGATGTCGTCGAGCTGTCCGGCGAAGTGGTCGAGCTCCTCGTCCTTCAGCTCAAGACGTGCTAGGCGGGCGAGGTGGGCAACCTCCTCGCGCGTAATGCCAGGCATGCGGCGATCCTCTGGGGGTGAGTGTGTGGTTTGTGGCCCAATCCTATGGGGCCGCACCCCGTGCACGTGAAACGGATTCCCCGGCGGGATCTGTGCCCCTGCCCCTGCGGGATCTGTGCCCTCGCCCCGGCGGGATATGCGCCTCCGCCCCGGCGGGACTTGTGCCCCCGCCCCTGCGGGAGCTGCACCCCTGCCCCTGCGGGACCTGTGCCCCCGCCCCTGCGGGATCTGCACCCCTGCCCCTGCGGGACCTGTGCCCCCGCCCCTGCGGGATCTGCGGGATCTGCGGGACCTGTGCCCCCGCCCCTGCGGGATCTGCGGGATCTGCGGGATCTGTGCCCCTGCCCCGGCGTCCGGCGCTTCGGCGTCCGGCCCCCCGGCGTTCACGGCCGCTCCGGGGCGGGTCGCTCCCCCGCCCTGTGCCCGCCCCCGCGGGCCCGCGGCTACTTCAGCGCGTCGGCCTCCGCGGCCGCGCGCGCCGCTTCCGCCTCCTCGGCGGCGACGTCCACCGGCCTGCGCCAGCCGCGGGAGCCCCTGGCCCGCAGCCAGGCGGTGGTCTCGTCCGCGGGCATCGCCGCGGCGACCAGCCAGCCCTGCACCGCGTCGCAGCCGAGATCGCGCAGCCGCTCCCACGTCTCGTCGTCCTCCACGCCCTCGGCCACGACCAGCAGTCCCAGGGAGTGCGCGAGGTCGACCGTGCAGCGGACGATCTCCGCGTCTTCGTTGTCCACCGCGAGCCGCGCGACGAAGGACCGATCGATCTTCAGCTCGCTCACCGGCAGCCGCCGCAGGTGCACCAGGGACGAGTACCCCGTGCCGAAGTCGTCGAGCGACATCTTGACCCCGTGGCCGGTCAGGCCCGCCAGGGTGTCGGCGGCCCGCTGCGGGTCCTCCAGGAGCACGTGTTCGGTTATCTCCAGTTGGAGCGCTCCCGGGGGGACCCCGTGCCGGGCCAGGCGCGCCGCGACCGCGCCCGCGAAGCCGGGGGTGTGCACGTCACGCGGCGATACGTTCACCGCGACGGGGACCTTGAGCCCCTGCTCCTGCCACTTGGCCACCTGGCCGAGCGCGGTCTCCAGGACGTACTCCGTCAGGTGCGGCATGAGGCCGGACGACTCCGCTATGGCGATGAACTCGTCCGGCGGTACTTTTCCGCGCTCGGGATGCACCCACCGCACCAGCGCCTCGAGCCCCGCGACACGGCCGTCGAACTGGACCTTCGGCTGGTAGTGCAGCTCGACGTCGCCCGCGTCGAGCGCCCGGCGCAGATCGCCGAGCAGGCCGAGCCGGTCGGGGGTGTTGGAGTCCCGCTTGGACTCGTACACCTCGACGCCCGTGCGGTCCCGCTTGGCCTGGTACATCGCGACGTCCGCCCGCTGCAACAGGCCTTCGGCGTCCAGCGCGTGGTCGGGGAAGACGGAGAGCCCGGCGCTGGCCTCGAGGACCAGCGTCAGGCCGTCGAGGTCCAGGGGCGAGCCGAGGGCGGCGACGAGGGACCGTGCCACCCGGGTGGCAGACGTCGTGGAGTCGGTGACCGGCAGCAGGACGGCGAACTCGTCGCCGCCGAGCCGTGCGGCCTCCGCACCGCGCGGCAGGGCGAGCCGCAGCCGGTCGGCGATCTGCAGGAGCAGCCGGTCGCCCGCGAGATGGCCGAGGGTGTCGTTCACCGAACGGAAGCGGTCCATGTCGATCAGCATCAGGGCGGACCGCGCACCGATCCGCTCGGCGTCGTCAAGCGCCGTCCAGGTCCGCTCGAGGAGCCACTGCCGGTTGGGCAGGCCGGTGAGCGGGTCGCGCAGCTGCTCCTCGGCCCTGGCCCGCGCGATCCACAGCGTCGAGTCGAGCGCGACGAGCGGGATCGCGAAGAGCGGGAGCAGAACGGGGGTCGAGGCGGCGACCACGCAGATCAGCGGGGCGATGCCGAGCAGCGCGACGGCGACGAGACCCTGTCTGACCAGGGCGGTGCGGGTGACCGTGGGCAGGGCGCCGGTGCGCGGGGCGTGGACGTACCAGAGCAGGACGCGGGTGACGACGAGGTAGGCGATGGCGGCCAGGGCCACTTCGGGGGCGGAGTACAGGTCCCAGGTCTCGGGCAGCCAGGGCGACTGCGCCGACGGCGCCGTGCCGAACGCGGCCATGGCGAGCGCGCCTGCGCCGATGCCGAGGATGTCGACGGCGCCGTGCAGGATGCCCTGGCGCCAGCGGTGGCGGCGGGCGATGCCGACCAGGACGACGACGGTGAGGCTGACCATGCCGGCGGGCACCCAGCCGTAGAGCAGGAGGACGGCGACGGTGAGCGCGCCGCCCGAGCCGGTGCCGCTCCACCAGCGGTCGCGGCCGAGTGCGACGAGGTGGCCGACGATGAGTCCCGTGAGGATGGCCAGGGACCAGCCGACCGTGCCGGAGGGGAACAGCGCGTCGCGTCCGGTGAGCGCGTGGAAGAAGCCCGTGCCGAGCGCCACCGCGGCTATCGCCACGACAGCAACCGGAAGCACTGGCCAAGGGTCACGCTCGTCTGCTGTGTCTCCCGCGTCGGGTGCCTCCCGGCCGCGCCAGAGGGTCTTGCGGCGGCCTTCGGTGCCGGACGGGGCGGAGCCGGACCCCGCCGTGTCCCTGCCGCCCGTGGTCTCGCCCACGCCGAGCTCCTGCGTGCCGTATGCACCGACGGTGCTCCATGCGCGTTCGCGCCGCTCAACTGCGGTGCTCGGGACGGCGGGAAGCCTGCTCTCGGCTTCGCTTGCCTCCCGTGCCGCCCTGCGTGCGCTGAGCCACGCGCCCGGTCCGCGACGCAGGCGCGCGGGCAGCCGGGAGTCCGGTGCGGCGCTCTCGGTCGGTTCCATTCCCGTCCCTCTCACAGCCGGCGGTGCCCACGCCACGCGGACTCGCTCCAGAAGTCAGCCGCGTCTGAAACCCCTTCCCCATGCTCCCGATGAGCAGGGGATACCCCAATCGCAGCGGGGCACGGCAGGCGCACACCTCAACAGTAGGCCGCAGGAGGCTTCTACGGGCAGCGGTCCACAACGGTTGCCCGAATGCGACCCGGCCACCCGTATGCATCTGGTATGCGCTGAACGGGTGGCCTTCAACCGCTACTCCTCGGTCGGAAGCGCGACTTCCGCGGCTGCGTCGGGTCCCTGTTCCAACAGGACGGCGAAGCCTTCCTCGTTGAGAACCGGAACCTTCAGCTGCATGGCCTTGTCGAATTTAGATCCAGGATTGTCACCCACTACGACGAAAGCTGTCTTCTTCGAAACGGAACCGGTCACCTTTGCGCCCCGGCTCTGCAACGCATCTTTTGCGCCATCCCGCGTGTGGTTCTCGAGCGTTCCGGTCACGACGACGGTGAGGCCTTCGAGCGGACGCGGCCCCTCGTCCTCTCCCCCGCCCTCTTCCTCCATGCGGACGCCGGCCGCGCGCCACTTGCGCAGAATCTCCCGGTGCCACTCCTCCTCGAACCACTGCTTCAGGGAGGCGGCGATGGTCGGCCCCACGCCCTCGACGTCGGCGAGTTCCTTCTCCGTGGCCTGTTCGATGCGCTCGATCGACCGGAACTCGCGGGCGAGCGCCTCCGCGGCGACCGGGCCCACATGGCGGATGGAGAGACCCGTGATGATCCTCGCGAGCGGGCGCTCCTTGGCCGCGGCGATGTTCTCCAGCATGGATACGGCGTTCTTCTTCGCCTCGCCCTGTTGGTTGGCGAAGACCGTGGCGATCTTCTCCTCGCCGGATTTCGGGTCCCGCTTGGGCAGCCCGCTGTCCTGATCCAGTACGTACGCCTTGATGGGCAGGAGCCGGTCGATGGTGAGGTCGAAGATGTCGCCCTCGTCCAGGATCGGCGGCTCGGACGGCTCCAGGGGGTTGGTCAGGGCGGCCGCCGCGACATAGCCGAAGTTCTCGATGTCCAGGCTCTTGCGGCCCGCGAGGTAGAAAAGACGCTCGCGCAACTGGGCGGGGCACGACTGGGCATTGGGGCAGCGGAGGTCGATGTCGGCCTCCTTCATCGGTCGTAGCGCCGTCCCGCACTCGGGGCACTCGGCGGGCATCACGAACTCCCGCTCGGTGCCGTCCCGCAGGTCGACGACCGGGCCGAGGATCTCCGGGATGACGTCGCCCGCCTTGCGCAGGACGACCGTGTCCCCGATGAAGACGCCCTTCTTCTTCACCACGTCCTGGTTGTGCAGGGTCGCGAACTCGACCTCGGAGCCCGCGACGGTGACCGGCTCCACCTGGGCGTACGGAGTGACGCGGCCGGTGCGGCCGACGCCCACGCGGATGTTCACCAGCTTGGTGTTGACCTCCTCGGGGGCGTACTTCCAGGCGATCGCCCAGCGGGGCGCCCGCGAGGTGGAGCCGAGGCGGCCCTGGAGCGGGATCTCGTCCAGCTTCACGACGACGCCGTCGATCTCGTGCTCCACGGAGTGGCGGTTCTCGCCGAAGTACGTGATGAAGTCCCGTACGCCGTCGAGTCCTTGGACCACCCTGTTGTGCCGGGCGGTGGGCAGGCCCCAGTCGTGCAGGAGGTCATAGGCGTGGCTGAGGCAGTCGATGTCGAAGCCCTCGCGGGCACCGATGCCGTGCACCACCATGTGCAGCGGACGCGTCGCCGTGACGCGCGGATCCTTCTGGCGCAGCGAACCCGCCGCCGCGTTGCGCGGGTTGGCGAAGGGCTTGTCGCCGGCCTCCACCAGACGGGCGTTCAGCTCCTCGAACTTCTCCATGGGGAAGAAGACCTCGCCGCGGATCTCGACGAGGGCGGGGACCTTGTCGCCCTTGAGGCGGTCCGGGATGTCCGCGATCGTGCGGACGTTCGGAGTGATGTCCTCACCGATGCGGCCGTCCCCGCGGGTGGCCGCGCGGGTGAGCTTGCCGTCCTCGTACGTGAGGTTCACGGCGAGGCCGTCGACCTTCAGTTCGCACAGGAAGTGGTGATCGGTGGTGCCGACCTCCTTGCCGACGCGGTCGGCCCAGGCGGCGAGCTCCGCGTCGTCGAAGGCGTTGTCCAGGGAGAGCATGCGCTCGCGGTGCTGGACCGAGGTGAACTCGGTTTCGTACGCGCCCGCGACCTTCTGGGTGGGCGAGTCGGGCGTGCGCAGCTCCGAATACTGCTCTTCCAGGGCCTCCAGCGAGCGGAGGAGCTTGTCGAACTCGGCGTCGCTGACGACCGGTTGGTCGTTCACGTAGTACCGGAAGCGGTGCTCCTCGATCTGTTCGGCCAGCTGGGCATGCTGATCCCGTGCCTCGGCGGGCACAGAGCCTTGCTGTTCGACAGCCACCGTTACATCCTCCCGTTACGTCATACCCAATTACTCAGGGTTGTCCGCGAGTGATCTCGCCGCCCGGGCGCAGTGGGCGAGCACCGCGCGGGCGTACGCCGGGGAAGCCCCCGCGAGCCCGCACGACGGAGTGACCGTGACCGACTCCGCGAGAGACCCCGGATTCAGTCCCAGCCTGCGCCACAACGTCCTGACACCCATGACGCTACCGGCAGGGTCCGACAATGGGCCGTCCACGCCGGGCACGACACCGGCGAAGAGCTGCGTGCCGCCCTCGACTGCCTCACCGATCGCCTCGTCGTCACGCTCGGTGAGCAGCGAGAAGTCGAACGAGATCGCGTCCGCCCCCGCACGGCGAAGGAGCGCGAACGGCACGTCCGGCGCGCAGGAGTGCACCACGGCGGGACCGTCATGGACGCCGAGGACCTCCCGCAGGGTGCTCTCCACGAGCTGGCGGTCCACGGCCCGGTGGGTGCGGTACTCGCTCGCCGTCTTGATCTGTCCGCGCAGCACGGCGACGAGCGAGGGCTCGTCGAGCTGGAGCACGATCTGCGCCCCGGGGATCCGGCGGCGTACGTCCGCGAGGTGGGCGCGCAGCCCCTCGGCGAGCGATCCGGCCAGGTCACGGCAGGCGCCGGGGTCACGGAGCGCGGCCTCGCCGTTCTTCAGCTCCAGGGCGGCGGCAAGGGTCCACGGCCCGACGGCCTGCACCTTGACCGGCCCTTCGTACCCCTGGGTGAACTCCTCCAGGGCGTCGAGGTCCTCGCCGAGCCAGGCCTTCGCGCGGCGGGTGTCCCGCCCCGGCCGGTCGCCGATCCGCCAGCCGCTGGGCTCCACGCGCGCGTAGAGCTCGACCAGCATCCCGGCGGTCCGCCCGATCATGTCGGCGCCGGGCCCCCGCGCGGGCAGCTCCGCCAGATACGGGAACTCCTCGAAGCTGCCGGTGACGGTCTTCGCGGCCTCACGGGCGTCGCCGCCCGGCATGGACCCGATGCCGGTGGCCGGCCCCCAACTGATCGCGCTCACCGGCCGGGCCGCACGGTCAGATCGTTGACCTCCGCGTCGCGCGGCAGGTCGAGGGCCATCAGGATCGTCGTGGCGACCGACTCCGGGTCGATGAAGCGGGAGGGGTCGTACTCCTTGCCCTCCTGCTGGTGGACCTTCGCCTGCATGGCGCTCGCCGTGCGCCCCGGGTAGACGGAGGTGACCCGGACGCCGTTCGCGTGCTCCTCGCCCCGCAGGGAGTCGGCCAGGGCCTTGAGGCCGTGCTTGGAGGCGGCGTAGGCGGACCACTCGGGGCTGGCGCTCAGGCCGGCGCCCGAGTTGACGAAGACCACGTGGCCCTGCGCGACACGCAGTTGGGGCAGGAAGTGGCGGGTCAGCTCGGCGGGGGCGATGAGGTTGACGTTGAGCTGGTGGCGCCAGGACTTGGGGGTGAGGTCACCGACCCGGCCCAGGTCGACGACGCCCGCGATGTGCAGCAGGGAGTCCACCCGGTCGGGCAGCGACTGGTGGCCGAACGCCCAGGAGAGCTTGTCCGGGTCGGAGAGGTCGCCCACGAGCGTGGCCGACCCGGGGAATTGCGCCGCGAGTTCCTTGGCCCGGCCCGCGTCCCGTGCGTGCAGGACGAGCGCGTCGCCGCGTGCGTGGAGGCGGCGGGCGACGGCCGCGCCGATGCCGGAGCCGGCCCCGGTGATCACATGTGTTGCCATGCGTCCATCGTCGCACCCCGGCAGGCGCAGGTCAGCGCACGGTCACTGGGTGCCCATGGACTCCTCCAGGTACGCGAGCGCGCCGACCGGCTCCTCCGCGAAGAAGACGAGGCCGGTCAGCGGCACCGGCAGGAAGCCCTCGTCCTCCATGCGCTGGAACTGCTCCTTCAGGCCGTCGTAGAAACCGGCCGAGTTGAGCAGGACCACCGGCTTCGTGTGCTTGCCGTGCTTCTTCAGTTCGAGGATCTCGGTGGCCTCGTCAAGCGTGCCCGTGCCGCCGACCATGATCACGATGGCGTCGGACTTCTTCAGGAGCAGCGCCTTGCGCTCGGCCAGGTCGCGCGCGATCACCATCTCGTCGGGCGCGGTCACGGCCCGTGCCTTGGCGGCGAGGAAGTCCACCGATACCCCGACGAGGCGCCCGCCCGCTTCCTCCACACCATCCGCGACGACCTTCATCAGACCGCTCTCCGAACCGCCCCACACCAGGGTGTGGCCGCCCTTGCCGAGCAGCTCGGCGAATTCGCGGGCGGGGCGGGTGTAGCGCTCGGGGAGGTCGGCCGCGGAGAGGAAGACACAGATGTTCATGGCCTCACCGTACGATCCGGCACAGACTGGGTGGAACACGGCCGCTCACGTAAGGAGACCACGGTGGCAGCAGGGCACAAGATCACCATCGAGCAGGGCACCGGGCACGTGCGCGTGGTGCGGGACGGCCAGATCGTGGCCGAGAGCCGACGTCCCCTGCTGCTGCGCGAGACGGGCTGCCCCGTGCGGTACTACCTCCCTCCGGAGGACGTACGCACGGACCTCCTGACCCCGTCGGACACGACCACGTACTGCCCGTTCAAGGGCACGGCGTCCTACTGGTCGCTGCCCGACGCGAAGGACGCGGTCTGGGCCTACCCGGAGCCGAAGGACGCGGTGTCCGAGATCAAGGACCACTTCTGCTTCTACGAAGTGGAAGCAGCGGAGTAAGGCGCCACCGGCAGAGGGCAGACGGCAGGCGCCGACAGAACCCTAGGCCGCCGCCGTCGCCCTCTCCGTGGTCGCGATCGTGGCCGACCCCACCACGCGCGTGCCGTCGTAGAGCACGATCGCCTGGCCGGGGGCCACGCCGCGTACGGGCTCGTCGAAGGTGACGCGCAGCTCGGAGCCGTCGACCAGCTCCGCGCGCACCGGCGTCTCGCCGCCGTGCGCCCGCAGCTGCGCGGTGTACGTGCCGGGCCCGGTGGGAGCCGCGCCGCACCAGCGGGGCTTGATCGCCGTCAGGCCCGAGACGTCCAGGTCGGCGGCGGGGCCGACCGTCACGGTGTTGTTCACCGGGGAGATGTCCAGGACGTAGCGCGGCTTGCCGTCGGGGGCCGGGGTGCCGATCCGCAGGCCCTTGCGCTGGCCGATGGTGTAGCCGAAGGCGCCCTCGTGGGTGCCCAGCTTGTTTCCGTCGGCGTCGACGATGTCGCCCTCCGCCTTGCCCAGGCGGTCCGCGAGGAAGCCCCGGGTGTCGCCGTCGGCGATGAAGCAGATGTCGTGGCTGTCGGGCTTCTTGGCGACGGCGAGGCCGCGCTCCTCGGCCTCCGCGCGGATCTCCTCCTTGGTGGTGAGCGTGTCACCGAGGGGGAACATCGCGTGGGCGAGCTGGCGGTCGTCCAGGACCCCGAGGACGTACGACTGGTCCTTGGCCATGTCCGAAGCGCGGTGCAGCTCGCGGGTGCCGTCCTCGTTCACGACGACCGTGGCGTAGTGCCCCGTGACGACCGCGTCGAAGCCGAGCGCGAGGGCCTTGTCCAGGAGCGCGGCGAACTTGATCTTCTCGTTGCAGCGCAGGCACGGGTTGGGGGTGCGCCCCGCCTCGTACTCCGCGATGAAGTCCTCGACCACGTCCTCGCGGAACCGCTCGGCCAGGTCCCAGACGTAGAACGGGATGCCGATGACGTCCGCGGCGCGGCGGGCGTCGCGGGAGTCCTCGATGGTGCAACAGCCTCGCGCGCCCGTGCGGAACGATTGCGGGTTCGCCGAGAGCGCCAGGTGCACTCCGGTCACGTCGTGCCCGGCTTCGGCGGCACGCGCGGCGGCGACGGCGGAGTCCACGCCGCCCGACATGGCGGCGAGTACGCGAAGGGGGCGGGGGTGCTGCTGCGGGGTCCGGTTCTCAGTCATAGCTCTAACAGGGTACGGGCCCGCGGGAACCACACGCCCGTGAGTAAGCGTTGACGATCACATGGGGGAAGAACAGGACTCGACGGCGGAGCGGAAGCCCGAGCGCCGGGGCATCGACCGGCGGACGCTCCTGATCGGCGGCGCGGTGGCCGCCGCGGGCACGGCCGTGCTCGCGTCCGACGAGCTGGGCCGCCTGTGGTGGCGGCTGCCCGGCGTCGTCAAGAAGCGCAAGGAGGGCGAGGTCGACGCCCGCGGCGCCCAGTGGATCGCCGCGTCGGACTACAACTGGCGCCGCGCCGACCGCCCCGATGACTACGGGATCGACATGGTCGTCATCCACGTCGTACAGGGCGGGTACGACGTGGCGCTGAAGGTGTTCAAGGACCCGGCGCACGGGGCAGCCGCTCACTACGTGGTGCGCAAGGACGGGCACGTGGCCCAGATGATCCGCGAGCTGGACGTGGCGTTCCACGCGGGGAACAAGAGTTACAACGAACGCAGCATCGGCATCGAGCACGAGGGCTTCGTCGACGAGAAGTCCTCGTTCACCGATGAGATGTACGAGTCGTCGGCGCGGCTCACCGCGGGAATCTGCAAGCGGTACGACATCCCGGTGGACCGCAAGCACATCATCGGGCACGTGGAGGTGCCCGGCACGGACCACACGGATCCGGGGCCGCACTGGGACTGGGACCGGTACATGAAGCTGGTGCGCAAGGCCCGTAACGCCCTCGCCTGACCAGCCGTGCGGTCCTTACCGCAGGTGCACCGGCAGCGACTCCACCCCGTACACGATGGACAGCTTGCGGAAGGCGAGCTCCTCGGGGGCGACCGCGAGCCGCATGTCCGGGAAGCGCTTCACGAGGGCGGGGTAGGCGGCACGCAGCTCCATGCGGGCCAGTTCTGCGCCGATGCAGCGGTGGATGCCGTAGCCGAAGGCGAGGTGCCCCGAGGCCTTGCGGTGCGGGTCGAAGCCGCCGCCGTCGGGGGTGTACTTGGCGTCGCGGTTGCCGCCGCTCAGGGAGCAGAGGACGAGGTCGCCCTTGGGTATGTGCACTCCGGCGATCTCGATGTCCTCGCGGGCGAACCGCGGGAAGGCCACCTGCACGACGGTGAGGTAGCGCAGCGCCTCCTCGACGAAAGGCGCGGCGGCCGCGTCGTCGTCGCGCAGCCGCGCGGCGGTCTCCGGGTCCTGCAGGAGCAGCAGGGAGCCGAGGGCCACCATGCTCGCGGTGGTCTCGAAGCCGCCGGTGAGGACGCCGTCGGCGAGGCCGGCGAGTTCCTCGTCGTCGACGGTGTCGCCGTGTTCCTTCACGATCATGCCGAGCAGTCCGTCGCCCGGGTTCTCGCGCTGCTTCTTGACGACGTCCCGGAAGTACGAGAGCGAGGCGGATATCGCGCCGAAGGGAGCGGTGGCCCCGCCGAAGAGGTCGAAGCGCTCCATGGCCAGCTGCTGGAAGTCGTGGCGGTCCTCGTAGGGCACGCCGAGCAGTTCGCAGATCGTCAGCGAGGGGATCGGAAGCGCGAAGGCCTGGACGAGGTCGACGGGCCCTTCCGCGGCCTCCATCGCGTCGAGCCGCTCCTCGACGATGGCCTCGATGCGGGGCGTGAGGCGGCGCAGCCTGCGCATCGTGAACTCGGGCGTCAGGATGCGGCGCAGATGCGTGTGGACCGGGGGGTCGCTGAAGCCGAGGCCGCCGGGGTTGTGGTCCTCGACGACGCCGGCGTTGCCCGCGAGGTTCGTGAAGTCGTTGCTGAAGCCGTCGGTCGCCCCGAGGACGGCCTTCACCTCGTCGTAGCCGGTGACCACCCAGGCGTCCATGCCGAACGGCAGCGGCACCTTGGATATCGGCTGCTCCGCCTGGTGCTCGGTGAGCCGGGCCACCGGGTCGAGCCCGTCGCGGCGCATCGGGGCGAGCAGGGGCTCGGGCAGGCGCGAGATCGCGGAGGCGCTGATCCCGTTCTTCTGGATCCTGGAGAGGTACATGCGCCCGAGCCGCGCGGCGATGCGAGAGCGGAGGTTCGCCTTCAATGTGAACTCCATGAGGGGGTTGTCGTGCAGCCCCGAACGCGCGGAGCGGACTCGCGAGCGGCAAGCATAGATCGGCGGACTGTGGGCCTCGTAGCCCGCACCGGCGCCTGTCCGCCCGATAGCGGCCGAAACCGGCATCAACTCCGGGCGCGATCGCCCGAGTCCGGCGTTAACTGCGTCACGTACCGACCCAAACCGGGACCAAGTAGGTGCAGCACCCAGCTAAATCACGCAGCCGAAACGCTCAGCTGAGTCCCGCCGTCCGCGCCCTCTCCACCGCCGGGCCGATCGCCCCGGCCACCGCCTCCACGTCGGCCTTGGTCGAGGTGTGGCCGAGGGAGAAGCGCAGCGTGCCGCGGGCCAGGTCGGGGTCGGTGCCGGTGGCGAGCAGGACGTGGCTCGGCTGGGCCACGCCCGCCGTGCACGCCGATCCGGTGGAGCACTCGATGCCCTGCGCGTCGAGGAGCAGCAGCAGGGAGTCGCCCTCGCAGCCGGGGAAGGTGAAGTGCGCGTTCGCGGGCAGCCGGCCGTCCGGGTCGCCCCCCGGAATCGCGTCGGGGACCGCCGCGCGCACGGCGGAGACGAGGTCGTCCCGCAGCGCGCCGATCTCGCGGGCGAACCACTCGCGGTGCTCCGCGGCATGCTGCCCCGCCACGGCGAACGCGGCGACGGCGGGCACGTCGAGCGTGCCGGAGCGCACATGACGCTCCTGCCCGCCGCCGTGCAGGACGGGCACGGGGCTGTACTCGCGGCCCAGGAGCAGCGCCCCGATGCCGTACGGACCGCCGATCTTGTGCCCGGAGACGGTCATCGCGGCGAGTCCTGAGGCGCCGAAGTCGACGGGCACCTGCCCGAAGGCCTGCACCGCGTCGGCGTGCAGCGGGATGTCGAACTCCCGCGCCACGTCGGCCAGTTCGCGGATCGGCTGGATGGTGCCGATCTCGTTGTTGGCCCACATGACGGTGGCGAGGGCGACGTCGTCGGGGTTGCGCTCGATCGCCTCGCGCAGCGCGTCGGGGTGCACGCGGCCGTACGCGTCGACGGGGAGGTACTCGACGGTGGCGCCCTCGTGCTCGCCGAGCCAGTGCACGGCGTCGAGGACGGCGTGGTGCTCGACGGGGCTCGCGAGGACCCGGGTCCGCGCCGGGGCGCCGCCTCCGGGAGCGCGCCGCGCCCAGTACAGGCCCTTCACGGCGAGGTTGTCGGCCTCCGTGCCGCCCGCGGTGAAGACGGTCTCGCTGGGGCGTGCGCCGAGCGACTCGGCGAGCGCCTCGCGGGCCTCCTCGACGGTGCGTCGCGCCCGGCGTCCGGCGGCGTGCAAGGAGGACGCGTTGCCGGTGACGGCGAGCTGGGCGGTCATCGCCGCGATCGCCTCCGGAAGCATCGGAGTGGTCGCTGCGTGGTCGAGGTAGGCCATGGTGCGCACGATTCTACGAGCCGTGCGGGCCCCCGCGTTCCGGCGGTCAGCCCGCGAGACCCCACGAGACGGTGTTGTCCATGGACATCAGCACGGCGAGGACGACGAGATCGGCCACGCCGAGGCCGAGACCGAGGGCGGCGCGGCCCTTGCGTCGGGTGCCGCGCAGGAGCGCGATGCTCGCGAGGACGATCGCGATGGGCCCGAGGAAGATGTTGAGGACGAGCAGCCCGAGCAGGCCGAGGACGAACGAGGCGACGGCCATGCCGTCGGTGTCACGCCGGCCGGTGGGGACGGGCTCAGACGAGGGGGCCGAGGCGGACGAGGGGGCCGGAGAAGTGGCCGGCGAAACGTCCGAAGAGGGGGTGGCCTTGGACTTGGGGGTGAGGGTGCTGAGTCCCATGGTGCGACTCCTTTCAGGTGCCGTACGGATCAGTCGGTCTCGGAGCACGGATCAGTCGCTCTCGGAGTGGCGCTGAATCGGACCAGACTCAGGACGAGGCCCGCGACAGCGCCGGAACAGCCCTCAGGACGAGTGGCGGCGCGAGTGCCGCTCGCGGACCGTGAACACCACGAGCCATACGCCGATGACGGCGGCGGCGACGAGGCTGACGGGGAGCGGCGCGTGGGCCACGGAGCCCAGGGCGACACCGAGCAGCAGAAGTGCGGCGACGAGGAAAAGCACGGGATGCCTCTCGTTGGTCTCGTTTGGTCTCGTTGGTCTCGCTGGAGATTTCGGTGAACGCTTGTGGTAACAAGTGTTCACTGAGTTAGAGAGTACCGCGCCGTCGGCTTCCTAATCTCGGAGAACAGTTGTTAACTGCATGGCATGAGTCACACTCTCGGCATCCGGCAGGCCCAGAAGCAGAAAACCCGGCAGGCACTCCTCGACGCGGCGCTCCAGCTGCTGGAGGAGCAGAGCCTGAGCAGCCTGGGCCTGCGCGAGGTCACCCGCGCCGTGGGCGTGGCCCCCACCGCCTTCTACCGGCACTTCCGCGACATGGCCGACCTCGGTGTCGCCCTGGTGGAGGAGGCGCTCGACAGCCTGCACACCACGCTCGTCGCACTCCTCGCGGCGACCGGCGACGGCAAGGACGACGGCGAGGAACGCATCGCCGCCACCGTCGAGTTGATCGTCGCCTATGTACGCACCCACCCCGCGCACGTCCGCTTCATCGCCCGCGAGCAGCACGGCGGGGTGCAGGCCGTCCGGTCCGCGATAGGCGATCAACTCGCCCTGTTCGCACAGGAGGTGAAGGACCAGTTCGCCGGGGAGCCGGACTCCGCGGGCTGGGACGAGGACGATCTCCTGATGCTGGCCAGGATGTACGTCGACCACATGGTGATGACCGCCTCGTCACTCCTCGAGGCGGCACCCGGCACCGAGCAGCGCGTCGCGGTCGGCGCGCGGCGGCAACTGCGCCTGCTTTCGCTCGGGCGGCACCACTGGCTCGACGAGCGCTGACCGCACAGCGGCGGCCCCATTGGCTCAGGGCGAGGACTCGACGTCCCCGTAAGGAGCAACTAGCCTTACGGTCATGACGACCGATGGTGACTGGACACTCGACCAGACCTTCGCCGGGCCGACCGGCACCGTCCGCTGGAGCGCCCTGGGTCCCGGGGACGCCCCGCCCGTCGTCCTGGTCCACGGCACGCCCTTCTCCTCGTACGTCTGGCGTGGCGTGGCCCGCGCGCTCTGCCGGGACCACCGGGTCTACGTGTGGGACCTGCCCGGCTACGGAACGTCTCAGATGCGGTCCGGGCAGGACGTGACCCTGGCCGCCCAGGCCCGCGTCCTCACCGAGCTCCTCGCGCACTGGGGGCTCGACGAACCCGCCGTCGTGGCCCATGACTTCGGCGGCTGCGTCTCGCTGCGCGCCCACCTCCTGCACGGCGCCCGCTACGGACGCCTCGCCGTGGTCGACCCGGTGGCGCTCGCCCCCTGGGGCTCCCCCGCCTACCGGCTGCTCGGCGCGAACGCCGACGTCTTCGAACAGCTGCCGCCCGCCCTGCACGAGGCACTGGTGCGGGAGTACATCGCTTCGGCGAGCCACCGCGGACTGCACCCCGCGGTGCTCGACCGGCTGGTCGAGCCCTGGTGCACCGAGGAGGGCAGGCCCGCCTTCTACCGCCAGATCGAGCAGAACGACCAGCGGTACACGGACGAGATCCAGGGCCGGTACGGGGAAGTGGCGCTGCCCGTCCTCATCTGCTGGGGCACGGAGGACACCTGGATCCCGGTGGAGCGCGGCCACGAGCTCGCCGGGCTGATCCCCGGCGCGGAGCTCCGTCTGATCGGGGGCGCGGGCCACCTCGTACAGGAGGACGCGCCCGCCGAGCTCACGGCTGAGCTGATCCGCTTCCTGCGTACAGACCGGTGACCGCGGCGGCGGCGCCCGCGAGCTCGGCGCGCGCCTCGGGCGGCGAGAGCACCTCCACACTCGCGGCGAACGGAAGCAGCGTGCGGGTGTCGCCGATGTCCCCGAAGCCGAGACGGACGGTGATCCACTCGCTCTTCCCGTCGTCCTCGGGGGGCTCGCTGAGGAATTGGCCCTTGAGCCGCAGGAACTGCGCGAAACGGTCCCGCGCGACCCGCGCCGTCACGTCGACGGCGACCGGCCGGTCCTCGACCTGCCGCTTCAGCACACCCCAGACGTCGGCGAGCTCGACACCGGCCCTGCGCCGCACGGGCAGGTCCGTGAGGGTCGCCGCCCGGACACGGTCGGCGCGGAAGAGCCGCGGGGCGCCGCGCCGGTCGGCGACCAGGTACCAGACGCCCGCCTTCGACACGAGGCCGTAGGGGTCCACGGTGTAGGTGCGCGGCCGGTCCTCGCCGCCGTGGCGGTAGCGCAGCCGCAGCCGCCGGTCCGAGAAGACGGCGTCCTGCAGTACGTCGAGGTCGACGGGGGCCGCGTCCGATCCGCGCGGGCCCGGCATCCAGCGCGCCGAGTCGACGAGGATGCGCCTGCTGGTCAACTCGGCCGCGGGGCGGTGCGGTGCGGGCAGCGCCGCCATGACCTTGCGCAGCGCGGAGCCGATCGCCTCGTCGAGCCCGAGTGCGGCGTGCGCGCCCCGGGCGGCCAGGATGAACAGCGCCCGCGACTCGTCCGCAGTCAGCCCCGTGACGTCCGTGCGGAACCCGGGCAGGAGCGCGATGCCGCCGTGCCGCCCGCGCTCCGCGTACACCGGGACGCCGGAGGCGGAGAGCGCCTCGATGTCGCGGTAGATGGTGCGCACGGAGACTTCGAGGCGGTCGGCCAGTTCATGCGCGGGGACCTGCCCGCGGGTCTGGAGCAGCAGCAGGATGGAGAGCAGCCGGTCGGATTTCACGCGGTCAAGGATGGCCGAAAGGGCCTGCGGCGGCGGTCAGGTGCGGCCGGTGAGGGGGTCTTGTCGGTCGCTCCCAAGTGCTGCTTATGATTCAGACGTGTTCGATTCCCGGCACATCAAGTCATTTCACGAAGTGGTCCGTACCGGCTCCTACTCCGCCGCCGCCCGCTCGCTCGGCTATACGCAGCCGGCGATCACCCAGCAGATGAAGGCGCTGGAACGCTCGGTGGGCACCGTCCTCTTCACCCGCGTCGGCCGCAGGATGCGCCTCACCGAGGCGGGCGAGGCGCTGTCCCGGCACGCGGGGATCATCCTCGGCAACATCAACGCCGCCGAGCAGCAGATGAACGCCATCACCGGCCTGCGCGCCGGTCGCGTGCGCATCTGCGCCTTCCCCAGCGCCAACGCCACCCTCATCCCCGAGGCCCTCGCCCGGCTCGCGGCGGGCCACCCCGGTGTGCGCGTCGAACTCCAGGAGAACGAACCGCCCGAGTCGCTGAGGCGCCTGGTGGACGGCGACTGCGACATCACGCTGGCCTTCCACTACCCCGGCCTGCACGAGGACGTACCGGACGATGTGGTGGAGATCCCGCTGATGGAGGACCAGTTGACGGTCCTCATGCCGTCCCGCCATCCACTCGCCCGGCGCCGCTCCGTCAAGCTCGTCGACCTCGCGGGCGAGCGCTGGATCGCGGGCTGTCCGCGCTGCCGCGCCAACTTCCTGCACGAATGCGCCGAGCAGGGCTTCGCCCCGGACATCGCCTTCACCACGGACGACAACCTCGTCATCCAGAGCCTGGTCGCGGAGGGACTCGGCATCGCGATGATGCCGGGTCTGGTCCTCAACTTCCTGCGCCACCGCCAGGTGACCGGACGGGCCCTCGATCCGGCGTCGCGCCGGCAGGTCTCGGCGTACGCGCTCAGGGAACACCTGCGGATACCCGCGACGGCGCTGGTGCTGGAGGAACTGAAGGCGGTCGCGGCGAACCGCGTGGGCTGCTGAGCCGCACGCCCCTCCCCCGAACCGGTCGTCCAGCGCCTCCCGAACCGGCCGTCCGGCGCTCCCCGAACCGGCCAACCATAAGCAAAAGTTGGCGTACGGCTTAGAAACTGTCGTTGGACGTGATGGAAGAGCGGCAGGACGCTGCCTTCATGAGTGCATCCATCACCGCATCCCGCGCAGTCCGCACCACCGGGCGCATGGACGCCCTCGTCGCCGGCATCCGCGAGGCCGTCGGCCGGGGCCTGCCGCCCGACCTGACGGCGTACCTGGTCGGCGAACGGCTCGCGCCGCATCTGGGCACGGCCGACCTGCTCACCGACGAGCAGTGCGAGGGCGATCCCGAGCGCTACCGCCAGCATCTGCTGCACTCCGAGCACGACGGCAGCTTCTCCGTGGTCGGCCTGGTCTGGCTGCCCGGCCAGCACACCCCGGTCCACGACCACGTCTCCTGGTGCGTCACCGGTGTCCACGAGGGCGCGGAGCAGGAGCGGCGCTACCGGCTCGTGCCTGCGGCTTCCGGCACACCGGCGCATCTCGTCGCCACCGAGGACCTGGTCAACGAGCAGGGTTCGGTCTGCGGCTTCGCACCGCCGGGGGACATCCACCGCGTCTGGAACGCGGGCACGGAACGGGCGATATCGATCCATGTGTACGGCGCCGACATCTCCCGCCTCGGCACCAGCGTGCGCCGGGTGTACGAGCTGCCGGCCGACCGCTGATGGCGCTCCTCGGGCAACGTCACCAGGTCTCCCGCGTCTCCCCGCTGTCCCCTCCCGGCCGCCACCCGGCGCCGGGCCTTGCCCTCGCGGCGCTGGGCGTCGCGGCGGCATGGGCGACGCACGCCGTCTTCCCCGCCGTGCCGATGCTGACGGCGGCGGTGGTGTTCGGGCTCGTGGCGGCGCATGTACCGGGTGCCCGCGCTTTCGTACGAGGCCGGGGCAAGGCGGGGCTCTCCCTCGCCGGAAAGCGGCTGATGCGGCTCGGCATCGTCCTGCTCGGCCTGAAGCTGAGCCTGGACGACGTCCTGGGTCTCGGCTGGGCGACGGTGGCGATGGTGCTCGGGGTGGTCTCCGCGACGTTCTTCGGGACGTGGTGGCTCGGCCGCCGATTGGGGCTGCCCGGCGACCAGCCGCTCCTGATCGCCACCGGCTACTCGATCTGCGGGGCGTCCGCGATCGGCGCGGTCGGTCAGGTGACGGAGAGCGAGGAGCGGGACGCGGCGGTTTCGGTGGCGCTCGTGACGCTCTGCGGGACGCTCGCCATCGCCGTACTCCCGCTGTTGCAGGGCCCGTTGGGTCTTACCGACGCCGAGTTCGGGCGGTGGGCCGGGGCGAGCGTGCACGACGTGGGGCAGGTGGTGGCCACGGCGCAGACCGCCGGGGCGGGGGCGCTGGGGGACGCGGTCCTGGTGAAGCTGATGCGGGTGGCGATGCTTGCGCCGCTGGTGGCGGGGGTGGGTCTCTCACTGCGGGCCCGTTCTGTGGCGCGCGGGGCAGGGAAGCCGAGGCCGCCGGTTTTGCCCCTGTTCGTGGCGGGGTTCTTGGGGATGGTGGCGGTGCGGAGCGCGGGCTGGTTGCCGGGTTCCGCACTGGACCTGGCGGGCCACGTCCAGGAACTGCTGTTGGCAGCGGCGCTGTTCGGCCTCGGCGCGGCGGTGGACTTGCCCTCCCTCACCCGAACGGGCGGGCGCGTGGCGGCGCTTGGGCTGTGTGCGTGGGTCGTGGTGGCGGGGGCTTCGTATGTGGGGGTGGTCGTGGTCGGGTAGGGATTGCCTTTTCCCCAACCCCGCCCCTTCCCGAAAACCGGCTGCGCCGGGGCGTCCTCAATCGCCGGACGGCTGAAAGATTCCCCCTGGCCGGGACAATCTCAGCCCGTCCGGCGATTGAGGACGAACTCGGCGGAGCCGGTGATGACGGCAACCAAGGCCCCCGCGCCAGCCGGTTTTCGGGAAGGGGTGGGGTTGGGGAAAGAGCCCCTGAACCTCAGCCCAGCCGCACCCGCGCCAGTTGCCGCGACTGGGCGACCAGCCTGTCCTCGCTGTCCCAGACCTCCGCGTCCTCCTCCAGGAAGCCCCCGGCGAGGTTGCGGGTGGTGATCGAGACGCGGAGAGGACCCGGCGCCGGACGGGCACGGACATGCACCGTCAGCTCCACCGTCGGCACCCATCCCGAAAGCCCCAGCTCGAACGCCGTGGGCGGCAACGCGTCCACCGCGAGGAGCAGCGAAAGCGGATCCGCGTCACGGCCGTCCGCGAGGCCGAACCAGGCCCGCATCTCCCCCTTCCCGGAGGGCTGGCCGAGGGCCCACCCCAGGGTGGAGGGGTCCAGCTTCAGGAAGAGCCGGTCGCTGATGGCGGAACTGCCGGGCACAGGCCGGTGATCCGGAGCGTCCTGCGGCCCGAAGCACTGCTCAAGCGGCGGCAGCGCGGGCGGCTTCGCCGTCGTACGGACATCGTCGGGCAGCGCGTCCAGGTCGCCGTACGAGGCGAGCACGCGGATGCGCTCGACCTCGCGCCCCTCCTCGTCGTACTGGAAGAGCGACGCCTGCCCGGTCGACAGGGTCCGCCCGGTCCGCGCCGTGTCCGTGCGGATCACGGCGGGCCCGGGGTGGGACGCGGTCAGGTAGTGCGCGGAGACCGTGAAGGGGTCCGAGTGCGGCAGCGCGTCGGCGAGGGCGCGGCCGAGGACCGCGAGGAGATAGCCGCCGTTGACGGCGTTGATGATCGTCCACCCCGCGGAGAGATCGATGTCGTAGACACCGGGCTCCCGCCGGGTGACCGCGGTGTCGCGGTCGAACTCGCTGTCGCCGATGCTCGCGGGCACCGCTGCCGGTATGGATGCTGCCTCTGCCATACCGGTAACGTACAACATGACATTACTGAGCGGTAGCTTTCCTGCCGGGGCAGCTGAACCGGGCACGGCCCGCGACGGGGCGCACGTGCCCTACGACACGTCCTCCGCCGCCTCCACGTCCACCGCCGTGGACCGCCGGTGCCACGCCCGTGGCGCACGCCAGTGGAAGCGCAGCGCGAGCAGGCGCAGGACGAAGGTCGTGATCACGGCGAGGCCGCTGGTGTAGGCGTTCAGCATGTCGTAGTTGATGCAGCACGCGACCATCGCGGAGCCGACGATCGCGGGGACGGCGTACAGATCGCGGTCCCAGCGCACCAGCGAGGGCACCTCGTTGGCGATGATGTCGCGCAGCACGCCGCCGCCCACCGCGGTGGCGAGGCCCAGGGCCGCCGACGCGGTGAGTCCGAGGCCGTAGTCGTACGCCTTGGTGGTGCCCGTGACGCAGAAGAGGCCGAGACCCGCCGCGTCGAAGACGTTCACCGCGAGCTGGGTGCGCTCCACCTCCGGGTGCAGGAAGAACACCAGGGCGGCGGCGAACAGCGGCGTGATGAAGTAGCCGAGGTCGACGAAGGCGGCGGGCGGCACCGCCCCGATGACCACGTCACGGAAGATCCCCCCGCCCAGCGCGGTGACCTCGGCGAGCACGACGATGCCGAAGACGTCGAAGTTCTTGCGTACGGCGAGCAGGGCGCCGGAGATCGCGAAGACGAAGATTCCGACGATGTCGAGCGCGTGCTGGACGGAGGGGCTGAACAGATCCTGGATCACGCGACATTCTTACCCGCCCGCCGGCGCGCGCCCGACGAGGCCGGGACTACAGCGCGGGCTTGCCCTTCGTGAAGAGCCACGTCCGGAACAGGCCGTCGAGCTGCTTGCCCGAGATCTTCTCGGCGAGCCGGATGAACTCGGCGGTGGTGACGTTCCCGTACCGGTTCTGCTCGGCCCAGGCCGGGAGCAGCTCGAAGAACGCCTTGTCGCCGATGCGCTCGCGCAGGACCTGGAGCGTCATCGCGCCGCGCTGGTAGACGGCGGAGGCGAACATCGTGTCGCGCTGCGGGTCGCCGACGACGATCTGCCAGAAGGCCGAGTCGGCGGGGCGCGAGTTGTAGCCGGCGAGGAAGGCGTCCCTGGCCGACTGGGTGCCCTTGTGCTCGCTCCACAGCCACTGGGAGTAGGTCGCGAAGCCCTCGTTGAGCCAGATGTCGTTCCACTTCTCGGGCGTGACGGAGTCGCCGAACCACTGATGGGCGAGCTCGTGGGCGATGGTCGACTCGCTGCGGATCGCGGAGTAGACCGGCTTGGTCTGCGTCTCCAGGGAGAAGCCCGCCTGCGGCATGTCGTCGACGATCGCGCCGGTCTCCTCGAAGGGATAGGGGCCGAAGACCTTCGACCAGTAGTCGGTGACCTCGGCCGTGACGCCGTACACGTCGACGTTGTTGCTGTTCTCCAGGACGGGGTCGATGGCGACGTAGATCGGGGTGCCGCCCGGGGTCCTGCCCTTCTGCACGTCGAACTTGCCGATGGTCGCGGTCGCGAGATAGGTCGCCATGGGCTTGGACTCGCGCCAGTGCGCGACGGTCTGGCCGCCCTTGGTGTACGTGCCGACGAGGCGGCCGTTGGAGACACCGGTCAGGCCCTTGGGCGCCTTGACGCGGATGTCGAAGGCGGCCTTGTCCGAGGGGTGGTCGCTGGAGGGGAACCAGGTGGAGGCGGCGTTGGGCTCGCAGGCGACGAAGACGCCGTCGGTGGTCTTCATCCAGCCGTAGTCGGAGCCGAAGACGATGGGGCCGCTCAGCGGCTCGGGCACGCCGCCGTAGGTGACGGACACGGTGAACGTCTTGTTCTTGCGCAGGCTCTCGCGCGGGCTGACGCGGATCTCGTCGCCGGCGCGGGTGAACTTCGCCCGTCTGTCGTTCACCTCGATCCTGGTCACCTCCAGCTTCTGGAGGTCGAGGTTGAAGGAGGAGAGGTTCCGGGTGGCGCGCGCGGTGATCGTGGTGCGGCCGTCGAGGCGGTCGGTGTCGGGGTCGTACGCCACGTCGAGGCCGTAGTGGCGTACGTCGTATCCGCCGTTGCCGAGCAGCGGGAAGTACGGGTCGCCGACGCCGGGCGAGCCGGGGTTCGGTGCGGGTGCGGCGGCGAGCAGACAGAAGGAGGCGGCGGCGGTGGCCAGTGCCCCCAGACGTGCCGAACGGGAGAGTGCCATGAGTCATCCCTTCGCGCGTGTTCCGATGAGACGGACACGCAGACTCTGCACTCTCCCGTATGGGCGTGTACATGACTTGGTGCCTGATTTTTACCAAGTCATCAGGCGCTAACTGTCGGTTGACCCCTGACCCTCGGCCTCCGCTTGCGGAGTGTCCTCGGAGGCGGCCTTGGAGAGGCCCTTCGCCGCCTTGGAGACGCCCTTCGAACCTCCCTTGGAAGCGCCCTTCGAAGCGGTCTTGGAGTCACCCTTCGAAGCGGCCTTCGAAGCCGCCTGCGGGGCGTCCGCCGTGGCGTCCTTCCCGACGGTCTTCTTCGGGGCCGCGGCCTCCTCGGCCGTCTCCTCCGCCTTGCTCACCACCGACACCACGTCGATCGCCTCCTTGGCGACCTGCAGCAGCTTGGTGTCGCCCGGCTGCTGGTCCTCGGCGTTCTCCGGGTGGTGGCACGCGACCTGGTGGCCCGTCGCGAGGGCGATCAGCGGCGGCTCGGTCTTCGCGCAGATCTCCGTCGCCTTCCAGCAGCGCGTGTGGAAACGGCAGCCGGTGGGCGGGTCGATGGGCGAGGGGACGTCGCCGCGCAGCAGGATGCGTTCGCTCTTCACGCCGCGCCGCTTGGGGTCGGGCACCGGCACCGCGGAGAGCAGCGCCTTGGTGTACGGGTGCATCGGCGTGGAGTAGAGGTCGTTGCGGTCCGCCAGCTCCACGATCTTGCCCAGGTACATCACCGCGATACGGTCCGAGACGTGCCGGATGACCGAGAGGTCGTGCGCGATGATCACGTACGTGAGGCCGAGCTCGTCCTGGAGGTCGTCCAGGAGGTTGACCACCTGCGCCTGGATGGAGACGTCCAGGGCGGAGACGGGCTCGTCGGCCACGACCAGCTTGGGCCGCAGGGCGAGCGCGCGGGCGATGCCGATGCGCTGGCGCTGGCCGCCGGAGAACTCGTGCGGGTAGCGGTTGTAGTGCTCGGGGCTGAGCCCCACGCGCTCCAGCATCTCCTGCACGGTCTTGCGCAGCCCGCCCTCGGGCTTGACGCCCTGCAGCTTGAACGGCGCGCCGACGATCGTGCCGATGGTGTGCCGCGGGTTCAGCGACGAGTACGGGTCCTGGAAGATCATCTGCACGTCACGGCGCAGCGGACGCATCTTGCCCGTGTTCAGGTGCGTGATGTCCGTGCCCTCGAACTCCACGCGGCCCGCGGTCGGTTCGAGCAGCCGGGTGATCAGGCGGCCCATCGTCGACTTGCCGCAGCCCGACTCGCCCACGACGCCGAGCGTCTCACCGGGGCGTACGTCGAAGCTGAGCCCGTCGACGGCCTGCACGGCCGCGACCTGGCGCTGCAGCAGCCCCTTCTTGATGGGGAAGTGCTTCACCAGGCCGTCGACCTTGAGCAGCGGCTCGGCCGAGCTCTCCTTCTGCGCCGGGATCGTCATCTCCTGGCCCTTCGCCTGGTCTTTCGTTTCGTCGTTCACAGCGTCGGCGCAATCTCTTCGGTCCAGATCCGGGTGCGCTCTTCCTGCGACATGTGGCAGGCGGTGAAGTGACCCGGAGCGACCTCGCGCAGTTCGGGCCGCTCCCGACGCGTGATCTGGTCCTTGGGGACGTCGGCGTACGGGCAGCGCGGGTTGAAGGCGCAGCCCTGCGGCAGGTTGATCAGGCTGGGCGGAGAGCCCTTGACCGGCACGAGGCGGTCGGTCTGCTCGCGGTCGATGCGCGGCATCGAGCCGAGGAGGCCCCACGTGTAGGGGTGCTCGGGCTCGTAGAAGACCTTCTCCGCGGTGCCCCGCTCGACACAGCGCCCGCCGTACATCACGAGCAGTTCGTCCGCCATCTCGGCGACCACGCCCAGGTCGTGCGTGATCATGATGACCGCGGAGCCGAACTCCTTCTGCAGATCCCGGATGAGGTCGAGGATCTGCGCCTGGACGGTGACGTCCAGGGCGGTCGTCGGCTCGTCGGCGATGAGCAGTTCGGGGTTGTTCACCAGGGCCATCGCGATCATCGCGCGCTGGCGCATGCCGCCCGAGAACTCGTGCGGGTAGCTGTCGACCCGCTTGTCCGGCTGGGGGATGCCCACCCGGTCGAGCATTTCGATGGCACGCTTGCGGGCGGTCTTCTTGTCCACCTTGTGGTGGACGCGGTACGCCTCGGTGATCTGCTGGCCGATGGAGTAGTACGGGTGCAGCGCGGACAGCGGGTCCTGGAAGATCATCGCCATTTCGCGGCCGCGCAGCTTGCGCACCTCGTCGGCGGGGGCCGTGAGCAGCTCCGTGCCGTTCAGCCAGATCTCGCCGGACAGCTGGGCCTTGCGGCGGCCGTACTGTCCGGCGGTGTGCAGGCCCAGGATGCCGAGCGAGGTGACCGACTTGCCGGAGCCGGACTCGCCCACGATGCCGAGGGTCTTGCCCTTCTCCAGCTGGAAGCTGAGCCCGTCGACGGACTTGACCAGGCCGTCGTCGGTCGGGAAGTGCACCTTGAGGTCGCGCACCTCGAGGAAGGCGGTGGGAGGGACCGAAGTAGCGACGGGTTCTCCGACCGCCGCTCCGGTCTTGTGCAGTTCGGTCATCCCAGCCTCACTCGCGGGTCGATGACGGCGTACAGAAGGTCGACGACGAGGTTGGCGAGGGCGATCGCGAGCGACGCGCACAAGGTGACGCCGAGGATCACCGGCAGGTCCTTGGTGCTGATGGCCTTGACCGCCTCGAGGCCGAGCCCCGGCAGGTTGAAGGTGGACTCGGTGAGCACGGCGCCGCCCATGAGCACACCGAGGTCGAGCCCGAAGACGGTGAGGATCGGCGTCATGGCGGAGCGCAGCGCGTGCCGCCTGATGACGACGGCCTCGCCGAGGCCCTTGGCGCGCGCGGTGCGGATGTAGTCCTCACCGAGCACTTCGAGCATGGTGGCCCGGGTGAGCCGTGCGTACATGGCGGCGTTGAGGAACGCGAGGACGATCCAGGGAAGGATCAGCGTCTCGAACCAGACGTTGATCGGGTCTTCCGTGGTGAGGGTGTCCTCGATGTGCACCCAGCCCAGGGTGTGCACGAAGAGACCCATCGCGATCATGCCGGTGAAGAAGACCGGGAGCGACACGCCGGCGAGGGCGGTGATCATCGCGGAGCGGTCCCAGATGGTGCCGCGCTTGAGCGCGGAGAGCACGCCGGTGGCGACACCGGCGACCAGCCACAGCACACAGGCACCGGCGGCGAGCGCCGCGGTGACGGGCAGGGCGTCCTTGAGGGTCTCCCAGACGGGTGCCTCGGTACGGAAGGAGTATCCGAAGCAGGGGGCAGGGCAGTGGGTCACGTCGGCCCCGTTGGCGTAGTCACGCCCCATCGGGATGCCCTTGACGAAGTCCCAGAACTGGACGAGCAGAGGGTCGTCAAGTCCCAGTTTGATCCGGATGCCCGCGAGCTGCTCGGCTCCGGACGACTTACCGGCGAAGAGGACGGCGATGTCCTGTCCCGCCCACTTGGGCAGCATGAAGAAGACGGTGAAGGTCGCGAGCAGTACGACCAGCACCATGATGACGACGGCGATCAGGCGCCGGATGAGATAAGCAAGCACTGTGCGCGGCCCGGCGGTGGCCGGGACCCCCTTGTGAGGGGTTCCGGCCACCGCCCGGGGCCATCACCTGCCCTTCGGACTGGCGGGATTCGGCGGTGGGACTTCCTTGCGGCTACTGCTACTTACTTCTTGGAGTCGTCGACGCCGAGCGAGACGTAGTCGTAACGGCCGCTGTAGGCAGCGGACGAGTAGACGTTGGTCGCCCGCGACGAGCGCCAGCTGATGTTCTTCTCGTAGATGAAGGGCATCCAGTACGCCTTGTCGACGATCTCGTGGCCCAGCTTGGTGTAGATCTCGCCGGCCTTGTTCGCGTCCACGGTGCCGATCGCCTCGTCGAAGTACTTGTCGATCTTCGGCTCGTCGATCTGCGACTCGTTGTAGTTGCCGTTCTCGTTGATGAAACGGCTGTCGAACAGCGGCTGGGCGTAGCCCTGGCCGGTCGGGAAGTCAGGACCCCAGCCCGCCATCGTCATGCCGATGCCGCGCTTCTTCACCACCGCGGGAGAGCCGGTGATGCTGGAGGAGTCGGCGCCGTCGATCGCGTCGACCTCGGCCTTGATGCCGACCTTGGCCAGCTGCTCCTGGAGCGCCGTGGCGGCGTCCACCTCGCCGGGCTGGTTGTTACGGGCCGAGATCTTGGTCGAGAAGCCGCTCGGCTTGCCGCACTTCTTCAGCTCGGCCTTGGCCTTGGTGACGTCCGGCTTGCCCTTGCGCTCCATGATGCCGTACGGGTCGTAGTCGTCGTTGCCCTTGATGGACTTCGGGAAGACGCTGGTGGCGATCTCACCGGCGGCGACCTCGCCGCCACGGGTCTTCTGCAGGCCCGCGAAGTCCGTGGCGTAGAAGACGGCCTTGCGGCAGGACTCGTTGTCGAACGGCTTCGTCTTGGTCACCAGGGCGACGTAACGGACGAAGTCCGTCTGCATGTTGTCGACGTTGTCCTTGTGGTCCTGAATGGCGGTGGTACGACCCGACTGGGTCATGCCGGTGCCGTTCATGTCGATGTCGTAGTCACCCGCCATCAGACGCTTGTCGTTCTCTTCGAGGTTCGCCGAGATGGTGACCTGGATCTTGTCCGGCAGCGCGGGACGGACCGGGTCCGACGACTTCTTCCAGTTCTTGTTGCGCACGAGCGTGATGCTCTTGCCGGCGCTGTAGTTCTGGAACTTGTACGGGCCGGAGGAGAACGGGCGCTGGGTGTACTTGGCGCCGGTGTCCTCGGACTGCTTCACCGGGGTGCCCGACGGCATCGCGAGCATCTGCTCGAAGTCGCCGTTCTTCTTGGGCAGCTTGAAGATGATGGTGTTGTCGTCGGGCGTCTCGATCGCCTTCAGACCCAGCTTGTCCTTCGACTTGTCCTCGTAGGGGCCCTTGTACTCGCCCTTGGGGTCAAGCGTGGACTTCAGGTAGCCGGGGCCACCGGTGATGACCTTGGTCGCCCAGATGCGCTCGATGCCGTACTTGATGTCCTTGGAGGTCAGCTTCGAGCCGTCCTCCCAGGTGAGACCGTCACGCAGCTGGTACGTGTAGGTCTTGCCGTCGTCGCTGATCTTCGCCGTGGACTCGGCGAGGTCGGGGACGAGCTTGTTGGAGGCGGCGCCCGGCTTGGTGTCGTACGTGATCAGCGTGCGGGTGTAGTACCGCATGAAGTCCCACGTCATGCCGTAGTAGGCGCGCTGCGGGTCGGCCGAGTCCAGGTCCTGCTTGGCGATGAACTTGAGCGTTCCGCCCTTCTTCGTCGACTTGTTCGCGACCTTGCCGATCGCCGCGTTGTAGCCGGCGCCCTTGCTGTCGTCGTCGCCGTCGCCGCCGCCGCACGCCGTGGTGGTCACCAGCGCCGCCACGACGAGGGCCGCGCCGGCGGTCAAGCGTCGTTTAGAGGAACCTGTGGGCATTTCTCGCATCCTCCGAGATTCGCGGTCCTTGGCCTTTGTCTGCCGTAAGAACCATGGGAAGAGCCACCTGACGCTGCGGCAGGGGCAAGTCAGTTGGAGCTGTTTACCGAGTTCCCTTGGGGTCCAGGGCGTCGCGCAACCCGTCACCGAAGAGGTTGAAGGCAAGCACGGTCACGAAGATCGCCAGGCCGGGGAAGACCATGAACATCGGGTCGTGCTCGTACGTCGCGAGCGCGTCCCGGAGCATGCCGCCCCAGGAGGCCGTCGGCGGACGCACACCCGCGCCGAGGAAGCTGAGGGCTGCTTCGGTGAGGATGTTGGTGGGGATCATGAGCGTCGCGTACACGGTGATCGGTGCGACCAGGTTCGGCAGCAACTCACGGAAGAGGATGTGCCGTTGACCGCCGCCGAGGCTGCGGGCCGCTTCCACGTACTCGCGTTCGCGCAGGGAGAGGGTCTGACCGCGGACGATGCGGCCGACGTAGGGCCAGCCGAAGAAGCCGATCACCAGGATCAGTACGGCGATGCGTACGCCGCTGCCGGTCAGGCCGAGCAGGTCGTCGGGCAGGACCGAGACCAGGGAGATCACGAAGAGCAGCTGCGGGAAGGAGAGCAGCACGTCCATGACCCGGCTGATCAGCGCGTCGACCCAGCCGCCGAAGTAACCGGCGATGATGCCGAAGAAGGTGCCGAGCACCACGGCCACCACGGCGGCGAGGAAGGCCACCAGGAGGGAGATGCGGGCGCCGTAGACGATCCGGCTGAAGATGTCGCGGCCCTTGTTCGGCTCGACGCCGAAGAGGAAGTCCCAACTCATGCCGCCGAACGCGCCCTTGGGCAGGTTCGTCAGGTCTTCGAGCTCTTCCTGATGGAACTCGTTGGGCGGGTGGCCCAACAGGGAGACGATCAGGGGAGCGAAGACGGCCACGAGGACCAGAACAATCACGGTGATACCGCCGGCCAGGGCGACCTTGTCCCGCTTCAGGCGGTTCCAGGCGATCTGCTTGAGGGACCGCCCCTCGACCTTCTTCACCCCTGCATCAACTGCGGGAGCGACGTCCGCTGTCGGGTCCGCGTCCGCAGGTGTGTCATGCAATGGTGCCGTCATCGTGGCAGGGACCCCTCTCAACCGGTGGTGACCGGCCCGCACTTGCCGCTGTAGCGACGTGATCAGTCCGTCGTACACAGGGGCGAAGCGCCCCACTTGCGGGAGTCTTCATCGGGGTTGCGATCTGTTACCAGCCTTGACGGGGAAAGGATGCTCAACCGTGATGCTGTTCGAGGTGTTCCGTTATCCGGACGCACGTGAACGAGGGGCGAACACGGGGCAGTTGGGTCGCAACGTGCCACGGGAGCCCATAGGCCCCCTCCGCCATCAGAACGGACATCCTGGCGGTCAGGGCAGGTATACGAGCCGCGGTGGCCGGTTAGAGGCCCTGCCGGACAGGGGCGCGGCAGCGGTTCAGTACTGCGCGGGGTAGCCGTAGCCGCCCGCGGGGGCCGGGGCGGGCTGGGCCTCGCGGTCGTAGAAGGGCCGGGCGTTGGCGCGCAGCCACAGGGCGACCGGGTCGTACACGTCGGACATCGCGACCGTCGACACGGGCAGGCCGTCGGGGACGGCGGCGATGGACTGCTGCATCATCGTGCGCACCCCGTCCACCGACGACGGCGACGTGTCGTACACATCGAGGCCGATGGCCAGGTACGGCGCGCCGAGCGCGGGCTGCACCCAGGCGCGGCGCAGCGAGCGGACCGCGGGGGTGCGGTGGGCGTTCTGCGTGAGCAGGGCGTAGAACTGCGGGATCTCGATGGCGGGCTCGGTGAGCCGCAGCGGGCCCGCGGGCTGGAGGTCGAGGCCCGAGGCGATGCGCCGCAGGTCGAGCCAGGGGATGCCGACGCCGCCGCCGGGTGCGTGCGGGTTGAGCCAGAGGCCGTAGAGGTCGGGGTAGAGGGTGCGGGCGATGTCGAGCCCGCTCACCACCTCGTACGAGCGGTTCCAGCCGCTGGCGGAGAGTTCCTGGGCGGAGGTCACGCACGGGGCGTAACCGAGGCCCTCGACCTCCATGTTTCCGTACTGGGCGTCGGGGGATCCGGCCTGGCCGTGCCAGAGCAGCATCCACACCTGGTCGGCGGCGAGGGCCCGCAGGAGCGCCTCGTAGGCGTCATAACGCCCGGGCGTCACCTGGCGCAGCATGTGCTCGACCTGCCCGGCCGCAGCCGTGCCCGACGCACTCACCCTTAACCGCCCCTTCGCGATGACCCGCTGACCTGAAGACCCGCCGACCCGGTGGGCCCGCCGACCCGTGGCCCGCTGACCCGGTGGCCCCGGGACATGAAACCAGCTTAAGCGGCGATCCTGACACCGACTTGACGTACGGCACCCTCGCACGCGTACCTGCACAAGTCCTTACACATGTCCGTGCTCGTGCCGCGGGCTCTGGCCGAAGAAGGGCCTCACCCGCTCGCGCATCCAGTCGCCGACCGGGTCCCGGGCCACGTCGAGCAGTACGAGGTTCACCGGCCAGGCCACCGGCGCGGCGCCCATGGCCCGGCCCACGGCCTCCATCGGCAGCTCGCGCGCGTTGCCCTCCCAGGAGCTCAGTTCGACGCCGACGAACAGCGTCGGGTCCTCCCCCTCGACGCTGGCGAGACAACGGCGGGCGCTCAGCACGACCCCGGTGGCCTCGAACTCGCGGGCGGCGGCGGACAGGAAGTCCACCGGGTCCTCCTGCCAGTCCGGTTCGAAGAGGCGTACGCGGCCGCCGCTCGCGGGCCCGTCCAGCGGGGTGCGCCCGGCCCGGCAGAGCTCGGCGACGGCCGGCGGCGGCAGCGGGACCCCGACCGTGCCGTCCGGGTTGACCGCGATGCCCAGCTGCGGCGGAAGCCCGCGTGCGAACTCAACGGCGGGGGCCACGGTGCAGCCCATGCGGCCGCCGGTGACCTGCCGGAACTGCTGCTCGGAGCTGAACACGGGGACGTAGGCCTGGCCCTCGATCTCCAGTGTGGGCAGGTCGAGGGTGCCGCTGTCGGGCGCCCCGCCGTTCGGCAGCGGGACCCAGACGTGGCTGCGGCCGAGCACCTCGACGATGCGGGCCCCGGCGGATGCTGTGCCCGCATGGGGCGCCCCCGGCGTGCCCAGGGATGCCGCGAGCACCTCTTCGAGTTCGTTGCCCGGCCATCCTCCGTACGGATGGGGGTGCGCCTGCGCCGGAATGTCCATCTGTCTGTCCAACCCCTGCTCTGTCCCGCTCTGCCTGCGGCACGACCCTAACGCGGCGGGCCGCCCGGCCTCCGGAGGGCGGCTCAGTCCCCGAAGCCGATCCCGCCCAGGACGCCCGCCGCCGTCCGGTCAAGGAGGATCGCGGAACCGCAGCCGCGCGGCAGATCGCCCCGCTCGGCGGCGCCGATCAGGCGGCCGATGGTCCTGCGGTGCCGTGCGAAGGCGTATCTCGACACGCCGCGTCCGCGCGAGAGCTGGCCCTCTATGGCGGTGTCCGGCTCCACGTCGAGCAGCAGCAGGTGCAGCGTCGTGCCCCGCCGCGCGGCCTCGCGGGCCAGCCAGCGGCGCACCCACGCCTGGGTGCCGCAGTCGTGCACCACGACGCCCTCGCCGGAGCGCAGGGCGGTGCGCAGGCCCGCGTAGTGCGCGATGCGGACCAGGGGGCGGTAGACCGCGTACGGCAGCAGGCGCGGCATGCGCCGGGCCCAGCGGTCGCGGGTGTCCTGCGAGTCGATGCGCGGCCCCGCGACGGCCCGGCGCATCAGCGTGGACTTGCCGCTGCCCGGAAGGCCGGAGACGACGACGAGATCGCCCGCGCCGAACGTGAGGCGGTGCGGGCTGTGGCCCGTGCGCTGCCGCAGGTCGCGCACGACGGCCGCGGGCAGGGGGCCGCAGCTCTCCCTGGTGGGGGCGGCGGCCTGTTTGGGCAGGGCCACCCCCGTGCTGGTCGCGTAGACACTCGTCCTGCGCACCGTGATCGGCCTCCCCTAAGCGGTCACGTAACTGCTTACCGCAGCTTCCCCGGCAAGTGTAAAGAGAAGGTAATGCGGCACAAGGGCATTACTCGATCGGCACTGCCCTGTGACAGGGGCGCGTGCAATGATGTGCGCGCAAACTCCATACAGGCCGTTTGAATCCGCGCGGGAGAGTTCCCGGACACCGTCGTCAAGGCGCTCCGGGGCGCCGAAGGAGCAAGTCCCTCCCTTGAATCTCTCAGGCCCCGTACCGCGCGGGCGAGGCACATCTGAAAAGCGGGCCGCCCCGGCGGCTCCACCCAAGGTGCAAGTCATGACCCCCTTTACGGACGGGTCGTGGTGAACCTCTCAGGTTCCGATGACAGATGGGGAGGATCGACCTCGCCCGTCATGCCCCTGGGAGTTCCCCGTATGAGTACCGTCCCCCGTCTGACCGCCCTCGATGCCGTGCATCGCGCGCTCGGTGCGACCATGACCGATTTCGCGGGCTGGGACATGCCGCTGCGCTACGGCAGCGAGCGCGACGAGCACGTCGCCGTGCGCACCAAGGCCGGTCTCTTCGACCTCTCCCACATGGGCGAGATCACGGTCACCGGACCGCAGGCCGTGGACTTCCTGAACTTCTCGCTCGTCGGCAACATCGGCTCCATCGGTGTCGGCCGCGCCCGTTACACGATGATCTGTGCCGAGAACGGCGGGATCCTGGACGACCTGATCGTCTACCGGCTCGGCGAGCCCGACGCCCCGGAGTACATGATTGTCGCCAATGCGTCGAACGCCCAGAATGTCCTGGACGTCCTGCGCGACCGCGCCGGGGACTTCGACGTCGAGGTCCGCGACGACCGCGACGCGTACGCCCTGCTCGCCGTCCAGGGTCCCGAGTCCCCCGGCATCCTGAAGTCACTCACGGATGCCGACCTGGACGGCCTGAAGTACTACGCGGGCCTGCCGGGCACGGTCGCTGGCGTCTCCGCCCTGATCGCCCGCACGGGCTACACCGGCGAGGACGGCTTCGAGCTCTTCGTCGCGCCCGGTGACGCCGAGAAGCTCTGGAACGCGCTGATGGAGGCGGGCGAGCCCGTCGGCCTGGTCCCGGCCGGGCTCTCCTGCCGCGACACGCTGCGCCTGGAGGCGGGCATGCCGCTGTACGGGCACGAGCTGACCGCCGAGCTGACGCCCTTCGACGCGGGCCTTGGCCGGGTCGTGAAGTTCGAGAAGACCTCGATGTCCGAGAGCTTCGTGGGGCGCGCCGCGCTCGCCGCCGCCGCCGAGCGCGCCGAGACCGCTCCCCCGCGCAAGCTGGTGGGCCTGATCGCCGCGGGCCGCCGCATCCCGCGCGCGGGCTTCTCCGTGGTCGCCGACGGCAAGGTCATCGGCGAGGTCACCTCCGGCGCGCCGTCCCCGACGCTCGGCAAGCCGATCGCCATCGCGTACGTCGACGCGGCGCACGCGGCCCCCGGAAGCGCGGGTGTCGGCGTCGACATCCGGGGCACGCACGAGCCGTACGAGGTCGTGGCACTGCCGTTCTACAAGCGCCAGAAGTGACGCCTCCGGCTCCGCGCCGAGCCGGAAGTGACCCCACGCACATCATCCCCGTTCCGCAGCACCCACCCGCGTACAGGAGAATTCAGGTCATGAGCAACCCCCAGCAGCTGCGTTACAGCAAGGAGCACGAGTGGCTCTCGGCCACCGAGGACGGCGTGGCGACGGTCGGTATCACGGAGCACGCCGCCAACGCGCTCGGTGACGTCGTCTACGCCGACCTTCCCGAGGCCGGCGCCGCGGTGACCGCGGGCGAGACGTGCGGCGAGCTCGAGTCGACCAAGTCGGTCAGCGACCTGTACTCGCCGGTGACCGGTGAGGTCGTCGAGTCGAACCAGGACGTCGTGGACGACCCCTCGCTCGTCAACTCCGCCCCGTTCGAGGGTGGTTGGCTCTTCAAGGTGCGCGTCACGGAGGAGCCGAAGGACCTGCTCTCCGCCGACGAGTACACCGAGTTCTCCGGCAGCTGAAGCCCCCCGAAGACCCCTAGGGACCACCTGATGTCGCTTCTCAACACCCCTCTCCACGAGCTGGACCCGGACGTCGCCGCCGCCGTCGACGCCGAGCTCCACCGTCAGCAGTCCACCCTGGAAATGATCGCGTCGGAGAACTTCGCTCCCGTCGCGGTCATGGAGGCCCAGGGCACGGTCCTCACCAACAAGTACGCCGAGGGCTACCCCGGCCGCCGCTACTACGGCGGCTGCGAGCACGTGGACGTGACCGAGCAGATCGCGATCGACCGGATCAAGGAGCTGTTCGGCGCCGAGTACGCCAACGTCCAGCCGCACTCCGGCGCCTCCGCGAACCAGGCCGCTCTCTTCGCGATCGCCCAGCCCGGCGACACGATCCTCGGCCTCGACCTGGCGCACGGCGGCCACCTCACCCACGGCATGCGCCTGAACTTCTCCGGCAAGCAGTTCAACGTGGTCGCGTACCACGTGGACGAGGCCGGTCTGGTCGACATGGCCGAGGTCGAGCGCCTGGCCAAGGAGAACAACCCGAAGGTGATCATCGCGGGCTGGTCCGCCTACCCGCGTCAGCTCGACTTCGCGGAGTTCCGCCGCATCGCCGACGAGGTCGGCGCGAAGCTGTGGGTCGACATGGCGCACTTCGCCGGTCTCGTGGCCGCCGGTCTGCACCCCAACCCGGTGCCGTACGCGGACGTGGTGACCTCCACCACGCACAAGACCCTGGGCGGCCCGCGCGGCGGCGTCATCCTGGCCCGCGACAAGGAGTTCGCGAAGAAGCTTAACTCCGCGGTCTTCCCCGGCTTCCAGGGCGGTCCCCTGGAGCACGTGATCGCGGCCAAGGCCGTCTCCTTCAAGGTCGCGGCCTCCGAGGAGTTCAAGGAGCGCCAGCAGCGCACCCTGGACGGCGCCCGCATCCTGGCCGAGCGCCTGGTGCGGGACGACGCGAAGGCCGTCGGCGTCGACGTCCTGTCCGGCGGCACGGACGTGCACCTGGTCCTGGTGGACCTGCGCAACTCCGAGCTCGACGGGCAGCAGGCCGAGGACCGTCTCCACGAGGTCGGCATCACGGTCAACCGCAACGCGATCCCGAACGACCCGCGTCCCCCGATGGTCACCTCGGGCCTGCGGATCGGCACGCCGGCGCTCGCGACCCGCGGCTTCCAGGAGGACGACTTCCGTGAGGTCGCCGACATCATCGCCGAGGCGCTGAAGCCCGGCTTCGACGCGGAATCCCTGAAGGCTCGCGTCTCCGCCTTGGCGGAAAAGCACCCGCTGTACCCCAACCTGTAGCATTTTCGTACGCTTTTCTTTCGTACGAATCTTCGGGGCACCGCGCACACTGGACAGTGAAGACAGTGAGTGCGGTGCCCCGGCTCATGCCCCGCGTTCGTAGTTTTCTGCACCACCCCGGCAGACAACGGCGTCTACCAATCACCATTGGAGTTTCTCGTGGCCCTCTCGGTCTTCGACCTGTTCTCGATAGGCATCGGCCCGTCCAGCTCCCACACGGTCGGCCCCATGCGCGCCGCCCGCATCTTCGCCGGCCGCCTCAAGAACGAGGGCCTGTTGGCCCACACCGCCTGCGTACGGGCCGAGCTCTACGGCTCCCTCGGTGCGACGGGGCACGGCCACGGCACCCCGAAGGCGGTTCTGCTCGGCCTGGAGGGCGAGTCCCCGCGCTCGGTCGACGTCGAGTCCGCCGACGAGCGCGTCGAGCAGATCAAGAGCACCGGCCGCCTCAATCTGCTCGGCATGCACGAGATCGACTTCGACTTCGACGAGGATCTGATCCTGCACCGCCGCAAGGCCCTGCCGTACCACGCCAACGGCATGACGATCTTCGCGTACGACCGTGAGGGCGCCCTCCTCCTGGAGAAGACGTACTACTCCGTGGGCGGCGGCTTCGTGGTCGACGACGACGCCGTGGCCGGCGAGAACCCGATCGTGCCGGACGACACGGTCCTCAAGCACCCCTTCCGGACCGGCGACGAGCTGCTCCGCCTGGCCGAGGAGACGGGCCTTTCCATCTCCGCGCTGATGCTGGAGAACGAGAAGGCGTGGCGCACCGAGGAGGAGATCCGCGCGGGCCTGCTCGACATCTGGGGCGTCATGCAGTCCTGCGTCTCGCGCGGCATGTCCCGCGAGGGCATCCTGCCGGGCGGCCTGAAGGTGCGCCGCCGCGCGGCGAACTCCGCGCGCCAGCTGCGCGCCGAGGGCGACCCGTTGGCCCGCTCCATGGAGTGGATCACGCTGTACGCGATGGCCGTGAACGAGGAGAACGCCGCGGGCGGCCGTGTGGTCACCGCCCCGACGAACGGCGCGGCGGGCATCATCCCGGCGGTCCTGCACTACTACATGAACTTCATCCCCGGGGCGGACGAGGACGGCGTGGTCCGCTTCCTGCTCGCGGCGGGCGCGATCGGCATGCTCTTCAAGGAGAACGCCTCGATCTCCGGCGCCGAGGTCGGCTGCCAGGGCGAGGTCGGCTCCGCCTGCTCGATGGCCGCGGGCGCGCTCGCCGAGGTGCTCGGCGGCAGCCCCGAGCAGGTCGAGAACGCGGCCGAGATCGGCATGGAGCACAACCTCGGCCTGACCTGCGACCCGGTCGGCGGCCTCGTCCAGATCCCCTGCATCGAGCGCAACGGCATGGCGGCGGTCAAGGCCGTCACCGCCGCGAAGATGGCGATGCGCGGCGACGGCAGCCACAAGGTCTCCCTCGACAAGGTCATCAAGACCATGAAGGACACGGGCGCCGACATGTCCGTGAAGTACAAGGAGACCGCGCGCGGCGGGCTCGCCGTGAACATCATCGAGTGCTGAGCCCTCGTCCCGGAAGTCACCCGTACGGCGGATACCCTGAGTCCCGTCAGTAGTGCACGAAGAAGGGGTGGATCCGGTGGCGGACATCGAGGAAGCGCGTAAGACGTTCGAGCAGTTCGACGCGGACGGCGACGGCTTCATCACAGCGGCGGAGTGGAAGTCGGCCATGGCCAAGATGGGGGACTTCTACGTCACCGAGACGGTGGCCGAGGCCGTGATCGGCACGAAGGACGCCGACAAGGACAAGCGCCTCTCCTTCGACGAGTTCTGGGCGAGCCTGAACAAGTAGGGGCCCGGACACGTAAGCAGGGGCAGTACGCGGAAGGGGCCCGGCACGCGCGTGCCGGGCCCCTTCCGCGTGTTCAGCGGGTGTGCCGCACCGCCCGCACGCTCCACCGCCCCTCCGTGCGCGTGAGCCGCACCGGATGGTCGAAGCACTTGCTGACCTGGTCGCCGGTCAGTACGTCGTCCACGCGGCCGGAGGCGAGCGCACGCCCGTCGCGCAGCAGCAGCGCGTGCGTCGTACCGGCCGCGAGCTCCGGCGATGCGCGCCGCGCTCGAAGGGCGCAGGGCAGCCGACGCCGCGTTCATCGACGCCGGCATCGCCCTCCCGCAGTACGGGGGCGAACTCGGCGAAGAGGGGTCGGTCAGAGGGCCTGCTCGGCCTCCTCGACCTGACCGACGTACGCACCAAGGACCCGAACGACGGGGACGCCGCCCACGCCGCGTTCGTACGGGCCGTCGAGGCGACGGGGCCCGGGCCGAACTTCAGGCGCCCCTCGGCAGGTTGTCGGCCCGCGCCTAGGTTGCCGCCGCCTCCCCCTCGCCGCTGAGCGCCCCCGCTCCGCCGACCCCGTACATCCGGGCCGACGCGTCCACATGCGCCAAGCGCCGCATCGCGTTGAAGACCGCCTCGCCGAGGACCGTGCCGATCACCACGCTCTCCACCAAGTCCTCCACCGCCACCCGCCGGCCCACATAGCCGAGGTCGGCGCGGGCGATCAGTTCGGCGGCGTCGGCGTACTCGTCGAGGAGTTCCGTGAACGCCCCGTGCCCGAGGCGCCCCATGGCGGCGAGGGCCCGTGACAGGTCGGCGGCAGCGCGGTTCGACTCGTGGGTCCGCCACCCGCGGCGCGCGATCAGCTCGTCGACCGCCGCGCTCGCGGCGATCCTCGCCGTCTACACCGCGATGGCGCTGCCCGTCCTCCCCGAACTCTGGGCCGCCGTCAGCAGCCCGGACATCGACGGATTCCGCGAACTGCTCGTACTCGCCAACGGGGCGGGCGCGATCTGGGCCCAGGTCATCGCCTGGGACCTGCTGATCGGACAGTGGATGTACCGCGAGGCTCGGCGCATCGGCCTGCACCCGCTGGTGACGGGACCGGTCCTGGTCCTGACGATCCTTCTCTCGCCGTTCGGCCTGCTGCTCTTTCTGCTGCTGCGGGCGGTGCGGGGCGGGCGCCCGAACCGTACTCAGCCGCGCTCGCCGGCGGATTCGGGCTCCATGCCCTTCTGATCGACGACCGCGCGCTCCAGGACCGCGTCGCTCCCGTAGAGGACCTCGGGGTTGCCCGCCTTGCCGGGCTTGCCGCCCGGCTTGTGGTTCTTGGTCATGTAACCGCGCGAGCCGAGATACTCGAAGGACTTCTTGTCGAAGATCCATTCGCTGCGCGTCGCGTACGACGACTCATCGAGCGTGATCCCGATGCCGTGGCGGCCCGCCGCGTCCACCGCGTCGGGCACCTCGGTCACCCCGGGAAGCTTGGCGACGGCCTTGTAGAACGCGGCGGCGTTCTCCGGCGGCATGACCGTCTGGCCGAGCAGGTCGCCGATCTTGTCGAAGACGGCCTGCGCCTTCGTCTCCCGCTCGTCGGCCGGCTCCGTCTCGGCGTACAGCTTCTTCAACAGGGCGTCGGGGTCCGTGGGCAGCGAGGCGAGCCAGTTGTACGTGGGCCGCTCGGGCCCCTCCGGAATGGCCCCCGAGTCATCCGAACCGTCCACGGCGGACGCCTCGACGGGGACGTCCTGACCCGGCATCGTCGCCCCCTTCCCGCTCTCGCGGATCATGCCGAGGTTCGTGACGGGAGCGGGGTCCTGCGACATCCACATCTGCTGCTTGTACGGAGCGCCGAGCTTCACCTTGCCGTCCAGCTTGCCCTCGTTGCCCCGGACCAGGCTGCGTATGTAGACGAACTGGCCGGCCTTGACCCGCGGGGTGTCGGCCTTCAGGGAGGCGTTCGCGATCCGGTCGAGGGTGACGGCCGCGTTGGCGGTGGCGCCTTCGCCGGCGCCCATGTCACGGACGCCGTCGGTGTCGTCGGAGGGCAGCGTGGCCAGCAGGACGCCGGCTGCCGCGAGCGCGGCGGCGGCCGGCATCAGCACCGCGGGGCGCAGGAGGCGGCGCCGGGGCGTTGCGGGGGCGGGGGCGAGGGCGGCCTGCGGGGTCCGGCTCCGGGCCGTGTCGTGGTCGCGGTCGCGGTCGCGGTCGATCTGCTGCATCAGGACGTCCTTGTGGTGAAGGTGACGCCCCGGCGGAAGCTGCCATTCGTTTTCGTCCGACTCCGGCAGCAGGCGGGCCAGTTCGGCGGCCTCGGCCTCTCCCGGCGGCGGGGTGGCGGCGCTCATCGGAATTCCTCCCGCAGGGGCAGGGCCGCGAACGCGGCCTCACTCTCTACCTCTCCGCGACGACGGAGCGGTTCCGTAACTTTCTTCGCTTTCCGTACTTCTGACGCGGAAGCCCCACCCACCCCACCGAGCCCGCCGCCCCCGTCCTCACTGAGCCGCCGCAGCCGTGCGCGGGCCCGCGAGAGCCGCGACCGCACCGTGCCGACCGGTATGCCCAGCGCCTCGGCGGCCTCCGCGTAATCGAGCCCGGACCACACGCAGAGCACGAGCACCTCACGCTCGGGGCGGCGCAGCTGTCGCAGCGCACCGTGCACCGCGGCGAGCCGCCGCGCGTCGTCCAGCCGCCCCGCGGACTCCTCCGAGAAGTCCGCCACGTCGGGCGGGGGCGGCTGCCGGTGCAGGAAGGCGAGCCGTCTGCGCAGGCCGCGGTTGGCGTTCTGCGCCTTGTGCGTGGCGATGCCGAGCAGCCACGGCTTGAGCGAACCGCCGCCCGGTTCGAGCCGGTCACGGGTACGCCAGGCCGCGAGGAAGGTCTCGGACATGACCTCCTCGGCGGTCGACCAGTTGCCGGTCAGCCGGAGCGCGTGGTTGTAGACCGTCCGCGCGTACGCCTCGTACAACTCCCCGAACGCCTCGCGCTCACCTGCCCGGATACGTGCATGGATGCCATCTCCCAGTTCAGTAGGCCTCACACCACGTATCTCTCCGCACCCGCAAACGCGTTCCTGTGCCCCTCGTCACACCAGCCATCCGCGTCACACACCACTTCGCGTACGGCCTACCCGGCGGCCCGCAGCTTCCGGTACTGCCCCGGCGCCACCCCGAACTCCCGCTTGAACGCCCTGGAGAAGGCGAACTCGGAGGTGTACCCCGCCCTCTCGGCGACCTGCCGCAGCGGCAGATCCTCCTCACGCAGCAGCCGCCCGGCCGTCGTCATCCGCCACCACGTCAGGTAGGCGAGCGGGGGCGTCCCCACCGTCGCCATGAACCGCCGGGCGAACGCCGCACGGGAAAGACCCGCCCGCGCCCCGAGTTCCTCGACCGTCCACGGGCCCGCGGGGTCGTCATGGATCGCGTCCAGCGCGGCCGTCACCGCCGGATCCCGCAGCGCCGCCGCCCAGCCCGCAGGATGCCCGGTGGTCCGCTCGCGCAGCCACCACGCCCGCAGGATGTACAGCAGCATCGTGTCGAGCAGCGCGGGGACCACTGCGTCCGACCCCGGCTGCGCGTCCGCGAGTTCGGCGCCGAGGAGCTCGACGGCGGCGCGCAGCGAGGGGTGCTCACCGACCCTGGCCGGCAGGTGCACGACCTCGGGCAGTTCGGCGAGGAGCGGGTGGGCGCGCGCCCGGTCCAGCTGGTAGGCCCCGCAGAGCAGCACGGTGGCCGCGCCGTCGCCCTCACTGTCGTCCTGCCGCGTCCTCGGCCGGGAACCGTCAGGCTCCGGGGTGAACTCCTCCAGCGGTACGCCGGGTTCGCTCGCGAGGCCGTGCCCCCGCCCGTGCGCGAGGAAGGCGACGTCACCGGGCCCGAGCGCCACCGGCTGCGCGCCGTCCCCGGCCGGAAGCAGCCAGGCGGAACCCTGCAGGACGACATGGAATCCGGCGCCGTTCGACGGGTGGAACCGCATGCCCCAGGGGCCGCGCCTGTACGTCCGGGAGGAGTGCGGGCGCCCCGTCCGCATGACCGCGATCGCGTCGCTGAGTACGTCCATGTCCGTACGGTAGCGCGATCCGCAATCGGCGATACGAACGGGCATAACTTCGAGATCGACAGGCATGGAACGTCTCACACGGCCCGCATAGCGTTCCCGGCATGACAACGACGACCGGCAGCATCACCGCAACGACCGGCACAACGAAGCGCGAGGCAACGACACCCACCACCGCCCGCACCGTCTTCTTCGACGAGATCGGCGGCCCCGAAGTCCTCGGAATCCGCGAGGTGGAGCTGACGGCGCCGGGCCCCGGAGAGGTCCTCATCCGGGTCGAGGCACTGGGCCTCAACCGCGCCGAAGCCCTCTTCCGCTCCGGGGGCTACTACTACCAGGCCACCGTGCCCGGCTCGCGGCTCGGCTATGAAGCCGCGGGCATCGTCGAGCAGACCGGCGAGGGCGTCACCGAATTCACCGCGGGCGACACGGTGTTCACCGGACCTGGCATCGAGATGAGCACACAGGGCGTGTACGCCGACCGCGTCGTCCTGCCCGCGTCGGCCGTCGTGCCGCGCCCCGCCGACGTGGACGCGGTCACCGGCGCCGCGGCCTGGCTCACCTACACCACGGCGTACGGCGGCATGATCGAGACCGGCGGACTGCGGCCCGGCGACCACGTCCTGATCACCGGCGCGTCCAGCGGCGTCGGTACCGCCGCGATCCAGGTCGCCCGGCGCATCGGAGCCGTCCCCGTCGCCACCACGCGCACCGAGGCGAAGAAGCGGCAACTCCTCGACATCGGCGCGGCGCACGTCGTCGTCACGGACGAAGAGGACGTCGTGAAGGAGGTCAAGCGGTTCACCGGCGGGCGCGGTGTCGAGCTCGTCTTCGACGCGTTCGGTGGTCCCGGCCTCCGCACCCTGGCCGAGGCGCTCGTGCCGGACGGCGGCAGCATCGTCGTCTACGGCTGGCTCGACCCACGCCCCGCCGAGCTGCCCTGGATCGCCGGCCTCAAGATCCACATGTACGCCAACTTCGCCCTGACCACCACGCCGGGCGGCCGCCGCCGCTCCACGGCGTTCCTGAACCATGGGCTGCGCGACGGAGCCTTCCGGCCGCCGATCGCCGAGGTCTTCGACGGCCTCGACCGCATACAGGACGCGCACCGCCTGATGGAGTCCAATACCCACACAGGCAAGATCGTGGTGAAACTCTGAGATCCGAGCGGCCGACCGCCCAGCCGGAACCACCCGGCCCGGAATACCTCACCCGTTCCGGAGGTTGGCTCCGTTACGACCCAGGCGAACGAACCACGGAAGGGCGCGAGTCATGAAGATCGGCATCATCGGCGCGGGCAACATCGGCGGCAATCTCACCCGGCGGTTCACGGCGGTCGGCCACGACGTCTCCGTGGCGAACTCCCGGGGTCCGCACACCCTCACCGCCCTCGCCGAGGAAACCGGCGCGACGCCGGTGACGGTCGAGGAGGCCGCGCGGGGCGCGCAGGTCGTCGTCGTGACGATCCCCCTGAAGGCCGTACCGAACCTGCCGGCGGGCTTCCTCGACGGCGCGGCCGACGGCCTCGCGGTCATCGACACCGGCAACTACTACCCGCAGCAGCGCGACGGGAAGATCGCCGAGATCGAGGAGGGCCTGACCGAGAGCCGCTGGACCGAGCGGCAGATCGGCCACCCGGTGATCAAGGCCTTCAACGGCACGTACGCCGGGGACATCCTCGACAAGCCCCGCCCCAAGGGCGCACCCGACCGCGTCGCGCTCCCGGTGTCCGGCGACGACGAGGCCGCCAAGAAGGTCGTACGCGACCTCATCGACGAAATCGGCTTCGACACCGTCGACAACGGCGGCCAGGACAACTCCTGGCGCCAACAGCCTGGCACCCCGGTCTACGGCCTCGCGGCAGACACGGAAGCGATCCGCAAGGCACTGGACTCGGCATCACAGGAGCGGACACCGGAGTGGCGCGCCTGAATCGGCCGGCGAGGGCGGCGCGGGACGCTAGGGCTTGGCCCAGTCCCGCAGCGCGTCCTCGCTCGCGAAGTCCGCGACGTTCTTGTCCAGCGGCGAGGACGTGTACTGGTGGATACGCCACTTCGCCTGGATGCGCGGCTTGCCCGCCGTCACGTAGTCGGCGATCCAGAGGGCGTCGCCCGCGTACGACGTGGTGTCGTAGTTGAGCCAGAAATCGCGGTTTGCGTACAACAGAACCCGGTGGTTCGGACGCAGCCGCTTCACCTCTTTGATGAAGCGGTCCTTCTCCGCGTTGCTCGCGCGCGTGTGCTCGCCCGTCCACTCCCAGTCCACCGCCAGCAAGTCCCCCGCTTTTTCAGGGGCCTTGCTGACGAAGTACTCCGCCTGGGCCTTGATGTTCCCCGGCCACAGGAAGTGGTAGAAGCCGACCACGCAGCCGCCGTCCCGCGCCCGCTTCGTCTGTGCGGTCAGTCGCGGATTGACGTACGAACGACCCTCCGTCGCTTTTATGATGACGAAAGAGATGCCGTCCGTGTCGAAGGTGGACTGGTACGAGCTGACGTCGATGCCTTTGAGCACGGGCGGCCTCCTGGGCGGCGGAGCAGTGGGGGGAGGGTCGATCTACCCCTTTGGTGCCCGTTCGCCGTGATGGTCAACCGTTGTATTACTCAGCTGAATTCAGCTGTATTCACTCAGCGGAAGATTCCCGTGTGTCCGAGCGAGTAGCGGCCGGGCTGCGGGTAGACCGCGAGGCCGTGCGGGCCGCCGCCGACGGGGATGCGGGCGGTCTGGACTCCGGTGCGGGTGTCGATGGCGTACACCTCGGAGTCGTAACGGCCGGAGAGCCACAGGGTGTTGCCGTCCGCCGAGACCCCGCCCATGTCGGGGCTGCCGCCCTGGGGGAGCTTCCACTTCTTGGTGAGTTTGTTCTTGGGGAAGTCGAATACGGAGATGGTGCCTTCGCCCCGGTTGGACACGTACATCTCGCGTGAGTCGCGGCTGATGTACAGACCGTGGGTGCCCTTGCCGGTGGGCAGGAGCTTCGGCTTGTCGAACTTGTCGCCGCTCAGGACCCACATGCCGTCGGCCATCATGTCGGCCACGTAGAAGGTCTTGCCGTCGGGCGAGATCTTCACGTCCTGTGGCATGGCGCCCTTGAAGGGCAGCTTCTGCTGGCCGATGACCTTCATCTTCTCCGTGTCCACCTTGAGGAGTTCGCCGGAGAACTCGCAGGAGACGATGAAGTAGCGCCCGTCCGCCGAGAAGTCGGCATGGTTGACGCCGTAGCAGCTGACCGGTTCGGTCTTGACCTCCTTCATGGTGTGCGGGTCGCGGAAGACGAGTTCGCGGTCCATCGAGGCCATCACGATCGCGTACTTGCCGTTGGGCGTGAAGTAGAGGTTGTACGGGTCGTGGACGGCGACCGGCTTGCCCGCCTTGCCGGTCTTCGGGTCGATGGGCGTGAGCGAGTGGCCGCGGTTGTTGTTGACCCAGAGCGTCTTCATGTCCCAGGAGGGGACGACGTGCTGGGGCTGGATCCCGACCTCGATCGTGTCGATCACTTCGTACGTCTTGGGGTCGATGACCGAGACGGTATTGGTGTTGGTGTTGGGGACGTAGACACGGGAGGGGAAGTCCTTGACCACCGGGGAGAGCTTGCCCGGGCGGTCGGCCGCGTAGACGTCCTTGGGGTCCAGGAGGGGCGGCATGCCGGGGAGGCCGGGCGCCGCCTTGGGCTCGGCGGTCTTCTTGATGCCCTTGGTGCCGAGCGCTTCGTTCTCGCGGGCGTCACTGCCGCCGCCGCAGCCGGCGAGCGCGGCGGCGACGACGGCACCGACGGCGATGACCGCTCCGGTGCGCCGGGTGAGATTCAGGTGCAGGGTCATCAGGTCAGCAGCTCCGTGGTCGTCACCGCGCGCAGGCCGCGGCGTTCGAGGTCTTCCAGGACGGCGGGGAGCGCGGCGACCGTGTCCGCGTACCCGAAGTGCAGGCTCACGACGGAGCCCGCACGCACCTCTGCGGCGATCTTGCGGGTGACGGCCGGGGCGCCGGGCGAGGTGAAATCGAGGGAGTCGACGTCGTACGAGAGGACGTGCGGGTAGCCCGCGCGGCGCGCGAGGCGGGCGACGAGAGGGGTCGCCGTCTCGGCGCGGGAGGGCCGGAACCAGGTGCCGATGGAGCCGGTGAGGCGGCGCAGTCGTTCGGCGCAGCCGGTGATCTCGGCGTAGGCGTCGGCTTCGGGCAGCTCGTTGATCGTGAGGTGGCGCTGGGTGTGGTTGCCGAGGTCGTGGCCGCCGTCGAGGATGCGGCGGGCGAGTTCGGGGTGTGCGTCGAGCCAGCTGCCGACGGCGAGGACGGTGACCTTGGCGCCTGCGTTCTCGGCGGTGGAGAGCAGGGCGCGCGCGGTGGCCGGGTCGCCCTGGCCGTGGAAGGTGAGGGCGACGCGGGGGCGGTCGCGGGGCCCGTGTGTGATCTGTCCGGGGAGTCCGGAGTAGCGGCCGGGCGCCGGGGCGGGGCGGGGGGCCGCCTTGCGGGACGGGGTGGCGCGGCCACTCGGGGAGCCGGGGCGGTCGCGTACGGGGGCGGGGGCGGGGCCGATGCCGGTGCTCCCGGCACTTCCGGCAGCGTCAGCACCCCGGGCACTCCCGGCGCCCCCAGCACACCCGGCGAGCGCGCCCGCGACGGCCAGTCCCGCGCCCGCACGCAGGGCTCCGCGGCGGTCAGTCTCGATCACCCGACTATTTAATGGTAAAAGCGGTCAAAAGCCGCTGATTGCCCGCCCCCGGAGCCTGCGGGTCGGAACCGCGGAGTCCGGCGACCCCTGCTCGACGCCTTGCGGATCCCCTGTCACAGCCAGAACTTAACCAGCGTTTACCAGGTAGGTGTCCCAGCTCACCAAGGATTCACCTCTAAACTGTCATGATTTGGTTACCTATCGACCCTTATGGGCTTTTGGATCGTCGGCGCCCGTCTGCCATAGTCGGAGCCGCGACCCCCATTGACCCGGGCTCAGGTCGTCATCAGCGGCCGTGGACCACACCCCTTAGTCCACGGCGCTCCGCGAAAGCCCCCGCAGCGCCACAACCGGCGACCGGGGGCTTTCGCGTACCCGAGGGCTTTCGCGCACCCACGATCAACTGCCGATCATCAGCGGTTGCCGACCCTCAGCGGTCGGCGACCCGCATCTCGAACCAGGTCGTCTTGCCGCGCGGCAGCAGATCCACGCCCCACCGGTCGGAGAGCTTGTCGACGAGGAAGAGGCCGCGACCGCTGACGTCGAGTTCGTGCACCGGCATCAGGCAAGGCAGTCCGCGCGAGGGGTCGCGCACCTCGATCCTGATCCAGCCGCGCCGTCGCATCATCCGCAGCCCGAAGACGCGGGCGCCGGTGTGCCGCACGGCGTTGCCGACGAGTTCGGAGGTGAGGAGAACCGCGTCCTCGGTCAGCTTCGGGGAGAGCCCCCAGTGCCGCAGCACCACGACCTGAGCGAGCCGACGCGCGATGGCGGCGGACTCCGGGCGCGACGGCAGCGGAACCTCCGCGTCCGTCGGATTGCCGAACAACTCCAGCGCCTTCAGCGCGTGTTCGTCCTCGACCGCCGGCGACCAGCGGGCCGCGGTCGCACTCCCGTGTCGCCGCGGCTGTTCGATATCCTCCAGCCCCGCCATGCTCCCCATCATGGCCGCACAGAGCGCCTCCCGGGGACGTTCCGTCGGAATAAGCTCCCCGGAACCAACCGTTCCGGGGGGCCGGGTAGGCATATGCCAATGGCAGGGAAGACCCCCTTACACCCCCGGTGACCTGCGATGACTGCTTGCTTACGCATGATCACTTAAAGCCCCGGGACAGGCAGGCTTAAGGTTCTCTTAAGCCATGCATAATCCGCTCCTTCGGGGGACACTTTGGCTGACGCGCCCTCAACTGATCGCTTCGCAGGCGGGTTTCAGAGGAACTTCGCCTTGCCGGGACCCTCTTCGACGAAGCTGCGCATGCCACGCTCACGGTCCTCGGTGGCGAACAGACCGGCGAACCAGGTGCGCTCGATCGCGAGCCCGGTGTCGATGTCCGTCTCCAGGCCCGCGTCCACGGCCTCCTTGGCGGCGCGCAGCGCGAGCGCGGGACCCTGCGCGAGCCGCGCGGCCCACTGGTGCGCCTGCTCGTAGACCTCGGCGGCGGGCACGACGCGGTCCACCAGGCCGATGGTGAGCGCCTCGTCGGCCTTGACCATGCGGCCCGTGAAGATGAGGTCCTTGGCCTTGGAGGGGCCGACCAGACGCGACAGGCGCTGGGTGCCGCCCGCGCCGGGGATCAGGCCGAGCAGGATCTCCGGCTGGCCGAGCTTGGCGTTGTCGGCGGCGATGCGGAAGTCGGCGCAGAGGGCGAGCTCGCAGCCGCCGCCTAGTGCGTAGCCGGTGACGGCGGCGACGACGGGCTTGGGGATACGGGCGACGGCGGTGAAGGAGTCTTGCAGGGCGCGGGACCGTACGACCATCGCCGCGTGGTCCATCGCCTGCATTTCCTTGATGTCCGCGCCCGCCGCGAACACCTTCTCGCCGCCGTAGATGATCACGGCGCGGACGTCCTCGCGCCGGGTCGCCTCTTCGGCCAGTTCCTTGAGCCGGTCCTGGAGGGCGATGTCGAGCGCGTTCATCGGGGGGCGGTCGAGGCGGATCGTGCCGACGCCCTCGGCGACTTCGAGATGCACAGATGTCATGCGGGGCACGTTATCCGTGCCCCGCATGACGGCGACATGCTGCCGGGGTGTGATCCCGGCCGACCTGTCAGGCCTTCCACTTCTCCCAGGACATGTTCCAGCCGTTGTAGCCGTTCTCGGGCTGGATCGTCTTGTCCGCGGAGTTCTTCACGACCACGACGTCCCCGATGAGGGAGTTGGCGAAGAACCATCCGGCGGGCGTCTTCTTGCTGTAGCCGCCGCGCACGTCACTGAGGCCGATGCAGCCGTGGCTGGCGTTCGTGTTGCCGAAGGCGCCGCCCGACCAGTAGTTGCCGTGGATGAACGTGCCCGAGGTGGACAGGCGCATGGCGTGCGGGACGTCCTTGATGTCGTACTCGCCGCCGAAGCCGACGGTCTCGCCGTTCATGCGCGTGACCGCGAGCTTCTCGCTGATGACCATCTGGCCGTTGTACGTCGTCGTGCCGGGTGCGCCCGCGGTGATCGGGATCTTCTTGATCTGCTTGCCGTCCCGGACGACCTTCATCTGGTGGGACTTGGCGTCGACGGTGGAGACCTGGCTGCGGCCGATCTCGAACTTCAGGGTCTTGGCCTGCTCGCCGTAGACGCCCGGCCGGCCCTCGACGCCGTCGAGGTTGAGCTTGACGGTGACCTTCGTGCCGGCCTTCCAGTACTTCTCGGGGCGGAAGTCGATGCGGTCGTTGCCGAACCAGTGCGGCTCGACGTCGACGGCGGGCTCGGTCTTGATCTGGATGGCCTTCTCGACGGCCTCCGGGTCGGTGATGCCCCGCGTGAAGTGGACCGAGAACGGCATTCCGACGCCGACCTTCGAGCCGTCCTCCGGAGTGAACTGGCCGATGAAGGTGTTCTTCGGCGTCAGTGTCGTGAAGGTGGTGTCCTTGGCGGACTCGCGTCCCTCGGAGTCCTCGGCTATCGCGTGGACCTTGTACTTCGTGGAAGCCGCGAGGTGGTGCGCGGGCGTCCAGCTGGCACCGCCCGCGGTTATCTTGCCCGGCACCGGATTGCCCTTGCTGTCCTTGACCTCGACCTTGGACAGCTTGCCCTTGTCGGCGGCTATCTTCAGGGCCCCGCTGGTGGCCACCGAGTCGGCGCCGTCCTTGGGCGCTATGGTCACCACCGCGGCCGACGGCGCGTTCTTGTCGGCCTTGCCCTTGTCGTCGCCGCCCGCGTCCGAGCCGCCTCCCCCGCCGCATGCCGTGACCAACAGCAGCGTCACACCCGATGCCACCGCAAAGAGGCCCTTGGCCCCGTGTCGCCGCGCGCGCCCCCGCGCACCAACCGACGTCCCCGATATCGGTCGCCCGTTCAAGATGTGTCTCCCCTCGCACGGCCTGGTCAGGCCCGCACCCCAGTGCATCGGTGCGCACAGACACGCACCGCCGCTAGATAACCACACGCCATTGACCGATGACTCCTCGCCAATGTCACTGTTCAGTCCCAACTGCGCATGTGGTGCGGGCGCTGTCTCAGCGCGGGTCCCCGGGCTTGGCTTCCGGCTTGCCGCCGGGCGGTGCCGTCCACTCCTTCCATCCCATGTTCCAGCCACCGAGCCCGTTGTCAGGAGCGACTTTCTTGTCATCGCTATTGACAACTTCCACCACATCGCCAATCAGAGTGCGGTCGAAGAACCACCCCGCCGGGGTCTCTGAGCTGCCGCCCTTCACGTCGCGCAGGCCCACGCAGCCGTGGCTGACATTGGTGTTGCCGGGGGCGTCCGGTGCCCAGTAGTTGCCGTGCAGGAAGGTGCCGGACGTGGTCAGGCGCATCGCGTGCGGGACGTCGGGGATGTTGTACTCCCCGCCGAAGCCGACGGTGCGGCTGTTCATCCGGGTCACCTCAAGCATCTCGGTGACCACCATTTTCCCGTTGTACGTGGTGGTCCGCGGGGCGCCCGCGGTGATCGGGACCGTGGAGACGAGCTCGCCGTCGCGGCGTACCTCCATGGTCTTGGCGGCGGCGTCGACCAGGGAGGTCTGGCTGCGGCCGATCGTGAACGAGAAGCTCTTGTCCTGGAGGCCGTAGACACCGGGGGCGGCCTCGACGTCGCGCAGGCGCAGGCCGACGGTGACCTTCGTGCCGGGCTTCCAGTACTTCTCGGGGCGGAAGTCGAGGCGGGTGTCGCCGAACCAGTGCGGGCGGACCTCGACTTCGGGGTTCGCGGTCACGCTGATGGCGCGCTGGACGGCCTCGCGGTTCTCGACCTCGCGGTTGAACTCCAGGGAGACGATCATGCCGGTGCCGACGGTGGAGCGGTTCTCCGGTCCCACGTAGGCGGTGAACCGCTCGTCGGGGACGTACGTCGTGAACGTCGTGTGCCGGGCCGAGCGGCGGCCGTGGCCGTCGAGGGCGACGGCGTCCACCGAGTATTTCGCGCCGAGCGCCAGAGGCCCCTGGTCCAGTGGCCTCCAGGTCATGCCGTCCTTGTCGATACGGCCCGGCACGGGGGCCTCCTGTGCGTCCTGCACGCGGACGACCTTCACCGATTCGAGGCGTCCGTCGGGCACCTCGACCCGCAGCCGCTCGTCGCCCTTGACCGCCTTGCTGCCGTCGTCGGGCGTCACCCGGATCGCGTCGGCGGGCGACCGCGGCTTGCCCATGATCCGGTCGATGCCGCCGCTGTCGGCGGTGCATCCGGCGGCTCCGGCGAGCAGTCCTGCCCATGTCATCACGGCGGCCAGCGCGGCCCCTGCGCGCCGAGCGCGCCCCTCTACCTGTTTCACGCCCGTCCCAACGACGGTCCCCCTCCCGGGGAAACGTGAGTGCGACCCACCCGGTGGGCAGAACAGTGGGGAGGACGGCACGGGCTCTGGGGTCCACGCGCGTCGTCCGGTCTGGTACGCCCCTGCCGCCGGGACGCGGCAGGGGTCGAGCCGCAGGAGGCGGATGGGTGTCCAGCGCAGCCGAACAGGAAGCACTCCGGAGTGGGCCGCGCGGGGCCGTGAACGGCGTGGCGCCCGCCGTGAACGGAACGTCGACGGAGTCGCGCGCCGCGCCGGGGGCGGCACGCGGCCCGCGGAGCCTGCCCGTGTGGCCGGGGGCGCCGACGCCGCTCGGCGCGCGGTTCAAAGTGGGGCCCGACGGCGTCGCGGGCACCAACTTCGCGCTGTGGGCGGGGGGTGCGGAGGCCGTCGAGCTCTGCCTGTTCGACGCCGACGACGTCGAGACGCGCTCGCCCCTGACCGAGCTGACGCACGAGATCTGGCACGGCTTCGTGCCGGGTGTCCTGCCCGGCCAGCGGTACGGATATCGCGTGCACGGCCGCTGGGACCCGTGGACGGGCGCCCGCTGGAATCCGGCGAAGCTGCTCCTCGACCCCTACGCGCGCGCGGTGGACGGCGACTTCGCCACGTACGGCCTGCCGCCCGAGGTGTACGGACACGTGCGGGACTGGCCGCAGCAGCAGGTGGCCGACACGGTGCGGGACGACAGGGACTCGGCGCCGTACGTTCCCAAGGGCGTGGTCGTGCACGACGACGCGCCGGACGACGAGTGGGCGGACGACCGGCGTCCGAAGACCCCGTGGGCGGACTCGGTCATCTACGAGGTCCATGTGCGCGGCTTCACCAAGCTGCATCCGGGGATTCCGGAGGAGCTGCGTGGCACGTACGCGGGCCTTGCGCATCCCGCCGCGATCGACCATCTCGTACGACTCGGTGTGACGGCGGTGGAGCTGCTTCCGGTGCACCAGTTCGCCCACGAGGACCACCTGCTGCAAAGAGGCCTGCGCAACTACTGGGGCTACAACTCGATCGGCTACTTCGCGCCGCACGCGGCGTACGCGGCGTCCGGGACGCGGGGCGAGCAGGTCGGCGAGTTCAAGCGGATGGTGCGGGCGCTGCACGAGGCCGGGATCGAGGTGATCCTGGACGTGGTCTACAACCACACCGCGGAGGCGGGCGAGCTGGGCCCGATGTTCTCGCTCAAGGGCATCGACAACCGCGGCTACTACCGCCTCCAGCCCTCCGACGCGCGGCGGTACGCGGATTACACGGGCTGCGGGAACACGCTCCAGGTGGTGCAGCCGCACGTGCTGCGCCTGATAACGGACTCCCTTCGCTACTGGGTGACCGAGATGGGCGTGGACGGCTTCCGCTTCGATCTGGCGGCGGCGCTCGCGCGTTCGTTCCACGACGTCGACATGCTCTCGCCGTTCCTCGCGGTGATCGCGCAGGACCCGGTCCTCCGGCGCGTGAAGCTGATCGCCGAGCCGTGGGACGTGGGGTCCGGCGGCTATCAGGTGGGGGCCTTCCCTCCTCTCTGGACGGAGTGGAACGACCACTACCGCGACGCGGTACGGGACTTCTGGCGGGGCGCGCTGCCCGACGTGCGGGATCTCGGTTACCGGCTCTCGGGGTCGAGCGACCTGTACGCGTGGGGCGGCCGGCGGCCGTACGCGTCGGTGAACTTCGTGACGGCGCACGACGGGTTCACGCTGCGGGACCTGGTGAGTTACGAGCGCAAGCACAACGAGGCCAACGGCGAGGGGAACAGGGACGGCTCGAACGACAATCGCTCGTGGAACTGCGGCGCGGAGGGCGAGAGCGCCGACGAGCGGGTGACGGAGCTGCGGCGGCGGCAGCTGCGCAATCTCCTGACGACGCTGCTGCTCTCCACGGGGGTGCCGATGCTCGTCGCGGGCGACGAGATGGGGCGTACGCAAGGGGGCAGCAACAACGCGTACTGCCAGGACAACGAGGTCAGCTGGGTGGACTGGGGGCTGCTCGAAGAGCCGGGGTGGCGGGCGCTGTGCGACCTGACGTCCCGGCTCATCGCCCTGCGGCACCGGCATCCCGTGCTGCGCAGACGGGCGTTCTTCTCCGGCCGCGCGCATTCGGCGGACGGTCTTCGGGACCTGGCGTGGTTCACGGCGCGGGGGACGGAGATGACGGAGGGCGACTGGTACGCGCCGACCGCGACGCTCGGCATGTATCTGTCGGGGCGCGACATCCCCGGCCGTGACGCGCGGGGCGCGCCGGTCGTCGACGACAGCTTCCTCGCGGTCCTGCACGCGGCGGACCGCGCCGGGAGCTTCGTGCTGCCGGGGGCGCCGTGGGCCCGGTCGTACGAGGTGGTGGTGGACACGTCCCTGGAGGAGCAGGCAGCGGCGCCGGGCACCGTGCTGCGGGCCGACTCCGCGGTCGTGATGGCCGCGCGGTCGGTGCTGCTGCTGCGGGTGCGGGAGGAGGTGGCGGGCGGGGGCGGCTGACTCCGTCCGGCGGTCGCCCGCATTGGTCCGTACCTGCCCATTGCCGACGCTTCGGACCACGGGTCAAGCTCGGCTCATGGACCTGGAGTTGCGGCACCTCAAGACGATCCGGGCGATCGCCGACGCGGGCAGCCTGACCAAGGCCGCCACCGCGCTCGGACTCGCGCAGCCCGCGCTGAGCGCACAGTTGAAGCGGATCGAGCGCGCGCTGGGCGGGGAGCTCTTCGAGCGGGGACGGCAGGGGGTGCGGGCCACCGCGCTCGGGGAGTTCGTGCTCGCCCGCGCCCGTGTGGTGCTGCCCGCGGTCAGCGGGTTGCGGGAGGAGGCGCTGCGGTTCGGCCGGGAGTGGGCGGACGGCGCGGGGTTCCGGCTCGGCGCGACGCACGGGCCGCTGCTCGGGGCCCTGGTCGACCGGTTGGCCGCCGCGCATCCAGGGGCGCGGGTGACCACCCACACCTCGTGGTCGGAGCGGGAGATCGCGTCCCGTACGGCCGACGGGCGGCTCGACTTCGCGCTGGTGGGGACGTGCGGGGCGAGTCCGCCGCCGCAGAGCGAGCTGCTGGTGTGGCGGGAGGTCGCACGTGACCCGGTCTTCGTCATGCTGCCCACCGGACACCCGCTGGCGGCCCGCCGGGAGATCGACCTGACCGGCCTCGCGGACGAGGCGTGGACCGACGTGCCGGGCGACGGCTGTTTCGCGGACTGCTTCACCGCGGCGTGCGCCCGTGCGGGGTTCACGCCGTCCTCCGTCTACGAGACGGACGTGGCGTCCTGCGTGCATCTGGTGCAGGTGGGGCGGGCGGTGGGGCTGTGCCGGGCGACGTTCCCGCCGACGCCGGGTCTGGTGACGAGGCCGCTCGCCGGGTCGCCGCTGTACTGGCGGCATCTGCTCGGCTGGCATCCGGAAGCCCCGGCCCACGACAGGGCGGCGGCGGTCTTCACGCAGGCGCGCGCCGCGCACGCCGAGGCGGCAGCCCGCAGCGAGAGCTACACGGCGTGGCTGGCGGCATCGTCCCGGGGGCCATAACACCGGGGGCGGGGGTCAGCTGACAGCTGTGGGGCAGCTGTTGAGGCTTCTACGTTGTGGGCGATCCGCTCCGCCCTCGCAACCGAGGAGATGTCCCATGCCCCCCATCCATCACAGACGCGCCGCGGCGGCCTGCGCCGCGTTCGCCGCCGCCGGAGCCCTGGCGCTCGCGGGACTGCCCGGCACCGCGAACGCACAGGCGGGCCCCGCCCCCTTGCCCTCCCCCGCCGAGACCGCCGGCGTCGACAGGACTTCGCCCGAGGTCCTGAAGGCCATGCAGCGGGACCTCGGCATCACGTCGGCGCAGGCCGAGGCCCGTCTGGTCAACGAGGCCGACGCCGGCGCCGTCGCGGGAGCCCTGCAAGGCGCCATCGGCCGTGACTTCGCGGGAGCCTGGGTGCAGGGCCGCACATCGGCGCGGCTCACCGTGGCCACCACCGACGCCTCCGACGTGCCCGCGATCGAGGCGCGGGGCGCGCGGGCCGAGGTCGTGCCGCACTCCGTCGCACAACTGGACGCGGCCAAGGCGCGGTTGGACCGCGCGGCCAGGAAGACGGCCACGCGCGACGCTCCCGTCTGGTACGTCGACGTACGGTCCAACGCGGTCGTGGTGCGGGCCGTGCACGTCTCCGCGGCGAAGTCCCTCGTGTCCGCCGCGGGCGTCCGGTCCTCCCTCGTACAGATCGAGAGGACGGCGGAACGGCCGCGTCCGCTGTACGACCTCGTGGGCGGCGAGGCGTACTACATGGGCGGCCGGTGCTCCATCGGCTTCCCCGTGACCAAGGGCACCCAGCAGGGCTTCGCCACGGCGGGCCACTGCGGGCGCGCGGGCACCGCGACCACCGGCTACAACCAGGTGGCACAGGGCACCTTCCAGGCCTCCACGTTTCCCGGCAGGGACATGGCCTGGGTCGCCACCAACTCCCAGTGGACCGCCACCCCGTACGTGAAGGGCCAGGGCGGGCAGCGGATCGGCGTCGGGGGCTCCACGCAGTCCCCGGTGGGTGCGTCGATCTGCCGCTCCGGCTCCACTACGGGGTGGCACTGCGGCACGATCCAGCAGCACAACACCAGCGTCACCTACCCCGAGGGCACCATCAGCGGCGTGACGCGCACGACGGTGTGTGCGGAGCCCGGTGACTCGGGCGGCTCCTACATATCCGGGAGCCAGGCACAGGGCGTCACGTCGGGCGGGTCCGGCAACTGCTCGAGCGGCGGGACGACGTTCCACCAGCCGATCAATCCGCTGTTGCAGCAGTACGGCCTGACGCTCAAGACCACCGGGGGCGGCCCCGGCCCCGGTCCGGGCGACCCCGAGCCCGGCGGCACGTGGGCCGCGGGGAAGGTCTACGCGCCCGGTGACTCCGTCACCTACGGCGGGTCGGCCTATCGCTGCTTGCAGGGGCACCAGGCGCAGGCCGGCTGGGAGCCGCCGAACACGCCGGCGCTGTGGCAGCGGGCGTAGAAGCGGCAGCAGGCGCAGGGACGGCAGCGGCCCTCAGCCCAGAATGCCCCTGCCGTACGCCGTGGCCACCGCGGCTGCCCGGTCCTTGACGCCCAGCTTGCCGTAGATGTGGGTGAGATGCGTCTTGACCGTGGCCTCGCTGATGAAGAGTTCCGCGGCGATCGCACGGTTCGACGTGCCCTTGGCGACGAGCGCGAGCACCTCCCGTTCACGGGTGCTCAGCGGTTCGTTGCCGGGGGCACGCACGCGTGAGACGAGCCGGGACGCGACGGCGGGCGACAGGACCGTACGGCCCTGCGCCGCCGCGCGGACCGCGGTGAACAGCTCGTCGCGGGGCGCGTCCTTGAGGAGGTATCCGGTCGCGCCCGCCTCGATCGCGGGCAGCGTGTCGGAGTCCGTGTCGTACGTGGTGAGGACCAGGACCCTGGCGCGCGCGCCACGGCGGTTCAGCTCGGCGATCGCGTCGACGCCGCCCCCGCCGGGCATGCGCAGGTCCATCAGGACGACGTCCGGGTCGAGGCGCTCCGCCAGGGCGACGGCCTCGACGCCGTCGGCCGCCTCGCCGAGCACCTCGAAGCAGGGGTCGGAGAGGAACATGCCGCGCAGCCCGTCCCGTACGACGGGATGGTCGTCGACGATGAGCAGAGTGATCAGGTCAGCCATGGCGGACCAAAGGTACGCGAGCCGAGAGCGCGGTGCCGTGCCCCGGCTCCGCCTCCACGGTGAAGGAGCCCGCGATGCGTTCGGCGCGGGCCCGCATCCCGTCGAGGCCGAACCCGCCGGAGCCGTTGCGCCGCACCGGGGCCAGCGGGTCGAAACCGCGGCCGTCGTCGCGTACGTCCAGGGCCACCTCGTCCCGCATGTAGGAGAGCGTGACGCCGAGGCGGGCGGCGCCCGCATGCCGGGCGGTGTTGGACAGGGCCTCCTGGACGATGCGCAGGAGCGTCGCCTCGATCTCCTCGTGCAGTGGTTCGGCGGGTCCGGTGACCGTGAAGTCGGCGCGGACGCCGTTGCGTTCGGCCCACTCCGTGACCGTCTTCTCGAGCGCTTCGGGGAGCGCGTCGTGCTCCAGGGCCGTCGGGGAGAGGTTGTGCACGGAGCGGCGGGCCTCGCCGAGGCTGTGCCGGGCGAGGGCGGCGGCGCGGTCGAGGTGCTCGCGGGCCAGTCGCTCGTCGCCCGCGTTCGTGACGACCTGGAGCTGGGCGATGATGCCGGTCAGGCCCTGCGCGATGGTGTCGTGGATCTCGGCCGCGAGGCGACGCCGCTCGTCGGCGACACCCGCTTCCCGCGCCTGGACGAGGAGTTGGGCGTGCAGGGCGGCGTTCTCGTCCATGGCCTCCTTGAGGGCGGTGTTGGTGCGTTCCAGTTCCGCGATGGTGGCCGTGGCGTCGCGGGCTCGCTGTTCCTCCTGCTCCGCGAGGTGGGCGAAGACGGCGAGCAGCGCGATGTTCACCGCGAGAAGACCGCCGAAGACGGTCCAGCCGAGTTCCTCGCCGGGCGGGAGTCCGCCCGACTGCGAGCCCGCCATGATGACCGCGGTGGCGAAGAGGCCGGGCTTGACCAGGCGTGGCGGCAGCAGGCGCTCGGCGCCGAAGTAGCCGACGACCGCGTAGAAGGCGAAGAACGGGTTGATCCAGGTGAGGACGAAGGCGATCGCCCAGCGCACGGCGTAGTAGAGGGTGCCCGCGGGCGATGGGCCCGGCCGGGAGCGGGCGAGGACGCCCCACCACGCCTGGAGGGCGAGCGCCGCGCCGATCAGTGCCGCCGCCGCGTACCACTCGCCGGGGCTCGTGCCGACGACGGCGCTCGTGGCCACCGACATGAGGACGCCGAACCCGAGCAGGACGTAGGGGCCCCAGCGGTAGAACGTGCCCCAGCGCCGCTCGATCATCTCCGTGGCGTCAGCCGTACTCATGCTCACGTCCCCAGTGTCGGTCACCTGCCGGGCTGTCCGCCGGGCCGCCCGCGCGTCATTCCCACCGGAACCAGCGCGCGGCGCCCGCCGAGAGGGCGACCGCCCACAGGACGAGCACGCCGAGGTGGGAGAAGGACGGCCAGTCGCCGCCCGCCGCCTCGCCCAGCGCCTGCGCGGCGGCGCCGAGCGGGGCGAGTTCCACGATGCGGGCGAGCGCGTCCGGCATCGCCTGCACCGGCAGCCAGACGCCGGCACTGAACATCGAGGGGAAGAAGACGGCGGAGCCGATGGCGGTCGCGGCCTTGGTGGTGCGGGCGAGCGCCGAGACCAGGGCGCCGAGCGCGAGCCCGCACGCGATCGCGAGGAGCAGCGCGAGGACGTAGCCGAAGGCCTGGCGCGGCAGCGGCACGTCGAAGACCAGGCGGCCCACGGCCAGCGAGAGCAGGGCCGAGACGAGCGCGGCGGCTCCGTGGATGCCCATCTGCGCGCCGAGCACGGCGGAGGGGCGGACCGGCGTCGCGGACATGCGGCGCAGGATGCCGCGTTCGCGGTAGCCGGTGATCAGCGGCGGCATGGCCTGCAGGCCCGCCATGATCAGGGAGAGCAGCACCGTCACGGGGACGTACGCGTCGACGAGGCGGATGCCGCCGAGGCCGGCGTCGGTCTCCCGGAAGGAGGGGATGGAGCCGAGGACCACCAGGAGGATGGTGGGGAAGAGCATGATCCAGAAGAGGGCGCCGGGCTCGCGGCGGAAGATCCGGAACTCGGCCTTGAGCACGGCGGCCGACGCCCTGCGCGGCGCGCCGGCGTGAGGTGCGGTGACGGCGGCGGTCATGCCGATGCTCCCGTCAGGTCGAGGAAGGCGTCGTCCAACGTGGCGTCGGATACCCGGAGTTGGTGTGCGGTGATGTGGTGCCGGGCGAGCAGCGTGATGGCGGCGTCGACGGTCTCGTCGGTGCCGTTCAGGGTGTAGCGGCCGTCGCGGTGGTCGACGGAGGTGACCGCGGGCAGCGCGGCGAGGAGGTGCTCGTCCAGGGGCGCGGACGGCGTGAAGGACATGACGGTGGAGTTCGCGGCCCGGCTGATCAGGCCCGCCGGGGTGTCGAGGGCGGCGACCCGGCCCTTGTCGATGACCGCGATGCGGTCGCAGAGGCGCTGCGCCTCCTCCATGAAGTGGGTGACGAGCAGGACGGTGACACCTCTGTCGCGTACGTCCTCGATGAGTTCCCAGGTGTCGCGGCGGGCGCGCGGGTCGAGCCCGGTGGTCAGCTCGTCGAGCACGACCACCCTCGGGTTGCCGATCAGCGCGAGTGCGATGAACAGGCGCTGCTTCTGGCCTCCGGAGAGCTTGCCGAAGCGGCTGTCCAGCTTGTCGGTCAGCCGCAGGCGTTCGGCGAGGGGGTGCCAGTCGGCGGGGTGCGGGTAGAACGCGGCGTACAGCTCCAGGGCCTCGCGCACGGTGAGCTTCGCCTGCAACTCGCTCTCCTGGAGCTGGGCGCCGAGGATGCGGGTGACCATGTCGTGGTCGGCGACGGGGTCGAGCCCGGCGACGCCGACGGTGCCGGTGTCGGGGACGCGCAGCCCCTCGACGCATTCCACGGTGGTGGTCTTGCCCGCGCCGTTGGGGCCGAGGACGCCGAAGATCTCGCCCTCCTCGACCGCGAAGGAGACGCCGTCGACGACGGTCCGTCCGCCGTAGGCCTTGCGCAGGTCGTGCACTTCGATGATGGGCATGGTCCGAGCCTCGCCGGTGGGCGCGGGTGCGGACATCGCCCGTCCCGCTCGAAGCGGCATCAGCCGATCGGATGATGCAGGGGTACGACTTCACCGGCGCGGGCGTTCTCCCCAGCCGTCCGGCCCGGTCGTAGGACCAGCGGACGAGCACGGACGGACCAAAACTCGGTGGGCTCCGTCAGTGGTCGTCCGTAGGCTCGCTCCTGATGCCGAAACCAGATGCACCGACCAAGGAACCTGCCGGGAAAGCCGCCCCGGAGTCTGCCGGGGGGTCTGCCCGGGGGTCCGCCCGGGAAGGGTCGGCGGCGCGGACGCTGCTCAGGCTGTGGCCGTACGTCCGTCCCGTCCGAACCCGCCTGTTCAGCGCGGCGTTTGTCGCCATCCTCGCTTCCTGTACGGGTCTCGTCTTCCCTCTCGTACTGAAGTGGCTGGTGGACGGCCCGGTGGCGGACCGGGATCTCGGCGGGGTGTGGGTCGGGGCGCTGCTCCTGCTGCTGCTCGGTGTCGCGGAGGCGCTCCTTTTCGGTCTGCGCCGGTGGCTCGTGGCGCGGCCCCTCGCCTCGGTCGAGGCGGCGATGCGGGCGGATCTCTACCGCCACCTCCAGCGGCTTCCGGTGGCCTTCCACGACCGCTGGGCCTCGGGGCAGTTGCTGTCGCGCGGCACGACGGATCTGATGCTGCTGCGGATGTTCCTCGCCTTCCCGCTGACGTTCCTGGTCGTGAACGGGACGACGATCGTGGTCGGCATGGCGATCCTGGTGGCGCAGGACTGGGCCCTCGGCCTCGTGCTCCTGACGCCGCTGGTTCCGCTGGTGATCGTCTGCGCGTACTACGAGGGCCGGTACATGGCCGTGGCGCGGCGGGCGCAGGACCAGGTCGGCGATCTGACGACGGTCGTCGAGGAGAGCGTGCTCGGCATCCGCATCATCAAGGGCTTCGGCCGGCACCGCAGTCAGGCGCGCGCGTTCCGCGAGCTCTCGCGCACGCTGCGGGGCACGGAGTTGGCCAAGGCCCGCCTGCTCGCGGCGATCTACGCGGTGATCATGGCGCTGCCGGAGGTCGCGATCGGCGCGGCGCTGGTGCTCGGGACCGTGCAGGTGGCGGACGGCGGCCTGTCCACGGGCACGCTGGTCGCGTTCCTCTCCACGGCGCTCGCGCTGCGCTGGCCGGTGGAGTCGATCGGGTTCCTGCTCGCGATGAGCCAGGAGTCGGCGACGGCCACGGAGCGCTACTTCGAGGTGATGGACGCGGAGCCGGAGTCCTCCTCCGCCCTCGCCGCGTCACCCGGCGAGGGTTCCTCCGAGGGCTCCGACGGCTCCTCCGATACCGACGGTCTCCGCTTCCACGGCGTACGGTTCCGCTACCCGGACGCGCCCGCCGATGCCCCGCCCGCGCTCGACCGCATCGACCTGCACATCCGCCACGGCGAGACGCTCGCGCTCGTCGGCGCGACGGGCAGCGGCAAGACCACGCTGACGGCGCTTGTGCCCCGGCTGCACGAGGTGACCGAGGGTCGCATCACGCTGGACGGCGAGGACATCGCGGAGATGGAACGCGAGCGGCTGCGCACGCTGGTGGCCGTCGCCTTCGAGGAGCCGACGCTGTTCTCCGCGACGGTGGGCGAGAACGTCCTGATGGGGGCAGGGGAGGACGCGGGCGACGCGGAGTTGCGACGCGCCCTTGAGGTCGCCCGCGCCGACTTCGCGCACGCGCTGCCGCAGGGCACGGACACGCAGGTCGGCGAGCAGGGCCTGAGTCTCTCCGGCGGCCAGCGCCAACGCCTCGCCCTGGCCCGCGCGGTGGTGGGCCGCCCGCGCTTCCTGGTCCTCGACGACCCGCTCTCGGCGCTCGACGTCCACACGGAGACCCTGGTGGAAGCGGCCCTGCGCCGCGTCCTGCGGGACACCACGGCCCTGGTCGTGGCCCACCGCCCCTCCACGGTCCTCCTCGCTGACCGCGTCGCCCTCCTCTCCGAGGGCCGTATCACCGCGGTGGGCACGCACCAGGAACTGCTGCGGGAGAACGCGGAGTACGCGTGGCTGATGTCGGGAGCGGGGGCGGCTCCCGTGACCGGGGAAAGGGCTCCGGCACCCGTGGGCGGGCGGGCGGAAGCGGGCCCCGGGTTTGCCGATGTACATACGGAGGCGGGCGTCGTGTCCGCGGAGGGGGAGGGCCAGCGATGAGCGCGTCCACGCCGGCGTCACAGACCACGGGGCCGGGCGGGGAGGGCCCCTTTCCGCAGGGCGAGGATGGCCCCTCCCCGCAGGATGCCGGTCGCCCCGCACCACCCCCCGGCGAGCACACCACCCCCAGCTCAGGGGCGCCGCCCGAAAGCGCCGCTCCCGCCGACGACTTCGACAAGGACACCCTCCCCGCACCTCCCGGCGCCACCTCCGCCCTGCTGCGTTCGCTGCTCTCGCCCCTGCGCGGACGTGTCGTCCTCGCGACCGTGCTGCTGCTCCTGCAACAGGCCGCCGTGCAGGGCGGGCCGTTGCTCGTCGCGTATGCCATCGACAGCGGCGTGCCCGCCGTCCGGGTCGGTGACTACGGGCCGCTCGTGGCCATCGGCATCGGATACCTGCTCTGCGCGGGCGCGTCCGGCGGTTTCCAGTACGCGTTCATCGTGGCCTCGGCCCGCGTCAACCAGGACGTCCTGCTCGATCTGCGCGGCCGCATCTTCCGGCACGCGCAGGCCCTGAGCGTGGACTTCCACGAGCGGTACACCTCGGGGCGGCTCATCTCCCGGTCCACCACCGACGTGGAGTCCCTGCGGGAACTCCTCAGCGAGGGGCTCCAGGAGCTGATCACGGTCATCCTGTCCTTCGTCTACATCTCGGCGATGCTCCTCTGGCTCGACTTGGGTCTCGGAGCCGTCGCCGTCGCCTCGTTCGTGCCGCTCTACCTCCTCGTACGCCGCTACCAGCGCCGCGCGGGCCCCCTCTTCGGGAAGCGGTCCACCGCCATCGCCTCCGTCATCGTGAAGTTCGCCGAGACGATGAACGGCATCCGCCCGGTCCGTGCCTTCCGGCGCGAGCGCGCCAACGAGGAGGAGTTCGGCGTACTCAACCGGCATCACGAGCGGGCCAACGGCGACGCCATGCTGGAGATGGCCCGCTATGTGGTCGGCTCGCGGCTCGTCGCCAACACGGCCGTCGCCGGCATCGTCCTGTGGGGTGCCTATCGCGTCACCGAGGACACCCTCGCGCTCGGCGTGCTCGCCGCGGCCGTGCTGTATCTGCGGCGCCTGTACGACCCGATCGACCGGCTCGGGATGTTCCTGAACTCCTACCAGTCGGCCGCCGCGTCCCTGGAGAAGGTCGCCGGACTGCTCGCCCAGACCCCCTCCGTGCCCGAGCCCCACCCCGACCGCACGCGGACGCTGCCCGCCCTCGCCTCCGAACACCCCGGCCGCGAGGTCGATTTCGACGGCGTCCGGTTCGCCTACCGGACCGGCGGCGAGGTGCTGCCCCGCTTCGACCTGACGCTGCCCGCCGGGCAGACCGTCGCCGTGGTCGGCTCCACCGGCGCCGGCAAGTCCACGCTCGCCAAGCTCCTCGCCCGCTTCTACGACCCGACTGCGGGCAGGGTGCTGCTCGACGGCGTCGACCTGCGGGATCTTTCCAACGCGGAGCTCCGGCGCGGTGTCGTCATGGTGACCCAGGAAGCCTTCCTCTTCTCCGGGACCGTCGCCGAGAACATCGCCATCGGCCGCCCCGACGCCACCCGCGAGGAGGTCGTGCGGGCGGCGAAGGCCATCGGCGCGCACGACTTCATCGCGTCCCTGCCCGACGGCTACGACACCGACGTACGCAAGAGGGGCGGCCGTATCTCCGCAGGTCAGCGCCAGCTCGTCGCCTTCGCGCGGGCGCTGCTCGCCGACCCGGCGGTGCTGATCCTCGACGAGGCGACCAGCTCGCTCGACATCCCCGGCGAACGGGCCGTGCAGCGCGCCATGCGCACGGTCCTGCGCGGCCGGACCGCGGTCGTGATCGCCCACCGTCTCTCCACGGTGGAGATCGCCGACCGGGTGCTCGTGATGGAGCACGGCCGTGTCGTGGAGGACGGCACTCCGGCCGAACTCATCGCCGGCAGTGGCTCGTTCGCGGACATGCACCGCGCGTGGCGGGACAGCGTGGTGGGATAGGCGCGCGCGTCGGGCGCCCGGCCGCGTCCCGCCGGACGCATCCGCCCCGAACCCGCCCGCCCGGAGGGGCCGGAATCAGCCACACCCCTCCGGGCGCCCCGAAATGGTCTCGCATCGAACAATCAAAGGCCGCTCACCGTGCGCGACCCCTCCGTATATCGAACGTGAACCACCGGGCAGCGGACCAGTTCCGGCCAACTCTTGACGCACTCCTGACAAACAGAGCGCGCCGGTGCCACTCTTCCCCTCGATTCCCGGCTCCACCGTGTCGCACCAGTGCTCCACCGTTTTCCCAGCTCCACGTTCTGCCTTGTTCTGCCCGGACGGCACGACCGCGCCGCCCGGTCCCCCTGGCCGCGCACCCCGCGGCCACGCAGAAGGAGTCCGTGTTGAGAAGCACCTCTCACAGACCTGCCTCCCACAGACGCGCCACCGCAGCGGGCGCCCTGACCGCCGTCGCCGCCCTCGTCGCGGTGGCCTTCCAGACGGGCCCGGCATCCGCCGACGACCCCGCGATACCACCGGCCAAGACCTCGGCCGCGGCCAAGATAGGCAAGGCCGACCCCGGTTCCCTGCCCGTGAAACTCACCCCCGCCCAGCGTGCGGCGCTCCTGAAGGACGCCAACGCCACGAAGGCGGAGACGGCCAAGGACCTGGGGCTCGGCGCCAAGGAGAAGCTCGTCGTACGCGACGTCACCAAGGACGGCGACGGCACGACGCACACCCGCTACGAACGCACCTACGACGGACTGCCCGTCCTCGGCGGCGACCTGGTGGTCGACGAGGCGAGGTCCGGCAAGACCGAGGGCGTCACCAAGGCCGCGAAGGCCGAGCTCAAGGGCGTCGACACCACCGCCGACGTGAAGGCCGCGACCGCCGAGAAGCAGGCGCTCGGCGCGGCGAAGGCCGAGGGCTCGAAGAAGACCGACGCGGACCGCGAGCCGCGCAAGGTCGTCTGGCTGGCCGAGGGCAAGCCGACGCTCGCGTACGAGACGGTGGTCGGCGGGCTCCAGCACGACGGCACCCCGAACGAGCTGCACGTCATCACGGACGCGGCCACGGGCAAGAAGCTCTTCCAGTGGCAGGGCATCGAGAACGGCACGGGCAACACGCAGTACAGCGGTCAGGTCACCGTCGGCTCGGCGCAGTCGGGGTCGAACTACACCCTCACCGACAACACCCGCGGCGGCCACAAGACGTACAACCTCAACCGCGGCACGTCCGGCACCGGCACCCTCTTCTCGGGCCCGGACGACGTGTGGGGCAACGGCCAGCCCTCCAACCTGGAGACCGCCGGCGCGGACGCGGCCTACGGTGCCCAGCTGACGTGGGACTACTACAAGAACGTGCACGGCCGTTCCGGTATCCGGGGCGACGGCGTGGGCGCGTACTCGCGGGTCCACTACGGCAACAACTACGTCAACGCGTTCTGGTCCGACGCCTGCTTCTGCATGACGTACGGCGACGGCTCGGGCAACGCCAAGCCGCTGACGTCCATCGACGTGGCGGCCCACGAGATGACGCACGGCGTGACGGCGGCCACCGGCAACATGACGTACAGCGGTGAGTCCGGTGGCCTGAACGAGGCGACGTCCGACATCTTCGCGGCGGCCGTGGAGTTCCACGCCGACAACGCGCAGGACAAGGGCGACTACTTCGTCGGCGAGAAGATCGACATCAACGGCGACGGCACCCCGCTGCGCTACATGGACAAGCCCAGCAAGGACGGCGCGTCCAAGGACTCCTGGTACTCGGGCATCGGCAGCATCGACGTGCACTACTCGTCCGGCGTCGCCAACCACTTCTACTACCTCCTGAGCGAGGGAAGTGGCGCGAAGGTGGTCAACGGCGTCTCGTACGACTCGCCCACCTCGGACGGTCTGCCCGTGACCGGAATCGGTCGGGACAAGGCGTCGCTCATCTGGTACAAGGCGCTGACGACGAAGTTCACCACGACCACCAACTACGCGGCGGCCCGCACCGGGACGCTCGCGGTGGCCGGTGAGCTGTACGGCACCAGCAGCGCCGAGTACGCGGCGGTGGCCCACGCGTGGGCCGGCGTCAACGTCGGCGCCCGGCCCGGCGGCGGTGGCGGCACGGACTTCGAGAACACCACGGACGTGGCGATCCCGGACCGCGGCGCGGCCGTCACCTCGTCGGTCAACGTCACCGGCCGCACGGGCAACGCGCCAGCCGCGCTGAAGGTCGGCGTGGACATCGTGCACACCTGGCGCGGCGACCTGGTCATCGACCTGGTGGCCCCGGACGGCTCGACGTACCGCCTGAAGAACTCCAGCGCGAACGACTCGGCGGACAACGTCGTGGAGACCTACACGGTCAACGCCTCGTCCGAGGTGGCCAACGGCACCTGGAAGCTGAAGGTGCAGGACGTGGCCGCGCAGGACACCGGCCGCATCAACAGCTGGAAGCTCACGTTCCCGTAAACCGGTGAACCCGTAGGCACCGACCGGGTTCGAGGGAACACGCACCGACTTGCGCCGCTCCGGGTGGACCGACTCCCCGGAGCGGCGCAGCCATGTGTGCGGGCAGGTGCGTAACACGCCGTTCGCATTGCGTACATGGACCATCGCTCAACGGACGATTTCTGGCCAACCTGCATCCAGGTACCTGACATGCACCTGGCTCAACTGACACTCTTCCCTCGCACGACACAACAGAACATCTGTACACCGCACCGCATCTTTCAGCCCGGACAGCTCCCCATGGCCGTCCGGGCCCCCCACAGAAGGAGCATGCGTGACCCCCCACATATCCCGGAAGCGCTCAACGCTGGCCATAGCCACCGCTGTTGCCGCCGGAGCGCTTCTCGCCGGAACTCTGGCCACCGGAGCCTCCGCGCAGCCCGACCAGGCCGCCGCGGCGCCCGCCGGAGCACCGATCGCGCTCTCCTCGACCGCCCGCGCGGGCCTGTTGCAGGACGCGAACGCGGACAAGGCGGCCACCGCCGAGAAGATCGGCCTCGGCGCCAAGGAGAAGCTCGTCGTACGCGATGTCGTCAAGGACCGCGACGGCACCACGCACACCCGCTACGAGCGCACTTACGACGGACTGCCCGTCCTCGGGGGCGATCTGGTCGTCCACACCGCCAAGAGCGGCTCGGTCAAGAGCGTGACCAAGGCGACCAAGGCCACCATCAAGGTCGCCTCGACCTCCGCGAAGGTCGCGGCCACGTCGGCCGCGAAGTCCGCCGAGTCGACCGCCGCCAAGAGCGGCGACACCAAGAGGGCCGACGCGCAGGCTCCGCGCAAGGTCGTCTGGGCCGCGTCCGGCAAGCCGGTCCTCGCCCACGAGACCGTCGTCACCGGCGTCCAGAAGGACGGTACGCCCAGCAAGCTGCACGTCATCACCGACGCGGCCACGGGCAAGAAGCTCTTCCAGTACCAGGCCATCGAGAACGGCGCGGGCCACAGCCAGTACAGCGGCGACGTCGAGATCGGCTCCAAGAAGGGTTCGAGCGGCTTCGACCTGACCGACGACTCGCGCGGCGGCCACTCGACGTTCGACCTGAACCACGCCCAGAGCGGCGAGGGCAAGCTCGTCACGGACGACGACGACACCTGGGGCACCGGAAAGGCGGACGACCCGCAGACCGCCGCCGTCGACGCCGCCTACGGAGCCCAGCTGACCTGGGACTACTACAAGACCGTGCACGGCCGCGAGGGCATCAAGGGCGACGGCAAGGGCGCCACATCCCGCGTCCACTACGGCAAGTCGTACGTCAACGCCTTCTGGGACGACAGCTGCTTCTGCATGACGTACGGCGACGGCGAGGGCGACAAGAAGCCCCTGACGTCGATCGACGTGGCGGCCCACGAGATGTCGCACGGCGTCACCGCGGCCACCGCCAACCTGGAGTACAGCGGCGAGTCGGGCGGCCTGAACGAGGCCACCTCCGACATCTTCGGCGCCTCCGTCGAGTTCAACGCCAAGAACGCCGAGGACACCGGCGACTACCTCATCGGCGAAGAGATCGACATCAACGGCGACGGTTCTCCGCTCCGCTACATGGACAAGCCCTCCAAGGACGGCAACTCCCTGGACAACTGGAGCGCGGACGCGGGCAACGTGGACGTCCACTACTCCTCGGGCATCGCCAACCACTTCTTCTACCTGCTGTCCGAGGGCAGCGGCGCGAAGGAGATCAACGGCGTCAAGTACGACTCCCCGACCGCCGACGGCTCCAAGGTCGAGGGCATCGGCCGCGACAAGGCCGAGAAGATCTGGTTCAAGGCCCTGACGTCGTACTTCACGACGACGACGGACTACAAGGCGGCCCGTGAGGGCACGCTGAGCGCCGCGAAGGACCTGTACGGCGCTGACTCCGCCGAGTACAAGGGCGTGGACGCGGCCTGGGCCGGCGTCAACGTCAAGTAGTTCCTGGTCGAACGCCGGGCGCGCCGAGGTCCTTCGGCCCGCCCGGCGTTCGCGTGCGCGGCATCCGTGCGCGGCATTCGTGCGCGGCATCCGCCCTACCGCAGCAGCACCCCCGCGGCCTCCCCCGTCCCCTCCGACGGCACGGCCACGAGCCCGAGCTCGGCGCCACTGGCAAGCAGTCGATGGGCGGGCAGAATCCGCACCGTGTAGCCGAACGGCCCCGTGCGGTCCAGGGCGAGCGGGCCCTCGTAGAGGCGGCGGCCCTCCGCGTCGGGGCCGCCCACGGCCTTCAGCGGCAGCGGCCTCGCGTCGGCGATGACGTCCTCGGGGTCGACGCGGCCCGCGATCGACTGGACCTCCACGTCGTCCGGGGACAGTTCGCCGAGGTGCACGCGAACCCGCAGCGAGAGCGTGGCGCCGAGTTCGGCCGTGGCGCCGGTCGCCGACGCCTCGACGTGATCGACGGCGACCCGCGGCCAGGCCGCACGCACCCGCGTCTTCCAGGCGGCGAGCTCCACCGCGGCGTCCGCGCCCAGCGTGCGGTGCGCCCGCGCTGCGGGCACGTACAGCTGCTCGACGTAGTCACGCACCATCCGCCCGGCGAGGACCTTGGGGCCGAGCCGGGTCAGCGTGCGCCGGACCATCTCGATCCACCGGTCCGGCAGTCCGCCGGGTCCCTGTTCGTAGAAGCGGGGGGTGATCCTGCGCTCCAGGAGGTCGTAGAGCGCCGCGGCCTCCAGGTCGTCACGGCGGTCGTCGTCCGTCGCCGCCCCGTCCGCCGTGGGGATCGCCCAACCGAAGTCGGGCTCGAACCATTCGTCCCACCAGCCGTCCAGGACCGACAGGTTGAGGCAGCCGTTCAGTGCCGCCTTCATCCCGCTCGTGCCGCACGCCTCGAGGGGCCGCAGGGGGTTGTTCAGCCAGACGTCGCACCCCGGATAGAGCTTCTGCGCCATCGCCATGCCGTAGTCCGGCAGGAACACGATGCGGTTGCGTACCCGCGGATCGTCCGTGAAGCGCACGAGCTCCTGGATGAGCCGCTTGCCCCCGTCGTCCGCCGGATGCGCCTTGCCCGCGACCACGATCTGGATCGGCCGCTCCGGATGCGTGAGCAGCTCCATCAGCCGGTCCCTGTCCCGCAGCATCAGCGTCAGGCGCTTGTAGGAGGGGACGCGGCGCGCGAAGCCGATCGTCAGGACGTCGGGGTGGAGTACGTCGTCGATCCACCCCAACTCCGCGCTGGCGGCGCCCCTTTGCCGCCACGAGGCGTACAGCCGCTGCCTGACCTCCGTCACCAGCTGGCTCCGCAGGTCGCGCCGCAGCTCCCAGATGTCCGCGTCCTGGATCTCGGCGACCGCGTCCCACCTCTCCGAACCGCCCACGGACAGCGCGTCCTCGGTGCGCTGGGCGCCGATCTGGCGGGCGCCGAGGCGGAACACCTCGGGGGCGACCCAGGTCGGGGCGTGCACGCCGTTCGTGACGGAGGAGATCGGCACCTCTTCGGCGTCGAACCCCGGCCACAGGCCCGCGAACATCTCGCGGCTCACCTTGCCGTGCAGGGTGGAGACGCCGTTGGCGCAGCGTCCCAGGCGCAGGCCCATCACCGCCATGTTGAAGCGGTTGGGCTCGCCGCCGGGGTAGGTCTCCATGCCCAGGCGCAGTATGCGCTCGACGTCGATGCGGGGCAGTTCGGCGTGCGGTCCGAAGTGCCGGGCGACCAGTTCGCGGTCGAAGCGGTCGATTCCGGCGGGTACGGGCGTGTGGGTGGTGAAGACGGTCCCGGCCCGCACCGCTTCGAGTGCCGCGTCGAACTCAAGGCCCTGGTCGGCGAGTTCGTGGATGCGCTCCAGACCCAGGAAGCCCGCGTGGCCTTCGTTCGTGTGGAAGACCTCGGGATCGGCGTGCCCGGTCAGCCTGCAGTACGCCCTTATGGCGCGGATTCCGCCGATGCCGAGCAGCATCTCCTGGAGCAGCCGGTGCTCGCTGCCGCCGCCGTAGAGCCGGTCGGTCACCTCGCGGGCGCCGGTGTCGTTCTCCTCGACGTCCGAGTCGAGCATCAGCAGCGGCACGCGCCCGACGGCTGCCTGCCAGACGTGCGCGCGCAGCGAACGGCCGCCGGGCAGCGCGATCGACACGAGGCTCGGAGTGCCGTCCGCCTCACGCAGGAGCGTCAGGGGCAGCTCGTTCGGGTCGAGCACGGGGTACGTCTCCTGCTGCCAGCCGTCGCGGGACAGGGACTGGTGGAAGTAGCCGTGCCGGTAGAGCAGGCCGACCCCGATGAGCGGAAGCCCGAGGTCGCTGGCCGCCTTCAAGTGGTCGCCGGCGAGGATGCCGAGCCCGCCCGAGTACTGCGGCAGGGCGTCGGTGATGCCGAACTCGGGCGAGAAGTAGGCGACGGCGCGCGGCAGTTCGCCGCCTCGCTCGGCGGACTGCTCCTGATACCAGCGGGCCCCGGTGACGTACTCCCGCAGTCCGTCCGAGGTCTCGGCGAGTCGGCGCAGGAACACCTCGTCCCCGGCCAGCTGGGCAAGGCGCGCGGGCGGCACGCTGCCGAGGAGTCGCACGGGGTCGCCGCCCGCGGCGGCCCACTGTGCGGGATCGACGGCCTTGAACAGTTCACGGGTTCCCGTGTGCCAGGACCAGCGCAGGTTGCGTGCGAGCTCCGACAGCGGGGCGAGGGGGGCGGGCAGGGCGGGTCGTACGGTGAATCGACGGATGGCCTTCATCACGGTGCACCTCTGACAGGGTGTCTGACGGGGCGTATGACGGGGGCGTTCACAGATCTCGTATCGACGTGTCGCACCGACGTTAGCGTTGCACCGCCCCTGTCACCACGGCGCACAGGGCGCACGTTCCGGGTCAGGGGTAACGTGGCCCGCAGGGACGGCAGTTGACAGGGGTGCGGGGGGCGGGGCGGATGATCGGCCAGTTGCGTGATGTGTCGCCCCGGCGGGTCGGACCGTATGTGACGCTGGCCCGGCTCGGGGCGGGCGGCATGGGCGAGGTCTTCCTGGCGCGGCCCGCCGATGCCGCGGCGTTCGGGCCCGCGGATCTCGTCGCCGTCAAGGCCATCCGGAACGAACTGGCGACGGACGACATGTTCCGGCGGCGTTTTCGGCGCGAGGCGGAGGTCGCGGCGTCCGTCGACAGCCCGTTCGTCGCGCGGCTCGTGGCGAGCGAGGCCGGGGGCGAGTCGCCCTGGCTGGCCACGGAGTACGTGCCCGGGCCGAACCTCTCCGAGGCCGTGCGCCGGCACGGGCCCCTGCCGCCGGGCGCGGTCGCGGCGCTCGGCGCGGGCGTGGCGCGAGCGCTGACGGCGGTGCACTCGGCGGGCGCGCTGCACCGTGACCTCAAGCCGGGCAACGTCCTGCTCGGCCCCGAGGGCCCCAAGCTGATCGACTTCGGTGTGGCGCGGGTGCAGTCGGCCACCACCATGACCCGCTCCGGCCTGCTCGTCGGCACCCCCGGTTTCATGTCGCCGGAGCACGTGGCGGGCGGCAGGCATGTGGTGGCGGCTTCGGACGTCTTCTGCCTGGCCTCGGTGCTCACCTACGCGGTGACGGGGCGGGACCCCTTCGGCGACGGTCCGATGGCCGCCGTCCTGTACCGCGTCTCGCGGGCCGAGGCCGAACTGGGCGACATGCCGGACGCGTTGCGCGCCGTCCTGTCGGCGTGCCTCGTACGCGATCCGGGTGAGCGGCCCGGCGCGGCGGAGGTCGCCGAACGGTTCGTAGGGCTGCGGGACGCGGCCACGGACGCGCAGTGGCCCGGGGCCGTGCGGGACGCGGTCGGCGAGACGGTGCGGGAAGTGGAGCAGCTGTGCGCCTCGGGACTGCCGCTGCTGCCGGTACCGCTCTGGCCGGAGCCGGAGGCGGGCCACCCGGCAACGGCCCAGGGCAGCCCCGCCACGGCCCCGGCCCACCCGGCCACCGCACCCGGCCATCCGGCCACCGCGCCGGAGCATCCGACCCCCGCACGGGAGCAAACACCCCCTGCCCCCGACCACCCGGCCGCCGTACCGGGCCACCCGGACCCCGCACCCGCACACCCGACCCCCGCACCGGGCCACCCAGCCCCCCTTCCCGGCCGCCCAGCCCGCGCACCCGGCGTGCCCGGCCCCCTCGGCGTGCATCAGTTGCCGACGATGAGCGGCTCGCCGCCGCCTGCCCCGGTGGCCCGTCCCCGCCGCCGCACCTCGCGCGTCCTGCTCGCCACGGTCGCCGCCGCCGTCCTCGCGGGCGCGCTGGGCGGGGGACTCGCCGTATGGGCGCCCTGGCAGGGGGAGTCCGGCGGCGGCGACGGCGCGCAGGGGGAGGTGGACGCGGGCCCCGCCGATCCGGCCGCGGTGAAGAAGCTGATCGCGCGGGCCGGTGTCGACGCGGAGGGCACGGCCGACCGGTCCGGGGTGGTGAAGCAGGTCGCCGCCCAGCGCCCCAAGGGGTGGAAGGCGTGGCGGGGCAGCCTCGGCCACTCCCCCATGAGCTGCGCCGCCGACACCCGCGCCATCGTCTGCCTGCTGACCAACGGCACGTACGAGGCGGTGAGCGCCGTCGACGGGAAGCGGCTCTGGAAGTCCGGCAAGGTCGATCCCGAGGGCGGCGTGGACGAGGCGTACATCGGGCCGAGCGGCGCCTATTTCAGGCCGGGTGACGTGGTCGAGCCGCAAGTGCGGGGCGGCAGGGCGGTCATCGCGCACGACGGCGTCCTCCAGGTCCGCGACTCCGCCACGGGTGACGTCATCTGGGACGCGCCGGCCCCGGACGGCGCGGGCGCGTTCAACCTGCGCCCGCTCCTGGACGACGACACGCTCCTGGTCACCGCGGAGGGTTCGTACGCGAAGGAGGGCTCCATCGCCTCCCTGCACGCCTACGACCTCGACGGCGGGCGCCCGCTGTGGCACGAGGATCTCGGCGCCCCGCTGGAGGCCAAGGCCGACATCAACCGCTACCAGCTGCGGGCCCTGCGCGACGGGGTCGTCTACGCCGACGAGAAGGGCGGCCTCGCGGCGTACGACGCACGGACCGGCGACGAGCTCGGCCGGGCCGCCGGCGAGTGCCGGACGGTGCTCGCCGGCGAGGACGTGCTGTGCACGACGTCCACCGGCGACGCGTCCGGGGCCGATGACGCGTCCGGGTCCGACGACGTGACCGGGGCCGACCGCGCTCTGCCGCCGCGCGTGAAGGTCCTGCAGCTGAAGACCCGCACCTTGAAGGCGGCGGGCGAGCCGTTCTACTACCCGGAGCCCGAGGGATACGGACCGGCTGCAGGGCCGACGGCCATGAACCGCTCCCTCGCGGTCGCCGTCGACCCTGGCAAGGACAGCGTGCTCGTCAACGACCGCGGAGACGGAGACGTGCTGCGTTCCGCGAAGCTCCCCGAGGGGAACGTCCCCGCCTCGTCGCCGCTGGTGCTCGGCGAGCGTGCCGTCTACGCGGACAGCGGCGCGCTGTACACGCTGCCGCTCGACGCCGGTACCGGAAAGGCGACACGGCACCCCGTCCCCGGCGCTCCCGGCGACCGCCCCGAACCCCCGCCGAACGTCAACGGCACCGTCATCTCGGAGACGCTGCGGGCGCCCACCGTCCTGGCCATGGGCGGCGTCGCCCACATCATCTACGACGAGGGGAAGATCTCGTCGGTGGCCCTGCCCTGAGCCTGCCCTGAGCCTGCCCTGAGGAGATCCATGCTCACCCCTCTGCCACCGGGTCACGCCCGCCGCATCGGCCCCTACCGTCTCCTCGCCGGGATCGGGGCCGGCGGTATGGGCGAGGTCTATCTCGCACGGGCGGAGTACGGAACGTCCCGGCAGCTGATCGCCGTCAAAGCCGTACGGCAGGAACTCGGCGCGAGCCAGGACGACGCGTTCCGTGTCCGCTTCCGGCGGGAGATGGCGGCGGCCCGCGCGGTCACCGGGCCGTACACCGCGGCCCTGCTCGACGGTGACGCCGACGCGGAACTCCCCTGGCTGGCGACGGAGTACGTGCCGGGCCCCTCGCTCGCCGAGACCGTCGCCCGCCGCGGTCCGCTGCCCCCGGCGGCGGTACGCGCGCTGGGCGCCGGTCTGGCCCGCGCGCTCGCCGCGGTGCACGCGGCCGAGGTGCTGCACCGCGACCTTAAGCCGGGGAACGTGCTGCTCACCCCCGAAGGGCCCCGCCTGATCGACTTCGGCATCGCGCGGGCCTTCGAGGCGACGGTCCTGACGGCCACGGGCATGATCGTGGGCACGCCGGGTTTCATGGCCCCGGAGCAGATCGAGGGCTCGCACGCGGTCGTCCCCGCTTCGGACGTCTTCTCGCTCGGAGCCGTCCTGTGTCACGCGGCGACGGGCCGCGGCCCCTTCGACGACCCGGAGTTCGCCTCGGTCGTCTTCCGCATCTCGCAGGGTGACGCGGACCTCTCCGGGGTGCCGGACGAGCTGCGCGGCATCATCGCCGAGTGCCTGGACGTCGATCCGGCCCGCCGCCCCGCACCCGCCGCACTCGCCGAACGCCTCAGCGGCAGCGGTAACGGCAGCGGCTCCGCGACCGACCCGTTCCCCTGGCCCTCCGACGTGCTGTCCCTCTTCGCCGAGTACCGCTCCGCCGCGGCCTCGTACGAGCCGCCCGGAGATGCCGCCCCGCCCCCGCCGATGGCTCCGCCCGCCCCCCGGGGAGCGTTCGGTCCCGCTCCATCCCTCGAACGCCGCCGCCTGCCGTGGATCGTGGCGTCCGCCGCTGCCGCCGCGGTGGTCGCCGTGGCGGCGGTCGTCCTGCCCGACGCCCTCGCGGACGATCCGGCCGGGGCTCCCCCGTCGAAAGCCGCCAGTCCACGGCCGGACCGCGGCTCGTCCGCCGACGGCACGGTCACCGCCTACGGCAACCAGGGCCACTCCGGCGAGTTCGGCACGTCGGCCGTGCGCGAGGCCGCGCTCCCCGAGGGCTGGCAGCCGTGGTCGCGCAAGAAGCCGAAGGGCGTGGACAGCATGGGCAAGGGCTGCGTCATCGCGCGCTCCACGCTCGTGTGCCGGGACGGGTGGGGCGCGGCGACCGCCCTGGACACGGCGACCGGCAGGGACCGCTGGCGGGCCCCCGGCTTCCGGGGCACGCCGACCGGAGTCCAGGAGATCCCTCCGGAGACGGACGGCGAGCGGGTCTTCGTCCCCGGCGAGCTGGGCGTGATCGGCCTCGACCTGTCGACGGGTGACGAGATCTGGCGGCACAAGGCTCCGGAGTACGCGGGGGTGATCTCCGTGACGTACGCCCAAGGGGTCCTCTACACCGCCGAGTTCCACACCCGGGCCGCGCCCGACCCGTACACGACGGTGCTGCGGGCCCGCCGCGCGAGCACCGGCGGACAGCTGTGGGAGACCAGGATCGACGGCAAAGTCCGCGGCACGCTGCTCGCACAGGACAACAGGCTGTACGTGGCTCTGGAGGCCGGCGGCGTCATCGCCCTCTCCGCCCGGACCGGCGACGAGAAGGCCAGGGTGCCGAAGCCCGCGTGCGGCGACCTCATCGGATACGGCGGTGCGGTCCTGTGCTGGTCGGTGGAGCGCGCGGGCGTGAGCGTGCTCGACGGCGGCACCCTCGCCTTGCGCCGCACGATCGGGGGCGCGAAGCAGCCCGATGTCGCGCCGGTCGTCGGCGAGAGGGGTGTGCTGGTCATCGCCAACACCGACGAGGACGCCGGGCTGTCGGACCGCCTCACCGCGTACGACTGGAAGTCCGGCAAGGAGTTGTGGGACCTCCCGGCCCGCGGCACTCCCAGCGCCCTCGGCCTCGCCGGTGACCGGCTCCTGACCGCGGGCTTCTACGAGATCCGCACCGTGCCCCTCGACGGCGACGCGGAGAACATCACCCAGCGGACGGTCCCGACCACCGAAACGAAGGCGATCGACGGCCTGCGCGACACGCTGTCGGTGCCGCTCTACCTCGGTGGCGCGATCTTCGCCGAGAACATCGAAGGCCGCCTGGTCTCGGGCCGCGCCCTGTGAGGCCCTACGGGGTGGTCACCACCACGATCGCCGCCGTGTCCCAGTAGAACGGCCGCACCCGCCCGAGGCGACATCGGGGGCGAAGTAGGGGGCGAGCAGGTCGAACGAGGCTCTGCCGGGGCCTCCGGCCGCCAGATAGCGGGACTCCGCCGCGTACATTCCGGTGAGGACGGCCGTCGTGTCCGGCGCGGCGGGCATGGCCGAGGCGCCGGAGGCGGATCGAGAAGTCATGCCGCGAGCATGCCGGTCACGGCGGCCCCTCACCGGCGGAAAACGGACGTTGACCTGCGGCGGTCACCCCGTGGCCCCGCACCTCACGCAGGCATCCCGAACCCGTCCGAAAATCGGCGCAACCCTCACAGCACCCCCACTGGCGATATGGCCGATTCCCCCACGTCCTGTGGTCTTGTAGGCCCTCACGCCGCACGAGAGGCTGCCAAGTGGCGCTCGTGGAGGACACGGGAAATCCGGCATGTATCGGTCCAACTCCACGGGCGGCACATTAAGTTGGGGAGGGAAACCAGCGTATGACTCTTTCGCGAACGAAGCGTCTGCGGTGGGCCGGAGCCGTCACTGCCGCCACCACGGCGGCGGTACTTTCGGCCATCACGCTGCCCGCACACGCCGCTCCCGCCGATGCCCCGCTCGGGGAGATACTCGGCGCCGGGGAACCCGGTTCCATCAGCGGGAGTTACATCGTCACGCTCAAGGGCGGGACACAGGCCCCGACGGACGCGGGCCAGGACATCGCGTCGAAGTATGGGGCGAAAATACGCCACACCTACAGCACCGCGCTCAACGGCTATGCGGTGAAGGTGAGTTCGGACCAGGCCGAGAGACTCGCGGGGGACCCGGAGGTCGCCTCCGTCGTCCAGGACAGCACCGTGTCCCTGGACCGCACCCAGAAGAAGCCGCCCTCCTGGGGGCTCGACCGGATAGACCAGAAGAACTTGCCGCTGGACAAGGCCTACACCTGGCTTGGGACGGCCGGCAAGGGCGTGACCGCCTACGTCATCGACACCGGAGTCCGCACCTCGCACAAGGACTTCGGCGGCCGGGCGAGCAGCGGCTGGGACTTCATCGACGACGACGCCACGGCGCAGGACGGCAACGGACACGGCACGCACGTCTCCGCGACCGTGGCGGGCAAGAGCCACGGCGTCGCGAAGAAGGCGAAGGTCGTGGGCGTCAGGGTGCTCGACGACGCGGGGTCGGGGACGACCGCCCAGGTCATCGCCGGCATCGACTGGGTGACCAAGAACGCCAGGAAGCCGGCGGTCGCCAACCTGAGCCTCGGCGGAACGGCCAACGCCCAGCTGGACGCCGCCGTGCGCAACTCCATCGCGTCCGGGGTCACTTACACGGTCGCCGCGGGCAATGACGGACTCCCCGCGGCCCTGTTCTCGCCGGCCCGCGTGAAGGAAGCGGTCACGGTCGGCGCCACCGACGCGAAGGACGCCAAGGCGGGCTTCTCCAACTGGGGCGGCAGCCTGGACCTGTTCGCGCCGGGGGTCGGCATCACCTCCGCGTGGCACAAGAGCGACTCGGCCACGGACACCATCTCGGGTACGTCGATGGCCTCTCCGCACGTGGCGGGCGCGGCGGCGCTCCATCTGGCCGATCACCCGACGGCCACACCCGCCGAAGTGAGCAAGGCGCTGGCGGGACGGGCGGCCACGGGCCGGGTGACCGGCGCGGGACTCGGCTCACCGAACAAGTTGTTGCAGGTCAACAACCCGTAGGGCACGACGCTTCCACGTCACTTCGACGACGCGTCACACGACCGGCCCCGCCGCACACGGCGGGGCCGGTTCTCCGTGCGCGGCTGCGGCCTTGCTTCGGGAGCCGAGGCGACGCACCCTCGGATACGACGCCTGTATGGGGCCTTACGCACCAGTAGTTAACTAAGCGCCGGATTGCCCACCCGAAATTGGTGGGAAGGCTCCCCCGGAACGCACACGGCTCAGTACGGTCAGTCACGGCTAGGTACGGCTCGGTACGGCCAGCAAGCGCGGCACAGAAGCAGAACCCCTCCACACCCCCGTATCCGCCCGACTCATGTAACGCGGACAGGAGCGGTCATGCCCTCATCTCGCCCGTCGGCTTCGCCCTCGGGAAAGGCCTCTACAAGGGTGCCCGGATCCGCGGCACCACAGCGGGACCCGCAACACCCGCCCCCCTCGCAACACCGGCACAACACGCACGACCCACAGGACACACACGACCCGCGGGACGCGAACGATCCGCAGGACGCGAACGGCTCGCAGGACTCGAACGGTTCGCAGGACGCGCAGGCCCCGCCCCCGCGACCGACCCGGCCGGCCCCCCTCACCGGCCGCATCCCCGTCCTCGACGTGGCGCCCCTCGTGTACGGGGGGCGCAGGCCCGCCAAGGCCGTGGTGGGAGAGACCTTCCAGGTCACCGCCACCGTCTTCCGCGAGGGGCACGAGGCGGTCGCCGCCAATGTCGTCCTGCGCGATCCGCGGGGGCGCCCCGGACCGTGGACGCCGATGCGTGAACTTGCCCCCGGCACGGACCGGTGGGGCGCGGACGTCACGCCGGACGCGGAGGGCCTGTGGACGTACTCCGTCGAGGCGTGGGGCGATCCCGTGACCCAGTGGCGGCACCACGCGCACATCAAGATACCGGCGGGCATCGACACCGACCTCGTCCTGGAGGAGGGCGCCCGCCTGCACGACCGCGCGGCCGCCGACGCCCCGGCGGGGGAGGACCGCGCCACTCTGCGCGCCGCCGCCGAGGCCCTGCGCGACACGGACCGCCCGGTCGCGGCCCGCCTCGCCGCCGCCCTCACTCCGGAGGTGGACGGCGTTCTCGCCGGGCGCCCGCTGCGCGAACTCGTCACGGAGTCGCAGCGGCTGCCGCTTCTCGTGGAGCGTCGGCGGGCGTTGTTCGGGTCCTGGTACGAGTTCTTTCCGCGCTCGGAGGGCGC
>NZ_BMTR01000019.1 GCF_014649775.1 Streptomyces longisporoflavus | reverse complement strand
TCAAGGAACGGACGCTTCCTTTGTACTCACCCTCTCGGGCTTTCCTCCGGGCGCTTCCCTTCGTTGTGTTTCAAACTCTATCAGGTCTTTTTCGACTCCCTGACCACTCATCTGCGAACACGCAGAAGCTGACCCAGGGATTAGGATCTGACTTGATAGATGCCGCCGAGTCCGGACGCTGACCGCGTCGCTCGCCTCAGGCAGGAGTCCGACTGTACATGGGGCGTTGGGGCGGGCGCAAATCGTTTGTGCAGTGCCCCTACTCAGTCAACCGGGACCTCTCACGCGGAACCGGGACTTTTTATGACTTACTCTTCTGCACAGTGCGTCGTCCAGGACAGGTAGCGACGGCGGCTACGACTCTCCACCCCCTGGGAGGCATGCCATGACCACTGTGACGTCCCCGCTTGTCGGACGCGCCATCGGGCTCTCCGCTGTACCGGACCCCGTGTTCTCCGGCGCGATGGTCGGGCCCGGCACCGCCATCGACCCCGCGCGTGAGCCCTCCGAGGCTGTCGCCCCCGTCGACGGCATCGTCGTCTCGCTCCACCCGCACGCCTTCGTCGTCGTCGACGACCAGGGGCACGGCGTGCTGACGCACCTGGGCATCGACACCGTCCAGCTCAACGGCGAGGGCTTCGAGCTGCTCGTGAACAAGGGTGACACCGTGCAGCGCGGTCAGTCCATCGTGCGCTGGGACCCCGCGGGCGTCGAGGCGGCCGGCAAGTCTCCGATCTGCCCGATCGTGGCACTCGAGGCCACTGCCGAGTCCCTCTCCGGTCTCGTGGAGGATGGCGACGTGAAGGCTGGGGACTCTCTCTTCAGCTGGAAGTGACGTCATCGCCGTCCCTGACGGCAGGTAGGACATCCATCGCGGCGGCTGGGCCCGCCGCTCAATCGGAGACGGGTGCAATGGAGACAACGCTGCGAGGCGTCGGCGTGAGCCACGGAGTGGCGATCGGCGAGGTTCGGCACATGGGGACGGCGGTGCTCGAACCGCCCGCCAAGCAGATTCCCGCGGAGGAAGCAGAGCGCGAACAGGGGCGCGCTCGCCAGGCGGTGGAAGCTGTGGCGGCCGACCTGAACGCGCGCGGCAACCTGGCCGGCGGCGAGGCTCAGGCGGTGCTCGAGGCGCAGGCCATGATCGCCCAGGACCCCGAGCTCATGGCGGACGTCGACCGGCGCATCACCGTCGGCAGCTCTGCGGAACGCGCCGTCTATGACGCCTTTTCGCACTACCGCGAGCTGCTCGCGGGCGCCGGCGAGTACATGGCCGGACGCGTCGCCGACCTCGACGACGTGCGCAACCGGATAGTCGCCCGGCTCCTCGGCGTTCCGATGCCCGGTGTTCCGGACAGCGACGAGCCCTACGTCCTGATCGCGCGCGACCTCGCGCCGGCGGACACGGCGCTGCTCGACCCCGCGCTCGTGCTGGGCTTCGTCACCGAGGAGGGCGGGCCGACCAGTCACAGCGCGATCCTCGCGCGGGCGCTCGGTGTGCCCGCCATCGTCGCGCTGCCGGGCGCCGGTGAGCTGGCCGAGGGCACGGTCGTCGCCGTGGACGGCAGCACCGGTGAGATCTTCGTCGAGCCGAGCGCGGAGAAGCGGGGTCAGCTCGAGGCCGCGGCCGCCGAGCGCAGGGCCGCGCTTGCCGCGTCGACCGGTCCCGGTGCGACGTCCGACGGGCACAAGGTGCCGCTGCTGGCCAACGTCGGCGGTCCCGCGGATGTGCCGGCGGCCGTGGAGGCCGGGGCCGAGGGTGTCGGTCTGTTCCGTACCGAGTTCCTCTTCCTCGACGACAGCACCAAGGCGCCGTCGGAGGAGAAGCAGGTCGAGGCGTACCGTGCGGTGCTCGAAGCGTTCCCCGAGGGGCGCGTCGTCGTGCGTGTGCTCGACGCGGGTGCCGACAAGCCGCTCGACTTCCTGACGCCCGGTGACGAGCCGAACCCGGCGCTCGGCGTGCGCGGTCTGCGGTCGCTGCTCGAGCACCCCGATGTGCTGCGTACGCAGCTGACGGCGCTGGCCAAGGCAGCGGAAGGGCTGCCGGTCTACCTCGAGGTCATGGCGCCGATGGTCGCCGACCGTATCGACGCCAAGGCGTTCGCCGACGCCTGCCGCGAGGCGGGACTGCAGGCCAAGTTCGGCGCCATGGTGGAGATCCCGTCCGCCGCGCTGCGAGCGCGCTCGATCCTCCAGGAGGTCGAGTTCCTCTCGCTGGGCACCAACGACCTCGCGCAGTACGCCTTTGCGGCCGACCGTCAGGTGGGTGCCGTGTCCCGGCTGCAGGACCCGTGGCAGCCCGCGCTGCTCGACCTGGTCGCGCTGTCCGCCGAGGCGGCCGCTGCCGAGGGCAAGAGCTGTGGCGTGTGCGGCGAGGCGGCGTCCGATCCGCTCCTCGCCTGTGTGCTGACCGGTCTCGGTGTCACCTCTCTGTCGATGGGTGCGGCGTCCATCCCCTACGTGCGGGCGACGCTGGGCAAGTACACGCTGGCGCAGTGCGAGCGTGCGGCTTCCGCCGCGCGTGCCGCGGACAGCGCCGAGGAGGCCCGTAAGGCCGCTCAGGCGGTTCTGTCCGGCGAGTAGTCGCACGCCAGGTCTGTGAGGGGCGCTCCATCCGCGAGGGATGGGGCGCCCCTTCGGCGTTCAGTGCCGGTGTCCCCCTTCGGGCTCGTCGTCCCCGATGGGCGGTGCGGCGCAGTAGTCGACGCCGGATTCCGGGGCCACGAGGTCTCCTGACACCGTGTCGGTGCAGTAGGCGTCGAAGACCTCGGCCGCGGTGAGGGGCTCCAGTCGCTCGCCGTGCAGGCGCCAGCCCTGGACGCGGTCGGGCGCTCCTTCCGTGGTGGTGCGCATGACCAGGCCCCCGGCGCTGTGGGTGGCGATGCCGACCGCGAGGACCGTGGTGAACTCCAGGGCGTCGGTCTCGTCGAGTGCGGTGTTGCCCGCGGTGTCCCGTGTGACGTGCAGGGTGGCGAGGAGTGTCTCCGGGGCGGTGGGCACGCTGCAGACGAGGTGCCGGGTGCCGGGGCCGGAGGTGTCGAGCAGTTGGACGAGCAGCTCCGAGGCCCGGCTGAAGGCGTCCCGGCCGATGTCCTCTCCGCAGACCGCGCAGTTGCCCTGACGGGCCAGGAGCATTGTCGCGTACTCCCAGGTGACCTGGCGGACGGCTTCGTCGACGAGGTCGGGGAGGAGATCGCGAAGGGGTCGGCCGTCGTACGGGACGGTGGGGCCGGTGGCGGCCAGTTCCGCGGTGAAGCGGGTGCGGCTTGCCGGGGCGTCGGGGTCCAGGCCGGTGTCGGCGCAGTACTCCTCGTACTCCTCGGGGTCGAAGAGGGCGATGGTGGTGTGGCCGCCGCCGGACGCGAGGGTTCTGAGGAGGCCTTCGGCCTGCCGGAGGTAGGTCTCGTGGTCGTCGAAGGTGAAGGTGCGGTAGCGGCGCATGGCCGCGAAGTCGTCCTCGTCGGCCAACAGGCCGATGGTTCCGGCGACTTCGCGGCGCAGTGCCCGTCGCATGGTGGTGTGTGGTGCGCTGGCCATGATTCCCCCTGCGATCCGTTGATCAGTGCTCACTCACCGTAAGGGTGAGCACTGACAACGGCGGCGGGCGGGAGATCAGGAGCGGGTGCGGGCCAGGTCCTCGTAGAAGCGGAGGAGGTCGAGGTTGTCGACGGAGCCGGGGTTGACCGCCTTGTCGAGGGCGGTGCCCTGGAGCAGTCGCTTGACCGGGACCTCGATGCGCTTGCCGGTGAGGGTGTGCGGGATGCCGGGGACCTCGATGACCTCGTCGGGGACGTGGCGCGGGGACAGTTGTGCGCGGATCGTCTGCTTGATGCGGTCGCGGAGGCCGTCGTCGAGGGTGGCGCCGGGGGCGAGGTGGATGAAGAGGGGCATCCAGTAGCCGCCGTCGGGCTGTTCGACGCCGATGACGAGGGATTCGCGGATCTCCGGGAGGCGCTCGACGGCTTCGTAGATGTCGGCCGATCCCATGCGTACGCCCTGGCGGTTGAGCGTGGAGTCGGAGCGGCCGTGGATGACGACCGAGCCGTGCGAGGTGACGGTGATCCAGTCGCCGTGGCGCCAGACGCCGGGGTAGGTGTCGAAGTAGCTGTCGTGGTAGCGGGTGCCGTCCGGGTCGTTCCAGAAGTGGATGGGCATGGACGGCATCGGGTTGGTGACGACGAGTTCGCCGACCTCGTCGATGAGCGGTTTGCCCCCGGGGTCCCAGGCCTGCAGGTCGGTGCCGAGGCCGGGGGCCTGGAGTTCGCCGATGTGCACGGGCAGGGTGGGGACGGCTCCGGCGAAGCAGGAGCAGACGTCCGTGCCTCCGCTTACGGAGGCCATCCACAGGCCGCCGGGGGTGTTCTCGAACTCGTCGTGCAGCCAGCGGAATCCGTCGGGCGGGAGCGGGGAGCCCGTGGTGGCGACGCACTGCACTGCGGAGAGGTCGAAGTCGCGGGCGGGGTGCACGCCCGCCTTGCGGCAGGCCATGACGTACGCAGCCGACGTGCCGAAGAGGGTGGCCTTCGTGCGTTCGGCGATGCGCCACTGGGCGCCGGTGTCGGGATAGCCGGGGCTGCCGTCGTACAGGATGATCGTGGTGCCGGTGAGAAGGCCGGAGACGAGGAAGTTCCACATCATCCAGCCGGTGGACGTGTACCAGAAGAAGCGGTCTTCGGGGCCCAGGTCGCAGTGCAGGCCAAGCTGCTTGAGGTGTTCGACGAGGATGCCGCCCTGGGACTGGACGATCGCCTTGGGCAGGCCCGTGGTGCCGGAGGAGTAGAGCACCCACAAGGGGTGGTCAAACGGGACGGGTTCGAAGACGGGGGCCGTGTCCGACGCGGTGAGGGCGGCCCATTCCAGGGCGCCTTCGGGGGCCTCGGTGCCGAGCAGCGGGATGTGGACGACGGCGCGCAGGGTGGGCAGTTCGCGGCGCAGTTCGGCGACGGCGTCGCGGCGGTCGTGCTCCTTGCCGCCGTAGCGGTAGCCGTCGACGGTGAACAGGACGACCGGTTCGACCTGCTGGAAGCGGTCGAGAACGCTGCGTGCGCCGAAGTCGGGGGCGCAGGAGGTCCAGACGGCGCCGACGGCCGCGGTGGCCAGGAGGGCGACGACGGCCTGCGGGATGTTCGGGACGTAGCCGCTGACGCGGTCACCGGGGCGCACGCCGAGTGTGCGCAGTTCCGCCGCCAGGGAGCCGACCTGGCGGCGCAGCTCGCCCCAGGTGACGGCGGCCGGCTCGTGGGTCTCGTCCACATGCAGGAGAGCGGGGTCGCCCGCGCGCGTGGGGTCCTCTGCGGCGCGCAGCGCGTGTTCGGCGTAGTTGAGCGTAGCTCCGGGGAACCATTGCGCGCCCGGCATCGTGCGGTCGCCGAGTACGCGCGCGTAGGGCGTCGAGAACCGCACGTCGAACCAGTCGGTCACCGCCTGCCAGAACGTGTCCAACTCGTCCACGGACCAGCGGTGCAGCGCCGCGTAGCCGCCGTCGGCGGGGGCTCCGTGGCGTTCGGCGGCCCACGCCTGGAAGCGCGTGACCTGCGCGGCGGCGATCCGTTGCTGGTCGGGCTGCCAGAGCGGTGAGGGGTTCGCTGAGGACATGGGGCGGCTCCCGGGCTTTACGCGTCGTATGCGTGTGTGGTGCGCGCGTGCTGGTTCCTGCGCGCGACACGGCTGACAGGGACGATGCCACGTGATCGATTTCGGCACCAGGGTGTGCCTCACACAGTCGGCGCGGCGACTATGTGCCGTCCCCCCAGGTGAACGGCAGTTGAACGATGCATACGGGCGGCTTCTTCGGTGGCAGGGTGAGCAGCATGAACGGTCGTGACCTGGTGCGTTCGATGAAGGCGGTCAGTTTGATCGGTACGGCGCAGGGGTTGCGTGCGGTGCGGTCCTCCTGGCGCAGGAGGCGGGTGGACGCCGTCGGGCTTGCCCCCCGGGGTGCCGAGCGCGCGCGGGTGCCGGGGCCGGTGACGGGGGTGGAGCCGGGGCCGGGGGGCGGTGTGGTGCGGTTCGCCCGTTCCGAGCTGCGGGTGCGGGTCACTACGGGCGGGGCGATCTTCTGGGGCTGGGACGGCGCGGAGCCGGATCCTTCGTACGCGCTCGTCAGCGGGAGTCCCGAGGCGGACCCGCGGGCCGTCCTCGAACCGGACAAGGAGGGTGGCTGGCGGGTGGTGTCGGAGCGGGCGACGGTGGTCGTCTCGCGGCACGGCGCGGTGGAGCTTCGTACGCCCGGCGGTCTGATGCTGCGCCGGGATCTGCCGCCGCGCTGGTGGGAGCCGGTGGACGGGGGTGCGGCGCACTGGGTGCAGCGCTCGCAGGTGGCGGCGGACGCGCGGTTCTTCGGCCTCGGGGGACGTGCGCGGGGGCCTCGGCTGCGGAACGGGACGTACCGCCTGTGGAACACCGATCCGGGGGTTTCGTTCGGGCCCGGTGACGGGCCTTTGTACATCACCATGCCCGTGCAGCTCGTGGTGGCCGATGTCGGCTGTCATCTGGTGTTCCACGACAACACGTGGGACGGCACCGTGACGCTGCGGGAGGGCGAGGAGGGCGCGGGGTCGGGGCACGACAGGGCGGGTTCGTGCGAGGTGCGCATGACCGGCGGGCCGCTGCGGTGCTGGGTGATGGTGGGCACCCCCGCGCGCGTGCTGCACACGTGGGCCTCGCTGACCGGGGCGCCCGCGCTGCCTCCCGCGTGGGCGCTGGGGCATCATCACGCGCGGTGGGGCTTCGGCGGTGAGCAGGAGGTGCGGCGGATCGTCGCGGGCTACCGGGAGCGCGGGCTGCCGCTGGACGCCGTGCATCTGGACATCGACCACTACGAAGCGCATCAGGTGTTCACCGTCGACAAGGAGACTTATCCCCGTTTGCCGCAGCTGGCCGACGAGTTGCTCGGGGACGGCGTGCGATTGGTGTCGATCGTCGATCCGGCGGTGAAGGCGGTGCCCGGCAACGAGGTCTTCGACAGCGGCCGGACGACGGACGCCTTCGTGCGGGACGCCGCGGGGCGGACGGTGCACGGGCTGGTCTGGCCGGGGGTGTCGGTGTACCCGGACTTCACGGACGCCCGGGTGCGGGCGTGGTGGGGCCGCCTCTACAAGGAGCGGCTCGCCCAGGGATTCGCGGGCTTCTGGCACGACATGAACGAACCGGTGTCCTTCGCCGCCTTCGGGGAGCCGACGCTGCCCCGTTCGGCCCGGCACTCCCTGGAGGGGCGCGGCGGTGACCACCGCGAGGCGCACAACGTGTACGGCCTGGGAATGGCCCGAGCCGGCTACGAGGGGTTGTGCGAACTGCATCCCGACGAGCGGCCGTTCCTGTTCTCGCGCTCCGGGTGGGCGGGAATGCAGCGCTACGGAGGGACGTGGTCCGGGGATGTGGCCACGGGGTGGCCGGGGCTGCGGGCGTCTCTGTCGCTGGTCCTGGGGCTCGGGCTGTGCGGGGTGCCGTATTCGGGTCCTGATGTGGGCGGGTTCGACGGCAGTCCGTCGCCCGAGCTGTATCTGCGGTGGTTCCAGCTGGGCTCGTATCTGCCGCTGTTCCGTACGCATGCCGCGCTGCGGGCCGGGCGCAGGGAGCCCTGGGAGTTCGGTCCCGAAGTACTCGAGCACGCGCGCGTGGCGCTCGTCGAACGCCGGCGGCTGCTGCCGTACTTCGTGACGCTCGCGCATCTGGCGCGGCGTACGGGAACGCCGTATGTGCGGCCCCTGTGGTGGGGCAGTCCGGAGGACCGGGCGCTGCGCGACTGCGAGGACGCGTTTCTGCTCGGGGACTGTCTCCTCGTGGCGCCCGTGTTCGAGCCGGGGGCCGTCCGCCGCACGGTGCGGCTGCCGGCGGGGCGGTGGTACGACACGGCGACCGGCGAGGTCTACGAAGGGCCTGCCCGGGTGGTCGTGGAGGCCCCGCTGTCGCGTGTACCGGTGCTCGCGCGGGCGGGGGCGGTGCTGCCTGTGCGGGGCGCCGACGGCGGGTTGGAGCTGGAGGTGTGGGCGCCCGCTCCGGGGCGTACGGGAGGCGGCCTTGTGGTCAGGGACGTGGGCGACGGGTGGGAGGAGCCGGAGATCGAGCGGTTCGCCACGCGGTGGGCCGGGGGGCGTGTGGTGGTCGAGCGGGACGGCCGGACCGCCGATGACGCCGTGGAGACGGCGGAGGAGTTGGGGCTGCGGGTGACGGTGCGGGGGCTCTCCGAGCGGCGGATGTAGCGTCCTCGGCGGCAGAGGTGGTGCGTCGGCATCAGAGGCGGCGCCCTCGGCGGTAGAGGTGGCCCCCTCAACAGCAGAAGCGGCGGCCCCGGCGTCAGAGGTGGCCCCCCTCAGCAGCAGAGGCGGCGCCCCCGGCGTCCGGGGAGCAACGCCCTGCCGTCAGATGTAGCGCCCCCGCGCCGGAAGGCAGCAACCCCACCTCAGATGCAGCGCCCCCGCACCGGAGGGCAGCGCCCTGCCGGTCAGATCCAGTGCCCCGGCGTCGCGGGGTAACGCCCCGCCGCCAGATCTAGCGCCCCCGCGCCGCAGGGCAGCGCCCCACCGCCAGATCTAGCATCCCCACGCCGCAGGGCAGCACCCCGCCATCAGACCTAGCACCCCCCGCGCCGGAAGGCAGCACCCCGCCGTCACATGTAGCGCCCTTCGAACCAGGCGCGTACCGCCAAGGTGTGCAGAGGGAAGGCCAGTTCGGTCGGGCGGTGCAGCAGGTGCCAGCCTTCCGTTTCGTCCGTCGGTGCGGGATCCGGTAGTTCGGCCGCCGGGCGCTCGGGCAGGAGGCCGAAGAGCAGCAGGTATCCGTCTGGTGCGCTGAGCGCTTCGGTGAGGCGGACGTCGCGGCTCCGGGCGCTGATGCCGGTCTCCTCCATGAGCTCGCGCACGACGGCGTCCCGCCAGTCCTCCCGGTGGTCGATGAACCCTCCGGGCAGGGCCATTCCCCCGCGCGCGGGGTCGATGGTCCGGGTCACGACGACAAGGGCGGTGCCCTTTTCGTCGTACACGGGCTGCATTGCCACCGCCACGGGCAGCGGATTGCGGTAGGCCACCGTGCCGCAGTCGGCGCAGGTGCGGGGCCACGCGGTCAGGTTCTCGCCGTAGGGCGACCCGCAGCTCGAACAGTGGGAGCCCGGTGCGGGATCGGCGCGGTGCGGGGGCTGCGGGGGCGGCGGGGGCGCCGGGGGTACGGACACGCCGCGGACTGTATCGGATCATCGTCCGATCGCTCCGGTGACGGTCTTTCCCTCCGGCACCGGATCCTGATAGATGCAGGGTTCATGACAGGATTCGCCTCCGCCCTGCGGAATCTCGCCGTCACCGCCACCGCTCTGCTCGCTGTGGCCGCCGTCCCCGCGCCCGCCCACGCCAAGCCCGAGCCCAAGGCCCCCGATGAGTTCGTGGCGTTGCGTGACGTCGACCCGACGATCATGCAGGAGATGCGCTACTTCACGCCGCACAACTTCGTGGGCGTGCCCGTCGACGGCTACAAGAAGCCGATGTGCATCCTCACGGAGCCCGCGGCGAAGGCGCTGCACAAGGCCCAGCGCACGCTGCTGCGTAAGGGCTACTCCCTGAAGGTGTACGACTGCTACCGGCCGCAGCGGGCGGTCGACCAGTTCGTGCGCTGGGCCGAGGATCTCGGCGACGTGCGCATGAAGGCGGAGTTCTATCCCCATGTCGACAAGTCGCGGTTGTTCGCGGACGGCTACATCGCGGCGAAGTCCGGGCACAGTCGCGGCTCGACGCTCGACCTGACGGTCGTGAAGCTGCCCGCCCTGCCCACGCGCCCGTACGTCCCCGGTGAGGCGCTCACGCCCTGCTTCGGGCCCAAGGCCGAGCGGTTCCCCGACAACTCCGTGGACATGGGGACGGGATTCGACTGCTTCGACACCCTCTCCCACACGGACGATCCCCGGATCACCGGTGAGCAGCGGGCCAACCGCGATCTGCTGCGGGGCGCGCTGGCCAAGGTCGGTTTCGTGAACCTTCCCGAGGAGTGGTGGCACTTCACCTACAAGCCGGAGCTCTTCCCGGACACCTACTTCGACTTCCCCGTGACGCGCCGCTCGCTGGACGGGAAGTAGCGGGTGCCGCGCTACTGACGCGATCCGGTTGCCCGTGGCACACTCCTGACGTTCCGTCAGATCCAGCGCCGTGGAGGGGCCTTGTCGCGTACGCGTACACCCGTGGTGACCGGCTGGTTCGCCGGGGAGGGGGACAACTTCCGTCTGCTCGGCACGCGCTGCTCGGCCTGCGCCAGTGTCTTCTTCCCCCGCGAGGACGGCTTCTGCCGCAATCCCGGCTGCCCCGGCGGCGACCTCGACGAGGTGCCGCTCTCCCCGCGCGGCCGCGTCTGGTCGTACACGGACAGCCGCTACCGGCCCCCCGCGCCCTATGTGTCCGACCCGGAACTTCCCTGGCAGCCCTACACGTTGATCGCTGTGGAGCTCGAGGCGGAGCGCATGGTGGTGCTCGGCCAGGCGGCTCCCGGGGTTTCCGTCGCCGATCTGGAGGTCGGCATGGAGGTGGAGGTCGTCCCCGGTGTCCTGGACGAGGATGCCGGGACGACCCGGACGGCGCGGACGACCCTGACGACATGGTGCTGGCGGCCGACGGGGGTGAGCGCGTGACCAGTGAGGTGGCGGTGCTCGGCGCGGGCATGCACCCGTGGGGCAAATGGGGCCGCAGCTTCGTCGAGTACGGGACCGCGGCGGCCCGGGCCGCGCTCGCCGACGCCGGGGTGGACTGGCGTGACGTGGGCTCGATCGTCGGTGCGGACACGGTGCGCGGCGGCTATCCCGGATACGTGGCCGGGGCGACGTTCGCGAAGGCCCTCGGCTGGCAGGGCGCGCGGGTCACCAGCGTGTACGCGGCCTGCGCCTCCGGGGCGCAGGCGATCAACACGGCGCGTACGCAGATCCTCGCGGGCCTGGCCGACGTCGTCCTGGTGGTCGGGGCCGACGCGGCGCCCAAGGGGTTCTTCCGGCCCGCGGGGGGCGACCGGCACGACGACCCGGACTGGCTGCGGTTCCGGGTCCTCGGCGCCACCAACCCCACGTACTTCGGTCTGTACGCGCGGCGCAGGATGGCGGTGCACGGGGACACTCCGGAGGACTTCGCCCTGGTCAAGGTGAAGAACGCGGCGGCGGGGGCCCTCAATCCGAACGCGCGCTACCGCAAGACCGTCACCGCCGAGGAAGTGGCCGCCTCGGCCGTCGTCGCCGATCCTCTGCGGCTGCTCGACATCTGCGCGACCTCCGACGGTGCGGCGGCGCTCGTACTCTCCAGCATGGAGTTCGCCCGGCGGCACGGCGCGGCCGACCCGGTGCGCATCCGCGCGGTGTCGACGGTGACGCCGACGTACCCGACCACCGTCCTGGACCTGCCGGACATCGCGACGGACTCCGCCGCCGCCGTGGCGCCGGCCGACGGGACGTTCCGTGCCTCCATCGCGCTCGCGGCGTACGAGGAGGCGGGCATCGGCCCCGACGACCTCTCCCTCGCGGAGGTCTATGACCTCTCCACCGCGCTGGAACTGCAGTGGTACGAGGATCTGGGGCTCTGCGGCGAGGGCGAGGGGGCCAAGCTGCTGCGGGAGGGGGCGACCGCTCCGGGCGGGCGCATACCGGTCAACCCCAGCGGCGGACTCGCCTCCTTCGGAGAGGCCGTTCCGGCGCAGGCCATCGCCCAGGTGTGCGAACTGACGTGGCAGCTGCGGGGTACGGCCGGGGCGCGGCAAGTGGCGGGGGCGCGGGCGGGGATCACCGCGAACCAAGGGCTCTTCGGACACGGGTCCTCGGTCGTCGCGGTGCGCTGAGCGCCGAGCCGGGCACTCCACGAGCGACACGCGGGACGAGCGCGGGCGCGCCGCGGAGGAAGGGCTCACACCGGTTAACCGGTGCCGTCCGCGACCTTGACGCTCCGTCACGGCCGGTGAACACTTCCGGTGTCAGTCGGCGTCGCCGCACTTCGGCTCCGCGCCATTCAGGGCCCCTGTACGCGCGAAAGGGCCTGCTTGAAGGCCCTGTTCAGCGGGCCATCCCCCTCTGGGCGATTCGACTGCGACGGCACGCTCGCCGTGGAAGCCGGGCAGGGCGCGGGACACGCCTGCCCCGGCTGACGTCACCGGGCACAGCCAGGCAGTAGTCGTGGGAAGCACCCAGCACGGAGTACCGGGGCCACCGCCCCGGGCGAGGCCCTAGGAGCCGCCATGTACTCGAATGGGGACATCTTCGTCGGTGAGGTCATCGGCACCGCGATCCTGATTCTCTTCGGCGCCGGCGTATGCGCCGCCGTCACCCTGAATCATTCGAAGGCGAAGGCCTCCGGATGGGTCGTCATCGCCTTCGGATGGGGCTTCGGCGTGCTCGCGGGCGCGTACACGGCAGGCCCCCTCTCCGGCGGTCACCTCAACCCCGCCGTCACGCTCGGCATCGCGATCGACACCGAGGAATGGGACCAGGTCTGGGTCTATCTGCTCGGGCAGATGGTCGGCGCGATGCTCGGCGCCGTCCTCGCGTACCTCGTGTACTACGCGCAGTTCAGCGCCAACGTCTCCCGGCCCGTCAAGGACAAGGTGACGAGCGGGCACGAACCGACGCCGACGCTCGGCATCTTCTCGACCATCCCGGAGATCCGTAACCCGGTCGCCAACCTCGTCACGGAGATCATCGCGACCATCGCCCTGGTGCTGCCCATCCTCGCCTTCGGGCTCACCGAGGGGCTCGGTGAATCCGGTACGCAGACGCTGATCGTGGCGTTCCTGGTGGTCGGCATCGGCCTCTCGCTCGGCGGGCCCACGGGCTACGCCATCAACCCGGCCCGCGACCTGGGCCCGCGCATCGTGCACACGTTCCTGCCGATCCCGAACAAGGGCACGTCCGACTGGAGTTACTCCTGGATCCCCGTGGCCGGGCCGCTGATCGGCGGAGCGCTCGCAGGTCTCATCTACAACGTAGCCTTCTGACGCTAGGGGTAGCCATGCCGGACAACTCCGAGAAGTTCGTCGCCGCCATCGACCAGGGCACCACCTCCAGCCGCTGCATCATCTTCAATCACGCGGGCGAGATCGTCGCCGTCGACCAGCGCGAGCACCGCCAGATCTTTCCGAAGCCGGGGTGGGTGGAGCACGACGCCGCCGAGATCTGGTCCAAGGTGCAGGCCGTGGTCGCGGGGGCGATCGCCAACGCCGGGCTCCGGGTCGATCAGCTCAGCGCCCTCGGCATCACCAACCAGCGCGAGACGACGGTCCTGTGGGACCGCGCCACCGGCAAACCCGTGCACAACGCGATCGTCTGGCAGGACACCCGGACATCCGCCCTCTGCAATGAACTGGGGGGCGCGGACGGCCAGGACCGGTTCCGCGAGCAGACGGGGCTGCCCCTGGCGAGCTACTTCTCCGGGCCCAAGGCGGCCTGGCTGCTCGACAACGTGCCCGGCCTCAGGGCACGTGCCGAGCGGGGCGAGATCGCCTTCGGCACCATCGACTCCTGGCTGATCTGGAACCTCACCGGGGGCACGGACGGCGGCGTGCACGTCACCGACGTCACCAACGCCGGGCGCACCATGCTGATGAACCTGGCCACCCTCCAGTGGGACCAGTCGATCCTGTCCGCGATGAACGTGCCCGAGGCGGTTCTGCCGGAGATCAAGTCGTCGGCGGAGGTCTACGGCACGGCGGTCGGGCAGCTGGCCGGCGTGCCGGTCGCCTCCGCCCTCGGCGACCAGCAGGCGGCCATCTTCGGGCAGGCCTGCTACGACACGGGGACGGCCAAGAACACGTACGGAACCGGCAGCTTCCTGTTGCTCAACACCGGTAACCGGCCCGTCCCCTCGAAGAACGGGCTGCTCACCACGATGGGCTACAAGATCGGCTCGGAGGCGCCCGTCTACTGCCTCGAAGGGGCGATCGCGATCACCGGCGCGCTCGTGCAGTGGTTCCGCGACCAGCTCGGCATCATCCGCAGCGCCGACGAGATCGAGCCGCTCGCCGCGAGCGTGGAGGACAACGGCGGGGCGTACATCGTGCCCGCGTTCTCCGGCCTCTTCGCGCCCTACTGGCGCTCCGACGCGCGCGGTGTCGTCACCGGACTCACCCGGTACGTGACCAAGGCGCATCTGGCGCGCGCCGTCCTGGAGGCGACGAGCTGGCAGACCCGCGAGGTCGTCGACGCCATGTACCAGGACTCCGGGGTGCAGTTGCGGACCCTGAAGGTCGACGGCGGCATGACCAAGAACAACCTGCTGATGCAGCATCAGGCGGACATTCTCGGGGTGCCGGTGATCCGGCCGAAGATCACCGAGACGACGTGCCTGGGTGCCGCGTACGCCGCCGGGCTCGCGACCGGCGTGTGGAACGACCTCGACGAACTGAAGGCGCACTGGCAGCAGGACGTCGAGTGGACGCCGTCGATGGAGACGGAAACCCGGGAGCGCGAGTACCACAACTGGCGCAAGGCGGTGGAGCGGAGCTTCGGCTGGCACGAGGACGGCGCGAGCTGAGCCGCGCGCCCGGCCGGGAGTGACCGCGGCCCGTACCCCGGTCGGTGGGGGTACGGGCCGCGGTTTCGCACGCCTTCCCGCGCTCGTCCCGGCACGCGGTGCCGCGCGCACCCGAAGCACCCGAAGCACCCGAAGCACCCGAAGCACCTGAAGACGGGCTCACGTCGTAGCGGGCTCCCTGGCCGCGGCGGCGGTCGTCATCGCGTGCTGGACCACTCCGATGAGCACTTCCTTGACGGACTGCCGCTCGCGCGCGTCGCACATCACCACGGGGACGCCCGGGTCGAGGTCGAGTGCCTGGCGCACGGTGTCGGCGGGGTAGCGCGTCGCTCCCTCGAAGCAGTTGACGCCCACGACGAAGGGTATGGAGCGGCGCTCGAAGTAGTCGACGGCCGCGAAGCAGTCCTCCAGGCGGCGGGTGTCGGCGAGCACCACGGCGCCGAGGGCACCGGTGGCCAGCTCGTCCCAGAGGAACCAGAAGCGGTCCTGGCCGGGGGTGCCGAAGACGTAGAGGACGAGGTCCTCGCGCAGGGTGATGCGGCCGAAGTCCATGGCGACGGTGGTGGTGTGCTTGCCCGAGACGCCGCTGGTGTCGTCGATCGGGCGGCCCGCCTCGCTGAGCAGTTCCTCCGTGCGCAGCGGTTTGATCTCGCTGACGGCGCCGACGAGCGTGGTCTTGCCCACGCCGAAGCCGCCCGCCACCAGGATCTTCAGCGTGACCGGCTCGACGGGGGCCTTGTCGCGCTCAGAACGCTTGAAGATCATCGCTCGCTTCTCCTGGATCAGTTGCCGTGGGGCTTGTGCTGGTTTCGGGGGGTGCGCTTGCCCGGTGGGTGCCGCGCGCTTCTCCGCTGTCGTGGGGGGCGCGGCCGTATCCGCCGCCGCCGGGGGTTTCGATCACGAGTACGTCGCCGGGGGCCGCGTCCGCGAAGTCGCTGCCCTCCAGCCTCTGAACCCGGCCGTCGGCACGCTCCAAGCGCCCCGTGCCGAGCGCTCCCGGACTGCCGCCCGCCATGCCGTACGGCGCCACTCTGCGGTGCTGCGAGAGCGTGGAGACGGTCATCGGCTCGCGGAAGCGGATGCGGCGCACGGCGCCGTCCCCGCCGCGCCACTGGCCGGCGCCCCCGCTGCCCCTGCGTACCGCGAACTCTTCGAGCAGCACGGGCAGGCGCCATTCGAGCACCTCTGGATCGGTGAGCCGGGAGTTGGTCATGTGGGTCTGGACGACGGACGCTCCGTGGAAGCCGTCACCCGCGCCTGATCCCGAGGCGACGGTCTCGTAGTACTGATGGCGGTCGTTTCCGAAGGTGACGTTGTTCATGGTGCCCGAGCCCTCGGCCTGGACGCCGAGCGCGCCGTACAGCGCGCCGGTGATCGCCTGGGACGTCTCGACGTTCCCGGCGACGACGGCCGCCGGCGGCTCGGGCGCGAGCAGGGAGCCCGGCGGCACGATGATGCGCAGGGGACGCAGACAGCCGTCGTTGAGCGGGATGTCCTCGGCCACCAGGGTGCGGAAGACGTACAGGACGGCGGCGTTGACCACCGCGAAGGGTGCGTTGAAGTTCGTGGCGAGTTGCGGGGACGTACCGGTGAAGTCGATGGTCGCCGAGCGGGCTTCGCGGTCCACCGAGACGCGGACCCTGATGACGGCTCCCGAGTCGGTCGGGTAGGCGAACTCGCCCTCGTCGAGGGCGTCGATGACACGGCGTACGGCTTCTTCGGCGTTGTCCTGGACGTGCCTCATGTACGCCTGGACGACGTCGAGCCCGAAGTTCTCGATCATTCGGGCGACCTCGTCGGCGCCCTTCTGGTTGGCGGCGATCTGGGCGCGCAGGTCGGCGAGGTTGGTGGCCGGGTTGCGGGAGGGGTACGGCGCCTCGGTGAGCAGGCTCAGGGTCTCGGCCTCGCGGAAGCGACCGGCCTCCACGAGCAGCCAGTTGTCGAAGAGGATGCCTTCCTCCTCGATGGTGCGGCTGTTGGCCGGCATGGAGCCGGGGGCGATGCCGCCGATCTCCGCGTGGTGCCCGCGCGAGGCCACGTAGAAGAGGATCCGCTCCTGCGCGGTGCCCTGCTCCCCCGCGGCGCCGAAGACCGGCGTGATCACGGTGACGTCCGGGAGGTGGGTCCCACCGTGGTAGGGGTCGTTGACGGCATAGGTGTCCCCGGCGCGCATGGTGCTGCCGCGGCGCCGGATCACCTCCTTCACGCTGGTGCCCATCGAGCCCAGGTGCACGGGGATGTGCGGGGCGTTGGCGACGAGATTGCCGTCGGGGTCGAAGAGAGCACAGGAGAAGTCGAGCCGCTCCTTGATGTTGACCGACTGGGCCGTGGACTCAAGACGGGCGCCCATCTGCTCGGCGATCGACATGAAGAGGTTGTTGAAGATCTCCAGGAGTACGGGGTCGGCCGCGGCGCTCGAGTCGGAACTCCCGGGCACCGCCACGCGTTCCATGACCAGGTGCCCCTCGCGTGTCATGGCCGCCCGCCAGCCGTCGTCCACGACCGTCGTGGCGCCGGCCTCGGTGATGATCGCGGGGCCGTCGACGCTCTCGCCGGGCGGCAGCTCCTCGCGCCGGTGCAGGAGCACGTCGCGCCAGGCGCCGCCGGTGTGCAGGCGCACGGTCCGCGCGGCGCCCGCGTCACCGTCGCGGGCGGGCACGGAGAGGTCGGGCTGCTCGGTCAGGCCGGTGGCCTCCACGGAGAGCGCCTCGACGACGACGGGGCGGTCCAGGGTGAAGGAGTAGGTGGTGCGATGACGGTCCTCGAAGACGCGGGTCATGCGCTCCGGCTCGGTGAGCTCCACGGTGAGCGTGGTGTCGGTGCCGTCGTAGCGCAGTTGGGCGCGGCGCGTGACGCGGATGCGGTCCTCGGGCACGTCCTCGGCGAGGAGTTCGGCGCGGGCCGCCTGCTCCAGGTCGTCGGCGGTCCTCAGGACCCGGGGCATCGCGGACGGTTCGAGACGGGCCTCCACGGACTGCTCGCGCATCGCGGTGGTGTCGGCGAGACCGATGCCGAGCGCCGAAAGGACACCCGCCATCGGGGGCACGAGGACGGTGCGGATGCCCAGCGAATCGGCGACCATGCAGGCGTGCTGACCGCCCGCGCCGCCGAACGTCGTGAGGGCGTAGCGGGTGATGTCGTGGCCCTTCTGGACCGAGATGCGCTTGACGGCGGCCGCGATGTCGGCGACCGCGATCCGCAGATATCCCTCGGCGACCTGCTCCGCGGTGCGGTCGTCGCCGGTGCGTTGCCGGATGTCGCGGGCCAGCTCGGCGAAGCGGTCGCGTACGAGCGCCCCGTCGAGCGGCTGGGCGCCGTCCGGGCCGAACACCGCCGGGAAGTGGGTGGGCTGGATGCGTCCGAGGGCGACGTTGGCGTCGGTGACCGTGAGCGGGCCGCCGCCCCGGTAGCTCGCCGGGCCCGGAGTGGCGCCCGCGGAGTCGGGGCCCACGCGGTAGCGGCTGCCGTCGAAGTGCAGCACGGAACCGCCGCCCGCCGCGACGGTGTGGATGTCCAGCATCGGCGCGCGCAGCCGTACGCCCGCGATCTGCGTGGTGAAGACCCGTTCGAGCTCGCCCGCGTAGTGCGAGACGTCCGTGGACGTGCCGCCCATGTCGAACCCGATGACGCGGTCGAAGCCCGCACGCTGCGACATGCGGGCCATGCCGACGATGCCGCCCGCGGGCCCGGACAGGATCGCGTCCTTGCCGCGGAACTGGCCCGCTTCCGTGAGGCCGCCGTTCGACTGCATGAACATCAGCCGTACGCCGCGCAGTTCGGCGGCGACGTGCTGGACGTAGCGGCGCAGGACGGGCGACAGATAGGCGTCGACGACCGCCGTGTCCCCGCGCGGGACCAGCTTCATCAGCGGGCTGACCTCGCTGGAGAGCGAGACCTGCGGGAAGCCGACGGCGGTGGCCAGTTCGGCGATCGCCCGCTCGTGGGCGGGGTACAGATGGCTGTGCACGCAGACCACCGCGACGGCCCGGATGCCGTCTTCGTAGGCCTGGCGCAGCGGTCCGGCGAGCTGCTCCGGGCCGGGTGCCCGTAAGACCTCGCCCTCGGCGGTGACCCGCTCGTCGACCTCGATGACCCGGTCGTACAGCAGCTCGGGGAGGACGATCTCGCGGGCGAAGATGCGGGGGCGGTTCTGGTAGGCGATGCGCAGGGCGTCGCCGAAGCCGCGGGTGATCACCAGGGCGGTGGGCTCGCCCTTGCGCTCCAGGAGGGCGTTCGTGGCGACGGTCGTGCCCATGCGGACCGTGTCGACAGGGGCGTCCGCCATGCCGTCCGGCGCGCCGCCGAGGAGCTCACGGATGCCCGCGACGGCCGCGTCGGCGTAGCGGGACGGATTGTCCGACAGAAGCTTGTGCGTGCGCAGCCGTCCGTCGGGACGGCGCGCGACGATGTCCGTGAAGGTACCGCCCCTGTCGACCCAGAACTGCCAGCCAGTCACGTCTCATTCCCCGCTTCCGCGCTGCTCAGAGCGCCCGGAGGCCGTTGATCACGTCGCGCAGAATACTCTCGTCCGGCAATTCCGCGGGGGGTACGGGACGTGTCACGTGCACCAGTTCGTCGTCGACGAGATCGCCGATGAGAACACGGATCACGCCGATGGGGAGGTCCAGTTCGGCCGCCAGTTCGGCGACCGACTGGGGGCTGTCACGGCAGAGCCCGACGATGTCCACGTGCTCCGGAGACAGCGTCCTGTCCGCCTCCGGATCACCGGCACGGGCTTCCGCGATGACGACCGCGATCAGATCGAGGCGGTGCTGGGCCGGACTTGTGGTCCGGCCGCGCGTCATGGCGTACGGCCGCACCACGGGCCCGGCGTCGTCGTCGAACCAGCGATGCGTCCCCTGTGTCCCCTGACCGTCTTCGCTCATACCCTCCCGCTACCCTCCCGTGGCCAGGTCGGTGCGCGGCGCCGTACCCAGATGCACACCCACCCTCTTGACCAGCAGCGTCATTTCGTACGCGACCAGACCTACGTCGGAGTCCGCGTCCGAGAGGACGGCGAGACAGCTGCCGTCGCCCGCGGCCGTGACGAACAGGAAGGCATCGTCGAGCTCGACCACGGTCTGGCGGACCCGGCCCGCCTCGAAGTGGCGTCCGACGCCCTTGGCGAGGCTGTGGAAGCCGGAGGCGACAGCCGCGAGGTGCTCGCTGTCCTCCCTGGTCAGATCCTTCGACACGCCGGTGGGCAAGCCGTCGCCGGAGAGCACGAGCGCCTTGCGGATGCTGGCGACCCGCTGCACCAGTTCGTCGAGGAGCCAGTTCAGCTCTCCCGATCCCCCCGGTCCGGCGGTACGTGCGTCGGCCTTCGGTGCGGTCATCGACCGTCCCCCTCAGATGTCGTTCCTGGTGCTGTGCCGTCGGAGGCGTTCTCGCCCGCGGCGTTCTCTTCACGGCCACGCTGCCAGCCACGCTGGAGCGAAGCCATCCGGCTGCGGACCTCGTCGGCGTCGCGCTCTTCCGGCCTGGTCGAGGCCGGTGCCGAGGCACGCTCCGTGCGGTGGTCCGGCCCGTCCTTCAACTGTGGGGCGAGATTGGCCTGGCGCACACGCCGGGGCAGTCCGCCGGGGGCGGCGGCAGGGGCGGGTGCCCGGCCTGCGCGGGGGTCGCTCTCCATGCCCGGGGCCTCCGTGCCCGGGGCCTCCGGGCGCGCGGTCTCCGGGCGTCCGGATTCCGTACGCGCGGACTCCGTACGCCGGCTGCGGCGCGGGAGGTCCGGGGGCGCGTCGGACGCGGTGACGTCGCGGTGCGGCGGTGAGAGGTCGGGCCAGGCCGACTGCGGCTCGGGGCGGCGCGGCAGGTCGATGGGTTCGGCCGCGGGGCGGTCCCGGTCCACGGCGCCGCCCTGCGGGCGTCCCGCGGGCGCCTGGGAGCGCGCGGTGCCCTCCGGCGGCGTGTCGTCGTCCTGCGCCGCGCCCCGTTGCCTGCCGTGCGTCACGGGGCGGCCGTGCGAGGAGACCAGCTTCGGGGTCCTGCGCCGGGGCAGCTTGACGGGGTCTTCGGGGGACGTCTGGTCTCCGGGTGCGCCGAAGCCGCCGTTTCCGTTTCCGTTGCCGCCGCTTCCGTTGCCGCTGCCGAAGCCCCGGCCGCTGCCGCCGGTCCGGGAGGGCAGGTCTTCGGGGCGGGTGGGCTCGCGCTCGCCCGTCTCCCGCTCGTCGCTCGCCTGCTGGTGCTGCTCGTCCCCCGGCACCCCGGTCATGCGGCGGCGCGGCCGGAAGAGCCCGCCGCGCTCGCTCTCGGTGTCCTCGAGGTCGCCGAGACCGCCGAGTGCGCCGGGGAAGGGGTCGAGGTCCGCCATGCCCACCGGCGCCTCGAGCTCGACGGGACCGTCGAGGACGGACGCGGGCAGCCCCGGCAGCTGGACGGGCACCTGGCCGAGCGCGGCCTGCTTGTCGCCCGCGGTGTCGCGGCCCACGGCCTCCTTGGGCTGCGGCCTGTCGAGACGGAACCCGACGCCGTTCGTGTCCGGCACGTCGTCCGTGAGCAGCGTCTCCGGGATGAACACGACGGCGGTGGTGCCGCCGTACGGAGAGGGCTGCAAGGAGACACGCACGCGCTGGCGCTGGGCGAGACGGCTGACCACGAAGAGGCCGAGGCGGTCGGTGTCGGAGAGTTCGAACTCCGGGGTCTCCGCGAGGCGGAGGTTGGCGTCCAGGAGCGCGTCGGGTGCCATGCCCAGGCCCCGGTCGTGGATCTCCAGGGTGAAGCCGTTGGCGACGTGCTCCCCGAGGACCTGCACCGCGGTGTGCGGAGGCGAGAACACCGTGGCGTTCTCCAGGAGTTCGGCCATCAGGTGGGTGAGGTCGGCGACCGCGGGCCCGGTGACGGCGATCCGCGGCAGGCGGCGCACCTCGATGCGTTCGTAGTCCTCGACCTCGGCGACGGCCGCGCGGACGACGTCCATGAGCTGGACGGGCTTGCGCCACTGCCGGGAAGGGGCGGCACCGGAGAGGATCACCAGGCCCTCGGCGTGCCGCCGCATGCGGGTCGTGAGGTGGTCGAGGCGGAAGAGGTCGGCGAGTTCGTCGGTGTCCTCGGTCCTGCGCTCCATCGTGTCGAGCAGGGTGAGCTGCTTGTGCAGGAGCACCTGGCTGCGGCGGGCGAGGTTGACGAACACCTCGGAGACGCCGCGGCGCAGGTCGGCCTGTTTGACGGCGGCCTCGACCGCGGCGCGCTGCAGGGTGTTCAGGGCCTGGCCGACCTGGCCGATCTCGTCCTTCTCGTACGTCAGACGCGGCGCCTCGGTCTCCACGTCGACCTGTTCGCCCGCGGCCAGGCGGCGCAGCACGCCGGGCAGCCGGACGCCGGACGCCTCGTGGGCCTCCAGGCGCATGCGGCGCAGGTCGCGGATGAGGCTGCTGCCGATGCGTACGGACATGAAGACCGAGAACAGCAGGGCGAGCAGGCCGAACACCCCGGCCACGACGACACGCACGATGACGCCGACGGCCACCGGTTCGACGCGGTCCTGGTAGCGGTCGCCCGCCGCCTTGTCGCGCTCGGCGAGGTCCTTGAGCGCCTTGCCCGCCGCGGCGTCCCAGCGCGCCGAGGTGACGGCGCGCGGGGCGCCGGGCGCGGATTCGACGACGGCCTTCTCGGCGGCCCTCAACTCCGTGGTCTGGGCGCCGTTCCAGTAGCGCTCGTAGCTGGCGCGCTCGTCGGCGGGCAGCAGCGCGAGGCTGTCCTCGTAGAGCAGCGTGCGCTGGGCCCTGAGGTCGGAGATCTCCCGGATCTCGGTCTTGGTGAGCCGGCGCGCGACCAGTGCGGAGCCGAGCAGCGCGTCCTCGCGGGAGAGCAGTTCACGTGCGCGGGTCACGCCGACGAGCGCCCGGCCCTGCTGGTCCATCTGCACGTCGTCCAGGGCGTGCAGGGTCGTCAGGAAGCCGTAGCAGGGGTCGATCAGCTTCGTGTACATCTTCAGCGCGCTCGCGCGGGTGATCGTGCCTTCCTCGACCGTACGGCGCAGCGACTCAAGCCCCTTGAAGGAGTCGAGGAGCGAGGCGAGCCGCTCGGCGGACTGCCCGGTGACCTCGTCCCGCACCTCTGAATGCGCCGCGTTCTCCTCGACCTTGGCGACCATGTCGTCGGTGGCCGTGCGGCTGCGGCGCAGCGCCGCGAGCGCGTCGGAGGCGCGGGGATCGGCGAGATAGACAAGGGTCTGGCGGCGTTCCTGCTGGACGACCCTGGCGGTGTCCTCGATCGGATAGCCGATCCTGTCGACGACATCGGAGACATCGATGAGGTCCTTGGCCGCCTGACCCGTGAGGTAGGTGGCGAAACCCCACATGGCTGTGAGGGAAATGAGCGGCACCAGCAGCAATGCCACGATCTTCCGGCGGATGGACTTCCCGCGAAAGCGCATGGCCTCCCCCAGATCGGCCCCCTGCGGCCGCGCTATGGCCGGGGGCACACATGTGCGTCAACAAACGGCGTGAGCCTACTACTGACCCAGGAGCAACTCGAAGACATGTCCGGACGGATTTCAGCCGTGACGTAAAACGAGCGTCCCCAGTTGTCCCTTCAATTCGGGAGATTGCATCCCGCGTGTGGCACATGCCACTCAGCACATTCCTTCCCGCCCATCGACCCAGTTGGCCGGAACTCTTCGCTTTCCCGAACCCGGCGGGAATCTTCCGGGCCTCTCGTTCGTCATTCGGTACGGGAGTCGGGAACTGCGGGCACGAGGGGTCCGCACGCCGTCACCAGGTGGCGTAAAGCCGCGTATACCGGGCACCCACTGGGGAGTCGGAACGGCCGACGTCGCGTGGAACGGCCCGAGGGCATCGGGGGAGTGACGAGTTGATGGGCACGGCAGAGCGCCAGAGGACCCGGGGGATCCAGGGGATCCAGAGAACCCGGGAAACCCGGGGAACCCCGGGAACAGGGTCGATCACGGATGAGCACGAGGCGTCCGGGAGCCGGTTCGGCGAGGAACACAGGGAGTTGTGGGTCGAGGAGCCGGCGCGCAGGCGCCGCCTGCCCGATCCGGTGCGTACGGCCGCGGTGCGAGCCGTGATCATCGTGGCGCTGACGCTGATACAGGCGATGACGGCTTTCCTGTGCGCGATGGCCGGATCCTGGCTGTCCTTCCCGATGGTGCTCAGCAGCGTGGCCAGCACCGTGGCCGCCACCTGGGGCGTCCTCGACGTGTGGGTGACCCGCCAGGTGTGGAACCAGCGGCACGGCGTGGTGTCGGTGCCCAGCAGCACGGCACGTCAACTGCGGCGCGAGCGGCGCCGGGCCCGCCGGCAGGCCAGGACGGCGGAGCGGAGCGAGGACCGCATACGACGGCGCGGACGGACGGGCCAGCTGTCGCACTCCTAGGCGCGGCGCTCCGGCAGCACGCGCCGGGCAGACGCGCCGCGGGGTTCAGGCCGCGGCAGGCACCGCCGCCGGCAGACCGCGCCGCATCCGCGTGAAGGGGCGTGGCCGGTTCACCGCGAGGACCGCCGTGGTGTGCCCCTCGCGCTCGTAGGCGGCGAGGAAGCTGCCTTCCTCGGTCGACCCTTCGAGGATGCGCACGGTGTCGTCGTGCCGTCGCCGTCCCGCGAACTGGATGCGGGAGCCGTACTGGTCGGACCAGAAGTACGGCAGCGGGCGCACGGTCTCGGCGGTGCGGCCGGCCAGCAAGTTGCCGACGGCGACGCGGGGTTGCTCGGTGGCGCTCGTCCAGTGCTCGGCGCGCACGGCGCCCACACGGGCCACGTCGCCCACGGCGACCACTTGCGCGAGCCCGGTGACGCAGCCGTCGTCGCAGAGCACGCCGTCGTCCAGGGCGAGCGTCGAGCCCGCGAGCCAGGCGGTGTTGGGGGCGGCACCGATGCCCACGACGACGACATCGGCGGGCAGCAGTCGGCCGTCGGCCAGTTCCACCCCGCGCACGGACGCGTCGCCGTACAGCGCGGCCACACCGGTGCCCGTCACGAGCTCCGCTCCCCCGCGCGCGTGCAGTGCGGCGCACACGGCCGCCATGTCCGGGCCAAGTTGTGGGAGCAGCGGCAGCGGGGCGGCCTCGACGACCGTCACGTCGTGCCCCAGCGCCACGCACGAGGAGGCGGTCTCTGCGCCGATGAAGCCGCCGCCGATCACAACGACCCGCTGTGGCCCCGCGGCCAGTTCCGTGCGCAGGGCGCGGGCGTCGTCCAGGGTGCGCAGGGTGTGCACCCCGGCAAGGGAGGGTCCCGGCAGACGGCGCGCGGACGCTCCCGTCGCGATGACCACCCCGTCGCTCACGACGGTCCGGCCGTCCTCGAGGAGCACGCTGCGGCCGCGTGCGTCCAGGCCGCGGGCGCGCACCCCGAGCAGCCACTCGACGGCGAGTTCGTCCGTCTCCTCGTCGTCGCAGAGGGCGAGTTGGTCCTCACCGGCCTTGCCGGAGAGGAAGTCCTTGGACAGCGGCGGCCTGTCGTACGGTGGGTGCGGTTCGTCGCCGATGATCACGAGCCGCCCGTCGTACCCCCGGGCGCGCAGCTCGCGCGCCGCGTAGAGCCCGGCGAGCGAGGCGCCCACCACGGTGATGGTCCTCATGCGGCGGAACCCTCCTCGGCCACGAGGTGGACGTGGATCGTGCCGTCGTCGACGCTCACCCGGTGGGTGCGCACGGCGCGGCGGGCGGGCAGACAGGTCGGCAGTCCGGTCCGGAGATCGAAGGAGGCGGCATGGAGCGGGCATTCGACCAGGCATCCTTCGAGCCAGCCCTCGGAGAGCGAGGCGTCCTGGTGGCTGCAGGTGTCGTCGATGGCGAAGATCTCGCCGTCGGCGTTGAACACCGCGACGGGCGGTGTGGTTTCGACACGGACGGATTCGCCCGCGGGGAGGTCTTCAAGGCGGCAGACGGGAATCATGGGCCCCCCTCTTGATCTCTCTCGGCCCGGTCCTGACACCTTTTCGGTTCAGGACCCTTCGGTAACATGATGTTTCGCATGGCGCACGAGGGAGCGCTATGCGCAACAGAATCCGGTCGGGACGCCCGCCGCGTCAAGGGCTTCCCGCAGATGCGGCTTCAACGGGCCGCGAGGTGGTGAGAGTTGAGATATGACCGGCACGCGGAAACAGCCTGATCAGAACGAGGAGCCGCGCGGAGGCCAGGCCGGGGAGCAGGCCGGTGAACCCCGCGAGAAGCAGCCGAAAGCGGCCCCGGCTTCCGTCCAGTCCGTGGACCGCGCGGTCAGCGTCCTGGAGATACTCGCCCGGCTCGGCGAAGCCGGGGTCACCGAGATCGCCGACGAGTTGGGGGTGCACAAGTCGACGGCGTTCCGGCTGCTCGGCGTCCTGGAGAACCGCGGCCTCGTGGGCCAGGCCAAGGACCGCGGCAAGTACTTCCTGGGCGCCGGCGTACTGCGCCTCGCGGGGGCGGCGGCAGTGCGCCTGGACATCTCCCAGGAGGGCGGCCCCGTCTGCCGCGATCTCGCCGACGAGCTGGGCGAGACGGTCAACATCGCGATCCTGGACGACGACGCCGCGGTCAACATCATGCAGGCCCGCGGCCCCGCCTCCGTGACCGCGCAGAACTGGCTCGGCAGGCGCACCCCGCTGCACGCCACCTCCAGCGGCAAGATCCTCCTCGCGCACCTGCCCACCACACTGCGCGAGGGCCTGATCGCACGGACGCTGCCGCGCCTGACGGAGCACACGGTGACGGGAACGGTGGCGCTGCGCGGCGAGTTGGAGGCGGTCGTCGACCAGGGCTTCGCCATCGCGGTGGAGGAGCTGGAGGTGGGCCTGGCCGCGGTCGCCGCACCGGTGCGCGCGCACGACGGCAAGGTGATCGGGGCGCTCAGCGCGTCGGGGCCCGTGTACCGCCTGACCGAGGACCGTCTCACCGAGCTCGCCAAGCGCACCGTCGTCGCGGCCGTCGAGCTCTCGCGGCGGATGGGCTACGGCTTCTGACGTAGCGTCACCGCGCACGGGACACGAGGGCGGAACCGGGGAAACCTGGTCCCGCCCTCGTCGCGTTCCGCGGGCCCGCGACGCGCCCTTTCCCCATCCCGTCCCGCCCCGGCCCCAGCCCCGGCCCGGTCGCGCGTCGACCGCGTTTCGCCGTGCCCAGGGGATTCGCCAAGGGTTAACTCCCACCCCTTGACGGCCTCTTGATGGCGTTCCCACTATGTCTCTCATAGCGCAACCCGTCGTGCAGTGCGCAACAGCAGAGGAGTCTGGCCGTGCCACACGAGGTCCGTGCCGTCGTCGCCGTGAAGAAGGCCGCGCCCGTCGAGGAGCAGACGATCGTCGTGCCAGATCCGGGGCCGGGAGAGGTACTCGTCTCCGTGCAGGCCTGCGGGGTCTGCCACACGGATCTGCACTACCGGGAGGGCGCGATCAACGACGACTTCCCGTTCCTGCTCGGCCATGAGGCCGCAGGCACCGTCGAGGCGGTCGGCGCCGACGTCAGCGATCTCGTCCCCGGCGACTACGTGGTGCTCGCCTGGCGCGCCCCCTGCGGAGCGTGCCGATCCTGCCTGCGCGGGCGCCCCTGGTATTGCTTCGACTCGCGCAACGCCGCCCAGCCCATGACCCTCCTGGACGGCACCCCGCTGAGCCCTGCCCTCGGCATCGGCGCCTTCGCCGAGAAGACCCTGGTCGCCGCCGGGCAGGCGGTGAAGGTCGACCCGGCGGCCCGTCCCGAGGCCGCCGGGCTCATCGGCTGCGGGGTCATGGCCGGGTACGGGGCCGCCGTGAACACCGGCCGGGTGGGCCGCGGCGACACCGTGGCCGTCATCGGCTGCGGCGGGGTCGGCAACGCCGCGATCGCCGGGGCCTCTCTCGCGGGCGCGCGCCGGGTCATCGCCGTCGACATCGACGAGGCCAAGCTCGACGCCGCGACCCGGTTCGGCGCCACGCACACCGTCAACTCCCGCCGCACGGACCCGGTCGAGGCGGTGCGCGAGCTCACCGGCGGCTTCGGGGTCGACGTCGCGATCGACGCCGTCGGCACTCCGCCCACGTACAAGCAGGCGTTCTACATGCGCGATCACGCCGGTGTGCTCGTGCAGGTCGGGGTGCCCGACCCGGAGATGAAGATCGACCTGCCCCTGATCGACATCTTCTCGCGCGGCGGCGCACTCAAGTCCTCCTGGTACGGGGACTGTCTGCCGACCCGCGACTTCCCGATCCTGGTGGACCAGTACCTCACCCGCCGCCTCGACCTCGGCGGATTCGTCTCCGAGACCATCACGCTCGACCAGGTGGAGGAGGCGTTCGGCAGGATGCACCGCGGTGAGGTGCTGCGTTCGGTGGTGGTCCTGTGAGCGAGCTTCCCGCGAGCGGCCCTTCCGCCTCTCCCGCCACTTCCGCCACTTCCGCCCCCTCCGCCCCTGCGACCGCCCCACCCGCCCCGTCCGCGCCTCCCCGCGTCGTCGTCATCGGCGCCGGCATCGTCGGCTGCTCGCTCGCCGACGAACTGACCGCCCGCGGCTGGAGTGACGTCACGGTCCTCGAACAGGGCCCGCTCCCCGCCCCGGGCGGCTCCACCTCGCACGCCCCCGGCCTGGTCTTCCGGACGAGCCCTTCCAAGACCCTGAGCGCCTTCGCGACGTACACGGTCCAGAAGTTCGGGGCCCTGGAGGTGGACGGCCTCCCCTGCTTCGACCCGGTCGGCGGCCTGGAGCTCGCCACCACGCCCGAGCGCTGGGCCGACCTGCACCGCAAGGCGGGATACGCCGCTTCCCGGGGCATCCGCGCCGAGCTGGTCGGCCCCGCCCGGTGCAAGGAGCTGTGGCCGCTCATCGACGAGAACAAGGTCATCGGCGGGCTGCACACCCCCGACGACGGACTGGCCCGCGCCGTGCCCGCCTGCCGTGTGCAGATCGAGCGGGCACGCGCGCGTGGTGCACGTTTCCTCGACCGGCACACCGTCACCGGCATCGAGCAGGAGGCAGGACGCGTCACCGCCGTCGTCACCGACCAGGGCGCCTTCCCCGCCGACCACGTCGTGTCGGCCGCGGGTTTCTGGGGACCGGTGATCGGGCGTATGGCCGGGGTCGACGTGCCTCTCCTCCCTCTCGCCCATCAGTACGCGAAGACGGAGCCGCTTCCCGAGCTCGCGGGCGTCAACGATCCGCGCACAGAGGCATCGAAGCCGATCCTCCGCTTCCAGGACCGCGATCTCTACTTCCGTGAGCACACGGACCGCATCGGCATCGGTTCGTACGCCCACCGTCCGCTGCCCGTGGACGCGTTCACCGTCCCGGCGTACGACGACGCACCGCAGATGCCGTCCTCGTACCCGTTCACCGAGGAGGATTTCGCGCCGAGTTGGGAGGACTGCGCCTGGCTGCTGCCCGCCCTGCGCGACTCCGAGGTCGCGGAAGGCTTCAACGGCGTCTTCTCCTTCACCCCGGACGGAATGCCGGTCCTCGGCGAATCGCGGACGCTGCGCGGGTTCTGGCTGGCCGAGGCGGTGTGGGTGACGCACTCGGCGGGCGTGGCCAGGGCGGTCGCCGAGTGGATGGTCGACGGGCGGCCGTCGCTCGACGTACACGAGTGCGACCTCACCCGCTTCGAGGACGCCCAGCGCTCCCCCGCCTACGTCGCCGACCGCGGCGCCCAGCAGTTCGCCGAGGTCTACGACGTCCTCCATCCCCTCCAGCCCATGGAGCAGCCCCGGCCGCTGCGGGTCAGCCCCTTCTACGCCCGGCAGCAGGAACTCGGCGCCGTCTTCCTGGAGGGCGGCGGCTGGGAGCGCCCGCACTGGTACGAGGCGAACGCCCCGCTCCTCGCGGACATCGAGGTCCCCGCACGCGACGCCTGGTCCGCCCGCCACTGGTCGCCGATCGCCGCCGCGGAGGCGAAGGCGACCCGCGAGAAGGTCGCCCTGTACGACATGACTCCCCTGCGCCGCCTCGAGGTGTCGGGGCCCGGCGCGCTCGCCTTCCTGCAACGCATGACGTCCAACAACCTGGCCAAGAAGCCCGGCGCGGTGACGTACACCCTGCTTCTGGACGAGTCGGGCGGCATCCGCTCCGACCTCACGGTGGCCCGGCTCGCGACGGACCGCTTCCAGATCGGTGCCAACAGTCCGGCCGACCTGGACTGGCTCCTGCGCCACGCCCCCGACGACGTGCACCTGCGGGACATCACCTCGGGGACCTGCTGCGTCGGCGTCTGGGGGCCGCTCGCCCGCGACCTCGTCCAGCCGCTCACCCGCGACGACTTCTCGCACGAGGCGTTCGGTTACTTCCGGGCGAGGGAGACGTACATCGGGCATGTCCCGGTGACCGCGATGCGGCTTTCGTACGTCGGTGAGCTGGGCTGGGAGCTCTACACGAGCGCCGACACCGGGCTCCGGCTCTGGGACACGCTCTGGGAGGCGGGGCAGCAGCACGGCGTGATCGCGGCCGGACGGTCGGCCTTCAACAGCCTGCGTCTGGAGAAGGGATACCGCGCCTGGGGCCACGACATGACCACCGAACACCACCCCTACGAGGCCGGCGTCGGGTTCGCGGTCCGCATGGACCGGGGCGACTTCGTGGGCCGCGCGGCGCTCGAACGGCTCTGCTCCCGCGAAGGCCAGGGCGACGCCTCCACCGCCCGGAAACTCACCGCACTCCTCCTCGACGACCCGGCCGCCGTCGTGCTCGGCAAGGAGCCCGTCCACGTCGACGGGGTCCCGGCCGGGTACGTCACCAGCGCGTCGTACGGATACACGCTGGGCCGCTGTGTCGCCTACGCGTGGCTTCCGCCGCAGGAGACGGGCGCGAGCGTGCACATCGAGTACTTCGGCGAGAAGGTCCCCGCGACGGTCGCCGAAGAGCCCCTGTTCGACCCGAAGATGACCCGCATCCGCCGCTAGGGACGTCTGCCGGTTCTCCGCAGCGTCAGAAAGTCCCGTGGCGGCCGAGCGGCCGCCGTTCTGGAGGAAGCCTCGTGTCCCCCACCCATGACGTGATCGTGATCGGCCTCGGCGGCATGGGCAGTGCCGCCGCCCACCACCTGTCCGCCCGCGGCGCCCGCGTCCTCGGCCTGGAGAAGTTCGGGCCCGTCCACAACCGCGGCTCCAGTCACGGAGGTTCGCGCATCACCCGCCAGTCCTACTTCGAGGACCCGGCCTACGTCCCGCTGCTCCTGCGCTCGTACGAACTGTACGCACGCCTGGAACGCGACACCGGCCGCGAGATCGCCACCCTGTGCGGCGGCGTGATGGTCGGCCGCCCCGACAGCCGCACCGTCTCCGGATCACTGCTCTCCGCCCGGCAGTGGGACCTCCCCCACGAGATCCTCGACGCCCCGGAGATACGCCGCCGCTTCCCCACCCTCAGCCCGCGCGACGACGAGGTGGCGCTGTACGAGGCGCGGGCCGGGCTCGTCCGCCCCGAGAACACCGTCGCCGCACATCTGCAACTCGCCACCCAGCAGGGCGCCGACCTGCACTTCGAGGAGCCGATGACGCGCTGGGAGCCGTACCGGGACGGCGTGCGCGTGCACACCGCCGAGGACACCTACACCGCGCGTCGGCTGGTGATCTGCCCGGGCGCCTGGGCGCCGCGCCTCCTGACCGACATCGGGGTGCCGTTCACCATCGAGCGGCAGGTCATGTACTGGTTCCGGCCGGCCGGCGGGGAGCGGCCCTTCCTGCCGCAGCACCACCCGATCTACATCTGGGAGGACGCCGACGACGTACAGGTCTACGGCTTCCCCGCCATCGACGGCCCGGATCTCGGCGCCAAGGTCGCCTTCTTCCGCAAGGGCACGCCCTGCACGCCGGAGACCATCGAGCGCACCGTCCACGACCATGAGGTCGCGGCGATGGCGGAGCACATGTCACGCCACGTCCCGTCCCTGCCCGGACAGTTCCTCAAGGCCGCCACCTGCATGTACTCCAACACCCCCGACGAACACTTCGTCATCGCCCGCCACCCGGCCCATCCCGGATCGGTGACCGTCGCTGCCGGATTCTCCGGACACGGCTTCAAGTTCGTGCCGGTCGTCGGCGAGATCGTCGCCGATCTGGCGCTCGACGGCGCCACCGAGCACCCCATCGAGCTCTTCGACCCCGGCCGCCTGGCCGCCGCGCCCGCTTGAGCAGTCCGGACTCGGAGAGTACGGACCTGGAGAGTACGGAGGAGCACGCCACCGTGACGACGACCCCCGAGGCCCCGCCCACCGGCAGTCTGATGACCACGCTGCCGGGCCGCTACTACACCGATCCGGAGATCTTCCGGCAGGAACAGGAACGCGTCTTCGAGTCACTCTGGTTCTGCGCGGTGCGCTCCGCGGACCTCGGCAAACCCGGCGCCTTCCGCACGGTCCAGATCGGCCGCGAGAGCGTACTGATCACCCGCTCCCGCTCCGGGGAACTGCGCGCGTTCCTCAACATCTGCCGCCACCGGGGCGCCCGGCTGTGCACGCGGGAGTCGGGCGAGGTGCGCCGCGCGCTCCAGTGCCCGTACCACGCGTGGACGTACGACCTCGACGGCAAGCTGGTCGCCGCGCCGAACCTGTCGAAGATGCCGGACGTCGACCGCTCCGCATACGGCCTGGTCAAGGTCGCGCTGCGGGAGTGGCTCGGCTACGCCTGGGTGTGTCTGGCCGACGATCCGCCCTCCTTCGAGGAGAGCGTCATCGGGGCGGCCGTGGAGCGTCTCGGCGACGCGGCGTCCATCGAGAGCTACGGAACCGAGCGGCTCGCCCTCGGCAAGCGCGTCACCTACGACGTGCGCGCCAACTGGAAGCTGATCGTCGAGAACTTCATGGAGTGCTATCACTGCGCGACCATCCACCCCGAACTGACCGACGTCCTTCCGGAGTTCACCGACGGTTTCGCCGCTCAGTACTACGTCGGACACGGCGCCTCCTTCGGCGAGGAGGTCAGCGGCTTCACCGTCGACGGCAGCGCGGGCTTCGGTCGCCTGCCCGAGGTCGCCGAGGAACAGGACCGCCGCTACTACGCCATCACGATCAAGCCGGCCGTGTTCGTCAACCTCGTGCCCGACCACGTGATCCTGCACCGGATGTTCCCGCTGGCCGAGGACCGCACGGTCGTGGAGTGCGACTGGCTCTACGCACCCGAGGTCGTCGCGTCCGGCGTCGACCTCGCCAAGTCCGTGGAGCTGTTCCACCGGGTCAACGAGCAGGACTTCGAGGCCTGCGAGCGCACCCAGCCCGCGATGGCCTCACGCGCCTATCGCGGGGGCGGGGTGCTCGTGCCGACCGAACACCACATCGGTCTCTTCCACGCATGGCTGACCGAGCGGCTGGCCTGAGGCCTACGCCTGAGGCCTACGAGGTCGAGGCGGCGGGGCGCTTGTACATCCGGGTCGCCGTGATCTCCCCGTGCACCGTCTCCTCGGCCGGGTTCTGCTGCGGCAGGCCCGGCCGCAGGTGCTCCTCGACGCTGATGTACTTCAGCCCGGCCCGCAGGTCCGCGTCGTTCCGCAAGCGGATGACCAGCGGGAACTCCGCGAGCGCGGTCGTGTCGAACAGGCCGGTGGTGTACAGCAGCTGCACGCCGAGCGCGTCCGACACGGCCCGCTGGAGCTCCAGGAGATACGTGGCGTTGGCGCGGCCGATGGGGTTGTCGAGGAAGAGCGTGCCGGCGTGCCGGTGCTTGTCGCGGCCGCGGTCGTTGCTGCGCAGGGCGGCCATCGTGCAGTACAGGGCGATGGCGGCGGTGAGCAGCTGCCCGCCGGAGAAGACGTCGCCCATCTGGCCGACCGGCACCCGCTCGGCGCGCAGTACGGCGTCCGGCTTGAGGATCTCGACGGCGATGCCGCGCGGTTCCAGGGCGGCCTGGACTCCGCGAAGGAGCAGGGACATTCCGTCGCGCCGCAGGTCGGAGTTCTTCTTGACCGCTGCCCGTGTCGCCTCGTCGATGACCTCGCCGAGGCGTTCGGTGAGCGTCGCCTGGTCGGGCTCCTCGAAGCGGACGCGCAGGAACTCCTGGCCGGACCACTCTCCCAGGCCCTCGGGGAGCTGGGAGAGGCGCTGGGCCGAACGGAGCGTGGCGAGCGAGGACTCCACGAGGCCGCGCAGGCGGTCCACGATGCTGTCGCGGTTGCGCTCCAGCTGCTCGAGCTCGTCGGTGAGCACCCGCAGCCGCGGCGCGAAGGCGTCGGCCCACTTCTTGGCGTGCTCCGGCAGCGCGGACGCGGGCAGCTCGCGGATCTGCTGGCGGGCGGGGGTGCGCACCTGTTCGTAGCGGGTGGAGTTCGCGTGCCGTACGAGGATGTCGCAGGCCTCGCGGACGGCGGCCTCGGCGGCGGACAGGTCGGCGGCGCAGCCGCGCAGGGAGCGGCGGGCCTCGGCCGCGGCCTGGCGGGCCTCTTCGAGTGAGCCGGGGTAGGGCTCGGGCTCTTCGGGTGTTTCTTCCTCGTGGTGCTGCTCGCGCAGCAGGTCGCGCAGGAGGGCCGCCGTCTCGTCGAAGCCTCCGGCGGCGTCCTCGGTGGCGCGGTGGGATTGCAGGAGGGCGGCGTGCGCGTCCTTGGCCTGGCTCAACGCCTCGGTGTGGGCGGCCAGTTCGCCGGTGGCGGTGCGCAGGAGGACCTGCGCCTGCTCGGCGTCGGCGGGGACGAGCTCTTCGGGGAGCTCGGTGTGCGCGTCGCCGTCCTGCGGGGCGAGTCGCTCGGCCTCGCCGCGGAGCCGGCCGAGCTGCTCGCTCGCGGCGGACGCGCGGGTCTCGATGAGCTGGACCTGGGCCTCGGCGCGGGCGGACGCGGCCTGCCGGGACGGTCCGTCGGAGCCGTCCGTGCCCTCCAGGAGCAGGGCGGCGCGGGTGCGGACCTTGTTGCTGAGCCGGTCGAGTTCGGCGAGGGCGCTGGTCTCGTCGCTCTCGGCGCGGGCCTGTTCGGCGCGCAGGTCGGCGCCGACACCGACCTTCTCGTAGAGCTGGGAGGCGGCGCGGTAGGCCTCGCGGAGGGCGGGCAGCGACGACTTGGGGGCGGCGGACGCGGGGTCCTCGGGCACGTCCTCGGGGGCGCCGGCGATCTCGGCACGTTCGGCGCGCAGGGCGCGGGCGGTGCGGCGGGCGTCATCGGCGGCGCGCTGGGCGGAGCGGCGGTCCTCGTCGGCGGCGCGTGCGCGGTCCAGGCAGGTCTGGGCGCGGGCCTCCGACTCGACGGCGTCGTCGGCGAGTTCGCGCAGCTTGGTCTGCCAGCCCGCGCGTTCGCGCAGGCGGAAGGCGAGGCCCGCGAGGGCGTCGGCGACGCGTCGCGCGCGCTGGGCGGCTTCCTGGCGCTCGTCACGCGCGCGTGCCGCTTCGGCCGCCGTCTCGTCGGCCTCGGCGCGGACCGTACGGGCCTCGGCCAGTTCGGCCTCCGCTTCCTCGGCGAAGGCGCGTGCGCTGCGTGCGGCGGCGGCGAGTTCCTCGATGCGTCCGGCCGGGCAGCCGCTGCGCCAGGAGGAGAGCCGGGCTGCGAGTTCGCGGTCCTTGGTGAGGCGGACGGCGAGCGCCCGGATCTCCTCGTCGCGCTGGGCCGCCCGTGCGCGCAGCGCGGTCCGCTCCTCGTCGGCGGCGTGCTCGTCGTGCATGGCGGGGTTCGGCGGGACGAGAAAGACGTCTCCGCCTTGTGCGTCCTCGCCGGGGGTGGGGGCGAGGAGGGCGGCGGCCGTGCCCACGGCGACGGCCGAGCGGGGCAGCAGGGCGGCGCCCGCGAGCGCTTCGCGGGCCCGTGCGTGCGTGGCGGGGTCGGTGATGACGACGCCGTCGACCAGCTCGGGCCGGGCGGCGAGCACGCGCGCGTGGTCGGCGGGGTCGACGGCCTGGGCGAGATAGCGCCAGCCGGGCAGTGCGGGGATGCCGTGCTCGCCGAGGAACTCGACGGTGGCCAGGACGTCCGGGCCCGGCGGCAGGAGCCCGCCGTCACCGAGGGCGCCCAGGATCCGGGAGTCGTCGGCGGCGGCGGTACGCAGTTCGAAGAGCTGCCGCTCGGCGGAGGCGACCCCGTCTTCGAGGAGCGTGCGGAGGTCGTCGGCGCTGCGGTCGAGCTCCGCGAGGGAGAGGGGGCCTTCGGCCGGGGGGCGGGTGCCGATGGCGGCGCGGGCGGCGGTGACCGCGGCGCTGTCCCCGGTGGCCGCGTCCGCCCGGTCGCCGTCGCCGCCCTTCTCCGCCGTGGCCCGGCGGGGCATCGGCACTCCGGCGGACGGGCTCGTCCCCGGCAGACCGAGCAGCTCGGCGAGGCGCTCGTCCGCGGCGATCGACTCGGCGGCACGGCGTTCGGCGTCGTAGGCGTGCTCGGCGGCGTCGGCCGCGTCCGAGGCGCGGGCCGCGGTGAGTTCGGCGCGGGCTTCGGCGGCCGCTGCCTCCTTGGCGTGCTCGGCGGCGCGCAGGGAGGTCTCGCGTGCGGTGTCCCAGGCGGCCGCCGCGGTCTTCTCGGCGTCGCTGGCGGCGAGCGCCGCGCGCGCCGGGTCGGCGTCCGGTGCGGTGTCGTCGAGCCAGCCCGCGCGGACGGCCTCCGCGGTCTCCTGCTCGACCTCGGCGAGGCGCTGGCGCAGGTGTCCTGCCTCGCTGCGGGCGCGCTGTGCCTCCGTGGCGGCGACCGTGGCGTCGCGGTGGGCGGCCTCGCCGGTCTCCTGGAGCGCGGCCGAGCGCTCCTCCTCCTCGTTCGCGAGGGACTCGGCGCCTTCGGCTGCGGTGTGCAGGACCCGTACGAGATCGGCCGCCGCCTTGGCGCGTGCGGCGAGGGCGGGTGCCGCGTCCCGCTCGGCCTCCAGGATCGCGGAGGCCACGCGCGCGGAGCGGTCGGCGGCGGCGCGGTGGCGCAGGACGGCTTCGGCGGCCTGCCAGGCGGAGTGCAGCTGGCGGGCGTCGGCGAGCTCGCGGCGCTGCGCGGCGGCGGCCTTCTCGGCGACGGTGAGCGCCAGGGAGGCGTGCCGGAAGGCGAGTTCGGCGGAGATCAGGGCGGACCTGCCGCGGGCTTCCTCCGCCGTGGTGACGGTGTGCGCGGCGGCGGTGACCCGCTCGGCGAGCTCCCCGGCGCGGCCGCGCTCGGTGACGCCGCGGGCGGAGAGGCGGCGGGCGAGCGTGCGGGTGCGGCGCTCGGCTCCGGCGTGCACGTCACGCGCGCGTGAGCGCGTGTCGGTGGCGTCGACGATCCGGCCCAGCAGGTCGACGGAGCCCGCGGTGAAGTCCCGTTCGGCGATGAGTTCGGAGCGGCGGCCCAGCTTGTTGCCGAAGCCGTGGACGAGGTCGGCGAGGCCGTCCGTGTCGCGGGTGTCGGTGACGGCGCGCAGCAGGAGGTCGGTGAAGTCGGAGTCCTTCTTGACCGCGAAGAGGCCTGCGGCCTCACCCTCGTCGGCGTTCATCTCCCGTTGGTAGCGGAAGAGTTCGGGGTCGAGGCCCAGTTCGCCGAGGTGTTCGTTCCAGCGGTCGTGGATCTCCTCCCAGTGCACTTCGAGGTGGGGGTACGCCTTGCCGGCGTCGGTCAGCGCGTCCCGGAAGCCCTTCATGGTGCGCCGCCGCCCCTGCGCGCCCGAGACGCCTTCCACGGACGGCCGCACGGCGGTGGACTCGGCGACCGGGAGGGAGTCCAGGCTCATGCCGGGTCCGGGCCGGAAGGAGTACCAGGCCTCGGCGAACTTCCGCGGGTCGTTGGAGACCTGCCGTCCGCGCCATTCGCTGACCTTGCCGACGACGACGCACTCGCCGGTCAGCGTGTGCTGCCACTCCAGGGCGACGTGCCCGCAGTCGTCGGCCAGGAGGAACTTGCGCAGGACTCCCGAACTCGCGCCGCCCAGCGTGTTGCGGTGTCCCGGGAGCATCACCGAGAAGATCAGCTTGAGCAGGACCGACTTGCCGCCGCCGTTCTCCAGGAAGAGTACGCCCGCGGGGGCCGGGCGCAGCGGCGGGCCGGTGGGCTCGTCCTCGAAGAACTCCGCCTGGGCGGGCGCGGGGTCGGGCACCTCCGCGCCGACGCCGCGCAGGTCAAGCACGGTGTCGGCGTAGCGCGCACCGGCGGGGCCGATGGAGTAGAGGCGGACCCGGGACAGCTCGTACATGGCGGCGGACTCTCGTCGTAAGTCGTGCGGAACAGCAGGAAGGGTTCAGGCGGGTGGGGCGGGACCGAGCGCGGGGTTCAGGAGTGGAAGGGCAGGCCCGCGTCGGCGGCCAGCTCCAGATCGTCGCTGTCTTCGGGGGGCAGCAGGGTCGCGGACCCGTCCGTGACGGGCACGATGCCGAGCTCGAGGAGCTCGGCCATGGCGGCGCCGCCCGCCATGTCGCGCACCTGGAGCTGATAGCGGGCGGTCGTGCGGTACGTGCCTCCGGAGTCGTCGCCCGTGCGCTGCAGGAACCCGGAGTCGGTGAGGAACGCGACGGCCTTGCCGATGATGCCGGTGGTCGATCCCGCGAGGCGTCGGGCGTCCTTCGTGGCGCCCGTCGAGCTGCGCCGTGTCCAGATCCGCCACGCGGCTTCGAGGCCGGGGGCGTCGGTCGCGGGGTCGGAGTTCTCGCCCTGTTCCTCGGCCCGCTCCTCCAGGCGGCGGCAGGCCTGACGCACGAAGGCGTCGACTCCGTTGACCGTGACCCGGCCGATGTATCCGTCGTCGGCGAGGTCCTCGGGGCGCGGGAACGCCAGGGCCGCGACGGCGAGATGGGCCAGGCCGTGCAGGAAGCGGTCGGTGGAGTCGGCGGCGGTCCTGCGCGCGTAGTCGCCCATGCGGACGGCGAACACGGAGTCCTCGGCGGCCGTCACGGCCATCCCCGCGCGCGGGGAGACCTCCAGGACGACGAGCCCGAGTCCGGCGGCGACGGCGTCGGCGAGCCGGGCGAACGGCGAGTCCTCGCGGTACCGGCGGAGCAGTTCGGCGTACTCCTGGTCGCGGGCGGGCTGGAGCTTGGGCTGGAGCCCGAAGGCGACGAGGCGCGCGGCGTCGGCGGCGTCGGCCGGGGTGATCGCGGCGGTCGCGGCCGGCGCCGCCGATGCCTCCGGCTCGCCCCACGCGGTGTGCTCTGCGGGGTGCTCGGTCACGGCTTGTGCTCCTTGCGGCGGTCGTACGTACGAGTCATGCGGGTGTCGGGAGCGCTCACGCGGCCTCCGTCCGGCCGGCCGCCATGCCGGCGGCGTCGAGCAGTGCCGTGCCCACGATGAGGTCGGCGCCGCCGAATTCCGGGTCGTCGAGTTCGGTGCCGTCGTCCACGGCGAACAGGAGCTTCTCCTCGCCCTGGCGGTAGGCGGTGCCGACCGGCGGGCTGGCCGCGTGGACGGCGAGGAGGGCGACCAGATACGGCAGTTCGCTGTCGCGGAGCCGGGCGTCGGCGAGGAGTCCGGACAGGCGCCGGGGCGCGTCGGCCGGCAGGTCGAGCAGCTCCATGGCGCTGGCGAGCTGCTCCTCGCTGAAGCGGCTGTCGTCGGGGGTGGCGATGAGGTCAGGCTCGGGCATCTCCACGCCCAGGTGCTCACGCTCCTGCGGCGGCGTGAGCAGTATGTCGACCAGATCCCCGACGCGGACGGAGACGGGTGTGCGCAGGCCCGTCCCGCGTGCGAAGAACGCGTCCGTCACGCGGCTCGCCTGCTCGACCGGGAGCGGCAGGAGCGGAGCGACGAGCTGGCCGTAGAGATCGAGGCCGGTGCGTGCGGTGGGGGTCGCGAAGGCCTGGCGGTCCTGCTCGGCACGGAACAGCGGGCCCGCTTCGAGGAGCCGGGACTGGAGCTGGGTGTGGCGGCGGATGCAGTCCTTGACGATGTCGACGAGCTCGGCGGCGCGGCGCTTCTGCCCGGGGTCCTCGGACTCGTCGCGTGCCTTGCGGATGTTCGTCAGGATCGCGTTCTCGTGGCGATAGCGGTCGGCCACGTGGTCGAGGGCCTCCGCGATCATGTCGGGGACGGCCTGGAGCCAGTCCACCGCGCGGACGTTGCGCCGGGTGGCGTCCAGGGCTCTGCGCAGCGTCTCCGAATACTGCACGGTCCGGTAGCGCGCCTGCTCGGCGGCGAGCTGGGCGTCGGCGAGGCGGCCGCGGTTGATGAGCACCTCGAGCTTCACCTCGGCGGCGATCTGGGCGCTCGTGACGTCGGTGTCGAGGGCGCCCACGAGGACGTTGACGGCTTCGTCCGTCGTGCGGAGATAGACACCGCCCCCGTACCCGGGCACCTCTTCGATCAGCTTGAAGTCGTAGTCCCTGCGGACATAGGAGCCGTCGGGGGCGAAGGTGCCGTACACCGCGCGGAAGCCGCGGTCGACGCTGCCCACGTTGATCAGGTTCTCCAGGACCCAGCGGGCGACGCGTTCGTGCTCGGCCACGGGACGCCGGGGGGCCTGGGCGCCGACGCGCGGGAGCAGCCTGGCCACTATCTCCTCATGATCGGCGCCGGTGTCGAAGTCCATGTTCAGGGTGACCAGGTCGATGGCGGAGAGCGCCACCTCCGCCATCGCGTACACCGAGTACTCGCCCGCGAGGTTGGCCTTGCGCACGTCCAGGTCGTGCAGCGGCGCCGTGCAGGCGAGCGCGCGCAGGCGCCGCGCCAGGCCCTCGTCGGCGGCCGGGCCCGGAGCGGGCCTCGGCCCCGCGCTGAGCTGGGGCGGAACGGTGTCCGTAACGGCAGGCGAAGTCACGGTGCACAGACTAGATCCTCGGTCTGACAACGGTCGAAACGGCGCAGATCTGACAGCGCCCGGGCGAACCCCGTCCGGCGCCCGGCGGGCGTCAGCGGGCCGCCCGTTCGCCCTCCGCCACGCGTCGGCCGTAGGCCTCGACGAGGCCGCGGCGCGAGTCGTCCAGGTAGACCGCGAGCAGTTGTTCGGCCTCCGCGGCGTCGCCGTCCCGGAGGGTTTCCAGGATCTGCCGGTTGCGTGCGAGGTACGGCTCGTGCAGCAGGCGCGGATCGTCCACCACGTGGAAGGCCAGGCGCAGTTCGGCGAAGACGCTGCGCATCACCTCGTCGGTGCGGACGCTTCCGGCGAGTGCGACCAGTTCCCGGTGGAAGTGGATGTTGGCCGTGGAAACGCCCTTCCACTCGCGCTCGCGCGCCGCCTTCGTGCCGTCCGCGACGGCGCTCGCGAGTCCGTCGAGCGCGAAGGGCGGATCTCCCAGTCCGCGGACCACCGCGCATTCGACGAGGCGCCGGGTGCGGTAGATGTCCTCCACATCCTCAATGGTGAGAACTCGGACAAATACCCCGCGATTGAGCTGGTGGACCAACAGGCGTTCGTGCGTGAGGAGGCGGAAGGCCTCGCGCAGGGTGTTGCGCGAGACGCCGAGCGCGCCACCGATGCTGTCCTCCGAGAGCCGGGCCCCCGGCGGGAAGTAACCCTCCGCGATGCGGCTGCGGAGGATGTCCGAGACCCTCTCCGCGGTGCTGGTGCGCCCCAGGAGCGCACGGTCGTCGGCCAGTCCGCTCGCGTCAGCCATTCCCTCAGCCATGCCCGGATTCAATCGCAGATACAAGAACGAGACAACGTGGGTATTGAGGGATCGTTCAACGATCCTCTACCTTGTCGAGCACGGCACAGACCCCACCCGTGCCCCATGCCCTGCCCGCTCCGCACCCTCCGTCCCCCCTCCTGCGAGGTGCCCATGAGCACACCCCCTACGCCCCGGGTCCTGCCGACCGATCCACGCCCCGAGGGCGGTGCCCCCGACGACGACAGCCACGACGGCGGCGCGTTCGGCTGGCTGCGCGCCCTCGGCCCGCGCGGCCGCCGCGCCTTCGGCGGCGCATTCGGCGGCTACGCCCTCGACTCCTACGACTACTTCACGCTGCCGCTGAGCATGGTCGCGATCGCCGCGTACTACGGCTTGGACAGCGGCCAGACCGGCCTGCTCACCACGGTCACGCTGGTCGTCTCCGCCATCGGCGGCGCGATCGCCGGAGTGGTCGCGGACCGGATCGGCCGGGTCAAGGCACTGATGATCACGGTCGTCACGTACGCCGTCTTCACCGTCGCCTGCGGCTTCGCGCCCAACTACGAGACGCTGCTGGTCTTCCGCGCCCTCCAGGGCCTCGGATTCGGCGGCGAGTGGGCTGTCGGCGCGATCCTCGTCGCCGAGTACGCCACCGCCAAGAACCGCGGCCGCACGCTCGGCGCGATCCAGAGCGCCTGGGCGGTCGGCTGGGCGCTCGCGGTGATCGTCTACACCCTGGTGTTCCAGTTCCTGGACGAGGACATCGCCTGGCGCGTGATGTTCTGGACCGGCGCGCTGCCCGCCCTCCTCGTCGTCTACATACGGCGCAACGTGCACGACGCCCCCGAAGCGGCCGAGGAGCGCAAGAAGAGCGCGGACAAGGGGTCATTCACCGCGATCTTCAAGCCGGGGCTCCTGCGCACCACCCTCTTCGCGGTGCTGCTCTCCACCGGCGTACAGGGCGGCTACTACACGCTCGCCACCTGGGTGCCCACGTACCTGAAGAGCGAACGCGGACTGACGGTGGTCGGCACCGGCGGATACCTCACCTTCCTGATCTCCGGAGCCTTCATCGGCTACCTGGCCGGCGGTTATCTCACCGACATCCTGGGCCGCAAACGCAACATCACGCTCTTCGCGTTCCTCTCCGCGGCCAGCATCCTGGCGTACACGAACATCCCGGACGGGGCCAACGGCCTTCTCCTTGTGCTCGGTTTCCCGCTCGGCTTCTGTATGTCGGCCATTTTCAGCGGCTTCGGTTCGTTCCTCAGCGAGCTCTACCCGGCGGCCGTGCGCGGCACCGGGCAGGGCTTCACGTACAACACCGGGCGTGCCGTGGGCGCGGTGTTCCCCACCATGGTCGGCTTCCTGGCCGACAGCTGGGGCGTGGGCGGCGCGCTGGTCTTCGGCGCGATCGGTTACGCGCTCGCCGTGCTCGCCCTGCTCGGGCTGCCCGAGACACGCGGAAAGGAGCTGCTGTGACCTCCGCGAGCATCCCCGCAAGCGCCGCATCGCGGAGCCCGGAGGAGGCCCGCGCGCTCTTCCGCTCCGGGACGAGCGGCCCGACCGCCGGCTGGGCGGCCGGCCACACCCAGGCCAATCTCATCTCGGTGCCCGCCGACTGGGCGTACGACATGCTGCTGTTCTGCCAGCGCAACCCGAAGGCCTGCCCGGTCCTCGACGTCACGGACGTCGGCTCCTGGACCACGCCCCTGGCCCCCGACGCCGATCTGCGGACGGATCTGCCGCGCTACCGGGTGTGGGAGAACGGCGAGTTGACCGACGAGCCCACGGACGTGGTCGACCGGTGGCGGGACGACCTGGTGTCGTTCCTCATCGGCTGCAGCTTCACCTTCGAGTGGGCGCTGTCCGACGCCGGCGTCCCGCTGCGCCACGTCGAGCAGGGCCGCAACGTCTCCATGTACGTGACCGAGCGCCCCTGCCGTCCGGCGGGCCGGCTGCACGGCCCCATGGTCGTGTCGATGCGCCACGTGCCGCCCGAGCACCTCTCGGCGGCCATCGAAGAGACCGCCCTGCTGCCCGCGGTGCACGGCGGTCCCGTGCACTGCGGCGACCCGGCGGGGCTCGGCATCGACGATCTGGCCCGCCCCGACTTCGGTGATCCGGTGGCGGCCGAGCCCGGTGACATCCCGGTGTTCTGGGCATGCGGAGTGACGCCGCAGGCCGCCGTGATGGCCTCGCGGCCGCCCTTCGCGATCACGCACGCGCCGGGCCGGATGTTCGTCACCGACGCCCGTGACGAGCAGTACAGGGTGGCCTGAACGGGCCGCCGAGCGGAAACAGGAGAGCTACGTAGATGAGCGACGCCGTGATCGATCTCAACGCCGACCTCGGTGAGGGCTTCGGCCGCTGGCACCTGACCGACGACGAGGAGCTTCTCTCCGTCGTCACCAGCGCCAATGTGGCCTGCGGCTTCCACGCGGGGGACGCGGCCACCATGCGCCGCGTGTGCGAGCAGGCCGCCGCGCGCGGCGTCCGGATCGGCGCCCAGGTCTCCTACCGCGACCTCGCCGGTTTCGGCCGCCGCTCCATGGACGTACCTGCCGATGAGCTGGCGGCCGAAGTGGCCTACCAGATAGGCGCCCTGGAAGTCTTCGCCCGGGCCGCCGGCACGCGCGTGTCCTACGTGAAGCCGCACGGGGCGCTCTACAACCGCGTCGTCCACGACGAGGACCAGGCGCGCGCCGTCGTCGAAGGGGTCCTGCTCGCGGACCACACGCTGCCCGTCCTCGGACTTCCGGGATCACGCTTCCTCGAAGTGGCCGGCAAGGCCGGGCTTCCCGTCGTCACCGAGGCGTTCGCGGACCGCGCGTACACCCCGCAGGGGACGCTCGTGCCGCGCGGCAGCGACGGAGCCGTCATCACGGAGGCGGACGCCGTCTTCGAACGGTCGGTGGGCATGGCCCGGTCCGGGACCGTCACCGCCCTGGACGGCCGGCGGATCGACGTCCGCGCGCGCTCGTTGTGCCTGCACGGCGACACTTTGGGTGCGGTGGCTCTCGCGCGGCAGGTCAGGGCGCGCCTGGAGGCGTCGGGTGTCCGGGTGGAGGCCTTCGCGTGAGGGTGCTTCCGGTCGGCGCCCGGGCACTGCTCGTCGAACTCGCCGACGGCGACGCGGCGCAGGCACTCCACGCCGAGCTGCTGCGCCGCAGGGCGGCGGGCCTGATCCGCGTACGGGAGATCGTGCCCGCGGCCCGTACGGTGCTCCTGGACGGCCTCGACGACCCCCGCCGTGTCGGAGCCGAGCTCGCCAACCTGGAGATCCCGCCTCTCTCGGCGCGCGAGGAGGACGTACGGGAGATCCCGGTTCGTTACGACGGGCCCGACCTGGCGGATGTGGCGGCGCACTGGGGAGTGCCCGTGGCGGAGGTGGCGCGGATCCATTCCGGGACCGAATTCCGCGTCGCCTTCTGCGGGTTCGCGCCCGGCTTCGGCTATCTCACCGGTCTTCCGGGACGCTACGAGGTGCCTCGCCGGGCCACGCCGCGTACGAGCGTCCCGGCCGGCAGCGTCGCCCTGGCGGGGCCGTACACAGGGGTGTACCCGCGCTCGTCGCCCGGCGGCTGGCAGTTGATCGGCACGACCGATGCCGTGCTGTGGGACCACGCGCGCGTGCCTGCCTCGCTGCTCGCCCCCGGGCTGCGGGTGCGTTTCGTGCCCCTGGCGGGCGTTCCAGGGGCGGAGGCACGATGACGGACCGGGCCTTCGCCGTCGTACGGTCCGGGGCGCTGACCACGGTCCAGGATCAGGGCCGTCCCGGATACGCGCACCTCGGAGTGCCGCGCTCCGGAGCCCTCGATCCCGCCGCGGCCCGCCTCGCCAATCGCCTGGTCGACAACTCCGCCGAGGCCGCCGTCCTGGAGACGACCCTGGCCGGCTGCGCGGTGCGGCCCCGGTGCGCGGTGACGGTGGCGGTCGTGGGCGCGCCCTGTCCGGTGACGGTCGACGGTCGTCCGGTGGCGTGGGGAGTGCCCGTACGGGTGCCTGCCGGAGCGCTGCTCGACGTCGGCGCCGCCGTCTCCGGAGTACGTTGCTACGTCGCGTTCGGCGGCGGTGTGGCCGTCGACCCCGTGCTCGCGAGCCGCTCGACGGACCTGCTCTCCGGGCTCGGACCTCCGCCGCTCGCGGACGGAGCGGTCATACCCCTGGGACACGCCACCGCGCCCCACGCGCGCGTGGACACCGTCCCGCATATGGCGCCGCCGCGCGAACTGATCCTGGGGGTGACGTACGGGCCGCGCGCCGACTGGTTCACCGAGGCGGCCCTGCGCACACTGACCACGCGCGCGTACCGGGTGTCCTCGGCGAGCAACCGCATCGGCCTGCGCACCGAAGGCCCCTCCCTGGAACGGGCGTGCCCCGATGAACTCCCCAGCGAGGGCATGGTCCTCGGCGCCGTCCAGGTGCCGCCGGACGGCCGCCCCGTGGTCTTCCTCGCCGACCACCCGACGACGGGGGGCTATCCGGTCATCGCGGTGGTCAGGGAGGCGGACCTGGCGGGGGCGGCACAGGCGGTGCCGGGCACACCGGTGCGATTCGTCCCGGCGGGACACCGCTGAGCCCTCCCTCACCACCCGCGCGACCGCGGCGAGGACACAACCCAACAGGACCAGGAGCGCACGAGCAGCACCCTCACCCCGAGCCCCGAGCGCCCACCGCCGGAGCCTCATGCGCCCCCAGGAACGCCGCCACCGCCACCTCCCAGCCGAAGCACTCCGCACGTGCGCGTGCCGTCTCTCTGCGGGCTCGTTCGGGTCGCAGGAGGAGAGCCTGTACGGCGGACGCGAACGCGTCGCCGTGGTGCGCCGCCGCCGTGCCCGCCCGGCCGATGATCTCCGGCAGCGCGGACGCCGCGCCGGCCACCACCGGCGTACCGCACGCCATCGCCTCCAGGGCAGCGAGGCCGAACGTCTCGCAGGGGCCGGGCGCCAGACAGACATCGGCCGTCGCCTGCAATGCGCCCAGGGCCGCGCGGTCCTCGACGTGCCCCAGGAACGTCACCGGCAACCGCCGCTCGCGCGCCCGCAGTTCAAGGCGGGCGCGCAGCGGTCCGTCCCCCGCCACCACGAGTTTCGCCGCCACACCCCGGCCACGGAGCGCCGCCAGGGCGTCGAGGGCCAGGCCCGGCCGTTTCTCCACGGACAGCCGGGAACAGAGCAGCAGCAGAACCTCGTCCACGCGCGCGTGGCGCTCCCGCACGCGCGGATCGCGCAGCCCGGGACGCCGGCCCGCGAGGTCGACGCCGAGCGGCGCCCTGACGACATTGCGGGCCCCGACGCGGACGAATTCGCGCTCGGCCCACTCCGTGGTGCACACCACGCGCGCGTAGGCGTGCGCCGTACGGGAGTTGAGGGCGTCGGCCGCGCGCAGGGCTGCCTGCCGGGGCAGGCCCCAGGTCCTCAGGACGCCGTCCGTCGTCTCGTGGGAGACCATCACGGCCGGAATCCTGCGGTGCCGTGCCCACGCGCCGGTCCAGCGCAGGGTCGTACGGTCGGAGACCTCGATGCGGTCGGGCGCGAGGCCTTCGAGGAGCCTGGCCACCCCGCGCCGGTCCGTGAGGACGCGGTAGCCGCCGGTGCCGGGCAGCAGCGTGCCGGGCAGGGTCACGACGCGCCCCTGGTCGGTGTCCCGGACCCCGGCCCGCTCGCCCGGCACGATCAGTACGGGCTCGTGCCCGGCCGACCGGTAGCCGCGCCCCAACTCCCGCAGTGCGGTGCGCAGTCCGCCCGACTCCGGGGTGACGAAGTTGGCGAGCCGCACGATGCGCAGCGACGCCGGTTCCCGCGTCCCGGAGCGAGCCGCCGCCTCTGCCGCCGCGGCCGCCGCGCGGTAGGCCGCTTCCCTGTACACGGCCGCCCTCACGCCGCCACCTCCGTCCGCGCGGCGAGCACCCGGTCGTAATGGCCGACGAGCCGCTCGCCCGCCGCCTCCCAGGTCCGCCCCTCGACGGCCACGCGCCCGGCCCTTCCGTACGCGGCACGCAGCCCCGGATCGGCGGCGAGCGCCCAGACCGCGTCGCGTACCGCGAGGGCGTCCCGCGGCGGCACCAGGACACCGGTACGGCCGGGGACGACGAGGTCGAGGGGCCCTCCGGCGGCGGGTGCGACCACCGGCACGCCGCTGGCCATGGCCTCCTGGACGGTCTGGCAGAACGTCTCGTAAGGCCCGGTGTGCACGAAGAGGTCCAGCGAGGCGAAGATCCGCGCGAGCTCGCCGCCGGTGCGGCGCCCCGCCATGACCGCGCCCGGCAGCGCTGCCCGTACGGACCCTTCGCTCGGTCCGTCGCCGACGACGACCACCCGTACGCCCTCCAACGCGCACACCGCGGCAAGGAGTTCGACGTGCTTCTCGGGAGCGAGGCGCCCCACGTAGCCGACGATCAGCTCACCGTGCGGCGCGAGTTCCCGGCGTACGGACTCGTCCCGCAGTCCGGGCCGGAACCGGGCGGTGTCCACTCCCCGCGGCCACAGCCGCACCCGTGGCACCCCGTGTGCCACGAGAGCGTGCCGCGCGGCCGACGAGGGGGCAAGGGTCAGGTCGGCCGCGGCGTGGACGGCACGGATGCGCCGCCAGGCGGCGGCCTCCCCCGTCCCCAGGTACGTACGCGCGTAGCCGCCCAGGTCCGTCTGGTAGACGGCGACGGCGGGGACGCCCAGGCGCGCGGCCGCCGCCACGCCGCGCGCGCCGAGGACGAAGGGGCTGGCCAGATGGACGAGGTCGGCCCGGTGCGCGCTCAGCGCGGCCGACAGGCGCCGACTGGGCAGCGCGACCCTGACCTGCGGATATCCGGGCAGCGGCAGGGAGGGGACACGGATGACGGGGCAGGGCGCACCGGCATCGGCCTCGGCGTCCGCCCCGGCCGCCGAGGCCGGCGCGACGACCAGGGGATCGTGGCCGCGTGCGGCGAGCTGCCGGGCGGTCTGGAGGGCGCAGTGCGCCACGCCGTTGACGTCGGGAGGGAAGGATTCGGTGACGATGACGACACGCATATTCGTGTTGTCCTCGCGCGGGGCGTGGTCGCGTCAACGTGGATCTTTCCTGGCGAGGAACGTCCCGTGAGCGTTCGTCTCCGCACGCGCCGCGCGCCCCCCGTTGCGCGCGTCCGGCCATGCCTCCGCCGTGCCGGGGGGCTACACCTCGGCCGCGTCGGGGTCGATTCTGCTGCGTACCGCGGTCTGTACCTCGTCCTCCTCGGCGGGGTCCGCGGCGAGCCTTCTGAGCTGGGTGACCACACGGGCGTCGCCGGTCTCGGCGTGCCGTGCGGCGACCTCGCGGGTGGACTCCTCGCAGTCCCACAGGCATTCGACGGCGAATCCGGCGGCGAAGGAGGGGTCGGTGGCGGCGAGCGCGCGGGCGGCGCGTCCGCGCAGGTGGGAGGAGGCGGTCTCGCGGTAGACGTGGCGCAGGACGGGGGCCGCGCAGGCGATGCCGAGCCGTCCCGCTCCGTCGACGAGCGTCCAGAGGGCGGGTGCGTCCGGGCCTTCGCCCCGGACGGCTTCGCGGAGGGCGGCGAGGACGAGCTTGCTGTCGTGGGCGCCGCCCCGGCAGGCGAGCACCCGTCCGGCGGCGGCGCCGAGCACGTCGGGCCGCAGGGCCCAGCGTCGGGCCCGCTCCACGGCGGCGACGCCGTGCATCCGCTCGAAGGCCTCGGCGGCGGCGTCCACGACGGTCTGCGACGTGTCCTGGACCGCGTGCTCGATCAGGTCGAACACCTCGGGATCGTGGGTGTCCGCGAGGTAGCGCAGGGCCGTGCCGCGCGCCCCGTCGGAGCCGTGGCGGGCGGCCTCGATGATCTCGGCGCGGTCGTCGGGCCCGGCCACCGCGCTCAGGCAGCGCGCCGCGGGCACATGCAGGACCGCTCCGCGTTCGAGCCCTTCCTGCGCCCAGTCGAAGACGGCCCGGACGCTCCAGCCGGGGCGTGGTCCCGCCGGCCGCATCTGCCGCTGCCAGCGGTCGAAGGAGCCCTGCTCGCGGGCGGCCCGTACCCGGGCGCCGACGGCCTCGCGCGGGTCCTCCTCCCACAACCGCCACGGCCGCGGTTCGTAGGCGTCGCGCACGGCGGCGGCCAGTTCGGCCTCGCCCCGCGCGTCCGAGTCGAATCTGGCGAGGACGGGCACGGCGAGGGCGCGCAGGCCGGCGTCGTCGTCCCGCATCGCCAGTTCGTCCAGGGCCCAGGCCCAGTTGGCGCCGAACGCCGCATAGCGTCGCAGCAGTTCGAGGGCGTCGTGCCTGCCGTACGAGGCGAGGTGTCCCAGGACCGCGAGCGCGAGGCCGGTACGGGAGTCGTCCGTGTCCAGGACGTCCTCGGGGTCGAAGAGGTGCCCCTCGATCGCCTCGAGTCCGCCGCGGAGGTCGAGGTAGAGCCTGGCGTAGTACAGGGAGCGGTTCTCCACCTGCCAGTCGTGGCGCGGGTCGTGGAGCACGCAGGTGTCGAGGGCGGCGAGCGCCTCGGATCGGGGTGCGGTGAGTGCGTGCAGCGTGCCGTCGCCGCGGCCCCGCTGCAGCAGGCCGAGCAGCGTACCGCTGGGCGCTATGACCGGATCGAACATGGGAAACAGCCTCACATCAAGCGTCGACGCAACCGGGAATCGTGAATTACCTGGCCGTGCGCCTACACGTCGGGCTGCCCGCCGTCTCTTGCTTGCTGTAGACCATCTTCCTCTGCCTCTCGTCGGTGGCCCGCATCGGTCCGGACGGAGGTCCGGGGGGCGGGCCGCTCACGGTCCGCGCGGTGCGGCAACTCCTGCCCCGCCGTCGCGTCCGTGAATCACGTCGTCATGATGACCCAGCGGTTCCGCCCGCCGCGACCACATTTCCAGCGCCCCCGTTGTTGCTGGTCAGGTACCCCGCTCAGGCTGTCCCGAACAGGTCGAGCAGCTCCGTCTTGGCGAACATCCGGGCGGTGTCCACGGCTGACGGCGTGCCCGCGGCCGGATCCGCGCCGCCGTCGAGCAGCGCCCGGATCACGGCGTCCTCGCCCTTGAAGACGGCCCCCGCGAGCGGCGTCTGTCCCCGGTCGTTGGCGCGGTTCGGGTCACCGCCCCGCTCCAGGAGGGCCCTGACCGCCTCCGCGTGGCCGTGGTAGGCGGTGAGCATGACGAGCGAGTCGCCGCTGTCGTTCGTGAGGTTCGCCGGAACACCCGCGTCCACATAGGCGGAGAGAGCCGCGGTGTCGCCCTGGCGCGCCAGATCGAAGATCTTGGTCGCGAGCTCCACGACTTCCGGGTCGGGGGCTTCACTCATGGACGGGACCGCCTTTCGACTGCGGGGTGACTCGGGGTGGCACGACTCGTACGGCGACCGGTGCAGCCGTACGAGTGAATCGACAGGGTACTGCCCGTCCGGGCACATGACGGGGGTCACCTGCGGCAAAGATCACCAAGGCAACCGGACGGGGGCCGGACGCGCAGCCCGGGCGGCTCAGCGGGGCCTGCCATTCGGGTTAAATTCCAGAAAATTACCCCATTTGCACCTTTTATCGTATGGATACATGCTGTGAACCTGGAACAACTCATGGTGACTGTCCCCACCAACCAGGAGAACCGTCATGATCCTTTCCATCTCGGGCGTCGTGCTGCTCGGCATCATCGTCTTCCTGTTCTTCCGCAAGGACGGGCTCAAGGCGTCTCACGCGGTGGTCTGCGCGCTCTTCGGCTTCTTCATGGCGGGTACCGCCATCGCCCCGAGCATCAAGGCCGGCAGCGCGAGCCTGGCGAGCCTGCTCGGCGGGATCAAGTTCTGACGCCTCCTGCCCCCTGCAGCACTTCGTTCGCACCATCTGGAGACTGACGTGGCCCGGCGCCCCCTCCCCCGCATCCTGAGCAACGGCACCGCCTCGATCGCCCGGAGCCGGGAACTCGCCCGGTCGGCCGCCGACAGCGCCACCGACGTCCTGCACCCGCTGATCACGATCACGCGTGGACTGCGCCGCCTCGCGGGGGCCGGGCGGCGCAAGTGGGCAGACACCCCCAAGGACCGGCGCGGGCCACTGCTGTTCCTCGTGGCCTCCGTCGTCCTGGTGGTGGCCCTCATCCCCTTCGGCCCGCTGCTCGCCGCCATCTGCCTGATGGGGGCCGCCGCGTGGACCGGCAGGGAACGCACGGCGCCCGAGCCGACGGGTCCCGACGAGGCACAGACCCAGCGGCTGCAGTCCCTCTACGAAGCGCTCGTCCCGTACTTCTCCGTCCCCGAGGACCCCGCGCCGCTCTTCGCGCACGGCGGCGAGTGGGACAAGGCCCTCACGTCGTACGAGTTCGACGGCAACGGCCGCATCTCGCATCTGGTGGTGCAGTACCCCGCGTACTTCACCGACGGCGAGGCCGAATCGCGCGCACGGATCGAGCAGTTGCTGCACGCGAAGTCGGGCCGCGGCCGGGAGTACCACTTCGAGTGGGACGAGGAGGGCAACCAGCTCACGGTGAACGTGCTGCCCCCGCTGCCCACCGACATCGCGGCCCAGCGGTTCGTCACGGCCCCCGGAGAGATGGTGCTCGGCTTCACCGACCCCACCGGTGTGCAGCGCACGCTCCCCGTGACGGACGGCGACGAGCAGCGCGACGTGCCCCCCGTCGTCTGGCGCACGGGACCCCGCTCCACCGAACCGCACCTCCTTGTGGTCGGGGAGCCCGGCAGCGGCACCACCACCCTGCTGCGCTCCATCGCCCTGCAGGCCCTGCTCCAGGGCGACGTCCTGATCATCGAGGGCAGCGGCATCGGCGACTACGCCTGCCTGACCGGGCGCGACGGCGTCCTGGCCATCGAGTGCGGGCTCGCCGGAGCCCTGGCGAGCCTGGAGTGGGCGGCGCACGAGACGGAGCGGCGCCTCATCTCCGCCAACCGCGCCCGGCAGGCGGGGCACCCCGCTCCGGAGGACACCAAGCGCCCCCTGTGGATCCTCCTCGACCGTCCCAGCGTGCTCGGTCATCTGGCGGCAGCCGACGGACGCAAGGACCCGCAGTCGCTGCTCCAGGTGCCGCTGCGGCACGGCAGGGCGGCGGGCGTCACGGTCGTCGTGGCCGACCAGTTCGACAGCCTGGACGCCCTGAGCGACCCCGTGCTCCAGCACACCCGCGCGCGCGTGGTCCTCGGCCCCACGACGCCCGACCAGATCGAGGACATCCTCGGCGTGCCGCCCCGCACGACGCCCACGTCCGACGTCCCGCCCGGCCGCGGCTACGCCCGGCTCGGCACGGGTCAGGTGCACCGGCTCCAGGTGCCCGCGACGCCAGATCCGTACGACGACGCCACGAGCGAGGCGCACCGGCAGGCGGTGACGGACCTGCTGCCCGCGCGGAACACCCCGGCCGCCCCCGAACCCGGCACCGGCACCGGCGTCGAGGCCGAAGCCGTCATCGCCCCGGAGAGCGCCGCGGACCCCGAGTCCGACACCACGGTGACGGAACCCCGCACGCCGCCGCAGCCCGTGCCGGCCGAGGGCTGAGACCAGGGGGCCCCAAGACTCGCGGCGCATCCCGCACCCCACCCCCACCTCGGGGGCCCGGGCGCTTTCACGAAGATCTACGCCACGAAAGCCCGCGGCGTCTCCACGCCCCCCGCCGCCCCCGTCTCCACCAGGCGCGCGGCCGCCGCGAGGCGTACCGCCGCCTCCTCGGCCACCGCCCCGCCCACGGTGAACGGCAGTCGCACATACCCCTCGAAGGCTCCGTCCACGCCGAAGCGCGGCCCCGACGGGACCCTGACCCCCACTCGCTCGCCCACCTCGGCGAGGCGGGAGCCGGAGAGGCCGCCGGCCCGGGCCCACAGGGTCAGTCCTCCCGCCGGTACCGCGAACTCCCAGCCGGGCAGTTCGCGGCGGACGGCGGCGACCAGGGCGTCGCGGTTCTCGCGGGCCTGCTCTCTGCGCACCCGCACGGCCGACTCCCAGCCGCCGGTACTCAGCAGCCAGTTCACGGCGAGCTGTTCCAGGACGGGGGTGCCCAGGTCGGCGTACGCCCGTGCCGAGACCAGGCTCCGGATCACGTCCGGCGCGGCCCGCACCCAGCCGATGCGCATGCCCGCCCAGAAGGCCTTGCTGGCCGAACCGACGGTGATGACGGTCGAGCCGGCGGGGTCGAAGCCGCAGACAGGGCGCGGCATCGACAGGTCGTCGTCGAGTTGCAGCTCGATCATCGTCTCGTCGACCACGACGACCGTTCCCGCGGAGCGCGCGGCGTCGACGAGCCCTCGCCGCCGGTCCTCGTCCGCGAGCGCGCCCGTGGGGTTGTGGAAGTCCGCGACCACATAGGCCAGGCGGGGCGCCGCGTCGCGCAGGACCTGCCGCCAGCGGTCCATGTCCCAGCCGCCGAGCCCCTCGGACATGGCGACGGGGACGAGCCGGGCGCCCGTCTCGCGCATGAGCTGGAGGATGTTGGCGTACGAGGGGGACTCGACGGCGATGCGTTCGCCGCGCGGCGCGAACAGATGGCAGATCGCGTCGATGGCGCCCATCGCCCCGGTCGTGACCATGATCTGTTCGGGCATGGTCGGGATGCCGCGCGCGGTGTAGCGCTCGGCGATCATCTGGCGAAGTGCGGGCAGACCGGCCGGAAAGTCGCCGTGGGTGTGCGCGTACGGAGGCAGCTCCTCCAGGGCACCCTGCACGGCACGGGTGAGCCAGGGCTCGGGTGCGGGCAGCGCGGCGCAGCCCAGGTCGATCATGGAACCGAGCGCCTCGGGCGGCAGCGGTTCGAGACCGCGCGCGGGGAGCGGGTTCCCGGCCGGGACGGCGGTCCAACTGCCCGCGCCCCGGCGGGACTCCAGGAAGCCTTCGGTGCGCAGCGCCTCGTACGCGGCGGCGACCGTGGTGCGGCTGACGGCGAGGGACTGGGCAAGTTCGCGCTCCGCGGGCAGCCGCGCGGCGACCGGGACGCGGCCTTCGAGGACGAGCATGCGGACGCCGTCGGCGAGTGCGCGGTAGGCGGGCGGGCGGCGCGTGCCGGGGCCCGCGGGGCGCGTCTGCTGAGAGGTGAGCAGCCGGGCGAGCTGTGTGGCGCCCACCGCCGAAGTCCACTGAGCCATGATTCCCAGTCCACCTTCCTGGAATTGGCCATGGTTGGTATCCCGTTACGAGCCACAGAGTGTCATGCGTCAGGCCACATCACCAATAGGGGGCACACCTTGTCCACGCCGAAGCCACCGAGCCCTTCGATTACGCCGAGGGTGCCGAGGACGCCGAGGACGCACCTCACGCGCAGGCTGATCCAGCTGTACGCCGGCCTGGCGCTGTACGGCGCGAGCTCAGGGCTCCTTGTGGTGTCCGGCCTCGGCCTCGAACCCTGGAACGTGCTGCACCAGGGCCTCGCCGAGCTGACCGGGATGTCCATCGGCGTCGTCTCGATCTTCATCGGCGCCGCCGTGCTGCTCCTGTGGATCCCGCTGCGCCAGCGCCCCGGCCTCGGCACCGTGTCCAACGTCTTCGTCGTCGGCCTGGCGATGGACGCCACCCTCGCCCTGCTGCCGGACGCGCACGCGCTCGGCGCCCGCATCCCGCTCCTCGTGGCGGGGATCGTCCTGAACGGAGCGGCGACCGGGCTCTACATCTCGGCGAAGTTCGGCCCCGGGCCGCGCGACGGTCTGATGACGGGTCTGCACCAGCGCACCGGCCGCTCGATCCGCCTGATGCGGACGCTGGTCGAAGTGGCGGTGGTCGCCACCGGCTTCGCCTTCGGCGGCACGGTGGGCGTCGGTACGGTCCTGTACGCGCTGGCGATCGGCCCGCTGGCCCAGTTCTTCCTGCGCTTCTTCGCCGTCCCCGCGCCGTCCGCCGGTGGCACCGTGGCCGCCGGCGGTCAACCGGAGCAGGCGACCACCGACGGTCGACCGGAGCAGGCAATACTGCAGCCGTGACCCCACGCGTACGTCATCCCTATCTCGACCATCCCGGCCCGCTCGCCTTCGCCCACCGCGGCGGGGCGGCGGACGGCCTGGAGAACACCGCCGCCGCGTTCCGGCGCGCGGTCGACCTGGGGTACCGCTACATCGAGACGGACGTGCACGCCACGTCGGACGGCCGCCTCGTGGCCTTCCACGACGCGACGCTCGACCGGGTGACGGACACAGCCGGGCTGATCGCCGATCTCCCCTGGAGCGCCGTGCGCCACGCGCGCGTGGCGGGCAGCGAGCCGGTGCCCCTCTTCGAAGAGCTCCTGGAGACGTTCCCCGACGTCCGCTGGAACATCGACGTCAAGGCCGAGCCCGCCCTGCTCCCGCTCCTCGACCTGCTGCGCCGCACCGGCGCGTGGGACCGCGTGTGCGTCGGCTCGTTCTCCGAGGCCCGCGTCGCACGGGCCCAGCGGCTCGCGGGCCCGCGCCTGGCGACCTCGTACGGCACCCGGGGTGTGGCGGCGCTGCGGATGAGCTCGCTCGGCGTCCCCGCCGCCGTGCGCCGCTCCGCGGTGTGCGCACAGGTGCCCGAGACGCACGGCCGGATCCGGGTGGTGGACCACCGCTTCGTGCGCGCGGCCCACGCGCGCGGGCTGCACGTGCACGTCTGGACGGTCAATGACGCGGCGCGGATGGCCGCTCTCCTCGATCTCGGTGTAGATGGCATCATCTCTGATCACATCGAGACGCTGCGCGAAGTGCTGAAGGACCGGGGAGCCTGGGCCTGACCGCCTCCGGGGCGGCAGCGGACCACGGGGACCAGCGAGGGGGCACGGGTGGGCACCGACACCGTGCGGGCAACGCCATCGGCCGACGAGAGCGCCGCGGAGCGCAGGCGCGAGCAGCGCGGCTGGTACATGTACGACTGGGCGTGCTCGGTCTACTCGACGAGCGTCCTGACCGTGTTCCTGGGCCCGTACCTGACGGAGATCGCCAAGTCGGCCGCGGACGGCGACGGATACGTCCGCCCGCTCGGCATACCGATCAGCGCCGGATCCTTCTTCGCGTACGCGGTGTCGGCCTCGGTGATCCTGTCGGTCTTCGTCATGCCGCTCGCGGGCGCCGCCGCCGATCGCACCGGCCGCAAGAAGCCGCTGCTCGCGACGGCCGCCTATCTGGGGGCCGCGGCGACGGCCGGGATGTTCTTCCTGGACGGCGACCGCTATCTCCTCGGCGGCTTCCTGCTGATCGTCGCCAACGCCTCGCTGGCCGTCTCGATGGTGCTCTACAACTCCTATCTGCCGCAGATCGCCACACCCCCGGAGCGTGACGCGGTCTCCTCGCGCGGCTGGGCGTTCGGTTACGCGTCGGGCGCGCTCGTCCTGGTGGCGAATCTGGTCCTGTTCCTGGCCCATGACTCCTTCGGGGTCTCGGAGTCGACGGCCGTGCGCATCTGCCTGGCGTCGGCGGGCGTGTGGTGGGGCGCCTTCTCCCTCGTACCGCTGCGGCGGCTGCGGGATCGCGGGGTGCCGGCCTCCCAGACCTCACAGCTGCCACAGGCGTCACAGGCGTCGGCACGCGGCTGGCGGCAGCTGGCGTCGACGGTGCGCGACATGCGCCGCCATCCGCACATGCTGTCCTTCCTGCTCGCCTATCTCGTCTACAACGACGGCGTGCAGACGGTGATCTCCCAGGCCTCCGTCTACGGCTCCGAGGAGCTGGGCCTCGGGCAGTCCACACTGATCGTGGCGGTCCTGCTCGTACAGGTGCTCGCGGTGGCGGGGGCGCTCGCCATGGGGCGTCTCGCACGCAAGTACGGCGCCAAGCGCACCATCCTCGGCTCGCTCGTCGCCTGGACGGTCACGATCGGGGCCGGGTTCTTCCTGCCCGCGGGCGCGCCGGCGTGGTTCTTCGTGCTCGCGGCGGGGATCGGTCTGGTGCTCGGGGGTTCGCAGGCCCTCTCGCGGTCCCTGTTCTCGCATCTGGTGCCCGCGGGCAAGGAGGCCGAGTACTTCTCCGCGTACGAGATCAGCGATCGCGGCATGGCCTGGCTCGGACCGCTGATCTTCGGTCTGACGTACCAGCTCACGGGGAGCTACCGCGACGCGATCGTCTCGCTGGTGGCCTTCTTCGTGATCGGTTTCGTGCTGCTCGCGCGGGTACCCGTACGGCGCGCGATCCGCGACGCGGGAAATCCCGTACCCGACAGGATTTAGCAACTGAAGCCAAAGGGCGGTAGTGTACGCGTTTGGCTTACCAGGCGGACCGTTACTGCGCGCTCAAGATTGAGAAACGCAGGGTGACATCCTCTGTCAGATGTGACATACCGGGCGCTGGTGGGTACAACAAGGGGCGGCATACGACGGCGACGCATGACCCTGAACGGGAATCTTTACCGCCGACCGGACGTTGACCGGATGACGACGACAGCGACACCTGTCCTGTGGGCGACAAGCCCGGGAGGCACAATTCATGAGTGAGCGAGCTCTTCGCGGCACGCGCCTCGTGGTGACCAGCTACGAGACCGACCGCGGCATCGACTTGGCCCCGCGCCAGGCCGTGGAGTACGCATGCCAGAACGGACATCGTTTTGAGATGCCCTTCTCGGTAGAGGCAGAAATCCCGCCGGAGTGGGAGTGCAAGGTCTGCGGGGCCCAGGCACTCCTCGTAGACGGCGATGGACCTGAGGAGAAGAAGGGCAAGCCCGCGCGTACGCACTGGGACATGCTCATGGAGCGCCGTACTCGAGAAGAACTCGAGGAGGTCCTGGAGGAGCGCCTCGCGGTTCTCCGGTCAGGAGCCATGAACATCGCGGTGCATCCGCGGGACAGCCGCAAGTCCGCCTGACGGCGAACTGATCACCACGGCGATCCGAACAACACCGCACACGAAGGCCGGGGCCCCCGCTCAGCGGGGGCCCCGGCCTTCGTGCTGTTCAGGGGCAGGCCGCCTGCGGGCGGCCTGCCCCTGAACAGCTCTCGGCGACCGGCTCAGCTCAGCCTGCTCGGTGACCGCTCAGCCTCGGTGACCGCTCAGCGCGGCGGAAGCTGCGGGTCGTCCGGGTGCGGGCCGCGGGCAGGGCGCTCGTCGTCCCTGATGACCTCGCCCTGGACGACCTTGCCGTCCGGGCGGTGCATGCGCGCCTGCTGGAAGGCCTCCCCGAAGCCGCCCTGCCCGCTCCGGGCGGCGGCCTCGCGGACCTTGCGCTCGAAGGTCTTCTCGGCCGTACGACTGACGGCCTTCTGGATGGGCGGCACGAGCAGGAGCAGTCCGAGGGCGTCGGAGATCAGCCCCGGCAGGATGATCAGGAGGCCGCCCAGCATCGTCAGGGCGTTGCCGCCGCCGCGCTCGGAGGGGTGGGGCGCGAGGCCGCTCTGCTGCTGTTGCACGGCCTCGCTGAGCTCGCGGAACGCCCGGCGCCCGGCGTGCTTGATGACCATGCCGCCGAGCACCACACCGGCCACGAGCAGCAGGAACACCGTGAGCCCGCTTGCGGCGCCCGCCACCACGGTGAGCAGCCAGATCTCCAGGACCAGCCAGGCGGCGATGCCGAGCGGCAGGAACCTCAGGACGCGTGAGCGCCGGGGCCGGGCGGGTCGGGTGGGCGATGCGCCAGTCGTCATGGCTCCAGTGTGCCTGGGCCCGGCTCAGACCGGCATAAAGGGGTTGATCGACAAGCAGCCGACGCGACGGAGGCGACCGGAGAGGTCAGGGCGTCCCGGGAGCCCTGGGAGGCTCCTGCGCTCCCGCGGCGTCCTTGCGGCCCAGCACGCGGCCCACGCGGCCCACACGCTCCCCCACACCCCACGCCGTGACACGCCACAGCGCCTCGGCGACGATGTCCTGGCTCATCTTGCTGTCACCGAGCTCCCGCTCGACGAAGGTGATCGGCACCTCGACGACGTGGTAGCCCGACTTGATCGCCCGGCGCGCGAGGTCGACCTGGAAGCAGTAGCCCTGCGAGGCGACCTCGCTGAGGCCGATGCCTTGCAGGGTCTCGCGGCGGAAGGCGCGGTAGCCGCCCGTGACGTCACGGATCGGCACGTCGAGCATCAGCCGGGAGTACGTACTGCCGCCGCGGGAGATCATCTCGCGGTACTTGGGCCAGTTCACGATCCGCCCGCCCGGCACCCAGCGCGAGCCGAGCACGAGGTCGGCGCCCTTGAGCGCGGTGAGCAGCCTGGGCAGTTCCTCGGGCTGGTGGGAGCCGTCGGCGTCCATCTCCACGAGCACGCCGTAGTCGTGGTCCAGGCCCCACTGGAAGCCCGCGAGATAGGCCGCGCCCAGGCCTTCCTTGCCCTTGCGGTGCAGTACGTGGACATGCTCGTCGTCGGCCGCGAGCTCATCGGCGATCTTGCCGGTGCCGTCGGGGCTGTTGTCGTCGGCGACGAGGATGTGCGCCTCGGGCACGGCCACGCGGACACGGCCGACGATGGACTGGATGTTCTCCGCCTCGTTGTAGGTCGGAATGATCACCAAGGCCATGCCGAGCGGGCCGAACTGCCTCCCCTGGTCTCCGGTTCCGGAGACCCCACCGCCGTCGTTCACTACTGCCCCTTCGTTCGTACGCAGAGGACCACCATAATGGCCGCGCCGTGCACGGCCACGACGGCACGGGCTGTCGAGGGGGGTACTGCGGGTCGGGGCCCGGCGCCCTTCGGGCCGACCTGGGGCCCGCTGGCTGCGGGTCGACCGAGAGCCGTTGTCTACTGAGCGTCCGGGCCCCACCCGGGTCACACCTGCCGGCCCGGTGGAACGTTCCCTCGCGTCCGCGGCGCGGGCGCTGGACCTGGCTCCCAGTGGTGGTGCGCCGGTGCGGCACACCGCCCATGGCCCAGCGGCGTTCGACGGCTGCGTGGAGATTCTCCGGTCGGACGTCCTTTGGTGGACCCGGCCGAACCTACCGGCCCACGGCGGCGTTCTGTCAATACCCCTTTGACCTGGGGCGATCCCGAAGACAGCCAGGTCAGTGCCGAGGAGACGCAGGTCGTGCGACGCGCCAACGGGCCGCGATCGGCGGTACGCACCGCCGGGACATCACTCGTCCGGCCGTACGAAGACCGGCTGTCCGAAGACCACCGTGCGCAGGCAGACGGGGAGTTCGGCGCCCGGCGTGAGATCGGGCAGCCCGGGCGTGCCGGAGCGCGGATCGGTCGACCAGCGCGCGACCCGGTCGTCCGGGGCCTGGACCACGAGTTCCGCGGTCCGCCAGACGGCGTAGTCGGCGGGCGCCCCCGGCACCAGGACGCCCGCGTCGTCCCGGCCGATGGCCCGCCAGCCGCCGCGGGTGTGCGCGGTGAACGCGGCCCGCACCGACACCCGGTGCTCCAGGTTCTGGTGGAAAGCGGCGGCACGCACGGTGCCCCAGGGATCCAGCGGGGTGACGGGGCTGTCGGAGCCGAAGGCGAGCGGGACGCCGGTGCGCAGGAGGGCCGCGTACGGGTTGAGGGTGCGGGCCCGCTCGGCGCCAAGGCGCTGGGCGTACATGCCCTCGTCGCCGCCCCACAGGGCGTCGAAGGCGGGCTGCACGGAGGCGGTGAGGCCCAGTTCGGCGAAGGCGGCGATGGTTTCCGGGGTGAGCATCTCGGCGTGCTCGACGCGGTGCCTCGCGGCGCGGACACGGGGCAGGCCCACCTTCTCGGCGGCCGCCCGGATGCCCTCGACGACCGCGCTCACCGCGGCGTCCCCGATGGCGTGGAAGCCCGCCTGGATTCCGGCCTCGGTGCAGGCGACGACGTGCGCGGCGACGGCGGCGGCGTCCAGATAGGCGGTGCCGGTGTGGCCGGAGTCGGCGTACGGCGCGTGCAGACAGGCGGTGTGCGAGCCGAGGGCGCCGTCCACGAAGAGGTCGCCGGCGGCGCCGAGCGCACCCAGTTCCTTTGCACGGGCGATGCCTTCCTCACCGTGCTGCGCCCAGTAGCCGACGACGCGCGGCCCGGCCTCGTCGGCGGCGAGACGGAGGAGCCCGGTGAGGTCGTCCTCGCCGGAGATGTCGGGCCCCGCGCACTCGTGCACGGAGCCGATGCCGAGGGACGCGGCGTGCCGCAGCGCGGCGCGCTGGGCCTCGGTGCGCTGCTGCGGGGTGAGGGCGCCGAGGGCGGCGGCGCGCACCGCGTGGTGGGCGTCGGCGGTCAGCGGCGCGTCCGCGTGGAAGCCGGTGCGCCCGGTGATGCCGGGGACGAGGTCGAGCAGCGCGGTGGTGACGACGGCCGAGTGGACGTCGATGCGGGAGAGGTAGAGGGGACGGCCGCCGGCCGCCTCGTCGAGTTCCGTGCGCGTGGGCGGCCGGCCGTCGCTCCAGCGGGCGGCGTCCCAGCCGTGGCCGAGGAGAACGCGGTCGTGCGGCCGGGCGGCGGTGTGTTCGCGTACGAGGGCGAGTGCCTCGCCGAGGGAGCGCGCACGCGTCAGATCGAGTCCCGTCAGGGCGAGTCCGGTCGCCGTGGTGTGCACGTGCGCATCGGTGAACGCCGGGGTGACGAGCGCTCCGTCGAGGTCGACGACCTCGTCGACGCCGTCGGCGAACGCGTCGGCCGCGCCCTCGGATCCCACCCAGGCGACGTGCCCGCGTTCGACGACCATCGCCGTGGCGAACGGATCTGCGGGGCTGTGGACGTCGCCGCCGCGCAGCAGCACGGTGCGGTGGCCCTGTGGGCCGTTCTGGGGGGTGGTGCTCTCGCTCATGGGACCAGTCTCGCCCCTCCCCGGCGCGGAGCCCGCGCAGGGGGCGCCGCGACGGCCCGTCCGCGGGCCGCGTCAGACCTGCGGGGGCCTGGCCTCGTACGGCGTGGAGAGCACGACCGTCGTCCGCGTGGAGACGCCGGCCAGTGCGCGCAGGCGGCTCAGCAGGTGTTCGAGCTCCAGGGGTGTCGCGACGCGCACCTTGAGGATGTAGTTCTCGTCGCCCGCCACGCTGTGGCACGCCTCGATCTCCGGGACGCCCGCGAGGCGTTCGGCGATGTCGTCGGGTGCGCTGGGGTCGAACGGTTTCACCGAGATGAACGCCGTGAGCGGCAGGCCCACGGCCTCCGGGTCCACGACGGCGGCGTACCCGCGGATGACGCCGCGCTGCTCGAGGCGGCGCACACGCTGGTGCACGGCCGATGTGGACAGGCCCGTGGCCTTGCCCAGGTCGGTGTAGCTCATCCGCCCGTCCTTGACGAGCAGCTGCACGATTTGTCGGTCCAGCTCCTCCATGCGCTGAACCTACAGGGCTCTTGATCCCTCCGGATACCTGTAGGGACCGCGGCGGCATCTTCTCGGGGCATGTGACGAACGCCACATACCTGTGACCGTGTCCAAAGGGATGCCACGATTACCTCTACGACGGGACGGGAAGTGCTTGCTGTGGTCGAGGCCGCAGCGCCTTCTCGGCCCACCCAAGGGGGAGAATCCCATGCAGAATCTGAAGCGCCCCGGTCGCTCTGCCCGAAGCAAGCAGCAGCGCTCCGACGAAGTCGCGTCGACCTCCGTATCGGAGGGCGTCGAACCGGTCGAGACCGAGTTCGACGCGTACGACACCTTCGAGATGTACCGCGTGACGTGCCCCGACTGCGCGCAGCCGATCGCGCTCCTGGCCGACGAGGACGTCCTGCCCGAGCACGCGCTGTGCGCCACGCGGTGGGACCCGTTCGGGCTCACGGTGTGTGCGGGCACGGGCCGCGCCGCGGCCGAAGCGGAGCCCGCGGACGAGACGATGGAGGCTCAGGAGCAGGACATGGGCCTGCTCCTGACGCTCCCTCAGGGCCTCGACTGGCGGACACAGCCCTTCTCGCACGTCGGCGGCCAGGGCTCGCGCCCGCTGCGCCCGGCCCCGCAGGACCGGCGCTCCGCGGCCTGACGCCTACCAGTAGCTGCCCTGCACCATGGCCGCCAGGCTGGCGTGGTGCAGGATCAGCGTGTCCGGGTCCTCGGGGACCGCGGCCTCGCCGAAGTGCACCTGCCGGTAGGCGACGCGCAGCATGACGATCGCGTGCCGCAGCGCCGCGTACAGGGTGTGGAAGTCCATGGAACGCGGCGTGTGGCCGGTGAGCCGCGCGTAACTCTCCTCGATGCGCTCGCGTTTCAGGAACTCCGGCAGGCCCGGCTGCCCGAAGCCGACCGTCAGGTCCTGGAAGAAGCGGTGCAGGTAGACCATCCAGCCGAGGTCGACCTCGCGGGGTGCGAGCGCCGCCATCTCCCAGTCAAGGACGGCCGCGGGTTCGAAGCCGTCGTAGATGACGTTGCCGATGCGCGCGTCGCCCCAGTTGAGGACGGTCTCGCCCGCGTCCGCCGGCCACCGCTCCTCGAGCCGCTCGAAGGCGCTCTCGATGAGCGGCGAACGGGGCAGTCCGTCGACCACCCACTCGTAGTAGGAGCGTTGGGCGGTCACATGGCGGCGCAACGCGCTGCCTTCACCCGGCAGAGCCAGGAACGCGGCTTCGCCGACGGGCACTTGGTCGTGCAGACGGGCGATCAGGCCGATCGACGCCTCCTCCAGGTGCGCGCGTTCGGCGTCGCTCGCCGAGTGGAGCCAATTCCCCTCGTACGTATAGGGCATGACGTCAGGCGGCACGCGCCCCTCGACCCGCTCCATGACGAAGAAGGGCGCCCCGAGCGGTCCCGGGTCCTCCTCCAGCCACAGCACGCGCGGCACGGGCAGGTCCGTGTGCTCGGCGACGAGCCGCATCGTGCGGTGCTGGCGGGGCAGGTCGTAGACCGGGAAGATCGTGTACGCGGCCGGGTCCGCGGCCAGGCGTAACGCGTAGGCACGCAGCGGGGGTTCGGGGTGCTCGACGTCGAAGAGCAGGGTCTCGCTCGACATGCCGTTGGACTCGGGGACCCGCACGCCGGTGGCCTTGGCGCCGGGCAGTCGCACGCCGAGCCAGGCCGTGAGCCTGCGGGCGAGTTCCTCCGGGTCGCGGGTGCTGGTGCGGGGACGCGGTGCCGTTGCCATCGCCGGGCTCCTTTCGACGGTTGCGTTCGACGGCTGGATCTCAGGGCGCGACCGAGTCGAAGCCGGTGAAGCCGCTCGGGTCGTGACGGCCGAAGCTGCCGTGCTCGAAAATCCCGTACCCCGTCCGCCCGTCGAGGGTGAAACGGGCGGCGTGGTCGATGACGCCGTACGCGGCCATCGGGTGCGCAGCCGGGTCCGACAGGTCGTACGCGCGGCGGTCGGTCCAGCCGCGCCCCCGCCAGGTGCCGTGCTGCCAGTCGTCCGCGGGCGGGTATCCGGCGCCCACGGCCAGCGGCAGCGAGGCGAGGACTTCGACGCCGAGTTCCATGGGCTTGCGGTCGTCGGGGTCGGTGAGGTGGATGACGGCGCGCTCGGGGTGGCGGGTGCCGGAGCGGTAGGTGATGTCGGCCTGCGGCCAGCCGAGTTGGCGGTCGCGCGCGCCGTGCCGGACGAGCGTCGCCTCGTTCAGGGTGCGGTAGCCGTCCGCGTCCTCCTGGGCGATCACCATCAGGAAGCGGTCGTCGAAGCGCACCGGGCTCCAGATCCAGTGGAAGCCCTCGGTGCCGAACTCCTCCTCAAGACGCCCGCGTTCCTCGCCGGGGATGGGCCGTACGCCCCAGCTGCGGTCGCGCGTCGCGGTCCACTCCCCCGCCGTCACCGGTATGTCTTCGCCGCCGACACGGATGACTCCGGTGCAGCCGCCCGCCTGGACGAAGCGGCGCCCTTCGAGGGAGAGCCGGTCGCCGCGCCGCTGGATGTGGTGCGGCTCCCAGAGCCCGGGGAAGGACGCGGTCCACGTGATGTCGTACGAGAGGGAGCCCGGGTCGTCGGGATCGGCGGCGCATTTCAGGCGCAGCCGCCGCAACGGCTCCTCGACGGTGATCGTCAGCGGGCCTACGGAGAGGTTCATCCGGTCGTCGCCGAGTGCGTCCGACGCGCGTACGGCGTGGAGCGTATCTCCCCTGCGCAGGGTGGCGTACGCGTCGATCACACCGACGTTCGGGTAGACGCCGAGCCCGAGGATGAGGAGGGATCGCCCCTCGTGGTCGAAGAGGTGGAAGATGCAGCGGTCGTAGGCGTTGCGGTCGCCCGTCGCGACCTGCTTCATGGACAGCGGCACCTGATGGATCGGGTACTCGTCGAGCGGGACGGGACGGTCGTCTGCCACGTCAAACCTCCCTGTACGCAGGCCGGTTGGCGAGTTGACGGTACGTCAGCCAGGGCGGCGGAGCCAGAGACGTGCTGGGGCGGGTTCACGGGGGCGCGGCTCGCGTTCACGGAGGCGTCGGTTCGGCGCGGACCGGCCGCCGGTTCAGTGCGCACCGCCCGTTCAGCGCGCACCGCCCGTTCAGTGCGGGCCACCGAGGCGCCGGGCCCGCGGCGTCAAGCAGGGCCCAGCGCCGCCCAGCAAGGCGCCCCCGCAGCCGCCCCGCGGCACGCCGCGAACGCACGGTCGAATGCGACGGGCGGTGACCTGTCCCCCGCGGCGGGCGTTGGCCCTGTATGAGCACATCCACGCCGATGCCCATGGCGTACCCGTCGACCGGCCGACGCAGGCGCACTCTCCTGACGGCTCCCCCGCCCGCCGCCGCAGAATCGGTTCCCCAACACCCCCCGCAGCCTCCGCGCCCCCAGCCGCCGCAGTACGCCCAGCAGCCGCAACAGCCGCCCCAGCCCCAGCCGCCGCACCACCTCGATCCGCCGATCTACCGCGCCCTCATCCGCAACTGGGCCGAGCGGGGCAGGACCCTGCCGGGGCGCCACGACCCGGAGTGGGTGCGGCTCGCGGCGCCCACGGTCAGGCTCGGCCAGTTCAGCGCGTCTCGGGACCCGCGAGGTGACGGGCGATGACCATCCGCTGGATCTGATTGGTCCCCTCGACGATCTGCAGCACCTTCGCCTCGCGCATGAAGCGCTCCACCGGGAAATCCGCGGTGTAGCCGTACCCGCCGAGGACCTGCACGGCGTCCGTCGTCACCTTCATCGCGGCGTCCGTGCACAGCAGCTTCGCCATGGCCGCCTGCTTGGAGAACGGCCTGCCCGCGTCGCGCAGCCGCGCCGCGGAGAGGTAGAGCGCCCGCCCCGCCTCGATCTGCGTCGCCATGTCCGCGAGCATGAACCGAAGGCCCTGGAAGTCCGCGATCGGCTTTCCGAACTGCCGCCGCTCGGTGGCATAGCGCAGCGCCTCGTCCAGCGCCGCCTGCGCCACGCCGATGGCGCAGGCCGCGATCCCGAGCCGCCCCGAGTCGAGCGCGGAGAGGGCGATCGCGAAGCCCTGGCCCTCCTCGCCGATGCGGCGGGCGTCGGAGACCCGTACCCCGTCGAAGTTGATCTGGGCGGTGGGCGAGCCCTTCATGCCCATCTTCTTCTCGGGCTGCGCCGCGTGCAGCCCTTCGGCGTCGCCCGGCACCAGGAACGCGGAGATGCCGCGGGCGCCTTCGCCGCCGGTGCGGGCGAGCACCGTGTAGAAGTCGGCGACCCCGCCATGCGTGATCCACGCCTTCGTACCCGTGATCACCCAGCTGTCGTCCTCCCGAACCGCCTTCGTCCGCAGGGACGCGGCATCCGACCCCGATGCGGGCTCGGAGAGGCAGTACGCCCCGAGCAGTCCGCCGCCGAGCATCGCAGGGAGGTGCTCGGCCTGCTGCTCCTTGGTGCCGTAGCCCGCGAGAGCGTGGCAGGACAGGGAGTGCACGCTGACGCCGAGGCCGACCGTGAGCCGGGCCGCGGCGAGCTCTTCGAGTACCTGGAGATAGACCTCGTACGGCTGGTCGCCGCCGCCGAATTCGGAGGCGTACGGAAGCCCGAGGAGTCCGGAATCGGAGAGGAGGGTGAAGACCTCGCGCGGAAAGCGCCCGGCGTCCTCCTCCTCGGCCGCGCGGGGAGCTATCTCCCGCTGGACGAGATCACGAACGAGCGAGAACAGATCCCGCGCCTCGTCCGTGGGCAACTGACGGTCCACCGACTGCTGCAAGGTTCGCTCGGGCATGGCGATCGCATCCTCCCATTCGGCACTGCGGCGGACCCGCGGGGTAGTGCGGCGCCACCGTGTCTCACGCCTCGGCCGCCGGTGTCTTCCGGGTCGCGGAAGGTGCTGTGACCAGCGGCTGTGGCGCGTTGAGTATGCCCGATCGGCGGCGGCCAGTCACTAGTTAACGACCGCTTACTCAAAAGATATCTGACGGCCGCCGGCAAGGCGCGAAATTGGTCCGAACCATTGACCCCACTGGTCTAGTCCTCCTAGAGTCCAGCCGAGCGCCTTACCGCGTTCATGCCAATTCAACGTTCACTGATGTTCGCGCGGAATTCGCAGGTCACGCGCGACATCCGCAGGTCAAAGCACCAAGTCCCCCCATGTGCCTCTCCCCCCCCCACGAGGAGAAACGATGCTCAGACCGCACCTCCCCCGCGCCCCCTTCAAGGCGCTCGTCGCCACCGCGTGTTGCGCCGTCCTCGGCGGAGGCCTGCTCGCCGGCGCGGGCACCGCCACCGCCGGTCCCGGCACCGGTTCCGCCAGTGGTCCCGCCAAGGCCGCGAACTCCACGGTTGCGAACTCCAAGGCCGCGGCCGGTTCCAAGGTCGTCGGATACTTCACCGAGTGGGGTGTCTACGACCGGAATTACCACGTCAAGAACATCGACACGTCCGGCTCGGCCGACAAGCTCACGCACATCAACTACGCCTTCGGCAACGTCCAGGGCGGCAAGTGCGCGATGGGCGACGCCTACGCGGCGACCGACAAGGCCTACACCGCCGACCAGTCCGTCGACGGCGTGGCCGACACCTGGGACCAGGATCTGCGCGGCAACTTCAACCAGCTGCGCAAGCTGAAGAAGAAGCACCCGGACCTCAAGGTCCTGTGGTCCTTCGGCGGCTGGACCTGGTCCGGCGGCTTCACCGAGGCCGCCAAGAACCCGGCCGCCTTCGCCCAGTCCTGCTACGACCTGGTCGAGAACTCCAAGTGGGCCGATGTCTTCGACGGCATCGACATCGACTGGGAGTACCCGAACGCCTGCGGCCTGACCTGTGACACGAGCGGGCGCGCGGCGTACAAGGACCTGATGTCCGCGGTGCGTTCGAAGTTCGGCGGCGACAACCTCGTCACCGCGGCCATCCCGGCCGACGCCGAGGACGGCGGCAAGATCGACGCCGCCGACTACGCGGGCGCGGCCCAGTACGTCGACTGGTACAACCCGATGACGTACGACTACTTCGGCGCCTGGGAGGCGAAGGGCCCGACCGCCCCGCACTCGCCGCTGAAGACGTACGAGGGCGCGCCCAAGGCGAACTGGAACACCGACGCCACCATCAAGAAGCTCCAGGGCCTCGGCATCCCCTCCGACAAACTGCTCCTCGGCATCGGCTTCTACGGCCGCGGCTGGACGGGCGTCACGCAGAAGGAGCCGGGCGGGACCGCGACCGGGGCCGCCGCGGGCAAGTACGAGGCGGGCATCGACGACTACAAGGAACTCAAGGCCAAGTGCCCGGCCAACGGCACGGTCGGCGGGACCGCGTACGCGCACTGCGGGACCAACTGGTGGAGCTATGACACCCCGGCGACCATCGCGGGGAAGATGGACTACAAGAACCAGGCGGGCCTGGGCGGCACCTTCTTCTGGGAGCTCAGCGGGGACACCGCGGACGGTGAGCTGATCAAGGCGATCAACTGAGCCTCGGCCAGGGGTGATCGGGGCGGGAGCCGGCCGGCTGCCGCCCCTTACTCATGGCCGCTCCCGCCCTTTCCCCGTCGCCGCTCCCGCCCTTTCCTCATCCCCGCTCCCGTCCCTCCCTCACGGCCGCTGCGGGGCGGGGAAGGCCGGCTCGAACTCCTCGATGACGCGCAGGGTGTTGCCCAGGGTTCGCACGAGGAGGTCGCAGACCGTCTCGCGCGACAGTTCCCGCACTCCGATCCAGTCGAGCGTGACCCCCTCGACGCTGCACAGCCAGCCGAGCAGCGCGGTGCGGGCAAGCTCCGGGATGTCGCGCCGGCCGTAGGCACCGTCGGCGATCGCCCCGATCAGCGCCCCGCGCACCCCGTCGCGTATGGCGTGCACCTCGGCGTCGAAGCCGACGCCGCCGCTGATGATGGTGCGGTACGCCGCCTGGTGGTGCTCGGCGTAGCGCAGATAGCCGTCGATGGTGCTGTGCACCCGCTCCATGGGCGGCAGATCGTCGTGGCGCCCGGCGCGCGCGACCAGTTCGGCGACCGAGTCCTCGATGATCGCGAGGTAGTAGCCGCGCTTGGACTTGAAGTAGTAGTAGATCAGCCCCTTGGCGACGGACGCCTGTTTCGCGATGTCGTCCATCGAGAGCGCGTCGTAGGACGTGTCGGCGAACAACTTCCGGCCGATGGTGATGAGTTCGGCGCGGCGGGCCACGGAACGGTCGGTGCCGCGCGCCTGCGGACGAGCGTCCGCGGGACGGTCGGTGCCGCGTTGTTGACTATTATTCAATTTCAGCCCTGGTCTCCACTGCCTCGGAAATCCGCAGTATGGCAGAACCGGGCGACCTGCCGGTTCCGGGCGGACGGACCTGGATCAAGGCCCGGCCCGCGACGGCGAGGAGATCGGGGTCACGAGACAGGGGTCACGGCACGGGGGTCACGACGCGGGGGTCACATCAGACCGGTCTGCGTGACGAGCATCGCGAGGACGACGACGAGCGTCCAGCCGAGGACGTGCTCGAGCACCTTGGGGCCGTCTTCGTCGGGGCCGCCGGTGCGGGTCGTCGCGCGGGACTGTGCGGTGGCGGTGGCAGTGGCTGTGGCAGCGGTCATGGCATCACTCGATACGTATGCGTCACGCCTCTCGACGCGACGTCCGGCAGCGGACTCCCCCCACTGGCCCATCCACCTTGCCATCGGATTCCGCCGCCGCGGGAGAGAGCTTGGTCACTGGACGGCTGAATTCCGTACAACTCGGGCGACGAGATGTGCGTCTCACTACAAGCGGCGGGGCACACCCCCAAGCGCACCCCCGCTGACTCGTTCGCGCAACCTTCTGACCGAAAGGTTTCCGATGAGCTCGTACCGGACGCCCCGCCGCAGGGCACGGCTGGCCCTCGCGGCCGCTGTCACCGTGACTGCGGCCCTCACCGGGCCGGTGTCACAGGCCGCGCCGTCCGCTCCCGGGACGCCGACACCCGGCGCTGCCGGCCTCGGCGACCCGATGTTCCCGCTCGACGGGAACGGCGGGTACCGCGTCGACCGCTACACCCTCGACTTCGACTGGCAGGCCCCGAGAACACCGTTCGATGCGACGGCGACCATCAAGGCCACCGCCACGCAGTCGCTCTCCCGCTTCAATCTGGACTTCGGGGGCAACACCCTGCACCGCGTCCAGGTCGACGGCTCGTCCGCGCGCACGTCCCGCGCCGGGGACGAGCTGACGGTCACGCCCAAGTCCCCGATCACCAAGGGCCGTACGTTCACGGCCAAGGTCACGTACACCGCCGACCCGACGCAGACGCGGCACCGGGACGACGCCATCGAGGACTACGGCTGGATACCCACCGCCGACGGCACGGTGGTCTACCCCCAGCCGAACGGCGCCCGGCTGATCTTCCCGGCGAACGACCACCCCAGCCAGCGGGCGCCGATCACCTTCCGCATCACCACGCCGAAGGACCTGACGGCGGTCGCGAACGGCAAGCTGGTCGAGCGCGCGGAACGCCCCGGTGACCGGGTGCGCTGGACGTACGACTCCGAACAGCCGCTGTCCACGCAGCTGGTGCAGCTGGCAGTCGGCAAGTTCAAGCTGATCGACGGCAAGGGTCCCGGCGGCCTGCCGCTGCGGGACGTGGTCCCGGACGCGCTGGTCGAGCCGACCGCCGCCTATCGGGGGCTCACCCCCGACCACCTCTCCTGGCTCCAGGAGAAGCTCGGCCCCTACCCCTTCAACCGCTACGGCCTGCTGGTCGGCGACACGGACCTGGCCGTCGCCCTGGAGACCCAGACGCTCTCGCTCATCCCGAAGGCCGACCTCCTGGGCACGAAGGTCGACGCCGAGCGGAACATGGTGCACGAGCTGACCCACCAGTGGTTCGGCGACAGCGTGGCCCTCAAGAGCTGGTCGGACCTGTGGGTGAGCGAAGGGCACGCCCGCTTCTACGAACGGATGTACTCCGAGGAGCACGGCGGCGACAGTTTCGAGGCCGCCATGAAGACGGCCTACGCGGCCCACGACCAGTGGCGCCGCGACTTCGGCGCCCCCGCGGAGCCGACCGAGCCGAACCTCTTCAAGCGCATGCGGTACGACGGTTCGGCCCTGGTCCTGTACGCCCTGCGGGAGCAGGTCGGCGAGGCGACGTTCCAGAAGATCGAACGGGCGTGGGTGACCGACTTCCGCGGCAAGACCGCGAGCACCCGGCAGTACATCGACCTGGCGTCGAAGGTCGCCGGAGAGGACCTCTCGGGCTTCCTGAAGCCGTGGCTGTACGGCTCGAAGACGCCGCCGATGCCGGGACACCCGGACTGGGTGGTGGATCCGGCCCGGGGCTGAGCCTCCTGATCGCGGCGTTCGTGTGAAGCACGCCGTCCGCAGCCCGCGGGCCCGGGCTCCACGGATGCTCCGCGGGTACGGTGGGGCCTCCCGTCGAGCTGTGAGGTCACATGTCGGAGAACGAGGACTACGAGTCCTGCGAGGACAACGACCAGAACCGCAAACGACCGCCGCTGCTGGGCACGGAAATGCGAGAAGCGACGCTGCCCGACGGCTCTCAGGCGGTGATCGTCGTACAGGCCGGCACCTCCCAGGCCGAGGTGGACGAAAAGGCCTCCCGCCTGCACCGGGCCACACCCGAGCCGAAGTAACCCGTCCCGGACGACGGCCCCACCCGCACCAGCGGGAGGGGCCGTCGTGCTGCTGATCGGGGGCCTTCGCGCTGCTTCAGTGGATCCCCACCCCGGCCAGCGCCGCCTTCTGCTTCGCGGAGAGCTTCACCGGGAAGTAGAGGTAGCAGACGCCTCCCGTGCCGGAGACGACCTTTCCCGTGGAGTTGTAGCGCTTTGTGCGGAGCCAGATGTTCTCCCACTCCCTGCGCTTGTAGATCCGGCGTACCGCCGCGTTGCTGGGTGATGCCGGGTCGTTGGCGATCACGTCGCCCTTCGGCGTGAAGCCGATCACCGTCATCAGGTGGCCCGCCGTGCCGTATCCGGCGCCCGTCAGCTCCTCCTTGAGGAACGACTGGGACGTTATGACCGGGATACCGGCGGCGATCAGCGACTCCAGTTCGGTGAGCGAGGCGAGGCGGGTGACGACGCCCTGCATGTCCTTGTACGTCGAGGCGTAGGCCGCGTTGAAGGGCCAGTTGCCGCAGCCCGCGTACTGGTAGTCGAAGGTGTAGCGGGCCGCGTGGCACACCTGGGGGTCCGCGTAGGAGGGATCGACCCAGGCGAGGTCGTCGGCGGTCGGTTTGCGGCCCCAGAACTCGATGATCATCTGCGAGGAGGTGGGGCTGCACCAGGCCTCGCCGCCGTTGTCGTACTCCGGGTACTGCCCGACGTGGGTCTCCTGGGAGTAGCGCGGGACCTTCAGTTCCTTGGCGAGCCCCGGCTCGGACGCCGGGACGGTGAAGCGGTCGGGCACGGCGGACGCCATCGCGCCGAGCCGCCACACGGTGGGGGTCTGCGTCGCACCCGGCTTGCGGTAAAGGGTCAGGCGCAGCTGGTACGAGGCAAGGCGCAGGCCCGTCGTCGTGTCGTCGATGGAGAAGGTGTCCGTCCAGATGCTCGACTTGCCGTCGCTCTGGTCGTCGACCGACGTACGGCGGATGTCCTTCTCCTTGTCGTCGCCCGATGCCCAGCGGCCGAGGACGTACCAGGGCGTCTTCGTCTTGTCCGAGTACGTTCCCCGGAGTTCGACCTGGAGCCACGTCCCGGTGGGCGTGCGGGCGTTCCAGGAGGCGACGACCTCCGTCGCGGGGACGGTGGGGCGGTGCACGGGCGAGGTCCACCGGGCGTACTCCCAGGTGGCGGTCTTGCCGGTGTGCGGGTCGGCGTAGTCGGTGCTGCCCGCGGCCCCGGCGATCTCCACGCCGGGGCGGGCTCCGGCGACGGCACGGGTGCCTTCGGCGGTGCCGGCGCTCCAGTCGGCGTGTGAGGTCCAGAAGCGGTTGCTCACGGGACGCTTCGCGCGCGGGGCGCCGCTCAAGCCGCCCGAGGCGAGCGCGGGACTCGCCGTGGCGGCAAGCGCGGCCAGGGCGGCGGCCGTGGCGAGGACGGTTCTGCGGGACATGTCATCAGCTCGGTCCATAGCTCGGTCCATGGCGGGACCCCCAGTCGACGTGGGCTCCGGACGAATCCGGAAGGGGCAGGTCAGATGCACGGCGGTAGCCCAACTATGGCTGCTCCACGCCGACTTCTGCCAGCGCTCGGACCACCACCGTCTCCGCCAATATTGGCCTCGACCACTGACGTGAGCAGGCACGGCGCGCGGAGTGCGCCATTCCGCCCCCGTGATTCCACCCCCGTACGCTGGAGGCGATGACCGCACACGCCACTCCCCTGTCCCGCGTCGCCGCGGACCTCCTTGACCTGCCGCCGTCCTGCGGCCCCGTCCGCCTCGTCGCCGTCGACGGACACGCGGGCTCCGGCAAGTCGACCTTCGCCGACCGCCTCGCCGCGGCCCTGGGCGGCGCGCCCGTCCTGCGCCTCGACGACATCGCGAGCCACGACGCGCTGTTCGACTGGACCGAGCGGCTGCGGCGCCAAGTGATCGCGCCGCTCTCCCGCGGCGAAACGGCGCACTACGAGACGTACGACTGGAACGCCCGCCGCTTCGGCCCCGAAGCCCGCTCCCTGCCGCCCGCCCCCGTCGTCCTCGTCGAGGGCGTCGGAGCGGGCCGCCGCGCGCTGCGCCCGTTCCTCGCGTGGCGGCTGTGGATGGAGTTGCCCCGTGAAGAGGCCTGGGGCCGGGGGCGCCACCGGGACGGGGCGGTCCAGAGCGGCTTCTGGGACGGATGGGAACCCGCGGAGCGACAACATTTCGCGGAAGACCCTTCGCGGCCGTTCGCTCAGTCTTTGGTGCGACAGTGGCGCGAGGGGTACGAGGTGTTGCAGGGGCCGAATGAGACGGCTGCGCAGAGCCAAATCGTCACACAGAGTGAGGGACCGGAGGCGGTGCGCTGAACCAGCGGAAAGCGACTTCCGGAAGTGCTCACGAGTTTCCATGAGTGCCTCAACTCTGCTTGACCGAGGGCCCTTACAGGACTTACGTTCTGAATGTGCGGCCTTCCGAGGTCGCCCGCAGACGCGAAGCCCCCGGTTGTTCCCCCGTGATCGGGGGCTTCGTTCTGCCCCTTGACCTCGCATACCGGACGCCGCGAGGCACTTTTCGCTCACCCTCGGTGACGACGAGGTCCCTCTTCCCCTGCCTGATCCCGCGCTGCGGCACCCTACGGCCGAGCGCTCCCCCGCAGGTACGATGCCTTTCGGTGCGACTTACGGACGGCTGCTCTGCGCACCGGTTCAACGTCCGTCCGCAGCACGGCGGTTCAGCGAAGTTGCCGACGGGCACCGGTCCGGCGGTACACAAACGGGGGCACGGTTTGTGGGGGACGTGATGGACTTCGACGCGGTGGGCTCACCCGCCCCGGCCGACCTCGCCTGGCTGAGGGGCGTCGACGCCTACACGATGGGCGCCTATCCGCAGGCGGAGGAGGAGTTCCGGGCCGCGGTGCGGATGGATCCGGGGATGGCCGACGGCTGGCTCGGACTGCACGCACTGCGTATCGACACGACGACGGCACTCCTGCGGATGTTCCAGCACAGAGACCGGTTCGGCGAACAGCGCACGCGGCACGGACGCACGCTCAACTCCTGGTATTGGCTCGGCTGGTGGGTGCAGCCCGTCCTGGAGAGCACCCGCGATCTGCTCCTCGCGCACGCCTCGCACTGGCTCGACGGACGCCATGTCCCGGAGCTCGACCGGGCGTTGGCGGGCCTGCCGCCGGTGGACGCGGACCCGCAGGTGCGGTTCCTGCACGCCTGCCGTTCCTACCTGGTCAAGGACTGGGAGCAGTTGGTCCGGCACACGGACTCGCTGATCGACGACACGATGCTCGGCATCGAGGCCGGCCTCTTCGGCGGCATGGCCCGGGTACGCCTGGAGATGTACGGCCAGGCCGAGCCGCTCCTGTCCGCCGCCCTGATGCGGTGCCGCAGCGAGCAACCGCAGCGCAAGGAGCTGCGCTACTGGCTGGCCCGCGCGCACGAGGGCACGGGCCGCTCGGCGGCGGCCATGCCGCTGTACCGCGCGGTGCACCGGGTGGACCCCTCCTTCATGGACACCTCCGCGCGGCTCGCGGCCATCGCGGAAGGCGACGGGTACGACGAGGTCACCGACCTGGCGGCGATCGCCCTGACCGGCTTCGGGCAGGACGTGATGGAGGGGCCCGACGGAATCGATCCGCTCTTCGGCGGCGAAGGCCGCGACCTGAAACTCACCGAACCCGACCTGCCCGCGAGCGGCGGCCCCGCCCCCGCCGACTCCGTCCGCGAGAAGGCCGTCATCCCCGTCCAGCCGGGCCTCTCCCAGCTGCCGCCGGGCCCCACCGACCCCGAGCTCCTGGAGGCCGCCCTCGCCGAGCTGGAGAACATGGTCGGCCTGGAGCCGGTGAAGCGGCAGGTCAAGGCGCTCTCGGCGCAGCTGAACATGGCGCGCCTGCGGGCCGCGCAGGGACTGCCCGTACAGCCGCCGAAACGACACTTCGTCTTCTCGGGCCCCTCGGGCACCGGCAAAACCACGGTGGCCCGCATCCTGGGCAGGGCGTTCTACGCCCTCGGCCTGCTCGGCGGCGACCATCTGGTGGAGGCGCAGCGCGCCGACCTGGTCGGCGAGTATCTGGGCCAGACCGCCGTGAAGGCCAACGAACTGATCGACTCGGCGATCGGCGGCGTCCTCTTCGTGGACGAGGCGTACTCCCTCTCCAACTCGGGCTACGGCAAGGGCGACGCGTACGGCGACGAGGCCCTCCAGGTGCTCCTCAAGCGCGCCGAGGACAACCGCGATCACCTGGTCGTCATCCTGGCCGGCTACCCCGAGGGCATGGACCGGCTCCTGGCCGCCAACCCGGGGCTCTCCTCCCGCTTCACCACCCGCGTGGACTTCCCCTCGTACCGCCCTCTGGAGCTCACCTCCATCGGCGAGGTCCTGGCCGACGAGAACGGCGACGTGTGGGACGAGGAGGCTCTCGAAGAGCTGCGCTCCATCAGCGGGCACGTCGTCGAGCAGGCGTGGATCGACGAGCTCGGCAACGGCCGCTTCCTGCGCACGCTCTACGAGAAGAGCTGCGCCTACCGCGACCTGCGCCTCTCCGGCTATCCCGGCGAGCCGAGCCGTGACGACTTGTCGACACTGCGGCTACCGGACCTGATGCAGGCGTACGGCGAGGTGCTTTCGGGGCGGGGCCCCCAGGACCCGCCGGGAGTCTGACGCCCCCGGCCCGCCCTGCCACGCCACGCCCCGTCCCGCCCCGCGCGGTCACACCAGCGCGCCGCCCCTCGCCTCCCGGGGTTCGCGCGGCACCGCGACCCGGTGCGCCGGGTCGCGGACCTCACCGACCAGAAGTTCCAGTACGTCCTCCAGGGCGACCAGACCGAGCACCTTGCCCGACGCGTCGGCGACCTGCGCCAGGTGCGTCGCGGCCCGGCGCATCACCGTCAGCGCGTCGTCCAGCGGGAGTTCGGCGCGCAGGGTCGTCATCGGGCGCCAGACCTGCTGCGGCACCGCACGGTCGGTCTCCGTGCCGTCGGTGAGGTCCAGTACGTCCTTCACGTGGAGGTAGCCCATGAAGGCGCCGTTCTCCGCGCGGACCGGAAAGCGGGAGTAGCCCGTGCGCCCGGTGAGTTCGATGACCTGAGACGGCGTGACGCCGGCGCCCACGGTCACCAGCGACGCCCGGTCGAGCAGGACGTCCGTCACCGGACGCGAGCCCAGCTCCAGGGCGTCCTCCAAGCGCTCCTGCTCCTCGGGTTCGAGCAGCCCCGCCTGCCCCGAGTCGCCGACGAGCCGGTTGAGCTGCTCGCTGGTGAAGACGGCCTCGACCTCGTCCTTGGGCTCGACCTTGAAGAGCTTCAGGACGAGCCGCGCGCACGCTCCGAGCGCCGCCGTGACCGGACGGCAGAGGCGGGCGAAGGCGACGAGGCCGGGGCTGAACCAGAGCGCGGTCTTCTCCGGGGCGGCCATCGCGAGGTTCTTCGGGACCATCTCGCCCACGACGAGGTGGAGGAAGACGACCACGGCGAGCGCGATGGCGTACCCGAGCGGGTGGATGGCCCCTTCGGGGATGTGGGCCGCCTCGAAGACGGGCTCCAGGAGATGCGCGACGGTGGGCTCGGCGACCGCGCCGAGCGTCAGCGAGCACATGGTGATGCCGAACTGGGCGGCCGCCATCATCTGCGGCAGATGCTCGAGGCCGTAGAGGACCTGCCGGGCCCGCTTGCCGTTCAGCGGTTCGATCTGGCTGCGGCGCACGGAGACGAGCGCGAACTCGGCCCCCACGAAGAAGCCGTTGGCGAGCACGAGCAGGAGGGCGAACAGGAGTTGGAGCATGCTCATCGGGCGGCCTCCGGCACGCTCACGATTTCCGGGGCGTGTTTCGCACCGGGGGTGGTCACACCGGGGGTGGCCGCGGCTTCGACGGCTTCGGGAGAGTCGGTGGCTCCCGAAGCCCGCACCAGCCGTACCCGCCCGGCGCGGTAGTGGTCCACCTGCCGCACCGCGAGTCGCCAGCCGGGCAGTTCCGCCCGGTCGCCGGGTACGGGGATACGGCCGAGCAGATCGGCGACCAGGCCGGCCACGGTCTCGTACGGCCCCTCGGGCACGTCGAGCCCGATCCGCCGGAGCGTGTCGACGCGGCAGCTGCCGTCGGCGTCCCACGCCGGGCGGCCGTCCTCGACCGGTGCCGCGGCGAGTTCGGGCACATCGTGGAGGTCGTGCTCGTCGCGCACTTCGCCGACGAGCTCCTCCACGATGTCCTCCAGCGTGACCACACCGGCCGTGCCGCCGTACTCGTCGACGACGACGGCTATCGGCTGCTGACTGCGCAGCTGTTCGAGGAGCTGCCGCACGGGCAGCGTCTCCGGAACCAGGAGCGGCGGCTGCGCGATGCGGCCCACCGGCGCTCTCAACCGCTCGTGGGCCCGGACCGCGAGGGCGTCCTTGAGGTGCACCATGCCGACGATCTCGTCGATGCGCTCGCTGTAGACGGGGAAGCGCGAGAGCCCGGTGGCGCGGGTCAGGTTCACCACGTCCTCGGCGGTCGCCGACGTCTGCAACGCGCTGACCTTCACCCTCGGGGTCATGACGTGCTGCGCGGTCAGCTCGCCGAGGGAGAGCGTACGGACGAACAGGTCCGCGGTGTCCTGTTCCAGGGCGCCGGCCTGCGCCGAGTGCCGGGCCAGGGAGACCAGTTCGCCGGGGGTGCGGGCCGAGGCCAGCTCCTCGGCTGGCTCGACGCCGAGGAGCCGCACGAGCCGGTTGGCCACGGCGTTCAGGAGGGAGATCACGGGCCGGAAGAGGCGCGAGAACACATGCTGCGGGCCCGCGACGAACCGCGCGACCTGGAGCGGCTTGGACACCGCCCAGTTCTTCGGGACGAGCTCGCCGATCACCATCTGCACGGCGGACGCGAAGAGCATGCCCACCACCACGGAGAGGCCCGGTACGGCACCTTCCGGGAGGCCGGTCGCCGTGAGGGGGCCCGCGAGCAGGTGCGCGAGGGCCGGTTCGGCGAGCATGCCGACCACGAGTGAGGTGATGGTGATGCCGAGCTGGGTGCCGGAGAGCTGGAAGGACAGCTCCTTGAGGGCGTCGACGACCCTGCGGGCCCGTCGGTCGCCGTCGGCCGCGGCCTTCTCGGCGTCCGGGCGCTCGACGGTGACGAGCCCGAACTCGGCGGCCACGAAGAAGCCGTTGGCGAGAATCAGCAGGAATGCCGCCCCGAGAAGCAGCAGGGAGGTGGTCATGCCGCCGCCTCCCTGGTGTGTCCGGTCCCGGTATGCCGGGAGGGGGCGGCGCATGTACTACAGGACGAACCGTCCATCGCCGGAGGGAGTCACTCCTCGGGTAGCAGGAGCCCCATGGGACCGGGCGGGCCCGACAGGGGCGGGGCGGCACATCATGCGTGCCCCGCCACCAGATTAATCAAGACCCGGCCCGAAACGTCAGCCCTGCGGGGTGCGGTCCTCGGCAACGTCAGCCCTGCGGGGTGCGGTCCTCGGCAACGTCAGCCTTGCGGGGTGCGGTCCTCGGCGAGGGCGCGCAGCGCTCGGGCGTCTTCGATGGCCCGCTGCTTGGCGATGCCCGGCTGGATGCCCATGGCGGGCAGGCTCGTGCCGTCACTGAGGTTGAGGAACACCCACGGATCGCCGGGACGCAGATTGACCTGGACGATCTCGGCCCAGTCCAGACGCCTGCTGGTGGCGATGTTGACGACGGTCACGCCGGAATCGTCGGCGACGACCTTGGGCCTGCTCAGCAGCGCGAGCACACCGAAGAGCAGTGCGCCGGTGAAGATGAAGCTGGTGCGCTCCCCCGCGCTGAGGCCGGGGATGAGCAGGGAGATCACCGTGAGGACCACGAAGATCGCGACACCCGCGGAGAACAGGACCGCGCGGGTCCGGCCCGGCCGGAAGGTGACGGGCAGGGCGGGAAGCTCGGACATGAGGTGGGTTCTCCCGCCGGATCAGAGACGGCAGGCGTGGATGGCCGTGGTCAGGATGGCCCGCGCCCCGATGGCGTACAGGTCGTCCATGATCCGCTGCGCCTCCTTGGCCGGGACCATGGAACGGACGGCGACCCAGCCCTCGTTGTGCAGGGGCGAGATGGTCGGCGACTCCAGGCCGGGCGTGAGGGCGACGGCCTGCTCCAGGTGCTCGGCGCGGCAGTCGTAGTCCATCATCACGTACGACCGGGCGACCAGGACGCCCTGGAGGCGGCGCAGGAACTGCTGCACCTTCGGGTCGTCGGTGTCGGCGCCGGTGCGGCGGATGACGACCGCCTCGGACTTCATGATCGGGTCGCCGAACACTTCGAGGCCGGCGTTGCGCAGCGATGTGCCGGTCTCCACGACGTCCGCGATGACCTGGGCGACGCCCAGCTCGATGGCGGTCTCGACGGCGCCGTCCAGGTGGACGACGGAGGCGTCGACGCCGCTGTCCGCGAGGTGCTTGGCGACGATGCCCTCGTACGAGGTCGCCACGGTCTTGCCCGCGAGGTCCGCGATGGTGCTCGCCGTGCCCGGCTTCGCGGCGAAGCGGAAGGTGGAGCGGGCGAAGCCGAGCGGCAGGATCGTCTCGGCGTTCGCGCCCGAGTCGACGAGCAGGTCCTGACCGGTGATGCCGATGTCGAGCTTGCCGGCCGAGACGTAGATCGCGATGTCCTTGGGCCGGAGGTAGAAGAACTCGACTTCGTTGTCCGGGTCGACGAGGACGAGCTCCTTGGACTCCTTGCGCTGCTGGTATCCGGCCTCATGGAGCATCGCCGACGCAGGTCCGGACAGTGAACCCTTGTTGGGGACGGCGATGCGCAGCATGAGGTCGGATTCCTTTGTGTGGCGGGAGAGTGGGGCAAAGAGGGCGTACGGCTCAGAGGTGGGCGTACACGTCGTCGAGGGAGATGCCGCGGGCGACCATCATCACCTGCACGTGGTAGAGGAGCTGCGAGATCTCCTCGGCCGCGGCTTCCTTGCCCTCGTGCTCGGCGGCCATCCAGACTTCGGCGGCCTCCTCGACGACCTTCTTGCCGATGGCATGGACGCCCTTGTCGACCAGCTCGGCGGTGCGCGACGTGGCGGGGTCGCCGTTGGCGGCCTTGTGCTGGAGCTCGGTGAAGAGCTCCTCGAAAGTCTTCTTGGACATGATGGCTGCTACTTTACGCGGCTCCCCGGGTCCGCTCACCGCCAGGGTTCGGAGATCGTACGGAGCGTGGTGGCGGTGGCGACGGCGGCGGTGACGGCCTCGTGTCCCTTGTCCTCGCGGGAGCCCTCGATGCCCGCCCTGTCCAGGGCCTGCTCCTCGGTGTCGCAGGTGAGGACGCCGAAGCCGACGGGCACGCCGGTGTCCACGGTCACCTGGGTCAGACCCTGGGTGACGCCCTGGCACACGTACTCGAAGTGCGGCGTTCCGCCGCGGATGACGACGCCGAGCGCCACGATCGCGTCGTAGCCACGGCCGGCGAGGACCTTGGCGACGACCGGCAGCTCGAAGCTGCCGGGCACGCGCAGGACGGTCGGCTCGCTGATGCCGAGCTCGTGCAGGGCACGCAGCGCGCCGTCGACGAGGCCGTCCATGACCTTCTCGTGCCACTGGGCGGCGATCACCGCGACCCGCAGGTCTCCGCAGTTCTTCACGCTCAGTTCGGGTGCACCCTTGCCGCTCACGCGCTTCTCCTGGTCGCTCGAAAGTTCTCTGTACGTTGCTTACTGATTGCCGCAGGCGGACACTTCGGGGGCGTCGAGCCAGGGCAGGTCGTGACCCATCCGGTCCCGCTTGGTGCGCAGGTACCGGAGGTTGTGCTCGCCCGCCTTGACCGGCATGGGCTCGCGTCCGGTGACCTCCAGGCCGTGCCGGACCACCGCGTCGGTCTTGTCGGGGTTGTTCGTCATCAGGCGCACGCTGCGGACACCGAGGTCGTCCAGGATCCGCGCGCCCGCGCCGTAGTCCCTGGCGTCGGCGGGCAGGCCGAGTTCCAGGTTGGCGTCCAGGGTGTCGCTGCCGCGCTCCTGGAGCTCGTAGGCGCGCAGCTTGGAGAGCAGGCCGATGCCGCGCCCCTCGTGGCCGCGGAGGTAGACCACGATGCCGCGGCCCTCGTCCGTGATGCGCTGCATCGACGCCTCGAGCTGCGGGCCGCAGTCGCAGCGCAGGGAGTGGAAGACGTCGCCGGTCAGGCACTCGGAGTGGATGCGGACGAGGACGTCGGCGCCCTCGCCGACCTCACCGTGCACGAGGGCGACGTGCTCGACGCCGTCGACAGTGGAGCGGTAGCCGTACGCCGTGAACTCGCCGAAAGCGGTGGGCAGGCGGACCTCGGCCTCGCGGCGGACCGTCGGCTCGGAGCTGCTGCGGTAGGCGATCAGGTCCTCGATGGAGATGATCGTCAGGCCGTGCTTGCGGGCGAAGGGGATCAGCTCGGGCAGGCGGAGCATCGTGCCGTCCTCGCCCGCGATCTCGACGATGGCGCCGGCCGGGCGCAGCCCCGCGAGGCGCGCCAGGTCGACCGCGGCCTCGGTGTGGCCGTTGCGGACCAGGACGCCGCCGGACTTGGCGCGCAGCGGGAAGATGTGGCCGGGACGCACGAAGTCGGTGGGCTCGTACGTGCCCGCGGCGAGCATCTGGAGCGTGGTGGCGCGGTCGGCGGCCGAGATTCCGGTGGTGACGCCGTGCGCGCTGCTCGCGTCGACGGAGACGGTGAAGGCCGTCCGCATCGACTCGGTGTTGTTCTCGACCATCTGCGGGAGCTGGAGGCGGTCCAGCTCGTCGCCCTCCATGGGCGCGCAGATCAGGCCGCGGCACTCGCTCATCATGAAGGCGATGATCTCGGGCGTCGCCTTCTCGGCGGCGATGACGAGGTCGCCCTCGTTCTCGCGGTCCTCGTCGTCGACGACCACGACGGGCCGTCCGGCGGCGATGTCGCGGATGGCCGCCTCGACGGGGTCGAGGGCGAGGTCAGACGCGTCTTCTTCGTGACCCGTGCTGTACCAAACAGGTGCCGCAGTCATGCCGGGGCTCCTTCCATGACGGGCTGCGAGGACTGCGCGGCCTGCGAGGACGCAGCGCGCGAGCGCAGCCACCAGTCGCGCATGCCCCACAGGACAAGAGCGAGGTAGATGACGTACACGAGGCCGGAGAAGGCGAGGCCGCTGCTGAACGCGAGCGGTACGCCGACCACGTCGACCAGGAGCCAAGCGAACCAGAACTCCACCAGGCCGCGGGCCTGGGCAACCATCGCGGCGAGCGTGCCGACGAAGATGTACGCGTCGGGCCAGGGGTTCCAGGACAGGTCGGGGACGGCGGAGAACAGGGCGCCCACCGCGAGGGTGCCGACGGCGGTGCCGCCGAGCAGGATCCCGCGCTCCTTCCAGGTGGCGAACCGGACGGCGATGGAGCCGTCCTGCGCCTGCTGCTTGCCGTTGCTCCACAGGCGCCATCCCCACAGGGCCACGCCGATGACGAGGAGCTGCTTGCCCACGCCGCCGGAGAGGTGGGCGGAGGCGTAGGCGCCGACGAGGATGACGCCGGAGAGGAACTGGGCCGGCCAGGTCCATATGGAGCGCCGCCAGCCGAGGGCGAGGGCGATCAGGCCGATGGTGTTGCCCACCATGTCGGACCAGATCACGTGCTGCCCGAAGACCGTGAAGGCTTCGGAGTTGAGCCAGTTCACTTCGTGGCCTCCTGGGCGGGAGCGGCGGACGCGGATGCGGGAGCGGATGCGGGGAGTACGCGGTCGCCGAGCATCCGCTCGACGTACTTGGCGATGACGTCCACCTCGAGGTTGACCGGGTCGCCGGGCTGCTTGATGCCGAGCGTGGTCAGGGCGAGGGTGGTGGGGATGAGGCTGATGGTGAAGTAGTCGGGCCCGGCGTCGACCACCGTCAGGCTGACGCCGTCGACGGTGATGGAGCCCTTCTCCACGACATAGCGGGAGAGGTCCGCCGGGAGGGAGATCTTGACGATCTCCCAGTTCTCGGAGGGCTTGCGGTCGACGATCTCGCCTGTGCCGTCGACATGCCCCTGCACGATGTGGCCGCCCAGGCGGTCGCCCACCGCGGTGGGCCGCTCCAGGTTGACCCGCGAGCCCGCGGCGAGCGCGCCGAGGCTGGAGCGGTTCAGGGTCTCGGCCATCACGTCGGCGGTGAACTCGTCGCCCTCGTGCTCCACGACCGTCAGACAGACGCCGTTGACCGCGATGGAGTCGCCGTGCTTGGCGCCGTCGGTGACGACGGGGCCGCGGACGCGGAAGCGCGACGCGTCGTCCAGGTTCTCGACGGCGGTGATCTCGCCCAGCTCTTCGACGATTCCGGTGAACACTTCAGTGCTCCTTCGCTACGAGGGTCGCGGTGACGCGCAGGTCGGGGCCGATACGGACGGTCTCGCTCACGTCGAGCCGCAACGCTTCGGTGATGGTGGTGATTCCGCCGCCGCTCAGGGCGGCGGGGCCCGCGCCGAGCAGGACGGGGGCGAGGTAGCCGACGACGCGGTCGACGGCGCCGGCGGCGACGAAGGCTCCGGCGAGCGTCGGTCCGCCTTCGAGGAGGACGGAACGCACTCCGCGCGCGTGCAGCTCGCCGAGGAGGGCGTGGATGTCAAGACCGCCGTCCGCACGCGGCAGTCGTACGGTCTCCGCCGCGCCTTCGGCGGTCACGTTCTCGGCGACCGCGACGAGCGTGGGTGCCGCGTCGTCCAGGACGCGGGCGCCGGGCCTGACCGCGGTGCCGTTCGTGTCGACGACGACGCGCAGCGGCTGGACGGCGCCTTCGATGCCCCGCACGGCGAGGTGCGGGTCGTCGGCGCGCTGGGTGCCGGAGCCGACGACGACCGCGTCGCACTCGGCGCGCAGGCGGTGGACGTCGGCGCGGGCCTCGCCGGAGGTGATCCAGCGGCTGCTGCCGTCGTCTGCGGCGATGCGGCCGTCGAGCGAGGCGGCGTACTTCCAGGTGACGTGCGGGCGGCCGAGCCGCACGGAGGTCAGCCAGGCGGCGTTGCCCGCTGCCGCCTCGGCTTCGAGCAGGCCCGCCACCACGTCGACTCCGGCGGTACGCAGTCGCTGCGCGCCCCCGGTCGCGGTGGGGTTCGGGTCGCCGACCGCGTAGACCACACGGGCGATCCCGGCGTCGATGAGCGCCTGTGCGCAGGGGCCGGTGCGTCCGGTGTGGTTGCAGGGTTCGAGGGTGACCAGGGCGGTGGCGCCGCGGGCCTTCTCGCCGGCCGCGCGCAGGGCGTGGACCTCGGCGTGCGGGCCGCCCGCGCGCTGGTGGTGGCCCTCGCCGACGGTCTCTCCGGACGCGTCGACGATCACGCATCCGACGACCGGGTTGGGGCTGGTGGAGCCGAGTCCGAGGGCGGCGAGCCCGATGGCGCGACGCATGGCGGTGCGCTCATGGTCGTTCGCTGCGGCTGCGGCTGCGGTGGCCACCGGGTCCTCCTGCCTCTTCGGGCACGGACTCCGGGGCCTGTCGATGACGACAGAATGTACGGACTGCGGCACCGGGAGCGCCGCCGGAAACGAGACCTCTCCCGGGAAGCCCGGAAACCGGGTATCCCCAGAACAAGCCATTCGGCGACGTGCACGAATGCCCGCCCGCCGCGCACTGCCTCCCATCCGGACTTTCACCGTCGGTCCAGGAATTTCACCTGGTCAACCGACCGCTGGAGGCGGCCGGGTCGCGGACTATAACCGCCGGTTCGGAATTACACCGACCCCGGAGTGCGCTGCTTTTGGTACGAAGCCAGTGTGCCACGCCTGATCGAGGCCCATACGGGCGAACCCCTGTGGCCTGGCTCACAGGCGGGCCTGTCAGGGCGGGCCTGTCAGGGGTGTGGCCCGAAAAGTTCGTCCTGCGCCGCGTCCCGTGCGGCGAGCAGCGCGCCGCGCAGTACGGCCGAGCCGCCGAGGGTGCTCGCCCTGACCTCCGTGCGCAGCGGAGACATCGCGGTGAGGCGGTGCGCCACCCGGACGGCGAGCGGTTCGCCGCCCGCGCGGCCCACCTCGCCGCCCAGGACCACGCAGCCGGGGTCGAGGATCGCGGCCATGGCCGCGGCGCCGACGGCGATCCGGTCGGCCGCCGCGTCGAGATAGGCCTCGTGGCCGGTCCCGGCGGCGTGGCGCATCACGTCGGCGGCGCCGGCGCCGGGCTCCAGGATTCCGTGTTCGGCGCCGAGGTCACGCAGCGCCGCGGCGCAGGCGAGCGAGTGGAAACCGCCGTCGCAGGCGGTGGCGGACGGCAGCCGGTCCGTGCCCGGCACCGGCAGGAAGCCGATCTCCCCGGTGCCGCCCGAGGCGCCGCGGCGCAGGGTTCCATCGAGGACGACGGCGGCGCCGACGCCCTCCCCGAGCCAGAGGAGCACGAAGGTGTCGCGGTCGTGGGCGGCGCCTTCCCGCTGTTCGGCGCGGGCGGCGAGGTTGGTCTCGTTCTCCACCAGCACGCGGGCCGGCAGCCGCTCCTGGAGGGCCCCGGTGAGACTGCGGTGCCAGGCGGGGAGTCCCGTGGTGCCGCGCAGCTCACCGGTGGCGGGGTCGATGAGCCCTGGCGCCCCGATCGCCACGGTGTGCAGCAGATGGACGCCGCCTTCGCGCGCGGTGCGCTCGACGAGGGCGACGGCCTGCTCGACCGCGCTGCCGGTGCCGGTGTCGCCGCCGATGGGCGCGGAGGCTTCGGCGAGTACGGCGCCCAGCAGGTCGGTGACCACCACGGAGACGCCGTCGGTGCGTACGTCGAGCGCGGCGAGGTGAGCCCGGTCGGCGACGATCCCGTAGAGCCGGGCATTGGGTCCCCGGCGCCGGGCACCCGCCTCCCCCACGACCGCTATCAGGCCCGAGCCCTGGAGGCGCTCGACCAGGTCGGCGACCGAGGGCCTGGAGAGGCCGGTCAGCTGCTTCAACTGGTTGGCGGTCAGCGGGCCTTCGCGCTGCAGGAGCCCCAGGGCGAACCGGTCGTTGATGGCCCGGGCGGTGCTCGGTGATGCGGGCATGCCGGGGATCCTTCCATAAAGCTGCTATTTATCAGGCAGGGTTCCTGATAGTTTACGTCGCCGAAGCGGGGCGGAACTCGGGAGGGGCGGCACATCGATGAGTGAAGTGGTTTACGACGTACGGCAGTTGAAGCGGGCGCGGTATGCCGTGGCCGCCGTCTTCTGCGTGCACGGCGCGGTCACCGGCTCCTTCGCCACCCGCGTGCCGTGGATCCAGGAGCACGCCGGTCTCAGCGCCGGCTTCCTCGGCCTCGCCCTGGCCTTCCCCGCGATCGGCGCCTCCGTGGCGATGCCGCTCGCGGGCTGGGTCAGTCACCGCTTCGGCGCACGGACGGCGCTGCGCGGGCTGCTCGCCCTGTGGACGATGGCCCTGATCCTTCCCTCGCTCGCCCCGAATCTGCTCACGCTCTGCGCGGCCCTGTTCGTGTACGGCGCGACGGCGGGCATGTCGGACGTGGCGATGAACGCCCTCGGCGTCGAGATCGAGACCCGCATGAAGAAGTCGATCATGTCGGGCCTGCACGGCATGTGGAGCGTCGGCGCCCTGATCGGCTCCGCGGCGGGCACGGTCGCCGCCCATCTGGGCTCGGACGCCCGCCTGCACCACGCGCTCGCCGCCGTCACGCTCACCGCGATCGGCCTCGTCGCCTGCCAGGGCGTGCTCGATCTCCAGGCGGAGGCCGAGGAGGCCGCGCCGCCGCGCTTCTCGCTGCCGCCGAAGTCGGCGCTGCTCATCGGCGCCGTCGGCTTCTGCGCGGTCTTCGCGGAGGGCGCGAGCCTGGACTGGTCCGCGGTCTATCTGCGGGACGTCCTGGACTCCTCGGCCGGTGTCGCCGCCGCGTCCACCACCGGATTCACGCTCACCATGGCGATCGCCCGGCTCGCGGGGGACTCGGTGGTCGACCGCTTCGGGTCGGTCCGCACGGTGCGGGTGGGCGGCGTCGTCGCCGCGCTCGGCGGACTGCTCGTGGTCCTCGCCCCGCATCCGGCGCTCGCCATGTGCGGCTTCGCGATGCTCGGACTCGGCATCGCGGTCGTGGTGCCCCTCGCGTTCGCCGCGGCCGGACGCAGCGGCCCGAATCCGAGCCAGGCCATCGCGGGCGTCGCCACCATCACGTACACGTCGGGCCTGATCGCCCCGTCCGCGATCGGCACGCTCGCCGACGCGACGAGCCTGGTGGTCTCCTTCGGTCTGGTGACGGTGCTCGCCTGCGGGCTCGTGGCGTTCGCGGGTGTCCTGCGTACGGAGAGCCGCGAGGCCACCGTGGTCGCTTCCGCCGATGCCACGGGCGCGGGGACGTCCGGCCCGCGCACCTGAGCCCGCCGCCGTACCCGCACCGCGTCCGCGTCCGCGTCCGCCCCGACGGGTAGCCGGACTTATGCCGCACTAACATTGCGCTGATCTTTCCGGTCATTTTTCACGGGCCGTTCCCGGACACGGGCCATGCCCACAGCTCGGCGCACAGAAAGCGGAACAGAACCATGGATCTCGGCGTGCGCTGGAGACTGCACGGCGACGGACGCACCCCCGCGCCCGGAGCCGTCGTCCGTCCCGACGAGCGGCTCTCGTGGCCGCGGACCTTCGGGCTCGGCGCCCAGCACGTGGTCGCCATGTTCGGCGCCTCCTTCGTGGCGCCGGTCCTGATGGGCCTCGACCCCAACCTCGCGATCATGATGTCGGGCGTCGCGACCGTCATCTTCCTGCTCGCCACCCGCGGCCGGGTGCCCAGCTACCTGGGCTGTTCGCTCTCCTTCGTGGGCGTGGCCGCGGTCATCCGCGCGCAGGGCGGCTCCTCGGCGACGGTGACGGGCGCGGTCTTCGTGGTCGGCGCCGCGCTGTTCCTGGTGGGCCTGGCCGTCCAGAGGTTCGGGGCGCGGATCATCCACGCCGCGATGCCGCCGATCGTCACCGGCGCCGTCGTCATGCTGATCGGCTTCAATCTGGCGCCGGTCACCGCGTCGACGTACTGGCCGCAGGACCAGTGGACGGCGCTCCTGGTGATGCTGTTCACCGGTTTGGCCGTGGTCTGCCTGCGCGGATTCTGGTCGCGCGTGGCGATCTTCCTCGGGCTGATCTTCGGGTACGCCCTGTCCTGGGTCCTCGACCTGACCTTCGGCAAGATCCACTCGGCGGACGGCTCGGGCAAGGTCGTCGACCACTGGCGCCTCGACCTCTCCGCCGTCGGCGACGCCGACTGGATCGGCCTGCCGACCTTCCACGCGCCAAGCTTCGAGTGGTCGGCGATCCTCGTCGCGCTGCCCGTCGTCATCGCGCTGGTCGCCGAGAACGCCGGGCACGTCAAGGCGGTCGGCGAGATGACCGGCGACTCCCTGGACGACAAGCTCGGCACCGCGATCTCCGCCGACGGCGCCGCCTCCATGCTCTCCACGGCGGTGGGCGGCCCGCCCAACACGACGTACTCCGAGAACATCGGCGTGATGGCCGCCACCCGCGTCTACTCCACGGCCGCGTACTGGGCCGCCGCCTGCTTCGCGCTGCTCTTCGGCCTCTGCCCCAAGTTCGGCGCGGTCGTCGCGGCCATCCCCGGCGGGGTCCTCGGCGGCATCACCGTCATCCTCTACGGCATGATCGGCCTGCTCGGCGCCCAGATCTGGATCAACGCCGGGGTGGACCTGCGCAACCCGCTGAACCTGGTCCCGGCCGCCGCGGGCATCATCATCGGCGTCGGCGGCGTCTCGCTGAAGATCACCGACAACTTCGAGCTGAGCGGCATCGCGCTCGGCACGATCGTCGTGATCACCGGCTATCACGTCCTGCGCGCCTTCGCCCCGCCGCACCTCAAGACGCAGGAGCCGCTGCTCGATTCGGGCACCTCCACGTACGACGAAGGCGACGCCGACGACGCCGGCGACGCCGGTGACGAAACGGCCCCCGGAACCGGCGGCTCTCAGTCGCGCGCCAAGTCGTAGGCGTAGCCGGGCGAGAACGTCCCCGGTTCGCCCCGGCAGCCGTCGGACTCGCCGGGGAGTTTGATCCACAGGTAGGCGTCGACGCGGGACTCGCCGGTGCGCAGCGTCGGGCTCTGCCCCAGCTTCCGGCCGGCCGGGTCGCACCACTCGTCGCCCGCCGGGGCGCCGTTTCCGTTGCGGCTGGTGTCGATGACGGCGCCCAGGCCCGCCGGACCGCCGAGGGCCGCGAGGACCTCGCGGGCGTAGGCGGCCTCGTCGGCGGTGCGGTGGAAGTTCGAGACGTTCGTGAAGACGCCGTCGGACGACGCGGAGGAAGCGGCGCCGGCCGCGCGCAGCCGTCCGGCCTGCTTGGCCGCGGCGTTCCAGCCGGAGTGCCCGGCGTCGTAATAGACCCGGGCCGCGGGATTGGCGGCCTTCAGGGTGCGGCCGGCGCGGGCGAGCGCGGCGTAGCGGGCGGTGCGCTGCTTCGCCGGGAGGCATGCGGACTGCGCGATGGAGTCCGGTTCGAGGATGACGATGACCTCGCCCGAGCCGAGGCCCGCGGCGAACTTGCCGATCCACGCGTCGTACGCCGCGAGATCCGGCGCCCCGCCCTCGGAGGCGCCCCCGCAGTCGCGGTCCGGTATCGCGTACGGCACGACGACGGGCACCCGGTCCCCGGCGCTCGATGTCACCGCTCGCACCCGTGAGGTGATGGTCTGCGGCGCGTAGTCCGCGAACCAGACGGCCGCGGGCCGGGCCGCGATCCGTGACTCGATGAGCGGCCTGCGCGGGTCGCCGCGATGGGCCCTGACCCAGTCGAGGACCTGGGAATCACCGTGCCGGTAGAGGGCACCGGCCGCGGGAGCGGCGGTGCTCCGCTTCTTCGGGCGCTGTGCCGAAGGCTTCGGGGTCGGCTTCGGTCTCGGCGCGGCGGAGGACTTCGACGGGGACGGTTTCGCCGGTGACTCGGACGCGGAGGGCGTCGGCACCGCGGGCAGCGGTGCGAACGTCGGCGACTTCGTCACCCTCGGGCGTGCCCGGTCCTCGCCGTCGCCCTCGTCCAGGGCGGAGACCAGCCCGGCGACGGCGCCGACAGCGGCCACCACCGAGGCCGCGGCGACCATGACTCCGTGGCGGGCGGTGCGTCCCCGTCCGATCCCTCGTCCAGCCCGCCGTCCGATTCCTCGTCCGGCGCGATGTCGTGCACGGTTGCCTGACACGGTCTTTCCCTCCCCCTCCCCCGCGTCCCCCTGACGCGGCGGGCATGCCGGCTCCCCTGCCCGGGGGCACATACGGCCGTCTTTCCCTCGTTCTGGGGAAGCGGCCGGTGCGGCGGCACTCGGGCCAGCGTAGGACTGGGACCCTGCCGTCATGGCGCAGTTGCAGCGGTTCGCGGAGTCCACAGGCCCGGCGCACGGGGTTGACGGCGTGGCGAGGCGGATGCGCGCACTCGGCGACGGCTTCCCCTCCGGCGACGGGGTCGGGGTCTTCAACCGGGTCTATCTCGCGGTCACCGAAGAGGTCGGCCGGCACCTCGACATCGGCGGTTTCCCGGACCGCGGAGCCGCGATCACACTGGACGTCCTGTTCGCGGAGCGGTATCTGACGGCGGTCGACACGGCGGCCGCCGACCGCAGGCCGCCCGCCTGCTGGCGACCGCTTTTCGAGCTCCGGCGCCATCCCGGCGTACGTCCGCTGCAGTTCGCGCTCGCGGGTATCAACGCGCACATCGGGCACGATCTTCCGCTGGCCGTCGTGGACGCCTGCCGCACGCTCGGCTGTGAACCGGCGGACCTGGCGGACGAGTTCGACCGCGTGGGCGACATCCTGGTCACGCTGGAGGAGCGCATCCGCGAGGAGCTGATGCCGGGCCCCGACCTCTTCCAGGTCGCCGACCCGCTCACCCATCTGCTCGGCTCGTGGAGCCTGGAGCGGGCCAGGGACGGCGCGTGGGCGACCGCCGTCGCGCTGCGGGCCCTGCGCGAACTTCCCGTGGTCGCCGAGCAGTTCCGCGACCGCCTCGACGGCGCGGTCGGTCTCGTGGGCCGGATGCTGCTCACCCCGCTTCCGGACTGATCCGGTCGCTCCGCGCCGGGCGCCGGGTAACTCCCCGACTGTAGCTGTACGTTGAAACCAGTGACCCCGGACGCGAAGGAGCACCAGCATGGCCACACCACTCGGGCTCAGCCTCCCGCAGGGCCGGCAGTACAGCATCGGCCGTGACGTCCCGGCGGTGGCCCGCGCGGCCGAGGAGATCGGGTACGAGAGCCTGTGGGTCTATGAGCGCATCCTGTTCCCCGAGCCCGCGACGCAGGGTCTGTACGGCATCGAGGGCCTGCCCTGGCCCGACACGTACCGCTCGGTGGCCGATCCGCTGGTCACCTTGACCCTCGCGGCCGCCGCCACCGAGCGCGCCCGTCTGGGCACCAGCGTCCTGATCGCCCCGCTGCACATCCCCTTCCAGCTGGCGCGTTCGCTGGCCACGCTGGACGCGGCGAGCGGCGGCCGCGTCGTCGCGGGCCTCGGCACGGGCTGGTCCCACGACGAGTACGCGGCCTCGGGGGTGGCCCCCTTCGAGAAGCGCGGCAAGGTCCTGGACGAGATGATCGACGTCTGCCGGGCGGTGTGGGGCCCGGACCCGGTGGCGTACGAAGGCGAGCTGACCACGATCGCGCCCTCCGTGGTCGGCCCCAAGCCCGCCCGCCCCATCCCGATCCTGCTGCCCGCCAACAGCCCGCGCGCTCTGCGCAGGCTGGTCGACCGCGCCGACGGCTGGATGCCGATCGGCACGGGCGCCGGGAAGCTGGCCGAGCAGGCGCAGGAGCTGAAGGAACTGGCCGCCGAGCGGGGCCGCACGCAGCCGGTCCAGAGCGTCCTGCGGGTCAACGCCCGTTACACGCCGACCGCGTACGAGGGCGAGAAGCGCGCCCCCTTCCGGGGCAACGTCGAGCAGATCGTCGAGGACCTCGAAGCGCACGCCGCGACGGGCGCGGTGGAGGAGATCCTCATCGAACTGGCGGGCAGCACCCGGGACGCGGAGGAACTGAAGGACTTGGCTGCGGAGGTGTACGCGGAGGCGAGGGCGGCGGGGGTATAGACCCCGGGGCCGCCCCGCAGGGGCTGGCCCCGGGGGCGCGGGGAACTGCGCGACCAGCCACACCAGACCGGCAGATCCCCACGCACCCCGGACAGAACGGCGCTGTCAGTCCTCAGGCAGTTCGACGGGAGCGATCTCGTCGTACACATCCCCGGGACCGGGGTTGGTGGCGTCGGTCGCACCCCCGAAGTGATGCATGACCCCCCACACCGCGTTCAGCGCGGTCTGCACCGCGCCCTCGGCCCACCCCGCCGTCCAGGAGATGTCGTCACCGGCGAGGAAGATCCCTCGCTTGTCCGCCGGAAGGCGATCCTGCATGAAGTGCGTGAACAGGCGCCGCTGGTAGCGGTAGTGCCCCGGCAGGTTCGCCTTGAACGCGCCCATGAAGTAGGGCTCGTTCTCCCAGGACACGGTCACCGGGTTGCCGATGATGTGCTTCCTGATGTCGACCTTCGGGTAGATCTCGCCGAGCGACTTGAGCATGACCTCCATGCGCTCGTTCGCCGACAGCGGCAGCCACTTCAGGCTGTCGTCGCACCAGGTGTAGGAGAGGCAGATGACGGCGGGCTTGTCCGGGCCGTCGTCGAGCAGGTAGGTGCCGCGCGTCATGCGGTCGGTGAGCGTCATCGACATGACGTCACGGCCGGTCGGGTTCCCCCTGTCGTCGACGGCCTTGTCCAGCCAGAACGGCCGGTCCACGGGGACGAAGAGCTTCGAGGACTCCATGTAGTGGGTCCGCTCCATCGCCGTCCAGTGGTCGATGGGGAAGAGCGAGTCGTCGCACGCGATCTTGGAGAGCAGCATCCAGGACTGGGCGGTGAAGATCGCCGCCTGGTAGGTGCGGATGTCGCCCGAGGAGTCGGTGACCGTGACGCGGTTGCCCGCGGTGCGGTCAAGACGGGTCACGGCGGGCTTCGGCACGCCGCCCTCGTGCAGCGAGCTCAGGGACGTACCGGGCGCCCAGTGCACGATCTTCTGCGGCTCGCGGTCCCACATGCGCAGGGGCAGCTGCTGGCTGCCGCCGACGATGCCGCGGTGGTGGTCGTCGGCCTCGGTGTAGACGACGCGCAGGATCTCCAGGATGGAGTTCGGGAAGTCGGTGTCCCAGCCGCCGGTGCCGAAGCCGACCTGGCCGAAGATCTCGCGGTGCCGGAAGGACTTGAAGGCCGCGGAGTCGCAGAGGAAGCCGTAGAAGGTCTGGTTGTCGAGCTTCTCGACGAGCTTGGACCAGATCTCGCGGATCTTCGGTACGTCGCGCTCGCGCAGGGCGCGGTTCATGTCGGAGAAGTCGGCGCCCTCCTCCAGGCAGTCGTTCCACGCCTTCGCCACGTCGCGGTAGACCTGCGGCAGGTCGGCGACGGTCTCGGCGTAGTGCGACTCGCCCTTGAGGTCGACGACCGTGGAGGGCGTCGACTCGGCGAGGGGGTTCGGGAACGGCTGGGTCTTCAGGCCCACCAGGTCGATGTAGTGCTGCAGCGCCGTCGAGGACGGCGGGAAGCGCATCGCGCCCATCTCGGCGGTCAGGTCGCCATCACAGCCCTCGAAGCCGACGGTGCGAAGGCGGCCGCCGATCTGGTCGGCCTCGTAGACGACGGGCTTGAGGCCCATCTTCATCAGTTCGTAGGCCGCCACGATGCCGGAGAGGCCGCCGCCGATGACCGCGACCTCGGTGCCGTGCTCGGTCGCGGGTATCTGGCCGAGGCCCGCCGGGTGCGCGAGGAAATCGTCGTACGCGTACGGGAAGTCCGGACCGAACATGGTGATCGGCGGCTGGGCGTCGGTGTGCTGGACAGCGGTGGGCACCGTGGACGTCATGGGGTGCGGACTCCTTGCGGGAACGGCAGAACAGAAGAAGGGGGAGCTCGGGGCGGGTCAGATCAGGGACGCGTACAGACCCGGGCGGCGGTCGCGCAGGTAGGGATTGGCCTCGCGCGACGCGGCGAGGAAGGCCGGGTCCGCGTCGGCGAACACCAGCTGCTCGTCCCGTCCGGCGCGAGTGCGGGCGACGCCGTCCGGTCCCGCCAGCGTGGAGAGCCCGACGAACTCGAACTCCCCTTCCTTGCCGACCCGGTTGACGTAGGCGACGTACATCTGGTTCTCGAAGGCCCGCACCGGCACGACCGACTCGGCGACGAACTGGAAGGGGTGCATCTGGGCCGTGGGCACGAGCAGCAGGTCGGTGCCCGCGAGGGCGTGCGCGCGGACGTTCTCCGGGAACTCCACGTCGTAGCAGATCATCAGGCCGACCCGGATACCGCCCAACTCCGCCTGTACGACGGACTGTTCACCGGGGGTGAAGTGGTCCCGCTCGAAGCAGCCGAAGAGGTGGGTCTTGCGGTAGTTCGCCAGGCGGGCGCCGTCGGCGCCGATCAGCTGGACGGAGTTGAAGACCGTCTCGCCGTCCCGCTCCGGGTAGCCGTAGGCGATCGCGACGCCGTGGCGTGCGGCGCTCTCGGCGATCGCGGCGGCCGAAGCCCCGTCGGCGGCCTCGGCGAGACGCGGGATGTCGTCGCCGATCGCGTAGCCGGTGAGGTACAGCTCGGGGGCCACCAGGAGACCCGCGTCCGCGGCGGCGGCACGGGCGGCGGCCTCGTCGAGCGCCTTCAGGTTGGCGGCGACGGAGCCAAGGGTGCCCGAGCTCTGGAGCAGGGCGGTGCGCAGCGGCGGCATGGCAGGACCTCGGGGCATGCGAAGGGACGGGAAGGGCTGGTGGGGACGGTTAGACGGTACGGTCGGCGGCCTTGCCCGGACAAGGCGCGAGCGTTGCGGGCTGCCGCGCGATCCGTTGCGCGTACGGGGCCCTTCGCGGCGATTCGTTGTGCGGCCGGGGTGGGACCGGGGTCGTAGTGGTGTCCACCGGCGGGCGCAGGGGGTGCGGGGGTGTTCCCCGCCGTGCGGCGGAGGCGGATTGACGCCCCTGGCCGGACGTGCCGGGGCCCCCTGCCGCGAGACCGTGATCTCGCCCGGAAGGACCGGGTGAACGGCACTTCGGACGGAGGCTCCCCGTGAGCCGCGACACAAGCACCCGGATCGCTGACCGCCGCCTGACCGGCCCCCGCGGTCGTGCGATCGCCGTCGGAACCGCCCTGCTGATCTGCGCGGGAGCCGCGGGAGCGGCTGCCGCCTCGGACGACGGCGGATCGCGCGACGCGGCGCACACGCAGGCCCGCGAGGGCGCGGCGCACACACAGCCGCGCGAGGCCGCCGCGCTCACCGGCAGCGCGAAGCTGTCCCGCAAGACCACCGAGGACGTGACGTTCACCTTCGACGCGCATCTGGCAAAGCGGGACAACATGCGCCCGGACAAGGCGACCGGCACCTTCCGCTTCGTCCACCTCGACAGGCCCGGCGGCAAGGGCGGCTGGGCCGAGGGCCGCGTCGACTGTCTGATGACCGGCGGCAAGGTCGCCACGGCCACCGGCATCATCACCGGCACGAACCTGAAGGGCATCAAGGGCGGTCGCGTCGGCTTCACCGTCCACGACCAGGGCAAGCACGACCGCGTGGGCTACAGCTGGGCGTCGGTGGGCGGCCCCGACGGCACCAAGAAGCTGACCAAGTGCACGAGCGCGGCGCCCTTCGAGAAGGTCAAGAAGGGCACGGGCGACTTCCACGTGCGGCCCTGGCACCCGACGTACCCGACCGGCTGACACGGGTGGGCCCACCCGTACGGGGGTCGGGCGGGCCCGGCGTCTCCGCCTCACGGGCCAGCCGTCCCCCGCCGCACGGCGGACGCGGTCACCGCCTCGCGCACGACGCCCGGGCCGCCGGAAACCGGAAGGGTGGATCACGCCCGGAAAGACCGGGCGGACCACAGCCCAACGGGGGCCCCATGAATCGCCGCTCCAACCTCATCCGAGCCGTCGCCGTAGGCGCCGCGCTCCTCGCACTCGCCTCGGGCGCGGGCTCCGCGACCGCGTCGGACGCCCCGCACCACGGGCGCGAGGCGGCGGCCCTGACCGGAACCGCCAAGCTGGACCGCCCGCCGGGCGACGACGCCACCATCACCGTCGACGCCCGTCTGGACGCCGCGGACCGCGACGACCCCGGGGCCGCGCACGGGACCGTCAAGATCAGCCACTACATGGAGCGACCCGAGTTCGGCGGCACCGCCGAGGCCCGCGTGGACTGCCTGCTGACCGGCGGAAAGGTGGCCACGGTGTCGGCGGTCGTCACGAAGGCGGACGGCGGCCTGAAAGGGGCGATCGGCAAGCGCCTGGGCCTGACGGTCCACGACCGGGGCAGGCAGGACCGCTTCGGCTACAGCTGGGCGATGGTCGGCATCCCGAACGACCTGCCGGACGACATGCCCAAGTGCGTGAGCGCGGCCCCGTTCGACAAGACGAAGCCCGGCAGCGGAGACCTGCGCGTACGACCGATGAAGTAGCGCCCCCGCGGGAACCCGGGCAGCGCCTACGCAGGGGATCCCGAGGAGAATCTCCGCATCAGGGGCGAGAGCACGAGCACGGACTTCGTCCGTTCCACGAAATGCTCCCCGGCGATCCTTTCGAGGACCCGCTCGAAGTGCCGCATGTCGGCGGCGAAGACCTGGACGACGGCGTCCGCCTCCCCGGTGACGGTGGAGGCGGACGCGATCTCCGGATACCGCTCGAGGCCACGGCGGATGGCCTCGGGCGAGGTGTTGCGACGGCAGTAGATCTCGATGAACCCCTCGGTCTCCCAGCCGAGCGCGGCCGGGTCGACCCGGACGGTGAACCCCGTGATCGCTCCGGTCTCCCGGAGGCGGTCCACGCGCCGCTTCACGGCGGGTGCGGAGAGCCCCACCAGCTGGCCGATGTCGGCGTAGGAACGGCGGGCGTCCTCGGCGAGGGCGTGCACGATGCGTTCGTCGAGATCGTTCAGTCGCACTGGGGGTGGATCACTTCTCTGCGGAGGCCAATCGGGAGCGGCTCATGCCGTACACGAAGTAGAACACGAGGCCGACGGCCATCCAGACACCGAACACGACCCAGGTGATGGAGTCGAGGCTGAACATGTTGTACGCGCAGAAAGCGAAGCCGAGGACCGGGAAGAGCCAGCCCAGCGGCACGCGGAAGGTGCGCGGCATGTCCGGGCGGGTCCGGCGCAGCACGATGACGGCGATGTTGACCAGGCCGAAGGCGAAGAGCGTGCCGATGCTGGTGGCGTCGACGAGCTTGCCGAGCGGGATGACCGAGGCGAGCGCGGCGCAGAACAGCGACACGATGACGGTGTTCACGCGGGGCGTGCCGGTCTTCTTGCTGACCTTGCCGAACGCCTTGGGGACCAGGCCGTCGCGGGACATGGCGAACAGGACGCGGGTCTGGCCGTAGAGGACGGTCAGGACGACCGAGGCGATGGAGATGACCGCGCCGGCGGCGAGCAGCGTGCCCCAGAAGCTCTGGCCGCTGACGTCGTTCATGATCGCGGCGAGCGTGGCCTCGGAGCCCTCGAAGTCCGCCCAGTTCCAGGCGCCGACGGCGACGGCGGCGACCAGGACGTAGAGCGCCGTGACGATGATCAGCGACAGCATGATCGCGCGGGGCAGGTCGCGCTGCGGGTTCTTCGCCTCCTCACCGGCGGTGGAGGCGGCGTCGAAGCCGATGTACGAGAAGAAGAGGCTGGCCGCGGCGGCGCTGACACCGGCCGTGCCGAGCGGCATGAAGTCGGAGTAGTTGCCGGACTTGAAGCCCATGAAGCCGATGGCGCAGAAGAGCACGAGCGCGGCGATCTTCACGATGACCATGATCGTGTTGACCCGCGCCGACTCCTTGGCGCCGCCGAGCAGGAACACCATGGCGAGCAGGACGACGATCAGGCCCGGCAGGTTGATGACGCCGCCCTCACCGGGCGCCGACGAGAGCACGGCCGGGATGGTGACGCCGATGGTGCCGTCGAGCAGTTCGTTGAGGTATTCGCCCCAGCCGACGGCGACGGCCGCGACCGACACGCCGTACTCCAGGACCAGGCACCAGCCGCAGACCCAGGCGACGAGTTCGCCCATCGTTGCGTACGCGTACGAATACGAGGACCCGGCGACCGGAATGGAGCCCGCGAGCTCGGCGTACGAGAGCGCGGAGAACAGTGCGGTGAGCCCGGCGAGCACGAAGGACAGGGTCACGGCGGGCCCGGCCTTGGGGACGCTCTCCCCGAGGACCACGAAAATGCCGGTGCCCAGCGTGGCGCCAATGCTGATCATGGTCAGCTGCCACATGCCGAGGGAGCGCCGCAGCGAGCCGCCCTCACCCTGGCCGCCCTCCGCGACCAGCAGTTCCACCGGCTTGCGCCGCATCAAGCGACCGCCGAGCCCTCCGGCCCCCGAGGGGCCAGGGCGATTTTGCGGGGGTGCGCCTTGGTCGAGCACGCGTGGCTCCTTCATCGCTGCCTGGTCAGGGCGGCGGGACCGGCGGCAGCACCCGGGCATGGCCGGGGACCGCCGAGCAGGCGGTCCCCGCCACACCACGTACAGCGGACGACTCTATGAGGCAGGCTTCACGTATGTAATGAAGCAACCTTGCGCAAGCCCGAACGATCGTTGCGTACATCCCCTTCCTGCGGGTCTTCGTTGCGCGGTCCGTTTCGTCCGTTGCGTGCCGAGGGTCGCGGAAGGTCATTGACACTTCGTCAGATCTCCCCCATCGTGCACTCCGGTCGAGCCGATCGCACACCCCCGTCGAGAGGGAGTCAGCAGGCCATGGACCTCGATGTGCTGTACGAGATCGACGTACCGAAGCCCTGGAACGGACCCCACCCGCTCGGCCAGCGCACCGCCGAGCAGCGCGCCTACCGCGAGGCCGTGGAGCAGATCAGGCTCGCGGACCGGGTCGGCTTCCGCACGGTGTGGGCCGTGGAGCACCACTTCCGCGAGGGCCGCTCGCACTGTCCCGCGCCCGAGGTGCTGCTCGGGCATCTCGCGGCGCTCACCGAGCGGATACGACTCGGCTTCGGTGTCACCCTCACCCCCTTCGGCTTCACTCCCCCGCAGCGCATCGCGGAGAAGGTGGCGGCGGTGGACGTACTCTCCGACGGCCGTGTGGAGTGGGGCACCGGGCGGTCAACTCCCATGGAACAGACGGCATTCGGTGTCGACCGCGAGCAGTCGCGCGCCGACTGGCGCGAGGCGATCGAGATCGTCACGGGCATGTGGCGCGAGGAGTACTTCGCCTACGAGTCGGAGCGCTTCACCTTTCCCCGCCGGATGGTCACCCCCAAGCCGGTCCAGGACCCGCATCCGCCCTGCTGGATGGCGGCGACCTCGCCGGGGTCGGCGGAGGTGGCGGGCGCGGCGGGCCTCGGCCTGCTCTCCTTCTCGATCATGCAGCCGCTCGACGCGATGGCCCGCCAGGTCGCCGCCTACCGCGCGGCGGCACGCACGCCCGCCCCGATCACGGACGTCACCACGGACCGCGTCAGCGCGTACACCCTGGTCCACGCGGCGGACCGCCCCTCCCGGCGGGTCTGGGACTCGGTGGCCTGGTGGTACCGCAACCTGGCGCAGTTCACCCTCGACTGGGAGCTGCCGCACCTGACCCCCGACGAGCGTGCGCGGACCTTCCCCTTCCTCACCCCGATCATCGAAGGCAACGTCCCCGTCGAGGAGTTCAACGACGGCGACATGATCCTCATCGGTGACGCGGAGACCATCGTCCGCAAGGCCAAGCGCTACGCCGACCTCGGCATCGACCAGCTCATCTGCTACGTCCAGTGGGGCTATCTGGAACACCGGGAGATCCTGCGCACGATCGAGATCCTGGGCAAGGAAGTCATCCCGGAACTTGCCTCGTACCGGCCCCGGCGGGCCGCGCCGTGAGCGAGCCCCTCGACACGTCGCCCGTCCCCGACTACGCGGCCCTGCACCGCCTGGACGGCCGCGCCTTCGTCCTGCTCGGTGCGGGCAACGGCATCGGCCGCCAGACCGCGCACGCGCTCACGGCGGCGGGCGCGCGGGTCCTGTGCGTGGATCTCGACAAGGGGCGCGCCGAAGCGGTCGCGGCCGAGACGGGCGGCATCGCGTACGTCGCGGACGTGACGCGGCGCGAAGAGGTGCGGGAGCTCTTCGCCTGCGCACGCAGGGAGTTGGGCTCACTCGGCGGTGTCGTCGACATCGTCGGCATGGCCCGCTACACACCCCTGGCCGACCTCGACGACGCGGCCTGGGACTGGCACTTCTCGCTCGTCCTGCGGCATGCCTGGCTCGCGGTCCAGTACGGCGGCGAGGCGCTCGCCGACGCGGGCGGCGGCCCCCTGGTCTTCGTCGCCTCGGTGTCGGGCCTGACGGCGGCGCCCCTGCACGCCGCGTACGGCGCGGCCAAGGCGGGCCTGATCTCCCTGGTCCGCTCGGCGGCGGTGGAGTACGGTCCGCGCGGTGTACGGGTGAACGCCGTGGCGCCCGGCGTCGTCTGGACGCCGCGCGTGGCGGGCCTGATCGGCGACGAGGGCCGCGCGGCGAACGCCCGCAACGCCCCGCTCGGCCGGGTGGCCGAAACCTCCGACATCGCCTCGGCCCTGCTCTTCTTCGCCTCGCCGCTCTCCTCGTACGTCACCGGGCAGACGCTCGTCGTGGACGGCGGTGTCGGCGTGAAGTTCCCCTATCCGACCATCGGGGGCGCGCGGTGAGGGAGTTCGTGCGGGGTGCGCCCTGGTGGACGGAGGACGGCCGGGTGGTGCGCGCCGACCCGGCCGACCGGGAGCGGCTTCCCGGCGACACATGGGAGCGGGCGGGCCTGCCGGCCGGGGTGCGCCTTGAGTTCACGGCGCGCGGGGTGAGCGCCGTGGAGATCGCGTACACCGCCTCGCCCCCGTCGGCGGCGGACTCGTACCGCGACGCACCCGCGACGTTCACCCTGCTCACGGGCAAGGAAGCCATCGACACCCCGGCGACGCCGGGCGACCGCCGGACGCTGATCCATCTCCCCTGCCCCGAAGGCGAGTTCACCCTCCACCTGCCGGAAGCACTCCGGCCGGTCCTGCACGCGGTACGCCCGCTCGACGGCACCCTGATACCCGCCGCACGTCGACCGCGCTGGCTCGTCTACGGCGACTCGATCGCGGAGGGCTGGTCGGTCTCGCGTCCGCATCTGGCGTGGCCCGCGCTCGCGGGGCGTGCCCTGGGTGCGGAGACGGTGAACCTCGGCTACGCGGGCGCGGCACGCGGGGAGTTGGCCTCGGCCGAACAACTGGCCTCGCTCGAAGCCGACTTGCTCACCATCGCCTTCGGCACGAACTGCTGGTCACGTACGCCGCATTCGGCGGGGCTGCTGTACGAGAGCGCGCGAGCGTTCCTGGACCTGGTGCGCCGGGGCCACCCGGACGCACCCCTCCTGGTGGTCTCCCCGGTGCTCCGCCCGGACGCCGAAACAACGCCGAACGCGCTCGGCGCGACGCTCGGGGACCTGCGGACCGCGGTGGAACGGGCAGCCCTGGACGCGGGCGCCGACCTGCTGCCGGGCGGCGGCCTGCTGCACACCGGCCACTTGGTGGACGGCGTACATCCGGGCGACGAGGGTCACGCCCTGCTGGCAAAAGCAGTGGCGGGGGTCATCGCCCCGTGAGGGGCGCGGGGAACTGCGCGACCAGCCACGACGAACCCGCAGCCGAATGGCACAGCTCCCCGCGAAGCCGCTAGCTCCAGCTGGCGTGCAGCGGCTTCCCCTCCGCATAGCCCGCGGCACTCTGCACACCCACGGTGGCCCGCTCGGCGAACTCCGCCAGGGACCCCGCACCCGCGTACGTGCAGGAGGAACGCACACCCGCGATGATCGAGTCGATCAGGTCCTCGACGCCGGGCCGCTCCGGGTCCAGGAACATCCGCGAGGTCGAGATGCCCTCCTCGAACAGCGCCTTGCGGGCACGGTCGTACGCGGACTCCTCGCTCGTGCGGTTCTTGACCGCGCGGGCCGACGCCATGCCGAACGACTCCTTGTAGAGGCGGCCGTTGGCGTCCTGCTGCAGGTCGCCGGGGGACTCGTACGTCCCGGCGAACCACGAACCGATCATGACGTTCGACGCACCGGCGGCCAGCGCCATGGCGACGTCGCGGGGGTGGCGGACACCGCCGTCGGCCCACACGTGCTTGCCGAACTTCGCGGCCTCGGCGGCGCATTCGAGCACCGCGGAGAACTGCGGCCGGCCGACGCCGGTCATCATGCGCGTGGTGCACATGGCGCCGGGGCCCACGCCGACCTTGATGATGTCGGCGCCGGCCTCGATCAGGTCCCGTACGCCCTCGGCGGCGACGATGTTGCCCGCGACGATCGGCACCTGCGGGTCGAGGGCGCGCACGGCCTTGACCGCGGAGATCATCGACTCCTGGTGGCCGTGCGCGGTGTCCACGACGAGCGTGTCGGCGCCCGCGTCGAGGAGCTGCTTGGCCTTGGCCGCGACGTCGCCGTTGATGCCGACGGCGGCGGCGATGCGCAGCTTGCCGTTGGCGTCGAGGGCGGGCGAGTAGAGGGTCGCGCGCAGGGCGCCCGTACGGGTGAGGATGCCGGCGAGGCGGCCGTCCTTGCCCACCGCGGGTGCGTAGCGGCGGTTCGCGTGGTCGAGCTTGTTGAAGGCGTCGCGCGGGTCGATGTCCGCGTCCAGGAGCACGAGGTCCTTGGACATGACCTCGGAGAGCTGGGTGAAGCGGTCGACGCCGTTCAGGTCCGTGTCGGTGACGACGCCGACCGGCTTCTGGTCGGCGTCCACGACGACGCCCGCGTTGTGCGCGCGCTTGGAGAGCAGGGCGAGCGCGTCGGCGACGGTCTGCGTGGGGGCCAGGACGATCGGGGTGTCAAGGACGTGGTGGCGCGTCTTGACCCAGGAGATGACCTCGGTGACGACCTCGATCGGGATGTCCTGCGGGATCACGACGAGGCCGCCGCGGCGGGCGACCGTCTCGGCCATCCGGCGTCCCGCGATGGCGGTCATGTTCGCGACCACCAGCGGGATCGTGGTGCCGGTGCCGTCCGGCGACGAGAGGTCCACGCCCTGACGCGATCCGACGGCGGAACGCCGGGGGACCATGAAAACGTCGTCGTACGTCAGGTCGTACGCAGGCTGGATGTCATTGAGGAAGCGCACGTGCTGCTCATCCCAGTCGATCAGAGGTGGCCCCCGGACAGTTAGGCCGGGGGAAAAGCACGTACTTCAGTGTCCCATGTCCGGGGCCGTCCGCCGCCTGGGATGATCACCCAGCCGGGGCAGAAGCACCCTGGTCGGATCCTCCAAATACCCCGCGCGGCGATCACCGTCCGCTCAGGATCGCGTGCCGAGCGCGAGAACGATCTCCAGGCCCGTCCCGCGCTCCCGTGCGTACTCCACGGCGTCCGTGAAGACCTCCCGGGCGACGGTCCAGTCCTGCGGAGCCGCTTCGGCGTACTCCTGCCAGCCGGTGACCACGAGCAGGCGGCCGGGTGAGCCGGGCGCCCCGCCCTGGTCGGTGAGGCAGTCGGCGAGCGCGTCCCAGTTGCGCCCGAACCAGTCGGGCAGATCGAGCGCGCGGGCACAGCGGTCCATGAAGGCCGCTTTGTCGCGCACCCCGCTCAGGTCGAGCGTGCCGGTGCTCATTCCTGCGGCGCGCACGGCTTCGAGGACCGGCGCCAGCGGTTCGGACGTCATCTCAGTACCGCCTCATCTCAGTCGATGCGCCTGGCGCCCCGGTCACGCTCGCCGGGGGTGGGCACGGCGCACTCCCGGTAGTGCCCGCACCGCCGCACGGCAGCGCCCCGAAGGGGCGCGGGGCTGTGACATGTACGGCTCCGCCGCGTAGGCGCGCTCAGCCGCAGCGGGCCCGCGGAGACTCAGCCGCCGTCCGGGTCCGCCCGGTCCAGCGCGGGATGCGGAGTAGCCCCGCGAACCAACAGCTGATCGGCCGCAGCGGTATCGGTGACCAGGCTGGTGACAAGCCCGGACCGCAGCACGGCGTCGATCGCCGCCGCCTTCCGCTGCCCGCCGGCGATGGCGACGACCTCGGGAATCCGTCGAAGCCGATCGGCTTCGACGGTGATGCAGCGCTCCCCCAGATCACGCCCCACCCGACGCCCCTCGGCGTCGAAGAGGTGCGCGGACATCTCGGCCGCGACACCGAGCGAGGCGTAATGCGCGCGCTCCTCGTCGCTGAGCATGTCGTGGACGGTGGAGATGCCGGGCTCCCAGGAGCCGATGGAGACGGCGGCGACGGTGACCTTGTCGAAGTACTCGAACGCCCGCGCGATCCCGGTCTGGTTCCGCAGCGCGGCGGCCGTGGCCGGGTCGGGCAGGAGCATCGGCGCGTAGATGGGGTGGGCCTCGCCGCCGGAGACCTGCGCGGCACGCCGCACGGCCTCGACGGAGCCGCGTTCGGCCGTCCCGGCGTCGTACACGCCCGTCAGCTGCACGACGGTGCACGGCGGCAGCTGGTCGAGGGCGGCCGCCATGTGGATGGTCGAGCGCCCCCACGCGAGGCCGAGTACATCGCCCTCGGTGACGAGCTCGCCGAGCAGGTCCGCCGCGACCTCACCGAGGTTCTCGGGATCGGGCGAGTCCTCGACCTCGTCGACCGAGGTGGGCGACTCGACGACGACCGCGTGCCGCAGGCCGTAGCGGGCGCGCAGCGCGTCCGAGCGCTCCGCGTCCAGCTCGGCGGGCACACGGATCTCGATCCGTACGAGGTCCCGCTCCAGAGCCGTCTCCAGGACCCTGGCCACCTTGAAGCGGCTGACGCCGAACTCCTCGGCGATCTGGATCTTCGACTTGCCCTCGAGATAGAAGCGGCGGGCCATGGCCGCCGCCTGCACCAGCTCCGCGGGTCCCATCCGCATGGCTGACCGGCCGCCCGTCGACACGACGATCTCCTCACTGTCATTTCAAGCAACTGTCGTTCACGCATTCACACGCATAGGCATTCACACGCATTGGTGCGCCTTCGCGCGCATTGCCACGGCTTATCGCGCATTGCCGCAGCGCAACCTGGGTCCGTCGTTCATCCTTGCAGATCCGACGTACTTGATCAGCCCTGAGGGACTGCGTTCATGTACTCGTGGCTCAGTGGCCGCATGCCCATGCGGCGGCGGCCGTCGCCTCCGCCGCCCGGTTGCGCAATGCACGTACCGCCGCCGCCGGGTCGTCCGCTCCGTACACCGCGGAGCCCGCGACGAAGACGTCGGCGCCCGCCTCGGCGCAGCGCTCGATGGTCTCGGCCGAGACGCCGCCGTCCACCTGGAGCCAGAGGTCCAGGCCGTGCTTGCTGATCAGCTCACGGGTGCGGCGGATCTTGGGGAGCATGATGTCGAGGAACGACTGCCCTCCGAAGCCCGGCTCGACCGTCATGATCAGCAGCATGTCGAGCTCGGGAAGAAGATCCTCGTACGGCTCGACGGGGGTCGCCGGCTTCAGCGCCATGGAGGCGCGGGCGCCCTTGGCGCGGATCTCCCGGGCAAGCCGGACGGGCGCGGCGGCGGCCTCCGCGTGGAAGGTGACCGATCCGGCGCCCGCTTCGACGTACTGCGGGGCCCAGCGATCGGCGTTCTCGATCATCAGATGGCAGTCCAGCGGCGTGTCCGTCGCTCGGGCCAGGGACTCTACGACCGGCACCCCCAGGGTGAGGTTCGGGACGAAGTGGTTGTCCATCACGTCGACGTGGAGCCAGTCGGCGCCTTCGACCGCTGTTGCCTCCTCGGCAAGACGGGCGAAATCCGCGGACAGGATGCTGGGGTTGATCTGCACGGCCATGCCCCAAGACTGCCATGCCCGGAGCTCGTTGCCTCCCGCGGTCCGAAGCATGGGCTTCCGGGCTCCACTGACCATGGACCGCGTGCCATGCTGGGCGGTCCACCGGCACCACGTGGGGCAGCGGGGGTAGCCATGCCAGACGAACGGTCGGACGGACTGACGGGCGGACTGACGGGCGGACCGGCGGAGGGACACCCCGAGGGGCGCTCGGGCGGACAGCGCCGGGCGAGCCGCGGTGTGGCCTGGCTGGTGTGCGGGCGGCGCACCAAGTGGCTGGTGGTGCTGTTCTGGCTGGTGGTGATCGTCGCGGCCGCGCCGCTCGCCCAGAAGCTCACGGACGCCCAGGACAACCAGGCGTCGTCCTGGCTGCCCGGCTCCGCTGAATCCACCCAAGTCCTGGAGATCTCCGAGGACTTCAGGCCCGAACAGATTCCGGCGATCGTCGTGTACGCCCGCGAGGGCGGACTCACTCCGGCGGACCGGGTGCAGATCGCCAAGGACGCCAGGGAGCTCGAGGAGCTGCGCGCCCACGGCATCCGGGGCGCGGAGACCCGCGGCCCCCTCTTCGACACCAGGCCTGCCCGGGACGCCCGGGCGGCACAGATCTTCGTGCCGATCATCATGGACGAGAAGGGCTGGGAGCGGATCGGTCCCGCCGTCGATTCCATCCGGGAGCGGGTCGGCGGGACCGGTGAGGGCGACGACGGCCTCGCGGTGCACGTCACCGGGCCCGGCGGTACGTCGGCGGACTTCTCCGAGGCGTTCGAGGGCATCGACTCGACGCTGCTCCTGGCCGCGGGCGGCGTCGTCGTCGTGATCCTCCTGATCACCTATCGCAGCCCCGTCCTGCTGCTCGTCCCGCTGCTCGCGGCGGTCGTCTCCCTCTTCACCGCGCAGGCCCTCATCTATCTCCTCGCGGAGCACGCCGGGCTGACGGTCAACGGGCAGAGCGCGGGCATTCTCACGGTGCTCGTCTTCGGGGCGGGGACGGACTACGCCCTGCTCCTGGTGGCCCGCTATCGGGAAGAGCTGCGCCGCCACGAGGACCGGCACGAGGCGATGCAGCTCGCCCTGCACCGGGCGGGCCCCGCGGTCATCGCCTCGGGTGCCACGGTCGTCGTCAGCATGCTGGTGCTGCTCACCGCCGACATGAACTCGACGCGGGGCCTCGGCCCCGTGGCTGCCATCGGTGTCGCGGTGGCCCTGATCGCGATGCTGTCGCTGTTCCCCGCGCTCCTGGTGGTCTGCGGCCGCTGGCTCTTCTGGCCGCTGGTCCCGCACAACGGCTCCGACGAGCCCACCGAACGCGGCGTCTGGGCCCGTACGGGCCGCCGCATCGCCCGTCGCCCGCGCCTGACCTGGAGCATCACGGCGGTGGCCCTCGCGGTGGTCGCGCTCGGCATGACGCAGCTGCGCGCGGAAGGGCTGAGCAACGCCGACTCGTTCACGGACAAGCCGGACTCGATCGTGGGCCAGGAGGTGCAGGCGGAGTACTTCGACGCGGGCAGCGGTGACCCACTGGTGATCGTGTCGAACCGGGCTCAGGGCCCCCGGGTCCGCGCCGTGGTCGCCCGTACCAGCGGAGTGGTCCCGACGAGCGTCGTCGTGCCGCCGGGGACGAAACGGGCGTACGAGGGCCAGGTCCTGTTCGAGGCGACGACGACCGACGCCAGCGACAGCGAGGCGGCCAAGCGGACCGTGGAACGGGTGCGCGACGCGGTGCACGCGGTGCCACGGGCGGACGCGCAGGTCGGCGGCAACACGGCGGCCATCGTGGACATGGACCGCGCCACGACCCACGACAACAAACTGGTGATCCCGCTCGTCCTCGTGGTCGTCCTGCTGATCCTCGCCTTGCTGCTGCGCGCCCTGGTCGCGCCGCTGCTCCTGATCGCGACGGTGGTGCTCTCCTTCACCGCCGCGCTGGGAATCAGCGCGCTCGCCTTCCGGTACGTCTTCGACTACGCGGGCGAGGCCACGGACTTCCCGCTGTTCGTCTTCGTGTTCCTGGTGGCGCTCGGCATCGACTACAACATCTTCCTGTCGACCCGCATCCGTGAGGAGGCGGGCCGCCAGGGCACCCGTGCGGGTGTGCTGACCGGCCTCGCCGCGACCGGCGCGGTCATCACGTCGGCGGGCCTGGTCCTCGCGGGCACGTTCGCCGCGCTCGGCACGCTCCCGATGGTGGCGTTCGCCGAGATCGGCTTCGCCGTCGCGATCGGCGTCCTGCTCGACACCTTCATCGTGCGGTCCGTCCTGGTCACGGCGTTGTTCCTGGACGTGGGGCCGAAGGTGTGGTGGCCGCACGCCCTGAGCAAGGACCCGGCCGCCCGCACGCCCGCGACCGTGCCGGCGGGGCCGGCAGGGTCGGCGGGGTCGGGGGCGGCTACGGGGCCGGTCGCGGAGCCGTCGGCGCCGGAGTCGGGCCGGGAGTCAGGCCGTCCGCCGGATCAGCGCTAGGTACATGGCGTCGGTGCCGTGCAGATGCGGCCACAGCTGCACGTCGGGACCGTCGCCAAGGGCCGGCACGCCCGGCAGCAGCGGGCGGGCGTCGATCAGTTCGGCGCCCGCGTGCTGCTTGAGCACGTCATCGACGACGGCACGCGTCTCCGCGAGATGCGGTGAGCAGGTGGCGTAACCGACGACGCCCCCGACCCGCACGGACTCCAACGCGGTGCGCAGCAGCCCCCGTTGGAGCGGCGCGAAGCCCTCCAGGTCCTCGGGACGGCGGCGCCAGCGAGCCTCGGGACGGCGGCGCAGGGCGCCGAGTCCCGTGCACGGAACGTCCATCAGGACCCGGTCGAAGGTGCCGGGCTGCCACGGCGGCCGGGTGCCGTCGGCGGCGATGACCTCGTACGGGCCCGGGTTGCCGCGCAGCGCCTGCGCGACGAGGCGGGCCCGGTGCGGCTGCTTCTCGGCGGCGAGGAGGGCGGCACCGCGGCCGGCGGCGAGACCGGCGAGCATCGCCGCCTTGCCGCCAGGGCCCGCGCATCCGTCGAGCCACCTCTCGTCGCGCCCCTCGACCGGGGCGTTCGCGAGTGCGATCGCGACGAGCTGGCTGCCCTCGTCCTGGACCCCGGCGCGACCCTCGCGCACCGCCTCGATCGAACCGGGCTCGCCGCCTTCGCTGAGCCGCACGGCATACGGCGACCAGCGTCCCGGCAGCGCGGACTCCTCGCCGACCGTGTCGAGGAGTTCATCGGCGGTGGTGCGCCCCGGGCGCGCCACGAGCGTCACCTCGGGCCGCTCGTTGTCGGCCTCCAGTAGGTCCTCGATGCCCGCACGGCCGCCGCCGAGCGCGTCCCAGAGCGCGGAGACGACCCACCGGGGGTGCGAGTGGACGACGGCGAGGTGGTCCTCGGCGTCCTCGTCGTAGGGCGGCGCGACCTTCGCCACCCAGCCGTCGAGATCGTCGGCGGCGACCTTGCGAAGCACCGCGTTCACGAACTTGGCCCGCCCGTCGCCGAGCACCACGCGCGCCAGCTCCACGGAGGCGGAGACGGCGGCGTGCGTGGGGATGCGCGTCCCGAGCAGTTGGTGCACGCCCATGTTCAGGACGTCGAGGACCGGCGGGTCGACCTCGCGCAGCGGCCGGTCGATGCAGGCGGCCACGATCGCGTCGTACGTCCCCTGCCTGCGCAGCGTCCCGTAGACGAGCTCGGTGGCGAGCGCCGCGTCCCGCGCGTCGAACTTGTCGGGCCCCTCCTTCTCGCGGGCCTTGCGCAGGAGCGGCGGCAGGACGAGGTTCGCGTAGGCGTCGCGCTCGTCCACGGCCCGCAGCGCCTCGAAGGCGAGGAAGCGGACGGGGTCCTTCTTGGGTCGGCGGTGGGGCTTGCCGGGCTTGCCCTGCTTCTGGGGACGCCGGGCGGGCTGGTCGTTCAAAGGTGCTCCGCTATTGGATGGGGGCTGAACCTAATCAGCGTACGTCGGTGTCGCCGAGCCGCTCGTCCGGGGCGATCCGCACCCCGCGCACCCAGTCGGCGCCGCGCATCGGCTTCTTGCCCTGCGGCTGCACCCAGAGCAGCTCGACGGCGTGCGATCCGGTGCCGACGTACACGTTGTTCTTGGCGGCGGCGAGCTCGCCGGGCGCGAGGTCGGTGCGGTCGGCGACCGGGGCGGCCTGGATGATCTTCAGCCGCTCCCCGCGGAACACGGACCAGGCGCCGGGCGCGGGGGTGCAGCCACGCACCACACGGTCGACGCGGAGCGCCGGCGCGGCCCAGTCCACCTGCGCGTCCTCGACCGTGATCTTCGGGGCGAGGGTGACACCGTCGGCGGGCTGCGGTACGGCCTTCAGGGAGCCGTCCTCGATGCCGTCCATGGTGGCGGCGAGCAGCCCGGAGCCCGCGAAGGCGAGGCGGGTGAGCAGGTCACCGCTGGTGTCGGTGGACCGGACGACCTCCGTGACCGTGCCGTACACCGGACCGGAGTCGAGCCCCTGCTCGATGAGGAAGGTGGAGGCACCGGTGATCTCGTCCCCGGCCATCACGGCGTGCTGGACGGGCGCGGCACCGCGCCAGGCAGGCAGCAGCGAGAAGTGCAGGTTGACCCAGCCGTGGGCCGGGATGTCCAGGGCGACCTTGGGCAGCAGGGCGCCGTAGGCGACGACGGGGCAGCAGTCGGGCGCGATCTCGCGCAGCCGTGCCAGGAAGTCCTCGTCGCGCGGCTTCGCCGGCCTGAGGATCTCGATCCCGGCCTCCTCCGCGCGCTGTGCGACGGGGCTGGCGACGAGCCTGCGGCCGCGGCCCGCGGGCGCGTCGGGCCGGGTGACGACGGCGGCCACCTCGTGCCGGTCGGAGGCGATCAGGGCGTCCAGGGCGGGGACGGCGACCTCGGGGGTGCCTGCGAAGACGAGCTTCATCGTTGCCTTTCGGCCTCTCGGGACGGGAACGTGCGGGGAGCGCACCAGTCTATGAGCCGCCCTGCCGGGACGCTGTGCGCGGGGCGGCCCGTATCGAACCGTTCGTCCCTGGTGGGCTCATCCGGGGGCGTACGAACGGACACGCGCCCTGTGCATATGCGCATGCGCCCCTGCACCGTGACCCCACACGGACTAGCGCGTTGGTCAAGAAAGAGTTGACCACAACGGGCCTCGGATGCGGCCCGATCCTTTTCAACGCCGGTTCGAGAGGCTTGTTCATGGCCGACCACGCAACCCACGACGCCCAGGCTCGGGCCAGCCTGCACCTTCTAGTACGGGACATCGAGCGGGTCCGCCGGCAGGTGGACGCATTGCGTACGCTCACCGCCCAGCTCGGCAACGTCTACCGCCCGCGCCGCTCAAGCCCCTCCGCGGGCTTCGTCGTGTACGGGCGGGCGCCCGCCCCGACCGTACGTCTCGCCCAGGAACTGCGGGACAGCGTCGAGACGCTGGTGACCGCCGCGGTGGACTTCGACCGCTCACTGGGCTTCTCGTGGGACGCGGTGGGCTCGGCCCTCGGGGTCACCAAGCAGGCGGTGCACCGTCGTTACGGCGCCCGCCGGGCCACGACACAGGCGGCGGCGGAGGCGGAGCGGGCCACGGAGACGATCCCGTCCCCCACGGCGACGGCCCGTCCCCCCGTGACGGTCGGCGCCCCGCTCCCCGGGGTCCCGGCGGCCCGTGCCATGCCGACCCAGCCCACCGCAGGCAGCCCGGCCCTACGCGAAGACCCCCGTCCCAACGCTTTTCCGGGCCCTCGCAACGGCTGACCACGACGACAACGGCGGCTGCCACCTACCGACTCCCGGCCAGGCGACAGCCGCCGTCGTCATGCCCGAGCACCCCCCAACGCCCACCGCCGCTGCGGTCAGACGTCCCCCGAAACCACCCCACCCCAGCACCGCCCGCCGCTGCAGGCAGGCGTCCCGCGAAACCACCCCACCCCTGCGCCGACCGCCGTTGTGGGCAGGCGTTCCCCCACCCAGCGCCCGCCGCCGTTGTGGGCAGGCGTTCCGCAGGGCGGAACGGGTGGGCACAACCCACGAGCGGCCTGGCACCGACAAGCGAGACGGAAACCCCCGCGCAGCGCCAGGCCCCGCGCAGCGGAATTCCCGGCGGGAGGCCGTACCCCGGGCGGGAGGCCGTACCCCGGGCGGGAGGCCACCCCCTCCCAGCGGGAGGCCGTACCCAGGCGGAAGGCCGACCAAGGGGCCCTAGCCGATATCCAGCGGATCCACCCGAATCCGCACAGGCTCCGCCGCCCCCCGCGCCATACGAGCCGCCTGCGCCGCCTTGAGCGAAGCGGCAAGCGCCGCACCACTACCCGGCGGCACCCGGACAAGGACCCGCTCCCACCGCTCCCCGGCAGGCGCAGCCCCACCCCGCCGCCCGGCCCCCGGCCCGCCCCCCGCGTCCGGCACGGGAACAGGCCCCAACACCACCGCGTCCCCCGGAAGTTCCGCCCCGGCGAGAAACGCCGAAAGCGCCTCCGGGGTCCCCGCCACCGAAGCCATCCGCGACACGGGCGGAAACCCCAGCTCGGCCCGCTCGGACAGCTCCCGCACGGCGTGCCCCACCGGATCCCAGCGGACGAGCGCCTGCACGGGCCGCAGAGTCGGCTCGGCGACAACCACCACGGTCCCCCCGGCCCCCTGCGCCCGCACCAGCGCGGAAGCCCCGATCCACCGCCGCAACGCGTCCTCCCCGGCCCGCAGATCGGGCCGCCCCAGCATGGCCCACCCATCGAGCAGCAGCGCAGCGGCATAGCCGCCCTCGGCGACGGGCTCCGCCCCCGGCGTACTCACCACGAGGGCGGGACTCCCCGGCACGGTGTCGAGAACCTGCTCCCGCCCGGACGTCCGCACCGGCACAGCGGGAAACGCCCGCCCCAGCTCCTCGGCCGTACGCCGCGCCCCCACCACCTGAGCCCGCAGCCGGAACCCCCCGCACTCCCCGCAGTGCCAGGCACCTTCCTCCACCCCGCACCATCCGCACCAGAGACCGCCGCCGTCCCGCGCCTCCAAGGGCCCCGCGCAGTGGCGGCACCGAGCGGGCTCGCGGCATCGCTCGCACGCGAGCCGGGGCACGTACCCCCGCCGGGGCACCTGGACAAGGACCGGACCGTGCTTCAGCCCCTCGCGCACGACGTTCCACGCGAGAGTGGGAAGCCGCGCGACGCGGGCGGCCTCGTCCCGCGCGAGATCCCCGTCCCCCACGGTCCGTACGAGCGGCGCGGTCCCCCGCACCTGCTCGCGATCGGCGACGAGCGGCGCCGCCCAGCCGCTCTCCACGAGCTGCGCGGCCTCGACCGTGCAACTCCAACTCCCCAGCAGGAAGCCGCACTTGTCCCTCGACGCCCGAAGCTCGAGCACCTCCCGCACATGCGGGAAGGGAGCGTTGTCGTCGCTGTGACTGGCGTCGCCGTCGTCCCAGACGGCGACGAGCCCGAGATTCCGTACGGGGGCGAACATGGCGGCCCGCGTGCCCACGACGGCCCGCACGGCGCCGCGCCGCACGGAAAGCCACTCCCGATACCGCCGCTCCTGCCCGGCGTCGGCGGTGAGCAGAGCATGCTGCCCCGCCCCCAACAACTGAGTCAGCGCCGCGTCCACCCTCGCCGCGGGCCGCCCCGCGGGCACCACCACAAGGGCCCCGCGCCCCGAGGCAAGGGTCGCCTGCACGGCCCTGGCGATCTCCTCGGCCCACTCGGGCCCGGGAAGAGCAGTCCACACGGCCCGCGGGGCGCCCCCTGAGGCGAGTGCCCCCAAGAACTCGGCCCCGTGCCCGTACCGCCGCCAGGAGCCTGCGTCAGGCGCGGCCGGAGGAGGCGGCACCTCCCCCGTCTCCCGTGCCTCGGCCCTGGCGTGCCGGGGCGGAACGGCCAGTTGCAGTACGTCGGCAAGGCTGCCCGCGTACCGGTCGGCCACGGCCCGCGCGAGTCCGAGCAACTCCCCGTCGAGCACGGGCTCGGGCGAAACGACCTGCGCCAGCGCGGCCAGCGGCCCGGAGTAGTCCGACTCGGCGACCCGCTCGACGAGGAACCCGTCGATCAGCCCCCCGCCCTCACGCCGCCCGCCCCGCACATTGCGCGCCCCGGCCCCGAACCGCACGCGAACCCGCACCCCCGGCTGCGCCTGCTCGTCCAGCTCCTCGGGCACCGCGTAGTCGAAGTACCGGTCAAGGTGCAGCACACCTTTGTCCACGAGCACCCGCGCCACAGGCAGACTCTTGGCCAACGCGGCCCCCCGCCACGTCCGCGGCTTGGCCCGCGGCACGTCGGCCTTGCGCACCGCTTCCCGAATGAGCGCAAGCTGCTCCGGAGGCTCGGCCCCGCCGGCCCCTTCGGATTTCTGGTTCTCGCTGCTCACAGCAGCATTCCTACCAGACCGCACTGACACGATCGCAGGCCCGATACGCACCGGGACATGACGAGGCCCGGCACCCCATGAGGGGCACCGGGCCTCGTCGAAAACTCGCCGTGCGAGGGAGCCTAGAGCCCCGCCGCCTTCCGCAGCGCGTCCACGCGGTCCGTGCGCTCCCACGTGAAGTCGGGGAGCGCCCGGCCGAAGTGGCCGTACGCGGCGGTCTGGGAGTAGATCGGGCGGAGCAGGTCGAGGTCGCGGATGATCGCGGCGGGGCGGAGGTCGAAGACCTCGCTGATCGCGGCCTCGATCTTGTCCGTGTCGACCGTGGCCGTGCCGAAGGTCTCCACGAACAGGCCCACCGGCTCGGCCTTGCCGATCGCGTACGCGACCTGGACCTCGCAGCGGGCCGCGAGGCCTGCCGCGACGACGTTCTTGGCGACCCAGCGCATGGCGTAGGCGGCCGAGCGGTCGACCTTGGACGGGTCCTTGCCGGAGAAGGCGCCGCCGCCGTGCCGGGCCATGCCGCCGTACGTGTCGATGATGATCTTGCGGCCGGTGAGGCCGGCGTCGCCCATCGGGCCGCCGATCTCGAAGCGTCCCGTCGGGTTGACCAGGAGGCGGTAGCCCTCGGTCTCCAGCTTGATGCCGTCCTCGAGGAGCGCCTTCAGCTCGGGCTCGACGACGAACTCCCGGATGTCGGGGGCCAGGAGCGAGTCCAGGTCGATGTCGGAGGCGTGCTGCGAGGAGACCACGACCGTGTCGAGGCGGACGGCCTTGTCGCCGTCGTACTCGATGGTGACCTGGGTCTTGCCGTCGGGGCGCAGGTACGGGATGGTCCCGTTCTTGCGGACCTCGGAGAGCCGGCGCGAGAGACGGTGCGCGAGGTGGATCGGGAGCGGCATGAGCTCCGGGGTCTCGTCGCAGGCGTACCCGAACATCAGGCCCTGGTCGCCCGCGCCCTGCTTGTCGAGCTCGTCCTCGTCGCCCTCGACACGCTTCTCGTACGCCGTGTCGACGCCCTGCGCGATGTCGGGGGACTGCGAGCCGATGGACACCGAGACGCCACAGGAGGCGCCGTCGAAGCCCTTCTTCGAGGAGTCGTATCCGATCTCGAGGATCTTGTCGCGGACCAGCTGCGCGATCGGCGCGTACGCCTTGGTGGTGACCTCGCCGGCCACGTGCACCAGGCCGGTGGTGATCAACGTCTCCACGGCGACCCGGGATTTCGGGTCCTCCCGCAGAAGGGCATCGAGAATGGTGTCGCTGATCTGGTCAGCGATCTTGTCGGGGTGACCCTCGGTCACAGACTCCGAGGTGAAGAGACGGCGGGACACATCGCTCCCTGTGGTTGCAGCGGCTGCTGGCTGATCATTGGTGGACGGCCGGGGGCTGCGCCCGGCGTCGTCCGAGACCAGTTTATCGGTCGCACTCGGCCGCCGGACCACGTGTCTCGCCACTTGGGAGTGCTGTGACCTGCGGCACTGCATTGTGCGGTACGACGATCGGTCTCCACCAGAGGGCCCCGCGCCCGAATTTCCCGGGTTTGGGGCGCCCAATGGGGCGAACATGACATTAGGGCCTTGGTTTCCACCGCACTTCTAGTGTGGCTCCGGCGAAGGCGGCATCACCCGAACGCCCACCGGATGCCGCCCGGATGCCGACCGGATGTCACCCACCCTTTTTCAGGAGTTCCGCGGCAGGCGTTCGGTAACGAGATCCCAGACGGTGTCCGCGAGCGCTTCCTTGGGGCCGTACGGAACAGGGGTCTCGCTGCCGTCGGCGCCGAGCACGACCGCCTCGTTCTCCTCGGAGCCGAAGGTCTTGCGCTCGCCCACTTCGTTGACGACGAGCAGGTCGCAGCCCTTGCGTTCCAGCTTGGCGCGGCCGTTGGCGAGCACGTCGTCGGTCTCGGCGGCGAAACCGACGACGACCTGGCCGGGGCGGGGCCGCTCGCCGGCGATCTCCGCGAGGATGTCGGGGTTGCGGACCAGGGCGATCGGGGCCGGCTCCTGGCCGTCCTTCTTCTTGATCTTTCCCGCCGCGTACGTCCCGGGGCGGAAATCGGCCACGGCCGCCGCCATCACCACGGCGTCGGCGTCCGCCGAGGCCTTGAGGACCGCCTCGCGGAGCTGTACGGCCGTGCCGACGGGCACGACGTCGACGCCCGCGGGCTCGGACAGCGCCGCGTTCGCCGACACGAGCGTGACGCGGGCGCCGCGCGCCGCCGCGCTGCGGGCCAGGGCGTACCCCTGCTTGCCGGAGGAGCGGTTGCCCAGGAAGCGGACCGGGTCGAGCGGCTCGCGCGTGCCGCCCGCGCTGACGACGACATGCCGCCCCGCGAGGTCCTGCCCGAGGTCGCCGCGCGCCAGGACGCGGCGTACGACCTCGAAGAGCTCCACCGGGTCCGGGAAGCGGCCCTTGCCCGTGTCGACGCCGGTGAGGCGGCCCACGGCGGGCTCGATGACGAGGGCGCCGCGGCGGCGCAGTGTGGCGACGTTCTCCTGCGTGGCCGGGTGCTCCCACATCTCCGTGTGCATGGCGGGCGCGAAGATCACCGGACAGCGGGCGGTGAGGAGCGTGTTCGTCAGGAGGTCGTCGGCGAGGCCGTGGGCCGCCTTCGCCATCATGTCGGCCGTCGCCGGGGCGACGATCACGACATCGGCGGCCTGGCCGATCCGCACGTGCGGGACCTCGTGGACGGAGTCCCACACCTCGGTCGAGACCGGGTTGCCGGACAGCGCCGACCAGGTCGCCGCCCCCACGAAGTGCAGCGCCGATTCGGTCGGCACGACGCGTACGTCATGGCCCGACTCGGTCAGCCGCCGCAGCAGCTCACAGGCCTTGTACGCGGCGATACCGCCGCTGACCCCCAGAACGACCTTGGGCTTGCCCACAATGCCTCCCCGCACTCCTGATCCCCGGACCGGGGAACGTACGACTCCATGACACACCACAGGCCCGGCAGTCGCGCTGCCGGGCCTGTGGTGAAGAACTGCAGACGAACAACTGCAGGAAAAGAATTGCGACTACTGGGCCGGGCCCTCGATGGCCTCGGACGTCAGCAGACCCGCGTTGATCTCGCGGAGCGCGATGGAGAGCGGCTTCTCGTGGACGTGCGTGTCCACCAGCGGGCCGACGTACTCCAGCAGACCCTCACCGAGCTGCGAGTAGTACGCGTTGATCTGGCGCGCGCGCTTGGCGGCGTAGATCACGAGGCTGTACTTCGAGTCGGTTGCTTCGAGGAGCTCATCAATCGGCGGGTTGATGATGCCCTCGGGCGCAGTGATGGAAGAGGACACTCTCTGCCTTCCGATGGGGATTGGCCTTCGAATGGAGATGGAAGATCAATCCGGGATTACTGAGGATGAAGAAGATCAAACAACTTTCATCAAGGCTAGCAGCTCACGTGCCACGTCCTCGACGGAGGTATTGACCAGGGTCGTGTCGAACTCGGCCTCCGCGGCGAGTTCGATCTTCGCCGCGGCGAGCCTGCGTTCGATGACCACGGGCTCCTCGGTCCCGCGGCCGGTGAGCCGGCGGACCAGTTCCTCCCAGCTCGGCGGGGCAAGGAAGACCAGCTGAGCCTCGGACATCGACTCGCGGACCAGGCGTGCGCCCTGCAGATCGATCTCCAGGAGGACGGGCTCGCCCGCCTCGAGGCGCTCGAGGACGGCGCCGCGGGGCGTGCCGTAGCGGTTGCCCGCGAATTCGGCCCATTCGAGCAACTCGCTGTTGGCGATCAGCTTGTCCATTTCTTCGTCGGAGACGAAGAAGTAGTGGACACCGTGCTTCTCGCCGGGGCGCGGCTTGCGCGTGGTGGCCGAGACCGAGAGCCAGACCTCGGGGTGTTCTTTGCGCATATGAGCGACGACCGTGCTCTTGCCGACCCCTGAGGGGCCGGAGAGCACGGTCAGCCGCGGACGTGCGTCCGGGGGCACGGGGGTCGTCCCCCGGGATGTTGCAGCCATGCAGCGATTATCCAGGTTCTCAGGAGTGCCTGAGAACGTCAGGCAGCGCCACCACCGAACTCACGCTCCAAGGAGGCGATCTGGTTGGAGCCGAGACCCCGCACACGGCGGCTCTCGGAGATGCCAAGACGCTCCATGATCTGCTTGGCGCGGACCTTGCCCACGCCGGGCAGCGACTCCAGGAGGGCGGAGACCTTCATCTTGCCGATGACATCGTTCTCCTGACCCTGCTTGATGACCTCATGGAGCGAGGCACCGGAGTGCTTGAGTCGATTCTTGACCTCGGCCCGCTCCCGGCGAGCCGCGGCGGCCTTTTCGAGCGCGGCTGCGCGCTGTTCAGGGGTAAGGGGCGGAAGAGCCACGCCTACGTCACCTCGGATGTCGAACTGTCGGATACGGACCGGTGAGGAACCTAGTCGCCCCACACCTGGTGAGCAACGTGCAACGCGCTTGCCCGTTCGCTCTCGTCGGAGACTAGCGGGCATGGCCGCCGGAGTCAGCGAGAACAGACGAAAAGTCCTGGTCAGCCTCTGTCGAGGTGTACATTTCGGGCAATTCACCCTGGATTTGGCCTGGTGAGCCATCGGCGAAACGTGAGGACGTGGCCGGACACGTCCTCCGAAGACGGAAAAACGCCCTCGGCGGCCCCTCAGACGGAGCCGACCGCCTCGCGGATCTCGTCCGCGAAGCGGCTCGCCGCGACGCGAAGACCCGCCACGTCGGGACCGTGACGCAGGACACCCCGGCTGACGCTCGGCACGACGTTGCGCACGGCGTCCCCGAAGACCCCCGGAAGATCCGCGGGAGTGGCACCCTGCGCCCCGATCCCGGGAGCGAGCAGCGGCCCGTTGACCGCGAGGTCGTACGAGGAGAGGTCCCCCAGCGTCGCCCCGACGACGGCGCCGAAGGAGCCCAGGGGCCGCGCACCGGCGTTCTCGGCGGCCAGGTGCCCGAGCATCGTCGCGCCGATCGTGCGGCCGTCCTCGCGCACCGCGTGCTGCACCTCCGCGCCCTCGGGGTTGGAGGTGAGGGCGAGGACAAAGAGGCCGGTGCCGTTCTCGCGCGCGAGGTCGACGGCGGGCTTCAGCGAGCCGTATCCGAGGTAGGGCGAGACCGTGAGGGCGTCGGAGAACAGCGGCGAGTCCTTGTGCAGGAAGGTCTCGGCGTACGCGGCCATGGTCGAGCCGATGTCGCCGCGCTTGGCGTCCATGACCACCAGGGCCCCGGCCGCGCGCAGCTCCTGGACCGCCTTCTCCAGTACGGCGATGCCGCGTGAGCCGAACCGCTCGAAGAACGCGCTCTGCGGCTTGAAGACCGCCACCGTGCCGGCCAGCGCCTCGACGACGGTGCCGGTGAACTTCTCCAGGCCCGCCACGTCGTCGTTCAGGCCCCAGGCGGACAGCAGGGAGGCGTGCGGGTCGATGCCGACGCAGAGCGGGCCGCGCTCGTCCATGGCGTGGCGCAGGCGCGTACCGAAGGGTTCGAGGGCACTCATGCTGGTCACTGGGGCTTCCTTGCGTCGGCGCCGACGGCCTCGGCGAGCGTGGCGTACGGGGAGGTGTTGAGGCGGGCGGCGAGACCCTTGTGGATCGCGCGGGCCCAGAAGGGTCCTTCGTAGATGAAGGCGCTGTAGCCCTGCACCAGGGTGGCGCCCGCGAGGATCCGCTGCCAGGCGTCCTCGGCGTTCTCGATGCCGCCGACGCCCACGAGCGTGATGCGGTCGCCCACGCGCGCGTAGAGGCGGCGCAGGACCTCCAGGGAGCGCTCCTTGAGGGGCGCTCCGGACAGACCGCCGGTTTCTCCGTAGAGCGAAGGTTCTGATTGCAAACCGAGGCCCTCGCGCGCGATGGTCGTGTTCGTCGCGATGATGCCGTCCAGGCCGAGTTCGACGGCCAGGTCGGCGACCGCGTCGATGTCCTCGTCCGCGAGGTCGGGCGCGATCTTCACGAGGAGCGGCACGCGCCGCCCGGAGACACTGCGGTCGGCCGCCTCGCGTACGGCGGTCAGGAGCGGGCGCAGCGACTCGGTGGCCTGGAGGTTGCGCAGGCCGGGGGTGTTCGGGGACGACACGTTGACCACGAGGTAGTCGGCGTGGGCGGCGAGCCGCTCGGTCGACTTCACGTAGTCGGCGGCGGCCTCCTCCTCGGGGACGACCTTGGTCTTGCCGATGTTGACGCCCACGACCGTCTTGAAGACGGCCCTGCGGGCGCCCAGGCGCTCGGCCACGGCCGCCGAGCCCTCGTTGTTGAAGCCCATGCGGTTGATCAGCGCCCGGTCCTGCACGAGGCGGAAGAGCCGCTTCTTGGGGTTGCCGGGCTGCGGCTCCCCCGTGACGGTGCCGATCTCGATGTGGTCGAAGCCCAGCATCGACATGCCGTCGATCGCGACGGCGTTCTTGTCGAAGCCCGCGGCGAGCCCGAAGGGGCCGTGCATGCGCAGGCCGAGGGCCTCGGTGCGCAGCTCCTTGTGGCGCGGCGCGAGCACGGCGGCGATGAACGTGCGCAGCACGGGGATACGGGCCGCGAGCCGGATCCAGCGGAAGGCCGTGTAGTGGGCCTGCTCCGGGTCCATGCGCTTGAAGACGAGGTCGAAGAAGAATTTGTACATGTAAGGGGTCCTCGGGTGTCCTCGGGTGTGCTCACCAGAAGGGGGACACCGGATCGGTGTCCCCCTGGTGGGCTGCTAGTCGCGGGCCGCGGTCAGATGCTCCGCGTGTTCCTGCAGTGAACGGACGCCCACGTCCCCGCCGTTGAGCGCGTCGATGCCCTGGACGGCGGCGGCGAGCGCCTGGACCGTCGTCAGGCACGGCACGGAGCGGGAGACGGCCGCCGTACGGATGTCGTAGCCGTCGAGGCGGCCACCGGTGCCGTACGGGGTGTTGACGATGAGGTCGACCGCGCCGTCGTGGATCAGCTGGACGATCGTCTTCTCGCCGTTGGGGCCCTCGCCCTCGCTCTGCTTGCGCACGATCGTGGCGTTGATGCCGTTGCGCTTGAGCACCTCGGCCGTGCCGGACGTGGCGAGCAGCTCGAAGCCGTGCGCGACCAGTTCGCGCGCCGGGAAGATCATCGAGCGCTTGTCGCGGTTGGCCACCGAGATGAAGGCGCGGCCCTTGGTCGGCAGCGGACCGTAGGCTCCGGCCTGCGACTTGGCGTACGCCGTGCCGAACACCGAGTCGATGCCCATGACCTCGCCGGTGGAGCGCATCTCCGGGCCGAGGACGGTGTCGACGCCGCGCCCGTGGATGTCGCGGAAGCGCGACCACGGCATGACGGCTTCCTTGACCGAGATCGGAGCGTCCATCGGCAGCGTGCCGCCGTCACCGGTGGCCGGGAGCATGCCCTCGGCGCGCAGCTCGGCGACGGTGGCGCCGAGCGAGATGCGCGCGGCGGCCTTGGCCAGCGGCACCGCGGTCGCCTTCGAGGTGAAGGGCACGGTGCGCGAGGCGCGCGGGTTGGCCTCCAGGACGTAGAGGATGTCCCCCGCCATCGCGAACTGGATGTTGATGAGGCCGCGGACGCCGACGCCCTTGGCGATGCCCTCCGTGGAGGCGCGCAGGCGCTTGATGTCGTGGCCGCCGAGGGTGATCGGGGGCAGCGCGCACGCGGAGTCGCCGGAGTGGATGCCGGCTTCCTCGATGTGCTCCATGACGCCGCCGAGGTAGAGCTCCTCGCCGTCGTAGAGCGCGTCCACGTCGATCTCGATCGCGTCGTCGAGGAAGCGGTCGACGAGCACCGGCCGCGAGGGGCTGATCTCGGTCGACTCCTCGATGTACGCGGACAGGCGGGTCTCGTCGTACACGATCTCCATGCCGCGGCCGCCGAGCACGTACGACGGGCGTACGAGGACGGGGTAGCCGATCTCGTCGGCGATGGACTTGGCCTCGGCGAAGGTGGTGGCGGTGCCGTGCTTGGGCGCCGGGAGACCGGCCTCCGCGAGCACACGGCCGAAGGCTCCGCGGTCCTCGGCGGCGTGGATGGCCTCGGGCGGGGTGCCCACGACCGGGACGCCGTTGTCCTTGAGGGCCTGCGCGAGGCCGAGGGGGGTCTGGCCGCCGAGCTGGACGACGACGCCCGCGATGGGCCCTGCCTGCGCCTCGGCGTTGACGATCTCCAGGACGTCTTCGAGCGTCAGCGGCTCGAAGTACAGCCGGTCGGAGGTGTCGTAGTCCGTGGAGACGGTCTCCGGGTTGCAGTTGACCATCACGGTCTCGTAGCCCGCGTCGCTCAGCGCGAAGGAGGCGTGGACGCAGGAGTAGTCGAACTCGATGCCCTGGCCGATGCGGTTGGGGCCCGAGCCCAGGATGATGACCGCGGGCTTCTCGCGCTTGGCGACCTCGCTCTCCTCGTCGTACGAGGAGTAGAAGTACGGCGTCTTCGCGGCGAACTCGGCGGCGCAGGTGTCGACCGTCTTGTAGACCGGGCGCACGCCGAGCGCGTGGCGCACCTCGCGGACGACGTCCTCGCGCAGGCCGCGGATCTCGGCGATCTGGTGGTCCGAGAAGCCGTGCCGCTTGGCCTCGGCGAGCAGGTCGGCGTCCAGGCGCTCCGCGGCGGTCAGCTCGTCCGCGATCTCCTTGATCAGGAAGAGCTGGTCGACGAACCACGGGTCGATCTTCGTGGACTCGAAGACCTCCTCGGGGGTGGCACCGGCGCGGATGGCCTGCATGACGGAGTTGATGCGTCCGTCGGTCGGCCGGACGGCCTCGGCCAGCAGCTCGGCCTTGTCGCCGGGCTCGCCCACGAAGGTGAACTGCGAGCCCTTCTTCTCCAGGGACCGCAGCGCCTTCTGCAGCGCCTCGGTGAAGTTGCGGCCGATCGCCATGGCCTCGCCGACCGACTTCATGGTGGTCGTCAGGGTCGAGTCCGCCGAGGGGAACTTCTCGAAGGCGAAACGCGGGGCCTTGACCACTACGTAGTCGAGGGTCGGCTCGAAGGAGGCCGGGGTCTTCTCGGTGATGTCGTTCGGGATCTCGTCGAGCGTGTAGCCGACGGCCAGCTTTGCCGCGATCTTCGCGATCGGGAATCCGGTGGCCTTCGACGCGAGCGCCGAGGACCGCGAGACACGCGGGTTCATCTCGATGACGATGACCCGGCCGTCCGTCGGGTCGATGGCGAACTGGATGTTGCAGCCGCCGGTGTCGACACCGACCTCGCGGATGATCGCGATACCGACGTCACGCAGGGTCTGGTACTCGCGGTCGGTCAGCGTCATCGCCGGGGCGACGGTGATCGAGTCGCCGGTGTGCACGCCCATCGGGTCGAAGTTCTCGATGGAGCAGACGACCACGACGTTGTCGTTCTTGTCGCGCATCAGCTCCAGCTCGTACTCCTTCCAGCCGAGGATGGACTCCTCCAGGAGCACCTCGGTGGTCGGCGAGAGCGTGAGGCCCTGTCCGGCGATGCGGCGCAGCTCCTCCTCGTCGTGCGCGAAGCCTGAACCGGCGCCGCCCATGGTGAAGGAGGGGCGCACGACCACGGGGTAGCCGCCGAGCTCGTCGACGCCCTTGAGGACGTCGTCCATGGAGTGGCAGATGTACGAGCGTGCGGACTCGCCGTGCCCGATCTTCTTGTTGACCTCTTCGACGACGCCCTTGAAGAGGTCGCGGTCCTCGCCCTTGTTGATCGCCTCGACGTTGGCGCCGATGAGCTCGACGCCGTACTTCTCCAGGACGCCCTGCTCGTGCATGGAGATCGCGGTGTTGAGCGCGGTCTGGCCGCCCAGGGTGGGCAGGAGCGCGTCGGGGCGCTCCTTGGCGATGATCTTCTCGACGAACTCGGGGGTGATCGGCTCGACGTAGGTCGCGTCGGCGATCTCCGGGTCGGTCATGATCGTCGCCGGGTTCGAGTTGACCAGGATGACGCGCAGGCCCTCGGCCTTGAGGACGCGGCACGCCTGGGTGCCGGAGTAGTCGAACTCCGCTGCCTGGCCGATGACGATCGGACCGGAGCCGATGACCAGGACGGACTGGATATCGGTGCGCTTAGGCACGCTGGGCTCCTTCTGCGGTCATCAGGGATACGAAGCGGTCGAAGAGGTACGCGGCGTCGTGCGGACCCGCGGCGGCTTCGGGGTGGTACTGGACGCTGAACGCGGGCTGGTCGAGCAGCTGGAGCCCCTCCACCACCTGGTCGTTCAGGCAGACGTGGGAGACCTCGGCGCGTCCGTACGGCGTGTCGGAGACCTTGTCGAGAGGCGCGTCGACGGCGAAGCCGTGGTTGTGCGCGGTGACCTCGACCTTGCCGGTGGTGCGGTCCTGCACCGGCTGGTTGATGCCGCGGTGGCCGTACTTCAGCTTGTACGTGCCGAAGCCGAGCGCCCGGCCGAGGATCTGGTTGCCGAAGCAGATGCCGAAGAGCGGGGTCTTGCGCTCGAGGACGCCCTTGACCACGGTCAGGTCGACGGTGGAGGGGTCGCCGGGGCCGTTCGACAGGAAGAAGCCGTCGGGGTTGACCGCGTACACGTCCTCCAGCGTCGCGGTGGCGGGCAGCACGTGCACCTCGATGCCGCGCTCGGCCATGCGGTGCGGGGTCATGCCCTTGATGCCCAGGTCCAGGGCGGCCACGGTGAACTTCTTCTCGCCGATGGCGGGGACGACGTACGACTCGGTGGTGGCGACCTCGGCGGACAGGTCGGCGCCCACCATCTCGGGGGCCTCCTTGACGCGGGCGAGCAGCGCCGCGTCCTCGGGGAGGGCCTCTCCGGAGAAGATGCCCACGCGCATGGCGCCGCTCTCGCGCAGGTGGCGGGTGAGCGCACGCGTGTCGACGCCGCTGATGCCGACGACGCCCTGCCGGACGAGCTCGTCGTCCAGGGTGCGCCGGGAGCGCCAGTTGGAGGGCACGCGCGCGGGGTCGCGCACGACGTAGCCGGAGACCCAGATGCGGGCGGACTCGTCGTCCTCGTCGTTCACGCCCGTGTTGCCGACGTGCGGGGCCGTCATGACGACGACCTGGCGGTGGTACGAGGGGTCGGTGAGGGTCTCCTGGTAGCCGGTCATGCCGGTGGAGAACACCGCTTCGCCGAAGGTCTCCCCCACGGCCCCGTAGGCGCGGCCGCGGAAGATGCGGCCGTCCTCCAGGACGAGTACGGCGGGAGTCTTGCGGGCTCCCCTTGTGGAGGTCGTCATCGTGCGGTGCCTTCCGTCGTGCTGGTCGTATCGATCATGTTGTTGATGGCCTTGACCCACTGGGCCTGCTCGGCCGCGTGGTCCGAGCGGAAACCCGAGTCGATCAGCTTCTCGCCGTGCTGCCAGGTGACGATCAGCAGACCGCCCTCCGCCAGGACCTTTCCGGCGATGCCTTTGTCGAGGCGGGCCTCACGCAGTTGTCCGGCCGGGACGAAGAAGTCGGCTGCCCCGGGGCGTACGACGGCGAGGCCCGCGTCCGTGAGCGTCAGCTCCACGCGGCTGCGGGTACCGAGACCGTGCGCCACGATGCGGTCCAGCCACTGCCCTGCGGTGGTCGAGCCGTGGTAGCGCCCGGTCAGCTCAAGTTTCGCCGGGGCCGCGTCATCCGGCACCACGGGGAGCGGCGGCAGGTCGCTCTGAAGCGTGCCGCGCCACTTCCAGCCCTCGCGCATCAGCCAGTAGACCAGTGCGACGAAGAGCAGAAGGCCGACGACCCAGCCCGCGCGGGCGGCCCAGTCCGTCACGTCCGCCGACTTCTTTTCGGCGGCCAGTTGCAAAAGAGAGGTCACGCGAGCTTCCCGTCGACGAGCGTGGCGCGGCCCCGCAGCCACGTGTGCGTCACGCGGCCGGGCAGCTCACGGCCCTCGTAGGGGGTGTTGCCGCTGCGAGAGGCGAAGCCCGCGGGGTCCACGACTCCACGGTAAGCCGGATCGAGAAGCGTGAGGTTCGCGGGCTCACCTGCCGAGACGGGGCGTCCGTGACCCGTGGCCTGCCCGATCTCGGCGGGCTTGACGGACATCCGGTCGGCGACCGCGGCCCAGGTCAGCAGGCCCGTCTCGACCATCGTCTGCTGGACGACGGAGAGCGCGGTCTCCAGGCCCACCATGCCCATGGCGGCCGCGGCCCACTCGCAGTCCTTGTCCTCGTGCGGGTGCGGGGCGTGGTCGGTGGCGACGATGTCGATCGTGCCGTCGGCCAGGGCCTCGCGCAGGGCCATGACGTCGCGCTCGGTGCGCAGCGGCGGGTTGACCTTGTAGACCGGGTTGTACGTGCGGACCATCTCGTCGGTCAGGAGCAGGTGGTGCGGGGTGACCTCGGCGGTCACGTCGATGCCGCGCGACTTGGCCCAGCGCACGATCTCGACGGAGCCCGCGGTCGACAGGTGGCAGATGTGCACCCGCGAGCCGACGTGCTCGGCGAGCAGCACGTCACGCGCGATGATCGACTCCTCGGCGACGGCCGGCCAGCCGCCGAGCCCGAGCTCCGCGGAGACGACGCCCTCGTTCATCTGGGCGCCCTCGGTGAGCCGCGGCTCCTGCGCGTGCTGGGCGACGACGCCGCCGAAGGCCTTCACGTACTCCAGGGCGCGGCGCATGATCACGGCGTCGTCGACGCACTTGCCGTCGTCGGAGAAGACGGTGACGCCGGCCGCGGACTCGTGCATCGCGCCGAGCTCGGCGAGCTTCTTGCCCTCCAGGCCGACGGTGACGGCGCCGATCGGCTGGACGTCCGCGTAGCCGCCCTCCTGGCCGAGGCGGTAGACCTGCTCGACGACGCCCGCGGTGTCGGCGACGGGGAAGGTGTTGGCCATGGCGAACACGGCGGTGTAGCCGCCGGACGCGGCGGCCCGCGTGCCGGTCAGGACGGTCTCGGAGTCCTCGCGGCCGGGCTCGCGCAGGTGGGTGTGCAGGTCGACGAGGCCGGGCAGCAGGATCTTGCCCTCGGCCTCGACGACGGTCGCGTCGCCCGCCTCGATGCCGGTCCCCACTTCGAGGATCGTCTCGCCGTCGATCAGGACGTCCTGCGCCTCGCCGCCGAGCACCTTCGCACCACGGATCAGGGTCTTGCTCATTACTTGCTCTCCGAATCGTTGGGCCGGGTGTGGGTGACGGCGGGTTCGTTCCCGCCCAGGAGCAGGTACAGGACCGCCATACGGGTGTGGACGCCGTTGGCGACCTGCTCGATGACCGTGCAGCGCTCGGAGTCGGCGACCTCGGCGGTGATCTCCATGCCGCGGACCATCGGGCCGGGGTGCATCACGATGGCGTGCTCCGGCATCTTCGCCATGCGCTCGCCGTCCAGGCCGTAGCGACGCGAGTACTCGCGCTCGGTCGGGAAGAACGCGGCGTTCATGCGCTCGCGCTGGACGCGCAGCATCATGACGGCGTCGGACTCCGGGAGCACCCGGTCCAGGTCGTACGACACGTCGCAGGGCCAGGTGTCCACGCCGACCGGCACCAGGGTGGGCGGGGCGACCAGGGTGACCTCGGCGCCCAGGGTGTGCAGGAGGTCGACGTTCGAGCGCGCGACGCGGCTGTGCAGGACGTCGCCGACGAGCGTGATGCGCTTGCCCTTGAGGTCCTTGCCGAGGCCCGCGTCCCTGCCGACGAGCCGGCGGCGCATGGTGAAGGCGTCGAGCAGTGCCTGCGTGGGGTGCTGGTGGGTGCCGTCGCCCGCGTTGATCACCGGGGCGTCGATCCAGCCGGAGGTGGCCAGGCGGTAGGGGGCGCCGGACGCGCCGTGCCGGATGACGACGGCGTCGACGCCCATCGCCTCCAGGGTCTGGGCGGTGTCCTTGAGGGACTCGCCCTTGGAGACGCTTGAGCCCTTGGCGGCGAAGTTGATGACGTCGGCGGAGAGGCGCTTCTCGGCGGCCTCGAAGGAGATCCGGGTCCGGGTCGAGTCCTCGAAGAACAGGTTGCAGATCGTACGGCCGCGCAGGGCGGGAAGCTTCTTGATCGGCCGGTCGGCGACCCGGGCCATCTCCTCGGCGGTGTCGAGGATGAGAACGGCGTCGTCGCGGGTGAGGTCGGCGGCCGAGATGAGGTGTCGCATCATCGGGGTGTACTCCGTCATGTGGAGGTGTGCGGGCACGCGGGCGCGCAGGGGTGTGCCCCGGCGCCCGTGGGGGAAGCCGGTCCTACGCGGAAGCGGGCTTGGCGCCGAGCAGCACGGCGTCGCGGCCGTCCTCCTCGGCGAGCTGGACCTTGACCGTCTCCCGCAGCGACGTGGGGAGGTTCTTGCCGACGTAGTCGGCACGGATCGGGAGTTCGCGGTGGCCGCGGTCGACGAGGACGGCGAGCTGCACCGCGCGCGGCCGGCCGATGTCGTTCAGGCCGTCGAGGGCGGCGCGGATGGTGCGGCCGGAGAAGAGCACGTCGTCGACGAGGACGACGAGGCGGCCGTCGATGCCGTCACCGGGAATCTCGGTGCGGGCGAGTGCGCGCGGCGGGTGCATGCGCAGATCGTCGCGGTACATCGTGATGTCGAGTGAGCCAACCGGGATACTGCGTCCGGTGATTTCTTCGAGCTTCTCGGCGAGTCGCCGTGCGAGGAAGACGCCGCGGGTGGGAATGCCGAGCAGCACCACGTCTTCGGCGCCCTTGGCGCGCTCGACGATCTCGTGCGCGATGCGGGTCAACACCCGTGCGATGTCCGGGCCTTCGAGCACGGGCCGGGCGACATCGGGTTCGTTCGTGTCGTGCGAGTCCATATGAAACGGACCTCCTTCTCCGCCTCACGGGACGGACCTTAAAGGACGTCGGAATTGCGCCATCCAAGGTACCAGCACCGACAACACCGCCGGTCACGGCCCCCCTCGGAAGGGTCGGTACGGACCTTTCGGCTTGACGCACCCAAGTAACGCTGCGTAACCTCACAGTGAGTTACCGTTCTTCGTCCGGGGAGCCATATGTCCAGCGAATACGCCAAACAGCTCGGGGCCAAGCTCCGCGCCATCCGTACCCAGCAGGGCCTTTCCCTCCACGGCGTCGAGGAGAAGTCCCAGGGACGCTGGAAGGCGGTCGTGGTCGGTTCGTACGAACGCGGCGACCGCGCCGTGACCGTACAGCGCCTCGCCGAGCTGGCGGACTTCTACGGCGTCCCGGTCCAGGAGCTGCTGCCCGGCACCGCTCCGGGCGGTGCGGCCGAGCCGCCGCCCAAGCTCGTTCTCGACCTTGAGCGCCTCGCGCACGTCCCGGCCGAGAAGGCAGGGCCCTTGCAGCGATATGCGGCCACGATCCAGTCGCAGCGCGGTGACTACAACGGCAAGGTGCTCTCGATCCGCCAGGACGACCTGCGCACCCTCGCCGTGATCTATGACCAGTCGCCCTCGGTCCTCACCGAGCAGCTGATCAGCTGGGGTGTCCTGGACGCGGACGCGCGCCGCGCCGTCGCCCACGACGACGTCTGATCCCTCTAGGGAGAGCTGAGCAGAAACGTAACGCCGGGGTGGCCGGAACCGATCGGTTCCGGCCACCCCGGCGTTCTGCGTACGCACAGAGCCCCTGGCGGGTCACAGCAGCCACAGCAGCCCCTTGTGACGCCTCGCGGCGCAGAGATGCCAGAGGGCCCGCAGCGTGACGCTGCGGGCCCTCTGAGCGGCTTGCGAGACCTGGTGGGGCCTGCGCCCCGCCGGCCTCACGCCTCGTCGCGGCGCAGACTCGGCTTCAGATCCTTGAAGCGGCCGAGCAGGCCGTTCACGAAGGACGGCGAATCGTCCGTGGAGAACTCCTTGGCGAGCTGCACGGCCTCGTCGAGCACCACGGCGTCCGGCGTCGCGTCGACCCAGATCAGCTCGTAGGCACCGAGCCGCAGGATGTTGCGGTCGACGACCGGCATCCTGTCCAGGGTCCACCCGACCGCGTACTGCGAGATCAGCTCGTCGATGTGGCGCGTGTGCTGCGCGTACCCCTCGACCAGCTCCATCGTGAACTCGCTCACCGGCGGCTGCCGGGTGTCGGACCGCGAGTGACGCACCCAGTCCGCGAGGACCGTCACTACGTCGGCACCACGCTGGTCGGCCTCGAAGAGGATCTGGAAGGCGCGCTTGCGGGCCGTATTACGAGCAGCCACGGTTAGCTGTTCACCCGGCCGAGGTAGCCGCTGTCACGGGTGTCGACCTTGATCTTCTCGCCCGTGGTGATGAAGAGCGGGACCTGGATCTGGTGGCCGGTCTCCAGCGTCGCGGGCTTGGTGCCGCCGGTGGAGCGGTCGCCCTGGACGCCGGGCTCGGTCTCCTGGATGACGAGCTCGACGGCGGCGGGCAGCTCGACGTAGAGAACCTCGCCCTCGTGCTGGGCGACGGAGGCCGTGAAGCCCTCGATCAGGAAGTTGGCGGCGTCGCCGACGGCCTTGCGGTCGACGTGCAGCTGGTCGTACGTCTCCATGTCCATGAAGACGAAGTAGTCGCCGTCCATGTAGGAGAACTGCATGTCGCGCTTGTCGATCGTCGCCGTGTCGACCTTGACGCCGGCGTTGAAGGTCTTGTCGACGACCTTGCCCGACAGCACGTTCTTGAGCTTGGTGCGCACGAAGGCGGGGCCCTTGCCGGGCTTGACGTGCTGGAACTCGACGACGGACCAGAGCTGGCCCCCGTCGAGCTTGAGCACCAGGCCGTTCTTGAGGTCGTTCGTGGAAGCCACGGTTGCGGAATCTCCTGGACTGACGTGGACGACCCCGGCGCACGCGCATAGCTCGGAAAGCTAGAGCGCGAGCAGCTCCTTGGTCGTGATGGTGAGTAGCTCGGGTCCGCCGTCCGCCTCGGGGCGCACGACGAGCGTGTCATCGATCCGGACACCTCCCCGTCCCGGGATGTGAACCCCCGGTTCGACGGTGACCGGCACGCAAGCGTCCAGTTTACCCATGGCCGCGGGGGCCAACTGCGGGTCCTCGTCGATTTCGAGCCCCACCCCGTGTCCCATCAGCGGAGGGAGACCGTCCGCATACCCTGCGGAGTCCAGCACATGCCGTGCCGCCCGGTCGATGTCACGGTAGGCGGCGCCCGGTGCCAGCGCCTCCCTGCCCGCCCGCTGAGCGGCGAAGACGAGGTCGTACAGCTCGATCTGCCAGTCCGCCGGAGACGTACCGATGACGAACGTGCGCCCGATCTCGCACCGGTAACCCCGATAGCTGGCCCCGAGGCAGACGGAGAGGAAATCGCCCTCCTCCACCCGCCGGTCGGTCGGCCGGTGGCCGCCCCGGCCCGAGTTCGGTCCGGTGGCGACGGAGGTCGGGAAGGCGGGCCCGTCGGCTCCGTGGTCGACGAGGCGGCGCTCCAGTTCCAGGGCGAGATGACGTTCCGTACGCCCCACCAGAATGGATTCGAGCAGCTCGCCGAGTGCCTGGTCCGCGATCTCGGAGCCGATCCGCAGACAGGAGATCTCCTCCTTGTCCTTGACCAGCCGCTGCTGTTCGACCGCTCCCCCGAGATCGGCGAGCCGCAGACGCGGCGCGACGGAGCCGAGCGCGCGATGCCGGGCGACGGTGAGGTCGTGCTCCTCGACGGCCAGCGAATCGGCGCCCTGCGCGGCCGCGAGATCGGCCCCCGCCACGGCGGGGTCCCCGCCGGAGGCGTCGAGCAGGTGCACCCGCAGTCCGTCGTCCGGCCGCTCCTCGCCCTGGTCGTCGCCGGGCGGTCTGCCGCACAGGAGCAGGTCTTCGGTTCTGCCCAGCAGGAGCACGGCGCCCTGCGGCGCCGCTCCCGCGAGATACCGCACGTTGGCGGGACGGGACACCAGCGCCGACGCGCTGCCGCCCGCGGCACAACGCTCCCTCAACCGCTCACGGCGGGCCACGTACACCTCTGACATGCGACGAGCCTATGAGCGCCGGCGCGGGACGGCCGGTCGAGCGCGTCCGACCGAGGGGGCCACGGCTGTCCCGGCAACCTCAGGCGGACCGGCCTACCACTGCGGCGGGCTCGCGATGGAGCGGGCCAGGACGTCGTCGAGGACCCGGGCCGTGGCGGGCACGTCCAGCTGGCTGTTGTCGATGATGGGCAGGCCCGAGCCGTACCAGCCGGCCATACGGCCGTGGATGCGGGCCACTTCCTCGTCCGTGAGGCGGCGGTTGCCGCTGCGCTCGGCGTTGCGCTCCAGGACGATCTCCAGGCCGGGCAGCAGGACCACCGGGAGGAGGCCGGGGCCCACATGCCGCTTCCAGCCGCCGAGGCCGACCACCGGGCGGTCGGGGAAGACCGCGTCGTCGAGGATGCACGAGATGCCGTTGGCCAGGAAGTTGCGAGCGGAGAAGCCGCAGGTGCGGCGCGCCAGGCGGTACTGGGCCTCGGAGTGGTCGTTCCACCCCGACTGCGGGTCCGCGAAGCCCGAGCGCACCCATTCCCGTACGTCGTCGAGGCTGATGTGGGCGGTCGGCACGCTGCGGTGCTCCGCCCAGTACTTGGCGACGCTCGTCTTGCCCGCGCCCGCGGGGCCGATCAGGAGGACGGCAAGCGTGGTGGCGCCGGTGTCCGCCCGTGCCGTGCCGGGCGGGGGGCTCGGCATGGCGACGGGGCCGCCGGGCGGGAGCTGGATGTGGCCGGTCGTGTCCGGCGTCGGCGGCACGGGGGCGCCGGGCGCGTGGGTGTGCTGGGAGGCGGCGCCGTGCTGCGGGGCGGGACCCGCGTGCTGCGGTGCCGGGGCGTGCGCGTGGGGGGCCGGGCCCTGCGGGTGGGCGGCCTGCGGGTGCGGGGCCTGCGGGTGCGGGGCCGTGCCCGGTGGGTGCGGGGCGCCGGCGAATCCCGGCGCGGGAGGCGGCGGGCCGCCCGGCGCTGCACCCGGCGGCGGACCGCTCGGGTGATGTGCGGCCGGGGACCAGCCGGTGGCCGGTCCGTGCCCCGGCTGATGGGGCGGCGGCAGCGGAGACCCCACTGCGTGCTGCATCCGGTGCCACTCCGTCTCGTGCGACTGACGCTGGTCGGGCGGCGGCCGGGGCCACCCGTTACCGAACGGTACCGTCCCCGGCCGACGTTGTGTGAACGGCCGGGGAGGCCGCAGGGTGCCCGTGGCTTGTTCCGGCGGGCCGATTCAGCGCTTCTCGGGCGCTAGTTCGCCACTTCGCCGTACGCGGCGAGCAGCATCGCCGGGTCCGGTCCCTCCAGGACGGTCGGCTTGCCGAGGCCGTCGAGGACGATGAAACGCAGCAGGTCACCGCGGGACTTCTTGTCGACCTTCATGGTCTCCAGGAGCTTGGGCCACTGGTCGTAGCGGTAGCTCAGGGGCAGGCCGACCGACTCCAGGACGGTGCGGTGCCGGTCGGCGGTCGCGTCGTCGAGACGCCCGGCCAGGCGGCCGAGTTCGGCCGCGAAGGCCATGCCCACGGAGACGGCGGCGCCGTGCCGCCACTTGTAGCGCTCGTTCTTCTCGATGGCGTGGGCGAGGGTGTGGCCGTAGTTGAGGATCTCGCGCAGGCCCGACTCCTTGAGATCGCCGGAGACGACCTCCGCCTTGACCTTGATGGAGCGCTCGATCAGCTCGGCCGTGTGCGGGCCCTGCGGGCTGCGCGCCGCCTCGGGGTCCGCCTCGATCAGTTCGAGGATCGCCGGGTCGGCGATGAAACCGGCCTTGATGATCTCCGCGAGGCCCGACACGAAGTCGTTGACCGGCAGCGAGTCGAGCGCCGCCAGGTCGCACAGGACCCCGACCGGCGGGTGGAAGGAGCCCACCAGGTTCTTGCCCTCGGCGGTGTTGATGCCGGTCTTGCCGCCGACCGCGGCGTCCACCATGCCGAGCACGGTGGTCGGCACGGCGATCCAGCGGACGCCGCGCAGCCAGGTCGCGGCCACGAAACCGGCGAGGTCCGTGGTGGCCCCGCCGCCGACACCGATGATGATGTCGCTGCGCGTGAAGCCGGACTGGCCGAGAGCCTTCCAGCAGTACGCGGCGACCTCGGCGGTCTTGGCCTCCTCGGCGTTCGGCACCTGGATGGCGACGACCTCGAAGCCCTGTCCCGCCAGATCGTCGCGCAGCGCGTCGCCGGTCTCGGCGAGCGCCTCCGGGTGGATGATCGCGACGCGCTTGGTCCGCTCGCCGATCAGGCCGGGCAGCTCGCCGAGGAGCTGCCGGCCGACGAGGACCTCGTACGGCTCGGTGCCCGCGGTGCCGCCGACCTGGATGCGGGTGGGCGTCTGCCCCGACGTCTCAGCGGTCTCCGTCATGCTTCCTTCAACTCCAGTGCGTCGAGGACCGCTTGGGCGACCTCTTCGGGGGTGCGGTCGTCGGTGGCGACGACGGCGCGGGCGACTTCGGCGTACAAGTGGCGGCGGGCGTTCATCAGTTCGCGCCACTGCTTGCGCGGGTTGACCGAGAGCAGCGGGCGCGCCTGGTTGAGGCCGGTGCGCTTGACCGCCTCCTCGACGTCCATCGACAGATAGACGACGGGGTGCGGGGCGAGCAGCGCGCGGGACGAGTCGTCGAGGATCGCGCCCCCACCGAGGGCGAGGATGCCCGCGTGCTCGGCGAGCGCCGTCCGCACGGCCTGCCGTTCGAGCTCGCGGAAGCGCGGCTCGCCCTCGTCCACGAAGATCTCCGCGATCTCCCTGCCCTGTGCGGCCACGATGTCGGCGTCGGTGTCCCGGAAGGCGGTGCCGAGGCGCTCGGCGAGCAGTGCGCCCACCGTCGACTTGCCCACGCCCATCGGTCCGACAAGGACGATCTGCGGGCCGGTCACCGGATCTGGAGGTTGTCGAGGTACGACGCCACGTTGCGCCTGGTCTCGGGCACGCTGTCGCCGCCGAACTTCTCGGCGACGGCGTCGGCCAGGGTCAGCGCGACCATCGCCTCGGCGACGATGCCGGCCGCCGGGACCGCGCACACGTCGGAGCGCTGGTGGTGCGCCTTGGTGGCCTCGCCGGTGGCGACGTCGACGGTGGCGAGGGCGCGCGGCACGGTCGCGATGGGCTTCATCGCGGCACGTACGCGCAGCAGCTCACCGGTGGTCAGGCCGCCCTCGGTGCCGCCGGAGCGGCCGGAGGTGCGCCTGATGCCGTCGTCGGTGGAGACGATCTCGTCGTGCGCCTTGGAGCCCGGCACCCGCGCGAGGTCGAAGCCGTCGCCGACCTCGACGCCCTTGATGGCCTGGATGCCCATGAGCGCGGCGGCGAGCCGCGCGTCGAGACGCCGGTCCCAGTGCACGTGCGAGCCGAGCCCGACGGGCACGCCGTACGCGAGCACCTCGACGACGCCGCCGAGGGTGTCGCCGTCCTTGTGGGCCTGGTCGATCTCGGCGACCATCGCCTTGCTCGCGTCCGCGTCGAGGCAGCGCACGGGGTCGGCGTCGAGCTTCTCGACGTCGGCGGGGGTCGGGTAGACGCCGTACGGAGCCTTGGCGCTCGCCAGCTCCGTCACATGGCTGACGATCTCGATCCCGGCCGTCTCCTTGAGGTACGAGCGGGCGACCGCGCCGAGGGCGACGCGGGCCGCGGTCTCGCGCGCCGAGGCACGCTCCAGGATCGGCCGGGCCTCGTCGAAGCCGTACTTCTGCATGCCCGCGAGGTCGGCGTGGCCGGGCCGCGGACGGGTCAGCGGGGCGTTGCGGGCCAGGTCGGCGAGGACCCCGGGGTCGACCGGGTCGGCCGCCATGACCTGCTCCCACTTGGGCCACTCGGTGTTGCCCACCATGATCGCCACCGGCGAGCCCATGGTCAGGCCGTGCCGGACGCCGCCCAGGAAGGTGACCTCGTCACGCTCGAATTTCATGCGCGCACCGCGCCCATAGCCGAGGCGCCGCCGGGCCAGGTGGTCCGCCACCATCTCCGTGGTGATCGGCACGCCGGCGGGAAGACCCTCCAGCGTCGCGACAAGTGCGGGTCCGTGGGACTCTCCCGCGGTCAGCCAACGCAACCTGCTCAACGGTGCTCCTCATGCTCGCGCCTGGAACTGCGTGGCGCGACCGGGTGCGCGGCCCTGGCCCGCCACCCTGATCCTCCCACGTCGGGACGCGGGCCCCGGCCTCCGGTCCACGAAGCGGACGTCCGCGGGGAAACGGACGTCCTAGCGAGCGGCCAGCGCGTGCTCCCCCGCCTTGCGCATCGCGATCAGCGGCGCGGGCGTACACCCCGTCATCTGCTCGACCTGCAGCACGGCCTGGTGCACGAGGAGATCGAGCCCGCTGACGACGGCTCCGCCATACATCGACCAGCGGGCCGCGAGCGCGGTGGGCCACGGGTCGTACAGGACGTCGAAGAGAGTGGTGGGCCGCTCGGGCACGGCGGCGGACAGCGCGTCGGTCGCGCCCGCGGGCGTCGTGGCGATCACCAGCGGCGCGCTCAGCGCCTGCTCGGCGTCCGCCCAGTCCGCCGTGCGCACGTCCACGTCGAGCCGCTCGCCCCACTGCCGCATCTCGGCGGCGCGCGCCTGGCTGCGTACGTACGCGACGACCTCGCCCGTGCAGATCCGCGCCAGCGCGGCGAGCGCGGAGGACGCGGTGGCGCCGGCGCCGAGGATCGCCGCCGTCTCGACCTGCTCGATGCCGCGTTCCCGCAGCGCGGCGACCATGCCGGGGATGTCGGTGTTGTCGCCGACGCGGCGGCCGTCCTGCCCGAAGACGACGGTGTTGACCGCCTCGACGGACGCGGCGGTCCCGCTGATCTCGTCGAGCAGCGGGATCACCGCGCGCTTGAGCGGCATCGTCAGCGAGAGTCCGGCCCACTCGGACCCGAGGCCCTTCAGAAAGCCGGCCAGCGCCGCCTCGTCGACGTCGAACAGGTCGTACGTCCACTCGGCGAGACCCAGCTCCTCGTATGCGGCGCGGTGCAGCACCGGGGAGAGGGAGTGGGCGATGGGGGAGCCGAGGACTGCGGCTCGGCGGCCTTGTTTAGTCACCATTCTTCTGCCGATCGTTGAACTTGGCGACCAGCTTCTCGTGCTCGGACAGCGTCTTGGTGAACTGGGTCTTCTTTCCGTCGACGGAGATGAAGAACATCCAGCCACCGCCGTCAGGAGCCAGGGTGGCCGCCAGCGCTTCGTCACCCGGGTTCCCGATCGGCCCCGGCGGGAGGCCCTTGTGGAAGTAGGTGTTGTACGGATCCGGGTCGGTCCGGATCTTCGAGATCGGGATATTGATCTCGCTCTGCCCCTTGAGGTAGTTGTACGTCGAGTCGAATTCGAGCTTCTGGTTGGTCACGGTGTTCGACGTCTTGAGGCGGTTGTAGACGACAGACGCCATCTTCTTGAAGTCGTCGTGCGTCATGCCTTCGGCCTGGACCAGGCTGGCCACCGTGAGGACCTGCAGCGGGTTCTCCAACTGCAGTTCTGCGGCCTTCGACTTGAGGCCCATCTCCTCGTACCTCTGACTGGCGTGGGCGACCATCTTCTTGAGCACGGCTTCGGGCTTCTGACCCTTGGCAACCGCGTAGCTGGAGGGATAAAGGAAGCCCTCGAGCGGGTCCTTGATGTCCTTGCTGGTGTTCGCCCAGGCAGGAAGCCCGAGATTCTTCCATTCCTTCTTGGCGACCTTCTCGGTGGTGCCCTTTTCAAGCTCCAGACGAGTATCGATCTGCCCATAAACCCAGGAATTCCGCCGACCCTCGGGAATGATGAGGTTATTGCGGCTCTTCGGGCTGAGCATCAGGTCGACCGCGCTCTTGGCCGACATTTCCTTCTTCAGGAGATAGACGCCCTCCTGAATGGTTTCACCCTTGGGGTTCTGCGCCTGCGCGGAGACAAAGGCGTCCACGCTCTTGACGACCCCGGCGTCCTTCAGTTTCTGGCCGATCGCAAAGCCGCCGGATCCCTTCGGGATCTCGACGGTCGCGGTGCCGGTGCCCTCGCCCGCGTAGTCCGGGGCGGCGCCGAAGCGGTCCTGGTAGAACTGGTAGCCGAAATAGCCGACCCCGCCGAGGCCGCCGGCAAACACCAGCGTCACGACCAGGCACGCGCAACCACTCCTGCGCTTCTTCGGTTTCTTGCCGCCCCGGCCGCCCCGACGGTCCCCGCGGCCACCACGGCGGCCCGGATCGTCGTCGTCGTACTCGTCCTCGTCGTCATCGGCGCCGGAGAAGAAGGCGTGCTCGCCCTGGTCCGGCCCCGGGTCCCAGTCCTGCTGCGGCTCGGGGTCGGGGCGGCGGCGGGACGGCGGCTCCGGCGGAGGGTACGCGTCGGGAGTGCCGTAGTAGTCCGGGCTCTCCGCGCCGTAGCCGCCCGCCTGGTGGCCGTAGGGGTCCGACGGATCGGCGGTGTACGCGGCCTGACCCTGCCGGCCTGCGTCCCAGCCGCCGTTGTACTGCTGCTCGGGGCCGCCGTTGTACTGCTGCTGGCCTGCGGGCCCGCCGTACTGCTGCTGGCCGTAGGCCTGCTGCTGGCCCGTGCTCCAGTCGTCGTACTGGGCCTGGTGGGGTTGCTGCGGCTGCTGGGCATGCTGCTGAGGGTGGTACTGCCCCTGGCCGCCGTAGGCGGACTGGCCGCCCGAAGGCTGCTGTCCTCCCCATCCGCCGTCCCCGTACAACGGGTCCTCGGGATGCCACGGTTCGGAGCCCGTGCCCCGGCCATACTCAGTCATCGATCCCCTACATGCCGCGAGGCGGGGCCGCCGTCTGAGTGGGAGGGCAACCGTTCCGCCTCTTGATGCTGTGCGGCAGCTGTTCGAACACCGCCGCATCGCGCGGAACGTTACCGTATCGCGATCAGATGACCACTTCGACGCCCTCGCCCGGAGCTTTACCTGACGCCCGTTCGGACTCCAGAGCCTGCTGAAGGATGATGACGGCCGCCGCCTGATCGATGACAGACCTGCCCTTTTTGGACTTCACGCCCGAGGCGCGCAGGCCCTGACTGGCCGTCACTGTGGTCATCCTCTCGTCCACGAGCCTCACTGAAATGGGGGCCACCATGCGGGCGAGGTCCTGGACGAACGCGCGGATCTTGGCGGCCGCCGGGCCCTCGCCCCCGTTGAGGGAGCGAGGGAGACCGACGACGATCTCGATCGGTTCGTACTCGTCGACGAGCTGCTTCAACCGGCGCTGCGCGGCCGGGACATCGCGTCCCGGAACCGTCTCCACCGGCGTGGCGAGGATCCCGTCGGGGTCGCACGAGGCGACCCCGATCCGGGCGTCACCGACGTCGACGGCAAGGCGTCGGCCCCTGCGCATGCCCCCTGAGGAGTCGTCCATCAGGCCGTCTCGCCGACGAGGCGCTCGACGGCGGCCATGGCGTCACCGATGGCCGCGGGGTTTTGGCCGCCGCCCTGGGCGACGTCCGGCTTGCCGCCGCCACCGCCGCCGAGGGTCTTGGCGGCCGTACGGACCAGGTCGCCGGCCTTGAGGCCGCGCTCACGGGCGGCTTCGTTCGTGGCGATGACCGTCAGCGGTCGGCCGTTGGCCGTGGTGAACAGGGCGACGACGGCCGGGCGGTCGCCGGGGATGCGGTGGCGCACGTCGAGGACCAGCTTGCGCAGGTCGTCGGCGCCCGTGCCGTCCGGCACCTGGCCGGTGACCAGGGCGACGCCTCGTACGTCCTTGGCACTGTCGACGAGACCGGCGGCGGCCGCGAGGACCTTCTCCGCGCGGAACTTGTCGATCTCCTTCTCCGCGTCCTTCAGCTTGCCGAGCATGGCGGCGACCTTCTCGGGCAGCTCCTCGGAACGGCCCTTGATCAGCTCCTGGAGCTGGGCGACGACCGTGTGCTCCTTGGCGAGGAAGTTGTACGCGTCGACGCCGACCAGGGCCTCGATGCGGCGCACGCCCGAACCGATGGACGACTCTCCGAGCAGCTTCACCAGGCCCAGCTGGGCGGTGTTGTGGACGTGCGTGCCGCCGCACAGTTCCTTGGAGAAGTCGCCGATGGTGACCACGCGGACCCGCTCGCCGTACTTCTCGCCGAACTCGGCGATGGCGCCCTGCTTCTTGGCCTCGTCGATCGACATGACCTCGGCCTGCACGTCGAGCTCGTGGGCGAGCACTTCGTTGATCTTCTGCTCGACGTCCGTCATGACGGCCGTGGGCACGGCGGACGGAGAGCCGAAGTCGAAGCGGAAGCGGCCGGGCTGGTTCTCGGAACCGGCCTGCGCGGCCGTCGGGCCGAGCGCGTCGCGCAGCGCCTGGTGCGTGAGGTGCGTGGCGGAGTGGGCGCGCGCGATGGCCGTGCGGCGGCGCGCGTCAATCGAGGCCCAGACCGGTGCGCCGACGGTGATCTCGCCCACCTGGACGACACCCTTGTGGACGTGCACGCCGGGGACCGGCTTCTGCACGTCGCGGATCTCGACGACCGCGCCGTTGTCGAGGCGGATCCGGCCGGTGTCACCGATCTGGCCGCCGCCCTCGGCGTAGAAGGGGGTGCGGTCGAGGACGACCTCGACCTCGTCGCCCTCGCGGGCGGCGGGCGACGAGACGCCGTTGACCAGGAGGCCGACGATCGAGGCCTCGTTCTCGGTGAGGGTGTAGCCGGTGAAGTCCGTGGCGCCGGCGTTGTCGGCGATCTCGCGGTAGGCGTGCAGGTCGGCGTGGCCGGTCTTCTTGGCCTGGGCGTCGGCCTTGGCGCGCTCCCGCTGCTCCTTCATCAGGCGCCGGAAGCCGTCCTCGTCCACCGAGAGGCCCTGTTCGGCGGCCATCTCCAGGGTGAGGTCGATCGGGAAGCCCCACGTGTCGTGCAGCAGGAACGCCTTGTCGCCGGAGAGGACCTTGCCGCCGACGGCCTTGGTCTCGGTGACGGCGGTGTCGAGAATGTTCGTGCCGCCCTTGAGGGCCTTGAGGAAGGCGGCCTCTTCGGCGAGCGCGACGGTCTCGATGCGCTTGCGGTCGGATCGCAGCTCGGGGTACTGCTCGCCCATCGACTTGATGACCGTGTCGACGAGCTCGTGGACGACCGGTCCTGTGGCGCCCATCAGACGCATGTTGCGGATGGCGCGGCGCATGATGCGGCGCAGCACATAGCCGCGGCCTTCGTTGCCGGGGGTGACGCCGTCGCCGATGAGCATCACGGACGTCCGCATGTGGTCGGCGACCACGCGCAGGGAGACGTCAGAGCCCTGCTCGGCGCCGTACCGCACGCCGGTCAGTTCGGTGGCCTTGTCCATGACGACGCGCAGGGTGTCGGTCTCGTACATGTTCTGTACGCCCTGCAGGATCATCGCGAGGCGTTCGAGACCGAGGCCGGTGTCGATGTTCTTGCTGGGCAGCTCGCCGAGGATCTCGAAGTCCTCCTTCGAGGTGCCCTCGCCGCGCTCGTACTGCATGAAGACCAGGTTCCAGATCTCCACGTAGCGCTCGTCGTTGACGGCGGGGCCGCCCTCGACGCCGAACTCGGGGCCGCGGTCGTAGTTGATCTCGGAGCAGGGGCCGCAGGGTCCGGGGACGCCCATGGACCAGTAGTTGTCCTTCTTGCCCAGGCGCTGGATGCGCTCGGCGGGTACGCCCACCTTCTCGCGCCAGATGGTCTCGGCCTCGTCGTCGTCGAGGTAGACCGTCACCCACAGGCGCTCGGGGTCGAGGCCGTAGCCGCCGTCCGCCACGGAGCTGGTGAGCAGCTCCCAGGCGTACGTGATGGCGCCTTCCTTGAAGTAGTCGCCAAAGGAGAAGTTGCCGCACATCTGGAAGAACGTGCCGTGCCGCGTGGTCTTGCCGACCTCTTCGATGTCGGGCGTGCGCACGCACTTCTGCACGCTCGTGGCGCGCGAGAACTGCGGCTTGACCTCACCCAGGAAGTAGGGCTTGAAGGGCACCATGCCCGCGGGGACGAGGAGCAGAGTCGGGTCGTCCGCGATGAGCGACGCCGAAGGGACGACGGTGTGCCCGCGCTCCTCGAAGAAGCTCAGCCAGCGGCGGCGAATCTCGGCCGACTCCATCAGTGGTCCTCATTCCGGTTGTACGAGTACTTCGACTTCGAGAGGTACTTGCCCTGCGTGTTCTTGTCGGTCTTGCTGGTCTTGCCGTTCTCGATGGCCACCACGACACGGTGCCGCCCCGGAAGTCCGGGGTCGACCGGGGCCTCGAGACCGAGGGCCTCGCCCAGTTCGGCCTCGCGCTGGGCCATGCCGTCGCGGACGTCGAGAGCGAAGTCCTTGAGCTTGTGACCCGCCTCGACCGCCTTGTTCGCGGCCTGCGCCGCGAGGCTCTCGGGGGTCAGTTGCCTGATCTTGCGGTTGACCTTGGTGGTGGCCCACACACCGGCCGCGGCGCCCGCGGTGAACCAGAACGTACGGCGGAACATCGCTGCGTCAGTCCTTCTTCCGCTTGCCCCGCCGCCGTGCGGAGGGGACCGTGCGCCCCACGATCACGGTACGTCGGGCGGGTGCCGGTGGCACATGGTCTGTTTCGGGTCCTGCCTTGCGGCCCAGGGCCCTGCGCACCCCGTAGCCGAACGCCGCGACCTTGACGAGGGGCCCGCCGAAGGTGGAGGCCACCGTCGTGGAGAGCGCCGACGCGTTCGAGGTGACTTCCTGGACGTCCGACGCGATGGCGTCGACCCGGTCGATCTGGGTCTGCGCCGAGCGCACCGCGGTGGAGGCGTCGGAGAGGAGCGGGACGGCCTGCTCGGTCACTTCCGCGACGAGCTTGGTCGTCGCCCTGAGCGTCTGCGCCAGCCTCACGAGCACCACGGCCAGGAAGGAGACCAGGATCGCCCAGAAGACGGCCACCAGGATCCCGGCCACCTCTCCACCCGACACTGCGCACCGCTCCCTGAAACATCGGTTCCGAACATCGAAAAGTCGTCCCCCGACCCTATCGCGCCGGGGCGAAGGCTCCGCACCGCATTACCGCGTTCGGTCAGGGGAGTTGCCTCAAGTGATTGTACGGACCGCTTACGCATCGGTACGCTGCGTATCTCATGCGACGCGATCAGCGCACGGGCGATCACCGGCACAGCCTCCCCGCGCAGGCCCCCGGACCCGGCAACCTGCCCCTGGAACTCACCGCCTTCGTGGGACGCACCGACGAACTGGCCGCGCTCACCGCCGCGTTGGAGACCGGACGCCTGATCACGGTGACCGGCGTCGGCGGTGTCGGGAAATCGCGCCTCGCCGTCCGCGCGGCCGCCGCGGCCGCTTCGCGGGGCGGCGCCTGGCTGGTGGAGCTCTCGGCGGTCCGTGATCCGGAACTGGTGGAGCACGCGGTCGCCGACGCGCTGCGTCTGACGGATCACACGCACCGCACACCGCGCAAGGTACTCGTCGACCATCTCGCCGAGCGGGAAGTCCTGCTCGTCCTCGACGGGTTCGAGCATCTGGTGGAGGCGTGCGCCTCGCTGGTGGGGGATCTGCTGCACCGCTGCCCCGGTCTTCGCGTGCTCGCGGTGGGGCGCAGGCCCCTCGACACCGGGGGCGAGCGGATCTTCCCGCTCGCGCCGCTGCCCGCACCGGACGCGGCGGCGCTCTTCGCCGACCGTGCGGCGGCGGGGCTCCCGGGGTTCGTCCTGGACGAGGGGAACGAGGCGGACGTAGCGGAGCTGTGCCGCCGCCTGGACGGGATCCCGCTGGCCCTGGAGCTGGCGGCGGGGCGGCTGCGGGCTCTCTCGCCCGCGCAGCTGCTGTCCCGCCTCGACGACCGCTTCGCGCTGCTCACCGGCACCCGGCGCGATGTACTGCCGCGGCACCAGACCCTGCGTACGGCCATCGGCTGGAGCCATGAGCTGTGCACGGCGCAGGAGCGTCTGCTGTGGGCGCGGCTCTCGGTGTTCTGCGGCCCCTTCGACCTGGACGCGGTCGAGTACATCTGCACCGGCGACGGTCTGCGCGCCGACGACGTGCTCGACGTGCTCGGCGAGCTGCTCGCCCAGTCCGTCGTGACCCGCGAGGAAGGGCCGACGGGCGTCCGCTACCGCATGCTCGACACGGTCCGGGCGTACGGCGCCGACTGGCTGGAGGCGACCGGCGACGCCGCGCGCATGCGGCGCCGGCACCGCGACTGGTACATGGGCCTGGCCACCTGGTGCGAGCTTGACTGGTTCTCGCCGCGCCAGGCGCGGGTCGCCGAACTCGTCGACGTCGAGCTGCCCAACCTGCGGGGCGCTCTCGAGTACTGCCTGACCGAGCCGGACGAGACGCATCTGGGGCAGTATCTCGCGGGCAGCCTGTGGTTCTACTGGGTCGGCTGCGGGCGGCTCGCGGAGGGCCGGCACTGGCTCGACCGGGCCCTCGAGCTGGACGGCGACCACGACGACTCCCGCCTCAAGGCGCTGTGGGTGCTCGGCTACGTCGCGGTCCTGCAGGGCGACACGGCCGCCGCGCTCGCCGCGCTGCAGGAGTGCAAGGACGAGGCGGAACGTACCGGCAGCGCCATCGCGACCGCGTACGCCGTGCACCGCACCGGCTGTCTCGCGCTCCTCACCGACGACGTGGAGCGGGCCGAGACCCTGCTGCGCTCGGCCCTAGACCAGTACCACGAGCTCGGCGAGCTCAACAGCAACGTCCTGATGGGCCAGGTCGAGCTGGCGATGGCCCTTGCCTTCCGCGGCGAGATCGCCGACGCGGTCGTGCTCTGCGAGGACGTCCGCCAGGTCTGCGAGGACCACGGCGAGCGCTGGACTCTCGCGTACGCCCTCTATGTGCTCGGCTTCGCGGCCTGGACGCGCGGTGAGCCCGCCACCGCCCGTGAGCTGGTCATGCGGTGCCTCGCCCTGGACCACGCCTTCCACGACCTGCTCGGCACGGTGCTCGCGATCGAGCTGCTCGCCCTGTTCACGGCAGTGGAGGGCGACCCGGCGGAGGCCGCGGTTCTGCAGGGCGCCGCATCCCGCATCTGGCCCTCGGTGGGGCCGCCGCTGTTCGGCTCGGGGAACTTCGGCCGGCCGCACGCGCTGTGCGAGGCACGGGCCCGCGAGCAGCTGGGCGACGCGCGCTACGAGGACTGTCTGGCCGTCGGGGCCCGGCTCACGCCGGACGACGCCGTGTCGCGGGCCCTGCGCGCGAGCACCGGGGGCAAAGCAAAAACCCGCCGCCTGCCCCTCCACGAAGGAAGGGCGGGCGACGGGCTGAAGCAGGGAGAGCTACGTCCGGGTCAGCGGGCGTAGTACTCGACGACGAGCTGCTCGTCGCAGATCACGGGGATCTCCTTGCGGTTCGGGTCACGGTCCAGGCGGAAGGCCAGGGCCTTCAGGTTGACCTGGAGGTAACGCGGGATCTCGCCGTCGGGGGCGAAACCGCCCTCGCGGGCGACCTGGAACAGCGGCTTCTCGCGGCTGCGCTCGCGGACCATCACGACGTCGTCGGGACGGACACGGAACGACGGCTTGTCGACCTTGCCGCCGTTGACCTCGATGTGGCCGTGGCTGACCATCTGACGGGCCTGGTAGATCGTGCGGGCGATGCCCGAACGCAGGATCAGGGCGTCGAGACGGCGCTCGAGCTCGATGACCAGGGCCTCGCCGGTCTTGCCTTCGGCCTTCTTGGCGCGGTCGTACGCACGGGCCATCTGCTTCTCGCTGATGTCGTACTGCGCGCGCAGACGCTGCTTCTCGAGCAGACGGACCTTGTAGTCCGAGTTCTGCTTGCGCCCACGGCCGTGCTCGCCCGGCGGGTAGGGGCGGGCCTCGAAGTACTTGACGGCCTTCGGGGTCAGCGCGATGCCGAGGGCACGCGACTTCTTGACCTTGGGGCGGGACTGGTTCGTCATGAACCAACCTCTCTGTTCAGTGTGAAATCGGCTTCACCAGGGTTAGGGGAGGTCGCATCCGCAGCTCGGGAAACCCATCGGATCCGGTGGTTCTGGATCCGGCGGGCAGCCGCTCCCGGGTCTGGGCACTATGTGCAGCACGCGAGTGGCCCACCGACCGATTCCCGCAGTACGAGATGGTGGTGGGCTGCCCGCGACACCTTCGACGGTGCGCGACGCTCCTGGAGATCCCTGGACCGCGAGGTCCGGGGCTCCGGCTGGATGTCCCGTTCTGGTGGCGCCGGTACGAGACCGGACACGGGACGCAGCACTTCGGGCAAGTGTACCGGGTGACGGAGGGTGCCTCAGCCGCGGTGACCTCGGGGGTGCGCTACTCGCCCTTGAGGCGCTCGCGGACCCGCTCGACCACGTCCGCGTACCGCGCCTCGGCTCCGTACCGCGTGGGTTGGTAGTAGCGCTTGGCGGCGACGGTGTCCGGTGCGTACTGCTGGGCGGCGATCGCGCCCGGTACGTCGTGCGGATACACGTAGCCCTGGGCGTGGCCGAGCTTGGCCGCTCCCTTGTAGTGCCCGTCGCGCAGGTGGGGCGGGACGGGGCCCGCGAGTCCCGCGCGGACGTCGGCCCGGGCGGACTGGATGGCGATCGTCGCGGCGTTCGACTTCGGGGCCAGGGCGAGGGCGATCGTGGCGTGGCTGAGGGTGAGCGCGACCTCCGGGAAGCCGATCATGGCGACGGCCTGGGCGGCGGCGACGGCCGTGGGCAGCGCCGTGGGGTCGGCGAGGCCGATGTCCTCGCTCGCGGAGATCATCAGGCGCCGTGCGATGAAGCGGGGGTCCTCGCCCGCCTCGATCATCCGGGCGAGATAGTGCAGGGCCGCGTCGACGTCCGAACCGCGGATGGACTTGATGAGGGCGCTCGCGACGTCGTAGTGCTGGTCGCCGTCCCGGTCGTACTTCACGGCGGCGCGGTCGACCGACTCCTCCAGGGTCTGGAGGGTGATCTCCTTCTCGCCCTTGGCCAGGGCCGAGCCGGCGCCCGCCTCCAGGGCGGTGAGCGCGCGCCGGGCGTCGCCGCCGGAGATCCGCAGGAGATGCTCCTCGGTGTCCTCGGGCAGCTCCACCGCGCCGCCGAGGCCCCGCTCCTCGCTGAGCGCCCGGCGCAGCAGGCCGCGCAGGTCGTCGTCCGTGAGCGGTTCGAGCGTGAGGAGCAGGGAGCGGGACAGGAGCGGGGAGATGATCGAGAAGTACGGGTTCTCGGTCGTCGCCGCGATCAGCGTCACCCAGCGGTTCTCGACGGCGGGCAGCAGGGAGTCCTGCTGGGCCTTGCTGAAGCGGTGGATCTCGTCCAGGAAGAGGACGGTCTCCTTGCCGTGACCGCCCATCGCCCTGCGGGCCCCGTCGATGACCGCGCGGACTTCCTTCACGCCCGCGGTGATCGCGGAGAGCTCGACGAAGCGCTTGTTCGTGGCCTTCGAGACCACGTAGGCGAGGGTCGTCTTGCCGATGCCCGGCGGGCCCCACAGGAACACCGACGAGGGTCCCGCCGGTCCTCCCCCGCCCTCGCCCACCAGTCTCCGCAGGGGCGAGCCCGGCTTCAGCAGGTGCTGCTGGCCGACTACTTCTTCGAGGGTGCGCGGGCGCATCCGGACGGCCAGGGGACTTGTCGAAGGGTCCTTCTCCTGGCGGTCCTCGGCAGCTGCGGTGAACAGGTCGGGCTCCACGCTTCGAACCCTACGTCAGCCCACTGACAACGCCGCCCGTGGCCGGGGAACCCGTCAGCTGGTCCAGAAGTCCCACCAGCGCGTGAGGATCAGCATGCCGATGATGCCGACGT
>NZ_BMTR01000018.1 GCF_014649775.1 Streptomyces longisporoflavus | reverse complement strand
TCAAGGAACGGACGCTTCCTTTGTACTCACCCTCTCGGGCTTTCCTCCGGGCGCTTCCCTTCGGTGTTTCATTTTGTCTTGCTGTTCTTGCTGTCTTGCGTTTCCGACTCTATCAGACTCTTTCGTGTCCGATTTCCTCGGTGCCTTTCCGGTTCCCGCTCCGGCCTTTCGGCTTTCGCGTTTCCCTTTCCGGCGGGTCCGACTTTATCAGAGATTCTAAGTCGGAATACCCCCGCCCTCTTCGGGTTGCTCCAGACACGTGAGCGCCGGGTGCTTCCCTCTCAGGCGGAGACGTAAACGTACTGGAGCGGGGCGCCCCGATGCAAATCGAGGCGCCCCGCTCCTAGTTCACGCAGTGCCGGGGTCAGACCTCGACGACGACGGGAAGGATCATCGGGCGTCGGCGGTAGTTGTCCGAGACCCACTTGCCCAGCGTGCGGCGGATGAGTTGCTGCAGCTGGTGGGGCTCGACGACGCCGTCCTGGGCCGACTTCTCGAGGACCTCCTGGACCCTCGGCATCACGGCGGAGAAGGCCGAGTCGTCGATGCCGGAGCCGCGGGCCTGGATGTGCGGGCCCCCGGTGATCTTGCCGGTACTGGAGTCCACCACCACGAAGACCGAGATGATGCCCTCGTCCCCGAGGATCCTGCGGTCCTTCAGCGCGGGCTCGCCGACGTCACCTACGGAGAGGCCGTCCACGTAGACGTATCCCGCCTGGACCTTGCCGACGATCTTGGCCTTGCCCTCGACGAGGTCGACGACGACGCCGTCCTCGGCGATCACGATGCGGTCGTGCGGGACGCCGGTGAGGGCGCCGAGCTCGGCGTTGGCGCGCAGATGGCGCCATTCGCCGTGGACCGGCATCAGGTTCTTGGGCTTGCAGATGTTGTAGAAGTACAGGAGCTCGCCGGCCGACGCGTGGCCGGAGACGTGCACCTTCGCGTTGCCCTTGTGGACGACGTTCGCTCCCCAGCGGGTCAGGCCGTTGATCACGCGGTAGACCGCGTTCTCGTTGCCGGGGATGAGCGACGAAGCCAGGATCACCGTGTCGCCCTGGACGATGCGGATCTGGTGGTCGCGGTTGGCCATCCGGGAAAGGGCGGCCATCGGTTCACCCTGCGAGCCCGTGCAGACGAGCACGACCTCGTGGTCCGGCAGGTCGTCGAGCGTCTTGACGTCGACCACCAGGCCCGGCGGGACCTTGAGGTAGCCGAGGTCGCGGGCGATGCCCATGTTGCGGACCATGGAGCGGCCGACGAAGGCGACCCTGCGGCCGTACTCGTGGGCTGCGTCCAGGATCTGCTGGATGCGGTGCACGTGGCTGGCGAAGCTCGCCACGATGATCCGCTTCTGGGCGCCGGCGAAGACGCCCCGGATCACGTTCGAGATGTCGCGCTCCGGCGGCACGAAGCCCGGGACCTCGGCGTTCGTCGAGTCGGAGAGGAGGAGGTCGATGCCTTCCTCGCTCAGCCGTGCGAACGCGTGCAGGTCCGTGAGGCGGCCGTCCATCGGCAGCTGGTCCATCTTGAAGTCGCCGGTGGCGACCACCATGCCCGCGGGCGTGCGGACGGCGACGGCCAGGGCGTCCGGGATGGAGTGGTTGACCGCGACGAACTCGCAGTCGAACGGGCCGAGGCGCTCGCGGTCGCCCTCGACGACCTCCAGCGTGTACGGACGGATCCGGTGCTCCTGGAGCTTCGCCTCGATGAGCGCGAGGGTCAGCTTGGAGCCGATCAGCGGGATGTCCGGCTTCTCGCGGAGGAGATAGGGGACACCGCCGATGTGGTCCTCGTGGCCGTGCGTGAGCACGATGCCGTCGATGTCGTCGAGGCGGTCCCTGATGGACGTGAAGTCCGGCAGGATCAGGTCGATTCCGGGCTGCTCCTCCTCGGGGAAGAGCACTCCGCAGTCGACGATCAGCAGGCGGCCGCCGTACTCGAAGACGGTCATGTTGCGGCCGATTTCGCCGAGGCCGCCGAGCGGGGTGACCCGCAGGCCGCCCTTCGGGAGCTTCGGCGGGGCGCCGAGTTCAGGATGCGGATGACTCAAAAGACTCTCCTCACCACACGCGCCACGTACCTCCGGGGCACGTGGCGCGCATGACGTTCGTGCAGTAGCAGTTGTTTGGGGTGGGTGCGGGACGGTGTCCCGCGGTGTTTCGCGTATTCAGTTGTGAAGTCTGTGGTTAGAGCTGTACCCCGCCGGCGGCGAGATCGATCTTGAGTTGCGCGGTCTCGTCGGGCGACAGTTCGACCAGGGGCAGCCGCAGCGGTCCCGCGGGGCGGCCCTGGAGGGTGAGCGCCGCCTTCGTGGTGATCACACCCTGCGTACGGAACATGCCGGTGAAGACCGGGAGCAGCTTCTGGTGGATCTCGGTGGCCTTCTGTACGTCACCCGTGGAGTACGCGTCGATCATCGCGCGCAGCTCCGGGGTGACCACGTGGCTGACGACGGAGACGAAGCCGCAGGCGCCGACGGAGAGCAGCGGGAGGTTCAGCATGTCGTCGCCGGAGTACCAGGCGAGGCCGGAGCGGGCGATGGCCCAGCTGGCGCGGCCGAGGTCGCCCTTGGCGTCCTTGTTGGCGACGATCCGGGGGTGGTGGGCGAGACGGACGATCGTCTCGGTGTTGATCGGTACGCCGCTGCGGCCGGGGATGTCGTAGAGCATGACGGGCAGCTCGGTGCTGTCGGCGATCGCGGTGAAGTGCCGGAGGAGGCCCTCCTGCGGGGGCTTGTTGTAGTACGGCGTGACCGTCAGGAGGCCGGTGGCGCCGACACGCTCGGCGTCGCGGGCGAGCTCGATGCTGTGGCGGGTGTCGTTCGTGCCGACGCCGGCGACGACGTGGGCTCGGTCTCCGACTGCTTCTACTACGGCTCGTACGAGCTCGGCTTTCTCCGCATTGCTGGTGGTCGGGGACTCGCCCGTGGTGCCGTTGATGACGAGGCCGTCGTTGCCTGCGTCCACCAGATGGGCGGCGAGCCGCTGCGCGCCGTCGAGGTCGAGTGCGCCGTCCGCCGTAAAGGGCGTGACCATAGCGGTGAGGACCCTGCCGAAGGGGGTCTGCGGAGTGGAGGTCGGAGCCATGGGTAACACGCTACTCGCTGCTCAGCGCGTGGTCCCCCCTCGGGGGATGTGTGCGGACCTGACAAGTGCGGAGCCCGGCACTGCCTGCTCGGGGGTTCAAGCAGTGCCGGGTCCGTTTGATCAGGCTAGATGAACTTCTCGAAATGCCGCAATACGGACACCTCGCTCAGCCCACCCGTACATCAGTGCCTTACGGAGCCACGCGCCCGTTGGCGTTGAAGGCCGCGTGCGTGAGGGGCATGAGCTTGGCCCAGTGCTCCTCCATCTTCTCGCCGACCATCTCGATCTCCCGCTGCGGGAAGGACGGGACCTTGGCGAGCTCGTGCTGCGTGCGCAGGCCGAGGAAGTGCATCAGCGAACGGGCGTTGCACGTCGCGTACATCGACGAGAAGAGGCCGACCGGCAGGACCGCGCGGGCGACTTCACGCGCGACGCCGGCGGCGAGCATCTCCTGATACGCCTCGTACGCCTGGCGGTAGGAGTCCTCCATGACGCGGCCCGTGAGTTCCTGCTGGGCCTGGGTGCCCTCCACGAAGACGTACTTCCCGGGGCGGCCTTCCTGGACCAGCTTGCGGGACTCGTCGGGGACGTAGAACGTGGGCTGGAGCTCCCTGTAGCGGCCCGATTCCTCGTTGTACGACCAGCCGACGCGGTGCCGCATGAACTCGCGGAAGACGAAGATGGGGGCGCTGATGAAGAACGTCATGGAGTTGTGCTCGAAGGGGCTGCCGTGGCGGTCCCGCATCAGATAATTGATCAAGCCCTTGGAGCGCTCGGGGTCCTTCTGGAGCTCCTCCAGGGACTGCTCGCCGGCAGTGGAGACACGGGCGGCCCACAGGACGTCGGAGTCGGTCGCGGCATGCTTCACCAACTCGACGGTGACCTCGCTGCGGAAGCTGGGCTTGAGGTCTTCGGTGGGGGTCTCGCTCACTGGCGGGGTCCTTCCATGTGCATCACTCGGGCGGCGCCCACTCTATGGCCCGGCACTGACAATCGGCCGTTCGGTGGCCCGTCACGACAATCTTCGGCGAATTTGGCGAAACCGGGCACCAATTGGGTCTTTCGAGCGTCTGACTGGACAACAGAGTTAAGTTCGAGTCGCCTGAGGAGAAACGCACCCCATGTTCCGTCGGCGCGAGCCCGTACCGTTCGCCTTCATCGCCGAAGCCGACAAGTTTCGCAGCAACGTCACTCCCCCGCCCCGAGAGCGCCCCTCGGCCTCTCAGATCGTGGGCCGCACCCTGATCGGCCTGGTCGTGGCCGCCGGACTCGCAGGTTCCCTGCTGGTCGGCATGCCTGCCCTCTCCCCTGATCAGGCCCCCGGGCACACCCAGCAGTCCGAGGCCTCGGACGGTCGATGACGACCGTCGCGGTCCATGCGTACTCCGCCACCGCCCGAATGGCGTGGAGGTACCCCCTTGGACCCCCAAGGGTGGTCGGCGTGAGCAGGGCTCGGTAGCCTCACCGGGCACAGCCCGTGCGTGGATCGAGTGAGGATTCAGTCGTGCCCCTGCCCTTCCTGACGGCGGACCGCGCCTTTGACGAGACGGCCGACGACGCCGCGCTGCCGTTCGACGACCGCGACCACTGGCGCCGGCCCTACCGGCCGGGGCCGTGGCGGGTGGGGGCGGCGGCGCTGCTCCTGCTGCTCGCCTCGTTCGTGCTCGTCGCCGCCGTGATCATCGCGTTCGCGGACTCAGTGGCGGGTGCGGCGGTCTGTGCGGGGCTCGCGGTGGCGATCATCGCGGGCGCGCTGCGGCTGCTGCGGATGGGTACCTGGGTGAGCGCGCACGGGCTGCGCCGGGTGGCGTTCCTGACGACGCAGACCGTGCCGTGGGCGCAGGTCGCGACCGTGCGCACGACGCAGCAGCCCGTGCGGTGGATGGGTCTGCCCCGCACCGTGCAGGGCCAGGCACTCATCCTCGTACGGCGGGACGAGCAGGCCGGCGGGCAGCAGCCGCTGCTCACCGACCGCAACGCCGACTTCATGGCCCGGCACGAGGCCTTCAACCGGGCGGCCGACTCCATCGAGGTATGGGCCGACGAGTACCGGCGCACTGCCTGAGCCGGACGTGCAGGCTTGAGCCGCATGTGCAGAGCTTGGGCCGGACGTGCAGTGCAGGCCTGAGCCGGACGTGCAGGGCCTGACACCCGGCGTACAGGCCTGAGCCGGGCGGGCAGGCTTGAGCCAGACGTGCAGTGCTGCAGCCGGCGTACAGGCCGGAAGGGCGGACGTGCAGGGGCCTCACACTCGGCGTACGGGCCTGAGCCGGGCGGGCAGGCTTGAGCCGCATGTGCAGAGCTTGGGCCGGACGTGCAGGGCTTGAGACCCGGCGTACGAGCCTGAGCCGGACGCGCGGAGCCTGAACCCGGCGTACAGGCCGGAAGACCGGACCTGCAGGTCCCAGGGGCCCGGTGTGCAGAGCCCGAGCCCGGCGTGCGCGGTCCGAGCCCGGCGTGTGCAGTCTGAACCCGGCGGGCGTGGTCCGAGCCCAGCGTGCCCGGTCTGAGCCCGGCTTGCGCTGGGTGAGTTAGATGTTCGCCGGTCTGCCCGAGTGCAGCGCGATCGCGCGCTGCATCGCCTTTCGCGCGCGCGGAGTGTCCCTGGCGTCGTGATAGGCGACGGCCAAGCGGAACCAGCAGCGCCAGTCGTCCGGCGCGTCCTCGGTCTCGGCCTTGCGCCTGGCGAACACCTCGTCGGCCGAGTCGCGGTCGATGCGGCCGCCGGGCGTGCGCTTCAACTCGTCCACCGGCAGGCCGCCTTCGGCCTCGAGCTCGGCGGCGAGCCGGTTGGCACGCCGGACGAACTGGGTGTTCTTCCAGAGGAACCAGACGCCGATGAACGGCAGGATCAGTACCGCGACACCGAAGGTGACGGTGAGCGCGGTGCCGTGCTGGAGCAGGAGCACGCCGCGGCTGCCGACCAGGACGAAGTAGACGACCAGGACGGCAGCCGTGACGGCGTAAGTGATCTTTGCTCGCATGAGGGTCAGCCGGCCCGCGTCAGTTCAGATCCAGGAAGTGTTCCAGGCCGAACGTCAGGCCCGGCGTGCTCACCACACGGCGTACGCCGAGCAGAATGCCCGGCATGAAGCTGCTGTGGTGCAGCGAGTCGTGCCGGACGGTGAGGGTCTCGCCCTCGCCGCCGAGCAGCACCTCCTGGTGGGCCAGGAGGCCGCGCAGGCGCACGGAGTGCACCGGCACGCCGTCGACGTCCGCGCCGCGGGCGCCGTCGAGCGCGGTCGCCGTGGCGTCCGGCTGCGGGGCGCTGCCCGCCTCCCTGCGCGCCTCGGCGATGAGCTGGGCGGTGCGCGTGGCGGTACCGCTGGGGGCGTCGGCCTTGTTCGGGTGGTGCAGCTCGACGACCTCGACGGACTCGAAGTACGGCGCCGCGATCTGCGCGAACTTCATGGTGAGGACCGCGCCGATGGAGAAGTTCGGGGCGATCAGAACGCCCGTCTCCGGGGATGCGGCCAGCGCGGTCTCCAGCTGCGCGACGCGGTCGTCCGTCCAGCCCGTCGTACCGACCACGGCGTGGATCCCGTGCCGTACGCAGAAGTCCAGGTTGCCCATCACCGAGTCGGGGTTGGTCAGTTCGACCACGACCCGGGCGCCGGTCTCCACCAGCGTGTCCAGCGAGTCGCCCCGGCCGAGGGCGGCGACCAGTTCCAGGTCGTCGGCGGCTTCGACGGCCCGGACGGCCTCGGAGCCGATCCGGCCCTTGGCTCCGATGACCGCCACGCGCAGCTTGCTCATGTGCCTGATTCCTTAAGGGAGTTAGAAGACCGCTAAGGGCTTAGGAGACCGCTTCGTGCAGGCGGGCGGCCTGCTTGTCCTTGAGCGGACCGATGGCCGACAGCGAAGGACGGTGGCCGAGCACATCGCGGGCGACCTCGCGGACGTCGTCCGGGGTGACCGCCGCGATCTTGGCCAGCATGTCGTCGACGGACATCTGCTCGCCCCAGCACAGCTCGCTCTTGCCGATACGGTTCATCAGCGCGCCGGTGTCCTCCAGACCGAGGACGGTGGAGCCCGCGAGCTGGCCGATCGCGCGGCTGATCTCGTCGTCGCTCAGGCCGTTCTCCGCGACCTGGTCGAGTTCGTCGCGGCAGATCTTCAGCACGTCGTGCACCTGGCTCGGGCGGCAGCCCGCGTACACGCCGAAGAGGCCGGTGTCGGCGAAGCCCGACGTGTACGAGTACACGCTGTAGGCCAGGCCGCGCTTCTCCCGGACTTCCTGGAAGAGGCGGGAGGACATGCCGCCGCCGAGCGCGGTGTTCAGGACGCCCATGGCCCAGCGGCGCTCGTCGGTGCGGGCGAGGCCCGGCATGCCGAGGATGACGTGGGCCTGCTCGGTCTTGCGGTTGATGACCTCGACGCGGCCCGCCGTGCGCAGGGCGCGGGAGCCCTGGCGCGGGACGACCGGCGTCGCGTCGGTGCGATGGAGGGCGCCCGCCTTCTCGAAGGCGGCGCGGACCTGGCGTACGACCTTGTTGTGGTCGACGTTGCCCGCGGCGGCGACCACCAGGTGGGTCGGGTCGTAGTGCTTCTTGTAGAAGCGGCGGATCCGGTCCGCGGTGAGGGCGTTGACCGTCTCCTCGGTGCCCAGGACGGGGCGGCCGAGGGGGGTGTCGCCGAGCATCGTGTGCGCGAACAGGTCGTGCACGCAGTCGCCCGGGTCGTCCTCGGTCATCGCGATCTCTTCGAGGATGACGCCGCGCTCGGCGTCGACGTCCTCCTGGAGGATCAGGGAGCCCGTCAGCATGTCGCAGACGACGTCGATGGCGAGCGGCAGGTCGGTGTCGAGCACGCGCGCGTAGTAGCACGTGTACTCCTTGGCCGTGAACGCGTTCATCTCGCCGCCGACCGCGTCGAGCGCGGCCGAGATGTCGAGGGCGCTGCGCTTCTTGGTGCCCTTGAAGAGCAGGTGCTCCAAGTAGTGCGTGGCGCCGTTCAGGGACGGCGTCTCGTCACGGGAACCGACGTTCGCCCAGATCCCGAAGGTCGCGGAACGTACGGAGGGCAGGGTTTCGGTGACGACGCGGAGGCCGCCCGGCAGCGTCGTACGGCGGACCGTGCCGATGCCGTCCTTGCCCTTGAGGAGGGTTTGGGTACGGGCGACGGCCCGCCCCTCCGAAGAGGGGCGGGCCGTCGTCGTGGTGCTACGCGACGTCACTTGTCGGTGTCGTCCTTCTGGTCGGCGGCGTTCTCGTCGGCCTCTTCGCCCTCGACCACGGGGATGAGGGAGAGCTTGCCGCGGGAGTCGATCTCGGCGATCTCGACCTGGACCTTCTGGCCCACACCGAGGACGTCCTCGACGTTCTCCACGCGCTTGCCGCCGGCGAGCTTGCGGATCTGCGAGATGTGCAGCAGACCGTCCTTGCCCGGGAGCAGGGAGACGAACGCACCGAAGGTCGTCGTCTTCACGACGGTGCCCAGGTAGCGCTCGCCGACCTCCGGCATGGTCGGGTTGGCGATGCCGTTGATCGTGGCGCGGGCGGCCTCGGCGGCCGGGCCGTCGGCGGCACCGATGTAGATGGTGCCGTCGTCCTCGATCGTGATGTCGGCGCCGGTGTCCTCCTGGATCTGGTTGATCATCTTGCCCTTCGGGCCGATGACCTCACCGATCTTGTCCACCGGGATCTTGACGGTGATGATGCGCGGCGCGTTCGGGGACATCTCGTCCGGAACGTCGATCGCCTCGTTCATCACGTCGAGGATGTGCAGACGCGCGTCGCGGGCCTGCTTCAGCGCGGCGGCCAGGACCGAGGCGGGGATGCCGTCGAGCTTGGTGTCGAGCTGGAGCGCGGTCACGAACTGCTTCGTACCGGCGACCTTGAAGTCCATGTCACCGAACGCGTCCTCCGCACCGAGGATGTCGGTGAGGGCGACGTAGTGCGTCTGGCCGTCGATCTCCTGGGAGATCAGACCCATGGCGATACCGGCGACGGCGGCCTTCAGCGGCACACCGGCGTTCAGCAGCGACATCGTCGAGGCGCAGACCGAGCCCATGGACGTCGAGCCGTTCGAACCGAGGGCCTCGGAGACCTGACGGATCGCGTACGGGAACTCCTCGCGCGTGGGGAGCACCGGCACGATCGCGCGCTCGGCGAGCGCGCCGTGGCCGATCTCGCGGCGCTTGGGCGAACCGACGCGGCCGGTCTCGCCGACCGAGTACGGCGGGAAGTTGTAGTTGTGCATGTAGCGCTTGCGCGTCACCGGGGAGAGGGTGTCGAGCTGCTGCTCCATGCGGAGCATGTTGAGGGTGGTGACGCCCAGGATCTGGGTCTCGCCACGCTCGAACAGCGCCGAGCCGTGCACGCGCGGGATGGCCTCGACCTCGGCGGCGAGCGTACGGATGTCCGTGACGCCGCGGCCGTCGATGCGGACCTTGTCCTTGATGACGCGCTCGCGGACGAGCTTCTTGGTCAGCGCGCGGTAGGCACCGGAGATCTCCTTCTCGCGGCCCTCGAACTGCGGGAGCAGCTTCTCGGAGGCGATCTCCTTGACGCGGTCCAGCTCGGCCTCGCGGTCCTGCTTGCCGGCGATGGTGAGCGCCTGGGCGAGCTCGGTCTTGACCGCGGCGGTCAGGGCCTCGAGGACGTCGTCCTCGTAGTCCAGGAAGACCGGGAACTCGCCGGTGGGCTTGGCGGCCTTGGCGGCGAGGTCCGACTGGGCCTTGCAGAGGGCCTTGATGAAGGGCTTCGCGGCTTCCAGACCGGCGGCGACGACCTCTTCGGTCGGGGCCTCGGCGCCGTCCTTCACCAGCTGGACGGTCTTCTCGGTGGCCTCGGCCTCGACCATCATGATCGCGACGTCGCCGTCCTCGAGGACGCGACCGGCGACCACCATGTCGAAGACGGCGTCCTCGAGCTCGGTGTGCGTCGGGAAGGCGACCCACTGGCCCTTGATGAGCGCCACGCGCGTGCCGCCGATCGGGCCCGAGAAGGGCAGGCCGGCCAGCTGCGTGGAGCAGGAGGCGGCGTTGATCGCGACCACGTCGTACAGGTGGTCGGGGTTGAGCGCCATGATCGTCTCGACGATCTGGATCTCGTTGCGCAGGCCCTTCTTGAAGGAAGGACGCAGCGGGCGGTCGATCAGGCGGCAGGTCAGGATCGCGTCCTCGGAGGGACGGCCCTCACGCCGGAAGAACGAACCGGGGATCTTGCCGGCGGCGTACTGCCGCTCCTCGACGTCCACCGTGAGGGGGAAGAAGTCGAGCTGGTCCTTGGGCCGCTTGGAAGCGGTGGTGGCCGACAGCACCATGGTGTCGTCGTCCAGGTACGCGACGGCGGAGCCTGCGGCCTGCTTGGCCAGGCGGCCCGTCTCGAAGCGGATGGTGCGGGTGCCGAAAGTGCCGTTGTCGATAACAGCCTCGGCGTAGTGGGTCTCGTTCTCCACTAGCGTTTTCTCCGTTACTTGTCGTCTTTCGTCCCCTGGCCCGTGTGGCACGGGGACTGTGGTGGAGAAGCGCTCCTACTGGTGCGGGCCGGTCTTCGATCGAAGCTCCCGGGTCGTACGCGATCGCTCGATGCTCGGGCTTTCGCTGTACCCCGGGGGCCACTACCGAGGACCGGCGGCGGCTTTCCCTGAGGTGCGCTTCTCCTCGTTCGGTGCGACGTCGTCTCGTCGCCATGTGCGACGCCGTTACGTCTGTGAGCCGTGCAGTCCGATTCTGCCCGGCCCGGTATGAGCGCGCGTATCACCTTGTGTGCGGCGCGCTGTGTATGTCGTTGTGTATGTCGTTGTGCGACCAGCCTACAAAGCGCCGGTGACACTTCGCACGTAGAGCATGCGCACCGCGGTGCGGATTGCGCATACAGCAAAGGGAGCGGTCCCCTCTTGCGTGGGAACCGCCCCCTTCACGATGACTTACTTGGCGCCCGCCGCACCGCGACGGATGCCCAGCCGGTCCACCAGCGCACGGAAGCGCTTGATGTCCTTCTTGGCCAGGTACTGCAGCAGACGGCGACGCTGGCCGACCAGGATCAGCAGACCACGACGGGAGTGGTGGTCGTGCTTGTGCGTCTTGAGGTGCTCGGTCAGGTCCGAGATACGGCGCGAGAGCATGGCGACCTGGACCTCGGGGGAGCCGGTGTCGCCCTCCTTCTGGCCGAACTCGGTCATGATCTGCTTCTTCGTAGCGGCGTCGAGCGACACGCTTACTCCTCGTAGTCTTTACGTGGCCACCGAGTGCCCCTGGTCTAAGTCTCAGGGGAGCTTCCGTTACTCGGGAGGCGAGGTCCGCTGGGCGCTGTCTCCAGGTCCTCGTCAGAGGGGGTCCGGGGACGCGTACACATACGGCCGCTACACAGGGTACCAGTCGGCGCAGGCCGACCCCTCCGCCTCAGGCGCCTTCGATTCCCAGGGCGCCGAAGGCCATCCCCTTCCAGGGGCCGCCGCTCTCCTCGGTCAGCTCCCTCGGGGCGAAGAACACCCGGCCGTGCTCCACGATGAGCTCGGTCTTCTGCGGGTCTTCCATGATGCCGCGGTCCGGCATGCCGAAGAGCAGGTACGGGGTCTCCTTGCCGGTACGCGGATCAAGGCTCACCACGGCGGCAGGTGAGATGCCGTCGTCGCTCGGCCGGAACGCGAGCAGCTTGTCGCCGCTCATGCGCACGGGGTACATCGGGCGGCCGGGCTTCGAGTCGAACTTCTTGACGGTCTTTCCCGTGCGGAGGTCGTACGAGACGATCCAGTCGTCGTCCTCAAGGCCGGCCCCGGCCGTCGCGAGGAACAGTTGATCGCGTCCGACCACGATCGAGTCACACGTCTCCACGGCGCCGAAGAGCGGCTTGTAGCAGTTGTCGACGAAACGGTCTTCGGGCATGTCGATGGTGGTCTGGTAATCGCCCTTGTCATCGAGGGTGATCAGATCCGTCACGGCGATGTCACCGGCCGCGACGGCGAGCACAGCGGGCTCGGACGAGACCAGGTAGACGCGCTGCACCCCGCGAGCCACCTTGTACGTCCACTCCGACTTGCCGGTCCGGGGCTTCACCTTCTGGACCTTGAACTGGGGATCCGCTTCGTCCCCGCACCGGACCAGGGCGAGCAGGTCGCGTCCGCCCGCGAAGCCGAGGTCCTCGCACTTACCGGCGCCCGGACTCGACCACAGCTGCTGCCCGCGCTTCATGTCGTACGCGACCGATCCGTAGCTCCACGCCACCGCGACCGTGCCGCGCGTCATGGTCACGTTGGTGTTCGGCGCGTAGGCCTTCTTGGCGTCGGGCAGCTTGACCTGCCACAGCTTCTTGCCGGTGTTGAGGTCGATGAAGGCGAGCTGGCTGCAGGAGGACTCGTCGACGGCCTCGGCGTCTTTGTCCTTGGGCTTCTTGTCCTCCTTGGACTTCTTGTCCCTCTTGGACTTCTTACCCTTGTCCTTCTTGTCTTTCTTGTCCTTCTTCGACTTGGACTTCTTGTCCTTGTCTTTGTCCTTGCTCTTGCCCTTGTCGGCGTCGCCCTCGGTGTCCTTGCCCGGGCGCTCCTGAAGGAGGACAGCCGTACGTCCGTCGACGGTGACGTGACGCGTGGTGTCGCATATCGGGCCGGACAACTCGGTGGACCAGTCCTCCTCGAACGTGCCGAACTTGAAGCCCTTGAGCGTGTTGCCGACTCCCCTGACGAAGTTCTTGTCCGTCGCCCACGCGCCGGGCGCGTAGACGGTCGACTTGAACCTCTTCTTGAACTCCTTCTCGTTGTACTCGACGGCAAGGCGGCTCTCGGGAGTACGGGGCGTCTTCTCGACGGTGTCCCGGATGTCGTCCGGTGCCTGCCGGGCGGCCGTGGGCTTGTCCGGCTGCTCCGGATCGTCGTCGGCGACCGCCCAGAAGACACCGCCGACCAGGCAGAGGACGACCGCCAACACGACGGCCAGCACCCTCATACGACGCTTCTTGTTCGCCCTGTCCGCGGAGAGCGCGGACTGGGTGAAGGGCGATGGGGACGGGCCATAGCTCATGCTGGGTGCCTTTCTTGCACAGGGCCGCACAGGCTCAACAGGGGTCAACAGGGGTCAACTGATCGCTGAGCGCGCCTCATTGAACATCACCGGTACGACACATCGTGGTTCAGGATGCGCGAGCAGCCGGAACTCCTGGTGACAGCGTCATTGCGCTGCGTACGACCCGGCCGCCAAGTAGTCTGGTCAAACGGTTGGTTCGCTCATGTGGAAGGGGCCGCTGCACCATGGCCGAGGCACTGGACGAGGACGTCAAGGCTCGCAAGGAACGCGAGAAGAACGAGCTTTACGCTCTCAATATCTCCGGCGTGGAGTGGCACAGCGCCCCCGGCACCGAAGCGCACGAGGAGCGGGTCGAGATCGCGTACCTGCCGGACGGCGCCGTGGCCATGCGCTCGTCGATCGAGCCCGAGACGGTGCTGCGGTACACGGAGGCGGAGTGGCGGGCCTTCGTGCTCGGCGCCAGGGACGGGGAGTTCGACCTGGAGCCTGCGCCGGGGGCGGGCGAGGGCGAGGGCGGCGGCCGGGACGGGGGCTGACCGAGCCCCGGGGGTGCGTTCGCGCTAGAGCGCGAGCGGAGCTGCCACCGCCTCTACCGCTTCGCGCCCTCGATGCCGATGACCAGCCACGACCACTCCTTCTTCTTCTCGGCACTGGGCCCGGTCGCACGCCTGCTGCCGAAGAAGAGCCGCCCGTTCTGGACCACCACGTCGCTCAGTTCGAGACCGGCGAGTGTCCACCCCTCCACGGGCAGCCCGAAGAAGAAGTACGGGGTCTCCTTGCCGGTCCGCGGATTCAGGCTCACCACCCCCATGGGCGTGATGTGGTCGCTGCTTTCCCGGTACGCGAGGAGCTGGTCACCGCTCATCCTGAGGGGGTAGAGCAGCTGGCCGCTCCCCGATTCGAACTTCTTGACGGTCTTTCCCGTCGCTAGGTCGAACGACACGATGCGGTTCGCGTTGTCGATCATGTCGCCGTGCGGATCCTCGCGGCTCGTGACGAAGACCTGGTCGTTGCCGACCACCGTCGAGGGGCAGTCGTCGACCGCGTTGAAGCCGGTCGCGGTCGAGCAGTTGACGACATAGCGGCCGCCTTCGAGCCGGATGGTCGCGCGTCGCTTTCCGCGGTCGTCGAGCGAGACCAGGTGCGTCACGTCGTTGTCGCCTGCGGAGAGGCCGATGACCGCGGGCTCGGCGGACAGCAGATTGACTCCCTTCACGCCATCGGCGACGTGGTACGTCCACTTCGCGTAGCCGGTACGCGGATTCAGCTGCTGCACCTGGTACGTCACGCTCTTGCGGTGGACGCAGTTCAGCACCATGAGCAGACCTCGCCCGCCCGCCAGACCATGGTGCTCGCAGCCCGAGACCCGGGTCTTCTTCCACAGGCGGTCCCCTGTGTCCATGTCGTACGCCGCCGAGCCGTTGCCCCAGGTCACGGCGACGGTGCCACGCGTCATCGACACGCTCGTCGGGTCCTGCCCGAAAATGGTCTTCGACGTCGGGAACTTCTTGTCCCAGACCTTCTCGCCCGTGTCGATGTCGACGAAGGCCACCTGCTCGCAGGGTGCCTCGGGGTCATTCTTGGATCTGTGGAGTACCGCGATGCGGGCTTCCACGGTCACGTGACGAGTGAGCCCGCAGATGGGTCCGGCGAGGGGCGTACGCCAGGTCTCGTCTCCCGTGGAGGCATCCTTGCCGATCTTGAATCCGACGAGCGTTCTGTTGATGCCTTTGGCGAGGATCTTGTCCGTCGCCCACGTGCCCGGCGTCTCGTACTCTTCGCCGGGACTCATGTCGTCGACGGAGAACCGGAAGGCCATTTGGCCCCTGGTGGTCGCGGGCGCCCTTTCGACCGTCTCCCTGACGTCGAGCCGGCTCTGGGGTGCGGCTTCCGGCTTGCCGTCATCGGGTGTCGCACCACCTGACCCGAGCCAGAGGTAACCGCCGCCGGCGCACAGCGCCACGACGACAACGGCCGCCACGAAGCCGACCAGCCGCTTCCGACGCTTCTTGCGGGCTCCGTCCGCCGCCAGCGCGGACTGGGTGAAGGAGGAGGGCGGCGGGCCGAAGCTCACGTCGTGAGGTCCTTGTCTTGTCTGTGTTTGTGGGGGCCGCAGGGGGTTGCGGGGGGGTGCAGGGGTACGGCGCGGTGCGGACGCCGGAGAGGGGCGCGAAGCAGATGATCGTACGTCGGCTTGCGGACCGTTGATCCACCGCGAGGGCGCGACCGCCGTCAACACGCGTCTATGTGGCGGGTGTTCTGCTTTGCTCTGGTCCGCTCGGGCCCGCTCTGGCCCGCTCTGCTCGCCAGGCTTTCCGTCCGCTGCTTTCCATCCCGGGAGCGCGCGTACGAGCCGGGGGCGTGGATCACTTGTCGCCTGTTGAGCTATTTGTCCGTCACGGTTTGGGATGCGGGGATCACTCCTGTGGGGAGCGTGATGGAAAGGACAGTATTCGTGGGGTGGGCTGCCCTGCCGTGCTGGTGCTTTTGGTGATTAGGCTGGTACTGGACGCGACGTCAGAACCCGGGAGTGGGTCGTGCGCGTCCACCACGGGGAGAGCCATGGCGGATCGGACGACAGAAACGGTCGCCCTCCCACCACGGCACGAGGGTGCTCGACCACATCAGGAGGCATTGTGAACAGCGATCGGGACGAGATCCGCGGGGGCTGGGACACACCCGTCGATGATCAGTCCGACGCGGAGTCCGCTGCCGAGACGACGGGCGAGTTCACCATCGACTACGCCCCTCCTGCCTGGTATACGCAGAATGCGTCCGGCAGTGCGGGGGAGACTCCTTCGGCTTCGCCTGCCGCGCCCGCGTCGCCGCCGGTCTCTTCGCCGCCGGTCTTTACTCCGCCGGTTTCTTCGCCGCCGGTCTCTGCGCCTGCCTCACCGCCTGCGGATTCTGCTGAACCTGCCGCGCCGCCCGTTGCTCCTGAGCCGCCGGCTCCGCCGGTCGGGCTGCCTACCGCTGTGCCGAAGCTTCCTGTGGGGAGCGGGTTCCAACCTCAGACGGGTTGGGCATCGCCGGTTGCTCCCTCGTCGGAGTCGGCTCCCTCGCCGGATTCCTCGTCGGAGTCTGCTTCCTCGTCGGCTCCGGCGGCTTCCGAGGGTTCGGCGCCTTCCGGGGGTGCTGCTGACTGGGGTAGTGCCGTTGCCGGTGTTGCTTCCTCCGTCCATGTGACCGGTGTTGTTCCTAAGCCTGAGGTTGCGCCGGAGAAGGCTGAAGTCGCGCCCGATCCGGAACCCGAGCCCGAGCATCGCGCTGCGGTCGAGCCCCTTGCCGACAGCAGTGGTGATCTGGAGAGCGGCGCCACCATGCGGTTCTCCGCCGTCGCCCTGAAGCGGGAGATCGAGGAGCGGGCCGCCGCGGAGGCTTCGCGGGACGACGCCGGGGAGGACGAGGCGGAGGGGGCCTCGGATGCCGGTGCGTCCGGTGAGGCCGGTGCGTCCGATGCGTCCGATGCGTCCAGTGAGGAAGGGCATGTTGCGGCGTCTGACGCGGGTGCGTTTGGGCTTGGTGATGAGCCGCTTGCGGCTCGTCCCGAGGGCGATGCCGATTCCGATTCCGGTGCTGACGCCGACGCCGAAGCGTCTTTCGACGAACAGGGCTCGGGTGAAGATGCTTCGGCCGACTCTGCCGGGGATGTGAGCTTCCGCGCCGGCGATCACGACTCGGACCTCGACGACTCCGACTCGGCCGATGCTGCGGACGACGACATTCGTGATGCCGTTCCGCACGACGCTGCTCCTGAAGACGCCGGCCCCGAAGACGCGCCGCAGGATGCAGTGCCTGCTGCGCCCGTCGACGAAGTGCAGGACTCCGTTCCGCCGTCCTGGACTCCGCCGCCCGCGCCGCACGGTGGGCTTCCGCCGCTGCCGCCCGCCTTCCAGCCAGCCGCGCCTACGTCCGCGCCGCAGTGGCCCGACCCTGTGCAGGCCTCCACGCCGCCTGCCGCGGAGCCGACGCCTGCCGCCGAGCCCGTACAACCGCCCGTTCAGCCGCCGGTGCCGCAGCAGGCCGAGCCCGCTCCTGCGCCTGCCCCTGCGCCCGCACCCGCCCCGGCCCCCGCGCCCGTTCAGCCGCAGGCTCCTCAGATGACGCCTCCGGCGTGGCCATCGCCCACTGGGCCGGTGGCTCCCTCGTCGGCCGCGCCTGCGCCCGCTGCCGATGCTCCGGTACCGCCCGGTGCGTACGGATTCCCGCAGGCCGGTGCGCCTGCTCCGGCCCCGGAACCGGCTCCTGCTCCTGCTCCTACTCCTGCTCCCGTGGCGCCGGCTCCGGCTCCCGGTCCCGTTGCCCCGCCGCAGCAGGGCAGTTACGGGTTTCCCCAGCAGGGTGGCGCGCCCGTTCCGCCGGGCGGCGGTTACGGGTTCCCGCAGCAAGGCGCTCCCGCTCCGGGCAACCCCAACTCCACTGCTCCTCAGGGAAGTTATGGGTTCCCCCAGCCGCCCGCGCCGCAGGCCCAGCAGCCGCTTCCGCCCGCCGTTGCGCAGCAGCCGGCACCGCAAGCCGCTGCCCAGCCCCCTGCTCCCGTACAGCAACAGCAACAGCAACAGCAACAGCAACAGCAACAACAGCCTCATCAGCCGCTTCCGGCTCAGCAGCAGCCCCCGCAGGCCCAGCAGCCTCAGGCGCCCGTCGACCCCCGTACCGGTGCCGCCTGGCCGCAGGCCGTGCAGCACGATCAGCGGGAGCGGACCAACCCCGGAGCGCCCCTCGGTTACACCGCCGCAGTCGAGCTCTCCTCCGACCGCCTGCTGCGCAACACGAAGCCGAAGGCCAAGAGCAGCCGGCCCGCTTCCGGCGGGTCGCGCTTCAAGCTCGGCGGGAAGAAGGAAGAGGCCGAGCGGCAGCGGAAGTTGGAGCTGATCCGGACTCCGGTTCTGTCGTGCTACCGGATTGCCGTCATCAGCCTCAAGGGCGGGGTGGGAAAGACCACCACCACTACCGCGCTCGGCTCGACGCTTGCCACCGAGCGGCAGGACAAGATCCTCGCCATCGACGCCAACCCCGACGCCGGTACGCTCGGGCGCCGCGTGCGGCGCGAGACCGGGGCCACCATTCGTGACCTCGTCCAGGCGATCCCGTACCTCAACTCGTACATGGACATCCGGCGCTTCACCTCGCAGGCCGCGTCCGGGCTCGAGATCATCGCCAACGACGTCGACCCGGCCGTCTCGACCACGTTCAACGACGAGGACTACCGGCGCGCCATCGATGTGCTGGGGAAGCAGTACCCGATCATCCTGACCGACTCCGGTACGGGGCTGCTCTACAGCGCCATGCGGGGGGTCCTCGACCTCGCCGATCAGCTGATCATCATTTCTACGCCGTCCGTGGACGGCGCCAGCAGCGCGTCCACGACCTTGGACTGGTTGTCGGCCCATGGGTACGCCGATCTTGTCTCGCGGTCGATCACCGTCATCTCCGGGGTGCGTGAGACCGGGAAGATGATCAAGGTGGACGACATCGTGTCGCACTTCGAGACGCGGTGCCGTGGGGTTGTCGTCATCCCCTTCGACGAGCACCTTGCCGCCGGTGCCGAGGTCGACCTCGACATGATGCGGCCGAAGGTGCGGGAGGCGTACTTCAATCTCTCCGCGATGGTCGCGGAGGACTTTGTACGGGCCCAGCAGCAGCAAGGGCTCTGGACTTCGGACGGCAACCCGCCTCCGGTCGTGGCTCCGCCTCTGCCCGGCCAGGGGGCCTATCCCGGTCAGGGGGGCTACCCCGGTCAGCAGGCCTATCCCGGCCAGCAGGCCTATCCCGGCCAGCAGGCGCCTGCACCCGGGCAGCAGCCTTACCCCGGCCAGGCACATGGGCAAGCACCGTATCCGGGACAGGGACAGGGACAGGGACAGGGACCGGTGCCCGGGCAGGCGCCGCAGCAGCCGTACGTTCCCCAGCAGCAGCAGCCGCAGCAACAACCTCCGCAGCAGCAGCCTCAGCCGGGTGCGCAGCCGTATCCGCAGCAGCCGGGGGCCCCGCAGGGTTGGCAGAACGCGGCTCCTCCGCAGGGTCCTGCCCCCGCCGCTCCCGCTGCTCCCGCCACCCCCGCCCCCGCCCCCGGACAGCCCTTCCAGGCCCCTCAGGGGCAGCCTCAGGGCGAGCAGGCGCCGCCGCCCGTTCAGCCCGGCCAGCCATTCCAGCCCGGGGCGCCGTATCAGCCGCCGCAGCCGCAGCCTCAGCCTCCGGCGCCGGAAGCGCCGCAGCAGTAGCCTCCGACTGTTCCACCTCCGCCTGTACCAACTGGGCCCGCACCGATCCTGGTGCGGGCCCAGTCCCGTTCCCCGGCGCCCCGCGGTCTCCACCGACGAACAGGCTTTCCCACGCACCCACGCACCCACGCCCCCACCAACCCGGTTACCCGCAGTCATCCCGGCCCCACGAGAGCCCCCGCTCCCACCTGCCCCTCCCCCCACCATCACCCCCCGACCAGCCACGCGTCACAGGTCTTGACCAATGCGGATGAAATACGGGTCAACTCGTTATTTCCGCAGGCCACATGGGGTTCACCTGCCGTTGACTGACCCAGACTGGCGCTGGTAAACACACACATCAACCAGCTGGCGTTACTTGATCAACTAGCCATCTCTGCGCGAGCGATGACGCGAGGTCACCGACCCATGGATACACAAGATCAGCACGGCAGAACACGGTCACACCGGTCTCACCCCACCTCTCAGTCCACCTCTCAGCCCACCCACGAGGTACCTCCGAAGTCACCACCCCGCCGCCGGCTCCTCCTGGCCGCCGGCGCCGCAGCCGGAGCCCTCGCCCTCACCGCGGGTCTCGCCTCCCCCCTCAACCCGGCGCCCCAACAGGCCGAGGCCAAGGCGGACGGCAAGAAAACCCTCACCGTCGCGGTGGCCCAGAGCGTCGACTCGCTCAGCCCCTTCCTCGCCCAGCGGCTGCTCAGCACCAGCATCATCCGCCTCACGAACGAGTACCTGACGAACTACGACGCCAAGGACAACCACGCCATCCCCGGCTTCGCCACCAAGTGGGAGCCCTCCGCGGACAAGCTGACCTGGACGTACACCATCCGGGACAACTCGAAGTGGTCGGACGGCAAGAAGGCGACCGCCGAGGACGCGGCCTGGACGTTCAACAAGCTGATGTCCAAGGAAGGCACCGCCACCGCCAACTCCGGCTTCGTCGCCAACTTCAAGAAGGTGACCGCGCCCAGCCCCACCAAGCTGGTCGTCGAGCTGAAGAAACCGCAGGCCACCATGGCCGCCCTCGACGTGCCGATCGTCCCCAAGCACGTGTGGGAGAAGGTCGGCGACATCAGTAAGTACAACAACGACGAGTCCTTCCCCATCGTCGGCAACGGCCCCTTCGTCCTCACCGACTACAAGACCGACCAGTACGTGAAGCTGAAGGCCAACAAGGACTTCTGGCGCGGCGCGCCCAAGTTCGACGAGCTGGTCTTCAAGACGTACAAGGACCAGGACGCGGCCGTCGCGGCGCTCAAGAAGGGCGAGGTCTCCTTCGTGGCCGGCCAGCCCGCCCTCACTCCGGCGCAGGCTTCCGAGCTCAAGGGCACGGAGAACGTCAAGGTGAACGAGGGGCCGGGCCGGCGCTTCTTCGCGCTCGCCACCAACCCGGGCGCCCAGACCCGCGACCGCGAGAAGTTCGGTGACGGCCACAAGGCCCTCCTGGACAAGAAGGTCCGCCAGGCGCTCTTCCTCTCCGTGGACCGTGAGGCGCTGGTCGACAAGGTCTTCCAGGGGCAGGCCGTCGAGGGCGAGGGGTACATCCCGCCGCGCTTCTCCGAGTACGCGTGGAAGCCCTCCGCCGACCAGAAGCTGTCGTACGACCCCAAGAAGGCGGCCCAACTCCTCGACGAGGCGGGCTACAAGAAGAACGGCGACGGCAAGCGCGTCGGCAAGGACGGCAAGCCGCTCGACTTCCGCATCCTGTGTCACGCCACCGACCCGAACGACAAGGCCGTGGGGAAGTATCTGAAGGAGTGGTGGGGTGATCTTGGCATCGGGCTCAAGGTCAACTGCCTCGACGATGTGTCGGTGCCCTGGTACGCGGGTGAGTACGATCTCGCGTTCGACGGCTGGTCGGTCAACCCCGACCCGGACTTCGTCCTCGGCATCCACTCCTGCGCCGCGCTCCCGGTGAAGGCCAAGGAGAGCGCCGCGACCGACAACTTCATCTGCGACAAGAAATACGACGAGCTGTACAACAAGCAGCTCGCCGAGTACGACCCGGCCAAGCGCGCCGAGACCGTCAAGGAAATGCAGTCCTGGCTCTACGACTCCGGGTACATGAACATCCTGGCGTACCCGAACGCCGTAGAGGCCTACCGCACCGACCAGATCAAGTCCATCACCACCATGCCGACGGCCGCCGGCAACATCTACGGTCAGGACGGTTACTGGTCCTGGTGGTCAGCGGTGCCCGCAGATGGGAAGAGTTCCTCCAAGGACGGAAGCTCGACCGGTGTCATCATCGGTATCGCCGCCGCCGCGGTGGTGCTCGTCGGCGGAGGAGTCCTGTTCGCCCTGCGCCGCCGTTCGACCGCAGAGGACCGCGAGTAACGCATGACCGCTGACAGCAATCCCGCACTGCTCGACACCGAGGGCGCCGCGGCGACCGACGATCCGGCCTTCGCCGGGCCGTCGGCCCGCGGCCCCCGGGCCCGCGACACCCGCGCCTATCTCCTGTACGTGGCGGGCAAGCTGGGCGGCGCCGCCGTCTCGCTGTTCGCCGTCCTCGTCACCAGCTTCTTCCTCTTCCGCCTCATCCCGGGTGACCCGGTGAAGCAGATGACCGGCGGAAAGCGCGTATCGGCCGAACAGCTGGACGCGATGCGCAAGGAGTTCGGCCTCGACCAGCCGGTCATGACGCAGTTCTTCGACTACTGCGGCAAGGCTCTGACCGGCGACTTCGGCACCTCGTACCAGTTCCACACACCCGTGATGGACAAGATCACCGACGCGCTGCCCGCGACGCTCCTGCTCACCGGCACCGCGTTCGTCCTCTACACCCTCATCGGCATCTGGCTCGGCACCCGCACGGCCTGGCGCAACGGGCAGCTCGGGGACCGCGTCCACACCGGCCTCGCCCTCACCCTCTACTCCGTGCCGTCCTTCTGGCTCGGGCTTCTCCTCATCATCACCTTCTCGGTCGGCGTGGGTCCCATTCCGGGGCTGTTCCCGACCGGCGGGCTCGAATCCGGTGGCGAGACGGGTGTCGCGTACGTCATCGACGTCGCGCACCACATGGTGCTGCCCGTCATCACCCTGGTGGCGGTCGGGTACGCGCAGACGCTCCTCGTGATGCGGTCGTCCCTGCTCGACGAGATGGGGAGCGACTATCTGACGACGGCGCGGGCCAAGGGGCTGCGGGACGATCTCGTACGGCGGCGCCATGCCGTCCCCAACGCGATGCTGCCCACGGTCACGCTGATGTTCGTGAACCTCGGCACGGTGGTGGCGGGCGCGATCCTCGTCGAGACCGTCTTCTCCTGGCCGGGCCTCGGCGGGCTCTTCTACGCCGCGCTCAGCGTGCCCGACCTGCCCCTCGTGCAGGGCCTGTTCTTCGTCTTCTCCGCCGCGGTGATCCTGATGAACACGCTGGCCGACGTGATCTATCCGTTGCTCGATCCCCGGGTGGGCCGATGACGACCGAATCCGCACCGACCACCCCCGAGAGCGCTCCCCAGGCCGCTCCGCAGAAGAGCGCGCGGGCCCTCGCCCGCGCCCGCAGGCGGCATTCGGCCGCCCGCTTCTGGCGCGAGTTCCGCACCCACAGGGCCGGTCTCTTCGGCCTGGCCGCACTCGTCGTCATCGCGCTCGTCGCCGTCTTCGCGCCGCTCCTCGTCGGCTCGGACGCGCAGAGCGTGACCGACGCGCCGGGCAAGCCCATGGAGTCCCCGAGCGGCGAATTCCCGCTCGGCACCGACCAGTTCGGGCGTGATCTGCTCGGCCTCCTGGTGTACGGGGCGCGCATGTCGCTGACCGTCGGGCTGCTCGCCGCCGTCCTCTCGGTGACCATCGGCACTCTGGTGGGGATCACCGCGGGGCACTTCAAGGGCTGGTACTCCACCGTCATCATGCGCGTCACCGACTGGTTCCTCGTGATGCCGACGCTGGTGCTCGCCATCGCGCTCGCCGCGGTGCTGTCCGGTTCCATCTGGACGATCATCCTGGCGATCGGCGTGACGACCTGGCCGACGACCGCGCGGCTCGTCCGCGCCCAGACCCTGGCGGTGGAGTCGCGCCCGTACATCGAGCGCGCACAGGCCCTCGGCGGCGGCCACGGTCACATCATGTCCCGGCACGTCCTGCCCAACGTGATGCCGCTGGTCCTCGCCCAGACGACCCTCGTCATCTCCAGCGCCATCCTCACCGAGGCGACGCTCGCGTTCCTGGGCCTGGGCGATCCCACCGGCGTCTCCTGGGGCGGACTGCTCCAGGACGCGCGCGAGGCGGGCGCGGTCAGCGCGGGCGACTGGTGGTATCTCGCCCCGCCCGGACTCGCCATCGCCGTCGTTGCCCTGGCGTTCACGCTGTGCGGGCGCGCCGTGGAGTCCGTGCTCAACCCCAGGCTGGGGGTCTCCCGTTGAGCAGTACGACCGAAGTGACGGAGACCGAAGTGAGCGAACAGCGCCTGCTCGACGTAAGAAACCTCGAAGTGACGTACGCGTCCGGGGCTGCCGCCGTGCGCGGCGTGAATCTGTCGGTGGACGCGGGCCAGAAGCTCGGCGTCGCCGGCGAGTCCGGCTGCGGGAAGTCGACGCTCGCGCTCGCGCTGCTGCGGCTGCTGCCCGCGGGCACGAAGGTGACGGGCGAGGTCCTGCTCGACGGCGAGGACGTCCTCGCCATGAAGTGGGGCCAGGTCCGCGCGGTCCGCTGGGCGGGCGCGTCGATCGTGTTCCAGGGCGCGATGCACTCGCTCAACGCCGTGCACCGCATCGGGGACCAGATCACCGAGCCGATCCTGCTGCACAAGAAGGCGACACCGGCGGGCGCGAGGAAGAAGGCCGGTGAACTGCTCGAACAGGTGGGTCTGCCTGCTGCCCGCGCGCAGGCGTACCCGCATGAGCTGTCGGGCGGTCAGCGCCAGCGCGTGATGATCGCGATGGCGCTCGCCTGCGACCCGCGCCTGATCATCGCCGACGAGCCGACGACGGCCCTGGACGTGATGATCCAGGCGCAGATCCTGCGCCTGATCGAGCAGCTGGTGGCCGAGCAGGACCTGGGCCTGATCATGATCAGCCATGACCTCGCGGTGCTCTCCGACACCTGCGACCGGCTCGCGGTGATGTACGCGGGCCGCGTCGTCGAGGAGGGCCCGGCCTCCGAGGTCTACGAGAACGCACGGCACCCGTACGGAAAGGCCCTCTCGGCAGCCTTTCCCCGTATCGGCGACGCGACGTCCCGTTTCGCGCCGCGCGGCCTGCCCGGCGACCCGCCCGACCCGTCCGCCCTCCCCACCGGCTGCACGTTCCACCCGCGCTGCCCGGTCGCCCTGGACTCCTGCACGACGGAGGACCAGGCGCTGCGCGACGCGGGCCCCCGGCACCGCGCGGCCTGCGTGCACGCCGGCGCGCAGCTTCCCGCGCAGCCGACCTCGGCACCGGCGACGGCGGAGCGGACGCCGTGAACCCCCGTCGAGACCCCGACGGGCCCCGACGAGCGCCGTGGAGCCCCGCCGATCCCGCCGATCCCGCCGAGCCCCGTCAGATCACGCACAGAGGAGCAGCGACGCATGACCACCGGTGAGCCCCTCCTTTCGGCTGATCCCCTGCTGTCGGCGGGCGACCTGCACATCACGTTCCCCGGCCGCCGCGGCGCGCCGCCCGCGCGGGCCGTGGACGGTGTCGACCTCGACATCAAGCCGGGCGAGATCGTGGCCCTGGTCGGCGAGTCGGGCTGCGGCAAGACGACCCTGGCCCGTTCCCTGCTCGGCCTGGTGTCCCCCACGTCCGGCAAGGTGACCTTCGGCGGCAAGCCGCTCGATTACGCGGGCCGCGCCCTGAAGGCGTACCGCAAGCGCGTGCAGCTGGTCCTCCAGGACCCCAGCGGCTCCCTGAATCCGCGCCACACGGTGTACGAGGCCGTGGCGGAGGGGCTGCGCATCCACGGCTACGGGGGTGACGAGCGGGCCGCGGTCGCCGATGCCCTGTCACGGGCCGGTCTGCGGCCTCCCGAGCGGTTTTTCCTGCGTTATCCGCACGAGCTGTCGGGCGGCCAGCGCCAGCGCGTCGTCATCGCGGGCGCGCTCGTCCTGGAGCCCGAACTGATCGTCGCGGACGAGCCGGTGGCCTCGCTCGACGCGTCCGTACGCGGCGAGATCCTGGCCCTGCTGCTCAAGCTCCGCGAGGAACTCGGCCTTTCCGCGCTCGTGGTGACGCACGACCTCGGCCTTGCGTGGAACATCGCCGATCGCGTCGCGGTGATGTACCTGGGCCGGATCGTGGAGACGGGGACGGTGGAAGAGGTCCTGACGTCGCCTCAGCATCCGTACACCCAGGCGCTTTTGTCGGTGCTTCCGGAGGCGCCGGGCGATCCGGTGGTCCTTACGGGCGAGCCGCCGGACCCGTCCCGCATCCCCGGCGGCTGCCGTTTCCACGCCCGCTGCCAGGTGCTCGCGTCGGGCGAGGCGGAGCGGGCGGGGGTGGCGGAACGCTGCCGGACGGAGGACTTGCCGGTGCTGTCCGGCGGGGGTGCGACGCAGGTGGCTTGCCACTGGGCGGCGGCACGCCTGAGTCCGTCCGGCGTCTGATCGAGGTCGCACGTTTCCCGGACGAACGCCGGGGACGAACGCAGACGAAGACGAAAAAAGTGGCGAATCGTTACCTCTTGCACGTACGGGTGACCAGGCGCCTATCGGGCGTGAGCGGTGGGGAGTTACAGATCGGTTCGGTTCGACCACGGACCGTGAGCAACTCACCGAAATGAAGGAGATTTCCATGCGCCGTTCCGCCGCCGTCATCCTCGGGGCCGTCGCACTGCTGGGGGCCCTCGCCGCGCCGGCGAGCGCCATCCCGGACCCCGTGGGGACCGTCGACTGCCTGACGCACTCGGCCGGTGACGTCACCTCGCTCGTCGATCCGGCGAGCCCCGGCCTCCCCTCCGAGGTGCCGGGCGCGGCGTGCCTCGCCCCGTGATCCGGCCGGTCTGACACACCCGCCTCGTCACGTACTTGCGCGGTCGCTCGGGCCGCGCAAGTACGGCACGGGCACGAGCGGCCCGCCGTGGATCAGCCCCACCTGTACCCGTCACCGAAGTTGAGGGTGTGCTCGAGCACGTCCTCCATCGGGTCGTCGATCTGGCCGGTGCTGATCAGCGAAACGCTGGGCCCGTTGTGCGAATGGTGGTTCGTCTCGTCGGCGTGCGCCGTGCCGGAGCACAGGACGGACGGCACTGCCGCCACCGCCGCGATCAGCGCCCAGCGGGAAGTGGTCTGGACCCAACTGCCGTTCACTGCGGCCTCCTTGGACCATGCGAGTGCGGGCCGCCGATCGCGTCCCGCTCGCCGTGCGTAACCGCGGCGCGGGCCGAGAAGTCACCGACGATCATACGAAAGGGTCGTCGGACGTCATGGCCCACGCGTCGCCCGTGTGGGCTAGCGGCCAAGCCGGCCTCCTCGGCCTCTGGCCCACCCGCCGGAAGAACCCGGCAAGGAACCGGACACCGGAAGAAAGCAGAGATCGCATGCGTCATCGCCGCGCCCTGGCCTTCACCCTGCTCGCAGCCCTCGCCCTGTCCGTCACCGCGGTCACCGCATCGGCATCGGCATCGGCGGCGCAGCACAGGGGGCCCCGCGCCACCCCGCTGCCGCCGGTCGAGTCGCTGATCACCGAGGGAGTCACGGTCGAAGGCCCGCTGGTCAACAGCATCAACCTGCCGCAGCTCCGCTAGGCGGGGCAGGCGGGACAGGCGGGACAGGCGGGAGGCGCTACTTCGGAGCGGCCTCGATCAGCTCGCGGGAGCGCTTCACGTCGTCCGCGATGGCGACCAGCAACTCGTCGATGGACTCGAACTTCGCCTGGCCGCGCACGAAGGCCAGGAAGTCGACGGCGACGTGCAGCCCGTACAGGTCGAGGCCGACGCGGTCGATCGCGTACGCCTCGACCGTCCGCTCCGTCCCGTCGAACTGCGGGTTCGTCCCGACGGAGATCGCCGCGGGCATCGCCTCGCCCTGGGCGTGCAGCCACCCCGCGTAGACGCCGTCGGCGGGGATCGCGGTGTGCGGCAGCGTCTCCACGTTGGCGGTGGGGAAGCCCAGTTCGCGCCCGCGCTGCGCACCTCGTACGACAACGCCCTCGACGCGGTGCGGACGGCCGAGGATCTCCGCCGCGCCCTTCACGTCGCCCTCGGCGACCAGGCGCCGGGTGAGGGTCGAGGAGAAGGGCTCGCCGCCTCCTGCCTCACCGCTCACGAACAGGTCGATGACGTCGACCTCGTAGTCGTACGTCGCGCCGAGCTCGGTCAGGAAGGCGACGTTGCCCGCGGCCTTGTGGCCGAAGCGGAAGTTGGGGCCCTCGACGACCAGGCGGGCGTGCAACTTGTCGACCAGGACCTTCACGACGAAGTCGGCGGGCGACAGCTTCGAGAACTCCGTGGTGAACGGCAGGATGAGAAGCGCGTCCACGCCGAGGTCGGCCATGAGTTCGGCGCGCCGGTGGTGCGGGGCGAGCAGCGGCGGGTGGCTGCCCGGGCGCACGACCTCGGACGGGTGCGGGTCGAAGGTGACGACCACGGCGGGCACGCCGAGCTCACGGGCGCGTGCCACCGCACGGCCGATGATCAGCTGGTGTCCGCGGTGTACGCCGTCGTAGGAACCGATGGTGACGACGCTGCGCCCCCAGTCCTGGGGGATGTCCTCCAAGCCACGCCAGCGCTGCACTGTCTTTGCTCCTCGCCGAACCTGTGTACGTCTGGGTACGTCCCATTGCCGATTGCGCAGGTCTAAGACTGCCATGCCCGCGCGATCGGGATCGCATCGGAGGGGGTGGCGGGGGTCACGCCGGGACGCGCGTTCCGGCGAGGTTCTCGATCATGCGGCGGGAGCTCGGGCCGACGAGCGCGGACCAGTCCTGCGGCGCCGCGCACATCCATCGGGCGACCAGGGCGGAGAAGCCCGGCACCGAGCGGGCCAGCTCGACCAGGCGCCGGTCGAAGCAGGTCGCGCCCTCCGGGGTACGGACGAGCAGCAGACCGGTGCGGTGCACGAGGTCGCGGACCCGTGCGTTGTCGTCGCCGTCGCCGTCGTCGCCGCCCACCACGGCGCAGAGCACGGCGTCGAGGACTTCGGGCTCCCGCTCCCGGTCGAGCAGCACGTCCAGGAGCTCGGCCCGCAGGGCGCGTGAGGTGTCGGTGCCGGGGGCGGCGACGGCCGCTGCGAGCGCGGCCCGTACGGGAGGCGGGCGGTGCCGCAGCAGGTCGGTGACCAGCGGCAGGAGAACCGCGCGTACGCCGGGCCCCTGCTCGAACCGCACGTCGAGGTAGCCGGCCACGTGCCCCGCCAGATCGGGGCGCAGCTCGAGGACGTCCCGTACGAGATCGGCCACCCGCCGTGCGAGCACGGGCGCCATCACGTCGGCCAAGGCCCGCAGCACCTCTCCCGGTGCGGGGCCAGGGCCGTACAGCCGGGTCCGGAAAGCTGCCAGTACCTGCTCCGGGTGGGTGTCCAGGGCGACGACGAGCGCGCTCGCGGGCAGCCGCGGGTCGCCGGCGGTGAAGCGCTTCAGGGCGGGCGGCAGGTGGCGTGCGCGGGTCTGCGGGTCCTGTACGAGGAGGGCGAGGGCTGCGCCGTGCAGGGTGTCGTCACAGGTGCGGGCGAGCAGGGCGGAGGCGGTGTACCTCAGGAGCCTGCGGTCGGCGTCCGTGGCGGCGTGCGGGGCGGCCCGCAGGCCGTAGGCGACGGCGGCGACGTGGCGTGCGGGGCGCTCGTCGTGGACCCAGCGGTCGACGGCCCGGCAGACGGCCGATGGCTCCTCCTCCGCGAGTGCGGCGAGCAGTTCGTCGGCGCGGGGGTGCGCGCAGTCGACGAGGATCTCGATGAGGTCGTCGATGGCGCGGTGTCGGTGGGTGTGGAGCAGGGCCTGTGCCGCCGACGCGACGGTGGCGTCGGGGGTGGCTTCGAGGGGGCGTTCGTCGCTGAACCACCGGGTCAGTTGTGGTTGCACCCTGGCGGGGTTCTCCGCCAGGAGCTCGGCGACCGCGTCCAGGCAGCGCCGCCCCTGCGGAGGGCCGGGCGGCGGGTCGTGGATCACTGCCGTGCGGAGCAGGTCGAAGCGGTCTGCGTCGGTGAGGGGCAGGCCGAGCCAGAACTCGGCGGGGTAGCTGCGCTGTTGGGCCAGTTCTTCGAGCAGCCCGAGGTAGGGGCGGGCGTCGCCCACCCGCGAGAGGGTCTCCCTGACGAGGTGATCGGCCCACCACCGAGCGTCGCCCTGCGCCGCCTCTGCCACCGGCGGCGCGGGATGGACGCCCGTATCATCCGGCCTGTCGGCGCCGGGCCCTTGGGGTTGTGCCCGCTCTTCCCCGCGCTCTCGGCTCTGCTCGGGGAGGAGAGGCCCCGAACGCCCTGCGGCACGCCTGGCCACGGCGTGGGTGCCCGGCCTCTCGCCGGAGGTGCCCGCCGCTGTGCCCGCGCCGCCGGGTGCCGATGGGGCGGGCGCCGGGCATGGCGCGGTGAACCTCGCCAAGTCCCTCAGCCGAGCCTCCAGTTCCCCGGGCCCCCGCTGTCGCCCCAGGAACAGCAGGGCCTGGATCACGGGCCCGATCCGATGCCGGGGCACCGGCAGGGCCGCCTCCGGCACCGCCTCACGGTGCCGGTGCACCAGCGACCACAGTGCCCCGTCCACGTCCAGATGCGTTCCCTGTATCCAGTCCGCGAGCTCCTCGTGCGCGAAGCGGTACCCGTCGCCGGCGGGGACGAGCAGCCCCTCCGTGAGGACCGCGGAGGCCCATCCCGTCCCCCACGGGAACACGTCCTCGAAAGCCGCCCGGTCGAGCTCCCCCTGCCCGGGCCCCAGCGACCGCCGGGCAGCCTCGTGCACCTGCCCGGACACTTGCGCCGCAAGGCGCCGTACGGCCGCGCCCCGGAGTCCGTTCGCCGCAGCGAGTCGCACCGCGACGCGCAGGCACAGCACGTCGACGTAGGCCGCGAAGATCTCCTCGCGGTCCGGGCACCCCGGCGGCGGCTCGTCCGGCAGTGCCGCCCGCACCTCGGCGAGCAGCCGCAGGGCGAGGGGATGCCGTGCGTCGGCCGCGGCGAGGGCTCCGTCCGGGATGCCGTACCGCGCGCGGGCGATCCGGGCCTGGCGCTCCGGGAGATCCCCCAGCCGCAAGCGCTCCGCGAGCAGCGAAGCCGGAAAGTGCGCCCCGGCCTGTTCCCAGTACTCCGCCCGGCAGCCCACCACGAGGCGCGCGCCCGTCTCCCGCAGCCACTCGGCCGTGCCGCTGCTCCACTCCGCGAGGCGGTGCGCGAGGACCGGCGGCATCTCCTCGGGACCGTCGAGCAGCAGCAACAGCGCCCGGCCCTCGTCCCGCACGAGCCGCGCGACCCGCCCGGCCGAGATGTCACCGAGCCCGTCATCCGCTTCGGGGAGCGAGCCGTCCGAGGCCTCCAGGATCCGGCCCGCCCGCGCAAGGGCCCGCTCCACCGCGTCGCCCACGCCCGTGTCCGTGCCCTGGAGGTCGGCGCCGCGCAGCCATAGCGTGGGGGCGGGTTCGGTGCCTCGCGCGCGGCTCGCGGCCAGGGCGGCGAGTTCCGTCGTCCGGCCGGTGCCGGGGTTGCCGACGAGGGCGAGCACCTGGGCGGGCCCGTCCGCGAAATCGGTCAACTCCCGTGTGATGTCCGGGCGTTCGACCGGTTCGAGCAAGGCGGGACGCGGCCCGTCGGAGCCCACCGAGGTCGCCGCCAGATGCAGCGCCCCCGCGAGGTTCAGATCGCAGCCGTACGCGGGGACGGTCGCCGCGTTACGTGCCAGGAGCTCGGCGAGCGGCCCTCCCGGATCGGCGGCGGCGGCCTTCAGCAGCGGCACGGCGAACCCCGCCGCACTGTGCTCGCCGTGCAGCGCGGTCCCGAGGACGGCGAGCACGGCGCCGGACGCGATGTCGACGACCGGGCCGCCCGCGGCCCCGCCGCCGAGCCGCAGCGCATCCGCGCCGTCCGTGCCGATCGCCAGCTCCATGGCGTCGTCGAGCAGATGGAAGCGGTCCGTCGCGGTGTACGTCACCGGCGCCGGGCCGAGGACCCGTGCCTCGCGCCTGCCGCGCGCGACGAGGTGTACGTAGGTGCCGACGGGAACGGCGTCGCGGACCGTGACGGGCAGCGGCCGCAGGCCGAGCCCCTCCGTGCGTACGAGGGCCAGATCCGTTTCGGGCAGGGCCACCACGGCGTCGGCGCTCGCCACGCAGACGCGCTCCCCCGCCGCGTGCAGCACGAGCCGCGCGAGACCGTCGACGGCTTCATGGCTGGTGATCACCGTGCCGTGGTCGTCGGCGGCGAATCCCATCCCCCGCGGGCGCCCGGCCAGATCGCAGATCCGCACCAGGGCACGGTCGAGCGCCGTCGGGTCACTTTGTCCCGCCATGCCCGAACCTCCCGCGAACGCCCCGTTCTACTGACCGTAGGTCGGCGGTGATCAGCAGGACAGAACGCGTCGCGAACGCGCCCCCTTCCGCTCCCTCGGTTCACTCCGAGCGCCCACCTGATGGGGTGAATCGGCAGGGCCCGATGGATACAACTTGAGATGGGGGGAGTTGCCGTGGAGCGGCGCACCGCCACACGCACAGCTGTCCGCCGCTCCACGGCGAAGACGATGATGCGCGAACGGGCCGGTCCGTTCGAGACGACGGACCGGCCCTGACGAACGGCGAAACGGCTCAGGCGAAGACGGCCAGGCTCTTGGCCTTGCCCTTCAGCTCCTCGGCCAGGACCAGGAACCGCCCCCGCGGATCGAAGACGGCGACGGCACCGACCCCGGCGTACTCCTCCGGCATCTCTATCCGTACGCCGTTGAGCAGCAGCTTCGCCCGCCGGTCGTCCACGTCCCAGCGCGGGAACGCGGCAGCGGCGGCGTCGGCCACCGGCATCACCGTCAGCTCCTCCTGGAGCTGGTCGATGGTCTTGGCGGCGTCCAGCTTGTACGGCCCGACGCGCGTGCGCCGCAGCGCCGTCAGATGGCCGCCGACCCCGAGGTCCGCACCCAGGTCGCGGGCCAGAGCGCGGATGTACGTCCCCGACGAGCAGACCACCGACACGACCAGGTCGAGTACGGGGGTGCCGTCCTCGGCCACGGCGTCCCTGACGTCGTACACCGTGAAGGCGGAGATCTTCACCGGCCGGGCGGGGATCTCGAAGTCCTCGCCCTCGCGCGCCCTGGTGTACGACCGCTTGCCGTCGATCTTGATGGCGCTGACCTTCGACGGCACCTGCATGATGTCGCCGGAGAGCTTGGCGATACCCGCGTCGATGGCGTCCCGCTTGACGGCGGAGGCATCGGCCGACGAGGTCAGCTCTCCCTCGGCGTCGTCCGTGACCGTGTTCTGGCCGAGCCGGATCGTGCCGAGATACTCCTTCTCCGTCAGCGCGAGGTGGCCGAGGAGCTTGGTCGCCCGCTCGACCCCGAGGACGAGAACGCCCGTCGCCATGGGGTCGAGGGTGCCCGCGTGGCCGACGCGGCGGGTCTTGGCGATCCCGCGCATCTTGGCCACCACGTCGTGCGAAGTGAAGCCGGACGGCTTGTCGACGATGACAAGTCCGTCCGGCGTCTTGTTGCCGGTGTTGCTCATGCGCGGGCGTCGCCGTCCGTTTCGTCGTCGGACTCGTCCTCGGGCTTGCGGTACGGGTCGGCCCCGCCGGCGAACTCGGCGCCCGCGGACACCTCGCGCACCTTCTCGTCCGAGAGCCGGGCCTTGTCGAGGAGGTCCTCGATGGCCCTGGCGTTGTCCGGCAGCGCGTCCGCCACGAAGGTGAGGCTCGGGGTGAACTTCACACCCGCTGCCGCGCCGACCGCCGAACGGAGGACGCCCTTGGCGCTCTCCAGACCGGCCGCGGCCGAAGCGCGGTCCTCGTCGTCCCCGTAGACCGTGTAGAAGACGGTCGCCTCCCGCAGGTCACCCGTGACCCGGGTGTCCGTGATGGTCACATGCGTACCGAGCCGCGGGTCCTTGATCCCGCGCTGCAGCTTCTGGGCAACCACCTCTCGGATGAGGTCCGCCAGCCTTTTCGCCCGCGCGTTGTCGGCCACTGCTCCGTCTCCTTCTTCGCCTTGCTGTGCAATCAGTCTTCGTCGCCGTGGAGCCTGCGTCGAACGGAGAGCAGCTCCACCTCGGGACGGGCGGCGACCATCCGCTCGCACCGGTCCAGTACGTCGGTGAGGTGCCCCGTCTCCCCGGAGACCAGCGCCAGGCCGATCTCGGCCCTGCGATGGAGGTCCTGGTTCCCCGTCTCCGCCGCGCTCACCGCGTACTTGCGGATGAGTTCGGCGACGATGGGGCGGACGACGGAGCGTTTCTCCTTCAGCGAGCGAACGTCGCCGAGGAGCAGATCGAAGGACAGAGTCCCCACATACATGTGTGTCCGGATGTCCCGCCGGTTCGGGATCGCGCCCCGCCAACCACTTGGCAGGGACACAAGAACCGTACACGGAACGGCCGGGGCCGATCGACGGGATTTACCTCCCCTCGACCGGCCCCGGTTCGAGCTGTCGTGATCAGCCTCGCGGCTTCTCGCGCATCTCGTACGTCGCGATGACGTCGTCGATCTTGATGTCGTTGAAGTTGCCGAGGTTGATACCGCCCTCGAACCCTTCGCGGATCTCGGTGACGTCGTCCTTGAAGCGGCGCAGACCGGAGATGTTGAGACCCTCCGCGATGACCTTGCCGTCGCGGATGAGGCGCGCCTTGGTGTTGCGCTTGACCTCGCCCGACCGGACCAGAACACCGGCGATGTTGCCCAGCTTGGACGAGCGGAAGATCTCGCGGATCTCCGCCGTACCGAGCTCGACCTCTTCGTACTCCGGCTTGAGCATGCCCTTGAGGGCCGCTTCGATCTCTTCGATCGCCTGGTAGATGACCGAGTAGTACCGAACGTCCACACCTTCGCGGTCGGCCATCTGCGCGGCACGACCGGCCGCACGGACGTTGAAGCCGATCACGATCGCGTCGGAGCCGGTCGCCAGGTCGATGTCCGACTCGGTGACCGCACCCACGCCGCGGTGCAGGACGCGGATGTCGACCTCTTCGCCGACGTCGAGCTGGAGCAGCGAGGACTCGAGAGCCTCCACCGAACCGGACGCGTCGCCCTTGATGATGAGGTTGAGTTCCTGCACCAGACCGGCCTTGAGGGCCTCGTCCAGGTTCTCCAGGGAGAACCGCACACCCTTGCGGGCGAAGCGGACGTTGCGCTCACGGGCGGCGCGCTTCTCGGCGATCTGACGGGCCGTACGGTCCTCGTCGACGACCAGGAAGTTGTCGCCGGCGCCCGGCACGTTGGTGAGACCGAGGACGAGGACCGGGGTCGAGGGACCCGCCTCGCTCACGTTCTCGCCCTTGTCGTCGAGCATCGCGCGGACTCGGCCGTACGCGTCGCCGACCACCATCGTGTCACCGACGCGGAGGGTACCGCGCTGGACCAAGACGGTCGCGACGGCGCCGCGGCCCTTGTCCAGGTGGGACTCGATCGCAATACCCTGCGCGTCCTGCTCCGGGTTGGCCCGCAGGTCGAGCGAGGCGTCCGCGGTCAGGACCACGGCCTCCAGGAGGGACTCGATGTTCAGTCCCTGCTTGGCGGAGATGTCGACGAACATCGTGTCGCCGCCGTACTCCTCGGCCACCAGACCGAACTCGGTGAGCTGACCGCGCACCTTGGTCGGGTCGGCACCCTCGACGTCGATCTTGTTGACCGCGACCACGATCGGCACGTCGGCCGCCTTGGCGTGGTTCAGCGCCTCGATCGTCTGCGGCATCACACCGTCGTTGGCCGCGACCACGAGGATCGCGATGTCGGTGGACTTCGCACCACGGGCACGCATGGCGGTGAACGCCTCGTGACCGGGGGTGTCGATGAAGGTGATCTTGCGGTCTTCGCCGTTGACCTCGGAAGAGACCTGGTAGGCACCGATGTGCTGCGTGATGCCGCCGGCCTCGCCCGCGATGACGTTCGTCTTGCGGATGGCGTCGAGCAGTCGGGTCTTTCCGTGGTCGACGTGACCCATGACGGTGACGACCGGCGGACGCGCCATGAGCGCTTCCTCGCCGCCCTCGTCCTCGCCGAACTCGATGTCGAAGGACTCGAGCAGCTCGCGGTCCTCCTCCTCGGGGCTGACGATCTCGAGGACGAAGTTCATCTCGTCCGCGAGGAGCTTCAGCGTCTCGTCCGGCACGGACTGCGTGGCCGTGACCATCTCGCCGAGGTTCATCATCACGCCGACGAGCGACGCCGGGTTGGCGTTGATCTTCTCGGCGAAGTCGGTCAGCGAGGCGCCACGGGACAGGCGGACCGCCTGGCCGTTGCCGCGCGGCAGCATGACGCCGCCGACCGACGGGGCCTGCATCGACTCGTACTCCTGGCGCCTCTGCCGCTTCGACTTGCGACCACGACGGGCGGGCCCGCCGGGACGGCCGAAGGCACCCTGCGTGCCACCACGGGCACCGGGACCGCCGGGACGACCACCGAAGCCGGGACGACCGCCGCCGCCACCGGGACGACCGGCGAAACCGCCGCCACCGCCACCGGGACCGCCGGGACGGCCTGCGAAGCCGCCGCCACCGCCACCGGGACGACCGGCGAAGCCGCCGCCGCCACCGGGACGACCGCCGCCGCCACCGCCGGGACGACCGCCACCGCCGGGACCACGGCCACCGCCGGGGCCACCACCGGGACGCGGGCCCGCGGCGGGACGCTGCGGCATCATGCCCGGGTTCGGACGGTTACCGCCGCCACCGGGGGCGCCGCCGGGACGCGGGGCACCACCCTGCGGGCGAGGCATGCCGCCGGGCGTGGGGCGAGCGCCGCCCTGGCCCTGCGGACGGGGAGCACCCTGGCCGCCGCCCTGGCCCTGCGGACGCGGGGCGCCGCCGGGACCACCGGGGCCGCCCTGGCCGCCGGGGCGCGGGGCGCCGCCCGGACGGGGCGCCTGCGGGCGCGCCATGCCGGTGGAGCCACCAGAGGTGAAGGGGTTGTTGCCGGGACGCGGTCCGGCCGGACGGCCACCGGGGCGCGGGGCGCCACCCTGGCCGCCGGGACGCGGGGCGCCCTGACGGTTGTCGCCGCGGTCACCACGACCGCCCTGGCCCTGCCCCTGGCCGGGGGCCGGACGGCCACCGGGCTTGGGGGCACCCGGGCGAGCGCCCGGACGCGGGCCTGCCGGCGCCGAGGAGGCAGCCGGGGCGGCCGGCGGAGCGGTGAACTCCGGGGCGGCCGGAGCCGGGGTGACCGGCGCGGCGGGCGCGGCGGGGGCAGCCGGAGCCGCCGGGGCCGGCTTGGGCGTCGGCGGCTTGGGGCCCGGACGCGGCCCGGGCGTCGCCGGGGACGCGGGCTTGTCGGCCGCGGCGGGCTTGGCCGGGGCCGGCTTGGGCGCGGCCGGACCCGGACGGGCGGCCTGCGCGGGAGAGGGAGACGCCGGGCCCGAGGGGGCCGGCGGCTTGGGGGCGGCCTGCTTGCGCGGCGCCCCGGGCTTGGCGGCGGACTTGCCGTTGCCACCGCCCGTGTTCAATGCGTCAGTCAGTTTGCGTACAACGGGCGCCTCGATCGTCGAGGACGCCGAACGTACGAATTCACCGAGTTCTTGGAGCTTGGCCATGACGACCTTGCTCTCTACGCCGAACTCCTTGGCGAGCTCGTATACCCGGACCTTAGCCACTTCGCTCCTTTTAGGTCCGGGTTACGCCGGACCGTCGCTACTTCATGGGCGTACTCATCGCGTGCTCATCGAGTGCTCATCGCAATCTCGACCTACTTCCAACTCGCGGAATACCAGGGTCGCGCGGGGTTCCGCGCGACCTTCCTTACGGTGTTGCCTGCTGGGCAACTGTCTCGACGGCTCGGCGCAAGTCCGCCGTGTCGAGCGGGCCCGGGGCCCGGAAGGCCCTCGGGAACGCTCTGCGTCGGACCGCCAGGTCGAGACAGACCGGAACGGGGTGGATATACGCACCCCGGCCGGGCAGCGTACCGCTTGGATCGGGGGCGCAAGCGCCCTCTTTCGCCACGATGCGCAGCAGATCGCTCTTGGCCGCTCGCTCCCGGCACCCCACACAGGTGCGTTCAGGGCATGCGCGGGCTTGCGTCCGGCCAGACACGATTAAGTCTACCTCCCCGCACCGACCTCACCCCTTTGGGGCAAAAATCGAACGGCTGTTGTCTTGATCAGTACGCGATCAGTGCGCGATCAGCACCCCGATCAGGCCTCCGGGGAGTCCTGCGGCTGCTCGGTGTCCGGGCGGATGTCGATGCGCCAGCCCGTGAGCCGTGCGGCGAGACGGGCGTTCTGGCCCTCCTTGCCGATGGCGAGGGACAGCTGGTAGTCCGGCACCGTCACCCGTGCGGAACGGGCCTGGAGGTCGACGACCTCCACCTTGCTGACCCGAGCCGGGGACAGCGCGTGGGCGACCATCTCGGCCGGGTCGTCGGACCAGTCCACAATGTCGATCTTCTCGCCGTTGAGCTCGGCCATGACGTTGCGCACACGCTGGCCCATCGGACCGATGCAGGCGCCCTTGGCGTTGAGGCCCGAGCGGGTCGAGCGCACCGCGATCTTGGTGCGGTGCCCGGCCTCGCGGGCGATGGCCGAGATCTCGACCGACCCGTCGGCGATCTCCGGCACCTCGAGCGCGAAGAGCTTCTTGACGAGGTTGGGGTGCGTACGGGAAAGCGTGACCGAGGGGCCGCGGACGCCCTTCGCCACCCGGACGACGTACGAACGAAGGCGCAGGCCGTGGCCGTACTCCTCGCCGGGGACCTGCTCCTGCACGGGCAGGATGGCCTCGAGCTTGCCGATGTCGACGAGCACGTTCTTCGGGTCGCGGCCCTGCTGGACGACGCCGGTGACGATGTCGCCCTCACGGCCCGCGTACTCGCCGAGGGTGGCGTCGTCCTGGGCGTCGCGCAGGCGCTGCAGGATGACCTGCTTGGCGGTCGTCGCGGCGATGCGGCCGAAGTCGGAGGGGGTGTCGTCGAACTCCTTGGCCTCCTGGCCCTCTTCGAGGTCCGCCGGGTCCTCCGTCGCCCACACCGTCACATGGCCGCTGTCGCGGTCCAGCTTCACGCGGGCGCGACGGAAGCTGCCGTCGGTGCGGTGGTAGGCGATGAGGAGGGCCGACTCGATCGCCTCGACCAGCAGGTCGAAGGAAATCTCCTTCTCCCGGACCAGACCCCGCAGGGCACTCATGTCGATGTCCACGGCTACGCCTCCTCTTCCTTCTTGTCCTTGCGGTTGAACTCGACCTCGACGCGCGCCTTGGCGATCTCGTCGAAGGCGAGCCTGCGGGCGGTGGGCTTGCGCCCCTTCACGCCCGGTACTTCAAGATCCACGCCTTCGTCGTCCACCTCGAGGATGCGGGCGATCAGCTCGCCGCCCTCCGTCAGCTGGAACTTCACCAGGCGGCCGACGGCACGCAGGTAGTGGCGGTGCTCCGACAGCGGGCGCTCGGCGCCGGGGGAGCCGACTTCGAGGGTGTACTCCCCGTCGCCCATCGCGTCGCTCTCGTCGAGCTTCTCGGAGAGTTCGCGGCTGATCTCGGCGATCTGGTCCAGGTCCACGCCGTCGTCAGAATCGATCACGACTCGCAGCACCCGCTTGCGTCCGACCGAGGCCACTTCGATCTCTTCGAGATCCAGTTCCTTCGAGCTGACGAGCGGTTCCAGCAGTTCTCGCAGCCTCTCGCTCTGGGTGGTGCTCATCCGGGTGACTCCTCGGCCGCGTGTGCTGTTGTGGGATCGTCGTGTGTCAGGTCAAAGGGTATCCGGTCCCGAGGGGTGTTGCCGCCCGCTGTCCGCCCGCCGACCGCCTGTCGCCCGCCCGCCGTCCGCCCGCTGCCGGGATGCCGGTCACCCGGCTTCGAGCCGCTCACGAGTACGAGGCCCGGCCGAAGGTACGGTGATCACCGGGCTCCCGCCCGGCTTCGCCCGCCCACCTTCTGACTGCCTGCCTTTCTGGCCTTCCTGCCGAGGACGTCTGCTGTGCCGTCGTATCCCACCCCCTCGCACGCCCGCCCGGGCCCGCGCCGGAGGAGTCTGCTGACCGGGGCCGCCGCCGGAGCGGCCGGGGCCGTGCTGCTCTCGGGCTGCTCCGACTCCGACTCCGCGGACGCCGCCGAACGCTCGTCCGCCGCCGCGCGGCTCCGTGCCCGCGCCGCCGGGGACAGCAAGGACCTGCTCGGACGGTACGACGCCGTCCTCGCCGCGCATCCCGGCCTGGCCGGGCGGCTCGATCCGCTGCGGTCGGAGGTGAAGCGGCACGCCGCGGCCCTCGCCGAGGGGGCCGCTCCCCCGCCTTCGCCGTCCGGTTCGCCCGCCGCCTCCGGCTCTCCCGCGCCGAAGGCGTCCGTCCCGAAGGACGAGAAGGACGCCGTGCGGGACCTCGCCGAGGCCGAGCGCGAGCTCGCGAAGCAGCGCGGGCACGCGCTGCTCGACGCGCCCGCGGAGCTGGCGAGGCTGCTCGCGTCGGTGGCCGCCGCGGGCGCGGCGCACGCGTACCTGCTGACGGAGGGCGACAAGTGAGCGATTCCAAGGACGAGTTGCGGGCGGTACAGGCGGCACTCGGCGCCGAGCACGCCGCCGTGTACGGCTTCGGTGTCGTCGGCGGCCGGATCGGCGAGGCGCGCAGGGCCGAGGCGCGCACGGCGTACGACGCCCATCGCGCCCGGCGCGACGAGCTGCAGCGCGCCGTGCGCGACCTGGGCGGCGAGCCCGAGGCGTCGGCTGCCGCCTACGCGCTGCCGTTCGCGGTGCCGGACTCGGCGGCGGCCGCACGGCTCGCGGCGCAGCTTGAGGAGCGGGTCGCGGGGGTCTACTCGGATCTCGTACGCGCTTCCACGGGTGCCCGGCGCGGGCGGGCGGCCGAGGCGCTGCGGGAGGCGGCGGTCCGTGCGGCGCGGTGGCGCGGGGGGAGCGTAGCCTTCCCTGGTCTCGCCGAGCGTGCCGCCACTCCTGGCTCCTCGGCACCCAAGGCCTAACCCGCTCAGGAAGGGAACACCTCGCGTATGGCTCTCGAACCGCCCCAGCGTCTGGTCACCGCTCTCGGTGAGACGGCGCAGGACGGCGACGACTGGCTGGCGAAGCTGCCCGAGGCGGCTGAACAGGCCGTCTCCCTACGCGAGTTGACCGTCGAGCGGGTCCACGTGCCCGGCGGGCGCAGCAGCCTCGTCATCCTCGTGCGCCTCGCCGACGACACGCCCGCCGTTCTGAAGCTGGTGCCGCCGAGGTCGCGGCCGGAGAGCGAGCGGGCCGCGCTGGCGCACTGGAACGGGTTCGGTGCCGTACGGCTCCTGGACCCCTCCGCTGCGGACGGGGCCCTCCTCCTCGAACGGCTGCACCGCGATGTGTCGGTCCGTTCGCTGCCCGAGGCCAAGGCTCTGCTCGAAGCGGCGGGCACGCTGCGGCGGCTGTGGGTGGAACCGCCCACGGACCACCGTTTCGAGACGGTCACCGAGCGGACGGGACGGCAGGCCGACGCGATGCGGGCCGCTGCCGATGGGGAGGTGGCGCCGCTGGTGGACGCGGCGCTCTCCGCCCGGGAGGAGCTGCTCGCCGGGGATGTGGAGGTGCGGCTGCTGCACGGCACGTTCCGGCAGAGCAAGGTTCTGCAGGGTGACCGGGTGCCGTGGCTGGCCGTGGGCCCCGACCCGGTGGTCGGGGAGCCCGCCTTCGACCTGGCGCGCCTCGTACGCGACCGCGTCGAGGACCTGATCGCCTCGCCCTCGGGGGCGTCGATCACCCGCCGCCGGGTGAAGAAGCTGGCCGAGTCTCTGGACGTGGATCAGGAGCGGCTGCGGGGGTGGACCTTGTTCCGGGCCGTGGAGTCCGGGGTGCGGGCCCGCCGGGTGGGGCGTGAGCAGGATGCGGAGCTGTTGCTGGAGTTCGCGGGGTGGCTGTAGGCGCCTTCTTCTGGCGCGGGGGCCTTTTGCGTACCCCGATCACCGGCTTCGCCGAGTTCGTCCTCAAACGTCGGACGGGCTGAAATCATTCAGCCCGTCCGACGTTTCAGCAGTGCATGCGTCAGGCAGTCAGGCGCGCGATCGCCTCTGCCACCGTCAGCTCCTCGCGCTCCCCGGTCCGCCGGTCCTTCAGCTCCACCACACCCTCGGCAGAGCGACGACCCGCCACCAGGATGGTGGGGACACCGATCAGCTCCGCGTCCGTGAACTTCACGCCGGGCGAGACGCCTGCGCGGTCGTCGACCAGGACCCGTACACCCGCCGCGTTCAGCTGCTCGGAGACGTCGAGGGCCAGCTCCGTCTGGAGCGCCTTGCCCGCGGCCACCACGTGGACGTCGGCGGGGGCGATCTCCTTGGGCCAGCACAGACCCTTCTCGTCCGCCGTCTGCTCGGCGAGCGCCGCCACCGCGCGCGAGACGCCGATGCCGTACGAGCCCATGGTCACGCGGACCGGCTTGCCCTGCTGGCCGAGGACGTCCAGCTGGAAGGCGTCGGCGAACTTGCGGCCCAGCTGGAAGATGTGGCCGATCTCGATGGCGCGGTCCAGCTTCAGTCCCGTGCCGCACTTGGGGCAGGGGTCGCCCTCCTCGACGACCACGACGTCGAGGTATTCGTCGACCTCGAAGTCACGGCCCGCGACGACGTTCTTCGCGTGCGTGTTGACCTTGTTCGCGCCGGTGATCCAGGCCGTGCCGGCCGCCACTCGCGGGTCGGCGATGTAGCGGACCTTCTCCAGGCCCTGCGGGCCGACGTAGCCGCGTACGAGATCGTCGCGGCCCTCGAAGTCCTCGGCCGTCACCAGTTCCACGACGGCGGGCGACAGGTGCTCGCCGAGCTTGCCGAGGTCGACCTCGCGGTCGCCGGGGACGCCCACGGCGACGATCTCGCCGTCGACCTTGACCAGGAGGTTCTTCAGGGTCGCGGACGCGGGCACGCCCAGGTGCGCCGCGAGCGTCTCGATGGTCGGGGTGTCGGGGGTGTCCAGGTCCTCGACGGGGCCGTGCGCGGAGCCGTCAACCGGCGCGGCGACGAAGGACACGGCCTCGGTGTTGGCCGCGTAGTCGCACGCGGGGCAGTCCACGAACGTGTCCTCACCGGCCGGCGCGGGCGCCAGGAACTCCTCGGATGCCGAGCCGCCCATCGCGCCGGAGACGGCGGAGACGATGCGGTGGTCGAGGCCGAGACGCTCGAAGATCTTGATGTACGCGGCGCGGTGCAGGTCGTACGAGGCGGCGAGGCCCTCATCCGTCGTGTCGAAGGAGTACGAGTCCTTCATCTGGAACTCGCGGCCACGGAGCACACCGGCGCGGGGGCGGGCCTCGTCGCGGTACTTCGTCTGGATCTGGTAGAGGATCACCGGCAGGTCCTTGTAGGACGAGCACTGGTCCTTGACGATCTGGGTGAAGATCTCCTCGTGCGTGGGACCGAGGAGGTAGTCCGCGCCCTTGCGGTCCTTGAGGCGGAAGAGCAGGTCGCCGTACTCGTCGTAGCGGCCCGTCGCGTCGTACGACTCCTTGGGCAGGAGCGCGGGCAGGAGGACTTCCTGGGCGCCGATGGCGTCCATCTCCTCGCGCACGACGTGGGTGATGTTCTCCAGGACCTTCTTGCCGAGCGGCAGCCAGGACCAGATGCCTGCGGCGGTGCGGCGGACGTATCCGGCCCGGACGAGGAGCTTGTGGTTGAGCGTCTCTGCGTCCGCCGGGTCGTCGCGCAGTGTCTTGATCATCAATCGGGACATGCGCTGGACCTGGGCCATGGTGAACTCCTGCGTGGAAAGGTTGATGAGCAGGAGGTTACGCGTGGCCCGGGCGCGGGCGGAAATCGGTTAGGTTCCCGGCCGCCTCAGCGGCAGGGGCGCACCCATCACCGCGTACGGCCTGGAGGCGCTGGGGAACTGGACGTTGCGGGCCAGATCCGTGTACCCGAGGGAGCGGTAGAGGCCGCGTGCGGGGCTCTCCGTGTCGATGGCGGAGAGGATCGAGCGGGGCTGGTGGACGGCGTCCGTGATGGTGGTGATCAGTGTGCGGCCGACTCCGCGATTCTGGTGGCCGGGCTGCACGTGGAGCTCGGTGATCACGAAGGAGTCGTCGAGCCATTCGTCCAGGCCACCGGCCCGCAGATACGGCTCGACGACCGTGGACCACCAGTGGCCGCGGTCGTTGGGCATGCCGTAGACGAACCCGACGAGCCGTCCCTCGGGGGTGGTGGCGCCCAGCGCGCGGGCGCCGGGGTAGGTGATGTGCCGCAGCACGATCTGCCGCCGTACGGACACCTCGTCGTCGCTGAGCCCGAAGGCATGGGCCTGCACCCGCAGCGCTTCGTCCACGTGCGTGGCGAGGTCCAGGGGCCCGATCACGACGTCGTCAGTCATGCGCCGAACTTTAACTCGCGGACGTGGGTACGTGAGGGGCGCGGTGCGGGTCGCCGGAGTCGCGGCGGGGCTTGAAGAGGGGAGCTAGAACAGGACACTCATGAACGCCCCGACCTCCTGGAACCCGACCCGGCGGTACGCCGCCCTGGCCGCGGTGTTGAAGTCGTTGACGTAGAGGCTGACGACCGGGGAGACGTCCGCGAGGGCGTAGCGCAGGACGGCTGCCATGCCGGGCGCCGCGTAGCCCTGGCCGCGGTACTCGGGGGCCACCCAGACGCCCTGCACCTGGCAGGCCTGCGCCGTGGCCGCGCCGATCTCGGCCTTGAAGATGACCTTGCCGTCGCGGTCGAGGCGCGCGAAGGAGCGGCCGGCGCCCACCAGTTCGGCGACGCGGGCCTGGTAGAGCAGGCCGCCGTCGCCGGCGAGGGGCGAGATGCCGACCTCCTCGGTGAACATCGCCACGCACGCGGGCATGATCGTCTCCATCTCGTCCTTGCGGACGCGACGGACGTACGGATCGGGTTCGATGTCCGCCGGGAGCCGGTCTGTGACCATCAGGGGCTGCTGGGCGCGGACTTCGCGGGCGGGGCCCCAGGAGGGTTCGAGGAGGCGCCAGAGCTGGGCGGTGGGCTCGGCGGGGCCGACTATGGACGAGCAGCGGCGGCCTGCCCTGCGGGCGCGGTCCGCGAAGGCGCGGATCGCTCGCGGGGTCGCGCAGATCGGGACGAGGTTCGCGCCCGCATAGCAGAGCGACTCCAGCATTCCGTCCTGGTACCAGCCCCACATCTCGCCGCCGAGCCGCCAGGGGTCGAGGCCCGCGACCCGGACCCGGGAGGTCACGAAGGCGTTGGCCACCGGCTCGCGGTCGAGCACGGCGAGCGCGGCGTCCAGGTCACTCGGTTCAAGGACCCTGGTGGTGGTCTGAGTCAACACGTGCGGGGGCCTCACCATGACAGTCTGCTGATCTCCTCCGCACTGTACCTGGCGGGGGCGCCTTGTGCGGTCTGCCTTTCGCCCCCTGGGACCTCGCCTTGCCCGAGGGGGCGCCTTGCCTGGCCGGGGGGTGCCGCCTTGCTTGGCCGGGGGGGGTGCCGCCTTGCCTGGCGGGGGGCCGTCGCCCTGCCTGGCGGGGGGCCGTCGCCCTGCCTGGCGGGGGGCCGTCGCCCTGCCTGGTGAGGGCCGTCGCCTTGCCTGGCGGGGGGCCGTCGCCCTGCCTGGTGAGGGCCGTCGCCTTGCCTGGCTGGGGCTCTCCATGGCTGGGCGGGGGGGGCCTTGCCGCGGGCGGGGGGTGCCTTGCCACGGAGTGGTCGTTCGGGAGCGTGGTGGGCGTAGAGGTTGGGGTGGGAGGGGACAGGGGCTCTCGGGGGCGGCAACGCGCGGGCCCCGCCACCGGATAGTGGCGGGGCCCGGAGATCGCGGTTCGAGCCGAGCGCAGCGGACTAGCCGGCGACGGCCACAGTCGGCTCCCCGGAGGGAATCCCGTCCTTCTCCATCTGCTCGGCGATCTTCATCGCCTCTTCGATGAGGGTCTCCACGATCTTCGACTCGGGGACGGTCTTGATGACCTCGCCCTTGACGAAGATCTGCCCCTTGCCGTTGCCGGACGCGACGCCGAGATCCGCCTCGCGGGCCTCGCCGGGGCCGTTCACGACGCAGCCCATGACGGCCACGCGGAGGGGCACCTCCATGCCGTCCAGGCCCGCGGTGACCTCCTCGGCCAGCTTGTACACGTCGACCTGGGCGCGACCGCAGGACGGGCAGGAGACGATCTCCAGGCGGCGCGGCTTGAGGTTGAGGGACTCCAGGATCTGGATGCCGACCTTGATCTCCTCCACCGGCGGGGCCGAGAGCGAGACGCGGATCGTGTCGCCGATGCCCTCGGAGAGCAGCGCGCCGAAGGCGACCGCCGACTTGATCGTGCCCTGGAAGGCGGGGCCCGCCTCGGTCACGCCGAGGTGCAGGGGGTAGTCGCAGGCGGCGGCGAGCTGGCGGTAGGCGTTGACCATGACCACCGGGTCGTTGTGCTTGACCGAGATCTTGATGTCCCGGAAGCCGTGCTCCTCGAAGAGGGACGCCTCCCAGAGGGCGGACTCGACGAGCGCCTCCGGGGTGGCCTTGCCGTACTTCTTGAGGAGGCGCGCGTCCAGGGAGCCCGCGTTGACGCCGATCCGGATCGGGGTACCCGCGTCGTTCGCGGCCCGCGCGATCTCCTTGACCTTGTCGTCGAACTGCTTGATGTTGCCCGGGTTCACACGGACAGCGGCGCAGCCCGCGTCGATCGCCGCGAAGACGTACTTCGGCTGGAAGTGGATGTCGGCGATCACCGGGATCTGCGACTTCCGCGCGATGGTCGCGAGGGCGTCCGCGTCGTCCTGCGTCGGACACGCGACCCGCACGATCTGGCAGCCGGACGCGGTCAGCTCCGCGATCTGCTGCAGCGTCGCCCCGATGTCGGACGTACGCGTCGTCGTCATCGACTGCACCGACACCGGTGCGTCCCCGCCGACGGCGACCGTACCGACCTGGATCTTGCGGCTGACCCTGCGGTCGGCGAGCTTGGTCGGTACGGACGGGATTCCGAGAGAAACGGCAGTCATCTGGCGTGCATCCCCAAGGTGTGGATCAAGGTCCCGAGATCGGCGGGCTCCAGGCTTCGAGATTACGGCACCCCGCGGGGCCCGAGCACATCCCGTCCCCAAGTCCACCCAATGGTGGGCGACCGGACACATAGAGTGCCCGGCCGCCTCAAATTTCGCGTTACTAGGAAATTCTCACCGGGTTAACTACGTCCGCGATCAGCACGAGGATCGTGAAGCAGATGAAGATCCCGGCCACCACATAAGCGACCGGCATCAGTTTCGCGACGTCGAAGGGGCCCGGGTCGGGCCGCTTCAGGAGCTTGGCCGCCTTGCGGCGGACCGACTCCCACAGGGCCCCGGCGATGTGCCCGCCGTCGAGCGGCAGAAGCGGCAGCATGTTGAACAGGAACAGGGAGAGGTTGAAGCCCGCGACCAGGAACAGCATCATCGCGACCTGGTTCTCCGGCGGGATGTCCAGGGTGAAGACCTCGCCGCCCACCCGGGCCGCACCGACGACGCCCATCGGGGAGTCCTGCTTGCGGTCGCCGTCCCCGAAGGCCGCGTCCCACAGGTCGGGCACCTTGGACGGCAGGGCGATGAGCGACTCGACGCCGTTCTCCATCATGTCGCCCATACGGTTCACGGAGTCGCCGAAGCCCTGTTTGACGATGCCGGTGGCGGGGGTGAAGCCGAGGAAGCCCGCGTAGACGTACTTCCCCTCGACGTAGCCGCCGTCGCCGTCCGTCTTGCTGACCTGGTTCTTGATGAGGTTCGCGTGCAGGTCGACCTGCTTGCCGTCGCGCTCGACCGTGATGGTGGCCGGGCCGATGGTCTCGCGGATCTGCCCCTGGAGCGTGGACCAGTCGTCGACGGGCTTCCCCTGGAAGCCCACGATCTTGTCGCCGAGCTTGAGCCCCGCGGCCTTGGCGGGCGCGGCCGTGTCGCCCTTCTCGCACTTGGTGCGGTTCTCGCTCTGCTGGATGACGCAGTCGGACACCTTGCCGACCGTCGTCGTCTGGGTGCTGATGCCGAACGTCATCATCACGCCGAGGAAGATCGCCACGGCGAGGATGAGGTTCATGAACGGGCCCGCGAACATCACGATCACGCGCTTCCACGGCTTGCGCGTGTAGAAGAGGCGGGTCTCGTCGCCGGGCTTGAGCTCCTCGAAGGCGGCCGACCGGGCGTCCTCGATCATGCCGCGCCAGGGCGAGGTGGACCGCGCCTCCAGGCGGCCGTCCGGTCCCGGCGGGAACATGCCGATCATGCGGATGTAGCCGCCGAGGGGAATGGCCTTGATGCCGTACTCGGTGTCGCCCTTCTTGCGCGAGAAGATCGTCGGGCCGAAGCCGACCATGTACTGCGGCACGCGGATGCCGAACAGCTTGGCGGTCGACAGGTGGCCCAGCTCGTGCCAGGCGATCGAGAACAGCAGCCCGACCGCGAAGACGACTATGCCGAGGATCATCATCAAGGTCGTCATGCGCGGGCCTCCGCGGTCGCCTTCGCCGTCAGTTCACGTGCCCGGGCGCGCGCCCGGGTCTCCGCTTCGAGGACGTCCGCGACGGTCAGGGAAGTTCCCGGAGCCGCGCTGCCGGGGTCGCCGTGTTCGGCGACGACCTTCGTCACGGTCTCCATGATCCCGTTGAACGGCAGGGCGCCGTTCAAGAACGCGTCCACGCACTCCTCGTTGGCGGCATTGAACACCGCCGGGGCCGTGCCCGCGAGCTTCCCCACGTGCCGGGCGAGCCCGACCGACGGAAAAGCGTCGGTGTCGAGGGGGAAGAACTCCCAGCTCGACGCCTTCGTCCAGTCGAAGGCGGGAGCGGCGTCCGGCACGCGCTCGGGCCAGCCGAGACCGATGGCGATCGGGCCGCGCATGTCGGGCGGCGTGGCCTGGGCCAGCGTCGATCCGTCGGTGAACTCGACCATGGAGTGCACGTAGGACTGCGGGTGGACGACGACCTCGATGTGCTCGAAGGGGATGTCGTAGAGGAGGTGGGCCTCGATGACTTCCAGGCCCTTGTTGACGAGCGTCGCGGAGTTGACGGTGATGACCGGGCCCATGGCCCAGGTGGGGTGCGCGAGCGCGTCCTCGCGTGTGACGTTCGCGAGGTCGGCCTTCGTACGTCCCCGGAACGGGCCGCCGGAGGCCGTGACGACCAGCTTGCGCACGTCGGCGCGGGTGCCGGCGGCGAGCGCCTGGAAGAGGGCGGCGTGCTCGGAGTCGACGGGGATGATCTGCCCCGGCTTGGCGAGCGCCTTCACCAGCGGGCCGCCGACGATCAGCGACTCCTTGTTGGCGAGGGCGAGCGTGCGGCCCGCTTCGAGCGCGGCGAGGGTGGGCGCGAGACCGATGGAGCCGGTGATTCCGTTCAGAACGGTGTGGCAATCCGAACCCGCGAGCTGCGTGGCCGCGTCGGGCCCGGCGAGGATCTCGGGCAGCGGCTCGCTGCCGTACTGCCCCTTCAGCGCCTCGCGCAGCGCCGGTACGACGTCCTCGCGGGCCACCGCGACGGTCCGCACCCGCAGCTGCCTGGCCTGCTCGGCGAGCAGCGCGACGCGCCCGCCCGCCGCGGAGAGCGCCGTGACGCGGAAGCGGCGGGGGTTGCGCAGGACGAGGTCGATGGCCTGGGTGCCGATCGACCCGGTCGAGCCGAGGATGACGATGTCCCGCGGACCGTCCGTCACGACGGGGTCGAAGACGAGATGCGGGTCGGCGAGGGGGGCTGGGCTGTCGCTCATCCCCCCATTCTTGCCTGGGCGGCGGCGTGCGGGGACACTGCGCCCCGATCCGGTGGGCCCGGGGCGTGTTCCGGGGCGTTCCCCGCGGCGGGGAACGCCCCGGAAAACCGTCAGCGGATCGGCCGGTGGACGTTCTCCTTCGTACTCGCACCCGGTGTCGCGTCGGCGATCCAGGGGCCTTCGCCGCTGGGGTCGACGACGCCGGCTTCCAGCCAGGTGTACGTGCCGGACAGCACGCCCTTGACCACCTTGCGGTCGATGTCGTCCGTGTTGACCCACAGCCGGTCGAAGAGCTCGTCGACGCGGATGCGGGACTGGCGGCAGAACGTGTCGGCCAGCTGATAGGCCTCGCGGCCGTGGTCCTCCGTCGTCCGCAGGAGTTCGGCGCGTACACACGCCGCGCTCATCGCGAAGAGTTCGGCGCCGATGTCGACGACGCGCCCCAGGAAGCCCTGCTTGGTCTCCATCTTTCCCTGCCAGCGCGACATGGCGTAGAACGTCGAGCGGGCCAGTTTGCGGGCGTTGCGCTCCACGTAGCGCAGGTGCGGGGAGAGGTCCGCGTGGCCGCCGGGGTGGAACTCCGCGTACGAGCGCGGGAGCTGGCCGGGGCCCGTGACCAGCTTCGGCAGCCAGCGGGCGTAGAAGCCGCCTGCCCTCGCGCCCGCCTTCGCCTTGTCGGAGAGGGATTTGTCCGGGTCGATCAGGTCGCCGGCCACCTTCAGGTGCGCGTCCACGGCCTCGCGGGCGATCAGCAGGTGCATGATCTCCGTCGAGCCCTCGAAGATGCGGTTGATGCGCAGGTCGCGCAGGACCTGTTCCGCCGGGACCGCGCGTTCGCCGCGGGCCGCGAGGGACTCGGCGGTCTCGAAGCCGCGGCCGCCGCGGATCTGCACCAGCTCGTCCGCGATCAGACAGCCCATCTCGGAGCCGTACAGCTTGGCGAGCGCCGCCTCGATGCGGATGTCGTTGCGGTCCTCGTCGGCCATCTGCGAGGAGAGGTCCAGTACGGCTTCGAGGGCGAAGGTCGTCGCCGCGATGAAGGAGATCTTCGCGCCGACCGCCTCGTGCAGCGCGACCGGCTTGCCCCACTGCTCGCGCGCGCCCGACCACTCGCGGGCGATCTTCAGGCACCACTTGCCCGCGCCGACGCACATCGCGGGCAGCGAGAGTCGTCCGGTGTTCAGGGTCGTCAGGGCGATCTTCAGGCCCGCGCCCTCCGGGCCGATGCGGTGCGCGGCGGGGACGCGGACCTGGTGGAAGCGGGTCACGCCGTTCTCCAGGCCGCGCAGGCCCATGAAGGCGTTGCGGTTCTCGACGGTGACGCCCTCGGCCGCGGCCTCCACCACGAAGGCCGTGATGCCGCCCTTGTGGCCGTCGGACTTCGGTACGCGCGCCATGACGACCAGGAGGTCGGCGACGACGCCGTTCGTGGTCCACAGCTTCACGCCGTCCAGGACGTAGTCGTCGCCGTCGGGCACCGCCATGGTCGCCAGGCGCGCCGGGTCGGAGCCGACGTCCGGCTCGGTCAGCAGGAACGCGCTGATGTCCGTGCGGGCGCAGCGCGGCAGGAACTCGTCCTTCTGCTCCTGAGTGCCGAACTGCTTGAGCGGCTGGGGTACACCGATCGACTGGTGGGCGGAGAGCAGCGCGCCGATGGAGGGGCTGGCCGAGCCGACGAGGGCCAGGGCCTTGTTGTAGTACACCTGCGTGAGGCCGAGGCCGCCGTACTTCTTGTCGATCTTCATGCCGAGCGCGCCGAGTTCCTTGAGGCCGTTGATCACCTCGTCGGGGATCTTCGCCTCGCGCTCGATGCGCGCCGAGTCGATCTTCGTCTCGCAGAAGTCGCGGAGTTCGGCCAGGAACTCCTCGCTGCGTCGGGCGTCCTCGTCGGCGGGCATCGGATGCGGGTGGATCAGGTCGAGACGGAAGCGGCCGAGGAAGAGTTCCTTGGCGAAGCTGGGCTTGCGCCAGTCCTGTTCGCGGGCGGCCTCGGCGACCTGCCGGGCCTCGCGTTCGCTGACGGACGCCCCGGGAAGGGGTGTGGGTTGTGCGGGCATTGAGGAGCTCACCTCGCCGCGGAGTGGGGCCGATCGGCTCCGATTGACCCGATCTTGACCCGGTCGGTTACTGACTGGTGCTACTCGATCGTATGGATCGTATGTACCCGATTCGTCCGGAGCCCACCAGTCCTCGCGCAGCGTTCGGCGCACGCCGTCCCCCGTACGCGAGAACGGCCGGAGCCCCCGCACAGTGGGCTCCGGCCGTCCGGTTCGAGGCTGACCCGCTTACAGGTCCAGGCCCGTCATGACCATGACCCGCTCGTAGGTGTAGTCGTCCATCGCGAAGCGGACGCCCTCGCGGCCCACGCCGGACTGCTTGACGCCGCCGTACGGCATCTGGTCGGCGCGGTAGGAGGGCGCGTCGCCGATGACCACGCCGCCCACCTCCAGGGCGCGGTGCGCGCGGAAGGCGGTCTGCAGGTCGTGCGTGAAGACGCCCGCCTGGAGGCCGTACTTGGAGTCGTTGACGGCGGCGAACGCCTCCGCCTCGCCGTCCACCTTCTTGATGGTGAGGACCGGGCCGAAGACCTCCTCGACGGCGATCGTCACGTCGGCCGGTACGTCGGCGAGGACGGTCGGCGCGTACGAGGCGCCGTCCCGCTTGCCGCCCGCGAGCAGCTTGGCGCCCGCCTGGACGGCCTCGTCGACCCAGGACTCGACGCGCTTGGCGGCATCCTCGTTGACGAGCGGGCCGACGTCGGTCTGCGGGTCGGACGGGTCGCCGGTGTTCTGCGCCTCGATGGCCGCGAGCACGCGCGGCACGAGCCGGTCGTACACGGAGGCGTCGGCGATGACGCGCTGCACCGAGATGCAGGACTGGCCGCCCTGGTAGTTGGAGAAGGTCGCGATGCGCGAGGCGGCCCAGTCGAGGTCCTCGTCGGAGGAGAAGTCGGCGAGGACGACGGCCGCGCCGTTTCCGCCGAGCTCCAGGGTGCAGTGCTTGCGCGGCACCGAGTCCAGGATCGCGTAGCCGACCTTCTCCGAGCCGGTGAAGGAGATGACGGGAAGGCGCTCGTCCTGGACGAGGGCCGGCATCTTCTCGTTGGCGACCGGCAGGATCGACCAGGAGCCCGCGGGCAGCTCGGTCTCGGCGAGCAGCTCGCCGATGAGCAGGCCGGAGAGCGGGGTCGCGGGCGCCGGCTTGAGGATGATCGGCGTGCCGGACGCGATGGCCGGGGCGATCTTGTGGGCGCAGAGGTTCAGCGGGAAGTTGAACGGCGCGATGCCGAGGACGACACCCTTCGGGAAGCGGCGGGTGAAGGCGAGACGCCCCTGGCCACCGGCGTCGGTGTCCAGGCGCTGGGCCTCGCCGCCGTTGAACCGGCGGGCCTCCTCCGAGGCGAACCGGAAGACGGAGACGGCACGGCCGACCTCGCCGCGGGCCCACTTGATCGGCTTGCCGTTCTCGGCGGAGATGAGCTGGGCGATCTCCTCCGTGCGCTCCACGAGCCTGCGGCTCACGTGGTCGAGGGCGGCGGCCCGCACGTGCGCCGGGGTCGCGGCGAACTCGTCGCGCACGGCGTAGGCGGCGGCGACGGCTTCCTCCACCTGGGCATCGGTCGGCACGGCAGCCTTGCCGACGGTCCGCCCGTCCCAGGGCGAAGTGACGTCGAGGGTGGTCTCACCGGTGGTCTGGCGACCGGCGAGCCAGAAGGCGTGGATGGAAGTCATGTCGATTCCCGGCCCTTCCGCGAAGGTGTGTCTTGGGGGGTACGTTCCCCACCGTAGAGGCGGCACGGGCACGGGACGTTTGTCCGACTCGGAGTACTGCCTTCCGGGGCCACGCCTCTTTGGCAGGGGCGCATTTCGTACGTGTCTCCTGCGAACCCCGCGATTACTCCGTGCCGCTCGACGTCGCCTTCAGGGAGAGCCACAGCTCCATGCGGACGTCCGGGTCGTCCAGGGAGCGGCCGAGGATCTCCTCGACCCTGCGCATGCGGTAGCGCAGGGTGTGGCGGTGGACGCCCAGATCGGCCGCCGCCGCGTCCCACTGGCCGTGCCGGGAGAGCCAGGCGCGCAGGGAGGCGATCAGGTCGCCGCGGCCGGTGGCGTCGTGTTCGAACAGGGCGCGCAGCAGACCGTCGGCGAAGGCGCGCACCGCGTCGTCGGCGAGCAGCGGCAGGACGGAACCTGCCGCCAGGTCCTCGTGCTCGACCAGGGCGCGGCCCCGGCGCCGGGCGATGGAGAGCGCCTGGTCGGCCTGCTTGTAGGCGGTGGCCGCCGCGATCGGTCCGGCGGGCGCGGAGAGGCCGAGGAGGAGATCCGCCGCCCCCTCGCCCGCGCCGCCCTCGGCGGGCACCTCGGAGCGCCCGGCCTCCAGCGTCTGCGCGTAGGCGACGCACGCGGCCGCGCCCGCGCCGCCGTCCACGACGAGCAGCACGAGCCGTTCGCCGTAGGGGACGACGAGGAGGGCCTCGCCCGCGCGCGCGGCGGCTGACTCGACGGCGTCGGTGAGCCCGGCGAACGGGTCGCTCTCCTCCGGCGCGGAGGCGGGCACTTCCGCGACCACCAGGCGGAACGGCGCGTCGAGCAGGCTGCCGTACAACTCCCCCGCCACCGTGCGGGCGTGCTCCGGCTCCCCGGCGAGCAGCATCCGGAGCACGGCGGAGCCGACCCTGGCCTCGGCGGCCTGGAGCGAGCGGTTGCGCTCCGTGGTGAGGGTGAGGAGCGCTATGGCGGAGTGCAGCGCGTACCGCTCGGCGGTGCCGAGGGTGGACGCCGTGCCGACGGCGAGCGCGGCGCGGGGGCGGCGGCCCGTGCCGATCGAGTGCAGTTCGACCCGGTCCTCGGCGCCCGCGACGACCGCGCTCGCGGGGGCGGCCCGGTCACGCAGCCGTTCGACGTCGGAGACGAGCCGGGCCGCGCGGCGCGCCGCCCACTCGGGCGCCGTGGCGACGACGGCGCCGGACGCGTCGTACAGCGCGGCCCAGCCGTCCACCTGCGCGGCGAGCGCGCCGAGCAGTCCCTCGGGGCCGTCGCTCAGCGCCTGCTTGGTCAGCTCGCGCTGGGCCGCGAAGCCCGCGGTCACCGCGCGGTACTGGTCGGCGGCGATGGCGGCGGACACGGCCTTGCTGATGGCGAGGAACGGTGTGCGCCGGGGCACCTCGAGGAGCGGGAACCCTTCGTCCGCGGCGGCGGCGACCAGGGCTTCCGGGATGTCCTTGTAGTGCACGCCGACCGCGAATCCGAGCCCGACGACGCCCGCCGCCGCGAGCCGCTTCACGTAGCGGCGCATGGCCTCCGGGTCCTCCGCGTCCAGCTTGAGCGCGGTGATCATGAGGAGCTCGCCGCCCTCCATGTAGGGCACGGGGTCGGTGAGCTCACTTGCGTGCGCCCAGCGCACGGGCGCGTCCAGATGTTCCTCACCCGCGCGCACGGTGAGCTTCAGCGCGGAGTGATGGACGAGGGAGGCGAGCGAGGGCGGCATGGGACCTTCAGGTCGGGTCAGCAGGTCAGGGGCGGCAGGTCTGGCCGCGGCGGTGAGGCACGCGTCCCGGTCGGCCAATGCATCCCGGACGAGATGTGGATCTTTTGGCCGGTACGTATGAACGACCTGTGCCGATTCTGCCTCACCGTACGGTACGTACGGGACCGAATACCCCGTACCCAGATCTTGCCGCGGCCCCTGCGGCTACCCCCGGAGATCCACGAGCAGCGGCGGCGCGTGCTCCCCCCGCACATCGGTCAACGAAAGCACCGCATGCCCCGCGGGCACCCCGTGCGCCAGTTCGGAGGCTGACCATCGCTCGCGCTCGACCTGGCGGACGGTGACGGCGTCCCTCGTCACGGCCTTGCCCGTGACGAGTTTGCGCAGGGCGTGCAGGGCGCGTGTCATCGGCTGATCGGCGAAGACCGCGTGCTGGGCGACCTCGCGGGTCTCGATCCACGAGGTGCCCCACGCCTCCGCGAAGCGTCTGCCGTCCCAGGTGGTGACGCCGGAGAAGGCCATACGGCAGCCGACGGTCGCGTACAGCGGCCCTTGCAGTGGCTCGGGTACGTCACTGACGGTACGCAGGGCCAGCACGACTCCCGCGTTCACGGACCGCAGGCGCTGGATGCCCTGGACCGTCTCGTCGGTCACCGCCCGGGTGGCGTCGTCGAGGACCAGGCAGACGAAGTGCTCGCGGTCGGCGCGGGTGTGCGCCACGGAGTTGAACTGGGCCAGGAGGAGACGGGTGAGCAGTCGCGAAGCCTCTGCGTGCCCGCGCTCGGGCAGGTCGATACGTACGCGCATGGGGTGGTGCGTCAGCGCGCGCAGGGAGAACGGGCTGTCGCTGCCCGCGTCGAAGAAATCGGCGAAGGCCGGACGGTCGAGCAGGGCGAGCCGGTCGGCGAGCGCCGGAGCCGGGTCGGCCGCGCTGCCCTGCTGCCGGGCCCGTGCGTCGAGTTCGCGCCGCATCGCGGCATGGTCGTCCGACGCGAGGGCCTCGCGCAGTTCCGCCAGGGCGGAGGGCACGCCTTCGAGCAGTTCGCGCAGGGCGGGCACCGAGGGGAAACGGCCGTACGCCGCCCAATAGGGGCCGAGCAGCCGGGCCAGCGTCGTCGACGCGCGGCGGCTGTCGACGGCGGCGAGGTCTCCGACGAGCCCCTCGGCCAGGAAGGACGCGGCCTCGTCCGGGTCCGACGTGCCGGCGTAGAGGTCGAGGTCGTGCACGGACGCCGGGTCGCCGATCTTGACGACGACGTCATAGGCGTCGTCACCGCCGAGCGGTGTGCCGGCCGCGCAGACCGCGACGACCGCGCACTGGCCGGTGAGCGCTTGCAGCGAGAGGGATTCCACGACCGGCCGGACGAGCCGGTCGGTCTTGCCCGAACCGGACGGGCCGACCGCCAGGAGCGAGGTGCCGAGGGCGGCGGGCTCCAGGGCGATGCCGGCGCCGCGGCTGTCGGCGGGGTTGCGCTCCTCGGGCACGCACCGTCCGATGCGGACCTGCCCGACGAGCAGGTCGTGGGTCCCCGTGCGGGAGGGCAGGTCCCGCGCGCCGGAGGGGTGCGTCCAGGCGGCGCCGGCCTGCCGCAGCACGGTCTCGTCGAACACGTCGCGCAGCGCGGGGTCCCCGCTCGCCGTGCTCCACATCCGGCGCACCCGCACACAGTCGACGTCGTTCATCTGCCCGCTCAGGACCGCGGCGGACAGCACGTCCGCCGCCTTGTCCCGGCCCGCTCCCCTGAGCTCGGGCCACTGGGCCCGCGATGCCACGGGCGCGGGCTGCCGGGGAGGCGAGGGAACCAGACCGTTCCCGGCCGGCCGGGGGCGGGCGAGCCAGGTGCGCAGAAGTCCCACCCAGTCCCCCAGTTTCGCGAACGGCCAGAGCACCGCCCCGGTGATCAGCACGTACAGCCCGTACGTGACGATCTCGTTCGCGAAGATCTCGTAGCCGCCCGAGAACAGCGCGATCAGCGCCATCGCGCCGGTGAAGATCGGCAGGGGGTCCCAGGAGACCCCGGGGAAGGCCTCGGGCCAGACGAACATCAGCACGATGAGCGCACCCGCCGCGGCACGCAGCGCACGGCTGGGCTGCTCCCTGCGGCTGATGAGGTGCCGGAACGCCTCGGCCCAGTTCCCGAGGCGGCCGACTCCGTAGACCAGCAGCACGAAGACCACGCTGCTGATGGCCGTCAGGGCTTCGTTGCCCTGCCACTTCCACTCGATCGGGTCGATGGTCCCCGAGTGGAACCAGCCTTCCGGCGTGAGCAGCCAGATCAGCGGCCTCTGGTAGGGGATGTCCTGCTGCCGCCACAGCGACCAGACGAACAGCCCGATCGCCAGAGAGATCAGCAACCCCGCCAGGAGGCCGCGGTCCATCCGCCGGTCTTCCTCATCGTCCGGCGGCGGAACATGCCGGAACCTCCAGATGCCGAGCCCCGCCTCGGGCCGCGGCGCCGACAGCCAGTCGGCGACGGCCGACAGGGCACCGGGCGGCCGGCGCGGCACCGGCGGCAGCCCGGCGGGCACCGGCGGCGGAGCGTGCGCCGGACGCGGCACGGGGGTGGCATGAGTGCCGTACGCGTCCTGCGTGCCGTCGGAATCCATGATCCTTGCCCCCTGGACTGCCGTTCTCCTGGTTCGCGGCTCAATCTAGTGCCCCCACAGGGGGAGTTCATCGGATACGCGCCCGGGACCTGCGGGAACACCTCGCTCCCCGGAGACCCCCGCACGGGACGAAAGCCGCACCCCGCCCGACCGCCGCTATATCCACCGCGGACAACCGCCACGCCGAACAACTCCCCCGTGGAACATGCCCGCCCCCTTGCTCCGCCCCTAACCTGCGAAGAAAGCAAGCATTCGAGCGTCCGCCTCGCCCCACCCCCAGGAGCACCCCATGACCGCACTTCCGCAGGAGCGCCGCGTCGTCACCGCCATCCCCGGGCCGAAGTCCCGGGAGCTTCAGGCCCGCCGTACCGCCACGGTCGCCGGTGGTGTGGGTTCCGTGCTGCCCGTCTTCGCTGCGCGCGCGGGGGGCGGCATCATCGAGGACGTCGACGGCAACCGCTTCATCGACTTCGGTTCCGGCATCGCCGTGACGTCCGTCGGTGCCAGCGCCGAGGCCGTCGTACGCCGTGCGACCGCGCAGCTCGCCGACTTCACGCACACCTGTTTCATGGTCACGCCCTACGAGGGGTACGTCGCCGTCGCCGAGCAGCTCGCCGAGCTGACGCCGGGTGACCACGAGAAGAAGTCCGCGCTCTTCAACTCCGGCGCCGAGGCCGTCGAGAACGCCGTCAAGATCGCCCGCGCGCACACCAAGCGCCAGGCCGTCGTCGTCTTCGACCACGGCTACCACGGCCGTACGAACCTCACGATGGCGCTGACCGCCAAGAACATGCCGTACAAGAACGGCTTCGGTCCGTTCGCGCCCGAGGTCTATCGCGTCCCGGTGGCGTACGGCTACCGCTGGCCCACGGGCGAGGAGAACGCCGGGCCCGAGGCCGCCAAGCAGGCCATCGACATGATCAGCAAGCAGGTCGGCGCGGAGAACGTCGCCGCGATCATCATCGAGCCGGTGCTCGGCGAGGGCGGCTTCATCGAGCCCGCGAAGGGCTTCCTGCCCGAGATCGTGAAGTTCGCCAACGACAACGGCATCGTCTTCGTCGCGGACGAGATCCAGTCCGGCTTCTGCCGTACGGGCCAGTGGTTCGCGTGCGAGGACGAGGGCATCGTCCCGGACCTCATCACGACCGCCAAGGGCATCGCGGGCGGTCTGCCGCTCGCCGCCGTCACGGGCCGCGCCGAGATCATGGACGCCGCGCACTCCGGCGGCCTCGGCGGCACCTACGGCGGCAACCCGGTGGCCTGCGCCGGTGCGCTCGGGGCCATCGAGACGATGAAGGAGCTCGACCTCAACGGCAAGGCGAAGGCCATCGAGGCGACGATGAAGGCCCGCCTGAACGCCATCGCGGAGAAGTACGAGATCGTCGGCGACGTCCGCGGCCGTGGCGCGATGATCGCCATCGAGCTGGTCAAGGACCGCGCCACCAAGGAGCCCAACCCCGAGGCGACGGCCGCGCTCGCCAAGGCCTGCCACGCCGAGGGCCTGCTCGTCCTGACCTGCGGCACGTACGGCAACGTCCTGCGCTTCCTGCCGCCGCTCGTCATCGGCGAGGACCTCCTGACCGAGGGTCTCGACATCATCGAGGCCGCGTTCGCGCGCATCTGACCGCACTTTCGGTGCCGCCTGCCGGAGCCGGGATCGCCCCGAAAAATCGGGATGATCCCGGCTCCGCATGTGTCGGCACATGCCCCTGACGCGTGCGTACCGCAGCTGGTGCAGGACCGGTGACCTGGGGTTACCGTCAGGGCGTGTGAAGAACGTGTGCGGGCCCCATGACGGGTTGCCGTTCCGCCTGTCGGACGGGTCGCCACCTGACGTACGGTTTCTGCAGATGAGAGAAACACCCCGCCCACAGGGGACTGTGGGCGACACCGGGACGGAGCCTCCCCAGCCCCGTCTTGGTCGTGCCCTCGCGCACACACCCGGAGCTTCTGGCTCCGGAACTCCTCACCGATCGGATGCCCGCCCGCCCCATACCCCCCGGGGCGTGCGGAACACCGGTCAGGACGGCCGCCTCGGAACTACCCCCCCTGTTCCGGGGCGGCCGACCACTTTCTTCCTCGGCCTTCTCGGCCTCTGCGCGCTTCTCTTCGCGCTCGTCACCTGGCAGGTCGCCGCCGACGGTCCCCTGCGCGACGCGGACGAGCGACTCGGCCCCTGGATCACCGGCAGCCGCCTCCCGGACGGCGCGGCCGAATTCCTCGCCGATCTGGGCGGCGTCTCCCTGGCGGTGCCGGTCCTCGCCGTGGCCATCGCCTACGCGGCTTGGCGCGGCCACCGAGCGGGCACGTACCGCTGGTGGCTCGCCCCGCTGGTCGCCGCCGTGGCCATGGCGGCCGTCCCGGCGCTCGTGATCCCGCTGAAGGAGCTCTTCGACCGCACCGGCCCGCCCGGCATGGACGGCAGCGGCTACTACCCCTCGGGCCACACCGCCACCGCCATGGTCGCCTACGGCGGGGCAGCGCTGCTCCTGCTGCCGTACCTGCGCGGCACGTACGCCCGGCGTGAACTGGTCATCGCGTGCGCGCTGTTGAACTTCGGGGTCGGGCTCGGCCTGGTGCGCCGCGGGTACCACTGGCCGCTGGACGTCGTGGCCAGCTGGTGTCTGTTCGGGATCGTGCTCCAGGTGATGGTGCTGGTGGTGGCGCGGTACGGGCACCGCGCCACCGAAGAGGACACGCGGTACGGACACCGCGCCACCTAAGCGAACAGCTGATCCAGACCGAACGGGTCGGCAGGTTGTCAGGTTGTCAGGGTCTCATCAACAATTACTCCTCGTCCCGCGGCGCCAGCTGCGCCGCCGCCTCGTGCATCGCGAGTTCGAGCAGCGCCGGATCCGTCAGCGTGCCCGACCCGTCGGGCGGCACGAGCCAGCGGACGCCGCCCGTGGAGCGCCCCGGGTAAGGGACCACGATCCAGGTGCCGCGGCCCGCGCCGCGCACGCCCGTGCCGACCCAGCGGGCGACGGTGCCCGCCGGGACGAAGAAGCCCATGCGGGAGTCGCCGAAGTCCGCGAGCACCGGGCCGGGGCGGTCGATGCAGCGGGTCAGCACGTCGAGCGTCGGATAGCCGAGTTCGCCCGGCAGGATCAGTACGTCCCAGAGCCTGCCGGCGGGAAGGAGTGCCACGCCGAGGGGATTTCGCTCCCACTCCCAGCGGCAGGCATCCGGATCCGGCGCCACCGACACGAGCCACTCGACGGCCGACTTCGCCCCGGGGTCAGTCATGGGGGAACCTCCCTCTCTTGTGCAACAGCTGTGCCTGACACGGGAGAGAGGGGGTTCGGTCGGAAGCGTTACGCGGGTTCGGAGAACTTGTTGACGAAGAGTCGACAGAGGCAGCCGTCCGGGCCCCGCGGCACGTCCGTCAGCTGTCGAAACCCAGGCCAAGCTTGTCCATCGTCTTCAGCCACAGGTTGCGCCTGCCGCCGTTCTCGTCCGCACGGGCCAGGGACCACTTCGTCAGGGCGACGCCCGTCCAGGCGAACGGCTCGGGCGGGAACGGCAGCGGTTTCGTGCGCACCATCTCCAGGGACGTACGTTCCGTGCGCTCGCCGGAGAGCAGGTCCAGCATGACGTCGGCGCCGAACCGGGTGGCCCCGACACCGAGCCCGGTGTAGCCCGCCGCGTACGCGACGCGCCCCCCGTGCGCCGTGCCGAAGAACGCCGAGAAGCGCGAGCACGTGTCGATCGCGCCGCCCCACGCGTGCGTGAACCGGACCCCCTCCAACTGCGGGAAGCAGGTGAAGAAGTGGCCCGCCAGCTTCGCGTACGTCTCGGGGCGGTCGTCGTGCTCGGCACGCAGCTTGCCGCCGAACGGATAGATCGCGTCGTAACCGCCCCACAGGATGCGGTTGTCGGCGGAGAGCCGGAAGTAGTGGAACTGGTTGGCGCTGTCCCCGAGTCCCTGGCGGTTCTTCCAGCCGATCGCGGCCAGCTGCTCCTCGGTCAGCGGCTCCGTCATCAGCGCGTAGTCGTAGACCGGGACGGTGTACGCGCGCACGCGCTTGACCAGCGAAGGGAAGATGTTCGTGGCGAGCGCGACCTGGCGTGCGCGGATCCGGCCGTACGGGGTGCGCACGGCCATCCCCGCGCCGGACGAGACGAGTCGGAGCGCCGGCGTGTGCTCGTAGACGCGCACGCCCTTCTCCAGGCAGGCGCGCTTGAGGCCCCAGGCGAGCTTCGCCGGGTTGAGCAGGGCGACGCCCTCGCGGTCCCAGAGGCCGCCGAGGAAGGTCGGCGAGTCGACGTGGGCGCGCACGGCGTCCGCGTCGAGCAGTTCGGAGCCGCCCGCGAGGCCGTGCCGCGCCGTCTCCTCGTACATCTCGCGCAGTTCGGTGAGCTGGTGCGGCTGGGTGGCCACGTCGATCTCGCCGGTGCGCTCGAAGTCGCAGTCGATGGAGTAGCGCTTGACGGCCGCCTCGATCTCGTCGAGGTTGCGGGCGCCGAGTTCCTCCAGCTTCGCGATCTCGCCGGGCCAGCGGGAGAGGCCGTTCGCGAGGCCGTGCGTGAGGGACGCGGCGCAGAAGCCGCCGTTGCGGCCGGAGGCGGCCCAGCCCGCCTCCCGGCCCTCGACAAGGACCACATCGCGGTCCGGGTCGCGTTCCTTGGCGATCAGTGCGGTCCACAGTCCGCTGTAGCCGCCCCCGACGACAAGGAGGTCGCACTGCTCGTCGGCGGTGAGGGCGGGCTCGGCGCGGGGCCTGCCGGGGTCGTCGAGCCAGTACGAGACCGGCTGGGCGTCCGAGAGCGACTTGGTCCAACGGGTCATGGCGCTTGGGGCCATGATTTCCAACTCCTTCAGAGATCAGAAAAGCGTGCGTGGCTTTATGCCGACTGCTTGTTGCGGCGCTTGGAGACGATCATTCCGCCGAGCACCAGGACGACGGCGACGAGGAACATCGCCGTGCCGATCACATTGATCTGAACGGGAGTACCGCGCTGTGCCGATCCCCAGACGAACATGGGGAACGTCACGGTCGAGCCCGCGTTGAAATTCGTGATGATGAAATCGTCGAAGGAGAGCGCGAAGGCGAGCAGCGCGCCCGCCGCGATACCGGGTGCGGCGATCGGCAGCGTGACCCGGACGAAGGTCTGCACGGGCCCCGCGTAAAGGTCCTGTGCGGCCTGTTCGAGGCGCGGGTCCATGGACATCACGCGCGCCTTGACGGCGGTCACCACGAAGCTGAGGCAGAACATGATGTGGGCGATGAGAATCGTCCAGAAGCCGAGCTGCGCGCCCATGTTGAGGAAGAGCGTGAGCAGCGAGGCGGCCATCACGACCTCGGGCATCGCCATCGGCAGGAAGATCAGCGAGCTGACCGCGCCGCGCGCCCGGAAGCGGTAGCGCACGAGCGCGAAGGCGATCATCGTGCCGAGCACGGTCGCGCCGATCGTCGCCCAGGCGGCGATCTGCAGGCTCAGGCTGAGCGAGCCGCACATGTCGGCGACGCCGCACGGGTCCTTCCAGGCGTCGAGCGAGAAGTCCTGCCAGGCGTAATTGAAGCGCCCCTTCGGTTTGTTGAAGGAGAACACCGTCACGACGACGTTCGGCAGCAGCAGATACGCGAGCGTCAGCAGACCCGCGATGACGACGAATTTGCCGCTCAGCCAGCGGAAGAAGGCAGCCATCAGACGAGATCCTCCGTCCCGGACTTACGGATGTAGAAAGTGACCATCACGAGGATCGCCGCCATCAGGATGAAGGAGAGCGCCGCGGCCGTCGGGTAATCCAGAATGCGCAGGAACTGCGTCTGGATGACGTTTCCGACCATGCGGGTGTCGGTGGAGCCGAGCAGATCCGCGTTGACGTAATCGCCCGCCGCCGGAATGAAGGTGAGCAGCGTTCCGGAGACGACGCCCGGCATGGACAGCGGGAAGGTCACCTTGCGGAAGGTCGTGGACGGCCTCGCGTAGAGGTCGCCCGCCGCTTCGTGCAGCCGGCCGTCGATGCGCTCCAGGGAGGTGTAGAGCGGCAGGATCATGAACGGCAGGAAGTTGTACGTGAGTCCGCAGATCACCGCGAGCGGTGTGGCGAGGACCCGGTCGCCTTCCGTGACCCCCAGCCAGCTGGTGACGTCCAGGACGTGCAGCGAGTTCAGGGCGCCCACGACGGGGCCACCGTCCGCGAGGATCGTCTTCCACGCCAGCGTACGGATGAGGAAGCTGGTGAAGAACGGCGCGATGACCAGGACCAGGATGAGGTTGCGCCAGCGGCCCGCGCGGAACGCGATGAGATACGCGAGCGGATAGCCGAGCAGCAGACACAGGATCGTGGCGGAGCCCGCGTACATCACCGAGCGCAGGAACTGCGGCCAGTAGTCGCTCAGCGCGTCCCAGTAGGTCGCGAAGTGCCAGGTGACCTTGAAGCCGTCTTCCAGGGAGCCGGTCTGGACGGACGTCGACGCCTGGTAGACCAGCGGCAGCGCGAAGAAGACGACCAGCCAGAGGATGCCGGGCAGCAGCAGCCAGTAGGGGACGAGGCGGCCTCGCCTGCGGGCCTTGCGGGGCGGCGCGTCCGGCTCTTTCGTCGGCGGCGCGTCGGTGAGGGTGGTCGTCATGCGGAGGCGTCCTCCTCGACCTTCTCGACGCCCGCTTCGATGTCCTGGGCGGCGTCCAGGCCGAAGGTGTGCGCCGGGTTCCAGTGCAGGACGACGTCGACGCCGGGGACCAGGCGGGTGTCGCGCTCGATGTTCTGGGCGTAGACCTCGAACGCGTCGCAGACCGGGCTGTGGACGACGTACTGCGTCGATACGCCGATGAAGCTGCTGTCGGCGATGCGGCCCGTGATCCGGTTGCGCCCCTCGGGGATCTGCCCGGCGTCGTCGGCGTGCGTGAGGGAGATCTTCTCGGGGCGCACGCCGAGGATGACCTTGCCGCCCGTGGTGGTGGGCGCCGTACATCGCTCGGCGGGCAGCGTGAGCTTGCCGTCGCCCGCCTTGAGGGTGAGGTCGTCGCCGCTGCGGCCCGCGATCTCCGCCGCTATGAAGTTCGACGTGCCGAGGAAGTTGGCGACGAAGGTGGTGCGGGGGTTCTCGTAGAGGTCGGCGGGGGCGCCGAGCTGTTCGACCCGGCCCGCGTTCATCACCGCGACCTGGTCGGCCATCGTCATGGCCTCTTCCTGGTCGTGCGTGACGTGGATGAAGGTGATGCCCACCTCGGTCTGGATGCGCTTGAGTTCGAGCTGCATCTGGCGGCGCAGCTTGAGGTCGAGGGCGCCGAGCGGCTCGTCCAGGAGCAGCACCTTGGGGTGGTTGATCAGGGCGCGGGCCACGGCGACGCGCTGCTGCTGGCCGCCGGAGAGCTGGTGCGGCTTCTTGCGGGCCTGCTCGCCGAGCTGGACGAGGTCGAGCATCTCGCCGACCTGGCCCTTCACCGACTTGATGCCGCGCCTGCGCAGGCCGAAGGCGACGTTCTCGAAGATGTCGAGGTGCGGGAAGAGCGCGTACGACTGGAAAACCGTGTTGACCGGCCGCTTGTACGGCGGCAGTGCCGTGACGTCCTGCTCGCCCAAGTGCACGGTGCCCGAGCTGGGCTCCTCCAGGCCCGCGATCATGCGGAGCGTGGTGGTCTTGCCACAGCCGGACGCGCCGAGCAGCGCGAAGAAGGAGCCCTGCGGCACGGTGAGGTCGAGGGGGCGGACGGCGGTGAAGGAGCCGTACGTCTTGCTGATCCCGGTGAGGCGGACGTCGCCGCCGTGTTCTTGAGCAGAGGTCATGGTGGGGTCCAGGGAAGTCGAGGGGAGGAACGGAGGCGCCCCTTCAGGGGCGCGGGGCGGTGACATATGCGGCTCCGCCGCGTGGGCGCGATCAGCCACGCAGGGCCCGCAGATTCAAACGGCCGCGGTCCAGCGCAGCCCTACGCACCGGTCAGCTTGGCGAACTTCTCCTCGTACGCCGTCTCTTCCTTCGGCGTCAGCGAGCGGAACCCGTGGGACTTCGCGGCCATCTCCTTGTCCGGCAGGATCAGCGAGTTCGCGGCGGCTTCCTTGTCGAGCTTCGCCAGCTCGGGGCGCACACCGTCCACGGGACAGACGTAGTTGATGTACGCGGCGAGGCGCGCGGCGGGCTCGGGCTCGTAGTAGTAGTCGATGAGCCGTTCGGCGTTGCGCTTGTGGCGCGCCTTGTTCGGGACGAGCAGGTTGTCCGTGGACGTGATGTAGCCCTGGTCGGGGATGTGGAAGGCGATGTCGGGGTTGTCGGCCTGGAGCTGCACGATGTCGCCCGCCCAGCCGAGGCACGCGGCGATGTCGCCCTTGTCGAGGTCAGAGGTGTAGTCGTTGCCCGTGAAGCGGCGGATCTGCTTCTTGTCGACGGCCTTCTGGAGCCGGGCGATGGCCGCGTCGAAGTCGTTGTCGGTGAACTTCGCCGGGTCCTTGTCCATGTCGATCAGCGTCATGCCGACGGTGTCGCGCATCTCGGAGAGGAATCCGACGCGCCCCTTTAGCTTGGGGTTGTCCAGGAGCTGCGACACCGAGGTGATGTCCTCGCCGTCGGTCGCCTTCTTGTTGTACGCGATGACCGTGGAGATGCCGGTCCAGGGGTACGAGTAGGCCCGCCCGGGGTCCCAGTCCGGGTTGCGGAACTGGGCGGCCAGGTTGGTGTACGCGTGCGGCAGGTTGGCCGGGTCGAGCTTCTGGACCCAGCCGAAGCGGATGAGCCGGGCCGCGAGCCAGTCCGTGACGCAGATGAGGTCGCGCCCGGTTTCCTGGCCCGCCGCGAGCTGCGGCTTGATCTTCCCGAAGAACTCGACGTTGTCGTTGATGTCCTCGGTGTACTTGACCTTGATCCCGGTGCGCTTGGTGAACGCGTCCAGGGTGGGGCGGCGCTGGTCGTCGTCGACGTCCATGTACTCGGTCCAGTTGGAGAAGTTGATCTGCTTCTCGTCGGCCGAGTGGTCGTCGGACGAGACCTCTCCCTGGCTCTTGCTCGCCGCCGGGATGCCGCAGGCACCGAGAGTGCCGAGGCCGCCGACCGCGAACGCGCCGCCGGCGGAGGCGCGCAGCAGGGAGCGGCGGGTGAGGGAGGCCCTGCCGTTCCTGAAGCTGCGGCGCATGGCGGCCAGTCGGGCCGGGGAGAGGGGATCCCCCGCCGCCCGAACGGAGTCGAGAGCTTGAGGGAGGTCGGGCTCGTACTGCTCCATACGCTTGATCGCCCTTTCGGGAGGAGGCCGCTGGTCGGGCGGCTGCTGGCTATCGGTCCCCGAAGACAGTGCGGTGCCAGTCCTTGCGGACCACCGCGGTGTTGTCGAACATGACGTGCTTGACCTGCGTGTACTCCTCGAAGGAGTAGGCGGACATGTCCTTTCCGTAGCCCGACGCCTTGTATCCGCCGTGCGGCATCTCGCTGAGGATGGGGATGTGGTCGTTGACCCACACGCAGCCCGCCTTGATCTCTCGGGTCGCCCGGTTGGCACGGAACACGTCGCGGCTCCAGGCCGAGGCGGCGAGACCGTACGGAGTGTCGTTCGCGAGCCGGATGCCTTCGTCGTCGGAGTCGAACGGCAGCACCACGAGCACGGGCCCGAAGACCTCGGACTGCACGATCTCGCTGTCCTGCGCGGCGTCCGCGATGAGGGTGGGCTTGTAGAAGGCGCCGGGGTGGTCGAGCGCCTCGCCGCCGGTGACCACGCGCGCGTAGGAGCGTGCCCGGTCGACGAAACCGGCGACGCGGTCGCGGTGGACGTGCGAGATGAGCGGGCCGAGGTCGGTGTCATCGGCGAAGGGGTCACCGAGCCGCACGCTCTCCATGAGCGCGGCGACGCCGTCCACGAAGGCGTCGTACAGGGGACGTTGCACGTACGCGCGCGTGGCGGCCGTGCAGTCCTGCCCGGTGTTGATGAGCGCTCCGGCGACCGCGCCGTGCACGGCGGCCTCCAGGTCGGCGTCGTCGAAGACGACGAAGGGCGCCTTGCCGCCGAGCTCCAGGTGCAGCCGCTTGACGGTGGAGGTGGCGATCTCGGCGACGCGCTTGCCGACGCCGGTGGACCCGGTGAAGGAGGTCATGGCGACGTCGGGGTGCCCGACGAGCCGCTCTCCGGCGTCCCGCCCCGCCCCGCTGACGATGTTGACGACACCGTCCGGGATGCCTGCCTCGGTCGCGGCCCGCGCGAAGAGCAGCGAGGTGAAGGGGGTGAGTTCGGCGGGCTTGAGGACGATCGTGTTGCCCGCGGCGATGGCGGGAAGCACCTTCCAGGCGGCCATCTGGAGGGGGTAGTTCCAGGGCGCGATGGAGCCGACGACACCGATGGGCTCTCGCCGTACGTACGAGGTGTGGTCGCCGGAGTACTCACCGGCCGACTGGCCTTGGAGGTGCCGGGCGGCGCCCGCGAAGAAGGCGGCGTTGTCGACGGTGCCGGGGACGTCGAACTCCCGGCTGAGCTTGATGGGCTTGCCGCACTGGAGCGACTCGGCCTGCGCGAACTCCTCCGCGCGTGCCGCCAGTACGGCGGCGAATCGGTGCATGGCGTCGGAGCGCTCGCCGGGGGTCGCGCCCGCCCATGCGGGGAAGGCGCGCGCGGCGGCGGCGACAGCGGCGTCGACGTCCTTCTCGCCCGCGAGTTCGTATCGGTGGATCTCGTTGCCGGTGGCCGGGTCGACGACGGCGTGGGTGCGGCCCGATGTGCCCTCGGTCAGCCGTCCGGCGATGTACTGCGCGCCGTCCGCGAAATGGTCCTGCGCCTGGAAGTTGTGCATGACGCTCTCCTCCGCCGTCGCCCCTCCGTCCCGGGAGGTCGGCGTAGCTCCAGATCGATTTGAGTGCCGATCCTGACAGAGCAGTGGGGCTCCAACAAGTGATTCCGTTGTTGCCTTTTGGTTACGCGACGGAATCTGTCGACCAGGTGTCGAGTTGTCCTGGAAAACCCAGGACGGAATGTCAGTGGTGCGTGCCAGACTCGCGTGCATGACGAAGATCGACTCGGTGAACACGCTGGTCGCGGCGGTGCAGTCGGGCGAGCGGGTGAAGTATCTGCACTTCTGGGGCCACCGGCCGCGGCAGGACGGGACGCTGGGTTCGAGCTGCCTGAGCCAGTGGTGGCCGTCGCCGTTCACCGTGGACGGAGTGGAGTACGGGACGGCCGAGCACTGGATGATGGCCGCCAAGGCCCGCCTTTTCTCGGACGCGGAGGCGCAGGCGGCGGTCCTCGCCGCACGGACACCCGCCGAGGCGAAGAAGGCGGGACGTCTGGTGCGGGGCTTCGACGAGGCGACGTGGGAGCGGGAGCGCTTCGGCATCGTGGTCGAGGGCAGCGTCCACAAGTTCGCGTCGAGTGACGCCCTCCGCTCGTTCCTGGCGGGCACGGGGTCGCGGGTCCTGGTGGAGGCGAGCCCGGTGGACCGCGTCTGGGGGATAGGCCTGGCGGCCGACGACGAGCGCGCCGGGGTGCCCGAGAAGTGGCGGGGCCCGAACCTTCTCGGCTTCGCTTTGATGGAGGCGCGGGAGCGGTTGCGTCAGGCCTGAGCGGCCGGGGCCTTTCTTGACCGGCCCGGGGCTATCACGCCCGCCGCCCGGTCAGGGCTCGACGACGAACGACGCCGAGTAGCTGCCGCCGTCCCGCGAAGCCCCGTCCTCCTCGAACGCGTCGTCCGGCACGAGGACGAGCACCACCATCAGGGCCACGCCCAGGACGATGCCCGCTGCGCCGCAGATGATCCCGGCCAGCGCCTGGCCGGGGTTCGTCGCCTCGCCGCGCTTCGCCCTGCCGCGCCCGATCGCCCCGAAGATGATCGCGAGGATGCCCAGCACGATCGCCAGGGGCCACAGGCAGAAGCCGGCGGCCGCGATGATCCCGAGTACGAGCGCGGTCACGCCCATCCCGTTGGCGGGCGCCATCGGCATCGCGGCCCAGCCGTAACCGGGCGGCCCCTGCCCCTGGTAGCCCGGATTACCGGGGTATCCGGGATAACCGGGATAGCCCTGCGGGCCCGGCGCGCCCGCACCGCCCTGATAACCGCCGGGGTAACCGGGATAGCCGTAGGGCACCTGCCCCGGCCCCTCGGGCCCGATCGGAGGCGGCGGCACCGGCTCGCCCTGTCCCCCGGCATCGGCCGGAGGCGCGAACGGCCCCGGGCCCGGACCCGGTCCCGGCCCCGGTTGCGGCCCCACCCCCGAAGCCGGCGTCGACCGCTGATGCACGGACGGCGGAGCCCACGGGTCCCGCCCCTCGGACGTGCCCGGTTCGCCCGAATCCTGGGACATGCCGCGTCACCTCTTTCGTACGTTCCGTCATGCTACGGCCACCGCCCGCGCCGAAGGCCCGCGGCCTAGGATGATCCCGAGTTACCCGATCAGCCGATCAATTCCGTTCCTGGGGAGGAAACCGTGACCGACCTGCACAGCGCCCGTGAGCCACGCGACCCGCATGCCTTCATCGCCGGACTGCCCAAGGCGGAACTGCATGTGCACCACGTCGGTTCGGCATCTCCCCGCATCGTCTCGGCCCTCTCCGCCCGGCACCCCGACTCCGCGGTGCCCACGGACGTGGAGGCCCTCGCCGACTTCTTCACGTTCACGGACTTCGCCCACTTCATCCAGGTGTACCTCTCGGTCGTGGAGCTGATCCGCACCCCGGACGACGTACGCCTGCTCACGTACGAGATCGCCCGCGACATGGCCCGGCAGAACATCCGTTATGCCGAGCTGACCGTCACCCCGTACAGCTCCGTGCGCCGCGGCATCGACGACCGCGCCTTCATGGACGCCATCGAGGACGCCCGCAAGTCCGCCGAGGCGGACCTCGGTGTCGTCCTGCGCTGGTGCTTCGACATCCCCGGCGAGGCGGGCCTCGAATCCGCCGAGGAGACGCTGCGGCTCGCGATCACCGACAAGCTGCGCCCCGAGGGCCTGGTCTCCTTCGGGCTCGGCGGGCCCGAGATCGGCGTGCCGCGCCCGCAGTTCAAGCCGTACTTCGACCGCGCGATCGCGGCGGGCCTGCACTCCGTACCGCACGCGGGCGAGACCACCGGGCCCGGCACCATCTGGGACGCCCTGACCGACCTGCGCGCCGAGCGCATCGGCCACGGCACAAGCGCCGCACAGGACCCGAAGCTGCTCGCCCACCTCGCCGAGCACCGCATCCCGCTGGAGGTCTGCCCGACGTCGAACATCGCGACCCGCGCCGTCGCGAACCTCGACGAGCACCCCATCAAGCAGTTCGTCGCCGCCGGAATCCCGGTCACCGTCAACTCCGACGACCCGCCCATGTTCGGCACGGACCTCAACAACGAGTACGCGGTCGCCGCCCGCCTCCTCGACCTCGACGAGCGGGGCATCGCGGACCTGGCGAAGAACGCGGTGGAGGCCTCGTTCCTCGACCCCGCGGGCAAGTCGCGGCTCGTCGCCGAGATCGACACGTACACGCGGACCTGGCTCGCTCCCTGAGGACGGCACCACAATGGGGCCATGCGCACCGTGACAGCCGTGGCCCACCGAGGCGATCCCTACCGCTTCCGCGAGAACACCCTCCCGTCCCTGCGCTCCGCGTTCGGCAGGGGCGCGGACGCGGTGGAGATCGACGTCCGCCTCAGCCGTGACGGCGTCCCCGTCCTGTTGCACGACGCGACCCTCAAACGCCTGTGGGAGATCGACCGCCCCCTCGACACGCTCTCCGCGGACGAGGTGCGCGGCCTCACCGAAGGCGGCGTACCCACTCTGGAAGAGGCCATCGCGGCGACCGAGGGCCAACGCCTGATGCTGGACCTGCCCGGTGCGACTCCCCGGTCCGTACGCGCGATCGTCGGTGCCGTCGCCGACTGCGGGGCGGCGGATCGGACGTACTACAGCGCGGGCGCCCGGACGCTGCTCGCGGTGCGCGCGGCCGACCCCGCCGCCGAACTCGCGCTGACCTGGACGACGCTCGCCCCGCCGCGCCCCGCCGTCCTCGACGCGATCAAGCCCCGCTGGCTCAACTACCGCTTCTCGCTCCTGAACCGCGCCCTGGTGGACCGGGTACGGCGCCAAGGTCTGCTCGTCTCGGCCTGGACCCCGGACACGCCGCGCTCGATGCGCCGTCTCCTCGACATCGGCGTCGACTCGATCACGACCAACCGCGTCGACACGCTGCACGTCCTGCGCACGCGGTGACGGCGGGACGCCCCGCGCACGCGGTAACGGCGGGGCGCCCTCTCGTGGCCGGGCGCCCCCCTCAACTAGCTTGTGGTGCATGGGGAACAGCGACGACGACAGGCGGGAGGAACCGCTCTTCGTGTACGAGCGCGACGAGCGGGGTTATCGCGGCCACCGCCTGAATCCACGCCATCCGGTAGGCCTCATGCTGACCATCGCCCTCTTGGTCGGCATCGTTCTCGTCATCCTGCTCATGGCGAGGTGACCGCCTCTGCACGCGGCATCCCGGCGGCATACGCCAGCGGCGGCGCGATCGCCTGCGCGTCCGCCCCCTCCCCCACCCAGAGGCCGATGAGCAGCGCCGCCGTCGCCTCGACGAGACCGGCACGCTCCAGGCCGCCCGCGGCGAACGGCTCGCAGCCGGCGTCCTTCACCAGCTCCCGTACGACGTCCAGCGCGCTCTCGTCGTCCCCGCACACCGGCACCGCGAGCGGACGGCCGTCGAAGACCGGCGGGTCCATCCGCCATACGTCCTCGTGGCAGAGGTTGAACGCCTTGACGACCCGGGCCGCGGGCGCCGCGTCCGCGAGCCGCCGCGCTGCCGATGGACCGCCCTCGGTGAGCAGGACGAAGCCGGGGCCCACCGGGTTGGAGCAGTCGATCAGCACCCGTCCGTGCAGGGCGTCCCCGAGTTGCCCGGCCACGGCCGCCCCCGCCTCGTACGGCACGGCGAGCAGCACCGCGTCCCCGAACCCGGCCGCCGCACGTGCGGTCCCGTGCCCCGCCGCTCCCATCCGCGCGGCGAGCGCCGCCGCACGCCCCTCGTCCCGCCCGCCGATCAGCACCTCGTGCCCCGCGCGCACCCAGTGCGTGCCGAGCGCGTCCGCCATGCTGCCCGTGCCGATGATGCCTATCCGCATGCGCGTCTCCCTCACGTCCCACTCGTCCTGCTCGTCCCACTCGTACGGCTCGCCCGGTACCTCGGTCACCGGGGAACAGGGACGACAGTAGGAAAGCGCTCGGGCACCATTCGGTACGTGACGACGAACGACGATCTGCTCGCGGACTGCCGCGCCCGACTCGCCTTCGACCTGCTGGCCAACACCTGGAACGCCGTGGTGCTCTGGGCCCTGCGGCACGGGCCGTGCCGCCCCGGTGAACTGCGCGCCCGGATCGGCGGCATCAGCCCCAAGATCCTCACCGAGACGCTGCGCCGCCTGGAGTACAACGGCCTCGTCTCGCGGCAGCCGTACGCCGAGTCACCGCCCCGCGTCGAGTACGAACTCACCGCCTTGGGGCGTACGTTGCTCGACCCGATCGAGGCCTTCGGCGCGTGGGCCTTCGACCACGGCGACGAGGTGATGGCGGCCCGGGAGCAGGCGGACGGCCCACCCGACGACCCCCGCCCTACCCAGTGAACCAGGGAGCGCCTAGGCGACACCCGTCATGCTCGCGAACACCGTGACGTTGTTGGCGTAGTAGTGCCGGTCCGCGTCGAACTCGCCGCCGCAGGTGATCAGTCGCAGTCCCGCGTGGTCGATGTTCTTGTACACCTCCAGGGTGGGGAACTTCTTCTTCGGGTACTCCTCGACGCGGTCCGCGGTGAAGGTGGCCGTCTTCCCGTCCTCGCGGGCAACCTCGATGGTGTCCCCCGCCTTCATCGTCTTCAGGCCCTTGAAGACCGCGTCCGCGCCGTTCCAGGTCACGTGCCCCGCAATCACCGCCGGGCCGCGGGAGCCGGGGGCGGGGCCCGGTTCGTACCAGCCCGCCAGGTCGGGGTTCTCCGGCGTCGTCATCGCCCCGTCCTTGTTCTGCCCCAGCGTCTCCAGCTCGCTCGACACTCCCAGGGAGGGGATGGAGACCCGCTGGGGCGCGGACCGGGCCAGGTCCATGGCTTTCGCGTCCTGGCCCGCCCCCGATCCCGCCTCCGGCTCCGAACCCGCCCCCGCATCCGCCTCCGGCTCGGCGTTCGGGGCGCTCCGGGCCGGCGGCGGGTCCTGCGACGCTGCGGTGCCGCCGCCGTCCTCGCCCGCGCACGCGGTGAGCAGCAGAGCCGCCGCGACGGCGGCGATCACGGGGGCATGCCGCGTCCCCGCCCGAAGGGCCGGGCGGCGGCTCACGCGGCATCCCCGGTCTTCACGACCGCGGGAACGGGCGTCGGCCGCATCCGCCGCCGCGCGACGACCAGCACACCGGCGGCCGTCAGCGCCGCCGCCCCGGCGGTACCGATCACGGCCCCGGACGACGGACCGTCCGGGGCTGCGCCGCCCCCTGTCTCGACCCCGCCGACCGGCACGGATCCGACGGCCGCGCCCTTGACCACACCGCAGTTGGTCGGAGCGGTGGCCTCCTGGGGGAGCTTCGGGTCGAGCTCGCTCTTGCCCGCGCCCTCGAAGTCGTACTTGCCGTTGTCGTTGGGGTCGATGCCGTGCTGCACGATGTGCAGGTCCTTGATGTGATCGACCACGTCCTGCCCGACGGTGATGGTCCGCTTGTACGAGACCTTCCCCTGCGCGTCGGCCACGGGCATCCGGTCGACGGCGAGGCCGCTGCCCTCGTCGGTGCCCCCGGATTCGGTCAGCGAGATGTTGATGTCCCCGTAGTGGACGGTGGCCTCGGTGTTGTCGAGGATGCCGTCTTTGTTGGTGTCGTCGCCATTGTCGGGGCACTGGAAGTCGTGCCCGTCGGTGGAACCGTGCAGGTGCTGCGCCGACGGCTGTCCCGGCACCATCCCCTCGGACTTGATCCATACGGTCAGCGCGTTGCCGCGCAGGCTGAGGAGGGCCGTTCCCGTGGCCCCGGAGTCGTTCAGCGGAGCGAGGTCGATCTGGTAGGCCGGGGTGTCCGCCGCGAACACCGGGGACGAGACGGCCACGGTGAGAAGGACGGCGGGCAGAGCGGCGAGCGCCGCGAGCAGGCCGGTTCGCTTGGGCATCACGTTCGTTCCTTTTCATCGCGAGCCATGCAGTTACCCATGAAACGCAAGGCGGCTCGTGGGTGTTCAAATGAAGCCCGGTGATCAAGGAGGCCTGGCCGTGGCGGCCGAGTGGGACTGGACGAGCGGCGAGGGCCTGTTGGGCATGGACGACCCCGCCGAGTGGGACGCGGCGTACGAACGCGGGGAGAGCGGGCTCGGCACGGCCGCGATCGGGCTGGCCTTCCACTGCTCGCTGGAGGAGGCATCGCCCCGCATCCTCAGGGCGATGCGCCTTGCGGACCGCGGCCAGCGCGGGTTCGCGTACACCGCGGCGGGCACGGCGGCGCGGCTCAACGGCGAGCTGACGCCGGAGCTGTACGCCGCGCTGCGCGCGGAAGGCCACGGCGGTTTCGCGCAGTCGGCCGTCGACGACACCCTCGACTACGTGCCGTTCCGGAAGCTGCCCCTGTGGTTCAAATGGCGGGCGCTCGCGTCAAAGGCGGAGGACAAGCTGAAGACATGGCGGCTGCACGTCACGTACGCGGCCGAGGACACCCGCAAGGCCCTGCGCCGACGCCGCTCCTGAACGGCGGCGCCCGACGACAGCCTGTCCAAAGCCCCGCGATCCGTCCAAAGGCCCGGGACCCGTCCAAAGGTCCCGGACCCGTCTAAAGGCCCGCGATCGCGTTCCACCGCTTCGCGAACTCCGTCCGCTCCTTCGACGTGATGTCCCGCGCGATCGCCAGCCGCTTCCGCATCGCGTCGTCCGGGAAGATCAGCGGGTCGTCGGCGAGCGCGGCGAGCTCCTTGTCCTCGGACGAGGCGAGGACGTCGCGCGCGGCCGGTACGGGGCAGACGTAGTTGACCCAGGCCGCGAGCTCGGCGGCCACCTCGGGGTCGTAGTAGTGGTCGATGAGCCGTTCCGCGCTCTGCTTGTGCCGGGCCAGGTTGGGGATCATCAGGGACTCGGCCCACAGCTCGGCCCCCTCCTGCGGCACCACGAACTCGATGTCCGGGTCGTCCGCCTGGAGCTGGATGACGTCACCGCTGTAGGCCTGGCAGGCAAGGACGTCGCCGCTGGAGAGGTCCTTGATGTAGTCGTTGCCGGTGAAGCGGCGGATGTGCTGGGCGGCGACCAGCTTCTCCACCCGGTCGCACATCCGGTGGAAGTCGTCGGCCTTCCACTTGGTGATGTCGACGCCGTCGCCCTGCATGAGCAGCGCGAACGACTCGTCGAGCCCGGAGAGCAGCGTGACCCGGCCCTTGAGATCGTCGTCCCACAGGTCGGATACGTGCTTGATCTCCCGGCCCAGCCTGCGCTTGTTGTACGCGATGCCGGTGATGCCGGACTGCCAGGGCACCGTGTTCTTGCGGCCGGGGTCGAAACCGGGCGAACGCAGCAGCGGATCGAGGTACTTGGTGACGTTCGGCTGCCGGGCGCGGTCCATCTCCTGCACCCAGCCCAGCCGCACGAAGCGCGCGCACATCCAGTCGCTGATGACGATGAGGTCGCGGCCGGTCTCCTGGTGGTTCATCAGGGACGGGCTGATCTTGCCGAAGAACTCGTCGTTGTCGTTGATCTCCTCCGTGTAGCGGACGTCGATGCCGGTCCGCTTCTCGAAGGCGTCGAGCGTGGGCCGCTTCGTCGAGTCATCGTCGTCGGTGTCGATGTAGAGCGGCCAGTTGGCGAAGGCCAGCGTCCTGTCCTGCCGCGAGCGGTCCCTCGCTCCGCGCTCTCCGGGCCCGATGTAAGCGGCGGGCACCCCGCACGCCGTGAGCGCACCGGCGGCCGCCCCGCCGCCGACGGCTCGCAGCAGGGACCGTCGGGAGACCGGCCGGCGGGAGAACGTCCGGCGGGAGACTGAAGAGGCTGCTCTGGGGTTCGCTCGCACCCCGGCAGCATGCGCCCGCGTGTCACGTACGGGCAATGGACGCTGCGTCGAGCCGAACGTACGGGAAGCGACACCCTGTCGATCACCCGGCGGGCGGGACCGGGGAGTTGAGACGCGACCGCCCCCGCGTACACGAGGTACGCGGGGGCGGAACGGGAACGGGAACGGAAACCGCGGACCTCAGCCCTCGATCGACGTCATCACGTGCTTGATGCGCGTGTAGTCGTCGAAGCCGTACGCCGAGAGGTCCTTGCCGTAGCCGGACTTCTTGAAGCCGCCGTGCGGCATCTCCGCGACCAGCGGGATGTGCGTGTTGATCCAGACGCAGCCGAAGTCCAGGACCTTGGACATGCGCATGGCGCGCGCGTGGTTCTGCGTCCAGACCGAGGAGGCCAGGGCGTAGTCCACGCCGTTCGCGTACGACACGGCCTGCGCCTCGTCCGTGAAGGACTGGACGGTGATGACCGGGCCGAAGACCTCGTTCTGGATGATCTCGTCGTCCTGCTTGAGGCCGGAGACGACGGTCGGGGCGTAGAAGAAGCCCTTCTCGCCGACGCGCTGACCGCCCGCCTCGACCTTGGCGTGCGCCGGAAGGCGGTCGATGAAGCCGGAGACCTGCTTCAGCTGGTTGGCGTTGTTGAGCGGGCCGTAGAGCACGTCCTCGTCGTCCGGCTGACCGGTCTTCGTGTCGGCGGCGGCCTTGGCGAGCGCCGTCACGAACTCGTCGTGGATGGACTCGTGGACGAGCACGCGCGTGGCGGCCGTACAGTCCTGGCCCGCGTTGAAGAAGCCCGCCATCGAGATGTCCTCGACGGCCTTGGCGATGTCGGCGTCCTCGAAGACGACGACCGGCGCCTTGCCGCCCAGCTCCAGGTGGACCCGCTTGAGGTCCTTGGAGGCGGACTCGGCGACCTGCATGCCGGCGCGCACGGAGCCGGTGATGGAGGCCATCGCCGGGGTGTGGTGCTCGACCATCGCGCGGCCGGTGTCACGGTCGCCGCAGACGACGTTGAAGACGCCCTTGGGGACGATCGAGCCGATGATCTCGGCCATCAGGACGGTCGACGCGGGGGTCGTGTCCGAGGGCTTGAGGACGACGGTGTTGCCCGCGGCGAGCGCCGGGGCGAACTTCCATACGCCCATCATCATCGGGTAGTTCCACGGCGCGACCTGCGCGCAGACACCGATCGGCTCGCGGCGGATGATGGAGGTCAGACCCTCCATGTACTCGCCGGCCGCGCGGCCTTCGAGCATCCGGGCCGCGCCCGCGAAGAAGCGGATCTGGTCGACCATGGGCGGGATTTCCTCGGACCGCGTGAGGCCGGTCGGCTTGCCCGTGTTCTCGACCTCGGCGGCGATGAGCTCCTCGGCCCGCTCCTCGAACGCGTCGGCGATCTTCAGCAGGGCCTTCTGGCGCTCGGCGGGCGTCAGGTCACGCCAGGCGGGGAACGCGCGGGCAGCCGCCTCCATGGCGGCGTCGACGTCGGCCTGCCCGGACAGGGGCGCGGTTGCGTAGGACTCGCCGTTGGCGGGGTTGACCACTTCGGTGGTCCGGCCGTCGGCGGCGTCCCGGAATTCTCCGTCGATGTAGTTACGCAGGCGGCGCAGCTCGGTGGTCACTTCCGGCCCTCCAGTCAGATGTCCAGTGGATGAGACACCCACCCTAGTCGGTGTACCGACGCTTTCAACATACCCGGAGGCCCTTAGCTGCGAAATCCGTGACTATTGAAGCTTCAGACAACGAATTTCATCGATCTGACCTTGCGGAACTGTCGAGTCCTGTGCACCATGGGGTCGTGGCCAGTCGCAGCGCAGATTCCAGTAGTTCCCGGCACGGGAACAGCTCTTCTCCCATCGACGCCGTCTCCCTGGCGATCATCGAACAGCTTCAGGAGGACGGACGCCGTCCGTACGCCGCCATCGGCAAGGCCGTGGGCCTGTCCGAAGCGGCCGTGCGCCAGCGCGTCCAGAAGCTGCTCGACCAGGGCGTGATGCAGATCGTCGCCGTCACGGACCCGCTCACCGTGGGCTTCCGGCGCCAGGCGATGGTCGGCATAAACGTCGAGGGTGATCTGGATCCGGTCGCGGAGGCGCTGACGGCCATGGCCGAGTGTGAGTACGTGGTGATGACCGCGGGCTCCTTCGACCTGATGGTGGAGGTCGTCTGCGAGGACGACGACCACCTTCTCGAAGTGATCAACAAGCGCATCCGCGCCCTCCCCGGCGTGCGCTCCACCGAGAGCTTCGTCTATCTGAAGCTCAAGAAGCAGACCTATATGTGGGGAACCCGATAGCCGTGAGCAAGGACCTCAGCCAGACCGCGTACGACCACTTGTGGATGCACTTCACCCGCATGTCGGACTACGAGAACGCACCCGTGCCCACCATCGTGCGTGGCGAAGGCACCTACATCTACGACGACAAGGGCAAGAAGTACCTCGACGGCCTCTCCGGCCTGTTCGTGGTCAACGCCGGTCACGGTCGTCACGAGCTCGCCGAGACGGCCTACAAGCAGGCGCAGGAGCTGGCCTTCTTCCCGGTGTGGAGCTACGCCCACCCGAAGGCCGTCGAGCTGGCGGAACGTTTGGCCGACTACGCGCCCGGCGACCTCAACAAGGTCTTCTTCACCACCGGTGGCGGCGAGGCCGTCGAGACCGCGTGGAAGCTGGCGAAGCAGTACCACAAGCTCACCGGCAACCACACGAAGTACAAGGTCATCTCGCGCGCGGTCGCCTACCACGGCACCCCGCAGGGCGCCCTGTCCATCACCGGCCTGCCCGCGCTCAAGGCCCCCTTCGAGCCGCTGGTCCCCGGCGCGCACAAGGTGCCGAACACGAACATCTACCGCGCCCCGATCCACGGCGACGATCCGGAGGCCTTCGGCCGCTGGGCCGCCGACCAGATCGAGCAGGAGATCCTCTTCGAGGGCCCCGAGACGGTCGCCGCCGTGTTCCTGGAGCCGGTGCAGAACGCCGGTGGCTGCTTCCCGCCGCCGCCCGGCTACTTCCAGCGCGTGCGCGAGATCTGCGACAAGTACGACGTGCTGCTCGTCTCGGACGAGGTCATCTGCGCCTTCGGCCGCCTCGGCACGATGTTCGCCTGCGACAAGTTCGGCTACGTCCCGGACATGATCACCTGCGCCAAGGGCATGACGTCGGGCTACTCCCCGATCGGCGCCTGCATCATCTCGGACAAGCTCGCCGAGCCGTTCTACAAGGGCGGCAACACCTTCCTGCACGGCTACACCTTCGGCGGCCACCCGGTCTCGGCCGCGGTCGGCCTCGCCAACCTCGACATCTTCGAGAAGGAGCAGCTCAACCAGCACGTCCTCGACAACGAGGACGCGTTCTACCAGACGCTGCGCAAGCTGCACGACCTGCCGATCGTCGGCGACGTCCGCGGCAACGGCTTCTTCTACGGCATCGAGCTCGTGAAGGACAAGGCCACCAAGGAGACGTTCAACGACGAGGAGACCGAGCGCGTCCTGTACGGCTTCCTCTCCAAGGCGCTGTACGAGAACGGCCTGTACTGCCGCGCCGACGACCGCGGTGACCCGGTCGTCCAGCTCGCCCCGCCGCTGATCTCCACGCAGGAGACCTTCGACGAGATCGAGGGCATCCTGCGCCAGGTCCTCACGGAGGCGTGGACGAAGCTCTGAGCCACGCCGGAAGCTCCGAGCGACATCATGTGATCGCGTGATCGAGTGATCAACAGTGGCCCGGGGGCGCCCGTTCGAGTGAGACGGGCGCCCCCGGGCCGCGTCGTTTCCAGGCAGCGCGGCCCGGATCCCTAGCGTGCCCAGTGACCGATCGGCCCCGCCTTCGTTCCCCCGTACGGGGGAGGCAAACTGATCTGAACCGAGGTGTACGTGATGGTGGCCCCGCCGGACAACGACGTGTTGTGGGCACGCGCCCTGCACGTCACACACAACGGCTCGCCCGCGCTCACCGGCGTGTCGCTGGGCGTGCGCGAGGGCGAGATCCTCGCCGTCACCGGCCCGCGCGGCAGCGGCAAAACGACTCTGCTGCGCTGCCTCTGCGGCCAGCTCCTGCCCGAGCAGGGCGAGGTCTGGTTCAACAGCACGCCGGTGCACACGATGACCCCGGTGGTCCGCGAGCGCCTGCGCCGTGACCGCTTCGGGTGGATCGACCCGGAGCCGCACCTCGTGCCCGAGCTCACGGCCGGGGAGAACGTCGCGCTGCCGCTCATGCTGCGCGGCGCCTCGCACCGCGAGTCCAAGGCGAGTGCCCGGGAGTGGCTCGACCGCCTCGACATCGGCGACTGCGCCCGCAAGCGGCCGCACGCGCTCCTCCAGGCCCAGCGCCAGCGCGTCGCCATCGCCCGGGCCCTGGTCACGATGCCTTCCGTGATCTTCGCCGACGAGCCGACCGCGCCGCTGCACCGCGCCGACCGCGCCCACGTCCTTCGTACGCTGACGACCGCGGCCCGCTCGCACGGCATCACGGTCGTGCTCGCCTCGCACGACGCGGAGGTCGCCGCCCTCGCCGACCGCACGCTCACGCTGCTCGACGGACGACGCGTGAACACGGTGCATCTGCCGGGCGTGAAAGAGACAGAAAAGACAGCAGAGAGAGCAGAGACAACCGAGACAGCCGAGACGGACGAGCCCGGTGCGGACGGGCCCGGGGCCGACGAGCCCGGTGCGGCGGCCGGCCCCGCCCGGAGCGCCGGTTCCGGGGGCGACTCCGACGACGCGGAAGGCCGGGCCGCGTGCTCGCTCTCCGTCTAGCCCGCGGCGCCCGCCCCCTGGTCCAGCTGCGCAGGCTGCTCGTCGCCGCGGCGTCGGCCGGCACGGGCTTCCTGCTGCTGTGCACGCTGGGGTACGCGATGGGACACCCGGACGCCTCCGGCGGGGCCCTGCTGCGGCTCGCCTGGTGCGTGGCGCCGATCGCCGCCACCGTCTACTTCGCCGTCACCGTCGCGCGCACCGACCCGGCGACCAAACCGCGCTCCGGGCTCTCTGCGGTGGGTCTCGGCCCGGCCAAGCTCTCGGTGCTCGCCGCGATCTCCACGGCCGTGGCGTGCACGCTCGGCTCGATGGTGGCGCTCCTGGTCTTCCTGCACCTGCGCGGCGATCTGACGGGCCTGCCCTTCGACGGCGCCGCGTCCGAACTGCTCGCCGCCGACCAGCCGTTGCCCGTCGCCGCGGCACTCACCCTGCTCGCCGTGGTCCCGCTCACTGCGACCGCCGCCAGCGCGGCCGTACTGCGACCCCGGACCGCGAAGCCCGCCAAACCCGACAGGGAGCAGGACGAACCGGCGCGGTGGTACACGCGGGCGGCGCCCGGCTCGCCGCCGAGCGGGCTTCCCTGGGGGATCGCCCTCCTGGCGGCGGGCCTCGCCGTCGAGGGGTACGCGAGCCGTTCCGCCGGCACGTCGGACCTCACGCTGCCGGGCGGCCTGGCCGGCAGCCCCGCGGGCGTGCTCGCCGGGTGGGCGCTCACGGCGGTCGGCCTCGCGCTCGCCGGGCCCGGCCTCACGTATCTGTGCGGGCGCGTCCTTCAGGCGGCACGGCCCGGCGCGATGCGGCTGCTTGCCGGGCGCGGGCTGCAGGAGGAGGCGCGGCGGATCGGGCGGCCGCTCGGGGTGCTCTGCGCGGTGGGCTCCGGGGCCTACGCGGCGCTCACCCTCTACGCCGGTGACCGCCCCGCCATCGGCCCGCTGACGACGCTCGGCGCGCTGCTCGTCGCGGGGTGCGCGGTGCTGACGCTGGTCACGGTCACGATCGAGGCCAAGCACGCGCGCGCGGACACGACCTCCGCGCTGCTCCAGCTCGGGGCGCCGGCAGCCATGCTGCGCGGCACCGCGGCGCTGCGGGCAGGCACGCTCGCCGTCGTGATCGGGCCGCTGACCTGGGTCGTGGCGGAGTTGGCCGCGCTGCCGCTCGCGAAGTAAGCACCTTTCTCCGCAAGCGGTCAGGGCCTCGCCCCGAACACGCGGGAACACACGGGAACACACGGGAACACGCGGAAAAAATATCCGCGACCGGCGATGAGTTCTGCGTCGAACGTACGTCTACCCCTCCGTAAGGCACGGAACGCACGCGCCACGCAGAACTCACCGCATCGGGAGACGACTCATGTACCAGCAGATGATCTTCGTGAACCTCGCCGTGAACGACGTCGACAGCTCGAAGAAGTTCTTCACGGAGCTCGGCTACACCCTCAACCCGCAGTTCTCGTCGGACGACTGCGCCTGCGTGGTGATCAGCGAGACGATCGTCGCGATGATGCTGAGCAAGAAGCACTACCAGCAGTTCACCGAGAAGCAGATCGCCGACTCGAAGACGACGAGCGAGACGCTGCTCTGTCTGAGCGCCGAGAGCCGCGAGAAGGTCGACGAGCTGGTCGACAAGGCCGTGGCGGCCGGTGGCACCGCGGGCAAGACGCAGGACTACGGCATGATGTACGGCCGCGCCTTCGACGACCTGGACGGCCACACCTGGGAAATCATGTGGATGGACCCGTCCGAGGTGCAGGGCTGAGGACTGTCGGCGTGGGCTGCGGCCCGGCGCCCGGCGCGACCTGCTTAGCATGGGCGGATGCAGCCGACTCCCGAACCCGCATCCGCCGCCACGCCGTCGCCCCGCCTTCCGGGCGGTGAGCGTGAGATCGAGTCGCTCGCGGAGTTCGACGAGCTCGCCGCGCACGGCTCGCTCGCCGGATGCCGGTTCCAGGCGATAGACCTGACGGGCCGTACGGCCGCGCTGCGGGACCGCGACGCCACGGGCGCGGTGTTCCTCGGCTGCGCGATGGAGCAGGACGCGGTGGACGCGGTGCGGGGGGCCGGGGCGCTGGTGTTCCCGCCCGTACCGGGCCTGCCGTTCAACCCCTACCGCGGCCTCCTCTACACCCCCGACGAACTGTTCGCTGGCCTCGCCGAGAGCGGGTACGAGGCGACTCCCGACGCCCGCGCGTACGCCTGGTTCCAGGAGACCAAGGCCGACGGCGACGTCTTCTCCTCGATGCTCCGCGCGATCCACGACGACTCGGTCTCGGACGCCCTCGACGAACTGCTGGTCAGCGCGCGGGTGGTGGGCGTGATGGGCGGCCATGCGATGGCGCGCGGCACGGAGGAGTACGAGGGTGCGGCGCGGCTCGGCCGCACGCTCGCCCGCGCCGGGTTCACGGTCGCCACCGGCGGCGGCCCCGGCGCGATGGAGGCGGCGAACCTGGGGGCGTACGCGTCCGTCTTCCGCGACGAGATGCTGGACGAGGCGCTCGAACTCCTCGCCAAGGCCCCCTCCTTCACCCCCTCGGTCACCGAGTGGGCGCGGGCCGCCTTCGACGTACGTGAGCGCTGGCCGTCCGGCGGCGCGTCGGTGGGCATCCCCACGTGGTTCTACGGCCACGAGCCGCCGAACGCCTTCGCCACCCACCTGGCCAAGTACTTCGCCAACGCCACCCGCGAGGACGGCCTGCTCGCACGCTCGAACGCGGGCATAGTGTTCCTCCCTGGCGCGGCGGGCACGCTCCAGGAAATCTTCGACGCGGCAACCCCGAACTACTACGAGTCCCGCGGCGAACCCACCCCGATGATCCTGGTGAACCACACCCACTGGACGACCCACCTCCCGGCCTGGCCCTTGCTCCAGGCACTGGCCTGGGGCCGCTCGATGGAATCAAGGATCGCCCTGGTGGAAAACGTGGAGGACGCCCCGGCAGCACTGGCATCATGCTCATCCGCGACCTGACGGGCATCAGCCCGTCCGGCGCTTGAGGACGAACTCGGCGAAGCCGGTGATGACGGTACGCACAAGGCCCCTGCCCCAAGCCGGCCCACCCCCAGCCCGTCCGGCGCTTGAGGACGAACTCGGCGAAGCCGGTGACGACGGTACCCACAAGGCCCCTGCCCCAAGCCGGCCCACCCCCAGCCCGTCCGGCGCTTGAGGACGAACTCGGCGAAGCCGGTGACGACGGTACCCACAAGGCCCCTGCCCCAAGCCGGCCCACCCCCAGCCCGTCCGGCGCTTGAGGACGAACTCGGCGAAGCCGGTGATGACGGTACCTACAAGGCCCCTGCGCCGAGCGGGTTTTCGGGAAGGGGCGGGGTTGGGGAGAACTCACCCGAACGACGCCCGCTCCAACCAAAACTCCAGCACCCCCCGCTCCCCCAAAACCTCGACGCCCCCACCGTCCAACCCCCGCCGCCGATAAAACGCAAGCAGCACCTCAGTCAACGGCCCCCGAAGCGCAACAGTCGCCTTCTCATGCCCCCGCCGCCACACAAACCCATCCTCACGGAACTCAATCACCCACTCGGCATTCAGCCCCGCAGGCGCATCAGTCGCATGCAGATGAATACTCCGCCCCGCCCCCCGCAACTCGGCAGCCCCGTCCCCCGGCTCAGTACGCTGCACGAACTGCACGATCTCCAGCCACTCGTCAATCGCATCGGCGGCAACCTCCGGCGCGACCTCGTACGCAACCCCCGCGGCGATAGCCGCGTCCGCCCGGTGAATCGCCAACTCATGCGTCATACGCCGCGCCCAGAACCCGGCATTCCGCGGTTCGGCCCAGGTCCACACCGGAGTCCCGGCACTCACGCCGGCCAGCGTCTCCCGCGCAAGCCCGGCGGTCTCGGCCAGCCAGGCGTCGAGCGCGGCGGGATCGTCCCCCTCGGGCCCGCGGATGCCGGGAACATCCTCCTCCGGGATGTCCTCCGTGGCCCGGGCGGCGACCAGCCGCTCCACCCAGCGCACAGCACCGCCGGTATGGCGGGCGAGGTACCCGAGAGTCCACTCCGGGCAGGTCGGCACAGTGACCGAAAGATCGGCCCCGGCCAGGGCCGCCCGCAACTGCCCCATCTGCTCACCGATTTCGGCGCAGTAGCGGTCGTACGACAAGGAACCCGCACCCGCACCCGCACCCGCACCCGCACCCGCACCCGAAGACATCATGGGCCGCACCTTAGATCGACCACGCCCCAAGGGCACCCGAGTTTCGCCCCGCCCAACTCCCGGCGACGGCGACGGCGACCGGCAACCGGCAACCGGCAACCTCAGCCCAGAAGCACGACATCCCCCGCGTCAAACGCGACCCCCACGGTCTCCCCCACCCCCGGCGCGTCCCGCAACGCACAGGCCGCCTCAAGCCGCGGCCCCACCCGGGGCTCCAGATGAACGGCGACGTGAGTCCCCCGGAAGGTCCGCGCGGTCACCGCGCACGGCACCCCCTCAGCAACGGGAACGAGCCGCACCCCGGCCGGCCGCACAAGAAGCCGGCAAGGCCCGTCCTCCGCCCCGTCCGGCACCGGAACCTTGCCCCAGACAGTGTCCGCCACCTCACCGGCGACCGTCGCGTCGACGACATTGTCGAAGCCCAGGAACCGCGCCACGAACTCGTCGGCCGGATGCCGCCAGACCTCCAGCGGCGTACCGGACTGGGCGATCCGCCCGTCCCGCATCACCACGACCCGGTCCGCGAGCGCGAACGCCTCGCCCTGGTCGTGCGTGACCGCCAGCACCGTCGTACCCAACTCGTCGAAGAGCTGCCGGAGTTCGACGACAAGGCGTTCGCGCAGCGAGCGGTCGAGCTGCCCCAGCGGCTCGTCGAGCATGAGCAGGCGCGGCCTCGGCGCGAGCGCTCGCGCGAGAGCGACCCGCTGCTGCTCCCCGCCCGAGAGCGAGGCGACGGCCCGCCGCTGCGCTCCCGGCAGGCCCACGAGGTCGAGCAACTCGGCCACCCGGTCGGCCTGTTCGCCCCGCGACACCCCGTGCATACGCAGCCCGAACGCGACATTGCCCGCCACGTCGCGCTGCGGAAACAGCTGATGGTCCTGGAACATCAGGCCGACCCCGCGCTTGTGGGCCGGTACGCCCCGCTGATCGCGGCCGTCGAGCAGCACCTGCCCGGCATCGAGTTCCTGGAGCCCGGCGACCGCACGCAGCAGCGTGGACTTACCGCTGCCGCTCGGCCCGAGCACGCACACGATCTCGTGCCGCGCGACGTCAAGGCCGACCCCGTCGAGAACGGCCCGCGCCCCGAACCGCACGGTCGCATCGGCCAACGTCAACAGCCCCGGCACAGCGCCGGCACCCGCACCCGCAGCCGCACCTACTCCCACGCCCACGCCCATCAGAACTCCCCAGTCGTGCGATCGGTACGGAGCCGTTCGAGCAGCAGCAGCGACACCGCGCACACCACCATCAAGATCGTCGAAAGTGCCATCGCCTGCCCGTAGTTGAGCTCGCCCGCCCGCCCGAGGAGCCGTGCCACGGCGACCGGAAGCGTCGGGTTGTCCGGCCGCGCGATGAAGACGGTCGCGCCGAACTCCCCCAGGGACACGGCGAAGGCGAACCCGGCGGCGATGAGCAGCGCCCGCCGCACCATCGGCAGGTCGACCTCCCGCCACGCCCGCAGCGGCGACGCCCCGAGCACGGCAGCCGCCTCGCGCAGGCGTCCGTCCACCGCGCGCAGGACGGGAAGCATGGTGCGTACGACGAAGGGCACGCCCACCAGGGCCTGCGCGAGCGGCACCAGGATCCACGTGGACCGCAGGTCGAGCGGCGGCTTGTCCAGCGTGATCAGGAACCCGAAGCCGACCGTCACCGCGGAAACGCCTAGCGGCAGCATCAGGAGCGCGTCGAAACCGCGCACCAGGCGGCCGGCCTTCCGCGTGAGCGCCGCCGCCGCGAGCCCGCCGATCACCAGGGCGATGGCGGTGGCTGCGAGCGCGTACTGGAGCGAGTTCCAGACCGCCTCGATCGGCGGGACGAGGAAGGCACCGCCGTCCGCCGACGTCAGCTCGCGGTAGTAGGTGAATCCGTAACCGCCCGGACCGCTCAGCGACCGCTCGATCAGCACCCCGAGCGGCAGCAGTATCAGTACGGCGATCGTCAGCATGACCCCGGCGAGCAACGACCGCTGCCCGGCGCCGCGCGGCCGCCGGGCCACGGCGGCGGCGTCCACCAACCGCAACGCGCTCTCCCGCCGGCGCACGGTCCACGCGTGCACGGCGAGGATCAGGCCGACCGCGGCGAACTGCACGAGCGTCAGGACGGCGGCCGTCGGCAGGTCGAGGAGCTGGGCGGTCTGCCGGTAGATCTCGACTTCGAGCGTCGAGTACGCGGGTCCGCCGAGGATCTGCACGACGCCGAAGGAGGTGAACGTGAAGAGAAAGACCATGAGGGACGCCGCGGCGACCGCGGGCCCGAGCGCGGGCAGCGTCACCGTCCGCCAGGCGGTCCACCGCGAGGCGCCGAGCATCCGCGCGGCCTCTTCCTGGCGCGGGTCGAGCTGCGACCAGAGCCCGCCGACCGTCCGTACGACGACGGCGTAGTTGAAGAAGACATGCGCGAGCAGAATCGCCCACACGGTCGTGTCGAGCCGCACGCCCCACATCTCGTCGAGCAGACCGCCCCGTCCGAGCAGTGCGAGAAAGGCGGTACCGACGACCACGGTCGGCAGCACGAACGGCACCGTGACGACCGCCCGCAGCACTTGCTTGCCCCTGAACTCGAAGCGCGCGAAGACGTACGCGCCGGGCAGCGCGATCAGCAGCGTGAGCGCGGTCGAGGCGAGCGCCTGCCAGGTGGTGAACCACAGCACGTGCCGGACGTCGGACTGCGCGACGACGTCCGCGATCCGCCCGAACTGCCACTGCCCGCCCACCTTCAGGCCGCGCGCGACGATGGCGGCGACCGGGTAGGCGAAGAAGAGCGCGAAGAACGCGACGGGCACGGCCATCAGACCGAGCCGCGCCGCGTTCCCGCGCGACAGCCCCTTACGGGGCTTGCCTACTTCAGTACGAGCGAGGTCCACGACTTGACCCACTGCTCGCGATTGTCGGCGATCTTCTTCGGCTCCATGGTCTCGGGCTCGTCGATCGTCACGCCGTGCTCGACGAAGAGCCGGGGCAGCTCGACGTTCTCGCGCACCGGGTTCACGAACATGTTCAGCGGCATGTCCTCCTGGAAGTCACCGCTGATCAGGAAGTCGAGCAGCGCCTTGCCGCCCTTCTCGTTCTTGGCGTTGCTCAGCAGCCCCGCGTACTCGACCTGCCGGAAGCAGGTGCCGGTCGCGACTCCGGTGGGCGCCTCCTTGGGCTGCGGCTTGGCGTAGAGGACCTCGACGGGCGGGGAGGAGGCGTACGAGACGACGAGCGGCCGGTCTCCCTTGGCCTTCTTCCCTCCGGCGGAACCGGAGAACTCCTCGTTGTAGGCCTGCTCCCAGCCGTCGACGACCTTGACGCCGTTGGCCTTGAGCTTCTTCCAGTAGCTTTCCCAGCCCCCGTCGCCGTACTGGGCGGCGCTGCCGAGCAGGAAGCCGAGGCCGGGCGACGAGGTCGCGGCGTTCTCGGTGACCAGCAGATTCTTGTAGGCGGGCTTGGCCAAGTCGTCGAAGGACTTCGGCGGGTCGAGCTTCTTGTCGGCGAAGTACTTCTTGTCGTAGTTGACGCAGATGTCGCCGCTGTCGACGGGCGTGACGCGATGCTTGCCCTGGTCGGCGCGGAACTGCGAGGCAACCTGATCCGAGCCCTTGGCCTCGTACGACTGGAAGAGTCCGTTGTCGAGCGCGCGCGAGAGGAGGGTGTTGTCGACGCCGAAGAAGACGTCTCCCTGCGGGTTGTCCTTCGACAGGATCGCCTTGTTCACGGCGGCCCCGGCGTCCCCGTCCTTGAGAACGTTGACCTTGTACCCGGAGCTCTTCTCGAACGCCTTCAGTACGTCCTTGGAGACGTTGAAGGAGTCATGGCTGACCAGCGTGACGCTCTTGGAATCGGTCTCGCCGCCACTGCCCGACGAGTCGCCGCAGGCGGAGAGCGTGACGGCTCCGAGGCCGACCGCGACCGCGATGACGGTGATCTTCTTGATGTTGCTCACTGAGTTCAACTGAGTTCATTCCTCCTGGAGTGACCAGGAAGAGACGCGGCCCTGCCCGCGGACCAGACCGGACCAGAACGGATCGGGCCGGTTCGCGGGCAGGGCGCAACAGCTTGAGTGATGTCCGAACTTCCTACCCGGAATGACCCGGGCAAGGTTCAGAGGGTCTGCGGCCAACCTGTCCTTGGTGCCGCACTCTCAGCGCTGTGGCGCTCCCCTGTCGGAATATGAAGATGTGTTTTCGGGCGATGAAGGTGCATACAAGCCAGATTCAGACGAGCCCTCCAGCCCTCCAGCCCTCCAGCCCTGACCAGACTAACGCTCAGCCGCCGCGAGCTGCCCGCATGCCCCGTCGATCTCCTGCCCACGGGTGTCACGAACCGTGACAGGCACCCCATGAGCGGCGATGGCATCCACGAAGGCCTTCTCGTCCTCGGGCCGCGACGCCGTCCACTTCGAGCCCGGGGTGGGGTTCAGCGGGATCAGGTTCACGTGCACGGGCTTGTTCCTGAGCAGCCGCCCGAGCCGGTCACCACGCCAGGCGTGGTCGTTGATGTCCCGGATCAGCGCGTACTCGATGGAGAGGCGGCGGCCCGACTTGGCGGCGTACTCCCATCCCGCGTCGAGGACCTCGCGTACGTTCCACCGCGTATTGACGGGTACGAGGGTGTCGCGGAGTTCGTCGTCGGGGGCGTGCAGCGAGATGGCGAGCCGGCACTTGAAGCCCTCGTCGGCGAACCGGTGGATGGCGGGCACGAGACCGACGGTCGATACGGTGATGCCGCGCTGGGAGAGCCCCACACCGTCCGGCTCGGGATCGGTCAGCCTGCGAATGGCCCCGGTGACCCGGTTGTAGTTGGCGAGCGGCTCACCCATCCCCATGAAAACGATGTTGGAGAGCCGGGCGGGCCCGCCGGGAATCTCGCCGTCCCTGAGCGCACGCATCCCGTCGACGATCTGATGCACGATCTCGGCGGTCGACAGATTCCGGTCGAGACCGGCCTGCCCCGTCGCACAGAACGGGCAGTTCATGCCGCATCCGGCCTGCGACGAGATACACATGGTCACGCGGTCGGGATAACGCATGAGCACGGACTCGACGAGCGTCCCGTCGAAGAGCCGCCACAGCGTCTTGCGCGTCGTGTCGTCGTCACAGCTGATGTGCCGCACCACGGACATCAGCTCGGGAAGCAGCGCCTCCTGCAGTTTCCCGCGCGCACCGGCAGGGATGTCGGTCCACTGCTCCGGTTCGTGCGCATACCGCGCGAAGTAGTGCTGCGACAGCTGCTTGGCACGAAACGGCTTCTCGCCGAGAGCGGCAACGGCTTCCTTGCGCTCGGCGGGCGTGAGGTCGGCGATATGCCGCGGCGGCTTCTTGGCTCCGCGGGGCGCGACAAAGGTGAGTTCTCCGGGTACAGGCATGGTCCATCCAGTGTCGCAGACGCTTGGACCCCGGCCAGGTCACCGCGTATGGGTGGGGGCCGTTGCCGGTCGTCATTGGTCGCTGTGGGCCCCCCTTGGACGGCCCACAGACGGCCCGGCGATCCCTCGGCTGACCTGCGAAAACGACCCGACATCCTGCCCGATCCACCGACCGGATACCGATCTCGGTGTGCTGGAGTAGTGCCGATTCCGCTCCTCTGCCGCAGCAACGCTGGCAGTCTCAGTCGATGACTCGGACGAAAGAGGGCTGAGGTATGGATGCGGACTGGTGGGCACGAGGTATCGCCATCGGCGCTGCGGGTGCAGCAACCACCAACGTGATCTTTACGGGGCTGACATATCGGCGTGTCCGCCCCAAGGTGAAAGTCCGGCTCTTTCGCACCGGTCTGAGGACAGGTACGGACAGGGGCCCAGACGCTAGCGAGTACCAGTTCGTCCTGAGGTTCACTAACGACGGCACGACTCCGGTATCGGTGGAGCGTATCGAGTTGGTGTCGTACCCCAGGTGGTTCCGCACCAAGTCCTTTACACACGTCAAGAGCAAGAGGTTCGAGGCTTCCGATCCTGAGCGGCCCTTGGTTCCCGCCGTCGATGGCACTACGGCTCGGTTCTATCTACCCATGGGACGCTTGACGAGCGAGGAGCTCAAGTACCTCAGATTTCAGGTGCTGCTGTCCAACGGTGACATAACCATCAGCCCCAAGGTAAAGACGATTGCCTGACGCGTAGATGCAGCCGACAGCCACCCCCAAGAGCCCCAGTTCGCTAGCTGAGACGGATGATTCGGCCGCTCTCTTCGCGTGGCTCCGTTGCATGCTGTCCCTTTTCGAGCTCGACACCACTCTGATTGGCCAGGGCTGTGCGCCTTGGCCAGATGCGAGCCAATCACGTTCACCTCACTGCCTAGGTGCGTTGCTCGTCCCGGCTGGTTGCTGCGGAGGCTCCGTCGACGGGGATATTCCCTGCCTCATTGCGTCAAGAGTCTCTCTAGGGTTACTCAACTTCTTACTACCCCACATTGCGGCAGGACCCAGCAGGAAGATTAGCGCAGCCGGTATTACAGCACTAGCCGGAGCACCCAAAGATATGGCGATGCCGGTGAAAAGAGCAGCGACAGTTGCGCCCCCAAAGACGATCGTCGCATCCGTTCTCCGAGCCTCGGACTCAAGCTCCTCGGAGGATGGAGGCGCATAAGCGGGTAGGTCATGTTCATCCAGTAGGGCAAGCCAGCGGTCATCAGCCATTCGTTCGAGGATGATGAAAAGCTGTTTGACTAGGTCAGGTATGGCTTGCGTTCCCTCTCTCAAGATTCTTTCGTTATAGACATCCAAGGCGGCACCAACTCTGGCAGTATGCTCAAAAAGTTGCTTCTTTCGGTGGCTACTGAAGCCCACGGCGTCAGTTTCACCGAAGCGAGTAAGCGCTCGATTAAGCCTCTGATTCCGCCTATCTAGGGTGAGTAGCGAAACTCTGCCCTCGTACGCCCTTAGACATCTATCTATCGCAAAACAGCATTCATGGAATGCTATTCTGTAACTCTCCTCCCTGATTGCACCCCTCGCCCTCTTGAGCTCACTTAGGCACCACTGGATCGAAAAGGCAAAGAGCGCTACTGCGACATAAAAGCCGGAGCGATCCCCTATCTTTTCGAATTCCCTTTCGTAGGCCTCTCGAATAAATGGAGACGCCTCCCTTATGGCCAATGCACATAGAGCTATGGGCACATAGAAGGCACTAGTCACAAACAGCATTGCAAGTCCATTGCGCGCCGCAGCGCCATCGCGTTCCATCCTTTTCAGTTTCTTCCCAGAGATGGAGAAGCGAATTCCGAAGGTTCGACTACTGATTCGGACCATGGAGGGAAGATCCAGGCCCCAGAATAGAGGCATGAAAGGGATCGCGAAAAGTTTCCCTTTTGGGATGGCGCTAGAGCGGGACATTATGCCGACTGTCCTGCTCAGTGATCTCGCCGCGATCAGAGCTCCGATCGCGAGGACTGCACAGCTTGACGTGAATTGCAACCAGTTCCAGAAGCCCATCATCCCACCCGTTGTGTCCGTGACCTGCGCATGATCCCAGAACCGATTGCCTCGCCGGACCAGATTCGAGGAAGTGCCTGACGACTAAGGCGGATCGCCCAGTCGTAACGACCGAGCCGTCGGGATCGGGACTGGGGCGTCATAGCGCCCCTTGGTAGACCACAAGTCCGATTGCTCCGTGCGACCCGGACAGACTGTCCGGGTCTTTCCCGCTCAGGCCCATCAAGCTCGTACTCGGGTTGCGAGGCGGCGAGAACGTCTACCCGCCGCGTGACCAGTTCTGTAACGTGAAACACGCCCCTACTGACAGCAGGAGGCAGCACCCCAATGCGTGGTCTTGGAGATCACCTCAGCATCGGTGAACGAATCGCGTTTTACCGGAAGCGTCGCGGCTACACGCAAGAGGTGCTGGCCGGACTGGTGGGCCGTAGCACTGACTGGCTCGCGAAGGCAGAGACCGGCCGCAGGAAGCCGCCGCGCATCGACATGCTCGCGGAACTGGCGCGCATCCTGCGCGTGCCGCTCAGTGACCTGCTCGGACAGACCCTCCTGGCGGAGGACGAGAAGCACCAGGACGACGTACCGGCCGTGCGGGATGCCCTCATGAGCCCCCGGCGACTCTCGCGCCTGCTTTTCGGGCCAGAGGTGGACGTTCAGCTCCCCACCCCCGCCCCCGTGGCCGTGCGTGTGGAGCAAGCGTGGAACGACTACCAGGGCGGGCGACTCGGCAGCGTGATCGCGGCGCTTCCGGCGCTTCTTCAGACGGCGCAGGAGCTAGAGGACCGTGCGGGCCGCCGGGGCGAGGACCGCCGCGACTGCTGGGCGGTCTCTGCCCGTACGCATCACCTAGCGGCCACGACGCTCGCGAAGGTCGGCGAGTCCGACGTTTCTTGGTTGGCCGCCGAGCGCGCAATGCGAGCGGCGGACGAGTCCGACGACCCCCTGGTCCTCGCCTCAGCCGCACGGTCCGGCACACACGCGCTGCTCGCCAACGGCCGTTACGAGGCCGCGATGGAACTGGGCCACACTACGGCGACGTGGTTGGCCTCGCAGGTGGCGGAGAGCGACCCCTCTGCACTGAGCTTGCTCGGGATGATCCACCTGCGGGCGGCCGTCGCGGCGGCTCGGCACCAGGACCGGCCGACGGCAACCCGCCTGTTGGACCGCGCCGAGGACCTCGCCGACGACCTCGGTTCGGACGAGAACTACTGGCAAACCGGCTTCGGGCCACGAACGTGATCCTGCACCGCCTGTCCATCGAGCTTGGCCTGGACAACGTGTCGTACGTCGTGGAGAACGGTCGGATCGATGTGGACCACATGCCGCAAGAGCGCAGCGTCTCGCATCGCATCGACTACAGCCGCGCTCTCTCGCTCGCCGGACGCGCTGCGTACAGCCGAACGCACGGCGCCGCAGCTCGTGCGGAACAATCCCAGAGTGCGCGAAGAGTGGCTGACCAACATCGAAGCTGACATGTCCCGCGGCAACTACACGGACCCCGCCGCCGCCCGAATCACCTTCAAGCAGTACGCCGAACGCTGGATTGCCGCTCAGTCCACGGACGTGTCGTCGCGGACCACCACGGAGACACGTATTCGGCTCCACGCCATCCCGTACCTCGGTTCACGGCCGCTGTCATCGTTCCGGCCGAGTCACATTCGTACATGGGTACGTCAGTTGGAAGACTCTGGGCTTGCATCGTCTTATCGACGCGGCATCTTCGCGAACGTATCCGCGGTCCTGACCGCTGCCGTCGACGATGGGCTCATGCCCCGGAACCCCTGCCGGGCCAGTTCGGTGACAGCCCCGAAGCCGGGCGGAGAACGAGTCACCCCCTGGTCCGCGGAGCAGGTGTTCGCCGTCCGCGAGGCTCTGCCGACGCGCTTCCAAACCATGGTGGATCTCGGCGCGGGGTGCGGTCTGCGCCAGGGCGAAATCTTCGGCCTGCCCGTCGACGCCGTGGGGTTCCTTACGGGGTGGCTGCACGTCGGCCTGCAAATCAAGGTCGTGAAGGGACGGGCGTTCTTCGGGAAGCCCAAGAACAACAAGCTGCGTGACGTGCCGCTCCCCAATTCAGTCGGTCAGGCGCTCACCCAGCACATGCAGAGCCATCCGCCCGTGAACGTCACGCTCCCGTGGATGAGGCCCGACGGCCCGCCCGTCACCAAGCGGCTGATCTTCACGGGACCTCAGGGCAACCACGTCTACCGGAGCAACTTCAACATCAGTCCGTGGAAGCCCGCGCTCCTCGCGGCCGGACTCATCGCCAAGCCAGACGACGGTGGCCCGCTGCCGTCCGCACGCGAGCACGGGATGCACGCACTACGGCACTTCTATGCGTCAGTGCTTCTGGACGCGGGCGACAACATCAAGGCACTGAGCAAGTACCTCGGACACGAGGACCCGGGGTTCACGCTGAGGGTCTACACGCACCTGATGCCGAGCAGCGAGTCCCGGACGCGAAAGGCAATCGACACCCTCTACAAGAGCGCCAGCGAAGGCGATGAGGCCCAGGCAGCGTAGAGGTGCAGGGGTGGGAAGAGTGCGGTGGCACGTGCCTCCTCTGCACTCTCCCCGCGAAGTTCTCCGGGCTTCGCTATGCAGTGAGCAGCCCCACGAGAACAATGCACCCATGGGCGTTTGGGGGACGTTGCTCGCGACCGCCGTCGGTGCTGCCATCGCGCTACTGGGGCAACGCCTCATGAAGCGTGCCGAGGACAGAGTGCGTCTGTCGGAGGTCCTCATGGAGCAATGCGCCTTGATCGCTGCCTCTGTAACAGACTTCGAGGATCGCATTTGGGAGGAGCGGGTCCTTGGCATGGATGATCGCGTCAGCGGCTACGACCTCCCCGCCCACGTGCTGGCGTCTGTTCGGCTACGGATCCTCACTCGGGACGCTGCCTTGCTTGCGGCGCTCGCCGAGTTGGACACGGCCGGCAAGGAGCTGGGGAGCTACTGGAGGCAGGGGCATGTGGCCGATGAGACGTACGCCCGGCTGTGGGAACGGCACCACAAGGCCATACCAGCGTTCATCAATGCGAGCGGCGAGGCGGTCCGCCGCCGCCTCGCATCAGGCTAGCTTCGCGCCCGCTCACGGCCCAGGCACGGCCCAGCGAGCAGCAATAGGCCCCCTACCGGAACCAAACGCGCAGGTAGGGGGCATATCTGCGATCCTCGCAACCCAGTTCTCCGGGTACAGGCATGGTCCATCCAGTGTCGCAGACGCTTGGACCCCGGCCGCCTCACTGCCTACGCACCAATCACCCCCACCCCCGACGAGCCTCCCCGCGCGAGGCTCCCCCGCACGCCCCCCGCAGGCCAGCCGCATAGACTCGAACATGTGAGCGACCTCCCGCCTGACCTGCCGCGCCTCCGCACGTTGCGGACCTGGCATGCCATGTGGGTACAGCGGCTCGATCAGGCGATCAAGGATGCCGAGCGGCGTGAGGCCGAGCGGGCGCGTGGTGAGCGGGCGCGGCCGCCGGTTCCGGACTGGCTCGTCGAGCAGGGGCTTGACGGGCGCGCCCCGGTGTACGTGCACGTCGGCGGCTGCCACATGGCGGGCAAGCGATCACGCGGCGTCAGCCGGGACCAGGCCCGCCAAGCCCTCTACGAGCGGATCGACGCCTGCCCGCACTGCCGCCCCGACACCGAGCTCGGCGTACTGGAGTGAGTTACGCCGGCTCCAGGTCGGCGTGCAGCAGATTGTGGTCCGAGTACTCGGTGAGACTCACTTCGTGCCCGCGCGGGACGAAACCGCGCAGGAAGACGTAGTCGAACTTGCTGTACCAGTCGGTGGTCACGTCGCAGCTGCCGGTGGCCGCGGGGCCGCACTCGGGGTCCACGTCCGCGGCCAGGTCCCACATCCCGGACAGCTCCGGGGCGCCGGGCATCGCGTTGAAGTCGCCGAGCACGATCGTGCGGTCGTGCCGGGCCACCTCCTTGGCGAGGACATCGACCTGCGCCGCCCGGAACTCCGCCTGCTGCCGCTGGGCGAGGTGCGTGTTGAAGACCCGGACGGGGCGGCCGTCCACCTCGGTGGTGACGGCCATGTACCCGCGGTCCTCGGACCCGCCGTCGGGATACTCCACGTTCACCCGGTCCTTCATCGGCGCCGCCGAGAGGATCGCCTGGCCGAATCCCCCGGGGTTCCACGGCACCCCTCCGCAGCGGCTCCAACTCTGCAGCACCGATCCGTACTCGACGTGATAGTCGAGCCCGTACAGGTACTGGAGATAGTCCCGGATCCGCTCCACGTCACGCACGCACGCCTCCTGCAATCCGACCACCTGGGGCGCGTACGAGGCGATGTCCGCGGCCCGGCCGGCGTTGCTGCCGGATTCGTTGCAGGGATTGCAGATGTTCCACGTCATGACCCGGTTCGGCACGAAGTCCTCGGGGGCGTCGGCCGGCAGTGTCTTGGCCACGTAGGAGCCGCCCGGCGTACTGGGGCCGAGGATCGCCATGCAGGCCAAGATCATGCCGCCCGCGAGAAACCGCGCGCCTGTTCCGGACACCGTCGCCTCCTCAAGGCCCTCAGGATGGGGACACGGCAGCACTCACGGTCTCCCCGCACGGTACGAGGCTATGGGACGGGCCGTAAGCGGCACATGAGGTGCCTGCATCTCGTCGCACTGCATGGCATCGCACCGGGATCTCGTCGCATACGAAGAGGGGCCCGCCGCCCCTGTGGACGACGAGCCCCTCACGTACGGATCAGGTGCGGCTGTGCCGAACCGCGTACTCCTGCGCGCCCGCGCCTCAGCCCGACCCCACGAAGACGACAAGCAGCAGCCACACCACCGGCGCGGTCGGCAGCAGCGAGTCGAGGCGGTCCATGATGCCGCCGTGCCCTGGCAGCAGCGTGCCCATGTCCTTGATGCCGAGGTCACGCTTGATCATGGATTCCCCGAGATCGCCGAGGGTCGCGCTCACGGCGACCGCGAGGCCGATGAGCAGCCCCTGCCACCACGTGCCGCCGTCTATCAGGAACTCCATGCACAGCGCACCCGCCGCCATCGCGAACGTCACCGCGCCGACCAGGCCCTCGCGGGTCTTGCCGGGGCTGATGCGCGGAGCCAGCTTGTGCTTGCCGAAGCGCCAGCCGATCGCGTACGCCCCGGTGTCGCTGACCACGGTCAGGAGCAGGAACGTGAGCACCCGCCGCGGACCGTCGTCCGCGGTGAGCATCATCGCCACGAACGTGGCGAGGAACGGGACGTAGAACGCCGCGAAGACGCCCGCCGTGACGTCCTTGAGGTAGCCCTCGGGCGGCTCGGTCATCCGCCAGACGAGCACCGCGAGCGCGGTGAGCGCCACGGCGACCCAGGCGCCCTCGGGCCCGCGGACATATCCGGCGACGACCATCGCGGCGCCGCCCACCGCGAGCGGGACCAGCGGCGCCTTGATGCCCTTGCGCTCCTGAAGCCGCGAAGTGAGCTCCCAGAGACCGACCACCACGGCGACCGCTATGACGCCGACGAACACGGCCTTCACGATGAAGAGCGACGCGATGATCACCACGCCGAGCCCCACGCCGACTCCTATGGCCGCGCCGAGGTCACGGCCCGCGCTCTTCTTCTGCGGCGCTTGAGGCGCACGCGGCGCCTCAGGGGCGGGCTGTGATGCTGCGCTGGGCATGGGCTCCTGGGGTACGTCAGGCACGTCAGGCATGTCGGGCACGATGGGCATGGGCCGCGTCTCTGCTGGATACAGGGCGTCATGCGCATCGTACGCGGGACCTGCCGGAGCAGCCCCCTGAGCAGCTTGAGCCGGTCCCTCGTCGGGCGGCCCCCAGTACCCGGCTCTGGGAGGCGCCCCCCGGGAAGAGTCGTTCACGGATCGGATTCCTCAGTCCTCAGACTTCGAGCCCTCAGACCTCGAGCAGCTCGGCTTCCTTGTGCTTGAGCAGCTCGTCCACCTGGGCGACGTACTTCGCGGTGGTGTCGTCGAGCTCCTTCTCCGCGCGCCGGCCCTCGTCCTCGCCGATGTCGCCGTCCTTGATCGCCTTGTCGATCGCTTCCTTGGCCTTGCGGCGGACGGAGCGGATCGAGATCTTGGAGTCCTCGGCCTTGGTCTTGGCGACCTTGATGTACTCCTTGCGGCGGTCCTGCGTCAGCTCGGGGAACGTCACCCGGATGATGTTGCCGTCATTGCTGGGGTTGACGCCGAGGTCGGAGTCGCGGATCGCCTGCTCGATGTTGCGCAGCGCGCTCTTGTCGAACGGGGTCACCACGGCCATCCGCGGCTCGGGCACCGAGAACGAGGCCAGCTGATTGATCGGCGTAAGGGCGCCGTAGTAGTCGGCCACGATCTTGTTGAACATCGCCGGGTGCGCACGGCCTGTGCGAATCGCGGCGAAGTCCTCCTTGGCGACCACGACGGCCTTCTCCATCTTCTCCTCGGCCTCGAGGAGGGTCTCTTCGATCACCACTTGCTCCTGCGTGTTGTGAGTGGGCTGGGGGCGCCCCCACACGGTGAAGTAGGGGGAGTCCATGGGGTGTCGGCTGCGTCGCGTCTCTTTCCCTGCACCGTGTCCGACCGGCAGGGCTTTGTCCATCCCTCAGGGGCCCCGGGGGGCGTCCCCGGGGTCAGGCGCGGGTGCCCTCGTCGCCCACGAGTGTGCCGATCTTCTCACCCTTGACGGCACGGGCGATATTGCCTGCGGAGAGCAACTCGAAGACCAGGATGGGCAGCTTGTTGTCGCGGCACAGCGTGATCGCGGTCATGTCGGCGACCTTCAGGTCGCGGGTGATGACCTCGCCGTAGCCGAGCGCGTCGTACTTCACCGCGTCCGGATTGGTCTTGGGATCGGAGTCGTAGACCCCGTCGACGCCGTTCTTGCCCATGAGCAGGGCCTCGGCGTCGATCTCCAGGGCGCGCTGCGCGGCCGTCGTGTCGGTGGAGAAGTACGGCATGCCCATACCGGCTCCGAAGATGACCACGCGGCCCTTCTCCAGGTGCCGCACGGCGCGCAGCGGGATGTACGGCTCCGCGACCTGGCCCATCGTGATGGCGGTCTGCACGCGGCACTCGATGCCTTCCTTCTCCAGGAAGTCCTGGAGGGCAAGGCAGTTCATGACGGTGCCGAGCATGCCCATGTAGTCGGAGCGGGCGCGGTCCATGCCGCGCTGCTGCAGCTCCGCGCCGCGGAAGAAGTTGCCGCCGCCGATGACGGCCGCGATCTGGGCGCCGTCGCGGACGACCGCGGCGATCTCCTTGGCGATCGCGTGCACCACGTCGGGGTCGACGCCAAGGCCGCCCCCACCGGCGAATGCCTCACCGGAGAGCTTCAGCAGGAAACGACCGGGGACTTTATCGTCGCCGCTGTTTGTGTCGGCCTTGGTGGTCATGGAGTTCTCGCTTCTTTTTGCTCGGCGCACATACGAAGAAGGCCATTGCCGGCGGGGTGTCGTTCGCATCCCATGCTCGGCAATGGCCTCCTCGTCAGATCCTGCGGTCGTACGTCGCGTACCGGGTGTGTACGCGGGCGACCGCTGTCGACCCTAGCGGGGTCTACCGTCGATCGCGGTACGGACTCAGATGCCGACCTTGATGCGCGAGAAGCGCTTCAGGGTGACACCGGCCTCGTCCAGGACCTTCTGGACGGACTTCTTGTTGTCGAGAGCGTACGGCTGGCCGAGGAGGGTGGCCTCCTTGAAGAAGCCGTTGACGCGACCCTCGACGATCTTGGGCAGCGCGGCCTCGGGCTTGCCCTCGGCGCGGGTGGTCTCCTCGGCGACGCGGCGCTCGGACTCGACGACCTCGGCCGGAACGTCCTCACGGGAGAGGTACTTCGGCGCGAAGGCGGCGATGTGCTGCGCGATGCCCTTGGCGAGGTCGGCGTCGGCCTTGTCCAGCTCGACCAGAACACCGATCTGCGGGGGCAGGTCGGGCATGGTGCGGTGCATGTACGCGGTCACGAAGGTGCCCGAGAACTGCGCGAAGCGGTCCAGGACGATCTTCTCGCCGAGGTTGGCGTTGGCCTCGTCGACGTACGCCTGGACGGTCTTGCCGGCCTCGATCTCGGAGGCGAGCAGCGCGGCGATGTCGGCGGGCGACGTCTTGGCGATGTGCTCGGCCAGCGAGTTCGCGACGGCCTGGAACTTCTCGCCCTTGGCGACGAAGTCCGTCTCGCACTTCAGCTCGACGATCACGCCGGAGGTGTTGTCGTCGGCGATGAGGGAAACCACGGCGCCGTTCTCGGCGGAGCGGCCCTCGCGCTTGGCGACGCCCTTCTGGCCCTTGATGCGCAGGGCCTCGACGGCCTTGTCGACGCTGCCGTCGGCCTCGTCGAGCGCCTTCTTGCAGTCCATCATGCCGGCGCCCGTGAGCTCGCGGAGCTTCTTGACGTCAGCGGCGGTGTAGTTCGCCATGATCCTGAAATTCTCTTTCGGAGGTCTGAAAGATCTACGGGTGAACGGCGGGGGCCTGTTGGGCCCCCGCCGTCAACTACCGAACCTGTGAAGGTCAGGCCTGCTCGGTCTCCGCGGCGGGGGCCTCGGCCTCAGCAGCGGCCGGGGCGTCGGCCTGCTCGGCGTCGGCGGCCTTCTCCGTCTCGGCGGACTTCTGAACCTCGGCCTCGGCCTCGGCGGCCTTCGGCTCGTCAGCCTTCTTCTCGCCCTCGAGCAGGTCGCGCTCCCACTCGGCGAGGGGCTCACCGGCGGCCTTCTCGCCCGGCTTCTGGTCGCCCGTGGCGACGCCGGAACGGGCGATGAGGCCCTCGGCGACGGCGTCGGCGATCACGCGGGTGAGCAGGGTGACGGAGCGGATCGCGTCGTCGTTGCCCGGGATCTTGTAGTCGACCTCGTCGGGGTCACAGTTGGTGTCGAGGATGGCGACGACCGGGATGTTGAGCTTCCGGGCCTCGCCGACCGCGATGTGCTCCTTCTTGGTGTCCACGATCCAGACGGCGCTGGGCACCTTGGACATCTCGCGGATACCGCCGAGGGTCTTCTCCAGCTTGGCCTTCTCGCGGGAGAGGACGAGCAGCTCCTTCTTGGTGAGGCCGGACGCGGCCACATCCTCGAAGTCGATCTGCTCGAGCTCCTTCAGGCGCTGCAGGCGCTTGTAGACGGTCGAGAAGTTGGTGAGCATGCCGCCCAGCCAGCGCTGGTTCACGTAGGGCATGCCGACGCGGGTCGCCTGCTCGGCGATGGCCTCCTGCGCCTGCTTCTTCGTGCCGACGAACATGACCGTTCCGCCGTGGGCGACGGTCTCCTTGACGAACTCGTAGGCGCGGTCGATGTACGACAGCGACTGGAGCAGGTCGATGATGTAGATGCCGTTGCGCTCCGTGAAGATGAAGCGCTTCATCTTCGGGTTCCAACGACGGGTCTGGTGACCGAAGTGGACGCCGCTTTCCAGCAGCTCCCGCATCGTGACGACGGCCATGGCCGTACTCCTTGGTGTTCTCGGTTGTGCCGCGTCCGCCGGATGGCGGTCGCGCCTGACGCCCGCGATGCGCCGTGCCGCAGAGGACCGAGAGGCGCTGGCACCTGGCTTTTGATGGCCTGGTGTCGGGGCGTGCGAAGTCGACCCGGTGACCCGGATCGCCACAAGAAGTGTACGGGACCCGCGAGGCAGCGGGTGACGCCGCTGTCCACAAGCGGCTGGTCATCCACAGATCCGGGCCATGATCCCTGCGGAGGGGCCCGGCGCGGGACGGTTCTGGCATGTCTCACATGCGAAGAAGCCAGGTCCTCGTGCTGCTGACCGTGGCACTGATCATCACGGCGGTCCTGCCCGCGGGTACCGCCGGTGCCGCCGGGGAGCCGGTGCCGAAGGTGGGCGGCGGGTGGCCCGTGGGGGTGCGGCCCGCCGTCGTACGGGGCTGGGAGCCTCCGGCGACGGAGTACGGCCGGGGGCACCGGGGTGTGGACCTCGCGGCGCCGCCGGGCGCCGTGGTCCGGGCGGTGGCTCCGGGCAGGGTCTCCTTCGCGGGCCGGGTGGCGGGCCGCGGTGTGATCGCGGTCGAACTGACGGGCACGGGAGATCCGCCTTTGCGCACTACGTACGGGCCGGTGCGGGCCACGGTCGAGAAGGGCGCCGAGGTGGTGACGGGCGAGGCCCTCGGGGTACTGGAACTCCCCCCGGTACCGGCCCACTGTCCGAGCAGCTGCCTGCACTGGGGCCTGCTCCGGTCCGACACGTACCTGGACCCGCTTTCGCTGCTGCCGCCGTGGCTGCTGAACCGCGGGGCACCGCGCCTGCTCCCGGTGATCGACGTGCCACTGCTGCGACTGCTCCCCTGGTGGCCGGCCACCCGACCGAACGCCACATCGAGGCCAGGCCCCGACACCCGAGGCCCGGCCCCGGAGCGCCATATTGACCGCAGCCCCGGTGAAGGCGGGCTCAGCCCCGTACGCCCCGCAGCGCCATGGTGACCGCAGCCTCGGTGATGGCGGTCGGGTCCTCCGCGGCGCCCAGTTCGATGCGCCGCACGGCCGCGTCCACGACGCCCTGCAGCAGCATCGCCGCGAGCCGCGGCTCCGCGTGGCCGAGCTCGGTCAGGGCCTCGCCGATCATGGCGACGAGCCCGCCGTGCGCGGCGCGGATCTTCTCCCGCGCCCCCGCGTCCAGCTCGGCCGCGGAGATCGCGACGACGGCCCGGTGGCGCCGGTCGCCGACCAGAGCCAGCTGCCGGCGCACATACGCCTCGACCTTGCCCTCGGCGGACTCGGCCCGCTCCATCGCCGCCGAGACCTCCGCCGCCCAGACGGGGAAGTCGACCTCGCACAGCTCCTCGACGACCGCGGCACGCGACCGGAAGTACTCGTACACGGATGACCGCGCGAGCCCCGTGCGCTCGGCGAGGGCGGGGAAGGTCAACGCCTCCGTACCGCCCTCGGACAGCAGGGACCGCGCTGCGTCCAGCAGGGCGCCGCGCTGCATCGACCGGTGCTCGGCCACAGAGGCCGCTCGAATCCTTGGCACGCACTCCACTCTACGGATGTGACCACCAGGACGGGAGTCGACGGGGAGCCGAACCACCTCGCGGAACTCCGGACGCCCGCCCGCGGCGCCGGCCCGCGGCAGGGACGATTCAGCGCGCTCAGCGGCCGAAACTCGCCAGCTTCGCCCGCAGCTGAAGCACCGATTTCGTGTGGATCTGGCTCACCCGGCTCTCCGTCACGCCGAGCACGTTGCCGATCTCGGCGAGCGTGAGACCTTCGTAGTAGTAGAGGGTGACGACGGTCTTCTCGCGCTCGGGAAGCGTATTGATGGCGCGCGCGAGCAGCCGCCGGAGCTCGCGGTCCTCGGCGACCTCCACGGGGTCGTCGGCCGCGGTGTCCTCGAGCGTGTCCATCAGGCTCAGCCGGTTACCGCCCTCGCCGCCGACGTGCAGCAGCTCCTCCAGGGCCACCACGTTCGCCAGCGACAACTGGCTGAAAACAGCGTGCAGTTCCTCCAGCGCGACCCCCATCTCCCGGGCGACCTCGCTCTCCGACGGCGTACGCCTCAACTGCGCCTCGAGCGTGGCGTAGGCCCGCTCGACGTTGCGCGCCTTCTGCCGCACGGACCGGGGAATCCAGTCGAGCGCCCGCAGTTCGTCGATCATCGCGCCGCGAATGCGGGTGATCGCGTATGTCTCGAACTTGATGGACCGCTCGATGTCGAACTTCTCGATCGCGTCGATCAGGCCGAACACCCCGGACGAGACGAAGTCGGCCTGCTCGACATTGGGCGGAAGCCCCACGCTGACCCGGCCCGCGACGTACTTCACCAGTGGCGAGTAGTGCAGGATCAACTGCTCGCGCAGCCGCCCGTCGCCCGTCTCTTTGTACGACCGCCACAGCTCGTCCAGCGACGAGGGCGCGGGGGGCCGCTCCCGCTCGCCGCTACGGGCGGCGGGGGGAGCTGCCGCCCGGTCGGACCCTGAGGTGTGCTGGGGCATTCGTCGCCTTGAGCCGTTCTGCCGTGAACTGGTGGAGTCGTGCGAGCCGATGGATTCGCCCGCACCCGCGTGGTGGTGAGCTTGCGTGAAGTGAATGAGGTTGTCCGTCTGCTTGCCTGTGGTTGCGTGTGGCTGCCTGTCCGCGTCGGAATCCTTGTGAGCGTAGCGTGACTGGAGTGTCGCAGTGTGCGAACAGTAGGGGATGCCGCGCACGCAGATACGTTCCGCTGGGCCTCCCACCGAGCTCTTCCCGTTGCCCTCCGTGATGGCCGCGAGGCCTCAACTCCACGTTCTTGCAAGGCCATCAGGAGTTCATCCAGACGGCCGAACACGCTCGGTCACGGTCCTCCCCCTTCCGGGAAGACCGACACGTTCGCCTGGCGTGTCAACTGCCAGCCGTCGCCGTGTCGTTCGACGAACCCGAGAGAGCGCAACTCGTACAACCGACCGACTGCTTCGTCGACCACCGTGCCCGCGCCGAGGGCGATCTCCCGGACCGACGCACTCCCGCGGGCAGGCAGCGCCGCCAGGACACGCGCGGCGTCCGCGGAGAGCAGGTCGCGCGGCACGAGAGGTCCGCGCCGCTCCGGGGCCAGCTCGCCCATGTCACCCACGAGCTCGACGATCTCCGCCGCGTCGGTCACCAGCACGCCGTCGCCCCGCAGCAGTTCATGCACTCCCGCCGAGAGCCCGCTGGTCGCGGGGCCGGGCACTCCCATGGTGAACCGGCCGAGATCCCGCGCACTGCGCGCCGTGGCGAGCGCCCCACTGCGATACGCGGCCTCGACGACCACGCAGCCCCTGGTCAGAGCGGCGATCACCCGGTTCCGGAGGATGAATCTGCTCGGCGTCGGATGATCACCCGGCGGTAACTCCCCGACCAGCAGACCCTGTTCCGCGATCCTCCTGATCAACTCGGCGTGTCCCCGCGGATAGGCCCGGTCGACCCCGCACGCGAGCACCGCGACCGTGGCCCCACCGGCCCCCAGGGCACCCCGGTGCGCGGCCCCGTCCACTCCATAGGCGCCGCCCGACACGACCACCCACCCCCGCTCGGCAAGCCCCGCCCCGAGCCCGGCCGCCATATGCGCCCCGTACTCCGTGCAGGCCCGCGCGCCGACCACGGCCACCGACCGGAGCGCCCATATCCGCAGGCTGGGCCGCCCCCGCACCCAAAGCCCCACCGGCCGCGCGTCCCCCAGGTCGTCCAGCTGAACGGGCCACTCAGCCTCCCCCGGACACACGAACCGCACCCCCGCGTCCCGCGCCACCGCCAGATCCTGTCCGGGCCGCACCTTCCCGGCCCGCGCCCGCAGCCCTTCCCACCGCACCGGCGTCACCCCCTCCAGGCGCTCCTCCCCGGCGCTCAGCCGCCGCATCACTTCGGCGGCCCCCACCTCCCGCAGCCACCGCCCTGCCACCTCGTCCCCCGGTTCGAGGATCCGGGTCAGAGCGACCCGCGCGAAACGCTCCTCCTCCGTCGGAGTCATGTCAGCGCCCCGATCGCCGTAGGCACACCCCGCGCCACCCCCGTACGCAATTGCAGTGCAAGGGCGACATCCTGCGCGGCGGGCCGGTCACGTCCTGCGAGGTCCGCGACGGTCCAGGCGACCCGCAGAACCCGGTCGAGCCCGCGGGCGGTCAGGAAGCCGCGCTCCAGGTCGAGTTCGGCGGCGTCCAGGGCGCCCCGTTCGGCGGGCCATCGCGTGCGCAGCGAGTGTCCGGGCACTTCGCTGTTCGTCCGCCACCCGGTGCCCGTCAGCCTGGCCGCCGCTCTCTCCCGCGCGACGCGCACCCGGTCGGCGACCGTCTGCGTGGAGTCTCCCCGCGTGCCGAACCCGGCCAGTTCCGACCGCGTGACCGGCTCCACCTGCACCTTCAGGTCGATCCTGTCGAGCAGCGGGCCCGAGAGCCGCGCTTGGTAGCGGCGGACGGCGGAGGCCGGGCATTCGCAGCCGTCGCCCAGGAGCGTGTGCCGACCGCAGGGGCAGGGGTTGGCCGCGAGCACCATCAGGAATTTCGCGGGCAGTCGCACCACGCCGGCGCTTCGGGCGATCACCACATGGCCCGCTTCCAAGGGCTGGCGCAGGGAATCCAGGGTCTGGCTGCTGAACTCCGGCGCCTCGTCGAGAAACAGCACGCCGCGATGGGCCAGCGAGACCGCCCCCGGCCGCGCGATCCCCTTGCCGCCGCCCACGAGCGACTGCATCGTCGCCGAGTGGTGCGGCGCGCAGTACGGCGCGGTGTCGACCAGGGGTCTGCCCGGTGGCAGCATGCCCGCCACGGAGTGGACGGCCGTCACTTCCAGGGACTCCTCCCTGGTCAGCCGGGGCAGGATCGCAGGCAGCCGCTCCGCGAGCATGGTCTTGCCCGCTCCCGGCGGGCCCTGCAAGAACAGATGGTGCCCGCCCGCCGCCGCGATCTCCACGGCGGTCCTGGCCGCTGCCTGTCCGACGACGTCGGCAAGGTCCAGGGCTCGGGCGTCCTCCGAACAGCCGCTGAGCCCCGTGCCCACGCCGGTCCCCGGCACGCAGAGTCCCGCGAGCAGCGGGTCGGGCCGGCCCGGCTCTGCCGGCTCTTCCTCCGGCACCGGTTCATCGGTCAGCACGGCGATCAGCTGCCGCAGGCTGCGCACCCCGAGCACCGAGACGCCCGGCACCAGTGCGGCCTCGGCCGCCGTGCACTCCGGGACGACGACCTGCTCGTAGCCCGCGTCCGCCGCCGCGAGGACCGCGGGAAGCACTCCCCGGACCGGTCGCACCCGCCCGTCGAGTCCCAGCTCGCCGATCATCACGATGTCGGTGAGGGTCCGCGGATCGATGCGCTCCGCCGCGCCGAGCACGGCACAGGCCACCGCGAGATCGAAGCCGCTGCCTCCCTTGGGCACCGACGCCGGGCTGAGGCCGACGGTGAGCTTCTTCTGGGGCCATTCACCGCCCGAGTTCACCACCGCGGCCCTGACCCGGTCCCTGCTCTCCGTCAGGCTCTTGTCCGGGAGCCCGACCAGCGTGAACGCGGCGACACCGGGCTCCAGATCCGCCTGGACCTCGACGACCACACCCTCGACGCCCACCAGCGCCACGGAGCACGTACGCGCGAACCCCATCAGGCCACCCCCCGCGCGTGCTCCACGACAGGGGCGCCACGGCGCGGGACCAGCACGCCGACGAGGTCGATCCGCACCCCGCCCGGCGGCGGTCCGCCGCGTTCCTCGATCCAGCGTTCGGCCAGGCGCCGCAGCCGCTCCGCCTTGGTCCTGCTCACGGCCGCCATCGGATGCTGGAAGACCGCGGAGCCCACGAAGCCCGCCCTGCGCGTCTTGACCTCACAGACGACCAGCGCTTCGCCGTCCATGGCCACGATGTCGATCTCGCCGGTTCTGCCGCCGCGCCAGTTGCGCTCCAGAACCGTCATTCCGGCTTCGCTCAGCCGCCGCGCGGCCAGATCTTCGCCGTACCGCCCGAGTGCCCCTTGTGCGTTCATGCCGGCACCACCTCCGACACCCACCCTGGGGCTCACCCCCGAGCGGTGTGGATCTTGGTGGACGGCTCATCCGTTGTGGACAACTCGCTCACCCGTGACGGTGAACGCGGCGGTGAACGCGGCGATGAACCCAGTGGCGCCCAGGCGGTGGACTCAGCCTCCCGGCAGTTCGAGATCGTTCTTGTTGAGCTCCTCGATATTCACGTCCTTGAACGTCAGGACGCGCACCTGCTTCACGAACCGTGCGGGCCTGTACATGTCCCACACCCAGGCGTCCGCCATGGACACCTCGAAGAAAACCTCACCCTGGACCGAGTGCACCTGCATCTCGTAGTCATTGGTGAGATAGAAGCGCCGTTCGGTCTCGATCACATATTTGAACAGACCGACGACATCGCGGTACTCCCGGTAGAGCTTCAGCTCCATCTCGGTCTCGTACTTCTCGAGGTCCTCGGCGCTCATGGCATGTTCCCCTTCAGCCGTGCGTCCCCCTATTGTGCGTCAGCCCCTGGAGCCTCTACGCGATTTCCGCGTCGAGGATCTCGGGCCGGCTCGGGGGACCCTCGTCGAGCAGCCGGCGAAGCAACTCGGCGAGCCTGGTCGGATACACCGTCTCATGTGCCTCGGTCAGTTCCCGGCACGTCCACCAACGCGCTCCCGCGACAGTCCGCTGTTCCAGCTCCGTCAGCCCCGTCGCCCGCGTGGACGTCTGTGACGTACGCGCGAGGAAGTACCGCTCGTCCTGGTCCCAGCGCCGTCCGGCGAAGGGGAACGAGCAGAACCGCTGCCACAGGGCGGGACCGAGTTCGACCTCGGTGATGCCCGTCTCTTCCATGAGTTCACGCAGCGCGGCCTGTTCATGCGTCTCGTCGCCCTCCAGACCTCCGCCCGGCGTGAACCACCAGTCGTTCGCCGGGTCCTCCGGCTCATGGCCGTGCAGCAGCAGGATCCGGTCCCGCGGGTCGAGCAGCACCACCCGCGCGACCTTGCGCGGCGCCGTCGGCCGGGGCTCAGCCGGCATGAGCGGTCGCTCCGGAGTCCTCGCGGCCGGACGGACGCTCGCGCCCGCGCCCGAACCGCTTGGCCACCGGGCCGTACGCCGCGCCGCCCAGGACGAGGACGGCCCCGGCGACCACCGCCCACACCATGAGCCGCACGGGCCCGGGGTCGGAGATGCCGCCCTGCATGTCCGCGAAGCCCTCGGGGCGCTCCAGCGTCCCGAACCTGTCCATCGGCCAGGCCACCGCGTCGACCCGGCCCTCCACCGCGCCGCGCGGCACGGAGCCGTGGTTGGAGTCACCCAGGTGCACGCTGGAGTCCAGGGAGCCGCTGCGCTCGTCGCCGAGCAGGAAGAGGTTGCCCTCGGGAACCGTGGTGGCCGGGATGCCGGTGGCCGCGGCGCCCTCGCCCTTGAGCAGATACGGTTCTGCGACGGGCTTGCCGTTGACCATCAGCTTGCCGTCCGTGCAGCAGGAGATCCGGTCACCGCCGACGCCGACCACGCGCTTGACCATCGGCAGGTCGCCCCAGCTCGCCTGGCGGAAGACGACGACGTCGCCCCGGCGCACGTCGCTGCCGTCCATCCGCTCCGCAAGCACCCGGTCGCCCGCGCCGATCGTCGGCGTCATCGACCCGGTGGGAACGGTGTACGGCTGGTACACGACGGCGCCCCAGACGAAGCCTCCCAGGAAGAGCACACAGCCGAGGGCCACGGCGATGCCCGACAGCACGCTGCCGAGCCGTCCGTGGCCCTCGTCCGTACGTTGTGTCCTGCTCATCCCAGTGCTCCCCCATATCGGAGACGACCCCGCGCCCCCGACGAGCGGGAGCGCGGAAGATCAGCGATCTGGGACGGCACCCTACCCGGCGGTACCTCCGCCAGAAACCCTCGCGGCCCGGGCAGCGGCCACCGTGAGACGGCGCCTGCGCCAGAGCACGACAGGAACCGCACCCGCGAGCCCGAGGGCGGCGGGCGCCGCGCTCATCGCGGCGTTGATGCCCTGCTGGTCGAAGGTGTCCGGCTTGGGCAGCGTCGCCCAGCGGGTGGGCGGCCAGGCGATCACGATGGCGCGGCCCACGACGTTGTCCGCGGGGACGGCGCCGCCGCCGGGCTGGTTCTGGTGGTAACGGGAGTCCAGCGAGTTCTGCCGGTGGTCGCCCATGACCCAGATTTTGCCTGCCGGAACGGTGATCTTGAACTGTCCGCCCTGGTCGTCGACCGTGCAGGGGGTGTTGCCCTCGAAGACGTACGGCTCGTTCAGCGCCTTGCCGTTGACCTTCACCGGGCCTGTGCCCTTGCACTCGACCGTGTCGCCACCGACCGCGATGACCCGCTTGATCAGGTCCTTCTCGTCGGCGGACGGCATCAGGCCGACCCAGCCGAGTACTCGCTGAATGGCGTTCGGGTCGGGCGTCGGCTCACCGTCCAGCCAGTGGCCGGGGTCCCTGAAGACGACGACCTCGCCGCGCTCGGGCTCCGAGCCGAACCACGGGGTCAGCTTGTCGACCAGTACGCGGTCGCCCTTCTGGAGCGTGTTCTGCATCGAGTCCGAGGGAATCGAGAACGCCTGCACCAGGAAGGTCTTGATCACAAGCGCCAGGATCAGGGCGATGCCGATGAGGAGCGGCAGTTCCTTCCAGAAGGAGCGGGGCTTCTTCGCCCCCTTGGCCCGCTTTCCGTCCTGCTCGTCGGGTGCGGGCGTGGCGCCCGCGGGGTCACTCCCGGGGCTCACGCCGTCCGCTGCGGCCTCTGCCTCGGGCTCGTCCGAACGCCCTGGCTGCTCCTCGGGCCCACCGTGTCCGGACCGTGCGCCGACCGCCACATCCCCCACATCCACTCCTCAGTCCGTGCCGCTGCCCGCTCCTGATGCGATGCAGGCCCACCACTCCCATAACGAGCGGGAGTTCCGCAGGGGTCGGGAGTCCGGTCAATCCGTATCGATCGCCGGTAGCCACCCTATGCGACAGCCCGATGGCGTCGACCGACCCCGCACGCGCGTCGGGCACGGACGCGTACGTATCGGGCTCCTCCAGCTTGCGCCAGTGGTCGAAAGGCCAGGCGATGACGAGCGCGCGCCCCACCACGCTGTCCTCCGACACGGTGCCGCTGAACTTCTCGGTCCGGTGGAAACGGGAGTCGGCCGAGTCCGAGCGGTGGTCGCCCATGACGAAGAAGCGCCCTTCGGGGACCTTCACCTCGAACTCGAATGACGACGGCTCGTCACCCGGATTGAGGTAGGGCTCGGTGAGCGGGACGCCGTTGACCGTGAGTTTCTTGTTCTTGTCACAGCACTTCACGGTGTCGCCGCCGACGCCGACCACGCGCTTGATCAGATCCCGTTCGTCGTCGGAGGGCAGCAGTCCGATGAAGGACAGGCCTTCCTTGATCTGCTTGACGCCTACGGGGTCGTCCTTCTTCTTGGTGCGTTCGTCCTTGAGCCAGTTGCCGGGGTCCTCGAAGACGATGACATCGCCGCGCTCGGGCTTGGCACCGAACCACGGGGTGAGCTTGTCGACGAGGACGCGGTCACCGACCTTGATCGTCTGTTCCATCGAACCCGAGGGGATCACGAAGGCCTGCACCAAGAAGGTCTTCAGGACCAGGGCTATGAGCAGCGCGACGCCTATGAGGAGAGGTATCTCCTTGATCGCCGAGCGCCTCCTGCGCCGCTTGACCTTCTTCGCGAGCTTGCGCCGCTCGGCCCTTCCGGGCAGTACGGGGCCGCTGGTGGGCCGGGATCCGGTGGGCAGCCTGGTGTCGGCCCGGTGACTGGCCTCGCGCGTACGTCCGCGGTTACCCATGGGCGCCGCCTGGTGCCGGCACGCGCGCGTAGCCGTCCGGACGCTCCAGAGAGGTCCAGTGGCCGACGGGCCAGGCGATCCAGTCGGCTCTGCCGATCACCGAGTCGACGGGGATCATGCCGCCGCCGGGCTGGCCGAGGCGGTCGCGGGAGTCACTGGAGTGGCTTCGGTGGTCGCCGAGGAGGAACAGGCTGTCTTCGGGGACGACCGCGACGAAAGGCACTTTCGAGGGGGCGTCCCCCGGGTACAGGTACGGCTCGTCGACGGGCTCGCCGTTCACCTTGATCCTCCCCCGCTTGTCGCAGCAGACCACCCGGTCTCCCCCCACCCCCGCGACCCGCTTGATGTAGTCGGCATCTCCGAAGTAACCGCTGCCGTCGAAGACGACCGCGTCACCTCGCTGCGGCTCGGAACCGAAACGGTACGCCAACTTGTTGACGAGTACCCGGTCTCCGACCCGGAATGCGGGCTCCATGGAGCCGCTGGGGATCTGGAAAGGCTGCATCACGAAGGTGCTGACGACCAGCAGGGACACCATGCAGAGCAGCAATGTCAGAGTGATTCTGCCGCCGGGCAGCCGGGAGACCAACGACATAAAAGCGGAGCGCGACCGGTCCTCCGTCCCCGCGGACTCCCCGTCGCTCTCGGCGCTCGGGGAATCGGTGGGTGGGGAGGAGCGGTCGCGCTCCGTGTGCTGTGCTTCGGTGTCCATCGGGGCCAGATGCTATCCGGCCCCGCTGTGGACCCGCGCGCTAGCTCAGTTGTCGCGCTTCTCCTTGATCTTCGCGGCCTTGCCGCGCAGCTCACGGAGGTAGTACAGCTTCGCGCGACGCACGGCGCCGCGGCTGACGAGCTCGATCTTCTCGACGATCGGGGTGTGCACCGGGAAGGTGCGCTCCACGCCGACGGAGAACGAGACCTTGCGGACCGTGAAGGTCTCGCGCACGCCGGCACCCTGGCGGCGGATGACTACGCCCTTGAACTGCTGCACACGGGAGCGGTTGCCCTCGATGACGCGCACGTGGACGTTGACGGTGTCACCGGGACGGAAGGCCGGGATGTCGGTGCGCAGCGAAGCGCTGTCGACGGAGTCGAGCAGGTTAGCCATGATCGTCTGCTTTCTTCACTGATGCCACAGGTCATCAGCGGGAAGGTCGTGATGAGGATTCGATAGCTGATCGCGTCGGGCGGGCGTCGTTCCCCCTGTGGCAGGGGCGCACGCTGGACGTACAGCAGCGACCTATTGTTCCACGGCGTCGGGGTCTCGCCCAAATCGGCCGTCGGGCCCCGGCCGCCACCCCAGGATCGAGAGCATCTCGCGGTCCTTCTTGTCGAAGGCCGCGGGGTCGCAGCGCTCGATCAGGTCGGGCCTGTTGCGGACCGTGCGCCGCAGCGCCTCGTCCCTGCGCCAGCGCGCGATCTTGCCGTGATGGCCGCTGATCAGGACGTCCGGGATGCCGTGCCCGCGCCACTCGGGGGGCTTGGTGTAGACGGGCCCTTCGAGGAGGTTCGCCATGGCTCCGGGGGCGAAGGAGTCGTCGCGGTGGGACTCGGCGTTGCCGAGGACTCCGGGCAGGAGCCGGGCCACGGCCTCGGTGACGACCAGGACGGCCGCCTCGCCGCCGGCGAGGACGTAGTCGCCGATCGAGACTTCGTAGACGGGCATCCGGGTCGCGTACTCGTCCACGACGCGGCGGTCGATGCCTTCGTAGCGCGCGGGCGTGAAGACCAGCCAGGGCCGCTCGGAGAGCTCCACGGCCAGTTCCTGGGTGAAGGGCCGGCCACTGGGCGTGGGGACGACCAGGACGGGCCCGTGGGCCCCTGCCTCGTACCCCTCGGCGAGCACGTCGTCGAGGGCCGCACCCCAGGGGTCGGTCTTCATGACCATGCCGGGGCCGCCGCCGTAGGGGGTGTCGTCGACCGTGTTGTGCCGGTCGTACGTCCACTGCCTGAGGTCGTGCACGTTCACGTCGAGCTGTCCACGCGCGCGTGCCTTGCCGACGAGGGAGACGTTCAGGGGGTCCAGGTACTCGGGGAAGATCGTGACGACGTCGAGCCGCATCAGGCCTCGTCCCCCGAGGGAGCCTCGTCGTCCCTGGCGGAAACGATCTCCGCGCGGTCGTCGATCAGGCCGGGCGGCGGGTCGATGACCGCCCGCTGCTCCTCCAGGTCGATCTCGGTGACGATCTCCTCCACGAAGGGGATCATCACCTCGCTGCCGTCGGGCCGCTCGACGATGAACAGGTCCTGCGAGGGCAGGTGCGAGATCTCCGTGATGCGGCCGACCTCGAGCCCGTCCTTGGTGACGACGTCGAGGTCCATGAGCTGGTGGTCGTAGTACTCGTCCTCGTCCTCCGGAAGCTCTTCCGGATCGACCTCCGCGATCAGCAGCGTGTTGCGCAGCGCCTCGGCGCCCGTGCGGTCACGTACGCCCTCGAAGCGCAGCAGCAGGCGGCCGCTGTGCACCCGGCCGGTCTCGATGGTCAGCGGCCCCGTGGAGGCGGGGTCGGTGGCGAGGACGGCGCCGGGGCCGAGGCGCAGTTCCGGCTCGTCCGTACGGACCTCGACGGTGACCTCACCCTTGATGCCGTGGGCGCGGCCGATCCGCGCGACTACCAGCTGCACTGCTCTCTCCTGTGTCTGCGGACGACTACGGGCCGGGGTGGGCGCAGAAGCCCTCCCCGGCCCGTGCCGGTGCTACCTGTGGTTCAGTGAACCTGGTCCACGTCGACGAGGTCGACGCGGACACCGCGGCCGCCGATGGCGCCCACGACGGTCCGCAGAGCGCGCGCGGTGCGGCCGTTGCGGCCGATCACCTTGCCGAGGTCTTCCGGGTGGACCCGGACCTCGAGCACGCGCCCGCGGCGCAGGTTGCGCGAGGCGACCTGCACGTCGTCGGGGTTGTCGACGATGCCCTTCACGAGGTGCTCGAGAGCCTCCTCGAGCATGCTCAGGCCTCGGTCGACTCGGCAGACTCGGCCTTGGCCTCGTCCGCCTTCTTGTCGGCCTTCTTCGCCTTCTGGGTGATGGCCTCACCCTTGGCGTCGTCGCCCTCGAGGCCCTTGGTGAAGGCCTCGAACGCGGCGCGCTTGTCCTTGGGCTCCGCGACGAGCAGCGGCGCCGGGGCCGGCAGGCCCTTGTGCTTCTGCCAGTCACCGGTGAGCTTCAGGATCGCCATGACCGGCTCGGTCGGCTGGGCGCCGACGGAGAGCCAGTACTGCGCGCGCTCCGAGTCGACCTCGATGCGCGAGGGGTTCTGCACCGGGTGGTACAGGCCGATCTCCTCGATGGCCCGGCCGTCACGGCGGGTACGGGAGTCGGCGACGACGATGCGGTAGTGAGGCGAACGGATCTTGCCCAGACGCTTCAGCTTGATCTTGACTGCCACTGGAGTGGTGTCTCCTGGTCTTGACGTGGTTGGGCACAACGAGATGCCACGTGGGGTTGCGGTACTCGGGGTGCCCGATGGACGCGTCAGCCGGAGGCGAGAGGGTTCCTATGCGGCTGTCGAGTACAGCTAGCCATTGTGCCATACGTCGCCGGGGCGTCCGCACCCAGTCCGGGCGCCCCGACCGGCACACTTCCAGCTCAGCCTGTCAGCGGGCGGCGACGCCGACCACTTCCGGGATGCGGAAGGGTTTCCCGCAGCCGCCGCAGACGATGGGCGCCTGGGCGAGCACCGAGGGGACCACGCGGACGTTGCGCCCGCAGTCGCAGACCGCCTTGACGCGGACGCCGCCCCCGGACGAGCCGTGCCGGGCGGCCGGGCCCCGGAAGCTGCGTGCCGTGTCGGCGGCGGTCGCCGCGGTGTGCGCCTTGAGGGCGCGCTGGAGCCGCTCGATCGTCGGGCGGTAGCGCTTCCTGGCCTCGGGGTTGAGCGTGACCAGCGAGAAGCCGCTGCTGGGATGCGGCTCGTCGGGATGGTCGAGACCCAGCTCCTCGGCGATCGCGAGGAATCTGCGGTTGTGGTAACGGCCCGCGCGTGAGGTGTCGCGTACGCCGCGTGACGCGGCGATGCCATGGACTGCCTCATGGAGCAGTCGCTCGAAGGAGAGCTCGGCGCCGCAGGCGGACGACGACTCTCCGATCAGGGATTCGGGCGCGGCAAGATCGGGCAGCTCGGGGTGGTGCCGCTGAATATCGGCCCACGCCTGTGCCAGCTCTGCGGCGAGAACAGGTGGTGTCGTGCTCACGTCGTGAACAACGAGCAGGGATGCCCGGGGGTTCCATTCCGGGGCATCCCAAATAATTTGCACGTACCCGTCAGTTGCCATTGATGTGCCATTGATGCGTCCGGACGAGGGCGGGTGCGCTGATCTGCGCAGAAGCCTCGCAGCTCGTGGCAAGCCGGTACGTAGTAGCGCGTACGCCCGCCCGTCTCCCGCCACCACCCTCAACCGAGGCCCTGCGGGCCACCCTTCCGTCTCGGCGCGTAGCGGAACTCCTCGCGCCGGAGCTCGTGTCGCACGGGCAGGCGTACGAGCCGAGAACAAGCGCCCCGGTACCGGAGGCGCGTTCGTCAGTAGGCGCGGGCCACCACAGCGACGTTACCGGGGGTCTCGTCGGCGTCGGGCACCGCCCCGTCCTCCGTGACCAGACACCGTACGGACACGGAGTGCTCGGCGAGCTTCGCCTCGCCCTCCGGGCCGAGCGCGGCCCACGGGACGCGGGCCCAGCCGCCGGCGGCCGTGGCCTCCACGGCCTGCTCGACGGTGCTGACGTCCGAGGTGCGCGACTCCCGGCGCTCGCGGGCCTGGTCGAGGAGCAGCCGCTGGTCCTCTTCGAGGACGGCGGGCAGCAGCTCCGCCAGGGAGCCGATCGCCACCGGCTCCTTGCCGCCCCTGATGCGGCGGGCCAGCATCGCGGTGCCCTCGGCCAGGTCGCGCGGGCCGACCTCGACGCGGACGGGCACTCCCTTGAGTTCCCAGTCGACCGCGCGGCGCCCGAAGGGGACGTCCGTGCGGTCGTCGACCCGGACGCGCACGCCCGCGGCCTCCAGGCGGGCGCCGATCTCGCGGACCTCGGCGAGCACCGCCTCGTCGTCCTTGACGGCCAGGACGACGGCCTGGACCGGGGCGAGGCGCGGCGGAACCCGCAGGCCGCTGTCGTCGCCGTGCATCATCACCAGGGCGCCGATCATTCGTGTCGTACTGCCCCAGGAGGTCTGCCAGACGAGCTCCTGCTTGCCCTCCCTGGACAGGTACCGGGTGTCGAAGGCCTTGGCGAAGTTCTGGCCCAGCTCGTGGCTGGTGCCGAGCTGGAGTGCCTTGCCGTCGCCCATCATGCCTTCGAGCGTGAGGGTGTTGATCGCGCCCGCGAAGCGCTCCGCTGCGGTCTTGCGGCCCAGTACGAAGTCCATCGCGAGTACGTCCCGCATGAAGGCTCCGTAGACGTCCCGGTGGATGCGGGCCGCGAAGTCGCGTGCGTCCTCGTACGTCGCGTGCGCCGTGTGCCCCTCCTGCCAGAGGAACTCCGACGTCCGCAGGAAGAGCCGGGGCCGCAGTTCCCAGCGGACCACGTTCGCCCACTGGTTGATCAGGAGCGGCAGGTCGCGGTAGCTCTGCACCCACTTGGAGAAGTACTCGTTGACGATCGTCTCGGAGGTGGGGCGCACGACGACCGGCTCTTCGAGCTCCTTGCCTCCGCCGTGCGTGACGACGGCCAGTTCGGGGGCGAAACCTTCGACGTGCTCGGCCTCCCTGGTCAGGTACGACTGAGGGATGAGCAGCGGGAAGTACGCGTTCTGGGTACCCGTCTCCTTGATGCGCGCGTCCATGTCCTGCTGCATGCGTTCCCACAGGCCGTAGCCGTACGGCCGGATCACCATGGTGCCGCGCACCGGGCCGTTGTCGGCCAGCTCGGCCTTGTTGATCAGATCCTGGTACCAGCGCGGGAAGTCTTCCGCCCGGGGCGTGAGAACAGGTGCCTTGGCCATGGCGCGCATGGTACGGCGGGCCTCCGGAGCGAGTGAATTGAATTACTCCGGGGGGCGCACGACGGTGGCACGCAAGCATTGCCCGACAACCTCTGGACGTCACGACGGATGCGCAGTTCTCTGGCATACGGGGGGAGTGCGAGCGCACTGCACGGGGGCGGACGAACCGTTTGAATACGACACTCCAGCAACTCTCGGCGATTGGGGCGCTTTCCATGACACCTACACTCGCGCAGTCGCACCTTCCCCGCGCGGGCACGACCCCCTGCGGCGTGGACCGGTGCGCACGCGCGCGTGACTGGGCGGAAATTCAGGAACGGATGCTGGTTCCGCTCTACGAAGCGGTGTACGAACGACTCGACGTGGGCGGTGGAACACGCCTTCTCGGCCTCGGCTGCGGCTCCGGGCTCGCCTTGTTGATGGCGGCGACACGAGGCGCGTCGGTCACCGGTGTCGACCCCTCGGCGCCCGAACGGCTCGCCCTGGCCCGCGAACGCCTGTTGCCCGACACGGGCCCTGACCCACGACCGCACGGCGACGCCCGGCTCGTGGACGGCGGCCCCGCCGATCTGACGGGGCAGGACGCGCCCTCGTACAACATGGTGACCGCGTTCCAGCCGATCGGCTGCACGGCGGGTGACGCCGAAGGGCTCTCCGGGCTTCTGGAGTCAGCCGTTCCGCTGACCGGGCGCGGCAGCCCCGTGGTCCTCGTCGGCTGGGGTCCTCCGGAGCGCTGCACGACCTCTTCCGTACTGAGGGTGGCGACCAAACTCGCCGAACCGCTGCGCAGCACGGGCAGTTGGCGCCCGGCGCTCCGTGACGACCTGGAGGAGGTCGCCCAGCGGGCGGGCCTCAAACCGGACGGCTCGGGACGCGTCGCGTGCCCCTTCGGGTACGCGGACACCGACAGCGCGGTCCGCGGTCTGCTCTCGACGGGGCTGTTCGACGCGGCGGTCGGCGCGACGGATCAGGTACAGGTCGACAAGGAGCTGACGGAGGCCCTGCACCCGCACATGCGGCGGGACGGGACGGTGTGGATGCCGAACGTGTTCCGGTATTTGATCGCGCGCACGCGGTAGCCCGGCTAGCTTCGCGCCAGGGCTGTTCGCAGCCGGTCGAGGAGCGCCCTGGCCGCCGGGCTCGCGGGACCGTCCGTGCGCCAGGCCAGGGCGATCCTGCCGCGGGGCCGTGGATCCGTGATCTCCAGGGTCCGCAGCCCGTACGCGGCCGCCGTGCGAGGCTCGATCGCCGGCAGGACGGCCACCCCCAGGCCCCGGACGACGAGTTGTACCAGGACCTGCGGGGCGGCGGCCTCGAAGGCGATGCGGGGCCGGATGCCGGCCTGCGCGCAGGCGCGGTCGAGCACGCCGCGCAGCCCGGTGCCGCGCGGCAGGCTGATCAGCGGACGGTCGCGCAGCTCGGCCAGCGGCACGGTCGTACGGCCCTCGGGAGCGAGGAGGGCGTCGCCCGGCAGGACGACGGCCACCAGGGGTTCGTCGATCACGAGTTGCAGGGAGATGCCGGGCGGGGGTTCCTCGTCCGTCAAGCCGAGCAGGGCCATGTCGAGTTCGCCGTCGCGCACCGCGGCCAGCATCCGGTCGGAGCTGTCTTCGGAGAGGGCCATCTCGACCCCGGGGTGGTCGTCGTGGAAGTCGGCGAGTACGGAGACCACGTCGAACTCATGGGTGGCGGCACCGGAGACCAGGCCAAGGGCGATCTGGCCACGGAGCAGTCCGGTGAACTCGTCCACGGTGTGCCGCACGCCCTCGACGGCGGCGAGCGCGGCCCGCGCGTACGGCAGGACCGCCTCGCCCACCTCCGTCGGCGTCACCGACCGCCCCGAGCGGTCAAGGAGCGGCTGACCGAGCTCCCGTTCCAGTTGCCGCATCTGCGCGCTCACTCCCGGCTGGGCCAGGTGCAGGCGCTCGGCGGCGCGGGTGAAGTTGGCCTCCTCCACCACGGCGACGAAGTACTGGAGCTGCCGGAGTTCCATAACCGCGCATGCTAGTTGCAAGAAGATCCAGCTCTTGGACTTATGGCGGGGTCGTAGACACCCTGGAGAGGTGGACATCAGAAAGGCCGTCGCCGCCGAACGCCGTGACCTCGCCGCCCTGCTCGACGGTCTGACGCCCGCGCAGTGGGAGGCACCGACCCTCTGCGCGGGGTGGCGGGTCCGGGAGGTGGCGGCCCATATGTCGCTGGGCTTCCGCTACTCGCTCCCGAAGACGCTGACCGAACTCGTCAAGGCCCGCGGCAGCCTTCACCGGATGACCGACCGCTGCGCCCGCAGGGACGCCGCCGCCCACTCGACCGGCCGCCTCGCCGCGTTCCTCAGGGACAACGCGGAGCACCCCTGGCAGCCGCCCATGGCCGGGATCGAGGGAGCGCTGGGTCACGACGTGGTCCACGGTCTCGACATCTCGGTGGCGCTGGGCCTGGAGCGCAGGGTTCCGCTGGACCGTATCGACGTCCTTCTCAAGAAGGTCACGCCCAGGGGCACGAAGTTCTTCGGGGCGGACGTCAGCGGCGTCGAGCTGCGCGCCGACGATCTCGACTGGAGTTACGGCAGCGGCACTCCCCTGACCGGCGCCGCGCAGGACCTGCTCCTCGTCCTGTACGGCAGGAAGCTCCCCGCGGGCCATCTCCGGGGGGAGCTCCAGAGCCGCTTCGCCCGGCAGGCGGCCTAGTCGGTGAACGCGGCCTAGCCGGTGAACGCGGTCTAGTCGGTGAACGCGGCTTAGTCGGTGTACTTGGTGAGCCGTGTGATGCCGGCGATCCGGTAGGCCGCCTCCTCGTCCAGGGTCTCGTTCTCCAGGAGCGCGGCCGCCAGGGCGTCCAGTTGGTCGCGGTGGTCCCTGAGCTGGCGGCACGCGCTCTCGTAGCACGCGTCGACGATCCGCCGCATCTCGTGGTCGATCGTGTCCAGGGTGACCGGGGCGGCCGAGAGGCCGTAGGCCTGCTGGGCGTCGCTCGGCAGCGCGGAGAGACGGCCCACGCGCTCGCTCATGCCCCAGCGGCCGACCATGCCGCGGGCGATGCTGGTGACCTGTTCGAGGTCGTTCTCGGCGCCCGTGGTGATGGTGTCGAAGACGACGTATTCGGCCGCCATGCCACCCAGGGCCCCGACGATCCGGCCGCGCAGATACTCCTCCGTGTACGCGTACTTGTCGGAGTCCGGGGTCGAGAGCGTGACGCCCAGGGCGCGCCCCCGCGGCACGATGGTGATCTTCCGGACCGGGTCGGCGCCGGGCTGCAACATGCCGAGCAGGGCGTGCCCGCTCTCGTGGTACGCCGTGCGCCGCCGCTCCTCGTCGGGCATGACCAGCGGCCGCTCGGCACCGAGCTGGACCTTTTCGAGCGCTTCGGAGAGGTCGGACTGCGTCACTTCCTTCTGCCCCCGCTTGACCGCGAGCAGGGCGGCTTCGTTGGCGAGGTTGGCGAGTTCCGCGCCGGTCATCCCCGGTGTCGTACGGGCGACTTGGGCGAGGTCGATGTCCCCCGCCATCGGGATCTCCCGGGTGTGGATCTTGAGGATGGCCTCGCGTCCGCCGCGGTCGGGCGGGCTGACGGTGACGACCCGGTCGAACCGGCCGGGGCGGGTCAGGGCGGGGTCGAGGATGTCGGCGCGGTTGGTGGCCGCGAGGACGATGACGCCCTCGGAACCGGAGAAGCCGTCCATCTCGGTGAGGATCTGGTTCAGCGTCTGCTCGCGCTCGTCGTGCCCGCCCATCCCGCTGCCGCCGCCCCGCGCCCGGCCGATGGTGTCGATCTCGTCGATGAAGATGATGGACGGCGCGACCTTCCTGGCCTCGGCGAAGAGTTCCCGTACGCGCGAGGCGCCGACGCCGACGATCATCTCGATGAACTCCGAGGCGGACGCCGAGAAGAAGGGCACGCCCGCCTCACCGGCGACGGCCCGCGCGAGCAGCGTCTTGCCGGTGCCCGGCAGTCCCGCGAGCAGCACGCCCCGCGGCATCCTGGCGCCCATCTCGCGATAGGCGCCGGGGTTCTTCAGGAAGTCGACGACATCGCTGAGCTCGCCCTCGACCTCGTCGATGCCCGCCACGTCCTCGAAGGTGGTGCGCTTGTCGCCGGGTTCGAGCTCCACCGGCTTCGGCGGGGCCTTGCGGCCCAGCATGCCGCCCGCGCCGCCGCCCATGCCCGAGCTCATGCGCCGGGCGATGAAGATCCACAGAACGACCAGGAGCAGCATCGGGGCCAGTGAGATGAGCAGGTTCGAGAGGAAGCTGCGCTCCTGCACCACCGGTTCGGCGGTGACCGTGACGTCGTGCTTGGTGAGGTCGTCCCAGAGCTTGTCGTCGGCGAAGGCCGGACGCTGGGTGGTGAACTTGGTGTACTTCCCCTTCGCGTCGCCCGGCCGCTCCTGCTCCTTCTTGAGCTGGCCCTGGATCGCGTCGCCCTTGGAGTAGATCTTCGTGACGTTCCCGGAGTCGACCTGCTTGCTGAACTCCGTGTACGAGATCGTCGCCTCGTCGCCCTCGTTGAAGAAGGAGAGCACGAGGTTGGCGATGAGATAGACGATGAGCGCGGTGAGGATGAGCCCGCCCCATCCGCCCGGCATCTTCTTCTTCGGCGGGGGTGTGGGCGCGGGCGGCGGCGCGCCCTCGGAGCGCCATGGCTTGTCGGTCGCCCGGCGCGGCGGCACAGGGTTGCTCATATCCGGACGTTACGACACAAACATGGGCTGGGCACCTGCGCGTATCCGCACCGGAAACGACCGTGAACATCCGTGAACGTCCGTAAACACCTGAGGCGCCCCTCCGGGCAGAGGGGCGCCTCGTCGGCGTACGAGATGCGGGGCCGTCAGCCCATGAACTTCTTGAACTCGTCCGGCAGCTCGAAGTTCTGCCCCTGCTGACCCGCGGGGAGGCCGAAGGCGCCGCCTTCCTGGCCGGCCTGCTCGCGGCGGGCCGCGGCCTCCTGCTCCTCCTGCTTGCGCTTCATCGGGTTGCCCGACTTCCGCTTGCCCTTGGCCTGCTTCTGCTTCTTCTTCTGCTTGCCGGGGCCACCGCCCATGCCCGGCATCCCCGGCATGCCCGGCATTCCGCCGCCCTGGGCCATCCGCGACATCATCTTGCGGGCCTCGAAGAAGCGCTCGACGAGGTTCTTGACGGCGCTGACCTCGACGCCGGAGCCCTTGGCGATACGGGCGCGGCGCGAGCCGTTGATGATCGCCGCGCCCGCGCGTTCGGCGGGCGTCATCGACTTGATGATGGCGGCGGTGCGATCGACGTCCCGCTCGTCCAGGTTGTTGATCTGGTCCTTGATCTGCCCCATGCCGGGCATCATCCCGAGCAGCTTGCTGATGCTGCCCATCTTCCTGACCTGCTCCATCTGGGCCAGGAAGTCGTCGAGGGTGAAGTCCTTGCCGCCCTTGCTTCCCTGCAGCTTGGCGGCCATCTTCTCGGCCTCTTGCTGGGAGAAGGTCTGCTCGGCCTTCTCGATCAGCGTGAGCATGTCGCCCATGCCGAGGATGCGGGACGCCATGCGGTCCGGGTGGAACGCGTCGAAGTCGTCCAGCTTCTCGCCGTTCGAGGCGAACATGATCTGGCGCCCGGTGACCTGGGCGATCGACAGGGCGGCGCCACCGCGGGCGTCACCGTCGAGCTTCGACAGGACGACGCCGTCGAAGCCGACGCCGTCGCGGAAGGACTCCGCCGTGTTGACGGCGTCCTGGCCGATCATGGCGTCGACGACGAAGAGGACCTCGTCCGGGCTGACGGCGTCGCGGATGTCCGCGGCCTGCCGCATCAGCTCCTGGTCGATGCCGAGGCGGCCCGCGGTGTCGACGATGACGACGTCGTACTGCTTGGTCTTGGCGAACTCGATCGAGTCCTTGGCGACGGCGACCGGGTCGCCCACGCCGTTGCCCGGCTGCGGGGCGTAGACGCCGACGCCCGCGCGCTCGGCGACGACGGAGAGCTGGTTCACGGCGTTGGGGCGCTGCAGGTCGCACGCCACCAGGAGCGGGGAGTGGCCCTGCCCCTTGAGCCAGAGGCCGAGCTTTCCGGCGAGGGTGGTCTTACCGGCACCCTGCAGACCCGCGAGCATGATGACGGTCGGCGGGTTCTTGGCGAACCGCAGGCGCCGCGTCTCGCCGCCGAGGATGCTGACGAGTTCCTCGTTGACGATCTTGATGACCTGCTGGGCGGGGTTCAGGGCCTGCGAGACCTCGGCCCCCGCGGCGCGCTCCTTGACCTGCTTGATGAAGGCCCGGACGACGGGAAGGGCGACGTCCGCCTCGAGCAGGGCGATGCGGATCTCGCGCGCCGTGGCGTCGATGTCCGCCTCGGACAGGCGGCCCTTGCCCCGGAGGTTCTTGAATGTCGCTGCGAGGCGGTCGGAGAGAGTGTCGAACACGGCGGTCGCGAATCCTCGGGTCGAAGGGGGCGCCCCCCGCTCGCGCGGAGCTGAGCGTGGGGGAGGGCGGATAGGTCGCCCTCCAGGGTATCTGGCCCCATGGGCGTGTGGGTCCCCAGCATCGGGACGGGTCCGGGCCGCCCCCGGAGCCGTCCCCGGAGCCGGCGCATCCCGGAGCAGGAGTAGAACCCCTACCCCCGCAACCCCTCCTCCACCGCCCGGGCCACCCCCGCCGCCCGCTCCCCCGAGAGCGGTCCCGCGCCTGCCTCCGCCTCCGTCACATAGAACGCGTCCACCGCGTTCGCGCCCAACGTGGAGACATGGGCGCTGCGCACCACCACCCCCGTCGACTCCAGCGCCCGGCCGATGCGGTGGAGCAGGCCCGGGGCGTCCTGGGCGCGCACCTCGATCACCGTCGCGACGCGGGAGCCGGCCGGGGCCACCGTCACGCGGGGCGGCGGGGCCACCGTGCCCCGCCGGCGGGGGTAGGCCGCGTCCCGTTCCGCGAGGCGCGCCGCGATGTCCAGCGAACCGTCGAGGGCCCGTACCAGGTCCGCCCGCAGCCGGGCGGCCTGCGGCAGGGAGCCGTACTCCGCGGCGACCCGCCAGTTCAGGAGCAGCACCGACTCTTCGAGTCCGGAAGGCAGTCCGACCCCCCGCAGCTCCGCAGTACGTACTGCGAGCCGGTGCATGGCGAGCACCCCCGCGACGGCGGGCAGCACACCGGGCTGGTCCGGCACCGCGATGACCAGCTCCACGCCCAGCGGCTCGGGGTCCCCGGCGCCCTCCTCCTCCCCGGCACGCCCCTCCGTCTGCGCCCGCAGGGAAAGCACCGGCCCGCCCGTACGGAACGCCTCCACGGCGAGCCGCTCCTGCTCGGCGGTGGGAGCGACGTCCTGCTCGCCCTCCGGCTCGTCCCCCGAGAGCACCGCCCCCACCCGCTTCACCAGGTCCGCGACGAGCGAGCCCCGCCAGGCGGACCAGGCCGCGGGGCCGGTGGCCAGCGCGTCCGCCTCCGTCAGCGCGTGCAGCAGTTCGAGGGTCCCCGGCGACTTCACCGCGTCCGCGACGGACCGCACCGTGGCCGGGTCGTCGAGATCGCGCCGCGTGGCCGTCTCGATCAGGAGCAGGTGATGCCGTACGAGGGTCGCGAGGACCGCCACATCGCCCCGGTCGAAGCCGATCCGGGCGGCGACGTCACGGGCGATGATCTCCCCGGCCTCGGAGTGGTCCCCCGGCCAGCCCTTCCCGATGTCGTGCAGCAGCCCGGCCACGAGCAGCAGGTCGGGACGCCCCACGCGCCGGGTCAGCTCCGAGGCCTGCACCGCCGTCTCCACCAGATGCCGGTCGACCGTCCACGTGTGCACGGCGTTGCGCTGCGGCCTGCACCGCACCCGCTCCCAGTCGGGAAGCAGCCGGGTGATGAGCCCCTCGGCCTCCAGGGCCTCCCACACCTCCACCGTCGGCCGCCCCGCGCCGAGCAGCGTCACGAGCTGCTCCCTGGCCTCCGCGGGCCACGGCGTGGGCAGCGGTCGCACCGCGGCCGCCATCCTGCGCACCGCGTGCAGCGAGAGCGGAAGACCGGCCTGGGCCGCGGCGGCGGCGGCCCGCAGCGGCAGCACGGGATCACGCTCGGGTTTGGCCGCCCGGGCGAGGACCACCTCCCCGTCCTGCTCCACCACGCCCTCGGCCAGCGGCGACCGCTCGGCAGCCGCGCTCTTGCCGCCGCCCAGCATGGCCTTCAGCCGGGGCCGCACGGACCGGGACCGCAGTACCCGGCTCACCTCGCGCCACGTCACGTCGCTCGCGTAGGAGACGGTGCGGGCGGCCTCGTACACCTCCCGCAGCAAGGTGTCCGCGTCGAGCAGCCCCAGCTCGGCTGCGACCTGGTCCTGCTCCTGGAGGGCGAGCCGGTCGGTGGCCCGGCCCGTGGTCAGATGCAGCGCGTCCCGCACGTCGAGGAGCCGCCGCCGGGCATCGCTGAGCCCTTCGCGGGGCGCGTCCGCGAGCCACGAGGCGGCGACGGCCCGCAGCGCGGTCGCGTCCCGGAGCCCGCCGCGGGCCTCCTTCAGGTCCGGTTCGAGGAGGTAGCTCAGCTCCCCCTGCCGTTCGGCGCGTTCCTCGCACAGCTCGCGCAGCTCCGGCAGCCGCTTCGGCGCGAGGTTCCGCCAGTCCGCGAGCACCGCCGTACGCAGCCCCGCGGTCAGCCCGAGGTCGCCCACGACGTGCCGCGCGTCCAGGAGCCCCAGCTGCACCTTCAGGTCCTCGCCCGCGGTCTTGCGCGCCTGTGCCGGTGTCCGCACGGAGTGGTCGAGCGCGAGCCCCAGGTCCCAGACGGGGTACCAGATGCGGTCCGCGAGAGCCGCCACCTCCCCCGCGTCCGCGCTGCCGTCGTGCAGCAGCACCAGGTCGAGGTCGCTGCGCGGCGAGAGCTCCCCCCGGCCGTAGCCGCCCACGGCGACCAACGAGGTCCCGCGCGGGGCGCCCGCGGCCGTGAAGAGTCCGGTCAGCCACTCGTCCGTCAGGTCGGCGAGGGCCGAACGGCGCGGCGGCCCGGACTGCGCCTCCCCTTGAAGGAGGCGCAGCCGGGCCGCCGCGTAGCCGCTGGGGCCGGAGTCTTCCGATCCCGATTCCGTACGTACGTCGTCCACACTCGTCACCCAGCAGCTCCTGTCAGTCCCGCTAAGTCCCGCTCAGTTCCGCCTGCCCGGCCCGCACAGTCTGTTCAGCCGAGCGCGGGCCGGCTCACAGCGCGTCGGGCCCGCGTTCGCCGGTCCGTACCCGGACCGCCGTGTCGACCGGGACGCTCCAGACCTTGCCGTCCCCGATCTTGCCCGTCCGGGCCGCCTTCACCACGACATCCACCAGCTGTTCGGCGTCGTCGTCCTCCACGAGGACCTCGATCCGGATCTTCGGCACGAGGTCGACGGTGTACTCGGCGCCGCGGTAGACCTCGGTGTGGCCGCGCTGGCGGCCGTAGCCGCTGGCCTCCGTGACGGTCAGGCCCTGGATACCGAAGGCCTGGAGGGCCTCCTTGATCTCGTCGAGGCGGTGCGGCTTGACGACCGCGGTGATGAGCTTCATGCGTCCACCCTCTTGTTCTTCTCGTTCGCAGCCTTGCCGGCTTCCGGGGCCGGCGGGCCGGGCACAGCGGCGGTACGGGGCGCCGTGCCGCCGCCCGCTCCGCTGAAGTCGTACGCGGTCTCGGCGTGCTGCACCTGGTCGATGCCCGCGACCTCCTCGTCCTCGCTGACCCGCATCCCGATGGTCTTGTCGATCAGGAGGGCGAGGATCGCGGAGGCGATGACGGAGTAGGCGAGTACGGCGCCGACACCGGCGGCCTGCTTGCCCAGCTGTTCGAGGCCGCCTCCGTAGAAGAGGCCCTTGGCGTCGGACTGGACGCCGCCCGTGGCGAAGAAGCCGACGAGCAGCGAGCCCACGACACCGCCGACGAGGTGGACACCGACGACGTCGAGGGAGTCGTCGTAGCCGAACTTGAACTTGAGGCCGACCGCCATGGCGCACAGCAGACCGGCGATGGCTCCGACGGCGATCGCGCCGAGCGGCGAGACGGAGCCGCCGGCCGGGGTGATCGCGACGAGACCGGCGACGGCGCCCGAAGCGGCACCGAGGGTGGTGATCGCGCCGTGCCGGATCTTCTCGTAGGCGAGCCAGGCCAGCATGGCCGCGGCGGTGGCGACCTGCGTGTTCAGGAACATCATCGCGCCGACGCCGTCGTCGTTGCCCAGCCACGACCCGGCGTTGAAGCCGAACCAGCCGAACCACAGGAGCGCCGCGCCGAGCATGACGAGCGGCAGGCTGTGCGGCCGCATCGGATCCTTCTTGAAGCCGACGCGCTTGCCGATGACCAGGATCACGCCGAGCGCGGCGGCACCGGCGTTGATGTGCACGGCCGTACCGCCGGCGAAGTCGATGACACCGAGCTCGAAGGCCCAGCCGCCGGTCCCCCACACCCAGTGCGCGACCGGGAAGTAGACGACGGTGGCCCAGAGCGCGACGAACAGCGCCCAGGCGGTGAACTTCACGCGGTCGGCGAGCGCACCGCTGATCAGCGCGGGTGTGATGATCGCGAACATCAGCTGGAAGACCGCGAAGACATAGACCGGGATGGTGTAGCCGTCCCACAGCTCGGTGAGCCCTATGCCGCTCAGGCCGACGTAGTCGGACGACCAGCCGAAGAGGCTGCCGTGGTCGGTGCCGAACGCGATGGAGAAGCCGTACAGCACCCAGAGGATGGTGACGATCCCCAGACTGATGAAGCTCATCATCAGCATGTTCAGTGTGCTCTTGACGCGGACCATGCCTCCGTAGAAGAAGGCGAGTCCCGGCGTCATGAGCATCACCAGGGCGGAACAGATGAGCATGAACCCTGTGTTGGCGGCAGACAGCTGCGGGGCGTCTGCGGCGATCGTGATGCCTGGGGGCATCGGCGTCTCCTCGTCGTCGTATGCGGCCCGTGCGGGCGGGGCTGGTGGGGTCTCCCCTGGTCGAGCGGAGCCGAGAGCTTGGGGAAGGGTGGGCCGTTATGCGCCACGAGATTGGCGCAGCGCCGTTTCGGGAGGCGCCCCTCGATGTTTCGCCGCAGTGACGAAGAGGTCGTACGTGTTACGCGTCCATGAACTGCCGGGTCGGGCGGGGTGCGTTTTCATACCCTGCGCACACGACAAGAACCGGCCGCGGCGGCCATCCGATTGACCTGGCATGGGGGAGCCGAGTCGGGCAGTTCGGGATGGGCCGGCCGCGGCCGGGGCTCTGGTGGGACGCCGTCAGACCGCCTCCGCGGTTTCCGGCATGTCGATGGCCAGCTGGTCCGTGAGCTGCACGACCTCGGCGAGGTCGCCGAAGTCCCGCACGGCGGTGTCCACGGTCTTGCGAAGGCGGGTGTTGACGCGCTCGGAGCGGACCTTCTTGGCGATGGTGAGCGCCTCGTGCGCGAAGACCGTGCTCTGCTCGGGCTCACGCTGGAGCAGGTGGACCGTGGCCATCCCGATGAGATTCAGTGCGTACGAACGCTGGTGCTCGCTGTCCTTGCCGAAGAGTTCGACGGCACGCTCCATGACGGGCTCGGCGAGGGAGGCGTACGTGGGGCTGCGTCCCGCGACATAGGCCAGGTCACGGAACGAGTGGGCGTTCTCGCCGTTCAGCTCGGCCTCGGAGAAGAAGCGGATCCAGTCGGGCTCGGGCTCGTCGAAGTCCAGCGCGTCGGCGAAGGTGTCCTCGGCCATGCGCACGGCCCGCTTGCACTTGCCGGGCTGGCCCATGCTGGCGTAGGCGCGGGCCTCCATCGCATACAGCATGGCCTGGGTGCGCGGGCTGGCGCAGTCCCGGCTTCCGTACTGCGCGAGGTGGATGAGTTCGAGCGCGTCGTCGGGCCGCCCGAGGTGGATCATCTGGCGGCTCATGCTGGAGAGGATGTACGAACCGAGGGGCTTCTCGCCCGCTTCCTTCGCGGCGTGCAGGGCGAGCACGAAGTACTTCTGGGCGGTCGGCTGGAGGCCGACGTCATAGCTCATCCATCCGGCCAGTTCGGCCAGCTCGCCCGCGACCTTGAAGAGCCGTTTGGACGTGGCCTCGGGCTGGGGCTCCTGCAACAGGTCCGTCACCTCGTGCAGTTGGCCGACGACCGCCTTGCGCCGCAGGCCGCCGCCGCACTGGGCGTCCCACTGCCGGAACATCACGGTCGTGGACTCAAGGAGGTCGAGCTCCGGCTTGGACAGCCGGCCGGGCCTGCGCGACGGCGTGGGCGGCTCGGGGTCGCCGACGGGGCTCGTCGGTCCCGGCACCAGCCAGCGCTGCATGGGCTCGATGAGGGCGGTGCCCGCGGAGAGCGCGAGCGAGCTGCCGAGGAAGCCGCGCCGGGCCAGCATGAGGTCGCTGCGCGAGAACTCGCTGATGAGCGCGACGGTCTGGGGGCCGGTCCAGGGCAGGTCGACACCGGAGACGGAGGGTGACTGGTGCGCGGCGCGCAGTCCGAGATCTTCGACGGCGACGACGCAGCCGAACCGCTCGGAGAACAGCTCGGAGAGGATGCGCGGGATGGGCTCGCGCGGATTCTCGCCGTCCAGCCAGCGGCGCACCCGGGAGGTGTCGGTGGAGATGTGGTGGGCGCCCAACTGCCGTGCCCTGCGGTTCACTTGCCGCGCCAGCTCGCCCTTCGACCAGCCGCTGCGCACGAACCAGGAATTGAGCAGTTCGTTGGGGCGCTTCTCAGCGTTCGCACCACTTCCGCCATTGCCGCCCACTGGAACGCCCCCATCCCTCAAGACACTTATGTGCGGTCCCACGCCAGGCCGTAGCCAAGCCCTACCAGAATGCCGCGCGTTGCGGCGCCGCGCCCGGAGAACGTCACCCATCGAACAGGAAACCGAGTTGCCTCCGGCATACCCACGAGAGCACGAGACTCAGGGTCTGTGCACTGAAAGTAATCCTACGATCACCCGTCCGGCGAGGGCGATCGCGGAAACGCCACCATTCGCCACCCCTTCGAATGAACTCCCGCCCCGCGACAAGCGATTCACTTGACAGTGGACGTCCGAGGGAGGGCGGAGGGGAGCACTTGAGGGCGCGCACGACCGGGCGCACCCCCTTTGCGGACGCCGAGCGCCCACACAAAAGCACAGGGTCACGTTCCGATTCCGTCACGTAACCACACCGCGCTCGACCCGTTGGAGGGGGCATGGGCTTCACGATCGGCGGCATCCGGGGAACCGACAAGCCCCGCACCGGTTCCCGACGGCGCGGCCGCGCCTCGGACTGCACCGCGGTGGCCGAGTACACCGGACTGTGGGGATGGGCCGCGGTCCCCGGCGCACGCGCCCTGGACGGCCGCTGCTCCTGCGGCGCGGCCGACTGCGCAGCTCCCGGCGCCCACCCGCTGGCCTTCGCCCCCGAGGTCCCCGCCGGGGCGACGCTCGACGAAGTGACCGAAGCCTGGGCGCGGTTCCCCGGCGCCGCCGTGCTGCTGCCGGTGGGACGCGCCTTCGACGTGCTCGAGGTGGCGGAGGCGGCGGGACGCAGGGCGCTGCTCCGCCTGGAGCGCATGGGCCTGCCGCTCGGCCCGGTGGCGGCGACGCCGGACGGCCGGGCGCACTTCTTCGTCGCCCCCGGCGCCGCCGTCGAACTCCCCCAGCTGCTCTACCGCATGGGCTGGGACGACGCGGGGCTCGACCTGCACGGCCGCGGTCCCGGCAGCCATCTGACGGCTCCGCCGTCCGACCACGCGGGCCTCGGCCCGGTCCGCTGGCTGCGCGCCCCGGACCTCGACTCGGCGACGCATCCGCCGCAAGCGCGGCTGATTCTGGGAACTCTGGCGTACGTGGCGCACCGCTCCCCGGCGTAACGCCCGCACAGCGAAATGCCCGCCCCGGCTGCACCCCGGAGCGGGCATTTCTTTTCGGGCCCCGAAAGGGGCGCGGACAACTGCGCGACAGGCCACGACACACCCGCGGGGCGCGATGCCACGCCATACCAGGGGGCGACCGACGGGCCGGTCGGAGCCGCTACTCGCCGATCAGCGCATCCACGAAAGCCCCGGGCTCGAACGGCGCCAGATCGTCCGCGCCCTCGCCGAGCCCGATCAGCTTCACCGGCACGCCGAGCTCGCGCTGGACCGCCACGACGATGCCGCCCTTGGCCGTGCCGTCCAGCTTCGTCAGGACGATGCCGGTGATGTCGACGACCTCGGCGAAGACCCGCGCCTGCACCAGGCCGTTCTGCCCGGTCGTCGCGTCCAGGACGAGCAGCACCTCGTCGAGCGGGGCGTGCTTCTCCACGACGCGCTTGACCTTGCCGAGCTCGTCCATCAGGCCGGTCTTGGTGTGCAGCCGGCCCGCGGTGTCGATGAGGACGACATCGGCGCCCTCCGCGATGCCCTCCTTGACCGCGTCGAAGGCGATCGACGCCGGGTCGCCGCCCTCGGGGCCGCGGACCGTACGCGCGCCGACGCGCTCGCCCCAGGTCTGCAGCTGGTCGGCGGCGGCGGCGCGGAACGTGTCCGCGGCGCCGAGGACCACCGAGCGGCCGTCGGCGACCAGGACGCGGGCGAGCTTGCCGGTGGTGGTGGTCTTGCCGGTGCCGTTCACGCCGACGACCATCACGATGCCGGGCGTCTCCAGGCCCGACTCGGTCTTGACCGTACGGTCGAGCTCGGGACCGACCAGCGTGAGCAGCTCCTCGCGCAGGAGGGTGCGCAGCTCGTCCGGGGTTCGGGTGCCGAGCACACGGACGCGCTCGCGCAGGCGCTCGACCAGCTCCTGGGTGGGGGCGACGCCGACGTCGGCGGTGAGGAGCGTGTCCTCGATCTCCTCCCACGTGTCCTCGTCCAGGTGCTCGCGGGAGAGGAGCGTGAGCAGCCCCTTGCCGAGTGCGTTCTGCGAGCGGGAGAGCCGGCTGCGCAGGCGGACCAGGCGACCTGCCGTGGGCTCCGGGGTCTCGATCTCCGGCGCGGCCGGCTCTTCGATGACGACCGGGGCCGACGCCGTCGGCTCGGCGAGCGGGAGTTCCACCTCCTCGATCGTGCGGCGCGGTTCGTCGCGCGGCGTCTCGGCCTCGTCGCCGACATGCGGCTCGGCCGGAGGAGCGGTGATGGTGGGCGTCGAGGACGGGGCCTTCGGAGGCAGCTGCTTCTTCTTGCGGCTGCCGATCACGAGCCCGCCGAGCGCGCCGATCACGACCACGGCGATGACTACAGCAAGGATGACGATTTCCATAACTCACCCAGTATCAGCCATGGGGGCAACACGGGCCCAGCTTGGAGCTTCCTCCAAAGAACATAAGCTCATAGAGGGCACTACTCGGACTAAAGTACGATGGAGCTCTCCGCATCAACGCGCGTAGAGTCCAACGCGATCACCCCCACGGACGGATCGCGGCGTTGCGATCCGAGCGAGAGGCACGGACCCCACCCCATGAGCACCACCGCCGAAACCGAAGGCGCCCTGGAGACACGCGGCCTCGAGCCCGTCCCCGACTCCGAGCGCACGGGCCGGACCCGCGAGCTGTTCCCCACCTGGGTGGCGGCCAACATCAGCGTCCTGCTGCTCACCATGGGCGCGGGCATCGCGACGAACGGCCTCAACTTCTGGCAGGCCCTGGTCGTCGCGCTCGTCTCGCCGATCCTCAGCTACGGCCTGGTCGGTCTGATCTCCATCGCGGGCAAGCGCGGCGGCTCCCCCGGCATGACGCTCTCGCGCGCCGTGTTCGGCCAGCGCGGCAACCTCTTCCCCGGCTCGCTGATCTGGGTCGCGCGCTGGGGCTGGGAGACGATCAACGCGGTGACGGGCGCGTACGCGATCATCACCGTCCTGGACATCTGCTTCGGCGTGAAGTCCAGCACGTGGCTGACGGTCGTCACGCTGGTCGCCTTCGTCGCCTGTACGTTCCTGATCAGCGGCCTGGGCCGCAAGGTCCTGCACGTCTGCAACACCTGGGCGACGTACCTCTTCGGCGCGTTCAGCGTGCTCGTCCTGGTCTACCTGGTGGCCAACACCCCCTGGTCCGACGTCTTCTCGCGGTCCGCGGGCTCCACCGCGGCGATGATCGCGGGCATCGGCACGATCGCCGCGGGCGGCATCAGCTGGGTCCCGACCGGCCCGGACTTCACGCGGTACCTCCCGCGCAACGCCTCCAACAAGGCCCTGGTGGGCAACGCCATCGGCGGCGCCGGCATCGTCGTCGTACCGATGGTCCTGATGGGCGCGGTCATGGCGGTCAGCACGCCGAGCCTGTCCAAGGCGTCCGACCCGGTCTCCTTCCTCGGCGAGCTGCTCCCGACGTGGATCGCGGTGCCGTACCTCCTGATGGCCCTGATCGGCATGCTCCTGATCAACTCGATGTCGATGTACTCCGCGGGCTTCACCGCGATGACGCTCGGCATCAAGGTCCCGCGCACCTGGGCCGTGTCCATCAACGCCCTCATCAGCCTGATCTTCGGCTACCTCCTGATGAACGTGGCCACCAGCTTCATCGGCTCGTTCATCTCCTTCCTCACGCTGCTCGCGGTCGCGTTCTCCGCCTGGATCGGCGTCTTCGGCATCGACATGCTGCGCAGGAAGACGTACGACGGCGAGGCGCTGATGGACACCAAGCGCACGAGCGCCTACTGGTACAAGGCGGGCTTCGCCTGGCAGGCCATGACCGCGTGGGCGATCGCCCTGGTGGTGGGCCTGCTCTTCACGAAGGTCGACTGGTTCAGCGGTCCGCTCGCCACGTCCTGGGTCGGTCGCAACGGCCTGGGCTGGCTGGCCACGATCCTCATCGCCGCCGCGCTGTACGCGGTCCTGCCGAGGGACCCCGCCGCCGAGACGCCCGAGGCCCCCGAGGGCAAGGGCGACGGCGACACGGAGCTGGTCTCGGCCTGATCCGGAGCAACTGCTCCCGGACACTGGTCATCTGACACCGCGTCATCTAACGTCCCTCTTCGCCCGTCCACGGTGAAGGGGGACGTTTCCATGCCCGTCACAGTCGTACGTTTCAACCTCGTCGAGCCGGACGCCACGCCCACCACGCTCAGCGACCGCTACAAGGCCGCCCTGGAGATGTCCGCGTACGCGGACGACCGGGGCATCTCCACCGTGCAGACCGAGGAGCACCACGGCGTCGGGAACAACTGGCTGCCCTCCCCCTTCACGTTCGCCGGCGCCGTGTTCGGCGCGACCCGGCGCATCGCGGTCACGGTCTCCGCGATCATCGGCCCGCTGCACGATCCGCTGCGGCTCGCCGAGGACATCGCCGTACTCGATCTGCTCAGCGGCGGCCGGCTGGTGACGGTGGCGGGGATCGGCTACCGGCCCGCGGAGTATGAGGCGTTCGGCGTCGAGTGGAAGCGTCGCGGCAAGCTCCAGGACGAACTGCTCGAAACGCTCCTGAAGGCATGGACCGGCGAGCCCTTCGAGTTCCGCGGCCGCACCGTACGCGTCACCCCTCGTCCGTTCACCCGGCCCCACCCGCTGCTCCTGGTCGGCGGCTCCTCGCAGGCGGCGGCCCGCCGCGCGGCCCGGCTCGGCCTGCCGTTCTTTCCCAGCGCCCATCTGCCGGACCTGGATGCGTACTACAAGGAACGCCTCGCCGAGTACGGCACCGAGGGCTGGACCATGATGCCCGCGGCCGAGACCCCGCTCCTGCACATCGCGGACGACCCGGACCGCACCTGGGCCGAGCACGGCGAACACTTCCTGCACGAGGCCCGTACGTACGCCTCCTGGCAGTCCAAGGACATCCGCTCGGCTGTGAAGTCCGCCGCCACCACGGTCGAGGAGCTGCGCGCCGAGGGCGTCTACCGCGTCCTGACGCCCGACCAGTGCGTGGCGTACGTGCGGGGCGGCGCCGCCAATCTCGTGCTGCACCCGCTGTCGGGCGGGATGCCGGTGGACGAGGGCTGGCGCAGCCTGCACCACTTCTGCGAAAACGTACTGCCCCGGCTCAAGGAATAGGTCCTTGAACCGGGGCAGCTTCCTCAGAGGAGGGGCAGCGGGGATTAGCCCATCTCCTCCAGGGTCTTGCCCTTCGTCTCCTTGACGAACTTCATGACGAAGGGGATCGAGATCAGGGCGAAGCCGCCGTAGATGATGTACGAGCCGGTCAGGCTCCACTCGGACATGCTCGGGAACGTCTTGGTGATCGCGAAGTTGGCGAGCCACTGCGCCGACGCGGCGACACCGAGAGCGGCGGCACGGATCCGGTTCGGGAAGATCTCGCCGAGAAGGACCCAGACCACCACGCCCCAGGAGAGGGCGAAGAAAAGCACGAAGAAGTTGGCAGCGATGATCGCCGTAAGGCCCTGCGCGTCGGGCAGCGAGACGTTGTCGCCGGTGCCGGTGCGGTACGAGAACGCCCAGGCGCAGGTGAAGAGCGCGAGCGCCATGCCCGCCGAGCCGATGATGGCGAGCGGCTTGCGGCCGATGCGGTCGACGAAGACCATCGCGATGACCGTACCGACGATGTTCACGATCGACGTCTCGAACGAGTACAGGAACGAGCTGCTCGGGTCCTTGCCGATCGACTGCCACAGCTGGTTCGAGTAGTAGAAGATCACGTTGATGCCGACGAGCTGCTGGAACACCGAGAGCCCGATGCCGATCCAGACGATCGGCAGGAAGCCGACCTTGCCGAGCAGGTCCTTGAAGGACGACTTGTGCTCGCGGCGCATGCCCTCCTCGATCTCGGCGACGCGCCCGTCCAGGTCGATCTCGGTGCCCTCGACCTCGCCGAGCACCTTCTTCGCCTCGGCGTTGCGGCCGACCGAGATCAGGAAGCGCGGCGACTCGGGGATGGCGAAGGAGAGCAGGCCGTAGAGGACGGCGGGGATGACCATGACGCCGAGCATCAGCTGCCAGGCCTCCAGGCCCATCAGCTTGCCGCGCTGGTCGCCGTCGGCCATGTTCAGGATGCCCCAGTTGACCAGCTGGGAGACGGCGATGCCGATGACGATCGCGGCCTGCTGGAAGGAGGCGAGACGGCCTCGGTACGCGGGCGGGGCCACCTCGGCGATGTAGGCCGGGCCGATGACCGAGGCCATGCCGATGCCGATACCGCCGATGAAACGCCACATCGTCAGGTCCCACGCGGCGAACGGCAGGGCGGAGCCCACGGCACTCGCGGCGAAGAGGACGGCGGCGATCTGCATGCAGCGGATGCGGCCGATGCGGTCGGCGATACGCCCGGCGATCGCGGCACCGACGGCACAGCCGAGCAGTGCGGTGGCGATGATCCAGCCGAGCATGTTCGCGTCTACGTCGAAGCGGTGCTGGATGGCGACGGTGGCGCCATTGATCACCGAACTGTCGTAGCCGAAGAGGAAGCCACCCATCGCGGCGGCTGCCGTGATGAAGATGACATGGCCGAGATGATCCGGATGGGCCTCTCTGCCTCCGGGCTGCGGCGCCTTCGTTGTGCTGGTCACATGGACTCCTCGGGCCACCGGCAACATCGCCGGGGGTGGGGGTGAGCACTTCAAGTGGCGCACAACTTCGCGCCGCCCACCACCTGAAGGTAAAAGCAACGTTGCAGAGACTATGCCTTCAAGTTTCGAAGTCAAGACCTGGGTTCCTGTGAATTTCAGGCACTCCTGAGGCGGACTTCGTTCAAGTGTTGAAGTTGTGAAGGAGGGTCGATGAAGGACTGAGGTCAGTCGGTGACGGGCTAACGGAGCCGCTGGCTGATCACCTTCGAGACGCCGTCTCCCTGCATGGAGACGCCGTACAGCGCGTCCGCGACCTCCATCGTCCGCTTCTGGTGCGTGATCACGATGAGCTGCGAGGCCTCCTGCAGCTCCTCCATGATGCGGATGAGCCGCTGCAGGTTGGTGTCGTCGAGCGCGGCCTCGACCTCGTCCATCACATAGAAGGGACTGGGCCGCGCCTTGAAGATCGAAACGAGCAGCGCGACGGCCGTGAGCGAGCGCTCGCCGCCGGAGAGCAGCGAGAGCCGCTTGACCTTCTTGCCGGGCGGCCGGGCCTCGACGTCGACGCCCGTGGCGAGCATGTTGTCGGGGTCGGTCAGGATGAGCCGCCCCTCGCCGCCGGGGAAGAGCCGCGAGAAGACGCCCTCGAACTCCCTGGCCGTGTCCCGGTAGGCCTCGGTGAAGACCTGCTCGACGCGCTCGTCGACCTCCTTCACCACTTGCAGGAGGTCCGCCCGCGTCTTCTTCAGGTCCTCCAACTGCTCGCTGAGGAACTTGTGACGCTCCTCCAGCGCGGCGAACTCCTCCAGGGCCAGCGGATTCACTTTTCCGAGCTGCTGATACGCCCGTTCGGCTGACCTCAGCCGCTTCTCCTGCTCACCGCGGACGTAGGGCACCGGCTTGTTGCGCGGGTGCTCCGGGTCCTCGGGCAGCTCCTCGCCCTCGGCGGCGGGCGAGGGCGGCACGAGCTGGTCGGGGCCGTAGTCGGCGACGAGGCCTGCCGGTTCCACACCGAGTTCCTCCAGTGCCCTGGACTCCAGCTGCTCGATCCGCAGCCGCTTCTCGGCACCGAGTACCTCGCCGCGGTGGACTGAATCCGTCAATTTGTCGAGCTCCGCCTTGAGGTCGCGCCCGCGGCCCCGCTCGGCGGTCAGCTCCCGCTCCCGCACCTCCTTGGCCCGCTCGGCGGCGGCCCGCTCCTCCTGCGCCCGTACGAGCGAGACCTCCACGTGCGCGAGGAGTTGCCGGGCGCCATGGGCGACGGCGTCGGCGACCGCGGCCTCGTGCCGCATCCGGGCCTTGCGCTGCTCGGCACGCGCGCGTGCCTCGCGTTCGGCGCGGGCCGCCCGGTCGAGCGAGTCGGCACGTCCCGCGAGACCCTTGACCCGCTCCTCGTGCGTACGCACCTGGAGCCTGGCCTCCATCTCGGTCTGCCGGGCGTTGGCCCCGTCGGCGGCGAGCCGGTCCCGTACGGCAGTGTCGGGCTCCTCCTCGGCCGGGGCCTCCTCCGCCACGGCAAGTCGCTCGGCCAGCTCTTCGGCGTCCTGCACCGCCTTGTCGAGCGCCTCCTGCGCCTTGGCGGCGGCGGCCGCGCTGCGCTCGGCCTCACCGGCGGCGCCGCGCGCCTGCCCGGCGAGCGCGCCAAGCTGCTGCGCCACGGACGACTTCTCCCGGTCGGCGGCGCGCCTGCGCTCTCCCAGCTCCTCGACGAGCGCCGCGGCCTCCTTGCGCCGCTCACCGGCGTCCTGCTGCGTGCGGGCCAACTCCTCGCACTGTTCCGCGAGTTGTTCAAGCTCGGCCGCCGCCTCGTCGACGGAGGCCTGCACCTCGATCAGGCTCGGCGCCCCGGCGGACCCGCCGTGCGCGAAGTGTGCCCCGAGCAGGTCGCCTTCGGTGGTGACGGCGGTGAGTTCCGGGTGGGCGTAGACGAAGTCCTCGGCGTCCTCAAGGGTCCCGACGGCCACGATCCCTCGCAGCAACCGCCGCACCGCGGGCATCAACTCGCCCGGACCGCGCACCAGTTCGGCGACCAAGGGCGGCCCTTCCGAACCTGCCGGCCGTACGTCACCGGGGTCGGCGCCCGCTGTCTCCGGCGCGCCCGTCAGCAGCAGCGCGGCCCGCCCGGCGTCCTGCTTGCGCAGCAGCCGGATGGCCTCCGCCGCCGACGCGGGTGTGGTCACCGCGATCGCGTCCGCCGCGGCGCCGAACGCCGCCGCGACCGCCACCTCGTACCCCGGAGTGACCGAGAGCAGCTCCGCCGCCGGACCGAGCAGCCCCGCGAGGCGGTCCTTGGCGGCGAGCAGCGCCCCCGTGCCGTCCTTGCGCCGCAGGCCGAGCGCGAGCGCCTCGTGCCGGGCGGCGACCGCCGCCCGCTTGCGCTCGGCGGAGGTGGCCGCCTCCCGCGCCGCGGTCAGCGCGGCCTCGGCCTCCGTGAGGGAACGCTTCGCCTCCTCGTGCCGCTCGCCGAGCTCCGCGTCACCGGCGTCGAGCCCGTCGACCTCGGCCTTCAGCTGCTCGTACTCCTCCTGTGCGGCGACCGCGCGCTCCCCCGCCTCGTCCCGCGCCAGGGAGAGCCGGTCGATCTCGGCCTGCGCGGACCCGGCCCGCGAACGCGCCGCGTTGACCTGGCCGTGCAGTCGCGCGAGCCCCTCACGCCGGTCGGCGATGGCCCGCGCCGCGTCCTTGAGGCGGCGCTCCTCCACCGCCAACTCCCGCTCCAGATCAGCACGGTGGCCGACGGTGTCCGCAAGCGCGTGCTCGGCCGCTTCGAGGGCTGCCTCCAGCTCCGCCTCCTGCTCACGGATCCGGGCGGCCTCGCGCTCCATGTCCTCCGGGTCACGGCCGCGCCGCTCCTCCGGGGGCGCGGCGGTCGCGCTCTTGACCCGGGCCTCGGCGAGCGACACCGTGCCGCGCACCCGCTCGGCCAGCTGCGAGAGCTCGTACCACGTCTGCTGCGCCCGCTGGAGCCGCGGTGTGAGGCGCCGCACCTCGTCCTCGAGGTCTCCCTCCCGCTGGAGGGCCTTCTTCAACTCGGCCTCGGCGCTCTCCTTGCGCCGCTTGAGCTCCGCCTCGTCGGCGACCTCGGTGCGCAGCGCGTCCCGCAGGCGTACGAGATCGTCGGCGAGCAGCCGCAGGCGGGTGTCACGCAGGTCGGCCTGGATCACGGCCGCTCTGCGCGCGACGGCGGCCTGCCGGCCGAGGGGCTTGAGCTGGCGCCTGAGCTCGTCGGTCAGGTCCTGTACGCGGGCGAGATTGGCCTGCATCGCGTCGAGCTTGCGCAGCGCCTTCTCTTTGCGCTTGCGGTGCTTGAGTACGCCCGCGGCCTCCTCGATGAAGGCGCGGCGCCCCATGGGGTCGGCGTGCAGGACGCCGTCGAGCTGGCCCTGTCCGACGATGACGTGCATCTCGCGTCCGATGCCGGAGTCGGAGAGCAGTTCCTGGATGTCGAGGAGGCGGCAGGTGTCGCCGTTGATCTGGTACTCGCTGCCGCCGTTGCGGAACATGATCCGCGTGATGGTGACCTCGGCGTACTCGATGGGCAGCGCGCCGTCGGAGTTGTCGATGGTGAGGGACACCTCGGCGCGGCCGAGCGGGGGGCGCCCGGTGGTGCCGGCGAAGATGACGTCTTCCATCTTGCCGCCGCGCAGCGACTTGGCCCCCTGCTCGCCCATGACCCAGGACAGCGCGTCCACGACATTGGACTTGCCGGAGCCGTTAGGTCCGACGACGCAGGTGATGCCCGGCTCGAACTTCAGCGTCGTCGCCGACGCGAAGGATTTGAAACCGCGCAGTGTCAGGGCCTTGAGGTGCACGCCGCCGGACTCTACCTCTCAGTGACCGTTTCACCCAGGAACATGCAGGGCACATCAGGTGTAACGGAAACAGGCACGCAGCGACAAGAAAGATGCTGGCAGCGCCAAGAAAGAAGGGACGCCGAAGCGTCCCTTGCAGATCTGGACAAGCGGCTGACATGGGCAGCCCGACCACGTGCGTCAACAGGCTGCCCGCAGAGCCAGAGGTGAGTCAGCGCGTTGAAGCGTCACGCAGCCTGCGAGGTTTGCGCCTTACTTGAGAGGGTGGTCAGGTGAGCGCAGGCTCCGCCTGGGGTACGTCGAGGCTCTCGAGGAGCGATTCGTGAGAAGCGGCAGCCGCGAGCGCGTCGTTCTCGGCCTGGATCTTGGTGAGCTCGGATTCCAGGTCCTGGACACGCTGCTGGAGCCGTCGCATCTCGGCGAGAAGTCGCGGGTCGGAACCGCCGACGTAACCGAGAAGCGCCTTTGCCATGATGGATGGTCCTCCACAATGAGTGACCGACCGAAGCGGTGTGGGTCGTGAGGGAATCGCACCCGCGGTGCTTGGCACTCGTTGTTCTTGTGCTGGGTCTTGCTGGCCGTTCTCACATGCCAAACAGTTAAGGTGCGCGGGGATTCCAGAGTCTCACCAAAAAGTTTGACGGTCAACACGATCACGCCCCGTATTGGCGGGCAACCCGGGGGCCTGCGGCCGTCAAAACGGCGGCGCGGCCTCTGCTGCGGGGCCCTGGGGGCGTGTCGATCATCCTGCACGGGGGAGCCTGCCACGACACGCGGTTCTTGGCAACCACCAGGCGTTTTCTGCCCCGGGCGGTTGCCCTGACCACTCCGGGGCGGGCCCGCCCGACACCGCTCCGTCAGCGAATCGCGAACGTCTCGTAGATGCCGCGGGGAGTGTCCCAGATCTCAGTCACACCGTCGACGCGGCCGGGTGTGTCGCCCTCGCGCAGCCAGTCGAGCAGCCCCTGGGCGCCCGCGCGCTGCCCCTCGGCGACCACTTGCACACGGCCGTCCTCCAAATTGAGAGCAAAACCACTCAGGCCCCCGATCTCCAGGGCCTTGGCCCGCGTGAACCAGCGGAAACCCACGCCTTGCACCTGGCCACGGACCCAGGCCGTGAGTCTGACTTCTTCGTTCATGGGTGCACGCTAACCGGCCAATTGCTCTCGGAGCACTTCGTCCCCATGCGCCATCGCGTACAGTCCCGACTCGATGAGCCTCACTCGTATGGGTGAGCCACTTTGACCGCCAGTACGAGGAAGGCCAGGAGATGGGACGCCACCGACGCTCCGGCGCAGGGGCAGCCGCCACCGGCCGCGCCACAGAGGCCCCCGACGCCTACGCGGGCGGGTACCCCGGCACCCCGGAGCACCGCCCCGCCACCGCCTCGCACCGTCGCAGGGCCCGCCGCTCCGCACCGGTGCGCACCGGCCTGCTCGGTGTGTCCGCGGCCGTCGCGATGGGCGCCGTGGCCGTCGCCTCCGGCCTCGTCCCCGGCGCCGAGAACTACACCCTGGGCGGTGGCGGCGACTCGAACAAGGTGCGTGCCGCCACGACTCCCAGCGAGGTGTCCCCCCAGGGCGGCGACAGCGGCACCGCCGAGCGCGAGTCGACCCCGCCGAGCCGTGGCTCCGAGCGCCCCGCCGCCCCGGACCCGACCCCCTCGCAGTCCACCGGGAAGCCCTCGGCCGAGCCTTCGAAGAAGCCGTCGGCCAAGGCGCCCGCGCCCGACGCCGCCGAGAAGAAGAAGACGCCCGCGCCGAGCGGCCCCTCGCGCGAGACTCCCGCCCGGAAGCCCAAGGCTCCGCCGGCCGCGTCGAAGTCGCCGTCCGCCGAGAGCGCGGCCGAGGCGGCGGTGCTCACGCTGGTGAACGAGGAGCGGGCCAAGGCCGGCTGCTCCCCCGTGCGCGCCGACGCCGCCCTTGCCTCGCTCGCCGGGAACTTCAGCGCGGACATGGCCGAGCGCGACTTCTTCGACCACACCGACCCGGACGGCGCGACCCCCTGGGACCGCGCCGAGAAGGCCGGCATATCGGACCTGGGCGGCGAGAACATAGCCCGCGGCCAGGCGAACGCGCAGTCCGTGATGGACGCCTGGATGAACAGTCCCGGCCACCGGGCCAACATCCTCAACTGCGACTACAAGACCCTGGGCGTCGGCGCGCACTTCGCGCCGGGCGGGCCCTGGTGGACGCAGGACTTCGGCTTCTAGGGGCGGATCTCACTAACTCTCGGTTAGCGCAACCCCTGGGGTAGCGCTGTGCGGGAGTATCCTTGCGGCATGGATTCCACCGCTCGGGCCGAGGACATGGCGTACGACGTGTTCTCCAGGCAGTGCCCCTCGCGCGGCACCCTGGAGCACGTCACCGGACGCTGGGGCGCGCTCACCCTGGGCGCTCTGCACGACGGCACGTTCCGTTTCAACGAACTGCGCCGCCGGGTCGACGGCGTGAGCGAGAAAATGCTGTCCCAGACCCTGCACGCCCTCGAGCGCGACGGCCTGGTGCACCGCGAGGCACAGCCCACGAACCCGCCGCGGGTGGACTACGAACTCACCCCGCTGGGGCGGGAGATCACCGACCGTCTGATGGACCTCATCCGCTTCGTGGAAGGCAGGATGGACGGCGTCCTCGAAGCGCGCGAGCGCTACGACAACCTGGCGGCCGGCGGCCGCTGACAGCGCGGGCAGAAGTAGCTGGAGCGGTTCATCCAGGGACGACGGCGCATCGGCGTACCGCACCGGCGGCACGGCTCGTCCTCGCGTCCATAGGCGTCGAGCGACCGCTCGAAGTATCCGGACTCGCCGTTCACGTTCACGTAGAGGCTGTCGAAACTCGTGCCCCCGACGGCGAGAGCCGCGTTCATCACGTCCCGTACGTGGCCCAGGAGTTCAGCCGTGCGCGGGCGCGTGAACGTGGCGGTGGGCCGCTCGTAGTGCAGCTTCGACCGCCAAAGGGCCTCGTCCGCGTAGATGTTGCCCACTCCGCTGATCAACGACTGGTCGAGCAGGGCGCGTTTGATCGTCGTACGGCGGCGGCGCAGCGCGGTGTGGAAGGCCGCGTCGTCGAAGAGCTCGTCCAGCGGATCGCGTGCGATGTGCGCGATGACGTCCGGCAGTCCGTCCGGGGTGTTCGCGTGCAGCGAGAGCCCGCCGAAGGTGCGCTGGTCGACGAAGCGCAGCTCGGTGCCGAGCTCGTCGGCGAACCGCATCCGGATCCTCAGGTGCTTCTCGTCGGGCGCCTCTTGCGGCTGGACGAGCAGTTGTCCGCTCATGCCGAGGTGGGCGAGGATCGAGGTGCCGCTGTCCTCCAGGGGCAGCCACAGATATTTGCCGCGCCGCATCGCCGTACCGACCCGGTGGCCCTTGAGGCGGAGCCCGAAGTCGTCGCCGCCCGCGACGTGCCGCCGTACGGAGCGCGGATGCAGCACCTCGACCTCGGCGACGGTGCGATGAGCCACCCACCGCTCAAGACCGCGCCGGACGACTTCGACCTCGGGCAGCTCGGGCATGTGGGTCTTGACTCCGGGTGACGGGCGGACGGGTGGGAAACCCGCCGCGAAGCGGCGAAAATGGCTGGTGCCGGCCACCAGAAGGCGACCGGCACCAACAGTAAAGCGCCTGTCAGGCAGACGGAGCTTCGGAGCCCCCGTCAACCTTCGCGGCAACGGCGGATGCAGCCCCGGCGGCGGCTTCGGCCGCCGCAATCCGCTCATCCGCGGCGGAGCGAATCTCGCGCCACGCGGACTCCGCGGCCTGCTGCTCCGCTTCCTTTTTGCTGCGGCCGGTGCCGGTGCCGTACGAGACGCCTCCGACGCGGGCGGCAGCAGTAAAGGTCTTCTCGTGGTCCGGGCCGCTCTCCGTGACGAGGTACTCGGGAACACCGAGGCTCTCGGTCGCGGTGAGCTCCTGGAGGCTGGTCTTCCAGTCCAGACCCGCGCCCAGGTTCGAGGACTTCTCGATCAGCGGGTCGAAGAGCCGGTGCACCAGCTCGCCCGCCGCGTCCAGACCCTGGTCCAGATAGACCGCGCCGATCACCGCTTCAAGGGTGTCGGCGAGGATGGATGCCTTGTCCCGGCCACCCGTGCCCTCTTCGCCCCGGCCGAGCCGGATGAAGGAGCCGAGTTCGAGGCCGCGACTGACCTCCGCAAGCGCACGCGAATTGACCACCGCGGCCCGCAATTTGGCCAGCTGGCCTTCGGGCAGGTCGGGGTGGGTGCGATAGAGCGTGTCCGTGACGACGAGACCGAGCACCGAGTCCCCGAGGAACTCGAGCCGCTCATTCGTCGGCAGACCGCCGTTCTCGTACGCGTACGAACGGTGGGTCAGTGCACGCACCAGAAGGGCGGACTCGAGTTTGTACCCGAGCCGCCCTTCCAAAAGCGTGTGGGACGAGGCCGTGTTTTCCGCCTGCTTCTTGGCGTTCGCAGCCTTTTCAGCGTTGGCGTCTTCCGCCATCTTGTGGCTAGACACGGTGCCTCTCACCAGCCGCTCAGACCTCGAGGACCTGGCGCTTGTTGTACGTGCCGCAGCTCGGGCACGCGATGTGCTGCTGCTTCGGCTCGTGGCAGCGCTCGCACGCAACCAGGGTGGGGACCGCAGCCTTCCACTGCGACCGGCGGTGGCGCGTGTTGCTGCGCGACATCTTCCGCTTCGGAACAGCCACGGCTACTTCTCCTGCTTCTCGTCGACGCCGGCTTCGGCGCCGCTCACGTCGTCCTTCTCGCCGTCCTGGATGGTCCCGGCGAGTCCCTGCAAAGCCGCCCAACGGATGTCGGCGACGTCATGATGGTGCTCCGGGTCGTCCGCGAGCCGCGCTCCGCACTGGGAACACAGGCCCGGACAGTCGTCCCGGCACACCGGCTGCATCGGCAGTGCGAGCACCACCGCATCACGCAGCACGGGCTCGAGGTCGAACAAGCCGTCCTCGAGATAGAGCCTGTCCTCGTCGTCCTCGGCGTCGTCGGCCGGTTCCGCGGTGCGGCCCCGGTCGTCGGCGTCAGGGTACGAGAACATCTCCTGGAAGTCCGCGTCCACATCAAGCTTCAGCGGCTCCAGACACCTTACGCACTCCCCCTCGGCCGTCGCACGGGCGGTGCCTGTGACAAGCACACCTTCCATGACCGACTCGAGGCGGATCTCCAGCTCGACCGGAGCGCCTGCCGGCACTCCGATGACCCCGTCGATGCCGAAGACGCCCGGAGCACCGGGGGCCTCGACGGACCGGGTCAGCCGCTGCAGCGCACCAGGACGCCGACCCAGCTCGTGTGTGTCGAACACGAGAGGGTTTCGGTGGTCAAGGTGAGCACTCAGGGCTTTTCCTGCTTTCGAATCCTGGAAGTTCAAGGAGAGCGGCCCCGTCATGAGCTTCACTCACTGATCGGGCAGCCCGGATCGCGGACGTACGCGCGACCGAAGAGCCAGGATACTGGACCTTTCGCTCTCGGCCCAATCCGGTCCCGGAGGCACCGCCGGGCGGGGGCTAGCGGCCCTGTTCGTACTGGCGCAGCTGCTCGGCAGTGATCATGCCGGTGTCGAAAAGACTGGTCTCGTCGAGCACGCCGGGGGCGGGGTGCTGCTGCTGCGGCTCCGCGTACCCCTGCTGCTGGGTCTGGTCGTACCCCTGCTGCGGGTAGCCGTACGGATCTTGCTGCTGGTAGCCGTACGGGTCCTGCTGGGCGTACTGCTGCTGGTAGGCGTACTGATCCTGCTGCTGGTAGCCGTACGGGTCCGGCTCCTGCTGGGGCGGGGCGTACGGCTGCTGCGCGGGGATCTGCGGGGCCGTCTGCGGTGGCGGCGGGGCCTCGTGGACGGGGGCGGGGGCTGCCTGGGCCCGGGACGCGGCCGGGTCGGTGAGACCCGCGAGGTACTCGGCGTCCGTGGTGTGCGCCTGCGGCCCCGCGAGGCCCTCCGCGAGGGCCGCGAGGTCGTCGGCGGGCGCACGGCCGTGCAGGGTCTGCCGACCGCGGCCGACCGCCTCCAGGGTCTTGGCGAGGACCGCCTCGAAGGCGCCGAGCTTGGCGTCGACGTACGCGTCCGCGTCCCGGCGCAGGGTCTCGGGGTCGTGGCTGCGCTGCGGGGCGTCCTCGTCCTCGTGACCCTGCTCGTCGAGGCCGGGTCCGGTGCCGAGCAGCTTCTCGCGGCCGCGGCCGACCGAGCCGAGCGTCTTGGTGAGGACGACCTCGAAATTGGCCAGCTTGCTGTCCACGTAGTCGTCGGCCTCGACGCGGACGTCCTCGGCGGCCTGGCGGGCCTCCGCGAGGATGCGCTCGGCCTCGCCCCGGGAGTTGCGGGCGACCTCCGTGTCGGAGATCAGCGAACCGCGCTCGGCGTGCGCGCTCTCGATGATCCGCTCCGCCTCCTGGCGGGCCTGCTCGACCAGCTGCTCACGGCCGCCGATGAGCTCCTGGGCCTGGGCCAGGGAGCCGGGCAGCGCCTGGCGCACCTCTTCGAGCATCGACAGCAGATCGGCGCGGTTGACCACGCAGGAGGCCGACATGGGCATGGACCGGGCGCTGCCGACCGCCTCGACGATCTCGTCGATCTTCTTCTGCACGTCCACCGTGTGCTCGCCACTCTCTACAGCTGGTTGGAGACGGACGGCACGACTGTAAGGCCAGTCGGCGGCCGTCCGACACCGGGTGACGGGCTGTCAGTTCGCGTCACTTCTTGCCGATGCGCTCCGCCAGAGCCTCGTGGACCACCGGCGGCAGCAGGTGGGCCACGTCGCCGCCCCAGGCGGCGACCTCCTTGACCAGCGAGGAGGAGAGGAAGCTGTAGGTGGGATTGGTGGGCACGAAGAGGGTCTCGACGCCCGAGAGGCCGTTGTTCATCTGGGCCATCTGCAGCTCGTAGTCGAAGTCGCTGACCGCTCGCAGACCCTTGACGATGGCCGGAATGTCGCGCTGCTTGCAGAAGTCGACGAGAAGGCCGTGGAAGGACTCGACCTCGACGTTCCCGAAATCGGCGGTGACCTCGCGGATCAGCTCGATCCGCTCCTCCACGGAGAAGAGGCCCTTCTTCGACTGGTTGATCATCACCGCGACATGCACCACGTCGTAAAGGCGGGAGGCGCGGGCGATGATGTCGAGGTGTCCATTGGTGATGGGGTCGAATGACCCCGGACAGACGGCGCGGCGCAACTGAAGTCCCTCGCTCTCCGGTCCGGTCATGGCGCGATCACTGAGTCGTCGCACGTAGAGGCGGCGCGACCGTACCAAAACGTGGCTTCGCCGTAGCGACGGGACCTCAGAGCGTCGAAGCCGTCGGGCCAGCTGAATTCTCCGCCTCTGGTACTGCGTTCAACGGTGACGAGCGCATCGTCCGTGAGCCAGCCCCCGGCAAGGAGTGTGAGCAGGATCTCCCGAAGATCGACGTCCGTGACCACGTACGGAGGGTCGAGAAAGACCAGGTCGTACGGGGTCGTGGGGGCGCCGCCCTGGATGATCTGGGCGGCTTTGCCCGCCCTGACCTCCGCGCCGGGCAGGCCGATGGCCTTCACGTTCTCCCGGATGGTGCGCACCGCGCGGGCGTCGGTCTCGACGAGCAGGGCGTGGCTCGCGCCGCGCGAGAGTGCTTCGAGGCCGATGGCCCCGGACCCGGCGTACAGGTCGAGGACGCGCGCGTCGTCCAGCGTGCCCTGCAGGGCCTGCCAGGTGGAGAACAGGCCTTCGCGCGCGCGGTCGGACGTGGGCCGGGTACCGCTTCCCGGCGGGACGGCGAGCAGACGTCCGCCGGCCACACCGGCGATCACGCGGGTCATCTGAGTCCTTGTCGGTGTACGTACGGGAAGATCCGGCCTCAGTCTCTCAGTCCCTGTGCCCCTGCCGCCTGTCAGCCCTTGTCGAGGTACTGCTCGCGCTCGTCGTCCAGGAGGGCGTCCAGGGCCGTGCGCAGCTCGGGCAGGCGCTCCAGATCCGGGTCGGCGGAGACCACCGCGACGGCCTCCTCGCGGGCCTCGGCGATGATCTCCTCGTCCTCGATGACCGCGAGCATGCGCAGACTGGAGCGGACGCCCGACTGCGCCTGGCCCAGTACGTCGCCTTCGCGGCGCTGCTCCAGGTCGATCCGGGAGAGCTCGAAGCCGTCGAGCGTCGCGGCCACCGCCCCCAGGCGGGCGCGGGCCGGGCTCGCCTCGGGCATCTCGGTGACCAGGAGGCAGAGACCGGGTGCCGAGCCACGACCGACGCGGCCGCGCAGCTGGTGCAGCTGCGATACGCCGAAGCGGTCGGCGTCCATGATCACCATGGCGGTGGCGTTCGGGACGTTCACGCCGACCTCGATGACCGTCGTCGCGACGAGGACCTGCGTCTCGCCGGCGGCGAAGCGGCGCATGACCGCGTCCTTGTCGTCGGGTTGCATGCGGCCGTGCAGGACCTCGACCTTCAGGCCGCTGAGCGGGCCGCGGGCGAGCTGCTCGGCGACCTCGATGACGGCGAGCGGGGGCCGCTTGTCGGCGGTGGCTTCCTCCTCCGCCTTCTTCTTGGCCTTCTTCGGGTCGGCGGCTTCGTCGACGTCGTCACCGATCCGGGGGCAGACCACGTACGCCTGGTGGCCGTTCTCCACCTCCTCGCGCACGCGCTCCCACGCGCGCGCCAGGAAGTGGGGCTTGTCCTCGGCGGGGACGACATGGCTGGCGATCGGGGAGCGGCCCGCGGGGAGCTGGTCGAGGACCGAGGTCTCCAGGTCGCCGAAGACCGTCATCGCGACCGTGCGCGGGATGGGCGTGGCCGTCATGACGAGGAGGTGCGGGGGCTGCTTGCCCTTGCCGCGCAGGGCGTCGCGCTGCTCGACCCCGAAGCGGTGCTGTTCGTCGACGACGACCAGGCCCAGGTCGTGGAACTGGACCTTGTCCTCGATCAGCGCGTGCGTGCCGATGACGATCCCGGCCTCGCCGGTGACCAGGTCGAGCAGGGCCTGACGGCGGGCCGCGGCGCCCATGGAGCCGGTGAGCAGCGTGACCTTGGTGCCCTGGTCCGAGCCGCCGAGCATGCCGCCTTCGGCGAGCTCGCCCATCATCTCGGTGATCGAGCGGTGGTGCTGCTGGGCGAGGACTTCGGTGGGCGCGAGCATGGCGGCCTGCCCGCCCGCGTCCACGACGGCGAGCATGGCGCGCAGGGCGACCATCGTCTTTCCTGAACCGACCTCTCCCTGGAGGAGGCGGTGCATCGGGTGCTCGGTGGCGAGATCGTCGAAGATCTCCTTGGAGACTTTCTGCTGGCCCTCGGTGAGCGTGAAGGGCAGCTTGGCGTCGAAGGCGTCGAGCAGGCCGCCCTCGCGGGGGCGGCGGGCGATCGCGGGGAGCTGCGCGTCCGCGTAACGCCGCCTGGCCAGGGCCACCTGGAGGACGAAGGCCTCGTCCCACTTCAGGCGGTCGCGGGCGGATTCGATGTCGGCCTTGGTCTGCGGGCGGTGGATCTTCAGGAGCGCTTCGGGGAGCGGGATCAGCTCCCGGCCTTCGCGCAGGCTCGGCGGCAGCGGGTCGACGGCCTCGCGGGCGCTGGGCAGGACCGCGTCCACGGACTTGGCGATCTTCCAGGACTCCAGCTTGGCGGTGGCCGGGTAGATGGGGATGAGGGCGCCGGCCCAGGAGTCCACCGCCTCGTCGGCGTTGTCGGGGTTGTCGGGGTCGCCCTTGAGGAGTTCGTACGCGGGGTGGGCGAGCTGCATCTTGCGGTTGAAGACGGACACCTTGCCCGCGAACATCGCGCGCGTGCCGGGCAGCAGGTCCTTGTGCGGCTTGTGGATGCCCCGCCCGAAGAAGACGAGCTGGAGCTGCCCGCTGCCGTCGGTGATCGTCACTTCGAGGCGCTGGCCCCTGCCGCCGTTGAACGTCAGGATGCGGGCCGTCGCGACCCGGGCGACCACGGTGACGTGTTCGTCGAGAGGCAGGTCGGCGAGGCGGGTGAGCTCGCCCCGCTCGGCGTACTTCCGCGGGTAGTGGTGCAGCAGGTCGCCGACCGTGTGCAGGTCGAGGTGCTCGGCCATCACCTTCGCGGTGGCGGGACCGACCACTTTCTTCAGGGGTTCTTCGAGCGCGGGCACGAGATCCATTGCACACCACGCCACTGACAATTCGGCGTACGTCTCTGAAATCCGCTGGTCAGAAGGCTGAAGGCAGGGGTTACTCGACGCCGATCAGAAGCAGCGCCGACTGGCGCCCGCCGCGGTAGACCACCGTGTCGACCGCCAGATGCGCCTCGCGCACATGCTTCTCCAGCTCGTCGCCGAGGCTGTCCGGCACGTCCTCGCCGAGCACCAGCGTGACCATCTCGCCGCCCGCGGCCAGCATCCGGTCGAGGACGGACCGCGCGGTGCGTGTGGTGTCGTCGCCGATCACCGCGACGTCCCCGTCGATCAGGCCGAGGACGTCACCGGCCTGGCAGATGCCCGCCATGGTCCACGACTGGCGCTCGGCGACGGCCAGTTCGGCGTACCGGGTCGCGCCGGCGGCCGAGGTCATCGCGACGACGTCCTCGTCGAAGCGGCGGTCCGGCTCGTGCACGGCGAGCGCCGCGATGCCCTGGACCGCGGACCGGGTCGGGATCAGCGCGACGCGCACTCCTTCCGTGCGGGCCTGCTCGGCAGCGGCGGCGGCCGTGTGGCGCAGCTCGGCGTCGTTGGGCAGGAGCACCACCTCGCGCGCGTGGGCGCGCCGGACGGCCTCGACGAGCTCCCCGCTGGCGGGCGGCTCCCCCGGCCGTGCCGGCACGGTGGTCGCGCCGGCTTCGGCGTAGAGACCCGCGAGGCCCTCCCCCGGTACGACGGCGACGATCGCGCGCTGCGCGCGCTCCCGCTGCGGCTGCGCGGCGCCCGCGGTGTGCGCGTCCCCCACACCGAAGTGGGTGATGCGGATCCGGTGCGGTCGCCCCGCCTCGACGCCCGCCTCGACGGCGGCTCCGGCGTCGTCCACATGGACGTGGACGTTCCACAGCCCGTCGCCGCCGACCACGACGAGTGAGTCGCCCAGACCGTCGAGCCGCGTCCGCAGCCGCGCGACGGCCGTGTCGTCGGCCTCCAGGAGGTAGATCACCTCGAAGGCGGGGGCCGTCGCGTCGGGTGGCGTCTCCTGGCACTCGACGGGCATCACGCGGGGCTCCACGCGCGCGTGGCCGCTCTGGGGCGTCGTCCTCAGGGTCCTCAGGCGCACGGTCTCGCCCGACAGGGCCTCCACCAGCGCCCCTAGCACCGCCACGAGTCCGCGCCCCCCGGCGTCCACCACTCCCGCGCGGCCGAGCACCGCGAGCTGCCCCGGCGTCGCGTCGAGCGCCAGGCACGCGCGGTCGTAGGCGGCCCGCGCCACCGTCCCGCAGTCGCCTTCGGCGTCGAGGGCCGCGTCGGCGGCGGCGGTGGCCACCGTCAGGACCGTGCCCTCCACGGGGCGCTCCACCGCCTGGTACGCCGACTCGGCGGCCCGCCGGAGCGCGAGGGCCAGGACCGGCCCCCCGGCGTGATCGGTGTCACGGTCGGCACCGAGGACCTGCGCCATCCCCCGCAGGAGCTGCGACAGGATCGTGCCCGAGTTCCCGCGGGCGCCTATCAAAGCGCCGTGCGCCATCGCTCTTACGGCCTCGGCGAGGGAGGGCCGGGAGGGTTCGAGTCCCGTGAACGCCGCGTCGACGGCCTGTGAGGCCGCTTCCATGGTCAGGTAGAGGTTGGTTCCGGTGTCTCCGTCCGCGACCGGATAGACGTTGATCGCGTCGATCTCCTCGCGGGCCCCTCCCAGGGCGTCCAGAGCGAGGCCGCACCAGGCGCGCACCGCGACGGCGTCGAGGTTCTGCGGCACCTGCTCGCCTCCTAAAGGCATCCGGAATGGACGCAGCGTAGACCGGGAAGGGCGAAAGGCCCGGGGCGGGGCCGGGGCGAGACATGGTAGTTTCGTTCTATCGAAGCAGTCGTTGTATGCTGCTCCGGTTGCCCGATACCCGTCGGGCCATTCCTCCTGGCAACGCCACCCACGATCATTGCACTGATCCCGGCATGCCGGGATTAACCGTAAGTGCATCTGAAGTCTTGGAGTGACCCGTGGCTGCCAACTGCGACGTCTGCGGCAAGGGGCCGAGCTTCGGCAACAACATCTCGCACTCTCACCGCCGTACGTCCCGTCGCTGGAACCCGAACATCCAGCGCGTTCGTGCCGTGGTCAGCGGGACGCCGAAGCGGCTCAACGCCTGCACCTCGTGCATCAAGGCCGGCAAGGTCTCGCGCTGACGCTAGTAAGCGCGGCCACCTAGCTGGTTGCTGAAAGAGCCGGTCCCCCTCGGGGGTCCGGCTCTTTCGTGTGCCTCGAATGCGACGCACCGCACAGACGGATGCGCGCCAGTACTTACTGCGCCCTGAAGTACTTACCGCCGCGCCCTGAACCGCCACCCGTGATCCACGGGCCCGATCCCGCCGCCGAGTGCGAACCCGGCCCCGATCGCCCCGGTCACGTACTCCTTCGCCGCCGCGACGGCCTCCGGCACCGGCAGGCCCTTGGCCAGGTGCGAGGCGATGGCGCTCGCGAGGGTGCAGCCCGTGCCGTGGGTGTGGCGGTTGTCCAGGCGGGGCGCCCGCAGCCAGTGCTCCTCGGAGCCGTCGGTGAGCAGGTCCACCGCGTCGCCCCGCAGGTGGCCGCCTTTGATGAGCGCCCACCGCGGGCCGTAGGCGAGGAGAGCCGCCGCCGCGCGCCGCATCCCGTCCTCGTCCTCGACCCGGACGCCCGTGAGCTGTGCGACCTCGTCGAGATTCGGGGTCGCGACCGTGGCGACGGGGAGCAGTTTCGTACGGACGGAGTCGAGTGCCGACGCGGCAAGGAGCGAGTCGCCGTGCTTGGAGACGCCCACCGGGTCGACGACCGAGGGGGCGTCCGTGCCCGCGATCAACTCGGCCACCGTCTCGACCAGTTCGGCCGATGCCAGCATGCCGGTCTTGACGGCCTGGACGCCGATGTCGTCGACGACGCTGCGGTACTGCGCGCGTACCGCCTCCACGGGCAGCTCCCAGGCGCCCTGCACGCCGAGGGAGTTCTGCGCGGTGACGGCCGCGACGACGCTCATGCCGTGCGTGCCGAGGGCCAGCATCGTCTTCAGGTCGGCCTGGATGCCCGCGCCGCCACCGGAGTCGGAACCGGCGACGGTCAGGACGCGGGGCGGGGCCTGGGCCGCTCCGGGGGCCATGCTCACTCCATGTCTCCGTTGTCGCCGAAGTGGTCCCAGCCCTTGCTGGTCCAAGGCGCACCGTCCACGGTGACCTGCGGAAGGGCCGAGGGGTTGAGGACCTCGCCGATGACCTTCCAGCGGGCGGGCAGCTTCACGTCGGCCGGGAACGTCGCCACTATCGCGTGGTCCTCGCCGCCGTTGAGCACCCACTGCAGCGGGTCGACGCCGACGGCCTGGCCGATGTCGTTCATCTGGGAGGGCACGTCGACGGCTCCGGAGCGGATGTCGATGCGCACCTTGCTGGAGTCGGCGATGTGGCCGAGGTCGGCGATGAGACCGTCGCTCACGTCCGTCATCGAGGTCGCGCCGAGGCCGGCCGCCGCGGGACCCGCGTGGTACGGCGGTTCGGGCCTGCGGTGGGCCTCCACGAAGGCGCGGGGCGAGCGGAAGCCGCGCGAGAGCACCGCGTGCCCGGCGGCGGACCAGCCCAACCAGCCGGTGACGGCGACGACATCGCCCGGCTGCGCCCCGGCGCGGGTGACCGGCTCGTGGTTGCGCAGATCGCCGAGCGCGGTGATCGCGACGGTGATCGTGTCGCCCCGTACGACATCGCCGCCCACGACCGCCGCTCCCGCGACCTGGCATTCGTCCCGCAGGCCGTCCATGAGCTCGGTGGGCCAGCTCGCGGGGAGTTCGGCGGGGACGACCAGGCCGAGCAGCAGAGCGGTCGGTACGGCGCCCATGGCGGCGATGTCCGCGAGGTTCTGCGCGGCTGCCTTGCGGCCCACGTCGTACGCGGTGGACCAGTCGCGGCGGAAGTGCCGGCCCTCCAGGAGGATGTCGGTGCTGGCCACCACCCTGCGGTCCGGCGCCGACACGACGGCGGCGTCGTCACCGGGCCCGAGCCGGACGGCCGGGGTGGAGGTGAGCCGCGAGGTGAGTTCCCTGATGAGCCCGAACTCCCCCAACTCGCCGACGGTTCCCTTCACCGGGACTCACCATGCCCTTTCACGCTGCTCGGCTTGCGGTCGCGAGCCTTCACTGTCATAGGTACGGTCGAGATGACCGTCAACTTCTGTTGCCCGTCCACCGCGATGAGCGCGCCACAGCGATCCCGGGTCTCCCCGCGAGAAGCAGCGACGCGGTACCGTGGCGTCCCTTCTCCCCACATGATCCTCGTGGCCGCCCTGGAGGTTCCGTGGTACAGGCGTACATCCTGATCCAGACCGAGGTCGGCAAAGCGTCGACCGTCGCCGAGCTGATCGGCAAGATTCCGGGAGTCATCCAGGCCGAGGACGTGACCGGTCCCTACGATGTCATCGTGCGCGCCCAGGCGGACACGGTGGACGAACTCGGCCGCATGGTGGTCGCCAAGGTCCAGCAAGTGGACGGCATCACCCGGACCCTGACCTGCCCAGTCGTGCACTTGTAGCCCCCGTCTACCCTTGGCCGGTGAAGATTTCCCGTCGCCGGCGCCGCTGCCTGGTCTCAGCCCCCGCACTCGCACTCCTGATCGCGTCCGCGGGCTGCTCCTCAGCAGACGAGGAGGTGACGGCCACGGTTCCCACCCCGGACAGCAAGGTCACCGAACTGTGCCGGAACCTGGACAAGCAGCTGCCGGAGAAGGTGGACGGTCTCGCCCGGGTTGATCCCGCGCCGAAGTCGGAGCTGACCGCCGGGTGGGGAGACCCGGCGATCATACTGCGCTGCGGTGTCGCCAAACCGCCGAAGATGAACGACCCCGAGGCGGACGGCGTGACGGCGGACGGCGTCAACTGGCTGCTCGAGGAGCGGGACGACGGTTCGTTCCGCTTCACCTCCACGCTGCGCGAGGCGTACGTGGAGGTCACCGTGCCCGAGGAGCGCGCGGGGAGCGGCGTGAGCCCCCTGACGGACTTCGCCGCCCCCGTCAAGAAGACCATCCCCGAGGGGATCGCCCCGTAGCGACCGGGCGCCTCCCGGAGGCGTCGCTAGCGCAGCCCCGTGGAACGGTTGAGGGCTGCCTGGACGAGGCGGTCCACCAGCTCGGGGTAGCTGACGCCGCTCGCTTCCCACATCTGCGGGTACATCGAGATGGGCGTGAAGCCCGGCATCGTGTTGATCTCGTTGATCACGAACCCGTCCTCGGTGAGGAAGAAGTCCGCGCGCACCAGGCCCTCGCAGGACGTGGCCTCGAAGGCGTCGACCGCGAGCCGCTGGATCTCGGCGGTCTGCTCGGGCGTGAGCGGGGCGGGCACGATGCCGGGCGTCGAGTCGATGTACTTCGCCTCGAAGTCGTAGTAGTCGTGCGACTGCACCGGGGGGATCTCGGCGGGCACGCTCGCGCGCGGACCGTCCTCGAACTCCAGGACCCCGCACTCGATCTCGCGGCCCCGCAGGAGCGACTCGACGAGGATCTTGGGGTCGTGGCGCCGGGCCTCCTCGATCGCGTCGTCGAGGCCCTCGAAGGAGTCGACCTTCGTGATGCCCATCGACGAGCCCCCGCGCGCGGGCTTGACGAACAGCGGCCAGCCGTGGTCCCCGGCGAACTCCGCGATCTTCTTGCGGGCGCCCTCCTGGTCGCGGTCCCACTCGCGCGGGCGGATCACCAGATACGGGCCGACGGGCAGCCCGAAGGAGGTGAACACGCGCTTCATGTACTCCTTGTCCTGGCCGACGGCCGAGGCGAGCACTCCGGCGCCCACGTAGGGCACTCCGGAGAGTTCGAGGAGCCCCTGGAGGGTGCCGTCCTCTCCGTACGGGCCGTGCAGCATCGGGAAGACGACGTCGACCTCGCCGAGCGCCTTGGGCACGGTGCCGGGCTCGCTGTAGACGACCTCGCGGTTGCCCGGATCCAGGGGCAGCACCACGCCCCCGTCCGCCGACTCGGCGAGCGCGTCGACGCTGGGCACCTGCCGGTCGGTGATCGCCATGCGCTCGGGATCGTCGGCGGTCAGCGCCCAGCGGCCGTCCGTCGTGATGCCGATGGGCAGGACGTCGTACTTGGTGCGGTCGATGGCACGCAGTACGGCGCCCGCCGTGACGACCGAGATGCCGTGCTCCGAACTGCGGCCGCCGAACACGACGGCCACACGCGGCTTGCGGAGCGGCAGCTCAGAGCTCTGCTCGGGGTGCGTCTTGGGGCTCTGGGGGAGGTTCTCGCTGCTCATATCGGCTTGAGGGTACCCGCTGGTCCCCCGCGGAGTCAGCGGCGCTCGGGCTTGGCGCTGCGCGACATCAGCTCCTTGAGGGCGACCACCGGGGGCGTGCCCTCGTGCACGATGCCCACGACCGTCTCCGTGATGGGCATGTCGACGCCGTGCCTGCGGGCCAGTTCGAGGACGGACTCGCAGGACTTGACGCCCTCGGCGGTCTGCTTGGTGACCGCGATGGTCTCCTCCAGCGTCATGCCCTTGCCGAGGTTCGTGCCGAAGGTGTGGTTGCGCGAGAGCGGCGACGAGCAGGTGGCCACCAGGTCGCCGAGGCCCGCGAGTCCGGAGAACGTCAGCGGGTCCGCGCCCATGGCCAGGCCCAGACGGGTGGTCTCGGCGAGGCCGCGGGTGATGAGCGAGCCCTTGGTGTTGTCGCCGAGTCCCATGCCGTCCGCGATGCCGACGGCGAGACCGATGACGTTCTTGACGGCGCCGCCGAGTTCACAGCCGACGACGTCCGTGTTCGTGTACGGGCGGAAGTACGGCGTGTGGCAGGCGGTCTGGAGCCGCTGCGCGATCGATTCGTCCCGGCAGGCGACCACGGCGGCGGCGGGCTGCCTTGCGGCGATCTCACGGGCGAGATTGGGGCCCGTGACGACGGCGACGCGGTCGGCCGCGACCTTGGTGACGTCCTCGATGACCTCGCTCATCCGCATCGCGGAGCCAAGCTCGACGCCCTTCATGAGGGAGACGAGGACGGTGTCGGGCGCGAGCAGCGGGGCCCACACGGCGAGGTTCGCGCGCAGCGTCTGCGAGGGGACGGCGAGCACGGTGAAGTCGGCGCCGGCCGCGGCCTTCGCCGGGTCGGTGGTCGCCCCGAGGTTCTCCGGGAGTTCGACGCCGGGGAGGTAGTCGGGGTTCACGCGCGAGGAGTTGACGGCGTCCGCGAGTTCGGCCCTGCGGCCCCACAGGGTGACGTCGCACCCCGCGTCGGCGAGCACCATGCCGAAGGCGGTACCCCAAGAGCCCGTTCCGAAGACGGCGACCTTCACCGGGTTCGTCACTTGCTGTCCTCCGTGGTGTTCTCGGTGCTGTTCCCCAAGGCGCTGCGACCGTTCCGGTTCGCCGCCTTGCGTCGCTGCGCGAGCCGCGCCTTGCGCGGGTCGTAGGGGATCTCGGGGGCCTTCTCCTGCCGGATCTCCTCCAGGAGTTCGGTGACCGCGGCCATGATCTCCTCGGTCACCTCCCGCAGGATCTCGGGGGTGGGCTCCTTGTCGTAGAAGCGCGAGAGGTCGACCGGCTCGCCCGCGAGGACCTGGAGCTTCTTGCGGGGGAAGAGGCTGAGCTTCTTGCTGTACGGGGGCAGCGCGAGGTTGGCGCCCCACTGGGCGACGGGGATCACCGGGCACTGGGTGCGCAGGGCGACCCGCGCGGCACCGGACTTGGCCGTCATCGGCCACATCTCGGGGTCCCTGGTGAGGGTGCCCTCGGGGTAGAACGCCACGCACTCGCCGCGCTCGATCGCGTCGACCGCGGCACGGAAGGCGTCGAGCGCGTTCGTGGTCTCGCGGTAGACCGGGATCTGGCCCGTGCCCTTCATGACCTTGCCGACGAAGCCGTCCTTGAAAAGGCCGTCCTTCGCCAGGAAACGGGGCACTCGTCCGGTGTTGTACTGATAATGCGCGTACGACAGCGGGTCGATATACGAGTTGTGATTCACCGCGGTGATGAATCCACCGTCGGCAGGAATGTGTTCCATTCCGCGCCAGTCCCGCTTGAACAGAACCACCAGCGGCGGTTTAGCGATGACCGCCGCCAGGCGGTACCAGAAGCCGATTCTGCGGCGGGACACTCGGACACCTTCCTCCATGAACCAGGACGGCCGCACGAGTGTCGCCCCGGGCTGCCTGTCTGTCGAGAACACCGTACGCCCGCCCTCCCGGCCCGGGCCTCCCAGCAGGCCACAATGGGCGCTGACGCGAAGGACGGAGCCGCCCCCTGTGCAGTGGACCCTGGTCATACCCCTGAAAACGCTGGAGCGTGCCAAGAGCAGGCTCAGCGCCGCCACCGGCGACACTCTGCGGCCGGGCCTCGCTCTCGCCTTCGCCCAGGACACCGTGGCCGCGGCGCTGGCCTGCCCCGCGGTACGGGGTGTGGCGGTCGTCACGGACGACGATCTGGCCGGGCGCGAGCTGGCGGCGCTGGGAGCCCGGATCGTGCGGGACGAACCGCCGGGCGGCCTCAACGCCGCTCTGGCGCACGGGACGGCGGCCGTACGCGCCGCGCGGCCCCGAACGGCCGTCGCCGCGCTGAATGCCGATCTCCCCGCACTGCGCCCCGCGGAATTGGCCCGGGTGCTCGACGGCGCGGCGCAATCCCCCCGTTCATTCCTCTCGGATGCCGCGGGAATCGGGACGACACTGCTCTGCGCGGCCCCCGGCACGGAATTGCGGCCCGCTTTCGGCGCGGAGTCGCGTTCCCGGCACGCGGCGTCGGGCGCCGTGGAGCTCCGGCTCGACGACGTCGATTCCGTACGCCAGGACGTGGACACCGGCGACGATCTGCGGGCCGCGCTCGCCCTGGGCGTGGGACCGCGCACGGCGACGGCCGCGGCGCGGCTGCTGATCGCCGACTGAGTACGCTTCCCCCATGCAGGCCACCGCGTACACGTACGACTCCGAGACCCGCAGCGGCAGCGTGCTGCTCGACGACGGCACCCCGGTGCCCTTCGATCCCCCGGCGTTCGACGCGGGCGGCCTGCGGTTGCTCAGGCCGGGCCAGCGGGTGCGGATCGAGGTCGAGGGAGAGGGCGAGCAGCGGCGCATCACGCTGGTGACGCTGCAGACCTTCTGAGCTCCCGGCCTCCGTCCGGGTCCCGCACACGCCGCGGGCCGGGCTCCCAGTGGGAAGCCCGGCCCGGCGCGTGAGTGCCCTCGTGCCCTTACTTCTTGCGGGCGGTCGCCTTCTTGGCGGTGGTCTTGCGCGCCGTCGACTTCTTGGCGGGTGCGGTCTTCTTGGCCGTGGCCTTCTTGGTGGCCGGCGCCGTCTTCTTGGCGGTGGCCTTCTTGGCCGCGGGGGTGGCCTTCTTCGCCGTCGTCTTCTTGGCGGCGGGCGTGGCCTTCTTGGCGGCACCCGTCGTCTTCTTGGCGGTGGCCTTCTTGGCGGTGGCCGCCTTCTTCGCCGTCGCCGTGGTCTTCTTGGCGGTGGTCTTCTTGGCGGTCGCGGTCGCCGCCTTCTTCGCCGTGGCCTTCTTGGCGGTGGTGGCCTTCTTGGCCGCGGCCTTCTTGACGGTCGCCGAGGCGCCGCCGCCCGAAAGGCTGCCCTTGGGCGCCTTCTTGACCGCGACATCGTTCTTCGGGAGCTTCTTCGAGCCGCTCACCAGGTCCTTGAAGCCCTGGCCGGCGCGGAAACGCGGAACCGAGGTCTTCTTGACCCGAACGCGCTCCCCGGTCTGCGGGTTGCGGGCGTAACGGGCCGGACGGTCAACCTTCTCGAACGAGCCGAAACCGGTGACCGAAACACGGTCTCCGCTGACCACGGCACGGACGACTGCGTCCAGAACCGCGTCCACGGCGTCGGCGGCCTGCTGACGGCCACCCACCTTGTCGGCAATCGCTTCTACGAGCTGCGCCTTGTTCACGTCTTCCCCTTCGGAGACCTCGCCTCAGCGTATTCGCCAGGCTTTTTCGCACGTTAGGCAGATATATACCGCAAATCAAACACGAAACGGGCTAATCACCCTTGTGCCGCAACGAACTCGGCTGTCCATGAGTTCCTCGAAGGTTCCTCGAAGGGCCGTTTGAGCCTTGTGACTCAGGTGTCTTCGGGGAATCGGCCCTCGTCAACCCGATCGAGGTCCGCCATGAATCGCTCCAGACGCCTTGCCGCTCCGGCGAGATCGTGTTTGGCCGCGGCCGTAATGACCAGCAGCTTCCGGGTCAGCGCCATCCGTACGCTCTCCGGGACTTGCAGTGCACGCACCCTTGAGTGCGCTTCCTTCAGTTGGTCCGCAACAAGCCCGTAGAGCTCGAGTTGGCTGTTACGTTCCATGCACCGATTGTGCCATCTGGGGCGAGTTGTCGCCTCCGCAGGGGGTAACTACCCACATCCGGCGCCCTTCTGAGGGTACCCGCTCGGAGCGAGTACAAGGGGATTTCAAGCCTCTTCTGCCGTCCGGATCAAGGGAGTTGACACCACCCGTTCAGGGCATCGGATACCCGCAAGAGGCCGGACACAGATGTACCCCCAACCGTCCACGATTGGGGGTACACCAGGGTGTTGCGGGGGTGTCAGACCTGCACCGTCCGGGGCTTGTACGAGCGGCGCTTCGACTCGTACTCCGCGATGGCCGGCTCGTTCTGGAGCGTGATGCTGATGTCGTCCAGACCGTTCAGAAGACGCCAGCGGGCGTTCTCGTCGAGCTCGAAGTCGGCGGTGATACCCTCGGCCCGCACTTGGCGATCCTGCAGGTCAACGGTGATTTCGGCCTGCGGGTCCCGCTCCGTGAGCTCCCACAGCGCGTCCACGACCTGCTGGTCGAGCACGACGGTGAGCAGGCCGTTCTTCAGCGAGTTGCCGCGGAAGATGTCGGCGAAGCGCGAGGAGATGACGGCCTTGAAGCCGTAGTTCTGCAGCGCCCACACGGCGTGCTCGCGCGAGGAGCCCGTACCGAAGTCGGGTCCGGCGACCAGAACCGTGGCGCCCCGGCGTTCGGGTTTGTTCAGGACGAACTCGCCGTCCTTGCGCCAGGCCTCGAAGAGCCCGTCCTCGAATCCGTCCCTGGTGACCTTCTTCAGCCAGTGGGCGGGGATGATCTGGTCGGTGTCGACGTTGCTGCGGCGCAGCGGGACGGCCCGGCCGGTGTGCGTGGTGAATGCTTCCATGGCTCTCAGACTCCGGCGGTGACAGGGGCGTCAGGGGCATCGGTCAGGTCGGCGGGCGACGACAGGTGGCCCGTCACCGCGGTGGCGGCGGCGACCTGGGGCGACACCAGGTGGGTACGGCCGCCCTTGCCCTGCCTGCCCTCGAAGTTGCGGTTGGAGGTCGACGCGGAGCGCTCGCCGGGCGCCAGTTGGTCGGGGTTCATGCCCAGGCACATCGAGCAGCCCGCGTGCCGCCATTCGGCGCCCGCGGCGACGAAGACCTTGTCCAGGCCCTCCTCGATGGCCTGCAGGGCGACCCGGACCGAACCGGGCACGATCAGCATCCGCACGCCGTCGGCGACTTTGCGGCCCTCGACGATGGAGGCCGCCGCACGCAGGTCCTCGATACGGCCGTTGGTGCAGGAACCTACGAAGACGGTGTCGACCTTGATGTCGCGCAGCGCCTGCCCGGCGGTCAACCCCATGTATTCCAGGGCCTTTTCGGCGGCGAACCGCTCCGAGGCGTCTTCGTACGAAGCAGGATCGGGGACGTGTGCCGAGAGCGGCGCGCCCTGGCCCGGGTTGGTGCCCCAGGTGACGAACGGCGCGAGCTCGGAGGCGTCGATGTAGACCTCGGCGTCGAAGACCGCGTCCTCGTCCGTCTTCAGGGTCTTCCAGTACGCGACCGCCGCGTCCCACTCCTCGCCCTTCGGGGCGTGATCGCGGCCCTCGATGTAGTCGAAGGTGGTGGCGTCGGGGGCGATCATGCCCGCGCGGGCACCGGCCTCGATCGACATGTTGCAGATGGTCATGCGGGCTTCCATCGAGAGTTTCTCGATGGCGGGGCCGCGGTACTCCAGGACGTAGCCCTGGCCGCCGCCGGTGCCGATCTTGGCGATGATGGCGAGGATCAGGTCCTTGGCCGTGACGCCGTCGGGCAGTTCGCCGTCGACCGTGATGGCCATGGTCTTCGGGGGCGCCATCGGCAGCGTCTGCGTGGCCAGGACGTGCTCGACCTGGGAGGTGCCGATGCCGAACGCCAGCGCGCCGAAGGCGCCGTGCGTGGAGGTGTGCGAGTCGCCGCAGACCACGGTGGTGCCGGGCTGGGTCAGTCCCAGCTGGGGGCCCACCACGTGGACGACACCCTGCTCGACGTCGCCCAGCGAGTGCAGCCGTACGCCGAACTCGGCGCAGTTCTTGCGCAGCGTCTCCAACTGCGCCCGCGAGACGGGGTCCGCGATCGGCTTGTCGATGTCGAGGGTCGGGGTGTTGTGATCCTCGGTGGCGATGGTGAGGTCGAGCCGCCGCACCGGGCGACCTGCCTGGCGGAGGCCGTCGAAGGCCTGCGGGCTCGTCACCTCGTGCAGCAGGTGCAGATCGATGAAGAGGAGGTCGGGCTCGCCTTCGGCGCGCCGGACGACGTGGTCGTCCCAGACCTTCTCCGCGAGTGTCCTACCCATCGCTTTCCCTCCGACCGGCCGTCTTGTGCCGGCCCAACTAGAGAATTGTTCGTCCACGCCCGTTCCCCTCGTGCCGCGCGTGGACCGCTTTCCGTTGGTCCGCGGATCGCACGTACAGGGTGACGTGTTCCATGAGAAATTGAACTTGCGTTTCACAGAGTGAGACGCGAGTATCGACGCATGGACAACTCTAGCGGCGTCGGCGTTCTCGACAAGGCGGCTCTCGTCTTGAGCGCCCTGGAGTCCGGTCCGGCCACCCTCGCGGGGCTGGTCGCGGCCACCGGACTCGCACGACCCACGGCACATCGCCTCGCCGTGGCACTGGAACACCACCGGATGGTGGCGCGCGACATGCAGGGCCGTTTCATTCTCGGCCCGCGGCTCGCGGAACTCGCGGCGGCGGCCGGCGAGGACCGCCTGCTCGCCACGGCGGGCCCGGTCCTCACACACCTGCGCGATGTCACGGGCGAGAGCGCGCAGCTCTACCGCCGGCAGGGCGACATGCGCATCTGCGTCGCCGCGGCCGAGCGCCTCTCGGGCCTGCGGGACACGGTCCCCGTCGGTTCGACGCTCACGATGAAAGCGGGCTCGTCCGCACAGATCCTGATGGCCTGGGAGGAGCCGGAGCGCCTGCACCGCGGCCTCCAGGGCGCCCGCTTCACGGCCACGGCCCTCTCGGGCGTACGCCGCCGGGGCTGGGCCCAGTCGATCGGCGAGCGGGAGCCGGGCGTCGCGTCCGTCTCCGCCCCCGTGCGCGGCCCGTCGAACCGCGTGGTCGCCGCCGTCTCGGTCTCCGGGCCGATCGAGCGCCTGACCCGCCATCCCGGCCGGATGCACGCCCAGGCCATCATCGACGCCGCCGGGCGCCTGTCCGAGGCCCTGCGCCGCACGGGCGGCTGAACCCGCACGACGCACCCACAGCACACAGAACGCCCGAGGGGCCGCCTCAACGCCGCGGCGGCCCCTCGGGCGTTTTCCTGTGTCCCCTTACCGTCCCCCTACTGCCCCCTACGGGTTTCCGTGCGCGCTCAGACCGCCTTCAGCCGATCCGCGGCCCGGTCACCCCGGCGGCCGACCGGCACCACGCCGATGGCCTTGCCCAGGCCGAACTCCGGCATATTGATGTACACCGCCTCGTGCGCGCCGACCGGCACGTCGTAGGTCTCGTGCCAGAAGCCGACCTTCCCCTTGCCTTCCCGCATCCGCCGGTTGAAGGCCGCCCAGGCGGGCCGGTGCTCCTTGCCCTGGTCGGACGCGTAGGCGAACAGCTCCTCGGTCGACTTCCAGTACTGCACGACGTACAGCAGCCGCGGGCCGCCCAGCAGCAGCTGGTATCCCAGCATGCCGCTCCCCCGGTCCTGCGACAGCTCCTTGAGCATCCGTGGCATCGCGCGGAAGACGGGCCACCAGCTGCGCACGGCGCGGAAGTTGTTGATGCGCATTCCGATGGTGAAGACCGTGACTCCGCCCTGTGCGTCGGCCGTCATGCGCCCTTCGATCGGCTTGGTGCTCATGATGCTTCCCCCTTCATGGAGCGTTGGATAGTGTCGCTATCCATGATTGGATAGTGGCACTCCCTAAGTGGATGCGCAAGAGGGCAGAACAGCACGAGGAGAAACGAGCCGATGAGACTGGCGGAGCTCAGCACGCGCAGCGGGGTCTCGACGGCCACGATCAAGTACTACCTGCGCGAGGGCCTGCTCCCGCCCGGCCACCGAGTGACGGCGACGCAGGCCGAGTACGACGAGACGCACCTGCGACGGCTGCGCCTGGTGCGGGCGCTCATCCAGGTGGGCCGGGTGCCGATCGCGTCGGCGCGGGAGGTCCTCACCGCCCTGGAGGACGACACCCTGGACCACAACTCCCGCCTGGGCACGGCAGTTTGGGCACTCCCCCACGGTCCCGAGTCCGCCGAGGAGGACGCGGACACGCAGACCGCGCGGCACACCGTCGACACGCTTCTCGACCAGCCCGACTGGGAGCACGCCCGGGAGTACGGGGACGACTCGCCTGCGTACCGGATGCTGGTGACCGCGGTCGGCACGCTGTCCCGGCTCGGATATCCGTGCGCCGTCGAGGACTTGGCGCCCTACGCGCGCGCCGGGCGCCAACTGGCGGTCGCCGACCTGGACTTGATCGAGCGATACGAATCACCGGACGAACAGTTGCAGGCGGCCGTGGCGCTGACCGTGCTCTACGAGCCGGTGCTGCTCGCACTGCGCCGCATCGCACAGGCGGAGGAGTCCAACCGCCGCTTCGGACGGGGCGACTCCGGACAGGACGACTCCGGGCGGGGCACCGAAGAGGAGTGAACGACGAAGGGGCCCTCCCTTGCGGGAAGGCCCCTTCTCTCTCTGTACCCCCGACCGGATTCGAACCGGCGCTACCGCCTTGAGAGGGCGGCGTGCTAGGCCGCTACACAACGGGGGCTAGCTTGTCCTGCTGTACTGCTTTGTCCTGCTGTACTGCTTTGTCCTGCTGCACTGCTTTGTCCTGCTGCACTACGCTGGGCTACCAGGACTCGAACCTAGAACAACGGAACCAGAAACCGTCGTGTTGCCAATTACACCATAGCCCACTGTGGTCTAGACCAGCTAGACCCTGCGTACCCCCGACCGGATTCGAACCGGCGCTACCGCCTTGAGAGGGCGGCGTGCTAGGCCGCTACACAACGGGGGCCCTAGCGATCCTGCATCGGTAGCAGTGGGTGCGACCCTGACTGCTTCCATGGGAAGGATCTGTACCCCCGACCGGATTCGAACCGGCGCTACCGCCTTGAGAGGGCGGCGTGCTAGGCCGCTACACAACGGGGGCGTTGCAGATAAGCTCTGCGAGCTGGCCTACCAGGACTCGAACCTAGACTAACGGAACCAGAAACCGTCGTGCTGCCAATTACACCATAGGCCATCGATACGCAACCCCTTGAAGAGGTTTTGCTTCGATTTACGTCTCCCTGTCCGGACCTTTCGGCCTTCTCGGGCGGCGCAGAAAGAACATTACCCGAAGGTGGACGGCGCTCCAAAACGGGTATCGCCGCGGAGCAGCGGGGGCAGCTCGGTGAGCCCGGAGATGCGGTGCACTCCCGACGGACCTTCCTGTACCGCGCCGTTGCGGTCGAGCCAGATCCCGAGAAGGCCCGCGTCCCGCGCCCCCCGCGCGTCGATCTCCGGCTGGTCCCCGACGTAGGCGACCTCCCCGGGCGCGAGGCCCATCGCCGTGCACACCGCGAGGAAGGCCTCCGCCGCGGGCTTGGAGACGCCGAGTTCGGCGGCGCACAGTACGGACTCGAAGCGATCACGCACGCCCAGGACACGCAGCTTGCGGTCCTGCACCATCAGGGCGGAGTTGGAGAGGACGGCGTGACGGTAATCACCGGCGAGGGTGTCCAGGACGGGCACGGTGTCGGGGAAGAGCTTCCACGCGGATTCGTAGTGCACGAGGTAGCGCGCGAACCAGGCGTCCGCGTCCTCGTCGGTCAGGACGTCGTCCAGAAACTCGCGTACGCGGTCACGCCGCTGATCCTCGAAATCGATCCCCCCGGCACTGAAGCGCGCCCAGTGGCGCTCGGTGACCTCTTTCCAGAGCACGAGGGCACGCTCGGCGGTCTCGTACCGCTCGATGATCCCCTCGGCGGTGAGATGCGCGTGCATACCGGCGGTGTCGGCGTGGGCGTAATCGAAGATCGTGTCGTCTACGTCCCAGACCACGGCTTTGATCGGCATGGTTCGAACGTACGCGAAGGGCCCGGCAGCCGTGACGGCTTCCGGGCCCTTCGTTCTGCACGTACGTGCTTACGCGGCGAGCTTCGCCAGGGCCGCGTCGATTCGGGTCAGGGACTTTTCCTTGCCCAGGATCTCCAGGGACTCGAAGAGGGGCAGGCCGACCGTGCGGCCGGTTACGGCGACGCGGACCGGGGCCTGGGCCTTGCCGAGCTTCAGGCCGTGCTCCTCGCCGGCGGCCAGGACGGCCTCCTTGAGGGACTCGGGGGACGTCCAGTCGGCGGCGTCGAGCTTGGCGCGGGCCGTCGTCAGGAGCGCGGCCGGGTCGCCCTTGCCCATGGCCTTGGTCCAGGACGCCTCGTCGTCGACGGGCTCATCCAGGAAGAGGAAGTCCACGTTCTCCGTGATCTCGGAGAGGACCTTGATGCGGGTCTGGGCGTGCGGGGCGATGGCCTCCCAAGCCGCCTGGTCGAATGCCTCGGGGGCCCAGTTGGCGTGCGGGGCCTTCAGCCAGGGCTCGCAGGCCGCCGCGAACGCCTTCACGTCCAGCATGCGGATGTGGTCGGCGTTGATCGCCTCGGCCTTCTTCAGGTCGAAGCGGGCCGGGTTGGCGTTCACGTCCGCGAGGTCGAACTTGGCGACCATCTCGGGGATCGTGAAGACGTCCTGGTCCGCGGAGAACGACCAGCCCAGGAGGGACAGGTAGTTCAGGAGGCCCTCGGGGAGGAAGCCGCGCTCGCGGTAGAGGTTGAGCGAGGCCTGGGGGTCGCGCTTGCTCAGCTTCTTGTTGCCCTCGCCCATGACGTACGGGAGGTGGCCGAAGGCCGGGGTCTCCTTGGCGATGCCCAGGTCCGTCAGCGCCTTGTAGAGGGCGATCTGGCGCGGGGTGGAGGAGAGCAGGTCCTCGCCGCGCAGGACGTGGGTGATCTCCATCAGGGCGTCGTCGACCGGGTTCACCAGGGTGTAGAGCGGTGCTCCGTTGGCACGGACGATGCCGTAGTCCGGGAGGTTCTCGGGCTGGACGGTGATCTCGCCGCGGACCAGGTCCGTGAAGGTGATCGCCTCGTCGGGCATGCGGAAACGGACGATGGGCTTGCGGCCCTCCGTCTCGTACGCGGCGCGCTGCTCGGTGGTCAGGTCGCGGCAGTGGCCGTCGTAGCCGGACGGCTTGCCTGCGGCGCGGGCCGCCTCGCGGCGGGCGTCCAGCTCCTCCGTGGAGCAGTAGCAGTAGTACGCGCGGCCCGAGTCCAGGAGCTTGGCGGCGACGTCCTGGTAGATGTCCATCCGCTGCGACTGGCGGTACGGCGCGTGCGGGCCGCCGACCTCGGGGCCCTCGTCCCAGTCGAAGCCCAGCCAGCGCATCGCCTCGAGCAGCTGCTCGTACGACTCCTCCGAGTCGCGGGCCGCGTCGGTGTCCTCGATGCGGAAGACCAGGGTGCCCTCGTTGTGCCGGGCGTAGGCCCAGTTGAAGAGAGCAGTGCGGACCAGGCCCACGTGGGGGTTGCCGGTCGGCGAGGGACAGAACCGTACGCGTACGGGAGTCGCGTTAGCCACGCTTGATCACCTTGTTGGTGAGAGTGCCGATGCCTTCGATGGTGACGGCGACCTCGTCGCCGACGTTGAGGGGGCCGACCCCTGCCGGGGTGCCCGTGAGGATGACGTCGCCGGGGAGCAGCGTCATCGCCTCGGAGATGTGCACGATCAGGTCCTCGATGGAGCGGACCATGTCGGTCGTACGACCCAGCTGGCGCTGTTCGCCGTTGACCGTGCACTGGATGGTGAGGTCGGAGGGGTCGAGGTCGGTCTCCACCCAGGGACCGAGCGGGCAGGAACTGTCGAAGCCCTTGGCCCTGGCCCACTGCTTCTCGCGCTGCTGCACGTCACGCGCGGTGACGTCGTTCGCGCAGGTGTAGCCGAGGATGACGTCACGTGCGCGCTCGCGCGGGACCTCGCGGCACATGCGGCCGATGACCACGGCGAGCTCGGCCTCGTAGTGCACCTCCTGCGAGAAGGAGGGGTACGCGATCGAGTCGCCGGGGCCGATCACCGAGGTGGAGGGCTTGAAGAAGGCCACCGGGACGTCGGGGACCTCGTTGCCGAGCTCCTTCGCGTGGTCCGCGTAGTTGCGGCCGATGCCCACGACCTTGTTGGGGAGCACCGGGGGCAGCAGCCTGACCTTGCTCAGCGGGACCTTCGTGCCGGAGAGCTCGAAGTCCGCGAACGGGATGCCCTTGATGATGTCGAGGACGAGCCCGTCGGTCGTTCCGGGGGGACTTTCGCCCTCGACCGCGCCGAAGGCGACGTTGCCGTCGATGGAGAACCTGGCGATGCGCACGTGAGCCTTGGCCCCTTGCTGGTTTCGGGTGGAGTCTGACGCCCCAGGCTAACGCGGGGGCCTGCGGCCCGCGTGCGAGCGGATCTCACGTGACCCCGCGCCGTTGCCCTGCCCGTCGCCGCCGCGCGAGCTCGTCCTCGAACGCCGGACGGGCTGAATCACACCCCGGACGGGCTGGACTGCACCGGCACGTCCATCAGAACCGTGCGCTTCGGGTTGGCCGTCACCGTCGGCAGTTCCACCGCGTGGGCCGGCTGCTCGGCGGCCGGGGCGACCTCCTGCGCGTCCGTGAGGTGGGCGAGGGTGGTGCGGCGCGGGTTGGCTATGTTGCGGAACATCGCCGACTTCACAGTCTTCATCTGCTGTTCGGATCCTGTCGGTTGAGGCGTCCTGTGGCGGGCGCGGGTTGTCGGATTCGCCATCCCTGTAAAGCGTCAGGCTAAACATCCAATTCCCGGCCAAAGCTTTGGGGAGGCCTTGATCTTGATGTGAGTTTGCTCACGAGCGACCGGGCAAAAGGGTCAATTCAGGCCCGTGAAGGCCTTGTTCGAATCGGACATTGCGCCACTGAAGCCATCATTCCGCTCCCGATCATGAACACTGGGACACCCACAGGCCGTAGCTTTCTTGGGCATAAAAGACCGATTTGCCCCAGATAACTTTCTACGTCTCGTGACTCGTCCCTCACGCCGTGTCACGGACGTCGCGGCGCGACACACGGGCCTTGTTGGAGATCCTGCACTGTGCTGGAATTCCCGGGACCGCCGCGGGATCGAACCGGCGCGCAGGGGCGCAACGCAGCGCCGAGTGGCGGCGGGAAAGGGGAGCAGCGCCGGTCACTCACGACCACCATGGGGCGTTTGCGCCCCACGACGCCGACACCGTCCCGCCGTTTGTGCGGAGGGACGCCTGGTCCAGAGGTTGCGACGCTAGTGCAGGGACGTTTCAAGAGGGATGGCAGCAGCGCTGCGGCGGAGCCGGAGCGCGGCGGGACCGACCGCGGCTCCTCGGCCCAGCACGCCCAGAACCCCGGGCAGGCACCCGGCGACGGCGGTCCGAGCGCCGTGCGCGGTACGGGCGGCACGAGCCTGCCCACGGCCGCCGCGCCGACGGGCACCACGAAATCGCCCACCGGGCCCGGCTCCCGAATAGCCCTGCGCAACTGGCGCATCTCCACCCGACTTGTCTCGCTGCTCGCGCTCCCCGTGATCACCGCGACCTCGCTCGGCGCTCTTCGTATCAATGAGTCGATGGACGAGATCCAGCAGCTCAACAACATGAAGCTGCTGACCGACATGACCAAGCGGGCCACCGAGCTGGCCTCCGCGCTCCAGGAGGAGCGCGACCGCTCGGCAGGCCCCCTCGCGCACGGCGCGAAGTCGTCGGACTACGTGGTCAAGGGCTCGCGCGAGAAGACCGACCGCGCGTACAACCGTTTCCTCCAGGAGACCCAGGAACTCGACAACACCGACGACGACAAGGGCCTCCTCGGCGTCCGCGCGAACACGGTCGACATCACCCAGCAGCTCCAGAAGATCAGCGACGTACGCCAGAACGCGTACAGCGACACGAAGTCGACGTCGCAGACGGTCGACGCCTACAGCCAGCTCATCGAGCAGCTGCTCACCCTGTCCTCGGACATGGCGCAGGCGACCAGTAACCCGGACATGATCCAGCGCACCCGCGCCCTGACGGCCTTCTCCTCCGCCAAGGAGTACGCCTCGGTGCAGCGGGCCGTGATCGCCGCATCGCTTCCCGCGGGCGACAGCACGTTCGGCTCGATCTCCGAGACCGACCGGCGCTACGGCTTCTCCGCGCTCGACAAGGAGAACTCCGAGCTGGATGCCTTCAAGGGCATCTACGCGGGCAACCCCGACGAGCTGACCAAGCCCATCGACGGCGGCAATTCGTCCATCAAGGGCGCCGACTCCTACGCCAAGCGTGTGCTGAGCCAGGAAGGCGGCATCAAGCTCCAGGACAAGCGCTCGTACAAGGACTGGGTGGACGCGGACACCACCAAGATCGACGCGATGTCCAAGATCGAGCTCACGCTGCTCAACGAGATGGAGCAGAAGGCCCGCGAGCTGCGCAACGAGTCCGAGCAGGCCGCCATCCTCAACGGTGCGCTGATCCTGCTCGTCCTCGGCGTCTCGCTCGTCGGCGCCTTCGTCGTGGCCCGGTCCATGATCCGCTCGCTGCGGCGCCTCCAGGACACCGCGACCAAGGTCGCCCAGGACCGCCTGCCCGAGCTGGTCAAGCAGCTCTCCGAGGCCGACCCGCAGGACGTCGACACCTCCGTCGAGTCCGTCGGTGTGCACTCCAGGGACGAGATCGGCCAGGTGGCCGCGGCCTTCGACGACGTGCACCGCGAGGCCGTCCGCCTCGCCGCCGAGCAGGCGTTGCTGCGAGGCAACGTCAACGCGATGTTCACCAACCTGTCGAGGCGTTCGCAGGGTCTTATCCAGCGCCAGCTCTCGCTCATCTCCGAGCTGGAGTCGCGCGAGGCCGACCCCGACCAGCTCTCCTCGCTGTTCAAGCTCGACCACCTCGCGACCCGCATGCGCCGTAACGGCGAGAACCTCCTCGTCCTCGCCGGTGAAGAGCCCGGCCGTCGCTGGACCCGGCCCGTGCCGCTCGTCGACGTGCTGCGTGCCGCCGCGTCCGAGGTGGAGCAGTACGAGCGCATCGAACTCTCCGCGGTCCCGACGACCGAGGTCGCCGGACGCGTGGTCAACGACCTCGTGCACCTGCTCGCCGAGCTGCTCGAGAACGCGACGTCGTTCTCCTCGCCGCAGACCAAGGTCAAGGTCACCGGTCACGCGCTGCCCGACGGGCGTGTGCTCATCGAGATCCACGACACCGGCATCGGCCTGTCGCCCGAGGACCTCGCCGCGATCAACGAGCGGCTCGCCTCGCCGCCCACCGTGGACGTCTCGGTCTCGCGCCGCATGGGTCTGTTCGTGGTCGGCCGTCTCTCGCAGCGTCACGGCATCCGCATCCAGCTCCGTCCCTCGGACTCCGGCGGCACGACCGCGCTGGTCATGCTGCCCGTCGATGTCGCCCAGGGCGGCAAGAAGGCGCCGAACAAGCCCGGTACGCCCGGTCCCGGCCAGAGCGGCGGCCCTGTCGCCGCGCAGGCCTCCGCGGGCGCGGCCGCCGCGCGCCGCGGTGTCGGTGCCGGCAGCGGCGCGCCCGGTTCGGGTCCCGCCGGTTCCGCGGGCCGGCTCGGTGCGGGTCCGCCCCGTGGCCAGGTCACGGGATCGGGGCCGCGCGCCGCGCTGCCGTCGCGTGACGCCGGGCCGCGGGCCGGTTCGCCCTCGGCGCCGGTCGGTCCTTCCGGTCTTGCGGGTGGTCCGGGCGCTTCCGGTGGTCCGGGTATGCCCGGTGGCCCAGGTGCTCAGGGTCCTTCGGGTCAGCAGCCTCCCCGGCAGGGGCCGCCCGGGCAGGGCGGCGCTCCGGGTGGTTCCGGCGGCAGCCTCTTCGGGGGTGCGCCGGGCGCCGGTCGCGGACAGGGTTCCGCGCCGCAGCCTCCCGTACCTCAGCAGCGTACGAACCCGGTGAACCCGGCCGCGGGGCCCCAGAACCCCGCCGCGAACCCCTCCGCGGGCAACACCGGGGATCAGGGTCGCCGCCCGCAGCTGCCGCCGCGCGGTGGTCCGCGTGCCGAGCTTCCCGGCGGCAACCCGCAGCCGCGCGTGCCCAGTTGGAGCGACGAGAACGCGCAGCCGCAGGTCTCGCGCGAGCCGTTCGACACCCCGCGCGGCCACGAGGAGCCGGAGTCCACCGGGCAGTTCCCGCAGCACCCCGCGGCCGACGCCGGTATCCAGGGCCCGGGTTCGACCGCCGAGTTCGCGCGGCCGGACTTCAACGGTCCGCCGCCCGGCACGGCTTCGCCGCAGCACACCGGTCAGCAGCAGAGCACGGGTCAGCAGCACGCCGGTCAGCAGGGCACAGGACAGTTCGTGCGCCCGGACGTCTTCGGTGGCCAGGGCGGTCAGGGCGGTCAGGGCGGTCAGCCTGGCCAGGACGCCTCCTCCGGCACGGGCCAGTTCCAGCGTCCCGGCACCAGCGCCCCCGGCTACAACAGCGAGGCGCCCCGGCGTGGTCAGGGCCCCGGCCAGGACCAGGACCAAGGCGGCCGGCTCGGCATCCCGCCGGTGCCGCCGCAGGCCTCGCAGCAGCCCCAGCAGCAGCCCTCGCAGCCGGAGGGCCTGCCGCCCGCCGGTCCCGGTGACGGCCGCACTCCGCTGTTCGACACGCTGGAGACCAACTGGTTCCAGCAGCAACAGCAGCAGGGATACCAGGCCCCGCAGGGCGGCGACCTCTCGCCCGAGCAGCAGCAGCCGCAGCGCCCCCAGCGCTCGCAGCCGTCGTCCCCCCTCCCGTCGCGGTCCCGGGCCCAGCAGCCGCAGAACCCGGCCGCGCCCCAGCGGTCCGGCCAGTCGCCGGCTCCCGCGTCCAACGGAACCGGCGGCGGGAACAACATCAACGGCGTCACCAACGGCAGCGCCGCCACCTGGCGCACCTCGCCCAACGACGAGCTCGGCCGCCAGGCCGAGCGCGTCCGGCAGCCGTCCGCCGGCGGTGTCACCACGTCCGGCCTGCCGCGCCGTGTCCCGCGAGCCAACCTCGTCGCGGGCACCGCACAGCAGCAGCAGGACAGCACAGGTCCGCAGGTCTCGCGTGCGCCTGACGACGTGCGCGGCCGGCTGACGAATCTCCGTCGGGGCATCCAGCAGGGCCGGCAGGCCGGTACCGGCCAGACCGGCAGCTTCCCCACTCACCAGCAGGAGCGTTAGTTGAGTCCGAGTCAGGCGGCACAGAATCTGAACTGGCTGATCACGAACTTCGTGGACAACACCCCCGGGGTGTCCCACACGGTCGTGGTCTCCGCCGACGGCCTCCTTCTGGCGATGTCCGAGGGCTTCCCGCGCGACCGTGCCGACCAGTTGGCCGCGGTGGCGTCGGGTCTGACCTCCCTCACCGCCGGAGCCTCGCGCATCTTCGAGGGCGGCGCCGTCACCCAGACCGTGGTGGAGATGGAGCGGGGGTTCCTCTTCCTCATGTCGGTCTCCGACGGTTCGTCCCTGGCCGTGCTCGCACACCCCGAGTGCGACATCGGCCTCGTCGGATACGAGATGGCGCTCCTCGTCGACCGCGCGGGCGCCGTTCTTACCCCGGACCTCCGCGCCGAACTGCAGGGCAGCCTGTTGCACTGATTTTTCTCAATCGGCCGCCCCACCGACCGAACGTACTGACCACCGTCCGGCCACCCTGGTGCCCCCCACCGGCTCTATCAGACGGCACGCAGACCACCTGCTGTCCCGCCCGGAGGATCCATGACCCCGCCCAACGCCTCTCACGACCCGTACGGCTCTCACGCGTCGTACGGCATTGAAGGCGACCAGCCGCTGGTGCGTCCTTACGCGATGACCGGCGGCCGGACCAGGCCCCGCTACCAGCTCGCGATAGAGGCGCTGGTGAGCACGACGGCCGACCCGGCGCAGCTGATGGGGCTGCTCCCCGAGCACCAGCGCATCTGCCACCTGTGCCGCGAGGTCAAGTCGGTGGCCGAGGTGTCGGCGCTGCTCTCCATGCCGCTCGGCGTGGCCCGGATCCTCGTGGCCGACCTGGCGGAGGCCGGGCTCGTCGCCATTCACCAGCCCGGCGGCGACGAGAACGCCGGCGGTCAGCCTGACGTGACACTGCTCGAAAGGGTGCTCAGTGGACTTCGCAAGCTCTAGCAGCGGAGCGCCGGCTCGCTCCACCACCTCCGCGAAGATCGTGGTGGCGGGCGGCTTCGGCGTGGGCAAGACCACGTTCGTGGGCGCGGTTTCCGAGATCAACCCGCTGCGCACCGAGGCCGTCATGACGTCCGCGTCCGCGGGCATCGACGACCTCACCCACACCGGGGACAAGACGACGACGACCGTCGCCATGGACTTCGGCCGCATCACCCTGGACCAGGACCTGATCCTGTACCTCTTCGGTACGCCGGGACAGGACCGCTTCTGGTTCATGTGGGACGACCTCGTACGCGGCGCGATCGGCGCCGTCGTACTCGTGGACACCCGCCGTCTCGCCGACTGCTTTCCGGCCGTCGACTACTTCGAGAACAGCGGCCTGCCCTTCGTCATCGCGCTCAACGGATTCGACGGCCACCAGCCGTACACCCCCGATGAAGTGCGCGAAGCTCTCCAGATCGGTCCCAACACGCCGATCATCACCACCGACGCGCGACACCGTGCGGACGCAAAGAGCGGCCTGATCACGCTGGTCGAACACGCACTTATGGCACGACTCAAGTAGACGAGGGAGTACGGCAGTTGCCGTAGATTCAACAGAGCGGCCTGTGTCTTTTGACACGGATGACCGCTCTGTTCATAACGTTTCGACAGAGAATTCACCGGGCGCCGCCACGCGTCGCGGTCATCTGGTGTCGCTGCGCGCACAAGAGCCCCGCCTTTTGGCGGGGCTCGCTCTTTTTGACCGTTTTATCTGAGGCTTACACCACTCGGAACCAACGCTTCTCACTGTTTGGTAGAGGACCCCCTGACGTGCTGGAATGCGCTGAACTGCCCAGTAGCACGGGCCTTGGAGACGACAGCGGGACCGGTGTAGGTCCCGCCGCCGAGAGGTTGTTGGTCGAGTGAGGCGAAGCAAGACGAGCCCCGCACCGCCGCAGACGCGGGATACGCGGGGCAACTTCACCCCGCCGCCGCGCACAGCGGCGTCCCCCGCCGATGTGCAGGGCATGGAACCGCCGGCTCCCTCCGGGGGCAGAATGTCCCCGCGCAACTGGCGCGTGCCGACCCGACTGAACGCGATCCTCCTCATACCCGTGCTCGTCGGTCTGGTCATGGGCGGCTTCCAGGTGAAGGGGTCGATCGACACCTGGAACGAGGCCCAGGACGCCGAGAACACGGCTCGCCTCGTGCAGGCCTCGCTGAACTACGGCAACCGCCTCATCGAGGAGCGCGACCTCTCCGCCGCCCCGCTGCTTCGCGGCAAGAAGAACGACCCGGTCGTCGTGAAGGCCCGCAAGGCCACCGACCAGGCCAAGAGCGAGTTCGACGCCGCCGCCGAGAACATGCCGCAGAAGGAAGGGCTCAAGCGCCGCCTCGACGGCTTCCACAAGGTGGAGCCCGGTCTGCAGACCCTGCGTGCGGCCGCCTACACCTCCAAGCTCTCCGGCGCGCAGACCGAAGAGGGCTACGTAGCCATCCAGCACCCCCTGATGGAGTTCGCCAACGAACTCGGTCTCGGCACCGGAAACATCACCAGCTACGGCCGCACCGTCTACGCGATCTCGCTGACCAAGGCCGCGCTCTCGCTGGAGCGCTCCCTCGGTACGCACCTGCTCGTCAAGCCCGGCCCGACCGCCTCCAGCCTCGCCAAGCAGCGTGTGGCCCTCTCCTCGTACGCCTACCTCGAGGGCATCGCCATCGAGGAGTACACCGGCGGCGGCACCCCCGAGGACGTCGCCAAGCTGGAGGCCGCGAAGAAGAAGTTGAAGGCCGACGGCGAGAAGCAGGCCAAGCAGGCCGCCGCCGCCGCGAAGGCCAAGGGCGAGACGTTCGTGGCGCCGCCGTCGCCGGAGGCGATGGTCGCCGCCATGGCGCAGCTGCAGAGCACGCAGCCCAGCGCCCGGGTCGCCCTCGCGGGCAAGGGCATCACGCCCGAGACCTGGTGGGCCACCACCACCGCGAAGTTCGACGCGTACCGCACGATCGAGTCCGACCTCGCCGACAAGGCGGTGACCGAGGCCTCGGACATCGCCGCCGACGCCCAGCGCAACGCGTACATCACCGGCGCCATCGTCGTGATCGCGCTGCTCGCCGCCTTCATCCTGGCCGGGATGATGGCCCGCCAGATGTCCAAGGCGATGCGCCAGCTGCGTACGGCCGCCTTCGGCATCGCCGAGCAGCGCCTGCCGATGCTGGTCGACCAGCTCTCGCGCACCGACCCCGGCCGCGTCGACACCCGCGTACAGCCCATTCCCATCTCCTCCACGGACGAGATCGGCGAGGTCGCCCGCGCCTTCGACCAGGTACACCGCGAGGCCGTCCGGCTCGCCGCCGAGCAGGCCCTGCTCCGCGGCAACATCAACGCGATCTTCACCAACCTCTCGCGCCGCAACCAGTCCCTGATCGAGGGCCAGCTGACCCTCATCACCGACCTGGAGAACAACGAGGCCGACCCGGACCAGCTGGAGAGCCTCTTCCGCCTGGACCACCTGGCGACCCGTATGCGACGCAACGGCGAGAACCTCCTGGTCCTCTCCGGCGAGGAGCCCGGCCGCCGCTGGGACCAGCCGGTCCCGCTGGTCGACGTCCTGCGCGCCGCCTCCTCCGAGGTGGAGCAGTACGAGCGCATCGAGCTGTCCGGCGTCCCGGAGGCCGAGATCCACGGCCTCGCCGTGACCGACCTCGTGCACCTGCTCGCCGAGCTCCTGGAGAACGCCACCACGTTCTCCTCGCCGCAGACCAAGGTCCGCGTCACCGCAACCCGTCTTCCCGACGGCCGCATCATGGTCGAGATCCACGACAAGGGCATCGGCCTGACCGCCGAGGACTTCGCGGACATCAACCACAAGCTGGCCAACCCGCCGACGGTGGACGCGGCGATCTCGCAGCGCATGGGCCTGTTCGTGGTCGGCCGCCTCTCCGACCGGCACGGCATCCGCGTCCAGCTGCGCCCCTCGGGCGAGCAGGCGGGCACGACCTCGCTCGTCATGCTTCCCGACGGCATCACGCACGGTGGCGGCGGCGAGAACCAGCTGCCGGAGTCCGAGTTCACGGTCTCCTCGATCATGCCGGAGCAGCAGGCCCCGGAGCAGCCGGCCTTCCACCACGAGCCGATCCGTACGGCGGCGGAGCTCGGCTTCGACGACAGCCGCTACAACGGCGACGCGATCGACTCCCCGGATCTCGACCCGGTGGGCCGCTCGCTGATGCGCGAGGAGCGGCGTGCCGCTCTGGAAGCGCAGGCGCAGTCCGCCGACGACCGCCCGCTCTTCCGCGACGAGATGGACGGGCAGCCCGGCTTCGACCAGCAGGGCGGCTACGACCCCTCGTACAACGAGCAGGCCCCGGCGTACGACGAGTACAACCAGGGCCAGGCCATGCAGCCGGCGTACGACGAGCCGTACTACCCGGCGCAGGACGGCTACCAGGACGCCCCCTATGCGGAAGCCGGTCACGACGACCAGGTCGCTCACACGGGCGGAGCCGCCGAGCCGTTCACGGCCTACCCGGACCGCTCCCACCAGGACGACTGGCCGTCGCGCGGCGGATTCGACGACAACTCGAACGCGTATCAGGCCGAGTACGCTCCGGAACCGGAATCTGGTCCCGCGGCTCCCGCGAACGGTGCCGAGCGCGTAGGCTTCGACCGTCCCGGGCCGGCCCCCTCCACGGTCCACGACACCACCGCCGCGGGTCTTCCGCGCCGCGGCGGCGCCGGTGCGGCCACCAACGGCAACGCCCCGGCGGCCCCGGCACAGGACGCGTTCGGAAACAACGACAGCAGCTGGCGTACGTCCAACGACGACCGCTGGCAGCGCGCCGAGTCGCTGAAGGAGCCCAAGGCGGGTGGGGTCACCCCGTCCGGTCTCCCGAAGCGGGTGCCCAAGGCCAACCTGGTCGAGGGCACGGCGGAGCAGACCCCACAGGGCGGCCCTCAGGTCTCCCGCGACCCCGAGGACGTGCGGGGTCGGCTGAGCAACCTGCGCCGCGGCGTCCAGCGGGGACGCAACGCAGGCAGTGACAGCACGAATGGCCAGGACACCGGTAATCACCGCGGTGGACCTGACAGCACCTACAACCAGGAGCGTTAGTGTGAGCCCGATGAGCCAGGCGGCGCAGAATCTGAACTGGTTGATCACTAACTTCGTGGACAACACCCCAGGGGTGTCCCACACGGTGGTGGTCTCCGCCGATGGACTCCTTCTGGCGATGTCCGAAGGCTTCCCCCGCGACCGGGCCGACCAGCTCGCGGCCGTCGCGTCCGGTCTGACCTCCCTCACCGCCGGGGCCTCCCGGATCTTCGAGGGCGGTTCCGTGACCCAGACCGTTGTGGAGATGGAGCGAGGATTCCTCTTCCTTATGTCCATCTCTGACGGCTCCTCGCTGGCCGTCCTCGCCCACCCGGATGCGGACATCGGTCTCATTGGGTACGAAATGGCGCTTCTTGTCGACCGCGCCGGCACCGTACTCACGCCCGACCTGCGTGCGGAGCTGCAGGGGAGCCTTCTCAACTAGTAGACGTACGGTGCGTTTTCGCGTCCCGTGGCCGTAAGGTTTCGGGACGCGGCTCCAGAATGATGGTGCCCGGCACAGTCGGAGGAGGAGTACGTGGCAGGTTCAGGAACACCCCCGGACGGTTCGTCGTCGGCCAACTGGTCGCCTGGTCACGGCCAGGGTCAGGGGCCGCACGAAGGGGCGCCGAACCGGTACAACTTCCCCTCCGCGCCCAGCCAGCACCGCAGGCCATATCAGCAGCCGCAGCAGCCGGGCCCCCGCCAGAGCCCGTACGAGCAGCCTCACACCCCCAGGATCCAGCCAGTGCAACCACAGCGACGCGCCCCGGAAGCGGCGCCCGCGGGTGCTGCGAGCAACCCCCTGGTGCGCCCGTACGCCATGACGGGCGGCCGTACCAGGCCCCGCTACCAGCTCGCCATCGAGGCGCTGGTGCACACCACCGCCCAACCGCACCAGCTCCAGGGCCAATTGCCGGAGCATCAGCGGATCTGCAATCTGTGCCGCGAGATCAAGTCTGTCGCTGAGATCTCGGCACTTCTCACCATTCCTCTCGGCGTCGCCCGAATCCTCGTAGCCGACCTGGCGGAGGCCGGACTTGTCGCCATCCATCAGCCTGGCGGCGACGAGTCCGCCGGCGGCCAGCCAGACGTGACACTGCTCGAAAGGGTGCTCAGTGGACTTCGCAAGCTCTAGCGGCGGAGCAACAGCCCGCTCCACCACCTCCGCGAAGATCGTGGTGGCGGGCGGCTTCGGCGTGGGCAAGACCACGTTCGTGGGCGCGGTTTCCGAGATCAACCCGCTGCGCACCGAGGCCGTCATGACGTCCGCGTCCGCGGGCATCGACGACCTCACCCACACCGGGGACAAGACGACGACGACCGTCGCCATGGACTTCGGCCGCATCACCCTGGACCAGGACCTGATCCTGTACCTCTTCGGTACGCCGGGACAGGACCGCTTCTGGTTCATGTGGGACGACCTCGTACGCGGCGCGATCGGCGCGGTGGTCCTGGTCGACACGAGGAGGCTCGCCGACTGCTTCCCCGCCGTCGACTACTTCGAGAACTCCGGGCTGCCCTTCGTCATCGCCCTCAACGGCTTCGACGGCCACCAGCCCTACACGCCGGACGAGGTCCGCGAGGCGCTGCAGATCGGTCCGGACACCCCGATCATCACCACCGACGCGCGGCACCGGGCCGACGCGAAGAGCGGTTTGATCACGCTCGTGGAGCACGCGCTGATGGCGCGGCTCCGGTAGCAGCCCCGTACGCGTTGCACAGTTCGCCCCCGTCGGCAGAAGCCGGCGGGGGCGAAGTGCTGTGCAGCCAGTGCAGCCAGCGCAGCCAGTGCGGGCGCTTCCAGGCCTTCGTCGCCTTGCGTTGCACCTTTGGCCAAAACACATGCCTGCCGCTGTGATGATTTCGGTGAGACCCTCGCTGGGTGGAAGGGCAGGTTCACGATGACTCCCGCCTTCTTTCACAGTTAAACCACAAAGGAGAGGAGGGTCATGCCGGTCTGCAGACGAAGACGCCGGCCGACGTCTCACCCCCCACCACCGGCCTCGTCAGCCGAACTCCGGCACCTTGACCTCCGCCCAGACCATCTTGCCGCCGACGGTGGGCTCGACCCCGACGTCGGCCGACAGAGCCGCGACGAGAAACAGTCCACGCCCGCTGACCCGGAACGGGTCCGGGGGCTCGGTGGGCACCACCGGAAGCTCGGTGGAGGTGTCCGTCACCTCCAGGCGCACACTCCCGGCGCCCGTGCGACGGACGGCGAACTCGAACGACGAGCGCTTGCAGTGCCGCACATTGCTGCACAGCTCGGTGGCCACGAAGGCGCAGTCGTCGACCAGCGCCTCCAGGCCCCAGCTGCGCAGGCAGGCGCCGACGATCCGGCGTATCTGCTCCAGGCAGCGCGGGTCGTACTCCATGCGGACCTCGCAGGATCTGCTGATCACCACGAGCTCCTCCGCGGACGTATTCGGCATTGCCCCTCCGGCACCGCTGTAGGTGTCAACTCAACCGAGAACAAAGGACGTTGGACTCGCATCATGTCGAGGCATCTATCACTTAGGCAAGTATTACTCCGCGTTCACATCTCTCAAGGGAGGTGCGCCAGATGACAGTTGTCTGGCCGGAAGACGCGGGACATCATGAGCGCATGCCGCAAAGTGAGATGCCCACCATGCGCAGCCGCCGTCTAGGCGCCGAACTGCGACGACTTCGCTCTGATGCCGGCCTCAAAGTCCAGGACGCGGCCGATGCACTGGAGTGTGGGCAGCCGAAGATAAGCCAGATCGAGACAGGAAAGCGGGGCATCAGGCAACTCGACCTGACCACCCTGCTCAATCTGTACGGCGTGAAGGACGAGCAGCAGCGGTCCAATCTGAAGCGGCTCGCCAGGGACATCCACAAGGTCGACTGGTGGTCCGGTCAAGGCCCCTTGCTCAGCGGCGACTTACGCGACTACCTCACCCTGGAGGCCGATTCCTCGCTCATCCGCTCCTACGAGCCGATGGTGCTGCCGGGCCTGCTCCAGACAGAAGCCTATATGCGGCAGATATTCACCGCGGGGGCCGAGGCGGACCGCGTCGAAACCCTTGTTCAGACGCGGATGAGACGCAAAGATCTGCTCCACGGGACCAGTGAATTCCGGCTGCGCGTCATCATCGACGCCCCGGCACTGCACCGCATATCCGGTCCCGCTGAATTGATCCGTCAACAGTTCCAACACTTGATCGAAGTGGGAAATCAGGCCAATGTCACCGTTCAGATACTCCCCCTGAACATCACATTGCCGCCCGCGCAGTACGCTCCGTACACGGTCTTCACCCTGCACGGAGAACCCCCCATAGAGGTGACCTGGTTGGAGCACATGACCGGGGGAACATTGCTGGAGCAGCGACCAGACGTCCAGGTTTACACCAAGGCCTGGGACGACCTGACGGCCGCCGCGCTCTCTCCCACGGAGTCTCGCCAGTACATCCTTGACCACATGAAGGGAGAAAGCGGGTCGTGATGTCTCGTACATCTGCGGCCAGTCGCGCGTTCACAGAGGCAGAAGTCGAATCAGTGAAAGCGAACTGGCACAAGAGTACCTACAGTGGCGCCTCGAACGGCTGCATCGAGCATACGAAGCTTTCCGCCGATCAACGGGCAATTCGCGACACAAAGAATCGGGAGTTCGGATCACTCGTCTTCGACTCCGCCGCGTGGCGCGCCTTCATCACTGGAATCAACTCCGGGGTTCTGCAGATATGAGCACGAACACTGCGAACGGCACAAGCGTCACACAGCGGGACAAGGCGCCGCTCTACGCGCTCGACATCTCCCGCGCCCAGTGGACAAGCACCCCGGGAAGCCCCGCCGAGGGCCCTGTGGAAATCGCCGCGCTGGAGAACGGCGCGGTGGCCCTGCGCAATCCCTCGGACCCACGCGGCCTCGTCCTGCGTTTCACGGCCGAGGAATGGTACGCGTTCAAACTCGGGGTCCTTGCCGGAGAGTTCGACTGACCTCGCGGGCAACTGACCTTGCGGGCAATGGGCCTTGCGGACAACTGACGGCGCTGGCAACTGCCGAAGGACCCCGCGCCAGGGCGGGGTCCTCGGGGTGCCTGTCGGCCTTGCCGGCTGCTTCAGGGCGCCGGTCAGCCCTGCCAGCTGTGCGGGGCGCGGAAGCCCGGGGTGCGCTCCAGTCGGCGCCAGCCGGCCTTGTCGCGGCCTCGGCGGGGCGCAGGAGCCTGTGCGGTGGCGGCGGCGCGGGCCAGCAGGATCGCGGTGATGGCGGCGACCTCTTCGGGCTCGGCGTGGCCCTTCTCTACGCGGATGTCAGGGGTAGTCATGTGCAGCGTTCTCCTTGTGGGCTACTGCAGGATTACTGCGGGGGGTTGCCGTGCTTGCGGGACGGCAGGTCTGCGTGCTTGTTGGCGAGCATCGCCAGGCTGGAGACGAGGACCTCGCGGGTGGCGGCGGGGTCGATCACGTCGTCCACCAGGCCGCGCTCGGCGGCGTAGTAGGGGTGCATCAGCTCGGCCTTGTACTCC
>NZ_BMTR01000017.1 GCF_014649775.1 Streptomyces longisporoflavus | reverse complement strand
GCGTTCTCGCTCGGGTGCGGGCGGCTGGTCGCGTTCTCGCTCGGGTGCGGGCGGCTGGTCGCGTTCTCGCTCGGGTGCGGGCGGCTGGTCGCGCCCCCGCCCGGGTGCCGGTGCCTGGTCGCGCGCTCGCACGGGCGCGGGCTGTTCCTCGTTCTTCGGCTCTGATCCGGATTGCCCCTCTTGCGCTCGCCCTTCCGCGGATTGCCACTGGCGGTCCCGCCCTGATCCGGATTGCTCTTGGCGCCCCCGCCCCGATCCGGCTCGCTCCTCGCGCCGCCCCTGCTGGGCCGCGGGTTGCCGTCGGGGTCCCGGCCGGGGGCCGTGTGCTTCCTCGCGTCCGCGCCCCGCTCCGGGTTCCCGCACCCCCGCGCCAGATGCCTGCTCAAGGCCCCGCGCCCCCGCGCCAGGCGCCTGCTCAAGGCCCCGCGTCCGCCCCGCTCCCGGTTCCTGCTCGCGCCCCAGCGCCCGCACAGCGCCCCCCTCGTCCCGCGTCGCGAAACTTCGAGCCGACCTATTGACCCTGCGGTCAGCCAGTCATTAGCGTGGCGGACACCTTATCAGAAAGCGCTTTCTGAAAGCGGTTTCCGTGCCACCGGAACCGAAACCCGTATCACCGAAGCTCCGCAACTGCCTCCGAAGTTCGCTGAATGCCAGGGGAGTTCACCGTGAGCCAGAGCGCACTGCAGCAGCAGGCAACTCCCTTGCCGACGGCAGGCGTTGCCGAACGAAGCCGCCCCACCCTGCGACAACGTACCGCCGAGGCGGCCGAGAAGAGCTGGCGCCCGCTGGTCCTGCTGCTCGTCTGCTTCGGAGCCTGGTGGCTGATCGCAGCGACCGAGATGGTCGAGGCGTACCTCGTGCCCTCGCCCGGCGCCACCTTCGACGTGATCCTCGACAAGCCCGACTACCTGTGGCAGCACACCTGGGTCACCACGTACGAAACCCTGCTCGGGTTCATCATCGCCGTGGCCGTCGGCATTCTCGCCGCGGTCGTCATGGTCTACTCGACGACCGTCGAGAAGACGCTCTACCCGATCCTCCTCTTCGCCCAGGTCGTACCGAAGATCGCGATCGCCCCGCTGTTCGTCGTCTGGCTCGGCTTCGGCATCGCGCCCAAGATCCTCATCGCCGTCCTCATCGCCTTCTTCCCCGTCGTCATCTCCATGGTGACCGGGCTGAAGGCCGTCGACCCGGAGATGCTCCAGCTCTCCGCCACCATGGGCGCGCGCCCCTGGCAGACCTTCCTCAAGATCCGCTTCCCGGCATCGCTGCCGCACCTGTTCTCCGGCCTGAAGGTGGCCGTCACCCTCGCCGTGACGGGCGCCGTCGTGGGTGAGTTCGTCGGCGCGAACGAAGGCCTCGGCTACGTGATCCTCCAGGCCAACGGCAACCTCGACACCCCGATGCTCTTCGCGGGGCTCCTCGTCATGTCGCTCATCGGCGTCGTCCTCTTCGTCATCGTCGAGATCGCCGAGAAGCTGCTCCTGCCGTGGCACGCGAGCCGCAGGGACGTGGCCGCCACCACGACGTACTGACTCTCGCGCTCCCCGTTACCCGGATCCACCGCCCCACACATGTCCGCCGTACGCGAGAAGGGCCGTCCCATGCACGCGCGCAGACTGCTCACCGGCCTCGTCCCCCTGGCCCTCGTCGCGGTGACCGCGACGGCCTGCGGCGGCGATGACGACAAGACGAGCACCAGTGACTCCGGCAAGGAACTCAACAAGGTCACGCTGACGCTCAACTGGTACCCGTACGGCGAACACGCGCCGTTCTACTACGGCAAGCAGCAGAAGATCTTCGAGAAGCACGGCATCGACCTGGACATCAGAGCGGGCCAGGGCTCGCAGAAGACCGTGCAGGCCACCGGCGCAGGGCAGACCGACTTCGGCTGGGCCGACACACCGGCGGTGCTCGCGGGCGTCGACCAGGGCGTCAAGGTGAAGAGTCTGGGGGTCTTCCTCCAGACGACGCCCGCCTCCGTGCAGTTCTTCGACGCGCAGGGCATCAAGGCGCCCGATGACCTCAAGGGCAAGATGATCGCGGGCACGGCGGGCGACGCGCTCACCAAGACGTTCCCGATCTTCCTGGAGAAGAACGGCCTTGAGCTCTCCGACGTCAAGGTCCAGAACACCGACCCGGCGGGCAAGATCGCCGCGGTGATCTCCGGCAAGACGGACGCGCTGCTCGGTTACGCGAGCGACCAGGGCCCCACCATGCAGAACAAGGCCAAGAAGGACGTCTCGTATCTGCGCTTCTCCGAGAACGGCCTCAATTTCTACTCCAACGGCCTCATCGCCGGGCCCAAGACCCTCCAGGGCAACGGCGATCTGGCCAAGCGCATGACCGCCGCGGTGAGCGAGTCCTGGGCTGCCGCCGAGAAGAGCCCGGGGCCCGCGGTCGCCTCGATGAAGGGGGCGTCCGAGCAACTGCCGCCCGAGGACGTGCTGTCCGAGCAGTTCAAGACGACGCTGACCCTGCTGCACACCGACGCGACGAAGGGCAAGGCGCCCGGCGCCAACACCGAGGCGGACTGGCAGCAGACCATCGACGTCTTCTCGGAGGCGGGCCTGGTGAAGGAGGCCAAGCCCGTCGCGGAGTACTGGGACGCGGCCAAGGGGATCAAGGGCTGAGGGGCGGCAGGGCGATGACGAAGGACGCGACTCTCAAAACGGACGCGATGCGCAAGACGGCCGGCGGTCCGGAGGTAACCGACGATCCGCGTGCCGCGGCAGGGGTGGAGAAGTCGTCCGCGGTACGCCTCGACGACGTGGCCGTCCGCTTCCGTACGAAGAAGAAGGACGTCACCGCGTTGCAGGACGTCTCGCTCGATGTCCGCGCGGGCGAGTTCGTGGCGATCGTCGGGCCCTCGGGGTGCGGCAAGTCCACCCTCCTGAAGCTCGTCGCCGGGCTGCTCGCACCCTCCTCGGGCAGTGTGCTCCTGGGCGGCGAACGGGTGCGCGGGCCGCGGCGCGACATCGGCTACGTCTTCCAGCGCGCCGCCCTCCTGGACTGGCGCACGGCGCGCCGCAACATCCTGCTCCAGGCGGAGATGCGGGGGATTCCCGGCGCCGAGGCACGCGCGCGTGCCGACGATCTGATCCACATGACCGGACTCGGCGGCTTCGAGGACGCCTATCCGCACGAACTGTCCGGCGGCATGCAGCAGCGCGTCGCGCTCTGCCGCGCGCTCCTGCACGAGCCGCCGGTACTGCTCATGGACGAGCCCTTCGGCGCACTCGACGCGCTCACGCGCGAGCAGATGAACGTCGAGCTGAACCGGATCTGGCGCGAGACGGGGACCACGGTGCTCCTGGTGACCCACTCCATCCCGGAGGCCGTCTATCTCGCGGACCGCGTCGTCGTCATGAGCCCCCGGCCCGGCACCATCACGGAGATCATCGACGTCGGCCTGCCCGCCGAGCGTTCGTACGCGACGACGCTGGCGACAGCCGAGTTCGGCGAGGCCACCAGGCGCATCCGCGAACTCCTGGGGGCGGTGTCGGCGCACGAGTGAAGTTCCATGGAGGATGGCGCGCTGTCTCATATTCGGGATAGCGTGCCAGATATGGAACACGATGATGTCGACGAGCGGCTGGCCGTCCGTCTCGCCGGGCTGCGGGCGGAACACGGCTGGTCCCTCGGTGATCTGGCGGACCGCAGCGGCGTCAGCCGCTCCACCCTGTCGCGGGCCGAACGCGCGGAGATCAGCCCCACCGCGTCCCTCCTGAACCGGCTCTGCGCCGTCTACGGACGCACCATGTCGCAGCTCCTGAGCGAGGTGGAGGCCGAGCCGGCGCAACTCGTGCGCGCCGCCGAGCAGAGCGTGTGGACCGACGAGGCGTCCGGCTTCGTACGGCGCTCGGTGTCGCCGCCCCACGCGGGCCTGCGCGGCGAACTCGTCGAGGGCCGCCTGGAAGCGGGCGCGGACGTCGCGTACGACCGGCCTCCCGTACCCGGCCTCGAACAGCACATCTGGGTGCTCGACGGGACGCTGGAGGTCACCGTGCAGGGCGAGTCGCACGCCCTGGACGTGGGTGACTGCCTGCGCTTCCGGCTCTGGGGGGCGACGCGGTTCCGGTGCGTGGGGGAGACGGCCGTGCGCTATGCCCTGGTGGTGGTCGCGCGATGAGGGCCGGACAACCGAGGATCGTGCGCCTCACGGCAGAGCAACTCACCGCATCAGCGCAGGACTTGGGTGTCCTGCTCGCCGACGTCGTGGAGGGCGGCTCGTCGCTCGGCTTCCTCGCGCCCTTCGACCGGGAGGCCGCCGCCGACTGGTGGCGCGGCCTGGCGCCGGCCGTGGCGGACGGGCGGCTCGCGATCTGGGCCGCGCACGACGACGGCTCGCGCGATGCCGGGCACGACGCCGCCCACGACGCCGCGCGCGTCATCGGAACCGTCAGCGTCGGCTTCGTGGACAAGCCCAACGGCAGGCACCGCGCCGAGATACTCAAACTGATGGTGCACAGCTCCGCACGAGGGCAGGGCCTCGCCCGCGCCCTCCTGGCCACCGCGGAGCAGGCGGCGGCCGAGGCGGGCGTGACCCTCCTGATCCTGGACACGGAGACCGGCAGCCCCGCCGAGTCCCTCTACCGGTCCGGAGGGTGGACCGAGGCCGGGGTCATCCCGGACTACGCGGCCGATCCGGCCGGGGCGCTCCACCCGACGAGCCTCTTCTTCAAGAAGATCGGCGGTTCGAGCGCAGCCCGGCCGGGCCCGGCACGTCAGTACCGCAGCGCCGCCAGATACCGGTAACTGTTGCGAGCCGTGGCGAACGGATCGGCGGGGGTGTCGTGCTCCACCAGCCACTGCTTGACGCCGCCCACGCGCGCGTGGTCGAACATCGCGGCGAAGTCCAGCGTCCCCGAACCGACGTCGGCGAAGCCGCCGTCCGGCGCCATGTCCTTCACGTGCAGGGCGGGGAACCGGCGCGGATGGCGTACGAAGTACCGCCCCGGCTCCGAGCTGCCGCCCTTCGCCGCCCAGTACACGTCCAGTTCGAAGCCGACCAGATGCGGGTCGGTCTCCGTCAGGAGGATGTCGTACAGGCTCGTGCCGTCCACCACCACATGGTCCGAGCCGTGGTTGTGGAAGAGCACCGGGCCGAGGCCCGCGTCGCGCGATGCCTTGCCGATGCGGTTGAACTGCCGTGCCGCTTCACGGAATCCGTCCGGCGTGTGCATGGCGCCGGGCAGACTCGGCACCACCGGCCACTTCGCGCCCAGGGTGTGCAGATCCTCCAGGGCCTGCGGGAGGCCACTGCCCTTGAGCGTGTCGTACGCGACATGCTCAAGGACCGCCTTCAGGTGCACAGCGTCGAGCATCCGCCGGATGCCGGCCGCGCTGTTCCCGTGCCGTCCGCTCACGCCCACGGTCGCGTAGCCGATCCCGGCGAGCTGTTCCAGGGTGCCCGCGAAGTCCCGGGCGAGGACGTCGCGCATTGTGTAGAGGTGCATGCCGATGCCGCCGCGCGGGATGCGCCGGTACTTCGACGCCTCACCCGCGCGCGCGGGCAGTGCGGTACCGAGCGCTGCCGCGAGCCCCATCGACGTACCGAGAAAGGCACGCCTGGTCCCGTTCAGACCGTTTCCTGTTCCGTTCGATCGGGTTCTCTTCATGGCTGTCATGTCCGCCCCCTCACTTCGCCGTGATCCGGACAGCGCCGGTCGTCGTGTCGCCCTTGTCGTCGGTGACGGTCAGATGCGCCGTGTACGTCCCCGCGCGCGCGTACGTGTGCTCGGCGCTGCCGCTCTCCGTGCCGGACGGCTTGACGTTGTCGCCGAAGTCCCAGTGGTACGAGGCGGCGGTACGGCCCTGCGGGAGCTTCACCGTGCTCGTGAGCTTGACGGCGAGCGGCACGCTGCCGTCGGCCGGGGCCGCCTTGACCGTCACCTTCGCGCCGGCCTTCTTCTCGACCCCGGGGCCGTTGAAGTGCAGCCAGTCGAGCGTCAGGAGATCGGCCTTCTCGGAGGTCCACTCGGGGTTGGTGAAGACGGCGTACAGCTTCGTCGTGCCGCTGTGGTCGGCCAGGTCGACGGTCGGGGAGATGAAGTTGCCCCAGCCGCCGGTGTTCGGCACGCTCGCCTTGCCGAGCAGCTTGCCCGTGGGAGACCCGGCGCGGAACTCGATGTCACCGCCGAGGCCGCCCGACGCCGTACCCACCGTCACCGAGTCGACGCCCTTGAGGTTCACGGGGTCGAAGGAGACCCAGTCGCCGTCCTCGATCTCGATGAGCCGTTTGCCGCCGGACGCGTCGGCGCGCTCACCGGTGTCCACGCCTCCGTGCGCCCCGCCGGTGGCCGTGCGGTGCTCGGCCTCGCGGAAGGAGGTCCGCAGGGTCAGCGAGGCGGAACCCGTCAGAGCGGGCACCCCGGACGTGCCCTTGTCCTCGTACTGGGCCGTGATCCCGTAGTAGAGGTTCTGGCCGGGACCGTGGCTGTCCCCGGCGTCCGTCACGATCTCGCCCGCGCAGCCGGTGTAGTTGTCCAGCGGGTGCAGATGGGCGTCGTGCCCGAGCTGGGACTGGACGACGACCCGCGTGCAGTCGATCTTCCCGTCCTCCTTGTCCGTCACCTTGATCTTGAACGGAATGGTGTCCCCGAAGCTGAACGTGCCGCCGTTCGGCGGCTGTTGGATCGTCACCTCGGGCCGGGTGTTCCCTACGGTGATCTCCTGCACGGCAAGTCCGCTCAGCTCGTCCGGACCCGTCACCTTCAGACGGGCGCTGAACAGCCCCTTCTTGGTGTACGTGTGCGTCGGGTTCGCCTCGGTGGAGTCAGTCGTGCCGTCGCCGTCGAAGTCCCACGCGTACGTGACGGGCTTGCCGTCCGGCAGCCCGGAGCCCTCGCTGGAGAACTTGACCTTGAGCGGGGTGCTGCCGTTGTCCGGGGTGGCCGTGACACGGGCGTCCGGCAGCCGGCCGTCCGCGACGTAGTCGATGCGGTAGATGCCCGCGCCCTCGTTGCTGCCGCCGCGGCCCGTGCCGCTGCCGAGCCCGAAGTCGATGACGTACATCGCGCCGTCAGGACCGAAGTCGGCGTCGAAGGGCTGGTTCCATTTCATGTCCGGGAAAATGGAGTTGATCGAATTCAGGTCGCCGGCCTTGGCGGGCTCGAAGCGCGGGTCGGTGAACGTCTGGTCCTTCTCCTGCATCGAGAAGACCTTGAACCACTGACGCGTCAGCTCGTAGTTGAACCACTTCCCCTCGAAGTACTCGGGGAACTTCGTCTTGTACGTGTTGGCGGCGTCGTAGTCGTAGACCGGGCCGCTCATCGGGGCTCCGCCGCCCGTGCCGAGTTCGGGGAATTCCGGGGACGCGGAGTAGGCGTACCAGACGTCCGCGGGCTGCGCCGGCGGCAGTTCGCGCAGACCCGTGTTGTTCGGCGAGTCGTTCACGAGTTTCGCGCAGTCGAATTTCGCGCCCGACTTCTTCGTCGCGAAGTCGTAGTCGTTGAACGGGGTGTTGTTGCCGACGCAGTAGGGCCAGCCGTAATTGCCGGCCTTGGTGATGCGGTTGAACTCGACCGTCCCCTCGGGACCGCGGTCGGCGACGGCGGCCCGCGCGTCGGGACCGTAGTCGGCCATGAGCAGGGCGCCGCTCAACGGGTCCGTGGTGATGCGGAAGGGGTTGCGCATGCCCATCGCGTAGATCTCGGACCGGGTCTTCTCGGTCCCCGGCGCGAAGAGATTGCCCTCCGGCACCGAATAGGTTCCGTCGTCCTTCGGCGTGACCCGCAGCACCTTGCCGCGCAGATCGTTCGTATTGCCCGAGGTGCCCTGCGCGTCCCAGGCGCGGCGGCCTTCGCGCTCGTCGATCGGGCTGAATCCGTCCGACGCGAACGGGTCGGTGTTGTCACCCGTCGCGATGTAGAGATCGCCCTTCTTGTCGAAGGCGATCGAGCCCGCCATGTGAGAGTTCGCCCGGCCCTCGCCACGCAGCGTGGGAATGGTCAGGAGCCGCTTCTCCGTCGCCGGGTCGACCTTTCCGTCCGCTTCGGTGAAGCGGGAGAGATTGATGCGTTTCTCGGTCTTGTCGGAATTGAGAAGATAGACCCAGTGGTTGTCCTCGAACTCCGGGTCGAGCGCTAGGCCGAGTAGTCCGTCCGACTGGCTCGTCATCTCGGGGGTGTACTCGAAGTCGAGGGCCGTGGAGACCTTCAGCGTCTCCTGGTCGATGATCTTGAGCTTTCCGGTGCGCTGGATGAAGAAGACACGCCGGTCGGGGGCGACCGCCAGCTCGAAGGGGTCGGCCAGGTCGTTGGTGGCAAGCGGTGTGCGCTGGAAGGCGCCGGTCTTGGTCGCCGTGCAGTCGCCGGGCTTGTTGCCCGCGGCCCACTCGATGCCGCCCAGGATGTGCTTGAGGAAGCCCTCTTCCTGGAAGGCCGACTTGTCGTGCCCGCCCGCGGTGTACCAGGAACGGCCGCCGTCGTAGTTCTGGCACCAGGACCACGGCTGGTCGACGCCCTCGTCGAGGCCGGTGACGCCGTCGCGCACCTTGACCTGGGCGAGAGTGTGCACCTTCCCCGTCGGGTTGGCGCGCCAGTTGTACCACTCCTCCGTACGCTCCCATAGCTCCGGAAGCCCCTTGGTGGAGGGGTGCGCGTGGTCGAGCACCTTGATCCGCCCGGTCTGCACCTCGGGGTGCTTGTCGAAGATCGCGCCGACCAGGCCCTCGTACCAGCTCCAGTCGCGCTCGCTGGCCGAGGCCGAGTGCAGCCCGACCCAGCCGCCGCCCCCGCGCACGTACTTCTGGAAGGCCGCGCGCTGCTCGGCGTCGAGCAGGTCACCCGTCTGCGGGGTCGAGTTGGTGTTGTTGAAGATGATGGCCTGGAAGCGGGTGAGATTGGCGTCGGTGAAGGCCGTCGCGTCGTCCGTGGCCTCCACCTCGAAACCGTTCTCGCTGCCGAGCTTCTTGATGGCCTCGATGCCCGCGGGGATCGAGTCGTGGTGGGAGTTCGTGGTCTTGGAGAAGACCAGAACGCGGTACGGGGCGGCTTTCGTCTCCGGCTCCGTCTGTGCTGCCGCGCGGTGCGGTGCGGAGAGGCCGAGGCCGATCACGAGGGCCAGCAGGGCGATGAGGGCGAGCCAGGGGCTCGGTGTGGCGGGGCGGCGGCCGGATCTCGGCCGGACGGGTCCGCGTCTGGGCGCGGTGGGACTCGTGGTACTCATGGCGCTCCCTGGGCTGGGCTGGTGGACGGCTGCCGGTAGCCGGGTGTGCGGTGAGTGCGAGTTGCGCGGTGCGGGTTGCGCGGTGTTGGTCGCGCGGCGCACGGAGGGGCTAGAAAGCGCTTTCTCCTGCGCGCTGTTCAGCGTAGGTTCCGCCCTGACGGGGGGTCAATGGGTCGGAAGGGCCTGGCGTGAGAAGGGAGTCACCGCGAGCTACCGGCAGACCCGTTGGTATGAGAGCGCGTGTGCGGGGGAGGGTTTCAGGGCCGGGAAGCACAGTCGTACGGAGGTCGCAGCAGCCGTGTCGCAGCCGTGTCGCAGCCGTGGGGGAGCCGTTTGGCTGTTTCAGTAGCCGCTGGTAAACCGTGCGGCTGTTTCGTCAGCCGCAGGGAAGCCGGACGTAAGGACCAGCGCCGCAGGGAAGCCGTACGGACGTTTCAGCACCGTCTGGAAGCCGCGCGGGCATCTCGGCAATCCCGGCACCATCCGGAAAGCAGCAGAGAAGTCGTACAGGGGAGTCTCCCGAATGTCTGACCACGCCTCGACGCCCGCCCCCGCCGCGTACACCGCCGGACTCGTGAACGCGGTGGACGGCGTGCCCGTCGCCACGTACACCTGGCTGCCCGGCGGCGGCCGACCGCGCGCGTTCGTGCAGATCGCGCATGGCGCGGGTGAACACGCCCTGCGCTACGACCGCTTCGCACGGCATCTGACCGAGCACGGCTATGGAGTGATCGCTTCCGACCACCGGGGTCACGGCGCGACGGCGCAGGCGACCGGGGGATACGGCGTGACGGACACGTCGGCGGAGTCATCCGCCGAGGCAACCGGCGAGGCAACGGGCGAGGCAATGGGGGGCGCACCTGCCGGCGGGCGTGCCGCGGGGTTCGACAGCTGGCGCGCCATGGTCGACGACCTCAAGGCGATCGGCGATCAGGTACGCACCCTGCATCCGGGAACCCCGCTCTTCCTGCTCGGCCACAGCATGGGCTCGCACCTGGCCAGGGACTACGCCCAGGAGTACCCGGACGGCCTCGCGGGCCTGATCCTCTCCGGAACCTTCCGCTCCCTGCCCGGGGTCGGGATCGAGGAGTCGATCGCCCGCCTGGAGCGCGAGATCGCCGAGAACGGCCGCGAGGGGATCTCGTCGTACCTCCCCGAACTCTTCGCCGCCTTCAACGACGCGTACACCCACCGCACCGGCTTCGAGTGGCTCTCGCGCGACGAGGCGGAGGTCGACGAGTACGTCGCCGACGAGCGCTGCGGATTCCCGTTCTCCGCCGGGCTCTGCCTGGACTGGGTGCGTGCGGTACGCAAGATGAACGACCCGCGCAACCTCGCCAGGGTCCCGGCGGACCTCCCCCTCCACATCGCGGTCGGCACCGAGGATCCCTGCAACCAGGACATGACGCTGGTCCACGAACTCCTGGAGGACTACCGGTACGTGGGCCTGGACGACCTGACGTGGCGGGGGTACGAGGGGGCGCGCCACGAGATCCTCAACGAGACGAACAGGGACGAGGTCCAGGAAGACCTGAGGGACTGGCTGGACAAGCACGTGCTGTGAAGAGCGTGCTGTGAAGAGCGTTCCGGGCGCCGCGTCGGCCCGGGCTGTCAGTGGCGTTGGCTACGGTTCAGGGCATGTCTCGAGCACATGCCAAGGCCCAGGTCACGGGTGACGACGTACGCCGTATCGCGCTGGCCCTGCCGGATACGACGGAGAAGATCGCCTGGAGCATGCCCACCTTCCGGGTGGCCGGAAAGATGTTCGCCACGCTCCCCGAAGAGGAGACGTCCATCGCCGTGCGGTGCCCGAAGGAGGAGCGCGACGAACTGGTCCTCGCGGAGCCGGACAAGTTCTGGATCGCCGATCACGAGGCGATGTTCGCCTGGGTGCGTGCGCGGCTTTCGGCTCTGGACACAGCCGAACTGAAGGACATCCTCGCCGACTCCTGGCGCCAGGCCGCCCCCACCCGACTCCTGGACGCCTACCCCGAGTTGGGCCTGCCGCCGACGCCCTGACCGGCCCGGCCGTTGTCAGTGCACCGTGGCGTGGTCCCGGCAGGTGTGGAGGCGTGCGAGGTGTGTCGAGGCGTGTGGAGGCCAAGAGCGCACGGGACGACGCGCGCCGCGCCGCCGCTGCCGCTGCCGGGGGAGGGGGCAGGGGTGCCGTCAGTGGACGACGGGTCCGACGAGGGCGGGCGCCCTCTTCCAGCCGGGCGTCGCCAGCACCGTCCCCCGCCTGGCCACCGGCGTCCAGAAGGCCAACGGCGCGATACGCGTGGCCGAGTCGGCCGCGGCCCTCGCGGGACCGGCCGTCGCGGGCGTCCTCGTGGCCTTCGCCTCACCCGGCGCCGTCTTCGCCGCGCACGCGGGAACGTACGGATCGAGCGCCCTGTGCCTGGTGCTCCTCAGGCTGCCACCCACACTCCCCGGCTCGCTGCCGCACAGCGACGGCTTCCGGGCCGACCTCATGCAGAGCTGGCGTGAGTTCAGGTCCCGCGCCTGGCTCTGGGGCGTCATTGCCTTCTTCTGCGTTCTGATGATCACCACCACGGGCCCGCTGACACTACTCGTCGCCACGCTCGAGCCCCGACCAAGCCACACAAATCTGTACGCAAGCCGCAGCCGACCGGGATGTGACCCTGTTCACCCGGCCGCCCTGGAACCCCGGGCGACTCAAGGGCCGGCGTCGCGCCGGCCCCAAGCTTCTCGTCCCGCGTCATCGGCCTCATGAGGCGGCCGGGTCCGCGTAATCACGCTCTGTGCCCTGACGGCTACAGTGGACCTGGAGTTTGCTCGAGGTCGGCGGGGCGCGAAAGGCGTGAGCGATCACCGCTCCGAGTGCGGTATTGTTTCGGTGCGCGTTCGGCCAGGGGAAACCCCAGGTCACACGGGCACCGGGACGTGGCGCAGCTTGGTAGCGCACTTGACTGGGGGTCAAGGGGTCGCAGGTTCAAATCCTGTCGTCCCGACGGAAACGTCGCAGGTAGGGGCCATCTTCGGATGGCCCCTTCTTCGTGTCACCCTTCGTTTCGGGCTTCGTGTCAGCCGAAGACCTCTGCCAGGCGCTCGCGGAACCACTCCGCCGGGGTCGAGGCCGACCTGATGCGCTCGCCGGTGGCCTCGTCGCTCACCGGGAGCAGCGGTTCGATCTTCGCGTCGGGGTTCGGGATGTGGAAGAACGGGATGCTGATCCGCGTCTGGTTCTTGCCCTCCGCGGGCAGGACCACACGGTGCCTGGTGGAGACCCAGCGTCCGCCGGACCAGAACTCCATCATGTCCCCGAGATTCACGACGAAGCTGCCCCTGGTGTACGGGACGTCCGTCCAGCCGCGGTCCTTCTCCTCCACCTGGAGCCCGCCGCCTCCGTCCTGGTAGAGGATGGTCATGTTGCCCCAGTCGGCGTGCTCGCCCTTGCGGAGTTGCCCGGGCAGCGGCGGGATGGTCAGCGGGTAGTAGTAGTTCGCCGAGATCGTCGACACCTGGCGGTCGATCTTGTCGTCGAAGTAGTTCTCGTCCAGACCGAGCGCCAGCGCGAAGAGGCGGATCAGGTCGGTCGCCAGTTCCTCCATCGCGGTGGTGTACTCGCGCCACACGGCTCGGAACGGCTCCGGAGCCTCCGGCCACTGGTTGGCGGCCTCCCAGGGCAGGGTCACCGCCCCGGCGTTCCCGGGCACGGTGTTGTCGTCGCCGCGGACACTCGCGACGAACACCTCGTTCAGGTCGAGGGGGGCCTCCTCCTCGCCGCAGCTGCATCCGGCCTCGGCGTAGAAACCATTGGTCCCGGGTGCGACCGCCACCTTCGCCTTCTCCTCGGCGGGGAGCTCGAAGAAGGCGCGAGCCGTCTCGTACATCCGGTCGATGAGCTCCTGCGCCACGCCGTGGCCGACCACGGTGAAGAAACCGGAGGTCTCACACGCGGCGCCGATCGCCCGGGCCGCGCTCCCGCGCCCGGCCGGGGTGTTCGTACCGGAGAGGTCGATGACGGGTACGTACCCGCCCACCACGGTGACCTCGTCGGTGGCACCAGAGTTTGTCGCGGACATGGGCACTCCTTCCGTCGGCCGGGCACCACAGGTCTACGGCCCCCTGCTAAACCCCCGGTAAATCCCGTCGCGGGCCAGAACGCGGGCCAGAACGCGGGCCAGAACGCGGGCCAGAACGCGGGCCGGAACGCAGGCCAGAACGCGGGCCGGAACGCAGGCCGGATGGCCCCGGCGTACGCCCAAGCCCCTCTTTAGTCGCGGTACGCACTGTCGGTGTCCAGCAGCGCGACGACGACATGGGGGCAACCGTGACAACGGCCGCAGTGAGCAACGGCCCGCACGCCGGCGACGACGGGGTGCGGCGCGTCGGCCCGGGACGTCCTGCTGAGGAGTTCTACCTGCCGCCGCTGCCGCGCCTCCTCCCGCGGGGCTATCACCCCGACGCGGCCCGGATCGAGATCGCCTCCAACGGGTGGGTCCGCCGGATGCTGGGGGCGTGCTTCGCCGACGAGAGCGACCTGCTCGTGTTCCTGCGCCAGCGCAACGGCCTGTACGGCCCGCTGACCGTGCCGTACGCGGAAGCGTCGCGCGCCCGGAACATCGCCGACTGGTACCAGTTCGTCACGGTGATCGACACCTTCGTCTCCGACCGGTCCGCGCTCGGCGGCTCGCACGCCGTCGCCGGTGCGGTCTTCGCGGCCTTGCTCGACGACCTCCGCTCAGGCGTGACCCGCGGCACGGACGCTGAGCCCGAGGGCACGGCCCCGCTCTACGCACGCGCCGCCACAGACCTGTGGGAGCGGCTCTCGCCCGGTCTGAGCAGACCGCAGGAGGCGCGGCTGCTCGCGAGCCTGGAGGCGTTCCTGCGCGGGTGCAGCGCGGAGATCCGCAGCAAACTCGACGGTCGCGTACCGGACTTCGAGTCCTGCATGCGGATCCGGGCCGAGAGCTTCGGCTGCGCGTTCCTGGGGCTGCTGACGGAGTACGCCGCGGAGGTCGACATGACCGGCGCGCTGGCCGCCGGGCTGCTTGACGAGGTGCACCACCACGGGATGCGCCAGCTGATCATCGTCAATGACCTGCTCTCGTGGCGCAAGGAGTACCGGGACGAGGACACCATGACCACCGTCCGCGTCCTGTGCGAGCACGAGGGCCTGCCGCTCCAGGTGGCCGTCGACCGGTTGTGCGCGCTGGCCGAACGGCATGAGCGGGAGTACCTCGCCGCCAGGGACCGCCTGCTGGCCGGCCCGGCCGGCCCGTCTCGTCCGGCTGGCCCGTCTCGTCCTGCTGGTCCGTCTCGTCCGGATGACGGGATCGTCGCCTACCTCAGTGGGCTCGACCATCTGATCGGCGGGAGCCAGGAGTTCGAGTACCTGACGCCGCGTTACTTCGGTGACGGGGCAGTGTGGGACGGAAGCACCTCGGGCTGGCTCAGCCTCACCGCCCCCATCGCCCGCTTCCGCGACGCCCCGGCCGGTTCCTGAGCGCCGCGTCTGCCGTACGCCCAGGCCGGTTCTGGAGTGCCGCGCCAGCCGTACGCCTCTGCCGGTCCCTGAGTCCCGTACCAGCCGTACGCCCCCGCCCGCCGCCGCATCGAGCCAGAAGGAGACCGTCATGGCCACGACCGCGCCGACCGCCGAGGCCCCGCCGCCTGCCCGGCCGCCGCGCAAGGCGCGCTACGCCGTCGCGCCCTGCGCTCTCCCGCTGCTCGGGCACGCGCTGCCGCTGGCCCGGCGTCCGCTGGACTTCCTGACCGGCCTGTCACGGCACGGGGATCTCGTCGAGGTCAGGCTCGGCCGGCGTCCGGCTGTGATGGTGTGCGACCCCGGCCTGATCCGGCAGGTCCTGCTGGAAGCGCGTACCTACGACAAGGGCGGCCCCCTGTTCGACAAGGCAGAGGAACTGGTCGGCAGCGGACTGTTCTCCGCGACCTTCGAGCCGCACCGCCGCCAGCGCCGGATGATGCAGCCCGGCTTCCACCAGTCCCGGATGCCCGGTTACGCGGCCGTGATGGAGCAGGAGATCGCCGAACTGCTCCAGGGCTGGAGGGACGGTCAGGAGCTCGATGTCCGCGACCAGATGCACGCCGTCACGCTGCGCATCGCCGCACGGACCATGTTCACCAACCCGCTCAGCACCAGGGCCACCGCCGAGGTGCAGGAGTGCATGCCGCTGATCAACCGCGGCGTCTACAAGCGGATGGTCGCCCCGACGGCGCTGCTGGAGAAGCTGCCCACACGCGAGAACCGCGAGTTCGCGCTCGCACACGAGCGGATGCGCGTGGTCGTGGACCAGGCCATCACCCAGTACCGCAGCGAGGGGATCGACCACGGCGACCTGATGTCGATCCTGATCAGCACGGTGGACGAGGAGACCGGGCAAGGCCTGTCGGAGGAGGAAATCCACAAGCAGGTGACGACCCTGCTCGCGGGCGGTATGGAGACCACCGCCAACGCGATCTGCTCCGCCCTCCACCTGATCGACGGGCACCCGCAGGTGCGGCGGCGCGTGCGGCAGGAACTCGACCGGGTCCTGGCCGGACGGCCCGCGCGGTTCGAGGACGTCCCGCGGCTGGAGTACCTCTACCGGGTCCTGTACGAGACATTGCGCTTGCGTCCCCCGGTCTGGCTGCTGACACGGGTGACCACCCGCGACGCGGAACTGGGAGGCCACCGGCTGCCCGAGGGCAGGATCATCCTGCTCAGCCCCTACCTGCTGCACCACAACCCCGACCTGTTCGCGCGGCCGGAGAACTTCGACCCCGACCGCTGGCTGCCCGAACGCGTCGACGACGTCACACGGGCCGCCATGCAGCCCTTCATCATGGGCAACCGAAAGTGCATCGGCGACAAGTTCGCGCTCACGGAGGCGACCCTGCTGATCGCCACGATCCTGGGAGCCTGGTCGATGCGGCCGGTCGCGGGGACTAGGCGCAAACACCTGCCCGAGGCGACGCTGGGCCCGGGGCCCCTGCCCATGCGCCTCACCCGACGGCAGCCCGCGACGGAAGACACCGCGGTGGACGTGACCGACAGCCCTCGCGAAGCAGCGGCGACGCGACCGGACCCGTCCACCGGCAGCTGCCCCTACCGCGGGGACCAGTCGTGAACATGCCCGCCGCCATCGCCGCCCGGCCCGTCGAGGCCCCGCACGCGCTGCCGCTGCTCGGCCACGCCGGGCAGCTCTGGTTCCGTCCGCTGCCCTTCATACGTGAACTCGCTTACAAACACGGGTTGGTGACGCTCCGTCTGGGGCCCTACCGGGCCTACCTCGCCTGTGGCACGGCGGACGTGCTGGAGGTCCTCCACGACGCGCGGACCTTCGACAAGGGCGGCCCGCTCTTCGAGAAGGCCCGGCTGCTGGTCGGTGACGGCCTCGTCAGCTCGGACTTCACCACCCACCGCCGACAGCGGCTGCTGCTGCAGCCCGCCTTCCACACCGCCCGCCTGCCCGGCTATCAGCAGCTGATGGCCCGGCAGGTCGACGCCACGCTCGCCACCTGGCGCACCGGACAGGTCCTCGATCTCGGCCACGCCATGCACACCCTCACCCTGCGCGTCGCCGCCCGCACCATGTTCGGCGCCCGGCTCGACGACCGGGCCATCGGCGAAGTCGTCGCCGCCATGCCTGTCATCATGCGCGGCGTCTACCAACGGATGGTCCTTCCCGTCGACTGGACGCACCGGCTTCCGCTGCCGGCCAACCGTCGTTTCGAGCGTGCCCGCGCCACCATGCATCGCGTCATCGGCGACACGGTCCGTGCCTACCGGCGCAGCGGTCAGGACCACCACGACCTCCTGTCGATCCTCGTCCACGGCCGCGACGAGCACGGCGCCGGCCTGACCGAGGAGGAGATCCACGACCAGGTGATGACGCTGCTGATCGGCGCGACCGAGCCGCCCGGCGACGCGCTGACCTGGATCTTCAGCCTGCTCGCCGCGCACCCCGACGCGGAACGCGCCGTACGGGCCGAGGCCGACCACGTGCTCGGCTGCCGGCCCGCGACCGTACTGACACCGGACGACCTGCCGCGCCTTGAACACACCCACCGCGTCGTCCGGGAAGCTCTGCGCCTCTACCCGCCCGCCTGGCTGCTGACCCGGACCACGACCCGGGACACACGACTCGCCGGCCACCCGGTGAAGAAGGGGAGCACCGTGCTCTTCAGCCCCTACCAGACTCAACACGACCCGCGGGTCTTTCCCGAGCCGCGGCGCTTCGACCCCGACCGCTGGCGCGCCCCCACGGCCGCCGCCCGGCTTGCGATGCTCCCCTTCGGGGCAGGCAACCGCAAGTGCATCGGCGACGAGGTGGCCCTCACCGAACTCGTCGGCGTGACCGCGGCCGTGGCCGCGCGATTCCGCCTGCGGCCGGTCTCGGGCACAACACCCCGTCCGGTGGCCCGGGCCTCCCTCGGCGCCGATCGCGTGCTGATGACCGTCCAGTCGCGCCGCCCGAACACGGTGCGGAGCCTCCCCGGCCGAACCGGGACGGCAGCCTCATGACGCCCACCACGGCCACGATGTCAGCGCCGGCCCGGCCCCCGACGACGACCGCCATGCCCCTCTCCGCGCCAACCGCCGCCGACGACCAGGTCGAACGGCTCCTGCGGACAGCCGCCGGGAGGACCGTGGCCCGCCATCTCGGACAGGCCGTCGTACGCGCCGACCTGTCCGGCACACTACGGGCGATCGGGACAGCCCTGGACGCCAGCCCTCTGGTCACCCCGCCTGCCCTGACCGACGTCCTCACCGGCGGCAAACGGCTGCGGCCGCTGCTGGTCATCGCCGCGTCCCGTACGGCGGGCGCCCCACCGCCCCGACTGTCCGAGCGCGTCGTCCAGGCGGCCACCGCCGTGGAACTGCTCCATCTGGCCAGCCTGGTCCACGACGACCTCATGGACCAGGCCGCGACCCGGCACGGTGTCGCCACGATCAGCGCCCGCGGCGGGAACACCCTGGCCCTGCTCGCAGGTGACTGCATCATCGGTCACGCCCTCACCGCCGCCGCCACCCTGCACGGCGCGGCCGGCGGCATCATCGGGCGCACTCTCGTCCGGCTGTGCGAGGGCCAGGCCGAAGAGTGGTCCACGGTGCTGGACACCGCCCGGCGGATGGGGTCCTACTACTCCGCGATCGAAGGCAAGACCGCGTCACTCTTCGAGGCGGCCTGCCGCCTTGGCGCGCTCGCCGCCGGCCACGGAGCCGGAGCCACGGCCGCGCTCGGCAGCTATGGTCGCTTCCTCGGCCTCGGCTACCAACTCCGCGACGACCTGCTCGACATCACCGCGGAGCCGGACGCAGTGGGCAAGCCGATCGGACACGACATCACCAACGGCGTCTACACCTATCCCACCCTCTGGGCGCTCGGCCGCGACCCCGGACTCGCCACGCTGCTGCGCGCGCTCGCCCACGAGCACGAGTCCGCCGCCCGCGCCGGCCTCGCCCGGGAAGCAGCGGACCGGATCCGCGCGTCAGGCGCGACCGACGCCACCCGGCGGGCGATCCGCGCCCAACGCGATCAGTGCGTCGCCGTACTGGCCGGGGCCGCCGACGCCGACGGCCTCGGCTGTCACGGCGCGGAACTGCTCGCGAACCTCGCCGACGCCGTCCTGGACCCGACCGGGGACAGCAACATGGTCAGCGGGTCCGCCGGAAGCCCCGTACCCATCCCGGTGGGGGAGTGAGCGGCAGGGCGCAGGGATCAGGCCGCTCTCGCCGCGCCCGCGCGCACCACGTTGGTGAGCGGGCGGCCCTGCTCCAGGCGGTTGATGTTCTCGGCGATCTCCGTCGCGCGGGCGGCGAAGGTGTCGGTCGTGTGGCCCGAGTGGTGCGGGGTCATCAGTACGTTGGGCAGGCGGTGGAACGGGAGTCGGCTCGGGGCCTGCGGCGGTCCTGACCACCACACGTCGAGCGCGGCGCCCCTGATGGTGCCCGAGCTGAGTGCCTCGTACAGTGCTTCCTCCTGTACGACCGGTCCGCGGGCCACGTTGACCAGGATGGCTTCCGCCCCCATGGCGGCCAGTTCGGCGGGGCCGATGAGGCCGTGCGTGGCGGGGCTCAGGGGGACGGTGACCACGACGACGTCGGACTCGGCCAGCAGGTCGGGGAGTCGGTCGTTGCCGCCGATCCAGTCGGTTTGCAGGTCGTCCGGGACAGCGGCGGAAGGGTCGCGCCGCACGGCACGTACCCGCAGGCCGACTGCCTGGCAAAGGCGGGCGACCTCGGTGCCGGTCTCGCCGAACCCGATGATCCCCACCCGGCGGCCCCGCAGCGTCGTCCCGAAGGGCAGGTGCGGGTCCACTGCCACGTTGCGCCACTGACCCGAGCGCAGGGCGCGGTCGGCGCCCAGGACATCGCGGGAGAGCATCATCACGGACATGAGCACATGTTCCGCGATGGAGCGGCCGTGGTGGTGGGTGATGGCGACGCTCACCTCGGGGCCGAGCGCGTCCAGCGGGATGCCGTCGTAGCCGGCGCCGACGACGTGCACGAGCCGCAGGCGTTCGGCACGCCGGGCGTCCTCGGCGCTCAGCCGCGAACCGACGTAGACCTCGACGCCGGGGATCTGCTCGGAGACGCGGGCGGCGGGCCAGTCGCAGGCGTCGAGCCAGGTGTGCCGGCCTTCGGTACGACCCTTGAGCGGTTCGTGGAACCGGCTCAGGATGCGGTGGTTGAGCATGATGTGCACGGGCGGGTCACCACCGGGGTGTCTTGGTCTCGAACGAGGGGTCGAAGCGGCGCATGTAGCCGGTGTCGTCACGGTCGCGCAGTCCGCAGTCGAGGTACTGCCGGTGGAGCCGGGCGAGTGCGTCGCGGTCCAGTTCCACTCCCAGACCGGGAGCCGTCGGTACGGTGACGCGGCCCTCGCTGAACCGCAGTACCCCGGTGTCGACGACGTCCTCTTCCGGCCGCTTCCACGGCCAGTGCGTGTCACACGCGTAGGTGAGGCGGGGGGTGGCCGCGGCGAGGTGGGTCATCGCGGCCAGGCTGATGCCCAGATGCGAGTTGGAGTGCATCGACATGCCGAGGCCGAACGTGTCGCATATCGCGGCGAGTTGGACGCCGCGCCGCAGTCCGCCCCAGAAGTGGTGGTCGGACAGGACGATGCTCACGGCCTTCTCGGCCACGGCAGGGGCGAGGTCGTCGAAGGAGACGACGCACATGTTCGTCGCCAGCGGTGTCGGTGTCCGGCCGGCCACGGAGGCCATGCCCTGGATGCCCTCGGTCGGGTCCTCCAGATATTGCAGGACGCCTTCCAGTTCACGGGCCACGTAGAGCGAAGTCTCCGTGCTCCAGGCGGCGTTGGGGTCCAGGCGCAGGGGCAGATCCGGGAAGGCCTTCCGCAGGGCGCGTACGGCCGCGATCTCCTCGTCCGGCGGGAAGACGCCGCCCTTGAGCTTGACGGAGGAGAAGCCGTACGTGTCGATCATGCGGCGGGCCTGGTCGACGAGGCCGGCCGGGTCGAGAGCCGCGCCCCAGTCGTCGTCCTCCTGGCCGGGGTGTCCGGCCCACTTGTAGAACAGGTAGGCGCTGTAGGGGACCGAGGGGCGGACGGCTCCGCCGAGGAGGTCGCTGACCGGCTTGCCGAGCAGCTTGCCCTGGACGTCGAGGCAGGCGACGTCGAACGGCGACATGACCCGGTCCACGGTGCTGCTGCCGGTCACCATGCCGGACATGCCGTCGCCGCCCGATGTGTCCTCGCCGAGAGCGCGTCTGATGCGTGCGGTCAGGTCGTTGAGGCTCCACACGTCCAGGCCGGTCAGTTCACCGGCGGCGCGGCGCAACCGCTCCAGGTGGACCGAGCCGCCGTAGGTCTCGCCGACGCCGGTGAGGCCGCTCTCCGTGGTGATCTCCACGATCGTGCGCAGTGCGTAGGGCTCGTGCACTCCGACCGTGTTGAGGAGCGGGTAGTCCCGGAAGGCCACGGGAGTCACGGTGACGTCGGCGATGCGGGCGGCGTTCCCTGCCATGGAGCCATCCTCATATGTAGTAGGCGTTCTCATTTGTAGACAGCGGTTGGCGGGCTGTCAATGGCCGGGCTATGGCACGGGAGTGAGCAGAGTGCCCTCCGTCATGAACCGGTGGAGGTTCTCCAGCACCAGATCGCCCATCGCCCGGCGCGTCTCGTGCGTGGCGCTGGCGATGTGGGGGAGCAGGACCACCCGGTCCGATTCAAGGAGCTCCCGCGGCACGTTCGGCTCGTCCGCGAAGACATCGAGGGCCGCGCCGGCGATGCGTTCCTCCGACACCGCGGCGACCAGGGCCGGTTCGTCGACGACGCTGCCGCGTGCGACGTTGACCAGGTAACCGCGCGGGCCCAGCGCCTCAAGGACCTCCGCGGAGACCAGCCCCCTGGTGGCCGCGCCGCCCGCGACCGTGACGACGAGCGCGTCGCATTCGGCGGCGAGCTCGTGCGCGGTGGGCACATGACGGTAGGGCACATCGGCGACCGGGGTGCGTGAGCAGTACGCGATGCTCGTGCCGAAGCCTTCGAACCGCCGGGCGACGGCCCGGCCGATGCGGCCGAGGCCCAGGATGCCGATCCGCTTGCCGCTCACGCGCGTGGCCAGCGGGAAGGGGGCCGAGGTCCACTTTCCGTCGCGTACGTACCGGTCACCGGCCGACAACGCGCGCATGACGTCGATCAAGGCGCCGACGGCGAGGTCGGCCACGCAATCGGTGAGCACGTCGGGGGTGTTGCTGACGTCGATGCCGCGTGCCCTGGCGTGCGTCACGTCGGTCGTCTCGTAGCCCACGCCGAAGTGGACGATCGCCCGCAGCCGCGGCAGCGCGTCCATCAGGGAGTTGGCGACGCCGAACCGCGCGCTGGTCACCGCGGCCACCACGTCATCGGCGTGCTCGCGCAGAGCGGCGGCGGGGTCGGCCGACTCGTGGAGACGGACGGTGCGGTAGCGCTCGGCCAGTGCTTTTTCCAGGTCGGGGAGGAGCGGGGAAACCTGGAGCACGGTGCCGGAGGCGGGCGGGGCGGTGATGGGGCTGGACAAGGTGGTGCTCCCGTCGTCGTGAAGGGGCCTGCTCGGAAGGGGTCTGCTCGGAAGGGGTCTGCTCGGAAAGGGCCTGCTCGGAAGGGGTCTGCTCGTCGGGAAGAGGCTCGCTGGACCGTCGTATCGGCGGCGCGGGCACAAGATCCGCCCCGCCGCATGCCTTGACGCTGCTGCGGCGCCGGTTTAGCTTCGCGTTCACGGATGCGGACTGTGGACGCAAGTGTAAACAGTTCGAGTAAGCCGCAGCCCGGGGCCCCGCCCCGCATCCAGGTCCGGATCCAGCTGAAGCTTCAGGAGGTTGGCCCCGCTCGGATCGCCAGTCGACAGCACTTCCCCCGGAGATACGCCGACGATGAAGTCCCCCGTTTCTTCCCTCCCGCCCGGACGAAGGCGGTTGCCCCGCGCGATGACCGCGCTGCTCCTCGCGGGTACCGCGCTGTTGTCCGGCGGCTGCGCCGTGGCCAACAGCGCGGGCGGTGACGCCGGTAGCACCGACGGCCGCACCCTGCGGGTGGTGCTCACCCAGGAACCGCCGACGCTGGAACCCTGCGAAGCCTCCCTCACCAGCACCGGCGTCGTCGTCCGGTCCAACATCACCGAACCCCTCGTCGAACGCGACCCCGTATCCGGCGACCTGGACCCCCTGCTCGCGACCGGCTGGAAGCAGACCACGCCCCGGACTTGGACCTTCGACACACGCGGCGGAGTGACCTTCCAGAACGGTGAGCCGTTCACCGCCGAGGACGCCGCCTTCTCCATCGAACGGGCCGTCAACTCCGACCTCGCGTGCAACGTCGAGGGCTATGTCTTCGGCGACGACGACCTCAAGGTGAAGACGAGCGGGGACAACCGCCTCACCGTCACCACCGCCGAGCCCGACCCCATCCTGCCGCTGCGCCTGAGCTTCGTGGAGATCGTGCCGCGCACGACCGACACCAAGGCCAAGGTGCGCATCCCGATCGGCACGGGGCCGTACGCGGTCCGCGACTGGCAGCCCGGAGCCGCGATCTCCCTCAACCGTTACGACGACTACTGGGGCAAGGCCCCCGACTTCCCCCGGGCCCGCTATGTCTGGCGCAGCGACGCCAGTGTCCGGGCCGCCATGATCGACAAGGGCGAGGCGGAGATCGCTGTGGCGCTCGACCCGATGGAGGCCGAGAAGGACACGACCGTCGCCTACCCCAACAACGAGACGACCGCGCTACGGCTCGACGGCCGCGAGGCGCCGCTCGACGACCGGCGGGTGCGCCGGGCGATCGACATGGCCGTGGACCGCGACGGCATCATCGACGCCCTGCTCGGCGGACTCGCCGAACCGGCCGCCCAGTTGGTGCCGCCCGGAGTGGTGGGACACAACGAGCGCATCAAACCGACCCGGCAGGACGTGACGGGGGCCAGGGCCCTGGTGCGGGAGGCGAAGGCCGACGGCGTCCCCACCGGCCGCACGATCACCCTGGTCGCCCGTAACGGCATGTTCTCCGGAGTGTCGGAGACCGCGGAAGCCCTGCAGTACCAAATGCAGCGCATCGGCCTGAACGTGAAGGTCCGGATGGCCGACACCGCCACCCATCTCCAGTACCAGCTGCGGCCGTTGCCCGAGAACGTCGGACCCATCGCCCTGCTCATGATGCACGGCAACCAGGCTGGCGACACGGCCTTCACCACCAGCCAGTACCTGCTCAGCGAAGGACCGCAGTCCACCTTCGGCAGCAAGGACCTCGACCGGCGCGTCGCCGAGGCCGGCGCGCTGTCCGGCGACAAGCGTCAGAAGGCCTTCGCCGATCTGCTCGCCCGTCAGAACAGGACCGTCGTGCAGTACACCCACATCGCCCACATGAACGGACTGCTCGGCCTGTCACGGTCGATACGGTACGAGCCGAACTCCGCCACCGGCGACGAACTGCGTCTGTCCGAGGTCGGCCAGGCAACGGCGGCGAGGCGCTGACATGTTCCCCTTCCTGCGCAAACGCATCGTGTCCAGCGCCATCCCCCTGGTGTTCGTGGTCCTCGGCGTGTTCTTCCTGGCCCGGCTGACCGGCAACCCGGTCGACCTCTACCTCCCGCTGAGCGCCACCCCCGAGCAGCGCGCGGAGTTCTCCGCCGACCAGGGCTTCGATCTGTCGATACCTGCCCAGCTGTGGAACTACCTCGTCGACGCCGCGCACCTGGACTTCGGCACCTCGCTGCGGACCGGGGAATCGGCGGGCGGGATGGTGCTCGACGCGTTTCCCGTCACCCTGCAACTCGCCGGTGTGACCATGCTGCTCGCCGTCACCGGGGCGGTGCTCGTCGGCAGCCTGGCCGCCTACCGCCCCAACTCCCTCGTCGACCGCGTCGCCAGCCTGCTGTCCATGACGGCCGCGAGCATCCCCGACTTCTGGTTCGCCATCATGGGCGTCCTCGTCTTCGGCGTGGGCCTCGGGCTCCTGCCGACCTCCGGGACCCTGGGCGGACCCGAGATCTGGATCCTGCCCGTCGCCACCCTGCTGATCCGCCCGTTCGGTGTCCTGGTCCAGGTGGTGCGGGGCAGCATGGTCACCGCGCTGTCGGCGCCGTACGTGAAGATCGCCCGGAGCAAGGGCGCCGCGCCCCGGCGGGTGATCTTCGGCCACGCCCTGCGCAACGCGGTGACGCCCGTGCTGACCGTGGCGGGCGACCTGACGGTGGGCCTGGTCAACGGCGCGGTGATCGTCGAGACGATCTTCGGCTGGCCCGGCATCGGCAAACTCATGATCGACTCCATTCTCCAGCGCGACTTCGCGGTGCTCCAGGCGGCGGTGCTGCTGACCGCGGTGACGATCTTCGCGCTGAACATCCTCGTCGACGTCTGTCACGCGCTGACCGACCCCCGCGTACGTCAGGCGGTGCCGGCGTGAGCGAAGGGATCACCATGCCCGGAGAAGAGCACTCCGCAGGCCTCGGCTCCGGGGCTGAGGCTGCTGCCACCGTCGCCGGGGCCGAGGCGGCTGCCCCCGGCTCCGGGACCGAGGCTGCTGCCCCCGCTTCCGGGGCGGGAGCCGCTGCCCGCGCCTCCGAGACCGAGGCGGCTGCCCGCGCCTCCAGGACCGAGGCCGCTGACCGCGCCTCCGGGGCGGGAGCCGCTGACCCCGCCCTCGCCCCTGGGACCGAAGCCGCCCCGAATCCCCGCGATGCCCGGACATCGCGCTGGTGGCGGATGTTGGGCCGGGACCGTGCCGCGGCGGTCGGGGCCGTCATCCTCGGCCTTGTCGCCCTCGTGGCGCTCTTCGGTCCGCTGGTCATCGGAGACCGCGCCCAGCGTCAGGACCTGGACGCCTCCCTGCGACCGCCGTCCCTGAGCGAGGGGGTGTACGGGCTCCTCGGTACCGACGTCCTGGGGCGCAGCGTCCTTGCCCGCCTTGTGGAGGCCGCCGCGACGACCCTCTCCGTGGCCGTCCCCGCCGTGCTCTGCTCGCTGGCCGTCGGCTCCGCCCTCGGGCTGTGGGCCGGCTACCACGGTGGCCGGCGCGAGAGCCTGGCCATGCGCGTCGCCGACGTGATCCTCAGCTTCCCCTCGCTGCTGATCGCGGTCGTCGTGCTCTACGTCTTCTCGCCCAGCGCGCTGAACATCGTGCTGATCCTCGCCGTCACCCGTATCCCCGTATATCTGCGCACAGCGCGCGCGGAGGCCGCCGAACTGCGCAGCCGCCTGTTCGTGGACGCGGCCCGTACCTTCGGCACACCGAGCAGGAAGATCATCTACTGGCACATCCTGCCGATCGCGCTGCCGACGCTGCTCACGGTCGCCACCCTCGACTTCTGCTTCGTCATGCTCACCGAGTCCTCGCTGAGCTTCCTCGGCATCGGCATCCAACCCCCGGAGGTCAGCTGGGGCCTGATGGTCGCCCAGGGGCGGCAGTACCTCCAGACCGCCTGGTGGATCACCGTGCTTCCGGGGCTGGCCATCGTGCTCACGACGGTCTCCGCCACGGTCCTCGCCGCCTGGGCCCGCATCGCCACCGACCCCGCACAGCGCTGGCGTCTGACGCTGCCGACAAAACGCCGCGGCGCCTCAGCGGCCGTTCCCCCGGAGTTGATCCCGTGACGCGTACCGCCGCCCCCGCACCGACCGGCACCGACGACCCCGCCCTCGACGTCGAGGGGCTCTGCGTCGACCTGAGCACACCCCTGGGCACGGTGCGTGCCGTGGACGGCGTCAGCTTCAGCGTCCGCCGCGGCCGGACCCTGGCTCTGCTCGGCGAGTCGGGCTGCGGCAAGTCCATGACCGCCCTGTCGGTCGTGGGGCTCCTCGACCCCGCGGCGCGGGTCACCGGCGGCGCGGTCCGGGTCAGGGGCAGCGACACGCTGCGGCTGAGCCCGGCCGAACGCCGCAAACTGGCCGGACCCGTCCTGTCGATCGTCTTCCAGGACGCCCTGACCGCACTCAATCCGGTGCAGCCGGTGGGCCGGCAGATAGGCGAGGCGTTCCGCATCCACCGCGGCCTCTCCAGGCGCGAGGCCAGGGAGAAGGCGATCGAGCTGATGACGCGCGTGGGCATCCCCGAACCGCGGGAACGGGCCCGCTCCTACCCCCACCAGTTCTCCGGCGGCATGCGCCAGCGCCTCCTGATCGCCATGGCCGTCGCCCTCGACCCCGACGTGCTGATCGCCGACGAGCCCACCACCGCGCTCGACGTGACCGTGCAGGCGCAGATCATGCGGCTGCTGCGGGACATCCAGAACGAACGCGACATGGCTCTCGTCCTGATCACCCACGACCTGGCCGTGGTCGCCCAGCGCGCGGACGACGTGGTCATCATGTACGCGGGCACGGTCGTGGAGAAGGGCCCGGTGCGGGACGTCTTCTCCGCTCCCCGCCACCCCTACACCCAGGGCCTGCTCGACTCGGTTCCCGAACACGCCGTACGAGGACGCCCGCTGCCCGCCGTACCCGGCAGCCCGCCCGAACTGAGCGCGGTGCCGCCCGGATGCGCCTTCCAGGACCGCTGCCCGCTGGTACGCGAACGCTGCGTCCGGGAACGGCCGGTACTGCGCCCGGCGGGCGAAGGCCGCACGACCGCCTGCCACTTCGCGGAGGAGCTGACCCATGCCTGACATTCGAGCTGCATCTGCAGCCTCTGAGGCCTCCGCTGCCTCCGCGGCCTCCGCCGCAACTGCGGAGGCCGCAGCCCGCCCGCTGCTCGAAGTCAGCGGCGTCACCAAGAGTTTCGGCAGCGGCCGCCGCAGGCTGACCGCCCTGGACGGCGTCGACATACGACTCGGCCGCGGGGAGACCCTCGGGCTCGTCGGCGAGTCGGGCTGCGGCAAGTCCACCCTGGCCCGGGTGCTGCTCGGCCTCGAACGGCCCGACGCGGGCACCGTACGGTTCGACGGCACCGACCCGTTCGCCCTGCGCGGCAAGGAACTCCTCGCCTGGCGCCGCCGCGTCCAGATGGTCTTCCAGGACCCCTTCGCCTCGCTCAACGCGCGCATGTCGGCGGCCGAGTTGATCGGCGAACCCTGGCGCACCCACCGGGACGTCGTACCGACCCCGAAGGCCAGGGAGAAACGCGTCCGTGAACTCCTCGCCCTGGTCGGACTCCGGGACAGCGACGCCCACCGCTACCCGGGCGAGTTCTCCGGCGGACAGCGCCAGCGCATCGGCATCGCCCGCGCGCTGGCCCTGGACCCCGACCTCATCGTGTGCGACGAACCCGTCTCGGCACTCGACCTGTCCGTACAGGCGCAGGTCCTCAACGTCCTGTCGGAACTCCGCGAACGCCTCGGTGTCGCGTACGTCTTCATCTCCCACGACCTGTCCGTGGTGCGCTACATCGCCGACCGGGTGACGGTGATGTACCTCGGCAAGGTCATCGAGCACGGGGACACCGAGGAGGTCTTCGACCGCCCCCAGCACCCCTACACCTCGGCGCTGATGTCGGCGGCCCCGGTCCTTGACGCCTCCCGCACCACCGCCGACCGGGAGATCCAGCTCCAGGGCGAAATCCCTTCCCCCTTCGACATCCCGTCGGGCTGCCGCTTCCGCACCCGCTGCCCGCACGCCGAGAACCTCTGCACCACCGAGCCCCCGCCCCTGGCCACCCGCGGAACGACGGCCGCGTCCGGCACCCACACGGCGCTGTGCCACTTTCCGCTGGGGGTGGCGGGCGAGTCCGCGGGGATGTGAGCTGCCTGGCGTGCGTGAGTGTGGCGCTCAGCCCTTGGCGTACGTGCCCGGCGTATGCCCGAGCGTGCGGCGGAAGGTGTCGATGAACGCGCTGGCCGATGACCAGCCGCACAGGTGCGCCACCGCGGTGACGGGGGTGTCGTCGGCCAGCAGGATCAGAGCGTGGTGGAGGCGTAACTGCGTGCGCCACTGCGGGAAAGTCATGCCGAGGTCGCCGCGGAACAGCCGGGACAGGGTGCGGTCGCTCGCACCCACCTCGCGGCCCAGTTCGGCGAGGGTGCGGCTGTCCGCCGGGTCGGCGCGCAGGATGTCGCACAGCGTTCGCAGCAGGGGTGACTTCGGGGTGGGCAGGTGCAGCGGCTGCCGGGGCGAGGCCCGGAGCTGGTCGAGCAACACCGCGCGCAGGCGCGCCCGTTCGGGGCTCTCGCCCGCGGTCGGGTGGGTGTAGGCGACGATCAGTTCGCGTAGCAGCGGGCCCACGGCCAATACGGTCGGTGACTGAAGGGCGAGCGGGTTCTCCGTCGCCGGCAGGCCCACCAGATGCAGTCGGAGTCGGCCGTGGGCCTGATGGGCGTGCACGGTGCCGGCCGGGATCCAGAGGGCGCGGGTGCCTGGGGCGACCCAGGAGCCGGCGCTGGTGGTGACGGCGACGACGCCGCGGCCGGCGTAGACGATCTGGTGGTCGTCGTGGCGGTGGGTGTCGATCGCGGCGCCGGGTGCCAGTAACTGGGTGCGCGTCGGGGCGACCGGAAGGTGGCGGACCATCGTCATTGGTCGGCAGATTATCGGAAGTGCGACACCCTCACCGGCGCCGACCATGACGGGGTGCGAAGGAATACGTCCATCACCCTGTTGTCCGCCGGGCACGCCTGCGTCGACCTGTACCAGGGCGCCGTCGCGTCCCTGGTGCCGTTCTTCGTCGCCGAGCGCGCCTACAGTTACGCCGCCGTCTCGGGCATCGTGCTCGCCGCCTCCCTGTTGTCGTCGGTCGCCCAACCGGTCTTCGGCGTCCTGACCGACCGCTGGGCGATGCCGTGGTTGCTCCCGGTCAGCACGCTGCTCGGCGGTCTGGGCATCGCGTTGAGCGGGCTGAGCGGTTCGTACGCGCTGACCCTGGTGTTCGTTGCGGTGTCCGGGCTCGGCGTGGCCGCCTATCACCCCGAGTCGGCGCGGGTCGCCCGGCTTGCGAGTCGGGGCAGCCACAGCGGCATGGGGTGGTTCTCGCTCGGCGGCAACCTCGGCTTCGCGGCGGCCCCGCTCGTGGTCACCGCCGTCGTGGCCGCGGGGGGCCTGCGCCTCACACCGTTGCTGGTGCTTCCGGCGCTCGTCGGGGCCGTGTTGTGCCTGCCCGTACTGCGCGCGCTGGAGCGGCAGAAGGCCGCCGGGGCCCGTACCGAAGTGGCGGTCGGCGCGGATGACCGGGCGTCGTTCGTGAAACTGTCGCTGGCCGTGGTGTGCCGGTCGATCGTCTTCGTCGGCCTGAGTACCTTCCTCTCGCTGTTCGCGACGGAGCGCATGGGCGGCGGTACGGCGGCGGGGACCGCGGCGCTCTTCGTGCTTTACCTGGGCGGCGCGGTGGGTTCCGTGCTCGGCGGCACGCTCGCGCACCGGTGGGACCGGGTCACCGTCGCGCGCCGGGCGTATCTGATCGCGGCCGGATCGGTCGCGGGCGTGGTCTTCGTGCCCGGCCCCGCGATGTATCTGTTCGTGGCGCTGACCTCGGCCGGTCTGTACGTCCCGTTCTCACTCCAAGTGACGCTCGGACAGGACTACTTGCCCTCCCGCATCGGCACCGCCAGCGGGATCACGCTCGGTCTGACCGTCAGCATCGGCGGCCTGGCGAGCCCCTTGATCGGGAGCATCGCCGACGCGACATCCCTGCGGACCGCGCTGGCGCCCCTGGTCCTGATGCCCGTACTGAGCTGGCTGCTGTTCCGCACCCTGCCCGAACCGGCCGTACCGGTCCCGCCCGAACCGCCCGTACCCGCCCGGCCCGATCAGCGCTGACCGGCGGCGGCCCGGATCACTCGTCGGCGACCTTGTGCACGGCGGTGTCCTCGGGGTCCAGCCGTCGGCCGTCCGCGGACAGCACTTCGAGTGTGCGCAGCTGCCGGCCATGCCGGCGGTCGACCAGCTGTGAGTGCGGCTCGCCGGGCGCGAAGAAGTTCTGCTCGCCCCACTGACGCAGTGCCACGATGACGGGGAAGAGCGCCTCGCCCTTCGGGGTCAGCACGTACTCGCGGTAGGCGCTGCCGTCCGACGCGGGAACGGATTCGAGGACGCCGCCGGCGACGAGGCTGCGCAGTCGCGCGGTGAGGATGTTCTTCGCCACGCCCAGGCTGCGCTGGAACTCCCCGAAGCGGCGGCTTCCGTCGAAGGCGTCCCGCACGATCAGCAGGGACCACCAGTCGCCGATCGCGTCCACCGAGCGGGCGACGGGACATTCGCTGTCGTCGAAGCGCGTTCTGGTCACCATGGGTCCGGGCCCTTCGCTCTCACGTTGGTTGCAACATGCTACCAAGCGGGCTAGCGTCACCCTCGCTTGTTGGTAGCAAGATGAAACCAGATCGGGGAGGGGTGGGGACGGGTGCTGATGCCCGGGAACAGCGGAGACTGCGGCGGCAGCGGGGAGGGTGGCCCGTTCGTCCTGACCCGCGGCGTCCTCGCGCTCTTCGCCCTCGCCTGCGGGGCCGCGGTCGCCAACGTCTACTTCTCCCAACCGCTCCTGGTGACCATGGGGCACGACCTCGGCATGAGCCCGGCACTCGTCGGCAGCGTGGTCACCCTCACGCAGGTCGGTTACGGCCTCGGCCTCTTCTTCCTCGTACCGCTCGGCGACGTGGCCGACCGCAGGCGGCTCATCGTGGCCCAACTGCTGCTACTGGTGGTGACGTTGGCCGTGGTAGCCACTGCGCACACGGCGGTGATGCTGCTCGCGGGCATGGCCGCGACGGGACTTCTCGCCGTCGTCACGCAGACATTGGTGGCCTTCGCGGCGTCACTGGCCCGGCCCGCCGAACGCGGACGCGTCGTCGGTCTGGTGACCAGCGGCGTGGTCATCGGCATCCTGCTCGCCCGCACCGCGTCCGGCCTCATGGCCGACCTCGCGGGCTGGCGCTCCGTCTACCTCGCATCGGCGTCGCTCACCGCGCTGCTCGCCTTGGTCCTGTACCGCGTACTCCCGCGTCCCAGTGGCACTTCGTCGGCCACCCTGAACTACGGACAGCTCCTGCGCTCCACGATCACCCTGTTCGCGCGCGAACGCCTGCTGCGCCACCGCGCGTTGACCGGGCTACTGATCTTCGCCGCTTTCAGCACCCTGTGGAGCAGCGTCGCGCTGCCGCTCAGCGAGGCCCCGTACTCCCTCTCCCACAGCGCGATCGGGGCGCTGGGCCTCATCGGCGTCGTCGGAGCCATGGCCGCCACCGTGGCGGGCCGTCTGAACGATCGCGGACTCTCGCGGCGGACCACCGGCATCGCGTTGGCGCTGCTCGTAGCCTCATGGCTGCCATTGGCCTTCACCCGCAGCTCGCTCTGGGCCCTGGCCGCCGGGGTGATCCTCCTTGACCTCGCCGTGCAGGCGGTCCATGTCACCAACCAGACCTTGATCTACGAGCTTCACCCGGACGCGGGCAGCCGGTTGATCGGCGGATACATGGTCTTCTACTCGATCGGCAGTGCCACCGGCGCCATCGCCGCGACCACCCTCTATGAGCTGGCGGGCTGGGGCGCCGTGTGCGCACTGGGTGCCGTATTCAGCTGCACGGGGCTATTGCTGTGGGTGTTCTCCGGTCATAACTATTCAGGCGTCGACGCTTATTACGGAAAGGGTTCGCTTTGCCGGAATGCGTAACGGATTCAGCGATCGGGTAACGAACCACGTTTTCGTGCGAGATCCATCAACGGAGTGGCAGTGCACTGGTACCGACGGGCCGCACGGACCGTCGTCACCCGGGCGCCGAAGCAGCGCCCCCAGTGCAAGGGATGATTTTCCATGTCAGAGCTGTCAGGGCTGTCAGGGCTGTCAGAGCCCACGACGCGAGCACGCCGGAGTCGGAGCCGGAACGTCGCTCGTGCAGCATGCGTGGCCGCGGTGCTTTTCCTGGTCATGCTCGGTGGCGCCGCTGTTTCGCAAGCCGCCGACACGCATGTCGCCGACCCTCCCGAACATCGCACCGTAATGGCTCAGGAGGCCCCGTCGGACGAGACGGTCGAAGAAATCAAGCAATTCATAGCCGATATCGTTCACGATTTCGCAGAAACCATCAAGCCCAGTGTCACTGTGCACTTCGCCGTAACTGTGGCCTTTACAGCGGTCGGTGGATACGGTCTTTTCAAGATCGTGTTCAGGCCCCGCCGTCGCAGCGTCCATGACCACCGCGACGGTTACCAGCCCCACTGCCACGCGTGCCACGACCTTCACTACGGCTCGCACCGGACCCGGCGGTGAGGCGTGGCCTCACCAGCCCGTGAACAGCAGGTGGTTCAGCAGCAGTGCGAGTACGGCCTGTGCGGTGAGCCAGTGGCGTCGCGCCGCCCCGGGCAGGAGTGCCGTCGCCGCCGAAAGGAAAGTGGTGAACGGCAGCCAGATGCGTTCGGTCTCCGCCTTGCTCATGCCGGAGAGATCGGCGGCCAGCAAGGCGAGGAGCGCGGCCAGGACGAGTGCGGTCAGACGGTCGGCAGGTGTGGTCCGGCCGGTGTACAGGCGGCCGAACGTGGCGGGGGCGGACGCCGCCGTCCTGCGCAGGGCGGCCACCGTCGCCGGACCGACGACCAGCACCGTGCAGGCGAGATTGGCCCAGACGAAATAGCCGTACGGTCTGATGCCGCCCGCACCCTGGTGGTAGCGCTCGACCAGCAGGTGGTACGCCTCCCACCAGTTGAAGCCAGCGAGGGTGAAGATCAGCGGGACGACGGCCGCTCCCGCCAGGAGGAGAGGAAGCGGGCGAAGGCTGCGGGTGATCAGCAGGACGGCGGCGACGACAAGGGCGAACAGCGTCAGGCCGTACGAGAGGTAGCAGACGAGTCCGAACAGCAGGCCCGAGCCGAGGGCCGCTGCCGCCGGGGAGCGGACCGTACGCGTCGCCGCCAGCGCGAGCAGCGCGATCGTCCACGCCGTGACGGCGGCGAAGTAGCCGTCCGCGGAGGCGCCGACCCAGATCGCGGCCGGGGTCAGGACGAGGAAGGGCGCCGCCCGGCGAGCGGTCGCCTCGTCGGCCAGAGCGCGCAGGGTGATCAATACGGCCGCCACGGCGGTGCTGCCCGCGGTGACGCAGAAGGCCCCGGCCCAGGCGCCGCCGCCGAGGCCGACGCGGTCGAGGAGGACGAACGTGAGGGCGGCGCCGGGCGGATGACCCGCCGTGTGGGCGGGCCAGGGGTCGGGGGAGTCGATCAGGATGTGCCGGGTGAAGTCCCGCAGCGTCGCGGGGATGTCCTCGAAGCGGTCGACGACCTGGAGATACTCGTACTTGGTGGTGAGCCGCTGTGCCACGCCCCGGTACATGCCGTCGACGAGGGCGAGCGACCAGATCCAGGCCATGGAGGCGGTCCACGCGGCGAGGAGAAGGGGCCGCCAGGAGAGCCGGGCGGCGAGGGCGGGACCGTACGCGATCACGGCGACGGCGACCGCGAGCGCGGCGGGTGTGCCGGGGCCGACGTGCGGGTCCCACCGGGCGTAAAGCGGCGGCCAGTTGAGGTGCAGGGTGCCGTCCGTGTGCTCGATGAAGGTGCCGACGGCTACGGCCGCGGTGACGAGTAGCGCCGCGATACCGGCCGCGGCGAGGTCACGGCGGTGGCCGGTGCGCTCTGTGGTGCTCACGTCTGCACGTTAGGCGCGGTGGGAACCAGTGATCGGATTCCGAGGGCCGACGTCAGAGTTTCGTCATGAGTTGCGGGCCCGTCGGAAGGCAGGGCCCGGCATACGGTCGATCCATGCCCCGCACACCACATGTGACCTCCCCTGTCGATCCCGGGTTCTGGCGCAGTCCGCTGCGCGGGCCGTGGCTCACCTCGGTTCTCGGTGCCGTCCTGCTGGTCGGCATCACGGTCCTGTTCGTGACGGGCCTGCTGTCCTACGCGGCGTACAACCCGAACCTCTCGCCCGTCAACGACAAGACCCCGGACAAGGGCCTCCTCGGCTTCTATCTGTTCGACTGGCCGACCGACCCGCACTGGCTCTACCGCCTCAACCAGGGACTGCACGTCACGGTCGGCATCACGCTGATTCCGGTGCTGCTCGCGAAGTTGTGGTCGGTGCTCCCGAAGCTCTTCACGCTGCCCCCGGCCCGGTCGGCGGGGCACGCCCTGGAGCGGCTGTCGCTTCTCCTGCTCGTCGGCGGCGCCCTGTTCGAGTTCGTCACCGGTGTCCTCAACGTCCAGCTGGAGTATCTCTTCCCCGGGTCGTTCTACCCGCTGCACTTCTACGGTGCCTGGGTGTTCTTCGGCGCGTTCGCGGCCCACGTCGTGCTGCGCCTGCCCCAAGCCGTACGGGTGCTGCGGCAGCGGGGGTGGCGCGAACAGCTGCGGGGCCCGGGCCCCGAGCCGGCCGACGAGGCGGGCCTGGTGGCTGCCGCACCCGCCGCACCCGCCGCTCCCGCAGCACCCGTACGAGTTGGGGCACCCGCCGCGCCGACCGTGTCGCGGCGGGGCGCGCTCGGCATGGTCGGCGCGGGCTCCGCCCTGCTGTTCGTGACGGCGGCGGGGCAGACCGTGGACGGCCCGTTGCGCCGCACCGCGCTGTTCGCCCCGCACGGCGGCGGTGACCCCGGAAGCGGGCCCAACGGCTTCCAGATCAACAAGACGGCGGCGAAGGTGGGCATCGAGCCACGGGAAACGGGCGAACTCTGGCGTCTCGTCGTCGGCGGCGGGCCACGCGGCGAGGTCAAGCTCTCGCGGACCGAGCTGCTCCAACTCCGGCAGCACAGTGCGGCGTTGCCCATCGCCTGCGTGGAAGGCTGGTCGACGTCGGACCAGTGGTGGCGTGGCGTGCGCCTGCGCGACCTGGCGGCCCTCGCCGGGTTCGACGAGGACCCGCCGGGGGTGCTCGTGGAGTCCTTGCAACGGCACGGGGCCTTCCGCAAGGCCGCGTTGCGCGACAACCAGGTGCGCGACCCGCGCTCTCTCCTCGTCCTGCACGTCAACGGGGAGGAGCTGTCGCCGGACCACGGCTATCCGGCCCGGATCATCGTTCCGGCCGCGCCCGGCGTGCTCAACACCAAGTGGGTGTCCCGTCTGACCTTCGGGGAGCTGTGATGAGCGGTCGCACGCAAGCAATCCGGCCCATGGGCCGACTGCGGCGGTGGTACGGAGAAGGGCCCCTGCAACTCCTCGTGCTGCTGGCCTCGTTCGCGCTCGCCGGGTATGCGGGGGTGCGCCTCCTGGACGGTGACGGGCTGCTGATCGCCGTCTGGTTCGCCGGCGCGGCGCTCGTGCACGACCTGCTGTTCGTGCCCGCGTACGCACTCGTGGACCGCGCCCTGCGCACCGCCGCGGGGCGGCTGGAGCGCAAGGAGTGGATCAACTTCGTACGTGTTCCGGCCTTCTTGTCCGGGCTGCTGTTGCTGGTGTGGTTTCCGCTGGTCACCGGGCAGGTGGAGCGCTATGAGGCTGCCACGGCGCTTCCCGCCGGTGTCTTCCTCGTCCGCTGGCTGACCGTCACGGGCGCGCTGTTCGCGGGAGCCGCCGTGTGCGGGGTGACTCTGCTTCAGGTGCGGCGCGTGCGGCGCAGCGCCAGGAAGCAGCGGCCTCCGGTGGTCCACTGATCGACCCGGTTCCAGCCGAGCGGACGGGCGTGGCGCAGCAGGGCGGGGGCGCCGAGACGGGCCCAGGGGAACGGCTCGCCCGGTGCGCCGTGCCCGTCGTCGACGTGCACTTCCACCCGCTCGTCGACGTCCAGCGGGGCGGCCTCCGCGACCAACAGGCCGCCTGGAGCGACGAGTTGGGCGACACGCTCCAGCAGCGCGGGTGGGTCTCCGCCGATTCCCACATTGCCGTCGATGAGCAGGGCCGTGTCCCAGCGGCCTTCACCGGGGAGCGCGTCGAAGACGGACCGGAGCAGCGCGGCGCCACCGAGCCGGACCGTGTGGTCGACCGCCGCCTGGCTGACGTCGATTCCCAGGACGCGATGGCCGCGGGCGGCTGCCCCCGCCACCAGGCGGCCGGGGCCGCAGCCGATGTCGAGGACGCTGCCCTCGCAGCGGCGCAACGCGGAGAGGTCCGCGGCGTCGGCACTCGCGCACCAGCGCTCGACGTCGAGAGGCAGCAGCCAGCCGTCGCTGCGACGCAGGAACAACGGGCCGTGGCCGTTGCGCAGGGCGTTGGTGTACGGATCGGCGTGCCAGGGTGCGGCGGACGCGGGGGCTGTCCCGCGGAGCCCGGTGTCGGGGGGTGCCGTGCTCATCGGCCGCCGCCCTGTGCGGTGTGCCCGGCCGCCGCCGCGAGGCGCGTGAGCGTGGCGGCGAACCGGGTGTCCGGCGCCGCCGCGGCGACCTCACCGGCGTCGTCGGCGGTGTCCACGTCGCGCAGCGGGGGAAGGTCGCGCACTCTCAGTCCGGCGCCCGTGAGCCGGGCCCGCTGCAAGGCGCCGGTGTCGGGCCTCGACATGGGGACGCCGCGCAGCAGCCGCGGATCGGGCTCGGCCAGGCCGAGCGCCCAGAATCCGCCGTCGACGGCAGGGCCGAACCAGGCGTCGCAGTCCTGCCAGGCGCCGGGGGCGAGCGCGGGGGCGAGCAAGTCGGGGGTGATCTGCGGGGTGTCCATGCCGACCAGAAGGGCCGGCCCCGTACATGCGCCGAACGCCGCAGCGAGCCGTTCGTCGAGGCCGCCCGCGCACTGCGGAACCACCTCGATGCCGGCAGGCAACCAGGGCCCCGGCCGCCCGTCGAGCACCAGGACCCGGCGGCGGGCGGGAGCCGCGAGCACCGTGCCGAGGGTGTCGCCAAGCGAGGCCGCGGCCAACTCGGCGGCTTCTTCGGGGGTGTAGGGCGGGGAGAGGCGTGTCTTTACGCGCCCGGGCAGGGGTTCCTTGGCGATGACGAGGAGGGTGGTTGTTGCGTGTGGGGTCATGGGGTGCCGCCTGGGGTGTGGGGTGCGGGGTGGGGTGTGGTCGTGGCGGCGTGGGTGTTTTGTTCGGGGGCGCGGCATGGGGTGGGGCGGTGTTTTGTGCGGCCCGGCGGGGGTTCTTTGGCGGTGGCGAGGTGGGTGGTTGTTGCGTGTGGGGTCATGGGGTGCCGCCTGGGGTGTGTGGGGTGGGGTGGTTCTTCGTGCGGCCCGGCGGGGGTTCCTCGGCGATGGTGAGGCGCGGGTTCCCGTACGTGGTCATGCGGCGCCGCCCGGTGCCTGGCGTGCGCGGCCGACGGGGGACGGGTCCGGCGGGGACGGGGTCGGCGGTTCCGCCAGGACCGCCCGCATGTCGCGCACCGCGTGCCACGTCCCGCGCCACGTCCCCGTGACCTTGGACTTGCCCTCGCGCGGCAGATACGGCACGTCCCGCTCCTCGATCCGCCAGCCGGCGTCGGCCGCCCGCACGACCATCTGGAGCGGATATCCGCTGCGCCGGTCGGTGAGGGCGAGCCCGGCCAGGGCCTCGCGCCGCATCGCCCGCATCGGGCCGAGGTCGTGCAGGCGTACGCCCGTACGGCGCCGCAGCATCCGCGCGAGTGCCACGTTGCCCGCGCGCGCGTGCGGTGGCCAACTGCCGCGTCCCTGTGGGCGCCGCCGCCCGAGGACCAGATCGGCCTCTCCGTCCGCCACTCTGCGTACGAAGGCTCGCAGCAGCCCCGGATCGAGCGAGGCGTCACAGTCGCAGAAACACACGATGTCCGCGTCGGATGCCGTGAGGCCCGCGTGACAGGCGGCCCCGAAGCCGCGCCGGGGCTCATGCACCACGGTGGCGCCCAGGGCGCGGGCGATGTCCGCCGAACCATCGGTGGAGCCGTTGTCCACGACGACGGCCCGCCAGTCCTCGGGAACGCGTTCAAGGACCCAGGGCAGGGCCCCGGCCTCGTCGAGGCAGGGCAGAACGACATCGACCAGGAGGCCACGAGCGCCGGAAGCCCCGGGTACATCGGGTACGTGGGGTACGTCAGGGTCGGGTTCTGGGGAGGGGGTCATACGACTCACCCTATGAATCCGAACCGGACATATCGGACTTGAGGTTCTTACGAAACAGGGACATCGGCAACGGGGAGCAGTCCTGACCGGCCGGGCTTCGCGCCGCAGGTGCGAGGCTTGCCGTATGCAGCCATCACCGCAGGAACGCCCGGCCGCCGGGCCCGCCGCCCCCGGCCCGCTCCGGGTGCTCGTCGTCGACGACGATCCGACCGTCGCCGAGGTCGTCGCGGGCTACCTCGAACGCGGCGGCTATGTCGTCGGCCGCGCCGAGGACGGCCCCGGGGCGCTGGAGCGCGCCGCGGCTTTCCGGCCCGACCTCGTCGTCCTCGACCTGATGCTGCCCGGCATGGACGGCCTGGAGGTGTGCCGCCGTCTGCGCGCCAGGGGCCCCGTGCCCGTCATCATGCTCACCGCCCGCGGCGACGAGGACGACCGGATCCTGGGCCTTGAGGTGGGGGCCGACGACTACGTCACCAAGCCGTTCAGTCCGCGAGAACTGGTCCTGCGGGTGGAGTCGGTGCTGCGCCGCAGCCGCGCCGCACACGCCCCCGGGGCCGTCGCCACGCTGAGTGCCGCGGGTCTGCGGGTGGACCCCGCGGCGCGGCGCGCGACGAAGGGCGGAGCCGAACTTGCGCTGACGCTGCGGGAGTTCGATCTCCTGGCCTTCCTGTTGCGGCATCCGGGGCAGGCGTTCGGGCGGGAGGAGTTGATGCGGGAAGTGTGGGGCTGGGAGTTCGGTGACCTGTCCACGGTCACGGTCCACATCCGCAGGCTCCGCGGCAAGGTCGAGGACGATCCGGCCAAGCCGCTGCTCATCCAGACGGTGTGGGGACTGGGATACCGCCTCGACGTACCGGAGGGGGACGGGGGTGGCGCCGGAAACGGCACTGGGGGAGCCTCGGCCGACCGCGACTCCGGCGCCCCGCGGAGCGACGCGCCGAGTGACGCGCGGAGTGACCTCGTACCGCCCCGAGCCGAAGGCTGATCCTCATGCTGAAGGACATCCTCGTCATCGCCGCCTTCGCCTTCCTGGGCGCGGCGGCCGCCGGGCTGCTCGGCGTCCTGGCGCTGCGCCTTCTGCGGCATCGGTCCCTCACGGTTTCGATGACCGTCGTGGCGGCTGTCGCGGTGTTCGCGATGCTGGCCGGGACGCTCGCCGTGGCCTGGGAGATGTTCCTGTCGCTGCACGACCTGACCGTGGTCACCATCGTGGTGGCGATGGCAGCCGCGGCCTCCCTGGGCACCGCGCTGCTGCTCGGCCGCTGGGTGGTAGCCCGCAGCAAGGCCCTGACCCTGGCGGCCCGTTCCTTCGGCGAGGGCGGCAGTTTCGCGGCCCCGACCGAGCCTGCCAGTGCCGAACTAACCGCACTAGCAAGGGAGTTGGAGTCAACCAGCGCCAAGCTCGCCGAGTCCAGGGAGCGTGAGCGGGCCCTGGAACGCTCCCGGCGCGAACTGGTCGCCTGGATCTCGCACGACCTGCGCACCCCGCTGGCCGGGCTGCGGGCCATGTCCGAGGCGCTGGAGGACGGCGTGGCCGCCGAGCCGGACCGCTATCTGCGGCAGATCCGCACGGAGGTCGAACGCCTCAACTCCATGGTCGGAGACCTCTTCGAGCTCTCCCGCATCCACGCGGGCGCGCTGGCCCTTTCGACCGCCCGCATCTCCGTCTACGACCTCGTGGGAGACGCCATCGCGGGCGCCGATCCGCTCGCCCGCGAACACCGGGTGCGTCTCGTCGGCGACAGCGTAGAGGCCGTCCCGGTGGAGGTGGACAGCAAGGAGATGAGCCGCGTACTCGGCAATCTCCTGATCAACGCGATCCGCCGCACACCGGCCGACGGGACCGTGGCAGTGGCCGCGGAGCGCTCCCCGGACGGCGTGGTCCTGTCCGTGACCGACGGCTGCGGCGGCATTCCCGAGGAGGATCTGTCCCGCGTCTTCGACACCGGCTGGCGCGGCAGCCAGTCCCGCACGCCCCCGGCGGGAGCGGGCCTCGGCCTGGCGATCGTGCGGGGCATCGTCGAGGCCCACCAGGGCAAGGCGGCCGTACGCAACGTAGCGGGAGGCTGCCGTTTCGAGGTGACGCTGCCGACGACGGGGGCATAAGCCGCCAGAGGCATGCCTATCCCCGCAGCGGTGACTTCGCGAACGTCGTCATTCCCTCGGTGAAGCCCACCTCGGCCCGCCACCCCAGCTCTGCCCTCAGTCGTCCCGAGTCCGCCGTGATGTGCCGTACGTCGCCGAGTCGGTACTCGCCCGTCACCGTCGGGGCCGGGCCGCCGAACGCGCGCGACAGTTCGCGGGCCATCTCCCCGACGGTGTGGGGCTCGCCGCTGCCGGTGTTGTACGCGGTGAACGCCCCCGCCTCCCGCTCGCGCACCGCCTCGAGCATCACCGCGTTGGCCGCCGCCACATCCCGTACGTGCACGAAGTCCCGCCGCTGGCAGCCGTCCTCGAACACGCGTGGCGCCTCGCCGCGCTCCAGGGACGAGCGGAAGAACGAGGCCACACCGGCATACGGGGTGTCGCGGGGCATGCCGGGGCCGTACACGTTGTGGTAGCGCAGCGACACCGCACGGCCGCCGCTCGCCCGAGCCCACGCCGCGGCCAGATGCTCCTGAGCCAGCTTGGTCGAGGCGTACACGTTGCGCGGGTCGGCAGGCGCGTCCTCACCCACCCTGCCAGGCGTCAACTCGGCGCCGCAGTCGGGGCAGAGGGGCTCGAAGCGCCCCGCGTCCAGATCGGCCGCCGCGCGCGGACCGGGCCGTACGACCCCGTGCCGGGCGCACTCGTACCGCCCCTCCCCGTACACCACCATCGACCCCGCGAGCACCAGATCCCGCACCCCGCTCCCGGCCATCTCGGCGAGCAGGACCGCTGTGCCCAGGTCGTTGCAGCCGACGTACTCGGGCGCGTCCGCGAAGTCCTTGCCGAGCCCCACCATCGCCGCCTGATGACACACCGCGTCCACCCCGCGAAGGGCCTCGCGCACGGCGGCCCGGTCCCGCACGTCGGCGACGATCCACCGCTGTCCGGCGGGCGGCCGGGGTGGCCGGGACGTCTCCGGGTGGGCGGACGGCAGCAGGGCGTCGAACACCACCGTTTCGTGCCCGCGCTCGGCGAGGGCTTCGACCACGTGCGATCCGATGAATCCGGCGCCGCCGGTGACAAGTACGCGCATGCCACCCACGCTAGGAGCGCCGGGCCGCGATGACGATCACCGGCGGCGCTTCGTCACCGGTCGGTAAGAACTGACCGGGGAGGCCCCGGGAACACGACGCCCCGGGAACGCGAGGCCCCGTGCCACACCGAGTTCGACCAGATCCTGCGGGCGCAGGCGAAGCTGCTCCGTCGTCGACCGGATCTCCTCCCGCCCCCGCTTGAGGATCGCGGCGGCCAGCTCGGGGGAGATCACCGAGAAGTAACTGTCCGGCGTCGCCCAGAGATTGTCCGGCGCCGCGAGGGCCAGTGCCCCGCCGGACCCGCCCTCGCCGATGACCAGCGAGGTGACCGGCACCGGCGATGAGGCGACGGCGGCGAAGAGATCGGCGATCGCCGCGCCGGCCCCCGCCCGTTCGGCCTCGGCCCCGTTCGCCGCCCCCGGCGTGTCGATGAGCGTGAGTACGGGAATGCCGAGCCGCCCCGCGAGCCGGACGAGCCGCGCGGCGGTGCGGTATCCGGCGGGCGTCGTCGCCGTCCCGCACTGCGCCGCGTAGGCGACCGCCCGTCCCTCGTGCCACCCGATCCCGCAGAGCATCCCCGGGTCCGTGCCCCCGCACCGGTCGCCGCGAATTGGCGCCCGGTCGCTGAAGTAGGCGGCCAAGTAGGCCTCGGCGCGCGGCCGTTCGGGGTCGCGGGTGCGTCTTACGGCTTCCCAGCCGGTGGCGGGCAGGTCGGTACGGCCGAGCGCGGCCGGGGGTTCGGCGGGCGCCGGGCGAGGGGCAGCCGCCGCGCCCGCGGACTCGGGGCCTGCGGACTCGGTGCCTGCGGACTCCGTGCCCGTGGACTCTGTGCGGGCGAACTCTGTGTCTGCGGCCGCCGTGGCGCCCCCGGCCCTGCCCGCAGTGGACAGCAGCCCGAGTCGCAGGGCCAGGGCCTCGCGCAGTTCCCCGGGGCGTACGATCTCGTCGATCGCCCCGGCCGCCAGCTGCGCCTCGGCGGTGTACGCCGCGGGGTCCGCGTCCGCGGGGCGCACCCGCGATCCGGCGAAACCGACCTGGCTGCCGGGCAGTGCCAGGGTCAGGTCGGCGCCGGCCCCCAGAGTGGCCCAACCGCCCCCCGTGGCCGGGTCGCGAAGGACCGCGATCCGCGCCAGGCCCGCCGCACCGGTGAGCTCCGACTGCCGTGCCACGCGCTGGAGTTGGACCAGCGCGCGCATGCCCTCCTGCATACGGCTGCCGCCCGTCGCGATCAGCGAGACGACGGGCAGCCTGTGCTCCCTGGCGTGCCGGTGGGCGGCTTCGAGGCGGTCCCCGGTGCGCTCGCCGAGGGAGCCGCCCAGGAAGCCGAACTCGAAGGAGACGATCACTGCCCGGGTGCCGCCCACGGCCGCGGTGCCGCAGACCACGGACTCCTGTTCGCCGGTGCGTTCCTGGGCGCGGGCGCGGGAGTCCCCGTACCCCTGCCAGGCGAGCGGTCCGTCCCGCTCCTCGTCGCTGAACTCCCCGTCAGGCACAGCAAGTTCGGTGAAGCTGCCCGGGTCGGCCACGGCGGCGACGGCCGCCCGCGCGGTCAGGCGCGCGGCAGGACCGTCAGGGTCGTCGGGAACGGCAGGGCCGTCAGTACCGGCAAGGCCGTCCGGCGTGGACTCAGCCATGGAGGGACCGCTTCATGATCTTGCCCATGTCGTTGCGGGGGAGCTGCGAAAGATAGTGCACGACCCGCGGGCGCTTGTGCGGGGCCAGCTGGGCGGCCACGTGGTCCGCCAAGTCTTGCTCCGACGGAGCCTGTTCGGGGTCCGCCGGCACGATCCAGGCCACGATGCGCTCGCCCAGGTCGTCGTCCGGTTCGCCCGTCACGGCGGCCTCGCGCACGCCCGGGTACTCCAGGAGGGCGTTCTCGATCTCACCAGCGCCGATCTTGTAACCGCCGCTCTTGATCAGATCGGTGGCCTTGCGGCCGACGATGCGCACATAACCGTCGTCGTCGCGCACCGCCATGTCGCCGGTGCGGAACCAGCCGTCGGCGGTGAAGGCCGCCGCCGTCGCGTCGGGCCGGTTCAGGTACTCGGTGAACAGGTTCGGGCCGCGCACCTCGATCTCGCCGACCTCCCGCGGGTCCGCCGTCTCGGCGCCCGCCTCGTCGACGAGGCGCAGCTCGACGCCGCCGAGCGGCACCCCGACGGTTCCGGCGCGCGGTTCGCCGTCCGCCCGCACGCTCGTGTTCATCAGGGTCTCCGTCATGCCGTACCGCTCGATCACCCGGCGTCCCGTGGCCGACGCGATCCGCTCGTGGTCGTGCACGGGCAGCGCCGCCGATCCCGACACCAGCAGCCGGGCGCCCGACAGGGCCTTGGCGAGGCCGGGATCGGTGGGCAGCGCCTCCGCGATGCGGTGATACATGGTGGGTACGCCGAACAACATCGTGGCCCCGTCCGCCAGTTCGCGCCGTACCCCTTCGACGGAGAACCGGCCCAGATGCCGTACCGAACCGCCGCGGCGCAACGGGCCGAGGATGCCGAGGATCAGCCCGTGCACGTGGAACAGGGGGAGCCCGTGCACCAGCACGTCGTCGGCCGTCCACTGCCAGGCGTCCTCAAGGGCGTCAAGTGTGGCGGAGAGGGCCCGGCGCGGAAGCACCGCTCCCTTGGGCGGGCCGGTGGTGCCCGAGGTGTAGACGACCAGGGCGGGGGACTCGGGCGCGGGTTCGGCAGGCAGCCGGACGGGACCGGTCGCGGTGCCGGTCGGCGTGATGTCCGTACGCTCCAACGACCCCAGTTCGTCGGGGAGTTCGTCGCCCGGTGCCGCAAGGATCACCGACGGGGCGCTGTCCGCCACGATGTGCCCGAGCTCCCGCTCGCCGATCTTCGGGTTCAGCGGTACGACGGGCACTCCGGCGAGCAGCGCCGCCACCACGCCGACGGCGGTTTCGAGCGTCGGCGTGGCCCACAGTGCCACCCGGCGCGCCGAGCCGATGGAGGCGGCCAGGGAACCGGCCGCCGCGGCGAGTTCGGCGTACGTCAGGGAGCGCTCGCCGAAGCGCAGAGCCGGGAGGTCGGAGCCCGCGACGAGGGACGGGAAGAGGGGCGGGTGAGGCAGACTCACGCTGTGTATCTCCTTGGTCGGTGCGTCGGTGCGTCGGTGCGTCGGTGCGTCGGTGCGTCGGTGCGTCGGTGCGTCGGCGCGGCCGTGTTGGCCGTGATCGTGCGGCGGAGCCCGGCAGGCCGGGCCCGTGATTCGTCCTACCCGAATCCTGGCACCACGAGGACGAGCCACACCGCCGCGGGTACCACGGCCACCACGATCCCGCCGTACACCATCAGCTGGCGGAAGAAGCGCTCCCGGTCGACGTCGGGTGCGGCGGCCAGCACCAGCGCGCCGTTGGTCGAGAAGGGGCTGACGTCCACGACGGTGGCGGAGACGGCGAGCGCCGCGATCATGCCGACCGCGCCGATCTCCCCCTGGGCCAGGAACGGCACGGCGAGCGGAATCAGCGCGCCCATGATCCCGACGGAGGAGGCGAACGCGGAGATGATCGCGCCGATGTAGCAGAGCAGCAGGGCGGCGAGGAGCGGGACGCCGATGTCGGAGACGCCCTCACCGGCCCACTTGATGGTGCCCATCTCTTCGAGGACGCCGACGTAGGTCAGCACACCGCAGATCAGGAGCACGGTCGGCCAGGCGATCTCGCCGACGGCCCGGCGGCTGGACTCCGGCCAGAACGCGCTCAGGATCACGGCCAGCGTGATGGAGCTCAGGCCTGCGTCGAGGTCGAAGCCGAGCACGGCGACGACGAGGGCGACCAGCGCGGCCAGCGTGGCGATCTTGGCCGGATCGAGCCGGGAATCGTCCTCCTCCGCAGCCGACTTCGACTCCTCGTCCATGTCGCGACCGCTCAGCTTCAACCCGCCGAAGAGGACGAACACGATCCCGGCGATGATGACATTGGCGATCAGCGAGGCGAGGAAGAGGGCGACCTCGTTCCCCGGCAGGTCCTCGCGCTCCACGATGCCGTTGACGATGGAGCCGTAGATGCTGATCGGCGAGAAGCCGCCGCCCTGCGCCCCGTGCACCACCATGGCGCCCATCAGGAGCGGACTGATCGCGTACCGGGCGGCGAAGCTCAGGGCTATCGGCGCGACGATCGCCACGGCGGCCGGGCTGACCGCGCCGATCGCGGTGAGCGCCCCGGTGATCACGAACATCACCCAGGGGATCAGCGCGATCCGCCCGCGCACCAGGCGGATGGAGGCGTGCACGAGCCAGTCCGTGGTGCCGTTGGCGCGGGCGATCGCGAACAGATAGGTCACGCCGACCAGGACGACGAAGAGGTCGCCGGGGAAGCCGGCGAAGATGCCGTCCGCGTCGAGGTCGGCGGCGAGCTCACCGACCGCGAAGGCGGCGGCGAAGGCGAGCGCGCCCATGTTGATGGAGCGGGTGGTGGCGATCACGAAGACCACCACGAGTACGAGGATGGAGATGAGTTCGGCGGACATCGTGGGTTCCCGTCCCTGGGGCCGTCCTTTATTGGCCAAGTGGCTGAACCAATTTGGCTGTGGGCGGAACTCAGCGTCGGGGTATCGGTTTCGGCCGTCAAGAGATCGCGCACGAATTGGCTGGGCCAATTGGCCACTCGTCCACCGCGGCGGCCGCTGTTAGGCTGCGGAACCGTCGGCACGGGGACCGAAATACGGCGACGGGGGCCGAAATGGGGGGTTGGGATGTCTGACGCGCTGCGCCCCATGGGCAGGACGAGGCTGTACGAGCAGGTGCTCGACCGGCTGCGTGCCTACGTCGGGGAGGGCGGCCTGCGCTCCGGCGACCGGCTGCCCCCCGAGCGCGAACTGGCCCAGCGCCTCGGCGTGTCCCGCGCCTCCGTCAAGCAGGCCATCGTCGTACTCGAAGTGCAGGGCCTGGTCGAGGTGCGGCACGGCGGCGGCACCTATCTGGTCAAGGACAGCCTGGACGTCGAGCCGGTGGAGCGGCTCGTGGAGCGCAGGCGGCGGCTGCCCGACGTCCTGGAGGCGCGCGAGGCACTGGAGACCAAGCTCGCCGAACTGGCCGCCGAGCGCCGCACGGACGATGACCTGCGGGCGATGCGGGACGCCCTCGACACGATGGCGCGGGAGATCGAGGAGGGCCGGCACGGCACCGAGGGCGACCGGCTCTTCCACGCCGCCGTGACCGCCGCCGCGCACAGCGTGCTGCTCGCCGAGTTCATGCGCTCCATCGCCGAGCAGATCACCGAGAGCCGCAACGAGTCACTGCGCCAGGTGCGGCGCCCCGCCCGTTCCCTCGCCCAGCATCACGAGATCCTCGACGCGATCGAGGCGGGGCGCGGCCGTTCGGCGGCGGCCGCGATGCGCCGGCACGTGCGGACGGTCGCGAAGGTGCGGCTCCTGGACTGGAACCCGGAGGACGAGGAGAGCACCCCGGACCCCTCCGAGGTGTAGCACTCCGTCCGCCGCACAGGGCCCCCGGGCACCACCGAGCCCCCGGGCACCACCGGGCCCCCGGCGCCGAGGGCGGACTAGCGCCGCAGGCGGACGCGGGTCAGGAGGTCCTCTCCCGCGGGGCCGGAGCCCGACTTGTCCGCCACGTACGCGTGACCCTCGGCCACATGGACGTGATTGGGGTTGGCGCCGGTGGCCACGGACTTCACGACGGCTCCCTTGTACGGGTCGACGATCGTGACGGTCGCGCTCGTACGGTTGACCGCGAGGACGTGGCCCGAGCGCCGGTCGACGGCCACGGACTTGGTGCCCCCGCCGGTGGCCACGGACCGGGTGACCGCACCCTTGCGCAGGTCGACGACCGTGACGGTGCCGGAGGTCTGGTCGGCGGTGTAGGCGGTGCGGCCGTTGGCGGAGAGGGCGACCGAGAGCGATCCCTGCCCGGCCGGAATGAGCCGCGGGCTCTCGGCGCCGGGGGAGACCTCGATGATCCGGGCGCCGTGGTAGTCGGCGGCGTACACCGTGCCGGTCCGCTCGTTCAGGGCGAGGCCCGTCGGGCCGGCGCCGGGAACGGTGACGCGCTCCTTCTCCTTGAAGGTGCCGGAGTCGAACGCGACGAGGGTGCCGTCGCCGAAGGCGCTCGCCCACACCGTGTCGCGCCGCTCGTCGACGACTATCTCCCGGGCGTGGTTCACGCCCGGCAGCGACGCGAGGCGCTTGCCGGTGCGCTGGCTGTACACGGCGACGGAGTGGTCGCGGGTGTTCGTCGTCCAGACGGTGTTGTGCTCGTCGTCGACGGCGATTCCGTAGACCGACTCGACGGCGCCGGTGGCCGCGTCGGTGACCGGGGCCGCGTAGGACTTCTCCACCTTCAGCGTGTCCGGGTCGACTCTCAGCAGTCTGGAGTCCGTGACGGTGGCGGGCGGCATGCCCACGGAGGAGGTCATCCAGAGTGCGTCGTTCCGCTCGGAGTACGCGGACTGGTAGAGGCCTTGCCTGATCGGCACCGATACCGCGGACGAGCCGGTCCGCGCGGCATCGGGGTCGGTGCCGGCGGCTGCGGCGGTGGCGGCCGGGACCAGGGCGCCGCCCACGGCGAGCGACACGGTGATCGCGGTGGAACGGCGGGCCCGGCGGATGGTTGAGCTCATGCTGCGTCGATCTCCTTGGCAGAGGTGCCTCCGGAGGGAGGCACTCGCCGATCAACTTAGCCGAGCCTTACCTAATTAGTCATTGCCGCCGGGTCATCCCTGTCTCAGGTCAGGCAACCCGCGTGCGCGAGAGCCTGCTTGAGGAGAACACCGTGACCGCCCGGCATCTCGTTCTGGACGGTCACGGACGAGGCCTCCTGCGGACTGAACCAGGCCAGGTCGAGGGCGTCCTGGCGGGGACGGCAGTCGCCGGCCACCGGAACGATGTAGGCGAGGGACACCGCGTGCTGACGGGGGTCGTGGAACGGCGTGATGCCCTGCGTCGGGAAGTACTCGGCGATGGTGAAGGGCTGGAGCGCGGCCGGGACGCGGGGGAGCGCGGCGGGGCCGAGGTCCTTCTCCAGGTGGCGCAGCAGCGCGTCCCGGACCCGCTCGTGGTGCAGGACCCGGCCGGAGACGAGGGAGCGGCTGACCGCCCCGTCCCGCCCCATGCCCAAAAGCAGTCCGATGCTGGTGACTTCGCCGTTGTCGTCGACGCGCACCGGCACCGCCTCGACGTACAGGATCGGCATGCGTGCACGGGCCTGCTCGAGCTCGTCGGAGGTCAGCCAGCCGGGCGTGGTTTCGGTCGTGTCAGACATCGGCTGATCATACGTTCACTGGCTCCCGGCGTGCTGCTTCATCTTCACCCTGGAGCTTGGGTCAGGACGCGGGAGCGGGGGTCCTGGCCGAAGGCGAAGAGTGTGCGAGCGGGAGTGTATCCGGGAGAGCCGGGCATCAGTCCGCGTCCTTCACGGTCGGGGTGTCGGCTCCGGCCCGGTGCGCGGCGGGCTCGTCGCTCGCGCTACGGGTGCCGGACCACGCCTTCCAGAGCGCGGCGTAGGGCCCGGAGCCCTCGCGCAGTTCGTCGTGGGTGCCGCTCTCCACGATCCGGCCGCCCTCCATGACGACGATCCGGTCGGCGGTCGCGGCCTGGGTGAGGCGGTGCGCGACGACCAGCGCGGTGCGCCCCTCGATCGCCCGGCCCGCGGCCTTCTCCAGCAGCCGCGCGCCGGTGCTCCCGGCCTCCGCCGTCGCCTCGTCGAGCACGGCCACCGGGGGATCGGCCAGTATGAGGCGGGCCAGTGCCAGTTGCTGGACCCGGGCGGAGGTGAGCCGGTGGCCCCCGTCGCCCACCACGGTGTCCAGGCCATCGGGCAGCGCTTCGACCCAGTCGAGGGCTTCGACCTCGGTCAGTGCCGTGCGCAGCTCGTCGTCGGTGGCATCGGGGCGGGCCAGGCGCAGATCGTCCGCGAGGGACCCGGCGAAGACGTGCGTCTCCTGGGTGACCAGGGCGACCGGCAGGCCGTTGCCCCGCGTCGGGCTCCCGCTCAGATGCACGGAGCCGGAGGTCGGCCGGTGCACGCCCGCGATGAGCTTGGCCAGGGTGGTCTTGCCCGCGCCGCTCGGGCCGACCAGGGCGACCCGCTCGCCGGGACGCAGCGTGAGATCCACGTCGTGCAGGACGGGGCGGCCGGGCAGGTACGCGTGGTCGATGCCGATCACGGTGACCGTGCCGTCCGGCGCCGGACCGGCCGCCGCCGGGGCCTCCTGTACCGCAGCGGGTTCCGGGGTCTTCTCGTCGGCGACTCCGACGAGACGGGCGAGGGACGCTGTCGCCGACTGCGCGTCGTCGAGCAGGACGAGCGCGTTGTTGACCGGACCGAACAGGCTGTGGAAGTACAGCGCGGCGGCGGTCGCGGTGCCGATGGACACGGAGTCCGCGCGGACGAGGAGGAAGCCGGCGACGAGCACCGCGGCGAGGCCGGTGTACTCGGCGACGTGCAGGCGGTTGTAGAAGTCGAGGACCAGGCGTATGCCGCGCATCTTCAGCGTGACCGCGGTCGACGAACGCCGCGTCACCCGCTCGGTGTGCTCCTCCTCGATGCGAAAGCCCCGCACCGTGCCGGCGCCCGCGATGGTGTCGAGCAACTGCTGCTGCTGTGCCCCGGTGGCGATGCGCTGCTGGGCGTAGAGCGGAACGGCGTGGCGTACGTACCAGCGGGCGGTGGACGCCTGGACGGGCACCGCGAGGAGGGCCGCGACCAGGAAGCGCCAGTCGAGCGCCGCCATCGCGGCCAGCGTCAGGACGATGGTGAGAAGGGACCGGGCCAGCTCGGGCAGGGCGCTGCGCACCGCCTCGCCGACCACGGAGACATCCCGGGTCACCCGCGCGGTGAGGTCTCCCGCACCGGCCTTCTCCACCTGCTCCAGCGGCATCCGCAGCGCCTTCTCCACGAACCGCTCGCGCAGTTGCGCGAGAACGGTCTCGCCGAGCCGGGACACGAGGGACAGGCCGAGCGAGGTGGTTCCGCCGTGCACGAGGGCCACCAGGACGAGCAGGACGACCGGCAGCGTGAGGTCGCCGGGCTGACGCTGCTCGGCCACCAGGTCCACGATGCGGCCGAGGATCGGCTGGACGAGCAGCCCCACGCCGGTCGCCGCGATCATCACCGCGAAGCCGCCGACGGCGAGGCCGCGGTGCGGACGCACCAGTTCGCGGACCGCGGCCCGGGTGCGGGGCGCGGTGGCGGTGGGGAGCAGCTCGCGGGTGTCCGTCTGCTGCTCTGCCGAGGGCTCGTTCATGACAACACCGCCGTGCGATAGGCCTCGTGACGCTGGATCAGGTTTGCGTGCGGGGCCGTGTCGGTGACCCGGCCCTCGTCAAGGAGCGCCACCCGGTCGGTGACCGCGAGCAGTGCGGGACTCGTCGTCACCAGGACCGTGGTGCGTCCCTTGCGGATCTCGCGGAGTCCGGCGGCGATGCGGGCCTCGGTCACGGCGTCGACCGCGGTGGTCGGATCGTGCACCACGAGGACCGGCCGCTCGGCGGCCAGGGCGCGTGCCAGGGCGACGCGTTGCCGCTGGCCGCCCGAGAGCGAGTGGCCGCGTTCGCCGACCGGCGTGTGCTCGCCGTCGGCCAGGGTCTGGGCGACCTGGGTCACTCCGGCCGCCGCCATGGCCTGTTCCGGGTCGCCGCCGTCGGGCGCGGCGGCGGCGACGTTCTCGCGGACGGTGCCTTCGAAGAGGTCCGCGTCGTGTGCGGCGACCAGCATCGCCGTACGCAGCTCGGCCGGGTCGAAGTCCCGCAGGGCGATGCCGTCCAGCTCCAGGGTGCCGGCGTCGGGGTCGGTGTGCCGGGCGAGGCAGCGCATCAGGTCGTTCGCGTGCGCGGGGTCGGTCGCGACCACGCCGAGCAGCTCGCCGGGCGCGATGTCCAGGTCCACTCCGCGCAGTCCGCCGTGCCGTACGCCCGTGAGGCGGACCGCGCCGCGTACCGGCTGGGGCAGGCCGCGGCCGCCGGCGGCGATGGCGGGCGGCGTGGCGATGACCTCCGCGACGCGGCCGGCCGACGCCCGGCCCTGGGCGAGCTCGGCGTTGACCCAGGAGAGCGTCTCCAAGGGGCCGACGAGGAAGAGCGCGAGCCCGACCGCCGAGACCAGCTCGCCGAGGCTGATGCTGCCCCCGGCGGCCAGCCTGCCGCCCACCAGGGCGACGACGGCGATCAGGCATCCGGTGAGCGCGAGGACGACACCGCTCTGGAAGGCCTGTGCGCGTGCCGCCTTCAGGGTGGCCCCGAGGGAGTCGCGGCTTGTGGTGCGGTAGCGGGCGATGGCCGCGGACTCGCCGCCGATGCCCTTGAGTATCCGCAGGCCCGACACCAGGTCGGCGGCGATGGCCGACGCGTGGGCGGCACGTTCCTGCTCGGCCTCGCTGCGGCTTTCCAGGGGCTTGCTCAGAAGGTGGCCGAGCCAGAGCAGGACCGGCGTGCCGAGCAGGACGACGAGGCCGAGCGTCGGTGACATGCGCAGCAGGACGACGGCGCAGGTGAGGATGCCGGTCAGGGCGGAGATGCCGGACATCACGGCCATGTTGACGGCGCCGACCCGCTTGGCGTCCTCGGTCGCGATGTTGGCGAGGACTCCGGGCAGCCGGCCGTCCTCGGCGCCGCCGCCGGGGTCGAGCACGCGTCGTACGAGCGAGATGCGCAGGGTGTGCTCGGCGCGGGCCGCGGCACGTTCACCGGCCATGGCGCCGAAGCGGAAGCTCAGGGCGAGTGCCACATAGCCCACGGCGAGGACGCCTAGGCAGATCAGCAGGGCGCCGGTGTCGGAGTCGGTGACGGCCTGGTCGATCGCGACGCCGATCAGGACGGGGACGAGCGCCTCGCCTATCTGGTGGCCGGAACCGAGCAGGGCGCCGACGGCGACGTCGCGCCGCTGCCCCCGTATCGACTCTCTCAGGACGTCCCGCCCCGACGGACTTGATGTACTCACCCGCCACCCTCTCCAGGCCGGACAACGAAAATACAAGTGAGGGTACCCTAACTTTTCGGCCGTCGCCGGTGAGAACTCCCGCCACTGCCGCCGCCTCCCGGATCGGGCTCCCGCGCCCTCTGGGCTTCCTCCCGGATCAGGCCCTCGCGCCCCCTAGGCTTCCTCCCGGCAACGGCACCGGCACCTACCCCCTGGAGCGCACACCGTGTTCGACCCCGCACCCGAGTACCCGTATCCCGACGGTCACCGTCCGGACGAGGCGCCGGAGCCGCACCCGCTGCTCGCGCCCGTGCTCGGTCTCCTGGGCAGCTGGCACGGCCGGGGCCAGGGCGAATACCCCACCATCGAGGCGGACTTCACTTACGCCCAGGAGGTCACCTTCAGCCATGACGGCCGCCCCTTCCTCCGTTACGAGGCGCGGGCCTGGCTCCTCGACGCCGACGACGCGCCGCTGCGGCCCTCCGCACGGGAGAGCGGCTGGTGGCGGCTCCAGCCCGATGGCCGGGTGGAGGCACTGATCACCCAGCCGACCGGCATCGCCGAGATCACGGTGGGCCGCGCGGCCGACGGCGCGATCGACCTCTCCACCCACGAGGTGGCCCGCACCCCCACGGCCAAGGAAGTGGAGGCCACCCGCCGCCGCTACGAACTGACGGACGCCGACACCCTCACGTTCGTCCACGATCTCGCGGCGGTCGGTCAGCCGTTGCAGCACCACCTCTCGGCGCGGCTCCACCGCCGGGGGTAGAGGCGCCGCGTAGACGCACCGCACAGACGCACCGCGCAGACCGCATGCACGTGGCCCGAAAGCGGCCTTGACCGGGTCTCGCCAAAGTCTATGGTCTGGACTAATCGGCCATCGCGAACATCTGGCCCCGGCACTTCACGCACACCCCCACCACAGCGCCGTGAAGGAGTACGCATGCACAGGAAGCGGAAGTTGGCCGCCATGATCGGTGCGGGCCTCGCACCGGTCCTCGCCCTCACCCTGCCGACCGGCTCGGCCAGCGCGCACGGATACGTCAACGCACCGGCCAGCCGGCAGGCGCAGTGCGCCTCGGGCGTGGTCTCGTGCGGCGAGATCAAATGGGAACCGCAGAGCGTCGAGGGCCCCAAGGGCCTGCGCAGTTGCAGCGGCGGCAACGCCAGGTTCGCCGAGCTCAACGACGACAACAAGGGATGGAAGGTCAGCAACGTCAGCAGGACGCAGACCTTCACCTGGACGTTCACCGCCCGGCACCGCACCGCGAACTACGAGTACTTCGTCGACGGCACGAAGGTCGCGACCATAGACGGCGGCAACCAGCAGCCCCCGGCCACCGTCTCGCACCAGGTCAACCTCGGCAGCGCCACCGGCAGGCACAAGGTGCTCGCCGTCTGGAACATCGGCGACACGTCGAACGCCTTCTACGCGTGCATCGACGTGAACATCCGCTAGAACCCGCACACGGCGACCGAACCCGCACAGGGCATGCAGAACCGCGCAGGGCATGCAGCGGTGACGGAAATCTCTCCGGTCATGGCCCTATGAACTGATACGCCCTCTGGCTACCCTCCGCCGCATGATTTCCACGGTTGTCTGGGGTACCGGAAATGTCGGCCGAGCGGCGATCCGCGCCGTCGAGGCTCACCCGGCGCTGAAGCTCACGGCCGTGCTCGTCCACAGTCCGGGGAAGGTCGGCCGCGACGCGGCCGACCTCGCCGGTCTCGAGGGGCGACTGGGCGTCACGGCCACCGACGACATCGACGCGGTCCTGGCCGCCTCGCCCGGGGCCGTGGTGTACGCGGCCTCCGGCGATCTGCGTCCCGACGAGGCACTCGACGACATCGGCAGGGCGATCCGGGCCGGAGCCGTCGTCGTCACCCCCGCCCTGTACGCGCTCTACGACCAGCGCAACGCCCCGCCCGAGCTGCGCGACCCGCTCGTCGCCGCGGTCGCCGAAGGCGGCGGCTCCCTCTTCGTGTCCGGCGTCGACCCCGGCTGGGGCAACGACGTACTGCCGCTGCTGGTCAGCGGACTCGGCAGCACCGTCGACGCGATCCGCTGCCAGGAGATCTTCGACTACTCCACGTACGACCAGGAGGATTCCGTACGCCACCTGATCGGCATGGGGCACCCGATGGACTACGAGCCCCTGATGCTCGCCGAGACCGTCCCGACCATGGTGTGGGGCGGGCAGATCCGGCTGATGGCAAGGGCGCTCGGCGTCGAACTCGACGACATGCGCGAGACGTTGGAGCGCCGCGCGCTCGACGCCCCGGTGAGCACACGGACGATGGGCGACTTCGAGGCGGGCACCCAGGGCGCGGTGCGGTTCGAGGTGCAGGGCATCGTCGGGGGCGTACCCCGCATCGTCATCGAGCACGTCACCCGCATCCACCCCTCCTGCGCACCGGACTGGCCGACGCCGCCCGACGGCGGCGCGGGCGCGCACCGGGTGATCATCGAGGGCCGGCCGCGCATCGAGGTCACGGTCGAGGCCACCGACGAGGGCGAGAACCGGTCAGCGGGCGGCAACGCCACCGCGGTCGGCCGTCTGGTCGGCGCCATCGACTGGCTCGTGGCGGCGGAACCCGGACTCTACGACGCGCTCGACATCCCCCTGCGCCCCGCGACCGGCAAGCTCGGAAGGAGCAAGCAATGAGCGCAATGCACATCGACATCCCCGAGGGGCAGGAGCCGATCGGGTACGTGTGGGGCGACATGGTCCCCGGCATCGGCATGGCCGCGGCGAACTTCTCCCTTTCGGTGTACGAGCACACGACCCTGGGGCTGCGGGAGTTCGAGGCCGCCCGGCTGCGCGTCGCGCAGATCAACGGGTGTCTGTTCTGCCTCGACTGGCGGACCGAACGCGAGGGGCGGAAGGTCGAGGAGGAGTTCGCGGAGGCGGTGACCCAGTGGCGCACCACCGACGCCTTCGACGACCGGACACGCCTGGCCGCCGAGTACGCCGAGCGGTACGCCCTGGATCACCATGGCCTCGACGAGGAGTTCTGGACGCGGATGACCGCGCACTACAGCCAGCGCGAGATCGTGGAACTGAGCATGAGCATCGGTTCCTGGCTGGCGTTCGGCCGGCTCAACCACGTGCTCGGCCTCGACGCGGTCTGCGTCCTGCCGGGGCACTGAGGGGAACTGTGCCGAGCGGCACTGTGGGGCACTGAGCGGCACTGTGGGGCACTGCGAGGCGCGGCTACAGATCGGTCGCGATGATCTTCTCGATGTTCCGCTCGGCGAGCGCCGTGATGGTGACGAACGGGTTGACGCTCGTGTTGCCGGGGATGAGCGAGCCGTCGATGACGTAGAGCCCCGAATAGCCGTGCAGGCGACCGTAGTTGTCGGTCGCCTTGTTCAGGACCGCGCCGCCCAGCGGGTGGTACGTGAGGTGGTCGCCCCAGATCTTGTACGTGCCGAACAGATCGGTGCGGTAGATCGTCCCTTCCTTCGAGTTGATTTTGTCGAAGATGGTCTTGGCGGCGTCGATCGACGGCTGCTTCCAGGCCGTCTGCCAGTTCAGCTCGACCTTGCCCGCCGCGGCATGCCAGGAGAACGCGGCGCGGTTCGGGTTCTTGGTGATCGAGAGGTAGAACGAGGCGTACGTCTCGATGCCGGTGGGCAGCGGTGCGACCTCGGCGAAGGCGCCGCCCGCCGCCCAGTTGTCGATGCCGCCCGTGGGGATGGCCGACTGGACCTTGCCGGTGGCGTCCCACATGTGGTTGGCGCGGCCGCACATGACGTTGCCGTTGTCGCCCCAGCCCTTGCCGATCTCGCCGTTGAGGTTCGGCAGCGCGCCGGTGGCTTTCAGTTTGACGAGGAGTTTGCTGGTACCGACGCTGCCGGCGGCGAAGAACACCTTGTCCGCGGTCACGGACTTGGTGGCGGTGGTGGTGCCGCCGGTGTCGAGCTGCTCGATGACGACGGTGTAGCCGCCGCCGGACGCGGGGCGGACCGAAGTCACCTTGTGCAGCGGGGAGATGGTGACCTTGCCGGTCGCGGTGGCCTTGGCGATGTAGGTCTTCTGGAGTGACTTCTTGCCGTAGTTGTTGCCGTAGAGGATCTCGCCGCTGACAGCCGACTTGGGGACCGTTCCTGCCGCCTCCTGCTTCATGTAGTCCCAGTCATAGACGCCGGGCACGAAGATGAACGGGAAGCCGGAACGCTGGGCGTGCTTACGGCCGACCCGCGAGTACTGGTAGCAGTCGACGCCGTCGAACCAGGCCGGGTCGATGGCGCTGACGCCGAGACCGGCGTTGGCGCGCGGATAGTAGGTGGAGTACATCTCGTCGGCGCTGACCGACGGGAGGATGGCGCCGAAGTTCTCGCGCTTGGGCGTGACCGCCATGCCGCCGTTGACCAGGGAGCCGCCGCCGACGCCACGGCCCTGGTAGACGATGATCCCGCCCATCTCCTCGGCGTCGAGGATGCCGGTGTAGCGGGGGATGGTCTTGTCGATCGGGAAGCCGAGGAAGTTGCTCAAGGGCTGTTTGGTCTTGGTGCGCAGCCAGTAGGAGCGGCCGTCGGGCGAGGTCGTGTGGGCGAAGATCTTGCCGTCCGAGCCGGGGGTGTCCCAGGCCATGCCCATCTCGATCATGTGGACGTCGACGCCGCCCTGGGCCAGGCGCAGGGCGGCGACGGAGCCGCCGTACCCGGTGCCGATGATCAGTACGGGGACGCGGGCCCCGTCGCCGATGGGTCCGGCCGCGGCCGTGGACTGTTCGCGGGCGGTTGCGGGGAGTGCCTGAGCGGAGAGCGTGACGGCGCCAAGAATAGAACCAGTTCCAGCAATGAATCTTCGACGCGTCACACCCTCTGAGCCATCAATACGCATGGTGGTGCCACTCATGTGATGTTCCTCACTCTCGTAGGAATGGGAACGAGTTCTACTGCTACTGGCGCATTAAGTCACTGCATACCTAGAGGTAACTTCTGTCCGATCTTGTACCAATGCGCGAATGCTTGTAAAGGAGTCTTTCTAAAGATAGCTTTACATCATGCCCGAGACCCCCGAGACCCCCGAGCCGGCCGATGCGGCCGATGCGGCCGGGAGCGGCGCCCCGCCCCGCAGCATCCGCCTCACCGACCCCCGCGCCCTGCGCGCCTACGCCCACCCCACCCGCATGACCCTGGTCGGCCTGCTGCGGCGCAGCGGCCCCTTCACGGCCACCCGCGCCGCCGAGCTGACCGGCGAGTCCGTCGCCAGCTGCTCGTACCACCTCCGGATCCTCGCGAAGTACGGACTCGTCGAGGTGGCGCCCGGCGGCCGGGGGCGCGAGAAGCCCTGGCGGGCGACCGCCCGGTTCACCGACTGGCCCGGCTACAGCGAGGACGCGACCGTGGCCGAGGCCTCGGACGCGCTGAGCGCGGCGGTCGCCCGGCGGTACTTCGACCGTGCCGTCGGGGCCATGGAGCAGCGGCACCGGCTGCCGCGCGCCTGGCGCGAGGCCGAGCAGTTCACCGACTCGCTCCTCCATCTCACCCCCGAGGAGTTGACGGAGATCGGCGAGCGCATCGAGGCACTGCTGCAGCCCTACGAGGACCGGGCGGCGGACGAGCGCCCCGGGAACACGCGGCCCGTCAGCGTGCTGCGGCTCGCCTTCGTGGACCGGGAGATCCCCGGGGAGGTTCCGGACGGGGCGGACGCACCGGACGAGGCAGCCCCGGACGGGGGCGCCGCGAACAGGGACGCCCCGGACGGGGGAGTCGCGGACGGCGGCGGGTCGGGGAACGGCCGGTGAAGATACGGGAGCGCTTACCCGTCCTGCTGCGCGAACAGAGCTTCAGGCGCTACTGGACCGGACAGACGATCTCGCTCATCGGCGACGAGATCTCGCTGATCGCCATCCCGCTCGCCGCCGTCCTCGTCCTCGGCGCCGACGCCGCCGATATGGGCTGGCTGAAGGTCGCGGGCCTGCTGCCCACGCTGCTCCTCAGCCTGCCGCTCGGCGCGTGGGCCGACCGGCAGGCCCGGCGCAGACGCGCCATGATCGCCGCCGACCTGGCCCGCGCGGCGCTGGTCCTGACCCTGCCTCTGGCCCATCTGCTCGACGCCCTCACGCTCGGGCAGCTCTACGTGATCGCCTTCGGGGTCGGCGCGCTGACCGTGCTCTTCGACGTCTGCAACGCCACCCTGTTCGTGTCCCTCGTGCCGCCCGAGCGCTATGTGCAGGCCAACTCCCTGCTCAGCGGCAGCCGTTCGATGTCCTGGCTGGCGGGGCCCGGAGCGGGCGGCCTACTGGTGCAGTTCCTCACCGCTCCCTTCGCCCTGGTCGCCGACGCCCTCACCTATCTGGTCTCGGCCCGCCGGCTCTCCGCCATCAAGCCCGTCGAGCCCGAACCCGAGCCGGTCACCAAAGGGCACTTCACGGCGGGGCTGCGCTGGGTCGTCAAGGAGCCGACGATGCGTGCGCTGTTCGCGTGGTCAGGGACCATCCAGTTCTTCAACTTCATGTTCCATACGCTCTTCGTGCTCTACGCGACGGTCGAACTCGGCCTGGGCGCGGGCGTTCTCGGCGCGATACTCGGCGCGGGAGCCGTCGGCGGACTGATCGGCGCGGCGTGCAGCGGCCGGCTCGTGCGCCGCTTCGGCATCGGGGCGTCCGTCATCGGCGGCTCCCTGGGATTCACGGTGCCCCTGCTGCTCATACCGCTCGCGGACGGCCCGCTGCCGCTGGTCGTCGGCACGCTCTTCGTCGCCGAATTCCTCTCCTGCGTCGGCGTGATGGTCGTCGACATCCCGGCCGCATCGCTCCAGACGGCCCTGATCCCGCGCGCCATCCGGTCACGGGTCATGGGCGCCTACCGCACCTTGAACCACGGCTTCCGCCCGCTCGGCGCGCTGGCGGGCGGCGTGCTCGGCACGGCGATCGGATTGCGCCCGACGCTCTGGATCGGCACGGCGGGCGCTGTCATGGCGGTGCTGTGGCTGCTGCCGTCACCGGTGCCGGCCACCCGCGAGCTGCCGGAGCCCGCCGACCGGGACACCGTGCCCGCCTAGCTGCCCCAACTGCCTTACGCCAAAGGCCTGTTGCGCGAACCATTGACATCCCCCCGGGCCACGCGGAGACGCTCACGGTGCCCGCCGCGGCGCGGGTGCGAGCCCCGGTGAGAGCCGTCCCGGACATCGCCGTGCGCGTGCGGGAGAGCGAGAGTCGGGCGGCCCTGGTGCTTGACGAGGCCCGGGCCGCTCTCGGTACTGTCCTGGCCCCGCGCGTACGTGACTTCGGCCCTGCCCCGGGCATCGGCCCCGGTGATGCCCTGGTGAGACCGTGCCGGGGCGCGCCGGGCGCGAACGCGGTGTTTGTCGGGGCGGCTGAGCATGCCGGTGTTGCGGGCGTCGAGGGTGGCCCGGGAGGCCCGGCAGAGAGGACGACACGTGACGATGCCCGAACCGCGTTCCCCCGCGGACAGCCCGCCCACCCTGCGGGACGTCGCGCAGCGGGCGGGCGTCAGTGCCATGACCGCGTCCAGGGCCCTGCGCGACGATCCCGGCGTCCTCGCGGCCACCAGGGAACGCGTCCGCGCCGGAGCGGACGAGCTCGGCTACCGGCCCGACGAAGCGGCCCGCGACCTCCGCCCGGGAAGTGGCACCGGCCTGGTCGGGGTCGTCGTCACGAACCTCGCCAACCCCTTCTACTCGCGCCTGGCCCTCGGCGTGGACTCCGTCATGGCGGGCGAGGGGTTCAAGACCGTCATCGGGAACACCGGCCAGGACCTGGACAGCGAGCGCGAACTCGTCGCCGGCCTGGTGGCCCGGCGCGTCGACGGCATCATCGCCGTCCCCGCCGCGGCCGATCAGCGCCATCTCGCCGCCGCGGCGGCCGACGGCGTGCCCGTGGTGCTCGCCAGCCGGCCGCCCGAAGGGTTCGAGGCCGACTGCGTCCTGGTCGACGACTTCGGCGGGGCCCGCGCCGCCACCGCCCGGCTGATCACCCGCGGCCACCGCCGGATCGGCTTCATCGGCTCGCCGCCCGCCGTCTACACCGGCACCGAGCGCCTGCGCGGATACGCCGCCGCCCTTGCCGCCCACGGCATCCCCTTCGACGACAGCCGCGTACGGCAGGGGCAGACCGAGCCGCGCGAGGCCCGGCGCGCCGCGGCCGAACTGCTCGCGCTGCCCGAGCCGCCCACCGCGCTGTTCTGCTCCAACAACCGCAACACGATCGGGGCGTTCCGCGCCATTCGCGCGTCCGGTACCGACACCGCGCTCGCGGGCTTCGACGACTTCGAACTCGCCGACTCGCTCGGCCTGCCGCTCACGCTCGTCGCGTACGACAGCGACGAAGTGGGCCGGGCGGCGGGCCGGCTCCTCGCCCACCGGCTGCGACGGACGGACCCCGAGAACGAAAAGAAGTCGGCGCTCGGCTCGATACAGCGCATCGTGACTCCCACCAGCCTGGTGGAGTACGGCAGTTGAGGCTCGCGCGGGCGCGAGGGCCTCAGGCCTGGCCGCCCGTCGCCGGTTCCGCCTCGGCGCCCGCCCTGCGGCGCTGCCGCGAGGCCCGCAGGTTCGCGGCGTTTCCGCAGTCGCGGGTGGAGTGCCAGACGCCGCTGTTGTTGCGCGAGCGGTCGTAGAACGCCGTGGCGCAGCGTTCGTTGCGGCAGATCTTCAGGCGCCGCCACTCGCCGGTCGTCTGGGCGAGCAGCGCCTCGCACAGCACGGCCGAGGTCAGCCAGCGCCAGCCCTCGCCCTCGGGCTCGGTGGTCAGGGCGGCGTCGCCGTGCAGGCTGACCTGGAGGGCGCACGAGGTGAAGCGCGCGGTGCCGTTGTCGCCGCCGTCACCATCGCCGTCGTCGCCGTCACTGGCGCCGCCGGTGCTGCCGCACCGCGAGTGCAGGGCCCTGCGCAGCTGTTCGCGCAGCTGCCGCAGCTTGGGCAGGTCCTCCTCGGTGAGCGTGAGCCGCACCGCCGTGCGCCCCGTCCGCTCGGCCCAGGTGGGAAGCGCCGCGGAGATCCAGGCCTGCGCGGCCGCCACGTCCCCGAGGAGATCGGCGTCGGGTGCGCCGCCGGAAGGCGCGGTGTTCAGGATGTCCTGCACGAGACCCAGGCCGCCGGGAACGGCGGTGGGGAAGTAGCGCTCGGTGGCAGGCCAGGTCATGGACACAGCTTACGCGACCCCCGGCGACAGCAGCGTATGGACTTGGCTGCTGTCGCCGGAACGGTCGTCGCCCAGGCCCGCTCAGGCCCGCTCAGGCTCGGTCAGACAAGGGTCTTCAGGAGCGACTTGTCGAAGGGCAGCGCGTCGCCGAGCCGGCTCTCCAGGGCCTTGGCCGCCCACTCCGGGTCGGCGATGAGAGCGCGGCCCACCGCCACCAGGTCGAACTCGTCCCGCTCCAGGCGGTCGAGCAGCGGGTCGATGCCGGTGGAGGCGGAGGGCGCCGCCCAGCCGTTCGGACCGATGAACTCCTGGTCGAGACCGACCGAGCCCACGGTGACCACCGGGACGCCGGTCAGCTTCTTGACCCAGCCCGCGAGGTTGAGGTCACTGCCCTCGAACTCGGACAGCCAGAAGCGGCGGGTGGAGGCGTGCAGCACGTCGACGCCCGCGTTCACCAGCGGCGTGAGCAGGCGCTCCAGCTCTTCGGGGGACTCGGCGAGCCGCGCGTCGTAGACGCCGCCCTTCCACTGCGAGAGCCGGAAGAAGACGGGGAAGTCGGGCGAGACGGCGGCCCGAACGGCCGCGACGATCTCCGCGGCGAAGCGGGTGCGGGACTCGATGCCGCCGCCGTAGCCGTCGGTGCGCCGGTTGGTGCGCTCCCAGAAGAACTGGTCGATCAAGTAGCCGTGCGCTCCGTGCAGTTCGACTCCGTCGAAGCCGATGCGCTCGGCGGCGGCAGCGGCGTCGGCGAACGCCCGGATCACGTCGGCGAGGTCGTCGGCCGTCAGCGCGCTGCCCTTGGGCTGCCCGTCGAGGCCGATCGCGGAGGGGCCTGCCGGGGGAGCGGAGGGCACCGGGCCCGTGCCCTCGTCGCGGGTGATGCCGACGTGCCACAGCTGCGGAATGATCTTCCCGCCCGCTCCGTGCACGGCGTCGACCACCTTGCGCCAGCCCTCCAGGGCGTCGTCACCGTAGAAGCGCGGGACCCGGTCGCTCGTACCGGCGGAGGCGTGGTCGACGTACGTCCCCTCGGTGATGATCAGGCCGACGCCGCCTGCGGCCCGGCGGGCGTAGTACTCCGCCACGTCCGCGCCCGGTACGCCGCCCGGCGAGAACTCACGGGTCATGGGTGCCATCACGATGCGGTTGGGCAGGGTGAGGCTGCCGACGCTGAAGGGGCGGTCGAGGGACTGGGGGGTGCGCGCGGTCTGCGACGGCGAGGTCATGCGTCCTCCTGGCAGGGGGTGAGGTGCGATCATCCTGTGATCTATGACGTAAGCGTACGCGCTTTACTCATGTCGTCTTCGTCGAGGGCGGCACGCGGGCGCCGCCGGGCGGCACCGGCCCTCGGCCGCAGCGGGCGGGCAGGCCCGGGCGCGCCGCGAAGGTGATACGCGTCACCGGACCCGCCGCCATGGGACGGCGCCGACCGAACCCCGTCGCGGGCCGCGGGAATACGCCGCCGCGTGGGAGAATTCCGGCGTGGACGGGGGGATCCTCGAGCGGGATCGTGAACTGGTTCGGCTGACCGCCGCCGTACGGGACGCGGCCGGCGGCGCGGGTTCGGTGGCGCTCGTCTTCGGCGAGGCCGGAATCGGCAAATCGAGCCTCGTGAACGCGCTGCCGGGTGTGCTGTCCGCGCAGGCCAGGGTGCTTGTCGGGCAGTGCGACGACCTGGCCACGCGACGTCCGCTCGGCCCCTTCCGCGACCTTGTCGGCAGCGTGCGCGCCGAGCTGGCGCGGGCGGTGACCGAGGGCGGCGACCGGCACCGGGTGTACGACGCGCTGCGGGCCGAGCTGGGTCAGCCGCCGCATCCGACGGTCCTGGTCGTAGAGGACGTGCACTGGGCGGACGAGGCCTCTCTCGACGCGCTGCGATTCCTGGTACGCCGCATGGACCGGCTGCCCGCCGTCCTCGTGCTGACCTACCGCGACGACGAGTTGAGCCGCGAACATCCCCTGCGCCACCTCCTGGGCCAGGTGTCACAGGCCGCCCGCGTACACCGGGTCCCGCTCTCCCGCCTGTCCCGCGACGCGGTGCGCACCCTGAGCGCGGCCAGCCGCCTCGACCCCGCGCAGGTGTACGCCGTGACGTCGGGCAATCCCTTCTACGTCGCCGAGGTCGTCGCCGCGGGCGGCACCGGCGACGTCCCGCCGACCGTGGTCGACGCCGTCCTGGCCCGCCTCCGCGGCCTCGACGACGCGGCACGCGACGCGCTCGAACAGCTCGCCGTGGTCCCGTCGGCCGCCGAACGCCCACTGGCCGACGCACTGCTGCCGGACGGCGTGGGCCGGCTGACCGCCGCCGAGCGGCGCGGCCTGCTCGTCGTGGCCCCCGAGCGGGTCACGTTCCGGCACGAGATCATCCGGCGGGCCATCGCCGACTCGCTGCCCGCGGCGCGGCGCATCGAGCTCAACCGCAAGGTGCTCGCGGTCCTGGTCGCGCAGCCCGGCGCCGACTCCTCGCGCATCGTCCATCACGCCGCCCAGGCGGGCGACCAGGACGCCATCGCGCGCTACGGCCCCGACGCGGCCAGGGACGCCGCACGCACCGGCGCCCACCGGGAGGCCGCCGCCCAACTGCGCCTCGTCCTGCGCCGGCGGGGGCGCTACGGCCCGGCCGAACTCGCCGACCTCCTGGAGCGGTTCGCGGTGGAGAGCTACACCATCGCCGACTCCCCGGCCGCCGTCGGAGCCCAGCGCGAAGCCGTCGCCCTGCGCCGCTCCCTCGGCGACCTGCGGGCGCTCGGCGCCGACCTGCGCTGGCTCTCGCGGATCCAGTGGTGGGCGGGCGACGCGGACGCGGCACAGGAAGCCGCACGGGAAGCCATCGACGTACTCGAACAGGCCGGTGACGAGAAGCTGCTCGCGCTCGCGCTCAGCAACACCTCACAGCTGCGCATGCTCTCCGACCGGTACGCCGAGGCCGTCGGTTTCGGCGAGCGCGCCATCACCCTGGCCCGGCGCACGGGCGACGCGGCGATCCTCTCGCACGCGCTGAACAACGTGGGCACCGCCCGCTGGCGCGGCGGCGACCCGCTGGGGCGCCCGCAGCTGGAGGAGAGCCTGGCGGTCGCGCTGAAGGCGGACGAGGCCGAGCACGCCTGCCGCGCCTACGCCAACGTCATCTGGACGCTCCTGGAGAACCTGCGCTTCGCGGAGGCGGACCACTTCCTGGTGCCCGCCATGGAGTTCGCCGACCGCACGGAGCACCTGGGGTTCCTGCGCTACCTCCAGGTGGAGCTGGCGCTGCGGCAGTTCGCCGCGGGGAAGTGGGACGAGGCCGAGAAGCACGCCGAGTCAGGCGACGAGCAGGAGTTCCCGCCCGCGCGCTGCCCCGCCCTGACCGTCCTCGCGCGCGTGCGCGTGCGGCGCGGCGCGCGGGGCAGCGAGGAACTCCTCGGACGGGCCTGGGAGGTCGCCGCGCGGACGAGGGAGCTCCAGCGCACGGCCCCGGTCGCGGCGGCGCGGGCGGAGGCGGCCTGGCTGCGCGGTGACCTCGCGGCCGTGACCGACACCGTCGGCCCCCTGTACGCACAGGCGCGCTCCCTGGCCGCGACGCCCTACCGCGCGGAGCTCGGCCACTGGCTCGCCAAGGCGGGACAGCCCGTCGCGGCGGACGGCTCGGACCACCCCTACGACCTCCAGGCCTCCGGACAGTGGCGTCTTGCCGCCGAGGCCTGGCGGGCGGCGGGCTGCCCCTACGAGCACGCCGCCGCCCTCGCGGACAGCCCCGACCCGGCGGACAAGCTCACCGCGCTGGCCGCACTCGACGCCCTGGGCGCCGAACCCCTGGCCCGGATCGTCCGCGCCGACCTGCGCGCCCTGGGCGTCGCCCGCATCCCGCGCGGCCCGCACGCGGCGACGCGCCGCAACCCGGCCGGCCTCACCGGGCGGCAGCTGCAGGTCGGGCAGCTCCTGGCGGAGGGCCTGACCAACATCGAGATCGCCGCCCGGCTCTTCCTCTCGGTCCGCACGGTCGACAACCACGTCCGTGCCGTCCTGGAGAAGCTCGGCGCCCGCACCCGGCGCGAGGTCGCCGCCCGCGCCGCGCAGCTGGGAATCGAGTTCGGCCGCGAAAAGTAGGCACCGGCCGGACGCGACCCGGGTGGTGGGCACGGCTGTCGGAGGCCCCGGGGCGGCACTAGAACGGGCACATCGGATGCTCCGAACCGACGGGGGAAACATGTCCATGACGCCCGCACAAGAGGCACGCCGGGAACTGGCCGGATTCAAAGGGGAGTTGAAGGGCCCGGACGACACCGGGTACGACGAGGCGCGCGCCGTCTACAACGCGATGGCCGACAAGCGCCCCGCGCTGATCGCCCGCTGTACCGACGCCGACGACGTGTCCCGCGTCATCGGCTTCGCCCGCGCGCACGGCCTGCCGCTCGCGGTCCGCGGCGGCGGCCACCACGGAGCGGGCCTCGGCACGGTCGAAGGCGGCGTGGTAGCCGACCTGTCGCCGCTCAAGGCCATCGCGGTCGATCCGGCGGCCCGCACGGCGCGGGTCGGCGGCGGCTGCGTCTGGGGCGAGGTGGACCGCGCCACGCACGAGCACGGACTTGCCGCACCGAGCGGCATCATCTCCACGACCGGCGTCGGCGGCCTCACCCTCGGCGGCGGCCTCGGCCACCTCACCCGCGGGTTCGGGCTGAGCATCGACAACCTCCTGGAGGCCGACCTCGTCCTGGCCGACGGCCGCCAGGTGAAGGCGAGCGCGGAGGAGAACAGCGACCTCTTCTGGGCGATCCGCGGCGGCGGAGGCAACTTCGGCGTCGTCACCTCCTTCCTCTTCCGGCTGCACGAAGTGAGCACGGTCATCGCGGGCCCCACCTTCTGGGCCGCCGAGCAGGGCGCCGAAGTCCTCGCCGCCTACCGCGACTTCCTGCCCGGCCTGCCGCGCGAGGCGACCGGCTTCTTCATGTACGGCACCGTGCCCCCGGCCCCGCCCTTCCCCGAGAGCCTCCATCTGCGCAAGGTCTGCGGCGTCGTGTGGTGCCACACCGCCGGGGACGCGGACGCCGCGGACCGCGCCATGGCACCCCTGCTCCAAGCACTGCCCGATCCGCTCCTGCACGCCGTGGGGGAGATGCCGCACCCGGTGCTCCAGTCCATGTTCGACGGGCTCTACCCGCCCGGCGACCAGTGGTACTGGCGGGCGGACTTCGTCGACGAGATCCCGGACGACGCCGTCGCCCTGCACGCCAAGTTCGGCGCCGAGGCGCCCACCATGAAGTCGACGATGCACCTGTATCCCGTCGACGGCGCCGCCCACGACCCCAATGCCACCGACACCGCCTGGAGCTACCGCGGCGCCCGCTGGGCCTGCGTGTACGCGGGAGTGGACCCCGACCCGTCCAACGCCGACCTCATCAAGCGCTGGACCGTCGACTACTTCGACGCGCTGCACCCGTACTCGGCGGGCGGCGCCTACGTGAACATGATGATGGACGAGGGGCAGGAACGCGTACGGGCCAGCTACCGGGACAATTACGAGCGCCTGGCCCGCATCAAGGCCGCGTACGACCCCGACAACGTCTTCCGCCTCAACCAGAACATCGAGCCCGACCCGCGCGGTCCCGCGTAACCCCGGTGGCCCGCCCCGCCGGGCACCCATGAGGCGCGGGTCATAGCGTGAGGCCCATGTGCTGGAGCGAGACGGCCGATCTCGTGGCGGGCGCGGGTGTCGCGGCCGTCGGGGTCGCCTGCGTGACCCGGGCGGCCCGCGGCGGAAGCCCGCGTGACCTGCCGCTGGCCGCCCTCCCGCTCCTTCTCGGCGCCCACCAGATCATCGAGTCCCGGGTGTGGCGGGGCGACGGCGGGGCCGGGCCCGCCACTCTCGCCTGGGCCGTGATCGCCCTGCCGCTGCTCCCGCTGTGGCTGCCCCTCGCGGTGCTGTGCGCGGCACCGCCCAGAGCGCGCCGCCGCCTCCTGATCCCTCTTGCGGCGGGGATCGCGACGGCGGCGGCGCTGTCCTACTGCCTGGCGACCCGCACCGTGACGGCCGAGATCCGCGGCCACACGGTCGGGTACGTGTTCGGGCTGCCGCAGCCCGGACTGATCGTCGCCGGATACCTCCTCGCCACCGTCGGCTCCCTGCTCCTCTCCGGCGACCGGGGCCTGGTCCTGTTCGGCGTCCTGGTCGCCGTCGGGGCGGCGGTGTGCGTCCTGCTGTGGCGGCGGGAGTACATCTCCACCTGGTGCGCGTTCGCGGCGGTGTGCTCGGTGGTCCTGTACCTCTGGGTCAGAAGGCGTTCTCGTCCAGTTCAAGGGCGGTCCGGTCCAGGCTTTCGAGAAGCGTGAACTGAGCCTCGGTCTTGGGCAGTTCATGGCGGAAGAAGTAGCGGCAGGCCGCGAGCTTGCCCGCGTGGAAGTCCTCGGTGCCCGCTTCGGCGGCCAGCATCTGCTCCAGCCACATCCACGCGACGACCACATGCCCGACCGCTTCGAGGTAGACGCTCGCGTTGGCCAGCGCCGTCTGCGGGTCGCCCGTCGACCAGAGCCGCTGGGTCACCTCCACCACACGTGCCACACAGGCGTCGAGCGCACGCCCGTACCCGGCGGCGGAACCGCCCGCCGCCGCGGCACGGGCGGTCGTCCGCGTGATCCGCTCGCCGAGCAGCCGCAGGCCCGCGCCGCCGCCCATGACGACCTTGCGGCCGAGCAGGTCGAGGCCGTGGATGCCGTGCGTGCCCTCGTGGATGGGGTTGAGGCGGTTGTCGCGGTAGAACTGCTCGACGTTGTACTCACGCGTGTAGCCGTAACCGCCGTGCACCTGGATCGCCAGGTTGTTGGCCTCCAGGCACCACTGCGACGGCCAGCTCTTGGCGATGGGCGTGAGCACGTCGAGCAGCAGCCCGGCCTCTTCGCGGTCCTGCGGCGTGGCGCCGGTGTTCTGCTCGTCGAGCAGCCGCCCGCAGTACAGATTCAGCGCGAGGGCGCCCTCCACGTACGTTTTCTGCGCAAGGAGCATCCTGCGTACGTCGGCGTGCTCGATGATCGGGACCTGCGGCGCCGCCGGGTCCTTGGCGGTGACCGGGCGGCCCTGCGGGCGGGCGCGCGCGTAGTCCAGGGCGTGCAGATAGCCGGTGTAGCCGAGCGCGGTGGCGCCCAGGCCCACGCCGATCCGGGCCTCGTTCATCATGTGGAACATGTACGCCAGGCCGTGATGGGCCTCCCCGACGAGGTGGCCGACCGCGCCGGGTTCGCCGCCGGGCCGGTGGGCGCCCTCGCCGAAGTTGAGGAGGGTGTTCGTGGTCCCGCGATAGCCCATCTTGTGGTTGAGGCCCGCGAGCACGACGTCGTTGCGCTCACCGAGCGCCCCGTCGTCGCCCACCAGGACCTTGGGCACGATGAACAGCGAGAGCCCCTTCACGCCGGGCGGGCCGCCGGGGATGCGCGCGAGCACCAGATGCACGATGTTCTCCGACAGATCGTGCTCGCCTCCGGAGATCCACATCTTGTTGCCGAAGAGGCGGTACGTGCCGTCCTCGCGCGCCTCGGCCCGCGTCGCCACATCGGCGAGCGACGAACCGGCCTGCGGCTCCGAGAGGCACATCGTCCCCAGGAAGCGGCCCTCCACCATGGGGCGTACGTAGGTGTCGATCTGCTCCTTGGAGGCGTGCGCGAGGAGCAGATTGGCGTTGCCCATGGTCAGGAAGGGGTAGGCGGCCGTGCCGACGTTGGCCGCCTGGAACCACGCGAAGCAGGCCTGCGCCACCACGGCCGGCAGCTGCCCGCCGCCGATCTCGTGGTCCATGGCGCTCGCCAGGAGCCCCGACTCCCCGAAGACGCGCAGCGCCTCTTTGACCTCGGGGATGATGTGCACCCGCTCCCCGTCGAACGTCGGCTCCTGCGCGTCGGCCTTCTTGTTGTGCGGGGCGAAGTGCCGCGCGGCGATCTGCTCGCTCAGTTCGAGGGCGGCGTCGAAGGTCTCGCGGGAGTGGTCCGCGTAGCGCTCCCGGCCGGTGAGCGCGGGCACGTCCAGCCACTCGTACAGCAGGAACTCGAGATCGCGACGGGACAGGAGCAGGGATGCCATGCGGATTCTCCATGCGGTGGCGGCGGTACCGATGCCGGGGCAGGAGCCCCGCATCCCCGATACTAAGCGGTTGCTTATGGGGTTTGTCGAGCGCGGCCCGGTGGCGGGTCCCGGCGGCGGGCCGCGGGCGGCAGCCTCAGGGCTGCGGGTCCGCCCGGAACATCGCCGCGTGCACGGCCTCGAACAGCGCCGTGACCTCTTGCCCGGAGTACCCCTCGTCCCGCGCCTGCCGCATCCACTGCGCGAGGGAGCTCCGCAGCGGGGAGTCGGAGCCGGCCTCGGGCCGGGCCAGGGAGCGGGTGATGAACGTCCCCGCTCCCTGGCGGACCTCGGCGAGGCCCGCACGTTCGAGCTCGCGGTAGGCCTTGAGCGTCGTGTTCGGGTTGACCTTCGTGGCCGCGGCGACCTGCGCGGCCGTGGGCAGCCGGTCACCCTCCACCAACGCGCCCATGCGCAGGGCCTGTTCGACCTGGCGCACGATCTGGAGGTACGTGGCCACACCGCTGCGCCGATCGATGCGGAATTCGACCACTGTCCCCACTCTCTGCTTGTCTGCGGACACTTTACGTACCAACCGTCACGGCTGCCCCTAGAGGGGGCGCCGCGACGTCCACCACAGGACGAAGACGGCCACGGCGGCGGTCGCGCCGAGCAGCAGCGCGGCACCGGTCCACTGCATGCCCGGCATCTGGGGGTAGCCGAAGTACTCGACCACGTTGTCGACGATGCCGTGCTCCTTCACGCAGGCGTCGGAGGCCTTCTCGGTCTGCTCGACGCATGTGCTCCACGGGTAGAGCTGCCCGTCCGCGCTGCCGACCCAGCGGTCCGTCTCCACGATGTCGCTGCTGTTGACCATGGCCGGCGTGTCGGCGTTCAGCGGCCACTTGATGATGTGCGGCGAGCCGAGGAGGTGCCGGAACTGGCCCCAGGCCACCTGGACGACCAGGGCGAAGAAGAAGGTGCCCAGCATCGCGGGCAGCACCCGGCGAAGCAGCATGCCGATCGCGATGCCGCTCATGGTGAGGAAGAGGGAGAGCGCCGCCAGCATGGGGCCCGTGTTGTCGAAGACCGAGCCCGACAGCCACTCCGAGAGCAGGAGATCGCGGTAGGGCTCCCACCACCACGAGAAGAGCGTGGAGAGCACGACGGTGGCCACGAGGACGAGCGAGAGGCACCAGGCCAGCTTGGCAGCGAGCCAGCGGCGGCGCGGCACGGACTGCGTGGTGACCAGGTGCGCGGTGCCGTGCTCCTGGTCGCTCGCGATCAGCGGGGCGCCGATGAAGACGGCGAGGACGACGGGCAGGGCGCCCAGTGCCTCGGCGATGTACTCGTAGCTCTGCGGGGCGTTCTGCAGGCTGACGTCCTTGTCGGGCCAGCCCATCCCGGCGAGCATGTCGGCCATCGCGCCGCGCTCGTAGATGATCGCGGCCGCGCCGAGCACCGTCAGGGCGACGACGATCCACGACGTGGTGCGGTGCTGGCGCAGGACGAGCCAGGTGAGCCCGTGCAGCAGGCCCGGCTTCTTGGCCGGCTGCCCGGTGCGCGGCTGCTCGGTCAGGGTGGTGGTGCTCATGCGGCGGCGATCCCTTCGGCCTGGACGCGTGCTTCGTGCGTGTACAGCGGCTCCGCGCCCGGGGTGCGCAGATGGGCGAGCAGGATTTCCTCCAGGCTCGGTTCGGAGATCTCCCAGTCCGGGGCCAGCGGGCCGTTCGGGCGCAGGAGGGCACGGAACTGCCGTCCCTGGAGCCGGAATTCGACGACCGTGTGGGGGGTGAGGTCGGCGGGCTGCGTGCCGTCGGGCGCGAGCCCGGTCACCAGGGTGTGGGCCGGGACCAGCTCCTCGGTGTCGCCCGCCATCCTGATCCGGCCGTCCGCGACGACCAGGAGGTAGTCGCACATGTCCTCGAGCTCGGAGAGCATGTGGGAGGACATCACCACCGTCGTGCCGCGCTCGACGGCCTCCGACATCAGCAGGGAGCCCATCTCGTCCCTGGCCAGCGGGTCGAGGTCGGCCATCGGCTCGTCGAGCAGCAGCAGATCGGGCCGCTTGCCGAAGGCGAGAGCGAAGGCGACGCGGGTGCGCTGGCCGCCGGAGAGCGTGCCGACCTTGGCGTGCAGCGGGACGTTGCCGGAGCGCACGATCCGCTCGGCGGCGGCCGTGTCCCAGCCGGGGTTGAGTTCGCTGCCCATGCGCAGCGTCTCGGCCACCGTGAACCGCTTGAACAGCGGCTTGTCCTGCGAGAGGAAGGCGAAGCGGGGCATCGCGGCCGGATCGTCCACCGGCACACCGAAGATGCGCAGTTCGCCCTCGGTCGGGGTCACCAGGCGGGTGGCGAGCCCCAACAGGGTGCTCTTCCCCGCGCCGTTGGGGCCGACGAGACCGCAGATCCGCCCTGCGGGCAGCCGGAAGGAGCAGTCACGCAGCGCCCAGCCGCGGCGGTAACGCTTGCCCAGGCCGCGGGCTTCGAGCGCGGTCGCGCCCGGGGTTCCCGCGGCGTCGGCGGGGTCAGCAAAGGTCATGTCCACGCGCGCCTCTCTCGATTCCATTAAACAATTAATGGAATCATGATCTGCCCGCGCCGAACATGTCAAACCGCCCCCTGGCGGAACGCCAAGGGGCGGGGGAGGCCCGTAGGGGGCGCGGGCGGATGCCGTTACGGCGCCGACTTCGCCGGCACGATGACCTCGCGCTGGTGCGGGATCAGGCCCGGCGGCAGCTCGCCCTGCTGCACGTTCACCGTCCTGACCGGGGCGGGCACCCGGATGCCCTCGGCACGGTAGCGCTGGTGCAGCTGCTTGATGAACTCGTGCTTGACGCGGTACTGGTCGCTGAACTCGCCGACGCCCAGGATCACCGTGAAGCTGATCCTGGAATCGCCGAACGTGTGGAAGCGCACGGCCGGTTCGTGCTCGGGAAGGGCGCCGTCGACGTCCTTCATGACGCTCTCCACGACCTCGGTCGTGACGCGCTCGACCTGCTCCAGGTCACTGTCGTAGCTGACGCCGACCTGCACCATGATCGACAGATCCTGCTCGGGGCGGCTGAAGTTGGTCATGTTCGTGCCCGCGAGCTGGGCGTTGGGGATGATGACGAGGTTGTTCGACAGCTGACGCACCACCGTGTTGCGCCAGTTGATGTCGACGACGTAGCCTTCCTCGCCGCTGCTGAGCTTGATGTAGTCGCCCGGCTGCACCGTCTTCGCGGCGAGGATGTGGACGCCCGCGAAGAGGTTGGCCAGGGTGTCCTGAAGGGCGAGGGCCACCGCGAGGCCGCCGACGCCGAGGGCCGTGAGCATCGGGGCGATGGAGACGCCGAGCGTCTGCAGGACGACGAGGAAGCCCATCGCGAGCACGACGACACGGGTGATGTTGACGAAGATCGTCGCTGAGCCGGCGACGCCCGAGCGGGACTGCGCGAGGGACTTCACCAGGCGCGTGACGACACGGGCCGCCGTCAGGGTCGCGGCGAGGACGAGCAGCGCGGTCAGCGTCATCGAGACGTTGCGGCCCGTCCGCGGGGTGAGCGGCAGAGCCGCGGCCGCGACGGCCGCGCCCGCGGTTATCGCCGCGCAGGGGACCAGGGTGCGTATGGCGTCGACGATGACGTCATCGCCGCTCCACCGGGTCCTGCTGGCGCGTTCACCGAGCCACCGCAGGACCATGCGCAGCAGCAGACCCGCCGCGATGCCAACGGCCACCGCGATACCGGCGGTGATCAGGTCGTGCCATGTGAGGGCTCGCTCCATCAGTTCCTTCTCCAGGTTGTGCGGGCGCGCCGGACGCATGTTCGCGGTCCGGCGCGAGCGTCATCCTGCCCCATGGGTGCGGCGCCGTCGCCGGGGGCTCGTGCCAAGGCTGCCGTCAACTCGACCGGCACAGGGCCATTTCAGACATCCCGCGCCGAACCACCTGACCCCGGGTCAGCCCCACGGGCCCGCACCGCACCCGCTGACCTGCTAGGACTTGCGCGCCACCCCCGCGTACATCGACACCGCGGTTCCGTTCCTGACCTCGTCGACGCCGAGCTCCGGATGCCAGTCCGGCAGCCAGCCGATGCCGGGGTCGAGCAGCTCCAGGCCCTCGAAGAACCGCTCCACCTCGCCCCGCGCCCGCGGCACCAGAGTGACGCCGCCCGCCTTGTACATCTCCACCGCCTGCCGCGTCCGCACCGGATCGAAGTCCGAGGAGATCTGGGAGAGGACCAGATGGCTGCCCGGCGCGAGCGCGGCCACGAGCTTCTCCACGACGTCGTACGCACCGTCTTCGTCGCTGATGAAGTGCAGCAGCGCGTTCAGCGAGACGGCGACCGGCCGGGAGAAGTCCAGTACGCCCTCGGCCTGTTCGAGGATTTTGTCCGGCTCCCGCGCGTCCGCCTGGAGGAACTCCGTCGCCCCCTCGGGCGTCCCCCGCAGCAGCGTCTCCGCGTGGGCGAGCACGGTCGGGTCGTTGTCCACGTACACGACGCGTGACTCGGGGGCGGCCGACTGGGCGATGCGGTGGAGGTTCGGCTCGGTGGGTATCCCCGCGCCGATGTCCAGAAACTGGCGTATCCCGGCCTCGCCCACCAGGTGGCGCGTGGCGCGCTGCATGAACCAGCGGTTGTGCTGCGCGTAGTACTTGGCCTGCGGTTCGAGCGACACGATCTGCTGCCCGAGCTCCACGTCCACCGGGTAGTTGTCCTTGCCGCCCAGGTACCAGTCGTAGACCCGGGCGGGGTGTGCCTTGCTGGTGTCGATCGGGTGGGTGGCGGGTGGCGGGATCACGGTCATGCGTCAACTCCCATATTCCGGGCGGGCGTTCAGACGAACTTCGCGTGCATCCGGCCATCGTGCCCGCTCGGCTCACCGGGCTCAAGAACCACGGTGGTGGCAGGCGGCCGGTTCGCCGGCGGCGATTCCGGGCCCGCGCAGAGGGTTCCCCGGACACGACGATTATGCAAGTCTCCTCCTTAATCTCCGGGAGAAGCGGTTGACCCACAGGTCAACAGAGCTGCCCTGACCTCGACATGGGGTGAAAGAGTGTTGCGGAACGGAACACGGGGGCACGACCTCGCCTCGCTGCGCCGCCTGAACACCACCGTCGTGCTGCGCGCCCTGCACCGCCGCAGCCCGCAGACCCTCGCCGAGCTCGCCGCGGGCACCGGACTCTCCCGGCCCACCGTCGAATCCGCCCTGGAGGAACTGACCGCGCACGGCTGGGCGGGCGAGGCCGAGCGCGACGAGGGCGAGCGCGCCCCCGGCCGCCCCGCCCGGCGATTTCGGTTCCGCGTCGAGGCGGGCCGCGTCGTCGGCGCCGACATCGGCCTGCACAAGATGGTGCTGCTCCTCGCCGATCTCGGCGGCACCGTGCTCGCCGCGCACCGCGAGGACATCGACCCGGACCTCGGCGGAGCCGAGCGGCTCGACCTCCTGCGCGCGGGACTCGCGACCTTCCTGGCCGCCCACGCCGTACGGCGCGACGACATCCTCGCCCGCTGCGTAGGCGTCCCCGGAGTCGTCGACGCGGGCGGCACCATCACCTCCCACGTCATCCCCGAATGGTCCGGCGTCGACCTCGCGCGGCTGCTCGCCGACGAGGGGCCGGGCCACACCCTCGTCGAGAACGACGTCAACCTCGCCGTGCTCGCCGAGCGCTGGCAGGGCGCGGCCACCCTCGCCGGAGACGTCGTCTGCGTCCTGACGGGACACCGCGTGGCGTGCAGCCTCACCATCGGCGGCCGGCTGCACCGGGGGCGGCGCGGCGGCGCGGGCGAGCTGGGCCTGCTCCCGCTGCTCGGCATGGACACCGCGCACGAAGCGCTTCGCTGGCAGGGCGCACGCGACCCCGGCGAGTCCGAGGTGGCCGCCCTCGCCCGCGCCGCGGACGACGCGGACCCGCGCGCACTCGCCGCCGTCGCCGACTTCGCCGACCGCATCTCACCGGGCATCGCCGCCCTCGCCCTCGCCGTCGACCCGGAGCTCGTGGTGCTCACCGGCGGCGCGACCCCGCTGGGCGGCCATCTCGTGCCGCTGATCGAGGACAGGCTGCGCCCGCTGACCCTGCACGTCCCCCGTATCGCGCTGAGCACGCTCGGCGGGAAAGGCGTCGCGATCGGCGCCGTACGCAAGGCACTCGACCAGGTCGAATCCGATCTCCTGACGGATTCGGCGCTCCAGGAGAGCTTCAGGACAGCTCCAGGACACCCGTAGCAGAACCCGGAAGCGGAGGCGGCCCATGCGCAGGAGAACTCTGCTGTACGGAGCGATGGCGGCGCCCCTGCTCGCCGCCTGCTCCGGCCAGAGCGACGACGGCGAGCAGAGCGGTGGGCGGACCACCCTCTCGTACGGGGTGTGGGACGTGGCCCAGGTGCCGGGCCTGCAGAAGGTGATCGACGCCTTCGAGAAGGAGAACCCCGGCATATCCGTGCGCATGGAGCTCACCCCCTGGTCGAGCTACTGGACCACCCTCAAGACCTCCATGCGCGGCGGCACCGCCCCCGACGTGTTCTGGATGAACGCGGTCAATCTCCAGCTGTACGCGGCCGGCGGCGTCCTGGAACCCCTGAGCGGACACATCAAGAGCGACGCGACCCCCGTGGACCGCCACCCCGAAGCACTGGTGCAGATCTACGCCTACCAGGGCACGCAGTACGGCATCCCCAAGGACTTCGACACCATCGGCCTCTGGTACAACAAGGCGCTCTTCGACAAGGCGGGCATCAAGTACCCGGACGCGACATGGACCTGGGACGACGTACGCGACGCCGCCGCCGAACTCACGAACCCCCGTCAGCGCGTGCACGGCATGGCCGCCGAGATGGACCGCCAGGGCCAGCTCTACCCGGCCATCTTCGGAGCCGGCGGCTACGTCCTCAGGGACGGGAAGTCCGGCTTCGGCGACGAGCGCTCCATCGAGGGCCTGCGCTACTGGACCGACATGATCGACCGCGGCTGGTCGCCGCCGCAGAGCGCGATGGTCGAGTCCAAGGGCCGCAACCGCTACTGGTCGGAGAAGACCGCCATGTACTACGACCTCTCCGCGATGGCCGGCCAGATGTACGCCGTCCCCGCCCTCAAGGACCACGGCGGCGTCGCCGTCCTGCCCGGGGGCCGCGAGCGCGCCACGGTCATCCACGGCCTCGCCAACGTCATCTCCGCCAAGAGCCGCAAGAAGGAGGCGGCCTGGAAGTTCGTCCACTTCATGGCGGGCCGCGAGGCCGCCGAGATCCAGGCGGCGGCGGGCGCCACCCTCTCCTCGTACGAGGGGACGCAGGACGCCTGGTTCAAGTCGATGCCCGAGTTCGAGCTGAAGCACTTCGTCGACATGCTGGAGTACGCCGTGCCATACCCCAGCTCGAAGAACACCGCGGTCTGGGAGAACCTCCAGTACCCCCTCCTCGGCGCCGCGTTCAGCGGCAAGGGCGGCATCGAGAGTGCCGCCCGCACGCTGGGCGAACAGATGGACCGGGCCCTGAAGGAGGAGCGCGCGTGATGAGCGTCTTTCCCTCCACGGCGGCCGCGAAGGCGGCAGGACGCCGCAAACCGGCGGCCGGCGCCCCTGCGCCCGGGTCCCGTGACCAGCGCGCCGCCTACCTCTTCGTCGCGCCGCTCGGCATCGGCTTCGCCGTCTTCTACTTCTGGCCGCTGCTCCAGACCTTCTTCTACAGCTTCACCGAGTTCGGGGCATTCGGCGGCAACACCTGGATCGGCACGGACAACTACGTGCGTGTCCTCAAGGACGTCACCGTCTGGCAGGCACTGGGCAACACGCTCATCTACTGCGTCATCGGGCTGCTCGCCCTGCCGATCGCGATCGGCGTCGCGGCGCTGCTCAACCGGCGCGGACTGCGCGGCGTGGCGGTCTACCGCGCCCTCTACTTCGTCCCGTTCGTGACGCTCCCCGTCGCCGTCGGCCTCGTCTGGAACTGGCTCTACAACGGCGACTACGGACTGATCAACGAAGTCTTCGAGTGGTTCGGCGCGGACCGCCGCTACTGGGTCTCCGACCCCTCGACCGCCGTGTACGCGATCGGCACCGTCATGGTCTGGTCGACCACCGGCTACTACTTGGTCATCTTCATGGCGGGCATCAAGGGAATCCCGCGGGACTACTACGAGGCCGCCGAACTGGACGGCGCGGGCCCGCTGCGCCGCTTCTTCACGATCACGCTGCCGCTGCTCAGTCCCACGATCTTCTTCGCGTCCGTCATCTGCATGATCAACTCACTGCAGACCTTCGACCTGATCTACATCATGATGGCCGAGAAGAACCCGGCGATCGGCGACACCCAGTCCGTGGTGAGCCTCTTCTACAAATGGGCCTTCGTCGAGAACGCCCAGGGCCCCGCCGCAGCCCTCGCCTTCCTGCTCATGCTGATCATCGCGGCGCTGACGCTCGTGCAGTTCAGGCTGCAGAAGAGGTGGGTGCACTATGCCTGAGTCCTCCGTACGGCCGGCGAGCCGCCGACGGTTCAACGCCGGCTCGGTCGCCACCCACGCGGTGCTCTCGCTGGGCGCCCTCGTGATGGTCTTCCCCTTCCTGTGGCAGCTGCTCACCGCGGCCAAGTCCCTCGCCGAGACGGCCAAGGTGCCGCCCACCTTCCTGCCCGACACCTGGAACTGGTCGAGCTTCGAAGAAGTCTTCACCGCGCTGCCGTTCAAGGAGATGCTCTTCAACAGCGTCTTCAACACGGTGGGGCGCACGGTCGGGCAGCTGGTGTTCTGCTCGCTGGCCGCCTACGCCTTCGCGCGCATGCGGTTTCGGGGCCGCAACGTCCTGTTCGCGCTCTTCCTGTCCGTGCTCATGGTGCCGAGCTCGCTGCTCGTCCTTCCGCAGTACGACATCATCCAGCGGCTCGGGCTGCTCAACTCGGCGCCCGCGCTGTTCCTTCCGGGCATGTTCAGCGCGTTCGGCACCTTCATGCTGCGGCAGTTCTTCCTCACGCTCCCCAAGGAACTGGAGGAGGCCGCGCGCATCGACGGGGCGGGCCCGTTCCGCATCTTCTGGTCGATCATGCTGCCGCTGGTGCGGCCCGCGCTCGCCGCGCTCGCCGTCATCACCGCGATGTGGTCGTGGAACGACCTCCTGTGGCCGCTGATCGTGAACACCGACCCGGAGAAGATGCCCATCAGCGCCGGACTGACCTCCCTGGAGGGGCAGTTCGAGACCAACTTCCCCGTGATGATGGCCGGTTCGCTCATCGCCAGCCTGCCGATGCTCGTCGTCTACGTCTTTCTGCAACGGCACTTCGTGCAGAGCGTCGCACTCTCCGGCTCCAAGAGCTGACCCCCGCACGACCTGCCCGCCCCCCCCTCACCCCGCCCGGAACCACGAAAGGTAGCCCTGCTCATGCGAATAGCTTTGATCGGCGCGGGCGGTATCGCCCGCGCCCATCTCCCCGGCTGGCTGGAGCTGGGTGCGCGCGTCGGCGTGTACACCGTCGACGGCTCGGCGGAGAAGCTCGCCGCCGAGTACGCGGGGCACGACGTCGTCGCGGCGGCGAGCCTCGGTGAACTGCTCGCCGACTGCACGGCCGTCGACATCTGCACCCCGACGCCCACCCACAAGGAGCTCGCCCTCGCGGCCGTCGCCGCGGGCCGGCACGTCATCTGCGAGAAGCCGCTCGCGCTCAACGCCTCGGACGCCGAGGAGATCGCGGCGGCCGCCGAGGCGGCGGGTGTCCGGCTGCACCCGGCGCACGTCGTGCGGTACTTCCCGGCGTACGCGGCCATGCGCCGGGCGGTCGGGAGCGGCGATCTCGGAGACCTCGCCGTACTGCGGTTCACGCGGGGCGGGGCGCGCCCGCAGTGGGCCCCGTGGTTCGCCGATCCCGCACAGTCCGGCGGCGTGATCATGGACCTGATGGTGCACGACATCGACATCGCCCGCTGGATCGCGGGCGACGTGGTCCGCGTGCACGCGCAGACGCGGGGCGTCGAGCACGCCACGGGCGGTACGCAGGCCGAGGTGGTATCGGCCACCGCCGTCCTCACCCACGCCTCCGGCGTCATCAGCCACATCACCGGTCTCTGGGGCCTGCCGGACCAGCAGTTCCGTACGACGTTCCGGATCGCGGGCAGCCACGGCCTCCTTCGGCACGACTCCACGTCCGTGCCCGGCTACCGCATCACCGCGCAGGGGGTGCGCGCGGCCAACGAGGGCATCCCTTCGAGCCCGATGACGGAAAGCCCCTACCTCTCCGAACTGCGCGAGTTCGCGGCCTCGTGGCAGGAGGGCGGCGGCGAACCGCGGGTGAGCGCGAGGGACGGGATCGAAGCGGTGCGGATCGCCGAGGCGGCGGTGGAGTCGAGTCGTACGGGCCGGGCGGTCGAGCTCCGCACGGGTATCGCGTCGGACATCAAGACGGGTATCGCGTCGGACATCAAGGAGGTCACGCGATGAAGGTCGCCGTGCTGTCGTTCGCCCATGTCCACGCGGCCGGATATCTGCGGCTCCTGTCCCGCATGCCCGGTGTCGAGGTGATCGGCAGCGACCCGGACACCGCGTCGGCCGCGCCCGGCGAGGTGCGGGGGCGTGCGTTCGCCGAGGAGAGGGGGGTCGCGTACGCGGCGACGTACGAGGAGGCCTTCGCATGGGGCCCGGACGCGGTGATCGTCTGCTCCGAGAATGCGCGGCACCGTCCGCTGGTGGAGCTCGCCGCGTCCCGCGGGGTCGATGTCCTGTGCGAGAAGCCGCTGGCCACGACGGTCGAGGACGGGGAGGCGATGCTCGCGGCGTGCCGGGAGGCCGGCGTGCGGCTCGCGGTCGCCTTCCCGGTGCGCTTCAGCCCCGCGTACGCGGCCGTCAAGGCGGCTGTCTCTTCCGGCGACGCGGGCCGGGTCCTGACGGTGTCCGGCGCGAACAACGGCTCCATGCCGTCCGTCCGGCGCTGGTTCGCCGACCCCGAACTCGCGGGCGGCGGTGCCCTGATGGACCACACGGTCCACATCGCCGACCTCCTGGACGACCTCTTCGGCGAGGCCCGCGCCGTCGACGTGTACGCCCAGACGAACAACCGCATGTACGCGGGCGAGGTCGACGCCGAGACCAGCGGGCTCGTCACCGTGACCTACGACAACGGCTCGGTGGCCACGATCGACTGCAGCTGGTCGCACCCCCGATCGCACCACTCCTGGGGCGGTCTCGAACTCACCGTGGTCGGCGAGCGGGCAACGCTGGAAATGGACGCCTTCGACCAGGCGGTCCACGGCTTCAGCGAACGCCGCGGGCAAGGCCTCGAACTGCCCTTCGGCGCCGACCTGGACGAGCTGATGCTACGGGCGTTCCTGTACGGACCGGCCGAGGGCGGAATGGACGTGGCCGACGGCGAGGGCGGACTGCGGACACTGAAGATCGTGACGGCGGGCTATGAGTCGGCTCGGAGGGGGGTGCCGGTGGCGGTGGGGTGAGAGGGGAGTTGGTCCGACGCCCGCCACGGCCCCCGCCCGCCGCTCTCACCCTCCGAACAGCTGCGTCCAGTACGTACCCGCGGAGCCGCCGCCCGCGAAGCCGACGCCGAGGTGGGTGAAGGAGGGCTTGAGGATGTTGGCCCGGTGGCCGGGGCTGTTCATCCAGCCGTCCACCACCTCGGCGGGCGTGCGCTGCCCGCAGGCGATGTTCTCGCCGATCGAGCGGTGCGTGCTGCCCGCCGCGGAGGCACGGTGCCAGGGTTCGCCGCCGTCGGGCGAGGTGTGGGCGTAGAAGGAGCGGGCGATCATGTCCGCGCTGTGGTTCTGCGCCGCCACCGTAAGGAGCGGGTCGGGGGAGAGGGGGCGGAGCCGGGCGGCGGTCCGCTCGGCGTTGGTGAGGCGGAGCACGGCGTTCGCCCACTCCGCGAGCCCCTGCGGGGTGAACGGGCTGGCCCACAGCGCCGTCCAGTAGATGTCGCCGGAGCGCGCGTCGACGGTGTGGGCCACCCCGACGTGCGTGTACGCGCGGCCGTGCACCGTACGCCGTGACTGTTCGCCGGAGAGGCAGTACTCCACGAAGTCGGCGGGGGTGCGCGGCCCGGAGACCAGATGCTCGCCGATGTCCAGGTACGTGTACCCGCCCGCGACGACCCGCTGGTAGAGGGACGTGCCGTCCGCGTGTTCCGAGCTGAGCGCGGACCGCGCCGCCATCCCGGCGGCGTGCGCGCTCGCGGCGGCGGTCAGCCGGGCGTCGAGGGCGACCGGAGGCGCGCCAACGGAGGCGCGAGCGCCATTGACCAGCGGGAGGAACCCGCCGGGAGCGGGCGGCGCGGAAGACGCGGCCGGCCCGGCGGGCGCGGGACGAGAGGACGGCACCGGGAACGCGGTCGGCGTCGCCCCGCCACCCCCCGCCGCCCCCTCCTCCGCCACGTCCACCCCGAAGTCCCGCGCCACCCCCGCGAGCCCGTCCGCGTACCCCTGGCCGAGTGCCCGTAGCTTCCAGCCCGTCCCCCTGCGGTAGATCTCCGCGAGCAGCAGCACCGTCTCGCGGTCGGGGCGCGGCGGTGTGAAACGGGCCACTGGCCGGCCGCCAGGGCCGTGCACCTGGAGCGCGATGCCGGGCAGGCGGCCCAGGGGAGTGCCCGGCTCGGCCGGGCTGACGGCCACGGTGACGCGGCTGGCACCGGCACGCAGGTGCCGTCCGTCGACCGTGACCGTGTCGCCCTGGATGCGGGCGCCGGGCGCGGCGGGCTGGTTGTACAGGACGAAATCGGCGTCGCCCGCGACCATTCCGCCGTCGCCCGTGACGATCACGGACAGGTCGAAGGGCCCCGGCACCCGGAGGGTGACGGCACCGTCCGGCAGCGGCACGTTCCCCCCGGCAACCAGCTCGTTCATGCAAGGACAACGCGAGAGCGGCACCGCGAGGTTCCCGGCAGACGGGGGCGCCGGGCGGGACGGAGGCCCGCTCAGACCGGAGCCGGATCCGCGCCGAAATCGGCGGGTATTAGCGTGGGACCCACGGGAAAGCACAATTCACCGACAGGATCCGAGGTGCCCGGCAGATGGCAAGCCGCAGCGAGAGCCGTACCCAGCTCGTCGAAGGACTCATGGAGCGGTTCCCGCAGGTGCCGCGAGAAGCGGTGATCAAGGAGGACCTGCTCAGGGGCGGTATGGCGTTCGACGAGTCCGCCCTCAGTGACAACGAGGGGGGCGAGGTCAAGCCGAAGTCGTACTTCATCTTCTCCTTCGACCACAGCACCCTGCCCGAACTCGGCGCCGCCGCCCTGCGCCGCCCGCCCGAGGAGATCGTCCTCACCGGCGGCCCCTACGACCTGCGCCGCACGGTCGTCTCGGTCCGCGTGAACCCCTCGTCGCCCTACCGCGTGGCCGCCGACGACAACGGCGTCCTCGGTCTCTACCTGGACGGCGTCCGCATCTCCGACGTCGGCCTGCCCCCGATGCCGGACTACTACCGGCACACGCTGGAGAACGGCAAGTCCGTCATGGAGGTGGCACCCACCATCCAGTGGGGCTACCTCATCTACCTGACGGTCTTCCGGGTCTGCCAGTACTTCGGCGCCAAGGAGGAGTGCCAGTACTGCGACATCAACCACAACTGGCGCCAGCAGAAGGCGGCGGGCCGCCCCTACACGGGCGTGAAGCCGATGGACGAGGTCCTCGAAGCCCTCGCCATCATCGACAAGTACGACACCGCGAAGTCCTCCACCGCGTACACCCTCACCGGCGGCGCCATCACCTCGCAGATCCAGGGCAAGGACGAGGCCGACTTCTACGGGCAGTACGCGAAGGCCATCGAGGAGCGCTTCCCCGGCCGCTGGATCGGCAAGGTCGTCGCGCAGGCGCTGCCCAAGGCTGACGTACAGCGCTTCCACGACTACGGCGTGCGGATCTACCACCCCAACTACGAGGTGTGGGACCCGTACCTCTTCGAGCGCTACTGCCCCGGCAAGGAGCGCTACGTCGGCCGCGAGGAGTGGCACCGCCGCATCCTGGACTCCGCCGAGGTCTTCGGGCCGCGCAACGTCATCCCGAACTTCGTTGCGGGCGTGGAGATGGCGGAGCCGTTCGGCTTCAAGACGGTCGGCGAGGCCATCGACTCCACCGTCGAGGGCCTGCAGTACTTCATGTCGCGCGGCATCACGCCCCGCTTCACCACCTGGTGCCCGGAGCCGACGACTCCGCTGGGCAAGGCCAACCCGCAGGGCGCGCCGCTGGAGTACCACGTACGTCTCCTGGAGGCGTACCGCGCGACGATGGAGGACAACGGCCTCTCCTCGCCGCCCGGATACGGCCCCGCGGGCCCCGGTCGTGCGGTGTTCTCCGTCTCGTCCTTCATGGACAGCCTGGCCCCCGAGGCAGCTGCCCCCGAGGACCAGGTGACGGAACCCGCGGCCCCCGGCAAGGCCTAGGCTGTCCTGACCTCGGCAATCCAATCCGTCGACCCCCGCGCGCGCAATGTTCTTTTCGAACCAGGAATGATGAATTCCGTCGGCGGAAAGTCCAATGGGAACCGGGTGAGCGATTAGCCGTGCAGAAGACGGTGGGGGAATGCGCGTCACGCGCATTCCCCCACCGGTGAAACCTCCCGACCCGCCCTGACTTCTCGCGGCCGGATCAACCGCCGATGTACCAGCTGAATCCACCGGAGGAGGCCGCGACAGCCATCAGCACGATGGCCAGAATGACGTCGACGATGCCCAGGATGATGGCCGCCTTGGCCATGCCCCCGCTGCCCTTGACCGCCTTCTGGCGCAGGGCGACGGCACCGAAGATGATCGCGAGCGGCCCGAGCACGATGCTGAAGATGAATATCCCGACGACGCCGCAGGCAAGACCGGCAATCGCGAGACCATTCGTCCGGGAGCCGGACGAAGCCGCGGATGAACTACCGTAAGCCGACATGATCGCACTCCTTGGAGATCGCATTTCAGCCTTACGTGACGCAACTCCGGGTGCCCCGCTATTCATTACGTAATCAGCCGACCGTTTTCATGGTTGAGGATTAACATTGCGGCGATCGCAGGATCACCCGAGTCGTTCGATCACCGTGAGGACTTTGCGCATGCCGTCCTCCCTGGCCAGAGCCCCGGAGATGTCGCGGGCGCGAGCGCGCAGGGCGGGACTGCGGACGGCTTCGGTGAGCGCCGACGAGAGACGCTGCGCGGTGAGGTGCTGGAAGCGCAGCGGGCGCGGTGCGACACCCAGGGCATGCAGGCGGGCCGCCCAGAAGTGCTGGTCCAGCTGGACGGGGACCGGGACGGAAGGAATCCCGGCGCGCAGTCCGGCCGCGGTGGTGCCGGCGCCCGCGTGGTGGACGACCGCGGCGGTCTGCGGGAACAGCCAGGCGTGCGGCACTTCCTGCACGGTGATCAGATCGTCGCTCTCGGCGTGCAGGCCGCTCCAGCCGGCCTGGATGATGCCCCGCACCCTCGCGCGGCGCATGGCGTCGGCGAGCAGACCGCTCAGCCGCCGGGCGTCGGCGGTGACGCAACTGCCGAAGCCGGCGAACACCGGGGGCGGGCCCGCGTCCAGGAAGTCGAGGAGCCGCGCGTCCGGCTCCCAGCCGGGCGGGGTCTGGGGCCACCAGTAGCCGCAGACCTCGTGCCCCGCGGGCCAGTCCGCGGGACGCGGGACGACGCGCGGGCTGAATCCGTGCAGGACGCTGCGCCCGCGCGGCATGCCCAGCATGCCGCCGAACCTCCGCCGTGACAGCCCCAGTTCGCGGCGCAGCGCGGTGACGGAGGGCGTGAAGATGCGGTCGGTGCCGGCCCACAGGGCATAGGCGGCAAGGCGGTTGCCGTGCGAGCCGAACGAGCGGGAGCCGGTCATGATCGGCGGAAAGGCGCGCGTGGGCTGGACCGGCTGGAGATAGACGCCGATGCTCGGCAGCCCCAGCGCCTCGCCGAGCACCGCGCACGCGGGGTCGGTGACCGTGGAGCTGAGCACCACGTCGGTGCCTTGTCGCACGGCGTCCGTGACGCCGCGGGTCAGCCGGGGCATGAACGCCCGTGCCATGCGCGCCACTCGGGCCAGCTCCACGGGCGGACTGCTCGCTCTGGCGAGGCCCTGGCCGCCCTGCGACGCCAGTTCCTGGCGCGGGTCCACGGGCAGGGCGCGGAAACCGAGTCCGTGGGCGGTCACCGCCTGCTCGAACCGCTCATGGGTGGCCAGGGCCACCTCGTGACCCGCGGAGCGCAGCCGCACGCCGAGTCCGGTGTACGGAGCGACGTCGCCCCAGCTGCCTGCCGTCACGATCAGTACTCGCACCGCGACAGGATGACAGACGGCAGCGGCCTCAGGGCCTGTCCGACGCGGCGAGCGCCGAGAGAAGCCGATCGGCCTCCGCCGTCACCGAGGCGAGTGCGGCCGCCGGGTCGGGCGAGCGGGCCAGGAGCATGCCCGCCTCGCACAGCGCCCCGAACATCATCTGGCAGCGTACGTTCAGGTCTCCCTCCCCGATGTGGCCGGCGGCCGCCGCGGCGCGCATGCCGCCGGTGAGTACGCGCAGCGTATGGGCGTACTCGATCTCGCGTACGGTCTCCCAGCCGAGGACCGCTGGCGCGTCGAGCAGCACGATCCGCCGGAAGCCGGGGTCGAGGCAGTGCTCCAGGAATCGGTGGCAGCCGCGACGCAGCGCGGACCAGGCGTCGGGCTTCTCGGCCGCCACGCGCTCCAACTCCGCGGCGATCTCCTCCTGTTCGCGGACGAACACCGAACGGAAGAGGGCCGCCTTGCCCTGGAAGTGGTGGTAGGCCGCACCCTTGGTGACTCCGGCGGCGGCCGCCACGGCGACGATCGACGTCGTGGCGTACCCGTCCCGGCCGAAGAGCCGCTGCGCGGCGGCGATCAGCTGCGCGGTGGTCGCGTCGGAGCGTTCCGCCTGTGTGCGGCGGGCAGTTGGTCGCGCGGACGGGACGGGCGGGCTCACGATCGGCTCCTCTTGACGAACATACTCAGGGTACGTAGGTTCCGCACCAGTTGCATACCTCAGGTATGAAAGCGAGTTGAGCATGACAAAGCCGCTCTTCGCAATCTACGGAGCCTATGGGCACACCGGACGCCTCGTGGCCGCCGAACTGCTCGCCAGAGACGCCGAGTTACTCCTGGTCGGCCGCGACGCCGCCGCGCTGGACGCGATGGCCGGCGAACTCGACGCGGGCGAGCGGGTCCGCACCCGAACCGCCCCCGTGGACGACCCCGCGGCCCTGCGCGACGTGATGACGGCAGCCGACGTCCTCATCCAGTGCGCGGGCCCCTTCGCCGTCACCGGCGCACCCCTCGCCACCGCCGCCGCGGAAGCGGGCTGCCACTACATCGACCACGCCCTCGAACCGCATCACGTCAAAGCCGTCTTCGACACCGTGCAGGCCACGGCGCAACGCACCGGCGCCGTCATGATCCCGAGTCTCAGCTTCTACGGCGGCCTCGGCGACCTGCTCGCGGGCGCGGTCGCCGACGGCATCCCCGGCATCGACCGGATCGTCCTCGCGTACGCCGTGGACGGCTGGCGCCTGACCACCGGCGCCAAGAACACGGCGACGCTCCTCTTCGCCGCAACCGAACGCCTCACCTACAGCGACGGCGCCCTGCACGCGGGCTATATCGAACCCCGTAACGCCGTCTTCCCCTTCCCGCCGCCGCTCGGCCCGCGCACGATGATCGCGCCGTTCCCTTCCAGCGAGGTCGTGACGGTGCCCCGGCACGTCCCCGTACGCAACATCGACCTGATGCTCAGCGCCAGCACCTTCGAGGCGGAGGACGCCTTCGAGAGCGAGGACATCGACGCGCGTGAGCGGTCGGCCACCGACTTCACCGTCGCCGTCCAGGTGATGAGGGAAGGAGACAGCGTGGCGGGCCAGTTGACCGGCCACGACCTGTGGCGCGCGGCGGCGCTCGCCTCGGTGGAGGCGGCGGTGCGCATCGCGGAGGGGAGGGGCCCGGCCAAGACGGGGGTCCTGGCTCCCGGAGAGGCCTTCGCGGCCGAGCCGTTCCTGCGGGCACTGGAGCGGCGGGGCGCGTTCACGCTCACGCTGCCGGGCAAGGAGAGCGAGCATGCCTGAGAACGAGCCGGTCCTCGTCACCGGAGCAGCGGGCGGACAGCAGGGCTCCACCGGCCGCCACGTGGTGCGGCTGCTGCTCGACCGCGGTCAGGCCGTACGTGCCTTCGTGCGCACCGACGACGGACGCGCCGCCGAGCTGCGGGACATGGGCGCCGAAGTGGTCGTCGGCGACCTCCGCGAGATCACGGACGTGATCGCGGCCGTGCGGGGCGTGCGGCGCGCCTTCTTCACCTACCCGGTGACGGACGGCCTGCTGGAGGCGACCGGCGCGTTCGCGGCGGCGGCCCGGCGGGAAGGCCTCGAACGCGTCGTCGAGGTGTCCCAGCTGGCGGCGGCGCCGGACGCGGGGACGCCCCGGATGCGGCAGCACTGGGTCGCCGAGGAGGTCTTCGACCGGGCGGAGGTCGGTGCGGTGCATCTGCGGGCCGGGGTCTTCTTCGAGAACCTGGACTTCCTGGTACGGGCGGGCGCGGACCGTGAGCTCGCGATGCCGCTGGGCTCCCTGGACACGGTGCTCCCGCTGATCGCGGGGGAGGACGTGGCCCGCGTGGGAGCCGGCCTTCTCGCGGACCCCGCCCCGCCGTGCCCCGATCCGGTCGTGCTCCTCACGGGACAGGTGCTCTCCGTCGGTGAGATCGTCGAGACGTTCGGCGGCGGCCTCAAGTACGTGGACGTGTCGCCGCAGGAGTGGCGGGAACGGGCCAGGACCCTCTACGGAGACGCTCATGCGGTGGCCCATCTGGACAAACTCTGGGAACTGTTCCGCCAGATCGGCTCGCACCACGAGCTGTACGAGGTGACGCCGTCGATCGAACGGTTCGGGGGGAGGGAGCCGGGGACGCTGGCGGAGTTCGTACGAAGGAGGCGGGGCTGAGGAGGAGGGGGCTGAGGCCTCACTGGTCACGACGGAGGAGGGGTTGATCGATGATCGATCAAAGTGCATGATCGATCAAACGGTTACCCCGTCCGCCCCGCCCCTCCGGAGGAGCACGTGCACCACCCCGTCACGGTAGTAACCGGCGGCAGCCGCGGTATCGGCGCGGCCATCGCCATCCGCCTCGCCGAGGGCGGCCACCATGTCGCCCTCGGCTACCGCTCCGACGCCGACGCCGCGGAAAAGGTGGCCGCGGAGGTCCGCGCGGCAGGCGCGGCCTGCGTCACCGTCCGCATGGACACCGCCGACGAAACAGACGTCGACCGCCTCTTCGAGACCGCCGCCGCGGAACTCGGCCCGGTCACGGGACTGGTGAACAACGCCGGAATCGGCGCCCCGGTGGGCCCCCTGGCGGAGGCAGACGCCGCGGCCATGCGCCGCGCGCTCGACGTGAACGTACTGGGCTACCTCCTCTGTGCCCGGCGCGCGGTCCGCGACATGACGCGGACCGGCACCGGCGGCGGCATCGTGAACATCTCGTCCGCCGCGGCGACCCTCGGCGGCCCCGGTGAGTACGTCCATTACGCCGCCGCCAAGGGAGCCGTCGACACCATGACGATCGGCCTGGCGAAGGAGGTCGCGGCGCACGGCATCCGCGTCAACGCCGTCGCCCCCGGCGTGATCTGGACCGAGTTCCACGCGGACCCCGAACGCCCGGCGAAGCAGGCCGCCGGCATCCCCATGGGACGGGCGGGCCGGCCCGGGGAGATCGCGGCGGCCGTCGCCTGGCTGCTCTCGGACGAGGCCTCCTACGCGACGGGCACGATCATGCGCGTCGCGGGCGGCAGATAACACCAGCAGACGCACGCAGAGGCCGGCAGACCCGAGCAGACGCAAGGCCGGCGGACCGCCCCGCACACCCGCCGCAGTCCTTACGCTGGGCACATGATCACCGAATCCGCCCGCATCACCCCGGACGTCGTCATGCGCCCCGCAACGCTGGAGGACGCGGGCGGTCTCGCCCGCGCACGGCTGCGCAGCCGTACCCACCTGGAGCCGTGGGAGCCCACCAGACCGGAGGACTACTTCACCACGCAGGCGCAGACCGCCCGGCTCCGCGCCCAGCTGGAGGAGTGCCGTGCCGGGCGGGCGGCACCGTGGGTGCTCGACCGCGACGGGGACATCGTCGGCTCGGTCACTCTGTCGACCATCGTTCTCGGCCCGTTGCGCAGCGGAAACCTCGGCTACTGGATCGACGTGGACCACGTCGGCAAGGGCCTCGCCACCGCCGCGGTGACGTACGCCTGCGCGTCGGCGGACGCCGAGCTCGGCCTGCACCGCGTCGAGGCGGGCACCCTCCTCGACAACGTCCCCTCGCAGCGGGTCCTCACCAAGTGCGGCTTCGAGGAGTTCGGTGTCGCGCCGGAGTTCCTGCACATCAACGGCGCCTGGCGCGACCACCGGCTCTTCCAGCGGATCCTCAACGACCGTACCCCGTAAGGGCGTCCCGGCCGGGGCACGGCCGTACGAAGAGTTCCTGCCGACCCTCGGAGGACCCGCCGACCCTCTAGACGATGTCCTCCGCGATCTCCGCCTGCTCCCGCTCCGACCCGTACGCCGAAGGCGTGCTGTAGGAGCGCCGGGCCACGAACCACCACACCGTGGCGAGGGTCAGCACCGCGACCAGCGCGATCGACGCGTAGTTCATCGAGTCGACCGTCACCGGCGAGGCCTGGGGCAGGCAGAACAGGACCGTCACGAACGCCACCCAGACCACCGCGATCCAGCCGACGGGCTTGCTCCAGCGCCCGAGGTTCCACGGGCCCTTCTCGAAGCGGTCGCCCGCCCGGAGGCGCAGGTAGATCGGGATGGCGTACGCGGGCGTGATGCCGATGACGTTGATGGCGGTCACGGCCGTGTACGCGGTCGTCGAGTAGAGGGACGGCAGCGCGATCACCGCGGCGAGACCGACCGAGAGCCAGACCGCGGGCACCGGCACCTGGGTGCGCGAGCTGACCTTGCGCCACACCTTCGAGCCGGGCAGCGCGTTGTCGCGGCTGAACGCGAACACCATACGGCTGGCCGCGGCGGTCTCGGCGTTGCCGCAGAACAGCTGCGCCACGATCACGATGAGCAGCAGAGCGGTGGCGCCGGCCTCGCCGATGGCGTCGATCATGATCTGCGCCGGCGGTACACCGGTCTCGGTCGCCCGGGTGCCCGCGTAGTCCTGGATCGCGAAGGTCAGACCGGCGAGCAGGACGAAACCGGCGATCCACGACGCCCAGATGGCCCGCACGATGCCGCGCGCCGCGGTCACCGAGGCGTTGGAGGTCTCCTCCGACAGGTGCGCGGAGGCGTCGTAACCGCAGAAGGTGTACTGCGCGAGGAGCAGACCGATCGCCGTGACGTAGAGCGGGTTGTCCCATCCGGTGTCGTTGACGAACTCACCGAAGACGAACCTCGGCGACTGGTGGTGGTCCGGCACGATCGCGAGGACGCCGACGATCACGGCGACACCGGCCACGTGCCACCACACGCTGATGGAGTTGAGCAGGCTCACCAGGCGCACGTTGAACAGGTTCAGTACGGCGTGCAGGAGCAGGATGCAGAGGAAGATCACGAAGGTCTTCTCCGGCGTCGGCGTGAAGCCGAACTTCAAGTTCAGGAACGCCCCGGAGAAGAGCGCGGCGCCGTAGTCGATGCCCGCTATCGCGCCGAGCAGACCGAGCAGGTTCAGCCAGCCCGTGTACCAGCCCCAGCGGCGCCCGCCGAGCCGGTCGGCCATGTAGTAGAGGGCACCCGACGTCGGGTACGCGCTGGTGACCTCGGCGAGCGCCATGCCCACGAAGAGCACGAAGAGGCCGACGCCCGCCCAGCCCCAGAGCATCACGGCCGGGCCGCCGGTACCGAGCCCGAAGCCGTAGAGGGTCATGCAGCCGGAGAGGATGGAGATGACGGAGAAGCTGATGGCGAAGTTGCCGAAGCCGCCCATCCGGCGCGCGAGGACCGGCTGGTAGCCGAGCTCCCTGAGCCTCTGTTCCTCGTCGGGCAGCGGGGCTTTGGCCGAGGCGGTGCTCGACCAGGTGGTGCGGGACACGGGTGTACCTCCGTCGGGGAGCGGTCGTACAAGGAGTGGTCGTACAAGGAGCGGTCTTGCATGAAGCGGTCGTACGGGTAGCCGGGGAAGGAACGGTTCGGGGGGGAGCCGCTCCGGCGCGTGCGGCTGCCGCGGAAGTCCGTGGCCGGGCGCCTCAGCCCGAATCCCGTGCGGCCGCCAGACAGCGCGTACGTGCCTGCGTGAATGCCTCGGCCGCCGCGTCCGCGTCACCGGGAGACCGGGTGCGGTACGTCCACGGCGCCGCGGTGTAGAACGGGTCGAGCACCTCGAACACCCGCCCGGCGTCCGCGAATTGGTGGGCACCCCATAACGCGTGGGCCAGGTAGTTGAGGTCGAGGAGCGAGGTCGCCGCGGGCAGTGCGTGCTCGAACCACAGGTGCAGCGCGCGCAGCGCGGAGCGGGTCGCGTCCTCCCCTATCCAGTGCAGGTCCAGGGCGTGCTCGCTGCCGCCGTCCTTGCGGTACCGCTCGACGCGCACATACAGGGGAAGTACGTGCAGGGCCGAGCCGGTGTGCGCCGAACCGGACGCCCAGTGGGCGAAGTTGACCGCTTCGGTGAGCGGGCCTCCGGGGCGGCGCGTGTAGGCGAACTGCAGCATCCGGTGGTAGGCCTCGCGGTTGCCGGGGTCGCGCTTGTCGGCCTCGGCGAGGAGGTGCCAGGGGCCGGGGAAGAGCATGGGCTCGGGGGCCGGCACCCGGTGCTCGTCCCACCGCTGCCCCTTGTCGAGCTGGGCGAGGGCGAGCAGACAGACCCAGGGCACGGGATCCTCGGGCGAGGCGTCGACCGCGGCTCCGCACGCGGCCGCCGCCTCGCGCCACAACTCGTTGGTGTGGCGGTGTCCGGCGCGATGGGCGCGCAGGGTCCGTTCGACCAGGACCCTGGTGTGCAGCACGGACGCAGACGCGCTGTGCGGCTCCTCGGCCCGCCAGGCCGTGACCACGTCCGAACCGGCGACGGCGGCCGCCAGGATCTGCGTGCGTTGCGTCCAAAGGCCCCAGTCGGGCGTGGAGTCGAGCAGGTTGCGCGTCGAGACCCAGCGACCCGTTCTGAGGTCCTGGAGCACGGCGCGCAACTGTTCGTCGTGGCCCGCCGGGTGGTAAACGGGGCGGCCTGACGGAGTGGGCATGGATCCTCTGTGGGGGAGGAGGGCGGACGGCAGAGCGTATGAACTTGCCTATGACGGAATGATGTTGTTCGGCGGTCAGTGTAGATCTGCAACTTCCGTTTTCAGGGCGGTTCGTGGATCTTTTGAGTTTCACTTGAGCTCAACTCGGCGCGCCGGTTGGCGATTTGAGGAAAGGCCGGTGTGAAACCGGCCCGGAGAGGGGCTCTTGACGCCTTCCCGGCCGCTGTAGCAGGCTTCCGCGGTGATCACGAATGGCAGAGGACAGCACGGCGAGGCAGTCCTCGCCATCGACCAGGGCACGTCCGGCACGAAGGCTCTCGTCCTCTGCCCGGAACGCGGAGTGATCGGCACCGGCACCGCTCCCGTACGCCCGCGCCACCTCCCCGGAGGCCTGGTGGAGGTCGATCCGGAGGCGTTGTTCGCCTCGGTCGTCGACGCGGGACGGCGTGCCCTGGCCGACGCGGACGAGCCGGTTGCCGCGGTCGGTCTGGCCAACCAGGGCGAGACGGTGCTCGCCTGGGACCCCGCCTCCGGCCGCCCGCTGACCGCGGCGATCGTGTGGCAGGACCGGCGTTCGGAGCCGCTGTGCACGGAACTTGCGCCGTACGGCGAGGAGTTGAGGCAGCTGACGGGGCTGCCCCTCGATCCCTACTTCGCCGCGCCCAAGATGGCGTGGATACGCCGCCACCTCACCCGGGAAGGCGTCGTCACCACCAGCGACGCCTGGCTGATCCACCGGCTCACCGGCGAGTTCGTCACCGACGCCGCGACCGCCGGACGCACCCAGCTTCTCGATCTGGACGACGTCACATGGTCACGGCGTGCCCTCGATGTCTTCGGCCTCGGCGAGGAGCGGCTGCCGCGTGTCGTCGACGCGGCGGGCCCCGTCGGCGCCACGAAGGCCTTCGGCCCCGAACTCCCGCTGACCGGCCTCCTCGTCGACCAGCAGGCCGCGCTGCTCGCCCAGGACGTGACCGAACCCGGCACCGCCAAGTGCACCTACGGCACCGGCGCGTTCCTGCTCGCCCAGACCGGCTCCCGTCCGCGCCGTGGCGACTCCGGCCTGGTCAGCTGTGTCGCCTGGCGCCTCGCGGGGGAGAGCAGCTACTGCCTCGACGGGCAGGTCTACACCGCCGCGTCCGCCGTCCGCTGGCTCACGGACCTCGGGGTGATCGAAGGGGCGGCGGACCTCGATCCGGTGGGGGCGTCGGTGCCCGACGCGGGCGGCGTCACCTTCGTGCCCGCGCTCGCCGGGCTCGCGGCGCCCTGGTGGCGCGGCGACCTGCGCGGCTCGATCACCGGCCTCGGACTCGACACGGCCCCCGGCCATCTGGTCCGCGCCCTGTGTGAGGGCATCGCGGCCCAGGTCGCCTCGCTCGCCGACGCCGTGGCGGCCGACCTGGGCGAGCCCCTGACGAGCCTGCGCGTCGACGGGGGCCTGACCCGCTCGTCCCTGCTCATGCAGACCCAGGCCGACCTGCTGCAAATCCCCGTCGAGGTATCGGCGTTGCCGGATGTCACAGCCCTCGGCGTGGGAGTCGCGGCCCGCCTGGGACTCGATCCGGCGCTCACGGTGCGGGAGGCGGTCCCGCGGTGGCGGCCCGCCGCCGTGTACGAGCCGAAGATCGGCGCCGACCGGGCCGCCGAGCGCCTCGGCGGCTTCCGCTCGGCGGTCGACACCCTCCTCGACCGCTCGTCCGTACCGTCGTCATGACCGTCACCACCCGGGGTCCGCTGCCCTCCGAGCCCTACGACGTGACCGTCGTCGGGGCGGGCGTGGTCGGCTGCGCCATCGCCCGCGAACTGGCCGGCCACCATCCCCTCCGTATCGCCCTGGTCGAAGCCTCCGGCGATGTCGGCGACGGCACATCGAAGGCCAACACCGCCATCCTGCACACCGGTTTCGACGCCGTGCCGGGCAGCCTGGAGGCCCGCCTCGTACGCGAGGGGCGCCGCCTGCTCGCCGCGTACGCCGCCGAGTCGGGCATCCCCGTGGAGCCGGTCGGCGCGCTCCTTGTCGCCTGGGACGAGGAGCAACTGGCAGCGCTGCCAAGCTTGTTGAAGAAGGCGGAAGCCAACGACTACCACGAGGCCCGGATCATCGGTGCGGCAGAGGTACGGTCAGGCGAACCACACCTCGGGGAAGGCGCGCTGGGCGCGCTCGAAGTCCCCGGCGAGTCCATCATCTGCCCCTGGACGACGACACTCGCGTACGCCACCCAAGCCGTACGCGCGGGCGTGGACCTGCACCTCAACTGCAAGGTGGAGGAGGTCTCCGCACCCCCGCAGCCGGACGTCCCGGGCCACCACGAGCAGCCGGACATCCCGGGTCACCACGAACTGACCACGCCCCGCGGCGTCATACGCACCCGCCACCTCATCAACGCGGCGGGCCTGCACGCCGACGCACTCGACCAACTAGTCCTCGGCCGAGGCGAGTTCACTGTGACCCCGCGCCGCGGACAGCTCATCGTCTTCGACAAGCTCGCCCGCGACCTGGTCAACCACATCCTCCTGCCGGTGCCGACGGCACTCGGAAAGGGTGTCCTCGTGTCGCCCACCGTGTACGGAAACGTCCTCCTCGGCCCCACCGCGGAGGATCTGGACGACAAGACGGCGACGGCCACGACGCGGGACGGCCTCGCCGGACTGCGCGCCAAGGGGCGACGCATCCTGCCCTCCCTGCTCGACGAGGAGGTCACCGCGGTCTACGCCGGACTGCGGGCGGCCACCGAGCACGACGACTACCAGATCCACAGCACGCCAGAGATGCGGTACATCACGGTCGGCGGCATCCGGTCCACGGGCCTCACCGCGTCGATGGCGATCGCCGAGTACGTCGTCGGCCTGCTCGCCGACGCGGCGGGCCCCGACCTGGACCTGACGGTGGCCGGGAACCTCGATCCCGTGCGCATGCCGAACCTCGGGGAATCGTTCCCGCGTCCGTACCAGCGCGCCGACCTCATCGCGACCGACTCCGCGTACGGCAGCATCGTCTGCCACTGCGAGCGCGTGACCCGCGGAGAGATCAGGGACGCCCTCATCAGCACGGTCCCGCCCGGCTCGCTGGACGGCCTGCGGCGACGGACACGGGCGCGGGGCGGGCGGTGCCAGGGGTTCTACTGCGGGGCCGCGGTACGCGAACTCTTCGAAGGCTGGGGCGGTTCGGGGGCGGCGCGATGAGACGGCAGCGGCACGTGGACGTGCTGGTCGTCGGCGCGGGCCCCGCGGGACTCGCCGCCGCGGCCCGGCTCTCCGCCTCGGGCGCGGGCACCGTGGAGGTCCTCGAAAGGGAGGCGCGGGCGGGCGGCGTGCCGCGCCACTGCCGGCACAGAGGGTTCGGGCGCTGGGGAGTGACGGGACCGCAGTACGCGGAGAACCTCGTCGAGGCCGCGCTCGGCGTCGGAGCGGCAGTACGCACCGGGGTGACCGCCACCGGGTGGGACGGCCCGCTCTCGCTGGACACGACGGGACCGCACGGCCTGGAGCGGATCACCGCGCGCGCCGTGCTCCTGGCCACGGGCGCACGGGAAAGGCCGCGGACGGCGCGCCTCGTACCGGGCACGCGTCCGGCGGGCGTGTTCACCACCGGGGAACTGCAGCAGGCGATCCACCTGTACGGGCAGGAGATCGGCGGCCGGGCGGTCGTCGTGGGCGCGGAGCCGGTGAGCTACGAGGCGCTGTCGGCGCTGCGGCGCGCCGGGGTACGGGTCGCGGCGCTCGTCACGGAGGAGACGCGGGCGCAGGTGGGCCGGGCGCGGGCGACGACGGCCAGGCTCGGGATCGCCGGGGTGCCGCTGGTGACCGGGGCGGTGGTGGCCGAGCTCCTGGGCCGCGGGCGGCTCTCGGGAGTGCGGCTGCGGCACCACGACGGGCGGCAGGCAGTGCTGGCCTGCGACACGGTCGTCTTCACCGGAGACTTCATCCCCGACCACGAGCTGGCACGCCGTGGGGGCGTGTCCCTGGACCCGGGGACACGGGGTCCCGCGGTGGACGGCTCGTTCCGCACTGCATCGCCGGGCATCTTCGCGGTGGGCAACGGCGTGCACGCGGCGGAGCCGGCGCGGGTGGCCGCGGGGGAGGGCGAGCGGGTCGCGGAGTCGGTAGGGGCCTGGCTGGAGGACGCGGCATGGCCCGCGCAGGCCGTATCGCTACTGGCTGACGCCCCCCTGCGCTGGGTGGCCCCGAACCGCCTCGCACCGAACACTCCGGTGCCCCGCTTCGTCCTGCGCACGACGGAGCCGCTTTTCCGCCCCGTCCTGGAGGTGACGCAGAACGGCCGCCGCCTGCACAGCGAGCGCGTGCGACGCAGGGTGCTGCCGAACCAGGGGGTGTATTTGGCGGGGGGCTGGGTGGGGGGTGTGGATGCGGAGGGGGAAGCGGTGCGGGTGGCTGTGGGCTAGGCCTTCGAGCCCGTCCGGAATGTTTTAGCCCGTTCGGCGTTTGAGGACGAACACGGCGTAGCCGGTGATGACGGCAACGAGAACCCCGCGAGGCCCGCTGAGGCTGCCCCCTAAGGCCCCCCGAGGCCCCCGCGCCGGCGGGTTTTCGGGAAGGGGCGGGGTAGGGGAAAAACCCACCCTTCCGCCCAGCGCCAGCGCCCCGTACACTGCCAAAACTAGCAGTGCTAATTAACGTCAGGCGCTAACCCGCAGACGACGACCGCAAACGATCCGGAGCCGTATCGTGCGCCCAGTCCACTTCGCCGCAGCCCGCCGCACCCCCATCGGCAAACTCCGCGGCGCCCTCTCCACCGTCCGCCCGGACGACCTCGCCGCCACGGTCGTACGAGGCCTCCTCGCAGGCACTCCCGAACTGGACCCGGCCCGGATCGACGACATCTACTGGGGTGCCGCCAACCAGGCGGGCGAGGACAACCGCAACGTGGCCCGCATGGCCGTCCTCCTCGCGGGCCTCCCGGAAACCGTCCCCGGCGCCACCGTGAACCGGCTCTGCGCATCCGGCATGGAAGCCGTCACCGCGGCCGCCCGCACCATCGCCTCCGGGGAAGCCGACGTCGTCCTCGCGGGCGGCTCCGAGTCCATGAGCCGCGCTCCCTTCGTCCTGCCCCGCCCCGACGAAGCGCTGCCGCACAAGATGGAGACCGCGGACACCCGCCTCGGATGGCGCCTGGTGAACCCCGCGATGAAGGACCTGCACGGCGTCCTCGCCATGGGAGAGACGGCCGAAGAAGTCGCCGAGCGCTACGGCGTCACCCGCGAGCGCCAGGACACCTTCGCCCTCCGCAGCCACCAGCGCGCCGCGGAGGCCCGCAAGAACGGCCACTTCGACGACGAGATCCTCCCCGTCACGCGGCCCGACGGCACCACCGTCGACCTCGACGAATGCATCCGCGAGGACACCTCGTACGAGAAGCTGAGCGGCCTGCGCCCCGTCTTCCGCAAGGACGGCTCGGTCACCGCGGGCAACGCCTCGCCGATGAACGACGGCGCCGCCGGACTCCTCCTCGTCAGCGAGGAAGCCCTGAACGACCTCGGCCTCGAATCCCTGGGACGGTACGTCGCCGGCGCCTCCGCGGGCGTACACCCGGACGTCATGGGCATCGGCCCCGTCCCCGCCACCCGAAAGGCGCTCGCCCGCGTCGGCTGGGCCATCGGGGATCTCGAGGAGGCCGAGTTCAACGAGGCGTTCGCGGCCCAGGCCCTCGCCTGCGTCGACGCCCTCGGCATCGACCCGGAACTGGTGAACCCGACCGGCGGCGCCATCGCCATCGGCCACCCTCTGGGCTGCTCGGGCGCCCGCATCCTCACCACCCTCCTGCACCGCATGCGCCGCACCGGCGCGAGCCGCGGCCTCGCCACGATGTGCGTGGGCGTCGGCCAGGGCAGCGCGCTGCTCGTCGAACGCGGCTGAATCTCCCGCCCGCACGGAGCACTCGTACGGAGCACTCGTACGGAGCACTCGTACGGAGCACCCGTACGGAGCGCACGCACAGAGCACGCGCACAAAGCACCCGCACAGAGCACACGCAGTTCAAGAACCGCACGCAACGGACCAAAAAGCGCAACGCAAGGAACGCAAGAAAACGGAGCTTCACTCATGGCCACGCTGTCCCTCGCCGCGATCCTCGCCGAGCCCGCCCGACGCCGCCCCGACCACACCGCCCTCGTGGAGGGCGAACTGCGGCTCTCCTTCGCCGAGTTGTGGGAGCAGGCCCGCACACAGGCGGCCGCGCTCGTGGAACTAGGGGTCAGGCCGGGGGACAGGGTGGCCCTGATGGCACCCAACACCGCAGAGTTCCCGCGCGCCTACTACGCGATCCTCGCCGCGGGCGGCGTCGTCGTCCCCGTACACCTCCTGCTCTCCGCCGAAGAGGTCGAGCACGTCCTGCGGGACAGCGGCGCCACCCTGCTCCTCTGCCACCCCGCGCAGGCGGAGACGGGCAGGGCCGCTGCCGCCGCCACCGACGTACGGATGCTGACCCTCGGCGGGGACGGAGAGCTCGAAACCCTGGCGCACTCCGCCGACCCGCTCCCCACCTACGTCACACGCGATGCCGACGACCCCGCCGTCGTCTTCTACACCAGCGGCACCACCGGCGTCCCCAAGGGTGCCGTGCTCAGCCACCTCAACCTGGTGATGAACGCGACGGTCTGCGCCTTCGACGCGCACGACGTGTACCGCGACGATGTCGCGCTCGGGGCCCTCCCGCTCTTCCACGCGTTCGGCCAGACCGTCTCGATGAACGCCACCTGGCGCGCGGGCGCGACACTCGTGCTGCTGCCGCGCTTCGACGCCGCGCGGGCCGTCGAACTGATGGCGGCGGAGGGCGTCAACACCTTCCACGGGGTGCCGACGATGTACGTGAACCTCGTGGCCGCGGCGGCCACGGCTCCCGAGCTGCCCAAGCTGCGGCTCGCGGTCTCCGGCGGAGCCTCGCTCCCCGTGGCCGTACTGGAGCGCTTCGAGGAGGCCTTCGGCGTACCGGTCTACGAGGGGTACGGGCTCTCCGAGACCTCGCCCACCGCCTCCGCGAACCAGCCGGTCTTCGGCACCAGGGCCGGCACCATCGGCCACCCGCTGTGGGGCGTGGACGTGGAGATCGCCCGCGCCGAGGTCGAGGGCCGCATCGAGCTGCTGCCCCCGGGGGAGCTCGGCGAGGTCGTCGTCCGCGGTCACAACGTCTTCTCCGGGTACCTAGGGCGCCCGGAGGCCACCGCCGAGGCCGTCGTCGACGGCTGGTTCCGCACCGGTGACCTCGGCACGAAGGACGCCGACGGATTCCTGTCCATCGTCGACCGCAAGAAGGACGTCATCATCCGCGGCGGCTTCAACGTCTACCCGCGCGAGGTCGAGGAGGTGCTCATGCGCCACTCGGACGTCGCACACGTAGCCGTGATCGGCCTGCCCGACGACGTGCACGGCGAGGAGATCTGCGCCGTCATCGTCCCGGCGCCAGGCTCGGCGCCGGACGCCGCGCAGATCACCGAGTGGTCCAAGGGCCACCTGGGCCGCCACAAGTACCCGCGCCGCGTGGAGTTCACCGCCGAACTGCCGCTCGGCCCCAGCATGAAGATCCTCAAGAGGGAGCTGCGCGTCACGTACAGCGGGGCGTAGATCCGGAGACGGGTCCAGTCGGTCCGGGGCGTCCAGGATGTGGCCGCCCCTGACGGCGCGGGGATAGTTGGGCCTAGCATCTGTTCCCGGCATGGACATATCTCTTGGTGTATCTCTCGGTGTGTCTCCCCGGGAATTCGCCGCGCTCGCCGCGGCCGCGGTGCTCGTCGGCTTCTCCAAGACCGCCGTCAGCGGCGCCAACACGGTCAGCCTCGCCGTCTTCGCCGCGGTCCTGCCGGCCCGCGAATCGACCGGCGTCCTGCTGCCCATCCTCATCGCGGGCGACGTACTGGCCGTCCTCACCTACCGCCGCCACGCCCACTGGCCCACCCTGTGGCGCCTGTTCCCCGCCGTCGCGGGCGGCGTGGTGGTGGGCACGGTCTTCCTGATGTGGGCCGACGACGGCGTTGTCCGTACGTCGATCGGGGCGATCCTGCTCATGATGGCGGCGGTCACGCTGTGGCGCCGCAGGGCTCCGGGGGAGGAGGCGGCGGAACCGGAGCCGCCCGGCTCCAAGGGGCCCCAGGGCTCCCGGAGCTCCCGGCTGAAGGCACCCTCCTACGGCGTGCTCGGCGGCTTCACCACCATGGTCGCCAACGCGGGCGGCCCGGTCATGTCGATGTATCTGCTCTCGGCTGGCTTCAAAAAGCTGAGCTTCCTGGGGACGTCGGCGTGGTTCTTCCTCATCGTCAACACGTCCAAGGTGCCGTTCAGCGTGGGCCTCGGCCTGATCGACGCCCGGTCGCTGCTGCTGGACGCGGCGCTCGTGCTCTTCGTCCTGCCGGGCGCGCTCATCGGCAAGGCGGTCGTGCACCGCATCAACCAGCGTCTCTTCGAGCAACTGGTGATCGGCGCCACGGTCCTCGGCGGACTCCAGCTACTGCTGCGCTGACGCCGGTACGCGGCCGACCGGCCCACGCCCCGCCCCGTTCCCTATGCCTGTTAAGTCCGTCTGCCTATGCCTTGCTCAACGGCACCGGCCGCCGAGCCTCGGGGGCGAGTCCGTGCTCCAGGTCCTCGACGAGCAGCCGCTTGGCGATGGCGTCCACGGCCTTTTCGAGGTCCTCGTCCGCGGGCCGCCCGCTGTCCTTCTCCACCTGCTCGCCCAGCCACTTCGCCCACGCCCTGCCGATCACGTCGGCCTCGCGCGCACCCGCGGGGGTGTGCGAGAAGAGCAGCCCGGAGCGGGTGAGGAAGCCCTCCTCGACCATGCGGTCGAAGACCGGCACCAGGACTTCGGACGGCAGCTGACGCCGTGCCGCGATCAGCCCCAGACTGGCATGACCGACCATCCGGTCGAAGAGCGAGACCTGCATGACGGCCCACGCCCCGGCGATGTCGAGCCGGGTGTCGGAATCGCGGATGACACGGCGTGCGGTCTCCGTACCGGTACTGCGGATGATGTTCCCGACGGCCAGTTCGAGCACCCGGTCCGGGCTGCCGCTCGACGGAGACGCGAAGCCCTCGCCCATGTCGGACGAGCTCATCCGCGCGCTGTCGCGCAGCCGTACCTGCTTGAGGAAGAGGGCCACCAGGAACCCGAGCAACGCCACGGGCACCGTCCACAGGAACACGGTGTGCAGTGTGTCCGCGTACGCCTCGATGACGGGAGCGGCGGCTTCCGGGGGGAGGCCGTGCAGCCCCTGCGGACTCTGCGCGGCCTTGGCCACCACGGCGGGATCCACGTTCCCGTCCCTGGCCGCCGCGGCCACCCCGTCCGTGAGGTTCGGCTTCAGGGTATTGGCGTAGATGGTCCCGAACACGGCGGTGCCGAAGGAACTGCCGAGCGTACGGAAGAAGGTGACGCCGGAGGTCGCCGTGCCCAGGTCCGAGTAGGCGACGGTGTTCTGCACGGCGATGGTCAGGACCTGCATGCAGAGCCCGATACCGGTACCGAGGACGAACATGTACAGCGATTCGAGCCAGGTGCTGGTCGCACTCCCCATGAGGGAGAGCAGATAGAGCCCGAGCGCCATCACCAGAGCACCCACGATGGGAAAGATCCGATATCGCCCGGTCTTGCTCACCACATTGCCGCTGAAGATGGACGCGATGAGCAGCCCGATCACCATGGGCAGCGTCCGCACGCCCGAGATGGTGGCGGAGTCCCCGTCCACGTACTGCAGATAGGTCGGCAGGAACGTCATCGCGCCCAGCATCGCGAAACCGACGATGAAGCTGAGGATCGAACAGACCGTGAAGACGGGGTTGGCGAACAGGCGCATCGGCAGCATCGGCTCGGCGGCGCGCGTCTCGACCACGCAGAACAGCGCGAGCGCGATCGCACCGCCGACGAACAGCGCGATGATGGTGCCCGACCCCCACGCGTACTGGTTGCCGCCCCAACTAGTCGCCAGGATGAGAGCACTGGCGCCGATCGCGACGAACGCGATGCCGAGATAGTCGATGACGGGCCGCACCGCCGACTTCACGACGGGGATGGTGCGTGCCGCGGCGATCACCACGACGATCGCGATGGGCACGTTGACGTAGAAGGCCCAACGCCAGGTCAGATGGTCCGTGAAGAGCCCGCCGAGCAGCGGTCCGATGACGGTGGACACCCCGAAGACGGCACCGATCGCACCTTGATACTTCCCGCGCTCGCGCAACGGGATCACGTCGGCGATCAACGCCATCGAGGTCACCATGAGCCCGCCCGCGCCGATGCCCTGCAGGGCGCGCCAGGCGATGAGCAGCGTCATGTTCGTCGAGAGGCCGCACAGGAACGAGCCGGTGATGAAGACGATCGCCGAAACCTGAAAAACGATCTTCCGCCCGAAGAGATCGCCGAACTTACCGACGAGCACCGTGGCGACCGTCTCCGCGAGCAGATACGACGTCACGACCCACGACATGTGCTCGGCGCCGCCCAGATCCGCCACGATCGTGGGCAGCGCGGTGCCCACGATGGTCTGGTCGAGAGCGGCGAGCAGCATCCCCAGCATGATCGTCACGAAGACGATGTTGCGGCGGCGCTTGTCCAGGACGGGCGGCCCCTGAGCTGGGGCCTCGGCGGCGGGCTCGGCGGTGGTGGTCACACGGCCACCCTCACACCGCGCGTGTGCCTGTGCATGCGGGGCCGGTCCGGTCCGGTGACGCCGCCGCCCCGGCCGCCGAGCCCGTTCGCCCGGTCCGGGTCGCGGCGCAGCACCTAAGTACCCATGATCCACCCCTTACGCTCACGCGCCCCGACCCGGAGGACCTCGACGCGGGTCGCGCGGCCTCGCCGAGCACCCCGGAACGCACCGCTCGCCGCCCGCTCCCGCGAGGGACCCCGCACCTCGACCACCCCACCCGACGGGCGCGATCGACACAGCGCTCGTCGAGAAGCTCCAGGCGCAGCCGGCCGAGGCCATCCCCCTCCGCACCCTGGTCGGGCAGCTGTGACAGGAACTACTGCAGCGACCGTCCACGCAGCTGAGGGGCATGCTCGGCCGCGTCCACCCCGGGCCCGTCCCCCTCCAGGAGCTGCGCCAACTGCCGCGCCCACCCCACAAGTCCGTCCACATCGATCCCGTACGGCCGCTGACCCCACTTGCCCGAGCCGATCGCGCCCGCCCCCCTGCGCAGCAGCCGCGCCCCGCCCGTGAGGTTGCCGCGGGCCGAGTGGGTCAGCCCAACGGCGAGCTGCGCGAGGCCTTTCCACAGGTCACGCTCGTCCTCGGGCCCCGACTTCCAGGCATCCTCGAAGACCTCGTGAGCGTGAAAGGGCCGCCCGGCGTCAAGCAGGGCCTGCGCCTGAGCGACCGTCTCCTCGGGCGTCCGCGTGACCCCTTCGGGCTGCCGCTCCACCCCCTCGACCCCGTACGGCAACGGCCGCCCGAGCCCATCACGCGGCCGCGCGTTACGGGCCCGCCCTTCGGCATCACGGTCACGGCCACGGTCATCGGGGCGCGGTGCAGTGCTCATAAGCCGATTGTCCCTCGCCGCCCCCTCGGCAGGGGGCGCGGACCACTCCCGAACGTGCGGTAAAGTTCTGTCTGCGCGTTCACGCAGAACACGGCGGGACACGCGCATCGGGACGTGGCGCAGCTTGGTAGCGCACTTGACTGGGGGTCAAGGGGTCGCAGGTTCAAATCCTGTCGTCCCGACGGAAACGTCGCAGGTAGGGGCCATCTTCGGATGGCCCCTACTTCGTGGTTGGGAGCACAGGGAGCGGGAGTCTGGGAGCGACGTCAACCGGGGGTGGACGGCTGGTCACCCGATCCGGTCGCTCCCGGGGAGCATCTCCGCTGCCCGGTCGGATGTTCGAGGCAAGGGGGCGCGCTGATCGCACCCTTGTCCGAATACTCGGCATGGGGCCGTGCTCCCACTTGTCCCCTTGACGGCTTTCACCGACCCCATGACAGCGTGGACTCCATGTCTCGGTGCACACGTCATCGAGGGGTTGAACGCGGTAGCGAGATGCGGTGCAGCTCGGAGGGGGTGGCGCTTCGGGTTGAGTGCTCCTGCGCGTCCCCTTGTCGCGGCGTAGGTGGCTGGTGGTGCCTGTAGGACGCGGTACGGAGATGCTCGTGGTCGGGCGTGCCTCCGCCCCGAGGGACGAGCTCTGTGGTCGCGCGTGTGGCGATTGCGCCCTCGGTGCCCTGCGCATCTCCGCAGTGGGTGTGCTCGCGTTGACAGTCGTGACGCTGTTTCGCTCCCGGTGTGGGCTGAACATTTGGCGACAGCTTGAAGGGGCTGCCGTAGCGTAGTTTGCTGAAGTAGGCTATTCGCGGCTCATTTGGGATCGTGCCCTCCGGGGTGCGACCCCGAATCTGTGGCCGTGCTGGATTGGTGCTGGATTTTCTGACCTGTCGTCACCTGTCGTCATCCCTGGTTATCCGTACCGTGCTGGATCGGCGCTGGAAATAGCGGCTGTTCACTGAACAGCCGCGTCGGGGGATGTGCGGACGTCAGACCCTGGCCTCCTCCAGGACCGGCGCGGACCACTCGATAGGGTGACCTTGCCGAGGGCCGCCGCGGCCCCCTGCACCCAACCGGTACCCGGGACCTGGAGGCGTTCTTCGCCCTCTACGCCCGGCCCCACCTGCGCTACGCGCACTCGATGCTGGGCGACGGGCAGGCCGCCAAGGCCGTGGTCCGCCGCTGCTTCAGCCACCTCGCGCTGAACTGGCGCAACGTACTAAGGGAGGAGAGCCCCGAGGCGTACGCGTGGAAGCTCCTCAAGCTGCGCGTGGAGACCCACCTGCGGCTGTCCGGGCGACCCGCTCAAGCCCAGATGGTGCAGAGCGCCGCCTTCCAGCACACCGCACGCGCCACTCTGGAGGCCATGCGATGCAAGTTCGCCGCCATGGAATCCGCGCTCGGCCTCTACACCGCGATAGCCCAACTTCCCGAGCGCCAGTACGACGTCATCGTGCTCCACTACGTCCTGGGCTACCCCTCGCAACGCATCGCCCACATCATGGGCATCAGGGCTGACACGGTCCGATCCCACCGGCGGCTGGCGCGCCAGCGCATCGCCATCGAACTCGGCCTACCGACCGCTCCGGCCGAAGACGAGAAGGAGTGACTGTGCCCAGCCACATGGACTGCATGCTCGCCGAGGCCGAGATGGACGATCCTTTCACCGACGCCGACCTCGCCGACCTCAAGCAGGAGATCGTCCGAGACGTCACCCAGACCCTCATGTTCTGCGCCGTGCCCGGCCCGGCCGGGGGCATGCCCACCGTGCACGAGGAGGCCGCGGTCAGCCTGGACACCCTGTCCACCCTGTCCACCCAGGTCCTGCACCATCCCGACGCGGCCGGGCGCCTGTCCCGGCTCGCCAGCCGCGGGCCCGACAACGCCGACGGTGCTCTGCACTTCGCCTGCCTGCTCAGGCTGGCCGGATGCTACGAAGGCGCCCAGTTCTGGTGGCAATTCTCCGCAGGCGCCGGCAACGCAGTAGCCGCCCAGTGCCTGAACCTCTACCACCTCAGCCGCGGCGAAGTACGCGACGCCGGCTTCTGGGCAGAGCAGGCCCTCACCCTCGCCGACCCACCCACCCTGCGCGCCCCCCGTGCACGGCAGCCGGACACGGGCCCGCGTGAAACCCGCCTGCCCAAGCGGCTGCAGGACGCCGTGCGCCGCCTAAAGGTCGACACCGTGGAGGATTTCGGCATGGGACGCGTTCCCCGCCCCGATTCCCGACTCGAGGAACTCACCGACGTCCTGTAGCTACCGAAATGCCCCGGCTGGACGACGCAGGCCGGCCGGGGCCGCAACCGGACCTATCAGGCTTCTCGACGTCCTGGGCAGCCTGCGTGTACTCGACCGAATGAAGACCCGGGAAGATCCTCCGCCACTGTCGCCGCAACGGCGACGGTTGGCGACGACCCGGCACCCCGGCGGGCGGTCCCCGCAGATCAACAACAGCGCATCCCTGTACGGGCGGAGATCGGCAAGTGGGGCCCCTCAGGATGCTGCCGCCGTGAGACGGGAGCTCGCGCCGTTGTCCGCCGTCCGGAGGCCAGATACGTCGTGTGCCTCTTCGGCCGGCATCGTCGCACGGTACGGAGCGCCTCCTCGCAAGCGATCTCCCGCCAGCGTCGCCCGGTAGGTTGAGAGCGACATCTAGGGGCTACGGAGGTTCACGCATGCCTGAGCTGCTCAGTCGCGAAGAGGTTCCGGTGGAAGTCGACTTCTACGGGTTCGCCCTCCAGGATTTCGATGACGGGCAAGTTCCCGTGGGGTTTCCCGAAGGGTGGGAGCGTGGTCCCTTCCTGACGTCGCGTCCGGGCCGCCTCGATTTCACCAGCGGTGGCCACACGCACACCGCCACGCTGGTCATCGAAGTGTGGGACTCAGAGCCGTCGGAGCCGGCTGGCAACTGGGAGGAGACTGCCCTCGCGGCGATTGCTTGCAAGTCGGGAAAACTCGAAGCCCGAGGCGTTGCCAGCGGTCCGATGCCAGAACCGGTCACGTTGTCGGATGGCTCCGAAACGTGGCAGATCAGGGCGGTTTGCAGTGGACGCGGAGAGGTGGAAGCGGCGGCGCGCCTCGGAGTCCCGGAAGGGGTGGAGCGTTACGTCCTGCAGTTCTGGCCACACAGTTGACATACGGAAAGCCAGGGGTGGGGTAGCCTCGCTTCACCCCTGGCTTCATAGCCGCATCAGGACGTGATCTTCACCAGGAACCCGTCATCCGGACCGTCCAGGATCCTGTTCTTGTCGTAGTACTGTGCGGAAAGGTTTCCGGCTGCTCCGTTCGCCTTTTCATCCACGGGCTTTGCGCTGAAGTTCTTCGGGTGTGCCCGAGGGTCGTACTTGGACTTGGCTGCACCTTCGTACGTAGTGGCCATGGGGAATTCGTCGCACTCTTTCCTGCCGCCCTCGGTGTAATCCGCCCCGTAATACTTCTTGCAGTTGTAGATTGCCCTGTTGCGATTCTCTTTCCTGCGAGCTGCGTCCTTGTACAGACGTGTCAGCGGCGCATTTGCGCTATTTCCGGGGAGCTTCTTACCGCTGTAGGGCGGCTTGGTCGCGCCGGGGTTGGTGTAGGCCAGCTTGATGTGCTTGGCCACATCCCACTCCGGAGCACTCGGCTTTGTGCTCAATTTCAGCGCTGTCACCACGCTGAACACCGCTGCTCCCTTTGCTCTGTTCGGCAGGTACGTGGCCTTGTCCCAGCGGGGCGGCAGCATGAAGATGTCGCTGTCGCTGGGCAGGCCGATGGTCCAGCCTGGCGGGGGCGACAACTTGATGTTGGGCTGGTAGGCGGCGAATACGGTGTCCGTGGACCCGCTGGATCCCTGGTCGGCGGCCGCATAAACCGTGTGCTTGAAGCTGCCCTGAGCAACGAGCTGTGACCACGTCTTCTTCAGGGGCAAGGCAGTTCCGCCGAGCTTGTACTTCGCGGTGCTCGGCCAGCTCTGTGCGATCTTCACCCGCGTCGTGATGCCCAGGCCAGCCGCATTCTGCCGCCCCGTAGCATTGAAGCCGACGAAGTGGTAGGTGACGGTCATGGTGCGACTGTTCTTCGCAATGGTCCCGATGGCCAGTACCGTGAAATGGCTCATCCCCAGTGGTTCCCGGTTAGTGAACCACGTGTTAGTGAACTCGCGTCCTGAGCACACGGCAAAGCGGCTCTTGATGAAGAACTCCTTGCTCCCCAGACCTTCGAGACACTCAACCTTAGACATGGTGTGAGAGGGCTCAGGCAGCGATACCTGTGGCGCGGATGCAGGGTCCTGCTCTGCAGGGGGCACCGCCGATTCCTCAGGCGACCGGGCTGCGCCAGAGCGCGCGGGCCCGACCGTTTCGTGCGGCACCGTGGGCTGCTGCGCCTCGGCAGCCGCGGCCTTCTTGAGGTACCTGTCCCAGGCTCCGGGTTTCCTCAGCTCAGCGAGATCCGGAGTCTTGGCCCCGATGGGCCCGCTGGTAGTGATGATCTCCGAGGCGGCCTCATCTGCCTGGGCGCTACCGAGCGGTACGACCAATGCAGCCAGTACCGCCGGAAGCAGCACCATGGAAACGCGTAGACGCGATATTCGAGTTCTCTGCACTTTCCCCCCTCAATGCTCCGCCGCACCCTCCTCGTGGGGCACGGGAGCACCACGTTTAACAGGCGACTCAACTGCCGAGGCGTAAGACGTACAGATTGGCGTGATCCAAATCGGAAAATGGCGAAGAACGCCGGCCGCGGTGCGACCCGGAACAAGTGCCGATCTATGAGCCTGGCGTTCGGGATTTCCCGCACGCGGGCTGCCTGTTCGCTGTTGCCCGCTCTCGCCCAGCGGCAGCCAGGACGGCGGCCGACGTGGAGCTCGCGCGTACCGAGTCCGGCCCTTCGGAAGGCATGGCGCTGATGCGCGGTAGGCGGCTTGTCAGGCGCCTTCGGTGCGGTACTCGGCAGGGATGAAGTAGACGTCGGTGACACAGGAGTCCGGGCCCGGCCCGTAGGCGATGAGCGCCAGACCTGCGCCTGCCGAAAACTCTATCCGTGCAGTTCAAGCGGCATGTTGGTATTCGTGGAGGGCTCCGCCGAGGCGGTCTCTCCGGCGTTCTTTCAGTTGGGTGATCTGTGCGTGGGAGAGCGCGTAGGGGGGGCTGTCTGGTCCGTCGCTTGGTGGGGCCGGTCGGTGTTGTCGTGCAGTCCGAATCGGTGGAGCGCGTGGCGTAGATGGCGCTCGTTCCAGACGAGGGTGCGGTCCAGGAGTTCGTGGCGGCAGGTCTGGACCCAGCGTTCCATGATGGCGTTCATGCGGGGTATCCGGTGAAGACGGCGACCCTTTATACCGAGGGTGGCGAGTTCCCCGTGCACCCGGCGGTAGCCCTACGACGGGTTCTCCCGGACCAGTCGGAGGATCAGCGCGCGGATCGAGCGGACCGTGGGTGGCCGGCCTGGTCTCTTCGGCCTGCAGGTGCGGGCATGGCGCCGCTAGATCAAGTCGCGCTGCCAGCGCAGCCAGGCCGAGCGTCTGTCAACTGCCGCCCTGGGCACCCGAACTCAATCCAGTCGAAATCCATAGCGGCTGCTGCTCACCGTTCCCGTCGGATCAGTGAGTCGTAGGCGCCGAACTGGGGGATGGGCTCCCAGTTGCCGGTCACGTCGATGTTTCGACGGCTCTCGCTGGAGACTTCGTCTCCGACTTCGACCACCTGGACAGCGATGCCGTCCGGTGTGAAGTCGTATGACTCCATGCGCCAGGCGTCCGCGTAGCCGCCCTGCTCCTGGGATTCCCCGTAGTCGTAGGCCCTGACCGTCTTCAGGAAGAGGGCGCCGTTCATCACCGTGAAGCTGTAGCGCAATTCATCGCGTCCGAGCTTGTCCATAAAGATGACGGCCGTGAATGCGGTCTCCAGGAGGACCTCGACGCGCAGTTCAGGCGATGGGTTGCCGTCGGCGAACAGGACGGCGGTGTACAGGTCACCTGAGGTATGGCGTGCGTGTGCCTGCTCCGGTGTCAGCGGGTCCATAGGTTCCTCGGTGAGGTTGTTCCACTCCTCGCAGTAGGTCCAGTTGCTGGTCACTTGGCTGAGCCCTTCGGGAAGCCTCTCGCCGTGCATGCCGTGCCGGGGGCGCACCGGACTACCAGGGCAACGGTTCGGGCCGTCGATACCACCACCAGCCCAGCTGCGCACTCCGCGGTTCCGGTCCCAGGAGCAGCTCGGCCAGCAGGCCCTGTCCGTCTTCCATGGTGAGCCCGACATAGGCGCTGTCCAACTGCTGAAGGCTGCGTTGGAGCACCGCCGCCGCGGCCGGAGGGAGCTGTCCGGGGGCAGCATCGAGGGCGCTCCGCGCGTCGAGGCGCTCTCGGTACAGGTCCGGAGGGCACCAGCCGGAGCCGGCCCATCCAGAGGCCAGGTGGCCTACGAGTTTCTCCCATGCCCTGAGGCGATCCGAAATGATGTGCACCGGCTCACCTGGAGCGGGGGGCTGTGCGGGGACCCTGGTCGTCGAAGCTGTCTGAGACCGGGGTTGGGATCTTCAACTCCCTGACTACTTCCGGGATTCTCATGACTCGTGCGTCGGGGAACTGCCGGACCGGGGATTCGATGGCGTCCACGCGATAGACGGGCGCCTCGTCGTCGGATTCATAGAGGCGAACCCGCGTGAAGTGCCGTTCGGGAGTGGCTGCCCAGTAGGCGCTGGGCAGATTCTCCTCGGCAGGGAAGAGAACCACTGCCCCGGTAGCGGCGGCGACTTGCTGTGCCAGCACCGACTCCGACGGAGGGCCGGTGACGAACTTCTGGGCGTAGATCTCCAAAGACCACGCCAGATTCCCGCGAAGCGTGCTGTATTCGCACGACACGGCAGCTTCCCAGTTCCGCAGGTCGGGATCGCCGAGGGCGTCGGCAACATCCACATCCGGAACATCGACGTGGAAGGCCGACGCCAGCACGGCTGCGAGCTTGGCCAATAGGCCGCTTCACCGCCGCTTGGGACAAGCCATCGACTGACGATGATTGGCACGCTGGCTGTGGAACTGGCGCGGGCCGAGGCGTCTATCGCCGACCAAGATCCCCTGCTACTACTGCCCGCCGAGGGGTTCCTGCATGACGAGTGTGGCCGCGTCCCCGTTTTCCGCGGCGGAGACCAAGGACGCCGTGACTTCTGGGGTGTGCACCTGCGCGACCTAGCTCAGGACGACCCGACGGTGCTTGTCAGGCGCGGCACGGCTGCGTAGGTACTGTCTGGGGTTGTTCGCCGGTCCGTGTTCGCCCTGGTTCACCGAGGTGATTTGGCTGATTCGGGGGAGGCCTTGAGGTGTTGGGTGAGCTGCTGGAGGACAGTCCAGGAGGTCGGGTCGGTGCCGTCGCCCAGGGTGTAGTGGAGCGCGGGCCGTGCGGTGGGGCCGAGGCGGCTGGGGCGGAGGCCCTCGGGCGGGCGCTGGGCTCGGGCGAGGCCGATCTCGTTCACGGCCTCCGCGCCCAGGGTGAAGGAGAGGGGGATGGGCGGGGCTTCGAAGCGGGGCGGGACGGTGAGGTCCCGGCGGGCGGTGCGGAGTGTGGCGAGCATGGATGTCAGGCCGTGCGTAGTGGCCAGGGTCTCGGCCAGCGGGGCGATGACGTCCACGGGCGGGTTCTCGTCGGTGGCGTAGCCCAGCGCCAAGGTGATGTGTTCCTCGATACCTGCCGATGTGTGCGTGACGCGGGTGGTGGCGAGAGCCGGGCGGTCGGGGGTGCCGACGGTGGTCAGCCATGTGGGGGCGTTCTTCTGGGCGCGGGCGCGGGCCAGTTCGGTCAGCTGGCGGGGGGACCAGGGCAGGGCGATGGGTTCGGCTGTGGACCAGCCCGCTGGTGAGGTGCCGGTGAGGGTTTTCCAGGCCGCTTCCAGGGCGCCGCCGAGCTGGAGATGTTCGTCGGCGGGGTGAGTGGTCTGGAAGGAGAGAAGTAGTTGGCGTTCGCCTGAAGGGGCGGAGGCGGCGGGGGCGGGTTTGAAGGCTTCCGCGAGCCGAGGGCTTCCCTCCTTGGACCTCACGGGCGTGAAGTGGCCTTCCTGCCAGTGGAGTTCGGTGCCTGACAGGCCGTCGTAGTAGCCGCAGGACGGGTCCTGGACGACCCACCGGTTGGGGTGGCCCTGCAGGGCGGTGCGGGTGGGGAGGGTCAGGCGGGTGTGTGCCGGGGTGACGATCTGCAGGGCGCGGTCGTCTGCGGTCGACGCTCGCAGGGCGTCGGCGAGCCAGCTGGTCATCGCGACGACGGGGCGGTCCTGGATGACGACCGCGGCCTTGTCGGTGAGGACGTCGACGGCCGGTGACGCGGTGGCGGGGGCCGGGTTCGCGGTGACGTCGTCGGAGGTGAGCGGGACGACATCGGTGTGGGCGGCCTCTGAGGGCCAGACCGTGCCGCCGAGCACGGCGGCCAGGCGTCCGGCGAAGGAGCCGGCGAGCCGCTCGCCCTCTTCGACCGCGGTGGAGGCGCGGGCCTCGGTCCACCAGTAGGGCCCGTTGGGGGTGGTGACTTCGGCGCCGAGCAGGCGCTGCGCCTCGCCGGGGACCTGGATGAACTGGGGTGCCTCGACGGAGACCAGGGGGCGGCCGTTCGGAGCGCAGAGCTGGACGACTGCCCCCTCGGCCAGGGAGTTGACGCCCAGGTCGGGGCCGCCGGCGAAAAGCCCGGCGAGCAGAGTGTTGATGTCGGGCATCTTGGGGGTGAGGGCGATGACGTCCTTGGTCACGGGTGTTGTGTCTCTTCCGGTGCTGCGGCGTCTTCGCTGTTGTGAGCGAGGGCGGTCTGGATGAGCTGGTGGCGGCGGCCCCGGCGGACCAGGGTGCCGCGGCCGGGGGGCTGGGTGGAGGCGTAGAGGCCGGGGAAGAGCTGGCCCTCGGTGCGGTCGCCGGTCATGAGCAGGGCGGTGGCGCCGGTTTCGCGCAGGGTGGTGAGGAAGGGTTCGTACAGGGCGCGCGATGATCCGGCGACGCGGCGGGTGACGATGAAGTGCAGGCCGATGTCCTGGGCGGAGGAGATGTAGGGAAGGAAGGGCGCCAGGGGTTGTTGGCCGGCGGTGGTGAGGATGTCGTAGTCGTCGACGAGGATGACGATCCGGGGCCCGGTGAACGAGGGTCCCTCGGTGATCGTGTCCGGGTCGGCGGTCTCCGGCAGGCGCTTTTCCAGTTCGCCCGCGATACCAGTGGCCAGTGCGGCGGCGAGTTTGGCGTTGTGGGCGTAGCCGCCGCGGTAGGGCTCGGGGACGACGCCGCGCAGTCCGCGGCGCGGGTCGAAGACGCCGAAGACCAGTTCCTTGTCGCTGTGCCGGTCGATGAGCTGCCCGGTGATGAGTTTGAGGAGGTTGGTCTTGCCGCACTCGTTGTCGCCGAGGATCAGCAGGTGCTGGTCCTGGCCGGTCAGGTCCAGGAACGCCGGGGCGAGGGCGTCCTGGTCGACGCCGAGCGGGATGCGCGAGGGTTCGGCGGTGACCGAGGGCAGCTTGGCGGCGGGCAGAGCGGTGGGCAGGACTCGTACGGGGGCGGCGAGTTCGCCGTGCCAGCTGGCCCGCAACGTACGCCCGGCGCGTTCCAGGGCGGGGCCGAGATCGGCGGTGGTCGGCTGGCCGTCGATGCGGGGCAGGGCGGTGTGGGCGAAGAGCTTGGCGTCGGTCAGGATGCGGCCCGGGGCGTCCGCGCTCAGCGTCTCGGACAGTTTGCGGTCGACGCTGGAGTCGGAGGGGTCGTTCAGGCGCAGTTCGATGCGGGTGCCGAACATCGACTGGGTGGCGATGCGGACGTCGTTCCAGCGCAGCATGCCCGCCACGATGTGGATGCCGTAACCGGAGCCGCGCTTGAGGAGGTCGGCGACGGTGTCGTCGAGCTCGGCGAACTCGTCGCGCAGGGCGCCGAATCCGTCGATGAGCAGCACGATGTCGGTCGAGCCCAGTTCGGGCAGCTTGCCTTGGGCGCGCAGGTGGCGTAGCTGGTCGACGGAGTCGATGCCGTGTTCGCGGAAGAGGTCCTCGCGCAGGGCGAGCTGGGCGCGGACCTCGGCGACGGTGCGGGCGGCGCGTTCGTGGTCGGCGCGGCCAGCGATGCCGCCCACGTGCGGTAGCCCGGAGAGTGCGGTCAGGCCGCCGCCGACCAGGTCGAGGCCGTAGACGGCGACTTGGTGCGGGGTGTGGGTCAGGGCCAGGGACAGCGCGAGGGTGCGCAGCAGGGTGGTCTTGCCGGACTGCGGGCCGCCGATGACGGCGGCGTGTCCGCCGGCGACGGTCAGGTCCAGGATCCAGGGCTTTTGCCACTGCTTGGCCGGGTCGTCGAGGACGCCCAGCGGGATCTGCATGGCGCCGGTGGTGGTGGCCAGGTGCAGGCCGCGCTCGGAGGCCTGTACGGGGCCGGCGGCGGCATCGAGGGTGATCGCGTCGGGCAGTGGCGGCAGCCAGATGCGGCGGACCGGAGGGGCGGCGGTGCACAGCTGGTCGACCATGGTCGTCAGGACGGTCGGTCCGGTCTCCCGCTCCCGCATGGCGGGTTCTACGGGTGCTCCCGTGGTGGGGTCCTGGCCGGTGTTGAAGGTGGGGTAGGGCCAGGCGAGGGGTTCGGCGTCGGTCTGCTCGCGCAGGGTCGGGCCGCGGTAGGGGCCGGAGACGTAGCCGGCCTTGAAGCGTTCGTAGGTGGAGGTGTCGACCTTGAGGTAGCCGAAGCCTGGCAGCGGCGGCAGGTGGAAGGCGTCCACGGTGTCCAGGACGGTGCGTGACTCGTCGGCGGAGAAGGTGCGCAGACCGAGGCGGTAGGAGAGGTAGGTCTCCAGGCCCTTGAGCTTGCCGCCCTCGATGCGCTGGCTGGAGAGCAGCAGGTGCACGCCGATCGAGCGGCCGATGCGCCCGATGGACAGGAAGAGGTCGATGAAGTCGGGCTTGGCGGTGAGGAGTTCGCCGAATTCGTCGATGACGACGAACAGGTGCGGCAGCGCCTCCAGCTCGAGTTCGGGCTGCTTGGCGCGCAGGGCGGCGTAGTGGCCGATGTCGGCGACGTTGCCTGCGTCCTTGAGGACCTGCTGGCGGCGCTTGACCTCGCCGGCCAGGCTGGTGTGGACGCGCTCGACGAGCTCGGCCTGGTTCTCCAGGTTGGTGATGACGCCGGCGACGTGCGGCAGTTCGGTGAAGGGGGCGAAGGTCGCCCCGCCCTTGTAGTCGACCAGGACGAGCGCCAGGTCCTCGGGGGAGTGGGTGGCGGCCAGGGCAAGGACCAGAGTGCGCAGCAGTTCGCTCTTGCCGGAGCCGGTCGCGCCGACGCACAGGCCGTGCGGGCCCATGCCCAGTTCGGAGGACTCCTTCAGGTCAAGCAGGACGGGTTCGTGGCGGTCGTTGAGGCCGATGGGGACGCGCAGGAAGTCACGTTCGCCGCGTGGCGCCCACAGCTTGTCGAGGTCGAGGGATGCCGGGTCATCGATGCCAAGGAGGGTGGGGAAGTCGACGGGGCCGGAGATGGGGGTGCCCTCGGCCGCGGACTCGGCCGACAGGCGCAGCGGGGCGAGCATGCGGGCCAGGCCCTCAGCACCCGCCAGGCTCACCTCATCCGCGGTGCCCTGACCGGGCAGCGCGTCGGGTGCCCGCAGATCCTCGACCGTGACGTGCTCGCCGTCCACGATGATGCGAACGCTCACCTGGTCGGGTTCGTGGACCTGCTGTTCGAGCAGATGCAGCACGGTCACGCCCATGCCTGTCAGGTCGACGGCGGTGTCGGGCCGAGGGAGCTCGGTGGCCGTGCTGCCGTGGCAGTCGCTGACGACCAGGAGCCGGTCGTTCATGCGCAACGCGTTGCGGTCCGAGAGGCCGCGGCGTACTTCGGCGGCGTAGGAGGAGCGGCGCCGCAGATCCGGGGCGCACTGCCGGGCGAGCTGCTCGATGCTGGGCGCGATGCGCCGGGCGGCGGCGGGCCCGTCGTTTTGCTGCGGGTCCAGGACGTGCGGCAGCCACTTCGCCCACTCCCAGTCGTCCAAGCGTTCGCCGGGCACACCGAGGGCGATGGCGACGTCGTCGGGGGCGTGGGTCACGGCGGTCTGGATCAGCAGGGCACGGGCGGCGCGCAGTACGCCGTCCCGCTCGCCGATGATGCTGACGTTGCCCGCCCTGTCCAGCGGCGCGGTCAGCGGGAAGTCGCTCGCGGTGGTGAACCGGTGCTGCAGCGCCCGTGCTTCGTTCAGCATGAACGGGTCGGGCGGGGTCAGTACCCCGCTGCCCTGGTTCTGGCCGATCGCAAGACCCTGTACGGGTACGTCGCCGGTGCCGAGCCGCACCCGCAGGAAGTCCGCGTCGAGCCGGCGCCGCTCCCACAGCCGGGCCGGGTCGCGCACCAGGTCGTACAGCGCGGCGGGCGGCGGATTGAGGACCCGTGCCTGACGCCGCAGCTCCCGCTCGGTAGCGCCGAGTTCGTCGCGCTGCTCCTCGACGTATTCGAGATACCGCTCGCGCTGGGTACGCCGGGTGCGCTGGGCCTTGCCGCGCTGGGACAGGAACAGGGCCACCGCGCCCAGGAGGGCGAAGACGAGGACGATCGCGCCGATGGCGGCGAACTGGCTATTGCGGATGACGGTCATCATGACGACCGAGCCCATGACGCCGGCCATCGGAAGCAGCGCGGTCGCCGCGTTTCCCATCTTGCCCTCGGGCAGATTGGGCGGCGGTTCAATGGTGCGCTCGGGAGCGGCGGCCTGCGGCCGGGTGGAACGGGCCGGGCGGTGTATGAGGTGTTGGGTCATCGCACCCGCACCGCCCGCTGCATCGCCTCGGCGGCCAGTTGGACGGCGGCGTCGCGGGAGCTCTGGCTGAGCATGCCGGTGCGGATGGGGCCTCCTTGGGCCAGATGACGGTCGTAGGGGAGAGGCACCACGGCAGCTCCCGTCGCGCGCAGGTGCGCGGCGGCCGTCTTCAGGTCGAGTGTCATGTCGGGGGAGTTGGCGGACAGGGCCACGACGGTGGTGGCCAGGGCCGAGTGCGGCAGCTGGGCCAGCCAGTCGAGGACCATGCGGGTGCCGTTGACGCCTTCGGCGGTCATCGGGGCGACCACCACACGGGCGTGTGCGGTGTCCATCGCGGTACGCGCCACCTCGCCGGGCAGCGTCTCGCAGTCGACCACCAACATCGCGAAGTAGCGGCGCAGCGCGAGGGTGACGGTGCGATAGGTGCGTACATCGAGCGGTGCGCCCACACGGCCCTGGCTGGCGGGCAGCAGCCAGCCGCCGTCGGCTACCGGCACCAGGTAGCCGGTGACGTCGGTGAGCTGCATTTCGGGGCTGAGGATGCGGGCCAGGTCGGCGCAGGACCAGCGCACCGACTCCGCGCCGAGGCGTACCGGCAGGGTGCCGAGCGCGGCGTCGGCTTCCAGGGCCAGGACAGGGTCGTGGCGGTAGTGGTTGAAGGTGCGGGCGAGGAGGGCGGAGACGGTGGACTTGCCGACGCCGCCGCGTATGGACGTCACGGCGATGACCCGTCCTGTGGTCACCGGCTGCTGCACTTCGCGGGCGAGGCGGGTTTGCTCGGCGACTTCTTGGCCGGCCGAGGCGGTGAGCTTGCGCAGCGAGCGCCCCGTGCGCCGTACGGCGGAGTCACCGTGTTGCGGGCTGCCCAGGGCGCGGGCGAGGCGCGGGTCGACGGTGGGGACGGATTCGGGGGTGGGCATCGGGACGCGGGGGTCGCGAGGTGCTGGTCGGCCGGTTGCCGACGAACGGGGTGTTGGAGCAGTGGTCCGCCGCGCCCCCCTCTCCCGTGCCGGCTCCGGGGCGGACTGTGGGAGCTCGGCAGTGGGCTGCGCCGGAGCAGCCCCCAACTCCCGCAGCACGTCACGCTGCCAATCGCTTCCCCTCTGAGCCATGCCGCACCCCTACGCGAAGGTGTCGAGCAGTCGCCCGTACACACCGAACACCCCGATGACCAGCGGCAACAGGGCAATGACTCCTACGGACTCCAGCAGGTCACCGACGCGGCGGAGCCGCACCCGTACGTGATCGGCGGGCTGCACCGCAAGCACGACCAGAGGAATCAGCGCCAGCGCGACGAGCAGGGCCAACGGCTCCCCCGCGGCCGACCGCTCCAGCCACACCCCGACAAGGGCCACCACGACGACGGCCGAGGCGGCGAACAACCCCACCACCTCCGCGACGAGTGGGTAGGCGCGCGCCCGCAGCCCGAGGACCAGGGCGGTGACCACAGCCACGAGGACGGTCCACACCGAGGGGGCACGCAACACCATCAGCCCGGCCGCCGCAGCGGAGACGGCCAACACGAGGGTGGCCAGTGCCAGTCCACGATGCGTCGCGGTCAGTGCCGTACCCACCCGGTACCGGCTGACCGAGGCCCCACCGGTACGCCGGTCATCGAGCCCCGACAACCCGGAGGCCATCAAGGCAAGCCGCGGCAGCACACCGAGCACGACCACCGACACGACGGCGAGCAACGCCCCCATACGGGACTGCTCGACTCCGGTCCGGCCACCCTCCTGCAGCGCGAAAGCCGCCTCCCACAGAACAAGGCACCCCAGAGCGGCCGCGGCCCCGATAAGGGCACCGCGCCCCAACGGCGAGAACCACCCGAGAAGGAGCAGCGCGAGTACGACGTTGACGGCGACGCCAGCCACCAGCACCGGAGAGTCCCAGGCATGGGCATCGCCCAGCGTCCAGGCCCCGAGGATGCCCAATGCAGCAGCAGACACGATCAACGTGGTGGCAAGGCCGGGCTGCTTACGCCACCCCAGCAGAGCGCCGGCAAGTCCCAGCACCACGGCGACAGCAGCCAGCGCGTTGCCTGCCGCCGCTGACTCAAACTGACCGGCAGCGAACACCCCCGCGACAACCACCCAGAACACAGTGGCCAGCCCCGCCGTCACCCGCCGCGCAGCGGGCCGCCACCGCCAAGCCCGCACATCCAGATCATCGGCAGCTTCATCGGTGACGTCATGCACCACGGGCGCGGACGGCGCATCCTCGACGCGCACCAGCCGCAGCACGGCACCGTCGGCGACACCGGCGGACTCCAGGGTGCTGTCGTGCGCCAGCGCGGAACCGTCGGCGGTGACGAGGTGACGCAGCATGGGCCGGGCGGCAGCCTGATCGTCGAGCAGCCGCAGCACTTCCGGAAGCAGGAGCCCGATGGGCTCCTGGGAGGGAAGGACGAGGTCTACCCGCCGCTGCTCTCCCACCAGGGTGACCCGGCTCAAGGCCGTACGACTCGCACTTCCTGCATTACTCGTGCGGCTCAACGGCCCCGCAGATATCACGCGTTCGAACCTATCATCGAGAAGAAGGGCTTACGGAGGGTGAGGGGGAGGTAGTCGACGACGGGGACGAAGGCACGGAGGTGCTGTAGGGGCTCTTGCCGATGAGCCGGTTCGAAATGAACGACCACCCCACACACCCGGCACACAACACCGCGGCGATCACCACCCCGGCGAACACTCTCCCCAACCGCTCGTCCACGGACCGCCGCTGCCGCTGTTCCCCGAACAGCAGGGCGTCTCGGAGCCGTCGGCGCCGTACCGACACCGACTCCAGCAATTGGCTGTCGTAATCCTGGGCTGGCACCGCTATACGCTTCTCTTCCAACTCGTTTACCGCATGGCTTAGGGGTACGCAGTCCCCATTCCCTCACTGCTCACCGTGCTCAGGTATTGAACCCGCCTACCCACCTGCGCTGCAGAAGGGCTGTAGGCAGGTATTCAGACTCGACTTGGATCGGCATGTCGGCATCGAAGGCCATGCATGGAGCGATCATTCCGAAGTCCACGGCAGAGGATCCGGGCAGCGATGCCAGTACCAACGCCGTTCAGCAGTGTTGGCGACCTCATTTCCCAACGCATTGCGAAGGGATTCTCCTCCATCGTTGCTGGTTAGTGTGCGGTAGTGGGCGTCCAGTACGGAGAGTGAAGCGCTGATCGCTTTTTGTTCCCCCTCGGCTAGTGCCCTCAATCGCACCTCCAGTCGATCCCGGAGTTCCAAGTCCTCCTTGTACATCTCGGCTGAGTACCAGCCGGCAGGAGGCCACCCGGAGTGCATACGGTTGCCAAGTCGCTCCCAATTCACTAGCAGTCCGCGGATCTCCTCGTGCTCTCGGGCGGGCTTGGCTGGTACGGCGGCATCTGTCACCGGAGTGGGGACAGCAACGGCGCGTACGACTTCAGGGAAGTGCTGGATGGGGAGGGTGGGGAATCCGGTGATCGAAGATTCCGCTGCCTCAACAGCCAGGCGGGGCCTCTCTTCGTCGGACTCGATCACACGGGCCAGTGTGGAACCACCTTCGGGCATGGCAACCCTCTGGATCCAAGGAATCCCGATACCCGAGGCGAAGAAGACGGGAGCGTCGAGCCGCTGAGACATGAGTGTCGCCAACTCTGTCTCGGATGGCCGTTGCTTCACCTCCTCAGCTGCGTAGACGGTCAGTGACCAGGCCAAGTCCCCTTCGAGTCGCTCATATTCGCAAGTGACCAAGGCATCCCAGTTCCGTGATTCCAACTCGGAGATGTCTGAAACATCCGTCTCGGAGAGTTGGACATCGAATGCCTCGATAAGGAGTCCGGACATGACTTCGGGAGCTTTACTGCTAGTGGTCATGAAGACGTATGTCATCCGTAGTACTTCCTGTACAGTCTGATCGCCTTTTCCACGGATTGCGGATTTCCCCTAAACTTGGGATCCTTGCTGAACATTGTCTGAAGTCTACTCATGTCGCCTTCGGCTTTCATGATGTGCTTGAGTGCCAAGTATTCGACCCGATTCATTTCGACCAATCCGGGACCTCCCACCGGGAAGATTCGACCGTTGGGCTCAACCGCGTACCTTCTGCCATTGATAAGGTATCGCTGTGTCTCCGGTTCGAAGGCCGCCCGGCCCGCTGCGATCTCCGCAATGTCCTCACGAACCTTCTCCTTCGTCTCGGGAAGGATCAGTGTGTTGTCGGTGTCTACGGCGCCGCTTCGAACGCCACTGAGCTGATGCCGGTAATGCGGGTACAGCAGTGTCTTTCCTCTGGCCGGGCCGGCGATGTCGTCTTCAGACCTCCACTCCTCCACTGGCTTCGGTCGACGACTTTCGTCATGTCCTCCTCCGCTCTGTCCGGAGCCAGGAGCAGAGTTTCCACCCGGCCCGCCTGGAGACGGATCGACGGGCTGAGAAGGCGCATGATGATTATCACCGCCCGCAGGATTCCGGTGGGCGGAACCATGCCCACCCGCCTCTCTCTGGCTGCTCGGCCCCTCGCCTCCGCTGCCCGCCGAGCTTTGGGGCGAGCCGTGGTTGGCTTGCGGCGGCAGGTTCTGGCCGCCCGCGTGAGCACCGGCTTCCGGCGCCCGCGCGCCTGCGCCGACGAGCTGGTGGTCGTGTGGCATCTCGATGGAGGGTGCGCGTCTGTTGGCGGCCGGCTCGACTGGCGCTGGTGTGGTGTCGTGGACGCCATCTTTGAAGATGATGAACTCGCCGTTGGCCAAGTGCAGTTCAGTGTTGGCCGAGAGTCTTAGCACGGTGCTGGTGGATCCGGTGCCGGGCGCGTTGCCGAAGCCGGCGCGGGCGTGGGCGGTGGCTTCTGCGATTTTTGGTATGGCGCGGGTGGTGGCGCCGACGGTCCTGGCTGTCGCGCTGATGGGGTCGATGGCCTCGCCGACCCTGGCCAGGGTGCCGGCGGTTTTCGCGACGGTGCCGCCCTTGGCCATTCTCGAGACGGCGGCCAGTGGTCCCGAGGCGATGGTCAGGCCATTGAAGGCGACGGTGACACCGGCCTTGGCGGGGTGATCTTCCCAGTCGTCCCAGCCGACCAGGCCCTTGGCAAAGGCTTTGGTGTACGGGCGGCCCTCGGCAACCTGCTGCTTCCAGGGTGAGTCTTTCTGGTTGAGCGGGTCGAAGAGGTAGGACTCCAGGCCGAGGACCGCCATGCCCAGTCCCTTGCGGGCCGCGTTGCCGTCCGCTCCGGGGCTGAAGAGGTCGATGAAGCCGGTGACGGTGCCGACGACGTTTTCCTTGAAGCTGACGCCGGCCTCTTCCACGTGGTGGGAGATGTCGAACTTGTCGTAGGTGAGGGCCTCCGGGGTGCCCCAGGGCAACTTGTCAGCGTGCTTGAGAGCTTCGGCGGTGTAGCCGTAGATCTGCGCACCGAGTGGGACCAAGGTGCCCTCGTAGCCCTGCTGGACGTACTGGGCACCGTCCACCAGTGCCGTGATCTTGTTGTTGGCGGTGATCTCAGCGGTGGTGAAGTCGGCCTGGGCTTGGTTGACTTCGGCCCACAGGGCATCGTGCTGGTCGATCTTGTCCTGGTCCTGGGTCCACTCGTCGTCGATCTCGCCGCTGTCGGTCTTCAGACTCGCCGCGAAGTCGGCCACGCGGGTCCGGAGACGGTCCAGGCGGGCGATGATGGGCCGGACCGCGCCGGCGTAGTCGTCCAGCGCCCCGGCGACCGTTTCGATCTTTGAGGCGAACACGTCCGCACGATCACGCACCGGAGCCGTAGAGGCGAACAGTCTCTCCGCCTCGGGTGCATGGTAGAAGGCCCCGAGTCCCTGGAACTTGCTGTGCGCCACACTGCCCGCCTGGCGCAGGGCGCCGGCGTGGTTCCGCAGTCCGGAGGCGTGCTGCTCCAACTGTTCCAGATCACCGGTGAAGTGGGGGATGTCCTTCGCGCTGATCACAGAGAGCCTCGCGTAAGGGGTATGGGACGCTCCAGGATCGGGTCGACGACGCTGGCCGCGGACTGCTGTATCTCGGCCGCGATCTCCAGGTCGCCCGCCTCGTAGGCGGCGGTGGCTAGCGCCGCGCCGCTGACCGACTGCCCGGCCCGCGCGCCGATGAACTGCACTTCCTCGGCTGTGCCTTCGGCGAACTGGACGAGTGCAGAGGCGACCAGGCCCCCGACGGGACTCTGGCCTCCGCCGCCGGCTTCCCCTGATACAAGGGCTCCGGACCACTTCGCTGCGCCTTCCAGGTCCTCTCCGTACCCACCGACGTGTCGGTCCAGGGCGCCCAGTACGTCGTTCACGTGCGACAGGACGAGACTCACCCCGCCCGGCTCAATATCCCATTTCGGCATGCCAACCCCCTACTTCAGCCCCGTGTCCCCGTATCTGCGTCGGCTCGCAGCGGTCGGTCGTTCAGCCGATGTTGTCGACCGCTGCCCGCGCCCGCGCGAGCGTCGACTGTGCGGTGCCGTCGTTCTGTTCCAGCGTGGTGCGCACGAGGCGGATGATTTCCCGGACCTCGTTGGCTGCCTTGTTCCAGCGGACTTCCTTGCCGTGGTAGTCGTCCGACACGCCGTCGGCCTGGTAGTCGGCCATCGCGGCCTTCACCGCGCGGTCACGGTCGCCGAGCACCCGCTCCAGCTGGCCGATGATGATCTGCAGGCCGCCCTGCACGTCAGCCGAGGCGCCGGTGTCGTAGGAGCGACGGTCCTGGGTTCCAGCCATGGCGAAATTCCCCCTATGTGTGAAGTGTTGGGTGTGCGAGACGGCTGACTCGGCAGGATCAGGCCGAGAAGCGGGCGCCATCGAAGTTGGCCGCGCCCATGTTCTGGTGGGCGTTGTCGGACTGCTCCTGGTCGCCGGAGCCGAATGCGGTGTCCATGCCGGCCTGGCCGCCCAGGATGGAGGACAGTGCCCCGTTCAGGTCCGAAGTGATCTCGTCCGCCCGGAGCTTGAATGCGTCGAAGGTCGCCTTGCCTGCCCCGTTGAACTTGCCCTCCAGCGGTTCGGCCGCCTGGACCAGCAAGCTGATCAGCGTACCGAGATCATCGCTGGACCCCGCGGTGTTCTTCCCCAGCACCGCGAGAGTCGTGTCTCCCATGTCGAACTTCATGAGTCCTCCCCCGTAAATCGCCAACTATGATGTGCGCCGCTCGCCGTCTGTCAGTCACAGCAGCTGCACACATCACTCACGCCCCGTAGCGTATCGAACATCCTCTCCCATCGCGCGTTGCAGACGCAACGCCGTTTGGGCTGAAGTGGCGTGATCTGTCGCATGGCGTCAGCAGCGGCGTCCTGGCGTAAGTAGCCCAACTCCGTGCTCACCAGCAGCGTGTCAGTTCGGCCCCGAGAGGATCGGGCCCCGCTGGCAGGTGCTGAGGGGAGCTACGTGGCCGGGACCTTGCGTCGCGGTCAGGGCACGACGGGGCCTGATGCAGGGCGTAACCGGTGGTCGGCGCAGTCAGAAGCGCTGCTTGCGGATCAGTGCCTGTGCGCCTGGTCGTCGAGTCAAGGCGTTCTCGATGCGCATCGTGGACGGCCGAGGAGCGAGTGGTTCGAGTCGTTCGTCGGCCCGTTGACCGGCGGGTGCTGGTGCAGTGACGGGCCGGGGGCGGCGGCTCTGCGGTGGGCAGCGTCGCTGTCGCCGGTGCAGCGAGGGCGCTCGCGGGTGCAGACGTTTGCTGTCTGCTTGACGGCGGCGGGGTAGCCCGCCCGCCGCCGATGTGTTTCCCAACGCCACAGGATGACGTACGGCCGTGTGCTGGATCGGTGATTGTCCTGTGAGTCTGAAAGGCCAGCATCGCCGATTTGGACGGCGTTCGCCGCAACGTACCGGCGATCGGGCGCCGTCCGGAAGATCGTGACGGACGGCCTGCCGGGTGGCAGGCTGGCACCAGCACCGGTGCCGGGGGAGTGTGGCGGCGATCTGACGCAAGCTCTTTGGCGCCGTACTTCTGCGTACAGCGGCGTACGGGCGCCAACAGGCCTTCAGGACTCCGAACCAGCATCGTGCACCTGACTGGGGGTCAAGGGGTCGCAGGTTCAAATCCTGTCGTCCCGACGGAAACGTCGCAGGTAGGGGCCATCTTCGGATGGCCCCTACTTCGTGTTCGGGAGCAATTCCGGGTGCGGGGAGTGGCTCCCTGTGCTCCCTGGGAGCATCTCCGCTGCCCGGCTGCGGGCGGCCCGGGGGACCTGGGCCGCGGTGGGGGGGGATGGTGGGGTGGCCTGTGGTGCCGAAGAGCCGGATGCGGCGGCGGGTGACGTGCTCGATGACCGCGAGGGTGTGAGGATGTACTGACGCTGACCGGATCGCCGTACTTTGGCGACTACCACCCGCCCCGTCGCGCCACCAGGACACATCCGGCTGCGGCAACCCCTGCCAGAGTCAGCGTCCACCACGCGGCTCCCGGGGCGACCGTGAACAGCGCCCCGCACACCAGCGGCCCCGTCGCTGCGCCCAGCGAGACGCCCATCTGGCTGTAGGCCGTCGCCTGCTGTTCTTGCCCGGGGTAGGGCAGCCCGATCGCGTAGTGCAACAGCCCTGCCCAGCCCCAGCCGCCGCCGTACGCGAGCAGGGCGCCCACCGCGGTCAGTGCGAGGCCTGTTCCGGTGAGTAGGGCCGTCCCGCATGCCCCCGTCAGGAAAAGGGCCGTCAGAGTGGTTCCTGTCGCGCCTGGGTGACGCCCCACCAGCCAGCCCGCGCCCAGACGTACCGCGATGTTGAGGGCGGCGCCGCACGTGGCCACCGCTCCCGCCACGGCCAGCGAGGTGCCGTGGGTGGTGAGGGAGAGCAGCAGGAATCCGCCCAGGCCATTGCCCACCATCGCGCCGAAGAACCCGGCGCAGCTCAGGGCCAGGAGGTAGGTGTCACGATGCAGCACTGTGCCGCGCTGCCTGGCGATCTGACCGGCCTGGTCGCCGGAGGGCTCGCGCCGCCGCAGCAGAGGGGCGGTCGCCGCCGCGCACAGCACTGCCGTCGCCGCGAATACCGGTCGCCAGCCGGCCGGTTCGGCCAGCAGCGGCATGGCGAGGCTGGCGAGGAGAGTCGCCGCCGGTACCGCCGCCTGCTTGAGCCCGAACGCGAAGGCTCGGATGCGCGGCGGGCAGCGCCGCATGAGCAAGGCGTTGGTGTGCGGCTGCGTGCAGCCGTAGGCGAAACCGCCGAGCGTGGAGCTGACCCACAGTCCGGCGGCTGGTGCTGCCGCCGCGCAGCCCAGGCCCAGCGCGGTGGCGGTCAGTGCGAGGGCCAGGGCACGTTCGACGGCCGGGGGAACGGCAGAGTGCTTGGTGACGTACGCGCCCGCCATCGAAGCCAGCCAGTACGTCGCCAGTACCGCGCCCATGCGCGCCGAACTCCACCCGTACTCGGCGGAGATGAGGCCGTTGGCCGCGCCCGGCAGGAAGACCGGCAGTGACGTCAGCACGGTCACGGCCGCCACCGTCACTGCTGTGGACAGGCCGCCGGCCCCGGTCTTGGTGGCCGTGTCGGGATGCGAACGGGTAAGGGTCCTGGTCGTGTTCATCGCGCCCCCGCCAGCGCATGGGCCTCCGCCGGGCGCGCCGTGTCGAGGGCGAGTACCGCCCTCGCAATGGCGTCAGTGTCCCCCAGTGTTACCGAGTCCACGCCCGGCCTGATGCCGGCCGCCGTAGCCCAGTGCGCGCCTTCCGTGGGTACGCCCAACGCGAAGCGGCCGCGGTAGGGGCGACGGTGCGCGTCCAGTATGCGGGCGGGTCTGCGCGTCACCGCCAGGGCGCCTGTCTCGTGGTGGTCGCCGTCCGGGTCGGGGATGCGGTAGGTGATGGCCTCGCCCGAGTCGATCAGGTGACGCAGCAGCGGGTCGGAGGTGGTGCGCACGTCCGTCTCCTGAATCCGTGCCTCCACGAGCGTGGTGACGGCGATCGGGTCGCCGGGGACCACGGCCGAGGACACCTCCCAGCCGGTGGCGGTGGCGGTCACCTGCATCTGTGGGCCCAGTGGGGTGAGGACGCCTGCACGGATCAGGGCGGCCATCTGCGCTATTCGCCGTCCGGGCGGGCCGATGGACAGGGAGGCGTTCAACGGCGTGTACCAGCCGGTGAGTTCGTCTCGGTAGGAGGAGCCGGTGATACCCGCGTGGTCGACGACCTGGCGGATCTCGTTGCGCAGGTCGCGCAGTGCGTCCAGGGCCGCCTTGACGGGCTCGTCCACGTTCCCTTCGCGCGCCAGAGCCGCGTCGTGCTCGAGGTGGGAGGCCAGCCACGCGGTGAACTCGGCCCGTCCGCTCAGGGCGCTGGCCGGGTAGGGGCTGGTCAGCGCGTCCCAGTCCCAACGCTCGCTGTCCTTGATGCCGTGGGCGTCCAGCAGTCGGCTTGCGGCGGGCCCTTCGACGGGCGCTGTCCGGTAGACGCGAAGGAATGCCGCGGCCGTCTCCCGGGGCGTGCCGCGACGGCGCAGCAGCGCCTCGTAGTAGACGAGTTCGACCTCGCGGGAGATCAGCGGCCAGACGTCCGCTCGGAAGCGGACGGCCTGGCCGGCGGCGCGCTCGCGCAGGGTTCGCACGGCGCGGGGCGTCAGGAGCAGCGGCCGGTGGCGCTCTCCGGGGCCCTTCTGGTTCTCCCCGCGTGCCTGGTACGGCAGCCCGCGTCGGGACCCCGCGTACAGGCACGGCTCACGGCCCGAGGGGCGGTAGGCCAACGTGCCGTCGGGACGTGACTCGAAGCGGCCGCCCCGGCCCTCGGTGAACAGGGCCAGGTAGTCGAAGAAGGCCAGGCCGAGGCCGCGCAGGGCCACCGGATCGCCGGGGGCCACCGCGGACATGTCGGCGTCGGCCGGGTTGCCCGGCGGCACGTGCCGGGCCCCGGCGGCGACCGGGCCCCCGGCGCTCGGTCCGATTGCCTCTCTGCTCCCGGGCCCGTGCCCCCGGGCCGGGCTCCCCGGCACGTGCCCCTGGGCCAGGACCACCGCGTCCAGCGGCAGCCGCGTTCCGTCGCTGAGGCGCAGCACGTCGCGGCCGTCCCCGCCGGCACTCAGGGCGACGGCCGTGTCCTCATGCACGCAAACTCTCAGCCGGGCGGGCGCGGTGCGCACCACATGGTGGAAGGCCCAGTGCAGGTAGCAGCCGTACAGCGCGCGCGAGGGGTACGAGTTGGGGCCAAGGGCGCGCGCCCGGGCCAGGATCTCCTCGCCATGGCAGGCGGATCCGGCGGGGAGTGACGACGCCCACGCGTACAGATCGGGCCCTGGCACCACCGGGCCGGCGCAGCTCACTCCGGCGTCGGTGAACACCGTGACCTGCTCGGCGACCGTGTTCATCAGCAGGTGTGCCGACTGGTCGGTGCGCCAGACGCGGCCGGCCCCCGCCGGGGCCGGGTCGACGACGTGGACGGTGACGGGGCCGCCGTCCGGCTCCGTCGCCGCGTTGGCGCACAGGCGCTCCAGAGTGCTCAGTCCGCGCGGGCCCATGCCCACGATGCCGACCTCAAGTCCGTGTCGACCGTTCAAGGGAAGACCCCCCGTTCCCTGTGCCGCGCGCCGTGCCGCGCGGATGCCGTGCAACGTGATCACTTTCCCCGGCCGCCGTCCGGCGGCCGGGCGATGGCCGATCCTAGACGCCTTCTTTCAGCCCGCCCCGGCGATTGATGCCTTTCGCAGCCGATTAATGCGGCACGCTCATGAATGCGATTCATTCGGTCTGCGTATTAATGCGCCCCCGAAACTATTTCTTCCGTCCGGTTTTCCCGGGCTATGTTTCCGGTGCGGCGAACGAGCGGCGCATCTGAGGCCGGAAATGCCAGGCCAGGGCGGGTGCAAGGAAGCATGGACGCGCGGGAGCCCCCCTGCGCCCGCCCCAGGTGCCCCCTTTTTATCCGACCTTTGGCCAACCCCTTCCAAAACTGCGACAGGGAGTCATCATGGACACTTTCAGTCACGCCGGAAGCCCTGCTAAATACAAGCCTTACAACCGCTCGTCCATCAAGCGGGCGCCCCAGTGGGAGCGAATTCCTCCGGAACTGCGCGAGGCCGTCGAAGTGGTTTCTCACGTGCTGCCGTTCCGCACCAACCAGTACGTGCTCGACGAACTGATCGACTGGGACCGGATACCGGACGACCCGATCTACCGGCTCAACTTCCCGCACGAGTCGATGCTCGAACCGGACGACTTCGCGACCCTGCGCGACCTGCTGCGCTCCGGCGACAAGCAGCGCCTCGCCAAGGAGATCCACGCGGCCCGGACCCGGATGAACCCACACCCCGCGGGCCAGCTCACGCACAACGTGCCGGAGCTGGAGGGCGAAGTGGTGCCCGGCATCCAGCACAAGTACAAGGAGACCGTCCTCTTCTTCCCCAGCCAGGGCCAGACGTGCCACGCCTACTGCACGTTCTGCTTCCGCTGGCCCCAGTTCGTCGGCGAGGAAGACCTGCACTTCGCCGCCAAGGACGCCGAGGGACTGTGCGCCTACCTGCGCAGCCACCCGGAGGTCACCGACGTGCTGATAACCGGCGGCGACCCACTGATCATGCGCACCGCCAATCTGGAGCGCTACCTGGAGCCGCTCCTCGCCCCCGACCTGGCGCACGTGCGCAACATCAGGATCGGCACCAAGGCGGTCGGCTACTGGCCCCAGCGCTTCGTCAGCGACGTCGACGCCGATGACCTGCTGCGCCTGTTCGAGCGAGTAGTCGGCGCGGGCAAGCACCTGGCACTGATGGGCCACTACAACCACCCGGCCGAACTCCGCCCCGACATCGCCCGCGAGGCCCTGCGCCGTATCAACTCCACCGGCGCCGTGGTGCGCATGCAGTCGCCCGTCCTGCGCCACATCAACGACGACCCGGCCGCCTGGCACGAGCTGTGGACCCAGGGTGTGCGCCTGGGCGCGGTTCCGTACTACATGTTCGTCGAGCGCGACACCGGCGCCCGCGCCTACTTCGAGCTGCCGCTCACCGAGGCGTACGACATCTTCCGCACCGCCTATGCGAGCGTCTCCGGCCTGGCGCGGACCGTGCGTGGCCCGTCGATGAGCGCCTTTCCCGGAAAGGTCATGATCGACGGCACGCCCACCATCCGGGGCGAGAAGGTCTTCGCCCTGCAGCTCCTGCAGGCCCGGCGCGGCCACCTGGTGCGCCAGCCGTTCTACGCGAAGTTCGACGCCAAGGCGACCTGGTTCGACCAGCTGGTGCCCGCCTTCGGCGAGCGCAGGTTCCCCTTCGAAGAGGACACCCCCGCCGTCCCGGCCCAGAGCCGGCGGCTCGACCTGGTGGGAGCGTGAGCGCCGTGGCCTCCGACACCCCCCTGTACGAGGTGCTCGCGCTGCGTTTCGGCACCCACGCCCAGCGCCCCGCACGGGAGAACTTCCTCACCGACGAGGGCCAGTTCGCCCCGGGCTCGCAGATGCCCAACGACTACTACCTGTGGGTGGTCCGCAACGACCGGCACTTCCTGCTCGTCGACACCGGCTTCCCCGAAGAGATGGCGCGGCGGCGCGGACGCACCTTGTTCCGCGACCCGGTGGAGGCCCTGGGCGACCTCGGCACGAGCGCCGACGACGTCACGGACGTGGTCATCACACACATGCATTACGACCACGCCGGGAACCTCGACCGTTTCCCGCATGCCCGCATCCACCTCCAGGAGGAGGAACTGCGATTCTGCACCGGCCCCTCGATGCGCCACCGCGTGGTGCGCAGGCCGTTCGAGCCGGTGAACGTACACACGGCCGTCCAGGGCCTCTTCGAGGACCAGTTGGTGCTGCACCGCGGTGAGGCGGAGATCCTCCCCGGCGTCACCGTGCACCCCGTGCCGGGGCACACCCCGGGCACCCAGGTGGTGCGGGTGCCCACCGCGCGCGGCTGGGTCGTGCTCGCCAGCGACGCCGCCCACCTGTGGGCCAACATCCGCCTGCGCAGCCCGTTCCCCATCCTGGAGAGCCTCACGCCGATGCTGGACGGATACGACACGATCGAGGCCCTGGCCGACGGCGACGACCATGTCATCCCCGGTCACGATCCTCAGGTGGCGCTGCGCTTCCCGGCGCTTGCCGGAGCGCCCGACTGGACGTGCCTGCACGAGCCCGCCGCCGATGGCCTCATGGCCGCCACCACGGCCGGCGGAGCCGTGCGATGAGCCCGCTGCGCGCGGCCGTGGTCGGGGTCGGGCCGCGCGGCCTGAGCATCCTCCAGAAGATCGCGGATCTCGCCGGCGAACTGCCGGCCGGCCGGCAGCTGGAAGTTCACCTGATCGACCCGGGCGACGGCGGCCAGGGCGCACACCCCGCGCGCCAGCCCGGGCACCTGCTCACCAACACCGTCGCCAGTCAGGTGTCGATGTTCGCCGAGGGCACCGGGCCGTCGTTCACCGAATGGGCGGCCTCTGCCGGATACCGCGCCTTCGACGCCGCCTACCACCCCACCGGCGACGACAGCGGCGAGCCGGTCGGCGAACACGCCTACTTGCCACGGCGGATGCTCGGGTCCTACCTCAGCTGGGTCTTCGACCGCACACTCGGTTCGCTGCCCGACACGGTCCGCGTCGTTCAGCACCGCGACCGCGCCGTGGACGTCGCGCCCACCGCGGATGACCGCTACGCCGTCCGGCTGGCCCGCGGCTTCACCGTCACCGTCGACTACCTGTTCCTGACCACCGGCCACTGCGAGCGCGTCCCCACCGAAGAGGACCACGCCTACGGCGACTTCTCCCGCAGCCACGCGGAGCGCAACCCGCACCTCGCGTACTTCTCCACGCCCTACCCCGTCGACCTGCTGCAGCGCATCGCGCCCGGCTCCACTGTCGCGGTGCAGGGGTTCGGCCTGACGGCCCACGACGTGATCTCCGAACTGACCGCAGGACGCGGCGGGACGTTCCGGGGCAGCGGCCCCGCCACCGAGTACCGCCCCTCCGGACGCGAGCCGCACATTCTGCTGTTCTCCCGGCAGTGCCTGCCCTTCAGCGCGCGCGGCATCAACCAGAAGGGCATCACCGGCGGTCACCGGGCCCGCTTCTTCACCCCGGAAGCGGTGCGCGCCCTGCGCGCCACCCGGCCGGACGGCAAGCTCGACTTCGTCGAGGACGTGCTGCCCCTGCTGGTACGGGAGATGAGCTACGCGTACCGCGCGGCGCGGCTCGGACGGCCGGTTCCGTCCGAGCGGTACGAGCCGACGGCGGAGGAGCGGCGGATCGTCCAGGAGATCCTCGACCCGCTGTACGGCAAGAACTTCGCCGATCAGGACGCCTTCCGGCGCTTCTTCACCGAGCACGTCGCCGACGATCTGACCCACGCCGAACTCGGCAACCTGACCAGCCCGGTCAAGGCTGCCACGGACGTCATCCGTGACACCCGTGCCGCCCTGCGCGAGGCGGTCGAGTTCGGCGGCCTGACGCCCGCCTCGCACCGGATCTTCAACGCGGTGTACGTGCCGGTGATGAACCGCGTCTCCTTCGGGCCGCCCCGCCATCGCAACCACCAGCTGCTCGCCCTGATGCGGGCGGGCGTGGTCGACCTGGCGGGCGGACCCGGCGGCCGGCTCGTCCTGGACCGGGAGCGGGGCCGCTACACGGTGCACACCGACTACTCCGGCGGCGCCGAGACGCGGCACGCCGACGCACTGGTCGTCGCCCGGCTCGACGCGTTCCACCCCGAGCGCGACCGCTCGCAGCTGACCGCAAGGCTCCTGGAGCGCGGTCTCGTACGCCCCTACCGCAACGGCGACTTCGCGCCCGGCGGCCTGGACATCACCGAGACGGGACGCCCCGTCACGGCTGAGGGCACGCCACTGCGCGGCGCCTGGGCCCTGGGCTACCTGGTCGAGGGCCCGAGGTTCTACACGCACGCGCTGCCCCGGCACAAACTCCCCTCGCAGTTCACCCGGGACGCCGACGCCGCCGTGCGGGACATGGTCGCGGACACACACCGCCGCCGCACGACGACGCACTCCCATTCCTACGAAGCTGCCCGGGAGGCAGAGCATGCCGGTACAGACCGGACGTCAGTTTCCATACCTTGAGTTCCGCAAGCGCCACGTCCAGCAGACCCCGGAACCGGTGATCTGGCCCTGGAAGAGCCTGGCCAAGGAGCTGGAAGCAGCTGATCACTCGGAGTACGGCACGCTGACGCTGGCCGGCCCCGACGGCGGGCACGAGATCGTGCCGGGCACGTCGATGACGTTCCAGTCGGTGCGCCCCGGCGAGCACACTACCCCGCACGCGCACTCCTGGTGGCACCTGTACTTCGTGCGGTCCGGGTCGGGCGTCCTCGTCCTGGACGAGACGGGGGAAACCATCGAGCTGGACGGCGACGACGTGCTGTTGATCCCCGCCTGGTGGACGCACCACTTCGAGAACCGCGGCACCGAGGGCGACCTGCTCCTGCTGAACATGTCGAACCTGCCCCAACTGGCCTCGCTCCACAACAAGTTCTCCCGAGAGGGAGAGGCCTTGTCCTCGGGCGGGGCGCCGAGCAAGTAGATACGAGAAAGGAAGTCGAGAATGTTCAAGCGTATCGATCACATCGGAGTGGTGGTCGACGACCTGGCCGAGGCCAGGGCGTTCCTGGAAAGCCTGGGAATGGTCCTGGAACGGGCCCAAGAGGTCCCCGAGCGGCAGGTGAAGATCGCGTTCTACCACTGCGGCGACGGCCGCATCGAGCTCATCGAGCCCACCACGCCCGAGGCACGCGAGCGCCGTCTGGGCGAGGGCAAGCAGGCGACGATCGAGCACATCGGCGTCGAGGTCGACGACGTGCCGTCGATCATGCGGGCGGTGCAGGGGCTCGGCGTCGAGCTGACCACAAGCGAGCCGGTACCCGTCGGCCCGAACCTCAACGCCTGGACGCAGCCCGGCACTTCGAAGGGCATCCAGTTCCAGCTGGTGCAGCGGGACGCGGTGTAGTGGCGGCATTCGCATGGCCGCGGGTGTCAGGGAGGACCAAGGGGCACGCGGCGACGGTACACATGGGGCGGTCAGGCGAGGGATGGATTCCGTGAAGACCACTGCGGCGCAACAGACCACGGGGTCAGAGACGTCCGGACGCCCCGCGCCCCGGGCGGGGTGGGTACTCGCCTCTCTGCTCGGCGGCATGTTCCTCGGCAACGTAGACATAGCCGTCGTCAATGTCGCCATCCCCTCGATACACGACCGCCTGCACGCCTCGGGCGGCGAACTGGAACTGATCGTCTCCGGATACACCCTCGCGTACGCGATGCTCCTGATCACCGGCGCGCGGCTCGGTGAGATCCGCGGGCGGCGCCGGATCTATCTCACCGGCCTGGCAGTCTTCACCCTGTCCTCCCTCGGCTGCGGACTCGCACCGAACGGCGCCACGCTGGTAGTGGCGCGCGTAGTGCAGGGCGTGGGCGCGGCACTGATGGTCTCCCAGGTCCTGACCAGCATCCAGGTCAACTTCGCGGGAGAAGCCCGGCGCCGCGCGCTCGGCGCCTACACCGGTGTCCTCGGTGTCAGCTCGGTGGTCGGCCAGGCGTTGGGAGGCGTCCTGGTCTCGGCGGACATCCTGGGAAGCGGCTGGCGCCCGATCTTCCTCATCAATATCCCGCTCGGGATCGTCCTGCTGATCACCTCGTACGCCTTCCTGCCCGCCGACGAGGGTCTCGGCCGCAAGAAGCTCGACCTGATGGGCGTGGGCCTGCTTTCCCTGGCTCTGTTCCTGCTGGTCACCCCGCTGGTGCTGGGACAGGACGCGGGCTGGCCGCTGTGGACCTGGCTGTGTCTGGCCGCCTCGCTGCCCGTCTTCGCGCTGTTCGCGAAGGTCGAGCGGGACACCGCGCGGCGGGGTGGCGACCCGCTGGTGAACGTGTCGCTGCTCTCCCGGGCCCCGGTGTCGCTCGCCCTGGTTTCCCAGGCGGCCACCCGCGCCGGCTACTTCGCCCTGCTCTTCGTCCTCGCGCTCTACCTCCAGCAGGGCCTGGGCAAGAGCGCGGTGTACGCGGGGCTCGTGCCCATCGCCTGGGTGGCGACGTTCGCAGCGGTCGGTCCTCTCCTGGGCCGCACGGGCGCGCGCAGCCGCCGCTTGGCAGCCCCGGTGGGTGGCCTCCTGATGGCCGTGTCCTTCGCGGGCATCGCGGCCGGCCTGCAGACCACTGCTTGGTTGGTGCTGCTGCTCGGTATCGGCGGTATCGGCTACGGCGCGGCGTTCAGCGGAACGCTGGCGCACCTCACGGAGTCGGTCGAGCCGGAGTACGCGCCAGACGTCAGTGGCCTGTTCAACACCACGCTTCAGGTCGGCGGAACGATGGGCGTCGCGGTCTTCGGCACCGTCTACCTCGCTCTGGCGGAGCACACAGGCACAGCGCACGGGGCGTTCGGCACGACGAACGCGGTGCTCGCGGTCGTGTCGGTCGCGGCCTCCGGGCTGGTCTTCCTGGCCGGGAGGACCGGGGGAGACGGGAAGGCGTAGAGCTCTGGCCGCTGGCACGAACAACAAACCATCGACGAACGAACCACTGGACTGAGGAGTACACACCATGGATGTCATCCGCCACCCCGGAGACGCGACCAAGGGTCCCGAGGACCGCTTCCACGGGGATGTCTGGCTGTGGCCGCGCATCGGCGCCACCGCCAACGCCGAAGTGCGCAACGTACTGTTCACCCCCGGCGCGCGCAGCGCCTGGCACCGCCACCCGGCGGGCCAGGTCCTGCATGTCACAGAGGGAGTCGGACTCCTGGGTTTCCGCAGCGGCGAGGTGCAGGAGATCCGGGCCGGCGACACAGTCGTCTGCCACCCCGGCGAAGAGCACTGGCACGGGGCGGGTCCGGGGACCTTCATGACACACATCGCGGTCACTGACGGCCCGACGGAGTGGAAGGAACACGTGACGCAGACGGAGTACCAGGCCTGAGTCCGAGGGGAGGATCGCGTCTGCGACACAGGGGCCCGGACCCGGCGTCCGGGCCCCTTCGCATCCCGACAAACGGTAATTGACGAGGAATAGCGAGACTATCGCAGGCTTTCGAGGGAGCCACCCGGGTGGGGATGCGGGTTCAACAGTCTGCATATGCTGCTCGGCATGAGCATCGAGCTACACCACCTGCGCGGGTTCCTGGCACTGGCGGAAGACAAGCACTTCACGCGTGCCGCGAAGCGGATGGATGTCTCTCAGCCAACTCTCAGTCGCAACATACGACGCCTGGAAGAGCTGATCGGGAGACGGCTGCTCGAACGCACAACACGGCAGGTGGCGCTCACCTCGGCCGGTGAGGCCCTCTACAGTCAACTCAGCTTCCTCATACCGAGGCTGGAGGCGGCGCTGCGACCCGAACCGGAGGACGAGACGTTCCGCGTGGGCTTCGCCTGGGGGTTCCCGTCCGGCTGGCCGCAGGAGACAATCGCCCGCTTCGAGGCGGAGACCGGACTGACGGTACGTGTGCAACGGCACGACGCGAAACTCGCGGGGGTGGATCGCGGGGACGCGGACGTGGCGGTGTTGCGAGGGCGCGTACGGGCGCCGGGCATGCAGGCAGTGACGCTGCTGCACGAACGCAGGATCGTCGCGGTGTCGACCCGTTCGGAGCTGGCCGAGCGGGAGGAGATGAGCTGGCAGGAGATCGCGGACCACCAACTCGTGCTGAACGAGGTGAGCGGTACGACGAATCTGGACGAGTGGCCCATCGACCGGCGACCGGACGTGGCAGTCGTGTGCCGCAACTTCGACGAATGGCTGGAGGCGGTGGCGGCGAACAAAGGGCTCGGGGTCGTGCCGGAGTTCGTGGGCCGCCAGCACTTCCACGCGTTCGTCTCCTTTCTGACGATTCCAGACGCTCCGAGCGTGCCACTGAACCTGATATATCCGCAGCACGGCGGGCATCCGCAGCTGGGGAGGTTCGTGAGGATGGCACGGGAGACTGTAGGGGCGTATGGACCAGCATCCGCCGCGACCATCACGAGTGCATGACAGTGGAGCAGGACGAGAAGTAACGAGGCGAGGGGTCGCGTTGTTCGCCCCCTTGTCCGGATACTCGGCCCTGCCGGGGATCTGTCAGGTGAACGGCACTTGGACGGCCGGATCCCCGTCCCTCTCGAAGGGGTGTCGCCAAAGGCCCTCCGCGGCCAGGCGGGGCAGTACGCCCTCGCCGAACCAGTACGCCTCCTCCAGGTGCGGATAGCCGGAGAAGATGAACTCGTCGATGCCCAGAGCGGCGTACTCCTTGATCCGGTCCGCGACCTCCGCGTGGCTGCCGACCAGTGCCGTGCCGGCGCCGCCGCGGACCAGGCCGATTCCTGCCCAGAGGTTGGGGTGGATCTCCAGGCTGCGCCGGTCGCCGCCGCCGTGCAGCGCGAGCATCCGCTGCTGTCCCTCGGATTCGCTGCGGGCGAGCCCCGCTTGTACCGACGCCACCGTCTCCTGGTCGAAACCTGCGAGCAGCCGGTCGGCCTCGGCCCACGCCTGCTCGGATGTGTCCCGGGTGATGACGTGAAGCCGGATGCCGAACCGCACCGTACGCCGCTCTCTCGCGGCCAGTTCCCGGATCAAGGTGATCTTCTCGGCGACCTGTGCCGGGGGCTCGCCCCAGGTGAGGTACACGTCGACATGCCGGGCGGCTGTCTCGCCCGCGATCGGCGAGGAGCCGCCGAAGTAGACCTCGGGGACCGGGTCCGGCGTCCGCGCCAGCTTCGCGCCCTCCACACCGAGGTGTTCGCCCCGCAGGTCGACCGTCTTGCCCTCCCACAGAGCCCGGACGATCTCCAGGAACTCTCCGGTGCGGCGGTAGCGGGCGTCCTTGTCCAGGAAGTCGCCGTAGGCGCGCTGCTCGTGACTCTCGCCGCCGGTGACCACGTTGAGCAGGAGCCGGCCCCCGGTCTGCCGCTGGAAGGTGGAGGCCATCTGCGCGGCGAGTGTGGGGGAGACGAAGCCCGGGCGGAAAGCGACCAGGAACTTCAGCCGCTCCGTGTGCTGGGCCACCATCGCGGTGGTCAGCCACGCGTCCTCGCACCAGGCGCCGGTGGGTGTCAGCGCGCCCACGAAGCCCAGCTCCTCCGCGGCGCGGGCGATCTGGCTCAGGTAGGCCACCGTCGGCGGCCGGTCCCGTCCGCTGGCGGTGGCCGGCGTGCCGTGACCGCCGCCCACGACATGGCGGCTGTCGCCGTTGGTGGGCAAGAACCAGTGGAAGGTGAGGGGCACGTGGTGTCTCCGTTCAGGAGTCAGGCGTCAGGAGTCAGAGGATGTGGATCTGGTGCCTGACAGGTCCGGGGCGGTCTGTCAGAGCAGGCCGTGGCGGGGCGGCCGGGTGTTGTTGAGTACGTACCGGCCGATGTGCTGGATCTTCCAGCGGACCGGGTCGTGGAGCGTATGGGTGCGCGCGTCTCGCCAGTAGCGGTGCAGGTTGAGGGAGTTGAGGGCCGAGCGGGTCCCGGACACCTCGAAGAGGGCGTCGGCCACCTCTACGGCGGTCTGCGCGGCCAGTACCTTGGCGGCGGCCACCGCGATGGACGCCTCGGCCGCAGACTCGTCGGTGAGGTCGGCTCGGGATGCGTCCACGGCTCGCCCGGCATCCCCCAGCAGTGCCTTCGCCGCCCTCACCCGTATGGCGAGTTCACCGAAGCGCTGGATCAGCAGTGGGTCCTCGGCGGCCGTCTCGACGCCGCTCTCGAACCAGGGGCGGCTCTTGGTCCGTACGAACTGGGCCGCCTCCGCCAGGGCGCCGGAGGCAATGCCGGTGTCGATCGCCGCGTGCAGCAACTGGGCCACGGCGCCCTGCAGTTGCGGCCCCTGGAAGGTGAGGTGATGCGGCAGGACGCGGTCGGCCGGCACCCGTACGGCCTCCAGACGGACGGTGCCGCTGGCGGTCGTGCGCTGGCCCAGGCCGTCCCAGTCGTCGACGACGCTGAGGCCCGGCGCGTCACGGGGCACGAAGGCCACCTGCAGGGCGTCGTCGTCCGTACGGGCCAGTACGGGGATCCAGTGGGCGAAGAGCGCGCCGGTGGAGTAGTGCTTGACCCCGGTCAGGTCGTAGGAGCCGTCCGGTCGCAGTTGCAGACGGGTGCGGATGTCCTGGACGTGTTTGGTTCCCGCCTCCGACTGCGCGTTGCCGAATCGGGCCCCCGAGAGCAGCTCGGCGTAGAAGAACTTCTGCTGCTCGTCGGTTCCTTGGCGGCGGATCACGTTGATGTAGGCGAAGTGGCTCTGCGGGATCTGGGCGAGGCTGGCGTCGGCAGCGGCCAGCAGACGGAAGACCTCGGCGAGCGTCTCGGCGGAGACGTCCGCCCCGCCGTGTTCGGCGGGGACGGTGACGGCGAGCAGGCCGGACGCGGAGAGCCGGTCCAGCTCCGCACGCGGCAGACGGCGTTCGACGTCCCGTGCGGAGGCGTCCGTACGGAACTCCTCGGCCAGCGACGCGGCGACGGCGAGGGCCTCCGTGTCGTCGGCGATGACATGGGCAGCCTGGCCGGGCATCGCTCAGCCCGCCGCGGCCAGCAGCGGCGTACGGCCGAGCGCCGACACGAACTGGTCGAGGACCTGGGTCAGCGCCTCGCCCGCGGCCGGTGCGACGGTCAGGGTGCCGTCCTCGTGGGCGGTCAAGTCCTTGTCGAGGGTGAACCAGCCCTGGACGATGTGGCCGGCGCCCATGGAACTGAGCACCGGGCGCAGGGCGTAGTCGATGGCCAGTACGTGGGCCGTGGTGCCGCCGGTGGCCAGGGGGAGCACGGTCTTGCCGGCGAGTGCGTACTGCGGGAGCAGGTCGAGGAGGGCCTTGAGGACGCCGGAGTAGGCCGCCTTGTAGACGGGGGTGCCGATGACGATTCCGTCGGCGCGGGCGAACAGCTCGGTGGCCTCGATGATCGCGGGGTGGCGGAAGTCGGCGCCCAGGAGCGCTTCGGCGGGGATGGTGCGGACGTCGAGCGGGATCACCTCGTGGCCCCGGGCGGCGAGGCGCGTATCCAGATGGCGCAGCAGTTTTCCGGTGCGGGAGGTGGCGGAGGGGCTGCCGGAGACGGACAGGACGGTGGCCATGGGTGCCCTTTCGGATGGTGGGGCGCCTCCCGCGGTGGGGGAGGCGCCCCCGGGAGCGGTCAGGGGTACCAGGTCGGTCAGGAGTACCAGGTCGGTTCGGGCAGCTCACCGCTCAGGACCCAGCGTCCGACTTCGCGGCGCTTGTACGAGACCGGGTCGTGCAGGGTGTGGGTGCGCACATTGCGCCAGAACCGGTCAAGCCCCTCGGAGTTGGCGGTCGAGCGGGCCCCGGTGACCTCGAAGATGCGGCTGGACACTTCCAGGGCGACATCGGTGGCGCGTGCCTTGACCGCGGCCACCCGCACCTCGAATTCGCCACGGGACTGCTCGGTGACCGCGTCGGGCTCCTCGTGCAGTCGCTGCCCTTCGGCGGCGACCGCGTCGGCCAGTGCCTCGACCGCCCACAGCTTCGCGGTGAGGTCGCCGTAGATGTCGATGACATACGGCTCGTCGACCGCGCGCTCATGGCCGCCGTGCAGCCAGGGGCGCGTCTTCTCACGTGTGTAGGTGGCGGCTGTCTGCAGAGCGCCGCCCGCGATGCCGAGGTAGAAGCTGACGAACACCAGCTGAATGGTGGGGACGTTGAGGGTGTTGTAGACGCGCGGCTGGAACTTCTTGTCGACGTATCCGGCCGCTGAGGCCCACGGGGTGCGGACGCCGTCGAGGGTCACGCCGCCGCTCTCGGTGAGCCGCTGGCCGATGTTGTCCCAGTCGTCGTGGAAGGCCAGGCCGTCGCTGTCGGAGGGGACAATCGCGAAGACGTGCTGGTCGGTGCCTTCGAAGACGCCCTCCAGGACGGTGACGTCCGAGACCTTGCTGCCGGTGGAGAAGGTCTTCCGACCGGTGAAGACCAGGTCGTCGCCGTCCTCGGTGACGACGACGTCCGCGTCGCGCGGATTGACGGCTCCGCCGAAGAACCAGCGGTTCCTGGCCGCCTCGGCCTCCACGTGCTCCCACTGCTCGCGGGTGCCCACCAGACGGGCGGCCCAGTTCCACAGGTAGTGGTAGCCGAGGAGCTGGCCGATGGAACCGTCGGCCTTGGACACCTCGCGGACCACCCGGTAGGCAGTCGGCCACGTCTGGCCCGCGCCGCCGTGCTCGGTGGGGCCGAGCAGGGTGACCAGGCCCGAGTCCTTGAGGAGCTGGACCTCGGCGTACGGGGTGGCGCCGGCCTGGTCGCGGGCGGCGGCGTCGGTGGCCAGGACAGTGGCTACCTCGGCGGCGCGGGTGATCCAGTCCTCGGCTGACTGCGGGGTGGGGCGGGTCTGCCAGTCGACGGGCGGCGTGGTGGTGCTCATGGTGCGTGACCTCTTTCAGGGAGCGGTGCGGAAGGTGGGTTGTACGGAAGGTGCGCGGGTGATCGCGCGGGGATGTGGGCGGGTGAGATCGCGCGGAGGGTGCGCGAACTACCCTTCGGTGTCTGCGAGTTGGGACTCCAGCTCGCGCACCAGGGGCAGGACCCGTCGGCCGAAGTACTCGACTTCCTCGTGGTAGTGCAGGAAGCCGAGCAGGAGCAGGTCGACGCCGAGCTTCTTGTAGGCGACGATCCGCTCGGCGACCTGCTCCGGCGTGCCGATGAGCCCGGTGCGGAAGCCGTCGTTGTACTGCACCAGGTCCTCGAAGGAGGAGTCCTGCCACATGCCCTTGCCGTCGGCGGCGGACCGGCCGGCCTGCTTGACGGCCGCCCCGAAGCCTTCGACGGCCTCGGTGTCGGCCTTGGCGACGATCTCGCGCAGCGTCTCGCGTGCCTCGGCCTCCGTGTCACGGGCGATGAGGAAGCCGTTGAGGCCGAACTTCGGTGCGCTGCGGCCCGCTTCGGCGGCGGACTTGCGTACGTCGTCGACCTGCTCGGTGACTCCGGCGAAGTCCTTGCCGTTGGAGAAGTACCAGTCGGAGACGCGGCCCGCCATGGCGCGCGCGGCCGTGGAGTTGCCGCCCTGGAAGATCTCCGGATGAGGCCGCTCGGGGGTGTTCAGGGGCTTGGGTTTGAGGGTGAAGTCGCGCAGCCGGTAGAAGTCGCCCGCGAGTTCGGTGTGGTCCTCGGTCCAGATCTGGCGGAGCGCGCGAATGAACTCCTCGGTGCGGCGGTAGCGCTCGTCGTGCTCGAGCCAGGGCTCGCCCAGGGCGGTGAACTCGCCCTTGAACCAGCCGCTGACGACGTTGACCGCGAACCGGCCCTTGGAGAGGTGGTCCGCCGTGGCACCGAGCTTGGCGAGGACGCCGGGATGCCACAGTCCGGGATGCACGGCGGCGATGACCTTCAAACGCTCGGTGGCCAGCAGCAGGGCGAGGCTGAAACTGGTGGACTCGTGCTGGTACTCGGCTCCGTAGCTGGCCATGTAGCGGACCTGGCTGAGGGCGTAGTCGAAGCCGTTGTTCTCGGCGAGGACGGCGAGTTCCCGGTTGTATTCGTAGCCCCAGTCGGTGCGTTGTTCGATTTTGCTGGTGACCAGGCCGCCGCTGACATTGGGGACCCAATAGGCGAATTTCAGGGGCGCGGGCATGCAGAACTCCTGTCGCGGAATGCTGGGAATTTCGGGCACGCCGAATTCGGCAGGCTTGTGGGGAAGCCGGATTCAGGCAGTGCGAGGACAGCACGGCACGCCGGTCGGTGTGACGGGTGCGGGTGCTGGGGGAGGGAGAGAGAGGGGGCGGCGGATCAGCGATTCAGGCCGCGAGCCGGCGGTTCAGGCCGTGAGCCAGCAGCCATTCAGGCGGCGGGTTGGCGATTCAGGCCGCAAGCCGGCGATCAAGGCCGCAAGCACGACAGGAGGCACTGGAGACGCGCGCGAGGTCGACGTGGAGTCGCCGCGTGAGGTCCAGTTGCCTGTTCATGGATTCGATGCTGGCAGGGCGTCCTGAGAACCGTCAAGGGAAACCCGACCGGTTTCGCATCGTGGACCATTGAATTTCACGAGCCTGTGACAGGGGAACCCTTGCACGGCCCGGATTGGCATCCGCATTCTGCTGGGATGCGGACCGAACAACTGGAATACATTGCCGCGGTGACCCGGCTCGGCTCTCTGCGCCGGGCGGCGGAGGAACTGCGCGTGTCGCAGCCCGCGTTGAGCGAGACCGTCAGGAACCTGGAGCGGGAGCTGGGAGTCGACCTCCTGGAGCGCAAGCGCTCCGGATCGACGATGAGCGCACAGGGCCGGGAGCTGCTGCCGCACATCGCGCGCGTGCTGGAGGCGCTTGACCGGCTCCGGGCCGCAGCCGGCGAGCAACACCGGATCAGCCGCATGGTGCGGGTCGGCACGGTGAACGCGGCGACGGTTCCCCTTCTCGTACCCGTGGTCCGGGAGTTCCGCGCGACGCATCCGGTCACCCAGGTCGAGGTGGTCGGGACGCAGCAGACGGAGATTCAACGGGGCCTGACCGAAGGCGGCTTCGACCTGGGCCTCGTCAACCATCTCGCCGGCGACGACGTGCCCGCGGGCCTGGAGTCGTCCCAGCTCCTGCGCGGCAGACCGGTGGTGTGCGTGCACCCCGACAGCCCGCTCGCCGCCCGACGGGCGATCACGGTAGAGGAACTGATCAGCGAACCTCTGGTGGCGATGCGCTCGGGTTATGTCATGCACCGGTTCGTGCACCGGCTCCTGGCAGGCCGGGACCCGGTGTTCTCGTACTCCACCGACGGTGCCGAGATGGGCAAGCTGATGGTGGCCGAGGGGCTCGGTGCGACGGTCCTGCCGGACTTCAGTGTGATCGGCGATCCGCTGGAACGGCTCGGCAGGATCACCTACCGGCCGATTGCGGACGACTCGACATGCGTCCTTCTCATGCTGCAGCGCCGGAGAGGCGACGCGGTGGCGCAGGCGGCACAGGACCTGCACCAGGGGTTCGTGCGCAGGGCCAGAAAACTGAACGCGATCTCGCGCGCAGTTTCCCCGACGGCATGACGGGCGAGGGGACGCCGCCCCTGGGGGGACTCGCGGACCCACTGTCAGTGCCGGCTGGCACGATCAGGGTATGACCAGCCGCACCAGCAGCACTTCCGTTCCGCTCCCGGCCAACCACCGCGTCTCCGAGACCTACGCCGACTGGGCGCGCACCCGGGATCCGGGCGCCGAGGCCACCGCGCGGGCCGTGCTCGGCGAGGCCGGGCGGAAGCGGGCGCGGGCCCGGGAGAAGCCCGGGCGGTTCGTGGACGACATGGAGCGGCTGGCCCGGGGGCTGCCGGCGGCTCATCTGCCCTGGTTCTGGGACACCGTCGGCCACTGGTTGTTGGAGACGCACCGCCGCTCGGCGGCCCGCGCCTACGGCCAGGCGCGCGTCGCCGAACGCGAGCACCAGCTGCACGTCGACCCCGACTGGCGGCGGGTGAACGTGCTGCTGTTCGCCCGGTTCGGCGCCCTGCCCGCCACCGAACTCAGCGGCCACCGCGGCTGGCTGGCCGGAATCCTCGAACCGGGCGACGCACACCGCGAGTTCGTCCGCCTGCTGACTGTCTGGTCGGCGTCGCCCGGTGACCTTCCCGCCGACCTGGCCCGCCGGGTCCGCGACTCGGCCCGCGCCGCCGACCTCGGCATCGACGAGGAAGCCAGGGTGCTGGGCGGGCTGCTGGCCGCGGCTCGGGGTAAGGCCGTACCCGACCGGCTGCTCGACGCCGCCGCCGGACCGCTCGCCGCGCACCCGCCGACGGACGAGCAGGCCACCGGGCTGCTCGACCTGTTCCCCGAGTCGAAGAACGACGCGGCTGCCTGGCTGCGGCTGCTCGTCCGCTGCGGCGTCGCCGACGCCGCAGCGGCCGGCCGGATCGCGCCCGAGGGCGGCCTCGGCGACTGGCTGCGCCGCTACTCCGCCCGCTACTCGCACCGCCCTGTCGCCGGTGGCGGGGTGACCCGCCAGCCCATGCCACCCGAACTCCTGGACCTGGTAAGCCGGTTCGCGCCGTTGCTGCGGGCGGTCGGCGCCCCGGTCCGGCTGCACGAGGACCGCTACCGGTGGCAGCACCTGGACGCGGACCTGCTCGACCAATGTCTCGCCGAGGGCCTGACCGTGGAGGACCCCGGCGCCGCCATCCCCTTGGAATTCTGGGGCGAACGTTCGCGACGGGACCTCAAGGCGCTCGCCGCCGACCCGGTGTTCGGGCCCCGCCTGGAGGGCACCGTGCACGCCGGGCCCCGTACCAGCTCCGGTGGCTCCACCGGGCCCCGCACAGGCACCGCCATCAGCCGACTCCCGCACAACCCGGGCGTCGCCGCCGAGGTGCACACCCGGATCGAGAAGCTGCTCGACGCCCTGCGCGGCGGCGGCCTCGCCGCAGCCGACGAAGCCGTCGACGAACTGCGCGACCTTCTCGACCGGCCCACCGCCACCGCCCTGGACGGCATCGAGGAAGCCCTCGACGCCCTCGACCTCACCGGCCCGCTGGCTCGCAGCCTGCGCGCCGGACTGCCCGAGGAGCTGGGCTGGCCCGCACTGGAGCAGGCCCTTGCCGAGTTCCGGCCGGACGAAACCCTGCACGTCACCTGCACCTGGCCGGTGCTCACCGTGTACGGGGGAGCGCGCGCCATCGCGGTCGATCACGCAGGCCGGCGCGGCGATCACACCTTGGAGCTGCCCGACGCGTCCCGCTCCCACACCGTGCACTGGGTAGGCGGCCAGTTCCTCGTGGCGTGGGCCGAAGCCGAGGACGACCGGCGGCCCCGTAACGCCTACTGGTCCGACCGGCCCGGCGAGATCTTCGAACCGGAGGAGACGTTCGGACTCGCCCCCTACGGCGGCAGCATCCAGGGCGGCCTCGGCTATCACTTCGAAACCCCCGACGCCGGCGGGCGCTTCGACGGCGAACGCGTCCTGCGCGCCGGTGGCCACGAGGGCATCGGCCACCGCGACTACCAGATGTACGACGGCCAGGCCCTCTGGAGCTCCGAGGTCTTCGGCGAACGCAGGAACGGCTGGGGCCGCTTCGACCCGGACACGGGCGCCCCCACCGACGACCGCACCCTGCCCGCGTTCCACCGCCCCGTCGGCACACCGCCCGGAACCGAACCCTTCGTCGATCACCGGATCCTCGCCGCGCTGCCGCCGGGCGCCCCGCCCTCCCCGCTGGGCCAGGACGGGCGGCTCACCGGCTGCCGGGTCAACTACCGCACGCCGTACGACGGGCCCTCGCCCCGCGAATTCGTACTGGAAAGCATCGACGGCCGCACCGCCTCCTACCGCAGCCGCAACTGGGGCCGGCGCCCCTGGGGCATCCTCGCCCTGCCGCTCGGCGGGGAGGACGCCGTCGTGGCCGGCGAGATCACCGTCCGCGGCCATGCCGCCGAGGACAACTCCCTGCTCTGGCAGGTCCGGGGCTTCCCCGGCAGCCGTCACCGCTCCCCGGTACGCGCCACCCTCGGCGAGCAGGCCGGGCCGATGCCGCCGCCCGCCTACTGGCACTTCCTCACCCCTCGCGACGAGGCATCCTCCAAAGCCCTTCGGGGCGTTACCGACGCCGACCTGAGCCTGCTTCTGCAGCATGGCAACGACGGCACATGGAGCGGCAACGACGCGCCCGGCGCCCTCCCCGGTGTGACCGACCCGCGCATCCGGGCCGGCGTCGAGCGCGCCGCCCGGCTCGCCGCCGACGTACTGCGCCGCCGCCGGGAACTGTCCCACCGGGTCGGCGTCATGCGATCCGGGCCGGTCGTCGACCTGCCCGACCCGGCACCCGACACCCGCCTGGCCCCCGCCCTGCGCGACCTGCTGCCCCAACTGCGGGCCTACGAGGCACATGCGCCGCAGCCGCAGCCCGCGCTCCTCACCGCGGTCGCCGCCGACGGCCGGTATCTGCGCGGCGAGATCGAGGACGAGGTCCGGGTGCTCGCCCTGCCCGCCACCCCGCCCGAGTGGGCGGTGCTGACCGGCCGGATAGACGCGGTGGCCTGGCGCGCTGCCACCGCTGCCACCCCCGATCAGGAGCGACAGGCACTCACCGCCCTGCTCGACGTATGGAGCCGACAGCCGTTCGCGGAGGCCGGCGGTGCCTGGCGGACCGGCCGCGCCCCCGAGCAGCGGATCGCCGAACTCCGCGCGGGCGGCGCCCTGATCGCCTCCGCCCGGGTCCGCAGCGGCCTCGCCCCCTTCCTCCACCGCGCCTGCGAACCGGCGCCCGCCGACGCCGAGGAGTGCGAGACCCACACCATCACCGGCGACGACACCACCCGGCTGCCCCGCCTGCTGGCCTTGCTCGCCGAGCACGGACCAGTGCCGGTGCCCGAAGAGGCGGTGGACCTGTTCCGCTGGCGCACCGGAGTGCCGCGCCCGATCGCCGCCCTGGTCCTGGACGGATTCCCCGGCAGAGACGACTACGACGAGCACCGCAAGATGCTCCGCACCAAGCCGTACAAGGCGGACCAGAACACCGTCCGGGCCTACGGAGAGTTCGAGAGGAGGCTTGGCCCGGCCGGTCGGCGTACCGTGCTGGCGGCAGCCCTCCCCCCGGACCCGGCCGAACTGTGGGCACCCGGCGGTATGACCGCCGCCGCGGACCGGATGGCCGCCGCCTGGGCCGGACTCCTCGGCACCGGCCCGTATACCGACGACGGCAGCCACGCCGCCGCCCTCGCCGCAGAGCGCGGCCTCCCCGCCACCTGGGCCACAGCCCTGCTGACCGGACGCGTCCCGGAGCCCCTGGCCGACGCCGGCGGGGTGCGGGCCGCCGCGATCGCCGTCACCTGGGCGCTCACGGAACGCCCGGTCGGCGATCCGGCCACGGCAGGCGCCCGCGCCCTCATAGACCGGCTCCCGGACGCCCCGGCCGATCTCCTCGCCGCCCTGCGCCGGCTGGCGGACCGGTCCGCCGTCACCCCGGTCCCGCCGGGCCAGTACGAGACCAACCCCCTCTTCAGCGTCCCGGCCCTGGTGGAAGAGGGCGCGGCGGCCCTCGGCGTAGGCCGCGACGCGGCGGCCCTCCACCTCCAACTGCACGCACTCGACCGCCCGGCCGACCGCACCATTCGCCGCTGGAACGCCTGGACCCTGGAACACCACCGCGCCGTCCGCAAGGAGCTCAACTCCGCGAAGGCCCCCCGCCCTGCGCCGCCCGCCCCGGCGGACGACGCCGCAGCGGTCGTCATCCCGATCCCCGTTCACGAACGTTTCGCCCGGGCCCGGGCGAAACAGGAACAAGCACAGCCGAAGCCGCGTCGCGGCTGACTGGTTCCTGCGTGTACGCGCAGAAGCCGGAAGGGCGACCCACTCCTGACGATGCCGCCCCGCCACACCCCGCCCCATGCTGCCCCGGACCGCCCGCAGGTCAGGGCGTCGTCGGGGCCCGGTGGTGGTCCGCTGCCCGGGAGGCCAGGATGCGCAGGCCGTCGTAGGACGGGCTGCCGGGCTCCGCGGTCCAGATCACCAGCTGCTGGTCGGAGTCGGTGCTGGCGGTCAACGTGTCCCAGTCCAGGGTCAGTTCACCCACCAGCGGGTGTTGCAGCACCTTCGTGCCGACGCCGAGGGTGGCCACTTCGTGGCTCGCCCACCAGGTACGGAAATCCTCGTCGCGCACGGAGAGTTCTCCGACGAGCGAGGTGAGGCGCGGATCCTCGGGGTATTTCGCTGCCTCCCTGCGCAACTGCGCCACCGCGGTGCGGGCGACTTTCTCCCAATCCGGATACAGCTTTCGCAGAGCGGGGTCGGTGAACAGAAGGCGTACGTAATTGCGCTCCTTCTCCGGGACCGTTCCGAAATCGGTCACCAGGGCCGCGCCGAGTGCGTTCCAGGCCAGGATGTCCATGCGGCGCCCGAGCACGATCGCGGGGGTCGCGGTGAGGTCGAGAAGGCGCCGCAACTGCGGCTGGACCTTCTGGCGGACCTTGCCCCGGGAGCGGGTCGGCATCCGGCCGGCCAGCTCGAAGAGGTACTCGCGCTGGTCGTCGGCCAGGTGCAGCACCCGCACCAGCGTCTGCAGCACCGGCGCGGACGGCTGCATCCGGCCCTGTTCGAGACGGGTGTAGTAGTCCGTGCTGATGGACGCCAGCTGGGCGACCTCCTCCCGGCGCAGCCCGGCCACGCGGCGGGGCGCGCCGCTGTCGGGCAGCCCCACCGTGCGGGGGCTGAGTTCGGCCCGCCGGGCCTTGAGGAACTCGCCGAGTTCTTTGAGATGCGCGCTGCTGGTCATGCGCCCCAGTTTCGCACCGGCCGGGCCGGTCCCGGGTGGGAGGAATTCCTCCCGGGGTGAATCCGTCCCGGGACGGAATTCTCCTCTTTGCGGAACTTCGGGCACGTGTGAACGTGAATAAGTGCCATGCGGAAGGCCGCCCCGCCTCCGCACATGAATTTTGGAGTACCCATGGAAAAGCTGAAGCCGCAGTCGACCGTCAAGGCCCCGGCCGACTGGTTCACCGGTGACGTCTGGTTCGACGTGATCTACGCGGGCCAGGAACCCTCCCGTATGCGCATGAACATGGTGCGCTTCGCGCCCGGTGCCCGCACCGACTGGCACCACCACGCGGTCGGCCAGACGCTGCACGTCGTCGCGGGCGTCGCCCTCATCGGCACCCGCGACGGCACGATCCTGGAGGCGCGCCCCGGCGAGACGGTGGCCTGCCCGCCCGGCGAGGAGCACTGGCACGGAGCCACCCCCGACCGCTTCATGCAGCACCTCGCGCTGTGGGAGGGCACCGGCGACGGCTCGCCGGAGACGACCTGGCTGGAGAAGGTCGACGACGCCACGTACGACGGTCCGCGCACCCGCGGCTGACACCCGGCGGCCCCACCGCCGCCACGGCCCGTCCGTCCGGGCCACGGGCGCGCACCCACGCAGGCAAGGAGAGACAGACACATGGCCGCGACGATGACCGCCCTGTTCGGTGGCACAGGACCCGCCTGGGAAGCCCGTGAGATCCCCGTTCCCGCGCCGGGCCCGGGCCAGGTGCTGATCCGTAACCGGGCAGTGGCGCTGAACAACGCCGACGCCGCCATGCTGTCCGCCGCCGACCCGGCGGCGGGCGGCACCGGTGCGCAGTACTCGGCCGGTTATGAGTTCGCCGGTGAGATCGCGAGTGCCGGCGAGGGCGTGACAACGGTCGCCGCCGGTGCGCCGGTCATGGGCACGAGTCCGGCGAGTTTCGCCGCGTACGTGCTCGCCGACCACCGGCATGTCCTGCCCGTGCCCGACGGGCTCGGATGGGAAGAGGCGTGCGCGCTGCCCACCGGTCTGCTGACCGAGCACGGGGCGCTGACGGCAGCCGGCTTCACGCCCGGCCGGTCGGTTCTGATCACCGGTGCGACGTCCGGCATCGGCCTGATCGGCGTGCGGATCGCCCGGGAGCTGAAGGCCGGCCAGGTCATCGCCACCACTCGGAGCGCCGCCAAGGCGGAGCCGCTGCGGAGGGCCGGAGCCGACACGGTCGTGGTCACCGGCGAGCAGGACCTCACACAAGCCGTCCTCGACGCGACCGACGGGCAGGGCGCGGAGATCGTCCTTGATCACGTCGGCGGGGCGATGTTCGCCGCCTGCCTGCCCGCCACCCGCGCCGACGGAGCCGTGGTCAGCGTCGGCCGCCTGGACACAGCAGCCGCCACCATCGACCTGGATGCCCTGGCCTATCGGCGGCTGCGGCTCCGCGGGGTGTCCTTCGGGTTCACCCGAGCGGCCGAACTCGGCGCGGTCATCGCCGCCGCAGGCGAGCAACTGCTGCCCGGGGTCGCCCGCGGCCGCATCCGGCCCCGCGTCGACAGCACCTACTCCTTCGCGAACGCGGCCGAGGCTGCCGGGCGGCTCCGCTCCCACCAGGCCCACGGAAAGATCGTCCTGACGCTGCCCTGAGCAGTACAGGCACCCCCCGATTGTCTTCACCGAAAGCGAGATGTCCCCATGCGGGCAGCCTTCATGTACGAAGCCGGCGACGTGCGCGTCCAGGACGCGCCGGACCCGGTCATCGAGCAGCCCACCGACGCGGTCGTCCGCGTCGTACGCTCCTGCGTCTGCGGCAGCGACCTGCACCCCTATCACAGCCTGACGGCCGCGGATGGCCCCGTGCCGATGGGGCACGAATTCCTCGGCGTGGTCGAGGAGACCGGCTCCGAGGTGTCCGGCCTCAGCCGCGGCGACCTGGTCGTCTCCCCGTTCGCGTACGCCTGCAACACCTGCGAGTACTGCCGGGCCGGCCTGCACACCTCCTGCCCGAAGGGCGGCTTCTACGCCGCCGGGATCGGCGGCGCCCAGGCCGGGGCGGTCCGTGTTCCGCAGGCCGGGGGCACCCTGGTCAAGCTGCCCGGCGACGTCGACGAGGCGCTGCTGCCCTCGCTGCTCACCCTGGCCGACGTGTACGGCACCGGCTACCACGCCGCCAAGCAGGCGCAGGTGCGCCCCGGCGACTCCGTCACCGTCATCGGCGACGGCGCGGTCGGCCTGCTCGCCGTCCTGTCAGCGCGGCAACTGGGCGCCGAGCGCATCATCCTGATGGGCCGTCACAAATCCCGTACCGACCTCGGTGTCGAGTTCGGCGCGACCGACGTGATCCCCGAGCGCGGCGAGGAAGGCATCGCGAAGGTCCGCGAGCTGACCGGCGGCCACGGCACCCGGGCCGTCCTCGAAGCCGTCGGCCACATGCCCGCCTACGACATGGCCGTGGGCGCCGTCCGCCCCGGCGGTGTCATCAGCCGGGTCGGCGTTCCCCAGTACGAGAGCGCCCCGGTCGGCTTCATGAGCCTGTTCGGCCCGAACGTCACCCTGACCGGCGGCCCGGCGCCGGTGCGCGCCTACATCGACGAGCTGCTGCCCGCCGTGCTCGACGGCACCGTGGACCCGGGCCGCGTCTTCGACCGCACGGTCTCCCTGGAGGAAACGCCCGAGGGCTACCGGGCGATGGACCAGCGGGAGGCCCTCAAGGTCCTGATCACTCCCTGACCTCGCGCGCCCGGGCCACGCTCGCCACGGTGCCAAGGGTCGACCACGATGCCGGTCCGCTCTGCGGACCCGGCTCGCAGCGGACCCGGCTCCACGGCGGAGCCGGGTCCGTGTCACGCCGTCAGCGCTGGAGAGTCAGCAGACCCGGACGGTAGGGCAGGAGCCCGTAGTCACCGCTGGAGTCGGGGCTGCGCCCCTGGTAGAGGAATTGCAGGTTGCAGGGGTCGACGGTCATGGTCTGATCGGGGCTGGTGCGGATCAGCTCGCCGTGGCTGATGTCATTGGTCCAGGTGGCGCCGCTGTTGGCCTTACCGGCGAAGGGGTTGTTCTCGGTCGCGGCCTGAGGGGTCCACGAGCCGTTGAGGTTGGTGGCCGTGAACGAACGGAAGTAGCGGCCCTGCGAGCCGATCGCCTCGACGATCATGAGGTAGCGGTTCTGGCCCTGGAGCTTGTAGACCTGCGGGGCTTCGAACAGGTTGTTCGTCGTATCGCTCATGACCACGGTCGAGCTGCTGCCGAAGCTGCCAGGGAAGTTCCCGATCGGCATACTGGCACGGTAGATCTTGCCGTTGTCACCGGCGAAGAACAGGTACATGTTCGACCCGTCGGCGATGAGCGTCTGGTCGATGGGGCCCGTCCCGGAGCCGGCGATGCTGCCGGAGAAGAGTTCCTGCTCCGACGACCAGCCATTGGGGTTGGTGGGGTCGCTCGACGTCCGGTAGGAGAAGGAGGTCCGGCCCCACTGGTAGGCGAGCACCCAGATCTTCTTCGGCGCGAAGTAGAAGAGCGTGGGCGCGACGGTGGAGGACGACATCGTGTTCTGGCCGGCCGAGGCCATCTCCGACCAATTGGTGAACAGGCCGAAGTTCATCGAACCCCAACTCGTTCCCTTGTCGTGCGTCGTGGCGTAGACGAGCTGTTTGCCGTCGTAGGGGACGACGGTGAAGTCCTTGAGCGAGGCCCAACCCGCCTTGGGCTGTGCCAGCGCGCCCGTCGATGACCAGCGGTACGCCGTCGGTAGATCGCACGGGCCGGGGTTGTCGCCGCCGACCTTGACGAGCTTCCACTGCTGGTTGGCGCCGCCCCAGTCGTCGTACTGGACGATGTTCGCGTTGTCGGCGGTGGAGGCACCCTGTACTTCGAGGGCCTTGCCGCTGTGGCGCGAAATGAACCTCACATAGCCGTCCGAGCTGTCGGCCAGCCGCCACTGCTGATTGGTGGCGTTCAGGTCGGCCCACTGGACGATCGAACCGCCGTTGCCGGTGGACCAGTTGTGGACGTCGAGGACCTTGCCCGAATGGCGGGACTTGATGCGGTAGTGGCCGCCGCCGGCATCGACGAACTGCCACTGCTGCTGGTTCTGGTCGTTCCTCGTCCACTGGGTGATGCGGGCGCCGTCATTGGTCGCCAGGTTGTGGACGTCGAGGGCCTTGCCGCTGTTGCGGTTGACCAGCACATACGACGCGTCGGGGTCTACGGTCGCCGCGCCGGCGGGCTGGGCGCCGAGGAAGGTGGCCACGAGCAACAAGGGCGCGAGGGCGGCGAGTAAGCGTCTGAGGCGGACCGGGGGTGAGTGGTGAAACCACATCATGGGGCCCTTCGTCGGGGGCGGGGGGAGAAGTGACCCCGATGAACCGCGGAGCGGCCGTACCGGGGCAGGGGTAATCCCGAAAACTTTTCGGAGATTCCCGGTTTCTTTGACGCCACAAGCTAGGAAGGTGGGCTCCTCCGGTCAAGGCCTGTCACCGACTTGTACGTAAACAGCGCCTGTCCCAGCCATTGTCCGGTTCACCGGGGTTCCGAAAAGTTTCGGATGAGGAACGGAAACTTCTGCTGCGGGGAGTATTGACGATCCACCGTCAACGCACCAATCTCCTGTCTGGGAACCCGGCCACAGTTCGATATTTCGAACCCATCGGTCCCTGGTGAGGTGTGCGGCTGTGCGGCGAATCCACGCACGGCTGTACGCACGATGCGGGCGCCGAGGCGCTTCGGTCCTTCCGTGATTTCTACTCTGGAGGCACAGTCATGGGCTCGTACGCCCTTCCCAGATCCGTCATCCGCCAAAGGCTCCGCGGTCTGCTGTTAGCGCTGGTCGTCGGCGTACTCGGCTCGGCCGCCGCCCTCGTCTCGCCGCCGACCGCACACGCCGCCGGGAGTGCGGCCGAGAGCACGCTCGGTGCCGCCGCGGCGCAGAGCGGCCGCTACTTCGGCACCGCCATCGCCTCGGGCAGGCTGGGCGACTCGACGTACACGTCGATCGCGAACCGTGAGTTCAACTCGGTGACGGCCGAGAACGAGATGAAGATCGACGCCACCGAACCGCAGCGGGGCCAGTTCAACTTCGCCGCCGCAGACCGCGTCTACAACTGGGCGGTGCAGAACGGCAAGCAGGTACGCGGCCACACCCTTGCCTGGCACTCCCAGCAGCCCGGCTGGATGCAGAACCTCAGCGGCAGCACCCTGCGCCAGGCGATGAACGACCACATCAAGGGCGTGATGGCCCACTACAAGGGCAAGATCGCCCAGTGGGACGTCGTGAACGAGGCCTTCGCCGACGGCAGTTCGGGCGCCCGCCGCGACTCCAACCTCCAGCGCACCGGCAACGACTGGATCGAGGACGCGTTCCGCACCGCGCGCGCCGCCGACCCGGCAGCCAAGCTCTGCTACAACGACTACAACGTCGAGAACTGGACCTGGGCCAAGACCCAGGCCATGTACAACATGGTCAAGGACTTCAAGCAGCGCGGTGTGCCGATCGACTGTGTCGGCTTCCAGTCGCACTTCAACAGCGGCAGCCCCTACAACAGCAACTTCCGCACCACCCTGCAGAACTTCGCCGCGCTCGGCGTCGACGTGGCCGTCACCGAACTCGACATCCAGGGTGCCTCGTCCACTACCTACGCCAACGTGACCAACGACTGCCTGGCCGTCCCGCGCTGCCTCGGCATCACCGTCTGGGGCGTGCGCGACACCGACTCCTGGCGACCGGAACACACACCGCTGCTGTTCAACGGCGACGGCAGCAAGAAGCCCGCGTACACCGCCGTCCTCAACGCACTCAACGGCGGTTCCACCACGCCGCCCACGGACGGCGCACAGATCAAGGGTGTCGGCTCGGGCCGCTGCCTGGACGTGCCGAACGCCGGCACCACCGACGGCACCCAAGTCCAATTGTGGGACTGCTCCGGGAGCACCAACCAGCAGTGGACGGCCACCGCCTCCGGTGAGCTCAAGGTCTACGGCAACAAATGTCTGGACGCCGCCGGCACCGGCAATGGAGCCAAAGTCCAGATCTACGGATGCTCGGGCGCCGACAACCAGAAATGGCGCCTCAACTCCGACGGTTCCATCGTCGGAGTCCAGTCCGGCCGCTGTCTCGACGCCGTCGGGACCGGCACCGCCAACGGAACCCTGATCCAGCTCTACTCCTGCTCGAACGGCAGCAACCAGCGCTGGACCCGCACCTGAGGAGGACGCCCGTCCCCGCTCAGTGAGCGGGGTTCGCGCGAAGGTGGGCGGCGCCCGAACGCACCGCCCACCCGAAGACCGCGAAGGCGACGACGCCCACCACGAGCGAGTCGTACGGCGCCGGCAGATGTCCCGAGCCGCCGAACGTACCCAGCCACGACAACAGGGTCAGCGCCGCCAGGATGAACACGAGCCAGGCGCCCACACGCAGTTCCGCAACGGGAGAGCCGCCTGGCGTCTTGCGTCGTTGCAGCAGGAACAGCGGGAGACCGACAAGGACGAGCGGCAGGGCGAGTCGCAGATCGTCCCAGCCCGACCAGTAGACGAACTCGATCGCCACGGCGAAACTGACCGGCGCGATCCAGCGCACCCCCGGCATGTGTCCGTCCGCCAGGGGCACACCACGTTCCCGGTCGTGTGCCCGGAAGGACGCCACCGCCACCGCCGAGGCGGCGTAGATGATCAGATACATGTCTCCCATCACGCTCACGATGTCCTGCCAGCCGCCGAACGGCAGCATGAAGAGGACGATGACCGCGAGGTTGAGGACCAGGGCGCGGCGTGCGATGCCGGACCGGGGATCGATGCGCATGAAGAAGCGGGGGAGCAGGCCGTTCTTCGCGAGGGCGTAGGTGTGGCGGGCGTCGATCGCGACACCCACGTAGGCGGAGCCGCCCGGCGAGACCACCGCGTCGGCGTAGAGCAGTGTGGCGAGCCAGTGCAGGTTGAGGACGAGGGCGAGCTGACCGAACGGCGACTCGAAGTTGACCCCTTGCCAGCCGTGCGCGAGCAGGGAGTCGGGCACCGTGTAGAGGAAGGCGAGTTGCAGACCGAGGTAGACGAGCACCGCGAGGCCGATCCCGGTGAGGACCGCGGCGGGTACGTTGCGGCGCGGATTGCGGGCCTCGCCCGAGAAGTCCAGCGGGGCCTGGAAGCCGTTCACCGAGTACACGATGCCGCCGCCCGCGAGGGCGGTGAGGCAGGCCGCGTAACCGTACGGGGCGAACCCGCCGTGGTCCGTGAGGCGGCCCGAGTGTGTGCCGGACAGGAACAGGGCGGCCACCGTGAGCACCGGGACGACGACCTTGAACACCGACACCAGGTTGTTCATACGGGCGAACATCCGCACCGCGAACCAGTTCAGCGTGGTGAGCAGCACGCTCAGTGCGATGGCGACGCCCAGGCCCGACGCGGTGATGCCGCCACCGTGATAGAGCCCCGGCACGTAGTGGTCGGCGTACTGCATGATCGCGCTGATCTCGGCCGCGGTGCCGCCCACGGAGAGCATGACGGACCAGCCGACGACCGTGCCGACGAGCCGGCCGTTCGCGTAGAGCGGCCAGCGGACCGTGCCGCCGCCCTCCGGCCTGGTGGCGCCGAGTTCGACCATGACCAGGGCCACCAGCGCGCAGAGCAGGCCGGCCGCGACCCAGGAGAGCAGCGCGGCGGGCCCCGCGGTCTGGGCGGCGTACATGGCGGCGAAGAGCCAGCCCGAGCCCAGGATGTTGGAGAAGCCGATCGCGGTCAGAGCCCAGAACCCGAGGTCCTTGCGCAGCCGGTTCTCCTCCGCGCGGACATCCGGGGCGCCGGCAGTCTGTGCCGGCTGTTGCTGCGCCACGTGGCAAACCTCCTCGACGATCACGGACCCACGAGGTCAGCGTGCCACGCGACACGGAGGCAGACGGCTCCCGAACCGCGGGCGCGGCTCACGCGCGGCGAGGGCGCGCGGCGCGTCTCCCGCGACGGGCGTCCTCTCACCGAAGATCACCGTTCCGTCACTAATAACAAGCCCAAGGGCCCGCCCGGCCAGCGATGCGCCAACCCCGTCGATCGGGAGGCGAAGATAGCGGGCCAGAAGCCCGGCCCGCAGACGAAAAAAGGGGGCCCGCTCCAGGCGGGCCCCCTTTTGGGTGACGCTCGGTCAGTGGTGCTCGGTGGTGCTCAGTCGTCGAAGCCGCCTTCGCCGTGACCGGAGACCTGGGTGATCCCGGCCGGGCCGCCGAGGTTCTCGTAGGACAGACGGCTCGACCAGCCCCGGTCGTCGTCGTCCGAGCGGTAAGCGGAGCCCTCGGTGATCCCGGCGGGCCCGCCGAGGTTCTCGTAGGCGAAGCCGCCGTGGTAGCCCCTGTCATCGTCGTCGTTGGCGAGGGCGGTACCGCTGGCGCCCATCAGGGCAGCGGCGGCGAGGGCGGTGACGGCCAAGGCGGTACGGATACGCATGGGGTCCCTTTCAGGTACGCGATCATGGGGGGTGTGTCCAGGTCCTCCCCTTTTCGCCCACCGCACAGACGTGCCCTGCCGCATTTCACCCGGACAGCGGCGGCCTGGACCGGCACGGCCGGCTCGCCGGAAAATGGCTCGCTCCAAGCCCCGGGACGGACCTGCCTGCGGGCAGGATGGCCTCATGACAAAGCTGCCCGTACGGTCGGTCCCCGGTACTTCCTCCGGTTCGGTGCTGTCGTTGTGGTCGAAGGACTCGATCCTGTCGATCGGGTCAGTGGGTTCGGTGCTGTCCGTCGGCTCCGTCGGTTCGACCTTGTCGGTCGGCTCGATCGGAAGCGCCCTGTCGGCCGGTTCGATCGGGTCTTCCCTGTCGCTGATCTCCACCGGGTCGTGGCTGAGCATGGGGTCGTTGCTCTCCGCGCAGTCGCGGTGGTCGGTGCTGTCCTGCCGTTCCTCCGGCGGCTTCCGGGCAGTGGGAGCGGTGGGAGCGATGGGAGCGGCGACCGGGGGCGCGCTGCTGCTGGCCCGGCTGCTGCACAGGGCCTGAACCGGCACCGACGGCCGGGCCTCACCGGGCCGGTTGCGTCCGTTGCCTGTCCGGGCCCCGCGGAGTGTTCCCGGGGCCGTGCGTCAGGATGCGCCGCGCGGAGCGAGGACGCAGAACTCGTGCCCCTCCGGGTCGCTCAGACACTTCCACGGGACGTCGCCCTGGCCGAGGTCGAGGTGCTCGGCGCCGAGGTCGCGCAGCCGCGCCACCTCCGCCACGTGGTCGTCACCGATGTACGGCAACAGGTCGATGTGCACGCGGTCCGGCACGGTCTTGGCGTCGGGCGTGCGCAGGAACTCGATGTACGGGCCGACGCCCTCGGCGGAGCGCAGCCGCGCGTGCTGCTCGGTCACCTCGTGCAGGGTCCAGTCCGTCGCCTCGTCCCAGAATCGGGCCATGGCGCGCGGGTCCACGCAGTCGATCACCACCGCGGCGATCGGCCCGGTGTCCCGGTAGATCTCCCGGGGCTCGAGGACACAGAACTCGTTGCCTTCCGGGTCGGCGAGGACCGTCCAGGGCACGTCGCCCTGGCCGATGTCGACGGGCGTCGCGCCGTGTTCCCTCAGGCGTGCGATCAGCTCGGCCTGGTGCTCGGCGGAGGTGGTGGCGAGATCGATGTGCGCACGGTTCTTCGCCGGTGTCTTGCTGTCGGGGGTGGCGACGACGTCGACGCAGAGGGCGGCCGCGTCCGGCCAGACGAAGTCGCCGCCCGGTTCGACGTTGGTCACGCCGGGCCCCTCGCTGGAGACACCCCAGCCGAGCGCGTGCGCCCAGAACTGACCGACCAACGAGTCGTCGAGAGCCTTCATGTTCACGTTCACCGGTCGCAGCGCCATGCCCGCGACCCTATGCACCCTGATACGGCATCCGCAGCTCCCGTCACCAAACAGAGATCAACTCCCTCACCGGCAGCCCACGAGGTCCGCGGCCGGGGCGTACATGCCAGGATCGACAACGGCCCCTCGCGCGGGGCGGAACCGGATCAGCTGTGTGGGTACGGACGAGGTGAAGACCATTGACTGCGCATGACATTTCCGCGTCGGCCGGCGCGGAGGCGACCGGCGCAGGGGCGACCGGCGCAGGGGCGGTGTCGGCGTGCTGCGCGGCGAGCCGGAGCGCGGACGGCTCCCGGCCGGCCTCACCGCCTCCAGCCTCCGCCTCCGTTCCTGTTCCCGCGGCCCGTCGTGCCTCCGGCCGGGGCATGGTGACGCTGCCCGGCGGGACCTTCCGGATGGGCAACGAGGACGAGTGTGCCAACCCCAGCGACGGGGAGGGGCCCGTGCGCGAGGTGACCCTCTCCGCGTTCCGCATCGACGAACACGCGGTCACCAACGCCCAGTTCGCCGCCTTCGTGAAGGAGACGGGATTCGTGACCGCCGCCGAGCGGTTCGGATGGTCGTACGTCTTCGCGGGCTTTCTGCGGCCCGAGCAGGTACGCACGGCACCCGCGCCCGGCGGGACACCCTGGTGGCGCGGGGTGCAGGGGGCCACCTGGCGGGCGCCCGAGGGGCCGGGTTCCGGGATCGGGGACCGGGCGCGGCACCCCGTGACACATGTGAGCTGGGACGACGCCGGCGCCTACGCCGCCTGGGCGGGCAAGCGGCTGCCCACCGAGGCGGAGTGGGAGTTCGCCGCACGCGGCGGCCTCGACCAGGCGCGCTACCCCTGGGGTGACGAACTGACGCCGCGCGGCCGGTGGCGGTGCAACATCTGGCAGGGCAGGTTCCCGGCCGTGAACACCGCGGAGGACGGTCACCCGGGCACGGCGCCGGTGGATGCCTACCGCCCCAACGCCTACGGGCTTTTCAACATGGTGGGCAATGTGTGGGAGTGGGTCGGCGACCGTTTCACGGCTGTGCACGACGCGGCTCCCGCGACGGACCCGCGCGGGCCCGGCGAGGGCGGGGCGCGGGTGATGCGGGGCGGCTCGTACATGTGCCACGACTCGTACTGCAACCGCTACCGGGTGGCGGCGCGGACCTCCAACACTCCGGATTCGAGCAGCGGCAACTGCGGGTTCCGGTGCGCGGCGGATGCCTAGCCGCGCCGGCGAACGGCCCGCGCGAGCACGGGGCGCGATGTCTCGGCGACGACGGCGCGGCGCAGTTGTTCCGGCTTCGGCGGGAGCAGGGCGCTGAGGTCGTACTGGGCGCGGCCGCGGCGGTAACTGGTGATCAGGCCGTTCTCTTCGAGGGGGAGTCCGGCCGGGCGGAGCGTGGCCCCGCCTTCCTCGTCCAGCACTCCGGAGTGGTTGGGGCGCAGGCTCACCCACAATTTGCTGGTGCCGTGGGCCTGTTCGACCAGTTCCCGGCGCACGGGCAGCCACCGCTCAAGGGCGGCCCGGCCCAGCGGTGAGAGCGCGAACCAGTCGCCCCGCGTCGGTTCGCTGCTGCCGTGTTGCGGGTGGCGTTCGATGTATACGGCGCGGTTGTCGGCGGTGAGGTGGGCCAGGCGCAGGGCGACCAGTTCGCCGGAGCGCGGGGCGGCGTCGAGGATGAGGGCGAGTACCGCGGTGAGGCGGGTCCGGCCCGGCGACAGATAGCCCGAGCCGAGGTCCCGGTCGAGTTGGTTGCGCAGTGCTGCCAGGTCGCCGAACTCCGGTGTGGGCTGCAGCGCCGGCGCCCCGCCTGCCAGACGCAGCGGCGGCAGGCCGATCGCCTCGCGCAACACGTCGACGCACTGCCTGCGGATCTCGTTGGTCGGCTCGGAGGTGGGTGGCCGCGCGCCCTTGACCAGCCGGGCGCGCAGGGCTCCGGACTCCGCGATACGGAGGTAGGGGCTGATGGCGTCGCGTTCGAGGAGGCGGTGCAGGGAGCGCCGGGCGCCGACGGGCAGCGCGTCGCGTGACAGGGCCCGCAGCAGTTCGCCGCGGACCATGCCGAGCTGTCGGCGGCGGGCCGCGCCGACAGCCAGTTCGGCGAGGAGCTTGTCCAGTGCGGTGATCGAGCTGTACTCCGGCACTCCCTGATTCTCGCCCATGCTCCGGCCTGCCGCCCGTACGGGGGAGGAGACCTGCGCCGGCGGCCGTCGCGCGGTCCGGTGTCAGGTCGACCAGATGACCCGGCCGTTGTGCACGATGACCACCTTGGCGTCGGCCCGCAGGATCAGCTGGGCGCCCTCGTGGCCATGGCTCTTGGACGCCCAGATGGGGCGGTCGGCGCCGTTGTGGATGACGAGGTTGCCGTCCGGCTGGAAGATCGCCCGGTGGTTTTCGCCGAAGGTCATGGACGCCCAGAGGGGCTTGCCCTTCTCGTTGTAGACGACGAGATTGCCGTCGGTCTGCATGACCATGCGGATGCGGTTGGTGGTCCAGGCCTGTTTGACCTCCAGGACGCTGGGCGCCGACACGGTCTCGGTGCCCCAGTTCGGCTTCGGGGCGGCCTTGGGCTTGGGCTTGGCCTCGGGCTTCTTCTCGGACGTTTTGCGCGGGCTCGGTTGCGGGTCGGGCGCGGCGGCCTTGGGCAGAGCCTTGGGGGTCTCGGTCTTCTTCGGCTTCTTCGGCTTCTTCTCGGACGGGGACGAACTGGGCTTCTTGGCCTTGTAGTCGTCGAGGGCCGCGGGGCCCGAATTCGGGTTCAGGACGGTGTCTCCCGCGGACAGCTCCTTGTCGTTGTCCGGGGGCCCGTCGTCCCTGGCGCTGCCGACCAGCAGCAGGGGTATCGCGATCAGGGCGGCGCCGGCGATGGCGGCGCCGGCCAGGACGGGCTTGCGGGGGCGTCCCCGGTCGACGCCGGTGGCGGACTTGACGCCGGGGGGCGTGGTGCCGACGGCCGCCGCCACGGCGACTCTTGCGCCGGGCGTCTCGGTGTTTGCGTCGGGCGTGGCCCGGGCCGCCGTGGTCTTGCCGGCGGGGGCGGTGGTTTTGGTCTCCGGCCCGGAGGTTGCGGCTTTCGCTTCCGGGGCGACGGGGGCAGCGGTCGCCTCCGGCGTGGAGGGCTTGGTCTGTTCGTCCGGGGCGTTCGGGGCGGTCGGGGCTTCAGGTGCTTCCGGGGCGTTCGGAGAGCCCGGGGCTTCAGCGGCTTCCGGCGCGTTCGGAGAGTCCGGGGCGGAGGACTCGGCCGGCTTGCCGGATTCCTCCGTGCCGGATTCCTCTGCGGGGGTGGCGGCCGTCTCCGCGTTCGCGCCGGGGGTGCGGTGCTGGGGGGACATGCGGTACTCCTCGGGGGGCGGAGCTGTCGGGGTGAGCACGGGTCCGCTCGGCGGCCGGCCGGTCGAGCGCCGGTCACCGCGCGGGTGTTGGGCGGAAGACGCGTCGAAGCGAGCCGGTTCGGCCCGGTGCGTGATGCCGGTCGCCGCGTGGTGGGTCGCGGGTGGCGGCCGCAGGCCGGTCCGACGCATTCCGGGCTGCGAGGTCTTCCCGTACGGCCCCGGCCTGACCTGGGCGTCACGCCGGAACGCACTGCACGTCGGCGGGGCCGACAGCGTGCCCCAACTTAGCCCGTCACAAGGCCCACGGCCGCCTCTCCCACCACAACAGTCCCATCGCTTTGTCCCCCCACGCCTCACTGCTCCCGAAAAGTTCCCGACTCGGGCGTAAAACGGGCACGTCTGAGCCCGAAACGGATCTTGCCCGGCACCCAACGGAAGTGGCGCGTGTGGCATCCTGTTGACTCCCGGACGTGATCAGTGTCGGCGTGCGCGCCTGTTGTCCGGCGCCCCAACGATGCGTACGGACCGAAGAGTTCAGGTGAAGATGCGGCCCGGAGAACGGCAAGAGGGCAGGCGTGACGCCGTCCGGCCCGTGACGTCCGACGGCCCCGGCCCGACCGCCCCCGCTCCCGCGTCACCCGGCGACCGGGCTCCCGGAACACCCGAAGCCGCCGCCACACCGGAGCCACCGGAGATACCCGAGCCGCCGCAGATACCCGAGATACCCGAGGCCGTGCGCGCCGCTGCCCGCCGGGCGCCGGGACACTGGATCGGCGTGGTCGACCCGGCGTGGACCGACGAAGGCACGCCGCCGGAGTGGGCGCTGCTCGGCGAGTGGCAGTCCGACGACAGCGGCGGCGTGGGCGACTACCGCGCCAACCCCGCGTACCGTCCCTCGGCCGCAGTGCTCGGCTGGCCTGAGCCCACCGACCCGGTGGACGCGGCGGCGCAGCGGGCCGCGACGGGCTACGGCTCGGTGGAGGAGGCGCTCGCGGCGCTGGCCGCGGCCGAGATCACGGTGGTACGCGGACCGGACGGCGGGCCGCTCACGGCGGCCGGACGGGACGGGGCCCCGGTGGTCCTGTCGTTCACCTCACCGGCACATGAGTTCATGTCCGCGGCACTTGTGCATGACATGCTCCCGGCGCGGGAGCTGGCCCGTTCCCTGAGCGGTTCGGGCACTTGGCTGTCGGTCAATGCCGGGGCCGCCGCCCCCTTGCTCGTACCCGCGGACAGTCTCCTCGGCCCCGTCAGCGGGCCGGGGGCCGGGGAGACGCCCGCAGCGGACACCGCGGACTCCTCCGCAACCCCACCCCACACCACAGGGAGGACCTCGTGACGAGTTCGGCCCAGCAGCGCCCCGAGCCCCGTCCCTCCGAGCCCCAGCGCCCCGAGGCGCGGGCCCCCGAGCCCGAGCCGGCGGTCGCCACCGCCGCCGAGCCGGAGCCGAAAACCGGGCCCGCGCAGCCGGAGTCGGGGCCGGAGCCGGAGACGAAGGCGGACCCGGAGGCCGAGCCCGAAGCCGCAGCCGAGGCCGCGAAGTCCGAGGAGCCCGCAGCCGAGACGGCCAAGTCCGAGGAACCCGCCCCCGAGACCGCCAAGTCCGCCGAGAGCGGCGCCGCGTCCGGTACGGGGCCCGAGGCCGACCCCGGCGCCGCGACCGCGGCCAAGAGCCGTCTGCCCGCGCTCGTACGCACCGTGTCCGCGACCGCGATCGGCAAGCCGCAGCAGCGCACAGGCCCGGTGGGGCGGCCCGGCAGGGCGGTGCTCGCCGGGGCCGCGGTCGCCGGGGCGCTGCTCGTGTCGGTGCCGTTGCTGACGCTCGGCGGGGACGACGACAAGGACCGCAAGACGTCGGCGTCGGCGGGCACCGTCCTCGGCGGCGACGGGCAGGAAGCACCGGGCGAGTTCGCGCAGACCGTGCCAGACGCCGGCTCCAAGGACGACGAGAAGCACGCAAACAAGTCGGACAAGTCCGAGAAGCCGAAGAAGCCGGCGAAGGAGCCCGCCGCGCCCGCCCCGACGAAGGACGAGGGCGAGAAGGACGACGGAAAGAAGGACGACGGCGAGAAGAGCGAGCAGCGGAAGCAGACCGGCGGGAAGAAGTCCGACGGCAAGAAGGACCAGCCCGCGAAGGCCGGCCCCGCCGTGACGCTCAGTGCCCCCGTCTCCTTCCGCAGTCACCTCTCGGGCCGCTGCATCGACGTACCGGGAAGCGACTTCAGCGACGGCAAGCAGCTGCACATGTGGGACTGCAACGGCGCCCCGGCGCAGAAGTTCCGGTTCGCCTCCGACGGCACCATCCGCATCCAGGGCAAGTGCCTGGACGTCGCCAACGCGAACTTCAACGACCGCACGGCCATCCAGATCGCCTGGTGCAACGGCGCCGACGCCCAGAAGTTCGCGCTGAACGCCAGCCACGACCTGGTCAATACCGTGGTCGGCAAGTGTGTCGACATCAACGGCAGCAACCGCAACAACCGCGCTCCTCTGGAGTTGTGGGGCTGCACGGGCAGGGACAACCAGAAGTGGAGCGTCTGACCGGACGCCCCGGAGCGGGAGCACATCGCTCCCGGCGCCCGCCCGTCGTCGAGGGCGGGGCATGATGACACCGTCGGCTCGCCGACAGGCGCCCCCGACGAGGGGGCGCCCCGCTGCAGAGGCCGCTTGGGCAAGGAGGTTGGTGCGTGTCGCGCCAGGTACTGACGGTCGGTCCGGGGAGCCAGGACCGCTACCGGACGATCGGTGAGGCACTCGCTGCCGCCCGGATCGGCGCTCTCATCAGCGTCCGGCCCGGTACGTACGCGGAGAACCTCGTGATTCACACCCGGGTCACCCTCACCGCCGCCGAAGGGCGGGGCACCGTGGAGATCCGGCCGCGCTCGGGCAGTGTGCTCGCGCTGCGCGCCGACGCCGTGATGCTCTCCGAGCTGACGCTGCGCGGCGGGGACGCCGAGCTGCCGGCCGTGGACGTACGGCGCGGGCAGGCCGCGCTCGACGGCTGCGAGATCGTCGGCGCGGCCTGGACGGCGATGCTGGCCGGGGGCACCGGCTCCCTGGCGCTGCGGGAGTGCCGGGTGAGCAACCCGCAGGGTGCGGGCATCGTGGTCACCTCGACGACGCCCACCACCGTGGAGTCCTGCAACTTCGAACACCTGGGCACCAGTGGCCTGGTCGTCGCGGAGGAGGGCGACGCGCGGGTGCGCGGCTGCACGGTGCGCGGCGCCCGCGGCAACGGCCTGCTCGCCAACGGCGAGGCCCGCGGCACCGTCGAGGACTGCGATTTCTCCTCCACCGACAAGCCCTCCATCGCCCTGGAGGAGAACTCCGCGCTGACGGTGGTGCGCACCGTGGTGCACGACACCAGTACCGGTGTGCACGTGAGCAGCGCGGGCCGTACGACCCTGGAGGACGTCCGTGTCACCGGTGCGTCCGGCAACGGCATCGCGCTTGCCGGGGGCAGCGACCCGATTCTTCGCCGCTGCCGGGTCTCGCGCACGCGCGGCCACGGGGTGCTCGTCACCGACCGGGCGCGCGGCACCTTCGAGGACTGCTGGGTGGACGGCGCGCAGGGCGCGGCGCTGCGGGTCGCCGGGGGCGCGTCACCGGCGCTGACCGGTCTGACGGTCCGCGACTGCGAGGGTACGGCGCTGCTCCTTGAGGAGGACTCGGCCGCCGAGTTGGACCGTATCGAGGTGATCGGCGGTTCGCCCGCGGTCGCGGTGCGCGGCGGCGCCAACCCGCTGCTGCGCCGGGCTCGCCTGGTGGAGCCCGCCGGTGACGGTATCGCGGCCACCAAGGACGCCCGTGGGCGCGCCGAGGACTGCGAGATCGTACGGCCCAAGGCCGCGGGCCTGCGGGTGGCGTCCGGCAGCACGCTCTACCTGGCCGGTGGCGGTGTATCGGACGCGGCCGGCGGCGGACTTGTCGTGGAGGACGGCGGCAACGTCACCGTCCGGGATTTCCGTGTGGAGATATCCGGCGAGGAGGGTGTGGTGGTGGCCGCGGGCGGTGAGCTGACCGCCAACCGCACCACGGTGCACGCATCGAAGGGCCACGGGTTCTTGCTCCGTGAGGGTGCGCTTGCCTCGCTCAGCGGCTGTGAGGTCTCCGGCGGTGAGCAGGACGGCTTCCGGGTGGAGTCCACCGCGCCGGTGTCCCTGGTGAACTGCCTGGCCCGGGAGAACGCGGGCGGCGGTCTGGTGCAGACCGCGCCCGGTGAACGGCTCGCCGTGGAGGGCCTGAGCAGCGTCGGCAACGGCAAGCGGGACGCGTGGGGGAGCGGCAGCGCGGAGAACACCGATCCGGCGGGGTCGGGCTCCGGGGACGCGCCGCCGCCGGACCGCGAGGACGGTCCGCTGGGCGCCCTGAACGCGCTGATCGGCCTGGAGAACGTCAAGCAGCAGGTGGGCACCCTGGTCAACCTGACCCAGCTCGCCCAGCGCCGCGAGCAACTGGGCATGTCGGCGCCGCCGATGAGCCGGCACCTGATCTTCGCGGGGCCGCCCGGCACCGGCAAGACCACCGTCGCCCGCCTGTACGGGGCGATCCTGGCCGAGCTGGGTTCGCTGCGCAGCGGGCACCTGGTGGAGGTCTCGCGGGCCGATCTGGTCGCGCAGGTCGTCGGCGGCACCGCCATCAAGACCACCGAGACCTTCCAGCGTGCCCTCGGCGGTGTGCTGTTCGTCGACGAGGCGTACACGCTGACCGCGGACAGCGGCAACGGCGGCGCCGACTTCGGCCGCGAGGCCGTGGACACGCTGCTGAAGCTGATGGAGGACCACCGCGACGACGTGGTCGTGGTCGCGGCGGGCTACTCCCGCGAGATGGATTCCTTCCTGGGCTCCAACCCGGGCCTGGCCTCGCGCTTCTCGCGGACCGTCGAGTTCGAGAACTACTCGGTGCCCGAACTGGTCGCGATCATGGAAAACATGTGTGCCCAGCACCAGTACGAGCTGGGCGAGGGCACCGCGGACGCGCTGGCCGCACACTTCGAGGCGATGCCGCGCGACGCAGGGTTCGGCAACGGGCGTGCCGCGCGCGGGGTGTTCGAGGAGATGGTGGACAGACAGGCGGTACGGCTCGCTACCCTCGCGCAGGTCAGCGAGAGCGACCTGCGCCAGCTGCTGCCCGAGGACGTGTCCGTCGCCGCGGCGGCCAAGGGCGAGCAGAGCGCGGCCCCGGCCGACGACCCGCTGACCCGCCTGGGCGACATGGTGGGCCTGGCCGAGGTGAAGCGCGAGGTCGCGAACCTGGTCAACCTCATCACCACCGCCCGCCACCGGGCCGCCGCCGGACTTCCGGTGCCCTCGCTCAGCAACCACCTGGTCTTCACGGGCCCGCCGGGCACCGGCAAGACCACCGTCGCCCGCCTCTACGGGGAGATCCTGACCCAGCTGGGCATCCTGGACCGGGGCCAGCTGATCGAGGCGGCCCGCGCCGATCTGGTCGGCCGCTACATCGGCCACACCGCCCAGCTCACCCGCGAGGTCTTCGAACGGGCCCGCGGCGGTGTGCTGTTCATCGACGAGGCCTACACCCTCACCCCGGCCGGCGGCGGCGCCGACTTCGGCCAGGAGGCGGTGGACACGCTGCTGAAGCTGATGGAGGACCACCGCGACGAGGTGGTGGTCATCGTCGCCGGCTACACCGACGAGATGGAGCGCTTCCTCGCCTCCAACCCCGGTCTCTCCTCGCGCTTCCCGCGCCGGATCGGTTTCACCGATTACTCCTCCGAGGAGCTGGTCACCATCGTGCGCGCGCAGGCATCGGCCATGGGCTACGAGTGCGGTCCCGGCACCGGCCCGTTGCTGCGGGAGTACTTCGAATCGCTGCCGCGCGACCGTTCCTTCGGCAACGCACGCCTGGCCCGCCAGGTGGTCGAGTCGATGGTCACCCGCCAGGCGGGACGGCTCAGTTCACTGGCCGCGCCGACCCTGGACGACCTGCGCATCCTGCTCCCCGAGGATGTCACGTCCGCGGCACCGAAGGCGGCCCCCCGATGAAGCCGCCCGCCCGCCACGGCGCCCGCCTGCTGACCGGCGCCGGACTCGCCGCCGTACTGCTCCTGACTGTGTCTGCCCCGGCCGCCACGGCGGCGCCCTTCGCGCCCCCGCCGGCCGACGGCGGGAAGAAGGGCCAGGAGCTGCCCGGCATGCCCGTCGCGCTCGACCCGGACGCCGGGGACGCCCCCTGCACCCCCGCCTCGCGCGAGAAGGCCGGGAAGCAGGACTGGTCGCGCCAGCGCCTGGATCTGGACCGGCTGCACACGTACGGCACCGGCAAGGGCGTGACCGTCGCCCTGATCGGCACCGGTGTCGCGCCGGACGCCGCCGGGCTCAAGGGCCGGGTCACCGCCGCGGGCGCGGCCGGTGACGACTGCGTGGGGCACGGCACGTTCCTGGCCGGGCTCGTCGCCGGGGACGGCGGGGGCAGCCCGCGCCTGGCCGGGGTCGCGCCCGGCGCGAAGATCCTGGCCCTGCGCGGCACCGGCCCGCGCGGGCAGGCCGACGCCGATCTGGTCGTACAGGCGGTGCGCGAGGCGACCGAGGCGCGCGCCGGAGTCATCGCCGTCGCGGTGGCCCTGCCGCGCCGTGACAAGGAGCTGACCCGCGCCGTCGCCGACGCCCGGCGTGCGGGCGCCGTGGTGATCGCCGCGGCCACCCCGGACGCGGCCGGGCGCGGCACCGAGGAGGTGCCATCGCGCACCTACTGGCCGGCCGGTGAACCCGGCGTCCTCTCGGTGGCCGACATGCTCCCCGCCGGCGTCCGCCCGGACGGCGCCCTGCCCACCGACGGCATCGACCTGGCCGCGCCCGGCGCCGGAGTGGTCTCCGGCGGTCCGCGCGGCGACGGGCACTATCTGGGCGCCGGAGCCTCGGTGGCCGCCGCCCAGGCCGCCGGAGCCGCCGCGGTGGTACGCGCCGCCCACCCCGGCGAGAAGCCCGACGCCGTCGCGCGCCGCCTGACCGCCACCGCCTACCCCGGGGACATCCCGCAACTGGATGCGTATGCCGCCGTCACCACGGTCCTCGGCGACTCCGGTGCCCCCGGCGGCGCCGAGCGCGCCACGGACGCCGTGGCCGTGCGCGACACCTCCGCGGCGGACCGCGCGTCCGACCGTGCCACCCTCTTCGTACTGCTGGGCACCGCCGCCGTACTCGCCGTCCTCTGGGGCGCGTTCGCGCTGCCGCGGGCACGCGGAAGGGGCTGGCGCCCGGCGGGAGCGGACGGACCGGCCAGGGACTGAGCGCAGGACCGAGCGACGGTCTGAGCGACGGACTGGGGGAGACGGAAAGCGGGGGCCACCCAAGAGGTGGCCCCCGCTTTCCGTCGCACTCAGCTGCTCTGGCCCGAAGCCCCCTCCACCAGCGCCGTCTGCATCAGGCGCTCCTTGCGGCGGGCGATGTGCAGGGCACGGCCCGGCGGAAGGTTGCGGGGTTTCGCGTTGCCGAACAGGCGGCCCTCGGTGGGCGGGCAGGACAGCAGGACGGCGGGGTTGTTGGCCTCGTCGAGGCGGCGCAGGAGAGCGTCGCTCAGGCCGCGTCCCGCGCCCATGGCGCTGCGGGCGACGATGAGGTGCAGGCCCGTCTCGAAGCCCATGGCCAGATGCTCGAAGAGGGGCTCGAAGGGACTCTGGAAGCCGTTGCCGGAGACCATGTCGTAGTCGTCGACCAGGATGAACAGGCGCGGCCCCGTCCACCAGTCGCACTGGCGCATGCGGGCCGGTGCGATGTCGGCGCCGGGGACCCGGGTCTTGATCGCGCGGGCCGCCCCGTCGACGGTCTCGGTGAGGTTGTCCAGGGAGATCACGTGCCCGATGCGGTACTCCTCGGGGATGGTGTCCACCAGGGTGCGCCGGTAGTCCACCGCGATGATCTTGGCTTCGTTGGGTGCGTAGCGGGCGGTGATGCCCGCGGTGACGCGGCGCAGCAGATTGGTCTTGCCGCTCTCGCTGTCGCCGACCACGATCAGGTGCGGGGTGCGGCTGAAGTCGTGCCAGACCGGCTCCAGGGCGTCCTGGTCGATGCCGAGCGGCAGGCGCATGCCGCCGCCCTCCGTGGCCTCGGGCGCCGGGAGTTCGGCCAGCGGCAGGCGGTGCGGCAGCATCCGTACCTGCGGGGCGGACGGGCCCGACCAGTGCCGCGAGACCTCGGCGACCAGGTGGGCGACGCCGTCGCCCAGGTCCTCGAGGGAGCCGCTGCCGTCGATGCGGGGCAACCCGGCCAGGAAGTGCATCTTGCTGTCGGCGGTGATGCCGCGGCCGCCGCTGCGCGGCACCGAGCGGGCCTTGCGGGTGTCGATCTCGGAGTCCATCGGATCACCCATCCGCAGTTCGAGGCGGGTGGCGGCCTGATCGCGGACCTGGGCGGAGAGCTCCACCCAGCGGGTGGTGGTGATGAGCAGGTGGATGCCGTAGTTGAGGCCGCGGGCGGCGAGTTCGTTGAACTTGGGGATCAGGTCGTCGTAGTCCTGACGGACCGTGGACCAGCCGTCGACCACCATGAACACATCGCCGAAGGGCTCGTCGGGGAACTCCCCGGCGGCCCGGCGCCGCCGGTAGGACTGCATGGAGTCCAGGGTGTGGTCGACGAAGAACTGCTCGCGGCGGGCGAGCAGCGTCATCACCTCGGCGACGGCCCGGTAGACCCGCTCCGGGTTGAGCCGGGCCGCGACCCCGCCGACGTGCGGGAGCCCGGCGAGCTGCGAGAGGCCGCCGCCGCCGAAGTCCAGGCAGTAGAACTGGACCTCGGCGGGGGTGTGGGTCAGGGCCAGGGCGCCGATCAGGGTGCGGGTCAGGGTGGATTTGCCGCTCTGCGAGCCGCCCGCGACGGCGATATGGCCGCCGGCCCCGGACAGGTCCACGACCAGCGGGTCGCGGCGCTGCTCGAAGGGCTTGTCCACCAGGCCGACCGGGACGCGCAGCTTGCCCGTGCCGGGCCAGCAGTCCGCGCTCAGGCCGCGGTCGGCGTCGGGGGCGACGCCGGACAGCAGGGTGTCGAGCGCTGCGGGCTCGGTGAGCGGGGGCAGCCACACCTGGTGGGCGGCCGGGCCGGCGTCGCGCAGCCGGTCCAGGGCCACGTCCAGCAGGGTTTCCTCGGGGCCGTTCTCCTCGGTCTCCGGCTCCGGGTCGGGCGCCGCCTCCAAGGTGCGCGGCACCACCCAGCCGCTGGTCCAGGGCACCACCTGGCTGGCGACGCGGGCCTGTACGACCGCGCCGGTGCGGCGCGCGTAGGTGCCCGAGGAGTAGGCGGCGCGGAAGCGGGTCAGGGCTTCCACGCCGGACTTCAGGAAGCCGCTGCCGGGCTGGGCCGGCAGTTGGTAGGCGTCCGGCACACCGAGCACGCCGCGGCTCTCCATGGCCGAGAAGGTGCGCAGACCGATGCGGTAGGAGAGGTGGCTCTCCAGTTGGTGCATGCGGCCCTCGTCCAGGCGCTGCGAGGCCAGCAGCAGGTGCACGCCCAGGGAGCGGCCGAGGCGGCCGATCATCACGAACAGGTCCATGAACTCCCGGTGCGCGGAGAGCAGTTCGCTGAACTCGTCGACCACCACGAACAGGCTGGGCAGCGGGGCGAGGTCGGCGCCGCCGGCGCGGGCGCGCTCGTACTCCAGGGCGGAGGTGTAGTTGCCCGCCGAGCGCAGCAGTTCCTGGCGGCGCATGAGTTCGCCGTGCAGGGCGTCCTGCATGCGTTCCACCAGGGCGACCTCGTCGGCGAGGTTGGTGATGACGGCGGAGGTGTGGGGCAGTTCCTCAAGGCCCAGGAAGGTGGCGCCGCCCTTGAAGTCGACCAGGACGAAGTTGAGGGTCTCGGAGGAGTTGGTCAGGGCCAGGCCCAGGACGAGGGTGCGCAGCAGTTCGCTCTTGCCGGAGCCGGTGGCGCCGATGAGCATGCCGTGCGGGCCCATGCCGCCCTGTGCGGACTCCTTGATGTCGAGTTCCACCGGGCGGCCGTCCACGCCGACGGCGATGGGCACCCGCAGGCGGGCGGCGCCGGTGTTGCGGGCGAAGAGGGCCTGTGGGTCGTGCCGGTGCAGGTCGGGGATGCCGAGCAGGGTGGTCAGTTCGACGTCGGAGTCCAGTGGCTGCGCGATGTCGCTGCCCAGGCTGATGCGGCGGCTGGTGAGCAGCCGGGCCAGCGACTCGGCGCCGTGCGGGCCGAGCCGGTCGGGGCGGCCCAGGGGTACGGAGCGCTCCTTGCGGCTGCGGTCGGTGCGCACCAGGCTCACCTGGTCGGGCCCCGCGGTCAGCCGCAGCGTGTTGCGGCCCGGGCGCCAGCGCAGCGCTCCGGAGACGTCCAGGATCAGGGCGTTGCGGTATCCGTGCCCCTCCCAGCGGTGGCCTTCGGGGACGGTGACGCCGTCCAGGACGACGACGGTGTAGGGCTCGTCGCGGCCGGGGCGGGCGTCGGGGTCGAAGCCGGGGCGTTCGGCGAACTCGGCGCCCAGGAGGTCGTCGAGCTCGGTGAGGTCGGCGGTGATGCGGCGGACCTGGCCCGCGCCGTCCTCCTCGTAGGGGTGCAGGGTGTGCGGCAGCCACTTGGCCCACTCCCAGTCGGGGCGGCGCTCGTCGCTGACGCAGAAGGCGATCCACAGCTCCTCGGGTGCGTGGAACACCGCGAGTTGGCCGAGCATGGCGCGGACCAGGGCGCGTACGGCTTCGGTGCCCGCGCTCTGTTCGGCGGTCTTCCCGGCGTCGTCGTCCTCGGCGCGGAGCAGGACCCGGGCCGAGGAGCGCAGGTAGAGGCCAAGCGGCTGGCCGGGGATGGTGGAGTAGGCGCGGATGAAGCGGCGCAGGGCGTGCGCGCAAAGCGGTTCGAGGTCCTCCACCGGGCGGGTGGAGACCGGGTTGAGGGCGAGCGCGAGCTGCTGTTCGCCGACCGCGAGGCGGATCTCGCCGAAGTCCTCGTCGGCCGGGCGGCGTTCCCACAGCCGCGAGGTGCGGGCCAGGGAGCGCAGCGAGGCGGGCTCCGGATGGCGCCAGGCCAGAGCCCGCTGCTGTTCGGCGATGGTGGCCCGGACGCGTTTGCGGGTCTGGGCCAGATAGCGGAGATAGTCGCGGCGTTCGCCCTTCAGGCGCTGCTTGCGCTCGCTGGAGCGGCGCATGAGCTGACCCAGGAGCATGGCACCGGCGGAGAGCGCCATGACGCCCATCGCCAGATACATGAAGACGCCGTTGCCGCCGCCGGGGCGCAGGAACATCAGCATCATCGACACCGACATGAGCGCCATCGGCAAATAGGTCCATATGGCCGAGGTGTCCGGAACTGTCTCGGAGAGGACCGGCGGTTCCTGAAGGGTCAATTGTCCCTCGGGCATCTCCGGTCCGCGTCTGCGGGCCGGACGGCGAAACAGCACCACACTCAAGGAACAGAACCTCCGCTTTTACTGGCTTTCAGGCCCGCAGCGAATACCGGGGCGCTCGGTGTCGGAAAGACCGCACCATGCTGATTCTCCGTGAGCCGCCTGACGCGGTGAACGCCGGGTGAATGGTTCGGGAGGATAACGGGGGAGAGGCAACTCCCGTAGTGGGCAACCCTCTCCCGTCTCTTCCGGACAATGCGTCCGGACCGCAGCACGACCCGGTGGGCGTAGGCAGTAGTCTGCATTCACGGAACGTGCCCTGTCCACGCGGGGAGCTGTTCGCCGTTCGCGCGGACACAATTCTCCTGCCCGGCAAGCACGTTCCCGGCCGCGCGCATCTTCCGTACTATTCGCGCGTCCCCCGCCCCCGGGGAAGTCCTCCCGGCAAAGCCTCCACGGAAGACGAGAGTTCAGCTGATGACCGACAGTGCGGTGGCCGAACTGTGCCGCCTGACCGTACGTGCGCCGAGCGTGTCCGTCGATCTGGCCGTGCCCGCCGATGTGCCGGTCGCCGACCTCCTGCCCACACTGCTGCGCTACGTCGGCGAGGAGGCCGAGGAGGCCGGCCTCGATCACGCGGGCTGGGTGCTGCAACGGCTCGGTGACGCCCCGCTCGACGAGGAGGCCACCCTGGCCCGCGCCGGGCTCGCCGACGGAGACGTGCTCTACCTGCGCCCGCACACCGAGGCGCTGCCCGAGGCGCGGCTCGACGACCTGGTGGACGGGATAGCCGACACCGCGGGCCGGAAGCTGCACACCTGGCACGCCGGGGCGGCCCGCGGACTCCTTGTGGGCACCGCGGTGGCGACCGTGGCGGCCGCCCTCGTGCTGGTGCTCTGGCCCGGCGTGAGCGATTCGGGCTCCCGCAAGGCCGCCTGCGCGGCCCTGGCCGGGCTGCTGCTCCTCGCCGGCGCGGGATCGGCAAGCCGCGCCGTCGGCGACCGGCTCTCCGCGACCGCGCTCGGCCTCCTTGTCGCGCCCTGCCTGGCCCTGGCCGGCTGGCTGCTGCCCGGCGGCGAGCTGAGCGGCCCGGACGCGGTGCAGGTCGCGGGAGCACGGCTGCTGGCCGCGGGCGCGGCGGGCGCGGGCGGCGCCGTCCTCGCCCTCGCCGCCACCGCGGTCGGCGCCCCGGCCCTGCTCGCCACCGCCCTGGTCTCGGTGGCGACCGCGATCGCCGGCGCCCTGATGGGCTACAGCGGCCTGGGCGCCCCGGCCGCGGTGGCGCTGGTGGCGGCGTTCGTCACGCTCGCCGCCGGGGCGGTGGCCCCCTTCGCCTTCAAACTGGCAGGACTGCGGCTGCCCGCCCTGCCCTCCACCGCGGGCCAGTTGCAGGAGGGCATCGACCCGTACGCGGGCGACGAGGTCGCCCAGCGCACCGAGCTGGCCGGACGCTGGGTCACCGCGCTGTTCGCCGCCACCGGCACCATCGCCGCGGCCGCCCTGGTGGTCCTCGCCCACCGCCCCGGCCTGCCCGCGGTGCTCACCTCCCTCACGCTGAGCCTGCTGCTTCTCCTGCACTGCCGCGGCCTCGTCCACATCGGGCAGCGGCTGACCCTGGCCGTCCCCGGCGTCTGGGGACTGCTGCTCCTCGCGCGCGCCTGGGCGATCGACAGCGACGGCAACGGCCGCCTGGTCGTCTTCGCGGTGCTGTTCGCCGCCGCCGCCGCACTCGTCGTCGCCGCCTGGACGGTGCCGGGGCGCCGGATGCTGCCGTACTGGGGCCGGGCGGGGGAACTGGCGCACACCCTCTTCGCCGTGGCACTGCTGCCGCTCAGCTGCTGGGTGGCCGGGCTCTTCGGCTGGCTGCGCGGCCTGTTCGGCTGAGCACAACCGCCCCGCGGGCAACACGTCCCCCTAGCAGGGGCGCAGCCCGCCCACCAGGTACGCAGCCCGCCCGGCGGGACACGGACAAGGAGTCGTAGGAGAGGCCGTGCAGTCCAAACGAGACCAGGTACACGCCCACAGTTTCATGATGGGCAGGCTCAGTTCGGGCCTGCTGACGGCCGACCCCGACGCACCGGAGAGCCCCCTCGGACGCACCACCCGCGGCGTGGTCTTCGGGGTGCTCGTGACCGTCCTGATCGGCGCGGGCGCCGTCGTCTACGGCCTGCTGCGCCCCGGCGGCAACGACGCCTGGCGCGACGGCAAACACCTGGTGGTCAACAGCGACACCGGCGCCCGCTATCTGTGGACCGACACCGACGGCGTGCTGCACCCGGTGCGCAACTACGCCTCGGCGCGACTGGTCGGGGGCGCCGACCTGGCGGCCGTGGACGTGCGCACCGCATCCCTGCAAGACGTCCCGGTGGGCTCCCCGGTCGGCATCCCCGGCCTGCCCGACACCGTGCCAGGGCCCGGCCAACTGGACTCCGGAGCCTGGCACATGTGCGTCACCGGGGCCGGCGGCGCCCTGCCCGACACCTCCGGCGCCGTGACGCAGACCGGCGTGAACAAACCGGGGGCCACCAGCATCGTGGCCGGGGCGCCCCTTGACTCCCGGGACGTCGGCAGCGACCGCGGGGTCCTCGTACGCGGCCCCGAGGGCACCGAATACCTGGTGTGGCGGGGCAGCCGGCTGGCCCTCGACCGCGCCTCCGACGCCCGCAACGCGCTCGGTTACGGCTCCAGGGAGCCCATGCCGGTCTCGGCGGCCTTCCTCGACGCGCTGGCCCCCGGCCCCGCGCTGAGCCCGCCCAAGGTGCCGGGCCGCGGCGAGAAGGGCCCCGAACTCGGGGGCGAGGCAAGCCGGATCGGCCAGGTCTTCAAGGTCAGCGTGCCCGGCGGCGGCAGCACCTATCACCTGCTGCGCAAGGACGGCACGGTGCCGCTGACCCGGCTCGGCGCCGCCCTGGTGCTGGGCGATCCCGCCACCCAGAAGGAGGCCTACCAGGGCAAGTCGCCCGAGGTGCGCACGGTCGGCGCGGCCGTGCTGCGCGAGCACCGGGCCAAGAACCCCGGCCCGGCCGCCTCCGCGGAACTGCCGGACGCGCCGCCGACCCCGCAGTCCGCGGCACGCGGCACCGCACTGTGCGCGCAGGTCGACGGCGGCGACGGCGGCGCCCGGATCCGCTCGGTCCTCGTCCCGCTGACCCGGCTCGCCCCGGTCGCCGCGTCGCAGGGCACCGACCGGCCGCTGGTCCCGGCCTGCGTCCCGACCGATGCCACCGTCGTACGGCCGGGGCGCGGCGCCCTGGTCAGGGCCCTGCACGCGAGCGGCGCCGCGCACGGCGGCACCACCTACCTCGTCGCGGAGAACGGCGTGAAGTACCGGGTCCCGGACAAGAACGCACTGGCGGCGCTCGGCTACGGGGCGGGGGACATCGACTCGGTGCCGGCACCGCTGCTCGCGGCCGTCCCCACCGGCGCGGACCTCGACCCGGCCGCCGCGTCCGGCGCCGCGAAGCCCAAGGTCACGGCACCGGACTGCGGAGCGGACAAGGCGCGATCGCGGGGATAAGCAGGGCGGAATGCGGCTCAGGTGGGGTGAATTCGGTGAAGGCGGCAGTATCTTAACGGCCGTGGATACGCGCGCGAGGCCCGGAAGAGACTTCGCGAAGCCGGGATACGCGCGCGAAGTCCAGGAGAAGCTCCGCGCGAAGCTCAGAAGAAGCTCAGATGCCGAGAGCGGTGCCGCCGACGGCAATTTCGCGGACAGGGCCGGAAACGGGGTATTCCCTTGCCCGTTCGGCCACTTCGCGTGCCCGTCTTTTGCCCGTTTCACCGGCCGCCCGACCGAAGACCGCATCGCTACGCTCCGTACGGTCCGACGCGTGTGTTCATCCCGTTGCAATCTTTGGACAACTCCCATGCCACACGGCTGAATTCAACTGGCCGGCCGATGCTCAGATCTTCCCCACTCGCGTTGCGCGGAACACTGGGTTCTCTCTAGCCTCAGCACTAACGGTGCGATGAACGCGCCTGAACGAAAGGAGCGCGTCATGCCGGACAGCGCCGCAAGGAAAGCGGATTATGCCAAGGGCCTGGGAGGCGTCTCCTCCCTGGAGTCGGCCCGGGACCAGGTCGAGAAGGTGCAGAACAACGTCGCCGAGATCGCCGCGCGTTCGGGCGTCGGCGGCGACGAGGGCCAGGCCCTCCTGAAGCTCTTCCGGAGCTGGAACACCGAGGCGCAGAAGGTCGTCGTCCAGATCAGCACGATGATCGACGCCCTCCAGGAGAACGTGACCTCCGCCAACCGTCTGGCGAAGGAGAACCAGGACCTGACCGAGGTTCTCAACAGCAAGACCAGCCAGGGTGTCTTCGAAGCACTGAGCTGACCCCCACCGCGGTACCGGCCCCGTTGGTGCGGCCGGACTTCGTGAGCTTCCCGGGCCCCGCGCCCGGACTTCGAGAGGAGACGTCATGGCCGACGGCATCATTGACCTGCAGTACCCCAAGGTCCAGCAAGCCATCGAGGAACTGATGGAGCAGACCCAGCTGATCATCACGACCCTCAACAACCTGGAGGACGAGCTGAAGCCGCTCGTCAGCTCCTGGGAGGGTGCGGACCAGGAGAAGTACCGCGAGGTCCAGGCGCAGTGGGATCAGGCCACCAAGAACATGGCCCGGCTCCTCGGCGACAACGGCGAGCTGATCCGCTCCATCCACGACAACCACTCCCGTGACGAGCGCAAGAGCGCCGACAACTGGGGCAGCGTGCGGGCCCGCTAGGCCCCCCGCCCACCGGTCCGGCGGGCGTCCGTGCACAGGGCGCCCGCCGGACCGGCCCGTGCCCCCGCCCGGCGCCGAGCAACAGGAGTACGTCCATGGCCGGTGAGAAAGCCGACGTCAAGCACTTCGATCTCAAGCAGATGGAGAACTTCCGCGACAACGAAGTACAGGCGGTCTACAACCGCGCGAAGACGCACCGCGAGGACGGCTCGAAGGCCGGCGTGCGCACGCTCGGCGACCTCATCGACGGGCACGTCACCTCTGACAACCTCGAGCAGGACCAGCAGCTCCTGCGTATCGGCAAGATGGTCAAGGGCACCCTGGTCTCGGGATCGAAGCTGGTCGAGGGCGTCACCACCGCGGCCACGGCCCTCGACAAACTCCTCGGTGACCAGATCGAGCTCTTCAAGGAGCTGAAGGAAGCGCTCACCGACACGATCGACGAGGCCGGCAAGACCAAGGACAAGAACTTGGAAGCGATCGACGCGAAGACACTGCTCCAGAGCTTCGAGGACGTCGACACGCTCACCGCCGGGGGCAGTGGCGGCAGCGACGGCTCGGACGAGGACTCCTGAGTCCGTGGCGCGCGTAGCAGCCGGGCCACGGCCGCCCGGCGCGCCCGCGTGAGAAACATCCGGCTGGGCACCCCCGCGAGGACGACGCGGTGCGGCGGCACGGACGACACCAGATCAGAAAGGGCGCCCGGTGGCGGAAGACAAAGGCATCGACGACAAGCACGACGAGCACCTCGAATATGTCGCCGACGCCAAAGCGATGCCGGCCGACACGTGGGCAGTCCTGGTCACCCACATCACCGGCTTCCCGGTGCCGGAGCGCGCCAAGCTCTTCGACACGCTCCGCTCCGACAAGGGCGGCAAACTCTTCCGGATGGACTTCCGGGAGAGGAGCATCAAGCACGCCGTCGAGGACTCCACCGGCTTCGCGATGAACCCGGACGACGACTACGACATCTGGTTCTTCGACAAGGGCGACAGGACGGTCGTCAAGCAGGCCCGGATCGTCTTCGAGGGCCGCGTGAAGTCCGGCGACGCGGTCGACTTCGCCAACGCGGGCGCCGACAACGTGAAGGACGCGGAGGTCCGGTCGGGCAACGAGTTCACCGACTACAACAAGGATAAGATGGACAGCCGGCCGCTCGCCCGTTACATGAACGGGCCGCGGGCGGCGCTGATGGCTCTGCTGGAAGGCGGCACGGAGGGCACCAAGTTCAGCGAGCTGGACGTGCCGGGCAATGACGCCGTGGTCCTGAAGTCCTTCGACGACACCGGCAGGTCCTTCGACTACGCCGCCAAGTTCTTCAAGGACCAAGCGCCGCTCCTGAAGGAGTGGGAGGACCGCTTCGGCGCGGACGACGCGAGCTGGAAGGGCGAGGCGGCGGACGTCTTCCGCAGCGTGCTCGGCAAGATCCGCGAGAACTACGAAAATTACGTCGAGACCTTCAACTCCGCGGTCGGCGACGGCGAGACCAGCACCGAAGGCACGGTGTACTCCCGCGCGCTCGCTCAGGGCCGCAAGCAACTGGAGGACGCCGCGACGGATCTGCTCGCCGCGTGGCTGAAGTGGGCCAACTCCCCGCATTACGACCCGCACCAGGTACTGCGCTACGTCCTGGACGACGTCGCCACGTGGGTGAACGAGCACAACGTCAGCAGGACGGACATCGAGGCGACGGGCCCCTACTACTCCACCTACACGCACTCCCCGCACGGCGACTTCACTCAGGTGCACGAGCACGGCGACCTCACCGACTCCGCCACCTGGACGAAGATCGGCGACAAGGCGGTCGAGATCTGGTCCCAGGGCGTCGACAAGTACCTGGGCGAGGAAGCGGCCAAGGTGCAGGCCCGCCTGAACAACGCCTTCATCGACCTCAGCAAGGACTTCACGGACAACGTCCCCAAGCCGAAGACCACCAGCACGGCTTCGGAGGACTACGCCGAGAAGAAGGCGGAGGACGCACAGGCCGCGGCCGACAAGGCGGCGGCGGAAGCCGCCGCGGCCGCGAAGAAGGCGGCCGACGACGCGGCCAAGCAGCGCGAGGAGGACAAGGCGTACGCGGACGAGCTGCGCGACGAGGCGAACAAGCAGCGCGAGGAGGACAAGGCGTACGCGGAAAAGCTGCGCGCGGAGGCGGAAGCGCAGCGAGCCGAGGACGAGGCGAAGGCGGACAAGGCGCGCGAGGAGGCCGAGGCCGCGGCCAAGGCCAACAGCAAGGCCTTCCAGGACAGCCTCGGCAACCTCAACGGTCCCGGCGCGGGCAACGGCGACAAGCTCAACCTCGATGACCTGCTGAACCCGGACAAAACTGGCAACCCGGATAGCCCGAACAAGCCGCCGACCGTGAGCCTGGGCGACCTGGGTGACCTGAACAACCCCGGCGGCACCGGAGACCTGAACGGCCCCGGCGGGAACGAGGGACAGCGTTTCCCCGCCGAGCTCTCCATTCCCCGGAACCTGGGCAGTCTCGGCGACCTGAACGGCCCCGGTGGCGGCACCGGCGGCGGAAACGGCCTCGGCGACAACGGAGTCCTGAACAGCCTCGGCGACGGCGGGGGCCAGCAGCCCCCGGTAGCACCCCCCGTCCCCCACAACCTGGGCACTCTCGGCGGGATCAACGGCGGCGCGAACACCTCTCTCAAGACTCCGACCGGCGGCAGCACCCGGTTGGGCGACGACAAGGTCACCACCGGCTTCCCGGACGGCAGCAAGACCAGCTTCGACCCCGACACCGGGACGCTCACCACCACCAACCCGGACGGCTCGACCACCACGCAGAAGCTGGGCGACGGCACCAAGGTGACGAACCCGGACGGCTCGGTGACCTCGCTCGGCGACGACGGCAAGCTGAAGACCACCTTCCCCGACGGCACCGTCCAGAGCATCGACCCCTCGACCGGCCAGGGCCTCACCACCAACCCCGACGGCTCCACCACCACGACCAACCTGGGCAGCCTCGGCGACATCAACGGCGGGCTCGGCGGAGACCTCAACGGCGGGCTCGGTGACCTCAACGGCGGTCTCGGCGGCGGTGACAGCGTGCTCAACTCGCCCACCGGTGCCGATACCCGGCTGACCGGCGGCGGCGACCTGGCCACCGACTTCCCGGACGGCAGCAAGACCAGCTTCGACCCGGATACCGGGACGCTCACCACCACCAACCCGGACGGCTCGACCACCACCGCCGACCTGGGCAACGGAGCCGACGTCACCAACCCCGACGGCTCGGTGACCTCGCTCGGCGACGACGGCAAGCTGAACACCACCTTCCCCGACGGCACCCGCCAGAGCGTCGACCCCTCGACCGGCCAGGCGGTCACCACCGACCCGGACGGCCGCACCACCACCCAGAACCTCGGCACCCTGGGCAACATCAACGGCGGCAACGGCGGAGACGGCGTCGGGGATCTGGGCAACCTGAAAGACCTGGGAGACCTGGGAGACCTCAACTCCCGTCCGGACACCCAATCCATCAGTGACTTGGGCAACCTCGGAGACATCAACGGCGGCCAGTCCGGTCTGGAGTCCTCGACGGGCGCTCACACTTCGCTCGACCACGGCGACTTCGCCACCACGTTCGCGGACGGCAGCAAGGCCAACTTCGACCCGGACACCGGGATGCTCGCCTCCACGAACCCGGACGGCAGCACCACGCTGACCGATCTGACGCACGGGGCGAAGGTGACCAACCCGGACGGCTCCGTCACCTCCCTCGACAACGGCATGCTCACCTCCACGAACCCGGACGGCAGCAAGCAGGTCATCGACCCCGACACGGGCATCGCCACCGTCACCGACCCGCAGGGCAACACCAAGACGATCGACCTGCACGACCTCAACTCCCCGGGAAAAAAGAACAGCCTCGACATCCCGGACGGCCTGAACATCCCCGACGGCCTGAACAGCCCTGGTGGCGGCGGCTCCGACACCCGGAACATCACGCTCCCCGACCTGAACGGCGGAGGCGGCGGCGCGGGCTCCGGCGGTGGCAGTGCAGCCTCCGTCGGCGGGGGCGCCGGCCTCTTCGGAGGCTCCGCCCCGCTGGACGGTCTCGGCGCGGGCGGAGCCGCCCCGCTGACCGACGGGGCCTCCCCGAACAGCCCGGCCGCGTCCGGTGGCGGCGCCGGCACACCCGGCGCCCCCGGCACGCCCGGCTCGCCCGGCATGCCGATGGGCGGCGGCATGGGCGGCATGGGCGCGGGAGGCGAGAAGGGCAACGGCGAGCGGGTGCGCGCCGTACTGGTCGACGCCGTGGAGGAGAGCGAGCGGCGCAAGCGCCGCGGGCGCAGTCCCTGGAATCGCCAGGAGGACAGCGACACCTTCCTGGCACCGGCATCGCGCGTGTCCACCACCGGCGGCGACACCTCCGAGGAAGAAGCGGACTCGGGCCGCAGGTCCACCACCTCCGCCGACTACCTGGAAGAGGACGCCGATGTGTGGGGCACCGAGGAGGGCGGCACCCCGGCGGTCATCGGGCGATGACCGCACTGCGGACGGCCGCGACTTTCGTAAAGGGCCCTCACCAGGCAAGATCAGATACGCAGTTGATGTACGGCGGACCAGGACGTACGGGAAGAGCGGGGCGAAGGGAGGCGCGGGCCTGATGGAACCGTTGGAGAAGCGTCTGGAGAAGGCGATGGCCGAACTCCGGACGGCCCAGGAAGCGATCGCGCGCACCGAACGCGAGCTGCGGCAGGCGTCGTTCGCCGTGCTCTCCTCCGACCGCGCGGTCCGCGCCACCGCGGGCCCGCAGGGCGAGCTGACCGGGATCGAGTTCCTGGAGAACAAGTACCGTGACATGTCGCCCCAGGAACTGGCCGCCAGCGTCCTGGAGGCGGCAAGTGCCGCGCGCCTGAAGATGAACCGCCACGTGATGAAGGCGATGGCCCCCTTCACCGAACCCAGCAGTGAGGTGCCCGAGCTGAAGGGCTTCGAGCTGGACTGGGAGAAGATGTTCGGCCCCGAGGTGCTCCGCGAGGATGCCGAGGACACGACACGCGGCAGTCAGCCGTCCCCTGCCTGGCGGGACGCGATAGGCGAGGACGGGGAGAACTGACCATGGGACAGCGGTACTACGTCGACCCGCAGCGTATCGAGGCCCTGGCAGAACAGCTGGAGGAGATCGGCACCCTGGCCAGGAGCATGACCGAGGAGTTCCTCGACGAGCTGGCTCCCACCGTCAGTTGGCCCGGTACCAGTGGTGAGTTCGCCGAGAAGGCCAAGCCGCAGGAGCAGAAGGAGCGGCAGACCACCAAGGACACCATGCTGTCCATCCGCGACGCGCTGACGAGCATCACCGATGCCACGCTCAGCCAGGTCCGGATGATGCAGGACACCCGTGACCGCAACATCGAGGACATCGAGCAGGGCAACAACCGCCTCGAAGCGGGCGGTCTCGACGGCGGCTCGGGGGGACATGGACGCCGCTGACCACCAGCGCAGGGCCGACCGCCACCGCAGGGCTGACCGCCACCGCAGGGCTGACCACCACCGCAGGGCTGACCGCCACCGCAGGGCTGGCCACCACCGCACCGTCGGCCGCTCCCGCATCACGCCGGGAGCGGTCGGCGTGTGGTGTCCGCGCGGCCTTCCGGGCGGGGCACGGGGCGGTCTCCCGGGCGGGGCACGGGGCGGCTCGCGATGAGCATCCAGGTCTCGCCCGAGGTCAACGCGATGATCTTCATCCTCACCGGGGAGAAGCTCATCGACGCCGACGAGGACCTCGCCTTCGACAGCCGGATGCCCTACTCCGGCCTGGGCCGGAAGCTCAACAAGATCTCCTCGCTGATCGACAAGTCGGTCCACGACATCGCCGAGTCCATGCCGGACGACCTGTCGAAGTCGTACGCCAAGGCGATGGGCACGCTCACCGGCGACGGCGGGAAGAACTACCTGCTCGAATTCGCCGATCAGCTGGAGAAGATCGCCGAAGGCCGGCGCAAGACCTCCATGGACATCATGGAGTCCAAGTGGCAGGTCATCGCCGAGGTCATCCGGCTGCTCATCGAGATCGCCATCTACCTCGCGATGTCCTTCTTCACCGGCGGCGCTTCCGCCAGCCAGATCATGATGGCCAAGCTGCGCAGCCGGTTCATGATCCTCACCACGCTCGCCCACCTGCTCCAGAGGCTGCACATCGCGCCCTCGCTCACCGAGGCGTTCGCCGAGGCGTTCACCACCTTCGCGGTGCGGCTCGCGATGATGAACTTCGCCCCGGACGGCCGGCGCCCCGACGGCTTCGACTGGAGCGACATCCTCAAGTCGGCGGCGTTCGGCGCCGCCGCCGGCGCACTCACCAGCATCTTCAACGACTTCGCGAAGAACATCGTCAACAGCTACGACAATCACTTCTTCAAGAACGGCCCGGGCAACGACTTCAAGAACAACCCCAACAGCTCGCCCACCCCGCCGCCCGGCCTCAAGAACACCGGCCCGGATCCCACGCCGAACCCCAGGCCGAATCCGGACCCCACCCCCACCCCGAGCCCTACTCCGAGTCCCACCCCCGGCCCGGGGTCCACGCCCAACAACACCCCGAACCCCGACCCGTACGGAAGCGGCCCCAACCGCACGGACGATCCGCTCTCCTTCTTCAATAACCCCAACCTGTGGCGGAACAACTATCTGCTGAACAACTTCGCCGACCGGCCCGGCGCGTTGGCGGGGCACTACGGGCTCAAGGGGACGGCCGACTTCATCGCCGCCGGTTCCGGCGAGGCGCTGGCGGAGATCCTGATCAAGGGGGCCTTCGACGGCGACTGGTCCACCAGTTGGTCCACCTTCGTCGGCGCGGGCATCAGCAGCCAGGTCGAGTCCACGCTCACCGACGGGGCACTGAACACGGGCGCCGAACTGCGCAATGCCATCGACAATCTGCGCAACCAGCCACCGCCCACCATGTCGGACGGCAGCACCGACTCCGACGGGGCCACGCGCTCAGGCGAGGGTTCCACGAGCTCAGACGATGGTTCCGGCCGCCCGGACGGTTCCTCGGGCGGTGACGGCGCGGCGCTCAACTCGCCGCCACCGGTCACACAGCAGACCACCGGGCAGGGGGATGTCACCGGCAGCCAGTCACCCCCGCCTTACGTCGCCGAGAACCCGCCGCCGTACTCACCGGGCCCGATGCCCGTGACCGCCGCCGAGAACGAGCTGTGGCAACAGGTCCACCAGGGTTCCGCCGAGGTCCGCGACCAGGCCCTGCGCGACATCGCCGGCCTGCGTGGCTCCCAGCCGCCCGGCAGCACGGAAATCGGCGTACGCGACAGCCTGCACGGCAACCTGTCGCAGCTGCCCGAGGTCAGGGTGGTACCCGGGGGGAACACCACCGGCGGCCAGATAGACGTCGACCAGGTCCGCCGGGCCCTGGACGGCTTCGGTACTCCGGTCACGGTGGACACCCCGCTCGCCAACGTCGGCCCGCTCGCCAACGTCGGCCCTGACGCTTTCGCTCCCGGTGCGACTCCGGAGCAGGGCGAGGGCGGTTCTGTCGCCTCCAATGCCCCCAGCAACTCCGACTCATCTGGCGTGGGCCCGGGCGCCGACGCGGACACGGGAGGCAGGGGCGATACCGGCGTCGGCGCCCAGCCGAGTGGCAGCCCGGTCGCGGTGGACACCCCGGTCACCAACGTCGGTCCGGACGGTGTCGCTCCCGGTGCGAGTCCCGAGAACTCGGGCACGGGCGTTCCTGACAGCACCAGCACCGTCCAGAACGTTCCGGATGAGGTGGCGGGGCCGGGCGGCGACCGTACGGTGGTGGGCCCGACGCAGGTTGACGGCGGTCCTGTCGACCCCGCTGCCCCCAACAACTCCGTTTCTTCCGGACTGGGTACAGACTCAGGAACCGGCACGGGCGTGGGCCCCCAGCCGGGCGCCGCGCCCACCGGTGGAGGTGTTCAGAGCGGCGCGTCCACCGGCGGGGGTACCCAGAGCGGTTCCCCCACCAACGGGAGCACCCAGACTCCGCCTGCCACCCAACCTCCGGGTGCCCGTAACCCGGCCGGTTCGCAGACCACGACCGGCGATTCCGCGCCGTCCTCTCTGCCGCCGGAGACCACCACCGCCACGCCTCCGGTGAGCGGTCCATCTCCGGACGCCGCTGTTTCCCCGGAGGGCATCAACTCGGCGCCGAGCGAAGGGGCTTCGGGACTCGCCGAAATCCCTCCCGCCCCAGGGGGCCCCGCCGCCGACCCCAAGACCGCCCCGCCGAGGGTGAGCACCACCGGTTCCTACGCCGACACGGGCGACATAAAGGTCAGCCCCGCCGACCCCGTCGGCCTCGCCGGGAGCCAGTCGCCCTCTCAGTCGTCACCGTTGACGATCGTCGTCTCCGAGGTTCCGCCGCCGGGGGAGGGGGCGCCGGAGGCTGCGGAGTTGCTGGACGGGGCCGGGGTCGACCGCGCCGTCGTACTCGGCCCCGCGGTCGCGCAGGACGGCGCGGGGCGCCCGGTTCGTGCCGCCGTCGAGCTGACCCGCGAGGGGCCGGGCGCTCCGGTCCGGGTCCGCCCGCTCGCCGGACCGCCGACCGCCGTGACCCCTGACGGCACCCCGGACACCGCATTCCCCGGCGCGGACGTGCTGCTGCCGCTCGCCGACGCCCTCGGTCCCGCGCCCTCCGCGATGTCCGAGCCCGCCACGCAGAGCAACTCGACGACTGACGGTGGCAAAGTCGACGTCACCTCGGGCGCCCGCCCCAAGACTTTCTCGGGTGGCATACCAACGGCCCTGGAAAGTAACGGAGTTGGGCCGGGCACCCGTAACCCCGCAAGCCCTGACGGGCCCATCGCCACCAAGCTCGCCACCCTGTCCAGCCCCTGGTCCGAACCGGCCGCCGACCTGCACCTGGAGTCGGGCCGAAGCAACGGCGACGCAACCGGCGACGCAACCGGCGGCGGACGCGGGCCCGGGAACGGCGGCACCCCACCGCCTCCGCCTCCGCCCCCGTCCACCACCGCACCGGACAACACCACCCCGGCGACGACACCACCCCCCGTAGCGCTCCCGCCCACGGGACGGATCGTCGTACGGCCCGCGGGCAGCAGCGAAACTTCGGACGGCGGGCAGGTTGCCGCACGGCCCGAGGGTGCGCCGGTCGTCACCACTCTGGACGGCCACACCGTGCCCATCGCGCAGCTGCGTCGCTTGGTGCCGGACACGCATGTCAGGCCTCAACCGGGGCGCGCCGTACAGACGTTGACCATTTCGCAAGACGCGGCCGAGGACGGTACGGCACACAGTGCGGGGCGTCGCGCGCTGCTGGGCCAGGACACCTTCCGCGGCGTGCGCACCACGTCCGCCCACCCGGCCCCGGTCCCAGCCCCAGACCCGGCGGCAGCGGATTCCGCGGCAGCGGCCCCGCCCGTCAGTCGTACGGTCTTCACCGGGCCGCCGACCCCGCTGCCGGGCTCAGGCACCCCGCGCGGCGCCGACTACTTCGCGGGGCACGGCACCCCCCGTACCGTCACCCTCGGTACCGAGGACGCACGGCATCCCACCGTGAAAGTCAGCGGCGTACAGCTCGGGGAAGTACTCAAGTCCTGGGCGGCGGACACCGACCAGGACCGGCCGCTGGTGCTGTTCTCCTGCGAGACCGGACGCCAGCCGGAGATCGCGGGTCTGCCGGTGGCGCAGCACGTCGCGAACCGCACCGGGCGGCCGGTGTACGCGCCCACCACCGAGGTCGGCACGGCCCGCGACCAGTACGGTGACGTCCGCGCGGTCCTCACCGAGGGCCCGGACGGTGCGGGGCGCTGGCGGCTCTTCACCCCTGAGCCCAGCGGCGCCGACCTGGACGCACTCGCGCGTGCCGCGGGCCTGCACGCGGGCCCGGAACCGGCCGACGCCTTTGCCCAAGCCCGTACCCTCCAGCAGATCCGCACGCTGCGCGATGCCTTCGGCCCGGACGCCGAACAGCAGCCGGAAAACACCGAGTTGCTCGCCGGACTCGCTTACGTGGACGGCCTGCGCTGGCTCAGCCCCGACACCGCGGCCCGCTACGGCGACGGCCGCATGACTCCGGATCTGCTGCGCCGGATGGTCGTCGACCGGGCCGGCGCCACCAGCGGCGCCAACACCGGCCCGGCGGTCGCTGATCCCACCACCGAGCAGTACGCCGAATTCCTGCGCGCGGCATCCGAGTTGCACCACACCGCAGGCCCCGACACCACACTCGACGCTTTGCTGCCCCCACCGCCGCCGGCGCTCCCGCCGACCACCCTCGTCTCGCCGGAGGACGTACGCGGTCTGGCCTACGCACCCTCCGCGCAGATCACCTGGTCGCTCTCCAACACCCCGCTTCCGCTGTCGGAACTCGGCCTGAGCCCCGAGGACACCGCCGAACTCGCCCGGCGCAGGCCCGACCTGGCACCCGCCCCGAGCCGCCCCGAGAGCCTCGCCCGGGACGTGACCCTCCTCAGCAAGGACCTCGGCAAGGACCTCAGCAAGGACCTCGGCAAGGCCGCACCCGGCACCGCGGACACCGTGGACGCCGACGGTCTCGAACTGCGGCGGCTCGACACCCCCGGCGGCGGGAACTGCCTCTTCCGGTCGCTGCTCGACAGCGCGCGCAGCCAGACCACACCGCCCGCCTGGGCCGCGCGCAATGTCGCCGGCCTGCGCCGCCTCCTCAGTGACCGGATCACCGGGTCCGAATTGGGCGACGCCATGGCTCTGGCCATCCCTGACCCGGTCTTCGCAGTGGTGGACGACCTGCGGATGCGCGCCATCGCCGGGGTGCGGGACCCGGCCGAGCAGAGCCGGATCACCCAGCACTGGAACCGGATCGCGCGGGACGTCATCACCGACGGCGACGCCGGTCAGTGGCAGCGGATCATCCGCGACAGCGACTACCCGCACCTCGCCGACGTGGCGCCCACCCCCGCCGACGCGTCACGGCTGGGCGCCAAGGGGCTCGTCGCCTCCGCAGCCGAGCACTCCGCGCTGTGGAACTCTCCCTTCGCCGACCTGCTTCCCGAGGCGCTTGCGCACACCCTCGACCTCGACCTGCGGCTCGTACAGCCCGACCAGCGGTCACACGGGAACACCCTCGTCAACACCCTCAACCCCGGCGGCCAAGGCCCCGCCCTGCACCTGGCGTACAACGGCACCGACCACTACGACGCGCTGATCCCGGCCGCGATCCCGCTCACCCCTGTACCGGACCCGGACCCGGTCACCACCCCGGACCCGAGCACTGACCATGGCCCGGACCTGGACCCGGACCCGGTCACCACCCCGGCCCCGAACCCGAACGTCACCGCGGACCCCGCCGAGACCCCCGACCGGGGCGACCCCGTTCCGCTGGAGACGCAGCTCGATCGGTACCGTCCGGCGCGGCTGCTGACCGGACAGGACGCCAAACCGCCGGGTCCGGTACCGCGCACCGTCACCTTCGAGGACGGCAGCCGCCTGCCCACAATCCTGATCAGCCCGGATGCCGATCCGGGCGCCGACCCGGGCGACCGCGCTCCGGGCGGCCCGGCCGGACTCATCACCGGCCCCGGTGTGACCACCTTGCGCTCGCCCCAGCAGGTGGCCGACGAGATCCTGGGCAAGCTGCCGGCGAAGCTGCGCGGCCAGTTCGACGAGGCGGAACTGCTGCGCCTGCTGACCGAGCAGCCCGGCGCCTTCACCGCCCCGCGCGGGGCTCGCTTCGTGGGTCGGGAGAAATCCGGGGTCGGTCACGAGATGACGGTCGAGGCCATCCCGTACCACCGTTGGGAACGCTTCTCCGACGTGGATGGCGGCACCGTCCGCCTCGACACCATGCGGCGCGGCCAGGCCGGTACGGGAGGCGGGCGCAGTGTCGGCTTCGGGCGCCGGATCGCCGGTGGGTTGAGTATGGGCCCGCCGCTCAACTGGCTTCTGAAGCTGGGTGTTTCGGTGGGCTGGACCCGCAGGACCGACTACGCGCAGGGGACCGCGGCGTACAACCAGACCGAGTGGCGCGCCCACGAGGGCTCACACCTGCACCTGGACGACGTCCACTACCGGGTGCGGGTGGACCGCGTCTCCGAGGCGCCACCGGCAACCACCGGGTCCGATGGGACGGGCAACTCGGCGCGGTCAACGCCCAGTTGGCAACGCAGCCAAGTGCACACCGCCGAGTTCGCGATGCGCGACGGACTGAGCTGGCGGCTGCCCGACGACCTCACCGTGCCCTTCGGCGGCCCCCGGCGGGCACCCGAGACGCTCACCTTCCCGGACGGCATCGAGCCGCGGATGACCGAGACGACCGGACTGCACCTGACGGACCCGCCGGAGGACTTGGCGCTCGCCATGTCCGGTGCGCGGCCCGGCAGTTCGGCGCACCGTACGCTTGTCTCGTACGTCCGGCCGGGACGACTGCTCGCCCTGTTCGGCCGGTTCTCGGGTCCGGTCACCGGGCCCGAGTTGACCCGGGGCAGCGGTCAGCACCCCCTCGGACATCTGGTCGTGGAGCGTTCGGTGCCGCACCGGGCCACGCTGGTCACCGAGTCGGTCAAGGCGGAGCTGCGCGAGCTCACCCAGACCACGTACCAGAACGAGCGCGGCCACGTCCGTGACACCCGCCTGGGCTTCCAGGTCACCTCGGGGCCGAACTACACCTTTGTCGGCCCGGAGACCGACGTACGCGTTCAGGGCGGTCCGCTGGTCCGCGCGGACCTCACCGCCGGGCGCGGCCACTACGTCGGGGCCGACGCGGCCCGGAAGACCACCGGACGCCTGCGCAACACCCCGGTCGCGCTCTACCGGGTGGAGCGCACCCTGATGGTGCGCAAACCCGGCGAGCTGCCGTCGGCGGCCCGCCCGGTCCGGGTGGTCAGCCTGGACTGGATTTCTACCCGGGACGCGCGGCGCCTCGCGGGCTGGGACAGTCGTACGCCGGGCCAGGCTGGGCCCGACCCGGACGCCGAGCCGCCGGTGCCGTGGTACCTCTCCCGCGAGGACCCGGTCCACTTGAGCGGCCAGGTCCGCGCCGAGGGGTTCCGCCCCATCCAGCCGCAGACCCTGCCCCAGACCCAACCTCAGCCCGAGACCCAACCTCAGCCGCAGGCCCAGTCCCAGCAGACCGCGCCCGCGCCGGCACCCGCACCCCCACCCCAAGACCCCATGCGGGTCTTCGCGGACTCCGTCCTGGACACGTTGCACCGCGCCCACCCCTCGCTGTTCGTCCCGCCGATGATGCTGCGGCATCCGCGCCTCGCCAAGTTCTGGTACGGCGACGGGCGGATGCGGACCGCGCTGCACAACGACCGCCAGGTGCGCGAGGCGCTGAACCGGCCCACCCTGGCGCAGAGCCTGGACGATCTGACGACCACCGGTGTCCCGGTCAGCCTCACCGAGGACGGCAAGGTGCGCCGCGGTCACCACACGCTCATCCTCAAGGCGCGCCTGACCGACCGGCGGTTCGAGACCACGATGAGCGAACGGGCGCTGCGCAACGCGGTGATCGGCACCGAGGTATCCGGGCAGGGGCAGCAGGCGTCCACCACCCTCTCCGGCGGCGTCGAGCTGAGCGTTTCGCCGCGCGACCACGACAAGGTGCCCGAGGCCGGGCTGCCGCGCCAGACCGGCAATGTGTCGGTCGGCGTCCGGCACGCAAGGACCGACCAGAGGACCACCAGGAACACGGTCGCGGTCACCCACGACCACCTGATGTTCCAGACGGGCGCCGACCTCTACAGCTATCGGGTGGAGTTGGACGCGTCCTTCGAGGGCCACCGCCGCCCGCGCGGCTGGGCGAGGCTCGCCTCGGTCGGCCTGCTCGGCGCGGGTGTCTTCGTCAGCAAGGTCGAGGAACGGCCGCTGTTCGGCCGGGGCAACGAGACCGTCGGCCGCGTGGAGCTCGCCGTGCCGTCCGCGCACGGCTCCGATCGTCACGCGCCCGCCGATCCGCCGCCCGGAGTCACGACACCGGCGCCCGCGGCCCCCGTACCGCAGCACCTGTCTTCCGTTGAAGCGAACCAACTGCTGGACGGCGTACGTCCGTTGGCGAGGGCGGACGCGGCCGACCGGCGGCTCACCGAGCGGCTGCTCAGCATCCCGCATGTAGTGATCAGCGCCGAAGGCGGACCGCAGCGCCAGCAGCTCATGCAGGACACCGCCGACCGCGCCTCCGGCACCTCCTGGCACGTCAGCGCCCCCGCCGCCCCGGTGCGCACCGCGCTGCGCCGTGCGATGGCGAACCTGAGTGTGGCCGGGCAACTCGGCCAGTATCTGGGGCCGTTCGGATCCCGGGTCAGCGGACTCAACGGCGCGGGGCCGTTCCGGACCCACTACCTCAAGGCCGCTGTCCGCGGCGAACTGCACAACTTCCGGGTCAAGAGCGACCCGAAGCCCTCCAGCCTCGAGGCCACCGTCGGCAACGAGCACCGCGTCCTCGGCAGCGGGAGCACCGTCACCCACACCACCCTCGGCATCCAGGGCGCCGACATGCCGCTCCAGCAGGCGCCGGGCCAGCAGGCGGTGGTCGGCTCCTACTCGACCGCCCTGCAGTACGCGTGGGGCAAGGGCCGCAGCATTTCGCAGGCCCTCACCCGCGGCCGTAACACCACCCTCGCCTTCACGGGACGGATGTACCTGGTGGTCGCCGACGCCACCGAGACCGTCGCGGTACGGGACCGCTGGACGGCCGCGATGGGCGCGGTGGGTACCCGCGCCGGGGCCCGTATCAGCTCCGCGGCCGGGCGGCTCTCCGGGCGCCTCGGCGAAAGCCTCGCCCCGCGCGGGGCCGCCGCCGCGCTCCAGCGCATCCGCGACGCGGTGATGTTCCACCTGCCGATGCAGGACGTCATCGAGGCCGGTCTCGCCCCCGACGGCCTCGGCACCACCACCCCGCACAACCTGGGCGGCGGCTACCGGTTGCCCCCCTACCTGCAAGGGCGCCGCTTCCCCACCCACCCGACCGGCCAGCTCGACGCCGGCAGCGCGGCGCAGCAACTGACGCCGCAGCTGGAGAAGATCGGAGTGCCCTCGCACGACCGGGAGCAGGTCCTGCAGCGGCTCTCCCCGGACTTCCTGCTCTCGCATCTGCACGAGCTGACGACCGGCGGGATGACCCTGCCGGTGCGCTACCGCAGCTGGTCGAGCCCGTTCCACCTGCCGGTCGGCGGCAGTCCCGGGCAGCTGCGGTTCGAGCTGACTCCGGTCACCACCACCGTGGACAGGCTGCGCACCGGGTTCGAGCTTGAGGACTACCGCACCACCGCACGCGACGACGCGGACGGCGTCTCGCAGGACCGCGGCGCCGACGTGACACTGAGCGGGGGCGAGCGGGCCGCGGACAGCGGTGTCCTCATCGCCAATCCGTCGCTCCAGGGCACCGCGGCCAAGCAGCGGGCGAGCACCCGTACGCAGACCGCCGGTACCACCGCCATGCCGAACATCGCCACCACCCAGGCGCACGCCGAGATCGTCACCAGCTACACCCTGACCGTCACCATGACGGACGCGACCGGCGATCCGCTCGCCCCTCGCGTCGACGCCGCCCCCGTCGGCAGCCTCAACGAGATCCTCCCCGCGAGTCTGCTCACCCCGGAAGGTGACGGCGCCGACCGGGCCATCACCGAGCAGGACGTGCCGGAGCCGGAGCGCGCGGTACGGTTGCTGACCGCGGCGCAGGCACGCCCCGAGGGCATCGCGGCCTGGCGCACCTCCTCCCCGGGCGGCGACACCGCCGGCCCCGACGTACCGTCAACCGACGTCCCACCCACTGACGTACCGCCGTCCGACGTCTTGCCCTTCGACGATGCGATCGGCTCCGGCATCCTCGCCGTGGACATCCGCGGCGCCGCCAATGTGCAGGACGCCCTGACCCTCGCCACCGCGCGCGCCGACGGACTCGGCGACGGCGACCTCGGCGACCGGCTCACCGGCACGACCCTCGACGGCCGCGTACGCACCGCCCGCCTCACCTCGCTGACCGGCCTCGGCACGGCGCCCGCACAGGCCCAGCAGGAGGCCACCGCGCAAGTCGGCCTGACCGCAGGCTTCCGTGAGGCGCTCGGCGCGACCGGCACACCGCTGCCCACGCAGGCCTCATCGCACCTCCTCGGCCAGTCCCACACCGCCGATTCCCGCCTCTACGCGAAAATGCACCGCAACGGCGCCCGGCTGCTCGCCGTCGAGAACAAGCCCCGCATGGAGGCCATGCAGCGGACGAAGACCTCCGACGCGTCGGAGGCCGGCATCACCGACAACGTCGAGGGCGCCGTGGGCACCGCACCCCTCGCGGGCAACAGCAACGCCGGCGTGACCAACCCCGGTGCCTCGGTCCCGATCGGCGGCACGAACGACGGCACCGTACTCAAGGGCGCCGCCGACACCACACTCGGCACCCACGTCAAGGTCGTCACCGACCGCAGCATGCTCTTCGCGCTGCCGGTGAGCTGGCTCTCGGTGGCCGAGGTGGACCACCGCATCACCGACAGCCGCCCGCTGCACACGCTCGGCAAGGCAAAGCGCGGCCCGCGCGCCGCCGAGGCCGAGACCACCGCGCTCGTCTGGCTGCGCGAGGACATCGCCCGCGACTACGGCCTCCTGGACGACACCACGTTCACCCCCGAGGTCCGCACGGCCTGGGACGACCAGGCCAAGGCCGCGGCCGACCTCGCCGCGGCCGAGAAGAACTACTACGACGCCCGCGCCCGGGCCCGTGAGACATGGCTCGACCTGAGCGCGGAGGAGCAGGCCGCGCTCGGCGACGACAACTCCGGCCCGCCGACCGACCTTCCGCAGGACATCGTCTGGTCCCCGGCCGTCGTCGCCTGGCAGGCCGCCCGGCACGAGGTCCACCGCTGGCAGCAGCACACCGACGCCGCCGCCGGGGACCACCACCGGCTGCACCTCGCCGCCTCCCGCCTCACCGCCCACCACCAGGGCCCGGCCTCCGGGCCGGTGCCGGACCTGCCGGCGGACCTGCCGGCGGACCTGCCGGCGGGCCTGCCGGAGAAGTACGCCAAGCCCGCCTGGCAATCCGAGGCACCCGCCCCGTACGTCATCACCGACGGGGTCGGCACCGAGGGGGTCAGCACCGAGGGGGTCAGCACCGTGGGGACCGCCCCCGCCCCGCGCACCCTCACTTCGCCGGACGGCACCACCGTGCGCGAGGTGCACGACATGCCGCACGACGGCGCCTCCTTCTTCCACGCACTGCTGGCCGTCGCGGAGAACCGGGGCCGCCTGCCCCACCTGCTCCGCACCGACCTCGCCTACCGGTTCGCGAACACCCCCGGCGACCCGGCGGTCACCGCCGAAGCCATCGATGCGGCCCGCGACCGCCTCGCATGGGCGCTGGGCGACGACGGGAACGAGGACCTGCTCGACGCCCTCGCCCCGGATGCCGCGGACACCTTCACACAGGAGGAAATCGAGGCTGCGGGTATCGAGTTCCCCCCCGCCCAGCAGGCCGAGTTCGACGCCTTCGGCAGGCTTCCGCAGACCTACTGGCCGACCCCGGGGCAGCGGGCTGCGCTCGCCGTGGCGGCCCTGTCCCGCCCCTTTGCCGCCGAACCGCGCCAGGACGGCACCGCGCTCCCGGCCGGCGGACCCCCCGAGCGCCGCGCGGGCGACCACGGGGGCGCAGACCTGCTGCCCGCCCTCGCCGCCCGCGTCCTCGGCACTCCGCTCACCGTGGTGACCGGCGAGGGCCGTGACCAGCTCTTCCTGCCGCACGGCCACGACCCGGCCCGCGTCGACCCGGCCAGCGACCCGGTCCTCTTCGCCACCGACGGCTTCTTCTCCGCCGCGCTCCCGCCCGGTTCCCCGGTCCCGGCCGCCACCGCGCTGCCCGGGCCGACGACGGCCACGCCTCCGGTGTCGAAGCCGCAGACCGCGACGGCGCCCGCACACCGCAGCCACACCACCCCGCCCTGGCTGCCGCCCGCAGACAGCAGCGGCCCGCGCTACCGCCTCGCGCGCGACGGCGTCCTCACCGCGCCCGACGGTGCCACCTACACGCAGGGCACCCCCACCGGCCGAGGCAACGGCTTCTTCGGCGCGCTGTCCACGGCCTTGCGCCAGGCCGCCGAGCAGCCAGGTCTCGACCGCCACGAGGCGGTGCGGCTGCGCACCCGCGCCGGGGCTACGCCCGCCCAGCTGATGCGCCTGAACGGCCTGCCCGGCAGCAGGGCAGAGCACGACTCGCTCTTCACACCCCCGCCCCTGCGGGTCCACCCCGGCATGCCGGCGCCGAGCCAGGACGCCCGTGACGGCCACCTGCGCCGCCACCTCGCGGAGGCTCCGTGGGGCCCCGGTGCGGACCGCGCGGTGGCGGAGTGGGCCGCCACCGCGACCGGCACCACCGTGACCCTGATCGAGGAGAACGGAACCGCTCACACCTACAAGGACCCGTCGGGCGGCACGGGCTCGCACATCCGAATCCGCCGCCGGGGCGGCGACTTCGTACCCCTGACCCTCCGAACCCCCGCGGACCCGGCGGCCATCCCGCTGCCCCCGTCACCGACGGGCAGCGACCTCCCCGGCCTCCCCGGCCTCGCGGAAGAGGAGGCGTATGAGCTGAGCACGCTCTCCGGCAACGACACGGACGCGGAAGCCCGCGCCTTCAAGATGGGGAATTATGAGTTCACCAACTTGAATCAGACGGACAGGTACGTCGAGAAGGCGATGCGGATCGTCGAGCTGCTGGACGAGCACGGCACGATCAAGGACTTTGTCGGCGGCCGTCCGGTGCGGATCACGCTGCGGTTGCGTACGACGGAGGCGCCGGCCGATGTGCATGACCGGGGTGATGCCGGGGTCGAGATCAACCTGGCGAGCTATTACTTCGAGAAGTACGACATCGGTTATGTGATGGGCATGCTGGCCCATGAGATCGGTCTGCACCCGCTGGCCTCGCGGAATACGAGGATTCCCGAGGAGGAAGACCTGTATGCGGGGATGCCACTGCGGGTGCCGGGCCTGGAGACGCTGAAGACGCCCCGTTTCATGAACACGTTGGATGCGGGTCAGGCGGATCACGTGATGGCGGCGTTCCCGGCGACGATCCGGCATGGCATCTATCGCGACATCGTGGTGGAGATGGCTCAGGTGCTGGCGCAACATGCGCGGGTGGGCGTGGCCGGTGCCAAGCCCAAGGACGTCACCGACCTCATCGACACCTACCTGATGGACCTCGCCTCGATCGCGGTGACCAATGACCATCGGGCGAGGGCGGTCACGGACCCCAGTTACACGGCCAGGTCTTACAACGCATACAAGGCTTTGCTGGCCGAGCACCTCGCAGAGGACAGCCCCCTCCATGCCCTGCTGCCCGCGGACAAGGGCAGGTTCGGCGTGCTGGGCGATTTCGCGTCCCTGGCCACCAGCGTCGGAACCAACAACCGCGGCGACAGCATCCAGCAACCCGCTGTCCCGGACCAGATCCGGGACACCTCCGGTGGCAACCCCGGCGAGGCACGCCCCAGGCTGCCCCAGCCCGACACCGACACCGACACCGGCGCCGCCCCACACATCACGACGCCGCCGAGCGGCACGCGCGACAGCCGCCCCCGTTTCGTGGTGCGTTCCGGTTTCGACGCACGGCGGTTCTCGTACCAGGGCGAGCCGGTCACCGACCTCACCGTCCGCGTCGCGCTGCGCGGCACCGACGATCAAGCCTCGCACGTGTTCGACCAGCTCAGTGCGGGCGTGGCGGAGTTCCTCAACGGTCCGGACTACCGCCTGTTGAACGGTGACCGGCTGCACGTGACCGTAGAACGCGTCGACCCCACCGGCGCCCCGCACCTGACCGTGAACCTCGCGGGCCGGGACCAGGGGATGGATCAGACCACCTGGTGGGCCGACGCCACCCCGGTGCAGCTGGTTCACGAACTCACCCACCAACTCGGCCTGCGCGACGAATACCGGGACACCGACTCCCCGCAGCGCCCGCACATCCTGGGCAGCCTCCTCGGCGACCTCAACAAGGCTCCCGAAGATGCCTCCCTCGCTCCCGTCGGCCTGCGCGATCGACACCTGGCTCTGCTCGGAGCGCTCATCGGCGACGTAAGCCCGGCGCCTCAGCGGAACAGCGACCAACTCGATCAGAGCTGGGCCGCGGCCCGGAACGCCGCCGTCGGGGAATCCCGCGAGGCCATCTGGGTGGACCCGGTCTCTTTGCCCCGGACCGCCGACGGGACGGCAGCCACCGAGGTCCCGGCACACGCTCCCCAGGACGCGGACGCGGACGCGGCGCCTGCCGCACCGGAGGAACCGGGCCTTCGTTCCTTCAAGATGGGGAATTATGAGTTCACCAACTTGAATCAGACGGACAGGTACGTCGAGAAGGCGATGCGGATCGTCGAGCTACTGGACGAGCACAGCACCATCAAGAGCTACGTCGGCAACCGTCCCGTCCGGATCACGCTGCGCCTGCGCACGACCGAAGCACCCGCTGACGTACGTGACTTGGGCGATGACGGTGTCGAGATCAATCTCGCCAGCTACTACTTCGAGAAGTACGACATCGGTTATGTGATGGGCATGCTGGCCCATGAGATCGGCCTGCACCCGCTGGCCTCGCGGAATACGAGAATTCCCGAGGAGGAGGATCTGTATGCGGGGATGCCGTTGCGGGTGCCGGGCCTGGAGTCGCTGAGGACGCCGCGTTTCATGAACACGGTGGGCGCGGGCCAGGCGGACCATGTCATGGCTGCCTTCCCGGCGACGATCCGCCACGGCATTTACCGTGACATTGTCGTGGAGATGGCCCAGGTGTTGGCCCAGCACGCGCGGGTGGGCGTGGCGGGCGCCAAGCCCAAGGACGTCACCGACCTCATCGACACCTATCTGATGGATCTGGCGTCGATCGCGGTGACCAATGACCACCGGGCGAAGGCGGTCAAGGACCCCAGTTACACGGCCAGGGCCTACAACGCCTACAAGGCCCAGCTCGCCGAGCACCTCGCAGCGGACAGCCCCGTCCGTCCGCTGCTGCCCGCCGACAAGGGCGCGGTGGGTGTGCTGGGCGACTTCACCGGCCTGGCCGCCAGCGTCGCGGCCAACAACCGAGGCGACAGCATCCAACAACCCACTGCCCCGGCCCAGACCGGCGACAACCCTGGCGACAACCCCGGCGGAAACACCGGCGCCAACCCCGGTGAAGCCCGCCCCAGGCTGCCCCAGGCCAACACCGAGGACACGGAGAACATCGCCGCTCCGGGCACCTTCAAGTTGGGGAATTACGAGTTCACCAACTTGAATCAGACGGACAAGTACGTCGAGAAGGCGGTCCGGATCGTCGAGCTGCTGGACGAGCACAGCACCATCAAGGACTTTGTCGGCGGCCGTCCGGTGCGGATCACGCTGCGCCTGCGTACGACGGAGACGCCGGCCGATGTGCATGACCGGGGTGACGCGGGTGTCGAGATCAATCTGGCCAGCTACTACTTCGAGAAGTACGACATCGGTTACGTGATGGGCATGCTGGCCCATGAGATCGGCCTGCACCCGCTGGCCTCCGCGAACACCAAGATT
>NZ_BMTR01000016.1 GCF_014649775.1 Streptomyces longisporoflavus | reverse complement strand
CGCGGCCCTGGACTGCATCCCGGGCATGAAGGGCCTCACCAGCCTCCGCGGCCTCGCCAAGGGCATGAAGGGCCTCAAGGCCGGGCTCAAGGGTTTCAAGTCGGCCCGGACTGCGCTAACAAAGGGCGCGAAGGGGGCATTCAATCGACTCAAGGGCAAGATCAAGGGTTGCGGCGACCCAGTGGATGCTGCCACGGGGCAGATGTTCCTGGAGGAGATCGACGTCACTCTGCCCGGTACACTGCCGCTGGTCTTCACCCGTCGTGTCGCCTCCGGTTACCGCACCGGTGGCTGGTTCGGGCCGAGCTGGACCTCCACCATCGATCAGCGCCTGGAGATCGACCAGCAAGGAATCGTGTTCGTCACCGAGGACGGCATGCTTCTCGACTACCCTCACCCGACAGGCCCAGACGCCCCTGTACTACCGGAGTCCGGGCCGCGCTGGCCACTTGAACGTCTGGACGACGGCGCCTACTCCATCACGGATCCGGTGACCGGCCACCGACGTCGTTTCGCTCCCCCCGTCGACGGGGAGGCGCTCCTGGCACGGATATCCGACCGCAACCACAACGCTATAGACATCGACTACGACGCCGCTGGCGTCCCATTGGGGATCCGTCACTGCGGCGGCTATCACCTCAAACTGACCGTCGAGGATGAGCGCGTCATCGTGCTTAGTCTGGCGGGCGCGGGCGAAGGTGGCGTGGATGCAGTAATCAAGCAATACGGCTACACCGACGGCAATCTTACTGACGTCACCAACTCCTCGGGGCTCCCGCTGAAGTTCACGTACGACGAACAACTGCGTATCACCTCGTGGGAGGACACCAACCAAAGCTGCTACGGCTACGTCTATGACGAGCACGACCGGTGCATCGCTCAAGGAGGTACAGCGGGGCACGTGGCCAACACCTTCACTTACGACGTCCGCGATCCCGCTTGGCCCGACTGCCTCGTCACTGAGATCGCTACCTCGGAGGGCGCCACCACCCGCGTAGTCATAGATGAAAACTGTCTGGTCGTAGCCGAAATCGATCCGCTCGGCGGCACGGTCACCACCGCATACGACTCCTACCAGCACGTCGCGGCGCGGACGGATCAGCTCGGGCACACCACAACTCTCGTGAACAATGAGTTGGGGCAACCTGTTGAGGTGATCCAACCAGATGGCGCCGTCGTACGGGTCGCCTACAACGAGTTGAACCTCCCCACGGTCATCGAATTGCCGGATGGCACTTCCTTGCGGCATAGCTATGACGCTCGTGGAAACTGCACCAGCACCATCGATCCCGCCGGAGCGGTTACGTTCAGCACATTTACCACAACAGGACAACCTGCCACGTTCACCAATGAGCTAGGTCACACCACGAGTGTGCGTTGGAATCCGGCGGGATTGCCTCTCGATGCCGTGGACCCCATGAGCCATGCCACAGCCTGGCGGTGGGACGCCTGGGGTCGGCCTGTCGGTCTCACCGATGCCACGGGGCACACGATGCGGCTGATGTGGTCGACTGAAGGGCGACTCCTCAGCCGCATCTCGGCGGACGGAACAACGGAATCATGGACTTACGACGGCGAAGGAAACTGCACAAGTTATACAGATCAGCTGGGCCAGGTATCACGAACCGAGTACACCCATTTCGATCTGGTGGCGGCCCGCACGACAGCGGATGGGGCTCGTCATGAGTTCGCGTACGATGCCTCCCTGAAACTCACGCAGGTGACTAACCCCCTCGGCCTGACCTGGAACTACGGGTATGACATCGCTGGACGCCGGATTTCGGAGACGGACTTCGACGAGCGCACGATCACGTACACACACGATGCCGCAGGGCGCCTCACCTCGTGCACCAATGCTCTCGGTCAAACCATCGCTTACAAGCACGACGCCGTAGGCAGGCTCATTCGTAAGGAAGCGGCTGAAGCGGTCACGACTTACGGCTACGACTTGGTTGGCCGCCTCATGCATGCAACCGGGCCGGACTGCGACATCGTTTTGGTTCGGGATCAATGCGGTCGAGTACTCTCCGAGACTACCGACGGCCGAACGGTCACCTATGGTTTCGACGAAACAGGCCGCCGCATAAGCCGCACAACCCCCACTGGAGCAACCAGTACCCGGAGCTACGATGCGGCCGATCAGCTCACCAGGCTCACCGCTTCCGGCCGCGTCATTGACTTCGACCGCGATCTGACGGGCCGAGAAGTCGTCAGGCGTTTTGGCGCGCACATTGCTCTGGCTCAGGGCTTCGATGAGTTGGGGCGCCTCATCAGCCAGACCGTCACCGCTGAGGAACGCTCCATCCAGCACCGCACCTATACCTACCGTGCCGACGGCAACCTGCTTGGCATGGACGATCAGCTGTCCGGGCCCCGAGGTTACGACCTGGACATGGCAGACCGCGTGACGGCAGTCCACGGAAACGATTGGACGGAGACGTACGCCTACGACGGTGCTGGTAATCAGACTGAGGCTCACTGGCCTTCTCTGCATCCGGGCCACGAAGCCACAGGAACGCGCCACTATGCCGGGACCCGTGTCACCCGTGCAGGACAGGTCCGATACGAGCATGACGAGCTCGGCCGCGTCACTCTGCGCCAGAAGCCTCGGTTGTCCCGCAAGCCGGACACCTGGCGCTACAGCTGGGATGCGGAGGACCGCCTCACATCCGTCACCACTCCAGACGGCACCCGATGGCTCTATCGCTACGATCCCCTTGGCCGGCGCGTGGCCAAGCAACGCTTCGCTCCCGATGGTGAGACAGTCGTCGAACAAACGGTCTTCACCTGGGACGGCACCATTCTGTGCGAACAGACCACCATCGCAGATGAATTGCCGGCACTCGTCACTCTCACATGGGAACACCAGGGATTGACCCCTATCCTCCAGACCGAAAGCATATCCGCGACCGAGGCCCCTCAGGAGGAGATTGATTCCAGATTCTTCTCCATTATCACCGACCTTGTCGGTTCTCCCAGTGAATTGATTGACGAAAACGGCGAAATCGCCTGGCGGGCCCGTAGCTCACTCTGGGGCACAACGGCTTGGGCCGCCAGAAGCATCACGTATACACCGCTGCGTTTCCCAGGCCAGTATTTCGACCCCGAAACGGAGCTACACTACAATTACTTTCGCCACTATGATCCCGAAACCGGTCGCTACGCCAGCCCCGACCCACTCGGACTGGAGCCTGCCCCCAACCCAGTTGCATACGTCAACAACCCGCACATGTGGGTGGACCCGCATGGACTCACTCCCTGCAGGCCGTGGGTTACAGGCAAGGGCGACGACCCTCTCGTCCCAGAGCTCGCGGATGAGATCCACGCACGCTACCCAGGGCACATGAAGGCCCAAGGTGTGGATATCGTGGGAGCCGACGGAAAGCCCCTCACTGACTTCGATATCGTGACCGGAAACGCAGTAATTCAAGTCAAGGACGGATCCGGAAAGGGCGCCCTAAAGCAGGCGCTTAACACCCAGAGCCTTACGGATTATCCAGTCATCGTATATCTACCGAAGGGGCGCGGGTCAGTGATCAAATCGCTAGAGGAGGCAGGCATAATGGTCACCCGGGATAAAGAGACCCTCATGCAGGTGATTGCACCATGAGGGATACGATGATTCTATTCACAGCCTCCTCGGACTGGGATCGATTCCTGAGTCGAATTCAGGAATTGCGAAGACTTGAAGACCTTTCAGACTTTCAACGATTTGAGGTAGGAGGCGGCATTGTTGGACTAGATACGTCAGAGGAAGCTGTTATCGATTTCGAACCCGAGGAACTTTCATCCATCGAAGAAACGATCGGCGAATTCAAGGCTGCGCTGATCGAATACGAGAACGTTTCATGCAGAGACGCCTTCCTTCAGCACACCATCCCCGGCCTCCTGGGTGTCGTGGACACTAACTACGATTCCATCGTCCTGTACTCCGAGATGCTGCAGTGGATTCTCGACCATCCGGGTACCCACTTTCGTGAGCACGTGCAATAGGTTTGTCACCAGGCAGCACAGATCCGGCGATACGCCCGGAGATGCCGTGGATCAGCCGCTGAGCACCCCAGCGGGGTGATGCCAGCGTCCATTTGGCGGTCAAATGTTGAGAGTGCGGCTGAATACGTGACAACCGCCCTATTCTGACGGTATGTCAGACAACCAGTCGGTCGGCCTGTCCGTTGAGCAGTCCGTTCGTCAATCCGGTGACCCGTCGACCGAAGATCCGTCGACCGTACTGCTCGGCTTCGACAACGTCCTCTTCCCCGTCGGTGATCTCGAAGAAGCCGTCAGCTTCTACGAGCGCGCCGGGTTCCCCGTGACGCATCGGATCGACGAGATCGGGCTCGCCATCCTGAAGGTGGGCAAGGAGACGCCCGGGATTCTGCTGCGGGTGGAGGACGGGGTCGAGCACCGGCCGGTGGCGTGGACCGCGCCGCGGGTGTGGCTAGAGGTGGGGGACGCGCGGGCTGCCGGGCGGGCCCTTGAGGCCGCCGGGATCCAGCCGCTCGCGCCCGCCGCCTCCGTGGCCACCGGGTGGACCGTCGAGGTCGCCGATCCGTGGGGGAACGTCATCGGGTTCACCGACTATCGCAAGCGGCCCGAGCTGGCTCGGAGCTAGCCGTCGGCCACGAGGGTCGGCGACACCTCCCTCTCGAAGAACGTCTCCAGCGACACCGTCGCCTGAGTACCGCTCACCCCGTCGATCGCGTACAGCCGCCGCAGCACGTCCTGGAGTTGCTCCGTCGTCCCCGTGCGGACCTTCACCAGGACGCTTGCCGCGCCCGCGATGACGTGCGCCTCCTGGATCTCGGGGATCGCGGCGAAGTCCGCCGCCCGGTCCCCCATCCACGCCGTCGAGTCGACCATGACGAAGGCCAGCACCCCGCGGCCCACCGCCGCCGGGTCCACGTCGATCGTCGTGCGGCGGATCACTCCGCGCTCGCGCAGTTTGCGCACCCGTTCATGAGCCGCGCCCGCCGACAGGCCTACCGCCTTGCCCAGGTTCGCGTACGACTGGGCGGCGTCCTGTTGCAGCAGCGCCAGCAGCTCTCGGTCGGTGTCGTCCATCGGTCGTGCTCCTGTCTTCCGCACCCGATCACTCTTGACGTACACCATATCTCGTACTGCAATATCCTCGTACTACAGAATGTGATTCAGTCATACCCTCACTCCGTCAGACAGGGGTCGTCATGCCTTCCCAGAAAGTCCCGACGTCGTACGAGATCCTGGACGACCGCTTCCGCACCGGACGGTGTGCCAACGGGGACGCCAAACTCGAAGTGCTTTACGACGACTGCCGGTGGGCCGAAGGGCCGCTCTACCTCCCCGCCTGGCGCCAGCTCGTCTGGAGCGACATCCCCAACGACCGGCTGCTGCGCTGGGACGAGACGACCGGCGCCGTCGGCGTCTTCCGCACGCCCGCCGGGTACGTCAACGGCAACACCCTCGACCGCGAGGGGCGCCTGATCTGCTGCGAGCAGGGCAACCGGCGCGTCACCCGCACCGAGCACGACGGCCGCGTCACCGTCCTCGCCGACCGTTTCGAGGGCAAGCGGTTCAACAGCCCGAACGACGCCGTGGTCCGCTCCGACGGTTCGGTGTGGTTCTCCGACCCCGACTTCGGTATCACCAGTGACTACGAGGGTCATCGTGCGGCCGCCGAGATCGGTGGCTGCCACGTCTACCGGATCGATCCCGTCACCGGTGCCGTGCGGATCGTCGCGGACGGCTTCGACGGGCCGAACGGGCTCGTCTTCTCGCCGGACGAGCGGCAGTTGTACGTGTCCGACTCCCGTGCCGCCCGGATCCGCGTCTTCGACGTGCGCGACGACGGGACTCTGTCGGACGGCGTCGTCTTCGCCGAGTCCAAGGACTCCGGCTTCGACAACATCCGCTTCGACGACGGCGGACGGTTGTGGGCCGCCGCCCTTGAGGACGGCGTGCACTGCTACGACCCCGACGGCACCCTCATCGGGCGGATCACGGTCCCCGAGGCCGTCTCCAACATCGCCTTCGGCGGGCCGAAGAACAACCGGCTCTTCATCACGGCGACGACCTCGCTGTACTCCCTGGTGATGGCCGTGACGGGGCTGCCGAGGGTCCGGACCGTCCGGCCCGGACCCACAGGCCAGTCGTCCGCCGGCTAGTTCACCGCGTCCATCTCACCCTGCGCCAGCTCCACGTCGTACACCAGCGGCCCGTCCGCGACCGTGATGTGCCGCGCGCGGGCCTCGTAGCCGGGAGCCGTCGCGGCAAGGAGGTACGCGCCCGCCGACGGAGCCGCGACGATGTACGAGCCGTCCGCGAGGGAAGTGACGCGGTCAAGGCGACTGCCACCCCTGGAGAGGAGGGTCAGGACCGCGCCCTCCACCGGCTCACCCTCCGTCGTACGGATGAAACCGTGCACTACGGAGGCGCCGCCTTCGTCGTGGGACTCCGGCACGCGCGCGTGGGGGACGTATTCCGGCTCCGGGACGGCCGGCTCGGGCTCCCGCGGCTCCACCGCCAGGTGCGGAAGGCGCTTCTCCAGGCCCGCGGGGAGCCACCAGTTGGCGCGGCCGAGCAGATGCATGGCGGCCGGGACCAGGGCCGTGCGCAGGATGAACGCGTCCAGGGCGACCGCCGCCGCGAGGCCGATGCCCGCCATCGCGCCCTCCATGTCGCCGCTCAGGACGAACGCGGAGAAGACGCAGATCATGATCAGGGCCGCGCAGTTGATGACCCTGCTCGTCTCGGCGAGCCCCACCCGTACGGCGCGGGCGTTGTCCTTCGTGTGCACCCATTCCTCGTGCATGCGGCTCACCAGGAACACCTGGTAGTCCATCGAGAGCCCGAAGAGCAGCGACAGCATGATGACGGGCAGGAAGGCGGTGATCGGCCCCTCCTTGCCGACGCCGAGCAGCTCCGTCCCCCAGCCCCACTGGAAGACCGCCACCAGGACACCGAAGGACGCCGCCGCCGCGATCAGGTTCATCAGGGCGGCCGTCAGCGGCACCACGAGGGAGCGGAACGCGATGAGGAGCAGGAGGAAGCCGAGCGCGATGATCGCACCCACGAAGTAGGGCAGCCGGTCGCCCGTCACCGCGGCGAAGTCCTTGAAGACGGCGGTGACGCCGCCTACGTGGGCCTCGACTCCGGCTTCGGGGATCACGTCGTCCCGTAGCCGGTCGATGAGTCGGTCCGTCTCCTCGGACTGGGGGGAAGTGGTCGGGACGACGTTGATGACCGAGATGCCGTCCGCGGGCGGAGCCGCCGCCACCGTGGCGACGCCCTCCGTCTCGCGGATGGTCGCCACCAGGTTTCCGGTGTCGGCCTCTTCGGCCACTACTTGGAGCGGACCGTTGAAGCCCGGACCGAATCCGTCGGCCAGCATGTCGTACGCCTGCCGGGTCGTCGTCGACTCCTGGTGGTTGCCCTGGTCGGTCGCGCCGAGCCGCAGGGAGAGCAGCGGGAGCGCCAGGAAGGCCATCACCACGAAGGCGAGTGCCGCTATCGAGCGAGGTCGCTTCTGGACGTACGAGGACCATCGCGCCGCGAGGCCGCTCGCCTCGGCGGGCTCCGGTCCCGTCACGGCGAGGCGGCGCCGCTGCCTGCGGCTGAGCACCTTGGGGCCGAGGAGGCCGAGGAGCGAGGGCAGCAGGGTGATGGCCGCGAGGACGCTCAGGACCACCGTCAGGGAGGCCGCGATGACCACACCGTCCAGGAAGCGCATGTTCATCACCAGCATTCCGGCGAGCGCGATGCACACCGTGCCGCCCGCGAAGAGCACCGCCCGGCCCGCGGTGTTCAGGGCCTGCACTGCGGACGCCTCGGGCTCCATGCCGCGCAGGATGCCGCGCCGGTGCCGGGTGACGATGAAGAGGGCGTAGTCGATGCCGACGCCGAGGCCGATGAGCGAGCCGAGCAGCGGGGCCACTTCGGGGATGTCCGTGACATGACTGAGCAGCATCGTCGAGAGCATGCCGAGGCCCACTCCGAAGACCGCGATGACGATCGGCAGGAGCATCGCGAAGAGCGAGCCGAAGGCCAGGAAGAGGACGACGGCGGCGGCCGCGATGCCGACCGTCTCGGCGATGCCGGTGGGCGGCTCCTGGATGCGGGTGATCGCCTGGCCGCCCAGTTCGACCTGGAGGCCGGAGCGTTCGGCGCGCTGGGCCGTGTCCACGACGTCCTGGACGAGTTCCTTGGGGACCGAGTTCGCCTCCTCGGCGAAGGTCACGCGCGCGTAGGCGATGCGCCCGTTCTCGCTGATCTGCGCCGCGCCCGCCTCCTTGGACGCGTACGGGCTCACGACCTCGCCGACGCCCTTCATGCCGGCGATCTCCTCTAGCGCGGGGCCGACGCGGGACCGTACGTCCGCGTCACGGGCCGACGCGCCCTCGTCGACGCGCCAGACCACCGTGTCGGTGTCCCCGGAGCTCTCCGGGAAGGCCTTCGTCATCAGGTCGTACGCGCGCTTGGAATCCGTGTCCGGCAGGGAAAACACATTCGAGTAGTCGGTGCCCGCCGAGGTTCCGGCGGCCCCCAGACCGAACAAAGCTCCGACCCACAGCACAAGGACCACCAGGCGGTGCCGATAACACCACCGCGCCAATGCCGCCACGATCCACTCCTCCTTCGCGTCGTCAGGTCCCCCGGGCCCATGCGTTCAGGAGCCTCAGCATCGGCAACGCCGCGCTTCGGCGGCGGGGCGCGCCCATGATTCTCAAGCAACTCCAAGGCACGGCCCGAGACTTCGTACAACGAGCGCGCCGATACTGGGGGCATGAGCCACGCCGAAGGCCAGCAGGGAACAGATGTCGGAGGACCGGGCGCCCCGGGCGCCGCGGCCACCGTCCTGGTCGTCGAGGACGAGCCGAGCATCGCCGACGTGCTCGCCATCGCCCTGCGCTATCACCGCTTCGACGTCATGGTGGCGGGCACCGTGCGCGAGGCCCTCGCGCTCGCCGGACGCACCCGGCCCGATGTGGCGCTCCTCGACGTGATGCTGCCGGACGGCGACGGCCGCGCGCTGGCCGGGGAACTCCGCGACCGGCACCCCGGAACGGCCCTGCTCTTCCTGACCGCGCGGGACGCGCCCGCGGAGGTCGTGGGCGCCCTCGGCCTCGGCGACGACTACATCACCAAGCCGTTCAACATCGACGAGGTCATCGCCCGCGTCGGCGCGGTCCTGCGCCGCACCAGGTCCTTCGACGTGCTGCCGCAGCGCCCGCCGCTGCGCCACGGCGACCTGGAGCTGGACGAGACGACGTACGTGGTGCGCAGGCAGGGCCGCTCCGCGCAGCTCACGCCCACCGAGTACGCCCTGCTGCGCTTCCTGGTCCGCAACGGCGGGCGTGTGGTGCCCAAGGAGCAGCTCCTGCGCCATGTGTGGCAGTACGAACACCCGGCCGAGTCGACCGTCGTGGAGACCTACATCAGCTATCTGCGGCGCAAGCTGAACGCGCTGGGTCCTCCGGTGATCACCACCCGGCGGGGTGTCGGGTACGGCCTGGCATGAGGCGTGCGCGCACCGGCATGAAGCCTGCGCACCGCGGGATGAGTTCGCTGCGCGCCAAGCTGACGTGGGTGAACGTCGTCCTGCTCGCGCTCGGCGTCATCGTGGCGACCGGCGTCAGTGTCATGGGCATGCGCCACTATCTGCTCGACAACGTGGACGCCGAGTTGCAGCAGTCCCGCAGTTCGCTGCTGAGCACCGGGCTCACCATGAAGGACGTCGAGCAGCTCAGCGAGCTCGGCATCGCGCTCGACAAGCTCTCGCCGGGCGGCAGGGAGCGGGCGAGCGCGCTCCCGCGCGGGGACACGCTGTTCGTGGCGGTGGACGAGCGGGGCGACCCCATCGCCATCGGCACACTCGCCCCGACCTCGCGCCAGCGCACCCTGGCCGCCGCCGTGGACGACCCCGAGGCGGTCGCCGCCGGCTCCGAGCCGCAGGACGTCACGCTGGACGGCGACGCGCACCGCATGGTGGGCGCGGAGCTCGCCGACGGTACGACGGTCCTCATGGCGGCCGACACGCAGGACGTGGAGTCGGGCGTCAAGAAGGCGCTCAAGCTCGACGCCGCCTTCGGAGTGGTCCTCCTCGGGCTGCTCGCCGTCCTGACGATGATCTCCGCGCACCACCGGCTCCGCCCCCTGGAGGACATGGTCGAGACCGCGTCGGCCATCGCCGACGGGGATCTGACCAGGCGCGTTCCGTCGAGCCGCGCCCCGGCCACGGAGACCGAGCAGCTGCGCGTCGCCCTCAACTCCATGCTTCATCAGGTCGAGTCCGCCTTCGAGACCCGCGAACGCAGCTCGGCACAGCTGCGCCGCTTCGTCGCCGACGCCTCGCACGAACTGCGTACGCCTTTGTCGGCGATCCGCGGCTATCTCCAGCTGTACGACAAGGGGATGCTCCGCGATCCGGCGGAACGCACGCGCGCGTGGAGCCGCGTCATCGCCGAGACCGACCGGATGGGCCGCCTCGTGGACGAGCTGCTCATCCTGGCCCGCCTGGACCAGCAGCCGGAGCTTCGCTTCCGGAACGTCGACCTGAGCCGTCTCGTACGGGATGCCGCCGACGATCTGCGGGTGCAGGAGCCGGAGCGCCCGCTCGCGGTCCGCGCCGAGGGTGCGGTCCTTGTCCGCGCCGACGAGTCCGGGCTGCGCCAGGTGCTCGGCAATCTCCTTGCCAACGTACGCGTCCACACGCCCGCCGACACCCCGGTCACGCTGGGCGTGGAGCGGCGGGACGGGGTGGTGCGGCTGCGCGTCGCCGACCGGGGTCCGGGCCTCGCCGAGGAGGACGCGGCGCGCGTGTTCGACCGGTTCTTCCGCGCGGGCGGAGGTGCGGGCAGCGGCCTCGGGATGGCGATCGTGCAGGGGGTGGTCGCGGCGCACGGCGGCGAGGTGGGGGTGGAGACGGCGCCGGGGGCGGGGCTTACGGTCACGGTCACTCTGCCCGCGAGGTGATCGGGTGGGCGGGAAGCCCGGTAGTCAGGGGGCGGGGCGCCGGGCTGCTGCGTCGAAAGACCCTCAGACCCTCAGGCCCTCAGGCACTCAGGCACTCAGGCACTCAGACCCTCAGGCCCTGACCAGCGCCCACACCGTCTTCCCGTGCCGCCCCCGCTGCCAGACGCCCCACGCCTCCGCGATGTTGTCCAGCAGGCGCAGGCCGCGGCCGCTCTCCTCCAAGGGGCCCATTTCCCGCAGCTGCGGGCTGGCCGGGCTCTCGTCGGACACCTCTATGAAGCAGTCGCCGTCGGAAAGCACCGTGACGGCGACCTCGAACTCCCGTTCCTGGACGCGCCCGTGGCAGACGGCGTTCGTCACCAGCTCCGACACGAGGAGCACCGCGTCGTCCAGTGCCGCGCTCTCCTCCTTGTGCCCCCAGGCGGCCAGATGGTCGTGCACACGGAGCCGGGCGAGCGAGACGGATGCCGGATGCGGTGGCAGCCGGAAAGCCTGACGTCTCAACAACGTTCCCCCTAGGGCACACCAAAGCGCCAAGAACCGTACACACTTCCGACACTTAATGCTGCGCAGAGGTAGTGCTCGATGTCACACCGTCACCCTCTGGCCCGACTGTATCCAGCCAGGCCCGTGCCCCATCGAACCAATGCGCGATTACGCCTGGCGGGAGGCCAGTTCGACGACCGTGACGTCGGACGGCGCCCCAACCCGCACAGGCGGCCCCCACGCACCGGCGCCCCGCGTGACATACAGCTGCGTATCGCCGTACCGCTCAAGGCCGGCGAGCGTCGGGTTGGCCAGATCGGCGATGAAATTGCCCGGCCACAGCTGCCCGCCGTGGGTGTGCCCGGAGAGCTGGAGGTCAACGCCGTGCTTGACGGCGTCATGGATGACGACCGGCTGATGGGCCAGCAGGACGGAGGCCCGCGAGCGGTCACGGTCGCCGAGCGCCTTGGCGAAGTCGGGCCCGCGCCCCTCGCTCTCGCCCGCCACGTCGTCCACGCCCGCGAGGTCGAAGCCGGGCAGTTCGGTGCGGGCGTTCTCCAGGGGGCGCAGACCCAGTTCGCGTACGTGATCGACCCACTGCGCGGCTCCCGAGAAGTACTCGTGGTTGCCGATGACGAAGTACGTTCCGTGCCGGGCGCGCAGCTGGGCGAGCGGCGCGGCGGCGGGCCCCAGGTCCTCGACGCTGCCGTCGACCAGGTCACCGACGACCGCGATCAGGTCGGGCTGGGTGCCGTTGATCGTGTCGACCACACGCTGGGTGAAGCCGCGCCCCAGGATCGGCCCCAGGTGGATGTCGCTGACCACCGCGATCCGGAACCCGTGCGCACCGCGCGGCAGCTTGGCCAGCGGCACGGTGACGCGCTTCACCCGCGGGCCGCTCAGGACGCCGTACGTTCCGTGGCCCACCGTTCCGACGGCGACGGCCGCGGCGGTACCGCCGACGATCCGGGAGACGAAGAGGCGACGCGAGGGGGCGGGCCCCGGCCGCGCCTCCGCCGGTGCGGGAGCGCCGTCCTGTACGGATTCCGCGGAACCGGCGCTCTCCGTAGAAGCGGGTTTCGAACGGCGGCGCAAGAAGAAGGGCCGTACGAGCTCGCCCACAAGGAGCGCGAGCACGAGGTAGATGGACAGCGCCATCCACATGAAGCCCGGCCAGGCAAGCACCTGCTGGAGCCAGAACGGCGCCCCGGCCCGCTCGCTCGCGACCGCCGCGAACATCAGCAGCGGCCCCGCGACGAAGACCACGATGCCCGCGCGCCGGGCGAACCCCGGCCGTGCCGTGGTGTCCCGCACCAGGCGACGCCACGCGTACCACTGCATTCCGGCAAGGGCCGCGAGCGCGGCGATACCGGCCAACACGAACAGGATGACCACGGAGCGCGCCCCTCGAAGAATGACCGATCAGTTATGACGTACGGCGCAGAGCACGGACTCCGCGCAACCCGATGGCCCCTACCACCGTCCCCAAGACAAAGGAGGCGACGGCGAGCGTCAGGTGGACCCAGAAGTACGCGGTCGGGTCGCCTGCGTCATCGAAGGCGAGCCCACTGCCGTCCTTCCACAGGTTCTTGACGAAAGTGATCCAGATGAACCAGCTCCACACACCGAAGGCGAGCAGGAACCAGGAGACCGGGCGGCTGAGCTTCATGCGTTCAGTATCGCGAGCCTCCATTCCGCGGCGCCGCCGGGGTGGGGAGCCGGGCGGCGCGCCGGACGGGGAGTCCGTGACGCAGCCCACCTTCGCGGCTACCTCGGCGGCGACTTCCACAGCGGCGCCATGTACGTTCTCGTCCGTGCCTGCCGTAAAAAAGACCGCCTTGTTGGTCACTTCCGCCGCATTGCTGACCATGTCGACCACAGCTCCCGCATGGGCGGACGACAAGCCGGGAGGTGAGGACAAGCCCAAGCCGCCCGCGTCGATGTCGACCGTCGGCGGCACCAAGCTCGGCGAGCCCGGCACCCAGGTGAGCCTCAAGGCGGGCGCGCCCGTGCTCCCCAAGGAGCTTTCGGCGCGCTCCTGGATGGTCTCGGACGCCGAGACGGGCGAGGTGCTCGCCTCGCACAACTCGCACTGGCGGCTGGCCCCGGCGAGCACCCTGAAGATGCTCTTCGCGGACACGGTCCTGCCGAAGTTCCCCAAGTCGCAGAAGCACAAGGTCGAGCCATCCGACCTGGCGGGCATCGGCGCGGGCAGCAGCATGGTCGGCGTCAAGGAGAACGAGACGTACACGGTCCACGACCTGTGGCTCGGCGTCTTCCTGCAGTCGGGCAACGACGCCGTGCACGTTCTTTCGGCGATGAACGGCGGCGTCCCGCAGACCGTCAAGGACATGCAGTCGCACGCCGAGGAGTTGCAGGCGCTGGACACGCACGTGGTCAGCCCGGACGGCTACGACGAGAAGGGGCAGGTCTCCTCCGCGTACGACCTGACGCTCTTCGCCCGCTCCGGGCTGCAGAAGGCGGACTTCCGCGAGTACTGCTCGACGGCCACCGCCAAGTTCCCCGGCGAGACCAAGAAGGTCACGAAGGGCAAGGACAAGGGCAAGAAGAAGCGCGGGTCCTTCGCGATCAAGAACACCAACCGACTTCTTACGGGTGACATCGGTCTCGATCCCTACAAGGGCATCGCGGGCGTCAAGAACGGCAGCACCACGAACGCGGGCAACACCTTCACCGGTGTCGCCGAGCGCGACGGCAAGGTGCTCCTGGTGACCGTCATGAACCCCGACTCCGGGGAGCAGCACGCGGTCTACAAGGAGACCGCGCGCCTCCTGGACTGGGGCTTCAAGGCCTCGGGCAAGGTCGAGCCGGTCGGCGAACTGGTCGCCCCGAAGAGTGCGGCCACGGGCAGCGGCAAGGGTGCTCCCGGCGCCGGGAAGAGCGGTTCGGACTCGGCGAAGAACGTGGCGCACGCCTCCGACAAGGAGTCGGGCAGCGGCGTCGGCGTCGCGCTCGGGGTCGTGGGCGGCGTGCTCGCGCTCGTCGCCGCCGGGTGGTTCGTGATCAGCCGCCGGATGCCGCTGCCGGACCTGGTGCGGCGGAAGACCCGCCGCTGACGGAGCCGCTTTCTTCCCGCTTCTCTTCCCGCTTCTGTTCCCGCGGCTCTTCGCCGGTCTGCTCCCGCGGTTCTTCTTCGGTCTGTCCCTGTTTCCGCGTCGCCGTCCAGGCGGCGCAGAACAGCAGGAGCTTTGCCGTGAAGTTGATCCACAGGAGCAGTGCGACGGGCACTCCGAAGGCGCCGTACATGCTTTTCGCCGCGACGCCCTTGATGTAGCCGCCGATCAGCAGCTTGAGCAGCTCGAAACCGGCGGCGCCGATCAGTCCGGCGGTGAACAGGTGGCGGCGCGGCGGCTGGACGTCCGGCAGCAGTGTCAGGACGTAGAGCAGCAGCAGGAAGTCCGCGAAGACGGCGATGGCGAACGCCGCCGCCTGCAACAGCACGCCGCCCCAGCCGCCCTCGGACACCCCGACGAGCTCGGCGCTCCGGCCCACCGCGGTCGACGCGAGGGTGGAGGCGGCGACGGACGCGAGGCCCGCGCCGCCGAGCCCGAAGAGCACCCCGGCGTCCTTGATCTTGCGCATGACGGGGTTCTCTTCGGTGTCCTCCAGCTCCCAGACGGCCCGCAGGCACTCCCGCATCGAGCCGACCCAGCCGATGCCGGTGAAGAGCAGCAGGGCGCCGGCGACGAGACCGACGGTGCCCGCGTTGGCGACCAGGGCGTCGAGGTCCAGCTGGTCGGCGATGCCGGGGACCTGCTGGGAGATGGTGTCCTCCAGCTTGTTCTGCTGGCCCTTGGAGAGCGTCGCGGCGGCGACCGCCGCGGCGACGGTGATCAGCGGGAACAGCGCCAGGAAGCTGATGAACGTCATCGCGGCCGCGAGGCGGGTCCAGTGCACGCTGTCGAGCCGCTCGTACGCGCTCCACGCGTGCGTGCGCATCAGGCGCTCCACCCGGGGGCCGATGCCGGGGAGCTTTTTCAGCCAGTCCATGATGCCTCCCTGCCCGCTGAACGGAAGACCAAGGTCCGGGTGCCCCAGAAACGCAGCACAGTGGCGAGTGCCATACCGACTCCCGCCCCGGAGACAGTGTCGGCGCGCTGCGAGGTGAGGCCCAGGCCATAGTGAGACACGGTGATGCAGAGCAGCTGCACCGCGGCGCCCGCGATATTGACGGCGAAGAAGATCCCGTACTGGCGAAGACGCGAGGCTCGCGACACTCCGGCCCCCTCGCGCTGCCGGTAGGTGCCCAGCGCGTTGCCCGCGTACGCGACCGTGCAGCCGGCCACGAAGGACAGCGCCTTGGCGGTCAGCGGGTCGAGACCGACCGGGCCGCGCAGCCAGATGAAGAGACCGAGGTCGACGGCGTACGCGCAGATCCCGGCGGCCGCGAAGCCGAGCAGTTCGGGGCCCATGGCCCGCAGCCGCTCCCGGAACGCGCTCACCCTGGGGGCCCTCACCAGTCGGCGACCGCGAGGCCGTACATCGCGATCCACACCAGGCCGATGACGGCAAGGGCACGGTCGCGCAGGACGACGTCCTCGGGCTCGCCCGCCGTGCCCCGGTCGGCGAACACGGCGTACCGCAGGACCGCGAGCACGAAGGCGGCCATCGAGAGCTGCCGCCAGGGCAGCGAGCCGCCGGTGGCGGTGCCGCCGCTCTCCATGGCCCACAGGCAGTACGCGAGGACGGCGACCCCGGCGGCCAGCTGCCAGACGAAGCGGAGGTAGCCGGTGGTGTATTCGGTGAGCAACGCGCGCGTGGCGCCCGCTTTCCCGGACATCTGGACGGCTTCGGAGTAGCGCTTGGCGGAGACCATGAAGAGCGCGCCGAAGCCCGTGGTGATCAGGAACCAGCGCGAGAGCGGGATACCGAGGGCCACTCCCCCGATCATGGCGCGCATCAGGAAGCCGGTGGTGACGACGGCGAGATCGACGACGAGGACGTGCTTGAGGCTGACGCAGTAGGCCAGTTGCATCGCCACGTAGGCGGCGAGGAGACCCGCCGTCAGGGGCGTGCAGAGCGCGGCGGCCGCCACCGGCGCGAGTACGGCGAGCAGCCCGCCGACCGTGTAGGCGACCGTCACCGGCACCTGGCCTGCGGCGACCGGCCTGCGGCACTTGGTGGGGTGGGCGCGGTCGGCGTCGGCGTCGCGCGCGTCGTTGATCAGGTACACGGCGGACGCGGCGGCCGTGAACAGCGCGAACACCAGGGCGAGTTGCGTCAGCGAGTGGCGCGAGAAGAGCTCTCCGGCCGCGGCGGGGGCCGCGACCACCAGGACGTTCTTCACCCATTGGCGGGGGCGCGCGGTCTTCAGGAGGCCCAGCGGCAGGGCGAGGGGACTCGTCCCCGGGGGCCGGGGCGGCTGCGGGCGTTCGAGCAGGGCGGTCTCGTCAGCCATGCGTGCGGCCCCCGTTCATCCAGGCGGAGCCCACGCGCGCGGTGACGGCGCCGAGGGCAGCGCCCGCCGCCACGTCGCTCGGGTAGTGGACGCCGACGACCATCCGCGAGACGCACATCGCGGCGGCGAGCGGCGGGACGACGCGGGCTCCGAGCGGGCTCAGCGCGCCGTACGCGACGGTGGCCGCGGCGGCCGAAGTGGCGTGCGAACTGGGGAAGGAGTGCCGACCCGCGGTCCTGACGAGGGGCTCCGCGCCCGTGCCGCCGCCGGGTCGCGGGCGCCGTACGACCCGCTTGACGCCCATGCTGGCCAGGTGTGCCGCGGCGGTAAGCGCCGTGGCACGCAGCCAGGTGCCGCGCCGCTCGCGGTCGACCGCGGCGCCGGCGAGCCCCGCGGCGAGCCAGAGGGCGGCGTGCTCGCCGGCCCGGGACAGGCCCCGTGCGGCGGCGGCCACGCGCGCGTCGGAGCCGCAGTCGCGCAGGGCCGACAGCAGCCGGTGGTCCATGTCGTGCATGTGGCCTCCCTCTACGGGGACTTCGAAAACCTGACCTCCCGACCTTCCTAGGTAACCTCTCAATATTTACGTCAATATAGGACGACACTCTATCAATCACCCATTTCGGTGAGAGCCTAGACGTATATGAGCAAACTGCTCTTAGTCGGGCGATACGGTCACGCCTATGCCTGCCGACTCCGCAACCGCGACGACGCCCGAGGCCGCGCCCATGGCGACGCCCGAGACCGTGTCCGTGTCGGGCTGGGGACGCACCGCGCCCTCCACGGCCCGTCTGATCCGCCCCCGTTCGCCCGAGGAGGCCGTGGCCGCCCTAGAGGCCTGCGGGGAGCGTGGCGGCATCGCCAGGGGCCTCGGGCGGGCCTACGGCGACGCCGCGCAGAACGCGGGCGGCGCGGTCCTCGACATGACCGGCATGGACCGCATCCACGCCATCGACGCGGACGCGGGCACCGTCCTGTGCGACGCCGGGGTCTCCCTGCACCATCTGATGGAAGTCCTGCTCCCGCTCGGCTGGTTCGTGCCCGTCACGCCGGGGACCCGCTATGTGACGGTCGGCGGCGCGATCGGCACGGACATCCACGGCAAGAACCACCACGGGTCCGGGTCCTTCTCGCGCCACGTCATGGCCGTGGAACTGCTCACCGCCGACGGCGAGGTGCGGGCGGTCGAGAGCGGCACCCCCCTCTTCGACGCGACGGCGGGCGGCATGGGTCTGACCGGCGTGATCCTCGCCGCGACGCTGCAACTGCAGCCGGTCGAGACGTCGTTGATGACGGTGGACACGGAGCGCGCCACCGACCTGGACGACCTGATGGCCCGTCTCACCGCCACCGACCACCGCTACCGCTACTCGGTCGCCTGGATCGACCTCCTCGCGCGCGGTGCGTCGATGGGCCGCGCGGTGCTCACCCGCGGCGACCACGCTCCCCTGGACGCCCTGCCGCCACGCGCGCGCAGAGACCCGTTGGCGTTCCGCCCCGGCAGGCTGCCCGCCGCCCCGGACTTCCTGCCCGAAGGGCTGCTCGGCCGGAAGTCGGTGGGCCTCTTCAACGAGCTCTGGTACCGCAAGGCGCCCCGCCTCCGGGTGGGCGAGCTGCAGAAGATGTCGACGTTCTTCCACCCCCTGGACGGCGTCCCGCACTGGAACCGCGTGTACGGCCGCGGTGGCTTCGTGCAGTACCAATTCGTCGTCGGGTACGGCAAGGAGGAGGCCCTGCGGCGCATCGTGCGGCGCATCTCGGACCGCGGCTGCCCGTCGTTCCTCGCCGTACTGAAGCGCTTCGGAGAAGGCGATCCGGGCTGGCTGTCCTTCCCGATGCCCGGCTGGACCCTGGCCCTGGACATCCCGGCGAACCTGCCGGGCCTCGGCGTCTTCCTGGACGAGCTCGACGAGGAGGTCGCCGCGTCGGACGGCCGCGTCTACCTCGCCAAGGACTCCCGCCTGCGGCCCGAGATGCTCGCCGCGATGTATCCGCGGCTCGACGACTTCCGCGCGCTGCGGGCCGACCTCGACCCGCGTGGCCTGTTCCGTTCGGACCTCTCGCGCCGCCTCGCCCTCTAGCAACTCCAGGAGTTGGTCCCATGAAGGACGCCTTCGGCACCCCCCAGTCCCTGCTCGTACTCGGCGGCACCTCCGAGATCGGCCTCGCCACCGCCCGCCGCCTCGTCGCGCGGCGCACCCGTACGGTGTGGCTCGCCGGGCGGCCGTCCCCGGGCCTGGAGAAGGCCGCCGCGGGTCTGCGCGAGCTGGGCGCGGACGTCCGCACCGTCGCCTTCGACGCGCTCGACTCCGAGTCCCACGAGGCCGTGCTCGGCAAGATCTTCGCCGAGGGCGACATCGACATGGTGCTGCTCGCCTTCGGCATCCTCGGCGACCAGGCACGCGACGAGGACGAGCCGCTTTCGGCGGTGCGGGTCGCGCAGACCAACTACACCGGCGCGGTCTCCGCGGGCCTGGTGTGCGCGCGCTCGCTCCAGGCACAGGGGCACGGCGCCCTGGTGGTGCTCTCGTCGGTCGCGGGCGAGCGGGCCCGCCGCACGAACTTCATCTACGGGTCGAGCAAGGCGGGCCTCGACGCCTTCGCCCAGGGCCTGGGCGACGCGCTGCACGGCACTGGGGTGCACGTGATGGTGGTCCGCCCCGGCTTCGTACGCTCCAAGATGACGGCGGGCCTGGAGGAGGCGCCGATGGCGACCACTCCGGAGGCGGTCGCGGAGGCCATCGAGACGGGCCTGCGGCGGCGCTCGGAGACGGTGTGGGTGCCCGGCGCGCTGCGGGTGGTCATGTCGGCGCTGCGGCACGTGCCGCGGGCGGTGTTCCGGCGCCTTCCGGTCTAGGGCGCCGGGCCGGCTCAGCGGGCGGGCAGCGTGCTGTGCTCGACCGGGGCCATGGCCTGCGGAGGCACCACCGGGCCGCCACCGCCGAAGGCGAACTCGCGCAGCTTGCGCCACACCCCGTCGGAGCCCTGCTCGTACAGCGCGAAGCCGGTGCACGGCCACTCGGCCGTGTAGTCCGAAAGCTCCTCGTATGCCCGGTCCATGGCTTCTTCGGAGATGCCGTGCGCCACCGTGACGTGCGGGTGGTACGGGAACTGCAGCTCGCGCGCGATGGGCCCGGAGGCGTCCCGCACCCGCTCCTGGAGCCAGCCGCAGGCCGCGCCGCCCGCCACCACCTGGACGAAGACGACGGGCGACAGCGGACGGAACGTGCCCGTTCCGGAGAGCCGCATCGGGAAGGGGCGCCCGGCCGCCGCGACGGCCCCCAGGTGCGCCTCGACCGCGGGCAGCGCCGAGGCGTCCACCTCGGTCGGCGGCAGCAGCGTGACGTGGGTGGGGATGCCGTGTGCCGCGGGGTCACCGAAGCCCGCGCGCCGCTCCTGGAGCAGGCTGCCGTGAGGCTCCGGAACCGCGATCGACACACCGATCGTTACGGTCCCCACGTCGTACTCCTGTCGTCGGATGGCGGGCAGAGGGCGCTGCTGTATCGGGCTTGTCGCAGAGGGCTGCGTGGCTCAGTGCTTGGCGGGCAGAAGACCGACCGCGTCGTACGCACGGGCGAGGGTCTCCGCGGCGACGGCGCGCGCCTTCTCCGCGCCCTTGGCCAGGATCGAGTCGAGCGTCTCCGGGTCGTCCAGGTACGCCTGGGTGCGGTCCCGGAAGGGAGTCACGAAGTCGACCATGACCTCGGCGAGGTCCGTCTTCAGCGCACCGTAGCCCTTGCCGGCGTACTTCTGCTCCAGTTCCGGGATACCGGTGCCGGTGAGCGTGGAGTAGATCGTGAGGAGGTTGCTGACACCGGGCTTCTCCGCGGTGTCGTAGCGCACCACGGTGTCCGTGTCGGTGACCGCGCTCTTGACCTTCTTCGCGGTGGCCTTGGGCTCGTCGAGGAGGTTGATCAGACCCTTGGGGGTGGACGCCGACTTGCTCATCTTGATCGACGGGTCCTGGAGATCGAAGATCTTCGCGGTCTCCTTGAGGATGTACGCCGCCGGGACGGTGAACGTCTCGCCGAGGCGGCCGTTGAAGCGCTCCGCGAGGTCGCGGGTCAGCTCGATGTGCTGGCGCTGGTCCTCGCCCACCGGGACCTGATTGGCCTGGTAGAGCAGGATGTCCGCGACCTGGAGGATGGGGTACGTGAAGAGGCCGACGGAGGCCCGGTCCGCACCCTGCTTGGCCGCCTTGTCCTTGAACTGGGTCATGCGCGACGCCTCGCCGAAGCCCGTGAGGCAGTTCATGATCCAGGCGAGCTGCGCGTGCTCGGGGACGTGGCTCTGGACGAAGAGCGTGCACCGCTCCGGGTCGAGCCCCGCGGCCAGGAGCTGGGCGGCGGCGAGCCGGGTGTTGGCACGCAGGTCGGCCGGGTCCTGCGGGATCGTGATCGCGTGCAGGTCCACCACCATGTAGAACGCGTCGTGGGACTCCTGCAACGCCACCCACTGGCGAACCGCGCCGAGGTAGTTGCCGAGGTGGAACGAGCCTGCGGTGGGCTGGATTCCGGAGAGCACGCGAGGACGATCAATGGCCATAGGGCTCATTCTCTCAGGTGTCTCTCATTGCTCGGAAACAGCCGTGTGACGGGTGTGCCGCGATCTTGTGGTCCACCGGCAGTTCGGGGTCACCGATGAGACGAGGAACACAGGCCGCCGGAGGGTCCCGGGCAGCCGCCCCGGTCATGGCGCAGAGCGACCGGGGCGGCCGTGCGGTCCCGGTGATCGGTCGATCAGCCGGGTCGGCGGGTCAGTGGCCCGGCAGGCCCGGGGCCGGGTGGGTGGTCATCAGGGCGGTGACCTCTGAGCGGATCTTCGTCAGGGCGTCCTCGTCACCGGCCCGGGCCGCGGCGACGCCTCGGTCGATCAAGTCGGCCACGGTCGGCATGTGCTGCGTGCCGAGACCGCGGGAGGTGAGCGAGGGGGTGCCGATGCGGATGCCGGAGGGGTCGAAGGGCTTCCTCGGGTCGTAGGGGACGGTGTTGTGGTTGACGACGATTCCGGCCCGGTCGAGGGCCTTGGCGGCGATCTTGCCGGGGACGTCCTTGGGGGTGAGGTCCATCAGGATCAGGTGGTTGTCGGTGCCGCCGGAGACCAGGTCGAAGCCGCGGGCGAGCAGGGCTTCGGCGAGGGCGCGGGCGTTGGCGACGACCGCGTGGGCGTAGTCGCGGAAGGAGGGCTGCGACGCCTCGTGCAGGGCGACCGCGATGGCCGCGGTGGTCTGGTTGTGCGGGCCGCCCTGCAGGCCGGGGAAGACCGCCTTGTCGATGGCCTTGGCGTGCTCCTCGCGGGACATCAGCATCGCGCCGCGCGGGCCGCGCAGGGTCTTGTGGGTGGTCGTGGAGATCACGTCCGCGTGCGGCACCGGCGAGGGGTGGGCGCCGCCCGCGATCAGCCCCGCGATGTGCGCGATGTCGGCGACGAGGACGGCCCCCGCCTCGTGGGCGATCTCCGCGAAGGCGGCGAAGTCGATGGTGCGAGGGAGGGCGGTACCGCCGCAGAAGATCAGCTTCGGGCGTTCCTTGAGGGCCAGGTCGCGGACCTCGTCGAAGTCGATGCGGCCCGTGTCGTGACGGACGCCGTACTGGACGCCGCGGAACCACTTGCCCGTGGCGGAGACGCCCCAGCCGTGGGTGAGGTGGCCGCCCATGGGCAGGGCCATGCCCATCACGGTGTCGCCGGGCTCGGCGAAGGCGAGGTAGACGGCGAGGTTGGCCGGGGAACCGGAGTAGGGCTGGACGTTGGCGTGCTCGACGCCGAAGACGGACTTGGCGCGGGCGACGGCGAGGCGCTCGACGGGGTCGATGTTCTGCTGGCCCTCGTAGTAGCGGCGGCCCGGGTAGCCCTCGCTGTACTTGTTCTGCAGGACCGTGCCGGAGGCTTCGAGGACGGCGGCGGAGACGTAGTTCTCGCTGGGGATCAGCCGCAGGGTGTCGGCCTGGAGCTGCTCCTCGGCGGCGACGAGGGCGGCGAGGTCGGGGTCCTCGGCGGTGAGCGCGGGGTGGCTGAGGATGTTCGGCGAATCCGCGGGATTCGGGGAAACGGGAGAAGCGGGAGAAGCGGGGTGAGTCATGGCGTCCTCCGGGGCGAGCGGTGTGTGTCCGGTCGTGGTCCCGGGGTGCCCAGGCGGGCGGCACCTCGAAGGTTCTGCCTTGCACGGCTTCCTCGGGGTCCGTTCCCCGTACGCCAGTCGCCGTGCTGTAGATACGAGCCTAGCGGGCACGCCGGGTCGGCGGGTTTCCTCGTCCACGATCCGAGCGACGATAGAAATGGGCGCCACACCCGCCCCCCGCCGCAGGACGAACGGAGACCCCGTGTCGACTACCGAAAAGTTCATCACCTCGGCCGAAGCGCACAGCGCGCACAACTACCACCCCCTGCCCATCGTGGTCGCGTCGGCGGAGGGTGCCTGGATGACGGACGTCGAGGGGCGCCGCTACCTCGACATGCTCGCCGGATACTCCGCGCTGAATTTCGGCCACGGCAACCGCCGGCTGATCGACGCGGCCAAGGCGCAGTTGGAGCGGGTGACGCTGACCTCGCGGGCCTTCCACCACGACCGCTTCGCCGAGTTCTGTACGCGGCTCGCCGAGCTCTGCGGCAAGGAGATGGTCCTGCCGATGAACACCGGGGCGGAGGCCGTGGAGACGGCCGTGAAGACCGCCAGGAAGTGGGGGTACCAGGTCAAGGGCGTGCCCGACGGGCGGGCGAAGATCGTGGTCGCGCGCGACAACTTCCACGGCCGGACCACGACCATCGTCAGCTTCTCGACGGACGCCGAGGCGCGCGCGGACTTCGGCCCGTACACGCCGGGTTTCGAGATCGTTCCGTACGGCGATCTGACGGCGATGCGGGCCGCCGTCACGGAGAACACCGTGGCCGTGCTCCTGGAGCCGATCCAGGGAGAGGCCGGAGTGCTGGTGCCGCCGGCCGGATATCTCGCGGGCGTACGGGAGCTGACGCGCGAGCGGAACGTCCTGTTCATGGCGGACGAGATCCAGTCGGGGTTCGGCAGGACGGGGAAGACGTTCGCCTGCGAGCACGAGGGTGTGGTGCCCGATGTGTACGTCCTGGGCAAGGCGCTCGGCGGGGGTGTCGTGCCGGTGTCGGCGGTGGTGGCGGACGCGGATGTGCTCGGCGTGTTCAAGCCGGGTGAGCACGGCTCGACGTTCGGCGGCAACCCGCTGGCGTGCGCGGTGGGCCTTGAGGTCGTCGCCATGCTGAGCACGGGCGAGTACCAGCAGCGGGCCACCGAGCTCGGCGAGCACCTGCACGCCGAGCTGGGGCTGCTCGCCGGCACGGGCACGGTCACGCAGGTGCGGGGGCGCGGGCTGTGGGCGGGCGTCGACATCGACCCGTCGTACGGCACGGGCCGCGAGATCTCCGAGAAGCTGATGGACCGGGGCGTCCTGGTCAAGGACACCCACGGTTCGACCATCCGGATCGCACCGCCACTAGTGATCAGCAAGGAGGACCTGGACTGGGGGCTCGATCAGCTGCGGGCTGTGCTGGCCTAGTCCGCTATCCCTTCGGTGCCGGCCTCGTTCGCGGCGCCGGGGGTTCAGCGCTTGACGCCGACCCCGCCGAACATGGCCACGTCCTCGACGCCCGCCGCATCTTCCTCCGTACGCCAGCGGTTGCACGAGACCACGCCGGGGTCGAGCAGCTCCAGGCCCTCGAAGAAGCCGGTGACCTGCTCGGGGGTGCGCTGCGTGAGCTTGGGAGTGCCGTTCTCGTTCCAGAACGCCACCGCCTCGTCCACGTCGGGCATCTCCGGGCTGGTGATCGTGTGCGAGAGGACCAGGTGGCTGCCGGCCGGCAGCGCGTCGAGCAGCCGGCGCACGATGCCGTACGCCTCGGAGTCGTCGCCGATGAAGATGACGACTCCGAGCAGGATCAGCCCGATCGGCCGGTCGAAGTCCAGGGTCTTCGCCGCGTGTTCGAGGATCGCGTCGACGTTGCGCAGGTCCTCGTCGAGGTAGTCCGTCCTGCCCTCGGGGGTGCTGGTGAGCAGGGCGCGGGCGTGGGTGAGGACCAGCGGATCGTTGTCCACGTAGACGACACGCGACTCGGGGGCGATCCGCTGGGCGACCTCGTGCGTGTTGTCGGCGGTCGGCAGGCCCGTGCCGATGTCGAGGAACTGCCGGATGCCGCACTCGGTCACGAGGTGGCTCACCGCGCGCCCGAGGAACTGCCGGTCGGCGAGGGCGTAGTCCCCGATACCGGGGTGCAGGGCGCGGATCTGGTCCCCGGCGGCCTGGTCGACGGCGTAGTTGTCCTTGCCGCCGAGCCAGTAGTTCCAGATCCGGGCCGTGTGAGGCTGCGTGGTGTTGATCCTGCTGTCGGACATGTTCGCTTCGCCTCCGAGTGCGTCATATCGATCAACCGGCAGCGTACTAGGGGCATTTGACCCGGCCACCCAGCCGCCCGGCCGCCCAGCCGCCCATCTGTACGTCAGAGGATCACGTGCGGCAGGAACCTCGCGTACTCGTCCGTGATCAGACCCGACGACTCCCGGATGCCGAGCCCGGCCGCCTCGTCCTCGACGACCCACGCACCGAGCACCACGCGGTTGCCGTCGAAGTCGGGCAGCGGTGCAAGCTCCTGGTAGCAGCAGGCCTCTTCGCGTACGACGGGCTCTGTGCCCGGCGGATGGATCGTCACCCCGGCGCCCTCCCGGCCCAGGAGCGGCTTGGCGACGTAACCCGGGCCGGAAGCCAGCTCGCGCGGGCCGTCCAGGTAGGCGGGGAGGAGGTTGGGGTGGCCGGGGTACAGCTCCCAGAGGATCGCGAGCAGCGCCTTGTTGGACAGGAGCATCTTCCAGGCGGGCTCGATCCAGAGGGTGGAGCCGGTGCCGCCGCCGTTGTCCAGGGTCTCCAGGACATGCGGGGCGAAGCGGTCGGTGGTCAGCCACTCCCACGGGTAGAGCTTGAAGCAGCTGCGGATGAACCCGAGCTTCTTGTCGACGAAGCGCCGCGAGAGACGGTCCCAGCCGATGTCCTCCATGGAGATCGCCTCGGTGTCGAGCCCGGCCTGCTGCGCGGTCTCGCGCAGATACGCGACCGTCATCAGGTCCTCGCCGAGCTCGTCGCCCGCCGAGTGCGCGAAGTACAGGGGGCCGCCCGGCGGCAGCAGCGGTGCCTGCTTCTTCCAGGCGTCGACGAGGCGTTCGTGGAGGGAGTTCCACTGGTCGGCGCCGGGGAAGCACTCCTCCATCCAGAACCATTGGGGGCTCGCGGCCTCGACCAGGGAGGTGGGGGTGTCGGCGTTGTACTCCAGCATCTTGGCCGGGCCGCTCTTGCCGTCGTAGTGCAGGTCGAACCTGCCGTAGAGCGAGGGGAGTTCGGCCTTGCGGCGCCAGGCCTCGGTGACCGCTTCGGCCACCCGGGGGTCGGTGATGCCGAGGTCGGCCAGGCGGTCGTGCTCGACGATGTGCCCGGCTGCCGCGAGGCACATCGCGTGCAGTTCCTCGACGACCTCTTCGAGGGCCTCGACCTCGGGCAGCGAGAAGACGTAGCAGGCGGACTCGTCCCAGTAGGGGCGCAGCGAGTCGTCGGGGTAGCGGGTGAGGGGGTAGATGAGCCCCTGGTCCTCGACGGTCTGCTGCCAGCCGGGGCGGGGGGTGACGGTGCGGCGTTCCATGGCCTCGGGTTCCGGTTCTCGGGTCGGATCTCGGGTTCCGGGTCTCGGATCTCGGGTCTCGGGTTCCGGGTCTCGGTCTCTGTACTGGCCGGCTCAGCCGCCGCCGCTGCCCGAGCAGCCGAAGCCGTCGCGGTCGACCGCCTCACTGCGGCTGAAGGTGCCGTAGTCGGCGCGGCGGCCGTCGATGTCGGCGTCGTAGTACCAGTCGGCGTCCATACGACCGGACTTGCCGGTTCCGTACGAACTGCCGCCGCTCTTGCGTGCCTTGCCGGCGGAGGAGCTTGACGAGCCCGAGGAGCCCGAGCCGCTCTTGCAGTTCTTGTCCGCGACGATCTTGTAGCCGGTGAGGTAGTCGTAGCTGTCGCGGTCCACGCATCGCTTGTCGGGTTCCGACCCGCACGAGGTCAGGGCCGCCGCGAGGACGCCCATTCCGCCGAGTACGACCGTGCTGGAGCGCAGCCTGCGCCGCCGCGCCTTCTGTCCCTGGCCCGGCTCCGGCTGTCCCTGGCCCGGCTCCGGCTGTCCCTGGCCCGGCTTCTGCTGCGTCTTCTGTCCTTGCTCCGCTGCCATTCCTCTGCTGCTCCCCCGTTGGCGTGTACGTGTTCATCGAGCAGTGATCAGCGTAGGGAAACGTCCGTGCATCGCGCCAACCGGCTCCGCGAAAACCCGCTCCTCCACCGTCACTTCGTGTCTCTTGGGCTGGTTTGAGACCAAGAACCACCGCCACCAAGCCTTACGGCAGCACCCCGCACAACGCCTCCAGCGCCCCCGCCCACGCGTGATCCGGCGGCGTCCCGTACCCCACCACCAGGGCGTCCCGCTCCGGGAGATCCGTCGCCGCCGGGTGTCGGAAGCTCGCGAGGCCCTGTACCGCGAGGCGTTGCCAGCTTGCCGCCTGGATCACCGAGCGCTCCGTTCCCGGCGGCAGTTCGAGCACCGCGTGCAGGCCCGCCGCGATACCGGAGGCCCGCACATCCGGCGCCCGTGTCGCGAGGGCCGCGACCAGTTGGTCCCGTCGACGCCGGTAACGCAGCCGCGCGCCCCGCACATGACGGTCGTACGCGCCCGACGTGATGAACTCGGCAAGGGTCAGCTGGTCCAGCGCCCCGCAGGCCCATTCCGCGCCGCCCTTCGCCTCGACGACCTCGGCGGCGATCGGCGCAGGCAGGACCATCCAGCCGAGCCGGAGGCCGGGGGCGAGGGACTTGCTCGCCGTGCCGAGGTAGACCACGCGGTCGGGGTCGAGGCCCTGGAGCGCGCCCACCGGCTGCCGGTCGTAGCGGAACTCGCCGTCGTAGTCGTCCTCCAGGATCAGTCCGCCCTCGCGCCGCGCCCAGTCCACGGCGGCCGCACGCCGGTCGGGGTGCAGCGGGACCCCCATCGGGAACTGGTGCGCGGGCGTCAGAAGCGCCACCTTCGGCGTACCGGAAGCCACGTCCGACCCAGATCCCGACCCAGATCCCGGCCCAGATCCCGGCCCCCCGCTCAACTCCGCCGTGGAAGTGCCCAGTTCGTCGAACGGCAGCGGCCTCGTCCGCAATCCCGCTCGCTTCAGCAGATTCCAGTGCACGTCGAGTCCGTACGACTCGACCGCCACCTCGCGCAGACCCCGGCCCCGCAGCACCCCGCCGAGCAGGCTCAGGCCCTGCGCGAACCCGGCGCAGACGACGATGCGGTCCGGGTCCGTGTGCACGCCCCGCGCGCGGGCGAGGTAGTCGGCGAGGGCGGTGCGCAGTTCGACGCGGCCGCGCGGGTCGCCGTACCCGAGCGCGTCGTTCGGCGCGGCGGCCATGGCCCGGCGGGCGGCCTTGAGCCAGGCGGCGCGGGGGAAGGACGCGAGGTCGGGGGTGCCCGGCTGGAGGTTGTACGTCGGGCCGCCCGCGGCCCTGTGGCGCGGGGCGGGATCGGCGGGGCGTGACACGGCGCGGTCGGTGACGCGGGTGCCGGAGCCCTGGCGGGCGGTGAGCCAGCCCTCGGCGACGAGATCCCCGTAGGCGTCGGCGACCGTGTTGCGGGCGATGCCCAGGTCCGCGGCGAGGCTGCGGGACGAGGGGAGGCGGGTGCCGGGGGCGAGCCTGCCGCCGCGCACCGCCTCGCGCAGGGCGTCCGTCAGGCCCTTGCGCACGCCTGTGTGCGTCGCATCGCCGGCACGCGCGCCCGTGCGTGACGCCACGCCGACCGTGTCCAGGTGGAGGTCGACGCCCAAAGTGGCCCACGATTCTTCCATGGGAATGGACCATACCTGTGGGCTATTCCGGTCGTACGGTCGACGGCATGACGACGAACGAGAACACCGCGGCCACGGAACAGAACACCGAGTACCTCCACGAGCACACCCCCCGCCTCGACTGGCACCAGCTCGCGCCCGACGTCTTCAAGGCGATGGTCCGGCTCGACGCGGCAGCCCGTAAGGGCGTCGACCCGGTGATCCTCGAACTCGTCAAGATCCGCGCCTCGCAGATCAACCACTGCGCGCTCTGCCTCGACATGCACAGCAAGGACGCCCTGGCGGCGGGCGAGAGCGTCGAGCGGATCATCCAGCTCAGCGCCTGGGAGGAGTCGCGGCACTTCTACACGGCGCGGGAGATCGCCGCCATCGAGCTGACGGAGGCGATCACCGTCCTGACGGACGGCTTCGTGCCGGACGAGGTGTACGAGCGGGCCGCCGCCCTCTTCAAGGAGGAGGAGCTGACGCAGCTGATCGCCGCGATCACGGTGATCAACGCGTGGAACCGTTTCGGCGTCGCGACGCGCCAGGCGCCCGGCCACTACACGGCCGGAGACCACAAGTGAGCGCCCGGACCACCCACCTCGACAAGGGCTTCGCCACCGCGCTGTCCGCGCTGAGCGCCGCCGCGAAGAAGGGGCTCGGCGACCCGGCGCTCGCCGAGCTCGTGATGATGCGGGGCTCGCAGATCAACGCGTGCGCGTTCTGCCTCGACATGCATGTGGACATCGCCGTGCGGAACGGCGAGACGGCGAAGCGCATCGCACTGCTCAACGCCTGGGCCGAGGCGGGTGACCTCTACAGCGAGCGCGAGCGTGCCGCCCTCGCGCTGACCGAGGCGGTCACCGTCCTGACGGACGGGTTCGTCCCCGACGCGACGTACGAGGCGGCGGCCAAGCACTTCGACGAGGCCGGACTCGCCCATCTCATCGGGGTGATCACCGTCATCAACAGCTGGAACCGGGTGATGGTCAGCCGCCGCACCGAGCCGGGAGGGTACGCGCCGTGAGCCTCGTGGACGACTTCCGCTCGCTGCACCACGGGCGGGCGCCGGGTGATCCGCTGGTCCTGCCGGGGCCGTGGGACGCGGTCAGCGCGCGGGTCTTCGCGGACGCCGGGTTCCCGGCCCTGGCGACGCCGAGCGCGGGGGTCGCGGCGTCGCTCGGGTACGCGGACGGTGCGGTGCCGCCGGACGAGATGTTCGCCGCCGTACGCCGAGTGGCGCGGTCCGTGTCCGTGCCGGTGTCCGCGGACGTCGAGGACGGCTACGGCCTGCCGCCGGAGGAACTGGTGGAGCGGCTCCTGGAGACGGGCGCGGTCGGCTGCAACCTGGAAGACTCCTCGGGCGGGGCCTTGAAGGATCCGCGCGAGCAGGCGGAGTGGCTCGCGGAGGTACGTTCCGTGGCGGGCGACCGGTTGTTCGTGAACGCCCGGGTGGACACCTTCGTACACGGCGACGGTGATCCGGAGCAGGCGATCGAGCGGGCACGGCTGTACGTCGAGGCGGGCGCGGACTGCGTCTATCCGATCCTCGCGCCGCCCGGGGTGCTGCCGCGGCTGCGGGCGGGCATCGAGGGCCCCGTCAACGTGGCGGCGAAGCCCGACGGGCCGTCCCTGCGGGAGCTGGGCGAACGGGGCGCCACGCGCATCACGTTCGGTCCCGGCCTGCTGCTCCGCGCGACGCAGGCGCTGCGGGAGATCGCCGGGAGCCTGAAGTAGCGGGAAGCAGAGGAACCGCGGGAAGCGCACGGAAGCGGACGTGACGGTGCCGGGGGTGTCCATCGCGAAGGACACCCCCGGCACCGTCATCGTCACACCGCCGCGCTCGGCGACAACATCACTTCTTCGGGATCCACTTCTCCCACGTCGCCTTGTTGTCCTTGATCCACTTCTCGGCCGCTGCCTCGCCGGACATCTTGTCCTTGGCGATCGACATGGCGACCTCGTTCTGCTCCTCGGTCGTCCACTTGAAGTTCTTCAGGAACTCCGCGGCGTCGCCGCCGTCCTTGGCGAAGTCGGCGTTGAAGTACTTCTGCAGCGGGGTGTTGGCGTAGCCGCACTTGGTCTTCGTCTCGGGCTCGTTGCAGCCCTCCTCGAACGGCGGCAGCTTCACCTCGACCATGTCCATGTCGGCGTTGGCCCACAGGGGCTCCCACCAGTAGCTGATGAACGGCTCCTTGGCGGCGTACTTGCGCTGGATCTCCTTGATCTGCGCGGCCTCGTTGCCGGTGTCCTTGATCTTGAAGTTCAGCTTGTGGTTCTTGATCAGGAACTCGTCGTACGTGGTGTACGAGGGCGCCGCGCCGATGAACTCGCCCTTGTCGCCGCTGCGGTTGCTCTTGAAGTCCTTGGCGAACTTGTTGAGGTTCTTGTAGTCCAGGATCTCCGGGTGCTTGTCCGCGTAGTACTTCGGCACGTACCAGCCGATGTGCCCGGTGACGCCCAGGTCGCCGCCCTTGACGACCGTCTTCTTGTCGTCGATGTAGAGCTTCTGCTTCTTGGGCTGGCCGTCCCAGTCCTCCAGGATCGCGTCGGCCTTGCCGTTGTTCAGGGCGTCCCAGGCGATCGGCTCGTCGAGCTGCTGGAGTTCGACCTTCTTGACGCCGACCTCGTCCTCGAGGAGCTTCTTGGCGACCTCGGCGTTGGCGCGTGCGCCGACCCACGAGGGGACCGTGATGGTGACCTCGTCGGCGCTGCCGGAGGACTTCGTGTCGGCGGCACTGCAGGCGCTGAGCGCCACCATGGACGCGGCGCCGAGACCGGCGATGACGGCTGTGCGTATCCGCTTGTTGTGGTTCACGAGATTGTTCCCTTAGGTAGCAGGAGAGCAGCTGGAGAGCGAAATTCCGCGGGGCGGACGTACGTCAGCGCAGTGCGCGTTCCTTGACGTCGGCGCCGGGCTGGGAGATGCGGTCGAGCAGCAGGCCGAGGCAGACGATCGCGATACCGGCCGTCAGGCCGAGACCGAGGTCGCCCTTGGTGAGGCCCCTGACCACGTCCACGCCGAGCGCGCCGCCGCCGATCATGCCGCCGATGACGACCATGGACAGGACGAGGACGACGCCCTGGTTGAGGGCGACGAGCAGCGCGGGCCTGGCCAGCGGCAGCTGGACCTGCCGGAGCTGCTGGCCGGTGGAGGCGCCCAGCGAACGGGCCGCCTCCAGGGCGGAGGGGTCGATCTGGCGGATGCCCTGGGCGGTGATGCGGATGACGGCGGGCAGCGCGTAGATGACCGAGGCCACCGCCGCGGCCGCGGGGTTGGAGCCGAACAGCGCGATCATCGGGATGAGGTAGATGAACGCCGGCAGGGTCTGCATGGTGTCGAGCACCGGCCGGATGCCGCGCTCCACCCAGGCCACGCGGGCCGCGAGCACGCCGATGGCGAAGCCCAGGATCAGCGTGACCACCAGGGCGGCGATGACCTGCGAGAGCGTGTCCATCGAGCGGCTCCACAGCCCCATCGCGCCGATCGCGGCGAGCGCGAGCACGACGGTGATCGCCGCACGCCAGCGGCCCGCGAGATAGCCGAGGACGCCGGCCACCAGGAGCACCGCCCACCACGGGGTGGCGAGCAGGGCGTCGAACAGCGGGTTGATGCCGTAGTCGATGAAGCCGTTCGCCCAGGTGAGCGTGCCGCCGATGACCGGGATGCCGGAGCCGAGCTCGCGCTCGATCCAGCCGACGACCTCGTTGATCGGCTGGGAGATGTCGATGACCCAGTTCTCCGGCCACTCGGTGCGGCCGAGCGCCTGGCCGAGTACGGCGGCGCCCGCGATCACCGCGGCCATGGCGGCCCACACGACGCGGGTCGCGAAGGCGCTGCGCGCGGGTGCCGCGTCGTCGACGCGTTCGCCGAACCCGGCGGTCGTACGGTCCAGCCAGACGGCGATGAGCACGATCGCGATACCGGCGGGCGCCGCGAGGCCCACGTCGAGGGTGGAGATCGCCGTGAAGATCGGATCACCCAGACCGCCCGCGCCGACCACCGTGGCGAGGACGACCATCGAGAGACACATCATGATCGTCTGGTTGAGGCCGAGCAGCATCGGCTTGCGGGCGAGCGGAAGCCGCGCCGTCCACAGCCGCTGCCAGGCGCTGGCGCCGAGCGACCGGGAGGCCTCAAGAGCCGCCGCGTCGGCGCCGCGCAGGCCGAGCGAGGTGAGCCGGGCCATCGGCGGAGCGGCGTAGATGACGGTCGCCATGAAGACGGCCGGGGTGCCGACGTCGAACATCAGGACGAAGGGCAGCAGATACGAGAAGGCCGGAAGCACCTGCATGGTGTCGAAGACCGGCCGCAGGATGCGCTCGGCCCGGTCCGAGAGCCCGGCGGCGAGACCGAGCAGGACGCCGACGAGACCCGCGACGGCCACGCAGACGACCATCAGGGCGAGGGTCTCCATCGCCTCTTCCCACACGTCGAGCACGCCGATCACCGCGAAGGTGCCGAAGGCGATGCCCGCGAGGGCCAGCGCGCGGCGGCGCAGGTTCGCCCCGCCCGCGTACCAGGAGACGAGCACGGCGGCGACGGTCACACCGATGAAGCCGAGGCCCTCCAGAGCGCCGAGCACACCGTCTACCGCGGACTCCGAGGTGTTGCTGATGTGCAGCAGGAAGTACAGGAAGACCGGGTGGGTGTCGCGGTTCTGCGCCATCCAGGTGTTGATGTCGTCGAGCGGCGAGCGCACGTCGAAGGTCAGGTCGGCGGGCCAGGCGCCGTTCGCGGTGACGAGCGCCGAGACGACCGCGACCAGGAGGGCGGCGACCAGCGCCATCGCCTTGGGGTTGCGCAGGAGCGCGGCCAGCGGTCCGGGGGCGTCGGAGGAAGGCGGGCCCGGCGGGGACACGCCGTCCTTCTTCTCCAGTACGGAGGCGGGGGCGGCACTCATACGGCAGCCACCGCCTTGTCCCGCGGATCCGTGTCGAGACCCGCGACCACCGCGAGGAGCTGCTCGTGGTCGACGACGCCGAGGGTGCGGCCGTTGTCCACGACGCGGCAGTGCTCGCCGCTGCGCGCGACGGCCTCGATCGCGTCGACGACCAGCGTGTCGGGGCCGATCGCGGCACCGGACTCGGCCTCGTCGCCCAGGGCGGGACGCATGGCACGCCGTACGGAGATGACCTGCTCGCGCGAGACGTCCTGGACGAAGTCGCGGACGTAGTCGTCGGCGGGGTTGGCGACGATCTCCTCGGGGGTGCCGAGCTGCACGATGGCGCCGTCCCGCATCAGCATGATGCGGTCGCCCAGGCGCAGGGCCTCGCTCAGGTCGTGGGTGATGAAGACCATCGTGCGGCCCTCCTCACGGTGCAGGCGGATGACCTCTTCCTGCATGTCCCGCCTGATCAGCGGGTCGAGCGCGCTGAACGGCTCGTCGAAGAGCAGTACTTCGGGGTCGACGGCGAGGGCGCGGGCCAGGCCGACGCGCTGCTGCTGGCCGCCGGAGAGCTGGGTGGGGCGGCGCTCCTCAAGGCCTTCGAGGCCGACCTTGGCGACGACCTCCATGGCCTTGGCCCGGCGCTCCGCCTTGGAGACACCCTGGATCTCCAGGCCGTAGCCGACGTTGTCCAGGACCGAACGGTGCGGAAGGAGGCCGAAGTTCTGGAAGACCATGGCGGCCTTGTGCCGGCGCAGGTCGCGCAGCTGGTTCTTGTCCATGCCGAGCACGTCCTGGCCGTCCATGGTTATGGATCCGCTGGTCGGCTCTATGAGCCGGGTCAGGGTCCGCACCAGCGTGGACTTGCCGGAGCCGGAGAGGCCCATGACGACGAAGACCTCGCCGCGTTGCACGTCGAAGCTGACGTCCCGCACGGCCGCCGTGCAACCGGTGCGCTCGCGCAGCTCGGCCGTGGAGAGTCCCGCGTACTCCTCGTTGCCGGGGATGCGCTGCGCCTTGGGGCCGAAGACCTTCCACAGGTCACGTACGGCGAAGACGGGGGCCGCCGGCTCCGCGGCGGGCGTCTTGTCAGTGGTGGTGGTCATCGGACATCACTCCCGGTCAGCAGTTCCGCGCACTTTTCCCCGACCATGAGTACTCCGATCATCGGGTTCACGGCAGGCATCGTCGGGAAGACGGATGCGTCCGCGATTCGGATTCCGTCGAGTCCCCGAATCCTCAGCTCCGGGTCGACTACGGCAAGTTCATCAGTGGAAGCGCCCATTCGGCAGGTTCCGGCCGGGTGGTACACGGTGTGGGCGGCCTTGCGCACCAGCTCGCTGATCTCGGCGTCGTCGGTGACGTCGGGGCCGGGGAAGACCTCACGCTTGAGCCACTTGGCGAAGGGCTCGGCCTGCGCGACCTTACGGGCCAGCTTGATGCCGTCGACGAGCGTCTGCCCGTCGTAGTCACCATCGTCCTCGAAGTACTTGAAGTCGAGAGCGGGCTTGACTTCCGGGTCGGCCGACGTCAGATAGACGCGGCCGCGCGCACGGGACTTGGGGATGTTCGGCGTCATCGACACGCCGTGCTCCGGGCGTTCGTAGCCCAGGCGCTCCGGGTTGTCCGTGAAGGGGATCTGGTAGAAGTGGAACATCAGGTCAGGGCCCTTGTGGTCCGGGTCCCGCTTCACGAAGAGGCCCGCGTCGGAGTCCATCGCGGAGTTGTCGGGCAGCGGCCCGTTGGTCTCCCAGACGATGACCGACTCGGGGTGGTCGAGGAGGTTCTCGCCGACGCCCGGCAGATCGTGCACCACGGGGATGCCGAGGGCCCGAAGGTCCTTGGCGGGACCGATGCCCGAGTGCATCAGCAGGCGCGGGGTGTCGACGGCGCCCGCGCAGACGAGCACCTCGCGGCGGGCGGTGAGCAGTTGCTCCGCGCCGTCCTTCGTACGGATGTGGACACCGCGCGCGGTCGTGCCCTCAAGCTCCAGCTTGGTGGCCCAGGTCTCCAGGAACAGGTGGAGGTTCGGGCGGTCGCCGGCCTCCATGTGGGGGTGGAGGTAGGCGACGGAGGCGGAGGAACGCTTGTTGTTCTCCGGGTGGTAGGAGAGGTCGAAGAAGCCGACGCCCTCGTCGAAGGGCTTGTCGTTGAAGCCGATGACCTCGGGGACGCCGAGGGCGGTCTTCGTCGCCTCGACCCAGTCCGTGGCGATCTGGTTCTGGTCCTTCTTGGCGACGCGCACGATGTTGTTGCGCAGCTTGCCGAAGAAGGGGTCCATCGCCTTGGCGCCCCAGCCGGTGGCGCCCGCTTCTTCCCACTCGTCCCAGTCGGAGGGCAGCGGCTTGAAGGAGATCAGGGTGTTGTGCGACGAGCAGCCGCCGAGGACCTTGGCGCGGCTGTGCAGGATGTGCGAGTTGCCGCGCGGCTGCTCGGTGGTCGTGTACCCGTAGTCGAGATCGCCGCCGAGGAGGCCGAGCCAGCGGCGCAGCGTGAGGACGTCCTCGCGGTCGATGTCGCTGGGGCCGCCCTCGATGACGGCGACGGTGACGCCGGGGTCCTCGGTGAGGCGGGACGCGATCACCGACCCTGCGGTACCGCCGCCGACGATGACGTAGTCGTACTCGGTGGTCTCAGCCATGCGTGCTGCTCCTCTTCCTGCGAGGTGTGGTGCCAAGGTGCTTGCGCGTATAGAGCGGGGGGTGCTCGGACGTACGGACATACACGCGTGCGCGGGGGCGGGACTGCCGCCCCCGCGCACGCATCGTGAAGTCGGGCCTCAGCCCGCGAACCAGCGGACCGGCCGCGGTGCGAGGTTCTGGTAGATGTGCTTGGACTCGCGGTACTCGGCGAGCCCTGCGGGTCCGAGCTCGCGCCCGACGCCGCTCTTGCCGAAGCCGCCCCACTCCGCCTGCGGCAGGTAGGGGTGGAAGTCGTTGATCCAGACCGTGCCGTGGCGCAGGCGCCGCGCCATGCGGCGGCCGAGGCCCGCGTCGTTGGTCCAGACGGCGCCCGCGAGGCCGTACTCGGTGTCGTTGGCGAGCGCCACGGCCTCGTCCTCGGTGCGGAAGGTCTCGACGGTCAGGACCGGGCCGAAGACCTCCTCGCGCACGACGCGCATCTCGCGGTGGCACTGGTCGAGCACGGTCGGCTCGTAGAAGTAGCCGGTCGCGGGGCGCACTTCGCTGGGCTCGGGGCGCTTGCCGCCGCAGCGCAGGACCGCGCCCTCCTCCAGGGCGGACGCGACGTACGCCTCGGTCTTCTCGCGCTGCTGCTGCGAGACGAGCGGGCCGCACTCGACGCCGTCCTCGGTGCCGCGGCCGAGTTTGATCTTCGTGGCCCTGCGGGCGAGTTCGGCGACGAAGCGCTCGCGCACCGACTCCTCGATGATGAGACGGCCGCCGGCGGAGCAGACCTGCCCGCTGTGGATGAAGGCGGCGTTCAGCGCCTGGTCGACGGCGGTGTCGAAGCCCTCTTCGGTGGCGCAGGCGTCGGCGAAGACGACGTTCGGGTTCTTGCCGCCGAGTTCGAGGGCGACCTTCTTGACGCCGAGGGCAGCGGCCTGCGCGACCTTGGTGCCGGAGACGAGGCCGCCGGTGAAGGAGACCAGGTCGACGTCGGGGTGGTCGGAGAGGCGGGCGCCGACGGTGTGGCCGGGGCCGGTCACGATGTTGGCGACTCCGGCGGGCAGGCCCGCCTCGACGAGCAGCTCGATCAGCGCGACCGTCGTCAGCGGAGTGACCTCACTCGGCTTGATGACGAAGGTGTTGCCCGCGGCGAGCGCGGGGGCGATCTTCCAGCTGGCCTGGAGCAGGGGGTAGTTCCAGGGCGTGATCATCGTGCAGACGCCGACCGGCTCGTGCACGACGACGCTGTGGATCTCGTCGGAGCCCGCGTCGACGACACGGCCCGCGCCCTCGCCGATCACCAGGTCGGCGAAGTACCGGAAGGCGTCGGCGACGCAGTCGACGTCGACGCGGCCCTCCTCGACGGTCTTGCCCGCGTCGCGGCTCTCCAGGAGCCCGATCTTCTCGCGGTCGCGTACGAGGAGGTCGGCCACACGGCGCAGCAGCGCGGCCCGTTCGGCGACGGGCGTGGCCGGCCACGGTCCGTGATCGAATGCCTCACGTGCGGCGGCGATGGCCGCGTCGGTGTCCTCGGTACCGCCCTCGGCGATCAGTGCGAACGGCTTGGCATCAGCCGGGTCGAGGATCTCGCGCGTGGCGCCGGAGAGGGCATTTCGCCACTCTCCGCCCACATGGATGGTCTGTTGTGCGGACACGTCCCGTTTGCCTTCCGTTCCTGTCATACGCCCCGCCTGTCACTCGCGGTAGCCGGGAGCATCTGCCCTAAGGCAGAGAAACCATGCGCATTACATAACCGAAAGTGCTCTGTGTCACTGCGCGTGCAGGCACTTGGGGCGAAACGTACGCGGAAGACGGGTTTGTGCGCCCTACTTGTCGGCGGCGTGAACGGCCTCGGAGTCGAAGTCGAGGTCCGCGGGCTCGTCCTGGACCGCGAGACCCGCCACCCACAGTGGCATCAGCCAGTGCACGACGAACGCGGTGAAGAGCGCCGGGAAGAGCAGGCCGTGCGTGCTCCATCCCTGCTGCGCGGCGATGCCCGCACCGGCCGCGGCGGCGAGGAGCAGCCACAGCATGATCTGCCGGGCGCGTGCCGCGACGCGGAACCGCTCCGCGCGCTGGCGCTCGTCGAGGGCGCGTTCGCGCAGTTCGAAGAGGCCCCGGGTGGAGGCGTTGATGACGCCGGTGGCCAGGCACCACGGCAGGAGGAGCCCGAGCATCGTCCACATCGCCCAGCGCTGGTCGGCGACGACCGTGAGCAGCCAGGTCGTGACGCTCGCCGCCGTCAGCGCGATGTGGGCGCAGACCGCGACGCGCCTGCGCGTGGCGGTGGCGTACATCGACGCTCCCTCGCTCCGGTTCATGAGCGCAAGCATCCGCCGGTCGTACCCCGTCATTTCCTGCGTCATCCCTGACTCCTCCCGTAGACCTCGTCCGTGAGCGGGCGGAACGGCCGGAGGGAGAACAGCGCCTCCACCGGCAGTCCGAAGAACCCCGCGATCTTCAGCGCCAGGTCGAGGCTGGGGTTGTACTGCCCGCGCTCGATGTAGCCGATGGTCTGGTAGTGGACCCCCACCGCCTCGGCCAGGCTCTGGCGCGACACTTTCCGCTCCGCGCGCACCATCGCCAACCTGTTGTGCACTTGCTCGCTCATGTATAAGAAGTACTACATTGCTGAGCAGATACGCAACGGCAAGCTGCGTACAGCCGTGTCAGTGCGTGCCAGGCTCGGGGCAGATCTCCTCCGGCGGGCAGAACCACGAGAGCGCGGTGCTCAGGAACTCCTCCTCGTCGCCCCTGCCGTCCGCGTCGGAGCCGTACACCGCGAGGGCGTACAGCTTCCCGTCCACCGCCTCGAAGCGATGGTCGATGACGTGCCAGGTGCCGATGTCCGGCTCCCCCTTGAACCGGTCGGCCGTGTAGTCCAGCCGCGCCGCGGGGCGGCCCCCGTCGTCCGTGCGCTCCAGCGGGGCGAGTTGGTCGAAGCCGCCGGGCTTGCCTTCCGCGTCCAGCCAGATCCGCAGCGATTCGTACGGTGACGGCTCCGCCACCCGGTACACCTGCAACCGCCGGTCGCTCTGCGGGCTGCGGTAATTGACGACGGTGGAGTCCTCGCCCGCGACCGCGTCACGGATCCAGCCGCGCGGGACGGCGAGGCGGTAGCCCTCCTGGTCGGACACCTCTTCGTACGGAGCGGGGGGCACGCCCGCCGGGGTGGGCGCCGCGGTGTCCCCGCCCTCGGCGTCCGTGCCCGTGTCGGCGCCGGGCACGGGCTCGTGCACCGTCAGATACCCCGTCGGCCCCGGCTCGTCCTTCCAGCCGAGCGCCCAGACGGCGAAGGCAAGGCCGCACAGCGCGAGGACGGTAACGACACCGCGCATGGCCTTGCCCTGGTGCACCGCGTCCCGGTCGTGGAGCGCGGCGATCCGCTGCTCCTGCTCGTGGCCGACCCACTCCTGGCGGTCGTCGTCGAAGATGCGCACCGCTCGTCACTCAGCCCGTGATCTGGGCGATCGCCTGCAGAACGGCCGTCACGGACGCGGCTGTCGCGGCGGCGGCGCCGTACTGCTCAAGGCGCGTACGGAGCCTGCCGAGCAGTCCGCTGCCGCCGTGCCCCACGCGGCCGATCTCCCGCTCCACCTCGCCCAGTTCGGCGTCGAGGGCCTCGTCGGCGGCCGTGAGCTCGTCCGCCCGGCTCAACTCGCCGCGCAGCGCCCTGACCCGGCCGAGCAGCTCCTGCTGCTTCGGGTCGGACACCACCACCGTGTGGTTGGTGGACTCGGCCTTGCCGTGCGCGCCGAAGGCCTGCGAGCCGCCGGTGATCGAACCGATCTGGACGTGCGCACCGCCGCCGCTGTCCTCGTCGCCGCTCATGCCGTGCTCCTCTCGGTGGTGTGTGTGGCCTGGCCGTGCGAGCCGGTGGCGATGGCGCCGCCGGACATCTCCGTGATGTAGACCCCGCTGTTGTTGATCTGCGTGATGTTCTGTTCGAGCCGGTCCGTGCGGAAGCCGCCGGCCCGCAGCGCGTCGCGTACGCCCTCGCCGATGCGGTCCTGGAGGGTACGGACGTAGCGAGCGACGTCCATCTCCTGGAAGAGCGAGAGTTCGTCGGTGCTCGCCAGCTCCCGCAGGCTGATCAGCGGGGCGTCCGGCGGCGGTGGCGCGGGGCGGCCGATGCCGAGCCGCGTGCACAGGGACCGCAGGGCGCGCGCGGGCGCCGGCCCGCCGGGCGCGGCTTCGGGCTGGGCCAGCCAGAGCCGGAACGAGGGCAGCAGCGAGGGCAGTGCGCGCAGGGCGGCGATGCCGACCGCCACGCCCACCGCGGGGCCGTCGACGCAGGCCCGCAGGGCGTCACGGACCGGGCCCTCCGGCTCGCCGGCCACGATGGTGTCGACCTCGCGGAACTCGGGGACGATCGGCCCGAGCACGTGCGGCACCACTTCGAGGACCAGCATGCCGCCCTGGGTGTGCACTCTGACCAGGAGCGAGACGACGACCTGTTCGTTCCACGCGCCGACCCGGATGCGCAGGAAGTGCCGCCGCGCCTCGCCGCCCTCGCCCGCCGCCCGTTCGAGATGCCGGGCGGTCTGCCCGGCGTCGTAGAGCCCCGCGGTCTCGTACCCGTGCCCGGTGTAGAGCTGCTCGTCGCGGCCCGCGCCCGCGGGGAGATAGACGAACTCCTCGATTTCCAGGTCCCGGAGCCGGTCCACGCTGGTCGCGGCGGCGGACCGGCGCAGATCCTTCAGGCGCGGCTCGATCATCTTGATGACCTCGCGCGCGGCAAGCGGTTCGTACGCGCGCTGAGAGGGCACCCCGCCGTCCTGGTCCGTGTCGGCGCGCTGGAGTTCGAGGACGACCGACCACGGCTTGCGGGGCTTTCCCGCGCCGACGAAGGGGCGGTTCGCGTCGTACAGCGTGAGAGGCGCGTTCTGTTCGCGGTGGATGCAGTCGACGATGCGGGAGAACCGCCGCGGGATGCCGGGCTGCGGCCTCTCGGCGAAGGCCTGGCGGGCCAGCTGCGTGCGCAGGGTCCGCTTGCGCAGGAACTGATGGCGCCAGACCACTGCCGCGACGAGCAGCGGGAAGATCACGGGGTACGGGGTGTCCCTGATCACGGTGATCGCGGAGAAGGCGTACGACGCGGCGCACCACCACACGAAGGCGGTCACCAGCCAGCCGATCCTGCGCCGCAGCCAGGCCAGCGGCGCGGGCAGCTCCATCCGCCGCAGCGTCCCGCCGTCCGTCCCCCGGCCCGAGACGACCCTGGCGAACCAGAGAAGCAGGACCACCACGGCGTACGCGATCGCCCACCCGCCCGGCACGAAGGCACCGAACGTGCCGTCGGGCCCCGAGTCGGCGAGATCGTCCGGGTCGAAGGCAAGGAGCGCGAGATCCGCGCCGGATACGCCCGACTCACCGCCCCTGGAGTCTTCGAGGGAGTCCCAGGTCATCACCGCGTCGGTGGCGAGGAACCCGATCCATACGGCCGCCAGGAGCAGCGCGGTGAACAGTTCCTCGCGGCGGGCGCGCAGCGCGTGTGCGAGCACCGGAAGCACGTCGGCGCCGAGCGGCGGCGCCACGGGGCGCTCCGCGTGGCCCACGAGTTCTGAGACGACCCGCCTGCGGAACACCGCGTCCAGATGGACGCCGGCGCACAGCAGTCTGGTGGCCTCGGTATTTCCTGCCATGGCCAACTCCGTCTGCACAAAGAGGAATTGGAGAGTAACGGAGGGTGCGTGCGGTGGCCACACAAAGGTGCCTATGCCCCTCGAATAAGTGAATGCCCGGCGCTCGGACGAGTGACGATCACCGCTCGGCGGGCGCGCCGAGCACCTCCCGCACACACCCGCGCAGCCACGCGTGAGCCGGATCCGCGTCGTGGCGCGGGTGCCAGGCGATGCCCAGCGGAAGCACCGGCAGGTCAAGGGGGACGTCGAAGGTGACGAGGCCGAGGGTGTCCGTCAGGGGCCGCGCCCAGGAGACGGCGAGGCCCACCAGATCCGTGCGCAGCAGCAGGAAGAACGACGAGGGGTAGGACCCCATGCTGCCCACCACCCGCCGCGTGAGGCCCCGTTCGGCGAGGACGGTGTCCAGCGGCCCGTGCAGTCTGCCCTTCCGCGAGACCGTGACGTGGTCGGCGGCGGCGAACCGCTCGGGGGTCAGCCTGCCCCGCAGCAGCGGATGCCCGGGCCGCACGACACCCAGCATCCGGTCGTCGCGCAGCCGCTCCACCCGCACCTCGGGCGCGGTCGTGTCGATCACGCCGAGTTCCAGGTCGGCGGTGCCGTCGCGCAGCAGGGGCGCGTCCACATGACTCTCGCCGAGGAAGCGGATGCGTACGCCGGGCGCCTCTTGCGCGGCGCGGGCGAACAGCGCGGGACCGTAGGCGGCGGCGATCGCGTCGTGCCCGAGGACGGTGAGGGTGCGGGAGACGGTGCGCAGGTCGCTCGCGCCGGGCCCGGCGAACAGGGCCCGCGCCCGCTCCACCACCGCGCTCACCTCGGCCCGGACGGCGAGCGCGTGCGGGGTCGGCACCATCTGCCGGCCCGCCCGTACGAGGACGGGGTCGCCCAGGGCCTTGCGGATGCGGCCCAGGGTGCGGCTCATCGCGGGTTCGGACAGATGGAGGCGGCGGGCGGCGCCCGACACGCTCTCCTCGTCGAGCAGCACGTCGAGGGCGAGCAGGAGATTGAGGTCGAGGCCCCTGCCGGGATCGCTCAGCTCGGATTGCGTCACGCGCATATATCCCTTGCAAAGGTTGCACTGGAGATCAGGTGAGTGCCGAGCCTACGGTGACAGAGCCCGCCGGGCCCTCACGACGGGGCCTCCGGCATCCCGACGGGGACCCGCCGGGCCTCCCACACCCCTTCACGACGCTCCTTGGAGGAGCCTTGCCCTCCCCTGCCCGAAAGCCCGCTCCGAAGCCCGACCGGGGTCAGCTCTCACGCTCGGCCGAACTCGCCCTCTGCGCCTGCGTGCTGGTCGCGCAGAGCATGGTCGCCGCCATCAACCTCCTCATCCCCCAGCTGAGTTCGTCCTCCGTGCGCCTCTCGGCGAGCGGGCTGCTGTGGACGGTCGACGCGTACGTCATCGTCTTCGCGGGGCTGCTCATCCCGGCCGGCGCCCTCGGCGACCGCTACGGACGCAAGGGTGCGCTGCTCTGCGGGCTCGGCCTGTTCGCCGCGGGCGCCGTGGTCAGCGCGCTCGCCGCCGGGCCCGCCCAGCTGATCGCCGGGCGCGGTGTCTCCGGCGCGGGGGCCGCGCTGATCATGCCCGCGACCATGTCGATCCTGGTGCGCACCGCGTCGCCGGGGCAGCGGCCGCGGGTCGTCGCGTCCTGGGCGCTCGCCGCCGGGCTCGGCGGCTTCGCGGGCAACGCGGTCGGCGGTCTGATCGGCCAGTATCTGCCGTGGCGCGCCCTGTTCTGGCTGATGGTGCCGCTCGCCGCGCTCCTCGCCCTGGCGGTGGCGCGCACGGCTCCCCGTACCCGGACGTCGGCCGGGGCCTCCGTCGATCCGCTCGGCGCGGTCCTCCTCACCGGCGGCCTGTTCGCGGTGCTCTTCGGGATCATCGAGAGCCCCATGTACGGCTGGACGTCCGCGCGCATCCTCGCCGCCTTCGCGGTCGGCGCCGCGCTCGTCGGGGCGTTCACCGCACACGCCCTGCGCTCGCGCACACCGCTCCTCGATCCGCGGGTCTTCCGGTCGCGACGGCTGCGCGCCGCATCCCTCGGCACGGCCGCGTCCTTCTTCGGCCTCTTCTCGCTCTTCTTCGTCAACTCGCAGTACCTGCAGTACGTGAAGGGGTACGGCGCCGCCCGGGCGGGCCTTGCCATCATCCCGCTCACCGTCGGCATGGTCCTCGTGCCCAAGCTCGCCGCACGCTGGTCGGCGTCGCCGCGGCCGCTGGTGGGCGGCGGACTGCTCCTGATCGGGCTCGGCCTGCTCGGCGCGTCCACGGCGGACGCGGGCACGCCCTACGCGGCGTACACCTGCTGGCTGCTCGTCATCTCGACGGGCACGGGCCTGTCGATGCCCGCGCTCACCCTCGGCGTCGTCTCGTCTCTGCCGCCGCACCAGGCGGGGCTCGGCTCGGGGCTCGGGACGTCGGCCCGCGAGGTCGGGGCCGCGCTCGGGGTGGCCGTCACGGGGACGGTCCTGGCCGCTCACCAGGACTTCGGCTCCGGGATGGCGGCGGCGCTGCGGATCGTGGGGCTCGCGGTGGTGGCCGCGGCTGCGCTCGTCACCGCCGGATACGGGGCCGGACGCACATCGCCCCCGGCTGCCGATCGAGTGGCCGCCGGGGGCGAAGAGAACGAACGCGCGTACGAGCAGAGCCGTACGTGAGGAGGACGTGGCGGGCTTGCTGGAGGAAGCCCGCCAGTCCTGCCAGGCCTGCCAGACCTGCCAGACCTGCTAGATGAGGCCGAGGCCGCGGACCGCCTCGCGCTCCTCGGTGAGCTCCTGGACGGACGCGTCGATGCGCGTGCGCGAGAACTCGTTGATCTCCAGACCCTGGACGATCTCGTACTTGCCGTCCTTGGTGGTGACGGGGAAGGAGGAGATGAGGCCCTCCGGAACGCCGTACGAACCGTCGGACGGGATACCCATGGAGGTCCAGTCACCGGCAGCCGTGCCGTTCACCCACGTGTGGACGTGGTCGATGGCGGCGTTGGCGGCGGAGGCGGCCGAGGACGCGCCACGGGCCTCGATGATCGCGGCGCCGCGCTTGGCGACGGTCGGGATGAAGTCGTCGGCGAGCCAGGACTGGTCGCTCACGACGTCCGCGGCGTTCTTGCCGGCGATCTCCGCGTGGAAGATGTCGGGGTACTGGGTGGCGGAGTGGTTGCCCCAGATGGTCAGGCGCTTGATGTCCGAGACCGAGCTGCCCGTCTTCTTCGCGAGCTGCGACAGCGCGCGGTTGTGGTCCAGGCGGGTCATCGCGGTGAAGCGCTCGGCCGGTACGTCCGGGGCGGCGGCCTGCGCGATGAGCGCGTTGGTGTTGGCCGGGTTGCCCACGACGAGGACCTTGATGTCGTCCGCGGCGTTGTCGTTGATGGCCTTGCCCTGCGGCTTGAAGATGCCGCCGTTGGCCTCCAGGAGGTCGCCGCGCTCCATGCCCTTGGTGCGGGGGCGGGCGCCGACGAGGAGGGCGACGTTGGCGCCGTCGAAGGCGACGTTCGGGTCGTCGCTGATCTCGATCGAGTTAAGCAGCGGGAAGGCGCAGTCGTCGAGCTCCATGGCGGTGCCCTCGGCGGCCTTCAGGGCCGGCGTGATCTCGAGCAGTCGCAGATTGACCGGCACGTCCGCGCCGAGCAGGTGGCCGGAGGCGATGCGGAAGAGCAGCGCGTAGCCGATCTGGCCGGCCGCGCCGGTGACGGTGACGTTCACGGGAGTGCGGGTCATGGCGATCTCCGTAAGAAAGCTGGCGGTGGGGGGCCCTGCCCCTCGGGCTGGATCCCCTGCCGACGCCCTCGTCGATCGCCTCTCGATGATCGATCTCTTGGCATCAAGAGAGATCCGCCGCCAGGCTATCGCGCCCCGCCGACCCCCGAACCCCGGGAGGGTGTGGCCCACCCCACAGAGATCCGTTCGCGCCGCCCGAAGGCGGCCCCGGGGCGGCCCGGAAGCGGCCCGTAGACCCCGTTCAGGTCCCGCGAAAAAATCTGTGGAAGAGACAGGCATGTCTTTTCAAAGTGCGGGCACACGCACCAATACCCCCACGGGAGTGGTCACACCCCCGGGCGGCCACCACGCTCCCCCCCTGTGGTGGCCGCCACCTCCCGCCGGCGGGGCCACCCCTGAAGCCCGGTCCGGGCAGCCGCCCGCGCGGCTGCTCCGTCTACTTCGTGCAGCCCGTCTGACCCGCCTTGAGCGTGGCGCACGCCTCCGCGGTCGCACCGTCCTTGACGGCCACCATCGGGGTGTACGCGTCGAAGTCCGCGTTCACGGTGCCGTTCTGCTTGGCCGCGCCCTCGCCGGTGATCGTGACCTTGTCGCCCGGCGCCGCCTGCGTGATGCGCGCCCAGGCCGCACCGCACGTCTTGCTGTAGCGGACCTCGACCAGGGCCTTGCCGACCGTCGCGCGCGTCGTCGTCGTGGCCAACTCGCCGCCGCAGCCCATGGACTCGGGGTCCTTGCCGGTGCAGCTCTTGCCGCTGCACTCGACGCCCTCGGGCAGGTCCTTGTCGGTGGTGCTCGGCGACGCCGGCGGCTTGGCGCTCTCGTCGCCCTTGTCGTCCTTGCCGAAGTCCGTCAGGAAGACGGCGGCGGCTATGACGACGAGCGCGCCGACGACACCCGCGAGGAACATCGTCAGCTTCCTGCGCCGGCGCTGCCGGTCGGGAGAGTCCGCGCCGCGGCCGGGCCCCTGCGCGCCGGGCGGCGCCATGACGACACCCGGGTCGCCGCCGCCCGCGGGTCCGTACCCGGGCGCCTGCGGCGTGGCCGTGGGCGGAGGGCCCGCGACGCCGGTGACGCTGCCGCCCGCACGGCCGGGCCGGTCGGCGGAACCGACGCCGGCACCGGACCCGGCCCCCGCTCCCGCGCCGGGCGCGCCGTTGCGTGCCGTGCCGCCGCTCCCCTTGCCCTTGGTCTTGGGCGGGTTGGTCTTGGGCGGGTTCGACCCCAGCTCGCCGAGCGCGGCCCGCGCCTGGGAGATCCGGATCGCCTGCATCGTCATGTCGTGCCGCATCTCGGAGCGGCTCCACGCGCGCTCGGCGAGCTCCCACATGGTGATGAGGTGAACGGGGTTGGTGTCCGTCACCTCGGCGAGCGCGACGATCGCACCCTTCGGGGCGAGCAGCCGCCCGTTCAGATAGCGCTCCCACGACGTCTTGCTGTACCCGGTGCGGTCGGACACCGCTGCGATGCTCAGGCCACTTCGGTCGACGAGCCTGCGCAGCTGACTGGCGAACTCCCTGACCTGCGGGTCGAGCTCGTCCGGTAGCGCCTTCCAACGAGGCATTACTCCCCCTATTCCCCCCGTACGTGCCAACTTGCCCCCGCGCGCGGTTCCTCCCGCTCTGCCCGTGAGGCAGCCCCCGTCGCTCCCTGTCATGGGCTACCCAGAGGGATGCCGGAAGCCAGGATGTCAGTTCCCGGGCCGGGGGCGCACGGGAGCGTTCGGGCCACTGGCGTGCACCGTCGCACTTCTTGCGGTCCGGCGTCCAGTGTCCCATCGCCGTCCCGGTCCACGATGCGGAACCCCAGGCAGCAGCCCGGGACGTCCCACGGCGTCCCGAATGCACGTGTTGACCCTTTTGCGAAGCGCCGCCGCGCGCAAGCATCGGAGACGACAACGCAGCACCTAGGGGGAACACATGCACACCAGTATGGCCAGGCACAAGCGGCTGCTCGGCTCGGCGGTCGCCGTGACGGCGGGGGCGGCCATCGCACTCGGCGGCACCGCGTCGCTCGCACAGGCGAGCGGCCCGCACGTCGTCGACGGCAAGGGCGCCGCGCACAACGACTGGGGCGACGAGGGCACCCTGTCCCGGCACAGCCACGCGAACAGCAACGCCACGCGCCTGTGGCAGACGGTCCTGTACGCGGACGGGGCCAAGTGGAAGGACGGCAACGGCAACCGGCACACGTTCAAGAAGACGGACATCGACGGCAACTTCGGCCGCAAGACCGAGTCGGCCACGAAGTGGTGGCAGCACAACGAGGACCTGGAGGACGTCGACGGCATCGTCGGCAAGGAGACGTTCGGCGTCGCCGACGACTTCCTCGACGGCCCCCGTGGCGGCGGCCACGTGACGTACAGCGGCTACAAGCACGACACCGGCTTCAAGCGCCTCTCCGGCACGTACTACGTGAAGATCGACGGGCACTGGAAGAAGGCGGCGTACAACTGGCGCGGCTGACAGCCGCCCCCGGGGGCCGTCACTCCGTGGCGGCCCCGCTACCGGGCCAGAATCCATAGCAGCACGGCAAGCAGGAGTACGACGACGAAGAGCGCGGCGCAGGCCACGAACCGCCAGGGCGGGGGCGCCGGTCGCCACAGCCGCAGCCGCGGTCTCCGGGATCGCGGCTGCGGCTGTCGCACGGGCAGCTCCCACCAGGGCAGGGTCTCCTCGTCGCCGGAGAGCCCGGCGCGTGAGGGTTCGAGGCGTGAGAGTTCGGCGCGTGGGAGCCCGGCGTGTGAGAGGCCGGGGCGTGGGAGTTCGGCATGCGAGAGCCCGGCGCGTGCGGAGTCCGCGTCGAAGGCCCCATCGCCGGACGACCCCGCCCCGCTCCGTACGACGGCGAGCTCCTCCGCAGGCGCCCCCCGCGGCCAGGCCAGCACCGCGAGCTCCCAGCGGGCGCCGAACCGTTCGGGGTCCGCCCCCGCCACCCGGCACAGGGCCACGACCGCCTGCCGGGGCGGCGGCTGCTGCGCGTTGAGGTAACGCTGCCAGGAGGACTTGCTGTAGGCCGTCTGTCTGCCGAGCGCGATCAGGCTCAGGCCGGTGCGGTCCTTGAGCAGCCGCAGCTGTTCGACGAAATGCCGCACCTCCGGCGGAAGCGTCCGCGGAAGCGGCTGCCAGGCAGCACTCATGCTTCACCCCCAGCATGTGCCCGGTTGGTGCCCGGTTCGTCCCTCATGACGGCGGGACGGCCCGAAGTGGTTCCCTCCGCGAAGATGACCATCAGGGCGGCCACTTGTTGCGGGCCGGGCACACCGTGGCGGAATGGTCACCTCCGTGCCACAGGAGCAAGGCAGCCCTTGTATGGAATTCGTAAGAACGTGACGCTGGATCTCGTTGGAACGGCCTCCCCACCAACCGGCGGCGCCCGTCCTCCCACGGGGGAGAGGACGGGCGCCGTCTCCGTTCCGCCGGGCGGCTCGCCGCGTTCAGCGACCGCCGCCGCCCGGTGTGACGAGGCCCGTCTCGTACGCCACCACCACCGCCTGCGCCCTGCTGTCCAGGTCGAGTTTGGTCATCGTGCGGTTCAGGTGGGTCTTCACGGTGGCCTCGCTGATGTAGAGGCGCTCGGCGATGTCCGCGTTCGACATGCCGGTGGCGATCAGCTTCAGGACCTCGACCTCGCGCAGGGTCAACGACCGCAGATCGGGCGGGGGTTCCGCGGAGTCCCCGGCGCCCGGCCCCGCCCCCGCCTGCCGTGCGAAGGCCTCGACGAGGCGGCAGGTGACGCTGGGCGCGAAGAGCGCGTCGCCGCCGCCGACGGCGGCCACGGCGGCGAGCAGGCGCTCGGGCCCGGAGTCCTTGAGCAGGAAGCCCGACGCTCCGGCCCGCAGCGCCCCGTACACGTACTCGTCGAGGTCGAACGTGGTGAGGACCAGGACGCGCGGCGGCGGTTCGGGGGCCTCGGCGAGGATCTTCTCGGTGGCCACGATGCCACTCATGCCGGGCATGCGGATGTCCATCAGGATCACGTCGGGCCGGGTCGACGCGGCGAGCGCGACGGCTTCGACCCCGTCACCCGCCTCACCGACGACCTCGATGCCGGGCGCGGCACGCAGCAGCCCCACCAATCCGGCCCGGATGAGGAACTGGTCGTCGACCACGAGCACCCTGGTCATTTAAGTCGCGCCGTCCCCCTGCGATGCGGCCCGCGCGGAGGTCGGCAGGGTCAGGCGCACGGCGAACCCTCCCTCGCTCAGCGGGCCGATGCTGATCGTCCCGCCGTAGAGCTTGGCCCGCTCCCGCATCCCAATCAACCCATGGCCGCTTCCTGTGACCACTCTGTCCGGAATCACCCCCTCCCCGTCATTGGTGACGGAGACCGTCACATGCTGCGGCTCATAGCGCAGTTCGACCGCCGCGCCGGCCCCTCGCGCATGCTTCAGTACGTTGGTCAGGGCCTCCTGGACCACGCGGTACGCGCAGAGCTCGACGCCGGGCGCGAGCTGCCGCGGTGTCCCCTCGACGCGCAGCTCGACGGCCACTCCCCCGGCCCGTACGCGCTCGACCATCTCGCCGAGCCGCGCGAGCCCCGGCATCGGGGCGTCGGGCGGGCCGTCGCCGTCCTCCCCCGCGCGCAGCACCCGCAGCATGCGGCGCAGCTCCTCCAACGCCTCGCCGCTGGTGCCGGAGATGGTGGAGAGCGCGGCGTGGGCAGTGGCCGGATCCGAGCTGAAGACGAACTTCGCGAGACCCGCCTGCACGGATATCACGGACATGTGGTGCGCGACGACGTCGTGCAACTCCCTTGCTATGCGCCCGCGTTCCTCGGCCACCTCGCGCCGCGCCCGTTCGTCCTGCTCGCGCTTCAGCTGCCGGGCCAGCTCGGCGGACCGGCGGGCGAGGTACCCGAACCGCCAGATGACCAGCGGAAACCCGATGGCCTGCCCGACCACGGACGCCATCGACGCCCCCTCGCTCACCACGCCCGCGTAGATCCAGACGGCGCTCATCAGCACGGCGCAGGGGACGGAGACACGGGCGGGCCGCAGGGCGGTGACGGTGTAGACGGCGAGCATGGGCGCGAAGGTGTTCACCACGGGCCAGTAGCCGGCGGTGACGTACCCGGCCCACACCAGATGCACCAGGAGCAGTACGGCGAGCGGCGCCCTGGAGCGGAAGACGATCGGCACATTGGCCAGCGCCACCAACGCGTATCCCGGCGCGTCGAGTGCGGGCCATCCCTGCCGCGCCGACTCCTGTCCGAGGAGCAGGGCGACCGTGGTCAGGGCGACCGCGATCGCCGTGTCGGCGACGAGGGGGCGGATCCGCATCGCCGCAGCGTAGCCCCGGTGCAGGCGGCGATACGTCAAACTTCGGCGGTACCGCGGAAGTTGCAGGAACCGCGGGCGTACTCCGTGGGGAGTACTCGAAACTCCACCCGGCACAGGACGACTCCCGGGCCCTTGCCGTCTTAACTGCTTGCACCGGCGCGCTCGGCCTCCGCGGGGGAGGGGACGAGCGGGCCGGTGCGGGTGCTAGCTGCTGATCGTGAAGTGCAGGATGCCGTCCAGGAACGGGACCTGAAGGCCGTCCGGCTGCGCCATCAGCGCGAGCAGGACGATGACGGCGCCGAGACCGCCGTACGTGACCATGTCCGTGAAGCGCGAGCGCACCGCCAGCATGCCGACGCCGGGCAGCGCCCACCGCAGGACAGCGCCGCCGATCAGCGCGAGGCCGACCAGGATCGTGCCCGCGCGGAATACGTCGAAGGCCGTGAGCAGCAGCCCGAGCCCCACCATCAGGAGCACGCTGAGCAGCGGCCACTGCCGGGCGGGCGCGGGGGCGTCGCCGCCCGCGGCCCGGCCGCCGCCCTCGGGGCGCGCGGTGTCACGGGTCAGGAGCGGGAAACGCCGGGTGGTCTTCTTCGGCCCATCGGGACCGGGGGCGCTGACGGCACCCTTGGCCTCGGTGTCCGTCACCTCCTCGGCCTCCGTCACGTCGGCCGGCGATGCCCCTTGCTCGGGTTCTGCGCTCATGGGCACACCCTTTCCCGTTTCAGCTCGCGGCGGCGGACGCGGCGCGCTCGGCCGCCTCGACTACGTTGACGAGCAGCTGTGCGCGGGTCATCGGGCCGACGCCGCCGGGGTTCGGCGAGATCCAGCCCGCGACCTCGCGGACACCAGGGTGCACGTCGCCGACGATCTTGCCGGTCTCGTCGCGCGAGACGCCGACGTCCAGGACCGCGGCGCCCTGCTTCACGTCCTCGGGCTTGATCAGGTGCGGGACGCCCGCGGCGGCCACGATGATGTCGGCCTGCTTGAGGTGCGCGGACAGGTCGCGCGTACCGGTGTGGCACTGCGTCACCGTCGCGTTCTCCGAGCGGCGGGTGAGCAGGAGCGGCATCGAGCGGCCGATCGTCACACCGCGGCCGACGACCACGACCTCGGCGCCACCCAGCTCCACGCCGTACTGACGCAGGAGCGTGATGATGCCGAACGGCGTGCAGGGCAGCGGGGCGGGCTCGTTCAGGACGAGGCGGCCGAGGTTCATCGGGTGCAGGCCGTCGGCGTCCTTGGCCGGGTCCATGAGTTCGAGGACGCGGTTCTCGTCGATGCCCTTGGGCAGCGGGAGCTGCACGATGTAGCCGGTGCAGGCGGGGTCGTCGTTGAGCTCGCGGACGACGGCCTCGATCTCGTCCTGCGTCGCGGTGGCGGGCAGTTCGCGCTGGATGGAGGCGATGCCGACCTGCGCGCAGTCGCGGTGCTTGCCGGCGACGTACTTCTGGCTGCCCGGGTCGTCACCGACCAGAACAGTCCCGAGGCCGGGCGTCAGGCCCCGCTCCTTCAGGGCCGCCACGCGGGCGGTCAGTTCGGACTTGATCGCGGCTGCGGTGGCCTTGCCATCGAGAATCTGGGCGGTCATGACTCCATCTTCCCGGATGAGGCCTGCCCGGTACCAATCAGGGCGATGCCGCGAGCCGACTGTGTCCCAGCTGTGTCCCGGGAGCTGACCAGCTCTGTTGCACTTGCACAACACATAGGGAATGCGGCTGGACAAATAAGCCTGGCCTAAAGAACGATATGCGTCACAGTGCCGCGGGCAGTGTCGGGGGGACGGACCGCATCTGTAGAACTTTCCTCCGTGATGTGCCGCGTCGTCCCCGCACTACCCGACGGAGGAAGACCGCCATGAGTTACGGCGACCCGAACAACCCTTACGGGCAGCCGCCCCAGCAGCCCCCGGCCGCTCCCGGTTATGGCTACCCCCAGGCCCCTCCCGGCGTCCCGCCGCAGCAGGGCTACGGCTACCCGCAGCAGCCGCCGGCCTACCCCGGCTACCCGGGCGGCAACATGATGCAGCAGTCGATGCCGGGTCTCCTGGTTACCGCGCGCGTCTTCCTTTTCCTGATCTCCGCGGTGCAGATCCTCTTCGCGATCATCTACCTCTACGTGGGTGCGATCGCCAGCGACGCCGGTGACAGCGGCGAGGACCTGGGCCTCACCGGCATGGGCGAGGCCGGGGACGCCGTGGCCGGTATCGCGATCGTCGGCGCTCTCATCGCGGGCGGGCTCGCGGTCCTCTCCATCATGCTGGGCGTGAAGTTCAGCCGCGGTGGCCAAGGTGTCCGGATCACCACCGTCGTCTACGGCGCGCTCGGCGGCATCGTCGGCCTGATCATGCTGTTCATCGGTCTCGACTCCGGTCTCGCGACCGCCATCATCGGCCCGCTGATCTGGGTCACCTTCGCCGTCATCATCACGATCGCCCCGGTCGTGCCCAGCGGCACCGCGTGGTTCAACCGCCCTCGCTACTGAGCCGAGAGCGAAGCAACGGTGGCCGCGCCCTCGGGAAGGGCGCGGCCACCGCTCTGTTCGGGACTTGCTCAGTGGAAGAAGTGACGTCAGTAGAACAAGTGGCGTCAGTGGAAGAAGTGGCGCGTGCCCGTGAAGTACATCGTCACGCCCGCCTTCTTCGCGGCCTCGACGACCAGCTCGTCACGGACCGAACCGCCGGGCTGCACCACGGCCTTGACGCCCGCGGCGGTCAGGATCTCCAGGCCGTCGGGGAACGGGAAGAACGCGTCCGAGGCGGCGTAGGCGCCGTGCGCGCGCTCCTCGCCGGCCCGCTCGACGGCGAGCTTCGCGGAGTCGACGCGGTTGACCTGCCCCATGCCGACGCCGACCGAGGCGCCGTCCTTGGCGAGCAGGATCGCGTTGGACTTGACCGCGCGTGACGCCTTCCAGGCGAAGGCCAGTTCGGCGAGCTCGCCCGCGTTCAGGGCGTCGCCCGTGGCGAGCGTCCAGTTGGCGGGGTTGTCGCCGTCGGCCTGGAGGCGGTCGGTGACCTGGAGCAGCGCGCCGCCGTCGATCTGCTTGACCTCTACCGCGTTGGACGGCGCCTGGTGGCAGCGCAGGACACGGATGTTCTTCTTCTTGGTGAGGGCTTCGAGGGCGCCGTCCTCGTACTCCGGCGCGACGATGACCTCGGTGAAGATGTCGGCGACCTGCTCCGCCATCTCCTTGGAGACCGGGCGGTTGACGGCGATCACGCCGCCGAACGCGGAGAGCGGGTCGCAGGCGTGCGCCTTGCGGTGCGCCTCGGCGACGTTCGAACCGATCGCGATGCCGCAGGGGTTGGCGTGCTTGATGATCGCGACGCAGGGGTCGTCGTGGTCGTACGCGGCACGGCGCGCGGCGTCCGTGTCCGTGTAGTTGTTGTACGACATCTCCTTGCCGTGCAGCTGCTCGGCCTCCGCGAGGCCGCCGTTGCCGTCGACGTAGAGAGCGGCGCCCTGGTGCGGGTTCTCGCCGTAGCGCAGGACGTTCTTGCGCGTGTACGCGCTGCCGATGAACTCGGGGAAGTCCGAGCTGTCGGCGGCGTAGTCATCGGCGAACCAGGAGGCGACCGCGAGGTCGTACTCGGCGGTGTGGCGGAACGCTTCGGCAGCCAGGCGCTTGCGCGCGGGCAGGTCGAAACCGCCGGTGCGGGCGGCGGCGAGCACGTCGGCATACCGGTCGGGGCTCGTGATGACCGACACCGAGGGGTGGTTCTTGGCGGCGGCGCGGACCATCGAGGGGCCGCCGATGTCGATCTGCTCCACGCACTCGTCGGGCGTGGCACCCGAAGCGACGGTCGCCTTGAAGGGGTAGAGGTTCACGACGACCAGCTGGAACGGCTCGATGCCGAGGTCGGCGAGCTGGCGCTGGTGGTCGTCGAGGCGCAGGTCGGCGAGGATCCCGGCGTGCACGCGCGGGTGCAGCGTCTTGACCCGGCCGTCCAGGCACTCGGGGAATTCGGTGAGCTCCTCGACCTTGGTGACGGGCACCCCGGCGGCGGCGATCTTCGCGGCGGTCGAACCGGTCGAGACGAGCTCGACGCCGGCCTCGTGAAGACCGCGCGCGAGCTCCTCGAGCCCGGTCTTGTCATAGACGCTGATGAGCGCGCGCTTGATGGGGCGCTGCGAACCCTGCGTACCTTCGGCGGTCACGGGATAAGTACCTTTCGTCCCTCAATGCGGTAGCCGTTGCGGGCCAGACGCCCCACGACATCGACGAGCAGCCTTCGCTCGACTTCCTTGATGCGCTCGTGCAGAGCGCTCTCGTCGTCCTCATCCCCGACCGGGACCACGCCCTGGGCGATGATCGGGCCGGTGTCGACGCCGTCGTCGACGAAGTGGACGGTGCATCCCGTGACCTTCGCGCCGTACGCGAGCGCGTCGCGCACGCCGTGGGCCCCGGGGAAGCTGGGCAGCAGGGCGGGGTGCGTATTGACGAACCGGCCGCCGAACCGTGCGAGGAATTCCTTCCCCACGATCTTCATGAACCCCGCCGACACGACCAGATCGGGCGCGTACGCGGCGGTCGCCTCGGCGAGCGCCGCGTCCCACTCGTCACGCGTGGCGTGGTCCTTCACCCGGCAGACGAAGGTGGGAATCCCGGCGCTCTCGGCGCGCTCCAGACCCACGATGCCGTCGCGGTCGGCGCCGACCGCGACGATCTCGGCGCCGTAGCCCGCCGCACCGTCCGTCGCGATCTTGTCGAGCAGAGCCTGCAGATTCGTACCTGATCCGGAGACCAGCACGACGAGGCGCTTGGCCACAGGGCTCTTGGCCACAGCGGGGCCCTTTCTCGGGAGGTGCGTCTTTGTACGGTCGTACGAAAGCTTCGCGCCTCGCGATACGGGGAACTCTACGAAGCCGCCGACCGTCAGCAACGATACCGGCACACGGTGCGGCCCCTCACGGGACGGGGGCGCGGCCGGAAGGTAGCGTCTGCACCAAGACGTCACATGACGTCACACCGTCCGGAAGCCGTTCAGTCCACTGTCCGGCCTGTCGGTCGGCTGGTTGCTCGGCTGAACCGGGCGGCTGAACTGCTCGACCGACTGGGCGGCTGCTGCACGGTTGACCGGGCGGCCGAACTGCTCGGCGCACTGCTGGACAACCGTTACGAAGCTCGCTCGACCAAGGGGAAGACGCACACCTGATGCCGGACCGTAGCCTCCGCCTCCCGCTGTCCTTCGCGTTCGGGTTGCCGCACGGAGGGGAGCGCGGCTCGACGCTGCTGCGTGACGGCCGCCCGTCGTCTCCGCCGCAGGGCTCCTCTTCGGACTCGGGCGGCTCCGGGAAGAAGGACGAGAAGGGCGAGAAGGGCGAGAAGGAAGACAACCCCTTCGCGCCGCCGCCGGAGGGAACGCCGGACCAGCCGTGGCGCCCCCGCCCCGGCAACGGCGGCGAGGGCGAGGGCGACGCTTCGAACGGCCGGGGGCGTTCTCCCTGGGGCAGCCAGTGGAGCGACCGGCAGCCGGGGCGTTCCCAGGGCGGCGGCTTCGGCGAGCGGCCCGGCCAACAGGGCCCCGAGGGCCCCTCCGGGTCCGGCTCGGGGGGCGGCAACGGCGGCGGCATGCGCTGGGACCCGACCGACCCGGCCCAGCGCCGCGCCCGGTACGCCCTGCTCTCCGGCATGTGGGCCTTCTTCTTCGCCCTCTTCGGCTGGCGGTACGTCGCCCTGCTCCTGGGCGCGCTCGCGCTGAACTGGGGCATCAGCTCGCTGCGGGCGAAGCCGAAGCAGCCGGACCCGACGGCTCCGGCCACGCAGAAGCCGGTGGCTGACCCCGCGAGCTCGAAGCCGCAGCGGACGGCGGCGATCAGCGGCCTGGTGACGGCGTCGCTCGCACTGGCGATGGTGGCGGCGACGTTCGCCGCGCAGCTGGTGTACCGCGACTACTACACGTGCGTGAGCGACGCCCTGACAAGCCAGTCGGAACAGGAATGCAGCGACCTTCTGCCTGAACAGCTGCGGCCGTTGCTGGAAGAACGAGAGTGATTCTGGCCCCTGGGCCTTGAGCGGGGGGTCTGGGCCTCGGGCCTTGGGCGGGGTTCCGTCTGTTGCGTTGGCTTCGCCTGGTCGCCGCTTCGCGGCGGGGTTGGGCGGGGCGGCGAAAGTGGGGCGAGCCAAGGCCACGTGGCCAGCGACAGGCAACCGGGAACGCCGGGAACGCCAGGAACATGCGCCGCTCCAGCCGAGTGCCAACGGCGCCGCCTCATACCCCCGGCGGCGGCCGCTCCCCGTTCCCGTCCCGCAGCGCGGCCCAGCGAGCCTCGCGGGACGCTTCGTCGTTCCAGTCCGCCACGCCCCAGTCCGTCGTATCCACCGCCGGTGCGTCCGGCAGGAAGTCGTACGGCTCGAACGGCTCCGAGTCCACCGGCACCGGGGCGGCCGGCGGGCTCTGGAGCCGCGGCAACTGCGGCCGACGCAGACGCGAGACCCGCAGCCGTGGAACGCGCGGCTTCGGCAACCTGAGCCGGCCCCAGCGCCCCCCGCCCCGGGCCGGGGCGTCCCCCTCCGGTTCGTCACGTGTGCCCCCGGACGGGCTGGTCCTGGCCGCAGAGGCCCCCCGCACAGCCCCGGGCACGGCGGCCCCGGCTGAAGTGCCCCCGGGCGCAGCACCCCCGCCCGAGTCACCCCGCAGTGGCACCCCCCTCGCCCCAGCCCCCGCCCCAGCCCGCCGCAGCCGAACCCACCCCAGCACCCGCCCGCCCCGCCGCTGCTGCTGCTGCGTCCGAGGCGTCCGGGCCGCCAGGGACCTCCGGGACGTTTTGGCCCGACGCCGCTTGAAGCGCGGCGGCCGCGGCGGCTTCAAGCGCCGGGGATGCATGCGCCACATCCGGGCGAGCAACGCACCCGGCACCCCCACCACCCCCGCCCACCCCAACGCCGCCGGCCCCGTCTGCCACCACGTGGGCCCGAAGTCGGCCAGAGCGGCCACCCCCAGCGGACCGCCCGCAAGCCCCGTGAGGACCGCCACCAGCAGCCCGCACAGCACCGCCGCCGCCAGCGCCACCAGCGCCGTACGCCTCCATGACCACGCCCGTTCGCGCCGGCCGAGGACAGGCGCCGCCGCCAGCGCCGTGACCCGGGCGACCGCCACCCCCGCGGCCAACGGCACCGCCCCCGCCGCCCACCCCAACGGCGACCCGGGACCCTCCGCCGGTACCGCCGCGAGCAGCGGAAACGCGGGCAGGGTCGGGCCCGCGGTCACGGCAAGCGGCCCCACCGCGCTCCCGGCGCCCAGCGTGAAACCGGGCCCGAGGCTGAACGCCGCGCCCCACACCGCCGCGTTCGGCACCAGCGCCATGGCCAGCAGGAGCACCGCGAAGCGCCCCGACCACACGTCCGTGGCCTGCGCGAACGACGCCCTCACCAGTCCGCCGTGCAGCACGAGCGACGACGCGACCAGCAACGCTCCCCCGCCGACGAGCACCAACGTCCCCGCCGCTCCGGCCCGGGTGACGGCACGGACGTATCGACGTACGAAGAAGGGACGTACACCCGGCGGCAGCGCGCGAAGACCCACCCGTACCAGGAGGGGCAGCGGACCGCCGGGCCGGCCCAGCCCGGTCCAGATCCCCACCGCCGCCGCGACCCCGACGAGCAGCGGCAGATGCAGGACCACGCTCGGCCACAACGGCCGCAGCTCACCGCCGGCCGCGTAGAGCGTCGCGGTGACGCCGACGAGGAGGTATCCGCCGACCACCCCGCACCACGCGGTCCGCGGCGCCATCCCGCGCTCCTCGGGATCCGCCGCGTCCCGCGCCGCCCGGTGCGCCAGCCAGCCCGGAAGGACCATCAGGAGCATGGGCGCGACGCCGAGCGGCACCGGCGCCCCGGTGAGCGTGTCCGCCCTGATCAGCTCCGTGCCGTGGGCGAGCAGCCACACCGCGGCGGCGACATGCAGCGCCCCGCTGAGCCCGCTGTCCGGATAGGGCGAGCTGATCCAGAGGACCATCACCAGGACGGCGCACGAGCCGAGCCCGAGGCCCGCCGCGACAGCCCCTCCGAAGAGGCATGTCGCCAGTCCGGGTGAGCGGTCGCGCGCCCGCTCGATCAGTGGCCCGATGGGCGGCAACGGTGAGCTGCGGTCGGTGATTTGAGTCACGCCGCCATGCTCCCAACGACACGCGCTTTCTCCCCGTAACAGGCGAATATCGGATGTGTCGCCCAATATACGTTTATGTACTTTTTCGTACGACGGGTCAGTCGCGCCCGGCCGCCCGCCGCACGAAGGCCCACGGCCCACGGCGCGGAGAGTCCCACATGACCCAGAGCCCTGCCGCCCCCAAACGCCCGACCACGCTCGCCCAGGCCGGCCAGGGGGGACCCCCTCCGCTGCCGCCCCCGAAGGAACGCCGGCGCCTGCGTGCGGCGAAATCCCTCAGCCAGGCCGAGATCGCCGCGAAGATGGGCGTCTCACGGGAGACGGTCCGCTCCTGGGAGTCGGGCCGCTCGACGCCGCGCGGCCGCAGACGGGTCGCGTATGCAGAGCTGCTTGCCGAGATCGCGAACGAGCTCTCCCTCGCGGGCAAACGTTCGACGCGGCGTAACAGCTGGACCGATGATCTGCCGCCCGCCCTCGACACGAAGGGCGGCAAATCCCCCGCACGCATCCCGGTCGGCGCCGCGATGAACAGCCCGGCGGCCCGCCCCGGCCCCGTCGCGCCGGCGACCGCCGTCACTCCGACCCCAACCCCAACCCCGACCCCGACCCCGGCCCCGACTCCCGCCGAAGCCTTCGACGCCCTCTGTTCGACCTGCGCCCCCGGCCTCGTACGCCAGACCTATCTCCTCACCGGGCGCCGCACCCTCGCCCAGGAATCCGTGGAGCGGGCTTTCCAGCTCGCCTGGCAGCGCTGGCCCGAGGTCGCCGTCGACCGTGACCCCGAGAGCTGGGTGCGCGCGGCGGCGTACGAGTACGCGATGTCCCCCTGGCACCGCCTGCGCCCCACCCTCCGCCATCCGGACGCCCCGCCCGCCGCGCCCGCCGACCGCGCCTTCCTCAAGGTGCTGATGAGCCTGCCGCCCGCGCAGCGCCGCACCCTGCTGCTCTACGACGGCGTCGGGCTCGACCTGCCCGAGACCGCGGCCGAGACCGAGGCGAGCACCCCCGCGACGGCCAACCGGCTGATGAATGCCCGCGACGTCATCGCCGAGAAGCTCCCCGAGCAGGTACCGACGCCCGAAGCCCTGCACCAGCGCCTCGGCGAACTCTGCGGCGCGGAGAAACTGCGGCCCCCGAACCCGGGCCGGGTACGCACCGGGAGCGAACGGCGCGCCCGCTTCTGGACCCGCGCGGCGATCGCCTTCACGGCCCTGATCGTCGGCGCGACGGCCCTGACCCTCAGAACGGCCCCCACGCACTACGAACCGCCCCAGTCCCCCGGCAAGGCCATCAGCGGAATCCCCCCGAGAATGGGCCCCGCCGGCCTCACGATCGAGGACCAACTCCTCCACAAAAAACTCCGAGAAGACATGTCAAGCGGCCCAGAAAGACTGACACCCCTGGCGAGATGAGGAGCAGGGGCCGGTCGGGCACCTGGTTCCAGGGGCGCGGGTAACGGCGCACGGTCTTAGGGGCGCGGGGAACTGCGCATCGCTTCAGGGGCGCGGGGAACGGCGCATCGGTTTCAGGGGCGCGGGGAACGGCGCGACCAGCCACAGCCGGCCCGCAGACAAGCAAACAAAGTGGGCCCGCATCTCACCAAGAGATGCGGGCCCACTTTGAAAACGGTTCAGGCAACCTCAGCCCGCGAGGATCGCTCGCGCAAGCTTCGCCGTCTCGGTCGGCGTCTTGCCGACCTTGACGCCCGCGGCCTCAAGGGCCTCCTTCTTGGCGGCAGCCGTACCGGAGGAGCCGGAGACGATGGCACCGGCGTGGCCCATGGTCTTGCCCTCGGGCGCGGTGAAGCCGGCGACGTAGCCGACGACCGGCTTCGTCACGTTGGCCTTGATGTAGTCCGCCGCACGCTCCTCGGCGTCGCCGCCGATCTCGCCGATCATGACGATCAGGTCGGTCTCGGGGTCGGCCTCGAACGCCTCGAGGGCGTCGATGTGCGTCGTACCGATGACCGGGTCGCCACCGATGCCGACGGCCGAGGAGAAGCCGATGTCACGGAGCTCGTACATCATCTGGTACGTCAGCGTGCCGGACTTCGAGACCAGGCCGATACGGCCCGGCTTCGTGATGTCGCCCGGGATGATGCCGGCGTTCGACTGACCCGGCGTGATGAGACCGGGGCAGTTCGGGCCGATGATGCGGGTCTTGTTGCCCTTCGACTTCGCGTACGCCCAGAAGGCGGCGGAGTCGTGGACGGCGATGCCCTCGGTGATGACGACGGCGAGGGGGATCTCGGCGTCGATCGCCTCGACGACGGCGGCCTTGGAGAAGGCCGGCGGCACGAAGAGGACGGAGACGTTGGCGCCCGTCTTCTCCATCGCCTCGGCGACGGAGCCGAAGACCGGTACCTCGGTGCCGTCGAAGTCGACGGACGTGCCGGCCTTGCGCGGGTTCACGCCGCCGACGATGTTCGTGCCGTCACCCAGCATGAGCTTGGTGTGCTTCATGCCCGTGGCACCGGTCATGCCCTGGACGATGACCTTGCTGTCCTTGTTGAGGAAGATAGCCATGGCTGTTCTGTCCCTCGTCCCTTACTTCGCGGCCGCGAGCTCGGCGGCCTTGTCGGCCGCGCCGTCCATGGTGTCCACACGCTGCACGAGCGGGTGGTTGGCGTCGCTCAGGATCTTGCGACCCAGCTCCGCGTTGTTGCCGTCGAGGCGCACGACCAGGGGCTTGGTGACTTCCTCGCCCTTGGACTTGAGCAGCTCCAGCGCCTGGACGATGCCGTTGGCGACCTCGTCACAGGCGGTGATGCCACCGAAGACGTTGACGAAGACGGACTTGACGTCCGGGTCGCCGAGGATGATCTCCAGGCCGTTCGCCATGACCTCGGCCGAAGCGCCGCCGCCGATGTCGAGGAAGTTGGCCGGCTTGACGTTGTTGTGCGCCTCACCGGCGTACGCGACGACGTCGAGGGTGCTCATGACGAGACCCGCGCCGTTGCCGATGATGCCGACCTCGCCGTCGAGCTTGACGTAGTTGAGGTTCTTGGCCTTGGCGGCAGCCTCGAGCGGGTTGGCTGCGTCCTTGTCCTCGAGCGCCTCGTGGTCGGCCTGGCGGAAGTCGGCGTTCTCGTCGAGCGAGACCTTGCCGTCAAGGGCCAGGATGCGGCCGTCCTTGGTCTTCACCAGCGGGTTGACCTCGACGAGGAGCGCGTCCTCGGCGACGAAGGTGTCCCACAGGGTCACCATGGCCTCGGCGACACCCTCGGCCACCTCGGCCGGGAACTTCGCCTGCGCGACGATCTCGCGGGCCTTCTCGATGGTGACGCCGGCGTTGGAGTCGACCGGGACCTTCGCGAGAGCCTCGGGGGTCTTCTCCGCGACCTCCTCGATGTCCATGCCGCCCTGCACCGACGCCATGGCGAGGAAGGTGCGGTTGGTGCGGTCGAGGAGGTACGAGACGTAGTACTCCGCCTCGATCTCCGGGGACAGCTCGGCGATCATCACCTTGTGGACCGTGTGGCCCTTGATGTCCATCCCGAGAATGTCCGTCGCGCGAGCGACGGCCTCGTCCGGGTTGGCGGCCAGCTTCACGCCGCCGGCCTTGCCGCGGCCACCGACCTTCACCTGTGCCTTGACGACCGACTTGCCGCCCAGCTTCTCGGTGGCCTCGCGCGCCGCCTCAGGCGTGTCGATGACTTCACCGGCCAGCACCGGTACACCGTGCTTGGCGAAGAGGTCCCTCGCCTGGTACTCGAACAGGTCCACGCGCGTCCGTCCCTTTTCCGTGATCTCGCTGCGATCTCGCTGCTTTGTGGTCAGCTGTCTGCGTGGGCGTGCCGCGGAGGGCAACGTGACTGCGCTGTCACAAGGGAGGCGTAGGACGGAGTCCGATACGCGGCATGTCCGTCTCGCAGGTTATCGCCGTGGACCGTAGGTCCCTAAATCACAGATCACATTTGGGCGGTGATGACTGTCACAGATCGCGGATGCGAGCAGGGGGAGGGACGCCGGGAGAGGTGCCGGGAGGGCGGCCCCTGTGGTGGCAGGGGCCGCCCGTTTGCTCCTGTTACGGCTGGTGGAGCCGCAGATCGTGCCGCCGCACGACTGCCGCTCCCAGCTCCTCTTGTCCCTTTGTTGTCCCTGTGTTGTCCCTTTGGCCGTCAGACGCTGTACGGCGTCGACAGGTAGCCCGGGGTGACCGAGTCGGCCACGCCGTCGACGCCCGTGACGGCGTTACCGGCCAGGGAACGCGCGTCGGGGGCGACGGTGCCCGTCACGTCCTGCGCGAAGGGCGAGACCTGACCGACGACGCCACCGGCGAACGGCTGCACGTCACCCGTGACGCCGTACGCCAGCTCACCCGCGCTGCCGCCGACGCCCCGCACGACCGGCCGCACCTGGTCGGTGACGGTCTGCACGAGCGGCGAGACCGAACCGACGACACCGCCCGCGAACGGCTGCACGTCCTCGCCGACCACACTCTGCGCGAACGGCGGAACCTCGCCGACGACCCCACCGGCGAACGGCTGCACGTCTCCGACCACGCCCTGCGCCAGGTAGGAGACGTCGCCGACCGCCTGTCCCGCGACCGGCACGACGCCATCGACGGCGGTGGCGGCGACGGGCGGCAGCACGGCTTCGGCGGTCTCGTCGACGACGGGGGCGGCGGTCGCCTTGGTGTCGTCGAGGTGCGGAGCGAAGGCGGAGAGCGGACCGAAGAGGTAGTCGACGGAGTCTTCGGGGGTGGTGACGTCGGGGGTCTTGGGGGTTGTGACCTCGGGGGTCTCGGGGGCCTCGGGGGTCTCGGGGGTGGTGACCTTGGAGGCGGCGGCCTTCGCTTCGGCGGCGGTGTCCTTCACGTCGGTGACGGCAGACTTCGCGTCTGCGGCGGCGGCCTTCGCCTTGCCCCGGACGTCGGCGACATCTCCGGTGACGCCGGCAGCGTCCGTGACACCGGCAGCGTCGGTGACGTCAGCGACATCTCCCGTGACGTCGGCGACCGCGTCGGACGTGTTGTCCGGCAGGGCGATGGAGTGCTGCGGCAACTCGTCCGCGCTGGCGGCGGCGGACCCGAGCGCCCAGGCTCCCGTGACACCGGCGGCTATGACGATGGAACGACGGATGTTCTTGTTCATGCGTGCTTCAGATCCTTCGAACTCTGGCTGAGAATCCGACCCGGACACGTCCATGCGTCCTTCGGTCGGCGGGCAGACCTTTGCCACCCCCGCGCGGCAGGTCTTCGCGGGGAAAGGGCTGCCCTAGCCAGGGAATTCGAGAATGTCCCGGTGTCGCTCACGCACCGGCGCGGAGGCCGGGACGGCCCCGGCACCATGCAGCAGCCGCACCGACGCCCGGCTGCCGTACGACGCGGTGCACGGATCGCCGTGCCGCGTCGAACTCCCGTCACCGGCAAACTGTCCGCCCAGCGTCCGCGCCGGATCACCGGGAGGAGAGGGAGGGGCGAGAGGGGCGAGAGGAACGAGAGGGGTCGGAAACGGCGCGTTCCCGGCGCGGTGCGCGCAGTCCGCTGAGCCGCCGCAGAACAAGGCGTCACTACGGGCTTGCTGGCCGGCCGCATGCGCGCTGCCGATACCGGCAGCGGCACCGGTGCCGGTGCCGTACGTGGACTCGGCCCCCGCATCGTGCGCCCGAGCCGTCGCCTCACCCCGGCCTGCACGAGGGGCCGCAGGCCCGGCACCGGCACCCGCGTCGTCGCCGCCACCCACACCTTGGCCGAGGCCAGACTGCGGCAGCTCGGGCATGCTCGGCATACCGGGGACGTCAGGCGTGCCCGGCAGTCCGGGGAGGTCGGGCAGGTCGGGCGCCTCGGGCAACACCCGCTGCGGCGCGTCCTCGAGAACTCCGGGGACCCCGTCCACGACCGGCCGCACGGCACCTCGCGCGTCTCGGACCACGGGCTCGACGGCGTCGGCCACAGGCTCGACCGCAACATCACGCACCGCCCGACGCCCGAACCGTACGGCCTCGCGACCCTCACGCACGCTCTCCCGCACGGGCTCGGCCGCACGTTCACGCGCGGGTTGTACCGACCCTGCCGTACGCGCCGACTCCACACGCTCCGGAGCCGGTACCCCCTCCACCGCGTGCGCGCGCTCGCCGCAGAGGAACCCGAGCGCGAGCAGGCCCGCCAGCAACAGCACCACTTGCAGCGCGCGCCGCCCGGCCACGGCGCGCAGCATGCGCACAGCGGCATCGGGCAGAGCGATGGCTGCGGAAGTCAAGACGAGGGGGTTCCTCTACTGGGCCGGACGAGAGCCCGCCGATCCTCGCACGGGCCGCCCGTCCTTGCGCAAGCCCCCTGTTACTGATGCGTATTCATGTCCGGTTTGACGTATCCGGTATGGGAAGCGGGCGCTTTTCGATCGCCGCCGCCATCACCTCCGGGAAAAGATCCGGAGTACAGGCGAAGGCGGGTGCGTCCAGCGCCGAGAGCGCCGCCGCGTGCTCTCGGTCGTACGCGGGCGTCCCCTCGTCGGAGAGGGCGAGCAGCGTCACGAACTGCACCCCGGACGCCTTCATCGCCGCGACCCGCTTCAGCATCTCGTTGCGTATGCCCCCTTCGTAGAGGTCACTGATGAGCACGACGATGGTGTCGGCGGGCCGGGTGATCTGCGACTGGCAGTACGCGAGCGCCCGGTTGATGTCGGTCCCGCCGCCCAGTTGCGTGCCGAACAGGACGTCCACCGGGTCGTCGAGCTGATCGGTGAGATCGACGACGTTCGTGTCGAAGACGACGAGCCGTGTGTTGAGCGAGCGCATCGAGCCGAGCACGGCGCCGAACACCGAGGCGTAGACGACGGACGCGGCCATCGAGCCCGACTGGTCGATGCAGAGGATGACCTCTTTCTTCACGGACTGCGACGCCCGCCCGTACCCGACGAGCCGCTCGGGCACGATCGTCCTGTACTCCGGCAGGTAGTTCTTGAGGTTGACCGCGATCGTGCGGTTCCAGTCGATGTCGTGGTGGCGCGGCCTGTTCACGCGGGCACTGCGGTCGAGTGCGCCGGTGAGGGTGGCCCGGGTGCGCGTGGCGAGCCGCTTCTCCAGGTCCTCGACGACCTTGCGCACGACGGCCCGCGCGGTCTCCTTGGTCGTCTCCGGCATGGCCTTGTTCAGGGAGAGAAGGGTCCCCACCAGATGCACGTCGGCCTCCACGGCCTCCAGCATCTCCGGCTCCAGGAGCAGCGCGGACAGGCCGAGCCGCTCGATGGCGTCGCGCTGCATGACCTGCACCACGGACGAGGGGAAGTACTTGCGGATGTCCCCGAGCCAGCGCGACACAGAGGGCGCGGACGCCCCGAGCCCCGCCGAACGATCCCGCGACCGGTCCTTCTTCCCCGCATCCCCTCCCCCGTACAACGCCCCGAGCGCGCCGTCCATCGCCGCGTCCCGCCCGGCGAGCTCGCACCCCGTCCCATCGGCCGCGCCCCCGCCCAGCACAAGCCGCCACCTCCGCATCCGCTCCCCCGCCGCTCCTTCTCCTGCCGCTCCTTCTCCTGCCGTTTCTTCGCCCGCCGCTCCCCAGCTCACGTCACGCTCACCCTGCGTCATCGCCCCGCCTGTCAGCCCACCTGTCACCCCACCTGTCGGCCCATTCATCAGCCCGCCCGTCACCCCGCTCATCGGCCCACCCCCACAAGCTCGTTGCCGTCACCTCTGCCGTCACTGGCCCGGGCCCCGACCCCGGCCCTGGCCCCGCTCCCGGAGTCGGCCCCGCCCTCGACCCCGACCCCGAGCAACAGACCCAGCACCGGCAGAACCGCGTCCGCGCGCTCGGCGTCGAGTTCCGTTCCGAAGCCCGGTATCCCGCCGGTGACCGCCGAGGACGCGCCCCCTGCAGCCGGACCACGCCTCACCAGCTCGCCCAGTGTTCGCCGCACTCCCGGTTCGTACGCCGAGAAGGCGCGCCGCAGCAGGGGCAGCACGTCGGTGAAGGCGGCGTCGGATACCCCGCTCAGCCAGTCGTCGACCAGGCCCAGCAGCCGCTCGTCATGCACGAGCAACATGCCGCCCCCTGACCCGCCGCCCACGAACCCCTCGATCCAGGCGGCGGCCTCGGCTGGTTCGGTGCCCCGGGACAGAGCCAGCCCCATGAACCGGGCCGCCTCCCCTTCCGCCAACTCCCCGCCGTCCAACAGGATCCGCACGCACCGCCCGCGCACCACCCCGGCGACGCTGTCCCGCTCCCCGAGCACCCTCAGCACGGAGTACCACCGGTCCCGCATTCCGGCGCCCACCGAGCCCGCCGCTCCCGCACGAGCCGCCGCCCCGCCCGAAGACGCCCCCGCGCTGCCCGCTTTCCCCGCGCTCCCCCCGCTCCCCGTGCCCAGATCGCCCAGCAATCCCACCGCCTGGTGCACCGCGTCCACATGCCCCCGCATCCCGAGCGCCGCGTCCTGGTCGAGCCCCGCGCACGCGGGAGGCAGCCCGACGAACACCCGCTCGGCAAGCCCCACGGCGACCTCGCCGAGCGCGGCCGTGTCCGTGCCCCGCACGTCCCCGTACCGAAGGGACCGCACCAGCGCGGGCAGCGCCTGTGCCAGATGCCCGACGTCCGCGTCCAGCGCCGCCCGGTCCGCCAGGACCCGCATCACCACCGGCAGCGCGTCCGGCAGCTCGGCCAGCAGACACCGCTCGGCCAGCGCGGTGACATCGGCCAGCGCACCGGCACCGATGGCATCGGACTCCGCCCGCGCGGTGGCCGCCGCGACCACGGTCGTCCCCCACACGCCCGCCTCCGCCACCCGCACGGAAAGCTCCGGCTGCCACCGCAGCCGCCAGGTCTCCCGGAACGTACCCGTACTCCCCCGCGACGCGGCCGGCTCGCCCCAGCCGATCCCGAGCAGCCGGAGCCGGTGCAGCAGCCGGCTGCGCCCGGCGTCCGTCTCCTTGCGCAGGTCGAGCTCCAACTCCCGCTCCGCTGCCTCCGGTTTGAGCCGCAGCTTTCGCTGGAGCCGCGTGAGATCGCGCTGCAACGGCACCGCCGGAGCGGAGTCCGGCACCTCCCCGAGGACGTCCCCGACGACGAGCTTGTCGTGCACCAGGGAGAGCGGCACGTCGGAGCCCTCGCACATCACCGCCCGGATCGCGTCCGTCGTCTCGGTGAGCCCCGGCAGCGGGCGCCCCCGCATCGCGGCGAGCGTGTCAGCGAGGCGCACCGCCTCGATGACGTGCGCGGACGACACGAGCCTGTCCTCGTCCCGGAGGAGCCGCGCGACCTTGGTCAGCCAGCGCTCGACGGGGCGGTCCGGCGCGCTGAACAGATGCCCGTACCAACCGGGCGACGCGATCCCCGCTCCGTACCCGCTCGCCCGCGAGAGGCGGCGGTGCGTCCAGGGCACCCAGGTCATGTCGACCTTCGCCTTGGGCAGCCCCTTGAGCAGGGCTCGGTCGGCGGCCACCGTCGTCTTCCGGCGCAGCGCCGGCACGTGCCAGGCCCCGCACACGACCGCCACGTCGTCCGCCCCGAACTCCCGCTGTGCCGCCCGCACCTGGATCCGCATGTACGCCTCGCGCACCAGGTCACGGTCGTGCCCGCCCGTGCCGTACTCCTCGCGCAGCGCCGCCATCGCCTCGCCGAGTGCCTCGAACGGCGCGAACACGTCCTCGCCCCCGCCCCGGTGTTCGACGACGTCCTCCCACCACCGCTCGGGATCGTCGTATCCGGCGGTTTCCGCGAGCACCGCGAGGGGGTCGATCCGCACCGCGCCCGCGTCCCCCGCGGCTCCGGGCTCGCCCGGCTCCCCCGCCGCGGCGTCCTCCGTCTCCTGCTGCGCCAGCGAATGCGCCGCAGGAAGGTCCATGAACCGGACCGGCACCCCGGCGTCCGCCGCCCACCTGATGGCGACCCACTCCGGCGAGAACTCGGCCAGCGGCCAGAACGCCGACCTGCCCGGTTCATCCACCACATGCGCGAGCAGCGCGACCGGCGGCCGCATCGCCTCGTCCGCCGCGAGCTCCACCAGCGCGTCGGCCTCCGGCGGCCCCTCGATCAGCACCGCGCGCGGCAGGCCTGCCTCAAGCGCGGCCCGCACCGCGCGCGCCGACCCCGGCCCGTGGTGCCGCACGCCGAGCAGCAGCGGCCCCGCGCCAGCCCGAGTCGTCCCCCGTACCTCGTCGCTCATGTCCGCCCCTCCCGTGCTCGCACGAACCAGCCACCGTCACGCCCGCACCCGCCATGCCCACGCCCGTCACACCCGCCCCCGTCACGCACTCACCTCACGGCACGCGCGGTAGAAGTCCTTCCAGCCGTCCCGCTCACGGACCACCGCCTCCAGGTACTCCTGCCAGATCACGCGGTCCGCCGCCGGATCACGGACGACGGCGCCGAGGATGCCCGCGGCGACATCGCCGGGGCGCAGCACGCCGTCCCCGAAGTGGGCGGCCAGCGCGAGGCCGTTGGTCACGACGGAGATCGCCTCGGCCGTCGAAAGGGTGCCGCTGGGCGACTTCACCTTCGTACGACCGTCGGCCGTGACCCCGTCCCGCAGCTCGCGGAAGACGGTGACGACACGGCGGATCTCGTCGATCCCCTCGGGCCCGGACGGCAGGTCGAGCGAGCGTCCGATCTGGTCGACGCGGCGCGAGACGATCTCGACCTCGGCCTCGGCGGTCTCGGGCAGCGGCAGGACCACCGTGTTGAAGCGGCGGCGCAGCGCGCTCGACAGGTCGTTGACCCCGCGGTCGCGGTTGTTGGCCGTGGCGATCAGGTTGAAGCCGCGGACGGCCTGCACCTCCTGGCCCAACTCCGGTATGGGGAGGGTCTTTTCCGACAGGATCGTGATCAGCGTGTCCTGCACGTCCGCGGGGATGCGGGTCAGCTCCTCGACCCGCGCCGTCATGCCGTCGGCCATGGCCCGCATGACGGGGCTGGGCACGAGGGCGTCGCGGCTGGGGCCGTGCGCGAGCAGCTGCGCGTAGTTCCAGCCGTACCGGATCGCCTCCTCCGGCGTCCCCGCGGTTCCCTGCACGAGCAGCGTCGAGTCCCCGCTGACGGCAGCCGCCAGATGCTCGGAGACCCAGGTCTTCGCGGTGCCCGGCACGCCGAGCAGGAGCAGGGCGCGGTCCGTGGCGAGAGTGGTGACGGCGACCTCGACGATGCGGCGCGGTCCCACGTACTTCGGCGAGATCACCGTCCCGTCGGGCAGCGTCCCGCCGAGCAGATACGTCGCGACCGCCCAGGGCGAGAGCCGCCAGCGGGCAGGCCGGGGCCGGTCGTCCTGCGCGGCGAGGGCGGCCAGTTCGGCGGCGAAAGCGTGCTCGGCGTGCGGCCGCAGCGCCTCCGCCTCTCCCGCGGGCGCGGCTGCGGACGCGGGTGCGGATGTGGATACGGGCGCGGACTGGTTCTCGGTCGTCGAGGTCGTCGAGTCGACGGACACGGTCATGGAGCGATCCCCCTCCAGCTCGTCCGGACGCATCTGGCCCGGATGTGATTCCAACCGTGCACCACGCCACTGACAATCGACCTCGGCAAGCCGCTGACCTGCACAGACGCCGACTGCGGGGTCGATTGTCAGTGGCGGGATCTACCTTCGATTACATGACTCAGCAGGGGGCGCGCTGGACGGCGGATCAGGTCCTCGCATTGGCACCTGACGCGCCGTCACGCAAGGCGGGAAGCAAACTCGGCGTCGCCGGCCCATGGTCGGAGGCGGGCAGTTCGGGCGAGGGGACGGTGTGGGGACTGTGCAAGGGAAGTGGCAGCAAGCCGTATCAGACGGTCGTCGACATCGCGGATATCACCGGCGCCGCGGGACCGGCGTACAAGTGCAGTTGCCCGAGCCGCAAATTCCCGTGCAAGCACGCGCTCGGCCTGCTGCTGCTCTGGTCGGGCGAGGACGGGACGGCCGGTGCGGTGCCGGACGGTCAGCCGCCGGCCTGGGCGGAGGAGTGGCTGGCGGGGCGCCGTAAAAGAGCGGAGACGAAGCGGACTTCGGACGCGGCGCCCGGTTCGGCGCCCGTTGATCCCGAGGCCGCGCGCCACAGGGCGGAGCGGCGGGCCGAGCGGGTCACGGCGGGGGTGACGGAGCTGGAGCAGCGCCTCTTTGACCTGATGCGCGGCGGCATGGCGTCCGCCGAGCAGACGGGGTACGGGCTGTGGGAGGAGACGGCGGCCCGCATGGTCGACGCGCAAGCGCCCGGACTGGCGGCGCGGGTCAGGGAGTTGGGCGCGATCCCCTCCTCCGGGCCTGGTTGGCCGGTGCGGATGCTGGAGGAGTGCGCGCTCCTCCACCTCCTCGACCAGGGCTGGTTGCACCGCGATCAGCTGCCGGAGGCCCTGGCGGCCACGGTCCGCTCCCGCATAGGCCTGCCCACGTCGGCGGCGGGCGAGCCGGTGCGTGATAACTGGCTGGTGCTCGCGCAGTACGACACGGCGGACAGCAAGCTCACCACCCGCCGGATATGGCTGTACGGCGCGGAGTCGGGACGGACGGCCCTCCTCCTGTCGTACGGGGCCGCGGGCCGCGCACCCGCGCTCGCGCTGCCGGTCGGCCTCGCGCTGGACGCCGAGCTGACCTCGTATCCGGGCGCCGGGCAGCTGCGGGCCGACCTGGGCGAGCAGTTCGGCGCACCCGCACCGACGCCGGCCAGGCCGCAGGGCGTACGGACGGAACAGGCCACGCACCGTTATGGCGAAAGGCTGCGGGACGACCCCTGGCTCGATTCCTGGCCGGTGACGCTGGGCGAGGTGATACCGACCCCGCTCCCGGGCCCCGCGTCCGACAGCTGGCAACTGGTGGACGCGGAAGGCGGCACGGCCCTGCCCATCACCCCTTCCGCGGCGGCTCGAGCGGGCCTGTGGCGGCTGGTGTCACTCTCCGGAGGCGCTCCCGTGACGGTCTTCGGGGAGTGTGGTCACGAGGGCTTCACCCCTCTGACGGCCTGGCCGCGCGGAGTGGGAGAGGCGGTGCCCCTGTGCTGAGCACCACGCCTCACCGCCGTCAAGACGCCACCACCACCATCACCACCACCGCTACCGGCCTGCGGACAACGATGCGGGCACGACCGTGCCGGCACCGGCACCGCAACGCCCGCTGAAAGCACTGGCAACGCCAACAACACCAGAGCGCCACACGTGCACAGCCAAGTTCTCCGGCAGACCGGGTTCTCCGACAAATCCAGGCTCTCCGACAGATCCGGGACGGCAGATCCATACGAAAGACCGAGAGTTCCGCCCGACGGGCGGGGCCGTCGGAGAACCGGGAGTTCGCCCGAGAACCGGGAGAACCGCCCGAGAGAGGAGTCCACATGACCGGCACCACCGCACTCACCGAAGCCACCGTCACTCCCCGGGAAGACCTGGTCACCGCCGCGCTCCTCGGCACCGACCGCCGCACACCTCCCGTACGGACCGGGGACAAGGACGCACCGACCGCCCTCCTGGACGCGGCAGCGGTGCAGACCGTCCGGCGCAGAGCCGGACTGCGCCCCGCGCCCGCCGCGGCACCTCCCGAGCCCGCCGCGGACGACCCCAGGCCCCCGGTGCCGCCATCGGCCCGGCGCAGGCTCGCCACCCTGCTCACGGATCATCCCGGCTCGGGCAGCGGCGGGCGCCGGGGCGCGGTGCCCGACCTGATGGAACTGCTGCCCCAGTGGCTGGCGTTGGCCAACGACCGTGGCTTCGCGGCGCCGCCCGAGCTGCTGCCGGCCCTCCTGAACGCGGCCCGGGGGCGCACCGATCTCCGGCCGCAGGCCTTGGCCTTCGCGGGCCCGCGCGCCCTGTGGCTCGCGCGGCTCAACCCGGACTGGAAGTTCGCACTCCGCTCCGCTCCGGGCGGCGGGGTCGCCCTGCCCGCCCCTGAGGAGACGTCAGAGGTCAAACGGCTGTGGGAGGAGGGCCTCTTCGCCGAACGCGTCGCCCTGCTCGGCGCGGTGCGGGCCCATGACCCGGCTGCGGCGCGGGAACTGCTCGCCGCCACGTGGAGCACGGAGCGGGCCGAGGACCGCCTGATGTTCCTCGACTCCTTGCGCACGCACCTGTGCGACGCGGACGAGCCCTTCCTGGAACAGGCCCTCACCGACCGCAGCCGCAACGTCCGCGCCACGGCGGCCGAGCTCCTCTCGGCGCTCCCCGCGTCCGCCCTGGCCGCCCGGATGGCGGACCGCGCGGGCTCCTGCGTGGCCATCGACCACGCGCAGGGCACGAAGAACATGCCGACGCTCACGGTCGAGGCGCCGCACGAGTGCGACGCCGGCATGGAGCGCGACGGCGTCATCACGAAACCGCCGGCGGGCCGCGGCGCACGGTCCTGGTGGCTGGGTCAGCTGGTGGAAGCCGCCCCGCTCGGCACCTGGCCGGAGCGGCTCGGCGGCCGGACACCCGCCGAGATCGTGGCACTGCCCGTGGCCGACGACTGGCAGAGCGAGCTGCACGCCGCGTGGTGCCGCGCGGCCGTCCGGCAGCGCGACGCGGTCTGGTCCCGCGCACTGCTCGGGGCGCCTTCGTCGCCCGATGCGGCGGGGCCCGGCGCGGCCTCGCTCGCCGAGCGCGCGAAGCTCCTCGCCGCACTGCCCGCGGGGGAGCGAGCCGACTGGGTCGCGGGGTTCATCGCGACGCACGGCCTCTCGGAGGCGTTCCAGCTGCTCGGCGTGTGCGCGCTGCCCTGGTCGGAGCCGTTGGGGAGGGCGGTGGTCGACGCGCTGAACATCGCGCGGGACGCCGGGAGTTACCCCTGGAGCTTCAGCGGCGTGATGGGCCTTGCGGAGCGCTGCCTGGACCCGGCGGAGGCGGTCCGTCTCGACGTACTGACCGCGATACCGGACGAACCGGAGGATGCGTCTCCGGGCGCGGGCGGGTACTGGTCGGAGGCGTTCCAGCGGCTGGTCAGTACGTTGCGTCTACGCGCGGCGATGAGGGCGGAGCTGAGCGCGGAGCCGGGGCGACCGGACTCGCCGCCGGAAGGCCGGGAGGTGCCGTCATCTTAGGCAGCCCTCTTGAGAAGCGGCGGCACATGACCGCCCCCACCGGCGCCTGCGCCACGGAGCGAGGGCGTCCGGGCCCCCGACCCCAGCGGCAAGGGCCGCCGGCCGCAACCACCATGGAGCAGAGCCGACCAGCCGCCCGCGCCGCCGAAAGCCCGCATGCCGGCGCTCCCGCCACGGCAAGGGCCCGGCGACACACCCGTGCGCATGAGCGAGGCCGGGCGGGCGGCCCCGCAGCACGAAGCCCGCATGGCCCGCTTGTCCCGCTTGTCCCGCAAGGCGGCATGGCCCCGAAGCCAGGGCAGGCCGACGGCGTCACCGCCACCCGGAAACCGGAGAAGGCCGGCGCCCCCTCCACCGGGCGGAGTGCGTCAGGCGCCGGCCGGCTGACGGACGTTCGCGCGTACCCAGTCCACGATCGACGCCGTCGTCGCCCCCGGAGTGAAGATCTCCGCGACGCCCTTCTCCTTGAGCGGCGCGATGTCCGCCTCGGGGATGATGCCGCCGCCGAAGACCTTGATGTCCTCCGCGTCGCGCTCCTTGAGAAGTTCGATCACGCGCGCGAAAAGCGTGTTGTGGGCACCGGAGAGGATGGACAGACCGATCGCGTCGGCGTCCTCCTGGATCGCGGTGTCCACCACCTGCTCGGGCGTCTGATGCAGGCCGGTGTAGATGACCTCCATGCCCGCGTCACGCAGTGCCCTCGCGATCACCTTGGCCCCGCGATCATGACCGTCGAGACCCGGCTTGGCCACCACGACGCGGATCGGACCGGCTGCCACACCCATCACTGCCTCCATGTACCGATATCCCTCTGTCCGAGCACTGGCATCCCGTGCCGCACCGGCCGGGGAAGTGAACGAACGTTATCCCCAGCATCTCGCACCCGGCAGTTTCACGGTGTGGAGCGAGGGGGAAATCACACGATGGGACACGTTCGCTGCGCGCCACTCCCGTATTCAGCGGTCCTGGGACCGCCTCCGGGACGGCGCAAGGGGAGCCGCAACGAGGTCGCCGTGCCACCGCGCCGTCCGCTGCGCGCCGTGGTGATGCGGCGCATCGGCGATCGCGCCGGTAAGCAGGGCGCCACCGGCGCTGACCACGCACCGCCGTATGGCCTCTGCCACGCCTCCCCACTACGGGCACACGGGGGACAGAGCCGTCCTCTCGCGTGCCGACCGGGAGGTCGACCATGACCATCACGAGGGTCCTGCCCTTTCGTCCGCCCTGCCTTCTCCTGCCCGCCAGACTGGCGGGACTCTCGATGGCTCTGCTGAAAGCGACCGCACTCGAGGTGGCGATCCTCGCCGGCCACCTGCTTCTCTACCCGTCGGGCATCGTCCAGGAACGCAGGATCGCCGCCGAACTGCCGCCGCCCGACGCCCCCCGGCTCCCTGGGGAGAGCCGCCCGCCGGTCGTCCTGCTGCACGGCTTCATCGACAACCGCTCGGTATTCGTCCTGCTGCGCCGCTCCCTGGCCCAGCACGGCGGCCAGCATGTGGAATCCCTCAACTACTCGCCCCTCACGTGCGACATCCGCACCGCGGCCGAGCTGCTCGGCCGCCACATAGAGGAGATCTGCGAGCGCACGGGCCACCAGCAGGTGGACATCGTTGGGCACAGCCTCGGCGGCCTGATAGCCCGCTATTACGCACAGCGCCTCGGCGGCGACGCACGCGTGCGCACGCTGGTCACCCTCGGTACCCCACATGAGGGAACGCGGGTCGTGCCGCTGGCCGACGCGCATCCGATCGTGCGCCAGATGCGCCCCGGCTCGGACGTGATCGAGGAGCTGCGCGAGCCCGCGCCGGACTGCCGGACGCGTTTCGTGAGCTTCTGGAGCGATCTGGACCAGCTGATGGCTCCACTGGAGACGGCCTGCGTCAACCACCCCGATCTGATCGCACAGAACGTACGTGTCTCCGGTATCGGTCATCTCGCCCTGCCCGTGCACCCCGCGGTCGCCTCCGGAATCCGCCGGGCCCTCGATCTGCCGGCTCCGGAGACCCCTGCGACAGGTGCCGAGAACGGACTGACCGTGGCCTGAGGAACGGTTCCGGCACCTCGCGGAACAGGGAATTTGTCGAACGGAACTCGAACGCAGGGCCAAAGCTGTGCCCGCAGTCCGCCGAAAGACGGCCGAATGCCCGTTTCCTGAGAGCGTGAAACCAGACGAAGATTGTCGCGCCCGCATACCGCCGGGTACAGTCGCCGCACTGCTCTGCCCCCTGCTGCCGAGGCGAAAGAGAAGTTGGTGAACGACCGTCACCCGTCGGGGAGCTCGACACCCCCGGCCTCGGCACCCGCCGACCATGCGCCCTACGCGGCGTATGACCAGCAGAGCGCCGCGCACGGCACCTATGCCGATTACGACGGTTTCTCCACCGGAAGCTTCGACACCACGGGCAGCTATGCGACGGCCGGCCCCGACACCGGAAGCTTCGCGACCGACCCGCTCTTCGGCGACATGCCCGGCAGTTCGTACGACACCGGCCAGTGGGCCACAACGGGGACGCAGCAGACGCTGAACTACGACCCCTACGCCGCGCAGCACCAAGCCGCATACGACACCGGCGGGTACGAGACCGGCGGATACGACACCACGGCGATGTGGTCCACCGGCGGCCATCAGCACCTCTCCGCCGAAATCCCGGCCCAGGCCGGCCCCGAAGCGAGCGGCCAGTGGGACGCCACCGCATGGACCCAGCCGCAGCAGACCGGCCAGTGGGAGACCACGGCCTTCGACACGGGGGCGTACGACGCGACCGCGTGGAACTCGGGCGGCCAGGACATGACGTACGGCGCCGAGGCCACCGCGGCCTTTGGAGCGCAGGACACGCCCGAAGCGCCGGACACGTACGAGACTGCTGAAACGTACGAGCATTCGCCTTACGAAACCGGGTCCTACGCCTCCGAGTCGTACCCCGTGGGGGAACCGGGAGAACAAACGCCCGAGGCGTACGCCCAACCCGCTCCTGCCGAGCACGAGTTCACGCCCGACGAGGCTCCCGCCGATTCACTCGGCCCGGTCGAGCCGATCAGCACCGACGCCGCCGGTGATGACGTGTTGCCGGTCATGGACCGCTCCCACGCACCCCGTTCGCGGTCCCGCCGCCGCTCGCCCGCCAAGCGCTCCGCGCTCTTCACCGTCGCCGTGCCCTCCGCCTGTGTGATGGGCGTCGCGGGTATCGCCGCCGCCTCCGTGGGCGACTTCGGCGGCGACGAGAAGGAGGCGCAGGCGGCCACGGCCCCGGACCCCGCGACCGTGCAGCCCTCCGCCGCGAACAACAAGCTCGACACGCAGCTGGCCAACCTCTCCGCGGACGCCGGTGACTTCGCCGACCGCGCGAGCCGCACCCAGGAGCGCATCGACCTCAAGGCGGAGAAGGTCGCCGCCCAGAAGAAGGCCGCCGAGGAAGCGGCGCGCAAGGAGCGCCTGCGTCCCAAGTTCGCGCTGCCGGTGAAACAGCACGGTCTGAGCGCCTACTACGGACAAGCCGGCATCAACTGGATGTCCGCGCACTCCGGCATCGACTTCCCTGTGTCGTACGGCACCGAGGTCCTCGCCGCCACCGACGGCACCGTCTCCACGAAGTGGAACAGCGCCTACGGAAACATGGCGATCGTAACCGCCAAGGACGGCACGGAGACGTGGTACTGCCACCTCTCCACGCACAAGGTCTCCAGCGGCCCGGTCAAGGCGGGCGACCCCATCGCCTTCTCCGGAAACTCCGGCAACTCCACCGGCCCGCACCTGCACTTCGAGGTGCGCCCCGGCGGCGGCTCGGCGATCGACCCGATGCCGTGGCTGCGCAGCCACGGCCTCGACCCGACGTAACTCCCGGCCGCCGCCGCGCTTTACAGCTTCTCCACCGGCGCGTACCGCAGCAGCAGCCGCTTCGGCTTCGGCTCTCCGAAGTCCACTGTCGCCTCGGCGTTCGCGCCCGTGCCCTTCACCCCGACCACGGTCCCGAGACCGAACTGGTCGTGCGTGACCCGGTCCCCCACCGCCAGCGCGACCACCGGCTTCTCCGATGCGCGGCGCGTGGCGAAGGCCTGCGCGCCCCCGGTGCGCGAGCGCGACGACGACAAGGAGGAGACGATTCCCGCCGCGGGCCCGGAGGAGGCGGGGGCGCCGACGGAGCCCGTCCGCTTCCAGTCCAGGTGCGTCTCCGGGATCTCCTCCAGGAAGCGCGACGGCGGGTTGTACGAAGGCTGTCCCCAGGCGCTGCGCATCGAGGACCGCGTCAGATACAGCCGCTCCCGCGCGCGCGTGATGCCCACGTACGCGAGGCGGCGCTCTTCCTCGAGCTCCTTGACCTGGCCGAGGGAGCGCATGTGCGGGAAGACGCCGTCCTCCATGCCGGTCAGGAACACGACCGGGAACTCCAGGCCCTTGGCGGTGTGCAGCGTCATCAGTGTGATGACGCCGGAGCCGTCGTCCTCCTCGTCGGGGATCTGGTCCGAGTCGGCGACGAGCGCGACCCGCTCCAGGAACTCGGAGAGCGTGCCCGAAGCGCCGGCCGTTTCCGTGCCCTCGCCCGCGTCCTCTCCGCCCTCGGCCGCCCCTTCGCCTGCTTCACCGGATTCCCCGGTTTCGCCGGTTTCGCCGACTTCACCGCCTGCTCCGTTGTCCTGCTCGAACTCCAGGGCCACGGCGGCGAGTTCCTGGAGGTTCTCGATGCGCGTCTCGTCCTGCGGGTCGGTCGAGGCCTGCAGTTCGGCTAGATACCCGGTCCGTTCGAGCACGGCCTCCAGGACGACGGCAGGGCCGGCGCCGGACTCGACGATGGTCCGCAGCTCCTCCATCAGCACGTTGAACCGCTTGACGGCGTTCACCGAACGGGCCGCCATTCCGTACGCCTCGTCGACGCGCTTCAGGGCCTGCGGGAAGGAGATCTTCTCGCGCTGCGAGAGCGCGTCGATCATCGCCTCCGCGCGGTCGCCGATGCCCCTCTTGGGTACGTTCAGAATGCGCCGCAGCGGGACGGAGTCCTCCGGGTTGGCGAGCACGCGCAGGTAGGCGAGGACGTCCCGGACCTCTTTGCGCTCGTAGAAGCGGACGCCGCCGACCACCTTGTAGGGCAGGCCGACGCGGATGAAGATCTCTTCGAAGACACGTGACTGCGCGTTCGTCCGGTAGAAGATCGCGACGTCGCCGGCCTTCGCGTCGCCCGCGTCGGTGAGCCGGTCGATCTCGTCGGCGACGAACTGCGCCTCGTCGTGCTCGGTGTCCGCGACATAGCCGATGATGCCCGCGCCCGCGCCCGCGTTGGTCCACAGGTTCTTCGGGCGGCGGCTTTCGTTGCGCTCGATGACGGCGTTGGCGGCGGTCAGGATCGTCTGCGTGGAGCGGTAGTTCTGCTCGAGGAGGATCGTGGTCGCATCCGGGTAGTCCTCCTCGAACTGGAGGATGTTGCGGATCGTGGCGCCGCGGAAGGCGTAGATCGACTGGTCCGCGTCACCCACGACACACAGTTCGGCAGGGTCGTCCCCTTCGCCCCCGGAGGGGCCGACCAGCTCACGCACCAGGGCGTACTGAGCGTGGTTGGTGTCCTGGTATTCGTCGACCATCACGTGGCGGAAGCGGCGGCGGTAGTGCTCGGCGACGTCCGGGAACGCGCGGAACATGTGGACCGTCGTCATGATCAGGTCGTCGAAGTCGAGGGCGTTCGCCTCGCGCAGCCGCGACTGGTACATCGCGTACGCCTGGGCGAGCGTCTTCTCGAAGCCGTCGGCGGCCTGACCTGCGAAGGTCTCCTCGTCGATCAGCTCGTTCTTCAGGTTCGAGATCTTGGCGCTGAAGGACTTCGGCGGGAACTTCTTCGGGTCGATGTCAAGATCACGGCAGACCAGCGCCATCAGGCGCTTGGAGTCCGCGGCGTCGTAGATCGAGAAGGAGGACGTGAAGCCCAGCTTCTTCGACTCGCGGCGCAGGATACGGACGCACGCGCTGTGGAAGGTCGACACCCACATCGCGTTGGCCCGCGGCCCGACGAGCTGCTCGACGCGCTCCTTCATCTCGCCCGCGGCCTTGTTCGTGAACGTGATCGCCAGGATCTGCCCCGGGTGCACGTGCCGCTCGGCCAGGAGATACGCGATGCGGTGCGTGAGGACCCGGGTCTTGCCGGAGCCCGCGCCCGCGACGATGAGCAGCGGGGAGTCCGCGTGCACGACGGCCGCGCGCTGGTTCTCGTTGAGGCCGTCGAGGAGGGCCGCCGGGTCGATCACGGGGCGCGGGGCGCCGTCGCGGTAGTGCGCGTCCCGCGGTGCGGGCGCGTCGAACTTCCCGTCGAACAGGTCATCCGGAATGGACTCCGGAGCGCTGTCCTCGGGCGGCGGCGGGGGCTCCTCCTCCGAAGCCCGCGAGGGCTTGAGGTCCGCCAGGAAGCTGTCATCAAAGAGGCTGCTCATCGCCTCCCGAGTCTAGGCGGCCCCACTGACAACCCGATCCGGGTTCCGGCCACGTCACTCCGTCTACGCGCTGCCCGCGGACGGTCACTCTCCGCTTCAGCACGGCGTGCCCGCGTCAAGAGCTTCGTAAAGTAACGAAAATGTATCGGGCATATCGAACATCAACCTTCACACGGACCACACGAGTTGGCTAGCGTGCTGCGCGGGCTGCTCGTACTCCCACCGGCGAACCCCGCCGGGAACGGGCGGCCTCCGCCGAGTTCGATCTCCTCGGAGCCGGGGACCCACCATGAACTTGGGGTGAATCGGTCCCGTACGCAGTACGGGACTGTAGGGCAACCTTCCGGAACCACCCGCCCGAACCCGACAGCTAACCCGGTAGGCGGTCTACGGAAGGAGTCGCCTCCCTTGGCGTCGCACCGCAAGCCGCGGACCCGCATTGCCGCCCTACGCGCCACCCCCGCCCTCGGCATCACGACGGCGGCCCTCACCTCCGTGGCCCTGCTGTCACAGAGCGCGCAGGCGGCTCCGTCCGCGCCGCAGAAGCCCAGCCTCGAAGAGGTGCAGAAGAAGGTCGACGACTTCTACCACCAGGCGGGCGTGGCCACACAGAAGTACAACTCGGCCAAGGAGCGCACCGACAAACAGCGCAAAAAGGTCGATACCCTTCTCGACGACGTGGCCGAGCGCACCGACAAGCTGAACGAGGCCCGCCAGGAGCTGGGCTCCTTCGCCGCGGCGCAGTACCGCACCGGCGCCGTCTCCGAGACCGCCACGATGATGCTCGCCGACGACCCGCAGGGGTACTTCGACCAGAACCACCTGTCGGACCGGCTGACCGCGCGCCAGAAGAAGGCGGTCGACGACTACCAGACGAAGCAAGCCGCCGCGACGAAGCAGCGCGCGAAGGCCGCCAAGAGCCTTCAGACGCTGAGCGACTCGCGGGACGACCTCAAGACGAGCAAGCAGACCGTCCAGAAGAAGCTGGGCCAGGCGCGCACGCTGCTCTCCGAGCTGACGGCCGAGGAGAAGGCCCGGCTCGCGGCGATCGAGAAGAAGAAGGAAGAGGCGGCCAAGCGCAAGGCGGCCGAGCTGGCCCGCAAGCAGGAAGCCGAGGCGGAGGCCAAGCGCAAGGCCGCGGAAGAGGCCGCGGCCAAGGAGCGCGAGGAGAACGACGGGAACGACGAGACCCCCGACTCGGGCTCCGACACCGGTTCCGGCACGGGCACCGACACAGGTTCCGGCTCCGGCTCCGGCGACACGGACAGCAGTTACGCGACGAAGGCCGCGAAGGTCATCAATTTCGCCGAGGCGCAGATCGGCAAGCCGTACGTGTGGGGCGCCACCGGCCCCGACTCCTACGACTGCTCCGGGCTCACCCAGGACGCGTGGAAGGCCGCGGGGATCTCCCTGCCGCGTACGACGTGGGACCAGGTGAAGGTCGGCACGACCGTGAAGACAGCCGACGCCAAGCCGGGCGACCTGGTCTTCTTCTACGACGACATCAGCCACGTCGGGATCTACGTCGGCGACGGCAAGATGATCCACGCCCCGAAGCCGGGCGCGAACGTCCGCACCGAGTCGATCTACTACATGCCGATCCACAGCGTGGTGCGGCCCGCGTAGCCGTCACACCTCACACACCTCACACACCTTATGAAAGTGGCCTTCCACGCGCGCGTGGAAGGCCACTTTCATGAGCATCGGGTCAGTCAGCGTCGGTCAGGTCCACAGCACCGCGATGAAGATGTTCACGACGGTCAGCAGCCCGACGGCGCCGAACATCCCCTTGTCCACCTTTTCCTCGTCCCGCTTCACGTAGACCAGCGCGAGGATCACGATCAGCACGGCCATCTTGATGCCGATCTTGAGGTTGTTGACGGGATTGTCGTCCGCCTGGTTGAGGCCCACCAGGATGACGCCCGTGACGAGCATCGTCAGCGCACCGTGCAGCATTGCCGGGTTGAAGCGGGCCGTCCCCTGACCCATCTGCTTCATCTGGGTGAGGAAGCCGCCCAGGAGGGAGGCGATGCCGATGATGTGCAGGCCGACGAAGAGATGGGTGAGAACGTCCATGGCTCCGGAGCCTAGCCGGGGCATACCACCACTCCGTCGGCAGGTGGGCAGCAAGCGCCGCATCGGTCACAGACCTGCGTGAAGGGCGCCCGGCCCGGCAGATCACGCAGTCACATACGGTCACCGGCGGCACACTTCCGTCAGTAGCGCACAATCCGTCACCAGCTCGTGACGGCCAGGTTTAGCGTCCTTCGTCAGGTGACCGGCTCCCCACCGCCGTCCGGACCAGGGGCGGCAGTCGGCCACCACCGCCGAGAATCCGGCGGCGGTCCGCTACCCCTGTGCGGACTGCCGCCGGAACCTTAAGGAGTCCCCCTTCGTGGCAGCGCACCGCAAGCCCAGACAGCGCTCGCTCAGTGGCCATACGGCCCGTACCGCCGCCACCATCGCCCTTGCCGGGGCCGCCACGGCCACCGCCTTCGACGGCACGGGACACGCGGATCCGCGGCTCAGCCCCGCCGAGGTCAAGACCAGGGTCGACGCGCTCTACCGCGAGGCGGAGGTCGCCACCGAGAAGTACAACGGCGCCAAGGAGAAGTCCGAGAGCGCCGAGAAGTCCCTGGGCGAGCTGCGTGACGAAGCGGCTCGCAAGACGGAGAAGCTCAACACGGCGCGTGCGGGCCTCGGTTCGCTGGCGGCCGCGCAGTACCGCAGCGGCGGCATCGACCCGGCCGTCCAGCTCGCGCTCTCCTCCGACCCCGACCAGTACCTCGAACGTGCCGCGCTCGCCGACCGGGCGGACAGCCGCCAGGCCTCGGCCGTCTCCGGCGTACAAAAGCAGCTCCAGGAGCTGGACCAGCTGCACACCGAGGCCGACGACACGCTCACGCGCCTCAAGTCCCGCCAGGCGGAGCTGAAGAAGCACAAGAAGACCGTCACCGGGAAGCTCGCCGCGGCCAAGGAGCTCCTTTCGCAGCTCACCGGCGACCAGCGCGCGGAGCTCGCGGGTGGCGGCGAGCAGGACAGGGCCTCCCGCGCCGGCGACCGCAAGGATTCCCCGGGCGCCCTCGGCAAGGCCCCCAACGCCCGCGCCTCAGCGGCCGTCTCGTACGCCTACAAGGCGCTCGGCAGCCCGTACGTATGGGGCGCCACCGGCCCGGACGCCTTCGACTGCTCGGGGCTCACCCAGGCCGCCTACAGGTCCGCGGGGGTGGACCTGCCGCGCACGACGTACGCGCAGATCGCCGCGGGCCAACGCGTCCCGCGCTCTCAACTGCGGCCCGGAGACCTGGTCTTCTTCTACCAGGGCATCAGCCACGTCGGGCTCTACGTGGGCAACGGCCAGATGATCCACGCCCCGAACCCGAGCGCGCCGGTGCGCCTCGCCCCGATCAGCCAGATGCCGTTCGCGGGGGCCGCGCGGGTGGCGTGAGGTCCACGCGGGTGGCGTGGTGAGGCCCGCGCGGGTGGCGTGGTGAGGCCCGGACGGCGGCGTGAGGACCGTACGGGTGGCGCGCGGAGGGCCGCGAGCGCGCGAGTACTGTCAGGGCCATGCCCCGCCGTACGCTGCCTCCGCCTCCGCCGCCTGCCTACCTGCGCACCTGGCCGGACCGGAACGCGCTGCTGCACGACCGGGGCATGGCGCTCGAAGAGCTGCGCAGGCGAAGCCTCGGGATACACCGAATCCTGCTGCTCTGGCTGTTCGCACTCGGCTGCGTCATCGGCTGGGCCCTCCTGACGGTGCCGTTGGAGATGATCGAGGACCACGACCCGACGGCGTTCTTCATGGGCCCCCTCTGCACGATCCTGGGCCTGGGGGCCCTCGCTCCCTCGGTGTTCGGCGTCGTCGTGGGCATCCGCAGCGGCCGGAAGGCCCGCGAACTCACCGACAGCTGGCTGGCGCTGGACAGCCACCCCGCGTCGGACTCCGCTCTGCGCTCCCCCGGCCTCAGCCTCTGCTGGCTCCTGACGTCCCTCCTCGGGTGTGCGCTCGGCCTGTGGGCGTCCTTCGCTGCCGCCGCCTACGCCGAGCCGGGCCGGGACTCCTACAGCGACGTCGTGCTCGGCATGGGCACGGGCCTCATCCTGTGGCTGGCGGGCCTCATAGGCGTCACCAAGGCGGTGGTCCACTACCGCTGGGCGATACGGAGGCTGGGCCCTGTCCCCGCCCCTGCCGTGGACGGCGCGCCCCGCTGACCCCGGCCCGGTCCCACACCGCGGACGTGGCCGGTTCGGCCCGTCAGACCAGCCGCCGCGCGGTCGCCCACCGCGTCAGCTCGTGACGGTTGGACAGCTGAAGCTTCCTCAGCACCGCCGACACATGCGACTCGACCGTCTTCACGGAGATGAAGAGCTGCTTGGCGATCTCCTTGTACGCGTATCCACGGGCGATGAGCCGGAGGACCTCGCGCTCGCGCTGCGTGAGGCGGTCCAGGTCCTCGTCGACCGGCGGCGCGTCCGTCGACGCGAAGGCGTCGAGGACGAACCCGGCGAGGCGGGGCGAGAAGACCGCGTCGCCGTCCTGCACGCGGAAGATGGAGTCGACCAGGTCCGTACCGGTGATCGTCTTGGTGACATAGCCGCGGGCCCCGCCCCGGATGACTCCGATGACGTCCTCGGCGGCGTCCGAGACGGAGAGCGCCAGGAACCGCACGGGACTCTCGGCATCGGACATCAACGGCGCGCAGCGGCGCAGCACTTCGACACCGCCGCCGCCCGGAAGGTGCACGTCGAGGAGGACGACCTCGGGGCGCGTCGTCGTGATGACCGTGACCGCCTGGTCGACGTCCGCGGCCTCGCCGACGACCTCGACTCCGGTGATCGCGGTCCTGCCGATCTCGGCCTGGACGCCCGTGCGGAACATCCGGTGATCGTCGACGAGGACGACGCGTGCGCGGCGGCCTTCCGGGGCACCGCCCGCGGCGGCACCGGTCGCGGCGGCACCGGTCGCTTCGGGCGCGTCGCCATCGATCGCTTCGGACGCGTCGGCCGTCGCTTCGGCGGGCCGAGCCGACTCGCCCGCACCCTCTGTTCCACCCCTGGTCCCCATGGGCCCGCTCGCGTCGCTCATGTCGTCGCCGTCCTCTCCATCTCCAGCTCGACTTCCGTGCCGCCCCCCGGCACCGCGCGCAGCCGCGCCGTGCCGCCGTTGCGCTGCATACGGCCGATGATCGATTCTCGTACGCCCATGCGGTCGTCCGGCACGGAATCCAGATCGAAGCCGGGGCCGCGGTCCCGGACGGACACGAACACCGTCTCTCCTTCGACTTCGGCGAAGACCTGCACCGCACCGCCCTCGCCACCGTACTTGGCGGCGTTCACCATTGCTTCCCGCGCGGCCTGCGTCTGTGCGGTGAGCCGGTCGTCGAGCGGGCAGTCCCCGACTATGACGACCTCGATGGGGACACCGTGCTTGTCCTCCACCTCCGCGGCGTTGCGCCTGACCGCTTCGGCGAGGGTGTCGGGCTCGTCCGCCTCGTCCTTGCCCGTGCCCTGTGGTTTGTAGAGCCATTGCCGCAGGTCGCGCTCCTGGGCGCGGGCCAGGCGGCGCACCTCTCCCGCATTCTCGGCGTTGCGCTGGATCAGGGTCAGGGTGTGCAGGACCGAGTCGTGCACATGGGCGGCGACCTCCGCCCGCTCCTGGGCACGGATGCGCATCAGCCGCTCCTCGGAGAGGTCCTGCATCATGCGCACGAGATAGGGGCCGGCGAGCAGCGCGACGCCGACGAGCACGGCGAGCGCGGCCTGCAGCACGGAGCTGAGATGCGAGGTGGAGCCCTGCAGCACGACTATGCCGCTGACCCCGGCGCCGACGAGCAGCACCCCGGCCGCCGCGCGGGCGATGGTCAGGGTGCGCCTGCGGCGGCCGACGGCCATCCAGCGGGCCCGGCGGGCGTTGTCCGCCTGCCGCCAGACCAGGGCGACACCGGCTGCGACGAGCAGCGTCGGCCAGAGATAGGCCTTGGTCGAGCTGCCCAGATCGACGTTACCGACGAAGACCATGGCGACGACGACCATGGCGAGCAGCGCGACGAGCTGGCCCTTGTCCGGCTTGCGGGCCACGAGTCTGCGGCGTCCGTCGGGTGCCGTCTCGGCGGTGACGGCCGAGGGCGGGCGCATCGCGTCGACACCGCCGACGCCCAGCGGCACGAAGAACCAGAACGCCGCGTACAGCAGCGCGCCGAGCCCGTCCGCCATGAACAGTCCGGCGAAGATCAGCCGCACCCAGATGACGGGAAGACCGAGATGACCGGCGAGGCCGCGAGCGACACCGCCGAGCCAACGACCGTCGCCGCTGCGATAGAGCTTTCGCAGCGGCCGCTCGTCTTCGATGGATACTGCTGCGGCTTCCGGCATGCCACCGATATTCACACGCGTACGCGAGCGCGGGCATCAGGGTCGACCCCCGAGACGTCCCTGATCTCCGACCCCGACGGCCGGGACGCGGCAGTCGGGGCAGGGGCGTCTCAGGGACGATCTCAGGGTTCGTCCAGGGTTGTCCCGACTGCCGCGGCGGCCCCCCGCCCGTCACCATGGACACATGACAGACGAGCAGCCCGCCGGGACGGGCCCGCAGGCCGCGCCGCGCGATTCCTTCGACGCCACGGCGCAGGAGCCGGGCGGGCCGTGGTTCGTGCGGGCCTTCCGCCGCGACCGGCGGCACAAAAAGCTGGGCGGTGTGTGCGCGGGGCTCGGCCAGCACTGTGACATGGACCCGGTCATCTTCCGGATCGGGCTCGCGCTCCTCTCCGTCACCAGCGGACTCGGACTCGTCTTCTACGGCTTCGCGTGGCTGTTCGTCCCCTTCGACGACGAGGAGGAGAACGAGGCGCGCAGGCTCCTCTCCGGCCGGGTGGACGGCCAGGCTCTGACGGCCGTGCTCTTCGCGCTCGTCGGCTGCGGCGTCTTCCTCTCCTTGCTGAACAACGGCGGGGCGCTCACCTTCGCCGCGGTCCTCGCCCTGCTCCTCGCGGGCGCGGGGTACTGGTCGCAGCAGCGCGGCACGACCGACCCCGACCCGGTGGCGGCCCAGGCCGTCGCGGACGCCCCGCCCGAGGCGAAGGCACCGCCGGTGGCCGGCGCCCCGTCGTGGTGGCGGGACCCGATCATCAAGGACGGCACGTACGACGGGATCTCGGGCTACTTCTGGGGGCCCGAGGGAGTGGCCGTCCACTATCAGCCCGACCCGCCGCACGGGCGGATACCGCAGCGGGCACCCGAGCCCACCCCGCGGCCCAAGCCGCGCGGTCCGCGCTGGATCGGCGGCCTCGTCTTCCTGGGAGCCCTGCTCGCCGGCGGTCTCGGCACCGGCCTCACGTGGGAGGAGCAGTCGCTCGGCACCAGCCTGCAGACCGGCCTCGCCCTCGCGCTCGCCGTGTTCGGCCTTGGCATCGCTGTCAGCGCCTTCCTCGGACGCACCGGCGTGGGCTCGATCGTGCTCGCGGTGATCACGGCCGGACTCCTTGCCGGCTCGGCCGCGCTGCCCAAGGACATCAGCACCAGCTGGTCGGAGACGGAATGGCGGCCGGCCGCGGCGGAACAGGTCGAGCCCCGGTACGAACTGGGGACGGGCATCGGCACACTCGACCTCACCCGCGCCGATCCCGGCAAGGGCCGGACGCTGAACACCGGTGCCGAGGTGGGAGCGGGGCAGCTGAAGGTGATCGTGCCGAAGGCGGGCACGGTGAAGCTGCACATCGAAGTGGGCGTAGGCGACATCCAGTTGCCGGACGACCGCAAGGGAGACGTGGACATCGCTCCGGGCAAGGAGAAGTCGGTGACGCTGGACCCGCCCGCGGGCAGCAAGGACGGCGGCACGCTCGAGGTGCGCGTCGAGGTAGGCATCGGACAGGTGGAGGTGACCCGTGCTACGTCATGAATTCCATCCCGGCAAGCTGGTCCTGGGCCTGTTCCTGCTGATAGCGGCCATCGCCTACGCGGGCGACGCGGGCGGCATCTGGGACACCCCGTGGTTCGTGGCGTTCCCGCTCCTCGTCGCGGGTCTGCTCCTCGGAGGCGCGGCGGCAGCCGTGTCCTACGGCATACGCGGCCGACCCGTCGTTCGCACCGGCCGGTCCACCACCCACGCGGCGGACCGCTCGGCCGAGGACACCCCGGACGCCTAGCCAGGGGCGCTCGGACCGGCTCAGCAGCCCAGACGAGGCCAGCAGATCGGGCGAGCCCCCCAGCTCAGGCGAGCCCCGCGCTGTGCCTGCGCCGGGACGCGATCATCGCGTCGAGCGAGAAGACGGATGCCCCGGCAAGGATCAGCGGGAGCCACGCCATCAGGTAGGCCAGATCGTTGCCGTAGTAGTAGGGCTCGGTGGACCAGCTCACGGTCAGCCAGAGGCTGAGCGAGATCAGCGCACCGCCGAGCGCGGCGATCCGGGCGAAGAGGCCGACGAGGGTGCCGATGCCGACGGCCAGCTCGCCGAGGGCGATGGCGTAGCCGAAGCCGACGGGGTTCTTCAAGGAGAGGTCGACGAGGCCCGGGAAGGCGGAGATGTCGCGGACGCCCTCCATCATCTCGCCGATGGAGCCGGCGCCACCGGCGGACATGAAGGCGCTGTCGGTGAGCTTGTCCAGGCCGGCGTAGATGAACGTGACGCCGAGGAAGATCCGGAGCGGGAGCAGGGCGTAACGGGAAGCGCTCTCCCGCCAGCCGCTGCTTCTGACGTAGCTGGTGTGGCTGTCGGTGCGCATGCCGTGAGCCATAGCCCTCGCCGCCTCTCCCGTTGACCCGCTTCGCCCATGGACCCGTCACCTGACGATACGTACGAACAGGGGGGCCTGCTCAGTGGCTTGCACCGAATTCGCGAGGACCGGCCGGGGGCCGGGACGTGGGGCTCAGTCCGTCACGTCGATCGTGCAGCGGTTCGTCTCCACGCCCGCGGCCGTGATCACCTGGACGTCGACGCGCCCGGCCTCGACGTCGACCGGTACCGGGACGGTCAGGGTCGCGTCGGTCGGGTTGGTGAAGCCGCCCGGCACGGGGACGAGCGGCACATGGACGTGCACTGTTCCGATGCGAACGACCATACGGGCGAGGCGATCGGCGGTCTGCGCGCCCGGCGGCACGAATCCGGCCCCGCGGATCTCGATGTCGTCGCCCGTGCGGATGGGGCCGTCGAGATCACCGGCCTCGCGGGCGCGCACGACGGAGAGGATCACCGGACGGCCGCCCTCGGTGTACTTGCCCGTGAGGTATGTCGCCGCCGACACCAGGACGAGGAGGGCGAGCCCCCACGGCAGGTCGGGCAGCTGTTCGGGATGCCGCGCGAGGCGTACGGCGGCGAAGACCATGGCGACGGCGCTGACCAGGACGTACTGCGCGTCCGTGAAGCTGCCGCGGCCCCCGTCGTCGGTGAGCAGGTCGGCGGCTCGCGGGCGGTCGGCGGGCACTTTCTGCAGCCGCTGGCCGAGTACCCGCAGGCCCACCACGCGGCGTACGAGTACGGCGACCCCGCAGACCACGGCGAGGACGGTCACGGCGCCGGCAGCACGGGCGAGGTCGAGCCCGGCGATCAGTTCGTCCCGCTCACGGTGCCCCGACGCCCCGGCGAGCTCGCCCGCGAGGACGAGCACGGCGAAGACCACGAGCAGGACCCAACAGGCGGCCACCGCTCGGGAGGTGGAGAGGCGGTTGTCCTCGCCGAGCAGCGGGGCGATGACGCCGCCGCGCGCCCGGTGCGCATATCCGGCGCCGGTCAGCAGCCCGCCGACGATCACGGCCGCGAGTACTCCGCCGGTCCGGGCGAGGGTCCACCCGGTGCCGATCGCGGTGAGCGCCTGGACAAGGAGCAGTACGCCCACCGCCACCCAGACGACCCCGACGGTGCGCCGCCACAGCAGGCCGAGCCAGGCCTCGCCGTCGGCCCGCCCGCGTTCGGCGACGTCGCGGGCGGACTGGGTCAGCTCGTCCGACACCCACTGCCGGGAAGCGCCCGCCGAGTGGGCGACCGCCGCGGGCAGCCCCTGTCCCGCCGCCAGCTCGTCGCGTTTGGCGAGGAACGCGGCCACGGCACGCCGATGCCCCTCACGCGCGCCGTGCGGGCAGTCGCCGCACGTGCAGCCGCCCCCGTGTGCGCCCTGCCGCGCCTCCTGCACCGCCACCACCGCGTACGCCGCCTTCCCCGCCCTCGTTCGAGCACCAAAACGTGAACTTCCTTGCGATGAAAGGGGATTGTGCCGTACTGGAAGACGATCAGCTGCCCGGGGTCAGGTCAGCGAGGGTGACAACCGCGGCGCCGGGTTGACGGCGAAGGTCATCGGCTCAGGCCAGAAGATCCGGTTCGCTGCGGCTGATGTCCTGCCACAGCGACTGGTAGTTGATCCACGCGACGAGATCGCTGCCGAGCTGCTCGCGCGTGGCCACCGCCTGCTTGTGGCCGATGAGGATCGGGCGGCCCGCGGCCCGCGCGCTCAGCTGCACCTGACAGGAGCGCTCCATCGCGATGAACCACCAGGCCGCGGCGTCGACGGAGTCGCCGACGGTGAGCAGCCCGTGGTTGCGCAGGATGACCGCCTTGTGGTCGCCGAGCGCGGTGGCGATCCGCCGTCCCTCGTCCGAGTCGACGACGACGCCCGTGTAACCGTCGTACAGCGCGTGGCTCTCGTAGAAAGCGCAGGACTCCTGGGTGATCGGGTCGAGGAGTTCGCCGAGTGTGGACAGGGCCCGGCCGTGCAGCGAGTGGCAGTGCGCGACGGCGACGACGTCGGGCCGTGCCAGGTGCGCCTGCGCGTGGACGGTGAAGGCGGCCTGGTTGACGTGGTGGCGGCCCTCGACGACCTGTCCCTGCGCGTTGGCGAGGACCAGATCGCCCACGGTGATGTGCTTGAACGGCATCCCGAAGGGGTTCACCCAGAAGCAGTCCTCGTGCTCCGGGTCCCGCGCGGTGATGTGCCCGGACACCCCGTCCTCGTATCCGAGCCGCCCGAAGATCCGCAGTGCCCCGGCGAGCCGTTCCTTGCGGTAGCGCCGTTCGTCCGCCAACGAGTCGTGCACCGGCGGCATCGCGAACTGCAACCGCTCGACGGGTATCGGTATGGGCGCCTGCATGTGTCCTCCATCCTCGGCTGTACGGAGCGGAAGTTACCGCCGGTCAGCGCAGGAAGACAGGGGCCCCCTGTGAAGAGAGTGCGCACGCGGGGCGCGACGCCGGACGGAAATCGGTGCGGAAAACCGGACGGAAGGTGTCGGGTATCGGCGCGACACTCGCCGTATGACGACGAACTGGGCAGCCTTCGGCGCAGCAGAACCGACCTTCGCGCGTTCCGCCGAGGAGCGGTTCGGCCTGTTCACGCACCACACCCTGGCCACGCTCCGCAAGGACGGATCGCCGCGCACGACCGGGCTCGAGGTCCGCTTCCTGCACGGGGAGTTGTGGCTCGGCATGATGCCGGACTCGATGAAAGCACTCGACCTGCGCCGCGATCCGCGCTTCTCGATCCAGGCGAACCCGGGGCCGGGCACGGAGATGGCCGGCGGCGACATCCGGATCTCCGGCCGGGCGGTCGAGGTAAAGGATCCCGAGGTCATCGCGCGGTACGCGGGCGAGGTGAACCCGCCGGACCCGGACGCGTTCCACCTCTTCCGCACGGAGCTGACGGAGGTGGTGCGGACGTACATCGAGGACGGGAAGTATCTGGCGGTGCAGCTGTGGAAGCCGGGTGCGCCGGCGCGGACGACCAGGCGGACGTGACGAGAAAACGCCGGTGCCGCCGCCCTGCTTCGAGGGACGGCGGCACCGGCGTTCGAGTCCGGGCCCTGAGCGGGCCGGCCCTCAGCGGGCCGTGCGGACTACTCCCACTCGATGGTGCCCGGCGGCTTGCTCGTCACGTCGAGGACGACGCGGTTGACGTCGGCGACCTCGTTCGTGATGCGCGTCGAGATCTTCGCGAGGACGTCGTACGGCATGCGCGTCCAGTCGGCGGTCATGGCGTCCTCGGAGGAGACGGGACGCAGCACGATCGGGTGGCCGTACGTCCGGCCGTCGCCCTGCACGCCCACGCTGCGCACGTCCGCGAGCAGCACGACCGGGCACTGCCAGATCTCGCGGTCGAGACCGGCCGCCGTCAGCTCCTCGCGGGCGATCGCGTCGGCCTCACGGAGCAGGTCGAGGCGCTCCTTGGTGACGTCGCCGACGATGCGGATGCCGAGGCCGGGGCCGGGGAAGGGCTGGCGCTGGACGATCTCGTCCGGCAGGCCGAGCTCCTGTCCGACCATCCGCACCTCGTCCTTGAAGAGCTGGCGCAGCGGCTCGATCAGCTGGAACTCGATGTCCTCGGGGAGGCCGCCCACGTTGTGGTGGGACTTGATGTTCGCGGTGCCGGTGCCGCCGCCGGACTCGACGACGTCGGGGTAGAGCGTGCCCTGGACCAGGAACTCGACGGGCTGGTCACCGGGCGCCTCGGCGACGATCTCCGCCTGCGCCTGCTCGAAGACGCGGATGAACTCGCGGCCGATGATCTTCCGCTTCTGCTCGGGGTCCGAGACCCCGGCGAGGGCGGTCAGGAAGCGCTCCTGCGCGTCGACGACCTTGAGCTTCACGCCCGTGGCCGCGACGAAGTCCTTCTCGACCTGCTCGGTCTCGCCCTTGCGCATCAGACCGTGGTCGACATACACGCAGGTCAGCTGCGAACCGATGGCCTTCTGTACGAGGGCGGCGGCCACGGCGGAGTCGACGCCGCCGGACAGGCCGCAGATCGCGCGCTTGTTGCCGACCTGCTCGCGGATCGCGGCGAGCTGCTCCTCGACGATGTTGCCGGTGGTCCAGTCGGGCTTCAGGCCCGCGCCCCGGTAGAGGAAGTGCTCGAGCACCTGCTGGCCGTGCGTGGAGTGCATCACCTCGGGGTGGTACTGCACTCCGTACAGCTTCTTCTCGTCGTTCTCGAAGGCCGCGACCGGCACGACGTCCGTGGACGCGGTGACGGAGAAGCCCTCGGGCGCCGCGCTGCACGCGTCGCCGTGCGACATCCACACCGACTGCTCGGAAGGGGTGCCCTCGAAGAGCGTCGAACCGGGCTTGGAGACGGCGAGCGGCGTGCGTCCGTACTCCCGCGCGCCCGTGTTGTCGACGGTGCCGCCGAGGGTGGTCGCCATCAGCTGGAAGCCGTAGCACATGCCGAAGACGGGTACGCCGGCCTCGAAGATCGCGCGGTCCAGGCGCGGGGCCTCGTCCGCGTACACCGACGAGGGGCCGCCGGAGAGGATGATCGCGGCGGGCTTCTTCGCGAGCATCTCGGCGACCGGCATGGTGCTCGGCACGATCTCGCTGTAGACCCGGGCCTCGCGGACGCGGCGGGCGATGAGCTGGGCGTACTGCGCTCCGAAGTCGACGACCAGAACGGTGTCGGGGGCGGCGGCAGCGGGGGACGCTGATGGCACGGCGGCGGCCTTCCGGCGTTGAACGTGAGCTTGCGCGTGAGCAGAGGGCTCGTGCGTGAGCAGGGGGTCTGTTTTGTCGATTCTAACGGGCGTGCGGCCACCACCCTCGTCGCATCCGACGGAGCCACGTCTCACCGCATCTGGGGAGCCCCGACTCGCCACATCCAGGGGAGCCACGTCTCACCGCAACTGGGGGAGCCCCGTCTCCTCGCATCCGAGGGAGCCCTGTCTCGCCGCGTCCGAGGGAACCCCGTCTCGCCACATCCGACGGCACCCCACCTCGCGCGTCCGAGTCCCGCCTCGCCGCACCCGAGGGAGCCCGGTCGCGCCACATCCGACGGAGCCCCGCCTCACCGCACCCAGGGGAGCCCGACTCCTCGCGTCCGGGGGAGCCCCACCTCGCCGCATCCGCGGAGCCACGTCCCCGCACCCGGCGGCGCGCGGCGTCTCAGTATCCGGGCCGCGGCGTGACCGTGTTGACCGGGCATGCGCGCGTGGGGGCATACTGGCCTCGTGACCAAGCACCTCAGCTTCCTCTTTACCTATGGCAACCGGCCCGCCGGCTGCCATGGTCGAGCTGCTTGATCCACTGACAAGCGACTTCCCAGGCGCCCCGGGCCGACAAGGCCCGGGGCGTTCTGTCATTTCCGGACCTTGTCGCTCCGGGGCTCTCCACCGAAATCCGAGATCTCAGATCCACGGTCCGAGATCCCAGATCCCAGATCTCAGATCCGCAACCCACGAGGAGCCCCAGATGGCCACCGCCACGACCGACAAGACCGGCGCCCGCACTCCCGAGGCCGCCGACGTGATCGAGGGTGCGCGTGAGCGCATCGACGCGCTCGACGACCGCATCATCGGTCTCGTACAGGAACGGATGGCCGTGTCGGCCGTCATCCAGGAGGCCCGGATCGGCTCGGGCGGCCGTCGCGTCAACCTCTCCCGCGAGATGGAGGTCCTCGGCCACTACAGGGACGCGCTCGGCAAGCCCGGTACGTCGCTCGCGATGACGCTCCTGGAGCTGTGCCGGGGCCGGGTCTGAACCCTGCTGGTCGCGCCGAGGGCCGCCCCGGATCTGAGTTCGGGTCGGGTCTCACCCGTACGGCGCGTGACCGGGCCCGGAGGGACTTCGTTGGTCCCGATGTCCGTACCAGCCAGGGGCGGGCACGGAAAAACCACGCGTGGCTCCGCTGGAGCGATGAGGCGCACACCTCGTGTGCGCCGTGGGACCTCGCTCCAGATGCGTGACCGGACGGCAGGGGACAGCATGCCCGGTCACCCAGGGAACGGTCGGCTTCGGGGACGCCCGGAGCCGACCGGCCTCCGTCCCCCGAGGCACCCCGGCCAGCCGTCCCGGCCCAGTCAGCCGTCCCCGGCCAACCGTCCCTCGGCCCCAGCCAGCCCTCCGCAGCAAGTCGTCGCCCCAGCCGCTCCCGAACGCCCCCATGCGCCCCCAACGTCTACGGGCCCCGGATCTCTCAGTGTCTTCGGCTCATCCGTCCCCTCGGAACGCCACAGCTGTCCCTGTTCGTCAGGATCACGTCGAACCGGTTGCGCGGGTCACGGCGCATCCAGCACGATGCCTAGCAGGACAGGCCACAAGCGCGGCAGTGCACAACTCAATTGCCATTGGTCGAGACCACTAGTGCGCCCCCCGTGCGCCGGGGCGGCCACTGGCGCCACCCCGACTCGCGGCGCACTCCCCCGGCGCCGCTCCGCAGCACCGACGCTGCCCTGACGTCGGTGCTGACAGCCAAAGGGCCCCGCGGATCCGTCCCGCGGGGCCCTTCGGTCTGCCATGGCTGCCTTGCTACCCACGGTGGCTACTTCGTTCGTGCCAGCTTTGCGAGCTGCGCGTCGACGATCTCCTCGGCCACCACCGGGTCGGCCGGGTTTCCGTTCTCCTCCGCCCCGGCCGCCTGCGGGTCGAAGATGTTCACGGCGCGGAAGGCGATCACCGTCGAGCCGCTGCGTACGACCGAGACGCGGTGCCGTTCGAGGAACTCGCCGGAACGGTTCGCGAGCTTGTACGAAACGGCCTCATCGCCAGTGACGGGCGCGGGCTGGGGCCTGGTACCGAAGTAGCGGTGACCGCCGTCCCCGAACGTGGCGCACTTCTTCGACTTCGTCGCCGCACGCAGCGTGTCCATGGTCTTCTCGGCGTCGCCTTGGTCGTATGCGAGCAGCACGACCTCGGTCGTCGTGGTGTTCGCGACATCGGTGCTGCTCAGCGCGCGGCTGACGTGCGCCTTCGACTCCTGCGGGGCGGCGGCATCGAGCATCTCAGCCAGCGGGCGGCACTCGGCCGGGGTCACGCGCGCTTCCCCCGCCGCCTTCGCGGGGGCCTTCTCGACCTTGTACTTCTTCACGTCGCCCGAGGCGAGAGCCGCTTTCTCCAGCTTCGCCACGGTGGACGAGGCGCCGGGGGCCCGAGACGCGGACTTCGACGGCTTCCCGCGCCCGTCACCGGCACCGTCATCCTTACCGCCACCACCGCCGCTCCCGCTGCACCCTGCCGTAAGACAAAGCGCCGCCACCGCTGAAACAGCCACCACCACGCCGCGCGACACAGCTGAATTCACGTCCCCGCTCCCCCACTTTCGCCTTGCGTCGTGCGGAGTCACCCGCACTCCTCCTACGACGGAAGATCGTTACGGGCGGTTCCACCAGCGCCGCGCCACCACCCGTCCGGCCTACCGCCGGATCCTCCGGCCTACCGCCGGATCGCCCGGCCTACCGCCGGATCCCGCACCGACCGCTACTGCCAGATCCAGAACCGGAACGGGCTCAAAAGCACGATGGCCAGTGCCATGCCGCCCATCACGATCACCACGCTCCACACCCGGCGGCTGCGCTCCGAACGCCCGTCGCGCCGCGGGCCGGCCGGCGCGGACCGCCACTCGTCCGGCCGCCAGGCCCCGGCGACCCCCTCTCCCCGCGCCGCCTTGCGCTTCCTGCGCCTGCGGCCGAGGGCCCGCGACTCCGCGGCCTGCCGGAGAGCCTCCTCCTCGTCCAGGCGCCGCAGCCGCTCGGCCACCATGCGCGCCCGCGCGGACGGCTCCTTCGGCGCGGAGGAACGGATGTCGCGCAGGCTGTCGCGCTCGAACCGCTCCCACACGTCGTCCGGCAGACGGTCAGGTATCTCGTCCGGTATTCGATCCGGTATCTCGTCCGGCTTCGCCACGACGCCCCCTCCTGATCCCTTGCTCACGGCGGATCACCGTAGAGCGGGGAATTTCTACGGCACCCGGCAACAACCACACAAGGCGTGTGATCCAAGCCACATAAGAATTCTGTGAGTTAAAGGACAACCATTCACAGCCGACACGGGTCATGCATGCGTAACAACGGCCACACCCGCGTCCCCACCGCGGAGGCCTCCACCTCCGTATCGTCCACCAGGCGGTACGCCGGAACGACTGAGGTCTTCATGAAGCTTCGCCGTGTCATGGCCGCTGCGGCCGCGACTGCCGCCATAGCCCCGATCGCGCTGCTTTCGGCCCCGGCCGCCTTCGCGACGGACGACACCACCACCACTCCGCCTCCGAGCTCGTCGGCCCCCGCGTCCCAGACGCCGCCGGCCGAGACGACCCCGCCGGCCGAGACCACGCCGCCCGCCGAGACGACTCCTCCGGCCGAGACCACGCCTCCGGCCGAGACGACCCCGCCGGCCGAGACGACGCCCCCGCCCGCCGAGTCGGAAAAGCCGACCGAGGAGCCCTCCGAGGAGCCCTCGAACTGCCCGGTCGACGAGGACGGCACGGACGCCGACTCGAAGCTGGAGATCGGCCTCTCGGGTCTGCCCGGCAAGATCGTCGCAGGCAGCGGCTGGCACCAGTTCAAGCTGACCGCCGCCAACCCGACCGACGAGGACCTCGGCGAGGTCCAGTGGCTCGCCGCCGTGGACAACTTCACGGACAGCGAGAAGGAGAAGGACTGGCTCGCCAGCTACGCGCAGATCCAGTACTTCAACCCCGACTCCAAGTCCTGGGAGTCCATCGCGGACGAGGTCACCGGCGGCCTCTACTTCGGCTCCACCGAGCTGGGCGCCAAGGAAAAGGTCGACATCAAGCTGCGCCTCAACATCAGCGCAAAGGCGCCCGCCGGTGACGGCTACGCGCTCGGCCTCGGCGGCTACCTCGACTCCGAGCAGAACTGCGTGCACGAGTCGTTCGCGTTCTACGAGTTCACCGTCCTGAAGGCCGGCAGCGACAACGAGAACCCGGGCGAGGCCGACAAGAACGAGGACGGCAAGAAGCCCACCGGCGGCAAGGCTCCGCTGGGCGGCTCCAACGACATCCCGACCACCGGCAGCCTCGCCGAGACCGGCTCCAGCTCGGCGCTGCCGACCATCGGCCTCGTCGGCGGTGTCGCCGTCATCGCCGGTGCGGGCGCGGTCTTCGTCGTCCGCCGCAAGAAGGCCGACGCCTCCGCGTAAGCACGGGCGTCAGCACGCCGATGACGGCACGCCGGTGACACGGCGTGCCGGTAACGGCACACCGCCGCTCGGCGGCACCTGAAACACGCGAAGGACCTGCGCTCGGAGGGGGGTGCAGGTCCTTTCGCGTACGTACGGCCCGGCAGCGGGCGCGGAGTTACTTCTTGGCCGGCACGGCAGGCATCCCCAGGAAGGGAAGCTTCAGCGCGCCGAACGCGTCCGCCGGTACCGCCGGGGACTTCGGCTCGACGGCGGCGAGACGCACGTACTGCGCGCCCTGTGCGGGGCGGGTGTCCTCGGCGCCCTTGTTGGGCCAGAACGACATCGCTCGCTCGGCCTGCGCGGTGATCGTCAGTGAGGGGTTCACGCCCAGGTTCGCGGAGACCGCGGCGCCGTCGACGACCGAGATGCCGGGGTGGCCGTAGAGGCGGTGGTACGGGTCGATGACTCCGGAGTCGGCCGAGTCGCCGATCGGGCAGCCGCCCAGGAAGTGCGCGGTCAGCGGGGTGCCCATCAGCTCGCCGATGTTCGACCCCGCGAAGCCGTTGATCTCCTTGGCCAGCAGCGTCGCGGCCTCGGTGGCCTCGGGGATCTGCGTCGGGTTGGGGGCGCCGTGGCCCTGCCGCGCGGTCAGCAGCCCCTTGCCGAGGCCCTTCTCCTTGCGGTAGGTGGTCAGGGAGTTGTCGAGCGTCTGCATGACCAGGCCGATGATGGTCCGCTCCGACCACCGGCGGTTGGAGAGCGAACGCACCATCAGCCACGGGTGCTTGGCGACATTGCCGAGCCAGCCCGCGACGCGCGCCCTGCCGCCCGCCTTGATGCTGTACGGCACTTGCAGGATCGTCAGGCCGCCCATGGCGTTGGACTTCTTGCCGTAGCGGACCGGCTCGATGTGCGTGGTGGCGTTCGGGTGGATCGACGAGGTGATCGCGACGCCCTTGGTGAAGTCCGCCTTCGCGATGCCGTGCTGCTTGCGGTAGCGGCGGTCGGTGGTCTGCGAGCCGACCAGTGCCTCGGAGTTGGTACGGGTCAGCGCGCCGAGCCGCGCCGAGATCCGCGGGAGCAGACCGGTGTCCTTCATGCGGTGCAGGAGCGTCTGCGTGCCGTAGGTGCCCGCGGCGACGACCACGTGGCGTGCCGTGAACGTACGCCCCTTGCCCTTGCGCTTGCTGTCGGTGGGCAGCGTGGCGACGGCGTACCCGCCCCGCGAGTCCTCGGTGAGGGTGACGACCGACGTCATCGGGTGGATGACGGCGCCCGCCTTCTCGGCCAGGTAGAGGTAGTTCTCGTTGAGGGTGTTCTTCGCGCCGTGCCGGCAGCCCGTCATGCACTCGCCGCATTCGTTGCAGGCCTTGCGGGAGGGGCCCGCGCCCCCGAAGTAAGGGTCGGGAACTTCCTGCCCGGGCTTGGCCGTTGAAGAACCAGAGGCGTCCTGCTCGTCGCCGAAGAAGACGCCGACCGGTGCCATGTGGAAGCTGTCGCCCACTCCCATGGCCTCGGCGGTCGCCTTCAGGTGGACGTCCGACGGAGTCGTGGTCGGGTTGAGCCGCACCCCGAGCATGCGCTTGGCCTGCTCGTAGTAGGGGTTGAGCTCCTCCTGCCAGTCCGTGATGTCCTTCCACTGCGGGTCGTTGAAGAACGGCGCGGGGGGCACGTAGAGCGTGTTCGCGTAGTTCAGCGAACCTCCGCCGACGCCCGCCCCCGCGAGCACCATCACGTTGCCCAGCAGATGGATGCGCTGGATGCCGTAGAGGCCGAGAGCCGGTGCCCAGAGGTAGTTCTTGAGGTCCCAGGAGTTCTTCGGGAGCGACTCACGGGTGAAGCGGCGACCCGCTTCGAGTACGCCGACGCGGTAGCCCTTCTCCGTGAGACGCAGGGCGGAGACGGAGCCGCCGAAGCCCGAACCGACGACGATGACGTCGTAGTCGTACGACGCGTCGTCGTGCCCGACCGCCTCGCTGTCCGGCTGTTTCTGGACAGAGCTCTCCTGTGACATTGACTCTCCTCGTTGAGAACTGACCCCTAGAGAAAGGCTCTTGAGACGCCTATCGCAGGCGCAGTGACTTCATGACCTTCAGGCTCAGGCTCATGAACGCCGCGTACTTCTCGTCGTCCATGCCGAAGGACGGCGCGAGCGGCATAAGACGCTGGTGCGCGACGGTCTGCGCCTCGGTGTACTTCAGGATGCCCTCGGAGCCGTGCCTGCGGCCGAGGCCCGAGTCCTTCATGCCGCCCATCGGCGACTGCACGCTGCCGTAGGCGGGCGCGAAGCCCTCGTTCACGTTGACCGTGCCGGTGCGCAGGCGGGCCGCTATCTTGCGGCCGCGGCTGCCGTCCTTCGTCCATACCGAGGAGTTGAGGCCGTACGACGTGGCGTTGGCGAGGTCGACCGCTTCGTTCTCGTCGGTGAAGCGGTAGATGGAGACGACCGGGCCGAAGGTCTCCTCGCCGCACACCGCCATCGGGGACTCGACGCCGTCCAGGATCGTCGGCTCGAAGAAGTACGGGCCGATGTCGGGCCTGGCGACGCCGCCCGCGATCAGCTTGGCGCCCTTGGCGACGGCCTCGTCGACGTGCCGCTTGGTGGTCTCCAGCTGCCGTTCGCCGACCAGCGATCCCATCTCGGCGCCGTACGCGAGGGAACGGCCGAGGCGCATCGCCTTCGTCCGCACCGCGAAGCGCTCCACGAACTCCTCCGCGATCGACTCGTGGACGTACAGCCGTTCGATGGAAATGCACAGCTGTCCCGCGGACGAGAAGCAGGCGCGCACCGCGCCGGCCGCCGCCTTGTCGATGTCGGCGTCGTGCAGGACCAGCATGGCGTTCTTGCCGCCGAGTTCGAGCGAGACGCCGACGAGCCGGGCCGCGGCGCCCTGCGCGACCTCGCGGCCGGTGCGCGTCGAGCCGGTGAAGGAGACGTAGTCGGCGTGCTTGACGATCTCGGGGCCGATGACCGGGCCGTCCCCGATGACGACCTGGAAGACCTCGGCGGGCAGACCGGCCTCGATGATGAGGTCGCGGGCCCACAGGGCGGTCAGGCAGGTCTCCGTGTCGGGCTTCATCACAAGGGCGTTGCCCGCCACAAGAGCCGGCAGGGCGTCGCCGATGGACAGCTCGAAGGGGTAGTTCCAGGGTGCGATCTGGCCGACCACACCGCGCGGGTGCCGGTGCTCGGTGACCTTCGTCAGGGTCGGTACGACGCCGGTGTGCCGCTTGGGGTTCAGATACGCGGGAGCCTTGCGGCCGTAGTGCCGCGCGGCGACGGCGACGGCCTGCAACTCCTCGTGCGCGTGCAGCCGGGCCTTGCCGGTCTCCAGCTGGATGAGGTCGAGGACCTCCGCCTGGCGCTGCAGGACCAGGTCGTGGAAGCGGAGCAGGACCGCGGCGCGCTGTCGGACCGGCGTGCGCTCCCAGGAGATCTGCGCGACCCGGGCGCGCTCGAAGGCGGTGACCACGTCCTCGGGGGTGGACTCGGGCAGGTCCGCCAGCTTCTCGCCGGTGAACGGCATGTGGTTCATGGTCCGTCCCGAACCGATCACGTCCCGGGTGAGCTGCGCGATGAGCTCGGGAGTCACCACGTCGGCGGCGGTGCGCGCGCCTTCGGGGGCGGTGGCTGTCGGGTTCGTTCCGATGGCCGCTGCGGTGGCCTGCGAGTCCGTCATGGAGGTGAGCGTAGGCCCAGGTCAGGGTTTTGGGTACCCGTCGGTAATCAGCTTTCACCGCGCACACACATCGCGCCAGCGATCGCTGGCGGTAAAGGTCCTGATCAGGGGCTTAGCGAGAGTTGATCAAGCTGGTCCATCAATTTCGGGAGCCGCCGACCAGCGGGCTCCCCACGCCCAGCCGCTCGCGCGCCGCCTTGAACAGGTCGGTGCCCCGCTTCTCGTGCGTCTTGACGCCCTTCGGCATCCGCACCATCAGGTCGTAGTGCTCCCCGGCGTCGGTGACGATCAGGAGACGCAGCTCGCGGGTGACCATCGGCTCGGCCAGGTCGTCCTCCGCCTCTTCCGTGTACGTGGCGTCGAGCAGGGCCGCGTCCTGGCCGTGGAAGCTGGTCCGGGTGGTCGAGGTGTTCACCTGCTCGTAGCCGACGCCCTCGATCTCCTTGGCCTCGGCATTCGCCCAGGCGAGGGCCGGGGTGGGGGCGGCGGTCGCGGGCTTGGTGACGCGGAGGGAGACGAGGCCGTCGGGCTCGGAGTACTCGACGATGGGGTTGGCCGGGTCGCGGGTGATCTCGGTGTAGGTCGAGGGGACGGAGATCTCGGCGTCGACCTTGGGCTCTTTGTGCGTGGTCCAGTCACCGCTCCCGGCGGCCGGACTCTCCTTGTCTTTGCCGTTGCCGCCGTCCGCCTTGCCGCCGTCCGTTTTGCCGTCGCCCGTCTTGCCGCCGTCCGTCTCCCCGGTTTCCTTCTTGCCGGTGTCCGCCTCCACCTTGGGGTCGCCGCCGTCGCCCAGCGAGGTGCCGAGCCAGACGCCGCCGCCCACGAGTACGGCGCCGAGCACCGCGGCGGCGACGAGGCGGCCGGTGGCGCGGCGGCGCTTCGGCTCGGCCGATGCGGCGGATGCGGCGGCCTCCCCCGCATCCGGCGCGGGGCGAGGAGCGGGCCGCGACTCGGGCTTGAGCCGTACCGTCCCCACGTCGTCCGCCAACTCCCGCAGCCCCGAGGGGTCCTGTACCACCTCACTGTCGTACGGCTCCGGCAGCGCACGCCCATCCGCCACCGCCTCCAGAGCGAGCGCCACCTCCGGCGCACCGGGCCGCAGCGCGGGATCCCTGGACAGCAACCGCTCGATCAGCGGGCCCAGTTCGCCCGCTCTGACCAGCGGCGGCACCTCCGCCGCGAGCACGGCGGCCAGGGTGGACTCCACCGTCGTACGCCGGAAAGGGGACCAGCCCTCCACGGCCGAGTAGAGCAGCACACCCAGGGACCACAGGTCGGACTCGGGTCCCGCCGTGCTGCCCGACATCCGCTCGGGCGCGATGAACTCGAGCGAGCCGACGAACTCGCCGCTGACCGTGAGCGACTCCTCGCCCTGGATGTGCGCGATGCCGAAGTCGGTGAGGACGACACGGCCGTGCGACCCGATGAGTACGTTCGCGGGCTTCACGTCACGGTGCACGATGCCCTTGGCGTGCGCGGCGGCAAGCGCGCCCACCACCGCGAGGCCGATCCGCGCGGACTCGGCGGGCGGCAGCGCGCCCCGCTTGAGCAGCTCGTGCAGCGAGTCGCCGCGGATCAACTCCATGACGATCCAAGGCAGTTCGTCTTCCACGACCACGTCGTGGATCGCCACCGCCGCCGGGTGCTCCACCCGCGCGGCGGCCCGCGCCTCCCGCTGCAGCCTGGCGTACATGCGCCGCTGCGCCGCGTCGTGCGGATCCCCCGGCAGCCGGGGCTGCTTGACCGCGACGTCCCGCCCGACCAGTTCGTCGACGGCACGCCATACGGTGCCCATGCCACCGGACCCGATGCGTTCCGCGAGGCGGTAGCGGCCGCCGATCAGACGTCCGCCGCTGTGGCGACCCCCGTCAGTACTCATGTGCCATAAGTACCGTGCGGGGGCCCCGGAGATCAGCACGGTGATCCACCTGTGACTCGCTCACCGGCGTGACGCGGCGAGACCTCGCACTCCGGGGCGGGCGTGGAGTGTTCTGTTTCAGAGCTTCTCGATCTCCAAATCGGCGATGGCCGTCTCGGCCACTTCGCGCCCCCGCTCGGTGAAGTCGCCCTTGCCGGGGTAATCGATCCACAGCCGGTACATGTTCCCGGACTCGGTCCGGTAGTAGAAGATCTTGGCCTCGTGCGGCTGCTCGGTCTCCGAGTCGGTGTACTTGACCGTGTTCTCGGCGGCGTCCTTCTCCTTGTACTTGGCGTCCTTCGTCGTTCCCCGCGGGGCGGGATCGCCGGACATGTGGCTGAACGAGGACTCGCCGCTCGCCTTGAAGCCCTCCATGTCGGCGTACGCCTGGGACGCCGCGGACCCGAGGATCTTCTGGGTGGTGTCCGTCTTCTCGGCGAGGTCGAGCGTGATGAAGACGGCGCCGCTGGGGTCGGTGTACCGCACCCAGGTCTTGTCCGTGTCGGTGGCCTCCGGCTTGCTCTCCACGTAGTGCTCCGGCGCGGAGACGGTGGCGGCGACCACCTTCGACTCGTGCTCCTTCCAGCCCTCCGCGTCCGAACCCGCGAAGGGGTTCAGGGCGACCAGCACGCCCGCCGCCACGGCCACGACGGCGACTGCGGCGATGACGCCCAGCGCCTTCCGGCCGAGGAAGACGCCCTTGCCGCCGCCGCGTCCGTCACCGGTGACGGTGACGACCCTCGTCGGCGCCGCCTCCGGGGGCTTCGCCGCCTCCTCCAGGAGGGCGCGGACCTGCGCGGCGCGCGGGCGCTGGCCAGGATCCTTGATGAGGAGCCCGTTGATCGCCTGCGCGAGCGGGCCCGAGGCCGAGGCGGGCGCCGCGGGCGTCGCGTTCAGGACGGACTGCAGCGTCGCCGGGGTGTTGTTGCGACGGAACGGCGATACGCCCTCCGTCGCGGCATAGAGGACCACGCCGAGCGACCAGAGGTCCGACGCCGGTCCCGGGCGCTGGCCGAGCACGCGCTCCGGGGCGATGAACTCGGGCGAACCGACGAAGCCGCCCGTGTCCGTCAGGTTCGTCTCGCCCTCGATCTGGGCGATGCCGAAGTCGGTGAGGACGACGCGGTCGTGCCGGCCCAGCAGCACGTTGTCCGGCTTGACGTCACGGTGCAGGATGCCCGCCTGGTGGGCGGCGTCCAGGGCGCCGAGCACCTCCAGACCGATGCGGGCGGCGTCGCGGGCGCCCAGGGTGCCCTCGTGGAGCGCGGCGCCCAGCGAGCGGCCCTGAACCAGTTCCATGACGATCCACGGCTGGCCGTCCTCCACCGCCACGTCATGGACGTTGACCACGGCCGGGTGGTCCAGGCGGGCCGCGGCGCGGGCCTCGCGGCGCATCCGCTCGAAGACGTTGGCGCGCTCGCGCTCGGGCAGGTGGTCGGGGATCCGGGGTTCCTTGACGGCGACCTCGCGGTCCACGGTCTCGTCCTTCGCCCGCCAGACCGTGCCCATGCCGCCGTGACCGAGCTTGGAGAGGAGGCGGTAGCGGCCAGCGATCAGGCGGCCCGCGCCGGGGTCCGGCTCGGACGTCTGGTGCTGGTGGTTCTGCTGGTGCTGCTGGTGCTGCTGGTGCTGCTGGTGCTGCTGGTGCTGCTGGTGCTGCTGGATCGGTACCGCCTGCGTGGGCTGGGCGTACGGCGACGGAGGCGGGGTCGGCGCGGCGGGGTGCTGCCCCCTCTGCTGCGGCGGCTGCTGATGCTGCGGCTGCCCCGACCCGGACTGCTGCTGCGGCTGCGGCTGCGGCTGACCGGACTGCGGCTGCTGCGGCGGCTGTAGGTCGAAACTGGTTGGTTCGTACGGGCCGTAGGAGGCTCCCCCGTCATTGCTCATGGGTCCATGACTACCTTGCCGAAGGATTCGGTTCCACAGGGGTCACTGACTTGTGACAGGGGTGGTGCGCCGGGCCGCAACCTCAGCGGCGTACGAACGAGTCCACCGCCGTGTCGAAATACCGCCTGCCCTCCTTGGCCCTGCCGACCGGCGCCGAGACCCAGACTTCGTACATCCGGCCGCCCTCCTGCCAGCAGAGGTCGTACGTGTGCCGGTCCCCCTCCGCCTCCGTGAAACCGTCCCAGCTGAACTGCCACAGTGCGGCGGGCCGTCCGTTGTGCGAGGTCTCGGTGACCTCGCCGTCCCGGTAACCGGGGTTGTTCTCGGGCCCGTCGGCGTCAGAGCGGCGCTGCACGGCGAGCGGCCCGCCCGGCTGCGGGGCCGACTCCTTGATGCCGATACGGAAGGTGCCGCCCCGCGACTTGTAGAAGACGCGGGGGCCTTCCACCTCGCGCGTGAAGCCGTCCGGCACGGCGAGCGTGAAGCCCTTGGGGTCCTTCGTGACGCGGTAGCCCTCAGGTGCCTCGGGCGTCGAGGGCTTCGGGGTGCCGGAACTGCGCGTCACCGTCACCGTCGGGGTCGCCGAGGGAGAGGGCGTCACCGTCCGCGTCGGTGCGCTCTGGCCCTGCGACGCCGGCGGCGAGGGCGTACCGCCGTTCCCGCCGTCCCTGCCCAGCAGGAGCGCGGCGGACGCCGCGGCCCCGGCCACGGCGGCCACGAGGGCGGCGGCGAGAAGCATGGCGCGACGGCGACGGCGGGAAGGCCCGACCGGGTACGCGGGCGGACGGCTTGGCAGGTCACGGTAGGTGGGCGTGTAGTCCCCCGGGCCCCCGCCTGGTCTCCCGCCCGGTCTTACGCTCGGTCTCCCGCCTGACCTCCCGCCTGATCTCCCGCCGGTTCTGGCGCCCGGCAGCGCCGACGGCTGCCCGCCTGCCCGGCCCGCGGGCGTCGACGGCATGCGCCCCGTCTCGACGTACGTCCGCAGGAGCCGTTGGGCGTCGGCCACGCCGAGCCGCCGTTCCGGGTCGCGTTCGAGGAGGCCGAGGATGACGGGCAGCAGCGGCGCGGCGGCGGGCGGCGGGCGGATCTCGTCGAAGACGACGGCGTGCAGGACCCCGCTGATCGTTTCCCGGCGGAAGGGCGATTCACCGGTCAGCGCGGCGACGAGGAGCGCGCCGAGCGACCAGAGGTCGGACTCGGGCCCCGTCCGCTCGCCCGACATGCGCTCGGGCGCGGTGTACTCGGGAGAGCCCACGAAGGACCCGATCTCCGTGAGCGTCGTCGCGCCGCTGACCTGCGCGATCCCGAAGTCGGTGAGGACGACGCGCCCGGTCGCCTCCTCCATGAGGACGTTCGCGGGCTTGATGTCACGGTGCAGGACCCCGGCGGCGTGTGCGACGCGCAGCGCGCCGAGCAGGTCGATGCCCATCCTGGCCACGGTCCGCGCGGGCATCGGACCCGATCGCGCTATCCGCCCGGCAAGCGAACCGCCCTCGATCAACTCCATGACGATGTACGGGTGGTCGCTCTGCACGACGACGTCGTGGACGACGATGATGTGCGGATGCCGGAGCTGCGCCGCAGCGCGCGCTTCCCGCAGGGTGCGTTCGACCTGCTGCACCGCGTCGGACTCGGAGAGCGTGTCGTCGAGGGCGAGCTCCTTGACGGCGACCCGGCGGCCGAGGAACTGATCCGTGGCCTGCCAGACCACGCCCATGCCACCCCTGCCGAGCCGCGCATCCAGGCGGTAACGGCCAGCTATGACCCGGGCGTTGTCCCCCACGCTCCCCATGCGGCCATCATGCCCCACACGTGTGCGGACGGACCCTGTCGGCCTGTGCGGCGGACTGGTTCCGGCCGCTCGTCCCAGCCACCCCGGCCGCGGACGGCCGCGTTCAGCCCTCCCGCCAGCCCCGGAGTATGGCGTCGAACTGAGTGCGCGCCTTGTCCCAGTCGCCTTCGGGGGACGACATGTAAAGCACGTACTCGACGCCGTCACGGCTGATATAGCTCTGCGAGATGGCGCGGCGCGGGCCCGCGGTCGTGTCGTTCGCCCCCGCCGTCCAGCTGAACTCCCAGAGCGCGCCCTGCCGATCGCGGAAGGTGTTCTGGTCCAGTTGCAGCCGCTTGTAGTCGGGCAGCTTGGTCCGCAGGTTCTTCTCCAGCTCAAGCTGGTGCGTGTAGGGGCTTTCGAACGTCGTCCGGCGGTCGACGCTGATACGTACGAAGTGCCGCCCGTGGTCCGGGGTGTAGTCGATCTGGCTACCGTCGACCTCGCGCACCCAGCCCTTGGGAAGCATGAGGCTGAAGCCCTCGGCGTCCTTCACCCGGTGCCAGTCGGCGGGGATGCCGCCGACGGTCTTGCCCGGACCTCCGGCACTCGACTGCGACGTACCGCCGTCGGCGCTTTCCTGGAAGTACAGATAGCCGCCGAGTCCGCCCCCGCCGAGCAGCACGACCGCCGCGACGACGGCGACGACCGCGGGCCACTTGCGGCGCTTGGGGCGGCTGCCCGTGTCGTACCCCGTGTCGTACGGGGAATGGTGGGCGCCCTGGACGACGGTGCCGGAGTGGTGGGGGGCGGAGCCGGGGCCGTTACCGGTAGCCGCAGTGACCATGGTGCGGTCTCCGCTGCCGTGCCCGGCGCCATATCCGCTGCCGCTGCCGCCTGTGCCGCCGCCGGGGGCGACGGTGCCGGACTGCGGGGTGTGCTGGTGCGAGGTCTGCGGCTGCCGGGACGCGGTGTGGACCTGCGTCGGCACGTACGCGGGCCCTGCGCTCGGCCGGCGCCCCTCCGCCGCCTCGGCGAGCATCAGCTCGGCCGCTTCCGCGGTCGGCCGGGAGTCCGGGTCCTTGCGCAGGAGCGCGGCGATGACGGTGCCGAGCGCCCCCGCGTACTCCGGCGGGGCGGGCTCCTCCGTGACCACGGCCTGCATGGTGCCGATCGGCGACGTGCGCCGGAAGGGGGAGTTCCCCTCGACCGCCGTGTACAGCGTGGCGCCGAGCGCCCACAGGTCCGACGCCGGGCCCGGGTTGGCGCCGCTGACCCGCTCGGGCGCCAGATAGTCCACGGAACCGACGACCTCACCGGTCCGCGTGATCGTCGAGTCCCCCTCGATCGCGGCGATCCCGAAGTCGGTGAGCAGGATGCGCCCGTCGTTCGCCAGCAGGACGTTGCCGGGCTTGACGTCGCGATGCAGGACGCCTGCGGCGTGCGCGGCGCGCAGCGCCTTCAGGGTCCACAGGCCGATGCGGGCGGCCTCGACGGGTTCGATGCGGCCCTTGTCCTTGACGGCGTCCGCGAGCGAACAGCCCTCGACGAGCTCCATCACGATCCAGGGCCGGGCGTCGTACTCGAGGACGTCGTGAACGGTGACGACCGCGGGGTGGTTGATCCGGGCCGCGGCCCGCGCCTCGGCGTGCGTCCGCGCGAAGAGGACGGCTCGGTCGCCCTCCGGCACGTACTGGACAGCCGTCAGTTCCTTGACGGCGACGGTCCGGTGCAGCACCTCGTCATGTGCTCGCCACACCCGGCCCATGCCACCGCGGCCTATGGACTCTCCGAGCCGGTAGCGGCCCGCGAGGAGCAGGCCCTGCATCTGATTCACGATCCCCCGCATTGGTTCTGACATGCCCCAGATTAGGGAGCGGGTGGCGTGCGCGGAACCTTCGGGGGTGCTCGGAGACGCCACTGTGATGCGTGACGCAGCATTCCGGAGCCTTTCGGGCCGTCAACTCCCCTCGGCAACAGGGATGATGCAGCTCCGGTGAAGGCCTGTGAAACTTCATGCACATCTCTGAACGACCGTGACCGTTCAGGAACGACGCGTAGCCGGAACCCGTTCGGCGTTGCGGAAACGCCTGGCAACAGCCTCAGTCGGCCTGGTAAGTGGCTGAAGCCTGCTCGAAGAGACGCGACACCTCGTCCCGCTCGGCTTCGGGCCCCCGGATCTGCACGACGTGGTACTTCCCGCCGACGGCCATCGCCAGATTGCGTACGTAGGTCTCGCGCCCCTCCGCGTCCTGCCAGGTGAACTGCCCCTCGGCCATGGTCCGTCCGCCGACCTCCACCGTGCGCATCCCGCTGGACGTGGCCCACGTCGAGTCGCGGAACGGCTGGAGCTCGCGCTCGTGCTCGCGCTGGTACTTCATGGGGTCCTTGCCGTACTCGTCCGTGCCGTCCCGCCCCGGCACGACGATCAGCTCGAAGTCCCCGTGCGTGTACCGGACCTGCCCGCGCCCGTTCTTGGGCTGCCGGTCCCAGCCGCTGGCGACGGCCACCCGGAAGCCCTCGGCGTCCTTGCGGAGCGTGAAGCCCTGCGGCAGCTCGGGGCCGTTGGTCCGCGGCTGCCGCGAATCCGCGCTCTTCTCCGGCTTTTCGCTCGGCCGGTCGGACTTGCCGTCCTCGCTGGGCCGGGCACTGGAGCTGCCGGGCTCGGGGCCCTGACTGGTGCCGGGGTCCCCGGCGGAGCCGGCACGCTCACTGCCCTCGTTCTCCCCGGACTTGGGCATGAACGCCATGGCGTACGCGATCGCAGCGACGAGGCCGACCAGGATGAGCAGAAGGAGGAGACGCCCCAGGGAGCGCGGCCGGCCCGTACCGCTCTGCCGCGTCGGGCTGCTCCGGCGGGGCGGGCCGCTCCGGCGAGGGGCCGCCGCGGGCGCGGAGGCCGACAGTCCGACTTCGTGTGCTCGACTCTGCTGCTTGAGCTGCCTCTGCTGCTTCGGTTGCCTGGGCTGCTTGTGCTTGTGACGTCCGTTCTGCCGGCTCGACGCCGGGACGGCCGCGGGCCCGGCGGCACGCTGCTTCTCGGGTTTCCGCCGCTTCTCGGGCGCGCGCCGCTTCTTCCGCCGTACGAGATCACCGCGACGGCGTACGACAGGGAGGCGCCTGGCGTCGAACGGAGGCGCGGGCACGACGTTCGCACCGGCTTCCGGCTCCGGCGCCGAGCGGACCAGCGAACGCAGCCACCCGTTCAGCTCCTCGAAGTCGAGCCGCTCGGTGGGGTCCTGCCGCAGCAGCGACTCGACGACCGGCCTGAGCGGCCCGCATTCCTCCGCAAAGGCGGGCGGTTCCGCGCACACCAGCTGGACGAGCTCGAAGGTGCTGTCCTCCGGGTAGGGCGCGTGCCCCTGCACCGCCCTGAACAGCAGGGCGCCCAGGGCCCAGAGGTCGGTGGCGGGCCCGATGGGCGGGGCGAGCTGCCAGTTCTCGTGCACGGGACCGGCCTGCTCGGGCGCCCACCGCTCGGTCACGCAGCCGACCACGGTCATACGGGCATGCCGGGCCCGCTCCGCGGCAAGGGCGGTGGCGGGCCCACGCCGGACACCACTGCGCTCGGCGACGAGGGAGTCCCAGTAACTGTGACCGGTCGCACCAGGTGCGCCGGATACGCCGGGCTCGGCGGGGGCGGGGGCGGGGGCGGGAGCGGCTTGGGCGGGGATGGAGCCTGCGCCGCCCCGGGGGGCTACGCGACCCGGCTCTTCACGGCCGCGGGCCGGCCCCTGACCACCGAATTCCTGCTCGCCGAAGCCCTCACCGCCGTACCCCTGCCCATCAGAGCCCTGCCCGCCGTAGCCCTGCGTCCCAGAACCCTGCGTCCCGGAACCCTGCGCGTCAAAGCCCTGCCTGTCAGAACCTCGCGCCCCAGGCCCCTGCCCCTCAAAGCCCTGCCCGTGTAAGCCACGACCGCCGCTGCCATCCCCCGCATCGGCCCTCGCCGCGCTCGACGCCGCCGCCGCGCCCCCGCCCCTCGGCACCGCCCCGTGCCACTGCTTCGTACCGCCGACGCCGTACGGGTCCAGGATCCGCCCGGCGGCCTCGGCCTCCCCCGCGCCCCTGTCCTCCCGGCCGCCCTCGTCGTACCTCTCGGTGGCGGCTACCGAGTCGCCACCCGCACCGAAGCGCGCGTCCGCGCCGAACGCCCCGCCGCTCCTCTGCCCCGGCAGCTCCGCGTCCTCGTTCACCCGCGCCGCGGCCCGCGTCCCCGCTCGGTAGGCGGCTATGGCACTGGGCCGCGCCGTCCGTGCGCCGGCACCGGGGTCCATCGACGGGGAGGCCTCGATCGCGGCATGCCCACGCGAACCGTCACCCTCGACAACCGCATGCGCCTCGTAGGCCCCGTCAGGCTTTTCCGCCTCAGCCGCCTCAGCCGCCCCACCCGCCTCATCCGCGGCGGTATCCGCACCGGAGTCGGAGTCAGCCCCGCCCTCGACCTCGAACCCCGCCAGGAGTTCCTCGGGCCGAGGGTCGTACCCGCACAACGCCTCTTCGGCCGCGCCCGCCGCGAGGCCCGTGAGGACCACCCTGCCGTCGTCGCAGACCAGGACCGTGCGCGCGGTGATGTTCCGGTGGACCCAGCCGTGCGCGTGCAGCACCCGCAGCGCCGTCACCACGTCCGACGCGATCTCCGCCGCCCGGTACGGACTCAGCGGCTGGTCCGCGAGCAGCGCGGCCAGCGGCCTCGCGGCCACCAACTCGCTGACTATCCACAGCGACCCACCCTCGGCGAACACGTCGAAGACCTGGTCGAGCCGCGGATGGTCGGGTATCTGCGCGGCGGCCTGCGCCGCCTCTATCGCGCGCCGCACCGCCGGATCCGACGGCCTGCGCGTCGTACGCGCCGACGGCCGCCGTACCGCCCCCGCACTCACGAACCCCGCCGGTAGATCCCCGGCCGGGAGGTCGCGCTCGTCGAGCTCAAGCACTTCGGCGTCGACGACCTCGGGCAACGGCACCTGCCTGACCAGGACTTCCTGGCCGCTGTAGGTGTCGAAGGCCCGCGTCTCCGCGAGTTCGTACTCGTCCGCTGGAGGCAGCGGCAGGCGATAGCGGTCGGCGAGTACCCGCCCCGCGTATTCGTCCACGCCGCCTCCCGCGTCCGCCCGGTGGTCAAATCCGTTCGTTTTGTGCACTGTTGCGGCTGCGTACGGTCCGCAGACACTCACGATACGTGCCCGAGACAAACCGCATCGGAGGGATGCCAGATCTCACCGGGGCTTCTTCTCTTCGCTACTTCTTCGGCTTGAACGTCTTCGTGAACGTCTGCCAGGCGTCCTTGCGCTCGTCGCTGTCCCACTTGGCGTCCTTGGCGGTGTACATCATTCCGTAGCCCAAGTTGCCGTTGACGACGAAGCCGCGGTCTATCGAGCGGTACTTCGTGCCGCCGTCGACGTACGTGAACTCCCAGTCGGCCGTGTTGTAGTTCCGGTAGTCGACCTTCTCTATCCGGATGCGCTTGTACTGCGACCGGACCATGTACGACTCCTGGTTCTTCCAGTCGCCCACAGGGTCGGACTTCGGGGTGGAGGTCCAGCCGATCAGCAGCTTCTGCCCGTTCGGCCCGGTGAAACGCGCGCCCGCGGCAGCCGTGGTCTGGTACTTCCAGCCCTTGGGCAGGCCCACCGAGAAGCCCTGGGAGTGCTTGTACGTCGACTCGGCTCCGTCACCCGGCTCCTTGCCGGGGTCATCGCCCTTGTCGTCGCCGCTCTCGCTCGGGTCCTTGCCCTCGTCCGCACCAGGGGTCGTGCCCGAACCGGCGTCCGTGTCCGCCTCGCCCTTGCCCTTCTCGCCGGCGTCGTCCTGCCCGGCGCCCTTCTCCTTCTCCTTGTCCTTCTCGCCGCCGCCCGCGGTCGCCCCGCTGGACGCGGCCTTGTCGCTGCCGTTCTTGCTGTCCTGCCCGTCGTTCTCGTCCCCGCCGCTGAACGCGAAGGCCAGCACGGTTCCGAGCACCGCGATCACGAGCGCCACCGAGAAGATGACGAGCGTGCGCCGGGGCACCACATCGGTGAGCGAGGCCTTGGGAGGCACCGCAGGACCAGACCGAGCAGAAGGGCCGGAAGAAGCAGAGGAAGCCGTGGGAGAAGAGGAGAGGGAGGAGCGGGAGGAGCGGGAGGAAGGAGTGGAAGAAGCGGAGGGAGCAGCAGCGGCGCCAGCGGCCCCGGAAGCCGCGCCCGCCGCACCGGCGGACCGCACCGGCTTCCCCGCCACCGCACCAGAGGCGGCCCCGGAGCCGGACCCATTACCGGCCCCGCCCCCACCCCCGGAAGCCGCGTCAGCACCGGACCCAGCCGCCCCGGCCCCCGCTCCCCGCGTGGTCGCCGCAGCCGCTGCCTTCCGCACGGACCTGAGCGCGCCCTTGAGCCGCTCGGCGGCCTCCTCGCCCTTGCGGCCACCGGAGTCCGCGGAGGTCCGGGAGGAGCCGACCGTCTCAGCGGACCCGGCGGAACCAGACCCGGACCCGGACGAAGCCCCGGACGAAGCTGCCGCTGCCCCGGCGGCGCCCGCGGCACCGCCACCGGCCGTGCCCGCCCCGGCCGCGCGGCCCGCGCCGCCCTTGCCCTTGCCGAACCGCTTGACCAGGGAAGGCGGCACCGGCGGCAACGGCACGACCTTCGTCGCGTCGACCGGCTCCGGCTCCTCCTTGGCTTCGGGAGCGTGGATCACGTCGAGCAGGAGCGCCCGCGCACCCGCGTCGTCGAGCCGCTGCTCGGGGTCCTTGGCGAGCAGGCCGTAGATGACCTTCTCCAACGGCCCGGCATTGACCGGCTGTTCGACGTCCTCGGTCATCACCGCGGTGAGGGTCGCGATCGCCGACCCCTTGTCGTACGGAGGAACGCCCTCAACTGCCGCGTACAGCAGCCCGCCCAGTGACCAGAGGTCGGCCGCCGGGCCCGGCTTGTGCCCGCGTGCCCGCTCGGGCGAGATGTACGAAGGGGCGCCGACGAGCATGCCGGTGGAGGTGATCGACGGGTCGCCCTCGACCTGCGCGATGCCGAAGTCCGTGAGAACGACGCGTCCGTCCTCGGCGATCAGCACGTTGGACGGCTTCACGTCGCGGTGCAGAATCCCCTCGCGGTGCGCGGATCGCAGCACGTCGAGCACGGCGAGGCCGACCTCGGCCGCGCGCCGCGGCGTGAGCAGCCCGTCCTCGCGGATGGCCTCGGCGAGGGACTTGCCCTCGACCAGCTCCATCACGATCCACGGGCGGTCGTCCTCGTCGACCACGTCGTACACGGTCACCGCGCTGGTGTTGCGGATCCGCGCGATCGCCTTGGCCTCACGCAACGTACGCGTGATGAGCCGGCGCTTCTCGTCGTCGTCGATGCTCGACGGGAAACGCAGTTCCTTCACCGCGACCGTACGACCGAGTGTCTCGTCCTTGGCGCGCCAGACGGTTCCCATTCCGCCGCGGCCGAGCACTTCTCCCAGCCGGTAGCGCCCGGAGAGGAGACGTTCGCTCTTGTCCTGACGGGACTGACCCGTCTTCTCCGCGTCCGACATGCGTCCCCTCTGCTGCTACCGCTGCTACCCGCGCAACCCGCCCTGACAGAGCCTTCATTGTCCCTTACTTCGGGACCGGTCTACGCCCAGGGTCCAGCGTCCCTCATTACGGGCTCCGCACAAGGGACTCTTCCGTCGCTCGTCACCCGGGGCAAGGCCCACCGTGACGCCGTCGGCCGCGAACAGCAACGGCGCACTACAGCGGCACGATGTCAGGTGCCCCCAGCCTTGCCGCGTCCGCCGTCAGGTCGTCCGGCTGCCGCTGCGACTCCCGCTCGGCCTCCACCCGCTTCTCGTAGTGCTGAACCTCCCGCTCCACCTGGTCCTTGTCCCAGCCGAGAACCGACGCCATCAGCTCCGCGCACACCCGTGCGCTGCGCGTGCCCCGGTCGAACGTCTCGATCGAGATGCGCGTGCGCCTGGTCAGCACGTCGTCCAGATGCCGCGCCCCCTCGTGCGACGCCGCATAGACGATCTCGGCGCGCAGATAGTCGTCCGCGGCCGGCAGCGGCTCGCCGAGCTTGGGGTCGGCCGTGACGAGGGCCAGGACCTCCTCGGCGAGCGATCCGTAACGGTTCAACAGGTGCTCCACGCGCACCACATGGAGACCGGTGCGGGCCGCGATCCTGGCGCGCGCGTTCCACAGCGCCTTGTATCCCTCGGCGCCGACCAGGGGAATGTCCTCGGTGACACAGTCGGCGACGCGCTGGTCGAGGGCGTGCACCGCCTCGTCCACGGCGTCCTTCGCCATCACTCGGTACGTCGTGTACTTGCCGCCCGCGATGACCACGAGGCCCGGCGCCGGATGCGCCACCGTGTGCTCGCGCGACAGCTTGCTCGTGGCGTCCGACTCCCCGGCGAGAAGGGGCCGGAGCCCCGCGTACACCCCCTGGACGTCGTCACGTGAAAGGGGCACCGCCAGGACCGAGTTCACGTGCTCGAGCAGATAGTCGATGTCGGCGCTGGACGCCGCCGGATGCGCCTTGTCCAGGTCCCAGTCGGTGTCGGTCGTCCCCACGATCCAGTGCCGCCCCCACGGGATGACGAAGAGGACGCTCTTCTCCGTGCGCAGGATCAGCCCGGTGGTCGAGTTGATCCGGTCCTTCGGTACGACCAGATGGATGCCCTTGGACGCCCGGACGTGGAACTGTCCCCGCTCGCCGACCATCGCCTGGGTGTCGTCCGTCCACACACCGGTGGCGTTGACCACCTGCTTGGCCCTGACCTCGTACTCCCCGCCGCCCTCGACGTCCTGCACCCGGGCACCGACGACCCGCTCTCCCTCGCGCAGGAAACCGGTCACGCGGGCCCGGTTGGCGACCTTGGCGCCATACGCCGCGGCCGTGCGCACCAGCGTGGCCACATAGCGCGCGTCGTCCATCTGCGCGTCGTAGTACTGCATGGCCCCCGTCAGGGCGTCCTTCTTCAGACACGGGGCGACGCGCAGGGCATGACGCCGGGTCAGGTGGCGGTGCATGGGCAGGCCCCTGCCGTGGCCCCGCGACATCGACATGGCGTCGTACAACGCGACGCCCGATCCGGCATAGATCCGCTCCCAGCCCTTGTGCTGCAAGGGATACAGGAACGGCACCGGCTTCACGAGATGCGGGGCGATCCGCTCGAGGAGCAGGCCGCGCTCCTTCAGCGCCTCGCGCACCAGCGCGAAGTCGAGCATCTCCAGATAGCGCAGGCCGCCGTGGATCAGTTTGCTCGACCGGCTCGACGTGCCCGACGCCCAGTCACGCGCCTCGACGAGGCCGGTGGACAGACCGCGGGTCACGGCGTCCAGTGCGGTACCCGCACCGACCACTCCCGCGCCCACGACCAGGACATCCAGCTCCCGCTCGGCCATTTCCGCAAGTGACTCGGCACGCTCCGCCGGTCCCAAGGTCGCTGTCCTCACCGCTGCCTCCCGTTGGATTGTCGGGTGTGGTCGCGCTCACATCATGCCCAGATTCTCGTCCGGTCCGCTGAGTTCGGCCGCCGCCTGTGGACAACCGCGGCCAACACTCCGACACCTGACATTGGGCAATGCCACATAACGGTCATATTTACTCCTAGTCTGACATTGCGCTGGTCCACCTTGTCCACAGGACTTGCGCGCTCGTCCCGCTCCGGCTACTAGGAGGACGGCCCACCGCCATGCCCGCAGATCTCGCAGTCATCGGTCTCGGCCACCTCGGCCTGCCCCTCGCCAGGGCTGCCGTCTCGGGTGGCATCGCCACCATCGGCTACGACCCCGCCCGCGCCGTCGATCTGGCAAGCGGCCGCCTGCCCTGCGACGGCGGCGCGGAGGGAACCCTGACCGCCGCCGACGTCCGCCGGATGCTCTCGGGGGGCTTCCGGCCGACCACCGACCCGGCCGAACTCGGCCGGGTCCGTACGGCGGTCATCTGTGCTCCCACCCCGCCGGCAGCGGACCGCACCCTCGACCTGAGCCAGGTGGCCGACGCCGCCCGCGCCCTGGCCGCGCGCCTGCGCCCGCACACCACGGTGATCCTCGAATCACCCGCGTACCCGGGAACCACGGAGGAATTCCTCCGCCCCATCCTCGAAGAGGGCTCCGGCCTGCGCGCGGGCCGCGACTTCCATCTGGCGCACTCGCCCGGCCGCCTCGATCCGGGCAACCGCACGCACGGCTACGCGGGCACGCCCAAGGTCATCGGCGGCCTCACCCCGGCCTGCACCGAATCGGCCGCCGCCTTCTACGGCCGCCTCACCGACAAGGTCGTACGCGCGCGTGGTCCGCGGGAGGCCGAGACCGTGCACCTCCTGGAGACCAACTACCGGCACGTGAACATGGCCCTGGTCAACGAGATGGCCGTGCTCTGCCACGACCTCAACATCGACCTGTGGGACGTCATCCGCTGCGCGGAAACCAAGCCCTTCGGCTTCCAGGCCTTCCGCCCCGGACCCGGCGTCGGCGGTCACGGCGTCCCCCTGGACATCCCGCACCCCGGCCGCGGCGCCAGCGCCCTGCGCATGGTCGAACTGGCCCAGCAGGTCAACGACCGCATGCCCCGCTATGTGATCCAGCGCTCGGCGACCCTGCTCAACGAACACGGCAAGTCCGTCCGCGGCGCCCGCGTCCTGCTCCTCGGCGTCACCTACAAGCCCGACCTCGCCGACCAGCAGGGCTCCCCCGCCCGCGAGGTCGCGACCCGCCTGATGGAGATGGGCGCCTCCGTCAGCTACCACGACCCCTACGTCCCCAACTGGAGCGTGCTCGGCCACCCCGTCCCCCGCGCGGACTCCCTGTACGAGGCAGCGGCCGACGCCGACCTCACGATCCTGCTCCAGCACCACCGCACGTACGACCTCCAGGGCCTGGCCGTGAAGGCGCAACTGCTCCTCGACACCCGGGGCGCGACCCCGGCGGGCGCGGCCCACCGCCTGTAACGCGCCTTCGGCGCATATGGCACACAAGAAGGGCCCCGGCAGGAGTACCGGGGCCCTTCTTCAAGAAGCAGTCGATCAGCGGCTGTGCTGCGAGTCCGCGACCGTCACCTCGACGCGCTGGAACTCCTTGAGCTCGCTGTAGCCCGTCGTCGCCATCGCCCGGCGCAGCGCCCCGAAGAAGTTCATCGAGCCGTCCGGGATGTGCGAGGGGCCGCTGAGGATCTCCTCCGTCGTGCCGACCACACCGAGGTCGACGCGCTTGCCGCGCGGCACGTCCTCGTGGACGGCCTCCATGCCCCAGTGGTGGCCCTTGCCCGGCGCGTCCGTGGCGCGCGCCAGCGGGGAGCCGATCATCACCGAGTCGGCGCCGCAGGCGATGGCCTTGGGCAGGTCGCCGGACCAGCCCACGCCGCCGTCGGCGATGACGTGCACGTACCGGCCGCCGGACTCGTCCATGTAGTCACGGCGGGCCGCGGCGACATCCGCGACGGCGGTCGCCATCGGCACCTGGATGCCCAGGACGTTTCGCGTGGTGTGCGCGGCGCCACCGCCGAAGCCGACGAGGACACCGGCCGCGCCCGTACGCATCAGGTGCAGCGCGGCGGTGTACGTGGCGCAGCCGCCGACGATCACCGGCACGTCGAGTTCGTAGATGAACTGCTTGAGGTTGAGCGGCTCGGCGGCACCGGAGACGTGCTCGGCCGAGACCGTGGTCCCGCGGATGACGAAGATGTCGACACCGGCGTCCACGACGGCCTTGGAGAACTCGGCGGTGCGCTGGGGGGAGAGCGCGGCGGCGGTGACCACGCCCGAGTCGCGCACCTCCTTGATGCGCTGCTTGATCAGGTCGGCCTGGATCGGCGCGGAGTAGATCTCCTGGAGGCGCCGGGTGGCGTTGTCGGTGTCCAGCTCCGCGATCTCGTCGAGCAGCGGCTGCGGGTCCTCGTACCGCGTCCACAGGCCTTCGAGGTTCAGTACGCCCAGACCGCCCAGTTCACCGATGCGGATCGCGGTCTGCGGCGAGACGACCGAGTCCATGGGCGCCGCCAGGAAGGGCAGCTCGAAGCGGTAGGCGTCGATCTGCCAGGCGATCGAGACCTCCTTCGGGTCGCGGGTACGGCGGCTCGGGACGACGGCGATGTCGTCGAAGGCGTACGCCCGGCGGCCGCGCTTGCCGCGCCCGATCTCGATCTCAGTCACGTGGGTGGCCCTTCAGCTTTCTTCGGTACTTCGCACTTCTTCGGCACTTCGGCACTGGTCTGCCGCTCCAGTATCCCCGACGCGCGCGAAGGGGGCGGCCCGGGGAATCCGGACCGCCCCTGCACGCGCGCGCGTGGAGCGCCGTCAGCGATTTTCGGCCTCCGTGGCCGTCAGCGCTTGTTCGTGTAGTTCGGCGCCTCGACCGTCATCTGGATGTCGTGCGGGTGGCTCTCCTTGAGGCCCGCCGAGGTGATCCGTACGAAACGGCCGTTCTCCTGGAGCTCCGGAACGGTCCGGCCGCCTACGTAGAACATCGACTGGCGCAGACCGCCGACCAGCTGGTGCACGACCGAGGAGAGCGGGCCGCGGTAGGGGACCTGGCCCTCGATGCCCTCGGGCACCAGCTTCTCGTCGGAGGCGACGCCCTCCTGGAAGTAGCGGTCCTTGGAGAAGGACTTGCGGTCGCCGCGGGTCTGCATCGCGCCGAGCGAGCCCATGCCGCGGTACGACTTGAACTGCTTGCCGTTGATGAACATCAGCTCACCCGGGGACTCCTCGCAGCCGGCGAGCAGCGAGCCCAGCATGACCGTGTCCGCGCCGGCGACGAGCGCCTTGGCGATGTCGCCGGAGTACTGCAGGCCGCCGTCGCCGATGACCGGGACACCGGCCTCCTTGGCGGCGAGCGACGCTTCGTAGATGGCCGTGACCTGCGGTACGCCGATGCCGGCGACGACACGCGTCGTACAGATGGAGCCCGGTCCGACGCCGACCTTGATGCCGTCGACACCGGCGTCGATGAGGGACTTGGCGCCGTCACGGGTGGCGATGTTGCCGCCGATGACGTCCACGCCCGCGGCGTTCGACTTGATCTTGGCGACCATGTCGCCCACCAGGCGGGAGTGGCCGTGCGCGGTGTCGACGACGATGAAGTCGACGCCCGCCTCGATCAGGGCCTGGGCACGCTCGTAGGCGTCACCCGCGACACCGACGGCGGCGCCCACCAGGAGGCGGCCCTCGCTGTCCTTGGCGGCGCCGGGGTACTTCTCGGCCTTGACGAAGTCCTTGACCGTGATGAGGCCCTTGAGGACGCCGCTGTCGTCGACGAGCGGAAGCTTCTCGATCTTGTGGCGGCGCAGCAGCTCCATGGCGTCCACGCCGGAGATCCCGACCTTGCCGGTGACGAGCGGCATCGGCGTCATGACCTCGCGCACCTGGCGCGTGCGGTCCGTCTCGAAGGCCATGTCGCGGTTGGTGACGATGCCGAGCAGCTTGCCCGCCGGGTCGGTCACCGGGACGCCGCTGATGCGGAACTTGGCGCAGATCGCGTCGGCCTCGGCGAGCGTCGCGTCCGGGTGCACCGTGATCGGGTCGGTGACCATGCCGGACTCGGAGCGCTTGACGAGGTCGACCTGGTTGGCCTGGTCCGCGATGGAGAGATTGCGGTGCAGTACGCCGACGCCGCCCTGTCGCGCCATGGCGATCGCCATGCGGGACTCGGTGACCTTGTCCATCGCCGCGGACAGCAGCGGGACGTTCACGCGCACGTTCTTCGAGATGAGCGAGGAAGTGTCGATCTGGTCCGGCGCCATGTCCGACGCGCCGGGCAGCAGCAGCACGTCGTCGTAGGTCAGCCCGAGCGTCGCGAATTTCTCGGGCACCCCAGTCGAAGAACCGCCGTTTGCAGTCATGACACCTTCCCCAAATGGCCTTGATCGGTGCGGATGTCCATGCTAACGGGAACGGAGGGTGTCTCATTCCACGATCAAGATCATCGATCAGGTTTGTACGTTCATACGGCACGAATGGACACCGAAGACGCCCGTCGGACAACCGCTGATCGTCACTGCGCGGGCGCTGCCCGCGACTACTGCTCGGCCAGTGCCCGCAACCGACTCAACGCCCGGTGCTGCGCGACGCGCACAGCCCCCGGGGACATGCCCAGCATCTGCCCGGTCTCCTCGGCCGTGAGCCCGACCGCGATCCTCAGGAGCAGCAGCTCGCGCTGGTTCTCCGAGAGATTGGCCATGAGCTTCTTGGCCCACTCGGCGTCGCTGCTGAGCAGCGCGCGCTCCTCGGGACCGAGGGAATCGTCGGGCCGCTCCGGCATCTCGTCCGACGGCACCGCCGTGGATCCGGGATGGCGCATCGCCGCACGCTGCAGATCGGCGACCTTGTGCGCGGCGATCGCGAAGACGAACGCCTCGAAGGGACGCCCGGTGTCCTTGTAGCGCGGCAGCGCGAGCAGGACCGCGACGCAGACTTCCTGCGCCAAGTCCTCCACGAAGTGCCTTGCGTCACCGGGCAGTCGAGAGAGCCGTGTGCGGCAGTACCGCAGCGCCAGGGGGTGCACGTGGGCCAGAAGATCGTGCGTGGCCTGCTCATCACCCTCGACCGCGCGAAGGACGAGGGCACCGATCACCGTCGTCTTGTCATCGCGCATCGGTCCATGGTGCCTTGGCGCTGATTGATCCGTGGCACCACGTCCGTAGTTGTGCACCGAAGCGTTATGAGCAGGTGCGCCGGAACTCATGTCGTGCGCCCTCCCCTCCCGCTCGACCGACCTGTCCCCGAGGAACTCCACACCTCAAGGATGCGGCATCGGCGGCGAAGCAACGGCAACCGCTCCCCGGAGGGGGAGCGACGGGCGTCCGTGACCCCGCCCACCACTCGGCGGGCGGGGATCGCCGTGCCCGCACGGCGATACACCTATCGGACCAGGCCCCAGCGGAAACCGAGCGCCACGGCGTGCGCGCGGTCCGAGGCGCCGAGCTTCTTGAACAACCGCCTGGCGTGGGTCTTGACCGTGTCCTCGGAGAGAAAAAGCTCACGTCCGATCTCGGCGTTGGACCGGCCGTGGCTCATGCCTTCGAGCACCTGGATCTCACGCGCGGTGAGGGTGGGCGCCGCGCCCATCTCGGCCGAGCGCAGTCTGCGCGGAGCGAGCCGCCACGTCGGGTCGGCCAGCGCCTGCGTGACGGTCGCGCGCAGTTCGGCGCGCGAGGCGTCCTTGTGCAGATAGCCGCGGGCGCCCGCGGCGACCGCGAGCGCGACCCCGTCCAGATCCTCGGCGACGGTGAGCATGATGATGCGCGCACCGGGGTCGGCGGACAGCAGCCGCCGGACCGTCTCGACGCCGCCCAGACCGGGCATGCGTACGTCCATCAGAATCAGGTCCGAGCGGTCGGCGCCCCAGCGGCGGAGGACTTCCTCGCCGTTGGCCGCTGTCGTCACACGCTCGACGCCGGGCACGGTCGCGACCGCGCGGCGGAGCGCCTCTCGGGCAAGCGGGGAGTCGTCGCAGACGAGGACGGATGTCATGACTGTCCTCCGCGGCTCTCACAGCTGCTGCGCGTCACCTTGAGCCTCCAGGCTGGTACATATTCGTCACCTGTGCGGTTGACGCTCCCGGACGTCTGCCCGAGCGCTTGTTCTTTCAACCGCCTCGCACTCTCAACGACGGTCACCCGAAAGAGTTACGGGGCGGTCGGCCTCGTTCGGCACTCTACGTGAGGGCGCGGACACAGAGCAGACGGCGCAACAGACCCTCAACCTTTCATCACAACCCATGCCCCATTTAGACGGTTTCCTTCCCTTTTACTGGTGTCTGTGGCTAGATTTTCCAATGAGTCATATTTTCATCTCCTTAGACAGTAGATGTACGGTCGTGGGCACCGTATCCGCGCAGAACGGCCACCAGGAGACACGCAATGGCAGATTTCTCCCGCCTTCCCGGACCGAACGCAGATCTCTGGGACTGGCAGCTTCTCGCGGCCTGCCGCGGGGTCGACAGCTCGCTCTTCTTCCACCCGGAGGGCGAGCGGGGCGCGGCGCGCAGCGCGCGTGAGAACTCCGCCAAGGAGGTCTGCATGAGGTGCCCGGTCCGTGCGGAGTGCGCTGCTCACGCCCTCGCGGTACGCGAGCCGTACGGCGTGTGGGGCGGGCTGACCGAGGACGAGCGCGAAGAGCTCATGGGCCGCGCGCGCAACCGCCTGGTCACGACGTCCGCACCAGGGGTTCCGGCGGGGTCGGCCGCGGCCCCGGCGACACACGGCGGCATGGTCACGCGTTCCTGAAGGAACGTTTCTTCAACGGGCGCTCAGCGCTCCGCGGCCCGCGCCAAGTGGTCGAGGGTGGCCGCCACCGCGGGCACCTGGGCCAGATCAGGCAGGGTGAGCGCGACGATTTCGCGCTGGACGGCAGGCTCCACCGTCACTGTGCGTGCACCTCTGGGGCGTACGGACTCGATGGCGAGCTCGGGCAGGACCGCGACCCCGAGGCCCGCGCCCACCAGGCCGATCACCGCGGGGTAGTCGTCGGTGGCGAAGTCGATGCGGGGCACGAAACCCGCTCCCTCGCAGACCTCGACCAGCTGCCTGCGACAGCGCGGACAGCCCGCGATCCACGGCTCGTCGGCCAGTTCCCCGATGGCGACCGCGTCCGCCTTGGCCAAGCGGTGCCCCTCCGGCACCAGGCCGACGAGCCGGTCGGCGAGCAGTGGCCGTACGACCAGGTCGTCCCACTCCTCGGCGGCGGTCGCGCCGTCATAGCGGAAGGCCAGCGCCACGTCGCAGTCGCCCTCGCGCAGCATCTCCACCGAGCGCGGCGGCTCGGCCTCCACGAGCGAGACCCGCGTGCCGGGGTGCGCCGCGCGCAGGGCGGCGAGCGCGCCGGGCACCAGCGTCGAGCTGCCGCTGGGGAAGGAGACGAGGCGGACCCGGCCCGCCCGCAGGCCCGCGATGGCGGCGACCTCCTCCTCGGCGGCGGTAAGACCGGCCAGGATGCCCGCGGCGTGCCGGACCAGGGACTCGCCCGCCTGCGTCAGGCGCATCTCACGGCCCGTGCGGATGAGCAGCGGTGTGCCCGCGGAGGCTTCGAGGGCCTTCATCTGCTGGCTCACGGCGGGCTGGGTGCAGCCGAGATCGCGCGCCGCGGCCGAGAAGGAGCCGGTGGCGGCGACGGCGCGCAGGACGCGGAGATGACGAGCCTCGATCATGCGGCAAGCATAAGTGACGGTTGGATCAGGCGTCCGATAATGCGTCGACGCTTTGGGCCGGCTCGCCTAGCCTTTCGTCATGAAGCTTCTCTCCGTGAATCTGGGCCGGTTCAAAGCCGTGGACTACACCGACGCCCCTTCCGGCGGCACGGGCATCGACAAGAAGCCCGCCGACGGGGCCGTACGGGTGGCGGCTCCCGGCGCGAAGGGCACCGCCGGGAGCGGTCTCGCCGGGGACGAGGTCTGCGATCTGCGGCACCACGGCGGGGACGACCAGGCGGTGTACGCCTACGCGCGCGAGGATCTCGACGAGTGGGAGCGGCTGCTCGGCCGGAAGCTGCCGGGCGGCGCCTTCGGCGAGAACCTCACGACGTCCGGGCTCGACGTGAACGGCGCGAAGATCGGCGAGCGCTGGCGCGTGGGCCCCGATCTGCTCCTCGAAGTGACGTCGGGCCGCATCCCCTGCCAGACCTTCCAGGGCCACCTCGGCGAGACGAAGTGGGTCAGGCGCTTCACGCGGCAGGGCGCCCCGGGCGCCTATCTGCGGGTGATCGAACCGGGTGAGATCCGGGCCGGGGACAGCATCGAGATCGTGCACAGCCCGGATCACGACATCACGGTGGCCCTCCAGTTCAGGGCCGTCACGACGGAGCGCAAACTCCTGCCGAGCCTGCTCGCCGCCGGCGACGCGCTGCACTCCGAGTTGCAGGAGACGGCGCGCAAGTACGTGGAGAAGTACGGGCCCGGGGCCGAGAGCCGTCCGGGCGACACGGCGGCCTCTGGTTCTCACTAGCCTTGGTCCATGACTACGGCTCTGATTACGGGATCGACCGCCGGTATCGGCTCGGCCTTCGCCAGGCGGCTCGCCGGTGACGGCCACAACCTGGTCCTGGTGGCACGGAACACCGAGCGGCTGCGGGAACAGGCGACCGAACTGCACGACCGGCACGGCATCGAGGCGGAGGTCCTGACCGCGGACCTCGCGACGGACGACGGGATCGCCGCCGTCGAGAAGCGGCTCGCGGACCGCAGGAATCCGGTCGACCTCCTGGTGAACAACGCCGGGTTCGGCAACAAGGGCCAGTACCTGGAAGTACCGATGGAGGACGAGCTGACGATGCTCAAGGTGCACTGCGAGGCGGTGCTCCGGCTGACGTCGGCGGCGACGGAGTCGATGCGCGAGCGGGGCCGCGGGGGCGTCGTCAACGTCGCCTCGGTGGCGGCGTTCGTGCCGCGCGGGACGTACGGCGCTTCGAAGGCGTGGGTCGTGCAGTTCACGCAGGGAGCGGCGAAGGATCTGGCGGGCTCGGGGCTGCGGCTGATGGCCCTGTGCCCCGGATTCGTACGGACCGAGTTCCACGAGCGCGCCGGCATGGGGACGTCCAACATCCCCAAGTGGATGTGGCTGGACGCGGACAAGCTGGTCGCGGCGGCGCTGGCCGACTTGGCGCGCGGCAAGACCCTCTCCATCCCGGACCCGCGCTACAAGGCGCTGATGGGCGTGGTGAAGGTGACGCCGCGGGCGCTGCTGAGCGGCGTGACATCCCGTACGGGCAGGAAGTACGGCCCGCAGTAGTAAGAGCGCCCCTCAAGGGGCGCGGTGAACTGCGCGACAAGCCACGACGGGCCCGCGCTGGAGAACGCACGGAGGCCCGGCACCCCCAACGCGGGGTACCGGGCCTCCGTTACAGCCAAGCGCAAGCGTCAGGCGGGGTCAGTGAGAGTGACCGTGCCCGTGCCCAGCGCCGCCGTCGCCCTCTTCCTCGGCCGGCTTCTCGACGACCAGGGTCTCGGTCGTCAGGAGCAGGGAGGCGATGGACGCGGCGTTCTCCAGAGCGGAGCGCGTGACCTTGACCGGGTCGATGACGCCGGCCTTGACCAGGTCGCCGTACTCACCGGTCGCGGCGTTGAAGCCGAAGCCCTTCTCGAGCTCGGCGACCTTCGAGGTGATGACGTAGCCCTCGAGGCCGGCGTTCTCGGCGATCCAGCGCAGCGGCTCGACGGCGGCGCGGCGGACGACGGCGACACCGGTGGCCTCGTCGCCCTCCTTGCCGAGCGAGTCGCCGAGCACCTTGGCGGCGTGCACCAGGGCGGAGCCACCACCGGAGACGATGCCCTCCTCGACCGCGGCGCGGGTCGCGGAGATGGCGTCCTCCAGACGGTGCTTCTTCTCCTTGAGCTCCACCTCGGTGGCGGCGCCGACCTTGATGACGCACACGCCGCCGGCCAGCTTCGCGAGGCGCTCCTGGAGCTTCTCACGGTCCCAGTCGGAGTCCGTGGCCTCGATCTCGGCCTTGATCTGGTTGACGCGGCCCTCGACCTCGGCAGCGTTGCCGCCGCCGTCGACGACGGTGGTGTCGTCCTTGGTGATGGTCACGCGGCGGGCGGTGCCGAGCACGTCCAGGCCGACCTGGTCGAGCTTGAGGCCGACCTCTTCGGCGATGACGGTGCCGCCGGTGAGGGTGGCGAGGTCACCGAGCATGGCCTTGCGGCGGTCACCGAAGCCGGGAGCCTTCACCGCGACGGCGTTGAAGGTGCCGCGGATCTTGTTCACGACCAGGGTCGACAGGGCCTCGCCCTCGACGTCCTCGGCGATGATCAGGAGCGGCTTCGAGGCGTTGGCCTGGATGACCTTCTCGAGCAGCGGGAGCAGGTCCTGGATCGAGGAGATCTTGCCCTGGTGGATCAGGATGTACGGGTCGTCGAGGACGGCCTCCATACGCTCCTGGTCGGACACCATGTACGGGGACAGGTAGCCCTTGTCGAAGGCCATGCCCTCGGTGAAGTCGAGCTCAAGACCGAAGGTGTTGGACTCCTCGACGGTGATGACACCGTCCTTGCCGACCTTGTCCATCGCCTCGGCGATGAGCTCGCCGACCTGCGGGTCCTGGGCGGACAGACCGGCGACGGCCGCGATGTCGGCCTTGTCGTCGATCGGGCGCGCGGTCGCGAGGAGCTCGTCGGACACGGCCTTGACGGCGGCGTCGATGCCCTTCTTCAGGGCGGCCGGGGAGGCGCCGGCGGCTACGTTGCGCAGGCCTTCCTTGACCAGGGCCTGGGCGAGAACGGTCGCGGTGGTGGTGCCGTCACCCGCGATGTCGTTGGTCTTGGTCGCCACCTCCTTGACGAGCTGGGCGCCGAGGTTCTCGTACGGGTCCTCGATCTCGACCTCACGAGCGATGGTGACGCCGTCGTTGGTGATGGTGGGGGCGCCGAACTTCTTGTCGATGACGACGTTGCGGCCACGGGGGCCGATCGTCACCTTGACCGTGTCGGCAAGCTTGTTGACGCCGCGCTCGAGGGCGCGACGGGCGTCCTCGTCGAACTTCAGGATCTTCGCCATGGGAGCGGTTCAGCCCTCTCGAAAACTCAGGGGGTCCGGGGGGAACCCCCGGGAAATGTGCAGCAACGAACTGCGCCCCTCGCCGCCCGGCAATCAGCAGCGGGGTGACCAGGGGCGCAGCTCACAAGCAAATCTGCTGGTTAGGCAGGTAAAGCGGGTGAATTACTTCTCGACGATCGCGAGCACGTCGCGAGCCGAGAGGACGAGGTACTCGTCGCCGTTGTACTTCACCTCGGTGCCGCCGTACTTGCTGTACAGCACGACATCGCCGACCTTCACGTCGAGCGGCAGGCGCTCGCCGTTCTCGAAGCGGCCCGGGCCCACGGCGAGGACAGCACCCTCCTGGGGCTTCTCCTTCGCGGTGTCCGGAATGACCAGGCCAGAGGCCGTGGTCTGCTCGGCGTCGAGCGGCTGGACCACAATGCGGTCCTCGAGCGGCTTGATGGCAACCTTGGAGCTGGCGGTCGTCACGATCCGGTCTCCCCCTTCGGAGATCTACGGGGTTAACAGTCTGGGGTGGCGACCAGGTGGATCCGTCGTCGCGGGTGCCGGACCTGCCCGTCGCTGTTGGCACTCTCCAGTGGTGAGTGCCAAGGGCGAGACTAGGACGGCGATTAGCACTCGGTCAAGCGGACTGCTAATTCGCTGACACGGGTCTTATGGTGACGGGCTGCTCCGCGGCGGCTCGGGGGCGCCCCGCCGCCCCTCCGGGCAACGCATTTCGGGGGGCGTCGGTTCCTTCCCGGCGGCCGGGCCCCGCTCCTCTCCGGCGGCCGGGCCCCGCCCTGTTTCCGGTGCAGCGGCAGATGGTGCGGCCGTGTTGCCCGCCCCCTGCCCGCAGCCTGGCGACGGGGCCGGCTTTCGCGGCGGGACCTTCTCCGCCGCCTTTCTGCCGAGCCTCTCGATCGGGTCCACCGATTGGGCGCATCCGGTGAGCAGTGCGGGCGCGAGGACGCCTGCCGCGAGGGCGCCCGCCAGGAGTCGCCGCGCCCGCCCCGTCACAGGTAGTCCTCCAGCCTGGCCACCGCGTACCCCTTGTCGGTGACCGTCTTCATGACCTTGCGGACCATGTCGGGCATCGTGCCCTTCCAGTCCTCGCGCCCCCGGAAGTGCGTGAGGATGATGTCGCCGGGATGCAGGTCCCGGTCCCATTCGCGCCACTCCATGTGGTCGGCGAAGGCCTCGGAGGCCCACAGCGGCACGGCCTTGATCCCGCAGGACTTGGCCGCGCGCAGCGTGTCCGCGTTGTAGTTGCCGTACGGCGGGCGGAAGAGCTCAGGCCGCTTGCCGTAGCGCTTTTGGATGATGTCCTGCATGCCGCAGATCTCGCGCCGCTGGCCCGCGTACGAGAGCCCCGGCATGTAGCGGTGGTTGAGGGTGTGGTTGTTCAGGACGACACCACGCGACTGCATCTTCTTGAAGTAGCCGTAGTCCTCCTTGACCAGGTAGTCGCTGAGGAACGCGGTGTACGGGATCTGCAGTTCGCTCATCATCTTGAGCAGCGCCGGGTCCTTCTCGGCGCCGTCGTCGACGGTCAGGAAGACGATCTTCTTCTTCGTCGGGATGGTCGTGAAGACGGGCGGCAGATGCGCCTGGCCCTTGACCTCGAACCCCTTGCGCGTGGTGATCTTCGGCTTCTGGGCGGGGGGCCGCGGCGCGGTCAGCGGGGTCTTGGCCAGGCCCCAGCGCTTCGCGGCGGCGGCGCGCGCGACCTGTGCGACGCGGAGCTTCTGGGCGTAGGTGTCGAGGGCGCGGGCGGGCGGCGCGTCCAGGCGCTGCTGGCCGGGCGCCGGGTGTGCGCCGCCGTCTGCTCCCGAGGCGCATCCGGAGGCGATCGCGGCGACGGTGAGCACGGCCGCTCCGGCCCGCGCCCGGCTCATCCCCCTGCCTGTTCCCCGGGCCGTTCCCCGGCCCGCTCCCCCGCCCGTTCCCTGGCCTGTCCCCCCGCGCCGGCGCCGTGCCGGACCCCCCTCCCGGCCCTCCCGCTTTGACCCGAATTCATCTTTTTGTCGTACTAGTTGCATGGCGCCGGATCCTTGCAGCTCACGGCCCTGCCAGGGGGCCGACACCGCCGCCGGGCGCGCACCATCCACCGACTGGCCCACAATGGGCCGGGTGAACGACCTCGACCGTGATCCGACTGCCCCGACCGCCCTGACCTCCTTCGCCGCGCTGCTCACCGCCGAAGGCCGGTCCCTGCTCGATCTCGACGAGGTGCGGGAGGCCGATCCGGCCCGGGAGCTGGCCGTCGCGACACGCCTGCGCCGCGAGCACCCGGCGGAGCTGGTCACGGCGGTGCTGGCGCAGGCTCGGCTGCGGCGCCGCGCGGTGGCGAAGTTCGGCGCCGAGGACGCGGGGCGGATGTTCTTCACCCCGAACGGGGTCGAGCAGGCGACGCGCACCAGCGTCGCCGTGCACCGCGCCGAGAGGTTCAAGTCCCTCGGCGTACGCAGCGTGGCCGACCTCTGCTGCGGCATCGGCGGCGACGCGATCGCCCTGGCCCGGGCCGGGATCGCCGTCCTCGCCGTCGACCGTGACCCGCTGACCTGCGCGGTGGCGCACGCGAACGCGGAGGCGCTTGGCCTCGCCGACCTCATCGAGGTGCGCGAGGCCGATGTCACCGAGGTCGACACATCGGCGTACGACGCGGTGTTCGTGGACCCGGCGCGGCGTGGCGGCCGGGGCCGCATCTTCGACCCCGAGGCCTACTCCCCGCCCCTCTCCTGGGCGGTCCGGGCCGCCGGCAAGGCGCCGCACGCGGCGCTGAAGATCGCTCCCGGCATTCCGCACGACGCGGTGCCCGCCGAGGCTGCCGCGGAGTGGATCTCGGACGGCGGTGACGTGAAGGAAGCCGTGCTGTGGTTCGGCACGGACGCCCCGTCCTCGCACCGCGCGACGCTGCTGCCCTCGGGCGCCTCCCTGTCGTCCCCGCTCGCCGCGATGCTGCCGGACCCGCCGGTGCGGGCGGTGGGCCGCTATCTGTACGAGCCGGACGGCGCCGTCATCCGCGCGCATCTGGTGGCGGAGGTGGCCGTGCGGGTGGAGGGCGGGCTCATCGACGAGACCATCGCGTACGTCACCTCCGACGCGCTGCACGCGACGCCGTACGCCACGGCGTACGAGATCACCGATCAACTGCCGTTCGGCGTGAAGAAGTTGAAGGCGGTGCTGCGGGAGCGGGAGGTCGGCATCCTGACGGTGAAGAAGCGGGGTTCCGCGGTGGAGCCGGAGGAACTCCGACGGAAGGTGAAGCCGCAGGGACCCAACTCCGCGACGGTGTTCCTCACCCGGGTAGCGGGGGCCCCGACGATGCTGATCGGGCAGCCGGTGGGGGCCTGAGAGCGGGGCCGCGGCCACCCGCGCCACCGGCTCCGCCGAACGGGCTCGTAGTCGCCCGCATCACCGGCTCCGCCGAACGGGATCGCGCTCGCCCGCGCCACCGACCGCCTCACCCGAACGGGACCGTGATCGCCCGCCTCACCGCCTCCGCCGAACGGGATCATGATCGGCCGCGCCACCAGCCCCGCCGAGCGGAGTCGTGGTCGCCCGCCTCACCAGCTCCGCCGAACGGGATCACGCTCGCCCGCGCCACCGGCTCCCCCGAGTTCGCCCTCAAACGCCGGGCGGGCTGATTCCGGCCGCTCGTCCCAGTAGCAACTCCCTCTCCCGCTCATTTCGCGTAAGCTCCGCCGCCCGCTCGAACTCCTCCCGCGCCTCCGCCACGCGCCCGAGCCGCAGCAGCAGGTCCCCTCGCACGCTCGGCAGCAGGTGATAGCCCTTCAGGGACGGTTCCTCCACGAGCGCGTCCACGAGGTGCAGTGCCTGCGCCGGGCCCGAGGCCATCGACACCGCCACCGCGCGGTTCAGTTCGATCACCGGTGAGGGAGCCCGGGCGGCCAGGAGTTCGTAGAGGGCGACGATCCGGGGCCAGTCCGTGTCCTCGTACGAAGTGGCGTTCGCGTGACAGGCGGCGATCGCGGCCTGGAGCGCGTACGGCCCCGCCGCACCCCTGGCCGCCGAGTGCGCGCGGGCGAGGGCGGCGAAGCCGCGTCCGATCAGCAGCCGGTTCCAGTGGCGGCGGTCCTGGTCGGCCAGGAGAACCGGCTCGCCCGCCGGACCCGTACGCGCCGCCGCGCGGGACGTCTGGAGCTCCAACAGCGCGGCCAGACCGTGCACTTCGGGCTCCTTCGGCATCAGCCCGGCAAGAACGCGCGCGAGGCGGAGCGCGTCCTCGCACAGCGAAGGGCGCAGCCAGTCATCGCCCGCCGTGGCCGCGTACCCCTCGTTGAAGATGAGGTAGATGACTTCGAGCACCGACCCGAGCCGGGCCTCGCGCTCGGCCCCGTACGGCACTTCGAAGGGCACCCCCTTGGCGGCGAGGGTGCGTTTGGCGCGCACGATGCGCTGGGCCACCGTCGATTCGGGGGCCAGCATCGCGCGGGCGATCTCCGTCGTCGTGAGACCGCCGAGCAGCCGCAGCGTGAGCGCGATGCGGGCCTCGGCGGAGAGAACCGGGTGACAGGCGGTGAAGACGAGACGCAGGAGGTCGTCGTCGATGTCGTCGGGGTCGGCGGGTTCGGCGGGTTCGTCTACGTGGGGCGGGGCGGCCTCCAGGTCGCGGCCCATCTCCTCCAGCTTGCGCGCGTAGCGCTCCCTGCGGCGTACGAGGTCGATGGCACGGCGTTTGGCCGTGGTCATCAGCCAGGCGCCGGGGTTGTCGGGAACCCCGGTCCGCGGCCACTGTTCGAGCGCGGCGACCAGCGCGTCCTGCGCGAGCTCCTCCGCGATGCCCACGTCGCGCACGATCCGGGCGACACCGGCGATGAGGCGCGGCGACTCGATCCGGAAGACCGTCTCGACGGCGTGGGCGGGGGCAGGGGCAGGGGTGGGGGCCGGGGGAATTCCGCCGGAGCGGTCGGGGCGAGGGGGCTCTGCGGGGTGGGCCGTCACGGCCACCCATCAGAGCACCCCCGCGGTGTCACCGCAAAGGGCCTGCGCCGGCCGCTCAGCCCTCGGCGATCTCCCGGACCTCGGCCGTCACGGTCCAGTGCTCGTCGTGGGTCTTCAGGAACCGGCTCGTCCACTCGACCGCCTCGGCCCTGTCCTTGCACTGCGTGATGCAGTAGCCCCCGACGACCTCCTTGGCCTCGGTGAACGGCCCGTCCGTGACGGACAGCTCGCCGCCCTTGAAGTGCACTTGGGTGGTCTGCGCACTCGGGGTGAGGCCGGCGGTGTCGAGCATCACGCCCGCCTTGGTGATCTCCTCGAGCAGCTCACCCATGCGCCGGCCCATCTCGGGGCTGGGGCCGCCCTCGGGGGAGTTCTTCTCGTCGACGCGGATCAACGTCAGAAAGCGCGGCATGGTCTTGTCTCCGTTCGGCTGTCGCGTGCCCTGCGGGGCGGGCGACGGGCGGGGCTTCTCCCCGCCTCTCACCCCTGCGTCGAACGGTAGGGGCGCGGATCGACACCGTCCGCGAGATTCTCCGGACTTTTTTCCGGAGCGGGCGGGGCGGATTCGGCGGGCGGCTCCGGAGGCACCTCGGGTGGACGCGCCTCAGTGGACACCTCCAAAGACGCCTCAGCCGACGTTTCCGCAGGTCGCGAAGGTGTACGCGACGGATGCAGCACCGCCGTCGCCACCGCTGCCGCCACGAGCAGCGCCGCGGCCACCCCGAACGCGGTCGCGTACCCGTCCGCGAGCGCACCCGGCCCCCGGCCGCTCCCCGTGCGCCCCGCGCTCCCCGTGGCCCCCGACGCCACCGCCACCAGGACCGCGAGCCCCAGCGAACCCCCCAGCTGGCGCGAGCTGTTGAGCAGCCCCGAGGCCATACCGGTCTCCCCGGCGGCGACACCGGAAGTCGCCGCCGTGCCCAGCGGCACGAAGCACATGCCGATGCCGATGCTCGCCACCAGCGAGGGCCCGAGGACGGACCCGAGGAAAGTGCCGTCGGGCCCGACCGTGAGCGCGAACCACACGAACCCCGCGGCCCCGAGCAGGCCCCCGGCCACCAGGGTCGTCCGCTCCCCGAAGCGCCCGGCATGGCGCGTCGAGATCACCGAACCGGCGACGACGCCCGCGCAGAACGGCAGGAAAGCCGCCCCCGCCCGCGTCGATCCGTACGACAGGACCTCCTGGAGGTAGAGCGAGGTGAAGTAGAAGGCGGCGAACTGCCCCGACGACATCAGCAGCGCGAACGCGTTCGCGGAGAGCACCGGCCGGTTGGCGAGCAGGCCGGGCCTGAGCAGCGGCTGACGCGTGCGGGACTCGACGACGGCGAACGCGGTGAGCAGCACGGCCGCGGCGCCGAGAGTGCCCCGGGTCGTGCCGGATCCCCACCCGTACGCCTCCGTGCGGACGAGCCCGAGGACCAGTGTCGCCATGCCGGCCGTGACGAGGAGCGCCCCCGCGGCGTCGAGCCGCGGCGCGGGCCCCGTGCGCCGGTCGGCGGGCACCCCGCGCCGCGAGAGGAGCAGCACCGCGAGCACCACCGGGACGTTGATCAGCATCACGGAGCGCCAGCCGGCCAAGTCCGTGAGCAGCCCGCCCGCCATCACACCGACCGCACCGCCGAGCGCGCCCGCCGCACCCCAGAGCCCGAGCGCCCGTGAACGCGCGGGCCCGGCGGCGTAGTTGACGGTGATCAGCGCGAGGGCGACGGGGGCGAGCGCCGCCGCTCCCGCGCCCTGCACGGCCCGCGCCGCGACGAGCTGCCCCGGCGTCTGCGCGAGCCCGCCCGCGAGGCTCGCGATGCCGAAGACCGCGAACCCGGCGATCAGGGTGCGCCGCCGCCCCACCACGTCGGCGAGGCGCCCGCCCAGCATCAGGAGGCCGCCGAAGGCGAGCGCGTAGGCATTGACGACCCAGAGCAGCGAATCGGCCCCGAAGCCGAGATCGTCGCCGATGTCGGGCAGCGCGATGTTCACGACGGACATGTCGAGGGAGACCAGGAACTGCACGGTGAGCAGCACCGGCAGCAGCCGACGGGTCCCCGGGTTCTTCAAGGTCTCGGAGGACTTCGAGTCAACGGGATTCACCATGCCCGAGGACATTACTATACGCGTATAGAAAATGCACCGGTGTGCGTCCGCCTGCCGCCGCAGGCGCGACAATGAGCCACGTGGAAGCAGAGAAACCAGCGCCGAGAGCAACGAAGCCGACGGCAGCGAAGCCGGCAGCGGCGAACCCGACAGCGGGCAACCCACCCGCGGGCGGCCGGCCTGCGGCAAACCCGCCCGCGGGGAACCGGCCTGCGGCGCACCCGCCCACGGCAAACCCGCCCGCGGAGAAGAAGAAACGCGGCCGCCCCAGCCGCATCGACCTCGACACGCTCGTCTCCGTCGCGCGCCGCATCCTCCAGGAGGAGGGCGTGGCCGCCCTGAGCATGCGCCGGGTCGCCAAGGAGGTCGGCGCGACCCCGATGGCGCTCTACCACCACGTACGCGACAAGGACGAGCTCCTGATGCTCACCCTGGCCGGGACCGCCGACTCCGTGCCGCGCCCCGAGCTCCCCGACGACCCGCGCGACCGGATGCTGGCGGTGGCCGTGCACATGCACGGCACGCTGGCGCGGATGCCCTGGGTGGTCGAGGTGCTGAGCCTCGGCGACCTCACCGACAAGGGCGCTCTGTGGATGGTCGAGGAGATCATCGACTGCTGCCTGGCCCGCGGCCTCACCCCGGCCCGGGCGGTCGCGGCGTACCGCACCATCTGGCACTGCGTCTACGGCGACCTGGTCTTCCGCCAGTCGATGGCCCGCCGCGCCGAGGAGCCGGACCGGGTGCGCCACTTCCCCGACATGCTCACGGACGCGGACGCCGGGGAGCTCCCCCACATGACCGCGCTCGCCGGGCGCTGGCTGGAACTGACGGCGGCCTACGACATGTCCGTGCAGCTGGGAGCGGTCATCGACGGGCTCCTGGGGGCCGGGGAACGCGGCTGACGCGCCCCCGCTCCCGTCCTCGCCCTCGCCCTCGCGTCAGTCCGTACCGACCGACTCGAACCGCCACCGGTGCACCGCCCGTGTCACCAACTCGGGCCCCGGCTCGGGGAGTTCGGGGAGGTCGGCGTCGTAGGGCGCGTCCCACCAGGTCAGGACGAGCACCCGGTCCTGCGGGGCCCTGAAGCTCTCCCGCCGGACAGGGTCGCCGTCCAGTACCTGCGCGCGCGCCCAGGCGAGCAGTTCCGCGCCCCTTCCTTCGACGGCGCGGGCCTCCCACATCAGCGCGACGGTCACGAGTACAGGTTCTCCTTGCTGACCTCGTGGACGTGATCGTGGTCGTGGGAGTGCGAGTGGCCCGGCACATGCGGCTCCGTCACCGGCAGCGAGGAGTCCGCCGACAGGTCCCAGTCCGACGCAGAGCGGTTGCGCGCCACCATCTCCGCGCCCAGCGCCGCCACCATCGCGCCGTTGTCCGTGCACAGCTTCGGCCGCGGCACCCGCAGCCGGATCCCGGCCGCGTCGCACCGCTCCTGGGCCATGGCGCGCAGCCGCGTGTTGGCGGCCACGCCACCGCCGATCATCAGGTGGTCCACGCCCTCGTCCTTGCAGGCCCGTACGGCCTTGCGGGTCAGCACGTCGACGACCGCCTCCTGGAAGGACGCCGCCACGTCCCGTACGGGAACGTCCTCGCCCGCGGCCCGCTTCGCCTCGATCCAGCGCGCGACGGACGTCTTCAGACCGGAGAAGGAGAAGTCGTACGCGGGGTCGCGCGGCCCGGTGAGCCCGCGCGGGAACGCGATCGCCTCCGGGTCGCCCTCCTTGGCGTACCGGTCGATGACGGGACCGCCGGGGAAGCCGAGGTCGAGCACCCGCGCGATCTTGTCGAAGGCCTCGCCCGCCGCGTCGTCGATGGTCGCGCCCAGGGGCCGTACGTCCGAGGTGATGTCGGCGGAGAGCAGCAGCGAGGAGTGCCCGCCGGAGACGAGCAGCGCCATCGTGGGCTCGGGCAGCGTGCCGTGCTCCAGCTGGTCGACGCAGATGTGCGAGGCCAGGTGGTTCACGCCGTAGAGGGGCTTGCCGAAGGCGTACGCGAACGCCTTGGCCGCCGAGACGCCCACCAGCAGCGCGCCCGCGAGGCCGGGGCCCGCGGTCACCGCGATGCCGTCCAGGTCCTTCGCCGTGACGCCCGCTTCCTTCAGGGCGCGGTCGATGGTCGGCACCATCGCCTCCAGGTGCGCGCGCGAGGCGACCTCGGGGACGACGCCGCCGAAGCGGGCGTGCTCGTCGACGCTGGAGGCGATGGCGTCGGCCAGCAGGGTGGTGCCGTGGACGATGCCGACGCCGGTCTCGTCGCAGGAGGTCTCGATGCCGAGAACGAGAGGTTGGTCGCGCGAGTCAGCCATGGGTGTCGGTTCCTTGTACGGATGTCGATGGATCGGTCAGACGCATCACCAGGGCGTCCACGTTGCCCGGCTGGTAGTAGCCGCGCCTGAAGCCGATGGGCTCGAAGCCGAAGCGCTCGTACAGCTTCTGCGCCCGGGTGTTGTCGACCCGCACCTCGAGCATGACCTCGGCGCACTCGAAGGCGGTGGCCGCGCTCAGCAGGTCGGTCAGGAGCCGGGAGCCGAGGCCCGTGCCCCAGTGGCTCGGGGCCACCGCGATGGTCTGTACGTCGGCCTGGTCGCCGCCCGAGGCGAGCCCCGCGTACCCGACGAGCCGGTCGCCGTCCATCGCCACCACATAGCGGCGGGTGGCCTGCGGCCCGCGCGCGTGGGACAGCTCGGACCAGAACATGCCGCGCGACCAGGCGTCGTCCGGGAAGAGCTCCTTCTCGAGGACGTAGACCGGTTCGATGTCCCACCAGCGCATCTCGCGCAGGACAGCTGTCGTCACGGATGTCACTTGGGGGTGACCACCTTGTAGTTCTTGGGCACTTGCGCGTCGGGTCGGCGCAGGTACAGCGGCCTCGGGGGAAGGAGTTCCTCCCCCGCGGCGAGCTTAAGAGCGGCGAGGGACGCGAGCGAGGCCGCCGAAACGTGCTCGGGGGCGCGGGCGTCCGGGAAGGTGTCGGGGTAGAGCACCGCGCCGGCGCCGACGGCGGGCAGGCCCGCCACCTCGTCCGTGATGTCGGCGGGGCGGTCCACGGCGGCCTCGGTGAGGCGGGTGCGCGGGTCCGCGTACCGCGCCCAGTAGACCTCCTTGCGGCGCGCGTCCGTGGCGACCACGAAGGGCCCGCTCTCGATGCCGGACTCGTACGCGAGGCCGTCGAGCGTGCAGATCCCGTGCACGGGCACGCCGAGCGCGAGGCCGAAGGTGTCGGCGGTCATCAGGCCGACGCGCAGACCGGTGTAGGGGCCGGGGCCCACGCCGACGACGATGCCGGTCACGGCGTCGAGTCTCAGCCCGGCCTCGGCGAGGACGCGGTCGACGGCGGGCAGGAGCAGCTCGCCGTGACGGCGGGCGTCCACCTGGCTGGAGGCTGCGACGACGGACGAGCCGTCGTGCAGCGCGACGGTGACGGCGGGGGTGGCGGTATCCAGAGCGAGCAAGAGCACGCGAATAGCCTACGGCTCCGGCGCCCGGCGCACGGCCGACCGGGGATGCCGCACACCTGCTGCTAACGTCACCCCATAGCCGTACGGAGTACGAAGAGGGTGGCGCAGTTGTCCAGGAGCAGCTCGGGATTCGTGGCCGGGCTCACCGCCGCCGCGGTCGCCGCGGTCGGCTTCCTCGCTTACCAGGCCTCGGCGAGCGCGCCGGAAGACCTGGGCAAGAAGCCGGACAAGTCCCCCTCCGCCACGGCCTCGCGCTCCCCCGAGGACAAGACCGACCCGGCGGCGGTCCCCGCGCAGTCCGGTACGGGCGAGCGGGTCGTCTACTCCGTGGGCGACGACCGCGTGTGGCTGGTCGGCGCCACCGGCAAGGCGCAGCGCACGTTCAAGGTCACGCCGAGCACGGTGGACCCGGCCCCCGGCACGTACGCCGTCACCTCGCGCTCGGGCACCGTCACCGGAACGGACGGCGTGGCGATCGAGCACGTGGTGCGTTTCGCGAACGTCGACGGGATCGCGATCGGCTTCAGCGCCGCGACGGACGGCTCGACGCCGAAGCCCGACCCGTCGAAGAAGACCGGCGGCATCCGCGAGTCGCGCAAGGACGGCAACGCGATGTGGGAGTTCGCGACGATCAGCAAGAAGGTCGTCGTCGTTCCGTAACCGCTTCGCCCCTAGGGGCCGGGTCGCGCGGCGGTGTGGACACGGCGCTCGCGGCCGCGCAGGACGCCAGCAGATCGCGCATGGAAATCCCCGATGGCCTTGATGGCTCCGTTGGCCTCGGCAGCGCGCACGGCCGCGTCCTGGCGTCACGTTCTGAAGCCGACATGGATGCCTCCTGGGCTCCGGGGGCAGACGTGGTTAGGTAGACCTAACCAGTACCGACACCCATGTGACCACGCCCGACGCACACCGCGCAACATCTTGCCGACGCCTTGTCGGAATGTTCGGGCGAAAAGAACGAGAGCTGGGGGCGGGTTCGGGCCGCGGGGGCGGGTTCGGGCGAGTTCAGGCCGCGAGACCGCCCCGCGACCGCCCCGCGCGACGCTCAGGCCGTGAGCAGCGTGAGGTCTGCCTCGGACCAGCGCTCTCCGACGCCGGTCAGCCTCACCTCGCGTACCTCGTCCGTCGTATCGCCGACGGTCCGGTCGATGGCGATGCGCAGCCGTTCGTCCGAGAGCTCCTCGACCTTGCCGTCGCCCCACTCCACGACGATCACCGACTCGGGCAGCGAGACGTCCAGGTCGAGGTCCTCCATCTCGTCGAGGCCGCCGCCCAGGCGGTACGCGTCCACGTGCACCAGCGGCGGCCCGTCGGACAGGGAGGGATGGACGCGGGCGATGACGAAGGTCGGGGACGTGACGGCACCCCGGACGCCGAGGCCCTCGCCCAGGCCGCGGGTCAGGGTCGTCTTGCCGGCGCCGAGTTCGCCGGAGAGCATCACGAGGTCACCGGGGCGCAGCAGCTTGGCCAGGCGGCGACCCAGATCGCCCATCTGTTCGGGCGAGGTGACGGTGAGGTCGAGGGAGTTCACGGGGGCCGGGTTGTGCGGTGCTTCCATGCCCACCCACGTTAGCGGCTGGACGTCCGTGCCCCGGCCGCCTCGGGCACCGCTCCCGCCCGCGTGAGAAGGTCCGCGAGGCGGTCCGTGACGACCTCGGGGTGCTCCAGCATGACCAGGTGCCCCGCGTCCGGGACGAGCACGAGCTCGGCATCCGGGAGCAGGTCCGCGATGACCTCGCTGTGCTCGCTGGGCGTCACCAGGTCCTTGTCCCCGGCGAGCACGAGCACCGGCAGCTCCGCGAAGTGCTTCAGGGCCTCGGTCTTGTCGTGCTCGGCGAACGCCGGATAGAACTCCGCGACCACGTCGATGGGCGTCGACTCGATCATGCGCTCGGCAAACCGCGAGATGGCCGGATCCACCTCCCTCGACGAGAACGAGTAGCGCTTGATGATCCCGGCGAAGAGGTCCGCGGTGGCCCGCCGCCCCTTCTCGACCAGCTCGGCCTGCGAGCCGAGCGCCTTCAGGACCCCCGGAAGCACGCGGCGCACCGCGTTCATCCCCGCGATCGGCAGGCCGAAGTTGACCTCGCCGAGCCGCCCGGACGACGTACCGACGAGGGCCACGCCGACGACGCGCTCGCGGATGAGCTCGGGGAAGTGGTCGGCGAGGGCCATCGTCGTCATGCCGCCCATGGAGTGCCCGACCAGGACCAGCGGGCCCTCGGGGGCCGCCGCGTCGATGACGGCCTTGAGGTCCCGCCCCAACTGGTCGATGGAGACCGGCGTACGGTCCGCCAGCTGCGCGGCGCCGCGCCCCGACCGGCCGTGGCTGCGCTGGTCCCAGTACACGCAGCGCACGACGCCGCGCAGGGCATCCCGCTGGAAGTGCCAGGAGTCCTGGCTCAGGCAGTAGCCGTGGCTGAAGACGACGGTGACGGGGGCCGGTGCCTTGCGGCCGAAGAGCCTGCGCCGCCGCGGGGCCTGCGCGCTGTCCGGCTCGACCTCGTCGACCTCGTAGGAGAGCTCCGTGCCGTCGTCGGCGTACGCCTGGCCCGGCAGGCCGCGCAGCGAGCCGTACGGCCCCGAGGCGTCGAGCGCGAGCCGCGCCTTCTTGCGCATGCCGCGCCCGACGGTAAGCCGCTCGATGGCGACACCGGCGGCGGCGCCCGCGGCGACGACGCCTATCGCGGCACCGGCGAAACCGGCCCTGCGCCAGTTTCCGGCCGTCGCGGCGACTTCCGTCACCGCCTCTGCGGCCGCCCCCGTGGTCGTCTCGCTCACGTGCCGCTCCTACTCACTCGCCGGGTCGCTCATTCACATGGACGCGCGGAACACGCGAACCGATGCGGGTGACGATCTCGTACGCGATGGTGCCCGCCGCCTGTGCCCAGTCCTCGGCGGTCGGCTCCCCCCGGTCGCCGGGGCCGAACAGGACGGCTTCGGAGCCCACCGCGGGCTCGTCACCGCCGAGGTCGACCACGAACTGGTCCATCGCCACCCTTCCCGCGACCTTCCGCAGCTTGCCGCCCACAAGCACGGGCCCGGTGCCCGACGCGTGCCGCGGGATCCCGTCCCCGTACCCGACCGGGACGAGCCCGAGGGTCGTCTCGCCGGGTGTGACGTACTGATGCCCGTAACTGACGCCGTGACCCCCCGGAGCGTGCTTCACGAGGGCCAGCGACGCGCTGAGCGTCATGACGGGCCGCAGCCCGAAGTCCTCCGGGGTGCCGACCTGCGGCACGGGCGAGATCCCGTACATCGCGATTCCGGGGCGTACGAGATCGAAGTGCGTCTCCGGAAGCGTGAGCGTGCCGGGCGAGTTGGCGATGTGCCGCACCTCGGGCCGGATGCCGCGCTCCTCGGCGGCGGCGATCATCTCCCGGAACAGCACGAGCTGGGCGGCGATGGAGGGGTGCCCCGGCTCGTCGGCACACGCGAAGTGCGACCAGATGCCGGTGACACGCACCAGCCCCTCGGCCTCGGCCTGACGCGCCTGGGAGACGAGTTCGGGCCAGTCGGCGGGCATGCAGCCGTTGCGTCCGAGGCCGGTGTCGGCCTTCAGCTGGATACGGGCCGTGCGCCCCGCCTCCCGCGCGGCGGCCACCACTTCGCGCAGGGCCCACATGCCGCTCACGGACATGTCGAGATCGGCGTCGACGCCCTCGCGCCAGGGCCCGCCGGGGGTCCACAGCCAGCACATGACGCGCCCCCCGATCCCGGCGGCCCGCAGCGCGAGAGCCTCCTCGGGGGTCGCGGTGCCCACCCAGGTGGCTCCCGCCTCGACGGCGGCACGGGCGCAGGGCACCATCCCGTGGCCGTACGCGTCCGCCTTCACGACGGCCATGAAGGCGGCGTCCGGCGCGTGGGCGCGCAAAGAGCGCACGTTGGCCCGGAGGGCGGCCAGGTCGATCTCGGCGCGGGCACGCAAGGGTGCGGTCTCAGTCATATCGCCGCCCAGTCTCTCAGAGCCGACCGAAACCCCGTCAGCAGCAGGGTCAACCCACCCCGCACCGCCACCGACCCCACCCCTCGGCCCCGCCCCGAACACCTCTGCCCCTTCTACTCCCCCGCGACTTCCCCGCACCGAGCCCCACCCCGAAACGCACCCGCCCGCACCCGAAACCACCACCCCGCCACCCCGGACGCTAGTCCCCCCGCACATCCCGCCAAGCCGCAGGAATCGCCGCCGCCACATCATGCGCACCCACCGGAGCCCCGTCCGCCGCATGTCGCGCGGCGAGCCCGTGCAGATACGCCCCCACAGCCCCCGCGTCCGCCGCGCCGAGCCCCGCCGCCAGCAACGCGCCCGCGAGCCCCGAGAGCACATCCCCGCTGCCCGCGGTGGCCAGCCAGGGCGTGCCGGTCGGGTTGACCCGCACCGCACCGCCCCCGCCCTCGGCGGCGACCAGCGTCGTAGACCCCTTGAGCAGCACGGTCGCCCGGTACCGGCCCGCCAACTCCCGCACGGCGGCGAGGCGTCCGCGCTCGACCTCCTCGCGCGCGACCCCCAGCAGGGCGGCAGCCTCACCCGCGTGCGGCGTGAGCAAGGTAGGGGCGCTGCGCCCCCGTACCGCCGCCTCATCCGCGAGCCGCAACCCGTCCGCGTCGATCAGCACCGGCACATCGGCGCCGACCACGTCCTCGAGCCGCTCGGAGTCGTCCCCGAGCCCGGGACCGACCACCCAGGCCTGCACCCGCCCGGCCTTGGACGGCGGCCCCCCGGACACGAGGGTCTCCGGGAACCGGGCGATGACCGCGTCCGCGGCGTGCCCCACGTAGCGCACGGCCCCCGCGCCGCCCCGCAGCGCACCGGCGACGCAGAGCACGGCGGCTCCGGGGTACCGGCCGGACCCGGCGACGATCCCTACGACCCCCCGCCGGTACTTGTCGCTCTCCCCGGTCGGCATCGGAAGCAGCGAGGCCACATCGGCGTACTGAAGCGCCTCGACCGCGCCCTCTCCCGAGCCGTCGCCCCCGCCCGGCACGCCCCCATGCCCCAGCCCGATGTCGACGAATCGCACGACCCCCGCGTACTCCCGCCCCGGATCGATCAACAGCCCCGGCTTGTACGCCCCGAACGTCACCGTCACGTCCGCCCGCACGGCCTCGCCGGCGACCTCCCCGCTGTCCGCGTCGACCCCGCTAGGCAGGTCCACGGCGACGACAGGCGCCCCCGACTCCCTTACCGCACCCATCAGTTGAGCCGCCGGCGCCCGCAGCCCGCCCTTCCCTCCGATGCCCACGATCCCGTCGACGACAAGGTCGGCCCGCCGCAGCACGCCCTCCGCGCCCTCGATCCCGACGACCCGCCCCCCGGCCCCCCGAAACGCCGCAAGCCCGCCCGCGTGCACCCGTTCGGGTGAGAGCAGCACCGCACAGACGCCCGCCCCGCGCCGGGCGAGCCGCACCCCGGCGTACAGCGCGTCGCCTCCGTTGTCCCCGCTGCCCACGAGCAGCACGACCCGGGACCCGTACACCTTGCCGAGCACCTCGGCACAGACCACCGCGAGCCCCGCCGCGGCCCTCTGCATCAGGGCACCCTCCGGCACCCGAGCCATCAGCTCCCGCTCGGCCGCCCTGACCGTCTCCACCGAAAACGCAGTACGCATGCCCCGAGTGTCACCCGTAGCCCACCCCTCAGCAATCAGCCCCCGCGACCAGCCCACAGCGACCGGCGATCACCCCTCGGCGATCACCACCGCGGAAGCCACCCCCGCGTCATGGCTGAGCGAGACGTGCCACGACCGCACCCCCAGCTCGGCGGCCCGCGCGGCGACCGTTCCCTTCACCCGCAGCCGCGGCTGCCCGCTCTCCTCGACGAACACCTCCGCGTCCGTCCACCGGAGCCCGGAAGGCGCCCCCAGAGCCTTGGCCAGCGCCTCCTTGGCAGCGAACCGTGCCGCGAGTGAGGCGATTCCCCGCCGCTCCCCGCTCGGAAGCAGCAGCTCCCGCTCCACGAAGAGACGCCCCGCCATCCCGGCCGTACGTTCGAGCGCCGCCTCGAACCGCTCGATCTCGGCCACATCGATACCGACCCCAATAATCACGGGCAGCAGCCTACGAGGCCGGGTGCCCGAGCGGTTCGAGCCCCGCGGGGGTCACGCACTCAACGGTGCAAGCCCGGCAGAGGGTGACACACCCCACCCCCCGCCCCGTTCAAACAGCCGTAACAATGGACTGTGATCTCTTCGGTCTCCGTACCCCCGACGAACCCGCGGAGCGCCCACCGGCACAGGCCGGAGGCGACTCCCTACGTCGACCTCACCCGCGCCGAGTGGAGTGCCCTGCGTGACAAGACGCCGCTGCCCCTGACCGCCGAGGAGCTGGAGAAGCTGCGCGGCCTCGGCGATGTCATCGACCTCGACGAGGTGCGGGACATCTATCTCCCGCTCTCCCGCCTCCTGAACCTCTACGTAGGCGCCACGGACGGCCTGCGGGGCGCGCTCAACACCTTCCTCGGCGAGAAGGGCTCCCAGTCGGGCACCCCCTTCGTCATAGGGGTCGCCGGCTCGGTGGCCGTCGGCAAGTCGACCGTCGCCCGCCTCCTCCAGGCCCTGCTCTCCCGCTGGCCCGAGCACCCCCGCGTGGAGCGCGTCACGACGGACGGCTTCCTGCTGCCCACCAGGGAGCTGGAAGCCCGCGGCCTGATGTCCAGAAAGGGGTTCCCGGAGTCGTACGACCGCCGCGCGCTCACCCGTTTCGTCGCGGACATCAAGGCGGGCAAGGACGAGGTGACGGCGCCCGTCTACTCCCACCTGATCTACGACATCGTGCCGGATCAGCGCCTGACGGTCCGGCGCCCCGACATCCTCATCGTCGAGGGCATCAACGTCCTCCAGCCGGCCCTCCCCGGCAAGGACGGCCGCACCCGCGTGGGCCTCGCCGACTACTTCGACTTCAGCGTGTACGTGGACGCCCGCGCCGAGGACATCGAGCGCTGGTACCTCAACCGCTTCAAGAAGCTGCGCGCCACGGCGTTCCAGGACCCGTCCTCGTACTTCCGCAAGTACACCCAGGTCTCGGAGGAAGAGGCCCTGGACTACGCCCGTACGACCTGGCGCACCATCAACAAGCCCAACCTCCTGGAGAACGTGGCCCCCACGCGCGGCCGGGCCGCCCTGGTCATCCGCAAGGGCGAGGACCACAAGGTGCGGAAGCTGAGCCTGCGCAAGCTGTGACGCCGACGGTGCCCGATACCCTGCGCGGATGCTGCATCTGCGCCTGATCACCCCGGCGGACAAGACCGACGCCGTGGTGCGTCTGATCGAGAGGACGGTCGGCACCACGCACCTCGTCGTCGTACCGGGCGCCGCCCGCACCCCCGCGGGCGACGTCGTGATGTGCGATGTCGCGCGTGAGGCGGGCGACACGCTGGTCAGAGGGCTGCGCACACTGGGCGTCCACGAGTCGGGCTCGATCGCCCTGGAGAACATCGATCTGTCGCTCTCCCTGCGCGCGGACAGGGCGGAGGCCGAGGCGCCGGGCGAGGGCGCCGACGCGGTCCTGTGGGAGCAGCTCTCCGACGCGACGCACGAGGAGTCGACGCTCTCGGTCACCTATCTGGCCTTCATCACGATCGCCACGATGATCGCGGCCTGCGGCGTCGTCCTGGACAACGCGATCCTGATCGTGGGCGCGATGGCGGTGGGCCCCGAGTTCGGCCCGCTGGCGGGCTTCTGCACCGCGCTCGTCCGGCGCGCCCCGCGGCTCGCCCTGCGCTCGCTGATCGCGCTGCTCGCGGGCTTCGCGGGCGCGATGGTGGTCACCGTCGGCTTCAGCTACTTCATGGACGCGATGGACCTGTTCAGCGGCGATGCCCTGAAGTCGGAGCGCCCGAACACGAACTTCATCTACCGGCCCGACTGGTTCTCGTTCGTCGTGGCCGTCCTCGCGGGCGCGGCGGGCACGCTCTCGCTCACGTCCGCCAAGTCGGGCGCTCTGGTGGGCGTGGCCATCTCGGTGACGACGGTCCCGGCCGCGGCGAACGCCGCCGTCGCCTTCAGCTTCAGCCAGTACAAGCAGGCCTGGGGCTCCACCGAGCAACTCCTGCTCAACCTGCTCGGCATCGTCCTGGCCGGCACGCTCACGCTGCTGGCCCAGAAGTTCTTCTGGGCCAGGCAGCGCGAACGTACGGCCAAGAAGCAGCCGTCCTAGCCCAGCGCGGACTTCACCACATCGGCGAGCCGCTCGGCCACGGACCGGGCCTGCTCGATGTCGGCGGCCTCGACCATGACGCGCACCAGCGGCTCCGTGCCGGACGAGCGCAGCAGCACCCGCCCGGTGGCCCCCAGTTCACGCTCGGCCTCGGCGACGGCGTTCGACAGCTCGGCGGAGGTCGTGACCCGCGACTTGTCGACGTCGGGCACATTGATCAGGACCTGCGGAAGCCGCTCCATGACCCCGGCGAGCTCGGCGAGCGAACGCCCCGTCTCGGCGACGCGCGCCGCGAGCAGCAGCCCCGTCAGGGTGCCGTCTCCGGTGGTCGCGTGGTCCAGGACGATCACGTGCCCGGACTGCTCGCCGCCGAGGGCGAAGCCGTGCTCCTTCATCGACTCCAGCACATAGCGGTCACCGACGGCCGTCTGCACCAGGGAGAGCCCCTCGCGCTCCATGGCGAGCTTGAAGCCGAGGTTCGACATGACCGTGGCGACGACGGTGTTCTCGCGCAGCGTGCCGTGCTCCCGCATGGCGAGCGCGAGGACGGCGAGGATCTGGTCGCCGTCGACCTCGGCGCCCGTGTGGTCCACGGCGAGGCAGCGGTCCGCGTCCCCGTCGTGCGCGACACCGAAGTCGGCGCCGTGCTCGACGACGGCGGCCTTGAGGAGGTCCAGGTGCGTGGACCCGCAGCCGTCGTTGATGTTCAGGCCGTCCGGCTTGGCGCCGATCGTGATGATCTCGGCACCGGCACGCGCGAACGCCTCGGGCGAGACGCGGGCGGCGGCGCCGTGCGCCTCGTCGAGGACGATCTTCAGTCCGTCGAGGCGGTTGGGCAGCACGCCGAGCAGATGCGCGACGTACTGGTCCAGGCCCTGGTCGTACGTCTGCACACGGCCGACGCCCCCGCCCGTGGGGCGCTGCCAGGGAGCGCCGGTGCGGTGCTCCTCGTACACGGACTCGATGCGGTCCTCCAGCTCGTCGGCCAGCTTGTGGCCGCCGCGCGCGAAGAACTTGATGCCGTTGTCCGGCATGGCGTTGTGGCTCGCGGAGAGCATCACGCCGAGGTCGGCGCCCAGCGCACCGGTGAGATGCGCCACCGCGGGGGTGGGCAGCACACCGACGAGCTGGACGTCCACGCCCGCGCTCGCGAGACCTGCGACCACCGCGGCTTCCAGGAACTCCCCTGACGCGCGGGGGTCCCTGCCGACCACCGCGACCGGCCGATGGCCCTCGAACGTGCCCGCTTCGCCGAGCACATGAGCCGCCGCGACGGAGAGCCCGAGCGCGAGCTCGGCCGTCAGATCCGCGTTGGCGACACCGCGCACGCCGTCCGTGCCGAAGAGTCGTCCCACTGCTGTCCTCCTCCAGGGGTTTTTCGATAAACGAACGCCCCGGCAGCACACAACGTGCCGCCGGGGCGAACGAACAGTACAAGCAGGCAGATTAACGCTTGCTGTACTGCGGAGCCTTGCGGGCCTTCTTGAGACCGGCCTTCTTGCGCTCGACCGCACGGTCGTCACGCTTGAGGTAACCGGCCTTCTTGAGGGCCGCGCGGTTGTTGTCGACGTCGGCCTCGTTCAGCGCACGGGCGACACCGAGACGGAGCGCACCGGCCTGGCCGGAGACGCCGCCACCCGAGATGCGGGCGATGACGTCGTAGCGGTCGTCGAGCTCGAGCACCTTGAAGGGCTCGTTGACTTCCTGCTGGTGGACCTTGTTCGGGAAGTAGTCCTCGAGCGTGCGCCCGTTGACCTTCCACTTGCCGGTGCCCGGGACGATCCGGACGCGGGCGATGGCGTTCTTGCGACGGCCCAGGCCGGCGGCCGGCTGCGGGTCGCCGAAGCGCGCGGCGTTCGACTCCGAGGTGTACTCGCCCTCGACGGGCGCCTCGGACTCGGTGGTGTACTGCTCGACGTCAACAACCTCGGTCTCTTCGACCGGCTGCTCAACGGTGGTCTCGGCCACGATTCTCCTCAGATTTCTTTACGTCTTTGGGGGTGGCCGGAACTACTGCGCGACCTGGGTGATCTCGAACGGGACCGGCTGCTGAGCGCCGTGCGGGTGCTGGTCGCCCGCGTAGACCTTCAGCTTCGAGAGCATCTGACGGCCCAGGGTGTTCTTGGGGATCATGCCCTTGATGGCCTTCTCGACGGCCTTCTCGGGGTTCTTCGCAAGAAGCTCGTCGTAGCGGACGGAACGCAGACCACCCGGGTAGCCGGAGTGGCGGTACGCCATCTTCTGAGTCTTCTTGTTGCCGGACAGGTGAACCTTGTCGGCGTTGATGATGATGACGAAGTCGCCCATGTCCATGTGGGGGGCGTAGATCGCCTTGTGCTTACCCCGCAGGAGGTTGGCGGCAGTGGTCGCCAGACGGCCCAGGACGATGTCCTGAGCGTCAATGACGTGCCACTGGCGGGTCACATCGCCGGGCTTGGGGCTGTACGTACGCACTTCGTAGCCTTCGCTTCTTCAGTGGATGGGGTCCAGACACACGGCACCCAGGAAGCGATCATGCAGCTGGGGCACACAATGCCGGGGACGCTGCCCGTATGCGAGCCACTGGTAACTGCTCCAGGGAACCTACGTATGGGCCCTTCGCGTGAGAACGACGACACCAATACGCATAACAATCCCCGAGAGTACCCGCGCCGCCCCGTACGGGTCAAAACGCGGACCTGGACACCGGCACCGCCGACTCCACCGCCTCAGGCGGTTCCGCGCCATCCGGCCGCACCGCCCCCGGCCGCACACAGGAGCGCGCGACGGCGAAGGCCAGTACACACAGCGTGACGGCGTCCCGGAAGGCCCGCCGGGTGCCCGCATCCAGCCAAGGCCAGTCGAACCCGGGGACCTGCGGGACGAGCGCCAGCCAGAACCACTTCCCGCGGGCCGCCGACCCCGGCACGAGCACCCCCGCGAGCAGCAGCGGCACCACGACCAGCAGATAGTGGTCGTACGACGGCCTGGACACCAGGAAGGCCGCCAGCATCAGCATCACGGCCGTCTCGACCACCCTCAGCTCCCGCGGCCCCCCGCCGGCCCGCCAGCGCCGCCACGCACACCACACCCCCGCCCCCGCGGCCCCGAGGGCAAGGAGCGTCGCCGCCCCCTGCGGCACCCCGAGCCGCGGCAGCACGGCCGCGGGCGACGCCTCATAGAGCCGTACGAAGCTGTCGTCGCCCCGCAGCAGGAACGGCAGCGTCCGTGTGAAGAACCCCGCCGGATCCGGCATGAAGAGCGCCGCTGCCACGGAGACCACCACGGGCACGAGCACCGCGGCCCCGAGCGCCCGCCACCGCCGCGCGAACACGAAGAGCAGCACCACCGGCGCGAGCAGCGGCTTCACGGCGACGGCGGCCCCGATCACCAGGCCCGCGGCGACCCATTTCCCCCGGCACACCAGGAGCAGCGCGAGCGGCAGCACGGCCGCCGACGCCACGGTCCAGTTGCCGAGCTCGACGAGGTGCACGAACGGCGCGAACCCCAGCGTCAGCGCGAGCAGCCCGAGCACCGCGAACCGGCTGCGCCATTCCACCGCGTAGATCCGCAGCGCGCACCCCCACCCGACGACGAGCGAGGCGGTGACCCCGGCCGGCACGAGGTAGCGCACGACCGACTCCGGAAGCAGGGTCTGCGGCACCGCGGCGAGCACGGCGCCCGGCAGGTAGAGGAAGTGCCGGTCGGCATAGGGCGAGCGCCCCTCCAGCCAGGCCTCCGCCGCCCGCACCACGATGGCGTTGTCCATCCCGCCGTCCGCGCCCCGCAGCCCCACCCGGACGACCGTGGCGAGCAGCACGACACCGAGCGCCGCCCAGGCATGCCAGGGCGCCGGCCGCAGCCACCACCCACTAACAGCTACTTTGCCCGTATTCATAGGGATCAGGCTAGGTCGGAGCCCGCCCCCTGCCCCCGCTCAACATCCGCGACTCCCCGTCTAAGATGCGGCGCATGAGCTTTGGGCAAGGGGGACCTCAGTGGGGTCCAGGGGGACCACAGACCCCTGACTGGGCAGCGCTCGCCGAGGCGTCCGAATCACGCACCCGGCGCCGCAAATGGCTGATGATCGGCGGCGGCGCGCTCGCCACCGTCGTGGTCGCGGCCGCCGTCGCCATCGGCGTCGTCTCCGCGAACAGCGACAACACCTCGGCCTCGAACAAACCGGCCGGCGAGCTGCCCTCGACCGCGGACATCCCCGGCGCGAGCGAGAAGCCGGCACCGTCCTTCGAGGAGACGACGCCGCCGCCCCCGCCGGACCCCATGGAGTTCATCTCCAGCGTCAAGAAGGACAAGGCGCCGCTCAGCGCCGAGACGCTCTTCCCCGGCAAGTCGCTGACCTCGGGCGAGCGCGTCTACAAGAAGGGCCGCACGGACAGCACGAAGAAGTGCGCGAGCGTCACCCAGGCCGAGCTCGGCACGATCCTCACCAAGAACGGCTGCACGCAGCTCTTCCGCGCCAGCTACGTGAAGGACAACATCGCCGTGACGGTCGGCGTCGCCGTCTTCGACACGCAGGCCCGGGCCAAGAAGGTGAACGAGCAGGCGAAGAAAGGCCTGGTCGTCTCGCTGCCCGGCAAGGGCGTGCCCAGCTTCTGCCGTACGGCGGTCTGCCGCGGCACCTACAACGCCTACGGCCGCTACGCCTACTTCACGACCACCGGCTTCACCAGCGACAAGGACGTCACGGAGAAGGAGCGCAAGGTCTACACCGTCGGCGACGACCTGGCCCGCTTCGCCTTCGGCCAGATCCACCGCCGGGGCGAGGCCCAGGCTTCCGCCGCGGCCAACGCCCCGGAGTAGTCCGGCGGCCGGGGCTCAGCAGCACCCGGCGCCGGGCAGTGTCCGCTTGTTGCGCGCTTCCTTGCTGCGCGCCGCGAGCAACTCGTCGGCGGGGTAACCGACTTCCTCCAGGGTGAGCCCGTGCGGCCGTACGACATGCACGGCGGAGTCCCGCACCCCGGCGGCCAGCACCTTGGCCGGCCACTCCACGGGCCGGTGCCCGTCGCCCACGAACAGCATGGCGCCGACCAGGGACCGCACCATGTTGTGGCAGAACGCGTCGGCCCGCACGGTCGCTTCGAGAATCCCGTCCGGCCGCCGCTCCCACCGCAGTTCCTGAAGCGTACGAATGGTCGTGGCACCCTCGCGCTTCTTGCAGTAAGCGGCGAAGTCGTGCTCGCCGAGGAGCTTCTCGGCCGCGGCGTTCATCGCGTCGAGGTCCAACTCCCAGTCGTGCCACAGCACATGGCTGCGCAACAGCGGATCGACACCGCCGGGGTGATCGGTCACGCGATAGGCGTACCGCCGCCACACGGCCGCGAACCGCGCGTTGAATCCCGCGGGAGCCTCGGCCACCTTCCACACCCGCACGTCGTGCGGCAGCCGCCCGGCGAGCCTGCGCAACAGCTTGTCGCCGTGCTCGGCCCACACCTCGTCGGGCAGATCGACATGGGCGACCTGCCCCCGCGCGTGCACCCCGCTGTCGGTCCGGCCCGCGACGGTCAGCTCGTACGTCTCCTGCGACCGCGTCACGGTCCGCAGCGCGCTCTCGATCTCCCCCTGGACGGTCCGCTGCCCCTGCTTCTGCTTGGCCCAGCCGGAGAAATCCTTGCCGTCGTACGAAAGATCAAGACGCACCCGCACGAACCCGGGCTCTACTTCGTCACTCACACCAACATCCTCTCAGCACCAAGTGCACGCGAAAGCGGGCCCGCCCCGAAGGGCGGACCCGCTTACAGCAAGGCGGAGCCTCAGGCGTCCTTGGACTCCTCGGCAGCGTCCTCAGCCGGCTTCGCGTCCTCGACGGGCGCGTCGTCCTTCTTGAGGGCGTCTTCCTTGACGGCACGCTTGGTGGCCGCCTCGGCCTCACCGGTGGCAGCCTGCGCCACGGTCAGGGCCTCCACCAGCTCGATGACGGCCATGGGCGCGTTGTCGCCACGGCGGTTACCGATCTTGGTGATACGGGTGTAGCCACCCGGGCGGTTCTCGTAGCGCGGGCCGATCTCCGTGAAGAGCGTGTGCACGATGCTCTTGTCGGTGATGACGGACAGCACCTGGCGGCGGTTGTGAAGGTCGCCCTTCTTCGCCTTGGTGACCAGACGCTCCGCGTAGGGACGCAGACGACGGGCCTTCGCCTCGGTGGTGGTGATGCGGCCGTGCTCGAAGAGCTGCTTGGCGAGGTTCGCAAGCAGAAGCTTCTCGTGCGCGGCGCTGCCGCCCAGACGGGCACCCTTGGTGGGCTTCGGCATGGTGTTTCTCCTTGGTGTCTGCCCCGGCCGTATCAGGTACCGGGGTCAGTGGCACCGCGTCCCGTAAGGGGCGCGGGGAACTGCGCGCGCAACCACAACGCACGCGCAGCCAAAATCAAACGGCCGGCGCCGAGCTCTTAGTACTGCTCGGTCTCGACGAACCCGGCGTCCGCGTCGTCGTCAGCCCCGAAGGCGTCAGCGGCAGCGGTGGGGTCGAAGCCGGGAGGCGAGTCCTTGAGCGCGAGGCCCATGCCATTGAGCTTCATCTTGACCTCGTCGATCGACTTCGCACCGAAGTTGCGGATGTCGAGCAGGTCCGCCTCGGAGCGGGCCACGAGCTCACCCACGGAGTGGATGCCCTCGCGCTTGAGGCAGTTGTACGACCGAACGGTGAGCTCGAGCTCCTCGATCGGCAGGGCGAGATCAGCGGCCAGGGCGGCGTCCGTCGGGGACGGGCCCATGTCGATGCCCTCGGCGTCGATGTTCAGCTCGCGGGCGAGACCGAACAGCTCGACCAGCGTCTTACCGGCAGACGCCATGGCGTCACGCGGACGCATGGCCTGCTTGGTCTCGACGTCGACGATCAGCTTGTCGAAGTCGGTGCGCTGCTCGACACGCGTGGCCTCGACCTTGTACGTGACCTTCAGGACCGGCGAGTAGATCGAGTCGACCGGGATGCGCCCGATCTCCTGACCGACCTGCTTGTTCTGAACGGCGGAGACGTAGCCGCGACCGCGCTCGACGGTCAGCTCCATCTCCAGCTTGCCCTTGCCGTTGAGCGTGGCGAGGACGAGGTCGGGGTTGTGCACCTCGACACCGGCCGGGGGCGCGATGTCGGCGGCGGTGACCAGACCCGGGCCCTGCTTGCGCAGGTACATCACGACCGGCTCATCGTGCTCGCTGGAGACGACCAGCTGCTTGATGTTGAGGATGAGGTCGGTGACGTCTTCCTTGACGCCCGGCACGGTGGTGAACTCGTGCAGGACACCGTCGATGCGGATGGACGTGACGGCCGCACCCGGGATCGAGGAGAGAAGGGTCCGGCGCAGGGAGTTGCCGAGGGTGTAACCGAAGCCCGGCTCCAGCGGCTCGATCACGAACCGGGAGCGGAATTCGTCGACGACCTCTTCGGTCAACGAGGGACGCTGAGCAATCAGCATGAAGTGTTTCCTTCAGTCAGGGACACCCACTATTTGATGTCCTTGCCACTGGGCGGCAGCCCAATGTTGATACAGCTACAAGGGTACGGGCGGTACGGCTCCGAGGAGCCGCACCGCCCGAGAATCCCTGGGTCAAGCGACGTGCGTCAGACGCGACGGCGCTTGGGGGGACGGCAGCCGTTGTGCGGCGTGGGGGTGACGTCCTGGATCGAGCCCACCTCAAGACCGGTCGCCTGAAGCGAACGGATGGCGGTCTCGCGGCCCGAACCCGGGCCCTTCACGAAGACGTCGACCTTGCGCATGCCGTGCTCCTGGGCGCGACGCGCGGCCGACTCGGCGGCCATCTGCGCGGCGAACGGAGTCGACTTGCGCGAGCCCTTGAAGCCGACGTGGCCGGCGGAGGCCCAGCTGATCACGTTGCCCGTGGGGTCCGTGATCGAGACGATCGTGTTGTTGAACGTGCTCTTGATGTGGGCGTGCCCGTGAGCGACGTTCTTCTTTTCCTTGCGGCGCACCTTCTTGGCAGCGCCCTGACGACCCTTGGGGGGCATCTATTAACTCCTACGCGAGGTGGTCGGTCCTGCAGCGACAGCTGTCGATCGACCGCTGAGGACTACTTCTTGCCCGGCTTCTTCTTACCGGCGATGGCGCGACGCGGGCCCTTACGGGTGCGGGCGTTGGTGCTGGTGCGCTGACCGCGGACGGGCAGACCACGACGGTGGCGGATACCCGCGTAGCAGCCGATCTCGACCTTGCGGCGGATGTCGGCCTGGATCTCGCGACGGAGGTCACCCTCGGTCTGGATGTTGGCGTCCACGTACTCGCGGATCTTGATCAGGTCCTCTTCGGACAGATCACGAACACGGGTGTTGCGGTCCACACCGGTGGCGTCCAGCGTCTGCTGGGACAGCGTGCGGCCAATGCCGAACACGTACGTGAGGGCAACCTCAACACGCTTATCGCGCGGGAGGTCAACACCTTCAAGGCGTGCCATTCAAGGCTCCTGTTGATTTTCGGAGGTCTTCAGCAGGACCGGTCCCGGGTGCCGTACGAGGTACATCCCGGGTCCCCGGCCTCCGACCGGGGGTGTCGCCCTCCATTACCGATGGATCTGAAGAGGGACGGGTCCTGCACATGTGCTTTACGTGCGTCGCGCGAAAATCTGCGAACTGCAGTAGTGCGTCAGCCCTGGCGCTGCTTGTGGCGCGGGTTGTCGCAGATAACCATGACCCGGCCGTGACGGCGGATCACCCTGCACTTGTCGCAGATCTTCTTGACGCTCGGCTTGACCTTCATTGGGTGAGGTTCTCCGGGTCAGTGCCATCACCCCACGTGAATGGGGTGCGGGCAAGATCTACTTGTACCGGTAGACGATCCGGCCACGCGTCAGGTCGTACGGAGACAGCTCCACCACGACCCGGTCGTCAGGGAGGATGCGGATGTAGTGCATACGCATCTTGCCGCTGATGTGTGCCAGGACCTGGTGGCCGTTCTGGAGCTCAACCTTGAACATGGCGTTCGGAAGAGACTCAACGACAGTGCCCTCGATCTCGATGGCACCTTGCTTCTTGGCCACGCTTTGCCCTTCGAATCGACTACCTTGATCGACTTCGCACGCCGCATGCAGACACACGGATGCACGAGAGCCGACGAGTCAGTCTACGTCAGGCACCCCGGAAAAACGAATCGAGGAAGAATGCCCCATCGACAAGATCCTTAAGCGGCGGGGGTGCATGGCCACCCACTGTGGGCAGGCGTTCCGCAGGGCGGAACGGGTGGGCACAGCCCACCGACTCCGGACACCGATCCAGCGGCGCCCGCCACAGCGCAGGCACAGCCGCAGGAGTACTCAGCCCAGCGGGTCAGGCGCGGCGGTAACCCCGTACTCCGCCAGCTTCGCCCGCCCGCAATCAGGAGCCGTGAGAACAATCGGCCCCTCCTCCGTCAGCGCGACGGAGTGCTCCCAGTGCGAGGACCAGGTGCCGTCCGTGGTGATGACGGTCCAGTCGTCCTCCAGGACCTCCGTGCGGGGGGTGCCGAGGGAGACCATGGGCTCGATGGCCAGGCAGAAGCCGGGGACGAGCTTGGGGCCCTTGCCGCGGCGGCGCTCGACGTAGTTCAGGAGATGCGGGTCCATGTGCATCTCGGTGCCGATGCCGTGGCCGCCGTAGTCCTCGACGATGCCGTACTTGCCGCCGCCGGGCTTCGGCTGGCGGCGGATGTACGACTCGATGGCGCGGGAGATGTCCACCAGCCGGTTGCCCTGCTTCATGGCGGCCAGGCCGGCCCACATCGACTCCTCGGTCACCCTGGAGAGCTCGATCAGCTCCTCGGAGTGACCGGTGCCCACGAACGCCGTGTAAGCGGCGTCACCGTGCCAGCCGTCGATGATGGCGCCGGCGTCGATGGAGATGATGTCGCCGTCCTTCAGGACGGTCTTGTCGTCCGGGATGCCGTGCACGACGACCTCGTTGACCGAGGTACAGATCGTCGCGGGGAAGCCGCCGTACCCCAGGAAGTTGGACTTCGCGCCATGCTCGGCGATCACCTTGCGGGCGACGTCGTCCAGGTCCTTCGTGGTCGCACCCGGCACCGCCGCCTCACGCGTAGCGGCGTGGACGGCTGCGACGACAAGGCCCGCCTCACGCATCTTCGCGATCTGCTCGGGGGTCTTGATCTGCACCATGAGGCTTCCGCTCTCCGTCATCCGTCCGACACCGGCTATGTACACAACACTACGGCCGCGGTCCCCCGAGGGGCACCGCGGCCGAAACAGCGTACTGGACTGCGTAAGGGCTACTTGTCGCCCTTGAGCGCGTCCATCGCGCGCTTGGTGACCTCGTCCACCTTGCCGAGCGCCGAGATCGTCACGACGAGGCCCTGGGCCTTGTAGTGGTCGATGATCGGCTCGGTCTCGCGGTGGTACACGTCGAGCCGCTTGCGCACGGTCTCTTCCTTGTCGTCACCGCGCGTGTAGAGCTCGCCGCCGCAGATGTCACAGACACCCTCGACCTTCGGCTTGCTGTACGTCACGTGGAAGACGTGGCTGGAATCGTTCCGGCAGATGCGACGGCCGGCGATGCGCTCGACCACCTCGTCCTCGGGGACCTCGAGGTCGAGCACCGCGTCGAGCTTCTGCCCGTCCGCCTTGAGCAACTCGTCCAGTGCCTCGGCCTGCGACACGTTCCGCGGGAAGCCGTCGAGCAGGAAGCCGTTCTCGGCGTCCGGCTGCGTCATGCGGTCGTGGGCCATGCCGATGGTGACCTCGTCGGGAACCAGGTTGCCCTCGGTGATGAAGGCCTTCGCGCGCTTGCCCAGCTCCGTGCCCTGGCTGATGTTGGCGCGGAAGAGGTCGCCCGTGGAGATGTGCGGAATCTTCAGGTTCTTGGCGAGGAACGCGGCCTGCGTTCCCTTGCCCGCACCGGGCGGCCCGACGAGGACGATTCGCATCAGCGGAGGAACCCTTCGTAATTGCGCTGCTGGAGCTGGCTCTCGATCTGCTTCACGGTCTCCAGACCCACACCCACGATGATCAGGATGCTTGTCCCGCCGAACGGGAAGTTCTGGTTCGCGCCGAAGCCCACCAACGCCATCGTCGGTACGAGAGCGATCAGACCCAGATACAGCGAGCCCGGCCACGTGATCCGGTTGAGTACGTAGCTCAAGTACTCAGCGGTCGGACGGCCAGCCCGGATGCCCGGGATGAAGCCACCATACTTCTTCATGTTGTCCGCGACTTCCTCGGGGTTGAACGAGATAGCCACGTAGAAGAAGGCGAAGAACACGATCAGCAAGAAGTACGTCGTGATGTAGATCGGGTGGTCGCCCTTGGTCAGGTTCGCCTCGATCCACTGCTTCCAACCCGAATTGCCACCCGCGAACTGGGCGACGAGAGCGGGGATGTAGAGAAGCGAAGAGGCGAAGATCACAGGGATGATGCCCGCCTGATTGACCTTCAGCGGAATGTACGTCGAGGTTCCGCCGTAGGAACGGCGGCCGATCATGCGCTTCGCGTACTGGACGGGAATACGGCGCTGAGCCTGCTCGACGAAGACGACAAGACCGACCATGACGAGCCCGACCGCGATGACGGTGCCGAACTCGATCCAGCCACCGGCCAGCGAGCCCTGCTCCTTGATGGCCCACAGGGCGCTCGGGAAGGTGGCGGCGATCGAGATGAACATCAGGATCGACATGCCGTTGCCGATGCCGCGGTCGGTGATGAGCTCACCGAGCCACATGACGCAGGCCGTACCCGCCGTCATCGTGATGACCATGGTGACGGTCACGAAGATGGACTGGTCCGGAACGATCTCGGTGGCGACGGGGCAGCCGGAGAAGAGCGAACCCGTGCGTGCGGTCGCCACGAGGCCGGTGCCCTGGAGGATCGCGAGCGCGACGGTGAGATAACGCGTGTACTGCGTGATCTTCGCCGTGCCGGCCTGGCCCTCCTTCTTCAGGGCCTCGAGCCGCGGGATCACCACGGTCAGCAGCTGCAAGATGATGCTCGCCGTGATGTACGGCATGATGCCGAGCGCGAAGATCGTGATCTGCAGCAGCGCGCCGCCACTCATCATGTTGACCAGACCGAACAACCCCTGGTTGGAGTTGGCCTGGTCCATACAGACCTGGACGTTCTTATAGCTGACGCCGGGGATCGGAATGTGCGTTCCGAGCCGGTAGATCACGATGATGCCGAGAGTGAAGAGCAGCTTCTTGCGCAGGTCGGGCGTCTTGAACGCCCGGGCGAACGCGGTGAGCACGGTGCCTCCTGCGACCCCCGCGCGCGTGCGCAAGAGGTAGTGGTCTGAGGATCGACGAATACATATCAGTCAGAAAAACCGCACGGGCAGACCGCACGGAGCTTAGACAGTGCACGCCACCTTACCGGCGACCGTGCCCCCCTTGGAACGACCAACCGGGGATGCCCCATATGTGGGGCATCCCCGGCTGGGAATCGCTCAAGTCATCGAGGTGCCTGAAGAATTCAGACGAGCTCGGTGACGGTACCGCCGGCGGCGGTGATCTTCTCCTTGGCGGAGCCGGAGACGGCGTCAACCGTCACCTGCAGCGCCACGGTGACCTCACCCTGGCCGAGGACCTTGACGAGGCTGTTCTTGCGAACCGCACCCTTGGCCACGAGGGCCTCGACGGTGACCTCGCCACCCTCGGGGAACAGCGCGCTCAGCTTGTCGAGGTTCACGACCTGGAACTCGGTCTTGAACGGGTTCTTGAAGCCCTTGAGCTTCGGGAGACGCATGTGGAGGGGCATCTGGCCACCCTCGAAGCGCTCCGGAACCTGGTAACGGGCCTTGGTGCCCTTGGTACCACGACCAGCGGTCTTACCCTTGGACGCCTCACCACGACCCACACGGGTCTTGGCGGTCTTGGCGCCCGGGGCGGGCCGGAGGTTGTGGACCTTCAGCGGGTTCTGCTCCGCCATGTCAGTCGACCTCCTCAACCGTCACGAGGTGGCGGACGGTGTGCACCATTCCGCGGAACTCGGGGCGGTCTTCCTTGACAACCACGTCGTTGACCCGCTTGAGGCCAAGCGAACGCAGCGTGTCGCGGTGGTTCTGCTTGCTGCCGATGTACGACTTCACCTGCGTGACCTTGAGCTGTGCCATTACGCACCAGCCCCGGCACGCGCACGCAGCAGAGCCGCGGGGGCGACGTCCTCGAGGGGCAGACCACGGCGAGCCGCGATCTCCTCGGGACGCTGCAGGCCCTTGAGGGCCGCCACGGTCGCGTGCACGATGTTGATCGCGTTCGACGAACCGAGCGACTTCGACAGGATGTCGTGCACGCCCGCGCACTCGAGCACGGCACGCACCGGGCCACCGGCGATAACACCGGTACCGGGGGAAGCAGGCTTGAGCAGGACGACGCCCGCGGCCTTCTCGCCCGTGATCGGGTGCGGGATGGTGCCCTGGATACGCGGAACCTTGAAGAAGTTCTTCTTGGCCTCTTCAACGCCCTTGGCGATGGCCGCGGGAACTTCCTTGGCCTTGCCGTATCCGACACCTACGGTGCCGTCACCGTCGCCCACCACGACCAGCGCGGTGAAGCTGAAGCGGCGACCACCCTTGACAACCTTGGCGACACGGTTGATCGCGACAACGCGCTCAACGTATGCGGTCTTTTCGGCGGCAGCGCCACCGTCGCGACCCTTCCGGTCCCGCCGCTCGCCGCCACCGGCACCGCTTCCGCGGCGCTGGGGTCCAGCCATTGGAATTACCTCTCTCTGTTACGTCCGCTAGCTCCGGAACCGGGGCTTAGAACTTCAGCCCGGCTTCGCGGGCGGCGTCCGCCAGAGCGGCAATGCGCCCGGCGTACTTGTTGCCACCGCGGTCGAACACGACGGCCTCGACACCCGCGGCCTTGGCACGCTCGGCAACGAGCGCGCCGACCTGCTTGGCCTGCGCGGACTTGTCGGCCTCGCCACCGCGGATCGTCGCGTCCAGGGTCGACGCCGACGCAAGGGTGTGACCCTTGAGGTCGTCGATGACCTGAGCAACGATGTTGCGGTTCGAGCGAGTCACGACGAGGCGCGGACGCTCCGCCGTACCCGACACGTTCTTGCGGATGCGGATGTGGCGGCGGGCCTTGGCGGCACGCTTGTAAGCGTCACCCTTGGCGATCTTCACACCGTATGCCATGGCTTACTTACCTGCCTTTCCGACCTTGCGCCGGATGACTTCGCCCTCGTACTTGACACCCTTGGCCTTGTACGGGTCGGGCTTGCGCAGCTTGCGGATGTTGGCCGCAACCTCGCCGACCTTCTGCTTGTCGATGCCCTCGACCGAAAGCTTGGTCGCGGACTCCACCTTGAAGGTGATGCCCTCGGGGGCCTCGACCAGGATCGGGTGGCTGTAACCCAGCGAGAACTCCAGGTTGGAGCCCTTCGCGAGCACGCGGTAACCGACACCGCTGATCTCGAGCTTCTTCACGTAACCCGTGGTCACGCCGGTGATCATGTTCGCCACCAGCGTGCGGGACAGGCCGTGCAGGGCCTTGTTCTGACGCTCGTCGTTGGGGCGGGTGACGCTCAGGACGCCGTCCTCACCCTTGGCGACATCGATCGGCGCGACGACGGTGTGGGAAAGGGAGCCCTTGGGACCCTTAACCGAGACCGTACGGCCGTCGATGGTGACGTCCACGCCGGCGGGAACCGTGATGGGGAGCTTGCCAATACGCGACATTAGCTATTCCTCCGTTCCCGACTACCAGACGTAGGCGAGGACTTCCCCACCTACGCCCTTCTTGCCTGCCTGCTGGCCGGTGAGGAGACCGTGCGACGTGGAGATGATCGCCACGCCCAGGCCGCCGAGCACCTTCGGCAGATTGGTGGACTTCGCGTAAACCCGGAGACCGGGCTTGGAGATCCGCTTGATGCCCGCGATGGAGCGCTCACGGTTCGGGCCGAACTTCAGCTCGAGGACGAGGTTCTTGCCGACCTCGGCGTCCTCGGTCTTCCAGCCCGTGATGAAGCCCTCCTGCTGGAGGATCTCCGCGATGTGAGACTTGATCTTGCTGTGCGGCATCGCCACGGAGTCGTGGTACGCCGAGTTCGCGTTACGCAGACGAGTCAGCATGTCCGCGATCGGATCAGTCATGGTCATGAATTGGCCTTCGGCCTCTCTCGCCGGGGTTTCCTATCTGCGCCATCCCTCTCCCCACTCAGAGGCAGGACGGGTGCGGCGCGGGGACCTACGGCGTAGTAAGTCGGTCAGGGCGGCAGGCGCCCAACCCTCCTAGCCTAAGCCATGGAGAGGTGGGCCACCTACCGACCAGATACTTACCGAGAGCCTCCGGTAATTCCCAAGTCCCTTAGGACAGGGGGAATTACCAGGAGCTCTTGGTCACGCCCGGCAGCTCGCCACGGTGAGCCATCTCACGAAGGCAGACGCGGCACAGGCCGAACTTGCGGTAAACGGAGTGCGGACGGCCACAGCGCTGGCAGCGGGTGTAGCCGCGCACACCGAACTTGGGCTTACGAGCAGCCTTGGCAATAAGTGCCTTCTTCGCCATCTCGCTTACGCCTCCTTGAACGGGAAGCCGAGGTGACGAAGGAGCGCACGGCCCTCAGCGTCGTTGGTCGCCGTGGTGACCACGGTGATGTCCATACCCCGGACGCGGTCGATCTTGTCCTGGTCGATCTCGTGGAACATGACCTGCTCCGTGAGACCGAAGGTGTAGTTGCCACGGCCGTCGAACTGCTTGGGGGACAGACCACGGAAGTCGCGGATGCGCGGCAGCGCGAGCGACAGGGTGCGGTCCAGGAACTCCCACATGCGGTCGCCACGAAGCGTGACGTGGCAGCCGATCGGCTGACCCTCGCGCAGCTTGAACTGCGCGATGGACTTCCGGGCCTTGGTGATGGCCGGCTTCTGACCCGTGATGGTGGTCAGGTCACGGACGGCACCGTCCATGAGCTTCGAGTCACGGGCGGCGTCGCCGACACCCATGTTGACCACGATCTTGACGAGGCCGGGAACCTGCATGACGTTCTCGTACGAGAACTCTTCCTGCAGCTTGCCCGCGATCTCCTCGCGGTACTTCGCCTTCAGACGCGGGCTGGTGGTGGTCGTCATCAGATGTCCTCACCCGTCCGCTTGGCAACGCGGATCTTGTTGCCTTCGTCGTCGAAGCGGAAACCGACACGCGTGACGACCTTGTTGCCGTCCTTCTCCACGACCAGCTGGACGTTGGAGACGTGGACAGGGGCTTCGGTGGTCACGATGCCGCCGGCCTGCGAACCGCTGGCGGTCGGGCCGGCCTTCGTGTGCTTCTTGACCCGGTTGACACCCTCGACCAGGACGCGCTCGTCGCGCGGGTAAGCGGCAATGACCTTGCCCTGCTTGCCCTTGTCCTTACCGGTGATGACCTGGACCAGGTCGCCCTTCTTGATCTTCATGCTTACAGCACCTCCGGCGCGAGCGAGATGATCTTCATGAACTTCTTCTCGCGCAGCTCACGGCCGACCGGGCCGAAGATACGGGTGCCGCGAGGGTCGCCGTCGTTCTTCAGAATGACGGCGGCGTTCTCGTCGAAGCGGATGTACGAGCCGTCGGGACGGCGGCGCTCCTTGACGGTGCGAACGATGACGGCCTTGACGACGTCACCCTTCTTCACGTTGCCACCGGGGATCGCGTCCTTGACGGTGGCGACGATGACGTCACCGATACCCGCGTAGCGGCGACCCGAGCCACCGAGAACACGAATGGTGAGAATTTCCTTCGCACCCGTGTTGTCGGCGATCCGAAGTCGCGACTCCTGCTGGATCACGTCTATCTCCTGATTGTCTGCCGGTTCCCCCGGGGCAGTTCAGTGAACTGCCCCGGGAGCCTGGCGGAACGAACTCCGAGGGATACCCCTCAGAGGTTTACTTGGCCTTCTCGAGGATCTCGACGATGCGCCAGCGCTTGGTGGCGGACAGCGGACGCGTCTCCATCAGGAGGACGCGGTCGCCGACGCCGGCAGCGTTCTGCTCGTCGTGCGCCTTGAGCTTGTTCGTACGGCGGATGACCTTGCCGTACAGCGCGTGCTTCACGCGGTCCTCGACAGCGACGACGACGGTCTTGTCCATCTTGTCGCTGACGACCAGACCCTCACGGGTCTTGCGGAAACCGCGGTCGGTCTTCGTCTCAGTCACGTTGCTCTCGCTCATCAGGCGCTCTCCACCGTCTCGATGCCCAGCTCGCGCTCACGCATCAGGGTGTAGATCCGCGCGATGTCCTTGCGGACGGCCTTGAGCCGCCCGTGGTTCTCGAGCTGACCGGTCGCCGCCTGGAAGCGGAGGTTGAACAGCTCTTCCTTGGCTTCGCGAAGCTTCGCGAGAAGCTCCTCGTCGCCCAGTTCGCGCAGCTCGGACGCCTTGGTACCGGCCGACATCACGACTCACCTGCCTCGCGCCGAACAATCCGGCACTTCATCGGAAGCTTGTGAGCAGCGCGGGTAAGCGCCTCACGCGCAGTCTTCTCATTCGGGTAGGACAGCTCGAACATCACCCGTCCGGGCTTGACGTTCGCGACCCACCACTCGGGGGAACCCTTACCGGAACCCATGCGGGTCTCGGCGGGCTTCTTCGTCAGCGGGCGGTCCGGGTAGATGTTGATCCAGACCTTGCCGCCACGCTTGATGTGGCGGGTCATCGCGATACGAGCCGCCTCGATCTGGCGGTTGGTCACGTACGCCGGAGTGAGGGCCTGAATGCCGTACTCGCCGAACGCAACCTGCGTACCACCCTTGGACATACCGCTGCGCTTCGGGTGGTGCTGCTTGCGGTGCTTGACCCTACGAGGGATCAGCATGTCGGTCAGGCCTCCGTTCCGGTGCTCTCAGCCGGAGCGGCAGCTGCGGCGGGAGCGTCGGCCTTGGGGGCCTCGGCAGCCGGCGCGGACTGCTGCTGCGGCTTGCGGCCGCGGCCGCCACGCTCGCCACCACGGCCACCACGGGCCGGGCGGTCGTTGCCGCCACCACGGGCCGGGCGGTTACCCGCACGGGCCGCGGCGTTCTCGGCGCGGACCTCGGCGATGTTCTTGACGTCGCCCTTGTAGATCCAGACCTTCACGCCGATACGGCCGAAGGTCGTCTTGGCCTCGAAGAAGCCGTAGTCGACGTTCGCACGGAGGGTGTGCAGGGGCACGCGGCCCTCGCGGTAGAACTCCGAGCGGGACATCTCGGCGCCGCCGAGACGGCCACCACACTGGATCTTGATGCCCTTGGCGCCGGCCTTCATCGTCGACTGCATGCTCTTGCGCATGGCGCGACGGAAGGAGACGCGGGAGGACAGCTGCTCTGCAACGGCCTGCGCGACCAGCTGAGCGTCGACCTCGGGGTTCTTGACCTCGAGGATGTTCAGCTGGACCTGCTTGCCCGTGAGCTTCTCGAGGTCACCGCGGATGCGGTCGGCCTCGGCGCCACGGCGGCCGATGACGATGCCGGGACGCGCGGTGTGGATGTCCACCCGCACGCGGTCACGGGTGCGCTCGATCTCAACCTTCGAGATGCCGGCGCGCTCCATGCCGGACGTCATCATCCGACGGATGGCGACGTCTTCCTTGACGTAGTCCTTGTACAGCTTGTCGGCGTACCAACGCGACTTGAAGTCGGTGGTGATGCCGAGCCGGAACCCGTGCGGGTTTACCTTCTGGCCCATTACCGGGTTCCTTCCTTGCTGCTGACGACCACGGTGATGTGGCTGGTCCGCTTACGGATCCGGTAGGCACGGCCCTGAGCACGCGGACGGAACCGCTTCAGGGTCGGGCCCTCATCCACGTACGCCTCGCTGATGACCAGCGAAGAGGCGTCACTGTGGTCGTAGTTGTGCGCGGCATTGGCGATGGCGCTGTCAAGCACCTTGCCAACCGGCACGCTCGCGGCCTGCGGGGCGAAACGCAGGACCGCCTGAGCCTCCGTGGCATCCATGCCACGGATGAGGTCCACCACTCGGCGGGCCTTCATGGGCGTGACGCGGATGTACCGCGCCTGGGCCCTGGCTTCCATGGTTGTCCCTTCGGTGTAAGTCATAGTCGTTCCACCCCGCGCTAGCGGCGCTTCGACTTCCGGTCGTCCTTGACGTGGCCGCGGAAGGTGCGAGTCGGCGAGAACTCGCCGAGCTTGTGGCCGACCATCGCCTCGGTGACGAACACCGGGATGTGGGTCTTGCCGTTGTGCACCGCGATCGTGTGGCCCAGCATGGCCGGGACGATCATCGAGCGACGGGACCAGGTCTTGATGACGTTCTTGGAACCTGCTTCGTTCTGTGCGTCCACCTTCTTGACGAGGTGGCCGTCGACGAAGGGTCCCTTCTTGAGACTGCGCGGCATCTAAACCCGCTCCTAGCGCTTCTTGTTCGTCTTGCGGCGGCGGACGATGTACTTGTTGCTCGCCTTCTTCGGCGAACGAGTACGACCCTCCTTCTGACCCCACGGCGAGACCGGGTGGCGACCACCGGAGGTCTTGCCCTCACCACCACCGTGCGGGTGGTCGACCGGGTTCATCGCCACACCGCGAACGGTCGGGCGAACGCCAAGCCAGCGCTTGCGGCCGGCCTTGCCCCAGTTGATGTTCGACTGCTCGGCGTTGCCGACCTCGCCAATCGTGGCGCGGCAGCGGACGTCGACCAGACGGATCTCACCGGACGGCATACGAAGGTGGGCCATGGAGCCCTCCTTCGCAAGCAGCTGCACGGAGGCACCCGCGGAGCGGGCGAACTTCGCGCCGCCGCCGGGCCGCAGCTCGATGGCGTGGATGGTCGTACCGACCGGGATGTTGCGGAGGGCCAGGTTGTTGCCCGGCTTGATGTCCGCGCCCGGTCCGTTCTCGACCCGGTCACCCTGCGACAGGTTGCGGGGGGCCAGGATGTAGCGCTTCTCGCCGTCCGCGTAGTGCAGGAGCGCGATGCGCGCGGTGCGGTTCGGGTCGTACTCGATGTGCGCGACCTTCGCCGGCACGCCGTCCTTGTCGTGACGACGGAAGTCGATCACTCGGTAGGCGCGCTTGTGTCCGCCACCCTGGTGGCGAACGGTCACACGACCGGCGTTGTTACGGCCGCCCTTGCTGTGCAGCGGGCGGACCAGCGACTTCTCCGGCGTGGACCGCGTTACCTCGACGAAGTCGGCGACGGAGGAGCCACGGCGGCCCGGCGTCGTCGGCTTGTACTTGCGGATTCCCATTTCTCAGTCCTCGTCCGATATTCGGACCAGGGCGCTCCGTTAGGAGGCCTGGCCGAAGATGTCGATACGGTCGCCCTCAGCGAGGGTCACGATCGCGCGCTTGGTGTCAGCGCGCTTACCGAAGCCCGTGCGGGTGCGCTTGCGCTTGCCCTGGCGGTTGATCGTGTTGACCCCAGTGACCTTGACCGAGAAGACCGCCTCGACGGCCTGCTTGATCTGGGTCTTGTTGGCGCCGGGCGCAACGACGAAGGTGTACTTGCCCTCGTCGAGGAGCGCGTAGCTCTTCTCGGAGACGACCGGCTTGACGAGGACGTCACGGGGGTCCGTGAAGCTCTTGCTCAGCGGCGTCTCGACGGTGTTCTTGCCCTCGGTGGCGTGGCGCTTCGCCTTGGCGAGGCGCGCGGCCTTGGCGGCCTTGGCCGCCTTGGGGGCGATGCTCGGGTGACGCGTAGCCATCAGGCTTCGCTCCCTTCGGTCTCAACGGCCTGGGGGCCAGACACGAAGGACTCGAAGGCGGCCTTGGTGAAGACCACGTCGTCCGAGACGAGCACGTCGTACGTGTTCAGCTGGCCCGGCTCCAGGATGTGCACCTGGGGCAGGTTGCGGGCGGAGAGCAGCGAAGTCTCGTCCGCGCGGTCGATGACCAGGAGCACGTTCTTGCGCTCGCTGACCTTGCCGAGCAGCGTCTTCGCGGCCTTCGTGGAGATGTCGCCCTCGACCACGTTGGTGACAACGTGGATACGAGCGTTGCGGGCCCGGTCGGTGAGGGCGTGGCGCAGGGCCGCGGCCTTCATCTTCTTCGGGGTCCGCTGCGAGTAGTCACGCGGCTGCGGGCCGTGGACGACGCCACCGCCTGCGAACTGCGGCGCACGGGTCGAACCCTGGCGCGCGCGGCCGGTGCCCTTCTGGCGGTACGGCTTCTTGCCGCCACCGCGGACTTCACCGCGGCGCTTGGTCTTGTGCGTGCCCTGACGGGCAGCGGCCAGCTGTGCGACAACGACCTGGTGGATCAGCGGAATGCTGATCTTCTCGACGTCGAAGATCTCCGCGGGGAGCTCGACGGTCCCGGCCTTGTCGCCTGCCGGCGAAAGGATGTCAATGGTGCTCATCGGTTCCTCAAGCCCCCTTGGCCGCGGTACGGACCAGGACGAGGCCGCCGTTCGGACCGGGAACTGCGCCCTTGATGAGGAGCAGGCCCTTCTCCGCGTCAACGGCGTGAACGGTCAGGTTCTGGGTGGTGACCCGCTCGTTGCCCATACGGCCCGCCATGCGGAGGCCCTTGAACACGCGACCCGGGGTGGCGCAGCCACCGATCGAGCCCGGCGAGCGGTGCTTGCGCTGGGTGCCGTGACCGGCGCCGAGGCCCTTGAAGTTGTGACGCTTCATGACACCGGCGAAGCCCTTGCCCTTGCTCTTGCCCGTGACGTCAACCTTGACGCCGGACTCGAACACCTCGGCAGTCACCTCCTGGCCCAGCGTGTACTCGCTGGCGTCGGGGGTGCGGATCTCCACCAGGTGGCGGCGGGGGGTCACGTCGGCCTTGGCGAAGTGACCCTTGAGGGGCTTGTTCACCTTGCGAGGGTCGATCTCGCCGAAGGCGATCTGGACCGACTCGTAGCCGTCGGAGTCATTCGTACGGACCTGGGTAACGACGTTCGGGCCGGCCTTGACGACGGTGACCGGAACAACACGGTTGTTCTCGTCCCACACCTGCGTCATGCCGAGCTTCTCGCCCAGGATGCCCTTGATCTGCTTAGCCATCTCTCAGATCACCGGCCCTCAGAGCTTGATCTCGATGTCGACACCGGCCGGGAGGTCGAGTCGCATCAGGGAGTCAACGGTCTTGGGCGTCGGGTCGAGGATGTCGATCAGGCGCTTGTGCGTGCGCATCTCGAAGTGCTCGCGCGAGTCCTTGTACTTGTGCGGCGACTTGATGACGCAGTACACGTTCTTCTCAGTGGGCAGCGGCACCGGGCCTGCGACCGACGCACCAGTGCGAGTCACCGTCTCGACGATCTTCTTCGCCGAAGAGTCGATGACCTCGTGGTCGTAGGCCTTGAGCCGGATGCGGATCTTCTGTCCCGCCATGGCTACTTGGTAGTCCTTTGTCTCGAAGGCTCTGGCTCCCGGGAGGCCCTTTTTTCTACTTCCTCCGACCCACGCGGTCGGGCGTGTCGCAGTCCCGCTCATGAGATTTCCCGAAGGATTTCCCTGCTAGGGGCTGCGGCCCAGATGACCGCGGGTCCGGGGGAAGAAACCCACCGGGCGCCTGGTTGAGTCTCCGCACCGCACTTCCCAGAAGATTCCCGTACGTCCGCTCCAGCGCTGCCTTTCGGCAGATGGGGCGACGAGTACTGTGGGACTCGCTTCCGGTCCTCCCGGCGGGAGGCGCGCAGCATCGGCACTCAACCGAGCAACCTGGACAGTGTGCCACACGTGGGACGCCGAAGGCCAATCGGGCCGACTGTCAAGCCGGCACGGCCGACATCGCGTACGCAAAGAGCCCCGTCCACCCGGAGGTGGACGGGGCTTTTCGCTGCGCTCAGTTCAGAGCGACCGGGTCTCCCCGATCTTCAAGCAAGCGGGAAGCTTACTTGTTGATCTTGGTGACCTGGCCGGCGCCGACGGTCCGGCCACCCTCACGGATGGCGAACTTCAGGCCCTCTTCCATCGCGACGGGCTGGATGAGCTCAACGGTCATCTCAGTGTTGTCGCCCGGCATGACCATCTCGGTGCCCTCGGGGAGGGTCACGACGCCGGTCACGTCGGTGGTGCGGAAGTAGAACTGCGGGCGGTAGTTGTTGAAGAACGGGGTGTGACGGCCACCCTCGTCCTTCGACAGGATGTAGGCCTGGGCCTCGAACTCGGTGTGCGGCGTGACCGAACCGGGCTTGATGATGACCTGGCCGCGCTCGACGTCCTCGCGCTTGATGCCACGGAGGAGCAGACCGACGTTCTCACCGGCCTGGCCCTCGTCGAGCAGCTTGCGGAACATCTCGATGCCGGTGACCGTGGTGGTGGTCTTCTCGGTCTTGATGCCGATGATGTCGACGGTCTCGTTGACCTTGAGGACACCACGCTCGATACGACCGGTGACGACGGTGCCACGACCGGTGATCGTGAAGACGTCCTCGATCGGCATCAGGAACGGCTTGTCGACGTCACGCTCGGGCTCCGGGATGGACTCGTCGACAGCCTTCATCAGGTTGAGGACGGACTCACCCCACTCCTTGTCGCCCTCGAGCGCCTTGAGCGCCGAGACCTTGACGACCGGCAGGTCGTCGCCCGGGAACTCGTACTCGGAGAGGAGCTCACGGACCTCGAGCTCGACGAGCTCCAGGATCTCCTCGTCGTCCACCATGTCGGCCTTGTTCAGGGCGACGACGATGTACGGAACGCCGACCTGGCGGGCCAGGAGCACGTGCTCCTTGGTCTGCGGCATCGGGCCGTCGGTGGCGGCAACCACGAGGATCGCGCCGTCCATCTGCGCGGCACCCGTGATCATGTTCTTGATGTAGTCCGCGTGACCGGGGCAGTCGACGTGGGCGTAGTGACGCGTCTCGGTCTGGTACTCGACGTGCGCGATGGAGATGGTGATACCGCGCTGGCGCTCTTCCGGCGCCTTGTCGATCATGTCGAAGGCCGAGGCCTCGTTCAGGTCCGGGTACGCGTCGTGCAGCACCTTGGTAATGGCGGCCGTGAGGGTCGTCTTACCGTGGTCAATGTGACCGATGGTGCCGATGTTGACGTGCGGCTTAGTCCGCTCGAACTTTGCCTTCGCCACTGAATCCTCCTGCGGAGTGGTTCTGTACGCCTTGCTTCATCGGCGCCAGGTGATCTTTGCTGGGAAGCCAGCCGCCGGGGTTCTTGCCTTATGGGGTCGAACCCCGGCGGATGGTGTCAAGCCTAAAGCGTCAACTCGGGTGAGTTACTCGCCCTTGGCCTTCGCGATGATCTCCTCGGCGACGTTCCGCGGAACTTCGGCGTAGGAGTCGAACTGCATTGAGTAGCTTGCGCGACCCGACGTCTTGCTGCGGAGGTCTCCGACGTAGCCGAACATCTCCGAGAGGGGCACGAGGCCCTTCACGACGCGAGCGCCGCTGCGCTCCTCCATGGCCTGGATCTGGCCACGGCGGGAGTTGATGTCACCGATGACATCGCCCATGTAGTCCTCGGGCGTGGTGACCTCGACGGCCATCATCGGCTCGAGCAGCACGGGCTTGGCCTGCCGCGCGGCCTCCTTGAAGGCCTGCGAGCCGGCGATCTTGAAGGCGAGCTCGGAGGAGTCGACCTCGTGGTACGCGCCGTCGAGAAGCGTGATGCGGACACCAGTCATCTCGTAGCCCGCCAGGATGCCGAACTGCATGGCCTCCTGCGCACCGGCGTCCACCGAGGGGATGTACTCCCTCGGGATACGGCCACCGGTGACCTTGTTGACGAACTCGTACGACGCCTCGCCGCCCTCGATGGGCTCGATCGCGATCTGCACCTTGGCGAACTGACCGGTACCACCGGTCTGCTTCTTGTGGGTGTAGTCCACGCGCTCGACGGCCCGACGGATCGTCTCGCGGTACGCGACCTGGGGCTTGCCGACGTTCGCCTCGACGCGGAATTCGCGCTTCATGCGGTCGACGAGCACCTCGAGGTGAAGCTCGCCCATACCACCGATGATGGTCTGGCCGGTCTCCTCGTCCGAGTGCACCTGGAAGGAGGGGTCCTCCTCCGAGAGGCGCTGGATGGCGACACCCAGCTTCTCCTGGTCACCCTTGGACTTGGGCTCGATGGCGACCTGGATGACCGGCGCCGGGAAGTCCATGGACTCCAGGATGACCGGCTGCTTGTCGTCACAGAGCGTCTCGCCCGTGGTGGTCTGCTTCAGACCCATGACGGCGACGATGTCGCCGGCGCCCACCGACTCGATCTCCTCACGCTTGTTCGCGTGCATGCGGTAGATCTTGCCGATGCGCTCCTTCTTCCCCTTGACGGAGTTCAGCACCGCGGTGCCGGAGTCAAGGCGACCGGAGTAGATCCGGACGAAGGTGAGCTTGCCGAGGTGCGGGTCGCTCGCAATCTTGAACGCGAGAGCCGAAAGGGGCTCGTCGTCCGAGGGCTTGCGCTTGACGACGGCCTCGGGGTCCTTGACGTCGTGGCCCTCGATGGCCTCGACGTCCAGGGGCGAAGGCAGGTAACGCACGACCGCGTCGAGCAGGGGCTGGACGCCCTTGTTCTTGAACGCGGTGCCGCAGAACACGGGGGTGACGGTGGTGTCGCCGCCCTTGCCGGAGGCGATGGTGATACGACGGATCGCGTCGTACAGCTGGTCCTCGGTGGGCTCCTGGCCCTCGAGGTACAGCTCCATCATCTGCTCGTCGTTCTCGGCGACAGCCTCGAGGAGCTTGCCGCGGTACTCCTCGGCAGCCTCGGTGTGCGTGTCGGGGATGTCGACGATGTCGTAGGCCTCGCCCATCTTGGTCTCGGCGGACCAGACGAAGGCCTTCATGGTGACGAGGTCGACGACGCCCTTGAAGTCAGCCTCTGCGCCGATGGGCAGCTGCATGACGATCGGGGTCGCACCGAGGCGCTCGACGATCATGTCGACACAGCGGTGGAACTCGGCACCCGTACGGTCGAGCTTGTTGACGAAGCAGATGCGGGGGACGCCGTAGCGGTCCGCCTGACGCCACACGGTCTCGGACTGGGGCTCAACACCGGCGACGCCGTCGAACACCGTCACGGCACCGTCGAGGACACGGAGCGAACGCTCTACCTCGACGGTGAAGTCGACGTGGCCCGGGGTGTCGATGATGTTGATGGTGTGGTCGACGTCGTTCAGCGGCCAGTGACAGGTGGTGGCAGCAGAGGTGATCGTGATGCCACGCTCCTGCTCCTGCTCCATCCAGTCCATCGTGGCGGCACCGTCGTGAACCTCACCGATCTTGTACGAGACACCGGTGTAGAACAGGATCCGCTCGGTGGTCGTCGTCTTGCCCGCGTCGATGTGGGCCATGATGCCGATGTTGCGCACCTTGGCCAGGTCAAGTGAAGTGGTAGCCATATCGGCTCAGTCTTCTCTCGGTCTCGATGGGGGTAGCGACTACCAGCGGTAGTGCGCGAAGGCCTTGTTGGACTCGGCCATCTTGTGGGTGTCCTCGCGCTTCTTCACAGCGGCGCCGAGGCCGTTGGAGGCGTCGAGGAGCTCGTTGAGCAGACGCTCGGTCATGGTCTTCTCGCGACGGGCGCGGGAGTAACCGACCAGCCAGCGCAGGGCGAGCGTGTTCGCACGGCCCGGCTTGACCTCGATCGGGACCTGGTAGGTCGCGCCACCGACACGGCGGGACTTGACCTCGAGGGTCGGCTTGATGTTCTCCAGCGCGCGCTTGAGCGTGATGACCGGGTCGTTGCCGGTCTTCTCGCGCAGGCCCTCCATGGCGCCGTACACGATGCGCTCGGCGGTGGAGCGCTTGCCGTTCAGCAGCACCTTGTTGATGAGGGAGGTCACCAGAGGAGAACCGTAGACCGGGTCGATGATGACCGGGCGCTTCGGGGCGGGGCCCTTACGAGGCATTCTTACTTCTCCTTCTTGGCGCCGTAGCGGCTGCGGGCCTGCTTGCGGTTCTTGACGCCCTGGGTGTCAAGGGAGCCGCGGATGATCTTGTAGCGAACACCCGGCAGGTCCTTCACACGGCCACCACGCACGAGCACGATGGAGTGCTCCTGCAGGTTGTGTCCCTCACCCGGAATGTAAGCGGTGACCTCGATCCCGCTGGTCAGACGCACACGCGCGACCTTACGCAGGGCCGAGTTCGGCTTCTTCGGGGTGGTCGTGAACACACGCGTGCAGACGCCGCGGCGCTGGGGAGATCCCTCGAGCGCGGGCGTCTTGTTCTTCTCGACCTTGTCCTGCCGGCCCTTCCGGACCAGCTGCTGGATCGTAGGCACTACTTCTCCGGTTTCTGTGTGCCGAATAGTAAAGCTAACCTGAAACATCGCCGACCCACGCGGTCGGGTGTGTCGAATGCTGCAGACTCCCGCCGCAAGGCGGAAAGGAGCGCAGATTACGGTGGCCGTTCTCGGACTCGCACAGCGGCTGAAGACACGCGCACGAGCCCAGGCACACCCCAGGCACAAGGTCTGAGCGTACCTACCTCATCGGGTTCGGTCAAAACAAATGCGGTGGGGGGCGACACGCCGGGCTTTTCACACTCGCGTTCCGGCTGACCTGACGCAATTTCAGCCGTTCAATGTCCTCGGGCAACCGCTTTCAGCCGTTCCGGGGCACAGTTCGGCCGTCTTCACTACGTTCATCGGTCGGCCTGACGATCGGGGGACCCATGACGGCTGCGCAGCCAACCGGCGATGGAGGCCTCGACGACCGGGTGCCGTTCCTCGCCCGCCTGGAGCGGGAAGACCGTTCCGCGCTGCTCGGTCTCGGCAGCCCGCTGCCCTTCTCGACCCGAGCGACGCTGATCCGCCAGCACGAGCCCTCCTCGCACATCCTGCTGATCCTGCACGGCTGGACCAAGGTGACCGCGTCCGCTGCAAACGGGTACGAGGCACTGCTCGCCCTGCGGGGTCCCGGCGACATCGTCGGCGAATCCGCCGCGCTGACCGGGCGCCCGCGCTCGGCGACGGTCACCGCGCTCGAACCGGTCGAGGCCGTCGCCGTCGAGCTGCGCCAGTTCACCGGCTTCCTCGCCCGCTCTCCCGCCGTCTCCTTCGCCCTGCTCGGACTCACCTCCGACCGGACTCGGGCCGCAGACCAGCGCCGCCTGGAGTTCGCGTCGATGACAGTACGTGAACGCTTCGCGGCACTCCTCCTCGATCTGGCCCGTACCCATGGACGACGTACCGACGAAGGCATCGAGCTCGCCGTTCCCCTGAGCAAGCAGGAGCTCGCCGGATCCGTGGGTGCCTCCCGCGAGATGGTGCAGCGGCTGCTCAAGGAGCTGCGGGACCGGGAGGTGGTGGCCACAGGGCGCCGCGAGCTGGTGATCAGGCGACCAGACGTACTGCGCATGATCGCTCGGGCGGGGCAGGAGGGCACCGCCCGTTAGTGCACGCCGTACAGGCACTCCGCCGAGCGACTCTGTGCACACGGTCACACTTCGAGTGCGTCATCCGCCCTCACGACGGGGACCACGGCGCCGCCACGCTGCTGGTCAGTCCGGATCCCCGATCGAAGGATGACCATGGCCGAGTCCGTGAGCCGCACGATCCTGCTGTTCGACATCGAGCAGTTCGGCACCAGAGACGATGTCGAGCAGGCCTTTCTCCGGCGCATGCTGTACGACGTCGCCGACGGCACCCTCGCCGCGGCCGACGTCAGCGAAACCGCTCGGCTCCGCGCCGACCGAGGTGACTCCGTCGTCGAACTCATCGACGCGAACGTTCCGGTGTCCGGGCTGCTGAAGGCGCTGCTCACCGAGACTCCGATGCTGCTGAACTCCAAGAACCGGCTGATGGCGGGCAGCACCCGGATGCGGCTGCGCATCGTACTGGCGGCGGGCTACGTCGCTGTGGACGAGAAGGGCTGGATCGGCGGGGACCTGAACCATGCCTTCCGTCTGTTGGATGCCGAACCACTGCGCGAGGCCCTGCGGACCGCTGCCGACAGCAGCGTCCTCTGCGTCTCCGACACCCTCTACCAAGGGGTGGTGCGCCACGGCCATCACGGCGTTCGCCCAGAGGAGTTCCACAAGGTGGCCGTGGAGACCAAGGAAGGGCCGAGCACCGCCTGGCTGCACCAGGTGGTGGCGCCCGAGCGGGGCGGCAGCGGAGGCTCCCGCCCCACTGGCTCCTCCCCCACTGGCTCCCCCTCCACCAGTCCCTCCGCCACAAGCACCCAGATCATGGGCTCGCAGTACGGGATCACTGGCGGCCACGTCGCGGGCGACGTCAACTTCGACTTGCGAGGCGGAGAGCGGGGTGACCGGAAGTGAGCCAGGAGGATGCCAAGCCGGAGAAGCCGCCGAAGGGCGAGCGACCCGAGAAGAGCGAGAAGCCGGACACGGACGCCGCCAATTCAGACGAGGCCCCCGATGGTGGCAAGGCTCCGGAGCCGGAACAGGAACCCGAAGCACGGCAGCCTGCCTGGGCCGCCCGCCGTGACCTGATCGACCACGCCCCCGACTTCGTCGGCAGCCTGATCCGCGGCGACCAGCTAGGGGTCACCGGCGGCCATGTCGCGGGCAACGTCAACATCAACCTCGGTCCGCGAGGCTTCGGCGCGGCCTCACGTTCGGTGTCCGGCCAAGTCCGCCGCGAGGACGTCGAACGACTGGCGACCGTCTTCCGGACCTGCCCGAGCTTCGACGCGGCACTGGAGCGGCTCCGGGACGACCACGTCGTCGTACTCAAGGGCAGCCGCGGCACCGGGCGCGAGTCCGCCGCGCTGATGCTGTTGAATCGGCTCGGCGCCCACCCGATCCAGTCCTTCGATCCGGGTACGGCCCCGGCGGCGCTGCCGGACGCTCTGGAGGACTCACCCGGCTTCCTCCTGCACGAGTTGTCGACCAGCCGCAGCCGTCCGCTCCTGGGACCCCACCTGCTGAGCATGCGGGAGAAATTGCGCCTGCACGGCGGACGGTTCGTGATCACTGTGGATTCGTCGGCGATGCTGGGCGAGATCCCCTTCGTGCTGTGGGAACCGCCACCGGTCGAGGACGTTCTGCGCGCCCATGTGACGACCGAGGTGGGACCCGAGGCGTGGGAGCGGCTGCGCCGGCTCACGCCGGTCGAGGAATTCCTCGACCGTACGCACCAGCCGGGCGAGACCGAGAGGTTCGCCGAACAGCTCGCCGCCCACCACCGGGGTGAACTCGACGAGGAGCAACTGGCCGACTTCGCACAGTCGGCTCTGGCCGACCGGGTATCCGGGTGGCTCACGTCACCCGAGAAGGAAGGCGGGGACGAACTGCGCGAGAAGGCGTTCCTCATCGCCCTCGCCGTCTTCGACAAGGCCCCGTACGCGATCGCGGCGGAACTCGGCGACAGTCTCTTCGTCGAACTCCAGACGACGGCCAACCCCGATAAGCCCCCCGTAATCCCGATCTTCGGCAGCTCCACGGCATCCCGCCTCGCCTTCGCCCATGCCCTCGGCAGTACGCAGGACGAGGTCACCGAGTGGGGTCCGGTCTCCCAGTACCGGGCCGAGTTCCAGGACAAGCACACCGCAAGCATGCTGCTGCGCGAGGTCTGGACCGTGCATCCCTCCGCGCGCACCGCCCTGGTGCGCTGGCTCCAGCAGCTCGCGAAGGACGGTCGCCCGCTGGTCCGCACCCGGGCCGCCGCCGCCACGGCGCTCCTCGCCGAGGCCGACCTGCCGTCCGCCATGGCGCACCTGGTCGAGCCCTGGGCCGGCGGCAGGTCCTACAGCGGCTGGCTGACCGCCGCCAACACGCTCAGCCTGGCCAGCCTTCTCCAGGTACGGGGCGTGTCCCGGATCCTGCACGCCTGGTGCACCGGCGAACACCCCAGCCGCCGATGGACCGCGATCCGCGTCTACGGACTCCTCGGCCCGATGCAGCCGGTGAAGGCGCTGGATGCGCTGCTCGACGCCGTGCGTCTGGAGAACGACGAGGAAGAGGAGGTGAATCAACTGGCCGAAGCCACCCAGCTGTTGTTGCTCGCCGCCCATGAGCCGGTGCTCCCGCGGCTCGCCCAACTGGTCGAGGACGAACAGACGCCACGCGACGAGGCTCTGTACAACCACGCGCTGCGTGCCTTCGGTCTCGCCTGCCGTGAGTCCGAAGAGGGCACTGAGCGCCCTCTCGTCCTGAAGTGGTTCGCCGATGCCCGCTCCTCTCCCGAATGCGACGACGACGAACTCGTCACCGGCCTCTGGCGTGCCGGGCTGCGCGACCGCGCGCACACCGATACGGCGCGGGAGTCCTTGCAGCGATGGGTTCGTGTGGCGGAGCGAGACCCCTACACCGAGCGGTCCTTGACCCCGCTACTGGCCGCACTCGCCGACACCGAAGCCGACCGGCAGCGGATCGACCACCTCCTGCGCACGGCGCACGCCGCCGACGGCAGCCCCCTGCACGTCACACACCGCCTGCGCACGGCCGTCGCAGCGCACTCATGAGCCGGAGAGGAGCCCACTGTGGCAACAGGTCAGGAACACCCTGAAAGCCGGATCCCCCAGTTCTCGCGAGAGGCACAGACGACACCTGAGGCACCCGACACCCGGGACCGGCCTGGCCTGATGGGCCCGGCCGGCCTGGACGAGCTGACCGATCTGATCCGCCCCAACAATCCCCGCGCCCCCGGCAGTCCTCACGATCCGGACGCCAGGGACACCCTCCCGGAGCACGGCGGTCGGCCTACTGGCCTGACCGACCCCGTTCTCGCCGTACGTCAGCTGGCGCGCTACGAGATCCCGGGCCGCCGCTATCTGGGCCGCGCCGACTGCGCTCTCGTGGTCGCCGGGGCCGGTGACTCGTACGAGACGTATCTGCCACCAAGACGCCCGACAAGCCTCCGTGGCCGAACCGCCGTGTACGAGGTCGACCTGGGCGTCCACCCCCTGTGCCTGCGCACTCGTCTGCCCAGCGACATCGACAGCTTCGAGTTCGACGCCACCTTCGACCTCACCTGGCAGGTGACTGACCCGGAGCGCTTCGTCGTCAGCCAGGAGCGCGACATGCCGGCCCTCCTGAACCGCGTACTGCACCGCCTGCTACGCCCTGTGACCAGGAAGTTCACCATTTCCTCGAGTGCGGACGCCGAGGCCGCCGTGCAACAGATCCTCGATGCCTCCGGTGACCACGCGGCACGGCAAGGGCTCCGGCTCGGCGGCACCGCGCGGCTGCGGCGCGATCCCGAAGAGCGCGCCCACCAGGGTCGCCTGCGCGCGGCCCGGTACGACGCCGAGGCCGCGCTGTCCGAACACGACGTGGAGCTGATGCGGCTGGAACAGGAGCAGCAACTCAAGGCGAGGAAGATCGAGTTTTACCGTCATAACCTGGCCAAGGGCGGAGTCGCCGCCCTCCTCCTGCACCTGGCCGAGCACGCGCAGGACACCCGACTCGTCGTGGAGAACCTGCGCGCCGACGAGAAGCGGACGATCGAGAACCAGCTCGGACTCATCGACCGGGTCCTACCGGAGGGAACCCTGGAGAAGTACCAGCTGGAGGAGCCTCAGCAACTGGTCCTCGCGCTGTTCAGGTCGATGTTCGCCCAGGCAGTCGGCGGCTCGACCGACGCACAGCGGGAAGGCCCACTGCGCAAGCCGCCCGATCGCGCCGCCCGGCATCCCGACGACCGGGCCGAAACCGTATGACCACCGAGGAATCGCAATCCGGTGTCCGGCTGCTCGCGGAGATCCGGGCCGAGATCAGCCGAGCCGACAACAAAGCGGCCGTAGCGGTCGGCGCCATCGCGATGGTCGTGGGGCTGCTCGGCGGCCTCGTCGTGAGCCGCGGCTGGGACCCGTCCCGGCTCGCCCTTCCCTGGGCCCTCATCTGGTGGACCGGGATCTGCGCACTCGCGGGTTCCCTGGTCTCGATGCTCCTCGCGGTCATGCCTCGCTACCGCAAGAGCGACTGGGAACCGGGGCGGCCACTCGGCTACTTCGGCGACATCCGACGCGCCGCCGAATCAGGCGCCCTGACACAAGCGCTGACAGAGGCCGACCGCGACCCGACTCCCCTTCTTGTGGCGGCGCTTGCGGCGACCAGTCGGATCGCCGCACACAAGCACCTGTGGGTACGCGTCGGCCTCCTGGCCCTCGCGGCGGCGTCCCTGCTGCTGCCCGCTGCCCTGCTGCTCGGCTGAGGAAGCCCGTACCGAAGGAAGGAGCACCATGTCCCAGCTGTACGAACCTGAGTACCCCGAACACGAACCGACGGTGTCACCCCGCTATCCCGAGCCTGACTCCACTCCACAGCCACGCCCGCCCGATGCCTTGCGGAAGCCGGCGGCGGATGCGGCATCACAGGCACCCCGGATATCCGATACCTCAGAGACGCCGACGACCGTGAGCGGCCAGGACCCCGAGGCCCACGTCCCGCACACCGGGCGCGTCCACATAGCGGCCCGCCGCAGGGGCGCCGACGTCCTCGCCGTCGGATCGCTGGCGCTCCACCTGCCGCACGCGGCGGCCAGCCTCTTGGTCGTGGCCTGCCTGGCCTACGTACTGGAGAGCGCGACCGGCATTCCTCTGTGGGCCACGGTCGCCGGGTGGCTGCTCAGCGGCGCTCTTATCTTCCACCGCCCGGCAGAGGCGTTCCTGGCCCACCATGTCTTCGGCCACAGGCCACCGTCCCTCGTCGAGGGTGATCAACTGAAGCCTCTCTGGCGCGACGTCACGGCCCGCTTCGGAGCGGACCCAGCCACGTACCAGCTCTGGATCGCCGAGAGCGAGGAACTCAACGCGGAGGCCGCCGCGGGACACATCGTGACCGTAACCTCGGCAGCGCTACGACTCCCGCCCGGCCAGCTGGCGGCAGTGCTCGCCCATGAACTCAGCCATCATGTCGCGGGGCACTCCTGGTCCGCACTCCTGAGCAATTGGTACGCCCTGCCAGGAAGGCTCCTCTGGCGGGCGCTGCGGGGCCTGCACCGGCTCACGCTTCCGCATCGGCACATCGAGGCCAAGGAAGCCAACCGTCGGCTCATCCTGCTGGCGGTCGTGGTCGGCCTTGTGCTGCTCTATCTGTTCCCCTGGCTGCTCCTTCCGGCGCTCACTCCATGGCTGCTCGCCGCAGTGAACAGGCGGGCCGAGCTGCGCGCCGACCGGGCCGCGGCCCTGCGCGGCTTCGGCCCTCAGTTGGTCGCGGTGCTGCAGCGCTTCATCACCGACGAGGAAGCCTCGAAGCCGCGCAGCCCGGTCCATCGCCACGACCGCCTCCTCCCGGCGCCTTCACTGCTCTCCTCCAAGCCGGATCACCACACCCGGCTGCAGCGGCTCCAGCGGCAGCTCCAGCAGCCCGGCCACTGAGGAACGCCGAAGGGCGGCCACCCCGTACGAAACGGAGTGGCCGCCCTTCATCAGACCTGAGTCCTACTGGTTGTAAGGCCCATAGTCGTAGTCCTCCAGCGGAACAGCCTGGCCGGAGCCCGTGCCGAAGGGCGAGTAGTCGATGTCGTCGTAGCCGACGGCCGAGTACATCGCGGCCTTGGCCTCCTCGGTCGGCTCCACCCGGATGTTGCGGTAGCGGGAGAGACCCGTACCGGCCGGGATGAGCTTACCGATGATGACGTTCTCCTTGAGGCCGATGAGGCTGTCGGACTTGGCGTTGATCGCCGCGTCCGTCAGGACTCGGGTCGTCTCCTGGAAGGAGGCGGCCGACAGCCAGGATTCCGTCGCCAGCGAGGCCTTGGTGATACCCATCAGCTGCGGACGGCCGGAGGCCGGGTGGCCCCCCTCCGTCACAACACGACGGTTCTCGGTCTCGAACTTCGAGCGCTCGACGAGCTCGCCCGGCAGCAGTTCCGCGTCGCCGGACTCGATGATCGTCACGCGGCGCAGCATCTGCCGGATGATGATCTCGATGTGCTTGTCGTGGATCGACACGCCCTGGCTGTTGTAGACCTTCTGGACTTCGCCGACCAGGTGGACCTGGACCGCGCGCTGACCGAGGATCCGCAGCACGTCGTGCGGGTTGGTGGCACCGAAGGTGAGCTTCTGGCCCACCTCGACGTGGTCACCCTCACGCACGAGGACCTTGGCACGCTTCGAGATCGGGAAGGGAGTCTCGTCGCTGCCGTCGTCCGGCGTGACGACGATCTTCTTGGTCTTCTCGGTCTCCTCGATACGGACGCGGCCAGCCGCCTCCGAGATCGGGGCGACACCCTTGGGCGTACGAGCCTCGAAGAGCTCGACGACACGGGGCAGACCCTGGGTGATGTCGTCACCGGCGACACCACCGGTGTGGAACGTACGCATCGTCAGCTGCGTGCCGGGCTCACCGATGGACTGGGCGGCGATGATGCCGACCGCCTCACCGATGTCGACCAGCTTGCCGGTGGCGAGCGAACGGCCGTAGCAGAAGGCACAGGTGCCGACCGCGGACTCGCAGGTCAGGACCGAACGGGTCTTGACCTCCTCGACGCCGTTGGCGACCAGGGCGTCGATCAGGACGTCACCGAGGTCGACGTTCGCCGGCGCGATGACCTTGCCGTCGATGACGACGTCCTCGGCCAGCATGCGGGCGTACACCGAGGTCTCGACGTTCTCCGTCTTGCGGAGCACACCGTCCTCGCCCTTGACCGCGATCTTGAGCTTCAGACCGCGCTCGGTGCCACAGTCCTCCTCGCGAATGATGACGTCCTGCGAGACGTCGACCAGACGACGGGTGAGGTAACCGGAGTCAGCGGTACGGAGAGCCGTGTCCGCAAGACCCTTACGAGCACCGTGAGTCGAGATGAAGTACTCGAGCACCGACAAGCCTTCGCGGAACGAAGCCTTAATCGGGCGCGGGATCGTCTCGTTCTTCGCGTTCGACACCAGACCACGCATACCGGCGATCTGACGCATCTGCATCATGTTTCCTCGGGCACCCGAGTCAACCATCATGAAGATGGGGTTCGTCTTGGGGAAGTTCGCGTTCATCGCCTCGGCAACCTCGTTGGTCGCCTTGGTCCAGATCGCGATGAGCTCCTGCGTGCGCTCGTCCTTGGTGATCAGACCGCGCTCGTACTGCTTCTGGACCTTCTCGTCCTGCGCCTCGTAGCCCGCGACGATCGCCTTCTTGGCCTCGGGGACCACGACGTCGGAGATGGCCACGGTGACACCGGAACGGGTCGCCCAGAAGAAGCCCGCCGCCTTCAGGTTGTCGAGCGTCGCCGCCACGATGACCTTGGGGTAGCGCTCGGCCAGGTCGTTGACGATCTCGGAGAGCTGCTTCTTGCCCACCGAGTAGTCGACGAACGGGTAGTCCTCGGGCAGCAGCTCGTTGAAGAGCGCGCGGCCCAGGGTCGTACGCAGCCGGAAGCTGTCGCCCTGCTGGTACTCGGGCTCGCCCTCTTCGACGGCCGGCGGGGTCCAGCCGCGCGGCGGGATGGTGCCCACCGGGAAGCGGATGTCGACCTTCGCCTGGAGCGAGAGCTCCTTGGCGTCGAACGCCATGGTCGCCTCGGCCGTGGAGCCGAAGGACCGGCCCTCGCCGATGACCTTGCGCTCTTCCTCGTCCGTGGTGAGGAAGAAGAGACCGAGAACCATGTCCTGGGTCGGCATGGTGACGGGACGACCGTCGGCCGGCTTCAGGATGTTGTTCGAGGACAGCATCAGGATGCGGGCCTCGGCCTGCGCCTCCGCGGAGAGCGGCAGGTGCACGGCCATCTGGTCACCGTCGAAGTCCGCGTTGAACGCGGTGCAGACGAGCGGGTGGATCTGAATGGCCTTGCCCTCGACCAGCTGCGGCTCGAAGGCCTGGATGCCGAGGCGGTGCAGCGTGGGCGCACGGTTCAGGAGAACCGGGTGCTCCGCGATGACCTCTTCCAGGACGTCGTACACGACCGTGCGGCCGCGCTCGACCATCCGCTTGGCGCTCTTGATGTTCTGCGCGTGGTTGAGGTCGACCAGGCGCTTCATCACGAACGGCTTGAAGAGCTCCAGCGCCATGGCCTTGGGAAGACCACACTGGTGCAGCTTCAGCTGCGGACCGACGACGATCACGGAACGCGCGGAGTAGTCCACACGCTTACCGAGCAGGTTCTGACGGAATCGACCCTGCTTGCCCTTGAGCATGTCGCTCAGGGACTTCAGCGGGCGGTTACCGGGACCGGTGACCGGGCGACCACGACGACCGTTGTCGAAGAGGGCGTCCACGGCCTCCTGGAGCATGCGCTTCTCGTTGTTCACGATGATCTCGGGAGCACCGAGGTCGAGAAGCCGCTTCAGGCGGTTGTTGCGGTTGATCACGCGGCGGTACAGGTCGTTCAGGTCGGAGGTCGCGAAGCGGCCACCGTCCAGCTGCACCATCGGACGCAGGTCCGGCGGGATGACCGGCACGCAGTCGAGCACCATGCCCTTGGGGCTGTTGCTGGTCTGCAGGAACGCGGAGACGACCTTGAGGCGCTTGAGCGCACGGGTCTTCTTCTGGCCCTTGCCGGTACGGATGATCTCGCGGAGGCGCTCGGCCTCCTCGTCCAGGTCGAACGACTCAAGGCGCTTCTGCAGGGCAGCGGCACCCATCGAACCGTCGAAGTACGTGCCGAAGCGGTCACGCAGCTCGCGGTAGAGCAGCTCGTCACCCTCCAGGTCCTGGACCTTGAGGTTCTTGAAGCGGTTCCACACCTCGTCGAGACGGTCGATCTCGCGCTGCGCACGGTCACGCAGCTGCTTCATCTCACGCTCGGCACCTTCGCGCACCTTGCGGCGCACGTCGGCCTTGGCACCCTCGGCCTCGAGCTCGGCCAGGTCGGTCTCGAGCTTCTTGGCGCGGGCCTCCAGGTCGGAGTCGCGACGGTTCTCGACCTGCTGACGCTCCACGGAGACGTGCGCCTCCAGGGAGGGCAGGTCACGCGTACGGCGCTCCTCGTCCACGAACGTGATCATGTACGCCGCGAAGTAGATGACCTTCTCGAGGTCCTTCGGGGCGAGATCAAGCAGGTAGCCGAGGCGCGACGGAACGCCCTTGAAGTACCAGATGTGCGTGACAGGCGCGGCCAGCTCAATGTGGCCCATCCGCTCACGACGCACCTTGGCGCGAGTGACCTCGACGCCGCAGCGCTCGCAGATGATGCCCTTGAAGCGGACACGCTTGTACTTGCCGCAGTAGCACTCCCAGTCCCGGGTCGGACCGAAGATCTTCTCGCAGAAGAGTCCGTCCTTTTCGGGCTTGAGCGTGCGGTAGTTGATGGTCTCCGGCTTCTTGACCTCGCCGTGGGACCACTGTCGGATGTCGTCCGCGGTGGCAAGGCCGATCCGCAGCTCGTCGAAGAAGTTGACGTCGAGCACTTTGTCGTCAATCCCTCTTTCGGGGTCGAGTCTCAATCATGGTCTGAACGGGTCCGGGGAGAGCCGGCCGGACGCGGGGTCCGGCCGGCCAACCCGTCAGACCTCTTCGACGCTGCTCGGCTCGCGCCGGGACAGGTCGATGCCGAGCTCCTCCGCCGCGCGGAAGACGTCCTCGTCGGTGTCGCGCATCTCGATGGACATGCCGTCCGAGGACAGCACCTCCACGTTGAGGCAGAGCGACTGCATTTCCTTGATGAGCACCTTGAAGGACTCGGGAATGCCGGGCTCGGGGATGTTCTCGCCCTTGACGATGGCCTCGTAGACCTTCACGCGGCCGGTCACGTCGTCGGACTTGATCGTCAGCAGCTCCTGGAGGGCGTAAGCGGCGCCGTATGCCTCCAGCGCCCACACCTCCATCTCGCCGAAGCGCTGACCACCGAACTGAGCCTTACCACCCAGCGGCTGCTGGGTGATCATGGAGTACGGACCGGTCGAACGGGCGTGCAGCTTGTCGTCGACCAGGTGGTGCAGCTTGAGGATGTACATGTACCCGATCGAGATCGGGTCCGGGAACGGCTCGCCAGAGCGACCGTCGAACAGCCGCGCCTTGCCGGACGGCAGGACCATGCGGTCGCCGTCGCGGTTCGGGACGGTGTGCTCGAGGAGACCGGCCAGCTCGTCCTCACGGGCACCGTCGAAGACCGGGGTCGCGACGTTCGTCCGCGGGGCCACCTGGTCGGCGCCGATGCGCTGCAGGCTCTGCGCCCACTCCTCGCTGAGACCGGAGACATCCCAGCCCTGGCTGGCGAGCCAGCCGAGGTGGATCTCCAGGACCTGACCCGGGTTCATTCGGGACGGGACACCCAGCGGGTTGAGGATGATGTCGACCGGAGTTCCGTCCTCGAGGAACGGCATGTCCTCGATCGGAAGGATCTTCGAGATAACACCCTTGTTGCCGTGCCGGCCGGCGAGCTTGTCACCGTCCGTGATCTTGCGCTTCTGCGCCACGTAGACACGAACCAGCTGGTTCACGCCCGGCGGCAGCTCGTCGCCCTCTTCACGGTCGAAGACGCGTACGCCGATGACCTTGCCGATCTCGCCGTGCGGCACCTTCAGGGAGGTGTCGCGCACCTCGCGCGCCTTCTCACCGAAGATCGCGCGGAGCAGGCGCTCCTCGGGCGTCAGCTCGGTCTCACCCTTGGGCGTGACCTTGCCGACGAGGATGTCGCCGGCGACGACCTCGGCACCGATACGGATGATGCCGCGCTCGTCGAGGTCGGCGAGGACCTCTTCGGAGACGTTCGGGATGTCCCGGGTGATCTCCTCCGGGCCGAGCTTGGTGTCACGGGCGTCGACCTCGTGCTCCTCGATGTGGATCGAGGAGAGGACGTCGTCCTGCACGAGGCGCTGCGACAGGATGATCGCGTCCTCGTAGTTGTGACCTTCCCAGGGCATGAACGCCACGAGCAGGTTCTTGCCGAGGGCCATCTCGCCCTCTTCGGTCGCGGGACCGTCGGCCAGGACCTGGCCCTCGATCACGCGGGCGCCCTCGTCGACGACAACCTTCTGGTTGACCGAGGTGCCCTGGTTCGACCGGGAGAACTTGGCGATGCGGTACGTGGTGTACGTGCCGTCGTCGTTCGTGACCGTGACGTAGTCCGCGGAGACCTCCTGGACCACACCCGCCTTCTCGGCCTTGATCACGTCACCGGCGTCGACCGCACAGCGGTACTCCATGCCGGTGCCGACGAGGGGAGCCTCGGCGGTGATCAGCGGCACGGCCTGACGCATCATGTTCGCGCCCATGAGGGCACGGTTGGCGTCGTCGTGCTCGAGGAAGGGGATCATCGCGGTCGCGACCGACACCATCTGGCGCGGCGAGACGTCCATGTAGTCGACGTCGTCGCCGGGGATGTAGTCGATCTCGCCGCCACGACGGCGGACGAGGACGCGCGACTCGGTGAAGCGCATGTCCTCGCCGAGCACGGCGTTGGCCTGGGCGATCACGAAGCGGTCTTCTTCGTCGGCCGTGAGGTAGTCGACGTCGTCGGTGACGACGCCCTCGACGACCTTGCGGTACGGCGTCTCGACGAAGCCGAACGCGTTCACACGGCCGTAAGAGGCCAGCGAACCGATCAGACCGATGTTGGGGCCTTCGGGAGTCTCAATGGGGCACATGCGGCCGTAGTGAGACGGGTGAACGTCACGGACCTCGAAGCCGGCCCGCTCACGGGAGAGACCACCCGGACCAAGCGCCGACAGACGGCGCTTGTGGGTGAGACCCGACAGCGGGTTGTTCTGGTCCATGAACTGCGACAGCTGCGAGGTGCCGAAGAATTCCTTGATCGACGCCACGACCGGGCGGATGTTGATCAGGGTCTGCGGCGTGATCGCCTCGACGTCCTGGGTCGTCATGCGCTCACGGACGACGCGCTCCATACGAGCCAGACCCGTACGGACCTGGTTCTGGATGAGCTCGCCGACGTTGCGCAGACGACGGTTGCCGAAGTGGTCGATGTCGTCGGTCTCGACGACGATCGACGTACCGCTGTCGCCAACGGTCTCGGTCTCACCGGCGTGCAGCTTCACCAGGTACTTGATCGAGGCGATGATGTCCTCGACCGTGAGGATGCCCGCGTCGAGCGGAGCGTCCGCACCCAGCTTCTTGTTCACCTTGTAGCGGCCGACCTTCGCGAGGTCGTAGCGCTTGGGGTTGAAGTAGAGGTTCTCAAGCAGGGTCTGAGCGGCCTCACGGGTCGGCGGCTCGCCCGGACGGAGCTTGCGGTAGATGTCGAGCAGCGCGTCGTCCTGGCCCTGGGTGTGGTCCTTCTCCAGGGTGGCGCGCATGGACTCGTACTCGCCGAACTCCTCGAGGATCTGCTCGGTCGTCCAACCGAGAGCCTTGAGCAGAACGGTGACCGACTGCTTGCGCTTGCGGTCGATGCGTACACCGACCATGTCGCGCTTGTCGATCTCCATCTCCAGCCAGGCACCCCGGGACGGGATGATCTTGGCGGAGAAGATGTCCTTGTCGGACGTCTTGTCGATCGAGGAATCGAAGTAGACACCCGGCGAACGGACCAGCTGCGACACGACGACACGCTCGGTGCCGTTGATGACGAAGGTGCCCTTGTTCGTCATGAGCGGGAAATCGCCCATGAAGACCGTCTGGGACTTGATCTCGCCGGTCTCGTTGTTGGTGAACTCGGCGGTGACGAAGAGCGGGGCGGCGAACGTGAAGTCGCGCTCCTTGCACTCGTCGATGGAGTTCTTCGGAGGCTCAAAACGGTGGTCGCGGAACGTCAAGGACATCGACCCGGAGAAGTCCTCGATCGGAGAGATCTCCTCGAAGATCTCTTCCAGACCGGACTTGGTGGGGACGTCCTGTCCGCTGTCCAGAGCCGCCTCGACACGAGCCTTCCACGCTTCATTGCCGAGCAGCCAGTCAAAGCTCTCGGTCTGCAGCGCAAGAAGGTTCGGAACCTCGAGGGGCTCCTTGATCTTTGCAAAGGAAATGCGCAGCGGGGCGGTGCTTGCGCCGTTGTTCGTATTCGCGGTCGAGGCAGTGCGCGAGGCGGCCAAGAGGGGGTCCTTCCGAGGGCTCGGACTCACTACGCGCGTACCGGTCCCAAGCTGGACACAGGGACAGACCTTCCTGATCTGGCTGTTTGGCCAGGTCAGGGAAGTTTCAGTCCACGGTGCTCAAGCATGGGCATGCCCCTGGTGACGGGCAGGAGGCAGCTAACAGGCAGCGCAAAGGGTCAGTGTAGCCAGTTGGCCCACTGATGTCCAGTGCGGGTTCTGGGAGACCCTCGTTGTTCTCAACCCCTGCTGCAAGCCACGCCCTCGATGCACATCGATACTGCCCTCTTCGCCGCCGATCCATGCCTCGGATGCGGATCGTTGTGACGACGCGTCCTGAGAATTGCGCGCTGCGTGCGGTTCGTCAAGGCCCCCCTGCCCCGACTTGGCTCTCGGATCGTCACCGTCACGGCCGCCCCAAGGCACGACGAAGATCACCATACTCGTCGGGACCGACAGCGCAAGGCAGCCGTCTGGTGCGCCGGAGAACGCCGAAGGGCGACCACCCAGATGGGTGATCGCCCTTGGCGCAGCGCTGCCTGAGCAGCGCCGAAAAGGAGTCAGACGACTCGCGAGGTTACTTGACCTCGACCGAGGCGCCGGCAGCCTTGAGGGACTCGGCAGCCTTCTCGGCGGCCTCCTTGGCGACCTTCTCGAGGACCGGCTTCGGGGTGCCGTCGACGAGGTCCTTGGCCTCCTTGAGACCCAGGGAGGTGAGCTCGCGCACGACCTTGATGACCTGGATCTTCTTCTCGCCGGCGCCGGTGAGGATGACGTCGAACTCGTCCTGCTCGGCCTCGGCCTCGGCCGGAGCGGCAGCGCCGCCCTGGACGGCAACGGCGGCCGGAGCGGCGGCGGTGACGTCGAACTTCTCCTCGAAGGCCTTCACGAACTCGGAGAGCTCGATGAGGGTGAGCTCCTCGAACTGGGCAAGCAGGTCTTCCTGGCTGAGCTTCGCCATGATGGGCGATCCTTCCACTAATTCGGCTGGTGCCGGGTGTACATGAAGGCGGGCGTACGTGTGGCCCGCTGCGACCGTCGCCCTAGCGGGCGGCGATCATTGCGCGAGCCGAATTACTCGGCACCGCCCTGCTCGGCCTTCTTGGCACGAAGCGCTTCCGCGGTGCGGACGAACTTCGAGGGAAGCGCCTGGAAGAGCGCGGCAGTCTGGGACTGCTTGCCCTTCATGGCGCCCGCCAGCTTGGCGAGCAGAACCTCGCGGGACTCGAGGTCCGCGAGCTTCTTGAACTCATCGGCGGACAGCGCCTTACCGTCAAGGACACCGCCCTTGATGATGAGGTTCGGGTTGTCCTTGGCGAAGTCACGAAGACCCTTCGCCGACTCCACCGGGTCACCGGTGACGAAGGCAACCGCCGTCGGACCCGAGAACAGGTCGTCCAGCGTGTTGATCCCGGCCTCGTTGGCCGCGATCTTGGTCAGCGTGTTCTTCACCACGGCGTACTCGGAGTTCTCACCGAGGGAGCGGCGCAGCTGCTTGAGCTGCGCCACGGTGAGACCCCGGTACTCGGTCAGCACGGCGGCGTTCGAGCTGCGGAACTTGTCCGTGAGCTCGGCTACCGCGGCAGCCTTGTCGGGCGTCGGCATAGAGCGTCAGCCTCCTTCCGGGTGATGAGGACCGCTCAAAAGGGGCTGACAAAACAAAACGCCCCGGCGCAGGCGCACGGGGCATGAGCTCGACCCGACGGAATCCCGTCCGGGAGCACTTCCACAGTCACCTGCGCGGGTCGTCCGCAGTTTCAGCGGATCCTTCGGCCACCGCGCCCTCGTACGAGCACACGGCAACGACCAGCGGTCTTTGGCTTCTGTGGAAGAGTACGCGAACGGGTTCGCGTCAGGCAAATCGGGTCGCAGTCCCTGACCGGCGCCCGTAAGACGCCGGTCAGATACCCGTCGGTCGCTGGTCCAGGCGCCGGTCAGGCGGCTGTCAGGGACCGATCACAGACCGCTGTCGGAACCCGAGCCGGCGGCGTCACCGATCTCCTTGAACATCTCCATCAGGTCGACGGTCTGCCCGGCCGGCGGAGCGGCCACCTTGGCCTCGGAGCCGTAGTCGGAGAACTTCTGCGACATCTTCATCGTGCCCTCGGGGGACTCGATGTCGATGTCCATACGGACCGGGTAGTCGTCCTCGTTGACCCAGACCTCGGTGTCGTACCCCTTGATCCCGGACTTCTCGATGCTCTTGAACATCTCCTCGCGCTCGCTCTTGCTGAGCACGTCGCTGAGGCCCTTGTTCGTCTCCATCATTTCCTTGACGGTGAGCCGGCCCTTGTAACGCTGGGCCTGGACGCCCTCGACCTTCGCGGAGCCGACGTGCTTCAGGTTCGGCGAGTCCAGGAGCATGGCGAGCTGCTGCGCCGGGTCCTGGTTCATGCTCTCCAGACCGCCGGTCACCTGCTTGGCGAGCTTCTCGTCACCGGACTGCTCGGCGATGGAGTTCAGATCCATCTTCACCCACTGCTTGCCGTCCATCTCCTTGGCGACGGCCGCGCCCATGTTCATGTACATGACGTTGTCAAGCCACAGCATCCGGATGTTCTCCGGCGCCTCGGGGTCGCCCTTGGTGAGCGCCGAACCCGACATCGTCATATCCATGACGGTCGGGTCCCAGCCCATGACGCCGGACATCTTCATCTCACCGGCGCTGGCACCCATAGACGCAGGCGCCGTCATCGTCATCTCGACCTTGGCCGACTTCGCCTTCGCGGTCTTCTCGTACGCCGCCGTGATGACCTCGGTCACCTGCGACCGGGACTGGATCTCCCCCGAGCCCGCCCCCTCGGCCTTCTTGCCGTCGTCGGAGCCGCCGCAGGCGACCGCACCGGTACACAGCAGCACGGTGGCGAGTACGCCGCCCGTCACTCTCTTCACAGTCATGACCCCACCCCTAGGAACACATGATCGACACATTTGGATTTGGTGAGAATACCCGACAGTCGGTTCAGGCCTGCGGCTGCCGGTTCATGAGGTCCTTGAAGCTCATGGTGTCCGAAGCTGCGGGCTTCTCCACGGACACGGGCGTGCCGTAGTCGCTGTAGTAGGCGGTCTGGGAGAACTCACCGTCGGCCATCTCGCCCTTCTCGGCCTTCTTGACCAGCAGATCGTCGCCGTCGACCCAGATGTCGATCGTCTGCTTGCTCAGGCCCACCTGCTTGAACTGCTTGCGCAGCTCCTCCATCTGCCCGGCGTCGAGATCCGTGTTCTTGCCGGTGAAGTCCGCGGCGTCGACGGTCCCCGAGTAGTGCGTCGTCTTCGTCCCGCGTACGGTCTCCTCGCCCACGCGCTTCACGTCACCCGAGGCGAGCAGCATCTTGACCGACTGGTTCGGCGTGGAGTTCTGCATCTGGTCCTTGAAGGCGTCGCCGGCGGCGCCGCTTATCTCGGCCAGCGTGGCGTAGTCGTACTCGATCCAGTGCTTGCCGCCGCCCGCCTGCGCCGCGAACTTGTCGCCCATGTTCGCGTAGAACCCGTTCTTCAGATAGCGGTAGTCGATCTTCGACTGCCCCATCTGTTCCATCTGCTGGGCCTGGGTTCCGCCCGTGAGCGTCGCGGTCATGTTGCCGGTGATGCCGTCCGACCACTTCATGGAGCCCGTCATGTCCATCGACATCTTGCTGCCCATGACCGTCTTGCCCTCGATCTTGGCCGAGTCGGCGTCATCGGTCTTGTCCTCGATGGTGCGCAGGGCGGCCACGGGGCTGAGGGCCACGGAGCCCTTGTCCTCGCCCTTGCCCTCACCTTCGCCCTCGCCGCCGCCGGAGGAGCCACAGGCCGCGACCCCGGTCAGCGCGGCGGCCACCGCGATCGACAGGCCCGCGCGTCGCATGGTCGTGCTGTTCATGACATCCCACCCCTTGGACTCGTGTGAATGCGGCTCACTGGCGCAGTGCCCCGAAAGCTCTGATGGACACGCACTAATACGAGGACGGGCCCCGCACCTCGAAAGGTTGCGGGGCCCGCCATCACAAACGCGTACGCGACGCGACTGCCGTCAGATTCAGACGGCGGCCGGGTCCTCCTCGACGAGGAGGTTACGGGTGCGGTTGCTGTCCAGCGGAATGCCGGGGCCCATCGTGGTGGTGAGCGCGGCCTTCTTGATGTAGCGACCCTTGGCGGCCGACGGCTTCAGACGGAGGATCTCCTCCAGGGCCGCGGCGTAGTTCTCCACCAGCTTGGTGTCGTCGAAGGACACCTTGCCGATGATGAAGTGCAGGTTCGAGTGCTTGTCGACGCGGAACTCGATCTTGCCGCCCTTGATGTCGTTGACAGCCTTCACGACGTCGGGGGTCACGGTGCCGGTCTTCGGGTTCGGCATCAGACCACGCGGACCGAGCACGCGGCCGAGGCGGCCGACCTTGCCCATGAGGTCCGGGGTGGCGACGACGGCGTCGAAGTCCAGGCGGCCCTTCGCGACCTCGTCGATGAGCTCGTCGGCGCCGACGATGTCGGCCCCAGCGGCTTCCGCGGCCGCAGCACGGTCACCGGTCGCGAAGACCAGGACCCGGGCGGTCTTGCCGGTGCCGTGCGGGAGGTTCACGGTGCCACGGACCATCTGGTCGGCCTTGCGCGGGTCGACACCCAGGCGGAAGGCGACCTCGACGGTGCCGTCGAACTTCGTCGTGGAGGTCTCCTTGGCGAGACGGACGGCCTCGAGCGGGGCGTAGAGCTTGTCCCGGTCGATCTTGGCGTCCGCAGCGCGGAGAGTCTTGCTGCGCTTCACTTCTGCTCCTGTGGGGTTTCAGGTGTGGAGTCGTGGTGTGGACCAGCGCTTGGCCCTACCACTGAGAAAGGTCAGACGGGGAAAGCTCTCAGCCCTCGACCGTGATGCCCATGGAACGGGCGGTGCCGGCGATGATCTTCGACGCGGCGTCCAGGTCGTTGGCGTTGAGGTCTTCCATCTTGGTGGTGGCGATCTCGCGGACCTGCGCCTCGGTGATCTTGGCGACCTTGGTCTTGTGCGGCTCGCCGGAGCCCTTCTCGACACCCGCGGCCTTGAGGATCATCTTGGCGGCCGGCGGAGTCTTGGTCACGAAGGTGAAGGAACGGTCTTCGTAGACCGTGATCTCCACCGGGATGACCCAGCCACGCTGCGACTCGGTCGCGGCGTTGTAGGCCTTGCAGAACTCCATGATGTTGACGCCGTGCTGGCCCAGCGCGGGACCGACCGGCGGGGCCGGGTTGGCTGCGCCGGCCTGGATCTGGAGCTTGATAAGCCCCGTGACCTTCTTCTTCTTGGGAGGCATTGCTCTCTCCGGGTCCTAGTGAGAGTTTCCAGCCACCATCCAGTCATCCGGATGGAGGCATACCGCACCACGATAACGGGTATCGCCACGCGGCCAAAAACCGAGCAGGTCAGACAGGCTTTGGCAGCCCGTCTGACCTGGTCGGAGGCGTGTGCTCCAGAGGAAGCCGCGGAGGCTAGTTCTTCTGGATCTGGTCGAAGCTGAGCTCGACCGGGGTCTCGCGGCCGAAGATCTCGACGAGACCCTTGACCTTCTTCGAGTCGGCGTTGATCTCGTTGATCGTCGCCTGCAGCGTCGCGAACGGGCCGTCGGTGACGGTGACCGAGTCGCCCACCTCGAAGTCCAGGACCTGGACCTCGACCTTGCGGGACGGAGCCGGCTTGCCCTCGGCCTCGGCAGCCTCGCGGGCCGCCTTCTCCTCGGCCTCGGGGGCGAGCATCTTGACGATCTCGTCCAGGGTCAGGGGGTACGGGTCGTAGGCGTTGCCCACGAAGCCGGTGACGCCGGGGGTGTTGCGGACGACGCCCCACGACTCGTTCGTCAGGTCCATGCGCACCAGGACGTATCCGGGGAGCTTGTTCTGACGGATGGTCTTGCGCTCGCCGTTCTTGATCTGCGCGACCTCTTCCTGCGGCACCTCGGCCTGGAAGATGAAGTCCTCGACGTTCAGCGAGACGGCACGCTGCTCGAGGTTGGTCTTCACGCGGTTCTCGTAACCGGCGTAGGTGTGGATGACGTACCACTCGCCGGGGAGGGTGCGCAGCTCGTCGCGCAGGGCCACGATCGGGTCGACCGGCTCGGCCTCCTCCTCGTCCTCTGCGGACTCAGCGGACTCAGCGGTCTCGGCAGCCTCGTCGGTCTCGGCCTCGTCCTCGGCGGCGGTCTCGCCGTCCGCACCGTCCTCGCCGTCTTCGTCGCTCACGGCGGCGTCGGCGGACTCGGCGTCGGGCTCGACGTGCAGGGCCGACTCTTCGGCGGGTACGCCCGCGGCGGCGTCAGCAGCCTCGGCCTGGTCCGGGTCCTCGGCGTCCGCCGCCTCGACGATGTCGAGCTGGTCCTCCACGGACTCCTCGGAATCCACGCGCGGCTCAACGGCGTCGTTCAGGTTCGGGTCAGACACGGTGGCTGCTTCTTCCTGGATACAGAGGGGTGGAACGCGCGAAACGGGCGCCGGGTACGGCGCCCTTCGCTCTTGGCTCAGCCATCGGCTCAGCCGAAGACGTACTTGACGGCCTGGTTGAACCCATAGTCAATCACGGTAACAAGACCGATCATGATGACGACGAAGACAATCACCACGGTGGTGTACGTCGTGAGCTGACTGCGAGTCGGCCAGACGACCTTGCGGAGTTCCGCGACGATCTGGCGGTAGAAGAGCGCGAGACGGCCGAAGGGGCCCTTCTTGCCGCGCTTGCCGCCCTTGCGGGCCTTCTTCTTGGACTCCGGCGCCTCGTCCTGGGCATCAGGCATGTCGATGGAGCCCACGGCGTCCGTCACTCGTCCTCACCTGATTCCGGGTCGTGGCCGTGCCGCGCCCGGTATGAGCCGCACGGCGGTGCAATGCAGTACGTACATGCGCACACATCCGAGAGGAGTGTGTAGCAGGGCCGGAGGGACTTGAACCCCCAACCGCTGGTTTTGGAGACCAGTGCTCTACCAATTGAGCTACGACCCTTTGATTTCCCCCAACCTACCGCATCCGCCCGGGTGCACAGAGTGCGAGGAGAAGGTGCGGCCGGTGAGGGCCAACGAGCAGTGAGTGTACGTGTTCTGCGGCGCCCCGTCGAACAGAAACAGTTCCGGTGGCCCCGACAAACACCGAAACCCGTGTGCCCGGGGTCTTTCGGGTCTGGAACGATGGGGCGATGAGCGCTTCCACTTCTCCCACCGAGCGCCGGGTCTCCGCCCGCATCGGCGCGATCTCCGAGTCCGCGACCCTCGCCGTCGACGCCAAGGCGAAGGCCCTCAAGGCCGCCGGGCGGCCGGTGATCGGTTTCGGCGCGGGTGAGCCCGACTTCCCGACGCCCGACTACATCGTCGAAGCCGCCGTCGAGGCCTGCAAGAACCCGAAGTACCACCGCTACACCCCGGCCGGCGGGCTCCCCGAGCTCAAGGCCGCGATCGCCGCGAAGACGCTGCGCGACTCCGGGTACGAGGTCGAGACCTCGCAGATCCTGGTGACGAACGGCGGCAAGCAGGCGATCTACCAGGCGTTCGCCGCGATCCTCGACCCGGGCGACGAGGTCATCGTCCCGGCTCCCTACTGGACGACGTACCCGGAGTCGATCCGTCTCGCGGGCGGTGTGCCGGTCGAGGTCGTCGCCGACGAGACCACGGGCTACCGCGTCTCGGTGGAGCAGTTGGAGGCCGCTCGCACGGAGCGCACGAAGGTCGTCCTCTTCGTGTCGCCGTCCAACCCGACGGGTGCCGTCTACAGCGAGGCCGACGCCGAGGCGATCGGCCGCTGGGCCGTCGAGCACGGCCTGTGGGTCATGACCGACGAGATCTACGAACACCTCGTCTACGGAGACGCGAAGTTCACCTCGCTCCCCGCGATCCTGCCCGAGCTGCGCGACAAGTGCATCGTGGTCAACGGCGTGGCCAAGACGTACGCGATGACCGGCTGGCGCGTGGGGTGGATCATCGGCCCGAAGGACGTCGTGAAGGCGGCGACGAACCTCCAGTCGCACGCCACGTCGAACGTCTCCAATGTCGCGCAGGTCGCCGCCATCGCGGCCGTCTCCGGCGAGCTGACCGCCGTCGAGAAGATGCGCGAGGCCTTCGACCGGCGCCGCAAGACCATCGTGCGGATGCTGAACGAGATCGACGGCGTGCTCTGCCCCGAGCCCGAGGGCGCCTTCTACGCCTACCCCTCGGTGAAGGGCCTGATCGGCAAGGAGATCCGCGGCAAGCGCCCGCAGAACTCCGTGGAGCTCGCCGCGCTGATCCTGGAGGAGGCCGAGGTCGCGGTCGTCCCGGGCGAGGCCTTCGGGACGCCGGGTTACCTGCGCCTTTCGTACGCCCTGGGTGACGAGGACCTCGTCGAGGGTGTCTCGCGGATCCAGAAGCTGCTTGCCGAGGCTCGCGACTGACCATCTGTCGTTTCGGCAGGTCCACGCGCGCGTGCGGGCCGTCTCCCCTCTCCGGGGAGGCGGCCCGTTTCTTCGTTCGGGCGTGTGCACGATGGGGGAAGTGGCTTCCGGGACGCCGCCCGCGTACGGCAAGATCCTCGAATGGAGCGTGTACGTGACGTAAGAGAGCTGCCGAAGGCCCATCTGCATCTGCATTTCACCGGGTCGATGCGGCCCACGACCCTGCTGGAACTCGCCGACAAGTACGGGGTGCGACTGCCCCCGGCGCTGACCGGCGGTGAGCCTCCGCAGCTGCGGGCGACCGACGAGCGCGGGTGGTTCCGCTTCCAGCGGCTCTATGACATGGCACGGTCCTGCCTGCGGGAGCCCGAGGACATCCAGCGCCTGGTGCGCGAGGCCGCCGAGGAGGACCTGCGGGACGGCTCCGGTTGGCTGGAGATCCAGGTCGACCCGACGTCGTACGCCCCTCGGCTCGGCGGGCTCATCCCGGCCCTGGAAATCATCCTGGACGCCGTCGAGAGCGCCTCGCGGGACACCGGCCTCGGGATACGCGTGCTCATCGCCGCGAACCGCATGAAGCACCCGCTGGACGCCCGCACGCTGGCACGGCTCGCCGTGCGGTACGCCGACCGCGGCATCGTCGGCTTCGGGCTCTCGAACGACGAACGCCGGGGTTTCGCGCGCGACTTCGACCGGGCCTTCGCGATCGCGCGGGACGGCGGCCTGCTCGCGGCGCCGCACGGCGGGGAGCTCAGCGGCCCCGCCTCGGTGCGGGACTGCCTCGACGACCTGCACGCGGGGCGCGTCGGGCACGGGGTGCGGGCGGCCGAGGACCCGCGGCTCCTGAAGCGGCTCGCCGAGCGGGGCGTGACCTGCGAGGTCTGCCCGGCCTCCAACGTGGCCCTCGGTGTCTACGAGAAGCCCGAGGACGTGCCGCTGCGGACCCTGTACGACGCGGGGGTGCCGATGGCTCTCGGCGCCGACGACCCGCTGCTCTTCGGCTCGAGGCTCGCCGCGCAGTACGAGATCGCGCGCAAGCACCACGCCTTCGCCGACGACGACCTGGCCGAGCTCGCCCGGCAGTCGGTGCGCGGTTCGGCCGCCCCCGTCGACGTGCAGCGGAAACTGCTGTCGGGCATCGAGGAGTGGCTCAGCGGCTGACGCCCGCGAGGAGAGTGCGGGCGAGGGCGGCGGCGAACTCGTCGACGGGTTGCGGGGGCTGCTTGCCGACCGTGGAGTCGTAGGCGAAGGCGCGCTGGGCGCAGGCCCCCAGGAGGAGCGAGGCGGCGGCGAAGGTGTCGGTTTCGGGCTCGATCCGGCCGGCGTCGCGTTCGGTGCGGAGGTAGGCGTCGAGGGCCTCGATGGGCACGTGCGGGCCCGTGCCCATCTCCCGCATGGAGTCTTCATGGCGGCGCTTGAGCTTGGTCTCGGCGTAGAGGGACGCGGCGATCGGGAAGCTCTGGGCGTAGAAGTCGCAGGCCAGGCGGGCGATCTCGGCGAGGTTGTCCGCCACGGAGCGCTCCCCCGGGTCCTCGGCGAGGCGGCGCAGGAGCGGGCCGAGGCGGGGCAGCCGCTCCTGGAGGACGGCCACGAACAGCTCCTCCTTGCTGGCGAAGTGCTTGTAGAGCGCGGCCTCGGAGCAGCCCGCCGCCTTGGCGATCTCCTTGGTGGTGGCACGGGCGAGGCCGATGGTGAGCATGAGGTCGTGCGCCGCGTCGAGGATGCGGGCCCTGGTGGGCTTCTGCTGCATGTGCCGTCCAACCAGCCTTGACGAATGGGTGAGTGGATACTCACCCTAGTGGTGAGTGAATACTTACCCACCTGGGGAGGGTGCGCGATGAAGCTCACGGTGTTCGGTGCCACCGGCGGTATCGGCGGGGAGATCGTCAGGCAGGCGCTCGCGGCGGGTCACGGGGTCACCGCCGTCGTACGTGATCCCGCACGGCTGAGCGTGGTGGGCGAGGGCCTGGAGGTCTTCCGGGCCGACCTGACCGATCCGGAGGCCCTGCGGGCGGCGGTGACCGGGCGGGACGCGGTCCTCTCGGGCCTCGGCCCGCGCAAGAAGGCGGACGCGGGGGTCGCGGCCGGGCTCACGCGGTCGGTGGTGCGCGCGATGGAGGCCGAGGGGGTGCGCAGGCTCGTGGTGGTGAGCGCGGCGCCGGTCGGGCCCCCGGCCGAGCGTCAGCCTGTGGTCGACCGGCTCGTGGGCTCCTTGGTCGCCAAGGTCCTGAAGCCCGTGTACGACGACCTGCGGGCCATGGAGGCCGAGCTGGCGGGCAGCTCGACGGACTGGACGTCCGTGCGCCCGCCGAGGCTCCAGGACAAGCCTGCGACGGGCATCTACCGCAAGACCGTCGGCGGCACCCCGCCCAGCGGCCGGTTCATCGGCAGGGCCGACGTGGCGCACGCGATGCTGGCGGTGCTCGACGACGCGTCGACGGTGAAGCAGGGCGTGGGCGTCGCCTATTAGCCGCTCACCACCGGGCGCCTCAGAGGCTGACGCCCACCGTCACCGGCTCGTTGACCAGCGTGACGCCGAAGGTCTCCCGCACTCCGGCGACGACCTCACGGGCGAGGGCGAGCAGGTCCTCCGTGGTCGCGCCGCCGCGGTTGGTCAGCGCGAGGGTGTGCTTGGTGGAGATGCGGGCCGGGCCCTCTCCGTAGCCCTTCGTGAAGCCCGCTTTGTCGATGAGCCAGGCGGCGGAGGTCTTCACGCGGCCGTCCTCCGTCGGGAAGGCGGGGGGCGCGACGTCCGGCCCCAGATGGTCCGCCACGCGCGCGTGGAACGCGGCGAACTCCTCCTCCGTGAGGATCGGGTTGGTGAAGAACGACCCGGCCGACCAGCTGTCGTGGTCCTCGGGGTCGAGCACCATGCCCTTGCCCGCGCGCAGCTTCAGGACGGTCTCACGGGCGACGGCCGCGGGGACCCGGTCTCCCGCCTCGACGCCGAGGGTGCGGGCCGTCTCGGGGTACTTCAGCGGGGCGCTCATCCCCTGGGCGTCCTCAAGCGCGAAACGGACACGCAGCACCACAAAGCGGTCGGGCTCGGCCTTGAAACGGCTGTGGCGGTACGAGAAGTCGCACTCGGCGTTCGTGACAACGACCGTCTCGTGCGTCTTCCTGTCATACGCGATCACTTCGGTGATGGTCGACGAGACCTCCTGGCCGTACGCCCCCACGTTCTGGATCGGCGTCGCTCCCGCGGAGCCGGGGATACCGGCGAGGCACTCGATGCCCGCGAGTCCGGCCTCGACGACGCGGGCCACCGCGTCGGTCCACACCTCGCCGGCCGCCAATTCGAGCCGCGTCCCGTCGAGTTCGAAGCCCTTCGTGGCGATGCGCAGCGCGGTGCCGTCGAAGCCCTTGTCTCCGATGACGAGGTTCGAGCCGCCGCCGACGATCAGCAGCGGCGTCCCGGAGTCGTCGGCTTCGCGGACGGCGGCGATCACCTCGGCGTCGGTCGTCGCGGTGATCAGGCGGGCCGCGGGACCGCCGAGCCGGAAGGTGGTCAGCGGGGCGAGGGGGGCATCGTGGAGTTCCTGCACGTGCTCAAGAGTACGGTCCGCGGTCCCGCCGCTCGGGCGGGGCCGCGGACCGTGGGGTGAGAGGGACGCTGCCTGCTCAGACACCGGCCGGCGTACGCGCCTCGGTCCCGGCCGCAGCCGCGGCAGGCACGGCGCCAGGTACGGCGGCGGGCTTCGCGGTCACCGTCCGCCCCGGCAGCAGCGCCGCCGCCACCGCGCCCACACCGACCAGGGCCGCGCCCACCCACAGCGCGGGCCCGAGGCCGTCCACGAAGTGCTGGGCGGGCCCGTAGCCACCCTGCGCGGAGAAGACCGAGGCGAGGGTCGCGATGCCGAGGGCGCCGCCGACCTCACGCAGGGCGTTGTTGGCGCCGGACGCGATGCCCTGCTCGGACGGACGGACGCTGGACATCACCAGATTCGCGGCGGGGGCGAAGTACAGCGCCATGCCGACCCCGCTGATGATCAGGGCGGGCAGCTGGGCGGCGTACGACACATCGGTCTGCACGATGGCGGCGAACCAGGCGAGGCCGAGGGCCTGGAGCGCGAGACCGGCGGTCACGACGGGGCGGCCACCGAACCGGTCGGAGAGGTAGGCCGCGACCGGAGAGACGATCATCGGCATGCCGGTCCAGGGGAGCATCCGCAGGCCCGCCTCGGTCGGCGAGTATCCGAGGACGTTCTGCATGAACTGGCTGAGCAGGAAGATCGAGCCGAACATCCCGACGAACATCAGCAGGCTCGCGGCGTTGATCGCGGAGAAGGCACGGTTACGGAAGAGACGCATCGGCAGCATCGGGTTCTTGCTGCGGATTCCGTGGTGGACGAAGCCGGCGAGCAGCGCGGCGCCCGCGATCAGGCCGGTCAGGACAGGTGCGCTGGTCCAGCCGTCGATGTTGCCCCGGATCAGCCCGTACACGATGCCGAAGAGCCCGCCGCTGGCCAGCAGCGTCCCGGCGATGTCGAGCGGCGCTCCCGTGCCGTACGACTCGGAGAGCCGCAGCCGGGCCAGCGGCAGCAGCGCGAGGCCGAGCGGAACGTTCAACCAGAAGATCCACTGCCAGGACACATGCTCGGTGAGGCTGCCGCCGATGAGCGGACCGCCGGCGACCGCGAGGCCGTTGACGGCGCCCCATATCCCGTACATCATCCCGCGCTTGGCCGCCGGAACGGCCGCCGTGAGCAGGGTCAGCGTCAGCGGCATCATGATCGCGGCGCCGACGCCCTGGACCGCGCGGGCGGCGACCAGCGCCTCGATGCCGGGCGCGAGGGCCGCGGCGGCGGAGGCTCCGGTGAAGATCGCGAGGCCGGTGACGAAGAGCTTGCGGCGCCCGAAGCGGTCACCGAGTGCCGCGCCGAACATCAGCAGCACGGCGAAGGTGAGGGTGTAGGCGCTCACCGTCCATTCGAGGTCGTGCAACTCTCCCCCGAAGTCCTCGCGGATGGCGGGCAGAGCGGTGGTGACGACGAGGTTGTCGAGGGCCGCCATGAATCCGGCGACGCTGGTGATGGCGAGGGCCCAGCCTGCTCCCCCGCGCCGTGCTGTCTGCTGTGACATTACTTCCCCTGTGGTTAGTTATTGATGACTAACTTGCTGGGGCGCAAAAAAGCGCACCCCCCCCGTGACACATGCGACATACGACGTGCGGCATGCGACTCACTCATCGGACTTGGGCTGAGCCGAGTCGTAAAAGCCCGTCCACACCCGGTGATCGGCCTTGAACCCCATCGACACCAGGACGTTGACCAACATGCCGTACGCGAGGAATTGCGTCGTCTCGTCGACGTCCGCTCCCAGCGCGAGGTGAGCCGTGTCGTACATCTCCATCCAGCCGGCCCGCAGCGCCTCGCCGAACTCGCGGTCACCGGAGGCCTCCGCGGAGGCGATGGCGACATACGTCTGCATCTGCATGAGCAGCATGTCCGGGTCATCGGCGATGAGCCCCTGATAGGCCGCGCTCATGGCATGCAGGGCCTCCTGGCCCTCAAGCCCCTCGGACGCCTTCGTGAAGACCTCTTTGACCTCTTGGAGGCACCGCCTGGAAGCGGCGAGGAAGATGGCCTCCTTCCCCGCGAAGAGACGGAAGAGATACGGCTGCGAGACGCCCACCCGCTTGGCGATCGCCTCGGTGGACGTGCCGTTGTAGCCACCGCGGGCGAACTCGATCATCGCCGCGCGGATGACGCTCTCGCGCCGCTCTTCTGCACTCATCCTGACCATGCGAGAAAGTTAGTGGCCAATCACTACCTACGTCAAGAGGGCGGTCGGCAAGCGGACAAGTAAGGGGCACCCGCCCTGGACGGATGCCCCTTACCTCTTCATTCCGTACGAGTTATCTCTTCATGCCGCACGAAGGTCAGGCGAGCTGGACCACGGCGCGGGACATCCCGAGGACCTTCTGGCCACCGCTCTTGGCCACCAGGTCCACCCGGACCCGGTTGTCGTCGAGCTTCTGGGCGACCTTGGCGCTGACCTCGATCAGCGCACCCTTGTCGTCGTTCGGGACCACGACGGGCTTGGTGAAGCGCACGCCGTACTCGACGACGGCGGCGGGGTCACCCGTCCAGTCCGTCACCACACGGATCGCCTCGGCCATGGTGAACATGCCGTGCGCGATGACGTCGGGAAGACCGACCTCGACCGCGAACTTCTCGTTCCAGTGGATCGGGTTGAAGTCGCCGGAGGCGCCCGCGTACCGCACGAGTGTGGCTCGCGTCACGGGGAAACTCTGGGCCGTCAGCTCGGTGCCGACCTCGACGCTGTCGTACGAAATCTTGGCGGTCATCGACTCACGCTCCCTCTGCCGCAGGCGCCGTCGCGGGCTCTGCCTCCGGGTCCGCCGCCCGCGCGACGAGCTTGGTCCAGGCGGTCACGACGTGCTCGCCGGCCTCGTCGTGGACCTCACCCCGGATGTCCAGGATGTCGTTGCCCGCCAGCGACTTGATGGCCTCGATGGTCGAGGTGACCGTGAGCCGGTCTCCCGCACGCACCGGGCGGGTGTACGCGAACTTCTGGTCCCCGTGGACGACGCGGCTGTAGTCGAGTCCCAGCTGCGGGTCCTCGATGACCTGTCCGGCGGCCTTGAAAGAGATGGCGAACACAAAAGTCGGCGGGGCGATCACATCGGGGTGCCCGAACGCCTTGGCGGCCTCCGCGTCGGTGTACGCGGGATTGGTGTCGCCCACCGCTTCGGCGAACTCACGGATCTTCTCCCGGCCGACCTCATAGGGATCGGTGGGCGGGTAGGACCGCCCCACGAAGGACTGGTCGAGCGCCATGGACTCGGCACCTCCTGCAGGTATGGGTAACGACGCGAGGCCGCCCCCGGAAAACGGGGACGGCCTCGTGTACGAGCCTGTGTCTAGCGCGTTTCGCGGTGCGCAGTGTGCGCGTTGCAGCGCGGGCAGTGCTTCTTCATCTCAAGACGGTCCGGGTCGTTACGCCGGTTCTTCTTGGTGATGTAGTTCCGCTCCTTGCACTCCACGCAGGCCAGCGTGATCTTCGGGCGGACGTCTGTGGCAGCCACGTGAGTGCTCCTTGACGGACGGATGGACGGATGAACGCAAAAAAATAGTAGCCGATCGAAGGTCCGACCCCACAATCGGCTACCAATTAGTAGCGGTGACCGGACTTGAACCGGTGACACAGCGATTATGAGCCGCTTGCTCTACCGACTGAGCTACACCGCTGCGATGCCGGATCTCCCCGCCCGAAGGCGAGGATCAACCAACATCAGAGCCCCAATGCGGAATCGAACCGCAGACCTTCTCCTTACCATGGAGACGCTCTACCGACTGAGCTATTGGGGCGAGCGATGAAGACATTACACGCTCGGTCGCCGATCGCCCAAATCCGTTTCGCCCGGGCTCTCCGGGGGCAGAGCGGCAGCCGTCCCGGCCGTCTCACCACTTCACTTCAGCGCCTCGCGCCACACTGGTTCGCCCGTTCGCGGCGGTCGGTTCAGGCCCTGGTGCCGTGCCGGTTGAACCCGTCGTGCCATGCGGGTTCAGCCCTTGGTGCCATGCCGGTTCAGCGCCGCGCCTTTGCCCGGCCGGGACTCGCACCCCGCCCGTGCGGTGGCTCGCGCCCCGCTCCTACGGGCCCCTGCCCGACCCCTATGCGGCTCCCACACGGCGCTTCCGGGCCCTCGCACCACGCCGGTACGACTATTCCGCTCCTCCTCGAAGAGGGCCGGTCGTCGCCCTAGGCTCGACCCACTCTGCGTGATCTTGGACGTCGTGAGCCCGGCCGCCTCCGGCCGGGACGCCTCCGACCCGGACGACGCCACGTCCCGCAGCCGCCCCCGAACCCCAGGAGCGCGATGCCCGACAGCCAGCCGCAGCCACACTCCTCCGGTTCCTCAGGCTCCTCCGGCTCGTCCGGCTCCTCGGGTGACGCCGACGCCACATCGCTGCTCCTCTGCGGCGCCCGGCTGACCGATGGCCGGACCGTGGACGTGCGGCTCGGCTCCGGGCGCATCGAAGCGGTCGGCACGGCGGGCAGCCTGACCACGCTCAACGCGCGCGTGGACCTCGACGGCTACCTCTTGCTGCCGGCCGCGGCCGAACCGCACGCGCACAGCGACACGGCCCTGTCCGCGGACACGGACGGCCCGGCCTCGTACGAGCTCGCCGACGTCCAGCGCAGGACCACCGAGGCCGCTCTGCTGCAGCTCGGGCACGGCGCCACGGCGCTGCGCTCGCACGTACGGATCGGCGACGTACCGGGGCTCACCTCGATGGAAGCGGTGTTGCAGGCGCGGCGCTCGCTGCGCGGCCTGGTCGATCTGACGGCCGTGGCCGTGCCACGGCTGCTGACCGGGGCGGCCGGCGCCGACGGTCTCGCGATGCTGCGGGACGCGGTGAAGATGGGCGCCTCCGTAGTGGGCGGCTGCCCCGACCTCGACCCCGACCCCACCGGGTACGTGGAGGCGGTGCTCGAGGTCGCCGCCGAGCACGGCTGCCCCGTCGACCTGCACACGGACGGCAGCGATCCGGCGCGGCTCGGGCGGCTCGCGGCGATGGCGGGCGGGCTGCGGCCGGGGGTGACGATCGGGCCGTGCGGCGGGCTCGGGCGGCTGCCGTCGGACGTGGCGGCGCGGACCGCGGAACAGCTGGCGGCGGCAGGCGTGACGGTGGTGTGCCTGCCGCAGGGCGGGTGCGGAAGCGTGGACCGGCGGGGCGCGGTGGCTCCGGTACGGCTGCTGCGGGCGGCCGGCGTGCGGGTCGCGGCGGGCAGTGGGGCCATGCGGGACGTGTCGAACCCCGTGGGCCGCGGGGATCCGCTGGAGGCCGCCTATCTGCTGGCCTCGCGGTGCGGGCTGCGCCCTCATGAGGCGTACGGCACCGTGAGCGCGGCGGCGCGGGCCGCCATGGGGCTTCCGCAGGTGCGGGTGGAGGCGGGCTTCCCCGCCGAGTTGCTCGCGGTGCGGGGCGACCGTCTCGCGGGGGCGCTCTCGCTCGCGTACAGCCGCATTGTGGTGCACCGGGGGCGCGTGGTGGCACGGACCAGCGCGGTACGGGAGTACTGCGACTCGGCGGCGTCCGTGGCCCTCGACCTGCCGCGGCAAGGCCGCTCGAACGGAACGGGGCCGGGCCGGGCGAAGGGCGCGGAACCTTCCTGAGGGGCACGGAACCTTCATTGCGGGCGGACCGGCGTTTTCCGGCGCGCCCCCGTGTGCGCGGGGCGATCTTGCATGGGCTGCCGTACGGTCGGAGACATGCGCATTGTCATCGCTGGTGGTCATGGTCAGATCGCGCTGCGGCTGGAGCGGTTGCTCGCCGCGCGGGGTGACGAGGTCGTCGGGCTCATCCGCAGAAACGGGCAGGAGGGCGACCTGCGGGCGGCGGGCGCCGAAGCAGCACTGTGCGACCTGGAGTCGGCGTCGGTCGACGAGGTCGCCGGGCACCTGGAGGGCGCCGACGCGGCCGTCTTCGCGGCGGGCGCGGGGCCGGGCAGCGGAGCCGACCGCAAGAACACCGTGGACCGGGACGCCGCCGTGCTCTTCGCCGACGCGGCGGAGCGCGCGGGCGTGCGGCGCTACGTAGTCGTGTCGTCGATGGGCGCCGATCCCGCGCACAAGGGCGACGAGATCTTCGACGCCTACCTCCGGGCCAAGGGCGAGGCCGACGCGTCCGTACGCGGCCGCAAGTCTCTGGACTGGACGATCCTGCGCCCCGGCATGCTGACGGACGACGCGGGCACCGGCCTCGTACGCCTGGAGGCGTCGACCGGACGCGGGCCGATCCCGCGCGACGACGTGGCCGCCGTGCTCGCGGAGCTCGTCGACTCGTCGGCGACCGCGGGCCTGACGCTGGAACTGGTCAGCGGCTCCACGCCGGTGTCCGTGGCGGTCAAGTCGGTTGCGGGTAACTGACGTCCATCCACAACTGCCTGTCTTCTGATGTCGGCCTCCTGAGGGATGCCACGCGCGCGGGGCGGTGCTTGGCTTGAACTGCCGCCCAGGGGAGGAACGCCATGCCTGCTTCCCATGTGCCCGCCGCGCAAGAAGCGCTCTTGCGGCGGATGTACGCCGTCTTCAGTACCGAAGAGCGCGACGCGTTCATCCCCCGCTCACTGGCACCCGACGTGGACTGGCCGAACCTGCTGGACAACACCCGTGCCCGCGGCATCGCGGCGGTCCGCGCCTACTGGGCACGGCAGTTCGCGGTGATGCACCCGCTGGTGCACCTGGAGAGACTGCGGCTCGACGACGACGGGCGGCGGGTCGTGGCGACCGTACGGCCGGGGCTGCGGGACGAGACGGGCGACCACTGGGCACCGACGACGGTCGAGCACGTCTACACGTTCCGCGCCGACGGCCTGGTGAGCCGGATGGACGTACGCCAGCCGTAGCCGCCGCCTCACGCCTCCGTGCGCCCTGGAGGGCCACCAGAGGCTCTCAGAACAGCGAGAGCTGCCCCGGGAAGTCCGGGACCGCGTAGCCGTCCAGAGCGGGCTGTGCGGCTCCCAGCATGGCCTGCCTGCGCGAGCCAGGGCAGGAGACGAGGTCACCGCTACCGCGCTGACCCGGCGGATCGTGGCGCGCGAAACGCCCCGCGACGACGGCAATGTCACGCCGGCACTCGGGGCAGTTCCTGCGGCGCGATGACATGGAGGGCGCTGACGACATGGACGACATGCCCTCAGCGTACGAAAAGACCCCCTCCGCCTTGCGTTTCCGCAAGACCGGAGAGGGTCTCCTTCGTGTGGCGGCGCCAGGATTCGAACCTGGGAAGGCTGAGCCACACCGCCTGGGATGCTGCCTGGAAACGTCCCGCTGGTGCGGTGCGCTCCGTGGCAACGACGTAAACGATACCCGATACACAGGGGTGCTTCGCCACCCGATTGATCAGCGCCCCGCGCGGAGGCGGTGGCTAGGCTTTGCGGATGCGGCCAGGGACCGAAGGCCGTGCACCAGCTGAGTACGCAGACCCCGATACAAGGAGCCACAGGACATGGCCGACTCCAGTTTCGACATCGTCTCGAAGGTCGAGCGGCAGGAGGTCGACAACGCCCTCAACCAGGCCGCCAAGGAGATTTCGCAGCGCTACGACTTCAAGGGCACGGGTGCCTCGATCGCCTGGTCCGGCGAGAAGATCCTGATGGAGGCGAACGGCGAGGAGCGGGTCAAGGCGATCCTCGACATCTTCCAGTCCAAGCTGATCAAGCGCGGCATCTCCCTGAAGTCGCTGGACGCGGGTGAGCCGCAGCTGTCCGGCAAGGAGTACAAGATCTTCGCCTCCATCGAGGAGGGCATCTCCCAGGAGAACGCCAAGAAGGTTGCCAAGATCATCCGCGATGAGGGCCCGAAGGGCGTCAAGGCACAGGTTCAGGGCGACGAGCTGCGGGTCAGCTCGAAGAGCCGCGATGACCTGCAGGCCGTACAGGCGCTGCTCAAGGGGCAGGACTTCGATTTCGCGGTGCAGTTCGTCAACTACCGGTAGGCGTAGTTCTTCAACTGCCGGTGGGCGTAGTTCGTGCACGCCGGTAGGCGACCGTCTTACTCGTGTTCACCCAGTACGTACTGGTGAGCCCTCGTCAGGCCTCATCAGTACTTACTGGGGAATCTCTCGTCGTAAGACGCCGGAGGGCGGGCACCCGCATCGGGTGCCCGCCCTTGCTGCTGGCCGCAGATCGGGGGATCGGCGCCTCGGGTGGCGCGAGTGGCCTCAGCGGCGCGAGTGGCCGAAGAGGATGCGGTAGGCGACGAGCAGGACGAGCGAGCCGCCGATCGCGGCTGCCCAGGTCGCGCCGTCGTAGATGTCGGTGGCTATCGGGCGGTCGAAGTAGCGGGCGGAGAGCCAGCCGCCGATGAAGGCGCCGGCGATGCCGATGACGGTCGTCCCGATGAAACCGCCCGGGTCGCGGCCGGGCAGCAGGACCTTGGCCACGACACCGGCGAGCAGCCCTAGAACGATCCAGCTGATGATGCCCATGCGGTGAACCTGCCCCTCTGTCGTGCTGTTGTCCTGAAGGACGTCACGAGCGCGGGACGCGGTTGCGGTGATCGGCGAGGTGCGGCGTATGCCACAGGCGGGCTCTGGGGCCACAGGCGGGCCCCGGGGCGGGGCGGTCGTATCAGCGCGCGGCGAACGGCTGGTCCGTGCGCACGATTTCGCGGCCCAGCGGCAGCAACGACACCGGAATCAGCTTGAAGTTGGCGATGCCCAGCGGGATGCCGATGATCGTGACGCACAGGAGGAGGCCGGTGACGATGTGGCCGATGGCGAGCCACCAGCCCCCGAGGATCAGCCACAGGACGTTGCCGATGCAGGACGGCGCGCCCGCGTCGCGGCGCTCGACTGTCGTGTAGCCGAAGGGCCACAGGGCATAGCGGCCGATCCGGAAGCTGGCGAGACCGAACGGGATGCCGATGATCGTGATGCACAGGAGCGCCCCGGCCACGAGGTAGCCGAGGAACATCCAGAAGCCGCAGAGGACTAGCCATATGACGTTGAGAATTGTCTTCACTGGTGGCGACCTGCCATCTGCTCGAGCCGGGCGATGCGCTCCGCCATCGGCGGGTGCGTGGAAAACATTTTGGACATGCCCTGCCCCGGACGGAAAGGGTTCGCAATCATCATGTGACTTGCCGTCTCGAGGCGGGGCTCGGGCGGCAGCGGGAGTTGTTTCGTACCCGCGTCGAGCTTGCGCAGGGCGCTGGCGAGGGCCAGTGGGTCGCCGGTGAGCTGCGCGCCGGACGCGTCCGCCTCGTACTCCCTGGAGCGGCTGATCGCGAGTTGGATGACGGAGGCGGCCAGCGGGCCCAGGAGCATGATCAGGAGCATGCCGAAGATGCCGGGGCCTTCGTTGTCGTTCGACCTGCCGATCGGGATCAGCCAGGCGAAGTTGACGAGGAACATGATCACCGAGGCGAGTGCGCCCGCGACCGATGAGATCAGGATGTCGCGGTTGTAGACGTGGCTGAGTTCGTGGCCGATGACGCCTCGCAGCTCTCGCTCGTCCAGGAGGCGCAGGATGCCGTCGGTGCAGCACACCGCGGCGTTGCGCGGGTTGCGGCCCGTCGCGAACGCGTTCGGCGCCTCGGTGGGCGAGATGTAGAGACGGGGCATGGGCTGGCGGGCCTGGGTGGAGAGCTCGCGGACCATGCGATACAGCTGTGGTGCCTCGAATTCACTCACCGGGCGCGCGCGCATCGCGCGCAGGGCGAGCTTGTCGCTGTTCCAGTACGCGTACGCGTTGGTGCCGAGCGCCACGAAAAGCGCGACGATCAGGCCCGTACGTCCGAAGAAACTGCCGATGACGAGAATGAGAGCGGACAGTCCCCCGAGGAGTACGGCGGTCTTCAGCCCGTTGTGCCGGCGGTGCACGGTACGCCCTCCTGTGGTGCGTGGGGGAACCCTCTGTCTACTGGTGCTTCCACTCTTCAGTGGACCCTCCCGTACTGGTCAACGCCAGGCGGGGAGCACTAGTTCCCTTGTGCGCGCAGGAGCGGCGCAGGAGCGGTGTGGGCCGCTCGGGTGACGGCCGAGCGGGGCTCCTGACGGGGTGGGTCGCGTCAGAACAGGCCGGTGTCGGAGAACCTCAGGACGAGTTGCGGCGCTCCGGAGAGTGCGATGCCGAGGACAGCGGCCAGGGCGATGGCCGCCGTCAGGGGGGCCGGGACGCGGTGCTTGACCGGCTCGCCCTCGGGGGCGCGGAACAGCAGCGCGGTCCACTGGAGGTAGTAGAAGAGCGCGATCACCACGTTCGCTGCCATCACCACGGCGAGCCAGCCCAGGCCCGCGCCGACCGCCGCCGAGAAGACGGTGACCTTCGCGAAGAGGCCGATGATGCCCGGCGGCAGGCCCGCGAGGCAGAGCAGGAAGAAGCCGAGCACCAGGGCCGCGAGGGGGCTTGTGGCGTACAGGCCTCGGTAGTCGCCGACGCGGTTCAGGCGCTGCGTACGGCCGACGAGCGCGACGACGGCGAAGCCTCCGAGGTTCACGACCGCGTACATGAGGGCGTACGCGACGGTGGAGCCGATGGCCTTCTCGGCCTCCGCGGGGTTGTCGGCGTATCCGGCCGCCGCGATCGGCACCAGGAGGTAACCCGCCTGGCCGACCGAGGACCAAGCGAGCAGGCGTACCGCGCTGTACGCGCGCGTGGCCTGCTGGCGCAGCGCGGCCACGTTGCCCGCGGTCATGGTGAGAGCGGCGAGTACGGCCAGTGCCGGACCCCACACGTCCGCGTACGACGGGAAGGCGACGACGGTGACGAGGATCAGGCCGGTGAAGCCGACCGCCTTGCCGACGACGGAGAGGTAGGCGGCGACCGGCAGCGGCGCTCCTACGTACGTGTCCGGCACCCAGAAGTGGAAGGGCACGGCCGCCACCTTGAAGGCGAAGCCGACGAGGGTCAGGGCGACGCCGGTCTGGGCGAGGGTGTCCAGTTGCCCGTCGACGTGCCGGAGCTCTTCGGCGATCTCCGTGAGGTGCAGGGTGCCGGTAGCGGCGTACACGAAGCTGACGCCCATCAGCGTGACGGCGGTCGCGGTGACGGAGGAGAGGAAGAACTTCAGGGCCGCTTCGGAGGACCGCTTGTCGCCGTGCCTGAGGCCCACGAGCGCGAAGGCGGGCAGGGAGGCGACTTCGAGGGCGACGACGAGGGTGGCCAGGTCGCGTGATGCGGGCAGCAGGGCGGCTCCCGCGGCGGAGGAGAGCAGCAGGAACCAGAACTCCCCTTCGGGGAGTTGCCCAGCCGTGCCGTTCGCGTCCTTCAGGGCGCTCATCGAGAGCAGCCCGGCCAGCAGGGCACCGCCGAGGACGAGCAGTTGGATGACGAGCGTGAAGCGGTCGGCGGTGTAGCTGCAGGCGTTCGCGCCGTCGGTCAGGCAGAACGTCGACCGGTCGTCGTTCAGGATCGGCAGCAGGGAGAGCGCGGCGACGGCGAGGCCCGCGACGGAGATCCAGCCGAGCAGCACCTTCTTCTTGTCGCCCACGAAGAGGTCGGCGACGAGTACGAGGAGACCGACGACCGCCGCGATGGTGGGCGGAGCGATCGCGAGCCAGTCGACGGACTGGACGACGCCGGCGGCGCTTTCGGCGGCCACGGTCACGACTTGCCTCCCGAGAGGAGCTGCTGCACGGCCGGGTCGGTGAGGCCGAGCAGAGCGGCGGGCCAGAGTCCGGCGAGGACGGTGAGGGCGACGAGCGGGGTCCAGGCGGCGAACTCGTAGCCCTGGACGTCGGCGAGCGCTTGGGGTTCGGTCTTGGCGGCACCCCGCGCCCCTGGGGCCACCGGGCCCATGCAGACCCGGCGTACGACGATGAGCATGTACGCGGCGGTGAGCAGGGTGCCGACAGCTGCGATGGCCATGAAGGTGAGGAAGGCCGGGCGGCTGAGGTCGTCGGCGGGCTTGAACGCGCCGAACAGGGCGAGCATCTCGCCCCAGAATCCGGCGAGACCCGGCAGACCGAGCGAGGCGACGGCGCCGAAGGCGAGGAGGCCGCCGAGGCGGGGTGCCTTGCCGTACAGCGCGGCGCCCGATTCCTGCGCGAGGGTGTCGAGGTCGCTGGTGCCGGTGCGGTCCTTGAGCGCGCCGACGAGGAAGAACAGCAGGCCGGTGATGAGGCCGTGCGCGATGTTGGCGAACAGCGCGCCGTTCACGCCGGTCGGGCTCATCGTCGAGATGCCGAGCAGCACGAAGCCCATGTGGCCCACGGACGAGTACGCGATGAGGCGCTTGAGATCGCCCTTCGCGCCCTGCTTGGCGAGGGCGAGGCAGGCGAGCGAACCGTAGATGATTCCGACGACCGCGAAGGCCGCGAGGTACGGCGCGAAGGTGTGCATGCCGTCGGGCGCGATCGGCAGCAGAATCCGGACGAATCCGTACGTACCCATCTTCAGCAGTACGCCGGCCAGCAGGACCGAGCCGACGGTGGGCGCGGCGGTGTGCGCGTCCGGCAACCAGCTGTGCAGCGGCCACATCGGCGTCTTGACCGCGAGGCCGATCCCGATCGCCAGAACGGCGATGACCTGCACGGATGTGCTCAGCCTCGGACCGTTGTCAGTGGCGAGTGCCACCATGTCGAATGTGCCGGACTTGAGGCCGATGAGGAGGAGGCCGAGCAGCATCACGACGGAGCCGAGCAGGGTGTAGAGGATGAACTTCCAGGCGGCCTGCGTGCGTTCGGCGCCGCCCCAGCGTGCGATGAGGAAGTACATCGGGATGAGGACCATCTCGAACGCCAGGAAGAACAGCAGCAGATCGAGGACGGCGAAGGTCGCGAGGGTGCCGGACTCGAGCACGAGGATCAGCGCGACAAATGCCTTGGGAGACGGGCCCGACGGCATTTTGAAGTAGGAGTACAGCGCGCAGAGGAAGGTCAGGAGCGCGGTCAGGACCAGGAGGGGGAGCGAGATGCCGTCGATGCCGAGGTGGATGCGCACGTCGAGTGCGGGAATCCAGCTGATATCGGTCGTGGCCTGCATCTTTGACGGGTTGTCATGGTCGAAGCCAAACGCCAGGACGATCGCGGCGATGAGAATTGCGCCGGTGACGATCACGCCGTGGCGCAGCACCGCCTGGTCGGGTGACTTCCCCTTCAGTCCGGGCGGTGCGGGCAGGAGAGCCGCGACGGCGCCGATGAGCGGGCCGACGACGATCAACGCCAGAAGAAGCTGCATCACGGATTCACTGATATCGATCACGGCTGCTCACGCTCCGGCGGTGGCGACGAGGACGGCGGCGACGGCCAGGACGACGGTGCCCGCGAGCAGCGCGCTCAGGTAGGTCTGCACGTTGCCGGTCTGTGCGCGGCGGACGGCCGCGCCCAGCCAGCGGGGTGCGGTGCCGGCACCGCGTACGTACGTGTCGACGACCTCGCGGTCGAGGAACCGTACGAGGCGTGCGGCGGCCTGCACGGGGCGCACGAACAGGGCGGCGTAGACGGCGTCGAGGTGGAAGCCGACGGCGGCGTGCCGGTGCAGCGGGCCGAGCAGGAGGCGGCCGGGGTCGGCCGGGTCGTGGGCGGCGGCCACGTCTCCGTAGGCGGGGGCGTGCGTGGCGATGGCCTCGGCTTCGACCTGGCCCGCGTCGGCTCCGGAGTCGACGGCGACCGCGCCCATCGGGTGGCGGACGGCGAGCGCCGTGGTGTGACGCCACGCCCCGTACGTGACGAGCCCGCCGACCAGGGCGAATCCCGTGCCGAGGACGGAGGTGGTGAGGGTCGGGGTGAGCGAGTGGCCGTCGAACCAGTCCGGCAGGACGCCGACGGTGAGGCCGAAGGCGAGTGAGGGGACGGCGAGCACCCAGAGCACGGCCGTCATGGTGATGGGTTGCCTTCCGTGGTCCGGGGCCTCGGGGCCCTTGCCGTTGAAGGCGAGCAGCCACAGACGCGTCGCGTAGGCGGCGGTGAGGAGGGCGGTCAGCAGGCCGGCGACCAGGACGATCCAGCCCGCCGCGGTGGGCGCGGTCTCGGAGTGACCGGTGGCCGCGTGTTCGGCGGCACCCAGGACGGCTTCCTTGGAGAAGAAGCCGCTGAAGGGCGGGATCGCGGCGAGCGCGAGGAGCGCCACGGTCATCGTCCAGAAGGCGTCGGGGACCCGGTCGCGCAGGCCCTTCATACGGGACATCGCGGCGAGGGAGTTCGTGCCGGCGGCGTGGATGATCACGCCCGCGCCGAGGAAGAGGAGCGCCTTGAAGGCACCGTGCGACAGGAGGTGGAAGACGGCGGCACCGCGGTCGCCGACGGCGAGGGCGCCGGTCAGATAGCCGAGCTGGCCGATCGTCGAGTACGCGAGGACGCGCTTGATGTCGTCCTGGGCGAGCGCGGCGAGTGCCGAACCCGCCATCGTGACGGCGGCCATGACGGCGAGGACGACCAGTGCCGCCGACGAGGCGGCGAAGACGGGGAGGAGCCGGGCCACGAAGTAGACACCGGCGGCGACCATCGTCGCGGCGTGGATGAGCGCGGAGACGGGCGTGGGGCCCGCCATCGCGTCGGGCAGCCAGGTGTGCAGCGGGAACTGCGCGGACTTGCCCGCCACGCCGGCGAGGAGAAGCAGGGCGATCAGTGTCGGGTGGTCGAGGCCGCCGCCCGCGACCGTCGCGAGGACGGTCGTGATGCGGAACGACCCGGCGTCGACTGCGAGCGCGAACAGGCCGATCAGGAAGGGGACGTCGCCGAGCTTGGTGACCAGGAAGGCCTTGAGGGAGGCGGCGCGGGCTTCAGGCGTCTCCCAGTAGTGGCCGACGAGGAAGTACGAGCAGATGCCCATGATCTCCCAGCCGACCAGGAGCACCATCAGGTCGCCGGAGTAGACGACGAGCAGCATCGCGGAGGTGAAGAGGGAGACGAGAGCGGCGTACGAGGGGTAGCGCGGGTCGTCGCGCAGGTAGCCCGTCGAGTAGATCTGCACGCAGGTGGCGACGACGCCGACCAGGACGGCGACGAGGGCGGCGAAGCCGTCGACGTGCAGGGCGAGTTCGATGGGGACCGAGCCGGTCGGGGTGAGCTCGGTGGCGGAGTCGATGTCGGCGCCGCCGCCGTGGCGGGCGGCGACCAGGACGGCGAGGGCCAGCGCCACCAGGGTGGGCAGCACCGCGAGGGGGCGTACGAGACCGGGGACGGTGCGGCCGAGCAGCAGACCGGCGACCGCGCCGAGGAACGGCAGGAGGGGGACGAGTACGGCGAGGGTGGTCGTGGTCACGCGGCGGCCTCAGCCTTCTGTGCCGGGGCGGGCTCCTCGGCGGCCACGCCCTCGGCGTCGTCATCGGGGTCGTCGGGGCCCTCGGCGGTGTCGCGGAGTTCGTCGACGGCGGAGGAGCCGCGGTTGCGGTAGACCGCCAGGACGATCGCGAGGCCGATGCCGATCTCCGCCGCGGCGATGGCGATGGTGAACAGGGTCAGGGCCTGGCCGGAGTGGAGGGCGTCGCGGAGCCAGACGTCGAAGGCGACCAGGTTGAGGTTGACGGCGTTGAGCATGAGCTCGACGGACATCAGGACGAGGATCGCGTTGCGCCGGGCGAGCACTCCGTACAGGCCTACGCAGAAGAGGAGGGCGGCCAGGACGGCGGGATAGGCGAGGTGCATCAGCGCTGCTCCTTGTCGCTGGGGGCGTCGCTGGGGGCACCGTTCGTGCGGGGGTTGCCGCTCGTGCGGGTGTCACCGCTCGTGCGGGTGGCACCGGGGGGTCGGGGTTTCCCGAGCGTGCCGGTGGCACCAGGCGTGCGGGGGTCGCCGGGGGTTCGGGGGTCGCCGGGGGTTCGGGGGTCGCCGGGGGTTCGGGGGTCGCCGGGGGTGTCGTTCAGGCGGGTCATGCGGGCGTTCCTGCGGGAGAGGACGATCGCGCCGACCAGGGCGGCGAGGAGCAGGACCGAGAGGGCCTCGAAGGGCAGCACCCAGTGCCGGAAGAGGAACTTTCCGGTCACGGCGGTGGAGCCCTGGGCCTCGTCGGCGGCGCGGTCGAGGTCGATCCAGGTGGTCCGGAAGGCGTCGACGACCACCCAGACCAGGGAGCCCGCCGCGAGGACGGCCACCGCGAGCGCGACCGGGCGGTTGCCCGAATCGGCGTCCGGGGAGCGGCCGATGGGGGCCCGCGTGAGCATCAGTCCGAACAGGAGGAGGACGACGACGGAGCCGACGTAGATCAGTACCTGTACCCAGGCGATGAACTCGGCGGTGAGCAGGAGGTACTCGACGGCCAGGCCGCCGAGCGTCGCCACGAGCCACAGGGCGGCGTGCACCAGCTGCTTGGTGGTGACGGTGACGATCGCCGAGCCGAGGGTGACGAGGCCGACCAGGAGGAAGGCGATCTCCACTCCCGTCGGGGAGAGGAAGCCTTGGGGAGCGTTGGCCGCCAGAGGGGCATTGGCGGCTGCTGTCAGAGGGGCATTTGCTGCTGTCGCCGCAGCGGCTGCGAGGGTCACGCGGGTCCCTCCGGTCCGGACGGCGCTTCCGGGGAAGCCTCGGCCGCGGCTTCGGCTTCCTGCGCGGCGGCCAGTTTCTCCGCTGACTTGCGGGCGGTGGCGATCTCCTTGGGCTCCTCGGCCGCGGGGTCCAGGGCCGGCGGGGCCGGGACCGTCCACATCCAGTCGCGGAGCTTGTCGCGCTCGTGGGTGAGTTCGTGGATGTCGGTCTCGGCGTACTCGAACTCGGGGGACCAGAACAGTGCGTCGAAGGGGCAGACCTCGATGCAGATGCCGCAGTACATGCAGAGGGAGAAGTCGATGGCGAAGCGGTCCAGGACGTTGCGGCTGCGCTCGCGGCCGCCCTCGACGGCGGGCGGGACCGTCTCCTTGTGGGAGTCGATGTAGATGCACCAGTCCGGGCACTCCCGGGCACAGAGCATGCAGACCGTGCAGTTCTCCTCGAAGAGCCCGATGACGCCGCGGGTGCGGGGCGGGAGTTCGGGCTGGTGCTCCGGGTACTGCTCGGTGACGGTCTTCTTCGTCATCGTGCGGAGGGTGACGGCGAGGCCCTTGGCCAGGCCGGATCCGGGGACGGGAGACATGGTTAGGAGATCGCCACCTTCACGATTCCGGTGAGCGCGATCTGCGCGAGGGCGAGCGGGACGAGGAGGGTCCAGGAGAACTTCTGGAGCTGGTCCTCGCGGAGACGGGGGTAACTGACGCGCAGCCAGATCACGAGGAAGGCCAGTACGCCGGTCTTCAGGAGGGTCCAGACCCAGCCGAGGCCGTCGGCGCCCCAGGGGCCGTGCCAGCCGCCGAGGAAAAGGACGGTGGTGAGGCCGCAGAGGACGACGATTCCGGCGTACTCGGCGAGGAGGAAGAGGGCGAAGCGCAGGCCCGTGTACTCGGTGTAGGCACCGAAGATGATCTCCGAGTCGGCGACCGGCATGTCGAAGGGCGGGCGCTGGAGTTCGGCGAGGCCGGCCACGAAGAAGACGAGGGCGCCGACGATCTGCCAGGGCAGCCACCACCACTCGAAGGCGTTGAGGATGCCGGGCAGCGACACCGTGCCCGCGGCCATCGCGACCGAGGCGGCGGCGAGCAGCATCGGGAGTTCGTACGCCAGGAGCTGGGCGGCGGTGCGCAGGCCGCCGAGGAGGGAGAACTTGTTGGCGCTTGCCCAGCCCGCCATGAGCGAGCCGAGTACGCCGACGCCCATCACCGCGAGCACGAAGAAGATGCCGGCGTCGACGAGTTGGCCGACGGCGCCCTCGCTCGGGCCGATGGGGATGGCGACCAGGACGATGAGGTAGGGCAGCAGGGCGATCGCGGGAGCGAGCTGGAAGATGCGGCGGTCGGCATCGGCCGGTACGACGTCTTCCTTCTGCGCGAACTTGACGCCGTCGGCGACGAGCTGGGCCCAGCCGTGGAAGCCGCCCGCGTACATGGGGCCGAGGCGGCCCTGCATGTGGGCCATCACCTTGTGCTCGGTCTGGCCGACGACCAGGGGCAGTACGAGGAAGACGGCGAAGACGACGAGGAGACGCAGGGCGACATCGAGCACGTCGGTCACTCCGAGCCTCCTTGACGGTCGTCGGGGGTGGTTTCGGGGGCCTTGGGGGTGCCGGTGGTTTCGGGGGTGCCGGGGGTCTCGGGGGTGCCGGGGGTCTCGGGGTCCTTGGGGGTGCCGGTGTCTGTGTCCTTGGCGTCCTTGGCTTCCTTGGCGTCCCCGGCGTCGTTAGCGTCCCCGGCGTCGTTAGCGTCCCCGGCGTCCTTGGCGTCCCCGGCGTCCTTGGCGTCCTTGGCGTCCCCGGCGTCCTTCGTGTCGAACGCCGGTCGTGCCTGGTGCCAGGGGGCGTCGGAACTGGCCGCGGGCGTCTTGGGCTTCGGCTCGGGTGTGGGAGCGGCAGCCGCATCGGGCTCGGGCGTCTTCGGCTCCGAGGCCGCCACCTCCGACGCCTCCGCCGCCGTTCGCTGTGATGCCGAGCCCTGGCTCACGCTGCGGGACCGGCGTGGTGTCCGGGCCGGCGGTTGCTCGGCGGCTTCGGGCCGGCCCGTGGCCGGCGGTGCGGCAGCCGCCTGGCTGGCCGAGCCCTCGCCCGCCGTGCGTGCCCGGCGTACGGGACGGTCGCCTGCCGCGCGGGCGGCGCCGCGGGCCGGGCGGGCCGGGGCCGCGGGGAGCTGGCCCTTGAGAGGGCCCCATTCGTTCGGGTCGGGTACGCCCGGCGGCAGCATCTGGCGGCGCTTGGGACCGCCGTGCTCCGACTCCCCCGGCTCCTTCGCGCCGGGCCACGCCTTCGCGACCCGCGCTGCCAGGACGAAGTCCTTGCGGAGGGGGTGCCCCTCGAAGGTGTCCGGCAGAAGCAGCGGCACCAGGTGCGGGTGGCCTTCGAAAGCGACGCCGAACATCTCGTGCGTCTCGCGCTCGTGCCACGCCGCGCCCGCGTAGACATCGACCGCGGTCGGCAGGACAGGGGCGTCGTGCGGAACGGTCGTACGGATGAGGAGGCGTCGTACCGGAGAGAGGGCGACGACGTGGGCCGAGACGCGGAAGCCCGTGCCCGGTTCGTCGACCGCGCTCAGCCAGTCGAAATAGGTACAGGTCAGAGTCGTGCGCGCGGTTTCGAGCGCCGCGATCCACGAGCTCGGCGGGACGTCGACCGTCAGGAGGTCGTACGACTCCTCGGCCGTGGCCTCCGTACCGAAGAGCTCCTCGACGGGGCTCGGCAGCCAGCCGGTCATGCCTTCCCCTCCCCCGGAGCCGAAGCTGAGGATCCCGACTCCGCCGGTGGCTTCACGAGCCCGCTCTGCAGAGCCGCCGCCGAAGGCCGGCCGCCGTTGCCGTTGCCGTTCCCCCGGCCGTACCGCTCGCCCAGCGACTCCGCCGCGATCTTCTCCTGCAGCTTGAGAATGCCTTGGAGGAGCGCTTCGGGGCGGGGCGGGCAGCCGGGTACGTACACGTCGACCGGAATGATCTGGTCGACGCCCTTGGTCACCGCGTACGAGTCCCAGTACGGGCCGCCGCAGTTGGAGCAGGCGCCGAAGGAGATGACGTACTTCGGCTCGGGCATCTGCTCGTACAGGCGCTTCACCGCCGGGGCCATCTTGTCCGTGACCGTGCCGGAGACGACCATCAGGTCGGCCTGGCGCGGGCCCGGCGCGAACGGGATCACGCCGAGCCGGATGAAGTCGTGCCGGGCCATGGAAGCGGCGATGAACTCGATGGCGCAGCAGGCGAGGCCGAAGTTGAAGACCCACAAGGAGTACCGGCGGCCCCAGTTGAGGACCACCTTCATCGGCTCGGGGGCAAGCCGCGACAGCACGCCGAGCTTCTGCGGCTCGGGCGTGGGGAGCAGGGTCGGCTCGGGCAGGAGCACGGGCTCCGGGGTCACGTCCGTGCGAGGACGCTCCGGGGTCACGTCCATGTGAGGACGCCCTTCTTGTATGCGTACAGCAGGCCCACGGTCAGGAAGCCGAGGAAGATGAACATCTCCACCAGCGTCGTCGCACCGTAGCCGGGCGCGGCGAAAACCGTCGCCCATGGAAAGAGAAAGATCGAGTCGACGGCGAAGATGACATAGAGGAAGGCGTAGACGTAGTAGCGGACCTGGGTGTGGGCCCAGCCGTCGCCGACCGGGTCGACGCCGCACTCGTACGTCAGGAGCTTCTCGGGAGTCGGCACCACGGGCCGCAGCAGCCGACCCGCGCCGAAGGCGACACCGACGAACAGCACGCCGACGACGGCGAGCAGTCCGACGACGGAGTACGACTGGTAGTAGCTCGCCGCGACGTCTCTCACGTGCACGTCAGCCCCTCACTCCCTGACCGCCCTCTGACACTCATCACTGTTCGACGATCTGTACGCACGGGAGTCTAGGGCCTGCTAAAGGCGAGGTAAGCAGAGCGTCACGCATCGGCAAGGACTGATCCCTCGTGGCGTCGCCCCGGCCCCCGCCCCGACCCCGCCCATACCCCGCCCCGGACATCACCCCTGAGGCGCACCGCCAGGTGGGGTTATCCCCCGGATGCCCGGGCGGCCCTCCTCATGGCATCGCGGCTGCGAGCCGGGCAGGCTAGCGCGTATGACCGCTCGCGCCATGTCCTCAGCCATGTCCCCGCCGCCGCCCGCACGCTTCGCGGCGTACGACCGGCAGACCTGGAAGGAGATCGCCCATCTCCTGGCCAACCTCCCGCTGGGCGTGGCGGGTTTCGTCTACGTCGTGGTGGCGCTCGCCGCCGGCGGCGGTCTCGCCGTGACGGTCATCGGCCTGCCGCTCCTCGCTGCGGCGCTGCTCGGCGCGCGGCAGATCGGCAAGGCGGAGCGGGCGCGGGCGCGGGGGCTGCTCGGGCTGCGGATCGACGAGCCGAGCCCGATGCCGAAACAGCGTGACCACGGTTTCTTCAGCTGGCTGTGGTCGGGCCTGAAGGACCCGGTCGGCTGGCGCACGATGCTGTACTCGTTCATGCGGCTGCCCTGGGGCGTGGTGACGTTCGCGATCACCCTCACCGGGCTCTTCGTCCTGTGGCCCGTGCTCCCCTACATCGTGCGCGGTCTGACCAACGCCGACCGCGTGATGGTGCGCGGGCTGCTCTCGCCCTCGGACGAACTGGAGCGGCGCATCGTCGAGTTGGAGTCGGACCGCGGGACCGTCGTCGATACGGCGGCGGCCGACCTGCGCCGCATCGAGCGCGACCTGCACGACGGTGCGCAGGCCCGCCTGGTCGCGCTGGCCATGGGGCTCGGTCTGGCCAAGGAGAAGCTCCTGGAGGGCCAGGCCGACGACACTGTCGCGGCGATGGTCGACGAGGCGCACGGCGAGGTGAAGCTCGCCCTCCAGGAGCTGCGCGATCTGGCCCGCGGCATCCACCCCGCGGTCCTGACCGACCGAGGTCTGGACGCCGCGCTGTCGTCGGTGGCCTCACGGTGCACGGTCCCGGTGAAGGTGACGGCCGATCTGCCGACGCGTCCGGCCGCCGCGATCGAGGGCATCGCGTACTTCACGGTCTCCGAACTCCTGCAGAACATCAGCAAGCACAGCGGGGCGCGCTCGGCGTCCGTGGACGTGTGGCGCGCCGACCAGCGGCTGCTCATCCAGGTGTGGGACGACGGCCGGGGCGGCGCCAATCTCGACGGGGGTACGGGCATGGCGGGGCTCGCGGACCGGCTCGGCGCGGTCGACGGCCTGTTCGTGATCGAGTCGCCGGTGGGCGGCCCCACGACGATCACGGCTGAGCTGCCGTGGCGCGACCGGGACCGCGACCGGGACCGCGACCACTCGGCCCGGGGGTAGGGAAAACCCCCGGCCGAAGACCCCTACGCACCACATGGTCCGGATCAGCTCCGGCCAGCACCCTTGAGGTACGACGCCGAAGCAGACGCCACAGTTCACGCGGACCGAACAGAAACGGACGACACCGATGGCCACGGAGTACGGGCAGGAGCACGGACAGGAGTACGGGCGCATGGACCGTTCGGAGTTCAGCGGATCCGAGTTCCGGGGGTCCGAGTTCCGGGGGTCCGAGTTCCGGGGGTCCGAGTTCCGGGGATCGGAGTACCGGGGATCGGGGTTCCGGGGATCCGACCTCGAAGAGCGGCGGCCTCGTATCCCCGCAGGGCTGCGCGCTCCGATCGAGGCGCGCGCCTGGAAAGAGTTCGGCCATGTGCTCCTGAGCCTGCCGATCAGCCTCGTGACGTTCACGTTCGCGGTCACGATGCTGTCGCTCGGCGTCGGACTGCTGATCACGTTCATCGGCATCCCCGTGCTCGCCGCCGGGCTCGCCGCCTGCCGCGGCTTCGGCACCCTGGAGCGGGTCCGGGCGCGCGCGCTGCTCGGCGTGGAGGTGGCGGACCCGGAGCCGCTGCGGCCCAAGAACGGCGGCGGGCCCATGGCGTGGATGGGCGCCGTGCTCAAGAGCGGCGTCTCCTGGCGGCACGTCCTCTACGCCGTCCTCCACATGCCGTGGGCGATCTTCTCCTTCACGGTGTCGGTGGCCTTCTGGACGTACGGCTGGGCGATGCTCACGTACCCCCTGTGGCAGTGGCTCTTCCCGGTCTACGGCGGCCAGGACGGCATACAGCTCTACGGCGACGACGGGCACCGCATCCTCATCGACAACCCCTTCGAGATCGGCGTCACCGCCCTCACCGGTCTGCTGATCACGCTCGCCACGCCCTGGATCATCCGGGCCCTGACCACGGTCGACCGCGTCATGGTCGTCGGACTGCTCGGCCCCTCAAGCCTGGCGACGCGCGTCGTCGAGCTGGAGTCGGACCGCGGAGTCGTCGTCGACACGGCAGCCGCTGACCTGCGCCGCATCGAGCGCGACCTGCACGACGGGGCACAGGCCCGCCTGGTCGCCCTCGCCATGGACCTCGGTCTGGCCAAGGAGAAGCTGACGGAGGACCCTCAGGCCGCGGCCCGCATGGTGGACGAGGCGCACGGCGAGGTGAAGGTCGCCCTCCAGGAGCTGCGCGATCTGGCCCGCGGCATCCACCCCGCGGTCCTGACCGACCGCGGCCTGGACGCGGCGCTCTCCGCACTCGCCGCCCGGTGCACGGTCCCGGTCCAGGTCGAGGTGGATCTGCCCGCACGTCCTGCCGCCGCGATCGAGGGCATCGCGTACTTCACGGTCTCCGAGCTCCTGCAGAACATCAGCAAGCACGCGCGGGCGTCGCGCGGCTCGGTCGACGTCTGGAAGGTCGAGAACCGGCTGATGCTCCAGGTCACCGACGACGGGGCGGGCGGCGCGGACGTGACCGGCGGCTCCGGACTGGCGGGGCTCGCCGAGCGGCTCGACGCGGTCGACGGGATTCTGGTCGTCGATTCGCCGGTGGGCGGGCCCACGGCGGTGACGGCGGAGCTGCCCTGGCGGGCGTAGCGGGCCTTCGGCGTCCACCCACCCGGTCTGCCCGCAGCGCGGGGCGGCCGGGTGGGTTCTGCCTGTGCACGTCGGCGCTGCCTGCGCCGGCCGCCGCGCCCGCCGTGAGTGAACACAGGCAAGCGGTCTGTCCACGGAAGCCGTAACGCCCCCTCGTACGCGCGATACTGAGGAGCCGGGGACAACCAGAATCGAATATGCCGGGGGGGCCGTGAACGTGGAGGACAAAGTGCGGGTCGTCATCGCCGAGGATTCAGTGCTGCTGAGGGAGGGCCTGACCCGGTTGCTGACCGACCGCGGGCACGACGTCGTCGCGGGAGTCGGCGACGCGGACGCGCTGATCAAGACGATCGGCGAGCTCTCCTCGGCGGGCGAGCTGCCCGATGTGGTCGTCGCCGACGTGCGGATGCCTCCGACGCACACCGACGAGGGTGTGCGGGCCGCGGTGCATCTGCGCCATCAGTTCCCGGGCCTCGGGGTGCTCGTCCTTTCGCAGTACGTGGAGGAGCAGTACGCCACCGAGCTGCTCGCCGGGTCCAGCCGTGGCGTCGGCTATCTGCTCAAGGACCGTGTCGCCGAGGTGCGCGAATTCGTGGACGCCGTGGTGCGTGTCGCGCAGGGCGGTACGGCGCTCGACCCGGAGGTCGTGGCGCAGTTGCTCGGCCGCAGCCGCAAGCAGGACGTCCTCGCGGGGCTTACTCCGCGCGAGCGTGAGGTACTCGGCCTGATGGCCGAAGGGCGTACGAACTCAGCGGTGGCCCGGCAGTTGGTGGTGAGCGACGGGGCGGTCGAGAAGCACGTCAGCAACATCTTCCTGAAGCTGGGGCTCTCCCAGAGCGACGGGGATCACCGGCGCGTACTGGCGGTTCTCACCTACCTCAACTCCTAGCAATCTGACATGCCGTCAGCTATGCACATGCCCGCAGGCACAGAACAGAGCAGGCACAGAACAGAGCAGGCACCGCACAGAGCAGGCACCGCACAGAGCAGGTACAGAACAGAGCAGGTACAGAACAGAACAGTCCTAGAACCAAAGGATGAGCGGAGGGCGTCTTCCATGACGGGCCGGGGGGCGAGGCGCACCATGACAAATCAGGGCATTAATGCGTCTCAAAAGCGTGTCCGTCATGCGATCTACCCCAGGTAGGCGACCCTTACCGTCGTAGGGTGGCCCTTGGGAAGGCCGGTCGCCCAGCCTTTCCCGCTCAGCCGCCCGAGGGAGGTCCAGTTCAGTGACCAGCCAGGTCAGTAGCCCAGCCGAGCAGGCCGATGGGGCAGTCGTCGGAGAGCAGCGCAAGCCCGCAGGTGAGAAGGATGTCCGCCGTCTGGATCGGGTGATCATTCGCTTTGCGGGTGACTCGGGTGACGGTATGCAGCTG
>NZ_BMTR01000015.1 GCF_014649775.1 Streptomyces longisporoflavus | reverse complement strand
CGGTGGCGTCGGGCACGTACTTCACGGTGACAACGATCCTCAAGCTCACGCCGGCTCTCCTACTGCATCGTCTTTACTGGGCTGCTGCCTTGGCTCTGGCCACTGCCTTCTTGCAGGCAGCATAGGCGCCTGAAGGGGCGGATCCCGGTCGGGGCGGCCCGCGCTCCGACCAGAATATTACTCGCCAGTACACCCATTTCATTCCCACTAAGCAAGCGCTTTGAACTGTGACCTTTCCGACGCCCTGTAAACGGGCGCGAGAAGGCCGCGCGGGAACTTTCAGTCGCGCAGCGCGTTGAAGCGCCCCTGGTGGTAGAGCAGGGGCCGGCCCACGCCCGAGGGGTCGCCCACCACGGCCTCCGCGAGGACGATCCGGTGGTCACCCGCGGGCACCCGCGCCGCGACCCTGCACACGAGCCAGGCGAGCGTGCCGTCGAGCACGGGGACACCCTCGGGCCCCTCGTACCAGCGCGTGCCCGCGCCGAAGCGGTCGGCGCCGCTGCGCGCGAAGGTCGAGGCGAGGTCGAGCTGGTGCTCGCCGAGTATGTGGACGCCGACGTGTTCGGCCTCCGATACGGCGGGCCAGCTGGAGGCGCCCGTCCCGATGCCGAAGGAGAGCATCGGCGGTTCGGCGGAGACCGAGACGAGCGAGGTCGCGGTGAAGCCGACGGGCCCCGCGGGGCCCTGAGCGGTGATCACCGCGACTCCCGCCGCGTGCCGCCGGAAAACGGAGCGCAGGAGGTCGGGCGATGCGAGGCGGGGAGTGCGGAGGTCGGGCGTGGCCGTCATGGAATTGTCCTTCTGCAGGGGGTACGAGCGGTTCCGTGGCTGCTCATCAGCCCGGACAGCGCGCACTTGCATGACGGGCGAGGTCCACGTGGACGCGCTCGTAGAGAAGGAGCTCCGGAGGCATGGGAGCAGGCTGGCGATAGGTGCCTGGTGCAGTCAAGTCCGTTCCGCGATGTGAAAGACGGCTCGCGGAGCCCTGAACCGGTGTCATCACGCCCTCCTCCCCCGTGCCCCACGTCTCACACGGCCTTGCCGAGAGCGGCGATGACATCGATCTTGCGCGGCTGCCCGGTCGCACGCAGCACGGTCCGTCCGTCCGCGTCGAGCACGAGGACCGTCGGCGTCCCGGAGATGCGCAGTTCCCGCACGAGTTCGAGCTCCGCCTCGGCGTCGATCTCCACATGTGAGACACCGGGCACCATTCCGGCCACTTCCGCGAGGATTCTGCGGGTGGCACGGCAAGGCTGGCAGAAGGCGCTGGAGAACTGCACGAGCGTGGCGCGCCGGCCCAGTTCGCGGCCGGCCCAAGTGCCGTTCCCGGCAGCCTCGATGCGGTCCTCCGCATCACGTATCCGCACGTCAGCCTCCCGCCCTCGCGTCATGATCCAACCTTCCCCGACTTCAGCGCCCGTGCGCGCGCGGACATTCCCGACGTGACGAGAATCTCGCGCCCGCGGGGCACGATGGGTGGTCAGCCGTCCGTTCTTGGGGCACGATCTGCGCAACGCCGAAAAACCTACGGCTGCGTAACTTCCCGCCGGGAGCCCCCTCCCAAGGCAGACACGAAGGGCCCTCCCCACCCATGGCAGAGCTTGTCTACCGTCCGGTCATCGGTGCCGCTAAAACGCTGTTCAAGGCTTGGGACCTGAAGATCGACTGCAAGGGGTCGGAGAACATCCCTCGCACGGGCGGCGCGGTGCTGGTCAGCAACCACATCAGTTATCTCGACTTCATCTTCGACGGCCTCGCGGCCCTGCCGCAGAAGCGGCTCGTGCGCTTCATGGCCAAGGAGTCGGTGTTCCGGCACAAGATCTCCGGTCCGCTGATGCGCGGGATGAAGCACATCCCCGTCGACCGCAAGCAGGGCGAGACCGCCTACCAGCACGCACTCGACTCGCTGCGCTCCGGGGAGATCATCGGTGTCTTCCCCGAGGCGACGATCTCCCCTTCGTTCACGCTGAAGAGCTTCAAGTCGGGCGCCGCGCGCCTGGCCCAGGAGGCCGGGGTCCCGCTGATCCCGATGGCCCTGTGGGGCACCCAGCGGCTGTGGACCAAGGGCCAGCCGCGCAACTTCAAGCGCAGCCACATCCCGATCACGATCCGGGTCGGCGAGCCGGTGGAGGCCCCGCAGGACCAGTTCGCGGGCGCGATCACCCGGCGCCTGCGTGACCGCTGCCAGGAACTCCTCGAGGCCGCGCAGCGCGCCTATCCCGTACGTCCCAAGGGACCGGACGACACGTGGTGGATGCCGGCGCACCTCGGCGGCACCGCCCCGACGCCCGCCGAGGTGAAGGCCGCCGAGGCCAGCTGAATCGATTACTCCGGGCGCTCGGACGCCCGCTCCGGTGCGCGGACGGTGAGCCGCGCACCGGGGCTGAACTTTTCGAGCAGCTCGGCCAGTTCGTCGCCCGCGGCCTCGACCCCGGAGTCCGGCCCCATCCCCTCCAGCAGGAAGATGGCGTTGACGGACTCCTCCGTGAGGCGGGTGCGCGGTCCCTGGCGCCAGTTCCAGCGGCGGCAGGTGACGCCCTCGTCGTCGCACCAGACGACCTCGCCCGCGTCCGGGTGCTCGACGGTCCGCTCGCCGCCGGCCATGGTCACGAAGTCCTCGGTGCCCGTGGCCCGCACCAGGCGCATGCCGCCCTTGATCTGGTCCAGGTCCTCCCCGCCGACCGGGATCAGGTGGGCGACGCTGATCGCGTTGTAGACGTCGACGAGGGTGTTGATGCGCGGCAGGCCGCCGTCGGCGAGGGCGCGCTTGGCGAGTGCCTCGGCGGAGTTGCGCGTACGCGACGGCTTCGCGCCGAAGGCGGTGTACGCCGCGCGCCAGGCCACCATGTGCGGGTCCTCGTGCGGGGCCCGGCCCTCCAGCCGCCCGGCGAGGCGGCGGGCGGCCTCGTCGAGGAGGAGCGCGGTCGCCTCGGTGCTGGGTCCGTTGACGAGCCCGCGGGCCTCGACGGCGACGTGGGTGAAGCCGGGCGCGAGGGCGCGGACCTCTTCGGAGACGGTCAGGTCGATGGTCATGGTCCGTCGTGCCTCACAGTTCGTGCGTCACAGTTCTGAGGGGTAGATCTGCCAGAGGTGCAGCCGGTCGCGTGCTTCTTCGAGCACCCGGAGCGCCACCGGGTGTGGTTCAGCGTACAGGACCGGATAGTCCACTTCATTGGACTCCGGGTCCACCGGCCAGGCCAGCCGCTCCTCGCCCAGACGGAACTGCGCGTCGACCCCGGCGGGGATGTTCCCGCGCGGGTCCTGACGGTGCCAGGCGCCGTCGAGGCGTACGGCGACGAGGCCGTGCAGGGAGTAGCCGCTGGTGTTGTCGTCCCGCAGCCGCTGGTAGCAGAACGCCGTCGGGATGTCCTCGGCGCGCAGCAGGGCGGCCAGGGCGTGGGACTTGGCGGTACAGATGCCGGTGCGCTCCCGAAGGACGTCGGAGGCGCGCCAGGTGACCTCCATGCGGCCCGAGTCCTGCGAGTGCGGGACGGCGTCGCGCACGAACTCGAAGGCGGCGCGGGCGTACTCGTACGTATCGGCGGATGACTTTGCAAGACCGGCCGCCGTCTCGCGGACCAGCGGATGATGGTGGTCGACCACGTCGTCGGCAGCCAAGTACGCCGACAGGTCAGGGTTTTCCTGGATCAGCTGCATGGCACGGGAGCATAGGAATACGACCGACCGCGCGTCAATGCAATTGCGGTCAGCCGTATACCTATGCAGAAACAGTCGGCGGGTGGCGCCGGATCAGCGCGCCATCTCCTCCTTGAGGGCCGCGACGAATCCGTCCACGTCCTCCTCGCGCGTGTCGAACGCGCACATCCAGCGGACGTCGCCCGCCGCCTCGTCCCAGAAGTAGAAGCGGTACTGCTTCTGGAGCCGCTCGCTCACGTCGTGCGGCAGCCGCGCGAAGACCGCGTTGGCCTGCACCGGGTAGAGGATCTCCACGCCGTGCACCGCGCGCACGCCCTCCGCGAGGCGCTGCGCCATCTCGTTGGCGTGCCGGGCGTTGCGCAGCCAGAGGTCCTTGGCGAGCAGCGCCTCCAACTGCACCGAAACGAAGCGCATCTTGGAGGCGAGCTGCATGGACAGCTTGCGCAGGTGCTTCATGTGCTTGACGGCGTCCTGGTTGATGACGACCACGGCCTCGCCGAAGAGCGCGCCGTTCTTCGTGCCGCCCAGGGACAGGATGTCCACGCCGACCGCGTTCGTGAACGTCCGCATGGGGACGTCGAGGGACGCGGCGGCGTTCGCTATGCGCGAGCCGTCGAGGTGCACCTTCATCCCGAGCCCGTGCGCGTGGTCGCAGATCGCGCGGATCTCTTCGGGCGTGTAGAGCGTGCCCAGTTCGGTGTTCTGCGCGATCGAGACGACCTGCGGCATCGCCCGGTGCTCGTCGTCCCAGCCGAACGCCTGCTTGTCGATCAGCTCCGGAGTCAGCTTGCCGTCGGGCGTGGGCACCGTGAGCAGCTTGAGGCCGCCCATGCGCTCGGGGGCGCCGCCCTCGTCGACGTGGATGTGCGCCGACTCCGCGCAGATCACCGCGCCCCAGCGGTCGGTGATCGCCTGGAGCGCGACGACGTTGGCCCCGGTGCCGTTGAAGACCGGGAACGCCTCGGCCGTCGGGCCGAAGTGGCCGCGGATGACCTGCTGGAGGTTGGCGGTGTAGTCGTCCTCGCCGTACGCGATCTGGTGACCGCCGTTGGCGAGGGCGATGGCCGCGAGCACCTCCGGGTGGGCGCCCGCGTAGTTGTCGCTGGCGAACCCCCGTACGTCCGGGTCGTGATGACGGCGTGCGTCGGTCTTCGGAGGGTTCACGGCTTCTCTGTCGCGGGGGTCGCGAGCGGTCACGGCTTCTCGGTCAGCCACAGGCGGGTTCCGTTCACTTCTCCGGCGGGCCGCTCCCAGACTCCGGCGATGGCGTCGGCCAGCTCCGTCACGTCCGTGAAGCCCGCGAACTTCGCGTTGGGCCGCTCCGCGCGCATCGCGTCGTGCACCAGCGCCTTGACCACCAGGATCGCAGCCGCCGATGTCGGACCCTGCTCGCCCCCCGCCTTGCGGAAGGCGTCGCCGAGAGCCAGGGTCCAGGCCTCGGCTGCGGCCTTCGAGGCGGAGTACGCCGCGTTGCCCGCGGTCGGCTTGGAGGCGCCGGCCGCGCTGATCAGGAGGTACCGGCCGCGGTCGCTGCGCTGCAGGCCGTCCTGGAAGGCGAGCGAGGTGTGCTGCACCGTGCGGATCAGGAGCTTTTCGAGCAGGTCCCAGTCCGCGAGGTCGGTCTCGGCGAAGTTCTTGCTGCCCCGCCAGCCGCCGACGAGATGGACCAGGCCGTCGATCCGGCCGAACTCCTTCTCCGTGCGGGCGGCCCACCCGCGGGTGGCGTCCAGGTCGAGCAGGTCGACCGTGTCGCCGGTGACCGTCGCCCCGCCGTGCGCGTACCGCGCGGCGTCCACGGCCTCCGCCAGGCGCGCCGCGTCGGCGTCGGACGCCACGACCGTGGCACCGGCCTCCGCGAGCCTCAGCAGCGTGGCACGGCCTGCCGGACCGCCTGCTCCCGCGACCGCGACCACGGCTCCGTCGAGTGCGGACATCGTCCTCGCCTCCTTGGTGGTGCCCTCGGTCATGCGGCGACCTGCTCGGCGCTCGCACCGGTGATGCCCTTGGTTTCGGCGATCACTCGCTTGAGCTTCTTGGAGAGCGCCTCATAGAACATGCTGAGCGGAAACTCGTCGGGAAGCACGTCGTCGACCAGTTTTCGGGGCGGAAGCTGCACATCCAGGGCGTCCGGGCCCTTGGCCCAGCGCGATCCCGGGTGCGGGGCGAGGTAGCGGGAGACCAGGTCGTACGCGGCGAACCAGTGCACGAGCTTGGGGCGGTCGATGCCCGCGCGGTAGAGCTCCTCGATCTCGGCGCACAGCTGGTTCGTGACCTGCGGCGCACGCTGCCAGTCGATCTTGAGCTTGTTGTCGGTCCAGCGCACGACGTCGTGCTTGTGGAGGTACGCGAAGAGCAGCTGGCCGCCGAGCCCGTCGTAGTTCTTGACGCGGTCACCCGTGACCGGGAAGCGGAACATCCGGTCGAAGAGGACGGCGTACTGCACGTCGCGTGCCTGCGGGATGCCCTCGGCCTCCAGCTTCACGGCCTCCTTGAAGGCGGTGAGGTCGCAGCGCAGCTCCTCCAGGCCGTACATCCAGAACGGCTGCCGCTGCTTGATCATGAAGGGGTCGAACGGCAGGTCGCCGTGGCTGTGGGTGCGGTCGTGGACCATGTCCCACAGGACGAACGCCTGCTGGCAGCGGTCCTGGTCGCCGACCATCTCCCGGATGTCGTCGGGCAGTTCGAGCCCGAGGATGTCCACGGCCGCCTCGGTGACGCGGCGGAAGCGGGCGGCCTCGCGGTCGCAGAAGATGCCGCCCCAGCTGAAGCGCTCGGGGGCCTCGCGCACGGCGATGGTCTCCGGGAAGAGCACGGCCGAGTTCGTGTCGTAACCGGCGGTGAAGTCCTCGAAGGTGATGCCGCAGAACAGCGGGTTGTCGTAGCGCGTGCGCTCGAGCTCGGCCAGCCAGTCCGGCCAGACCATGCGCAGCACGACCGCTTCGAGATTGCGGTCCGGGTTGCCGTTCTGCGTGTACATCGGGAAGACCACGAGGTGCTGGAGGCCGTCCCGGCGGTCCGCCGCGGGCTGGAAGGCGAGCAGCGAGTCGAGGAAGTCCGGCACCTTGAAACCGTCGTCGGCCCAGCGCCGCAGGTCCGCGCCGAGCGCCCGGTGATACGCGGCGTCGTGCGGCAGGAGCGGGGCGAGCTGCTCGATCCCGGATATCACGCGGTCGACGGCGAGTTCGGCCACGGCCCTGGCCGGGGCGCCCTCCGCGTCGAAGTCGATCGAGCCGTCCGCGGACTGCCACGGGCGGATCTCTTCCACGGCGTCCTTGAGCATCGGCCAGGCCGGGTGCTCCACGACCCTTTCCACGGGGACACCCCCGCTCGCGGGAGGAACCGCATCCTCCGTAACCCTCTGCACAAGAATTTCCGTCACTTGTCAACCTCCACGGGAGAACCTCGCGTCAGAACACCGTATGCGGACGACGTTCTCCACCACAAGAGGAGGTTCGGGAAATTATCCTGTGCGACCCCCAACATCACCGCTGATTTTCCTGCCGGACACCGTAGAGGCGATCGCTTCTGCCACATCTGCCACCGCGGCCCGCGCCTCGTCCAGGAGCCGCGGGAAGCCCAGGAAGCCGTGGAACATCCCCGGGTAGTGCCCCCGCGTCACCGGTACCCCCGCAAGCCCCAGCGCGTCCGCATATGCCCCGCCCTCGTCGCGCAGGGGGTCGCAGCCCGCGGTGACGATGTGCGCGGACGGCAGCGCGGACAGGTCCGCGCGCGAGGGCGAGGCGTAGGGGTGGGTGCCGTCGCCGTCCGGGCCGAGGTACTGCTCCCAGAACCAGCGCAGGTGCGCGGCGGTGAGGAAGTAGCCGGTCGCGTTCGACGTATACGAGCCGCTCCCCTGTCCCGCGTCGAGCAGGGGGTAGATCAGCACCTGGAGCGCCACGGCCGGCCCCCCGCGGTCCCGCGCCATCAGGGGCGCGACGGCGGCGAGTCCTCCCCCGCTGCTGTCCCCCGCCGTCACCACGGCGTCCGGCTCCCCGCCTAGCTCCCCCGCCCGTGCCCGGGCCGCGGCCCAGCACAGCGCCGCGTAGGCGTCCTCGGCCGCCGCGGGGAAGCGGTGCTCGGGGGCGAGGCGGTAGGCGACGGAGACCACGACGGCGCCGGACGCGGCGCAGAGCGTGCGGGCCGTGGCGTCGTGGGAGTCGAGGCCGCAGAGGGTGTAGCCGCCGCCGTGGAAGAAGACGACGGTGGGGCGGCGCACGCCCCGCGGGCCTGGCGGGTGGTAGACGCGTACGGGCAGGTCGGGAGCGTGGGCGGGGCCTGGAATGACACGGTCGGCGACCGCCCCCACGGCCTGTGCCGCCTTGCCGGAAGGGGCAGCCGCGGCGAGGATGCGGCGGGCCTCGGCCGCGTCCGTGACCGTGCCGCCGAGGTCGGGGAACGCCGCGCTCAGCGCGTCGACGAGGGGCCGCGCCTCCGGGGCCAGGCGCTCCCTGTCCGTCCCGGGCGCCGTCACCCGGACTCCCGGGCGCGGAAGTACGGGATGACCTTCTCGCCCCACTGCCGCAGCGTCTCCATGCAGGCCTCCTGCGGGACTGTGCCCATCTGGATGAGGCACATGATCTCGTCGGCACCGGCGTCGCCGAGCCGTTCCGCGTACGCGATGGCGTCGTCGGCGGTCCCGTAGGCGTGATCGGCGTTGAAGGTGGCCGTGGCGGCGGGCCGCACGGGGATGTCGTGCTCGTGCAGCCGCGCGACGACCTGCTCGGCGGCCTCGCGCATCGCGGCGGCCTCGTCGGCCCCTTCGACCACGGCCTCGTCGGGGATGCCGGCGCCGCCGTACCAGTGGCCGATGGACTGTGCGAAGAACCGCTGTCCGCGGATGCCGACGCGCCGAGCGGCCTCGCGGTCGTCGAGCACGATGGTCGGGCAGAGCACGGCGAAGTGGTCGTTGACGACGCCGGACACGAAGCGCGCCTCGCCGCGGCCCGCGATCGCGGTGTCGTACGCCGCGCGCATCGCGGCGATGGACTCGGGCCCGGCAAAGCCCATCACCAGGGCACCGATGCCGAGTTCGGCGGCCTGCTTCAGGGTCTCGGTCCTGCTGCAGGCGAGGAAGAGCGGGGGGTGCGGGGTCTGGTGCGGGCGGGGCAGGATGGGGTGCGGGTCGATGTCGAGCAGCGGGCCGTGGTGCTCCAGTTCGTCGCTCGCCCAGGCCTTGCCGATGATCTGGAGCGCTTCCTCGACCTCTTGGGTCGTACGTTCCCTGTCGACGCCGCAGAGCGAGGTCTCCTGGAGCGTCCCGCCGCGCCCCGCCCCGAGGTCGAGCCGTCCGCCGGAGAGCAGGTCGAGCATGGCGGCGCGCTCGGCGACCCGCGCCGGGTGGTTGAAGGCGAACGGCATGCAGACCACGCCGTGGCCGATGCGGATGGTGCTGGTGCGCGCGGCGACCCAGGTCAGGAAGATTTCCGGGGCACTCATGTGGGCGTACCACTTGAGGGAGTGGTGCTCGACCGCCCAGATGCGGTCGAACCCCATCTCCTCGGCGAGGACGGCCTGTTCGACGCAGTCGCGGATCAGTTGGTGCTCCCGCTCGACGGTGGGGTCGGCGAGCTGCGCCTCGAATATGACGGAGAACTTCATGTGCCCTCCCGGGAGTTGCGCCGGTCCGCCGCGTTCGCGGAGTCGGCTGCGGAGTGACGCCCTTGTTTCGAATAGCCATATGACTAGTCGTCAGATACTGAAGTAGCAAGGGATGTCGCGGGGGCACTTCGCCGGTTGGGCGGGCGGGTGTGCGGAAACGGCCGGGGCCCGCACCAGTAGGTGCGGGCCCCGGTTGCCTCTTCACGCGTGGGTCAGAGACCGAACTCCTGCGGCGAGACGCCGAGCGTCGCGCATGCTTCGCGCAGGACCTGCTCCTCGGCCGGGACGATGTACCCGTCGGCGCCGGCGACGACGAAGCCGGTCTGCACGACCGCCTTGGCCTCCATCGGCTTCTTCGCCGCCTTGGCGATCTCCTGCATGGCCTCGGCCTTGCCCTGCTGGAAGTTGAACGTCAGCTGGTCGGCGTGCTTGTTGAAGCGCGTCCGGAGCTGCTCGGGCGGGAAGTTCTTCAGGACGTCGTTCTGCAGGATCAGCGACTCCACGTGCTGCCGCTCGGCCGGGTCGACCGAGCCGTCGGCGGCCGCGACCAGGGCGCACATGGCCATGCTGGCGTCGCGGTACGCACCGCTCTTGAGCTCCGTCTTGAGGGAGGTGAGCTGGGACTTGAGCACGCCCACCAGCTGGGCCTTGGACCCGCCCGAGGATCCCGACCCCGGCCTTCCGTGGCCCCCTCCGGAGCCCCGCGCCCCCTGGGACTGCTGCTGCAACCCCTTGGCCTGGTCCTTGATCCGGTCCCACATCGCCATCCGTGCCACCTCGGCTACCTGTTCGCTACGTATGCGCGCGTTCCGCACGTCATCCATGCCAACGGCTTCCCGCGCACCGAAGTTCCGCGACCCGGATCAAAGGAGGGCAGGGACGCCGGGCCGCCGGACCGGTCAGGAATGAAGAAGCACCGGAAGCGGCGCACTGCCTAGCGTGGCGGGCATGGCAATCATCGAATCCGTCACCCTCGGCGTGGCCGATCCCGCGGCCGCCCTTCGCTTCTACACCACGGCCTTCGGTCTGGAGTCGCAGATACGTCTGCGCGCCTCCGAGGAGCCCACCACCGGCTTCCGCGGGTTCACGCTCGCCCTCACGGTGTCGCAGCCCGCCGACGTCGACGGCCTCGTCGACGCCGCCCTCGCCGAGGGCGCCACCTCGCTGAAGCCCGCAGCGAAGTCGCTCTGGGGCTACGGCGGTGTCGTACAGGCCCCGGACGGGACGGTCTGGAAGGTGGCGACCTCGGCGAAGAAGGACACCGGTCCCGCCACCCGGCGGATCGACGAGATGGTGCTCCTGCTCGGGGTGGCCGACGTGGGCGCCGGCAAGCGGTTCTACGTCGGGCAGGGCCTCTACGTGTCCAAGAGCTTCGGCCGCGTGTACTGCGAGTTCGAAAGCGGGTCGAGCCCCTTCAAGCTGGCGTTGTACCGGCGCCGCGCCCTCGCCAAGGACCTCGGTCTGTCGCCGGACGGCACGGGATCGCACCGGCTCGTGGTCAGCGGTGACGCCGGTCCCTTCACCGACCCGGACGGTTACGCGTGGGAGGCCGCGACGCCCGCGCCCGTGCACTGACCCGGAATCGCCCGTGCGCCGACCCGGAAGGGACTGAGCCAGAATCGGGGGGGACGTCCCGCCGCACCTGCCGACAGGAGCCGACCATGACCATCCGCCGTGCCATGCCCGATGTCCGGACAGACGCCATGGAGGAGAGCCGGGACTTCTACGGCCTCCTGGGGTTCGAGGAGGTCATGAACCTCGGCTGGGTCATGACGCTCGGCTCTCCCTCCAACCCCACGGCACAAGTCACCTTCATGAGCCACGACGCCACCGCGCCCGTGGTGCCCGACATGAGTGTGGAGGTCGACGACGTGGACGCGGTCCACGCCGCGGTGCTCGAGAGCGGCGCGGAGATCGTGCATTCCCTGCGGGACGAGGAGTGGGGCGTGCGGCGGTTCTTCGTACGGGACCCCAACGGCCGTGTGATCAATGTGGTGAGCCACCGCCATCAGTGACCCCGCCCGCGTGTCAGCCGTCGAGGCCGCCTCGCTCCACCAACTGCTTCGCGATGACGTTGCGCTGGATCTCGTTGGTGCCCTCGCCGACGATCGTCAGCGGGGCGTCACGGAAGTAGCGCTCCACGTCGAACTCGGTCGAGTAGCCGTAACCGCCGTGGATGCGCACGGCGTCCAGGGCGATCTTCATGGCCGTCTCGGAGGCGAAGAGTTTGGCCATGCCCGCTTCCATGTCGACGCGGCGGCCCGCCTCCGCCTCCCTGGCCGCGTACAGGGTGAGCTGGCGGGCGGCGGTGAGTGAAGTGGCCATGTCGGCGAGGTAGTTGCCGATCGACTGGTGCTTCCAGATCGGCTGGCCGAAGGACTCGCGCCTGCGGGCGTAGGCGAGGGAGTCCTCGAACGCCGCCCGGCCGACGCCCAGTGCGCGCGCCGCCACCTGGAGCCGTCCGGTCTCCAGGCCCTTCATCATCTGCGCGAAGCCCTTGCCCTCCACTCCGCCCAGCAGGGCGTCGGACGGCGCCCGGTAGCCGTCGAACGACAGCTCGCAGCTCTCCACGCCCTTGTAGCCGAGCTTGGGCAGGTCGCGCGAGACCGTCAGGCCGGGGCCGTGCTCGACCAGCAGGATCGACATGCCCTTGTGCGCGGGTACGGCGGCCGGGTCGGTCTTGCACAGCAGGGCGATCAGGCCGGACCTGCGGGAGTTGGTGATCCAGGTCTTCGACCCGTCGACGACGTACTCCTGCGCGTCCTTGCGCATGTCCGGGTCCGTGGTCCTGCGCGCCACCGTCCTCATCGCCCGGAGGTCCGAGCCGCCGCCCGGTTCGGTGAGCGCCATGGTCGCCCGGACCTCACCGGTGGCCAGCTTCGGCAGCCAGCGGCGCCGCTGCTCCCGCGTACCGAAGTGGAGCAGCAGCTTCGCGACCACGGTGTGGCCGCCCATCGCACCGGCCAGGCTCATCCAGCCGCGGGAGAGCTCCTCGGTGACCAGGACGTAGCAGGGCATGGAGACCCGGGTGCCGCCGTACTCCGCGGGGATCGCGAGGCCGAAGACGCCGAGCCGCTTCATCTGCTCGATCAGGGCTTCGGGGTAGGTGTCGGAGTGCTCGAGTTCCCGGACGACCGGCTTCACCGACCGGTCGACGAAGTCCCGCACCGTACGGACGACGAGTTGCTCGTCCTCGGACAGGATGTCGGCAGTGTTCATGCGGTGACGCCCCTCGTCGAGCGTCCTCTGCGGCCGGACACGACAAAGGCAAGGAGTGTTCGAACTCCTTGCCACCATCAAGATATAGCTCACGGGGGGCCTTGCCACAAGGCCCGGGTCCTGTCGCAGAATCATCGGCCTCAGCCCGGAACCCAGCGAAATGAGAACGATGATTGACGTGATCGTGGTCGGCGGCGGACCCACCGGCTTGATGCTGGCGAGCGAGCTGCGTCTGCACGGCGTGCGTGTGGTGGTCCTCGAGAAGCTGGCGGAGCCGACCCCGCAGTCTCGCGGGCAGGGCCTGCACGCGCGCAGCGTCGAGGTGATGGATCAGCGCGGCCTCCTCGACCGGTTCCTCGCCGCCAACGAGAAGTTCCGGGTCGGCGGGCTCTTCGGCGGCATCATGAAGCCGTGGCCCGAGCGCCTCGACACGGCTCACCCGTACGGCATCGCCACCCCGCAGCCGGTCACCGAGCGGCTGCTCCACGAGCACGCCGTGGAACTCGGCACCGAGATCCGGCGCGGCTGCGAAGTGGTCGGTCTGAGCCAGGACGACGGCGGGGCGGACAAGGGCGGGGACGGGGGCGCGGTGACCGTCGAGCTCGCGGACGGCACGCGGCTGCGCTCGCGCTACCTCGTCGGATGCGACGGCGGCCGCAGCACCGTGCGCAAGCTGCTCGGCGTCGGTTTCCCCGGTGTGGCGGCCACGGTCGAGACGCTGCTCGGCGAGATGGAGACGACCGAGGATCCCGCGACGATCGTCGCCGTCGTCGAGGAGGTCCGCAAGACCCACCTGCGGTTCGGCGTCACCCCGCCCGGCGAGGACGGGGTCTGCCGGGTCGTCGTGCCCGCCGACGGGGTGGCCGAGGACCGTGCGGCCGAGCCGACCCTCGACGACTTCAAGCAGCAGCTGCGGGCCCATGCGGGCACCGACTTCGGCGTGCACTCGCCGCGCTGGCTCTCCCGGTTCGGCGACGCGTCGCGGCAGGCCGAGCGCTACCGGGTCGGGCGGGTGTTCCTGGCCGGCGACGCGGCGCACATCCATCCGCCGACCGGCGGACAGGGGCTCAACCTCGGCGTGCAGGACGCGTTCAACCTGGGCTGGAAGCTGGCCGCGGCGGTGGGCGGCTGGGCGCCGGACGGGCTGCTGGACACCTACCACGCCGAACGGCACCCGGTGGGCGCGCGCGTCATCGACAACACCCGCGCGCAGATCACGCTGCTCGGCACTGATCCGGGGGCGACGGCCCTGCGGGAGCTGTTCTCCAGGCTGATGGACTTCGAGGAGGTCAACCGGTACGTGACCGGCATGATCACCGCGGTCGACGTCCGCTACGACTTCAGCGCGGACGGGGTCGGGGAGGGAGGCGGGAGCGCGGCCGAGGGCCACGAACTGCTCGGCCGCCGGATGCGGGACGTGCAGCTGAAGCGCGGCCGTCTCTACGGACTGATGCACGAGGGCCGCGGACTGCTGCTCGACCAGACCGGCCGGCTTTCGGTCACCGGATGGGCCGACCGCGTCGATCACGTCATCGACGTCAGCGAGGAACTGGACGTCCCTGCCGTACTGCTGCGACCGGACGGCCACGTGGCATGGGCCGGCGAAGATCAGCAGGAACTGCTCACCCAACTGCCGAGATGGTTCGGCGCACCGGACGGGGAGGGGGACTCCCGCCGGCAGGCGTGAAGCGGGTACGGCAGCCGTCCTGCGCCGCGAGGGGAACCGCAGACGACCCGCGCGGCAACGGGAACCGCGGTCGGCCTGTGCGGCGACCGGAACCGCGGCCGGCCCACGCGGCGACGACGGGACCCTCGGCCGCCCTGCACTACGAAGGCACCCTCAGCCGACCTGGACGGCGACCGGAAGCTCAGCCACCCCCGTGTGACGACCGGCACCTCAACCACCCCGTGCCGCGACGGCGCCCGCAGCCGGCTGGGCGGCGACCGGACCCCAGCCGCCCCGCGCCGTGACAGGAACTTCAACCACCCCGTCCCGCGACAGCCCCCTCAGCCGACCTGAGTATGGAACTGCACCAAGCGCTGCTGGACGAGGTTCACCGTGCCGCGTTGGCGGCCCGGTACTCGGCGGCGCAAGTCCACGAGTGCCGGGCCGAGTCGGCGGACCGTGTCCGGGTCGCGGATCTGTTCCCACTGGTGGTGGGCCAGGTCCGCGGCGGACTCGACGTCGGGCGCGTCCGGGGCCTGCCCCGCCGTGATCCTGGCGGAGACCACCGCGAGCCAGATCTCGCAGCCGCGGGCCGGCTCCTTGGCGAAGATCGCCAAGTGCCCCCGCACTTCCATCCAGTGCACCACCTCGGGCGAGGAGCGCCCGTACGTCCGCAGGGCCTCCTGCTCCCAAGCCGCCGCCATGGCCGCGGCCTCGCCGTGCCGCCCCGCCTCCACGGCCTTGGTGATCGCCGCGTGGGGATCGGTGCCGCTGGTCCGCGGAGCCGTGGAAGGCGGCATGCCGGGGGCAGTGCCCTGCTGCTGTGCCGGCAACGGCGCCGGCGCCCGGTTCCGTGCGTCTGCGTGACCGCCCGCGGGGTCGGCGGAGAGCACGATGTCAGGCGCGCCCTCCTCCAGCGCCTGCGCGGCGACATGCTGATGCAGGTCGGGCAGCGGCGGCCGGTGCCCGCTGCGCAGGACCGTCGCGAACGCCTTCATGTACGCGGGCACGGCGACGTCACGCGCACGCCGACCCGGCGGCGGAGCGACCCGCCCGTACAGCGCCACACCCGCCCCGACGTCCAGGGGGCGCTGCGCCAACTGCTGCCAGCTGTCCGCGTCGGCGTGCAGGTCGGCGATGACGGTCGTACTGCCCGGCGGGCGCAGCCGCAGCTCCTGGCCGATCCAGTGCCAGGGGAATCCGGTGTAGCGCACCGTCGCCGCCGTGGTCCGCGCGAGGGCCACATGCTGCATCTGCTGGCGGCGGTCGAGGTGCAACTGCCCGACCAGGTAGACGGTCAAAGGCCCCGGCGCCATCGCGGCCGCACGCAGCCGGGTGAGCACTGTCTGCGGGTCGAGCGGGTCCGCCAGCTCCACCACACTCGCTGTCGCGGTACCGGCGAGCACCGCCGGCGACACCGCGGCGAGTACGGGCAGCACGGAAGCCGCATCGACCATACGGGCCTTGCCGACCGGCGCGGCGGCGATCAGCAGCGCGGTCCCTGGCACCGTTCCCTCCCCAACAATCACCAGAGCACCGTATCCGCTGCGCGCCCCGATCGCGGAAACGGGAAGCCGATCCGCGGCGGCCGCCGCATGGGCAACCATCCAGTTCATGGGCTTGTGTCCCACCCTCCGGGCTGCGCGCGCGAGTTGCTACCGGGCACACGGAATCACCTGGGGGGCCGATAGCGAACGCGGGCGGGGCCATCAGGTGTCGGCGCCCGGCAGGCGGGTAAGGAGCGTGTGCTCCGGCGGTGGACGGCGCTGCCCGAGCCCGCGGCCGCCGCCGGATTCGGCGGCGGCGACCGCGGCACTCCCGGGGGCAGGCTCCCCCTGGCGCCCCGGGAGCAGGTGTCCGCACCGAGTGGTGACCGGGAGCCGCGGGAGTGGCCCCTGACGCACCGACCGGCGGGACAGGCCGGTGTCCGTGCGTCCGCTGCAAGGAGGTACGGACCCGGCGGCCTTGAGTCACCGACGACGCCTCCGCCCGGCGCCGGAGCGCGAGCGGGGTGGTCGGGCCGTTCCGGGGGCTGGGGGCGGGCCTCGGCGCAAGAGTAGAACGAGCAGGCAGGGGCGGACAACGCCTTTCCGGACTCCGGGACGACCATGCCGCTGTCGCATGCCGTGCGAAACTCCACCGATTAGTTTCCGCACGCCCCTCGGTCGAAGACCCTGTAGCCGCGAGGATGATGCGCCGGGCGGCACCCGGAGAAGACTCACCTAGGAGACCTTGACATGCGTACGTTGATCAGCACCGCCTTCGTCTCGCTCGACGGCGTAGTGGAGGCTCCGGGCGGCGAGCCCGGCTACCGCAACGCCGGCTGGACCTTCAAGGACATCGAGTTCCTCCCCGAGGCCTTCGAGATCAAGGGCCGGGAGCAGCAGGAGGCCGCGGCGATGCTGCTTGGCCGCGTCAGCTACGAGGCGTTCAGCCCGGTCTGGCCCGGCATGGAGGACTTCGCCGGCTACAAGCCGATGCCGAAGTACGTCGTCTCCACCAGCCTCGGCGAGAACGCCCTGGTGCCGGACTGGGGGCCGACCACGATTCTGCGCTCGCTCGACGAGGTGGCCGAGCTGAAGAAGACCGAAGGCGGCCCGATCATCGTGCACGGCAGCGCCACCCTGAACCGGAACCTCTCCGACGCCGGTCTGATCGACCGCTACCACCTGCTCGTCTTCCCGCTGCTTCTCGGCGCGGGCAAGCGGCTGTTCAGCGACACGGACAAGGACGCCCAGAAGCTGCGGCTCGTCGAGCACGAGGCGTACGCCAACGGGCTCCAGAAGAACGTCTTCGACGTCGTCCACTGACGTTCGCCGGACGGCCCGCGGCCCGGGCGGGCTAGCCTGCGGGACATGATCGTATGGCTCAACGGCACGCACGGCGCGGGCAAGACGACCACCAGCGCGCTCGTACAGAAACTCCTCCCGGATTCACGGGTGTTCGACGCCGAGAAGGTCGGCGAGACGCTCATGGACATCACACCGGGGCTGCCCGGTACGGACAACTTCCAGCACTGGCCGCCCTGGCGGCCGCTCGTCGTCGAGACGGCACGCCGCGTGCTCGACTACACCGGCGGCACCCTCGTGATGCCCATGACCGTCCTGGTCGAGGAGTACTGGCGCGAGATCAGCGCGGGCCTCGCCCAATACTCCATCCCCGTACGGCACTTCGTTCTCCACGCCGACCAGGAGACCCTCCGGGGCCGCATCGAGGGGGACACCGTCATGGGCCCCTCGGCGTTCCGTCTCAAGTATCTGGAGCCGTACGCCGAGGCGGCCCGTACGTGGCTGCACGACGAGGCCGAGGTGGTCGACACCACGCACATCACGCCTGCCCTGGCGGCCGAGCGGATCGCGCGGGCCGTCAAGAACTGACGCGGACTGACGCGGACTGATGCGGACTGATGCGGACTGACGCGCCTACCCGCTCCGAACGACACAGTCCTCCGGCTGCGGCTTGCCGGACGGCCAGGCCAGGTCCACGAAGGCCAGCGTCCCCGGGCCCGCTTCCGTGCCGGGCCGCAACGTGACGACGGCGAGCGGCTTGGCGTACGGGTTGCCCGCCTTGGTCAGGCAGATGCGGCCGCTGGTGCCGTTCACGCGGTTCTTCGACTGCATCGTGGCCCAGCGGTTGCCCACCTGCTCGGCGGTGGGCGCCGCTTCTCCGGTGGGCTTCGCGCCGCGGATCGCCTCGACCGCGGTGCGTACCCCGTCGTGCACCATCATGGTGCGGGAGTCGCCCAGTTCCACGTCGCCGATGTCGCGGCCCGCGGACTCCAGCGCGGCGATCGTGTCCTTCAGTTCTTCCAGCGCGGCCTGCGGATCTCGCAGGGAGGCGGGAGCCCGCGACGCGGGCGGTGTCTTCCCCGTCTCCTTCTTCCGGTCCTCCTGCCAGGCCCGCACCTTGGCGTCCCAGGCGTCGGGGTGGGCCGGCGCCGCGTACTGCACGGTCAGGCGCGGCTTGCCGGAGCTGTCCCGGAGTCCGGCCCAGTCCTCGTCCGTCATGCGGTTGTTCAGCGAGGCCGCGTCCGAACCGGAGACCACGGTGAACTTCCGCTCCGTGCACGCCTCCTTGGCCAGGCGCTTGAGGAACAGCCGCAGATGTGTCGAGCGGCCCGCGAAGTAGACGGTGTCCGCGCCCGAGTTGCAGATCGTGTTGACCGTCGGCCTGAACTGGTTGTCGACGTCGCCGGGGTCGGCGACGCCGGGCGAGGTGAAGGTCATGTCGTCGGGGCCCGCCGGGCCGTCCTCCGGGAGTCCCTGGAAGGCGCTCGCCAGCGAGCGCACGTACGGGTCGGGGCGGGTGTCGCGGAGCAGGACGGTCTGCCGGTCCTTGCGGCTGCCGTTGAACGCGGCGAGGGCCCTGGCCTGTTGCTCGTTGGTGGGGATGATCCGGGCGAGGCCCTTGAAGTCGTACGTTCCGTCCTTGCTCTCCCGGTTGGCAAGCGAGCTCGCCGAGGCCCGTGCCACGAGTACCGGCACCTGCTGCTCGGTGAGGCTGCGCACCGCCTCCTTGGTGGCGTCCAGGGAGAGGTTGAATCCGGTCACCGCGCGAAGGTTGTCGCTCTTGGAGTGCGCCATCCGCACCAGGTCAGGAACCACCTCGTCCTGCCGGAGGTAGTCCTTGCCGGGGTTGGCGAGCACGAGCCGCACCACCGGCTTTCCCGGCTCGCGGTTGGCGATGTACTGGGCCAGGAACGCGCCCTGCAGTTCGCTGCGCAGCTGGCGCCGCTCGGCCCTCGATTCGGGCTGCAACGGGAGCATCATCGCCACGGTGACGTGCGGCCGCTTGTCGATGCGGCGGTTCTCCTCCGCGATCCGCTCCGCGACCGGGGCTATCCCGGGCACGCCGAAGTCATAGCCGGAGCCGTTGACGCCGATGCACTCGCCGCCGGACTTGGAGACGCCTTGTGCGCAGTCGTCCGCCTGCTCGGTGATCCGCGACACGAGGACGTACGCCCCGACGGCGAGGAGGGCGGCGAGGGCGCACGTGATGATCTTCTTCAGGAGCGTGTTCCACAGGTGGTCGTGCAGCCGGTCGGCGACGGTCTGGAACATCCCCTCAGCTCCCCTCTCCGATGTGGGACGTGCAGGAACAGGACTGGAGCGGCTGCCGGTTGCGGGCGCGGCGGTCCCACCGTCCGGCCCGGGCGGTGAGCACGGGCGCCGCTCCGGCGTACTCACGGGCCAGCTCCTGGAGGAGCTGCGCCATCCGGTCCGCCGCGGCGATGTCGGGCGGCCGGGTGCGCTCCTCGCAGAGCCACACGGCGTGCAGCAACTCGTCGAGCTGGCGCTCCAGCCTGGTGCCCTCGACGCGGGCCACCGTCATCCGGGCGTGGCGTTCGTCGTGGCCGCCGGGCGAGGGGGCCTGGGCGAGGGCGAGCAGCTGGTCGCACCACTCCTCGGCGCCCACGCCGTCCGCCGGGAACCGGGCGGCGAGGTGGTGCACGGCGCGTTCGGGGCCGTTGGCGACCAGGTCGTGGTTGAGGCCGTGGGCCGCTGTGGTGCCGAAGGCGCGGTCGGGGGCCTCGGCCCGGCTGCGGTAGTGGGTGTGCAGGAGGCTGTGGTTGCGGCGCCACTCGGTGCCCGCTTCCGGCGGTCCGTGCAGTCTGCTCATCAGGAGCTGCCGGAGGCCGAAGTCTCCGATGAAGTGCCGTTCGCAGGCGGGCCAGCCGCTTTCGTGCAGATATCTGCCCACCTCGTCCGCGGTGAGCCCGCCCGCCAGTCGTTCCAGCTCGGGGCTGCGCAGCAGGGCGCGGGCGCAGTCGCCGGTGTGTGCGACCGAGAGCTGGGTCAGCAGGTCGAGCCAGCGGCCGGTGTGCTCGGCGGGGAGCCGCTCGGGCAGCTGTCGCAGCACCAGCTCGGCGAGCAGCACGTCCCGTACGGCGAGGGGCGCCCCGTCGAGTCCCGCCGGCTGGTCGAGGAGTTCCCGGTCGTTGTCGAGCTCCGGGAGCTCTCCGGCCGCCTCGACCAGGCGCTGCACCATGCGCGGGCGGCGGCCCGAGAGCCGGTGCACCGCGCTCTGCGCCCGCCGCAGGCGCGCCGCCTCGGGGGCGCCGCCCGTGTGCTGCTGCAGCTCCTTGTGGATGTGCTCGGTGGTGAGCAGCGGCATCCGCAGCATCAGTACGCCCTGGCCCAGACGGCCGCGGGCGGGCAGCCGCTGCCAGTCGGGGGGCTCCTCCTGGTCGGGCCGGTAGTAGGCGCGTTCCTCGGTGCGCGGCTCGTCGGCCAGGAACAGCGGTTCGCCCACCCGCTCGCTCGCCACGAGCACCGTACGCTCGCGGTGCCCGTCGGCCCGGTCGGCGAGCGCCGCCGCCAGGAGTCCGCGGCCCACCGGCCAGTTGGCGTGCTGGAGGAGTACGGCGGGGCGGCCGACGCGGTTGAGTGCGGCGCCGAGTCCGGTGTAGGCGGCGTCCAGGTCCTCGCGCAGGGCGCGGAAGAGGAAGCCCTCCGCGAACCGCCGCTCCTCGCCGCCCTCCTGGAAGTCGTGGGCGAGCAGCCGCAGACCCGTGCCCGCGCTGCCCGCGGCGCCGGGATAATCGCCGTAGGTGGCCCGCACCGGTTCGGCGCCGGTGCTCGCCAGCTTCTCCAGGAACTCCGTGAGGCCGGCGCCCACCAGCGGCGCCGCAGCGGGGGCGACGACCCCGGCGAGCGCGGAGAGGTAGCCGGTCAGCAGATTGCGCATGAACCGGCCGAGCGCCCGGCGGGGGCGCAACAGCGTGCGGTAGCGCTCCAGTTCCTGTTCCAGTTCGCGCCGCCGCAGCCGGGCGCCGGCGGCGACCGCGGCCATTCCGGCGAAGAAGCGGGGCGTGGGCAGCGCGCCGCCGGGCCCCTCCCACTCGCTCATCCGCAGGGCGACGTCGTACATCGTCTCCGTCGCCTCCGAGCGGCAGGCGGGCCTGCGGCCGGCCTCCGCCGCGTACCGCGGGTCGGCACAGTCCGCGTACGCCACCGGCACCCTGCGCCCGAACCGGTCCCGCAGCAGTTCGAGGAGCCGCTGCTTGCCCATGCCGGGACCGCCGGTGAGCAGGACGACGGGCAGGTCGGGCCCGTACAGGAGCTTCTCGTCACGGCCCCTGGCGTTCCGGCCGAACAGCCCGGGAAAGAAGCCTTCGTCCTCGATGAGCCCTTCGAATCCCAGCTCCCGGCTCATCCGGGCACCCCCGTGCCTGACGTGGCCGCTGTGCGGCGGGTGGTCAATGTCGCACGGAGCGTACTGGAGCATGGCTTCCGAATACATCAACTTTGCTGCACAGGGCGCCACTTGGCGAGCGGCGGTGCGTGCCGCTCCCCCGTCCGCGGCGGCAAGCCGCTGCCGCTGACGTCGCCGTCGCTCGGGGCGAGGCCGCGCGTGCTGTGCGAAGGTGATCTCGTACCTCCCGTGCCTCGAACACCTCGACCGCAAGGAGCCGGATACGGATGGCAGCCACCGCAGCGAGCCTGGCCCTGGACGTGACCTCAGGGCTGCGAGCGAGTGACCTGGAGGCCTATTACCAGGATCTGCACCGCCACCCCGAGCTCTCCTTCCAGGAGCACCGCACGGCCGGGATCCTCGCCGGACGGTTGCGCGACGCCGGGTACGCGGTGACCACCGGCGTCGGCGGCACAGGTGTCGTGGGCGTCCTGGAGAACGGTGACGGGCCCGTGGTGTGGCTGCGCGGCGACATGGACGCGCTGCCCGTCAAGGAGACCACCGGCCTCGCGTACGCCTCCACCGTGGACGGCGTCATGCACGCCTGCGGCCACGACACGCACGTGACGTGGCTGACGTTCGCGGCCGAGGCGCTCTCTGCGGCCCGCGACACCTGGACGGGCACGCTCGTGGTGATCGGGCAGCCCGCCGAGGAGGCGGGCGGCGGGGCGAGCGCGATGGTCGCCGACGGGCTCCAGGAACGCTTCCCCCGGCCCGACGCGGTCTACGGCCAGCATGTCGCCCCCGGACCGGCGGGACTCGTCGCCCACACGCCGGGGCTGATCATGTCGGCCGCCGACAACGTGGAGATCGTGGTGCACGGAGTCGGCGGCCACGGCTCACGTCCTGAGGCCACCGTCGATCCGGTGGTGACGGCCGCCTACATCGTCACCCGGCTGCAGACCGTGGTGTCCCGCGAGGTGTCCGCGTCGGACGCGGTGGTGCTCACCACCGGGCAGTTCCATGCGGGCCTGCGGCCCAACATCATCCCCGCGGAGGCCCGGCTCGGCCTGAATCTGCGGACGCGGGACGTGGCGGTGCGCGAGCGCGTCCTGGCCGCCGTCCGCCGCATCGCCGAGGGCGAGTGCCTGGCCGCCGGGTGCCCCGTGCCGCCCGAGGTGACGGTCGGCGCGAGCTTCCCCGCCACCGTCAACGACGCCGCGCTCGACGCCGAGATCGCGGCCGTGCACCGCGACATCGTCGGCGAGGACGCCGTGATCGACTTCGGCCCCGCGATGGGCAGCGAGGACTTCTCCGTCCTCGTGCCCACCGGGGTGCCCTACGACTTCTGGTTCGTGCCCTCGACGGCGCACGCCACCTGGCAGGCGGCGCCGGGCAAGGAAGTCGCCGAGAAGATCACCGGCGTACCGGCCAACCACAGCCCGCTGTTCGCCCCGGACCTCTCGGTCCTGCTGCCGGGCGTACAAACGCTGGCGGGCGCCGCGCTGCACACGCTGGGCGCTTGACGGGCGAGCGGGTCGGCGGGGCGGCGGCGTCGAGGGCGGGGAACGGCAGGGTCAGGCTCCTTGCGGGCGGTGGGGCTGCTGCGGGTGCCGCACGTCGGCGAGCAGGCGGTCGATGGCCGCTTCGTCGTAGCCGAGTTCGGCGAGTACGTCCCGGCTGTGCAGGCCGAGCGTGGGCGGCGCGGTGCGCACGGCGGGGCGCCCGCCGCGGAAACTGACGGGGAAGGCGACCTGCCGGAGCGGGCCCACGTCCGGGTGGTCGACCTTCTGGACCATGCCGAGCGCCTCGGTCTGCGGGCAGTCGTAGACCTCGTCGAGGGTGCGGATGGCGGCGACGGGGACGCCGCGCGGGGCGAGCAACGCGCACCAGTGGGCCACCGTGTCGTCGACGAGGACCGCCTCCAGCTTGGCGTTGAGGGCTCCCCGGTGGGTGACGCGGGCGCGGTTGGTGGCGAAGCGCGGGTCGTCGGCCCACTCGGGGTGGCCCAGCGTCCGGCTGAGGCGGCGGAAGAGCGCGTCGCTGCCGACAGCGATCACGAAGTGGCCGTCGGACGCCGGGTAGGCCTGGTACGGGACGAGGCTGGGGTGGCCGGAGCCGAGGCGTGCGGGCCGCTCGCCGGTGGCGAAGTAGCCGGTGGCCCAGTTGATGTGCAGGGCGAGCTGGGACTCGTACAGGGAGGTCGTGACGTACTGGCCGCGCCCCGTGCGCTCGCGTTCGACGAGGGCCGACGTGACGCCGATCAGGCCGAAGAGGGCGGCGCCCAGGTCGCCCATGGCGTAACCGGCCTTGACGGGCGGGCCGTCGGGCTCGCCGGTGAGGGACATCAGACCGGCGCTCGCCTGGGCAACCATGTCGTACCCCGGCTCGTCGCGAAGCGGCCCGCTGTCGCCGAACGCCGAGATGTGGAGCAGGACCAGGCGCGGGTAGCGCTCGCTGAGGGCGCGGTAGTCGAAGGCGTCGGCGAGGGAGCTGCCGGGGCGGAAGTTCTCCACCAGGACGTCCGCGTCGGCGAGCATCCGGTGCACGGCCTCCTGCCCCTCGGGGGACTTGAGGTCGAGGGTCACCGAGCGCTTGTTGCGGTTGGCCGCCAGGTAGTACGTGGCGTCGGGGCCGTTGAAGGGCGGGCCCCAGGCGCGGGTCGGGTCGCCGCCCCGGGGGTGCTCGACCTTGATGACGTCCGCGCCGAGATCGGCGAGGGACATGGTGACGTAGGGCCCGGCGAGGATCTTGGAGAGGTCGACGACCTTCAGGCCGGCGAGCGGGGATGCGGGGGCGGCCTGCGGGGACGCGGGGTGGTGCTGTTCAGACATGTGCGGCCTGCTCCTTTGCCGTGGCGACCGGGATCTGTCCACCCTCTGCCAGTTCGGCCAGGTGGTCCAGGGCGGCGCGGGGCAGGGCGTCGGGGTCGTCCATGAGCGTCGCCATGACGGCGTGCGTGAGCCGGTCGGCGTACGAGCTCCACGCCGGTGACCCTGTGCCGGCCTCACCATGCCGGAGATCTCCACCGGTAATTCGCCTGATCGTCTTCCCCTGTCCGGGTCGGTATGGGAGAACGCTCGGATGTGCGATGACGAACTGATACCGCCGCGGGCGGACTTGACCGAGAAACAGTGGTTGCGCGCCGACGCGCCGCTCGCCGCTGACCTCGCCGCCACATGGGGCCCGCAGGCCATTGCCCTTGGCCGCCGCACGCTGCTCGGCGGTGCGGCCGCCGGTGCCGCGCTCGCCGTGCTGCCCACCGGCGCGGGGCGGGCCGCGGCGGCGCAGGGCGTCGCGAAGTTCCCGTTCCCCGACGGGCCCAACCGGCAGGGGGAGTTCGCCGTGCTCGTCACCGGCGACGCGGGCACCGGCGGCGAGGAACAGCTCGCCGTCACCGAGGCCGCCCGGCGTGTGTGCCGTGACGAGGGGATCTCGCTGGCCGTCGGTCTGGGCGACAACATCTACGAGAACGGGCCGGAGTCCGACCACGACTCCGAGTTCCGGGACAAGTTCGAGATACCCAACACCGGCATTGACGTCCCCTGGCTCATGGTCCTCGGCAATCACGACTGCTCGGGCCTGATCCCCGGCAGCGGCGGCGATCCTTCGCGCGGCGACCGCGAGGTCTCCTACGCGGCGTCCTCGCCTCGCTGGTACATGCCCGGCCGCTACTACAACGTCGCCCTGCCCTCATCCGACGGGCCCGGACGCGGCGACCCGGTGGTGGAGTTCTTCGCCCTCGACACCAACCCCGTCGCCTCGACGGTCGCCCAGATCTCGCCGCACTACCGCTGGGACGGCCCCTACATGCGTGCCCAGCGCCAGTGGCTGGACACCGCGCTCTCCGCCTCCCGCGCCCGCTGGAAGGTGGTCCTGGGCCACCACCCGTACCTGAACAACGGGAAGCACGGCAGCGCCGGTTCGTACGACGGCTTCGTCATCGGCCACTACACGAGCGGGATCCACCTCAAGGAGCTGTACGAACAGGTGGTGTGCGGCCGGGCCGACCTGATCCTGTCCGGGCACGACCACACCCTCCAGGTCCTGGAGCCGACGACCCGCACGGCCGGCACCCGCCAGATCGTCTGCGGGGCCGCCGCCAAGTCCGGTGACGGCAGGGCCCACTTCGACCACCCCGCCGCCTGGCAGAACTTCTCCGACGTGGGCTTCATGGTCCTCAAGGTCTCCGAACGGACCATGACCGTGGACACCTACACGGTCGACGTCCCGACACGGACCGCGCGCCTCGCCCACACCACGACGACCTCCACGGCGGTCGCGGGCCGCGGCACCCTGAGCCGGCGCTAGGAGGCGCGACGGGCCGCCGCCTCCGCCACGTTCCTGGCCCACAGCACGAGCGGGACCTGGAGCGGGAGGCGGCCGATCGCCGCGGCCCTGAGCGGGGCGGGGCGGCCGCGCCAGTCCACCGCCATCTTCACGTTGGCGGGGAACACGCCCACGAAGAACGCCGCCGTGGCCAGCGCCGCGGGGCGCCGGGTGCGGGGCAGCGCGACGCCGGCCGCGAGCGCGAACTCGACCACGGCGCTCCCGTACGTCCAACTCCGCGGCGAACCGGGCAGGGAACGCGGCACCGTGGCGTCGAACAGCTTCGGAGCGGCGAGATGCGCGACACCCGCCCCGGCAAGCAGACCGGCGAGGAGCAGGGGCGAACGGGGCACCGGGGACATGCTGCCTCCTGGAGTGACGACGGAGGCTCGACCCTACTCGACGGTAAGTACCGCGTCACCGGGCCCCGCCCGCGCTACAGCCGCGCCCCGCGCTTCGCGAGATAGCGGACCGGATTGACGTCCGAGCCGTAGCCGCGCCGGGCCCGGATCTCCAGGTGGAGGTGGGGTCCGGTGGCGCGGCCCGTGGCCCCGCTCCTGCCGATGCGGTCGCCGGCGCCGACGCGGGCCCCCCGGCGTACCGAGATTCGGGAGAGGTGCGCGTACACGGCGTAGTGCCCGTCCCGCATCCGCACCGTCACCGCCTTGCCGTACGCCCCCGACCAGCGAGCGAGTACGACGGTGCCCGCGCCGACGGCGTGCACCGCGGTGCCCTTCGGGACGGCGAGGTCGATGCCCGTGTGGTGCCCGGCGGCCCAGTCGCCGCGTACGCCGTAGCGGGAACTCACGCGGTAGCGCCGGCGCAGCGGCAGGGTGAATCTTCGGCGGGGTTTTTCGGGGGCGAGCACGCGGGAGTCCGGGGTCGCCTCGTCCCCCTCGGCGAGGGCCTCCTCGAACTCCGCGTCGTAGCCGACGCCGCAGCCGCCGTCGGACTCCGTCGCGGCCCGCGCCGCGTCGGACTCCGCGGCGGCCTGCCTCGCCGGACCCGCCACCGTGAGGGCGCCGCCTGCCATCAGACCCGCGGCGACGCTCAGTACGTCACGTCGTGTGGTGCCCGCTTCGCGCGGGCTGTCTATGTCGTAGCCCATGAGGGCCAGCACAGTGGCGACGGGACCGGCGCGCACGCCGAATGCTCCGCTTGGCGTAACACATCCGGGTGCCCGCGCCGCGGCCCGGCCGGTGTCAGTCGGGGGTCGGGCGGTACACGGTGAGGGCCTCGGGCAGCTTGTCGAGGAGCAGCGACGCGGGCGCCGGGGCGAGTTCGCCGTCGTACGCCATCCGGGTGTCCTCCGGCAGGCCCGAGATGACCAGACGCTGCGTCTTGGCCGACGCGTAGAGCCGGGTCTTGGCCAGCTGGCCGGCGAGGGCCGAGACGAGCAGCCGGCTGCGCGCGAAGCTCCCGCCGTTCGCGATGCGGACGTCGAGCAGTCCGTCGGCCAGATCGTGCCTGCGCACCGGGGCGATGCCGGTGCTGCGGTAGGCGCCGTTGCCCGCGAAGAGCAGCCACATGTCCCTGGCCTTGCCGTTCACCACCGCGCGCAACGGCTTCCCGGTGTGCAGGATCTGGGCCACGCCGAGCAGGGCGGCGGGCGGGCCGCCGATCTTCGGGGACCACTCCTCCCTGATGCGCACGAGTTCGGGGTAAGCGCCGAGGCTGAACGTGTTCAGGAAGTACACCGGGTCGGAGTACGTCCGCCCGTCGGGGCCGATCCCGGCCAGCGGCTTCACCCGGCCGACGTCGGCCCGTACGGCACTGCCCGTGGCGAGGGCGACGCAGGCGTCCGCGACCGTGTCGACGCCGAGGTCGGCGGCGAAGTGGTTGAACGTTCCGCCGGGCAGCACCATCAGCGGCACGTCGTACCGCAGGGCCGGCGTCACGGCGGCGTTCACCGTGCCGTCTCCCCCGCACACGCCGAAGACGCCGCCGCGCCGCGCCGCGTCCTTGGCCGCTTCGTCCAGGACCTTGGGCAGCGGCCCCGCCTCCTCCTCGTAGAGGATCACCTCCGCGCGGGGCAGGGCGGTCTTCAACTGCCGCACCGGGTCCAGGAGTTGAGGCTGCGCCCCGGAGGAGGGGTTGACCACCACGACCAGGCCCTCGCCCTCCGGCAGCGCGGGCGCGTCCGTACGGGGGCGTGCGGGCGGCGGCAGCTGCGCCCGGGAGGGCACCATGCCGCGCACGGCGTAGGCGGCGCCCACGCCGAGGGCCGCGCCGACCAGGACATCGCTGGGGTAGTGCACTCCGGTGTACACCCGGGAGAAGGCCACCGACGCCGCGACCGGGGCCACGGCCGCGCCCATCCCCCGCGACTCCAGGGCCACACCCGCGGCGAAGGCGGCCGCCGAGGCAGAGTGTCCGGACGGGAAGGAGCTGGTGATCGGCTGCCGGGAGAGGTGCCTTATCACCGGCACCGCGTCCATGACCGGCCGCGAGCGGCGCACCGCCCTCTTGCCCAGCGTGTTGACCGTGCCCGAGGCGAGGGCCAGGGAGGCGATGCCGCGCACCGCCGCACGCCTGCCGCGCGCGCCGCCGAACGCCCACATCCCCGCGGCGATGCCGAACCACAGCAGGCCGTGGTCGGCGCTGCGGCTCAGCCGCGGCAGGACCGGCTCCGCGGCCGGCCAGGACCGGACGGCCACGCGGTGGAACGCGAGGCGGTCGGTGGCGGCGAGCAGCTTGCGGATATGCGGTCCCTGATCCTGGAGATCACTCATGAAGCCCCTATACCCCCGCGCACGGTTCGCATCGCACACATCTTGCGCCGGCACTGTGACGTTCACTTCAATCAGTCATATGGCAGCTCCCGGCCCCACCTCGCCGCAGCGGTCCGCCGGGCTGCCGCCGACCGCGTGGGCCGTGCTCGGCCTGCTCTCCTTCCCGGGCGAACGCACCGGGTACGAACTGAAGAAGTGGGCGGACGCCTCGCTCCGCCACTTCTACTGGTCGCCCGCCATCAGCCAGATCTACGCCGAACTGCGCCGCCTCGAAGCGCTCGGGTACGCCACGTCGCGGCGCTCGGGACCCGAGGAGCCCCGCACGAAGCGGTCGTACGCCATCACGGCCGAGGGCCGTGCCGCGCTCGTCGGATGGGCGGGGGGCGTCCGGGACGCGGGACCGCCCGTCCTGAAACACCCGCTGCTCCTGCGGGTCTGGCTCGGGCATCTGGCGGCGCCCGGTCATCTGCGGGCCCTGGTCAGCGAGCACATCGCGCACACACGGGGCGAGCTGAAGGAGATTCACGACGCGCTGGCCCGCGCGGACGGCCAGGAGGCGTGGACGCATCCGCAGATCGCCCTGCGCTGGAGCTGCCGGCGCCTGGAGGCGGAGATCGAACTGGCGGAGGCGATGCTCGCGGACCTCACGGAGCTTGCCGGGCCCGCGGAACCGGAGCACGCGGAACCCGAGCCCGCGATGCGCACCGATCAAGCCGAAATCACCGGCCCCACGCCCCCCGTTCAACTCCCCGGTCAACCCTCCGGGGACTCGCCCACCCAGGGGTGACGTGGCTCGCGGTGCGGGGCCTCCTGCCGGTAGGACGGGCGGGGTCAGCCGCCCCCGCCGTATGGAGCAGTGCACCCGTGAGCACCCGCGCCGTCCTTGCCGCCGCCGTCATCACCGGGCTTCTGCTCGGCATCGTGGGGAGCCGAGCGGACGACTCCGATTCCTCCTGGCACCCCCGTACGGAAGGTTCCATCGCGGAAGCGGGCCGTTAGGCTGCGACCTTGCCGCGTGGCACCCCTGTCCTCGCCCCGCGGCCACCGAGCCGCCGTCGACGGAAGCGAGTGAACCTTGAACTTCCTCACCATCGGTCACCGCGGGGTCATGGGTGTCGAACCCGAGAACACCCTCCGGTCCTTCATCGCCGCGCAGGCCGCGGGCCTCGATCTCATCGAGCTCGATCTGCATCTGAGCAAGGACGGCGCCCTCGTCGTCATGCACGATGCCGACGTGGCCCGTACGACCGACGGCAAGGGACCGATCGCCGAGAAGACCCTGGCCGAGCTGCGTGAGCTCGACGCCGGGCGCGGCGAGCGGATCCCGGTCTTCGAAGAGGTCCTGGACGCCGTCAAGGCGCCGCTGCAGGCCGAGATCAAGGACGTGGCCGCCGCCCGCGCCCTCGCCGAGGTGATGCACCGGCGCGACCTGGTCGGCCGGGTGGAGGTGATCTCCTTCCACGACGAGGCGATCGCCGAGATCGCGCGCCTCGTCCCCGGCGTACGCACCGCGCTCGTCGCGAGCCGCTACGGCACCGACGTCGTGGAGCGTGCCACGGCGGTCGGCGCCACCACCCTCGTCCTGAACATCCGGCGGCTGACGCTGGAGATCGTCGAGCGTGCCAAGAAGGCCGACCTGCGGATCATCGGCTGGGTGGTGAACTCGCAGGACGATCTGCGGCTCGTGCGCGCGCTGCAACTGGACGGGGCGACCACGGACTACCCGGAGATCAAGCGCACGGGCCGCTTCACGGCCTGACCGCTGCACGGCCCGACCGCTCGTCGCACTGTCCGTCGCGCCGTCCGTCGCCGCCGGGCTCAGCCGAGGGGCTTGACAAGCAGCTCGAACTGCAGGTCGTCCCGCTGCGGAATGCCGAAGCGCTCGTCGCCGTACGGGAAGGGCGTCATCTTTCCCGTACGGCGGTAACCGCGCCGCTCGTACCAGGCGATGAGATCTTCGCGTACGGAGATCACGGTCATGTGCATCTCCTTCGCGCCCCACGCCTGCCGGGCGATCCGCTCGGCCTCCGCCATGATCACCTTGCCGAGGCCCGCGCCCTGGAGCGCCGGGCTCACCGCGAACATCCCGAAGTAGGCGTGCTCGCCGCGCTGTTCCAGCTGGCAGCAGGCGACGATCTGGCCTTCGCGCTCGACCGTGAGCAGCTTGCTGACCGGCGACTTTATGACGTCGATGACCCCCTGCGGATCGGTCCGCTGCCCCTGGAGGATGTCCGCCTCCGTGGTCCAGCCGGCCCGGCTGGAGTCGCCGCGGTACGCCGACTCGATGAGCGAGACGAGCGCGTCTACGTCCGCGTCGGTGGCGGCGCGGAAGGTGAGGTCGTCCGTGCCGAGGCGCGGGGCGGTGTCCATGGGGCGGGTTCTCCGATCTCTCTGGTCTCGCTGGTCTCGCTGAGCTCTGGTCTCGCTGGGCTCTCTGGCCCGCCGCCGTCCGGCGCGGCGCGGGCGAGGCACCGCCGAGCGTATCCCCCCGCTAAGGTGCGGCTGCATGGTGCATGTACTGAGCAGCAGAATCCTTCTCCGTCCCACCGACCCCGACCGCTCCCGGGCGTTCTACGGCGAGGCGCTGGGGCTCGGGGTCTACCGGGAGTTCGGTACGGGGCCCGAACGCGGCACGGTCTACTTCCTCGGCGGCGGCTTCCTGGAGGTCTCCGGCCGCTCCGAGACCCCGCCCGCGCCCGGCCTCCAGCTGTGGTTGCAGGTGGCGGACGCGCGGGAGGCGCACGCGGATCTCGTGGCGCGGGGGGTGGAGGTGGTGCGGGAGCCGGTGAAGGAGCCCTGGGGGCTCGTCGAGATGTGGATCGCGGATCCGGACGGCGTCAGGATCGTCATCGTCGAAGTACCGCAGGACCATCCCATCCGCTACCGGCCCGGCATCTGAGACGCCCCGCCTGCCGCCCCGCCCCCGCCTGCCGCCCCGCCCGCGCCGGCCGCCCCGCCCCCGTCGGTTGTCGACGACGGCGCTCGGAGGGGACGGTCAGGACGGGGCGCTCGACAGGCAGTACGAGCCGGGACAGTCTGTGACGCGAAGCATCGTCCAGGACATCGCCCGCGAGGGCGGCTCCGTCACCACGTGAACCTTCCACCGCACGTGAACCTTCCACAGCCGGAGCGGACGGCTGAACCGACGGATCGGGGGTACCCGGGTTCCCCGCCCGGCGCACCCGACGTGCGCCGGGCCGCCCGCCGTCGGAGGATGAACCGGACTCCTCGCCCAGGAGGACCCGCGTGTCCGGGCCTTCGTCGTCGCCACGCTCGCCTGGCTCGGGTGAGCCCAACCCTGGAGCGATCTCTTATGCAACGTCCCCGGATTCTGATCATCGGCGGTGGCTTCGCCGGTATGGAGTGCGCGCACAAGCTGGAGCGGACGCTCAAGGCGCAGGACGCCGAATTGCGGCTGATCAGCCCGCAGGACCATCAGCTGTATCTGCCGCTGCTCCCCCATGTCGCGTCGGGCGTGCTCACCCCGCAGTCGGTCGCGGTGCCGCTGCGCCGCATGCTGCGCCGGACGGCGATCGTGCCGGGCGGGGCCATCGGGGTGGATCCGCACGCGAAGGCCGTGATCGTACGGAAGATCAACGGCGAGGAGGTCGTGGAGCGCTACGACTACCTGGTCCTGACTCCGGGCAGCGTGACCCGGCAGTTCGACATCCCCGGTGTCGACCGGCACGCCGTGGGCGTGAAGACACTGGCCGAGGCCGCGTGGATCCGCGACCACGTCATCTCGCAGCTGAGCCTGGCGGCGGCGAGCTCCGACCGTGCCGAGCGGGAGTCCCGGCTGCAGTTCGTGGTCGTCGGAGGCGGTTACGCGGGCACGGAGACGGCGGCGTATCTGCACCGCCTGACGAGTGCCGCCACCAAGCGGTATCCGGGGCTCGACCCGACGCAGATCAACTGGCATCTCGTCGACGTCGCGCCGAAGCTGATGCCCGAACTGGGCGACCGGCTCGGGGAGAAGGCCCTGGACATAGTGCGCCGGCGCGGGATTCACGTGTCGCTCGGGGTCACGGTGGAGAAGGCGACCGAGGACACCGTTACCCTCACCGACGGGCGCACGCTGCCCTGCCGGACGCTGATCTGGACCGCCGGTGTCGCGCCGAGCCCGCTCATCGCCACGCTGGGCGCCGAGACCAACAAGGGCCGCCTGGTGGTCCGGCCGGACCTGACGGTGCCCGGCCTGGACGGCGTGTTCGCGCTCGGCGACGCGGCGGCCGTCCCCGACCTCGTCAAGGGCGGCGACGCGACGTGCCCGCCCACCGCGCAGCACGCGATGCGGCAGGGCTGGGCCGCCGCGAGGAACGTCACCGCGGCCGTGCGGGGCACGCCCCTGAGCGACTACCGGCACAAGGACATGGGCCTGGTCGTCGACCTGGGCGGCATCCAGGCCGTGTCGAAGCCGATGGGCGTGCAGCTGTCCGGCCTGCCCGCTCAGATCGTCGCGCGGGGCTATCACCTGGGGGCGCTGCGCACCCTCACCGCCCGTTTCCGCACGGCCGCGAACTGGGGGCTCAACGCCCTCGCCGGCGACGACTACGTACGCACCGGGTTCCAGGCCCAACGGCCCGCCACGCTCAGGGACTTCGAGATGACGGACGTCTATCTCTCGCCGGAGGAGATCCAGGCCAGGGTGACGTCCGAGGTGGCGAGGCGGTCGATGGCCCCGGAGAAGCCACTGTTCCCCTAGGGGGTTTCCGGGGGGAATGCCGGCCGCGGGCCCTCGCGCCGGGCGTACCCGGGCTTTCTGCCGGGGCGGCCGGCGCGGGGGTCCACCCGCGCCCCTGAGGCACGGGAGAGCGCCGGGCGCCGCCGCGACGCGGCGGAGATCCGTCAGAGGCCCCCCCCTGGCGCCGACAGCGGGGAACGACCGAACGACCGAGCAGCCCGCATCGGGGCGGCGCCTGTGCCGCCCCGGTACGGGCTGTCGGCCGTGAGCGGCCGGCGACCGGCGGTGGCAGGGCAGTGGCGGAAGCAGGTGCCGCCCCGGCTTCCCGCGGGCCCCGATGGCCGATGCCGCCGCCGGACGGCCGGGCACCGCCGCCCCGCCGCCAGGTTGATCACGGCGTGCGTCACGTCCGTACTACGCGTCACCCGTCGCCACGCCACCCGTCGCCTTGTCACCCGTCGCCACGTCACCCGTCGCCACACGAAGGGCTCCGCCACCATGCGTATCGGCATCGATGTCGGTGGTACCAACACCGACGCCGTCCTCCTCGGATACGACGACCGCGTGCTCGCGGCCGCCAAGTCACCGACCACGCCCGACATCACCTCCGGGGTCACCGCCGCGGTGCGGGCCCTGGACCCGCCCGCCGAATCCGTCACCGCGGTGATGATCGGCACCACGCACTTCCTCAACGCGCTCGTGGAGGGCGCCCGGCTCACCCCCGTGGCGGCCGTACGTCTCGGTCTTCCCGCCACCGCCGCCGTGCCGCCCATGGCGGACTGGCCCGCCCGGCAGCGGGCGGCCGTCGGCGGGTACGGCTATCTCTGCCACGGCGGGCGCGAGTTCGACGGCAGGCCGCTTTCGCCGCTCGATCCGGAGGAGCTCAAGCGCACGGCGGCCGACATCGCCGCTCGCGGGCTCACCTCGGTCGCCGTGTCGTCGGTGTTCTCGCCGGTCGCGGAGACGGACGAGCGGCAGGCCGCCGAGATCCTGCGGGCCGAGCTCGGCGAGGGCGTGCACTTCTCGCTCTCGCACGATCTCGGCCGGGTCGGTCTTCTCGCGCGCGAAAACGCCACGATCATCAACGCGTCGCTGCGGGACCTGGCCACCGTGATCGTCGAATCCCTCGGCAAGGCGCTGGCCGAGCTGTCGATCACGGCACCGTTCTTCCTCTCGCAGAACGACGGAACGCTGATGGACGTCGACTTCGCGCGCACGTGCCCCGTCGCGACGTTCGCGTCGGGGCCGACCAACTCGATGCGGGGCGCGGCCCTCCTGTCCGGGGTCGGGGACTGCGCGGTCATCGACGTGGGCGGCACCACGGCCGACATCGGGATGCTCACCGGGGGCTTTCCGCGCGAGGCGGCGGGCGAGAGCGAGGCCGCGGGGATACGGGTCAACTTCCGTATCCCCGACGTCCTTTCGCTCGGCATCGGGGGCGGGTCCCTGGTGTCGCGCCGCGGTGGGACGGGCCCGCGGTCGGTGGGTCATCTGCTCACGCGGGAGGCGCTCGTCTTCGGCGGTACGCGGCTGACGGCGACGGATCTCGCGGTGGCCGCGGGCCGGGCGGACATCGGGGACAGCGCTCATGTCGCCCATCTGGAGCCGGAGTTCACCGAGCGGGCCCTGGAGCGCATCGCCGGGCGGCTCGCGGAGGGCGTCGACCGGATGCGGACCTCGGCGGCGGCCCTTCCGGTGGTCGCCGTCGGCGGCGGCTCCGTTCTGATGCCCGAGCCGTTACCCGGCTTCGCCGATGTGCGAAGGCCCGCGCACTTCGGCGTGGCCAACGCGGTGGGTGCGGCGATCGCGCAGATCGGCGGAGAGGTCGACCGGGTCTTCCGCGTCCCCGACGGGCGCAGGGATTCGGTGCTCGCCGAGGCCCGCGACGAGGCCCTCGGCCGTGCCCTGGACGCCGGGGCACGGCCCGGCAGCGTACGCGTCGTGGACATCGAGGAGGTGCCGCTCGCCTATCTGCCCGGCGGCGCGACCCGCATCCGCGTCAAAGCGGTGGGGGACCTGGACCTGCGGCGGATCGGCGACATCACCTGGTGCGGCGCCGGGGCGACAGCCGATGCGTGAGATCACCCTCGGCAACCTCGACGACATCGCCCGCGGCTCGGGCATCCTCGGCACGGGCGGTGGCGGCGACCCGTACATCGGCAAGCTGCTCGCCCGCGAGGCGATCCGTTCGCACGGGCCCGTGCGGCTCGTCCGCATCGACGAGGTGCGCGCCGACGCGACCGTCGTCCCGGTCTCCGGCATGGGCGCGCCCACCGTCCTCCTGGAGCGCGTGCCCAACGGCCGGGAGGACGCGGCGGCGCTGCGGGCCCTGGAGAGACACATCGGGCGCCGGGCCACTCACCTGGCTCCGCTGGAGGTCGGCGGGGTCAACTCGATGCTGCCGATCGCGTGCGCCGCGCGGACCGGTCTTCCCCTCGTGGACGAGGACGCGATGGGGAGGGCGTTCCCCGAGGCGCAGATGGTGCTGCCGGGTCTTGCCGGGATCAGCATCTCGCCGATGGCGCTCGCCGACGACAAGGGCAACACGGTCGTCGTCGAGGCCGTCGACAACCACACGGCCGAGCGCATCGCGCGTGCGGTGTGCGTGGAACTCGGCTGCCAGATCAGTTGCGCGGACACAGTGCTGCGCGGCGATCAGCTCGCCGCCGGCCTGGTGCCCGCCACGCTGACGCTCGCCGGCCGGCTCGGGGCGGCGGTGCGCGAGGCGCGTGCCGCGCACCGGGATCCGGTGGCGGCGGCACGGGTGGTGCTGGCGGGTGTGCCGCTTCTGACGGGCAAGGTGGTCGACGTGATGCGTCGTACGGAGGGGGGTTTCGCGCGCGGGCACGCCCGGATCGAGGGGACGCGCGAGGACGCGGGCCGGGTGCTCGAACTCGGCTTCCAGAACGAGCACTTGCTCGCCACGCGCGACGGGGTGACCGTCGCGACCACGCCCGACCTGATCTGGTTCTGGACGGCGAGACCGGCGACCCGGTGACCGCGGAGGGCCTGCGCTACGGGCTGCGCGTCAGCGTCTTCGCCGCCCGCTGCGACCCGCGCTGGACCACCCCGGCCGGGCTCGCCCTGGCCGGTCCCCGCTGCTTCGGATACGAGGTGGACTACTTGCCGTTCGGATCTTCGGCCTCCTGAACCCGCGTCGCGCCGGGCGGTCGCAGCGTGATCGTCCGCCGCGTGTGCTTCTCCACCGCGGCGCGGGAGTAGAGGAGCGGGAAGGAGGCGTCGGCGGCCCAGCTCGCGAACAGGTCGTCGTAGTGCGGGCTGCCCGGAACGCCGGACTGCCCCGGCGAGTTCATCGCCACGGAGTCGTCCCAGGAGCCGACGTCCACGACGATCCGGAAGGTGGCCCCCGTGGTCTGCCGGAACCCCGGCCCGTAGGCGGCGGCTCCCACGGTGTCCCCGCTGCCGCCGCGCGGAACAGGGCCTACGGAGGCCCATTCCGGGGCGGGTCCGCCGAGCAAGGCGGCGATGGGATGGTGCGGATGGGCGTGGTGCAGGGCGCCCCAGGACCAGCCGTCCGGATCGGCGCCCAGCAGCCCGGCGAGTTCCCCGACGGCGGCGTCCAGCGTCCCGAGCAGCAGCGCGGGATCCGGATCCGCGTCCAGCAGCTCCAGATCGACACGAGCATCCGCCGCCGCGTCCTCCGCGGGAAGAACCCGCGCCAAAGCGGCCTCCCGCGCCCCCTCCCCCACAATCCCCCCGAGCGCCCGAGCCCGAAGGGCAGGCCTCAGATGCCGCCGATACCAGACCTCGAAGACGGCGGCGGCCGGGGACTCTGCGGTGAGACGGGCGTCCCAGTCTCTGAGGAGGGCGAGGGCGACGGTGAGGAGATCACCGGTGGTGGGTGGTTCGCCGTGGCCGGCGGCCGGTTCGCCGCGGTCGGCAGCGGGGTCGAGCCCGGCAGGGCGGTCGAGCCCGGCAGGGCGGTCGAGCCCGGCAGGGCGGTCGAGCCCGGCAGGGCGGTCGAGCCCGGCAGGGCGGTCGAGCCCGGCAGGGCGGTCGAGCCCGGCAGGGCAGCCGGGCCGGGCAAGACCCGCCGCGTCGTCGGCGCCGTCGCCCACCACAGCATCCCCGGCCACACCACCACCGGACCCGGCAGCATCGGCCACCGCATCGCCGAGCACCGGAGCCCCACCAGGGCCGGCCACCGCGCCGAGCGCTGAAGTTGCGGCCGCCGGGGGCTTGCCCCGCAATGCGGCGAGCAGCGTCTGTAGTCGTCGTGCCGGCAGGCTCACGTAGTCCGTCTGCAGGCGTACGCAGTCCTCGACCGTCCAGGCCGCGTGTTCGCCCAGTTCCTCCGTGATGCGGTCGTGGCGGGTCGGTGCGTACCAGTCGTACGTGACCGTCTTCTCCGCGTTCGGGTACGCGGGAGGCAGGTTCAGCTGGTTGGCCGTGGCGAACCAGCCCCGCGCCGGGTCGCGGACCGAGGGGAGTTCCTCCACGTCGAGGAAGCCGGCCCACTCGTAGCGGCCGTCGCCGGGGACGGGCAACGTGCCGTCCCAGTTGGGGCGGACGGGGACGCGGCCGGCGGGGCGCCAGCCGATCGTGCCGTCCGGGGACGCGTAGACCTGGTTCTCGCCGGGGGCTCCCCAGCGGCGCATCGCCGTGACGAACTCGTCGGGGCTCGTCGCCCGCATGTAGTCCATGCTGCCCAGGTACGGGGCCATGCCCGGGCCAAGCCAGGCCGCGCGGACCGCGAACGCCGCGTTCTGGTCCGGCAGTTCGCGGATCACCGGGCCGTGGCGCGTGAACCACAGGTCCGCCGCGATCGCCTCGCCGCCGCGCACCGGGACGGACTCCGTGACGCGCGTCATCGGCTCCCAGCGGTTCTCGTACCAGTACTCGCGCGGGTTCGCCGGGTTCGTGCGGTAGACGTAGAGGTCCTCCTGGTCGATCGGGAAGATCGTCAGGCCGAACGCGACCCGGCCGTTGTGGCCGATGGAGATGCCGGGCAGGGCCGGTTCCCCCGCCCCGATGACGTCGATGCCCGGCGCCGACAGGTGCGCGAGGTAGCGCAACGCGGGCAGGGCGATCCCGCGGTGCGGGTCGTTGGCCAGGAGGGGGCGGCCCGTGGCGGTCCGGGACGGGGCGATCACCCAGTTGTTGGAGCCGTCAAGGCCCTGGCGGGGCGCGGTGCCCGCCGCCCACGGGGGCGTGGTGGCCAGCTCGTACACCCGCAGGACGTCGGACGGGATGACGGACAGGTCGAGCCCCTCGGGGACGCGCAGCCGGTGCGGGGCGGGCTCGCGGCGGCGGCGCAGGTCCTCCGTCCCCGGGCCGTGGTCCCGCAGGGTGAGGGCCCTGGCGACTTCCTCGTGCAGGTTGTACTGCAGGCCGTGGCTGCGGATGCGGGCCACGTCGGAGGGCTGCCAGTACGACGGCTCGTACTCCAGCAGGGCGAATTCGGGCGGGAGATGACGGGAGTTCGTACGGCACAGCCTCACGTACGCGTTGATGCCGTCGACGAACGCCGTCGTCACCCGCTCGGTGTCGTCCCCGTACGCCCGCCACTCCTCGGCCATGTCGCCGCGGTAGAGGAACAGCCGTGCCGCGCGGTCGTGTTCGGCGTACCCCTCGCCCAGCACCTCGGCGAGCAGGCCGAGTCCGCGGCGCCGCCAGAGGTCCAGTTGGAAGAGGCGGTCGCGGGCGGCGTTGAAGCCCTGGGCCAGGAAGAGGTCGTCCTGCGACGCGGCGTACAGATGCGGGACGCCCCACTGGTCGATCCGGATCTCCACGGGTTCCCGGAGCCCCGGCACCTCAAAGACCTCGCCGTCCGTCATCGTGTCTCCCGCACGGCGGCTTGTGCCGAACCCTCGCGCGGCAGGGCCGGTCCGGCGCCCGGTGCGAGGAACACGACCGCGAGCAGCACGACGAGGTTGGCCGCGAGCGCGATGACGCCGCCGTTCACCCCGTGGTACGGGTCGTTCTCGGTGGCCCACAGCGCGGTCATCACCGCGAGCCCGGTGAGCATTCCGCAGACGGCGGCCCGCGCGGTCAGCCGCCGCCAGAACAGGGCGAGCAGCACGACGGGCACGAGCTGGGCCAGTCCCTCGTACGACAGGACGGAGAGCTCCACGAGGGTGTTCGGGTAGAAGAGGCTGCCCGCGAGGGCGATCAACCCGGCGACGACGCACACCAGTTGCGACAGTCGCTTGGTCCGCATGTCGTCGGCGTCGCCCGGCTTCCCCGATGTCCGGCGGCTCGCCCGCGGATCGGCGCCGTTGCCGCCGCCGAGAATCGTGCGGCCCCACAGTGTGCCGATGGAGAGCATGAACACGCTCATCGGCACGATCGCCGAGAGCGCGCCCGCGACGCCGATCAACGCCACGACGGGTGAGGGCAGCGAGTCGGTGACGAGGCTGAAGAGGGCGAGGTCGGGGTTGCCCAGGGTCGGCATCACGAACAGTGCCGTCGCGCCGACCACCATCGGGACGAACAGAAGCAGTTGGTACCAGGGCAGGAGCAGCGCGTTGCGGCGCAGCGCGTTCGGGCTCTTCGCGCTGAGGTAACCGGCGACGGTGGTCGGGAAGATGGTGATCGTCACGGCGTTGAGCACCACGGTGCTCAGGAACCACATGGCGTTGCGCCCGCCGGACTCGTGGCCGGGGAAGGTCAGCCACTCGGGCCTCTCGGTCACCATGCGCTGCATGAGGTCGCCGACCCCGCCGAGGTAGTGCATCGGGATGTACACGGCGAGGAACACGACGGCGACGATCACCAGCATGTCCTTGAGCGCGCTCACCCAGGCCGAGCCGCGCAGACCGGACACGAGGATGAACACCTCGGCCACGACGAAGGAGATGACGGCGGCGACCTTGAGATCGACGCTGCCGTACGTCATCGCGTTCACGACGACGCCCATGCCCTGAATCTGCACCTGGATGTAGGGGACGATGAAGACCGTCGCGACGACGGCGACGAGAATCCCCACCGGGCGCGAGCGGAAACGGAATTCGGCGATGTCCGCGATGGAGATGAGGCCGTGCCGGCTCGCGTACGTCCACAGGGCGGGGCCCACGACGTACGCGACGGCGAAACCGACGGTCAGATAGGCGACCAGATAGAGGATCGGCGCGCCGAAAGAGTAGGACCAGCCCGCGGTGCCGAGGAACGAGAAGCTCGTGTACGTCTCGCCCGCCATGAGCAGCCAGATGAAAAGGACACCGAGTCCGCGGCTGGAGACGGACCATTCGGCCAGGCCCTTGGACCGGCCGCGGGCGCTCCACAGGCCGATGCCGATGGTGGCGACCATCGCGAGCCCGAAGATGGTGGTCGCGACGGCTGCCGAGCCGTTCATCGACGGCCTCCTTCGGCGTCGGTGCCCGGCAGGTCGTCGGCCGGGATGGGCTCGACGGCGTTGGCGCGGTACGCGGGATCGAGCCGGGCGGCGAGCCAGATGACCAGCGGGCTGATCACCGTGGCGGCGATGACCCAGGCCAGGAGGAAGGGGACACCCAAGATGCGCGGCTCGACGCGGTTGGCCACGAACGGGGCGGCGCCGTAGAGCAGGACGGGGACGAGGAGCAGCCAGAGGGAGGGACGGGCCACGCCGTCGAGGGCGGGGAGCCCGTCCAGGGGCGAGGCCACGGGATCCGGCGGACCCTGCTCGCCGCTGTCTTCGGCTGTGGGGGGCATGGGGGGACTCCTTGGGGGGCGGAGAGAAGCGGAGAGGGGCGGGGCGGAGGCGCGGGGAGGATCGGGGAGGGTCACTCAGGACAGCACGGGATCACACGGCATGTGGAGCCGGAGACGAGGGAGATGCCGGCGGCCTCGGTCGAGGACCACTGACGGGCTGTGCCGGGCGTCCGGGCTGCGCCGGGCGTCAGCCGCGAAACCCCGGCGAGAGCCCGAGCCGCCCTTCCAGCTGTTGCAGCAACTCCCCCAGCAGGCCGCTCAGTTGGCCTTGCCCGTCCTCGTCGAGCCCGGCGAGGACCACCGTCTCGTAGGCGAGCTGGTCGGGCAGGATCGAGTCGACGAGGTCGCGGCCCGTGTCGGTCAGGCCGACGTGCGAGACACGGCGGTCACGGGTGTCGGGGCGCCGGTCGACCAGGTCGCGCTCCTGGAGCTGCTTGAGACGTTTGGTGACGGCGGCCCCCGACGAGAAGGTCTCGCGGGCCAGTTCACCGGGGGTCAGCTCATGGCCGGTACGGCGCAGCGCGCCGAGGAGGTCGAACTCGGGACGGGTCAGGCCGGCGCGGCGCAGCGGGGCGTCCTCGGCCTGTTGCAGGAGGGCCGCGCACCGGTTGATGCGGCCGATGACTTCCATCGGACCTGTGTCGATGTCCGGCCGCACCGCCTGCCACTGCCGCACGACCGCGGCGACGGTGTCACGCGGCGCGACGCCGGGCCCATCGCCTGCCCCGGTGTCACGGGGCGGGACACCGGGCCCACCGCCCGCCGCCCGCACGAAACCGCCCGCGGTGACTCCGCCTCCGGCACCAGCCGCAGCGCCGTGATCCGCACGCACGGAACCGCCCGCGGCTCCGGACACGGATCCACCCGCGGCAACTCCGCCCCCGGCACCACCCGCAGCACCGTGATCCGCACGCACGAAACCGCCCGCGGCTCCGGACACGGATTCACCCGCGGCAACTCCGCCCCCGGCACCACCCGCAGCACCATGTGCCGCACGCACGGTTCCGTCCGCGGCGGCTCCGGACGCGACTTCGAGCGCAGCTCCGTCGGCCGCACGCACCGCAGCACTGCCCCCCGTATCTCCCGCACCATCGCCCCCAGCGCGCACCGCAGCACTGCCGCCCGCACCGCCCGCACCGCCCGCACCGCCCGCAGCACCGTCTCCCGCGTCTCCCGCGTCCCCCGTACTCGCCGCGGCTTTCGCCGCCGCCTCGTTCCGGTCGCTCCCGTTCCTCATGCGCCCCTGTCCTCGCCCTTGCGCGTTGCCCGGCTGGTCACACCCGTACGCGCTCGCCGTGCCGCGTGCCGCGTACCGTCGCCGCGAGCGTACGGTGTCCTGCCTGTTCGGCGGCCATCACCCGCTGGTCGGGCAGGGCGCGCTGCCACCATTCGCCCGCCGCCGCGTCGTGGGCGGTGCGCAGGTCGACCAGGGCGGCCGTCAGGTCACGGCGCGCCGGGCGCAGGATGCCGGGATCGCGGCGCGGGGCCGCCAGGGCCTGTTCGGCGCGGGCGCGGGCGCGGTCCGTGGCGTCGATGGCCAGCTCGATGTGGTCGGCGGCGCGCCGGTTGGTGACGGCGATCGCCGCGACGATGCCGAGCAGCGCGCCCACGAACGTGTCCACGACCCGGTCGAGGATGAGGTCACCGGGCTGCTGGAAACGCGCGAACTCGGTGACGAGGAGCGCCATGGGCGTGACGCACACCGTGCCCAGCCAGTAGTTGCGGCCGATCAGTGCCTCCGCGCCGAAGGCCAGCGCCAGGCAGCAGAGGATGAGCGCGGCATGGCTGAGGTGGGCCAGCGGGACGATCGCGGCGAAGGCGAGCACCCCGACGAGGTTGCCGACCACGCGCTGCACTCCCCTGTTCCAGGTGAGCGTGACGTTGGCCTGGTAGAGCGAGGCCGCGGTGACAAGGGCCCAGTAGGGGCGGCCGACGCCGAGCGCGAGGGACGCGTACCCGGCGAGCGCGCAGCCGACGGCCGTCCGCAGCGCGATGGGCAGCAGCGGCGAGCCGGGGCCCAGGCGCCGCCAGAGGGCACCCTTCGGGGAGCGCGCCGCCAGCTCCGCGTCCACTCCGAGGAGTTCGTCCTCAGCGCCGGGCCGTACGTCGCCGGGGCGCGGCACCGCGCCCGTGCCGCGCAGGCCGGCGGCCCAGGAGCGCAGCTGGGCGGGGTCGGCCGCGGACGGCGCCGCCAGGGTGTCCTCGGCGCGGATCACCAGGCGCTCCAGGGCGCGACGCGCCGCCGTGCGGGCGCCGGTGGCGAGCAGGGACTGCCAGGCGGCGTGGACGGCCGCCGCCGCAACGGGCCGGGCGCGCTCGCGGGCGGGCCCGGCTGCCTCGGCGTACGCGGCCGCCGCACGCAGGGCCCTGGCGGTGGCGCGGCGCTCGGGGCCGTGCGGTCGCAGCAGGGCGGGGGCCATGCCGACCAGCCAGGCGATGGCGCCGGCGCCGAGCGTGAGGGCGAGGTGGCCGGGGACCTGGCCGATGGCCTGCGGCGCGAAGAGGGTGGCGGAGCTGATGAAGGTGAAGATGAGGTGGCCGGGCGGGCCGATGCGGGTCGCGTCGCAGAGCGTCTTCTGCGCGGCGGCGAGCAGCGATCCGACGGCCACGAGCACGGCCGCCGACGTGGTGAGCGAGGCGGCGACCATGGCGATGCCGACACTGGCCAGCATCCCGGCGACGACCCCGGCGAGGGCGCGGGCCCGTGCGGCGTAGGGGAGGTTGTGGGTGTAGAGGGCACAGAACGATCCGGCCATCGTGTACATCACGAGGTCGAGGCGGCCGAGCGCGAGCAGCGTCAGATTCGGTATCGCGGTGGCGACGACCACGCTCGACGCGGGCTTGAACCAGATGTCGGACGGCTTGCCGGGACGCAGCACACCGGCGAGCGGGAGTCGGCGGGCACGGGGAGGGCCGAAGGTGCGGGGCGAAGGGGGTGGCGTGCTGCTCATACCAAGAACATTAGCAAGTGTTTTACTTGAAAACGATTTACCTCGGAAGTCTCCTCCGTCACCCCGCGTCCGCTCCCTCCGCGCTCCCCGCGTACACCCGTGCGCTCGCATACGACCCCCCTGTGCGAGGGCATCGACCCGACGACACCGTCGATCCGATCGGGGAGGTGCGCGGTGCACGGACCGGCGCAGGCCGGCTGGCTGCTCGTCGCGCTGTGCGCGGCGACCGGGTCCTACTGTCTGCTGCGGATGCGCAGCAGGATCGAGGAACAGCGCCGCGCGGCCGGGGGCGAGGCGCTCATGGGCTTCGGGATGGCGTTGATGGCCGTGCCCGCGGTCGTACTCACCCCGCCGCGGTGGGCCTGGCTCGGGTACGCGGCCGTGTTCGGCGTGGCGGCTCTGCGTGCCCTGTGGGCGGCCCGGCGCGATCGGCACCACCTGCATCATCTGGTCGGCGCCTGCGCCATGGTCTACATGGCGGCGGCCATGGCCACGACCCCCGCCGCACACACGGGCCACGGCGGCGGTGGCGCACCGGCGCTGACCGGAGCGCTGCTGCTGTACTTCGCGGGATACGTGCTGTGGTCCGGGGTCCGCCTCCTGCCCGTACCGACCATGGCGGCGGAGACGGGGGGCGGCGGGACGGTCACGGGGTGGGGCGACCGCACGGAGCTCGCGATGGTGTGCCGGCTGTCCATGGGCATCGCCATGATCGCGATGCTCCTCACGCTGTAGGACGGCGCCAAGGACGCGAGCGCCCGGCGCGGCGGGGCCGTAAGGGGTGATATCCCTGCGATCGGCCGTGGCGTGCGTCACTTGCGGCGATAGGCCATACCCTCCGGGAGCGCCGCACTCATAGTCTTGACACATGTTGCTCCCCGTTGCGCTGTTGCTGCTGGGCGCCCTCACCGCCGTCGTCGCCCCGCGCCTGCTCGCACGCGCCGACTGGCCGGAGCGCGAACCGGTGGTCGCGCTGTGGGCGTGGCAGTGCGTCGTGGCGGGTGTGCTGATGTGCTGCGTCCTGTCGATGACCGTGAGCGCCGCCGCCGCGTGGCAGGCCGTGCGCGGTCATGTCTTCGCGCCCGCGCCGCACGACGTGGTCGACGCGTACGCGCTGGGGGCGGGCGACTTCTGGGCGCCCGCGACCGCCGTGGCGCTGGCCCTCGGCGGCATCTGGACCGCGGCCATGCTGACCCGCGAGATCTCCCGGGCGCGGACGAGGCGCCGCAAGCGGCGGGCCGAACTCCTCCTGCGTGCTCCGCTGCTGCCCGGCGAGGAGCCCGGCGCCGACCGGCTCGTCGTCCTGGAGGGCGAGCGCCCCGACGCCTGGTGGCTGCCGGGCACGGCGCCCCAACTGGTCATCACCACGGCCGCGTTGCGCCGCCTGAAAGGCCGTCAGCTGGATGCGGTGCTCGCCCACGAGCAGGGGCACGCCCAAGCGCGCCATGACTGGCTCCTGCACTGCTCGGGCGCGCTGGCCGCGGGGTTCCCTCAGGTGCCGGTCTTCGCCGCGTTCCGGGACGAGATGCACCGCCTGGTCGAGCTGGCGGCCGACGACGTGGCTTCGCGGCGCTTCGGGCGCCTGACGATCGCCCTCGCCCTGATCGAGCTCAACGAAGACCGGGGCGTCTTCGGCCCCTGCCCGACCCCGCAGGCGCACGTACCGCAGCGGGTGCACCGCCTGCTGTCCGCCCGCCCGCGCCTCACCGCGGCCCGGCGCCTGCGACTGACGGCAGCCGCGGCACTGGTGCCGGTGGTCCCGCTCCTGGTGACGTTCGTACCGGGACTGCGGGCGCTGGGCTGAGCGAAGCCGAAACCCGCCGCGCCGGAACCGAAGCCTGAGCCCGCCGCGCCGGAACCGAAGCCCGGGCGAAGCCGCCCCGAGCCGGGGAATCCGCGTCTCTCCGCCACGGGATCCCGCACCGGGATGGCCCTCGCCGGTGCCCGTCGGCGAGGATCATTTCATGCACTCCGCCGCACCACTCGCCACGCCGCCGAGCCCCCCGCGCCCGGCCAAGTCCCGCGCCACGCTCGCCGCCGCACTCCTGTGTGTCCCCGCGCTCCTGCTGATCCTCCTGGTCGAGCTGGAGTGGCGCCCGTTGCGCAGCCTCGACGGTGACATCTCGCGCACCACGCACCGCTGGGCCGTCGCGCACGACGGACTCACCCAGACCAGTCGCGTCCTCACCGACTGGGTGTGGGACCCGTGGACGATGCGGGCGCTGATCGCCGCGGTCGTCCTGTGGCTCGCCTCCCGCGGCGCCTACCGGCTCGCGCTGTGGCTCGCGGTCACCTGCGTGGTGGGCACCGTGGTGCAGCAGGGGCTCAAGGCAGCGGTCGACAAGCCGCGCCCGACCTGGCCGGACCCGGTGGACTCCGCGCACTTCGCGGCCTTCCCCTCGGGGCACGCCATGACGGCGACGGTCGTCTGCGGACTGCTCCTGTGGCTCCTGCGCCTGTACGGCGTCGGGCCCGCCGTGTGGCGCACCGGGGTGACGATCGCCGTGGTCTCCGTCGTGGGGGTCGGCGTGACCCGCGTCTGGAACGGCGTGCACTGGCCGACGGACGTCCTCGGCGGCTGGCTGCTCGGCGCGCTGGCGGTGGCGGTGGCGATCGCCACGTACGCGCAACGCCCTGCCCCCCGCACGACCGACCCCGCGTAACGGGCCAGCGGAACAACCCCGGCCGGGTGGGCACTCGCCGCCTCCGGCCGCGACGCGGCGCTCGCCGCCCGCAGGTCGGCCGCACTTCGCCCCGAGGCGCCGGGAGGCCCCGGACGGCGGGGCTCTATGAGCGGTAGCCCTCGACCCCCGCGGCAGGACGCACCCGTGCCTCATCGGGGTCGTCGCCGAACTCGGCTTTCGCGCAACGGGTTCGTGGGACAGCCCCGGCCGCGTGGGCAGTCGCGGCCTCCGGCCGTGACGCGCCCCTCGCCGCCGCCCGCAGGCCGGACGCACCTCGCACCGTCATCGGCCTCGTCGACAAGAGCTGCGACGGGGCCGAGGCGTCGGGAGGCACCCCGGACGGCGGGCTCTACGAGCGGTAGCCCTCGACCTCCGCGGCAGGACGCACCCGTGCCTCGTCGGGGTTCTCGCCGAACTCTGCCTTCGCGCGCCGCTGACGCAGCAGATCCCAGCACCGGTCAAGTTCGCGTTCGATCGCGCCGAGCCTCGCGCGCTCCGTCGCCACGTCGATCGCGCCCGGCGCCAGGGATTCCCGCAGCGTCCGCTCGTCGTCGACCATCGACGCGATCCGGGACAGAATCTGCTCTTGGTCCATCTCAGTACGCCTCCTCGGCCCCCCGGCCCACTGTAAGGAGGGTTCGGCCGATCGGCACCCGTGAGCAGGCAACACTCCCCCGCGGTGTTGCCTGCCCGGGTCGCACCGGACCAGATGCCCGCTGAGGGTCTTGGTCCGAGCCACGCTGAGTATACTGGCTCGGAGCCAGTCAACGCAGGAGTTACAGGATGTCCCCGCGTAGCGCATCGGTCAATGAAGAGTTGCGAAGACGTTCCAGGGAACGGCTCCTGCAGGCCACGGTCGACCTCGTCGGCGAGCGGGGCTACGAGGCGACGACACTCGGCGACATCGCCGACCGCGCGGGCTCGGCCCGCGGCCTCGTCTCGTACTACTTCCCCGGCAAGCGGCAGCTCCTGCAATCGGCGGTGCACCGCCTGATGCACCGCACGGTGGAGAGCGCACTGGAACGGGAGCCGCGCACCGCCGACGGCGAGGAGCGCCTGGCCCGTGCCATCGACGCGATCCTGGGCCTCGCCAGAGAGCAGCCCCTCCTCATGCGCACGCACATGGCGGGGATCTTGCAGGCGGACGGATTCGTGCGCTGCCCGGAGCAGCAGCACCTCGCCGAACTGCTCCGCGACACCGTCGTACGGCATGGGTCGCTCGATGTGGACACCGACTATCCGCTGCTGCGCGCGCTGCTGATGGGCGCGGTCTTCGCGGTGCTCCTGCCGGGGGCGCCGATGCCGCCGGGCGCGCTGCGGGCCGAGCTGTTCCAGCGGTACGGGCTCGCGTGGGAACTGGGGGTCCCGCCGGGCGACGAGCCGCCCGGCGGGACGCATCAGCGAGTGGACGATCAGGCCGCGCAGGAGACGCGGTCCGACCGGCGGTCCACCCGGTCGGAACAGTCCGGTCAGCCGGACTGGTCCGGTGAGCCGGAGTAGTCCGGTCAGTCGAAGTAGTCCGGCTGGGTCTGGACGTTGAGCTCACGGACGCGGACCCGCTCGGCGGGGTCGGTCCGCTTGTCGTCGATCTTCAGGACGTCGAAGCCCTTGGCGATGTCGTTCGAGTAGACGTAACCGTTGTAGTAGTACGCCGACCACGAGCCGCCGAGCTGGAGCGTGTCCGCGCTGAGAGGACCGCGCTCGAAGTAGCCGATCTCCTTCGGCTTCGAGGAGTTGGTGAAGTCCCAGACGGAGACGCCGCCCTGGTACCACGCCTGGACCATCAGGTCCTTGCCCTTGACCGGGATGAGCGAGCCGTTGTGGGCGACGCAGTTCTCGGTCGCGGCCTGGTGGCGCGGGATCTTGTAGTAGCTCTTGAAGACCAGCTTGCGCTTGTCGCCCTTGCCGACGACGTCGTAGATGCCGTTGGCGCCGCGCTCCGGGCCGGTGGCCGCGTCGCAGGTGGCGCCGCTGCCGCCGCCGAGCTCGTCGGTGAAGACGATCTTGTCGGCCTTCTGGTTGAAGGTCGCCGAGTGCCAGAACGCGAAGTTCTTGTTGTCCTGGACCTGGTCGATGACCTTGGGCTTCTCGGGGTTCTTGATGGAGAAGAGGATGCCGTCGCCCATGCAGGCGCCGGCGGCCAGGTCCTCGGAGGGCAGCACGGTGATGTCGTGGCAGCCGGTGGTCTTGGAGACGCCGGGGTTGGTGGGACCGCCCGGGTTGCCGCCGCCGTCGGGGCCTTCACCCGGGAAGAGGACGGGGAAGTCGACGACCGCGGCCTTCTGCGGGGCCTTGCGGGGCACCTTGATGATGGAGATGCCGTCGTGCGGGGGCTGGCAGTCCGGGAACGTCGCGCTCGGGGAGTACGAGGAGACGTACACGTAGACGTTCCGCTTCTCCGGCACCAGGGTGTGCGTGTGCGAGCCGCAGGCGGTCTCGACGGCGGAGACGTACTTCGGGTTCGACTTGTCGCTGATGTCGAAGACCTTCATGCCCTCCCACGAGGACTTCTCGGTCGCGGGCTGCGAGGTGCTGCTGCAGGAGTTGTCGCTGCGCGAGGAGTCGGTGGAGAGGAAGAGCAGGTTGCCGGAGACGGAGATGTCGTTCTGCGAACCCGGGCACAGGACCTGCGAGACGGTTCGCGGCTTCTTCGGGTTGCTGATGTCGAAGATGCGGAAGCCGTCGTAGTTGCCCGCGAAGGCGTACTTCCCCTGGAACGCGAGGTCGGAGTTGGTGCCCGGCAGCGCGTCCTTGGGGATGTTGGCGAGGTGCTTGATGTTGCCGGAGTGCACGATCTCGCCGGGCGCGGGTATCTCACCGCTCTTGATGGCCGCCTTCGCGTCGGCGGCATCACTCTTCGACACGCTCTTGGGCGCGGCCGGCGAGTCGCCCGGGTCGGGCGTCGCTCCGGCGGGCGCCGCACTGAACAGCGCGGCAATCAGACCGAGCGCGGCCGCGCCGACGCCGATGCGTCTGCGCCGTGTTCGGGGGTTGTTCAACAGGGTCACTGCGTCCTCCCTAGTCGCCGTTCGTAGTTGAACGGGTCACGACACCCCGCAGTATCGTGCTCCTCATGCACAGATCAACAGATGGCAACGCACCTGTAATGAAAGTTTTTGATCAATCACGCTCGTAAGCGTGCTAGGACGGTCCTCAACTCTCCCGCGCGCCACAGGAGGCAGCCGTGCACCACCGTCGTACGCCCGCCGTCGCCGTGTTCCTCACGGCCGCCGTTCTCGCGCTCGGCGCCTGTGACTCAGGAGGCTCCGATTCCGGTTCTAAGCCGGAGAAGAAGGCCGCGACCGGCCCCTCCGTGATCGCTCCGGGCAAGCCGGGTGAGACCGCGGCGACCATGTCCGCCGAGGACGCGGCCAAGAAGAGAACCGACGACGACTCCCCCAACTCGGCGGACTTCACCTACACCCAGATGATGATCGAGCACCACGGCCAGGCCCTGACGATGACCGAACTCGCCCCCAAGCGGGCCGAGTCCACCAAGGTCAAGCGCCTCGCCGACCGCATCGCTGCTGCGCAGCGCCCGGAGATCGGCGCCATGAAGGGCTGGCTCAAGAGCCACGGCGGCCCGAAGAAGCAGGGCGGGCACGACCACGGGACGATGCCGGGCATGGCGACGGAGGGGCAGCTGAAGCAGTTGCGCGCCGCGAAGGGCAAGACGTTCGACGAACTCTTCCTGAAGCTGATGATCACGCACCACAACGGCGCGATCACGATGGCGACGGACCTGCTCTCCGACGGCAACAACATCCAGGTCGAGGAGATGGCGAACGACGTGGTGGCACAGCAGACGGCGGAGATCACGCGGATGCGCGAGATGTGAGGGGGCGGCCTGAAAGGCTCTGGGGGCGTGGGCGTGCGGGGCACGCGGGCGCGGGGGTACGGGGCCTCAGGTCTGGCTCTGGGCGGCGGTTACGTCCCGGTCTTCGTGTGGGGCGTGGTCGCGGCGCGGTAGGAGCAGCGGTGTGGCCAGGAGGAGGGCGCCGGCGATGCCTATCGCGGTGCGCGGGCCCGTGACGGCGGCCAGCAGGCCCCAGAGACCGGTCATGGCCGCGATGCTGAGCTTGCTGGTGACCGACCACGCCGAGAGGGTACGGGCGACGCGGTCCGCCGGGGTGTGGTCGAGCCGGTAGGTGGCGAACACCGGATTGAACACGCCCGAGCAGGTGATCAGGCCGAACTCGACCACCACGACCAGGACGAGCCCGGCGACCCCGGGGCCGATGAAGGCCAGGCCGGAGAGCCAGCACGCCCGCAGCGTCCCCGCGGTCAGCAGCACCCGGTGCCGGCCGAAGCGTTCGACGAGCGGCCGGGCGAGCCGCGAGCCGATCAGACCGCCGACGCAGGGCGCGGCGAAGGCCAGGCCGTACTGCCAGGGGGCGAAGCCGAGTTCACCGACCATCAGGACGATCAGAAGCGGCGACGTCGCCATGATCAGACCGTTGTTGAGGAGCGTGTTGAAGAACAACGGGCGCAGCACGGGGCCCGCCAGGATGTACCGCCATCCGTCGAGCAGGTCGCGCGCCCGGAACCTGGCGGGCGGCGCGGTGCGCACGGGGTGCGACTCCTTGCCGCCGATCGCGCGGATGCCCAGGGCCGAGAGCAGATAGCTGACCGCGTCGGCCACCACCGTCATCACCGGCCCGAAGAGCCCGATCGCCGCCCCGCCGAGGGGAGGCCCCAGCACCAGGGCCGTCCAATTCGTGGACTCCAGGCGGCCGTTGGCGACGAGCAGGTCCTGCGGCCGTACGAGCGCCTTGAGGCATGCGCCGCTCGCCGCCGTGAAGGTGATGTCGGCGGCGCCGACGACGACGGCCACGGCAAGGAGCTGCCCGAAGCCGAGCAGGCCGAAGGCGTACGCGGCGGGGATGCTGAGCAGTGCCGCGCACCGGATCAGGTCCGTCGCGATCATCACCACCCGCTTGCGGCGGAACTCCACCCACGGCCCGAGCGGCACCGCGACCACCGCACCGACCGCGACCCCCGCCGCCGCGAGGACCGACACCTGTGCCGGGCCCGCGTCCAGGGCGAGGATCGCGATCAAGGGGAACGCGTCGAAGGCGAGCCGCGTGCCGAACGCGCTGACCGCGTAGGCCGCCCACAGCCATCCGAACTGCCGCCCGAGGGGCCTCCTGGCTTCCACGCCGATGCCCCCATTACGTTTTCGCCGCCCCGTCCGAGCAGCCTCTTTGCGGCCTGCGGCATCCAAACCGGCGACGGTCCCGCAGGTCAAACAACCGCGGCGGGTGCTCGTACAACCAGCGGTTGTACTTCTAGGATGGCCCGCGTGGATCTCCAAGCCGTGCGCACCTTCGTCGCCGTCACGGACGCCGGACAGTTCCGGGAGGCCGCCGCCGCGCTCGGGGTGACCCAGCAGGCCGTCTCCAAGCGGGTCGCCGCGCTGGAGAAGGAGCTCGGGGTGCGGCTGTTCACCCGCACCGCGCGCGGGGCCGGGCTCACCGTCGACGGGCAGGCGTTCCTGCCCCACGCCCGGGAACTCCTGCGGGCCGAGCAGCGGGCGGCGGCGTCGGTACGGCCCGGCCGCCGTGCGCTGCGCGTCGACGTGATCGGGCGGCGGCTCGCGCCCGCGGGGCTGCTGAGCGGCTTCTCCAGGGCGCATCCCGGCACCGATCTCGACGTCGTGACGCTCTTCGACGCCGACGCGGCGCTCTCCGCCGTCCGGTCGGGCAGCATCGACGCGTCCTTCCGCGCCCTCACCCTGCCCGCGGGGGAGCTGCCCGACGGCATCGAGGCCGTCCGGGTGTTCGACGAGCCCGTCCAGCTCCTCGTCGGTCCCGCCCACCCGCTCGCGGCCGCCCGCGCGGTCACTCCCGCGCAGCTGACCGGGCACAGGATCTGGATGCCCGGCCTCGTCGCCGGGACCGAGTGGGCCGCCTACTACGAGGATCTCGCCGCCGCCTTCGGGCTCACCATCGAGGCGACGGGGCCCGCCTTCGGCACCGAGCCGCTCCTGGACACGATCGCCGGCTCCCCGGATCTCGCGACGCTCGTCGGCGAGCTGACCCGTCTCGTCTGGCCCGCCGACGACGACCTGCGGCGCATCGCGGTGCACGATCCGATGCCGGTCTATCCGCACTGCCTGATCTGGCACCGCGACAATCCGCATCCCGCGCTCACCGCGCTACGGGACCACCTCCGCGCCACCAGGCCGGATCACGGCGACACCCTGACGTGGACACCCGCCCGGGCACGGTGAGCGCCGCGGGGGCCGTCGCGGCGGGCGGGGCGCCCACATCCCGACCGGCGGAGATGAGCCCGAGCGCCCCGCGGCAACGGCCGGCAACGCCCCCGCCCGGGCACCCGCCCGGGCACGGTGAGCGCCCCGGCACGGCCCACGCGGCGGTCGCGGCAGACTGGCAGGGCGCCCGCGCCCCCGGCAGCGGGAACGAGCCCGAGCCACCCACGGCCCCCGGTAACACACCCGCCCCGGCGCGGTAAGCACCACGGCGCGCCCCTCAGCCCTGCCGTCCCCCCCGGGCCGCCATACGCCGGGAGGGCCGGTAGCCGGCATCCTGTCCGTACAGCGCCTCCGGGGCCTCCCAGGGAGGCCCCGCTGCGGCACAGGCGCCGCACAAGCCCCCGCCGCGACCCTGGGGGCGCAGGCCGGTCCCGGAGCGTGTCGGGCGGGCCTGGAGCGGGGGCCCGGATCAACGCGCCCCGCACCGCATCTCCCCCTCGGCGCACGCGGGTGCGATGCTGAATTCATCCCCCGAGGTCGCCTCGCGGAAGGAGCACCGCCGTGCTGCAGGTCGCCGTCGTCGGATCGGGACCGAGCGGGGTCTACACCGCGCAGTCCCTCGTCCAGCAGGACCGCGTGCCGGGGGTGCGCGTCGATGTCATCGACCGCCTGCCCTGCCCGTACGGCCTCGTCCGTTACGGTGTCGCGCCGGACCACGAGAAGATCAAGTCCCTCCAGAACAACCTGCGTTCGGTCCTGGAGCACGAGAATGTCCGCTTTCTCGGCGGCATCGAGATCGGCCCCGGCGGGCTCCCCGCCGCGCGCCTGCTCGATCACTACCACGCGGTGGTCTACTGCGTGGGCGCGGCGGCGGACCGCAAGCTGGGCGTGCCGGGCGAGGACCTGCCGGGAAGCCATTCGGCCACGGAGTTCGTCTCCTGGTACAGCGCGCACCCGGACGCGACGGCCGACGGCTTCGTGGCAGGCGTGGAGTCCGCCGTCGTCATCGGCGTCGGGAACGTCGCCGTGGACGTCGCCCGGATGCTGGCCCGCGGCGTGGCCGAGCTGCAGCCCACCGACATGCCGCAGGAGGCGCTCGGCGTGCTCGCCGGGAGCCGGGTGCGCGAGGTCCACATGGTGGGGCGGCGCGGTCCTTCGCAGGCGCGCTTCACCACCAAGGAGCTGCGCGAGCTCGGCTCGCTGCCGGACACCGAAGTGATCGTGGACCCGGCCGAGTTGGCGCTCGATCCCGCGTACGCCGATCCCTCCGGACTGCCCGCGGCGGGGCGCCGCAACATCGAGGTGATGCGGGCCTGGGCCGAGCGCCCGGCGCAGCACCTGCCGCGCAGCATCCGGCTCCGCTTCTTCCTGCGTCCGGTGGCCGTGACGGAGGCCGCGGGGCGGGTCGGCGGGGTGCGGTTCGAGCGGACGCTGCCGGACGGGCACGGCGGCGTGACGGGTTCCGGGCAGTACGAGGACATCGCGGGGCAGCTGGTCCTGCGCTCGGTCGGCTATCGCGGGGTCCCCATCGACGGGCTGCCGTTCGACCCCGCGCTCGGCACGGTGCCGCATGCGGCGGGGCGGGTGCTGCGGGAGGGCGCCGCGTCACCCGGCGAGTATGTGGCGGGCTGGATCAAGCGGGGTCCGACCGGCGTCATCGGGACCAACCGTCCGTGCGCCAAGGAGACGGTGCTCTCCCTGCTCGACGACGCGCCGGCTCTCGTGCGGAGAGGGGTTCCGGAAGATCCGCTGGCCGCTCTCCGCGCGGCAGGGCTGCGGCCCGTCGAGTGGCAGGGCTGGCTTGCGATCGAGCGGGCGGAGGCGGCGCTCGGCCTCTCGCTGGGCCGCGGGCCCGTGAAGATCCCGGACTGGCCGGGGCTGCGGGACGCTGCGCGGGGCTTGAGCGGGGAGTCGGGGGCGTAGTTCTGCCTGCGGCTTCGCGGGGGCTTGTCGCGCAGTTCCCCGCGCCCCTTACGGGGCCGTCCTACGGGGCGCTCACTCGTTCCGCTTGTGCCGTTGCCGCGGTGAGGACCGTGTCCAGGAGCCCCGGGAACAGCGCCTCCAGATCATCCCTGCGCAAGCCGTTCAGCTTGGCCGTGCCGCGGTAGATCTGCTGGATCACGCCGCTCTCGCGCAGCACCCTGAAGTGGTGCGTGCTCGTGGACTTCGTGACGGGCAGGTCGATCTGCGAGCAGGAGAGCCCGCCGAGTCCCGCATCGTCCGCGGCCAGCTGCCGCACGACCCGCAGTCGCATCGGGTCCGACAGCGCGTGGAGCACGCCCTCGAGCCGGATCTCCGCTCGCGTCGGGTGATCGAGCGCGCGGGTGCTGCTCGGTGCGGCGGTGGTCATGACGGCTCCACTTCGTCGGGGCTTCACGTCTTTCGGGGCTTCACGTCTTCTCGAAGGCCTCCATAGTACGAGAGCCATCGTAGTTTGACATCTGCCGTACTACGAGGTCTATCGTACGAGGAGTCCCGAAGTCCGTGACGCCCCGAAGTCCGTGACGAATGGAGTCCGCCGTGAGCGCGCTGTTCGAGCCCTACACCCTGCGATCGCTGACCATCCCCAACCGCGTGTGGATGGCACCGATGTGCCAGTACTCGGCCGAGGTGTTCGGGCCGAACGCGGGTGTGGCGAACGACTGGCACTTCGCCCACTACGCGGCGCGTGCCGCCGGCGGCACCGGCCTGATCCTCGTCGAGGCGTCGGCCGTGAGCCCCGAGGGCCGCATCAGCCCCGCCGACCTCGGCATATGGAACGACACGCAGGTCGAGGCGTTCCGCCGCGTCACCGGCTTCCTCAAGACCCACGGTACGACGCCGGGCATCCAGATCGCCCACGCCGGCCGCAAGGCGTCCACCGACCGCCCCTGGAAGGGCGGCGGGCCCGTCGGCCAGGAGGACCACGGCTGGCAGCCGGTGGCACCCAGCGCGCTCCCCTTCGACGAGGGCCACCTCCTGCCGCACGAGCTCACGCGCGAAGAGATCCGTGACGTCGTCGGCCAGTTCGCGGACGCGGCACGGCGCGCACTGGACGCCGGCTTCGAGGTGGTCGAGATCCACGGCGCCCACGGTTACCTCATCGGCGAATTCCTCTCGCCGTTCAGCAACCACCGCACCGACGAGTACGGCGGCTCCTTCGAGAACCGCTCCCGGCTCGCCCTGGAGGTCGTCGACGCCGTCCGCGCCGTCTGGCCCGAGGAGCTGCCCCTCTTCTTCCGGATCTCCGCGACCGACTGGCTGACGGAGAACCCCGAGGACGAGCGCGAGGGCTGGACGGCCGACGACACGGTCCGCCTCGCGAAGGACCTGCACGCCCACGGCGTGGACCTCCTGGACGTCTCCACCGGCGGCAACGCGCCGGGCGCGCGCATCAAGACGGGCCCCGGCTACCAGGTGCCGTTCGCGGCCCGCGTAAAGGCGGAGACCTCGCTGCCCGTGGCGGCCGTGGGCCTGATCACCGAACCCGGGCAGGCCGAGAAGATCCTCGCCAACGGCGAGGCGGACGCCGTCCTCCTGGGCCGCGAACTCCTGCGCAACCCCTCGTGGGCCCGGCACGCCGCCAACGAACTCGGCGGCGAGGTCGCCACCCCGCAGCAGTACCACCGGATGGTCTGATCCCCCGTCGAGCCCGCACGAGCGGGACTACTTGGCGCCGCACGAGGTCTGCTTGAGCTTGCGGAACTCGGAGTCGGTGGGCTTGTAGTCCTGCTCGAAGGCGCTCGTACGGGCGGTGACCTTCGGGAAGTACGTCTGGAAGGCCAGCGACCAGCGGGTCTGGAGGAAGTCCTCCAGGACGTCGTTCAGGCGCCGGCAGTCCGCGCGCCGGCCCTCCCGCAGGCCGATCCCGTAGAACTGCCGGTTCTTGACGGTGATGTCCCGCGCCACCTCGACCTTGTCGGCGTACCGGGGGTCCTGGGCGAAGCCCTCCAGGATGATCTTGTCCGTCCAGACGGCCTCGAAGTTGCCGTTGATGAGTTCGTTGACGCAGGTCTTGTAGCTGTTGCGGAGCTCGGCCACCACCTCCTGGCCCAGGGCGGCGCGGATGGCCCTCTTCGCCTTGTCGTCCTGTTCGCTGTCCGGGTCGCCGGTGGAGCCGCGCACGCTGCACACCCGCTTGCCGTCGACGTCCGCGAGCGTCTTGATGCCGGTGTAGTCCTTGCGGATCAGCACCCCTTGGTACGTCTTGAAGTACGGGGCAGTGAAGTCGACCTCCTTGTCCCGCGGGTCGGTGACGGAGTAGGTGGCCACCACCAGGTCCATGCTGCCGTCGCGCAGGACGTTCTCGCGGTCGCGTGACTGGACGTCCCAGTCCGCGGCCTTGAAGTCGAGCTTCGAGGCGAGGAACTCCACCAACTGCGCCTCGAAACCGGCGAAGTCGTCCTCCTCCTCGCTGCGCGTGCTGAAGCCCGGCTGCCCCTTCTTCACCGCGACGTTCAGCGTCTTCTCGGTGAACAGCGAGGGTGGCGCCTCACTCTTCGTGACACGGTCGCCGGTGGGTTCGGCGTGGTCGGAGCGGTCCCCTGACCCGCCGCCGCACGCGGCGGTCAGGCTGAAGGCGAGCAGGCATGCGGCGGCGGCGAGCCGCGGACGCCGGGCGGTGCAGGACATGAGGTCTCCCTTGGGCTACCGGCGGTACTCCGCCTTCTCGAGCGTGAGGCTGACCCGGCAGTCGTCGCCGTCGTCAAGCCGGATGTCGGCCGAGACCTCGGGGCCCGTGCCGTCCACCAGGTCGAGCGTGGTGGTGAGTGTGCGCTTGAGGCCGACCGGGCCCTTCGCGTCTATGTCCGTGCCCTGGAACCGCAGGCTGCTCAGGGCCAGGCAGGGAGAGCCCCCGGCCACCCCGTCCCGCGCCGCGAACGTCACCCGCAGTTCGCCGCTGTCGCCCGGATCGGCCTTCACGGTGAGCCTCGCCGTACCGTCCGCGTCGAGGGTGGCGCCCGTCAGCCGCGCCCGGGGCGTCACGTCGACCGGTTGCGCCGCGAGCACCGACGAGCGGATGCCCCAGGCGACCACGCCGACGACCAGCGCGACGAACATCGCGCCGAGAAAGGCCCGCAAGTGCTGCGCCGCCTCGGGCCGTTCGCTCCTGGCCGCACGCCCCGTCATGGTCGACGCGTACGCGATGAAGAGGGTGGCCGCGGTCACCGTCGCGGCCGTACCGCCCCAGACCGCGACGGCGACCAGGACGAGCATCGCCGCGAGGTGGAGGGTGAACTGCTGCCCGAGGAAGGTCTTCTCGCCGGCGTCCGGTGCACGTGTCCCACCGCGTGTCCCACCGCTTGTTCCGCCGCCCTCGGGGGCTCGCTCCGTCGGCGCAGTCATGTGACACCCCCTGCGTGCAACTGATGCGTGTGGAGGGCAAGGATGCCACAGAGAGTGACGTGAAACAGCGGAACGTACGTTATTCCAGGAGCCGTTCGGGGCCACACGGCCTTGGCCGGGGACCGGGCCCCGGGGTCATCCCTAGGTGACTCCCCGAAGCGGCGGGCGCAGCGGGGTTCCTACCGTGGACCTGTCGCGATGTGTCACGGTTCGGGGCCGTACCGGCCCTCGGGAGGGCGTTGTGCGCTACGTCATCGAGGTGTTCCGCTCGCCGGGGGGCGTCCACGGGAACGTGGTGGACGAGAGCGACGAGGAAGGGGACGCGGGCCACCGCACGCCCTTTCACGGCTGGCTCGAACTCCTGTCGCTGCTCGAACCGCCGGACACCGCCGCCGCCGAGACCGGAGAACCGGCTTCCGCGACGGACGGCGACTCCTGTGGCTGCTGATCCCACGGGATGGCAAACAGCCCCGCGGGAGCGGGGAATCTGCTTGTACCCGGGCCGGTGTCGGCATCATCGTGGACGTTCAGGGCCATGCGCCCGGCACGCGTCGCCGTCACAGTCCTGGCGCCCGTACCGGGTGCCGACATGTGGGGGCGGTGATGACGACCGGCGACACACTGTACGGCCACGCCCGGCCACCGGCGCCCCATGAGGCGTTCTCCGGCCGTACGCGCGAACTGGCCGCGCTCCAGGAGGAGTTCGGCCAGGCGCGCGAGGGAACGCCGCGCCTCGTCCTGATCGACGGGCCCGGCGGCATCGGCAAGAGCGCGCTGGTGCGCAGGTTCCTGGACACCGCGGGCGACGCCTGCGTGCTGCAGGCCAGCGGCGAGGAGAACGAGAGCGCGCTGCCCTGCGGGGTGCTCGCCCAGTTCGTCGGGCAGAGCCCGATCCCGCTGCCGGACTGCCTGGGCTCGCTGGTCCGCACACCCCGCTCGGCGCCCGGCACCCTGCCGCCGCTCGCGGCCGGCTTCGGGCTGCTCGACCTGCTGAGCGAGTTGCAGGACAAGGGCCCGGTCATCCTGGTGCTCGACGACGCCCACTGGGCCGACTCCGCGTCCCTGAACGCGCTGACGTTCGCGCTGCGGCGGCTGCGCGTCGACAAGGTCCTCGCGATCGTGACGGCACGGGACCCGCAGGCTCCCCAGCTGCCGGAGGGCATCCGCCGGCTGCTCGCCGACGTCCGCACCCGGCGGATCCCGCTGCACGGGCTCAGCCCGGACGAACTCGCCTCCCTGGGCGCACAGTTGTGGAACGACCGCCTCCCGCGCACCGCGTCCGTACGCCTGCGCGACCACACGCACGGCAATCCGCTGCACGCCCGCGCGCTCCTGGACCAGGTGCCCTCGCACGTCCTGCGGGATGTCACCACGCCGCTGCCCGCCCCCCGGTCGTACGCCATGCTGGTCCTTGCCAACCTCGCGGAGTGCGGCCCCCAGGCGCTGCGGCTCGTCCAGGCGGTCAGCGTCCTCGGGCTCTCCTGCCCGCTGAGCACGGCCGCCTCGCTCGCCCGTGTCAGCACCCCGCTTCCCGCGCTCGAACGAGCCGTCAGGGCGGGGATCCTGAGGGAGACCCAGCCGGGGGCCGCGCCCGAGATCGCCTTCCCGCATCCGCTCGTCCACGCCGCGGTCTACCAGGACATCGGGCCCGCGCACCGGGCGGATCTGCACACGCGGGCCGCCGCCCTGGTCGGCGACGACTACGCGAGCCTGCGGCACCGGGTGCTCGCCGCCACGGGCCCGGACGAGCATCTCGCCGCCGCCCTCGCCGCGTGCGCCCGGCGCGAGGCGGCCACCGGACAGTGGGCGGTCGCCGGAACCCATCTGCGGCACGCCTCACGCGTGGCGACGACCGGCATGGAGCGGGACCGGCTCGCCGTCGAGGCGGTCGAGGCGCTGCTCCTGGACGGCCGGGTGCACGAGTCGGCGGAGCTCGCGGCCGGACTTCCGGCCGGCGCCGATCCGGCGTTGCGCGGATATGTACGCGGCTATGTGGCCCGCGTACAGGGACGCATGGAGCAGGCCCAGACGCTGCTCCTCGACGCCTGGAACCAGTGCGACCACGAGAGCGATCCGTCCCTGGCCGCGCGGGCCGCCGAGCAGCTGAGCTACGCCGCCGTGATGCGGGGACGCTCCGCCGACGCCGCCCAGTGGGCGGAGCGCGCGCAGCGGCTCTCCACCCTCCAGGGGCCGAGCCGGATGCTGCGCTTCAACCACCTCCTCGCCCTCGGTCTGAGCGGTTTCGCCAAGAAGGGCATCGAACTCGCCGGTGACCTCCCCGACCCCCTCCTCGTCCCGCCCGCGAACATCGACCTGCTGCTCGCGCGCGGCCAGTTGAGGCTGTGGTCGGACGATCTGCCGGGTGCGCGCGCCGACCTGCTCGGCGCCGTCGCCAACTGCCGCAGGGGCACCGTGCCGTTGCGTCTCCTCTCGGCGTCCGCGCTCGCGCAGACCCTGCACCGGCTCGGCGACTGGGACGAGGCGCTGATCCACGCCGAGGCGTCCGCGTCGATCGCCGACGACACCGAGCAGTCGTGGCTCAAGCCCGTCACACATGCCATCGCCAGCTGGATCCTGTCGGCCCGCGGCACCTGGGACCGCGCCTCGGCCCATCTGCGGCTCGCCCTGGACGCGCCGGGCTGCGACGAGAGCGCCCTCGCCTACGCCTACGCGGCCTCCGCGCACGGGGCCTTCGCCGAGGCGCGCGCGGAGCCGGAGCGGGTCGTCGAGGCACTGCGGCCGCTGCTCGGCTTCGCCACGCACGACGGGGTGAACGAACCCGGCGTGGTGTCCTGGCGTGAACTCCTGGTCGACGCCCTCATCCAGCTCGGCGAGCTCGACGAGGCGGAAGCGGTCCTTCTCCCCTACGAGGAGCGGGCAGCGGAGCGCGGGCAGCACGCGGCGCTGTCCACCGCGGCTCGGGTGCGCGGCAATCTGCACGCGGCGCGCCGGGAGACGGACCGCGCCCAAGCGGCGTTCCTGCGCGCGCACGACCAGGCGGCGCAGATCCCGGCGCCGTTCGGCCGCGCCCGCGTCCAGCTCGATCACGGGGCGTTCCTGCGCAGGCTCGGCCGCCGCTCGGTCGCCGTGGCCCAGCTCCAGGCGGCGTACACGACGATGAGCGAACTGGGTGCCGCCCCCTACCTGGCGCGGTGTGAACGGGAGCTGGACGCCTGCGGGCGCGCGGCGCCCCCGCGGCCCGCGCACGACCCGGCGGCGGCCGACTCCGTCTCCGCCGCCGAGGGGCTCACGCCGCAGGAGCTGGCCGTCGCGCGGCTGGCGTCGCAGGGCTTCACCAACCGGCAGATCGCCACGGCCCTCGCCCTGAGCGTCAAGACCATCGAGTACCACCTGGGCCACACCTATACGAAGCTCGGGATCACTTCGCGCATCGGGCTCGTGCAGCACTTCGCCCCCCAGGAGCGACGTACCTCGTCCTGACCGGCCCCCTTGGCCGGGGCCCCGGCAAACCGGGGTAATCCCTGGGCAGCTCCCTGAGGCACCCTTGCCGCCGCACGGCGTAACTTCATGGCTGGTCAGGGGACGGGATGCACGACTGGGGGTGCACAGATGGCTGTCACGGACTGTCAGGCGGTACGCGGCGACGCGCCACCGGCCCTGCGTCTTCAGCTCCTCGGCGGATTCCACCTCAGCCGCGGCGACGGGGACGGCGGCCCTCAGGTCGACGTTTCCGCCAGCGGGCAGCAGTTGCTCGCGCTGCTCGGTCTGCGGGGCCCCGCGACGCGTTCGGTGCTCGCGGGCACACTGTGGCCCGAGGTCGCCGAGGAACGTGCGCGTGCCTGTCTGCGGACCGCCATCTGGCGTCTTGGCACGGCGGGTTCGGCGGTCACCGACCCCCGGCCCGGGGTGCTCGGGCTCAGCGGGCGGGTCCGTCTCGACATCCAGGACTTCACCGCCACGGCACACCGCATACTCGCGGCCCCGACCGAGGGAATCGGGGCCGCGTGCGCCGCGCTGATGGGCATGGGTGAGCTGCTGCCCGGCTGGTACCAGGACTGGGTGGTGTTCGAGCGCGAGCGGCTGCATCAGCTGCGGCTGCACGCGCTCGAGGCCCTCTCGGCGCGGCTCGTCCTGCGGGAGCAGTACGCCCCCGCCCTGGAGGCCGCCCTGGAGAGCACCCGGATCGACCCTCTGCGCGAGAGCGCGCACCGGGCGGTCGTGACGGTGCACCTCGCCGAGAACAACCTCGCGGAGGCGGTACGTCACTTCAAGGCGTTCCGCGGCCTGCTCCGCTCGGAGCTCGGCATCGAACCCTCGGAACAGTTCCGCATGATGGTGCGCCATGCGCTGGCCTGACCGGCACCGCCGGGGAAGCCGCGCGGCCATGACGGGCCCGACTGCGGCGGGGGCTTCGCGGAAACGGGTGACGCGCCACCACGACGTCACCGTCGGCCTGGCTGTCCGCGCGCGCTCGGGGGTGCGCGGGCCGCAGGTCGTCCCATTTACACCTGCCGGCCGTGTCGGGGGACGCGGCCGGCAGGCCCTGCCGGCGCTTTGCCACGCACGGACACGGGGGTGCCGCGCGCGGTGACGGGGAAGCGTCGGACACGGCGACGGCCGGGAGGCAGTGCCTCCCGGCCGTCGCCGTTGCCCGGTCATTCCGGTCATTCCCCCGGTGGGCTCCTGAGCTCCTCGATGGCCCGGTCGACCGCCCTGTGCGGCAAGCCGGTCCTGCGGCACAGGTCCTTCGGCGGCATGCTGCTCAGCACGTCGTCGACGCTTCTGCCCTCGATGCTCGCGACCTCCCGCACATAGCGCTGAACCCGGCCGACCGGGTCGAGGGCCCGGCTGCGCCCCGACCCGGCGGCGTCCCCCGGCGCCACCGGGTCGGTGCCGGCGCGCCCCGCGACAGCCCGCGCGCCGGGTCCGGGCAGCCGCTCCTGCTCCAGCCAGGTCGTCCACACGCCCCGCCCGACGAGGTGCGCGGCCACGCTCTCGGCCGGCGAACCGTCCTCCAGGATGCCCGGGTCGGCGGTGTCGGCCCCGACCAGGAGACGGCAGGAGGCGGCGAGCATGGGTGGCGACGTGACGGGCTCCACCGGTTCGCCGATCAGGGTGCACAGCGCGGCGATGTCCGGCTGGACGGGTGCGAGGTGGACGAGGTTGCGCAGGACCCCGTGGATCTGTCCGAGATCGGGAGCGGGATGCAGCAGCAGCGCGTGCGCCCCCACGATTCCCAGGAACGGGTTGTCGTTCCCGGCGCGGACCAGTTCGAGGAGGTGCCGGGCCGGCACGAGGTCGATGCCCTGCCGCAGCCCGGAGAGCGCGGCCTCCAGGGCCAGATCGAACGCGCGGTCCGCGGGCGTCCAGCCGGTGCCGTGGCGCACCATCTGGACCGAGGCGAACTGCGGTTGCGGGCCCTGCGGTCCGTTGCTCACGAACACCAGGGTGGTCCAGCCTTCGAGGACGTGCAGCGCCTGTGCCAGGGGAAGCCCGTCGGCCGGCATCCTGCGCGTGCGCAACCGGTAACCGCCGGGCGGCAGTTCACCGCTCCACGCCGACCATCCCTCGCCGCCCGAGGGCTCCCAGCCGCGGGCTCCGCCGTCGACGGGCCTGCCGTCCGGTCCTGCGATCTCCAGGGCATAGGGGTCGAGCTGCCAGCCGCTGCGCAGATTGCGGATCAGCACCATCAGGGTCGGCGAGCCGTCGCCGTACGTCGTCCGGGTGCTCCAGCGCACCGCCGCGGCACGGTGGTCCGCACGGGTCGTGGGGGTCCCCTCGACGGGAGTGGGCGTGGGCAGGCCGGGCAGTCGCAGGCGTTCGGTGAACGGTTGTGGGCCGACCTCGACGAAGCGGCTCTCCACCTCTCCGCCGAACCGCTGCTCGATGCGGTAGATGCCGGCCGGCAGCACGGTGTCGATGGTGCCCATCGCGTGGGCCACCTCGCGAAAAGCGGAGTCCGTGACGGTGACAAGGACCGAAGGGGTGTCCGGTATGACGACGAACGGCACGCGTTCCGTGCCGGCCCCTGCCGGGCACTGGTCCTCAGAGCTGGACACCATTCCCACCACCTGTCATTACCTCGAAGAATCCGCCGTTGCGGAAGTCGGCCGCGTTCCAGCTCTCCGGCGTGCAGCGGTAGAGCCCGGGCGCGAGCTTCTCGACGCTCTCCGCCTCCTCGACGTACAGCCGCACCGGCGGCTCGCCGGGGTCGCCGCCGCGCAGCTGCACCCAGCCGCGGAACCCGTCGGGGAAGCAGAGCCTGACCGGGTACGTCCCCCCTTCGAGGCCCCGCGCGAAGATCATCGGATCGTTGCCCTTGATGAACCGGGGCTGTTGCGGGACCAGCAGCGTGCGGGTGCGGTCCTCGACGTGCCGTACGACGTAGTCGGCGAGGCTGTCCGAGGTGATCAGGCCCTTCGGGGTGGCGCCGCCGCCGCGCAGTCCGTCCAGGAGCGCGGTCGTGAAGTGCCCGCGCGCGAGGTCGGGTCGGGCGTTCTGCTCCTCGTAGGCGGGGTCGCCGCTCGAAGTGGCGTACCCGATGAAGCAGTCGACTTCCTCGCGTGTCTCGGCGGCGGTGAAGGGCGGCCCGAAGGACAGGGCGCCGACGCTGTTGCCGGTGCGGCAGCAGTCGGCGAAGCAGACGATCTCCCGGAAGGGCGCGGCCGATTCGTACCAGTCAAGGTACGGGCGTACGGCGACGTGGTTGCCGAGGAGGTCGATGGCGGCGTTGGCCATCAGGAGTGCGGTGTTGGTGTCGCTGAGCCTGAAGCCGTGGCCCGCGAGGAAGAGGTAGAGCCGGGTCCGCTGCCGGGCGGCGTGCCGTTCCTCCTCGGGGCGGCTCTCCACCGCCCGTCTGACCGCGAGGTTGGCGCGGTAGAGCGCTTGGTTGACGTTCTCCCTGGTCGGTATGGCGCACATGAAGTCGGCGACGAGTTCCTCCTCCGCGGAGGCGGTCACCAGCCTGACGTTGGCTTCGGGCACCTCACCGCCGTCCGGGGCCACGAGCCAGTCGCGGAACCGCGCGGCATCACCTCTGGCCCCCTGCAGGTCGCCGATGGCCGGATAACGGTTGATGCCGACGACCACGGCGTAGTGCAGGTCGTTCATCGGGCTCTCCCCCTCGCTCGCTCCTGGCGCCGTTCAGTCCGCGAGCATGGCGGCCACGCTCGCGAGGATCTCCGGGTCGTTGTCGAACGCGATGTGGCTGCGGGCCCCCGCGTTCAGGCCGGGGCCGCCCTCGCCGGGTGACCACACGGTGCGCTCCGGGTCGGCGCGCAGGAACGCGCGCAGGTCGTCGGAGTCGGGTCCGGTGGCGGCGGCGTCGAGGTACCAGTGCTGCATTCCCGCGATCGGCGTGACGGCGGGCTGCCCGGACGGTCCGCGTTCCAGGACTCCGGAGATGAAGTAGAGCAGCGACCTCGGGTACAGGAACGGCACGAGGTGGTCGGCCCGCTCGGCCGGGTCGGTCATGGTGAACATCCGGAAGCGGTCGAAGAGTTCGCTCTGCCGGCGGACCACGGGCGCGAGCTGCGCCACCGTACAGGCGGGCGCGAGGAGCACCACGTCCCGCAGCCGGAAGTCGGCGGGGAGCGGGTCGTCGGCCGCGGCGCGCCTGCGCGCGAGGTCGTCGAGGAGGTTGCCGATGAACACGGCGCCCGCGCTGTGGCCGACCACGGTCACCTGCGGTCGGGTCCCGGTGGCGAGCAGCTCGGCGAACCGGTCGAGGAAGTACCGTCCCGCGCGGACCTCGTCGTCCGGTCCTGTGAAGGTGTCGGCGGTCTGCCGTTTCATCGCGTCCCAGATCGCGGCGCCCGCGTTGGCGAGGTAGAACTCGCGCAGGATCTCCTCGACGACGGTGGGATAGAGCCCGTGGTCGGTGCGCTGCCGGAAGCGGCCGACGACCGCGGCGACCACCCGTACGGTCTTGCGCACGATCAGCGCGGTGCTCACCAGGGCCCGTTCCCCGGGCCCCGCCCTGGCCGCGAGGTCGGCCACGACGTCCGGTGACATGAGGGTGGCCGCCGCGGAACGCCCCCCGATGGCGTCTCGCGCCGCGACGGCCGGCTCGTTGGTCTGCGGCTTGTCCTTGTCGAGCGCCGCGTTCACGATCTCTTGTGTGCGCTCGGCCAGTTCGGTGTCCGCAGAGAGTTCCGCGGCGATCCGCAGCTGCTCGGACTCGCCCAGCGGCGGTACGTCCGGCGGCACGATCATGCGCGCGTAGGGCTCATGGCCCGTGCGTACCCGGGCGAGTTCCGCTGCCACCGCCGCCGGGCTCGGCGTGGCGGCCAGGCCGGCGGCGCGCTGCCCCGGCTGCCCGAACACGGTGCCGGTGACGTACCGGGTGACCCTGTTGAGCAGCGTGCGGAAGGCGCTCTCCTCCAGGATGCGCGGCAGGTTGCCGTGCAGGGTTTCGAGCAGCCCGCTGCTCCACACGAAGAAGACGGGATCGACGCCGGTCGCCTGATACACGGGCGCGAGCCGCTGGGCGGTGGCGAACCCCAGCACGTCGTCGATCAGTCCACCGTGGAAGTGCAGCACGACACGCGGCCGGTCCTTGAGCCCGGCCACGAGCGAGTCGATGTCGGCGGTGGTGGTCGAGGCGAGTCGACCACCCTGCCGGCTGTGGATACACCGATCACGGAAGGAAGCCATGCCCTGGACGGTAGGACGGCCCCGCGAGGCCGGCATCGGGGTCCCACTCAGGGATAACCCCTGACCGGCGCGGCCTGCGGAACTAGGAACCCGAGGGGGCGCCCATCCACTCGGCCTCGTACCCGGCGTACGTGCCGTCGTGTGTCGCCAGGTGCGTGAACTGGTCGACGTACTCCTTGAACTCCTCGTCCCCGCGCGGCAGCGCGTAGGCCTTCTCGGAGAAGGTGAAGGGCTTGTCGGGGTGCAGGGAGCAGAGTTCGGGGTGGATCCTGGCCTGGTAGCGGGTCTCGCTCGCGTCCGTCATCATCACGTCCGCGCGGCCCTCGATGATCTCCCGGAAGATCGTGGTGTTCTCGGGGTGCTGCTTGATCGTGGCCTGTTTGATGTTGGCGCGCGCGAACTCCTCGTTCGTGCCGCCGGGGTTCACGATGACGGTGGTGCCCGGCTTGTCGATGTCCTTGAGCGTGCCCTCGCCGAACTCCTCCTTGTCGGCGCAGCGCACGATCGGCGTCTTGCCGTCCTCGCGGGTCGGTTCGCTGAAGTAGACCTGGCGGGCGCGCGGCAGGGTGACGGAGACGCCGCCGACGGCGATGTCGCAGCGGCCCGCCGCGACGTCCTTGGTCAGGTTCGCCCAGGTCGTGGCCACGTACTCGGGCTTCGCTTCGAGGCTTTCGGCCAGGTCCTCGGCCATCTTGATGTCCACGCCGCTGTACGTCTTGTCCGCGGGGTCGAGGTGCGTGAAGGGACGGTAGTCGCCGGTGGTGCACACCTTCAGGACGCCCGACTTCGGCACGGAGTCCAGGAGGCTGCGGCTGCCGTGGTGGCCGCCCTTGCCGCGCCCGCTGTCGGGTGACGCGGGCGCGGCGGCGGTGACGGCGAGCAGGCAGACCAGGGCTGACAGCGTGGCGGCGCGCTTCATGGGGCTCCTCCGTACGGGGTTTCGCGGCTCGGACGGATCACCCTCGCAGAAGCGTTGTGGCAGGTGAAGCCCCTTCTCACCAGGCGAGCGTGCCCGTCACCCGGCGAGCGTGCCGATCACCCGTCGAGCGTGCCGAGCCGGGTCGCCGTGAGGGCGGGGCCGTCCCCCGCCTCGTACGCGTCGTCGTCGAACGGGTAGAGCGGTCGCTCCACCCGGTGGTGACCGAGCCGCAGGAGGTCCTGGTCGACGCCGCCGGGGGTGAGGGCGAGGAGCCAGTCGGCCGCCATGTGGTAGAGCTCGGGCTCCAGGTAGCCGATCTTGACGACGACCAGGTCGAAGGTGCGCGGGTCGATGCCGAGGCCGCCGTCCGCGGGGCCCGTGAAGTCGGCGAGGGTGTGGAAGGGCTTGCGGCGCTCGACCAGGATCACGGTCACGCCGCCGGTGCGCACGGCCGCCATGTCGACGCCCCGGTCGTACGCGCCGCCTTCCGCCCGGTCCTTCTGGTCGGCGGCGCGCTGCAACGCCACGACGGTGCCGGTGAGTTCGCGGGGGCCGCCGTGGTTCGCGTCGACCTTGCCGCCGACGCTCAGGGTGACCTCGGCGCCCACGCCGGCCTCGAAGCAGCGGGCGACGGCGACGGGGTCGGTGATGCCGGGGTGGACGGCGGTGACCTCGCCGGAGCGGATCGCGTCGTTCTCCAGGAGCTTGCCCAGCATGTACGCCAGGTCGCCGGCGCCGCCGGCCGTGGGGTTGTCGCCGGAGTCGCTGATCAGGAAGGGCCGCTTGTCCGAGGCCACCGCCTTCTCGATGCACTCCTCGGCGTCACCCGTGGGCCCGACGAAGACGAAGTCGCGCCGCGCGTCCCAGTAACGGCGGGCCAGCTTCTCGGCCTCGGCGGCGGCCAGTTCGGCGTCGTCGCCGGTGACGACGATCGCGGCCTTGCAGCGCGGCTCGTCCGCCCAGGCGTAACCGACCCACATCGCGGCGTCGAGGATGCCGGGCAGCTTCTCGATCTCGGCGAGCGAGGCGTAGAGGGACTTGGCGGGCTCAAGTCGGGTGCTGGTCTTCTCGCCGGGCAGGAGCACGGGCACCTGCACCCAGGCGCGGTGCGGCCGGGTTCCTTCGCGCAGGCAGCGCACGAGATTGCGGGCGGCCCGCTCGCGCGTCTCCCAGGCGTCCTCGTGCGGGGCCAGGCGGTGCGCGGTGAGCAGGTCGACGGGCTCGGCGAACCGGCGCGAGACGTTGCCGTGCAGGTCCATGGCGGCCGACATCATCGGGCGGCCGCCGTCGGGAGTGCCCACCGCGTCGAGTGCGGCACGGACCGCTTCGGTGAGATCGGCCTCGGCGTCGGTCAGGCCGATGACGCTCATCGCGCCGTGGATGTCGTACACGAGGCCGTCCAGCGGGCCCGCTTCCCGTATGCGCGTGACCAGTTCGTCCTTGAGGATCAGGTACGACTCCGCCTCCACCGGGCCGCCGGGCAGCGAGGTCGCGTGCAGGAGAGGCACCCACTCGACCTCGCGGGAGAGGTCGGACTCCGGCCGGGTCCAGGTGTAGCGGTCCAGGAGTTCCCGGCCGCGGGTCTGGCGGAAGTCGTCCGCGGTGGAGCGGTGCGGGCAGAACGTGGAGGACTCGATGCCGATGCCGCCGATGCCGATGCGGAGGCGACGCGGGTTCGCCGCGGGGGTGGTCATGCTCGGACGCTCTCTTCCTGGGACGACGGGTCCTGTGGTGCCGGGGAGATGGGGAGGTGCCGGCGCAGGGCGGTGAGACCGGCGCCGAGGAGGCCCGCGTCGCGGCCCGTCACGGTGGTGGTGATCTCCAGGTCCGCGGTGGCCAGGGGCAGGCAGCGCTCGTAGAGGACGCCGCGGACTGCGGCGACGAGCGGTTCGGCGGTGGCGAGGACACCGCCGAGGGCCACGGCCTGCGGGTTGAAGAAGTTCACGACGACGGACAGGACCGTGCCGATGTGCCGTCCCGCGGTGCGGACCAGGGTGGTGGCCTGCGGGTCGCCGTCGGCGACGAGCCGCAGGAGTGCGGTGGTGTCCGCCACCTCGACGCCGTGCAGGGCGAGTTCGCGGATGAGGGCGGCGCCGCTGGCCACGGTCTCCAGGCAGCCGATGTTCCCGCAGCTGCACGGCCGGTCGCCCGCCGCCTCTATGCGTACGTGACTGATGTCGCCCGCGGAGCCGTTGGCGCCGTCGTGCGGGCGGCCGGCCACGATGACGCCGCTCCCGATGCCGCGGCCCGCCTTGACGACGACCATGTGGTCGAGTCCGGGGCGTGCGGTGTGGTGCTCGCCGACGGCCATCATGGTGGCGTCGTTCTCGACGGTGACGGGCATGCCGAGGCGTTCGGCCAGGACGTCCCGCAGCGGGTAGCGGTGCCAGCCGGGCATGCGGGAGGGGCTCAGGACGCGGCCCTCCGCCGGCTGCACCGGGCCGGGGAAGGCGACGCCGAGGGCGCGGACGGTGCGGCCCGCCTCGCGCTGCCGGGCGCCGAGTTCCGTGACCTGGCCGCAGAGCCAGTCGACGGCGGACTCGGGCCCCGCGGTGATGTCGTGGGGCAGGTCGACGGCGTCAAGGACCGTGCCGCCGAGGTCGACGACGCCGATGCGCGCGTGATGGCTGCCGAGGTCGGCGGCGAGGGCGACGCCGCCCTGTGCGCGGACGCTGAGCAGCCGGGGGCGGCGGCCGCCGCGGGAGGCTCCCTCGCCGGATTCGGTGAGTACGCCCGCGCTGACGAGTTCCTGCACGCGCAGCGACACGGTGGAAGGGGCGAGCCCCAGTTCCCGTACGAGATCGGCCCGGGACGAGGCGGCGCCCGACGAGACCAGTTGCAGGATGTGCTGCGCCGACCCCGGTTCGTCGTGCGGTGTTCCGGTCATGTCGCCCCCAGTTGCCGTGTCGCCCCGGTTGGTTCGATCAGTTCATTCGACATCGAGAGGAACACTAAGCGTCATCGAACCAAGTTGGCCAGGGCCTCTGACTTTAGGACTTCTTGCCGAACGAAGCTCTTGACTTGATTTTGCCGCCAGATCTAGCGTTCAGGCGCCGCCCGTCGATCTCCGGCACGGTCCGGCTCTCGCATCCCTGGAGGCCCTTCGCCATGCGCCCAAGGCGATCACGTCCCCGCGCGCGGCGCCGCGCTCCGATAGCCGCCGCGGCATCCGCCGTCGCGCTCGCCCTCACGGCGCTGACCGGCTGCACGCAGGAGGGCGGTCGCGTCGACATGGGCCCCACCGGCGGCACTCCGGTCGAGGGCGGTACCGCCACGATGGCGCTGCCGCCCGCCGCGACACCGAACTGGATCTTCCCGATCGGCGCCCCCGGCTACGGAGCCTCGTACAACTACGGCATCCAGTCGCTGCTCTTCATGCCGGTGTACGACGCCGTGCAGGACAAGGGCGAGCTGACCACGCACGGCCCGAGCACGCTCGGCTCGCGGCCGGAGTTCAGCGACGGCAACAAGACCGTGACGGTGCCGCTGCGCGAGGGCGTGACGTGGTCGGACGGGAAGCCGGTGACCGCGCGCGACATCGAGTTCTGGTTCAACCTCGTCAAGGCGAACAAAGCGAGTTGGGGCAATTACTCGGTCGGCACGATGCCCGACAACGTCAAGCGCTTCGAAACCGTCGACGACCACACCGTGCGCCTGCACCTGAGCCGCGCGTACAACCCCGACTGGTTCACCGCCAACCAGCTCACCCTGATGCGTGCCCTGCCGCAGCACGCCTGGGACGCCAAGACGGACGGCGGCGAGGTCGGCGACTGGGACCGCACGAAGGACGGCGCCAAGAGCGTCTTCGCACGGCTCACGCGGCACGCCAAGAGCCTCGGTTCGTACGGCTCCGACCCGCTCTGGAAGACGGTCAACGGGCCGTGGAAGCTGGCGGGCTGGCGCGACAGCGGCCAGGTCACCATTGTGCCGAACGAGAAGTACACCGGGCCGAAGTCGCAGCGCCCGCACCTCGACAAGGTCGTCTTCAAGCCCTTCACCACGGCCGACTCGGAGTACAACGTCCTTCGTTCGGGAGGCGTCGACTACGGCTACATCCCGCCGTCGGTGATGGCGCAGAAGGACAAGTTCCGGGACAAGGGCTACCGCGTCGACCCGTGGGAGGGCTGGGCGGCGACGTACATCGTCTACAACTTCAACTCCACGCACGCGGGCCCGATGACGGACCAGCTCTACATCAGGCAGGCGATGCAGCACCTCGTCGACCAGAAGGCGATGAGCGACGTCGTCTGGCAGGGCAGCGCGACGCCGACGCTGGGCCCGGTGCCGGTCACGCCGAAGAGTCAGTACCTCTCCGACGCGATGGAGAAGAACCGGTACCCCTTCGACGTGCAGAAGGCGCGGCGCCTCCTCACCGCGCACGGCTGGCGGACCGAGGACGGCACGGCACGCTGCGTGCGCCCCGGAACGGGACCGGACGAGTGCGGCAAGGGCATCGCGAAGAACGCCCCGCTCGAACTCACCCTGCTCTCGCAGTCGGGCTCCACCGAGACGACGAACATGATGCAGGAGCTCAAGTCCTCGCTCTCCAAGGCCGGGATCGACCTCACCGTGCGCCAGCAACCGCTGAACTCGGTGCTCGGCAACTCCGTGCCCTGCAAGGCGAAGGACCCCGGCTGCGACTGGGACATGTCGTTCTTCGGGACGGCCGGAAGCTGGTATTACCCCCTCAACCCCAGCGGTGAGCAGCTCTTCTCCACCGGCGCTTCGGCCAACTTCGGCAACTACAGCGACAAGAAGGCCGACCGCATCATTCGCGCGGTGCAGTACTCGCCCGACATGAAGGCCGTGCACGAGTACGGCGAATACCTCGCCGAGCAGCTCCCCGTGATGTGGATGCCCAACCCCGCCTACCAGGTGTCGGTGATCCGCAACGACTTGCGGGGCGTCAACCAGAACCCGACCGTCACCTTCGCGCCGCAGGACTGGTACTACGTCAAGAAGAAGGGAGCCGACAAGTGACCGGCTTTCTGGTCAAGCGCTTCCTTCAGGCGCTCGTCGTGCTGTTCCTGGTCTCGGTCATCGTCTTCACGCTGCTCCACCTGCTGCCCGGCGGCCCGGCGCGCGCCATCCTCGGCCCCAAGGGCACCCCGCAGCAGATAGAGCACTTCAACCACCAGCAGGGGTACGACCGTTCGCTGCCGGAGCAGTACCTGATGTATCTGAAGCGACTGTTCACCGGCGACCTCGGCGAGTCCTTCAAGCTCAACTCTCCGGTGTTCGACCTGCTCAAGCAGCGGCTGCCGAAGACCCTGCTCCTGACGGTGCTCTCCACCGCGCTCGCGGTGATCATCGCCGTACCGCTCGGCCTGCTCCAGGCGGTGCGGCGCGGGAAGGCCTCGGACTACGCCCTGACGGGGCTCGCCTTCCTCCTCTACGCGACGCCGGTGTTCTTCCTCGGCCTCATCATGATCATCCTGTTCGCGCAGGTGCTGCCGATCCTCCCGGCCGAGGCGCCGCAGGGCGAGAGCGTCGGTGAACTGCTCGGCGACTTCACGGGGTTGGTGCTCCCGGTCGTCACCATGGCCTTCGGTATCGTGGCGATGTTCAGCCGCTACATGCGCTCGGCGGTCCTGGACAACCTCACCGAGGAATACGTCCGCACCGCGATGGCCAAGGGCCAGTCGAGCCGCCGGATCATGGTCCGGCACGTCCTGCGCAACGCGCTGATCCCGCTCGCGACGCTGCTCGGCCTCTATCTGCCGACGCTCTTCAGCGGCGCGCTCGTCGTCGAGTCGATGTTCAACTACCCCGGCATGGGGCTGCTGTTCTGGAACGCCGCGCAGGGCTCCGACTTCCCTGTCCTGCTCGGCGTGACCCTCGTCGTCGGTGTCGCCACCGTCGTCGGCTCGCTGCTCACCGACATCCTGTACGCCGTCCTCGACCCCCGGATACGGAGCGTGGCATGAGTACCGCGACCGCAGACGTCACCCCCGGGGCCGCTCCGGGGAACGAGGCGGCGGCGCAGGCCACGCCTTCCCTGGCCCGCCGCACGCTCCGGGTCTTCACCGGCAACAAGCTCGCCCTGACGGGCGTGGTGGTTCTGCTCCTGCTCCTGGCCTTCAGCTACCTCGGGCCGCTGCTCCACCCGACGGAACAGGTGCACACCGACCTGTCGCAGGCCAACCTCGCGCCGGGCGGCTCCGGCCATCTCCTCGGCACCACCGATCTCGGCTACGACATGGTCGGGCGGCTGATGGTCGCCGGGCAGACGTCGCTTGAGATCGGCCTCGCGGCAGGCCTCCTCGCGACGCTCTTCGGGACGGTGTACGGCGCGGTGGCGGGGTACTTCGGCGGCTGGGTGGACGCCGCCATGATGCGGATCACGGACGCGGCGCTCGCGATCCCCGCGATGTTCCTGCTCGTCGTGGTCGCCGCGATCATCACGCCGAGCAAGGGCGTCCTCATCGTCATCATCGCCTCGGTCGCCTGGCTCTCCCCCGCACGCCTGGTGCGCGGCGAGGCACTCTCTCTGCGCGACCGCGAGTACGTACAGGCGATGCGGATGATGGGCGGCGGCGGTGCGCGGGCCGTGTTCAAGCACATCGTGCCGAACGCGATCGGCACGGTCATCGTCAACTGCACCTTCCAGATCGCCGACGCCATCCTCTACGTCAGCTATCTCGCCTTCCTCGGCCTGAGCATTCCGCCGCCCTCGGCCGACTGGGGCTCGATGCTCTCGGCCGGCATCACCTACACGCAGAACGGCTACTGGTGGCTGATCTTCCCGCCGGGCATCGCGATCGTCCTGGTCGTCGCCGCGTTCAACTTCATCGGTGACGGCCTGCGGGACGCGTTCGAAGTCCGGCTGCGGAAGTAAGGGAGAAGCGAAGAGATGACCGAGCCACTGCTCAGGATCGAAGACCTGCGCGTCGACATCGCCTCGCGCGAACGCACCGTCCACGCCCTCGACGGGATCTCCCTCGAACTCGCCCCGGGTGAGGCCCTGGGCATCGTGGGCGAGTCGGGCTGCGGCAAGACGATGACCGCGCTCAGCGTCCTCGGCCTGCTTCCGCCCGGCGGCGCCGTCACCGGCGGACGCGTCATGTTCGACGGCCGCGACCTGGCCGCCGCCCCGGCCCCCGTCCTCCAGGACGTACGGGGCAACTCCATCGGCATGGTCTTCCAGGATCCGCTGACCTCGCTGAACCCGACGATGACGGTCGGCGCGCAGGTCGCGGAGCCGCTCGTCCTGCACCGCCCGGAGCTGAGCCGGAAAGAGGCCTGGACGCGGGCCGAGGAGATGCTGCGCCTGGTCGGCATGCCGCAGCCCGCCGAGCGCATGAAGGCCTACCCGCACCAGTTGTCGGGCGGCATGCGCCAGCGCGTGGCGATCGCCATGGCCCTGGTCTGCGAGCCCAAACTGCTCATCGCCGACGAGCCGACCACCGCCCTCGACGTGACGACACAGCACCAGATCCTGGAGCTGATCGACGGTCTGCGCGAGCGGCTCGGCATGGCGATGATCCTGGTCACGCACGACCTGGGCGTCATCGCCAACCGGGTGGACCGGGTGGCGGTGATGTACGCGGGCAAGGTCGCCGAAGAGTCCGACGTGCGCGGCCTGTTCGCCAGGCCCCGGCACCGCTACACCGAAGCCCTGTTCGCCTCGCTCCCCGAGCGGGCCGCGGACAGCGGCTCCGCGCTCCACACGATCCCGGGCCTGCCGCCGAACCTGGCGGCGCGCCCGACGGGCTGCCGGTTCGCACCGCGCTGCACCTTCGCCACCGACGAATGCCGTACGCGCGAGCCTCGGCTCGCGGACGACGACGTGCGCGGCGGCGAGCACCGGTTCGCCTGCTTCCATCCGGTGCCGGACGACGCCTCGGAGGCGGAGGTGGTCGTCCCGCCGGCCGTGCCCGCGCCGCGCGCACCCGGAGACGTACTCGTCGCACTCGACTCGCTGGTCAAGGAGTTCCCCCTCAAGGGCGGCGCCTTCTCGCGCCGCCGGGGCACGGTGAGCGCCGTGGGCGGGGTCTCCTTGGAGATCCGCAGGGGCGAGACGTTCGGCATGGTCGGCGAGTCCGGGTGCGGCAAGACCACGCTCGGCCGGATCGTGGCGGGCCTGGAGGAGCCGACGGCCGGGGTCGTGCGCTTCGAGGGGCACGACCCGGCGCGGATGTCGCGGGCGGAGCGGCGCGCGCACCGGCGGCGCGTACAGCTGATGTTCCAGGACTCCACGGCTGCCATGGACCCCCGGATGCGCGTGGGCGAGATCCTGCGGGAGCCCCTCGTGATCCAGGGCGTCGGCAGCCGCGCCGACCAGGAGAAGCTGATCGCGGAGCTGCTCGACGCGGTCGGCCTGCCGCGCGGCGCCGTGCGGCGCTACCCGCACGAGTTCTCCGGCGGCCAGCGTCAACGCCTGGGGCTGGCAAGGGCATTGACGCTCTCCCCCGATCTGGTGGTCGCCGACGAACCGGTCTCCGCGCTCGACGTCTCCGTGCAGGCGCAGATCCTGAACCTGATGCGGGAGCTGCAACGGGAGCGCGGGCTGACGTATCTGTTCATCTCGCACGATCTGGCGGTGGTGCGCCACCTCGCGGACACGGTCGGCGTGATGTACCTGGGCAAGCTCGTCGAGTCGGGCCCGGCCGAGCAGGTGTACGCGCAGCCGCTGCACCCCTACACGCGGGGACTGCTCGACACGGTCAACCTGCCGGACCCGCGGGCGGCCGAGGGCCTGGACCGCACTCCCCTGGAGGGCGAGACACCGTCGGCGGCCAAGCCCCCGTCGGGCTGTCGTTTCCGTACCCGGTGCCCCATGGCGCAAGAGGTCTGCGCCACCACGGAGCCGCCGGTGTCCACGCCGAACAGTGCGGGACACCAGGTCGCGTGTCACTTCCCGCTGTCCGCGCCTCGGCTAGCGTCGGCAGTGTGAAAGCCGACCGTGTGAAACTCGCGGATGCCCTGACCCGCCGCCCGCTCGTGCTCGACGGCGGCCTCTCCAACCAGCTCGAGGCCGCCGGGCACGACCTGAGCGACGCCCTGTGGTCGGCGAGGCTGCTCGCCGACGAACCGGAAGCCGTCACGGCGGCGCACCGCGCGTACTACGGAGCGGGCGCGGACATCGCCATCACGGCGAGCTACCAGGCCACGTTCGAGGGCTTCGCGAGGCACGGCATCGACGCCGTGAGCACCGCCGAACTGCTGCGACTGAGCGTGGAGTCGGCGCGCGAGGCGGGAGCGGACGCGGGCCGCGACGTGTGGGTGGCCGCGTCCGCGGGACCGTACGGGGCGATGCTCGCGGACGGCTCGGAGTACCGGGGCCGGTACGGCCTGACGGTCGCCGAGCTCGAACGCTTCCACCGCCCGCGCCTGGAGGTCCTCGCCGACGCGGAGCCGGACGTGTTCGCCCTGGAGACGGTCCCGGACACGGACGAGGCGCGGGCGCTGCTGCGGGCGGTGCGCGGCCTTCAGATCCCCGCCTGGCTCTCGTACACGGTCTCCGGCGGCTACACCCGGGCGGGCCAGCCCCTGGCGGAGGCCTTCGCCCTGGCCGCCGACGCCGACGAGGTCATCGCGGTCGGCGTCAACTGCTGCGACCCCGCGGACGCGGACGCGGCGGTGCGCCTCGCCGCGCGGATCACGGGCAAACCGGTGGTGGTCTACCCCAACAGCGGCGAGAGCTGGGACGCGGCGGCCAGGACGTGGCGCGGGCCGCGGCGCTTCGTCGCGGGCCGGGTCTCGGGCTGGCGTGACGCGGGGGCGCGGCTGATCGGGGGGTGCTGCCGGGTGGGTCCGGAGACGATCGCGCGGGTGGCCGCGGAGCTGTCCGCGCCCGACCGGCCCGAGTGAGCTGCCGGGGCCCGCGCAACATCCGCCACACCTGCTGCGACCTGCGAGGACGCGCTTCCCGAGGGTGACTGTCAGTGCCGGGGTGCAGACTGAGCCGTACCTGAGACAACGACGTCCCGAAGGTGGCCCTCATGGCTGAGATCATCCTGACCGTAGGCACCCGCAAAGGCCTCTTCATCGGGCGCAGGCCCAGTGGCTCGAGCACCTGGCAGTTCGACGACACTCCGTACTTCAACGCCCAGGCGATCTACTCGGTGGCCATCGACACCCGCGGGGACACGCCACGTCTCCTGGCGGGCGGCGACAGTTCCCATTACGGCCCGTCCGTCTTTCACTCGGACGACCTCGGCAAGACCTGGACGGAACCGGCCAAGGCCGCCGTCAAGTTCCCCAAGGACACCGACGCCTCCCTGGAGCGTGTCTGGCAACTGCACCCCGCCGCCGCCGAACCGGACGTCGTGTACGCGGGCACGGAACCGGCGGCGTTGTACAAATCGCTCGACCGCGGCGAGACGTTCGAACTCGTGCGCCCGCTCTGGGAGCACCCCACGCGCGACCGGTGGGTGCCCGGCGGTGGCGGCGAGGGCCTGCACACCGTGCTGACCGACGCCCGCGACCCCGACTCGGTGACCGTCGCCGTCTCCACCGCCGGAGTCTTCCGCACCCGGGACGGCGGCAAGAGCTGGGCCCCGTCGAACAGCGGCGTCTCCGCGGTCTTCCTGCCGGACCCGAACCCGGAGTTCGGGCAGTGCGTGCACAAGGTCGCGCGCGACGCCGTGGACCCGGACCGCCTGTATCTGCAGAACCACTGGGGCGTGTACCGAAGCGACGACGCGGGCGCGCACTGGACGGACATCGGCGAGGGCCTGCCCTCCGACTTCGGCTTCTCGGTCGTCGCCCACCCGCACCGCGCGGACACGGCCTATGTCTTCCCGATCAACGCCGACGCGGACCGCGTCCCCGCCGACCACCGCTGCCGTGTCTACCGCACGCGCGACGCCGGCGAGAACTGGGAGCCGCTCAGCGCGGGCCTCCCGACGGGGGATCACTACGGCACCGTGCTGCGCGACGCGATGTGCAGCGACGACCAGGACCCGGCGGGCATCTACTTCGGCAATCGCAACGGCGAGGTGTACGCATCGGCGGACGACGGCGACAGCTGGCAGGAGTTGGCGTCCCACCTGCCCGACGTACTGTGCGTCAGGTCGGCGGCCATCGGTTGATCGGCGCCCCGGTTACGGCAGTAGGGTGACGCCGTGGCATCACGACCCTTGCATGAAATCGTCGAGGCGGGCTGGGCGAAGGCCCTCGAACCCGTCGCCGGGAAGATCACCGAGATGGGCGCCTTCCTGCGCGCGGAGATCGCCGCGGGACGCACCTATCTCCCGTCCGGGCCGAACGTCCTGCGCGCGTTCCAGCAGCCCTTCGACGAAGTGCGGGTGCTCATCGTCGGCCAGGATCCCTACCCGACCCCGGGGCACGCGGTGGGGCTGTCGTTCTCGGTCGCGCCCGAGGTGCGCCCGCTGCCCGGCAGCCTCATCAACATCTACCGCGAGCTCGGCTCCGACCTGGGCATCGCGCAGCCGTCCAACGGCGACCTCACGCCCTGGACCCGGCAGGGCGTCCTGCTGCTCAACAAGGCGCTCACCACGGCCCCGGGGCGCCCGGCGGCGCACCGGGGCAAGGGCTGGGAAGAGGTCACCGAACAGGCCATCAGGGCGCTCGCCGCACGCGGGCGCCCGCTGGTCTCCATCCTGTGGGGGCGCGACGCCCGCAATCTGCGGCCGCTGCTCGGCCCGCTGCCGTCCGTCGAGTCGTCGCACCCCTCGCCCATGTCGGCGGACCGCGGCTTCTTCGGCTCGCGGCCCTTCAGCCGCGCCAACGACCTCCTCGTCCAGCAGGGCGGGCAGCCGGTGGACTGGCGGCTTCCGTGACGGACGCCGTGTGTGTCCTCGGGGTCGACTCGGGCGGCTCGGGGATACGGGTCGCCATGGACCGGCTCGACGGCCTCGCCCGCCCCGCCCCGGTGAGCTCGAAGGAGCCGGTGCGCACCGGAGCGCTCGGCATGGACGCCGAGCACTTCATGGAGCAGCTCGAGCCGCTGGCGCGGGAGTTGCTCGACCAGGCCGGCGGCGGGCGGATCACCGCCGTGGCCATCGGGGCCGCGGGCATGGCCACCCTCGGCGACGACCTGCGCGCGGAGCTGCCCGCCGCGCTGCGGAAGGCTCTGGGGGTACGGCGTCTGGTGCTCGCCGCGGACGCCGTCACCGCCTATGCGGGCGCGCTCGGCGACCGTCCCGGCGCGGTCGTCGCCGCGGGCACCGGCATGATCGCGATCGGCACGGACCTGTCCGCCTGGCACCGCGCCGACGGCTGGGGGCATCTGCTCGGCGACTGCGGCGGCGGCGCGTGGATCGGCCGCGCGGGCCTCGAAGCGGCGATGCGGGCGTTCGACGGGCGGCGGGGCGGTTCCAAGGCGCTGCTCGCCCGCGCCGAGGAACTGTTCGGCCCCGTGCAAGGTCTGCCCGGCCGGCTCTATCCCCGTACGGACCGGCCCGCGATGCTCGCCTCGTTCGCGCCCGAAGTGGCACGCCGCGCCCCCGACGACCCCGTGGCCGGCGCGATCCTGCGCGACGCCGCCCGGCACATCGCCGATGCCGCGGCCGCCGTCTGCCCGGCGGCCGACCGGGTGGGCCGGGGCGATCGCCCCGAAGTCGCGCTGACGGGCGGCCTGTTCAAGATGGGCGACGCGCTGCTCGGTCCGGTGGAGGCGGAGCTGGCGGACCGCCTGCGGCACGTACGGCTCGTTGCCGCGGCAGGGGACCCGTTGGACGGTGCCGTGCGCATGGCGGCGGATGTCGCCGCGGGCCGGCTGCGGCTGCCGCTCGACCCGCGCATGCTGAGCGTGCACACGCAGGACGACAGTTGACCACTCCGTAATGCGACAGTTGCCCTCTACGTAACTCATAAGACAAAAGTGGACTTATACCGCCCGCCTGTACCCTCCCCGAACAGTGAAGCCCCGAAGACCAGTAGCATGCGGGGCCATGAGCTCCCCCACCGGGCCCGCATCAGGCCTGCCCGTACGAATGCCGCGACCCCGCCAGCCCGGTCGGCACCGCCGCCCGGAGCCCGTGGCGGCTCCCGAGAACGCGCCCGCGCTCGTTCTCGCCGTACCGGGCGTACCCAGCACCGCCACGCGCAGCCTCGCCGAAGAGGTCGTGAGCATCGCCCGCTCCGAGCTGCCCGGCCTCGACGCACGCATCGGGTACCTCGACGGGACCGAGGACGCCACGACCACCTCGTTCCCTGAGTTCCCCTCGCTGCAGTCCGTGCTCGCGCACGCCGCCGCCGAGCGCACCGCGCGCTTCGAGCAGGCGCGCGCCGCGGGCGCGGAGGTCGCCGAGCCCGACGGGCCCGTCGCCGTCGTGGTGCCGCTCCTCGCGGGCCCCGACAACGCGCTGATGCGGCGTGTGCGGCAGGCCGTGATGGACAGCCGCGCGCCCGCCGAGCTGACGGACGTGCTCGGCCCGCACCCGCTCCTCGCCGAGGCGCTGCACGTGCGCCTCTCGGAGGCCGGCCTCGCCCGCGCGGACCGCGCCCGGCTGTTCACCGTGGCCACCGCGGCGGACGGCATCGTCCTCGCCACGGTCGGCGGCGAGGAGGCCGTGCAGGCCGCCGGGATCACCGGCATGCTGCTCGCCGCCCGCCTCGCGGTCCCGGTGATGGCCGCCGCTCTCGACCAGGAGGGCGCCATCGCGAACATGGCCGAGGAACTGCGCGGCTCCGGCTCCACGCAGTTGGCGCTCGCTCCCTACCTCATCGGTCCCGAGATCGACGCGGGCCTGCTCGACACGGCGGCCAAGGAGGCCGGCTGCTCGGTCGCCGAGTCGCTCGGCGCCTACCCGGCGATCGGCAAGCTCGCCCTCTCCAAGTACACGACGGCGCTCGGGATCGCCCCGCAGCAGCCGTCGGGCGCGCCGGTCCACTGACCGCACCGCGCCGGCAGACCTGATGCCGTTACGCCGATGGGCCCGCCCCCTGATGCAGGGGGCGGGCCCATCGGCGTACGCGGGCGCGGTGGCTCAGTCGAAGATCACGCAGGAGGCGGCCGGCGCCTCGATCGAGCCCGCGCGCCGCGGAATGCCCGTCTCCGGATCCACCGCGAACCAGGTCACGTCGCCCGACCGCTCGTTGGCCGCGTACAGGAACCGCCCCGACGGGTCGATGGCCAGGTCACGCGGCCAGTGACCGCCGCACGGCACGGTGGCGGCGAGCCGCGGCCGGTCCCCCGCCGCGTCCAGGGCGAGCACCGAGATGACGTCCTGGCCGCGGGTCGCGGTCCACAGGAAGCGGCCGTCGGGCGCGACGACGAGCTCGGAGGGGTAAGCCTCGCCGTCCCCCTCCGCGGGCCCCGGCAGGACGGCCGCCTCGCCGAGCGGCTTGAGGGCTCCCTCCGCGGCGTCCCAGGCACAGATCGTGAGGGTGGGGGCGAGTTCGTTCAGGACGTACGCGCGATCGCCGCGCGGGTGGAACGCGAGGTGCCGCGGTCCCGAGCCGGGCCGCAGCGCGACCTCGCGGTGCAGGGCCGGCTCGCCCGCCTCGGTGAGCGCGCAGACGCGCACGGAGTCGGTGCCGAGGTCGACGCTCACCGCCCAGCGGCCGCTCGGGTCGGGCAGCACCTGGTGGGCGTGCGGCCCCTGCTGGCGCTGCGGGTGGGGCCCCGCGCCGGTGTGCGCCAGGACGCCGGAGGGGGTGCGGGCCAGGCTGCCGTCGGGGCGCACGGGCACGGCGGTGACGCTGCCGGAGCCGTAGTTGGCGGTCAGGACGTGTCCGGCGTGCACGGCGAGATGCGTGGGCGCCGCCCCGCCGACCGCGACCGGCGGCCCGGCCTGCTCCAGCTTGTCGCCGTCGACGCGATAGGCGGCGACGGCACCGTCCGCTGTCTCGCTGACGGCGTAGAGCGTGTCGCCCGCGGCCGACAGGGCGAGGTAGGAGGGGTCGGCGACCGTGTCGGTGGCGCCCAGGACGGTCAGCGCGCCGCTGTCCGCGTCGACGGCGGCGGACAGGATCCCCGCCCCGCCGGCCGCGGTGAAGGACCCGATGTACGCCCGTTGACTCCCGCCCTGCCTGCCCGCCACTGCGTTCCCCTCTCGACTCTCGACCGAGCACCGTGTCCAGGGGGCGCTCGTGCGGCAGACGGTAGCAGGCGGTCTAGACCAACGCGCTCCAGACCGACGCGCCAGACGGGAATCCGCACCAGGGCGTCACCGCTCTCGCCGCGCGCCCCTCCGACGGGCTGATCCACCCTGTATGTGCCGGGTGCACACACCTCGGACGGGGTCGGATGTCCGTGCCGCGACCACAGTGCTCGGGTCAGGTCAGAAAGAGATCAGGGAGAGGTCAGGTTGCCGCGGCCGCGGGCCGCGCGGCGTCCTTGATGGCGGGCAGTGCGAGGGCGCCGGCCAGTTCCGTCAGTTCCGCTTCGGTCGGGCGGACGGGCCCTTCGGCACCGTCCTGGGCGAAGGCCCGGATGCGCGGGGTACGGATTCCGGTCTTGTCCGCGATCGCCTGTGGCGTCAGATGACGGCGGCGCATGGTCTGTTGGAGTAGCTGAGACAGGTCGTCCATTGACCTCTCCTGCCCGGGCAACGCGTTCTCATGCCGTACGTATCGAGCCCGGGCAGGGGTCGTACGGCGGCGCGGGTCCTTCAACGGGGCAGGAGGGCCCTAATGGTCTTGCCGTTCGGCTCCCTGGTCACGGTGACCTCCTTGGCCATCTGACGGACCATGGGCCAGCCGAAACCGCCGGTGCCGCCCGCCAAGTCGGGCGCCCGTTCCCGCGGAGGCCGTGGATCGGCGTCGCCGACCAGCACCTCGATGCCGTCCTGCTGTGCTCGCAGACGCAGCGAGCACGAGCTCCCGCGTGCGTGCCGTATGACGTTGGTGACGAGTTCGGAGACCGCGAGTTCCACGCTCGCGGCGTCCTGCGAATTCACGGCGGGCCGGAGCCTGCCGACGAAGGCGCGGGCGAAATCCCGCGCGTGGGCGACGGCTTCAGGGGTCTTGTCGAAGACCGCCCGGTCCGCCGGTACGGTGTCCAGTCGCATCCCGTGCGTCCTCATGAGCCCTCCTCGTATGGGATGGCCGCTGTCCGAATAGGGGGTGGCCGCTGTCCGAGATGCACACTTGCCCGGCAATACGGAACCTGTAACCCTCGGACGCCTGCCGGATCTTGTTGCGCCATGGGGGGCATGAAGCATCCGGGGCTGGGTACGTGCGCCTCACCGGCCGGTCGGGGACGACGGGCGGCCGGCGAATCGGGAGGGAAATCATGACTGTGGTCACCGGGACATCGACGGACACCGGCATCGCGGCACTGCCGGAGATCGTCTCGCCCCAGGGGGTCGAGCCGAAGGACGCCCGTGACCTGTCGAAGCTGTTCTTCTCCAGGCTCGCCACGCTGGAGGAGGGCACCGCGGAGTACCAGTACGCCCGCAACACCCTCGTCGAGATGAACATGTCGCTCGTGCGGTACGCCGCCGGCCGGTTCCGCCACCGCGGTGACGACATGGAGGACATCGTCCAGGTCGGCACGATCGGCCTGATCAAGGCCATCAACCGATTCGAGCTCTCCCGCGAGGTCCAGTTCGCCACGTTCGCCGTGCCGTACATCGTCGGTGAGATCAAGCGGTTCTTCCGCGACACCTCGTGGGCCGTCCATGTTCCGCGCCGCCTCCAGGAGGCCCGCGTCGAGCTTGCCAAGGCCACCGACGAGCTGAGCACCCGCCTGGGCCGCGCCCCGAAGGTCGCCGAACTCGCCGAGTTGATGAACCTCACCGAGGAGGAGGTCATCGAGGCCCGCCAGGCCGCCAACGGCTACAACACCACGTCCCTGGACGCGGCCGTCCACGGCGACCGCGACGACAGCCAGGCGGCCATCGCCGACTTCATCGGCGAGGAGGACCCCGCCATGGAGCTCGTGGAGGACTTCCACGCCCTCGCCCCGCTGCTCGCCCAGCTCAGCGAGCGCGACCGGGAGATCCTGCGGCTGCGGTTCGTCGACGAACTCACCCAGTCGCAGATCGGCGAGCGTCTCGGCGTCTCCCAGATGCACGTCTCGCGGCTCCTGACCCGCACCCTCTCCCGCCTGCGCGCGGGAATGCTCACCACCCGCTGACACGCGCCGCCGAGGGACGGCGGGGCACAGCGGGTCCCGGCCGCCCGCGGGGGCGGCCGGCATCAGTGCCCCCGCAGATAGGCAGACAGTCCGAACCAGAAGGCGAAGCACCCGCGATGGCCGACGACGCTTACCTCTTCCTTCTCCCCGACCGGCACCCCCGTCTGGGCGCGGCGCTGGCCTCCGTGGGCGCCCTGGAGTGCGCGGAGAGCCCCGCCGTCCACGGCTGGCTGCAGGCTCACGACGTCTCGGCCTCGTCCGAGCTGGTCCGGGTGCTGCCCGCCGACGCGGAGGCGTTCATCCCCGAGGATGCCGAGCGCCTGCCCATTCCGTTGAGCGAGGAAGAGGCGCTGCGGGTCCAGCGGGAGTGCGCGCCCCAGTCCGTCACGGACATGGAGGGCGAGCTGCTGGAGTTCCGGCAGACGACCGCGGACTGGGAGGCCTTGGTGCACCGGGCGCTGGCCGCGGGCATTCCCGCGCCGCGCATCGCCCGGCTGACCGGCCTCGACCCGCAGGCCATCGGCCGTCTGACCGCCTGACCGCCTGACCGTGTGACCCGCGGCCGCGCCCGGCACGTCGGCCGCTAACGCGTGGCGTTGGGCCGCTTCGTGAAGCGGTGCCACCAGTGCCGCCGCCGGGGATGCACCGCGCGGCCCAGCCTGCGGCCGACCAGGAGGTAGCCGAGGACGGCGCCCGTGGTGTTGAGCAGGACGTCGTCGACGTCGAAGGCCCGTCCGGTGACGAGCATCCCCTGGGCCAGTTCGACGAGGAGCATCACCAGGGCCGTGACGACGATGACGCGCACGAGCCCGCGGGCGCGGGGCACGAGCACCGGAAGCAGCATGCCGAAGGGCAGTCCCAGGACGATGTTGCCGCCGAGCTGTTTGACGGTGTCGCGGAACGCGGGTTGCGCGAGATAGTCACGGATCGAATCGCCGGGGCGCAGATTGCTGTGCGTCAGGGACTCCGAGGCGGCCGAGGGCTCCAGCGTCAGGCGGGCGAGGAGGACGGCGAAGACCACCGTCCCCGCGAAAGCCAGCAGCATGGCCATCGCACGCGCCCAGCCGGAGAGCGGCGGCGCACCGGGAGCGTTCCGGCTCCCTGATTCCTTCACGGTCTTGCCCTGTGGAACCGTCCGTGCCATCACGACCTCCGGTCAAAGGGTTGCGGTGAGCTGCGAGCGGGATGGTGCGCCGATCGTCATGTGGGGTCCGTACGGCCGAACAGACCGGCGTGACCCGGCGGGAGCTGGGTGAGGATGCGGCGCAGCAGGGCGTCGTCGGCGACCTCGGCGACCGTGGCGAGCACCGCCGTGACCGCACGGCGGGCCCCTGCCGCGTCGACGTCGACACGGGCGCCCACCTCCGCGATGAAGGCCTTGGGCGTCAGGGGTTCGCTGGCCGGTGCGCCCTCGGAGAGCAGCGGGCCGCACTGCCGGGGCAGCAGCCGGGCAAGATCCGTGCGGTCGTCCCCCACCAGATGCGCGCCCAGGACCTCGAGGACGCTCTGTACCGCCCCGGCGGCCTCCTGGCGCCGTACGTAGCCTCCGCGTTCGCGGACGCGGTCAAGCAGCACTTCCACGGGTTCGTTCACGGGCTCGTTCACGGCCGCTGCCTCCTTCGGGCGTGTCGGTGTGGTGGGCGCGGGACGGCTGCAGGACGGAGTCGGCCACGTCGAGCAGCGAGTGGCCGTCGCCGGCGCTCACTTCCTGCAGCCACGCCAGCCCCTCGGCGACGGCGCAGTCCTGGCGGGCGGCGACATGTTCGGCCGCCCGGTGGATGCGCTCCCAGCGCGCGGCGCGAGTGCTTGTGGTCCACACCGGGCGCCGGCATCCGCTGCCCGCGTGCACGGGCCGCCAGCGCATCAGGGCGTCCAGGGCGAGTGCCGCGGCGCGCTGGGCGTGGGTGATGTGGGTGGGGGTCACGTCGGTGTGCTCGGTGTAGTAGAGGCACAGCACGCCGACGGGTGTGTGACGGGCGTGCAGCGGGAGCGCCAGGACCCGCCGGGTGCCGGGCAGTTCCTCGGTCAGGGGCGGTCCGGTGCGGCACGGGTAGTCGCGCAGGTCGGGCACGAACACGGGCTGCATCCCCAGTGCCGCGCTGACCGAGGGGCCGTCGGCGCGGGTGAACTGGGCGGCCTCGGCCTGCAGGGCGTGTTCGTCGGTGGCGTGCAGGAGCTGCCAGTGTTCGAGCCGGGGCAGCCAGGACAGGGCTGCCCGCTGGGCGCCCAGGGATTGGGTGAAGGCGGTACAGAGCCGGTTGGGCAGCGCGTGTCGCCCGACGGCTGCCGCGACCGACACGTCATGCACGATCGACGGTGATTCCTCCGGCATGGTCAGCATCCCTCTCGGCCGCGCGCCTCATGGTCCGGCAGCACCCTCCGGCGGAGGCGCACGGCTCGGCCCGGCGCCCGAAGGAGCGGAAGTCCGTCTACCACGCGATGGGCCACCTCATGTCTCGCCGTTCGGTCCCATCGATCGGCGTGACCCGTCCGGTTTCGGCCGGCGGCGGGGATCGTGCCTGCTCAGGCCCCGATCAGCGGCGTACGGGTGGGGGTGCGCAGCGGCTCGGCGAGTTCGACGAGTGCCTTCTCCAGGCCGTGCAGATGGGCGAGCACGGGCTCGGCGGCGGCCGGTTGCGGCACGGTGACGGCATCGGCGGCCGGTCCGCGCCCCGGCTCGGGCGAGGTGAGCGCCTCCACGGCGGCCTCCACGCGCCAGCAGGCGGCGGCGAGCCGGTCGTCGTGCGAGGCCTCGGGGTCCGCGGCGATCGAGGCGAGCCCGCGTACCTCGCGGGCGCAGGCGTCGAGCAGGGCGAGCACCTGTCGGGCGCGTTCCTTGCGGGCCCGCAGCGGGCTGAACGGATGTACCAGCGGAGCCAGCGAGATCCGTACCTTGCCGAGCAGTTGCTCCAGTTCGGCGACGCGCGGCGCGGGATCGGCGCTGCGGGAACCGGCGAGCCGGGCCGCGGCCTCGGCGGTGCACACGTGGACACACCGCAGGGCGCGCTCGATCCAGGCGTTGGTCGTGGCGTGGGTGGTGACGGGCAGCACGAGGAGCACGGCGAGTACGGCACCGAGCGCGCCCACGCCGGTCTCCGCGACCCGCAGGGCGAGCAGCCCGGGGTCGAGCACCCCGAGGAGGCCGTAGAGCACGCCGGCCATCACGGTGACCGCCAGCATCATCCAGGTGTACGAGACCGCGGCCGTGTAGAAGATGCCGAAGACGCTGACGGCGACGATGATCGCCGAGGGCACGGGCGCGCCGTGCAGCGGGATCGCGAGGACGAAGCCGGCGACGATGCCGATGACCGTGCCGAGCACCCGCCGGAAGCTCCGCACCAGGGTCTCCCCGCTCGACGCGGTGTTCACGAACACCCACCAGGTGGCGCCCACGGCCCAGTACCACCGCTGGTCGGAGAGCACCTGTCCGGCCGCGAGCGCGAAGGCGCCGCCCAGCGTCGCCTGGACCGCCTGGCGCGTGGTCGTCCTCGCCAGGCCCCTGCCGCCCGGCGGTGCGGGCACGGCCGGGGGCGGCAGGCGGCGCTCGTAGCACCAGAGGCCGAACCGCACGGCCGACGAGGCGCACAGCGACAGCAGGATGGCGGCGAACAGCTCGGGCAGCTGGCCCGGCCCCGTGTGCAGGAACTGCGTCGCGAAGAACATCATGAAGGCGAAGACCCCGAGCGAGTGCCCGCGCGGCCCCCACCGGCGCGCGTACACGCCGACGCCCATCACGGCGAGGAATGCGGCGTCCCGCGCCACGGGCACGTCGTGCAGTGCCGCGGCGAGGGCGAGCACGGGGAACCCGACGGCGGGCAGCAGGGCCGTGGTGACGGCCTGCCCCCTGACCGTCGCGTCGCCCACGGTGAAGAGAGCGAGCAGCGCCGCGAGCCCACCGGTGATCGCCGCGGCGAGCGAGTGCCCGGCCAGACCGCACACGGTCACCGCGAGGGTGATGCCGATGACGGCCCGGGTGGCGAAACGCAACCGCGTCCGCCCCGGGTCCGGCGCCGTGAACACGCTCTTCAGCACAGCTTCCCCGCCCCTTTCGCGTCCAGTTCCGTCGAACTGACCGCCAGAAATTCGAACTGCCTCCATGAAAAAGGCGCCGCGGAAATCCGCAGCGCCATCGACAGACACATCAGACCATCTGGAGTCCTCCTGGCTCAACAGGCACACGTTTCACTGTGCCATTGGCCCACTCTTGTACGCTCGTCCCGAGCCACGAGCGGGCCAACGGACCACGCCCCGGCCGGCGCGGCGCTCCCCCCCGTTTCGGGAGCAGGGGGCGGGGTAACCGTGCGCTCTCGACACCAATGCGGAGTCAACGCAGCGGCAAGGAAGAGCCAAGGAAGAGGAGAGTCGCCATGCCCGGAGTCATCAACCGCATCAAGCAGTACGTGCGTAGCCCTCAGGGACAGCGCACGGTCCGCCAGGCCCGCCGGGCCTCGGCCGATCCCCGGAAGCGGGCGCAGGCCCGGCGCATGCTCGGCAAGTTCCGCGGCCGCCACTGAGCCTCGTGGGGCGGCCGTTCGGTCGGCGCGCTCCTCGGCGCACTGCTCCTACGGCTCTGCCGGCGGCCACAGGGGGCGCTGGTCCCCCGGCAGGGTCAGCAGGGCCCGGCCGACCGTGCGGTGGGCGGGGAGCAGTTCCGTGCTGCCGGTCAGCGCCAGCATCTCCGAGAGGCGCCGCCCCGCGCCCGCGAGCAGCAGCCTGCCGTCGCGGCGGGCGAGCAGCCAGCGCACGGCGAGCAGGCAGTTCAGCCCGCGCGAGTCGCAGAACATCAACGCCGTCACGTCGAGGACCAGATGCCGGTGCCCGGCCTCGACACGGGCGCCGAGGGTACGCAGGAAGAACTCCTCGCAGGACTGGTCGAGTTCGCCGCTGACCCGCAGCACCGCGCAGTCGGAGCAACTCGCGAGCTCGGTGATGGTCAGGCGATGGGTCTCCGTGGACATCGCACCCCCGCGGCCCATCGTACCGAGACGGCACAGAAGCCTCTCCCGGAACATATCGGGGCGCGCCCTCGCCACCTCCTGCCGAAAGGCCCCGCTGCTCCTGCCGAGAGCTCCGGCGGGCCGCCTCCCGACGAGGAGTCCGGCTACTTCTTGTCGAGGAGCTTGGCCCGCAGCCGACCGAGGATCCGGGTCAGGATGCGCGAGACGTGCATCTGGGAGATGCCCAGCTCCGCACCGATCTCGCTCTGCGTCATGTCGGCGGCGAAGCGCATCGCGAGGATCTTGCGGTCGCGCTCCGGGAGCGCGGCGATGAGCGGCTTCAGGGTGTGCAGGTCCTCGACCTTGTCCAGCTCCGGGTCGCGGTAGCCCACGTGGTCGGCCAGCCTGTCGTCGGAGTCGACGCCGTCGGCCGGAAAGTCCAGGGAGGCCGTGGTGTAGCCGTTGGCGGCGGTCAGGCCCTCGCTGACCTCGGCCTCGTCCAGGTCCAGGTGTTCGGCGAGTTCGGCCGTGGTGGGGGTGTGCCCGTTCGTCTGCTCGAGATCGGTGGTGGCCTTCACCAGGTCCAGGCGGAGTTCCTGCAACCGACGGGGGACGCGCACGGCCCAGGTGGTGTCGCGGAAGAACCGTTTGATCTCGCCCATGATGGTCGGCAGCGCGAAGGTGGGGAACTCCACGCCCCGCTGGAGGTCGAAGCGGTTGATCGCCTTGATCAGGCCGATCGTGCCCACCTGGACGACGTCTTCGTACGATTCGTCGCGCGGGCGCATCCGATGGGCCGCGTACTGCACGAGGTTGAGGTTCAGTTCGACCAGCGTGTTGCGTACGTAGGCGTGTTCGGGGGTTCCTTCCTCCACGGCGTCCAGGCGGGCGAAGAGCGCCTTGGACAGAGCCTTCACCTCGGCCATGCGGCGTCCGCCCGCGGAAGGCTGAGGCTGCTCGGCGGCCGTCCGAGCGGCTGCGGCGGTGTCGGAGTCGGTCTCGCTGTCGGGGCCGGCGGTATGTCGTTCGGCGACCGACACCGTCGGTCCTTGACTGCTGGTCGTCGAGGCCACCATCGTCACTCCCTGAACAGTGGGCGCTCCCGGGGGCGGGAGCGCGCCGTGCACGGGCTCCTACCCACCATCTCCCGTTACATTCCCGTGACTTGACTTTCCGTATGGAAGCCCCATTCGGGGGAACTCGGACGCCCCGCGGGATGAGCAGGACAGGGAAGACAGGGAGGGGACGGCCGTGATCTGGTGGATGTGGCTGACCGCGGTGCTTGTGGCACTGCTCCTGCTGGCCGGTGCGATCCTCGGAACGCAGGCGAGGCGCCGCGGCGGCGGCGCGATCGTGGTCCGCCGGGGCCGGCGCGGGGGACGCGGGGGGATGCGATGAGCACGCTGATGCTCGTCGCCGACCTGACCAAGCGGCCCGTGGTCACGCTCGGCGGAGAAGCCGTCGCGCAGATCAAGGACACCGTCTTCGACGCGGCGGGCGGGCAGATCACCGGCTTCACCCTGGCGGGCCGCGGATTGCTCTCCGGCCCCCTCAAGCAGAGCCTGCCCTGGTCCGGCGTCCACGCGCTCGGCCCCGACGCGGTGATGATCCCCGCCGTCGAGGTGCTCCAGGCCAGGGACGCGGTCGTGGACAAGGGCGAGGCCGGCTCCGGGCAGGTGCGAGGCGCCCGCGTACTCAGCGACGCGGGGCTTGAGTTGGGCACCGTACTGGACGCGGTGGTCGAGGGCGGCACCAGTGGCCGGGTGGCCGGTTTCCACGTCGCCACCACCGAGGCGATGGGGCGGCACGAACGCCGGGCGTTCCTGCCGGCGCACGGCCGGCTGGCCATGACCGGGGACACCTTGGTGATACCGGCGCGGCTGGCCGAGCGGGCGGTGGACGACCTGGCCGCGGCGGACTTGAGGAAGGGAACCGAGCGATGATGCTGCTCAGCCAGGTCCTGGGCCTCTCCGTCATCAGCGCCGAGGACGCGCTCCCCGCCGGGGAGGTGGCCGGCCTCGGCATCGACCCGCTGGCCTGCCGGGTCTCGGAGCTGTACCTCAAGAGCACCGGGAGCGGCGACAGCGTGCCGTGGGCGCAGGTGCGCGGGATGGGTCCGGACGCGGTGATCGTCGACACCGCCGCGGCCGAGGCGGGCCGGGAGAGCCCGCACTCACGGGCGCACAAAAGGCTGCTGGGCAAACGGATCCTGACCGAGTTCGGCGAGGACATCGGCACGCTGACCGAAGTCACCTTCGACCCGGAAACGGGCGCCGTCGGCGATCTGTACATCGGCCGCGACCCGACGCCGGTCCCCGGCAGCCGTATGGTCGGCCTGGGCTCCTACGCCCTGGTCCTCGCCGCCGGATGAGCCCTCGCTGCGGCCCCGCTGCGGCATCCGCCGCGGCAGCCGCGGAGAAACGCTGTGTTTCGAGCGAAGCAATATGTGTGCCGGCCGTATGAGAAATCACCGCGAGGCGCTCTGAGTATTTCTTGCGTGACGCCCGGAATTGAATTGCTGACCGCGCAGATCCGACTGCACCGTGCTACTGTCGTTCTCAGTTGCAGTTGTGGTTCCCAAGAAACTTCAAGTGCCCTCATCGCCTTTGCCGGCCGGTGAGAGCACTTTTGTATTTCCGGTCATTTCCGGCGGGGTAATCATCGCGGCGACGCGGAGTTTTGCACAGTGCGGACTCCGGGCACTGCCCCGAAGGAGATAGACATGGCTAATGGCACCGTGAAGTGGTTCAACTCGGAAAAGGGCTTCGGCTTCATCGAGCAGGACGGCGGCGGCCCCGACGTCTTCGCCCACTACTCGAACATCGCCGCCCAGGGCTTCCGTGAGCTCCAGGAAGGCCAGAAGGTGAACTTCGACATCGCCCAGGGCCAGAAGGGCCCGACGGCCGAGAACATCGTTCCCGCCTGACGCTCACGCGTACTTCGTAGCTGGGGCCCGCACCTTGGGGTGCGGGCCCCAGCTCGTGCATTTACCGCACCATCCAGGGCCTCGGATCAGCGGTACGAAAACCGTGACCTCGTCATCGGTTTCGTCTCCCCGCCGCGCCGCCCCTGTCCGGAACGTCACTCGTTCCCGCGCATCCGCTCGCAGAATTTGCCGCCGGATTCGCCGCACGCATCTCCCCGGCCGTTCTCGCGAATCTCCGCGCCGCGCTCTCGCGCTTGCACCGCGGAATTTCCTTGGTACGCGCCGCATCAAGGAAGGTTCCGCATGAACCGCACACGCACGAACGCCCCCTCCTCCTACGCCCGCCACGGCGCGCCGTCCCGCGGGCGCTCCGGCGCTCCGGGCCGTTCGGCCGGTGGCCGCGGCCGTCGGCCATCCGCGCCGCAGGGCGAATTCGCCCTGCCGGTCACGGTCACTCCCGCACTCCCGGCCGTAGAGGCGTTCGCGGATCTCGCGATGCCGGCGCCGCTGCTCGCCGCTCTCGGCCGCGAGGGCATGAGCGTGCCGTTCCCGATCCAGGGGGCGACGCTGCCCAACTCCCTCGCGGGCCGCGACGTACTGGGCCGTGGCCGCACCGGCTCGGGCAAGACCCTCGCCTTCGGCCTCGCGCTCCTCGCCCGTACGGACGGTCTGCGCGCCGAGCCGCGCCGGCCGCTCGCCCTGGTCCTCGTCCCCACCCGCGAACTGGCCCAGCAGGTCACCGACGCGCTCACGCCGTACGCCCGCGCCCTGCGGCTCAGGCTCGCCACGGTGGTCGGCGGCATGTCGATCGGCAGGCAGGCCGGCGCGCTGCGGTCCGGCGCGGAAGTCGTCGTCGCCACGCCCGGCCGCCTGAAGGACCTCATCGACCGCGGCGACTGCCGCCTCGACCAGGTCGGCATCACCGTCCTCGACGAGGCCGACCAGATGGCCGACATGGGCTTCATGCCCCAGGTCACCGCGCTGCTCGACCAGGTACGCCCCGAGGGCCAGCGGATGCTGTTCTCGGCCACGCTCGACCGCAACGTCGACCTGCTGGTCCGCCGCTACCTCTCCGACCCGGTGGTCCACTCCGTCGACCCCTCTCAGGGCGCGGTCACCACGATGGAGCACCACGTGCTGCACGTGCACGGCGCGGACAAGCACCGTACGACCACCGAGATCGCGGCCCGCGAGGGCCGGGTGATCATGTTCCTGGACACCAAGCACGCCGTCGACCGGCTCACCGATCACCTTCTGAGCAGCGGCGTCCGCGCCGCCGCGCTGCACGGCGGGAAGTCCCAGCCGCAGCGCACGCGGACCCTGACCCACTTCAAGACCGGCCATGTGACGGTCCTGGTGGCGACGAACGTCGCGGCCCGCGGGATCCACGTCGACAACCTCGACCTGGTCGTGAACGTCGACCCGCCCACCGACCACAAGGACTACCTCCACCGCGGCGGGCGTACCGCCCGCGCCGGCGAGTCCGGCAGCGTCGTCACGCTCGTGACGCCGGGCCAGCGACGCGACATGAGCCGCCTGATGGCCGCCGCGGGCATCACCCCGCAGACCGCTCAAGTGCGCTCCGGCGACGAGGAGTTGAACCGCATCACCGGCGCACAGGCCCCTTCGGGTGTCCCGGTCACCATCACCGCGCCGGTCACGGAGCGCCCCCGCCGCTCCGGTGCCTCCTCCGCACGCAGCCGCCGCAGTCCCAGGGACCGGCGCGCCGACCGCGCACCGCGCCGCGCCGCACAGGGTCCCGCCGCGCAGGGGCCGTCCGCTTCCAGCCCGGCGGCCTAGAGCCTGTACGACCGTCCAGTACACCCACCCTCAGCAGGAGGCACCTTTGACGCCGGTTCAGACTTCGGGCGGACCGCGAGTCCGTGACGACATGACCGTCGAGCTCGCCCTTTCGGTCATGGCGGGCGCACGAGCCCGCCATCTGTTCCTGTGCGACGAGAACGACCAGCGTACGGGCCTGATCACCAGGGCCCGGCTCATCGCCGTCCGTGAAAGCCCCCTCTACACGGACCAGGTCCGCCTACGGGACGTTCTCGCCCTCGCGCGTTGATCGCCCCTCCCCCGTCACCGGCCCCTCTCCGCATCTGTGAGGCATCATGCGCTGCGTCATCGCCCGTTTCCCGTTCGACCTCACCAAGCATGGGGTGCTCGACGCGATGAAGGGGGTCAAGCCCGAGCCCGTCACGGGTGACTCCGTCATCATCGGCCGCCGCCACTACCCCATCAAGCAGGTGGGCGCGGTCATCACCCGGCAGGACCGCCGTGACTTCAGCGCCGGGGAAGTCACCCGCGCCATGACGCTCCTCGGCTTCACCTGCCGTACACCTTCCGAGGCCCCCGCACCGCGCGCCCTCACCCCGCTCGAGACCGCGTCGACACTGCTCGGCACCCCCGTCCGCGGGTAGCGCACCGCTCCACGCGTCACACAAAATCTATGCTCGCGACAGTAGACATTGCGCGATCACATGATTAGGGTTTCTCCCGTAGCTATAGACCAAGCGGGAGAAACGGAGGAGCAGACGCCATCAGGATCGCCCGGCCAGGATCGTTTCGGCCGGGTGCAGCAAGACCCCGGATTGGAAGGTGGTCCTCGGTCACGCATCAGCGATCCCCGCTTCCCGCCCCTGTTCTGTTCTGGGGCCGGACGGCGGAAACAGTAGGTCGGCGCAGCGACTGGGCCGACAGATGGTGTTGAATTTCCTTCGGGGCCCTGGTGCCGTACGGCACCAGGGCCCCTCGACGCGTGGCATAAAGAGGTGACATGACTGCGGATACCCCGCTTACCGGTCGTCTGGACGACGACGACTATCCCGCCTACACCATGGGGCGGGCCGCCGAGATGCTCGGCACCACACCAGGCTTCCTGCGGGCCATCGGTGAAGCACGACTGATCACACCGCTGCGCTCGGAGGGCGGGCACCGGCGGTACTCCCGCTACCAGCTGCGGATCGCCGCGCGCGCCCGCGAACTGGTGGACCAGGGCACCCCGGTCGAGGCGGCCTGCCGCATCGTGATCCTCGAGGATCAGCTCGAAGAGGCGCAGCGCATCAACGCCGAGTACCGCAAGGCCTCGTCCGCGTCGAGCGACACCCCGAACTGACCCGGCGGGCCCGCTTCAGGCAGCCGGCGGCCACACCCCGGCAGTGAGCACCCCCAGCACGTACGCACGCGCCACCAGCTCCGTCCGGTTCGCCGCGCCCCAGCGCTCCGCGAGACGGCGCAGGTGGTAGGTGACGCCGTCCGGAGTGAGGCCTGTCTCGCGGGCCGCCTGCGCCGTACTCGCGCCACCGGCGAGGAGGGCCAGGATCCTGGCCTCGGCCGGGGAGGCCGCTGCGGCAGGCGCCTCGGCGGGGGCGGGGTCCTCGCCCAGGACCCGGAGCAGCACCAGCAGGCCGGGAACCTCATCGACCGTGTCGCTCACCGGCTCCGCCGTCAGCTCGCCGTGCCGCCGCGTCCCGTCGGGAGCCTGCCAGTGCACGGCGACGGGATAGCGCGAGCGGCGCCGCAGCCGTACCGCCTCCGCGATCCGCAGGACCTGTGTCTTCTCCTCGGGGCGGAACAGTTCCAGCACGCTGCGGCCCCGCAGGCTCCCGGAGGTCTCACCCCACTCCGCCGTCATCGCCGGGTTGGCGAGGATGATCGCGCCGTTCGCGTCGCACACCGCGACGGGCATCGGGATGCGGTTGAAGAGGAGCATGGCGCGGTTGCGCCACAGCACGGAGTCCGCGGACCGCACGGGCGTCCCGTGGTCCTCGGAGGTCACGGAGTCCACGGAGCGACTCCTTCCAGCCAGGAGCAGTCAAGAGCAGGGCATTGTTCATCACTACACAATCATGTAGTGGGACGGTGCAATCCGCCGGGGAGCGGCGACGAAGGTAGGGCAGCAGTGACTTCCGTACGGCGAAAGGCAGTTGTCACGCCATGCCCCCCACCACCACCGCACCGCTCCCCCGCGACGCCGGATCCGGCCTCGACGGTGTGCCGCTGATCGACATCTCCGCCACCGGGCCGGGGCCCGCCCCGCTGCAGCAGGCCATGGACCTGATCCGCCGCCACGGGCCCGTGCTGCGACGGCGGCTGCACGGCCGCGACGCGCTGTTCGTGAGCGACCTCGATCTCGTGACCGAGCTCGCCGACGAGTCCCGCTTCGCCAAGCATGTGGGACCCGCCCTGGAGAACGTGCGGGAGTTCACCGCCGACGGACTGTTCACCGCGTACAACGACGAGCCCAACTGGGCACGGGCGCACGACATCCTGATGCCCGCTTTCGCGCTCGGCTCGATGCGTACGTACCACCCGACGATGCTGCGCGTCGCACGGCGGCTCGTCGAGGCGTGGGACCGCGGCGCGCGGGACGGGCGTCCCGTGGACGTGCCGGGCGACATGACGCGGATGACCCTGGACACGATCGGTCTTGCCGGGTTCGGCTACGACTTCGGTTCGTTCGAGCGGGCCGAGCCGCATCCCTTCATCGAGTCCATGGTCCGCTGCCTGGAGTGGAGCATGACCCGCCTGAGCCGTACGCCGGGCAGTGACCACGCCGCGGCCGACGCGGCCTTCCGGGCCGATGCCGACTACCTGGCGCAGGTGGTCGACGACGTCATTTCCGCGCGGGCCGACGGCACGCCGGGCGCCGGGCCCGCCGAGGATCTGCTCGGCCTCATGCTCAGCGCCGCGCACCCCGGCGACGGCTCGAGGCTGGACACCGCCAACATCCGCAACCAGGTGATCACCTTCCTGATCGCGGGGCACGAGACGACGTCCGGCGCGATGTCGTTCGCCCTGTACTACCTGGCCAAGCACCCCGCCGTACTCGACCTCGTGCGGCGCGAGGTCGATGCCCTGTGGGGCGACGCCACTGATCCCGAGCCGACCTTCGAGGACGTCGGGCGGCTCACGTACACGCGTCAGGTGCTCAACGAAGCGCTGCGGCTGTGGCCGACGGCCGCCGCGTTCGGCCGGCACGCCCGCGAGGACACGCTCCTCGGCGGCCGTATCCCGCTGCGGGCCGGGCAGGGCGTCACCGTGCTCGCTCCGATGCTGCACCGGCAGCCGGTGTGGGGCGACAACCCGGAGCTGTTCGACCCCTCGCGCTTCACCGCCGAGGCGGAGGCCGCGCGCTCCCCGCACGCGTTCAAGCCGTTCGGCACCGGCGAACGGGCCTGCATCGGGCGGCAGTTCGCGCTGCACGAGGCGACCATGCTGCTCGGGATGCTGGTGCACCGCTACCGGCTGCACGACCACGCCGACTACCGCCTCACCGTCAAGGAGACGCTCACCCTCAAGCCCGACGGCTTCACGCTCACGCTGACACCGCGCACCGCCGCCGACCGCGTACACGGCGCACTGCCGGGCAGCACCTCCGGTGCGGCGGCTGCTGTGCCCGACGCCGCCGCCCTGCCCGCTCGTGTCGCGCCCGGCACCCGCGCGCTCTTCCTGCACGGCAGCAACTACGGGACCTGCCGGGACTTCGCCGCGCGGCTCGCGGACGAAGCGGCGTCGGTGGGCTGCGAGACCGAGGTCGCGCCGCTCGACGATTACGCCGGCGGGCTGCCCGCCGACCGTCCGGTCGTCATCACCGCCGCCTCGTACAACGGCCGCCCCACCGACGATGCCACCGTGTTCGCCGCCTGGCTGGACGGCGCCCCCGCGGCCACCGCCGAGAACGTCACGTACGCGGTCCTCGGGGTGGGCGACCGCAACTGGGCCGCCACGTACCAGCACGTACCGACGCGCTTCGACGAGCGGCTCGCGGAGCTGGGCGGCGACCGGCTCCTGGAGCGTACGGCGGCCGACGCCTCGGGGGATCTCGGCGGCGCCGTGCGGGAGTTCACGGCGCGGCTGCGGACGGCTCTCCTGGAGCGGTACGGCGACCCCGACGCGCCGGACGCCCCGGACGCCGCTGCCTCCTTCGACGCGTACGAGGTCCGCGAGCTGACCGGCGGCCCTCTGGACGCGATCGCCGAGCGGCACGGGCTCGTCCCGATGACGGTCAGTGAGGCCTACGACCTGACCGCGCCCGGACATCCCCGCAGGAAGCGCTTCGTACGGCTCGCTCTGCCCGACGGCGTCACCTATCGCACGGGCGACCATCTCAGCGTGCTGCCCGTGAACGACCCCGCGCTCGTCGACCGGGCCGCCGCGGCGCTCGGCGTGGACCCGGAGGCGGTTCTCGACATCCGCGCGAGCCGCCCCCGCCGGGACGGGCTCGCCCTGGACCGCCCCTTGACGGTGCGCCAACTCCTGTCCCACCACGTGGAGTTGCAGGGGCGGCCCACCGCGGGCCAGCTGGCGGTGCTCGCAGCGGCCAACCCCTGCCCGCCGGAGCGTGCCCTCCTGGACGCCCTGGCCGGTGACGACGCGGCCCGCGCGGCCGACGGGCGCACGCTGCTCGAACTGGTCGAGGACTGCCCGGCACTGCGCGGGGCCCTGGAGTGGCCGCGTCTGCTCGCCGTGCTCACGCCGCTGCGGCCCCGCCACTACTCGGTGTCCTCCTCGCCGGCGGTGCGCCCCGGGCACGCCGACCTGATGGTGTCCCTCCTGGAGGCCCCGGCCCGCTCGGGCAGCGGGGCGCTGTACCGCGGCACGGGTTCCGGGCACCTCAACGCGGTGCGCCCGGGAGACACCGTCCTGGCGAGGGTCCAGCCGTGCCGCGATGCCTTCCGCATCGACCACGCGGACCCGACGCCCGTCATCATGATCGCCGCGGGCACCGGGCTCGCGCCGTTCCGCGGCACGATCGCGGACCGCGCCAAGCTGACGGCCGAGGGAGCCCGGCTCGCGCCCGCCGTCTGCTACTTCGGGTGCGACGCTCCGGACGCCGACTTCCTGCACGCGGCGGAGTTGCGCGCCGCGGAGGCCGCCGGCGCGGTCTCGATGCGCCCTGCTTTCAGCGCTTCCCCCGTCGACGGGGCGGCCTTCGTGCAGCACCGCGTCGCGGCGGAGGCCGACGAGGTGTGGGGCCTGCTGGCGGCCGGAGCCCGGGTGTATGTGTGCGGCGACGGCTCGCGCATGGCACCGGGCGTGCGCGACGCCCTGCGCACACTGCACCGGGAGCGCACGCCGGGAGCCACGGCGGCGGATTCCGAGCAGTGGCTGGCTGAGCTGACCGCGCAGGGGCGTTACGTCGAGGACGTGTACGCGGCAGGCTAGCGAGGCAAATCGCTCACGCCGGGCCCGGCACCCCCGGGCCCGGCGTGCGGACGGCCGCCGGCCGGCTCCGGCGCGTGGGGCCTGAGACCTCAGGCCTCAGACCTCAGACCTCAGGCCTCCGTGAGCGAGTCGACGCCGAACAACTCGCCCAGGGCGCGCGCCGTTTCGGTGCTGTCCACGTGGTGCAGGCCCCGGATACCGAGGCGGGCCGCTCCGCTCAGGTTGTGTTCCAGGTCGTCGATCATGACGCAGGCGGGCGGTTCGACGCCGAGGCGGTCGCAGGCCGTCCGGTAGATGCGGCGGCCCGGCTTGCGGGAGCCGATCTCGCTGGAGATCACGACGACGTCCGCGAGCGCCTCCATGTCGTATCCCCGGTAGCAGTCGTCGCCCAGGGCGTTCGACACGATCGCCACCGGGACACCCCTGGCCCGCAGTCCGACGAGCGCCGCGATCATCTTCTCGTCCGGTCGCATCCCCGCCCCGATCGCGGCGACGAGCCCCGCGGGTTCCACCTCCACGCCCTTCTCGCGCAGCCGCGCCGCGATGCCCCGCTCGAAATCGGCCTCGCTGAGCCGCCCGCACTCGTGCTCCACGAGCAGCGCCGACGACTCCGCGTCCTCCCGGAACAGCCGCTCGATCAGCAGCGGATCCTCGCTCACCCGCGCGGAGTAGGAGCGGAACGAGTCGAACACACTGGTCGTAAGCACACCGCCGAAGTCGGTGAGCACCGCGCGCGGCGGCGCTGCTTCCACGCCGGCCTTCGCTGCCTCGGACACCGCGTCAAGTGCCGTCTTCTCGTCCACTTCTTTCTCCACTCCTGTCTCCTCAAGTACCGGTTGTACCCGCGTAGTTGAAGCGCCGGTCGAGAATCTCGAGGACCTGTTCGCCCCAGCGCAGGTTCGACTCCTCCAGGGAGCGGCCCGCCATCAGTGTGAGGTAGGGGCCGATGCGCTCGGCGTCGCGCAGGTACTCCGTCTCGTCGCGGCCGCCGAGGAGGTGGCGGCGCAGCCGTTCGTAGCGGGCGAGTTTGCCGCGCGACCACTCCATGCGCTCCTCGATCAGCGCGCGGGTGGCGGCGGGGTCGGCGCCGTCCATGGCCTGCACCTTGACCATGAGTTCGTCCCGGATGGCGATGGGCCGGGGCGGCTCGGCGGCGAAGGCGTGCAGATCGCGCAGGCCGGCTTCGGTGAGCGTGAACATCCGCTTGTTCGGCCTGCGTTCCTGCTGCACCACACGCGCGTCGATCAGGCCGTCCCCCGCAAGGCGCTCCAGCTCGCGGTAGAGCTGCTGCGGCGTCGCGGACCAGAAGTTCGACACTGACACGTCGAAGATCTTGGCCAGGTCGTATCCGGACGACTCGCCCTCCAGGAGCGCCGCGAGCACCGCGTACTTGAGAGACATCTGGACACCGTACACCGATGTGATTACTCTCCAACGCACCTACTCAACAAATTGACTACCATCGACTATCGACGAGAACCGGGGTGTGCCCATGCAGGCTTTCCGCAAGGCAGTCGAGGCCGGCGACCACGCGGCGATGGAGGCCCTGCTCGCCGATGACGTCGTCTTCACCAGTCCGGTCGTGTTCCGGCCCTATACGGGCAAGGCGACGACCTCCGCGATCCTGCGGGGCGTCACCAGGGTCTTCGAGGACTTCCGGTACGTACGCGAGATCAACGACGCCGGAGGACGCGATTCCGCCCTCGTCTTCGAGGCGAGGGTCGGCGACCGGCGGATCACCGGCTGCGACTTCCTCCACGTCGACGAGGACGGACTGATCGACGAGTTCATGGTGATGGTCCGGCCCTTGTCGGCCGCACAGGCACTGGCCGCGGCCATGGGCGCCCAGTGGGAGCGGATCGCCGAGGACGCGGCGGGCGCGTAGCCGGCGCGCCCGGCTACCAGGTGCGGGCCGACCGGACGAGGTGGTCGCGCACGAGGGCGACATGCGGGTTGTCCGCGGAGCCGGGGCGCTGCACCAGGAAGCCGGTGTTGATCGGGGCGTCCTGCGGGTCGTGGAGGAGGACCAGCGCGCCGGCGGCCAGCGCGTCACGGCAGAGATAGCGGGGCAGCACGGAGAATCCGGCGCCCGCCACGACGGCCGAGAGGACGCCGCGCAGGTCCGGGACCGTGACGGAAGCCTCGCAGGTCAGCCGCTTGCCGAAGACGTGCCGCCAGTAGCGACGGGCAATCGGCAGATCCTCGGCGTACGTCACAAGCGGCGTGCCCTGCAGCACGGCGGGGCCGTCGGCCGCGATCCGCCCGACGCCGCCGATGCGCTCGGCCCATGTGGGCGCGGCGACCAGGACGAACTCCTCGTCCGCGAGAGGCACGGCACTCAGGGAGCGCCCGCGGGGGCGGGCCGTGGCGATCACCAGATCGTGCCGTCCCGCCCGCAGCTCGTCCAGGAGCCGGTCCGTCAGGCCCGTCGTCACGCGCAGCCGGACCCCCTGCTCGACCAGCGGCGCGAGCGCGGGCAGCGCGCAGTGGCAGAGCATCTCCGCCGGGCCCGCGAGATGTACGGGTTCCGCGGGGGCGCCGTCGAGAGGGCCGCCGTGTCCGGTGACCGCGGCCAGGGCGTCGAGCGGATCGACGACACGCGCCGCGAGGGCGTCCGCGAACGGCACCGGGGCGGCACCGCGCGGCAGCCGCTCGAACAGTTCCCTGCCGACCTGCCGCTCCAGGGCCCGGATCTGCGTGGTGACGGTGGGCTGCGAAAGGCCGAGGAGACGGGCCGCGGCGGTGAAAGAGCCCGACCGGTGGACGGCCAGGAACGTACGCAGCAGGTTCAGGTCCAGCGGGCCCCCGGCGGCGGCATCCGGAGCGGTTCCCGCCGCTCCCGCCGCATCCCCTCCTTCCGTCGCTATTCCCGTCGACCCATCGGAATTCCTATCTCCCATATGGGTCAGCCTATTGGATTTCATCGGGTACACCCGCCTACCTTCGAGGACAGCACCACCTGACGCTCTGAGCACAGAACGTCAGACATCACAGCCTCGGAGAGACACATGTCCAAGATTCTGTTCGTCGTGACCGGCGCCGACCACTGGACGCTGGCCGACGGCACCCAGCACCCGACCGGCTTCTGGGCCGAGGAGGCCGTCGCGCCGTACGAGGCGTTCAAGGCCGCCGGACACGAGGTCGTGGTCGCGACACCGGGCGGCGTCGTGCCGACCGTCGACCAGGCCAGCCTCGCGCCGGAGGTCAACGGCGGCCAGGAGGCCGCCGACAAGGTCGCGGCGAGCCTCGCGGAGAGCAGCGAGTTCCTCGAACCGCTCAAGCTGGAAGAGGTCGACCTCGCCGACTACGCCGCCGTCTTCTACCCCGGCGGGCACGGGCCGATGGAGGACCTCGCCGTCAACGCGGAATCCGGCAGGCTCCTCACCACGGCCCTGGAGATCGGCATGCCGCTCGGCGTCGTCTGCCACGGCCCGGCCGCGCTGCTCGCGGCCACCCGCCAGGACGGCTCCAACGCGTTCGCCGGGTACGAACTGACCGGCTTCACCAACGCCGAGGAGACGCAGGCCGGCTTCGCCGAGAAGGCCAAGTGGCTGCTCCAGGACCGGCTCGTCGCGGCGGGCGCCGACTTCCGGGAGGGCCCGGCCTGGGCCCCCAAGGTGGTCGTCGACCGCAACCTGATCACCGGTCAGAACCCGGCGTCCGCGGCGCCCCTGGCGGACGAGCTCCTCAAGAAGCTGGCCTGACCTCATGGCCACCGACCGGCTCGACGAGGTCCTCGACGCCACCTACGACTCCCTGACCCGGTATGGCGTACGGCGCACGACGATGGACGACATCGCCTCCACGATGGGCGTGTCCCGGTCAGCGGTCTATCAGTACGTACGCAACAAGGACGACGCGTTCCGCAAGCTCGCCGAGCGCCTGCACGCCGAGGCGCTCGCGCGTGCCCGGCAGGCGGCGGCCGAGGACGCCCCGATCGCCGAGCGCATCCGGGGCGTCCTCGACGCCAAGCTGGACCTGGTCCTGCGCCTGGCCGGGGACTCGCCGCACTCCGCCGAGCTCCTCGACGAGAAGACCCGCCTCTTCGGCGACATCTGCCACGGCTTCACCGGCTCGCTGCGGCGGATACTCGTCGATCTGTTCGCCGAGGCGGGGACCCCCGCCTCGGCGAACCCCGGCGAGGCCGCCGACATCTGCATCGCCCTCGTCATGGGCCTGGAGTCCGTGTCCGACGGGCGCGATCTGTTCGTCCCCGCCACGGACGCGCTCCTGACCGGACTCCTCGGCTCACCGGTCACGACGCCGGCCGGCTGACCTCACTCCCTTCTCCCCGCCCCACACACACGCACCCCCCCCACACGCACAGACCCCGAGGAGAACCCTCATGAACGCCCCCGAAGCACTCGACCCCGAGGCGCTCGTCGCCGGGCTCCGGGCCACCTTCGCCTCCGGCCGCACCAAGCCCCTGGCCTGGCGCAGGCAGCAGCTCACCCAGCTGCGCTCCCTGTTCACGGAGCACCGCGAGGACATCGCGGACGCCCTGTACGCCGATCTGCGCAAGCCGCGCACCGAGGCGTACACCGCCGAAGTCGACTTCCCCGTACGGGAGATCGACCACACGCTGGCCCATCTGGAGGAGTGGCTGAGCCCCCAGCCGCTCGCGCCCGAGGCGCTCGCGGGGCTGCCCGAGGGCTCGACCGCCGGTACGCGGTACGAACCGCTCGGCACCGTCCTGATCATCGCGCCGTGGAACTACCCCGTCCAGCTGCTGCTCGTCCCCCTCGTGGGCGCGCTCGCCGCGGGCAACGCCGTCGTCCTGAAGCCCAGCGAAGTCACCCCGGCCACCTCGGAGTTGATCGCCCGGCTCATCCCCGAGTACCTGGACACGGACGCGGTCGCCGTCGTGGAGGGCGGCGTGCCGGAGACCACCGCGCTGCTCGCCCAGCGGTACGGCCACATCTTCTACACCGGCAACGGCACCGTCGGCCGCATCGTGATGCGTGCCGCCGCCGAGCACCTCACCCCGGTCACCCTCGAACTCGGCGGCAAGTCACCGGCGTTCGTCGACCGTGACGTGGACGTGGCCGCCGTAGCCACACGCCTGGCCGAGGCCAAGTTCCGCAACGCGGGACAGACGTGTGTCGCCCCCGACTACGTCCTCACCGACCCGGACACCGCCGCCGCGCTGGCCGAGGAGCTGCGCACGGCCGTGGAGCGGGTGTTCGGCGCTGACCCGAAGAATTCCCAGACGTACGGGCGGATCGTCAATGAGCGGCACTTCGACCGGGTGTCCGCCCTCCTCGACTCCGGAACGACGGCGTTCGGCGGGCAGAGCGACCGCGACGACGTCTACATCGCGCCGACCGTGCTCACCGACGTGAAGCCCGACGAGCCGGTGATGCGGGAGGAGATCTTCGGTCCCGTACTGCCGATCGTGAACGTCGACGGGCTCGACGAGGCGATCGCGTTCATCAACGACCGCGACAAGCCGCTCGCCCTCTACGGATTCACCGAGAACGAGACGACGCGGCAGCGCCTCGCCGACGAGACCTCGTCGGGCGGGCTCGGCTTCGGCCTTCCGATGGCTCATCTCCGCGTCCCCGACCTGCCGTTCGGCGGCGTCGGCGAGAGCGGTGTCGGCAACTACCACGGGCCGCACTCCATCGCCACGTTCAGCCACCGCAAGGCCCGCCTTGACGTGCCGCTCCGCTGACGCCGCCTGACGCCGCCCGGCACCGGGCCGGGGGACGCCCAGGGGGGTCGGGACTTTCGACCATGGACAGTCCACGAGCTGCTGTGATCTCATCCGTCGGGGCGGATCGATCGACCTTCGGCGTGGATCGACGGACTTTCCACGCTGATCGACAGGCGATCCCTGCGGCCGGCATGTGACCGGCCGCCGTCCTGGCCCGCGGCGCGCACACCGTATCCACGGGCCGGTCATTGCACGCCTCCGCTCAGGCCCGAAAGACCCGCACACATGCAGAAGACCAAGTCCGCGCTCTGGGAGTTCCTCCAGGGCCTCGGCAAGACGTTCATGCTCCCGGTGGCCCTGCTCGCGTTCTGCGGCATCATGCTGGGCATCGGTTCCTCGCTCTCCAGCGAGGCCGTCACGGACAATCTGACCTTCCTCCAGGGCGAGGGCTTCCACCTCGTCTTCACGTGGATGGCCGGCACCGGCCTCGTCGCCTTCAAGTTCCTGCCCGTGCTGTTCGCGATAGCCATCCCGCTGGGCCTGGCCCGCGAGGACAAGGGCGTCGCGGCGTTCTCCGGTTTCGTCGGCTTCGCGGCCATGAACCTGGCGGTGAACTTCTACCTCACCGCCAAGGGCGTGGACCTCGAGGACGAGAAGGCCATCGCCCACTACGGCATCGCCGATGTGATCGGCATCCAGTCCATCGATACGGGACTGCTCGGCGCCGTCGCTGTTGGCATCGTTGTCAGCGTCCTCCACCAGCGGTTTCGTACGCAGCGGATGCCGGACGCGCTGGCCTTCTTCGGCGGTCTGCGGTTCGTCCCGATCATCTCGACGCTCGTACTCAGCCTGCTCGGCCTGCTGATTCCGCTGGTGTGGCCGACGTTCAACGGCTGGATCACCGACATCGGGCGCGCGATCGGCCACGCGGGCGTCTTCGGCCCGTTCTTCTTCGGCATGGGCGAGGTGCTGCTGCGGCCGATCGGCCTGCACCACATCCTCGTCGCCATGTTCCGCTTCACCGATGTCGGCGGCTCGGGCGCGGTCTGCGGTGACCAGGTCTCCGGCGCCCTCAATCTCTTCTACGCGCAGCTCAACTGCTCCGGCGCGCCCGGCGAGTCGGTCACGAACGCCACCCACTTCCTGTCCCAGGGCAAGATGGCGGTCTACCTCGGCGGGCTTCCGGGTGCGGCCCTTGCGATGTACCACTGCGCGAACAGGAAGATGCGCCCGGAGATCAAGGCGCTCCTGGTCTCCGGCGTCGTCGCGTGCGTCGTCGGCGGCATCACCGAGCCGCTCGAGTTCCTGTTCCTGTTCATCGCGCCGTGGCTGTACCTGATCCACGCCGTCCTCGTCGGCCTCGGGTTCCTGACCGCCGCCGTACTGGGCGTGTTCATCGGCAACACCGACGGCAATGTCATCGACTGGCTCGTGTTCGGCGTCCTGCAGGGCACGACCACGAAGTGGTACCTGATCCCGGTCATCGCCGCGGTGTGGTTCGCGGCGTACTACTTCCTCTTCCGCTGGGCCATCGTCCGCTTCGACCTCAAGACGCCGGGCCGCGACGAGCCCGCGGAGGAGGAAGCGGCGGAGGACGAGGCAGCCACGGACTCGACGGACGCGGCTCCGCGGGAACTGATCGCGGGGAAGTACGACGCGGTGGCGATCCTGGACGCGATCGGCGGCGCCGGGAACATCCAGAGCCTGGACAACTGCATCACCCGGCTGCGCATGACGGTCGCGGACGCGGAGCAGGTGGACGAGGCGCGTCTGAAGAAGCTGGGAGCGGTGGGAGTGATCAAGCTCGACGCGCACAACGTCCAGGTGATCATCGGCCCGCAGGTGCAGTCGGTGAAGGACGCGATCGCGCCGATGGTCAAGGTGGGCTGACCGGTGCCCGCACCTTTCTACGACTTCGACGCCCCGGTCGACCGGCACGGCACCTGGTGTACGCAGTGGGATTACGTGGAGGACCGCTTCGGCGTCCCCGACCTGCTGCCCTTCACCATCTCGGACATGGACTTCGAGACGGCGCCCGAGGTGCTTTCGGCGCTTCGCGGCCGGCTCGACCACGGCGTGCTCGGCTACTCGCGCTGGCGCCAGGACGACTTCCTCTCCGCGGTCGTCGACTGGTACGGCACGCGCCACGCGGCCGAGGTGCGCCCGGAGTCGATCGTCTACGGCCCGTCCGTGATCTACCAGATCTCCCAGCTCCTGCGCCTGTGGTCGCGCCCCGGCGACGGCGTCGTCGTGCACACCCCGACCTACGACGCCTTCCCCAAGACCATCGCCGCGCACGAACGACGGCTGCTCGGCTGCGGGCTCGGCGACTGGCAGGAACTGGAACGCCTGCTGGCCCTGCCGACCACGTCGATCCTTCTCCTGTGCTCCCCCCACAACCCCACGGGCCACGTGTGGACGGAGGCCGAGCTCGACCGCATGGCGGAGTTGTGCGCGCGGTACGGCGTCGCGGTGATCAGCGACGAGATCCACTCGGACCTCGCGCATCCCCCCTACGTCCACCGCCCCTGGTCCCTGCACTCCGCCGAGGGCAACCGCTGGGCGATCGTCACATCGGCCTCGAAGTCCTTCAACATCCCTGCTCTGACGGGCAGTTACGGAATCTTCGGCGACTCGGCCACTCGCGACGCGTACCTGCGCCGGCTCAAGGAAGCGGACGGCCTCTCGTCACCGGCAGTGCTGTCCCTGGTGGGCCACATCGCGGCCTACCGGGAGGGAGCCCCCTGGCTGGACGCCCTGGGCACCTACGTGCGCGGCAACCTCCAACTGATCGCCGACCGCCTGACCGAGGCGTTCCCGACCCTGAACTGGACCCCGCCCCAAGCGGGCTACCTCGCCTGGATCGACGTACGCCCCCTGGGCGTGAGCGACGAGGCCCTGCAACGCGAACTGATCGAAACACAAAAGACAGCCATCATGCCCGGCACGTCCTACGGCTCCCCGGGCCACCTACGCCTGAACGCGGGCTGCCCCCGCACCAAGACGGACCGGGGCATCACGGCCCTGATCGAGGCGGTACGGGCGGTCCAGCGCGCTCGCTGAGGCGGCCCGGACTGTTCCATTGGTACAGTCGCGAGGTTCCGCCCCTCCTAGTCGGGGAGATCCTGCGTCATGGCCGTCGATGAGCTCGACACCCGGATTCTGCGGCTCCTTCTGGAGCAGCCCCGTACCAGCGTGCGGGAGTATGCGCGGGTGCTCGGGGTTGCCCGGGGGACTTTGCAGGCTCGGCTCGATCGGTTGGAGCGGGACGGGGTCATCACCGGGACCGGGCCGTCGCTTTCGGCTGCCGCGCTCGGGCATCCGGTGCTCGCCTTCGTGCACATCGAGGTCACGCAGGGGCATCTGGACGAAGTGGGCGACGCGCTTGCCGCCGTGCCGGAGATCATCGAGGCGTTCTCGATCACCGGTGGCGGTGATCTGCTGACCCGCGTCGTCGCCCGGGACAACGGACATCTGGAGGATGTCGTCCAGCAGCTGATCCAGATGCCGGGCGTGGTCCGTACCCGTACGGAGATGGCCCTGCGCGAGCGTGTCCCGCACCGCCTGCTTCCGCTCGTCGAGTCGATCGGCCGGGCCGCCGCCGCCCCTCAGCAGCGGTGATCTGCGGCTTTGGCATGCTTGACGGCATGAGCGACCTCGGCGGCATCTCCGTCATCTTCGATCTCGACGGCACTCTCGTGGACAGCGAGCCGAACTACTACGGGGCCTCGCGCGAGCTGCTCGCCGAGCACGGGGTCGAGTACACCTGGGCCGAGAACGAGCGGTACGTCGGGATCGGCACCCGGGAGACCCTCGCCACCTGGAAGGACCGGTACGGCATCGGCGTACCGGTGGCGGAACTGCTCACCGAGCTCGACCGGCGCTATCTCGCCCTGGCCCGCGCCGACACCCACGTCTTCCCTCAGATGCGCAAGTTCGTCGAGCGGCTGCACGGGGCCGGAGTGCCGATGGCCGTGGCCTCCGGGTCGTCCCGCGCCGCCATCGAGGCGATCCTCTCCGGCACCGGGCTCGACGCGTTCCTGACCACGGTCGTCTCGGCCGACGAGGTCGCGCACGGCAAGCCCGCACCGGACGTCTTCCTGGCCGCGGCCGCGCTCCTCGGCGCGGACCCGGCCGACTGCGTCGTCCTGGAGGACGCCGCTCCGGGGGCGGCGGCGGCGCACGCGGCGGGCATGCGCTGCATCGCGATCCCCTACGTCACCGCCCACGCGGACGCGGAGGCCTTCGCGTCGGCGGGCCTGTTGCTGCGGGGCGGCCAGGCCGATTTCACGGCGCGGGCCGCCTGGGACCATCTGGCCTCGCTCACCCGCCGGCAGTCGTGAGCCACGCAGGCCGGCCACGGGAGATCAGCGGTCGGGACCGATTCCGAGCAGGTGCAGGAACATGGCGGTCACGTCGCGCACGGCCGCGTCGTACCCGCTCGGGTCACTCGCCGTGAGACGGGCGAACTGGATGCTCATGCCGCCGACCGCCCGGGCCACGGCGAGCGGATCGGCGACCGGAGCGGCCCTGCCCTCGGCCGCGAGACGGCGGATGTAGCGCGCGGAGCGGTGGATCGGGCGTTCCTGGGTCTCCTGCCACACGGCGCGCACGTCGTCGTCGGTCTGCGCCTGCTGTTCGAGGAGACGCAGGAGCGGCAGATGCCGGGCGTACGCGGCGATGAACGCTGCGGTGGACGCCCCGACGACCTCGCGGACGTCGTCCTGGTCGACACCCGGCACGTCCTGCGCGGCGAGGAACGCGTCCCGCACGCGCACCGCGAGGACGCGGAAGATCTCCTCCTTGGACGCGAAGTACACATAGAAGCCCGCCCGCGAGACCTCCGCCTCGGCGGTGATGTCGGCGATGGTCGTCGCGCCGTAGCCGCGCCGGGCGAACACGGTCTCGGCGGCGTCCAGGAGCCGCCCGCGGGCCGGAGCGTCGCTGCGGTCGCGGGCGGTGCGGGTCGCCCAGGGCTGTTGGTTGCGTGCCACGCGGCGAGCTTATTGACGTTGACGCCAATGTCAATGAGCATGGCGGCGCCAGACTTCCGGAGGACTTCAGGAGGGCTCCATGGGTTCCGCCGCCGTACTCGTCGCCAATCGCGGGGAGATCGCCGTCCGCGTCCTGCAGGCCGCCGCGGCGGCCGGCCTGCGTACGGTCGCCGTGTACGCCGAGGACGACGCCGCCGCGCGGCATGTGCGACTGGCCGACGAGGCGCAGCCGTTGGGCGGGGCGGGTCCCGCCGCCTACCTGGACGGGGACGCGCTGCTCGCCGCGGCCCGGCGCTCCGGGTGCGAACTGGTGCACCCCGGATACGGCTTCCTGAGCGAGGACGCCGACTTCGCGGCGCGCTGCGCGGAAGCCGGGCTGCGGTTCGTGGGCCCCTCCCCCGAGGTGATCGGCCTGTTCGGCGACAAGGCACGCGCGCGTGAGCTCGCCGTACGCCTGGGCGTACCCGTCCTGGCGGGCACCGACGGTGCCACGACCCTCGCCGGGGCCGCCGAGTTCCTGGCCGGGCTCGGCCCGTCGGGCTCGGTGATGGTGAAGGCCGTCGGTGGCGGCGGCGGGCGCGGCATGCGGGCCGTGCTGCACCCGGACGACCTGGCGGACGCCTGGGAGCGCTGCCGCTCGGAGGCCTTGCAGGGCTTCGGGCGCGCGGAGCTCTACGCGGAGGAACTCCTGGTCGGCGCCCGGCACATCGAGGTGCAGATCCTGGGCGACACGACCGGCGAGGTCACCCATCTCTGGGAGCGGGACTGCAGCGCCCAGCGCCGCCACCAGAAGCTCGTCGAGATCGCTCCGGCGCCCGGCCTGTCCGCGGCCATGCGGGAGGAACTTGTCTCCGCGGCGCTTCGCATGGCCCGCGAGTGCGGCTTCGCGGGGCTCGGCACCTTCGAATTCCTGGTCACGGACGAGGAGTTCCACTTCATCGAGGCGAACCCGCGCCTCCAGGTGGAGCACACGGTGACCGAGGAGGTGACGGGCGTCGACCTCGTGGTGGCACAACTCCGCCTGGCCGCGGGCGACTCGCTCGTGTCGCTGGGCCTCTCGGGCCCGCCGCCCGAGCCGCGCGGCTACGCGCTCCAGGCGCGCGTCAACGCCGAGACCCCGACCGCCGACGGCACCGCGCTCCCCTCCACGGGCACGCTCACCCGCTTCGACCTGCCGACGGGCCCCGGGGTGCGGGTGGACACCGCGGCGCGCAACGGCTCGGAGATCGGGGCGCGTTACGACTCGCTGCTCGCGAAGGTCATCACGCACGTCCCCCACGGGGACTTCGCGGCGGTCTGCGAACGCGCGTCCCGCGCCCTCGCGGACTTCACCGTCGAAGGCGTACGCACCGGAATTCCGCTGCTCCGCGCGCTTCTCGCCCACCCCGGCTTCACCGCGGGCGGAGCACACACGGGCTTCGTGGCCGAGCACATCGCGGAGTTGCTGCCCGATGAACCGCAGCTGCCGCGGGCGGTGCCGGGCGACGCGACGATCGCCGCCCCCATGACCGGGACCGTCGTCACCGTCGACGTCGCGGTGGGCGAACAGGTCGTGGCGGGGCAGCAGTTGCTCGTACTCGAAGCGATGAAGATGGAGCACGTCCTGCGCGCGGACGCCTCCGGCACCGTGACCGCCGTGCACGCGCGCGTGGGTGACACCACGGCGGAGGGCCGCCCCTTGGTGACGGTCGACGCGTCGACGGCGGACGAGGCCGCCGCGGCGCACGTCGAGACGGCCGTGGACCCGGACGCCGTCCGCCCCGACCTGGCCGAAGTCCGGGCCCGGCACGCCTTCGGCCTGGACGAGCACCGCCCCGAGGCCGTCGCCAAGCGCCACCGCATCGGGCGTCGCACCGCACGCGAGAACATCCGGGACCTGTGCGACGACGGCACGTTCACCGAGTACGGCGCGCTCGCCGTCGCCGCCCAGCGCCGTCGCCGCTCCCTGGACGACCTGATCGCCTCGACGCCCGCCGACGGCATGGTCACCGGCACCGGCCGCATCGGCGGCGTGCGATGCGTGGCGATGTCGTACGACTACACCGTGCTCGCCGGCACCCAGGGCGTGCGCAACCACCGCAAGACGGACCGGCTGCTCCAGCTGGCCGGGGAACGGCGGCTGCCCGTCGTGCTGTTCGCCGAGGGCGGCGGCGGGCGCCCGGGAGACACCGACACGGCGTCGGTCGCCGGTCTCGACGTGCCGACGTTCCACCAGATGGGCCGCCTGAGCGGGCAGGTCCCGCTGGTGGGCATCGCGTCGGGGCGCTGCTTCGCGGGCAACGCCGCCCTGCTCGGCTGCTGCGACGTGGTCATCGCGACGCCGGAGGCCAGCATCGGAATGGGCGGGCCGGCGATGATCGAGGGCGGCGGTCTCGGCGTGTACCGCCCCGAAGAGGTCGGCCCGCTCTCCGTCCAGGTGCCGAACGGGGTCGTGGACATCGCGGTGGAGAACGAGGCCGAAGCGGTGCGGGTGGCACGGCAGTACCTCGCCTACTTCTCGTACGGCCAAGGGGACGAAGGCTCGTACGGTCAAGGGGACGCAGGCGGCTGGGAGGCCGCTGACCAGCGACTGCTGCGGCACGCGGTGCCGGAGAACCGGCGCCGTGCCTATGACGTGCGGGCCGCGATCGAGGGCATCGCCGACACGGACTCGGTCCTGGAGCTGCGGCGCGGTTTCGGTACGGGCATCGTCACGGCGCTCGTGCGTGTCGAGGGGCGGCCGATGGGGCTGCTCGCCAACAATCCCGGTCATCTGGGCGGGGCGATCGACCGCGACGCGGCGGACAAGGCGGAGCGCTTCCTGCGGCTGTGCGACGCGTTCGGGCTTCCGGTCGTCTCGCTCTGCGACACGCCGGGCTTCATGGTGGGCCCGGACGCCGAACGGACCGCGACCGTACGGCACTTCTCCCGCCTCTTCGTGACCGGCGCCCAGCTGCGCGTCCCGCTGGTGAGCCTGGTTCTCCGCAAGGCGTACGGGCTCGGCGCGATGGCCATGATGGGCGGCTCCACGCGTGCGCCCGTGGCCACGGCGGCGTGGCCGAGCGGCGAGTTCGGCGGGATGGGCCTCGAGGGCGCCGTCCGTCTGGGCTACCGCAAGGAGCTTGCCGCGATCGCCGATCCCGCTGAACGGCAGCAGGCGTTCGAGGCCCGAGTCGCCGAGCTGTACGAACACGGCAAGGCGGTGAACGCCGCGGCGGCCCTTGAGATCGACGCGGTCATCGACCCGGCGGAGTCGCGGAGTTGGATACTGGCGGCGCTGGAGGACGCGGCGGGCCGCTGATCCCGGCGGCCCGTGGCCCGGCCGGTGCGGTGCCGGGCGGTGACCCCGGCGACCGAGGCCCCGCCGCCCGGTACGGCCGCTCAGCACATGACCCTCGGCCCCTCAGCCCTTCAGCCCCTCAATACATGATCCCCACGAGCCCGTCCCCCTGTTCCGCGCAGACGAGCCCGCCCGCGCAGCAGGCGCCCCAGCTGCCGGCTCCGGGCCCCAGGAGGGTCACCCGTTCCCAGTGCTCCGCGGTCGGCGTGGCCCGCGAGAGCCGCAGGCCAAGCTCGTCCACCCCCATCTCGGCGAGCGGCGGCGCGTCCGGCGCCGCGGCGACGCCGGGCAGAACGGCGACGATCTCCGCGGCGGGGTAGCCGAACAGGTCGATGTCGTCCCAGGCCACCGGGATCGCCTCGGGCCCGTCCGTCCGGGCCCGCGCCTGGATCTCCACGCGGGCGAGGCGTTCCGTGGCCCCGGGGCCACCACCGCCGAACCCCAGGACGACCCCGTCGAGTTCGGCGTCGAAGCTCCACTCCGGTTCGTAGAGGAGGCCGCCGAGCCAGGCGTCGTGCGCGTGCCGAAGCTCCGCGTACTGGCCCAGGGTCAGCCCCATGCACTGACGGTGGTGCGTGACCCGGTCGGGAGGCAGCAGCTCGAGGACCTCACCGGGGGTCATCCCGAACTTCAACAGCCCCGCGCCGCCCGGCAGTTCCACGCCGACTTCTCGCAACAACTCCAACATTGCACCATTGTTCACCCGTTGACCCGGGTGGCAAGGGTGCTGACGGGATCACCCGGAATCCGCCGCGCGGACGGCGGTCAGGACTGGGGCCGGCTGCCGTGGTTGGCCGCGTTCTTACGGCGTGCCTTCTTCTTCCGGCGTCGCTTCGATGACACGGGCTTCCCCTCTCACCAGGTTGACCGCGGGATGACGGCGAGTTGACCGCGAGTCGACCGCAGATGGCATTTGTGACGTTTTCTACGGTTCCACACCACTCCCCGACCGGCGACTGGATCACCCGAGGCCGGTGCAAACAAACTGTTCACAACGAAGCATTGACAACATGAAGTGTGCCGCAGATGCTGATTCCCATGCCCGCCACTCCGCAGCAGCCCCAGCCCCAGCCCCAGCCCGACGAAACCGACCCCTTCAGCCCCACGCACCCCGACCAGGTGCGCGCGGGTCGTGCCCCCGCCTCCCTCTTCCGCATCGCCGAACGGCACGCCGCCACCCCCGAACAGCGGCACAGGCAGGTGCACGCCACGATGGTGCTCCCCCACGAGGCGGTACGGCTCGTGACGTTCCTGATGACCGGGATCGCGGACCGCGCGGAAGACGAGCCGGAGGTGGACCAGGCGGACATCACCGCGGCCCTGACGCTCGTGCCGACGGCACGCGCGGATATGGACGACGTGGAGGCCGCCCTCCTGAAGATGGCGCGCGGGCGCGGCATGACCTGGCCGGAGATCGCCTTCGGCCTCGGCCTCGGCACTCCGCAGGCGGCCCGGCAGCGCTACGAACGGCTGATCGGCCGTACGACCACCGACCCGGAAGCCGGCACTCCGGCCGAGTAGGACGCCTCACGCCCCCGCATGCCGCAGCCACACATAGCTGACCGGCTGCGGGGCGTTCCACTCCGCGGCCAGAGCGGGATCGACGGGCACGAACCCGGCCCCGCGATAGCAGCGCAGGGCGGCGGCGTTCCCCGGATGGACGCGCATGAAGATCTCGGTGTAGCCGACCCGCAGGGCGAGACCGGCAAGGCCGCGCACCAGGCTCCGGCCGACGCCCCGCCCACGGGCATCGGGCGCCACGATGATGCGGGCGAGTTCCGCCTCGTCCTCCTCCTCGTCGCACCACACCTCCCCGTACGCGAGAAGCCGCTCCCCCTGCACGAGGACGTGGCCCCGCACGTCCTCGCCCAGCTGCCATCCCGCGACGACCCGCGCGGGCACGGGAAATTCCCGCAGGCCGCACCACAGGGCCACCTCGTCGGCGGAGGCCGGCCAGCTCGCCACGGTGGCCGCGTCCGCTGCCACGGCGAAGGGTCGTAGCTCCATGTACGATCGCTCCTTGCCATGCAGATGAATGCCAACTACACCAGTCTCGTCGCCGTCGGCGACTCCTTCACCGAGGGCATGTCGGACCTGCTGCCCGACGGCACCTATCGCGGCTGGGCCGATCTGCTCGCCGCCCGGATGGCTGCCGTCTCCCCCGGTTTCCGGTACGCGAACCTCGCGGTGCGCGGGAAACTCATCGGGCAGATCGTCGCCGAGCAGGTGGACGTCGCGGCCGCCATGCAGCCCGACGTGATCACCCTGGTGGGCGGCCTCAACGACACGCTGCGCCCCAAGTGCGACATGGGCCGCGTACGCGACCTCCTGGAGGAGGCGGTCGAGCGCCTCGCCCCCGCCTGCAAGCAGTTGGTCCTGATGCACAGCCCCGGCCGGAACGGCCCCGTGTTCCAGCGTTTCCGCCCCCGCATGGAAGAACTCTTCGTCCACATCGACGACTTGGCGGCGCGCCACGGAGCCACGGTCGTGGACCTGTACGGGTCGGCCGTCCTCGGCGATCAGCGCATGTGGGACGTGGACCGGCTGCACCTGACGGCCGAGGGCCACCGCAGGGTCGCCGAAGCCGTGTGGCAGTCCCTCGGCTACGACCCCGAGGACGACTGGAACGCCGTGCTCCCGGCCACCGCACCGCCGAACTGGGCGGCGCGACGCGTGGCCGACGTCCGCTTCGCCCGGCAGCACCTGGTCCCGTGGATAGGCCGCCGCCTCACGGGCCGCTCTTCCGGGGACGGCCTGCCGGCCAAGCGGCCGGAACTGCTGCCGTACGAGGACCCGCGCACCTGAGCGCGAGGGCCCCTCGCGCTCGGGCACGCCCTACGTACTCTCCCTGGCCGTGTCGGCGAACTCGGCAAGGCCGCGGGCCAGGGCCTCCATGCCGCGGTCGAACGCCTGCACGTGCTCGGCGGGGACCGCGGACGGGGCGGGGCCCGCGCTCCACCGCAGGACGAGCATCAGCGGTTCGGCCACCAGGTCCGAGGTCCGCACCGCCTGCCGGTAGACCCGGCGGGGTCCGGCCAGCATCAGTACCGCGTGCTTCGTGATGAGCTCGCGGTACCGGGCGTCGATGTCGGCGGCGCGGGCCCGCGCGGTCGCGGCATCGAGGGGCTCGTACGGATCGGCCGGATGCGGCCGTGAGCGCCGGCCGAGGTCGACGAGGTCCACACGGATCTGTGCCAGCAGGGTGAGATAGGCGAGGCACGCTTCCTGCCGCGCCTTGCTCTTGTTCAGACGCGACGCGGACGACGCCGTGACGAGCGCCGCCGCCCCGGTGGCGATCGCCCCCACGGCGGCGCCGAGTATGGCCGCCAGTCCCTGATCCATCCCTCGCCCACCCCCGCCGCATCAGGCGTCACAGCATAGATCGGCCGTGCGCGGGCCCCGGGGTCCTTGCGGGGGTCCCTGGTCCTCCTCTCGTCCTCAGTCCTCCCTCGTCCTCAGTCCTCCACCTCGTCCTCGAAGTGCAGGGCGATCGACTGCAGTACGTCCGCCGATGTCACGTCGGTGCGCCCCTCGTCGTGGGCCTCGGCGAGCTGGGCGAAGGAAAAGGCGAAGGCCGAGGTGATCTGCTCGATGACGGGACTCAGTTCCCGGCCCACCACCTCGGCGACCTCGATCGGGGAGGCGTCCGCCGGGATCTCGATGCGCGGCAGCATCTCCTCGAGCATCGTGCCCACCGCGCCGCTGGGTTCGACTTCGCCGTCCGGGTTCTCCCGCACCTGTCGGCGCATCTCGATCGCTTCGGTCAGGATGCCGACGACTCTTTGGATGATCTCGCGCTGCTCCATGCTCGAAGCCTAGACGCACGTGGATCACCAGGAGTTGCGGCACAGCGGGGGCGGGCACCCGGGCGTCCCCTGGACGATGCTCCAATGCCCCGGGCCCCGCGGACTGTAGGGACGGTCAAAGGCCAGGTCGGACGGCAGGTAAACTCCGTGCACGTGACTGCCGCGCCTGCAAAGCCCCGTATCCCGAACGTCCTCGCCGGGCGTTATGCCTCCGTCGAGCTCGCCACCCTCTGGTCGCCCGAGCAGAAGGTCAAGCTGGAGCGTCAGCTCTGGCTCGCCGTCCTGCGGGCGCAGAAGGACCTGGGAATCGAGGTTCCGGACGCCGCCATCGCCGACTACGAGCGGGTCATCGACGACGTCGACCTCGCGTCGATCGCCGAGCGCGAGAAGGTCACGCGGCACGACGTCAAGGCCCGCATCGAGGAGTTCAACGCGCTCGCCGGGCACGAGCAGGTCCACAAGGGCATGACCTCCCGCGACCTGACCGAGAACGTGGAGCAGCTGCAGGTCCGCCTCTCCCTGGAGCTGGTGCGCGACCGCACCGTCGCGGTCCTCGCGCGCCTCGGGAAGCTGTCGGGCGAGTACGCAGAGCTGGTCATGGCCGGGCGCTCGCACAACGTCGCAGCGCAGGCGACGACCCTCGGCAAGCGCTTCGCGACGACCGCCGACGAACTGCTCGTCGCCTACCGCCGCGTCGACGACCTGCTGCGCCGCTACCCCCTGCGCGGCATCAAGGGCCCCGTCGGCACGGCCCAGGACATGCTCGACCTGCTCGGCGGCGACGCCGACAAGCTCACCGATCTCGAGCAGCGCATCGCCGGGCACCTCGGCTTCGACCGCGCCTTCACCTCGGTCGGCCAGGTCTACCCGCGCTCCCTGGACTACGAGGTCGTCACCGCCCTGGTGCAGCTCGCCTCCGGCCCCTCGTCGCTGGCCAAGACGATCCGTCTGATGGCCGGGCACGAGCTCGTCACCGAGGGCTTCAAGCCGGGTCAGGTCGGCTCGTCCGCGATGCCGCACAAGATGAACACCCGCTCTTGCGAGCGCGTCAACGGCCTCACGGTCATCCTGCGCGGCTACGCGTCGATGACCGGCGAGCTCGCGGGCGACCAGTGGAACGAGGGCGACGTCTCCTGCTCGGTCGTGCGCCGTGTCGCCCTGCCCGACGCGTTCTTCGCGCTCGACGGGCTCCTGGAGACGTTCCTGACCGTCCTCGACGAGTTCGGCGCCTTCCCGGCCGTCGTCGCTCGTGAGCTGGACCGCTACCTCCCCTTCCTCGCCACGACCAAGGTCCTGATGGCCTCGGTGCGGGCGGGCGTCGGCCGCGAGGAGGCGCACGAGGCCATCAAGGAGAACGCCGTCGCCGCCGCCCTCGCCATGCGCGAGCAGGGCGCCGAGCGCAACGAACTCCTCGACAAGCTCGCCGCCGACTCCCGGATTCCGCTGGAGCGCGCCGAGCTCGACGAGCTCATGGCCGACAAGCTGTCCTTCACGGGCGCGGCGGGCGACCAGGTCTCCGCCGTCGTCGCGCAGATCGAGGCCGTGCTCAAGGAGCACCCCGAGGCCGCTTCCTACGCGCCGGGGGCGATTCTTTAGGACTCTCGGCGGGGGCTTCCCTTTCTGCGGGCGCGTCGTGGCTTGTCGCGCGGTTCCCCGCGCCCCTTCGGGGCGCTCGCCCGCAACACCGCAAAGGTCAGCGCCGCCAGTGCCACCGCGGCGAGGACGCCCTTGGAATACAGGCTCACCAGGTCGGTGACCTGGTGCCAGCGTGCGCCGAGCGCGTGGCCGATCAGGATGAACACGGCGTTCCAGATGAGGCTGCCCGCGGTCGTCAGGGCGAGGAAGACGGGCAGCCGCATCCGCTCGACGCCCGCCGGGACCGAGATCATGCTGCGGAAGACCGGGATCATCCGGCCGAAGAAGACCGCCTTGGTGCCGTGCCGGGCGAACCACTCTTCCGTGCGCTGGATGTCGGACGCCTTCACCAGCGGCAGGCGGGCGGCGATGGCGAGGGTGCGTTCCCGGCCGAGCAGCGCGCCGACCGCGTAGAGCGCGAGCGCGCCGATCACGGAGCCCGCCGTGGTCCAGAACAGCGCCGCGAGGAGGCTGAACTTGCCCTGGCTCGCGGCGAACCCGGCGAGCGGCAGGATCACCTCGCTGGGCAGCGGCGGGAAGAGGTTCTCCAGGGCGATGGCCGCTCCGGCGCCGACGGCGCCGAGCGTGTCCATGAGGTCGGTGGCCCAGCCCGCGACACCGCTGGCGGGTTCTTCGCCTGCGGCGGTGGCTTCGTGCGCCGAGTTGAGGATCATGCTCCCGACGGTACGAAGCGGCGGTGCCGCAGCGGTATGAGGGGGGCCACAGACGTCGTGTGCGGTGGACCGCAGGGCGGCGTTGTGGTTTTCCGCAGTCCCCGCGTCCCGGCCCCCGGGCTAGCGTGATCGATCATGCGTACGCATCTACAGCGCTGGCTCCGGGTGACGGCCGGCGTACTCGCCGGCGCCGTCACCGCGGTCATCGAGCTGGCCTTCGCCCTGGTGGCCGGGGTGTGGCTGCTCGCCACGCTCGGGCGGCGCACCGGGCGCGGCGCCGAGGCCCGCATCGAGGCCGGTGCCCGCCGGCTCGCCGAACTGGAGCGGCGCCGTATGGCCGCCTTCTTCGGCACGGAGCTCGCGGCGGCACCCACCGGTCGCCCCGCCGTGAACTACATCGCGTCGCGCTGGTCCTTCGGCCTGCTCGGCGGGGTGGTGCTCGCCTGCGCGCTGCTCGGGGCGGGTTACGCCTCGCTCGCGGTCTGGGGCTGGTTCGTCGCCGACATCCGCGCCCCCGGCACCCTGATCCTCTCCTCGATCGCCGGCCTCTTCCTGCTCTACCTGTGCGTTCAGGGAACGTACGGCGTCGCGCTCGCCGACGAACGGCACGCACGCCGCTTCCTCGGCCCGAACGACGGGCAGCTCATGGAGCGCAGGATCGGTGAACTCGTCGCCAGCCGCGCCGGGGTCGTGGAGGCCGTGCACGACGAGCGGCGCCGCGTCGAACGCGATCTGCACGACGGCGTCCAGCAGCGCATCGTCGCCCTCGGCATGCTCCTCGGCCGGGCCCGTCGCGCCGCCGATCCGCAGAAGTCGGCCCGGCTCCTCGCGCAGGCCCACGAGGAGACGCAGCAGGCCCTCGTCGAGCTGCGCGACGTCGCCTGGCGCGTCTACCCCGCCGCGCTCGACGAAGGCGGGCTCGCGGCCGCCCTGGAGACGGTCGCCGAGCGCGCCTCGATCCCCGTACGGCTCGACTGCGACCTGCGGGAAACCCCGCCCCCGACCGCGCAGGCCGTGGCGTACTTCGTCGCCGCCGAGGCCGTCACCAACGCCGTCAAGCACTCCGGCGCCACCCTCGTCACCGTCCGCGCCGAGCGGCGCGGCGCCGTGCTGCACCTGCGCGTCGAGGACGACGGGCAGGGCGGCGCCGATCCGTCCGGCGGCGGTCTGCTCGGGCTCGCCCGGCGCGTGGCCGCCCTGGACGGCACCCTCACCGTGGCCAGCCCCGCCGGAGGGCCCACTCTCATATCCGCGGAGCTGCCATGCGCGTAATGCTCGCCGACGACTCGACGCTGCTGCGGGAGGGCCTGGCCCGGCTGCTCGCGGACGAGGGGCACACCGTCACCGCCTCGGTCGGTGACGCGCGGGCCCTGCTCGCCGCCGTGGCGGACGATCCGCCGGACGCCGCCGTGATCGACGTGCGCATGCCGCCCACGCACACCGACGAGGGCTTGCGGGCCGCCCTGGAGATCCGGGCGAAGTGGCCGCGGACGAGCGTGCTCGTCCTTTCGCAGTACGTCGAACGCCGTTACGCGACCGAGCTGTTGACCACCGCCACCGAGGGCGTCGGCTATCTGCTCAAGGACCGGGTCGTCCAGGTCGACGAGTTCCTGGACGCCCTTGAGCGGGTCGCCTCGGGCCAGACGGCCTTCGACCCGGAAGTCGTACGGCAGTTGCTGACCCTCAGCAGCCACACGGACCCGCTCAAGGGACTGACGCCGCGGGAGCGCGAGGTGCTCGGCAAGATGGCGCAGGGGCACACCAACGCGGCGATCGCCGAGCAGTTGTACGTCTCGCGGAGTGCCGTCGAGAAGTACATCGCCGCGATCTTCGACAAGCTGGGACTGGCCGGGACGACCGGCTACAGCCGCCGCGTGCTCGCCGTCCTGCGCTATCTCGGCTCCTGAGGGGCGCGGGCCCCGGGGGTTACAGGCCGACGTCCCTGCTGCGGAAGTCCTCCAGGGACTCGCGCCGCACCAGGAGCCGCGCGTGCCCGTCCGCGACGGCCACCACGGGCGGGCGTCCGACGAGGTTGTAGCCGGACGCCATCGAGAGGTGGTAGGCACCGGCCACCGGCACGCCCAGGATGTCTCCCGGCCGTACGTCGCCCGGCAGTTCGACGTCGGAGGCGAGCACGTCGCCCGCCTCGCAGTGCCGCCCGACGACCGTCACCGGCGCGGGCGGCGTCGTGGAGCGGCGGCCGATCAGGCGCGGCGCGTACCGCACGCCGTACAGCGCGGGCCGCGGGTTGTCGCTCATCCCGCCGTCCACGGCGACGAAGGTGCGTCCGCCGGTGCGTTTGACGGCGAGCACGCGGTAGAGGGCGACCCCGGCGGGGCCCGCGATGGCGCGGCCCGGTTCGACGAGCAGCTTGGGCACGGCGAGTCCGGCCGCCGCGCAGCTCTCCGTCAGCGCGGCGCGCACCTTGCGGGCGAGCGCGGTGATGTCGAGGGCCGGTTCGCCGGGGCGGTAGGCGATGCCGTGGCCGCCGCCGAGGTCCAGTTCGGGGAGGATGACGCCGTGCTGCTCCTTGACGCGGGCCATCAGGCCGACCAACCGGCGTACGGCGGCCAGGAACGGCTTCTCGGTGGTGATCTGCGAGCCCAAGTGGCAGTGCAGGCCGGTCAGTTCGAGGCCTGGCTGGCCGAGGACACGGGCGATGGCGTGCTGCGCGGAGCCGTCGGCGATCGACAGACCGAACTTCTGGTCGTCGGTCCCGGTGCGGATCTTGGCGTGGCCGCCCGCCGCGATGCCCGGCACCACCCGGACCAGCACCTTCTGTCGGCTGCCCGGCGGCACGGCCGCCGCGAGCCGCGCGATCTCCGACGCGCTGTCGATGACGATGCGCCCGACACCGAGCCGCAGCGCGGCATTCAGGTCCTGCGGGCTCTTGGCGTTGCCGTGCAGGATGACGCGCTCGGCGGGGAAGCCCGTGGTCACCGCGAGTTCCAGCTCTCCCGCCGAGCAGACGTCGAGCCCGAGCCCTTCCTCGGCGACCCAGTGGGCCATCGCCCGGCACAGGAAGGCCTTGGCGGCGTAGTGCACCTCGGCGCCGGGGAAGGCGTGCAGGTAGGTGCGGCAGCGTGTGCGTACGTCGTCCTCGTCGATGAGGTAGGCCGGGGTACCGAAGCGTCCGGCGATCTCGGTGAGCGGTACGCCGCCGACGGCGAGGTCGCCGTGGGCGAGCCGCGCGGTGGTCGCGGGCCAGACGGACAGGTCGTCGTCGGCGGTGGCGCCCGGCGCCAGGGGTTCGTGCAGGGTGGTCATGGCAGGTTCTCTCTTCGCCTCGTCCTCGTGCTCTTCCGCTGCTGCTTCGCGTCCGTGCCGTCAGCCGGTCAGCCGGTCAGCCGGTCCAGGCGGTCCAGGCGGTCCAGGCGGTCAGGGCGCCGACCACGACGGCGGCCCCGGTCACGCGCGGCGCGCCGGCCGCCTCGCGGTCCCACTCGCGCCACACGGGGACGCGCCTTCCGGGTGCGGCGACGGGGTGGGCCGCGAGCCGCGGGTCGACGGTCACCTCGCGGACGCCGAGCGGCTCGGTGAGCGCCCGCAGCGCGGGCTCCGAGAGCCTGATCCAGGCCTGGCGGTCGCCGAGGGCGGCGCTCAGCCGCTGCGGGCTGGTGAAGGCGACGGCGGTACGGCCGCCGACGGGCGTACGGAACAGGCGGGCGACGCAGCCCGCGGGTCCCGGCCGGACGGGGACGAAGAGCGGTCCGGCCGGGCCGGGTTCGCAGGGCTCGGGGTCCTCGCCGCACTGGGGCTCGGTCATGGGGGTTCCTCCTTGAGCAGCTGCTCGGGTGAACGGGGGCCCTCCGGCTCCGGCCGGGAACCAGGGGGCCTGTACCGAAGCTATGCCCGGGCCCCAGTGCCGCCCGTCCTCCATGACGGGACGTTGACGGGGGCGGGCGCCGCGTTGACGGTGGCTTGACGGGCTTGACGTCGCGATGTGTCCGCGGCGGGCCCCGGCGCCCGCCCCGCCGTAGCCGCCTGCTCGTTTGAGATCAATAGCGTTCGGAAGAGGCCAAGGTCACAGCCCTGTACGGCACCCAGTGCCAGGGGTTGCGCCCTAGCATCTTGCCCATGACGGTCCTGCCTGACGACGGGCTTTCCCTGGCCGCCGAGTTCCCTGATGCGACCCATGAGCAGTGGCAGCGCCTGGTGGAAGGCGTGCTGCGCAAATCGGGTAAGGACGTATCGGGGCCGGCCGCCGAGGAAACGCTGTCCACCGCACTCGAGGACGGGCTCAGCACCCGCCCGCTGTACACCGCCCGTGACACCGCGCCTGACGCCGGTTATCCGGGTTTCGCCCCCTTTGTCAGGGGCGCTACCGCCGCAGGCAGTGCCGCGGCCGGCTGGGACGTACGGCAGCGGCATGCGACCGCGGACCCCGCCGGCACGAACGAGACCGTGCTCGCGGACCTGGAGAACGGCGTCACCTCGCTGTGGCTCGGCGTCGGACCCGGCACGCTCCCCGTCTCCGGCATCGCGCGCGCCCTCCAGGGCGTCTATCTGGACCTGGCACCGGTCGCCCTGGACGCGGGCAGCGAAGTCGGGCCCGCGGCGCGTGAGTTGTTCCGTCTCTACGAGGAGCGGGGCGTCCCGAAGGACGCGGCGCGCGGCACCCTCGGCGCGGACCCCCTCGGCCACGAGGCACGCACGGGTGAACGGCTCGACCCGGTTGACGTGGTCGAACTGGCCCGGCTGTGCGGCCGGGAGTACCCGAACCTCCGCGCGCTGACCGTCGACGCCCTGCCGTACCACGAGGCGGGCGGCTCGGCCGGGCAGGAGCTCGGCGCGTCGCTCGCCACGGCGGTCGCCTACCTGCGCGAGCTGACCGGTGCGGGGCTCTCGGTGGAGGCGGCCTGCGCCCAGCTGGAATTCCGGTACGCGGCCACCGCCGACCAGTTCCTGACCATCGCCAAGCTGCGGGCGGCCCGGCGGCTGTGGGCCCGCGTTGCCGAGGTCTGCGGCGCCCCGGACGCGGGGGCGCAGCGCCAGCACGCGGTGACCTCGCCGGTCATGATGTCGCGCCGCGACCCGTGGGTGAACATGCTGCGGACGACGGTGGCCTGCCTCGGTGCGGGCGTCGGCGGCGCGGACTCGGTGACCGTCCTGCCCTTCGACCACTCGCTCGGCCTGCCGGACGCGTTCGCGCGCCGCATCGCCCGCAACACCTCGACGATCCTCCTGGAGGAGTCGCACCTCGCCCGCGTGATCGACCCGGCGGGCGGCTCCTGGTACGTGGAGCGGCTCACCGACGAACTGGCGCACGCGGGCTGGGAGTTCTTCCAGGAGATCGAGCGCGCGGGCGGCCAGGCGGCGGCCCTGCGCTCCGGCCTGATCGGTGAACGCCTCGCCGCCACCTGGGCGAAGCGCAGCGAGAAGCTCGCCAAGCGGCGTGAACCGATCACCGGCGTCAGCGAGTTCCCGAACCTGACGGAGCGACCGGTCGAGCGCGTGGCCTCGCCGGCCGGGGCGGCGGGCGGTCTGCCGCGCGTCCGCCGCGACGAGGCCTACGAGGTCCTGCGCTCGCGCTCGGACGAGCACCTGGCCTCTACGGGGGCCCGCCCCCGCGTGTTCCTCGCCGCGCTCGGCCCCGCGGCCGCGCACACCGCGCGGGCCTCCTTCGCCTCGAACCTCTTCCGGGCAGGCGGCATCGAAGCCGTCCACGACCCGGCGACGGTGGACGCGACGACGGCCGCCGACGCGTTCAAGGCCAGCGGTGCCACGGTGGCGTGCCTGTGCTCCAGCGACGCGCTCTACGAGGAGCAGGCCGCCGAGGTCGCCGAGGCGCTCAAGTCGGCGGGCGCGCGGCGGGTGTTCCTCGCGGGGCGCCCCGCCGAGTCCGCCGAGTCCGCAGCCGTCGACGCGTACGTCTTCGCGGGCTGCGACGCCGTGTCCGTGCTCTCCTCCACCCTCGACCACATGGGAGTGGCGTAATGGCGATCCCCGACTTCACCGGCGTCGGCCTGACGCCCGACGCCACCTCCGAAGTTGCCGAGGACCAGTGGCGCAGCGCCGTCAAGGAGTCCACCGGCAAGGCCGACGACGACCTGGTGTGGGAGACCCCGGAGGGCATCGCGGTCAAGCCGCTCTACACGGGCGCCGACCTCGAAGGCCTCGACTTCCTGGAGACGTTCCCCGGTGTCGCGCCGTATCTGCGCGGCCCCTACCCGACGATGTACGTCAACCAGCCCTGGACGATCCGCCAGTACGCCGGGTTCTCCACGGCCGAGGAGTCCAACGCCTTCTACCGCCGCAACCTCGCGGCCGGACAGAAGGGCCTCTCGGTCGCCTTCGACCTGCCCACGCACCGCGGCTACGACAGTGACCACCCGCGCGTGACGGGTGACGTCGGCATGGCGGGCGTGGCCATCGACTCGATCTACGACATGCGTCAGCTCTTCGACGGCATCCCGCTGGACAAGATGACGGTGTCGATGACGATGAACGGCGCGGTGCTCCCCGTACTCGCGCTGTACATCGTGGCCGCCGAGGAGCAGGGCGTACCGCCGGAGAAGCTGGCCGGGACCATCCAGAACGACATTCTCAAAGAGTTCATGGTCCGCAACACCTACATCTATCCGCCCAAGCCCTCGATGCGGATCATCTCCGACATCTTCGCGTACACCTCGCAGAAGATGCCGCGCTACAACTCCATCTCGATCTCCGGCTATCACATCCAGGAGGCGGGCGCGACGGCCGACCTGGAGCTCGCGTACACCCTCGCGGACGGCGTGGAGTATCTGCGGGCCGGTCAGGAAGCGGGCCTGGACGTCGACGCGTTCGCGCCGCGGCTCTCCTTCTTCTGGGCGATCGGCATGAACTTCTTCATGGAGGTCGCCAAGCTCCGCGCGGCGCGCCTGCTCTGGGCGAAGCTGGTCAAGCAGTTCGACCCGAAGAACGCCAAGTCCCTTTCGCTGCGCACCCATTCGCAGACCTCGGGCTGGTCGCTGACCGCGCAGGACGTGTTCAACAACGTCACGCGTACGTGCGTCGAGGCGATGGCGGCGACGCAGGGCCACACCCAGTCGCTGCACACGAATGCCCTGGACGAGGCGCTCGCCCTGCCGACCGACTTCTCCGCGCGCATCGCCCGCAACACCCAGCTGCTCATCCAGCAGGAGTCGGGCACGACGCGGACGATCGACCCGTGGGGCGGCAGCGCGTACGTCGAGAAGCTGACGCACGACCTGGCTCGCCGCGCCTGGCAGCACATCGAGGAGGTCGAGGCCGCGGGCGGCATGGCGCAGGCCATCGACGCGGGCATCCCGAAGCTGCGTGTCGAGGAGGCCGCGGCGCGTACGCAGGCGCGGATCGACTCGGGGCGCCAGCCGGTCATCGGCGTCAACAAGTACCGCGTGGAGACCGACGAGCAGATCGACGTGCTGAAGGTCGACAACTCCTCGGTGCGGGCCCAGCAGATCGCCAAACTGGAACGCCTGCGCGCGGAGCGCGACGAGGCGGCCTGCCAGGACGCGCTGCGGGCACTCACCGCGGCGGCCGGGCGGGACCCCGGCCCGGGCCTGGAGGGCAACCTCCTCGCCCTGGCCGTCGACGCGGCCCGCGCGAAGGCCACGGTCGGCGAGATCTCCGACGCCCTGGAGAGCTCGTACGGGCGGCACGCGGGGCAGATCCGTACGATCTCCGGTGTGTACCGCACCGAAGCAGGCTCGTCCCCGTCCGTGGAACGCACCCGTACGCTCGTCGGGTCCTTCGAGGAGGCCGAGGGGCGCCGGCCGCGCATCCTGGTCGCCAAGATGGGCCAGGACGGCCACGACCGCGGGCAGAAGGTCATCGCCACCGCCTTCGCCGACCTCGGCTTCGACGTGGACGTCGGCCCGCTCTTCCAGACCCCGGCGGAGGTCGCGCGCCAGGCCGTCGAGGCGGACGTGCACATCGTCGGCGTCTCGTCGCTCGCCGCCGGCCACCTGACCCTCGTACCGGCGCTGCGTGCGGAGCTGGCCGCCGAGGGCCGCGAGGACATCATGATCGTCGTGGGCGGCGTGATCCCGCCGCAGGACGTGCCGACGCTCCTGGAGATGGGTGCCGCTGCCGTCTTCCCGCCCGGCACGGTGATCCCGGATGCCGCGTACGACCTGGTGAAGCGACTGGCGGCCGACCTCGGCCACGAGCTGTGAGCATGGCGGCGCCGCGGATCGACATCGACGCGTACGTCAAGGGCGTGCTCGACGGGAAGCGGGCGCAGATCGCGCGCGCCATCACGCTCGTCGAGTCGACCCGTCCGCAACACCGGGCGCTCGCGCAGGAGTTGCTGACCCAGCTGCTTCCGCACAGCGGGCGGGCGCGGCGGATCGGCATCAGCGGGGTGCCCGGTGTCGGCAAGTCGACGTTCATCGACGCGCTCGGCACGATGCTGACCGGGCTCGGGCACCGGGTCGCGGTCCTGGCCGTCGACCCGTCGTCGACCCGGACGGGCGGCTCGATCCTCGGCGACAAGACGAGGATGGAACGTCTCGCGGTGGATCCGGCCGCCTTCGTGCGTCCCTCGCCCACCGCCGGGACGCTCGGCGGGGTCGCGAAGGCGACGCGCGAGTCCATCGTGGTGATGGAGGCGGCAGGGTACGACGTGGTGCTCGTGGAGACGGTGGGCGTGGGCCAGTCGGAGACGGCGGTCGCGAACATGGTCGACTCGTTCCTGCTGCTCAGCCTGGCCCGTACGGGCGACCAGTTGCAGGGCATCAAGAAGGGTGTCCTGGAACTCGCGGACGTCCTCGCCATCAACAAGGCGGACGGCCCGCACGAGCGTGACGCGCGCTCGGCGGCGCGTGAGCTGGCGGGCGCCCTGAGGCTCATGCACCCTGCCGACGCCGCCTGGACGCCGCCGGTGCTCAGTTGCAGCGCCCGGGAGTCCAGCGGCCTCGACGAGGTCTGGGACCGCCTGGAACAGCACCGTACGCTCCTCGACTCCACGGGCCGTCTCGCCGCCAAACGGCGCGACCAGCAGGTCGACTGGACGTGGACGATGGTGCACGACGAACTCCTGGACCGGCTGCGGGGGCATGCGGCGGTACGAGAGCTGGCCCCTGACCTGGAGCAGCGGGTACGGGAGGGCACGTTGACGGCGACGCTGGCGGCGGAGCGGATTCTGGGGGCGTTCCAGGGGGACGGCTAGGGGGTTGTTCTGCGTCGAGGGCGCGATGCGGGAGACATCCGCCGGGTGGGCGGGAGACATCCGCCGCGAAGCGGCCGTCTAGATTTGCCCCCATGACCACAGCAGCCAACGAGGAGGCCCCCGTCCTCCTCCACGCAGAGGGCCGCGCAGGCCACATCACGCTGAACCGTCCCCGAGCGATCAACGCGCTGAACCACGCCATGGTCCGCCTGATGGACGAGGCCCTTTCCGCGTGGGAGAGGGACGAGCACATCACCACCGTCGTCCTCTCCGGCAACGGCGACCGCGGGCTCTGCGCAGGAGGCGACATCCGCTCCATCCACGACGACATCCGCGCGGGCGGCGGCGCCGCGTCCGTGGCCTTCTGGCGTGACGAGTACCGGCTCAACGCCCGCATCGCCCGCTTCCCGAAGCCGTACGTCGCCGTGATGGACGGCATCGTGATGGGCGGCGGGGTCGGCGTCTCGGCGCACGGCAGCGTACGGATCGTCACCGAGCGCTCCCGGATCGCCATGCCGGAGACCGGGATCGGCTTCGTGCCGGACGTCGGCGGTACGTATCTGCTGACGCGGACGCCCGGCGAACTGGGCACGCACCTCGCGCTGACCGGCTCGGCGGTGGGAGCGGGCGACGCGCTGCTGTGCGGCCTCGCCGACCACTACGTACCCTCGGAGCGCCTGCCGGAGTTCACGGCCGCGCTGGCCGAACGTGATGTGAGCGAGGTCGTCGCGGAGTTCGCCACCGCCGCGCCGGAGGGGGAGCTCGCCGCCCACCGCCAGTGGATCGACGCCTGCTACTGCGCCGACTCCGTGGAGGAGATCGTGGAGCGGCTGTACGACTCGGGCGACCGCGCGGCCAAGGAGGCCGCCGAGACCATCCTCGGCAAGTCGCCGACCGCCCTGAAGGTGACGCTCGCCGCCCTGCGCAGGGCCCGCGACCTCGGCTCGCTGGAGGAGGTGCTCGACCAGGAGTACCGCGTATCGGCCGCCGCGATCACCGCGCCGGACATGGTCGAGGGCATCCGCGCACAGGTGGTCGACAAGGACCGCGATCCGCACTGGTCCCCCGCCGAGCTCACGCAGGTGACCGACGCCGACGTGGCCCGCCACTTCGCCCCGCGCGAAGGCGACGAACTCGGCCTCGCCAGCGGTCGGGGCTGACCCGCGATGCCCCTGATCCGGACGCCGCGCCTCATACTCCGACGCTGGCGCGCGTCGGACGTCGCCCCGATGACCGTGATCAACTCCGATCCCGAGGTGATGCGGTGGATCGGCGATGGCTCCGTCCACGAGCACGAGGAGCAGACGCGTTCCCGCATCGCTATGTGGGAGCACGAATGGGAGACCGAGGGCTTCGGGCTCTTCGCGGTGGAGATCCGCGCCACCGGTGAACTCGCCGGGTTCACCGGGCTCTCCGTGCCGCACTACCTCCCCGAGGTGCTGCCCGCGGTGGAGATCGGCTGGCGGCTCGGGCGTCCCTTCTGGGGGCGGGGCCTTGCCACCGAGGCGGCACGGGCCGCTCTCGACTTCGGCTTCGCCGACCGCGGCCTCGAGCGGGTCGTCAGCATCGTCCAGGTGGGCAACAACGCTTCCGAACGCGTCATGAACAAGCTCGGGATGCGCGTGGAGCGGGGCGCCGTCGACCACCACTGCGGTCGCCCGATCCGCATCCATGTCCTCCACGCGCCCGCTGCGGAGGCGCCCGCCGCGGACGCACCCGGCACAAACGCGCCTGCTACGGGGGATCGATCTCCGTGACGACGGCGAGGAGCTGGAACGGCAGTTCCCTGTCCCACTGGGAGACGCCGAGGGCGATCCACCTCCCGTCGGCCCGCCACAGGTGGAGGTCCGGCACGGAGGAGCTCAGCGAGCCCCACGGCTCCGGTATGTCCTCGCCCGTCCCGTCCTCGCCACCGCTCAGCGTCCGCTCGAAGAGGCCCCCCAGGCTGAATATCTGCGGTTCGCCCCAGCGGTCGGCGAGGAGGACCGACAGGCCGTCACGCTCGGCCTCGTACTGATCGGCGGTCGCCTCCCACTGCGTGCCGTCGTCCTCCCAGAAGCCGTCACTCGTCAGTAACTCGGCGATGCGATACCCCGGACCGCCGTCGCCGCCCGCCGACCTGCCGTGCTCCGCGGGGAACTCCCGTGAGCGCAGCAGGTCGATCGCGGCGAGATGCTGTGCGGTACTCATGGCATCCAGTAAAGCGGCCGCCACTGACAACTGGCCCGCCGTCAGGCCCCCGGCGTCACGATCCGGACATACGCCTCACGCGTCGCGTCGCCGCAGCGCCCACCAGCCCGCGAGCAGCGCCGCGGCCGCCCATGCCGCCGTGACGGCAAGTCCCGCCCACGGTCCCAGAGTTCCCGTCGGGTTCTCGTGCAGGATCTGCTGACCCGCTCGGTCCGGCAGGAAGCCCGCGACACCGTTCGCGACATCCCCGATCACGAAGGGCACGATGAGCGTGAACGGGATGAGGATGCTCAGGACGGCAACCCCGCTGCGCAGCAGCGTGGTCAGGCCCGCGGCGAGCAGCGCCATCAGCGCGAGATAGATGCCCCCGCCGACGCACGCCCGCAGGGCACCGTCATGGCCGAGGCCGATGGCGTACTCCCCCATGAACGCCTGGCCGGACAAGAACCCCGCGAAGCTCGTCAGGAGGCCCACGCCGAGCGCAAGCGCGCCCACCACCGCGACCTTGGCCCCGTAGAAAAGCCCTCTGCGCGGCACCGCGGAGAGCGAGACGCGCAGCGCGCCGTTCAGGTACTCCGAGGACATCGCCGTCGTACCGAAGCTGATGGCGGCGACCTGGCCGAAGTTGAGTGCGTAGAAGGCGAAGAAGAGCGGTTCGTAGTCGGCGTTTTCGGCCTCCGCCGTCCCGACCGAGGCGAACGCGAGCACGGTGATGGCGAGGGTGGCCACGAAGACGGAGATGAGCGAACCGAGGCTGGCACGCACCGACCTGATCTTGATCCACTCCGAGCGGAGCACGGCGGTCGTCGACATGGTCAAGCCTCCTGGCGGGGCGTCGTGGCGGTGGCGGCGAACTCGGTGTCGTCGGCCGTGAGGGCGAGGTAGGCCTGCTCCAGGGAGGCCTGTTCGTCGGAGAGTTCAAGGAGAGCGATGCCGTGCCCCGCGGCGATGGACCCGATCTCCTCGGCCTGCGCGCCCTCCACCGTCCAGCGCCCTTCGTCCTGCGCCGTCATCGCGTACCCCTTGTCCGTCAGGAGGCCGCGCAGCCGGTCGCTCTCGGGGGTGCGCAGCCGTACCCGCGGGCTGCTGTGCGCCGCGATGAAGTCCCGCATCGAGGTGTCGGCGAGGAGCCTGCCCCTGCCGAGGACCACCAAGTGGTCGGCGAACGTGGCCGTCTCGTTCATGAGATGGCTGGAGACCAGGACCGTACGGCCTTCCCGGGCGAGGCGCCGCATCAGCTCGCGGATCCAGAGGATGCCCTCGGGGTCGAGGCCGTTGGACGGTTCGTCCAGCATGACGACGTGCGGGTCGCCGAGCAGCGCGGCCGCGATGCCCAGGCGTTGGCGCATGCCGAGCGAGAACGTCTTGATCCTGCGCCCCGCCACGGCGGCGAGCCCCGCCTCTTCGAGCACCTCCGCCACCCGGCGCGCGGGGATGCGGTTGGCGGCGGCGAGGGCGAGGAGGTGGTTGCGTGCGGTACGCGATCCGTGCGCGGCCTGCGCGTCGAGCAGGGCCCCCACGTGGTGCAGGGGTTCGTCGATGCTCGCGTAGGGGCGGCCGCCGATCGTCGCGGTGCCCGAAGTGGGCCGGTCGAGGCCTAGGACGAGGCGCATGGTGGTGGACTTGCCGGCGCCGTTGGGGCCGAGGAACCCGGTGACCTTCCCCGGCCGGACGGTGAAGGTCAGTTGGTCCACGGCGCGGGTGGTGCCGTACTCCTTGGTGAGGTTCTGGACGTCGATGCTGGTCATGGGTCCACACTCGCGGGCGGACAGGGGCGGGCACTTCCCCCGGCCAGGGGGTTCGTCTCCCCCTCACGGGGGAGCCGGACGGGCGTGTGCGGCTGGCACGATGACGTGATGCCCCGCTTCTTCCGGCCGGTCACCAGCGCGGTGACCTATACGCGCTGGCTGCACCTGCTCATCGGGGCGGCCATCGCGTTGATCCTCGCGTTCATCTATCCCGGGCTCAGCGACCCGTCGGTCGCCGACTGGCTGCTGATCGCCGTCCAGCCGATCCCGCTCGTGGCTGCGACCGCCGTGCTGCCGTCCATGCGCCGGGCGGAAGGGTTGCAGGCCCGGCTGATGCTGTTTCCGGGGCAGCACGCGCGCGTGCCGGGGGACGACGGAGATTCCGGCGTCTCCGTCGCCCCTTCCGCGTCCTGGAGCGACCGGGGCAGGACGGCGGTGTGGCTCGTGCTGCGTCTGGAGGCCGGTTGCGCGGCGATGCTGGTGACGATTCAGCTCCTGGGGACCTCGCTCGCACTGGTGGGCGCGGCGTCGTCGGACCCTGCCGAGGAACCCGGACTGCTCCTTCCCCTGCCGGGACCGGACCCGGCCAACGCGCTGCTCGTGCCGGTCCCGATCGTGGTGCTCCTGGCGGTGATGGTGGCCGCGGGCCGCCTGATGACGTCGGCCGCCCGGCAACTGCTCGGTCCCTCCCCCAAAGAGCGCCTCGCCGCCCTGGAGGAGCGCACCGAACAGCTCCTGGAACGCAACCGGATCGCGCGGGAACTGCACGACTCCATAGGCCACGCGCTGACCGTCGCGGTGGTCCAGGCGGGGGCCGCACGGGCCGCTGCCGACCCCGCGTTCACCGACCGCGCGCTCGGCGCGATCGAGGAGACGGGCCGGGCGGCCCTGGAAGACCTGGAGCGTGTACTGCGTGTCCTTCGCGAGGACGGACAGCGCGCGAGCCGGCGCCCCACACTCGCCGAAGCCGACCAACTCCTCGCTTCCGCACGGGCTTCGGGAGCGAAGGTCGACACCGACGTGTCGGGCCCCGTGGAGCGTGTGCCGGGCCCGGTCTCCCGCGAGGCCTACCGCATGCTCCAGGAGGCCCTCACGAACGTGCTGCGGCACTGCGGGCCCGTGCCGGTACGGGTGCGGGTCGCGGTCGGCGAGAGGGCCCTGGAGATCGACGTGAGCAACGCGCTGCCGGCGGGCACGGAGATCACCGGCCGCGGCGGCAGCGGCCTGCGCGGCATCCGGGAGCGGGCCACGCTGCTCGGCGGGCGGGCCGCCACGGGTCCGCGCGACGGCGAATGGCAGGTGCACGTCGAGCTGCCGCTCGGGTGACCTACGCTGACCGGATGCCGGTCACTGTCCTCCTCGTCGACGACGAACCCCTCGTACGCGCCGGTCTGCGCGCCGTCCTGGAGGCGCAGCCCGACATCGAGGTGGTGGGCGAGGCGGCCGACGGCGCCGCGGTGATCCCCCTGGTGCGCCGACTGCGGCCCGACGTGGTCGCCATGGACGTCCGCATGCCGCTCCTGGACGGCATCGAGGCCACGCGCGCGGTCCTGCGCACCGTGCAGGACCCGCCGAAGATCCTCGTGGTGACGACCTTCGAGAACGACGAGTACGTGTACGAGGCGCTGCGCGCGGGCGCCGACGGCTTCCTTCTCAAGCGCGCCCGGCCCGCCGAGATCGTGAACGCCGTCCGTCTCGTCGCCGAGGGCGAGTCGCTGTTGTTCCCCGCCGCGGTGCGGCAACTGGCCGGCGAGTACGGGCAGCGGCCGGGCAACACCGCGGCCAGGGCCGCCCTGGAGCGGGCCGCGCTCACCGAGCGCGAGTCGGACGTGCTGCGCCTGATGACGCGCGGCCTGTCGAACGCGGAGATCGCGGGGGAGCTGATCGTGGGCGCCGAGACGGTCAAGTCCCATGTGAGTTCCGTGCTCGCGAAGCTGGGGGCCCGCGACCGGACGCAGGCGGTGATCACCGCGTACGAGTCCGGTTTCGTCGCGCCGGGGTAGCCATGACCGGTCGGCACTCTGCGTCACGGGTGGGCCCGGCACTCGCAGTGGTCGGCCCCGGCGAGTACGATCCGCCCATCATGCGCACGAGCTGGGAGGACGGACGTTGGGGCGGCTGACCGGCGGGGATCCCTCTCTGCTGCGGCGGATCAACTCCGCGGTGGTGCTGCACGCTCTGCGTGCGGCGGACTTCGCGACACTCACCGAGATCACCCGGGTGACCGGCCTTTCCCGGCCGACCGTCGAGGGCGTGGTCGAGGGGCTCATCGAGGCCGGGCTCGTGGTGGAGACCGCCGCCGAGGAAGGCGCGGCAAGACGCCAGGGACGGCCCGCGCGGAGGTTCCGCTTCCGGGCCGAGGCGGGACATCTGCTCGGCCTGGAGATCGGCCCGCACCGGGTGGCCGCCGTCCTGTCGGATCTGGACGGGCGGGTGATGGGCACGACGGCCAGGGACGTCGCCGAGACGGCCTCGGCGGACGAGCGCATCGAGCGCCTGCGCACGGCGGTCGCCGATCTGCTGCGCCGTGGCGGGATCGCCCGCAGCTCCCTGCGCGCGGTGGGCGTGGGAAGCCCCGGCATCGTGGAGGCGGACGGCACGGTCCGGCTCGGCACCGCGCTGCCGGAGTGGACGGGGCTGCCGCTGGGCGAGCGTCTGCGCAGGTCCTTCAAGTGCCCGGTCCTGGTGGAGAACGACGCGAACACGGCGGCGGTGGCCGAGCACTGGAAGGGCGCGGCGACCGAGTCCGACGACGTGGTGTTCGTCCTTGCAGGGCTCAGCCCCGGAGCCGGCGCGCTGATCGGCGGGCGACTGCACCGCGGGTACGGCGGCGCCGCCGGGGAGATCGGCGCCCTGCACCTGCTTGGCCGTGACGTGACCCCGGAGACGCTCCTCTCGACCACGGACGAGCCGCTGCACCCGCTCGACGAGCAGGCCGTGGCAGAGGTGTTCGCCCACGCGCGCGAGGGCGACGAGCGGGCGCGGCAGGCCGTCGAGCGGTACATCCAGCGCCTGGTGCACGACGTGGCGGCGCTGGTGCTCGCCCTGGACCCCGAACTGGTCGTCGTGGGCGGCTGGGCGGCCGGTCTGGACGGCGTCCTTGAGCCGCTGCGCCGCGAGCTGGCCCGCTACTGCCTGCGCCCGCCCCGGGTGGCCCTGTCGATGCTCGGCGAGGCCGCCATCGCGACGGGCGCGCTGCGCCTTGCCCTCGACCATGTCGAGGAGCAGCTGTTCGCGGTGGAGGGAACGGTGACGGCGCGCCGCTGAGGCGACGCGCCGTGCACGGGAAGAGCGGGGTCAGGAGGCCTGGCGCTCCGGGCCGTGGTGGATCTCGACGCCGCCCGCGTCACCGAACGTGAGACGGCAGGTGTCGGCGCGGTACGTCGCCACGGACACCGCGGCGGTGCGTCCCTCGGCGAAGAAGCGGGTCGTCACGACGAGGACCGGGGCGCCGGGCAGCCGGTCGAGGGCCTTGGCGTCGTCCGCGCGGGCCGAGCCGAGCTCGACGGCGCGGTCCTGTCCTTCGAGGCCGAGCCGGTGCAGTTCGCGCAGCACGCCACGCGCGCGTGAGGGTCCGGACGGAGCGTCGATGGCGGAGAGCTCGGCCACGGACGACGCCGGTACGTACAGGAGCTCGGCGGCCACCGGCTGGCCGTGCGAGACGCGCGTACGGCGCACCACGTGCACCTGCTCGTCGGCGGCGGTCTCGAGCATGCGGGCCACGTCCGCGGGCGGGACCGCCGGTGCGCAGTCGGCGGGCTGCCAGGCGTCGCCGACCTCGCCCGGCCACGTGCCCTGCGCGGAACCGACGGCCACGCCCACCCGCGGCGGTGCGACGGTCGTGCCGACGCCGCGGCGGCGCTGCAGCCTGCCTTCGAGCTCCAGCTGCTCCAGTGCCTGGCGCAGCGTGGCGCGCGCGACGCCGAACCTGGCCGCGAGATCACGCTCGTTGGGCAGGATCTCGCCGACGGCGAACTCGGAGTCGAGTGCCTCGCTGAGCACGGTCTTGAGGTGCCAGTACTTCGGCTCCGGAGCCGTTTCCAGCTGCGTGGTCCCCACCCTGTCCTCCGCAATCCCCGTGTGCCGGCTGCTTTTTAGCGCCTTGTTTATTAAAGGTTCCTGCACTATCTCTGGCGACGATAGAGCGGCACCCACCCTTGGTCAAGACCAATCCTCGATCCGTTACAGCGCGCACAGGGACGATGCCACAGAGCATTCACGCGATGTTGGCGTCGGTCCACGCGCACGTTGCGAACAAGACAAAACCCCCGCCTTGAGTGACGGGGGTCTGTCGTCCGCGTTCTAGGAGGCGAAACCGAGCAGCTTGTCCGGGTTGCGGATGATGTAGACGTTGGCGATCCGCCCGTCCACGACGTCCAGTTGGAAGACGGAGTCCGGCTTGCCGTCGACCAGGATCAGCGCGGAATAGGCGCCGTTGACCTCCAGGAACCGGGTCTCGACGACCGCTCCGCCCGGTACGCCCCTGCGGGCCGCGCCGTCGAGGAAACGGCCCACCTTGTCGGCGTTCTCGATGACGCGCAGCGGCGCCTTCGCCTTGCCCCCGCTGTCGCCGACCAGGCGTACGTCCGGAGCGAGCAGGGACATCAGGCCGTCCAGGTCGCCGCCGGCCGCCGCGGCGAGAAACCGTTCGGTCAGGTCGCGCCGCTCGCCCGGATCCACGGTGTAGCGCGGTTTCCCCTCGTCGACGTGCTTGCGGGCCCGCGCCGCGAGCTGGCGCACGGCCGGCTCGCCGCGATCCAGCGTGGCGGCGATCTCCGAGAACGGGAATCCGAAGGCCTCCCGCAGCACGAACACCGCCCGCTCCAGGGGTGACAGGGACTCCAGTACGACAAGGACGGCGATGGAGACGGAGTCGGCGAGCACCGCCTGCTCGGCGGTGTCCGGGACGGTCGGGCCGTAGTCGGTGACGAGCGGTTCGGGCAGCCACGGGCCCACGTAGGACTCGCGCCGGGACTGCACGTGGCGCAGCCGGTCGATGGCGAGCCGTGTGGTGACGCGCACCAAGTAGGCACGCGGCTCGCGCACTTGTTCCTGATCGGCCGCCGACCAGCGCAGCCAGGCCTCCTGCACGACATCCTCCGCGTCGGCCACCCGGCCGAGCATGCGGTAGGCCACGCCCATCAGGACGGGCCGGTGCTCTTCGAAGACGTCGGTCACGGTGTCGGTCGCCACTCGTCCATCCCAGCGGACGCGGCCGCCCGCTGTCCAGGCGGAACGGGTGCGGCGCGTCCCACACCGACGGTCGGGCTCTCGCGGCCCCCGCCCTCTTGAACTGGAGGCTACTGAGCGGTAATTGTTGCTGACAAGGTGTCTAAGGTGTCTGAGGACCGCCGCCGGGCGGCGGGGACTGGAGCAGCAATGGCCGCAGAGGTGTCTTTCAGCGTCGAATCGTCCGGCGGCCCGCGGACCCTGTCCGTCGCCTACGAACGCGCCGGCGAGGGCGAGCCGCTGCTCCTGCTGCACGGCATCGGCCACCACCGCCAGGCATGGGACCCGGTGTTCGGCATCCTGGCCGCCGAGTACGACGTGATAGCCGTGGACCTGCCGGGCTTCGGCGAGTCCCCCGCGCTTCCGGACGAGCTTCCCTACGACATCACCACGGTGGTGTCCGTGCTCGGTGCGCTGTGCGAGGCCCTGGACATCGAGCGGCCGCATGTGGCGGGCAACTCCCTCGGCGGGCTGCTCGCCCTGGAGCTCGGCCGGGAGAAGCTCGTGCGCTCGGTCACCGCCCTGTCCCCCGCCGGTTTCTGGACGCCCGGCGAGCGGCGCTACGCCTTCAACACCCTGCTCGCGATGCGGCGCGGGGCGCGGCTCCTTCCGCTGCCGCTGATAGAGCGGCTCTCGCGGTCCGCCGCCGGGCGCGCCGCGCTCACCAGCACCATCTACGCCCGCCCCGGCCGCCGGTCACCCGAGGCCGTGGTCGCCGAGACGCTCGCGCTGCGCGACGCCAAGGGGTTCGAGCAGACCCTCGCCGCCGGGCGTGACGTGCTCTTCGGTGACGACGTGCCCGGACTCGCGGTCACCGTCGCCTGGGGTGCGCGCGACCGCATCCTGCTGCGCCGCCAGGGAGTCCGGGCCAAGCACGCCGTCCCCGAGGCCCGCCTCGTGCGCCTTCCCGGCTGCGGGCACGTCCCGATGAACGACGATCCGGCCCTCGTCGCGCGCGTCGTCCTCGACACGTGCCGCCGGTCGCCGGCCGCGTAGCACGCCGGAGCCCAGGGCCACCCCGGCGCCGACGAGGGCGCTTCCCACGGCCTGGGGGACGCCGTAGGCGCCGGTCCCGACCAGGGGGGCGGTGAAGGCCGCCGCCACGGGGATCAGACCGGAGAAGAGGGTGGCCCGCTCGGCGCCGATGCGCTGGATGCCCGAGTACCAGCAGACGAACCCGATGACGGTGACGATCGCCGCCTGCCACAGCAGGGCCGCCGCCTCGGTGGTGCCGGGCATCCGCAGGAAGCCCCCGCCGTCGACCACGACCCCGATGAGGGCGGACTCGACGGCGGCGATCCCGCACACCGTGGCGGACAGCAGCTTCGGGCCGAGCGGCCGCAGCACCGGAACGGCGAGCACCGCGAACCCCACCTCGCCCGCGAGCGCACACACCGAGAAGAGGATGCCGACGGCGTCCGTACGCCCCCACCCCTGCACGGTGAAGGCTCCCGCCGCGACGATCAGAGCCCCGTACATGACGGCCCGTTGCGGCTGCCGCCCTTCCAGGAGCGGCACGACGACCGCCACGACGAGCGGCGCGCATCCCACGAAGACACCCGGCACGGCCGGTTCCGCGGTGCGCTCGGCGGCGAGGATCGCCAAATTGAAGCCGACCATGCCGACCGCCGCGAGGACCGCGAGCCGCCCCCACTGACGCCGGGTGAGGCGGGCGAGCGGCGCCGTCCCGCCCCGCCCGAGCAGCGGCAGGAGCAGCAGACAGGCCAGGCCGTAGCGCAGGAACTGGCCGCCCGCGTACGGGTAGTCGCCGAGGAGGCTGTTGGCGGTGAAGGAGCCGCCGACGAGGAGACAGGCGAGGGCCGCGAGCAGGGACCCGCGGGTGAGGTTCGTGTTCATGCCCCTGACGCTAGGAACGGACGCGGACCGGTTTAAGGTCCACTTCCGGGGCTTGTTCGGGGACCACTTTCCGCGGGCTCCTTGTGGTCCCTCACGTACAGGAGGCGCATCCCGATGACTTCGGCGGCCGGAACCCCCGCCTGGGAGCTGCTGCTGCCCGCCGCGTCCGCACCCGCCCGCAGCCGTGGCCGCAGCCTGCGGTCGGCGCTGCGCGACGCGGTCAGATCCGGGCAGCTGGCGCCGGGGACGCGGCTGCCGTCCAGCCGGTCGCTCGCCGCCGACCTGGGTGTCTCACGGGGGCTCGTCACGGAGACGTACGAGCAGTTGACGGCCGAGGGGTACCTGCGCAGCGACCGGGGCGCGGGAACCTGGGTGGGCGGCGCGGCACGGAGAGCCGCTCCGGGCACGCGCGATCTGGCGCCGCGGCCCGTCCACGCGCGCGTGGACTTCATCGCGGGAACCCCCGATCTGTCCCTGTTCCCGCGCGCCGCGTGGGCGGCGGCCCACCGCGGTGTCCTGGCCGAACTGCCCCACCACGCACTGGGCTACCCGGATCCGCGGGGCCTGCCCCGGCTGCGGACGGCCCTCGCCGGACTTCTCGTGCGCCGCCGGGGGGTGGTCGCCGACCCGGAGGGGATCGTCGTCTGCTCCGGCGTGGCCCAGGCCATGGCACTGGTCGGGTTCGTGCTCCACGCGCGCGGGGAGCGTGCCGTCGGCGTCGAGGACCCCGGAAGCCCGCAGCACGGCGAGCTGTTCGCGTCGGCGGGGGTCGCCACGGTGCCGGTCCCCGTCGACGACGAGGGGGTGGACACCGGCGTACTGAGAGAACAGGGACTGCGCACGGTCGTCACCACGCCCGCCCACCAGTTCCCCCTGGGCATCGGTTACTCGGCCCCGCGGCGGGCCGAACTCCTCGACTGGGCGCGGTCCGTGGACGGCCTGATCATCGAGGACGACTACGACGGGGACTTCCGCTACGACCGCGCCCCGGTGGGCGCGTTGCAGGGACTCGACCCCGAACATGTCGCGTACACGGGCTCGGTCAGCAAGTCGCTGGCTCCCGGGCTGCGCCTGGGGTGGCTGCTCGCACCGGAGTCGATGATCGACGAGGTCGTCGCCCGCAAGCGCATGATGGACCTGGGCAACCCGGCACTCGACCAGGCCCTGCTCGCGCGTTTCGTCGAACGCGGCGACTACGACCGCCAGTTGCGCCGCTGCCAGCGCGCCTACCGCGAACGCAGGGACGCGCTCGTCGCGGCGCTCGACGAGCACTTTCCCGGTACGGAGGTGACCGGCATCGCCGCAGGTCTGCACGTCATCGCCAGGCTGCCCGGCCGGTGGGGCCCGCAGGAGGCCTTCCTGCGGCGGGCCGCGGCGGCCGGGGTCGCGCTGCGCACGCTGGGCGACTACGGCTCGGCGACCGGCCCGGACGTGCGCCTCGTGCTCGGCTATGCCCACCTGACGCCCGCGCAGATCGCCGAGGGGGTGCGGCTCCTCGCCGGAGCGGCTCAGGAGTTGGACCACGCGCGCGTGCAGAGCACCAGGCGGTAGCCGTCCGGGTCCTCGACGGTGACGCCCCACTCGTTCCAGTACGGGTTGGGAGACAGGACACGTGTGCCGCCGTGCACCTCCAGGCGGGCCACAAGTTCGTCGGGGACCGGTTCGTCGAGATAGATGACGAGCAGGTCCTCCTCCGTGGGCCGCGGCAGGACCGGGTTGCCGGCCTCGTGGACGAGTTCGAGATGCCAGGACGCGTCCGGCCTGCCGACCATCAGCAGGTCGTGCTCGCCGGGAGCGTCGCCGCCCTCCGACCGCCACACGACGTCCAGGCCGAGGCCCGTCACCCAGAAGCGCTCCGCCGCCGCGAGGTCGCGGGACGGGCGGGCGATGCGGATGTGGCTCTGACCGTTGAAAGGCATGGGGCTCCCCCTCGTAATGCGGCGACGTGATGCGTGGTGCTGTTGCGTGTGCGTGATGCGTGGTGCCTGGCGCGTCGACGTGACGCGCCGACGCGGCGCGTTCGATCGCGTGCCTCCGCCGCCCCGAGCGTAGGCAGCCGCCGGATCTTCGCGCATCGGCCGTCAGACCTCGGGCGCGCGGCGGGGAGGTGCGACTTCCGACCGGCGACCGGGGATGTAGACGACGGCGACCGGGGATGTGGACAACACGGCGTTCGCACACCGGTTCCCTTGCGTCTCCGGCAGTTGTTCACTTGTGGTTTGCGTGTGCGCCGCCGCGCACCGCTAGTTGTGGCCCTGCACACTGGTCCGACCTGTCACTGGAGGCGCATTCATGTCACATCCTCAGCCGAGCCCGTCCCCGCGCCGGCGCAGTGTGCTGCGCGGTTCGCTCGCCGTACCGGCGGCGCTCGCCGTGCCGTCCATCGCCGGGGCCGCTCCGGCGTTCGCCCGGTCGGGGCGCCCGCGGGCCGAGTGGGGCGTGCAGGCCGGTGACGTGACGGCGCACGCGGGTCTGGTGTGGGTGCGCTCCGACCGGCCGGCCCGGATGATCGTGGAGACGTCGGCCACCGAGTCGTTCCGCAACCCCACTCGCTGGAAGGGGCCGCTGCTCGGCCCGGACACCGACTTCACGGGGACGACGCGGCTGCGCGGGCTGCCCGCGGGCGAGCAGATCCACTACCGCGTGGTCCTGGCCGACCCCGACGACCCCAGACGCACGGGAGAGCCGGTCACCGGCACGTTCCGTACGACGCCGAAGGGGCGCAAGGAGGGGGTGCGCTTCCTGTGGTCCGGTGACATCGCGGGCCAGGGCTGGGGCATCAACCCGGACCGCGGCGGCTGGCGCGTCTTCGAGGAGATGCGCCGCAGGAACCCGGACTTCTTCCTGTGCAGCGGCGACAACATCTACGCCGACGGGCCCATCCTGCCCAGCGTCACCCTGCCCGACGGCAGCGTGTGGCGGAACGTGACCACGGAGGAGAAGTCGAAGGTCGCCGAGTCGCTCGCGGAGTTCCGGGGCGCCTTCCGCTACAACCTGCTCGACGAGAACCTGCGGCGCTTCAACGCGCAGGTCCCCTCGATCGTCCAGTGGGACGACCACGAGGTGCGCAACAACTGGTATCCGGGGCAGATCCTGACCGACGCCCGCTATACGGAGAAGAACGTGGACGTCCTCGCCGGGCGCTCCCTGCGGGCCTTCAGCGAGTACTACCCCATCTCGACGCTGCCGCCGGGCGACGAGGACGGGCGGGTGTACCGCGTGCTGCGGCACGGCCCGCTCCTCGATGTGTTCGTCCTGGACATGCGCTCCTACCGCAACGCCAACTCACCCGGCCGGCAGCCCGACGACACCACAGGCATCCTGGGCGCCCGGCAGCTGAGCTGGCTCAAGCGCGAGCTCTCGCGCTCGCGCGCCACCTGGAAGGTCATCGCATCCGACATGCCGCTCGGCCTCGTCGTGCCCGACGGCTCGGCGAACTTCGAGGCCGTCGCCCAGGGCGACCCGGGCGCGCCGCTCGGCCGCGAGCTCCAGATCGCCGAACTCCTCCGGCACATCAAGCACCGCAAGGTCACCGGAACGGTGTGGCTGACCGCCGACGTGCACTACACGTCGGCCCAGCACTACGATCCCTCGCGCGCGGCGTTCAAGGACTTCGCGCCGTTCTGGGAGTTCGTTTCCGGGCCGCTGGCCGCGGGCGGTTTCCAGGCGCTCAAACTCGACGGGACGTTCGGTCCCGAGCAGCGCTTCGTCAAGGCACCGAACCGGGCCAACACGTCACCGGCCGAGACCCCGCAGTACTTCGGCGAGGTCGACATCGACGGCGACAGCGGCGAGCTGACCGTGCGGCTGCGGCAGGAGGGCGGCGGGGTGCTGTTCACCGAGGTGCTGCAGCCGGGGCGGGTGGGACAGGCGTGATCATGGCCCCGAGCGCACAACGAAAGCGCATGCCCGGACACCAAGGGCGAGCAAAGAGGAATTAAACGGGCAGAAGGCCTCTTAACTCGTCAGTCACAGAACGTTCGTGATCACGCAACACCCTTCCTCCACAGTGGCTGTATGAGTGCAGACATGCCTGATGTGAAGCGAACCAAACACGGCCGCCCTGTCCACCACTGGCGGCGGGATCTGGTGGAGCTCGCCGCCCTCTTCACGGCGGTGGCCGTGGCGGACGCGGTGGCGAACATGGTCGGGCACGGGCCCGACGGTCCCGCCCTGCTCGTGATCTCGGCCGTGGCGCTGCTCGCCACGGTCGGGTTCCACACATGGTGGGCACGCCGCCACAACCACGCGCCCCCGGCGGCGGACGATACCGGCGCCCGGCCGCACACCACCGGGCGTCGGGACCAGCACGACCAGCACGGCCAGCGACTGCCCGGGCCCGTGACGGCCATGGAGCAGGCCGGGGCCGCCGCCGCGCAGACCTCGGCGGGGGCGACGACGCTGTGGCGGATGCGCACCACGGTGCGGGACGAACCGGGCTCGCTCGCCGCCCTGTGCACGGCCCTCGCGTACGGCAAGGTCGACATCCTGAGCCTCCAGACGCACCCGCTCGCCGAAGGCACCGTCGACGAGTTCCTGCTGCGCGCGCCCGCCGACCTGCCCGCGGCCGAGATCACCCGCGGTGTCGCGCACGCGGGCGGCTCGGGCACCTGGATCGAGCGGGCGGACGCCCACGACCTGGTGGACGCCCCCACCCGCATCCTGGGCCTCGCCACCCGCACCGCCCTGGACGCCGCCGAACTCCCGCTCGCACTGCGCCAGTTGCTGGGCCGCTGCACCATCCGGTCGCTGCCCGCGAAGCCGCAGGGCTCATCCGGACCGCAGGCGGAGAAGTCCGTCGAGGGCGCCCTGGAGGGGACGGTGCTGCGGCTGCGGGCGCCGGAAGGCGAAGTGATCACCGTGGAGCGGCCGTACCTGCCGTTCACGCCCACCGAGTTCGCCCGCGCACGTGCCCTGGTCGAGCTCGACACCCGGCTCGGCCCGCGCATCCCGCACAGCCAGGACGTACTGACGCTCTCCGAGGGCAGCGCCATCACCGTGCGCCGGGCCGACACCGCCGACGTCCAGGCGGCCAAGGCCATGCACGCGCGCTGCTCGCAGCGCACGCTCGGCATGCGGTACCACGGTCCGGTCCGGGACGCCGACCGCTATCTCAACCACCTGCTCAGCCCGCGGTTCGGCCGCACCCTGGCGGTGCAGACGGCGTCGGGGCGCATCGTCGGCCTCGGTCATCTGCTCTGGGACGGCGACGAGACCGAGATCGCCCTGCTCGTCGAGGACGACTGGCAGCGCCGCGGCATCGGCGGTGAACTGCTCGGCCGCCTGGTGGCGATGGCCGGCGAGGCGGGCTGCGAGAGCGTGTACGCGGTGACGCAGGCGTCCAACACGGGCATGGTCGCCGCGATGCGCGGTCTGGGGCTCCCCCTCGACTACCAGATCGAGGAGGGCACCCTGGTCATCACCGCCCGCCTCGAAGCGACACCGGTCAGCTCACAACACCTGCCGTACGACCCCTCCCAGCATGAGCAGACGCACTAGCGGGGGCAGCGGCTGACGCGGACGGGCCCGGGCCGAGAGCATGGTCGAGGTCCTGCCACAGGTCCTCGACGTCCTCGAGCCCGGCCGAAAGCCGCAGCAGACTTTCGCTCACTCCCGACGAGCGCCGGTCCGCCGGGTCCACCACCCGGTGGCTGATCGACGCCGGATGCTGGATGAGCGTGTCGACGCTGCCGAGGCTGACCGCCGGGGTGATCAGCCGCACCCCGGCGGTCACCGCGTGCGGATCGCCGTGAACCTCGAAGGCCACCATGGCGCCGCCGAGCCGCGGATAGTGCACGCGGCGCACGCGCGGGTCGGCGGCAAGGCGCCGCGCCAGTTCCGCCGCGTTCGCCGAGGCGGCACGTACCCGCACCGGCAGGGTGGAAAGGCCCCGCAGCAGCAGGTATCCGGCGAGCGGGTGCAGCACCCCGCCGGTGGCGAAACGGACCTGCCGCAGCTGCCGCGCGAACTCCTCGTCGCACGCGACCACTCCGCCGAGGACGTCGCCGTGTCCGCCCAGGTACTTGGTGGCGCTGTGCAGCACGAGCCGCGCCCCGCTCTCGACCGGCCGCTGGAGCACGGGCGTCGCGAAGGTGTTGTCGGCGAGGAGCGGCACCGTGCCGCAGGCGTCGGCCACCGCGCGCAGGTCGAGTTCGGCGAGGGTGGGGTTGGCGGGCGACTCGACGAGCACCAGACCGGTGTCGGGGCGGATGGCGTCGGCGATCCCCGCGGGGTCGGTCCAGGTGACCTCGGAGCCGAGCAGGCCCGCGGTCAGCAGGTGGTCGCTGCACCCGTACAGCGGGCGGACCGCGACGACATGACGCAGGCCGGCCGCTCCCCGTACGAGAAGGACCGCGGTCAGCGCCGCCATGCCGCTCGCGAACGCGACCGCGCTCTCGGTACCTTCGAGGCGGGCCAGGGCGGTCTCGAAGCGCGCGACCGTCGGGTTGGCGAGGCGGGCGTAGACGGGCGGACCGTCGTCCAGGGCGCCGTCGGCGGCGAAGGCGTCTATGCGCGCCGCCTCCCCGCGGGTGTCGTGGGACGGGTACGTGGTGGACAGGTCGATCGGCGCGGCGTGCAGGCCGAGCCCGGCGAGGTCGTCGCGTCCGGCGTGCACGGCCTCGGTGGCGAGGGCGCGCGGCCATGCCGTGGGGGCGGCCGGGAGGCCGGATCCGGTGCGGGATTCCGTGTTCGTGTCCATGGGTGGAAGTCTGAACAAAGACCGGTGTCTGGTGGTTGAATCCCGTGCTACGTTCGGCGAGTGGCTGACTCTGTCGTACTGGACCCGGTGGATCTTCGCATACTGCGGCTGTTGCAGAACGATGCCCGGATCACGTACCGCGATCTCGCGTCCCGGGTGGGTGTCGCGCCCTCGACCTGTCTGGACCGGATCTCCCGGCTGCGCCGGTCCGGCGTGATCCTCGGCCATCAGCTGCGGCTCGATCCGGCGAAACTCGGGCGCGGCCTGGAGGCGCTGCTCTCCGTGCAGGTGCGGCCGCACCGGCGCGAATTGGTCGGACCGTTCGTGGAGCGGATCAGGGCGCTGCCGGAGTCCCGGTCGGTGTTCCATCTCGCCGGACCCGACGACTATCTGGTGCATGTGGCGGTGACCGACACGGCGGACCTCCAGCGGCTCGTCCTCGACGAGTTCACCGCACGGCGCGAAGTGGCGCGCGTGGAGACCCGGTTGATCTTCCAGCAGTGGGAGTGCGGGCCGCTCCTGCCGCCGGGACCGGAGGCCGATGACCAAGGGGAAAGCTCCGGCCAATCCTGATGACGCGGGGGTCTTCCGCGTACGAGTATGTCCGCATGTCAGACACAACCATCCCGAGTCCGAACACGAGCGCCGGGCCGCTGCCGCGTCAGGTCGCCGATGCCTACGTCGACGAGCTCATCGCCCTCGACCCCATCAACGGCACGTTCCTCGGCGTCAGGGCGAGCCACAGCAAGCTTCCCGACACCTCTCCGGCGGGCCAGGAAGCCGTCGCGGAGCTCGCCCGCACCACGCTCGCCCGGCTCGACGACGCGGAGCGGCTGCCCGGCGGCGACAGTGACGCCGAGCGCAGGTGCGCGCGCCTCCTGCGGGAGCGGCTCACCGCGGAACTCGCCGTGCACGAGGCCGACGAGGGGCTGCGCGCGGTCGGCAATCTGCACACGATCCCGCACGCGGTGCGCGAGATCTTCACGGTGACGCCGGACGAGACGGACGAGGACTGGGCGGCGATCGCCGAACGGCTGCGGGCCGTGCCGGCCGCGTACGAGGGATACCGTGCCTCGCTCGAACTCGGCCTGGAGCGCAAGCTGTTCGCTCCGCCCCGGCCGACGGCCGTCTTCATCGAGCAGCTCGGCGAGTGGGCGGGGCCCGGCGGCGAGGGCCGCGGCTGGTTCGAGGAGTTCGCCGCGGAGGGCCCCGACTCGCTCCGCGCCGACCTGGACGCCGCCGCGCGCGCCGCCACCGCGTCGGTCGTGGCACTGCGCGACTGGATGCGGGACGTCTACGCGCCCGCGATCGAGGGCGCCCCCGACACGGTGGGCCGCGAGCGCTACGCCCGCTGGTCCCGCTACTTCAACGGCGCCGATCTGGACCTCGACGAGGCCTACGCGTACGGCTGGTCCGAATTCCACCGGCTGCTCGGCGAGATGCGCACCGAGGCCGAGAAGATCCTGCCCGGCGCCGCCACGCCGTGGGTGGCGCTCGCCCACCTCGACGAGCACGGCACGCACATCGAGGGCGTGGAGGAGGTACGGGTCTGGCTCCAGGCGCTGATGGACGAGGCGATCGAGGCCCTTGACGGCACCCACTTCGAACTCGCCGAGCGGGTACGGAGGGTGGAGTCCCGCATCGCCCCGCCGGGCGGCGCGGCGGCTCCCTATTACACGGGCCCCTCGGAGGACTTCTCGCGCCCCGGCCGGACCTGGCTGCCGACCATGGGCGACACCCGCTTTCCCGTGTACGACCTGGTCTCCACCTGGTACCACGAGGGCGTGCCCGGCCATCACCTCCAGCTGGCTCAGTGGGCCCACGTCGCGGAGAACCTCTCCCGCTACCAGGCCACCATCGGCCTGGTCAGCGCCAACGCGGAGGGCTGGGCGCTGTACGCGGAGCGGCTCATGGACGAGCTCGGCTTCCTCACGGACGCCGAACGCAGGCTCGGCTACCTGGACGCGCAGATGATGCGGGCGCTGCGTGTCATCGTCGACATCGGCATGCACCTGGAGCTGGAGATCCCGGCGGACTCGCCCTTCCGCCCGGGCGAGCGCTGGACCCCCGACCTGGCGCAGGAGTTCTACGCCGCGCACTGCAGCCGTCCCGCGGACTACGTGGCGAGCGAGATGACCCGCTACCTCTCCATCCCCGGCCAGGCCATCGGCTACAAACTGGGCGAGCGGGCCTGGCTGCTCGGCCGCGAGAACGCGCGGCAGCGCCACGGTGACGCGTTCGACGCGAAGGCGTGGCACATGGCCGCCCTTTCGCAGGGGTCGCTGGGGCTCGACGACCTGGTGGACGAGTTGTCGGCGCTCTGAGGCCGGGGCGGGTCCGCCTCACCCGCGCGACCCGCCCGCCGTCCCGCCCTGCCCCGTCCCGCCTCAGCAGCCGCAGTTATCCGCGTCCAGCGGAGCCGTGAGGGGGTCGGGAGCGCGCCGCTCACCGCCCTGCCAGGTGTCGAACGCGAACCCCTCGCGCACCCAGTACTCGAAGCCGCCCAGCATCTCCTTGACCTGGAAGCCCAGTCGGGCGAGGGCGAGGGCGGCGCGGGTCGCGCCGTTGCAGCCGGGGCCCCAGCAGTAGGTGACGACGGGCACGGACTTGTCGAGGAGCTGCTCGGCCTGCTCGGCGATGAGCGCGGTGGGGAGGTGGATCGCGCCGGGGATGTGGCCCTGGTCCCAGGACTCGGTCGAGCGGGAGTCGACCACGACGAAGCCGGGATCGCCGTCGGCGGCGAGCGCCGCCGCCACGTCGGACACGTCGGCGTGGAAGGCGAGGCTCGCACCGAAGTACGCGGCGGCGGCAGCCGGGGTCGCGGGGGCGACCCGCAGGACGGGGTTCGGGACACTCGTGGTCGCGGGGGCAGTGGCGGACGCCGGTCGCGTGTTCGTCGCTGTGCTCATGGCCAGAAATCTACGGGCGCAGACGTCGCCCCAGAAGAGCCGATCCCCGGCCTGCCTCTTGATCGGCCGGGGATTCCCCTGTTACCTCTCAGGCATGACCGGTTATTCCACGGACGCCACCGACTGGCGCATCCTCGATGTCCTCCAGCGCGAGGGCCGCGCCAGCTACGCCGAACTGGCGCGCGCCGTCTCCATGTCCCCGAGCGCCGTCACGGAACGGGTCCGCAGACTGGAGGAGGCGGGCGTGATCCAGGGGTACGCGGCCGTGGTCGACCCCGAGCGCCTCGGCCTGCCCATCCTGGCGTTCGTGCGGCTGCGCTACCCGAACGGCAATTACAAGCCGTTCCACGACCTGGTCGAGGCGACCCCGGAGATACTGGAGGCGCACCATGTCACCGGTGACGACTGCTTCGTGATCAAAGTCGCGGCGCGCTCGATGAGCCATCTGGAGGAGGTGGCGGGGAAGATCGGCGCCCTGGGGTCGGTGACCACGAGCATCGTCTACTCCTCGCCCCTGCCGAGGCGCCCCCTGGGCAACTGACCCCGGCCGCGCCGCACACCGGCCCGCCCTCACGCCCCGCCCCGACGCCGTACGACCGAACCCGCACGCCCCTTCTCGACCCAGAGCTGGGCGTGGACACGTCGCCGCAGGTCGGCGACGTGCGAGACGATGCCGACGCTGCGGTCCCGCTCGCGCAGGGAGTCCAGGACGTCGAGCACCTCGTCCAGGGTCTGGTCGTCGAGGCTGCCGAAGCCCTCGTCGATGAAGAGCGTGTCGAGCCGTACGCCGCCCGCCTCGTCCGTGACGACGTCGGCGAGGCCGAGCGCGAGGGCGAGGGAGGCGAAGAAGGTCTCGCCGCCCGAGAGCGTGGACGTGTCGCGCTCGCGGCCCGTCCAGGCGTCGACGACGTGCAGGCCGAGGCCCGAACGGCCGCGCCCGGTGCGGTGGTCGGAGTGGACGAGGGTGTAGCGGCCCGACGACATGCGCCGCAGCCGTGCGGTCGCCGCAGCCGCGACCTGTTCGAGCCGGGCGGCGAGTACGTAGGACTCCAGGCGCATCTTGCGTTCGTTGTCCGCCGATGTGCCCGCGGCGAGTCCCGCGAGGCGTGCCACGCGGTCGTACTCGGCGCGCAGCGGCGCGAGCCGCATGGCTCCGGCGGCCGACCGTTCGGAGAGCCGGTCGAGTTCGGCGCAGCACCGCGCGGCCGCGTCGAGCGCGGAGGCGGCCGCGCGGGTCCGCCTGTCGGCCTGCTCGGCGGCCTCCTGCGCGGCCCGGAGATCGGCCGGGGGCTGCTCGGCCGCCGCGGCGGCGTCCGGTTCGGCGAGGAGGGAGCGCACCGCCGCCTCCTCGTTGCGCCACTCGTCGATACGGTGCTGGAGCTCGCGGTGGCCGGCATCGTCGAGCAGGGCTTCGGCCGCGTCCCCCGGTGTGTCGAACCCGGCGCGGAAGGCGGCGTCGGCGAGTCGCGCGTCGGCGTCCTTGAGCCGCTGGGCGGTGTCGTCTGCGACGCGCGCGGCCTCCGCGGCGTCGGTCAGGAGCGCGGCTTGGCGCTCCAGCTGGGCGGTGCGTGCCGCGACACTGCCGCTGGCACCCCGCGCCCGGCTCAACTCCGCTTCCAGAGAAGCCTGTTCGCGGTCGAGGGAGTCCCGCAGGGTGGTGCGTGAGGCGGCCCGCACAGCGGCTTCCTGCTGTACGGCGACCCTGCGGTCGTGCTCACGCTCGGCCTGCGCGAGGGCTTCGCGGGCGGCGTGCAGTCCGGAGGCGCTGCTCCGCGCGTCGGCGTGTTCGGCCCGCAGCTTCTCGACGAGTCCGGCGAGTCGCTCGACGGAAGGACCGTCCGCGGAGTCTGTCTGCTCCTCGTCGTCGAAGTCCCCGCCGGTCGAGCCCAGGGCGGCCGCGCGGGCCGCCGCGAGGGACTCGCGGACCTCGCCGAGCTGCCGCTCGTCCTCCGCGCGCCGCTCCTCCGCCTGCCGGTACGCGGCGAGCGCCGACTCCTCCGTGGCGCGGTCGACGTGACCGGCGTCCTTCGGAGCGGGCGCGGGGTGTTCGGTGGCGCCGCAGACCGCGCACGGGTCGCCGTCACTCAGGCCCGCGGCCAGTTCCGCGGCGATGCCGGTGAGGCGCTGCTCCTTCAGGGCCAGCCAGTGTTCGTGGGCCGCGGTGGTGCTTTCGCGGGCCGCGAGAGTGCGCTCAAAGGCGGCCGCCGCCTCCCGCGCGAGGCCGTCGCGGCGACGGGCCGCGTCCAACCTGCGCTGCGCCGGCTCCAGTTGGCCCGCCAGGTGCTCCGCGCGCGTGGCCGCCTCCTGTGCGGAGTCGATGCGCTCCTGGAGTGCGGTCCTGCTCGCCGCCCAGCCGTCGAGCCAGCCGGCGGCCTCGCGCAGCAGCTCGTCGTCGGCCCGCTCCTCGCGCTCCAGGGACGTGCGCTCCGTACGCAGTCCGTCGAGGCGCTGCTCGGCGCGCCGGGCGGATTCGAGGCCGCCGAGTTCTTCGGCGGCCTTGCGCGCGGCGGCGGCGAGGCCCGCGGAACCGGAGTCGGCGAACGTGGCGGGCAGGTGGCCGCGCGCGCGTGCCTCCTCGTCGGTGGCGCGGCGGTGCTCCTCCTCGGTGGCCCGGCGCAGCCCGAGCGCGGGGGCGACCGTCTCCGCCTTGCGGGCCCGCTCCATCCGAATCTGCCGCTGCCGGTGCTCGTCCGCGCGCTCCCGGAGGCGTTCGGCCCGCTCCCGCGCCAGGGCGAACCGCCGTTGCAGGGCGTCGAGTTCGCGTACGTCGTCGAGGCGGCGCCCCGCAGCGGCCTGCGCGGACTCGGCGGCCGTGAGGGCGCACCCGGCGATCGTGTGCCGTTCGCGCGCGCTGGTGCGGGCCACGGCGGCCCAGGCCAGGACGGCGTCGGCGAGCCCCGGATCACCGGGCGAGAGATCGGGCAGCGGCGACTGCGCGGCGTCGAGCGCGTCCCCGGCGGCCTGCTGCATCCGGTGCGCGTCGGCGAGGAGCTCCGCGTCGCCCTCCCGTACCGCGCCCTCGGCCTCGCGCCGCTGCTCTGCGAGCCGCTGCTCGACCGCGGCGAACCTGTGCGTGTCGAAGAGCCGCCCGAGCAGCTTGCCGCGGGCCTCGGCGTCGGCCCGCAGGAACCGCGCGAAGTCACCCTGCGGCAGGAGCACCACCTGGCAGAACTGCTCCTTGCTCATGCCGAGCAGCTGGGTGATCTCCTCGCCGACCTCCTGGTGGGAGCGGCTGAGGTCCTTCCAGGCACCGGCCTGCCCAGCCTCCCCCGGCTCGTACTCACGCAGCCAGCTCTGCGCCTTCTCCGTGGTCGTGCCGGTGCCGCGCTTCTTCGGGCGCTCCCACGGCGGCTGCCGGGTGACCTCCAACCGGCGGCCCGCGACGGTGAGTTCGAGGCACACCTCGGTCCGGACACCGGGCTCCGCGTGGTCGCTGCGCAGCGTCACACCCTGGCCGCTGCCCTGGCGGGGGCCGGGCACCGATCCGTACAGGCCGTAGCAGACGGCGTCCAGGACGGAGGTCTTTCCCGCGCCCGTCTGTCCGTGCAGCAGGAAGAGCCCGGCGGCGGAGAGTTCGTCGAAGTCGATGTCCTGGGTGGTGCCGAAGGGGCCGAACGCGGTGATCCGGAGCCGGTGCAGCCTCATCGGGCCACCTCGCGCAGCGTCTCGTCGGTGCGGACCGTGTCGAACGCGGCCCGCAGCACCGCCTGTTCGCGCTCGTCGGGCCCCGCGCCCCGCACATGGGTCACGAAGTCCTCCGCGATCTGCTGGTCGGTGCGCCCCTCGAGACGCCGGGCGTAGGAGATATCGGGGTCCTCGGGGGCGCGCTCCGGGTCGAAGACGAGGCTGAGGGTGTGCGGGAAGCGCTCGCAGAGGCGGGCCATGGGGTCGTCGGGGCGCACCGGGTCGGTGAGGGTCGCCTCGACCCAGGATTCCTCGTGGGCGGCGAGCTCCGGGGCGTCGAGCAGCGTCTCGATGTCTCCCCTGATGCGGGCGAGCGGGCGCGGCACGGGGCAGTCGACGCGTTCGGCGGCGATCTCTCCCGCCGGGCCGAGATCGACGAGCCACATGCTCTTGCGGTGCGCGGCCTCCGAGAACGAGTACGGCAGCGGGGAACCGGAGTAGCGCACGCGCTCGCTGATGGCCTGGCTGCCGTGCAGATGGCCGAGGGCCACGTAGTCGACGCCGTCGAAGACTCCGGAGGGCACGGCGGCCACTCCGCCGACCGTGATGTCCCGCTCGCTGTCGCTCGCCTCGCCGCCGGTGACGAAGGCATGGGCGAGGACGACGGAGCGGGTGCCCGTCGGCCGGCCGGCCAGATCGGCGCGCACCCGCTGCATGGCGGCGCCGAGCACCGCCTCGTGACCCGCGCGCTTTGCTCCGAGCTCGTCCTTGACCAGCGCCGGTTCGAGATAGGGCAGGCCGTAGAACGCCACGTCCCCGTGAGCGTCGGCGAGGACCACGGGCTCTCCGCAGGCGGCGGGCGCGGTGCGCAGGTGGATGCCCGCGCGGCCGATGAGCCCGGCGCCGACACCGAGGCGGCGCGCCGAGTCGTGGTTGCCGGAGATCATCACCGTCGGGATGCCGAGGTCCGCGAGCCGGTGCAGCGCGTCGTCGAACAGCTCGACGGCGGCGAGCGGCGGGACCGCCCTGTCGTACACGTCACCGGACACGACGACGACGTCCACCTCGTGCTCACGCGCCGTGGCGATGAGGTGACCGATGAATTCGGCCTGGGCGCCGAGCATGTTCACGCGGTGGAACGACCGGCCCAGATGCCAGTCGGACGTGTGCAGAATTCTCAAGACGCCGCTCCGGCCCGCATACTCACTCAACCCCTCCGGTGCCACGGAACGAGGACCGCCCCAGCACGGGCCCCGCCGACAGCACCCACCACGCTAGCGCCTGCCGGCCCCTGCCCCATCACGAACCCCGACTCCGTCGCCGGCGCGCGCCCCGCCGGGCGTCAGGCGTCGCCGTACGCCTCTCCCCCGAGCTCGAAGACCGCGCTGCCCGCGGTCGCGTCCGCGAGCCAGGCCGTGAAGGCCTCGACGTCGGCGTCGGGGAGGCCGATCTCGATGGTCACCGCGGTGCCGTAGCGCACGTCGCGCACCTCGCGCCCGGCCGAGCGCAGATCGTTCTGGATCTTGCCCGCGCGCTGGTGGTCGACCGTGACGGTGGCGAGCCTGAAGCGCCTGCGGGTCAGGGTGCCGACCGCGTCGAGCGCCTCGCCGACCGCGCCTCCGTAGGCCCTGATCAGTCCTCCGGCGCCGAGCTTGACCCCTCCGTAGTAGCGGGTCACGACGGCGACGACGTACCGCATGTCGCGGCGCAGCAGCATCTGGAGCATCGGCACACCGGCGGTACCGCCGGGCTCTCCGTCGTCGCTCGCCTTCTGCACCCCGGCGTCGGCCCCGATGACGTACGCGAAGCAGTTGTGCGAGGCGGACGGGTGCTCCTTGCGGATGCGGGCGACGAACGCCTGGGCCTCCTCCTCGGTGGCCGCGGGGGCGAGGGCGCACAGGAAGCGCGAGCGGTTGATCTCGGTCTCGTGCACGGCCTCGCGGGCCACTGTGCGGTACTCGTCGTGCATCCCGCCAGAGTAGGCCCCCGCGCAGGCCACGGCCCCGGTACGGTGATCCGTTGTGACGTCACCCGAGAATCGCGTACGCCAAGTCCCCCGGAGCACCGACGTGTTGGGGACACTGCTCGCAGCCGAGCCCGTGACCGTCGTGGAGACCCGCGAGGACGCGGCCGATCCCTTCCTCTTCCCCGAGGAGGCGGAAGCCGTCGCGCGGGCCGTGGACAAGCGGCGCCGCGAGTTCGCCACGGTCCGCCAGTGTGCCCGTACCGCCCTGGCCGGGCTCGGTGTGGAGCCCGTACCGATCCTGCCGGGCCCCAGGGGCGCGCCGCGCTGGCCCGAGGGCATCGTGGGCAGCATGACGCACTGCACGGGCTACCGCGCCGCCGTCGTCGCCCGCGACTCGGCGGTCTCGTCCGTCGGCATCGACGCGGAGCCGGCCGCCCCGCTCGCCGACGCCGACGTCCTGAATCTGATCACGGACGAGACGGAGCGCGCCGCGCTCGCCGGGCTCGGCGTCCGGCATCCGGACGTTCCCTGGGACCGGCTCGTCTTCAGCGCCAAGGAGTCCGTCTACAAGACGTGGTTCCCGCTCACCGGGCGCTGGCTCGGTTTCGAGGACGCGCGGGTGGACCTGGCACCGGACGGCACGTTCACGGCGGCCCTCCTGGTGCCGGGGCCGCGGCTGGCGGGGCGCGAGCTGACGGGTTTCAGGGGTTCTTGGCTGATACGTGACGGTATCGCCGTCACCGCCATCGTCCTGCCCCTCACTCCTCCCCCGCCCGGTACGTAGCCGCTCCCGCGAGCCACGTGCCGAGCACCCGCACGTGCCGGATGGCCATCGGGTCCACCGTGCGCGGGTCGGCGGAGAGCAGGACCAGGTCGGCGGGCGCACCGGGCAGGAGGGCGAGGCGGTCGTCCGCGCCCGCCTGGTGGGCGACCCCGCTGGTGGCCGCGGCAAGGGCCTGCTCCACGGTGAGCCGCTGCCGCGGTATCCAGCCGCCCTCCGGGTCGCCGTCGAACGTGCGCCTGGTGACCGCGACCTGGATGCCCTCCAGTGGTTCGTACGAGCTGACGGGCCAGTCGCTGCCGAAGGAAATCCGCACGCCGTCGCGCGCGAGCTCTCCCATCGGGTACTGCCGGTCGGACCGCTCGGCGCCGATCCGCGGCATCGACAGATCGGTCTGCAGCGGGTCGGGCTGTGCCCACAGGGGCTCGAAGTTGGCGACGACGCCGAGCGCGGCGAAGCGCGGCAGGTCGGCCGGGTCGACGAGCTGGACGTGGGTGATCACGGGGCGCCGGTCCCTGGCGGGGTTGGCGAGCACCGCGGCCTCCACCGCGTCGAGCGCGGCCCGTACGCCCGCGTCGCCGATGGCGTGGATGTGCGTCTCGAATCCGTCGGCGTCGAACGCGCACACCGCTTCGGCGAGCGCGCGCGGCTCCCACACGGGCATGCCGCAGCTGTGCGGCGCGTCCAGATAGGGGGCGAGCAGGGCGGCCGTACCGCCCTCGATCACGCCGTCGCTGAAGTACTTCACGGTGCGCGCGGACAGCAGCGGGCCGCCCTCGGCGCGCACGCGTGCGCGCGTGGCGTCGAACTGCTTGCGCTGGTCGCGCCAGCGGTCGGGGTCGGCGCGCTGGGCCAGGTCGACGCGGACGCTCAGCGCGTCGTGCCCGGCCGCCGCGAGATAGGCCTCCGCCATCTCCGGCTCGATCCAGGCGTCCTGCACCCAGGTGATGCCCGCTCGCGCGTACGCCAGGCACGCGCGGCGCACGGCTTCGACGAGTTCGGCCTCGTCGCGGGCCGGCACCTGGTCGAGCACCAGGTCGCAGGCGTGCCACTCGCGCAGGGTGCCCAGGGGCGAGCCGTCGGGGCGCCTGACTATCCAGCCGAGGCGCGGCTCGGGCGTCGTGTCGCGCACGCCGGCCCGGCGCAGTGCCTCCGTGTTGCACCACACCGTGTGGTAGTCGTACGCCCGCAGCACGACGGGCCGGTCCGGCACGGCGGCGTCGAGCCACCGGGCGTCGAACTCGCCGTCGGGCGCGAGCGCGGGGTCGTAGGACGCGCCCACGATCCACTCCGCGTCCGGGTGTGCGTGGGCCCACCGCGCGACTTCCGCGACGATCGCTTCAACGGAGGTGAGGTCCTTGATCTGCGGGCCGAAGCTCTCCAGACCGCCGAAGAGGGGATGGGCGTGGCCGTCGCCGAAGGCGGGCATGAGCAGCCCGTCGCCCGACTCGACGACTTCTTCGGCCACTTCGGCGAGCGCGCGGGCCTCGTCGCCCAGCGCGACGACGCGCCCGCCCCGCACGGCCAGTGCCGTGGAGTCGCCGTGAGCGGGGCTTCCCGTGCGCACCCGCCCCAGGAAGACCCGGGTCACCGTCCCGTCCGCCGTCTCGCCCGGCGTCCCGTCCGTCATGCCGCTCCGTTCCCCGGTCACACGCTCTCCGCGTCCACCGTCGTCAGCCGTTCGTACACCTGCGGTTCGCGCCGTCGCATCCGCAGGGCCAGTGCCGCTCCCGCCGCGAACAGCGCGGGCAGCGGAGCGATCAGCGCCGCGTTGACCGCGGCCGACGCCCCGGTCAGGAGATCGAGGTTGGCGCATACCAGGGCGATCAGTGCGGCGAGACCCGCGCAGGCAATCAGCGGGGCCGCGGCCACCCGCCAGGCGGGCATGCCCCTGCGGTCGCGCCGGAAGAATCCGTACACGGCGAGGGCGGTGAGTGCCTGCATCAGCATCACGCCGAGGATGCCGGAGCCGTTGCTCCACAGGAAGGTGACGGTGTACGGATCAACGCCGCTCACCACGGTCACGCCGATCACGACGAGCGCGATGGCCGACTGCGTGACGACCGCCGTGGCGGGTGCCCGGGTCCGGGGGGCCACGGTGCCCAGGCGGCGCGGCAGCAGCCCCTCGCGGCCCAGGGCGTAGAAGTAGCGGGCGGCGCCGTTGTGGAAGGCGAGGGTCGCGGCGAAGGCGCTGGTGATGATCAGTACGTGCATGGAGTCGGCGGCCCACGCCCCGGCGAACCGCTCGGTGGCCGTGAAGACCATGTCGGCGCCGCCCTCACCGCCGGCGACGGCCTGCGCGCGGTCGGGCCCGTACGCGTTGATGATCATCCATACCGTGAAGGTGTAGAAGAGCGCGAGGAACGCCACGGCGATGCAGGTGGCACGCGGCACCGTGCGCTCCGGTTCCCGTGCCTCCTCGGCGTAGACGGCCGTCGCCTCGAATCCGACGAAGGCGCCGACGGCGAGCACGAACATGCCGCCCACGCCCTCGCCGCCCAGGTGCCGCGGGGAGAGCGCGGCCGGGTCGAGGCCCTGCGGCCCGCCGCCGTGCGCGAAGACCCCGGCCTCGAAGACCAGGAGCACGAGGACTTCGAGGACCAGGGCGACGCCGAGGACCTTGGCGCTGAGCGTGACCTTCAGATAGCCGAGCACCCCGATGGCGACGAGTCCGGTGATCGCCCAGATCCACCAGGCGACACGGACCCCCGTCAGGTCCTGGAACCCGGACTCGGTGAACCATCCGAAGGCGACAAGCAGTCCGACCTCGATGGCGTTGTACGAGTAGAGCGCGACGTACGCGGACCCCGCTCCCGCCGGGCGTCCGAGCCCGCGCCCGATGTAGGCGTAGAAGGCGCCCGCGTTGCGCACGAAGCGGCTCATCGCGGTGAAGCCGGCGGCGAAGACGACGAGCAGCAGCCCCGAAAGCAGATAGCCGAGGGGTGCCGCGCGGCCGGCCATGCCGATGGACAGGGGTGCCACGCCGGCCATCACGGTCAGCGGCGCCGCGGCGGCCACCACGAAGAAGACGAGGTCGCAGGTGCCGACGGCGCCGCCGCTCAGACCCTTGGCGGCGTGCGGGGCGGGTTCGGTCACGCGGCTACTCCGGCCTGCTGTGGGGGCTCGGGCGGGGGCGGCCCGAAAACTAAAGCCTTTAGTCCGGGCTGAGCAGGACCGTACTCTGCACGCGGGCGGCTGTGAAGAGCGCATCCGCGGAAGGGAGTTACGGGACCATGGGCAGAGGGAGACCGCGCGTACCGCTGCTCGGCGCGGACCTGATAGTGCGGGAGGCCCTCGCGCTGATCGACGCCGAGGGGGCCGGCGCCTTCAGCCTGCCCCGCCTCGCCTCGCGGCTCGGGGTCAGGACCGCCTCGCTCTACAACCATCTGGACGGCCGCGCCGAGGTCATCGAGGGCGTACGGCGCCTGATCGTCGAGGAGATGGACGTCTCCGCGTTCGACACGCTGCCGTGGCCCGACGCCCTTGCCGCATGGGCCCGTTCGTACCGCGACGCCTTCGCACGGCACCCGCACTCCATCGACCTGCTCGCCACCACCACCATCAGCTCACCGGCCACACTCGGCATGTACGAGGCGGTCGTGGCCGCGCTTGCCCGCGGCGGATGGCCGCAGGAGCGGCTGATCGGGGCGTTGACCAGCGTCGAGTCCTTCCTCCTCGGCTCGGCGCTCGACCTCGTGGCGCCGCCGCTGATGATCGACCCGGCCGGGCACGCGCCCCGGGTCCCGGTCCTGGCGGCCGCGCTGGAGAGCACCGCCGGCGGCAGCAAGGCGGGGCGGGCCGAGGAGGCGTTCGCCGCGGGGCTCGACGCGCTGATCCGCGGGCTCGTGGTGCAACTGGCGGAGCTGCGCGAGGGGTAGGCGCGGGGGTAAGCGCGGGGAGTAGCGGCGCGGCGGTCGGGGGCGAAGGCGGTCAGAGGCCGCGCGCCGGGTCGGCGAGCGTCTCCCAGAACATCGCCTCGTAGCGCTGCAACAGTTTCCCGTACCGCAGAGCGGAACCGGTCGCGTCGAGGCCGCGGCCCAAGCCCGCGCCCACCGCGGCGAGCGCCTGCCTCTCCAGGTCGGGCGCGGGCTCGGCGAAGAACGCGAAGAAGCCGCAGGCCTCTTGGCTGAAGCCGTAGTGCGCGGGGAGCGCGTCGGCGAGGGTCGCGCAGTAGGCGCCCCAGGCGGCGAAGTTGGCGGTCAGGGCGAGGACCGCGTCGGCGGGGGCGCCGTTCAGGGCGAGCCAGGCCACGTACGCGGGATAGGCCTGGCAGCCCGCCCGGGGTTCGTACGCGTCGGCGCCGGCCTTGTCCACTCCGCATGCCGCGACGAGGGCTCCGAGCCGGTCGAAGGCGAGCGTCTCCCCTTTGGCGAGGGTGCGGAAGAAGGTCTCGCACTCGGTTTCGCCGGCGTCGGCGGAGCGTGCGGCCAGGTGCAGGAAGGAGCGGCGGTCGGCGGGGATGACGGAGCGCTGCTCCAGGGCGAGAGCGGTGATCGCGGAACGGTTCGCCGTGCCGTCCGCGAGCCGCGGTACGAGTGGGTTGGCCGCCGCGTCCGGCGCGAGCTCCGCCGTCACGGCGTCGAGCAGTTCCTGTGCGGCTGCGGTCATCGTCCGTCCTCCCTGCGACGGGCGGACCACTCGGCCCGCCTGCTAGTTTCTACAGTGTTGTAGAAACAAAAACCTCGCCCTACCGACCCAACGACTTACCGACTCACCGACTCACCGACATACGGAGCACTCATGGCCCTGTGGGACCGCGTCAAGGAATCCGCATCGACGATGCAGACCCAGCTCATGGCAAAGAAGAACGACCTCAAGAGCGGCGCCTTCCGCGACTCCAGTATGGCGATGTGCGCCCTCGTGGCGGCCGCGGACGGCACCATCGATCCGTCCGAACGCCAGCGCGTGGCACAGCTCATCGCCACCAACGAGGTGCTGCAGAACTTCCCCGCCGACGAGTTGCGCCGCCGCTTCGACACGTACGTCGACAAGCTGACCGCCGACTTCGCGTTCGGCAAGGTCAGCGTGTTGCAGGAAGTCGCCAAGGCGAAGAAGAAGCCCGCCGAGGCGCGAGCCGTGATCCAGATCGGCATCGTCATCGGCGGCGCGGACGGCGACTTCGACCAGACGGAGCGTGCCGTCGTACGGGAGGCGTGCTTCGCGCTCGACCTGCCGCCGCACGAGTTCGACCTCTGACCGGCTCCACCGCGCCGCACCGGCCTGTGTCTACGGCGCGGTGGCTCTTGACGGCCGCTCGGAGAGCGCCACATCGTATCGGGACGCAGTAGCAGGAAACGGTGGCGGCACCCGGCACACACGCGGCACACCGGCAACTTCTACAGTGTTGTAGTTTTTCAGATCCGGCCCTGACCACGGCCGGTACGCACATCACCTCAGGACCTCAGGAGGACATCGTGGGAGTTTCCCTGGCCAAGGGCGGCAACGTCTCGCTCAGCAAGGAGGCCCCCGGCCTCACCGCCGTCCTGGTCGGCCTGGGCTGGGACGTCCGTACGACCACCGGCACGGACTACGACCTGGACGCCAGCGCGCTGCTCTGCGACGACTCGGGGAAGGTCGTCGACGACCAGCACTTCATCTTCTACAACCAGCTCAAGAGCCCCGACGGCTCCGTCGAGCACACCGGCGACAACCTCACCGGTGAGGGCGAGGGCGACGACGAGGCCGTGAAGGTGAACCTCGCCGCGGTGCCCGCCACGATCACGAAGATCGTCTTCCCGGTCTCCATCCACGACGCCGAGAACCGCGGCCAGAGCTTCGGCCAGGTCCGCAACGCCTTCATCCGCGTGGTGAACCAGGCCGACAACGTGGAGATCGCGCGCTACGACCTCTCCGAGGACGCCTCGACCGAGACCGCCATGGTCTTCGGCGAGCTCTACCGGCACGGCGCCGAGTGGAAATTCCGTGCGGTCGGCCAGGGTTATGCCAGTGGACTGCGCGGCATCGCCTCGGACTTCGGCGTGAACGTCTGACGCGGTCACCTGACCATCGGCCGACCATCGGCTGAACCACCGGCGGCGGAGGGAGCGGGACGTGTACGGCGATCCGGCAACAGTGCGCAAGATCCTGACGGAACTCGGGGACACCTGGGCGGTCGTGGGCCTGTCCACGAACGAGGAACGAGCGGCGTACGGGGTCGCGAGCGTCCTGCAACGCTACGGAAAGCGCGTCGTCCCGATCCATCCGAAGGCCGAGACGGTGCACGGCGAGAAGGGCTATCCGTCCCTCTCCGCCGTGCCCTTCAAGATCGACGTCGTCGACGTCTTCCTCAACAGCTCCCTCGCGGGCCAGGCCGCCGAGGAAGCCGTCGCGATCGGCGCGCAGGCGGTGTGGTTCCAACTGGGCGTCATCGACGAGGCGGCGTACGAGCGGACGCGGGCGGCGGGCCTCGACATGGTGATGGACCGCTGCCCGGCGATCGAACTGCCCATGTTGCGGTGACGCTCCGCTGGGCGGCGCGGCGACAGGCCGCGGGCCCGGTGGGGGCTGAGCGCGCAGTTCCCCGCGCCCCTTCGGGGGCGCGGGACGCGCCTCACCCCACCCGCCGCAACGCCCTCTCCCGGCGCTCCGCCACGCCGGAGCCCGGCTGGCCGCGCTGCGGCAGGCGGGCCTGTCCTGTACGGAGCGGCGCTTGGCCTCCGCACTGGGCTGGGAGCCGGAGCGGCCGCCCGGCTCGGGGGCCGGGCGGCCGTTCAGGGGGCGGGCGTCAGGCCGCGGACCCCACAAGTGCGGGGCACTCGGCGTCCCGCAGTCGCTCCATCAGCGAGATGCGGGCCCGCGCCACGCGCGAGCGGACCGTGCCCACCGGGCAGCCGGTGAGCAGCGCGGCCTCCGCGTAGGGCAGGCCGAGGAGCTGGGTGAGGACGAAGGCCTCACGCCGCTCGTCGGGCAGCGTCGCGAGCAGGTCGGCCAGAACCACGCCGTCGTCGAAGCCCGGCAGGCCTCTCGGCTGGGCCCTCTCGGCGGCGGACTGCCAGTCGTCCGTGTCGCAGAGGCGGGGCCGGGCGGCGGCGTGCCGCAGGCTGTCGATCACCGCGCGCCGGGCGATCGAGAGCAGCCACGTGCGCGCGGAGGAGCGCCCCTCGAAACGGTGCAGGCTGCCGAGGGCCCGCAGGAACGTGTCCTGCGTCAGGTCGTCGGCGGCCTGCGGGTCGCCGCCGAGGTACGTCACGTACCTGCGGACGTCGCGGTGCAGGGCACGTACGAAGTGCTCGACGGCCTCGGGGTCACCGGCGCGGGCGGCGAGCGCCCAGGCCGTTATCGACTCGTCGGGTGAGCTGGGCAGGGCAGGAATGATCACCTGGTGTCCTTCTCGGGAATCCGGGATCCGGACACGCCGTACGCATAGTGCGCCTGTGTGTCGGTGTGTCGGTGCGCTTGCGTGCCTGTCTCATCGACGGCGCACCTTGTGCTGCGTCCGGCGGATCCGGGTGATGGGGGTACGGCCGCGCAGGAGTGCGCGCGGCCGATGCCCGAGCCGTGGGGACGAGCGGCATGGCGCGCGGCTACGGCATCGGGGAACCAGCTGTCAGGCGACAGCGGTCCCCGCGGGCGGACCCCGGGAAGTGATGACGTGCACGAGAAGCAACTGCCGCGGCCGGCCCGCCGAACGGTGGAGACGGGGCCGGACGCGGGGACGGTGGGCGGGCGCGGGCAGCGCGAGAGGAACCCGCAACGGGGCGACGAGCCACCCGGCGAAGGCCCGCGCGACACGGAAGGCCGCGCGTTCGCCGTGCGCGAGCCAGAGACCGCAGAGGAGGGCGGCGAGAAGGTGAGCGGCGAGCATGCCGGTCGGCGACATGCCGCTCATGTCGTGGCCGCCGCCCATGTGGTCCATGTGCTCCATGGAGGACATGGAGGACATCGAGCTCATGTCAGGCATGGCGGGCACAGCAGGCATGGGCATTGCCCCGGACACCGCCCCGGGGGCCGCCCCCGAGGCAGGCATCGGCGCGGACATCGCCGAGCCCTGCCCCCTGCCGGTCGCGTCGGCGCCCATCGGCGCCGCGCAGAGCATGTTCTGCACCCACCGCCGTACGAGCGGGGCCCCGCCCGCTGGCTGCGCGACGGCCTGCGCCAGGGAGAACGCCGAGTGCAACGCGGCCTGCGCGGCCACCGTCACGGCAACGACCAGCGGCAGCCCCCGCTCGCGCCCGGCGAGCGCCCACGCCGTACCGCCGACTCCGACCGCTCCGGCGGCCAGCGTCCAGCCGGGCACCGGGGACCCCGACATCAGGACGTGTCCCAGGGCAGCGAGCAGCACGCAGGCGGCCGCGAACACCGCAGCCCGTACCGCGCGAGAACACCACCCAGCAGTCATGGCGGGGCCATCCTTGCATTCGCGCCACTTCTTTCCCGGGTGGGTACGTGAAATGACCCCGGTCCGCTCAGACAGCTTCAGGATTTATCGGTGACCGCCCGAGTGCGTACCGCGCATGCCCCCCATATCGTGCCCATCCATATCGTGCCCATCGCTCTCGGTCCCGGGCTCCGTCTCTGTCTCCGTCCCGGTCTCGGTCACGGGCCGCCGCCCGCCCGGCTCATCCGGTCCGACGGCCGCCCCCACCCCGTACGACACCGCGAAGACCACCGCGAGCAGGGCGAGAAACCCGCAGAGCGGGGCAAGGCGGGGGCGATCGCTCATCGCCGCTCTCCTGACACTCGTGACACTTGTGACCGCGACAGCACGGAACCGACGCGGCCGTGCCTGTTCAGGAGTCGGTGACGCAGGGCCCCGAGTTCCCGGGATCCGCCCGAGTTCCCGGGAGCCGCGGGATGGCTCAGATGTGGGCGGATGTCTCGTGGGCGGCGACGGCCCTCTGGGCTTCGGCGGCCAGTTGCCGGCGGTCGCAGCCGTGCAGCGCGGTGTGCACGGTGACCCGTACGGTCAGTCCGCGGGCGCGGGCGACGCGGTGCAGCGAGGCCCCGAAGGTCTCGTCGCCGAGGAAGGCGGCCGTGGTGCTGCGGGCGCCGTGCTGGTAGTAGCGGATGGTGACGGGACGCACGGGCGCGCCCGCGTCGGCCGCCGCCTGGAAGGTGGCCCGGCGGAACCGGCCGCCGGGCACGGAGCACCAGGTCGTCGCCTGCGGGAAGACGAGGACGGAGCGGCCCGCGCGCAGTGTGGCCGTCAGGTCGGCCACGGAGCGGGGCAGTTGGCGCAGCCCGTCGCGGTCGATGAACTGGGTACCGGCCCGTCGGGCGAGCGCGCCGATGACCGGCCACTGGCCCACCTCCCGCTTGGCCAGGACGGTCACCGGCTCCACGGCGAGCAGGCTGACGACATCGAGCCAGGAGATGTGGTTGGCGACGATCAGGGTGCCCGGGCGTGATCCGCGCACCGTCAGCCGCCGGGGCGCCTCCTCGATGCCCACGCCCAGCGCGTCCAGGATCGCCCTGGCCCGCGCCTGCAGCGTGCCGGGCTCGGCGAGCCGCTCGCCCTGCGCCACGCCCCGGCCTATCGCGTACGACAACGCCGCGTACCGGCGGACCACTTCGGCCGGCGGCACCCGTGACGCCGAGCGCGTGACGCAGGCCGGGGTGCACAGAACCCCGGCGCTCATCGTGTCTCCCCCAGGAAGTAGCGGCGGTAACGGTCGCCGAGCCGGTCCATGTCGAGCAGCACGAAGAAGTCGGCGACGTCGAACTCCGGGTCGTGCGCGGGCGCCCCGCACATCCACGCGCCAAGACGCAGGTAGCCCCGCAGCAGCGGCGGCAGGTCGGCGTAGGCGGGCCGCTCCACCGGCGGCCCGGCGGGCACCCAGGGGCGCCGGGGATGCACGCGCAGTTCGGGCGGCGACGCGTGCTTGGAGGTGCCGAGCAGCCAGGCGCTCGACGCCGCTTTGCCGCCGTCGGCGAGCGGGACCGAGGCGCAGCCCGCCAGATAGCGGTGGCCGGAGAGCAGGACATAGCGGGCGAGCGCCGACCACATGAGGTTGATCACGGCACCGCTGCGGTGGTCGGGGTGCACGCAGGAGCGGCCCGCCTCGATCGTGGAGGACCGCAACCCGTCCAGCGCGATCAGGTCGAACTCCCCGTCCGAGTAGCCGCGTTCGGCCCGTCCCGGTGGCAGCAGTCGGTATGTGCCGACGACCTCGCCGGTGGTGGTGTCGGTGACGATCAGGTGGTCCGCGAGATCGTCGTGCGGGTCGATGTCGTGGCCGGGCAGAGGGGTGTGCAGCCTGGCACCCATCTCCTCGCCGAAGACGCGGTACCGCAGTCGCTGCGCGGCCCGGACCTGCTCTTCGGAGTCGGCGATGGAGGTGACGTAGGTGACGTAGGTGCTGGTGACAGGAGGGGCAGCGGGCGTGGCGGCGGTGGATGTCGAGGACATGACAGATCCGGTCTCCGTTCGAGAAGGGTCGGCCCCGGCCGGCGGAGGCGGCTCAGGCGTCGCGACGCCTGGGGATAGCCGTGGCCGGGAGCGGGAGTCCGGCGGCGGGACCGAGAGATCCGCGTCGCCCGTGAGGAACTGCGTGCCCGCCGCCCGGGCAGGAACTGCGCCAGGTTCGTGAGGAAGTCGAAGGGAATCGAGGGGAGTCGATGGGGGCGTCGAGGGGAGTCGATCGCGGGATCGTCGGCACGATGAGCAGCAGCACGAACAGCACGGTGGTGGTCCCGGCTGAACTGCGCACGATGGCCGCGAGGCCGACGGTCAGGACACTCATGAGCATCAGATGAACGGCGACGGCGCACGCCCGGGCCACCACGTGCGCGAAGTCCCCGTCTCCGCAGCCGCCGTGAGCAGGAAGTGAAGTGAAGTACAGGCCGCCGCCGGGTCCGCTGCGGCTCGGCGATCGACAGCGCATCGATGCGTCGATGCGTCGGCCGCGGTCTTCTCGCCGTATCTCTTGGTCAGGCCCCGCGGTGTGAGCAGCCTCGTCCCCTCCCCCCAAGTCCTCCTCGGGGCCCGGGTCTTGCCGGGCCGGGTAGCGTGCTCGCATGATCCGAGTGCTGCTTGCCGACGACGAGGCGATGATCCGGGCCGGGGTGCGGGCCATCCTCGGCGCCGCCGAAGGCATCGAGGTCGTCGCCGAGGCGGGCGACGGGCGCGAGGCGATCGAGCTGACGCTGGCGCACCGCCCCGACGTCTGCCTCCTCGACATCCGGATGCCCCGCCTCGACGGCCTCCGGGCGGCGGCCGAACTGAGCCGGGTCGCGCCGGACACGGCCGTGGCGATGCTCACCACGTTCTCCGAGGACGAGTACATCGCGAGCGCGCTCGGCTCGGGCGCCGCCGGATTCCTCCTCAAGTCAGGCAATCCGCGCGAGCTGATCGCCGGGGTGCAGGCCGTCGCCGAGGGCGGCGCGTACCTCTCCCCGTCGATCGCGCGGCGGGTCATCTCCCACCTCGGCGCGGGGCAGCTCGGCAGGCAGACCACCGCGCGAGCCCGCGTCGAAGAGCTGACGGCACGCGAGCGCGAGGTGCTCGCGCTGGTCGGCGCCGGTCTGTCGAACGCGGAGATCGCCCGGCGGCTGCATGTCGTGGAGGGCACGGTGAAGGCGTACGTCAGCCAGGTCCTGGCCCGCCTCGGCTTCAAGAACCGGGTACAGGCGGCGATCCTCGCGTACGAGGCGGGCCTTGTCGGCGCGCAATAGGCAGCCCGGGACTCACGAACCCACAGAGGCCCACAGGAACGATCCCCTACTTTCGGCAGAGGCGCGGGCCCCGCGTGATCGGCGATCCTGTGCGGATGCGCCGCACACAAGGCTGGTTCTCCCGACTCCTCGACATCGGACTCTGGCTCCTGCTGTGCGTACCGCCGGTCTCGGGCGTCTTCGGTCTCGACGGGCGTGACGCGGTCGTGGCCGCCGCGGGCGTCCCGCTGCTCGGGGCCGCCGTGGCGTGTGGCAGGCGCCGGCCGCTCGCCGCCCTCGCGGTGCCGGTCGCGCTGAGCCTGCTGAGCGACCCGGAGATGCTGACGCCCGCGTACTGGGCGCCACTCGCCGTGTTCGGGTACCTCGCCGGCAGTCGTACGGTGGCGATGCGCCCCGCGCTGTGGTTCTTCGGGGCGCTCGCGGTGGCCGGACTCGTGCTCTGCGCGGTCGTGGCGAGCGATCTGTGGGGCTGGCCCACGATGCTCCTGACGCTGTTGACCGCCGTGGTGCTGCCCTGGCTGCTCGGCCGTTTCCGCCGCCAGTTCGCGGACCTGATGGCCACCGGCTGGCGGCTGGCCGAGCGCATGGAGCACGAGCAGCGGGCCGTCGCGGACCGCACCCGTATCCGCGAGCGGGCCCGTATCGCGAACGACATGCATGACTCGCTCGGCCACGACCTGACCCTCATCGCCGTCCAGGCGGGCGTCCTGGAGGTCGATCCCACGCTCGACGCCCGCCAGCAGGCGGCCGTCGGCGAACTGCGCGAGGCCGCGGGCGCGGCGACCGAACGGCTGCGGGAGATCATCGGCGTACTGCGGGCCGACGACGAAGTGCCGCCCCGTGCCCCGTCGGACGAGAGCGCGGACACCGTGGTCGAGCGCGCGCGGGCCTCCGGGGTCGATGTCACGCTCGAACGGTCGGGAGCCACGGAGAACCCGCCGGCGATGGTCGCCCTCGCCGTGCACCGGGTGCTCCAGGAGTCCTTGACGAACGCCGCCAAGCACGCGGCGGGCGCGAAGGTCCGGGCCAGGATCACGCGGGACGGTGACATGCTGCGCCTGACGGTGACCAACGACCCGGCCCCCGCGGCGGGGCGCCTGCCCGGCGTCGCGTCGAGCGGCAGCGGCCTGGTCGGCCTCGACGAGCGGGTACGCCTGGCGGGCGGCACCCTGCGCGCGGCCCCCACCGACGAGGGCGGCTTCGAGGTGATCGCCGAACTGCCCGCCACGGGCGCCGCCCCGCGTGCCGTGGACCCGCCCCGGCCGACCGCGTCGGCCCGCGAACAGGAACAGGCCAGGCGGCAGCTCAGACGACGGCTCGCCCAGGCGGTCCTGGCCCCGCTCGCGGTCCTCGCCGGAATCCTGCTCCTCATGATCCCTCTCAGCCTGGTCAGCTCCGTGTTCTCGGTCCTCGACCGGGAGGTGTACGAGGGCCTGACGGCCGGGCAGCCGCGCGACGAAGTGGAGTCACGGCTCCCGGACTTCACCAGGGACGGCCCTCCGGACGGTGCTCCCCCGACCCCGCGCGGCCAGGACTGCACGTACTACAGCACGCGCTTCATGTCGTCCGACGGCTACCGCCTCTGCTTCGCCGACGGGCGGCTCGTGTCCAAGTCGGTCGTGGGCGAGGACGATTGACGAGACGGGCGTCCACCGCCGGTCGGGGGGCCGGTCTGTGTGATCGTAACGACTCGGACAGCACCCGCGAACGAGAGGCAGTCATGGCGCCGCACCACGATCCGTCCGGTCAGCTCCCCCTGGAGGGCATCACCGTCGTCAGTCTCGAACAGGCCGTCGCCGCGCCCTTCGCCACCCGGCAGCTGGCCGATCTCGGCGCTCGCGTGATCAAGGTCGAGCGGTCCGGCGGCGGCGACTTCGCCCGCCGCTACGACACCACCGTGCACGGGCAGGCCAGCTACTTCGTCTGGCTCAACCGTTCCAAGGAGTCCCTCACCCTGGACCTCAAGTCCGACGAGGGCCTCGTGATCCTGCACGAACTCCTGGCGGGAGCCGATGTGTTCGTGCAGAACCTCGCCCCCGGCGCCGCGGACCGACTCGGCCTCGGCGCCGCCGAACTCCAGGCCCGCTACCCCTCGTTGATCCCCTGCACCCTCAGCGGCTACGGCATCAGCGGCTCCTGGGCGGACCGGAAGGCGTACGACCTGCTCGTGCAGTGTCAGACGGGGCTGCTCTCGCTGACCGGCACGCCCGACGAGGCGGTGCGGGCCGGCATCTCGGTCGCGGACATCGCCGGTGGGATGTACGCCTACACCGGCATCCTGACCGCGCTCTTCACCCGGGCGACCACCGGCCGCGCACCGGCCGTCGACGTGTCCCTCTTCGACGCGCTCGGCGAGTGGATGAGCCAGCCCGCGTACTACACGCGCTACGGCGGCACGCAGCCCCCGCGCGTCGGGGCCCGGCACGCGACCGTCGCCCCGTACGGCCCGTTCACCGCCTCCGACGGCAAGGACGTGCTGCTCTCCGTTCAGAACGAGCGCGAGTGGGCCGCCCTGTGCGAGCAGGTCGTCGGGCGGCCCGAGCTGACCGACGACCCGCGGTTCGCCACCGGCTCCGACCGTGTCGCGCACCGCGAGGAGCTCGACGCGATCATTTCCGCGCGGTTCGCCGAACTCGGCAGCGAGGAGGCGATGGAGCTGCTGGACCGGGCCAACATCGCGAACGCGGGCGTCAATTCGGTCGCCGAGTTCCTCGACCACCCCGCGCTCGGCGAGCGCGAACGCTGGCGGGAGGTCGCGATTCCGGGCAGCTCGTCGCCCGTGCAGGCGCTGCTGCCGCCCGCGAATCTGAGCGGCGTGGAGCCGCGCATGGATGCGGTGCCTGCCGCGGGCGAGCACACCGAGCGGATCCTCGCGGAGCTGGGGCGCGACCCCGACGAGATCACCCGGCTGCGCGAGGAGGGGGTCTGCGGATGAGCCGGCTCGGCCCCGCCTGCGGCAGTCGACGCGAGCCCCACGCCGGTCGACGCGAGCCCCGCTTCAGGCGACGCCGAGCCCTTCGAGTACCACGGCGTTGGGCAGCTCGGCGAACGCCTTGCCCGGCACGATGAGCTTGCCCCGGCGGCTCCCGCTGCCGATCAGGACGTACGGCAGGTCGACGACGGCGGCGTCCACGAGCAGCGGCCAGTCGGCGGGCAGGCCGATCGGGGTGATGCCGCCGCACTCCATGCCGGTCTCGCCGATCGCCGTGTCCATCGTCGCGAACGAGGCTTTGCGCGCGCCGAGTTGGCGGCGCACGACGCCGTTCACGTCGACGCGGGTCGTGGAGAGGACCAGGCACGCGGCGAGCGAGGACGCGCCGCCGCGCTTGCCCGCGACCACCACGCAGTTCGCGGACTGCTCCAGGATGTCCCGGCCGTAGTGCTCCACGAAGGTGGCGGTGTCGGCCCACTGCGGGTCGGTGTCGACGTGGATGACCTGCTCGGCGGGGACGCTTCCGCTCCAGCCGCGCAGGGCTTCGGCGACGGGCGCGACCAGGAGGTCGAGGGCCTCGGGCGCGGCGCGAACGTCGTCGAAGTTCCCCATGGGTGCACGCATGGCCGCACGCTAACAAACCCGGCGGGCCGTGGAGCCCCGGGCCGCGGAACTCAGTACGACGAGGCGTGCGCCGGCGGCACGGACACGGACATGGTCATCTCGACCGGCTCGGCACCCTTGTTGTGGTAGCCGTGCGGCACGTTCGCCTCGAACGAGGCGGCCGACCCGGCGGGCACCTGATGCTCCACGCCGTCCACCAAGAGCGTGAGTTCGCCCGCGGCGACGTGCAGCAGCTCCATGGTCCCCGGCGGGTGCGCGTCGGAGTCGCTGCCGTCGCCGGGCATCAGCTTCCACGCCCACAGCTCGAAGGGGCCACGCGCCTCGGTCCCGACCAGGAGTGTCGTGCTGCTGCCCGCCTCCGTGGACCACATCCGCACCGCCTGTTCCGGCGGCACGAGGCGGACGTGCGAGCCCTGTTCGTAGTCGAGGAGGGTGGTGATGCTGACGCCGAGGGCGTCGGCGAGCTTCACCGTGATGCCGACGCTGGGGTTGGTCCTCGCCTGTTCGATCTGGATGATCATGCCGCGGCTGACGCCCGCGCGGGCCGCGAGCGCGTCGAGCGTGAAGCCCCGTTCCGAGCGCCAGCGCTTGAGGTTGCGGGCGAGCGACTGGGTGAGCTGATCGAGGTCCGACACATTCCGTCCATTATTTTGGATGACAGAGTCAAATATATTGAACTACGGTGTGGTGCACTTAATGGTTCACCACACTGTACTGCGAGGAATTCCGATGACAGCACTGTTCGCGCTGGCCACCAGCCTGCTGTACGGCCTGGCCGACTTCGGCGGCGGACTGCTGACCCGACGCATCCCCGCTCTCACCGTGGTCGTCGCCTCGCAGACCATCGCCGTGGTCGTCCTCGGCGTGATCGTGGTCGCCACGGGCGGCTGGACGGAGTGGGGGCCGCAGCTCTGGTTCGCGGTGGCGGCGGGTCTCCTCGGCCCGGTGGCGATGCTCGCCTTCTACAAGGCGCTGGCCATCGGCCCGATGAGCGTCGTCTCACCGCTCGCCTCCGTGGGCGTCGTCGTACCGGTGGCGGTCGGCCTCTTCCTCGGCGAGCGGCCGGGCGTCCCGCAGTTCGCCGGGCTCACCGTCGCCATCGTGGGCATCGTGCTCGCGGGCGGCCCCGAACTGCGCGGCGCCCCCGTGCAGCGGCAGGCGATCCTGCTCACCCTCCTCGCGGCCTTCGGTTTCGGCGCTGTGCTCGCCCTCATCGCCGAGGCGTCGAGCAACCTCACCGGCCTGTTCCTCGCCCTGTTCGTGCAGCGCGTGACGAACGTCGCCGCGGGCGGCACCGCGCTGTTCGTCTCGGTGAAGCGCGGCGGCGCCGCGCTCCCGGAGGGCACGGGCCTGCGCTTGATCTGGGCGGCCCTCCCGGCGCTCGCCTTCGTGGGCCTCGCGGACGTCGCGGCCAACGGCACGTATTCGATCGCCGCCCAGAACGGCCCGATCACCCTGGCCGCGGTGCTCTCCTCGACGTACCCGGTGATCACGGCACTGGCGGCACGGGCGGTACTGAAGGAACGCCTGCGCGGGGTACAGGCGGCGGGAGCGGGCCTGGCTCTGGTGGGCACGGTATTGCTGGCGAGCTGAACAGTTCCTCGCAAGAGGGCGCGGGGAACTGCGCCCGAAGGGGCGCGGGGAACTGCGCCCGAAGGGGCGCGGGGAACTGCGCCCGAAGGGGCGCGGGGAACTGCGCCCGAAGGGGCGCGGGGAACTGCGCCCGAAGGGGCGCGGGGAACTGCGCCCGAAGGGGCGCGGGGAACTGCGCGACCAGCCACAGGGCACCCGCAGACGGCAGAAGACGCGGCTACCCCTCCAACTCCCCCAGCGCAAGCAACTGCTCCGGCGTGACCCCGTCAGGAATAGGCACCGGCGCGGGCGTCCGCAGCGGCGGCTGCCACCCCGCCTCCGCGTCCCAGCGGCGGACGACCCGGGCAGGCGCCCCGGCCACCACGGCGTGGTCGGGGACGTCACCGCGGACGACCGCACCCGCGGCCACCACGACATTCCGCCCGATCCGCGCCCCCGGCAGGATCACCGCGTTCGTGCCGATCCAGCAGCCGGGACCGATCTCGACGGGCTCCATCCGCGGCCACTGCTTGCCGATGGGCACATGCGGATCGTCGTACGAGTGGTTGGTGGACGTCACGTACACCGTGGGCCCGAAGTAGCAGTCGTCGCCTATCGTCACCGTCGTGTCGGCGATGACATGGCTGCCGCGACCGAGCACGACGCCGTTGCCGATCCGCAGGATCGGGTCGGGGCCGAGGTCGAGGTCGGGCATCATCCCGGCGGTGAGCGTGACCTGCTCGCCGATGATGCAGTGGTCGCCGATGCGGATCCACGGCTCACCGAAGACGGTCCCCTGCGGGAAGGCCAGCTTGGTCCCCTCGCCGAGCGCGCCGAACCGCAGCCGCCCCGGCCGCTGCGCGGTGACGGCGCCCGTCCGCTGCACCCACGCCCAGCTCGCGTGGACGGCGCGCTGGGTCGCGCGGCGCCGCCAGGCGGCGACCGCGGATGAGAACGTGTTCCTGTTCTTCGGCACGCGCTCACGTTACTCAGCCCCGCGCGGCCCGGTGAGTCCGCAACCCTGTGATCTTCACCCCACGGGGCGGCGGACCCACCCCGTCCCGTACGGTTCCGCCAGGCGCGAGACACGTACGAATGGAGAGATCCGATGGGCCACGAGGCACTCATCACCGGGTTCGGCGGCAAGAACCCGAAGATCGATCAGGACGCCTTCACCGCGCCCACCTCGGTCATCATCGGCGAGGTGACGCTGCACGCCGGTGCGAGCACCTGGTACGGGGCGGTGCTCCGCGCCGACGGCGGGCCGATCGTCGTCGGCGCCGACAGCAACATCCAGGACAACTGCAGCCTCCACGTCGACCTCGGCTTCCCGATGAAGATCGGCGAGCGGGTCTCGGTCGGCCACAACGCCGTCCTGCACGGCTGCACCGTCGAGGACGACTGCCTGATCGGCATGGGCGCGACGGTCCTCAACGGCGCGGTGATCGGCGCCGGTTCGCTGGTCGCGGCGCAGGCGCTCGTACCGCAGGGGATGGTCGTGCCCCCCGGCTCACTCGTGGCGGGCGTGCCGGCCAAGGTGCGCAGGCCGCTCACGGACGAGGAGCGCGCGGGCGTCACGCTCAACGGCACGATGTACGTCGAACTGGCCAAGGCCCACCGGGACGCCCACGCCGGGTGAGGTTTCAGTCGGCGGCCGGAACGGGCACCGGCTCGGCCGCCGGCTCCGGGCGGTTCCCCGCTTCGCGCGCCGCCGCCGACTTCTTGGCGCGGCGCTTGACGAGCAGCATCGAGCCGACGCCGATCAGGACGGCGATGGCCAGACCGAAGTACGAGAACCGCTTGAGCCAGTCCTCGGCGACGACACCGATGTAGTAGATGACGGCGGTGGTGCCGCCCGCCCACACGATGCCGCCCAGGACGTTGGCGATCAGGAACTTCCAGTACGGCATGCGCAGGACGCCCGCGAGCGGCCCGGCGAAGATCCGCAGCAGGGCGACGAAGCGGCCGAAGAAGACCGCCCACATGCCCCACTTCTGGAACGACTGCTCGGCGCTGCCGACGTTCGCGGCGCTGAAGTGCTTGGGGAACTTCCGTTCCAGCCAGGCGAGGAGCGGCCGGCCGCCCTTGCGTCCGATCGCGTACCCGATGGAGTCGCCGATGATGGCGCCTGCCGTGGCGCAGATCCCGAGGATGACGGGGTTGAGCTCGCCGTGCTGGGAGGAGAGCAGCGCGGCCGAGACGAGGACGATCTCACCCGGCAGCGGGATGCCCAGGCTCTCCAGACCGATGATCACGCCCACCAGCGCGTAGATACTGACGGCCGGTACGGTCTCCAGCCATTCCTGGACGTGCAACGCCGGTTCCTCCTGTGCTGATGGTGCGTGTACCCGGCGTGCGCGATCCCCCCGGAGCGCGCACGCCGGGCAGCCTACCCGCTCACCCGGCGTCGGCCGGGGCGGAGTCCTCGCGGTCCCACAGGTCACACTGGTGCTCACGGGCCACGGTGGCGCTCAGCTCGTTGCCGCCCGCGGAGGCGGTGCGCAGCGAGAGCACGCGGCCGGGCTGTGTCCGCTGGTCGGGGGCGGTGGGCTGGCCCTCCGCGCGCGGCGCGCCGCCGTGGACGAAGGAGCCCCAGTACTGGACCATCTGCCGCGCCAGGGCCTTCTGTTCGGCGTTGAGCGGTGTCGGGAGACCGAAGTGCTTGAAGAGGTACTGCACTTCGTTGACGTGGGTCGCCCCGAAGTCGAACGTCTTGCCCGCCTCGCGGATCGAGGCGAAGGGCGGCGAGGTGCGGTCGGCGAACTCGTAGGCGTAGACGGGGCCGCGGCCCGCGAGCGCCCTGTCCATGCGCAGCGCCGTACAGGCGAACATCCGGTCGCCCTGGGCGGCGGCGTACGCGTGCGTGGGCGTGGCGTGCCCGGACACCGGATAGCGCTTGAGGACCTTGGCGCCAAGATCGGCGCCGTACGCCCGCGTGAGGGCGGCCGGGTACTGCTCCTCGGTGAGGGGCTTGCCCTGCGCGTCGAACTGTCCGTAGGCGAAGAGCCGTCCTTCGTCGCTGTTCGCGCCGTTCAGGACCGGCACGCGGGAGGCGCTCCCGTTCTTGTACGCCTGCTCCGGCTGGACCGGCAGGAAGTCGCCGCCCGCCACCGGGCCCCAGTCGAACCCGGCCTGCGCCGCGAGGATCTCCTCGGCAGGCTTCTTCCGCAGACAGGCGAGGGCGGTCGCCGGGTCGGGGCAGCCCGCCTTCTCGGCGAAGGCGGCTCCCTGCGTGAGGGCGTCCTTGCGCTCGCGGGCCGCGCAGTCGCCGTAGGCACCGCTCTGCACGATGCCCGCGCGGTAGAGGCCCTTGGCGGTGGGCGAGGCGAGCTGGGTACAGACCGAACGACCGCCCGCCGACTCGCCCGCGATGGTCACGCGCCGCCGGTCGCCGCCGAACGAGTCGATGTTGGCGCGCACCCAGCGCAGGGCGGCCTGCTGGTCGAGCATGCCGTAGTTGCCGGAGACACCGTCGGACGCCTCCGGGTCGAGCCCGTCCCCGGCGAGGAACCCCATCGCTCCGAGGCGGTAGTTGACGGTCACGACCACGGTGCCGGTACGCCGGGCGAAGGAGTCGGGCACGATGTCCTCCCCCGCGCCCGCGGTGAGCCCGCCGCCGTGCAGCCAGACCAGGACGGGGCGCTGCTCGCGCTGCCCCTCGGGCGTGTAGACGTTGAGGTCGAGGCAGTCCTCCGTGTGACTGGGGTTCTCGTAGCCGGGGTCCCAACTGGCGCTCTGCACGCAGCGGTTGCCGAACGAGGTCGCGCCGCGGACACCCTGCCAGGGCTTGACCGGCCGCGGCTCCTTCCAGCGGAGGTCGCCGACGGGCCGGCGCGCGTAGGGGATGCCGAGGAACTGTCGCCCCTCGGCCGTGGACTCCCCGCGCACCCAGCCCGCGTCCGTACGCACGAGCGTGCCCTTGCCGGGGGCGGCCTGCGCGGGGTGCGGGGTGAGCAGGGCCGCGGCGGCGGCCATGACGACGAGGGCGGACGCCATGCGCCTCGCCCTTCCCGCATGTGCCGCTCTTGCCGCTCTTTTCGTGGTTGCCGTGGCTGCCGTGGTTCTCCTGCGTCTCATGCGGCGACTCCCTGGATGACGTCGACACCTGGCGGCGGAAAACTATGACCGTCACTGACTCGTGTCAATAAGGTGAACGAAAGACGGCGCCTCGCCGGTCGGGACCCCCGTGGCCCGGCCGACGTGGCGCCGCCGTGTTCAACGAACGTACGGAAGTGAACGCCCGTACGCGACTCAGTTATTGGGGCGCAGCGTCCAGACGACCGTCATCTCGCCGGTCACGGCGCCGTCCTCGCGCTGGATCGCGATCGCCACCGGGAACTCGGGCCGCTGCCCCGCGTCCAGCTCGGCCACGACCTCGGAGGCCGGGCGGCCCAGGGTCGCGGTGGCGGTCACCGGCCCCATGGCGAGCTTCTTGTACGCGATGTCGGCGCTCACGGCGAGGGGTACGGCCCGCGAGAGCTGCTCCCCGAACGCGGCGAGCACGATCGCGCCGCTGGCCGACTCCCCCAGCGTGAACATGGCTCCGGCGTGCGGCCCGCCGACGTGGTTGTGGTACTCGGCCTGGTCGGGCAGGGCGACCACCGCCTTGTCGGGCGTGGTCTCACGGAACTCGAGGTTCAGGGTCCGGGCCATCGGCACGGTGGCGGCGAGCATCTCGCCTATCGACATCTGGTCAGCGCTCATGGCGCGATGTTACCCACGAGTAGCGTTCTTTGGCCAGGAGTCCCCGGACGTAGATCGCGATCGCCTATCGTTGCTGCCCATGTGGCCAGGAGAGCAGCAGCCCGGGGGCGGGCCGGACCAGCCGAATCCGTACCGGCAGCCGGGATACCAGCAGCCCGCGCCCTGGAACGCTCCCACTGTCCCCGGCGGCGCGGCAGGGGCCCGCGGGGCGACGGGGGCGGCAACCGGACCAAGGTCATCGCCGTCGTCGCCGCGGCCGCAGTCGTAGTGGGCGCCGGTGTGACGGGGTTCCTGGTCCTGGGCGGTGACAAGGAGGACGACGCGAAGCCGGGTCCCGCGCGATCCTCCGCGTCCGAGCCGACGAGACCGGCCGAGTCCGGTGGCACCGAACGCGGCGTGGACGGCGGGCCGAAGCCGACGATCGCCGGCTGGCAGACGGTCGTGAACGCCGAGCGCGGCATCGCCTTCGACGCGCCCCCTCAGTGGGAGCTCAAGTCGCAGGACTGGGTGGACGCCGTCGGGGAGGCCGACGACGAGGACAGCATCCTGATCGCGATGATGGCGCCCGCCGTGTTCAAGAAGCAGTGGTGCACGAGCGATCCCGACCGGGACGGCGTCAAGGACCACACGCCGCTCGCCGAGGCCGGCAGCAAGGGCAACCGCGACGCGAAGAGCACCGAGGAGATCGCCAGGGAGAACTCGGCGACGTGGGTGTACGGCCAGTACTCCCAGCCCGACCGGCAGAACATCAAGACCAGCGCGGTGGAGTCCTACACCACCAAGTCGGGCATCCGGGGCAGCGTGGCCACGTCCTCGGTCTCCGGCGTCGCCAAGGACGACAAGTGCGACTCGGACGGCAAGGCCACCACCTTCGGATTCAAGGACTCCGAGGGGAAGTTCGTCTCGTGGTCGTTCTTCGGCGCCAAGGGCGTGAGCGGGGAAGTCCCGGACGCGACGGTGAAGAAGATGCTCAGCACGGTGCGCGAATACGACAACGGGTCCCCATCCTGAGCGACCGCCCCGCCGCAGGCCCCACCACAGGCCCTGCCACCAGGGGCTGCCGCGCTGCCCCGGTGTCCTGACCCCGTATCGTTTCCCGCCATGTGGCCAGGACAGCAGCCGCCCGGGGGCGAGCAGAACCCGCAGGACCAGAATCCCAATCCGTACAAGGAGCCGGGGTACCAGCAGCCGGGGTACCAGCAGCCGAACCCGTACAAGCAGCCGGGATACCAGCAGCCCAATCCCTATCAGCAGCAGGGGCCGGGGCAGCCGGGCCGGCCGCAGGGGCAGTGGAGCGCGCCGACCGCGCCGATGGGGGTGACGCCGCAGCCCGGCGGTGACGGGGGCGGCGGCAACGGCAACAAGACGAAGCTCGTCGCCATTGTCGCGGCGACGGCGGTCGTGGTGGCCGCCGGTGTCACCGGGTTCCTGGTGCTCGGCGGTGACAAGGACGACGAGGCGAACGACAAGCCTTCCAAGGCTCCGACCAAGTCGGCGTCCCAGAAGCCCGGTTCGGACGTCTCCACGGACGACGGCGGTACCGAGCGCGGCACGAACAAGGGCCCGAAGCCGGTGGTCAAGGGCTGGCAGGTCGTGGTGAACCCCAAGTGGGGCACCGCCTTCGACGTCCCGGCCGACTGGGAGGTGCAGACGCCCGACACCTTCATCGGCTTCGAGGACGCCAAGAAGGGTGACGGCACCACCCTCATCGGCATGTCCGCACCGGCGGTCTACAAGTCGAAGTGGTGCTCGTCCGACGACGACAAGGACGGCACGAAGGACGACACCTCCCTCGGCGCCGTCGGCACCAAGGGCGCGAACGGCGCGAAGAGCACCGACGAGGTCGCGGTCAACCAGGTGCCGTGGTGGGTCTTCGGCGGCTACACGCAACCGGACAAGAAGAGCCTCACCTTCACCAAGAAGGCGGAGCCGTTCACCACGAAGACCGGCGTCAAGGGCAGCATCGCGCGCGCCCATTCGACGAACACGCCGCAGAACGGCAAGTGCGACTCGGACGGCAAGGCGATCACCTTCGGCTTCAAGAACTCCGACGGTGAGTACGTGGCCTGGAGCCTCTACGGCGCCAAGGGCGTCAAGGACGAGATCCCGGAGGCCACCGTCATGAAGATCCTCAATACGGTGCGTCTGCACGGGGACCCCACGGAGTCCTGACACGTTTCCTCCGCCGGTGGGGCTTGTGAACCGATGTGCCGCTGTCCCCGCGGGGCCGGCGATGACATCAGGCCACGAGCCCCTCTATGGTTACTGCCCATGTGGCCAGGACAGCAGCCGCCCGGGGGCGAGCAGAACCCGCAGGACCAGAATCCCAATCCGTACCAGCAGCCGGGGTACCAGCAGCCGAACCCGTACCAGCAGCCGGGGTACCAGCAGCAACCGCAGCCGGGTGTCTACTCGCAGCCGGAGCAGCCGCAGTGGGCCGCGCCCACTCCGCCGCCGGTGCCGCCCCAGCAGGGCGGCGGGGGCGGGGACGGAAACAAGACGAAGATCACCGCGATCGTCGCGGCGCTCGCCGTCCTGGCGGCCGCCGGTGTCACGGGGTTCCTGGTGCTCGGCGGCGACAAGGACGACGAGGCGAACGGCAAGCCGGGGAAGTCCCCGGCCAAGTCCGCCTCCTCGAAGCCAAGCCCCACCGAGACCGACGAAGGCGGCACCGAGCGCGGTACGGGCAAGGGCCCGAAGGCGACGATCAAGGGCTGGCAGGTCGTGGTGAACCCCAAGTGGGGCACCGCCTTCGACGTCCCGGCCGACTGGGAGGTCGACACCCCGGACACCTTCATCGGCTTCGAGGACGAAGAGAAGGGTGACGGCAGCGTGCTCATCGGCATGTCCGCGCCCGCGCACTACAAGTCCAAGTGGTGCTCCTCGGACGACGACAAGGACGGCACGAAGGACGACACCGCCCTCGGCGCGGTCGGCACGAAGGGCCAGAACGGCGCCAAGAACACCAAGGACGTCGCGCGCAACGACTCCGCGTGGTGGGTCTTCGGCGGGTACACGGGCCAGAAGAAGGCCGACAAGAAGAGGATCAAGATCGGCAAGGTGGAGTCGTACACCACCACGTCGGGCGTCAAGGGCAGCGTCGCCACCTCCACGACGTCCGGAGTCGTCAAGGAGGACAAGTGCGACTCGGACGGCAAGGCCACGACGTTCGCGTTCAAGAACGCCGACGGTGAGTACGTCGCGTGGTCGCTCTACGGCGCCAAGGGCGTCAAGGACGAGATCCCCGACGCGACCGTGAAGAAGATCCTCAGCACGGTGCGGCTGCACGGCGACCCCGAGGAATCCTGAGCCGCTGACGGGGTCCTGCCCCATGAAGAATCGGTTTGGCAAGTCGGTGTCGCGGCGGCGATAGTCCCCTGGTGACCACTCCCGCCGCCGTGCGCCGTCCCTCCTGGGCAGGCCGCAACTACAGCCTGCTGACCGCCGCCGCGGTCGTGACCAATCTGGGCAGTGCCGGTGCCCTGATCGCGGCGGCGTTCGCCGTGCTCGACTCCGGCGGTGACGGCGGGGACGTGGGTCTGGTGGCCGCCGCGCGCACGCTGCCGCTCGTGCTGTTCCTGCTCATCGGCGGCGCCGTCGCCGACCGGCTGCCGCGCCACCACGTGATGGTCGCGGCCAACGCGCTCAACTGCGCCTCGCAGGCCGTCTTCGCGGTGCTCGTCATCTCCGGCACGCCCCCGCTGTGGTCGATGATGCTGCTCACCGCGCTCGGCGGCACCGGTCAGGCGTTCTTCGGCCCGGCCGCCGAGGGCATGCTCCTTTCGACCGTCAGCGGCGAACAGGCGCGGCGCGCCTTCGCGCTCTACCGCATGGCGATGCAGGGTGCGGGGCTCGGCGGGGCGGCGCTCGGCGGTCTGCTGGTCGCCGCGATCGGCCCCGGATGGGTACTCGCCGTGGACGCGGCGGCGTTCGCGGTGGCCGGAGCACTGCGGTCGTTCCTGGACGTAAGCCATATACCGGCACGCAAGCCGGGCGGCGGGCTGCTCTCCGATCTGCGGGACGGCTGGCGGGAGTTCATCGGCCGGCCGTGGCTGTGGGCGATCGTCGCGCAGTTCTCGGTGGTGGTCGCGGTGGTCGGCGCGGCCGAGGCGGTCTTCGGGCCACTGGTCGCGCGGGACGAACTGGGGGGCGCGGGACCGTGGGGTCTGGCCCTCGGCGCGTTCGGCGCGGGCACGGTCGGCGGCGCGTTTTTGATGATGCGCTGGAAGCCGCGGCGGCTGCTGCTCGCGGGCACCCTGTGCGTCTTCCCGCTCGCCGCGCCGTCGGCAGCGCTCGCGGTGCCGTTGCCGGTGTGGGGTCTGGCCGCGGTGATGTTCGTCAGCGGCGTCGCGATCGAGGTGTTCGGCGTCTCCTGGATGACGACGATGCATCAGGAGATACCCGAGGAGAAACTGTCGCGGGTCGCCGCGTACGACTGGTTCGGCTCGATCGCGATGGTCCCGCTCGCCACGGCCCTCGCGGGTCCCGCGGAGCTCGCCTTCGGGCGTTCGGCCTCGCTGTGGGGCTGCGCGGTCCTGGTGGTCGTGGTGACGGCGCTCGTGCTGCTCGTCCCCGACGTGCGCAATCTGACGCGGCGCACCGCGTCGAAGGAGATCACCGGGGACACCGCCCGGGCGGACGCTCTCCCGGTCACGCCCCCGGTCACGCCCCCGGTCACACCCGCGGTCACACCCGCGGCCTCAGCCGATGCCGAAGGCCCCGTCGGGCGGCTCGGGTGACGCCACCGCGTCCTCGTCCCGCACCGGCCGCGCGTCACCGATGAACAGGCGCAGCGCCGCACCGTACTCGACACGCGCCGGGAAGACGTCGGCCGCCGCACGTCGGGCGAGAGCCTCGACCTCGATCGCGTCGTGCGAGGCGACGAGCACCGCGTTGCCGAAGCGCCGCCCGCGCAGCACGGTCGGCTCGGCGATCAGCGCGACCTGCCCGAACACCTCGGCGAAGGTGGCGAGCTGAGAGCGCAGGAAGCCGAAGGGCGCCCCGTCGGCGAGGTTCGCCGCGTAGATCCCGCCCGCGCGCAGGACACGCTCCGCGGCGCGCGCGTAGGCCGCCGAGGTCAGATGGGCGGGCACCCGCGAGCCGCCGAACACGTCGGCGACCAGGACATCGGCGCTGTCGGGCGCCGCCGCTTCGAGCCACTGCCGGGCGTCCGCGCCGTGCACGGTGATCCCGCAGTCCGCGGGCAACGGCAGCCGTTCGGTGACCAGGTCGAGGAGCCCGCGGTCCGCCTCCACCACGTCCTGCCGGGAGCCGGGCCGGGTGGCGGCGACATAGCGGGGCAGGGTGAGCGCGCCGCCGCCGAGGTGGATCACGTCCAAGGGGCGCTCGGGGTCGTCCGAGGTGTCGAGGACGTGGGCGAGCCGTTGCGCGTACTCGAACTCCAGGTGGGTGGGCGCGTCCAGATCGACGTACGACTGGGGCGCCCCGTCGACCGTCAGCAGCCAGGCGCGGGGCCGGTCCACGTCCGGCATCAGCTTGGCGGTGCCGTGGTCGACGTCCTTGATGACGGCTATCGCCTCGTCCGGTTGTTCGTCCTCAGTCACCGCTCCATTGTGCCCGCCCGGCTCGGGGGTGGGTCCCCCGAGTCGGGCGGGCATCGCGGCCGTCAGCCGACCTCGGTCACCGTGCCCGCGCCGACGGTGCGCCCGCCCTCGCGGATCGCGAAGCCGAGCCCCGTCTCCAGCGGCATGGCACGGCCGAGCTCGACCGTCACGGTGACGGTGTCGCCGGGCCGGGCGACGGCGGCCGCACCGAGGTCGACGTCGCCGACGACGTCCGCGGTGCGGAGGTAGAACTGCGGCCGGTAGCCGGTCGCGATGGGCGTCGACCGGCCGCCCTCCTTGGTCGAGAGGACGTACACCTGCGCGGTGAAGCGGCGGCTCGGACTGACGCTCCCCGGCTCAGCGACGACATGCCCGCGCCGTACGGCGTCGCGTGGCACCCCGCGCAACAGCAGCGCCACGTTGTCGCCGGCCTGCGCGGACTCCATGGGCTTGCCGAAGGTCTCCAGACCGGTGACGACGGTCTCCGTCTCCGCTCCGAACACCTCCACCCGGTCGCCGACCCGCACCGTGCCGCGCTCGACGGCCCCGGTGACGACGGTCCCGCGTCCGGTGATGGTGAGCACGTTCTCCACCGGAAGCAGAAAGGGCGCGTCGACATACCGCTCGGGCATGGGCACATAGGTGTCCACCGCGTCGAGCAGCGCCTCGATGGCGGCGGCCCACCGCGGGTCGCCCTCCAGCGCCTTCAGCCCCGAGACCCGTACGACCGGGACGGTGTCGCCCCCGTACCCGTGCGCGGAGAGCAGTTCGCGCACCTCGAGCTCGACGAGGTCCGTGAGCTCCTCGTCACCGGCGTCGGCCTTGTTGAGCGCGACGACGATGTGGTCGACGCCGACCTGCCGGGCGAGCAGGACGTGTTCGGCGGTCTGCGGCATGATCCCCTCCAGCGCGGAGACGACGAGGATCGCTCCGTCGAGCTGCGCGGCGCCGGTGACCATGTTCTTGACGTAGTCGGCGTGGCCCGGCATGTCCACGTGGGCGTAGTGACGGGTGTCGGTCTCGTACTCGACGTGCGCGATGTTGATGGTGATGCCGCGCTGCGCCTCCTCGGGGGCGCGGTCGATGCGGTCGAAGGGCACGAACGCGCCGGTGCCGCGCTCGCTGAGGACCTTGGTGATGGCGGCCGTCAGGGTGGTCTTGCCGTGGTCGACGTGGCCCATCGTGCCGATGTTGAGGTGCGGCTTGGTGCGGACGTATGCCGTCTTGGACATGGCGGTTCCTTCTCCGGAACTCGAAGCTGAAGTCCCGCGCGCACGTCATCGCGTGCGCGCTCGGGACGGGGACCCCGGGGCCGGACCGACCCTCCCCCTATGGGGTCCGCCGGAGTGTCCGGGGAGGGTCAGCGTCGGGCGCCGTCGACGGGGAATGCGGCGCAGAGGAGGACGGCAGCCTTCGCGACGCCCGCGACTGCGGGCGTGTCTGCGTGAAAGGCGTACCGGAACATGCCGCAGATCATTGCCGACGGGCAGGGGTACGTCGAATGGTTTTCGCCGGGGTGAGCGCGGGAGTGGCCCGTGAAATCCGGTGTGCTCAGAGGTTCTTCAGTGCCTCGCGCACCGAGAGGGGCGAGAGGCGTCCGCGCTCCCGCTCGACGAAGTCGCGTACCGCGTCCGGATCGGTCTTGGCGTACTCGCGCAGACACCAGCCGATGGCCTTGCGGACGAAGAAGTCGGGGTGGCCCGACTGGCGCAGGCAGTAGGCGAAGAGGCGCTCGGCGTCGGTGGCGTCCTTGTACCGCAGCTGGTGGAGGAGGGCGGTGCGGGCCACCCACATGTCCTCGTCCCCGATCCAGGCGTCCATCTCGGTCCGGAGCCCGGGCTCGGCGGCGACCAGACCTCCCACGACATGCGCGGCGAGGGCGTCGACCGTGTCCCACCAGGGCACCGTCGTGACGAGGTGACGGGCGATCGGCAGGAAGCCGGACGAGCAGTGCCGCATGTGCCGACGCAGGTAATCGACGGCGAAGTACGCGTACTCGCGTTCCGGCAATCGCCAGCAGCGCAGGGCGATCGCCGTGCAGTCCGCCTCGTCGGGGCGCGGGGTACTGGCGAGGACTTCGCGGGACAACTGGCGGCGCAGCGGCGAGGGCAGGCCCAGAAAGGGGGCGACGTTCTTCATGTACGCCATGGCCTGCGCGGCCCGCTCCGGATCGGCCGCCCGGGGGTACGTCGTGGTGAGCCGTTCCATGACGACGTCCGCCACGGCGCTGCGCGGGACTGTGACGCTCATGAGACGCACCATACGGCGATCACACACATTTGTCGGTTAGTCTCCCCGGATGCCCGACACCGCCGCCGCCCGTCCCCGGGGCTTCGCCGTGCGCTGCACCAAGGCGCTTCTCTCGCCGTGGTCGCGGCTGTCTCTGCTGCTCATGCTGCTCGCGGCCGCCGGAACGTGCGTACTGCTCTTCGAGCCACAGCGGCTCCTTTCCGACGGAGGGCTTCGCCAACTCGGCGGCGCCGCCGCCGTGATGGTGTTCGCCGTCGCGTACGGCCTGTGCACCACCGCGTTCGTGCCGCGCCCGCTCCTCAACCTGGCCGCGGGCGCCCTGTTCGGTTCGCAGGCGGGGCTCGCCGCCGCGCTCGCGGGCACGGTCCTCGGCGCCGGAACAGCCTTCGGGCTCGGGCGGATGCTGGGGCAGGACGCGCTGCGTCCGCTGCTGCGGGGGCGCTGGCTGAAGGCGGCCGACGGGCAGCTGAGCAGGCACGGCTTCCGGTCGATGCTGGCGGCCCGGCTGTTCCCGGGCGTGCCGTTCGCGGCCGCCAACTACTGTGCGGCGGTGTCCCGCATGGGGTGGCTGCCGTTCCTGCTCGCCACCGGCCTGGGGTCGATCCCGAACACCGCCGCGTACGTCGTCGCGGGTGCCCGCGCGTCGACGCCGACCTCTCCCGCTTTCCTCGTCGCGATGGGTTTCATCGCGGTGACGGGTCTCGCGGGCGCGGTGGTGGCGTGGTGCAAGCGCCACCACATGCGGGGCCGCTGACCGTCGGCCGCTCGCGGGCGGCGGGCCTGTCGGCGATCTCGTAACTTTGTGGCGCTACGCTGCCCCACGGCAGGGGAGTGATCACCCCTCGCCCGCATGTCTTCCGTGTCCCGCACATGACCGCACCCGCAGCCCATGATCCGTACTTGGACGGCGCAGTTTCCATGTCTTGGCTTGAATCCTTCATCCTCGGGCTCGTCCAGGGACTGACCGAGTTCCTCCCGATCTCGTCCAGCGCGCATCTGCGGCTGACCGCGGCGTTCGCGGGCTGGCACGATCCGGGGGCCGCGTTCACCGCGATCACCCAGATCGGCACCGAGGCCGCCGTGCTGATCTACTTCCGCAAGGACATCGCGCGGATCATCTCCGCCTGGTTCGGTTCCCTCCTCGGCAAGGTGCCGCGCTCGGACCACGACGCGCAGATGGGCTGGCTCGTCATCGTCGGCTCGATCCCGATCGGCGTGCTCGGCGTCACCTTCAAGGACCAGATCGAGGGCCCGTTCCGCGATCTGCGGCTCATCGCCACGACTCTGATCGTGATGGGCATCGTCCTCGGCATCGCCGACCGTCTCGCGGCCCGCGACGAGACGGGCGGCAAGCACCGCGCCGTCAAGGAGCGCAAAAGCCTCAAGGAACTGGGTGTCCGGGACGGTCTGATCTTCGGCTTCTGCCAGGCGATGGCCCTGATTCCCGGCGTCTCGCGCTCCGGCGCCACGATCAGCGGCGGCCTGCTCATGGGCTACACCCGCGAGGCCGCGGCCCGCTATTCGTTCCTGCTCGCGATCCCGGCCGTCCTCGCGTCCGGCGTCTTCGAGCTCAAGGACGCGGGCGAGGGACATGTGTCCTGGGGCCCGACGATCTTCGCGACGATCATTGCCTTCATCGTCGGCTACGCGGTCATCGCGTGGTTCATGAAGTTCATCACGACCAAGAGCTTCATGCCCTTCGTGTACTACCGGATCGTGCTCGGCATCGTGCTGTTCGTGCTGGTCGGGATGGGTGTGCTGAGCCCGCACGCGGGAGAGTCGGCGGGCTGAGCCCCGGCTGCGGCCGTCCCTTGTGACCAAAGGCATGCCGAAAGACCCTCTTGACGAGGTTTGGCCCGGCTTACGGTGTGGGAATGTCGCCCCTCGCCCGCATCAGCGCCTCGTACGCGCCGCGCTTCGCCGAGTTCGCCTTCGAGCCCGGGTTCACGGCTGCCGTGGACCAGCACGTCGCCGAGGTTCGCGAGCGCCTGGAGATGCGCGGGGCGGAGCTCGTACCGCCGGCTCCGGACCCCGAACTCCTCGCCGACTACGCCCTGGGGTTCCTCGACGGCCTGGCCGAGAACGGGTGGCGGGAGCCGGTCGGCCACGACTACGCGGTGTGCCGCCTCACCGCCATCTCCTGGCTGGTGAGGCGGCACGACCTGGTGCCGGAGGCCTCCGGGTCCTGAGGCCCGCGGGCGTCACATGTCGTCGCGCAAGCCGCCGCCACGCATGTCGTTGCCCGTGTCGTCGTCGCGCAGGTGGCTGCCCGTGCCGCCCATCGCGCCGCGCGTACGCTCCTGCACCGGCTGGTTGGTCATCGCGTCCTGCCGACCCGCCTGGTAGGCGCCGACGCTGCCGCGCGCCTTGGCCGTCTCCTGCTCGGCCGTGTTCAGCCAGCGCTCCCAGCGCTGCCGCATCGGGCCGATGAGACCACCGCCGACACCGACGACGAGGATGCCCGCACCGGCCGCGAGGGCCGCGTACAGGACGGGCTGGGTGACCGTCGTGGCGATGCCCGCCTGCCCGAGGGCCGCGATCACGCCGAGCACGACGATGAAGGCCCAGGCGATCGTGCCGAGGGTCTTGCCGTACGACATCGAGGACAGCGCGTTGGTGACGATGTCGCGGACGAGATTGGCCACCGCCATGGCGACGACCATCAGGACGATGGCGACGATGCCGCGCGGGATCCAGCCGACGATGCTGTTGAGCATGTCGGAGACCGGGTTCGCGCCGAACACACCGAAGCCGAGCTGCAGGGTGATCAGGAGCAGGGCGTAGTACACGACCTTGCAGACGATCCCCGTCATGTCGTACTTGGAGTTCGCGAGCATCCGGGACGCGCCCGCCCGCTCGGCGAGCTTCTCGGAGCCGACCTTGCGCAGCACCCGGTCGAGGACCTTGGCGATCATCTTCGACACGAACCAGCCGATGGCCAGGACGACCAGGAAGCCGATGAGTTTCGGCACGAACGTAGCGACCTTCGACCAGGCGTCGTTGAGGCCTTGGGTGAAGTCCACGGAGAGACTTATGTACTGCTGGGACATGAGTGGCCCTCCACTCGATGGGCCCCGGACGCCGGTATGGCGTCAGGGCGACGAATCCCCCACGGCGCGCGGCTTCCGGCGCGTCCCTTCACCCTGGATATCAGGAGCCACGGCCCGGCACGGCGCGCTGATGGGCCGTCCGGGTGACGGGCGCGACGGGCACATCGGGGCCGTCGTCGCTGTGCGAATGCTCACGTGGAGGATCCGCGCGGTAGCTGACAGTTCCGATTGTCGTAGCCATCCCCTAGGCTTGACCGCATGCCCTTAAACCCTCAGCCCCCTGGTTCCGCGCGGTCTGCCGCGGAACTGAACGAGCGGATCCGCGGCCTGTGGATGCGCACGGGCGGCCGTCTCTCGGCCGAACAGCGCCGTGAGTACGAACACCTGGTGACGGAGTGGGCGGCCGCCGTGCGCGAGGAGATCGTGAGGGCGGCCTGACCGGCGTCTCCCCCGGCGCCCCGGGGCGCTCGCCGCGTCCCGACGGCTGCCGCTGCCGCGTCAGCCCTTGCCCTGGGACGCCTTCTTCGCCAGGCGGCGCTTCTGCCGCCCCGTGAGCTCCCGGCGGTTGCCCTGCCGCTTGTACGCCGCGATGCGCTGCTCGTTCTTCACCGGGCCTCCAGCTCGGGGGTGCGCCCGCCCCTGTGAGCGGCCGCTCGGCTTGTCAACTCATCGGCATCGTATGGCAGTTGGCCACGATGCGACCCTCGCCGTGCGCAACTTGCGGGGCCGCTCCCCCGTATCCTTTGCGGCACGTTCCTGCACGCCTCTTGGTTCGTCACCCCTCGTGCCCAACACTGACCCGATGACGCAGCGCGTGGAACTCGCCGCCGTGATGGACCGGTTGGCCATCGACTCCCTCATCACCGAGTACGCAGTGACCGTCGACGACGGCGACTGGGACGCCTACCAGCGGCTCTTCACCCCCGACGGGCGCGCCGACTACAGCTCGGCGGGCGGCATCGACGCGAGCGCCGCCGAGGTGGCCGGCTGGCTCGCCGGGACGATGGAGCTCTTCCCGATGCGCCAGCACCTGATCGTCAACAGGAGGCTGCGGTTCGGGACGCTCGACCAGGACATCGACGACGTCGCGCAGGTGCAGGCCGACTACGTGAACCCGATGCGTTTCGCGTCGCGTGCGGGCGCGGGCGGGGGCGAGGACACCAGCGGCGGAGGAGGTGGCGGAGGCGGCGCGGAATCTACGGCTCCGGACTTCATCTGCGGCGGACGCTACGCCTTCACGGCGCTGCGTACGGACCAGGGCTGGCGGCTGCGCCAGGTGACGGTGCAGGAGAAGTGGCGCCGCGTGCGGGAGCCGTCCCGGAACCACAGCTCCGGCTGAGAAAACGCACGGCGGGGGCCCTGTCCTAGATCGTCCGGGGCGCGCACACTGGACGGACGACCGGGCGTCGGGGCCGAGGGAGGCGCTGCATGGATCGACTCAGCGACGAACGGGGCGGACGGCGGCCACGCCTTCCGGCCGCCCCGGCGAAGGGGGCAGGGCTGCTCGCCTCGCCCTATGGCCGCGCCGCTCTGGCGGTCGCCGCCGGAGCGCTGCCCGCCCTCGCCTTTCCCGCTCCGTCGCTGTGGTGGTTCGCGTACGTCGCGCTCGTGCCCTGGATCCTGCTCGCGCGCTCGGCGGACACCGGGCGCCGGGCGGCGCTCGACGGCTGGCTCGGCGGGCTCGGGTTCATGGTGGCGGTGCACCATTGGCTCCTTCCGAGTCTGCATGTCTTCACGCTCCTGATAGCGGCGCTGCTCGGCCTGTTGTGGGCGCCGTGGGGCTGGCTCGTGCGGCGGCTCCTGGGCGGGGCAGCGTCGCCCGGACGGACCGCCGCCGCGCTGGTCGTCCTGCCCTCCGGCTGGCTGCTGGTCGAATTGGTCAGGTCCTGGGAGGGGTTGGGCGGGCCCTGGGGGCTGCTCGGTTCCAGTCAGTGGCAGGTCGAGCCCGCTCTGCGCCTCGTGTCGATCGGCGGGGTGTGGCTGGTCAGCGCCCTGATCGTCATGCTGAACACCGGCATCGCGGTACTCCTGCGGGCGGCGACCGCACGCTCGTCGCAGACCTCACGCCCGTCCGCCGCCCTGGCGGTCCCCGCCACCGCCGGGCTCGTGGCCGTGGCCGCCGTGGCCGCCTCCGCCTGGGCATGGGCGCCGCGTCCCGAGCCCGCGGGCCGGATGCGCGTGGCCGTCGTACAGCCCGGTGTCATCGACGGGGCAGGCAGCGCCGGCAAGCGGCTGGCGCGCGAGGAGGCGCTGACCCGTGGCCTCGCCGGGCGGGATCCGGACCTGGTCGTCTGGGGCGAGAGCAGCGTCGGATACGACCTCGCGGAGCGCCCCGACGTCGCGCGGCGGATAGCCGGACTGTCCCGTGAGGTCGGCGCCGACATCCTGGTGAACGTGGACGCGCGCCGCTCCGACAAGCCCGGCATCTTCAAGAGCTCGGTCCTGGTGGGCCCCGGGGGCCCGACCGGCGACCGCTACGACAAAATGCGGCTCGTCCCCTTCGGCGAGTACATCCCTGCCCGCTCGCTCCTCGGCTGGGCGACGTCCGTGGGCAAGGCGGCGGGCGAGGACCGCAGACGCGGTGAGCATCCGGTCGTCATGGAGGTCGAGGGCGGCCTGAAGGTCGGTCCGCTGGTCTGCTTCGAGTCGGCGTTCCCCGACATGAGCCGCCATCTGACGCGCGAGGGAGCCCAGTTGCTGCTCGCGCAGTCCTCCACCTCGTCGTTCCAGTCCAGTTGGGCGCCCGAACAGCACGCCTCGCTGGCGGCGCTGCGGGCTGCCGAGACCGGCCGCCCCATGGTGCACGCCACGCTCACCGGCGTCTCCGCCGTGTACGACGCGGACGGCGAGCGGGTCGGTGAGCCGCTCGGCACATCGGCGAGCACGGCGGCGACGTACGACATTCCGCTGGCCGAGGGCGTCACGCCCTACGTGCGTCTCGGCGACTGGCCCGTGCACGCGGCCCTCGCCGTGCTCGCGGTGCTGTGCGCGGCCGAGGGCGTGCGCGTCCTGCGCCGTCCCGCGAAGGCGCGGCTCAGCCGGTCCGCTGCTCCCGGGCCTGCTGCTCCTGAGCCGCACGGACCACGTGCTCGCACAGCTCATGGGTCGCCAACGCGTCCCGGGCGCTGAGCACCTTGCCCGCGCGCACGGCGTCGAGGAAGGCGTGCACCACCTGCTCGATGCCGCGCTGCCTGGCCACCGGCACCCAGTCGCCGCGCCGCCGCACGCTGGGCTGGCCCTTGTGGTCGATGACCTCGGCGAGATTGACCACCTGCCGCTTGGTGTCCTGGCCGGAGACCTCCAGGATCTCCTCGGCGGAGCCGCTCAGCCGGTTCATCACGCCGAGCGCGGTGAATCCGTCCCCCGCGAGTTGCAGCACGACGTGCTCCATGAGCCCGTCGTGCATGCGGGCGCGCACGCCGACGTGGTCGATCGGTCCCGGCGCCAGGAAACGCAGCGTGTCCACGACGTGGATGAAGTCGTCGAGGACGAGCGTGCGCACGTCCTCGGGCAGTCCGACGCGGTTCTTCTGCATCAGGATCAGCTCGCGCGGGTGCTCGACGCACTGGGCGTAACCGGGTGCGAAGCGGCGGTTGAAGCCGACGGCGAGGCTCGTCGCGCGTTCCTCGGCGAGGCGTACGAGCCGCTCCGAGTCGGCGAACTCGTACGCCAGAGGCTTGTCGACGTAGGTGGCGACGCCCGCTTCGAGCAGCCGCGTCACGATCTCCGGGTGGGCGGCGGTCGAGGCGTGCACGAAGGCGGCGTCGATTCCCCGGGCGAGCAGCGAGTCGAGGTCGGTGTGGCAGCGCTCCTCGGGGATGTGGTGGACGCCCGCGACGCGGGCGAGGGTCGCGGGCGTGCGCGTCTGCAGGTGCAGCTCGACCCCCGGCAGGGTGGTGAGCACGGGCAGATACGCCTTCTGTGCGATGTCACCGAGTCCGATGCAGCCGACCTTCACCACTGTCCCCTGTCTGCTCTGCCGCCGCCGTGTTCCACCGCTGTGTTCTACCGCTGTGCGACTTGTGTTCCCGCAGCATACGGCTGCTGCGGCGGGCGCCAGTCGGCGATGGAGGCGAAGCTTCGCAGGATGAGGTTCGGGCCGAGACGTGCCGCCGCCGCGATGAGTTCGTTGCGTACGGCGATGAGGGGGCCGTTCGTCAGGTGGTTCATGCGGGCCGCGCGCGCCGCCTGCCGGACGATCGCCGTCGTGCGCGGCACGCGTGCCGCGCTGTAGCCGGCGAGCCCGGCGGCCAGGTCGTTCGCCGGGTCCACGTGGTGGGCCAGGACGACGGCGTCCTCGATGGCCTGGTTGCCGCCCTGGGCCAGGGTGGGCGCCATGGCGTGCGCGGCGTCGCCGACGAGCGCGACCCGCCCCCGGTGGTAGTGCGTGAGGGGCGTGCTCATGTGGCGCACGTCATTGCGCAGGATGTCCTCGGGGCGTGCGGCGGCGATGATCGCGGGGATGGGGTCGTGCCAGTCGGCGAAGCGGCGTGCCAGCTCGGCCTTCTCCCCGTCGGGGCTGTGCCCGCCCGCGGGGACGGTGGCGGTGGCGTACGCGTAGATCCTGCCGTCCTTGAGCGGGTGGGTGCCCCAGACTCCGCCGCGTCCCCAGGTCTCGTGGGGTTCGAAGGGGCGGTCGGGCGCGGGGACGACGATGCGCCAGGCCGTGAATCCGGCGTACGTCGGCTGCGGGTGTGCCGGGAAGAGGGCCGAGCGCACGGCTGAGTTGATGCCGTCGGCGCCGATCACGAGGTCCGCCTCGATGTCCCCGCCTTCGGTACGGACAACGGCCCTGCGGTCGGCCGCTCCCGGGTCGGCGAGCTCGGCCCGTGCCCCGGTGCGCAGGGCGTCGGCGGGCAGCGCGGAGACGAGCAGGTCGACGAGGTTCGCGCGGTGCAGGAGCACGAGCGAGCCGCCGAACTCCGACGCGGCCGCCGAGGCGCTCAGCCGGACGAGCCAGCGTCCGTTCTGGGCGCGCATCCCGCCGTCTCCCTCCAGGGCCGCGCGGGAGCGGACCCGGTCGCCGAGGCCGAGGACGTCCAGTGCGCGCTGGGAGTTGGGGGCGAGTCCGATGCCGGAGCCGACGGGTTCCAGCGTCGCCGCCCGCTCCAGGACGGTGACGCGCCAGCCGGAGAGGTGCAGGGCGATGGCGGAGGTGAGTCCGCCGATACCGCCACCGATGACGACGGCGTGGGGCTTGGGGGGCTGCGCCATGACTCCTCCTCGGGCTCGTTCACTACATCTGTAGTGACTGCGCCACCGACCGTACTACACCTGTAGTGGTTGCCGGTAGGGTGGGCCCCATGTCCGTACGCAAGCTCAGCGCGGGTCCGCCCCGCAGCGAACTGATCGCCGACGCGGCACTCTCCCTGCTCGCCGAGCGCGGCATGCGGGGGCTGACGCACCGGGCCGTGGACGAGGCGGCGGGGCTCCCGCAGGGCTCGACGTCCAATCACGCGCGCACCCGGCTCGCCCTCCTCGAGGCGGCGGTGGCCAGGCTGGCGGAACGCGAGGGCGCGGTGCTCGCCCCCGCCGAGCTGCGCGGCCTCACGGGCGCCGGCGGGGAGGACCGCGAGCCCGTGATCACCGCGCTCGCCCTGGCCCTGCACCGCTACCTCACGGGCGATCACCGCACACTCCTGATCGCCCGCTACGAACTGGCCCTGGAGGCAACCCGCAGGCCGGAGCTGCGCGCCTACTACGACGCGGCGGGAGCCCGCTTCAGGGAGCCGCTGGTGGCCCTGATGCGCACCCTGGGCTCACCGGACCCCGAGCGGCACGCGCTGTCCCTGGTGGCATGGTGCGAGGGCCTCCTCTTCTCCTGCGCAGCGGGCTCCCCCCGCACACCGCCCCCGGACGAGAAGGCCCTGCGGCGCAATGTCGGCGACCTACTACGGGGGATGCTGGACGCGGAGTAACGGGCGGGCGGGAAGAGCTCACCGCGAAGCGGCGAAAAGCCCCGACTGCCTCACAGACACCCACATGCTGGACGCGGAGTAACGGGTGGGCGGGCGGGAAAACCTCGCCGCGGAGCGGCGGAAATCCCCGAGGCCCGCAGAGAACAACCCACCCCGGACCGACCCCAACCAGCCCCCGCTCCCCCCGCCGGCCAGAGGCGAACCCACTAAGCCATGCGGGCCAACTTCCGCCCATTCCCTCGCCGGAAGGGCCCCGTAACCCGCAGAGTTGCGCGAATGCACCGAACCACGACCACCGCCACGCTCCTGGCCTCCGTGGCGGTCACCGCCCTCTCCGGCTGTGTGAGCGTCGAGCGGCAGCCCGCGACGGGGCCGACCGTCGCGAGCGCCCCACCCCCGGCACCCCGCCCCGACGGCCATTCCCGCCCGCGCGTCGTGGAAGCCCCCGCCCGCGAGGCGCTCGAACTCATCGGACCGCCCCGTGACCCGGCACCCCGCGCCACCGGCACCGCGCCGAGCATCCCCGCCGCGCCGTCCCGCACGGCGAGACCCCCGCAGCGCTCGACCCCGCCCCCGCAGCGCCGCGGCCACCGGCCCGTGGCCGCCGAATCACCGGCGCTCCCCACGGCCGCACCCACGAGTACGGACCCCTGCGCCCTCGGCAAGCAGTACGGCGGCTGGCAGCCCGGCAGCCCCGAGGCCGTCATCTGCCAGGACGCCTACGGTCATTGACCCGCCCGCACAGCCCTGAACCCCCGCCACCCGCGCCGCCCCGCCCTCTGCGACCAGCCCCAGCCCCGGCCCCTGCCTCACTCCACCTCGCTGCCCTCCCCCAGCTGCAGCTCCAGGCGCCCGATGGCCGCCCGGACCCCGTCCCCGTACCCGTCGTCCCCCAGCGCCCCGACCACCTCACGTGCTCGCCGGAGGTGGTTGCGGGCCGCCTCGGGGCGGTCCAGCTTCGCGTAGTCCGCGGCGAGGTTCAGGTGCAGGGAGGGGTAGAAGCCGCGGACCGCGATCGAGTCGTGATGCTCGTGCAGGCGCTCGTCCGTGAGCTCGTCCGCCGCCGACAACGCCCGCAAGTCCCACGCCAGTTCGTCCGACGGGTCCTCCTGCGTGTCCGCCATGTAGTGCGCGAGCGTGCAGCGGTGCAGCGGGTCGCCCTCCTCGCCGATCTCCGACCACAGGCCGAGGAAGCGGCCCCGGGCCTCCTCGCGGTCACCCCCGTGGTGCAGCATGACCGCCTGCCCGATCCGGGTCATCATGGCGTCTTCCGCCGCCTGCTCCTGCTGCTCCGCCACCGGGTCCTCCACACTCGTAAGCCCAACGTGCCCAACGTGCCCAACGTGCCCACCGCTCTCGACGCTAGCCGCACCCACCGACAATCACAGTCAGGCGCGAACGGCCGCGAGGCGCACGCGCGTGCCGCTGGGCCAGCCCGGTGACGGTGCGACGACGATCCGGGCCGGCACGGCGCAGCCGTCACGGGACGACCGCACCGGCGCGCTCCGCCGGGCTCAGCCCAGGTCCGGGATGCGCCAGTCGATCGGCTCGTGTCCCTGCGCCGCCACGGCCTCGTCGATCTGCGTGAAGGGACGCGAGCCGAAGAACCTCTTCGCGGAGAGCGGCGAGGGGTGCGCGCCCTTCACGACCGCGTGCCGCTCCTCGTCGATGAGCGGGAGCTTCTTCTGGGCGTAATTGCCCCACAGGACGAAGACGGCGGGGTCGGGGCGCTCGGCCACGGCACGGATCACCGCGTCCGTGAACTTCTCCCAGCCCTTGGCCTTGTGGGAGTTGGCCTCTCCCGCGCGGACGGTGAGCACCGCGTTCAGGAGCAGGACGCCCTGCCGGGCCCACGGCATCAGATAGCCGTTGTCCGGCACCGGGTGGCCGAGCTCTTCCTTCATCTCCTTGTAGATGTTGCGCAGCGAGGGCGGGGTCTTCACGCCGGGCCGCACGGAGAAGCAGAGGCCGTGCCCCTGCCCCTCGCCGTGATACGGGTCCTGGCCGAGGACGAGCACCTTGACCTGGTCGTACGGAGTCGCGTCGAGCGCGGCGAACACCTCGTCACGCGGAGGGTAGACGGGCCCCTTTGCCCGCTCTGCCTCGACGAACTCGGTGAGCTCCTTGAAGTAGGGCTTCTGCAGCTCCTCGCCGAGGACTCCGCGCCAGGACGCGGGCAGCATGGCGATGTCGGTCACGTCAACAACCTCCGGTGTGCGGTCACTTCTCACCACTGAACCTACCGGCGGCCACTGACAATCCGTCCCGGCCCCTCTGCCCGCGCTCCCCCGCCGCCGGTCGGCCTCGTGCTGCCGACCGGCCTCGCGCCACCAGCTGGTCTCGCGCTACCAGCTGGTCCTGCGCTACCAGCTGGTCTTGCGCTCCAGCTCCCACATCATCATGATCGCCGAGGGGTCGAGGGCACGTTCGCCGCCCGCGATCTCCTCGCTCGCCATGATGTACTGCTTGCCCTGCCACAGCGGCAGCAGCCTGGCGTCGTCGACGAGGACCTTCTGGGCCTGCTCGAAGTCGTCGGCCACCGCTCCGCGGTCGGCCTCACGGCGGGAGCGCGGCAGCACCTCGTCGGTGATCTCCCGCGACGGATAGGGCGTGTTGAGCACGTTCTTCTCGCCGATGAACGGCGCGATGAAGTTCTCCGCGTCGGGGAAGTCGGGGAACCAGCCACGGCCGAAGACCGGGTACTCGCGCTTCTTGGTGCCCGCGTCGAACTCGGTCCAGGGACGGCCCTTGATCGTGATCTTGAAGAGACCCGATGCCTCGAGCTGCCGCTTGATCTCCTTGAACTCGCCCTCGGTCGCCGAGCCGTAGCGGTCGGTGGTGTACCAGAGGGTGAGCGGCACCGGCTGGTTGATGCCGGCGCCCTTCAGGATGTCGGCGGCCTTGGCGGCACTGGGGTCTCCGTAGTCGTCGAAGAAGCCGGTGCCGTGCCCGGTGAGCCCCTGGGGGACCATCGAGTACAGCGGCTCGACCGTGTCCTGGTAGATCTTGTGGGCGATGGCCGGGCGGTCGATGACCTGGGCGACGGCCTGCCGGACCTGCTTCTTCCCGGCCCAGGGGTCGTCCGGGTTGAACACCAGGTAACGGATCTCGGTGCCGGAGCCCTCGACGAGCTGGATGCCCTCGCGCGCGTTCTTGTTGGCCTGCATGTCGACGACGTCCCCGGACGCGAGCCCGCGGAAGGTGACATCGATCTGCTTGTCGCGCAGGGCCTCCACCATGGCGGACGACTTGTTGAAGTAGCGGATGGTGACGGCGTCGTTCTTGCGCTCGGCCGCGCCCTTGTAGTGGGTGTTCTTGACCAGCTCCGCCCGCTCACCGGCCTTGTACGACTTCAGGGAGTAGGGCCCCGAGCCGGCGATCGAGGTGCCCTCGCGGAGCTTGTCCGCCGGGTACTCACGGGGGTCGACGATCGACATGGCGGGCGTGGAGAGCACGAACGGGAAGGTGGCGTCCGGCTTCTTGAGGCGGAACGTGACCGTCCGCTCACCCTTGGTCGCGATCGAGTCGAGCGATCCGAGCAGCCCCGCGGGGCCGCCCTTCACGTCGATGCGCCGCATCCGGTCGAAGGTGTACTTGACCGCCCGCGCGTCCAGCTCGTGGCCGTCGGAGAACTTGAGGTCCTCCCGCAGCTCACAGGTGAAGACCTGGTTCGACTCGTCGGTGAACTTGCAGGACTCGGCCGCGTCCGGCTCGGGCTCGGCCGCCCCGCTGGGGAAGCTCAGGAGCGTCTGGAAGACGTTTCGGTACAGCTCCCAGGAGCTGTCCCAGGCGGCCGCCGGATCGAGAGTACTGGGAGCACTCATCGTGCCGACGGTGATCTGCTGCTCCTCGTCGGAATCATCCGACGAAAGGACGCCACATCCCGAGATGAGGGAGACGGACACCAGCGCCGCGGCCGGCCGCAGGCCCCGGCGAGGCAGCCCGGCCAGGCCACGCAGACCCGCCGCCGCCACCAGACGAACTTCACTGAACACGCGCACGCTCCTCGATCGGCCATGCCATGGGTCGGCAGACCCTACCGCAATGCCCCGCCGAGCCAACTCGCGGCGCCGACGGGGCACTTCATGCGGGTGTACGTCCCTTTTGAGGGGCGTATCCGAGGATTGAGAACCTCGTCAGGCGACGCCCGCATTGAGGAAGATGCCGCCATCGACCACGAGTGTCTGGCCCGTGATCCAGTCGGACTGGCCGGACGTGAGGAACGCGGCGGCGCCGCCGATGTCCTCCGGCACACCGAGCCGCCCGAGCGGGTACGCGGCAGCCGCCTCTTCCTCGCGGCCCTCGTACAGCGCCTGGGCGAACTTGGTCTTGACCACCGCGGGCGCGATCGAGTTGACCCGCACCTTCGGCGCGAACTCGTGCGCCAGCTGGAGCGTGAGGTTGACCATGGCGGCCTTGCTCATGCCGTACGCGCCGATGAACGGCGACGGGGAGACGCCCGCGACGGAGGCGATGTTCACGATCGCGCCGCCGTTCTCGCTCTGCCAGGCCTTCCAGGTCAGCTGGGCGAAGCCGAGCGCGGAGATCACGTTGGTCTCGAAGACCTTGCGCGCCACGTTGAGGTCGAGGTCCGCCATCGGCCCGAACACCGGGTTCGTACCGGCGTTGTTGATCAAGAAGTCGACCCGCCCGAAGGCCTCCATGGTGCGCTCGACGGCGACCGCCTGGTGGGCCTCGTCGTGGGCCTTGCCCGCGACGCCGATGACCCGGTCGGAGCCGAGCTTCTCGACGGCTTCCTTGAGCGCGTCCTCGTTGCGCCCGGTGATGCACACCCGGTCACCGCGGGCGACGAGCGCCTCCGCGATGCCGTAGCCGATGCCGCGGCTCGCGCCCGTGACGAGCGCGGCCTTTCCGCTGTCCTGCACTGTCATCTCCGCATCCCTCCGGAACGAGAACTAGTTGAGCGGTCCGCCGGCCACGTACATGACCTGGCCCGACACGAAGCCGGCGGCGTCGCCCGTGAAGAAGGCGATGGCGTTGGCGATGTCGTCGGGGCGGCCGACGCGCTGCACCGGGATCTGCGTGGCGGCGGCGGCCTGGAAGTCCTCGAAGCCCATGCCGACGCGGTCGGCGGTGGCCTTGGTCATCTCGGTGACGATGAAGCCGGGGGCGACGGAGTTGGCGGTGACGCCGAACTTGCCGAGCTCCTTGGCCAGGGTCTTGGTGAAGCCCTGGAGGCCGGCCTTGGCCGCGGCGTAGTTGACCTGGCCGCGGTTGCCGAGCGCGGAGGACGAGGAGAGGTTCACGATCCGGCCGAACTTGGCGTCCACCATGTGCTTCTGGCAGGCCTTCGACATCAGGAAGGCGCCGCGCAGGTGCACGTTCATGACCGTGTCCCAGTCACTCGCGCTCATCTTGAAGAGGAGGTTGTCGCGGAGCACACCGGCGTTGTTCACGAGGATCGTGGGCGCGCCGAGCTCGTCGGCGATGCGGGCGACGGCCGCCTCGACCTGCGCCTCGTCGGACACGTCGCAGCCGACGGCGATCGCCTTGCCACCGGCAGCGGTGATCTGCGCGACGGTGTCCTTGCAGGCGGCCTCGTCGAGGTCGATCACCGCGACGGCGCGGCCTTCGGCGGCCAGACGTACGGCGGTCGCCGCGCCGATGCCTCGCGCTGCTCCGGTCACGACCGCGACGCGCTGCTCAGTGGTGGACATGCTGGTTCTCCTCGCCCTTGGGATGCGGCTCTACGGTACGCCCCGATGGTGAGCGACCGCTTAGTACCTTCAGCTGAACGAGACGCTAGAAGCCCTGGCACCCGGTGTCAACGGCACACAGGAGGCTGTGATTCTTTACCTCACCAGGAGGTCGAGGAGTCGGTCCACCTCTGCGACAGGATCCGCCGTGAGGCCCGTGTGCACCGGCCCCGGCTGCACGACGGTCGAGCGCGGTGCGATCAGCCACCGAAAGCGCCGCCCCGGCTCGTCCCGCTCGGCCTGCCCCGCCCCTTCGCCGCCCGCGCAGATCCGCTCCACGGCACCGAGCGCGGCCCTGATGCCATCGATGTCGGCCCCCGGGTCCAGGGCGCGCAGCTTGGCCTCGTCGAGATGGGTACGGGCGGCCACGAAGGACTTGGCCCGGCAGTAGACCACCACACCGGCGTTGAACTGCTCGCCGCGCTCCACCCGCGGCACGACGCGCACCAGGGCGTACTCGAAGACGTCCCGCTTGATCGGCGCATTCGACGAGGTCGGCGGGGTTTGCGGGGTCTGCGGGGTCTGCGGGGTCGAAGGCTGCTCGGTCACCGGGTGGCGCCCTTCCGCTGCGGCTCGGGCAGCTGGATCCGTTCGTGGATGGTCTTGGCGCGCGGCAGCAGTGCCGTCACATAGGCGCGGCGCACGGCGGCGGGGCTCTCGAAGCCCGGCTCGTCCGCCAGCCACGCGTCGGGCACGTCGGCCGCGGCGGCGGCGAGCAGCTCCTCGGTGACGAGGGGGGCGAGCTCGGCGGCGGCCGATGCCACATCGGGGCCGAACGGGGCGAGCGCGTGGTCGGACGCGTCGTACGGCTTGGCGGCGGCGGTCTCGGCGGTGCGCCAGTTGTGGTGCCAGATCATGCTCGCGCCGTGGTCGATGAGCCACAGGTCACCGCCGACGACCAGCATGTTCGGGTTGCGCCAGGAGCGGTCCACGTTGTTGATCAGCGCATCGAACCAGACGACGCGGCCCGCCTCGGCCGGATCGACGTCGAACGCGAGCGAGTCGAAACCGAGCGCCCCCGAGAGATACTCCATCCCGAGGTTCGGGCCGCCGCTGGACTTGAGCAGCTCCTGCACCTGCTGGTCCGGCTCGCCCAGGCCGAGCACCGGGTCGAGCTCGATCGTCGTCAGACCGGGCACCCTGAAACCGAGGCCGCGCGCGAGCTGCCCGCAGATCACCTCGGCGACGAGCGTCTTGCGGCCCTGTCCGGCCCCGGTGAACTTCATGACGTAGGGCGCGTACGTTCCCCGGCCGTCGACGGCCTCGACGAGGCCGGGGAGCGATCCGCCCTCCCGCAGGGGCACGACGTAGCGGACCGCGGTGACTTCGGTGAGCATTGCCCCAGGTTAATGCCGGTCCGAACGGGGCCGGCGCAAGAAGTGCTTGAGCTCTTGAACGCAGCGGCGCGCGGTCTCGTACCACCAGACATGACCATTTCGAAGGAACATCTGCCCGCACCGTCCCGCCGTTCGGTCGTCACGGCGGCGGGCGTCGTCAGTCTGGCCGCCGCCCTCGCCGCCTGCGGCGGGAGCGAGGACGGTGACGGTTACGGCTCCGACCCGGCCGCGGAGCAGAAACCCGACTCCGCCGACAACACGGACGACACCGAGGAGGCCGGGGGCGGCGCCGGCGGGGCCGTGCTCGCCAAGACGTCCGAGATCCCGGTGGGCGGCGGCAAGATCTTCAAGGATGCGGGGGTGGTGGTGACGCAGCCTACGGAGGGCGAGTTCAAGGCCTTCTCGAACCGCTGCACCCACAAGCAGTGCCCGGTGACGAGCGTCGAGGGCGGCACCATCAACTGCCCGTGCCACGGCAGCAAGTTCGCCGTCGCCGACGGGAGCGTGCAGGCGTCCCCGGCCGCGAAACCGCTGCCGCCCGCCGAGATCACGGTGGACGGGGACTCGATCAGACTGGCCTAGGACGCTTCCAGCTGCCGAGGATGTCCTCGGTGGTGGCGATGGTGGCCACCAGGGAGAGCGTGTTGCGGATCATCGCGGGTGCATAGTCGGAGGGGACTCCCGCGATGGCGTCCGACGGCACGACGACGGTGTAGCCGAGGTTCACGGCGTCGAAGACGGCGTTCGGTATCGCCACGTTCGCCGACACACCGGTCACCATGAGGGTGCGGCAGCCCAGGTTGCGCAGGAGCGGGTCGACGTCCGTGCCGGCGAGGGGCGAGAGCCCGTGCAGCCGCCGTACGACGAAGTCCTCGTCGGTCACCTCGACGGGCGGCGCGATCCGTACCGCCTTGGTGCCGGAGAGCTGCTGCACGGGCAGCCGCCCCGCGGCACGGAAGAGGCGGGCGTTGCGGTTGGCGCCGCGCCCGTCCGGCCGCCGCTCGGCGACGGCGTGCAGGACCTGGACCCCGGCCTGGTGGGCGGCGGAGACGAGCCGCGCGACATTGGCGAGACAGCCCGACGAGCGCGCCTCGTCGGCCAGTTCGGGCAGCGCGCTCTCCGTGCCCACCACACCCTGCTGGCACTCGACGGTCATCAGTACGGTGGTGGCGGGATCGAGGAGTTCCCTGAGCTGTTCGTACGACGGCATGGCTCCCCCTGTCCGAGTCGGTCGGGTCGGTCGGGTCGGTCGGGTCAGTCGGGTCGGTCGGGTCGGTCGAGTTGCCCGGGCATCCGGGCCGTCGGGGGTCGTCCGAGGTACCCGCCGCCCGGGATGCGCGGAGGTTAGCGGTCATTGCGTCAGGGCGGAAGAGACCGCATGCTTTCCCTGACGCACCGAACCTGACGGCGTGTCAGTTGATGTCGTGCACCGACCTTTTCCACATGTCGCGGGAGGACCGATGTCCGTCACACAGCGCCGGGGCCGCAGGATCATGATGTCGCCGGACGAGCTCGACGCGTTCCTCGCCGCGGAGCGCACCTGCCGGGTCGCCACCGTGTCCGGCGACGGCGCCCCGCACGTCAGCGCGCTCTGGTTCGCCTGGGACGGCGTCTCCCTGTGGCTGTTCTCCATCACCCGCAGCAAGCGCTGGGCCGATCTGCGCAAGGACCAGCGGATGGCCGTGGTGATCGACTCCGGCGTCGAGTACGGAGAGCTGCGGGGCGTGGAACTGTCCGGGACGGCGGTCCTCTCCCCCGAACCGTCCCGCGCGGGCGAGCCGCGCCCCGGGATCGATCCCCCTGAGCAGCTGTTCGCCCGGAAGTACTTCGGGATGGACACGATGCCGGACGACGGGAAACACGCGTGGATCCGGCTCACGCCCGACGCGATCGCGTCCTGGGACTTCCGGAAGCTGGCGGACCTCCAGGCGCGCCCCTGAGCGCTAGCGCGCCCCCGCCGCCGCCCCCTGAAGCGCTTCGACCGCCGCCCTGATCGAGGGCCGGCGGTCCGCGTCCGCGCGCCAGACCACGTACACATGGCGGTTCACCCGGTGCCGCACCGGAACCGTCCGGACCCCGGCGGGCATCGGATCGCGGCCCAACTGGGGCGCCACGCACACGCCGAGACCCGCGGCCACCAGGGCGAGCTGGGTGTGGTGCTCCTCCGCGCGGTGCGCGATGCGCGGCTCGATGCCCTTGGCGCGCAGCGTGAACATCAGCCACTCGTGGCAGAACTCCCCCTCCGCCCAGGTGATCCACTCGTCGTCCGCGAACTCCTCCAGGTCCACTTCGGCGCGGTCGGCGAGGGGGTGCGCCGCGGGCATGGCGACATCGGCGGGGTCGTCCAGGAGAGGCGCCTTGACCAGGCCTTCGGGCATCGGCAGCGGCTTGTTGTACCAGTCGAGGACAACCGCCATGTCGATGTCACCGCGCACCACGGCGGCCACCGCCGGCTGCGGCTCCAGTTCCCGCGAGCGCACGCGGAGGCCGGGGTGACCGGCCCGCAGGGCGCCGAGCGTGGCGGGCAGCAGGCCGCGCATCGCGGTGGGAAAGGCGGAGATGCGCAGCTCGCCGACGGCCTTGCCGCGCTGCTCCTCCAGGTCCGACTGCGCGAGCTCCACCTGGGAGAGGATGCGCCCGGCGTGCTCGGCGAGCAGCCGTCCGGCGTCGGTGAGGCGCACTCCCCTGCCGTTCTTGGCGAGGAGTTGCTGGCCCACCTCGCGCTCCAGTTTGGTCATCTGCTGGGAGACGGCCGACGTCGTGACGTGCAACCCCGCGGCCGCTCCGCTGACCGAGCCGTGCCGGGCCAGGGCGTCGAGCGTGCGCAGGCGCTCCAGGTTCAACATGTAAGCGATGCTACGCGATACTGGGCAGTTTAATTCGCTTGTTCTACGAGGTTTGCCTGCCCCAAGGTGACGTACATGAGCGTCACCCCCGCCCCTCAGGGCTCTCTCGCCGCCCCTCCCGCCGCGCCCGCCCCCGCCGGACCGACGGGACGCCGCGCCCTCGGCTGGCGTCTGCGCTTCGGCCTCCTCTCGCTGATCTGGGGCTTCAGCTTCCTGCTGATCAAGGTGGGCACCGACGGCTACGCACCGTTCCAGGTCACCCTGGGCCGGCTGGCCTTCGGCACCCTGGTCGTCGCGGCCGTCCTCGTGACCAAGCGCGAACGGCTGCCACGCGAGGCACGCACGTGGGCGCACCTCGCGGTCGCGGCGCTGCTGCTCAACGCCCTGCCGTTCTCTCTGTTCGCGTACGCGGAGCTGACGATTCCGTCCACGCTCGCCGGTATCTGCAACGCGACCTCGCCCCTGTGGGGCATGGCGCTCTCCCTGGTCGCGCTCTCCGAGGACCGCCCGACGCGGCGCAGGGTCGCGGGACTCGGCATCGGGTTCATCGGCGTCCTCACGGTGCTCGGCGCCTGGCAGGGCTTCAACGGCCTTGACTTCGGCGGCACGGCGCTGGCGCTCCTCGCCTCGCTGAGCTACCCGATCGGCTGGATCTACGTGCGGCGCACCCTGGCGGGCTCCGGCCACTCCAACCTCTCCCTGACCGGCGCCCAACTGCTGCTCGCGACGGCGGAACTGGCCGTGGTGACCCCGCTGTTCACGTCCCTGCCCACGCACTTCCCCGTCGTGCCGTTCCTCGCGATCGTGGCACTGGGTGCCATCGGCACCGGCCTCGCCTTCCTCCTCCAGTACGGCCTCGTCGCCGAGGTCGGCCCGACGACGGCCCAGATGGTCACGTACTTCGTCCCGGTCATCGCCACGGCCGCGGGCGTCGCCGTACTGGGCGAGTCCCTGAGCTGGTCGACGCCGGTCGGCGCGGTGATCGTCCTGGCGGGCGCGGCCCTCACCCAGTCCCGGCCACGCGGTGGGTCCAGGAAACGTGATCAGTCCGGGGCTCGCGGTCACGCTCGTAACGGGACCGACCGCTCGTAGCGCCGAGCGCGGGGGGCCCGATCACTCGTAGCGCCGCACCGGGGCGGGCCCGGTGGCGGAGGCGACGGCGTCCGCCACCGCTTCGATGTCATCGGCTCCCAGCGTCGACACCGTGATCCGCACCCCGGGCCGCGCGCTCATCCGGAAGCGTGCCCCCGGAGCGACCGCCCACCCCGCGTGCAGCAGCCTGGCGACCGCGCCGGTCTCGTCCGGCACCGGAACCCATACGTTCATGCCGCTGCGCCCGTGCGCCGTGATGCCCCGCTCGGCGAGCGCGGCGATCAGGGCGTCACGCCGCCTGCCGTACGACGCCGCCACCTCGGCCGGGTCGACCGCGCCGTCCGTCCACAGCCGCACCACGGCGCGCTGCGACAGATGGCTCACCCAGCCGGGCCCGAGCCGCTGGCGCCCCTGGACGCGGTCGACGGTCACGGCGTCCCCGGTGAGCAGGGCGAGCCGCAGGTCGGGGCCGTACGCCTTGGCCGTCGAGCGGACGAAGGCCCAGCTGCGGGTCACTCCCGCCAGCGGATGCAGCGGCAGGTCGACGATGGCGTGACCGTGGTCGTCCTCGACGAGCAGCACGTCCTTGTGGGCCGAGAGCACCTTGCGCAGGGCACGCGCGCGTGGCGCGCTGATCGCGGCACCGGTGGGGTTCTGCGCGCGGTCGGTGACGATGAGCGCCCGGACACCCCCGCTCAGCGCCCTCTCGACGTCGTCGGGCAACGGCCCGTCGTCGTCGACCCCCACCGGCACCGTACGCAGTCCGAGCACCGGCATCAGGCCGAGCAGGCTGCCCCAGCCGGGGTCCTCCACCGCCACCGCGTCGCCGGGCTTGAGGTGCGCGGCGAGCACACGCTCGATGGCGTCGAGCGACCCGGAGGTGACGGCGACCGGGCCGTCCGGCACGCCGTCCTCGTCGAGGGCCACGCGCGCGTGGCGGGTCATTTCGGGGTCGACGGCCTCCTCCCCGTACAGCACGGGGCGCCGGTCGCCCTCCGCGGCCGCTGCCGCGAACGCCCCGGCGAGCGCGGGGAGCAGCGCCGTGTCCGGGTTGCCGTTCGACACGTCCCGCACACCCGCCGGTACGTCCACACGGATCAGCTCGCGCACCGTCGTCGCGGGCCTGGGGCGTACGCGGCTGCCGCGCCGGCCCGCCGTCTCGATGACTCCGCGTTCGCGCAGGATGCGATACGCGGACGCCACCGTATTGGGATTCACCCCGAGCTGCCCTGCCAACTCCCGCATGGGAGGCAGCAGTTGACCCGGTTCCAGGTCGCCTTCCCCCACCGCACGCTCCACGCTGGCAGCGATCTCAGCTGCGCGCCGGCCTTCGATCCGATACTCTCCTAGCACAAACAAGATTATGCACTAGTGCAATGGAGAAGGCAATGAGCGTCGCATCCGAGTCCGGCACCGAGACCGCCGCCGACACCGCCGCGTACGCGCCGACCGACCTCACCGTCCCCACCCGCGGGCGGGACCGGGCCGCGTACGACCGCCGGTTGGTGCACGCGATACTCGACGAGGCCTACGTCTGCCACCTCGGCTTCGTGCGCGACGGCGCGCCCGTCGTCCTGCCGACGCTGTACGGCCGGGTGGGCGAGCGCCTCTACGTACACGGTTCGACGGGTTCCCGGCCGCTGCGGATGGCGGGCGACGCCCGGCAGCGGGAGGAGGACCCGGGGCTCGCGGTCTGCCTGACCGTCACCCACGTCGACGGCCTCGTCCTGGCCAGGTCGGCCTTCCACCACTCGATCAACTACCGCTCCGTCGTGATTCACGGCACTGCCCACCAGGTCACGGACCCCGAGGAGAAGCGCACGGCCCTCGACGCGCTCGTCGACCACGTCGTGCCGGGCCGCTCCGCCGACTCCCGCCCCGCGAACGCGAAGGAGCTCGCCGCCACCGCCGTGCTCAGCCTCGACCTCGCCGCGGTGTCCGCCAAGGTGCGCACCGGCGGCCCCAACGACGAGCCCGAGGACCTCGGCCTCCCCCACTGGGCCGGCGTCGTCCCCCTGCGCAAGGGCCACGACCCGCTCATCCCGTCGACCGACCTGGCCCCGGGCATCGAGGCCCCCGACTACCTGATCGAACTGTGATGCTGATCCACCCCTGGGACGCCCCGCACTCCGACGCCGAGTGGCAGCAGTGGCTCGCCGGACACGACTTCGGCCAGCTCGCGGTCAACGGCCTGCCCGGCGAGCCCCCGCACGTACAGCCCGCGCACTTCGCCTACGAACCGGACCACGGACCGCACGGCCGGGTGATCACCCACCTGGCGCGCCCCAACCCCCTGTGGCCCGCGCTCGAAGCCGACCCCGAGGTGCTGCTCAGCGTGGTGGACGACTACGTGTACGTGCCGGGCCCCTGGCAGGCACCGCCGGACACGCCGCCCGAGCACGGCGTGCCGACCAGCTTCTACGCCGCCGTCCAACTGCGCTGCACCGCCCGCGTCGTGGACGACCCGGCCCAGAAGGCCAAGCTCCTCAACCGCCAGGTCGCCCACTTCCAGCCGGACGGCGGCTCGGCCCCCGCCGACCCGGGCGAGCCCCCGTTCGGCCGCATGCTCTCCGGCATCCGCGCCCTGTGCCTCGAAGTGACGGACGTACGGGCGAAGTTCAAGTACGCCAGTCACAAGCCACAGGAGGTCCAGGACCGGATCGCGGCGGGCCTGGCACGACGCGCCGACCCACGGGACGCGGAGGCACACACCCACCAACTACGCCGCCGCCAAACCCCGTAAAGGCCACGGGGGCCGCGCGTCCGGCACCCGGAACCGCGCGTCCGGCACCCGCGCCGGCGCGGGTGCCGGACGCGCGGTCTCAGGACGGTACTCGTGCCCCGCCCCGCCCCGCGAGCACCGTCTCGGCGGCCGCGAGGCCCGTCACCGCGGCCAGCATCAGCAACGTACCGAGCACGGTCGGCACCGTCAGCGCCTCGCCGAGCAGCAGCACCGCGATGACGGCCGCGCTCAGCGGTTCGAGGAGCGTGATCACAGAAACCGTCGCGGACCGGATGACCGCGGCGCCCGCGAAGTACAGGGCATAGGCGACCGCCGTCGGAATCACCACGATGTACAGGACAAAGATCCCCGTCCGCGCCGGATCGGCGATGTGCGGTACAAGCCCCTCGACCGCGGCGAGCGGCAGCAGGCAGACGGACACCACGGCGAACGACCAGACCGTCGTGTCGGCGGAATCGGCGCTCCCGTCCCGCCCCCACCACCGCGTGAGCAGCGTCATCGTGGCGTACGCGGCCGCCGAAAGCAGCCCCCATCCGACCCCGGCCGGTCGTACGCTCGCACCGCCGTCGCCCAGGACGAGCACCACGAGCCCGGCGAGCGCCCCGGCCACGGCGACGATCCCGCCGCCCCCGAGCCGCTCGCCCATGGTCAAGCGCGCCCCGATGGCGATGAGCACGGGCCCGGCGCCCATCGTGACCACCGTGCCGACCGCGAGCCCGGTCGACTCGACGGCCGCGAAGTAGGCGGTCTGGAACACCGCGAGGGCCACCCCGGTCGCCACGATCCGCGGCAGCCTCTGCCGCAGCGGCACGCTCCCCGCGGCGTACGCGGAGCGTCGGCGCGCCCGGATCAGACGGACGGCGTACAGCAGTACGAAGCCGCCCGCGCAGCGCCAGAAGGAAAGGCTGACCGGCCCCATGTCACTGGCCCTGAAGACCAGCGCCGCGGCGGCACCGGCGGTGCCCCACGCCGTACCGGCGACGATCAGATAGAAGAGGCCGCGCCCGACGGACAGGCCGGAGGCAGCGTCGGATTCAGCAGTCGACACATTCGACACGTGAGTTCTCCGCAGAAGATGAAGAGGAAGGTCCCTGACTCCGTCTGCGGGCAGCGTCGTTCCACCCGGCCACGGCCGGGTGTGATCCAGGAGGTGCCCGCGCTTAAGCGGCGGGAGGCGGAAGAACGAGCGCGCGTGAATGCATGATCATCACCCTAGACGGCGGTGCCGGTCGACGACAACCGCTCTTCCGGCTCCGCGAGTCCGCCCGCGGCAGGCCCTCCCCGCGGCTTGGCGGGCGTGGACGACTGCGCGATGAACGCCCCCGCGAGGACGACCGCGCCCCCGATTATCTGCGGCGCCGACAGATGTTCGCCCAGCATGACCCAGGCGAGCACGGTCGCGATGACCGCCTCCAGACAGGCCACGACCCCCGCGACCTGCGGCGAGAGCCTGCGCACCGAGAGCACTCCGGTGACATACGCCACGACGGTCGCCAGAAGCACGATCCAGCAGATGAGCACCCACGCGGGAACGGCCGAGCCGTCCATGTCCGCGCTGCCCGCGAGCACCGACCAGTCCATGCCCCAGGGCCGCGCCACGACGGTGAGGACCACGGCACCGATCAGCAGTCCGTACGCGATGACGCCGAGCGGATCAGGAGCATCGTCCCCCGCGTCGCTGCCCTGGTCGGACAGGACGAAGTAGCCGACCTGACAGCAGGCGGCGCCCAGCGCGAGAAGGAGCCCCACGGCGTCGAAGCTCAGCCCGGCCCACACCTCCACCACGCACGCGAGTCCGCCGACCGCGAGCACCACGCCCACCGCGGCGGCCCGCGTCACGGGCCGCCGCTGCACGAAGCGGACCCAGCCCAGGACGAGCGCGGGCGCGAGATATTCGACCAGGAGCGCGACGCCGACGGGGATACGGGAGATCGCCGCGAAGTAGCAGGCCTGGACACCGGCCACGGCGAGCAGGCCGAAGCCGAGCAGAAGCGCGGGCCTGCGCAGCAGCAGCCCGCGGTGGCGCCAGGCGACCGGCAGCATCACCAGGGCGGCGCCCGCCACCCGCAGCCACACCACGTGCAGCGGGTCGAGACCCGCCTCGATCAGCGGCTTGGCCGCGACGCCCGAGCCGCCGAAAGCGAGAGCCGACACCAGGGCGAGCGCGAGTCCTGCGCCTCTTCCCCGGCTCGGCCGCGAGCCTGTCTGTTTCCCCGATGACGCTTGCACGGGCACATCATGGCAGGACGTGTCATGAGCGTCATCCCCGGTAGACCCTGTCTCAATCGGCGGACGTTCCGGCGTACGGATCGTCCTCAAGGCGCCGGAGGATCACTCGCGCGTCCGCACCGGCCCGCCTCAGGACCTCGACCGCGCGGCAGTCGGGATCGGCGGCGAGAGCGGCCAGAAGGTCGACGCCGAGGGCGTGCGGTTCGCCGCGCCGGGCAGCCCGCTCGGCGGCCGCCTCCATGGCCGCGGCCGCGGACGGTGACCAGCCCGTCTCCTTGCCGCCGGACCCGGACCCGCTGCCGGCGCCGGCAGCGTGCAACAGCGGCATCGCTCCGGAGTCCTCGACCGTCCCCTGCCACTGCAGGCCGTAGCCGATGCTGCGCTGGACGAGATAGCCGAGGAGCCGCACCACTTGCGCCCCGTCGTCGAGGGCCGCCCGTACGTCGGGGTCGGTCTCCAGGAGGGAGTGCAGCAGATGGGCGGTGTCTATCTGCCGGTCCCCGTCCCGCATCGCACGCCGGCGCGCGCCTGTCTCCACGGACGCCAGCGCGGCGCTGAGTCGTGACGCGGTCTCTGCTCGGGTCGGGCCGGGCTCGGCGCCCTGCGGGGTACGGCTTTGCACATCTCCCACCCCATCAGCCCCCAAAAGCGGTGTCATCGGCGGCGGGAAGCATCTTCGCGTCCGACACAGGTTGGGCACGCATGTGTGGCTTCTCCTCCTTACGGATGAGATCCGACAGTTCTTCCCCGAGGGGCGCGCGCCGCCTTGATTCACGCCCTGACCGCAACCACGGCGCGGGGACCGCTCGTCCACCGAGCATGGAGTGCGGGTGCTGGATGGTCGCGCTGCCGGCGATCGACGGCAGGCAGTACGTGTATCGGGTGTACGCACCCGATGACGCACTGCCCGCCGACCTGTTCTGGGAGGCCTGGCACTGCCATGACGAAGGCCCGTTCCCCAGGGCGTGCGACCTGTTCGACGCCGCGCTGATACGCAGGGTCGGCGGCACCGGCCCCCCGGCTACACGGACCGCGTCCCGATGACGGACCGCGTCCCCGTGACGGACCGCGTCCCGATGACGACCGTCGCGTACCTCTCCTCGTCGCTCACCGACCGCGGCACGAGACCGCCGTCGGCGACCGCTTCGAGGGCGTACGGCACCTGCCGCTCACTCGTCTCGAACAGCAGCCGCCCGCCGGGAGCCAGCCACCGCGCCGCGTCGGCGGTCACCCGCCGCAGGACGTCCAGACCGTCCGCGCCGCCGTCGAGCGCCACACGCGCCTCGTGGATACGGGCCTCCGCCGGCAGGAGTCCGACCTCTTCGGTGGGTACGTAGGGGACGTTCGCGAGGAGTACGTCGACCCGCCCCCGGAGCACGCCGGGAAACGGCCCGTAGAGGTCCCCCTCGTACACCCGGCCTCCGACGCCTGCGACATTGCGCCGGGCGCACCGCACCGCGGCGGGGTCTATGTCGGCGGCGTACAGCTCGATGCGGTCGACTGCGGCGCCGAGCGCGGCACCCAGCGCGCCGGAGCCGCAGCACAGGTCGACGACGACCGCACCGGGCCGGGCGAGAACGGCGGCCTGCTCCACGAGGAACTCGGTGCGCCTTCGCGGCACGAATACCCCGGCGTCCACGGCGATCCGCAGACCCCGGAACTCGGCCCAGCCCAGAACGTGTTCGAGCGGCTGCCCCGCGACGCGCCGCCCCACCATGGCGGCGAGTTCCGCGTGGTCACGCGCGGCGTCGAGGAGCAGCCGGGCCTCGTCCTCGGCGAAGACACAGCCTGCGGCGCGCAACTCGGTGACGACGGCGGAAGAAGACGAAGAGGGTGACGAGGGGGACGAGGGGGACGAGGGTGACTGCGCGGAAGGCGACTGCGAAGCAGATGACTGCGATGAAACCGACATGGGAAAAGGAACCTCTCGGGATGCCGATGGGGCTCCCTCGATCGCCTCGGCCACCTATGCCCGGCGGACCGCGCGGTCGTGAAAGGGGAGCACCCTGCCTGCTACTGCGGTAATGGGTCCCACCTCCCTGATCCGTCCTCTCGCGTCCGTCGCGAGGGAGGGCAACAGTACCCGACCTGGGTTCGAGCGGCACCGCCGGAGCGCACCCCGCCGCACCTGACGGTTCATCAGTATTGAATGTTCCGGGCCCTGCGGCTACGTTCCGCGACACCGCAGCTGCGCCCCGCCGCAGCGCTCAACGGAAAGGGGTCGTCGCATGGCCGAAGTCAGCGCGGAAGCACGGATCGAGGCACCCGCCGAGAAGGTCTGGGCCCAGCTCACCGACTTCTCCACGTACGGCGAATGGAACGCCACGCACACGAGCTTCCCGAAGGGCGCACCCACCACGCTGGAGACGGGCGGCACGTTCGCGGAGAACATGAAGCTGATGGGCTTCCCCGCCGAGGTCAACTGGACGATCGAGGAGTTGGAGAGCGAGCGCACGCTGGCCATCAAGGGCAAGGGCCCGATGGGCGTCACGGTCGGCACCCGCTACTCGCTCACGCCCGAGGGGGACGCGACGAACGTACGCATAGACGGGGAGTTCACGGGCGCGGCGGTCTCCCTGATGGCGGGCAAGCTGAAGGACTCGGCGACGGCCGCGCTGGACGAGTCACTGCGGAAGCTGGCGGGCCTGGTGGCCTGAGCCCGAACCTCCCCCGCCCTTCCCGCCCTGCCCCCACCCCTCGCTCCCCGCTCCCCGCACACAAATAGGCGCCCCACACGTAAGTGCGGGGCGCCTCAATGGCGTCGGAGGTCAGCGACCCCCGCCGCCTCAGTCCTCATCGGCGAGGATCAGGTACAGCTTCTTGCGGGCGTCGTTGATGACCGTGAGAGCCTTCTCGCGCTGGTCCTTGCTGCCGGTCTTCCAGACCTGGCCGAACGCCTCCATCAGACCGAAACCGGCCTGGCGGATCTCGTTCAGCGTCTCCCAGTCGACCCCGCGCCCGGCCTCTTCCCAAGGCGCGTCGGGACCTTCGTCGGCCGCGGTGACGCCGGCCTCGGTGAGCGAGAAGAGCTTCTTGCCGCCCTCGCTCGCGCTGCTGATCAGGCCCTCGTCCTCCAGGAGCTGGAGGGTCGGGTAGACCGAACCGGGGCTGGGCTTCCACGCCCCGCCGCTGCGCTCGGCGATCTCCTGGATCATCTCGTAGCCGTGCATCGGCCGGTCCTTCAGGAGGGCCAGGATCGACGCGCGTACGTCGCCGCGCCGCGCCCTGCCCCGCGGACCGCCTCGGCCGCCGCGTCCGCCCCAGGGGCCACCGGGCCCGCCGGGACCGCCGAAGCCGGGACCGAAGGGGCCGAACGCTGCGCGCCGCCCTTCGAAGCCGCCCCTGCCTTCGTGGCCGGGGCCGCACTTTCCACGTCCGTGCTCATGTTCGTAACCGTGGGAACGCATGGCAATCACTCCTTCTGCGATCTTTCTTCTATAGGTGATCTATCGCGCCATCGTTGATCTGTCGCGATGCGTCAACGATATATCGGAACTGTTCGGCTGACAACCCCCGCCAAGGAGTCGGACAGAGCCGCAGGTCAGAGGGGCGCCGGCGCCTCGATCGGTCCACACGCCCGCGATTGGCCTTGTTCCGCCCCGGCATTGGCCCGCTAGCGTCGCTCGTATGCCGACTTCCCATCGCATCCGCATCGTCGACGCCTTCACCGACCGCCCCTTCGCGGGCAACCCCGCGGGCGTCCTCCTCCTCGACGCCTTCCCCGACGACGCCTGGCTCCAGAACGTCGCCACGGAGGTCAACCATGCCGAGACCGCCTTCGCCCACCGCCTTCCCGCGGGCGGCGACGCCGACTGGGCCCTGCGGTGGTTCACGCCCGCCACCGAGGTCGACCTCTGCGGCCACGCCACGCTCGCCACCGCTCACGTGCTCCAGGCCACCGGCGCCGCCGAAGGCCCCGTACGGTTCGCCACCCGCAGCGGCGTACTGACCACGACCGCGCACCCCGACGGCACCCTCGCCATGGACTTCCCGACCGCCCCGCTCACTCCGGCCGACGTCCCCGACGGCGCCGCCGAAGCCCTCGGCGCCGAGCCGCTCGCGGCATACGACACGGGGGCGAACCTCGGCGACCTCCTCGTCGAGCTCGCGGACGAGAAGACGGTGCGCGCGCTCGCCCCGGACCACAAGGCCCTCGCTCACCACTCCAAGCGCGGCATCATCGCCACCGCGCCCGCCGAAGACCCCGCCGGTGGCTACGACTTCGTCTCGCGCTGCTTCTTCCCGCGCGTCGGCATCGACGAGGACCCTGTGACCGGCAGCGCCCACACGGCCCTGGCCCCCTTCTGGTCCCAGCGGCTTGGCCGCGCACAGCTCACCGGGCTTCAGGCCTCGCCCCGCAGCGGCCTGGTCCGCACGGAACTGCGCGGCGACCGCACCCTCCTGACCGGCCGCGCGGTCACGGTCATCGAGGGCGACCTGTACGCCTGACGGCACTGTGGGGACGTACGCCCGGTCGTGCACCCCGGTCGTACGTCCCCACAGAACCGCCCGTATACCCGCCGGCTAAGGCGTGGGCAGCCACCCCACCTTGCCCGCGAGCAGCGCGTACCCGACGAACGCCCCGATGTCGAGGAGCGAGTGCGCCACCACCAGCGGCCCGACGCGCCCCCACCGCCGGTACAGGAGCACGAAGACCACACCCATCGCCATGTTCCCGATGAACCCGCCGATGCCCTGGTAGAGGTGGTATGAGCCGCGCAGCACCGAACTCCCGACAAGCGCGGCCATCGGCGTCCACCCCAACTGCCCGAACCTGCGCAGCAGATAGCCGACGACGATCACTTCCTCGAGCACCGCGTTCTGCACCGCTGAGAGCACGAGCACCGGGTACTTCCACCACACGTCCGGCAGGTCCTCCGGCACCACCGTCAGGTTGAACCCGAGCCCGCGCGCCGCCAGATAGAACGCGATGCCGGTACTGCCGATCACCGCGGCGATCGCCGCCCCGCGTCCCAGATCCGGCCACGGCCGGCTCCGGTCGAAGCCGATCGTGCGCAGTCCGGCGCCCTCCCTGATCAGGAAGTGCGCGACCAGCGCCACCGGCACCAGGGCGGTCGTGATCCCGAAGAGTTGCCACGCGAGATCAAGCCATGGCCGTCCCGGAGCGGCGGACGCGTTCATGGTCGCCGCCTGGTCCTTCAGACCGCCCGGCCTGGTGACCGATCCGACAAAGCTGATCAGGGCGGACACACCGCTCGCGCCCAGTGAAAGGGCCAGGACGAGCAGCGTCTCGTCCCGCAGGATCCGTCGCGATGGCCCCTCACCCCGAAAAGAACCGGCCAACGGCCCGGACTCCGCTTGCACTCCGCCTCCAGTTGAGTAATCCCGCCTCATCCCCATCCCCGTCCCACTAGGGTCTCGAAAGAAGTTACGAAGATCGTGCGCGACAGGCCGAGGGGGACGGACGCCGACTGCGGTCATGCCACCCCCTCTTTCCTTGCTTCATCACTCAAGGAGGGGCACCACCGCCATGGGACGTCACAGCTTGCCCGATGAGGCCGGGGCTGACGCATCCGGCCCACGGCCGCGCAGCCGCGGCCGCACCGTCGCCGTCGCGACGGCACTCGTCCTGACGGTCGCGGCGGGCACCGCGGCGGCCGTCCGCAGCGACCTGCTGTCCTTCGGTGATTCGTGCCGCGACGAGGCGGTGGAACTCGACGTGGTCGCCGCCCCGGACATCGCCCCCGCCCTGCGTGCGGCCGCCGACGACGCACGCGTGAAGGAGGTCACCTCCGACGGGTCGTGCATCGACGTCCGGGTCACCGCCCGTGACTCGTACAAGGTCGCCGGCGAACTGCGCACGGGCCAGGGCGATCCGGGTTACGACGTGTGGGTGCCGGACAGCGAACTGTGGCTGCAGCGCGTCGGCCCGGGCAGCAAGCAGAACAAGGTCGCTCCCGCGGGGAACATAGCCTCCTCTCCGATTGGCATGGCCATGGTGCCTTCCGCCGCCGAGTCCCTGGGCTGGCCCGAGAAGACGTACGACTGGCTCGAGTTGGCCGGCGCCGCGATGAAGAGCGACAAGCTGCGGCTCGGTGCCGCCGACCCCGCGCGCAGCGCGACCGGCCTGCTCGCGCTCGCCAAGCTGAGCGCCGCGGGGAAGTCGGGCGGCAAGGGCGGTGACACGCGGGCCGCGGGGATGGCCAAGGCGCTGTCCTCGCGCACGTCCGACAGCGACAGCCGGCTCGTGGACACCGTGGCCCGCGACGCGTCCGGCTCCGAGAAGAGCAACCCGCGGCGCAACCAGGCGCTGATCCTCTCCGAACAGGCCGCGTACAAGCACAACGCGTCGGCGGGCGAGGGGAACAGCCTCGACATGTTCTACCCGAAGGACGGCTCACCCCGTCTCGACTACCCGTACACGCTGGTCCGGGAGGACGAACTGTCCACGGACCAGAGCCGGGCCGCCCTGCGGTTCATGACGCTCTTCGGCGACGACGAGGGGCGCGCGATCCTGGCGGAGCACGGCTTCAGGACCGGCGCCGAGGCCCCGCCGGCGAAGCTCGTCACGGCCGCCGGCGGCCGGACTCCCCAGCCGTACACGGCCGAGGCGAGCGAGCCTCCCGGCGAGAAGGAACTCCAGGAGACGCTCGGCATGTGGACGATCACCGTCCAGAGCGCCCGGCTCAGCACGGTCGTCGACGTCTCGGACTCCATGGGCGCGTTCGTGCCGGGCCAGAACCAGTCCCGGATGGAGGTCACCAAGTCCTCGCTGCTGCGGGCGCTCGCGGGGTTCACCGACGAGGACGAGATCGGCCTCTGGGAGTTCGCCACCCTCCTGGACGGCAAGCGCGACTACCGCGAACTCGTCCCGACCGAGCGGCTCGGCGACCGCAAGGGCGAGGGCACCCAGCGGGACAGGGTCTCGGAGGCCTTCGGCAACTTGGCGCCCATCCCGGGCGGGGCGACCGGCCTGTACGACACCACGCTCGCGGCCTACAAGGAAGCCACGTCCACCTACGCGGGCGGCAAGTTCAACGCGCTCGTGGTGCTCACGGACGGCGTCAACCAGGACCCCGGCTCCATCTCCCGCGGCGACCTCATCTCACGGCTGGAGAACCTCTCCGACCCCAAGCGCCCGGTGCCGCTCATCGCCATCGCGGTCGGTCCGGACGCGGACAAGGAAGAGGTGGTGCAGATCGCGGAGGCGACCGGCGGATCAGGTCACCAGGTCGACGACCCGGCGCAGATCCACGCGGTCATCCTCAAGGCCATCATGGAGGCGGGCAGCCACGGCTGAGCCCGCCTCCACTCCCGGTGCATGACGTCCTAGCTGAGGACGGCGGGCTCGGGCAGTCCCACCGGCCAGGTGTGCACGGGGTCCCCCGCGTGCATCAGCTCGGCGTAGCGCCGGGTGGTCGCGGCGAGCGCGGCCTCGCGTTCGAGCCCGGTCTCCAGGGCCTGGTGGTACGTCGCCGCCTGCCAGGACGCCCCGTTCACCCGCCGCCTGCACCGCTCCTCGATGACGCCGAGGTAGAAGTCACGGTCGGCGGGCTCGACGCCCCACGCGTCGAGCCCCGCGGCGGCGAGCGGCAACAGCTCGTCGCGCACGAGAGCGACCGCGGGCACCTCGGTGATCCCGCCGTAGCGGCCGCGCCGGGGCCACTGCAGACGGGCCTCGATGCCGTCGCGGCACGCGGTGTCGAAGTTGCGGGCCGCGGCCTCGAAGGGCAGCCGCGACCACACGGGCCGGGGCTCCTCGGCAAGGGCGCGTACGACGCCGTAGTAGAAGGCGGCGTTGGCGATGACATCGGTGACGGTGGGGCCCGCGGGCAGCACGCGGTTCTCGACGCGCAGATGCGGGACACCGCCCGCGATGCCGTACACGGGCCGGTTCCAGCGGTAGACGGTGCCGTTGTGCAGGACGAGTTCGCCGAGCTGCGGCACGCGGCCGTCGTCGAGCACCTCAAGCGGGTCCTCGTCGTCCAGGAGGGGCAGCAGTGCGGGGAAGTAACGCAGATTCTCCTCGAAAAGCTCGTACGCGTCGCTGATCCAGCGCTCCCCGAACCACGTCCGCGGCCGCACGCCCTGCGCCTGGAGCTCGGGCGGGCGGGTGTCGGTGGACTGCAGGAACAGCGGAGGACGCGACTCGCGCCACAGCTCGCGTCCGAACAGGAAGGGCGCGTTGGCGCCGACGGCGATCTGCGCCGCGGCGACCGCCTGCGCCGCGTTCCACACGTCGGCGAATCTGCCCGGCGTGACCTGAAGGTGCAACTGCACGGACGTGCACGCCGCTTCGGGCGCGATCGACGCGGAGGTGCAGTTCAGTCGCTCCACGCCCTGGATGTCGAGGACGAACTCCTCGCCGCGGGCCGCCACGATCTGATCGTTGAGCAGGGCGTAACGGTCGACGTCGGAGAGATTTCCCGAGACCAGGTCATGGTGCGCGAGGGTCGGCAGAATTCCGATCATCACGATGCCGGCGTTCACCTCGTTCGCTTTACGGTGGGCATAGGCGAGGCCGGTGCGCAGCTCCTCGGCGAGACGGTCGAGAACACGTCCGCCCAATCGGTGCGGGGCGATATTGACTTCAAGATTAAACATTCCGAGTTCCGTCTGGAAGTCACGGCTCGCGATGCGTTCGAGAACTTCAGCATTCAGCATTCTCGGCATGCCGTCGGGTCCCGCGAGATTCAGCTCGATCTCCACGCCCATGAGGTTCTTGGGCCTGTCGAACCGCTCCTCGTCCAACAGCCTCCGCAACCCCGCGAGACACTCCTTGAGCTTGCTCCGGTACCGGTGCCGCTCGGCCAGGTCAAACGTGCCTGCTACGACCTTCTCCCCCATCGAAGCGTCCCCTCCTCTGCTGGGCTCTGATGGGCAGCCAATGATCCGGCCGCTGTGTCTCGACCAATGATGCCCTGCAAAGTGATCGATAACGCCCCGCACATGCCGCGGGCCCAGTAGGCTCGATGCCATGTACGGGCGGCACATTCACCAGGCATGAGGTTCGCCGCCGGAATCGGCGTGCCGAACCCTGGTGAAAAACGCCGATGAGAATCGGCCGACCGCTCCGGCGAAGGGCGCCGAGGTCAAAGGCCCGGGCTCATCCGGAATCGGGGTAAAGCCCGCAAAATGGCGACCGGATATCGCCTTGTCGGTAATATCGGGTGCGGTTAGCTGAAACACCGCCTGAACACGTGTCGTATAAACTCCGCGAACGAGGCAGAGAGTTGGCGCCCGCGGTCCCCTGCCCGCCCCCTCTGCCCCCGGAGCAGACAGCGACGTCCGCACCTGTCCTCGTTCCACCGTGCCTGTCGAATGAGAGAGGCGACCCATCATGCCGCTGCAAGTCCCCCCGGCTCCCGCGCCCGCCCTGCGCAGCGTCCTCGCGGCACTCGGTTCACCCACCGCCGTACGCGAAGCCCGAACCCCGTCCCTGCGCGCCGCACAGGGACCCGCAAGCCCCGAACTTCCCTTGCCCGTACATGTCCTGGACCGGATCACCCCCTCCGGCACCTCGCCCACCCGGCTCGCGGGGTGGCGTTTCCTGATCCGCTGCGGCGAGCGCGCCGTCGCCGCGGCGGACACGATGCTGACACCCGACGGCTGGACCTTCTCCCACTTCTTCGAGGGCCCGTACATCGCGGCCACCGAACGCGCCCTGCGCCAGGCCGAGGCGATGCAGCTGCCCTATCAACCACGGTTGTTGTCCGTACCCGAGCTCTACATGCTGACACTGTGGCTGCACGGCGACTGCACGGCGGACGCGGCGGGCGGCCATCTCGACGCCTCCGACATCCTCGTGCCCCTGGCGCCCGCGCCTCCCGGCATCGCGGCGCACCGCCCGCACCGCGCCGCGGAACTTCTCAAGGTCCTCACCCACCGCATGAGCCCCGCACCGCTGCTCGGCTCGCCCGCCTGACCTCGCCGTACGTTTCCGTGCCCCGCCGCCGTTCCCGGCCGCGGGGCTCGGCGCGTCCGGCACCCGTACGGACTAGCCCGGTATGACCACCCCGAACCACCCGAATAGACAGTGCAGTTGGGCTGAACCGTCCGGGCGGGTGATACGTCATTAAGCAGTAAGGAGCGCTGCCGCCAAATCCCTGCGGATTGACTCCCGTAGGGCAACACTGGGACCGGACCGACTGAACGGGGGGCGGCCATGAACGCCGCATCGAGCCGCAAGGCAGACAGCACAGCCATCACACCGCAGCGAAAGAACCCTTCCATGTGCCAGCACCAACCACCGTGCCCGACAGCCGACTCCGCAGACCGGGAGGCCGCGCTTCTCATGGCGAGCCACCCTGAGCAGGGCTGGAGCCTGCTGTGCAACGGCGTCCTCCTCTTCGAGGACACCGGTGAGCTGCTGCCGGACGGACAGATCATCGCCCCGCACCGACCGCTGGGCACGGACACGATCATGACCGCCGCTTGACGCCGCAGCGACACGGCACGGACAACAGCACGGACGACAAAGGGGCCGACCCGGAGAGACAACCTCCGGACCGGCCCCCACGCATGTGCGGGACGCGACATCAGTCCTCGTACGCATCCAGCGGCGGGCAGGAGCAGACCAGATTCCGGTCGCCGTACGCCTGGTCGATGCGGCGCACCGGCGGCCAGTACTTGTCCGCCGCGACGACCCCGGCCGGGAAGACCGCCTCCTCGCGGCTGTAGGCGTGCTCCCACTCACCGCTGAGCGTGGCGGCGGTGTGCGGCGCGTTCCGCAGCGGGTTGTCCTCGGCGGTCCACTCGCCGCCGACCTTCTCGATCTCCGCACGGATGCTGATCATCGCCTCGCAGAACCGGTCGATCTCGACCAGGTCCTCGCTCTCGGTCGGCTCGATCATCAGCGTCCCGGCGACCGGGAACGACATGGTCGGCGCGTGGAAGCCGTAGTCGATGAGGCGCTTGGCGATGTCGTCGACGCTGACGCCGGTCGCCTTGCTCAGCGGACGCAGGTCGATGATGCACTCGTGCGCGACGAGCCCGCCGGGACCGGTGTAGAGCACCGGGTAGTGCGGCTCCAGGCGCTTGGCGATGTAGTTCGCGGAGAGCACGGCGACCTGCGTGGCGCGCTTGAGGCCCTCGCCGCCCATGAGGCGTACGTACGCCCAGGAGATCGGCAGGATGCCGGCCGAGCCCCACGGAGCGGCGGAGATCGGCCCGACGCCCGTCTCGGGTCCCGCGGCGGGCTGCAGCGGGTGGTTGGGCAGGTACGGCGCGAGGTGCTCGCGCACGCCGACCGGGCCGACGCCGGGGCCACCGCCGCCGTGCGGGATGCAGAAGGTCTTGTGCAGGTTCAGGTGCGAGACGTCGCCGCCGAACTTGCCGGGCTGGGCGAGGCCCACCAGGGCGTTGAGGTTCGCCCCGTCGACGTAGACCTGGCCGCCCGCCTCGTGCACCCGGGCGCAGATGTCGGCGACGTGCTCCTCGAACACACCGTGCGTGGACGGGTAGGTGATCATGAGCACCGACAGCTCGTCGCGGTGCTTCTCGATCTTGGCGCGCAGGTCCTCTATGTCGATCTCGCCGTCGTCACTGGTCTTCACGACGACGACCTTCATGCCGGCCATCACGGCGCTCGCGGCGTTGGTGCCGTGCGCGGAGGACGGGATGAGGCAGACGGTGCGCTGGTCGTCGCCGTTGGCGCGGTGGTAGCCGCGTACGGCGAGCAGTCCGGCGAGTTCGCCCTGCGAACCGGCGTTGGGCTGCAGGGAGACCTTGTCGTACCCGGTGACCTCGGCGAGCCGCTCCTCCAGCTCACGGATGAGCGTCAGATAGCCCTGCGCCTGCTGGGCGGGCGCGAAGGGGTGCAGCTGCCCGAACTCGGGCCAGGTGACCGGCTCCATCTCCGTGGTCGCGTTGAGCTTCATGGTGCAGGAGCCCAGCGGGATCATGCCGCGGTCGAGCGCGTAGTCCCGGTCGGACAGCTTGCGCAGGTAACGCAGCATGGCCGTCTCGGAGCGGTACTGGTGGAAGACGGGGTGCGTGAGGTACTCGTCCTGGCGCAGCAGAGCGGCCGGGAGCGTGTCCTCGGTCTCCGCGTCGAGCGCCTCGACGTCGGCCTCGACGCCGAACGCGGTCCAGATCGCGGTCAGTTGGTTGCGCGTGGTGGTCTCGTCGCAGGCCAGGGAGACATGGTCGGCGTCGACCAGGTGGATGTTGACGCCACCCTCGCGGGCCGCGGAGACGAGCTGCTCGGCCCGGCCCGGCACCCGCACGGTCAGGGTGTCGAAGTACGCGCCGTGCACGACCTCGACCCCGCCGGCGGCGAGACCCGCGGCGAGCACGGTGGCGTAGCGGTGGGTACGGCGTGCGATGGACTTGAGACCCTCGGGCCCGTGGTACACCGCGTACATTCCGGCCATCACGGCGAGCAGCACCTGAGCGGTGCAGATGTTGCTGGTGGCCTTCTCGCGGCGGATGTGCTGCTCACGGGTCTGCAGCGCGAGCCGGTAGGCCTTGTTGCCGTCGGCGTCGACGGAGACACCCACGAGGCGCCCCGGCAGGCTGCGGGCGAACTTCTCGCGCACCGCCATGTAACCGGCGTGCGGGCCGCCGAAGCCCATCGGGACGCCGAAGCGCTGCGTGGTGCCGACGGCGATGTCGGCGCCGAGCTCGCCGGGCGAGGTGAGCAGCGTCAGGGCGAGCAGGTCGGCGGCCACGGAGACTATGGCGCCGAGCTCGTGCGCCTGCTCGATGAGGGGCTTGATGTCGCGTACGGCACCGGAGGCGCCGGGGTACTGGATCAGTACGCCGACGACACCGCGCTCGGCGACGTCCGCCGGGATGCCCTCGCTCAGATCGGCCACGACGACCTCGACACCGGTCGGCTCGGCACGGGTCTGGATGACGGCGATGGTCTGCGGCAACGCGTCGGCGTCGACGAGGAAGACACCGTCCTTGACCTTGCCCATGCGCCGTGAGAGGGCCATGGCCTCGGCGGCGGCCGTCCCCTCGTCGAGCAGCGAGGCACCGGAGGTGGGAAGGCCGGTCAGCTCGGCGACGACGGTCTGGAAGTTGAGCAGCGCCTCCAGGCGTCCCTGGGAGATCTCGGGCTGGTACGGCGTGTAAGCGGTGTACCACGCCGGGTTCTCCATGACGTTCCGCAGGATCACCGGCGGCGTGAAGGTCCCGTAGTAGCCGAGCCCGATCATGGAATCAAGAACCTGGTTACGGTCCGCGAGGCCGCGCAGTTCGGCCAGGACCTCGGCCTCGGTGCGCGCCCCGGGCAGCTTCAGCGCCTCGGCGTTCTTGATCACATCCGGCACTGCGGCGGCGGTCAGCTCGTCGAGCGAGCCGTATCCGACCTGCGCGAGCATCTTGGCCCGTGCTTCCGCGTCGGGTCCGATGTGCCGCTGCTCGAAGGGAATGCCCTGCTCGAGCTCTGAAAGCGGGATGCGAGGGGTGGCGGTCATTGCGGAGGCCTCCTGGTCTGACGCGACCTGCGAGGGGCACCACGGCACGGGTACCCCGACGGCCTCCCCCTCTGTCATCTCAACCTGAGAGTTTCACCGGGCCGTGCCCCGCGAGGGGCCTCGTCCCGGCTTTCACCGTCGGTGAGGAGGGGTTCCGAACGTGCCCGCCCGACGCCCGCCCTGCTTTCCAGAGTGACCTCGTCCGTGCGGTACATGGGCCTGAGAGATTCCGGGGAGGAGTTGCTCCTTCGGCGCCCCCGGTGTCTCAACCGGAGAGCTCTCCCGCACGGGGTCAGCAGCCATCCGCCAGCCTACCAGCGAGGACCGCGGGCCATCCCTCGAGTGGCCGCCTGCCCCGAAGTGCTCTTTCGTAGTGATTACGAACGAACAAGGATGAGTTACGCCCCACTTCGACAAGCCCCGACCAGTTGGAGGGACCGTGCAGACCGATATCGATCCGCGCAACCTGATCGGCCGGAAGGCGTTCGACCTGAACGGGGCCAAGATCGGCACGATCGACGAGGTCTATCTCGACGATGCCACGGGCACCCCGGAATGGGCTGCCATACGTACGGGGCTGTTCAGCCGGGACGCGTTCGTGCCCCTGGAACCCAGCGAGCTCACCGGCGACGGCACTCTGCGCATCCCCTTCGAGCGCGCCCTGATCAAGGACGCCCCCGATTTCGGTGTGGGCCGCCACCTCTCCCCCGAACAGGAGCTGCAGCTCTACCACCATTACGGCCTGGACATCGCACCCCCGCAGCCACCCCCGCCGGACCAGGACTTCGGCAAGATCGCAGGCCAGGAGAACGCCTGACCCCGGCCACGAGCCCTGAGGCCATCCACCGAGCACCAGCCCGACCAGGAGCCCCCGAGCCCAGCCACCGAGCCACGAGCCCTGAGCCCGGCCACCCAGCGCCCGCACGGCCACAAACCCCTGGCCCGGCCACCCAGCGCCCGCACGGCCACAAGCCCGTGAGCCCGGACACCCAGCGCCCGCCCGGCCCGGCCACGAACCCCTGAGCCCAGCCACCGCGCCACGAGCCCTGAGCCCAGCCACCGCGCCACGAGCCCTGAGCCCGGCCACCGCGCCACGAGCCCTGAGCCCGGCCACCCAGCATGCGCACGGCCACAAGCCCGTGAGCCCGGAGAGCCAGCCCCGGCCCGGCCGCAAGCCCCCGAGTCCGGCCTCCGAGCACCCGCCCGGCCACAAGCCCCTGGCCCCGACACCAGCACCCGCCCGGCCCGACCCGGCCACGAACCCTTGAGCCCGGCCACCCAGCACCACCCCGGCCACAAGCCCCTGAGTCCGCCCAACGCGCCCCCGAGCCCACCCGTCGAGCACCGGCTACACCAGAGGCCCCTGCCCAGCCCCCTCCCCCGGCGCGGCCATCAGCGGCAACGGCTCAGCGGGCTCGAGCGCCGGATCGTCGGTCCGGAATGTCCGCACCCGCCCCGGCACCCGCGACTCCGGCGTCTCGAAGCGAACCGTCACCCGCCCCAGGCCACTGCCCTGGACCCACCCGTGCCCGTAATCGGCATGCCGCACATCGTGCCCGGCCGCCCATCGCCGCTCGGCCGGCGGGATCGGCGCATCGCCGGTTTCGGCCACGTCCTCCACCGGACTCTCCCCGTCCCGCTCCCCCCGTATCTCCCCCTGCGCCTCCTCGTGCGCCTCCCCCTCGGCGTTCCGCTCCGCCTCCAGGGCCTCCGCGGCTTCGGCCTCGGCCTGCGCCTGGGCCTGCGCGAAGAGATCCTCCTGCGTGTAGTCGGCGAGCCCCGTGACCCCCACCCCGAGGAGCCGCACGCCCCCGGTGGTGTCCACGGACTCCAGGAGCCGCGCGGCGGCCTCCCGCACCACGCCGGGGTCGTCCGTAGGCCCACGCAGCGTCTCGGAGCGCGTCAGCGTCGAGAAGTCGAACCGCCGCACCTTCAGCACGATGGTCCGCCCCGAGTGCCCCGCCGCCCGCAGCCGCTCCACGCACCGCTCCGCGAGCCGCGCCACCTCTCCCCTGACCCGCACCCGGTCGTGGATGTCCACGTCGTACGTGTCCTCGACGCTGACCGACTTGGACTCCCGCTCGGCCACCACGGGCCGTTCGTCCCGCGCGAGGGCCATCGCGTACAGCGCGCTCCCGTGGGACTTGCCGAGGAGCCGTACGAGCTCGTCCTCGCCCGCCTCCGCGATCTCGCCCACGGTCGTGATCCCGCCCCGCCGCAGATGGTCCCCGGTGGCAGGCCCGACACCGGGCAGCGTCCGCACCGACATCGGCGCGAGCAGGTCCCGCTCGGTCCCCGGCACTATCAACCGCAGCCCGTCCGGCTTGGCCTCCTCGGAGGCGATCTTCGCCAGCATCTTGGACGCGGCGAGCCCTACGGACCCCGCGAGCCCGGTCACCGCCTTGATGTCCGCCCGCAACCGCTCGCCCACGGCGAGCGCCGACGCCTGGTCGTCGGCCACGCCGCCCGCCTCCAGGTCGACGAACGCCTCGTCCAGGCTGAGCGGCTCCACCAGCGGCGACAGCGCCCGCAGCAGCGTCATCACCTGCTCGCTGATCTCGCGGTAGAGCCCGAAGCGCGGCACCAGATAGGCGGCATTGGGCGCGAGGCGCCGCGCCTGCCCCATGGGCATCGCCGAGTGCACCCCGAACCTGCGCGCTTCGTACGAGGCCGTCGCCACCACGCCCCGCGGTCCCAGACCGCCCACGACCACGGCTTTCCCGCGCAGACTCGGCTTCGCGGCCTGCTCGGCGGACGCGTAGAAGGCATCCATGTCCAGATGCAGAATCGTGGGCGCGGTTCTCACACCTCTGATGCTGCCCTACGCCACTGACAACGCGACCGGGACACCACCCCGCGCCCCGGTCCGGCCCCAGCAGTCACAACCGCCTCACACGGCCCTGTTGCGCCGCCTCGCGAGCTCGTCGGCCGGGTTCTGCCGCAGCAAGGTCTCCCCGGTGTCGATCCGCTCGCCGTGCAGCTGCGAGAGCGCGGCTTCCACGTCCCGCCACACGACACCCACGGCGATCCCGAAGACGCCCTGCCCGCCCTGGAGCAGATCGTGGACCTCGTCGGGCGACGTGCACTCGTAGACCGTCGCGCCGTCGCTCATGAGCGTCATCCGCTCCAGGTCCGTGAATCCGCCGTCGCGCAAGTGCTGGACGGTGGTCCGGATGTTCTGCAGCGACACACCGGTGTCCAGGAACCTCTTCACGATTTTCAGGACCACGACGTCCCGGAAGCTGTAGAGCCGCTGGGTCCCCGATCCGCCCGCGGACCGCACACTGGGCTCCACGAGTCCCGTACGGGCCCAGTAGTCGAGCTGTCGGTAGGTGATGCCGGCGGCCGCGCACGCGGTAGGCCCCCGGTAACCGATCTGCTCCTGTTCGGACTGTCCGGACGTGGCGTCCCCGCTCCCCTGAACGCTGCCCTGAACCGCCATCGGCCTCTGCGGAGAGTGACCGGCCGTGCTGCTGTGAAGCGGATACGGCCCACCCATCGCCGTACCGTCGCCGCTGCTTCTCACGCCGACCTCCGTCCTTGACCTGCCTTCTCGACGGTAGGCAGTCGCCAGGGGCTCGTCAACGATCGCCACACTCGGCACGCCGAGTGATAATCACCCTAAGAGTGGTTTGCCGTACCGCATCGCCGGGAAAGGCTAGCCGAATGGCCCGCCGGGACCCTGCGGAATCGGCGGACTACTGGCTGTTGGTACCGAAGTCCTCGGGCGAGATCTGGTCGAGGAACTCGCGGAACTTCTCCACCTCGTCCTCCTGCTCGTCCGGAATGGCGATGCCCGCGTCGTCCAGGACACCGTCGCTGCCGTAGATCGGCGTTCCGGTGCGCAGGGCAAGCGCTATGGCGTCGGACGGCCGGGCACTCACCTCGACTCCGCTGGCGAAGACCAGCTCCGCGTAGAAGACCCCTTCGCGCAGGTCGGTGATGCGCACTTCGGTGAGTTCCTGACCCACCGCCTCCAGCACGTCCTTGAACAGGTCGTGGGTCAGCGGCCTCGCGGGCGCCATCCCCTGCTGTGCGAAGGCGATCGCGGTCGCCTCCCCTGGACCGATCCAGATGGGGAGGTAACGATCGCCTCCCACTTCACGCAGGAGCACGATCGGTTGGTTGGAGGGCATTTCCACCCGGACACCTACGACGTCGAGCTCGTTCACACAGCAACCCTAGGACGTGCCCGGCCGGTTTGGGTAGTCGGGCACCTCCCGAGTCAGGGCAACCGCACTCCGAGAGCCGTCTGTACCAGTGCAGAATGCAGCTTTCCGGTCAGCCCGGCGAGTTCCTTCGTACGGGCTTCCGCATGGGCTCTGGTCTGCGGGTTACGGTGCCGGCGCAGCGGCGCGACGACCTGGTCGACCAGACCGGCCTCGCGTTCGGCCGCCGACTTCATGGTGCGCAGATGTCTTGGTTCGATACCGAACCGCCCGAGTTCGACGACGAGCGCGGCGACCGTCACGGCCTCCGCGTCATAACCGCCGTCGGGCAAGGGCACGATGAGGCCGTACGTCTCCCAGTCGGCGAGCTGCTCCGGCTCGATCTCCGCGGCGGCAAGCAGCTCGGCACGGCCCACCCGGGCGGCGGTGGGCGCGTCGGCGTCACTCGCGCCCCACGCGTCACCGGGCTCGCGCGGTTGCCCCTGGGAGGGCAGCGGGGGACGTTCTCCCCGCTCCATGGCGTCCAGGTGCTCCCGGATGACCTTGAGGGGCAGATAGTGGTCCCGCTGCATCCGCAGGACGTGACCGAGCCGCTCAAGGTCCTCGGGGCTGAACTTGCGGTAGCCGGACGGCGTGCGCTCCGGCTCGATGAGTCCTTCCGACTCCAGGAAGCGGATCTTGGAGATCGTGACCTCGGGGAACTCGTCACGCAGTGCGTTCAGCACGGCGCCGATGCTCATCATCCGACGGTCCTCGGCGGCGGTGCCGTTCCCGGCACCGCCCCTCGGTGTTTGTGGCATGGCCCTTCCTGGGGGTCCCCCCGGACGGAGTCCGGAGGAGGGTCAGATACCGACGCCCCGCTGGCTCGCGTAGAAGACCAGCCGGTACTTGCCGATCTGCACCTCGTCGCCGTTCGACAGCGCGACCGAGTCGATGCGCTCCCGGTTGACGTACGTGCCGTTGAGGCTGCCCACGTCGGCGACGGTGAAGGAACCGTCACCGAGGCGACGGAACTCCACGTGACGGCGCGAGACGGTCACGTCGTCCAGGAAGATGTCGCTCTGCGGGTGGCGCCCCGCCGTGGTCAGCTCGCCGTCCAGGAGGAAGCGGCTGCCCGAGTTCGGACCCCGGCGCACCACGAGGAGCGCGGAGCCGAGCGGCAGTGCGTCGACGGCGGCCTGAGCCTCCGGCGAGAGAGCGGGCGAGGCGGTCTGCCCCGTCGCCTCCGCGTCGTAGGCCTCAAGGCCGGAGATGGAGATCGTCGATGTCGTCTCGGACGGACGCTCCGGCGCGGCCCCGGCCCGCAGCGGCGCGCCGCAGTTGGAGCAGAACCGGCTCGCCTCGGCGTTGCGGTTCCCGCACCTCGTACACACCAGGGCCATGGACGGATCCTCCTGCCGAGGCTGCCCCGCGGGGGCATTCGATGCGTACGGGCCGGGGGTAAACCCTCCACCCGTACTTGAGGTTGACGGTTCTCCGAAACCTATGCGGCCCGGACCGGCAGGGTCAACAGACGACGCGCCCTGCGCGCCCGAAATGTCACCGCCCGGCCCACCGACCTGGTCACGGAACATCGGGCGCTCGCCGCCCTGCTCCTCGGCATCTCCATGGCGCGGGGCACGGTGCCGGGCAGTGGCGGGGTTGCCGCTGTCCTCGCGTGCACTCTTGCCGAACAACTTCGCAAACAACTTCACGGGCGATTCCCCTTGACCGAAACAGACCCGCCCGTGGGGCAGGACGAACCCTGATTGCACACACCGCCGTACATCGGCAGCACAGACATCCTCACAACGTCCGTATCCACCAAACAGTTTCCACCACGCATCACGCTTACGATGCGCCGACCCCCCGCAACCTCATGCCCGCGACCGGCGGCCCCCATGCACCCCCGCCTCACTGGGACGACGACCGAGCGTAGTCAGGCCGCTTCGCGGCTCGCAAGGCGTCGACCACGATCTTCTCCGCTCGCGCCACGGTCACGGTGGCTTGCTCCTTCTCCAGAGTCTGCACCACGCCACCTGGGATGTTCAGTGCCGGCTCGAGGTCCTGCGGCTTGCCGATCACCTTGAACCGGTAGGGCTTGCCGACCTTGCGGCCGTCCACCCGGACACCACCACTGTCCGTATCCGAAAGATAGGTGTTGGCCACTACGCGTACATCATTGATCTGGATGGCCTCGGCACCCGCGGCGCGCAGCTCCTGAATGGCGTCGAGCAGCATGTCCGCCTCAACCGATCCCTTCTTGTCATCGATGGTCAGCGTGATACCAGGACCCTGCGCTGCCACGGTGCCCGCAAGAATGCCGAGTTGCCGTTCCTTCTCGACGGTCTGCTTGCGGGCCTCCTCGGCCTGGTCCGAGCTGTTCTCGAGCCCGGTGCGCTGATCCTCCAGACGCTGCTTCTCACCTTCCAGACGCTGTGTACGGTCATCCAGTTCATCGAGGATGCGTACGAGATCTTCCTGACGTGCGCCGCGCAGCGCGCTGCTGTCGTTGTTGGAGCGCACCTGGATGGCAAGGCCGAGCCCCAGCACGAACAGCAGCAGGGCGACGATGAGTTGAGGACGGGTGACGCGGGGCGGCCACAGCCCCTCCGCCAGCCGCTGACGGCCGCTGCGCGGGGCCTTCCCGTCCGGGTCCTGGTGCTGCTCGTCCTGCTCGGGCGCCGCGTCCTCAGCGGGCCGCACGGGCTCCGCGGGCGGCGGGCCCTGCACTTCGGCGGGAAGCTCCCTGCTCCGGTTCTCGCCCCCCGGCGTCTCTTCCGTACCCATCCGCGTCACGCCCTGAAGATGTGTCGGCGGATGGCGGCCGCGTTCGAGAAGATCCGGATGCCGAGGACCACCACGACGCCGGTGGACAGCTGGGCGCCGACGCCCAACTTGTCGCCCAGGAAGACGATCAGGGCGGCCACGACGACGTTCGAGAGGAACGACACCACGAAGACCTTGTCGTCGAAGATGCCGTCGAGCATCGCGCGCAGGCCTCCGAACACCGCGTCGAGTGCCGCCACCACGGCGATCGGAAGGTACGGCTCGACCACGGCCGGAACCTCGGGCCGGACCAACAATCCGGCCACGACTCCCACGACGAGGCCCAGTACGGCGATCACGATGTGCCCTTTCCTGCCTTCGGCTCTGCTGTACGTACGGTCACACTCGGCGCTGCCGGCAATCGGACGTCGTCCTGGACGGAAATGCTGGTCCGGACGCCGAAGTTCTCCTGCAGAGCATGCAGATACTGACCGTCGCGACTGTTCTGGAAACGCGTGCTCAAGCGCTGCCCGTCACCCACGGCAAGCACCGTATACGGCGGCACGAGCGGCTTGTTGTCGACCAGTATCGCGTCACCCGCGGCCCTGATCGCCGACAGGGCCGTCAGCCGCTGATCATTGATGGCGATCGCTTCCGCGCCGGACTGCCACAAGCCGTTGACGACCCGTTGCATGTCGCGGTCCCGCACCCGCCCGGTGTCGGAGAAACCCGCGCTCTCCCGCGGCCCGCCCCCGCCCTGGTCGGCTTCCTTGGCGTCGTCCACCACTAGTTTCACGCCGCGCCCGTGGACCTTGGTGGCACCGGAGAGCAGGGACACCAACTCGCCCTGGCTGCCCCCGTGTTTCTTCAGCGCCTCGCGCTGCCGTGCGCCCACGTCGTCGCGGAGCGTCTCGACATCTCCCTCGAGCTCATCCGCGTCCGAGGTCGCCGACTCGATCCGGTCGATGAGCTCAGCGCGCTCCTTGGCGACCACCGGAGCGGCTATCCGCGCCTGCGCGGCGCCCACGGTCACCACGAGGGCGGCGAGCACGAGTCCGAGCGCGAGTCCGAGCTTGGCCCGCAGCGGACGCGGCACGCCGCCGGCGCCCCTCGCCTTCTTGCGGGCCGCCGCCTCCGCGTAACCCTCGTCCAGGCTGTGGTCCATGACCGTGGTCAGCAGCGACATGGAGGCGTCCGGACGCCGGGGGCGTGAGGGTGTGCTCCGAACGGGGGGCTGCTGCGGCATGCCGCACATCGTCGCACGTCGCGGGCGTTACCTCCGAATGGCCCCACCGGCGTGCCGGACAGCACCCCCCAAGGGTGCCGTCCGGCCCGCGCCGGGGTCAGCGACCGGCGCTGTCCACCACGGCCGACCACTCGTCGAGCAGCGCCTGGGCGGACGCGTCGTCGGGTCCCTCGGCCCACAGATGGGTGACGGCCTCCGCCGGGTCGGGCAGTACGAGGACCCAGCGCCCGTCGGCCTCCACGACCCGCACACCATCGGTCGTGTCCACGGACCGCTCCCCCGCCGCCTCCACGACGGTCCGCATGACGAGCCCCTTGACCGCCCAGGGCGTCGCGAGATCCCGCCGGAGCACATGCGCGCGCGGGATACGCGCGTCGATCTGGCTCAGCGTGAGCTGCGTCCTCGCCACAAGACCGATGAGCCGCACGAAGGCGGCCGTACCGTCGAACACGCTGCTGAACTCGGGGATGATGAATCCGCCGCGGCCGTCTCCGCCGAAGATGGTCGACTCGTCGCGCCCCACCCGCGTCAGATCGTCGGGCGACGTGGTCGTCCAGTCGACCTGCGTCCCGTGGTACGCCGCCACCTGCTCGCCGATGCGCGTCGTCGTCACCGGCAGCGCGACCCGCCCGCTGCGGCGTTCCGCCGCGACCAGGTCGAGCATGACGAGAAGCGCGCGGTCGTCCTCGATGATCCGCCCCTTCTCGTCGACGAGCGAGAGCCGCTCGCCCACGGGGTCGAACCGCACACCGAAGTCGGCACGCGACGACGCCACGATCTCGCCGAGCCGCACGAGACCCGACCTGCGTGCCTCGTAGGTCTCGGTCGGGCGCGATTCGTCCAGGCCCGGATTGATGGTCAGCGCATCGACGCCGAGCCGGCCGAGCAAGCTGGGCAGCACAAGCCCCGCACTGCCGTTGGAGGCATCGACGACCACCTTCAGATCCGACTCGGCAACACCCGTGGTGTCGACATTGCGGAGCAGTGATCCGGTGTAGGAGTCGAAGACACTGGACGGGAAGTGCAGATCCCCGATCTCCCCGGGGAACGCCCGCCGGTACTCCTGACGTGCGTAAACCCGGTCCAGCTTGCGCTGACTCCCCTGCGACAGGTCGGCCCCGCGCGCGTCGAAGAACATGATGTCGACGGAGTCGGGCGACCCCGCCGTCGTCCGGATCATGATCCCGCCGGCACTGCCCCGAGCCGTCTGCTGCCGCGCGACGGGCAGCGGTACGTTCTCCAGGTCCCGTACGTCGATGGCGCTGGCCTGCAGGGCCGAGATCACCGCGCGCTTCAGGGCCCTGGCGCCTCGCGAATGGTCACGCGCCGTGGTGACGGTCGAGCCCTTCTTGAGGGTCGTGGCATACGCCCCCGCCAGCCGCACCGCGAGTTCGGGCGTGATCTCCACGTTCAGGATCCCGGAGACCCCACGCGCACCGAAGAGATGCGCCTGGCCTCTCGACTCCCAGATGACGGAGGTGTTGACGAACGCGCCGGCCTCGATCGTCTTGAACGGATAGACCCGGACATTGCCCTGGATAATCGATTCCTCACCGACGAGGCACTCATCGCCGATGACGGCGCCGTCCTCGATGCGGGAGGCCCGCATGATGTCGGTGTTCCTGCCGATGACACAGCCCCGCAGATTGCTGTGCTGGCCGATGTAGACGTTGTCGTGCACGACGGCCTTGTGCAGGAACGCCCCGGTCTTGACCACCACGTTCGAACCCACGACCGTGTGCTCACGAATCTCGGCGTCCGCCTCGACCTTCGCGTAGTCACCGATGTAGAGCGGCCCGCGCAGCGTGGCGTCGGGGTGCACCTCGGCGCCCTCCGCGACCCACACGCCCGGTGAGATCTCGAAGCCGTCGAGCTCCACGTCGACCTTGCGCTCCAGCACGTCGGCCTGAGCCTTGACGTAGCTCTCGTGCGTGCCGACGTCCTCCCAGTAGCCCTCGGCGATGTACCCGTAGATGGGCTTGCCTTCCTTCATGAGCTGAGGGAAGACGTCACCGGACCAGTCCACCGACACATCGGCGTCGACATAATCGAAGACCTCGGGCTCCATGACGTAGATGCCCGTATTCACCGTGTCGGAGAAAACCTGCCCCCAGGTCGGCTTCTCCAGGAAGCGCTCGACCTTTCCTTCCTCGTCCACGATGGTGATGCCGAACTCCAGCGGATTGGGGACGCGCGTCAGGCAGACCGTGACAAGCGCGCCCTTCTCCTTGTGGAAGTTGATCAGCTCGGTGAGGTCGAAATCGGTCAGAGCGTCACCGGAGATCACGAGGAACGCATCGTCCTTCAATGCTTCCTCTGCGTTCTTCACACTCCCGGCAGTGCCGAGTGGCTTCTCCTCATTGGCATAGGTGAGCTCCATCCCGAGCTCTTCACCATCGCCGAAGTAATTCCTGACCAAAGAAGCCAGGAACTGGACTGTTACTACGGTCTCGGTGAGCCCATGCCTCTTGAGCAGCCGCAGCACGTGCTCCATGATGGGCCTATTGGCCACAGGCAGGAGCGGCTTGGGCATGCTCGAGGTCATAGGGCGAAGGCGCGTGCCTTCGCCTCCGGCCATTACGACGGCCTTCATGTCGGAAGCGTCCTCCTCAATAGGCGACGTCCCGGCCGACTCAGCCCGCCAGATTAGACCCGTACATGTGGCTTACGGGGCTGCAAGCCTCCACAGCTGCCGAACCGGCAGGCTCAATCGGCCGTGACATCCGCACGGACAAGTCGGCGGACCTGAACCACGTAGAGGATCCCTGCCCACCAGTACAGACTTGTACCCCATCCTGCGAACGCCCATCCGAAAATAGCCGCGAGATTGTTGATCCAGCCACTTCCGTCACTGAGGAGCAGTAGTGGAAAGGCGTACATCAGGTTGAAGGTGGCGGCCTTGCCGAGGAAGTTCACCTGCGGCGGCGGATAGCCGTGACGTCTGAGGATGAGGACCATCACCAGCAGTACCAGCTCCCGCAGGAGCAGCACCGCGGTCAGCCAGAGCGGAAGAATCTCCCGCCACGTAAGGCCGACCAAGGTCGACAGGATATAGAGCCGGTCCGCGGCCGGGTCGAGCAGCCTCCCCAGATTGCTGATCTGGTTCCAACGGCGGGCCAGCTTGCCGTCGAGATAGTCGCTGATACCGCTCAGCATCAGCACCAACAGCGCCCAGTGATCGCTCTTGGGCCCGCCGAACTCGGGCCTGAGGATCAGCCACAGGAAGAGGGGTACGCCGAGGAGACGCGCCATGCTGAGGATGTTCGGGATGGTGAGGACCCGGTCCGTCTGGACGCGAGTCTCCTGGACCTCCACCCGGGGGCCTCCTGTGGGAAACGAGCCGATGATGCACCCTGACCTTACCCTCAGTTGTCAGCCGGCGGTGCAGAGGGGTAGTCAGGGGACAGAAAGGCCCGGAAATACAAAAAGCCGTGGCCCCTGGACAATAAGTCCAGGGACCACGGCTATAAGTAAAGTTCGGCGGCGTCCTACTCTCCCACAGGGTCCCCCCTGCAGTACCATCGGCGCTGTGAGGCT
>NZ_BMTR01000014.1 GCF_014649775.1 Streptomyces longisporoflavus | reverse complement strand
CTGGGCCTCAAGTGTGGAGCGGGTGACGAGAATCGAACTCGCACTCTCAGCTTGGGAAGCTGATGTTCTACCACTAAACTACACCCGCGAAAGACGCCGCCTGTGACGGTGTCGTAACGTCGCACACTCTACCTCATCCCCGGCCCCGAGCGCTTTTGCGCCGGGGTCTTCGTGCTGTCCGGGGCGTGGATGGCTCTGCGGGGCGCGGGAGTTGGGGCGTACCGTGAAGGGCCGGAGTGCCGCCTGGAGGGGCGCCCCATTCGTCCCGTAATGTGGCCTCTCGTCGTCGGCTCGCTCGCGAGCGGAGTGCGGCGAGTTACGAGCTCAACTATGGCTTTGGGGAAGGGACTCGAGGACTTGATGGAGCGCACCGTCGTCCGATGTGCCGAAGGGCACGTGTTCAGCACTGCTTCGTTCCCGATGCAGAAGGCCGACCGGCTCGGACCCGGCCGCCTCATCCGCTGTCCGCGTTGCGCCCGGTTGCGGCATGCCGTGCCGGTCGCGTCGCAGAAGCAGTAGCGAGGGGCGCGGGGAGACGCGGCAAAGGACGCGGGGAAGGACAGGGAGAGCAGAGGACCGCAGCGCGCGGGGGCGTCCGATTGGGGCGGGCCCGCGCGCTCTGCGTATCCTCGGTGCGTGCTTCTCTCAGACAAGGACATCCGGGCCGAGATCGACGCCGGACGAGTACGGATCGATCCGTACGACGAATCCATGGTGCAGCCCTCAAGCATCGATGTGCGGCTCGACCGCTACTTCCGGGTGTTCGAGAACCACCGCTACCCCCACATCGACCCCTCCGTGGAGCAGGCAGACCTGACGCGGCTCGTCGAGCCCGAGGGCGACGAGCCGTTCATCCTGCACCCCGGAGAGTTCGTTCTCGCCTCCACGCACGAGGTCATCAGCCTGCCCGACGACCTCGCGAGCAGGCTGGAGGGGAAGTCCAGCCTGGGACGGCTCGGGCTTGTGACACATTCCACGGCCGGTTTCATCGACCCCGGCTTCTCCGGGCACGTGACGCTGGAGCTCTCCAATCTCGCGACACTGCCCATCAAGCTCTGGCCCGGCATGAAGATCGGCCAGCTGTGCATGTTCCGGCTGTCGTCGCCCGCCGAGGCGCCCTACGGCTCGGAGCGGTACGGATCGCGTTACCAAGGGCAGCGCGGGCCGACCGCCTCCCGTTCCTTCCTCAATTTCCATCGGACCCAGGTGTGACATCCAGCATGAGTGACGTGCGCGAGAACCTTACGTACGAGAAGTTCGGCGACGCGGTGCGTGAGCTCGCGCAGACCATCGCCGACGACGGGTACGAGCCCGACATCATCATCTCCATCGCCCGCGGTGGCGTCTTCGTCGCGGGCGGGCTCGCGTACGCGCTCGACTGCAAGAACATCCACCTGGTGAACGTCGAGTTCTACACGGGCGTCGGGACGACCCTGGAGATGCCCGTCATGCTCGCGCCCGTGCCGAACGCGATCGACTTCACCGACAAGAAGGTGCTGATCGCCGATGACGTCGCCGACACCGGCAAGACGCTGAAGCTCGTGCACGACTTCTGCCTCGACCACGTGGCGGAGGTGCGGTCCGCCGTCATCTACGAGAAGTCGCAGTCGCTCGTGAAGTGCGAGTACGTCTGGAAGCGCACCGACGACTGGATCAACTTCCCGTGGAGCGTCGAAGCTCCCGTCGTGAAGCGCGCCGGGCAGGTTCTCGACGCCTGAGCGAGCGGGTGCAGGTAGCGAGCAGCGGAGACGGGCCCCGGCGGAGTATCCGCCGGGGCCCGTCTCCGTTGCGCGTTGCCGCTAGAACGTGCCCAGCTTGATGATCGAGAGCAGCGCGAGCAGCTGGATGGCCGCCGCGCCGAGGGCCTTCGGCCACGGCAGGTCGTGCGACTTGCTCACCATCAGCGTGAGCAGCGCGCCCGCCGCGACCCAGGTGGCCCAGCCGAGCAGCTGGACGAAGGGCTGGCCGCCGCCGAGGAACATGGCGACGATCACGCGGGGCGCGTCCGTGATCGACATGATCAGCATGGAGAGGCCGACCGTCGGCTGCCAGGCGCCGTCGCCGCCGAGCTGGCGGGCGAGGGTGTGGGTGACCACGCCCAGAATGAACGCACTGATCGTGATCGCGACGGCGGTCGTCAGGACGTACGGGACGGCCGTCGAGATCGTGGCGTTGATGGCGTCCTCGCGGGCGCCGTCGAAGCCGAAGATCGCGAGCAGGCCGTAGAGGAACGTCACGACGACGGCCGGGCCCCACATCGCGTAGTCCCGCATCTGCAGGAAGGTCGGGCCTGGGCTCAGCACGATGCCGCGCAGCAGGTCCTTCCAGTGCAGGCGCGGGCCCACGGGCGCGGGGGCCTGGCCGGCGCGGTAGGTGTCGCCCTGGTTGTACGGGTCCTCGCCCACGGAGAAGGCCTGGGTGTGACCGGGGTTGTTGGCGGCGTACGGATCGAAGCCGCCCTGTCCGCCCTGGCCGCCCTGTCCGCCACGGCCGCCGCCCTGGCCCCCGTGCCCCGGGTCGCCGTGGCCGCCGCCGAAATACTCCGGCTCGCCGTGGTTGCCGTGGGCGCCGCCCGCCTGGGGCCACTGCTGCCCGCCGTATCCGCCCTGGCCGCCCCGTCCGCCGCCCTGGCCCTGACCGCCCTGGCCGTACGGCGGCTGACCGCCGTACTGCTGGGAGGGGGAGGGCGGCTGGGGGTAGCCGTACGGCGGCTGCTGGCCCTGGGGGGCCTGCTGTCCGTACGGCTCCTGCCGCGGTCGTTGTTGGGGGCGTGCTTGCGGGGTGCGGTTGTCCCGGCCGCGTCCGATCCTGAATCCAGCCACGAATCGAACGTACCTGGTCTGGAGGGCCGGGGTCGTCCGTCCTCGGGAGGAGAGCGGCTTTGCCGCTGACCTGTGACAACCCTTAGGGGGACCCTGAGGGGTTTCCCCGGGAGGCCCGGGGGCCCCGGGGGTTCCGGGGCCCCCGGTGCTGCTGGGGCCCGTCAGCGGCCGAGTACCGCGACCTTCGTCAGCGGCCGAGCACCGACCCGTACGCGTACGGGTTCAAGGAGGCGGGAAGGCCGAGGGAGTTCGGGGTGACGACCGAGCCGCCCGCCTTGGCGCCGGGCAGATCCCAGACGCCGCCCGCGGCGGAGTTCTCGCCGGGGGCGGCGACGGACAGGTCGGGGACGTTGTCGCCGTTGTGGTCTCCGAAGGCGAGCGCCGCCCCGAAGAGGTCGCCGGCCTGCGCGACGCCCAGGATGTCGGGGGAGTTCTGCTGGTACGCGACCGTGCCCGGGTTCGCCGCGCCCGCCGGGTCGAGCAGGCCCATCTCGCCGCCCTTCAGGACGGTGACACTGCCCGCCTTCGCCGCGCTGCCGATGGCCTCGCCGGGGGCGCCCGCGATCAGGTCGTCGTGGCCGTCGGCGTCGATGTCCGCCACGGCAAGGGCGTCACCGAAGCCGTCACCGGTCTCGGCGACGCCGGGCATGCCCGCGGTGTCCTGGTTGAACGTCTGCTGCTCCCAGCCGAAGCTGCCGTTGGCGTCGCCGAAGCGGACGTGGATGCCGCCGCCCTTGGCGAGCTTCTCCGGGCCGCACGGGTCGTCGATGTTCTCGTCGGCGATCTCGCGGCAGTTGCCGACGGCGAGGTCGTCGAAGCCGTCGCCGTTGAAGTCGCCGGAGGCGAGGGCGTTCGCGGCGCCGTTGGAGTTGTTCCAGAAGTTGCCCATGGAGCCCTCCTCCTTGTTCCAGCCGTAGAGGCGGAGGTGGGACTGGGTGTAGGGCTGGTTCTGCGTGTAGTAGCCGAGGGCGAGGTCGGGGCGCGCGTCGTTGTTGAAGTCGCCGGTCGTCATGACCGGGGCGCGGCCGCCCATGCGGTCGGCCATGACCGGCTGGGTGTCGGCGGCGAGCGGGTTGAAGTTGGCGACGACCTGGTCCTTGCCGCCGATGGCGAGGTCGACGTCCGTGTCACCGGTGAAGTCGGCGGCGGCGAGGGCGTTTCCGTACACGTCGCCGGACTTCGCGCCGCGGCCCGCCGTGTTGGCCAGGGCGAAGCCGTCGCCGGTGCCGTACAGGACGGTCACGGAGCCGGCGTCGGTCTTGGCGTCGATGTCCTCGCCGGGAGCACCGATCACCAGGTCCGCGTACTTGTCGTCGTCAATGTGCGCGGCGACGACGGAGCCGCCGAACCGGTCACCGGCCTCCGGGGTGCCGGGCACCTCGACGGTGGCCTGCGTGATCCGCCGCACGCCGTGCGGCCCGGGCCCGTACTCCCCGCCGAACACCACGCTGACGTACCCCGCCTTGGCCTCGCCGCCGACACTGCCGCTGGGCACCCCGACGAAGAGGTCGTCGTATCCGTCGCCGTTGAAGTCGGCGGTGAGGGGAGCGGGGGCGGGGGCGGCCGGTGCGGCGGTCGCGTTGGCCGCGAGGGGCAGGGTGAGGCCGGTGGCGGCGAGGGCTGTGGTGGCGACCAGGGCGAGGGCGCGTGTGCGCACGGGATCTCCAACTTGTAGTGAACGCGGGGTGGTGACCGGTGCCGGTACACATGTGACACGCGGATCGAGGAGAAGGTTGCGGAAGGCCCCTGCCAGGGGACGAGGAAGCCCCCTGACAGGAGGCGAGGAAGGCCCCCGTCAGGGAGCGAGGAAGTCCCCTGTCAGGGGGCGAGGACGTTTGCCCAGTAGGTGTCGCTCGATGTCGGCAGGCCCACCGAACCGGCCATCAGGCTGGTGGATCCGGACAGCGCCGGTCCCGATGCCGAGCCCTTGAAGGTCCAGACACCGCCCGTGTTCCGGGTGGCGCCCGGTGCGCGCTCGCCGGGAGTGCCGACGACCAGCTCCGGCTTGCCGTCCTTGGTGAGGTCGGCGAGGCGGACGGTCGTGCCGAAGGCGTCCTCGCGCTCAGCGGTGCCGGGTACGCCGGCGGAATCCTGCGTGATGCTGTACGAGCCCGCTCCGGTGGGCCCGGACGGACCGCCCGGCACGACCACGACACTGCCCGCGCGCTTGGCGGAACCCAGGGACTCGCCCGGCGCGCCCACGGCGATGTCCGCGTACCCGTCGCCGTCGACGTCGGCGACGCTCACGTCCGCGCCGAACAGGTCACCGTGCTCGGAGGAGCCGGGGACGCCGGGCGTGGACTGATGGACGAGGAGCGGCGCGGTGTCCGCGTCGACCCCCGAGGCGCTGCCGAGCCAGACGGCGACCTGGCCGCCCTCGTGTCCGGTGCCCTCCTGCGGGTGGCCTTCGATGGTGGTGTCGGCGCTGTCGCCGACCACGAGGTCGCCGTAGCCGTCGCCGTTGACGTCGCCGATGGCCGCGTTGTCGCCGTCGTGGGACAGCGGCGGTTCGTAGGAGCCGCCCGACCTGTTGACGTAGACGCCGCCGCTCGGGAAGTCGCCGAGCGGGACGGAGATCTCGACCTCGTCGGCCCGCTGGTCGCCGTTGAGATCACCGGTCACGAGCTTCGCCGCCGAAGGGCCCATGACCCGCTGGGATTTGGAGAAGGGCTTGCCCGCCCGGGTGACGGGTGCCCTGAACGTCCACACGGAGCAGCCGCCCGCGACCCGTACCTCCGCGTTCGGGTACGGCGTCTTGGCGACGGTGGCCAGGTCCGTGCCGTAGGCGCAGCCGACGCCGTCGGAGCCGTGGGTGGCGGGCAGGTTGGCCCCACCGGTCAAGCCGGACGCGGAGCCCCAGATCACGGTGACGGTGCCGAGGTTGCTCGTACCGTCCACGTCCTCGCCGGGTGCGCCGACGACCAGGTCGGCGTATCCGTCGAGGTCCAGGTCGGCGGAGGAGACCGATCCGCCGAAGCGGTCGGCGGTCTCCGGGGAGCCGGGGACGCCGGTGGTGGCCTGGGTCAGCAGCTTCTTCTTGGCGGCCGAGGGGCCGGAGGCCGAGCCGTAGAGGACCACGACGGAGCCCGCCTCCTCGCGCCCCGAGACGGTGGCCGAGGGCGCGGCGACCACGAGGTCGCGGTAGCCGTCGCCGTTGAAGTCGTCGGCGTGTTTCGCGGCGGCCGCGGTGGCGGTGGGGGCGGACAGGGACAGGGAAGCGAGGGTTGCGGCGGCCAGCGTGGTGACGGCGGCGGTGATGTGTCTGCGCATGGGTGGGTGTCTCCCGGTCAGCCCGCGAGGCTCGACCCGAAGGCCGAGTACTTCGTGGAGAGGCCCAGCTTGGAGGGGCCGAAGCTGGTGGACGTGGTCGTGGAGTAGAGCGAGTCCTTCGCCCCGGGCAGGTGCCAGACGGCGCCCGCGTCGTCGTTCTCCTGGGAGGCCGTCACCGTGAGGTCGGTGCGGCCGTCGGCGCCGATGTCCGAGGCGAGCAGGGTCGCGCCGAAGTTGTCGATGGACTCCGCGGCGCCGGGGACGCCGGGGCTGTCCTGGGTGAGGTTGAGCGCGCCGCTCGTGGTGAGCCCCGACGCGGCGCCGCGCAGGACGGTGATCGCGCCCGTGCTCAGGATGACGTCGGGCTCGGTGCCCAGGCTCTCGCCGGGGGCGCCGGCCGCGAGCTCCGCGCGGCCGTCGCCGTCGAGGTCGCCCACGGCCACGGACGCGCCGAAGTTGTCCCCGTACTCGGAGGAGCCGGGCACGCCCGCGCTGTTCTGCGTCAGGGTCGTACGGCGGGTGGCGCTCGGCCCGGAAGAGGTGCCGTAGATGACGCTGACCTCGCCGCCCTTGGACGCGGACGGCTCTTCGTCCGGCTCGCCGGGGTTGCCGAGGGCGATGTCGCCGTGGCCGTCGCCGTCGATGTCGCCGATGGCGGCCGTCGTGCCCGCTCGCAGGGCCGCGCCCTTGGTCAGGCCGGAGGCGGTGCCTTTGTAGTAGACGGCCGCCCCGAGGTGGTCGCTGTTGGTCTTGCGGCCGGTGACCACGAGGTCGGCTTTGGCATCGCCGTTCACCCGGCCCGCCGTCAGGGTCGGGCCTTCGAGCGGGGCGGCGTACGACGTGCGCGAGCCGGTCGAGCCGGACTTCGAGAAGGGGCCGCGGATCAGGCGGATCTTGAAGGGGTTGGTGCCGGTGTCGCCCTGCGCGGACACGGCGAGATCGGGCTTGCCGTCTCCCGTGAAGTCACCCGCGGCGAGGCCGAGTCCGAAGTAACTGCCGTGCAGCGGCTGCGGGTTGTCGACCGTGGTGCCGCCGGAGAGGCCCGACGACGAACCCCAGACGATCACCACCGTGCCGGAGTCCGGGTGGCTGCCCACCTTCTCGCGCGAGGAGGTGACGACGAGGTCGCTGTATCCGTCGCGGTTCAGGTCCGCCGTCGCGATCTGGTGGCCGAACTCGTCGTCCTTCTCGGCCTCGCCCGGTATGCCCGGCGAGTTCTGGCTGATGACCGTGCGGCGGGCCGGGTCCGGGCTGCCGGACGCCGTGCCGTACGCGACGGCGACGTGGCCCGCCCAGGACTTGCCGCCGACCGTGGCGGCCGGGGCGGAGATCGCCACGTCGCGGTGGCCGTCGCCGTTGAAGTCGCCCGAGAGACCGGACGGAGCGGCGGTGGCGGTGGCGGGCAGGGCGGTGAGCAGGCCCGCGGCGAGTGTCGCGGCAGGCAGGAGTACACGGGTGGGGTTGCGCATCAAGGCTCCGGGGGCATGGGCCGGGCCCGCACGGAGGGGTGCGGGCCCGGTGTTCTGGGAGGTACGGACGAGAGCGGCGGGGCGGGTCAGTCCGCGAAGTTGTTGCCGAGGCGCGGCGTGCCCGTGCCGGAGATGCCGACCGTGGACGTGTAGACGCCGGCCGTGCCCGCGAGGGTGCCGTCGGGGAGGGCGTCCAGGACGTAGAACGCGCCGTTGGAGCCGTTCTCGCCCGACGCGCCGACGGAGACATCGCCCCGGCCGTCCGCGTTCAGGTCGTCGATGTGGACGTCGGACCCGAAGAAGTCGTTCTGCTCGTTGGAGTTGGGGACGCCCGGGGAGTTCTGGCTGTAGAGCACCGAGCCGGCCGTGGAGAGGCCGGAGCCGTCCGCGGCGCCGTAGATGACGGTGATGGAGCCCGCGTCGGTGACGCCCTCCAGGTCCTCGCCGGGGGTGCTCGCGACCAGGTCGAGGTGGCCGTCGCCGTTGACGTCGCCGAGGTCGAGCTCGGCGCCGAAGGAGTCGCCCTTCTCGCTGCCGCCCGGGATGCCGGCCGTGTCCTGGGTGATGGCCTGGCTGTCGCCGTACGGGCCGTTGGCGTTGCCCTTGACGACGTACACCGTGCCGCCCTTGTTGGCGCCTTGGATGCCTTCGTCCCAGGTCAGGCCGATGATGACGTCGCCGTAGCCGTCGCCGTCCGTGTCGCCCACGTCGGTGATGTAGCCGGCGGGCAGGCGCTGGACGCCGTTGGTGGTGACGCCGTTCGCGCTGCCGGGCAGCCAGAGGTTGGCGTTGTAGTCGTCGGCGGTGGAGAAGCCGTCGACGAGCAGGTCGTCCTTGCCGTCGCCGTTGACGTCCCCGGAGTGCAGGTTGAAGGCGCCCGCGCCCTCGCCGCTGTGGATGGGCGGGAGCACGGTGTAGCGGCCGCCGGTGGCGCCGGTGCGCTTGATGCCGCCCTCGAAGATGTCGATGGTGGCCGCGCCCGAGGCGGCGGCTGCGGCGAGGTCGTCCTTGCCGTCGCCGTCGAAGTCGCCCGCCTGGAGGGGGCCGCCGAACCCGTCGTGCTTCGTGGGGCGCGGGTCCGTGATCGTGGAGCCGCCGGAGAGGCCGCTCGGGGAGCCCCACAGGACCTGGACGGTGCCGCCGTCCACGTCGCTGCCGACGTCCTCGCCGATGGCGCCGACGGCGAGGTCGTCGTAGCCGTCGCTGTCGAAGTCTCCGTACGCGGTGTCGGCGCCGAAGAAGTCGCCCTTCTCGGCGGTGCCGGGCACGCCCGCGCTGTTCTGGCTGTGGGTGACGTGGCGCTGCTCGGCGCCGCCGTACGTGACGACGACCTGGCCCGCCTTGTCCTTGCCGCCCACGTTGGCGTGCGGCGCGGAGGTGGCGAGGTCGGCGACGCCGTCGCCGTTGAAGTCGGCGTCGTCCGGCTGGGTGGCCGCGGCGGGCGCGGCGGTCGCCGTGGTGGCCGTGAGGGTGAGGAGTCCGCCCGTCAGTGCGGCGGCCGTGGCCGTGGCTGCCGCGAGGCGGCCGCGTCTGGATCGGGCGAGCGGGGAAGTGCGCTTGTGCTTGGCCATTTCCGTAGGTCTCCTGCTGCATGCGGGGATGCCTGGCGGACATCCGCAGTCGATGGGTGCCGGTGGGGCGTGTTTGCCGGGCCTTGGCCCTGGCGTCACGCCTTGTTGGCGAACGGGAGACTCCTGGAAGGGGGCAAGGGTTGTATGGGGGGCGGGTGTTGAGGGATTTGTGCGGGTTGTGCGTGGTGGGGAGGGGGTGCGGGGTGCCCGGGCCCGCGGACCCCGCCCCCGCACCCAGGCCCCCCACCGCACCTTCCCACCAACCTCAGCGAAGCGTCGTGCCGAAGCTAGTGCCGTCCAGGTCGAAGTCCGTGCCGTTGAACGAGGCCGCGTACGACGATGTCAGGCCCGTCGTCGTGCCGCGCAGGACCCATACGGCGCCGGCGTCCACCGTCGTGCCGATGTCCTCGCCGACGGCGCCGGTGGCCAGGTCCGCCTTGCCGTTCTTGTTGATGTCCTTGAGGCGGACGGACATGCCGAAGCTGTCGCCCGCCTCGGCGACGCCGGGTACGCCCGCGGTCTCCTGGTGCCAGGCCTTGCCCGAGGTGAACTTGCCCGCGGTGGAACGGAGGAGCGTCACGCTGCCCGTACCGCCCGCCGTGCCGACCTGCTCGCCGGGCGCGCCCACCGCGAGGTCCGCGAGGCCGTCGCCCGTGACGTCGCCCGCGGCCACGGACGCGCCGAAGCCGTCGTACGCCTCGTCGGCACCGGGGACGCCCGCACTGGTCTGGTCGTATGTCACCGGCGCGCCGAACTTCCCGTCGCCGCCGAACCGCACGGTCACCGAACCGCCCTTGCCGGCAGTGGAGTTACCGGTAATCAGGTCGTCGTAGCCGTCGCCGTTTACGTCACCGGCCGTGGCCGCGTCGCGCGTAGCCGTCCGGTCGCCGCCCTCGCCGAGAACCTCGGCCTGGTAGCCGTAGTCGCCCGCGCCGCCGTTCATGTGCGCGGTCCAGGCACCGCCGTCCGCGCGCTCGCCGTACAGGACGAGGCCGATGCCGTCCTCGCGCTTGAAGTTGCCCGCGACCATGCCGTCCAGATGGGCGCCCTCGGGGATGAAGTCGACCTCCAGGCCGTACGCGGTCCCCTGCGCGCCGGAGTAGTACCACCAGTTGTCGCCGCTGATCACGGCCAGCTGCGGCGCACCGTCGTCGTCGAAGTCGGTCCACGTGGTGGCCTCGCCGAAGCGGCCGGTCGTGTCCTCGGGGGCGTTGAGGACGTGGCCGCCGGCGGTGAAGGCGTTCCTGCCGCCCTTGATGACGGTGACCGAGCCGGACGGCTTGCCCTCGACCTGCTCACCGGGGGCGCCGATGATCAGGTCGGCGTAACCGTCCCCGTCCGTGTCGCCGCTGGTGATGTTCTCGCCGAACTCGTCCTCGGCCTCGGTGACTCCGGGCACCCCGGCCGTGTTCTGGGAGACGGTGACGGAACGGCTCCCGGAGACTCCGGAGGCCGAACCGAACGTGACCGTCACCGAGTTGGAGCGGGGCGTGCCGACCGCCAGGTCGCGGTAGCCGTCCCCGTTGTAGTCGTCCTTGAGGGTCGACGCGGCGCTCGCGGTGCCCGCGAGGGGCAGCGTGAGACCGGCCGCGGCGAGAGCCGCGACGCTCGCGGTGATGGCCAGGTTACGTACGCGCACGTGGGTCTCCCGGGAGTGGGGATCGCTGAGCGGGGATCGCTGAGCAGGGGTTGCTTCCGGGGGTGTGACAGGTGCGACGTACGAATGGTTGTGCCCCGCAGGTGCCCTGACACCAGCCCTGACACCAGCCCTGACACCAGCCCTGACACCAGCCCTTAGACCAGCCCTTAGACCAGCCCCTACACCCCGTCCCCCAGCGCCAGAAACTCCGCCGTGGAGAACGTGACCTGAGGCTTGCCCGAGACCAGGTCGCCCTGCACCCCCGGATACACGCCCACCGCGTCCTGCCCGTCCCCGCGATACGTCCGCAGCACGAGATCGGCCCGCTTGTCGCCGTTGAAGTCCGCGACGGCAAGGACCTGCGTGGTCCCCTTCGCGGACGGATTGACCAGCCTCGACGCGTTCCTGTCGAGCCCCGTCGTACGTCCCCTGAAGACCCGCACCTCGCCCGCGGCGCCCCCGCTGCCGCTGCCACTCCCGCTCATGACGAGCTCGCTCAGGCCGTCCCCGTCGAAGTCCCCCGCGTCCACGGACACGTTCTTCGCCTCCATCGAGGCGCGCTGGGTGCCGGGCACGTCGTAGCGCAGGGCGACGCCCTTCGGGCCCGCGATCGCCGCGTCCGTGCCCTTGCCCTTGCCGAAGCGCCCGAACGCCGTGTCCGTGCCCGCGGGGAAGAGCACCCCCGTCTCCGCGGGTCCCTTCGGGCCGCCGAGGACGAGGGCGCCCTCGGCTGCGCCCGACGCGCCGGCCGCCTTGCGGACCAGTACGTCGTCGTACCCGTCGCGGTCGACGTCGACGGCCTTGCCGGTGACGAGGTCGTTGCCGGGGGCGGCGAGCGGCTTGCCCGCCGGGCGCGGGGCACCGGTCCGCTTGAACGGGCCGCGCAGGAAGGTGAGGCGGGCGCCGCTCGCGTGCAGGACGAGGTCGTTCGCGCCGTCGCCGTCGAAGTCGCCGCACACCGGCTGGTCGGACCAGTCGTTGCCGATGCGGGACTGCTTGGGCACCTGCACCTTCACGGCCTTGCCCGACAGGCCCTTGGTTGAGCCGAAGAGGATCTGGAGCGGCACGGGCGGCTGGCCCTGCCCGTCGTACGGCGGGTCGGTGGAGACCAGGAGATCGGTAAACCCGTCCTTGTCGAGGTCGCAGGACGCCTCCGACTCAAAGGCCGCGGGCAACTCGCCCTTGGTCCGCGCGCCGTTCTCCCGCGCGCTCAGCAACTGCCGTGCTCCGGGGCGCAGTCCGCTGTCGGACCCGTACACGACGCCGATGCCCGCGTCGTCGCCGTGGCCGCTGTGCACCAGGTCGTCCAGTACGAGATCGGGGGCGCCGTCACCGTTGAAGTCGTCGTCGACCTTGCTGCCCTTGCCGCTCGGTACGGGCAGCTGGGCCGCGCCCTTGCCCGCCATGCTGACGGGCTTGTGCCGGACGTCGGGCTTTGCCGCGTCGTCGCCGCCCCCGCCCCCGCACCCGGCGAGCAGCAGCGCACAGCTGACGACGGCTGCCGTGCCCATGACACCCCTGCGCCTCACGACACCCCCGCGCCCCGCGACAGCACCGCGCCTCACGACATCACTCCGTCTGACTCCACGTGCCCCACGTATCCCGGCGTTCCGCATGCCTGTCTCCCGCCCCGACCGCCCCAGCCGACAACAACCAACACATGATGCCCCCCTTCCGCAGCACACGAAAGGCCGGTCCCGCCCCAAGGGCGGAACCGGCCTCACGTACGCCAGGAGCCGTTACTTCGCCGGCTCGGGTTCCGGCGCGTCCGCGGTCTCGGACTCGCCGGCGGGGTCCACCGGGGTCTTCACGGAGTCGAGCAGCAACTGCGCGACGTCCACGACCTGGAGGGACTCCTGCGCCTTGCCGTCGTTCTTCTTGCCGTTGACGGAGTCGGTGAGCATGACCAGGCAGAACGGGCAGGCGGTCGACACGATGTCGGGGTTGAGGCTGAGCGCCTCGTCGACCCGCTCCGTGTTGATGCGCTTGCCGATCCGCTCCTCCATCCACATCCGCGCGCCACCGGCACCGCAGCAGAAGCCGCGCTCCTTGTGGCGGTGCATCTCCTGCTGGCGCAGGCCCGGGACGGCGGACATGATCTCGCGCGGGGGCGTGTAGATCTTGTTGTGCCGGCCGAGGTAGCACGGGTCGTGGTAGGTGATGAGGCCCTCGACGGGGGTCACCGGGATCAGCTTGCCCTCGTCGATGAGGTGCTGGAGCAGCTGCGTGTGGTGGATGACCTCGTAGTCGCCGCCGAGCTGCGGGTACTCGTTGCCGAGTGTGTTGAGGCAGTGCGGGCAGGTGGCGACGATCTTCTTCGCCGTCTTCGGCTTGGCCGACTCCGGCGTGACCTTGCCGTCGTCGTCGAGTTCCTCGCCGAACGCCATGTTCAGCGCCATCACGTTCTCCTGGCCGAGCTGCTGGAACAGCGGCTCGTTGCCCAGGCGGCGTGCGGAGTCACCGGTGCACTTCTCGTCGCCGCCCATGATCGCGAACTTGACGCCCGCCATGTTGAGCAGCTCCGCGAAGGCCTTGGTGGTCTTCTTCGCGCGGTCCTCCAGGGAGCCCGCGCAGCCGACCCAGTAGAGGTACTCGACCTCGGTGAGGTCCTCGATGTCCTTGCCGACGACCGGCACCTCGAAGTCGAGCTCCTTGAGCCACTCAAGACGCTGCTTCTTGGCCAGGCCCCAGGGGTTGCCCTTCTTCTCCAGGTTCTTGAGCATCGTCCCGGCCTCGGACGGGAACGCGCTCTCGATCATCACCTGGTAGCGGCGCATGTCGACGATGTGGTCGATGTGCTCGATGTCCACCGGGCACTGCTCGACGCAGGCGCCGCAGCTGGTGCAGGACCACAGGACGTCGGGGTCGATGACGCCGTTCTCCTCGGCGGTGCCGATGAGGGGGCGCTCGGCCTCGGCGAGAGCGGCGGCGGGAACGTCCTTGAGCTGCTCCTCGGTCGCCTTCTCGTTGCCCTCCATGTCCTTGCCGCCGCCCGCGAGCAGGTACGGGGCCTTGGCGTGCGCGTGGTCGCGCAGCGACATGATCAGGAGCTTCGGGGAGAGCGGCTTGCCGGTGTTCCAGGCGGGGCACTGCGACTGGCAGCGACCGCACTCGGTGCACGTACTGAAGTCGAGGAGGCCCTTCCAGGAGAACTGCTCGACCTGGCTGACGCCGAAGACGTCGTCCTCGCCCGGGTCCTCCCAGTCGATCGGCTTGCCGCCGGACATCATCGGCTGGAGCTCGCCGAGGGTCGTGGAGCCGTCCGCCTCGCGCTTGAACCAGATGTTCGGGAAGGCGAGGAAACGGTGCCAGGCGACGCCCATGTTGGTGTTGAGCGCGACCACGATCATCCAGATGAACGAGGTGGCGATCTTCAGCATGGCGAAGAAGTACGTGAGGTTCTGCAGGGTGGAGAGGTCCATCCCGCCGAACCAGGACACGAAGGGGTACGAGATGAAGAACGAGGCCTCGTAGCTGTCCACGTGGTGCTGGGCACCCTCAAGGGCGTGCAGCGTGAAGATGCAGACGCCGACGATGAGGATGACGGCCTCGACGAAGTACGCCTGGCCCTTCTTGGAGCCCGCGAAGCGGGACTTGCGGCCCGGCTTGTTGTCGGGCTTGCTCAGCTGCCGGATGACGATCAGCGTCAGGATGCCGACGATCGTCATCGTGCCGATGAACTCGACGAACATGTTGTACGGGGCCCACTCGCCGATGATCGGCAGCATCCAGTCGGCCTTGAAGAGCTGGCCGATGGCGTTGACGATGGTCAGCAGGAGCGAGAAGAAGCCCACCGCCACGAACCAGTGCGCGACGCCGACGACGCCCCACCGGTTCATGCGGGTGTGGCCGAGGAACTCCCTGGCCACGGTGACGGTGCGCTGCACGGGCTGATCGGTGCGGGTACCTGCCGGGACGGACTGTCCGAGCCGCATGAACTGGTAGATCTGCACGATGGCACGGCCGAACAGCGCGACGCCGACCGCGATTAGGACCAGCGACACGATGATCGCGGCGAGTTGCATTTGGGGGCTCCTCGGGCCTGCGAGGCGAACTATTACTAAGCGGTAACTTATGCAGTCCGTCTGAGACTACCCACTTACTCAGCCGCACTGTAGCCAGCAGGGCGGTGATCTGCGTCGCTCAGGCAACCCTTGCCGCGTCGCGGGGCAGGGGCACCCCGCAGGGGTGCGGGGAACTGCGCGACCAGCCACGACGGACCGGCAGCCGAGGCCGTGCCCCCGTTTGGGGGACTCCGGGTTGCGCGTAAGACCGGGATAAGAGTTGAGCGGCCCCGACTCAGCTCTGTTGACTCCAGCGAAGCGACCATGCATCCTTGAGTCAGATCCACTCAAGAGTTACATCTGGAGGAACCGAAATGGCACGTGCGGTCGGCATCGACCTGGGCACGACTAACTCTGTCGTCAGCGTTCTTGAAGGCGGCGAGCCCACCGTCATCACCAACGCCGAGGGCGCCAGGACCACGCCGTCCGTCGTCGCCTTCGCGAAGAACGGCGAGGTGCTGGTCGGCGAGGTAGCCAAGCGCCAGGCGGTCACGAACGTCGACAGGACCATCCGCTCGGTCAAGCGCCACATGGGCACTGACTGGAAGGTGGACATCGACGACAAGGGGTTCAACCCCCAGCAGATCTCCGCGTTCATCCTGCAGAAGCTGAAGCGCGACGCCGAGTCGTACCTGGGCGAGAAGGTGGCCGACGCGGTCATCACCGTCCCGGCGTACTTCAACGACTCGGAGCGCCAGGCGACGAAGGAGGCCGGCGAGATCGCGGGCCTGAACGTCCTGCGCATCGTCAACGAGCCGACGGCCGCCGCTCTCGCGTACGGCCTCGACAAGGACGACCAGACGATCCTCGTCTTCGACCTCGGTGGCGGCACCTTCGACGTGTCCCTCCTGGAGATCGGCGACGGCGTCGTCGAGGTGAAGGCCACGAACGGCGACAACCACCTCGGTGGTGACGACTGGGACCAGCGCGTCGTCGACTACCTGGTCAAGCAGTTCAACAACGGCCACGGCGTGGACCTCTCCAAGGACAAGATGGCGCTCCAGCGCCTGCGCGAGGCGGCCGAGAAGGCCAAGATCGAGCTGTCCTCCTCTACGGAGACCTCGATCAACCTGCCCTACATCACGGCGTCCGCCGAGGGCCCGCTGCACCTGGACGAGAAGCTCACGCGCGCCCAGTTCCAGCAGCTCACGTCCGACCTTCTGGAGCGCTGCAAGACGCCGTTCCACAACGTCATCAAGGACGCGGGCATCCAGCTCTCCGAGATCGACCACGTCGTTCTCGTCGGTGGCTCGACCCGTATGCCCGCCGTCGCGGAGCTCGTCAAGGAGCTGACCGGCGGCCAGGACGCCAACAAGGGCGTGAACCCGGACGAGGTCGTCGCCATCGGCGCCGCCCTCCAGGCCGGTGTCCTCAAGGGCGAGGTCAAGGACGTCCTGCTCCTCGACGTCACCCCGCTCTCCCTCGGCATCGAGACCAAGGGAGGGATCATGACCAAGCTCATCGAGCGCAACACCACGATCCCGACCAAGCGCTCCGAGATCTTCACGACGGCCGAGGACAACCAGCCGTCCGTCCAGATCCAGGTCTACCAGGGCGAGCGCGAGATCGCGGCGTACAACAAGAAGCTCGGAATGTTCGAGCTCACGGGCCTGCCGCCGGCCCCGCGCGGTGTCCCGCAGATCGAGGTCGCCTTCGACATCGACGCCAACGGCATCATGCACGTGACGGCCAAGGACCTCGGCACCGGCAAGGAGCAGAAGATGACCGTCACCGGCGGCTCCTCGCTGCCGAAGGACGAGGTCGACCGCATGCGCCAGGAGGCCGAGCAGTACGCGGACGAGGACCACAAGCGCCGCGAGGCCGCCGAGTCCCGCAACCAGGGCGAGCAGCTCGTCTACCAGACGGAGAAGTTCCTCACCGACAACGCGGACAAGGTTCCGGGTGACGTGAAGACCGAGGTCGAGTCGGCCGTCGAAGAGCTGAAGGAGAAGCTCAAGGGCGACGACACGGCGGAGATCCGCACCGCCACCGAGAAGGTCGCGGCCGTCTCCCAGAAGCTGGGCCAGGCCATGTACGCGGACGCGCAGGCCGCCGGTGCCGAGGGCGCTGCCCCGGGCGCCGAGGGCGGCGAGGCCCCGAACATGTCCAAGGACAAGGACGACGACGTGGTCGACGCCGAGATCGTCGACGACGAGAAGCCCGGTGAGTCGAAGGGCGGCGCCGCATGACCGAGGAGACTCCGGGCTTCGGCGAGAACGCCGAGAAGCCTGACGTCCCCTCCGGCGCCACCCCTGATGACGCGGCGCCGCAGGCCGCCGAGCCCTCCGTCGAGGAGAGCCCGGCGGCCCCGGCCGGGGACGCAAGCAAGGCATCCGCCCAGTCCGCACAGCCGGGCCAGTCGGCTCAGTCCGCTCAGGACGCGGGTCTGCTCGCCCAGCTGGACCAGGTGCGTACGGCGCTCGGCGAGCGCACGGCGGACCTCCAGCGGTTGCAGGCGGAGTACCAGAACTACCGCCGTCGTGTGGAGCGGGACAAGGTCACGGTCAAGGAGATCGCCGCGGCGAACCTCCTGAGCGAGCTCCTCCCGAGCCTCGACGACATCGGCCGCGCGCGGGAACACGGCGAGCTGGTCGGCGGGTTCAAGTCAGTGGCGGAGTCGCTAGAGACGGTCGTCGCCAAGATGGGCCTCCAGCAGTTCGGCAAGGAGGGCGAGCCCTTCGACCCGACGATCCACGAAGCCCTGATGCACTCGTACGCACCGGACGTCACCGAGACGACCTGCGTCGCGATCCTCCAGCCGGGGTATCGCATCGGCGAGCGCACCATCCGCCCCGCGCGGGTGGCCGTGGCCGAGCCGCAGCCGGGCGCGCAGACGGTCAAGGGCGAGGCCGAGACCGCCACGTCCGCGGACTCCGCCGACAAGGCGGAGGACAAGGAGACCGGTGGCGGCCCGGACGAGGGCTGACATATCGGAGTTGTTGTGAAGCGAGAGGAGGGACGTCGAGGGTGAGCACCAAGGACTTCATCGAGAAGGACTACTACAAGGTCCTCGGCGTCCCCAAGGACGCCACCGAAGCCGAGATCAAGAAGGCGTACCGGAAACTCGCACGCGAGAATCACCCGGACGCCAACAAGGGCAACACCAAGGCGGAAGAGCGCTTCAAGGAGATCTCCGAGGCGAACGACGTCCTCGGCGACCCCAAGAAGCGCAAGGAGTACGACGAAGCGCGTGCTCTCTTCGGCAACGGCGGCTTCAGGGCCGGTCCCGGAGGCGCGGGCGGCGGCGGCTCGTTCAACTTCGACCTGGGCGACCTCTTCGGAGGCGGCGCCCCGGGCGGGGGAGCGGGCGGTGCCGGCGGCGGCTTCGGGGGCGGTCTGGGTGACGTCTTCGGGGGCTTGTTCAACCGAGGCGGCACGGGTGGCGGCGCGGGCACGCGTACGCAGCCCCGGCGCGGCCAGGACATCGAGTCCGAGGTCACGCTGAGTTTCACGGAGGCGGTGGACGGGGCCACGGTCCCGCTGCGGATGTCCTCCCAGGCTCCCTGCAAGGCCTGTTCCGGTACCGGCGACAAGAACGGCACGCCGCGTGTGTGCCCGACCTGCGTCGGCACGGGCCAGGTCTCGCGGGGAGGCGGCGGCGGCTTTTCGTTGACCGACCCCTGCGTGGACTGCAAGGGCCGCGGGCTCATCGCCCAGGACCCCTGCGAGGTCTGCAAGGGCTCGGGCCGGGCGAAGTCGTCCCGCACGATGCAGGTCCGCATTCCCGCGGGAGTGTCGGACGGCCAGCGCATCCGCCTGCGAGGCAAGGGCGGTCCCGGTGAACGGGGCGGCCCGGCGGGCGACCTGTACGTCGTCGTGCACGTCGACACCCACCCGGTCTTCGGCCGCAAGGGCGACAACCTGACGGTGACGGTCCCGGTGACGTTCGCGGAAGCGGCACTGGGCGGCGAGGTCAAGGTGCCCACGCTGGGCGGGCCCGCCGTGACGCTGAAGGTGCCTGCGGGCACCCCCAACGGCCGTACGATGCGTGCGCGCGGCAAGGGCGCGGTCCGCAAGGACGGTTCGCGGGGCGACCTGCTCGTGACGGTGGAGGTGTCGGTTCCGACATCGCTCTCCGACTCGGCGAAGGAAGCCCTGGAGTCCTACCGCGAGGCGACTGCGGACGACGATCCGCGGGCAGAACTGTTCCAGGCCGCGAAGGGAGCATGAGATGGACGGCCGTCGTCGACAGTCCAATTTTGGGCGTGCGTACCAACTGACCGACGAGACGCCGGTCTACGTCATCTCGGTGGCCGCCCAGCTTTCGGGCCTCCACCCGCAGACCCTGCGCCAGTACGACCGCCTCGGTCTGGTCTCCCCGGACCGCACGGCGGGCCGCGGCCGGCGCTATTCGGCCCGCGACATCGAACTGCTGCGTACGGTGCAGCAGTTGTCGCAGGAAGAGGGCATCAACCTCGCCGGCATCAAGCGCATCATCGAGCTGGAGAACCAGGTCGCGGCGCTGCAGGCGAGGGTGGCCGAGTTGTCGAACGCCGTGGAGGGCGCGGCTGCCGCGATGCAGCAGCGCGAGGCGGCGGTCCACGCGTCGTACCGCCGTGACCTCGTCCCGTACCAGGACGTGCAGCAGGCGAGCGCGCTCGTGGTGTGGCGTCCGAAGCGGACGACGGAGCAGTAGCTCTTGGGGCGGGTCAGTAGCCCTTAAGTAATGTGAGTGGGGGCCGGGAAGCGCACGCCGCTTCCCGGCCCCCACTCACGTTCTTTTGTGCTGCACACCGGGGGAGTTGAGCTTTCGATGGCCATGGTGGGCCTGTTCTGGATCGCCGAGGGCGACGTATACGTGGGCGCGAAGCCTTCGGGGCTCGCGGCGGGGGTGCGGTTGACGCCGGAGGGCGTGGTGGGCCTTGGCGACAAGCAGTCGACGTTCTACCCCTGGGACGAGGTGCGTGCCCTGACGGTTGAGGACGCCCCCGTGAAGTCGCTGAAGCGGCAGGTGGGCGCCTTGGTGGACGCGGCCATGACGGCGGGCCTCGGCGGCTTGTACGAGGCCCCGGCGATGACGGTACGGATCACGCGCGCGGAGGCCGAGGAGACGGAACTGACGGCGTACGTGGCCGCGGCGACGGGCTACTCCCGGTCGGAGCACGACCTGTCGCTGGCGCTCCTGGCCCGCATGACGGAGGGCGAGGCGACCCTGCGCACGACGCTGGCGACGATGGCGGAGTGGGGCCGCCGCCACGAGGGCGGGTCGCCGGGAGCGGCCAAGCGCGAGGAACTGCTGCGCCGCTGGACCGAAGGCGAGGGGTAAAGGTATTACCCACGTACGCGCGAACGGCCCGTAGTGGAGAGGGTCTCCAGGAGGGCGGCGAGGGGGCCGGGGGTGGTCGTCAGGACTGTGTCCGGGGCGTCGCTCTCGCGGAGGCGGATGGTGCCGTCGGGGGCGGTGGCTATGTAGAGGCAGTTACTCTCCGGGCCGCCGCTGTATGAGGACTTCTGCCAGTTCAGGCTGGGCATTTGTGGCTCCTGGAGTGGGAATTACCCCCGTACCCGCGAACGGCCTGTCGTGGAGAGGGACTCCAGGAGGGCGGCGAGGGGGCCGGGGGTGGTCGTCAGGACTGCGTCCGGGGCGTCGCTCTCGCGGAGGCGGATGGTGCCGTCGGGGGCGGTGGCTATGTAGAGGCACTCGCCCTCGGGGCCCCCGCTGAACGACGACTTCTGCCAATGCAGCTCAGGCACCGTGGCCTCCTAAAGGGTGTAGAGCAGGTGTTGGATGAGGCCCAGTGAGTTCTTCACTGAGTGTGCTTCGGGGGCCAACGATAGGTCGATGGGGGCGAGGGCGTTCTCAGCCAGCCGCTCAAACAGCGACCTGTACAGGGCCAGTTGGTCGCGATCACCGACGTAGTGAGGGCCGGTGGCTTGCTCCAAGATGACAGTGGACAACTGCGGCACCTTGGGGGCGACGTACACGAAGTTGCCGCTCAAGGCCCCGTACGCCTGCGCGCTGAACGGGTAGACCTGGATGGTCACGTTGGGCAGGCGAGCCAGCTCGATGAGCCTCAGTAGCTGCGCACGGACTACCTCGGTGCCGCCGAACCGCATGTGCAGGGCAGCTTCGTGGATTACGGCGTGGACGGTAGGCGGGGCCTCGCGGGTGAGGATGTGCTGCCGCTCCATCCGGAAGTCCAGAGCGCCCTCGATGCTCTCGAAGCCCAGCTTGGGGCTGGCGAAGATGGCTTGCGCGTACTCAGGTGTCTGGAACAAACCGGGAATGAACAGTGACTGGTGCGTCCGCAGCTTGACGGCGTTGGCTTCCAGTTCCGCCAAGTTGAGCGAGACCTGCCGCATGCGTTTCCTGTAGGCGCTCCACCAGCCTTTACCCGTGGACTCGGACATCTCCACCAGGGCGTCAATGTAAGCCTTGTCTGTGCAGCCGTACACCGCAGTGAGTTCGCGGAGCCGCTCCGTCAGGATGGTCGTCTTCGCGGTTTCGATCTGACTCAACTGGCCTCTGCCCATGCCGACCTGCTCGGCAGCCTCACCAGCACTGAATCCTGCCTGTTCGCGCAGCTGTTTGAGCTCGGCGCCGAGCCGCCGCTGGCGTTCGCTGATGATGGTGCGCAGTCCCACGGCTGTCTCCTTGTTGGCGTTTCCAAAGTCTGCCTCGAACAGAGGAGTTGGTCCATTAAAAGCTCCGAGTAGGTTGTCAATTAACGCCCGGCGATCCTACTCTGAGTGTGGCACCTGTTACTCAGTGGAGCTGACCAACTACCCCTGCCCACAAGCCGAAAGGCACCCACCGCGCCGCTCAAGCGCACGTGGGCAACGCCATCGCCCGGCAAGGGGCGCGAACCACCTCCCCCACCCCTCCCGACGGGAGCAACCGTCATGCCCGCAGACCGCCCTCGCACCGCCGCCCACCGGTACGCCCAACTGGTCTACGACTACAGCCTGTTCACGCCGGGGGACTCGACCGCCCCCAAAGTCGGCCGGGACTTCGTACGCACCGTCCTGCGCACCTTGGACAGAGAGCCCCTGGTCATGGCGGCGACCCTCTGTACCTCGGAACTCATCACGAATGTGCACCTGCACACCAAGGGCTCAGCGATGGTCCGCATCTTCCTGACCCGCACCCGCCTACGGGTGACCGTCTTCGACGAGAGCCAGGACCCGCCCGTGGTGGCGCACCCCGCCGCCGGGGTGGCCGCCTGCTGGGGGCGAGGGCTGGCCCTGGTCGCGGAACTGGCCGACACGTGGGGCGTCGCGGAGGACAGGGCGGGGCGGTACGCGAAGGGGGTGTGGTTCGAGCTGGGGGAGGCCGGGACCGGAGGACCGTTTCGTCCTCACCGCATCGGGTGAGCAGAACGCCCTTTCCCCTGGTCGGCCCCATGAACGTACCTACCGTGATCGCGTTGCTTGTGCCGCAAGGACGCCAAGCCCACACTGGAAAGGAGGTGCGTCCCATGACCGCTCTTGCTGCTGAGAGGCCCGAGACCATGTCTGACACCAGGACCGAGGCCGTCGCACACGACACCGGGTTGTCTGAACGGGACGAGGTGCTGTGGCAGGCATGGAAGGCCATGGAACTCCCCGAGGGCTACCGCGCTGAGATCATCGAGGGAGCCGTCGAGGTGTCGCCCACTGGTCGTATCGCCCATGCGCAGATCGTCAACCGATTGCGGGATGCGATGGCGTTGGCCCTTGCCGAGAGTCCGTACGCGCCCTACAACGACGTGAATGTGGTCCATGGCCGGAAGACGTGGATCCCGGACTGCCTCGTTGCTCCCAAGGAGCTGGAGCCTCATACCGACGACGAAGGGGTCGGCATCAAGGCTTCTGGGGTGAGTGTCGTCGTCGAGGTCGTCTCGCCGGGCCATGAATGCCGCAGGCGTGACCTGGCGCGGAAGCGCCGCGAGTACGCGCGTGCGGGTATCCCCGTCTACGTGATCATCGATGACCACGACGGCGAAGGCACCGTCACCGTCCTGACCGAGCCGCAGCCGGAGAAGGCGGACTGGGTGGGCGTCCACCGGGTCCCGTACGGAACCGAGGTCGCCATCCCCGAGGGGCCCGCCAAGGGGTTCACGATCGGTGAGGCGATCACGGGGGCGCGGCGCGGGTAGGAGACGTGGCCCTGCGGAGGAAGGCCCGCCTCCGCCAGGGAGTCGCCGCGGTCGCCATGACTCCGAGGAGCAGGGCGTCGTCGCAGACCCGTGGCTGGAATCAGTGGCCGCTGTCGCCGGTTTCTGGCGCGTTTGATTCCAGGATTCCTGACTGCCCTATCAGATAGCCGAGTTGGGCCCGGCTTTCGCTGCCGAGGGCTTCCGCCAGGGCGGCTATGTGGACGCGGGCGGTGCGGATGTTCATGCCGAGGCGGTCGGCGATGTCGGCGTCGGTCAGGCCCTCGGTGAGGAGGGTGGCGATGGCGCGTTGGCGGGGGGTGACGCCGTCTTCCGGCAGGTGGTGTGCGGCGCCCGGGTAGAGCGGCGTGGCCAGGCGCCACAAGCGTTCGAACGTCGTCACGAGGAAGTCGACCACGGCGGGGTTGCGGAGTTCGAGTGCCAGGGCGTCGGTGCGGTGGGCGGGGATGAACGCCACCGTGCGGTCCAGGATGACCAGGTGCTCGCTGACGTCGTCGAGGGCGCGGACCTCGATGTCGCCGTCGAGCTGCTCGTAGCGGGCGGGGTCGGGCAGGGGGTGGCGTGCCGGGTGCCGGCAGAGGGCGCGCAGGCGGCAGCCCCGGGACAGCATGGCCTGCTGGGCGGCCGGTGAGGTGGCGGGGAGTTCGGGTGACCGGCTGCTGCCCGGTCGTACCGTCAGGATCTCCTCCGTGGCGTCGGCCATCGCGCGGGTGAGGGCGTCGGTGATACGGGGAAGGCCGTCCAGGACGGTGATCCCGGGGCTGTCGGAGTGCGGCGCCCGGTGGCCGCCCAGAGCCCGGAACGGCTCGAAGGCCTTGGTCAGCCGCGCCTCGTGGTCGCGTTCCCCGGCGATGGCCTTCTCGATCCCGTCCAGGAGCCGCGGCAGGGCGACCGCGGGCGCGGTGGGGCGCAGCCACCTCATGTCGTCGATGTCGGGGTGCAGAAGCCCGTGGTCGATCAGGCAGGGGGCCCGGTCGGCGTCGCGGCGGGGGATGCGGCCGTGGAGCAGGGCGCTCTCGTAGACGGTCGCGCCCGCTTCGCAGAGTGTGTCGGCGCCGTGGGCGATGTGCTGTCCGGCCATCTCGTCGTCCCTCCGGCTGTCAGTTCTGGCGCCTCAGGATGCCCGACCGGCCTATGAGGTAACCGAGCTGGGCCCGGCTGCTGCTGCCGAGGACGGCGGAGAGCTTGGCGATGTGCACGCGGGCCGTGCGGACGTTCATGCCGAGCCGCAGGGCGATCTCCGAGTCCGTGAGGCCGTCCACCAGGAGGTGCGCGATGGCTTGCTGGCGGGCCGTGATGCCGTTGCTCGACGGCAGTTCCTCCGCGTGCGGATACATCGGCGTTGCCAGGCTCCAGAGGCACTCGAAGGCGGCGGCGAGGTGCTCGACGAGCGCGGGCAGGCGGATCTCCAGGGCGACGCTGCGATCCTTGCTCGCCGGAATGAAGGCGACCACGCGGTCGAAGACGAAGAGGCGGTCGGTGACTTCGTCGAGCGTACGGACCTCGGTGTCGCCCTGGAGCTGGTCGTGGTAGCCGAACACGGAGAGCGAGTGGCGTGAGGTGTGCTGGTACAGCGTGCGCATGCGGCCCCCTCGGGAGAGGGCGCCTTTCGCGTCGGACAGCGATTTGGCGAGTACCTCGGGAGGCCGGAAGCCGCCGGGCTGGATCGAAAGGAGCTCCTTGCTGGTGTCGGCCAGCGCCTGTGCCACCGCTTTCTGGATGACGGGCAGTCCGTTGAGGACGGTGATGGCGGCGGGCCCCGCGGGGGCGGCATGGCGGGGTGCGAGAGCCATGAGCGACTCGAACGTCGTGGCCAGGCTCGCCGCGCGGCTCCGGTGCCGCGCGATGCGGTGCCCGACGGTTTCGAGCAGCCGGGGAAGCGCGACCGCGGGCGCGGTGGGCCGCAGCCACGCGGGGTCATCGGCGTCGGCCCGCAGGAGCCCGTAGCGGGTCAGGCAGGGCGCCGCCTCAGCGGCCTCGCTGCGCACGCGCCCCTCGGCCAGAGCCCGTTCGTACAGGGTGGTGCCCGCCGTGCACAGGTCGTCGGCTCCGTGCGCGTGGGATGGCAACGTCATGTTCCGCTCGCTCCCCCGACCGAGTTTCAGTGACCCTTGTCCAGGATTCCGGACTGGGCGATCAGGTAGCCGAGTTGAGCGCGGCTGCCGCTGCCCAGAGCCGCGGCGATCTTGGCGATGTGGGCACGACAGGTGCGGACGTTCATGCCGAGGCGGCGGGCGATGGCCTCGTCCACGTGGCCCTCGATGAGCAGCTTGGCGATGGAGCGCTGCACGCCGGTGATGCCGTCGGTCGGGGGAGGGTACGGGACTTCGTCGAGCAGCGGGGTCGCCGACTGCCACTGCTGCTCGAAGACCTTGGCGAGGTACTCGACCAGGGCGGGGTGGCGGAGCTCCAGGGCGACGTCGCGGTCGGCGCGGGCGGGGATGAGCGCGACGGCACGGTCGAAGATCATCATCCGGTCGATGACCTCTTCGAGGGTCCGTATCTCCACGTTGTCCTGCGCCATGCGCGCCGCGTAGGCGAGAGTGCCCTGGCTGTGCCGCATGGTGTGCTGGTAGATGGTGCGCATGGAGACGCCGCGGTCGAGGATGGTCTGCCCGCGCTTCAGGGCTACGTTGAGGGTCTTCTCGCTGCGCCCGCCGCCGGGCTGGACGGTGAGCACTTCCGTACGGCATTCCGCCGTCGCGCGCTCGATGGCCGCGTTGATGCGGGCCTCGCCCTCCAGGACGGTTATCGCGTGGGTAGCCGGTTCCTCACGTGCGGTGATGGCCATGAATGGCTCGAAAAGATCGGCCAGTTGCACGGCCAGATTCCGCCGGTCCCTGATCTCCTGCTCGATGGGGTGGAGGCGCTGGGCGAGTGCCGCGGACGGAGAAACGGGCCGCAACCAGTTCGCGTCGTCCGGATCCGGGTGGAGTAGAGCGGATTCGAGTAGGCAGGGAGCGTTCTCGGCCTCGACCCGCGCCAGGCGGCCACTGCTGAGCGCACTCGCGTACAACCTCGACCCCTCACCACAAAGTGGGACGGCAGGGTGAGGATGTGTCGGTTTCGCACCTGTTGTAAGCATATCTCCACCCCCCAGGGTCCTGAACGTGCAGGAACATGATGCATCCACCCTGTGGCTTTGACGTGCTCGATTGAGACATCGTCTTGTTGAGCCGGGGGAGAGGAACCTACCAAGTGAGGACGAAGCCGACCATGTTTAAGCGCATGCTTCGCTCGGTGCTTGTCACCACCTTCTCCGCAGGGCTGACGTTGGGCGTGCTGGGCACTCTCGATCTCGGGTGGCACAGCGAGCCGTCGACCACCAGTTCCGTTTCAGCTCCGTCCACGGACCTGGGCTGGCACGTCGCCCCGGCGGGAGCAGGCGCATGAGCACCCCGCCCGACGACCGCACCTTCCGACGGGAAATGGCCACCGCCTACCGCTCTGGTTGGCACTTCATCGATCTCGCCACCGCGATACCCCACGCAGGCGACTCGTTGATGGTCACGCTTCTCGGCGAACCGGTGATCGTCACCCGTGACGAAGAGGAGGAGATCCGGGCCTACCGGTGCCTCCGGAAACCGCGAGGCGCCCCGCAGCCCGTGCGGTGTGCCATCCGGTACGGGATGGTCTTCGTCAATCTCGACCGTCGTGACCACCAGCTTGTCGGTGACCCCGGCAGGCCCGGTGAGCAGCAGGAAAAGAGTTCCAGCACCTCAAGCACTACAAGAGCCATCACAGCCACCCCCCGCAGCGCCTGACGCGATCCCCCGTCGTTGTACATCGCGCAGGTGCTTCCCCCAGCAGCGGCGCCACCGTGGACCTGAACACGGTGGCGCCGCTGTGGTGTGTGCGGGGTCCGTGCGTGCGGGGTCCGTGCGTGCGGGGTCCGTGCGTGCGGGGTCCGTGCGTGCCGGGCCCCCGGCGAGGCGCTAGGCCTCCTTCAGTACCCGCGCCCCCATCGCCCGCGTCAGCGAGATCTCGATGACCGCCCGGTTCGGATTCACCCTCGGCGGCTTCCCGTACCGCTCCTCGTAGCGCCGCTCGCCCTCCGCGACCTCCGCCGGCTCCGTGCGTACGCGCGCGATGCCCTCCAGCGTCGCCCAGCGCGCCCCGTCGACCTGGCAGACCGCCACCCGTGCCCCGCCGCTTCCGTGCGCCTCTGTCGCCGCGAGGACGTTCCTGACCTTCGCGCTCGACCTGCTCGCGAGCACGCGAGCCACGCCCGCCTCCGGGTCGTACGTCACGCAGACCGGGACGACGTGCGGGGTGCCGTCGGGGCGGGGTGTCGTCAGCGTGCACAGATGCCGCTCGCGCCAGAAGCTGAGGTAGGCGGGCGTCGGGTGGTGCGGGTCGATGGCCATGCAGGGAACTTAACCGGCCGCCGGACGGATTCCTGCTCCGCCTCCCTTGACCGGATGCATCCTGAGCGGATGCCTCCTTGAGCGGAATAGACTCAACTTTATGTACGCTGTTTAAAGCAGGTGGGCCGGGTCACCCGTGCCACCGGGTCATACGGATCGCAAGGAGGAGACGACTCACGTGGACGCCGAGCTGACCAACAGGAGCCGGGACGCGATCAACGCGGCCAGCAATCGCGCCGTGCAGGAAGGGCATCCCGACCTGACCCCCGCGCATCTGCTGCTCGCGCTGCTCGAGGGCCAGGACAACGAGAACATCACCGACCTGCTCGCCGAGGTCGACGCCGACCAGGCCGCCGTCCGCGCCGACGCCGAGCGGGCTCTGAGCGGCCTGCCCAGCGTCACCGGGTCGACCGTCGCACCGCCGCAGCCCAACCGCGATCTGCTCGCGGTGATCGCCGACGCCTCGCAGCGGGCGAAGGAGCTGGGCGATGATTACCTCTCCACCGAGCATCTGCTGATCGGCGTCGCCGCGAAGGGCGGCCCCGCCGGAGAGGTCCTGAGCAAGAACGGGGCCACCGCCAAGAAGCTGCTCGACGCGTTCGAGAAGGCAAGGGGAGGACGCCGGGTGACCACACCGGACCCGGAGGGTCAGTACAAAGCCCTGGAGAAGTTCGGCACCGACTTCACCGCTGCCGCCAAGGAGGGAAAGCTCGATCCCGTCATCGGGCGTGACCAGGAGATCCGGCGCGTGGTGCAGGTCCTGTCCCGGCGCACCAAGAACAACCCCGTCCTCATCGGCGAACCCGGCGTCGGCAAGACCGCCGTCGTCGAAGGGCTCGCCCAGCGCATCGTGAAGGGCGACGTTCCCGAGTCCCTGAAGAACAAGCGGCTCGTCTCGCTCGACCTGGGTGCCATGGTCGCGGGCGCGAAGTACCGCGGCGAGTTCGAGGAGCGCCTCAAGACCGTCCTCTCCGAGATCAAGGAGAGCGACGGGCAGATCATCACCTTCATCGACGAGCTGCACACCGTCGTCGGCACCGGTGCGGGCGGCGACTCCGCCATGGACGCCGGCAACATGCTCAAGCCCATGCTCGCCCGCGGCGAGCTGCGGATGGTCGGCGCCACCACCCTCGACGAGTACCGCGAGCGGATCGAGAAGGACCCCGCCCTGGAGCGCCGCTTCCAGCAGGTCCTCGTCGACGAGCCGACCGTCGAGGACTCCATCGCGATTCTCCGCGGGCTCAAGGGGCGCTACGAGGCCCACCACAAGGTCCAGATCGCCGACAGCGCCCTTGTCGCCGCCGCCGCGCTCTCCGACCGGTACATCACCTCGCGTTTCCTGCCCGACAAGGCCATCGACCTGGTGGACGAGGCCGCGTCCCGGCTGCGCATGGAGATCGACTCATCGCCCCTGGAGATCGACGAGCTCCAGCGCTCCGTCGACCGCCTGAAGATGGAGGAGCTCGCGCTCAGCAAGGAGACCGACGCCGCGAGCAAGGAGCGCCTGGAGCGACTGCGGCGCGACCTCGCCGACAAGGAGGAGGAGCTGCGCGGGCTCAACGCACGCTGGGAGAAGGAGAAGCAGTCCCTCAACCGCGTCGGTGAGCTGAAGGAGAAGCTCGACGAGCTGCGCGGCCAGGCCGAGCGCGCCCAGCGCGACGGCGACTTCGACACCGCGAGCAAGCTGCTCTACGGCGAGATCCCCACGCTCGAACACGACCTGGAGGTCGCTTCCGAGGCCGAGGAGGAGGTCTCGAAGGACACCATGGTCAAGGAGGAGGTCGGCCCCGACGACATCGCCGACGTGGTCGGCGCCTGGACGGGCATTCCCGCGGGCCGCCTCCTGGAGGGCGAGACCCAGAAGCTGCTGCGCATGGAGGAGGAGCTGGGCAAGCGGCTCATCGGCCAGACCGAGGCCGTGCAGGCGGTGTCGGACGCCGTGCGCCGCACGCGCGCCGGGATCGCCGACCCCGACCGGCCCACCGGGTCCTTCCTCTTCCTCGGCCCGACCGGCGTCGGCAAGACCGAGCTGGCGAAGGCCCTCGCGGACTTCCTCTTCGACGACGAGCGCGCCATGGTCCGCATCGACATGAGCGAGTACGGCGAGAAGCACAGCGTGGCCCGCCTCGTCGGTGCCCCGCCCGGCTATGTCGGGTACGAGGAGGGCGGCCAGCTCACCGAGGCCGTGCGCAGGCGCCCGTACAGCGTGGTGCTCCTCGACGAGGTGGAGAAGGCGCACCCGGAGGTCTTCGACGTACTGCTCCAGGTGCTCGACGACGGGCGCCTGACCGACGGGCAGGGGCGGACGGTGGACTTCCGCAACACCATCCTCGTCCTCACCTCCAACCTCGGCAGTCAGTACCTCGTCGAGCCGACGACCTCGCCCGAGGAGAAGAAGCAGCAGGTCCTTGACGTCGTACGGTCCTCCTTCAAGCCGGAGTTCCTGAACCGCCTCGATGACCTCGTCGTCTTCTCCGCCCTCAGCAAGGACGAGCTGGCGCACATCGCCGAGCTGCAGATCGGACGCCTCGCGAAGCGGCTCGCCGAGCGGCGCCTGACGCTGGACGTCTCCCCGGAGGCGCTTGCCTGGCTGGCGGACGAGGGCAACGACCCGGCGTACGGCGCACGGCCGCTGCGGCGCCTCATCCAGACGTCCATCGGCGACCGCCTCGCCAAGGAGATCCTCTCGGGCGAGGTGAAGGACGGCGACACGGTGCGCGTGGACATCTTCGGGGACGGTCTGATCGTCGGTCCGGCGGCCGGAAACACCGCCGGAAATACCACCGGAAAGTCCCTGTGAGGGACTTCAGGACGGCATAACCCGGTCACATCGGCGGCGGGGGTTGCGGGCCCCCGCCCGACATGGGGCAGGATGGCGGAATCCGTACGAAGGGACTAAGCACGTGAGCATCGACCCGTCCTCGATTCCGAATTTCGGGGGACAGCCCGAACCGCAGCAGGGCGATGGACCGGCGGGCCCCGTTGTCCCCGACCAGGACCTGGTCAAGCAGCTCCTGGACCAGATGGAGCTCAAGCACGTCGTCGACGACGAGGGTGACCTCGCGGCGCCGTGGGAGGAGTTCCGCACGTACTTCATGTTCCGCGGCGAGGGCGACCAGCAGGTCTTCTCGGTGCGGACGTTCTACGACCGTGCGCACGGCATCGAGGAGAAGCAGCAGCTCCTCGAGGCGATCGACGACTGGAACCGCCGCACCCTGTGGCCGAAGGTCTACACGCACACCCACGACGACGGCACCGTCCGCCTCATCGGCGAGGCGCAGATGCTGATCGGCACGGGTGTCTCCCTGGAGCACTTCGTGTCGTCGACGGTCAGCTGGGTGCGGGCCGCCATCGAGTTCGACAAGTGGCTCGTCGAGCAGCTCGGCCTCGAGGCTGAGGTGGACGGCACCGAGGGTGACGCGAAGCCCGACGACGAGGCCTAGGCACACGTCGGCACGACAGCGCGAAAGCCCGGCCGGGGAGATCCGGCCGGGCTTTCGTGATGTCCGGCGCTACAGCGACTTGAGCCGCGACACCGCCTCGGCGAGCACCTCGTCCTTCTTGCAGAACGCGAAGCGCACGAACGGCGCCCCCGCCTCCCGGTGGTCGTAGAAGACGGCGTTCGGGACGGCGACCACACCGATGCGCTCGGGCAGCGCCCGGCAGAAGGCGAAGCCGTCGGTCTCGCCCAGGGCGCTGATGTCGGTGGTGACGAAGTACGTCCCCGCGGGCCGGTAGACGTCGAAGCCCGCCGCCGTAAGGCCCTCGCTCAGGAGATCCCGCTTGGCGCGCATGCCCTCGCGGAAGTCGGCGAAGTACGAGTCGGGGAGCGCCAGGGCCTCCGCGATCGCGTACTGGAAGGGCCCCGAGGAGACGTACGTGAGGAACTGCTTCGCCGAGCGGACCGCCGTCACGAGCTCCGGGGTGGACGTGATCCAGCCGACCTTCCAGCCGGTGAACGAGAACGTCTTGCCCGCCGAGCCGATCGTCACCGTGCGCTCGCGCATGCCGGGGAACGAGGCGAGGGGGATGTGCTCCGTGCCCTCGCCGTCGTCGAAGACCAGGTGCTCGTAGACCTCGTCCGTGACCACGAGGAGGTCGCGCTCGACCGCGAGCCGCGCGATCTCGGTGAGCTCGGCGCGGGTCAGGACCGTGCCGGTCGGGTTGTGCGGGGTGTTGAGGAGCAGCAGCCGGGTGTGCGGGGTGATCGCGTCGCGCAGCTCGTCCAGGTCGAGACGGAAGCGTCCCGCGGCGGCGTCCGGGCGCAGCGTCACGGGGACCCGCTTGCCGCCGGCGAGGGCGATCGAGGCGGCGTACGAGTCGTAGTACGGCTCCAGGGCGATGACCTCGTCGCCGGGTTCGACCAGGGCCAGCAGCGAGGCGGCGATCGCCTCGGTCGCGCCCGCCGTGACCAGGACCTCGCGGTCGGGGTCGTACGCGAGCCCGTACCGGTGCCGCTGGTGCGCGGCGACGGCAGCGCGGAGCTCGGGGATGCCGGGGCCCGGCGGGTACTGGTTGCCGCGCCCGTCGCGCAGGGCACGGACCGCGGCCTCGCGGATCTCCTCGGGACCGTCCGTGTCGGGGAACCCCTGACCGAGGTTGATGGCGCCGGTTTTCACGGCGAGCGCGGACATCTCGGCGAAGATCGTCGTACCGAACTCGGCGAGGCGGCGGTTGAGCAGCGGGCGCCCGCTCCCGGATGTGGAGGTCATGGCCGCCATCCTGCGCCGAACCTCTGGAGTTGCTCAACTCCGGCTTGGGTCGTCGGCGGCAGGGGCATCCCCCCTTCACGCAAGTGCAACAAGAACAACACGGAAGAACGCGGACCCACGGGGGGCCTGCTTCGGGGGAACGGAAAGGGGCGTGAAGGTCATGATGGTGGTCTTCGTGTTTGTCGCGGTGGTTGTGGTCGTCGGACTCGCGGTGTACGCCGGTCGCTCAAGCGGCGGGACGTACTCCGGGTCGGCCGGGTCGTCTTCCAGTGGCGGTTGGTGGGCCGGCGGCGGTGACGGCGGCCACCATGGCGGCAGCTCCTGCGGCGGAGGGTCGTCCTGTGGCGGCTCCTCCTCCTGTGGCGGCGGTGGCGGGTGCGGCGGTGGCGGAGGCAGCTGACACGGGGCAGCTGGTCCGTCCATCTGTTTGAAGTGCCCGGTGGGAGGCAACTCCTGCCGGGCACTCTGTCGTTGACTCATTGAACAGTTGAACTGTGCAGCCCCCGCGGGGGTGGAAACCCTCCGAAGTTGGGTAAAAACGCTGTGGCAGTGCAGCAGTCCATGATTCCCTCTTAACCGTCAGCGCCGCCCTCGAAACGGACTACTGGGACAACGAGGACGTTCTCGTGGGTACGAGCCGGCATTCCGACCTCCCGGTCGCCGACGACCGGGTGCGCCGGCACCACTTCCATTGCGTGATAGCGGAGCCGACCCATGCTCACGACCCTGAAGACTGTCTATACCGACACGTGCGCCGCGGACCTCGCCTGGACCCTGGGGCGTGAGCCGCTGCCCGCGCTCGCCACTCTCGAACTGCAACTCGCCGACGCCAGAATGGAGTTGCGGCTCCTGGGGGCATCGCACCAAGTGCTCCTCGAAGAGGAACGGGGCACCTGCTCGGAGACCGTCGCCTGCATCCCCGGCAGCAGTACGCCACTGCCGCTCGGCGTCTCCAAGCGCCTGGGCGACTGGGAGTACGAATTCGCGGCGCGCGTGGAGACCCTCTCGCGCGGCCAGTTCGCGGGCCGCGCGCAGGAACTGCTCGCCCTGGTCGCCGAGCACCCGCACGGCCTGGCCGGGGTCTTCCCCGGCAGTCCGCACGCGTTCACGGCGATGCTGGCGCAGCGGCACGAAGGAGCGGTGCAGTGGCGCACCTGGCACGCCTATCCGCAGGACGGGCAACTCGTCGCGACCCGTACCCGCGTCGGGATCCGGGTGCCCGCGATGCACCCTTGTGGGTGACCGGACGTAAGCTTGCGGTGACGTAGCGTTCCCAAGGTGATCGAGCCGTCAACACATTTACCCGTGACACCCCGGACGGGGCGGTTGCTCGTCCTCGCGGGCGTCTTCATCTGCGCGGCCTGCGGTCTCGTGTACGAACTCGAACTCGTCGCCCTCGCCTCGTACTTGATCGGTGACTCCGTCACCCAGGCGTCGGTGGTCCTCTCGGTCATGGTCTTCGCCATGGGCATCGGCTCCCTGCTCGCCAAGCGCCTGCGGTGCCGGGCCGCGGTCGGGTTCGGCCTGGTGGAGTCGGCGCTCGCGCTCGTCGGCGGACTGAGCGCCATGGCGTTGTACGCCGCGTTCGCCTGGACCGGCGACAAGGGCGAGGTCTGGGCGGGCGGCTCGCGGTACCTCCTCGTCGCGTTCTCGCTCGCCATCGGCCTGCTCATCGGCGCCGAAGTGCCGCTGCTCATGGTGCTCATCCAGCGGATCAGGCGGCAGGACGCGAGCGGCGCCGTGTCGGACCTGTTCGCCGCCGACTACGTGGGCGCGCTCGTGGGCGGCCTCGCCTTCCCCTTCCTCCTGCTCCCCCTGTTCGGCCAGCTGTCCGGGGCGCTGATCACCGGCGCGGTCAACGCCGTCGCGGGCGGGGCGCTCGTCTTCGGCCTGTTCCGGCACGATCTGAGCGTGCGCGGCCGCTGGGTGCTGCTCGTCGCGAACGTCACCGTCCTTGGCCTGCTCGCCTCGGCCGCCGCACTCGTCGGCGACTTCGAGGCGGCGGCGCGGCGCGCGGTCTACGGCAAGGACGTACGGGTCGCCGTGCGCACCGACATCCAGGAAGTGGTCCTCACGGGCGGCAGGAAGACCTCGCTCGACCTCTACGTGGACGGGCGGCTGCGCGTCAGCGGCCGTGACGAGTACCGCTACCACCGGGCACTCGTCGGCCCCGCGATGGAGGGCAGGCACGCGCGCGTGCTCGTCCTGGGCGGCGGCGACGGCCTCGCGGCGCGCGAGGTGCTGCGGCATCCGGGGGTGCGGCGGGTGGACGTCGTCGAGCCCGACCCCGGCCTCGTGCGCCTCGCGCGCCACGACCCGGCGCTGAGCGAGCTGAACGGACAGGTGTTCAGCGACCCCCGGGTGCACGTGGTGCACGCCGACGTCTTCCGCTGGCTGCGATCACCCCCTCGTACGTACGACGTGGTGATCTCCGATCTGCCGGACCCCGCGAGCACCGCGAGCGCCAAGCTCTACTCCCAGGAGTTCTACGGCCTCGCGCGGCTTGCCCTGGCCGCGGGCGGCCGTCTCGCCGTGCACGCCGGGTCCGTCGACGACAGGCCCCGCGTCTTCTGGACGGTCGAGGCGACGCTGCGGGCGGCGGGGCTGCCGACCGAGCCGTACCGAGTGGCGGGCAGGTCCGCCGACTGGGGGTTCGTGCTCGCGGCCGGATCCCGCCCCCGGCCGGCCGTCGAACCGCGCCGGGGTACGGCCGGGGCGCCGCCGCGGGCGGGTGTCGTGTCCGCCGAAGGGACGCGGATACGGGGGCTGGCCCCCTCCACGCTGGTCCACCCGCGCTACGCGAACTGACGAACTGACGTACATGGTCTCGGCCACGTGGGTAGGCTCGACTGCCATGGAGCATGAGGTGTTCGTTCCGGTTCCCGCCGACCGTCTTCAGCAGGTGCTGAGCGATCCCGAGCAGGTCGCTGGGGCGGTGCCCGGGTTGCAGCGCGACACGGACGAGGCCGCCCGTCCGCTCTCCGGCCGCCTCAAGGTGCGGGTCGGCGGCCACACGATCACGTACCGGGGGGCCGCGCGGGTCGCCGCGCGAGGTGAGCGTTCCTTCGCGATCGAGGGCGAGGGCGTCGAGGTGCGGGGCGGCGGCTCCGTGAAGCTCTCCCTTGAGGTGCGGGTCGATCCCGCCGGGGACGGGAGCGGGACCCGGCTGGTTTTCACCGGGACGGGGGCCGGGGAGGGGCGCGTCGCCGAAAGTTCTCCACAGGCTGTGGAGAACACCGTGCGGAGGCTTCTCGATCGGTTCGCGGAGGGGCTCGGGCGGGTGGCCGGGCCCGAGGCCGGGCCTGGGCCTTCGGTCATCGAGCCCGTGGAGCCCGTGGTGCCCGTAGATGTCGTAGATGGGATCTCCGTCTTCGAGACGGAGGTGCCGGCCTCGGCGTTGGACGCGGAGTCCGAGGATGACGTCGATGTCGATGACGTCGATGTCGACGTAGAGGACATTCTGGTGCCGCCCGCGGAGGCCGCGCATGCCCGGCGGACGATGATCGGGCGCAGCGCGGAGGAGGTCGATCACGCGCCGCCCCGGGGGCGGTACGCGCCGGCGCCCGCGGCTGAGTCCATGTCGACGCGGGACACCCTGCGGTGGGCTGCGCCCGCGGCTGCGGTGGTGCTGGCTTCGGCGATCGTCGCGGGGCGGGTCTTGCGCCGTAGGCGGTGAGCTCTCCCCAACCCCGCCCCTTCCCGAAAACTCGCTGGCGCGAGGGCCTTGCACTTACCGCCATCACCGGCTTCGCCGAGTTCGTCCTCAAACGCCGGACGGGCTGAGTCGCTCCCGGCGCGAGGGCCTTGCACTTACCGCCATCACCGGCTCCGCCGAGTTCGTCCTCAAACGCCGGACGGGCTGAGTCGCTCCGGCGCCGGGGGTCTTGTACGTACCGCCGCCGAGTTCGTCTTCAAACGCCAGACGGGCTGAAAGCTTGCAGCCGTCCGGCGCTTGAGGACGCCCCCGCGCAGCGGGTTTTCGGGAAGGGGCGGGGTTGGGGAAGGAAAAGCCCTTTGGCCGTAGGGTCGACCCCGTGAGTAGCGAAAACGTGACTTTGACCGCGGGTGACGCGGAGATCGAGGTGCGGCCGGGGAACGGCTGCCGGCTGGAGAGCCTGCGGGTCGGCGGCGTGGAGCTGCTGCGGCAGGGCGAACGCTATGGCTGCTTCCCCATGGTCCCCTGGGCCGGCCGCATCCGCGACGGCAGGTTCCGCAACGGCGGCACCACCCACCAGATGCCCCTCAACTCCCCGCCCCACGCCATCCACGGCTTCGCGAGGGACGCGGCATGGCGCACCGCCCGCGCCGCCAAGAGCGAGGCCGCGTTCACGTACGACCTCACCGACCCCTGGCCCTACGAAGGCCGCGTCACGCAGATCGTCGAGCTCACCGAGGACTCCCTCACCCTCACCCTCGGCATCGAGACGTACGGCGACTCCTTCCCCGCGCAGGCGGGCTGGCACCCGTGGTTCAACCGGAACCTCGGGCAGGACGACGTGCGCATCGACTTCGACGCCGCCTGGCAGGAGGAGCGCGGCGACGACCACCTCCCCACCGGCAACCGCATCGCCCCCCTCCCCGGCCCCTGGGACGACTGCTTCGGGATGCCCGACGGCGTCGACGTCACCCTGACCTGGCCCGAGCAGCTCGCGCTCACGGTGAAGAGCCGCGAGCAGTGGGTCGTCGTGTACGACGAGCAGGAGGCCGCCGTGTGCGTGGAGCCGCAGACCGGGCCGCCGAACGGGCTGAACACCCTGCCCCGCCTCGTCACCCCCATCGAGCCCCTGGAGACGTCGACGACCTGGACCTGGACGCGGCTCTGAGCAGCTGGACGCGGCTTTAAGCTGACAGGCATGACTGACGACGTACGTGGCGCCCTGCTGCAGCAGATCAAGGACAAGGCCGTGGTGCACGGCAAGGTGACCCTCTCCTCGGGTCTCGAAGCCGATTACTACATCGACCTGCGCCGCATCACCCTCGACGGCGAGGCCGCCCCCCTGGTCGGCCAGGTCCTTCTCGACCTCACCGCCGACCTGGACTTCGACGCCGTGGGCGGCCTCACCATGGGCGCCGACCCCGTCGCCGGCGCGATGCTGCACGCCTCCGCGGCGCGCGGCAAGCGGCTCGACGCCTTCGTGGTGCGCAAGGCCGCCAAGGCGCACGGCATGCAGCGCCGCGTCGAGGGCCCGGACATCAAGGGGCGCCGCGTTCTCGTCGTCGAGGACACCTCCACCACCGGCGGCTCCCCGCTCACCGCCGTCGAGGCCGTGCGCGAGGCCGGGGCCGAGGTGGTCGGCGTCGCGACCATCGTGGACCGCGCCACCGGCGCGGGCGAGAAGATCACCGAGGGCGCCGGGGTGCCGTACCTCTTCGCGTACTCCAAGGACGACCTCGGCCTGGACTAGAGCCGGACCGGAGCCGGACCGCATCCGGTATGTGGCGGGCGGCCGGAGCCGCCCGGCAAGTCTGGAAAGATGGGGGCGACGATGACGTCGCCCCCTTAGGTCAGGGCCAAGCACACACCCGCACATCACAAGGAGCGGACACATGCCCATCGCAACCCCCGAGGTCTACGCCGAGATGCTCGACCGGGCGAAGGCAGGCAAGTTCGCCTACCCGGCCATCAACGTGACCTCCTCGCAGACGCTGCACGCCGCACTGCGCGGCTTCGCGGAGGCCGAGAGCGACGGCATCATCCAGATCTCCACCGGTGGTGCGGAGTTCCTGGGCGGCCAGCACAACAAGGACATGGTGACGGGCGCCGTGGCCCTCGCCGAGTTCGCGCACATCGTCGCCGCGAAGTACGACATCACCGTCGCGCTGCACACCGACCACTGCCCCAAGGACAAGCTGGACACGTACGTCCGTCCGCTGCTCGACGTCTCCGCCGAGCGCGTCAAGGCCGGTCGTAACCCGCTCTTCCAGTCGCACATGTGGGACGGCTCCGCCGAGACCCTCGCCGACAACCTGGCCATCGGCCAGGAGCTGCTCGCGAAGGCCGCCGCCGCGAAGATCATCCTTGAGGTCGAGATCACCCCGACCGGCGGCGAGGAGGACGGCGTCACGCACGAGATCAACGACGAGCTGTACACCACCGTCGACGACGCTCTGCGTACGGCCGAGGCCCTGGGCCTGGGCGAGAAGGGCCGCTACCTCCTGGCCGCGTCCTTCGGCAACGTCCACGGCGTCTACAAGCCGGGCAACGTCGTCCTGCGCCCCGAGCTCCTCAAGGACCTCCAGGAGGGCGTCGCCGCCAAGCACGGCAAGGCCGCGGGCTCGCAGCCGTTCGACTTCGTCTTCCACGGCGGCTCCGGCTCCACCGCCGAGGAGATCGCGACCGCCCTGGAGAACGGCGTCGTGAAGATGAACCTCGACACCGACACGCAGTACGCCTTCACGCGTCCCGTCGCGGACCACATGTTCAAGAACTACGACGGCGTCCTGAAGGTCGACGGCGAGGTCGGCTCGAAGAAGACGTACGACCCCCGCACCTGGGGCAAGGCCGCCGAGGCGGGCATGGCCAAGCGCGTCGCCGAGGCCTGCGCGAACCTGCGCTCCACGGGCACGAAGCTGAAGTAGCCGCCACGGCGTCGGTACGGGCCCGGCACCCTTCCCTGGGTGCCGGGCCCGTACGCGTATGGAGCAGACTGGAACCCATGGCCATTCACAAGGATCTGCTCGGGGGACCGCCCCCGACCCACCTGCCCGACGACCCGGAGCCGCGCGAGCTCCTCGCGAACGGCGCGGCGCCCGCCGACGTCGCCGCGAAGTACCCGACCTCCTCGCTCGCCTGGGCGCAGCTCGCCGACGAGGCGTTCGAGCGGGGCAGCGTCGTCGAGTCGTACGCCTACGCCCGTACCGGCTACCACCGCGGCCTCGACTCGCTGCGCCGCAGCGGCTGGAAGGGCCACGGCCCCGTGCCGTGGGAGCACGAGCCGAACCGCGGCTTCCTGCGGGCCCTGCACGGCCTCGCGCGCGCCGCGCAGTCGATCGGCGAGCAGGAGGAGTACGAGCGCTGCTCGTCGTTCCTGAGGGACTCCTCCGAGACGGCCGCCGACACTCTGGGTTAGCACCCGAAGACGTACGTGACCTGCCTGGACGCCGCTGTGACCAGGCAGGTCTTGCCGTTTCACGGGATGTTGCGGAGGATGCCGGTGGGGACCGGGGCCCCCGTGTCGGTAACGGCAGGGGCGGACCGCTACCCGGAGTACGTATCAAGGAGATCGCGATGTCCCAAGAGGCGGACACCCCGAACCTCGACTTCGCAGGAACCACCCCGTACGAGGACTATGTCCAGGCGGACGTCCTCACGCACCTCCAGCACCTGCGCTCGGACGACCCCGGAGAGATGGTCTTCCTGGTCACCACCCAGGTGATGGAGCTGTGGTTCACGGTCATCGTGCACGAGTGGGAGACCGCGACGCACGCGCTGCGCCGCGACGACATTCCCGCCGCCGTGGCCGCCCTCAAGAGAAGCCTCCGCGAGCTCGAGGCGCTGAACGCCTCCTGGCGCCCGCTCGCCCAGCTGACGCCCGCGCAGTTCAACTCCTACCGTTCCGCGCTCGGCGAGGGATCCGGATTCCAGTCCGCGATGTACCGCCGCATGGAGTTCCTGCTCGGCGACAAGTCCGCGTCCATGCTGGTGCCCCACCGGGGCGCGCCGCGCGTCCACGCGGAGCTGGAGAAGGCGCTCCAGGAGCCGAGCCTGTACGACGAGGTCCTCGCCCTGCTCGCCCGCCGGGGGTACGCCATTCCGGCCTCCGTCCTGCAACGTGACCTCACCCAGAAGTACGAGCCCTCGCCCGCCGTCGAGAAGGTGTGGACCGACCTCTACTCCGGCGACGAGAGCAACGAACTCGCCCGCCTGGGCGAGACGTTGACGGACGTCGGCGAGCTGGTGTGGCGCTGGCGCAACGACCACCTGGTGGCGACCCGGCGCGCGATGGGCTCCAAGACGGGCACGGGCGGCTCGGCGGGCGTGGCCTGGCTGGAGAAGCGCGCGACGAAGAACGTTTTCCCCGAGCTGTGGACTGCGAGGAGCCATGTCTGAGGAGACTTCCGGTACCGACCTGCGGGCGCAAGCCGCCAAGAGGGATCAGGAGGACGAACTCGCCGCGAAGCGGCAGGAGTTCGTACTGGACGACACCGTCTACCTGGACGGGAACTCGCTGGGCGCCCTGCCGGTGAACGTCCGGGAGCGGGTCGCGGACGTCATCTCCCGGCAGTGGGGCCAGCTGCGCATCCGCTCCTGGGACGAGAGCGGCTGGTGGACCGCGCCCGAGCGCGTCGGCGACCGCATAGCCCCCCTCGTCGGCGCGGCCCCCGGCCAGATCGTGGTCGGCGACTCGACGAGCGTGAACATCTTCAAGGCCCTGGTCGCCGCCGTACGCATGGTCCGTGACACGGACGAGGGGCGCGACGAGATCGTTGTTGACGCGACGACGTTCCCCACGGACGGGTACATCGCGGAGTCCGCCGCGCGCATGACGGGGTGCCGTCTGGTGCCGGTCGCGCCGGCGGAGGTGCCCGGCGTGCTCGGCCCGCGCACGGCGGTCGTCCTGCTCAACCACGCCGACTACCGCACAGGCCGCCTGCACGATCTGCCCGGCCTGACGGCGGCCGTGCACGACGCGGGCGCGCTCGTGGTCTGGGACCTGTGCCACACCGCGGGCGCGCTGCCCGTCGGTCTGGACGCGCACGGCGTGGACCTCGCGGTCGGGTGCACCTACAAGTACCTGAACGGGGGGCCCGGTTCACCTGCCTACATCTACGTGAGGGCGGACCTCCAGGCCCGCTTCGACTCCCCGCTGCCCGGCTGGAACTCGCACGCCGAGCCCTTCGGTATGCGGCCGGAGTTCGAGGCCGCGGAGGGTGCGCTGCGGGGGCGGGTCGGTACGCCCGACATCCTGTCGATGCTCGCCCTGGACGCGGCGCTCGACGTCTGGGACGGGGTGTCCGTCGAGGCCGTACGGGCCAAGTCCCTCGCGCTCACGGACTTCTTCGTCGAGTGCGTGCGGGCCTACGTCCCAGAGGGCCGCATCGAGGTGCTGACCCCGGCCGCGCACGAGGAGCGCGGCAGCCAGGTCGCCCTGCGCTGCGACGACGCGGGTGACGTGATGCGACGGCTGATCGAGCAGGGCGTGATCGGTGACTTCCGGTCGCCCGATGTCCTGCGGTTCGGATTCACGCCGCTGTACGTCGGGTTCGCCGATGCCGAGCGGGCCGCGGGGGTGCTTGCGCGGACGCTGGCCGACACCACCGGCTGACGGCCGCGGGGTGCGGGGTGCGGGTGCCGGGGTACCGGGGTGCGGACAGTGTCCCGGCGCCGGTTCCGGGAAGGGGCGGGGTAGGGGAAGATCAAAAGGCCAGTACCCCCGCACCCCGTAGAGAGGTTGTCGCATGCCGGACGACGCCGACGCCGTGGCCCGCGATGCCGCCGAGGCCGAAGCCGCCTTCTCGCACCCCGCGGTGACGCCCGACGCCACCGCGGCGTACGGCGACCACCCCGACCAGGTGGTCGACTTCTACGAACCCCGGACCGCGCCCGGAGTCGCCGCGCCCCTCGTGGTCGTCCTGCACGGCGGAGCCTGGCGCGCCCCGTACGACCGGCGGCACATCACGCCCTTCGTGGACTTCCTGGCCAGGCGTGGCTTCGCCGTGGCCAACGTCGAGTACCGCCGTGGGAGCCCGATCCCCGCGCAGGGCGGCGGCCCCGCCGCCGGCAGCTGGCCCGAGACGTTCGACGACGTGGCCGCCGCCTTCGACGCGCTCCCCGCGCTCGTGGCCGACCTCCTGCCGTCGGCGGACATCCGCCGCACCGTCGTCACGGGGCACTCCGCGGGCGGCCACCTCGCCCTCTGGGCCGCAGCCCGGCACGTACTGCCGGCCGGCTCCCCCTGGCGCATCGACCGCCCCGCGCCCTTCCGGGGCGCCGTCGCCCTCGCGCCCATCGCCGACTTCCGCGTCGCGCGGGAGCTGGGAGTCTGCTCGGACGCCGCGCTCCAGTTCCTCGGCGGCAAGGAGAAGTTCGACGAGCGGCTCGCGCACGCGGACCCGGCGGCCCTGCTGCCCACCGGCATCGCCACGACCGTCGTCCAAGGGCGTACGGACGTCGTCGTGCCGCAGGCGGTCGCCGAGGCGTACGCGGACGCGGCGGCGAAGGCGGGCGAGGTCGTCGGGGTCACGCTCCTCGAAGACGTCGGCCACTTCCCGCTGATCGACCCGGCGGCGGACGCGTGCGCGGTGGTGGCGGAGGAGATCGCCCAGCTGGCGTTCTGAGCGAGCGGTACGGGGATCAGAGCTCGACAAGCAGCTCCCGAAGCCCTCGAATCACGAAGTTCGGTTTCCGCTCAGGCTCCGCCGTCAGCCTCAGGCCCGGCGCCCTGCGTAGCAGCGCGCCCAGCGAGGCCGCCAGTTCGATGCGGGCCAGGGGCGCGCCGATGCAGTAGTGGATGCCCGCGCTGAAGGAGATGTGGGGGTTCTCGGCGCGGGCCAGGTCCAGTGCGGCGGGGTCGGCGAAGACCGCCGGGTCGTGGTTCGCGGAGCCGAAGAGGAGGGCGACCTCGCTGCCGCGCGGGATGGTGGTGCCGTCGACCTCGATGTCGTCGAGGACCCACCGCTCGAAGAGCTGGAGCGGGGTGTCGTAACGCATCAGCTCCTCCACGGCGGTGGGGACCAGGCCGCCGGGGTCCGCGCGCAGGGCCGCCAGCTGGGCCGGGTTGCGGAAGAGCGCGTACCAGCCGTTGACGGTGGCGTTGACCGTCGCCTCGTGCCCCGCGTTGAGCAGCAGCACGCAGGTGGAGATCATCTCCTGCTCGCTCAGGGACTCCCCGTCCTCGTACGCGGCGATGAGCCCTGAGACCAGGTCGTCGCCGGGCTTCTCGCGTCGCACGGCGATGAGTTCGCGCAGGTACGCCGTGAATTCGAGCGAGGCGGACACCGCCCGCGCCGCGGTCTCCTCGGAGGGGTTCAGCTCGTACATCCCGCAGATGTCGGCCGACCAGGGCCGCAACTGGTCCCGGTCGCTCTCCGGGATGCCCAGCATCTGCGCGATGACGGCCACCGGCAGCGGCTCGGCGACGCGGGCTGCGAGGTCCCCGCCGCCGTCGGCGACGAGGTCCCGTACGAGCTTGTCCGCCAACCCCTCGACGTAGGGACGCAGTTGCTCCACCGTGCGCGGCGTGAACGCCTTCGACACCAGGCGCCGGATGCGGGTGTGGGTCGGCGCCTCCAGGTCGAGCATGCCGTTGTCGTTCAGGACGTGGAACGGCTCGTGCCCGGGCGGCGGTGCCTGCCGCCCGAACTCCTCGTGCGTGAAGCGGTGCAGATAGGTCCGCCCGAGCCGCCGGTCCCGCAGCAGCGCCGACACGTCGGCGTGGTGCGGGACGAGCCACTGATCGGTCGGCTCGAAGTAGTGCACGCGCCCGGCCTCCCGCAGCCGCGCGTAGGCGGGGTAGGGATCGGCGATGAACTCCGGATCCCAGGGGTCGAAGAGGGCGTTCGTGGCGTTCATGGAGCGACGGTAATGGCGCTCAGCCCGGCGTGACCAGCCTTGCCTCGTACGCGAAGACCGCCGCCTGTGTGCGGTCCCGCAGCCCCAGTTTCACCAGGACGCGGCTTACGTGGGTCTTGATCGTGGACTCGGCGACCACGAGGCGCGAGGCGATCTCCCCGTTGGACAGGCCCTGTGCGATCAGGACGAGCACCTCCGTCTCGCGCTCGGTCAGCTCGCCGTACTGCTGCGCCTGGACCGTCGCCGAGAGGCGCGGCGTCTCGCCGAGCTTGGAGAACTCGGTGATGAGGCGGCGTGTCACGGAGGGCGCGAGCAGGGCCTCGCCGGCCGCCACCACCCTTACGCCGTCCGCGAGTTGGCGTGCGGAGGCGTCCTTCAGGAGGAAGCCGGACGCGCCCGCGCGCAGCGCCTGGTAGACGTACTCGTCGAGGTCGAAGGTGGTCAGGACGAGGACCTTCGAGTCGACGTCCGCCGCGACGATCTCGCGGGTCGCCTCGATGCCGTTCAGCTCGGGCATGCGGATGTCCATCAGGACGACGTCCGGATTGAGTTCGCGGACGCGCTCGACCGCCTCGCGGCCGTTGACCGCCTCGCCCACGACCTCGAAGTCCGGCATCGCGTTGAGCAGGACGGAGAAGCCCTCGCGGACCATCATCTGGTCGTCGGCGATCAGTACGCGGATCGTCATTCCCGGCCTCCGTCGGTCTCCGGCGCGGACGCGACGGGCAGGAACACGGTGACTTCGTAGCCGCCGTCCTCGGTGTTCTCGGTGGTCATCACGCCGTCCAGCATCGTGACACGTTCGCGCATGCCGGTCAGCCCGTGGCCCGCGCCGGGCGACGGCTTGACCAGGCCGGTCGCCGGGCCGTTGACGACGCGCAGGCCGAGGCCGCCGAGGACGTAGCCGACCTCGACGCGGGCCGTGGCGCCGGGGGCGTGGCGCAGGGTGTTGCTCAGCGCCTCCTGGACGATGCGGTACGCGGAGAGCTCGACGCCCTGCGGGAGCTCGCGGACCGCGCCGGTGACCACCTTCTCGACGTTCAGACCGGTCTCGCCGACATTGGCGATGAGGCGGTCGAGGTCGGCGAGGGTGGGCTGCGGGGCGTCCGGCGCCTCGTAGTCCTCGGCGCGTACGACACCGAGGACGCGGCGCAGCTCGGTCAGCGCTGCCACGGCGTTCTCGCGGATCGTGACGAAGGCCTGCTCGAGCTCGGGCGGCGGGTTCTCGACGCGGTAGGGCGCGGCCTCGGCCTGGATGGCGACCACGGACATGTGGTGCGCGACGACGTCGTGCAGCTCGCGCGCGATCGTCGTCCGCTCCTCAAGGAGCGTGCGCTTGCCGCGCTCCATCTCGGTGACGGTCCGCTGCACGCTGACCTCGTGCTTGGCCTCGCGGCGGATGTGCACGAGGGAGGCGGTGAGCAGGGCGAGCGCGGAGAAGAAGAGCATCTCCGGGGTGTTCGTGCCGTATCCCCGGCTGAGGAAGACCTCGGAGCCGATGCCGAAGATCGCGGTGCCCACCCACATCCACGCGGCGGTGCGCGGGCGGGTCCGCAGGGTGATCACCGTCATCACGACGATGTTCGCGAGGAAGACGCTGGGCCTCCACGGATGGTCGTCCCAGCCGTAGCCCAGGACGCCGGAGAAGGGCGTGCTGGCGAGCAGGAGCCACCAGGCGCCGACGGGCCTGAGCAGGGTCATGACGACGGCGGCGGCCGGGATGAGCCCGGTGAGCACGTAGGCGAGGCCGCCGCCGTCGTCCGCGTACCCGATGAGGAAGGTGAAGAAGGCCGCCACCGTGACCGCCGCGTGCGGCGCCCACCCGGCGTACTGGCGTATCCGGTCCGGGAGGCGCCGGGCCAGCGGGCCGTCCGTGCGCGTCGGGGGCAGCGGGCGGTAGGCGAAGGCGCCGCGGAAGAGGTCCTGGCGGAGCCCCCCGAGTGCGCCCATGGCCAGGCGGACCTCAGGGCTGCGGGAGCTGCTCGGGGCGGTCTTGGTCGCTTCAGTCACGCTTACGAAGGTACGGGGGCGGGGACGGAGGGTCGTCCCGCCAGGGACGGGTTCTGCGGGGTCCGTCGCAGGTACTACACGGGGGTGAGCCAGGTGTGGCGCGGCGCCCCGGATCCCCCTGTGGACCCGGGGCGCCGCACGCCTTGCGGGCCGTCGGCCAACGGATCGGTCAGCTGATCATGTCCCTGCGCCGCAGCCCCGCGAGCCCCGCGGCCACGAGCGCCGCCGCGATGGTGAGAAGCACCACCACCGGCGCCCACTCCATGCCCCCGCCGGGCAGCTTCGGCAGGTGCCCGTAGGGAGACAGGTCCATCGCCGCCTGCGGTAGGTCGAGCGCGGGGCCGATCCAGCCGATCGCCAGGCAGACCCCGGCCACCGCCCAGGCAGCGACCGCCGCACGGGGGAGTGCCCCGGCGAGGAGCACCGCGAGCCCGCCGATGGCCCAGATCGCGGCCACCTGCACCAGGCAGGCCCCCAGGATCGGCCCGAGGTCCTTGCCGTACCCGACGGCGAGACCGAGCCCGCCCACCAGCATCAGGAGCAGCGCGCCGCCGAAGGCGATCACGAGATGCCCGGCGGCCCAGCGCAGCCGACCCACCGCGTTGGCGAGGACCGGTTCCGCCCGCTGCGAGGTCTCCTCGGCGTGCAGCCGGAGGACGGACGCGACGACGTACAGCGCGGCGGTCATGCCGAGCATGCCGACCATCGTGGAGAGGAACGCGTCGGTGAGGCCGGACTGGCCGCCCATGCGCTGGATGATGTCGCGGGTGTTGCGGTTGTCGCCGACGATGTCCGCCGCGCCTTCGGCCATCCCGCCGAAGACGACACCGGCGGCCAGGAAGCCGAGCGCCCAGCCGAGCACGCTGCCGCGCTGCAACCGCCAGGCGAGCGCGCCCGCGGTGGCGAGCTTGCCCTGCGCGGGCCCGGGCCGGGTCGGCAGGAAGCTCATGCCGACGCCGCGCCGCCCGGCGAGGTCGTACGCGAGAGCGCCCTGCGCCAGGATCGCGCCGCCGATCAGGAGCAGCACCCACCACCGTTCACCGGCGAAGGCACGGAGGTTCTGGACCCACCCGAGCGGAGAGATCCAGGTCAGGACGGACTCGCCGCCCTCGGTCCCGGCGTCACCGGCGGCCTTGAGGACGTAGGCGGCGCCGAGCACGCCGGAGGTAAGGCCCTTGGCGAGGCGGGCGCTCTCGGTGAGCTGGGCGACGATCGCGGCCATGGTGGCGAAGAGCATGCCGGTGCCCGCGACGCCGAGCCCGAGTGCGAGCGCACCGCCGGAGCCCTGTCCCGCCATGCCGCCGGCGATGAGCAGCCCCGCGGCGGCGTTCGCCACGAAGGCGGCGAGCAGCGCGGCGGTCAGCGGCGCACGCCGCCCCACCATCGCGGCGGAGATCATCTCCTGGCGCCCGGTCTCCTCCTCGTCCCGCGTGTGCCGGATGACGATGATCAGGCTCATCACGGCGGCGAGGATCGCGGCGTACACCCCGATCCGCCAGGCGGAGAGCGCGCCGATGGAGTCCCCGAAGACCGGCGAGTACAGCGCCCGCATCGAGGAGTTGGCGTTCATCGACCGCATGGCGTCGGCGCGCTCGGCGGCCGTTCCGTACGACTGCTCCAGTGCTCCGGGCATGGAGAGGACCAGGCCGGCGACGATGAACACCCAGACGGGCAGCATGACGCGGTCGCGCCGCAGGGCGAGCCTCAACAGCGTTCCGGTACCGGCGAGTTGGCGTGATCCGCCGGTGCGCGTCCCGAACCGCGCGGTGGTCACGGCGGTCATCGCGACACCATCTCGTCAGCCTTGTCGTTGCGGACGTCGTCGTCCTGGTAGTGCCGCAGGAACAGCTCCTCCAGCGTCGGCGGCGTGGACAGGAGCGAGCGGACCCCGGAGTCGGTGAGCGAGCGCAGTACCGCGTCCAGCTTGTCGGTCTCGACCTGGAGCTTGACGCGATTCCCGGATACGTCGATGTCGTGGACGCCGGGCAGGCCTTCGAGCCCGTTCGGCGGCCCCGCGAGCTCGGCGGTGACGCTGGTGCGCGTCAGATGGCGCAGGTCCGCCAGCGAACCGCTCTCGACGGTCCGGCCCTTCCTGATGATGCTGACGCGGTCGCAGAGCGACTCCACCTCGCTGAGGATGTGCGAGGAGAGCAGGATGGTGCGGCCCCGGTCGCGCTCCTCCTCGACGCAGGTCTGGAAGACCTCCTCCATGAGCGGGTCGAGCCCGGAGGTGGGCTCGTCGAGGATCAGCACGTCTACGTCCGACGCGAAGGCGGCGACGAGGGCGACCTTCTGCCGGTTGCCCTTGGAGTACGTACGCCCCTTCTTGGTCGGGTCGAGTTCGTACCGCTCGATGAGGTCGGCCCTGCGCGCCCGGTCGAGTCCTCCCCGCAGCTTCCCGTAGAGATCGATGACCTCGCCGCCGGAGAGGTTGCGCCACAGGGTGACGTCGCCCGGTACGTAGGCCACCCGCCGGTGCAGTTCGACGGCGTCGGTCCACGGGTCCCCGCCGAGGAGCTGGGCGGCTCCGGAGTCGGCGCGGAGCAGGCCGAGGAGGACCCGGATGGTCGTGGACTTGCCCGCGCCGTTGGGCCCGAGGAAGCCGTGGACCTCGCCGGTTTCGACGTCGAGGTCGAGACCGTCGAGCGCGTGCGTCCGTCCGAACGACTTGTGCAGTCCGGAGACAGTGATTGCCTTCGTCATGTTTCTGAAAGTACGCTGGTTTCACAAATTTGTGAAGTTAAGAAAGCGTATAAACTCAGTCGTGACCGGTGGAGCAGGGAGATGATCGGCAGATGCCCAAGGGGACCGACGAAGGGGCGGCGCGCGACAGCGAGGTCGTGTCGCGCTTCGTGGAGCAGTTCGCCGCGCAGCTGGTCGAGGCCGGCATGCCGAGGATGCCCGCGCGGATCTTCGCGGCGCTCCTCGCGTCGGACTCGGGCGCGCTGACCTCGGCGGAGCTCGGCGAGCAGCTCCAGGTGAGCCCGGCGGCGGTCTCGGGCGCGGTCCGCTATCTCACGCAGCAGCACATGGTCTCCCGCGAGCGCGAGCCCGGTTCCAGGCGCGACCTCTTCCGGGTGCACAGCAACCAGTGGTACGAGGCGCTCGCCAACCGCGACGGGATCCTCAAGCGCTGGGAGAACGCCCTGAACGACGGCGTCGCCAGCCTGGGCGCCGACACCCCGGCGGGCCGGCGCATGGCCGAGACGCTCGCCTTCTTCGAGTTCGTCGAGCTGGAGCTCCACGGGATGCTGGAACGGTGGCGGGTGCACCGGGCGAGCCTCTTCGGCAAGTGAGGCCGCGCTCCGCGCCGATGTCCCTGCGGCCCGGCGTCTCTGCGGCCCGGCGGCCCTGCGTCCACGAGAGCGACCCCCTCGCACTCCGACGCGCGCCACGAGCGGGCCGAGCCGGAACCCCCGCCCACGGAGGGCCGCGAGGCAGCTGGGGCCGGGACAAGACCGAAGCCGGGACAAAGGCGGCTGCCGCACCTCGTGGTCAGCGAGGCAGCGTCAAGCCCCACGCCCCTGTCCTGACCGACCACGTCCGGGTCCTGACGGGCCCGCCGACCACCGCGTCCGCGCGGTAGCGGAAATCCGCCCCGGACACCGTGATCGTCCGCCCCCGCGCCCGCAGGGGCCCCGCCGCCGCGCCCACCGACGTCGGCCGGACCTCGACCTCCGCGAGACCGTCGGCCCCCGGCCGCACCGAGACGCCCTCCACCGGCTGGTCCAGGTCCACCACGACCACTCCGTCCGCCTCCACCCGCAGCCGCGCGGGCGCGGGGCCCGGCGCCGACGCCACACGCGCGGGGCGCGCGAGGGTGCGCACGAACGACTGGCACGTCCGCAGCCAGGGGTGGCCGTCCACCGCCGTGCCCCCGGTGGCCGGGGCCGGGGACGTGACGGGCGGGATCCGCAGGTTGCCGAGGACCACCCCGTCGCTGTCGTCGACGAGCAGATCAAGCCGCCGCTCGACGCCTTCGAGCACCGCGCGGGCCGCCGCGACGGCCCCCGACGGGACCCCGAGCGAGCGCGAAAGCACATGGGAAGTCCCCACCGGAACGACCGAAACCGCACATGAACCGAGCCCGCGCTCGCGGTGCAGAACCGTCACGGCACGCAGCAGCGCACGATCGTCCCCGATCACCACGGGACGCCGCGCGCCCCTCCTGACCAGGGCCTTTGCAAACTCCTCGGGGCCTTCCGGCAGGCATATCCGGACAGCGGCTCCCGCGCCGAGTACGTCTTTCGCAATCCGTACCGACTCACCGTCCGTGCGCCGGGCGACCGGGTCGATGACGACTAGCAGCTGGTCGCGAGCCGACAACGTGCGCCCTTTCTTTCGTCCTCGGGTAGCATCTTTGTGCAAGAGCCCCTTGCGCTATTGCGCCAGGGGCTTCGTCTATTCCGGGGCAGCATCCAAGGCACACCCATAGGCGGCTACGGCCCCCAGACCTTGGACATGCCCCGCCCGGAAGGGGTGTACGCCTGTGCCCGCACTTGTGCTGCTCGGTGCTCAGTGGGGTGACGAAGGCAAGGGAAAGGCCACTGACCTGCTCGGTGGTTCCGTGGACTATGTAGTGCGCTACCAGGGCGGCAACAACGCCGGCCACACGGTCGTCGTCGGCGACCAGAAGTACGCGCTGCATCTCCTCCCTTCCGGGATTCTCTCCCCGGACTGCGTGCCTGTCATCGGCAACGGAGTCGTCGTCGACCCGTCGGTCCTGCTCTCCGAGCTGAGCGGTCTGAACGAGCGCGGCGTCGACACGTCGAAGCTGCTGATCAGCGGTAACGCGCACATCATCACGCCGTACAACGTGACCGTCGACAAGGTGACGGAACGCTTCCTCGGCAAGCGCAAGATCGGCACGACCGGGCGCGGCATCGGCCCGACGTACGCCGACAAGATCAACCGCACCGGCATCCGCGTCCAGGACCTCTACGACCAGTCGATCCTGGAGCAGAAGGTCGAGGCGGCCCTCGAGGTCAAGAACCAGCTCCTCACCAAGCTCTACAACCGCCGCGCCATCGAGGTCGGCCAGATCGTCGAGCAGCTCCTGGAGCACGGCGAGAACATCAAGCAGTACGTCGCCGACACGACGCTGATCCTCAACGACGCGCTCGACCAGGACAAGGTCGTGCTCTTCGAGGGCGGCCAGGGCACGCTCCTGGACGTGGACCACGGCACGTATCCCTTCGTCACCTCCTCGAACCCGACCGCGGGCGGCGCCTGCACGGGTACGGGCGTGGGCCCGACGAAGATCAGCCGCGTCATCGGCATCCTGAAGGCGTACACCACGCGTGTCGGCGCGGGCCCGTTCCCGACCGAGCTCTTCGACCAGGACGGCGAGGACCTGCGCCGCATCGGCGGCGAGCGCGGTGTCACCACCGGCCGTGACCGCCGCTGCGGCTGGTTCGACGCGCCGATCGCCCGCTACGCGACCCGCGTGAACGGCCTGACGGACTTCTTCCTCACGAAGCTGGACGTCCTGACGGGCTGGGAGCAGATCCCGGTCTGCGTGGCGTACGAGATCGACGGCAAGCGCGTCGAGGAACTCCCGTACAACCAGACGGACTTCCACCACGCGAAGCCCGTCTACGAGTACCTCCCCGGCTGGTCCGAGGACATCACCAAGGCCCAGACCTTCTCCGACCTGCCGAAGAACGCGCAGGGTTACGTGAAGGCCCTGGAGGAGATGTCCGGCGCCCCGATCTCCGCGATCGGCGTGGGCCCGGGCCGCACCGAGACGATCGAGATCAACTCGTTCATCTAGCGGCTGCGGCTGCCGCTGTACGGCTGTAGGGCCGAGGGGCGTTCCGGCGAGAGCCGGGGCGCCCCTCAGTCGTTTCTCAGCTCAGCCCTGCTTGTCGTACGTCAGGCCCTTGTCCGTGCCGGTGGTCTCGCGGTGCAGCCTGCCGTTCGAGAGCAGCGTGATCGTGCTCGCCTGGCCGGGTCGGCAGGAGGTGGCGGGCTCGCCGACGATGACGTCCGTCGGTCCGACGCGCAGGGTGTTGCCGCTCGCCGACTCCAGCTTTCCCTGGAACACGCAGTGGTACGTGCCGCCCGTGTCGGTCGGGCCGTCCGCCGTGATCGAGATGACCGTGTCGCCGACATCGCCCTGCTGGAGCACGAGCTGCCGGGAGTTGCTGCCCAGGTCGTTCTCGATGGAGCCGTTCCAGGTGCCGAGGAACTTGTCCGGGACCGTGCCGTCCTCCTCCTCGGACGCGGGGGTCGTCGGCGGGTCCTCGGGGTCCTTCGAGTCCTCCCCGGACGGCGTACCCGCCGTCGAGGGGTCGCCGGCGGACGGCGACTCGGAGTTCGTGCCGCCCGCCTTCGTGGTGCCGTCGCCCTTCATCACGGCGTACACCGTGCCGCCCGCTCCTATGGCCACTATGACGGCCACCGCGATGAGCGCCGCGGTGGACCGGCTGTTGCGGCGCGGGGGCTCGGGCCGTTGGTGGGCGAGAGGGCCGTACGGAGGCGTGGGCCCGTAGGGGGGCGTGGGTCCGTACGGGCCCTGCTGGGGGTAGCCGTAGCCGGGGGGCGGGGTGTGGGGGTGCTGCTGGGGCTGGGGGTGCTGTGGGTAGCCGTAGGCCGCGCCGGGCGGGGGAGTGGGAGGCGGTGCCTGGCTGCCGGCGATCATCGTGGGCAAGTGGTCGAGGGAGGAGTTTCCCGGCCTGCCGGGCGGCGGCGGGGTGTCCCCTTCGGCGGGCTGCGGCCCTGCCCCGTTCACGGCGGCGGCAGCGGCTCCGGCTCCGGCTCCGGCGGCTGCGGCTGCGGCTCCGGCGGCTGCGGCTCCAGTGCCGCTGTCGGCCCGGGAAGGCTTGGCCGCGGCGCCCTCGCCTCCCGCCGTCAGCTCTCTCGGCGGCGCGAGCGACACCGGCGGTGCCGATCCCCCGGCTGCCTGCGCGCCACCCTCGTCCGGGTTCTCGGTGTCGAGCAACTGCACCGCATGACGGCCCAGTTGAGCCACCAGGGCCCCCGGCAGCCAGGGGTCGCGCGTCCGGCCGCCGTCGCCGAGGGTGTCGTGCGCACCCGTGCGCTCCAAGAGCTGCTCGAGGGACGGCCGGTCCGCGGGGTTCTTGCGCAGGCACTGGCCGACCAGCTCGGCGAGCTCCTCCGGAAGGTCCGACAGGTTCGGCTCCTCCTGCGCGATGCGGAACATCAGCGCGTGCACACCGCTGTTGGCCGTGCCGAACGGCAGCGCGCCCGAAGCCGCGTACGCGAGGACCGACCCCAGGCAGAACACGTCGCACGCGGGCGTGATCCGGTCGCCCCGCACCTGCTCGGGTGCCATGAAGCCGGGCGAGCCGACGAGCGCGCCGGTGCGGGTCAGACCGCCGTCGGTCACCGTCTCCAGGGCGCGCGCGATGCCGAAGTCGATGACGCGGGGTCCGTCGATCGTGACGAGCACGTTCGACGGCTTGAGGTCGCGGTGGATGAGGCCTGCCGCGTGAATGTCCTTGAGGGCGTTGGCGAGCCCGGCCGCCAGTATCTTCACGGAGCGCTCGGGCAGCGGCCCGTGGTCGTGCGAGATGACGCTCTGGAGCGAGGGTCCGGCGACATATCCCGTGGCCAGCCAGGGAATCGCCGCGTCGGTGTCCGCGTCGAGCACCGGCGCCGTCCACGCGCCGCCGACCCGTCGTGCCGCCTGTACTTCCTGCCGGAAGCGGTGCCTGAACTCCTCCTGTTCGGCGAGCTCTTCACGCACCAGCTTCACCGCGACCGTACGTCCCCGGTCGGACCGCGCCAGATAGACGTGCCCCATGCCGCCCGCGCCGAGCCGCGCGAGCAGCCGGTAGGCGCCTATTCGCTGTGGATCCCCGGGCCCGAGCTTTTCCATCGCCGCGCGACCTCCCCCGTTGGTGTGCAACAGATCGAGGATAGTGGGGCGGTACGACATCGGTGCACGGACTGCCTGCTACGGCTCCGTAACGGGTTGTTCCGTATCCAGGCCGGACAGAACACTGGTAAGCCGCTCCAACACCCGCACGGCCTCGGCGAGTTCGTCCTCGCCGAGCGCGTCCGTGAGCCGGGCGGCCATTTCCGCGTGGCCGGGGCTGATCTTCCTGACGGCGGCCAGGCCCTCGTCCGTGGGGCGCAGGAGCTTGGCGCGGCGGTGGGCGGGGTTCGGTACGTACTCCGCGAGGCCGCGCCGCACGAGAAGGTCGGCGATGCGCTGCACGCTCTGCCGGGTGATGCCCATCGCGCGGGCGATCCCGGCGACGGGCAGGGGCTCGCGCAGGACGGCGCCGAGCACCTGCCACCAGGCGGCGGTGAGCCCGCCCGCCTTGGCCAACTCGTCGGCCACAGAAAGGAATTGGCCGTTGAGCCGGAAGACGCCGAGGGCGGTGCGGGAGAACAGGTCCTGCTGCTCCCGCACCCGCTCCTCGCCTGCCGGGTCGCGTACTCGATCGCGGTCGGCGCTCACGATTCGAGCACCTCGTAGGCGGCCGCGTCCGAGTCGTGGAACAGGCGGTACCAGGCGTCCAGCTTCTCGCCCTCGAAGGCGCCGAGCCGGCCGAGGATCTCGCGGGCGAACGCCACGGGCTCGGTGGGCCCCGCCGTGGTCAGGCCGCCGTCCGTGACCGCGTCGGCGTCCACGTACCGCTCGCCGCCCTTGTAGCCGGTGGCCGCGAGGTAGAACGACACCGCGCTGGTGTGCGTGCGCTCGTCGAGCAGCCCCTCGCGGGCGAGCCCGGCGGTGGCCCCGCAGATCGCGGCGACCGGCACGCCGGCGTCGAGGAAGGCGCGGGCCGCGCGGCCGAAGGGGGCGAGGTCGTCGCCGGTGTCCCACAGGTCGGCGCCGGGGAGTATCAGGAGCGCGCTGTCCCCGGGGCGCAGATCGGCGAGGGTCAGGTCGGGCTGGACGCGGAGGCCGCCCGCCGTGGTGACGGGGTCGAGCGAGTTCGCGGCGACGGTGCGGATCTCGTAACCGGCGCGGGCGAGGAACGCGGTGGCGTAGCCGGGCTCCCAGTCGGCGAGCGTGTCGTAAACGGCGAGGTGCACGGGCTTGCGGGTCATGACTGCCTCCACGGGGTGGGGTGGTGCATGGGTGCATGAGTGCCGGCGGCGGTGTCGGTGCGTATGTAAGCATGCTGTCAAATAGGCAGCATGCTGTCAATAGATCCGCGTGCCGCCCTCCGGGCTCGTTAACTCACGCTGGGGGCGGCCTTAACCCGCCGTTCCCTAGCGTCCTGGTCATGGACAGCGCAGAGAACCTCGGACAGATGGCCGCCCACCTCGGCCTCGACCTGGTGGCCGTGACCCTCCTGACCTTCGGGGTCTTCTATCCCCGGCACCGCAGAAGGGAGTTGGTGCCCGCCTACCTCGCCCTGAACGTCGCGCTCTTCGCGGTCGTCTCCGCTCTCGCGAGCGCCGGCGGCAACGGGGGGCTCGCGCTCGGGTTCGGGCTCTTCGGAGTGCTCTCGATCGTCCGGCTCCGCTCGGACGCGGTGCAGCACCAAGAGGTCGCGTACTACTTCATCACCCTCGTCCTCGGTCTGCTCTGCGGACTTCCCGGCCTCGATCTGCCGGTCGCCGCCGGGCTCGCGGCCGTGCTGCTCCTGGTGATGTACGGCGCCGACCATCCCCGCCTCTTCGCCGGCGACCGGCGTGCGGTCATCACCCTGGACGCCGTGTACCGCGAGGAGACCGCACTGCGCGCGGAGCTGTCGCGGCGCCTCGGAGAGCCGCTGGGCTGGACCGTCCAGGAAGTCGATTACGTCCGTGACCTGATGGTTCTGGAAGTACGTTTCCGGCAGCCGGAACCTTCCGTGCGGGCCGGGGAGTTGATACGTACAGCACCACGACGCCGCACGACCCGGTCCCGCACGCCTGCCCCCGTCCCCCAGAAGGAGACCGTGTGAACCCCGCCGTACGCGCCATCGGACGGGCCGCGCTCGCCGCGCACCCCATCTCGCTCGACGAGGTCAACGCGCGCGCCGAACTGCTCGCCCGCTACGACAACAGCTATCTCGTGCCGGTCGAGATCTTCGACGATCTCGCCGCTCTCCTCACCGATCCGCGCCGCCCGTCGGGGCCCTTCCGGGCGCTGAGCATCGGCGGGAAGCGCTGGTTCAGCTACCACTCGACGTACTACGACACTCCCGAGCTGCTCACCTACCACCACCACCGGCAGGGCAGGCGGCTGCGCTACCGCATCCGGGAGCGCGTCTACCAGGACAGCGGGGAGCGGCAGTTCGAGATCAAGCTGAAGAGCGGCCGGGGCGAGACGGTCAAGCACCGCCAGCGTCTTGAGGGCGACGACCGCGCTCTCGACGCCGAGCGGCAGGGGTTCCTCGCGGGCGTGCTGCGGGGGTCGTACGGGATCGAGGCGCCGGGCGGGCTGACGACGGCCCTGGTCACCGAGTACCAGCGGGCGACCTTCGTGGCCGACGGGCAGCGGATCACGTGTGATGCCGGGCTCGTGGTGCGGGACGTGGCCACGGGGCGGTCGGTGGCGGCGGACTCCGGGCTCGTCCTGGTGGAGACGAAGACGCAGGGGCATCTGACGGAGGCGGACCGGGTCCTGCACCGGTACGGGGTGCGGGCCGCCGACTTCACCAAATACTGCGGCGGCTTCGCGGCACTGCGGCCGGAGCTGGGGATCAATCGTTGGGCCCGTTCGGTGCGGGTCGCTTTCCCGGGGGCCGCGAAGGCGCCTGCGGGAAGGTGAGGGTCACCCGGGTGCCGCGAGTGGCATCCGAGGCGATGTCGAAGGTGCCGCCCGCGTCTTCGGCCGTCCGCCGGGCGATGTCCAGGCCGAGACCGGTGGAGCCGCCGCCGCTGCTGCCGCGTTCCGCCGCGTACGTGGGCGGCAGGCCGGGCCCTTCGTCGGCGACGGTGAGTTCGGCCCGCCCCGTCGGGGTGGCGCGGACGGTGATGCGAAACGGCGTGCCCTGGGGGGTGTGGTCGAGGACGTTGCCGATGAGGGCGTCGATGGCGGCGGAGAGGTCGTCCTCGGGAACGGGCACGGGAACGGGCACGGGGTACGGGTCGCCGGTGGCCGGAAATTCCGTCGCTCGTCCCTGGTCCTCCGCCAACGGCAGCCAGAAGGTGTGGCGTTCGCGGGCCACGGCGGCCAGGTCCGCGTAAGGGGCGTCCCGCAATGGGCGGCGGGCCTTACGGATCACGTCGTCGACGCTGCGTTCCAGTGCGGCGACGTCGGCGGCGATGCGCTGTGCCTCCTCCGAGTCGCGCAGGGTCTCCGCGTCCAGGCGGAGGGCGGCGACGGGGGTGCGCAGGCGGTGGGCGAGGTCGGCGGCGTTCTCGCGTTCGGCGGTGAGGAGCTCGTCGATGCGGGTGGCGAGGTGGTTCAGCTGGCCCGCGACCAGGCGCAGTTCGGGCGGGCCTTCCGGGGTGGCGCGTGCGGTGAGGTCACCGGCGGCCAGGCGGTCCGCGGTGCGGGCGAGGCGGCGGGTGGCGCCGACCAGGCGGGCGCCGAGGCGGTCGGCGAGGAGCAGACCGACGAGGACGAGGCCGACCCCGATCCCGGCGAGGACGAGCCAGGAGGTCATGGTCCCCGCGTACAACTGCTTGTCGCTGAGCGTCACCTGCACCACCGCCGTGCCGCCCGCGGCGCCCTGCACGGGGACGAGGACCTGGCGTCCGCCGGTGGAGGGCTCGTAGGTGAAGGCGCGTCCGGTCCGGGCCAGGCGGATGGCGTCCGTGACGCGGGGCGCCCCGCCGGGATCGGGCCCGATGACGCTGCCGTCGGCCAGGACGAGCGAGGTGCTCGGCAGATCCTGCGTATTGACGCTCTCCACGGTCTGCTCGGCGGTCTCGCGCTCGTCCGGGGTGGCGAGCGCGGGCCCGATGGCGTGCGCGACCCACTGGGCCCGGGCGGTGGCCTCGGCGGTGGTGCGGTCGGCGGCGTGGGTGCGGGTGAGGAGGGTGAGCGGGACGAGGAGCGCGGTGAGGACGAGGGCGGTGGTGGCGGCGGTGAGAAGAAGCAGACTGCGCCGCATCAGCCGGCCCCCGGGCCTTGGGGGGTGGGGGTCGGGCTCTCCTCGGGAGGGGTCAGTTTTACGCCCACCGTGCGGACCGTGTGCAGGTAGCGGGGGGACTGGGCGGTTTCGCCCAGTTTTCTGCGGAGCCAGGAGAGGTGGACGTCGACGGTTTTGTCGGCGCCGCCGAGGGGCTGTTGCCATACCTCGGCGAGGAGTTCGCGGCGGGAGACGACCTGGCCGGGGCGGTGGGCGAGGTAGGAGAGCAGGTCGAACTCACGCGGGGTGAGGTCCAGGGGGCCGTCGTCCAGGGTGACTTCCCGCGCGGCCGGATCGATGGCCAGGCCCCCCACGCGCAGGGGCTCCTCCGTCACTTCGGTGGCACCGAGGCGCCGCAGTACCGCCTTGATACGGGCGTCGAGCTGGGCGGCGCCGAACGGCTTGACGATGTAGTCGTCGGCTCCGTCCTCCAGGATCGCCACCATCTCCGGTTCGTCGTCGCGAGCGGTCGCGACGATGACGGGCACGTCGCTGACGGCACGCAGCATGCGGAGCACCTGAGCGCCGTCCACGTCCGGAAGGCCCAGGTCGAGTACGACGAGGTCGGGGCGGTGAGTGACCGCGGCGTCAAGACCCGCCATGCCGCTCGGCGCGGTGGCCACCGCGTGCCCTTTGTCGCGCAGGGCCCGCACCAGGGCGCCGCGCAGCTGGGGATCGTCCTCCACGACAAGAAGATGGGCCATACATCCACCGTAGTCAGGCGCTTTGGGCAGCCCTTAACCGGGCGTTAGGAAACTGTGCGGCACAGTGGCCGGATGAGGAAGTGGCGGAGCGCGGCGGTGACCGCGGCATGGGTGGCGATGGGAACGGCCGCGGGGGCGCTGGGCGCGTGGCAGCTCGCCACCTCGGACAGCGGCAACGCGGCGCACAGCCGCCCCCTGGACGAGGGCGCGGTGGAAAGGGCCTTGGCAGCAACGTCGGCGTCGGCGTCTCCGTCGGCGTCGCCTTCGCCGTCCAGCGCACGCCCCGAACCGGCGACGGAGCGCTCGACCCTCCGCTTCACGGGCGGGACGGCGACGGTCGAGTGCAGGAAGGACGGGACGGTGTACCTCGTCTCGTGGAGCCCGTCGGACGGCTTCCACATCGACGACGACGTGGAACGGGGGCCGGGACGGGTGGCTCGCCTGGAGGCAGAACCAAGCGACGACGATGACGATGGCCGGGACGACTTGCCGTACGAGATCCGCTGCGGGGAGGGCGGCCGGCCGGGGGCGAGAGTGGTGGCAGATGACTGACAGGGGGACGACACACTGTCCAGTGCCCCGCGCCCCCGCGAAACAGGACGCCCATGTCCGGTCCGCACCGTGGACATTTACCCTCGCCCACATGACCCCTCTGACCCCTCAGCCGAACCCGAACCCCCAGGTCGGCGCCGCCGTAAAGGCAGCAGACCGCGCCCACGTGTTCCACTCCTGGTCCGCACAGGAGCTGATCGACCCCCTCGCCGTAGCAGGCGCCGAGGGCTCGTACTTCTGGGACTACGAAGGCAACCGCTACCTCGACTTCACCAGCGGCCTCGTCTTCACGAACATCGGATACCAGCACCCGAAGGTCGTCGCCGCGATCCAGAAGCAGGCGGCGGAGATGACGACCTTCGCCCCCGCCTTCGCCGTGGAAGCCCGCTCCGAGGCCGCACGCCTCATCGCCGAGCGCACCCCCGGCGACCTGGACAAGATCTTCTTCACCAACGGCGGCGCGGAAGCCGTGGAGAACGCGACCCGCATGGCGCGCGTCCACACCGGCCGTCCCAAGGTCCTCTCCGCCTACCGCTCGTACCACGGCGCCACCTCCGCCGCGATCAACCTCACCGGCGACCCCCGCCGCTGGGCCTCGGACAACGGCACGGCCGGCGTCGTCCACTTCTGGGCGCCGTTCCTCTACCGCAGCCCCTTCTACGCCGAGAACGAGCAGCAGGAGTGCGAGCGCGCCCTCCAGCACCTTGAGGACACCATCGCCTTCGAGGGCCCGCAGACCATCGCGGCGATCATCCTGGAAACCATCCCCGGCACGGCGGGCATCATGACCCCGCCGCCCGGCTACCTCTCCGGCGTACGCGAGATCTGCGACCGCCACGGCATCGTCTTCATCCTGGACGAGGTGATGGCGGGCTTCGGCCGTACCGGCAAGTGGTTCGCCGCGGACCACTTCGACGGCGGCATCGTGCCCGACCTCCTCACCTTCGCGAAGGGCGTGAACTCCGGTTACGTCCCGCTCGGCGGTGTCGCGATCTCCTCCGCCATCGCCGAGACGTTTGCCCGCAGGCCCTACCCCGGCGGTCTGACGTACTCCGGTCACCCCCTGGCCTGCGCGGCCGCCGTGGCGACGATCAACGCCATGGCGGACGAGGGCATCGTCGAGAACGCGGCCCGCGTCGGCGCGGAGATCATCGCCCCCGGCCTCGCGGAGCTCGCCGAGCGGCACCCGAGCGTCGGCGAGGTCCGCGGCCTCGGCATGTTCTGGGCCCTTGAGCTGGTCAAGGACAAGCAGACCCGCGAGCCGCTGGTCCCGTACAACGCCGCGGGCGAGGCGAACGCCCCGATGGCCGCGTTCGGCGCCGCCGCGAAGAAGCAGGGCCTGTGGCCCTTCATCAACATGAACCGCACCCACGTGGTCCCCCCGTGCAACATCACGGACACGGAGGCCAAGGAGGGCCTCGCGGCGCTGGACGCAGCGCTGACGGAGGCGGACAAGCACACGGTGTAATCGTCTCCCCGTCGGGCCCCCGCCGCCGGGCGTCGCGAACCGGACGCCCGGGGGCCGGGAACCCCGACCGCGTAGTCTGACGTGCTCGTAAGCAAGTGACGACCATCGAGACGACCCCGGGGGACCCCCAGATGCCCGGCACCGACGGCCCCGCCGTCATCCGCAGCACTCTGCGCCAGCAGATCGCCGACGCGCTGCGTGACGAGATCCTCGGCGGTCGTCTGGAGCCGGGTCAGGAGTTCACGGTCAAGGAGATCGCCGAACAGTACGGCGTCTCCGCGACCCCCGTCCGCGAAGCCCTGGTGAACCTCGCCGCGCAGGGCCTCCTCGACGCCGACCAGCACCGCGGCTACCGCGTCCACGAGCACTCCCTCGCGGACTACCGCGGCATGCTGGAGGCCCGCGGCCTCGTCGCCGACGGCATCTTCCGCGACCTCCTGCGCAAGGGCACCCCGCTGGGACCCAAGGGCCCGGAGGAAGCTTCCGCCGCACTCCTGTCCGTACGCCGCCGCGGCGAGGAAGCGGCGCGCGCCGCCTGCGCGGGCGACCTGAACGTCCTCATCGGCTACGACCTGCGCTTCTGGCGCGAGCTCAGCGCCCTCTTCGGCAACCCCTACCTCTCGGACTTCCTGCACCGCATCCGCGTCCAGTCCTGGGTCTGCGCCGTCACCTACCTGCGCCGCGCCGTCGAACGCGGCGACGGCGACCTGCGCGGCGCCCTGTGGGCCCGGCACATCGAGCTCGTCGACGCCCTCACGCACCGCGACCCCGAGGCCGCGCACCGGATCATCGACGAGTACAACGCCCACTCACTCGCCCTCATCGAGCGTCTCGCGGCGGCCGCATGAGCGTGGACCTGACCGTCGTCGTCCCCGCCTACAACGAGGAACGGCGCCTGGCACCCACGCTCGCCGCGATCCGGGCGTATCTCGACGCGGGCTACGCGGACGGCGACCGCACCCGGTGGGAACTGATCGTCGTGGACGACGGCTCCACCGACGGCACCCTGGACGTCGCGGCCGACGCCGAGGCCGCCGACTCCCGCGTCCAGCTGATCCACTCCGACCGCAACCTCGGCAAGGGCCACGCCCTGCGCCTGGGCGTCCTGGCCTCCCGCGGCGACCGCGTACTGATCACGGACGCCGATCTGGCCACCCCCATCGAGGAACTGGAGTGCCTCGACAAGGCGCTCGCCGACGGCCACACGGCGGCGATCGGCTCCCGCGCGGGTGCCGACGCCACCATCGAGGCCCACCAGCACCGCCTGCGCGAACTCCTCGGCCGTACCGGCAATTTCCTGATACGAACGGTCGCCGTCCCCGGAGTCCGCGACACCCAGTGCGGATTCAAGCTCTTCGACGGCGACCGTGCCCGTGAGGCCTTCGCCGCGTCCCGCCTGCGCGGCTGGGGCATAGACGTCGAGATATTGCAGTACTTCCGCCGCTCCGGCTGGCCCGTCGCCGAGGTGCCGGTGCGCTGGGCGCACCAGGAGGGCTCGAAGGTCCGCCCGTTCGACTACGTGAAGGTCCTCGCCGAACTGACCTCGCTGAAGGCCCGTAGCGTCCGCCCGGCGGATCTGCTCGTGACGGCGCTCTTCCTGGCCATGGCGGTCGTCCTCTACTCGGGCCGCCTGGTCGCACCCGGCGACCGCTATCTCCCCGACTCCCTCCAGGACCAGAACCAGTGGGAGTGGTTCTTCGCGGTGACGGCGGACAACGTCCGCCACCTCCAGAACCCCCTCTTCACGCACCTCCAGAACTTTCCCGACGGCGTGAACCTCATGGCCAACACGGTCATGCTCGGCCTCTCCGTCCCCTTCGCCCCCGTGACCTGGCTCTTCGGCCCGGCGGTCGCCCTGAACGCGGCGATGACGCTGGGCCTGGCCGCGACCGGGGTCGCGTGGTACCGGCTGATCCGCAAGCGTCTCGTACGGCACCGGGGCGCGGCGGTTGTCGGCGCGGCGCTCGCCGCGTTCGCGCCACCGATGATCAGCCACGCCCACGCGCACCCGAACTTCATGGTCCTGTTCATGATCCCGCCGATCATCGACAGGGCCCTGCGGCTCTGCGAGGGCACCCGGCCCGTGCGCGACGGGGTCGTGCTCGGGCTCTTCACCGCGTACCAGATCTTCCTCGGCGAAGAGCCGCTGCTGCTCGCCGCGATGGGCATGCTGCTGTTCGCGGCGGCGTACGGCCTGGCGCGCAGGGATGTGGCGAGGGACGCGTTCCGTCCGCTGGCGCGCGGCCTCGGGGTGGCCGTCGCGGTCACCGTCCCGCTGGTCGCCTTCCCGCTCTACTGGCAGTTCTTCGGGCCGCAGAGCTACACGAGCGTGCTGCACGGCGACAACGCCGGCAACAGTCCGCTCGCGCTCCTCTCCTTCGCGGAACGCTCGCTCGCGGGCAACGAGGAGACCGCGAACGCCCTCGCCCAGAACCCCACCGAGCAGAACGCCTTCTACGGCTGGCCGCTTGCCGCGCTCGCCTTCGCCGTCGTCGTACGGCTCTGGGAGCGGGCGGTGGTGAAGGCCCTGGCCTTTACGGTCCTCGCGGCGGCGGTCCTCTCGCTGGGCCCCGAGTTCCGCATTCCTCTGACGGACATCGTGCTGCCGGGCCCGTGGGCGCCCCTTTCGCACGCGCCCCTCTTCGAGTCGGTCATCGAGTCGCGGGTGGCGATGGTCTGCGCTCCGGCGCTCGGCATGCTGCTCGCGCTGGCACTCGACCGCCTCCTCGCCCCGGGGCACAGGATGACGGCGGCGCGGTACGCGGGCGTGGCCGCGGTCGCCCTCGCGCTTCTGCCGATCGTGCCCGCGCCGCTGCGTGCGGTGGAGCGGGCCGAGCCCCCGGCGTTCATCGCCGACGGGACCTGGCGGAAGTACCTGGGCGAGGGCGAGTCCCTCGTGCCGATACCGCTGCCGGACCCGGCAGGCGCGGAGGCGCTGCACTGGCAGACCACCGCCGGCCTGGGCTTCAGCCTGCCCGGCGGCTACTTCAACGGGCCGTGGGGCCCGGACCGCATCGGCATCTACGGCGCCCCGCCCCGCAACACCTCGAACCTCCTGCGCGACGTCCGCTCGTCGGGCCGTGCCCCGCAGCTCACGGACGCGTGGCGCGAGGCCGCGCGCGAGGATCTGACGTACTGGAAGGCGGGCGTCCTGGTCCTCGCTCCCCAGGAGCACGACGACGCACTGCGGGAGACGGTGGAGGAACTCCTTGACCGGCCCGGAAAGTGGGTAGACGGGGTGTGGATCTGGGATCTGCACGGGGGCAGCTAGCGGGCGTCCGCCCGGACTACGCTGCCTGAACGCGAGGAACGTCCGATGTCCGACATCAGCCGGACCCGAGCCCGACGTGAGCCCGGCTTACGCCCGACCTTCTGACCTGAGGAGCCCCCTTGGCCTGTGACCTGTGGCTGGTCCCGCTCGTCGACGTGCTGTGCCACAGCCCCGACAATCCGTTCGCGGAGGAGATCGCGGTCTACGACAAGGCGCTGCACGAAGCAGGACTGCCGTCCGTCCCCGTCTTCGCCTATATGCCCGGCCTGTCCGGGGACGTGGCCCCGGTGGCCGGCTTCGACTACGACGCGCTGCATTTCCTGCGCCGGGCCTACCTGCTCCAGGTCTGCGGCCTTGAGGTCACGCCGGTGGACGAACTGGGCGGGGACTACGAGCAGTTGCTGGAGATGTTCGACTCGACCGCCCAGCAGTCGCACCTGGTCTGGCATTACGACCACGCGGGGGCGTATGTCCCCGTGGACTTTCCCGCCCCTCTCTCGAACGACGAACTCCTCTCGGGGGGCGGCCCGCTCGGCTCGTCCCACGCGCTTTTGCGGGAGCTGGAATTCGTGGCCCCCTCGATCGGCATCGACGCGGCGAACCCGCCGCGCCCTCCGACCCCGCCCGAGGCCCCCACATCCCTGGAGGAACCGGCGGCCCCGGCTCCCCCCGACGACAGCCCCTTCGCGCGAGAACGCCATGTATGGCTGGGCCTGCACGCGGCCACGACCCGGAGCCTGGCGCAGGGCTCGATGATCATCTACAGCTGATGCGCGGGGGAAAATTCAGCCCGGCCGGCGTTTGAGGCCATCTTTTCGGGGGGTCCAGGGGGCGAAGCCCCATGGTCCTCACCTGGTCCTCACCGAGGCTCGGGCGGACGCTGCCGAGGCATGTTCGGCCGGGCCCCCGGCGGCAAAGGGGCCCGCGCGGGGAGGGGACTCCCTGCCTCCCCCCGGGAGGCAGGGACCGCCGCCTGCATGGAGAGCGGCGCGGGCCCGGAGCGGAACTCCACCATCCAGTCCGCCGTCTCCGCCCGCACCAGCTCCGTCACTTCCTCGGAGAACCGCCGCAGCACCCCGAGACACCGCTCGGCCGCCTCACTTGCAGTCCCCTCGGTGGGCCCGAGAACCTCCCGGACACTCTCCGACGCCCAGTCGAACTGGAGCGCCTGAAGCCGCCGCTGCACGGCCTGCGCGGTGGCCATGTCCCGCATCCACCCGGACGTGAGCCCGAAGAAACGGTCACACCCCACGCACGCGGCCCCCGCGAGCAGCGAGACGAACCCCCACGTGGCAACACCCTGCACCGCCCCCGCCAGATCGAGCAGCGGAAGCACCCCCGCGCCCACGGCCCCCGCCGCCGCCCCGAAACGAGCGAGCCGCGCCCCGCGCCGCTTCCACGCCCGGTCGGACAGATACCACCGCACGGTGTCGAGCGCCCCCTGCTCCACCCACCGGTACAGCTCGTCGAGCCGCTGCGCGGGCTCTCCCCAGTCGCCGAGCGGGAAGGGCCGCCCCGCCAGATCTCCGAGCCGGGAGACGTCCTGCTGCGCACCCGCCCCGGCACCCTGCCCCTCGCGGGGTGCCCCCTCGGGTTGCATCTCCGGCTGGCTCACCCGGCACTCCCCTCCCTACTACCTCTACGTGCGACTGAAGTCATGCGCAGCCCCAGTCCTACCGCCCAATGGGTGGCCGGGAGGCCGGATTCGCGGTATTTCCGCCCGGAAGAGGCGCTTGATCAGGTATAGGAAGACGGCTGACCTCACTCGAAAGAGTGCTGGGGCGATGGCTCCCCCGACCACGTAGGCTCGTTCCAGGTGGAATATCCACCGTAAATACCCGCACAGACCATCCCAGAACACCCAGAACATTCGAGACAGGAGCTGATCGTGATCCCCGGTGGTGGCCAGCCCGACATGCAGCAGCTGCTCCAGCAAGCCCAGAAGATGCAGCAGGACCTCGCGACCGCGCAGGAAGAGCTCGCGCGCACCGAGGTGGAAGGCCAGGCGGGCGGCGGGCTCGTCAAGGCGACGGTCACCGGCTCCGGCGAGCTGCGCGGCCTGGTGATCGACCCCAAGGCGGTCGACCCGGAGGACACCGAGACCCTCGCGGACCTGGTCGTCGCGGCAGTCCAGGCGGCGAACGAGAACGCGCAGGCGCTCCAGCAGCAGAAGCTGGGCCCGCTCGCGCAGGGCCTGGGCGGCGGGGGCATCCCCGGCCTCCCCTTCTAGCGGCCGCCCGGCCTTCCCTTCTAAGAGGGCCGGAGGCCAACTACCGTACGTACCAGAGCGTGATACCCCGACAAGAGCAGGACAGGAAAGGCACCCCGTGTACGAAGGCGTGGTTCAGGACCTCATCGACGAGCTGGGCAGGCTGCCCGGCGTCGGTCCCAAGAGCGCGCAGCGGATCGCCTTCCACATCCTGCAGGCGGAGCCGACGGACGTACGCCGCCTCGCGCACGCCCTCCTTGAGGTGAAGGACAAGGTCCGCTTCTGCGCGACCTGCGGCAACGTCGCGCAGGAAGAGCTCTGCAACATCTGCCGCGACCCGCGCCGCGACCTCAGCGTCATCTGCGTCGTCGAGGAGCCGAAGGACGTCGTGGCGATCGAGCGTACGCGCGAGTTCCGGGGGAAATACCACGTACTGGGCGGGGCGATCAGCCCCATCGAGGGCGTCGGCCCGGACGACCTGCGGATACGGGAACTGCTCGCGCGCCTGGCCGACGGCACGGTCACCGAGCTGATCCTCGCCACGGACCCCAACCTGGAGGGAGAGGCCACAGCGACGTACCTCGCGCGCATGATCAAGCCCATGGGCCTGAAGGTCACCCGCCTGGCCAGCGGCCTCCCTGTCGGGGGAGATCTGGAATACGCGGACGAGGTCACCCTGGGCCGCGCCTTCGAGGGGAGACGACTCCTAGATGTCTGAGAAGCAGCCTGAGAAGTCCACGACTTCCATGAAGCCGACGTCCACGAAGCCGACGTCCACGAAGCCAACGTCCGAGCCGCAGCCGGAAGAGACAGTCCTCCTGCACGCCGCCGCCCAGGACCCGGATTCCTTCGCGGTGCAGATCTCGGACCAGATCGAGAGCTTCATCGTCGCGGTGACGGAGGTGGCCAAGGGCGACGAGCCGGACTCGGCGATCCCCTTCCTCCTCCTCGAAGTCTCCCAACTCTGCCTCGCGGGCGGACGTCTGGGCGCCCACGAGGACATCGTCCCCGACGAGCGCTACGAGCCCGACCTGGGCCCGGAGCGCGACGTGGACGACCTGCGCGAACGCCTGGCCGCCATGCTGGAGCCGATCGACGTCTACTCCGAGGTCTTCGACCCGTACGAACCCCGCAAGGCGCCGGTCGCCTGCCGTATCTCGGACGACCTCGCCGATGTCGTCGCCGACCTCTCCCACGGCCTCGCGCACTACCGCGCGGGCCGCACGACAGAGGCCCTGTGGTGGTGGCAGTTCTCGTACTTCTCGAACTGGGGCTCCACGGCCTCGGGTGCCCTGCGGGCCCTCCAGTCCCTGGTGGCCCACATCCGCCTGAACCAGCCCCTCGAAGACCTCGACGGCCTGGACACGGACGAGGACTTGGCCGACGACGCCCTCGCCGAAGCAGCCGGCAAGGTCATGGCAGAGGAGATCGCCGGGCCCCTGGGCCTGCGCTCGGTGCAGTAACCGACCCTGTCCGGGGCCGCCACCGCCGCCCGGATCAGGCCCTGCCGTCTATGCCGCCTGTGCTGCCCGCGTTGCTCGCCCCGTCCGTGCCACCCGCGCGGGCGGGGCGCAGCTTCTGCCACAGGGTCCGCGTCGTCGTGACCCAGGCCCATGCGCCGGCGACCAGCACGGCGACCTTGGCCCAGAACCAGAGCGACGAGAACTGCGGATCGCTGACGAGGTCGACGCCCCACCAGATGAGCCCCCCGGTGAACAGGACGGTGGGCACCACCTCGGCCCGTGCCGCACGCCGTGGCTTCTGAGGCCCTTCGCTGAGCCGTAGCGCGTAGACCTCGACGTCCCCGAACTCTTCCGCCGCACGTCCGCCCGAAGCCGCGAGATGGTCCCGCGCCTCGGCCACGCACCGGGCGGCCTCCGCCGCGGACACCCTGTGCCGCCCGCGCAGCAACGCGGAGAACCGCGCCAGCCAGGCCTCGTCGTCGTCCGCCCGTATCCCCTCGGAAGGCACGGCCTTCCGGTCGCGGAACCAGCGCCCGACGCGAGCAGGAGAGAGATTCCACCCCAGCACGGCCAGCAGCACGCCGACGACGAACAACGCCGGGGCCGGGACGCTCACTTGGGGCCCGCGCGGTATGACGGTGAACCCCGCCGCGCACGCCAGGACGAGCACCGCGGCGCAGACGCCGGCCACTCTCCCCGCCCGCAGCCGCCCCGCCGCCCGCAGCTCCGGAACGACACCGGTGACGAGCACCATGAGCGCCGTGAGCAGCAGGCCCGCACCACCCGTGGCCCAGCCGACATCGATCCAGAGCCCGCCGCTCACCCACAACACGACGCCGAACAGGAAGACCTGCCCACCGGCCATCAGCAACGAGCTGGTGAACCGGTCACCGGCGGCGAAGCCCTCCAGGTCGACGGAGCTGCGGTGCGCCTCGTCGATCCGCTCTGCGGCCACCGTCTCCGCATACGCGGCGGGGTCGCCGAAGACCTCCCTGACCGGTATCCCCGCCTCGGCGGCAGTCAGCCGGGCTTCCTCAAGCACCTGCTCGGCGAGCCCGTCCGGCGGCGAGTGCTCGACGGCCAACGTGAGCTCGAACTCGGCGGCCCACCTCGCGTCATCGCCGCTGGCCCAGTCAGCCTTCTGCTCTTGCTCCCGCCTCTGCTCCTGCTTTTGTTTCTGCGACCTGCCGTCCGTGCGCATCATCGTGTTCCCCCGGTTCTCCCTGATCTCCTGCACCGGCCAAGGCCGTCACCACACCGTCGAAGTCGCGCCAAGCGCGGTACTCCACGACCAGCCGCTCGCGCCCCGCGTCCGTGAGGCTGTAGTACTTCCGCCCGGGCCCGCCCTCGCCCGCACTCCAGCGGATGGCGACGGCGCCTTCCTCCTCCAGCCTGGTCAGGGCCGGATAGAGGGTGGCCGCCTTGGCATTGGCCAACCCGGCCGCGCTCAAGTCCTGAAGCAGCGCGTACCCATAACTCTCTCCTCGCTCCAACATCCCGAGCAGGCACAACGGCAACGCCGCCCGCAGCCACGCGGAACTGACCTCCGCCATGTGCCCCGCCTTCCCGACTAGTTGAGTTTTCAGAATAGTCCAGAACTCAGACATCCACCACCCCCAGCGCCGCCAGCAACCGCTCCGGCTCCACGTACGGCGTCGCGGGCGTCGGCTCGCTGTACCAACCCAGCGGCCACGTGTTCCCCGCCAGCGCCGGAACCCCGATGTACGTCACGGTGCGCGACATGCCGAAGCGCTGTACGCCCAGCGGCCAGGCGTGGTCCTCGACCGTGCCCGGAGCCACCAGGAAGTACATCCACCGAGCGCCGGACATCTCCCGGATGACGGGCCCGGCGTCGCCCCGCGCCTCCGCGATCAGCCGCGCCGCGACCACTTCTCCTTGTGCGCCCTGGATACGCACGGCGTCGAAATGGACGCCGGACACGCGGAGATGGTGCCCCGCCATGGGCACCCACTCGGGCCAGTGAATTGCGTTCGTCATGGCCACACGGTGCGTTGCGCGGGGCTACTCTCGGTAGTGACTGAGGGGATACACAACGCGGTGTATCCGCCGGAGGGGGTTGTTGTGTCCGTTCAGTACAACCCGACTTGGCGTTACGGCGGGAACCAGCTGAAGCGCTGGCGCACGCGGGCCAGCGTTACTCGCGAGGAGTTGGGCGCCGCCTCCAATTACTCGCCCGACACCATCAAGGCCATGGAGCAGGGCGTACGAATGCCGACCGCTCGGGTGCTGGATGCGGCCGACGAGTTGTGTCATGCGGAGGGGCTGCTGAGTGCGGCGAAGGATTATGTGAGAGCGGAGAAGTTTCCTGCTCGGGCCCAGGACTTCATGCAGTACGAGCGAGAGGCGGTCAGTCTCTGGTGGTATGAGCTCGGGCTGATCCCCGGCTTGCTCCAGACGGAGCCCTACGCGAGGGCATTGATCGGCAACCACTGTCCGCCGCTCGACGAGGAGACGGTCGAGCGGCGAGTGGCGGCGAGGCTGGAGCGACAGGAACTCCTCACTCGTACACCGCCGGTAGCGATCAGCTTTGTCGTGTACGAGGCGGCGCTCCGGGTTCCCCAGGCAGATGAGGGGCAGCTGCTGCGCCTGCTCGACATCGGGCGTCGGAACAACATCTCCGTACAGGTCCTGCCGTTTGCCCGGGTGATCTCGGCCGCCTTGCTCGGACCGATGGTGCTGCTGGAGACTCGGGATCGTGAACGCCTGGCATTCACTGAGGGGCCATCGGCGAGCGTGCTGACCTCTGAGCCCGAGGTGGTGAGTTCGCACATCGAGCGACTTAGCATGATCCGCATGGAGGCCCTCGGTACAGAGGAGTCGGCCCTCTTCATCAAGCGGATGGCGGAGGAAGCGTGAGCGAGCAGCTGACCTGGTTCAAATCGAGTTTCAGCAACTCCGAGGGTGGCGACTGCGTCGAAGTCGCCCTCGACTGGCGTAAGTCCACGTACAGCGATAGCGAAGGCGGCGCCTGCGTAGAGATAGCCCCCTGCCCCGCCGCCATCCACGTACGCGACTCCAAGCTCTCCCCGATGACCGGCCCCCGCCTGACCGTCCCGGCGCCCGCCTGGTCCGCCTTTCTCGCGTACGCCACCCGTTCTCGATAAAGCAGTTCACCCCGGAGCTCAAGCTCCGAGCCCCGGGCCCCGGACCCCGAGTCCCGAGCTCCTCCCTGGGTTGGGTTGGTAGGTAGGTAGAAACCAACCAACCGGCCCGAAAGGGGAGTTGAGCTGGTCGTCACCCTCAAGAGTGACGTTCCGTAGTCAGCTTGCGCCGCAGCGTAAAGGCGGCCTACGTTCGCGGCAATAGAACAGCCCCGGCGGTGCGCCAACACCAAACCCGGGGCCTAGTTCTACGGATCGAATGAAGGTCGACCGTGACTTACGTCAAGCGTAATCCTGTCCTGCCCTCCCCGTCCCACCCCATGGCCAAAACGGGCTACGGGAAGCGCCTTGCGGATGACGAAGAACCGCACACGGACGCGGATTTCGCGCATCTGCATCCGCGTGACGCCGATATCGCCTTCTTCGTCGATCATCTGGAAGACGGCGCGGCGATGGGCTACAAGGACCTTGCCGCAGTCCATCCCCTGTACGGCCAGCAGGCCATCCGCACTTCCCTGCGGCGGCTGACCGAGGCCGGGCATCTCCGGTGGATCAAGGAGCACCTCACCGTCGAGGACAGCTCGATGCGCTGGGTCACCCGTACGTACTGGTCGCGTATCCGCTGGTCAGAGGAGTGGTGGGCCGAGTTCGCCCGCGCCCGGCACGGGCAGGACGTCACGCACGACCACCGGTCCGGTCTCGCCCGCGCCGAGGAGCCGACCCCCGAGCCGAAGCCGACCCCGGAGCCGGAGCCGACCCCGGAGTCGGACGCCGCCCCGCCCACCGAGAACGCCGGGGCCCCGGGGGACCCCGAGCACGCCGAAACCCCCGCCTACCGCGCCCTCGCGAGCCTCCGCGCCGCCGACCGGCGCATGGCCCTCTCCGAGGGGGAGTGCAAGCAGTTGGAGTCGCGGGCGGCGGAGTGGTTGGAGCGCGGGGCCACTGCGCAGGACATCACCTTCGCCCTCACCAGCGGGCTTCCGTCCACCGTCACCAACCCGGGCGGTCTCGCCCGTACCCGATTGGAGAGCAAGATGCCTCCCAAGCCGAACCCCAAGACCCGTGGCCGCGTCCGCGTCACCCGTGCCGTCATGGTCTGCGGGCTCTGCGAAGAGCCCGAGACGTCCGTGAAGTTGATCAAGGGCATCTGCGTCGAGTGCCGGGCCGAGACGGAGTCCTGCGGCTGCGAGCAGTGCGAGGCGGACGCGGCGGCGGAAGCCCGGCGGGCCGCCCCCATCCCGGACACGTTCCTCGCCCGCCCCCGCCCCGCAGCGGACGACGCCGCAGCGGAGGACGCCGTAGTGGACGTCACCGAGCGCGTGGCGGAGCTGCGGCGCGCGGCGGGGCTTCCGGTGGGGCGCGGTGGCGTACCGACCGACTGAACACCGGGAAACCCGAGGACTACGCGGGCTGAGGCCAGGGAACACGGGGGCCACGGAACCTGTGAGACCTGTGACCCGCCCCACTTTCCGGAGTGGCCCACGGGCAAACGGGCATGTGCCAAGCCGAGCGGTCGGAACGTACGTCCCGAGCAGCGGGGCGTATGCCCGGCGATGATCACCTGGTGGGCGGGACATCTCACCATGTGATATCAGCGAGGCGAATTTCGGCCGCTCGTTAGACTGAGCCGACCGCAGCAGTGCGGTAAGAGACGGACTGAGCGAGGAGCGCACGTGAGCCTTGTCGTGCAGAAGTACGGAGGCTCCTCCGTAGCCGATGCCGAGGGCATCAAGCGGGTCGCCAAGAGGATTGTCGACGCCAAGAAGAACGGCCATCAGGTCGTTGTCGTGGTGTCCGCCATGGGTGACACGACGGATGAGTTGATCGATCTTGCCGGACAGGTATCCCCGATTCCTGCCGGGCGTGAATTCGACATGCTGCTGACCGCCGGGGAGCGGATCTCCATGGCACTTCTTGCCATGGCGATCAAAAACCTGGGTCACGCGGCCCAGTCGTTCACGGGCAGCCAGGCGGGTGTCATCACCGACTCCGTCCACAACAAAGCGCGGATCATCGATGTCACGCCGGGCCGAATCCGGAACTCGATCGACGAGGGCAACATCGCCATCGTCGCCGGATTCCAGGGTGTCAGCCAGGAGGGCAAGAACATCACCACGCTCGGGCGTGGTGGATCCGACACGACCGCTGTCGCCCTCGCGGCCGCGCTCGACGCCGAGGTCTGCGAGATCTACACGGACGTGGACGGCGTCTTCACCGCCGACCCCCGTGTGGTGAAGAAGGCCCGGAAGATCGACTGGATCTCGTTCGAGGACATGCTGGAGCTCGCGAGCTCCGGGTCCAAGGTGCTGCTCCACCGCTGTGTGGAGTACGCGCGCCGTTACAACATCCCGATTCACGTCCGCTCGTCCTTCTCGGGACTGCAGGGCACGTGGGTCAGCAACGAACCGCAAGGGGACCGCAAGGTGGAGCAGGCCATCATCTCCGGTGTCGCGCACGACACCTCGGAGGCCAAGATCACGGTCGTCGGCGTGCCGGACAAGCCGGGTGAGGCCGCCTCGATCTTCCGCGCCATCGCGGACTCCGGGGTCAACATCGACATGATCGTCCAGAACGTGTCGGCGGCCTCGACCGGTCTTACGGACATCTCGTTCACGCTGCCCAAGACCGAGGGCCGCAAGGCGATCGACGCGCTGGAGAAGACCCGCGCCGACATCGGCTTCGACTCCCTGCGCTACGACGACCAGATCGCCAAGATCTCGCTGGTCGGCGCGGGCATGAAGACGAACCCCGGCGTCACCGCCGCCTTCTTCGAGGCGCTCAGCGACGCGGGCGTGAACATCGAGCTGATCTCGACCTCCGAGATCCGCATCTCGGTCGTGACGCGCGCCGATGACGCGAACGAGTCCGTGCGTGCCGTGCACACCGCCTTCGGCCTCGACTCCGACACGGACGAGGCCGTGGTCTATGGGGGCACCGGGCGATGACCAAAAAGCCGACGCTCGCGGTCGTCGGAGCGACCGGGGCCGTCGGCGCGGTCATGCTCCAGATCCTGTCGCAACACGCCGACATCTGGGGCGAGATCCGACTCGTGGCCTCACCGCGCTCGGCCGGCCGGAAGCTGGCCGTGCGCGGTGAGGAGGTCGAGGTCCTCGCGCTTGGCGAGGACGTCTTCGACGGCGTCGACGTGGCGATGTTCGACGTGCCCGACGAGGTGAGCGAGCAGTGGGCTCCCGTCGCGGCCTCCAAGGGCGTCGTCGTCGTGGACAACTCCGCCGCCTTCCGGATGGACCCGGACGTGCCGCTGGTCGTCCCGGAGGTCAATCCGCATGCCGCGCGCGTACGCCCGCGCGGCATCGTCGCCAATCCCAACTGCACGACCCTCTCGATGATCGTGGCCGTCGGCGCGCTGCACGCCGAGTTCGGTCTGCGCGAGCTGATCGTCTCCTCGTACCAGGCCGTGAGCGGGGCGGGGCGCGATGGTGTGGACACGTTGCGGCGGCAGATGCAGCTGGTGGCCGGCTCGGAGCTCGGCACCAGCCCCGGCGACGTACGACGTGCCGTCGGGGACGACACCGGTCCCTTCCCGGAGCCCGTGGCGCTGAACGTGGTGCCGTGGGCCGGGACGCTGCGGGACGACGGGTGGTCGTCGGAGGAGATGAAGGTGCGGGACGAGTCCCGCAAGATCCTCGGCCTTCCCGATCTGAAGATCGCGGCCACGTGCGTACGCGTGCCGGTCGTGACCACGCACTCGCTGACCGTCCACGCGCGCTTCGAGGACGAGGTCACGGTGGACCGGGCCCGGGAGATCCTGGCCACCGCGCCGGGCGTGGTGCTCTTCGACAATCCGGCCGCGGGGGAGTTCCCGACGCCCGCCGATGTGGTGGGGACCGATCCCACGTGGGTGGGGCGGGTGCGGCGCGCGCTCGACGATCCGACCGCCCTGGAGCTCTTCGTGTGCGGGGACAACCTGCGCAAGGGGGCTGCCCTGAACACGGTCCAGATCGCGGAGCTGGTGGCGGGGGAGTTCACTTCTTGACGGGGCAGACTGGTATAGACCGGGCCTGACCGGGCCTGGATGGTCCCCGGCATGAAAGCGTTTGTGCGAACTGTGTAAGTTCTGTGTCCAACTTGGTGGCCAGGATCGCTTGAACTGGACCATTGCCGCGTTCGAAGATTCGCAATATTCGTCCCCGTCCACTGCAACCGGCAGCTGGGCGGGGCGCGTCTTTGCGATCGCCCTCCAGGGGTGTGACCTGAACGCTGCGAAAACTGGGCATAGGGGAAGAGCTGGTACGCATGGGGGCATTTGATGCATCGTCACCAATGGCGACGATGCCTGCCGCAAACGCGCCGCGCGATGCGTACAACCCTCCAGGGGGTAAGCGTGTCCAACAGGCGTGGCAGAGGTACTCGATTTCACAGCGGTTCAGGCGAGGAGCGCGCTCCTGCGTCCGCCTCGCCGTCCCCGTGCGCCCGCCGGCATGCCGGTGATCGCCCCCATGCCCACCACGAGATCGGCCCGCATCCCCACGCAGCGCGAGGGCGCTGAGGAGACGATGAGCGCGGGCACCACAGTCGACCACCTGACCGAGACCTACCGCGCCCACTACAGGTCGCTCCTCGGGCTTGCGGCGCTGCTTCTCGATGACACGGCCTCATGCGAGGACGTCGTGCAGGAGGCGTTCATCCGGGTGCACTCGGCGCGCAAACGCGTGCGGGACCCGGAGAAGACCCTCGCCTATCTGCGGCAGACCGTCGTGAACCTCTCGCGGTCCGCGTTGCGGCGCCGGATTCTCGGCCTCAAGCTCCTCTCGAAGCCGATGCCGGACATGGCGAGCGCGGAGGAGGGGGCGTACGACCTCCTGGAGCGGGACGAGCTGATCAAGGCCATGCGTGGTCTCCAGCGCCGCCAGCGCGAGGTCCTGGTCCTGCGGTACTTCGCGGACATGACCGAGGCGCAGGTGGCCGAGACCCTGGGCATATCGCTCGGGTCGGTGAAGGCGTACGGATCGCGGGGGATCGCGGCTCTGCGGGTCGCCATGGAGGCACCGGCATGAGCGGGCACGAGCACGAACACGATTACGGGCGTGAGCGCGATGCGCGTGAGCGTGAGGAGCGTGGGCGCGATGCGCTTGAGCGCGACGAGAACGCCGAGTTTGAGCAGCATGCTGGGGACGGAACTGTGAAGCACGGCCACGGCGAGCAGGGCGATCTGGGGGAGCGGGACGCTGCTCCGGGCGAGCAGGGGGGCGAGCCTGTGGAGTCCGCGTCTGCGGAGTCCGAGCCCGCCGAGTCCGAGTCCGCCGAGTCCGAATCCGCGTCCGAGACCACGACCGCGTCCGCGTTCGAAGGCGTCTTCGGCGGAGGCGGGGGCGGGGGCGGCGAGGAGTCCGACGAGCTGGCGCTGCGCCGGATGATGCGTTCGGCCGTCCAGGAGATCGAGCCGAACGACCACGCCCTGGAGCGGCTGCGGCACGCGGTGCCCGCGCGGCGGGCGCGCAAGCGTCAGGCCGTGGTCGGTATGGCAGCCGCCGCGCTCTTCATCGGCACCGCCATCCCCGCTCTCGTGCACGTCACGAACTCCGGCAGCGGCGCGGACGACCGGCCGTCGATAGCGGGCAACAGCGAGCAGACGCAGGGCGGCTCCGGCGAGGGCAAGGGTCCCGGCGGTGGCGAGAAGGGCGAGAGCAGCGGCTCCAGCCCCTCTAAGTCCAAGGACAAGAAAGACAAGAAGGACAAGAAGGACGGCAAGGGGAAGGGTGCGGCCAGCGACGGCGCGACAGGTGGCCCCGACCCGGCGGGTACGGAATCCGCCGACTCGCCCGCCTGTGCGGTGGACCAGCTCGGCAACGCGAGCGGTAGCGCGGGGCCGGCAGAGGCGGACGGCAAGGTGTACGGCACCTTCCGGATCGCCAACGTCTCCGGGAGCACCTGCACGGTCAGCGCCGCGGGCAGCGTGAGCACGTCGACCACGGGGGCGGCCGATCCCGCGAAGATCGGCGTCGTCGACCATGTGGCGGGCGACGCGGCCACGGGCCTGCCGGACCCGTCCCAGGCGGTCAGCTCGCTGGTCCTCGCACCGGGGGCGGCGTACGAGGTGAAGTTCGCCTGGGTGCCGTCCGAGGGGTGTCCGACCGACAGCGGTGAGCCTTCTCCCGACCCGTCGCCCACCGAAGGCGGGGGCTCGGAGGGCGGAACGCCGGACAACACCGTGCCGCAGATGGTCCGCGAGGACGGCGGCGTCGTCGAAGGCGGAGTGACGGTGTCCCTGGTGGCACCGGAGGGCTCGCCCGCTGCGGGCGCGACGATCACCAACGCGTGTGCGGGGACGGTTTACCGGACGGGGATGCTGTCGGCGTCGTAGCCGACGGCTTTCTTCCGTAGCCGGCGGCGTTCTACTGCGGCCTGCGGTGCGGGCTACGGGCTACGGGCGGGCTGGATGGCGGGCATCCGGCCCGTCTGCCGTAGCCTCCGGCCCGTCTGCCGTAGCCTCCGGCGTTGACTCCTCCGGCAGTAGTCCGAGGGCGGCGTCACGGGCGAACTCCCGCTCCCGCCGGAACAGCCGGAACCACATGAAGACCACGAAGCCCGCGAAGACGAACCACTCACCGGTGTAGCCGAGGTTCTGGAAGGCCTTGAGGTCGAGCCCGGAATTCTCCGGTGCGGTCGCCGGGACCGCCTTCATCCCGGAGTCACCCTTGTCCAGGGTGACCCAGGCGTCGTACACATCGCCAGGGACCACGTTCACCAGGGAGGCCGCGCTGATGGCGCCGAGCTGACCGGACGGCAGCCCTCCCGCCGCGCTGACCCCGTTGGAACCGGGGCTCTCGGAGGCCTGGAGCGCGCCCGTCACGGTGACCTCGCCGGAGGGCGCGGCCGGGGCCTTCGCCGCGTTCGCGTCACCGGGGAGCCAGCCGCGCACGACGGGCAGGTCCTTGCCGGTGTCGGTGCGCAGGAGCGTGAGGACGTAGTAACCGGACCTGTCGTCCAACTCCCGGTCCGGGACGAGCAGTTGCTTTCCGTACCGGCCCGAGGCCGACACCCGTTCCCCGGACGTCTCCTGGTCCACGGGGAGGAGCGAGTCCAGCGGCCTGGCCTTCGCCCGCGACTGCGCGGGCGATGCCTTCTCGTCCGCCTGCGCCTGCGCGGCGTCATGCGCCTCGACGCGGTCCTCGAACCGCCCCAGCTGCCACGACCCCATGAAGACGCAGACGGGGATGGCCAGCAGTACGAAGACGTTGATCCCCCACCATCGGGGCGTCAGCAGGAACCGGTACACACCCCCACGGTACGGGGGCACCTGCGGGAGACGGGCCGCGGGGTGTGTACCGGTTCCTGCTGTTGGGTCCGCCGGTCCGGCCGGCGAGGGCGACGGCTAGCGGAGGTGCCGCTCGGTGAAGTCCAGCTCCAGGCGCACCTGCTTGATCCGCTCGTCCACGACGAGCGAGCCGTGCCCCGCGTCGTAGCGGTACACCTCGTGCACCGCCCCGCGGGCCTTGAGCCGGTCCACGTAGTTGTCGATCTGGCGGATCGGGCAGCGCGGGTCGTTCACGCCCGCGGAGATGTAGACCGGGGCCTTGACCGCGTCCACGTACGTCAGCGGGGACGAGGCCTCGAAGCGCTCGGGGACCTCCTCGGGCGTACCGCCGAGGAGGGTGCGGTCCATGGCCTTCAGGGCCTCCATCTCGTCGTGGTACGCCGTCACGTAGTCCGCGACGGGGACCGCGGCCAGGCCGAGCGCCCATGCGTCGGGCTGGGTGCCGACGCCGAGCAGCGTGAGATACCCGCCCCAGGAGCCGCCGGCCAGGACGATGCGGGCCGGGTCCGCGAGGCCCGACGTCACCGCCCACTCCCGCACCGCCGCGATGTCCTCCAGCTCGATCAGGCCGACCCGGTGCTTGAGGGCGTCCGTCCACTCGCGGCCATACCCCGTCGAGCCGCGGTAGTTGACGCGGACCACCGCATAACCGTGGTCCACCCAGGCCGCGGGGCCCGCCGCGAACGCGTCGCTGTCGTGCCACGTCGGGCCGCCGTGGATCTCGAAGACCGTGGGGAGCGGTCCCGTCGTCCCTGCCGGCTTCTGTACGAGGGCGTGGACCCGGCCGCCGGGGCCCTCCACCCAGACGTCCTCGACCGGCACGGAGGCCGGGGCCTTCATGCCGGGCGGGTCGAGCACGACGCCGCCCGACGTCGAGCGCACGACCGGCGGCTCGGCGGCCGACGACCACAGGTACTCCACGCTGCCGTCCGGCCGTGCCGTCGCTCCCGACACCGAGCCCGCGGGCGTCTCGATCTCGATCAGCTCACTGGAGGCGAACACGTACCGGAACAGCTCGCTGCGGGCCTCGAAGCTGTGCGCGATGAGCAGGGCGGAGCCGTCCGGATACCACTCGGCGCTCACGTCGCCCGGCAGGTCGAGCGCCAGGTCCGTCTCCTTGCCCGAGGCCACGTCCCACACCATCGGCTCCCAGCGGCCGCGCCGCTGATGGCCGACGAGCAGCCGCGTGTCCCCGGCGACCGGCGCGAAGCCGAGGACTTCGAGGCCCAGCTCGACCGTGCCGCCCTCGGTGTCGTCCAGCTCGGCGACCGTCGAGCCGTCCGGCCTGATCACCCGGAGGGTGGAGTGCATCGCGTCGCCGTGCTCCGTGTGCTCGACGGCGATCAGCGAGCCGTCGTGGGAGAGGTCGCCGACGCCCGCGGACTCGCGGTGGCGGTAGATCTCGACGGGGTCGGCGCCCGGCGCTCGTACGACATGGATCGTCGAGCCGTCCTCGTCCGTGGAGCGGCCGACGACCGACATCCGACCGTCCCGCGCGAGGGCGATGCCCGCCGGATACGAGGCTTCGAGGCCCGCCACCGCGGGCTCGTCCGTGCCGCCGCCCGAGAAGAGCTGGCGCATCCATACGCCGAATTCGTCGCCGTCCGTGTCGTTGAACCACCAGATCCACTCGCCGTCCGGCGAGAGGAGGCCGTCCGTCGTGCCGTTCGGCCGGTCGGTCACCTGGCGCTGCTCGCCGGTGGCGCGGTCCCATGCGTACAGCTCGTACGTCCCCGTCGCGTTCGACACGAAGAGGGAGCGGTCAGGGGCGTCCTCGGCCCAGTCGGGCAGCGACACCCGCGGCGCACGGAACCGCTTCTCCCAGTCCGGCATCCCGACGCCATCGCCCGCGCCCTCGCCCGCACTCGCACCCGACGTATCCACTGCACCCGCACCCAAGTCGCTCATGGACCCCATAGTGCACGCACACGCCGACAATCCGCTGGCGAGGGTCCCCAGCCTGTGGATAACTTTTCGGACATGTACTCACCGACGCCCCCCGACTGGCGCGAGGCCAACCGAAGACGCTGGGACGAGCGCGTGCCCCTCCACCTCGCCAGCGACTATTACGACCTCGACGCCTTCCGCTCCGGCAAGGACCCGCTGCGCGGCTTCGAGCTCGCGGAGGTCGGTGACGTCACCGGGCGCTCGCTGCTCCACCTCCAGTGCCACATCGGTCTCGACACCCTCTCCTGGGCGCGCCACGGCGCCTCCCGCGTGGTCGGGCTCGACTTCTCCGAGCCCGCCGTCGACGCGGCCCGCGACCTCGCCGCCGAACTCGGCCTCACCCCCGACCAGGCGTCCTTCGTCGCCGCCGACGTGTACGACGCGGCGGACGCGGTGCCCGACTCCTCGTACGACATCGTCTACACCGGGGTGGGGGCGCTGTGCTGGCTCCCCGACATCCAGCGGTGGGCCGAGACGGCGGCAGCGCTCGTGGCACCCGGCGGCTTCCTGTACCTCTCCGAGTTCCATCCGCTCGCGGACATCCTGGACGACGCCACCGGCTCCCGGATCGAGTACGACTACTTCGCCCGCGACGCCTGGATCGACGAGGCTCCCGGCGGCTACGCGGACATGACGACGCCCACGGTCCACAACCGCAGCGTGGAATGGCAGCACCCGATCGGCGAGGTCGTCACGGCCCTGGCGTCGGCGGGCCTGCGCATCGACTTCCTGCACGAGCACGACACCACACTCTTCGCGCGCTTCGGCGCCCTCGAACTCCGCGAGGGCGCCTACCGGTACCCCATGGACCGCCCGCGCATCCCGCTCATGTACTCGCTGAAGGCGAGCAAGGAGACCAAGGAGACCAAGGAGAACGACGCGAGCGAGGCGAGCGGGGAGAGCAAGGCGGCGGCGTGAGCGCGGGGCCGTTTCGTGCGGGCGCCGCTCAGGGCATCGGCCGCATCCACCCCTCCCACATCACCGGCTCGTCAGGCCCCGGCGTCCCGGTCTCCCCCCGCCGGGGCGGTGCCGACGAGCCGGACTCGCCCCGGTCGAACTCCCCGAGTTTCGTCCAGCCCCAGGACCGCAGGACCTCGCGTCCCAGATCGTCGTCCCGTTTGATGACCGAGACGATCAGATCCGTGGCGTGCCGGGAGAGCAGCAGCGTGCGCAGGCGCTCCGATACGCCCTGGCGCCGGTAGGCGGGCACCACCATCAGCTCGGTGAGCATGAAGACCCGGCCCGCGGCCGTGCCCTCCTCGACCTCCGGGGGCAGGACCCCGCGGTATCCCTTCCACCAGTCGCCGGTGCGCGCGGCGCGGTAGCCGTAGAGGCAACCGATCATGCCGTGCGCGTCGGCGACGACCATGTCGAAGTCGGCCCGCTGCACGGCGTTCTCGAAGTTACGCAGAAACCCCTGCCGGTCCCGGTACTCGGCGCCGGGGACTCCTTCGTAGGCCTCGACATAGACGTCGGCGATCGCCTCACGCTGCTGTTCCGCCTGCCAGCGGCTCAGCCGCCGCAAGAACACCTCTGCCATTCGTTCCTCCGCCCCGCCCCCGTCGAGGGACCCCTCGAACACCCCTCGACACCTCTGGACTCCGCATGGTGGCACCACGGAAGGGCGAGCGGAACGGGGCGGCGGGTATACATCGCAGTCCGCCATTGCGCACACTGTGCGGTGACCGTACAGTGTGCGGAGAAGCGAACGGCGTACGGAGGGGAACTCGTGACGGAGAACAAGCAGGACACGATGAAGCGCTGGCAGGCCCGGCTCGACGAGCTGTGCGCCGCGCACCACGTGCCGGGCGCCGCCCTGGCCGTGCTGGCCGGCGGCGAACTGCACGAGCTGGCCAGTGGCGTGCTGCACCGCGGCACCGGCGTGGAGGTCACGACGGACTCCGTCTTCCAGTCCGGATCGATCGCCAAGGTCTACACGGCGACGGTCGTGATGCAGCTCGTCGACTCCGGAGAGCTCGACCTGGACGCGCCGGTCGTCTCCGTGGTGCCGGAGTTCGCGACGGCCGACCCGGAGGCCACGGCGGCCATCACGATCCGTCGGCTGCTCTCCCACACCAGCGGGTTGACCTGCGATTTCACCTACGATGCGGGGCGCGGGGACGACTGCCTGGCCCGCTACGTAGAGGCGAGCAAGGGCGTGGCCCTCGACTGCCCGCCGGGCACTGCGGTCTCGTACAGCAGCCTCGGGTACAACGTCCTCGGGCCGCGTCATCGAGGTCGTCACCGGCCAGACCTGGGACCAGGCACTGAAGGACCGCCTCTTCACCCCGCTCGGCCTCGATCACTCGATGACGCTGCCCGAGGAAGCGCTCAGCTTCCGCGTGGCGATGAGTCACCTGGGCGAGCCCGGCCAGTACCCCGACCCGGCGCCTGCCTGGGACCTGATGCCGCGCTCCGCGGGGCCGTACGGCAGGGTCCTGGTCACCGCGGGCGACGTGGCGCGCCTGGCCCGCATGCACCTGGCGGGCGGCACCGCCCCGGACGGCACCCGCATCCTGTCCGCCGACGCGGTCGCGCGGATGCAGCGGCGCGAGGTCGACGTCCCCGACAAGTGGACGGTCAGCGCGGACGGCTGGGGCCTGGGCTGGACGCTCTACGACTGGGAGGGCATCCCCGGTTACGGCCACGACGGCGCCTCGATCGGCCAGTACGGATACCTGCGTGTGGTCCCGGAGGCGGGCGTGGCGGTGGTCCTCCTCACGAACGGCGGGGGAGCGCGCCAGCTCTACGCGGCGCTGTTCCGCGAGCTCCTGAGCGAGCTCGCGGGGGTAGCGATGCCGGAGGCGTTCGCCCCCGCCGAGGTGCCGCCGGTGGTGGACATGAGCCCGTTTGCTGGGACGTACAAGCGGGAGGGCGTGGTCATCACGGTCTCGGCCGCCGCGGCGGAGGGCGGCCCGGCGCGGCTGCGCTACGAATTCGTCGACGGCATGGCGGAATTCTCCCCGCCCCTGGACATGGACCTGACTCCGGTGTCGGACAAGGTCTTCGCGGCATCGGGCGCGGGCCCTTCGTTCAGCGAGGACTACATGCCGGTGGTCTTCTCGACACTGACGGACGGCACGGAGTGCTGCTACGTGGGGATGCGGGCGGCGCCGAAGGTGGCGTAGGTGCGGGGCAAGTGGGTGGGAATGGGCCGGGGTTGGAGCAGGGGCGGGGGTGAGTCAGAGGTGCATCATGGACATCACTTCCGGGCTTCGTACGCCGGTGGTCACGGCGGGGACGCTCTCGCCGGGGCGGATCCAGCCCGCTGCTTCGGCCGCCGCGACCGCGGCCCTCTCCGCCGCGTCGGCTTCGGCGTTCAGGGCTTCGTCACCGCCCGGAGGCTTCGCCGCGGCCGCTGCTCCGGCCGCCTGCGAGGCCTTGAGGGCGGCCCGGCACGCGTGAGCGGCCGATTCGGCTTCGCCGTCCACGAGTTGGCCCATCTGGGAAGCCTGTGCCGCGGACGCGGACGCGTTCCGCGCGCAGCGCGAATCCGCGGCGGGGTCGGGGCCGCTCTCGGAGAGTACGGCGAGGGCCTGCGCCGCCACGCGGGCCGCGTGAGCCGCCTTCCAGGCGGCGTCCGTGTCGCCGGCGGAGGCCTGCTCCACGTAGTGGCTGAGGGCTGCCGCCCGCGCGGCCGCGCTCTCCGCACGGGCGGCGTGCAGCGCCTTGAGGGTTGTGGCGTGCGGTGCCTTGGGCTTTACGGACGTCGGTTCCTGCTCTGCGTGGTCATGCGCGTTCACCGGCACCTCCTCCGGTCTCGGTCCGCCCGGTTTCTTCCGTTGGCCCACGGTGGTGGACGGCGGATGTGTCGGGCAGGGTGGCACGTCGCCGTACAACAGGCCAGAGTCGCGGCTCAACGGGCCAGAGTCGCGGCTCAACAGGTCAGAGTCGCGGGAGCGCGAGACGACGCGCCTACGTGAAGAGGCCGAAGGCGTGGTCGAGTGACCAGACCTGCCAGCTCATCGCGAAGAGCGCGACCGCGGAGATCAGCGCCATCATCAGGTTCTGCCCCTGCTCGCCCCAGTCGTGGATCATCAGCACCAGGTAGATCAGGTTCAGCACGAAACCGCAGGCCAGGGCGATCGGCGTGAGGAATCCGACGATCAGGCCGAGGCCGAGGGCCAGTTCCGCGTAGGCGACGACGTACGCCATCGTGCGAGGCCGGGGCTTCACCACGACGTCGAAGCCCGAGCGCACGAAAGCCCAGCGGTGCTTGTCCGCGATGCCCGCGGCCCAGCCGATCCCGCCGCCGGTGAACCAGGTCTTCTTGTCCTTGTGGCGCCAGCTCTCCAGCCACCACAGGCCGAGCCCGATCCGGAGCACGGCGAGCCACTCGGCTCCGCTGAGCCACATCGTCTCCATCCGGCACCCTCCCTCGATCTGATGGGGCGTCAGTTCAGCGGATGCGGGCCGAACGTGCAAGGGGTCAAGCGAGGGGTCAGGCAAGGGGTCAAGTTTGAGTCGGGCTGTTGCCGTTGCCGGGGTGAGCCCATAACCTCAATCTGATGGGTCGTCAGATGCAGCTCAGGTAAACCGGCAGGTAGTAGGGGGCACAGCAGTGGACAACACCGAGGTCGGGGCCAAGGAGCTCCCCCGCGTCATCAGCGTGGACGACCACGTGATCGAACCCGCGCACCTCTTCGAGAAGTGGCTCCCGGCCAAGTACCGCGACCGGGGCCCGAAGCCCTTCACCGCAGGTATCGGCGAGCTCGCGTACATCGGCGGCAAGTACAAGTTCACGACCGACCCGGAAGGGCAGCTCACCGACTGGTGGGAGTACGAGGGCGAGATCTTCCCGTACAAGCGCATCATCGCCGCCGTCGGATTCTCGCGGGACGAGATGACGCTCGACGGCATCACGCGCGAGCAGATGCGACGCGGCTGCTGGGACCCCAAGGCCCGCGTCGAGGACATGGAGATGAACCATGTCGAGGCCTCCCTCTGCTTCCCGACGTTCCCGCGCTTCTGCGGCCAGACGTTCTCCGAGGCCAAGGACAAGGAGGTCGGCCTCGCCTGCGTGCGGGCGTACAACGACTGGATGGTGGAGGAGTGGTGCGGTGACAGCGGCGGCAGGCTGATCCCGCTCTGCCTCATCCCGCTGTGGGACGTGGACCTCGCCGTCGCCGAGATCAAGCGCAACGCCGCGCGCGGCGTGCGGGCCGTGACCTTCAGCGAGATCCCGACGTATCTGGGGCTGCCGTCGATCCACTCCGGCTACTGGGACCCGTTCTTCGCGGCGTGCGAGGAGACCGGCACGGTCGTGAACATGCACATCGGTTCGTCGTCGCAGATGCCGGCGGCGTCGCCCGACGCGCCCCCGGCCGTGCAGGCGTCCCTGAGCTTCAACAACGCGATGGCCTCGATGATGGACTTCCTCTTCTCCGGGGTCCTGGTGAAATTCCCCCGCCTCAAACTCGCGTACAGCGAGGGGCAGATGGGGTGGATTCCGTACGCCCTGGAGCGGGCCGACGACGTGTGGGAGGAGCACCGGGCCTGGGGCGGGGTCAAGGACCTGATCCCGGAGCCCCCGTCCACGTACTACTACCGGCAGATCTTCTGCTGCTTCTTCCGCGACAAGCACGGTGTCGACTCCATCGAGACGGTGGGCGTCGACAACGCCACCTTCGAGACCGACTATCCGCACGTCGATTCGACGTGGCCGAACACGAAGCAGGTGGCCGAGGATCACGTCGGCCACCTGCCGCAGGAGGTGGCGTACAAGCTGCTGCGCGGGAATGCGATCCGGATGCTGGATCTGCCGTTCGACCGGGACCTCAAGGCGCGGACGTAGGCGCGGACGGAGGCGCGGACGGAGGCGATCAGGACAAGGTCAGCCCAGCGTTTCCGCATCGACGCGGGAGAAGACAAGCTCGCTCTCGCCGACGACGGGGCCGCGCCAGCGCTCCGGCGGTTGCGGGGCGCGCAGGGCGCGGGGGTAGTTCTCCGGCCTGTAGTCGGTGGGCAGGCGGTAGGTGCGAAAGCCGTGCTCCGCCATGGTCGCCAGCAACTCGTCGATGGAGTCGCCGAGTTGCTCCATACGGTCGGGAGTGACCTCCACGGCGATCTCCACGTCCGGGCGGAGCCGGCCGAGGACGGGTGCCAGGCCCCTGATCACCGCGCCCTCCGCGCCCTCGACGTCGATCTTGATCACGCGGGCCGCGGCGAGTTCGTCCTCGTGCAGGATCTCCGGCAGGGGGCGGGCCGCCATCTCGAAGCTCGACTCGGCCGGACCGTCGTACGGGACGATCGAGTTCGCGCCCATGTTGTTCGAGCTTGCGAGCACGAAGGTCAGCTTCTTGTGGCTGTCGGAGACCGCCTCGTTGACCGTGCGGACGTTGCCGCAGCCGTTGAGCCTGACGTGCTGCCGCATGCGGTCGTGGAAGGCGGGCGACGCTTCGACGGCCACCACCTGTCCGGTGCGGCCGACGAGTCGCGAACCCAGAATCGCGAAATAGCCGATGTTCGCGCCCACGTCGACGAATGTGTCCCCGGCGCCGAGACGGCTCTGCAGCCACCGCGTCATGTGCGGTTCCCACACGCCGTACAGGCTGATGTAGCGCTGGATGAGGTCGCGGGAATCGCAGGCGAACCGGGCGCCGAACCTCGCCTCGACCACGCGCTGCCGCGGATGGTCGCGCAGATACGGATTCAGAAACCGGCCCGAGAGCGGGGCCTTGAGCAGCGAGCCGGGCGCATTGCGGACATAGCCGCGGCCGAGCGTGGCCAGAAACTCGGACGCGGGGCGGAGGGGGGTGCGAGGCATAGCTGTGACCGTACGTAGGCGTGCGGGGCTGCCGCAATGCGCTTCGGCGGCTTCTGGTTCGGCGGCTTCTGGTTCGGCAGTGTCTGGTTCGGCAGTGTCTAGTAATGCAGGACGCCGAGCATGACCGCGAGGGAAGCGGCGCATCCCGCGTGGGCTACGGCAAGGAGAATCCATTCCCCGGCAGGCATACGCCACCGGTTACGGGCCACAAGCCGCCACTCGTACGCCGATATCCCTACGGCTACGAGGAACACCGGCGCCCAGAGCAGGGCCCACCAGGACCAGATACCGCCGAAACGGAAGACGAGGGAGACCACGCCGAAGAGAAACAGTGCGGGGAACCATCCCGGCGCCTTTCCTTCTTTTGCGCCCGCGCTTTCGGATACGGGGTTCTCGGATACGGAGTTCTCGGATACGGGGCGGTCGGACGCGGACTCACTGCTGCTCATGGTCAGGCCTTTCGGATCAATGTGGGGGGAAAGCGAGCGAGCGACAAAGTGAGCGAGCGACAAATGGGGGGCGCGTCGCACACGTCGTAATCGCGCGTGCGACGCTCCCGTTCACTCACTCAGGCAAGCGGCTCCGCTCAGTGAAAGAGCTGCCAAATTCCCCACAGGTCACTGCCGACACCAGCGGCCGCCAGCGGACCCCGGATCCACCAGGAAAGGCCGTTGTACCACTTCTTGAAATCGTCGTACTTGCCCGCGACGGCCTTGGCGAAGCCGGGCACCTTCCTGAGCAGCTTGATGAGCGGGCCGAACTTGCCGCCCGCGCGGAGCTGGACGCCGGTCCGGCCGTCCGCCATGGACTTCAGCTCGGCGCGGTCGGCGGCGCTGTACTGAATGTCGGAGTTCAGGAGGGCGCGGGCCGCGTCCCTGATGGCCTGCTGCTGGTTCACCGGCGCCGTCGCGGCGGTGCGGGGAGCGGAGGCCTCGGTGTGGGCCTGGGCCACACCGCCGCCGACGCCGATGGCGAGAGCGGCGATCGCGGTGACGCCCGCGATGCGTATGGTCTTGCGGTTCACGTAGTCTTCCCTTGTGTACATGCACAAGGGGGGTATGGAGCATTAGGGCATGCGTTCGCGGAGCCGACGGCTTGGACACTTTAGGCCCCGCACCGTTACCCGGCTCCATCCCCCCGTGCGAACTGATTGCACTCACTCGCCTATTTGGCCTGGTCTGGGCTCTTTCGGCGAGTGATCACGAACATATCCCGGCGGAATGACCTTCCCCAAACCCGGTCGCCGTGAGCAGCGTCACGGCAATTCGGTGTGACCTTGCGGGCCTGAATCCCCTCTACCAATGGTTTGCGTCGCCTGATTTGCGTCGCTCCGGCTATTCCCCGTCGTAGCGCCACCGGAAGTGCGTCAATGCCCGCGCCCTCGCCTCGATCACGGCCATGCGGTCGGCCCGCTCCGCCGTGTCGACGTGCGCCGCCTGGCCGGTCATCTGGCCTTCCCACTTGCGGTAGAGCAGGCCGACCTCCGACGAGAACCAGCCGCGGGACGTCGAGTTCAGGGCGAGCAGGAGGCCCGTGTCCTCGGATGCCGGCAGGGCCATCCAGCCGCCCAGGGCCACGAGCAGCTCGCGGCGCACGAAGAGCGTGGCCGGGTGGACCTGCGCGAGGTAGTCGTGGGACGCCCAGTGGTCGAGTACTTCGAGGAGTTCGACCGGCCCGGGTGCGGGGTCGCCGGGGAAGCCGGCGGTGGAGCCGTCGGGGAGCAGATCGAGCACGCGTGACGTCGCCCAGCCGATGGTCCGGTCAGCTTCGAGGGCCTTGAGGTCGCGGGCCAGCGCACCGGGCGTGAGCTGGTCGTCGGCGTCAAGGACCTTGATGTACTCGCCGTCCGCGTGCGCCAGGGCCATGGTCCGGGCCACCCCGGGGCCTCCCGGACGGCCCTGCCGGAACGTGACCCGGTCGTCGTCGGGTACGTGCGGCGCGACCTGGTCCGTCGTCCCGTCCTCCTGGATCAGCCAGTGCCATTCCCACCCGGCCGGCAACTCCTGCTCGCCGAGGGACTTGTAGGCGTCGGCCAGGAAACGCGCCGATGGCGCGTGGACGGCCGTGACGACGATGATGCGCCGGTTCACGGCTCACCACCTTTCCAGGTGAGTCGTGAAGACCAGTTCCGTGCGATCGCCGGGCAGCGTGATGTCCGACAGCTCGACGACGCGGTCGTCCGTGTCGTACTGGGTCTTGCGCACGACGAGGACCGCGGTGCCGGGCGGCAGGCCCAACTCCTCGGCCTCGTCCATGGTCGGGGGCCGGGCCGTGACATGCTCCTCGACGCGGTCGATCTCGATGCCCACCGTGTACAGCTGGTTGCCGGTCCCGCCCGGCCAGGGCTCGTTCGCCTCGTCGAGGAGGTCCGGGTTTCCCTTGACGAGGTCGCGGATCAGATACGACGTGACGCGGGTGAACGGGTTCGGCTCGGCGTTGTGGCGCGTCCGGTAGTTCCGTTCCACGAGCGCCGTCCCTTCCTCGACGCCCAGAGCCTCCGCGAGGTCCTTGTGCGCCTCGATCTCGCGGTACGCCGCGTGAAAGACGAGGTCGTCGACGTCCAGGCCGGTGTCGTGTTCGGTCGCGCCCGTCGCCAGGCGCTGCCCCTCGGGCGCGCGAGCGCGGTTCTTCTCCCATTGATGCCGGGTGTTCGAGCGCTGCAACCTCACGCGTTGGCGGCGTACGAAGGTCCCGCGGCCGTGCTGCTTCTCGATCAGGCCCTCCGCCTGGAGCACGCGCAGGGCCTGTTGGACGGTCGGCCCGCTGCGCCCGGTGCTCTGGATGAGGTCCGCCTCGGACGGCAGCCGGTCGCCTGGTTCGAGCCGGCCCGAGCGAATCCGTGCCCGTAGCTCGTCCGCGATCTCCTCGTAGGCCTTGGCCATGGTGCGCTCACCGTCCTGTTTGCTCGACGGCGCTCACACTACGACTCCTCAAGAGGTCTTCACGGGACGCGCCACGCCGGGGTTTCCGCCCATTAATGAGGCCCGACTTGCTAACTGAGCGGACCGGGTCTCATCTGCGTTATGCAAGGTGCGCGCGGGACGACGCATGGCCCCGCCACCTAGTTGCAACGTAGATTTCCGGCCGGGCGTGCCTCAATTTGATCCACCGGGCCCGCAGAGCCGCAATCACCGAGCCGCAATCACCGTGCCGAGATCACGAAAACGCCCGATCGCTGGCGACGGGGGATGCACCAGCGATCGGGCTATGGCCAACGGTAACAAGGCGGCGTGCCCAGGGGGAGACAACTCGGCCGCCGAAAGGGCGAGTTGTGATGCGTATCACGCGTCCCGATAGCCGGGCGGGGGCCGCAAATCACTCGTCGCAGGGCGGCTCGTACGAGAGTCGGGGCAGATACTCATGCCATTTGTCCCGGGTGAGAACGCCCCGGGTGGTCGAGCAAATGCGGCGAACCGCCTCGTCGGTGTCCAAGTTCCACAACCGGACGGTATCGATGCCGCTCGAAACGCCGAGCATCCCGCCCCTGGGACTGAACGACAGAAAAGTGCCCGTCTTGGCGTTGGGGCTCATGGACTGGCCGATGGGAGCGGCCTCGGCGGGGTCCGTGACGTCCCAGAGGCGGACCGTGTTGTCGTTGCCGCCGCTCGCCAGCGTCTCGCCGTCCTTGCTGAACGTCAGCGACATCACCGAGTCGGTGTGGCCCGTGAGGGAGGAGCCCGACCGGGCCGCCCGGCGCGGGTCGGTGACGTTCCAGAGGCGGACCGTGCCGTCGTCGCTGCCGCTGGCCAGCGTGCGGCCGTCCGGGCTGTAGGCCAGTTCGTTGATCGGCCCGAGGTGACCCTTGAGGGGCTTGCCGAGGCGCGCGACATGACGCGGGTCGGCCACGTTCCACAGCCGGATGGTGCCGTCCGCGCTGGCACTGGCCAGAGCCCGCCCGCCCGGACTGAAGGCGAGGGAGTTGATGTAGCCCTTGTGGCCCGTGAGCGGCGCGCCGAGCTTGCGGAGCCGGGACGGATCGCCGACGTTCCACAACTGGATGGTGTGGTCGGTGTCGGCGGTCGCAAGGGTGCGCCCGTCCGGGCTGAACGCCAGCGCGGCGGCGAACCGTGTCCGCAGGGCGACGGGGGGTCCGTGGGGGACAGGCCGGGCCGGGTCGGTGACGTCCCACAGCTGCACCGCACGGTTGCCGGTGAGGACCGCGAGCGTACGGCCGTCGGGGGAGAACACCGGCGCACGCACGTTCCCGCCCCGGGGCTTGAACGGTTTGCCCAGTGCGACGGGCCGAGTGGGCCGCTCCACGTTCCACAGCCGCATCTGGTCGTCGCGCGCCGCGGTGGCGAGCACCTTCCCGTCAGGCCGGAACGCCCCGATCCTGCCGATCATGTCCGACGTCGGTATCGACCACAGGCGGACCTTGTTGTCGCCGCTCCCGGTGGCGAGAGTCCGTCCGTCCGGGCTGAAACCGAGGGCGTACATCTCCCCGCTGCTGCCCGCGAGAGGCTCGCCGACCTGCGAGGGATGCTCCGGATCACGGACGTTCCAGAGGCTCGCGGTGCTGTCAGCGCTGGCGGCCGCGAGCGTCGTCCCCGCGGGGTTGAAGGCCACGGACCACACGGCACCGGTATGTCCCCTGAGCGGCTCGCCGAGCGATTTCGCCGCGCGGGGGTCGGTGACGTCCCAGAGCCGGATGGAGTTGTCGTCGCTGCCGCTGGCCAGCGTGCGGCCGTCGGGGCTGAAGGCCACGGAGTGCACCGTGCTCCCGTGGCCGGTCAGCGCCTTGCGGACCGGCTTCGGGCGCCGCGGATCGGCCACGTTCCACAGTCTGATCTCGCCGCTGTCCCCACCGGCCGCCAGGGACTTGCCGTCGGGGCTGAAGGCCACGGAGCGCACGGCTGCGGTGTGGCCGGCCAGAGCGCCGAGCGCCTTCGGCCGGCCCGGGTCCGCCACGTCGTACAGCCGCACGTGGTGGTCGTCGTTCGCGGAGGCCAGCGTGCGCCCGTCCGGACTGAACGCGACCAGATAGATGGCACCCCCGTGTCCGGCCACGGGCGGGCCGAGGGACCGCGGCCGGCCGGGGTCCCGGACGTCCCACAGCCGGACCGTGCCGTCGTCCGAAGCGGTGGCAAGGGTGTCGCCGTCCGGACTGAACACGGCGCTGCTCACCCAACTCGTATGGCTGGTGAGGGGTTTGCCCAGAGGCTCGGGCCGCGAGGGGTCCGACACGTCCCACAGCCGTACGGTCCTGTCGTAGCTGGCGGTGGCGAGAACCCGGCCGTCCGGGCTGAACGAGGTGAGGTAGACGGCGCCCTTGTGGCCGAGGACCGGGGTGGCCAGCGGGGCATTCACGATCGAGAGCAGCCGGTTCTTCGTGCCCGCGTCCCCGGGACGCAGATTGTGCGCCACCAGGTCGAGTTGAGCGGACAGCGAAGGATCCGTGTGCTGGGCGCGGTCGGCCTCGGCGACCACCTGCTGGAACACCGCGTCGTCGCGCTGCTGCCAGGCGACCACCGCCGAGACGACGGCCACCATCGCCAGCACGACCAGCGCCGCCACCGCACCACGGGTGATCAGGACCGTGCGCTTGCGGAGCCTTGCCGAGGCGGCCAGGAACTCCACCGCGCCCTTGGTCAGGAAGGTGCCCCCGGCGGTCTTCGCCCAGGTGCGGGCCTGCTCCAGACGGGAACCCCGGTAGAGCAGCGACGTATCGCGGTCGGAGTCCTCCCAGGCCCTGCCGTCCTCCTCGAGGCGTTGGCGGAGCAGGTTGTCGTTCCTGTCCTCGTCGATCCAGTCGCGCAGCCGGGGCCAGGCGTGGAGCAGCGCCTCGTGCGTAATCTCCACGGTTCCCGCGTCGAGGGTCACAAGGCGGGCGCGGACCAGCGCTTCGAGCGACTCCTCCGTCTTGCCGGGATCCGTCGACTCCTGCGCCAGCTGGCGCCGCGTTCCCCGCCGCCGGGTGGCCCGGGTGTCCTCGCCGAGCCGGACGAGCCTGAGGAGGAGGAGCCTGGCGGCGGTACGGGCGGCGGGGTCGAGGTCGGACCACGCGCGCTCGGCGCTCGCCGCGACGGCTCCCTGGATGCCGCCCGCCGCGCGGTAGCCGGCCAGCGTCAGCTTTCCCGTCTTCCGGCGCTGCCAGGTGGCGAGCAGGGCGTGGGAGAGGAGCGGCAGCACGCCCGCGTCGTGCGCGCCGCGCGGCCCGTCGGTGCTCACCTCGCGGACGATCAGCTCGGCGAGGCCCGGTTCGAGTTCGAGTCCCACCGCCTTGGCCGGGCCGGTCACCGCCTCGCGCAGCTCCGGGGTGGTCAGCGGGCCGAGCACCATGTGCCGGTGCTGTAGCGCGTCGGCGAGTTCGGGGTGCCCGAGGCACTGCTCGTAGAAGTCGGCGCGTATGCCGAGGACCACGAGCGCGGGGGCCGGCTCACCGGCGTCGGGGGGCGAGGACGCGGCCTGGAGGGTCTGGACGAAAGCGCGCTTGGCCGCCTCGTCGGAGGTGAGCGTGAAGGTCTCCTCGAACTGGTCCACGATGATGACCGGCCGGGCCCCGAAGGGGGCCTCGCGCCGCGCCCACGCCGTGACGGCCTCGCGCACGGCGTTCGCGAATCGCGGGGTACAGGGGCCTGATGCCGCGGCGCCTTCTGGGGCCGCGGCTCCGGCCTCGTCCTTTGCCACTGCCGCGGTCCCGGTCCCAGCCCCAGCCCCGGCCTCGGCTTCGGCCGCGATGACGTGAGCGAGTTCGGGTATCTGGCGGGCCAGCTCCTTGAGAGGTTCACCGCCTGGTACGAACTGGAGTACGGGACCTGCGTCGCCGTCGTCCCCGCTCAGCGCGCCGCTCTGCAGCGCGGGCACCAGACCGGCGTTCAGAAGGGAGGACTTCCCCGCGCCCGATGCGCCCACCAGCATCACCAGACCGCCCGACTTCTCCACGGCGCGGAGCTGGGTCACGAGGGCGTCCGTGCTCCGCTCGCGGCCGAAGAACCACCGGGAATCCTGCTGCCGGTATGAGGCCAGCCCTCGGTAGGGGCACACGCCGGGGACGGCGGCGGCCGGGGCGTCGTCCCGGGATCCTTCCGCGTCTTCCACGGATGCCGGGGCGGCCCGGCCGCTGACCGGGTCGGCCACCGCGCGCTCCCACAGGAGCTGCCACTGGGCCATGTCGTACAGGCCGGTGGACACCGGCGCGGGTCGCTCGCGCCGAGCTTCGGGTATCAGGACGTGCAGCACCGCCGAGAGGGCGGCGAACTGGGCGGGCACGTTCCTGGCCCGCCGCCAGTCGCTGATCCGCTGGGCGGAGACCCGTACGGGCCGCCCCCGCTCGTCGACGCGCTGCTGCCGGACGACCGCCTCGGCCACGCGCTGGAGAGGAGGGTTACCGGCTTCCTTGTAGAGCAGCGCAAGACGTTCCGCGAAGGCTGTGCGTGCCCCTGAATCGGAACGCAAGGCCTTCACTCCTTAATTCCCCCGCACCTGGACATCCGGACCGGAAAACTCACCTTATACGGCTGACCTGCGACTACAGGGTCCGGACAGGGGCGGAACCTCCCGTTCCGGTGGCCTAACTGGCAGGATCGCGAAGCAGTAGCCGTTCAACCGCGCAGCGTCAGGGCAGGTCACCCAAGTCCTGCTACCCGCACAGGCGGCTCGTGACGCCGCACGGCCTCGGCTGATTTTGGCCCATCCTCACCGGGCCGCCCCGGGCCCGCATTCATGTCGATTGCGGATCCGGTCCTTTCGGCCCGCTCCGGTTCGCCGACGCGGCGCGGGTCGGCACCGTCGTTCGGCACCGGTCCCCACAGGGGAGGGACCGGCGCCGAAACGACGCGGGTCGTGAGCCCCGCAGCGCATGGCGCAGATGGTCAGTCCTGCATCGTCTCGCCGAGCCGGGATCCGCTCGCCAGGCCGAAGTCGGCGGAGCTGAGGGAGGCGGAACCGGAGCCGGTGAGACCGGACGAGGTGCCCGGCAGGGTCCACAGGCCTCCGCTCCGGTCGTTCTCGAAGGAGGCGGTCACCGCGAGGTCGCCCTTGCCGTCCCGGTCATAGTCGGCTATCCGGACCCGCGCGCCGAAGAGGTCGTCGGTCTCCGCGGTGCCCGGCACTCCCGCGGTGTCCTGGTCGATGCGTACGACCCCGGAGGTGGCCACGCCGGACGCGGAGCCGCGGAACACGGTCACGTCACCGGCGTTCTCCAGATCGCCGAGCCACTCGCCGTTGGCGCCGACGACGAGTTCGGAGCGGCCGTCACCCGTGACGTCGCCGATCGCGAGGGAAGAGCCCCAGCCGTCGCCGTCTTCGTTGGCACCCGGCACACCGGCCGTGTCCTGGTGGAGCACGAGACCGTCGCCGAAGCCCGTCGAGCCGCCGTACCGGACGGTGACGTAGCCGGCGCCGTCGCTCGGGTCGTCGACGGAGAAGAACTCGGGCCAAGTGAGGGAGGTGGCCATGTCGTCGAAGCCGTCGCCGTTGATGTCGCCGAGGGCCACAGCGGTGTTGCCGTCCTCCACGCGCTGGGCCCGGTACGGCCGTCCCTCCTGGCCGGTGTAGAGGTCGGTGGCCGGGCGGCCGGTGCCGGCGTCGCCGGTGACGGCGAGGTCGTCCTTGCCGTCACCGTTCACGTCCCCGACGGACGCCTCCGAGTAGCGCAGCGGGGCGCCAGGAACCGTCAGGGTGTACGCGGAGGCAGGCTGGCTCCCCCGCGAGAAGCCGCCCTCGTACACGACGACCGCGCCCGGCTCGATAACGGCGAGATCCGCGCCGCTGTCCCCGGTGAAGTCCCCCACCGCCACGTCCCAGCCGTGCGCCTGCCACTTCTCCGGGCTGTCCACGACGGTCGTGGTGCTGATGGTGAACGGCTTGGTGCCGCCCCACAGGATGGTCACGCTGCCCTGGCCCTCGACGCTGCCCACGTCCTCGCCGTCGGCGCCCACGACCAGGTCCGCGTATCCGTCCCTGTCCAGGTCCCCGCTGGCGAGCGACATCCCGAAGTGATCGCCCTCCTCCGGCGCGCCTGCCACCCCGGCGGAACTCTGGGTGAGAGAGACGTTCTTCTCGGTAAGACCGGAGGCGGACCCGAGAGACACGACCACCCCGCCCGCGGCGGAAGCCCCGCCGACGGCCTTGTACGGCGCCCCGATGGCGACGTCCCGGTGCCCGTCACCGTTGAAGTCGTCGGCGTACTTGGCGGCGGCGGCGCCCGCGGGCGTAGCGGACACGACGGCGAGCAGACCGCCGGTCAGCGCGGTGACGGTCGCGGTGGCGAGGGCGGTGCGGCATTGCAGAGAACGGAACTGCAGAGACACGATGAGCTTCTCCTTGAAACGGGACCGGACGGCCCGTAGACGCTCCAAGGGATCGAAAGGTTGTACGAGAAAGCAGCACGGGCCGCGCCCTCGCCGCCCTGCCCCCGGAAACCACTCAGGGGCCTGACCCGCTCTCGCGGATCAGGCCCCTGACCTGGTGTTTCAGCTGTCGGGGTGGCGGGATTTGAACCCACGACCTCTTCGTCCCGAACGAAGCGCGCTGCCAAGCTGCGCTACACCCCGATGTCGTTGTTCCATCGGCCCGCTGCGCAGGCCGTGGCGACATCGATTACTTTAGCGGACCGGCGCCCTGAGACGAAATCCGGTTTCCGGGGCCCCGGCCGCGGCGGGCCTCAGGCCTGTGGGACCAGGGTCAGGAGCGTCGCCTCGGGCGGGCAGGCGAAGCGCATCGGGGTGTAGCGGTTGGCGCCGCAGCCCGCGGAGACGTGCATGTACGACGTCCGGCCCTCCGCCTCGTGCGTCGACAGGCCCTTCACGCGATCCGTGTCCAGGTCGCAGTTGGTGACGAGCGCCCCGTAGAAGGGGATGCACAGCTGGCCGCCGTGGGTGTGGCCCGCGAGGATCAGGGGGTAGCCGTCGGCCGTGAAGGAGTCGAGGGTGCGCAGGTACGGGGCGTGCACGATGCCCATCGAGAAGTCGGCGCCCGCGTCGGGACCGCCCGCCACGCGCGCGTACCGGTCGCGCTTGATGTGCGGGTCGTCCAGGCCCGTGAGGCCGATCTCGTAGCCCTCGGCCTTCAGGGCGCCGCGGGTGTTCGTCAGGTTCACCCAGCCCGCCGAGTCGAAGCCGTCGCGCAGGTCCTCCCACGGGTTGTGGATCACGCCGACGGCGGGCGGGTTGCCGTTCAGGCCGTGCTTGCCCCGTGACTTCTCCAGCAGGTAGCGGGCGGGGTTCTTCGGCTTGGGCCCGTAGTAGTCGTTCGAGCCGAAGACGTACGCCCCGGGGAACTGCATCAGCGGGCCGAGCGAGTCGAGGACCTCGGGCACGCCCTCCGGGTCGGAGAGGTTGTCCCCGGTGTTGATCACGAAGTCGGGGCGCAGGCCCGCGAGCGAGCGCAGCCAGCGCTGCTTCTTGCGCTGACCGGACACCATGTGGATGTCCGACACCTGGAGGACTCTCAGTGGCCGCATCCCCGGCGGAAGGACCGGCACCGTGACCCGTCGCAGTCGGAAGGAGCGGGCTTCGAAGCCCACCGAGTAGGCCAGACCGGCGGCGGCTGTCGCCGTGATTCCCAGGGGTACTGCGTATCGCGCGCGCATCCACCCATCGTGTCAGACCCGAAGGCCCCCTAAATCAGCGGGCGTCGGGCCGTACACACCTGCGACAATCAGCGTATGACCACGCTCAAGTCGAAGCTCCAGGAAGACCTCACCGCCGCGATCAGGGGGCGTGACGAGCTGCGCTCCTCGACGCTCCGGCTGACCCTGACCGCCATCACGAAGGAGGAGGTCGCGGGCAAGACGGCCCGTGAGCTCTCCGACGACGAGGTGCAGAAGGTGATCGCCCGCGAGGCGAAGAAGCGCCGCGAGGCCGCGGAGGCGTTCGCCGACGGCGGCCGTGCGGAGCAGGCCCAGAAGGAGAAGGCGGAGGGCGAGATCCTCGCCGAGTACCTGCCCAAGCAGCTCTCCGAGGACGAGCTCCAGGCGATCGTCGCCGGGGCGGTCGAGGAGGCCAGGGCCGCGGGTGCCGAGGGGCCGCGCGCCATGGGCCAGGTCATGAAGATCGTGAACCCGAAGGTCGCGGGCCTGGCGGAGGGCGGCCGTGTCGCCGCCGCGGTCAAGAAGCAGCTCGCGGGCTGAGAGCCCGCCGATCCCGTAGTACGCGGATGAGGGCGCCCCCTGAAGCAGGGGGCGCCCTCATTTGCGTACCGAGTCGTACCGAGTCCGCGATCAGGGATTACCGGTTCCAGCCGCCGATCCCGCCGCCGTTGCCATTGCCGTTCCCGCCGTTGCCACCACCGCCGATGACGTCCGGCGGCAGGGAGATGTCCGGCCAGGGGTTGTCGTCCCCGCCGTCGTCACCGCCGCCACCGTTGCTGCCGCCGCCGTTGCCGCCACCGCCGTTGCCGTTGCCGCTGTCGCCCGGCTTGCCGTCGTCGTGGTGCTCGTCCTTGTCCTTGTCGCCGTTCGGGATGTGGACGGTGTGGAAGCCCGGCGCGGGCTTGCCCGCGAGCGCTCCGCTCATCGCGTCCCGCCAGATCGGACCCGGCACCTCACCACCGAAGACCTTGCCGTACGTACGGCCGCCGATGGGGATGTTGACCATCTGCCGCTTGTGCTGCGGGTCGCCGACCCAGACCGCGCCCGACATGTTCGGGGTGTAGCCCACGAACCAGGCGGCGTAGCGGTAGTCGGTCGTACCCGTCTTGCCCGCGCTCGCGCGGGAGCCGAGGCCGGCCTGCTTGCCGGTTCCGTCCTCGACCACGCCCTTCAGGAGGGTGTTCATCGTGTCGGCCGTCTTTGTCGACATCGCACGCGAGCACGTCGACTTCGGCACCGGCAGCGACTTGCCGCCCGGAGCGGAGATCGACTCGATCGCGATCGGCGAGCAGTACTTACCGCGTGCCGCGAACGTCGCGTACGCGCTCGCCATCGTCAGCGGCGACATCTCCTGGGTGCCGAGCGCGATCGACGGCGCCTGGTCGATCTTCCTGCCGTCGGCCCGCTCGACGCCCATCTTCTCGGCCATCTGCGTCACCGGGCAGATCCCGATGTCTCCGATCATCTCGACGTAGTAGGTGTTGACCGACTTCGCGGTCGCTTCCCGCATGTCGTACGGGCCGACCTCGGTCTCGTTCTCGTTGGTGAGCTTGGCGCCGCCCGAGTTGAGCCACTTCTTGCCGTCGCAGGCCGCGACGCTGTCGGGATACGGCATCTCGTACGGCGAGCCGTAGCTCTTCGTCGGGGACATGCCGCCCTCCAGGGCGGCCGCCGCGACGATCGGCTTGAAGGTCGACCCCGGCTGGTAGCCCGCGCCGCCGCCCATGGCGTGGTCCACGGACAGGTTCATCGAGGTCTCGTTGTCCTTGAGGTTGATGCCGTAGGGCCGCGACTGGCCCATCCCCAGGATCTTGCCGGTGCCGGGCTCGACGATGGTGGCCGCCGTCGCCACGTCGTCGGACTGGTAGACGTGATCCTTTATCGATGCCTGCACGGACTGCTGCGACTGCGGATCGAGCGTCGTCTTGATCCGCAGACCGCCCTGGTTCCAGACCTTGGCCCGTTCCTTCTGGGTCTTGCCGAAGACCGGGTCGGAGAGGAAGACCTCGCGTACGTAGTCACAGAAGAACCCGGCGCCGCTGACCGCCGTGATGCAGCCGTTCTTGGGCTTGCTCACCTTCAGGCCGAGCGGCTTCGCCTTCGCCTCCGCGGCCTCCGCCTGCGTGAGGTCGTGCGTCTCCGCCATCCGCTGGAGCACGGTGTTGCGGCGCTTGGTGGCTTCCTCGGAGTCGTTCACCGGGTCGTACCGGCTGGGGGACTGCACGATGCCGGCGAGCAGCGCGGCCTCCTGGACCTGCAGATCCTTGGCGGGCTTGGAGAAGTAGCGCTGGGACGCGGCCTCGACTCCGTACGCCTGCTGCCCGAAGTAGGTGATGTTCAGGTAGTTGCTGAGGATGCGCTTCTTGCCCAGCTTCTCCTCGACCTGGATCGCGTACTTCAGCTCGCGGATCTTGCGCCCGAGCGTCTGCTGGGTGGCCTCGGCGACCTTCGTCGGGTCGTTGCCCGCCTCTTCGACGAAGACGTTCTTCACGTACTGCTGCGTGAGCGTGGAGGCGCCCTGGGAGACGCCGCCGCTCTGCGCGTTCTGGTTCAGGGCGCGCAGGATGCCCTTCGCGTCGACCGCGCCGTGCTCGTAGAAGCGCGAGTCCTCGATCGCGACGATCGCCTTCTGCATGTACGGCGAGATGTCCTCGAGCGGCACCACGGTGCGGTCACGTGAGTAGACCGTGGCGATGGAGCCGCCCTTGTTGTCCAGGATCGTGGTGCGCTGGCTCAGCGGCGGCTGCTCCAGGTTGGAGGGGATCTCGTCGAACTCCTCCACCGAGCCCTTCGCCGCGAGGCCGAGCGCGCCGGCCGCGGGCAGAGCGATGCCTGCCAGCACGGCTCCCGCGAGCACGCTGACACCTAGGAACTTCGCGGCCTGCTGAGTTGGTGACAGACCACCGCCCGAGCGCTTCTTTCCCATGAGGGGCAGCCTACGTTCTGAATCGCCGGACACGCCTCAATGCCTTGGCCTAAGCTGCTCTCAACTGTCACAGCCGTGCGGTTCGGCAACAGTCCCTCCCTCGGTCCCGGATTCCGGTCGGGGTACCTCCCTGCTTGTTCGAGCAGGCGCGGGGCAGTGCCCGAATTCGCCTCATGCGGCATTCGATGCCCGTTGTGACTCAGCTGAAGTGCCCGCATTTGCCGGGTTGATCACGCATGTCGCCAGCTCACTCCGTCGGGTGATCTGCCGCTTACGCATAGTCCGTTCGGGCCATTCAAGATTGGGCCCGAAGGGGGTGTTGCGCACTGCCCACCTTCCGTAACGTCCTCAACTGGCGGCGGTGAATATGCCGCTGCCGCCGTGGGGGAGCCTCGATTCGGGAGAGGACGGCGCCGGTATGGGCTGGGTAACCGACTGGAGTGCGCAGGCGGCCTGCCGCACTACCGATCCAGATGAACTGTTCGTTCAAGGAGCAGCGCAGAACAGGGCCAAGGCGGTGTGCACCGGATGTCCGGTGCGCACGGAGTGCCTGGCCGACGCGCTGGACAACCGCGTCGAATTCGGCGTGTGGGGTGGCATGACCGAGCGGGAGCGCCGCGCGTTGCTGCGCAGGCGTCCCACCGTCACCTCATGGCGCCGTCTGCTGGAGACGGCGCGGTCCGAGTACGAGCGTGGCGCGGGCCTGCTGCCCGTGGATTTGGAGGACGACGAGACGTACGAGAGCTACGCGGCAGTGGGTTAGCGCCCGTCCGCCGCGTAGCGGTGCGGCACAGACCCCCCACCGGCCAGGTGGCGGGGAGGCCTCCCACGGGCCGGGAAGCGAAGCGGAAGAGCCCCCACGCACGGGCCGGGTGACAGCGGGCCGGGTGACGGTGGGTCGGGTGGTAGCGGGTCCGTTGGCAGCGGGTCAGCTGACCGTGGTCCGTCCCTGCTCAGGCAGCTCCGGCCGGGTCACCGTCGGTACCGGCCGCGAGCCGGTCCCCGATGGCCCGAAGGCCTGCCAGGTCGTGCACGTCACCCGGCAGCGCCGACACTTCGGCCACGGCCACCTCGGGGTGAAGCGCGGTGAAGCGATCGCGCGTGCGCTGTTCCCGTGCGAGCAGCCGCATGCGCTCCGCGTGCAGACGCAGCAGACCGGCGGTCAGCTGTGCCACGGGTGGATGCGCGTCGTGGAGTTCGGAAGGTGCTTGGGCTTCGGAACCGACTGTCTCGGAACCGACTGTCTCGGAGTCGGCGGTCTCGGAGCCGCCGGGGGACTCGGGTGACTCGGGGGAGTGGCCGGGAGCCTCGTGGGAGCTACGCACTCCAACCTTCCCGTCCTCCTGATCCACAATGCGGCTCTCATCAAGATTTTCCGCGGCGGCGAGAGCGCGCTCGGCCGAGAGCTGAGCGGCGCCGCTGCCGTGCACCCGGTTGAGCACGAGCCCCGCGAGCGGCATGTCGTCCGCGGCCAGGCGCTCCACGAAATACGCCGCCTCGCGCAGAGCGTCCCGCTCCGGCGAGGCCACCACGAGGAACGCCGTTCCCGGCGCCTGGAGCAGCCGGTACGTGGCGTCCGCCCGGGTGCGGAAGCCGCCGAACATGGTGTCCATCGCGGCGACGAACGTCTGGACGTCACGCAGCAGTTGCCCGCCGAGCAGCTTGCCGAGGGCTCCCGTCATCATCGACATCCCGACGTTCAGGAACTTCATCCCGGCCCGGCCGCCGACCTTCGCCGGGGCCATGAGCACCCGGATCAGCTTCCCGTCCAGGAAGGAGCCGAGGCGCTTCGGCGCGTCGAGGAAGTCCAGGGCCGAGCGCGACGGCGGCGTGTCGACGACGATCAGGTCCCACTCGTCGCGGGCGCGCAGCTGCCCCAGCTTCTCCATCGCCATGTACTCCTGCGTGCCCGCGAAGCCCGCCGAAAGCGACTGGTAGAAGGGGTTGTTGAGGATCGCGCTCGCCCGCTCCTTGTCCGCGTGCGCCTCGACGATCTCGTCGAAGGTGCGCTTCATGTCGAGCATCATGGCGTGCAGCTCGCCGGTGCCGGACCCGTCGATGGACTTGACCCGGCGCGGGACGTTGTCGAGCGAGTCGATCCCCATGGACTGCGCGAGCCGGCGCGCCGGGTCGATGGTCAGGACGACGACCTTGCGGCCCCGCTCGGCGGCGCGCAGGCCCAGCGCGGCGGCCGTGGTCGTCTTGCCGACGCCGCCGGAGCCGCAGCACACCACGATGCGGGTCTTCGGGTCGTCGATCAGGGCGTCCACGTCGAGCGTGCGGGCCGGGTCCAGGCGGCGTGTCGCGTCCGCGTGCCGCGCGGGGTCCGAGGCGCCCGAGCGCTTCGAGGCATCCGAGGCGTTCGAGGCATTCGAAGCGTTACGTGCGGGGTCCGAGCTCATGCGATCCCTTGCTTCCGCAGTTCCTTGGCAAGTTCGTAGAGGCCCGCCAGGTCCATTCCGCCGGCCAGCAGCGGGAGTTCGTGCAGGGGGAGGCCGAGCTCGCCCAGGACGTCCCGCTGGGAGCGCTCCAGGGCGTGCCGCTCGGCGTACTCGGCGGCCTGCTCCAGGAGCGGGTCCACCAGACGCTCGGCGACACCGCCGCGACGGGCCCCGCCGAGCCCGGCGGCGGACAGGGACTTGGCGATGGCGGTACGCGGGGTCTGCTCGAGCCCGAGCTCCAGGGATGCCTCGTCGAGCAGCGCCGGCCGCACCATGTTCACGATGACGCGTCCCACGGGGAGCTTCGCGGCACGCAGCTCGGCGATCCCGTCGGCGGTCTCCTGGACGGGCATCTCCTCCAGGAGCGTCACCAGGTGCACCGCTGTCTCGGGTGACTTCAGGACGCGCATCACGGCCTGCGCCTGATTGTGTATGGGCCCGATCTTGGCCAGCCCCGCGACTTCGTCGTTCACGTTCAGGAAGCGCGTGATGCGGCCGGTGGGCGGCGCGTCCATCACCACGCAGTCGTACGCGTACCGCCCGTTCTTGTCCTTGCGGCGTACGGCCTCGCAGGCCTTGCCGGTCAGCAGGACGTCCCGCAGGCCGGGCGCGACCGTGGTGGCGAAGTCGATGGCGCCGAGCTTCTTGAGCGCGCGTCCGGCGCCCCCCAGCTTGTAGAACATCTGGAGGTAGTCGAGCAACGCCAGTTCGGGATCGATGGCAAGGGCATACACCTCCCCGCCCCCGGGAGCGACGGCGATCTTCCGCTCCTCATACGGCAGCGCTTCGGTTTCGAAGAGCTGCGCGATGCCTTGTCTGCCCTCGACCTCCACGAGGAGGGTGCGCTTGCCCTCCGTCGCGAGGGCGAGCGCGAGTGCGGCGGCCACCGTGGTCTTGCCGGTACCGCCCTTGCCGCTGACGACCTGGAGCCTGCTCACACTTCCGAGCCTAACCAGTCGCCGCGGGGGCTAAGCAGGAGGCCACCGTGAGCAGCGCCTCACAACGGCTACAGTCGGCCACATGACCAAGTGGGAATACGCAACCGTGCCGCTGCTCGTCCATGCCACGAAGCAGATTCTGGACACCTGGGGCGAGGACGGCTGGGAGCTCGTCCAGGTCGTGCCCGGGCCGAACAACTCCGAGCAGCTCGTGGCCTACCTGAAGCGGGAGAAGCAGGGATGAGCGGGGCCGTCGAGGCGAAGCTGGCCGAGCTCGGCCTGACACTGCCCGAGGTCGTGCCGCCGCTCGCCGCCTATCAGCCGGCGGTGCAGTCCGGTGTGTACGTGTACACCTCGGGCCAGCTCCCGATGGTGGAGGGCAAGCTTCCGGTGACCGGCAAGGTCGGCGGAGAGGTGACCCCCGAGGAGGCCAAGGAACTGGCCCGTACGTGCGGACTCAACGCGCTCGCCGCGGTGAAGTCCGTCGCCGGTGACCTGGACCGTGTCGCGCGCGTCGTGAAGGTCGTCGGCTTCGTGGCGTCCGCCCCGGACTTCACGGGCCAGCCCGCGGTGATCAACGGCACGAGCGAGCTGCTGGGCGAGGTGCTCGGCGACAAGGGCGTGCACGCCCGCAGCGCGGTGGGCGTCGCGGTCCTGCCGCTGGACGCGCCGGTCGAGGTCGAGATCCAGGTGGAGCTGACCGAGGCGTAGCCCTTTGTCCCGGCTGCCCCGGCTGCCCAGCCGGGCGGTTTCCGGCCGCCTTCTGGCACCCGATAGTTGCCCCTCGAACATCAGCCCGCCAGGGGATAGCCTCCGCCCATGGCTAATGGGCAGTGGTATCCCCCGGAGTGGCCCGACCGCATCCGTGCGCTGAGCAGCGGCGAACTGACGCCCGCGACTCCGCGCCGGGCGGCCACGGTCATGCTCCTGCGGGACTCCGTGGCGGGCCCCGCCGTACACATGCTGCGCAGACGCGCCTCCATGGCATTCGCCGGAGGCGCGTACGCGTATCCGGGCGGCGGTGTGGACCCGCGCGACGACGATCACCTCGTGCGCTGGGCGGGCCCGTCCCTCGCGTCCTGGGCCGCGCGCCTCGGCGTGGACGAGCCGGGCGCCCAGGCGATCGTCTGCGCCGCCGTGCGCGAGACGTACGAGGAGGCGGGCGTCCTGCTGGCGGGGCCGACCCCGTCGAGCGTCGTCGGCGACACCACGGGGGACGACTGGGAGGCGGACCGCGAGGCGCTGGTGGCGCGGGAGTTCTCCTTCGCCCAGTTCCTGGACCGCAGGGGCCTGGTCCTGCGCAGCGACCTGCTCGCCGCCTGGGCGCGCTGGATCACTCCGGAGTTCGAGCCGAAGCGCTACGACACGTTCTTCTTCGTGGCGGCCCTCCCGGAGGGGCAGCGCACCCGCAATGCCTCCACGGAGGCCGACCGTACGGTGTGGATCGCTCCGGGGGAGGCCACCGCGGGATACGACAAGGGCGACCTCCTGATGATGCCGCCGACCATCGCGACCCTGCGCCAGCTGAGCCCGTACGGCTCGGCCGCGGACGCCCTGGCCGCGGCCCCGGAACGCGACCTGACCCCGGTCCTGGCACAAGCCCGCTTGGAGGACGGAGAGTTGATCCTGTCCTGGCCGGGCCACACCGAATTCACCAAGCGCATCCCTACGGGGGGCCAGGCGTGATGCCGGTGAGGTGCGCCGGGGTGCCTGCCACCGCGGTCACGCCCGTCACCACGACCCCACCTGTCACCCCTGCCGCCCTTGCCACCCCTGCCACGACCCGGACGGGAGCCACCCCCGCATGACTGAAGCCGCCGCCCTCCCCGGACAGCCAAGGGGCGGAGTCCTCAGTGGTCCCGCCACCGCCCGCGCCGTCAACGTACTGGCCCCCAACGCGTCCGCGATGACGCTGGACGGGACCAACACCTGGATCGTGTCCGAGCCGGATTCCGGGCTCGCTGTCGTCATCGACCCGGGGCCACTGGACGACACCCACCTCCAGAACGTCATCGCCACGGCGGAGAAGGCCGGACAGCGGGTCGCGCTCACCCTCCTCACCCACGGCCACCCCGACCACGCGGAAGGCGCCGCGCGCTTCGCCGAGCTGACCCGTACCAAGGTGCGGGCCCTCGACCCCGCGCTGCGCCTGGGCGACGAGGGCCTGGACGCGGGGGACGTGATCACGACGGGCGGCCTGGAACTGCGCGTGGTCCCGACGCCGGGGCACACCGCCGATTCCCTCTGCTTCCACCTTCCGGCCGATCAGGCGGTTCTGACGGGCGATACGGTCCTGGGCCGCGGTACGACGGTCGTGGCCCACCCTGACGGCCGTCTGGGGGACTATCTCGACTCGCTGCGGCGCCTGCGGTCCCTGTCGGTCGACGACGGCGTACACACGGTCCTGCCGGGCCACGGGCCGGTGCTGGAGGACGCCCAGGGGGTCGTCGAGTTCTACCTCGCCCACCGCGCGAACCGACTGGCCCAGGTCGAGACGGCCGTCGAGAACGGCTACGCGGCGCCCGCGGAGGTGGTCGCCCATGTGTACGCGGACGTGGACCGCTCCTTGTGGCCGGCGGCGGAACTGTCGGTCAGGGCGCAACTGGACTACCTGACCGAACACGGCTTGATCTAGCCGTATCCCGCCGCCCGGACCGAGCCACGTGGGGCAACCGGAGTGGGCAGGCGGGAGAGCTTGTGCGGAAGCACGGATGGGGTCCCGCCTCCTGAGAGGCGGGACCCCATCCACGTACAACAAACAGCGTCAGCGACTCCGCTTGGCCAGCCGCTCCACGTCAAGCAGGATCACCGCACGAGCCTCCAGGCGGAGCCACCCGCGCCCGGCGAAGTCCGCCAGAGCCTTGTTGACCGTCTCGCGGGAGGCGCCGACCAGCTGGGCCAGCTCTTCCTGCGTGAGGTCGTGCACGACGTGGATGCCCTCTTCGGACTGCACGCCGAAGCGGCGCGACAGGTCCAGAAGGGCGCGGGCCACACGCCCGGGCACGTCGGAGAAGACCAGGTCGGACATCTGGTCGTTCGTCTTGCGCAGGCGCCGCGCGACCGCACGCAGCAGCGCCGCGGCCACCTCGGGCCGCGCGTTCAGCCACGGCTGGAGGTCGCCGTGCCCGAGACCGAGCAGCTTGACCTCGGTGAGCGCGGAGGCGGTTGCCGTACGCGGGCCCGGGTCGAACAGCGAGAGCTCACCGATGAGCTCGCCGGGACCGAGCACCGCGAGCATGTTCTCGCGGCCGTCGGGTGAGGTGCGGTGAAGCTTCACCTTGCCCTCGGTGACCACATACAGGCGGTCTCCGGGGTCACCTTCATGGAAGAGCGCATCCCCCCGCGCGAGCGTCACCTCACTCATGGAGGCGCGGAGCTCCGCGGCCTGCTCGTCATCGAGCGCCGCGAAGAGCGGGGCGCGCCGCAGAACGTCGTCCACGAGTTCTCTCCTTGTCGACCTGCATCAGGGGACCGTGCTCCCCAGTTTGCCGGACGGTCCAAACAGTGTGATCAGTCACAAGTCTGCCGCACTGGCGTCGCATGCTGTGCGGGAGGGGGCCAATTGGGGGCCGATCCATAGGGTCAAGGGCGGATGTCAGTGTCGGGCTCTAGGCTGGCCGGGTGTCCAAAAAGCCGGTGAGAACACAGGCCAGAGGGGCTGGGATGGCAAAGGACCACTCGGATTCCGCTGTGGGCGAACAGGCTTCCGATGAGTCAGAGAATGCGACAAAAGGGACAAGGGTGCCACCGGTGAGCAAGCCTTCGGACAAGAATCAGGCCACCGTCGGCGCGGCGAAACCCCCTGCCAAAACCGCGGCCAAGAAGACCACCCCCGCCAAGAAGGCCACCTCCGCCAAAACCGCGGCCAAGCCCGAGTCCCGCACCGCCCTCGTCCGCCGCGCCCGCCGCATCAACCGCGAGCTCGCCGAGGTGTACTCGTACGCCCACCCCGAGCTGGACTTCGAGAACCCCTTCGAGCTCCTCGTCGCCACGGTCCTCTCCGCGCAGACCACCGACCTGCGGGTGAATCAGACGACCCCGCGTCTCTTCGCCGCGTACCCCACCCCGGAGGACCTCGCCGCCGCCAACCCCGAAGAGGTCGAGGAGCTGATCCGGCCGACCGGGTTCTTCCGCGCGAAGACGAAGTCGATCATGGGGCTCGCCACCGCCCTGCGGGACAACCACGGCGGAGTGGTCCCCGGCCGCATAGAGGACCTGGTCAAGCTGCCCGGCGTAGGCCGCAAGACCGCGTTCGTCGTCCTTGGGAACGCCTTCGGAGTCCCCGGAATCACCGTGGACACCCACTTCGGGCGCCTCGTCCGCCGCTGGAAGTGGACCGAGGAGACCGACCCGGAGAAGGTCGAGGCAGCCGTCGCCGACCTCTTCCCGAAGAGCGAGTGGACGATGCTCTCGCACCGCGTGATCTTCCACGGCCGCCGGATCTGCCACTCCCGCAAGCCCGCCTGCGGCGCCTGCCCGATCGCCGAGCTCTGCCCGTCGTACGGAGAAGGCGAGACCGACCCCGAGAAGGCCAAGAAGCTCCTGAAGTACGAGATGGGCGGCATGCCGGGCCAGCGCCTCAAGCCCCCGCCGGACTATCCCGGAAAGGCCGCGCCCCCGCTGGGCGCCGCATGATCGAGGAACCAACCGGGGGGCCACAGGCGTTGTCCACAGTTGGACGGGGGTGCCGATGACGCACGCGAGCGACACGAGCGAGACAACCGACACGAGCGATACGCACATGAGAAACGGGAACGGCAGCGCGGGCAGCCCCGGCGGACAGGTCCGTGTCAGTACCGAAGGCCTGCCCGTCTGGCTGGACCCCGTCGTCCGCGCCGCCGAGACGGTCAGGCCGACCCAGCTCAGCCGCTTCCTGCCCCCGGAGAGCGGCGCCGGACGCCAGTCGGCCGTGCTGATCCTCTTCGGAGAGGGCCCGCGCGGCCCCGAGCTGCTCCTCATGGAGCGTTCCAGCAGCCTCCGTTCGCACGCGGGCCAGCCCTCCTTCCCCGGCGGCTCCCTCGACCCCGAGGACGGCGATCCGCTGACGGACGGTCCGCTGCGCGCCGCCCTGCGCGAGGCCGAGGAGGAGACCGGCCTCGATCCCCGGGGCGTCCAGCTCTTCGGCGTGCTGCCCAAGCTCTTCATCCCGGTGAGCGACTTCGTGGTGACCCCGGTGCTCGGCTGGTGGCGCACGCCGACCCCGGTCGGCGTCGTCGACCCGGCCGAGACGGCCCGCGTCTTCACGGTCCCCGTGTCCGATCTCACGGATCCCGACAACCGCGCGACGACGGTTCATCCGATGGGTCACAAGGGCCCGGCCTTCCTCGTCGAATCCGCTCTGGTCTGGGGTTTTACGGCCGGAGTGATCGACAGGATCCTGCATTTCGCAGGCTGGGAGCGCCCCTGGGACCGCACCAAGCAGGTGCCGCTCGACTGGCGCGCATGACAAGGTTGCGGGGACGTGGCGACCGCGATGCGAGGCGAGGATTGAATCGGTGAACGTGCTGGACATCCTTCTGGTGGTCGCCGCCGTATGGTTCGCGGTCGTCGGTTACCGCCAGGGATTCGTCGTCGGCATCCTGTCGGTGATCGGTTTCCTGGGCGGCGGACTCGTCGCGGTGTACCTCCTGCCCGTCATCTGGGGCGCCCTGACGGACGACGAGGGATCGGTCAGCACGACGGCCGCCGTCGTCGCCGTGGTCATCGTGATCGTCTGTGCCTCCATCGGCCAGGCCTTCACCACCCACTTGGGCAACAAGCTCCGCAGGTACATCACTTGGCAGCCCGCCCGCGCCCTGGACGCCACGGGCGGCGCGCTGGTCAACGTCGTGGCGATGCTCCTGGTCGCCTGGCTGATCGGCTCCGCCCTCGCGGGCACGACGCTGCCCACGGTCGGCAAGGAAGTACGCAACTCCAAGATCCTGCTCGGCGTCTCGCGCACGCTGCCGAACCAGGCCGACACCTGGTTCGCGGACTTCTCCTCGGTCCTCGCGCGCAACGGCTTCCCGCAGGTCTTCAGCCCGTTCTCGAACGAGCCCATCACCGACGTGAAGGCCCCCGACCCCAAGCTCGCCAAGAGCGCGGTCGCCACGAAGGCCAAGCGCTCCATCGTGAAGGTGCAGGGCGAGGCCCGTGGCTGCGGCAAGGTCCTGGAAGGCACAGGATTCGTCTTCTCCGAGCGCCGCGTCATGACGAACGCGCACGTGGTCGGCGGCGTCGACGAGCCGACGGTCCAGATAGGCGGAGACGGCCGTACGTACGACGCGAAGGTCGTCCTCTACGACTGGGAGCGCGACATCGCCGTACTGGACGTGCCGACCCTCCAGGCGCCCGCGCTGCGGTTCACGTCGAAGGACGCGGGCAGCGGTGACAACGCCATCGTCGCCGGCTTCCCGGAGAACGGTCCGTACGACGTCCGCCCCGCGCGCGTGCGCGGCCGCATAACGGCCAAGGGCCCGGACATCTACCACCGGGGCACCGTGCGCCGCGACGTCTACTCCCTCTACGCGACTGTCCGCCAGGGCAACTCCGGCGGCCCGCTGCTCACGCCCGACGGCAAGGTCTACGGCGTGGTCTTCGCGAAGTCACTGGACGACCCGGACACCGGCTACGCACTCACCGCCGACGAGGTCCGCGAGGACATCGAGGCGGGCCGCACCGCCAACCAGGAGGTCGACAGCGAGGGCTGCGCGCTGTAGCCGGAGCCGCAGTCGGGAAGCGGTCGGTACGCGTTCGGGGGAGCAGGCGGATCAGTCGCGCGTATGCCTCAGCCGCGCCGAGACCCAGCGGGCCCTGCGGCGCAGGATGTGGGGAATGCCCATGCCTTGAGCAGGGCCTTCATGGCCCGGATCTTGCGGGCCGCCCCTCTCACGGCTGTTCAGCGCGATGGCTGAGCGGCGGTTGCGTGCTACTTCACTGTAGTCGTGCGTCCAGCCCATACCCCGACGTGTGCCCGTGCCTCAAGGTCGGTAATCGCGCCCACGCGCCCCAATTGGCCTATGCGGGTGGCAAGTAGCCGTTCGTAGGACAGGCGTTCGCTTACCCTCCGGTACGGACGTCTTCCGAGCGTCTAACGGTCCGGTTCGGGGTCCTTCAGCCAGTTCACCAGCTCGGTCGAGAAGGCCACCGGGTCCTCCTCCTGCGGGAAGTGCCCGAGGCCGTCGAACAGTCGCCAGCGGTACGGTGCTTCGACGTACTCGCCCGACCCCGCCGCGCTGCGCGTACGCATCACCGGGTCCAGGGAGCCGTGCAGATGCAGCGTGGGAACCCGGACCGGGCGCTTCATGCGGCGGTTGAACTGGATGCCGTCGGGACGGGCCATCGACCGCACCATCCAGCGGTACGGCTCGATCGAGCAGTGCGCCGTCGACGGAATCGTCATGGCACGGCGGTACGTCTCCACGGCCTCGTCGTCCGGAAGGCGCGGCCCCGACCAGTCCCGTACCAGGCGCCCGACCAGCGCCGCGTCGTCCGCGACGAGCTGACGCTCCGGCAGCCACGGCCGCTGGAAGCCCCACACGTACGAACCGGCGGTGGTCTGCTTGCGGTCCGACAGCATCGCCGAGCGCCAGCGCCGCGGATGCGGCATCGAGGAGACGGCGAGGCGGCGCACCAGCTTGGGCCGCATCACGGCCGCCGTCCAGGCGAGGTACCCGCCCAGGTCGTGTCCGACGAGCGCGGCGTCCGGCTCGCCGAGCGACCGCACGACGCCCGTGATGTCGAGCGCGAGGTTCGCCGGGTCGTAACCGCGCGGCGTACGGTCGCTGCCGCCCACACCCCGCAGGTCCATCGCGACCGCGCGGAAACCCGCGTCGGCGAGCGCCACCATCTGGTGCCGCCACGTCCACCAGAACTGCGGAAAGCCGTGCAGGAGCAGCACGAGCGGCCCGTCACCCAGCTCGGCGATGTGGAAGCGCGCGCCGTTGGCGGCGACGTCGCGATGGGTCCACGGCCCTTCAATGCGTACGGGTGACGTGGGTTGGGCCGGATGGGGGGCGGGTGTGGCGGGGTCCGTCATGAAGATGAGCGTGCCACAGCCGCAGGCTTGTCACCGACACGGTCGACGGTCGCACCCGTACGGGTCACCACAGGGCTCACGGCAGGGCTCACGGGACGCGGGTGCGGCTTGACGTTCTGGAGTACGGCAGCCGTCTCCTTGGCCGAAGCGGCGGCCTTCTGCGGACCCTTGCCCTTCTTGGCCTTCTTCGCGAAGACGACGCCGATCAGCGCGAGCACTCCGGCGACAAGGACGTTCGCCGCGAAGGAGAGCAGGAAGCAGACCGCCATGTTCCAGCCGCTCCAGGTACGGATGCCGTACGCCAGGGCGAAGCTCAGCATCGGCAGCGAGAAGAGCAGCACCGCCCCGGCGGCGGCGAACGCGCCGCCGCCGACCGCACCCCGCTTGACGTCCTGCCGCAGCTGGGCCTTGGCCAGCGCGATCTCGTCGTGCACCAGCGCGGACATCTCGCTGGTCGCCGATGAGACCAGCTGGCCGAGGCTGCGTTCGGTGCCGACGGGCCCGTCGGGTGTGCTCATCGCTTTACCCCTTCTCCGTAAGCCTGCGTAAGCGTGCTCACATCGACTGTTCCTGCATGACTGTCATGACTGTTCGTTTATGACCGCTCGGCTCAGCCTGCGCAGTCAGGTCTGCTCAGATCATGCCGGACGGTCGTCTTCGGCGCGTGCCCCGGCCGACACTTCGGCAAGCCTGCGGTGCTCGGCCGCCTTCTTCTCGTATATCGCGGCCATCCGCAGGTGGTACTCCGGCTTGTCCTGTTCGTATACGTCCGGGATGCCGTCGAGGTCGTCGTCGCGCTCCTCTTCGTCGTACAGCGCGCGGTAGCGGGCGTTGCGCACCTTGAGCAGGATGCCGGAGAGGACGGCCGCGACGAGAGAGCCCATCAGGACGGCTGCCTTGATCTCGTCGGTGAGCAGCGGGTCCTCGGCGAAGGCGAGTTCGCCGATCAGGAGCGAGACGGTGAATCCGATGCCGGCGAGCGAGGCGACCGCGAACACGTCCGGCCAGGCGAGTTCGTCGTTGAGCTCGGCCTTGGTGAACCGCGCCGCGAGCCAGGTGCCGCCGAAGATGCCGACCGCCTTGCCGACCACGAGACCGAGCACCACCCCGAGCGTCTCCGGTTTGGAGAACACGTCCCCGAGCGCGCCGCCCGTCACCACGACACCGGCGCTGAACAGCGCGAACAGCGGAACCGCGAAGCCCGCGGAGAGGGGGCGCACAAGGTGTTCGATGTGCTCGCCCGGCGAGTGCTCCTCGCCTTCTCGGCGGGTGCAGCGCAGCATCAGGCCCATCGCGACGCCGGCGATCGTGGCGTGGATGCCGCTGTTGTACATCAGCCCCCAGATGACCAGCGCCAGCGGAACGTATACGTACCAGCCGCGTACGCCCTTGTGGAGCAGCAGCCAGAAGACGGCGAGGCCGATGACCGCGCCGCCGAGCGCCGCGAAGTTCAGTTCGCTGGTGAAGAACACGGCGATGATCAGGATCGCGCAGAGGTCGTCGACGACGGCCAGCGTGAGCAGGAAGGCGCGCAGGGCGGACGGCAGCGAGGTGCCGATGACGGCGAGTACGGCGAGCGCGAAGGCGATGTCCGTGGCGGTCGGCACCGCCCAGCCGTCGAGCGAGCCACCGCCGACCGTGTTGACCAGGACGTACACGAGAGCCGGTACGGCCATACCGCAGAGCGCGGCGACGACGGGCAGCGCGGCGGCCTTCGGATCGCTCAGATCGCCCGCGACGAGCTCGCGCTTGAGCTCGATCCCCGCGACGAAGAAGAAGACGGCGAGCAGTCCGTCGGCCGCCCAGTGCTGGATCGAGAGGTCGAGGCCGAGGGAGCTGGGCCCCAGGTGGAAGCCGCTCACCGACTCGTACGAGCCGCCGGCGGTGTTCGCCCAGATCAGTGCGGTGACGGCGGCGACCAGGAGGAGGACACCGCCGACGGTCTCAGCGCGCAGCGCGTTCGCGACGAAGGTCCGTTCGGGCAGCGAGAGCCGGCCGAGGACCTTGCGGTTGTTGCTGCGGTTGCTGTCGTTGCGGGGTGCGGGCGCGGCCACGGGGGTTGACCTCCGGTCGGTGGGCAGGACGAATCACTTGCCGACCAGACTTCCCGGCGCACCTAGGTTCTTCTTGTCGCGATGTTGACGCGAGCCTCAGCGTACCCAACATGCGACCGGACCTATCCGGCGATCATCACTTTATGCGCAAGAGGGGCGCCCGGCGTGGTGCCGGGCGCCCCTCGTCGGCTCGGTCCGGCTAGTCCTCGCTGGGTGCGGCGGGGAGCTTGGTCTGGATGAGGTCCATCACGGAGGAGTCCGTGAGGGTGGTGACGTCGCCCAGCTCGCGGTTCTCGGCGACGTCCCGGAGGAGGCGCCGCATGATCTTCCCGGAGCGGGTCTTGGGCAGCTCGGCCACCGGCAGGATGCGCTTCGGCTTGGCGATCGGGCCGAGCGTGGTGCCCACGTGGTTGCGCAGGTCGGCGACGAGGCCCTCGTCGTCGGCGTTGGCGGTGCCGCGCAGGATGACGAAGGCGACGATGGCCTGTCCGGTCGTCTCGTCCGCGGCGCCCACGACCGCCGCCTCGGCGACCGAGGGGTGCGAGACGAGGGCGGATTCGACCTCCGTGGTGGAGATGTTGTGCCCGGACACGAGCATCACGTCGTCCACGCGGCCCAGGAGCCAGACGTCGCCGTCCTCGTCCTTCTTGGCGCCGTCACCGGCGAAGTACTTGCCCTCGAAGCGCGACCAGTAGGTGTCGATGAAGCGCTGGTCGTCGCCCCAGATGGTGCGCAGCATGGAGGGCCACGGCTCGGTCAGGACGAGGTAGCCGCCACCGCCGTCCGGGACTTCGCGCGCCTCGTCGTCGACGACGGTCGCGGAGATGCCCGGCAGGGCGCGCTGGGCGCTGCCCGGCTTGGTCTCCGTCACGCCCGGCAGCGGCGAGATCATCATGGCGCCGGTCTCGGTCTGCCACCAGGTGTCCACGATGGGGCACTTGTCGGCGCCGATGTTCTTGCGGTACCACATCCACGCCTCGGGGTTGATCGGCTCACCGACCGAACCGAGGATGCGCAGGCTGGACAGGTCGAACTTCGCGGGGATGTCGTCGCCCCACTTCATGAACGTACGAATGGCCGTCGGTGCCGTGTAGAGGATCGTGACTCCGTACTTCTGGACGATCTCCCAGAAGCGCCCCTGGTGCGGGGTGTCGGGCGTGCCCTCGTACATGACCTGGGTCGCGCCGTTGGCCAGCGGGCCGTACGTGATGTACGAGTGGCCGGTGACCCAGCCGATGTCGGCCGTGCACCAGTAGACGTCGCTCTCCGGCTTGAGGTCGAAGACGGCGTGGTGGGTGTACGCGGCCTGGGTGAGGTAGCCGCCGGAGGTGTGCAGGATGCCCTTGGGCTTACCCGTCGTACCCGACGTGTAGAGGATGAAGAGAGGGTTCTCCGCGTCGAAGGCCTCGGGGGTGTGCTCGGCCGACTGGCGCTCGGTGAGCTCGTGCCACCACACGTCGCGGCCCTCGGTCCACGCGACGTCCTGGCCGGTGCGGCGCACGACCAGGACGTGCTCGACGGAGCTGTCCTCGCGCGCCACGGCGTCGTCGACGGCGGGCTTCAGGGCGGCGGGCTTGCCACGGCGGTAGCCGCCGTCGGAGGTGATGATCACCTTGGCGTCGGCGTCCGCCACACGCTTGGCGATGGCGTCGGCGGAGAAGCCGCCGAAGACCACTGAGTGCGCGGCGCCGATGCGGGCACAGGCCAGCATCGACACGACGGCCTCGGGGATCATCGGCAGATAGACGGCGACGCGGTCGCCCTGGCGGACGCCCAGTTCGGTCAGCGCGTTGGCGGCGCGGCTGACCTCGTCCTTGAGCTCGGCGTAGGTGATGGCCCGGCTGTCGCCGGGCTCACCCTCGAAGTGGATCGCCACACGGTCGCCGTTGCCGGCCTCCACGTGGCGGTCCACGCAGTTGTACGCGACGTTGAGCTTGCCGTCGGCGAACCACTTCGCGAAGGGCGGGTTCGACCAGTCGAGCGTCTCGGTCGGTTCGGTGGCCCAGGTCAGCCGGCGGGCCTGCTCGGCCCAGAAGCCGAGCCGGTCAGCCTTGGCCTGTTCGTACGCCTCCGCGGTGACATTGGCGTTGGCCGCCAGGTCGGCCGGCGGCGCGAACCTTCGCTCTTCTTTAAGAAGGTTGGCCAGGCTTTCGTTGCTCACGACATCTCCCATTCCCAGGGTGTCCGTTGTGTCCAAAGCCACAGCTCATCAGACGTATACCCCTGGTGACAAGAGCCTGCCGGAAATTGGTTTAGACCTTTACTCTGCTGGGTGGTTCCTCACGCGGTGATCCTTCGTACGGTGACGGCGTGACCTGGTCGAACACGTCGTCCGGGCTCTCGGTGAGCAGATACGCCTGCGCCTCGCCGACATGGAAATACATGCCGTGCAGCTCCAGGTCACCCTCCGACAGGCGCCGTGCCACGGACTCGTGGCCGCGCAGGTGCTCCAACTGCTGGACGACGTTCGTCAGGCAGAGCTGCTCGACCGCGTCGGCGGGCGCCCTTCCCGCGAGCCGCGCCGCCCCCCGCTCCTTGCGCGCCGCAAGGCGTTCGAGGCTGGGCGCGCCGTGCCGCAGCCACCGCTTCAGGGGTGTCTGCGCGCCTCCGGGCGGAGTGGTGAGCAGCGCCTGCATCGCACCGCACCCGGAGTGCCCGCACACGGTGATGGACCGCACTTGCAGTACGTCCACCGCGTACTCGATCGCGGCGGCCACCGAGTCGTCCGTGCTCTCGGCGCCCGGCATCGGCACGAGGTTGCCGACGTTGCGGACGACGAAGAGGTCGCCGGGGCCGCTCGACGTGATCATCGAGGTGACGAGCCGGGAGTCGGCGCAGGTCAGGAAGAGGTGCGAGGGCTTTTGGCCTTCGCGTGCGAGCCGGGCGAGCTCGCTGCGCACATGCGGCGCGGTGTTGCGCTGGAACGCGCTGATGCCGCTGGCCAGTTGATACCCGCTGGGCCGCTCCTCGCCCCGGGGTGTCTCCTGCGGCCGGTCGCAGTGGTGATTGCGCCAGGCCGTCCATGGCCGGCAGCAGGAGTGCGATGCTCCGCCGAGCTCTCGGCTCCGCTCGAGCAGGGGGCTCCCCTTCGCGGCCTCGGCCATCCGTGTCCCCGCGCGCCCGGTCACCTCGACGGTGCCGCCGTGCGCGGTGTGGGCGTCCCGCCAGCACTGGAGCGCTTCGTACGCGGCGTGGTCCATGAACGATCCGTCCAGCTCCACGATGGTGGATGCCTTCTGGGGCACGAGGTGGAGCGCCCTGCTGAGGCGCGGCACGGCGAGGAAGGTCAACTGCCCGCGCACGCGCACGTGGTGGACGCCGTCCTCCTCGGTGTGCGTGATCCGGGTGCGGGCGAGGCGGTGCAGCGCGACGGCCACGGCGACGGCGACGCCCAGGGCCACTCCTTCGAGCACGCCGAAGAAGATGACGCCGAGTGTCGTGGCGGTGTACGCGAGGATCTCGCGGTGGCGGGTGATGGTGCGGATGTGGTTCAGGTTCACCATCTGGATGCCGACCGCCATCACCAGCGCGGCGAGCGCGGCGAGCGGGATCAGCTCGAGGACGGGGACCATCAGCAGGGCGGCTACTACTACCCAAACGCCGTGCAGCATCGTGGAGTTCCGGCTGACGGCTCCGGCCCGCACATTGGCCACGCTGCGCACCGCGACTCCGGCGACGGGAAGTCCGCCGAGGGCTCCGGACACGGCGTTCGCGGCGCCCTGACCGAGCAGTTCGCGATCCAGGTCCGAGCGGTTGCCGCCGACCAGCGGTTCGCTCCGCCCCGATACGAGCTTGTCCACGGCGACGGCGCCGAGCAGCGACTGCACGCTGCAGACCAGCGTGATCGTGAGGACGGCGGCGACGATCCCGAGCACGGGGCCTTCCGGCAGGCCCGCCAGCGCGTGACTGCGCCATGACGGCAGTTCGACCTTGGTCACGCTCAGCCCGGCGAACGCGGCGACAGCCGTTGCCGCGGCCACGGAGACGAGGGGGGCGGGCACGACCCGGGCGGCTTTCCCGGCCCGTCCGGGGATCCGAGGCCAGAGCAGAAGGATCGCCAGGGTCAGTGCGCTGATCGACAGCGTTGCCGGATGGAGATCGGCCAACTGGGCGGGCAACGCGCGGAGGTTGTCGAGTACGACGCTCTGCGGGGTGCCGCCGAGCACGATGCGCAGCTGGGCGACGGCGATCGCGACGCCGATACCGGCCAGCATGCCGTGCACGACGGCGGGGCTGACGGCGAGTGCCGAACGGGCCACGTGCAGGCACCCGAGGGCGAGTTGGGTGAGCCCGGCGAGGACGGTGATGGCGCAGGTGGTCTGCCAGCCGTACCGGTGGATGAGGTCGGCGGTGACGACGGTGAGTCCTGCGGCGGGGCCGCTGACCTGGAGCGGGGACCCGCCGAGCCGTCCGACGACGACGCCGCCGACGGCGGCGGCCACAAGGCCCGCCTGAAGCGGTGCTCCGGTGGCCAGTGCGATACCCAGCGACAGCGGCAGGGCGATCAGGAAGACGGCGATCGACGCGGATACGTCGACGCCGGCGACGCGGAACTTACGGAACTTGCGGAACTTGCCGGGCGGTGGCGCGTGCGGCTCGTGGTCGCGTGATGAGTGGACCGAGTCGGTGGCGTGTGTGGGGACGCAGGCAGTCATGGTTTCCCGTCTCCTCCGGGGCAGCGCGGTCGCGGAACAGGGGGCCTCCGGCGGTACGCGGAGGGCGGGTCGCGGCCGTGGGGTCACGGCGTTGCAGCGGCGGGATCTATCAACTCTCGGTAAACGAATCGTAATGCAGAGTAAAGGTCTTGGATAGACATATGGCTCAAATGGGGCATTAGATCACTCTGAAGGGTGAATAAAGCATTTTGTCGGCTTGTCGGACCACGTGGGCAAAGGCTCCGTGCGACGTTGGCGGCGCTATCGGGTACTTGCGGTGATTTATGCCGTATTGCCCGCCGGTGACGACCCCCGAAGTGAAGCCGACTCGAAGGAAGAAGGTGGGCGGAAGATGGCCGCCACCCAGAGGATCCAGCGGATCGCCGCGGGCTCGACCGCCCTCGTGGTATCCGCCGCGGTACTGGCCGGTTGCGCGAGCGACGGCTCCGACGCCGAGAAGGGCGCGCACGGCGCAGGCAAGGCATCACCCGCCCCCGCACCCAAGAGCGCGGTCCGCATGATCGGTGACGGCTCCACCGCCTTCACGGGCAAGCAGCCGCACCTGCCGAGGCCCGAGCGCCTGAGACCGGGCCAGAAGCCGCCGCAGTTCGTGGTTTTCTCCTGGGACGGCGCGGGCGAGGACAGCCAGAAGCTCTTCTCGCACTTCCGCAAGGTGGCCAAGCGGAACGACGCCACGATGACGTACTTCCTCAGCGGCGTGTACATGCTCCCCGAGTCGAAGCGGGAGCTCTACGATCCGCCGCAGCACCGGTCCGGCAGTTCGGACATCGGGTTCAACGACCGCAAGGGCATCAAGGAGACCGTGGAGCAGCTCCGCGGCGCCTGGCTCGAGGGCAATGAGGTCGGCACCCACTTCAACGGCCACTTCTGCGGCACCAGCGGCGGAGTGGGCCAGTGGTCGGTCGACGAGTGGAAGAGCGAGATCAACCAGGCCAAGTCCTTCGTGAAGGCCTGGAAGACGAACACGGGCATGAAGAAGGCGCAGCCCCTGCCCTTCGACTACGACAAGGAACTCATCGGCGCCCGCACGCCCTGCCTCGAAGGCCAGAAGAACTTCATGCGGGCGGCCCGCGAGTTGGGCTTCCGCTACGACACCAGTGGCGTCAACGACCAGGTCTGGCCCAAGAAGAAGGAAGGTCTCTGGGACCTTTCGATGCAGCTGGTCCCCGTCCCCGGCCGCAAGTTCGAGACGCTCACCATGGACTACAACTTCATGGTGAACCAGTCGGGCACCACCTCCCAGGGTGACCCGGGCAAGCACGAGTACTGGGGCGACCAGATGCGCGACGGCCTGCTCCAGGGCTTCGACCGCGCCTACAAGGGCAACCGCGCCCCGCTGATCATCGGCAACCACTTCGAGTCCTGGAACGGCGGCACGTACATGCGCGCCATCGAGGAGACCATCGAGGAGGTCTGCACGAAGCGCGAGGTGCGGTGCGTCTCCTTCCGGCAGCTGGCCGACTGGCTCGACGCCCAGGACCCGCAGACCTTGGTGCGCCTCACCAAGCTCCGGGTCGGCAAGGCGCCCAAGGAGGGCTGGGATTCCTTCCTCTCCGCCCGGCCCGCGCCGGCCCCGAAGGGTGTCCCGGGCGCCCCGGCGGACAAGCCGTAACGCCCTTCGCCCGGATCGGATCCGCTCAGGCCGTGGCGACGGCCCGCTCACCGAGAACGAAGCCGGGGTCGACCTGCGCGGCCAGGTCGGCCCCCGTTCGTTCGTTGCCCCAGCTCTGCGCGTTCTTCAGGTGGAAGTGGACCATCTGACGCATGTAGCGGTCCCAGTCCCTGCGCTCGTACGAGGCGTCGACGGCGTCCTTAAGTGCTTGCAGTGAGCGGTGGTTGACGTCCTCCAGGTGCTCGAACCGGGGCGGGCGGCCCTTCTCCATGGCGCGCACCCAGTCCGAGTGCCCGACCGTCACCAGGAGGTCGTCGCCCACCTGCTCGCGCAGGAAGTCGACGTCGTCCTGGCCCTGCACCTTGTTGCCGACGACCTTGAGGTCGACGCCGAAGTCGCGTGCGTAGTCCTTGTACTGGCGATAGACGGAGACCCCCTTCCGGGTCGGCTCGGCCACCAGGAACGTCATGTCGAAGCGGGTGAACATGCCGGACGCGAAGGAGTCCGAACCCGCGGTCATGTCCACGACCGCGTACTCGTCGCGTCCGTCGACCAAGTGGTTCAGGAGCAGCTCCACCGCGCCGGTCTTGGAGTGGTAGCAAGCGACACCGAGGTCGGCCTCGGTGAACGGCCCCGTGACCATCAAACGCACTGCCGCGTCGTCGAGTTCCACCGGCCGCGCGCACGCGTCGTACACGGGGTTGTCCTCGCGCACCCGCAGAATCCGCGAGCCCTCGCCGGGCGGTGTCGTCTTGATCATCGTCTCGGCGGAGGAGATCCGCGGGTTGGAGCCCCGCAGGTAGTCCTTGATGAGCGGCAGGCGCGCACCCATGGCGGGCAGCCGGGCGGCGTCCGCCTCGTCGAGGCCGAGCGCGGGCCCGAGGTGCTGGTTGATGTCGGCGTCCACCGCGAGGACGGGAGCTCCGGTGGCGGCGAGGTGTCGGATGAAGAGCGAGGACAGCGTGGTCTTGCCGCTGCCGCCCTTCCCTACGAAAGCGATCTTCATGTTCACCAAGGGTAGCCGCACGACTACCTGCCGTATCGATGCGGCGTGAAGAAGACCACTCCTTCGTGGGGGGAGCGCCGGGGGTGCGTAGGGTCGTACTCATGAGTACGACAGCCGATCCGCTCGCGGCCCTGGGCGCACTGCCCGGCGTGGCCGACTCCGTGGACTCCGTGCGCAAGGCCGTGGACCGGGTCTACGGGCACCGGATCATGCGGCGCCGCAGCAACGAGATCACCTCCGAGGCGGCGCTGCGCGGCGCACGCGGCTCGGCGGCGCTCTCCGGTGCCGACTGGGCGCTCGAAGAGGTGCGCCGCCGCAGTGACTTCAGCGGTGACGGCGAGGCCCGCACGATCGGCTCGGCCCTGCGGCTCACCGCCGAGGCCGGACAACTCCTGTCCATCTGGCGCCAGTCGCCCCTGCGGGTCCTCGCCCGCCTGCACCTGGTTGCCGCCGCGGAGAACGACGAGGCCGCGGGACGGCCGCGTCTCGCGGGCGAGCCGGTCGACGAGCCGCTGGTCGAGCTCGACGTGCCGGACTCCGACGAAGTGGCGGGCCGCCTGGAGGGGCTTTCCCGGTTGATCATCGCGGGCGGCTCCGCACCGGCCCTGGTGACGGCGGCCGTGGTGCACGGAGAGCTGCTCAGCCTGCGCCCCTTCGGCTCCCACAACGGCTTGGTCGCGCGGGCGGCCGAGCGCATCGTCCTGGTGGGCAGCGGGCTCGACCCGAAGTCCGTCTGTCCTGCCGAGGCGGGGCACGCTGAACAGGGGCGTGCGGCCTACGTGGGGGCACTGGACGGCTACGCGTCCGGGACGCCGGAGGGGATGGCCGCGTGGATCGCCCACTGCGGGCGGGCGGTCGAACTGGGGGCCAGGGAGTCGACGGCGGTCTGCGAGGCCATGCAGCGCGGAGCGGCGTAAAGCGGCGTCGAGCGGCGCAGTGCGGCGTAAAAAAGACCCCGCACAGGGTTGCGGCGGTACGAGTTCTCGTACCGCCGCTGGCATGTTCACCCGGTTACCAAGCGTCCTCGAAGGTTGCCCATCAGGTCGGGAACTTAGCCCGTCACCTGGTGCGGCTGGCCCGTAATCGACGGGTCGACGTCGCGTGGGTGCCCGGTGTTCATGCTTCGGTCCGTGGGGCCTTGATTGCGTTTAAAGGTAATCCTCTCGGATGTCCTTGGTCTCGCGGGCCGTTGACTCCTTTGTACTCCTGTCCTGGAGCAAGCGGAAGTCCTGGCACTGCTTCTTTACTTTTAGGTTCAAACAAGGGCGAATCGGGCGCGTGTGGTCCGGCGGCGGCTCACGAACCACACGAGCCCCGCGGTGGCCGCCGCGGCGCCCACCGCTGCCGCCGCGACGAGCGCCGGCCGGGCGGGTGCCTGGCGCCGTTCCTTGAGCCGGACCGGGCGGTGGAAGTCGAGAATCGGCCACCCGCGCGCGAGTGCCTCACGGCGCAGAGCGCGATCGGGGTTGACCGCGTGCGGATGACCCACGGACTCGAGCATCGGGAGGTCCGTCGCCGAGTCGCTGTAGGCGTGACAGCGGTCGAGGTCGTACCCCTCGGACTCCGCGAGCTCCTTGATCGCCGTCGCCTTGGTGGGGCCGTACGCGTAGTACTCCACCTCGCCGGTGAAGCAGCCGTCGTCGCCGACGACCATCCGGGTCGCCACCACCCGGTCCGCGCCCAGAAGCTCGCCGATCGGCTCGACGACCTCGGCGCCCGACGTGGAGACGATGACGACGTCCCGTCCCGCGGTGTGGTGCTCCTCGATGAGGGACGCGGCCTCGTCGTAGATGATCGGGTCGATCAGGTCGTGCAGCGTCTCGGCGACGATCTCCTTGACCTGCTGCACGTTCCACCCGCGGCACAGCGCGGACAGATACTCGCGCATCCGCTCCATCTGGTCGTGATCGGCGCCGCCGGCGAGGAAGACGAACTGTGCATATGCAGTTCGCAGTACCGCCCTGCGGTTGATCAGGCCGCCTTGGTAGAACGACTTGCTGAAGGTGAGAGTGCTCGACTTCGCAATGACCGTCTTGTCCAGGTCAAAGAAGGCGGCTGTGCGGGGCAAGGAGTGGTTTTCCACGAGGTCGAGCATAGGCGCCCACCATTCGGCGTAAGGTGAGGCGCGTGGGTTTGCCTGAGAAGGCTCTCGGGTACACCATGGAAGTCACGGATCGTTCGCGACCGTGCTAACCCGGTCTGGCTCCTCCCCCCCCGAGTCGGACCGTGGGGACGACCCCCGCTCTCCCCCCCGGCGGGGGTCGTCGCATGTCCGGATGGGTTTTCCGGTCCTTGTTCGACCCTCATTCGATCGCCAGGCGCCTCTCGGTGGCCGTCATGGCGATCTTTTTTCTTGGCCATGATCCGTCACTGTATGTAGTCGCGGGGCTGCTGTGCGGAAGCCTTTTGGGTTGTCACTGGTATGGGTGAACGGGATATTCACAGGCCCCGTCTTGTCCACAGTTATTGAGCAAGATCCACACGTTATCCGCGATCGCTGCACGCTGATTCCGCCCGTTCTGCACGCGAAGTTCATGGCCGGATTGCCTTGTCCGGTTCATCGCCGATGTGGAAGAGGGCATTCAACGGGCTTGTAGTGAGAGGGGGCCGGGGATCGTGGCTGGAGTGATTACACGTGACGGGCCGCCGCCGTCCGATGGACGGCAGGGCGGGCCATTGATCGTCACGGAAGATGTGGACCTGCTGGACGACCTGTTGCGGCTGTGCGCCGCGGCGGGCGCGCGGCCCGAGGTGCGGCACGGCGTGCCCGAGCACAGGGGCGGCTGGGACGCGGCGCCGCTGGTCCTCGTGGGGGACGACGCCGTGGACCGGGTACGGGGAGCCGTGCGCAGGCGCGGAGTCGTCCTGGTCGGGCGGGATCCGGACGACTCCGGGGTCTGGCAGCGCGCGGTGGAGATCGGTGCCGACCATGTGCTCGTCCTGCCGGACGGCGAGCGCTGGCTGGTGGACCGCATCGCCGATGTCGCCGAGGGCGTCGGGCGCCCGGCGCTCACGGTGGGAGTCATCGGCGGGAGCGGAGGAGCCGGCGCCTCGACCCTGGCGTGCGCGCTGGCCGTCACGGCGGCCCGCACCGGGCGACGCACACTGCTCGTCGACGGCGACCCGCTCGGCGGGGGCCTCGACGTGCTGCTCGGCGGCGAGACGGCCGACGGACTGCGCTGGCCCGCCTTCGCGCAGTCCAGGGGCCGGGTCGGCGGGGGCGCCCTCGAGGAGTCCCTGCCCGAGCTGCACTCGCTGCGGGTCCTGAGCTGGGACCGGGGCGACACGGTGGTCATTCCGCCCGAGGCCATGCGAGCGGTGATCGCTGCCGCACGACGGCGGGGCGGAGCGGTGATCGTGGATCTGCCGCGGCGCGTGGACGAGGGAGTGGCCGAGGCGCTGGCCCAGGTCGATCTGGGGCTCATGGTGGTGCCGCCGGAGCTGCGTGCGGTGGCCGGGGCGCGGCGGGTCGCGGCCGCGGTGGGCATGGTGCTGAGGGATCTGCGGGTGGTCGTCGGCAGGGGCGGCGGACCCGACGGCCTCGGTGGCTTCGACGCGGAAGAGGTCGCGCGGCTGCTCGGGCTGCCGCTCGTCGGAGAACTGCCGCGCGAGGCGGGACTGCTGGCCGCACAGGCCGGCGGAATGCCGCCCGGAGGTGTGGTGCGGGGGCCGCTGGCCCGGTTCTGCACGGCCTTCTGGGAGCGCGTGCCGGTCGACGCCACCGGAGGCGGCTCATGAGCGCCGTCGTCGGGGCCAGGATGCTGGACGGGGTGCGCCAGTGGCTCGCGGAGAACGGGACCGAGCCGACACCGGCCCGCGTCGCCGAGGCGCTGCGGGCCCAGGGCAGGGTGCTCGGGGACGCGGAAATCCTGGGCACGGCGGTACAGCTGCGCTCGGAGCTGGTGGGCGCCGGTCCTCTCGAGCCCCTGCTCGCGGACGACTCGGTGACCGATGTGCTGGTGTCCGCGCCCGACCGGGTGTGGGTCGACCGCGGCAAGGGCCTGGAGCTGACCGGGGTGTCCTTCGGGGACGCGGCGGCGGTGCGGCGGCTCGCACAGCGCCTGGCGGCCGTGGCAGGGCGCCGGCTCGACGACGCAAGGCCCTGGGTGGACGCGCGGCTCCCGGACGGAACCCGCCTCCACGCGGTGCTTCCGCCGGTCGCCGTCGGGTCGACCTGCCTCTCCTTGCGTGTCGTACGCCCCCGGGCCTTCACCCTCGCGGAACTGGCCGCGGCGGGGACGGTGCCGCCGGGCGGAGACCGGGTGCTGCGGGCACTGCTCGATGCCCGGCTCTCGTACCTGATCAGCGGTGGGACGGGTTCGGGCAAGACGACGCTGCTGAGCGCGCTGCTCGGCCTCGTCGGGCCGCAGGAGCGGATCGTGCTCGCCGAGGACTCGGCGGAGCTGCGCCCCGACCACCCTCACGTGGTGCGCCTCGAGGCCAGACCCGCGAACCAGGAGGGAGCGGGCCAGGTCGGCCTGGACGATTTGGTGCGCCAGGCACTGCGGATGCGTCCCGACCGGCTGGTCGTGGGCGAGGTCCGGGGCGCGGAGGTGGTTCACCTGCTTGCCGCCCTGAACACGGGTCATCAAGGCGGCTGCGGCACGGTCCACGCCAACGCCGCGCGGGACGTCCCCGCCCGACTGGAGGCGCTGGGGACGGCCGCCGGACTCGACAGGGCGGCGCTGCACAGCCAGTTGGCGGCCGCGCTGTCCGTAGTGCTCCATCTCGTACGGGACCGGGCGGGCCGGCGGCGGATCGCGGAGGTGCACGTCCTGGAGCGAGATCCGTCCGGCCTCGTGGTGACGGTGCCGGCGCTGAGGTGGGGCGAGAAGGAATTCGTCCGGGAGCGGGGCTGGGAAAGGCTGGACTCGCTGCTGGCGGGCGGTGGTTGGAGTGGTGGGGGATGAGCATGACGGGGGTTGCGGCGGTCGCGTGTGCGGGAGGCGCGGCCTGGCTGCTGGCCGGGAGGGACCGGGACCTGAGGCGGGCGCGGGTGGTCCTTGCGGCAGGGGGCGAGGAGCCGGCGAGAGATCCGGCGTGGCGGCGGGCGGTGACGTGCGTCGGGGGCCGGGTGCGGCACGAATGGTGGGCCCTGGCGGGCGGGGCGGCGGTCGCCCTGTTCGGGGAGTCCCTGGTGCCGCTGGTCCTCGGGGCGGCCGGGGTGCCGCTGATGCGACGCGTACGGCGGGCCAGGGCCGCGAGGCTTCAGGAAGAGCGCCGGGCCGCCGCGGTGATCGGGCTGTGCGGGGCGCTCGCGGGCGAGGTGCGGGCGGGGCGGCAGCCGGGGGAGGCGCTGCGGGCCGCGGCTGACGGTGGCCTCGGGCTGGAGGACGCAGGAACGGGCGTCGGTGCCATAGCCGGGTTCGGGGAGGCGCGGGCCGGGGTGCTGGCGGCGGCGCGGTTCGGCGGGGATGTGCCGGGGGCGCTCGAGGAGGCGGCGCGGGAGCCGGGGGCGCAGGGGCTGTTGGGGCTCGCGGCGTGCTGGCGGGTGGCTGTGGACCGCGGCGCCGGACTCGCGGCGGGACTCGAACGGCTTGAAGGCGCGCTGCGGGCGGAGCGGGATCAACGCGCTGATCTGCGGGCCCAGTTGGCCGGGGCGCGGTCCACGGCGGTGATGCTCGCGGGGCTTCCGGTCCTCGGGCTGCTCATGGGGAGCGCGCTGGGGGCGTCGCCGTTGCGGGTGCTGCTGCACACCGGGGCGGGGCTGGGGTGCCTGGCGGTGGGCGGGGTGTTGGAGGGCGCCGGCGTGTGGTGGGCGCTGCGGATCGTACGAGGGGCGGAGGAGCGATGAGTTTCGTTGTCCACAGGGTGGGGGTGGCCGTGTGGAGTGCGGCGGCCTTGCTGTGGCTGGTGTCGGCGGTCCTTGCGGCGCGGCGTGAGAGGGCGGCGCGGGGGCGCTCGGGGGCCGTACTGGGGGGCGCGGGGCGGCTGCCGGGAGGTCTGGCGCGGCGGTGGCTTCCGCGGTGGTTCCGGTGGCGGGACGGGGTGCGGGGGTGGCTGGTGGTGGCCGGGGCGGTGAGTGCCGGGTGGGTGCTGGTGGGTGGTGTTGCCGGGTGCCTGGTGGGGTTGGGCGCCGGCTATGGGGTGTGGCGTTGGCGGCGGGGGCGGGGCGTTCGTGCCGCGGAGTTCGACGGCGCGGAGGCGGCGCGGCAACTGCCCTTGGCCGCAGACCTACTGGCGGCCTGCGTCGCCGCGGGCGCGGGGCCCGTCGTGGCCGCACAAGCGGTGGGCGATGCGCTGAAGGGGCCGGTGGGGGAGCGGCTCTCGCAGGGCGCCGCGGAGCTGCGGCTCGGCGGTGAACCGGGCGACGCGTGGCGGGGGCTCGGCGCGATACCGGGCGCGGGGGCGCTGGCCCGGCTGCTGGAACGGGCGGGGGAGTCGGGGGCTCCGGCGGCCGAACCGGTGGCGCGCCTCGCCGCGGACTGCCGTGCGGAACGGGGGCGTGCGGCTACGGCGGCCGCGCGCAGAGCCGGAGTGCTGATGACGGCGCCGGTGGGGCTGTGCTTCTTGCCCGCGTTCATCGCGGTGGGGGTGCTGCCTGTGGTGATCGGCCTGGCGGGTGGGTTGTTGAGCGGCATCTGAGCGGCATCAGGGCGGCTCGGCGGCTGATGGCTCCCGCGCGGGGCTCAGTGGCTGGACGGCGGCTCCGACAAGGCGGGGCCGCCATGACTCGAACGAAACGCAATTTTCACGGGGGTTGAGATGTGGGGACAGCTGTGTGCGCGGGCGTCGCGACGAGGGATGCGCGCGATGCGGGGGGACGCGGGGATGGTCACCTCGGAGTACGCGATGGGTCTGATCGCGGCGGTGGGATTCGCCGGACTGCTCTACAAGGTGGTGACGAGCGGGCAGGTCAGGGCGGCGCTGCAGGCGGTCGTGGAGAAGGCGCTCGATGTCCAGTTCTGAGAGGGGGCGGGGCGGCCGGCGGCGCCGCGGGGACCGGGGTTTCGTGACGGCCGAGGCGGCCGTGGTGCTGCCCACGCTGGTGCTCTTCACGATGGCGCTGGTCTGGGCGCTGCTGACCGCGTCCGCCCAGATCCAGTGCGTGGACGCGGCACGGGCCGGGGCGCGTGCGATGGCCCGGCAGGACCCCGGGACCGCGGCCGTCGCGGCGGCCCGGCAGGCGGCACCGCGCGGTGCGTCGGTGGCCGTGCGGCGGGACGGTGACCTGGTGCGGGTGCGGGTCGAGGCGGACTCGCCGGGGCCGGGAGCACTGGGGCTCGGTCTGCGGGTGCGGTCGGAGGCGGTGGCCCTGGCCGAGGAGACGGTGGGGGCGGGCACATGAGGGGCTTTCGGGCTCCCCGGCCCGCGTCGGACCGGGGAGCGGCCACGGTGTGGGTCGTCGTCGTGATGGCGGTGTTGTGCGTGATCTGCGGCGCGGTCCTCGCGATGGGACAGGTGATCCTGGCCCGCCATCGGGCGGGCGGCGCGGCCGACTTGGCGGCGCTGGCAGCGGCGGACCACTGGATGGAGGGGCGCCCCGTGGCATGCGCGGCGGCCGGACGGGTGGCCGAGGCGCAGGGGGCGCGCGTCGTGCGGTGCGCGGTGAGAGGCACGAGCTCCGACGTCACCGCGGCAGCGGACTTCGGCCCGTTCGTCACGGAGGTCAGATCCCGGGCGGGCCCGGCGGGGCCGATTGCCCCGAGGCCGGGAGAGGGGGCTGCGGCGCGTACGGGACGGCGGGCGGCCATGCCCCCGACGCGGGCCACCGGAGGCCCGCCAGGCCCCGCTGGGGCGCTTGCCCGGCGGCAGCCTGAGGGGAGGGCGGCGCCCTCTCCCGCCCGCCGATCGGGGGCGAGCTCGTTGGTGCCGAGAGCGGGGCCGGCGTTTCGGGTGCCGTCCGGGGCGGGGGCCGGGCTGTTCGCGGTGCCGGTGGGTGGGCCGGTCCTTGTGCGCGGGGCGGTGGTTGGGGCCGTGCTTTTACGACGGCCGGGGGTGGCGCTCGCTCGTGCCGTCGGCGATGCGCCCGTACGCGCCGCGCCGGGTGTCCGCCGGGGTTGGCGTGGTCCACGCCGGGGCGGGTCGGCGGCAGTCCCCGTGTCCGTTGCCGGATGGCCTTCAGGGCGTAGGAGCGTCCTTGAGGAGGGTCGTGAGGAGGCGGACTGCGCCTCGTTTGTGCAGGGGGTCGTTGCCGTTGCCGCACTTCGGGGACTGGATGCAGGACGGGCAGCCGGCGTCGCACTCGCAGGAGGCGATGGCCTCGCGGGTGGCCGTGAGCCATGCGCGGGCCGTGTGGAAGGCCCGTTCGGCGAAGCCCGCCCCGCCGGGGTGGCCGTCGTACACGAAGACCGTGGGAAGGAGCGTGTCCGGGTGCAGCGGAACCGAGACGCCGCCGATGTCCCAGCGGTCGCAGGTCGCGAAGAGCGGCAGCATGCCGATGGAGGCGTGCTCGGCGGCGTGCAGAGCGCCGCCGAGGATCTCCGGATTGACGCGTGCGGCGTCCAGTTGGTCTTCGGTGACCGTCCACCAGACCGCGCGGGTGCGCAGCGTGCGGGGCGGCAGGTCCAGCTTGGTCTCGCCGAGGACCTCGCCGGTGATCAGCCTGCGGCGCAGGAAGGAGACGACCTGGTTGGTGACCTCCACGGAGCCGTAGCAGAGGCGGCCAGAGCCCCAGGGGATCTCGGTGTCCGTCTCCAGGATGGAGATGGCCGTGGTGTCGCGGGCTGTCGTGGAGTACGGCGGACCGGCCTCCTCGACCAGGGCGACCGAGTCCTCCAGGTCGAGGCGGCGTACGAGATACGTACGGCCCTGGTGCAGGTGGACCGCGCCCTCGTGGACGGCGGTGTGCGCGGCGGCCGCGTCGACGGTGCCGAGCAGCCGCCCCGTGCCCTCCTCGACGATCTGGACCGGCTTGCCGCCCTCGCCGCGGATGTCGGTGAGGTCGGCGGCCCGTTCCCTGCGGGTCCAGTGCCAGGCCTTCGTGCGGCGGCGCAGCAGCTTCGCGCCCTCCAGCTGCGGGAGCAGTTCCCCGGCGGCCGGGCCGAAGAGGGTCAGGTCGTCGTCCGTGAGCGGAAGTTCCGCGGCGGCCGCGCAGAGGTGGGGCGCGAGGACGTACGGATTGTCGGGGTCGAGGACCGTCGACTCCACCGGCTGCCTGAACAGTGCCTCGGGGTGGTGGACGAGATAGGTGTCCAGCGGGTCGTCGCGGGCGACGAGCACGGCGAGCGCGCCCTGCCCGGAGCGGCCGGCACGGCCTGCCTGCTGCCACAGCGAGGCGCGGGTGCCCGGATAGCCGGAGATGATCACGGCGTCGAGGCCGGAGACGTCCACGCCGAGTTCGAGAGCGGTGGTGGCCGCGAGGCCGAGGAGTTCGCCGGAGTGCAGGGCCCGCTCCAGGGCGCGGCGCTCCTCGGGGAGATATCCGCCCCGGTAGGCGGCGACGCGACGGGTGAGGGACCTGTCGACCTCGGCCAGGCGTTCCCGGGCGATCACCGAGATCAGCTCGGCGCCGCGCCGGGAGCGTACGAAAGCGACCGAGCGGACGCCCTGGACGGTCAGGTCGGTGAGCAGGTCCGCCGTCTCGGCGGTGGCGGTGCGGCGGACAGGCGCGCCCTTCTCGCCGTGGAGTTCGGTGAGCGGCGGTTCCCAGAGAGCGAAGACGAGGTCGCCGCGGGGTGAGGCGTCATCGGCGACCTCCTTCACCGGCAGCCCCGTGAGGCGCTCGGCGGCGATGGCCGGCTCGGCGGAGGTGGCGGAGGCGAGGAGGAAGACGGGGTCGGAGCCGTAGCGGGAACAGAGGCGGCGCAGGCGGCGCAGGATCTGGGCGACGTGGGAGCCGAAGACGCCGCGGTAGGTGTGGCACTCGTCGATGACGACATAGCGCAGGGCGCGCAGGAAGGAGGCCCAGCGGGGGTGGGACGGGAGTATCCCGCGGTGCAGCATGTCGGGGTTGGTCAGGACGTAGTTGGCGTACTGACGTACCCATTCGCGTTCTTCGACGGGGGTGTCGCCGTCGTATACGGCAGGGCGGACCGCGTTGCCCAGGGGCGCCGCCAGCTCGCGCACGGCGCGGCGCTGGTCGGCGGCCAGGGCCTTCGTCGGGGCCAGGTACAGCGCGGTCGTGCCACGCCCGTTCGGGGCCTCCGAGCCGTCCAGGAGGGCCGAGAGGACGGGGGTGAGGTAGGCGAGCGACTTTCCCGAAGCGGTGCCGGTGGCGACGATGACCGACTCGCCGTCGAGGGCGTGCTCGGCGGCGAGTGCCTGGTGGGCCCAGGGGTGTTCGATACCGGCCGATTGCACCGCCGCGACGACCTCGGAACGAATGCGATCAGGCCAGACTGCATATCGTGCCGCGCGCGGGGGCAAGTGCTCCGTATGAGTGACGCGCGCAGCACGGCTCGGCCCAGCGGTGAGCCGGTCCAGGACCGTCCGTGGGGACGTGCGTATCGGGGCGCCCGTGGTGGGTTCTCCGGGCGGAGAAAAGTTGGCCATCGGCACCGAGTGTGTCACTGGCGAGATGGACAATGGTCCCAAGGCGTCGTGCGCGCCTGCCGGTAAGTGATTGAATGCCATCGCGGCTGGCGATCCGTCCTGGGGGCTCTGCCGAGGTGTCCCGAGGGATGACCGCTCGATAGCAAGGTGCTGGAGGATCCGTGGACCTGTCCCTGTCGACCCGTACCGTCGGCGATCGTACGGTCGTCGAGGTCGGTGGCGAAATCGATGTTTATACCGCGCCCAAGTTGCGCGAGCAGTTGGTCGAGTTGGTGAACGACGGCAGTTTCCATCTGGTCGTCGACATGGAGGGCGTGGACTTCCTCGACTCCACCGGGCTCGGCGTTCTGGTCGGCGGACTGAAGCGGGTGCGTGCCCATGAGGGCTCGCTGCGCCTGGTCTGCAACCAGGAACGTATTTTGAAGATCTTCCGCATCACCGGCCTGACCAAGGTGTTCCCCATTCACACCTCGGTCGAGGAAGCGGTCGCGGCCACCGACTGAGAGCCGGATGCCCCGGGTCGGCTGCTTGCGCGGCCCGGGGGTGGCAGAACAGCAGGGGACCGGGCCCTCGGCCCGGCCCCCTGACAGCACGCGCGTATGTCCGAGGGGGATGCATGGCCACCGTTGAACTCCGCTTCAGCGCGCTGCCCGAGCACGTCAGGACCGCCCGCCTTGTGGCGGCGGCGGTCGCGCGCAGGGCCGGGGTGGACGAGGCCGTTCTCGACGAGGTCAGGCTCGCTGTCGGCGAGGCCTGCACGCGTGCCGTCGGGCTCCACCAGAGCAACGGAGTGGACGCGCCGGTGCGTGTCGCGCTGATCGAGGACGAGAAGCAGTTCTCCATCGAGGTCGGCGACGAGGCCCCGCACGCGACGGCCGGCGACCGGCCGCCCGGTTCCGACCCCGACGCGCCTGCCGACCCGGACGCCGAGGGCGAGGACGAGATGGGTCTCGCCGTCATCAGCGGGCTCGTGGACGACGTGGAGGTCACCGCGGGCGAGGGCGGCGGTCTGATCCGCATGACCTGGCCCACGACCCCGGCGCCGCTTCTCTGACCCGACGGGCGGGCTCATCTGCCCTCCCTCTCTCCCTCTCTCCATCGCTTCACCAAGGTCTTGCTCCCGGCCAGGGAGCAGGGCCTTTTTCTTATTCTGATCATTATTTGATCATTGCCTCGGTCAATTGCCCGGGGACTGTCGAATGCCGTCAATGGTTTTGAGGCATTACCACTTTCGGGGTCAGTCTGCGGGCGCGATCATTTGCTGGGAAGCAATCTCCAGCCAATTCAGTTTGCGGCGCTCTGTTTTGATCAGGTTCCGCTCCCTACAATCCGTCCACATCTTGAGCTCAGCACAGGCGTCAAGGAGGACGAATGGCGGGGCTTTCTACCCCTCATCAGTTTGACCAGCCCACAACCTTCGCAGCCGCAGTACTGACCGACGGCAACCGCCTCATCGTGATGGTCATCGCGGCCATCGCGATCGCGGCGCTCGCGGTCGCCTGGGTGCTCGTACGCCAGGTACTCGCGGCCGACGAGGGCACCGACAGCATGAAGAAGATCGCGAAGGCGATCCAGGAGGGCGCCAATGCCTATCTCGGCAGGCAGTTGCGCACTCTCGGTGTTTTCGCCGTCGTGGTGTTCTTCCTGCTCATGCTGCTGCCCGCAGACGACTGGAATCAGCGTGCCGGCCGATCGATCTTCTTCTTGATCGGTGCGGCGTTCTCGGCGACCACCGGTTATATCGGCATGTGGCTCGCCGTACGCAGCAATGTTCGTGTGGCGGCAGCCGCCCGAGAGGCCACTCCAGCGGAAGGGGAACCCGAAAAGGATCTCACCGCCGTTTCGCACAAGGCCATGAAGATCGCTTTCCGCACGGGTGGCGTTGTCGGCATGTTCACGGTGGGGCTCGGTCTTCTGGGCGCCTCCTGTGTAGTGCTCGTCTACGCGGCCGACGCGCCGAAGGTCCTCGAGGGCTTCGGCCTCGGGGCGGCGCTGATCGCGATGTTCATGCGTGTCGGCGGCGGCATCTTCACCAAGGCCGCCGACGTCGGCGCCGACCTGGTCGGCAAGGTCGAGCAGGGCATTCCGGAGGACGACCCGAGGAATGCCGCGACCATCGCCGACAACGTGGGCGACAACGTCGGCGACTGCGCCGGTATGGCCGCCGACCTCTTCGAGTCGTACGCCGTGACCCTGGTCGCCGCGCTGATCCTCGGCAAGGTGGCCTTCGGCGACTCCGGACTCGCCTTCCCGCTGATCGTTCCGGCGATCGGTGTCGTGACGGCGATGATCGGGATCTTCGCGGTGGCGCCACGGCGCTCCGACCGCAGCGGCATGACCGCCATCAACCGCGGATTCTTCATCTCCGCGATCATCTCGCTGGTGCTCGTGGCCGTGGCGGTCTTCTTCTACCTGCCGTCGACCTACGCCGACCTCGACGGTGTCACGGACACCGCCATCGCGGGTCACGACGGAGATCCGCGGGTCCTCGCGGTCGTCGCCGTCGCGATCGGCATCGTCATGGCCGCGCTGATCCAGCAGCTCACCGGGTACTTCACGGAGACCACCCGGCGGCCCGTGAAGGACATCGGCAAGACGTCGCTCACCGGCCCGGCCACCGTCGTTCTTGCCGGCATCTCGATCGGGCTCGAATCCGCCGTCTACACCGCGCTCCTGATCGGGCTCGGCGTGTACGGGGCGTTCCTGCTCGGCGGTACGTCGATCATGCTCGCCCTGTTCGCGGTGGCGCTGGCCGGAACCGGCCTGCTCACCACGGTCGGCGTGATCGTGGCCATGGACACCTTCGGTCCGGTCTCCGACAACGCGCAGGGCATCGCCGAGATGTCCGGTGACGTCGAGGGCGCGGGCGCGCAGGTGCTCACCGACCTGGACGCCGTCGGCAACACCACCAAGGCCATCACCAAGGGCATCGCCATCGCCACGGCCGTACTCGCGGCCGCGGCGCTCTTCGGCTCGTATCGCGACGCCATCGCGAGCGCGGCCAAGGACGTCGGCGAGAAGATGGGCGACGGCGCACCGATGAACCTGGTCATGGACATCTCACAGCCCAACAACCTGGTCGGCCTGATCCTGGGCGCCGCGGTCGTCTTCCTCTTCTCGGGGCTTGCGATCAACGCGGTGTCGAGGTCGGCCGGAGCCGTGGTCTACGAGGTGCGGCGGCAGTTCCGCGAGCACCCCGGAATCATGGATTACTCCGAGGAGCCGGAGTACGGGCGGGTCGTCGACATCTGCACCAAGGACGCGCTGCGCGAGCTGGCCACGCCAGGTCTGCTCGCCGTGCTCACGCCGATCGCGGTCGGCTTCTCGCTCGGCGTCGGCGCGCTCGGCTCGTTCCTGGCCGGTGCGATCGGCACGGGCACGCTGATGGCGGTCTTCCTCGCCAACTCGGGCGGCGCCTGGGACAACGCGAAGAAGCTCGTCGAGGACGGCCACCACGGCGGCAAGGGCAGTGAGGCCCACGCCGCGGTGGTGATCGGCGACACCGTCGGTGACCCGTTCAAGGACACCGCGGGCCCGGCGATCAACCCGCTCCTGAAGGTGATGAACCTGGTGGCGCTGCTCATCGCGCCGGCGGTCGTCCAGTTCAGCTACGGGGACGACGCGAGCGCCCCGTTGCGGGCGCTGATCGCGGTGCTCGCGATCGTCGTCATCGTCGGCGCGGTGTACGTGTCCAAGAGGCGTGGCATCGCCGTGGGCGACGAGGAGGAAGGTGATGCCGAGCGCGTAAAAAGCTCGGCTGACCCGGCCGTGGTTTCGTAACACCGGGTCAGGCACTGCCCAACACAGGGGCGGACGGCGCGTTCTGACGCGACGTCCGCCCTTCGTGTGTCCGTCTCGTGTTTGTCTCGTGAGCCTTCTCTCGCGCTCTCCGTTTGGTGCAAATGGCTGCAATAGGGGTGCTACGGGACCCTCGGCATGCGGTTGTAACCCGGTTGGCGTGTAAGTTCCGGGGCCGAGAGCCATGGAAGGGACCAATCCGGTGAACAAGAAGCTTGCAGCCGCACTGTCCGGCGGTGCGGTACTGGTACTGGCGCTGTCGGGTTGCAGCGACGACGGCAACGAGGAACTGGACTCATGGGCCAAGGACGTCTGTGACTCCGTTCAGCCGCAGTCGAAGAAGATCGCTGACGCCAACGCCGCGATCCAGAAGGAGACCTCGGACAACAGCTCGCCGGAGGACGTCCAGAAGACCGACTCCAAGGCGTTCCAGGACATGTCCGACGCCTACAAGGCGATGGGCGCCTCGGTAAAGAAGGCGGGCGCTCCGCCGGTCGACGGCGGGCAGAAGAAGACCGATGACGCGGTCAAGGAACTGAACGCCATCTCCAAGTCGTACGGCGACCTGAAGAAGAAGGTCGACGGACTGGACACCAAGGACCAGGCGGACTTCGCCGACGGGCTCAAGAGCGTGGCCGGAGAGCTGGACAAGCTGAGCAAGAGCGGCAACAAGGCGCTGGAGAAGTTGCAGGAGGGCGAGGTGGGCAAGGCGATGAGCAAGCAGGAGAGCTGCAAGTCCGCCAGCGCTACGCCCTCCGCCGCCTGAGGGTCACTTCGTTTGACGTTGCCCCGGAGCCAGGGGGAGACCCCTGGCGCCGGGGCAGCGTTGCTCTGGCCGTTGCCCCGGCGCTGGTGGGCCGGAGCGGTGGATAGGGGCGGGAACGGGTCACAATGACTGGGTGAGTATCGCTAGCGCCCCCCTGCCCTCGTCCGATCGTGCCGACGTCGCCGCCCAGTTGCGGGAAGCCCTGCTGGCGGCCGACTTCACCGCTGACGGGCTGCTCGAGCTCCTCGGGGCGCCTGCCTACACGGCGCTCGCCCGCAGCGAGACGGTGCCCGCGCTGCGGGCCACTCGCGGCGACGGGCCGCTGGAGACCCTCGTACGCCTCTTCCTGCTGCAGCGTTCCGTGCCGCACGCGCGCGTGGCGGCCGTTCTGCCGGTCGGCCCTCTCCAGGAGAGCGGGTGGCTGTCGGCGGCGGACGGCGAGGGTGCGCTGAAGGCGACCGTGGACGTGCGGCCCTATGGCGGGCCGAGCGGCGAGGACTGGTTCATCGTCTCGGACCTGGGGTGCGCGGTCGGCGGGGCCGGCGGCATCGGCAGCCATGACGAAGGGGTCGTGCTCGGTGTGGGCGGGGCGTCCACGACGCTGGCAGGACTCACCGTACGTACGCCGGTGGCCAGCGCTCTCGACCTCGGCACCGGTTCCGGAATCCAGGCGCTGCACGCCGCCCAGCACGCCACCCGGGTGACCGCGACCGACCTCAACCCCCGTGCGCTGCACATCACACGGCTTACCCTCGCGCTGTCCGGTGCTCCCGAGGCCGACCTGCGGGAAGGTTCCCTCTTCGAGCCCGTGGGCGATCAGGCGTACGACCTGATCGTGTCCAATCCGCCCTTCGTGATCTCACCCGGAGCGCGGCTCACCTACCGCGACGGCGGGATGGGCGGGGACGATCTGTGCCGGTCGCTCGTTCAGCAGGCGGGGGAGCGGTTGAACGAAGGGGGTTATGCGCACTTCCTCGCCAACTGGCAGCACGTGGAGGGGGAGGAGTGGACCGAGCGGCTCCGGTCCTGGGTGCCGCGCGGGTGCGACGCGTGGATCGTGCAGCGCGAGGTGCAGGACATCACGCAGTACGCCGAGTTGTGGCTGCGCGACGCCGGTGACCACCGGACGGACCCGGAGGAGTACGCCGCGCGGTACGACGCGTGGCTCGACGAGTTCGAGACCCGCAAGACGCGCGCGGTCGGGTTCGGGTGGATCACGCTGCGCAAGCCCGCGGCGGGGGTGGGTTCCGCCGAGCCGACCGTCACCGTGGAGGAGTGGCCGCACCCCGTCGAGCAGCCGCTGGGCGAGACCGTGCGGGAGTTCTTCGCCCGCCAGGACTACCTGCGGGCGCACGACGACGCAGCGCTGCTCGCCGGGCACTTCAAGCTCGCGGACGAGGTCGTGCAGGAGCAGGTCGGGCTGCCCGGCGCCGAGGACCCGGAGCACGTCGTGCTGCGCCAGCACCGCGGGATGAGGCGGGCCACCAAGGTGGACACCGTGGGCGCCGGCTTCGCGGGGGTGTGCGACGGGACGCTGAGCGCCGGGCGCATCCTCGACGCCATCGCGCAACTGGTGGGCGAGGACCCCGTATTGCTGCGGGACCGTACGCCCGCGCAGATCAGGCTCCTCGTCGAGCAGGGCTTCCTGGTGCCGGTCGGCTCGTAGCCGCCGCCGGGGGACCTGCCGTCGACAGACCTGCCGCCGGGCCGTTGGCGGTACGCGTACGGCGTGTCTCGTACGTTTCGGGGACCTCGGTCCCCCGTTCTGGGTGGGATGGATGGGCGTCGGCGCCCGCCGGACGTACATCGAGAAGGTGGACTGTGCGAACCGGTTTCGGGGCGTCCGGTTCCGGGGTGTCCTTTTCGGGCGACCGGTTTCCGTGTCTAGCGCTCCCGTGGCGACCGGTCCCGTAGCGGCCGGTTTTGGTCGGGTCCAGCGCCGCGGCGGGCGGTGATTCGGGCCGGGCGCCCTCCGTTCACCCGCGGTTCGCGCTCCGGATTCCCGGACGTGTCAGTTTCCGAGTCCGGGAAACCCAGGACGGGGAGGCAATGACATGGAGAGCGGACCAGCAATCTTCGCGGGCACGGTATTCGCGCTGTTCGGAGCGGGACTGCTGCTGTGGACCGGGGCACGCGTGGCACACCGTGCCCCGGTCGCCGACGGTGTGAACCCTGTCGCATCCGCGACACTCGCCGCGCTCGCCGGGTCGGGCGCACTGGTGCTCGGAGTGTGGTGTTTCACTCGCATGTGACCGGAAAGCGGTCGGTGGCCGCGGGGCGCGTACGGGCCGTAGGCCCGGCGCGGTGGTGAAGCCGGTGGTGAACGTGGTGGTGAACACGGTGGTGCGAGGGCACGTCGCCACACCGGGCGGCAGGAATGGCGGTAGTCGGGTTACCGTTCGAGTGGCCGTTGCGGGCTTTTCTCGTTTGACACGGGGGCGGGATGTACCGTCACACTCCGCAGCGTCAGCGCAACTCAAGCGCACCGAGCGAGGCCACACAGCACGGCCCCGAGTACCGACCGGAGAGAAGAGCGAAGTTGTCCCCGACCAGCGAGACCGCAAAGGGCGGCCGCCGACTCGTCATCGTCGAGTCGCCTGCCAAGGCGAAGACGATCAAGGGTTACCTCGGCCCCGGCTACGTAGTCGAGGCGAGCGTCGGGCACATCCGCGACCTCCCCAACGGCGCCGCGGAGGTACCCGACAAGTACACCGGCGAGGTGCGCCGCCTCGGCGTGGACGTCGAGAACGACTTCGAGCCCATCTATGTCGTCAACGCCGACAAGAAGGCGCAGGTCAAGAAGCTCAAGGACCTCCTCAAGGACTCCGACGAACTCTTCCTCGCCACCGATGAGGACCGCGAGGGCGAAGCCATCGCGTGGCACCTCCTCGAGGTCCTGAAGCCCAAGGTCCCGGTCAAGCGCATGGTGTTCCACGAGATCACCAAGGCCGCGATCCAGGGCGCCGTCGCCAACCCGCGCGAGCTCAACAAGCGCATGGTCGACGCACAGGAGACCCGCCGCATCCTCGACCGCCTCTACGGCTACGAGGTATCGCCGGTCCTGTGGAAGAAGGTCATGCCGCGCCTGTCGGCCGGCCGTGTCCAGTCCGTGGCGACCCGACTCGTCGTCGAGCGCGAGCGCGAGCGCATCGCCTTCCGCTCCGCCGAGTACTGGGACCTGACGGGCACCTTCGGCACCGGCCGCACCGGTGACGCCTCCGACCCCTCGCAGCTGGTCGCGCGCCTCACCACGGTCGACGGCAAGCGCATCGCGCAGGGCCGCGACTTCAACTCGGTCGGACAGCTCAAGTCCGACACCCTGCACCTGGACGAGGCGAACGCCCGGGCGCTCGCCGCGGCCCTGGAGAACACCAGGTTCGCGGTCCGGTCCGTCGAGTCCAAGCCCTACCGCCGCTCTCCGTACGCGCCGTTCCGTACGACGACGATGCAGCAGGAGGCCTCGCGCAAGCTCGGCTTCGGCGCGAAGGCGACCATGCAGGTGGCCCAGAAGCTGTACGAGAACGGCTTCATCACCTACATGCGTACGGACTCCACGACGCTCTCCGACACCGCGGTGACCGCCGCTCGCGCCCAGGTCACGCAGCTCTACGGCAGCGACTACCTGCCGGACAAGCCCCGCACGTACGCCGGGAAGGTCAAGAACGCGCAGGAGGCGCACGAGGCGATCCGCCCCTCGGGCGATCGTTTCCGTACGCCCGCCGAGACCGGTCTCACCGGCGATCAGTTCCGGCTCTACGAGCTGATCTGGAAGCGGACCGTCGCCTCCCAGATGAAGGACGCGATCGGGAACTCCGTCACGGTCAAGATCGGCGGCACGGCTGCCGACGGCCGCGACGCCGAGTTCAGCGCGTCCGGCAAGACCATCACCTTCCACGGCTTCATGAAGGCCTACGTAGAGGGCGCGGACGACCCGAACGCCGAGCTCGACGACCGTGAGCGCCGGCTTCCGCAGGTCAGCGAGGGCGACGCGCTGTCCGCCGACGAGATCACGGTGGACGGCCACGCGACCAAGCCGCCGGCCCGCTACACCGAGGCCTCGCTCGTCAAGGAGCTCGAAGAGCGCGAGATCGGCCGCCCGTCGACGTACGCGTCGATCCTCGGCACGATCCTCGACCGCGGTTACGTCTTCAAGAAGGGCACGGCTCTTGTGCCCTCCTTCTTGTCGTTCGCCGTGGTCAACCTCCTGGAGACGCACTTCGGGCGCCTCGTCGACTACGACTTCACGGCACGCATGGAGGACGACCTCGACCGCATCGCGCGGGGCGAGGCCCAGGCCGTGCCGTGGCTGAAGCGGTTCTACTTCGGCGAGGGCGACGACGCCGGTGTCGCCTCAAGCGCGGGCAACGGCGACGGCGACCACCTCGGCGGCCTCAAGGAACTGGTGACCGACCTCGGCGCGATCGACGCCAGGGAGATCTCCTCCTTCCCCGTCGGCGACGGCATCCTGCTGCGCGTCGGCCGCTACGGCCCGTACATCGAGCGCGGAGAGAAGGACGCGGAGGGCCACCAGCGCGCCGACGTGCCCGACGACCTGCCGCCGGACGAGCTGACCGTCGAGTACGCCGAGGAGCTGCTCGCCAAGCCGAGCGGTGACTTCGCGCTCGGCACCGACCCCACGTCGGGCCACGAGATCATCGCCAAGGACGGCCGCTACGGCCCCTACGTCACCGAGGTGCTCCCCGAGGGCACCCCGAAGACCGGCAAGAACGCGGTCAAGCCGCGCACGGCCTCGCTCTTCAAGTCCATGTCGCTCGACACGGTGACGCTCGAGGACGCCCTGAAGCTGATGTCCCTGCCGCGCGTGGTCGGGACGGACGCCGAAGGCGTGGAGATCACCGCGCAGAACGGCCGCTACGGCCCGTATCTGAAGAAGGGCACGGACTCGCGGTCCATCGACACCGAGGAGCAGCTCTTCAGCATCACGCTGGACGAGGCCCTGGAGATCTACTCCAAGCCCAAGCAGCGCGGGCGTGCCGCCGCCAAGCCGCCGCTGAAGGAACTCGGCGAGGACCCGGTCAGCGGGAAGCCCGTCGTCGTCAAGGACGGCCGCTTCGGGGCGTACGTCACGGACGGCGAGACGAACGCGACGCTGCGCGCGGCCGACAGCGTCGAGGACATCACCGCCGAGCGGGGCTACGAACTGCTCGCCGAGAAGCGGGCGAAGGGTCCGGCCAAGAAGACCGCCAAGAAGGCGGCGAAGAAGGCCCCCGCCAAGAAGACCGCGGCCAAGAAGACGGCCGCCAAGAAAACGACGGCCGCGAAGAAGACGACGGCCGCGAAGAAGACCACTGCGAAGACCGCGGCCGCCAAGAAGACCGCGGCCTCGGCGGCGAAGGCGGCCGACGCCGAGTAGGCCGTCGTATGCGGTGTCCTGTGGTGGATGCTGTGAACGTGTGAACCGAAGGGGCGTCCATTTGTTCGGGCGCCCCTTCGGAGTGTCCGCGCGTCCGGATAGGCTGGACGGATGACGCGTGCCGAGCAGCCAACGGTCGGAAACCCGGCCCCCGACGACGCCCTGGTCGCAGATTCCCGAGAGCGTGCTGTCCGCGCCTTGCTGCGCGTGCCCCAGCTGAAACGCCTCTACGGCGCCCAGCTCGTCGGTGGTGTCGGCGATGCCCTCGCCCTCCTCGTCCTGGTGGTGCTCGCGCTGCATGCGGCCATCGCCGAGGGGGCGTTCGGGGGCGGTTATCGCGGGGTGGCCTTCGCCGTCACCGCCGTCTTCGGAGCACGCGTCCTCGCGACGCTGCTCTTCGGGGCGGTGCTTCTGGGGCCGCTGAGTTCGCTCACGTCACCGGACGGACCGCTCGACCGGCGCTGGACGATGGTCGTCGCGGACGGCCTGCGGGCCGCGCTGCTGATCGTCGCGCCGCTGTGGATCGACTGGACCCCGGACAACGCGCTCCCGATGCTGCTTGTGACCGCCTTCGTGATCGGCGTCGCCGAGCGCTTCTGGACGGTCTGCCGGGAGAGCGCGGCACCCGCGCTGCTGCCCGCGCCGCCCCTGGAGGGCGCGACGGTACGGCCGCTGCCGGACCACATGGACGCACTGCGGCGCCTGTCGCTGCGTACGGGCTTCGTGGCGCTGCCCATCGCGGCCGCCGCGCTCGTCGCCGTCACGCTGATCGGCAACGTCTTCGGCGCCGGGATCGAATGGTTCGAGCTGCACCAGGCGGGGCTCGCCTCGTTCGTCGCCGCGGGCCTCTTCGCGGCCTCCCTCTCGATCGTCTACTTCCTCGAACTTCCGGCCACGCAGACGCCACGCGCGCGTAGCCCGCTCGAAGGGCTGCGCAGGCCGCGCACCGGCAGCGGCGCCGACAAGGGCCGCACCGGAGCGATCCCGCTTCTCGTCGCCGCCTGCGCCGCGATCGCCGGAGCCGTCGCCGCCGCCGTGGCCGTCGCCGTGCTGCACGCCAAGGACCTGGACGGCGGGCCCGTCACGTACGGCCTGATCGTCCTCGCGCTGACCGGCGGCACCGTCGTCGGCATCCGCACCGCGCCTTCCCTGCTGCCCACGCTTCCGCGCCGCCGGCTGCTCGCGCTCGCGATCGCCCTCACCGGCGTCGCACTGCTTGCCGCTGGCCTCGTGCCCGACGTGACGACCGTGCTGCTGCTCCTGGTGCTCGCCGGAGTGGCCGCGGGCATCGCCGCGCACACCGGGCACACGCTGCTCGACCAGGAGGTCGAGGACTACCGCCGGGCGCGCACGACGGAACACCTCCAGGCGGTCGTACGCCTCTTCGTCGCGGTCGGCGCGCTCGTGGCCCCCGTGGTCGCCGCGGCGATCGGCCCGCACCGCTTCGTCAACGGCAAGTTCGTGTTCGACCACGGAGGCGCCGCCTTCACGCTGATGCTGGTGGGCGCGTTGCTCCTGCCGGTGGCCGCGCTGGTCCTCGCCAAGATCGACGACCGGCAGGGCGTACCGCTGCGGCACGACCTGCGGGACGCGCTGCGCGGCGGCGACGACCCGAAGCAGGGGGTCGCGGCCGACGGATTCTTCATCGCTCTGGAGGGCGGCGACGGCGCCGGTAAGTCGACGCAGGCCGAGGCGCTCGCCGAGTGGATCCGGGCCAAGGGCCACGAGGTCGTCGTGACGCGCGAGCCGGGGGCCACGCCGGTCGGCAAGCGGCTGCGGTCCATCCTGCTCGACGTGTCGTCGGCCGGCCTCTCGCACCGCGCCGAGGCACTTCTGTACGCCGCCGACCGCGCGGAGCACGTCGACACCGTCGTACGTCCGGCCCTCGAACGCGGCGCGGTCGTCATCTCCGACCGGTACATCGACTCGTCCGTGGCGTACCAGGGCGCGGGGCGCGATCTGTCCTCGACCGAGATCGCCCGCATCTCCCGGTGGGCGACGGACGGACTCGTGCCGCACTTGACGGTGCTGCTCGACGTGTCCCCGGAAGCCGCCAGGGAGCGGTTCACCGAGGCGCCCGACCGTCTTGAGTCGGAGCCCGCCGAGTTCCACGCGCGCGTGCGGTCCGGTTTCCTGACGCTCGCGGCGGCCGACCCCGGCCGGTACCTGGTGGTCGACGCCGCGCAGGAGCCGGAGGCGGTCACGACCGTCGTACGGCACCGGCTCGACCTGATGCTGCCGCTCTCCGAGGCCGAGGTGAAGGCGCAGGAGGAGGCCCGCAAGGCGGCCGAGGAAGAAGCCCGGCGCAAGGCCGAGGAAGAGGCGCGCCGCAAGGCCGAGGAGGAGCGGATCGAGCGCGAGCGCCAAGAGCAGCTCGCCAAGCTCCGCGCCGAGGAGGAGGAGCGCAAGCGCCGCGAGCTGGAAGAGGCGCAGCGCCGCGAGGCCGAGCGCCAGGCCGAGGAAGCCAGGCAGCGCGCCGAGGAGGCCAAGCGCCGGGCCGAGGAGGAGCAGGCACGTCTGCTCGCCGAGGAGAAGGTGCGGGCGGCCGAGGAGGAGCGGCGCCGCCGCGAGGCGGAGGAAGAGGCACGGCTGCGGGCCGAGGCCGAGGCGCGGCGGATGGAGAAGCAGCGCAAGGCCGAGGAGGCGCTGCTGCGGGCGGAGGAGGCGCGGCGGCTTGCTGCGGCTTCTGCGGCGGCGGCTGCGGCGGCTTCGATTGTGTCGCCTGCTCCTGCTCCGGCGTCTAAGCCTGCGCCGAAGTCGACTTCGAAGCCGGCGTCGGGTTCGAAGCCGGTGTCGACTCCGTCCGGTGCGCCTTCGGATGCGCCCTCAGATGCGACTGCGGGCACGCCTTCGGACGCCGTGCCGGACAACGAGACGACCGTGCCCACGCCCATCGTCAAGCCCGGTTCCTCCGTGACGGGTGCCGCCGACGAGACCGCGGTGCTGCCTCCCGTACGGGACACGTCGGGCTCGGAGGAGACCGAGGTGCTGCCGCAGCCGCCGGTGCCGGGGGCTGCCGACGAGACGGCCGTGCTGCCTGCCGTGCACGAGGACAAGGTGCCGCCGGGCTACTTCCGCGATGAGCGGTCCGCGCCCGGGCAGCGGCCCGCGTCCTCGTCCGGTGGCGGGAACGACCGGACGCGCGAGCTGCCCCAGGTCGACGAGTACGGGCAGCCCCGGCAGCGGCCCCGCTCGGACTGGGCGGAGGAGACCCCGCTGGACGATCTGCCGACGCTGGCGGACGAACTGCTGGGCTCGCGGGACGAAGACGGCGACGACGGCGACGACAAGGGCGGCCGGGGGCGGAACGGGCGCTGACCCGGCCAGCGTGTGCGTGGCCTGTGTTGTCAGGGGCGTGCGTTGCCAGTGGCCTGCGTTGTCAGTGGCGTGCTCCACAATGAATTCGACAGCGTGACAAGCAAGACGCGTGCGCAGGGCGGAGGCGGTGACCGATGACCGTATGGGACGACCTGGTGGGCCAGGAGCGGGTGAGTGAGCAGCTCGGGGCCGCCGCCCGGGACGCGGACGCGCTGGTCACCGCCGTGGCCACGGGCGCCCCGCAGCCCGAGGCGTCGAAGATGACGCACGCTTGGCTGTTCACCGGACCGCCAGGCTCCGGCCGGTCCACCGCCGCCCGCGCCTTCGGCGCCGCGCTCCAGTGCACCAGCCCGGACCGCGCGCTCGGCGGCGCCCCCGGCTGCGGCTTCTGCGACGGATGCCACACGAGCCTGGTCGGCACGCACGCCGACGTCGAAGTGGTGCGTACGGACCTGCTGTCCATCGGCGTGAAGGAGACCCGCGAGCTGGTCAGGCGGGCCCAGATGTCGCCCGCGGGCGGCCGCTGGCAGGTCATCGTTCTGGAGGACGCCGACCGCCTCACCGAGGGTGCGGGCAACGTACTCCTGAAGGCCGTGGAAGAGCCCGCTCCCCGCACCGTATGGCTCCTCTGCGCGCCCTCACTGGAGGACGTGCTGCCCACGATCCGCTCCCGCTGCCGCCATCTGACGCTGCGTACGCCCCCGGTGGACGCCGTCGCCGACGTGCTCGTCCGGCGTGACGGCATCGAACCGGACATCGCCGCGGCCGCCGCGCGCGCCACCCAGGGGCACATCGGCCGCGCCCGTCGCCTCGCGACCGATCCGAAGGCGCGCGAGCGCCGTGCCGCCGTGCTCAAGCTGCCCATGCGCGTGGAGGACGTCGGCGGTTGCCTCAGGGCCGCGCAGGAGCTGATCGACACGGCCGGCGACGACGCGAAGCAGGTCGCCGAGGAGGTCGACGTCAAGGAGACGGACGACCTGAGGGCGGCGCTCGGCGCGGAGAAGGGCGGCCGGATGCCGCGCGGCACGGCGGGCGTCATGAAGGAGCTTGAGGACCGGCAGAAGCGCCGCAGGACCCGCACCCAGCGCGACAGCCTCGACCTCGCGCTCATCGAACTGACCGGTGTCTACCGAGACGTCCTCACCTTGCAACTGGGCTCCCGCGTCGCGCTGGCCAACACAGAGGTGATCGACATGCTGGAGCGCCTGGCGCGCGGCACATCGCCCGAGTCCACGCTGCGCCGCATCGAGGCGATCGGCGCCTGCCGCACCGCACTGGACCGCAACGTGGCGCCGCTGCTCGCGGTGGAGGCGATGACGATGGCGCTGCGGGCGGGATAAGGGGCCTTAGGTCACGGGCCGGGCTTCGTAGGCCGGGGGGCTGGGTTCGCGGCCCGGTGTGCCGGGCTGGCTCATGGGTTGACGGATTCACCCGTACGGGCACTTTGCGTCACTCACCCGATGCGTACCGTTAGTCTCGTTTGATGCGCATCAAAGGACTCCGCACCCCCGCGACCGCGTTTCTGGCCGCGTCCATGGCAGCCGGACTGCTCGTCTCAGGCTGCTCGGCCGGGGGATCGAGGGCGGACGCGTCCATGGCCGCGCTGCCACGCGCCACCCCGAAGGAGCTGTCTCCGTACTACGGCCAGCAGCTGAACTGGCGCGAGTGCGGCGTCCCCGGCTTCGAGTGCTCCACGATGAGGGCGCCGCTGGACTACAAGAAACCGGGCGGCCAGGCCATCAAGCTCGCGGTCTCCCGCAAAAAGGCCACCGGGCCCGGCAAGCGCCTGGGCTCGCTCCTGGTCAATCCGGGCGGACCCGGCGGCTCGGCGATCGGCTATCTCCAGTCGTACGCGGCTCTCGGATACCCCGAAGCGGTCCGCGCCCAGTACGACATGGTGGCGGTCGACCCGCGCGGCGTGGCCCGCAGCGAGCCCGTCACCTGCCTCGACGGCAAGCAGATGGACGCGTACACGCAGACGGACATCACACCGGACGACCAGCGCGAGACGAAGGTCCTGTCGGACTCCTTCAAGAAGTTCGCGGCGGGGTGCGAGAAGCGCTCCGGGAAGGTGCTGCCGCATGTCTCGACGGTCGAGGCGGCCCGTGACATGGACGTCCTGCGCTCGGCGCTCGGCGACAAGAAGCTGACTTACGTGGGCGCTTCGTACGGCACGTTCCTCGGCGCGACGTACGCCGGGCTCTACCCCGACCGGGTGGGCCGCCTCGTCCTGGACGGCGCGATGGACCCGGCACTGCCGGCCCGCCGCATGAACCGCGACCAGACGGCGGGCTTCGAAACGGCGTTCCAGTCGTTCGCGAAGGACTGTGTGGGCAGGGCGGACTGCCCGCTGGGAACGGAGAGCGCGCAGGACGCGGGCAAGCGTCTGAAGTCGTTCTTCGGCGACCTGGACCGTGCGCCGATTCCCGCCGGCGACTCCGACGGCCGCAAACTCGGCGAGGCGCTGGCCACGACGGGCGTGATCGCCGCGATGTACGACGAGGCGGCCTGGCCCCAGCTGCGCACGGCGCTCACCACCGCGATGAGGGACAAGGACGGCGCGGGCCTCCTCGCCCTCTCGGACAGCTACTACGAGCGTGAGGGCGACGGCTCGTACGCGAACCTCATGTTCGCCAACGCCGCCGTGAACTGCCTGGACCTGCCCCCCGCCTTCGACACGGCGGCCGAGGTGAAGAAGTCGGTCCCGGACTTCGAGAAGGCCTCGCCGCTCTTCGGCGAGGGCCTGGCCTGGGCCTCGCTGAACTGCACGTACTGGCCGGTGAAGGCGACGGGGAAGCCGCACCGCATCAAGGCGGAGGGCGCGGACCCCATCGTGGTGGTCGGCACCACGCGCGACCCGGCCACCCCCTACCGCTGGGCCGAGTCCCTGGCCGACCAGCTCTCCTCCGGCAAGCTGCTCACCTACGAGGGGGACGGCCACACGGCGTACGGACGCGGCAGCGACTGCGTGGACTCGACGATCAACGCCTACTTGCTGGAGGGCAAGATCCCGGACGACGGGAAGCGCTGCTCACAGGGGTGAGGGATCGCTGCTCACGCGGGTGAGGAAGCGCTGCTCACAGGGGTGAGGCGGGGGCGGGAGGGCCGCACGCCGGGGGTGTACGGAGCACCCCCGGAAACTGTGTAGACTTGGCGTCGCTGCTGATCGCACCATAGGTGCGGGACGCGTGCCGCCTTAGCTCAGATGGCCAGAGCAACGCACTCGTAATGCGTAGGTCTCGGGTTCGAATCCCGAAGGCGGCTCGGATTAACCCCAGGACTCACTCGCCGTGACCTGGGGTTTTTTCATGCCCGGGGCATGACGGGGCGCACGACGGGGGTGCCGTGGAATTGCTTGCGTGAGCGATGCGTGAGCGAAGCCGCTCGGGGAGCTACTCCTTAGGCTTCCGGCGCCTGGCCTTCTTGCCCGCCTTGGCCTGGGCTTTCGGCTTGTCCTTTGGTTTGCCGCCCTTTGCCTTGCCGGCGTTCTTGGCCGCAGCCTTCTTGGCCTTCTCCTTCTTCGCGGCCTTGCGTGCCGCTTTCTCGGCCTCGGCCTTGAGCTGGAGGGGGACGAGCTTCGTGGTCGCCTCGGCGGCGCTCCTGCCGACCTGGGGCAAGACGCTCTGGTAGATGTCCCGCGTGATCCGGGTGTCGCTGTGCCCGAGAGTGTCCGACACGATCTTTATGTCGATGTCGGCGGCGAGCATGAGCGTGGCCGCGCCGTGCCGCAGATCGTGCAGCCGGATCGGCGGGAGGCCGGAGGCGGCGACGAGGCGCTCGAAGAGGTCGGTCACCTTGCCGGGATGGAGCCAGGATCCATCTTCTGAGGATCCGGCCCCGCCCGCCGAGCAGGTCGAGCAGCACGCGGGTGGAGGTCTCAGCTATCACCGAGGTCCGGCCGGTGGCGAAGGCGTCCAACACCGGGTCCAGCGCTTGGGCGAGAGAGGGGCAGTGCGGGCTGGCTCCGAAGTTCTGCCGCAGCATTCCGGCGGTCCTGCGGCGCGCGAGTTCCGCGTTGTCGACCAGCGCGTCTCGGATGAGGGTGGATCGCCCGCTCGGGAGATGGGTGGGGATGGAGAGCCACTGTTGGCGCCTGGTGCGTCGATGGCGGCGAGGCGCGCTCGGTGCTGGTAGTCGCGGCGGGTGAACTGCACATCGTCCAGGATGATCCAGTAGTCCGCCGCGAACAGCTTGGCCAGTGTCGTCAGCCGCGGGAACAGGTTGGGCTGGTGGATCGCGCACAGCCCGCCGGGAGCGGGCTGTTCACGAGGCGATGAGGCGGCTGGTGAAGCCGGAGCGAATGAGAGATTCGTACGCTGCATGTACGTCCTCGGGGACTTCCTGCTCGATGGCGAATCCGAGCTTCGGATACTCGATGACCCGCTGGAGGTCGCCGGCGAGCATGTCCAGAACGAGCTTCTCGTCCCCGATGCTCTTCAGGTAGTCGTCGAATTCCAGCGGCTCCGACGCGCAGAGGAACTCGATGTCGGGCCACAGCTTGCGGGCGGTCGCGAACGATCGCCGTTCCATGTACGGCTTGGAGACCAATAGCACCGTGGCCGGATGGAAGCCGGAGGCGGCGAGGACCTCGCGGGAGAGCGCGATGTTCTCTCCAGTGTTGGCTGCGTGGGGCTCCAGCAGGATGGCGTCGGCAGGGACACCGAGCCCGATGGCGTGCTCACGGAAGTGGATCGCCTCCCCGCGAGGGAAGACCTTGGCGGTGGTGGGGCTGTTGCCGCCGGTGAACACCAGCGTCTGGAACAGCCCGGCACGGTACAGCTCGGCGGAGCGGGTCGCGACGCCGAGATCGTGGCTTCCCAGTCCGATCGCCACGTCGACGGGCCGCAGCTTGTGCTGCATCTGGTGGTAGTCCCAGATCAGCTTGGCCTGGTGCCACTGGTCCTCGGTGATGCCCTGATGGTCGTTGCGCACGCGGTTCTCCCTGGTCACCGTTGCCGGGGCCCGGTCGGCCCCTCACTCATGGCCCTGACACCCTCGATGCTGCGCAGTTGGTGCACGAGCCCGTACTGCGCGGCCACCTTGGCGGTCTGGTCGAGGACGAGGATTCCATCATCCAGAGTCGCCGCGTCGGAGAGCAGGATGTGGCCATGAGCGGTGTCCAGGCGTACGCGTTGCATCGGTGAGTCGGTCGTCCCGCTGCTTCGGGCGATATCGATGAAGTGCAGAGCTTGAGAGAGGTCGCCGGCGCCACGGCGGGCCAGAGCGAGCTTCTGGTGGGCCACCGACCAGTCGTCCGGCTCGGTGAGATCCTCGAACTCGCGGGTCGCCGCCTGCATGACGCGGGTCGCGTAGTCGTGCTCGCCGTCTTTGCTCAGCGCCGTCCCCACCCACAGCCGTGCGCGAGCCCGGTCGCGGCGAGAGAGCCGGTCGTCGACGGCGAGAGTCTCGTAGTTGCGGGCGGCGACTTCCAGCTTGCCGGACATCTCGGTGACGACTGCGAGCGACAGATCGAGCTGGGCGACGCGGCGGGGGATGTCGAGCTGGCTGAAGACCGTACGGGCACCGGCGTAGGAGTGCTGGGCCGAGAGCGGGCCCAGGACGACGCCTTGGTCGCGTTTGAGGTCGCCGAGCAGAGCGGTGGAACGGGCAAACAGGTACAGGCCCTTCTCGTCCAGCTCATGGGCCTTGAACCGGCTCAGCCACCGGGTGAGAAGGCTGTCGGCGAAGGCGAAGTTCTGCCCGGACAGGGCGACCACGACACGGTCGAGGTCATCGGCCCATGACTCGTACTCCCACGCTCTGGGGCCGGACGAGGCAACACGTCTGCCGATGGTCGCGACGCTGCCGGCCATCTCCGACAGGAGCGTCTCGAAGCGCAGGTGGACTGCGGCGTCCGCTCGTCCGAGGGCGGTGTCGAGGATGGCCTGGGTATCGGGTCTCGGCTCAGTAGCGGCGAGCTTGCTCTCCCACTTGGACACGGTCGCGACCGCCAGGCCCAGACGCTCGGCGTAGGCCCGCACGCTCAGCCGCAGGGCGAGCCGCAATGCCTTGGCCTCAAGCCCGGTCCAGTGGTGCACGGTCGCCACGCGTCGCTCCCTTCCACCAGCCATCGAAGCAGACCTGACGAGACGGCGGGACGGAAGTGGAACGGAAGTAGAACAGGCGGTGATTCCCGGCGAGTTGGTCCGACGCCATGCTCGGAACGTCACCACGTGTCGAGCCTTTGGAGGGTCCCAAGCATGGAACCTCTTACGGAACATCGCCTGGTCAGCGGCCCGGTCGTCTACGGCTTCCTGCGGCTGGCACACGTAACCCGAGCACGGCAGGAAGCGCTGGCCGCCTCGCTGGTCGAGTACTGCCGTAGCCACGAGCTGCAGTTGTCGGGCCTCTTCACCGACCGCGACTCTGCCGGACCGGCGTCAGCGGCGTTCACCGGTCTCCTCGACGTGCTGGCGCTGCCGGACGTCTACGGCGTCGTCGCCCCCGCCATGTCGCACCTGGGCCCGAAGGCCATAGCAGCCGAACGCGGGCGACAGATCGAATCGGCCGGTGCCCGGCTGCTGTTAATCCGGCGCCCGCGTCCCGCCCACTCGACCGCCTCTCGATGCGGTCTCGTCCACCGTCCGCACTCCGGCACCACTCGCGCCGTGAATGCCGAGTCATGAGGATCATCGCGATGACCAAGACGATCCAGAGGTTCTTCGAGTCCCGGCCCGAATCGGTCGGCGAGGCGCGGACTTTCACCACCGAGGCCCTGACCAGCTGGGGTTTGCTGGACCGAGGCGAAGACGTCCGACTCTGCGTCTCCGAACTCGCCACCAACGCCATGCTCCACGGGACCGCCCCCGGCCACGGCTTTCTCGTCAGACTCGATGCCGACGACGAGGCCGTACGCCTGGAAGTACACGACAGCCGCCGCCTACAACCCCGCCCCCGTCGGCCTTGCGACACGGACACCGCTGGGCGCGGGCTGCTCCTGGTGACCGCGCTCGCCGACGGCTGGGGGGTGGAGGACCGCACCCCGTTCGGGAAGATCGTCTGGTCGTGCTTCAAAGCCCCGGGTGGGACGCCATCATGAGCGTCACCCTCACCCCATCCGGCCCTGAACTGCGCCTACTGGTGTCGCTCGCCGCTTGGACCTGGCCGGGTGCCGGACCGGACGGCCGCGAGACCGCGCACATTCTGATCACGCACACCCAGGCCCTGACTGACGGCGGCACCGCCGTGACGGCCGAGGACCGAATGCGGGGACTGTCCGCGTGCCTCGGCGGCCTGACCGGAGCCCGTGAGGTCATCCCAGAACTGAAGCCCTGCCTACAACTCGTCGGCGACCACGTGCTGCTGCACATCCCCGGGGCTTCTCGCCGACTGCGGCTACCCACCCGTCGTCCCTGGACCGAACTGGTCACCCGCACCGGTGAGGCGGTCCTCATGCTCGGTCTCGACCCGCTGCCACAGTCCGCAGGCGCCGTTTGCCTCGACGCCTACCTGGACGCCGCCCTCGCAACCGACCGACTGCTGTTCGGGCGCGTCCGGCTCCCGCCGCCAGCCCCGCGCGCTGATGTCTGCTCGACCTGCGGCGGCAGCGGCACCGACCCGATCTCGGGTCGCGCATGCCCGGACTGCTCCCTGCACTGCCGACTCGAACCGTGAAAGGCACGTCATGCACCAGTTCATCGCCGCCCCGTTTCTCGATGGCCACCTTCTGCTGCGTCCCGGAGCGCGATCCCCCTCCACCCCCTCAGGAGGTGGAGGGACGAAGGAGCACTTATCCGGCCTTAGGGCGGGCGGGCGTCGTGGCTTCGTGCCGTGCGTGTGGCATGTGACGGAAGGCGTCTTTCGTCTAGCGTGGCCAATAGGACGGCGGTGAAACTGACGGGTCCACACGCTCGAAGCGGTGTTTGCCCGCCGGATTCAAGCCCTTGATGTGAATCAGTTGCTGTGTGTCTACTTCGTCGAGCTCGCCGACGATCAAGGGCATGGCAGCGACGACCGCGCCCATAGCCAGGCCGAGGCCGGCCATGCCCTTCTGCGCCTGGCTGAAGCGGATATGGTGCATGCCCGACTTTTTGATGGCCTCCGTCTCCGACGGATCCTCCAGCTGTCGGGCGTCCCTGGTCAGGAAGACGTTGAAGCCCTTTCTCGCAGCATCGGGGAGAAGCGCGAGATCCTTCTTGCCTGCCCATTTAATCTCGCTGACGTGCTTGACCTCATGTCCGGGCAGGAGCCGCCTGAGCATCTCCAGCACCTGTACGGGGACATTCTCGTCGATGAGGATCCGCATCAGGCAGTGCGCGCTCCCGTGCTGTAGCTGTCCACATAGAGCGCGAAAGAAGCAGCATCACGTGCTGCGTCCGCGGTGACGCCGGGGTAGTAGTCGGCGATCTTCTCCGGGGGGATGCCGTCCTCGATCAGCTCAGCAACGGTGTCGAATGGGGTCCTCGTGCCCGTGATCACGGGCTGTCCCCCTTGGGTATCGGGGTCGACAGTGACGTGCTGCTTCGGCTGGAGCAGGTGGGGGACGACGACGCCAGCCCTGGGAGCGAACTCCTGGAGGATGTCGGCCATGGTGGCAATCACTCGTTGGCCAGGGCGTTTAACAAGATCGGTGCCGTGGTCATCGTGGCCAGCAAGGACGATTGAGTCGCCCTCGGCCACCAGGGAGTAGCTGGACAGATGCTCGACCTCCCCGATCTTCTTCAGGGTGGCTAGGGCTATGCGGATCTTCTGGAGCGACACGTCCTGGCGAAGATGGGCGAACGCGCGCAGCGCGAGCACGTCGCGAAAGGAGTACAGGGCTGGCCTGGCTGCCAGCTCAGGTTGGAGGATCGGCCCGTTGCCACGGTCCTGCCTCCACGTGCGCAGTTGTCCGACTGTCGCTCCCGAGAGGGCGGCAGCCATGCGGGTCGAGTACGCCATCTGCTGCCTCCCATCCTGGTCGTGTGCTGTGGGGTCCCATCATCCCAGTTGCCCGAGCAGGAACGCTACAGAACGGCGAGGGCTCAGATGCTCCGTATCCGCTGCAGCGAAGCGGTGAAACGTCGTACCTGCGTGAGCCGTGCGTGAGCGGACAGGCTGGCACAGGCCGGACCGGACGGGCACGCAACCTTCGACTGTGCGGCGCTGACCAGCGAAAACAGGATCCAGCGCCACGGCTCGGTATCCACCGTCACGATCATGCAGGCCCTCGTAATGCGTAGGTCTCGGGTTCGAATCCCGAAGGCGGCTCCGCTTAAGCCCCAGGACTCACTCGCCGTGACCTGGGGCTTTTGCTTTGGGGGGGTGCGCTTTGCGCTGAGTGTGTCTGGACGCCTTGTGGTGGCGCTCGTAGCCTGCCGGCATGGAGTGGGGGACTCTGGCGGTTGCGGCGGTGGGTGCCGTTTTCGGGATCGGGGCGACGGTGGTGACCGATGCCCTTCGTTCCCGGCGGGAGAGGGAGCAGCGCTGGGCGGACGCGAAGCGCGTCACCTACGCAAGGTTTCTGGCCGCGCTGGCTCAGGCGCACAGCCGTATGACGGTGGCGGCCGCCAGTGGGCTGGATGGTTCCGCTCGCGTGCGGGCGGTGCACGACGCTTTTCTCAACGACCCGCAGAACACCGATCCCAAGGCCGTTCTGCGGGAAGTGGCCATCACGGCTCCCGATCATGTGCATCAAGTCGCCGAAAGTGTCTATGAGCAGCTGCGCACGGCCCGTGACCTGCTTGAATCGGACGCGGTGACCTTTGAGGCGCCCGAATATCAGCGGGTTATTTATGCGTTTTTTGCTGATTTGGATGTTCTTCAGCGGTTGATGCGAAGTGATTTGCAGCCGCCGGCCGACCGTCGCTCGTGAAGCGGTTCCGGTTCCGCAGTCGCCGCGCTCTACGCTGGGCGCACCATGAGTCCCAAGCAACAGCGCGGTGAAGAGACCGTCGATCGACTTCTGGATGCCGCGCTCCGGGTGTACGCCGCCTCCGGAGAGCAGGGCGTTACCGTCGGTGCGCTCACCAAGGCCAGCGGGGTCAGTCTTGGCAGTCTTTATCATCATTTCGGCAGCGTGGACGGGCTGATGAATGCCCTGTTGCGGCGCTGGCTCGGGCGGTTGCTCGCCGAACTCGGGGCCTCCCTGGAGCGGTGCCGTACGGCTCGGACCGGCATTCGTGCTCTCGTGCGGGCCTATCTGACGTTCGTCCAGGAGCATCCGGACGCCGCTCGACTGCTGCATTCCTCGTACGCCGACCGGCTCGGGATGGCTCAGGCCAGGCAGCTTCGTGATGCGCAGGAGGCCAGGCTGTCGCCCATGACCGCCTGGATGCAGCGGCACGTCGACTCGGGGGAGGTGGCTGCGCTGCCGATGCCCTTGATCGAGGCGCTGGTGCTCGGGCCGGTTGTCGCGACCGCGCGGCGCTGGCTTTCCGGCTTTGACGACGTCGACCTCGATGAGGCTGCGCGGGTTCTGCCCGAGAGGGTCTGGCGGTCGCTTCTGCCCTGAGGGGAGGGGCTTGGCTTGGCTCGGGGGCGGTGGGGGTCGGGGATCAGTGGCGTAGGGCCCTGTTGATTTCTGCCTTCGGGGTGCCGGACAGGTCCCGGTTGCTGCGGACCGTGCCGGATTTCGACTGCTTGGGGTCTACGCCGCTGATGTTGAGGACGGACGTGTCCACGAGCTTGCCGTCTTTGTCGCGGAAGTTGACGGAGATGGTGTAGTCCGCCTTCTTGTCCGTGCTGTTGGTGGCCTTGATCTCGGCCTTTGCCCGGTCGCCGTCGGTCTTGACGGAGCCGTCGACCTTTACGTCGGACTTCGCGTTCACTCCGTCCTTCACCTCGGCCATCTTGGACGCGGCGGCCTCCGTGGCGGACGAGACGGCCTCGCCCGCCTTTGCGGTCGCGGAGGCGGCCCTGTCCTTGGCCTTGTCCACGTCGCTGTCCGAGCACGCGGTGGTGGTGAGGGTGAGGAGGACAGCGAGGAGGAAGGTGAGGGTGGTGGTGCGGGTGCGGGGGTGGGTTGGGGTCATGCGGACCACCTTCGGGGTGGAGGGCGGATTGCGCTCGGTGGGGCAGCCGTATGGGTGGGGTGGTGGGAGTGCGGGGGTGTTGATTGTGGGCGGGGATTAGGCGTGGATGCGGGGGCCCGGGAATGCGAGGATGCCGCGATGAGTGATGACCTTGCTGCCGCCTACGTTCGTTACGAGTCGCCCGTGCGCCATGAGCGCGGGCACTATCCGGGGGTGTTCTGGCTCGTCAACGGTCTTGCCAGAGAAGGCAAGTTGACGCCGGAGCAGGAACGGTTCCGGCGGGCCAACAATGACTGGTACGACGCCGCGTATCCGACCCCCTCGAAGGTCGACCCCACCGTCTACGACCACGACATCACGCCCGGCGCTGTGGCCTGGTTCAAGGTCACCGCCACGCATCTCATCGAGCGCATCCCCGGGTACCTGGAGATTCTGGACGCGCACGGCATCGAGTGCCGGACCGTGCGGTCGTCCGATCCCGGGCGGGTCGTCTACGAGGACGACTATCAGGTCGTGGTCGTGCCCCACGACACGTAAGGGGGCGACACGTAAGGGGGTGGGGCGTCAGGGGGTGGGGCGTAGGCGGGCCTGCGGGACTTATGAGGATTCTGTTAGGCCGCTGTCCGGTTTCCGTCAGCGGTGAACCGGCCCGCTTATGCTCAACGCCATGTGCGCTTTTGTCCTGGTCGCGGAGGATGACGAGAAACAGGCCGAGCTGATCCGCCGTTACCTGGAGCACGAAGGCCACACGGTCGCCGTCGTCCACGACGGACGTGCGGCGCTCGACGAAGTGCGGCGCAGGCCGCCGGACCTGCTCGTGCTCGACGTGATGATGCCTCGGGTCGACGGGCTCGGTGTCACGCGTGTCCTGCGGGGCGAGGGTGGGGGTGGCAGCGGTAGCGGGAGTGGGGTTTCCTCTTCGGCCGGGATTCCGATTCTGATGCTTACCGCCCGGACGACCGAGGATGATCTGCTGCTCGGTCTCGATCTCGGCGCCGATGACTATCTGACGAAGCCGTACAGCCCGCGTGAACTCATGGCCCGTGTCCGTACGTTGCTGCGGCGGGCCCGGGGCACGCACCATCCGGTCGTCGAGGGCGCCGACGCCGTGCCGCTGGTGCTGCGGGCGGGTGGGCTCGCCGTTGATCCGGTGCGGCACGAGGTGACCGTCGACGGGCGGCTCGTCGAGTGCACGCCGGGCGAGTTCGAGCTGCTCGCGGCTCTCGCGGCGGAGCCTGAGCGGGTGTTCACGCGGCCCCAGCTGCTTGATCGTATTCATGGGTCGTCCGGGTACATATCGGTGCGCACCGTCGACGTACACGTACTCAATCTGCGCAAGAAGATCGAGGAAGATCCGCGCAGGCCGCGCCATCTCGTGACGGTCTTCGGGGTCGGGTACAAGCTGACGAGTGCGGCTGCCTTCGGAGCGGCGCCAGGCGCGGGCCTCGGGGCGGTGGCGGGGCGTGGCGCGTGACATACCGTTCCGGAAGAGCCTGCTGACGCGGCTGCTCGCCGTCTCCGTGCTTGTCTCCGTGGTGTCGATCGCCGCCACCGCCTGGCTCGCCGCGCAGACCACGTCCGGCGCGATCCGGCAGGAGCAGGGGCAGGTCCTTGCCGACGACGCCCGGGTCTACGACGAGTTGCTGGGCCTCGCGGCGGCCGCGCCCGGCTGGCGGGACGCCCGGAAGACCGTGCGGGAGCTGGCCAAGCAGACCGGGCGGCGCATCGCCCTCACCACGCGGGACCGTGTGGTCATCGCCGACTCCCGAAGTGACGGGTCCGGAAGTGGCGGGTCCGGAAGCGGTAGCTCCGGAAGCGGTGGGTCCCGGAGTGGCGGGTCCCGAGGTGGTGATTCCGGGAGTGTCGAGTCCCGGAGTGTCGAATTGCCGGCCAAGGCCTCCGCCGTCGTCGATCCGCTCGCCGTCGACGGGGCGCTGACCGCCGGCGGGGGCCGCACGGACGCGGAGGCCGGTGGCCAGGACCGTATAGATCCGCGAGCGGTCGGGCCCTTCCGGCTGCCGGAGTCCGAGCGCAAACAGCTGGCGGAGGTGGCCGCGGGCGTCGTCAGCTGCATGCATGACCTCGGGGTCTCCGCCCGTACCGTCCAGGGTCCCAGCGGGCGTCCGCGCATCGAGGCCCCCAATGATCCGTCCGACATCCTCGACTCCAGCTGCCGCATCGCTGAGCTCGACATGCCCACCCGTACCGAGAGCAAGGCGCTGGACCGGCTCAACGAGCTCACCAACGCCTGCCTGCGACGCGCGGACGCGCCGCCCGTCAAGGTCGGGCTCGATCTGACGTGGTGGCAGTCGGTGGGCATCTTCGACCGCCGTTCCGGGCGCTACATCCCCACCGAGACGGAGGTTCCCGCCGAGGCGGAGATTCCCACCGAGGTGGATGATCGAACCGGCACGGACGTGCCCGAGAAGGCGAGCGGCCGGGGAGAGGCCGCCGTCCCCGACCAGCCGGGTGCCGCTGCCGCGAAGCGGCCGAAACCCGTTCCCGCCAGTACGCCTTCGGAATCCCCGGCCCTCGCCGAGCCGTCGGGCGGCGTCATGCGTGTCGGGAGCGAGTACGACACCAAGACGGCGGCCTGCGTGGGCAGTGCACGGCGCGAGCAGCTCGGGTCGTACGTCTCCGAGCCCGCGCTCCTCTTCGTCACCAGTTCCGACGGTTCGCGCGCCGCGGCGGCCCGCGCGGACGCGAATGGGGGGTTCAGCCTCTCCGCGGCCAACACCACCCGGCTCGCGGGCTTCTCGGCGGGCATCCTCGCGGTGACGGTCGCCGTGACCGCCTTCGCCGCGACCCGGCTGACCCGGCCGCTGCGGGCGCTGACCGCCGCGACCCAGCGGATGAAGACGGGCGAGGCGACCGAGCCCGTCACGGCGCGTTCGGCGGGATCGGCGGGGGAGATCCGCCAGCTCGCCGACGCCTTCAACGACATGGCGGCCCACCGCAAGGCCCTCGAGGACCAGCGCCAGGCCATGGTGAGCGACGTCGCGCACGAGTTGCGTACGCCGCTCTCCAATATCCGCGGCTGGCTGGAGGCGGCCGAGGACGGGGTGGTCGCCACCGATCCGGAGCTCGTCACCTCGCTCCTCGAAGAGGCGCTGCTGCTCCAGCACATCGTCAACGACCTGCAGGATCTTGCCGCCGCCGACGCCGGTACGCTCCGGCTGCACCGCGAGCCCGTGCACGCGTCCGACGTCGTGGACCAGGTCGCGGCGGCGCATCAGGCGGGGGCGGAGGCGGCGGGCGTACGGCTGAGCGCGACGACGCTCGGCGATCCCTGCTTCACCGCCGACCCGCTCCGGCTCCGGCAGGCCATCGGCAATCTGGTCTCCAACGCCGTCCGGCACACCCCGGCGGGCGGCAGCGTCACGATCAGCTGCCGGGCCACGCTCGACGCGGTGGTGGTGGAGGTGGCCGACACGGGTAGCGGCATCGCGCCGGCCGACCTGCCGCATGTCTTTGATCGCTTCTGGCGCGCGGACAAGTCGCGTACGCGGGCCACGGGCGGCAGCGGACTCGGCCTCGCGATCGTCCGGCAACTGGTGGAGGGGCACGGCGGGACGGTGACGGCGCGGAGCACGCCGGGGGAGGGGGCGGTGTTCACGGTGAGGGTGCCGGTGGAGTGAGGGGGGTGGGGGTGCGGGGTGTGGGGGTGCCTGGGGTGCGGGAGGTGGGGGCGTCCGTGGGGGTCCTCCGTGGGAGGGGGTTACCGCGGGATACTGTCGCGGGGCGCGTTTCGGGGTGCCGCTGGGGGCCGTGCGGGCCGGTTTCGTCGGCGTGAGCTACGCGGGCTGAGCTACGTGAGCTGAGCGGCGTGAGCTACGTGAGTGACGTAAGCGGCGTGCGTAAACGGTGGGTTTTCGGTGAGCACCTGGTGCCGGAATCCCTGAGCGGGTGCGTGTCGCCGGGCATCGTGAGGCGGTGCGTCCCGCGTGGGTACGGTGGCCCGCGCGCAGGTACGATGCGGCGTCGGCAGTGGTCCCGATTCCGCGAGCACCCCAACTTCCCCACCCCGTAAGGAAGTTGAGGATGCCTCGCAGAAACTGAGCGGGCCCGGCCGCAACGGTGACACTCCCCCGAGTTACGCGCTTGGCGCGAGTACCGGCGGGGCCGGGCCCGATGTATTGATCCCATCAGGCGTCGCCAACCGATCGCTAACATGTGGCCAACAGTTGGCGGGAGATGGCGTGGACGTGCGGTGCGACGGGTTGCGGTTCGGGCTCCTGGGAGCGCCTGCCGTGTACGACGCCGAGGGCGAGCCGCAGCCCGTACAGAGCGCCAAGGGGCGCGCCCTTCTTGCCGCGCTGCTGCTCGAACCCGGCCGGGTGGTCTCCGTCGACGCCCTCAAGGACGCACTGTGGGGCGGCGCTCCGCCCGCGTCCGCGCACGCCTCGCTGCAGAACCACGTGACGCGTCTACGCCGGCTCCTGGACGATCCGGAGCGGCTGCGGGCAGTGCCGCCGGGGTATCGGCTGCGGGTGGCCGACGGTGAGCTGGACGTGCGGGTCTTCGAGCAGTTGGTCGCGCAGGCCAGGGCCGCGCACGCGGTACGCGACTGGCGGCTCTGCGTGGACGCCGCGTCCGCCGCGCTCGGCCTGTGGCGCGGTACTCCGCTGGGCGGACTGCCCGCCGACGCCGCGGGCCACGCGCTCATACCGCGCCTTGAGGAGGCGCGGCTTCTTGCGCTTGAGCTGCGGTACGACGCGGAACTGGCGACCGGGGCCGATGGGGGCGGGCTCGTGCCGGAGCTGGCGGAACTGGTCGCCGAGTATCCCTTGCGGGAGGCGTTCCACCGCCAGCTGATGCTGGTGCTGCACCGTACGGGCCGTCAGGCCGAGGCCCTCGCCGTCCACCGCGAGCTGCGCCGCAGGCTGGTGGAGGAACTGGGCGTGGAACCGGGCCCCTCGGTACGGGAGGCCCACCGCGAGGTACTGCAGGAGCCTGCGGGGGTGACCGGCGGGGGCGGTGTGGCCGATACGGCCGGTGAGCCCCGCGTAAGCAGCGCGACCGGCGTGACCGGCGTGACTGGCGTGACCGGCGTGACTGGTACGACCGGCGCGACCGGTGTGACCGATGCCCTCAGCCCCGCCAATACCTCCGGGCCTCACGCCACGACGAGCCCCACCGCCGACCCTCCGGCAGCCCAAGCCTCTACATCCGGCGCCCCCGCCGACCCCGAAGCCACATCCCCACCCGCGTCCGCACCCACCCCCACCCCCATATCCCCCACCACCCGCCCCGCCCAACTCCCGCTCTCCCCGCTCCACTTCACCGGGCGCGAAGACGTCATCCGCTCCCTGGCCCGCCTGCTCACCGGCGTCGAGCAGGGCGAGGGCGGCGGTGGCCACGGGACCGGGATGCCCGCCGTAACGACGCCCGTCGCCGTGCTGTCCGGCATGGCGGGCGTAGGGAAAAGCGCGCTTGCCCTGCATGTGGCGCACCGGCTGCGGGAGCACTTTCCCGACGGGCAGCTCTACGTCAATCTGCGCGGGGCAACGCCCGGCATGACGCCCCTCACCCCCGACCAGGCCCTCGGCGCCCTGCTCCGGGATCTCGGGGTCGAGGCGAACCACAGCCCCGAGCACCCGGACGCGGCAGCCGCCCTGCTCCGCTCGCTGCTCGCGCCCACCCGCACCCTGCTCGTCCTGGACGACGCGGCGACCGCCGCGCAAGTGCGCCCGCTGCTGCCCGCGGGCCCCGGCTGCGCGGTCATCGTCACCAGCCGCTCTCCGCTCACCGCGCTCGACGGCGTGGGGCGTTTCCCGTTGGAGCCGCTCTCCGAGGGGGACAGCATCGCCCTGCTGCGCGCCGTGTCCGGGCGGACGGGGCTCGACGAAGGGCACCCCCTGGTCGGGCTCGCGGGCCGCCTGCCGCTGGCCCTGCGGATCATCGCGGCCCGTCTTGCCGCCCGCCGCGCGCTCACCCCCGACGCCCTGGCCGAGCTCCTCACCGCAAGCGGCGGACGGTTGCGTCATCTGGAGCACGACGACCTCAGCGTGCGACGCTCGCTGGCCGTGGCCCTGGACGCGCTGCGTACATCGGAGCGCGAGTCCGACCGGGACGCCGCCGCCGCTCTCGCCGCGATCGGCGCGCTCGACCTGCCGGCGTACGGAGTCCCGCTCGTGGCCCGCCTCCTGGAGGTGGAGGAGTGGCGCGCGGGCGCCGCGCTGGACCGGCTCGTCGACGTCGCGCTGCTCGACGAGACCGCCTACGGCCGCTACGCCCCGCACGATCTCGTACGCGACTTCGCACGCGAGGCCGCCCGCCAGGACGAGGCGGGGGCGGCGGAGGTAGTGGAGTCGGCGCTCCACTGGTACGCGGAGTCGGCCCGGCAGACCGTCGTGGCGATCATGCCGGAGGGCCTTGACCTCGACGACCGGATGATGGGCGTCGACGAACGGCTGCCGCCCCGGCGCACCGCCGACGGCACCCCGGTCCCCGCCGTGCCGCCGATGAACTCCGACGACGCCTTCGTCTGGGGCGACACGGAACTCGCCAACGTCATCGCCCTCGCCGACCGGCACGGCCGCGAATCCGTGCTGCTGCCCGTCCTGGTCCGCTGTTTCTTCTCGTACCTCAAGCGCCGCGGCCGGCTCGCCGAGGCGGACCTGCTCAACCGCCTCGCGGTGACCGCGGCCCGCCGCTGGAACGACCGCGCGGCCGAAGCGCAGGCCCTCACCGACCTTGCGGGCCTCAACTACGTCTCGGGACGCAGCAGCGCCGCCCTCGCCCTGATCGACGAAGCGCTCGATCTGTGGCGGGAGCTCGACCTCAAGTCGTTCGTCCACCGCGCCGTACTCAACCGCAGCCTCCTCCTTGAAGCCCTCGGCCGGTACGAGGAATCCATCGAGGCCCTGCGGCAGAGCCTGGAGTTGGCCAAAGCCCTGGACGATCCGCTCAGCGAGGCGTTCGCGCTCAGCCACCTCGGCAGCATCTACGAGCACAGCGACGCGCGCACGGCGCTCGACTACCACGAGCGGAGCCTTGCGATCGGCGAGACCCTCGGACACGCGGGTGTCCGGCAGGAAGCCCACTGCGACATCGGCTGCGTCTACCTCCTTCTCGGCGAACCGGACGTCGCGCTCACGCACTTCGAGGAGAGCCTGCGCATCCACGGTGTGGCCGAGGACTGGCACAACGAGTCCAAGGTGCGCCTCGGCATGGTCCGCGCCCTGCGCGAGGTGGCACGCCCCGGTGACGCGGCGCGCGAGTGCGCGGACCTCCTGGAGCGTGCGGAACAACGGTCCGACGCCCATATGGCGGGCCTGGCCCGCCATCAGTACGGGCTGCTGCTGTACGCGGACGGGCGCGCCGAAGAGGCGTACGCGCAGTGGGAGTCGGCGCTCGCGGCGCTGGACGGCACGGACAGCAGCCAGGTGGTCGGCGAGCTCAAGGGCTTGCTGGCGGCGTGAATCGGCCCCTCGCCGTCGTACGGAGGGCCGTCGCACGGAGCGCCGTCGTACGGAGCGCCGTCGTACGGAGGGCTGACCCGGCTTCCCTGGAGAGCTACTTCGCGTCCGCGTAGCACTCCACGACGGCGACGGTGAACGGGAAGCGCACCGGCGTCTCGCCGAACGTGATGCGCCCCGCCAGGTCACCGGCCGCGCGGATCGCCGCCGCGACCGCGTCGGCCTCCTCCTGCGGGCAGTGCACGATGACCTCGTCGTGCTGGAAGAAGACCAGCTCGGCGCGGAGGCCGGCCGCCGCCATGGACTGGCGCAGGGCGGCCAGCATCAGCAGGGCCCAGTCCGCCGCGCTGCCCTGGACGACGAAGTTACGGGTGAAGCGGCCGCGGGCCCGGGTGTTGGTGGAGGCATAGCCCGGCGTGAACTCGCCGTCAGGGGAGGCGGGGTCGGGCGGTGCGTCCTGCGGGATGCCCGCCTCGTCGAAGTCGTCCGCTCCGGCCGCCGGCGGGCTGGTCCGCCCCAGCCAGGTCCGTACGAGTCTGCCGTCCTCGCCCGCTTTGGCGGCATCGTCGACGTACGCGACGGCGGCCGGGAATCTTCGGCGCAACGCCGCCAGGTTCTTCAGGCCGTCGCCCGACGTCTGCCCGTACACCGCTCCGAGCAGGGCGATCTTGGCGTGGTCGCGGTCGCCGGAGAACGCGCGGTCCGAGAGGCGTGTGTAGAGGTCCTCGTGGCTTCCGGCGACCTCCATCAGGCCCCGGTCGCGGGAGATGGCGGCGAGGACCCGCGGCTCCATCTGGTCGGCGTCGGCGACGACGAGCCGCCAGCCGGGATCGGCGACGACCGCACGACGAATGATCTTGGGGATCTGCAGCGCGCCGCCCCCGTTCGTCGTCCAGCGTCCGCTGACGGTGCCGCCCGGCGTGTACTCCGGCCGGAAGCGGCCGTCGCGCACCCAGTCCTGGAGCCAGCTCCAGCCGTGCGCCGTCCAGATCCGGTACAGCTTTTTGTACTCGATGAGGGGCCGCACCGCCGGGTGGTCGATCTCTTCCAGTTCCCACCGCCGGGTGGACTTGACGCGGATGCCGGCCTGCGCGAAAGCCTTGATGACGTCGTTCGGCAGATCGGGGCGGACGCGGCGGCCGAAGGCGGCGGAGATCTCGTCGGCGAGCTCGGCGAGGCGGCGGGGCTCGGCCGCTCCCGCGTTCCTGCCGCCACCCGCGTACCGCTCGCCGAGGAGTTCGGTGAGGAGGGCGTGGTGGACGTCCGCGCGCCAGGGGAGGCCCGCCACGTTCATCTCGGCGGCCACCAGCATTCCGGCCGACTCGGCCGCCGTGAGCAGCCGCATCCTGCCGGGGTGCTCGGCGGCCGCGTGTCTTCGCTGCTGGTCCGCATACACCTCCAGGAGGGCGTCGAAGGGCAGAGACGTGACGGGGGAGGGCTCGAAGAGGGAGTCCTGGGCGCCGGGGGCTGCCGCTCTGGGGGGAGGGTCGTTCGGTACGGGGGCGTTGTGCAGGCGGGCCCAGGCGGCGGCGGCCGAGCGGGGTTCGCCGAGGCGGCCTTCGTGACCGAGGAGGAGGAGCTCGGCGTCCTCGATGTCGTAGCACCGGCTCACCCGGATGCCCGCCGCGAGCAGCGTGGGGTAGATCTCGGCGGTGGAGCGCCAGACCCAGCGGGCCACGTCGGGTCTTGCGCGGACGGCTGCGGCCAGGTCCGGCTCGTGCAGGGTGGGTCCTGCGGGCAGGCCGTCCTCCCCGAGGGGGGCGAGGGTGGCGCCGCCGGCCTCGGTGGCGGCGAGGGCCCACCTTTCGGTCATGGGGTGAGTCTGTCAGGGGGCACTGACAATCCTGCTGGTGGCTTGGCTTGGCTTGGCTTGGCTTGGGGTGGGGTGGCTTTGGTGCGGTGCGGCTTGGCTTTGGTGGGGTGTTGCGGGTGGCCTTGGCGTACGGGGCTACCGCTCGCCCCGCGTCGGCGCGCGAGGGCCCTCGTCCGGGCGTGCCCGACATGCGGGGGGTGTCCGGCGCTGCGAGGCTCGGTGCCATGAGAGTGGCCCTTGCGCAGACCGACTGTGTCCTCGGCGAGGTGGACGAGAACCTCGCGGCGGCCCGCGAGGCGATCGGCCAGGCGGCGGCGCAGGGGGCCGAACTCGTCGTCTTCCCCGAGCTGAGCCTGCACGGCTACCACCTCGGCGGGCTGCGGCGGGACACGTCCCTGGATGCCTCCGACAACCGTCTGCGGGAGCTCTCCGTCGCCGGCCCCGACGTAATCGTGGGTTTTCACGAGCACACGAGCCTGCGCGCGTACAACACGGCCGCGTACTACTCGGACGGCCGGCTCCTCCACTCCCACCGGAAGTTGTACCTGCCCAACTACCTGGCCTGGGAGGAGCGCAAGCACGTCAGTCCCGGCCAGCACCTGCGTGCGTACGACCTGCCGGGCGGGCACGGGCGTGCGGCGACCCTCGTCTGCAACGACGCGTGGCAGCCGGTGCTGCCGTGGCTGGCGGTGCAGGACGGTGCCGAAGTCATCGTCATCCCCACCAACAGCGCGGCGAGCCTGGATCCCGAGGCGATGGACACGGGCCTCTACTGGGACACGCTGCTCTCCTACACCGCCCGCATGCTCCAGTGCTGGGTGGTCTTCGTGAACCGGGTCGGGAACGAGAACGGGGCCTCGTTCTGGGGCGGGTCGCGGGTGGTGGATCCGCGGGGGACGGTTGTCGCGCAGGCGCCGAAGTGGGAGGCGGGGCTTGTCACCGTGGACATCGACGTCCATGAGTCCCGTCGGCATCGGAGGGCCGTTCCTCTGGTGGCGGAGGCGCGGTTGGGGCTTGTGGATCGGGAGGTACGGCGCCTTATCGATGAGGGCGGTGACAGTTGAACGCCCTGCGGGGGGCTTGAGCCGCGTTTTTTGCGCGGGCCTTCTCCCACCCGCCCGCTCGTTTGCCCCGCGCTCACCTCTGGGTGAACTGGCTCTCCCGGTCCTCAGCCCCGTCGCGCCCCCAGCACCCCCGCCCCCACTCCCACCAACGCGCAGACCCCCGCAGCCGCCCCCACCATCTCCCACGGCATGACGATCCCCGCAGGTGCCGACAGTTGGGCGAGGCCCGTGCTCAGGGCGCCCAGGTTCAGGGCCGTGACCGCCAGGCCCAGGGTCGTGCCCAATGCCACCGCGAGCAGCGACTCTCCGGCCAGCACCGCCCGCACCTGCGTGCGCGTAGCCCCGGCCAGCCGGAGTGAGCGCAGTTCGGAGCCTCGTATCGATGTCGCCATCAGGAGCGTTCCCGCCAGGGAGATGGCCGTGTAGACCAGGGCGATACCCAGCAGCATCAGCAGCCCCAACCGTGTCTGCGGCTTCGTCGCCGGGTGCGTTTCCGTCAGCCAGTTCTCCGCCGTCCGCACCTGAACATCACCTCCGCCACGACGCATGTCCGCCCGCAGCGCCCCCGCCACCTCGTCCCGGTCGGCGCCGGCCCGCAGCGTCACGTCGATACGGTCGACCGGCGCGGCAGCGGCGTTCGCCGTCGTCACGTACGCCCCGTTGTCCCCCGTACCCCGTGCGAGAACCGCGGCGATCCGCAGCCGCGCGGGTCTGCCGTCGCCGAGCCAGACGTCGACCCGCTCGCCCACCCTCCGCTGTTCCCACTCCTCGTTGACGACGATCGACCTGTCGTCGAGGTCGCGTACGTCCCCCGCCACCACCGGCAGCCGTGACACCGCCGCGAACGCCGCCGGATCGCCCACCGCACGCGCGTCCGACCGGATCAGCGCGGTGCCTTCTTCCCGTACGAACACGGCGGTGGACGCGGACGGCGCGGCCACGGCCACCCCGGCCACTCTGGCCTCCCGACCGGCACCGGCACCGGCACCGGCGGGACTCAAGTTCTTCCCCGTCACCACCAGTTCCGCCCCGGTACGCTCCCGGGCCTCCGTCGCCCTCGCCTCTCCCGCCGTCTCGGCAGAGCCAAGGAGCGAGCCCGCGAGTGCCACGGTCACCAGGACCGGCGCGGCCACGGCCGCCGTGCGCCGTACCGACGCGGCGGAGTTCTCCCGTACGAGCAGTCCGACGGCGCCGGGCAGGCGGACGGCGCGCAGGACGGGACGTACGAGAAGCGGGGTCAGCGCGGCGAGCGCGGTGATCAGGATCATCGGCTGGGTGGTGTACGTCTTCCGCTTCATCAGCGCGGACGGATCGCTCCACAGGGTCCAGGCGAGCATCCCGAGCCCCGCCGCCAGCAGCGCGCCTCCCATGATCCGGCGGCTCCACGGCATGACGCCGGTGTCGACTGACGCATCCCGCAGCGCCTCGACGGGACCCACGCGCCCCGCCCGCCGCGAGGCGAGCCACGCCCCCGAGAAGGCGACCGTCACGCCCACCCAGAAGGCGAGATGGTACGGCCACACAGCCCCGCCGATACTGAACCACTCCGGCGCGATCTCGGCGTCGACCAGCACCTTTGCCAGCACCGGCGCACCTTGGGCCCCCAGCGCACACCCCGCCCCGGAGGCCACTACGCCCACGGCGAGCGCCTCCGCGAGCAGCATCCTGCGCACCTGACCCGGCGTCGCTCCGGCCATCCGCAGCAGGCCGAACTCGCGCCGCCGCAGGGCCACCACGAAGGCGAAGGTGGAAGCGGTGACGAAGACGGAGACGAACGCGGACACTCCGCCCGCCGTCCCCAGGAACGAGTTCACCGCCACCAGCGCCTCGGCGTCCCGCTCCGGACCCGGATCGGCGAGCCGCCGGTCGCCCCCGGTCAGCACCCGCGCCCGCGCCCCGAGGCCGTCCCGTGCCTCGTCGCCGTCCCGGGCCTCTACGCCGTCCCGGACCCCTGTGCCGTCCCGCGCCCCGGCGCCGGCCTGCGCCTCGACGACCTTCCGCACCTCTCCGACCGGGGCATCCACCCCCACCGCGTCCCTTTTCGCCCCGTCCAGCTGGACCGGCCCGAGGCGGCGCAGCTCGCGCAGCAGTTCGATATCCACAGGGTGTGGATGAGCGAGCGGCTTTGATACGTGTCCGGTGTCCGGCCCGCGTTTCACCGGCACGGTCAGCGTGTTCTGGCCCATGACAACCACGGGCGACCCGGCGAACCGCACCGGTTCCCGCTCCGGCGCGCCGAAGGTCGAGGCAAGACCCAGCCCCATCGCGGCGACCAGCGCCACGCCCAGCGCAACGGCGACGAACGCGCCGAGCAGCCCGGCCCAACGAGTACGAAGAGAGGCGAGCAACATCAGCGACCACCCGCGATCATCGACTTCGGCGTTGACTTCGACATTGACTTCGACATGGGCTTCGAAATGGACTTCGGCGTCGGCGCGTCGCCCGCGGCATCAGAAGTGCGGGCGCCCGGAGCCGTCCCCGACTCCAGCCCCGCCATCCGCCGGGCCACCTCGCCCGCACTCGGCGCAAACACCTCATCGGAGATTCGGCCGTCGACCAGGAACACCACCCGGTCGGCGTACGACGCCGCCACCGGATCATGTGTGACCATCACCGTGGTCTGCCCCTCCTCGTCCACCAACTGCCGCAGCAGTGAAAGGACTTCACGGCTGGTCGTCGTGTCGAGCGCGCCGGTCGGCTCGTCGCCGAAGAGGACCGCGGGGCGCGTGACCAGCGCCCGCGCCAGGGCCACGCGCTGCTGCTGGCCGCCCGAAAGCTCTCCGGGGCGGTGTCGGGCCCGGTCGGCTAGGCCCACGTGACCCAGCGCGTCTTTCACCTGCGTACGCGAAGGTCTGCGGCCCGCGAGACGCAGGGGCAGGGCGACGTTCTGGGCGGCGGTGAGCGACGGGAGGAGGTTGAAGGACTGGAAGACGAAGCCGATGCGGTCCCGCCGCAGCAGGGTCAGCCGCCGCTCGCTCAGCCCCGTCAGCTCCGTACCGCCCACCTCCACCGTCCCGGAGGTCGGCCGGTCCAGGCCGGCGGCGCACTGCAGCAGCGTCGACTTGCCGGAGCCGGAAGGGCCCATGATCGCGGTGAAGGTGCCTGCACGTATCGCGAGGTCGACGCCGTCGAGGGCGGTCACGTCACGGTAGCGGCGGCGGACGGCGGTGAGCCGTACGGCAGTTGAGGTCATGGCCTCAACCCAACCGTTCGGCGCCTCGTCGGGCACGACCACTGGGGGGCGTCCCCGGGGTATGGCCAGCCATACCCTTGACGTATGGATCCGGTGACCGAGGTGATCGACAAGGCGTTCGCGGCGGCGCTGTACGCGGACGGCGACGAGGGCCTCGACACCGGCGCGTCCCTCCTCGCGGCGGCGCCCGAAGCGGACGCGGAGCTGTGGCGCCGGGGCGAGGAGCTGGTGCGGCGCGCCTGGGAGCGGGGCTGGCAGCCCGCGGACGTCATACGTATGGTCGGCCGCGCCAGGGACGACGTCGCGCACGGAACCGACCGGGACCAGCAGGCGCGCCTTGCCGCCGAGCTGATCATCTCGGAGACCCGGCGGTACGGCGACACGCTTCCGCCCCGTTGGCGGGCACAGCTGGCCGAGCTTGCCCCGCAGGCCGGTCCGAAGCCGGAGCCGGACCGTTTCTCGCGGGCCTCCACGGTCCTCGCCCTCTACCGCCTCCTCCTGCGGCTGCCCGCGATCGAGCCGGTGGGGCCCGCACCCGGCTCCCCGCTCCACGCGCCACCGCCGCCCGGTCACCAGGAGCCCCGCATCCTCACCCGTATCCGCGCCCTGCTGGCCAAGGCCGAGGCCACGGGGTTCCCCGAGGAGGCGGAGGCGCTCACCGCCAAGGCGCAGGAGCTGATGGCCAGGCACACCATCGACGAGGCGCTGCTCGCGTCGCGCAGCCATGCCAAGGACACTCCCGGTGCCTGCCGTATCGGCGTGGATGCCCCGTACGAGACGGCGAAGGCGATCCTCCTGGACGCGGTGGCCACCGCGAATCGCTGCCGCGCGGTGTGGAACGAGGCGTACGGCTTCTCGACCGTCGTCGGCTTCGAGTCCGACCTGGAGGCGGTCGAACTCCTGCACACCTCCCTCCTGGTGCAGGGCACGGCGGCGATGACGAAGGCGGAGGCGGGGCAGCGGGCGGGGGGCCGGAAGCGGACGAAGACGTTCCGTCAGGCGTTCCTGCTGGCGTACGCAGACCGCCTCGGCGCTCGTCTGGCAGCGGCGGCGGAGGGTGCCACCGCGGAGGCCGCTCCGGACGCGGGTGAGCTGTTGCCGGTGCTTGCGGCGAGGGACGTGGCCGTCGCCTCTCACGCGGAGCGGCTGTTTCCGGAGACGTCGACCACTCGGGTGCGGGGTGTGACGGATTATGCGGGCTGGGTCGAGGGGGCGGCGGCGGCGGATGCGGTGCGGGTGGGGCGGGCGAGGTAGCTCTTCCGTGCGCCGGTCGCTGACTTGCCCTGCGGTTGCCTCTGGGCGAACAGGCTCTCCCGCCCGCACGCCCGATGGCCCCGCGTCCACCCTGAGTCTGATATGCCCCGTATCATCACAGAGTGACCTGGCTTCGGGCGCTGAAGGAGACTGGCCGCTCGGGGTTGACCGTCGAGCGGAAGCGGCTTGAACCGCTTATCGCCCTCCGCGGCGCCGCCGGCCTCGCCATCGTCATCGGCGTCAGCCTCACCCTCTTCGGCCCCGCCGTAGCCGCCAGCTCGGCATTCGGCGCCTTCCAGGCAGCCATCGCCACCTTCCAACGCAGCTGGCGCCCCCGCCCGGAACTGGCGCTGGCCTCCGGCACGAGCCTCGCCGTCTCCACCTTCCTCGGCTACCTCACCGGCTCCCACACCCTCCTCTTCCTCGCCCTCCTCGCCCTCTGGGCCTTCCTCTCGGGCCTGAGCTGGGCCGCGGGCCCGACCGTCGGCATCATCGCCTCCTCCAACGTCGCGATCATGCTTGTCACGGTCACCCTCCCCGGCTCCCTCGCCGCCGCGGCTGGCCACGCCGCGATGATGGTGGTGGGCGGCGCCGTCCAGGCCGCCCTCGTCGTCCTTCTCCCCGTACGCAGATGGGGCGCCCACCGAGACGCCCTCGCCGACGCGCTCGCCGCCGAGGCCGACTACGCCCGCCGCCTGCGCCACGACCCCCACGCCGACTTCGACCCGGAGCCCCTGATGGCGGCCCGCGACGCGGCGACCATCACCCCGCGCCAGGCCCGCACCCGCCCCGCCGAGCTCCACGGCGCCCGCGGCCTGGCGGAACGCATCCGTCCGGTACTCGCCTCCCTGGCCGACCCGGCGGTCGGCGTACCGGAAGAGGGCGAGGAACGCGACCGCGTACGCGAGATCCTGGCCGCTGCGGGCGCCATCCTGGACGCGGCGGCCAGGGCGATCCGACAGGGCGAACCGCTGAAGATCCCGCCCGCGGCCGTGGCCACCCTGCGGACCCCGGACACCGGGGCGATCCTCACGGGCCCGGCCCAAAGAGCGGCGAAACGCCTGTCGGCACTCCTGCGCGACGTGGTCGAAACCGCCGGCAAACCCCCCGACAAGGCCGCCGCCCTCACCGCCACAACAGAATCCGAAGCCACCCCCACCCCGACTTCCACCCCCACCAAAACTTCCACCGCCACGGAAAAGGGCACCCCGACCCCCACCCCCCTCCTCCGCCCCACCTTCCCCGCCCTGTTCCCCATGGCCCTCCGCGCCGTGCGGACCGAACTCCGCCGGCGCCACGAATCGCCCGTCACCCGCCACGCGATCCGCGTCACCGCGGTGGCCGCCGCCGGCTACCTCCTCGGCACCTGGCTCCCTCTCGGCCACGGCTACTGGGCCCCCATGGCCTCCGTCATGATCATGCGGCCGGACTTCTCCCAGACGTACTCCCGCGCGGTGGCCCGCTTCGGCGGCACCCTCGTGGGCGTCGCGCTGGCCACGGGCCTGGTGCGGCTCGCAAGCCCCGGCACCGAACTCTCCGCGGCACTCGCCGTGCTCTGCGCCGGGATGATGTACCTGCTGATGCGCACGGGCCAGGTCGCCGCCCAGGCCTGCGTCGCCGCGTACGTCGTGTTCCTGCTCGGCATGGGCGGCGAGCAGTGGACGCAGACGGTCCCGGAACGCGTCGTCCTCACGCTCATCGGCGGCATCCTCGCGATGATCGCGTACGCCCTGTACCCGGCCTGGGAGACCCCGCGCCTGCGCAACCGCCTGGCCGACTGGCTGGTGGCGGACGGCCGCTACGCCTCCGCGGTCGTCAGCCGCTACGCCGACCCCGACGGCAGCTCATGCCCGGACGTCCGGGGTGCGCTCCTCGCCGCCCGCGACGCCCGTATCGCCTGGCTGGAGGCGGTCGCCCGGGCCAAGAACGAACCGGTGCGCCACCGTGGGCTCTCCCGCGCGTCGGCCGCGGACGCCGAGGACGCCCTCGCCCAATTCGGCCGCGTCGCCATGCTGATGGAGGCCCATCTCCCGGACCGCGACGCGACCCCCGTCCCCGCCGCCGCCCGCCTCGCGGAGGCCCTGCGCAAGTCGACCGAGGACGGCGCGAAGGCCGTACGCGAACGCCGAGTCCCGAAGTGGGAAGCGGTACGCGAGGCGCTGGACGAGTGGGACGGCGAGGGCGTGCCCGACCGGGTCGTACGCAGAGGAGCGGGCCTCCTGCTCACGACCCTGGAGGAACTCTCGGACGCCCTGGACACAGCGCCCCCGCCCATGCTGGTGGACGGCTCGGAGACAGGCGCCGATTCCGGGTCGGGCGCCCGAAAGGAAAGCGGGCCGCAGGACCCCGAACAAGGCCCCACGACCCGCTAGCCGCGCACACTTCAGGACAAGGCAAGACTCAGGACTGAAGCAAGGCTCAGGACTGAAGCAAGGCTCAGGACTGCGGAAGCCCCGCCGTAGGCAGCCCCTCGGGCAGCTTCCCGCCCTCGGTCTTCGTGAACTGATCCTTGCCCGCGCCCTGCCAGGACACCGTCATGGACGTCCCGTTGACGGACTCGACCGTGCCGTCGGTGCGAGTCGAGTCGCCCTTGGCGCACTTGAGCTTGAGCGCGTCGCCCGCGGTGGTACCACTGCACAGGACGTTCTCGCCGAGCAGCGTCGCCTGCTTCCCGGCGATGACCAGCGCGAGCGGATTCCCGCCGGAGGTGGCGACCCAGCTGCCCTCGGAGCTGCCGTCCTTCGCACCGGAGTCAGAGCCGGAGTCGGACCCCGGGTCGGAGCCCTCGTCCGGCGCATCCGCGTCGGACGAGCCCTCGGCCCCGGCGGAGGACCCCGCCGACCCCTTGTCCTTGCCCTCGTCCCCACCGTCGCCGCCGTCACTGCTGCAACCGGTCAGGGCAAGGGCGGCGACAAGGCCCGCCGCCGCGGCACCGATACGTACGTTCCGGACGTGCATCCGCACTGAAGTCCCCCTAGACGCCCTGGCCGACACCTGCACGACCCTCGGAGCAGGTCGGTGAATCGCGCGCCAAGCTACCAGGACGACTTGCGCACCCCGGGGAGAAAACCGGCGTGCGCTTGGTCACGCAGTTTGACCCTGGAGAGGCCGAACTTCCCCACGTATCCGCGCGGACGCCCGTCGACGCTGTCCCGATTGCGTACGCGCGTCGCGCTCGCGTCCCGCGGCTGCCCGGCCAACTCCGCCTGAGCGGCGTGGCGTTCGGCATCCGAAGTTCCGGGGCGGCGGATGATCTCCTTCAGCTCGGCCCGGCGCGCGGCGTACCGCGCGACGATCTCGCGCCGCTTCTCGTTCTTCGCGATCTTGCTCTTCTTGGCCATCAGACCCTCACTCCACGCGCACGGATCCTGGCCACGGCGGCCTCGACGCCGATGGAGTCGACGGTCTTGATGCCCTTGGCGCTGAGCCGCAGCCGCACATAGCGGCCCTCGCTCGGCAGCCAGTAGCGCTTGCGCTGGACGTTGACGTCGAACCGGCGTGACGTGCGCCGGTGCGAATGGGAGATCTGGTTGCCGAAGCCCGGCGTGGCGCCGGTCAGCTGGCAGTGGGCGGACATGGTGACGCACCTCTCTGACGTGGGGGCGAGGCCCCTCGCGGAACCGTTTTGAAAACGGGATTCATTTTCATACACTAGCGCCATGGCTCGCAACGAACTCCGCCCCGTCATCAAGCTCCGGTCCACGGCCGGAACGGGCTACACGTACGTCACCCGCAAGAACCGCCGTAACGACCCCGACCGCATGACGCTGCGCAAGTACGACCCGGTCGTCGGGCGCCACGTCGATTTCCGAGAGGAGCGCTGATCACCATGCGCAAGGACATCCACCCGCCGTACGGCCCCGTCGTCTTCCGCGACAAGTCCGCGGGCTTCGCCTTCCTCACCCGGCCCACCGCGACCAGCGAGAAGACGATCGACTGGGAGGACGGGCGCACCTACCCCGTCATCGACGTCGAGGTCTCGTCGGCGAGCCACCCCTACTACACGGGCACGGCCAAGGTCCTTGACACCGCGGGACGCGTGGAGCGCTTCGAGCGCCGCTACGGCGCGCGATGAGCCCGGCAGAGACAGCGATGGACATCGCGATCGTCGGCGGCCTGCACTCCGACGCCCGAAGGCAGGCCGTCGAGCGGCTCCTCGCCACCGTCCCCGGCAGCGTGGCACTCCACCACGACCTGGCGACGGCCGTGCAGGGCACAGTCGTACGTACGGTGCGCGACGCCACCGGAGTGCTCTCCACCGGCGATGCGCCGCTGGTCAACGACTGTGCCTGCTGCGCCCTGCGCGAGGATCTGGTGCCCGAGCTCGAACGGCTCGCGGACTCCGGTCTCACCCGGCTCGCGGTCGTCGAGCTGTGGGACTCCGTCGAGCCCAAGGCGATGGCCGAGGTGATCGCGGCGCACGTGCACGAGGGGCTGCGGCTGAGCGGCGTGATCACGGCCGTCGATCCGGCGCTCCTGCTGCCGTACCTCGGCAACGGCGACGACCTCATGGAGGCCGGTCTCGCCGCGGCGCCCACCGATCAGCGCACGGTCGCCGACACCTGGGCCCGCCAGCTCGAATACGCCCCGGTGCTCGCCCTCGCGGACTCTCCCGAGGCCGATGACGAGGACCGCGCGCTTCTCGCGCAGCTCCACCCGACTGCCCGCCAGGTCCCGATCAGCGGTCACGGGGACCTGGCGGGCGCGGCGCTCGGCGGCTTCGACGTCGAGGCGGCCGCCGCGGCCCAGCATCCGTCCTGCGCGCTGCTGCCGACCGACGCCGACGAGGCGGGGGTCGCCACCCTCGTATGGCACCGGGACCGGCCCTTCCACCCGGAGCGGCTCTATCAGGCTTTGGAGGACCTGACCTGCGCGGCGGCCCGCAGCCGGGGGCGGTTCTGGCTGGCCGACCATCCGGACACGCTGCTCGGCTGGGACGCGGCGGGCGGTGCGCTCTGTGTGGAGAGCGCGGGGCCCTGGCTGGTCTCGCTGCCGGATGCCGCGTGGGAGATGGTGCCGCCGGTGCGGCGCGCCGCGGCGGCGCTCGACTGGCATCCGGAGCACGGCGACTGCTGCCAGCACCTGGTCTTCACCTCGCCCGGCCTCGATCGCGAGGGGCTCGAAGAGGTTCTGGAGTCCTGCCTCCTCACCGACGAGGAGTACGCCGCCGGGCGCGACGCCTGGAAACACCTGCCACCCGCTTTCGACACCCTCCTGGAGGTCTGAATGGCTCCCCGCAAGCCGTACGCGCGCGACCAGAAACCGCGCCCCAACCCGCTGGTCCAGGCGAAGGTCACGTACATCGATTACAAGGACACGGAACTGCTCCGCAAGTTCATCTCGGACCGGGGGAAGATCCGCTCCCGGCGGGTCACCAAGGTCAGCGCCCAGCAGCAGCGGCTCCTCGCCCGGGCGATCAAGAACGCGCGGGAGATGGCGCTGCTGCCGTACGGCACCGCCCGCTGATCGCCACCACGTCGTCATCAGGCCATCGCGTAAACGTTGGAACAGGAAGGGCACCCCGTGCGTCTCTACCTAGTACACGAACAAGTACGGGCACGAGTACGAGAACGAGTACGGGCACGCTTCGACCTGGATGGCATTCGCATGGCATGTGGGGAGTTGGGCAGGTGCTGACAGAGCTGTAATCAAGGCAACACCCCGCGTGCACGTGCATCTGCCCATGCATCGGCATGTGAACACAGCTATGATCCGGGACAGTTGACTACTGCATCTAGAGCCATCTAGAGCCACACCAGGCACTGCATCACCGGGGAGCGACTGTGCACCACGTGTTTAACGGCATGGCTGCCACGGAGCTTCATGGGGTGGCCTGGCAGAAGAGCAGGCACAGCAATTCGCAGGGTGCCTGCGTGGAGTTCGCGAAGCTGCCGGGCGGCGATGTCGCCGTCCGCAACTCGCGTTTTCCCGACGGTCCGGCGCTGGTCTACACGCGCGCCGAGATAGAGGCGATGCTGCTCGGGATGAAGGACGGGGAGTTCGACCACCTGATCGGTGGCTAGCCCCGCGACCACGCGGCAACGCCGGCCGGAACGAACCCATCCGGAACGAACCCATCCGGAACGAACCCGACCGGAACGAACCCGACCGGAACTAGACCAGCCGGAACAGCGCCCACACGACCTTGCCCCGCAGCGCGCCCGCGAGCGGGTGCCATCCCCAGCTGTCGCTGAACGAGTCCACCAGGAACAGGCCGCGGCCGGACTCGGCGGAGAAGTCGTCGTCGGTCTCGCGCGTGACCGGACTGTCGTCGCTGGGGTCACGCACGGCGCACACCAGGCGCGAGGTCCAGCGCATCAAGTGCAGCCGCACCGGCGGCCCCTGTTCGCGCGGAGTGTCCGACGGCAGCGCGTGCCGCAGGGCGTTGGTGACCAGTTCGGAGACGACCAGGGCGACGTCGTCGAAACGTTCTTCCAGATCCCACTGGTCCAGCGTCGTGCGGGTGAACTGCCGTGCGCTGCCCACCGCTTCGTAGCGGGCGGGCAGAGAGCAGGACGCGGCGCTGGAGACGGCCGAGGGGTCGAGTGGGGGAAGCCCCTGCCGTAACGGCTCGAGCATGGTCGATCCATTCGTCCCCATGCGAGGCACTCCCCGGTTTCGCGGTACATAGCGATGGAGCGGTGGTGCTGTGGTGCGTCAGTGCAGTGTCGCGCGGACCATGGTTCCGAATGCGTACAGCAGATGCAAGGGCAGATGCACGTGCACGCGCCGGACTTGGTCGTTCCCGTGCCACTTCTTGCCCATTTCTTCCTACGACTTCTTGTGGAGAACTATCGAAGGCTTTCCGTTTCTGTAACCGAACGAGTACGGCCTGAAGCGTTTAATGGCAGACTGCTGGCTTCCAAGTGATGGGGAGGGTTGAGCGAAGTGACCGCAGGGGAGTCGAGCGGCTCGGTCGTACGGCGCATGCTCCTTGGCTCGCAACTCAGGCGCCTGAGGGAATCGCGCGGTATCACCCGTGAAGCGGCCGGCTACTCGATCCGAGCCTCCGAATCGAAGATCAGCCGCATGGAGTTGGGACGGGTGAGCTTCAAGTCCAGGGACGTCGAGGACCTGTTGACGCTGTACGGCGTCACCGACGAGGTCGAGCGCGTCGCGCTGCTCTCGCTCGCCAAAGAAGCCAACCTCGCGGGCTGGTGGCACAGTTACTCGGATGTCCTGCCGGGCTGGTTCCAGACGTACGTCGGTCTCGAAGGCGCCGCCTCGCTCATCCGGGTCTACGAAGTCCAGTTCGTCAACGGCCTGTTGCAGACCGAGGCCTACGCGCACGCGGTCGTCGCCCGTGGCATGCAGGGCGCGGGCAAAGCCGAGATCGAACGCCGCGTCGCGTTGCGCCTCGAACGCCAGAAGCTGCTCATCTCCGAGCGCGCGCCCCGCTTCCACTGCGTACTGGACGAGGCGGCCCTGCGACGCCCGTACGGAGACCGGGAAGTCATGCGCGGGCAGCTCCAGCACCTGATCGACATCTCGGAACGGCCGAATGTCACCCTCCAGGTCATGCCGTTCAGTTTCGGTGGGCACTCGGGCGAAAGCGGAGCGTTCACCATGCTGCGCTTCCCGGAATCGGACCTCTCGGACGTCGTGTACGTGGAGCAGCTGACAGGAGCCCTGTACCTCGACAAGGCGGAGGAAGTCGGCCAGTACGAGCGCGTGGTCAGCGAGCTCCAGCGCGACAGCCCGAATCCGGCCGATAGTCGCGACCTTCTCCGCGGTCTCCTCCAACTCATCTAACCCGTCAGTAGGATGACGCGAAATCAGGTGTCAGCACCGTTGTCACCACAGTCTGCGGCTAGGGGTCTCATGTCCTTCTTCACTGACCTGGCTCACCAGTACATCGACGGTGAGTGGAAGGCCGGTTCCGGCTCCTGGGACATCATCAACTTCAATCCGTACAACGGGGAGAAGCTGGCGTCGATCACCGTGGCGACGGCCGACGAGGTGGACCAGGCCTACCGCGCGGCCGAGCGCGCGCAGAAGGAGTGGGGCCGGACGAGCCCCTACGCCCGGCGTGCCGTCTTCGAGCGTGCCCTGCGCATCATCGAGGACCGTGAGGAAGAGATATCCGAGGCCATCGTCGCCGAGCTGGGCGGCACCCGGCTCAAGGCGGCCTTCGAGATCCACCTCACCAAGGAGTTCCTGCGCGAGGCGGTGAACGTCGCGCTGCTGCCGGAGGGCCGCATCCTGCCGTCGCCGGGCGACGACAAGGAGAACCGCCTCTACCGCGAGCCGGTGGGCGTGGTCGGTGTGATCAGCCCCTTCAACTTCCCGCTGCTCCTCTCCACCAAGACGGTCGCCCCCGCGCTCGCCCTCGGCAACGCGGTGGTGCTCAAGCCCCATCAGAACGCGCCGGTGACGGGCGGCGGCATCCTCGCGAAGGTCTTCGAGGACGCGGGCCTGCCGGCCGGTGTGCTGAACGTGGTGATCACCGACATCGCCGAGATCAACGACGCGTTCATCGAGCACCCGGTGCCGAGCGTCATCTCCTTCACCGGTTCGGACCGTGTGGGGCGCCATGTCGCCACGGTCTGCTCCGCGCACTTCAAGCGGTCGATCCTGGAACTCGGCGGCAACAGCGCGCTGGTCGTCCTGGACGACGCGGACGTCGACTACGCCGTGAACGCCGCGGTCTTCAGCCGCTTCGTGCACCAGGGGCAGGTCTGCATGGCCGCCAACCGCATCCTCCTGGACCGGTCGGTGCAGGCGGAGTTCACCGAGAAGTTCGTCGCCAAGGTCGCGTCCCTGAACGTCGGTGACCCGGCGGACCCGGCGACCCACATCGGCCCCCTGATCAACTCCTCGCAGGCCGACGCGGTGACGAAGATCGTCGACCAGGCGGTGGCCGCGGGCGCGAAGGCCCTGCTGCACGGCCGCACCAAGGGCAACCTCGTGGCGCCCACCGTCCTGACGGACCTGCCCGCCGACTCTCCGGCCCTGCGCCAGGAGATCTTCGGCCCCGTGGCGCTCCTCGTGCCCTTCGACGGCGAGGAAGAGGCCGTACGCATCACCAACGACACCCCGTACGGGCTCAGCGGCGCCGTCCACACCGCCGATGTCGAGCGCGGCGTGCGGTTCGCCCGGCGGATCGACACCGGCATGTTCCACGTGAACGACGGCACCGTGCACGACGAGCCGATCGTGCCCTTCGGCGGCGAGAAGCACTCGGGCATCGGGCGTCTGAACGGCGATTCGACGGTGGACGCGTTCACCAGGCAGAAGTGGATCTCGGTGCAGCACGGCCGCAGCCAGTTCCCCTTCTGATCTTCAGGTCAGGGCCCTGCCGAACAAGATGTGAACCCCGGAACCCTTGCGGACAGAACCTGACCGCAAGGGTCCGTAACGTCAGTGGTGTCGGAAAGCCCGGCAGGTTCCACAGGCTCCCAGAGGCGGACACCATGGTCGTTCACGTCAACGCAGAGGCCCCCGGCGACGAGCGCGGCGCCCTGCTCGCCTTCCTCGACGCCGAGCGCGGCGGCATCCGGCGGGCCCTGCTCGGCCTGACCGACGAGCAGGCGGCCACCAAGCCGAGCGCCAGCGAACTGTCGCTCTCCGGGCTGCTCAAGCATGTCGCGGAGGTCGAGGAGGGGTGGATCTCGCGGGCCAAGGGCGTCGACCCCGCGATCCGGCGCACCGAGGCGAACTGGGACGAGTGCTTCCGTCTGATCGAGGGCGAGACGGTCGAGTCGGTCCTCGCTTACTGGGGTCAAGTGGCCGCTCGTACGGAGGAGTTCATCCGCTCCCTGCCCACCCTCGACGCGACCTTCGCGCTGCCGGACGAGCCGTGGTTCCCGAAGGAGGACGTCTCGATGCGCTGGGTGCTGCTGCGCCTGATCACCGAGATGTCCCGCCACTCGGGCCACGCCGACATCATCCGCGAGTCCCTCGACGGCAGGACGGCCTTCGAACTGGTGGCTCTGGAGCGCGGCGAGAGCTGGGGCTAGAGCCCGGCCGCCAAGGGAGGCGGCTAGCGGCCGTCGAGGTGCGCGGCCATCTCCGCCCGCAGGGCGTGCAGCTCCCGCAGTTGTACGGGGGTGGGGGTGCCGTCGGCGGCAAGAGCGCGGTCGATGATGCGGACGGCGGCGGCGTGGTCCTGCTTGGACTCGCCGAGGAGAGTGGCCTGGTGCAGGGCGCGCGCGTACCGCTCCTTCGGTACCGGCGCGTGCTCGAAGGAATCGGCGATGGGCTGCCCGACGCGTACGCAGTTGCCCGCCGGGTCCGTCATCAGGAACTGCCGCACTCCGTAGGGCATGTCCTTCACGGCGCCGATCCGGGGCAGGCCACGGGTCGGTATCCGGCCGAGCGTCCGCTTGAGCCCGGCCCGGAATGCCCCGTGGAGGGCGTCCACGTCGTCGGAGACGACGTAACAGGTGCTGTACGAGGACTGCGGGTCGTAGCCCTTGAGCCGGAAGAACTGCAGCTCCATGTCGCCGCGCCGGATCACGGCGTACGGATTGGGGGCCTTCTGGCGGTAGGTCACCTCGAAGCCGATGGCTTCGTAGAAGGCGAGGGTCTCGTCGAGCTCGTGGCAGGGAAACAGGGGGATCATTGTCTCGGCCATACCGCTACTCTAATCAAAGTTGATTAGAAAGAGGTGGCTTTGATGTCGGCGATCCGACTCCTTGTCCTCGGCGCCGTCCGTCAGCACGGGCGGGCCCACGGCTATCAGGTGCGCAACGACCTGGAGTACTGGGGCGCCCATGAGTGGTCCAACGCCAAGCCCGGCTCGATCTACCACGCGCTGAAGCAGATGGCCAAGCAGGGCCTGCTGCTCGCGCACGAGATCGCCCCGTCCACGGCGGGCGGCCCGCCGCGCACGGAGTACGAGATCACCGAGGCCGGCACCGAGGAGTTCCTCAATCTGCTCCGGTCCAACCTGGTCTCGTACGACCAGCGCCCCGACATGCTCTCGGCGGCCCTCGGCTTCATCGTCGACCTGCCCCGGGGCGAGGCGGTCGAGCTTCTGAAGCAGCGGGTGGCGGGCATCGAGGAGTGGCGCAGGTCGGTGACGGAGTACTACACGCCGGAGGAGGGCCCGGAGCAGCTCGGGCACATCGGCGAGATCATGAACCTCTGGGTCCACACGGCTGACGGGGGCGTGGAGTGGACGCGCGGTCTGATCAAGCGGATCGAGGGCGGTGCGTACACGTTCGCGGGCGAGGGCGAGCCGTTCGTGGGTGTCCTCGCCGAGGGCGAGGAGAACCCGTACGCGACCGGGGAGGCGCATGCGGAGGACGATCGCTGACCGGTACGGGCGGGCCCGCTGATCAAGTTTGACTAATCCCCGGTTCGGGGTTACCTTCCTTCGCGTCGGATCTGTAGTCAAGTTTGACTACGGGCGGGCAGGGGCTCGGAGGGAGACGGATGACGGACGCGATCGTCGTCGAAGGCGCACGGAAGCGGTACGGGGAGAAGTGGGCGCTCGACGGACTCGACCTGACGGTCGGGCGCGGCACGGTGCACGGCATGCTCGGCCCGAACGGCGCGGGCAAGACCACGGCGGTACGGGTGCTCGCTACCCTGCTGCGGGCGGACGAGGGCCGGGTGGAGGTCGCCGGGTACGACGTGCGGCGGCAGCCGGACGAGGTGCGCAGGCGCATCGGCCTCCTGGGGCAGCACGCCGCCCTGGACGAGGAGCTGAGCGGTCGGCAGAACCTGGACATGTTCGGGCGGCTCTACCACCTGGGCGCCCGCCACGCGCGCGTGCGGGCCGGTGAACTCCTGGAGCGCTTCGGACTCGGGGACACCGGGCGCAAGGCGGTCAAGCAGTACAGCGGCGGCATGCGGCGCCGCCTGGACCTCGCGGCCTCGCTCATCACGGAGCCCGACGTGCTGTTCCTGGACGAGCCGACCACGGGCCTCGACCCGCGGGGCCGCACGGAGGTCTGGGAGGCGGTGCGCTCCCTGGTCGACGGCGGTACGACGGTGCTGCTCACCACGCAGTACCTCGAAGAGGCGGACCAGCTCGCGCACCGCATCTCGGTGATCGACCGGGGCCGGGTCATCGCGGACGGCACGGCGGACGAGCTCAAGTCGAAGACCGGCGGCGACCGGATCGACGTGGTCGTGCGGGACGCGGCCCAGCTGGATCTCGCCGCGCGTCTGCTGCCGGGCGAGGCCACCCTCGATGTCGACCGGCGTCTGGCCAGCGCGCCGGTGGCGGACCGGATGGAGGCGCTCACCGGCGTCGTACAGGCCCTGCGGGACGCCGGGGTCGACGCGGAGGACATCGCGGTGCGCAGGCCGACCCTGGACGAGGTGTTCCTGCGTCTGACGGGCCGTGCAGAGGACGGCGAACGCGTGAAGGAGGCCGTGTGAGTACCACCACGATCACGCCGCGGGGCCGGGCGCCGGTCTCGGGCGGCACGCCCGCCAAGTGGGCCGCCGTCGACTCCTGGACCATGACGCGGCGGGAACTGGCCCACTGGGCCCGGCAGCCCGTACAGGTGCTCGTCGGCCTGGTCTTCCCAGTGATGCTGCTGCTGATGTTCAACTACCTCATCGGCGGCGGAAAGGGCATCGCGGGCGACTACGCCGAGTTCCTGGTGCCCGGCATGTTCGCGCTGACCATGGCCTTCGGTCTGGACGCCACGATGGTGGCGGTCACGCAGGACCTCAACAAGGGCGTGATCGACCGCTTCCGGTCCATGCCGATGACCAACGGGGCGGTCCTGGTCGGGCGTTCGGTCGCGGACATGCTGCAGTCGTTCGCCTCGCTGCTCGTCATGATCGGCGTCGGTCTCGCGATCGGCTGGCGCTGGCACGGCTCGTCCGGCGCGGCGCTCGGCGCGGTCGGCCTGCTGCTCCTGCTGCGGTTCGCGATGCTGTGGATCGGCATTCACCTGGCGATGGTGGCGGGCAAGCCGGAGCTGGTCATGGCCGTGCAGATCCTGGTCTGGCCGGTGGGCTTCCTCTCCAACGCCTTCACGGTCCCGCAGAACATGCCGGCCTGGCTCGGCGCCGCCGTCGAGTGGAACCCGATGTCGGCGACGGCCACCGCGGTCCGCGATCTGTTCGGCAACGACCCCGGAGTGGTGGGCACTTCGTGGGCCGCCGAGCACGCGGGGCTGCTCGCCGTGGTGTGGCCCGTGGTGCTCGTCGGGGTGTTCATGCCGCTGGCGGTGCGGAGGTTCGGCGCGCTCAGTAAGTAATGTTCCGTGCGCTCAGTAAGTCATGACGTCGGGTGGACCGGGAGCCTAGTGGTGGAACCCCGTGGCCGCGTCCTTGTCCCGCGTCAACGGATGCGGCTGGTGGCGCAGTTCGGGCACCAGGCTGCTCAGGTCCGCGAGGAAGAGCTCCGCGAGGTCGGCCGTGAAGCCGTTGCGGCAGACCACGCGGAGCACCGCCAGATCCTCGCGGTGGGCCGGGAAGGTGTACGCGGGCACCAGCCAGCCGCGCTCGCGAAGGCGCCGGGACACGTCGAAGACGTCGTACGCCTTCACGTCGTCCCCCGTCGTGAAGGCGAACACCGGCAGCTCGTCCCCGCGGGTGATCAGCCGGAAGTCGCCGAGCGCCTCGATGCGTTCCGCGAGGCCGGTGGCGACGGTCCGCGCCGCCTGCTGGACGGCGCGGTAGCCCTCGCGGCCCAGGCGCAGGAACGTGTAGTACTGCGCGACGATCTGCGCGCCGGGCCGGGAGAAGTTCAGCGCGAACGTCGGCATGTCGCCGCCGAGGTAGTTCACCCGGAAGACCAGCTCCTCCGGCAGCGCCTCCGCGTCACGCCACAGGGCCCAGCCGACGCCCGGATAGACCAGGCCGTACTTGTGGCCCGACGTGTTGATCGAGGCCACCCTCGGCAGCCGGAAGTCCCACTCCAGGTCCTCGTCGAGGAAGGGCGCAACCATCGCCCCTGACGCGCCGTCGACGTGCACGGGGATGTCGAGCCCGGTGCGCTCCTGGAGGTCGTCGAGGGCGGCGCAGAGCTCGGCCACCGGCTCGTACGACCCGTCGAAGGTGGAGCCGAGCACGGCCACGACGCCGATCGTGTTCTCGTCGCAGAGCTCGGCCGCCGCCGCCGGGTCGAGGTGGAACCGGTCGCCCTCCATCGGGACCTGGCGCGCGTCGACCTCCCAGAAGTTGCAGAACTTCTCCCAGCAGACCTGGACGTTGACGCCCATGACGAGGTTGGGGCGCGCGGTGGGGGACGGATAGCGCTCGACGTTCCGCTTGGCCGTGGCCCAGCGGCGTTTGAGCGCCATCCCGGCGAGCATGCACGCCTCGCTCGACCCGGTCGTCGAACAGCCGACGGCGAGCGAGGGGTCCGGCGCGTGCCACAGATCGGCGAGCATGGCCACGCAGCGCCGCTCGAGCTCGGCGGTGTGCGGGTACTCGTCCTTGTCGATCATGTTCTTGTCCCGGCACTCGCCCATCAGGACGCCGGCCTGCGGTTCCATCCACGTCGTGACGAAGGTCGCGAGGTTGAGGCGTGAGTTGCCGTCCAGCATCAGTTCGTCGTGCACCAGCTGGTACGCGGTGGTGGGCGGCAGCGGGTTGTCCGGCAGGCGGTGCTTGGGCGGCGCCTCGGACATGCCGCTGACCGGGTTGGCCTCTCCGTAGAAGGGGTTCACCGAGAGGGTGCGTTTGGCGGGCTGCTCGGGGCCGGGGCCCGGGTGCTGGCGCGGCATGGGCGGTCTCCTCGGGGCTGAGGCGTGTTGTCCCTGTCCTTGCTGGCGCGGCTTGCCTGCCTGCTGGCGAGAATATGGCCGACTGCCGGGTTCCGCACTTGCACCTCACGCGGCGTGAGGAATCAGGCTGAAACGCGTACCTGGAAGGAGGGCGGGACCCATGAGCCATTCCGTGGGACAGGTCGCCGGTTTCGCCGGAGTGACGGTGCGCACCCTGCACCACTACGACGAGATCGGCCTGCTCGTGCCCGGCGAGCGCAGCCACGCGGGCCACCGGCGCTACGGCGACGCCGACCTGGACCGGCTGCAGCAGATCCTGTTCTACCGGGAGCTCGGTTTCCCGCTCGACGAGGTGGCGGCCCTCCTGGACGACCCGGACACGAACCCGCGCGAGCATCTGCGCCGGCAGCACGAGCTGCTGACCGCCCGGATCACGAAGCTCCAGGAGATGGCCGCCGCCGTCGAGACCGCCATGGAGGCGAAGAAGATGGGCATCAACCTCACGCCCGAGGAGAAGTTCGAGGTCTTCGGTGACCACGATCCCGACCAGTACGCCGAGGAGGTCGAGCGGCGCTGGGGCGACACCGACGCCTACCGTCAGTCGCAGCGCAGGGCCGCCTCGTACACCAAGGAGGACTGGCAGCGGATCAACGACGAGTTCACCGCGCTGCACGCGCGCATGGGCGACCTGCTCGCACGCGGGCTGCCCGCGGATTCGGCGGAGGCGATGGACACGGCGGAAGAGCACCGCCGCTTCATCTCCCGCTTCCACTATGACTGCTCGTACGAGACGCACACCTGCCTCGGCGAGATGTACGTGGCGGACCAGCGGTTCACGGCCACCTACGAGGCCATCCGTCCGGGGCTCGCGGGCTACATGCGGGATGCCATGCTCGCGAACGCGGCGCGCAACAGCTGAGCGGGGTGCCGCCTGTCGGTGCGGCCCGGGGATCTCAGGGTCCCGGACCGCACCGATAATCTGTTGTACGCGAACTCCCGGCCGCCCGGTTTTTCGATGCCCGCGCAGACGTCCCCGGCACACAGCCATGTCTCAGGTCATGCACAGTGCACCTCGGGAAGAATGCTGGAACCCGGGCGCGTCGCCTTGCGTTGATAGCTTTGGACGGCCACCCCCGCCGCATCGCCCTCTCACCCTCAGGAGCACGGAACCGTGACGACGCTTGCGCTCGGACCAAGCTGGCTGGATCCGGATTACCTCCTGAACACCTTCGGGGTCTGGGGCCTGCTCGCGATCGTCTTCGCCGAGTCGGGCCTGCTCATCGGCTTCTTCCTGCCGGGTGACTCGCTGCTGTTCACGACGGGCCTGCTGATCACGACGAATCAGCTCGACTTCCCGCTCTGGCTCTGCATCGTCCTCATCTGCATCGCCGCGATCCTCGGCGACCAGGCGGGCTATCTCTTCGGCAAGAAGGTCGGCCCCGCGCTCTTCAACCGCCCGGACTCCAAGCTGTTCAAGCAGGAGAACGTGGTCAAGGCGCACGAGTTCTTCGAGAAGTACGGCCCGAAGTCCCTGGTCCTGGCCCGCTTCGTGCCCATCGTGCGGACGTTCACGCCGATCATCGCCGGCGTCAGCGGCATGCGGTATCGCTCGTTCATCACGTTCAACATCATCGGCGGCATCCTCTGGGGCGCCGGTGTGACGATGCTCGGCGCGTGGCTCGGCAAGATCGACTTCGTGCACAAGAACATCGAGGCGATCCTCATCCTGATCGTCCTGATCTCGGTGGTGCCGATCGTGATCGAGTTCCTGCGGGCGCGCAGCAAGTCCAAGAAGGCGGCGGCCGAGGGCGAGGCCCCCGGGGCGGCCCCGTCGTCGCGCGGCCGGCACGCCAAGCGGTAGGGGCGGATCAGCCCGTCCGGAGCTTGAGGACCGGGGGCCCGGGGGCGAAGCCGCCCCCGGGCCACCGGTCTCTGATCAGAATCCGCGGGTCCGCTTCGCCGCACGGCGGTTCGCCGCCGTGGTGGCGCCCGGCACCTTGAGGATCAGACGCGAGACCTCGCTGCCCAGGTTCACGCCGATCGCGATGGCCAGGGCCGTCGCCGCCGCCTTGGTGAGCGAGTTGAGGCCCGTCGTCATGTCGTTCTGGGCGAGGGCGAGCAGACCGAAGTACGTCGCGCTACCGGGCAGCAGCGGGCCGATGGCCGCCGTGACGTACGGCAGTGAAGAGGCGAAGCGGTAGCGCGAGAAGAGCTGCCCGAACAGGCCCACGAGCCCGGCCGCGATGGCCGTCGCCGCGACCGGCGAGAGCTCGATGGACGTCTGCGCGAGGGAGCCGTACATGACCCAGGCGATACCGCCGTTCAGGGTCACGATCAGCACGGTGTGACGTTCCTGCTGGAGCAGTATCGCGAAGGCGAGGCTCAGCGCCATCGACGCCAGGATCTGGATCACCGGGCGCGATTCGACCGCCACGAACGTCGTCTCAGGCTGCAGGCTCGTCGCGTCCAGCATCACGCCGAGCGACAGGACGAGCAGTACGCCGCAGACGATGCCCACGACGAGGTAGCAGACCTCCAGGAGCCGGGCCGCGGCCGTGATGTAGTAGCCGGTCAGGCCGTCCTGCACGCCGGCCACCAGGGCTCTTCCCGGGATCAGGGCGAAGAGGCCACCTGTGATCACCGCGGAGGCGTTGACCTCCTGGGAGTGCACGAGGCTGAGCGTGACGCCCATGACGGCGGGCGGCATCGCGGCGCCCACGAACTGGTAGAACTCGGGCAGCCCGCGGCCCGCGCACAGCCAGGCGAGACGGTCGCCGAGCATGGCGCCGAACGCCGCCACCAGGAAGACCAGGGCGCCACCGCCGACGAGCACGGACGCCGAGCCCGCGAGCAGCCCGCCGGCCGCCGTGAGCGCCCAGCCGGGGTAGGGGTGGCGGTTACGGCGAATGCCCGCGAGCGTGCGGTAGGCCTCCTCCAGGGAGACCTCGACGTCCGTGTCGCTGATGTCGTCCACCAGCTGGAAGACGGCCGCCAGACGGGTGTAGTCGGTGCCCCGGCGGCGCACCGTCCTGGAGGCCGTGACCGGGTCCTCCACCAGGGACGGCTGGTGCGAGATCGAGAGCAGGGTGAAGGTCACCGTCGGCTCGCAGCGGTCCAGGCCGTAGCTGCGGCAGACGGCGAACATCGCCGCCTCCACGTCCTCGGCGCCCTCGCCGCCCGCGAGCAGCAGCTCGCCGATACGCAGCGTCAGGTCGAGCACGCGCGGCACGGCGGGCCCGGTGTCGTCCTCGTGGCGCTGCGTGGCCTCCGGAGTGGGCCGCTCCGCCACCGGCATGCGCAGCATCGTGCGCATCTGGTCCTGCCAGGGCGTCTCCTTGGTGAGCTTCACCAGAGGTATGCCCTGCGGGGGAGTGAAGGCGGGCGGCGCGTTGCGGGCGCTGTATGTGTTCGGCGTGGTGAACGCCGACTTCTCGGTCTCCTGCGTGGTCGAGGAGCCCGGCGGCGAGGGAAGGTGCGGCAGACCGGTGGGGATCGCGAACTCGGACGTGGTCTGCGATTCGTCCTCGGGTGCCGGTGGCTGCGGCAGCACGCCGGTGGGCTGAGTGAACGCACTTCGTGCCTCATCCGACTGGGGTTTGCGGTCTTCGGCCTCCTGGTCAGCCACTCTTACTGCCTCGCTCCCACATACGTACCTTGTGCACCTCCAGTACGAACAGTATGCGCACAGATACGCGAACGGGCCGCGTGGTCTTCGTGAAGATCACGCGGTCCGTCGGAGTCGGGGGAAGGCACTCAGTGCCCCTGCGCCTCCGCGCGCTTGTAGGACTTCTCGATCTCGGCCTCGGCGTCCGCGCGGCCGACCCAGTCGGCGCCCTCGACGGACTTGCCGGGCTCCAGGTCCTTGTAGACCTCGAAGAAGTGCTGGATCTCCAGGCGGTCGAACTCGGAGACGTGGTGGATGTCGCGCAGGTGCTCCACGCGGGGGTCCGACGCCGGGACGCAGAGCAGCTTGTCGTCGCCGCCCGCCTCGTCGGTCATCCGGAACATGCCGATCGCGCGGCACTTGATGAGGCAGCCCGGGAAGGTCGGCTCGTCCAGGATGACGAGAGCGTCCAGCGGGTCACCGTCCTCGCCGAGGGTGTTCTCGACGAAGCCGTAGTCCGCGGGGTAGCTGGTCGACGTGAAGAGGCGACGGTCCAAGCGGATCCGGCCGGTCTCGTGGTCCACCTCGTACTTGTTCCGCGAACCCTTCGGAATCTCGATGGTGACGTCGAACTCCACGGGTGGCTCCTCCATGATCAGCACATACTTCGGGTGGTTAAGTGTCCCTCACGCAGATGTGTGATCGCGAAAGGGGCTGGTCGTCGTGCCCGAGCTCAAGCCTTGGCAGCAGACCCGGCAGCACGTCGGGAAGCTGCTGCGGCAGCTTCCCGAGCCTTCGGCTCCCAAGATCCTCGCCGGTCTCAAGAATCCTGCGAAACTCAAGACCTGGCAGCTCACGGCGGGTGCCGCCACCGTCGGAATCGCGATCGCGGCCGGTGCGGTGGCCGCGGCCGGCCCCTGGGACTCCTCCGGTCAGCGTACGGCCGAGCGGCACTTGGCGGCTTCCCGGGAGGCCGGGGGTGGCACAGATCACGGCGACGGTGCCTCCGGCGGGCAGCCCGCGGCCGCCCCGAGCGCCCCTTCCGTCCTCAAGGGGCTCGGCGTGCCCGCGGGCGCCCCGCACGGCGGCTCCGCGCCCGCTGTGGACACCAAGGTGCTCGCGGGCGTCCTCGATCCGCTCCTGAAGGACAGGGCCCTCGGCCCCGAGCGCTCGGCGGTCGTCATCGACGCGGGCAGCGGGCGGCGGGTCTACGGCAAGGGCGGCGGCGACGCCCTGACGCCCGCGTCCACCACCAAGATCGCCACGGCGGTCGCGGCGCTCTCCTCGGCGGGGGCCGACCACCGGATCGCCACGAAGACGGTCATCGAGCCGGACTCGAACGACGTCGTACTGGTGGGAGGCGGCGACCCCACGCTCACCGCCCGCAAGGACGGCCCCTACGCGAAGAGCGCCGCGAGCCTGCACGACCTGGCCAAGGACACCGCGCGCGCCCTGAAGGACCGCGGCGCGGACAAGGTGTCCCTGTCGTACGACACCTCGCTCTACTCCGGGGAGCAGCAGCACCCCATCGGCCCGAACGAGAACCTCACGCTGGTCAGCGCGCTGATGGTCGACGAGGGCCGCCTCGACGACTCCTCCGGCGGGCCCGCGCCGCGCTCCGGTGATCCGGCGGCGGACGCGGCGGAGAAGTTCGCGGGCTTCCTGGAGGACGAGGGGATCGACATCGAGGCGAAGGGGGAGAAGGATAAGGGCGACAAGGGCGACAAGGGCAGCAAGAGCGACAAGAAGGACCCCGTCCCGTCCAAGGCGAGCGATCGCGCCGAATCCCTCGCAAAGGTCGAGTCGCCGCCGCTGTCCGCCCTCGTCGAGCGGATGCTGACGCACAGCGACAACGACATCGCCGAGGCGCTGGCCCGCCAGACGGCGCTCGCCTCGAAGGAGCCTGCGAGCTTCGACGGTGCGGGGCGTGCGATCGCCGCCCAGCTCAAGAAGGCACAGCTGCCGCTGGCCGGGACGAAGTTCGCCGACGGGAGCGGCCTGGACCGGGCCGACCGCAGCTCCGCCGAGCTGCTCGCCGCACTCCTCGCCCGGGCCGCCGACCCCGACCGCCCCGAACTGCGCTCGGCGGTGACGGGCCTGCCCGTGGCCGGCTTCACCGGCACCCTGGTCGACCGCTACCCCAAGGAATCGCCGGGCACCGGCGTCGTGCGCGCCAAGACCGGCACCCTGACGGGCGTGAACACCCTCGCGGGCACGGTCGTCGACACGGACGGCCGACTCCTCGTCTTCGCCTTCATGACCACAGGCACCACGGACCCCAAGGCAGCGCAGACGGCACTCGACAAAATGGCGTCAGCGGTAGCGAAGTGCGGCTGCCGCTGACCCCTACGGGCCCGCGCCGGGGCAATCTCGGGGGTCAACCCCCTCCGCAGGCGGGATCGACCACGTACCGTTGACGCATGACGAGCATCGGTGGTGCGGAGATGGTCGACTGGAATCTCGCGGTGGCGACCGCGACCCGGCTCGTCCGGCCGGGTCCAGAAGTGAGCCGGGACGAGGCGCGGGCCATCGTCGCCGAGCTCCGGAAGCATGCGAAGTCCTCGGAGGAACACGTCCGTTCCTTCACCCGGATGGGCACGGAGGACACTCACGACACCCCGGTCCTTGTCGTCGACCGGGCCGGTTGGATCAAGGCGAACGTCGCCGGGTTCCGGGAGATCCTCAAACCCCTCCTGGACAAGATGCAGGACCGCCGCAGCGGGCCCGGCGGCGCGATGCTCGGCGCGGTCGGCGGCAAGGTGACCGGCGTCGAGCTGGGCATGCTGCTCTCCTTCCTCGCCTCCCGCGTCCTCGGACAGTACGAGACCTTCGCCCCGGCCTCCCGCGACCTCCCGGCAGGGGAGAGCGGCGGCGGCAGGCTCCTGCTCGTGGCCCCGAACATCGTGCACGTGGAGCGCGAGCTCGACGTGGACCCCCATGACTTCAGGCTCTGGGTCTGCCTGCACGAGGAGACGCACCGCACGCAGTTCTCGGCCGTGCCCTGGCTGCGCGACCACCTCGAAGGGGAGATCCAGGCCTTCCTCTCGGAGACCGAGGTCGATCCGATGACGGTCCTTGAGCGCATCAGGGAGACGGCCCAGTCGCTGGCCGGCGGCCGTCCCGAGGCCGAGGAGGACGACGGGGGCCGCTCCCTGGTGGAGCTGGTGCAGACCCCCGCCCAGCGCGAGATCCTCGCCCGCCTCACGGCCGTCATGTCGCTCCTCGAAGGCCACGCGGACTTCGTGATGGACGGAGTGGGCCCCGACGTGGTGCCCTCCGTCGCGGAGATCCGGGAGAAGTTCCAGCAGCGCAGGGCGCGCGGGGCCAGCCGCCTCGACCAGGCCCTGCGCAAGCTGCTCGGCCTGGACGCGAAATTGCGCCAATACCGCGACGGCGAGCGTTTTGTGCGCGCCGTCGTCGGCGAGGTCGGCATGGACGGTTTCAACCGGGTGTGGACTTCGCCGAACACGCTGCCCACCAAGTCGGAGATCGCCAAACCCGCTGATTGGGTCGCGCGGGTGCACCGCAAGGCGGAGTGAGCGCAGTAAAGGAGCGAGTTGCGGCCGATGGCAGGAGAACGCCTCCCCAATCACCCGTCCGAGGGACCGTGAGCCATGGGTAGGCGTGCAATGCTCGGGGAACGGCTCGGCTCTGTCACCATCGACACACTCTGAGTGACTAACCTCTTGGGATCTGTCCGAGGCCCGATCTCCCGAGAGTGGTCCTGAGTGACAGGTCCGAGGCTCACCCCCGAACTTCATGAAGGGAACCGGACATGGGTCCCCATCCTGCGGTCGCGGCGATACGCCTGGCGGTCCGCCGCGTACTCCACGACGTACTGACCGACGTACAGCGCACCGAAGCCCCGAGCGCCGATCCGCGGCGCTCCGACGCCCTGCGTCCCGAAGCACAGCGCATCCCCGAGCACGTCCCCCCGAGCCCCGCTCACCCCCACCCTCCACGCGAGCCGGCCGCGTCGCCACTCGTCCTCGTCGCGTGCTCCGGCGGCGCCGACTCCATGGCGCTCGCCTCCGCCCTCGCCTTCGAGGCCCCCAAGCTCGGTATCCGCGCCGGCGGCGTCACCGTCGACCACGGACTGCAGGACGGGTCAGATCTGCGCGCCGCCGAGGTCGTCTCGCGGCTCACCGCCCTCGGCCTCGACCCGATCGAGTCCGTCGCCGTCGACGTCGGCAGGGACGGCGGCCCCGAAGCCGCAGCCCGCGACGCACGGTACGGCGCGCTCGACGCCGTGGCCGACCGCCACGGCGCAGCCGCGATCCTGCTCGGCCACACCCGCGACGACCAGGCGGAGACCGTCCTGCTCGGTCTCGCCCGAGGCTCCGGCATCCGTTCCCTGTCCGGGATGGCCGCCGTGTCCGGCGGACCCGGCGCCGACCGCCGCTACCGCCGCCCCTTCCTGCACATCGACCGGCAGACGGCCCGCAAGGCATGCATGGTCCAGTCGCTGCCCGTCTGGGACGACCCGCACAACACCGACCCCGCCTACACGCGCTCGCGGCTGCGGCACGAAGGCCTGCCCGCCCTGGAGAAGGCGCTCGGCAAAGGCGTCGTGGAAGCACTCGCCCGTACGGCCCAGTTGTCCCGGGATGACGCCGACGCCCTGGACCACTGGGCCGCACAGGCGGAAGCCTCCGTGCGCGACGCCGCGGGCCTTCTGGAGTGCGCCAAGCTCTACGCCCTGCCGCCCGCCGTGCGCCGCCGCATCGTGCGCCGCGCCGCCATCGAGGCGGGCGCCCCGGCCGGAGCGCTGTTCGCCCGGCATCTCGAAGAGGTGGACCGGCTGATCACGGGCTGGCGCGGCCAGGGGGCCATCAATCTCCCGGGCAAAGTCGTCGCCCAGCGCCAGGGTGGCAGACTGGTGATCCGGCAAGGCTGTTGACCGAGGGGCCCCCGGGCTCTGCGCAGCCGGTGTGACGGACGACCGAAAGTGATGCGGGTGGACGCGAAAGACATGGGCACCGACCTTCAGTCGGTGCTCATCACCAAGGAAGAGATCGACGCGAAGCTGGCGGAGCTGGCGGCGAAGATCGACGCGGAGTACGCGGGCAAGGACCTGCTGATCGTCGGCGTGCTCAAGGGTGCGGTGATGGTCATGGCGGACCTGGCGCGTGCGCTGTCCACCCCGCTCACCATGGACTGGATGGCCGTGTCGTCGTACGGCGCGGGCACCCAGTCCTCCGGGGTCGTGCGGATCCTCAAGGACCTGGACACCGACATCAAGGGCAAGCACGTCCTGATCGTCGAGGACATCATCGACTCCGGTCTGACGCTGTCCTGGCTGCTCTCCAACCTCGGCTCGCGCGAGCCCGCGTCGCTGAAGGTGTGCACGCTCCTTCGCAAGCCCGAGGCGGCCAAGGTCGCGATCGACGTGGAGTGGGTCGGCTTCGACATCCCGAACGAGTTCGTCATCGGGTACGGCCTGGACTACGCGGAGAAGTACCGCAATCTGCCGTTCGTCGGCACCCTCGCTCCGCACGTCTACGGCGGCTGAATCCCCGGCCCCCGGCCAACTCCGCGGAGGCGGCCGGGAACCCTCACCCGTTTCCCGGCGTTGGAGCATGCGAAGACGGGTTTGTCAGCCGTCCCGTGCGACTTCGGGTGACAATGCTGGGGTACCGTCCGAAGAACAGCCTTTATCAAACTCACTATGGCAGGAGGGACGGGGCGTCATCGCTCCGTATGGATGGACGTGAAGCGATACTTCCGTGGGCCAGTCATGTGGATCGTGCTGGCCGTCCTTGCCGTGGTCGTGTTGATGCAGGTCGTCGGTTCGTCCGGTGGCTACAAGACGGTGGACACCGGCCAGGTAGTGCAGGCGATCAACGACGACAAGGTCGAATCCGCCAAGCTCACCACCGGTGACGAGTCGACCATCAAGGTCGAGCTCAAGGACGGCCAGAAGGTCAAGGACAGCAGCAAGATCCAGGCGAGCTACATCGGCAACCAAGGTGTCGACATCGCCAAGACCTTGCAGGACAAGTACCAGGACAAGAAGATCCCGGACGGTTATACCGTCTCGCCGTCGAAGCAGAACCCGTTCGTCGGCATCCTGCTTTCCCTGCTCCCCTTCGTACTGATCGTCGTCGTCTTCCTGTTCCTGATGAATCAGATGCAGGGCGGCGGCTCCCGGGTCATGCAGTTCGGGAAGTCCAAGGCCAAGCTGATCACCAAGGACACCCCGAAGACGACGTTCTCGGACGTGGCCGGATCGGACGAGGCCGTCGAGGAACTCCACGAGATCAAGGAGTTCCTCCAGGAGCCGGCGAAGTTCCAGGCCGTCGGGGCCAAGATCCCCAAGGGCGTGCTCCTGTACGGGCCGCCCGGTACGGGTAAGACGCTCCTCGCGCGTGCCGTCGCGGGCGAGGCCGGCGTCCCCTTCTACTCGATCTCCGGTTCCGACTTCGTCGAGATGTTCGTCGGTGTCGGTGCCTCCCGTGTGCGTGACCTCTTCGAGCAGGCCAAGGCGAACGCCCCGGCGATCGTCTTCGTCGACGAGATCGACGCCGTCGGCCGCCACCGCGGCGCCGGCATGGGCGGCGGCCACGACGAGCGCGAGCAGACGCTGAACCAGCTGCTCGTCGAGATGGACGGCTTCGACGTGAAGGGCGGCGTCATTCTGATCGCCGCCACGAACCGCCCCGACATCCTCGACCCGGCGCTGCTCCGCCCCGGCCGTTTCGACCGGCAGATCGCGGTCGACCGCCCGGACATGCAGGGCCGTCTGGAGATCCTCAAGGTTCACCAGAAGGGCAAGCCGGTCGCCCCGGACGTCGACCTGGGCGCGGTGGCGCGGCGTACGCCGGGCTTCACCGGTGCCGACCTGTCGAACGTGCTGAACGAAGCGGCGCTCCTCACGGCGCGCGGCGACAAGAAGCTGATCGACAACCACTCGCTCGACGAGGCGATCGACCGTGTCGTGGCCGGTCCGCAGAAGCGGACCCGGATCATGTCCGACAAGGAGAAGAAGATCACCGCGTACCACGAGGGCGGTCACGCCCTGGTCGCGGCGGCGTCTCCGAACTCGGACCCGGTGCACAAGATCACGATCCTGTCGCGCGGCCGGGCCCTCGGTTACACGATGGTCCTGCCGGACGAGGACAAGTACTCCACCACGCGCAACGAAATGCTCGACCAGCTGGCGTACATGCTGGGCGGGCGCGCGGCCGAGGAGCTCGTCTTCCACGACCCGACGACGGGCGCGGCGAACGACATCGAGAAGGCCACCGCGACCGCACGGGCCATGGTCACGCAGTACGGCATGACCGAGCGGCTCGGCGCGATCAAGTTCGGCGGTGACAACACCGAGCCGTTCCTCGGCCGCGAGATGGGTCACCCGCGCGACTACTCCGAAGAGGTCGCGGCGCTGGTCGACGAAGAGGTCAAGAAGCTCATCGAGACCGCGCACAACGAGGCCTGGGAGATCCTCGTCGAGAACCGCGACGTTCTCGACAACCTGGTCCTCCAGCTCCTCGAGAAGGAGACGCTCAACAAGGAGCAGATCGCCGAGGTCTTCGCAGGCATCGTGAAGCGTCCGGCCCGTCCGGCGTGGACCGGTTCCTCGCGGCGTACGCCCTCGACCCGCCCGCCGGTGCTCTCCCCCCGGGAGCTGTCGCTGACGAACGGTGCGAACGGCGCCACGCCCGCGGTGACCGCGGGTCCGACGGAAACGCCCGTCGACGTGACCAAGGAAGACCGCCCCGAGAGCTGATCCTGCGTCTCAGCAGGCCCGGAATGGAAGCTGCGCCCCCCTGGTTCTAGCCTGGGGGGCGCAGTTTTTTCGTACGCACAGACGCACTGATGCGTGGAACGCTAGGAACGAGGCACACATGACCGATCCCGTGACGCTGGACGGCGAGGGCACGATCGGCGTGTTCGACGAGAAGCGGGCCGAGAACGCCGTGCGCGAGCTGCTTATCGCGGTCGGCGAGGACCCGGACCGCGAGGGTCTGCGGGAGACCCCCGGACGTGTGGCTCGCGCGTACAAGGAGATATTCGGCGGCCTGTGGCTCAAGGCCGAGGATGTCCTGACGACGACGTTCGATCTTGGTCACGACGAAATGGTCCTGGTCAAGGACATCGAGGTGCAGAGCTCCTGTGAGCACCACCTCGTGCCGTTCCACGGTGTGGCGCACGTCGGCTACATCCCGTCGTCGGACGGCAAGATCACCGGCCTGTCCAAGCTCGCCCGCCTCGTGGACGTGTACGCGCGCCGTCCGCAGGTCCAGGAGCGGCTGACCACGCAGATCGCGGACTCCCTGATGGAGATCCTGGAGCCGCGCGGCGTCATCGTGGTCGTCGAGTGCGAGCACATGTGCATGACCATGCGCGGGGTGCGGAAGCCGGGCGCCAAGACGATCACGTCGGCGGTGCGGGGTCAGCTCCGTGACCCTGCGACGCGCAATGAGGCGATGAGCCTGATCATCGCGCGTTAGGCGTTAGGCGTTAGGCGCTAGCTCTGCGGGCAGGGCGTGCGAGGTCGGCCGCTGGTGCGTTGTGGGCTGGTCGCGCAGTTCCCCGCGCCCCTGGAGGGCGCTCTCAGGCGGCTGCGGCCGTTCCGCCGTGCTCGTCCTCGTCCTCCGGGAGCCTGCAGACCCGCTCCAGGAAGAAGGCCGCCGCTATCACCGCGATGCCCGCCAGGACGGAGAGGCCGGCATAGATCGCCTGGTCCCGGCGGGGCGGCACGTCCAGGTACTCCAGGAGGAAGGCGCCCACGCCGCCGTACATCCCGGAGACGAGGGCGGCGACCAGGGCGCTCGCCTGGCCGAAGACCACGGCACGCGCGGCCATCATCGGCTCGACGCCCTTGGCGCCGGGCCGCCGCTCACGCTGCGCGCGCAGCCGGGCGCGCAGCGAGAGCGCCGTGGCGAGCAGCACCGCGGCGATCACCGCGAGCACGATGGGCGCGGCCAGCGGGACCCGCGGCAGTGTGCCCACGGAGTCCCACAGCCGGGCGCCCGCCCAGGACAGCACTCCGGCCACCAGGAAGAGGCCGGCCAGTGTCCTGATGCGCAGCTGCTCCACGGATGACCCTTCGTCGCCTTCGTTGCTCGCGTCGCCTTCGTTGCCCGCGGCGTCGCTCGGACCCGTTTCTCGTCGTGCGGGTTCGTTAGACCCTAACGACTACTCGGGCAGCCGGAGTTCCAGGTCGACACGGGGTGTCACGCCGTCACGGGTGACCTTGGCGAGCAGGTCGGCGACCGCGCCGCGTCCCGCGAGCTGCGCCTCGGGCTCCACGTCGTGCCAGGGGGCGAGGACGAAGGCGCGCTCGTGCGCGCGCGGGTGGGGGAGCGTGAGGACCGGGTCGTCCGAGACGATGTCGGCGTAGGCCACGATGTCGACGTCGATCGTGCGGGCCGCCCAGCGCTCGTCGCGCACGCGGTGGAAGGCTTCCTCGATCGCGTGCGCCCGCTCCAGGAGCGAGGAGGGCGGCAGAGTTGTCTTCACCACGACCACCGCGTTGAAGTACGACGGCTGGGTGCCGGGGTCGACGCCCCAGGGCTCGGTCTCGTACACGGGAGAGACGGCCTTGACGCGCAGGCCGGGGGTGTCCTCCAGGGCGTCGATCGCGCCCTGCAGCGTCTCCAGGCGGTTGCCGAGATTGCTGCCGAGGGAGATCACGGCGCGTTTGGGGTTGGAGAGCGTGGTGTCGGCTGCGTCGACCTGTGCCACCACGGCGGTGGGCACCGGCTGGACGGTCGGGTCGCTCTGCCCTTGCGTGGAAAACGCGGTCATACTCGGCTCCGGGTGATGGTGACGGTCACATCGTCGAAGGGGACGGTGATCGGGGCGTCCGGTTTGTGGACGCACACCTCGACCTCCAGGACTCCGTCGTGCTTCAGACACGTCTGGGCGATGCGCTCGGCAAGCGTCTCGATGAGGTCGACGGGCTCGCCCTCGACGGCGGCCACGACCTCCTCGGCCACGATGCCGTAGTGCACGGTCTTCGCCAGGTCGTCGTCGGCGGCGGCCGCACGGGTGTCCAGGCCAATTACCAGGTCCACGATGAAGGTCTGGCCCTCTTCGCGTTCCCGCGGAAAGACACCGTGGTGCCCACGGGCCTTGAGGCCGCGCAGCGCGACACGATCCACGCGAATCACTCCTGCAATCGTCGGTATCGGCAGGCCTGCACCGAGTGCGGTCGGCACACCAGCCTCGATCGAATCTACCTGCGCGCACTGACAGTCCTTGCCCGCGGGGGCTCCTGCAATCGCGCCTACCCACTCAGGAGGGTGACTCCTCGCCCTCTTCGTCGTCGGTTTCGGCGAGTACGGGTGAGGCGTGGTGCGACCACAGTTTCCAGCCGTCCTCTGTGCGCCGGAAGACATTCGTGGCGACCACGAGCTGGCCGACCAGCGGGCCGAGTTCGCCGCCGCCCTCGGGGGGCGGGCCGCCGCTGAGGATGTTCTCCGTGCAGGTCACCAGGGCGGTGTCGCCGGCGACACCGACGTGCACGTCGGTCAGGAAGAACTGGATGTACTCGGTGTTCGCCATGATCAGCGCGTACGACCTGAGGACCTCGCCGCGGCCCGTGAGGACCGGCCAGCCGGGGTGGACGCAGGAGATCGCGGCTTCGTCGCCGTCGTCCGCGATGTCCTCGTCGTCCCGGCCGTCAGTGTCCGGATCCGCTTCCGGGGCCGCGTCCCCGTCCATCCAGAGGTCGGAGAGCTCGTCGAAGTCGCCGCGTTCCAGTGCTTCGTAGAAAGCCGTGTTGGCCAGCTCGACCTGTTGCGCGTCGGTCCTGGCCCCGGTCACCGGATACCGCCCGCCGTGCTCGTCACGGCGTGTGCGACACGGACGGCGTCGGCGGTGGCCCGCACCTCGTGCACGCGGACCGCCCAGGCGCCCTGGTGGGCGGCGATGGCGGAGACGGCGGCGGTGGCCGCGTCGCGCTCGCGGGCGGGCGGCGGCGCGCCCTCGGGCCCCGCGAGGACACGGCCGAGGAAGCGCTTGCGGGAGGCGGCGACCAGGACCGGGTGGCCGAGCTCACGGAGGCGGTCGAGGCGGCCGAGGAGCGCCAGATCGTGCTCGACGTCCTTGGAGAAGCCGAGGCCCGGGTCGATGACGATGCGCCCGGGGGCGATGCCGCCCTCGATGGCGGCCTGCACGCGCGCGTGGAGCTCGTCGACGACTTCGGAGACCACGTCCCCGTAGACGGGCTTGGCGTGGATGTCGGTGAGGAAGCCGCGCCAGTGCATGACCACGAAGGGCGCCCCGGCGGCGGCCACCGCGGGGACCATGCGCGCGTCGGCGAGGCCGCCGCTGACGTCGTTCACCAGGACGGCGCCCGCGGCGAGCGCCTGCTCGGCGACGCTGGCGCGCATCGTGTCCACGGAGACCGTCACGCCCTCGGCCGCGAGCCCGCGCACCACGGGGACCACGCGCCGCAGCTCCTCGTCCTCGTCCACGCGCGAGGCACCGGGACGGGTCGACTCACCGCCCACGTCGACCAGGTCGGCGCCCCGGGCGACCAGGTCGATGCCGTGCTTGACGGCGGCCGTGGTGTCGAACCAGCGGCCCCCGTCGGAGAAGGAGTCCGGGGTCACGTTCACGACCCCCATGACCGCGCAGCGGCCCCACTCCGGCAGTCCCTCGACCGTTCCCCGCCCGCGCAACGTACTCATGCCTCCAGCCTAGGCCCGTGCGGGCGGGCTCTATGCCGCCCGGACCTCGCGCTCCGCCGCGCGGTGGGGGCAGGGGCGGCGCTGTGCGCTCCCCCGGCGCAGGAAGCGGGGTGGCGCGAGGGTCACGAAGCCCTCGGCCTGCATGGCCGCGAAGCCGATGCGGGGGAGCTCCTTGGAGGAGCGGTAGACGACGAAGCGGGGCTCCCAGCGGGGGCGGAACTTCGCGTTGAACTTGTACAGGGACTCGATCTGGAACCAGCGCGACAGGAAGACGAGCAGTCCGCGCCAGGTGCGGAGCACCGGGCCCGCGCCGATCTTCTCGCCGCGTGCGAGTGCCGCGCGGAACATCGCGAAGTTGAGGGACACGCGCGCGATGCCGAGCTTCGGGGCGGCTTGCAGGGCGGCCACGATGAGCAGCTCGTTCATGCCGGGGTCGGCGGTCCGGTCGCGGCGCATGAGGTCCAGGGAGACGCCGTCCTTGCCCCAGGGGACGAAGTGCAGGACGGCTTTGAGGTCTCCGTAGGGGCCCGGTTCGTCGGCGGCCTTGTGGGCGGTCGCGATCAGGCAGTCGCCGTCGTCCGGGTCGCCGATGCGGCCGAGCGCCATGGAGAAGCCGCGCTCGGTGTCGGTGCCCCGCCAGTCGTCGGCGGCGCGCTGGATGCGCTCCAGTTCGTGCTCCCCGAGGTCACGCACGCGCCGTACGCGGGTCTCGTACCCACCCCGCTCGATCCGCTTGACCATCTGGCGTACGTTGCGCATCGCACGCCCGGACAGGGAGAAATCCGCGACATCCACCACCGCCTCGTCGCCCAGTTCGAGGGCGTCGAGCCCGGTCTCGCGGGTCCAGACCTCGCCGCCCGTCTCGGAGCAGCCCATGACGGCGGGCGTCCAGGAGTGGGCCTTCGCCTCGTCCATGAAGCGCTCGATCGCGCCGGGCCATGCCTCCACGTCGCCGATCGGGTCGCCGCTGGCGAGCATCACTCCGGAGACGACGCGGTAGGTGACCGCCGCCTTGCCGCTGGGGGAGAAGACCGCGCCCTTGTCGCGGCGGAGGGCGAAGTGGCCGAGCGAGTCGCGTGCGCCGTGCTTGTCGAGCAGGGCGCGCAGCTTCGTCTCGTCGTCCTCGGTGAGGCGTGCGGCCGGGTGCTCGGGCCGGAAGGCGAGGTAGATGGTGGTGATCGCGGTGAGCAGGCCGAGGGCGCCCAGGGAGCAGGCGACCGTCCAGGAGGTCCGCCCGTAGTAGTCGACGGGCCCCTCGAAGCCGAACAGGCCGTACAGGACATGCGCGAGGCGGTCCGTGATGCTCGGGTCCCCGATGACCCTGTGCGGGTGGGCACTGACGATCAGCAGGCCGAGGAGGATGGAACCGGCCCCGAGGAGCACGAAGTTGGCGAGCGCCCGCCAGCGGCTGCGCGGGTCGGGCAGCGCGGCGAACTCACGCCGGTGGCGAAGCAGCAGCGTCAGGAGCACGAGCGAGATCAGTACGCCGATGACCGAGTGCCGGTAGGCGAACTGGGCCACGGCCCCCACCGGGAGCAGCACCACCGCGGCCCGCCAGGCCCGGCGCTTGTGGCGGCGCAGGCCGTGTGCGAGCAGCAGCAGGAGTACGCCGATACTGAGGGCGAGCGCGGCGGCGAAGGGGCCGAGCGCGCCGGGCAGCACCTCGGCGATGGCGTGCATGCGGCTCTTGCGGAAGCGCGGGAAGACGCCTGCCGCGATGTTCAGGAGGCCCACGAGGGTGCAGGCGCGGGCGACGATGACCGGTACGGCCTCGGGGCGGGGGCCGCGGAGCAGCCGGCCGAGTCTGCCGTCACGGAGTCTGCCGGTACGGAGCCCGCCGGTGCGGCGCCGGCCTTCGGGGCGGCTGTCCTCACCATCCGGAACCCCACCCGATATTTCGGCATCTATCCTGACAGACATCGCATCCCGTGGTTCTGCGAGAGAGCTTGAATCCGGCACCAAAACGGCATCCGGCGACATTGCGCCCTCTAGGACGGTCCTTCCGGTTATCGGGTTCACTCCCGACCTGAAAACCGCCGGAAAAGACCGGAAAAGTAACGACGGGCAGAAGCGACGGAACAGTCAGAAAGCGCAGGCAGAACACCTCATGGGTCTGACGAGCACAGCGGTCCTCACGTCGGCGGTTCTCCTCGCCGTCGTGCTGTTCATCGGCACCGTCTGGCTCTGGCCGCGCCTTGCCGGGCGCTCCTGGCGGGCCGTCACCGGCCGCGTCGGACTGCTCCTCGCCACCCAGCTGGCGGTCTTCGCCTCGGTCGGTCTCGCCGCCAACCAGGCCTTCGGCTTCTACGCCACGTGGGCGGATCTCTTCGGCCGGGAGACGAGCCCCGGTGTCGTCGTCGACCACGATCCCGCCGGGGGCGGTTCCCCGGTCGACCTGCGCGGCACCCGGCCGGTGAACGTGTCCGGCGGCGACCGGCCCCCGATCGGCGGCCAGATCCAGAGGGTCGTCGTCAGCGGAGAGGAGTCGGACATAGCAAGCCCCGCGTACGTCTATCTGCCGCCCGAGTACTTCCAGCCGCGGTACAAGAAGCGCACGTTCCCCGTCTCCGTGGTGCTCACCGGCTACCCCGGCACCGCCGAGGCGCTGATCAAGGGCCTGCACTACCCGCAGACCGTCCACCAGCAGGCCAAGCGCGGCCTGATGCAGCCGATGATCCTGGTAATGATGCGGCCCACCGTGGCGCCGCCGCGGGACACGGAGTGCGTGGACATCCCCGGCGGGCCCCAGGCCGAGACGTTCTTCGCGAAGGACCTGCCCCGCGCCATTTCCGCGCACTACAGGGCGGGCCGTACCGCGGGGAGCTGGGGCGTCATCGGGGACTCCACGGGCGGCTACTGCGCACTGAAGCTCGCCATGCACCACCCCGGCACGTACGCCGCGGGGGCGGGCCTCTCCGCGTACTACAAGGCGCCGATCGACGTCACGACCGGCGATCTCTTCCACGGCGACAAGGAGGCGGAGCGGCGCGCCGACCTCATGTGGTACCTCGACCGCATGCCGCCGCCCAAGACGTCCCTCCTCGTCACCACCAGCAAGCAAGGAGAGGACAACTACGCGGACACCGAGAAGTTCATCGGCAAGGTGAAGCCGCCCACGCGCGTCTCGTCGATCACGCTCGACAGCGGCGGGCACAACTTCAACACGTGGCGCCGTGAGATCCCCGCCGCCATGGAGTGGATGAGCGGGCGCCTGAGCGGCAAGCAGACCTGACCCGGCCGCGTGAGGGGGCTGCTGGCCCCCGACGACAGGGGCCCTACCTCTTGCCGATGCCCGTGATGGTCTCCAACTCGACGTCCCCGCGCGCGATGTCACGCCCGTCCGCCGCCGTGGACCTGCGCAGCGCCTCGTGCAGCCGGGCCGGGGTGAGGATGCCGAGGAAGCGGCCCTCGCTGTCCTTGTCGATGACCGCGATCCAGCCCGCGTCGTGCTGGAGCATCGTCGAGAACGCCTGCTTCAGGGTCGCGCCGACCGGCAGCCAGGCCTCCATGCGGCGTGCGTGGTCCCGTACCGTCCCCGGGCCGCTGTGCGCGTGTTCGGCGGAGATCCAGCCGTGCAGGTTGTTCTCGCCGTCCAGGACGACGGCCCAGCGGGCGTCGAGCTTCGCGGGCAGCGGGTCGTCCAGGTGCAGGACGGGCGGCTGCTCCAGGTCGCCCTCCTCGATGGGCGTCACGGAGAGGCGCTTGAGGCCGCGGTCGGCGCCGACGAAGTCCGCCACGTAGTCGTTGGACGGGGCGCCCAGGATCGTCGAGGGGGTGTCGAACTGCTCGATGCGGCCTTCTCCGTAGACGGCCATGCGGTCGCCGAGGCGGACGGCCTCCTCGATGTCGTGCGTGACGAACAGCACCGTCTTGCGGACGGCCTGCTGGAGGCGGAGGAACTCGTTCTGCAGGTGCTCGCGCACCACGGGGTCGACGGCACCGAACGGCTCGTCCATCAGGAGCACCGGCGGATCGGCCGCGAGCGCGCGGGCCACGCCCACGCGCTGGCGCTGGCCGCCGGAGAGCTGCTCGGGGTAGCGGTCGCCGAAGGTGGCGGGGTCCAGGCCGACCAGGTCGAGCAGTTCGGCGGCGCGCTCGCGTGCCTTGCCGCGCTTCACGCCGAGGAGGTGCGGCACGGTCGCCGTGTTCTCCAGGACCGTTTTGTGCGGGAAGAGGCCGACTTGCTGGATGACATAGCCGATACGGCGCCGGAGTTGGACCGGGTCGGTGGTGGATATGTCCTCGCCCTCGACGAATATCCGGCCCTCCGACGGCTCGATGAGACGGTTCACCATCTTCATCGTCGTCGTCTTGCCGCAGCCCGACGGGCCGACGAGCGTGACCAGTTCACCCTCGGCGACCTCGAAGGACAGGTCGTCGACGGCGGTGGTGCCGTCCTCGTACCGCTTGGTGACGTGCTCGAACCGGATCATGATTCCCCATTGTTGCGGGCGTTGTGTAAAGCCCATGTTGCGCCTGTACGACGAGTCTCGGCGATTGTCGGTGCCCCGCGTTAGGGTCGCCAGACGGCCTCGGGAATCGGGATGCGGGGGGAGCGGGGCGGATGAGCGGACAGAACTGTCTGGTGACGAACGACTGGATCTGCGGGGAGTACGTCAGCTCCCGCAGCCAGGAGTTGATCGACGCCACCGTGCAGCACGTGGGCATCACCGCCGCCTCGGTCGCCATCGGCGTGGCCGTCTCGCTGCCGCTCGCGCTGCTCGCCCGGCGCTGGCGCTTCCTCGCGGGCCCGATCCTCGGCGTGACGACCGTGCTCTACACCGTGCCCTCGCTCGCGATGTTCTCGCTCCTGCTGCCCTTCTTCGGGCTCTCGGCCGCACTGGTCGTCACGGGTCTCGTGCTGTACTCCCTGACGATCCTGGTGCGCAACATCCTGGCGGGGCTCCAGGCCGTGCCGGAGGAGGCCAGGGACGCCGCAAGGGGGATGGGGTACGGCCCGCTGCGGCTGCTGTGGGAGGTCGAACTGCCGCTCGCGCTGCCCGCGCTGCTCGCCGGCGTCCGCATCACCACGGTCTCGACGGTGGCCCTGACGACCGTGGGCGCGATCGTGGACTACGGAGGCCTCGGTTCGCTGATCCTCGACGGCCTCGACACGACCTTCAAGGCGCAGGTGCTCACCGCGTCCGCGCTCTGCGTGGTCCTCGCCGTCGTCGCCGATCTGCTCCTGCTCGCGCTCCAGCGGTGGCTGACGCCCTGGACCCGGGTCCGTCGCATACGTACGAACCGTCCCGCCCGCGCGGAGCGCCCGGCCAAGGTGGCTGAACCTGCATGAACGCGATCACAGGCGCGTACGACTGGCTGACCACGAGTGCCAACTGGCAGGGCGAGAAGGGGGTGTGGCACCGGCTCGCCGAGCATCTCTACTTCAGCGGGGTGTGCCTCGCCGTCGCGTGCCTGATCGCGCTGCCGATCGCCCTGTATCTCGGCCACATCGGCAAGGGCGGCGCGCTCGCGGTGAACATCTCGAACATCGGCCGCGCGGTGCCGACCCTCGCGGTGCTTGTACTGCTCACGCTCACTCCGCTCGGCGAGCACGGGGACGTGCCGACGCTGATCGCGCTGGTGCTTTTCGCGGTGCCGCCCCTGCTGACCAACGCGTACATCGGGATGCGCGAGGTCGACAGGGCGGTGATCGAGGCCGCACGGGGTATGGGCATGAGTGGCCGCCAGCTGTTCGCCCGGGTCGAGCTGCCGCTCGCGTACCCGCTGATCATGACGGGGGTCCGTTCCGCGGGCGTGCAGGTCGTCGCCACGGCGACGCTGGCCGCCATGGCGGGCGAGGGGGGCCTCGGCCGCATCATCACGGCCGGGTTCAACCTGCAGAACACGCCCCAGGTGGTGGCGGGCGCGCTGCTCGTGGCGCTGCTCGCGCTCTTCGTGGAGGTGGTGCTCGTCGTGGTGGGGAAGGTGTTCGACCCCATGCGGGGTCGCACGGGGGTCGCGCAGTGATCGCCGGGCGGCAGTTGGCGGCAGGTAGTCGGCGGCAGGCGGTTGGCGGCAGGTAGTCCGCGACGGGTAGATCGCGGCAGTATCAGTGTTTCCAGGGGCTTTCGAGTTCCCAAGGGCTTTCGAAATGGTGGTTCACCGATGAACAGCACAACGCGTCGCGCGCGACGGATGGCAGGGGCGGCCGCGGCCGTCGTGGCGCTGACCGCGGGGCTCACCGCGTGCGGCGGCGACAGCCTGGAGAAGGACGGCGGGGGCGACGGCGCGGGCAAGGCGGGCGACAAGGGCAAGATCGTCGTCGGCTCGGCCCGTTTCACCGAGCAGAAGGTGCTCGCCGAGCTCTATGTGGGAGTCCTGGAGGACGCCGGGTATGACGCGGAGGTCAAAACCGTCCAGAACCGCGAGGTCTACGAACCCGAGCTGAAGAAGGGCGCGATAGATGTCACTCCGGAATACGCGGCGACGCTCGCCGAGTTCCTGAACCTCGGCAAGAACGGCCCGAAGGCCGAGCCGGTCGCGTCGAATGATGTGGACGACACGGTGGCCGCGCTGAAGAAGCTCGCCGAACCGCAGGGCCTGAAGGTGCTCGAGGTCGGTGAGGCGGTCGATCAGAACGCGTTCGCGGTGAGCAAGGAATACGCGAAGGAGCACAAGCTCAAGACGCTTTCCGATCTTGGAAAGTCCGGCGAGAAGGTCAAGATCGCCGCGAGTGACGAATGCGAGTCGCGGCCGTTCTGCGCTCCGGGACTCAAGAAGACGTACGGCATCGATGTCGCGGGAATCGACCCCAAGGGCGTCGGTACCACGCAGTCGAAGCAGGCCGTCAAGAACGGCACGGACCAGGTGGTGCTGACCACGACCACCGACGCGACGCTCGACAGCTTCGGACTTGTGGCCCTTGAGGACGACAAGAAGCTGCAGAACGCGGACAACATCCTTCCGGTTGTGAATGCGAAGGACGCGGGCGGCAAGGAGATAGCCGACGCGCTCGGGAAGCTGACGAAGGCGCTGACGACGGAAGATCTCGCGGAACTCGACCGGAAGGTCGATGTGGAGCGGCAGAAGGAAGCCGATGTCGCCAGGGAGTATCTGGAGTCGAAGGGAATGATCAAGAAGTAGCGCGACCGGCTGCGGCATCCTCGAAGTGGCTCGTCCGAAAGCGGAGTTGAGTGGCCGAAGAGGATCGTTAAGGGTGGGGAGTGGGCACAGTGGCGTTGTCTTTTTGGCGGGCGGGGCACCAGAGTTCGCCTACGCGCGGTAAGTTTCTGGCCATGCCACGTGGACGTCACCGCCATTCCCCACCCTTGCACAGGCTGCTTCCTCCCTCGACGGTCGCAGGCCTCTCTCTTGTCTGCGCCGGCGGCGCCTGGCTGTTCGCGGAACCCGTCGTGCTCCGCGGCCTGGTCGCCGCGGCGGCAGCGGCAGCCGTCGTGGGCTCGGTCGTCATGCGCCAGTGGGACCTGGCGGCCGGAAAACGCGTCGCCGAGCTGGGCCGGGCCCGCAAGAGCGACGAGTGGCGCTACGAAGAACGCATAGCCGAGTGCGAGTCCGACCTCGAGGAGTCCCGCGAGATCCGGGGCCGCCTGGAGACGAAGCTGCGCTCCAAGCGGGCCGAGCTCGCCGCCCTGCGCAACGAACACGCGGCGCTGTTGCGGCGGTACGCGACGGCGGAGACCGAGCGGGCCAGTGCGCTTGAGGGGCGGCGGCTGCTCGCCATCGAGTCGGCCACTCCGGCGCGGGCGTTGCCGCCGGCACCGGCCCGGGAGCAGGCGCCGGCCCGCGTCGAGGCGCCGGCCCCCGTCGTGCGTCCGGGGACGATCGCGCCTCCGTCGCTGTACGAGCGGGCGAACTCGGCGCTCGACCGGCTGACGCCGAAGCCGACCCGCGAGGACGGACTTGCCCGCAAGGGCGGGCTTCCGCGTGAGGGCGGGCTCTCCTCCGGGGGTGCGATTTCCGGCCAGAGTGCGGACGGGGACGAAGCGCGGGGGAAGTCCGGGGCGGCCGAGGGGTACGGCGGGCATGAGCGCGCGGTCGCCGTCGCGCCGCCCGCACAGAGGCTGCGTCCGGCCGTACAGGGAGGTTTCGACTTCTTCGGTACGAAGGGCGAGGCGTCCGCGGGGGCACTGGAGTCCGTCCAGAACGTGGATCTCGCCGACGTCGTGGGCGAGGAGGCACTCGCCGTGCACAAGGCGGAGGCCGAGGCGGAGTTCAAGGCGCCGGGCGGGGATGCCGAGCAGCGGGGCGTGGGCCAGGTCATCGACCTGACGGCGCATGACGAGACCGAGCAGATCGACGTGGCGGAGCTGCGGACGGCCCTGCGAGCGTGAGCGGGCCCCTGGGCCTTGGGCGCCGTCCTCACCGGCTTCGCCGAGTTCGTCCTCAATCGCCGGACGGGCTGAAAATTTCCGGCCGGGCTGGATAGATCCAGCCCGGCCGGCGATTGAGGGCATCTTGTCGGGGTCTGGGGCGGCGCCCCGTCACGCCATCCAGCGGTCAGGCCGCGCCGTCCTGCGGCTCGTGCGGGATCTCTCCGCCTGGGCGGACAGCAGCTCGGCCGCCTCCCCCGCAGGACGGAACCGCGCCGTCACCGTCTTGTTCGCCCCCGTGTCCACCTCGACGTCCGCCACCCCCTTGAAGCGCTCCCAGGGCCCCTGCGTCAGGCGCACGCTCTGCACCTTCGCGTGCGGCACCAGGGACAGGCGGCGGCGCAGCAGCCCGTGCCGTGCCGCGAACACCGTGTCCGTCACCGCGAGGCCGTACCCCTTCCACCACACCGGAAGGCACCACGCCGCCCGCGCGGGAGGGCGGATCAGCTCGGCCGGAGCAGGGACCCGGACGCCCGGCAGGATGCGCGCGATCACCGCCTCCGCGACCTCACGCGGCGCGACCGGGACCAGGACGCCGTTGGACGAGCCGGCCACGTCCAGCTCCACCCGCACCCATCCGCGCCGCCGCCACAGCCACGGTTCCACGACGCGCACGGTCTGTACGCGGCCCGGCGGCACCGTCTCGTGCGCCTTGTCGAGCAGGCCGTGGTCGATGCGCAGGCCGTCGGGGGACTCGCCCACCTTCCAGTCGTACTCCCCGATGAACCGCCCGATGCTGCTGGCGAACGCGCCGCCCAGCATGGGGAGTCCGGTCGCGAGCACTGTCCACAGGTTGTGGGTGGCGAACCACAGCAAGGGCGGCACGACGAGCGTGGCGACGAGCATTCCCCAGGTCGTGCCGGTGAGGACCAGGGAGATCGCGAGCATGCGCGGTTGTACGTGCACGAGGTTGCTGACCGGCGCCTCACCGACCTCGTGGGCCGTCTCGGGTGCGAAACCGGCCGCCCGCGCGAGCAGTTCGGCCCGCAGGGCGGATGCTTCCTCCTGGCCCAGATAGGCCAGTTCGTCCTTCTTCTCCGCCCCGACGACGTCCAGCTTGAGCTTGGCGACGCCCGCTATGCGGGCCGCGAGCGGCTGCGTCACGTCCACCGCCTGGAGCCGGTCGAGCCGGATGTGCGCGGTCCGCCGGAAGATCAGTCCGGTGCGGATGCGCAGTTCGGTCCCGGTGACGGCGAAGTGCGTGAACCACCAGCTCATGAAGCCGTAGAAGGCACCGCCCAGGAGGACGACGGCGACCCCGGCGAGCAGATGGGTCACCGCGAGCTCGGAGAGCCGTCGCTGCGTGCCGTTCGGGTCGTGCACCGCGAAGCCCACGACGACCGCCACCGGTGCCCAGGCGCGGCGCAGGGGCGTGACGGGGTGCAGACGCCGTTCTCGTACGGTCTCGGTGCCGGGGGCGTGTTCTTCCCCGGCCGCCTCCCGTACGCCGCTCACAGCCCCGCCGAGCGGGCCTCGCCCAGTTCGGTGAGCCGGTCGCGCAGCCGTTCGGCCTCCTCGGGGATGAGGCCGGGGATCCGCGCGTCCGTGGCGGCGGCGGCCGTGTGCAGCTGCACGCTGGCCAGGCCGAAGTGCCGCTCCACGGGACCCGATGTCACCTCGACGAGCTGCATCCGGCCGTACGGGACGATCGTCTCCTCGCGCCAGAGCACGCCCCGGCTGATCAGCAGGTCGTCGGCCCGCTCCGCATACCGCCAGGAGCGCCAGTTGCGCCCGAGCATCGGCCAGCCCCAGGCCACGACCGCCAGCGGAAGGGCCGCGAAGGCCGACCAGCCGGGCCCGGCGAAGATCCACAGGAGCACCCCGACGGCCGCCGCGATCGGCACGAGCCACACCACGAGGAGCAGCCGCCGCATGCGCAGCAGCCCCCGCGGCAGCCCGGTCCACACCGGCTCCGCCCCCGACTCTTCCGGCCGTGCCGGCTGTGCGGTCCCCGTTTCCATGCCCCAAGCGTACGTAGCGGAGGTGACAGTCGCGTATGGCCGCGCGTACGAGAGAATGCGCGCATGAGCCCCACGACGGAGACCACGCTCGGCATCGGCGGCGCCGCGGAGAGCACCGACATGGTGCTCAACATCGGCCCGCAGCACCCGTCCACACACGGCGTGCTGCGGCTGCGCCTCGTCCTGGACGGCGAGCGGATCCAGCAGGCGGAACCGGTCATCGGCTATATGCACCGCGGTGCGGAGAAGCTCTTCGAAGCGCGCGACTACCGGCAGATCGTGGTGCTCGCCAACCGGCACGACTGGCTTTCCGCGTTCTCGAACGAACTCGGCGTCGTCCTTGCCGTGGAGCGGATGCTCGGCATGGAGGTGCCCGAGCGCGCCGTCTGGATGCGCACGCTGCTCGCCGAGCTGAACCGCGTCCTCAACCACCTGATGTTCCTCGGCTCGTATCCGCTCGAACTGGGCGGGATCACCCCGGTGTTCCACGCGTTCAGGGAGCGCGAGGAGCTGCAGAACGTCATGGAGGAGATCTCCGGCGGCCGTATGCACTACATGTTCAACAGGGTGGGCGGCCTCAAGGAGGACCTGCCCGCCGGATGGGCCGCACGCGCGCGTGCGGCCGTCGCATCGGTGCGCTCCCGCATGGACGTGTACGACAAGCTGGTGCTCGGCAACGAGATCTTCCGCGGGCGTACGCGCGGCGTCGGAGTGCTTTCCCCGGAAGCGGTGCACGCCTACGGAGTGAGCGGCCCCATCGCCCGCGCCTCCGGGGTCGACTTCGACCTGCGGCGTGACGAGCCCTACCTCGCGTACGGGGAGCTCCAGGACACCCTGAAGGTCGTCACGCGCCAGGAGGGCGACTGCCTGGCCCGCTTCGAATGCCTCCTGGAGCAGACCCACAACGCCCTCGACCTCGCCGACGCCTGCCTGGACCGGCTCGCCGAACTGCCGCAGGGGCCGGTCAACCAGCGCCTCCCGAAGGTGCTCAAGGCCCCCGAGGGCCACACGTACGCGTGGACCGAGAACCCCCTGGGCATCAACGGCTACTACCTGGTCTCCAAGGGCGAGAAGACCCCGTACCGCCTGAAGCTGCGCTCGGCGTCGTACAACAACATCCAGGCACTCGCCGAGCTGCTGCCCGGCCAGCTGGTCGCCGACATGGTGGCGATCCTGGGTTCGCTCTTCTTCGTGGTCGGAGACATCGACAAGTAGTGGGGCACCGGCAGGCAGGCAGCTGATCACGTTCCCAGCGGGTCGGGGATTCCCTTCGGCTGGAGCAGCCACCCGAAGTCGCCGAGTCCGCCCGCGGCGGTCAGCTCGGCCGCTTCCCCCGCGCGCGTGAGGGCCTGTACGTACGCCGCGGGGTCACCGGAGGCCAGCGAGAGCGGCGGGCGGCCACCGCTCACTCCCAGGGCGCGCAGGGCCGCCCGCTGGGTCAGCAGGGTCGCTCCGGGCGGCGCGCACGCGTCGAGCGCCACATGGGCCGTGATGTCGCAGGTGCCGTCCGGCACGGGTGCCGTCTCGCGGCCCGCGCGGAAGCCGGTCAGCGTGCCGAAGGGCGGGCGCCCGGCGCGGTCGTGCGCGTAGTCGACGGCGACCGCGAGACCGCGCGTCAGCGTCGCCGCGGCGCCCTCCCACGCCTCGTCCCTGGAGCGGCCGATCTCCGCGCGCAGGCCCGGCTCCGGGGCGAGGGGCCACCAGCGCGCGAGCCATTCGGCGTCCCGTCCTGCGACGGGGGCGCCGAGGGATTCGGTGCCGTCGTCGCCTACGAGGACATGGCGGACGACGCCGTCCGGCGCGACCTCGGCGACGTCCAGGGGGACGTTGTCCAGCCACTCGTTGGCGAAGAGCAGGCCCGTGACCCCGGCCGGTGCCCGGTCGAGCCACTCGACGCGCGGATCGAGGCCTTCGGGGCGTCCGGCCCGCTCCACCGCGCAGGCACGCGCGCGTGCAGCCACATTCACGGGCAGCGCCGCGAGGACGCCCGCGGTCAACTCGCCGCGGCCCGCGCCGAGATCCACGAAGGCGATCTCGTCCGGGTGGTCGAGCGCCTCGTCGACGCGGCACAGGAGCCGGGCCACCGCGTCGGCGAAGAGCGGCGACGCGTGTACCGACGTCCGGAAGTGCCCGGCGGGTCCTTCGGGGCGCCGATAGAAGCCCCGGGGCCCGTACAAAGCCGCTTCCATGGCTTCCCGCCAGCCGCGCCGCACGTCCTGCCCCTGACTCCGGACCTCGTCTCTCACGCGAGAAGGCTAAGCGGGCCTCCACCTTGGGGAGTACACGCGAGCGATGCGGATCGGCCCTCCGGTTGACCCCGCAGGGCCATAGCGCTGCCTACGCTGGGTTACGTGCAACGCGTCTATGACTTCCTCCGCAGACACCCGACCGGGGTCGATGGCTTCTGGGCCATCGCCCTGCTCGGGATCTCCGGCATCGGTCTTGTCTCCATGGCCGACGCGGAAGGCCATGACCCGGCGATCCCGGCCGTCCTCGTCATCCTCGGCATGTCCGTCGTGGTGGCGCTGCGCCGCAAGTACACCGAGAAGATGCTGATCCTCGCCGCCGTACTCGGCGTCGCCCAGCTGACCTTCGACGTACAGACGATGCCGGCGGACTTCGCGATGCTGGTGATCATCTATACGGCTTCGGCCGACGGTGCGAAGTGGGCCTCGCGATTCGCCCTCACCGGCGGTCTGTGCGCGGCTCCGCTTTCGTCGCTGCGCTGGCCCGAGGAGAGCATAAGCACCTTCGGCAGCATCTTCTTCGCGATCTTCCAGATGGTGCCCTTCGCCCTCGCGTGGGTGCTCGGCGACTCCATCCGCACCCGGCGCGCCTACTTCGCCCAGCTGGAGGAGCGCGCCGACCGCCTGGAGAAGGAGCGGGCCGCCCAGTCCAAGGTCGCGGTGGCGGCCGAGCGGGCCAGGATCGCGCGCGAGCTGCACGACGTCGTCGCGCACAACGTCTCGGTGATGGTCGTCCAGGCCGACGGCGCCGCGTACGTCCTCGACCAGGCCCCCGAGCAGGCCAAGCAGGCCCTGGAGACCATCTCGGGCACCGGACGACAGGCGCTCGCCGAGATGCGCAGGCTGCTCGGCGTGCTGCGCACGGGCGAGCACCAGGAGGGCGGTGAGTACGTACCGCAGCCCGACGTCGAGCAGCTCGACGAGCTCATCGAGCAGGTGCGCACGGCAGGGCTGCCGGTCGACTTCAAGGTCGAGGGCACCCCGCGCCCGCTGCCCAGCGGCGTCGAGCTCACGGCGTACCGCATCGTGCAGGAGGCGCTCACCAATACCCGCAAGCACGGCGGCGAGAACACCGGCGCGAGCGTGCGCCTTGTCTACTTCGACGACGGCCTGGGGCTGCTCGTGGAGGACGACGGCAAGGGCGCACCGCACGAGTTGTACGAGGACGGCGGCGCCGACGGCAGCGGGCACGGACTGATCGGCATGCGGGAGCGTGTCGGCATGGTCGGCGGCACCCTCGACGCGGGGCCGCGGCCCGGCGGAGGCTTCCGCATCAGTGCGCTGCTCCCGCTCAAGCCCGCAAATTGACACCTGTCACTGAAATGTCCAGGCCTACGCTCGTGACCGCGTCCGTTCGCTCGTGACCACCCCCGTACGCTCAGGAACACACCCACGAAAGGGCCATTGATGTCGATCCGCGTCATGCTCGTCGACGACCAGGCGCTGCTGCGCACCGGGTTCCGGATGGTGCTCGCCGCACAGCCCGACATGGAGGTCGTCGCCGAGGCGGGCGACGGTGTCGAGGCGCTCCAGGCCCTGCGGACGACCGAGGTCGACGTCGTGCTCATGGACGTGCGCATGCCGAAACTGGACGGCGTGGAGACGACCCGGCGCATCTGCCAGGACGAGAATCCGCCGAAGGTCCTTATCCTGACGACCTTCGACCTCGACGAGTACGCCTTCTCGGGGCTGAAGGCGGGCGCGTCCGGCTTCATGCTCAAGGACGTGCCCCCGGCGGAGCTGCTCGCCGCGATCCGCTCCGTGCACAGCGGTGACGCGGTGGTCGCGCCGTCCACGACGCGGCGCCTCCTCGACCGGTTCGCGCCGATGCTGCCGAACGCGGGCGGGCAGCCGCAGCACAAGGAGCTCGAGCGGCTCACCGACCGCGAGCGCGAGGTCATGATCCTGGTCGCCCAGGGGCTCTCGAACGGGGAGATCGCGGCGCGGCTCGTCCTGTCGGAGGCCACGGTGAAGACCCACGTGGGCCGCATCCTGACGAAGCTCGGCCTGCGGGACCGGGTGCAGGTGGTCGTCCTCGCGTACGAGACGGGCCTCGTGCGGGCCGGTGGCGGGGCGGCCTGACGGCCGATCGCCCGTGGAGGGTCAGCGCAGGATGCCCTCCAGGAAGTCGCTGCCGAGGCGGGCCACCACGGAGACGTCCAGCTGGTGCATCACGTACCGGCCGCGGCGCGTGGTGGTGACCAGGCCCGCCTTCTTCAGGAGCTTGAGGTGCCGGGAGACCTCCGGCGCCGTGAGCCCGGTCGCGTGGGCCAGCTCGCCGGTGCTGAAGGGCGCCCGGGCCATGTCGCGGCACAGCCGCAGGCGCACGGGGTGCGCGAGGGCCGTGAGGCGCCGCTCCAGGGTCTCCACCGAGGTGGGTCTCGCCGGGTCCGGGGACGAGACGGGGTAGTGCACGACCGGGCGCCAGCCCGGGGCGTGCAGGACCATCAGGTGCGGCCAGGCGAAGTGTGACGGCACGAACGTGAGCCCCGCGCCCAGGGTGTGGTCCAGGGCCGTCGTGGAGCCCGGCACCAGCTTGTCCGCGGTGATGCGGCGGCCGTCGGCGTCCACCGAGAGTGCCGCCGACACCGAGGTCAGCACCTCGGCGAGACCTTTGTGGCGCAGTATCTCGGTCTTGTGCCGGGCGTCGGCGGCCAGTTGGACGCGCACCCGCCGCCAGGTGTCGGCGAAGAACGCCTCGTCGCAGTCCTCCAGGAGGCGGCGCAGCCAGGCGCGGACGGTGTGCGGGTCGGCCAGGAGGCGCTCGGTGAAGTCCAGTTGCCGGGCGCCGCGGGTGGCGGCGAGCTCCAGGGCGCGGGCGCGGCGAGCGGGGTCGGTGAGCGGCGAGGGGCCGCCTGCGTCGTACGTCGTGCTGCAGGTGAACTCCAGGGCCGCCTTGACGAATCGGTCGTCGTCCAGGCGGTCGAGGAGGTCGAGCTCCTCGGTGAGCGTCGCCCCCGGCCTGCCGTCGCCGTCCGGCAGCCCCGCGAACGGCATGAAGACGTCCGAGAACGTGTTCCGCCACAGGAAGTCGGCCTCGCACAGCCGGTCGGCGAGGTCCGGCTTGAGCGACGCGGTGGTGGCGGTGGCCCAGCCGTGCATCCCGGGGTGGTGTCCTGGCTCGGCCAGCGCGTGCAGGGCGACGCCCAGCTCCGCCAGGGGCGAAGGGTCGAAGAAGATCCGCTCCTGAGGCAGGCCCGCGATCTCGATGTGCACGCTCATGGCCCCATCGTGCACCGCGCCACTGACATCCCGGCCGCCGATTGACGCGGGGTGTCAATCGGCGCGACGGGAGTGCGGCGGCGGGCGCAGTCTGTGGTGACGGAGCCGGAATCCGATCCGGCTTCCCCCGGTCCGAGCCTGCCCGGGGCCCACCCTCGCCCCCGGTCCGGCCGTGCTCCGGCCCACCCTGCGCCGACCCTGTTTCCCGTCGGCACATCGATGCCCGATAAGTACCATTTGTAATGAGAGGCGAACCATCATGAGCATCACGCAGCAGTACCTCCTCGACACCTACCGCGCCGCCCGGCACGACGAGCGGACGCCTCCCGCCCCCGGCACGCAGGACTGGCAGGTCATCCGCGAGGTGCGCGACTACGGCCGCTTCCGTGCCGTCGTCGGGGAACGCCCCGCGCGCGGGCGGATCCGGGCCTGGCTCGCCGGCGTCGCCGCCCGCGCCGGGCTCAGCCGGGGATCCGCCGTACGAATTCCGCGGCCGCGTCACTGACGTCGCCGGGCGTCCACTCCAGGCCCGCCTCGGTCACGGTGACCTCCGTGACCGCGAGGCCGGGCGGCCCGTCGGAGAACCACCGGCCGAACAGCTGGGTCTTGGTCTCCTCCGCCTGCCCGAGCGCCGCCTCGGTCAGGACATCGGGGTCGTACGGCAGCCAGACCTGGAACTGGTGGGTGTGCGGCTGCCCCGGGTGCACGCGCGACCAGGGCACCCCGGCGGCCGCGAACCCTTCGCGCAGCGCGTCGGCGACCACGCGCGCGTGGGCGACGTAATCCGGCAGGCGAGGAAGCGTGTTCTTCAGGCCGAGCAGGGCGGCGACGGCGGCCGGGTACTGCTGGAAGACCTGGCCGCCGTAGCGGTGCCGCCAGGTCACCGCCTCGTCGACCAGAGTGCGCGGGCCCGCGAGCGCCGCGCCGCTCAGGCCGTCCAGGGACTTGTAGAACGACACGTAGACGGTGTCCGCGAGACCGGCGATCTCCGCGAGCGAGCGGCCGAAGTGCGGGGTGCACTCCCACAGGCGCGCGCCGTCGAAGTGCACGACGGCGTCGCGTTCGCGGGCCGCCGCCACGACCTCTTCGAGCTCGTCCCAGGACGGCAGGACGAAACCGGCGTCCCGGAGCGGCAGTTCGAGCATCAGCGTCCCGAAAGGCTCTCCGAAGTCCCGCACCTCCCCGGCCGTGGGCAGCCGCGGCTCCCGCGTGGGGTGCACCGTGCGTAGCCCGCTCACCGCGTGCAGGGCGCCCCCTTCGTGGACCTCGGGGTGGGCCTTCGGGTGCAGGGCGACGGTCGCGTTCCCCGTACGGCCCGCCCAGCAGCGCAGGGCGACCTGCTGGGCCATCGTGCCGGTGGGGAAGAACGCCGCGGCCTCCTTGCCGAGCAGCCGGGCGACCTCTTCTTCCAGGCGGGCGACGACCGTATTGCCGTAGATGTCGACGGGCTCGTCCGGGCCCACGACCTCCGGGGCCGCGGCGGCCAGTGCGGAGAGCCGCGTGGCGATCGGGAGGTGCGCGGACCAGCGGTGGAGGGTCCGGTCGGCGCCGAGTCCCGCGGCCCGGCGGCGGGCGGCGAGCAGTTCCTCGTCGCTCGCCTCGCCGTCCGCCGGATGCTCCTGCCTCTGCTGCCCAGACTGCCCCTGCTGCCCCCGTTCCCCCTGCTGCCCCCGTCGCTCCTGTGCTCCGTCGTGAGAAGTCATGCCCCGAGCATGGCGTGTGCGCGACCACCGGTCATATCAATACCCACAGCCTGTGGACAGCCGAGGACGCGGCGCGCACCAATCGCGTTAGCATGACGAGAAATCGTCCGGTACCCCGAGCGGACTGGAACGGGAAGGCGTCATCGCGTGAACGCACCTCATCAGCCAGACCCGCGGGACCGTCCCGCGAGGCTCACGGTGGGTGTCGTGGGAGCGGGCCGGGTAGGCCCCGCGCTCGCCGCGGCACTCCAGCTCGCCGGGCACCGCCCGGTCGCCGCGTCGGGAGTCTCCGACGCCTCCGTACGGCGCGCGGCGGCCCTGCTGCCCGACGTCCCCCTCGTCACCCCCGCCGACGTCATGGAGCGCGCCGACCTGGTCCTCCTGACCGTGCCGGACGACGCCCTGCCGGGCCTCGTCGAGGGCCTCGCCGAGACCGGAGCGGTCCGCCCCGGCCAGCTCCTCGTGCACACATCGGGGCGGTACGGCACAAAGGTGCTCGAACCCGCCCTGCGAGCCGGCGCCCTGCCGCTCGCGCTGCACCCCGCCATGACGTTCACCGGCACCCCCGTGGACGTACAGCGCCTCGCGGGCTGCTCCTTCGGCGTCACCGCCCCCGAAGAGCTGCGCCTGGCCGCGGAGGCCCTGGTCATCGAGATGGGCGGCGAGCCCGAGTGGATCGCCGAGGAGGCCAGGCCGCTCTATCACGCGGCGCTCGCACTCGGCGCGAACCACCTGGTCACGCTGGTCGCCGAGTCCATGGACCTGCTCCGGGACGCGGGCGTGAGCGCCCCCGACCGGATGCTCGGCCCGCTGCTCGGCGCCGCCCTGGACAACGCCCTGCGCTCCGGCGACGCGGCCCTCACCGGCCCCGTCGCGCGCGGGGACGCGGGCACCGTCGCCGCGCACGTCGCCGAGCTGCGCAAGCACGCGCCGCAGACCGTCGCCGGATATCTGGCGATGGCCCGCGCGACCGCCGACCGCGCGCTCGCCCACGGCCTGCTCAAGCCCGAGCTCGCCGAGGATCTCCTGGGAGTCCTCGCCAACGGCGGGAGCCCGTCCGGCGGCACCGGGGGAGGGACGCGATGACCCGCCTCGTACACACCGCCGAACCCCTGCGCACGCGCGCGCGTGCCGGCCGCCGTGTCGTCGTCATGACCATGGGCGCCCTGCACGAGGGCCACGCCACCCTGATCCGCACCGCGCGCCGGATCGCGGGCGACGAGGGCGAAGTCGTGGTCACGGTCTTCGTGAACCCCCTCCAGTTCGGCGCGGGCGAGGACCTCGACCGCTATCCCCGCACCCTGGATGCCGACGTCAAGATCGCCGAACAGGAAGGCACGGACTTCGTGTTCGCTCCCTCCGTCGACGAGGTCTATCCGGGAGGCGAACCGCAGGTCCGCATCAGCGCGGGTCCCATGGGCGCACTCCTCGAAGGGGCCACGCGCCCCGGCCACTTCGACGGCATGCTCACGGTCGTCGCCAAGCTGCTGCACCTCACGCGGCCCGACGTGGCGCTGTACGGACAGAAGGACGCCCAGCAGCTCGCCCTCATCCGCCGCATGGTGCGCGACCTGAACTTCGGCGTCGAGATCGTCGGCGTACCCACCGTGCGCGAGGACGACGGCCTCGCCCTCTCCAGCCGCAACCGCTACCTGTCGGCGGACGAACGCCGCACCGCGCTCGCGCTCTCCCGGGCCCTCTTCGCCGGCCGCGACCGGCACGCCGCCCAGGAGGCCCTGCACGCGCGCGCGGCGCTCGCCCCCGTCACGCACGCGCGCGCCGACGCCCTGAACGCCCTGGGGGAGTCCCGCGCCGCCGCCGACACCCACGCGCTCGCCCAGTCCGTCACGCCGTCCGTGCCCGGCGGCCCCGCCGCCGTCCGTGCCGCCGCGCGGCAGGTCCTCGACCAGGCGGCCCGCCGCAAGACCCCGCTGGTCCTCGACTATCTGGCCCTCGTCGACCCGGCCGACTTCACGGACGTACGGCCGGGCCACACCGGTGAGGCGGTCCTCGCCGTGGCGGCCAGGGTCGGTACGACCCGGCTGATCGACAACATCCCGCTCACGTTCGGAGCCACCCCATGAGCGCCACCGGAATACGGCTGCACGCCCCCGCGCCGGGCTGGTCCCTGGCAGCCGACGTCGTCGTCGTCGGCTCCGGAGTGGCCGGACTGACCGCGGCCCTGCGCTGCTCGGCGGCGGGACTGAAGACCGTCGTGGTCACCAAGGCCCGCCTGGACGACGGCTCCACGCGCTGGGCCCAGGGCGGCATCGCCGCGGCACTCGGCGAGGGCGACACCCCCGAACAGCACCTGGACGACACCCTCGTGGCGGGCGCGGGACTGTGCGACGAGGCCGCGGTGCGCACCCTGGTCACCGAGGGCCCCGACGCCGTGCACCGCCTCATCGAGACCGGCGCCCACTTCGACACCGGCCCCGAGGGCTCCATCGAGCTGACCCGCGAGGGCGGCCACCACCGCCGCCGCATCGCGCACGCGGGCGGCGACGCGACCGGCGCGGAGATCTCCCGCGCCCTGGTCGAAGCGGTACGGGCGCGGTCCATACCGACCGTGGAGAACGCCCTCGTACTGGACCTGCTCACCGATGCCGAAGGCCGCACCGCCGGAGTCTCCCTGCACGTCATGGGAGAGGGCCAGCACGACGGCGTGGGCGCGGTCCACGCCCCCGCGGTCGTCCTCGCCACCGGCGGCATGGGCCAGGTCTTCTCGGCCACCACGAACCCGTCCGTGTCGACGGGCGACGGCGTCGCGCTCGCCCTGCGCGCGGGCGCCGAGGTGAGCGACCTGGAGTTCGTGCAGTTCCACCCCACCGTGCTCTTCCTGGGCGCCGACGCCGAGGGCCAGCAGCCGCTGGTCTCCGAGGCGGTGCGCGGCGAGGGAGCCCACCTCGTGGACGCGGACGGCGTGCGCTTCATGGTCGGACAGCACGAGCTCGCGGAGCTCGCCCCGCGCGACATCGTCGCCAAGGGCATCACCCGGCGCATGCAGGAGAAGGGCGCCGAGCACATGTACCTGGACGCCCGGCACTTCGGCGCCGAGATGTGGGAGAACCGCTTCCCCACCATCCTCGCCGCCTGCCGCACCCACGGCATCGACCCGGTGACCGAGCCCATCCCCGTAGCCCCGGCCGCGCACTACGCCTCCGGCGGCGTCCGCACCGACCCGCACGGCCGCACCACGGTCCCCGGCCTGTACGCCTGCGGCGAGGTCGCCTGCACCGGCGTGCACGGCGCGAACCGCCTCGCGTCGAACTCCCTCCTGGAGGGCCTTGTCTACGCCGAGCGCATCGCCGAGGACATCGCGGCACAGCACGCGGAGAAGGCCCTCCCCGGCCTCTACGCGGCAGTTCCCGTCCCCGTGCCGGCACCGGCGCCCGACCACACGGCGCCCGCGCACCCCCTGCTGCCCCCCGAGGCCCGCTTCGCCATCCAGCGCGTGATGACCGACGGCGCCGGAGTGCTCAGGTCCGCCGACTCCCTCGCCGAGGCCGCCGCCCGGCTCGCCCGTATCCACGCCGAGGCCGCGGGCGCGCTCGCCGAGGACGGCAAGACGGCCGAGCCCGGCGTGGACACCTGGGAGACCACCAACCTCCTGTGCGTCGCCCGCGTCCTGGTGGCCGCCGCCCAGCGCCGCGAGGAGACCCGCGGCTGCCACTGGCGCGAGGACCGGCCCGACCGCGACGACGAGGCCTGGCGCCGCCACATCGTCGTACGGCTGAACGCGGACCGGACCCTGGCCGTGCACACGACAGAAACCCCCGACTTCCCGCCGACCGACCCGAGTCCCGGCACCCGTCCCAGCTCCAGCCCCAGCATCAGTCCCAGCCCCAGTCCCCAGGAGAAGTGACCGTGAGCACCCCCGACGACCTCCCTCTCGCCCCCGCGGGCGGTGGCTGCGGCGACGCCTGCGGCTGCGGCTCGGACGACGCGTACGACCCCCTGGAGTGCGGCCTCGACCCCGCTCTCGCGCAGCTCCTGACCGACGCGGGCCTGGACCCCGTGCAGGTCGAGGACATCGCGCACATGGCGATCGAGGAGGACCTGGCCGGCGGGGTGGACGTCACCTCCGTCGCCACGATCCCCGAAGAGGCCGTCGCGACCGGCGACTTCACCGCGCGTGAGGCGGGCACGGTCGCGGGCCTGCGCATCGCCGAAGCCGTCATCTCCCTCGTCTGCACGGACACCTTCGAGGTCGAGCGGCACGTGGAGGACGGCGACCGGGTCGAGGCGGGCGCCAAGCTGCTCAGCGTCACCACCCGCACCCGCGACCTGCTCACCGCCGAGCGCAGCGCGCTCAACCTCCTGTGCCGGCTCTCCGGCGTGGCGACGGCCACGCGCGCGTGGGCCGACGCACTGGAAGGCACCAAGGCCGAGGTCCGCGACACCCGCAAGACCACGGCCGGGCTCCGCGCCCTGGAGAAGTACGCGGTGCGGATGGGCGGCGGCGTCAACCACCGCATGTCGCTCTCCGACGCGGCCCTGGTCAAGGACAACCACGTGGTGGCCGCCGGAGGCGTGGAGCAGGCCTTCAAGGCCGTGCGCGCGGCCTTCCCCGACCTGGCCGTGGAGGTCGAGGTCGACACCCTGCACCAGCTGCGCGAGGTCGTGGACGCGGGCGCCGACCTGATCCTCCTGGACAACTTCACGCCCGGCGAGACCGAGGAGGCCGTGGCCCTCGTGAACGGCCGCGCGATCCTGGAGTCCTCGGGCCGCCTCACCCTGGAGAACGCCCGGGCGTACGCCGAGACGGGCGTCGACTACCTCGCGGTGGGCGCCCTCACCCACTCCTCGCCGATCCTCGACATCGGCCTCGACCTTCGCCCGCCCGTCTCCCGCCACCACCCTTCCAAGGAAGCGCTTCGCGCGCTTTCCGATGGGGCGGAGTGACGACGACATGCTGCTGACCATCGACGTCGGAAACACCCACACCGTCCTCGGCCTCTTCGACGGCGAAGAGATCGTCGAGCACTGGCGCATCTCCACCGACGCCCGCCGCACCGCCGACGAACTCGCCGTGCTCCTGAACGGCCTGATGGGCATGCACCCGCTGCTCGGCGAGGAGCTCGGCGACGGCATCGACGGCATCGCCATCTGCTCGACGGTCCCCTCCGTCCTGCACGAACTGCGCGAGGTCACCCGCCGCTACTACGGAGACGTGCCCGCCGTCCTCGTGGAGCCCGGCATCAAGACCGGTGTCCCGATCCTCATGGACAACCCCAAGGAGGTCGGCGCCGACCGCATCATCAACGCGGTCGCGGCCGTCGAGCTCTACGGCGGCCCCGCCGTCGTCGTCGACTTCGGCACGGCGACGACGTTCGACGCGGTCTCCGCGCGCGGGGAGTACACCGGCGGCGTCATCGCCCCCGGCATCGAGATCTCCGTGGAGGCCCTCGGCGTACGGGGCGCGCAGCTCCGCAAGATCGAACTGGCCCGGCCGCGCAGCGTCATCGGCAAGAACACCGTGGAGGCCATGCAGTCGGGCATCCTGTACGGCTTCGCGGGCCAGGTCGACGGCGTCGTGCAGCGCATGGCCCGCGAACTGGCGGGCCCCGGCGGCGATCCCGACGACGTGACGGTCATCGCGACCGGCGGCCTCGCGCCCATGGTGCTCGGCGAGGCCACGGTCATCGACGAGCACGAGCCGTGGCTGACCCTCATCGGCCTGCGCCTGGTATACGAACGCAACATCGCCCGGAGTTGAGCATTCCGGCCCAATACCCCCGTGGTCGGCGTCTCATAACCGGCGGCTCATAAGCGGGGCTTGCGCACACGACCCCGCGCCCCATACAAGAGTCAGCGCAGGGGCGGGACTTGAGCAGGTTCGAGTGGGCGTGGAGCACATGAGGCGTAGGGGAAGACTGGTCGCGACAGTGGCGGCCGGGGTGCTGGCCGGACTCACCGGACCGGCCGCGGCGGCGATCCCGGCCGCCCACCCCGGAAGCGGCGGCACGGCGCACGCGATGCGGTACGCCGGGGAGGTGCGGGGGGTGCCGTACGCCGGGGACTCGCACGCGGTGTCCCCCGCCGCGCACCCCCGCGCGGGCGGCGCCGCCGGCGGGCCCGACGCGACCGTGACGCCCACCGCCCCCACCGCGCCTGCCACCTCCGCCACTTCCAGCACATCGCCGTCGTCCGGTGCGGACGAGGACCAACCCGCCCGCGACGGCACCATCGCGGACACCGGTGCGGGCGTGCTGCCCTGGATCGCCGCCGCCGCGGCCGGTGCTCTCGGGGTCGGCGCGGTCGTCTTCGCGATGATCCGCCGCCGCTCGGAGTGAAGCGGCGGCGGGGGAGAGCGGCCGGGGCAGCGGCCGGGCCGGCGGCCGGAGCGAGCAGCCACGCCACAGACTTCCGTTAAGCGGATTTTGTCCGTTTAACACGTATTGTCGGCTCATGCCCACGCCATACGGTTCTCGCGGCGGCATGGCCTTCGGTGCGGAGGAGCTGCGTGTGCTCCGCCGCGCTCTGGCCGTCGCCCTGCATCCCAGCCCCGTCTCCGACGAGGACGTCCAGGACTGCCTCCGCCTCGCCGACGCCGTCGACGAGGCGGTGCGCGAGGGCGCCAGGCTCCGCGCCTTCCTGCTGGCCGACCTCGCCCGCTACCGCGCGGCCCTGCCCGGCACCGCGACCGGCTACCTCGCACTCCTGGGCGACGTCCTCGCCGGCGGCTACCAGCCCGGCGCCGACGACCTCGCCGCGCTGCGCGCCCTGCGCGGCAACCCGGTTGCCGAGGCACTCCTCGACCGCTGCCGGATCGTCGCCGAACAGGCGGTACGCGCCCGCCTCGCGGGCCGCTCCCATCCGACCGTCCCGGCGCCCCGCCCCCTCGTCCCCGCCTCGCGCACGCGCCTGCTCGCCATCCCCGGCGGCCGGGACGGGGCGGACGACCGGACGCCGCCCGGACCCAAGACGCCGAGCGCCCCGCCGCAGAAACCGGCCGCGCCCGAACAGCCGCGCCCCGTGCCGACCCCGGCCGAGGTCTTCCCGCCCAAGCGCCGCCCGTCGGACCCGCCGCACCAGCTCGCCGCGGGCTAGCTACTCTGGGGGGCATGGAATACGTCTCCGCGCTCCTGCCCCCCGTAGTGATGGCCGTGTTCTTCGGCGGTCTCATCGTGACGATCGTGAAGACCCAGGGCGGCGCCAACAAGGCCAAGGAGGACGCGGCCGTGGACGCCGTGATCTCCCGTGCCGAAGGCGCCCAGCAGACGCCCAAGGCCTGACCGGTCCGCCCGGACCCCCGGTGACCTGACGTCACCACCCGCACACCCTTGGCGTACGACTCGCTCACATTCCGAGTCGTACGCCCTTTTTGTTGCGGAAATGGCAGCTCCGCCACGTCCGTCATGTCATTAGTGACTTCTCCCACTATTGTTCTGGTGTGCCTCGCCCCTTGGGAGAACTCGAAGACTCAGTCATGACACGGGTGTGGAAGTGGAACCGCCCCGTCACCGTTCGAGAAGTCCTGGAAGACCTTCAGCAGGAACGGTCCATCGCGTACACCACCGTCATGACCGTTTTGGACAATCTTCATCAGAAGGGCTGGGTCCGCCGTGAAGCGGAAGGCCGCGCCTATCGATATGAGGCGGTCTCCACTCGGGCCGCCTACGCCGCCGCACTGATGAACGAAGCATGGTCGCGCAGTGACAACCCTGCCGCCGCTCTCGTCGCGTTCTTCGGGATGATGTCGGCGGAACAGCGCGAAGCGCTCAGTGACGCGATGCGCATCATCGGCCCGGCCGCTCAAGTCCCCCTCTCTGAAGACTCCACCACTCAAGCACCGGAGAACCCCGGCGCGGCGGAGCCCGAAGCAGAGAGATAGCGTCCGGTCATGCCAGCAGAACCCCCTGAACTCAGCGCTAAAGCAGTCTCCGTACGCCGGGCGCGCACCGCCGATGTGCCGGTCGTACGCAACCTCCTCGACTCCTACGCCCGTCAGGGGATCCTGCTCGACAAAGCGACGGTGGCTCTTTACGAGTCCATCCAGGAGTTCTGGGTGGCCGAACGCGACGACAACGCCGAGGTCGTCGGCTGCGGGGCCCTGCACGTGATGTGGGAAGACCTCGCGGAAGTGCGCACTCTCGCGGTGAACCCCGATGTCAGGGGCGCCGGAGTGGGACACCAACTACTGGGGAAGTTGTTGCAGACTGCACGCTGGCTCGGTGTCCGGCGGGTTTTCTGTCTCACCTTCGAAGTCGAGTTCTTCGCGAACCACGGCTTCGTGGAGATCGGTGAGACACCTGTCGACGGAGATGTCTACAGCGAGCTGCTGCGTTCCAAAGACGAGGGCGTCGCGGAGTTCCTGGGCCTCGAACGAGTGAAACCGAACACCTTGGGCAACAGCCGGATGCTTCTGCATCTGTGATCGACGCCGGTATTCCGGTCTGCCCGCTGCCCGGGTTCCCTATGTCCGAAACGCGCACGTTTCCCGGGTTCCCGGGGCGTCCGGTCTCTCCCGGGGGTTTGTGTTTTCCCAGCAAAAGCGGTTTGCTTTCCGACGTACTGCAGTACTGCATATAACAGGGGGCGGCGATTCTGCGGCTCGCGTCGTGCGATCCGGCCCTAAGTTATCGATGAAAGGAAATCCGGTGGCACAGAAGGTTCAGGTCCTTCTTGTCGATGACCTCGACGGTGGCGAGGCAGACGAGACCGTGACGTTTGCGCTGGACGGCAAGTCCTACGAGATCGACCTCACCACGTCGAACGCGGACAAGCTCCGTGGTCTTCTTGAGCCGTACCTCAAGGGCGGTCGTCGCACCGGTGGCCGTGGTTCGGCCGGGCGCGCCAAAGCTCGTGCTTCCGCTTCCGGCGGCGGTCAGGACACCGCGGCGATCCGCGCCTGGGCGAAGGAGAACGGTTTCGAGGTCAACGACCGCGGCCGCGTCCCGGCGTCCATTCGCGAGGCCTACGAGAAGGCCAACGGCTGACGACGGGTTCGTCGCAGCCGGACCCGGTGGCATTGCGTCGCCGCCGTGTCCACGAGTCGTACGAGACCGGAGCCCACGGCGGGATCGCTGTGCGGCGCGGTGCCACCCCCCACGCACGACAGGGACGGCAGTGCCGGCAGCGTCGGCTCCACCTCGCACCCGGGCTCCGGGGGTCGCAGCCATACGGCGGCCCCCTGCGAGCCGGACCACCCCGGAGGCGTGGGCGCGTCGGTCAGTCCGCCCGCCCCGACGGCCGTGAGATCCAGCGGGATGCCGCCCCACTCCAGCCAGTCCAGGAGCCCCGGCAGCTCGTCGGCGCTTCCCGCGGCCACGAAGAGCCGCATCGAATCGCCCCGCAGAGCCACCGGAGCCTTCGGCCCGACGTGCCGCAGGGCGGCGAAACCGGCTTCGGCGGGCAGCTGCAGTACATCGAAGCGGAGCCCCGTCAGGAGCTGCACCGGCAGTCCCGGACGGCGTTCGGCGGTCGCCCAGCCGAGTTCGTTCGCGTACCACTGCCGCACCGGGTCGCTCTGCTCGGCCGGTGCGCGGGGCGGGGGAACGGTGATGGCCATGCCAGGAGCAACCGGCCGGAAGCCCGCAGGGTTACGCAGGGTGTTTCCGGGAATGCGCACCGTGGCCGAAAAAGGGGCGTGATGGCGTGTTCGGCGGCGCAAGGCTGTTCGCCCGTAGCGGAGGGAACCGGCGCGCGCCGCATGGAGTGTCAGTCCTTACGGGTAAGACATCCCTAGTGGGGAGGGGCGACACACGCGCGAGGCCGTCTCACGTTCGCCATCGGCGTAGCTGTGGTGAGGGTAAGTGCTTGGCCTGCGGGAACATCGTCTCGCACCATCGGGTTGGAGCAGTTGTCGGCGTTCGGGGTCAGGAGGCACCTCTTGTTCTCGGCCGGGTGTCGGCAGTTGGAATGAGCGGTCCCCGCTTGCGGGACTAAGCTGCGGAAGGACAGGGAGGGGACAGCCCCCTTACTGCCTGACCGCTCTGAGGAGCGATTAACGATGTTCGAGAGGTTCACCGACCGCGCGCGGCGGGTTGTCGTCCTGGCTCAGGAAGAAGCCCGGATGCTCAACCACAACTACATCGGCACCGAGCACATCCTCCTGGGCTTGATCCACGAGGGCGAGGGTGTCGCCGCTAAGGCCCTGGAGAGCCTCGGGATTTCGCTCGAGGCGGTCCGCCAGCAGGTGGAGGAGATCATCGGCCAGGGCCAGCAGGCCCCGTCCGGGCACATCCCCTTCACCCCCCGTGCCAAGAAGGTCCTGGAGCTTTCGCTCCGCGAGGCCCTTCAGCTGGGCCACAACTACATCGGCACGGAGCACATCCTGCTCGGCCTGATCCGCGAGGGCGAGGGCGTCGCCGCCCAGGTCCTCGTGAAGCTGGGCGCCGATCTCAACCGGGTGCGGCAGCAGGTCATCCAGCTGCTCTCCGGATACCAGGGCAAGGAGACCGCCACCGCCGGCGGTCCTGCGGAGGGCACGCCTTCCACGTCCCTGGTGCTCGACCAGTTCGGCCGGAACCTCACCCAGGCCGCTCGTGAGTCCAAGCTCGACCCGGTCATCGGGCGCGAGAAGGAGATCGAGCGGGTCATGCAGGTGCTGTCCCGCCGTACGAAGAACAACCCCGTGCTCATCGGCGAGCCCGGCGTCGGCAAGACCGCCGTCGTCGAGGGCCTGGCGCAGGCCATCGTCAAGGGCGAGGTGCCCGAGACCCTCAAGGACAAGCACCTCTACACCCTGGACCTGGGCGCGCTCGTCGCCGGTTCGCGCTACCGCGGTGACTTCGAGGAGCGCCTGAAGAAGGTCCTCAAGGAGATCCGCACCCGCGGCGACATCATCCTGTTCATCGACGAGCTCCACACCCTGGTGGGTGCCGGAGCCGCCGAGGGTGCGATCGATGCCGCCTCGATCCTCAAGCCGATGCTGGCGCGAGGCGAGCTGCAGACCATCGGTGCCACGACGCTGGACGAGTACCGCAAGCACCTGGAGAAGGACGCGGCCCTCGAGCGCCGCTTCCAGCCCATCCAGGTCGCGGAGCCGTCCCTGCCGCACACCATCGAGATCCTCAAGGGTCTGCGCGACCGTTACGAGGCCCACCACCGGGTCTCCATCACGGACGAGGCGCTGGTCCAGGCCGCCACCCTGGCCGACCGGTACATCTCGGACCGCTTCCTGCCGGACAAGGCGATCGACCTCATCGACGAGGCCGGCTCGCGCATGCGCATCCGCCGGATGACCGCGCCGCCGGACCTCCGCGAGTTCGACGAGAAGATCGCGAACGTCCGCCGGGACAAGGAGTCCGCGATCGACTCGCAGGACTTCGAGAAGGCCGCCTCTCTCCGCGACAAGGAGAAGCAGCTGCTCGCGGCGAAGGCCAAGCGCGAGAAGGAATGGAAGGCCGGCGACATGGACGTCGTCGCCGAGGTCGACGGCGAGCTCATCGCCGAGGTCCTCGCCACGGCGACGGGCATTCCGGTCTTCAAGCTGACCGAGGAGGAGTCCTCGCGTCTGCTGCGCATGGAGGACGAGCTCCACAAGCGGGTCATCGGCCAGAAGGACGCCATCAAGGCGCTTTCGCAGGCGATTCGCCGTACGCGTGCGGGTCTGAAGGACCCGAAGCGTCCCGGTGGTTCGTTCATCTTCGCCGGCCCGTCCGGTGTCGGTAAGACGGAGCTTTCCAAGACGCTCGCCGAATTCCTCTTCGGCGACGAGGACGCCCTGATCTCTCTCGACATGTCGGAGTTCAGCGAGAAGCACACGGTCTCGCGTCTCTTCGGTTCGCCGCCCGGATATGTCGGTTACGAAGAGGGCGGTCAGCTGACGGAGAAGGTCCGCCGCAAGCCGTTCTCGGTCGTTCTCTTCGACGAGGTCGAGAAGGCCCACCCGGATATCTTCAACTCGCTGTTGCAGATCCTGGAGGACGGTCGTCTGACCGACTCCCAGGGCCGGGTCGTGGACTTCAAGAACACGGTCATCATCATGACGACCAACCTCGGCACGCGTGACATCTCCAAGGGCTTCAACCTCGGATTCGCCGCGTCGGGTGACGTCAAGACGAACTACGAGCGCATGAAGACCAAGGTCAACGACGAGCTGAAGCAGCACTTCCGCCCGGAGTTCCTGAACCGTGTCGACGACACGGTGGTCTTCCACCAGCTCACCGAGGAAGACATCATCGAGATCGTCGACCTCATGATCGCCAAGGTGGACGAGCGTCTTAAGGACCGCGACATGGGCATCGAGCTCAGCGGTGACGCGAAGAAGCTCCTGGCCAAGAAGGGTTACGACCCGGTGATGGGCGCCCGGCCGCTGCGCCGGACGATCCAGCGCGAGGTCGAGGACATCCTGTCGGAGAAGATCCTCTTCGGCGAGCTCCGCCCCGGCCACATCGTGGTCGTCGGCACGGAGGGTGAGGGCGACGAAGCCAAGTTCACCTTCCGCGGCGAGGAGAAGGCGGCGCTTCCGGATGTTCCGCCGATCGAGCAGGCGGCCGGCGGCGCCGGGCCTAACCTGAGCAAGGAGGCGTAGGCCTGCGGCCTGCCTGACGGGCTCCTAGGGGCTGCCCCGGATCGTTTCTTACGGTCCGGGGCAGCCCCCTTTTGCTTTGCGTTTTGGCTGCGGGTGCCCTGTGGCTGGTCGCGCAGTTCCCCGCGCCCCTTGCGGGGCGCTTCTCCGCGCGCCCCCCTTACGGGGCGCTACGACGTGATCGTGACTCCCTCCGGGACGTTTCGTACGCGGGGGAGGCGGGGGTTTACTCGCAGCACGCTCAGGTTCGGGAAGCGGGAGAGCCAGGACATGTCCGTGTCGGCCAGCTCGGCGGTGACCCACAGGTGGGTCAGCTGTTCGAGCTCCAGGCCGTCCAGGAGCTCCTCGGTGGGCATGACGCCGACGAGCTGGATCCACGGCCGCCCGCCGAGCTGCCGCAGCGCCGCGAGCTCGGCGGTGTCCGCCACGGGGTAGTACAGGCCGATCGGGTCGAGATGGGCGATGATCTCGCGCGCGTACCGCTCCGTGTCGAAGTGCCGCCACGGACGGGCCAGTTCCATCCGGATGGACAGCGACTTGCGGTCGCGCATGCGGGCGAGGTAGTCGATGGCGGCGTCGTCCTGGACGCGGGTCGCCGTGATCGCCAGGAGGAGCGCCTGCTGGTCGTCGGGCACTTGCTCGGGGTCCGGCAGCTGTTCCAGGACGATGGGGCCGACCCAGCCGAGGCTGCGGGCGGCCAGCTCCGTCGTGGGGCGCACGAGGTTCTTCGTACGCCGATGGACGAGCTGCTGCACCTCCGGGTCGAGCTCGGTGACGTGCTCCAGGCAGGCCGCGGCCATCAGGCGCCGGTGGTTCACGTGCGGGCGGCGGAGGTTCGGGGCGGCGGCGAGCAGCCGCTCCAGGAAGTCGGCGCACTCCTCGGGGCGTGCGTGGGCGGCGGCCATGCGGATGACCTCCTCCCACTCGGCACGGTGCGCGTGCTCGACGAGCGTGCGCAGCTTTCCGCGGGCCACTATCTCCTTGGCGGCCAGATAGTCCTGGAACGTGCGGTGGATGAAGTCCACCGAGAGGCCGCCGGACTGCTGGCGCAGCAGACCCGTGCGCTGCAGCAGATGATGGAAGATCTTCTCGCCGTCGCCCTCGGCGCGAGCGGAGGGAATGGCGGGCAGCGCGCCGTCCAGGATGGAGATCACACGCTGCCGCGGCAGCTCGGAGACGCCCTCCTCGACCATCGCGTGGGCCAGCTTGCGAAGGAGCAGCTCCCGCGGGCCCTGCTGGAGCCGCACGTCATCGGCGTACAGCACGTCGCGCTCGGGGTCGCGGCGCTGGAGGAGCATCTCCAGGGCCGCGTCGTACAGCTCCTTGCGGCCTTTGGGGAGCGAGCCGGAGCGGTCACGGTTGAGTGCGCATATCAGGCCGCACATCAGGGGGTTGGTGGCGAGCTGGCGCAGCTCGCGGTAGATCCGCACGGAGTGCAGGAGGCGCTGCTCGTACTCCTTCAGCTTGTCGCGTTCCGCCTGCTCCTTGCACTGCTCGTCGCTCATCGCCGCCGCGTGCCAGTCGTGGATGAAGCGCGTGACCTGGTCGCGTGACATCGGCCTGAGGGAAAGCTCCTTGAAGCCCTCCTCGGCGAGGCGTTCCTGGGCGAGCCAGCCGTCCTCGACGGCGGAGGGGCGCGAGGTGACCAGACAGCCGTTGCCGGAGAAGATGCGCAGGAGGCGGCGCAGCTGCTTGCGCAGTTCGGCGCGGGTCCCCTCCGGGGCCTCGTCGATGCCGTCGACCAGGAGCATGGCCCGGCCCGCGAGGAGCGTGCGGACGACCCAGCCCTCCGGCGCCTGGTCGGCCAGCGGGTGGCGGATGGCGTGCAGGAAGTCGTCCGGGGCGGGGAAGCCCTCGCGGGCGAAGCGGCGTACGGGCAGGACGAAGGGCACGCGGGTGCCCTCGCGCGCCGCGGCCACGGCGAGCCACTGGATGAGGGTCGTCTTGCCCGAGCCCGCGACACCGCGAAGGAGTACCCGCTCGGGGCCCTCCAGGACCCGGTCGGCGAGCAGCACGGTACGCGGCTCGCCCGGTACGCCGCTGCCGCTGCTCTCCTCGGCCTCCAGGCTGAGGTAGGTGTCCGACAGGGGCCAGCGGTCCGGTGCGTTGGCGAGGTCCACGCCGACGATGGTGAGCCAGCCGTGCTGACGTTCGACCTCTTCGGCGTACAGGGACTCGAAGTCCTGGTCCTCCTTGGAGCGTTCGGGCTGACGGGCGGCGGCCTCGGCGTCGTTCAGGTCGATGAGCTGGCGGATACGGCTCGCCCTCTCGGCCATGTGGCGCTGGATGTGCGGCGAGCGCCGGACGAAGTGGTACAGGAGGTGCAGGCACACCGCCACGAGCAGTTCGTCGTGGAACCACGCCGCGTTGGGGGACAGGGCACGGTCCGCGCCCTGTACGGCGCCCCGCAGGCGCCGTGCGTAGTCCTGCGGCCCCAGGAGTACGGCGTCCACGTCCGTCAGGTCCAGTTCCCCGATGGCGAGCAGCGTGCGCGTCAGCACGTCGACCACGGCGCCCAGTTCGGTCGTCGGGGCGGCGTGTGCCTCTGCCGCGACGTGCACGAAATCCGCCGCCGTGCGATGCACGTCGTCGGGCGTCGACGGGGCGTCCGCGCCGCGCCAGGTGGTGAGCCCCGCGATCAGCAGCTCGGGCTTCGCGGGCGGCAGCGGGGGAGGCAGCCGGATGAGCCGTTGTACCAGCGGTGCGGCGATGGGCGAGGGGATGCGGACAACGGGCTCCATGGGCATAGAGGGTCCCTGCGGGTGGGAATTCGCGTGTCATGGGGAGTCAAGGTCAGTCAACTCCGCCACGGTGGAGGGGTGATGAGTTCTATCCGGTCCGGCGCCTGCTGGGCCACGGCCTCGCTCACCTCGGAGGCCACATGGACCCGTTTGAGGTTCGGGAAGACCGACAGCCAGGCCAGTCCTTCGACGGGGTGGGACGCCTCCAGACCGAGCCGGGTGAGCTGGTCGCGCACGATCAGTTCGGTCAGGTCCTCGACGCGGTAGGCGCCGACGACCTGGATGTCCGCCCAGCCGCCGATGGACCGCAGGGCGTGCAGGTCATCGGTGTCGCGGACGGTGACCCTGGCCTGGCGCGGCAGGTGCGCGAGTATCTCGCGGGCGTAGAGCTCCCGGTCGAAGCGCGGCCAGGCCGCGGCGAGGGTCCGCTGGACGTCCATGCTGGGGTGCTCGCGGAACTGGGTGAGGAAGTGCAGCGCGGTTTCGCTGCCCAGCTCGCTGGCCGTGCGCACCACATGGCGTGCCGCGAAGTCGTCGAGGTCCGCGGCGGGCGGAAGGAGCGAGAGCACCAGCTCGCCGCCGGCCCTGGCCAGCTCCTCGGCCTCCGCGCCGGAGCCCGGCGGCACGAGCAGCCGCACCCCGACCTCCACGAACGAACGGATCGCGGGCGCCACCTCCGCCGCGTACGGCATCCCGGCGGCGGCGAGGAGCTTGCCGCGCGGGGTGCCCTGCTCCACGAGCCGCCGCAGCATCCGCTCGGCCTCCTTGGGCCGGGCGTGGGCGATGGCGAGGAGGACGACGTCCTCCCACTGGTCCTTGTCCGCGTTGTTCAGGAGGAGGTCGAAGTCCAGTTCCTGTACGGCGAGACGCGAGCCGAGATAGTCCTGGAACGTGCGGTGCAGGAAGTCCACGTGACCGTCCGCCGGCTCGCGCAACAGCCCTGAGCGCAGCAGCAGCGAGGTGTATACCTCCTCCGCGCTGCTGCTGAGATTCAGCGAGGGGAGCGCCTGCGTGATGATGTGCAGCGCGTCCGAGCGGTCCATCTCCGAGCGCCCGTTGCGGATGAGCCACCACGCGAGCCGTTGCAGCAGCTGGATCTGGGTGGCGTACGGGATACGCACGCCGCCGGGATCATCGAGGCCCCGCTCCCGGTCCCGCCGTTCGAGCAGCATGGAGAGAGCGGCCTCGTACAGAGACTTGCGGTCCTGGGGAAGGAAGCCGTTCCTGTCCCGGTGGAGGGCGCAGAGCATGCCGCACATCAGGGGGTTGGTGGCGAGGCGGTTCAGCTCGGTCGTGGTCCGTACGGACTGAAGCAGGGAGACGCCGGTGCTCTCGTCGGCCCCGGCGGCGCGATGCCAGCGGCGTACGAACGTGGCGACGTCGTGCCGCGACATCGGCGAGAGGGTGAGTTCGTTGAAGCCGGCGGCGGTCAGCCACTGCTCGGGGACCGCCGACGGCCGCGAGGTGACGAGCCACAGATTCCCCGGGAAGGTCCGCGCCAGCTCGCGCAGCCATCGCCGGGCGGATTCCCGCCGGTCTCCGGCGATCTCGTCTATGCCGTCGACGAGGAGTACGCCGCGCCGGGCGCGCAGGACGCGTTCGACCCAGCCCGCGGGCTGCTCGCCCGCGATCGGGCAGGCGACGGCCGTCAGGAAGTTCCCCGGAATGGGCAGCTCCGCCCCCGGCCGCAGAATCCGCCGCATCGGCAGGACGAAGGGCACGCGCCCGATGAGGTGCGAGAGCCCGTGCTCGTACGTCCGGCTCGCCGCCGTCACCGCGAGCCACTGGACCAGGGTGGTCTTCCCGGACCCGGCGACGCCCCGGAGCAGAACCTGGTCGTGCTGGGCGAGAACCTGCTCGGCGGGGACGGGAAGCCCGCTGCCTCCGTGCCCGGCACGCTCGCGGGTCGCCTCCAGGCTGAGGTAGGCGGTGTCGAGCGGCCACTCACCCGTACCGGCGTCCAGCCCGTAGATCGTAAGAGTCCCGTGGCGCTCCGCGATGTGGGCGGCGTAGCGGGATTCGAAGGCGGCGTCTTCGGACGACTGCGAGGGCAGGCGCTGCAGAAGGATGTCGATGGTCTGTACGACGCGGGCCAACTGCTGCGTCTGCACGAGCTGTTGACGCGCGATGAAGGTCGAGCGCCGGGAGAAGAAGTTGAGGATGTGGAGGCAGGCGGTGTGCAGGAGCTGGTCGTAGAAGAGCTCGGCGTCGCGGGTGAGACCGAACGCGGACAGGGGCGTACGGGCGCGGAGCTGCCCCGCGAACGCCTCGGGGCCAAGCGCGACGGCGTCGCAGTCCTCGATCGTGAGGGTGCCGAGGATGCCGAGCGTATGGGAGAGGGCGTTCCTGACGGCGAGGGCCTCACCCGGCTCGATGGGCTGCTCGATCGGCCCGGCGGCCTTGAGCGCCCTGCGCACCAGCTCGTCGGCGACCTTCTCGACGTCCTTCGGCGTGACACCGCGCTTCTCGCCGCTGAACGAGACGAGCGAGGCGATGCGTACGGGCTTGTCCACCAGAGCCGCGCCGGGCTGATCCGCGACGAAGAGCTTCTTGACGAGCGGCAGGACGACGCCGGACGCGATGCGGGCGCCTAGCGTGGTGGCTTCGACCATGGGTCGAGGGTAGGTGAAGGGGCGCTAGATCGGCGGTAGTTGAGGGCGAACTGGTACCCCCGTAGGGGTATTGATGCGGGGTTCGGCCCGGGCGGTGGGGTGAGGGTGGGACCGTGGGGCGAGGACCGGGCGGCGGGGCGAGGGGTGGGCACGCCTGGTCGTCAGTCGAGCCTGGTGCCGTACACCTTGTCGACCGTCAGTGTGATCAGCACCCTGTGGTCGGAGACCATGACCCGGCGGTACTCGTCCCAGTCCGGGTGCTCCCCGGCGGCGGCACGGTAGTAGTCGACCAGGGCCTGCACCTCGGGTCCGTCCGGGTCGCTGCCGGGTCCGACGAGCGTGACGGCCCCCTCGGCGGTGGCCCAGGCCCGCCCGTCGGCACTGGTCACCTCAAGGGCGGCACGGGGGTCGCGACGCAGGTTCACGAACTTGGCGGTCTTTGCGGTGGTCGATACGCGGATGAGGCCCGCGGGCCGGTCGTAGGAGGGCATCACGGGCGAAAGCTGCGGCATCCCGCCGGCCTTGATGGTCGCCAGCACGCCGAGGTCGCTCTGCTCTAGGAGGGCGTGGGGGTCGAAGGGGGCGGGGGTGTTGTCTGTCGTCATGGTGAGGGAACCTGAGGGTCGGTGCGGGGTATTCCGTGGCGGCCCCGGTTGCCGTGTCGTTCACAGGCGGCCGCCACGACGTGCCGACGGGGCGATTGTGCAACGGCTTGTTGCACTATTCGATGCGGGCCGGCTCAGAGCCTCGTGATGACGGAGAACTCGTTGCCGGCGGGGTCGGTGATCGTGGCGATGCGGCCGTACGGGATGTCCTCCGGGGTGGTGGGCGTGCCGCCGGAGGCGGTGGCTTGCGCCGCTACCGCGTCGGTGTCGGCCACTTCGAAGGTGGTGGCCCATGAGGATGGGGTGAGGGCGGACGCGGGGTCTCCCGGCACTCCGAAGATGCCGCCGATCTCGTGGCCGTCCGGGCGGCGCAGGAAGGTGAAGTCCGCGTCCGGCATGACGTCGTTGAGGTCCAGGGTGTAGTCGAACACCGTGCTGTAGAAGGCGCGGGCCTGCTCGGGGGCCGGGGTCATGAGGTCGTTGCGCACCAGCGAGCCCGGCTCGTTCACCAGGCGGCATCCGATGTGCGGGCGGGCTTCCCAGAGGCCGAAACGGGCGCCCACGGAGTCCTCCGCGATGAGCTGGCGGGCGCCTTGAGCGGTGATGTCCGCCGGGCCTTCGAGCAGGGTTCCGCCCGCCTCGGCGATGCGTTTTGCGGTGCCGTCGCAGTCCGGGGTGGCGAAGTACATGGTCCAGCCGGGGCCTTTTTCGGTGGCCGGGGCCTGCGTGATCGACGCTACGGGCTCGCCGCGCAGGAGGCAGGTTGCGCTGCGTCCGCCTTGCGCGGGCCGGGGTTCTTCGGCGTACTCCCAGCCGAAGAGGGCGCCGTAGAACTCCAGGGCCCGCTCGAACTCGGTCACGCGGAGGTCGATCCAGGTGGGGGTGCCGTGGGGTTGGGGGGTGGTGACTTGGCTCATCGTCGGCTGCTCCTTGGGTTCTCCGTTGTTGCGGGGGAGGAGCGGCCGACGTTAGGGGGCCAATAGGTCGGGGGGTGGCCTACTTTCGCGCGAGGGAGCGTATCAGCGCGGCGAAGGCAGCGGGTGTCGTGGCGAGGCTCGCCTCCGGGGCGTCGCTCTCGCGGAGGTGGATGGTGCCAGCGTTTCGAGCTGCGGCGACGTAGACGCAGTTGGCCCCCGCGCCGTCGCTGAAGGAGGACTTCTGCCAGGTGAGCGGCGGATTCATGGTCTCTTCCTAGAAGGTGTAGAGGACGTGATGGATGAGCCCCCAGGAGTCCCGTTGCTCGTGACTTCCTGGTGGGCCATCGTCCGTTACTGGCGGGAGCGAGTTGCGCTTGAGGGAGTCGAAGGTGCTTCGGTATCGGGCGATGGACTCGCCGTCACCCAGCAGGAGAGGCTCGGCGGGGTGTTCCAGGAAGACCGTCTCCAGTCCCGGTACCTCTGAGCCGAGGATCAGGAGAGGGGTACCGAACCAGGCGCGGGCCCCTGCGTCGAACGGCAGAACCTGGATGGTCGTGCGGGGACGCTGAGCAGCACGTACCAGGTGAGACAGTTGGCCCCGCATGACCGCCGGGCCGCCAACGGTAATGCGCAGGGCGGCTTCATGGATGACCGCGTGGAGGGTGGTGGAGGAGTCGTCCGCCAGGATTTGCTGGCGGGCGCGGCGGTAGCTGACGAGCGTCTCGATCTCTGCGGGGGAGGCGCCCGGACGGGAGCTGTAGAAGAGGGCTCGCATGTAGGCCTCGGTCTGGAGCAGCCCAGGGATGAGGAGAGTCTCGTAGCTCTGGATGCCCGCCGCGCGAAACTCCAACTCGGCCAGGTCAAGGTTGTGTTGGGGGAGGGCCTTGCGGAACTCGGTCCACCAGCCTTTGCCGTCACTCTCCGACAGCGCTGCGAGTGCCTCCGAGTAGGGCTCAGATCTGACGTTGTATGTGCGCAGAAGCGCAGTGAGGCGATCGGCGGCGATCGCTGTCCGAGCGGCTTCGATGTGGCTGAGGTGTGCCGCGCCCATCCCGATCTGGGCGCTGGCGGCGTTCACTGACAGCCCTGCCGACTCACGTAGTTTGCGGAGCTCGGAACCGAGTCTCTTCTGCCGTTCCGTGATGTGAGTGCGCAGCGCCATGCGGGCCTTCCTGGTGGTCTGGCCACAGTTTGCCGCTACTGGTTGGGCGGGGTCTAGCAACTGCCCTGATTTGGTTGCAGATCTGAGCCTACATTCGCTACTTTAAGTGCGGCGACGCTCACACGCTGATGGTGGAAGCCTCGCTGTCGACGCAGCACACCCTGCCTGACCGCAGAAGCGCACTGCCCGATCCAACTCGCCGTGCCGGACGGCGACTTGTTCGCGAGGGGCAGTAGGCCACTGCGGCCGGGCGATCAGCAGGGCAGCAGGCGAATCACCGTCACAGCGAAACTCCGCGCCTTGGAGGCGTCTCAATGGGCGTAACCATGCATGACTCCGGAGACTCCGTATGCGGACCCGGACCCGAACTCCCGCAGACCTACACCTTGTTCTCCCCGGCCAACGCCAGCTCCCCGAAGATCTGCCGCGACTTCGTACGCAACGCGCTGATCACCCTGGGGCTCGATCACCTCGCCGAAACCGCCGCGCTCTGCACCTCGGAGCTGGTGACCAACGTCCACCAGCACACGAAGGGTGGCGACGTGCACTTGAGAGCGGCGGTCGCCACGACGCACGTACGCGTCGCCGTGTACGACGGGAGCCCCCAGCTGCCCTCGCCGCGGCGAGCTCCCGCCGAGGACGAAGGCGGGCGGGGGCTGTTTCTCGTGACCGCGCTGTCGGACGTCTGCGGCATGACTCCCACCGGGAGCGGTAAAGGCGTGTGGTTTCAGCTCAATCGGTGATCATCCGGCGGGGCCACGGGGCGAGGGAAGGACGGGGCGACGGAGCGCCCGTCGACCGTCAGCGCCACGGAGTCGGGCAGTTGGGTGGCGTCGAGCGCGTCAAGCGCCTGCGCCTGCGCCACCGTCACCCGCTCAAGACGAGCGTGCGCACGTAGTGGAGTGAGGTCGAGCGTCCGCGGCGGCTCGTACAGGTGCAGGTGGGTCATCGAGGGGAACGCCGCGACCGCGTCCCGCAGGTCGCACTCGGCGCGGCGGGCCATGACCGAGAGCTGGCTCACCTCTTCCAGCCGCACTCCGGTGGCCGCGAGGCCTGCCAGCTCCCGCGCGCTCAGACTCAGATAGGCCAAGTGATTCAGGTCCGCGACCGCCCGCCAGTCCTCTTCGGAGATCGGGGCTTCCAGCTCCAGGCCCAGTTGGGTCAGCGACGCCTTGAAGTCTCTGAGGCCGGTGAGGCCGATGGTGTTCTTGGGCGGGAAGACGCACTCCAGTGGGGCTTCGCGCGGTATGAGATCGAGGACCGGCCACGTGTATTCCGACCGTGCGCTGACCATCCTGAGCTGGTCGAACTCCCGCAGGGGGCTGAGATCTTGCAGCAGCGGGAGCTCGAAGAGCACCAGATAGTTCAGGTGCAGGCCTGCTACCGGAGCGAGGGAGTCGATGCCGGAGCAGGATCTCAGACTGAGGAAGCGCAGGTCCCTGAATCGGCCGACGAAGTCCAAGTTGTCGATCACGGCATTGTCGGTGAGCGTGAGGCTATCCAGTCGGCTCTCACTCAGGGCTTTCGTGATCTGGCCTGCCGTGAAATCGCCCATGAGATCGACTCGTCCGTGGCCACCCATGCCGCACAGCGCGGAGAGTTCGGCCGTGGAATGGACGGTGATCGTCGTGGTGGTCGTGGAGCGGAGATGACTGATGATCTCCCGGCCGTAGGTCTCCGTATCGAACCGGTTCCAGTGAGCCCCGAGCTGCGACCGGACGGTCGTGCTCTCGTGATCCCTGTACTTCACCAGGCAAGGCAGCGCCGCGTCCCCGCCGATCTCCGCCGCCGTACTGACCACGTAGGCGGCTTCCATTTCCTCCGGCGCGCCCTCCGGCCCTGGCAGCAACTCCAAGACAATCGGTCCGAGTTCCGCCAGCTTCCGGGCCTCCGGATAACTCCGCGGCGGAATCAGCTCCCCCGCCCGCCGCTCCACCTCCCCCCGCACCCCGGGGTCCAGTTTCGCCGCGTGTTCCAGGCAGGCCATCGCCAGCAGATGCAGTCGTACGCGGTGCTCCGGCTCCTCGTCGCCGCGCTTCATGACGCCCCGCAGCAGGCCCACCCGCTCGTCCGGGCGGGCGTGCGCGACCGCCATGCGTACGACGTCCTCCCACTGGTCGAGATGCGCGTGCCGGAGCAGGAGATCGAAGTCGCGTTCCTCCACCGCCGCCCGCGCGCCGAGGTAGTCCTGGAAGGTGCGGTGCACGAAGTCCACCGCTCCCGGGCCCGGTTCGCGCAGCAGCCCCGACCGTACGAGCAGGTGGCGCAGGATGTCCTCGGCCCCGCCCTGTTCGGCCACGTACGGCATGGACGGGAGCAGCCGCTCGATCTGGTGCACGGCGTCCGCGTGGTCCATCTCCGCGCGGCCGTTGCGGATGAGCCAGTACGCGAGCTTCTGGAGCAGCTCGACCTGGGACTCCTCGTCCAGCTCGACGGCCATGTCGCGTTCGCGGTCCCGGCGTTCCAGGAGCATGGAGAGCGCCGCGTCGTAGAGCGCCTTCCTGCCGCGCGGGAGGAAGCCGCGGCGCTCGCGGTGCAGGGCGCAGATCAGGGCGCACATCAAAGGGTTCGTGGCCAGGCGGCCGAGGTCCTGTTTGGTGCGTACGGCGTCCAGGAGCTTCTCGCCCATGGCCGCGTCCGCTCCGGCGGCCTCGTGCCAGCGGCGGATGAAGGTCGTGATGTTCTCGCGGCTCATGGTGGAGAGCGCGAGGTCGGTGAAGTCCTCGCTGCCGAGCCACTCCTCGCGTACGGCCGAAGGGCGTGACGTGACCAGCCAGAGGTTGCCGGGGTAGGCGGTGAGGAGGTCGGAGAGCCAGCGCCGGGTGCGTTCGCGTTCCTCCTCGGGGACCTCGTCGATGCCGTCGATCAGTACGAGGCCGCGGCCGGCGGACAGGACGCGGTCCGTCCAGGCGGCGGGCTGGGCACCGGCGAGTGGATTGCCGACCGCGGCGAGGAAGTCAGCGGGAGTGGGCAGGCAAGCGCCGCCGCGCGTGAGGGTGCGCAGGGGGAGGACGTAGGGCACGCGTCCGATGAGGTGGGCGAGGTCGTCCGTGAGCCGGTCCTGGCGGGCGGTGGTGACCGCGAGCCACTGCACGAGGGTGGTCTTGCCGGAACCGGCGGAGCCGCGCAGCAGGACTCGCTCGGCCTCCGCGAACACTCCCTCGACGGGGGAGAGGGCCCGAGTGCCGGGCAGGGGCATCCCCTCTGGGCTCCCTGTTGCGTAGGTGCCCTCGGGGGCGGGCAGGCGGTCCGCGCTGCGGGATGCGTGGAGGCTCAGATAGGCGGTGTCCAGGGGCCAGTCGCGGCACTCGGCGAGGTCGATGCCGTAGATCGTGAGGCGGCTGTACTTCTTCGCCACGTACGCCAGATACCGCTGCTCGAAAGCCACGTCCTGCGCCCCCGGCAGCGGGCTCCGGGCGATGAGTGCGTCCACCTTGGCGATCAGCTCGGCCTGCTTGCGGCTCTGCTCCACCAGGGTGCGGGCCACGAAGGCCGATCGCTGCGTGAAGAACTGCAGGATGTGCAGGCACGTCGTGTCGAGGAGGCGGTCGTAGAAGTACGTCGCGTCCGCCGAGAGGTCGCGGGACGGGGAGCCGGACGCGGACCGGAGCCTGGCGGCCAAAGCGGTGTGGCCCAGTTCGACCGCCTCTACGTCGCTCAGGGACAGGTCTCCCAGCGCGTGCAGCGTGCGGGCCAGGGCGTCCGTGACTGCCTGACGCTCCTCGGCGGCGATCGGCCGCTCGCCCGTGCGTAACGCCTGGTGGACCAGGTCCCCGGCCAGCGCGGTGAGGTCCTTCTCCGTCAGGGTTCGCTTCTCGCCCCGGAAGGAGACCAGGCCCGCAAGGCGCACCGGCTTGTCCAGCAGCCCCGCGCCCGGCCCCTCCCGTACGAACAGTTTCTTGATCAAGGGGGCTGCGACGCCCGAGGCGAGTCGGGCGCCTATGACCGCGGGATCCATGCGCCGCAGCGTAGTGCCGGTCACATCGCGGAGGTTGTGGATCTCGGAGGCCGGTGACATGACGCACAGGCGTTATGTCCGGTACTAGGCGGAATAGTGGGGGCGCGCGGCCGGGGGGTCGGGACCTTTGGCACGCAGCCCCCGGGACCTTGGGGGCGTCGGGAGGGGTCGGTCGCCGGACGTGCCAGTGCTGGCCGGAGATGCCCTTTGGAAGTGGGGTTAAACGTGGTTGCGGGCAGCAATTCCGGCAAGTGGTTGAAGGGGTAATTGTCGGGATTTGTCAGTGTCAAGAGGTCGAAAGAGGGGCGGTTCGCTACGGCTTTAGGTAGTAGATGGGGTGTTTGAGCAGCGGCCGGGGGGCGGGTTACCAAGGTGAGGCCCCGGCGGAAACGCAGCGAAGCGTGTGCCGGGTCCCCCTGTGTCCCAGTCCCACGTGCCACGCAGCGACAGCGGCGGTGTCACGTACACGCTCCCCATCCCGGAGGTCATCCGCCATGTCGAAGCGCGCCACGTCCACCCAGTCCGGCCTGTCCCTGCTCCGCACGCGGTCGGCCGTCATCACCGTCGCCGCCGCCGGGCTCGGCGCCTCGGCCGTTCTCGGTACCGGGATCGCCGCCGCCGCCGACGCCAAGAGCGGCGCGCTGCCCGGCGTCTCCGCGAACTCGGTCTCGGCTCAGGCCGACGCGCAGGCCAAGGCCGCGAGCAAGGCCAAGCAGGCCGCGGCCAAGGCCAAGCAGGCCGCCGCCAAGAAGGCCGCGGGCTGGCAGGACCCGGTCGACAAGTACACGCTCTCCGCGTCCTTCGGGCTCGGCGGCAACATGTGGTCCAGCAAGCACTCCGGCCAGGACTTCGCCGTGTCGATCGGCACGTCCGTCGAGGCCGTGCACAACGGCACCGTCGTCAAGGCCGGCGGCAACGGCGCCGGTGACGGTCCCGCGTACGGCAACGCCATCGTGATCAAGCACGACAACGGCACCTTCTCGCAGTACGCGCACCTGTCGAAGATCGACGTGCGCGTCGGCCAGAGTGTCGGCACCGGCCAGCACATCGCCGCCTCCGGCAACACCGGAAACTCCAGCGGCCCGCACCTGCACTTCGAGATCCGTACGACCCCGAACTACGGCTCGGCGGTCGACCCGGTCGCGTTCCTGCGCTCCAACGGTGTCACCGTCTGACCCGGTAGCCCCTAGGCGCCTTCGTGCGCCTGTGTCACCAGATCGATGGCGACCTCGAGGATGGCCTTGCGCTTCTCCTCGGGGTCGCCTTCGACGTCCTTGAGCACGAACATCCCGCCGTGCATCGTGAACAGCGCGCTGAAGCAGCGCACCTGCGTCGTCATCGGCGTACCCGGCTCCCTGAGGATGTCGAGCAGGCCGAGCATGCGGTCCTTGAAGGTCTCGCCCGTCTTCAGGTCCCGCATCGTCGCCTGGTTCTCCTGCATGAAGCGGAAGAGCGGCGCCGCTCCCTTGAGGATCTCGCTGTAGCGGGTCAGGATCGTCCGCTTCGTCTCCAGCGTGCGCGGCTGCTCCCTGCCCCACTCCATCAGCTCGTCGATGGGCCGGGTCATGTCCTCGAAGATGCTGGTGAGGATGTCTTCCTTGGTCTTGAAGTGGTAGTAGAGCGCGGCCTTCGTGACGTCCAGATGTTCCGCGATCTCGCGCAGTGACGTCTTCTCGTACCCCTGCTCGGCGAAGAGTTCGAGGGCCACGTCCTGGATGCGCTGGCGGGTGTCCCCGCGGCGCTGCTGCTTGCCCGTGACCATCTCTTGCTCCCTGGCTCCCTCGACTCGAATCCTTGGACCCGATTTTACTTACTTGACGCCCGGCTAGTTGGGGGTCTAGTTTCCCCCAGTGTAGTCAGCTTGCCGGTCGGCAAGTAAGTGGCGGCGGACAGCAATACGCAGTCGGGGTATCCGGGGAGTGGGGAACATGGCCGAGACAGAGACAAAGCCCGGGGAGAAGGCAGGGGAGAAGGGTAAGGAAGCGCCTCAGCCGCGCAGCGTGCGCGTCGTGATGATGGCGCTGATGGTGACCATCCTGCTCGCGATGCTCGACAACATGATCGTGAGCCCCGCGATGCCGACGATCGTCGGTGACCTCGGCGGCATGGAGCACCTGTCGTGGGTCGTCACCGCGTACATGCTCGCGACCGCCGCCTCGACCCCGATCTGGGGCAAGCTCGGCGACATGTACGGGCGCAAGGGCGTCTTCCTCACCTCCATAGTGATCTTCCTGCTCGGTTCCGTGCTCAGCGGAATGGCGCAGGACATGGGCCAGCTGATCGGCTTCCGTGCCGTACAGGGACTCGGCGCCGGCGGTCTGATGGTCGGCGTCATGGCGATCATCGGTGAGCTGGTCACGCCGCGGGAGCGCGGCAAGTACATGGGCATGATGACCGGCGTCATGGCGGTGGCCATGATCGGCGGACCGCTCGTCGGCGGCACCATCACCGACCACCTCGGCTGGCGCTGGGCCTTCTACATCAACCTGCCGCTCGGCGCCGTCGCGCTCGCCATGGTCACGGCCGTCCTTCACCTGCCGAAGAAGAAGGCGGAGGGGCGCATCGACTACCTCGGTGCGGCGCTCCTGACCGTGGGCATCAGCTCGCTCGTGCTCGTCACCACGTGGGGCGGTACGGAGTACGCCTGGACCTCGACCGTGATCATGGAGCTCATCGCGATCGGCGTCGTCGCCCTCATCGGCTTCGTCATCGTGCAGAAGAAGGCCGCCGAACCGATCCTGCCGCTGCACATCTTCCGCAGCCTCAACTTCACGCTGATGTCGGTGATCGGCTTCCTCACCGGGTTCGTGATGTTCGGCGCGATGCTGTTCCTGCCGCTCTACCAGCAGGCGGTGCAGGGCGCCTCGGCCACCAACTCCGGGCTGCTGCTCCTTCCGATGCTGCTCTCGATGATGGTCGTCTCGTTCTTCTCGGGGCGGTTCACCACCTCCACCGGCAAGTACAAGATCTTCCCGATCGCCGGCACCGTACTGATGGTCCTCGGCCTTTTCCTGCTGGCGCAGATGGACACCGACACGTCGCGGTTCACCTCGGGCCTCTACATGGCGGTGCTCGGCGCGGGCATGGGCTGCCTGATGCAGATCACCATGCTGGTGGCGCAGAACAGCGTCGAGATGAAGGACATGGGCGTCGCGTCGTCCTCGGCCACGCTCTTCCGTACGCTCGGTTCGTCGTTCGGCGTCGCGATCATGGGGGCGCTCTTCAACAGCCGGGTCGAGGACACGATGGCCTCGCGCGCCGGGGAGCTCGGCGGCAAGGTCACCGAGCAGTCGGCGCAGCTGGACGCGGACAGCCTGGCGCGGCTGGCGGCGCCCGTGCGGGACGCGTATCAGCACGCTGTTTCCGCCGGTACGCACTCGGCGTTCCTGCTGGGGGCGGTCATCGGGGTGGCGGCGCTGGTCGCGGCGCTGTTCGTGAAGGAGGTTCCGCTGCGGGGGGCGGCACCGAAGGACTCCGAGCCCAAGGACTCCGGCTCCGGGGACGAGAAGCCGGCCGGGGACGCGGCCGGGGACGCCGCTCCCGGGGCGCGGGAAGCGGTTGCAGAGGCTGTCTGAACTGCGATCCACCCGGCTGTGAACGGGTCCCGGTGCCTTGACGGCGCCGGGGCCCGCTGTCGTTTGTATCTACGTACAGGCGCGTTGTGGCTTGTCGCGCGGTTTCCCGCGCCCCTTTGGGGCGCTTCTACTTGTCCGGCAGCCGCAGGATCGGGAAGCTGCCCGTGTTCGTCGGAGCGTGTTCCGGCAGCCAGAGGACCGCCACCGCGCCCTCCGCCGGGTCATCGGGCCCGGCCCCCGCGGGCGCCACGTTGCGGAACGTGAGCCGCGCGCCGAGCACCCTCGCCTGACCCGCGGCGATCGTCAGACCCAGACCGTGCCCGACCCCCGCCCGGTCCGTGCTGCCGGTGCGGAAACGGCTCGGCCCCTCCGCGAGAAGCCCCGCGGGGAAACCGGGCCCGTGGTCGCGGACCCGCACCACACGGCCCTCGACGCTGACCTCGACCGGCGGCTTCCCGTGCTTGGCCGCGTTGGCGAGGAGGTTGCCGAGGATGCGCTCCAGGCGGCGCGGGTCGGTGGTGACCTCCGACTCGTGCACCACCGTCACGCTCACCTCGGAGTTGAGCACCGCGACTCGCCGCGTCACGAACTCGCCGAGCATCAGGTCCTGCAACTCGGCCCGCTCGGCCGCGCTGTCCAGGCGGGCCACTTCCAGTACGTCCTCGACGAGCGTGCGCATCGCCTGCGCCCGGTCCCTGACCAGCTCCGTCGGCCGGCCGGGCGGCAGCAGCTCGGCCGCCGTGAGCAGGCCCGTCACCGGCGTACGCAGCTCGTGCGCGATGTCGGCCGTGACCCGCCGTTCGGCTTCGAGACGCTGCTTGAGCGCGTCCGCCATCGCGTCCACCGAGCGCGCCAGATCGTCGGTCTCATCGCGTACGACGCCGCCGATGGCGTCTCGTACGCTGACGTCCGTCTGCCCCCGGGCGACCTCCTGCGCCGCGGTCGCCGCCTTGCGCAGGCGCCGCGAGAGCTGGCCGCCGATGAGCACGCCGAGCGCGCAGCCGCCGAAGACCACCGAGATGGAGCCGATGACCAGGGCCTGGTCGAGGTCCCGCATGACGGTCGTGCTGCGGTCGGTGAAGCGGGTGTGCAGCGACAAGATGTGGCCGTCGCTCAGCGGCACCGCCGCCCAGATGTCCGGCACACCGCCCTCGTGGTCCTCCACGTACGTCGCACGCCGCCCGGCGAGCACCTTCGTGAGGAGCTCCTTGGGCATCGAAGGATCGTCGATCTTCATGCCGAACTGCGACGTGCGCCCGGACGTCTCGTAGATCCGCTGGGCGTAGAGAATCCGCTCGTCCTGTACGTCGCGCGCGTTGTCGAGCATCGAGACGCGCGCCGCGTTGTGCACGACCAGGCTCAGCGCGATCGCGACGAGCGCTCCGACGAGCGCGATCGCCGCGCTGATCTTCCAGCGCACGCCGGTGCGCAGGCGGGAGCCGAACGCCGTGCGCAGGCGGGCGCGCACCGCGGCGGGCGCGGCCACCGTCCTCCTGCTCATATATGTCCCCCGAGATGCGCTGTTCAGGTCAGCCACGCCGTTCAGACCGGACGCGCTGTTCAGGCCGGCCACACGGTTCGCTTCAGCCACGCCGTTCGCTTCAGCCACGCCGGCGGCTCACGCCTTGAGTTTGTAGCCGAAGCCGCGGACCGTCTCGATGCGGTCCTGGCCGACCTTCGTACGAAGCCGCTGCACATGGACGTCGACGACACGGGTGTCGCCGCCCCAGCCGTAGTCCCACACCCGCTCCAGGAGCTTGTCGCGGGAGAGGACCGTGCCGGGCGCGGACGAGAATTCGAGGAGCAGGCGCATCTCGGTGGGCGTCAGCGCGACCGGATCGCCGCCCCTGCGGACCTCCATGCCCTCCGTGTCGATCTCCAGATCGCCGAAGTGCAGGACGCCGCCGTCCGGCGAGCCGCCCTCACCGGCGGCGGGCGCCCCCGACTCGGGACCGCTCGCGTGGCCGAAACGGCGAAGGACGGCGCGGATCCTGGCCACCAGAACCGCGCCGTCGAAGGGCTTGGTCACGTAGTCGTCGGCCCCCGCCTCCAGGCCGAGCACCACATCGATGGAGTCGGCACGCGCCGAGAGCATGATCACCGGAACCGTCGACTCGTCGCGGATGCGGCGGCACAGCGAGACGCCGTCCAGGCCCGGCACCATCACGTCGAGCAGCGCGATGTCCGGCCGGTCGGCGCGGAACGCCTCAAGGCCCCGCAGGCCGTCGGGCATCGCGGTGACGACGAACCCGTCCCGTTCGAGCGCGAGCTGCGTCGCCTCGCGGATAACGTCGTCATCCTCGACGAACAGGACATGGGTGTGCTCTGCCATCGGGGGCTTCCAGTTCTCTCAGTTCTCGGTCGGAGCGGGGGCATCACTGCCCGCCGCGCTGCTGTAGTGATTGCGGATGCGGTCCGTCTCCCTGAAGTGGTTCGCCGCCCACTCGTACGTGATGACGACCTCGCCCGAGGGATACGACACCGGATCGTCCTCCGCGTACAGCTGCTTGGTGACCACCAGATCGCCGCGGTCGATCTCCGCGTAGACGGGCGGCTCCTCGTCCTGGAAGACATTCTCGTACTTCTTGCCCTCGGTGCGATACACGTACGTGCTCGTACCGACCGCATCGCCGCAGGTCATGATGTTCACGACGACATCGGAGGCAGATCCTCCGGTCAGGTTTCCGTACGAGACGTCGACCGGGTACTCGTCGGCGACGCAGGGCTTCAGGTCGCGCTTGACCGTCCGGCTCACCTTCGGGTCGCCCTTGACGAGCTTCACCGCTTCGAGGGTGGAGGGCGGCGAGGGCGCGGACTCCGCGGAGGGCGTCGGGGACGGCGACGGGGTCATCACCGTCTCGCCCCGGTTGCCGGGGCCCTCGTCCCTCGCGCCGGAACCGCCGGTCGAGCAGGCGGTGAGCAAAAGGGCGACGGCGGCGAGCGCGGTACCTGCCGCACTCCCCGCCTTGATCGTCCTGCCAGCCCGGGGGCCTAGGCCGCGCAACGCTCCCGCTCCTCACGTTCGAGCGCGCCGGTGGCGGGCTCCTCGCGGTCGCGGCTCTCCAGCTCCTGGCGGAGCCGGGCGAGCGCCCGGTGCAGGGTGCTCTTGACCGTTCCCGCGGACATGCCGAGTGCCGCGGCCGTCTCCTCCGTGGACATCTGCTCCCAGTGTCGCAGCACGACGACGCTGCGCTGCTTGGGTGCGAGGACCTTCATGATGTCCATCAGGAGGGCACGGTCCGCATGCTGTTCCGTGGAGTCTTCCACGGACGCGTCGGGCAGCTGCTCGGTGGGGACCTCTTCGAGCTTGCGGGCCCGCCACCACTCCGTACGCGTGTTGATCATGACGCGGCGCAGATAGGCGTCCGCGAGCCGCTTGTCGGCTATGCCGTCCCAGCGGCCGTACGTCCGCACGAGCGCCGTCTGGAGCAGGTCCTGGGCGTCGACGGGGTCGGGGACCAGGCGCCGGGCACTGCGCAGCAGGGCGTCCTGCCGAGTGCGGACGTACTCTTCGAACTCGAGCACCTCACCGTGCGCCATACCCAACCGCCTCCGTTCACCGACTACCGCTGCTTGTGCGGTACGGCTATGAAGCTACGGAGGCGTTGTCACGAGGCTGTGCGGAGCAGCCAGCGGCGGGCGCACGGCCTTCCGTCGGTTGTGTAACAGAAGTAGGCGGGACGTAAAGGCGAGGTCCCGCCGGCCCCCGGCTAGGTCAGGGGCAGGCGGTACAGCCCCTCGGGGAGAGGCTCGACAAGGCCGTCCGCGACCAGTCCGTCGAGGGCGCGGGCCCGCTGCACGGGCTCGTCCCACACCCGGTCGAGGGTCGCCTGCGGCACGGGGGCCACGGCCTCCCTCAGCACCGCGAGCAGCTTGCCGCGGACCTGGCGGTCCGTGCCCGCGTACGTCTGTCCCCGGCGGGCCGGCCCCTGATGCGCCGGCTTGCCGGCCGCCTGCCACGCGCACTGCTGTGCGATGGGGCAGCGGGCGCAGTTCTCGTTCTTGGCGGTGCAGACGAGGGCGCCGAGCTCCATGGAGGCGGCGGCCCAGCGGGACGCGGTGCGTTCGTCCTCGGGCAGGAGGGCGCGGGCGAGCTTGCGCTCGGCGGCGGTGGTGGCGTTCGGGGGGTACTGGACGCCGGTCACGGCACGGGCGAAGACACGACGGACGTTCGTGTCGAGGACGGCGTGCCGCTGGCCGTACGCGAAGGACGCGACGGCCGCGGCGGTGTACTCGCCGATGCCGGGCAGCGCGAGGAGCTGCGCGTGCTTGGCGGGTACGTCGCCGCCGTGCCGTTCCGTTATGGCGACGGCGGCGCCGTGCAGCCGCAGGGCGCGGCGGGGGTAGCCGAGGCGTCCCCAGGCGCGGACCGCTTCGCCGGGGGCCTCCTTGGCGAGGTCGGCGGGGCGGGGCCAGCGGGCGATCCACTGCTCGTACACGGGCAGGACGCGGCTTACGGGCGTCTGCTGCAGCATGAACTCACTGACCATCACGCCCCAGGGCCCGGCGTCGGCCCGACGCCACGGCAGATCACGGGCGTTGGCGTCGAACCAGGCGATGACGGGGCTGTGCAGGGCCTCGCCGGCGGGCTCGGGGCGGTCTGACATCGGCGTCGGGGGCATGGGCGGCATGGGCTTCGTGGGCGCAGTCATGGCAAGACGATCCTGCCACGGGGTCACCGGACGCCGGGCCAGGCGGGGCCCTCTCCCCCCGGTTTCGCCCGCCTGGACGGGCCCACCCAACACCTTCCGGCCCACCTCTACCACCCCAAACCCCCACGCGCGCCGCCCGCAATATTCGCCTGTCCCTCGGCCGCCTGGTGCCCGCGCATCCCACCCGCCCTACGCGCCTGAAGCACCCGCCCGCCCCGCCTCCCACCCGCGCTACTCGCCTGCCGGCCCCAAGCAGCCGCGCCGCCCCACGCGCCCTTCGTTTGTCCCCGCCGCCCCACCCACCCGCTTGTTCGGCAAGGTGGTGTTGCAGGGGGATCGGGCGGGTGGGTGGGAGAGCTTGTTCGGTCAGGGTGGACGCGGGGTGATCGGGCGGGTGGGTGGGAGAGAAGGCGGCCCAAGGGCCAAGGACCTTACGATCGACAGGGGCGAGCACCGCGGGACGAAAAGTAACGTCACGGCGTGAAAAGCAGCCGAGGACAAGACACCCTCCTCTGGGCAGCACTGTCCCTCCCCGCGCTGACGGCGGACCGTATAGGCCTGAACGAACCCCGCCCCGCCTGGCAACAGGCAGCGGGAATCGCCGCCCTGGGCCTGGCCGCAGCCACCTGGCGCCGCCACCCCCCAGCAGCCTTCGCAGCGGCCGCGGGCCCGGGCCTGGCCGCAGCCCCCTCCCTGTTCACGCTCTCGTACGGCCCCGCCCTGGCCACGTTCGCGCTGCTCATGGGGCGCAAAGCCACCCGCATCCGCCCCGCACTCCTAGCCTTCGGCGCAACCGCCCTCCTCGGCACGGCCAAGATCCTCGTACGCGGGGTCGACCCCGTGGTGGAGTGGCTGGTCCTCATGGGCACGCTGCTCTTCGGCGCCGTCTTCCCGTGGCTGGCGGGCCGCTACCTCCGCCAGGGCAAGGAACTGTCCGCCGCCGGCTGGTCCCGCGCCGCCCAGCTGGAGCGCGAGCAGCGCATCGTCGCCGACCGGGCCCGGCTCCGGGAACGGGCCAGGATCGCCCAGGACATGCACGACTCCCTCGGACACGAGCTGAGCCTCATCGCGGTACGGGCCGGCGCCCTCCAGGTCGCCCCCGACCTGCCGGAACGGCACCGCAGCGCCGCCGCGGACCTGCGCGCCGCCGCGTCCGACGCCACGGACCGGCTGCACGAGATCATCGGGCTGCTGAGGGAAGAGGGAGACGAGGCCGCCCCGCTCGCCCCGGCGGGCGAGAGCGTGCGGGCCCTGGTCGAACGGGCCGCCGACTCGGGCCTGCCGGTCAAGTACGCGGAGAGCGGCGAGGGGGGTCACGCGAAACCGGCCGCCGTAACGGAAGAACACGGCCGAGTGGCCTACCGCGTCGTCCAGGAAGCCCTGACCAACGCCGCCAAGCACGCCCCCGGCGCCCCCGTCACCGTCGAGGTCCGACCGGCCGCCGTCATCGTCACCAATGGGGTAGCAACCGGCATGGGTCCGGGGCCCGGCGCCGGTTCCGGCCTCGTAGGCCTGCGGGCCCGCGTCGAAGACCTCGGCGGCACCCTCGACGCCGGACCGCACGGCGACGGCTTCCGGGTCGTCGCACGGCTCCCCGCGGCGGGCGAGAACCACTCCCCGGCCGCGTCCGCCCCCACGTCTCCGTCTGCCCCCACGCCCGCCCCCGCAGGGGCTCGAATCGCACACGCGCGGCGCCACACCGTACTGGCCTTCGGCGCCGCCCTGGCCACCGGAGTGCTCCTCGTGGGCGGCGCCTTCGCCTGGTACGCGTACTCCAGATCGCAGGCCGTACTCGAACCCGCCGACTACGCCCGTCTCGAGATCGGCCAGCCACAGTCCGACGCCGAACGGCTCCTGCCCGCCAGAGCCGCGACCGACCCGCCCGAGGACCGCGCCCCGACCCCGCCCCCCGAAGGCGCGGACTGCCGCTACTACCGCGCGAGTGCTGAACTCTTCGTCAGCGTCGAGCACTTCAGGATCTGCCTCAAGGACGGCACGGTCGTGGAGAAGAGCGTGATCCCCAAAGCCGGAATCAACGGCAAAGCCCAGCCGCCCAAGAAGCACGAGCACGAGCACGAGCACGCGCACGAGAAGGAGAAGGAGTGAGAGCGGTGATCCGCGTACTGCTGGCCGACGACGAGGCGATGATCCGCGCGGGTGTCCGCGCCATCCTCGGCGCGGGCGAGGACATCGAGGTCGTCGCGGAGGCCGGCGACGGCCGGGAGGCGATCTCGCTCGCGCAGGCCCACCGCCCGGACGTCGCGCTGCTCGACATCCGCATGCCCGGCCTCGACGGCCTGGCGGCGGGCGAGGAGATCGTACGGACGCTGCCCGGCACCGCGGTCGCGATGCTGACGACCTTCTCCGAGGACGCGTACGTCGCACGGGCCCTGAGCGGCGGAGCCACCGGATTCCTGCTGAAGTCCGGCGACCCGCACGAACTCATCGCGGGCGTACGCGCGGTGGCCGGCGGCGCCGCCTTCCTCTCGCCCAAGGTGGCCCGCCACGTCATCGAGGGCTACGGCGCCCAGCGCACGGTCCGGGGCGCCGACGCCCGCACCCGCACCGCGGCTCTCACCCCGCGCGAGCGCGAAGTCCTCGGCCTGGTCGGCGAAGGGCTCTCCAACCCGGAGATCGCCGCCCGGCTCCACCTGGTCGAAGGCACGGTGAAGGCGTACGTGAGCGCGGTCCTCGACCGGCTCGGGGTCAAGAACCGCGTCCAGGCGGCAATCGTCGCCTACGAGGCGGGACTTGTACGGCACTGAAGCTCCACCGCGCCCCGCCAGTCACATCCCCTCAGCTGCATCCCCTCAGCGCCGATGCGACGCGGGCCGCCGATGTGACGTCACCGCCTGCGGCGTCGGCGTCGGGCTCCCCGGCCCCGCGAACCACCTGACGACGCCCGTCGACGAACCCCGCATCGCCTCGCCGACCCGCGCCACGGGGCGAGTTGCCGCCCGTACGAGGACGAGGGCGAGCACGGCGCCGAGGAGCAGACCCACGCCCACGTCATGCGGATAGTGCACGCCCACGAAGACCCGCGAGAACGCCATGAGCACGGCCATCGGCAGCGTGAGCGCCGCGATCCGCGGCCAGGCGAGCGCGAGACCGACCGCCGCAGCGCCCGCGATCGTCGAGTGGTTGCTGGGGAAGGACCAGTCGCCGTACGCCGGGCACTCGACGATGGAGGTGACGGCTCCGGCGACGGCCCGGCAAGGGCGCTCCTCGTCGACCGCCGATTTGAGCGTCTCGCTGCACACGTACGCCACCGCCGTGACGAGCGGTGCGAGAACAGCTATCGCGAGGGCGCGGGGGTCGTCGCGCCGTGCACGCCACCAGGCGACGATGAAGAGCACGCCGAAAAGCAGCAGTCCGAGCTCCGTCCACACCTCCGCGAGATGCTGGAACCAGGTAGGGGTGTCGTGGGCGAAGTCGGTGACATCGCGATAGAGATCGTCGGTCATGGTGTCCATGATTACGGACGGTACGCAGTGGGTCCGAATCGTCACACCCGGCGATCGTCCGGTCACAGCCCCTGCCGAAAGACAGGGGCCGGTAAGCGGAGCCGTTCATTCCGTGATGATGATCGTGAAACTTTGTGGCTCCGAGCGGCGGGTGGGGCAGGACAAGCGGCGGAACTCTCGTAAGGTTTGGGCCGTGGGATCACTGCGCAATCCGGTCGGGCCGCTTCCCTCCACCATCTACTGGCGTCGGAGGGCCGTTCTGCTGTCCTTGATCGGGCTGTTGGCGCTCCTGATCGTGTGGGTGCTCACGATGGGGGGCGGGGGCGGGAAGAACGGCGCCGACGGCCCGTCGGGCTCCGGCCCGGCCACGTCCATCACACCGGGCCCTTCCGGTTCCGGGCCTGCCATCAGTCAAAACCCCGGCGGACGCGACGAGTCGGGCGACGGGGACGACGGGGACGGCTCCGGTTCCGGGTCCGGTGACTCGGGCGGCGGCTCCGGTGATTCCGGGGGGTCGGACGGCTCGGGTGACTCGGGCGCAGGCGGCGGCGACGGCAGCGGCCCGGGAGACGACGCCAAGGGCGGCGGCGGTGCGGGCGGACAGCTGCCGGCCGGGTCGAGCGTCCCCAACTGCGTGAGCGGCGACGTGAAGTTGAAGCTGCGCAGCATCCACAACCGGTACGAGGTCGGTCAGAAGCCGAAGTTCGAACTCGTCGCCAAGAACAGCGCGGGCAAGGCCTGCAAGGTGGACCTCGGCGGCAAGAAGACGGTCCTCACGATCACACGGGCCGAAAACGACAAGGAGATCTGGTCCTCGGCGGACTGCCCCGAGGGCGACGGAAGCCTGTTGCTGCGGGTGCCGGGCGAGGGAAGCGTCACGCACACCGTGGAGTGGAACCGGCGCGGCAGCGAGCCGCGGTGCGCGACGCCTTCGGCGGGAAGCGCGGAGCCGGGGACGTACCTCGTAGAGGCCAAGGCCCCCGGCCTGAAGCCGGTCCAGGCATCGTTCGTACTCGAAGAGGCCTGACGGGTCTGACGGGCCTGGCGGCGGCCCTGAGCGGTTTCGGGGTGATCGAGTGACCGGACGGTCGGGCGGGTGGGCGGGAAGAAACACCACCCACCCGGCAGCACCTGCTAGACGTACCGCTCCAGGATCGAGGACTCCGCGAGCCGCGAAAGCCCCTCCCGGACGCTGCGCGCCCGCGCCTCGCCCACCCCGTCCACGGTCTGCAGATCGTCGACGCTCGCGGCGAGCAGCTTCTGCAGGCCGCCGAAGTGCTCGACCAGGCGGTCGATGATCGCGCCGGGCAGCCGCGGCACCTTCGCGAGGAGGCGGAAGCCCCGCGGGGAGACCGCGGAGTCCAGCGCCTCCGGAGAGCCGGTGTACCCCAGCGCCCGTGCCACGGTGGGCAGTTCGAGGAGCTCGGCGTGCGAGAGCGCGTCCAGCTCGAAGAGCGCCTCCTCGACCGTGCGGGAACGCTTCGCCGTCGGCTCGGGGACATAGTCCCGTACGACCAGTTCGCGCTCGGGCTCGACGCCGGCGATCAACTCGTCCAGTTGCAGGGCGAGAAGACGGCCGTCCGTGCCCAACTCCACCACGTACTCGGCGATCTCGGTGGCGATGCGGCGCACCATCTCCAGGCGCTGGGCGACCGCGGTGACATCGCGGACGGTCACCAGGTCCTCGATCTCAAGGGCGGAGAGCGTGCCCGCCACCTCGTCGAGGCGGAGTTTGTAGCGCTCGAGAGTCGCGAGGGCCTGGTTCGCGCGGGACAGGATCGCCGCCGAGTCCTCCAGGACCTTGCGCTGCCCGTCCACGTAGAGCGCGATGAGGCGCATGGACTGGGAGACGGAGACGATGGGGAAGCCCACCTGCTTGGACACGCGGTCCGCGGTGCGGTGCCGGGTGCCCGTCTCCTCGGTGGGGATCGTCGGGTCCGGGACGAGCTGCACGCCCGCCCGCAGGATCTTGGTGATGTCCTTGTCGACGACGATGCCGCCGTCGAGCTTGCACAGCTCGCGCAGCCGCGTCGCCGTGAACTCGACGTCCAGGATGAATCCGCCCGTACACATCGATTCGACGGTCTTGTCCCAGCCGAGGACGATGAGCCCTCCGGTGTTGCCACGGAGGATGCGCTCAAGTCCGTCGCGCAGGCCTGTGCCGGGCGCGACCGCGCTCAGGGAGGCGCGCATCAGCCCGTCCGCACCGGAGCTTCCACCGGACTTGCCGGGAGCTGACGCCCGGTCGTTGGCTGCCACTGCACTCCTCGGGTCGCGGGTTGTCCAAGCCCCGGTCCGCACGACTGCTTCGTACGGATGGGCGAGACCAGGGCAAAGTCTACCGGCGCTCTTCGTCCTCCCGTGGGGCCTCTCTGCGACGCGACCTCGGAAGGACTCGCAGCGCGTCCCCCATGTCGGCGACTTCGGTGACCTTCATACCGGCCGGTACCTTGCCCGGATCGGCCGGTACGAGGGCGTGCGTGAAGCCCAGGCGGTGTGCCTCGGCCAGTCTGCGCTGGACGCCCGTGACCCTTCTGACCTCGCCCGCGAGCCCCACTTCGCCGATCGCGACGAGATTTTTCGGCAGCGGGGTGTCGCTCGCCGCGCTGGCCAGGGCGAGGGCGACCGCGAGGTCGGCGGCCGGCTCGGTGAGCTTCACGCCGCCGACCGTCGCGCTGTAGATGTCGCGCTTGCCGAGCGCGGTGATGCGCCCGCGCTGCTCCAGGACGGCCAGCATCATCGAGACGCGGGAGGTCTCGAGGCCGGACGTGGTGCGGCGGGGGGAGGGGATCTGGGAGTCGACGGTGAGGGCCTGGACCTCGGCCACCAGGGGGCGGCGGCCTTCGAGCGTGACCGTCAGGCAGGTGCCGGGGACGGCTTCCGTACGGCGGGTGAGGAAGAGGCCGCTGGGGTCGGCGAGACCGGTGATGCCCTCGTCGTGCAGTTCGAAGCAGCCGACCTCGTCCGTCGTCCCGTAACGGTTCTTGACGCCGCGGACGAGACGCAGGCGCGCGTGGCGGTCGCCCTCGAAGGACAGGACGACGTCCACGAGGTGTTCCAGGAGGCGGGGTCCCGCGATCGCGCCGTCCTTGGTGACGTGGCCGACCAGGAGCGTGGACATGCCGCGCTCCTTGGAGGCGCGGATCAGGGCGCCCGCCACCTCGCGTACCTGGGCCATGCCGCCCGGCGCCCCGTCGATCTCCGGGGAAGCGATCGTCTGCACCGAGTCCAGGATCAGAAGGGCCGGCTTCACCGCGTCCAAGTGTCCGAGGACGGCGGCCAGATCGGTCTCCGCCGCGAGGTAGAGATGGTCGTCGATGGCCTTGATGCGGTCGGCGCGCAGCCGGACCTGGCTCGCCGACTCCTCGCCGGTCACATAGAGCGTGCGCAGCTCTTCGCTCGCCGACTTCGCCGCGACGTCCAGGAGCAGCGTCGACTTGCCGACGCCCGGCTCGCCCGCGAGGAGCACCACGGCACCGGGGACGAGGCCGCCGCCGAGGACGCGGTCGAACTCGGGCACTCCGGTGGAGCGTGCGGTGGCCTGGCGGCCGTCGACCTCGCCGATGGGCAGGGCGGAGGAGGTGACGCGGCCGGGGGCGGTGGTGCGGACCGCGGGCGCCCCGTACTCCTCGACCGTCCCCCAGGCCTGGCACTCGGGGCAGCGGCCGAGCCATTTGGCCGTCTGCCAACCGCACTCGGTGCAGCGGTAGGACGGCCGGTCTTTACCGGACTTCGTGCGGGCAGCCATGAACCGAACCGTAGCGGGCAGGACTGACAGTGCCGCACGCGAGCCATATCGCGGTCACGGACGCACTTCCGGAATCATGGGTTCCTGTCCCCTTTTGAGGGATCTGTTCACCCGTAAGGATTAAATGTGCTCAAGGGGGAGGAACGTCCCGGCATCATCCGCCTAACTTCGCACGGGTGATGAGCAGCAGGCCGGAAGCCCCCACGCAAGTAACCGGCGCACACCGGGCGCATCGAGACGCGCGCCGGCGCGTTGTGCCCCGCTCGGTGCCGCAGGCGCCGCCCGCCCGCTATGAGCCCTGTCTGGACGGCCTGTTCACGTACTGCCTGTCCGTGCTCTGCGATCACGAAGCCGCGACCACCGCCCTGGGCGACGTGCTCGCCATCGCCGAGCGCCGCGGCTCACGCGGCCCGGCCGCCGAGGCCGAGCTGAAATCCTGGCTGTACGCACTCGCCCGCTGGGTCTGCCTGCGCGCCCTCGCCGACGCGAAGCGCAAACGGCAGGGCGCGCACGCCTCCGGGTCCGCATCCCGCGTCCCGAAGGCCGCCGCGTCCGCCGGGCCCGCCCCGGCCGCCGGGCCGGAAGCATCCGGTGCGGCCACCCCGGCCACCCCACCCACCGAGACCGCCCCGCCCGCCAAGCCCGAGTCAGCCGCGCCGTCCGACGAGACAGAGCGGCAGCGGCGCCGCGAACTCGCCCGTCTTGCCTGGCCGGAGGCCGCGGGCACGACGCCCGAGCAGCGCGAGGCGCTGGAGCTCGCCGTGCGCCACCAGCTCACCGCCAAGGAGGTCGCCGCGGTCGTCGGCATGGACGTCGGCAGGACCCGCGAGCTTCTCGCGTCCGCCGCCTGCGAGGTGGAGCGCACGCGGGCCGCGCTCGCCGTCGTGGAGACCGGCAACTGCCCGATCGTCGCCCGCCTCACCGGCGACAACCAGCTCCTCCTTGGCACGGCCCTGCGCCGCGAACTCGTCCGGCACGTCGACGACTGCCCCCGCTGCCGTCGTACCGCCGAGCGCGCGGGATCCGGCGCCTGGCCCGGCACGGCCGCTTCCCCCGCCGCACTCCCCGTCATCGAGGCACCGCGGGCCGCCGTGCACATGGCGATGGCGCACTTCCCGCGCGCGCGGGGCGGCGGTCCGCGCTTCGACCGGCGCGGATTCCCGATGGACCCCAAGGACCACGCCGCCCGCCGCGACCGGATGCGCGCGCGTGCCGTGACGACGACGGTCGTCGCCACCGTGGTGGCCGCGCCGGTGCTCGCCCTCTGGGCGGCGTACCGCGGGGCGCCGCTGACCGGCGAGGGCCAGGACGGCCGCTCGGTCAGCGCGAGCGACGCCGGGTCCGACGGGACGAACGGCGACCGCAGACCCGAGGACTACGAGAACGCGGGCAACGCCGACACGCCCCCCGACCCCCGCTTCACCGCGGGCAGCCGCTCGCCGGACGTCTCCGTGGAGGTCATCAGCTCCGGATCACCGCCGTCCCGTTCCGGAACCGGCGCCGGCCGTCTCACCGTGTCGGCGCAGCCGAGCGGCGGTACGACACTGATCACGCTCTTCGCCTCGGGGGGCGAGCGTGTCCACTGGTCGGCGAGCGCGGGAGCGCCCTGGCTCTACCTGAGCCGGTCGTCCGGGACGCTCGCACCGGGGGAGACGTTCACGATCCGGGTGTACGTCGACCACACGCGGGAGCCCGCGGGGCACTGGAGCGCGCGGGTCTCCGTCGCGCCATCGGGAGCGATCGTCTCGATCAACGGATACGGCAGCGGTTCGGGCCGCCCGACGCACCCCGGCCCCCGGCCGACCCCGGTACCCCCGAAGCCGAGGCCGACCCCGACGACCCCGGACCCCACCCCCACGCCGACGACCCCGGACCCGACGCCGACCACCCCGGACCCGACGCCCACGCCGTCGGACCCGGGCAACTCGACACCCCCGCCGAGCGACAGCGACGGCCCGAGCCCGGGCTAGGGCCAGTCGAACCGGCCCGCCCCACCAGTCTCTACCGCGAAGGATCCGCCGGATGCGGAGCGAGCAACGGCAGCTGCGACGCCAGTCGCGCCTCGCACAGCTCCGCCAGCCGGTCGTACCCCTCCTTGCCCATCAGCTCGGTCAGCTCGGGGCGGTAGGAGACATACACGGGATCACCCGCGCCGTGCGCCGACGTCGCCGACGTGCACCACCAGTGCAGGTCGTGGCCGCCGGGGCCCCAGCCGCGCCGGTCGTACTCCCCGATGGACACCTGGAGGACGCGCGTGTCGTCGGGCCGGTCGATCCACTCATACGTCCGCCGGACCGGCAACTGCCAGCAGACGTCCGGCTTCGTCTCCAGCGGCTCGCGCCCCTCCTTCAGCGCCAGGATGTGCAGCGAGCACCCCGCGCCCCCGGCGAAACCGGGGCGGTTCTGGAAGATGCAGGAGCCGTTGTACGGGCGGGTCTGGCGCTCGCCGTCGTCGTCCGTCGAGACCCAGCCGGTCTCCGTGCCGATGTCGTGGTGCTGCCAGATGTCCGGCGTGAGCCGCGCCACGGATTCGGCGACGCGCTTCTCGTCGTCCTCGTCGGAGAAGTGGGCGCCCAGCGTGCAGCATCCGTCGTCCGCACGGCCCGCCTGAATGCCCTGGCAGCCACTGCCGAAGATGCAGGTCCACCGAGAGGTCAGCCATGTCAGATCGCAGCGGAAGACCTGCTCGTCGTCCGCGGGATCAGGGAACTCCACCCAGGCGCGGGCGAAGTCGAGGCCCTTCTCGTCCGGCTGCGCCTTCGCGGACTTCCCGGGCTTTCCCGGCTTCCCCGACTTGTTCTTCGGCTTCGTTTTGTCGGTCTTCGCCTTGTTCGTCTTTGGCACGTCTCCAGGGTATGCGCGCTGTCCCCGGTCCGAGGACCAGCGACAGCCGTACGAGCAGTAGCGTTCCGTATATGAGACTCGGTGTCCTCGACGTAGGTTCGAACACGGTGCATCTGCTGGTGGTGGACGCACACCCCGGCGCGCGCCCCCTGCCCGCGTACTCGCACAAGGCGGACCTGCGCCTCGCCCAACTCCTCGACGACGCCGGTGCGATCGGCCCCGAAGGCATCGACCTGCTGGTCGGCACCGTCCGTGACGCGATGGAGGCCGCCGAGGACAAGGGCGTCGAGGACCTGCTGCCGTTCGCGACCTCCGCGGTGCGCGAGGCGAGCAACGCCGACCAGGTCCTCGCCAGGGTCAAGGAGGAGACCGGCGTCGATCTACAGGTCCTCGCCGGCCCCGAAGAGGCCCGCCTCACCTTCCTCGCGGCCCGCCGCTGGTTCGGCTGGTCGGCGGGAAAGCTCCTGGTCATCGACATCGGCGGCGGCTCGCTCGAAATCGCGTACGGCATAGACGAGGAACCGGACGCGGCGGTCAGCCTGCCGCTCGGCGCGGGGCGTCTGACGTCTTCCTGGCTGAGCCAGGACCCGCCGGACCCCGCCGACGTGAAGACGCTGCGGCGGCACGTGCGCACCGAGATCGCGCGCACGGTGGGAGAGTTCAGCCGCTTCGGCGCCCCGGACCACGTCGTGGCGACGTCGAAGACGTTCAAGCAGCTGGCCAGGCTCGCGGGCGCCGCGCGCTCTGCCGAGGGGCTCTACGTACAGCGCGAGCTGAAGCGGAAGTCCCTGGAGGACTGGGTGCCGCAGCTGTCCGCGATGACGGCCATGGAGCGCGCCGAACTGCCCGGAGTCTCCGAGGGGCGGGCCGGACAGCTCCTCGCGGGGGCGCTCGTCGCCGAGGGTGCGATGGATCTCTTCGGGGTCGAGACCCTGGAGATCTGCCCGTGGGCGCTGCGCGAGGGCGTGATCCTGCGCAGGCTCGACCATCTTCCGACGTCATAGGGCTCATGCGCGGACAGCGGCGATCGGCGCCGAGCGCAGACGCCGCCGCGCGCCAGTAGACGTACATCACATACGGCCCGGGTGTGTGGGAGACCACCTCCCGGGTGCCGGGGCGGGGCCCGTACGCTGTCCCTCGTGGCAGAACCAGTGGTGCGCATCCCGGATGCGAAGGTCGCCCTGTCGACAGCCTCGGTCTATCCGGAGTCGACGGCGACGGCCTTCGAGATCGCCGCGCGCCTCGGCTACGACGGCGTCGAGGTCATGGTGTGGACCGACCCCGTCAGCCAGGACATCGAGGCGCTGCGCAGACTCAGCGACTACCACCGCATCCCGATCCTCGCCGTGCACGCGCCATGTCTCCTGATCACGCAGCGCGTGTGGTCCACGGACCCCTGGGTGAAGCTCCGGCGCGCGCAGGCCGCCGCCGAGAAGCTGGGCGCGTCGACCGTCGTCGTGCACCCGCCCTTCCGCTGGCAGCGGGGTTACGCGAACGCGTTCGTCGACGGCATCTGGAAAATGGCGGACGAGACGGACGTCCGGTTCGCTGTCGAAAACATGTACCCGTGGCGCTACCGCGACCGCGAGATGCTCGCCTACGCCCCCGACTGGGACGTCACCAAGGACGACTACCGCCACTTCACGGTCGACCTCAGCCACACCGCGACCGCCCGCACGGACGCCATGGACATGATCGACCGCATGGGCGACCGTCTGGGACACGTCCACCTCGCCGACGGCAAGGGCTCCGCCAAGGACGAGCACCTGGTGCCGGGCCGCGGCACACAGCCGTGCGCCGAGCTCCTGGAGCGCCTCGCGACGAGCGGCTTCGACGGGCACGTCGTCATCGAGGTCAACACGCGCCGCGCGATGTCCAGCGCCGAGCGCGAGGCCGACCTCGCCGAAGCCCTCGCCTTCACGCGGCTGCACCTCGCGTCCGCGATGAAGGTGCCCCGCTCGTGACGGCTCCGGCAGCGGACGGCGCGGCTCCGCGCCGCAGGGGACGGCCGTCCCGTACGCAGTCCGCCGAGGGCCCCGCGACGCGGGACCGCATCCTGGAGGCGGCCCGCACCGAGTTCTCCGCCCGCGGGTACGAGAAGACGTCCGTACGCGGGATCGCCAAGGCGGCCGGGGTGGACTCGGCGCTCGTGCACCACTACTTCGGTACGAAGGAGCAGGTCTTCGAGGCGTCGATCGAGGTGGCCTTCGCGCCCGCGCTCGACGCCCCGGCGGCGATCGAGGACGGCCCGCTCGACGGCGTCGGCGAGCGCCTGACCCGCTTCGTCTTCGGCGTCTGGGAGAACCCCGCGACCCGTGTACCGCTGCTCGCGATCGTGCGCTCGGCGGTGAACAACGAAACGGCGGCGGCCGTCTTCCGCCGGCTCATCGCCGCGCAGCTGCTCGGCAGGATGGCCGAGCGGATCGACAAGCCTGACGCGGAGCTGCGGGCGGAACTGGCGGCCGCGCAGCTGGTGGGCACGGCGATGCTGCGGTACGTGATCCAGGTCGAGCCGCTGGCCTCCGCGGACCCGGAGACGATCATCGCGCGGCTCGCGCCGGTGGTGCAGGGGCATCTGACGGGGCCGTGAGGTCGAGCGGGCCGGTTGCCGGGGAGGAGCAGGCAGCCGCCGAACCGCCGCTCAGCGAGACGGCTGTCCCGCAATCCGGACAGGCTGTCCAGATCGTGGAGCGGCGGCGTACCCTCGAAAACAGTCGATTCCTATGTCTCTGAGATCTCAGAAGGAGCGAGCGACGATGCCCGAGCTCAGGTCCCGCACAGTCACCCACGGCCGCAACATGGCGGGCGCACGCGCCCTTATGCGGGCCTCCGGTGTACCCGGCGCGGACATCGGGCGGAAGCCGATCATCGCCGTCGCCAACTCCTTCACCGAGTTCGTGCCCGGCCACACCCACCTCCAGCCGGTCGGCCGGATCGTCTCCGAGGCGATCGTCGCCGCGGGCGCCATCCCGCGCGAGTTCAACACGATCGCCGTGGACGACGGCATCGCGATGGGCCACGGCGGAATGCTGTACTCCCTGCCGTCCCGCGACCTGATCGCGGACTCGGTGGAGTACATGGTGGAGGCACACTGCGCCGACGCCCTGATCTGCATCTCGAACTGCGACAAGATCACCCCCGGCATGCTGAACGCCGCCCTGCGTCTCAACATCCCGACGGTCTTCGTCTCCGGCGGCCCGATGGAGGCCGGCAAGGCCACGCTGGTCGACGGCACGGTCCGAAAACTCGACCTGGTCAACGCCATCAGCGACGCGGTCGACGAGAACATCTCGGACGAGGACATCCTCCGTATCGAGGAGAACGCCTGCCCGACCTGCGGCAGCTGTTCCGGCATGTTCACGGCCAACTCCATGAACTGCCTGACCGAGGCCATCGGCCTCTCCCTGCCGGGCAACGGCTCGGTGCTCGCCACGCACACCGCCCGCAGGGCGCTGTACGAGAAGGCGGGCGAGACGGTCGTCGAGATCGCCAAGCGGTACTACGACGGCGACGACGACTCGGTCCTGCCGCGCAGCATCGCCACGCGCGCCGCCTTCGACAACGCCATGGCGCTCGACATCTCCATGGGCGGCTCCACGAACACGATCCTGCACCTGCTCGCCGCGGCGCAGGAGGCCGAGCTCGACTACAGCCTCGCCGACATGGACGAGGTCTCGCGCCGCGTCCCCTGCCTGGCCAAGGTCGCCCCGAACGTCGCGCCCGGCGGCACGTACTACATGGAGGACGTGCACCGCGCGGGCGGCATCCCCGCGATCCTCGGCGAGCTGTACCGCGGCGGTCTCCTGAACGAGGATGTGCACACGGTCCACTCCGCATCCATCAAGGAGTGGCTCGAGACCTGGGACGTGCGCGGCGGTTCGCCGTCCGCCGAGGCCGTCGAGCTGTGGCACGCGGCCCCGGGCTGCGAGCGCTCGGCGACCGCGTTCTCCCAGTCGAAGCGCTGGGACAGCCTGGACACGGACGCCGCGGGCGGCTGCATCCGGGACGTGGCCCACGCGTACTCGAAGGACGGCGGCCTCGCGGTCCTCAAGGGCAACATCGCCGAGGACGGCTGCGTCGTGAAGACGGCGGGCGTCGACGAGTCGATCTGGACGTTCGAGGGCCCGGCCGTGGTCTGCGAATCCCAGGAAGAAGCAGTCGACAAGATCCTCAAGAAGCAGGTGAAGGAAGGCGACGTGGTCGTCATCCGCTACGAGGGCCCCAAGGGCGGTCCCGGCATGCAGGAGATGCTCTACCCCACCTCCTTCCTCAAGGGCCGCGGCCTCGGCAAGGCCTGCGCCCTGGTCACGGACGGCCGCTTCTCCGGCGGTACTTCGGGCCTGTCGATCGGCCACGCGTCGCCCGAGGCGGCGGCCGGCGGCGCGATCGCCCTGGTCGAGGACGGCGACCGCATCCGCATCGACATCCCGAACCGCGGCATCGAACTCCTCGTCGACGACGCGGAACTGTCCCGCCGCCGCGAGGCGCTCGGCGGCGTCTACGCCCCCAAGAACCGCGAGCGCAAGGTCTCGGCAGCGCTGCGCGCGTACGCGGCGATGGCCACGAGCGCGGACCGCGGCGCGGTGCGTGACGTCTCGAAGCTGGGCTGAGGTCGGCCTGCGGCCTGCAGACCTGACCTGACCTGACCTGGCCGCTGCCGGACGTGCCGTGAGGGGCCTGCGGGCCGGTGAGGGCTGGTCGCGCAGTTCCCCGCGCCCCTTGCGGGGCGCGTCCACCCCCTCCCGCAACCGCACCGCCACCCCCACGCGTCCACCCCTGTAAGCGAACATGCCAAGGCGGCCCCGAGCCGCCGCTTCACGGGGGAGAGAAGCATGAGCGAGAACGTCATCGCACCGGAATCCGCGGAGGAAATCGAGGCCGCGGCGGCCAGAACGTACCCGATCGTCGCGGACGTCAACGTCCGCTCCGGCCCGGGCACGTCGTACGGCAAGGTAGGCCGCCTCTCGGCAGGAACCCGAGTGACGATCCTCTGCCAGAAGCCGGGCGAGAAGATAACGGGCCCGGCGGGCACGACAAAGCTGTGGGACCGCATCGGCAGCGGCCGCTACGTCTCGGACGCGTACGTCCGCACGGGCAGCACCGGCTACGTGGCACCCCGCTGCTGACTCACGCCAACGCTCTCAGCACCACCGCGGAAGCCGCCGAAGTCCACCCGGATTCTCATCCGGATTCTCACCCGGACTTCGGCGGCTTCGTCGCGTCGAACGTGAACACGGTGTTCTTGGCCGCGGTCACGACCACCACACGCCCCGAAACCGCGATCCGCGGACTGGCGTTCACCTCACCGCCGAGCCCGTCCGCCCGTGGACTCGTGGACCACAGCGGCTCGCCGCCCCGCACCGAGAGCGCGACGACCCGCCCACTGGCCGAGCTGAAATAAAGAGCCTTGGAACCAGCAGAACCAGAACCGGAGCGAGAACCGGCTCCAGAACCAGCCCCCGCAGCCAGCACCGGCCCCGAGGCGCCCTCCACGCTCGTCTGCCGGGACCACTTCTCCCGACCGTTCGCCGGGTCCACCGCACTGATGCGCCCGGTCCGCCCCGCGAAGTAGACGGTGCCGTCCGCCATGCCGGGCGTCGCGTCGTACGTCTTCTTCAGCGGCCGGGACGACACCTGGCCACTGGCCGGATCGACCCGCAGCACCTTGTCGTACCCGACGGACTGGGCGCCCCGCATCCGCTGGTGCAGGAGCACGAGCCCGCCCTTGCTGTCGCCCACCGGATGCACCGGACCCTGGACGGGGATGCCCTTGCCGAGCGACCCGGACTCCAGGTCGACGGTGTGCAGGACGGGGTGGCGCACGTCGACGTTCGCGACCTCGGCGGACGGCCCGCACATCGCGTACATGCGCTGTCCCGCCGCGACCGGCGTGCACTCGGAGCCCGCGGGGAACGGCGTCGACCAGAGCACGCGTCCGCTGTGCGCCTCCCTGGCCTCGATCCGCGTACGGCCGGGATCGACGCTCAGGACGGTCGAGCCGGACAGCACGGCGTCCTGCGTCCGCCCGGTGTAGACCGTCGACTGGCCGCCGATCGGCCGTGACCACAACTCCTTGCTGGTACGGGCGTCCAGCGCCACCAGCTGCTGGCCCGCGCCGTCGCCCTCCGGGACGCGGTAGCCGAGGACGGTGTCGTTCGTGGCGCCCACGATGTGCATGCCCTGGGTGGGCACACCGGGGCTCTTGACCTTCCAGATCTCCTTGCCGTCGGAGATCCGCAGCCGGGTCGCGACGACCCCGCCGCCCCCGCAGAACAACGCGTCCCCGCGCGGTACGCAGCGCACCTCGTCCGGGATGCCCCGGTCGTTGGGCACGGTCGTGCGCCACGGCCGGAAGCCGTCGGGCAGGGGCGGCGCCTCGGCCGCCGCGACCGTGCTGTCCCTGCCGTCGCCGTCACCGCTCCCGGAAGAGGTGTCGGACGAGCCGAGCTGCAGCGCGGCGACCCCGCCGCCGAGTGCGGCCACGGCGACGGCGGCGGCGAGCACGGGGCGCCAGCGGCGGCGCCGGCGAACGCTGTTGAGGGTGCCGTCGGCAGGGGCCCCAGTTCCAGTGCTAGTACCGGTACCGGTGTCGGTGTCGGCGCCGAACCCGTTCGCCGTCCCGTCATCCCCCGCGCGATGATGCTGCGTATCCGTGTCCCGCGTACGACTTCCCGGCGCCCCCGCCGCCACGTCCCCCATCTCGGCCGGCAGATCCCGCAGCCGCTCAAGCAGCTCGTCGGCGGACGGACGCGCGTCCGGGTCCTTGTCGAGGCAGGGCTCGACCACCGCGCGCAGGGCGGCCGGTACGGCGGTCAACTCCGGCGGCTCGTGCACCACTTGATAAGCCGTCATGTACGGGCTGTCCGCATCGAACGGCCCCTGCCCCGTCGCCGCGTACACCAGCAACGTACCCAGCGAGAAGACGTCGGACCGCGGCCCGACGCCGCGCGGCGCCTGCAACTGCTCCGGCGACATGAAGGGCGGCGTACCGATGACGCGCCCGGTCATCGTCAGCGTCTGCTGGTCCGCGGCGCGCGAGATGCCGAAGTCGATGACGCGCGGACCCTCGGGCGAGAGCACGACGTTCGACGGCTTCAGGTCCCGGTGCACGACGCCCACGCGGTGGATGTCGCGCAGCGCCTCCGTCAGACCGATGGCCAGCGTGCGCAGATCCGTGCCGGTCAGCGGGCCCTTCTTGGCGATGTGCTGGGCGAGGGTGTGCCCCTCTATATAGGTCGTCGCCATCCACGGGTGCTCGGCCTCCGGGTCGGCGTCGACGACGGCGGCGGTGAACGCGCCGCTGACCCGCCGCGCCGCCGCCACCTCCTGCCGGAAGCGGATGCGGAATTCCTCGTCCCCCGCGTACTGCTGGTGGATCAGCTTGATCGCGACGGGGCGCCCCGAAGCCGTACGTGCCAGAAAGACCGTGCCCATGCCGCCCGAGCCGAGCCGTGCCTCGAGCGGGTAGCCGCCGATCTCGGCTGGGTCACCTCCGCGGAGCGACACTCTCCCGACCTCCCCGTCCCGCCTGCCTCAGTTTTCGCCTGGGTCCGTCTACCTGTCCTGCCAACCAAACTAGCCGCCGGGTGGTACGGCAGGGCAAGGCGGGGGACGAATAGGGCGAGCCTGCCTTGCGCCGGCCCGCGACCGCCCCGAGCGATACTCGACGGGTGAGCGCAGATTCCAGCACCCCCGACCGCACGGCGGCGACGACCGGCACAACCGGCACAACCGGGACGTCCGGCGCACCCCAAGCGAGCGGCAAGGCCGCGACGGCCCCCGGCCCGCAGCCCGAGCCCCTCCGCTTCTTCGGTACGACCTGGGTAGGCCACGACAACGGCTACGGCGCGCGCCGCGCGGGCGTCGCGGCGGGATCGCTGCTCGCGGCGGCGGCCGGCTGCTTCGTGCTGCGTTTCGCTTACGAGGGCATGGCGATCGCGGACGTGGGGACGTTCGTGAACTTCCTGGTCCTCATCATGTTCTCGGTCTGCAGCGCGATCGCCTTCCGCCGCAGCTGGGAGGGGTTCACCCGCCGCCACGACCCGGCGTCCCAGTCGTCGATGCGCGGCCTCATGACGATCGGCTTCGTCGGCGTCCTGCTCGCCTACTTCGTCCGCTCCCTCACCGAGGCCCCCGGCGAACAGCTCCACCGCCAGGAGTACGAGGCGGCCCGCGAGCAGTACGCCAAGCGCACCTCCCGCCGCACGGGCAACCCCTCCCGCAAGAAGAAGAAGGCGTAACCGCGCCGCCCGTTCCCCGTCAGACCCCTGGCCCGGCCCCCCCCATCTCGGGGGCCGGGCCTTGACGCGTGCGGCGCCCGGCGCGCAATAATCATCACATGATGAATAATGCGGAACCTCCTGCCATCGAGGCGAGGGGCCTGACCGTCGTCCGAGGCCCCCGCACAGTCCTCCGCGACCTGACTTTCACCGTCCCGAAGGGCCAGATCACCGGGCTCCTGGGCCCATCGGGCTGCGGCAAATCCACCCTCATGCGCGCCACGGTCGGCACCCAGGCCAAGGTCACCGGCACCCTGAACGTCCTCGACCACCCCGCGGGCGCCCCCGCCCTCCGCTCCCGCATCGGCTACGTCACCCAGAGCCCCTCCGTCTACGACGACCTCACCGTCCGCCAGAACCTGGACTACTTCGCCGCCGTCCTGGACCCCGGCCGAGGCCTCGCCGCCCGACGCCGCCACGACCACGTCACCCGAGCCATCGAGGACGTCGACCTCACCAGCCACGCCGACGCCCTCGCGGGCAACCTCTCCGGCGGCCAGCGCAGCCGCGTCTCCCTGGCGGTCGCCCTCATCGGCGCCCCGGAACTCCTCGTGCTCGACGAACCCACCGTCGGTCTCGACCCCGTACTCCGCCGCGATCTGTGGAACCTCTTCCATTCCATCGCCGCCGACCGGGGCACCACGATCCTCGTGTCCTCACACGTCATGGACGAGGCCGAACGCTGCCACCGCCTTCTCCTCGTGCGCGAGGGCGAGCTTCTCGCCGACGACACCCCGCAGGCCCTGCGCACCCGCACCGACTCCGAAACCGTCGAAGCGGCCTTCCTTCACCTGGTCGACGAGGCAATCGCCGCCCAGCGCGACAACACCCCCACCACCGAGAACGGCACCCCGTCCACCGAGAACGGCACCCCCTCCAGGAGCCCCCGATGAACGCCCACCGCACCCTCGCCACCGCGGCCCGCGTCCTGCGACAGCTCCGCCACGACCCGCGCTCCATCGCGCTGATGCTGCTCGTCCCCTGCGTGATGCTCCTTCTCCTGCGCTACGTCTTCGACGGCAGCCCGCAGACCTTCGACTCCATCGGCGCCTCGCTGCTCGGCATCTTCCCCCTCATCACGATGTTCCTGGTGACATCCATCGCCACCCTCCGCGAACGCACCTCAGGCACCCTCGAACGCCTCCTCGCCATGCCCCTGGCCAAGGGCGACCTCATCGCGGGCTACGCCCTCGCCTTCGGATTCCTCGCCGTCATCCAGTCCCTCCTCGCCACCGGCCTCGCCCTGTGGGCCCTCGGCCTCGATGTCACGGGATCCGCCTGGCTGCTGCTCCTGGTCGCGCTCCTCGACGCCCTGCTCGGCACGGCACTCGGCCTCTTCGTCTCCGCCTTCGCGGCCTCCGAATTCCAGGCCGTCCAGTTCATGCCGGCCGTGATCTTCCCCCAGCTCCTCCTCTGCGGCCTGTTCACCCCACGCGACAACATGGCGCCGGCCCTCGAAGCGATCTCCGACGTCCTGCCCATGTCGTACGCCGTCGACGGCATGAACGAAGTCCTGCGCCACCCCTCCGTCACCGGCGCCTTCGTACGCGACGCGGTCATCGTCGCGGCCTGCGCCGTCCTCGTACTCGCCCTGGGCGCCGCCACCCTCCGCCGCCGCACGGCCTGACGCACCAATGCGAGGATGACCGGAAGAGAAGGACCGGAAGAGAACGACCCCGGCTGAACCGCACCTGGAGGGTGACCCACACATGCCCCAGCCCGTCGCAGTCCTCGGCACCGGCAAGATCGGCGAAGCCCTCCTCAGCGGGATGATCCGGGCAGGCTGGGCCCCCGCCGACCTCCTGGTCACCACCCGCCGCTCCGAACGCGCCGCCGAACTCCGCACCCGCTACGGAGTCGACCCGGTCAGCAACGCCGAGGCCGCCAAGCAGGCCGACACCCTCATCCTCGCCGTCAAGCCGCAGGACATGGGCCGCCTCCTCGAAGAACTCGCCCCGCACATCACCCCCGATCGCCTGGTCATCAGCGCCGCCGCCGGCATCACCACCTCCTTCATCGAGGAGCACCTCGCCGCCGGCACCCCCGTCGTCCGCGTCATGCCCAACACCCCGGTCCTCGTGGACGAGGGCATGTCCGTCATCTCCGCGGGCAGCCAGGCCACCGCCGCCCACCTCGCCCACGCCGAGGAGATCTTCGGCGCCGTCGGCAAGACCCTGCGCGTCCCCGAGACCCAGCAGGACGCCTGCACGGCCCTCTCCGGCTCGGGCCCGGCGTACTTCTTCTACCTGGTCGAAGCCATGACGGACGCGGGCATCCTGCTCGGCCTGCCCCGCGACAAGGCCCACGACCTCATCGTGCAGGCCGCGATCGGCGCCGCCGTGATGCTCCGCGACAGCGGCGAACACCCGGTCAAGCTCCGCGAGAACGTCACCTCCCCGGCCGGCACCACCATCAACGCCATCCGCGAACTCGAGAACCACGGCGTACGAGCAGCTCTCATCGCCGCTCTCGAAGCCGCCCGCGACCGCAGCCGCGAACTGGCCTCCGGCAACAACAGCTGACCGCCGCCCGGACCGGGGCGCGCGACGGCCGCGCCCCGCCGCGACCCCCGCACGCCCCGAAGCGATCACCGCCCCGTCGCGCCTACAGCTCCTCGTTCACAGGCGGCAGCAGACCAATCGCGCGGTAGGCGGTGTCCACCATCGGCCTGGACATCCCCCTGGCCCGCTCGGCCCCCCGTCGCAACACCTCCTCTACATACGCGGGATCAGCCACCAGCTCCTTGTGCTTCTCCTGCACGGGCCTCAGCACCTCCACCACAGCCTCGGCGGTGTCCTTCTTCAACGCCCCGTACGACTCGTACACACCGCTCAGGTCCTCGGGGCTCCCGCCCTCACAGGCCGCAAAGATCTCCAGCAGGTTGGCGACGCCCGGCTTGCCCTCACGGTCGTACTCGACCTCGGACCCGCTGTCGGTCACGGCACGCAAGATCTTCTTCCGCACGACGTCCGGCTCATCGAGCAGATAGACGATCCCGGCCCCCACGTCCCCGGACTTCCCCATCTTCGACGTCGGGTCCTGCAGATCCATGACTCTGGCGGCAACCTTGGGATACGTGGCCCGCGGCACCACGAACGTGTGCCCGTACCGCTGGTTGAACCGCACGGCCAGATCCCGCGTGAGCTCGACGTGCTGCACCTGGTCGTCCCCGACCGGCACCTCGTCCGCCCCGTACGCCAGGATGTCCGCCGCCATCAGCACGGGATAGGTGAGCAGCGAGAGCCGCACACTCCCACCGCGGGCCCGCTCGAGCGCGGACTTCTCCTTGTACTGGATCATCCGCCGCATCTCGCCGTCCGTCGCGACGCACTCCAGCAGATACGAGAGCCGGGCGTGCTCGTCCACATGACTCTGTACGAACACGGTGGCCCGCTCGGGATCGATCCCCGACGCGAGCAACAGCGTCGCCGCCTGCCTACTGAGCCTTCGCACCCGGCCGGGATCGTGATCCACGGTCAGGGCATGCAGATCCACGACGCTGAACAACGACTCGGCCCGGTGCTGATCAACCTCTGCCCACTGGCGTACGGCACCCAGGTAGTTCCCCAGGGTCAGGTGCCCCGTCGGCTTGATCCCGCTGAAGATCCTCGTCATCTCTCCACCTCTGGTCAGGACCGCCGGCCCGACGACCGGGCTCCGGATCCTCCAGGGGGAGAAACAAGAAACGGCCGCCGAGTCGGCAGCCGTTGAGTACATGCGTGTGTACGGCCGCCGTCAGGCGGCCCACCACAGTTGGGTGTGCGCATGTGTAGTCACGTCTCCTACAGTAGCTCTCGGGGGACGCCGCGTACCAGGGTTGACACGCCCTGGGCCGCCTACGTAGTGTTCTCCGAGTTGCCCGACGTGAGCGCCGACCCCTGGTCGGTCCCCGGGCGGCCATTCCGCAACAACCATTCAAGCGATCAACATCGCGTCGTCTCTTCGACGACCCGTCGTCTGCTCGCTTTCATGCGCTTTTGCGAAATGAGGAATCCGCGTTCGAAAGAACGCCCCGATTTGAATCGGGAGCCAGGATCCCGCTAAAGTCTCACTCGTCGGAACGGCCCAACAGCCGGGAAGACAAGCCTCACTGACTGGGAATCAGGCCCGAAAGGATCTGATAGAGTCGGAACCGCCGGAAAGGGAAACGCGAAAGCCGAAAGGCCGGAGCGGGAACCGGAAAGGCACCGAGGAAATCGGACACGAAAGAGTCTGATAGAGTCGGAAACGCAAGACAGCAAGAACAGCAAGACAAAATGAAACACCGAAGGGAAGCGCCCGGAGGAAAGCCCGAGAGGGTGAGTACAAAGGAAGCGTCCGTTCCTTGA
>NZ_BMTR01000013.1 GCF_014649775.1 Streptomyces longisporoflavus | reverse complement strand
CAGCTCCAGGAAGTAGCGGTCCTTGCCGAAGATGTCCTGGTACTCACCGGCCGCCTTGCGGGCCTCGTCGAACTGGCCCAGCCGCAGACGGGTCTGGAGCTCCCCGGAAGGGCAGCCCGTGGAGGCGATGATCCCTTCCGACCACTTGGCCAGGGTCTCCTTGTCCATGCGCGGCCACTTCTGCAGCCAGCCTTCCGCGTACGCGTCCGAGGAGAGCCGGAAGAGGTTGTGCAGACCGGTGCTGTTCGCCGCCCAGAGGGTTTTGTGCGTGTAGCCGCCCGAGCCGGACACGTCGTCGCGCTTCTGGTGCGGCTGGCCCCATTTCACCTTCCGCTTGTCGCGGCGGGACTCCGGGGCGACGTACGCCTCGATGCCGATGACCGGCGTCACGCCCGCGTCCTGAGCCTGGTGGAAGAAGTCGTAGGCCCCGTGCAGATTGCCGTGGTCCGTCATCGCGATGTGCGACATGCCCAGCTCGGCGCAGGCCTTGAACAGGTCGCCGAGCCGCGCGGCACCGTCGAGAAGCGAGTACTGGGTGTGGACGTGCAGGTGGGTGAACGGCTTCGGCACTTCCGCTCCCGTCGTCAGTCGGCGGCCGGAGTGGGCCCGGCTTCCTCTTCGAGGCGCCGGGCGATGACGCGCAGACCGGCCGCCACGTCGGAGGCAGACGGCGCGTAGTCGGGGTCGATGAGCCACTGCTGGGTCAGGCCCGCGACCAGGGCCATGTGGACCGAGCCGACCGCGCGGGCCGTCTCCGGGTCGTCGTCGGCGTCGATGCCGTGCAGGCGGGCGGCCATCTCGGGGCGGGCGCGCTCGTACGCGGCGGCGATCTGCTCGCGGATCTCGGGGGCGCGCTCGGCCTGGGTGAAGGCCTCGGTGGACGCGACCAGCATGGGCCGGTCCGTGGCCGACGAGCCGATGATGCGGGCCCACATCCGCTCCAGGGGCTCCGGGCCATCGGGCCGCGCGGACTGCTCGGACTGCTCGGACTGCTCGGGCGCGTCACCCTCCGCACCCACCGGCGTGCCCATGACCGCCGTGCCCCACTCCATGAGCGTCTCCAGGAGGGCGGCGTTGAGCAGCGCCTCCTTGGACCCGTAGTGGTAGTTGATCGTCCCCACGGGCGCGTTGTTCGCGGCGGCGGCGATGTCCCGCGAGGTCGTGCGGGCGTACCCGCGCTCCTGGAGGCATCGCTTGGCGCCGGTCATCAGCTGTTCTCGGTGTCCCATGCCCTCACCGTACAACAGTCTTGAACGTTCGTTCAGAACGACCATTCAGAACAGCCGTTCAAGAGAACTCGATGGACAGCCCCGACCCCCCTCGCGGATAGTGCCGCCCATGGCATCTCTAGTGCGCCACCTCACCTTCGACTGTTCCGACGCCTACCGTCAGGGCACCTTCTGGGCCGCGATACTCGGGGGGAAGATCGCCGACGACGACTTTCCCGGTGATCCGGAGGCCCTGGTCAGCGCTGACGGCATCACCATGCTCTTCGTGACCGTGCCGGAGACGAAGACCGTCAAGAACCGCGTGCACGTCGACCTGCAACCGCAGGACCGGACCCGTGACGAAGAAGTCGAGCGGGTCGTCGCGCTCGGCGCCGAGATCGTGGGCGATCACCGCAAGCCCGACGGGCGCGGCTGGGTCACGCTCACCGATCCTGAGGGCAATGAGTTCTGCGTCGAGTGCAGTACCGCCGAGCGCGAGAAGATCAGCAACTAGCGCCGTCTGTTGCGCAGTTCGCCCTTCAGGACCTTGCCGCTCGCGTTCCTCGGCAGCTCCGTCACGAACTCGATCTCCCTGGGGACCTTGTAGTTCGCCATCTCCCGGCGTGACCACGCGATCAGGTCGTGGGAGGTGAGGACCGCCCCCGGCCGGCGCACCACGTACGCCTTGCCCACCTCGCCGAGCCGCGGGTCGGGAACGCCGATCACCGCCACGTCCGCCACCTGCGGATGCACGCCGATGAGCTGCTCTATCTCCGCGGGGTAGGCGTTGAAGCCGCCGACGATGAACATGTCCTTGATCCGGTCAGTGATGCGCAGGTTGCCCGCCTCGTCGAGGACCCCGACATCTCCCGTACGCAGCCAACCGTCCGGCGTCAGCGCCTTCTTCGTCTCCGCGGGGTCCTCGAAGTAGCCCCGCATGACGTTGTGTCCGCGGACCAGGATCTCTCCCGGGTGGCCCGGCGAGAGGGCCTCGCCGCCGGGGCTCACCACGCGTACCTCCGTGTCCGGGATGGCCCGGCCCGAGGTGGACGCGATGGTCCGCGCCGCGTCCGACTGGTGGCACATCGTCACGATGCCGCTGGCCTCCGAGAGGCCGTACGCCGTGAGGACCGTGGCGATGTGCAGTTCGGCGCGCAGGCGCTCGACCAGTTGCAGGGGGACCACCGCCGCGCCGGTCACGACCAGGCGCAGGGCCGACAGGTCGTGCTGGTCGCGGGCGGGGTGGTCGAGGAGGGACTGGTGGAGGGTGGGCGGGCCGGGGAGGACCGAGATGCGTTCCGCCGCCACGTTCGCCAGGACCGTGTCCACGTTGAAGACCGGCTGCGGGATCATCGTCGCGCCGCGCATCAGGCAGGCGATGATCCCCGCCTTGTAGCCGAAGGTGTGGAAGAAGGGGTTCACGATGAGGTAGCGGTCGCCTTCGCGCAGGCCCGCGAGGTCGCTCCAGATGCCGTAGCAGCGCAGGGTCTGGGCGTGGGTGATGACCGCGCCCTTGGGGCGGCCCGTGGTGCCGGAGGTGTAGATGATGTCCGAGGGGGACGCTCCGTCGACGCCGTCCGCGCGCGCCCGTACGTCACTGCCGCTCACCCCGTCGCCGCCGGCCAGGAAATCCTTCCAGGTGCGGAAGTCCTCCGGGGCGTCGTCGGAGAGGACCACGACCTGTTCCAGGTGCGGGAGGCCGGGCAGCGGACCGCCCCCTTCTCCGTCCGCCGCCGCGCGGCGCAGCGAGGCGACGTACGACGTGCCGAGGAACGTGCCCGTCACGAAGAGCAGCTTCGCGCGACTGCGTCGCAGGACGTAGGACGCCTCCGTGCCCTTGAAGCGGGTGTTGAGGGGGACGAGGACCGCGCCCGCCGATACCGCGCCGAGCGCGGAGACGATCCAGTCGAGGGTGTTGGGGGCCCAGACGGCCACTCTGTCCCCGGCGTCGACCCCGTTGGCGATACACGCGGCAGCGGCCCGCTCCACGCGCCGGCCGAGCTCGGCGTACGAGACGCGGGTGCGGCCCTCGACGACCGCTTCCCGGTCTCCGTACCGCTCGGCGGCCGCCCGGACCAGTCCCGGGATGCTGCCCCACTCCAGGTCGCCGCGCATCTCAAGCCCCTCCGCCGCAGTAGCTGACTATCCGTCAGATTAGCTGTAACCTGACGCGCTGTCAGCAGTCGGGACGACGTATGGCGAAGCCCCGGGGCCTCGCCACTCGCGGAGGTGCCGTTGCCCATGGCTTCACTCAAAGACGCTACAGCGATAGTCGGAATCGGGCAGACCGCGTTCGCCAAGCAACTGCCCGAGGAAGAGAAGACGTTGGCCTGCCGGGCGATCACCGCCGCGCTCGACGACGCGGGCATCGCTCCGTCGGAGGTCGACGCGTTCGCCTCGTACACGATGGAGGAGACGGACGAGGTCGAGGTCGCCAAGGCGATCGGCGCGGGCGACGTGACCTTCTTCAGCAAGGTCGGCTACGGCGGCGGCGGTTCGTGCGCCACCCTCGCGCATCTCGCGGCGGCCATCACCACCGGACAGGCGAGCGTGGGCGTCGCCTGGCGGTCCAGGAAGCGGGGCAGCGGGCCGCGCCCCTGGAAGAACACCGCGGTCCAACTCCCCACCCCCGCCCAGTGGACGCGCCCCTTCGGACTGCTGCGCCCGGCGGACGAGATCGGCATGCTGGCGCGCCGCTACATGCACGAGTACGGGGCGACCCGCGACCACCTCTTCAACGTCGCCCTCGCGTGCAGGAACCGGGCGAACCAGAACCCGGCCGCGATGATGTACGACCGCCCGCTGACCCGCGAGATGTACATGTCGTCCCGCTGGATCAGCGAGCCGCTCTGCCTCTTCGACAACTGCCTGGAGACGGACGGCGCGCTGGCCTGCGTAATCGTCTCCGCCGAGCGGGCGCGGGACTGCCGCCAGAAGCCCGTTTACGTCCACTCCGTCGCCCAGGGCCTGCCCGCGCAGCACCACGGAATGGTCAACTACTGGAACGACGACCCGCTGACCGGCCCGGCCTGGACAGCGGCCCGGCACCTGTGGAAGCAGGCGGACTTCGCCCCCCAGGACGTGGACGTGGCGCAGATCTACGACGCGTTCACCCCGCTCATCCCGCTCTCCCTGGAGGGCTACGGCTTCTGCGGCCGGGGCGAGGGCGGCGCGTTCACGGAGGGCGGCGCGCTGGAGAGCGGCGGCCGGCTGCCGATCAACACCGGGGGCGGCGGCCTGAGCGAGGCGTACGTCCACGGCTTCAACCTCATCAACGAGGGCGTGAAGCAGCTGCGGGGCACGAGTACGGCGCAGGTGCCGAATGCGGCTACTTGCCTGGTCACGGCGGGCGAGGGCGTCCCGACATCGGCGGTACTCCTGCGCGCCCCTTAAGGGGCGCGGGGAACCGCGCGATCAGCCACATCAGACCCGCACCCGGAAGAGGCCGCAACATGGCAGACGCGACGACGACCGAGCCCCTGCTGTCCCCCACCATCGATACGGACGGCGCCCCCTTCTGGGAGTACGCCGCCCGAGGCGAACTCCGCATACAAGCCTGCACCGCCTGCGACGAGCTGAGGTTCCCGCCGAGGCCCTGCTGCCCCCACTGCCAGTCCTTCGGAGCCAAGTGGCAACGCATGAGCGGCCGCGGCCGCATCTGGTCCTACGTAAGACCACACCCGCCCCTGCTCCCCGCGTACGCGGCACACGCCCCCTACAACGCGATCATCGTCGAGCTGGCCGACGCCCCCCGCATCCGCCTGGTCGGCAACCTCGTCGCGGCCCCGGACGCCCCGCTGGACTCCGTCGCCCCGGAGCGCCTGCGGATCGGCGCGAAGGTGCAGGTGGCGTTCACCGACGTGGGCGGGATCGCGATGCCGCGCTGGCTCCTGGAGCGGCCGTGAGCCTGCGTACGGCGTTCGACAAAGAGACGGGCGTCGCGGTCGTCACGCTCGACCGGCCCGCCCGGCACAACGCCATCGACCTGGAGACGGCAGGGCAACTCCGCACGACCTGGCGGGAGTTCCGCTCCGACGACTCCGTACGGGCGATCGTGCTCACCGGCGCCGGGGACAAGGCGTTCTGTACGGGCATCGACCGCGACGCCGACGTACCGCAGCCGGGCTCGCCCTACTCGATGGACGATCCGCTCCTCTCCGTGGGCCCCAAGGCGAACGACCTGTGGAAGCCGGTCATCGCCGCCGTCAACGGCATGGCGTGCGGCGGCGCTTTCTACCTCCTGGGCGAGTCGGAGTTCGTCGTCGCCGCCGAGCACGCCACGTTCTTCGACCCGCACACCACGTACGGCATGGTCAGCGCGTACGAGGCGATCCTCATGGCGCAGCGCATGCCGCTCGGCGAGGTCGCCAGGATGTCGCTGATGGGTACGGCCGAGCGGGTCTCGGCGCGGCGGGCGTACGAGACGGGGCTGGTCTCCGAACTCACCTCGTCCGAGGGCCTGTTGGTGGCGGCCACCCACGCGGCCGAGGTCATCGCCTCGTACCCCGCCGAGCCGGTCCAGGGCACCGTACGTGCGCTCTGGGCGGCGAAGGAGGCCGCCCGCACCCAGGCCCTGGCCCAGGCGCCGCACCTCATAGCCCTCGGCAACCTGTCCCCGGAGCGGCAGGCGGGGCTGTTCACGGGGCGAGGCAGCGGGTTCCGTACCAGGTGAGCAGCAGGTGAGCACCAGGTGAGCGAGGGCACTCCCCGCGCCTCGCACGCGGCCCGGAGTCCCGTCCCCCGCCTGGCAGGGTTCATGCACACGGCGTAACGTCACGAGTGGACGGCCGCCGTCCGGAGCCCCTTCCAGAACTGGTGCGACGGCCGTCACGACGCGGGGCAGAAGGGTGGCCGGGTCCGCTAGGACCGCGCGGTGCCCGTCCCCCGCTCCGCGTCCAGCGCGTACACACACCGGTCTTTGCTGCACGCGTACACGACGCCGTCCCGCACCACCGGCGCCCCGGTGATCTCGCCGCCCGTGGCCAGCTTCCAGCGCAGGCGGCCGTCGTCCGCCTTCAGGGTGTACAGCAGGTGGTCCGTCGAACCGAAGTGAATGCGCCGGTCGGCGACGACGGGCGCGCCGACGACCTCGCCACCGGCCTGGAACCGCCACTTGGGCGTCCCCGTCACCGCGTCCAGCGTGTAGAGCCCCTTGCCGCTGCCCACGTGCACATGGCCGTCGGCGACCAGGACCGGCTCGATGGACGCCCGGGACTCCGTGGCGATGCGCCAGCGGTCGCGGCCGTCCGTGGCATCGAGGGCGTACACGGTCCCGAGGTAGTCCGCGAGGTACACGCCGCCGCCGGTGACGGCGGGCCCCGGCGCGAACGCGGGCGGGCACAGGAAGGCGGCGGGCGCCTCGAAGTGCCAGCGGACATGGCCCCCGGCCACGTCGATGGCGAGGACGCGCGTCCCGGCGGACACGTACACGTACCCGTCCTGCGCGGGCGCGAGCCGCACCGGTACGCCGCCGCACGACGCCGCGTCGCCGATGGGGTACGACCAGCGCTCGTCGCCCGTACGGGCCTCCAGGGCACGCAGGCGCGCGTCCTTCCAGACGTAGACCGTGCCGTCGTGGACGACGGGTCCCGCCTCCGGGGTCTCGAAGTCGGTCTGCGCCCCGGTGATCTCCCAGAGCTTCTGCCCGTTCGCGGCCTCCCATGCCTGTACGCCGCCGCCGCGCGTGCCGGTGACGACCGTGCCGCGGTCGGCTTGGAGGGAGTACACCCAGGCGTCGGTGTTCAGGCGCCACAGGTCGGTGCCGTCGGCGCCGTCGAGGGCGTAGAGGGTGGGACCGTCCGAGGCGTGGATGCGCCCGTCGGCGACCGCCATGGACCAGGCGACGTCCCGCGTCTTGAAGCTGCGCCGGCCCGTGCCGACGTCCAGGGCGTGGACCTCGAAGGACGTGACGTAGACCAGCTTGCCCGCGACGGCGGGGGTGCCCCACACGTCGTTGGACATACGGAACCGCCAGGGCCGCCAGGCGGCGCCCGCGTCCGGCGCCGGGGCAGGGGCGGGCACCACGGGGTCGGCGCCGTTCACCGCGGCCTTGGACCGCGACCACGAAGCGGCGAGCCCGGCATCGGCGGGCGGCGCGCTCCCGGCGGCGGCGCGCGCGTCGGCCACCCGCGGCCCCGGCCCGATCGGCACCTTCGCCCCGGCGAGATGCACGGGGCCGGCGTCCGGCACGCCCCCGAAGGGCGGCGGCTGCGTCGGCGGCACCGGCGGCGCGTGCCGCGGAGGCGGCGGAGCCGCGACGGCGGGGGCACCGCCACGGCCGCCGCTGCGCCCGGAGGACGCGAGCGCGGCCCGCGCGGGCGGACGGCCGCCCCGGCGCGCCTCGATCAGCGCGACGGCACGCTCCGGCAGCCACGCGGACGCGGTGCCGCTGTCGCCGTCCTCGCTCTCCGAGGCGAAGAGGTGCGGGGCGAGCTGGGCCTGGAGGTCGGCGGGGCTGGGCCGCAGCGGCGCCTCCATCTGCATGCACGTCTCGATGAGCGGGCGCAGCTCGTCCGGCAGTCCGGCCAGGTCAGGGCCTTCGCGGAGCAGCATGAAGACGGTCTCGACGGGGTTGGCCCCGTGGAAGGGCGCGTGCCCCGTGGCGGCGAAGACGAGCATCGAGCCGAGCGAGAAGACATCGCTCGCGCCGGTCACGCTGCGTGAGTCCTTCGCCTGCTCGGGCGACATGTACGCGGGCGTGCCCACGGCGACGTTCGTCATGGTCAGCCGGGTGTTCGAGACGCCGGACGCGATGCCGAAGTCGATCACGCGCGGCCCGTCCTCCACCACGAGGACGTTCGAGGGCTTGAGGTCACGGTGGACGAGGCCCGCGCCGTGGATGGACTCCAAGGCCTCGGCGACGCCGGCCGCGAGCCAGCGCACCGCCTGGGTGGGCAGCGGCCCGTGTTCATTCACTATTTCTTCGAGCGAGGGGGCGGGTACGTACGCGGTGGCCAGCCACGGCACCGCCGCGCGCGGGTCGGCGTCCACGACGGCGGCCGTATAGAAACCGGACACGGCCCGTGCCGCCTCGACCTCGCGCGTGAAGCGGACGCGGAACAGCTGGTCCTCGGCGAGCTCGGTCCTGACCGTCTTGATCGCCACGCGCCGCCCTGACGCGGAGCGCGCGAGGTAGACAAGGCCCATGCCACCGGCTCCGAGCCGGCCGAGCACCTCGAACGGGCCGATCCGCCTCGGATCGTGCTGCGTCAGCTGATCCACCACTTGCCCTGCCACCTCCCCGTACCCGGGCGCCGTATGAGCGGCCCCGTGCAGCGTCTCACCACCGAGCCGCTCCGGCGGCACGCACCCTGATTCTTCCTGTCCGGGGCGGCGGTTGCGAACCCGGGGCGGGATCGGGGTGTTGTGGGACAAAGAAGGCGCCGAGAAGGAGGAGATATGGGAGCGAAACCTGATTCGAACACGTGACCTATTTCATCAGGACACCGGACCGGCGCGCGAGGCGGAGCGGAATACTGCCCTCAACTCCGCCCCCAACCCCATTTGCACTCGGCCGAATCGCGCTCCGATCACCCCTCGGTAAGCTGACGGCATGACAGGACAGGTACGTACCGTCGACGGCCGCGTGGCCGGTCGGCGCGGTCAGGCGACGCGTCAGAAGCTGCTCGACTGCCTCAGCGAGATGCTCAGCTCCTCGCCCTACCGGGACGTCAAAGTCATCGACGTCGCCCGGAAGGCGGGGACTTCACCCGCGACCTTCTATCAGTACTTCCCCGACGTGGAAGGCGCCGTCCTCGAGATCGCCGAGCAAATGGCCACGGAGGGCGCCGGGTTGACCCAGCTCCTCGACGGCCGCTCCTGGGTCGGCAAGGCGGGATGGCAGACCTCGCAGGAGCTGGTCGAGGGCTTCCTCGAATTCTGGCGCAAGAACGACGCGATCCTCCGGGTCGTCGATCTGGGCGCGGCGGAGGGCGACAAGCGCTTCTACAAGCTCCGTATGAAGATCCTGAACTCGGTCAACAACTCCCTTACCGACACGGTCAAGGAGCTCCAGGCCAAGGGCAAGGTCGACAAGGACGTGAACCCCGCGGCGATGGCGGGCTCCCTGGTGGCGATGCTCGCCGCGGTCGCCTCGCACCAGCGCGGTTTCCAGACGTGGGGCGTCAAGCAGGCCGAACTGAAGCCGAACCTCGCGCTGTTGGTGCATCTGGGGGTAACAGGTAAGAAGCCGACGAAGTAGGGCATTTCCCGATACGTCACTTCTGACGCTTCCTCAAGTCCTGTCACCACAACGGCGGACCACGGCGTTCCAGTGGTCCGCCGCTGTGTTCCCCGGCCGCCGAGCCGGCCGCCGCGCCGCGCGTGCCTATTCCTTACGCCGCTCCAGGCGGAACACACGGATCTCCCGCTCCACCCGTGACTGGTACGTCGCGTAGGGCGGCCAGAACTTCAGCGCCGCGTCCCATGCCGCAGCCCGCTCGTCCCCTTCCAGCAGCCGCGCCCTGACCGGTATGTCCGTGCCCCGCCAGCTGACGTCGGCGTCCGGACGGGCGATGAGGTTGCCGGTCCAGGCGGGATGCCCCGGCCGCCCGAAGTTGGAGCCGACGAGTATCCAACTCCCCGACTCCTCCGGCATGCAGGCCAGCGGCGTGCGCCGCGGCAGACCGCTCTTGGCGCCGCGGACCGTCAGGACCAGCCCCGGCAGCATCTTCGCGCTGAGCAGCACCTTGCCGCGCGTGAGGCGGTGCACCGTGCGGTCCATCGCGGGCACGACATGCGGGGCGATCTTCGCGAAGGCCCTGGTGGACGACACCTTCTGCACGAGCCGGACGCCGGGGGCCGCCGACCGGCCGCCGGGCGCCATCAGAGGGCCGCCGTCGGTTGCGCGGGGCCGGCGGGCGGGGCTGTCGCGGCGGGGGCTTTCCCGGCCGGGGCTTCCGCTGCGGGGGCTTCCGCTGCCGGGGGTTCCACTGCGGGGGCTTCCGCTGCCGGGGGTTCCACTGCGGGGGCTTCCGCTGCGGTGAACAGCTCGGCCTGTTCCGCCGCGCGCGCCCGCAGCCGGTGCACGGGCCCGAAGAGCAGCTCGTCGCTCGACGCCCGTTTGAAGTACAGATGCGCCTCGTGCTCCCACGTGAAGCCGATGCCGCCGTGCAGCTGTACGGCCTCCGACGCGGCGGTGCGCAGCGCGTCCAGCGCCTGCGCGAGCGCGAGCCCGCCCGCCTGCCCGGACCCCGCCCCGCCCGGCACGGAGCCCGCCTCCGCCGGTCCGGGGCCCGCCCCCGCTGCCCACGCCGCGTAGTACGCCGCCGACCGCGCCGCCTGCACCCGCACATACACGTCCGCGAGCCGGTGCTTCACGGCCTGGAAGGACCCGATCGCCCGCCCGAACTGCTCGCGCTGCTTCACGTACTCCACCGTGCGCTCAAGGGCCCGGTCCGCCGCGCCCACGGCCTCGGCCGCGAGCACCGTGGCCGCGGTGTCGCCGACCGCGGCGAGCGCGCCCGGCACATCGGCGTCGTCGGTGGCCCCGAGCAGTTCGGCGGCCACGTCACGCAGCTCGACGCGGGCCTGCGCCCTGGTCTCGTCGAGGGAGGTCTGCCGGGTGCGTACGAGCCCCGCCGCCCCCTCACGCACCAGATAGAGCAGCGTACGAGAACGGGCGAAGCCCCCCGTGTGCGCGGCCACGACGAGCAGCCCGGCGCTGTGCCCGTCGAGCACCTGCTCGGCCTGTCCGTAGAGCCGCCAGACCCCGTCGGAGAGCTTGGCCTGCACGCCGCCCGCACGGCCGCCGCCCGACCAGTCGCCGAGGTTGTCGCCGACGAGGCCGAGCGCGGTGGCGAGGCCGGTGCCGGGCACGGCGAGCGCGGCGGTGAGGCCGCCGGTCGCGATGCGCGGCAGCAGCTCTGACCGCTGCTCGTCGGTGCCCAGGCGCTGGAGGAGCGGGGCGGCGAGCACGGCGGTGGCGAAGAGGGGCGAGGGGGCGAGGGCCCGGCCGAGCTCCTCGCTGCCGAGGGCGAGCTCCGCCGGGCCGCAGCCCACGCCCCCGTACGACTCGGCGATGGCGAGGCCCGGCAGGCCGAGCTGTTCGGCGAGGGCGGACCAGAGGGCGGCGTCGTATCCGGCGGGGGTGCGGACCGCGGCCTTCACCTCGTCGGGGCCGCTGCGTTTGGTGACGAGCTCACGAAGGGTGCGGCGGATTTCTTCCTGCTCCGCGGTGAAGGCGGCGTCCATCGGCGGGCTCCTCCCCGGGGCGGCGGCCATGTCCGCCGACCCAGATCTGACGGGCCGTCATGCTAAGACCGCGCCGGGCAGATGCCCAGGGTCACGACGTCACGTAACGCCTCCCTGCCCGCTGCACATCTGATGTACCGTCAGATTTATGCCAACTCAGCCAACTCCCTTCTCGCACAGCGCCCCTGGGGCGCCTGCCGGCTCGGATACTGCGCCTTTCGGCACGGGCGCGGCGCCTGCCGGGACGGGCGCGGAGCCTGCCGGGACGGGTGCGGAGCCTGCCAGGACGGGCGCGGCGCCGGGCGCGGCGGCGGGCCGGCCGCGCAAGGTGGCCGTCGTCGGCATCTCCCTCTCCGACTGCGGCCGCGTCGACGAGGCCACCCCCTACGCCCTGCACGCCCAGGCGGCCCGCCGCGCCCTGGCCGACTCGGGCCTGGGCCGCGAGGTCATCGACGGCATCGCGTCGGCGGGCCTCGGCACGCTCGCCCCGGTCGAGGTCGCCGAGTATCTGGGCCTGCGACCGCGCTGGGTCGACTCCACCTCCGTCGGCGGTGCCACCTGGGAGGTCATGGCGGCCCACGCGGCGGACGCGATCGCCGCGGGCCGCGCGAACGCCGTACTCCTCGTCTACGGCTCGACGGCGCGGGCGGACATCAAGGCGGGACGCCGCACGTCGAACCTCTCCTTCGGCGCGCGCGGCCCCCTCCAGTTCGAGGTCCCCTACGGCCACTCCCTGATCTCCAAGTACGCGATGGCCGCGCGCCGCCACATGCACGAGTACGGCACGACGCTCGAACAGCTCGCCTCCGTGGCGGTCCAGGCACGGGCGAACGCGGCGACCAACCCCGACGCGATGTACCGCACCCCGATCACCGTGGACGAGGTCCTCGGCGGCCCGATGATCGCGGACCCGTTCACCAAGCTGCACTGCTGCATACGCTCCGACGGCGGCTGCGCGGTGCTCCTGGCGGCCGAGGAGTACGTGGCCGACTGCGCGTCGACCCCGGTCTGGGTGCTCGGTACCGGCGAGCACGTCTCGCACACGACTATGTCGGAGTGGGAGGACTTCACGGTCTCCCCGGCGGCGGTGAGCGGGCGCCTGGCGTTCGAGCGTGCGGGAGTGGGCCCCGGTGACGTCGACGTGGCGCAGATCTACGACGCCTTCACCTACATGACCCTGGTGACCCTTGAGGACCTGGGTTTCTGCGCGAAGGGCGAGGGCGGCGCGTTCGTGGAGAAGGGCCGCCTGCTGCGGGACGGCGAACTCCCGACGAACACGGACGGCGGCGGCTTGTCCGCCCAGCACCCGGGCATGCGCGGCCTGTTCCTCCTGGTGGAGGCGGTACGTCAACTACGGGGCGAGGCAGGCGATGGCCGCCAGGTGCGGAAGTCGGGGGGCAGGCTTCCGGAGGTGGCGGTGGCGTCGGGGACGGGCGGCTGGTTCTGCTCGTCGGGGACGGTGGTGCTGGGGCGGGGGTGAGGGGGTTAGGGGGTGAGGCGCGGGGGTGGGGAGCTTGCGGAGGCGCCCTCGCCCCGCGGGTGCGATCACTCCCGTAGATTCGCCGGATGGACGACTCCGACTCCAGGCCCGATGACGCCGCCCACGGCCGCGCACTCCTGCGCTCACTGCGCGTCTGGGACACCGAACTGCCGCCGTTCGACCCCGCGACCGCTCCCGCCGACCCGCTTGCACTGTTCTGGCAGTGGTTCGTGGACGTGGCCGAGGCGGGGCAGGTGGAGCCGCACACCATGAGCCTCGCGACGGCGGACGACGCGGGCCGCCCCGACGTACGGACGCTGATGCTGCACGACGCGGACGCGTCGGGCTGGCACTTCGGTTCGCACTCGGGCAGCGCGAAGGGCAGGCAGCTCGCTGCCCGCCCGGATGCGGCGCTCGGCTTCTACTGGCCCGCCCAGGGCCGCCAGGTCCGGGTGCGCGGCCGGGTCACGGCGGCGAGCGCCGCCGAGAGCCGCGCCGATCTCGCACGCCGGTCGCCCGGCGCGCTGGCGTCGGCCCTGGTCGGCAGACAGAGCGAGGTACTGCCGGCGTACGGGGATCTGGTGGCCGCGAGTCAGGCCGCCTGGGAACACGCCCAGGCCGAACCGGACGCCCCGGCCCCGAGCTGGACGCTGTACGTACTCGAACCGGCGGAGGTCGAGTTCTTCCAGGGCGACACCCGGCGCCGGCACGTACGGCTGCGCTACCGGAAGGGAGCGGACGGCAGCTGGGACAGGGAGCTGCTGTGGCCGTGAGGGGCGGCGGGCGTAGATGGGTGCAGGTACAGGTCAGGGCGTGAAGCTGAAGCTGTACTGCGCGAAGTCCCGCACCGGGCGGAAGCCGATCCGCTGGTAGAGCCCTGTGCTCGTGGGATTGGCGGTGTCGGCGAAGAGCAGCACCTCGTCCGCCCCTTCGGCCAGCGCGGCACGGCAGACCTCGACGGTCGCGGCTCCGGCGTAGCCACGGCCGCGATGGGCCGCGGGGGTGTAGACGGGGGCCACCCGGACCTGGCCCGCGACCAGGCGCGTGCGGCCCGACATGGCCACGGGGGTGCCGTCCGGGGTCTCCCAGAGGGTGATGCCTCCGTAGGCGATGCGGGTGTCGGCCCAGGTGCCGGAGCCCATCGACCGGGGTTCCCCCATGGCCTCGCCGAACTCCTGGTGCCAGCGCATCAGCAGCTCACGGTCCGCCTCGACGGCCACGCGTGCGGTGCCCTGCGGGGCGGGCCCGGGCGGGGTGAGGGTGCCAAGTCGGTACAGCCTGTCGTGGAAGGCGACTTCGGCACTCACCCCCGCGTGCCGCTCCCAGGCCCGCGCGAACGCCTCGGCGGTGTCCCGTTCGGCACCGACGCCGGGCAGCTTCTCGCCCGCGTCGGAGAGCAGCGCGGCGAGGTCGTCGGCGGCAGCCTTGTCGGCGAGCGGGCTCAGCGCGAGCCGGTGCGCCGGGGTCCACACGAAGACGCCCTCGACGACGCCGTCGCCTCCGGCGCGGATTCCGAAGTGGGGTTCGTCGCCGCCGTACACGTGGAGCCCGTGCGTGCGCAGGGTCTCGCAGGCGCTGAGCAGTACGGTGTGCGTGACGGGGTCGGAGTGCAGGAACTCTCCGGCGCGGCCGAGGAACTGCTCCAGATCGGGCGTCAACTGCCAGGTGGCGTAGGTGGCGTACGGGTCTGAGGAGGGCATGCTTCATCCTCCCCCGCACCACGCCGCCGCGTCACGGACACCCCCGTCCTTGCGCGACGGCGACCCCAGTTCCTCGCACCACGGCGACCCCCGTCTCACCGAACTCCCCGCGCCCGGCGAAAGACGGGCACGGTCGCCCCCGCCCCCTCACTGCCCCCCTCCCCCGCCTCGCGGAACGCGACCTCCAGTGCCATCCCGATCCGCAACTCGGCCTCCTCGCAGCCGATGACCTCCGTCATCATGCGCGGGCCTTCGGCGAGGTCGACGACCGCGGCGACGTACGGGACGCGGGAGCCGAACGGCGGCAGGTCGTTCCGGTGCACCACGGACCAGGTGTAGAGCATGGCGTGGCCACTCGCCCGCTCCCAGACGCCGTCCTCGCTCCAGCAGTACGGGCAGAACTCGCGCGGATAGTGATGCGCCTTGCCGCACCCGCCGCAGCGGCGGACCAGGAGGTGTCCCTGCGAGGCCGCGTCCCAGTAGGGGCGGGTGAAGGCGTCGGGCTCTGGCAGATCGAACCGAGGCCCCCCGGCGTTCACAGCGCTCCCTGCGCTCCCCGTGCTTCCTGTGCTTCCTGTGCTTCCTGTGCTCCCCATGCTGCGGCCAGCTCCTCCCTGACGATGCCCCGATGCCCCGATGCCCCAGGCCACTTCTGACGGGCCGTCAGTTCAGCGCACACCCGCCGCCTGCGCAAGGGGCGTACGCAAGAGGCGGTACGCGGAGTCGGCAGGCCTGCGTGCCGCGCGGTCCGCGGACATGCGCCCGCCGCGTACACCCGTGATCAATTCGCAACCGGTTTGGGGCTTGACCGTCCCCCATCAAGTGACCACGTGATTACTCTCAGGTCCATGGCCGACACCACTCCCCCACAAGCGCCACAACAAGACCGCCCCGTGTACGTCGTCGGGGGCGGGCCCGGCGGCCTCTCCGTGGCGGCCGCCCTGCGCGCACAAGGCGTGCGCGCGGTCGTGCTCGAGAAGTCCGACCGGGTGGGCGCCTCCTGGCGCAGGCACTACGACCGCCTCCGCCTGCATACGACGCGCCGCCTCTCCGCACTGCCGGGCCTCGCGATACCCCGCTCCTTCGGACGGTGGGTGTCACGTGACAACGTGGCCCGCTACCTGGAGAAGTACGCCGAGTTCCACGAGCTGGAGATCGTCACCGGCGTCGAGGTCTCCCGCGTCCAGCGCGCCGCCGACGGCCCCGGCTGGCTGCTGCACGCCACCGGCGGCCGGGAGTTGACCGGCAGCGCTGTGGTGATCGCCACCGGGTACAACCACACGCCCCACCTGCCGGACTGGCCGGGCCGCGACACGTACACGGGCGAACTCCTGCACGCGAGCGCCTACCGCGAGCCGCGCCCCTACGAAGGCAAGGACGTCCTGGTCGTGGGCGTCGGCAACACCGGCGCCGAGATCGCCGTCGACCTGATCGAGGGCGGCGCCGCGCGCGTACGCCTCGCGGTGCGCACCGCCCCGCACATCGTCCGTCGCTCCACGGCGGGGTGGCCCGCGCAGCGCACGGGCATCCTCTGCCGCAGGCTGCCCGTCTCCCTCGTCGACCGGCTCGCGGGCCCGATCGCGAAGGTGAGCGTCCCCGATCTGTCCGCGCACGGGCTGCCGCGCCCCGACACCGGCCTGTACTCGCGCGTCAACGAGGGCGCCATCCCGGTGCAGGACGTCGGCCTGATCGACGCGGTGCGCAAGGGCCGGGTGGAACCGGTCGCGGCCGTCGAGTCCTTCGAGGACGGCAAGGTCGTCCTCGCCGACGGCACGCGGATCTGCCCCGACGCGGTCATCGCCGCCACGGGATACCGCCGCGCCCTGGAGCCGCTCCTCGGCGATCTCGGCGTACTGGACGCGAAGGGCACGCCGCTCGTACGAGGCGCCCGCACCCCGAAGTCGGCCCCCGGCCTCTACTTCACCGGCTTCACGAACCCCATCAGCGGAATGCTCCGAGAGATGGCCCGGGACGCCGAGAAGATCGCAAAGGCAATAGCGAAAACCCTGCCCCCCACCCCCTGACCAACCCGCACCCACCCCCCATGGCCGGTAATCCCCCTTCCAACACCCCCGCCCCCCGGAAGGGGGAGTAGCACCCCGGGCCCCCCGGGTACTGCTAACCCGGACCGGAAGGCCCACGCACCGCCAAAGGGAAGCCCCCAACTTCTCCCGCCCTGTTCCTGACACAGCGTCAGTTCAGTAATCTGACTATGCGTCAGTTGCATTCCCTTCCACACAGGTCACACAGGAGCGGGCGGACCGATGCTTGGATCGACTTACGGCACCTTCACCACCGACCCCCGCCGCGCCCACGTCGTGGCCTGCGGCGAAGCCCCGGCACCCGCCGTCCACGGACAGGCCGCCACGGCGGACGACCTGGACGTGAGCGGCCGTCCCCTGCATGCGGACATACCGGATCTGGACCGGTTCTTCTGCCCCGAGTCGGTCGCCGTCATCGGCGCGTCCGACGCCGAAGGCCGGCCGAACACCGGCATCACCCGCCAGCTCATGGACTGGGCAGAGCGCGGCGGCACCCGGCTGTACCCGGTGCACCCCACCCGCCGGTCCGTCTTCGACTCCCCCTGTTTCCCCTCCGTCGCGGACCTGCCGGAACAGGTCGATCTGGCCGTACTCCTCGTCAGTGACCCCCTTCCCGTGATCGAGGAACTCGCCGACTCCAAGGTGAAGTTCGCCGTTGCCTTCGCCTCCGGCTTCGCCGAGACCGGCGCCGAGGGCGCTGCCGCGCAGGCCCGCCTGGCCGCCGCCGTGGAGCGCTCCGGGCTGCGACTGCTCGGGCCCAACACCAACCTCAACGCCTTCGAGATGTTCCGCGACGACCTCGAAGGACCGGCGATCGCCCTGATCACCCAGTCCGGCCACCAGGGGCGCCCCGTCTTCACGATGCAGGAGCTCGGCGTGCGCCTCTCGCACTGGGCGCCCACCGGCAACGAGGCCGACCTGGAGACCGCCGACTTCATCTCCTACTTCGCCGAGCGCCCCGAGGTCGGAGCCATCGCCTGCTACGTCGAGGGGCTCAAGGACGGCCGCTCCTTCCTGCTCGCCGCCGACCGCGCGGCCCAGCGCGGTGTGCCCGTCGTCGCGGTCAAGGTCGGCCGCACCGAGACCGGCGCCCGCATGGCCGCCTCACATACCGGCAAGCTCACCGGAGCCGACACGGTCGTCGACGCGGCGATGCGGCAGTACGGCGTGATCCGCGTGGACGGGCTCGACGAACTCCAGGACACCTCGGCCCTGTTGGCGCGGGCGCGGGCGCCGCAGGCCGAGGGCGTCGTGGTGTATTCGATCTCGGGCGGCACGGGCGCGCACTTCTCGGACCTGGCGACCGAGGCGGGCCTGCGGCTCCCCGCACTCTCCGAGGCCAAGCAGGCGGAGCTGCACCAGTGGATACCGGACTATCTGAACGTCGCCAATCCCGTCGACAACGGCGGGCACCCGGTGGGCGACTGGCGCGGCCGGAAGATCATCGACGCGATCCTGGACGATCCGGAGGTGGGGGTGCTGATCTGTCCCATCACCGGGCCCTTCCCGCCGATGAGCGACAAGCTGGCGCAGGACCTGGTGGACGCGGCGGAGCAGACGGACAAGCTGGTGTGCGTGGTGTGGGGTTCGCCCGTCGGCACCGAGGAGGCCTACCGCACGACGCTGCTCGGCTCCTCGCGCGTCGCCACCTTCCGCACCTTCGCCAACTGCATCACGGCGGTGCGCGCCTATCTGGACCACCACCGGTTCACCACCCGCTACCGCTCCCCCTTCGCCGAAGCCCCCCGCACGCCCTCGCCCTCCTTCCGCAAGGCCCAAGCCCTGATGCGGCCCGGTCAGCAGCTGAGCGAGCACGCGGCGAAGCAGTTGCTGCGCGCGTACGGGATTCGCGTACCTCGTGAGCAGTTGGTGACCAGTGCGGCGGCTGCCGTGCGGGCGGCCGGGCTCGTCGGCTACCCGGTGGTGATGAAGGCCTCCGGGGCGCGGCTCGCCCACAAGACCGAGCTCGGCCTGGTGAAGGTCGGCCTCACCTCGGCCAGTCAGGTGCGCGACGCCTATCGGGAGCTGACCGACATCGCGCGCTACGAGGGGGTCGCCCTTGACGGCGTACTCGTCTGCCAGATGGTGGAGCGGGGCGTCGAGATGGTGGTGGGCGTGACGCAGGACGAGTTGTTCGGGCCGACGGTGACGGTCGGGCTCGGCGGTGTCCTTGTCGAGGTTCTGCGGGACGTGGCCGTGCGCGTGCCGCCCTTCGGGGAGTCGCAGGCGCTTGCGATGCTCTCCGAGCTGCGCGGGAGGCCGCTGCTCGACGGGGTCCGCGGTGCGCCCCCGGCCGATGTCGACGCGCTCGTCGAGGTCGTGCTGCGGGTGCAGCGGATGGCCCTTGAGCTCGGCGACGATCTGGCGGAGCTGGACATCAACCCGCTCATGGTGCTGCCCAGGGGGCAGGGGGCGGTCGCCCTTGACGCTCTCGCCGTCTGCCGCTGAGCGGTCGGGACCCGGCCCGCCGCCTGCCGGCGGAGGCTTCCCGCCCGCCCGCACGGTCATCCAGCAGCGCGACATGAACGAACGGAGCCGTTCCCCCATGACAAGCACCTCCCCCGAAGCCGGAACTGCACCAACCGATCCCCACGACTCATTGGTACTCCACACCACTGACAACGCGGTCTCGTGGATCACCCTCAACCGGCCCGAAGCGATGAACGCCGTCACCCGGGACCAGCGCGAACGCGTCATCTCGCTGCTCGCCGACGCCTCCGCCGACCCCGCCGTCCGCGCCGTCGTGATCACCGCGACCGGCAAGGGATTCTGCGCGGGCGCCGACCTTCGCGGAACCCCCGCGTCCGCCACCGCCGCCACCAGCGCCACCGCCCCCACCGAGCGCGTGCCGGGCGACGTGGCCCGCACGATCAGGCTGGGCGCCCAGCGCCTCATCGCCGCCGTCCTCGACTGCGAGAAGCCGGTGATCGCCGCGGTGAACGGGACCGCGGCCGGGATCGGCGCTCATCTCGCGTTCGCCTGCGATCTCGTCATCGCCGCCGAACAGGCCAAGTTCATCGAGGTGTTCGTGCGCCGCGGACTGGTACCCGACGGCGGCGGCGCCTATCTGCTGCCGCGTCTCGTCGGGCCCCAGCGCGCGAAGGAGCTGATGTTCTTCGGGGACTCGGTACCGGCCTCGGACGCCGAACGCCTCGGCCTCGTCAACCGCGTCGTCCCCGCCGCCGACCTGGAGAAGACGGCCCGCGCCTGGGCGGAACGCCTCGCCACGGGACCGACCCGCGCCATCGCCATGACAAAGCAGCTGGTCAACGCGTCCCTCGAATCGGACCGCGCCACCGCCTTTGCGGCGGAGGCGGCGGCCCAGGAGATCAACATGACGACGGCGGACGCGAACGAGGGCGTCGCAAGCTTCGTGGAGAGACGTTCACCGTCATACAAGGGCCGCTGACCGCCGTACGCAAGCAGCCGCCCGCCGTATGCGGGCCGCTGCCCGCCGTACGCGGGCCACCGCCGCACGCCCCGCATGCCCCGCCCACCCCACGCACCCTAAGAACGCCGCCGTCGATGCGGGCCTCCGCGCCCTTCCAATCTGACGGCCCGTCAGCTTCAATGGTCAGTGTGATGGGACATGCAGGGATGGCGGCCACCGCCGTCCGATATCTCAGGTCGGTCGGAGCACCGACCGCCACCGGGCCGGTCGAAGTCCTCCCGCGTCCGCGTCCGCAGCTGCGGGCGGTCGGTGACGACGAGCGGGCGCCGCTCGACGCGCGTGAATTCCGGCGTGTCCTCGGGAACTTCGCGACCGGCGTGACCGTTGTCACGGCACCGGCAGCCGAAGGCGAGCCGGGCTCGGCCCCGGCCGGATTCGCCTGTCAGTCCTTCTCCTCGCTCTCCCTCGACCCGCCCCTCGTCTCGTTCATGGTCGCGCGTACGTCGACGACATGGCCCCGCATCGCCCGCGCGGGCGTCTTCTGCGTCAACGTCCTGGGCGCCGACCAGGGCGCACTGTGCCGCGCCTTCGCGGTGAGCGGTGCCGACAAGTTCGCCGGCGTCGTCCACGACCCCGCGCCCGTCACCGGCTCGCCCCGCCTGGCCGGCGTACCGGCCTGGATCGACTGCACGATCCAGGCGGTGCACACCGGGGGCGACCACCTGATCGTGGTCGGCCGCGTCGACGCCCTCGGTGCCACCGACGACGACGCCCCGCTCCTGTTCCACCGGGGAAAGTTCGGCACGTTCGCTACGTGAGTGCGGCTGGCCGCGCGGCCGTCACCTCGTCGCCGCGGACCCTCCGGATGACCAGGGCCATCAGCGCCGCCGCCGCGCACAGTGCCCCCGAGGCGATCCACATCACGTCGTACGACCCGAAGGCGTCCCGCACCACGCCGCCGATGACGGCCACGAGCGCGGCACCCACCTGGTGCGAGGCGAGCACCCAGCCGAAGACGATGGCACTGTCGTCGCCGTACTGCTCGCGGCACAGGGCCAGGGTGGGCGGCACGGTCGCCACCCAGTCGAGGCCGTAGAAGACGATGAAGAAGATCATCGGCGGGTGGACGGTCGCGTCGAGCAGCAGCGGCAGGAAGAGCAGCGAGATGCCCCGCAGCGCGTAGTACACGGCGAGCAGCCGACGTGCGTCGAAGCGGTCCGTGAACCAGCCGGACGCGATCGTGCCCACGACGTCGAAGACGCCGATGACGGCGAGGAGCGAGGCGGCGGCCGTGATGGGCATGCCGTGGTCGTGCGCGGCGGGCACGAAGTGTGTCTGGATGAGCCCGTTCGTCGAGGCGCCGCAGATGGCGAAGGTCCCGGCGAGCAGCCAGAACGGGCCGGTACGGGCCGCCTTGAACAGCACGGTCACCGCACGCCGCGCGGCCCCCGTGGCGGGCGGCGGCTTCTCCACGAACTCCTCGGAGCCGTACGGCTTCAGGCCCACGTCCGCCGGGTGGTCGCGCAGCAGCAGCCATACGAAGGGGACGACGGCGAGCGCGGCAAGGGCGACCGTCACCGCGGCCGGCCGCCAGTCGTGCGTCTTCACGATCCAGGAGAGCAGCGGCAGGAAGATCAGCTGCCCGGAGGCGGACGCGGCCGTCAGGATGCCGGTGACGAGTCCGCGCCGCGTGGTGAACCACCGGTTGGTGACGGTGGCGGCGAACGCGAGCGCCATGGACCCCGAGCCGAGCCCGACGAGCAGCCCCCAGCACAGCAGCAGCTGCCAGGCGTGCTGCATCCATACGGTGGCGCCGGCGCCGACCGCGATCACGACGAGCGCGACCGCCACCACCCTGCGGATACCGAAACGGTCCATGAGCGCGGCGGCGAACGGCGCGGTGAGGCCGTACAGCGCGAGGTTGATGGAGACGGCGAGGCCGATCGTGCCGCGCGACCAGTGGAACTCGTCGTGCAGCGGGCCGATGAGGAGCCCCGGCAGGGACCGGAACGCCGCGGCGCCGATGATCGTCACGAAGGTCACGGCGGCGACGAACCACGCACGATGGATACGACGCCGCCGCGCCGCCTCCACGACCGGCGCCGGCACCGACTCACCCGTCGGCGTCGGCTCCCCCGGCGTCGGCTCGACCGGCTGATTCACGTCTGTCTGGGTCACGGCAACAGCATCCGGATTCCCGCTTGCCCGGACGAGTGGCCGAGAGGACAGCATTGGCTAGGATCGGGCCATGCCCTCAGCCGCTTCAGCCGCCTCAGCTACCGGCAGCGCCCCGCACCGCGTGGTGGTCCTGGCCATGGACGGCGTCATCCCTTTCGAGCTCGGCATCCCGCAGCGGATCTTCGGCCGCGCGCGGACCGCCGACGGCGAGCGGCTGTACGAGACCGTGACGGCCTCGGTCCGCCCGCCGGGCCCGGTGCGTTCGGACGCCGACTTCTCGATCCTCGTGGAGAACGGCCCGGAGTCTCTGGCGACCGCCGACACGGTCGTGATCCCGGCCTCGTACGAACTCGGTCCGGTCTACGAGGAAGGCCGCCTGACCGACGAACTGGCGGCGGCCCTGGCCCACATCGAGCCGGGCACGCGCCTCATCTCCATCTGCACGGGCGGTTACGTCCTCGCCGCCGCGGGCTATCTCGACGGCCGCGCGGCGACGACGCACTGGGCGTCGGCCGAGCACTTCCAGCGCCTTTTCCCGCAGGTCAAGGTGGACGCGGAGGTGCTGTTCATCGACGACGGGGACGTACTGACGTCGGCCGGGGTGGCGGCGGGGATCGACCTTTGCGTACACGTCGTACGCAGCGACCACGGATCGGCGGTCGCCAACGACGTCGCCCGCCGTACGGTGGTGCCTCCGCACCGGGACGGGGGGCAGGCCCAGTACATCCAACGCCCCGTCCCTGAACCGCAATTGGCCACCACGGCCTCGGCTCGGGCGTGGGCGCTCGCCCGCCTCCACGAGCCGATCCAGCTCCGTGACATGGCGGAACAGGAGTCCATGTCCGTGCGCACCTTCACGCGCCGGTTCCGCGAGGAGGTGGGCATCAGTCCCGGGCAGTGGCTCGCGCAGCAGCGGGTGGAGCGGGCCCGGCATCTCCTGGAGTCCAGCGACCTCTCCGTCGACCAGGTCGCCCGGGGGTCGGGCTTCGGCACCCCGCAGTCCATGCGGCAGCACCTGCAGACGGCCCTGGGCGTCACCCCCACGGCGTACCGCCGCACGTTCGCACGCCGGACCCTTTGACCACTCCCCCTGCGAGGCCCCTGAGAATGTGAGTCCCCCGCTCAGAACGTAAGTACCCCCCGCGCCACCCGCCCCGCCTCCGCGTCGCCCACCGCCTTGGCGAAGTCCTCCACCGGGTACGTCTCCGTCACCAGCTCGTCGAGGAGGAGGCGGCCTTCCCGGTACAGCTCCGCGTACAGCGCGAAGTCGCGTTGCGGTCGTGCGGACCCGTAACGGCAGCCGAGTATGGACTTGTCCAGGAACAGCGACGAGACCAGGAACGACGCCTCGGCCGTGGCCGGCGGCACCCCCAGGAGGATCGCCTGGCCGTGGCGGTCGAGGAGGTCTACCGCCCGGCGGATCAGCTCGACCCGCCCCACGCACTCGAAGACATGGTCCGCCCCCGTCGGCAGCACCTCCCGCACCCCCTCCGCCTCCACCGATGAGAAGAAGTGCGTCGCGCCGAACTGCCGCGCGACCCCCTCCTTCCCGGGGTTGGCGTCGACCGCAACGATCCGCGTGGCCCCGGCGATCCTCGCCCCTTGCAGCACGTTCAGCCCGATGCCCCCCGTACCGATCACCACCACGCTGTCCCCGCGGTCCACCTTCGCGCGATTCAGGGCAGCACCGACCCCCGTCACCACCCCGCATCCGATCAGAGCCGCCGACGTCAGCGGAATGTCCTGCGGGATCTTCACGGCCTGCACGGCCTTGACCACCGTGCGTTCCGCGAAGGCGGAGTTCGCGGCGAACTGGTAGACCGGCTCGCCGCCCCGCGAGAACGGCTGGTCCGGCATCCCGATGGCCCGCCGGCACATCGTCGGCCGCCCCCGGTTGCACTCCCCGCACGTACCGCAGCTGGCGATGGTCGAAAGGGCGACGTGATCACCCGCGCCCACATGCGTCACGCCCGCACCGACCGTCTCCACCACCCCCGCCCCCTCATGCCCGAGCACCACCGGCGAGGGAAACGGAATGGTCCCGTCGATCACCGACAGGTCGCTGTGGCACAGGCCCGCGGCCGCGATGGCCACCAACACCTCCCCCGGCCCCGGATCCCGTACCTCCAGGTCATCGACGACCTCGGCCCCGCCACCCCCGATACCCCCGGCCCTGCTCCTGTCGAAAACGACACCCCTCATCGCGCCTCCCTCGGCAGGCCGAGCACGCGCTCGGCGATGATGTTCCGCTGAATCTCGTCCGAGCCGCCGTAGATGGTGTCGGCCCGCGTGAAGAGGAAAAGCCGCTGAAGTGCGTCCAGTTCGTACGGGGAGCCCTCGCTCCAGTCCGCGGGCCCGACCGCCGCCGCGGCCCCCCGCACCCCCATGGCCAGCTCCCCCAGCCGCTGATGCCAGCGGCCCCACAGCAACTTGGCCACGCTCGGCGCCCCCGCGTCCGCGCCGCCCCCCGAACTGCCCAACGTACGCAGCGCGTTCCACCGCATGACCCGCAACTCCGCCCACTGCCGTACGAGCCGGTCCCGCAGCACGGGGTCGTCGGCGGCCCCGCTGTCGACGGCCTCCCGGACCACGCCCTCAAGCTCCTGCGCGAACCCGATCTGCTGCACGAGCGTGGAGACCCCGCGCTCGAATCCGAGCAGCCCCATGGCGACACGCCACCCGTTGCCGACGCCCCCCACGACGTGCGACGCCCGCGCGATCGCGCCGTCGAAGAAGACCTCGTTGAACTCGCTCGTCCCCGTCAACTGCCTTATGGGCCGCACCTCGATACGCCCCGGCTGATCCATCGGCACCAGCAGAAAGGAAATCCCCCGGTGACCGCGGGACCCCGCCTCCGTACGCGCGAGCACGAAGCACCAGTCGGCCTCGTGCGCGAGCGAGGTCCAGATCTTCTGCCCGGTGACGCGGTAGGCGTCGCCGTCCCGTACCGCCGCCGTCCGCAGCCCCGCGAGATCCGACCCGGCGCCGGGCTCGCTGTACCCCTGGCACCACAGCGCGTCGCCGCGCGCGATCGGCGGCAGAAACTCGTCCTGCTGCTCCCGCGTGCCGTGCGCGAGGAGCGTCGGGGCCAGCAGGTTCTCACCGATGTGCCCGTACCGTCCGGGCGCCCGGGCCCGCGCGTACTCCTCCGCCCAGACGACCTGCTGGGTCAGCGTCGCCCGCCGATTCCCGTACGGCCCCACTCCCGGCCCCGCGTCAGAACCCGCACCCAGCCCCGCACCGGGGCCGGCCCTCACACCCCCCGGTCCCTCCCCCGACCCCCACCCCAAGCCGATCCATCCGCCCCGCCCCAACTCCCGCTCCCAGGCACGGCGTTGCGCCGCCCCCTCGTGCTCGCTGCCGGGCCCGCCCCGCCCCACGGCCTCCGCGAACGCCGCCCCCCTCAGATGCTCGCCGAGCCACGCCCGCGCCTCCGCGCGGAACTCCTCGTCCCCGGGGCCGAAGCCGAATTCCACCGCCGCCCCCGGCCTACGCGTTCGGCCGGTCTTTGGCGGCAGCCGCCTTCGCCATCGACTCCAGCTGCGCCAGCATCGGCATCGGGTCGACCCCCACCGTCCCCGGCAGGAAGTCGGCGATCTTCTCCGGGGTCCAGCCGCCCTCGACGTACCCGGCCCGCAGCTCACGCGGCTGCGCCCACACGGCGATCTTCGGCCCGGCGACCGTGTAGACCTGCCCGGTGATCTTCTCCGCCCTGGCCCGCTCGCTCAGCAGATAGACGACGAGCGCGGCCACGTCCTCCGGCTCCCCGATCTCCTTCAGCTCCATGGGCACGTTGGCGGACATCCGGGTCCGCGCGACCGGCGCGACCGCGTTGGCGGTCACCCCGTACTTGTGCAGGCCGAGGGCCGCGCTGCGCACGAGGGAGATGATCCCGCCCTTGGCCGCGCTGTAGTTGGCCTGCGCCACCGAACCCTGGTGGTTGCCGCTGGTGAAGCCGATCAGCGTGCCCGTCCCCTGCTTGCGCATGACCGCCGACGCGGCCCGGAAGACGGTGAACGTGCCCTTCAGATGCGTGGCGACCACCGGGTCCCACTCTTCCTCGGACATGTTGAAGAGCATCCGCTCGCGCAGGATCCCGGCGACGCAGACCACACCGTCGATCCGTCCGAACTCGGCGAGCGCGATGTCCACGATCCGCTGCCCGCCCGCCATGGTCGAGATGTCGTCGGCGACGGCGACGGCCTCCCCGCCCGCGGCCTGGATCTCCTTGACCACGGCGTCGGCTATCTCGCTGGTCGGTTCGGCGCCCTCCATGGAGACGCCGTAGTCGTTCACGACGACCTTCGCGCCCTCGGCCGCCGCGGCGAGCGCGACCGCCCTGCCGATGCCCCGCCCGGCGCCGGTGACGGCCACCACCTTGCCTGCCAAGAAGTTCCCCACGTCCGGCCCCTTCCCGCGGTTTCTGACGGACCGTTAGATTTTATGGCCCGGCAGACACCAGAAGACAAGCCCCGCGGAGGACCCATGTCAGACTCGGTATCCACAGGCAGCGCCGGATCAGCCCTTCCGCCCGAGTTCCACGACATCGCCAAGCGCGTCAACAACTGGGGCCGTTGGGGCGCGGAGGACGAGATCGGCACCCTCAACCTCATCACCGACGAGATCGTGCGCGAGGCCGCCGCCACCATCCGCACCGGCCGCCGCGTCCCGCTCGCGCTGCCCCTCAAGGAGGACGGCGTCCAGACGGGGCTGATACCGGGCCGGATCAATCCGCTGCACACGATGGTGCAGATCAATCAGGAGCTTTTCGGCCCCGGCACGGTCGCCACCAGCGACGACGCGGTCACGATGGGTCTACAGGCGGCCACCCACTGGGACGCCCTCACCCACGCGTCACACTCGGGGAAGATCTACAACGGCCGCCCCGCCGACACCATCACCGCCCACACCGGCGCCCGGTTCAGCGGCATCGACAAGGTCGCGCACCTCGTCTCGCGCGGCGTCCTGCTCGACGTCGCCCGCGCCAAGGGCGTCGACCGACTGCCCGGCGATCACGCGGTCACCCCCGAAGACCTGGAACAGGCCGAGGAGTTCGCGGGGGCCACCGTCCGCGCAGGCGACATCGTCCTCGTACGGACCGGGCAGATCCAGACCTACCTCGCCTGCGACAAACACGCGTACGCATACCCGTCACCCGGCCTCTCGATCCGCACCCCGGAGTGGTTCCACGCGCGGGATGTCGCGGCGGTCGCCAACGACACGCTGACCTTCGAGATCTTCCCGCCCGAGACGGAGAACCTCTGGCTGCCCGTGCACGCGCTCCACCTGGTCGAGATGGGCATGTTGCAGGGCCAGAACTGGAATCTGGAAAAGTTGTCCACAGCCTGTGCAGAAGTTTCCCGCTACAGCTTCCTGCTCTCCGCGACGCCGGAGCCGTTCATCGGCGGCACGGGAACACCTGTGGCCCCGGTCGCGGTGCTGTGAATTCGGCAGCGAATTTCCCTCGGGAGCCTTCGGATGGCGGCGCCACGGCACACGAGCCCGCCCGAGCACGTTGCCGCGCGCCGCCATCCGGCTCCGGCGCGCGAGTCCTGCCTCCCGAGGCCACGAAGGGACCGGCGCCGTCGGCGACCCACATCTCGTCAAGGTCGGGCCACAGGCCACTGTCCCTCGACGTCCCCTCGCGGCGAATCGCTGCACATAAGCGTGATCAATCGGACACGGTACGTCAACACCCGTCTGGCGATTAAGGAATTATGCCGCTTTTGTACCGACCGCGCACGGCCGCGCATCGGGGCACGCAGCGGCGCATGCGGGCGCCCGGCACCGACATCCGGGAGCCGCGTGGCCCGCGCAACCTGAGCGACCCGCGCAACCTGCGTGACCTGCGCGACCTGCGCGCCCCGCGGAGGTCAGACGGCCTCGTACGCCACGTCCTCGTACGTCGTCCCGTCGAACGCGACCGCCTCGACGCCGGACTCGCACCGGTCCACCTCGCACCAGATGCTCTTGCCCGCGCCTTCGGTCTGCCAGCCCCAGCGGTCGGCGAGGCCGTCGACGAGTTCCAGGCCACGGCCGTTGGTCGCGTCGCCGTCCGCGTGCCGCGGCCTCGGCGGCCGTGCGCTGGCGTCCGCGACCTCGACCCGGACCGTCCCTGGCCCCGCCTGCGCGGTCCCGGCGGCGCCCGCGTCCCCCGCCGCTTCCCCGGCGTCGGGGGCGGCCGGCGCGTCGGGAAGCCGCATGCGCAGTACGGCCGGGCAGCCCGTATGCACCACCGCGTTGGTGACCAGCTCCGAGATCAGCAGGATCAGCGTCTCGGCCAGTGGCTCATCGACCTGTATCCCGGAACCCGCGAGCCGAGAACGCGCCCACCTCCTGGCCCGTCCCACCTCTGCGGGGTCGGGCCTGACTTCCAGCTGAACATGAAGCACCTGCACCGCTCACACCATCCGAACCGGCGGACACATCGCCTCGCGACTCCAAGGGGTCACGGAACGTGATCCCCTTGAGAGACAGCATGGTTGACGTTCAGTCACCCCAACAAGCGCTTCAGGCATATTCCAGCGCGAAGGAGTACGCGTGCGGCATACTGTGCGACGCGCGCTGTGGGGGGTCGAACAGGCGGGCATATGGCCCCTTCCTGCACTGCGAGCGGTACGCATCGCCGGACCCGGCGCCGCCTCAGTGGCAACACCGGCATGGCTCGACCTCAGAACCACTCGCATCTCACACAAGGTACCGGAGCGGAAGCCCGACTCCATGCCGTGACGAGTCACGCATAGGACACAACCCGATATCGACGCTCAGTAGCCTCCTCCCGCTCCGGGAATCCCACAAGTCGATCACTCTCCGTATGGCAGCCGCCACCCGGTCGCCCCATGGGCCCCGCAGGCCTCACGGAGGCGCAGGCCTCACAGAGCCGCCGCGAGCTCCTCCTCCGCCTCCGCCGCCGACTGCCCGAGGCCGGCCCGCACCCAGGCCCGCTTCAGATGCAGATGCACGTCGGCTTCCCAGGTGAACCCCATCCCGCCGTGCACCTGCAGGCAATCCCGCGCGCCCCGCACCGCCGCCTCGTCGGCGAGCAGCTTGGCGCCCGCGATCTCCGGTGCGTCACCGGTGACGGCCGCGGCGTACACGGCCGCGCGGGCGATCTCGGTACGGACGAGCATCTGCGCGCAGAGATGCTTGACGGCCTGGAAAGCCCCGATGGCTTGCCCGAATTGGGTACGTTCTCGGGCATACCGGACGGCCATCTCGCAGGTCTTCCCGGCGCTTCCCAACTGCTCGGCGGCGATCAGGAGGTCCGCTTCGGGCTGCCGCGGGGTCGCCGCCCCTCCGCCGCCGGGCACCCGGTGCAGCGGCGTCAGCGGATCGACGGAGCGCAGGGGGACGGCGCCGGAGACGTCCCCCCGGGCCACGTCCGCTTCGTCGAGCCAGGGCACGAGCCCGCCGGAGTCGGCGGTCGTCAGCACCGACGTCACCACGACCGCCCCCCGCGCCGCCCCCTCGACATCGCGCGCCGCGAGGAACGTCGCCACCAGCGGCCCCGGAAGCAGCGCACGGCCCGCCTCCTCGAAGATCAACACGGCCTCCGGAAGCCCGAGTCCGACCCCGCCCTCCTCCTCCGGCACCCGCAGCGCGAAGAACCCGGCGTCCCCGAGCTCCCGCCACAGGGCCCGGTCCAGCGAGGGAGCCCCGGAGTCCACGGCGGCCCGCAGGGCAGTCCCGTCGAACCGCCCCGCGAGGAGGTCCCGGAAGCCGTCCCGCAAGGCCCGCTGGTCCTCGCTCAGTTGGAAGTCCACCCGGCCCCTCACCGCCCCTTCGGCAGGCCGAGTATCCGCTCGGCCACGATGTTCTGCTGGATCTGCGAGGTCCCGGCGGCGATCGTGTACGAGAGGGAGGAGAGCCGGTCCAGGGTCCACTCGTGGCCCAGGTCGAGCGCGCCGGGCCCGAGGACCTCGCCCGCGGCCTCGTACAGTTCCTGGCGGGCGTGCGAGTACCGCAGCTTGAAGACGGAGCCGCCCACCCCCGGCACCCCGGTCCCCGCCCGCTGCGACTCGCTCACGTTCCACTGCGTGAGCCGCCACAGCGCCCCGAACTCCGCGCTCAGCCTGCCGAGCCTGCGACGGAGGACCGCGTCGTCCCAGCGGCCGTTCTTGCGGGCCTCGCGGGCGAGATCGGCGAGGACGCGGCGGCAGGCGACGACCTCGCCCACGAAGGCCGTCCCGCGCTCGTACGACAGCGTCACCATCGTCACGCGCCAGCCGTCGTTCTCCGCGCCGACCCGGTTGGCGACCGGCACCCGCACCTCGTCGAGGAACACCTCGGCGAACTCGGTCGAGCCCGCGAGCGTGCGCAGGGGGCGGACCGTGATGCCGGGGGCGTCCATCGGCATGGCGAGCCAGGAGATGCCGCGGTGCTTGGGCACGTCCTCGCTGACCGGTGCCGTCCGCACGAGGAGCTCGCACCAGTCGGCGACCTCCGCGTGCGAGGTCCAGATCTTGGAACCGCTCACCACGTAGTCGTCGCCGTCCCGCCACGCGCGCGTGCGCAGCGACGCGAGGTCCGAGCCCGCGTCCGGCTCGCTGAACCCCTGGCACCAGACCTCGTCGCCGCGCAGCACGGGCGGCAGCCACCGGGCCCGCTGCTCCGGGGTCCCTTCGGAGGCGATGGTGGGCCCGGCGTGCAGCAGGCCGACGAAGTTCGCCCCTACGTAGGGCGCGCCCGCCTTCTCCGTCTCCTCCAGGAAGATGAGGTGCTGGGTGGGCGTGGCACCCCGGCCGCCCGCGTCGAGGGGCCAGTGCAGTCCCGCGTAGCCGGCGTCGTACAGCCTGCGCTGCCATCCCGTGTCGTACGCGCGCCGCCCCGGCCAGTTTGTCGGGTCGGGGCGCGGCGGCAGCCCGGGGAGCGTCCGGGCCAGCCACTCGCGAAGGCCGGCCCGGAAGGACTCCTCCTCCTCGGTGCAGGTGAGGTCCACGTCAGGTCCGCTCGTCCGTCATGGTGTTCCCTCCGGTCATCCCTGCGGCCCCACCGGCCTATCTGATGGCCCGTCAGAACGCAGGCTAGCTCCGCACCCCTGGACCGACAAGGCGGTGAGCCTTACGCTCTCGGCACGATCTGACCGCCCGTCAGTTACGTTGGTCCGTACGCCGGACTCCGGTCGCGAGGGGATCACATGAGGACCCATGAGAGCGCGGGGAACGAGACCGCGCACGCACTCGGCGCCTCCCGCACCCTCTGGGAGCTCATCGAACGCCGCGCCGCCCTCACGCCCGACGCCCCCGTCCTGATCCAGGCCGCCGCCGATGCGTCGGACGACCGGACGCTGACCTTCGGCGAACTGCGCGACCGCTGCGAACGCGTGGCCGCGGGCCTCTACGAGATGGGCGTGCGCCCCGGCACCGTCGTGGCCTGGCAACTGCCCACCCGTATCGAGACCGCCCTGCTCTCCTTCGCGCTCGCCCGCGTCGGCGCGGTCCAGTCGCCGGTCATCCCCTTCTACCGCGACCGCGAAGTCGGCTTCGCCCTGCGGGAGTCGAAGGCCGAGTTCTTCGCCGTGCCGGGGGTGTGGCGCGGCTTCGACCACACGGAGATGGCGCACCGGCTCGGCGCACGGGGCGTCTTCCAGGCGTACGCGTACGAGGACCTGCCGGACGGCGACCCATCCGTGCTGCCCGCACCGCCCTCCGACGGCACATCGGTGCGCTGGATCTACTGGACCTCGGGCACGACGTCCGACCCCAAGGGCGTGCTGCACACCGACCGTTCACTGATAGCGGGCGGTTCCTGCCTCGCGCACGCCCTGCACCTGTCGGCTGACGACGTGGGCTCGATGGCGTTCCCCTTCGCGCACATCGCGGGCCCCGACTACACGGTGATGCTGCTCCTGTACGGCTTCCCCGCGGTGATGTTCGAGCTCTTCGCGCTGCCGGACGCCCTCGACGGCTACCGGCGGCACGGCGTGACGGTGGCGGGCGGTTCCACCGCGTTCTACTCGATGTTCCTCGCCGAGCAGCGCAAGCTCGCGCCGGGCGAGAAGCTCATCCCGACCCTGCGCCTCCTCGCGGGCGGCGGGGCGCCGAAACCGCCGGAGATCTATCACGCGGTCGTACGGGAGATGGGCTGTCAGCTCACCCACGGGTACGGCATGACCGAGGTGCCGATGATCACCATGGGGGCGCCGGACGACACCGCCGGGAACCTGGCGACGACGGAAGGGCTGCCGCCGGACGGGATGCAGATCCGGATCACGGACGCCGACGGCAAGGAGGTGCCCGCCGGGGTCGACGGGGACGTGCGGCTGCGCGGGGAAGCGGTGTGCCGGGGCTACCTCGACCCCGAGCAGAACACGGGGGTCTTCGACGCGGACGGCTTCCTGATCACGGGCGACCTGGGGCACGTACGGCCGACGGGCCATCTGGTCCTGACCGGGCGGGCCAAGGACATCATCATCCGCAAGGGCGAGAACATCTCCGCGAAGGAGATCGAGGACCTGCTCCACCGGCATCCGGCAGTGGGGGACGCGGCCGTCATCGGGCTCCCGGACCCCGAACGGGGCGAGCGGGTCTGCGCGGTGATCGAACGGCGACCTGGGGACGAGGACACCGGCGAGGACACCGGCGGCCTGACGCTGGAGTCCGTGACCGCGTATCTGCGCGGGGAAGGGCTCTCCCCGTACAAGCTGCCGGAGCAACTGGAGGTGGTGGAGGCCCTTCCCCGCAACGAGACGCTGCGCAAGGTGCTCAAGTACAAGCTGCGGGAGCGGTTCGCGCGCGGCTGACGGCCGGCCGGATCACTCGGGAACGGTGAAGTACGCCGCGAAAGCCGCGACGATGTCCTCCTCCGTCACCCGTCCGTCCCCGTCGGTGTCGAGCGAGCCGCCCGCGGCGCTCGCGACGTCCGCGGGGACGCCGAGGGCCTTCAGCGCGCGCTCGACCTCCTCGGGGCTGACCGATCCGTCCCCGTCGCCGTCCGCGAGGGCGATCGTGGCGTCCAGGAACGGGCGCGCGATCTCGGCGAACCGGGCCGGGTTGTCGCGCAGGCGCTTCACGGCGCCGCCCACGAACTCCGGCTTGGTGATCCGCTGGTCGCCGTCGCGGTCGGCGATCCCGGCCATGCCCTGCCAGAAGGCCTCGGCCCCGATATAGAGCGCCTGGCCCTTCTCGGAGCGCGCCGTGGCGCCGAACTCGCTGAGCAGGGCGACAGCCGCCGTGCTGAAGTCCTCACGGGAGATGTAGCCGTTGCCATCCTGGTCGAAGGTGGTGAAACGGGCCGCGATCTTACGCTCGTACTCGGCACTGTCCATGGTGTTCGGGCCGCCTCACTTCTGCGGTTGGGTGCGTGTGCACGGGGGGTTCCCCGGGTGTCTCTGGCAGCGAGCGTACGTCGTCGGCGATCGCCCGGAGACGGGAAGCCGATGCTTGTGCCAAGACCGGGACAAGAGAGGTTGTACCAGGAGCCGGCCCTTGATGATCTTTTGGGTCTCTCTTGACCTTCCCTCACTCCCCGTCGATGTCAGCGCTTCCACGCGGCGACTCTCCGCGTTTCAAACCTCCCGAGCGTCATGATCAAACCAAAGATCATTTACGTACGCGCAAAGCGAACGCACAGTGATCCGCGCCGGACGGACCGTGCGCGGCAAATCTCAACTGCTCGTGTCACAGCCGGGTGTTACGTTCCTGAACCCCTTGATCAAACAAGGGGCGACCAACAAAAACGGGAGAACACAAATGAATCGGAAGCTGGCCGTCGGCGCCCTCGCAGCGGGGCTCTTCCTGACGGGCGCGGGGACCGCTTTCGCTACCGCGAACGGGGGTAGCGGGGATGTCGAGGCGACTGCCTCGTGGCACAAGATTCCGACGCTCTCCAGCGGCGGCGTCAAGTTCAAGAACGGCTACTACAAGTTCGAGGCGCCGGGCGCCAAGCACGGTGCCTTCCACTGGAAGGGCGACCTTCAGGACACCTCGGCCGGCGACGGCCACAATGTCTACGTGCAGGTGAAGGTCGAGGGTTACGACTGGAACCGGTTCAACGGCAAGCAGAAGAAGACGGTCCACAAGGACCAGCTCGTGTACGACGGCGCCGCTCGCTACACCAGCGACGCCTGGATACGCGCCTGCCGCGACCGGGGCTCCTTCCACCCGGACAACTGCTCGGTGACCAAGCACTACAAGCGGTAGTCACCAAAGGCACCAAGCGGCAGCACTGACCAGCTGCCACGCACGCACACCGGGCCCGGGCCCCCGCCCCGGGCCCTTCGCCTTCTTGGGGGAAGCGATCAGTACGCCGACCAATACGCCGGGTACGCCCGGTACCTCAGAAGTCCTCAGCGCCACGGGAGTCGACCTCTCCTACGGCTCCACGCCCGCCGTCCGTGACGCCCATCTGACCCTGGCGCGCGGGGAGATCGCGGCGATCACCGGAGCGAGCGGCTCCGGCAAGTCATCGCTCCTGTACTGCCTCGCGGGCGTACTGCCGCCCGCGCGCGGCGAGGTGCGGTTCGAGGGCCGCGCGTACGGCGAGCTCGACGACGAGGACATCAGCGCGCTGCGCCGCGAGCGCTTCGGCTTCGTCTTCCAGTACGGCGAGCTGCTCCCCGAGCTGACCATCGAGGAGAACACCGCCCTGCCGCTTCGCCTGGCCGGCACCCGCAAGCGCCCCGCGCTCAAGGCCGCCGCCGAGGTGCTCGACCGCCTCGGGATCGCCGACCTGCGCGAGCGGCGTCCTTCCCAGGTGTCCGGCGGGCAGAGCCAGCGCGTCGCCGTGGCGCGGGCGCTCGTGCACCAGCCGGCCGTGGTCTTCGCCGACGAGCCGACCGGCTCCCTCGACAGCGCCAACGCCGCCACCGTCCTCAAGGAGTTCCTCGGTCTCGCCCGCTCGCAGGACACCGCCGTCCTGCTCGTCACGCACGACGCGAACGTCGCCGCGCAGGCCGACCGCAACTACACGATGGCCGACGGTGTCCTCGCCGCGAAGGGCGCTTCGGCATGAGCGAGTTCCTGCTCGGCCTGCGGCTCCTGTTCGGCTCCGGGCGCGGCACCCGCGTACGTTTCCTGCTCATGACCCTCGGCGGCTCGCTGGGGGTGTGCTGCCTCGCGCTCGTCCTGACGATCCCCTCGATCCTGGGCGCCCACGACGGGCGGGCCGCCGACCGTGACCCGCAGGTCTACGCGGGCAAGAAGTCCGGCCGGCACACGCTCGTCCTGGAGCGCTCCGACCCGCACGGCTCGAAGCCCTTCAGCCGCGTCTTCCTCGCCCGCGGCAAGGACGGCGCCGCGGTGCAGCCACCGCCGGGCCTCGACGAACTGCCCGCCCCCGGCGAGGTGTTCGTCTCCCCCGCGCTGCACGACCAGCTCCGTCACGAGCCCGGCCTCAAGGGGCTGCTTCCCGGCGAGGAGAAGGGCCTGATCGGCCCCTCCGGCCTGACGGACCCGAACGAGCTGTACGCCTACGTGGGCACCACCAAGGACGAACTCGGCGACGACGCGCGCGCGTTGAAGAGCTTCGGTTCCGAGCACCCGCCCACCACGGCCGTCGAGAAGTCCACCCTCGACATCCTGCGCTTCACCCTCGCCGCCCTCGTGCTGCTTCCGCTCGGCGTCTTCCTCTCGGTCTGCGCCAAGCTCTCCGCCGCCAGCCGCAACCGCCGCCTCGCGGCCCTGCGGCTGCTCGGTCTGAGCGCCAGGGGCACGCAGCGCGTGAACGCCGCGGAGACCGTCGTCGCCGCCTTCCTGGGGGCGCTGCTCGGCCTCGGCGAGTTCTGGCTCCTGAACCAGATCATGGCGAGGACCGGACTTCCGGGCCTGAAGTGGTACCCCGCCGACGGCGCGCTCTCCGCGTCCACCATCGCCATCTGCCTGATCGGCTGCACGGCGCTCTCCTGGTTCGTGGGCCGGGCGAGCGCGCGGGCCGCGGCCACCAACCCGCTGAGCACCCGGCGCACCGCGGCCCCGCGGGCCCCCCGCGTCTGGGGCGGCCTGATGCTGGTCACCGGGCTCGGCATCGTCACCGGCTACTGCGCGACCGGCCTCACCGCCAACCCCGCGCAGAGCACCGGCATCAACTCCCTGCTGGTGCCCGGCGGCGTGCTGCTCACCGGGCTCGGTCTGGTGACGGTCATGCCGCTGCTCTCGTACGGCATCGCCAGGCGTCTGGCCCGCTCCGGCAATCTCGCCCTGAGCCTGGCCATGCGGCGCAACGAGGTCGAGCCGGGCAGCGCGATGCGCGTGGTCACCGGGCTCGTCCTGCTCGTGTTCTCCGCGTCGCTCGCGCAGGGCGTCCTGGTGGAGGAGCAGCAGATCACCCGCTCCGACTCGCCCGTGCAGGAGTACGGCCTGCGGCTCTCGCAGCTCAGCGAGGAGCAGCAGGACAGGCTGCGGGACATTCCGGCGGTGCGGGCCGACGCGATCGTGATGGACCCGCACACCGACCCCACCAAGGAGGGCGGCGACTGGCAGGCTCCGGCCCTGGTCGCCACCTGCGCCCAGTTCGCCAGGCTGACGGAGCACGCGGCGGGCTGCGAGGAGGGCAAGGTGCTCAGGCTCCAGGACCCGAACGTGGCCGAGTCCCCGGTCAAGACCTCCACGTACGCGCTGGAGCGGGACGGCAAGCGCACCTCGATGAAGGTCAAGGTGCCCGAGGCCCCCGAGGACACCGTCCTGTTCGACGGGTACGACGTCACCAACCTGCCGAGCCCCGGCCTCCTGGTGCCGCCCTCCGAGCTCCCGGCGCACGCCCTGCCCACCGCGGCCACGCTCGTCCTCATGAGCGGCTCGGACCCCGGCACCGTACGGGACGTCCTCGACCGCATCGGCGCCATCGCGCCCACGGCGGACGTCGACCCGGCGGGCATCAACATCGACGGACTCCAGCAGATCACCGTCATCGAGACGCTGCTCGCGCTCGGCATGGTGATGGGCCTGGTCATCGGCGTCGCGGCGTTCCTCGTCTCCGTCACCGACCGGGCGGTGGAGCGCCGTCCCCAGGTCACGGCGCTCTCCCTGATCGGCGCGCGGGCCCGCACGCTGCGGCTCGTGCAGTGCACGCAGGTCGTGCTTCCGCTGGCGGTGGGTCTGGTGCTCGCGCTGGTCGCGGGGAAGCTGGCCGAGTCCGCCTATCTGGTCACCGGCGGCGGCGAGATCTTCTGGGACGGGGCCGGGGTTCCGCTCCTGGTCGCGGCCATGGCCGGGGTGCTCGTCCTGGCGGTCGCGGGGACGCTGCCGCTGGTGGGGCGGCGCATCGACCCGGAGCTGATCCGGCGGGACTGAGGCGCCGGTTACGCGGTGTGCGGGGGCGGCGTCACGCGGACAGTGGCGTCGCTCCGTCGTCCACGGCGGCGGCCACGTCCGGGAAGACCTCGAAGAGGCGGCGTACGCCGAGGGCGGCGAGGACGCGGTTCACGTGGGAGCCGTCCTCGGCGCCCTGCGCGGGCAGTATCAGGCGCAGGCGTCCCTGGCAGGAGCGGAAGAGGCGGCGGGTGGCGATGAGCACGCCGACGCCGCTGGAGTCGCAGAAGAGGACGTCGGACAGGTCGAGGACGAGGCTGTGCCGGCCGTCGGCCACCGCGTCGTGCACGCGCTGGCGCACGACGGGCGAGGTCACCAGGTCCATCTCGCCGGACACCCGCAGGACGGCCCAGCCGTCCTGCTCGTCCACGGCCACCTGCAGCGTCACTCGCACGCCTCTCGCTCGCTGATACCGCTCGTCCGTCTCGTCCGTAGCTCGCCTCGTCGATGCGGAAGCACTCCCTACGCTTCCTGCGTACCTCGCGGCTGCCCCACCTCTCTTCCATGAAACACCAGGAACGCCGGTCTCTATCATCCGAGGCCGGGCGCCGGTGCACTTTGCCACAAAGGGAGTGCGTTGTCGGTGGTGGCGACTACATTCGATGGATAGTCGCCACGGGCGATTGACAGCTGCCACGAGCAGGGCAAGGCACGGGCAGGACACGGCAAGGCACGGCACGCGCAGAGGGGGCCGCATGGCGAAGGACGCGCCGCGTCGCTGGGACCGCCGCATGCAGCAGCGCCTCGCACACGGAGAGGCCGCCGCACTCGGGGAGCTGTACGACCGCTTCGCCTCCCTCGTGCACGGCCTCGCCCACCGCGTGCTCGGGGACGAGGACGCCGCCGACCGGCTCACCCGCGAGGTCTTCGCCCACGTCTGGGAGAACCCCGACGCGTACGACCCCAAGCAGGGTTCCCTGCGCTCCTGGGTCGCCACGCTCACCCACCAGCGTGCCGTCCGCCGGCTGCGCCAGACCGAGTCCGCGGCCCTGGCCCGCGGCGGGGAAGGCACCGCGGAGGACCTGGAGCGCAAGGTGCGCCGCGCGTCGGCGGCCGCCCGCGCGGACTACATCGTCACGGCCATGCCAGCCCCGCTGCGCGCCGCCCTGGAGCTCGCCTACTTCCAGCGGCGCGACTACCGCCAGACGGCCGCCGACCTCGGCGTGACGGAGGACGAGGCGCGCCGCCGCCTCCGCCTGGGGCTGCAACTGCTCTCCACCGCCAACGACGCCGCCGGACCCGCGGAGCCGCACCCCGCGCAGGGGCCGCCTCCCGGTTACGGGAGAGCGCTGTGAGCGGGCCCGACCGGCAGGAACCGTTCGAAGAACCGAGCGGTCCGGGGAGCGGCGACGGCGACGGCTGCGGCGCAAAGGGCCGGGACGAGCAGAGCGGCGCCCGCAGGCCGCCGCGCATACCGCTGCCGCGCACCTCCATAGAGGACACCGGAAACCCCCTGCCCGACCCGCCCCTCGCCCCCGTCGACCTCGACCACCAGGTCCTGCGGTCTCTCCTCGGGGCCTGGGCGCTCGCCGCCTGCTCCGTCGAGGAGGCCATCGCCGTGGAGGAACACCTGGGCCACTGCGGCCCCTGCGCGGAAGAGGCGCTGCGGCTGCGCGACGCGGTGGGCCTGCTGCACCAGGAGGAGAGCCTCGACCTCGATCCCGGCCTGCGCAACCGCGTCATCGAGAGCTGCCTCGGGCGGCGCCCGCCCCGCATCCCGGTGCCCGACTGGGCCGTGCCGTACGACGCGGAGACCGCCCGCCTCGACGCCCTCCTGCGGGACATCGGCGACTCGGAGTGGAACGCTCCGGTGCGCCTGCGGTGGTTCGACGACGACAGCCCCGTCAGTCGCAAGACGACGGTGGCCGGGGTGATCGCGCACCTCCTCGCCGTCGACGGCCTGGTCGCCCTCGCCCTCGGCCTCGACGACCCGCTGGGCAGCGACGCGGCGCCGCCCGCCGACCCCAGCGGCCGCACCGAGTCGTACTGGCGCGCTTCGTACTTCCCGCCCACGCGCGGCGTGCGCGGCCCCTGGCGCGCACAGACCCACGAGCTGATCCGCACGGTGTCCTTCACGGCAGGCGGTGCGTACGGCGCCGGGTCCGGCCGCCTCACCGTGCCGTACAGCGCCCCGGACGACGAGGGCCGCCGCGTCGAACTGCCGCTGCGGGACTCGATGCTGGAGCGCGCCTTCGAGTGCTGGATCCACGCGGAGGACATCGCGGAGGCGGTCGACTATCCCTACGAGCCGCCGTCCCCGCGCCATCTGCACCACATGATCGACCTCGCCGCCCGGCTGCTCCCCGGCACCCTCGCCGAACGGCGCCGCTCCGGCCTCGCGCCCCCGCCGCACGGCTTGGTGGCGGCGGGCGCTTCCGGCCGCAGCCTGCGCCTGGAGATCGAGGGGATGGGCGGCGGCGAATGGTTCATCCCTCTCGACTCCCCCGGCGCCGACGCGTCCGCGGACCGTGAGGTGGCCCATGTCGCGCTGGACGGCGTCGAATTCTGCCGCCTGGCCGCGGGCCACGTCTCGCCGGAGGAAGCGGCGGCCGGACAGGACGGCGACCGCCGCGCGATCAGGGACGTCCTGTTCGCTGCGGCGTCACTGAGCCGCATGTAGAGCAGTACGGGCTACGGCTTACGGCTTACAGGGCGAACGGACTAGGCGAAGACGACCGTGCGGTGGCCGTTGAGGAGGATCCGCCGCTCGGCGTGCCACTTCACGGCGCGCGCCAGTGCCTGGCACTCGACGTCACGGCCGATCGCGACCAGCTGGTTCGGCGTGACGTCGTGGCCGACCCGCTCGACCTCCTGCTCGATGATCGGGCCCTCGTCGAGGTCGGCCGTCACATAGTGCGCGGTGGCGCCGATCAGCTTCACACCGCGCGCGTGCGCCTGGTGGTAGGGCTTGGCTCCCTTGAAGCTCGGCAGGAAGGAGTGGTGGATGTTGATGATCCGGCCGCTGAGCTGCTTGCAGAAGTCGTCCGAGAGCACCTGCATGTAGCGGGCCAGGACGACGAGCTCCACGTTCTCGGCGCGCACGAGCTCCAGGATCTGCGCCTCGGCCTGCGCCTTGGTCTCCTTGGTCACCGGGACGTGGTGGAAGGGGATGTCGTACGACGCGGCGAGCTCGGCGAAGTCCGTGTGGTTGGACACGACCGCCGCGATCTCGACCGGCAGCGCCCCGATCCGCGAGCGGAACAGCAGGTCGTTCAGGCAGTGCCCGAACTTCGATACGAGCAGGACGACGCGCATCTTCTCGTCGGCGCGGCCCAGCTGCCAGTCCATGTGGAAGGAGTCGCCGACCGCCGCGAAGCTCGCCCGCAGCTTCTCCAGCGTCACCGGCGCCTCCGCCGAGAAGTGGACGCGCATGAAGAAGAGACCGGTGTCATGGTCGCCGAACTGCTGACTGTCCTCGATGTTGCACCCGGTCATGAAGAGGTAACTCGACACGGCGTGCACGATGCCCTGCTTGTCCGGGCAGGAGAGGGTCAGGACGTACTGCTCAGCGGGGTCGGCGGACGCGGCGACGGACGGCTCATTCATGCGCCCAAGGTTCCCACAATCGAGCCGGGTCGCGGTCCGCAGCGCCTCTTCTAGCTCGCGGAACGAGTCAGAATCCGCAGAACCTCAAGCGTCCGTGGGGCTTCGTCGGGGTTCTCCCCGTCACTGACGGCAAGCCGCACATGGGCATCCCTGGCGGCGCGTACGGCCTCCGGCCACCCCGGGTGGTCGAGATAGGCGGACACCAGCGCGTCCGGCCCCACCTCGTGCATGATCCGCAGAACCCGCAGCACCGCGGCGTCGACGAGGGCCGCCTCCTCCGCGTCACGGAAGATCGTCCCCACATACTTGTCGGCGGACCAGTTGTCGAGCCACGTGTCCTCGACAAGGCGGTACACGGCGTCGGTCACGTCCCCGTACTCCTCGCGCCCGGCGAGCCAGCAGTCACGCTGGAACCCCGGGTCGGAGAGCATGTGCAGCGCCGAGCGCACGTTGCTGCGCCAGCGCCACCACGGCATGTCGTTCGTTGGCATGCCGCCCATGGTGCTTGAGCGACGGCCGCGACGGGAAGAGTTCTCCGAACCTTGCACGGTCATCGATCGTACGTTCCCCCTCCGGGCAGTCGAATCGGCCCCTGCCATTCACCTTCTTGTCACCATGCGTTGAGAGCACGTCACACCATGGTTGGCGCCGCGGCGGAATCGTGCATGACCATGCCCGTCTCGCGACGCACCTTGCTCCTCCGCCCCTCCAGCCCCTCCGGCCTGTCGAGCACCTCTGGCCCCTCTGGCCCCTCCGGTCGCACCGGCCCCTCCGGCTCCGCCCGCCTCCCCCGCAGGACCACAGCGCTCACCGCGACCGCCCTGGTGGCTGTGTGCGCGTCCCTGGCCACCTCGTGCGGGGTCATACCCGGTTCGGCGGCGGGTGCCGGGGACGACCCCGTCACCGTCATGACCTGGGCCCCCGAGAACACCAAGGCGACCAACAAACCCGGCATCCCCGCGATGGCACAGGCCTACGCGCGCTGGGTCAACGCGAACGGCGGGCTCGACGGCCGCAAACTCAAGGTCATCACCTGCAACGACCACAACGACCCCGTGGGCGCCGCGGACTGCGCCCGCAAGGCGGTCGACAAGGAGGTCGCGGCCGTCGTCGGCTCCTACAGCCAGCACGGCCAGTCCTTCCTCTCCCCCCTCGAAGTCGCCGGTATCCCCTATATCGGCGGATACGGCGTCACCGACGAGGAGTTCAGCAGCCCCCTGTCGTACCCCGTCAACGGCGGCGAACCCGCCCTCATGGCAGGCAACGGCCGTCAGCTCGCCGCCCGCTGCGAGCGGGTCGCCCTCGTACGCCCCGACACGATCGCCGGTGACGACCTGCCGGGACTCCTGGACGCGGGCCTCACCGAGGGCCACCGGAGGTCCTCCGCCGACATCCGGGCGCCCGAGGACGGCACGGACTTCTCGGCCCAGGCCGAGCAGGCGCTGGAGCGCGCCGGCACGGACGGATGCGTGACGGCGGCGCTCGGCGCCCGCACGGACACGTTCTACGACTCCTACCGCCGCACCGAGAGCGCGTACCCGGCCGCGAAGATCTCCTCCGTGCTCGGCAGCGTCGACCAGTCCCTCATCGACCGCACGGGCGGCGGCAACGGCCCGTACGAAGGCGCCTACGTCACCGGCTGGTACCCGGTGGCCGGCGACGCCCGCTGGAACGAGATGCGCGAGGTCATCCGCCGGCAGGCGTTCGGCGACAACCGGGTCGACCCGACCGACGCGGGCGTGCAGACGACGTGGATCGCGTACACCGTCCTGAAGCACGCCGTCGAGTCGCTCGACGGCGGCGAGGTCTCGGCGCGGACGCTGCGGCGGGCCCTGGACAAGGGACTCAAGGTCGAGACGGGCGGTCTCACGCCCACGCTTCGGTGGCGGTTCAAGGACATGCTCGCGGCGAGCGACTTCCCGCGCCTGGTCAACGCGGACGTGACGTTCCAGGTGGTGCGGGACGGCCGCCTCGTGCCGGCGCAGAAGGGCTTCGTGAACGTCTCGAAGACCCTGGAACGGGTGCCGTAACCCGCTCCGGGACCGTGCGCCGGCCGCGTCCCGCAGCCGTCTCGTCTCTTACAGCTGTGACTTGTCGCGCGTGGTGAGGCCGTACTTCTGGGCGATGGCGTTCCACAGCCCGGCCGCTTCCTGCTTGGCCGTGGTCGCCTCGCCGCTCGACTTGTTCGCGGCGACCGCCTGCGGCGTCGTGCGGGCGTGGCCCTTCTGGCAGCCCTTCTTGCCCGAGACCTGGCCCGCCCACGCGGCGTAGTGGTTGTCGGCCGCGGCGGACGCCTTCCATGCCTTGGTGAGGGACGCCGTCAGCTGGGCGTTGGCCGGGAGCTTGTCCACGGAGAGCGTCGAGAGGCGCGTGACCAGGCCGTTGCGCTGCTTGGCCGCGTTGCGCAGGTCGGTGGCCGACTGGCTGAGGTCGGCGCACTTTCCTACGTTGCGTACGGCGGCGATCACCGAGTCACGGCTGTTGTTGCTGTCGGCGAGGAGCTTGTCCAGGGCGATGGCCTGCTGCTCGGCCGGGTCGACCGAGGGCGAGGGTTTCTCGTCGGACGGCGCGGCGTCGGAGACGGTCTTGGGGGCGGCCTTCTCCTCGTCGCCGCCTCCGCCGCTGAGCAGTGCGCCCGCACCGACGCCGATCACCGCGATGGCTACGCCGATGGCCACGAAGAGCGGCACCTTCGACCCCGTGCGGCCACCCTCGCCGCGCGGGGCGGGAGCGGCGGCGGCTGCGCGGCGTGCGGCACGGCCTCCGCCGTCGCCGCCGGGGTGCTCTGGATCGAAGCGGGGCATCTGCTGGGTCGACGCGGGGCCTTCGGGCTCCGCGTCCTGCGTACGGAAGAGGCTGTCGAACTCGGCGGGCGGCTGCCGGTCGCCGGGGGCGCCGGGCCGTATCCCGAAGGGCGCCTTGCCGGGCTCGGCGGGCACGGGGGCGATGTACTGCGTGGGCTCGCTGTCGGAGCCGGCCGCCGGGGGCATGGGCGAGCGGCCGAGGAACTGCGTGGCGTCGCCCGTGGGTGCCTCGGGCGGCAGGGCGCCGGGGGCCACCGGGGGTATGTACTGCGTCGCGCCCTCGTCGAACCCGGCTCCGCCGCCGCCTCCGGAAGTCACCGGGGGTATGTACTGCGTCGCGTCCGCGTCACCCGCGGCGGCGGGCGTCAGCGGCGCGAGGCCCCCTGCGACGGGCGGCAGCGGCGCGCTCCCGCCGGAACCGGCGGGGGGCAACTGGCCCGCCTGCACGGCGGGAGGAAGCTGCCCGGCCTGCCCGGCCGGGGGAAGAGACTGCTGCCCCGCCTGCCCCGAATACGAGGCATCCCCAACCTGCCCACCACGGCCCCCACCCCCCGCATGCCTGGCGTGCGCACCGCCAGAGCCCTGCGTGGCCTGCGCGGCGTGGCCACCGCCCGAGGGCTGCCCCGCATGAGTCCCGGCCGAGGGCTGCCCGGCGTGACCACCGAGGGAGGGCTGCCCGGCATGGGACCCGCCCGACGGCTGACCCGCATGGGCGCCACCCGAAGGCTGCCCGGCATGCGTACCACCCAAAGGCTGGCCCGCGTGCGCACCGCCCGCGCCAGGCCCCGCGTAGGCCCCACCCGCGCCGGCCCCCGTGTAAGACTCTCCGGCCGGCTGACCCGCGTACTGCCCGCCCCGGCTGCCATCCGCGTACTGGCCGCCCTGCGGCTGTGCCCCGTACTGGCCGCCGCCCTGCTGCTGGCCCGCGTAAGGCGCACCCGCGCCCTGCTGCTGCCCCGCATAAGGCGCACCCGCGTCCTGCTGCTGGCCCGCATAAGGCGCGCCCGCGCCCTGCTGCCCGTAGGGGGCGCCGTGTGTGCCCTGGGGCTGGGCGTCGGCGTACGGAGCGTCGGGAGTCGGCTGGGTGGGGTAGGTCTGGCCTCCGTACGGCGCGTCCGTGTGCGGGGCCCCGTACGTGGCGCCCTGTGCATAGCCCTGCTGCTGCGTGCCCTCCGCGGGCAGCGGGGCGCCGGCGCCGTACGACTGCTGTTGGCCGGGAGCCGCGTCCCACGGCTGGCCGGCGGCGGGCGGCGGGTCCGCCGGGGACGGGCCCCACGGCTGGCCCCAGGGGCTGCCGCCCGTCGGCGCCACACGGTCGCCGGTGGTGCCGGGCATCAAAGGCTCGCTTCCGTCGGCAGGCAGCACGATGCCTTCGTGCGCGTGCCGGTCCGCGGAATGCGGATCGGAGGAAGCGGCGCCCTGCCCGCTCTGCTGCGTCACCGGGACTCCTACGAATGGGGGACCTACGGAACCGTCGGCTCACGCTACCGGGTCCCCACAGGCCTCTGCCACGCAGCTCAAACCTCCGTGACCGGTTCAATCGCAGAAGTAACAAAAGCTCTCCGCGAAACGCTGTTTACGTCACGGGGCAGTCTCGAACGCGGACGGGAGCGGGCCGTTCACCGTGCGGAAAGGGCGGGGACGAGCCGAGTTCACGAGGGCGCGACACACGTCACACATTCTTCACGCACCCGCATCCCGCACCCGAACCCCGAACCCCGCCCGAACCCCGCCCGAATCCGTACCGTTCACGCCGCCTGGACGTCCATCCGCGCCCCGAACTCCCTTACCACCGGCTCCTCCCGGTACGGCGCGAGCCGCTCCTGGAAGTCCTCCAGATACTCGGCGCCGCGGTTCGACCGCAGCGTGCCGAGGAGTTCGACCGCCTTCGTGCCCGTGTGGCACGCCTGCTCGACGTCCCGCCGCTGCACCTGCGCCGTGGCGAGCAGCACGAGGCCGATCGCCCGCCGCCGCGCCCGCGTCTCGGGATGCCCGGAAAGGGCCTCCTCCGCGCTGCGCGCCGCCGCGTCCGCCTGCCCCAAGTCCCGGTGGCAGTGCGCCAGTTCATCGGCCAGATACGCGTGGTCGAAGTGCCGGATCCACACGGGGTCGTCCCCCGAGTCCGCCTCCCCGGACGCCCGGTCCATCGCCTCGACCGCATGGCCCGCGACGACCTGCGTCGAGCGGCCGTCCCCGAGCAGCGCGTGCCCCCTCGCCTCGGCGGCGTAGAACATGGCCTCCGCGCGCGGGGTGACCCGCCCGCGCGTCCCCTCCTGGGCCGCCCGCGCCAACTGCGCGATCTCCCGCGGGTTTCCGAGCTGCGCCGCGAGGTGGCTCATGGACGCGGCGAGGACGTAACCGCCGTAGCCCCGGTCGCCCGCCGCCTGCGCGAGCCGCAGCGCCTGGATGTAGTACCGCTGGGCGAGACCCGGCTGGCCCGTGTCCACCGCCATGTACCCGGCGAGTTCCGTCAACCGGGCGACGGCGGAGAACAGTTCGCGTCCCACCGCCTCGCGGTACGAACCGGCGAGCAGCCCCGACACCACGCTGTTGAGGTAGTGCACGACGACCGGCCGGACATGCCCGCTGCCGTACTGGTGGTCCAGCGTCGTGAGCGCCTCCGTCATGGCCCGCACCGCCGCCACGTCGGAGAGCCCGACCCGCGGCCCGGCCATCCGGCCGACCTGCGCGTCCGGCGACGAGATCAGCCAGTCGCGGCTCGGCTCGACGAGCGCGGACGCGGCGACGGACGACCCCGACAGGAAGTCCCGCCGACCCACGTCGCTGCGCCACAGCTCGCAGACCTGCTCGATGGCGCCGAGCACGGTGGGCGAGAACTGCAGACCGACTCCGGAGGCGAGATTCTTGCCGTTCGCCATGCCGATCTCGTCGATCGTGACGGTCCGGCCCAGCTTGCGGCCGAGCGCCTCGGCGATGATTCCCGGCGCCCTGCCGCGCGGTTGCTGACCGCGCAGCCACCGGGCGACCGACGTCTTGTCGTAGCGCAGGTCGAGACCGTGCTCCGCGCCGCACATGTTGACCCGGCGGGCCAGGCCCGCGTTCGAGCAACCCGCTTCCTGAATGAGTGCCTGCAGCCTTTCGTTGGGCTGCCGCGCGACGAGCGGCCTTGCGGCCATGGCGTACCCCCTGATGTGCACCGTGGTTCATCTGGACGGACCGGACAGAGGGGCCGGAATCAGCCACCCCAGATGATCAATGCCCTTGGAACAAACGGAAGATGCACCACAAACGGACGATAAGTCGGTAACTGGGCTTCTTCGGAGTGCCCCAGTCTTGGCTACCCGCACATGGAACCCATTCCCCATGCGCGCCCCCGCCCGTGCACCCATGCGCCCCACATGCAGGATCGATGCTCCGCCCCCGCGCACGCGCCAGCCGTAACCGTAGGTGTCGGGCGGAGTTGAGAAGTCCGTGGAAGAGACCATGGGAGTCACGTCAGCCGCGCACATCCCGAAGCAGCGCGGAGAATCCTTGCTGGACACGGCCGTGCGATACGCGGAAGAGCGCCACTGGGACGTGTTCCCGGGGACGTGGCTCGAGTCCGTCGAGGGGGCCGAAATCTGCTCGTGCGGTGACACCGCGTGCACGACACCCGGCTCGCACCCGGCGCGCGAGGACTGGGCCACGCTGGCGACGGGCAGCGCGACCGGCGCCAGGCGCCTTTGGACCAAGCAGCCGAAGTCGTCGATCCTGCTGCCCACGGGCCGTACGTTCGACGCGATCGACGTCCCCGAGACGGCCGGGTTCCTCGCGCTCGCCCGCATGAAGCGCATGGAGCTGACACTCGGCCCCGTGACCTGCACGCCCGACCGCCGCATGCAGTTCTTCGTCCTGCCCGGCGCCACGGCCAAGGTCCCTGACCTGGTACGCAAGCTGGGGTGGCCGCCGGCCGCGATCGACCTGGTCGCCCTCGGCGAAGGTTCGTACGTCGCGGCGCCGCCCACGCGCTTCGGGGCCACCGGCGCCGTGCAGTGGGCGTGCCGCCCCACCGCGGCGAACCGGTGGCTGCCCGACGCCGAGGAGATCATCTCGCCGCTGGCGTACGCGTGTGGGCGTGAGGCGCGGCGGTAGGGGCTCCGGGGCGCACGGACGCCGGACGGGCCGGTTTTCCGGCTCCCGTCCGGCGTTCGTGCTTCCCCCCGACGTATCGTGCGGAAACGGCGACGAAAGGCGGACACGGTGACCGAGGCAGTACCGCCCGCGGCGGTCAGAGTGCAGGGGCTGTGGAAGGCCTTCGGCCCGCACGTCGCGGTCGCCGGGATCGACCTGGCCCTCCCCGCGGGCAAGTTCATCGGCCTCGTCGGCCCGAACGGCGCCGGGAAGACCACCACGCTCTCCATGGTGACCGGCCTCCTGCGGCCGGACCGGGGCACGGTGGAGGTCGTCGGCCACGACGTATGGTCCGACCCCGTCCAGGTCAAGGCGCGCATCGGCGTCCTCCCCGAGGGGCTGCGGCTCTTCGAGCGGCTCTCGGGGCGCGAACTCCTCGCGTACACCGGAAGGCTCCGCGGACTGCCGGGCGACGAGGTCGACAAGAGAGCGACCCAGCTCCTCGACGTACTCGACCTCGCGGGCGCCCAGCACAAACTGGTCGTCGACTACTCGACCGGCATGCGGAAGAAGATCGGCCTCGCGGCGGCCCTGCTGCACAACCCCGAGGTCCTCTTCCTCGACGAGCCCTTCGAAGGCGTCGACCCGGTGTCCGCGCAGATCATCCGCGGCGTCCTGGAGCGCTACACCGCGTCCGGGGCGACCGTCGTCTTCTCGTCGCACGTCATGGAGCTGGTCGAATCGCTCTGCGACTGGGTCGCCGTGATGGCGGCGGGACGCATCCGCGCGCAAGGCACCCTCGCCGAGGTGCGGGGCGGCGCCCCCTCCCTCCAGGAAGCGTTCCTCGAGCTGGTCGGCGCGGGCGGCCGTGACAACGGCTCGCACCTCGACTGGCTCGGCGGCGGCGCCCGATGAGCGCGCCGGCGGCGGCGCCCACGCCCTCCGGCACCCCCGGCGCCCCCGCCACCCCCGTCACCTCCGTCTTCGTACGACTGAAGCTCTCGCTCCTGCGCAACGGCCTGCACCAGTCGTCGGGCCGCCGCGCCGCCTACATCGCCTCCGTCGTCGCGGCGCTCCTCGTCGCCGCCCTCCAGCTCCTCGGCCTGATCGCCCTGCGCGGCAACGAACACGCCGCCACCGTCTCCGTCCTGCTCACCGCCGTGCTCGCGCTCGGCTGGGCGGTGATGCCGCTGTTCTTCCCCAGCGGCGACGAGACCCTCGACCCCACCCGCCTGGTGATGCTGCCGCTGCGCCCGCGTCAGCTGGTGCGCGCGCTGCTCGTGGCGTCCCTGGTGGGCATCGGGCCGCTCTTCACGCTCTGCCTCGCGCTCGGCGCCGTGATCTCCCTCGCGCACGGCGCGGCGGCGGCCGTCACCGGCGTCCCGGCGATCGCGCTCACCCTGCTCGTCTGCGTGGCCCTCGCCCGCACCGTCGCCGCCGCCAACATCCGGCTCCTGACCAGCCGCAAGGGGCGGGATCTGGCCGTACTGAGCGGTCTGGTCATCGCGGTCGGCGCGCAGGTCGTCAACTTCGGGGCACAGCGGCTCGGTTCCTCCGGGCTCTCGCAACTCGACCCGACGGCGGACGTCGTGCGCTGGATCCCGCCCGCGTCGGCGATCGGCGCCGTCGACTCGGTGAGCGAGGGCTCGTACGCGACCGGCATCGCACAACTCGCCCTCGCCGCCGCCGCGCTCGCCGCCCTCCTCGCCCTCTGGCAACGCAGCCTCACCCACCTCATGACGACCCCCGACGGCTCGACGCTCGCGGCGTCGGGCCCCGCCAAGGCCCGCTCGACACGCGGCCCGGGGCGCCTGCTCCCCGGCGGACGCACCGGCCCGGTCATGGAGCGCAGCCTGCGCTACGTGTGGCGCGACCCGAAGACCAAGGCCGCCTGGGTGACGTCCCTGGCCATCGGCCTCATCGTGCCGCTCTTCAACGCCCTGCAAGGCACCGGCTCCATCTACTTCGCGTGCTTCGCGGCCGGGATGCTCGGCGTCCTCATGTACAACCAGTTCGGCCAGGACACCTCGGCGTTCTGGATGGTCGCGATGACGATCTCCTCTACGTACGACGCGTACATCGAACTCCGCGCCCGCGCGCTGGCACTCCTGGTGATCACCCTCCCGTACGCGGCCCTGGTGACGGTCATCACGGCGGCCGTACTCGGCGACTGGAGCGGCCTGGCGGAAGCGCTCGGCCTCTCCTTCGCGCTGCTGGGCGCGATGCTGGCGACGGGCGCCTGGTCCTCGGCCCGCTTCCCCTACTCGATCCCGCAGGAGGGCTACAAGAACGTGGCCCCGGGGCAGGCCGGTCTGGCCTGGATCTCGATCTTCGGCGGAATGGTCGCGGCGGCCCTGCTCTGCGCCCCGGTGCTCGCCTTCACCATCTGGCTGCACGTCTCGGGCGCGGCGTCCTGGTCCTGGGTCCTGCTGCCGCTCGGCGGGGCCTACGGAGCGGTGATCACATACTTCGGCCTGCGCCTCGCGGCGCCGAGGGTGGCGCGCCGGCTGCCGGAGATCCTGCTGGCGGTCAGCAAGGGCTGAGGCCGGGGTCCGCAGCCCGTACACGCAGACGACCCGCGAGCCGTGGTCCCCGCCGTACGGAACGGCGGGGAGCCGGCCGGACTCACCGGCGGCTCGCGGGTCGGGTGACTGCTTGGGATTGGGCCGGCTGCACGCACATCACACGTGCTGGTCCGGCGCCGAAATCGAGTTGCGACGACGGGCCACTAGCCCGCAGTCACCTCACGCGTCCGGTTTCCATACATCTGCCGAACCACCTCCCTTCGTGTGTACTGCCACCCTAGGAACGGCCTTGTCCGACGCACAAGCGATTTTCTGAGGGCTTTGCCCGGGGCTTCGGGGGCAAGATGTGGGGCAACGATTTCGTCGAACTTCTGGGAAGTACCTGTGGGCTGCGTCACGTTCGAGTTCAATGATCTGACGTGCGGTACATGCGGAACTCGCAGAACATGCAGCTCATGAGGACACGGCCTGCAGGGGGTGCCAGGTGAGTGCTTCCCGGCGTAGCGGAACCACCGACGAGTTGGGGCCTGACGGGCCCGAGCCCGGTGGGGCCGAATTGCTTGCGGCATTGCTGGACGGGATGGACGCCGCGTTGTGTGCGTTCGACGCCGACGGCGTGGTGACGCACTGGAATCGTGAGGCCGAGCGAATTCTGGGGTGGTCGGCGGCGGAGGCCGTCGGGCGGCGCGGGTTCGCGGGGTGGGCGGTGCGGACCGCCGATGCCGAGGAGGTCGAGTCGCGGCTCCTGTCGGCCATGGAGGCGCAGGGGCGTCAGGTGCACGAGTTCGCGCTCCTGACGAAGGACGGCGGACGGGTGCTCGTGCGGACCCAGTCCGCGGCGGTACGGGGCGGGGACGGAAAGCCCGCCGGGTTGTACTGCGCGTTCAGCGAGGTGCACGCGCAGATCGACCTGGAGCGGTCCATCGCGCTGAGCGAGGCACTGTTCGAGAACGCGTCGTGGGGCGTGGTGCTCGTCGACGCCGATCTGCGTCCCGCGGTGGCCAACGAGCATGCCGCGCGAGCCCTGGGCATGGGGCGTACGGCTCTGCTGGGACGGCCGCTCGGGGAGTTGCTCGGGCAGGGCGTGGAGGAGCTGGAGAGCGCGCTGAGCCATGTGCTCGCCGAGGGTGCGCCGCCCGCGCCCGCCGAGATGTGGCTTTCCGTGCAGGCTTCGGAGAGCGGTGAGCCGGAGCGGCGCTGCTGGCGCAGCGGCTTTCTGCGGCTGGCGTCGCCGCTGGCGGAGGAGCCTGTTCCGCTGGGGGTCGCCTGGCTCTTCCTGGATGTGACGGAGGCCAAGCAGACCGAGCAGGAGGCGGCGCAACTGCGCTTCCGTTCCCAGCAGTTGCACCGTGCGGCGCGGGCCGCGGGCGAGTGCGAGGATCCGATCGAGGCGGCCACGGTCCAGCTGGACTTCGCCCTCGCGGGGTTCGCCGACCACGCGCTGATCGACTTGGTGGCGGGGGGCGCCGGGGCCGCGGCGGGCGAGGAGGGGCCGGTGCGGCTGATCCGCGTCGCCGCGACGCCCGCGGGTGCGCCCGGTCCGTGCTTGCCGGTGGCCAAGGCGGGCCTGCCGGTCCGCTATCTGGAGGGCCACCCGGCCCCGCAGTGCGTGGACCGGGTGGGTTCCGTACGGACCAGCGCCGGCACCGCTCCTCCCGAGCGCGCCCGGGAGTGGGCTGCGGCCAGGCAGTGGCCGGAGGACTCCGTGCACGCGTTGTGCGCGGTGCTGCGCAGTCGGGGGCGGACGCTGGGCGTCGTGACGTTCTTGCGGAGCGCCAGCCGCACACAGTTCGAGCGGGCGGACGCGGCGTACGCGGAGAGCGTCGCGGCCAGGGTTGCGTCCTCGCTCGATCTGGCGGAGGCGCTGGGCGCGGAGTGAGGGTCCGCTGCGCGGGGCTGGGCGCGGGTCGGGGGTGGTGCTGGTGCTCTGCGGGGGCGCTGCTGAGGCTTCCGGGCCGCCCGCCTCGCGGCTGATCGCCGTGGACTACGACGTCAAGGGCGGCCGGTGGAGGTGCGCGCGGGGGCGGACGGCGTCGAGGTCACCGATACCGGGCCGTCCATCGCCGCCGCGACCGCCCGCGCCCACGGGGCGCGGACGACCGCCAGGGCCGACCGGGCAGGTGACTCAGCGGCGGTAGAAGATCCGGTCGCCGTACTCGGCGAAGACACGGCCGTTCCACTCGTGCCCGCCGTCCACGTTCCCCGACCGCAGCAGCGGCGGCTGGACGCCCCGTTCGGCGAGCTGCTCGACGGCCGTGGCCATCACCGCCTGCATGATCGCGTTGGCGACCACGCTGGACGCGGGCCCGAACGGCGCCTCGACCGTGTCGAGACTGAGCTCCGCGTCACCGAGGGCGATCTTTGAGTCGATCACCACGTCGCAGTGGTCCTTGAGGAAGGTGCCGGAGACGTGCCGCGACTTCGTCTCCGTCGCGTACGCCACCGACGTCACCCCGATGACCTTCAGGCCGAGCGCGCGGGCGTTCATCGCCATCTCCACGGGCAGCGAGTTCCGCCCGGAGAGCGAGATGATCACGAGTACGTCGCCGGGGCGGGCCGGTGAGGAGTCGAGGACGGCGCCCGCGAGGCCGTAGACCCGCTCCAGGGCGGAGCCGAGCGTGGCGGGCATGACGTCGACGCCGACGACACCGGGGACGGCCAGGAGGTTCATCAGGGCGAGGCCGCCCGCGCGGTAGACGACGTCCTGGGCGGCGAGCGAGGAGTGCCCGGCACCGAAGGCGAAGAGGCTGCCGCCGGCCTCGACCGCGTCGGCGAGCAGCGTGCCCGCCGCGTCGACGTTGGCGCTCTCCTCGTCGCGGATCCGGCCGAGCAGTCCGATCGCGGCGTCGATGTACTGACCGGCCAGCTTGCTCTCGCTCTTCGAGCCCATGCGCCGAGGAACCTTTCCGGGTACGTATGTGTTCTGTACGTAAGTCCTGCACGTATTTCCTGCACGCTTTTCCCGTGTGCCGCGGATCACGTTGCGGTCTGGACCAGTGCCCTGTCAATACGGCCCGAGCACGCCGTCGAGGCCGTCAGGACCGGGTTTTCCCCTGGCGCGACCCGGTTGTCAGCGGTATGCGTCAGACTTGATGCCAGGGCCGGCCGCACGAGCGAGATCTGAGGGGCACCCATGTCGGGGCTTATTGACACCACTGAGATGTATTTGCGCACCATCCTCGAGCTGGAGGAGGAAGGTGTGGTCCCCATGCGCGCCCGGATCGCCGAGCGGCTCGATCAGAGCGGGCCGACGGTGAGCCAGACGGTCGCGCGCATGGAGCGCGACGGCCTGGTGGCCGTCGCGAGCGACCGCCATCTGGAGCTGACGGAGGAGGGCCGCAGGCTCGCCACCCGCGTGATGCGCAAGCACCGCCTGGCGGAGTGCCTGCTCGTCGACGTGATCGGCCTGGAGTGGGAGCAGGTCCACGCCGAGGCGTGTCGCTGGGAGCACGTGATGAGTGAGGCGGTGGAGCGCCGCGTCCTGGAGCTCCTGCGCCACCCCACCGAGTCTCCGTACGGCAACCCGATCCCGGGCCTGGAGGAGCTGGGCGAGAAGGACGGGGCCGATCCGTTCCTGGACGAGGGCATGGTCTCCCTCGTGGACCTCGACCCCGGCGCCGACGGAGCGACGGTGGTGGTGCGCCGGATCGGCGAGCCCATCCAGACGGACGCGCAGCTGATGTACACACTGCGGCGCGCGGGTGTGCAGCCCGGTTCCGTGGTGAGCGTGACGGAGTCGGCGGGCGGGGTGCTCGTGGGCAGCAGCGGCGAGGCCGCGGAGCTGGACGCCGAGGTGGCCTCGCACGTCTTCGTCGCCAAGCGCTGAAGCCTGCGGGCCGCGGAGTTCCGTTACCGGGGGTAGGTGGCAACTGTCGGTGCGCGTCGGGCAGTTGTGAAGATCCCGCGATTGCATGGGGTCCAAGATTCAGTGTGCGGAATCGCAGCGCCGGGCCGTTTTGCGTGCAAGGCTGTCGCGAGAGGCATATGACTTAAGGGCTCTTGCCGCGGCGCCGGGTCCGGCCGCCGCGGCCGTGGGAGGGGGCAGAAGGATGTGCCCATTCGGTGAGCGGGAGCGCGTACGCAAAAGGCACGGACCAGCACGTCAAGCACGTCCGGCAGACCTTGCGCGCCCGGCGGGTCTCGCGCGCTCAGCGGGTCCCGCACGTGCCGCGCGCCCGGCAGATCCCGCACGTGCCGCGCACGCAGAGGGCCCCGGCGCCCTTAGGCGCCGGGGCCTGTCCTCCCCTGTTCCGACCCGGAGCCCCGAGCTCCCGGGGTCGACCCCCTCGGACCGTTTTCCCCGAGCGGTCCGCCTCCCGCTGAAGATCTCCCCTCGGCGACGGCCGCCAATCCTTGAGCGTGGTCACTCGAACGAGGGGTGTTACCGGCGAACCGGCCGCTTTCGAAAGAGAGTTCGATAGCGTGCGGGGGTGCGTGACAGAGCCAGGCGTTCAGCCCGAGAGGATTCAAGGGGGGTGCCAGGAACCATGGTGCGGCGCATCGACGTGACAGGCGCGGACGGCGTACGCCTCGCTGCCTGGGAGTTCGCCGATCCTCCCAAGTCCACGGAGAGGGACGGGCCGACGGGAGGCGTGCTGTTATTGCACGGCCTGATGGGCCGTGCGTCGCACTGGGCGGGCACCGCCCGCTGGCTCGCCGAGCGGCATCGCGCGGTCGCACTCGACCAGCGCGGCCACGGGCAGAGCGAGAAGCCCGCCGAGGGCCCCTTCACCCGCGAGGCCTACGTGGACGACGCCGAGGCCGCGCTCGTCCAGCTCGGCCTCGCCCCCGCCGTGCTCATCGGCCACTCCATGGGCGCGCTCACCGCCTGGCAGCTCGCCGCGAAGCGCCCCGATCTCGTCCGCGCCCTGATCATCTGCGACATGCGGGCCTCCGCTCTCGGCGCCGCGTCGCAGCGCGAGTGGGAGGACTGGTTCAAGGCCTGGCCCGTCCCCTTCGCCACACTCGCCGACGTACGGAAGTGGTTCGGCGAGGACGACCCCTGGGTCGAGCGGCCGAACCCCTCACGCGGCGAGTTCTTCGCCGAGGTGATGACCGAGGGGCCCGACGGCTGGCGCCCCGTCTTCGACCGCGACCAGATGCTGAAGTCCCGCGAGACCTGGGTGTACGACGCGCACTGGGAGGGCCTGACCCAGGTCCAGTGCCCCGCCCTGGTCGTCCGGGGCCTGGACGGCGAGCTGGGCCGTGCCGAGTCCCAGGAAATGGTCCGCGTGCTGCCGCGCGGGGCGTATGCGGAGGTGGCCGACGCGGGCCACCTCGTGCACTACGACCAGCCGGAGGCGTGGCGCGAGGCGATCCAGCCGTTTCTGGACGGCGTCCTGACGGGGTAGTGCCCCGGCGGTCTCACGGGCTGAGGCGCTCCACCGTCCAGCCGGGAGCGGCCGCCGAGGCGGCGTCCGGCCCGCTCCGTTCGTAGCGCAGCCGGTCGTGCAGGCGGTTGGCCCTGCCCTGCCAGAACTCCACGGACCGCGGCTCGACGCGGAAGCCGCCCCAGTGCGCGGGCGCGGGCACCTGCTCGCCCTCCGGATAGCGCGCCGCCAGATCCTCGTACGCGCGATCCAGCTCGTCCCGCGTGGCGATGACCGAGGACTGGGCGCTGGCCCAGGCGCCGAGCTGGGAGCCGTGCGGGCGGGTGCGGAAGTACGCCACGGTCTCCTCGCGGGCCACGCGTTCCGCCGTTCCGGTGACGATGACCTGGCGGGCCATCGGGTGCCAGGGGAAGAGCAGCGCGATGTTGGGGTTCGCGGCCAGTTCGCGGGCCTTGCGGGACTCGTAGTTGGTGAAGAAGACGAAGCCGCGCTCGTCGTAGCCCTTCAGCAGGACGGTGCGTGAACTGGGGCGGCCCTCGGGGTCCACCGTCGAGACGATCATCGCGTTCGGCTCGTGGAGCACGCCCTCGCCGGCCGCGGCGAGCGCCTGTGTGAACCAGAGCGCGAACAGTTCGACGGGCGTGGCGGGCAGCTCGGCCTCGTCGAGGCCGTCGATGCCGTAGTGGGCACGAATGGCGGCGGGGTCGGCCAGGGCGGGGACAGAGGCAGCGGCTCGATCGGTCACGCGGTCATACTGCCGCATACGAAGGGCCTGGCGAGGGGCGGTCGCGCCCCGCGGGGAGGTGACGTGTGGCACTGAGTGCCGCATACCATCGCCAAGGGTGGCACCAAGAGATATCGTCCCGCTACCGATTCGGTTGGGTGACCACCAGCCGCACGGGGCATCACCCGGGTGACTGATCCGGAACGCGAGTCGACGACCGGAAGCCATGGACGTACCGGCTGACCGCGGAACCGGACCGGAAATGCCCACTTCTGACACATGGTCACGAGCTGTCTGTCACACCATCTGTCGCATCCATCACGAGGAGCCGCCTGATGTCCGACTTCGTACCCGGACTTGAGGGAGTCATTGCGTTCGAGACGGAGATCGCCGAACCGGACAAGGAAGGCGGCGCGCTTCGTTATCGCGGCGTCGACATCGAGGACCTGGTCGGCCATGTCTCCTTCGGCAACGTCTGGGGCCTGCTGGTCGACGGTGCGTTCAATCCGGGTCTGCCGCCCGCCGAGCCGTTCCCGATCCCGGTGCACTCCGGTGACATCCGCGTCGACGTCCAGTCCGCGCTCGCGATGCTCGCCCCCGTGTGGGGCCTGAAACCGCTCCTGGACATCAGCGAGCAGGAAGCCCGGGACGACCTCGCGCGGGCCGCCGTCATGGCGCTCTCGTACGTCGCACAGTCCGCGCGCGGCCAGGGCCTGCCGATGGTGCCGCAGCGCGAGATCGACAAGGCCGACACGGTCGTCGAGCGGTTCATGAAGCGCTGGCGCGGCGAGCCGGACCCCAAGCACGTCCAGGCCGTCGACGCGTACTGGACGTCGGCCGCCGAGCACGGCATGAACGCGTCCACGTTCACGGCGCGGGTCATCGCGTCGACCGGCTCCGACGTGGCGGCGGCGCTCTCGGGCGCCGTGGGTGCCATGTCCGGGCCCCTGCACGGCGGCGCCCCCTCCAGGGTCCTCGGCATGATCGAGGAGATCGAGCGGACGGGGGACGCGGTCGCGTACGTCAAGCAGGCGCTGGACAAGGGCGAACGGCTGATGGGCTTCGGCCACCGGGTGTACCGGGCCGAGGACCCCCGTGCGCGGGTCCTGCGCCGTACGGCGCGTGAGCTGGGCGCTCCTCGCTTCGAGGTGGCGGAGGCGCTGGAGAAGGCCGCGCTGGACGAGTTGCACGCCCGCAGGCCCGACCGCGTCCTCGCGACGAACGTCGAGTTCTGGGCCGCGATCGTCCTCGACTTCGCCGAGGTGCCGGCGCACATGTTCACGTCGATGTTCACGTGCGCGCGGACTGCCGGGTGGTCGGCGCACATTCTCGAGCAGAAGCGGACGGGGCGTCTTGTGCGGCCCTCCGCGCGGTACGTGGGGCCCGGTACGCGGGATCCGCGTGCGGTGGAGGGGTACGGGGACATCGCCAGGTAGGGGCCTTTTCCCCGGCCCCGCCCCTTCCCGAGCCAGATGCGGAGCCCCTTGGTTTCGGGAAGGGGCGGGATGAGGGAAGGCTCAGCGCAGCGCGCCCTCCACCAGCACCGTCCACTGCGCCACCACCCGATCCCTGCGCGCCCCGTCATCCGTCAGGAGATTGGCGAGGCCGAGGCCCCGGGCCATGTCCAGGAGGCCCTGGATGGTCTCCCGGACCCCGGGGCGTGACTCGTCCGCCCCAAGGAGCCGCACCGCGATCCGGTGCGTCTCCCGCCCCACCCGCGCCTCGAGCTCCGTCACCCGCGATCCCAGTTGGGGCTCGTTCGACGCCGCCACCCACAGATGCAGCGCCGCCCGGAACAAGGGCCCCGTGTACAGATCGACCAGGGCGGCCACCACCGACGCCCTGTCCTGCGCCGGAAGCTCGTTCAGGGCCGTGGAGCGCTGCTCGGCCACGTACTCCACCGCCGCCGTGAAGAGGTCCTCCCGCGTCGGGAAGTGATGCTGGGCCGCGCCTCGCGAGACTCCCGCGCGCTCGGCCACCACGGACACCGTGGAGCCCGCCCAGCCGCTCTCGGCGAGGCACGCCACCGCGGCCTCCAGGAGCCGCTGGCGCGTGGCCCGGCTGCGGTCCTGCTTGGGCGAGCGATCGGCACGGTCGCCGCGATCGCCGCGATCGGCACGATCAGCCGCTGTCACAGCACCCATGGGCACTCCCGTCGTTCAAGGAACGCCCCCATCCCCTCCCGCGCCTCCGCCGAGGCGAAGAGCCGCGCGGACAGGGTGACGAGGGAGTCCGTGTGGTGGTCGAATGCGTCGAGCACCCTAGCCGTGAGCAGCTTCTTCGTCTCGGCCAGGGCTACGGGCGCCGCCTTCCGCAGCCCTTCGAGGAGAGGCCCGAGCTCCGCGTCCACATCCTCCCCCGCCACCGTCACCAGGCCCGCCCGCGCCGCCTCCGCCCCGCCGAACCGCTCCCCGGTGAGGAAGTAGCGGGCCGCCGCACCCGGGTCCATCCGGGCGAGCAGCGGCATGGAGATGACCGCGGGCGCCACCCCGATCCGTACCTCCGTCAGCGCGAACGACGCCCCCGGCCCCGCCGCGGCCATGTCGCACACGCCGAGCAGCCCGAGCCCGCCCGCCCGCACATGCCCGTCCACCCGCGCCACCACCGGCTTCGGCAGCTCCACGACCTGCCGGAGCAGCCCCACGAAGACGGCCGGGTCCGGCGGCTCGCGCAGATCGGCGCCCGAACAGAACGTCGAGCCGGTGTGCGTGAGGACGACCGCGCGTACGTCGGGGTCCTTGCCGCAGTCGGCGAGCGCCTCCGCGAGGCCGCCCACGAGTCCCGCCGAGAGGGCGTTGCGGTTGGCGGGGTTGTCCAGGGTGAACGTGACGATGCCGCGCTGCGGGGAGGAGCAGACAAGTCCCACGGGAACTCCCTCTGATCGAGACCTACGAGGCCGGTGGCTCAGTACGACTTGGGCAGGCCGAGGGTCTGGTGCGACACGTAGTTGAGGATCATTTCCCTGCTCACGGGGGCGATCCGCGCCACCCGTGACGCCACGATCAGCGAGGCGAGACCGAACTCCTTGGTCAGGCCGTTGCCGCCGAGCGTGTGCACCGACTGGTCGACGGCCTTCACGCAGGCGTCGGCGGCGGCGAGCTTGGCCATGTTGGCGGCCTCGCCCGCGCCCATGTCGTCGCCCTCGTCGTAGAGCCGGGCGGCTTTCTGCATCATCAGGCGGGCCAGTTCGATGTCGATGTGGGCCTGCGCGAGAGGGTGCGCGATCGCCTGGTGGGCGCCGATCGGGCTCTTCCAGACGCTGCGCTCCTTGGCGTATCCGACGGCGCGGGAGAGGGCGTACCGTGCCATGCCCAGCGAGAACGCCGCCGTCATGATCCGCTCGGGGTTGAGGCCGGCGAAGAGCTGGAGCAGTCCGGCGTCCTCGTCGCCCACCAGCGCGTCCGCGGGCAGCCGTACGTCGTCCAGGGTCAGCTCGAACTGCTTCTCCGGCGCCTGGAGTTCCATCTCGATCCGCCGCCGGTGGAATCCCTCGGTCTCGCGCGGCACGATGAAGAGGCAGGGCTTGAGGTTGCCGGTGCGCGCGTCTTCCGTACGGCCCACGATCAGCGTCGCGTCGGCGATGTCGACGCCCGAGATGAAGACCTTGCGGCCGGTGAGCAGCCAGTCGCCGCTCGCTTCGTCCTTGCGGGCGGTCGTCGTGATCCGGTGGGAGTTGGAGCCCGCGTCGGGCTCGGTGATGCCGAACGCCATGGTGCGGGTGCCGTCCGCGAGTCCGGGCAGCCAGGTCTGCTTCTGCTCGTCGGTGCCGAAGCGGGCGATGACGGTGCCGCAGATCGCGGGCGAGACGACCATCATCAGGAGGGGACAGCCCGCGGCGCCCAACTCCTCCAGGACGATGGAGAGTTCCGCAATGCCGCCGCCCCCGCCGCCGTACTCCTCGGGCAGGTTCACGCCCAGGTAGCCGAGCTTGGCGGCGTCGGCCCAGAGTTCGTCCGGGTGGCCTTCGCCCGCCACGACGCCGGTCATGTAGTCGCGCCCGTAGCGCTTGCCCAGGGCGGCGACGGCCGCGCGCAGGGCCTGGTGCTCCTGTGTTTCGAGGACAGTGCTCATACGGATTGCTCCTCCTGTACGACATCTGCGGCGTTCGGGTCATCTGCGGCGTTCGCGACGTCTACGACTGCGAGCAGCGCGCCGACCTCGACCTGGCGGCCGGGTTCGGCGTGCAGGGCGGTGAGCGTGCCGGAGGCGGGAGCGGTGATGCGGTGCTCCATCTTCATGGCCTCCAGCCAGACGAGGGGCTGCCCGGCGGTGACCCGCGCCCCCTCCGCGAGCCCCTCGGCCAGGCGTACGACGGTGCCCGGCATCGGGGCGAGCAGGGAGCCGGGCTGCTGCCGGGTGGTGGGTTCGGGGAGCAGCGGGAGCGGGGTGAGGGCGGTGTTGCCGACGTACACCCGGTCCTCGCCGTAACGGCTGACGGCGAACCGCCGTCGCACGCCGTCGACTTCGAGCTCGACCGCCTCACCGGACACGGAGAGCACGCGCACGCCTTCCGCGCTGAACCCGTCCCGCGTGTGCCGGTAGCGCACCTCGTGCTCGGTGCCGTCCGGCTCGCTCCGGAAGCGCTTGACCTGCGGCTGCGACGCCAGGTTGCGCCAGCCGCCGAACCGGGAGCGCCCGTGGGCGTCGGCGAGCGCGGCGGCCAGCGGGGCGTGCGGGTCCGGCGCGGGGGCGGCGAGTTGGGCGAGATGCCGGTCGTAGAAGCCCGTGTCCATGCGGGCTTCCACGAACTCCGGGTGCCGCAGGGACCGTACGAGCAACTCCCTGTTGGTGACCGGCCCGTGGACGTCCGCGCGGTCAAGGGCGCCCGCGAGGCCGCGCAGGGCCTGTGCGCGCGTGGGGGCGTACGCGATGGCCTTGGCCAGCATCGGGTCGTAGTGCACGCCGATCGTGTCGCCGTCCGCGTACCCCGTGTCGAGCCGCACCCCCGGCACGGCGAGCCGGTGCAGGGTGCCGGTCTGCGGGGCCCACTCCGCTGCCGGATCTTCGGCGTAGAGGCGGGCCTCGACGGCGTGTCCGCGCGCGGCGGGCGGCTCTTCCGCGAGGCGTCCGCCCTCCGCGACCTGGATCTGCAACGCCACGAGATCGACCCCGAACACGGCCTCGGTCACCGGGTGTTCGACCTGGAGCCGGGTGTTCATCTCCAGGAAGTGCGCCCGCTCCCCCGCGACCAGGAACTCCACCGTGCCCGCCCCGCGATAACCGGTCACGCGCGCCGCACGCAGGGCCTGCGCGTGCAGCTCCTCCACGAGACCGGCGGTCAGGCCGGGCGCCGGGGACTCCTCGATGACCTTCTGGTGCCTGCGCTGCAACGTGCAGTCCCGTGTGCCGAGCGCCCACACGGTGTCGTACGCGTCGGCCATGATCTGCACCTCGACGTGCCGGCCGCCCTCCAGGTACGGCTCGACGAAGACCTCGCCGTCCCCGAAGGCACTGGCGGCCTCCGCACGCGCGCCCTCCAGCTCGCCTTTCAGCGCACTCATCTCCCGCACGACGCGCATGCCGCGCCCGCCGCCCCCGGCCGCCGCCTTCACCAGGACCGGCAGATCGCTCTCGGTGACGTCGTCGAGGCCCAGCGGGGCAATGCCCATGAGTTCCTTGGCGCGCGTCTTGGAGGCCATGGATTCGATGGCCCCGGGCGGCGGTCCGATCCACGTAAGACCGGCGTCGATGACGGCGCGCGCGAAGTCCGCGTTCTCGGAGAGGAAGCCGTAGCCGGGGTGGACGGCGTCCGCGCCGGCCGCCTGCGCGGCCTTCACGACGAGATCGCCGCGCAGATACGTGTCGGCGGGGGCCGCGCCCGGCAGCCGTACGGCGGAGTCGGCCTCGCGCACGTGCAGGGCGTCCGCGTCGGCGTCGGAGTACACCGCCACGGTGGAGATGCCCAGGTCGCGGCAGGTACGGAAGACGCGGCACGCGATCTCGCCGCGGTTGGCCACAAGGATGGAGCTGATCATGGTGAGTTCCTCACATCCGGAAGACGCCGAAGCCACCGCGCGCCCCCTCGTAGGGGGCGGTGTGGATCGCGGACAGGCACAGGCCGAGCACCGTGCGGGTGTCACGGGGGTCGATGACCCCGTCGTCGTAGAGCCGGCCGGAAAGGAACATCGGCAGGGACTCCGCCTCGATCTGCTGCTCCACCATGGCGCGCAGCCCCGCGTCGGCGTCGTCGTCGTAGGGCTGCCCCTTGGCGGCGGCGGAGGCCCGCGCCACGATCGACAGGACGCCCGCGAGCTGCTGCGGTCCCATGACGGCGGACTTGGCGCTGGGCCAGGCGAAGAGGAAGCGCGGGTCGTAGGCGCGCCCGCACATGCCGTAGTGCCCGGCGCCGTACGAAGCACCCATCAGCACACTCAGGTGCGGGACACGCGAATTCGACACGGCGTTGATCATCATCGCGCCGTGTTTGATGATGCCGCCCTGCTCGTACTCCTTGCCGACCATGTAGCCGGTGGTGTTGTGCAGGAAGAGCAGCGGAATGTCCCGCTGGTTGGCCAGCTGGATGAACTGGGCGGCCTTCTGCGACTCCTCGCTGAAGAGGACGCCCTGCGCGTTGGCGAGGATTCCGACGGGGTAGCCGTGCAGCGAGGCCCACCCGGTGGTGAGGCTCGGCCCGTAGAGCGGCTTGAACTCGTCGAAGTCGGAGCCGTCGACGATGCGGGCGATGACCTCGCGGGGGTCGAAGGGCACCTTGAGGTCGCCGGGCACGATGCCGAGCAGCTCGTCCTCGTCGTACTTCGGGGGCTCGACGACGCCGGCCGGATCGGCGTACGCCTTGCGCCAGTTGAGCCGCTTGACCACCCGCCGCGTCTGCCGGAGGGCGTCCCGCTCGTCCTCGGCGAGATAGTCCGCGAGGCCGGACGTACGGGCGTGCATCTCGGCGCCGCCAAGGGACTCGTCGTCGCTCTCCTCGCCGGTGGCCATCTTCACCAGCGGTGGCCCGCCGAGGAAGACCTTGGCGCGCTCCTTGACCATGATCACGTGGTCGCTCATGCCGGGGACGTAGGCGCCGCCCGCCGTGGAGTTGCCGAAGACGACGGCGACGGTCGGAATCCCGGCGGCCGACGACTGGGTGAGGTGCTTGAAGAGCGCACCGCCCGGAATGAAGATCTCCTTCTGGGACGGCAGATCGGCGCCACCCGACTCCACGAGATGGATGGAAGGCAGCCGGTTGGCGTGCCCGATCTCATGTGCCCGGAATGCCTTCTTCAGGGTCCACGGATTGCTGGCCCCGCCGCGTACGGTCGGGTCGTTGGCGGTGATCAGGCACTCCACGCCCTCGACGACACCGATGCCGGTGACCATCGAGCCGCCGACCGGATAGTCGCTCCCCCAGGCGGCGAGCGGCGACAGTTCGAGGAACGGCGTGTCCGGGTCGAGGAGCAGCTCGATCCGCTCCCGGACGAGCAGCTTGCCGCGCTTGCGATGCCGCGCGACGTACTTCTCGCCGCCGCCCTCAAGGGCCTTGGCCTGCTCGGCGTCGAGTTCGGCGAGCTTGCCGAGCATGGCCTCGCGGTGCTCGGCGTACTCGGCGCTCGCGGGGTCGAGCGCGGACGCGAGGACGGTCACGGGAGTACCTCCGTCGGTTCGTTCGGTTCAACCGCTTCGAGGAGCACGGCCGGAATGTCGAGATGGCGGGCACGCAGCCACTCGCCGAGGCCCTTGGCCTGCGGATCGAAACGGGCCTGCGAGGCGACTCCCGCGCCGAGGATTCCCTCGACGACGAAGTTCAGGGCCCGCAGATTGGGCAGTACGTGCCGCAGCACGCCCAACCCGGCTGCCTCCGGGATCAGTTCGCGGAACCGCTCGACGGTCAGCTCATGGGCGAGCCACCGCCAGGCGTCGTCCGTTCGCACCCACACGCCGACGTTCGCGTCCCCGCCCTTGTCCCCGCTGCGGGCCCCGGCGACGAGACCGAGGGGCGCGCGGCGGGTGGGGCCGTCCGGCAGGGGTGCGGGCAGGGGCGGCGGGTCGAGCTCTTCGAGTACGAGGGTGTCCCCGGCGTCCCTGACGGGGCGCCGCTCGCCGCCGGGCAGGACGGCGACGTGATCGACGGTGCCGCGCTCGACGTAGGCGGCTTCGAAGACTCCGTAGGGCGATCCCTTGCCGGGCGGCGCCGTGACGTGGAATCCGGGGTAGCTGCCGAGGGCGAGCTCGATCGCGGCGCCGCTCAGGGCGCGACCGACGGGTTCCTGCTCCGGGTCGCGCACGACGAGCCGGAGCAGGGCGGAGGCGCCCTCTTCGCTCGGCGCGTCGGACCGATCGGTACGAGCAAGCTCCCACCGCACTTCTTCCGGCCGGGATTTCGTGCGCCCGAAGGCATCCTCGACCTGAGCCCGCACAAGCGCGGCCTTGGCCTCGACATCAAGGCCGGTGAGGACGAAGACGACTTCGTTGCGGAACCCGCCGAGCCGGTTGAGTCCCACCTTCAAAACCGGCGGCGGAGCTTCACCCCGCACTCCGGAGACCCGTACCCGGTCGGGCCCTTCCTGCGCGAGAGCGACCGTGTCGAGCCGGGCGGTGACGTCGGGCCCGGCGTAACGGGCGCCGGAGGTCTCGTACAGGAGTTGTGCGGTGACCGTACCGATGTCGACGAATCCGCCCGTGCCGTCGTGCTTGGTGATGACGGCGGACCCGTCCTCATGGATCTCGGCGAGCGGAAAGCCGGGCCGGAGAACCTCGATCCCCGAGCGCTCTCCCTCGCTGAAGAAGGCGTAGTTGCCGCCGGTGGCCTGTGTCCCGCATTCGAGGATGTGCCCGGCGACGACGGCGCCGGCGAGCCGGTCGTGGTCGCCGTCCCCCCAGCCGAAGTGCGCGACGGCGGGCCCGGTGACGAGCGCGGCGTCGGTCACGCGCCCGGTGACGACGATGTCGGCCCCACCCCGCAGACAGGCGGCGATACCGGCGCCGCCGAGGTAGGCGTTGGCGGTCAGCGCGTCGGGAAAGCGGCTCCCGAGATCATCACCCTCCACATGCGCGACCCGTACGCCGATCCCGAGCCGCCCCGCCAACTCCCGTACGGAGTCGGCGAGCCCGCCGGGATTCAAGCCGCCCGCATTGGCGACGATCTTCACGCCCCGCTCCTGCGCAAGCCCCAGACACTCCTCCAACTGCCGCAGGAAGGTCTTCGCGTAGCCGCGCGCGGGATCTTTCAGCCGGTCGCGCCCGAGGATCAGCATGGTCAGCTCGGCGAGATAGTCGCCGGTGAGGACGTCGAGGGGGCCGCCGGTGAGCATGTCGCGCATGGCGTCGAAGCGGTCGCCGTAGAACCCGGAGGCGTTCCCGATCCGCAGCGGCGGGGTCACAGCCCGCGCTCCCCGGCGGCTCGCTCCCCGGCGGCTCGCGGGGGCCGCCCGGCGCCCGGCGGCCCCGCGAAGGCCTGCGCGATGTCCAGCCACCGCTCGGCGTCGGCGCCCTCGGCACGTACGCCGAGGTCGGCGCGGTGGGCGCGCTGCGTGACGAGAAGACAGAAGTCGAGAGCGGGCCCGGTCACGCGCTGTTCGGCATCCTCAGGCCCGCTGACCCACAACTCCCCTGACGGCAGCCGCAGTTCGACCCGGAAGGCGGTTTCCGGGACTGTCGCCCCTCGCACCCCGAAGGAGAAGTCCCGGGCCCGGACTCCGATATGGGCGACGTGCCGCAGCCGATCCGTCGGCACCCGCGCCACGCCCAGCGCGTCGGCGACGTCCTGGCCGTGGGCCCAGGTCTCCATCAGCCGGGCGGTGGCCATGGAGGTGGCCGACATAGGCGGCCCGTACCAGGGAAAGCGGGTCCCGCGAGGGGCCGCGGCCAGAGCCTTCAGCAGCCCGTCGCGCCCGGCACGCCACCGCGAGAGCAACTCATCGGGCGGCAGCCCGGCCCCCTCCTCGGCCCCGTCGTCAACGAAGGTCTCGGGAGCGGCGAGAGCCTCCTCGACGAGCCGGCCGAACCCGTCCCCGTCGGTGACGGCGATCAGCGCGGCACGGTCGGTCCAGGCGAGATGGGCGATCTGATGGGCGACGGTCCACCCCGCGGCGGGAGTGGGCAGCGCCCACCCCTCATCCCCCAACCCGACCACGAGCTGGTCGAGTTCCTCGCTCTCACGGCGCAGATCATCGAGTACGGGCACAGCTTCGGACACGGAGCGCTCCCCTCGGGGCACGACGGTGTGCCCCGGAGCATGGCAGCGTCCACAGAAACAAGCAAGCGTGCTTGCATTACTTTCCGGACGGCTCCGGCACGTTTTCCCCCGCCTCGACGAGTACGGCTTCCGGCGCGGACCCCGACACGACACCCCCGGCCCTACGCCCCTTCCCTCGCCCGACCTGGGTCCGCACGGCCCCCATGCTGGCGGCGATGACCAAGGAGATGGCCAGAGCCTCATTCACGGACAGAGCCTGCTCGAGAACGAGGAACCCGGCGACGGCGGCGATGGCCGGTTCCAGACTCATCATGATCGCGAAAGTGGAGGCGGGCAGCCGCCGCAGGGCGAGCAACTCAAGCGTGTACGGCAGCACGGACGACATCACGGCAACGGCGGCTCCGAGCCCGAGCACCTCGGGCCGGACAAGCTTCTCCCCGGACTCGACAAGCCCGAGCGGCAGGAAGAGCAGCGCAGCAACAACCATCGCAAGCGCAAGCCCGTCGGCCTGCGGAAAGCGCCGCCCCGTACGAGCGCTGAAGACGATGTAGCCGGCCCACATCACCCCGGCACCAAGCGCGAACGCAACACCCAAAGGATCAAGCCCGGCAAACCCGCCTCCGCCCCCCAACAGGAAGACGCCGCACAGGGCAAGCCCGGCCCACACAAGATTGACGGCACGCCGCGAAGCGAAAACAGACAGAGCAAGCGGCCCGAGCACCTCAAGCGTGACGGCAGGCCCCATGGGAATCCGGGCAACGGACTGATAGAACAACCCATTCATCCCGGCCATGGCCACGCCAAAGGCGACAACGGTCCCCCAGTCGGCCTTGCCGTACCCCCGCACCCGAGGCCGGCAGACGACCATCAGCACGAGCGCGGCGAAGGCGAGCCGCAGGGTCACGATGCCGAGCGCGCCGGCCTTCGGCATGACGCTGACGGCAATGGCCCCGCCGAACTGAACGGAAACCCCACCGGCAAGCACAAGCCCGACGGGCCCGAGCGCACCAAACCCCCCACCGCCGGCCGCCCCCCGACCACCACTAGAAGCGTCCACAACCAACCTTCCACGCCACCAACGTGACCCAGTCCACTCACCTGAACTACCCCGTCCAAGATAGTAGACCAAGTAAGGATCACAAAACCCTTTCACTGCTGTACGCAATCCCACCCGCTCCACGGGCTGCACCAACCCCCACCCACCCCCACCGCACCGCAAAAAAGTCCCGCCCCCACCACCCCCCCCCACATGGCGCGTCGCGGGACTTTCCTGCAATCCACGCCGCTCACGAGGCGGTGAGGGCGTCTCGCCAGACGGGGCTGTCGACGTAGTGGTTGTCGTACCGCTCCGAGGACTCGGCGATCTTCTTCGGGTCGGCCTCGCCGCGCATCACGCTGCCGAGGAGGCGCAGGTAGTCGAAGCGGGCCATGCCGGGCGTGAAAACGAACAGGACGTCAGCGGTGCAGCCGGGGGCGGCGGCGAAGGCGTGCGGGGTGTGCGGGGGCACGGCGAGGAAGTCACCCCCGTTCAGGACGACGACTTCCTCCCCCACGAGCACCCGCAGCGAGCCACCGACGACGAAGAACAGCTCCGTGGCCTTGGTGTGGAAGTGAGCCGGAGCCCCGACGGCGCCTTCGGCGAAGGTGGAGCGGTAAGCGGTGTACCCACCCCTGGGCCCGTCAGTGTCGGCGAGCAGGGTCATCACGCTGCTCGGATCGGCGCTGGTCTCGGCGTCCGAGGCGCGGGTGAGGAGGCCGACGAAGTCGGAGTTCGTGCTGCTCATGCTGGTGTCCCTTTCGGTTTTACGGCGATCTCCGGCCGCCGTTTCCTCAACCCTAGGAACCTGAAAGACCCCCCAAGGAGTGCAATCGCGCACCAAAAATCGAGGTCAATTCGCGCAACCCGGCACGGACCTCAGAGGGTCCGGCACCCACCCCCACCAAGGGCGCATTCCGCAACGCGTGCGCCCCCCAACTCCACGAACACAACTTTGCAAAGTAGGTCCCACCCCCACCCCCAACTCCCGCCCACCTCGCCCTCTGACAGCGGCCACCCCCAACGAACAAGTCCGCACCCGCTTGACGAGACCCGCACTCCGAACCAACCTGCTGCGCAGCTCACCATCTGCCGGTCGCCCCCGACGAACCAGTCCGCACCCGGCAGGAACACAGTCGATCCCACGGCGCCTGGTCGAGAGTCCCGCCCCCGGGCCGTCCGGTCGTCTTCCCTCGCGCGGTGGAGGGACGGGAGTCAAGGGTGGCCCGAAGGGCCATCGGCGCAGCCGACGCGCAGCGCAGCGGAGCGCCCTTTACGCCCGGCCCGGAACCGCCAAACTCGGGAGAACCGGACGGCCCCGGCAACCGACACCAACGCCGGGCCACCGAAGCTCCGGGTCGAGGGCGCGCAGCGGAACGGGGATAGGAAACGGACTGCCTGGCTTGGTGGGGGCGGGTGGGTGGGGACGAGGCGACACCGCACGACACCGGGGCACCGAAACAGCGCCCCCAAAGCGGCCTTGACCCCGGTCACGACGACGACACCCCGCGTCCACGCGTAGCCCCCGGCCCGCCCCGCCCCGCGACCCCCTCAGCCAACACCTCAGCCAAATGCCGCCCCCGAACCCCGCCCCCCACCTGCAAAAGCTGCGTCCGGCACGAGAAGCCGTCCGCAAGGACCACCGCCCCGCCATCAGCCTCCGGCACCGCCCCCCGAACCGCAGGCAGCAACTGCTCCTCCGCGCACGCCACCGAGACCTCATAATGCCCCGCCTCGAAGCCGAAGTTCCCCGCGAGGCCGCAGCAGCCGCCGCTCAACTCCCCCTCCAGGCCCGCCTTCTCCCGCAGCCGGCGCTCGGCGCCGTCCCCAAGGACCGCGTGCTGATGGCAATGGGTCTGGCCCACCACCGGCCGTTCGATCCGCGGCGGCGACCACTCCGGGGCCAGTTCCTCCAGGGCCTCGGCGAACGTCCGTACCCGCGAGGCAAGTTCCGCCGCCCGTGCGTCATCCCCGAGCAGTTCCACCAGGTCAGTCTTGAGCGCCGCCGCACAGCTGGGTTCGAGGACCACCAGCGGCGCCTCCGAGTCAAGAAGCGGCCCCATCCGATCCAGCGTGCGCCGCATCACCGTGCGAGCCCGGTCCAGTTGCCCCGTCGACACGTACGTCAGACCGCAGCACACTTCCCCCGGCGGCACCACCACCCGCAGCCCCGCGTCCTCGAGGACCCGCACCGCCGCCCGGCCCACCGCCGGTGACAGGTGATCCGTGAACGTGTCCGGCCAGAGCACGACCGTCGGCCCTCCGGGGGCCCCGGGGCCCCCGGAGGTCTCGGAGGTCTCGGAGGCCTCGGAAGCCCCCCTCCCCCCGAACCACCGCCGAAAGCTCTCCCCCGCCACCCGCGGGATCTCCCTCTCCGGAGCGATCCCGCCCACCCGCTTGGCCAGCGACGCAAGGACCCCCACCCGCATCAGCGCATTGGCCACTCCCGCCGTACGCGTCCGGTCGGCGAGGCGCAGCCACACCGGCAGCCAGCCCATGGCGTAATGCGCCGCCGGCCGCCTGCGTCCCTCGTAGTGGTGGTGCAGGAACTCCGCCTTGTACGTGGCCATGTCCACGCCCACCGGGCAGTCGGACCGGCAGCCCTTGCAGGACAGGCACAGGTCGAGCGCGTCCCGTACCTCCTCCGAGCGCCAGCCGTCCGTGACGACCTCCCCCGCGAGCATCTCGTGCAGCAGCCGGGCCCGCCCCCGCGTCGAGTGCTCCTCCTCGCCCGTCGCCCGGAAGGACGGGCACATCACCCCGCCACCCGAACCAGCCGAACCACCCGAACCAGCCGACGAGGTACGGCACTTCGCCACCCCCACACACCGCCGCACCGCCGCCGAGAAGTCCCCGCCGTCATGGGGGTAGCCGAAGGCCACGTCCACCGGCTCCCTCGGCAGCGGGGCGAACCGCAGGTTCGAGTCCAGCGGCGCGGGCCGCACCAGCATCCCCGGATTCAGCAGGTCCGCCGGGTCCCACACCCCCTTCACCCGCTCGAAGAAGCGCACCAAGTCAGCCCCGTACATCTTCGGAAGGAGCTCCGCCCGCGCCTGCCCGTCCCCGTGCTCGCCGGACAGCGAACCCCCGTGCGCCACCACGACCTCCGCCAGGTCCTCCGAGAAGCGCCTGAAGCGCCGCACGCCGTCGTCGCTCATCAGGTCGAAGTCGATGCGTACGTGAATGCAGCCGTCCCCGAAGTGCCCGTACGGAGTCCCGCGCAGGCCGTGCTCGGCGAGCAGCCCCCTGAAGTCCCGCAGATACGCCCCGAGCCGGGCCGGCGGCACCGCGCAGTCCTCCCAGCCCGGCCACGCCTCGCTGCCGTCCGGCATCCGCGTCGCCGTACCGCTGGCGTCCTCACGCACCCGCCACAGGACGCGCTGTCCGGCCGGGTCGGTCACCACCACCGAATCCACGACACCCCCGGCGGCGGCCCCCTTCACGATCGACTCGGCACGCGCCCGCGCCTCGCCCGCGCTCTCGCCGCCCGTCTCCACGAACAGCCAGGCCCCGCCCCGGGGCAGACCTCTCGCTCCCCGTACGAGGTCCGCGGCCATCCCCTCCACCGTCAGCGGCCCGTACGGCAGCAGCCCCGCCGCGGCCTCCGCCGCCGCGCTCTCGTCGGCGTAACCGAGGACGGCGAGCGCACGCGCGCGTGGCGCGTCGACGAGGCGTACGACCGCCTCCGTCACCAGGCCGAGCGTGCCCTCCGAGCCACAGAAGGCGCGGGCCAGATCCACGCCCCGCTCGGGGAGCAGGGCATCGAGCGCGTAGCCGGAGATCCGGCGCGGAAGCTCCGGGAAGCCGGTGCGCAGCAGCTCCAGGCCGCCCTCCACCAGCGGGCGCAGGCCGTCCGGCGCGCCCGCCCACCCCCGGCCGAGTGCGAGCTTCACGCCCGCGCCGCTCACGACCGAGAGGGACGAGACGTTGTCGGCGGTGGTGCCCCAGGCGACCGAGTGGGACCCGCAGGAGTTGTTGCCGATCATGCCGCCGAGGGTGCAGCGGTTGTGGGTGGAGGGGTCGGGGCCGAAGGTCAGGCCGTGCGGGGCCGCGGCCGTCCGCAGCTGGTCGCAGATCACCCCGGGCTGTACGACCGCGGTCCGCGACTCCGCGTCGACGGACACGATGCGGTTCATGTGCCGGGTGAAGTCGAGGACGAGCCCCGTGCCGGTGGCCTGCCCCGCGATGGACGTACCGGCACCGCGGGCGACGACGGGCACCCCGCGCTCCCGGCACACGGCGAGCGCCGCGGTCACGTCGTCCGCGTCGCGCGGGGCGAGGACCCCGAGCGGCACCCGGCGGTAGTTGGACGCGTCCATGGTGTTCAGGGCCCGCGCGGTGACGGAGAAATCCACCTCCCCCCGTACGGCCGCCCGCAGTTCCTCTTCCACTCCTCCGAGATCACTCATGCCCACATTCATGCCCACAGAATGCATCCGCGAAGGCCCTCACCGACTGCGGCCGAACGCCCGCCGCGCACCGATTCGGGAGCGGGTCCGGGGCGGCACCCCGCGGCGTCCACCCTGTGGGTCGGCACGATCTCAGCCGCCGGACGCCTCCCGTTCACCGCCAGAGAAGCCGTTAGGCTCACCCCGTGGCTGAGATCCAGATTCCCGCTGACATCAAGCCCGCCGACGGACGTTTCGGCGCGGGCCCCTCCAAGGTGCGCACGGAGGCGCTGGACGCGCTCGCCGCCACCGGTACCTCTCTGCTCGGCACCTCCCACCGCCAGGCCCCGGTCAAGAACCTGGTCGGCAAGGTGCGCGAAGGCGTGCGCGACCTCTTCTCCCTCCCCGAGGGTTACGAGGTGATCCTGGGCAACGGCGGTTCCACCGCCTTCTGGGACGTCGCGACGCACGGCCTCATCGAGAACAAGTCGCAGCACCTCACGTTCGGTGAGTTCTCCTCCAAGTTCGCCAAGGCATCGAAGCTCGCCCCGTGGCTCGCGGAGCCCACGGTGATTTCGAGCGAGCCGGGCACGCACCCGGAGCCGCAGGCCGAGGCGGGCGTGGACGTCTACGCCTTCACGCACAACGAGACCTCGACCGGCGTCGCGGCCCCCGTCAAGCGGGTGAACGGCGCGGACGAGGGTTCCCTCGTCCTGGTGGACGCCACCTCCGGCGCGGGCGGCCTGCCGGTCGACATCGCCGAGACGGACGTCTACTACTTCGCCCCGCAGAAGTCCTTCGCGTCGGACGGCGGCCTGTGGATCGGCGTCTTCTCCCCCGCCGCCATCGAGCGCGCCGAGCGGATCCACGCCTCCGGCCGCCACGTCCCGGAGTTCTTCAGCCTCCCGACGGCGATCGACAACTCCCGCAAGAACCAGACGTACAACACCCCGGCGCTCGCCACGCTCTTCCTGCTCGGTGAGCAGCTGGACTGGATGAACGGCCAGGGCGGCCTGGAGTTCACGACCGGCCGCACGGCCGCGTCCTCGCGCACCCTGTACGGGTGGGCCGAGGAGTCGAAGTACGCGACGCCGTTCGTCACGGACCCGGCCAAGCGCTCGCAGGTCATCGGCACGATCGACTTCGCGGACGAGATCGACGCCGCCGCGGTGGCGAAGGCTCTGCGCGCCAACGGCATCGTGGACACGGAGCCGTACCGCAAGCTCGGCCGCAACCAGCTGCGCGTGGCGATGTTCCCGGCGATCGACCCGGCGGACGTCGAGGCGCTCACGAAGTGCGTCGACTACGTGACCGACAAGCTGTAGAGACTGTCCTACGCAGATGAGGGCGCCCGGCAGGTACCACCTGCCGGGCGCCCTCACTGCGTCGACAAAGCTGCCCCCGCCTCAGCCTTCACCTACCGGTCCGTCGTGGCCGGCCGCGTACAGAGAAAGACTCACCTGCTCAGCTGCTTGAACTTCCGTACCGCCAGCGGCAGGAACAGGAGTGAGATCGCAAGGGGCCACACCACCGCCATCAGGACCGCGTTCTGTTCCACCCAGCTCGACCCGCCCGCGCCGGGGTTGCCGAACAGTTCGCGTGCCGCCGTGCCGGTGGAGGACACCGGGTTCCAGGCCGCGACCGGAGCCAGCCAGTCGGGCATGAGGGACGGTGCGACGAAGACGCTGGAGATCATGGTGAGCGGGAAGGCGACCGCGTAGAGGCCGCCCGCCGCCTCCGGGGTCGGCACCACGAGGCCCAGGAACACGCCGACCCAGATCAGGCTGAACCGCAGGAGCAGCAGCAGGCCGAAGGCCGCCAGGGTCTGCGGCAGTCCGGCGCTCGACCGCCAGCCGATGGCGAGCGCGGTCAGCGCGAGGATCGCCAGCTCGGCGCAGGCGACGATCAGGTCGGCGAGCCCGCGTCCGGCCGCCACCGCCGAAGGCGCCATCGGCATCGAGCGGAAGCGGTCGATGACGCCCTTGGTGGAGTCCGTGACGACCGCCATCGCGGTGTTCATGAAGCCGAAGGCCATGGTCATCACGAACATGCCGGGCATCAGGAACTGCTTGTAGTCGCCGTCGTCGCCACCGCCGGGCACCTTCATCGCCTCGCCGAAGACAAATCCGTACAGGAGTACGGAGATGATCGGGAAGCCCAGTTGCCAGGCGATGTTGACGGGCTGGCGCTGGAAGTGCGTGAGGTAGCGCCGGGTGACGTTCCAGGTGTCGGCCAGCGCCCAGTAGAGGCGGCCCCGCGAGGGGTCGGCGGACAACGCGTCCGTGGTGTCCGTGGTGTCCGTGGGCAGTACGGTGCTCATGCCGCGACCTCCGTCTTCTCGTCGATCCCGGCGGCCGTCCCGGCGGCCTTCCCTTCGGCCTTCCCGGTGGTCTTCCCCGCTGCCTCGTCGGTTTCCGTCCGGTGCCCCGTGAGGCGCAGGAACACGTCGTCGAGGCTCGGCCTGCGCAGCCCGATGTCCTCCACCGCGACGCCCTGGTCCTGCAAGGTCCGGGCCACGTCCGTCAGCGCGCCGACCCGGTCGGTCACGGCCGCCTGGACGCGCCGCTCCAGGTCAATGGCCTCGGGCACGCCCTCGGCGACCCGGGCGACCGCCGCCACGGCTGCGGGCAGGTCGGCGGTCTCGCGGACCACGACTTCCAGGTAGCTGCCGCCCACCGTGTTCTTCAGGCCGTCCGGGGTGTCGTCGGCGATGGCGCGGCCCTGGTCGATGACGGTGACGCGGGAGGCCAGCTTGTCGGCCTCCTCCAGATACTGCGTGGTCAGGAGCACCGTCGTTCCGTCCGCGACCAACTTCCTTACGGTGTCCCAGACTTCGAGGCGGCTGCGCGGGTCGAGCCCGGTGGTCGGCTCGTCCAGGAAGAGGACGGCGGGCGCGAGGATCATCGACGCGGCGAGGTCGAGCCTGCGCCGCATGCCGCCGCTGTACTGGCCCGCGCCCTTGCCTGCCGCGTCCACCAGGTCGAACTGTTCGAGGAGTTCCTGTGCGCGCCGCGCCGCCCTCTTGCCGCCGAGGTGGAAGAGGCGGCCGAACATCTCCAGGTTCTGCCGGCCGGTGAGGACCTCGTCGACCGCCGCGTACTGGCCGGTCAGGCCGATGCTGCGGCGCACGAGGTCGGGCCGGCGCACCACGTCGGCGCCCGCGACCTCGGCTCGGCCCGCGTCGAGCCGTACCAACGTCGAGAGGATGCGTACGGCGGTGGTCTTGCCCGCGCCGTTCGGGCCGAGCAGTCCGTGCACCGTGCCGCGCTCCACGCGCAGATCGAATGCGTCCAGAGCCTTCTTCTCGCCGTAGCGCTTGTCGAGCCCCTCGGCCCGGACCGCGTATGCGTTCCCGTTCACTGCTGCCCCTCCACCCTTCGAGCCTCCAGCATCTGGGTACAGCGTACCCAATAGCGGGTACAGCGTACCCAATTTCGCGAGTACGCCGTACTCAATTACCGGACCAGGCGATTAGGCTGAGCCCCATGACGAGCACGAACGGCGGCGACGACAGCGGCACCCAGCGCACCGGCACCGAGATCACCCGCAGCCTGGAACTGCTCTGGGGCGAGGGCGAGCGCCCCACGCGCGGCCCCAAGCCCGGCCTCACCCTGGACCGGATCGTCACCGAGGCGGTACGCCTCGCGGACGCCGAAGGGCTCACGGCGGTCTCGATGCGCCGCCTGTCCACGGAGCTCGGCACCGGCACGATGTCCCTGTACCGCTACGTCCCCGGCAAGAGCGAGCTGCTCGACCTGATGCTGGACCGCGTCTTCACGCCGGCCGGCGAGGCCGGGCCCCCGGGCGGCGGCTGGCGCGCGGCCGTCGAGGCGTACGCCCGCGAGACGCTCGTCCTCTACCGCGAACACCCCTGGCTGCTCCACGTCAACCAGGCCCGCCCGGTGCTCGGACCCGGCTCGGTCGGCGGCCTGGAGCGCACCCTGTCCGGCATCAAGTCGATGGGCCTGACCGACCCCGAGCTGATCGGCGTGATCGTCATGGTCGAGGGCTACGTCACCGGGGTCGCCCGCACCCAGGTGCAGGAGATGGAGGCGGTGAAGAAGAGCGGCCTGACGGACAAGGCGTTCTGGGAGGCGCAGTACCCGACCCTGGAGCGGATCATGAACAGCGGCCGCTACCCGCTCCTCGCGGGACTCTCCGACGACGCGTTCGGCTCGGAGTTCGACCATTTCGAGTTCGGCCTGCGACGGCTGCTCGACGGTCTCGATGTCCTGGTGGCGGCCCGGCGCGAGGCCGACGCGGCGCCCTAGCCACTAGCCCCGCGGGAGACACATCCGGGCCGCCAGGAGACTTCTACTTCCGGCGGAAAAGCCGCTTCAGCCCGAAGAACGCGACGAGCACGACGGCGAGAGTCAGCGCGCCCACCTTGAGGTCGCCGTCTATCCCCGCGCCCCCCTCGCCCGCCGCGTCACCCGAACTCCCGCCGCTGCCCCGCGAGTCGTCCCCGCCCGCCCCTTCGACCTCGACGGGCTCGACCTGGCTCTGCGAGCCCTCGCTGCCGTACAGGAGGGTCGTACCGTCCAGGGTGTACGTCGCGGACTCGCCCTGGCGCTGGAGCGGAACGCTCAGCCGCCCCTCCCGCTTCGGCATCTTCCCCTCGCCCTGCCAGGCGTACGAGACTCCACCGAGGTAGCCGCGCAGCGCGAGCTGCTTCCCGTCGGGCGAGAAGGCGCCGTCCGTGGTCCAGAGCCCGGTGTCGCCGAGCCGCTTGAAGACGTTGGTCCCGGAGGCGGACATCCGCGCGGGCCCTTCGTACAGGCCGCCGCCCTCCTCCTTCTTGTCGGCTATGTAGATCCGGCCGGTCTTGGGGTGCACCATCAGCGCCTCGGCGTCGCGCGCCCCGTCCTCGTACTTCACCGTGTACTGCGTGGCGCGCACGGTCCGGTCGCCCAGTTTCTCCGGCTCGGGGAGCTTGTAGATCCATACGTGGGACCAGGTGCCGCCGAGGTTGTCGCCGATGTCGCCGACGTAGATGTTGCCGTCACTGCCGACGGACACGGCCTCCACGTCGCGGGGCTTCCCGACGCCGGTCATGGTGAGGGTGGCGACGGTCTTGCCGGTCTTGCCGTCCACCGCGTAGAGCAGCGCGCCGTTCTTGTCCTGGTCGTTGTGCGTCCAGTAGACGCCGGGGTGGGCGCGGGACGCGGCGAGGCCGCTGGACTCGATGACGCGGGGGTCCTCGATGGTGAACCCGTCGCGGCCGTCGTCGTCGGCGGCGACGGCAGGGCCTGCGGCGGCAGCGAGCAGAAGCAGGCAGCCGGCACTGATGGCACCCACGGCACCTACGGTGCCTGCGGCACCCGGGGCACCCGTCGAAGAACGCAGTGAACGCATGGGCCAAGCCTGCCACCCCGTCGGCGGCGGGCGGACCTCCGGCGGGTGTTCAGCCTCACATCGCAGGCCGGGGCCTTGATCCGGGATGATGAGCGGATGCTCAGGTTCATGTTCGTCGGCGACTCGATGACGATCGGCAGCGCGGGGGAGCACACCTGGCGCCACCGCATGTGGCAGCACCTGCGGGCCTCGATCGGCGACGCGGCCTTCGCCGTGGTGGGTCCGCGCAGCGCCCTGCACGACAAGGTCTCCGGCGAGCCCGTCTCGTACGCCTACGCCTGCGACGACCCGGACTTCCCGCGCCACCACTTCGCGGGCTGGGGCGAGGGCTGGCTGCACATGGCGCCGCGGATGGCGGAGGTGGTGCGGCTTGAGCGCCCCGACGTCCTGCTCGTCTCGCTCGGCCTGATCGACCTGGGGTTCTACACGAACGCGGAACAGACGGCGGAGAACGCGCGCCGTTGCATCGCGGAGGCGCGGTCGGCGAACCCGGGCATACGCCTCGTCCTGCTCCCGGTGATACCGAACATCCGGGCCCGGACGGACGCCCCGTTCGCGGCGGAGGTGGCGCGCTTCAACGTGCTGCTCGCGAAGGTGGTGGCGGAGCTGGACACCGGCGCCTCGCCGCTGCTCCTGGCCTCGACACCGCCGTCGTACGACATCGACGTCGACACGTACGACGGGACGCATCCCAACGAGAGCGGCGAGCACAAGCTGGCGGCGGCGTTCGCGGACGCGATGCATCAGGCGTGGGGGCTGGGGACGCCGTACGAAACGGCGCCCCCGCCCCTGCCCCTGCCCTTGCCCGAACTTCAGTCGGCCAACTGAGCGGCTACCGGCTGTAGTTGGCCTTGAGGGCCTTCAGCCCGGCGATGTCCCACTTCGTGTACACCCCGGCGTACTTCTCGGCGCGGGCGTCGGTGCCGCCCTTGGCCCTGGCGTGGCCGCCGTTGGGCGAGCACATGACCGGCAGGTCCTTGGTGCTGTTGGAGACGCACTCGAAGTTGTCGGCGGTGCGGTTGGCGTCCGGGCCGTCCACGTTGGCGTGGTCGAGCCCGATCGCGTGCCCGATCTCGTGGCTCAACATGTTCGATATGAGGGTCGGGGAGAGCTTGTAGTCACCCGGCTTCCAGTACTCGCTGTCGACCCATATCCAGCCGCCCCACGCGCTGTGGTTGCCGGTCGCGTAGCACGGGTGCGCCTGCGAGAAGCCCGGCTTGTTGCCCGGCATGAAGGGGCGGTACTTCAGGCCCACGGTGATGACGTGGCGCTCGGCGGTGTTACAGGCGTTCTGCTCCTTGTGATAGCCGCCGGCCAGCGTGAACTTGGTCCCCGTGACCGAGGTGAGCTGGGCGGCGGTCTTCTTCGCCTGCGCCCGCAGATCCTTCTCCGCCTTCTTGGTCTGCGCGGCGGTGAGCTTGGTGGCGGAGGCCTTGGGCTTGACGAGGTGGATCACGTACGGGTCGGGGCTGAGCGACTCGATCCCCTGGCCCTTCAGAATCCGCCACCCGGTGCCCTTGTACACGTCCCCCGCGGCATAAGCCGGATTGCTGAGCGCGACGAGCCCGACGGCGGCGGCGAGCACGCCCGCAGAGCGAACGATCTTCTTCGTAACGGTCATGCCCCGCATCCTCACCCACCCCACCAACAACTCCCCAACCACCCCCGGCGTCTCGTTCGGGGTGCTGGTGTGGGTGTCGACGATCGCGGGGGCGTACGCACTGGAGCGGCGGGTCGGGGCGGTCCGGTGGAGGTGAGCGCTGCGGAGGGTCACGCACCGGAGGTGAGAGCGTGAGGGTCGGCACCGCCGCCCCGCCTCACACCGCGCGCGTCAGTCGGTTCGCGAGGGTCGACATCGTGTACGTGCCGATGCCCATCACCACCTCAAGGGCGTTCCGCTCCGTGTAGCCCGCCGCGAGGAACTTCTTCAGCTCCTCGTCGCCGACCCCGCCAGCGGTGGCGAGGACCTCAAGAGTGAACTGCCGTACGGCTTCGAGCCGTTCGTCGCGGTCCAGTGCCCTCCCCTCGCGCAACGCGGCGATCAGCTCGGCATCCGCGCCCAGCTTGCGCAGCTTGCCGGTGTGCATGGCCACGCAGATGTGGCAGTCGTTGCGTACCGCGACGGTCATGACGACGACTTCCCGCGCCACCGGCTCCAGCGTCGTCCGCTCGAAGGCCGCACTCAACTCCAGGAAACCGTTGAGCAGTTCGGGCGACTCGGCAAGGCGGGCCACCGCGCTCGGCGTCTTGCCGAAGGCCGCGGCCGTACGTTCCATCGCCGCGCGGGACTCGGCGGGCGCGGTCTCGACGGTGTGCTCGGCAAACAAGAGGGGCCCCCTACGATGGACAACGTGGTTGACGAAAAAAAGGTAAATCAGGTTGTCGATTCCCGCAAGGAACCCCGCGAGGGACTCCGCAAGGAACCCCGCACGGAGACCGGCAAGGAACCCCGCAAGGACAGCGAGCCGCCCGAGGACGGCGACGTCCGCGGCTTCGAGCTGCCCCTCCTCCTCTTCGCCGGGTTCCGCACCCTCATCGACCGGCTCCACGCCGAGCTGGCCCGCCAGGGCCACCCGGACGCACGCCCCGCCCACGGCTTCGCCATGCAGGCCATCGGCGTACGGGGCGCGAGCGCCAGCGAGATGGGCCGCAGGCTCGGCGTCTCCAAGCAGGCCGCGGGCAAGACCGTCGACCGCCTCATCGCCCTCGGCTACGCGGAACGCACCGATGACCCGGCCGACGCCCGCCGCAAACTGGTCCGCCTCACCCCGCACGGCATCGACGCACTGCGCCGCTCGGCGGCGATCTTCGACGAGCTGCACGCGGAATGGGCGGACCAGCTGGGCGCACGCCGCCTGCGCACGCTGGAGAACGACCTGCGCACGGTCGTACCGCCGGACGCGTTCCGCCTCGACGCGGCGGGCTGGCTCGGCGGCTCGTGACCTCGTCTCGGTGCGTAACGTTGCACGACCTGACCTGCACGCCAGCCGACCTCATCCTCAAGACCGGCGATTTCCCCCGCGACTGACCAAAGCCACCCCGGCCCCCTTGCCTGGAGCCCACTCCAAGTCGTTGGCTGAGTTCCCATGAAGTACACGCAGCTGGGACGCACAGGGCTCAAGGTCAGCCGGCTCACGCTCGGGACCATGAACTTCGGGCCGCTCACGAACGAGCCGGACAGTCACGCGATCATGGACGCCGCGCTCGACGCGGGCATCAACTACTTCGATACCGCCAATGTCTACGGGTGGGACGAGAACAAGGGCCGTACCGAGGAGATCCTCGGCACCTGGTTCACGAAAGGCGGCGAGCGGCGCGACAAGGTCGTGCTCGCCACCAAGGTGTACGGGAACATGGCCACCGACGGTAAGCCGGCGTGGCCCAACCACGACCTGCTCTCCGCGGTCAACATCCGCAGGTCCGTGGAGGCTTCGCTCAAGCGCCTGCAGACCGATTACATCGACATCTACCAGTTCCACCACATCGACCGCCGCACGCCGTTCGACGAGATCTGGCAGGCGATCGACACCCTCGTGACGCAGGGCAAGATCCTGTACGCCGGGTCATCCAACTTCCCCGGATACAAGATCGCCCAGGCCAACGAGGTCGCCGCCCGGCGCGGCAGCTACGGCCTCGTCAGCGAGCAGTGCCTCTACAACCTCGCCGAGCGCAGCGCCGAGATGGAGGTCATTCCGGCCGCGCAGGACTACGGCCTCGGCGTCATTCCGTGGTCGCCGCTGCACAGCGGACTGCTCGGCGGCGTGCTGAAGAAGGAGGGCGAGGGCAAGCGGCGTACCGGCGGACGGGCCGCCGAGGAGCTGGCGAAGCCCGAAAAGCGCGCGCGGGTCCAGGCGTACGAGGACCTGCTCGACAAGCACGGCCTCGCGCCGGGCGAAGTGGCACTCGCCTGGCTGCTCACCCGGCCCGGCATCACCGGCCCGATCGTCGGGCCGCGTACGCCGGAGCAGCTCACCAGCGCACTGCGCGCGGTCGATCTGGACCTCTCGGACGAGCTGCTCGAATCCCTGGACGAGATCTTCCCGGGGCCGGGGCCGTCTCCGGAGTCCTTCGCCTGGTAGCGAGCCAGGCCGGGACCGGCTGAACTACGCGGTCACGGCCGCGGCCGCGGTCATCGCCTCACTGGCCGACCGCGGCCGCCACCGCCACGACGACGAACATCAGCACGAGTACACCGGCCATGATCCGGTTCCTGGTTTTCGGGTCCACGTAGTCGAGGTTAACCGGCCCCGTCCGGCGGCCGTCGACCGACCACCGAACCGGCCGGATATCCGGGCGCGGATCGGGGGAGAGAAAGCCGCATGGACAGCCACATAGCCATTCGTCCCGCCGGCACCGACGACATCCCCACCGTCCTCGCCCTCTTCGACGAAGCCGTCGCCTGGCTCGTGTCACAGGGGCGCACCGGGCAGTGGGGCGACACACCCTGGTCGACCAACCCGAAGACGATCGCCCTGGTCGAGAAGTATCTGACCACCGGCTCCGCCTGGATCGCCGAGATCGGCGGACTGCCGGTCGGCACGCTCACCCTGACCGATGGGCCGGGGCCGTACATCGCCCCCGTGGAGGAGCCGGAGCGGTACATCCACCTGCTCGCCTCCCGGCACGGGACGGGCGCGGGCGCCGCCCTCCTCGCGCACGCGGCGGAGGAAACCCGGAGCCAGGGCATCTCCCTGCTCCGGGTCGACTGCTACGCGGGCGGTGACGGCAAGCTCGTCGCGTTCTACGAGCGCAACGGCTTCACGCGGACCGAGGCCTTCGTCGAGCAGAACGGCACCTGGCCGGGCCAGATCCTGGCCCGGCGCGTCTAGCCGCGGAGAACGCCCTACGCCGCCGTCGCCAGCTGCTCACGCGGCACGAACTGCACGTGCTGGCGACCGCGCCGCAGATCCACCTTCAGCCGCAGGTTCGCGGCGCGGGCCAGCATCAGGCCGACGCCGACCGCGGCGACGGCGCAGATGAGACCGCCGGCGGCCATGCTGACGCGCACTCCGTACGCGTCGGCGAGCCAGCCGAAGAGCGGACCGCCCAGCGGCGTACCGCCGGTGAAGACCATCATGAAGAGCGACATGACCCGGCCCCGCATCTCCGGGTCCGTGGCCATCTGGACCGAGGAGTTGGCGGTGACGTTCACCGTCAGGCCCAGGATGCCGATCGGCACGATCAGCGCGACGAACATCCACAGCTCGGGCGCGAACGCGGCCACGATCTGCAGGACGCCGAAGGCGATGGCGGCCCCGGCGAGCAGCCTCAGGCGTGAGGTGCCGCGGCGGGCAGCGAGCAGCGCGCCCGCCAGCGAGCCGATCGCCATCAGCGTGTTGAAGAGCCCGTACATCCCCACGCCGCCGTGGAAAATGTCGTCCGCGAAGGCGCTCAGCCAGATCGGGAAGTTGAATCCGAAGGTGCCGACGAAGCCGACGAGGACGATCGGCCAGATCAGCTCGGGGTGCTTGGAGACGTAGTTCAGGCCTTCCCTCAGCTGTCCCTTGCCGCGCGGCTTGCGCGGGGTGGGGTGCAGCTCGCGGGTGCGCATCAGCATCAGGCCGGTGAGCGGCGCGAGGAAGGACAGGCCGTTGGCGAGGAACGCCCAGCCGGGGCCGACCGCGGCGGTGAGGCCGCTCGCCACGGCGGGGCCGACGAGGCGCGCGGACTGGAAGTTCGCCGAGTTCAGCGAGACGGCGTTGCGGACCTGGTCGGGTCCCACCATCTCGGACACGAAGGACTGCCGGGTCGGGTTGTCGACGACCGTGACGAGGCCGGTGAAGAAGGCCGCGAGGTAGACGTGCCAGACCTGGACGTTGCCGCTCAGGGTGAGCGCCGCCAGGAACAGACCGCTGATGCTCATCGCACCCTGGGTGCAGAAGAGCAGCTTGCGCTTGGCGAACCGGTCGGCGATGACGCCGCCGTACAGGCCGAACAGGAGCATCGGCAGGAACTGCATCGCGGTGGTGATACCGACCGCCGCCGAGGAGCCCGTGAGGCTCAGGACCAGCCAGTCCTGGGTGATGCGCGCCATCCACGTGCCGGTGTTGGAGACAACGGCGCCGGAGGCGAAGAGCCGGTAGTTGCGGATCTTCAGCGAGCTGAACATCGACGTCTTGGCGGCAGGGGACTTGTCGAGGGTGGTTGGTGCGGGGGCGGAGTCTGCTCCGGATCCCGTACTCAAAGTGCGTTCGCCTCCTTGGCGTCGTACGGCACGTGGCGCGTGGGCCGCCGCCGCGTGCACTGCTTACAGGTGCGCGAGCTTCTCCAGGACGGGGGCGGCGGCGCGCAGTCGTGCCCACTCGTCCTCGTCGAGATGCTCGGTCAGGCCGGCCAGCCAGGCGTTCCGCTTGCGGCGGCTCTCCTCGAGCATGGCCTCGGCCGTCTCCGTCTGGGTCACCACCTTCTGGCGGCGGTCCTCCGGATGCGGTTCGAGCCGGACGAGACCCTTGGCTTCGAGCAGCGCGACGATGCGGGTCATCGACGGCGGCTGCACGTGCTCCTTGCGGGCCAGCTCACCGGGGGTGGCGTGGCCGCAGCGGGCGAGGGTGCCGAGCACCGACATCTCGGTGGGGCTCAGCGACTCGTCGACCCGCTGGTGCTTGAGTCGACGGGACAGGCGCATCACGGCGGAGCGCAGGGAGTTCACGGCGGCGGCGTCGTCACCATGGGAGAGGTCCGGCATGTTCGTTAGAGTAACTCATTACTCTAGCTAAAGACCACCTGGTTCCCGCGACGAGAGTCACGGAACCCTTTCGTCACCCATATGAGTGAGGTGGCCGCGGAAAGCGAGACACGGTCCGCGCAGCGGCAGGGACCCTGGCACGCATGGGATCGACAGTGCTCAGCCTGCGAATAGACGGTGAGCTGCTCGACCGGCTCAAGCAGCACGCCGCCAAGAGGGGCATGAGCGTCCAGGACTACGTGGTCGGGACGCTCGTCCGCGGTGACTTCGACGAGCGCTTCCAGAGCGCCGTCGAGGAGACGGAAAAGTTCTACGGGGCGGCCTGATGGCCGCCCCGCAGTCACTCACGCCGTACCGGTCGCTCAGGTCAGACCGAGCGCCGGCATCAGGTAGTAGAAGGCGAAGACGGCCGACACGACGTACATCGCGGCCGGCACCTCACGGCCGCGGCCCGACGCGAGGCGCAGCACGGTGAAGGTGATGAAGCCGATGCCGATGCCGTTCGTGATCGAGTACGTGAACGGCATCATCATCATCGTCAGGAACGCGGGGATCGCGATGGTGAAGTCGGCCCAGTCGATCTGGCCGATCGAGCCGGACAGGATCAGGAAGCCGACCGCGAGCAGCGCGGGCGTGGCCGCCTGGGACGGAACCATCGTGGCGATGGGCGTGAGGAACAGCGCAAGCGCGAAGAGGCCGCCGGTGACGATGTTGGCGAAGCCCGTACGCGCGCCCTCGCCGACGCCCGCCGTGGACTCCACGAAGCAGGTGGTGGCCGAGGCGGAGGAGGCGCCGCCCGCGGCGACCGCGATGCCGTCGACGAACAGGACCTTGTTCATGCCCGGCATGTTGCCGTTGGCGTCGGTCAGCTTGGCCTCGTCGCCGATGCCCATGATCGTGCCCATGGCGTCGAAGAAGCAGGACAGCAGCACGGTGAAGACGAAGAGGATGCCGGTGAGCAGACCGACCTTCCCGAAGCCGCCGAACAGGCTGATCTGACCGACGAGCCCGAAGTCCGGCGTGCTGACCGGGTTGCCCGGCCACTCCGGCGTCGTCAGGCCCCAGGAGGGGACATCCGCGATCGCGTTGATGATCATTGCCACGATCGTCATGACGACGATGCTGATGAGGATGGCGCCGGGCACCTTGCGCACGATCAGGCAGAGCGTGAGCAGCGTGCCGAGCACGAAGATCAGTACGGGCCAGCCGTTGAGGTGGCCGTCTCCGCCCAGCTGGAGCGGGACCGTGGTCTCCGCGACGTCCGGGATGCGCGAAACGAAGCCGGAGTCGACGAGACCGATCAGCATGATGAAGAGGCCGATGCCGATCGCGATGCCCTTGCGCAGACCCAGCGGCACGGCGCTCATCACGCGCTCCCGCAGACCGGTCGCCACGAGCAGCATCACGACGAAGCCCGCGAGGACGACCATGCCCATCGCGTCGGGCCACGACATGCGCGGCGCGAGCTGGAGGGCGACCACGGTGTTCACGCCGAGGCCCGCGGCGAGCGCGATCGGGACGTTGCCGATGACGCCCATCAGGAGCGTGGTGAAGGCGGCGACCAGGGCGGTCGCGGTGACCAGCTGGGCGTTGTCGAGCTGATGCCCGTACATGTCCTTCGCGCCGCCCAGGATGATCGGGTTGAGCACGATGATGTACGCCATCGCGAAGAACGTGGCGAAGCCGCCGCGCACTTCCCTGACCAGGGTCGATCCCCGCTCTGTGATCTTGAAATACCGATCGAGGCCCCCTTGCGGGGAATTCGGGTGCGGCGTTTTGTCGACCGGGGCAGTGGCCGAGGGGGACATGGGGGACCTCATGACCTGTGATTAGGGTGTTGGGCCGACGCAGACAAACTCGCCGAATTTAGATCTTCGTACGAAAACAATCGGCCATTAACGAGCCGTTTCAGTATGAATACATGAAGGCAAAATCGCTATCTCCGCGCGTAGACCCTTGCGGTACTTGCCGGGACCGGCCCCGGCGGAGCGCTGTTCCGGCCCCGCGGAGGGCTGTTCCGGCCCCGGCGGAGGGCTGTTCCGGCGCCTCGTAAGCTGTGCGCATGGAGAAGTGGACCCCCAAGCACGAGGCGCCCGAGCCCCTGGAGGGCCCCGTCGTCGCCACCATCGTCGGCGGCACGATCCTCTGGTTCGTCCTCTTCCTGGTGCAGCTGCCGTTCTACGGCTGGTTCGACGACCGCGACGCGACCTGGTGGGTGTGGACCTGCCTGGCGGGCGCGGGCCTCGGCCTGATCGGCATCTGGTACGTGCGGGGCCGCGAAGCGGCGATCAAGCGGGAAGCCGAGCGCAAGGCGGCGACCGCGGCGGATCAATCGGCGGAGTAAGCAGCGGGGCAATCGGCAGAGCAAGCGGCGGAGTAGTCCGTTCCGCCCGGGCCGGGCGAGGGCCCGTACAACCACGGGAGTGTCCCTGTCCTACCGTGGTCGGATCTTTGGGGCACTCAAGGGGTGAAGCCCCCGTCCCGCCCGTACCGTCGATGCCATGACGCATATCGACGCGGGCGCCGAGCTCGACCCGGTCCACCCGGTGGAACTGCCCGCCGGACGCGCGACGGGCCTCACCGCGGCCGAGGTCGCCGAGCGGGTCGAACGCGGCGAGGTCAACGACGTACCCGTCCGCAGCTCCCGGTCCACCACCGAGATCATCCGGGCGAACGTCTTCACCCGCTTCAACGCGATCATCGGCGTGCTCTGGGTGATCATGCTCTTCGTCGCGCCGATCCAGGACAGCCTCTTCGGCTTCGTGATCATCGCCAACACCGGCATCGGCATCATCCAGGAGCTGCGGGCCAAGAAGACCCTGGACGGACTCGCGGTCATCGGCGAGTCCAAGCCCACCGTGCGGCGCGACGGCAGAGCGGCCGAGATCTCCACCTCCGAGATCGTCCTCGGCGACCTGGTGGAGCTGGGCCCCGGCGACAAGATCGTCGTGGACGGCGAGGCGGTCGAGACCGACAGCCTGGAGGTCGACGAGTCACTCCTGACCGGTGAGGCCGACCCGGTCGTCAAGAAGCCCGGCGACAAGATGATGTCGGGCTCGTTCGTGGTCGCGGGCGGCGGCGCGTTCACCGCGACGAGGGTGGGCCGCGAGGCGTACGCGGCGCAGCTCGCCGAGGAGGCGAGCCGCTTCACGCTCGTCCACTCCGAGCTGCGCAACGGCATCTCCACGATCCTCAAGTACGTGACCTGGCTGATGGTCCCGACCTCGATCGGCCTCGTCATCAGCCAGCTCGTCGTCAAGGACGACGACTTCAAGGAGTCCATCGCCTACACCGTCGGCGGGATCGTGCCCATGATCCCGGAGGGGCTCGTGCTCCTCACGTCGGTCGCCTTCGCGATCGGCGTGATCCGCCTCGGCCGCCAGCAGTGCCTCGTCCAGGAACTCCCCGCGATCGAGGGTCTGGCCCGCGTCGACACCGTCTGCCTCGACAAGACCGGCACCCTCACCGAGGGCGGCATGGACGTCACCGAGCTGCGTCCGCTGAACGGCTCGGACGAGGCATACGTACGCAAAGTCCTCGGCGCCCTGGGCGAGTCCGACCCGCGCCCGAACGCGTCGCTCCAGGCGATCATCGACGCGTACCCCGACAGCGAGGAGTGGCGCTGCACCGAGTCGCTGCCCTTCTCCTCGGCCCGCAAGTACAGCGGCGCCTCCTTCAGCGAAGGCGACGGCAACACCTCGGCGTGGCTGCTCGGCGCCCCCGACGTGCTCCTCCCCGAGGGCGACCCGTCCCTCTCCGAGATCGAGGACCTCAACCAGCAGGGCCTGCGCGTACTGCTCCTCGCCCGCGCGGCCGGTGAACTCGACGACCCGGACGTGGCCGCCGGGGCGGATGCCACCGCCCTGGTCGTCCTGGAGCAGCGCCTTCGCCCGGACGCCGGCGACACCTTGCGGTACTTCGAGGAGCAGGACGTCAGCGCCAAGGTCATCTCCGGCGACAACGCGGTCTCGGTGGGCGCGGTCGCCGGGAAGCTGGGCCTGCCTGGCGCGGAGAACACCGTGGACGCCCGCCGGCTGCCCACGGAGCAGGGCGAGATGGCCGAGGCCCTGGACGCCAACTCCGTCTTCGGGCGCGTCACCCCGCAGCAGAAGCGGGACATGGTGGGCGCGCTCCAGTCACGCGGGCACACGGTCGCGATGACGGGCGACGGCGTGAACGACGTCCTCGCCCTGAAGGACGCCGACATCGGCGTATCGATGGGCTCGGGCTCGGAGGCGACGCGGGCGGTGGCCCAGATCGTGCTCCTGAACAACAGCTTCGCGACGCTGCCCTCGGTGGTCGCGGAGGGCCGCCGGGTCATCGGCAACATCACGCGGGTGGCGACGCTGTTCCTGGTGAAGACCGTCTACTCGGTGATGATCGCGCTGCTGGTGGTGTGCACGCAGGTGGAGTACCTCTTCCTGCCTCGCCACCTGACGCTGCTCTCGACCCTGACGATCGGCGTCCCGGCCTTCTTCCTCGCCCTCGCCCCCAACAAGGAGCGGGCCAAGCCCCACTTCGTACGAAGGGTCATGCGGTACGCGATCCCGGGCGGGGTCGTCGCGGGCGCGGCGACGTTCTGCACGTACCTCCTGGCGCGCAGCCACTACTCGGGCGCGGGAGCGCGGGAAGCCGAGACCAGCGCGGCCACCCTTGCGCTGTTCCTGATCGCCATGTGGGTCCTCGCCATCATCGCCCGCCCCTACACGTGGTGGCGGCTCTGCCTGATCGGCGCGATGGGTCTCGGCTTCCTGCTGGTGCTCACCGTGCCGTGGCTCCAGGACTTCTTCCAGCTGAAGCTGGTCGGCACGACGATGCCGTGGGCGGCGGTCGCGATCGCGGCGACGGCCTCACTGGTGATCGAGGTCGTCTTCCGCTGGGTGGACCGCCGCTTTCCGGCTTAGTCGGTACTAGTTGACGTCCACGAAGTCGCTGGTCGACGTCACAGCCGGGGTCGTGGAGGTACCGGCGAAGACGTAGCGGTAGTAGCCGTCCGCGGAGGCCGTCACGGTCGTCTTCAGGTTGCCCTTGGAGTCGGACGTGATGGTCTTCAGGGTGGAGTAGGAGGCCGCACCCTTCTTCTTGTACTGGAGCTTCACGGACTGCTTGGTGTAGCCCGCGTACTTCAGGGTGTCCCAGTTGGCACGGGTCAGGGCGCCGGTGACCGTGAGGGTCTTGCCCTTCTTGACGGGCTCGGGGGAGGCGTTGGTGGTGAGGCGGGCGTTGCGCTGGATGCGGGCGTCCGACTTGTACGCCTCGGTCTCGGCGCCGTCGCCGTCGTTCGCACCGGCGGCCGCGTAGACCTTCCAGCCCGACCCGGCCAGGTCGTTGTAGAGGTCGACCTTCGGGTCGGCGATGACAGTGACGGTGCAGGTCGAGGTGGTGGCGTTGACGACCTTGCACGTGCCGTCGAAGTCGTCCGGGGTCAGGACGCCGTCGGCGGTGTCGACGCTGCTGCCGTGGTAGAGAAAGGCGCTGCCGGCCGCTATGCCTTCCGGGTCGGTGGCAGTGACGGCGACGGAGAACTTCACCTTGTTGGTGGTGCCGACGACGACGTCCTTGCCGCCGTTGACGGTGACCTTCGTGATCTTGGTGTCACCCTCGTTGGCGCCCTGCACGGCCTTCGCGGCAAGACGGGGGGCGGACGAGGGGTCATCGGCGGCCTGAGCGGCCGGGACGACGAGAGCGGACAGAGCCAGGGTGCCGGTCAGTGCGGCCACGGTGGCACGGATTCGCATGTGTTCCCCAGTTGGGAAGGGGCTCCGCGGTGCGTGGGGGCTGTCACGCGGGGCCCGGTGATCTAGGAGTCTGTTGACTCGCAAGATCAGACCTTCGACCAGGGGCCCGGGTTGTACGGCAAGTGAAGATTTCGTGACCGAGTTCTGGACGGGCCCCGAAGGAGCGCGGGGAACTGCGCGGCCAGCCACGACACACCCGCAGCCGAATCAACCGGCCGGCGGCCCGGGCCCCGCAAGGGGCGCGGGGAACTGCGCGACCAGCCACGACACACCCGCACACGCAACAGCCGCCCAGCATCCCGGACCCCGCATCCGGCCACGCACCCGCGGACGGCCGCCTCAGTCGAACCAGCGGTCCCGCTCCAGCTCGTCCGTCCGCGAGGGGTCCTCAAGCAGCGCCGCCACCTCGAACCGCCGAGGCCACTGCCCCGCCGCCCAGGCGAGCCCCGCGGCCACGCCCTCCAGCGTTGCGGCGTGGACCGTGCCGTCCGGCGTCCGGCGCCAGTCCAGTTCGACGCCGCCCGCGTCGAGGGCGTCATGCTCGACGTACGTCTCCGGCGTGGCCGGCCCCAGCAGGACCCGCACCGAATCCGGCACCGGATGCTCGACCCCCTCCCCCGAGGGCTCCACCGCCGCCGTCTCGCTCAGCCTCCGCACCTGGAACAGCTCCGCCAGGTCCCCCGCCTTACGGGGCGCCACCGGCAACAGCGCCACTCCCCCGGCGACCGGCAGCAGATCCGGGGCGTCGGCGACCACCGCGTCCGCCACGTCGACCACCACCACCTCACCGTCCACCACGGCCCGCACCTCGTCCGGCAACGTCACCTGCTCGGGGTCCAGATCGGCCAGAGCGCCGTACAGCGCGTGCAGCTGGGCCGCCGAAACGGTCCTCTCCGGGTCCGCGAGCCGGTCGAGCAGTTCGGCCGCTCCGCCCGGCTCCTCAAGGAGCGCGGCGACCGACGTACGGACGCCGAGCGCGCGAAGCACCTGCTCGTCCTCGAAACCGGCGGCATCAGCGGCGTCGTAGAGCCCTTCGAGCAGCGGATCGCCGCCCGAGGCCCGCAGACCGGCCGGACGACGGCCGCCGAGGACCGGATTCCCGCGCAGCCACCACGCCGTGTACGAACGGACCGTCTCCGTCGTGCCGTCCGGCAGCAGGACCCGCAGCGGCTGCGTGAGCGCGTCCCGCAGCGGGGGCCGCGAGAGCATCGCCAGGGCCTGCGGCCAGCAGTCGTCGTCGACCAGGTCCAGATCCCGTACGGCGATGATCTCGGTGGCGACCGGCGGGACCGGAGTCTCCGGCAGCCGGTCGAGGGTGTCCTCGCACCACACGTCGACCGCGTCGAGCAGCCCCGCGTCGTCGGGCTCGGCGAAGTCGCCCTCGCGGGGATCGAGCTCATCGGGGTCGAGTACGACGTCCGTGGCGCGGACAAGGGCGAAGGTGGCGAGCACACCGCACGCTGCGAGCGGCTGCTCGCCCCAGCGCTCGGCGAGATCGGCGTCCACCGTGGCGAGCTCGTCCTCGCGCATGACCTGCGCGAAGGGGCTGCCGGGGAAGACCAGTTCGCCGGCGGGGGCGAGGTCGCCGTCCTCGTCGTCGGGGAGGGCGAGCGCGCCGAGCCAGGGCTCGTCGCCGGGCGCGAGGTTCGCGTCTCGTACGAGCGAGAGCACGATGTCCGCGAGCTCGTCGGCGTCCGGCGCGTCCTCGTCCCACGTGTCGTCGTCGAGGGACGCGGCGACGGCGGCGCGGACCTGCGGGGTCGTCAGGACGGCACGGGGCGTGGCGGGCAGGGCGCCGAGCTTCTCCAGGAGAGGGTGCACGGCGTCGGGGTGCGCGACCTTCAGGCCCAGGCGTACGAGCGCGGCCGGGTCGCTGTCGTCGCCGATGACGGGGAGCAGGACCTGCCGGGGGCCGATGGTGGTGCGCCCGTCGGCAAGGGGAACGGGCAGCCCGGTGAGCCGGTCCGGGTCCACCCCGGCGAGGGTGTCGTAGAGGCGCCGCCACCAGTCCGCGTCGCGCTCCAGACCGGCGAGGCGGTCGATCGCCTCGGTGAGCGGTACGCGGGCGACACCGAGGGTGCGCAGCTCGGCGCGCCGTTCCAGGCCCGCGGGCAGCAGGCTGGGCAGTACGTCGGCCAGCACCCGTACGGTGTCGGCCCCCGCGCCCTCCACGACCTCCGCGTCACGCGGCCGCAGCGCGACGGGGACCTCCCACTCGGGTACGCCGGGATCCTCCTGCGGGACGGCTTCCACCGCGGGCGGCAGGAAGGCGGTGCGGGGCAGCCGGTCGAGGATGGCCTGGCGCAGGGCGCCGTCGAGCTCGCTCTTGCCGAGCGGGCCGGGGACGAGGCTGATGATGCCTTCGCCGACGGGCCGCCACGCCGCGAGCAGTTCGGCGTACGCGTCGGCCGCGCGCTGCACGAGGAAGTCGGTGAGGGGCCCGGGCGCCGCGTGCCGCCGGGTGGTGTCGAGCGGGAACGAGGCGATGAGCAGGGCGGGCACGCCGAGGGGCTCGTCGCTCGGGGTGGGCGCGTGCAGGACGGGGGCGCTGCGGGGCGGCGTGGGGGCGCCTTCGCGATCGGTGGGGACGGCCCAGGTCACGGACCAGTGGGGCCGCAGCCGTTCTTCTACGGGGCGGTCGGCGAGGAGGTCGGGCTCCAGGGGCCCTTGGCGGCTGACGAGGCGCCAGCGGGTGGCGCCGTCGCGGCTGTCCTCGACGTCCACGTGGGCGTGGTCGGGTGCGGCGGTACGGCGGAGGGTGCGGACGGGCTGGTCGCCGACCTGGACGACGACTTCTTCGAGGCCGGGGAGGGCGAGAAGGAGGGCGTCGTCGATGCCCTCCAGGAGCCGTACGACGAGGTCCTCGGCGGCGGCGTCGCGCAGGGGCAGGATGACGACGGTGTCGTACCCCTCCGGGGCGGTTCCCTCGGCGGCGAAGGGGAGACGGAGCAGGGGCACGTGGCCCTCGCGCCTGCGGATCTCGTCGCCGAGGCCGGGGCTGAAGCGGGCGGTGTCGGCGGCGAGTTCGCGCGCCTCGCCCAGGGACCAGCGGACGCCGCCGGTACGCCCCACGAGGGCGGGCTCGTCGGAGACGGCGAGTACGGCGGCGAAGCCGACGCCGAAGCGGCCGACCGCGCCGTTGTTCTGCTCCTCGCGCTTGGCGGAGGCGCGGAGGGTGGAGAGGGATTCGACGCCGGTGGCGTCCAGGGGGGTGCCGTTGTTGGCGGCGGCGAGGACTCCGTCCCGGAGGGTGAGGGAGAGCCGTCCGGGGGCGCCGGACCTCGCTGCCGCGTCGGCGGCGTTCTGGGCGAGTTCGACGATGAGGCGGTCGCGGTAGCCGCCGAGGGCGAGGTCTTCCTCGGCGTTGGCGTCCTCCCGGAAGCGGGCGGGGCTCGCCGCCCAGGCGTCGAGGACTCCCCGGCGGAGCCGTGCCGTGCCGAACGGGTCAGTGCCCTCGGCCGCCGGCCGCACGGTCTTGCTCACGGTGTCGTCTCCCTCGCTCGGTTCGCGGGCCGAACGGTATCGCGTCCCGCGCCGCCCCTGACGAGCGGCAACCCCCGACTGGCCGGGGGTCACCTACGTCCTGACGCTCTACGGGGCGGCCTCGCGCTCCGCGGGGGGTCTCCCACCCACCCGCCCGATTACCCCGCGAACCGGCGGGCGGAGCCGCCTTGGACGCGGGCATGCCGTCTGCGGCCCGGCGGGCCATTCCCGCGCTCCGCGCGGATATCTCCCACCCACCCACCCGATTACCCCGCGCAACGGGCGGGCGGGCGGGGAAAACCCGCGCGAAGCGCGGAAAGACCGGCCAGCCGGCCCGCAGCCGGCGACAGGACCGACCGTCAAGCCCACCCACCGGCGGGGCGGGCGGAACCGTCATGGCCGCGGGCATGCCGCCTGCGGCCCGGTGGAACATTCCCGCGCGCAGCGCGAAAAGACCGCCCAGCCCACCCCCGAAAGGCCCAGCCCCGCCAAGGGGCCCCGCATCAGCCCCCGCACCCCCCAGCGGGAGCTAGGAGTGGCCGAGGTCTTCTGGCTCCGCCTCCAGCGGGACCGAGCCCGAGTCGGGGGCCGGGCGCAGGGGGAGGGCGTCGACGCGGGTCTCGTCGAGGACCGGCGCGGCAGGCCGCGGAGGAGTCGGCATCACGGCAGCCTCCGAGTGCCCCCCGCAGCCGTACGCGAGCGACACGACATGCCCGTCCGCAGGCCCGAACTCATTCGCACACACACCGAACGCCTGCCCGAGCGATCCGCCGATCGGGGCAAGGAAGCCACAACTGACGCAGGACGCGGGCGCCGCCTGCGCCATCGCCGTCTTCGCGCCGTGCGACTCCTCCCAGCGGTCGGCCGCGGCATGCAGGCCGTACCGGGAAAGGACACGCGCCCGGCGCATGCCGAGCTCGTCGGCGAGCGCCGCGATCGAGCCGCGCGCCGGCGCGGACGGCAGATCGGCCGGCGCCCCCGCCGTGATCTCGGCGTCCTCCGCCTCGGCAAGCTCCGCCATCTCCTCCGAGAACACGGAGTTCGGCGGCGGCTCCTCCTCGCCCGAGAAGCCGGGCTCCAGGCGCAAATCCTCGGCATCGGTCGGCAGCAGGTCGCCGGGGCCCATGTCTCCGGGACGGAGCCGCTCGCTCCACGGCACCCACTCGGGGGCGAGCAGCGCGTCCGGCCCCGGCAGCAGCACCGTCTCGTCGAGTGTGACGACCTTTCCGCGCGAGGCACGGGCCACCGTCACGGCCCAGCGCCAGCCCCGGTAGCCGAACTCCTTGCACTCGAACAGGTGCGTGACGACGCGGTCGCCCTCGACCACGACCTCCACGTGCTCGCCGACCACACCGGGCGCGGCGGCCTCCTCGGCCGCTTCCCTGGCCAGTCCCACCGCCTCGGCGCACAGACGGTCGGGAGTACGCGGGGTACGCGGGGTACGGCTTCGCGTTGTCGCTGCGCTCACAGGTATCGCTTCTCCATTACGCCGTCTCACGAGTGCGCCACCCATACGCGGGAGTGCGGACGGAGCGGACCAAAGGGCCGCGTCGACGTCCGCGCCCGAACGTCCTCGGGCGCACCTACGTCATCCATTCTGCGGGATGACCGAGAGGCGCGCGGCCAAGAACAACCGCCGCAGGCGCGCTACGCACGCTACCTTCTCCCGGCCCCGGGGCCTACACCGGCGTGCGGCAGCCCTCCCCCGCCGGGCCGAGCGTTTCGCCGCTTCGCGGCGTTTCTCCCACGCACCCACCCGTACATCGCGCCTTTAGGGGGCACTATGACGAGGTGACTGCCGCAAGGTCGTCGTCCTACAGAGGCGGACGCGGCCCGGTGCTGAGCCGGGCCGTCCGCCGGGTCGGCCGCGCCCTGCGCCTGCCCTTCACGGGCACGGCCCGCGGCATCCGCAAGGCCACGCACGCGCACGGCGCGGGCGAATCGGGGCTCGGCAAGCTCATCGAACTGCACGCCGTGAACGGCGCGGGCGACGTCATGATCACCATCGCGCTCGCCTCGACGGTGTTCTTCTCCGTCCCCACGGACGAGGCCCGCGGCCGTGTCGCCCTCTATCTCGCCATCACCATGGCGCCCTTCACTCTCCTCGCCCCCGTCATCGGCCCCCTCCTCGACCGCCTCCCGCACGGCCGCCGCTACGCCATGGCCGCCGCGATGCTGGCCCGCGCCCTGCTCGCCCTGCTCCTCTCCGAGGCGGTGATCACCGGGAGTCTGGAGCTCTATCCGGCCGCGCTCGGCGTCCTGGTCGCGTCCAAGGCGTACGGAGTCGTGCGCAGCGCCGTGGTGCCCCGGCTGCTGCCGAGAGCGTTCTCCCTGGTCAAAGCCAACTCCAGAGTCACGCTCGGCGGGCTGCTCGCCACCGGGATCGCGGCCCCGATCGGCGCGGGGCTCCAGGCCCTCGGACCGCGTTGGCCGCTCTACGGCGCCTTTGTGATCTTCATGGCCGGGATGTTCCTCTCCCTCTCGCTGCCGCCCAAGGTCGACTCGGCGAAGGGCGAGCACAAGGCGCTGCTCGCGGCCGACGAGGAACACCTGCATCTGCACGCCCGCGCCGAGGCCGCGTCGGACACGTACAAGAAGCGGCGTCTCGGACTGCGTACGGTCGGGCCCGCCGTCACGCACGCCCTCGCCGCGAACGCGGCACTGCGCTGTCTCTCCGGCTTCCTCATCTTCTTCCTCGCCTTCCTCCTTCGCGAGGAACCGCTCGGCGGGCAGAGCGCCGCGGTGTCCCTGGGGATAGTGGGAGTCGCCGCCGGTACGGGCAACGCGCTGGGCACCGCGGTCGGCGCCGGCCTCAGATCCCGGGCGCCGGAGATCATCATCGTGACCGTCGTCGGCATCGTGCTCGGCGTGGCGATCACCGCGGCGGTGTTCTTCGGGGCGGTGGGCGTCGCCTGCCTGGGCGCGGTGGCGGGCTTCGCGCAGGCCATGTCGAAGCTGTCCCTGGACGCGCTGATCCAGCGGGACGTCCCGGAAGAGGTACGCACCTCCGCCTTCGCCCGCTCGGAGACCATCCTCCAGGTGGCGTGGGTGGTGGGCGGCGGCATCGGCATGGCCCTGCCGCTGAACGGCGCACTCGGGTTCTCGGTGGCCGCGGCGATCGTCGCCACGGGCTGGCTCTCGACCACGCGGAGCCTGCTCTCGGCAGCCCGCCACGGCAGCAAGCGCCGCCCGCGGGTGGCGTAAGTCGTGGCGTCAGTCGTGGCCCAAGTCGTGGCGTGAGCCCGTCGGACCACCGCCTGCGGCGGCACGCCGCGACCCCCACGTGGCGGGTCGGCACGGGGTGCCCGATAGCCTTCGCCCATGACCTCCCTGCTCCGCGGCGGAGCCGCACACGTCCTCAGCTCGGCGCGCCGCCGCCGTACCGTGGCCGCCCTTGGCGCTGTCTCCGCCGGACTCCTCGTCCTGTCGGCCTGCGACAAGCCGACGCCGCTCGCCACCGTGACGGTCGGCAAGGACTCGGTGAACTCCGATGCCACCTGCTACGGCGACGGCGACGACATCGGCCGCACGAAGGCCGCCAAGTGCGCCCTGAAGAAGGCCTCGAAGTCGATCTCCGTGGGCCAGGGCGAGACGCTGCGCATCGGCGTCGACCCCGAGGTGGCCGAGACCGGCTGGGCCCTGTGGGTCAACGGCCAGCAGGTCACCAACCCCTCCAAGAAGACGTACTACGCCTTCGAGGGCATCGACCTCTTCGCCCCGCAGCAGGGCCAGCCCGCGCCGGACAAGCTCTACATCAGCATCGTGGAGCAGGACAAGGCCGGCAAGGAGTTCAAGGGCGTCTGGAACTTCCAGCTCAAGAACGGCGACGCCTGACATCTCCGCGCCGTTGATCTCCGCAGGACCGCGGATCCTGGTGGCCACCGCCGTCCCCGCCGAACGGGACGCGGTGGCCGGCTCGCTGCCCCCGTACGCCGACGCCGTGGCCGTCGGTGTCGGCCCCGCTGCCGCCGCCGCGCACACGGCCGCGGCCCTCGCGCGCACCCCGTACGACCTGGTGATCTCCGCCGGAATCGGCGGCGGCTTCCACCCCGACGCGCCGCTCGGCTCCCTCGTGCTCGCCGACGAGATCACCGCGGCCGATCTGGGCGCCGAGACGCCCGACGGGTTCCTGCCCGTCACCGAACTGGGGTTCGGCGCCGTCACACACCGGCCGCCCCTTTCCCTCGTACGAGAACTGGCCGGGGCCTGCGGCGCCCTGACCGGCACCGTCCTGACCGTCTCCACCGTGACCGGCTCCGCCGAGCGCGCCGCCGGGCTGCGGCGCCGCCACCCGCGCGCGCTCGCCGAGGCGATGGAGGGCTTCGGCGTCGCCGAGGCCGCCGCCGCGTACGCACTGCCCGTCCTGGAGATACGCGCGGTCTCCAACGCCGTCGGCCCCCGGGACCGCGCTGCCTGGCGGATCGGCGAGGCGCTCGGCGCGCTGGGAAGCGCGTTCGGGAAATTCGCGCCCGTACTGGAGAGTTGGAAACGGCATGACTGAATCGCCCGCACACGACGCGAACCCGGACCTGAGCACGGCCCCGGACTCCCCGGACTCCCTGCAGATCGCTTTCTCGCCCTGCCCGAACGACACCTTCGTCTTCGACGCCTGGGCCCACGGCCGGGTGCCCGGCGCGCCCGCACTCGACGTCACGTTCGCGGACATCGACATCACCAACGGCATGGCCGAGCGCGGCTCGGGCGAATTCGACGTACTGAAGGTCTCGTACGCCGTGCTGCCCTACGTCCTCGACGAGTACGCGCTGCTGCCCTGCGGCGGGGCGCTCGGGCGTGGCTGCGGGCCGCTGGTCCTCACCCGCGAGGCGGGCGTCGACCTCACCGGCAAGACGGTCGCGGTGCCGAGCGAGAAGTCGACGGCGTACCTGCTGTTCCGGCTCTGGGCCGCGGACACGCTGACGGGCGGCGGCGTGGGCGAGGTCGTCGTCCTGCCCTTCGACCAGATCATGCCCGCGGTACGGGACGGCAAGGTCGACGCGGGACTCGTCATCCACGAGGCGCGCTTCACCTACCAGAACTACGGGCTGCACTGCCTCGCCGACATGGGCGAGCACTGGGAGCGGACCACGGGCCTGCCCATCCCGCTGGGCGCGATCATCGCCAAGCGGTCCCTGGGCGAGGAGCGTCTGCGGCAGCTCGCGGACAGCGTCCGTACGTCGGTACGGATGGCGTGGGACGACCCCGAGGCCTCGCGTCCCTACGTCCGGGAGCACGCGCAGGAAATGGACCCGGCCGTCGCCGACCAGCACATCGGCCTGTACGTGAACGAGTTCACGGCGGACCTGGGCGAGGACGGTTACGCGGCCATCCGCGGGCTCCTCACGCGAGCCGCGGCGGAGGGGCTCGTACCGCCCCTCGCGCCCGACGCACTCGCCTTCGGCCGATAAATCGGCCGATAAGTCGGCTGAATAAGTCCAACCGGACCGGTATCCGGCCGGTGACTACACGTCCAGCTGGTCCGCGACCGCGCGCAGCAGGCCCGCGATCTTCGCTCCGGACGCCTTGTCGGGGTAGCGGCCCTTCTCCAGCATCGGTGTGATGTTCTCCAGGAGGGTCGTCAAATCCTGGACGATGGACGCCAGTTCGTCGGGCTTGCGCCGCTGGGCCGCCGCCACCGACGGCGTCGGGTCGAGGATCGCCACGGACAGGGCCTGGTCACCGCGCTGGCCTGCTACGACGCCGAACTCGACGCGCTGGCCGGGCTTGAGTGTGTCAACACCTGCGGGCAGTACGGAGGAGTGCACGAAGACGTCGCCGCCGTCATCGCGGGAGAGAAAGCCGAAGCCCTTCTCGCTGTTGAACCACTTGACCTTGCCGGTAGGCACCTGAAGTCCTCGTCCTCGTACTTGTCGTCGTACGCGTCTATGCCGCGGAAAACGGCTCTGGATAGCACTACAGCGGGTCGCCCGACCCGCCGGCACCAAGACTATTGGTCCGGGGGCCGGTGACAAGACGTCCCCGGATTCTTCCTTCGTCCCGGGAACTACCCTGGTGGGGTGCGTGACAAAACCCAAGCGAATTCCGCCGGACCGGGCGACGGTCTGGTCCGGACCGGAGCAATCATTTTCTTCGTCGGAGCCGTGGCCACTCTGGTCACGGTGGCCCCGCTGTTCCTCGGCACCGACCCCTTCCCGTCCATCGCCTACGCGGTGTGCATGCTGATGGGCGTCGGATTCGTCGTCGCCGTGGCGGGAGTGCTGCGCGGTATCGCCGTGCAGCGCCGCCAGGCCAAGTCCGCGGCCACTTAACCGCGGTCGTCCGCGCCCGCGACATACGCGTCGAGCCAGGCCGGGAACTCCGTGAGATCGGCGAGGACGGTGTCCGCGCCCGCCGATCGCAGTTCCGCTGCGTCGCACGGCCCGGTGGCCACCGCGACGGAGAGCGCGCCCGCCGTACGCGCGCCGCGTACATCGCCGGTGTGGTCACCGACGTACACCGCCGCGTCGTGCTCGCGCAGTGCCTCCGCCTTCGCCTCGGCCCACAGCCAGCCGATCACCGCGTCCGCCTCGATGCCGAGGTGCGCCAGGTGGAGCTTCGCGTTCGGCTCGTGCTTGGCGGTCACCACGATCGCCCGGCCGCCGTGCGCGCGCACGGCCTCGACCGCCTCGCGGGCGCCGGGCATGGCGAGCGTGGGGGCGATGGCGTATGTGGGGTAGATCTCACGGTAACGGTCGCCCATCTCCTCGATCTGCTCCGCCGGGAACCAGTTGCGCAGCTCCTCCTCCAGCGGCGGACCCAGCCGGGTGACGGCGAGATCGGCGTCGATGTACGTGCCTGTCTCGGCGGACAGGGCCCGGTAGGCCTCCCTGATGCCGGGCCGGGAGTCGATCAGGGTCATGTCGAGGTCGAAGCCGACCGTGAGCACGCGTGAGGTCATGGGCCCATTGTGCCGAGCCGTGACGGCCGGGAACGCGGGCGGGCGCCGCGGTGGCTACTGCCGCCGCTGGGATCTCCACAGGAGGAAGAGCGCGGAGGCGATGGCCGCGCCGCGCACGACCCACGGCCAGGTCTCGGCCATCGCGTCGCTCATGTGACCGTCGTCGATGTGATCGCCCCAGCGGCCTTCGCTCCTGCCCCACAGCCAGGTGATCCCGGCCGCCACGGAGAGACCGGGCAGCCCCATGACGGCCCATTTCGCCTCGGTGCGGCTCAGCCTTCGCGAGGCGTACGCGAGAAGCCAGCCGCCGCCGAGGGCGAGCCAGTTGCCGAGGATGGCGCCGACGGTGAGGAGAGCCGCGGCGAGCAGGAGGAGGGGGTTGGTGAAGCGCGGGGCGGAAGGGGCGACGGCGGCGGCTGCGGGGCGGGGGATGCGGAGGCGGCGGCGCCGCGGGGGCTCCGGCTCCTCGGCCTCCTCCCACTCCTCTTCCTCGTCGTCAGCTTCATCTGTTTCATCCGCTTCGTCCCCGGCCTCCCCTCCCGACGCCTCTTTTTTCACGGGGCGCTTCTTGGGCGGGGGCTTGAGGAGTTCGGGGATTTCCACGCCGCCGGTGAAGCCGGGCACGCTGTCGCCGAGGCCGAAGGGGCTGCTGTCCGTGCGCCACCAGTCGGGCTCGGAGCCGCTCGGGCCGAGTTCGTCCGTGCCGGCGAGGTGCGGCGGGGACGGTCCGGGGTCTTCTACGGGGAGTTCTGGTTCCTCGGCGGCGGGGCGGGGGCGGGGCCGGGGCCTGGGTCGGGGGACCACTCGGCGCAGGCGCTTGGGGCGTTCTCCGGGTTCGCGGCCTGGCTCGGGGGCAGGTTCGGAGACGGGGGCGGGCCGGGGGGCAGCAGTCTTCGGCGTGTCACTGCTGCCGGTGCCTTCGGCTGCGGCCGCGCCCGGGCCCGCGGCTTCGACGAGGTCCTCGGGGGCGCCGAGGCGGTCGAGGATGCGGCGTATGGCGGCGGGGCTGTCGGCCGCGGACTTCGCTCTGGTCCGGTCGATCTCGTTGCGGAGCTGGGAGACCAGACGCATACGGGTGGCCGACGGCAGCTGTTGCTGCTGGGCCAGATCGCCGACGCGGCTCAGATAGTCGTAGACGAGCTGATCGCTCTCGATCCCCACGAAGTCCCCTCCGAAGCGGCCCCGTTGCCGGCCCGCCCAATGCACCCGGTCCGACGACCGTACCGCGTTCCCCGGACGCCGGGGCCTCACCCGGGGCAGCCCGCCCCCGACGAACGAACCGCGGGGGTAATCGGGTGGGCGGGGGCCAGGACGTGGCAGGCCCACGGCCAGTACACGCCCCGGCCCCGCACCCCAACCCGCTACCGTGAGCCTGATGAGCACCGACGAGCAGGCCCAGCGTTCAGCGGACACCCCCCGGTCCCTCGCCGAGGCGCTGCGCTCCCGTGATGACGCGTCCCTGGGTGCGCTGCTCCGCGCCCGGCCTGATCTGCTCACGCCCGTTCCGAACGATCTGACGCAGCTCGCCACCCGCGCCGCGACACGCGCCTCCGTGGTCCGCGCCCTGGAGCGGCTCGACCGGTTCGCCCAGCAGGTCGCCGAGGCGCTCGCCGTGGCCCCGGAGCCGGCGACGTACGAAGAGCTGCACGCGCTCGTGGCCGGAGACGAGGGGGAAGAAGGCGACAGCGCCGTCACTGCGGCGCTCGTCCGCGCTCTCGCCACCCTCCGCGAGCAAGCCATCGTCTGGGGCCCCGACGACCGCCTCCGCCTCGTCCGCACCGCACGCGAACTCCTCGCCCCGGCCCCCCAGTACCCCTCCCCCACCGGCCTCGGCCCCACCGTCGCCGAGGCCACCGCGGGCATGTCGCCGAACCGGATGCAGGACATCGTGACGACGGCCGGGCTTCCCTCCACGCACGACGCGGTCTCCGCGGTGCGCTCGCTCACCGAACTCTTCACGGACCGCACCCGGATGTCCGCGCTCCTCGACGAAGCCCCCGCCGAGTCCGTCGAGGTCCTGTCGCGGCTCGTCTGGGGCCCGCCCTACGGCCAGGTGACCGCCGACCCGGCGCGTCACCTGCGCTGGCTCCTGGACCGGGGCCTGCTCCTGCCGACCGCGCCCGGCACCGTCGTACTCCCGAGGGAAGCTGCCCTCCACCTGCGCGCCGGCCGTGCGCACCGCGTACTCCAACCCGCGCCCCCGGCCGTCGAAGCGCTGCGCGAACACCGTCCACAGGCTGTGGACGCCGCGGCGGCGAGCCAGGCCTACATGGCGCTCGACACCGTCGAGGAGCTCCTGAAGGAGTGGGACGAGGGCGGCCCCGCCGTGCTCCGCGCGGGCGGTCTCAGCGTGCGCGATCTGAAGCGGACGGCCGTGGCGCTCGACGTGCCGGAACCGGTGGCCGCCTTCTGGGTCGAGCTGGCCTACGCGGCGGGCCTCGTGGCGTCGGACGGCGAGGCGGACGAGCGGTACGCGGCGACACCCGCGTACGACGACTGGCAGGAGCTGCCCGCCGCCGAGCGCTGGTCGGTCCTTGCCACGGCCTGGCTGACGGCGACCCGCACGGCGGGCCTGATCGGCGGCCGGGACGGCAAGGACCGCACCCTGTCGGCGCTCGGCCCGCACCTGGACCGCTCGTCGGCGCCGGAGATCCGGCACCGGGTGCTCACGCTCCTCACCACGCTGCCGGACGGCGCGAGCCCCACCCCCGAATCGCTCATCGCCCGGCTGCGGTGGGAGCGACCGCCGCGGGGCGCCGCGGCCGGGGGCAGCACCACGCCCGGCACGGCGGGCGGCAGCGCCCCCATGGAGCTGCGGGCCCGCATCGCGCAGTGGACCCTGAACGAAGCGGAGCTGCTCGGCATCACGGGCCGCGGAGCGCTCTCCGCGCACGGCCGGGCGCTGCTCGGCTCCGAGAGCGAGGAGAGCCCCGCGGGGCCGGGGACCCACCCCACGCCCGCCTCCCCCGCCGAACTGGCCGCCTACGGAGCCCGCGCGGCCCGCCTCCTCGCCCCGCTCCTCCCCGAGCCCCTCGACCACGTCCTGCTCCAGGCCGACCTCACCGCGGTGGCGCCCGGCCCGCTGGAGCGGCCCCTGGCCGAGACGCTCTCGGTGCTCGCCGACGTGGAGTCCAAGGGCGGGGCGACCGTGTACCGGTTCACGCCGGGCTCGGTGCGGCGGGCGCTCGACGCCGGGAAGTCCGCGTCCGACCTGCACGCCTTCCTCGCCGCGCACTCCCGTACGCCGGTGCCGCAGCCCCTGGCGTACCTCATCGACGACGTCGCCCGTAAACACGGCCACCTGCGGATCGGCGCCGCGTCCGCGTACGTGCGCTGCGACGACGAGGCGCTCCTCAACGAGATCCTCGCCGACAAGCGCTCCCAGAGCCTGCGCCTGCGCCGCCTCGCGCCGACCGTGCTCGCCGCGCAGGCCGACCCCGGAGCGCTCCTCGAAGGCCTGCGCCAGATGGGCTTCGCGCCAGCTGCCGAGAGCGCCGAGGGCGACGTACTGATCACCCGCGCGCACGCCCACCGCACGCCGCCCCGCACCGCGCCCGAGCCGGTCCACGACGGCCCGCCGCTCGCCGACGCCACGCTGACCGGCGCGGCGGTACGCGCCATCCGCGCCGGCGACCTGGCATCGACGGCCCCGCGCAGGGCGACCCCGGACGCCGGCGACGCGCTGCCCCGTACGACGGCGGCGGAGACCCTGGCCACGATGCAGGCCGCCGTCCTGACCGGCGAGGCGGTGTGGATCGGCTACGTCAACGCGGAGGGCGCGGCGAGCCAGCGCGTGATCGCCCCGATCCGGGTCGAGGGCGGTTTCGTGACGGCGTACGACCACACGGCGGACGAGGTCAGGACGTACCCCCTGCACCGGGTGACGGGCGTCGCCGAGCTGGCGGACGACTGAGCCCGGACCGTATGCGCGCGCCATGCGGCACACTGGACGTTTGGCTTACCGAAAGGGTGCGCGCGTGAATGGTCCCCTGATCGTCCAGTCGGACAAGACTCTCCTGCTCGAGGTCGACCACGAGCAGGCGGAGGCCTGCCGCCGTGTCATCGCGCCCTTCGCGGAGCTGGAGCGTGCTCCCGAGCACATCCACACCTACCGCGTGACGCCGCTGGGCCTGTGGAACGCCCGCGCGGCGGGACACGACGCCGAGCAGGTCGTGGACGCCCTCGTGGAGTTCTCCCGCTACCCCGTGCCGCACGCGCTGCTCGTGGACATCGCCGAGACGATGGCGCGCTACGGCCGGCTCACGCTCTCCAAGCACCCCACGCACGGCCTCGTCCTGACCACCAACGACCGGCCGGTCCTGGAAGAGATCCTGCGCTCCAAGAAGGTGCAGCCGCTCGTCGGTGACCGGGTCGACGCGGACACCGTCGTCGTCCACCCCTCCGAGCGCGGCCAGATCAAGCAGACGCTCCTGAAGCTGGGCTGGCCCGCCGAAGACCTCGCCGGGTACGTCGACGGCGAGGCGCACCGGATCGACCTCGCGGAGGACGGCTGGAGCTTGCGGCCGTACCAGAAGCAGGCGGTCGAGGGGTTCTGGCACGGCGGCAGCGGTGTGGTCGTGCTGCCCTGCGGCGCGGGGAAGACGCTGGTCGGCGCGGGCGCCATGGCGGAGGCCAAGGCGACGACGCTGATCCTGGTGACCAACACGGTCTCGGCCAGGCAGTGGAAGCACGAACTGATCAAGCGGACCTCGCTGACCGAGGACGAGATCGGCGAGTACAGCGGGACCCGCAAGGAGATCCGTCCGGTCACCATCGCCACGTACCAGGTCCTGACGACGAAGCGGAAGGGTGTCTACCCGCACCTCGAACTCTTCGACTCCAGGGACTGGGGCCTTGTCGTCTACGACGAGGTGCACCTGCTCCCCGCCCCCGTCTTCAAGTTCACCGCCGACCTCCAGGCCCGTCGGCGCCTGGGCCTGACGGCGACCCTCGTGCGGGAGGACGGCCGCGAGTCGGACGTGTTCTCCCTCATCGGCCCCAAGCGGTTCGACGCTCCGTGGAAGGAGATCGAGGCGCAGGGTTACATCGCGCCCGCGGACTGTGTCGAGGTGCGGGTCAATCTGACGGACTCGGAGCGGCTCGCGTACGCGACGGCCGAGGCCGAGGAGAAGTACCGCTTCTGCGCCACCACCGCCACGAAGCGGAAGGTGACGGAGGCGCTGGTCAGGAAGCATGCCGGTGAGCAGACCCTGGTCATCGGCCAGTACATCGACCAGCTCGACGAGCTCGGCGAGCATCTGGACGCGCCGGTCATCAAGGGCGAGACGACGAACGCGCAGCGCGAGAAGCTGTTCGACGCGTTCCGGCAGGGCGAGATCTCCGTCCTCGTCGTCTCGAAGGTCGCCAACTTCTCGATCGACCTGCCCGAGGCTACGGTCGCCATTCAGGTGTCCGGGACGTTCGGCTCCCGGCAGGAGGAGGCGCAGCGGCTCGGTCGCGTGCTGCGTCCGAAGGCCGACGGTCACGAGGCCCGCTTCTACTCCGTGGTGGCCCGGGACACCATCGACCAGGACTTCGCGGCGCATCGGCAGCGGTTCCTTGCTGAGCAGGGATACGCGTACCGGATCGTGGACGCGGACGAGCTGCTCGCCGACAACTGAGCAGCAGGGCCAGGGCCAGGGTCAGCAGGGGGTAGGGCGAGGCGAGCGGCTGCTGCAAAGCCGGAAGGCGAAGGTCCAGATCGCCCTGGTGCGGGACCAGCCACAGGGTGCGGGCCGTGAAGAGGGCCGCCACCGCCGCGGTCAGGCGGGTGCGGCCCTCTGCCATGAGCACGATCAGGAGCGGTACGCACCAGACCCAGTGGTGGGACCAGCTGATGGGCGAGACGAGGAGCGCGGTGGCGGCCGTCAGGAGGACGCCGCGGGCCTCGTGACGGGGCTGGTCACGGGATTCGCCGCGGGTGCGGCTCGCGAGCCACAGCCCCGCGGTGGCGACGAGAACGGCGGGTACGCCCCACACGAGCCCCGGATGCGGGTCATGCGTCGCCCTGGCCACCAGCCCCTGGAGGGACTGGTTGTCGACGATCCACGCCTTGCCGACGCGGCCCGTCTCGAAGATCCGGTGGGTCCAGAAGTCGACGCTGGCGGCAGGCAGCGCGAGCGCGCCGAGTGCGACGGTGCCTGCGAGGGAGGCCACGGCGGTCGCCCCTTCGCGTACGCGCCCGGTGAGGAACAGATACGCGATGAAGATCGCCGGAGTGAGCTTGATCCCGGCGGCGACGCCGATCGCGAAGCCTTTGCCGACGGCGCCGGGGGGCCTGGTCAGATCCCAGAGGATCAGGCAGGCCAGAGCGAGATTGATCTGCCCGAACACGACCGTCTGGAAGACGGGTTCGAGCCAGAGGGCGAGGGCGGTCCCGGCGATGAGGGGCGCGAGGCGGGTGGGAAGCCCGGCGAGGCGGCAGGAGAGATGGACGAGAACCGCGAGCAGCCCGACGTTCCCCACGACGAAGGCGAGCTTGAGCGCGGGGAGGGGAAGCCAGGTGGTCGGTACGAAGAGGATGGCGGCGAACGGCGGATACGTGGCCGGAAGATCCCACTCCGTCACGGTGAACCCGTAGAGATCCCGCCCGTCGACCACGGCGGCGCCTTCGGCCCGGTAGACGAGGGTGTCGGCCATGGGGATGCGCTGAGCGAGACAGAGGACGGCGAACGCGGCGAGCGAAACGAGAAGAAGAGCGCAGGCAGCCGCAGACACCGGCACGCACCGTGACCATGCACTCACCCTAAGTCGCTCCACGCCGGTGACCTTAGTGGATCTAGACGCGGGCCAATCGGGCGGGTGGGCGGGAGAGCCTGTTCGGCACGAACAAAGCGCGGGGCACCCCCACCCACCCCCACCCGGAGGGGATATTCAGTGGCCGCCCCGAGAAGCGGGGCATAAGATGCCCGGTCTGCCCCCATCCCGCACCCCCGCCGGAGGCAACCCGTGCACGGCCGCCCCGACCCCCTCGCCCCCCTCGATCCCCTCTCCCGAGAGCGGACCCACCTCGCCGCATCCCGCTCGGCCCTCCGAGCCATGCGCGAGGACGCCGAGGCGCTCGACATCCGCGATGTCACCGCGAACTGGGTCAACGCCGCCGTTCTGCAGAGCCAGATCGACGAGCGGATCAAGTCCCTCGCCGACCTCTCCCACACCCCCCTCTTCTTCGGCCGCCTCGACTACCTCCACGCCCCCGGCGCCGACCGGGCGGAAGGCGCGGAGGGCGAGCAGTTCTACATCGGGCGGCGGCACGTCCACGACGCCGACGGCGACCCGATGGTCATCGACTGGCGCGCCCCGGTCTCGCAGCCCTTCTACCGGGCCTCCAAGAAGGCCCCGATGGACATCGCCCTGCGGCGGCGCTTCGGGTACACCGGCGGCGACCTCACGGCGTACGAGGACGAGCACCTCAGCGACGCCGACGAGGCCGAGCGGACGAGCAAGCTGCTCCAGCAGGAGATCGAGCGGCCCCGCGTCGGCCCCATGCGCGACATCGTTGCCACGATCCAGCCCGAGCAGGACGAGATCGTCCGCAGCGACCTCGGCGGCTCGGTCTGCGTACAAGGCGGCCCCGGCACCGGAAAGACCGCCGTCGGCCTGCACCGCGTCGCCTACCTCCTCTACGCCCACCGCGAGCGCCTGGCCAGGACCGGCACCCTGGTCATCGGGCCCAACAAGTCCTTCCTGCACTACATCGAGCAGGTCCTGCCGGCGCTGGGCGAGCTTGAGGTCAAGCAGGCGACGGTCGGCGATCTCGTGGCGCACGTGGAGGTGCGGGGGACGGACGACGCGGCCGCCGCCGTCGTCAAGGGCGACGCCCGGATGGCCGCCGTACTGCGCAAGGCCCTGCGCTCGCACGTGACCATGCCGGTCGAGTCCGTCGTGGTGGTGCGCGGTTCGCGGCGCTGGCGGGTTCCCGCGTACGAACTGGAAGAGATCGTCGGTGAGTTGCTGGCCCGGGACATCCGGTACGGGGCCGCCCGTGACGCGCTGCCGCAGCGCATCGCGCACGCCGTGCTCGTACAGATGGAGCGGGCGGGCGAGGCCCCGGACGACCGTGTGCAGGACGCGGTGGCCCGTAACCCCGCGGTGAAGGCGGCCGTCAAGGCGGTGTGGCCGCCCGTCGATCCCGCCAAGCTCGTGCTGCGGCTGCTCTCCGACGCCGAATTCCTCGCCGTACACGCGGAGGGGATTCTCGACGAGGACGAGCAGAAGCTGATCCTCTGGAGCAAGCCGGTGCGCGGGGTCAAGGCGGCCAAGTGGTCGGCCGCCGACGCCGTGCTGATCGACGAGGCGAACGACCTCGTGGCGCGGACCCACTCGCTCGGCCATGTGGTGCTCGACGAGGCGCAGGACCTCTCGCCCATGCAGTACCGGGCGGTGGGGCGCCGTTGCACGACCGGCTCCGCCACGATCCTCGGCGACCTCGCGCAGGGCACGACGCCCTGGGCCACCCGTAGCTGGGAGCAGGCCCTCGCGCACCTGGGGAAGGAGGACGCCGTCGTGGAGGAGCTCACGGCGGGTTTCCGTGTGCCGCGTGAGGTCATCGCCTACGCCTCCCGCCTGCTGCCGTCCATCGCGCCGGGCCTCGCCGAGGTCAAGTCGGTGCGTGAGTCGGCCGGTTCGCTGGTGGTGCGGCAGGTGGAGGACCTGGACGCCGCTTCCCTCGAAGCCTGCCTGGAGTCGCTGCGGCACGAGGGCTCGATCGGCCTCATCGCCGCCGACGCCCGCGTTCCCGCACTGGCAAAGATCCTGGAGGCGGCCGGGATGACGTACCTCTCGCCCGGCGAGGAAACCACCCCGGACACCCGTCTCACGCTCGTCCCGGCCTCCCTCGCCAAGGGACTTGAGTACGACTACGTGGTCCTCGACGAGCCCGCCGCCGTGGTGGACGGCGAGCCCGACGAACGGACGGGACTGCGACGGCTGTACGTCGCCCTGACCCGCGCGGTGTCGGGACTCACCGTCGTGCACTCGGCCGGGCTGCCGGAGCAGCTGGGCTGAGGTGTCCGAGCAGCTGGGCTGAGGTGTCCGAGCAGCTGGGCTGAGGTGTCCGGCGGGGCGCGGCCCTACGGAGTCGCGAGCGCCTCGGTCGGCGGCAGCCGCGAGGCGCGGATGGCCGGGTAGAGGCCCGCGAGGGCGCCGATGCCGAGCGTCGCCACCGCGCCGCCCGCCACCGCCCACGCCGGGACGACCGTGGGCCAGCCCTGATAGATCGCGTACCCGTACGTGACCGCGGTGCCGATCACCGCCCCGCCGAGGCCGCCGAGCGCGGACAGGAGCAGGGACTCCGCCAGGAACTGGGTGCGGATCTGGCCCCGCGTCGCGCCGAGCGACCGGCGCAGGCCGATCTCCGGGCGCCGTTCGAGGACCGAGATGACCATGGTGTTGGCCACCCCGACACCGCCGACGAGCAGCGCCACCGCGCCCAGGCCGAGCAGCAGCCCGGTGAAGGCCTTGCCCGCGGCCTGCTGGGCGGCGAGCGCGTCCGAGGGGCGCGACACCTCCGTCTCGTTGGGCGCCTCGGGGTTCGCCGTGGCGCCGAGCACCGAGCTGACCTGCTCGACGCTCGCGTCCTCGGAGCGGGTGTAGACGGTGGTCGGACGGCCGTCGAAGCCCAGCTCGGTGCCGGCCGCGGGCCAGCCGATCAGCGCCGCGTTGTCCAGCTCCGGGGCGAGGGCGGCCGGTTGGAGGATGCCCACGACGGTGAACCTCTCGCCGCCGATGACCACTTGGGTGTCCGGGCTCGCGTGGCTCACGCCCAGGTGTTGCGCCGCGGTCGCGCCGAGGACGGTGGCCGGGTAGGCGGCGGTGGCCGCGTTGAGCCAGGAACCGCTGCCGACGCGTGCCCCGATGGCCGGGCGCAGGTCGGTGCGGGCGGCGTAGGCGACGATTCCGTTGGTCTCCGTCTCGGGGATGCGGTCGGTGCGGTAGACCTTCGCGTCGTCCACGCGGCCGATGGCGGACACCGTCTCGACCGGGGTGATGCGACCGACCATGTCCTCGGCTCGCACCGGCAGTTGGGCCTCCTCGCCGGTCAGTGTGTTGCCGGGCGAGACGGTGAGCAGGTTCGTGCCGAGCGAGGCGAGGGTGCGGTCGAGGTCGGCGCGCGACGACGAGGAGATGCCGACGACCGCGACCATCGCCGCGATACCGATGGCGATGCCGAGCGCGGAGAGGAAGGCGCGCAGCGGGCGGGTGCGCAGGCCGACCGCGCCGACCTTGAGCACGTCGCGGGGGCGCAGGCGGGCGGGCCTGAGCCGGGCGGGCGTGTGTTCTGCGGCCGCGTCGAACGGGGCCGTCCGGCCCGTGTGCGCCCCCGTGTGCGACGCGTCCCCGTCCGTCTCTACGTCGATGAGGTCGCCGTTCATCGCGCCACCCCCGTCAGGGCGTGGTGGCCCTGGTCCAGGTCTTCGGTGATCCTGCCGTCCCGCATGCGCACCTGTCTGGGCAGCCCCTCGGCGATCTCCCTGTCGTGCGTGATGATCACGACGGTGGTGCCCGCGGCGTGCAGTTCTCTCAGCAGCCGCATCACCCCCGCCCCCGAGACCGAGTCGAGCGCGCCGGTCGGTTCGTCGGCGAGCAGCAGCGGGGGTTCGCCCGCCACCGCGCGGGCGATGGCGACGCGCTGCCGCTCTCCTCCCGACAGCTCGTGCGGCTCGTGGTCCATGCGGTGGGCCAGGCCGACCCGTTCGAGGGCCGCGGCGGCACGCCGGCGGCGCTCCGCGGCGCGAAGCCCGGAGTACAGGAGTCCGTCGGCCACGTTGTCCAGGGCCGGAACGCCGGACGCGAGGTGGAACTGCTGGAACACGAAGCCGATGCGGCTCGACCGCAGCGCGGACAGCTCTGCGTCGCCGAGCCGTCCCACGTCGTGGCCGTCGATGTGCACGCTCCCCGAGGTGGGCCGGTCCAGGGTCCCGAGCACGTTGAGCATGGTCGACTTGCCGGACCCCGAAGGGCCGACGATGGCGGTGAGTTCGCCCCGCCCGACACGCAGGCTGACCCCGGCGAGGGCGGCGACACCGCCCGCGTAGACCTTGGTGACGTCCGTCAGGGAGATCATGGCGGCGCTGCCGCTGGTGCCGTTCACTTCGGCATCCCCACGGTCGTGCCCTCGGTGATCCCGTCCCCGGTGATCTCGACCTTGCCGCCCGCGAAGAGCCCGGTGGTGACGGGCACGTACCGCGTCGACTTCCCCTTGACGACCTCCACGCCGAATCCGCCCTCCTCCAGTGCGACCAGGGCGGCGACGGGCACGGTCAGGACGTCCTCGCGCTCGCCCGCGGTGAAGGCGACGTCCACCGAGGCGAGGGTGTAGGCACCGGCGGCCTTCTGCGCTTTCCCGCCCTTGAGCCCCACGACCACCTCGATACTGGTCTGCGCCTCCTCGTTCTGGCCGCTGCCCGGCACGATCACCGTGGAGACCTCGTCGACCGTGCCGTCGACGGTGGTGTCGTCGGGGAGCGTGACCTCGACGTCGGCGCCCTTCTTCGCCAGTCCCTGGTCGGCCGGTTCGAGTGCGACGGTCACGGCCCGGTCGGTGCCGGTGTACGAGAGGACCTTGCGGCCGGGGGACGCCGGGTCCCCCTCGGCTGCCTCCAGGCCCTCGACGCGCACCGCGCCGGGCGCGAACACGACGCGGCCGAGCTCGACCCGGCCGGTCTCCTGAAGGCCCCGGTCCTCCTGCCAGGCGCGGACCGCGTCCGCGGTGCCGGAGGTGTACGCGTCGTCCACCGTGAACCCGTCGTAGCCGAGCTTGCTCAGGTTCTTCTCCAACTGCCGTACGTCGGAGCCCTCCTGGCCCTCTTCCAGGGCGCGGTAGGCGGGGCGTTCGCCGTACATCAGGGTCACCGGCTTCTCGTCCACCTCGTACAGATCCTGGCCACGGGTGATCTCCTCGCCCGTGTCGGGCAGCCGGGTGACGGTGCCGGGCAGCCGGCCCGTGACGGTGGCCGCGGGTCCGTGACCGAGCTCCCCGTCTGCGCTCTGGGTGTCCTGGAGCGTCTGCCGGGCCACGTCGGCGGTCTTGGGCGGCAGCCCGCCCGCCGAGTCGCCGCCGGCCGCGCTGTTCCCCCCGAGACCGAGCGTGGCCACGGTGACCCCGCCCGCCGCGACGAGCGCCGCGACGGCGATGGCGACCGTCTTGACGCGGCTGCGCCGACGGGGCCGGCCGGGGCGGGGGGTCACCTTCTCGGCGGGCTCGCGGTCCTCCGCGGACTCGGGCTCGGACTCCTCCGCGGACTCGGGCCCGGGCTGCTCCAAGGGCTCGCGATCCTCCCCCCGCTGCTGCCGCTCCGCCACCCCCTCACTCATCCTTGCCGCCCTCGTCCGGGCGGGCCTCGGCGAGGATGGTGTCGCACTTCTTCTTGGCCTTCGGGAAGTCGGGGTCCTTCGTCAGCTCCCCCTTGAGCATGATCCCGCCGCCCGGTTCCGGGTCCTCCATGTTCACGCCGTTCTTCCGCATGCACTCGGCGAACTCGCGTCCCGCCTCTTCCATCTTGGGGTTGCCGGCCCCACCCCCGTTCGCCTGCGGGTTGTACTTCCGGCAGGCCTCCATGGCCTTCTTGACCGTCGTCTGGTCGGTCTCCGGGCCGAACCTCAGCGCTACGGGCTTGCCCGGCTCCGGATCGTCGACGTCCAGGCCGTTCTCGCGCAGGCACTGGGTGAACTTCACGCCCATCTCCTGCGGGCTCAGGCTCTCTTTCGCGTCCGCCGCGTTCTTCTTGTCGTCGCCCGCCGAGGCCACGCCTTTGCCGTTGTCGTCGCTTCCACAGCCGGTCAGGGCCAGGGCGAGCGCCAGCGGCAGGGCCGCGAGGGCGCTGCCGGTCCGCAGTCGCTTCACGACTGCCTCCTCCTGTCGGGGCCGGTCGTTGCCCGTCCGGCCGTCGGAAGGCGATGCAACGCGGCGCGGCGTTTCCCCCGCGTTTCCCCGTGCCCCTCTCCCCTTTCACAGGAATCACTGACGAAAAGGAAACAGCCCGGCGGCAACCATGGGCCTCCTGACGTCCTGACGCAGCAAGCCGCACGCTGGGGGCCGCACATGCGCGTACTGGTGGTGGAGGACGAGCCGATGCTCGCCGACGCGATCTCGGAGTGGCTGCGGGAGGAGGCGCACGCGGTCGACGTGGCGTACGACGGCGCGGCGGCCGTCGAGCGTGCCGGGGTCAACGACTACGACGTGGTCGTGCTCGACCGGGACCTGCCCGTCCTGCACGGCGACGAGGTGTGCCGGGAACTCGTCGCATCCCCTTCAGCGGCCCGGATCCTGATGCTGACCGCCGCGGCCGATGTCACGGACCGCGTGCACGGGCTGCGGATCGGCGCCGACGACTACCTCACCAAGCCGTTCGCCTTCCCCGAACTCGCCGCCCGCGTCCAGGCGTTGGGGCGCCGCTCGCGCCCCGCCGCGCCGCCCGTCCTGCACCGCGCGGGCATCACCCTGGATCCCGCGCGCCGCGAGGTGTTCCGGGACGGCCGCTACGTACCGCTGGCGAAGAAGGAGTTCGCGGTGCTCGCCGAACTGCTCCGCGCGGACGGGGCGGCCGTCTCCGCCGAGCGGCTCCTGGAGAAGGCGTGGGACGAGAACGCCGACCCGTTCACGGGCGCGGTCCGCCTGACCGTCCTCAAGCTGCGCCGCAAGCTGGCGGATCCGCCGGTGGTGGCGACGGTCACGGGCGTGGGGTACCGCATCCCGTGAGCCGCACGAGCCCACCCGGCCACTCCCGCCGCTCAAGTCGCCCGCGCCGTCCCGGCCTCACCCGTCGCCCCCGACCACTCCCCCGCCTGCCCCGCCGCATGTCCCTGCGCACCCGCCTGTCCCTGGTCTACGGCGGCCTCTTCCTCGTCGCCGGCGTCGTCCTGCTCGGAGTCACGTACGCCCTGTTCAACCAGCAGCTCTCCGGCAGGACGATGAAGTTCGTCAACGCGAGCCCGCCCGGCGCCACCACGGCCGACGAACGCTTCCGCAAGGCCGAGGAGTGGATGCGCGGCCAGCAGGACTCGCTGCACGAGGCGGCGACGACGTCGCTGCTCACCCAGGGCGGCATCGCCCTTGCCGTGGTGGGCTGCGCGGCGACCGGGCTCGGCTGGCTGATCGCGGGCCGGGTCCTGGCGCCGCTGCACCGGGTCACCGACACCGCGCGGCGGATCGCCGCGGCGTCCGGCGCCGACCGCGGGCTGCACGAGCGGATCGCCCTGGCGGGGCCTCAGGACGACGTGAAGGATCTCGCCGACACCTTCGACACGATGGTCGAACGGCTCGACCGGTCCTTCGACGGACAGCGCCGCTTCGTCGCCAACGCCTCGCACGAACTGCGCACCCCGCTCACCCTGGGCCGCGCCCTGGTGGAGGTGGCCATGCACCGCAGATCGGCGTCCGAGGACGTCAGGCAGCTCGGCGAGAACCTGCTCCAGATCAACATCCGGCACGAGCGGCTGATCAACGGCCTGCTGCTGCTCGCGGGTTCGGAGAACGAGATCGCCGAACGCCTGCCGGTCGACCTGGCCGACATCGTCACGCACGTGGTCGCGCAGACCGCGCCGGAGGCCGGGGAAGCCGGAGTCACGGTGCACGAGGAGGCGGCCGAGGCGGTGGTCGCCGGTGACGCGCTGCTCCTCGAACGCCTCGTGCAGAACCTGGTGGAGAACGGCATACGGCACAACACCGGGGCCGGCGGCAAGGTGAGCGTCACATGCCGTACCCGGAGCGGCGGCGGGATCGAGCTGGAGGTGGGCAACACGGGCCCCGCGATTCCGCCGTACGAGATCCCGGTCCTCTTCGAGCCGTTCCGGCGCCTGAACGCCGACCGGCTCGTCACCGCGAAGGGAGCGGGCCTCGGCCTTTCGATCGTCCGCTCCATCGCACGGGCCCACGACGGCGAGGTCACGGCCCGCCCCCGCGAAGGGGGCGGCCTGACGGTGACGGTCACCCTGCCGGAGGCCCGCTAGGCGTCCACGTCCGCCCGCCCGCTGTCCACCGGAGCCGCGGCGGACGGCAGGTGGGTGACGACGAGTACGAGGCCCGTGAGCGTCACGATCCGGGTGGCCGCGTCGAGGCCGTTCCAGTCCTCCGACTGCCACATGGCGAACCATTCGCCGCCGATCCCGATGAATCCCACCCCGAACAGGGCGAGGAGCATCAGCAGGCCGATCGTGCCCGCCCGGCGTGCTCGGCGCAGCCCCTGCGGGCGGCGCAGGGCCCCGGCCCACAGGACCGTCGCCGTGAGAAGGATCAGCGCGGCCAGGGTCTCCCAGACGATGATCCCGACGTACGCGGCGTCCTGGAGCGCGGTGGACTCCACCGCGCGCCACATCAGGTCGTCGTCCTTGAAGGTGGTGTCCATCGCCAGGACATGGCGTACGAACTGCTGGTTGGAGTCGAAGTCGGTGATGTTCCCGAACGCGACGAGCGTGATGTAGAGCGCCACCGTTCCGGTGAGCAGCGTCGCGGCCACGGGCAGCGTCCCGGCCGTGAGTATGCGGTCCGCGGGACGCGTTTTGTTGGCTGGTGTCGGCATGAAGTCCCCTCCCCTGTCCGCCCAGTTGTATCGCGTCCCGTCCGGCACGCGAGCACGCACCCCGGAAGAAGGCCCGGCGGAGCGGGTTCAGGCGTCGATCGCTGCCCGCCACCGGGCGACGGCGTCGGCGCAGACCGGCGCCGACCAGCCGTCGGGCCGCGAGGCGCCGCCGATGTGGAACGCGTCCACGCCGGCCGCCCTGAGCTGCGGAAGGTGGTCGAGGCGGAGGCCGCCGCCCACCAGGATCTGCTGCTCGTAACCCGGTTGGCCGGAGCGCGCGGCCTCGGCGAGCAGCGTGGGCAGGCCCTCGTCCACGCCGGTGGCCGAGCCCGCGGTGAGGTAGGTGTCGAGGCCGGGGAAGTCCCCGAGCTGCTTGCGCAGGGCGTCGCGGTCGGGGGTGCGGTCGATGGCCCGGTGGAACGTCCAGCGGCAGCCGTCGACCGCGCCCGCGAGGGCTTCGACCGCGGCCAGGTCGGGGCCGCCCGTCTCGTCGAGGAAGCCGAGCACGAACTCGTCGGCGCCCTCGCTCCTGAGCTCCCGCGCGCGGCGTACGAGAGTGTCGACGTCGCCCGCGGCGAAGCCGTCGGCGAGGCGCAGCATCACGCGCAGGGAGATGTCCACGGCGGCGCGGATCTCGGCAAAGGTCTCGCGGGACGGGGTCAGGCCGTCCGCGGCCATGTCGGTGACCAGCTCGAGGCGGTCCGCGCCTCCGGCCTGGGCGGCGACGGCGTCCTCGGCATCGAGGGCGATCACCTCCAGGACTGCACGCTTGCTCATGGATGTCTTCCTTCGGGTCCGGGGCCGCGGGGGCGGTCCGCGAAGGTCTCCGCAGAGTCTCCGCAGCCGCCGCACATAGGTCTAGTCCAATTACCCAGCCTACGCGCAGATCAGCCCGGCGCGCCCCAAGCGCACCGGGCTGATCGTAAAGACATGTACATGCCGCCCTTCGTGCCGTCCGTCACGCCGCCCGTTCCCGGGGCTCAGCTCAGCGGCTTGAACCCCCGCAGGCGCAGGCTGTTGCCGACCACGAAGACCGAGGAGAACGCCATCGCCGCGCCCGCGATCATCGGGTTCAGAAGGCCGGCCGCGGCCAGCGGCAGCGCGCCCACGTTGTAGGCGAAGGCCCAGAAGAGGTTCGACTTGATCGTGCCGAGGGTGCGGCGCGAGAGGCGGATCGCGTCGGCCGCCGCGCGCAGGTCCCCTCGTACGAGCGTGAGGTCGCCGGCCTCGATCGCCGCGTCCGTACCCGTGCCCATCGCCAGTCCCAGGTCGGCCTGCGCGAGCGCCGCGGCGTCGTTCACGCCGTCGCCGACCATCGCCACGCTCCGGCCCGCCGCCTGGAGCCGCTTGACGACATCCACCTTGTCCTGCGGCATGACCTCGGCGATCACGTCGTCCGGGGCGATGCCCACCTCGGCGGCGACCGCTGCCGCGACCGCCTTGTTGTCGCCGGTCAGGAGGATGGGCGTGAGGCCCAGGGCCCGCAGCCGCTCGATCGCCTCCGGGCTCGTCTCCTTCACCGCGTCCGCGACCTCCAGGACCGCGCGCGCCTCGCCGTCCCACGCGACCGCGATGACCGTACGTCCGGCCGCCTCGGCCTCCGCCTTCGCCCGCTCCAGATCCACCGGCAGCGGGATCGCCCACTCCGCGAGCAGCGCCTCGCGGCCGACCAGGACGGCGTGCCCCTCGACGATGCCCTGGACGCCCAGGCCCGGCACGTTCGCGAAGTCCTCGGGGACGGGCAGTTCGCCGACCCGCTCGGCAGCGCCGGCGGCCACCGCCCGGGCGATGGGGTGCTCCGAGGCATGCTCCAACGCCCCCGCGAGGCGCAGGACTTCGGCCGCATCGGTGTTCCGCGCCGCATGCGTGGCCAGCAGGGTCATGGTGCCGGTGGTGACGGTGCCGGTCTTGTCCAGGACGATCGTGTCGACCTTGCGGGTCGTCTCCAGGACCTCCGGGCCCTTGATCAGGATGCCGAGCTGGGCGCCGCGTCCGGTGCCGACCATGAGGGCGGTCGGCGTGGCGAGGCCCAGGGCGCAGGGGCAGGCGATGATCAGTACGGCGACCGCGGCGGTGAAGGCCGCCGTCAGACCGGAGCCGTTGCCGAGCCAGAAGCCGAGGGTGGCGACGGCCAGGGCGATGACGACCGGCACGAAGACCGCCGAGATCCGGTCGGCGAGGCGCTGGGCCGCCGCCTTGCCGTTCTGCGCGTCCTCGACGAGCTTGGCCATGCGGGCGAGCTGGGTGTCCGCGCCAACGCGGGTGGCCTCGACGACCAGGCGTCCGCCGACGTTGAGGGTCGCGCCGGTGACGGAGTCGCCCTCGGCGACCTCGACCGGCACGGACTCGCCGGTGAGCATGGAGGCGTCCACGGCGGAGGCGCCCTCGACGACCTTGCCGTCGGTGGCGATCTTCTCGCCGGGCCGTACGAGGAAGCGGTCGCCGACCCTCAAGTCGCCGACGGGGACGGTCTCTTCGCGCCCGCCGTCACGCATGACGGTGACTTCCTTGGCGCCGAGCTGGAGCAGGGCCTTCAGGGCCGCGCCCGCCTTGCGCTTGGAGCGGGCCTCGAAGTAGCGCCCGGCCAGGATGAAGGCGGTGACGCCCGCCGCGGCCTCCAGATAGATGTTCCCGGCGCCGTCCGAGCGGGAGATGGTCAGCTCGAAGGGGTGGGTCATGCCGGGCGTACCGGCCGTGCCGAAGAACAGCGCCCACAGCGACCAGATGAACGCGGCGGACGTGCCGACGGAGATCAGCGTGTCCATCGTCGCCGCGCCGTGCCGCGCGTTCGTGAAGGCGGCCTTGTGGAAGGGCCAGGCCGCGTACGTCACGACCGGCGCCGCCAGGGTCAGGGACAGCCACTGCCAGTACTCGAACTGCAGGGCCGGGATCATCGCCATCGCGACGACGGGCACGGAGAGCAGGACCGCGGCGACCAACCGCTCGCGCAGGGACCGCAGCTCGTCATCGCCGCGCCGGTCGCCGCCGCCCTCGCCGCTCCCGCCACCTCCCTCCTCACTGCGAGGCGGGGCGGGCTCCTGTGCGGTGTAGCCGGTGGCCTCGACGGTGGCGATCAGGTCCTGGACGGCGACGTCCTGGCCGCGGTAGCTGACCTTGGCCTTCTCGGTGGCGTAGTTGACGGTCGCCTCGACGCCGTCCATGCGGTTGAGCTTCTTCTCGATCCGGGCGGCGCACGAGGCGCAGGTCATCCCACCGATGGCGAGTTCTACTTCTGCCACCTCGGTGGTGCCGCCGGTGGTGCCGGGTGTGGTGGGCATGTCCGCGGGCTCCTCGATCGGGGATGGGGGGATACCCGGGCCGGGTACCCTTACCGTCGTGACCATGTATACCCCTAGGGGGTATCATTCGCAAGGGCGTCCCGCTCCTTGACTTCATACCCTATGGGGGTATCTTCGGAGGCGTAAGGGCCTAAGGCATAAGGCATAAGGGACAAGAGATCCACGCGGGAGCTGAACCGTCATGAACACAGGACTGAAGATCACCGCTTTCGCCGCGGCCGTCGCCGCCACCTTCGGCACGGCGTACGGAGTGGGCCAGGGCGTCGACCCCGTGACCGCGGAGAAGGAGAAGAAGCCCGCGAGCGAGCACGGCGGGCACACGGACCCGGGCGGGGAGAAGAAGCCGGGAGGAGGCGAGGAGGCCGGCGGGGGCCACGCGGACACCGTGCCCGGCGGTCTGCAGATCTCCGAGCGCGGCTACTCGCTCGACCTGAAGACGTCCCGCATCGCCGCAGAGAAGCGCGAGGAGCTGCGGTTCACGGTCGTCGAGGAGGGTGCGGGCAAGGACGGGGCCGGGCGGAACGTCACGGCGTACGAGAAGGAACACGACAAGGAGCTGCACCTCATCGTCGCCTCACACGACCTGCGGACGTACCGCCACCTGCATCCGACTCGCGCGGCGGACGGCACCTGGTCGACGCCGGTCGAGCTGCCCGAGGCGGGCGGTTACCGCGTCTTCGCGGACTTCAAGCCCGAGGGCGAGAAGGAGGGTCTGACGCTGGGCGCGGACTTGGCGGTGGCGGGAAGGTACGCCCCGGGGGCGCTGCCCGCGTCCGGTCCGACCGCTGAGGTCGACGGCTACGAGGTTAGCCTCAAGGGCGGGTTGAAGCCGGGCAAGTCCAGTGACGTGACCCTGAACGTGGAGAAGAACGGGCGCCCTGTGACTGACTTGCAGCCCTACCTCGGTGCGTACGGCCACCTGGTCGCCCTGCGCTCCGGCGACCTGGCGTACCTCCACGTACACCCCACCGGCGAGCCGGGCGACGGCAAGACCGAGCCGGGCCCCGCCGTCTCCTTCAAGGCCACGGCGCCGAGTACGGGCTCGTACCGCCTGTTCCTCGACTTCAAGCACGAGGGAAAGGTCCGAACGGCGGCGTTCACGGTCAACGCGGGGGCGGTTCCGCCGGGCAGCGGCAGCAACGAGACCCCGGATCAGGCCCCGGACGCCCACGACCACTAACCTCTCCGGCCCGTCTCAATCTGCGACTGCGGGTGGGTGGGGGCTTGTCGCGCAGTTCCCCGCGCCCCTAAAAACCCCCGCCCCCGCAGGCCAAGCCCCTCAAGGGACGCGAGCCCCGAAAGGGGCGCGAGGAACGGCGCGACAAGCCACACGCAACCCGCAGGTCAAAGCCCTTAAGGGGCGCGGGGAACGGCGCGATCAGCCCCCACGCACCCGCAGCCGAAGCCCCGGAAGGGGCGCGGGGAACTGCGCGACAAACCCCCACGCACCCGCAGGCGAGGCCCATAAGGGGCGCGGGGAACTGCGCGGAACCCCGCCCCGCCCCTCGCAGCAGGCCTAGCTGAAGATCGCGAAGTCCGACTCCCTCGCCCCGGCGAGTTCATACCGCGTCCCCGCAAGCGGCCTCCCCGCACACACCCGAATCAAAGTAGCCGCATCACCGATAAAGCGAGCCGGCGGCGAGGCGCCATCCCCCACCCCGAGAAGCAGAGGCGAATCGAGCCCGTCCACATCAGCGTGCAGCGCCACCGTCTTCACCACCCTGCTCCGCGCCGCGAGCAGCAGCAACGCGTCCGGCAACCCCGACCCCCCGTACGCCCCCGGCAACCCCCACGCCTCCCGCACATCCCCCGCGTGAATCCACTCCCCCAGCGCGACCCCGTCGAGCAGCCCCTCCGACTTGGCGATGATCGGCCCCGCCTCGGTCATCCCGCGTTCCAGCTCGTCCACCACACGGGAGTTGGACCACTCGGCACGCTCGGCGATGTCACGCTCATTGCTCTCCGGCGAGTACACGCCCTTCTCGAAGCGGCTCTCGACCACCCGCATGAGCGCGGAGCCGCAGTGCGCGAGCATATGCCGCACCGTCCAGCCCGGACAGCAGGTCCGGATGTCGTACGCGGCCTCGTCGGCGCCCCGCAACAGCGGTATCAGAACGTCGCGTTCGGTACGCAGAAGGCGGCCGGGCCGCTCGGGGTCATACGTCTCGTCGTCAGTCCTCGCGGTCGTCATAGCGGCAGCCAACCCTGTCGCCGCCGCCCCTGGCAACGGGTGGGCTTGCCCCGGTTTAGGGTCACACCATGGCCGACGACACCCAAGCCGACGACAACCACAGGGACCGCGACCTCCGCGACGGTGACCGCGACCGCGACCTCCGCGCCCGCTGGCACGCCACCCTGCTCGGCGCGAGGGGCGGCACGAGCGGCGACGCGAGCGGCGACGCGAGCGGCGGAACCCCCGACCCCGCGCCCTACGCGGACAACCTCCTCGCACGCTGGTCCGAGCCGCATCGGCGGTACCACACCACCGCCCACCTCGCGGCGGTCCTCGACCACATCGACGTACTGGAAGAGCACGCGGACGACCCCGGACTCGTACGGCTCGCGGCATGGTTCCACGACGCGGTGTACGCGCCGGACCGCTCCGAGAACGAGGAGCGCAGCGCCCGTCTGGCCGAACGCGCCCTGTCCGAGGCCGGGTTGAGCCAAGCGCAGGTCGCCGAGGTGGCGCGCCTGGTCCGCCTCACCGTCACCCACGACCCCGCCGTCGGCGACCGCAACGGCGAGACGCTGTGCGACGCGGACCTGGCGATCCTGGCCGCCGCTCCCGACGCCTACGCCGCGTACGCGTCCGCCGTCCGCGAGGAGTACGCCTTCGTGCCCGACGAGGACTTCCGCGCGGGCCGGGCGGCGGTGCTGCGCCAGCTCCTGGCGCTGCCCAGGTTGTTCCGCACGCCGTACGGGGCGGCGGAGTGGGAGGGTCCCGCGCGCGCGAATCTGGCGACGGAAATTGATCTGCTGAGCGTCTGACGCTCCCGTACTCTCGGCCCATGCTTCACATGGGCGGGGATCAGATCGAGGAAGCCGTGACGTACGCGGCGAAGGTGCTGCGCACGGGGGTGGAGCGCGACTGGAGCGGCAAGGCGGGCGGTAGCGACTGGAGCTGCCTGAAGACGGCAGAGCACATCGCGGGATGCCTGGTCGCGTACGCCGGGCAGCTGACGGGGCGGGCGACCGACACGTGGGTTCCCTTCGAGGTCGCCTTCGACGAGGGGTCGGGCCCCGCGGACGCGATCAGCGTCCTCGAAGCGACCGGCGGGCTGCTCGCGGCGGTGGTGCGGACCACGCCGCCCGGCGTGCGGGCCTACCACCCCTACCCGTCCGGGAGCGCGGACGCGGTGGGTTTCGCGGCGATGGGCGTCGCGGAGGTGCTGCTCCACACGTACGACATCGCGCGGGCGCTCGGCGTCGACGCGGAGCCGCCCGCCGCGCTGTGCGAGGCGGTACTCGCCCGGATCTTCCCGCAGGTCACGCCCGCGCGTACGCCCGGGGACCAGTGGGCGACGCTGCTCTGGGCCACGGGCCGCGGTGCGCTGCCGGGGCGCCCTCAGGTGGACTCCTGGCGCTGGCACAACTCCCTCTCGATCCCCGCCGGGCGGGTCGTCCTGCGGGAGGTGAGCCCCGCGGCGGCCGCGGATCTCGCCGCGGGCGGTACGGGGGGCTTTACGTGGATCGAGGGCGGGCCTTACGAGGGGACGCGGTCGGCCGCGGCAATGGTGACGAAGGCGTACGGCTCCGGGGTGCATCGGCCCGAGTGGGGCATGTTCGTCCTGGTCCGGGCGGAGGACGAGGTCGCCGTGGGCGGCATGGGCTTTCACGGCCCGCCGGACGAGGAGGGGGTCGCCGAGGTCGGCTATGACCTGGCGCCCGCCGCGCGCGGCCGTGGCTACGCCTCGGAAGCCCTCCGCGCCCTCTCTTCCCTGGCGCTGGAGCGCCCCGGGGTCGCGGCCCTGCTGGCACTGACCGAACCCGAGAACACGGCGTCCGGTGCGGTGGCGACCCGCGCGGGCTACACCCCGGCCCCCAACCGAGAAAACCTCCGAGCCTACGTCCGCCCTGCCCGAGGCACTCCCGCCCGCCACTGAAAACGTCCGGGGCCACGTCCGCCACAACTACCCGCCGCTTCGCGGCGATTCTCCCCTCCCACCCACCCGATCACCCCGCATCCAGCCCTGACGCCGGGCAAACGGGCGGGTGGGTGGGAGAGCCTGTGCCCGCAGCCCCACCGGCGCACAGCCAGAGCCGCCAGAGCCCCCGGCACAGGGCAACGCCCCGCCCAAGGAATGCCCCCCGCACCCCCCGGCGTTCACCACAGTTATGCCGTCCCCTGCTCAAAACCCCGCCCAGAACGCCGCTCAGAACCCCACCCCCAAGCCCGGCGCAGCCCCCCGCATGCCCGTAGCCGTCTACATCCTCGGCCTCGCCGTCTTCGCCCTCGGTACGAGCGAGTTCATGCTCTCGGGGCTGCTGCCGCCCATCGCGGACGACATGAACGTCTCCATCCCCCGCGCAGGCCTCCTCATCTCCGCCTTCGCCATCGGCATGGTCATCGGCGCCCCCCTCCTCGCGGTGGCGACCCTGCGGCTGCCCCGCCGTACGACCCTCATCACGCTCATCACGGTCTTCGGCCTCGGCCAGGTCGCCGGTGCTCTCGCGCCCACGTACGAGATCCTCTTCGCGTCCCGCGTCGTCAGCGCGTTCGCCTGCGCCGGCTTCTGGGCGGTGGGCGCGGCCGTCGCCATCGCGATGGTGCCGGTCAACCAGCGCGCCCGCGCCATGGCGGTGATGATCGGCGGACTCTCCATCGCGAACGTGCTCGGCGTACCCGCGGGCGCGCTCCTCGGCGACAACTTCGGCTGGCGTTCCGCCTTCTGGGCAGTCGGCATCGCCTCCGCGATCGCACTCGTCGGCGTGCTGACCCTCATCCCCCGCATCCCGCTCCCCGCCGAGAAGCCGCGTCTGAAGGAAGAGCTCGCCATCTACCGCGACCGGCAGGTCTGGCTCTCCGTCACGATCACCGCGCTCGCGGCGGGCGGCGTCTTCTGCGCGTTCTCGTACCTTTCCCCGCTCCTGACGGACGTCGCGGGCCTCGACAAGGGCTGGGTCCCCACCGTCCTCGGCCTCTTCGGCGCGGGCGCGCTCGTCGGCACGGCGATCGGCGGCCGTTTCGCCGACGCCCACCTCTTCGGCGTCATGCTGAGCGGCGCCGCGGCCTCGACGGTCTTCCTGGTGGCCCTCGCTCTCTTCTCCGACACGGCAGCGGTGGCGATCGTGCTCTCGTTCCTCCTCGGCGTCTCCGCCTTCTACACCGCCCCGGCGCTCAACGCCCGTATGTTCAACGTCGCCGGCGCCGCCCCCACCCTCGCGGGCGCGACCACGACGGCCGCGTTCAACCTGGGCAACACCGGCGGCCCCTGGCTCGGCGGCACGGTCATCGACCTCAAGCTCGGCTACGAGTCGACGGCGTGGGCGGGCGCCGCCATGACGACGGTGGCGATCGCCGCGCTGGCCGTCTCCCTGCGCCTGCACCGCAGGACTCCGAGCCGCGTGGTCACGGCGTCATCGGCGGACGAGCCCACGCAGGCGGCGGCGTCCGCGGAGGCTTCCCGATAACAGTCGCCGGCAGCCGTCCTTTACGCCCGCCCCGCCGGCCCCGCCGGCCTCCCCTTGGGCCTGCGCAACCCCGCCTCCGTAAGCCTGCGCACCAACTCCTTGGAGCCGATCTCGACCGCGCCCGCGCGCACCGCGTCGTCGTAGCGGTGCGAGGGCAGGTCGTAGTGGTCGCGCTCGAAGGCGCGCCGCGGGGCGCCGATGCCCGCCGCGAACGCGTGCAGTTCCTCGTACGAGGAGTCGCTGACCAGGTGGGACCACATACGGCCGTGGCCCGGCCATGTCGGCGGGTCGATGTACACCGTCACGTCAGGCCGCCCACCGGGGCGACCACCACGCCCGCCTTGCCGCACACCCAGTGCGGATCGGGGCCCAACTCCGGCTCCACGTCGAGGGCGTGGGGGTCCCCCGAGCCGCACACCGGGCACAGCGGCCAGCGGCCGTAGCGCTCAAGGAGCCCGTCCTGTACGTCCTGGGCGACGAGGCCCGCGACGTACTCCACGCCCTCGGGCCACTGCTCGACCCACCAGCGGCGGTGCGTCACCGACTCCTCGACCAGTGAGACGACCTCGGCCTCGGCGACCTCGCGCGCCACGAGATCGGCGAGGACAAGTGCACGAGCGGCGTGCAGCGCCTGCTCCAGAGGGTCGATCGCGTCCATGCAGCCATTGTCCACCCCACGCGCAACCCGCCGAAGATCCATCCAGGCCGGCGGCCGAGATCGGGACCAAAGGGGTCTTGACCGACCACCGGTCCGAAAATATCTTTCAGACGTGACCAATGACGTGAAGGAAATTTTCGCGGGTGCCGCGCCCCCCGCCCCGGCCGCCCTCGCGGCCAAGGTGCGGACCCTCGCGCCGTCCATGACCCGCTCCATGCAGCTGGTCGCCGAAGCCGTCGCGGGCGATCCGGCAGGCTGCGCGGCCCTCACGGTCACCGGCCTCGCCGAACTCACCGGTACCAGCGAGGCCACGGTCGTCCGCACCGCCCGCCTCCTCGGCTACCCCGGCTACCGCGACCTGCGGCTCGCCCTCGCCGGTCTCGCCGCCCAGCAGCAGTCGGGCCGCGCGCCCGCCGTCACCGCCGACATCGCCGTGGACGACCCGATAGCGGATGTCGTGGCGAAGCTGGCCTACGACGAGCAGCAGACCCTCGCCGACACCGCCGCCGGACTCGACACCGGCCAGCTCGGCGCCGCCGTCGCCGCGCTCGCCGCCGCGCCCCGCACCGAGGTCTACGGCGTCGCCGCCTCCGGGCTCGTCGCCCAGGACCTCGCGCAGAAGCTCCTTCGCATCGGCCACATCGCCCACGCGCACTCCGACCCGCACCTGGCCGTCACGAACGCCGTCACCCTGCGCCCCAAGGACGTGGCGATCGCGATCACGCACTCCGGGTCCACCGGTGACGTCATAGAGCCGCTGCGGGTGGCCTTCGAGCGCGGGGCGACGACCATCGCGATCACCGGGCGCCCCGGCAGCCCCGTATCGCAGTACGCGGATCACATACTGACCACCTCCACCGCGCGCGAGAGCGAACTCAGGCCCGCCGCGATGTCGTCGCGCACCAGCCAGCTGCTCGTCGTGGACTGCCTGTTCGTGGGCGTCGCCCAGCGGACGTACGACACCGCGGCGCCCGCTCTCGCCGCCTCGTACGAAGCGCTCGCGCACCGGCACAGCCCGCGCGGCGGCAACCGCTGACCACCCGCGGCTGCGGCGGCGAACCGCCGGCCTCCCGCAGCTCCTGAAGAACCCCCCGCCACCCCCCGCCGCACACGAAAGAGCCGCCCCTCATGAGCTCCACGACCGACGCCACGCCCTTCCCCGCACCGCAGAACGGAGGGACGTACGGCGAACTCCGCGCCCAGCTGGAGACCCTCACCACCGAGGCGTTCCGGCCCGAGCTCTCCGAGATCGACAGGCTGCCCACGCTGGAGATCGCGAAGATCATGAACGGCGAGGACACCACCGTGCCCGCGGCCGTCGCCGAGCAACTCCCGGCGATCGCCGCCGCCATCGACGGCACCGCCGAGCGCATGGCCCGCGGCGGCCGGCTCGTCTACGCGGGCGCGGGGACGGCGGGCCGCCTCGGTGTGCTCGACGCGTCCGAGTGCCCGCCCACCTTCAACACCGACCCGACCGAGGTCGTCGGCCTCATCGCGGGCGGCCCGAGCGCCATGGTCACGGCGGTCGAGGGCGCGGAGGACAGCAAGGAACTGGCGGCCGGGGACCTGGACGGGCTCGGACTCACCGCTGACGACGTGGTCGTGGGCATCTCCGCCTCCGGCCGCACGCCGTACGCGATCGGCGCCGTCGAGCACGCGAAGGAGCGGTACGGCGCGCTCACCATCGGCCTCTCCTGCAACGCGGACAGCGGGCTCGCGGCAGCCGCCGACCACGGCATCGAGGTCGTCGTCGGCCCGGAGCTGCTCACCGGCTCCACCCGTCTGAAGGCGGGCACGGCCCAGAAGCTCGTCCTCAACATGCTGTCGACGATCACGATGATCCGGCTCGGCAAGACCTACGGAAACCTGATGGTGGACGTCCGCGCGTCGAACGAGAAGCTGCGCGCCCGCTCGCGCCGGATCGTCTCCCTCGCCACCGGCGCCTCCGACGAGGAGATCGAGGCCGCGCTCGCCGCCACCGACGGGGAGGTGAAGAACGCCATCCTGACCATCCTCGGCGGGGTGGACGGCCCCACCGCGGCCGACCTCCTCTCGTCCTCGGACGGCCACCTCAGGGCCGCCCTGGACACCGCCCGCACGACCCCTCGTACGACCTGACCCCCAGCCGCTGACGAAGAACAGCGCCACCCTGCACACAGCAAGGCACCCCGCACCATGGCAACTGACAAGAACCGCGCCACAGCCGCCGCGATCCTCCCCCTCGTCGGCGGCGCCCGGAACGTCACCTCCATCGCCCACTGCATGACGCGCCTGCGCCTGAGCCTGGCCGACCGTTCGCTGGTCGACGACGAGGCCCTGAAGGCGCTGCCCGCCGTGCTGGGCGTGGTCGAGGACGACACGTACCAGATCGTGCTCGGCCCGGGCACGGTCGCCCGTGTCACCCCGGAGTTCGAGGCCCTGGTGGCGGAGGCCGGGGCGGCGCCCGCGCCGGAACCCACCCGGACCGCCGATGAGCTGGCGGAACAGGGCGCGGCGATGCGGGCGGCCCGCAAGGAGAAGAACGCGACGCCGTTCAAGCTCTTCCTGCGCCGCATCGCGAACATCTTCGTGCCGCTGATCCCGGCCCTGATCGGCTGCGGCATCATCGCCGGCATCAACGGCCTGTTGATCAACCTGGAGTGGCTGCCGGGCATCACCCCGGCGCTCGCCGCGATCGCCTCCGGCTTCATGGCGCTCATCGCGGTGTTCGTGGGCTTCAACACGGCGAAGGAGTTCGGCGGTACGCCGATCCTGGGCGGCGCGGTCGCGGCGATCATCGTGTACGCGGGCGTCGCGAACATCGAGGCGTTCGGCCAGAAGCTGTCACCCGGGCAGGGCGGCGTACTGGGCGCCCTGGGCGCCGCGGTCCTCGCCACGTACGTCGAGAAGTGGTGCAGGCGCTGGGTCCCGGAGGCCCTGGACGTCCTGGTCACCCCCACGATCACGGTCCTGCTCTCGGGCCTGGTGACGATCTTCGGCCTGATGTTCCTGGCGGGCGAGGTCTCGACGGGCATCGGCACGGCGGCGAACTGGCTCCTGGACAACACGGGCGCGTTCGCGGGCCTGGTCCTGGGCGGTCTGTTCCTGCCCCTCGTCATGCTGGGCCTGCACCAGGCCCTGATCCCCATCCACACCACGCTGATAGAGCAGCAGGGCTTCACGGTGCTTCTGCCGATCCTGGCGATGGCGGGCGCGGGTCAGGTGGGCTGCGCGATCGCGGTCTACAAGCGCCTCAAGCACAACACCTCGATCCGTACGACGATCAAGTCCGCGCTCCCCGCAGGCTTCCTGGGCGTGGGCGAACCCCTGATCTACGGCGTCTCGCTCCCCCTGGGCCGCCCCTTCGTCACGGCGTGCGTGGGCGGTGCGGCGGGCGGCGCGTTCATCGGCTTCTTCTCGATGATCGGCGAGAAGGTCGGCTCCACGGCGATCGGCCCCTCGGGCTGGGCCCTGTTCCCGCTCCTTGACGGCAACAAGGGCCTTGGCCTGACGGTCGCGATCTACGGCGGCGGCCTGCTCGTCGGCTACGTGGTCGGCTTCTTCACGACGTACTTCTTCGGCTTCAGCAAGCAGATGCTGGTGGACTTGAACGCGGATGTGGATGCGGGCGAGTCGGTGGTGGCCCGGGGCGAGGCAGCCCCCTCGGCACCGACGCCCGCCGAAGGCGACGACGGCAAGGAGAGGCAGCCGGCGGCGGTCTGATCCTCCCGGTGGCCCCTGGCCCCCAGCATTCGTGGGGCGGCACCCCGCGCATGCCGGGGGTGCCGCCCTCGGCTGATCTCGGGATCATGCCGTGTGTACACGTTGATGCGTACACTTGCGTCATGAGCGAGAACGTCACCATCCGTGAAGCCCGCGCCCATCTCGCCGAGGTCGTCGACAAGGCCGAGGCGGGTGAGGTGACCGTGCTGACCCGTAAGGGGAAGCGCGTGGCGGCCTTGGTCCCCATAGAGGTCCTGGACGCACTCGAAGAGGCGAGCGACGAGCTGGCCGCGCGCGAGGCCGAGCAGCATCGCGACGACCCCACCGTCAGCATGGCCGAGCTCCTCGCAGACCTCTTCGAAGCAGACGGCGGCAAGAGCAAGGGCGACGCCGCGTGAAGTACGCCTTCCGCTTCACCACCTACGCGCAGCGCCAACTCCGCGCCATCGACCGCCAACAAGCCCTGCGCATCCTGACGGCTCTCACCGCACTCGGTGACGATCCACGTCGTGAAGACGCGGACAGCAAGAAGCTCACCGGCCACGATGGCCTGTACCGGCTGCGCGTCGGCAGTTTCCGAGTGGTGTACGAGATCCGTGACGAGGTCCTGGTGATCCTGGTCCTCCACGTGGGCAACCGGCGCGACGTCTACCGCAACCTGTAGCCCGAGGCAGGAAACACGAAATGAGCCACACCCGCTGGAAGCTGGCCCGCGAGAGGAAGCTCCGCGAGGGGTACGCCGAGTCACCCGAGGCCGAGGCCAACCGCGCCGAGATTCGCCTCGCGATGGCTTTCGCCAAGGCCGCCTACGACCGCCGCAAGGAGCTGGGACTCTCACAGACCCAGCTCGCCGAGCGCGCAGGCCTCACCCAGGCAAAGATCTCTCGCATCGAAGGCGCGGACGCGGTCCCCATCCTGCCCCTCCTGCGGCGCGTGGCCACCGCGATGAACGCCTCCCTGAACATCGCCCTGGACGCCGACCACGAAGAGGTCACCTTCACCGCCCTCCCCGCGGCCTGACCCCACCACATCACGCACCCCCGGGGTTCACCGCTCGTCCGCCGCCCTCCGCAGAAACCGCACCAGGTCATCCACGTCGTATCCCAGCTTCGGACCGCGTTCGGCGGCCATCAGGAGCAGTTGGCCCACGATCTCCGCTCCCCAGCCGTCGGTGCCGTCCGAAGACCATTCCCACAGCTTCTCGATGCCCGGGTCCGTCATGAGCAGCCCGTGCTCGGCACGGATCTCGGCACACAGCTCACCCAACGCATCCAGCAGGGTCGCCGCCCGTAAACGGTCAGTCCGAACGCCTCGTGCACGAGAGCGCCAGCCTCGTCATACGTATCCGCCGTCACCGTGACAGCTCTGTCCCCGTCGTCCCCCTCAGCTGTCCTACGCCGTTCGTCCCCTTCTCACCGGGGGTTGTCCGTGAAGGTCCCCGGAATTGTCCGTGATCCGTAACGGACGCCTCCCCACTGCATCCCCCGGCCCCCCTTCCTCGTCCTGCAAGGTGGCCGCGCGCGATCGGGGAGCGGCGAGGGACTGGACGCAAAGGGGCGGACGATGGCACGGCACAGTGGCGGGCGGGGCTGGTACGGCAAGTTGATCGGGGCCGCGCTGGGAGTGACGCTGCTCGCCACCGGCGCGGGGGTGTGGAGCGCGCAGGCCGGTACCACCGACTCGGCACCGGCGGCGAAGAAGCCCGCCGTCAAGCCGGTCTCGAAGACCATCGCGCACGCCTCCGAGAAGGGGAAGCGCGGCATCAACATCACCATCGACGACGGTCCCGACCCCAAGTGGACCCCCCAAATGCTCGACCTGCTGAAGCAGTACGACGTGAAGGCCACGTTCTGCATGGTCGGTACGCAGGCCCAGGCCCACCCCGACATCGTGAAGAAGGTCGTCGCCGACGGGCACCGCCTCTGCGACCACTCGATCTCGCACAACACCGGCATGGACAAGGAGTCCAACGCCTACCAGGCCAAGCAGATCCTCGACGCCGAGCGCATGATCACCAAGGCGTCCGGCGGCGTACGCCCCATGTACTACCGCGCACCCGGCGGCGCGTTCACCCCGTACAGCCGCAAGCTCGCCGCCGACCGCGGCATGCGCCCCCTCGGCTGGAACGTCGACACCAAGGACTTCGAGCGCCCGGGCACGGACGCCATCATCGCCACCGTCGAGAGGGAACTGCCCAACGGGCCGACCCTCCTCTTCCACGACGCCGGCGGCGACCGCACCCAGACCGTCGAAGCCCTCCGCACGCTCCTCCCCCGCCTCAAGGAACAGGGCTACACGTACGGCTTCCCGGTCCGTTGAGCACCCCGGTCGCCCAGGGGACCCTCAAGCACATTGCGCTGACGCAACTCCACGGCGAACCGCTCAGCCGTCACGAAGTCGTTGTCGCCGTGCAGGACGATGAGGCCGTGGTGGGCGGCGGTGGCGCAGATCAGTAGGTCGACGGCCGACAGCGCCTTGCGCGCCCCCTTTTCGGCGGCGCGCAGCTGCACGGCGCCGACCCCTTGACGTTCAACCTCCTCCAGGCCGCAGCCCACCCCACTCGGCAATCCCTGGCCCTGATCGAGTCAGTAGCGCAGGATTACGAGCATGGAGAACAGCACCCCTGAGTACGACCTGAGCGCGGCCATCTGGCACAAGTCCAGTTACAGCCGTGGAGAGGGCGGCGACTGCCTGGAGGTCGCCGCCTGGCGCAAGTCCACGTACAGCGGCGGGGACGGCGGCAACTGCCTCGAAGTAAGCGACGGGCATCCGGAAATCGTCCCCGTCCGCGACTCCAAGAACCCCACCGGCCCGAAGCTCGTGTTCCGCGCCGCCAGCTGGTCCGCGTTCGTCACGAGCCTCAAGACGCCCTAGGAAACGCCCGGCGCGGGAACGCCCGCCGCGCTGCGCGGATTATGCAGTAGTCCGGCGCAAGATTTCGGAAGTACGGCAAAGTGCATCGAACTACAACCAGTAGTCATATGCCGTCGGTAACGTAACCCCCACCTGGTTCCGAGTCGGGTGGGGGTGGTCGGGACCCCGCGCCAGTGGGTCCCGCGTTGATGGTCTCCTTGCCGGAGCAGAAGAAGTCCCGTGATGCAAGGCCTGCCGCTTCGCACCGTGACCCCTACCCGGCGGTCACGGTGGACGCGGCCGGCATCGTGCTGTCCCACAACGAACAGGCCGGTGATCTGCTGGCGCGGATCGATGTCGGCGCGGCCTTGGGCGAGGTCGCGCCCGCATGGCTGAACGAGGCCCACCTGCGGCATGCGAACGGCGCGGGGAAGGAGCTCTCGGCGTGGGCCGGAGGCCGGATCGACGGGCGGCCCGTGAAGGCGCTCGCCGGGCCGGGCGCGGACGGCGCGGTGACGTGGTGGCTGGTCGGGGAGAGCGCTCCGGCGGGTGCCGTAAGGGAGTTGGCGCGTGAGCGGGCCAGATCCGGGCTGCTCCAGGAGCTCTCCTCCGAGCTGCTCGCCTCGCTGAACCTGGAGCGTTGCATGGCGGTGACGGTGCAGCGGGCGGCGGAGCATCTGGCGGACGCGGCGGTCGTGGTCGGGATGGGCGACGGGCACAGCTTTCCCGTGACGCGGTGTGCCGAGCGCGGGCCCGTGGCGCAGGAGCGGGTCATGCTGGAGCCGGGGCAACTGCCGGGTCTCGCGGAGGCGTTGCTGGGGCTGCCGTCGGTGTCCTCCCGGTGGATCGATCCGGGGCAGACGCCGTCCTGGGCCCTGCCCGACGGTTTCGTGGAGGACGCCGGCGACATCGGTTCGGTGGTCGTGGTGCCGTTGCCGGGGCACGGTGTGCCGGCCGGATGCCTCATCCTGCTGCGCCACCGGCGGGAGGCGGCGTTCACGCCCGGCGAGGAGTCCTTCGCCCAGCTCTTCGCCGCGCGCGCGGGCGCCGCCCTGTCCATAGCGCGCAGTTACGCCCGTCAGGCGCACGTCAACGAAGCGATGATGCGGGACCTGCTGCCGCCCGCCCCGGGCCGGGTGCACGGCATCTGCTTCTCCGGCCGCTACCGAGCCTCGGTGGCGGGCGACCGTATCGGCGGCGACTTCTACGACCTGCATCCCGCCGACGCACCGGAAGCCGAAACCGTCGCGGTCCTGGGTGACGTGTGCGGCAAGGGACTCGAAGCCGCCGTCACGGCGGGCAGGGTCCGCCAGGCGCTGCACGCGCTCCTGCCGTTCGCCGCCGACCACGCCCGTCTGCTCACCCTGCTCAACACGGCATTGCTGTCCGCGCAGCAGACCCCGTTCGTGACGCTGGTCGTGGTCTCCGCCGTACACCAGGACTCACGGGTACGGCTGCGCGTCTCCAGCGCGGGCCACCCCGCTCCCCTGGTCGTGCGCGCCTGCGGCCGCGTCGAGGAGGTCCCGGCCGAGGGCACGCTGATCGGCGCCTTCGACGACGTCGAGTTCAAGTCCGCGGAAGTCACCCTGCGGCCGGGGGAGGTCTGCCTGCTGTATTCCGACGGCATCACCGAAGCGCGCGGCGGACCGCTGGGGGACGCGATGTTCAGCGAAGAGAGGCTGCGCTCCGTCCTTGCCGAGTGCGCCGGGATGCCGCCCGAGGTGGTCACCGAGCGCGTGCAGATGGTCGTCGCCCAGTGGGTGGGCGAGGGCAGGCACGACGACATGGCCGTTCTGGCGATCGGCGCACCCCGCGGCAACCGTCCGACGACCGAAGAAGAGCAACCCCCGGAAAGGGGAACCGTGTGAACGGCGACCGGCAGAACGACTCCCTCACCGAGTCGCGAGAGGAACTGTGGCAGGCGCTCGGCGAATTCGACGAGAGCCGGGCCATCGCCGTGGTGCGGCGTGCGCTCGGCACGGCAGACATCAAGCAGACGCACGACATCGACGCCTCGACCGCCGAACAGATGCGCGCCGCGGGTGAGCGCGTCCTGCTCGACCTGATCGCACCGGCGCAGGAGCGGGTGGGTCTGGCCTGGGCTTCGAACGACATCACGGTGGCGCAGGAACACGCCGTCACGGCGATCAGCGAGCGGTGCGTGGCGGCGGTCGCCGACGCCACCGCCCCCGCGCTCTTCGGCCCGTTCACGGGCCGGGTCCTGGTGGCGTGCGTCGACGGCGAGTGGCATGCCATGCCCGCGCTCCTGGTCAGCGAGGTGCTGCGAATGCGGGGCTGGCGTGTCGACTATCTGGGGGCGCAGGTCCCCACCGAGTATCTGGTCGCGCACGTACAACGCACCCGTGCGCAGGCGGTGCTGCTTTCCTCGTCCATCCCGACGCTGCTGCCCGGCGCCCACAACGCGATCGCCTCGTGCCAGAGCGTGGGCGTTCCGGTGCTCGCGGGAGGGGCCGCGTTCGGTCCGCAGGGCTGCTACGCCCGGTTGATGCGGGCCGAGTGGGCCCCGGACGCCCGCGGCGCGGCCACCCTGCTCGGCATGAGCCCGGGAGAGCCCGGCGAGGACGCGGCCCGCCTGCCCGACATGGATCTGCCGCACCTGGGCGACCAGGAGTACTCCATGATCCGCAGGTCCAAGCTCCAGTTGGTCAAGCAGACCCTCTCCGACGTCGAGGAGGGCTTTCCCGAGATGCGCCGGTACACCGCGACCCAGGTGGAACGCACCGTGGAGGACATCGACTTCATCGTCAGCTACCTCGCCACGGCGGTCTACGTCGACGACCCGGGCCTGTTCACCAGGTTCATCACGTGGACCGCGGACATCCTGTCCGCCCGCGGTGTCCCGCCGCGGTGCCTGCACCCCGCTCTGGACTCGCTCCTCGGCCAGCTCAAGGACTTCCCCCGCGCGGTCGGCATCCTCGCCGCCGCCCGTGCCTGATCACGTCACCTTCGGGACATACTTCGCGGGCGCCGCCGGGCAGAAGCTGACCGAGTCGAGCACCTCCCCGGCACACCCGTAACCGGCGCGCACCCCCGTGCCCAGGCCCGGCCGCTCCCGCCCCCGTACCGCACGGGCGAATACGGCCAACGCCCCGCTGTCTGAAAGGGCCCCGCTCGCCCGGTGAATCCCGGTGGCCGTCTATCGAGGGCCACCGCGCGTACCGAGGATGGCACCTGCCCACCTGCCGTCATCGAATCCGCACCACCGGAGGGGACCCTTCATGTCCGAGTTCAACGACACCGGCATGCCCGAGGAAGAGCAGATCGCCGAGGCTTTCGGGAGCGCTGCCCGCGTCACCCTGGCGCCCGGCCCCAGGGAGGTCTACGAGTCCGCGCCCGACCCGGACCAGGAGTGGGCGTTGCCCGAGGGCAAGGCGTGGGTCTATCTCGCCGACGCCAAGAAGGGGCTCACCAAGCCGGTGCTCATCGCGGACGGTTTCAACACCGGGCCCAGTGATCTCGACTTCTCGTGGGAGATCCTGGAGCGCGGCCCGTTCCCCCTCATCGGGGAACTGCGCAAGCGCGGGTACGACGTCGTCCTGCTCGGCTTCGACGAGCGCAGCGCCTCGCTCCTGGACAACGCCAAGGCCGTCAAGTCGGCGGTCCAGGAGGCGATCGCGCGCCGCACCGGCAGCCACCCGCTGACCGTCGGCGGCTTCAGCATGGGCGGTCTGATCGCGCGGTACGCGCTCGCCAGGATGGAGCACGACGGCGACGAGCACGAGACCGAGCTGTACTTCTCCTTCGACAGCCCGCACCGCGGCGCCTGGATCCCGATCGCCCTGCAGTCGTTCGCGCACTACATCCGGCGGCTCAACGCCGCTTTCTCCAACCAGATGAACAGCCCGGCGGCGCGCCAGCTCCTGTGGCAGCACATCTCCGAGTGGGGCGACACCCCCGAGACCGACAAGGAGCGCATCGAGTTCCTCGCCGAGCTTGAGCGGGTCGGCAGCTGGCCGCGCCGGCCGAAGAAAATCGGCGTCGCCAACGGCGTGCGCAGCGGCGCGGGCAACGGAATCGCCCCCGGCGAGCGCGCGTTCCACGGCCGCGGCCTGGCCATCACCGGCACCCACCTGCACACGCAGGGCGCGGGCGAGGACCAGTTGGTCGCGCAGCTGCGGGTGGTGACCCTGCGCAAGCCGCAGATCCGCACCTCGCACCTGCCCGAGATCGACGGCGCGCCCGGCGGCATCCTGGAGGGCTTCGGCATCCTCGCCGACGAGCTGGACAAGATCCCCGCCATCATCGGCCTCGGCTCGGAGGCCGAGATCCGCGAGCACTGCTTCGTGCCCGCCGTCAGCGCGGTCGCCCTGCGCGACATCGACACCCACGAGAAGCTGTACGACCCGTTCCCGGAGGCGTCCGAGGACAGCGAACTCGACGAGTACCTCTGTGCCGACCAGAACGAGGGCCACACCCTGGTGTCCGGGGAACTGTGCACCTGGATCCTGGAGCGCCTGCCGTAGCGTCCGCCGCGCCCCGAACGCCGCAGGGGCGGCACCCTCCCGGAGGAGAGTGCCGCCCCTGCGTACGAGCTACGCGCTCAGGACAGCCGATCCGCGAGGATCAGAAGTCCATGTCACCGCCCGGCATGCCGCCGCCGGCCGGGGCAGCGCCCGCCTTCTCCGGCTTGTCGGCGATGACGGCCTCGGTGGTGAGGAACAGCGCGGCGATGGACGCGGCGTTCTGCAGGGCAGAGCGCGTGACCTTCGCCGGGTCGAGGATGCCCTCGGCGATCATGTCGACGTACTCACCGGTCGCGGCGTTGAGGCCGTGGCCGACGGTGAGGTTGCGGACCTTCTCGACGACGACGCCGCCCTCAAGGCCGCCGTTGACGGCGATCTGCTTGAGCGGGGCCTCCAGGGCGAGCTTCACGGCGTTGGCGCCGGTCGCCTCGTCACCCTCGAGCTCCAGCTTCTCGAAGACAGCGGTGGCCTGCAGCAGCGCCACGCCACCACCGGCGACGATGCCCTCTTCGACGGCCGCCTTCGCGTTGCGAACGGCGTCCTCGATGCGGTGCTTGCGCTCCTTGAGCTCGACCTCGGTCGCGGCACCGGCCTTGATGACCGCAACACCGCCGGCGAGCTTCGCCAGGCGCTCCTGCAGCTTCTCGCGGTCGTAGTCGCTGTCCGAGTTCTCGATCTCGGCGCGGATCTGGTTGACGCGACCCTGGACCTGGTCGCTCTCACCGGAGCCGTCGACGATGGTCGTCTCGTCCTTGGTGATGACGACCTTGCGGGCGCGGCCGAGCAGGTCGAGACCGGCGTTCTCCAGCTTGAGGCCGACCTCCTCGGAGATGACGGTGCCACCGGTGAGGATGGCGATGTCGCCGAGCATGGCCTTGCGGCGGTCACCGAAGCCCGGGGCCTTGACGGCGACGGACTTGAAGGTGCCACGGATCTTGTTGACGACCAGGGTCGACAGGGCCTCGCCCTCGACGTCCTCGGCGATGATCAGCAGCGGCTTGCCGGACTGCATGACCTTCTCGAGGAGCGGAAGGAGGTCCTTCACGTTCGAGATCTTCGAGTTGACGATCAGGATGTACGGGTCGTCGAGCGACGCCTCCATACGCTCCATGTCGGTGGCGAAGTACGCCGAGATGTAGCCCTTGTCGAAGCGCATGCCCTCGGTGAGCTCAAGCTCGAGCCCGAAGGTCTGCGACTCCTCGACGGTGATGACGCCTTCCTTGCCGACCTTGTCCATCGCCTCGGCGATGAGCTCGCCGATCTGGGTGTCGGCGGCGGAGATGGAGGCGGTCGAAGCGATCTGCTCCTTGGTCTCCACGTCCTTGGCCTGCTCGAGCAGGGCGCCCGAGACGGCCTCGACGGCCTTCTCGATGCCGCGCTTGAGGGCCATCGGGTTGGCACCGGCGGCTACGTTGCGAAGGCCCTCGCGGACCAGCGCCTGCGCCAGGACGGTCGCGGTCGTCGTGCCGTCACCGGCGACGTCGTCCGTCTTCTTCGCGACCTCCTTGACCAGCTCGGCGCCGATCTTCTCGTACGGGTCCTCGAGCTCGATCTCCTTGGCGATGGAAACACCATCGTTGGTGATCGTGGGGGCACCCCACTTCTTCTCGAGGACGACGTTGCGACCCTTGGGGCCCAGGGTCACCTTGACGGCGTCGGCGAGCTGGTTCATGCCGCGCTCGAGGCCGCGCCGTGCCTCCTCGTCGAACGCGATGATCTTGGCCATGTGAAGTGGTCCTCCCGGACAGGGGTGGCATGCTCCGGATCCAGTCGGTGCCCGCGACGGACGGCCTGCAAGCCTTGTGGTTCCTTGCCCCACCCGGCCTGCGGGCCTCACCGACCCGATCCAAGTTCTGTCACTCTCACTCGGAGAGTGCTAAGCCCAATGATTAGCACTCGACCCCTGCGAGTGCAAGCGCCTCTCGTGGATCCCGGGGGTACGAGGAGACGTACGAGGGGGCGCGCGTCCGAGGGCGCGCGGGCGAGTGCGGCGGGACGCACGAGGGGCCCGTACCCCTTTCGGGATACGGACCCCTCGTCACTCGCTAAGTCGCTGGCCGATCGCGCCGAGATCAGACGGCGAGCTTGACCATGTCCGCCTGCGGACCCTTCTGGCCCTGCGAGATCTCGAACTCCACTCGCTGACCTTCTTCAAGGGTGCGGTAGCCGTCCATCTGAATCGCGCTGTAGTGGACGAATACATCCGCACCACCGTCGACCGCGATGAAGCCGTACCCCTTCTCCGCGTTGAACCACTTGACGGTGCCCTGAGCCATGCCTAACTCCCCTATTACTGGCCCTTGCACGGACCCGCACTTCGCGGACCCGGGTCAGACCTCACCCCCCCAATGGGTTGTGGAGGCGTGCGCCGGAACGCGTCGACCGCGGCTGAATGTATCTGTCCAACTGCCCTCTGCAACAGGTCAATCAGACGAGAATTCTGGGCATGCCTGATCGGCGATATGCGGATGATTTATCGGAGTTCAGGGCAACTCGGGCCGGACAAATGCCGCAAGAGGGGCAAATGGGCAGTGCACATTGGCTGCTTCTTGTCGCCCTCGGGGCGACTTCGTATATGCGTCAGGCACAAACGGGGAAGCTCGCTTCCCAACTGTACCGCGCTCAACCACATGGAATTGCCCCCTCCGTTTCTCTCGCGGAGGGGGCAAAGCCGATTACGCAGGGTATTTCCTTAAAGAATCAACCACCGGCGACGGCGGGAATGATCGAGACGCCCGCGCCGTCCGGCGTGGCGGTCTCCAGACCCTGCTCGAAGCGGACGTCGTCGTCGTTCACGTAGACGTTCACGAAGCGCCGCAGCTTGCCCTGGTCGTCCAGGACGCGCGCGGCGATACCGGCGTGGTTCTTCTCCAGATCGGCGATGACCTCGGAGAGGTTCGCCCCCTCGGCGGCGACCTCGGACTGACCGCCGGTGTAGGTGCGGAGGATGGTGGGGATGCGAACCTTGACGCTCATGAATTCACCTCGGTAGTTCAGGAGGGGCGCCCGTCTGGGGCGCCCCGTCAGGGGCGCGGGGAACTGCGCGACCAGCCACAGCCGGCCCGCAGTCAAGCGAACAGGCTCAGCCTGCAAGCCCTGCGGCGCGGAACGCGTCAAGGCTGGGCCGGATGGTGGCGGTGGCCTGCGAAGTCTCAGCGACAGCGTCAAGCGTCTTGAGGCCGTCACCGGTGTTGAGCACCACCGTGGTCAAGGCGGGATCGATGAGCCCCGCCTCGATCAGCTTCTTCGTGACGCCGACCGTCACACCACCGGCGGTCTCCGCGAAGATGCCCTCGGTCCGCGCGAGCAGCTTGATCGCGTCGACGACCTGCTCGTCGTTCACGTCCTCCACCGCACCGCCCGTACGGCGCGCGATGTCCAGGACGTACGGCCCGTCGGCGGGGTTGCCGATGGCGAGCGACTTGGCGATGGTGTCCGGCTTCTGCGGGCGGACCACGTCGTGCCCGGCCTTGAAGGCGGTGGACACCGGCGAGCAGCCCTCGGCCTGCGCACCGAAGATCTTGTAGGGCTTGTCTTCGACGAGCCCCAGCTTGATCAGCTCCTTGAGGCCCTTGTCGATCTTCGTGAGCTGTGAGCCGGACGCGATCGGGATGACCAGTTGGTCCGGCAGGACCCAGCCCAGCTGCTCGCAGATCTCGTACGCGAGGGTCTTGGAGCCCTCTCCGTAGTACGGCCGCAGGTTCACGTTCACGAAGCCCCAGCCCTCGCCGAGCGGGTCGCCGATGAGCTCGGAGCAGAAGCGGTTCACGTCGTCGTAGTTGCCCTCGATGCCGACGAGCTCGCCGCCGTAGACCGCGGCCATGACGACCTTGCCCTGCTCCAGGTCGTGCGGGATGAACACGCAGGAGCGGAAGCCGGCGCGGGCCGCGGCGGCGCCGACGGCGCCCGCGAGGTTGCCGGTGGAGGAGCAGGAGAGCGTGGTGAAGCCGAAGGCGCGGGCGGCCTCGATGGCCTGCGCGACGACGCGGTCCTTGAAGGAGTGCGTCGGGTTGCCGGAGTCGTCCTTGACGAACAGCTTGCCCTGCTCGACGCCGAGCTCGCGGGCGAGGTTGTCGGCCTTGACGAGCTTGGTCCAGCCGGGGTTGATGTTGGGCTTGTCGGCCACGTCCGCGGGGACGGGCAACAGGGGCGCGTAACGCCAGATGTTGTCCGGGCCGGACTCGATCTGCTTGCGCAGCGCCTCGGGGTCGCCGGTCGGCAGGTCGTACGCCACTTCGAGGGGACCGAAACAGGCCTGGCAGGCGAAGATCGGGCCGAGGGCGTAGAGCTCGCCGCACTCGCGGCAGGAGAGGCCCGATGCGGGGCCGAGATCAACGGATCCACTGGGGGACGGCGTCGTCGAGGTGGAGGGGGTGGTGTCGTTCGTTGCCACAGTCTGCGCAGCCATGGAGGCGAGGCCCTTTCTCCTCATCTTCCTCGCGACGCATCTCGCCGCGAGACGGAATTGGCACCTTCCCCACCGAGACCTCGCGTGCGCGGTCGGCGGGATGGTTGCCGGGGCTTCAACGGGCCGTATCCCTCTGCCCCTCTGGATGAGCGGTATGGCGCCGGGCTTCAGGGGCCCGGAGCGTTTGTGACGCGATGACCCCGGCATGCGATGGTCATCGGCGTTGTTCAAGACTGTAACCGACGGCCCGGACCCTTGAGATAGGCGTCCGCACCGCGAGATGGATCACATGTAGGTCCCACACAGGAGGAGCCACCCGTGCTGGAAGAGGCCGAGCGCTGGCTGACCAGGCGTTCCTGGTCCGTTGCAGACCGTCCGCTCGGTGCGCTCGTCGACGCCAAACGGGCGTCGGGAGCCTCGGTGAGCGTCGTCCTGCCCGCGCTCGACGAGGAGGAGACGGTCGGCGAGATCGTCGCCGAGATCCGCCGGGAGCTGATCGGGAAGGCGCCCCTCGTCGACGAACTCGTGGTCGTGGACTCCGGTTCCCGCGACCGTACGGCCGAGGTCGCGCGGGCGGCGGGCGCGCGGGTCGTGCACCGGGACGAGATCCTGCCGCGCATCCCCGCCGTACCCGGCAAGGGCGAGGTCCTGTGGCGCTCGCTCCTGGTGACCGGCGGTGACATCGTCGCGTTCGTCGACGCGGACCTGCGGGACTTCTCGGCGGACTTCGTGACGGGCATCGTCGGCCCGCTCCTGACCGAGCCCGACGTGGACTTCGTGAAGGCGATGTACGACCGCCCGCTGGCCGGCACGGCGGACCAGGGCGGCCGGGTCACCGAGCTGATGGCGCGCCCGCTGCTCAATCTGCACTGGCCTCAACTGGCCGGATTCGTCCAGCCGTTGGGCGGTGAGTACGCGGCGCGCAGGTCCCTCCTTGAGCGGCTGCCGTTCCCCGTCGGTTACGGGGTGGAGCTCGGGCTGCTCGTGGACGCGCTGCACACCGTGGGCCTCGACGCGCTCGCGCAGGTCGACGTCGGGGTGCGCAAGCACCGGCACCAGGACGGGCAGGCGCTCGGCCGGATGGCGGCGGCGATCTACCGGACGGCACAGCTGCGCCTCGCGCGCGGCCATCTCGTACGTCCCGAGCTCATCCAGTTCGAACGGGGCGAGCAGGGGTTCGAGCCGCGGACCCATTCGGTCGACACGGAGGAGCGCCCGCCGATGTCCGGCATCGCGGAGTACACGGCACGCCGCGTGGCGTAACCAGGCAAAGCCGGGCATTTTGTCTACATTCCCCACTTATGCGGATCAGACAAGCAAGCCTCAGACATGCAAAGGGACGCGCGCGACGCATCGGCGGCATGGCCATGGCCACGGCCTGTCTCACGGCGGGGATGCTCGGCGCCGCAGCCGTTCCCCCGGCAGCCGCGGACGTGCGCCACGACGCGGCACTGATCGCGAGCTCCGGGACCGTCGCCCACGACCACCACCGCGCGGTCGAGCAGGAGACCGAGCCGGGACAGCTGGCCAAGGCCGGCAGCGACTCGGACACGATGCTGTACGCGGGCCTGGCGATCTCCCTGTGCGTACTGGGCGCGCTCGCGGTGGCGGCGGCGCGCAGCAGGCGGGACTAGGGGTTTTCGGTACGGCCGTACGTTTGAGTCCCGCCCGGAAGGGCTAGGTTTCGGCACATGGTCTCCGAGCACGCCGCAGCCCAGGTCCTCGTCGCGTCCAACCGCGGCCCCGTCACCTACTCCCTGGAGGAGAACGGGGAACTGACGGCCAAGCGGGGAGGTGGCGGACTCGTCTCCGGGCTCAGCGCGATCGGCGACTCCGAGGCCGCCCTGTGGGTCTGCGCGGCTCTGGGCGACGGCGACCGGGAGGCCGTACGACGGGGCGTCGGCGAGCCCGGCGTACGGATGCTCGACATCGACGCGCGGGTGCACGCCGACGCGTACAACGGAATCGCGAACTCTGTCCTCTGGTTCGTCCACCACATGCTGTACCAAACGCCGCTCGAACCGGCCTTCGGCCCGGAGTTCCGCGCACAGTGGGCGTCGTACGAGACCTACAACCGGGCCTTCGCCGAGGCGCTCGCCCAGAGCGCGGCCGACGGCGCGGCGGTCCTCGTCCAGGACTACCACCTGGCCCTCGTGCCGGGGATGCTGCGCGAGCTGCGCCCCGACCTCCGTATCGGCCACTTCTCGCACACGCCGTGGGCGCCGGTGGACTACTTCCGGATGCTGCCGGACGACGTCGCGGAGCAGCTGCTCCGCGGCATCCTCGGCGCCGACCGGGCGGCGTTCCTGACGGGACGGTGGGCGGACGCGTTCAGCGAGTGCTGCGTCGCGATCCTCGGCGGTACGTCGGGTACGCGCATCGGGGTGCACGGGCTCGGGGCCGACGCGGACTTCCTGCGGGAGCGGTCGCGGCGGGACGACGTGGAGGAGCGGCTTGCCGCGCTGCGGGAGCAGATCGGGGGCTCCGGGGCCGGGGACCGGAAGGTGATCGTCCGGGTCGACAGGACCGAGCTCTCGAAGAACATCGTCCGGGGACTGCAGGCGTACCGGGAGCTGCTCGCCACCCGGCCCGAGTGGCGGGAGCGGGTCGTGCATGTCGCCTTCGCCTACCCCTCGCGGCAGGACCTCGCGGTGTACCGCGACTACACGGCGTCCGTCCAGGCCCTCGCGGACGAGATCAACTCCGAGTACGGGGTGGAGGGCTGGACGCCGGTCGTGCTGCACGTGAAGGACGACTTCGCGCGGTCGCTAGCGGCGTACCGCTTGGCGGACGTGGCCCTCGTGAACCCCATCCGGGACGGGATGAACCTGGTGGCCAAGGAGGTTCCCGTCGTCTCGGACGAGGGGTGCGCTCTCGTTCTCTCCCGGGAGGCGGGGGCGTTCGAGGAGTTGGGCGAGGATGCGGTGGTGGTGAACCCGTACGACGTTTCGGGCACGGCTGCGGCCCTGCATACGGCGCTGACGATGCCGCCGGGGGAACGGGCGGAACGCACGAAGCGTCTCGCCGCGGCGGCTACTGCTCTGCCCCCGGCCCAGTGGTTCCTGGACCAGCTGCGGGCGCTGGGGGACTGACCTTCTTCGTCCCCAACTCCGCCCCTTCCCGAAAACTCGCCGGCGCGAGGGCCTTGTACGTGCCGTCATCACCGGCTTCGCCGAGTTCGCCCTCAAACGCCGGACGGGCTGGATATTCCAGCCCGTCCGGCGTTTGAGGACGCCCCCGCGGTCAGGGCAGCTTGGCGGCGATCGCTGCCAGCAGGGCCACGACCCCCTCGGGCCCGTCCACCACAAGATCCGCTCGCTCCGCCAGCTCGGCGACCTCCGCGCTGCCACTGCACACCAGCAGCCCCCGCACCTGATCGGAACGCAGCTTCTCCACCGCGGCGAACGCGGGCAGGTCGCCCAGGTCGTCCCCCGCGTACACAACGGTCTCCGCGCCGACTTCGCGTACGTAGTCGGCGAGGGCGACGCCCTTGTCCATGCCCGGCGGGCGCAACTCAAGGACCAGACGGCCGGGTTCGACGATGAGCCCGTGCCGGGACGCCAGCTCGGCCAGCGGTTCGCGCAGCGCCTCGAACGCCGCCTGCGGATCGGCCGCGCGCCGCGTATGCACGGCGACCGCCCGCCCCTTCTCCTCTATCCACGACCCGCGCCAGGCACCGATCCCGTCCAGGAAGCCGGGCAGTTCGGCCCGCACGGCCGCCACCCCGGGGTGGGGTTCGGCCGCCTGCACCGTGGAGGAGACGGCGTCCCAGCGCTCGGCGCCGTAGTGCCCGAGGACGACGAGGTGTTCGAGGCCGGCCACGCCCGCGAGCCCGCCGTAGCGCACCGCCACGCCCGCCGGGCGGCCGGTGACGACCGCGACGGAGCACACCTTCGGCGCGAGCGCGGCGAGGGCGGGAACGGCGCCGGGGTGGGCCCGTGCCTGCTCGGGGTCGGGCACGATCGGCGCGAGCGTGCCGTCGAAGTCGAGCGCGATCACGGCTTTCCCGGGCCGTGCGAGGAGCGCGGCAAGGCCCTCGCGCCCGGCAGGCGTCACGGGCTCGGGCAGCTCGGCGGAGAACGCGGAGAACAGAGGGTCACCCATGGATCCGACCCTACGCTCAACGCTCCGCGCGCCGGGACTCCCTGACCCGCCGGAGCCGGTTGACGGTCACCGGATCGTGCGCGAGGGCGCGGGGGTCGTCGAGCAGGGCGTTCAGGAGCTGGTAGTAGCGGACCGGCACCAGGCCGAGCTGCTCGCGCACCGCCCGCTCCTTGGCGCCGGGACCACTCGCCCAGTCCCGGCGCTCCAAAGCGAGGATCGCGCGGTCGCGCTCGGAGAGGCCGGTGTCCGGGAACGTGTCGCCCCTCGCGTCACTCCCCGCCTCGCACCCCGCGTGGTCGTCCGTGCCGTCCGTCATGCCCGACACGCTATTCCGAGTTCTCCTCGGCCGCCGCCTTGGTCTGGATCTGGCTGAGGATCGACTGCGGATTGCCGTTCGGGCCGACGGCCTTGCCGATGTACTTCTTGACCTCGACGGACACTTCCGCCCAGGACGTCTTGCCCACGGGGTACAGCTGCGAGGTGGGCAGCTCGTCGAGGAACTCGGCGAGCGCCTTGTCGTTCTTGTTGCCCGTCATCTCCTGCGCGGCGGAGGTGGTCACGGGCAGCAGGTCGTACTCGCGCGAGAAGTCCAGGACGTTCTTCGTGCTGTAGGTGAAGTCGAGGAACTTGCCGATCTCCTCGCGGTTGCCGCGCTGCTTGAAGGCCATCATCCAGTCGGCGACGCCCATCGTGGCCTGCGCGTGGCCGTTCACGCCGGGCATCGGCACCATGCCGTACTTCACGCCCTTCTTCGCGGCCATCTGCATCAGCGTGGGGTGGCCGTTGAGCATGCCCACGTCGCCGCGCGTGAAGGCGGCGAAGGCCTCGGCGCGGTCGAACTCGGCGGGGGGCGTGGGACCGGTCAGGCCCTTGCCGACCAGCTCGTCCTTCAGCCAGGTGAAGGTCTTCACGTTCTGGGCGGAGTCGATGTTGTACGTGCCGACGTTGTCGGTGTAGCCGCCGCCACCGCTGAGCAGCCACTGCATCGTCTCGGCCTGGGCTTCTTCCGGGCCGAGCGGCAGGGCGTAGGGGATCTTTACGCCGCGTGCCTTGAGGGCCTTGGCGTCGGCCGCCAGGTCGGTCCAGCTCTGCGGCGGGGTGAGGTTCGCGTCCTTGAAGATCTTCTCGTTGTAGAAGAGCAGGCGCGTGGAGGAGGCGAACGGCATGCCGTACTGGACGCGCTTGACCTCGCCCGCCTCGGAGAGGGGTGCCATGAAGTCGGCCTGGGTGGCGATGGAGACCAGGTCTTCGGTGCGGTACAGCTTGTCCTGCGCGGCGTAGTCGGCGTAGGCGCCGATCTGGGCCATGTCGGGGGCGTCGCCCGCCTTGACCATTTCCTTGACCTTGCGGTCCACGTCGGTCCACGAATAGACCTCGACGTCGACCTTGATGCCGGGGTTGGCGGCCTCGAACTTCTCGGAGAGCTTGTCCCAGTACTTCTGGGAGCTGTTGTCCTTGGAGTCGCCGTAGTCGGCGGCCACCAGTTTGAGGGTGACGTCGCCGGACTCGCCGGGACCGCCGCAGCCGGCGAGCACCGCCGCCATGCCCAGTGCGGCTATCGCCGCGGTCACTCCTGTCGCGCGCCGCTGCACAGCTGTTCCCACCCTCGATGATCTTCGTGAACTGCGATTTTCCCCCGTGTACGGACACGAGGTCTACACCACCTCAGTATCGCTTGTGCAACGGCGTGCTCTGGCCGGGGGCCTGTCGCGGGTACGGGACCCGGGCGGGGCCGATCACCCCGCGACATCCCCGCACCCCCAAAGGGGCCTCGTGCGGGCAAACTCCCGGAGTGGACTAGACCTCTCGCAAGTGACGCGCGAGACTGTCCCCCGTGAGACATGTCATCGCCCTCGATGTGGGCGGCACCGGAATGAAGGCCGCCCTGGTCGGGGCGGACGGCGCGCTTCTGCACGAGGCGCGGCGGGCCACCGGCCGGGAGCGCGGGCCCGACGCCGTGGTCGAGTCCATCCTCGGCTTCGCCGCCGACCTCCGCGCCCACGGGATCAAGGAGTTCGGCGAGCCCGCCGCCGCGGCCGGCGTCGCGGTCCCCGGAATCGTCGACACCGAGCGCGGCATAGCGGTCTACGCCTCCAACCTCGGCTGGCGCGACGTACCCATGCGCGAGCTCCTGAGCCGCAGGCTGGAGGGCGTGCCCGTCGCCCTCGGCCACGACGTCCGCACCGGCGGTCTCGCCGAGGGGCGGATCGGCGCGGGCAAGGGCGCCGACCGGTTCCTCTTCGTGCCGCTCGGCACGGGCATCGCCGGGGCCATCGGCATCGGCGGCGGCATCGAGCCCGGCGCGCACGGCTCGGCGGGCGAGATCGGGCACATCATCGTGCGCCCCGGCGGCCCGCCCTGCGGCTGCGGCCAGCGCGGCTGCCTGGAGCGGCTCGCGTCGGCCTCCGCGGTGAGCGAGGCCTGGGCGGCGGCCAGCGGCGATCCGGAGGCGGACGCCGCGGACTGCGCGAAGGCGGTGGAGTCCGGCGACCCGCGCGCGCGGGAGGTCTGGCAGAACGCCGTCGACGCGCTGGCCGACGGCCTCATCACCGCCCTCACCCTCCTGGACCCGCACACCCTGATCATCGGTGGCGGTCTCGCCGAGGCCGGGGAAACGTTGTTCACGCCCCTGCGGGCGGCCATGACGGCCCGCATCGTCACGTTCCAGACCCAGCCCCTCATCGTCCCGGCCGCCCTCGGCGACACCGCGGGATGCCTGGGCGCGGGCCTGCTCGCCTGGGATCTCCTCGAAGGAACCGACCCCGACCCCGCCCGATCCACGGAGGTAACCGCCTGATGGCCACTAGCAAAATCCTCGCCGGTGCTCAGGTGGTCCTGCCCACCGGGACCGTTCCCGGCGGCCGGGTGCTCGTCGAGGGCACGCGCGTCACAGGGAGCGCTCCCGGGGACGCCGAGGTCGTCGAACTCGCCCCCGACCACTGGGTGGTCCCCGGATTCGTCGACATCCACAACCACGGCGGCGGCGGAGCCTCCTTCACCTCCGGCACCGTCGACGACGTGCTCAAGGGCATTCACACGCACCGCCTGCACGGCACCACGACCGTCGTCGCGTCGACCGTCACCGGCGAGATGGACTTCCTCGCCCAGCGGGCGGGGCTGCTGAGCGAGCTGGCCGAGCAGGGCGACCTCGCGGGCATCCACTTCGAGGGGCCGTTCATCTCGCCGTGCCGCAAGGGCGCGCACAGCGAGGCGCTGCTGCGTGATCCCGACCCCGCCGACGTACGCAAGCTGATGGACGCGGCCCGCGGTCAGGCGAAGATGTTCACGCTCGCCACCGAACTGCCGGGCGGCATCGACTCCGTACGCCTCCTCGCCGAGCACGGCGTGATCGCGGCCATCGGCCATACGGACGCGTCGTACGAGCAGACGGTGCAGGCCATCGACGCGGGCGCCACCGTGGCCACGCACCTCTACAACGCGATGCCGGGCCTCGGGCACCGCGAGCCGGGTCCGATCGCCGCGCTCCTGGAGGACGAGCGGATCACGGTCGAGCTGATCAACGACGGCACGCATCTGCACCCCGCCGCGTTCGAGCTGGCCTTCCACCACGCGGGCGCCGCCCGCACCGCGCTCATCACGGACGCGATGGACGCGGCGGGCTTCGGCGACGGCCGGTACATGCTCGGCCCGCTGGAGGTCGAGGTGAAGGACAGCGTCGCGCGCCTCGTCGAGGGCGGCTCGATCGCGGGCTCCACCCTCACCCAGGACCGCGCGTTCAAGCGCTCGGTGACCGTCGACGGTCTTTCGGTCGACGACGTCGTGCGGGCCATCTCCGCCAACCCGGCCAAGCTCCTCGGGATGTACGACAAGGTCGGCTCCCTTGAGCCCGGCAAGGACGCCGATCTGGTCGTCCTGGACGCGCGGTTCGAGCTCAAGGGCGTCATGCGCAAGGGCGAATGGGTCGTCACGCCCGCCCTCTGAAAGGCGCCGTGGGGAAGGCGGTTGGTCCGGACCCCTGGGCCAACCGCCTTCTTTTTGGCATGATCAGCCGCGAAAGAGGACAGCAGCAAGCGCGTTCTCCAGTGAATTCGGGGGTGGGCGACAAGTGATTCTGACGGTCACGCTGAACGCCGCCCTGGACATCACCTACCGCGTCCCGGCCCTCACCCCGCACGCCTCGCACCGCGTCACCGAGGTCATCGAACGCCCCGGCGGCAAGGGTTTGAACGTCGCCCGCGTCCTCGCGGCCCTCGGCCACGACGTGACGGTGACCGGCTTCGCGGGCGGCGACACGGGCCGCACCCTGCACGACCGCCTCACGCGCGAACTCCGCGTCACGGACGCCCTCGTGCCCGTCGACGGCGCGACCCGCCGCACGCTCGCCGTCGTCGACGCGGCGACCGGCGACACCACGCAGCTGAACGAACCGGGCCCGACGGTCTCGCCCGCGGAGTGGTCGGCGTTCCAGGAGTCGTACGAGGAGTTGCTGCGCCGCGGCCCCGCCGCCGTCGCGCTCTGCGGGAGCCTGCCGCCGGGAGTCCCGGTCGGCGCGTACGCCGTTCTCGTACGGGCCGCCCGGGCCGCCGAGGTCCCGGTGCTCCTGGACACCAGCGGCGAGGCGCTGCGCCGCGGTCTCGGCGCCCGCCCCGACATCATCAAGCCGAACGCCGACGAACTGGCCGAGCTGACCGGCTCCCACGAACCCGCCCAGGCCACCCGCGACGCCCGCCGCAGGGGCGCGCACGCGGTGGTGGCATCGCTCGGCGCCAGGGGTCTGCGCGCGGTCACGCCGGAAGGCACCTGGCAGGCGGCCCCGCCCGCCCGCGTGCACGGCAATCCGACCGGCGCCGGTGACTCGGCGGTCGCGGGCCTGCTCTCCGCCCTGGTGGAGGAACTGCCGTGGCCGGACCGCCTCGCCCGGGCCGTGGCCCTCTCCGCGGCGACCGTCGCGGCCCCCGTGGCGGGCGAGTTCGTGCCCTCGACTTACGAAGACCTGCTCGCGCGGGTCGCGGTGACCGGCGAGGCCACCGCGGCGTAATGACGCGCCGCACCGCGTGAGCGACGCACAACGGGCCGCTCCGGCCCGGGAATTGGGGATTCATCGTGCCACTCGTATCCACCGGTGACCTGGTATCCGACGCTCGCGCGGCGGGGCGCGGGGTCGCCGCGTTCAACGTGATCACGCTGGAGCACGCGGAGGCGATCGCCGCGGGCGCCGAGCAGGCGGGCAGCCCGGCGATCCTCCAGATCTCGGAGAACGCCGTGAAATTCCACGGCGGCAGCCTGTCCGCGATCGCGGCGGCGGCGACGGCGGTGGCGAAGGCGTCATCGGCCCCGCTCTCCCTGCACCTGGACCACGTCATGGACGTGGAACTGCTGCGTGCCGCGCACCCCGAGGGCTTCAGCTCGGTGATGTTCGACGCGTCGAAGATGTCGTACGGAGAGAACGTCAAGGCGACGGCGGACGCGGTGCGTTGGGGCCACGAGCGGGGCATCTGGATCGAGGCCGAGCTGGGGAAGGTGGGCGGCAAGGAGGGCGAGGCTCCCCTGGACGCGCACGCGCCGGGCGTTCGCACGGACCCCGCGGAGGCGGCGTCTTACGTCGCGGACACCGGCGTCGACGCCCTCGCGGTGGCGGTCGGCTCCTCCCACGCGATGACGTCCCGCACGGCGTCCCTGGACCACGAGTTGATCACCGCCCTGACGAAGGCAGTCCCCGTACCGCTGGTACTGCACGGCTCAAGTGGCGTACCGGACGCGGAGATCCGGGCGGCTGTGGCGGCCGGCATGGTGAAGATCAACGTGGGCACAGCGCTGAACACGGCCTTCACGGGAGCGGTCCGCGATTACCTCGGCGCCCACGAGACGGGCGTCGACCCCCGGAAATACCTCGCCCCGGCTCGCGAGGCGATGGCCGGGACGGTGGCGGGGTTCCTCGGGCTGCTGAAGTAGCCCCGAGGAACCCGTGCGGGCGTGGAGGGTCAGCCCTTGCTGCCCTTCACGAGCCACATCTGGTCGATGTTCGCCCCGGTCGTGCCGCACAGGTCGCTCTGTGCGCAGGTGAGCGTGATCGCGTTGGTGCCCTTGGTGAGCTGGACCACCGCCCAGGTGTTGGTCCAGCCCTTCTCCCAGTTCCCCTCGTCCGCACCGGCGAAGTTCTTCATGTTGAGGGGCCGGGTCTGCTTCTTGCCGTTCACGAGGATGGTGGCGTTCGAGTCCTTGCCGGGGACGCCGTAGTTCACGCGGAGGCTGTACGAGCCGGCCTTGGGGATGCCGTTGACGGTCCACGTGACCTGGGCGCCGACCTTGTCGAATCCCCCGACGTAGACACCACCCTCGGACTCCGCGCCCTCTATGTCCGAGGCCGTGGTCGTGCCGCCCTCCAGCTTCAGGGCCTTCGCGTCCGTCTTCGGGAGGTCGGCCGCCGGCTTCTCGGGCTTCTTCGTCGGCTTCTCGCTGGGCTTGACCGTCTCGGCCTGCGTCTGTCGGCCGCCCGCCGTCGCGTCCTTGCCCTTGTCGTCGTCCCCGCCGAAGATCATCGCGGCACCGATCCCGATGGCGACGACCGCGACGACCGCGATCGCGGCGATCAGGAGGCCCTTGGTGTTGGGGCCGCCGCCACGGCCGCCGGAGCCACGGGACGCCGGGGCCTGGCGCGTCGTGGGCGCCCCGCCGGGCTGCGTCTCCGGAGCGGCGTAGTGGGCGTTCGGCTGGCCGTAGGCCTGCTGCTGCGACGGCACCTGCTGGCCGTACGCGGGCGCGGCCTGCGTGCCGTAGGCGTTGGGCCGACGGTCACCGACCGCGCGCACGTGGTTGTACGAGGACCGGGGACCGGGGTATCCGTAGCCGCCCCCGCCGCTGGGCGGGGTGGCGCCGGCCGCCCGTCCGTCTTCGTACAGATAGCCGAACGGATCGTCTTCGCCCTCCGGCGGGTTCGGCGCGTGTTCGCCGTTATTGCCGGGCGTCATTCCCAGGTCACTCCCTCACATCGCTGACCGGGGGAGCCTACCCGCTTCGAGTGAGCCCACGGGGTGTCGTTGGCCTCATCCGGCACGCCTGTGCTGTTTGGCACGGGACCGTTTCTCCACGTACATCCGCTGGTCAGCGGAGTGCAGCACCTCGTCTGCCGACATCCCGCAGTGGGCCCACCCGATGCCGAAACTGGCACCCACCCGGACCGCGCGGCCGTCCACCCTGATCGGCGGAATGATCGCGTTGCGCAGTCGCACGGCGAGGTCCTGCGCGTCGGCGCGGCCGAGCCCGTCGGCGAGGACGACGAATTCGTCACCGCCGAGCCTGGCGACCGTGTCCCCGTCGCGGACGCCGCTGGTCAGCCGCCTGGCCACCTCGATGAGAACCGCGTCACCCGTGTGGTGCCCGAAGCGGTCGTTGATCGACTTGAAGCCGTCGAGGTCGCAGAAGAGCACCGCGAGGCCCTTCGTGCCGTCGTCCGCGTCCCCCGGCCCTTCCGGCGGCGCGACCGTGTGCACGTGGTGGTCGAAGCCTTCGCCGCTCTGCTGCATGCTGTGCGCGTTGTCCGAGCCGTAGTCGAAGCTGTGCTGCCCGTCGGCGCCGTACACGCCGTCGTACGCCGCGTCCAGGGAGTCCACCGCGCTCGGCTGGCCCGCGTGCGGCCTGCGACAGAGGCGGGCGCTGAGGCGGGAGCGCAGCTCGGCGGAGTTCGGCAGGCCGGTGAGGGCGTCGTGCGAGGCGCGGTGGGCGAGCTGGAGCTCGCGGCGCTTGCGCTCCTCGACGTCCTCGACGTGGGTGAGCAGGAAGCGCGGGCCGTCCGCGGCGTCCGCGACGACGGAGTTGCGCAGGGACACCCAGACGTACGTCCCGTCGCGCCGCGCGAGGCGCAGCTCGGCCCGGCCGCCCTCGGCGGAGGTCCGCAGAAGCGTGCCGATGTCCTCGGGGTGGACCAGGTCGGAGAAGGAGTAGCGGCGCATCGCGGAGGCGGGGCGGCCGAGCAGGCGGCACAGCGCGTCGTTCGTGCGCAGGATGCGGCCGTGCTGGTCGCCGCCCATCTCGGCGATGGCCATGCCGGAGGGGGCGTACTCGAAGGCCTGGCGGAAGGATTCCTCACTGGCCCGCAGCGCCTGCTGCTCGCGCTCAAGGCGGACCAGGGCGCGCTGCATGTTGGCGCGGAGCCGGGCGTTGCTGATCGCGATGGCGGCCTGGAAGGCGTACATCTGGAGGGCCTCGCGGCCCCAGGCGCCGGGCCTGCGGCCGTTGCGGGGCCGGTCCACGGAGATCACGCCGAGCAGCTCGCCGCCGGACGCGCCCGTCGCGTACATCGGCGCGAAGAGGCGGTCGGCGGGGTGCCACTCGTCCTCGAACCGGGGCTCGGGGCCGTCGGTGTACCACTGCGGGACGTCGTCCTCGTCCAGGACCCAGCCCTCGGTGTACGAGATGAACCTCAGGGCGCCCCAGGGCTCGCCCATGGCGAGCCGCTTCTCCCAGGCCTCACGCGAGCCGACGCGGCCGGTGATGAGCGCCTCGGCGGCGGTGTTGCCCGCGAAGGCGGCGACGACGAGATCGCCGTCCGGGCGCACGAGATTGACGCACGCCAGTTCATAGCCAAGGCCATTGACCACGCCGTCGGCGACGGTCTGCAGCGTGTCCGCCAGGCTCCGGGCCGTGTTGAGATCCGCCACCACCTGATGCAGCTGCCGCAGGGTCGCAAGACGGACGTACGGCTCCGACTCGGTCTCCATTGCTCGCTCTCCCCGAGACCTCGACAGCAACTCCAGGATTCGCAGCGCCCTTAGTGTTCTCTCAGTACCTGAGTTCTCTCAGTGTCTGATTGCCACCGTCACTGAATCACAGCGAGCAGCTTGCCCGGTACACAGGGTCAACAAAATATGGGTCCTGTGACTCAAGTCACAGATGGGAAGCCTTCGTTGGTCCAGTCCACTTGCCCGCCGGACGACCCGCGAGGCGCCCGGGCCCTCCTCGGCCCTCGGACCTAGGCCCGGCCTCGGCCGTCGGCCCGATGTGGCGCGGGGAGGGGCCGGGCTAGCGTCGGGGGCGTGGTTCCCGTACTGAAGACATCCCATGAGGGCGCTCCCGCGACTCTCCCCGCCCCACCCTCCCCGGCTTCCCCGTCCCCCGGCGGGCATCCTGTGGGGGTGAGCAACGAACAGTTCCGCGCCGCCATGTCCCGGCTCGCCGCGGGTGTGGTCCTGGTGACCGCCTGCGAGCCCTCGCTGGACGCGGACGATCCGCACGCGCCGGTCGGCGAGGACGTGGGCATGACCGCGACGGCCTTTCTCTCCGTATCGCTCGATCCGCCGCTCGTGCTGGTCAGCCTGCGTGAGGGCTCCCGGATGGACGACCTGCTCGCCGAGCAGCCGCTGTGGGGCGTCTCCGTGCTCGCCGAGAGCCAGCGGCACATCGCGGGCCGGTTCGCGATGAAGGGCAGGATCAGCGACCGGCTGCTCTTCGAGGACATCGCCTACACCCGGGGAGCGGCGTCCGGGGCGCCGATGATCGGCGGCGCGCTCGCGACGCTGGAGTGCCGGACCGAACAGACGGTTACAGCGGGTGATCACACCCTCGTCATCGGGCGAGTACTTTCGGCTGATCTGCCGAGCGCCGACGGCGGTCCGCTGACGTACTTCAAGGGGAAGTACCGACAGCTGGGCTGAGGCCCGTCCGCGAAATTACCGGTGAGTGGACCTTTTTCGCGTCGAGTTTCCCGTCGGCTTTCCCGTCCGGCGGACTTTGCTGGCGCACAGTTCGCGGCGGAGACCGCCTCAGACGGCCGCGGACGGGCGCGGGCGGCCGCCGTGCCCGTCGCCCCGTGTGACCGGGCTCAGCCCCAGCCCTCGCCCGACCTGCCGCGCTTGGTCTGGCTGCGCTGCTTCTTCTCGCGCAGGCGCCGCTCGTTGATCCCGCGGGGGATCTTCGTGGCGCGGCGGGGGCGCGGGGGCGGTGCGGTGGCCTCGGCGAGCAGCGAGGCGAGGCGGGTCGCCGCCATCTCGCGGTTGCGCCACTGGGAACGGTGCTCGGAGGCCCGGACGCTGACGACGCCGCCGACGAGCCGGTTCGCGAGCCGCTCCAGGGCGCGCTCCTTCCACACCGGGGGCAGCGATTCGGTGTTGGCCAGGTCGAATCGCAGCTCCACCTGCGAGTCGCTGGTGTTGACGTGCTGACCGCCCGGCCCGGAGGACCTGGAGAAGCGCCACATGAGCTCGGCCTCGGGCAGGGAGACGGAGCCGCGGATGACATAGGGACCGGACATGCGTCCTATCGTCCCGCGTCTGTCCGGTCCACGTCACCCGCATTTCCGGCGTGCCGCGCTTGCGTCGGCCGTCCGTCGGGGGCGCGCCACTCCTGTGGCGTATGTGACGTCAGAGGTTGGCAAAGAAAGTAAAAGGACCTGGAACCTCTGGGACCCCGGTCGACGTTCATAGGGGTGACGGTAGCTTCGTCCACAGTACGAAGCCCGTTCGTACGCAACGAGGGAAGGGACTCCCAACAATGGCAGTAAGCCTGTCCAAGGGTGGCAACGTCTCGCTCACCAAGGAGGCTCCGGGCCTGACCGCCGTCACCGTGGGCCTCGGCTGGGACGTCCGCACCACCACCGGCACCGACTTCGACCTGGACGCCTCGGCCATCGCGGTGAACCCGCAGGGCAAGGTCTACTCGGACGGCCACTTCGTCTTCTTCAACAACAAGGCGACGCCGGACCAGACCATCGTGCACACCGGTGACAACGTCACGGGCCAGGGCGAGGGCGACGACGAGCAGATCAACGTCAACCTGGCCGGTCTCCCGGCCGACGTCGACAAGATCGTCTTCCCGGTCTCGATCTACGACGCCGAGAACCGCTCGCAGAACTTCGGCCAGGTGCGGAACGCCTTCATCCGCATCGTCAACCAGGCCGGCGGCACCGAGATCGCCCGCTATGACCTGAGCGAGGACGCCGCCACCGAGACCGCCATGGTCTTCGGCGAGCTGTACCGCAGCGGTGCGGAGTGGAAGTTCCGCGCCGTCGGCCAGGGCTACGCGTCCGGTCTCGTCGGCATCGCGCAGGACTTCGGCGTCAACGTCTGAGGTTCACCGGCCAGTTCGTAGGCCGACTCACGAGGGCCCCCGGCGGAATCTCCGCCGGGGGCCCTCGCGTTTCGCCGTCTCCCCGTTTTCCCTTTTCTCCCGCACCCCGCCTCGGTCGTTGCTTCCGCTTTTCCCCGCGCCCCGCCCCGGTCGTTGCTTCCGCGCCGCGGCGGCAGCAGGATCGGGCAGCACCACCCATCACTTGAGGGAGTGTGAGGGCCATGGCGACCGTGGTGCTGGTCGGGACGCTCGACACCAAAGGCGCGGAGTACGCCTGGCTGCGCGAGCGGCTCAGGGAGTACGGCAGCGACACCCTGCTCGTCGACACCGGCATACTGCCGCCACTGCCGCCACCTGCCCAGTCCCCCGCCGCCGACGTGTCCGCCGACGTCTCGGCCGAAGCCGTGGCCCGTGCCGCCGGGCACGACCTGGCGAAACTGCGTGCGGCGGGCGAACGGGGCGCGGCCGTGGCTGCGATGGCGGACGGCGTCACCGAGGTGGTGCTCGACCTGCACCGGCGGGGCAAGCTGCACGCGGTGCTCGCCGCCGGGGGCAGCGGCGGTTCGTCGATCGCCGCGCAGGCGATGCGCGCGCTGCCGATCGGGGTGCCGAAGGTCCTGGTCAGCACGATGGCGGGCGGCGACGTATCGCCGTACGTGGGGAGCAGCGACATCACCCTGATGTACAGCGTCGTGGACATCTCCGGCATCAACGCGGTCTCCCGGCAGGTCCTCGGCAACGCGGCGGCGGCGGCCTCGGGCATGGCCCGGCGCTATGAACGCAACCACGACGAACTCGCGGGGCGCGGCCGCAAGGTGGTCGCCGCGACGATGTTCGGCGTGACGACGCCCGCGATCGACGCGGCCCGCGCCCGGCTCGACGAGCTCGGCTACGAAGTGCTCGTCTTCCACGCGACGGGCTCGGGCGGCCGGGCGGTGGAGAAGCTGGCGTCGGACGGCCTCCTGGACGGCGTACTTGACCTGACGACCACCGAACTCGCCGACGAACTGGTCGGCGGCGTCCTCTCGGCGGGCCCCGAACGCCTCACCGCCGCGGGCCGCGCGGGCATCCCGCAGGTGGTCGCTCCCGGCGCCCTCGACATGGTCAACTTCGGCCCGGAAGCGACGGTTCCGCAGCGCTTCAGGGAGCGCACCCTCCTCGTCCACAACCCCACGGTCACCCTGATGCGCACGACCGCCGAGGAGATGGCCGCGCTCGGCGCCACCCTGGGCCACCGGCTCGCCGCCGCGCGCGGCCCCGTCGAGTTCTTCTGGCCGCTGCGCGGGGTCTCGGCGGTGGACGCCGAGGGCGGCCCGTTCCGGGACACGGCGGCGGCCGAGGCCGGCCTCGGCGCGCTGCGGACGGCGGTGCGGGGCAGCGGCGTACGACTGCACGAGGTGGACGCGCACATCAACGACGCGGGGTTCGCGGTGGCGATGGCGGAGCGCCTCGACGAGCTGATCGGCGCACGCGCGCTCCGGCAGACGCCCTGACAACCAAACACCCTGAAACCGCCCTCAGCCTCCCAGCGAAGGAGCACCCCGATGACCCGCACCATCACCCGCGCCGAGGCACTGTCCCGGCTCAACGCCCAAGTGGCGACCGGCCACCCGGTGATCGGTGCCGGCGCGGGTACCGGGCTGTCCGCCAAGTGTGCGGAGGAGGGTGGCGTGGACCTCCTGATCATTTACAACTCCGGCCGCTACCGGATGGCGGGCCGCGGCTCCCTGGCCGGGCTCCTCCCGTACGGCGACGCGAACGCGATCGTGGTGGACATGGCCAGGGAGGTGCTCCCGGTCGTCAAGGACACCCCTGTCCTCGCCGGGGTGTGCGGCACGGACCCGTTCAGGGACATGGGCCGCTTCCTGGACGAGCTGAAGCGGATGGGCTTCACCGGCGTCCAGAACTTCCCGACGGTCGGCCTGTACGACGGCACGTTCCGCACCAACCTCGAAGAGACGGGCATGGGATACGGCCTTGAGGTGGACATGGTCCGCGAGGCCCGCGCCCGCGACCTCCTGACGACCCCGTACGTCTTCGACCCCGGCCAGGCGGCCGACATGGCGCGGGCCGGGGCGGACGTCCTGGTCCCCCACGTGGGCCTGACGACGAAGGGCGCGATCGGCGCGGGCACGGCGATGACCCTCGACCAGGCGGCGACGGCCGTCCAGGAGATGCACGACGCGGCCAAACGCGTGAACCCCGACATCCTGGTCCTGTGCCACGGCGGCCCCATCGCGGAACCGGACGACGCGGCCCACGTCCTGTCCCGCACCACCGGCATCGTCGGCTTCTTCGGGGCGTCCTCGATCGAACGCCTCCCCACGGAGCGGGCCATCGTCGACCAGACCCGCGCCTTCAAGTCCCTGAAGGCGCACGGCTGAGGCGGTTAACCTGCGCCGCATGATCCTCGAACCGCTCACTCCAGCCGAGGACGGCGCGCTCCCCGGCGAGCTGCTCACCGAGCTCACCGCCCTGTACGCGTCGAACCACGTCTTCCACGCCCTCTCGGGTGATTTCCCCGACCCGGACGACATCCGCCCCGAGCAGGTCGCCGCCGCGCTCGCGGACGAGCTGTCCGTGCCGGGCGCGGAGGTGCTCGTCGCTCGTTCCGGGGGGCGGGTCGTCGGGATCGGCATCACGCTGGACCGCCATCCCGACCCCGCCGACCCGGACCCGTGGATCGGGCTGCTGATGGTGGACGCCGGGCAGCAACGCCGGGGTTTTGGGCGGGAGTTGGCGGGGCTGATCGAGGAGCGCTTCCGGGCTGACGGACGCACCGGGACGCGTCTCGCCGTGCTCGCGGGGAACGACGCCGGGCTCGCCTTCTGGAAGTCGCTCGGCTACGAGGCCATCGACCACCGGCGCGACCTCGAAGTGGACCGCCCGTGCGCCGTCCTGCGCAAGCCGCTGCTGTAGTCCGCCGCGATCGGTCGGGCGGGCCGGCGGGCGGGCTGGCCGGCGGGCGGGCTGGCCGGGAGGCCGGGAGTACGCCGCCGCTGGTGGCGTGACGTCCTACGGGCGCTCCGGCTTCCCGTCCCCGTACAGCCACGGACCCCAGATCGCGCGCACCTTCTCGCGCGCCGCCTCGCCGCCCGCGTGCTTCTCCACGTACCGCGTGAAGTCCTCGGTGTCCGCGTTGCCGTGGCGGTGGGTCTTCGTCCAGCCCTGCACGATGTCGTAGAAGGTGTCGTCGCCGACCGCCTGGCGGATCTTGTGGATGACCATGCCGCCCCGCTCGTAGACCGGGCTGTCCGAGATCTCCGCGGCGGACGGCGGCTTCGCGGGCGGGAAGGCCCAGATGGCGTCGTTGTCCTCTTTGTCCTCGTAGTAGTCGTCCGCGTAGATCTGGTCGAAGGTCTCCTGCACGCTGTCGCCGTCGTGGTCCTCCTCCCAGAGCCACTCCGCGTACGTCGCGAAACCCTCGTTGAGCCACATGTCCCGCCAGGACTTCGGCGTCACGGAGTTGCCGAACCACTGGTGGGCCAGCTCGTGGACGACGAGGGAGGTGTCGGGGGCGCCGGGATAGGTGGGCCGGGTCTGGGTCTCCAGGGCGTATCCCGCGTCCCCCTCGCCGGCGACGATCGCGCCAGACGACGAGAAGGGATAGGGCCCGAAGTTCAGCTCCTGCCACTCCAGGATCTCGGGGATGCGGTTCAGCGCCTTCGCGCTCGCCTTCGCCTCGGCCGGCTCCACCGCCGTCAGCACCGGGATGCCGGACTTCGTCGTCGACCTCTTCACCTCGTACGGCCCGATCGCGACCGTCGCGAGATAGCTCGCCATCGGCTCCGCGCTGTGCCAGGCGAAGGTGGTACGGCCGTTCTTGGTCGACTCGCGGGTCAACTCCCCGTTGGAGATGGCCTTCAGGCCCTTGGGGACGGTGACCCGTATGTCGTACGAGGCTTTGTCGGAAGGGTGGTTGTTGGACGGAAACCACGCCATCGAGCCCGTCGGCTCGCCCAGCGCGAGGGCCCCCTCCCCCGTGCGCAGCCAGCCTTCCTCGGAGTCGTCCGCGTCGGTGACGGTCTCCGGACTGCCGGAGTAGCGCACGACCGTGCGGAACGTCTCGCCCTCGTCGAGGTCGTCCGGGGGCCGGATCGTCAGCTCCTGCCCGTCGCGGTGGAAGTTCGCGTCCTTGCCCTCGACGGTGACGCCCCGCACGTCCAGGCCCTTGAGGTCGAGGTTGAAGGCGCTGAGGTCCCGGGTGGCGCGTGCCGTGACCTCGGTGGTGGCGGTGAGGTGGCGGGCGTCGGGGTCGTAGCCGAGGGTCAGGTCGTAGTGCGCGACGTCGTAACCGCCGTTGCCCAGCTTGGGGAAGTACGGGTCGCGCACACCGTCGGCTCCGGGTGTGCCGTGCACTCCGGAGCCGCTGCAGGCGGTGAGGGCGAGAGCGGTGAGGGCGGCGGCCGAGGTGCCTCGGAACGCCGTGGATCGTAGGTGCACGGCTGTGATCTTATGCGGCATATGTTCGGGGTGCGAGCGGCTCCGTAAGGGGCGTGGGGGAGCGCGGGGATGGTGGAGAGCGCGGGGAGCGAGGGGAGCGCGGGGGCTCAGAGAACCGCGATGCCCAACGGCCGCTCCCCCGCCGGGAGGCGCCGCGTATCTGCGCTCTCCAGGTCGATGACGGTGATCCCGTTCCAGAAGCCGTCGCGGGTGAAGCCGCCGGTGACATAGGCGGTGCGGCCGTCCCCGGAGACGGCGACGTCCTCGTGCGGCCCTTCCAGCGGGAAGACCTTCTCCCTGCCGTCCTTCGTGCGCATGGTCAGCGAGGGCCCCTTGTCCGACGAGGGGTCGATGGGTCCCGTGCCGACCGCGAACAGCGTCCCATCGTCGGTGATCTGCGCGCCGTGCTGGTGGGTGTTGGCCGTCATCGGCTCGATCACGGACTCTCCGGTGCGCGGGTCGAGCACGACGAGTTTCTCGCCCTCGAAGGGGAGCAGGAGATTGCCGTCCGAGGGGCGTACGGCGGCGTAGTGCGGCTTGAGCCAGGAGCCGAGGCCGCCTTCGGTGCCGTAGGGGGCGACTTCGATGCGGCGGGGCTTCAGGGAGTCGGCGCGTACGACGGTCACGTCGAAGGAGTCGTGGTTGGTCGCGTAGACCTCGCCGCCGTCCTTCGACACGTCCACGTCGAAGGGGCGCCGGCCCACCGGCACGGTGTCGGTGACCTCGCGCTTCTCTGTGTCGATGACCTCCAGCGTGCCGTTGCCGTCCGGCACGTTGACGCCCACGTAGGCGTGGTCGCCGTCCGGGGAGAGCGCGATGCCCATGCCGCCGCCGCGGTACTCGCCGGTCGTCGCGGGTCCGCTTTCGGTCTCGTACGGGACGCGGTCGACGCGTTCGCGGGTGCGGGTGTCGACGACGGCCACGGCGTCGGCGGTGGCGACCCAGGCACGGCCGTCTTCACCCACCGTGAGCCCGTAGGGGGCCTTGCCGACCCGCACGGACTCGATGGGGCCGCGTTCGGGGTCGACGAAGGTGACGGTGTCGGAGCCGAAGTCGGCGACCAGGAGGGTGCCTTCGGGGGTGCGTTGCCGGTCGGGGAGGGTGGCGGTGGACGTATTGCGGGAGGGCTCGGTGGTGCCGGTGGTGCCGGCGGAGGCGGGGCCGCTTCCGCCGCAGCCCGCGAGGGCCGAGGCCGCCAGGAGAGCGGCGCCGGCGGAGAGCGCCACGCGGGGCAGGCAGGGCAGGCGGGGCAGGCGGGTCATTCGAGGCACGCGGGGCACACCGGGCACGCGGGGTGACTGTGGCGCCCGTAGAGGCGACCGTGCCGCCCGTACGGGCTTCATGAGGCGTCCCGCAGCAGCGCGGCGATCTCCGTGAAGCCGAGGCGCTCGGCGTGCGCGAGGGGCGTGACGCCGTCCCGGTCGGCGAGACCGGGCGTCGCGCCCGCGGCGAGCAGCAGCGCCACGATCTCCTGATGCGCCGGGCCGCCCTCGCCTAGGATCACGGCCTCCAACAGGGCTGTCCAGCCCAGGTCGTTGACGTGATCGACGTCGATGCCGGGGACGCGCAGGACTTCCCGTACGTACGCGACATGCCCGCGTTCCGATGCGGGGATCACGGAGATCCCGCCGAAGCGGTTGCGCAGCTTCAGGTCGGGCCCCGCGGGCAGCAGGACGTGCAGCATGGCGACGCTGCCCGTCACGCCGGTGGCCAGCCAGGGGCTGTCGGCGCGATGGTCCTGCGCGTCGACGTCAGCGCCGGCGGCCACCAGGACGCGGGCCGCTTCCACGTGGTCGCCGAGTGCGGCGAGCAGCAGGGGCGTGCGCAGCTCGGTGTCACGGGCCTCGACGCGGGCGCCCGCGTCGATGGCGGCTCTCACCTCGGCGGTGTTCCCGGTACGAGCGGCGTCGAGCAGCCGCTGGTCGTCGGCGGTCCTTGCCATGAACGTTCTCCTCGTCGTCATGAACGTCCCTCTCGTCGTCGTACGGACCGGGAACAGCCTCAGCATGATGAGATCCGGGTGGCTTCGGCGTGCGGTGCGCGGTGTCGGTGGCGTGGGGCCTTATCGGCCGAGCGCCGCGACACCGGCCTTCGCGAACTTCTCGTCCAGGTCGCCGCTGGGGGCGCCCGCGACGCCGATGCCCGCGATGGGCGCGCCCTTGGCGGTCACCGGGGCGCCGCCCGCGAGGAACAGGGTGCCGGGGATGTCCTTCAGGTTCGGGGCCTGCTCCAGGCGCTTGGTCAGCTCGGAGGTGGGCGCGTTCCAGGAGACGGCGGTGTACGCCTTCTTCACGGCCGACTCGGGGGACTGCGGGCCCGCGCCGTCGCCGCGCAGCTCGACGATGGTGTTGCCGTTACGGTCCACTACGGCGACGGAGACGCGCTGGTTCTCCTTCTTCGCGGCGTCGAGGGCGGCCTGGGCTGCCTTGGTCGCGGCGGCGACGTTCAGGTGCGTCGACTGCGTCAGGTTCTTGTTGCTCGCGTCGGCGGCGACGGCGGCCTTGGGGGCGGCGGCAGGTGCCTCGGCGCTGGCGGAGACGGCACCGAAGGTACCGGCGCCGAGGACGGCGGCGGTGGCGGCGATGGTCAGGACGCGGGCACGGCGGGAGATCTTCTGCATTGGGGGCTCCTCGGGGGTGAAGGCGGGGATCGCGGGGTCCGGAGACCTGGGTGATCCGGAGACCGGGATGGTCCGGTGATCCGGCGATCCAGAGACCGGGACGATCCGGTGATCCGTTGATCGGGGGAGGTTGTTTCCTCTGCCATCAATCCTCCGGGCGTATCCGGGCCGAGCCCTCGACGTACCGGCTGCTGCCTGCCTGCGGCTCGGTGGACACGAGGGTCAACCGATCGGTTGACCCCTCGGTGGTCCCGCCGGGTCACAATGAGGTTGTTTGCGCAGTTCAGCAGCGAGGTGGAGGGAGCAGAGCCGTGGGACATGACGAGAGCGCCTCCGAAAACCCCGCCGCGCCGCGGCAGATCTCCCCCACAAACGGCGGCCCCACAAACCGCGGCTCCACAAACCGCGGCTCCACAAACCGCGCCCCCGCCGACCCCGACTCACGCTGGCTCGCAGCCGTCATGCACGCGGCGTTCTACCTGCTCCTCGCCACCTCGCTGGCCCGCTTCCTGCTGCGTCACCCCGGCGGCGCGCGCGTGCCGTGGATCATCGCGCTCTCCGTGGTCCTCGCCGTCCTGTACGCCCTCCCGCCGCTCGCCTCCGCCCTGCGCGGGCAGCGCGCCACGCCCTACTGGTCCGGCCCGGCAGCCGGCGTCCGCCCCACCCCGCGCCGCCTCACCTGGCTCGCCCTGGTCGTCGGGGTCTGGCTGGTCCTCGTCATCCTCGCGCCGAGCTTCGGCTGGTGCGCGGTGCCGCTCTTCTTCACCGGGCTCCGGACGCTGCCGCCACGCCCCGCCCTGGTCCTGGTGGCGGTCCTGACCGGCTGCGTCATCGCCTCGCAGCTACGGCTCGCGGGCCGCTACGACCCGGACCTGATCCTCGGCCCGCCCGCCGTGTCGGCGATCGCGACGGCCGTCTTCGCCTACATGCAGCGCCAGGCGGCCCGCCAGCGCGAACTGATCGACGACCTCATCCGCACCCGCCGCGAACTGGCCGCCACCGAACGCCGCGAAGGCACCCTCGCCGAGCGCCAGCGCCTGTCCATGGAGATCCACGACACCCTCGCGCAGGGCCTGTCCAGCCAGCAGATGCTGCTCCAGGCCGCCGAGCGCGTCTGGGACACGGACCCGGCCAAGGCCCGTACCCACGTCCGTACCGCCGAGTCGATCACCGAGCACGGCCTCGCCGAGGCCCGCCGCTTCGTGCACGACCTCGCACCGGCCGACCTCGCCGACGGCGGTGGCCTGGACGAGGCGCTGCGGACACTGGCCGCGCGGACCGCGCAGGACGCGGGCCTCACCGTCCGCTTCCACTCCGAGGGCACGCCCGCCCCGCTCCCCGACCGCACGCAGTCCGCGCTCGTACGCATCGCGCAGGGCGCCCTGGCCAACGTGACGGAGCACGCCGGCGCGAGTGCGGCGGCGCTGACGCTCACGCACCTGGACGACCAGGTGGTACTCGACGTCGCGGACAACGGCTGCGGCTTCACGCCCACCGAACCACCGCCCACCGAACCACTGGCCGCCGAACGACCTCCCACCGAACCACTGCCCGCCGAACGACCGCCCGCCCCCGACCGGCGTGGGCACGGGCTGCCCGCGATCCGCGCCAGGGCACGGCAGCTCGGCGGCACCCTGACGATCGAGTCGGCGCCGGGCGAGGGCACGGTGCTCTCCGTCTCGATCCCGCTCTCTCCCCGGGAGACCCCATGACGCCCCCCACGTCCGCCACGCCCCCGGTCCGCCTCCTGGTCTGCGACGACCACATCGTCGTACGCGCCGGACTCCTGGCCCTGCTCGGCAGCGCGCCGGACATCGAGGTGGTCGGCGAGGCGGGTACGGGCGAGGAGGCGATCGCGCTCGCCGCGAAGCTGGCGCCGGACGTGGTCCTGATGGACCTGCAACTGGGCGAGGGAATGGACGGCGTAGAAGCAACACGCCACATCACAGCTTCACAAGCCCCCGCACCCGCACCCCACGTCCTGGTCCTCACCACCTACGACACGGACGCCGACATCACCCGGGCCATCGAGGCGGGCGCGACGGGCTACCTCCTGAAGGCCGAACGCCCCGAGGAACTCTTCGCCGCGATCCACGCCGCCGCGCAGGGCCGCACCACGCTCTCCCCGCCGGTCGCCTCCCGCGTGATGGCCCGCATGCGCAAGCCGCTGCCCACCCTCACCGACCGCGAGCTCGACATCCTCGCCCAGCTCTCACGGGGGCTGGGCAACCGGGACATCGCCCGCGCCCTCTTCATCAGCGAGGCCACGGTCAAGACCCACCTCGGCCGCATCTACGACAAACTCGGCGTGGACACGAGAGCGGGTGCCGTGTCGGTGGCAAAAGAGCAACGCCTGCTGCCCTGAGCGGCACCGGCCGGGCCCTGCCCGCACCGCATGACACCATCTCTACGTGCTCGACATCGGCTACGCCCTCTCCCGCCGCTTCCCCGACCCCCCGCAGTTCGACTACCGCAACGCGGACGTCCACGCGCTGCGGCACGACCTGTTCTGCGGGGACGTGTATCTCGCGGACACCAAGGCGGACCGGGAGCTGTCCACAGCCTGGGGATGGGTGCCGGTCCTGGACTTCGCCTGGGCGCTGTGCGACATCGTCGAGCAGGTGGACCAGGACCCGCTCGGCAGCCGCGCCTCCCGCCCCCAGTACGCGGAGCTCGACTTCACGGAGTCGGCGGACCGCATGCTGTTCACGCGGCGCTTCGGGTGGGTGGACATCGAGGCGGACTGGATGCGGGCGGAGGAGCCCCCGCTGACCTTCTCCCATACGGAACTCCGCCGCGAGGCCCGTGACTTCCTCCAGGACCTCCTGGCAGACCTGATCGACCTCCACGAGTCCCTGGCGGACAACCCCACGATCTGGACGCTCCAGTCCCGCTTTCCCCGGGCGTAGGCGCCTGACGGTCCAATCCCCCCGCACCCGGCATCGAGACCCGAGGGGACGTGCCGGTATTTCCGCCCGGAGCACGGACATTCCGGCGCGCCCCCGCCCCCGGCACGGACCAGCACCGCACCCCCAGACGCCCCCGGCACGGGCACCGGAACCGGCACCGCCACCCCCGCCAGAGCCGGACGCTAGTCCACCGGTACCGCCAACCCCCGCCAAAGCCGGACGCTAGTCCACCCGCACCCCCACCTGCGCGGCGAACGCCGGTGCCAGGTCCATCAGCTGCCCCGCACTGATCACCGCCCCCGCCAAGCAGTCGATCCCGCGCAGGATGTCCACCTCCGCCGCGTCCCGCAGGTCGACGTCCTTCATCCGGACCCCGCTGAAGTCCGCCCCCTTCAGCACGCAGCCCACGAACTCCACCCGCTCCAACGACGCCTGCCCGAAGTCCGGCTCCACCAGCACGCACCCCTCGAAGACGACGTCCTTCAACCGCGCCTTCCGCAAGTTCAGATAGTCCAGCTTCCCGCCCCGCACGACGACCCGCTCCAGCACACTCCCGTGCAGCTGAACGCCCCCCAGCCGCGCGTCCACCACCTCCACGTCCCGCAGCGAAGCCTCCACGAGCTCCGTGCCGACTCCCCGCGGCTCCGTCAGCACGGAGTCCACGAAGCGCGCCCTGCTGAGCCGCGTCTCCGTCAGCCCGCAGCCCGTCACCGCGCAGTCCAGGAACAGCGCGCCCCCGCCGTCCTGCCCCGCGAGATCGAGATCCCGGAACGCGAACCCGTCGTAATCCCCGTCGGGCTCCAGCCCGCCCCCCTCGAACTCCCGCAGCGCGGGCAACCGCACCTCGGGCCGCCGCGCCTTCTTCACCGCTGCCGCATCCCTCTGTCCCATCCGCCCATCGTGCACCCACCCACTGACAATGCCGCGCCCCCCGATGTCACATCCGCCGCACCCCATCCGTCGTACGGAGTGAGCCCCGCGACAAGGCGCCACCCGACCACGACAGGAGCCCCACCCCATGCCCACCAACAGCACCAACGGCACCAACCAGAAAGCCCACAACCACAACCACACACCCACCCCCACTCCTACCCCCACCCCTACCCCCACCCCCCTGACCATCATCGGCGGCGGTTTCGCCGGCCTCACCGCCGCCATCACCGCCGCGGAATCCGGCGCCCGCGTCACCATCCACGAGGCCCACCACACCCTCGGCGGCCGAGCCCGCACCGCCGAAGGCGCGTACCGCACGAACGAAGGCCCGCACGCCCTCTACAACGGCGGCCCCCACTGGACCTGGCTCAAGCAGCGCGACCTCATCGGCCCTCTCGCGTCCCTCCCGCCCGTCGAAGGCACCCGCCTGCGCCTCCACCACCGGGGCAGGCTCCGCCGTACCCCACCCGTGGCGATGGTGAAGCTCCTGCGCCGCAAGCCCGAACAGGCGCCCGTGGACGTCGACTTCATGACCTGGGCCACCGGCGAGGTCGGAGAGGAAGGCGCCCGCGCCGCCGCGCACTACATCGCCGTGGCGACGTTCCACCACGACCCCGGCTCCCTCTCCGCGAGGTTCGTGCACGAACGCCTGCGCCGCGCCACGAAGCTGCCCCCGGAGGCGCACTATCCCAGCGGCGGCTGGGGCTCGGTCATCGACCGCATGGCGGCACTCGCCTGGAACCTGGGCGTACGCGTGGAAACGCTGTCCCGCGTCGACACTCTGGCCTCGCTCCCGGCGTCAGGCCCGGTCATCGTGGCCACCTCCCTCCCCGCGGCCCGCCGCCTCCTCCAGGACGACACGCTGCACTGGGACAGCGCCCGCACCACCCTCGTCGACCTGGCCCTCAACTCCCGCAGGGGCGACCCCTTCGCCATCTCCGACCTGGACAGGACCGGCTGGATCGAACGGTTCACCACCCAGGACCGCACCCTCGCCCCCGCCGGGCAGGAACTCGTCCAGGGCCAGATCCCGCTCTCCCCCGACGAGACCAAGGCGGACGGCGTGGCCCGCGCCGACCACCTGCTCGACCTCGGCTTCCCCGGCTGGCGCGACCGCCTGATCTGGCGCCGGGACTCCGTGTCCAACGGCCGCACCGGCGCGGTGGACCTGCCCGGCACCACCTGGCGCGACCGCCCGGCCATCAACCGCGGCGCCGGCGTCTACCTCGCCGGTGACCAGGTCGCGGCGCCCGGCCTGCTCTCCGAGGTCTCCTTCAACAGCGCCCTCGAGGCGGTGACGCTCGCACTGACCTCCAGGAGGCTTGACCTCAAGTCCGCTTGAGATACGAGGGTGGGGCCACACGCCGGGAGAAGAACCGGCGCCGAGCACCCGAAGCCCGAGCACCCAGAGCCCGGGCACCCGACGAAGCCCGAGGAGCCACCCCATGCACGCCATCCGCCTGCACACCTTCGGCCCGGCCGAGCACCTCACGTACGAGGAGACCCCGGACCCCGCGCCGGCCCCCGGCCAGGTCCGCATCGCGGTGACCGCGGCCGGCGTGCACCTCCTGGACACCGCGATCCGCGCCGGCATCAAGGGCCCGCTCCCCGAACTACCCGAGCTGCCCACGATCCCCGGCCGCGAAATCGCCGGCACCGTCGACGCGCTCGGCGAGGGAGTCGACGCGGGCTGGCTCGGCAAGCGCGTGGTCGCCCACATCGGCTTCGCCCCCGGCGGTTACGCCGAACTCGCCGTCACCGAAGCCGCCCGCCTGCACGAGATCCCGGACGCCCTGGACGACGCACAGGCCGTGGCCCTGATCGGCACGGGCCGTACGACGATGGGCATACTCCAGTTCACCGAGCTGACCCCCGACTCCGTCGTCGTCATCCCGGCCGCGGCCGGCGGCATCGGCACGCTCCTGGTCCAGTACGCCAAGCACGCGGGCGCCACGGTGATCGGCCTGGCGGGCGGCCCGGAGAAGACGGACCGGGTCAGCGCGTACGGCGCGGACCTCGCCGTCGACTACCGCGATCCCGGCAACCCGGACTGGCCGGACGACGTACGCGCGTATCTGACGAAGATCGGCGCCCCCGGCGCCACCGTCGTCTTCGACGGAGTGGGCGGCGCGCCGGGCCTGGCCGCCGTGGACCTCCTCGCCCCCGGCGGCGAACACCTCGTCTTCGGCTGGTCGGGCAAGGGCCCGCACGACGGCGAACCCCTGACGTTCACCGACGAGCAGCTCGCGGCCCGCGGCATCACGCAGACCGGCGTCCTCGGCCCGGCGATGATGCGGAAGGCGGGCGGCGACAACCCCGTCCGCACCCTGGAGCTCGCCGCACTGGCCGAGGCGGCGAAGGGCCACTTCACCCCGGCGGTCCAGCGCTACCCCCTGTCGAAGGCGGCAACGGCCCACGCCGACCTGGAAAACCGCCGCACCGCGGGCAAGGTGGTCCTCATCCCCTGAACCAACCCCGCCTCCTAGTCGACAGCAGCCCCCAGCCCCGCCAACGCCCCGTCGGTCAGCCGGTACACGGTCCACTCGTCCTGCGGCAGCGCACCGAGGGACTTGTAGAAGTTGATCGACGGCTCGTTCCAGTCGAGCACGGACCATTCGAGCCGCTCGTACCCCCGCTCCACGCAGATCCGCGCGAGCTCGCGCAGCAGCGCCTTGCCGTGACCGCCGCCGCGCGCCTCGGGCCGTACGTACAAGTCCTCCAGGTAGATCCCGTGCACCCCGCGCCACGTGGAGAAGTTCAAGAACCACAGCGCGAACCCGACGACCTCCCCCGAATCGTCGTCCTGCGCGATGTGCCCGAACGCGGCGGGCCGCTCCCCGAAGAGCGCTTCACGCAGCTGCTCCTCGGTGGCCCTGGCCTCGTCGAGAGCCTTCTCGTACTCCGCCAGGTCACGGACCATGGCGTGGATCAGGGGGACGTCGTCGGGCGTGGCGGTGCGAATCATGGCCGCAGGGTACGACGCCCCTCGGCGCGCCCCCAACAGATTTACCCCACACCGCCCCGCCAGGATGACCTCACCCCGCCCCCCCCAGCCAGGGCTACCTCACCGCGCCCCCGACAGCAGCCGCGCGACCTCCAGATCCTCCTCGTCCAGCGGCCGCCCGTCCTCGATCTCCCACAGCGCGTTCTGCAACACCCGCCCCAGCGTCCAGGCCTTCGCCCGCTCCCGGTCGAGCCCGAGGACCTCGCTCATCGCGTCGAACCGCCACAGCACGTCATCCGCGTCGAAGCGGTTGTTGAGCGCGGGCCAGAGGTCGAAACCGGGGTCCCCGGCCAGCGGCTTCGGGTCGATGGCGAGCCACGGTTCGCGCTCGGCGGCCAGGACGTTCTCGAAGTGCAGATCCCAGTGCAGGAGTTGGTCGCCGGGCTCCCCCATCACCTCGCGCACCGCGCCCCCGCACCGCTCCACGAGCGCGCGCTGCACCGGATCAGAGATGGCCCGCAGAGCCTGCGGCAGGTCATCGACCATCTCCGCCGCGATGTCACCGAGCCGCCGCATCCCCTCGGGCGCGGGCACGGCGGTGAGCCGCGCGAGCAACTCGGCGATGACGAGCACCGCCTTGCGCGTACTCGATCTGCTGTCCGCCGTGGAGGACAACATCCGCCCGGAGTCGAGGCGTTCGAGCAGCATCGTGCCGGTGGCGGCGTCATGGTCCAGCAACCGCACGGCCCCGTCGCCGTCCCACACCCGAAGACCGACGGGCTCCCCCTCGGTCTCCTCGTCGAGCAGCTGGAACTTGACCGCGGCGGGGGTGCCGTCCCGCCGCACCACGGGCAGCACGAGCGCCGCCATGCCGTGCATGGACGGCCCGTCGAGCGTGAGATCCCAGCGCTCGACGAACTCCGTCACACGCGCGGGCAGCGCCGCGATGAAGGCCCGGCCGGGTTCCCCCGCGTACTCGTACTGCGATGCGATCAGCTCGTCCGGAACGCGAATGTCGATCACGCCCGCGACGCTACCGGCGCGGATAAGTCGCCGCACGGGGATTATCCGGGCCCCGAGACCACCACCGGGGAGGGATGCGGACGGTCAGGAGATCCCGGCGGCCTTGAGTTCCTCGGCGAACGTGTCCCGGGCGAACAGCGACCGGCTGTCCGCCTTCTTGCCGTCGATCACGACGGTCGGCGTGCCCTGCATGCCGTCGTCGGTGAAGGCCTGCATGGCCTCACCGACCCACTTCTTGTACGTCCCCTTCCGCACGGCCTTGTCGAACTCGGCGCCCCGCAGCCCCTCCACCTTGTCGGCGATCTTCAGCAGGAAGGCGGGGGTGTAGGCGTCGTCGGTCTCGACCTCGGCCTGGTTGGCGAAGACCGCGGCGTGGAACTGCGGGAACTTGCCCGCGTCCACCGACGCCCGCAGCGCGTTCGCCGCGTTGACCGAGCCGCTGCCGCCGAGGTTCTTGTCGAGGAACGAGGCGAGCGTGTACTCCACCTTCACCTTGCCCTCCGCCACCGGCTTCACCAGGGCCTGCGCGCCGGTCTCCTCGAACTTCTTGCAGATCGGGCAGCGCGCGTCCTCGTACAGCTTGACCGTGTGCCCGGCCTTCGGGTCGCCGACCGTGATCACCCCGCCCTTCACGGTGGCGGGCGTCTTCGCGAGCGCCTCGGTACCGGCCGGCGGCGCCTTCGCCTCGGGACCGCCGTCGGACGCGGAACCGCCCGCCGAGGCCGACGCCTTGTCGTCGCTGCCACCGCCCCCGCCCGTGAGGTCCTCGGGCCCGCAGGCGGCTGCGCCCCCGGCGAGAAGTGCGGCGGCGGCCACCGCGGTGACGATGCGCCCGGCCTTGCGTACGGCCATCTGAACAGTCCTCCATGATCAAGGCACATGGCACTTCGCCACGCGCCGGATCAACGTATCGGACCCCCCGCCCCGAACCCGTACGCCACGACCCTCCCCAAAGCCCCCACCAGCGCAGTAACGTCCCGCGCATGAGCAGCACGATCAACGGCGGCATCTCGTACTGGTATGCGGACCACGGCACTCCGGCCCCCCGTGAACCCCTGCCGGGCGACGAGAGTGCCGACGTCTGCATAGTCGGCGGCGGCTACACCGGCCTGTGGACCGCCTACTACCTGAAGAAGGCGGCCCCCTTCCTCCGCATCACCGTCCTGGAACAGAAGTTCTGCGGCTACGGCGCCTCCGGCCGCAACGGCGGCTGGCTCTACAACGGCGTCGCGGGCCGCGACCGCTACGCCCGCCTGCACGGCAAGGAAGCGGCGACCCGCCTCCAGGAGGCGATGAACGACACGGTCACCGATGTGATCGAGACGGCGAAGGCGGAAGGGATCGACGCCGACATCCACCACGGCGGCGTACTCGAAGTCGCTTACACACCGGCCCAGTTGGCACGCCTGAAGGAATTCCACGCCACGGAACTCGCGTACGGCGAGAAGGACCGCACCCTGCACGGCGCACGCGAGACGGCCGACCGCATCCGCGTCGCGGGCGCCGTCGGCTCCACCTGGACCCCGCACGGCGCACGCCTGCACCCGGTGAAACTGGTCAAGGGCCTGGCGTCAGCGGTCGAAGCGCTGGGCGTGACGATCCACGAATCAACGCCCGTCACGGAGATCAAGCCGAAACACGCCATCACCCCGTACGGCACGGTCCGCGCCCCCTACGTCCTGCGCTGCACGGAGGGCTTCACGGCATCGCTCAGGGGCCAGCGCCGCACCTGGCTCCCCATGAACTCATCCATGATCGCCACAGCACCCCTCACCGACGCCCAATGGGAGTCGGTCGGCTGGGAAGGCCGGGAAACACTCGGCGACATGGCGCACGCGTACATGTACGCCCAGCGCACCGCCGACGGCCGCATCGCGCTCGGCGGCCGGGGCGTCCCGTACCGCTACGGCTCGAAGACGGACAACGACGGCCGCACCCAACCGGCCACGATCGAGGCCCTGCGCGAGATCCTCACCCGCTTCTTCCCCCAACTGGCCGGAGTGGAAGTGGCCCACGCCTGGTCCGGCGTCCTCGGCGTCCCGCGCGACTGGTGCGCCACGGTCACCCTCGACCGCGCGACGGGCCTCGGCTGGGCGGGCGGCTACGTCGGCTCGGGCGTGGCCACCGCCAACCTCGCCGCCCGCACCCTGCGCGACCTGGTCCAGCAGGACTCGGGCCAAGCAGGCCCCACGGACCTCACCACGCTCCCCTGGGTCAACCACAAGGTCCGCAAGTGGGAACCGGAACCACTGCGCTGGCTCGGCGTCCACGGCATGTACGCGACCTACCGCAACGCGGACCACAAAGAGCTGACCACCCCCACACCCCGATCCCCCCACCTCGCCCGCCTCGCGGACCGCCTCTCGGGCCGCCACTGAACACACGAACGCCGAGGGCCCCGCACGCGACCGGCCCCGGACAAGAAGTCCGGGGCCGGAGGCAGAGCCCCCTGTCGGATTCGAACCGACGACCTACGCATTACAAGTGCGTTGCTCTGGCCATCTGAGCTAAGGAGGCGTGACGCGTCTACTGACGTGCCCGAGCAGTGTAACCAACACCGCTCGTGCCCTCGTCGAAAATTTCCCCGAACATCGCAGCTCCCCGGCTACTGACAGACGTATGGCCCTCGGGGTACGGTCACGAGCAGTTCACTCAGGTGGACTACACCACTCCTCTCTTTACAACGGATCGTCCGGCACGTTCCTGCCGGTGAAGGGGGCCCTCACCATGGCCACTGTTTCGTTCGACAAGGCGACCCGCATCTACCCGGGTGGCGACAAGCCCGCCGTCGACCAGCTCGAGCTCGACGTCGCGGACGGCGAATTCCTCGTCCTCGTCGGTCCCTCCGGCTGCGGAAAGTCCACCTCCCTGCGCATGCTCGCGGGCCTGGAGGACGTGAACGCCGGCGCCATCCACATCGGCGACCGCGACGTCACGCACCTGCCGCCCAAGGACCGGGACATCGCCATGGTGTTCCAGAACTACGCGCTCTACCCGCACATGACCGTCGCCGACAACATGGGCTTCGCCCTGAAGATCGCCGGCGTCAACAAGACCGAGATCCGCCAGAAGGTCGAGGACGCCGCGAAGATCCTCGACCTCACGGAGTACCTCAGCCGTAAGCCGAAGGCCCTCTCCGGCGGTCAGCGCCAGCGTGTCGCCATGGGTCGCGCCATCGTGCGTGAGCCGCAGGTCTTCCTCATGGACGAGCCGCTCTCCAACCTCGACGCCAAGCTGCGTGTCTCCACGCGTACGCAGATCGCGTCCCTCCAGCGCCGCCTCGGCATCACCACCGTGTACGTCACGCACGACCAGGTCGAGGCCATGACCATGGGTGACCGTGTCGCCGTGCTGAAGGACGGTCTGCTCCAGCAGGTCGACTCGCCGCGCAACATGTACGACCGCCCGGCCAACCTCTTCGTCGCCGGCTTCATCGGCTCCCCCGCCATGAACCTCGTCGAGGTCCCGATCACCGACGGCGGCGTGAAGTTCGGCAACTCCGTCGTGCCGGTCAACCGCGAGGCGCTCTCCGCCGCCGCCGACAAGGGCGACCGCACGGTCACCGTCGGTGTCCGTCCGGAGCACTTCGACATCGTCGAGCAGGACGGCAGCACGGCGAAGTCCCTCTCCAAGGAGACCGAGGACGCCCCGGCGGGTCTCGCCGTCTCCGTGAACGTCGTCGAGGAGCTCGGCGCCGACGGGTACGTCTACGGCTCCGCCGAGGTCGGCGGCGAGCACAAGGACCTCGTGGTCCGCGTGAACGGCCGCCGGGTCCCGGAGAAGGGCACGCAGCTGCACGTCGTGCCGCGTCCGGGCGAGATCCACGTGTTCTCGACGTCGACGGGCGAGCGCCTCACCGACTGACGAAGCCGACGCAGGCGAACGACAGCACGCGAAGGGCCCCGCACTCCGGTGCGGGGCCCTTCGCGTGCGCCACGTTGTCGACAAATACCCCGGCAGACCGGTCATTTCGGCGAGCGCCCGTCAACCCCGCTCCGAAAAAACCTCATTCTCCGTCGCTCGACCGAGTGACGTAATGTCGCCAAATCATCACCGACCGCTACGCTCACTCGCGTGACGCACTCCGCCAACTACACCCAGAAGCCGCGCCGAGCCCACCGAGGCCCCGCCCGACGCATCGGCCGCACGCTCGCCCTCGTCCTGCCCGTGATGCTGGTGCTTTCCGGGACCCTAGCGGTCACCAGCGTCAACTGGTCCGGGAACAACTCGGATTCGATGCTCACCGCATCCGCCGACGACCTCTCCGCACCGGCCAAGTCCCGCGCTCCGCACGACGTCCTGCGCGACCGGCTGCTGCTCGAACTCCAGGAGAGGAACCCGGGCGTGTCGCTCACCCACCTCCAGCAGGAGGTGAACCGCCACCCGTCGCTCGCCCGGCACTGCGTATCCATCGCCCGTGCCCTCGGCCGCGCGGCCGTCCAGAAGTACGGCCCGGTCCGCGCCCAGTCGTACGCGCGCCCGGTCTGCGACACGTCCTACGCGTCGGGCGTCGCAGCCCGCCAGAACGGCTGACCCGGGGCGGCACGTAGGGTTTCCGGCATGACCGGCGACCCCCACTCCCACAGGCCCACGCAGGCCGTTGTCCTGGCCGGCGGCCAGGGCTCGCGCCTCCGTCCGTATACCGATGACAGGCCCAAGCCGATGGTCGAGATCCCTGGCACAGGGACCCCGATCATCGGCCATCAGCTTTCCTGGCTGGCGGCCGAGGGCGTGACGGACGCGGTCGTCTCGTGCGGCCATCTCGCCGAAGTGCTCCAGGAGTGGCTGGAGTCGGCCGATCTCCCTCTGAACGTCACCACGGTGGTCGAGAACGAGCCCCTGGGCCGCGGCGGCGGCCTCAAGTACGCCGCGCGCCACCTCCCCCACGCGGACCGCCCCTGGTACGCGACGAACGGCGACATCTGGACCCGCTTCTCGCTGCGCGACATGGCGGAGTTCCACGCCGAGCGCGATGCCACCGCGACGCTCGCCCTGGCCCGCCCCCGTATCCCGTGGGGCGCCGTCGAGACGGACGCGTTCGGTCACATCACGGACTTCATCGAGTCCCCGCCGTCCCCGTATCTGATCAACGCGGGTGTGTACGTCTTCTCCTCGTCGTTCACCGCCCTCCTGCCGGACCGCGGCGACCACGAGCGCACCACGTTCCCGCGTCTGGCCCGCGAGAAGAGCCTGGCGGGCTTCCCGCTGCCGCAGGGCGCGTACTGGCGGGCGATCGACACCGCCAAGGACCTCACAGAGGCCGCCAAGGAGCTCGCCGCCCAGACCACCGGCTGAGGCATCACGCAGGTACGGCGAAGGGCCCCGCACAGTGTCTGTGCGGGGCCCTTCGCCGTATGGCCGGGGAGTCTGCTCAGCCGCCGCCGAGAAGCCCGCCCACGAGCCGCCCGTTGCCGCCCGTGCCGCCACCGCCGCCACCGCCGCCACCGCCGCTCGCGCCGCTCTCGGGGGCGGCGCCACCGCTGCCGCCGCTGGACGTGGGTCCAGCGGTGGCCGAGGCCGGAGGCTGCTGGGGCGAGGACTGCTGCGGCGGGGCCTGCCCGGCCGCGCCCTGCGTCTGGCTCGGCTGCCCTTGTCCGGTGCCCGCGCTGGTCGTCTCCGGCACCGCACCCGGCGTGGCCGCATTGCCCGCGCCCTGCGTGGGGCTCGCGGAGCTGCCCTGCGTCGGCGCCTGCGACCCGGGGGCCGTGGGGCTCTGCGACTGGGTGCCCTGGCGGTGGCGCTGCTTGCCGGGCTCCTGCGGGAGCGGTGAGCCGGGCAGTTCGTTGCGCGGGGCCTCGCCGGGTCCCGGCACGGTCACGCGGTCGGCATCCCGCACCGCGCCGCCGAGCATCGAGCCGATCAGCAGCGTGCAGCCGATGACGAACGCCCCGACGAGCCCGCCGCGCCTCAGCACACGGCGCCGCAGCTCCCAGATGTCCACGCGCGGGCCGAGCCGCCGCCAGGCCTCGCCGGCGAGGCGTCCGTCGACGGAGTAGACGGGCGCGCCCGCGATGATCAGCGGTGACCATGCGGCCAGATAGATGATGTCCGGCGCGTCGTAGACGGGGACGGACTTCCAGCTGACGGTGACGAGGAGCGCGGCGGAGAGGAGCACGCCGACGCCGGCCGCGAGGCGCTGCCAGAGTCCCAGCACCGTGAGCACGCCGACGATGATCTGCAGGAAGGCGATGCAGAGTCCGGCGCCCACCGGGTGCGAGAGGGCGAAGTCCCGCAGCGGCTCGGCGGCGGTCCACGGGTGCAGCGAGTTGAGCCACTTGACCATGGACCCGCGGTCGCCGCCGTCGAAGTACACGGGATCGCAGAGCTTGCCCATACCGGCGTAGATGGAGATGAACCCGAGGAAGACGCGCATGGGGAGCAGTACGACGCCGAGGTTCATGCGGCGGCCGGGGTAATAGGCGTGCCGCACGGGGTCGGCCCCGTGCCGCTTGGTCGCCTGACGCCCGTCCGCGTCGTCGTCACCGGCGTCACCGGCGCCGTCGTACTCGTCGTACTCGTCGTCCTCGTAGGGGAGCCGCTCGTCGAGGTCGCTCTCCGACGCCGGCAGGCGCGGGATGAGCCGGGTCCCGGACTCGGGGTGACGAGGACCGATGACGGCAGGCGTGGCCTGCGTACTTTCGAGGTCGTCCTCGTCGATGCGGGGGATGGTCTGGGTGGAGCCTCCGTCGTCGTACGAGGCGCCGCCGGCCTCGGCCGAATGGCGCACGCCGGTACCGCGCACCGCCTGGAGCAGGCCGGTGGCTCCGGGGTCGCCCGGCTCGGACTTGCCGCTCCAGACGACGGGCGAGCGGCGACGTGCGGCGGAGCCGGCCGCGGGGATGTGCACGGTGTCGTCGGCATTGCTCAAGTGCCGTGCGATACGCGGGGATTGGGTCCGCTGCGCGGTGGGGAGCTGCACGCGGAAGCTCGCGTGATTCACGATGACCTGCGCCGGGTCGCTCGGCACCTTCACCATGCTCAGCGCGGGAGCTTCGTCGAACCCTGACGAGCTTCCCCCCGTGGGATTGCGGGGCGTTCTGGTGTCCACACTCATCTAACCGAGTGATGTGTGTTTAGGACACTGCCTTGACCGCGTTGAAATGTCCGGGCCGCGTCAAGATCTTCGCCGGATGCCCGCCGGCCCGGAAGTACTGGGCCGGCGGGCGTCCGGGGAGACGGCTAGCTGCGCTGCCGTGATGCCTCGTAGAGCACGACTCCCGCCGCGACACCGGCGTTCAGGGACTCCGTGCCGCCCGGCATGGGGATGCGCACGCGGTAGTCGCAGGTCTCGCCGACCAGGCGCGAGAGGCCCTTGCCCTCGCTGCCGATGACGACGACCACGGGACCGGACAGCGCCTCGAGGTCGCCGACCTCGTGCTCGCCGTCCGCCGCGAGGCCGACGATCGCCAGTCCGTCCTTCTTGTATGCCTCCAGGACGCGGGTGAGGTTCGTGGCCCGCGCCACCGGCGTACGGGCCGCGGCTCCGGCGGACGTCTTCCAGGCACCTGCGGTCATTCCGGCGGCACGCCGCTCGGGGACGACGACGCCGTGGCCGCCGAAGGCGGACACCGAACGCACCACGGCACCGAGGTTGCGGGGGTCGGTCACGCCGTCGAGCGCGACGATCAGCGGGTCCTGGCCCACGTCGTACGCGGCGGCGGCGAGCTCGTCGGGGTGGGCGTACTCGTAGGGCGGCACCTGGAGCACGAGGCCCTGGTGGTTAAGCCCGTTGGTCATGCGGTCCAGCTCGGGGCGCGGGGCCTCCATGAGGTGGATGCCGCCGCGCTCGCCGGCGAGCTGGAGCGCCTCACGGACGCGCTCGTCGTTGTCGATGAACTGCTGGACGTAGAGCGTCGAGGCGGGCACGCCCTCGCGCAGCGCCTCGACGACGGAGTTGCGCCCGACGACCATTTCGGACGTGCCCTTGCCGCGGCCCTTCACGCCACTGGGGCGGCGTCCCCCGCCGGGGCCGCCCGCGGACTTCTTGGCGGCGGCGTTGGCGATGCGGTTCTTCTTGTGTCCCTTGCGCGCCTCGGCGGGCGGCGTCGGGCCCTTGCCCTCAAGGCCGCGGCGCCGGTTCCCGCCGCTGCCGACCTGCGCGCCCTTCTTGCCGGACATGCGGCGGTTGTTAGCGGCCATGACCTACCTGTCTCTGTGATGCGTGCGGTGCCGTCGTACGGCACGGGCGCACTGCGTGAACTGCGTACGTATATGAAGTGTGCCGCCCGGCTCGCCGGGCGGCACATCGCGAGGTCAGACGCTCAGCGCGGGCCGAGAGTCCACCGCGGTCCGTTCGGGCCGTCCTCGATGACGAGGCCGGACTGGTTGAGCTGGTCGCGGATGGCGTCGGCGGTGGCCCAGTCCTTGCGGCCGCGCGCCGCCTCGCGCTGCTGGAGCACGAGGCGTACGAGGGTGTCGACGACGCCGTGGAGATCCTCGCCGCGGTCGCCCTCGCCGGCCCAGTGCGGGTCGAGCGGGTCGAGGCCGAGCACGCCCAGCATGGCCCGCACCTCGGCGAGCCGCTCGACGGCAGCTTCCTTGTCGTCGGCGGCGAGGGCGGAATTGCCCTGCCGGACCGTCGTGTGGACGATGGCGAGCGCCTGCGGGACGCCGAGGTCGTCGTCCATCGCGTCGGCGAAGGCGGGCGGCACCTGGGCCGCGGGCTCGACGACGCCCCCGGCCTTCTCCACCACGCGCTGCACGAAGCCCTCGATCCGCGCGAAGGCGGACTCGGCCTCGCGCAGGGCCTCCTCGCTGTACTCGATCATTGAGCGGTAGTGCGGGGTGCCGAGGTAGTAGCGAAGGACGATCGGGCGCCACTTCTTGACCATCTCGGAGACGAGGACGGAGTTGCCGAGCGACTTGGACATCTTCTCGCCGCTCATGGTGACCCAGCCGTTGTGCACCCAGTACCGCGCGAAGGCGTCGCCGTAGGCCTTGGCCTGCGCGATCTCGTTCTCGTGGTGCGGGAAGATCAGGTCGATGCCGCCGCCGTGGATGTCGAACTCACGGCCGAGGTACTTGTGGGCCATCGCCGAGCACTCCAGGTGCCAGCCGGGACGGCCGCGGCCCCAGGGGGTCTCCCAGCTGGGCTCGCCCTCCTTGGCCCGCTTCCACATGGCGAAGTCGCGGGAGTCGCGCTTGCCGGTCTCGCCCTCGCTCTCGGGCTGGAGGAGGTTGTCCAGCTCCTGGTTGGAGAGCTCCAGGTAGCCCGGGTAGGACTTCACGTCGAAGTAGACGTTGCCGTCCGCCTCGTAGGCGTGGCCGCGCTCGATGAGGCCGCGCATCATCTCGACCATCTCGGTGATGTGGCCGGTGGCGCGTGGTTCGTAGGTGGGCGGGAGGCAGCCGAGGACGTCGTAGCCGTCGTTGAAGGCCCGCTCGTTCTCGTACCCGATCGACCACCACGGGCGGCCCTGCTCGGCCGACTTCCGGATGATCTTGTCGTCGATGTCGGTGACGTTGCGGATGAAGGTGACGTCGTAGCCGCGGTAGTCGAACCAGCGGCGCATGATGTCGAAGTTCAGGCCCGACCGGATGTGCCCGATGTGCGGGGCGGCCTGCACCGTCGCGCCGCACAGGTAGATCGAGACACAACCGTCGTTGAGCGGGCTGAAGTCTCGGATCTGCCGGGCGCTGGTGTCGTACAGGCGAATCGTCACCACTCCAGGGTAGTGGTCCAGGGACAGTGCCCTGTGACCTCCCGGGTCAACAGGGCACGGAACTGTGACATGCGCGGGCGCGGCGGAGCCTCAGAGGCGGCCGACGACCTTGCGCGGCGTGACACGGACGACGACGCGGGTGTCGTCGTCGGCGGAGGACGGGTTGAACTCCGCGTACTTCAGACCGGTGTACTTCAGGGCGAGCTCGTCGATGAGCTCCTGCCCGCCTTCGGTCGTCATCGCCGCCTCGCCGCGGATCTCGGCGTAGGTGTACGGGGCGTCGAAGGGCTGGAGCAGCACCGTCACGCGCGGGTCGCGGCGCAGGTTGGTCTCCTTGCGGCGGCCGACCGTGGTGGAGAAGAGCAGGTCGTTGCCGTCGCGCTTCACCCAGACCGGTGAGACCTGGGGGCTGCCGTCGGGCTGGATCGTGGCGACGGAGACGAAGACGGGGGTGTCGAGAAGGGCCTTGAGCTTGTCGGACATTTCGGCGGACATGGGGGATGCCTCTCTCTCGTACGTCGGGGTGCGTTACCGATACTGCTTCAACGCACCCCGTGGCAGCGGCATTTCACCTGTTTCCGGTGGTCCGGCAGGCCGGCGGGCCCGTACGCCGGTCAGCCCGGCCGCACGACCAGTGCGGTGGCGATCGCGGCGAGGCCCTCGGCACGCCCCGTGAGTCCGAGGCCGTCCGTCGTGGTGCCGGACACGGAGACCGGGGCCCCCGCGGCGGCGCTCAGCGTCTTCTGCGCCTCGTCGCGCCGCTTGCCGATCTTGGGGCGTACGCCGATGACCTGGACGGCGATGTTGCCGATCTCGAAGCCTTCGGCGCGCACGATCCTGGCGGCCTCGGCGAGCAGCGTCACCCCGGAGGCGCCGGACCATTCGGGCCTGCCGGTGCCGAAGTGCGCGCCGAGGTCGCCGACGCCGGCGGCGGAGAACAGGGCGTCGCAGGCGGCGTGCGCGGCCACGTCCCCGTCGGAGTGGCCGGCGAGGCCCGCGCTCTCGCCCTCCCAGAGGAGCCCGGCGCACCACAGTTCGCGCCCTTCCTCGAAGGCGTGCACGTCGGTGCCGATGCCGACCTGCGGGAGCGTCACGCGCGGCTGCTGCTGGTCAGAAGCCATCGTTGGCCCTCCTGCGGGCGAGTACGGCCTCGGCGAGTACGAGGTCGAGGGGCCGCGTCACCTTGAAGGCCTCTTCGTGGCCGGGCACGACGACGACCTGGAGGCCGAGCTGCTCGACCATGCTGGCGTCGTCGGTGACGTTGTCGGTGACGGTCGCGTGGGCGCGGACGAGGGTGTCGCGGTCGAAGCCCTGCGGGGTCTGCACGGCGCGCAGACGGGCCCGCTCGGGCGTGGCGACCACGGGTTCCGGCGCGCCGGGCTTGTCGGGGCCGGCCGGCTCGACCTGCTTGACGGTGTCGGCGAGGGGCAGCGCGGGGACGACGGCGGGGGCGCCTTCGCGGACGGCCTCGATGACGCCGTCGACGGTGTCGACGGGCACGAGCGGGCGGGCCGCGTCGTGCACGAGGACGACGCCGATGCCCTCGGGCAGGGCGTCGAGGCCGAGCTTCACGGATTCCTGGCGGGTCGCGCCGCCGGGCACCACGAGGAAGTCGGTGCGCTCGGGCAGCGCGTGGTCGGCAAGGAGGGTCTTGACCTCGGCGGCGCCCTCAGGCGGGGCCACGACGACGACGAGCGAGACGGCGCGGGATGCGGCCATGGCCCGTACGGCGTGGATGAGCATGGGGGTGCCGTTCAGCGCGCGGAGCGCTTTGGGGGCGCCCGGGCCGAGCCGTACGCCGCGTCCGGCAGCGGGGATCACGACCGCGGTGCGGGATTCCTCAGACATCGCTTCCGTTCAGGTTTGTGTGCTCGGGGGAGGTGGGTATGGCCACAGCGAGCCAGCCGGGCGCGAGCCTTGACCGGACCCTTCCGTGACATCCGGTCGAGCCGACTATCCGCGCCCGGCACGCATGCCGAGCAGCATCGAGCGGGACTCGAGCACCACGCGAGAGCACAACGTAAGAATTCAAGGACTGCGTCTTACCGCGTCTTCCAGGATTGCGTCCCGGACTTCGAGGACCCCGTCCGGGTACGAACATGCCGCAGCGCCCGGCGACACCATTGAGGGTCAGCGGGCACCGCGGCATTCATGGCGCCAAGACGTATGCGTACGCGTATGTCAGGACGCGATCAGGACGCGAGGACCTCGTCGAGCAGAGCCTCGGCCTTGTCCTCGTTCGTGTTCTCCGCGAGGGCGAGCTCGCTCACCAGGATCTGGCGAGCCTTGGCGAGCATGCGCTTCTCACCTGCGGAGAGTCCGCGCTCACGCTCACGACGCCACAGGTCACGCACGACTTCCGCGACCTTGATGACATCGCCCGAGGCGAGCTTTTCGAGATTTGCCTTGTAGCGACGGGACCAGTTCGTGGGCTCTTCGGCGTACGGCGCGCGCAGTACTTCGAAGACCCGATCGAGCCCGTCCTGACCGACCACATCACGCACACCGACGAACTCCGCATTGTCCGCAGGCACACGTACCGTCAAGTCGCCCTGAGCGACCTTCAGCACCAAGTAGGTCTTGTCCACGCCTTTGATCTGGCGAGTCTCAATGGCCTCGATCAGCGCGGCCCCGTGATGGGGATAGACCACGGTGTCGCCAACCTTGAACGTCATGTGACAGGTACCCCTTCCGTGGCTATCCATCCTAACACGAGAACCGCCTCTTCTGAATGGCGTTTTCGCAGGTCAGGGCATATCTCGGGGCTTGACAACTACAACAGGAACGTGCTGCGGAAGGCTTCCGGAGCGAGGTATTCGCAGGTGGGAGCGGCTCTTCGGGGGAGCAGAAACACGCCCGTCACACGCCCCCCGAGAGCGCTCCCTGAGGCTGAACGTCCCGGTTTGCGTAGTTCCAGACGGTGAACTTGGGCTACTCCGTTCGGCGAGTGGAGAGACGTACGACTCCGCGTTCGAGATGAATCCGGAATTGATCAAGCGCCCTCGGTGATCAATTTCCCGGACTTCCCCGGACCGCCATGCATTCCTTACCGGAAATCCGCAGGGAGGGCCGTGACGACGCTTGACGACGCTTATGTGAATGGTGGACGAGAGGCCAATGGCGCGGATGTGACGGCAGTGACACGTGCGGCGGGACATAGCGGGAGGCTGAGGTGAGGCAGAGGTGCGACACAGGCGGGACCCGGGGGGTGCGGGAGAGGCTCGCGGGCCATAGGGGCGGGTCGGGTGCGGTGGCGCGCGGACGGCTCGGTAACCTAAGGCCGCTGACACACACTTAGGGCGGCTTTACGGCCGTCCGCCCCTCCTGCCCCGCCCTCGTTCAAGGAGTTGCCGCCGCCGTGAGCCGCAGCCTTCGACGTGGCGCACTCGCCGCCACCGCCATCGCGTTCTCGCTCGCGTCGCTCGCCGCGTGCGGCGCCGGTACCGACGCCCAGACGCACGAGATCAAGCCGGACAACGCCGCGACGTCCGTCGGCGACATCAAGATCCAGAACGCCATGGTGATCACGCAGCCCGACCTGAAGTCGACGGGTCCCGCGGTGATCGCCGCGACGGTGTTCAACACCGGCCGCACCGACCAGACCCTGAACGAGATCTCGGTCACCGGCACCGACAAGAAGGCCAAGATCACGCCGGGCAAGGACGACAAGACCTCCAAGAAGGGTGGTCCGCTGACCATCCCCGCGGGCGGTTCCGTCGTCATCGGCGGCAAGGACAACGCCTCCGCCGTCCTGCCCAGCAGCCGCGAGGCCGTCAAGGACGGCAACGCGCAGGCGGTCAAGTTCGTCTTCAGCAAGACCGGCGACGTGAAGATGAAGACGTTCGTCGTGCCGGCCGAGAGCTACTTCGAGAAGTGGGGCCCGAGCGAGGTTCCCGAGGCTCCGGACGGGAAGCCGTCGACGAGGCCGTCCGGCTCGGCGAGCGGTGAGCCCCGCGACGGCGCCTCCGACGCCGCGACCGAGGGCGCGACCGAGGGCGGCGCGGCCAATCCGTCGAACAAGCCGTCGGGCAGCGCCTCCGGTGCCGCCTCCGACACGGCCGGAACCGGGACCGGTTCGCAGGACGCGGGAACGACCGCGGGCGCGGGCACCGAGCACTGACGCGAGGCCGCGCGTACTGAACGCACATATCGAACGCACATGAGGAAGGGCGGGAACCCGGTGCCGGGTTCCCGCCCTTCCTCGTGCTTCCTCATGTCCGCGGGCTTGCTCTCGCCCGCGGAAGTGCTCTCTACGGCTCGAACTTATAGCCCAGGCCCCGCACCGTGACCAGGTACCGCGGCGCGCCCGGGTCCGGCTCGATCTTTGCGCGCAGGCGCTTGACGTGGACGTCGAGGGTCTTGGTGTCGCCCACGTAGTCCGCGCCCCAGACGCGGTCGATGAGCTGCATGCGGGTCAGGACGCGGCCCGCGTTGCGCAGGAGCATCTCCAGGAGGTCGAACTCCTTCAGGGGGAGGTCGACCTTGGAGCCGGAGACCGTGACGACGTGGCGGTCGACGTCCATCCGGACCGGGCCCGCCTCCAGGGCCTGCGGGGTGACCTCCTCCGGCTCTCCGCGGCGGCGCAGGACCGCGCGGATGCGGGCCACCAGTTCGCGCGAGGAGAAGGGCTTGGTGACGTAGTCGTCGGCTCCTATTTCCAGGCCGACCACCTTGTCGATCTCGCTGTCCTTGGCGGTGACCATGATCACCGGGACGTTGGAGCGGTTGCGCAGCTGACGGCAGACCTCCGTGCCGGGCAGGCCCGGCAGCATCAGGTCGAGCAGGACGAGGTCGGCGCCGTTGCGCTCGAACTCGTCGAGTCCGTCCGGGCCGGTGGCCGCTATGGCGACCTCGAAGCCCTCCTTGCGGAGCATGTAGGACAGGGCGTCGCTGAAGGATTCCTCGTCCTCGACGACGAGCACTCGGGTCACGGAAGGACCTCCGGGGCAGGAATGGGTTCGTACGCAGTGGTCTCGTCGGGCCGTGCGGTGCCGGCTTCGCTGCCGTCTCCGCCGTGACCGGATCCGCGGTCGCGGGTCGCGGCTGCTTCGGGCAGCCGCAGGGTGAAGGTGGAGCCCTGTCCCTCGGAGCTCCACACGGTGACCTCCCCGCCGTGCGAGGCGGCCACATGTTTGACGATGGCGAGGCCGAGGCCCGTGCCGCCGGTGGCCCGGGAGCGGGCCGGGTCGACCCGGTAGAAGCGCTCGAAGATGCGCTCCTTGTCCTTGTCGGATATGCCGATCCCCTGGTCGGTGACGGCCACCTCGATCAGGTCTCCGCCCGGCGCGTTGACCCGGCGGGCGGCGATGCCCACCCGGGTGCGGGCGGGCGAGTAGTTCACGGCGTTCTCGACGAGGTTGCCGAGTGCCGCCGCCAGTTGGCCGCGGTTGCCCCATATCTGCAGGTCGGCGGTGCCGCCCGCGGCCATGGTGATCTGTTTGTGGGAGGCCTGGTGGCGGCTGCGGTCGATCGCCTCCGCCACCAGTTCGTCGACACGGACGGGTTCGGCGTCCTCCAGGGGGTCGTCGTTCTGGACCCTGGAGAGGTCGATGAGTTCCTGCACGAGGTTGGTGAGGCGGGTCGCCTCGATCTGCATGCGGCCCGCGAAGCGTTCGACGGCCTCGGGGTCGTCGGAGGCGTCCATGACAGCTTCGGAGAGCAGCGAAAGTGCCCCTACCGGGGTCTTGAGCTCGTGGCTCACGTTCGCGACGAAGTCGCGTCGTACGGCTTCGATGCGGCGGGCCTCCGTGAGGTCCTCCACGAGAAGCAGGACCAGGCGGGAGCCCAGGGGGGCCACGCGTGCGGAGACGGCGAGGGCTTCGCCCCGGCCGGTGCCGCGGCGCGGCAGATCGAGCTCGACCTGCCGTATCTCGCCGTCGCGGCGGGTGTCGCGGGCCATCTGGAGCATCGGCTCGACGGCGAGCTTGCCGCCGCGGACCAAACCGAGGGCGTACGCCGCGGAGCTGGCCTTGACCACGCTGTCCGCCTCGTCGAGGACGACGGCGGAGGAGCGGAGTACGGAGAGAACCGTGTCGACGCCCGGTGGCAGTACGGGGTCCGTGTGCAGGGAGGTCCGGGTGGGGCGTTTCAGGTCGCGCTCGCTCCAGCGGAACGCCAGCATGGCGATGACACCGGTGCACACCCCGGCGATCGCTGCCGCTGCGGCGACCGCCGCGTTCACGTCCATGCCTCCAGGTTATGCGCCTGACGAGCATCAGCCCCAGCCGTCAGGGGGCCCGCTCGAACACTCGTCGCCCAGAGTTCACCGAGGGGACGGTGATGGTTCACTTCGGCCGAACGGGTCACTCCGGTGCGCGCCGGTGCGCCCCTCCGGCGCGCACCACACGTCGCCCACAGTTCACCTCGGTGACAGGGGCGGTTCATTCGGGATGCCGGAAACGGACGCGTGGGAGCCGCACCGTGGGAGCGTGGGGGTCACCCCCCGGGACGGCACTAGAGAGGGACATCCACATGCGGGACGCGTACCACGAGGAACTTGACTCGATCGGCGAAGGCCTGGTCGAAATGGCCCGCCTGGTCGGGTCCGCGATCGGGCGCGCCACCACGGCCATGCTCGACGCCGATCTCAAGATGGCCGAGAGTGTGATCGCCGCTGACCAGAAGGTCGACGATCTGCAGCACGACCTGGAGGCGCGCGCGATAGCCCTGCTCGCGCGGCAGCAGCCCGTCGCCACCGACCTGCGCATCGTAGTGACCTCGCTGCGGATGAGCGCCGACCTGGAGCGCTCCGGCGACCTGGCCCAGCACGTCGCCAAGCTGACCCGGCTGCGCTTCCCGGCGTCGGCCGTGCCGCAGGACCTGCACGCGACGATCCTGGAAATGGGGCAGCTGGCACAGCGCCTCATGGCCAAGGCGGCGGAGGTCATCATCACCAAGGACGTCGACCTGGCGCTCCAGCTCGAGCAGGACGACGACGAGATGGACCTGCTGCACCGGACGCTCTTCCAGCACCTGATGGACGACCGCTGGAAGCACGGCATCGAGACGGCCGTGGACGTGACGCTGCTCGGCCGCTACTACGAGCGCTTCGCCGACCACGCGGTCTCGGTGGCGAAGAGGGTCGTCTACCTGGTCACGGGCGAGCACGCGGACGAGATGCAGCCGACGGGCACGCCGGTGGAGGGGGCCTGAGCCCTTCCCCGGTCATTCCTGCCTTTGAGGCGCGCAGAGGGGCGGGCCCGCACTGTCGGTGCGGGCCCGCCCCTTTGTGCTCGCGGTCCTCTTTGTGCTCGGCGTCCTCGCCTTTGTGCTCGCCGTCCTCGCCGTCTCAGCCGCAGCCTCCGCCGCACTGGCACGTTCCGCCCGACTGGCAGCCGCAGCTGCAGCCCGAGCCGCAGCCGCAGGCGCCGAGGAGCACGAGTGCGGGCAGGCCCGGCGTCTCGGTCGGCTGCTCGGGGACGGTTCCGGTGATGGGGGACTCGGCCATGGGTCTCCTCCTCGATGGCGTACTGCCTGTTCCCGTTCCATGCCCACTGCGGAGGGGCGCACCAACGGCGCACACGCGCGCGGGTGTTGCGGGGCGGCGAGGGGCGCAGGCCCCCTACGCGCGGGCGGGGAGGTCGGCGGGGGCGACCGGTGCGGCGGGGTCTTCGGGGGCGGCGGGGACGACCGGTGCGGCGGGAGCGCCGGGGGCGGGAGCGACCGGCGAGGCGGGGTCGCCGGGGCTAGTAGAAGCGGCCGGCGCGGTGGCCGGGCCCGTCGCCGTCTCCTCCCCGGGCAGCCCCCGCATCAGCGACCAGTAGCCGAGAGCGGCGACCGTTCCGATGACCGCGCAGGTGCCCCAGAGCCACTCGGCCCCGAAGCGGTCGATGACGAAGCCGGACATCAGCGGGGCCACGAGCGCGGCGACGGCCCAGGACAGGGTGTACATGCCCTGGTAGCGGCCCCTGCCGTGGGTCGGCGAGAGGCGTACGACGAGACCGGTCTGCGTGGGGGCGTTGACGATCTCGGCCAGGGTCCAGACGCACACGGTGAGGGCGAAGACGCCGATGGACCCGGCGAAGGCGGTGAGGCCGAAGCCGTAGCCGGCGAGCAGCGCGGAGACGACCAACAGGCGTTGCGGATCGCGGTGTTCGATGAAGCGCGTGACCGGGATCTGGAGGACGACGATCAGTACGCCGTTGACGGCGATGGCCATCCCGTAGTCGGCGGGCGTGAACCCTGCCTCGCCCATCGCGACGGGCAGCCCCACGGAGCCCTGCTGGAAGATCAGCGCGACGAGGAACGAGAGCCCGACGACGCCCATGAAGCGTCCGTCGCGCAGGACGGTCCCGAGCCCGACGTCGGGCTCCGACGCCTTCTCCAGTGCGGTCCGCACGGGCCGCGACTCCGGCAGCTTCACGAAGACGACGACGGCGCAGACCAGGGTCATCACGGCTTCGATGAGGAACCCGGCGAGGTAGCTGAACTCGGCGATGAAGCCGGCGCCCATGGAGGAGATCGCGAACCCGAGGTTGATGGCCCAGTAGTTGAGCGAGAAGGCCCGTACCCGGTCCTCGGGGCGGACGATGTCGGCCATCATCGCCTGCACGGCGGGCCGGGAGGCGTTGCTCGCCATGCCGACGAGGAAGGCGACGGCGGCGATGGCCAGGGGGTCCTTCATGAAGCCGAGGAGCGCGACGGACAGGGCGGTGGAGGACTGGGCGACGAGCAGCGTGGGCCGCCGCCCGAGCCGGTCGGTCATCACGCCCGCGCCGATCGAGGAGACGACGCCGCCGAGTCCGTGCAGGGCGGCGACGAGACCGGCGTACGTCGCGGAGTAGCCGCGGTCCAGGGTCAGGTAGAGCGCCATGAAGGTGGCGACGAAGGCGCCGAGCCGGTTGACGAGGGTGCTGGTCCACAGCCACCAGAACTCGCGGGGAAGACCGGAGACGGACTCTCTGGCGGCGCGTCTCATCGCGGCGAGTGGCATTCGGGGTCCCCCACAGGTCAGGCAGCTCTGTAAGCGTCAATATCAGCATGTGCACATTACGACTACTGAGTCGCCGGGAGCCAGCGGATTAACAGAAGCCGTCAACTGACGCCCCGCCCGCGGCCGTACTGTCCGGGCCGCGGGCGGGCGCGCGGGGCACCCGGCGGTTCGATTACGCTCAGGGGCATGGCCGACGCACCGTACAAGCTGATCCTCCTCCGCCACGGCGAGAGCGAGTGGAACGCGAAGAACCTGTTCACCGGCTGGGTGGACGTCAATCTCAACGAGAAGGGCGAGAAGGAGGCGGTCCGCGGCGGTGAGCTGCTCAAGGACGCCGGCCTGCTGCCCGACGTGGTCCACACGTCGCTCCAGAAGCGCGCGATCCGCACGGCCCAGCTGGCGCTGGAGTCCGCGGACCGCCACTGGATCCCCGTGCACCGCTCGTGGCGCCTGAACGAGCGCCACTACGGCGCGCTCCAGGGCAAGGACAAGGCGCAGACGCTCGCCGAGTTCGGCGAGGAGCAGTTCATGCTCTGGCGCCGCTCGTACGACACCCCGCCGCCGCCGCTGGACCGCGACGCCGAGTACTCCCAGTTCGAGGACCCGCGTTACGCCACGCTCCCGCCCGAGCTGCGCCCGCAGACGGAGTGCCTCAAGGACGTCGTCGTCCGGATGCTCCCGTACTGGTTCGACGGCATCGTCCCCGACCTCCTGACCGGCAAGACGGTCCTGGTCGCGGCCCACGGCAACTCCCTGCGCGCCCTGGTCAAGCACCTGGACGGCATCTCGGACGAGGACATCGCGGGCCTGAACATCCCGACGGGCATCCCGCTGGCGTACGAACTGGACGCGGACTTCAAGCCCGTGAAGGCCGGGGGCACGTACCTCGACCCCGAGGCGGCGAAGGCCGCGATCGAAGCGGTCAAGAACCAGGGCAAGAAGAAGTAAGCAAGCCCTGCGCTTCAAGCCCTGCGCTTCACCCCGCGCTTCAAGCGCTTGCTGTCTCTCGCCCCCTGCCCGTGGATTTCTCGCGGGTGGGGGGCTTTTGCGTGCGCGGAGGGCGTCGACGAGTTGGGCGGACTCGGCAAGGACGACGCGGGCGTCGTTCGCTCCGTGCGACCACCATCAGCGGGGTGCGCCGGACGAGGGGTGGCCAGAATCGTCACTTAGTGACATGCTGTCATCAAGTGATGCAACCGGCATCGCCTCGCCACCAGACGAATCGGGAGCACTGACCGCCATGAAGATCAACTTCCTGGAGACAAAGCCCGACGCGCGCGCACCGCAGGCAGGACAGCAGGCAGAGCAGCAGGCAGGGCATGCAGGACAGGCAGCGCACGCCGTGCCCCCGCAGCGCCCCTCGGTCCTCGATCAAGCGGGCGGCACCAAGGGCATCGTGTACTCGGCGCTGCCCGTGCTCGCCTTCGTCGTCGTCCACAACCTCCGCGGACTCAAGGCGTCGATCATCGCCGCCTTCGCCGTCGCGGTGGCCATCGGCGTGCAGCGCGTCGCGCGCAAGGAATCCGTGCAGCCCGCGATCGGCGGCGTGTTCGGCGTCGCGATCGCGGCCGGCATCGTCTGGTTCACCGGCTCCGCCAAGGACTACTTCCTCATCGGCATCTGGGCGAGCCTGGCCGGCGCCGTCCTGTTCGTCCTCTCCGTCCTCGTGCGGTGGCCGCTGGCCGGCGTGATCTGGAACGTGGCCACCGGCAAGGGCAGCATCTGGCGCGCGGACAAGCGCTCGCGGTTCTACTACGACATCGCCACCCTGGTCCTCGCCGCCGTCTTCGGTGCCCGGTTCGCCGTCCAGCAGTACTTCTACGTGACCGACCAGGTCGGTTCGCTGGGCGCCGCCAAGATCGCCATGGGCTTCCCGCTGCTCGCCCTGGCCCTCCTCGTCGTCGCCTGGGCGGCCCGGAGTTCGAACAAGCGGCTCGCGGCCATCGGGCTGCTGCCCGCCAAGAACGCCTGACATCCCGGTACGCACCGGTTCCGGACGTCACTTAATGTCAGTGAAAGCCACGAGTGAGAGCTACGGCAGGAACGCGAGCGGAGGCAGGAAAATGAAGGAGCAGCGCCGTGACCGGCTGCGCCTGGAGATCTCCCGGGAGGCGTCGCGGCTGTTCTGGGAGCAGGGCGTGGACGCCACCAGCGGTGATCAGATCGCGGAGGCGGTGGGCCTGTCCACCCGTACGATCTGGCGCCACTTCCGCAGCAAGGAGAGCTGCGCCGAGCCCATCGTGTCCCGAGGCGTCGCATGGGAGATGCGCACGCTGCGCGGCTGGCCCGCGGATCTCTCGCTCGAAGAGCACTTCAGCGCGGAGGCGATCCGGTTCCACCGTGAGGCCGACCCCGTCGAGATCGCCGACAACGCGCTCGCGATGCGGATGATCCGTCTCGCCGACACGGAACCGCCCCTGCGTACCGCCTGGTTGATGGCCTGTGACCAGGTGGAGCGCGAGATGGCCGGGATCATCGCGAAGCGTCTCGACCTCCCGGCCGACGACCTCCAGGTGCGCCTGCACGCCGCGGCGGCCTCCGGCGCCCTCCGTGTCCTCAACGAGCACATCGGCGCGGCCCTCCTGGACGGCGAGGACCCCGCGCAGTTCGCCGACGCGGCGGAACGCGTGGCAAGCGCCGTCCGCAGGGCCACGGGAGGGGCCGTGGGAGACCCCGTGAAAGACCCGATCGCCACCGCGCCGGACCGGGGCTGATCAGGGGCCGGCGCCCACATTCGAGATGCCCTGCGCGACGTCGCTCACGGCGTTCATGATCCCGTGCCCGAAGGCGGTCGGGGCGATCAGCACCCCGAAGACCAGGACGACGGCCATGGTCAGCCCCGTGTCGAGCCGGCTTCGGGCCTGTACGCGTCTGCGCCACAGCAAGTAGATGACGACAGCCAGCAGAACCGCGAGATCGATCGTCAGCACCACTTGGCCAACCCCCCATCACGCACCAACGCCCCCGCGTCCCAGTCCTCCTATGTAGCCGAAGTACGTGGTGCAGTCACGCAGTCACCCACGGTTGGCGACATACCGCGCATCTTGGGCCGGAATGGCCCGTGCCAGGCGCGTATGCCAGGAGCAAGGCGAACCCACGGGCGCCCTGCACGGGGAAGATGTCCCGCAGGGCCTGATCGCTTCGGCGGAACTAGTCCTGCGGCCGGGTCAGATGAGTGAACGCGTCCAGGTTCCGCGTGGACTCGCCGCGCGACACCCGCCACGCGTACTCCTTGCGGATGGCCGACGCGAAACCCAGCTCCAGGAGCGTGTTGAAGGAGCCGTCCGCGTTCTCCAGGACCGAGCCGAGGAGGCGGTCGAGCTCGTCCGGGGTGACCGCCGAGAGCGGGAGCTTGGCGGTGAGGTAGATGTCGCCGAGGGAGTCGATCGCGTAACTCACGCCGTACAGGCGCAGGTTGCGCTCAAGGAGCCAGCGGTGGACCGCCGCGTCGTTCTCGTCGGGGTGCCGGATCACGAACGCCGTCAGGGAGAGGGCGTGCTTGCCGAGCCTGAGGGAGAGCGTCGTCGACAGTTTGCGGGTGCCCGGCAGCGTCACCACGTAGGAGCCGCTCTCAGGGCTTTCCCACTCCAGCTCCGCCTCGTTCAGCGTCTGCTCGATGATCGCGGTCGCGGCGTCGTCAGCCTGATCAGCCATGATGCGAGCGTACGCGACGCCTGTGCTCGTGCACCGCCGCCGTGTACACGTCCGCCGTGGCCGACGCCGCCGTGTCCCAGCCGAAGGACTGCGCGTGCAGGGCCGCCGCCTCGCCCATGCGGTCCACGAGGTGCGGGGTCTCGGCGAAATCGCGCAGCACGCGCGCGTAGTGGGCCGGTTCGTGGCCGTCGACCAGGAAGCCCGTCACCCCGTCGCGCACGGCGACCGGCAGACCGCCCACCGACGCCGCGAGAACCGGCGTGCCCGCCGCCTGGGCCTCTATCGCCACCAGGCCGAAGGACTCGCTGTACGAGGGCATCACCAGGACCGAGGCCGCCCTGAACCAGTCCGCGAGCTGCTCCTGGCCCACCGGCGGCTGGAAGCGGACCACGTCCGCGATGCCCAGCCTGGCGGCCAGCTTCTGCAACCCCTCCGGCTTCGCGAGCCCGCTGCCGCTCGGGCCGCCCACCACGGGTACGACGATGTTCGAGCGGAGCCCGGGGCGCTGGTCCAGGAGCTCCGCCACCGCGCGGAGCAGCACGTCCGGCGCCTTCAGGGGCTGGATGCGGCCCGCGAAGAGCGGGACGAGGGCGCCCTGCGGGAGGCCCAGACGCTGCCGGGCCGCCGCGCGGCCGTCGGCGGGGCGGAAGCGGTCGAGGTTCACGCCGGGGTGGACGACGGCGACCTTGCCCACCTCGGCTTCGTAGTGGCGTACGAGCTCGTCGGCCTCTTCGGAGGTGTTGGCGATGAGACGGTCGGCGGCGCGCACGATCTGCGTCTCGCCGATCACGCGCGCCGCGGGCTCCGGGGTGTCGCCCTCCGCGAGGGCGGCGTTCTTGACCTTGGCCATCGTGTGCATGGCGTGCACGAGCGGTACGCCCCAGCGCTCGGCGGCCAGCCAGCCGACGTGGCCGCTGAGCCAGTAGTGCGAGTGGACGAGGTCGTAGTAGCCGGGGCGGTGGCCCGCCCACGCCTGCATCACGCCGTGCGTGAAGGCACAGAGCTGGGCGGGCAGCTCCTCCTTCGCCAGGCCCTCGTACGGGCCCGCGTCCACGTGGCGCACGAGGACACCGGGGGCGAGTTCGACGGAGGGCGGCAGCGCCCCTGTCGTCGAGCGCGTGAAGATCTCGACCTCGATGTTGATCGCCGCGAGGCGTTTGGCCAGCTCCACGATGTAGACGTTCATGCCGCCCGCGTCGCCCGTGCCGGGCTGGTGCAGCGGGGACGTGTGCACGCTGAGCATGGCCACCCGACGCGGACGCCGGTTCGCACCGGGGAGCCGGAGCCTGCCGGGCGCCGCCGGCGAGCGACGGCCGAGCCTTGTCACGTACTGGCTCACGAGGCGGTCCTCCTGGTGTGCGCGCGGTCACGGCTTAGCGGGCATGCCTCAAGGGAGGGCGTGCACGGTCCTCCAGGGGGAGAACATCGGAAGGCGCAACTCCATTTCCTCTTTGCCAAATCATTACCGGCTACTGCTCAACCAATGACTCGGCCGATGACCTCACCAGCGCCTTGACCCGCGACCGGCGTCCGCTCCGACCAGCCTCGACGAGTACCCCGCCACCACGGCGCATACCCTTCTGACCATGGCCTCCCGCACCCCTTCCCGCCCCGTGGGAACGGTGACGCGCGGGACCACCAACCCCAACCGGCTGCGCCGCATGGACCGCTGGATCGCCGCGACGCACGGCGCGGAGCTGCGGCGCTCCCCCGATCCCGTCGCCGTCGACCTCGGCTACGGAGCCGCCCCCTGGACGGCCGCCGAACTGCTCGTCCGGCTCCGGGCCGCGGCACCGCACGCGCGCGTGGTCGGCGTCGAGATCGATCCGGCGCGGGTCGCGGCGGCGAAGCCGTACGAGAGGGAAGGGCTCGCCTTCCGGCACGGCGGCTTCGAGGTCCCGCTGCCGGGCAGGCCCGCGCTGATCCGCGCGGCGAACGTCCTCCGGCAGTACGACGAGGAGCAGGTCGCCGCCGTGTGGGAACGGCTGTGCGGACGGCTCGCGCCCGGCGGGCTCCTCGTCGAGGGGACGTGCGACGAGATCGGGCGGCGGCACGTCTGGGTCGCGCTCGGGCCGGGCGGTCCGCGCTCGGTGACCTTCGCGACCCGCCTCGGCTCGCTCGACCGGCCATCCGACCTCGCCGAGCGCCTGCCCAAGGCGCTGATCCACCGGAACGTACCGGGCGAACCGGTGCACGCGTTCCTGCGCGACTTCGACCGGGCCTGGGCCGCCGCAGCGCCCTACGCCTCGTACGGCGCCCGGCAGCGCTGGATCAGGACGGTGCGGGAACTGGCCGCGGACTGGCCCGTGCTGGACCGGGAGACCCGGTGGCGGCAGGGCGAAGTGACGGTGCGATGGGAGGCGCTGGCGCCGCGTCAGGGATGACGGGGGTGAAATCGCGGGGTGCCTACGGGTGAAATCGCGAGGCGGCGGCGGGTGAACTCCGCGCGCGACGCGCCGGAAAGGGAACGATCTCAGGGTGCCGTTCGTCACATGTGGCGGTGGGGATCGGAGTTGCCGTCGCGCTCTGTCGGATTGCGCGTCGGCATGGCACCATCCCCGATGGCAACCGTAAGTTACTGACGGTAAATCAGCTCCTGGGGGAGGCGGACGTGACCGGCAAGCGGAGTTCGACTATGGCTGGCCTGGCGCTGATCTGCGCGGCGGCGGTGCTGAGCACTCCCGCCACGGCCTATGCGAGCCCGGCGAAGCCAACGCCCGGCACCACCAAGTCCCTTGAGGACCTGCGAAAAGAGATCGAGAAGCTCTATCACGACGCGGGCGTCGCCACCGACGCGTACAACGCCGCGGAGGAGAAGAGCGAGAAGCAGTCCAAGCAGATCGTGAAGCTCGCCCGGTCCATCACCAAGGGCCAGCAGAAGCTGAACAAGCTCAAGTCCCGCGCGGGCGCCGCCGCCCGCGAGCAGTACCGCAGCGGCGGAGTCTCCTCCGAGGCCCGGCTGATGCTGAGCGACGATCCGCAGGAGTTCCTGGACAGCGCAGGGCGGATGCGGCAGGGCCACAAGGCCACCAAGGGCATGCTGACCGAGCTGGAGCGGACGCAGGAAGACCTGCGGATATACGCCAAGGACGCCACCGCCCAGTGGAAGAAGCTCGAAGAGAACCGCAAGGCGAAGGCCGCGTCGAAGAAGAAGATCAAGAAGAAGATCGCGGCCGCCGAGAAGATGGAGTCGGAGCTCGAGAAGGAGGAGCTCGAGCGGCTCCGGAAGCTCGAGGAGGAGGCCCAGCTCAAGAAGCAGTCGGCCTGGGTGAGTTCGGGCGTCCTGGAGGACATCAAGGGCAAGGCGAGCGGACCCGGCAAGAAGGCCGTCGAGTTCGCCACCGCCCAGATCGGCAAGCCGTACGTCTGGGGCGCCGAGGGCCCGTCGTCGTACGACTGCTCCGGGCTCACGTCCAAGGCCTGGGCCGCCGCCGGCAAGGGGATTCCGCGCACTTCACAGGAGCAGTGGAAGCAGCTGCCGCACATCGACATCAAGAACATGCGCCCCGGCGACCTGATCATTTATCACGCGGACGCCAGCCATGTCGGGATGTACGTGGGCGACGGCGCGATCGTGCACGCGCCGCGGCCGGGGCGCGATGTCACCGTCGCGGGGGCCGGATCGATGCGGATCCTCGGGGTCGTGCGGCCCGACAAGTAGGGGCCGCGGGCTCCACGCGGCCCCCGCATGGGGCGGGGCGAGCAGCGGTACGAGGCGGCGCGAGCAGCGGCACGAGCGGCGGTACGGCACAGGGCGGACGGTCCTGTGCCGTACGTCATGTGATCCACCGCACCCCGCGGACGGCCGCTCAACCCTCCGGGCGTGATGTTCGTCATCCCGGTCGGGACCTGACGTGCCCAATTGCGGTCCTTGTCGCGGCATATGACGGTGGCTGTTTGCCGTGCGCCATTCCAATCGGGTGGCGCCTACCGCTATGGTCCCCGTCGGTGGAGCGTTCGACCGTCGACCCACCGTGCCCTCGGGGGGAGGGAAGGAAACCGAAGCCATGCCCGTACCCATACCGCGGCAGAGAGCGATCCCGGCCGCGGAAGGCGGTCAGGCTCAAGCTCTGCCGACGTCACCCGCGCCCGCGCCCGCACCCCTGCCGGCGCCCGAACCCGTGCCCGCATCCGTGGAGCCCGTACGCACGCCCGTGTCCAGGGACGCGGACAAGCAGACGGGCAGCGGCCCCGGCCTCAGCCTCCTGGTGATCGAGGACGACCCGGTGGGCTCCCTGAGCGTCCCGCAGATGCTCGACTCCGCGGGCAAGCCCATCAGGGTCCGCACCGCCCGCAACCTCACCGAGGCCGAGCGGCTGCTCACCGACGACGTGCACTGCATCCTGCTCGACCTGACCCTCGCGGTCCCCGCCGCCTCCCCCGAGGAGGAAGAGGACGAGCTCGCCACGCTCAAGCACGTCCTTCGCCTCGCGCCCCGGCACGCCGTGCTCGCGCTCACCGCGAGCGGCGACACCGAGGGCGGCGCGGAGGCCGTGCGGGTCGGCGCCCAGGACTATCTCTTCCGTGACGAACTGGACGGACGGCTCCTGAGCCGCGCCATTCGGTACGCCGTGGAGCGCAAGCGCGCGGACGCCGCCCAGCGCCAGCTGACGGAGTCACGCCTGCGGGCCCAGGAGAACGCCCGCCTGGAGCGCGGCCTGCTGCCGACGCCGCTGCTCGACGGATCACCGCTGCGGTTCGCCTCGCGCTACCGCCCCGGTCGTTCGCGGGCGCTGCTCGGCGGGGACTTCTATGACACCGTGCGCACCCCCGACGGCTCCGTGCACGTCATGATCGGCGACGTCTGCGGCCACGGCCCCGACGAGGCCGCGCTCGGCGTGGAGCTGCGCATCGCCTGGCGGACGCTGACCTTCGCGGGCCTGTGCGGCGACGAGCTGCTCAGCACCCTGCAGAAGGTTCTGGAGCACGAGCGCGCCGACGACGAGATCTTCGCGACGCTGTGCACGGTCGACATCGCGCCGGACGGCCGCCGCGCCGGGCTCTGCCTGGCCGGCCACCCGTCCCCGCTGATCGCGCGCGACGGCCGTCTCGCCGAGCTGCTGCCGTACGAGAACAACGGTCCCGCGCTCGGGCTCCTGCCCAACGCCCGCTGGCCGCGGCGCCAGGTGGAGCTCGGCGGCAAGTGGAGCCTGATGCTCTACACGGACGGCCTGATAGAGGGCCGCATCGGCGAGGGCAACCAGCGTCTGGGGCAGGACGGCATGGTGGAGATGGTGCGCCGCCAGATCGCCGCGGGCCTGCGCGGCGACGAGCTGCTCGAAGCCGCGGTGAACGAGGTGCGGGAGCTGAACGGCGGCGACCTGACCGACGATGTGGCCGTGCTGCTGCTTGATCGCGACGTCTAGCGAGTGTGGCGTTCCGCCGGAGGTGCGGTGCGTTGCTGTGCCGGTGCGGTGCGGTGCCGCGTGGTGCGTGCGGCGCTGTGATGCGTCCGCGGGGCGGTGGGGGCTGGGCGCGCAGCTCCCCGCGCCCCTTACGGGGCGCTGTCAGCGGCCGCCGTTGTACGGGCCGTACGGGCCGTCGCTGCTGGAGCCGCCTCGGCGGCCGCCGCCTCCGCCGGTGATCTGTCGCAGCGCGGGCCGCACGTCGACCATGTAGACGATGGTCGCGATGAGCCCGATGATCGGCAGGAACGACAGGATGTTGAAGATCAGGTTCACGATGAAGGCCAGGCCGAGGATGATCAGCCAGAACGGCTTGGTCTTCTTGTCCGCGGCGCGATAGGCGTCCTCACGCCGGATGGCCGCGTCCAGGAGCGCGAAGCCGCTGAAGACGATCAGCGCCAACGACAGCAGCCACATGAAGTTTGCGAACCCCTGCATCAGCACTACGTCCACCACCAGTCTCGGCTCTTGAGTACGCGCACACCGTACCCGCTACCCGGAGAACGGGCCGGACACTTCCAGAGTGCCCGGCCCGCCCCCTCCGTCTGATCAGCCTTACTTGGCCGGCGGCGTGGTCTTCTTCGCCGCCGGCTTACGGGCGGCCGGAGCCTTCTTCGCGGCGGGCTTCTTCTCAGCGGCCGCGGCGGCCTGCGGCTCCGAGGTCTGCGAACCGGACGTCTGCGAACCGGCGGACGCCGACTCCCCCGAAGCGGGCTTCTCGTCCGCGTCCGGCTCGACGGCCACGGCGAGTTCGTTGATCTCCTCGGCGGCCTCGCCGCGCCAGATCCGCACGGCGTGCTCGCCGTGCTCGGCGACCTCTTCGTACTTCTCGCGGGCCTTCACGGCGTACTCGGCGGCGACGCCGACCGAGCTGAGGGCGAGGCCCTGGGCGCTCTCGCTCAGCTTCTTCAGGTCCGTGTCGAGCGTGCCGAGGAACTCGGAGAAGCGGGCCTGGATGGTCGTCTGCGCCTCCTTGGCGCGGGCGACGGCCTTGTCCTGGACGGCCTTCGTGTCGGTGTTGCGCACGGCGTCGAGACGGGCCGGTGCCTCGGCGATCAGCTGCTCGATGGCACTCGGCACCTTCTTCGCCTGCTGGAACGCCAGATCGGCGGTGCCGACGACGAAGTAGGCGGGCGTGGTGTCGGTGAGGGTGTTGCGCAGGTCGTCCTTGATGGCCATGGTGCTGGTCCTCCCGGATTCGCGTCAGCTTGAGGGATGGTCCCTGGTGTCGGCAGCACTGCCGTCGGCCGTGCGGGGGCCGTCAGCGGTGGTGTCCGTGTCGTCAACGACGTGGGCGCCATCGACGTGGTCGCCATCGACGCCGCCGCCATCGACGCCGTCGTCCGAGTACCCGGAGACCTCGAAGCCGTTCTCTTTTCTGAACGACTCGTAGATCTGCAACAGGACCTGCTTCTGCCGCTCGTTGATGGAGGGGTCGGCGAGGATGACGGCGCGCGTCTCCAGCTCGTCCCGCTCCTTCTCGTCGAGGATCCCGGCCCGGACATACAGCGTCTCGGCGGAGATTCGCAGCGCCTTGGCCACCTGTTGCAGCACGTCCGCGCTGGGCTTGCGCAGGCCGCGCTCGATCTGGCTCAGATACGGATTGGACACCCCGGCGGCGTCGGCGAGCTGCCTGAGCGAGAGCTGCGCGTTGCGCCTCTGCTCACGCAAGTACTCACCGAGATTGCCGACGTTGAGTGATGCCATGCGTCGATACTGCCTGCCCCGTGCTAACTATTGCAAGCGCCTGCTTGCAAAAGTGCGCTACGCCACTGATCGTCTCTGATCGCCACTGATCGCCTCCGAGTCGGACGACTTCGCGCCGACGCGCCGCCGTGCCGCCGCGCTGGGTAACGTGGCGGTGTGGCTGCGTCTCCGTCTCTCTCCGACCTCGTCCGGCTCCGTCAGGCCCGTGACCGGATGGACCGTGACTACGCGGAGCCCCTGGACGTCCCGGCTCTCGCCAAGGCAGCCCTCATGTCGCCGGGCCACTTCTCGCGCAGCTTCCGCGCCGCCTACGGAGAGACCCCGTACAGCTATCTCATGACCCGCCGGATCGAGCGGGCCAAGGCGCTGCTGCGGCGCGGCGATTTGTCGGTGACCGACGTCTGCATGGCGGTGGGCTGTACGTCCCTCGGCTCCTTCAGCTCACGGTTCACCGAGCTGGTCGGCGAGAGCCCGAGCGCGTACCGGGCCCGCGACCACGAGCACGGCGCCGCCATCCCGGCCTGCGTCGCGAAAACCCGTACGAGGCCGGTCAGGAACGGAGAAGCGAAACCCGGCACGGGTACGTAGCGTCGTACGCATGGAAATCAACCTCTCCCAGTGCTTCATCGCCGTCGACGACCACGACAAGGCGCTCGCCTTCTACCGCGACGTGCTCGGCCTCGAAGTGCGCAACGACGTGGGATTCGAGGGCATGCGCTGGGTGACCGTCGCCTCGCCCTCGCAGCCGGACGTCGAGATCGTCCTCGAACCGCCGCTCGCCGACCCGAACGCGTCGGACGCCGACCGGCAGGCGGCGGCGGAGCTTCTCGCCAAGGGCATGCTGCGCGGCGTCATCTTCCGCAGCACCGACGTCGACGTCACCTTCGAGCGGATCCGCGCCGCGGGCGGCGAGGTGCTGCAGGAGCCGATGGACCAGCCGTACGGCGTCCGCGACTGCGCCTTCCGCGACCCGTCCGGAAACATGCTGCGCTTCAACCAGCCGCGCCAGAAGTAGCCCACAGCAGCCCAGAGCAGCCCAGAAGCAGCGGCGGGCACGACGCGCGCCGGGCGGCCTACCCGGCTTGGCCGAACGCCCGGCGGTAGTCCCCCGGTGAGACTCCCACCTGCTTGAGGAAGTGGTGGCGGAGGTTGTTGGCCGTGCCGAGGCCGCTCAGTTCGGCGATCTTGTCGATCGGGGCGGCCGTCGCTTCGAGGAGGCTCTGGGCGCGGGCGAGGCGCTGGTTCAGGAGCCACTGGAGCGGGGTCGTGCCGGTGGCGGCCTGGAGGCGGCGGTAGAGGGTGCGCGGGCTCATCGCCGCCCGGCGGGCCAGGTCGTCGACCGTCAGGGGGCGGTCGAGACGTGCGCGCGCCCAGTCGAGTACGGGACCGAGGCCCTCGTCGTCCGTCGCGGGCACGGAGAGGTCGATGAACTGGGCCTGGCCGCCGGGCCGGTGCGCCGGCACGACCATGCGGCGGGCCAGTTGGTTGGCGACGTGCGCGCCCAGATCGCGGCGGACCAGATGCAGGCACAGGTCGAGGCCCGCGCTGACGCCCGCGCTGGTCAGGACGTCGCCGTCGTCCACGTACAGGACGGAGTCGTCGACCTCCACCTTCGGGTAGCGCGCGGCCAGTTGAGCCGTGTGCATCCAGTGCGCGGTGGCCCGGCGGCCGTCGAGCAGCCCCGCTTCGGCGAGCGCGAAGGCGCCGGTGCACAGGGAGACCATGCGGGCCCCCGCGTCGTACGCGCGGCGCAGGGCGGCAGCAAGCCCCTCCGGCAGCGGGCGGCCCTCCTCCACGCAGGCGTCCGGCACCGACGTGACGATGACCGTGTCCGCCCCGACGAGGTCGTCCAGGCCGTACGGGGTGCGCACCGTCATGCCGAAGGCGGCCTCTCCCCCGCTATCGCCGCCGACCCCGCCCCCGTCCCCGCCCCCGTTCCCGTACGCGGTCCCGCACAGCCGGAAGTCGTACCACCGCTCCGACAGGTCCGGCTGCGGCTTCCCGAACACCGTGCAGGGGATGCTCAGTTCGTACAGATCCCACGACGGGATCGCTATCTCCCCGGACACGACCAGGGCCACGGAACCAGCGCTCATGCGGTGAGACTAAGCCGCGGCGGCGACCCGTCGGGGCGTGGCAGGAATTTGGTGGCCGCCGTCACCCCTGTCACTGTCCGGCGCCGCCGCCCGCTGCGAGCGTGGGGGCATGAGCAGCACAGAGCGCACAAAGAAGACCTCAGAGAAGACCCCCGTCACCGTCATCGGCCTCGGCAACATGGGCTCCGCCCTCGCCGCCACCCTCCTGGAGCAGGGGCACCCCACCACCGTCTGGAACCGTTCCGCCGCCAAGGCAAAGCCCTTCGCCGACCGGGGCGCCGTCGTCGCCGCGACTCCCGGGGAAGCCGTCGCCGCCAGTTCGTTGATCATCGCCTGCGTCTTGGACTACGACGCCCTGTACGCAGTCATGGACGCCGCCGGGCCCCTGGCGGGAAAGGCCCTGGTCAACCTCACGTCAGGCGCCCCGGAGCAGGCCGACGAGGCGGCGGCCAGGGCCCGTGCGCTGGGTCTCGGCTATCTCGACGGAGCGATCATGACCACGCCGCCGGGGGTCGGGAACCCGGAGATGATGTTCCTCTACAGCGGCTCGGCCGACGTCTTCGAAGCGCACCGCCCCGCCCTCGCCGCACTCGGTGACCCGCTGTACCTGGGCGCGGAGCCCGGCCGCGCCTCGCTCTACGACGTGGCCCTGCTCGGCCTGATGTGGGCCGCGTTCACCGGCTGGCTGCACGGCACGGCCGTGGTCGCCGGCGACGCGACGAAGGCCGCCGACTTCACGGCCGTCGCCATCCGCTGGCTGACGAACGCGGTAGCCGGGTTCCTCGGCACCTACGCCCCCCAGGTGGACGCCGGTCGCTATCCGGGCGACGACGCCACCGTCGACGTACAGATCGCGGCGATCGACCACCTCATCCACGCGGCGGCCGACCGCGGCGTCGACAACGCGCTGCCGGAACTCCTCAAGGCGACCATGGAGCGGGCGAGCGCCGCCGGTCACGGCTCCGACAGCTATGCGAGCGTGATCGAAGTCCTCCGTAAAGCGTCGCGGAACGGTGCCGCCGTGTGACCATTCGGCAACAACGTGGGCGAGATCCGTAAATACGTGCGCATGATGAACCCACATCACATGCTGGAGTCACGGGCCTTGGGGGGACCGTATGAACAGGCCGCTGCGCCGCGTCGCCGTCTTCTGCGGGGTGCTCACGCTCGCCCTGCTCCTGCGCGCGAACTGGGTGCAGTTCGCGCAGAGCGAGTCCCTCGCGAAGGACGAGAAGAACCGCCGCGTCCAGATCGAGGCCTTCTCCCACCCCCGCGGCGACATCATCGTGGGCGGCAAGTCGATCACCGGCTCGAAGGAAGTCAGCGGCACGGACTTCAAGTACCAGCGGGTCTTCAAGGAAGGCCCCATGTACGCGCCGGTCACCGGCTACTTCTCCCAGGCCCAGGGCGCCACCTTCCTTGAGGGCGTCGAGAACGACGTGCTCAGCGGCGACGACGACCGCCTCTTCATCAAGCGCACCCTGGACATGCTGACCGGCGAGAAGCGCCAGGGCGGCGACGTCGTCACGACCATCAATCCGAAGGCCCAGAAGGCCGCTTACCAAGGCCTGGTGGACCTCGACGCCCGGGGCGCGGTCGTCGCGCTCGACCCGCGCTCCGGGAAGGTGCTCGCCATGGCGAGCACACCCTCGTATGACCCTTCCGCCTTCGCCGGGATCTCCCAGAAGGAGGGCAAGGAGTTCACGAGGCTCAGCAAGAACAAGGACAAGCCGCTCTCCAACCGGGCGCTGCGCGAGATCTATCCGCCCGGATCCACCTTCAAGATCCTCACGGCGGCAGCCGCCCTGGAACACGGCGTGGTCGACGACATCGACGAGCCGACCGGCGCCAAGGCCCCCTACAAACTGCCGCTCAGCTCGACGACGATCGGCAACGACGTGCCCGGCGCCCCCTGCGACAAAGCCTCCCTGAAGGTCGGCATGCAGTGGTCGTGCAACAACGTCTTCCTCGACGCCGCGCTCAAGGTCGGCGACGACGACATGCGCGAGACTGCGGAGAAGTTCGGTTTCAACAAGCAGCAGTTCATCCCCGTGCGCTCGTCGGCCAGCAGCTACCCGGACGGCCTCGACAAGCCGCAGACCGCGCTGACCGGCATGGGCCAGGGCAGCCTGACCACCACGCCGCTCCAGATGGCGATGGTCACGGCGGGCCTCGCCAACGACGGCAAGGTGATGAAGCCCTACCTGGTCGAGGAGTTGCGCGGCCCCGACCTCTCGACGATCGAGACGGGCAAGCCGCAGGAGCTCAGCCAGGCCGTCTCCGAGGACACCGCGGGCAAGGTGCAGGAGATGATGGAACACACCGTCGACGAAGGCACGGCGAGCAAGGCCAAGATCGAGGGCGTCACGGTCGGCGGCAAGACCGGAACCGCCCAGCACGGCTCGAACGTCAACGACGAGCGGCCGTACGCCTGGTTCGTCTCGTACGCCAAGCAGGACGACGCGTCGCCGGTCGCCGTCGCGGTGTTCGTCGACCCGAAGGACATGAACATCCCGCGCTCCGAGATCGCCGGCGGAAAGCTCGGGGCGCCGATCGCGAAGGCGGTCATGGAGGCCGTACTCGACGACTGAGGGGCCCGGCCGCTACGGCATCAGCCCTCCAGGAGCTGCCCCGCGAGGCGCTCGATGCGCGCATGCCACGCGGAAAGCGCCGCGTCCGCCGCAGCCGCGTCGTCGAAGGGGCCGGTCTGCGTGAGGACGAGCCGGGTGCCGTAGCCCGTCCCCTCGCCCAGCTGCCAGCGCACCTCGCCCTTGGGATGCACGGTGTACGCGAGTTCCACCGGCTCCCGCAGCACGGTGACCGGCCCCGCGGAGACGCCGTCCGCCAGGAACCCGTCGGGTGCGGTGTCGCCCGCCAGCGGCACCTCGTCCGCGCACAGGACGGCCCACACCGCGCCCGCGGGCCGCACGAGCTGCCGCTCGAAGCGGATGCCGTCGTCGACCACCTCGCCGTGGCCCAGGTCGAACTGCTCCAGGTACGCCTCGTGCAGCTCGCCCGCGTCCCGGCTCACCTCGGCCCGGCCGCCGTCCAGGAACTGGCCGAGCGCCGAGATGCACAGCTGCCAGCCCGCGGCGAAGCTCGGGGCGCCGAAGCGGTCGCCGAAGGTGTGGACGAGCGTGAGCAGCGAGCCGTGCCCGTCGGGGCCGTCCGGGGTGATCTCCCAGCGCAGGTGGTCCTCGCCCCAGCTGAAGGCGAAGAGGCGCGGCTCGTCGACGTCGGTGACCTCACCGGTCATGCCGGGGCCCTCGTCGCCGGGGAAGTGGAAGCCCATCTCGCCGCCGGGCCGCAGTTCGAGGGTCACCTCGGAGGGAAACCACTGGGCGAGGTGCTCCGGCCGGGTGATCGCGGCCCAGACCTTGGCGGGCGGGTGCGCGAGGCGGCGCTCCATCCGCAGGACGCTGCGGTCGCCTTCCTCGTCGGGGCCGAGGGTGTCGGAGTGCGGGTTCATGAGGAGTCACCGTCCAAGGTCATCGTTCATCAGGACTCACCGTCCATGACGTCGAGGTGCCGTTCGAGGGCGTCGAGCCGACCCGACCACAGGTGCCGGTAGTGGGCAAGCCATGCGTCGAGCTCGGCGAGGGGCTCGGGCCGCAGCTCGTACCAGCGGCGCTGCGCGTCCTGCCGCACCCGCACGAGTCCCGCGTCTCGCAGGACCCGCAGATGCTTGGACGTGCCGGGCTGGCTCAGACCGAGCCGCTCGGTGAGCTCGCCGACCCTGTGGGGTCGTTCGAGCAGCAGGTCGAGGATCTTCCGGCGGCTGGGCTCGGCGAGGACGTCGAACGGTATGGGCATGCTCCGAACATAACCCTGTGGCTATATAACTGCAACGGCATGTACCGCCCGCCCCCGCAGGCAGGCACCGCGTCTCACACGTACTGCGCCTCGCGGGCGGTCGCCCTCACGCCTCCCACGGCAGCGGGCGGCTGTGCAGTACGTCGAGCCGGGAAACGGCCCTGGTCAGGACCACGTACAGGCGGCTGGGCCCGCGTTGTTCCGCCTCCGCGATGGCCGCCGGCTCGACGGCCACGACGTGGTCGTACTCCAGACCCTTGGCCAGGGACGCGGGCAGCACCGTCACGCGGGCATCCGGGTCGTCCGGGCCCGCACTGTCGATACCGGCCTCGGCGAGCGCCTCGCGCAGGTCCGCGACATCGGCGTCGGCGGCGATGACACCGAGCGAGCCCTCGCGGGAAAGACCGGCGCGTACCGCGTCGACGGTGGCGGCGCCCACGTCTGGTACCTCCCGGATCCGCAACTCGCCGTCCGTACGCAGCGAACGGGCGGGCGGTACGTCGACGTCGAGCGTGGCCAGTACGTGATTGGCGAGCCCCACGATCGCCTTCGGTACGCGGAAACCGGTGGTCAGCGGGGTCACGGCGGCGTCGGGCCTGCCGAGGTGCGCGAGGAGTCCGGGCCAGTCGCGGGCGGCCCACGGGGTGGTGCCCTGGGCGAGGTCGCCGAGGACGGTGAGCGAGCCGAAGTCCGCGCGCCGGGCGATCACGCGGGCCTCCATCGGCGAGAGGTCCTGGGCCTCGTCGACGACGATGTGGCCGTATCCCTCGGGCCGTTCGAGCAGCCCGGCGATCTCGTCGAGCAGGACGAGATCGGCCGCGGACCACTTGGCCGACTTGTACGAGCGCGGGGGCCTGGTCCAGGCGATCGCCCGCTGCTCGGCGACGTCGAGAATGCCGTCGGCCGCGGCGGCGAGCGCTGCCGGGTCCGCGAGCAGGGCGGCGAGCACCTCCTCCGGCTTGACCTTGGGCCAGGCCGCTTCGACGAAGGCCGACACGGAGCGGGCGCGGGAGATCTTCTGCAACCAGGTGTTGTTCACGGGGCCCGCGCGGCGCTCGGCCTGCTCCTGGATGTGCCGGACGGCACGGGTGCGCACGCGCTCGCGCCCGACGTCGTACGGCGGTTCCTCCGCGCGTACGTCCGCGATGATCCGCTCCAGGTCGTCGAGCGCGACCCGCCAGGTGTACGAACCGTCCGGCACCGCGATCGGGTCGACGGGCGGCACGACGCGGGAGTAGAGGGCGCGGCGCAGGACGGCGGCCATCCGGGCGTCGTGCTTGACGCGGGCGGCGGCCTCGTCGTCCAGGGCCCGCACGGGAGCGGCGGGCCTCGCGATCTCGTCGGCGACGGTGGACTGCCGCACGCCGGTCTCGCCGAGGGAGGGGAGCACCTCGGCGATGTAGCGGAGGAAGGTGCGGTTGGGGCCGAGGATGAGCAGTCCGGAGCGCCGCACGCGCTGGGGGTAGGTGTAGAGGAGGTACGCGGCACGGTGCAGGCCGACGGCGGTCTTGCCGGTGCCGGGGGCGCCCTGGACGCAGACGGACGCGGTGAGTTCGCCGCGCACGAGGTCGTCCTGCTCGGGCTGGATGGTGGCGGCGATGTCCCGCATGGGGCCGACGCGGGGGCGCTCGATCTCTCCGGCGAGGATGCGGCTGTTCGGGGTGGGGGGCGTGGCGGGGGTGGGAGTTGTGGCGGGGGTGGGTGGCGTGGCCGTGGCGGGTGGCGTGGCCGTGGCGGGTGGGGTGGCCGTGGCGGGTGGGGTGGCGTCGGCCAGCGGCTCGTCCTCCAGGCCGGTGAGGTCGGCGGAGTCGCCCTTGCTGCCGGCGGCCCAGCCGAAGCGGCGGCGGACGGCGACGCCTTGGGGGTCGCGGGCGCCTGCCTGGTAAAAGGCGCGGGAGACGGGGGCTCGCCAGTCGACGACGAGGGGCGGGGCGGAGGGGTGTTCGGTGATGCGGAGGCGGCCGATGTGGTAGCTCTGCCCGCGGTGATCACCGGCTTCGGCGGCGGCGGGGCCCTCGGCGGCGAAGTCGAGGCGGCCGAAGAAGAGCGGGGCTTCGGGGAGTTCGCGCATCGCTTTGGCGTGGCTGCGGAATTGGTAGCCGAGGACTTCGGCGTCGGCGCCGGACGCGGAGACGTCCGCTCCCGTGACGACCTGCTCCTCCGCGCCGTCGACCATGCCGGTGAGGGCGGCGCGGCAGGTGTCGTGAAAGCGGCGTTCCCTGGTCAGGGCTTCGTCGAGCGGTGAGAGGGGTGCGGGTGCGGGTGTGATGGTGGTGTCTGGTGGCCTCATACGGTCGAGAATAATGTAACCGAGTTAAATTTGTTACCGAGAATCAAGCGTGCGGTAGGCTCCGCCCATGACGGACGAAGAAGCGGCGGGCGCCGGCGGCCCCGGCCTGCGCGAGCGCAAGAAGCAGCGGATGTACCAGGCGGTCTCCGAAGCGGCGATCGCGCTCTTCCTGGCGAAGGGCTTCGAGAAGGTGCCGGTCGCGGAGGTGGCGGCAGCCGCCCAGATCTCCAAGCCGACCCTGTTCCGGTACTTCCCGACCAAGGAGGACCTCGTCCTCCACCGTTTCGCGGACCACGTGGACGAGGCGGCCCGAGTGGTCACCGCCCGCCCGGCGAAACGCTCACCCCTGGACGCCCTGCAACGCCACTTCCTCGACGGCCTCGAACGCCAGGACCCGGTGACGGGCCTGTGCGACAACATCCACGTACTCGCCTTCCACCGACTCCTGTACGGGACGCCGTCACTGGTGGCGCGGCTTTACGAGTACCAGGAACGGTCGGAGAGGGCGCTGGGCGAGGCACTGAGCGGGGCGCGGGGTGACGCGCCGAGCGGGGTGGCGGACGGAGCGCCGCCCGTGGACCAGCTCTCCGCGCGTCTCGCCGCCGGCCAGATCATCGCCGTACAGCGCATCCTCGCCCTGGAGAACTGGCGCCGGATCGACGCGGGCGAGAGCGCGGACGCGGTGTGGCCGGACGCGGTGGCAGCGGCGAACAGGGCGTTCGGCCAGCTGCGGTCGGGGTTGGAGCGGTACGCGTGAAGGGAGTCCAGCAGTACGCATGAGGGGAATTCAGCGGCCCGCCCGACCGCACCCCACCGCCGGCCCCCGAGCCAGCCCTACGCGCCGCCGCCCTCCCCCTCCACCAGCACCGCCACCCCGTCGAGCACCCGCGCGAGACCGAACTCGAACTCCGTGTCCTCGGCGTCCTCGGCGTCCGCGACGTCGAGTACGCCCGCGTCGAGCAGCCGACGCAAGCTGGGGAAGCGCTCCGGGGCCGTCGAGGTGAGGGCGTCGACGGTACGGGCGTACTGGCGCATCGCCTCGTCCGGCTCCCGGCCGCCGGCCCGCATGCCCTCCTCCAGATCCGCCATGAGCATGACCTCGTTGCGCACGAAGCCGCCGACGAGCATCAGGACGGAGATCTTCCAGCCCTCCTCCAGACCGCTGTCGTCAAGCGCCGCGAGCCCTTGTTCCATCCACTCCAACTGGCGGGGCGTGGCGGGCGGCCCGGTGACGGGAATCCGCACGATCCACAGATTGCGCCGGAAGACCTCGCGCTGGGCCCGCGCCCACCACTCCATACGCGCCCGCCACCCGGTGACATCGGCGGGCATCCCGGGCGGCGCCCCCGTAGCGGCGTCCTGCATCAGTACGTACAGCTCGTCCCTGGAGGAGACGTACCGGTAGAGGGACATCGTCGAGACGCCGAGCGCCTTGGCGACCCGCCCCATGGAGACCGCGCCGATACCCTCCGTCGCCGCGACGGCGATGCCCGCGTCGACGATGCGATCGAGACTCAGCCCCGGCTTCGGCCCCTTCGAGGGGCGCTCGCGCAGTCCCCAGGCGGTTTCCAGGCTCGCCGAGAGCCCCGTCCCCTGAAGCCCCCGGGCCCCCCGGTCCCTCGCACCGCCGTCACCGTCCGCCGCCATAATCCGCCGCCTTCCTGCTCCCGAGCCGCCCCTCTCTTGACGGACATCGTAGTTCTGCGTAACCCTTACACGGTATCGCGTATGCATTACGCGATAGAAGAGAACGGGGAGAGACACCCATGCCACCCACCCGAGCCCCGGCCGCCATCGAGGCCACGGCCCTCACCAAGACCTACGGAACCGGCGACCGCGCGGTGCCGGTCCTGCGCGGCATCGACCTGCACGTCCCGCACGGCACCGTCTTCGCACTCCTCGGCCCGAACGGCGCCGGCAAGACGACGGCCGTCCGCATCCTCACCACACTCACCGAGCCCGACGCGGGTACGGCGCGGGTGGCCGGCCACGACATCCGTACGGGGCAGCGCGAGGTCCGTCGCGCGATCAGCCTCACCGGCCAGTTCGCGGCGGTCGACGAGACGCAGACCGGCGCGGAGAACCTCCGCATGATGGCGAGGCTGGCGGGGCTCCCGCGCGCCGGGGCACGCACCAGGGCCGCGGAACTACTGGCCCGCTTCGGCCTGACGGAAGCGGGCGACCGCCTGGTCCGCACGTACTCGGGAGGCATGCGCCGCCGCGTGGACCTGGCGGCGGGCCTGGTGGGAGACCCGGAGGTGATCTTCCTGGACGAGCCGACGACAGGCCTCGACCCGCGCAGCCGCCAGGAGATGTGGCAGGTGGTGCGTGACCTGACGGCGGAGGGCACGACGGTCTTCCTGACCACGCAGTACCTGGAGGAGGCGGACCAACTGGCGGACCGCGTCGCGGTGCTGCACGAGGGAGTCATCGTCGCGGAGGGATCGGCGGCGACCCTCAAGGCGCAGGTCGGGGGCCACCGCCTGGACGCGACGTTCACCACCCGGGAGGCCTACCTCCACCTCTCCCCGAGGGCCACGCACCACTCCCCCGAGACCCTGACGCTCGGCTTCCCGACGGACGGCACGGCAGGCGGCGTAAGGGAGTTGCTGGACGCGCTGGACCCGGACCGCACGCGCCTTTCGGCCTTCGCGCTCCGCACGGCAACGCTGGACGACGTCTTCCTGACCTTGACCGGTCCCTCCCGCCCGAAGGGACTGACCCATGTCTGAAGCCCTGATCATGACCGGCCGCGCCATCCGCATCAGCCGCCGCAACGTGGACGCCCTGATCACGGCCATGGCCCTGCCGGTGATGCTCCTCCTGGTCTTCGTCTACTTCTTCGGCGGCGCGATCAAGACGGACACCGAGTCGTACGTCATGTACGTGGTCCCCGGCGTGCTGCTCCTCTGCGCCGGTTTCGGCTCGTCGAACACGGCAATAGCGGTCACCGAGGACCTCAAGGGCGGCATCATCGACCGCTTCCGCTCGCTGGACATCAGCGGCACCCAGATCCTGACGGGCCACGTCATCGCCTCGGTGGCCCGCAACCTCATCGCCACGACCCTGGTCCTGGCCCTGGCCTTCGCGATCGGCTTCCGCCCGTCGGCCACGCCGGCGGGCTGGCTGGCGGCGACGGCCGTCCTCCTGGCGTTCATCCTGGCCCTGTCCTGGCTCTCGGCAGCGGTGGGCCTCCTCGCCAAGTCCCCGGAAGCGGCGGGCGGCTTCACGTTCTTCGTGAGCTTCCTGCCCTACCCGAGCAGCGCCTTCGTCCAGACGTCCGACATGCCGACCTGGCTACAGCCCTTCGCCGAGAACCAGCCGGTGACCCGGGTGATCGACTCCCTCCGCGGCCTCCTCCTGAACCAGCCGGTGGGCTGGACGCCCTGGGTGGCCCTGGCCTGGTGCGCGGCGATCCTGGCCGCGTCGGCGGGGGTTTCGGGGGCGCTGTTCAGGAAGCGGACGGCGTGAGGGGCCGGGCCACGCCCCAGAGGGTCTCGAAGAGCTCCTTGCGCTGCGTGCATTTCTCCCTGGCGGCGGCGCCCGCGTCGATGTGCCAACGCGTCAAGGAGGCTCGATACCCCATGAGGTCAAGGAGCTGCCGGTTCGGCGGCTCGCTCGCGGGATACTTCTGCACGCTGTCGTAGATACCGTCGAACAGCTGCTCGTCGTTGATGAGGCAGAACTTCAGGAAGGGGGACATGTGCAGGACGCGGAACTCCAGGTCGAGCTCCGCCTTGCGCTCAAGTCGTAGCCTCCTGGCCAGCTCCTTCATGCCACGCTCGTAGCCACGAACCTTGGCGAGCAGTTCCTCCCGGAACATCTCGTCGTCCGTTGCCTTTCCCGCGTCGTCGAGCATGCCGGGTATCTCCATCGGCTTCGTGAAGTCCGGCACGAGAATGCGTATCGCGACCTCCGGCCGCACCCGACCGGAAAGGCCCTCCAAGCCTCCGCTGATCTGGTTGACCACGGTCTCGCCGGTGAAGCCGATGGCATCGATACGGACCTCGCGCGAAACCAGCGCATCGTCGAAGTACTGCCGCAGATCACGCGTTCGCACCGTCTCCCTGGCGGCGGGACGCATTGCGGCGTTCAGCTTCTGGACCTCGCTGTACAGCACATATCCCACGAGGCTCAGCACAGCGCCGCCGAGGAATGCTTTGCCTTCCAGCGCGTCACCGACCGGCTGCACGAACTGGGCGACCAGACCGAGGCCGAAGATGGAAAGGAGCAGCACCCTGGTCACGACGCTCTCCGACTGCGCCCACCCCTCCGTGGCGCGCTCACGAACAGAACGTCTCCGGGCCACCAAGTCCCCCTTGTATCAACCAGGTTGATCCGCAAAGGACATCGTGCCCGCTTCCCCGACGGTCAGGAAGGCCCCGACTCCACGAGGTCGACGAGCGGTTGGAGCGTGGTCACGACGATCCCTGCTCCGGCGGCGTGCAGGGGCGCGGCCTTGCGCTCGTCGCGTGCGTAGCCGACGAAGCGGACATTCGCTTTCTCGGCGGCTTCCAGGTCGGTCACCGTGTCGCCGATCATCAGCGCGTCGTCGGGCTTGGCACCCAGGGCATCGAGGGCCCGGCTCAGAGAGTCGGGGTGCGGCTTGAGCAGGCCGGGCTGGTCCGTGCGGCCGTAGATGTGCGGCCCGAACGCATCAAGGAGTTTCTCCCTCTCCAGGTAGGCGACGACAGCCCGGGGCGAATTGTTGGTCACCACGGCGATCCGGCAGCCCTTCGTCTGCAGGGCGCGGATGAGCCTGCTCGCTCCCGGTGTGGCCAGGGCGGTGGCCGCCGCCTCGACCTCGCCTTCCGTGAGCCGGCCCTCGAGCTCGGGGACCAGGCTCTTCCCGAGCGGGTCCTGGTCCATGGCCCGCAGTACGTCGTGCGGGTCGATGGTCTGCCGCACCTCCGCCGTGAGAAGGCCCCCCGACCCGTGCCGGGCAACCACGTCCCTGAGCCGCCGGGCGACACTTTCCGACGACCCGTGCATGAACAGGCGGCAGATGGGTCCGTCGAAGTCGAGGAGGACACAACGGCCGGCCACAGGCGTGAGCCAGTCGGCGAGTTCCATGAACTCATCCGTACCGATGACCTCGTCCGTACCGATGAGCCCGTCCGTACCGATGAGCCCGCACCCGTTCTCGCCCGCATGCCAGTCCCGCAACGCCCGCATCGCCTTCCCCTCGTCCGGTACGTCCGCCAGCTTCAAAGGATCGGCCGCACGCCGCAGGGCCCTGCACACCCGCACGGCCGCGGCCCCGAAGTCATCCTCGTCCGCATCCGTCCGCAGAGCGAGCGCCGCCCTCATCACATCGGGAAACACCGACTGGGCGTACTCGAAGTCCAGATAGACACCGAGGTCGTCATCGAGCCCAGCCGTCATGTCCTCGTGCCCCGCGCGCACCATGGCCTCGGACCACAGCCTCGTCATCCGCTTCTGCTCGTCCTTGTCGTAGCCCATACGTACGAGATGGGTGGCGAGGTCATGGAGAGGATCGCCGTACAGGGCCAACTCCCAGTCGATGACCACCAATTCATCTCGATCGACGACGACATTGGCGCGGTGGACATCGGTGTGCAGCAGACAGAAGGGCCGCGAGGTCAGGGGAGAACGGAAAGGGTCTCTCTTGAATTCCGTCATGACGTCGGTACGAATGCCCACGGCTTCGAAGAGCGCGTCGAAACGTCCTCGGTTCGGACGGTGCACCCGCTTCTCGGTGAAATCGATCAGCCAATCGAGAAAGCCCTGGCTGTCACCGGGCTCGGGCCAGTCCTCGGGCCTCGGCGGCAACTCCTTCTCCGGCACGGACGCCGCCCTCGCGAAGAATTCCGCGAAGGACCACATGAGATCCTCGTCGACCGGTCCGTCCGGATTCATCTCGGACAGCGCCCGGCCCGCCCGATAGGCATGCAGGGACCAGTCCCCGAAATCCGCCACACATCGCGGTACCTCAGGCAGATGCCGCGTCACGACCGAAAGGAGCTGCGCCTCGCTGTGCCAGATACGCGGTACGACCTCCACCCCCGCGAGCGGCGTCCGGCACTTGACCTGCGCCCGGAAAGGCATGCGCAGGAGGAGGGCCAGCGTCCAGCGGAGTGGCACGACGTAGTTGACGTTGTGATGCCCGTTCGCGACCTGACCGTCAGGACGTTCCCGGTAGGACCCGGCGAGCCACCGGACAAGTGCCTGATGGGCTCTGCGAGGCAGAGGAGACCGCATGAGCGCAGAGGGTATCTCCTACGACGCGGCGCTCTGACCACGCAACACCCTCAGCAGCGGCTCCATGGACGTCACCAGACAAGTCGCCCCCGCCTCCGTCAGGACCTTCCCGCGCTCGGGGTCGCGCGCGTAGCCCAAGAAGCCCACTCCGGCCCGCTCGGCCGCCTCGAAGTCCGAGGGGGTGTCGCCGATCATCAGCGTCTCCGACGGGTCGGCGCCCAGGGCGTCCATGGCCTGGTTGAGGCAGTGCGGGTGCGGTTTGAGGAGGTGGAGGTCCCTGGTGCGGCCGTAGATGTGCGGGCCGAAGCAGCGGCTCAGGCCCCGGCCTTCGAGGTAACGGTGCACCGCCCTCGCGGAGTTGTTCGTGGTGACGGCGAGGCGGGCGCCCGTGGCATACCACGTCATGATCAGGGGGTCGGCGTACTCGGTGGGCCACGCGGAGGCCACGGCCGCGAGCTCTTGCTGGGTCAGCTTTTCCTCCAGCTCGGCCACCAGGTCGAGCCCGGGGCGCCTGTGGTCGACCGCGCGCAGGAGACCGTGCGGGTCCAGCCGGTTCCGCTCCTCCTCGGTCAGCAGGCCGTGCAGCTGCCGCTCCTCCAGCGAGCGGATCTGGTCGACCGCGATCTGCTTGGCCGAATGCCTGGCGAACAGCCGGCACATAGGCCCGTCGAAGTCGAAGAGGACGTAACGGGCCCGTTTGATCAGTTCCCGCAGGTTTTCGGTCTCTTCCGCCATCCGCTCAGTCTGCGTCGTATCAGGAGTCACTAAGAGAGTGTCAGCTCCGTCGCGATGGTTGCCCAGAGTGCGTCGAACCATTTCTGCGACTCCTCGACGAACGCGGTGTCCCGCGAGGCGGCCGTGCCCTTCTCGAAGGAGAATAGGGGCGACCTCAGTCCGGACGCGTCGAACGCCTCCATCTCCGCGCTGCCGAGGTCCAGCATGCTGCGCTCGATCGTGTAGTACGCGAGCAGCGCCTCCCGCTCGTTCAGCAGGTACAGCTTCACCGGCGGCGTGAACGGCAGCGCGCGGAACGAGACGTCGACGTCGATGCCGTGCGAGGAACGCAGCGCCCGCAGGTTGTGGCGCAGGACCTGGCCCTGGGCATTGCGCTGCGCCAGCCATCGCTGGTGGACCCGGCCCCCGTCGTCCTGCCCCTCGATCGGCCGGGGGAAGGCGAGCGTGATGTCGCTGCTGGGCAGCAGGATGCGTACGTCGATCGACTCCGGCCGCATACGGCCCTCGTGTATGAGACGCACCGGCTCCCCCAGCGCGATCATCAGCGTCTCCGCCGTGTACGACACCACGTCGATCCGCACCCGCGGCTCCGAGAACGCCGACGCGAGCCGTGGCGCCAGGCTGACCATCGACGCCTGCGGCTCCGCGCCCGCCGACGTCACTCCCCGCGGTTCCGCGGCGATCCTCGGCGGGCTGCCCTTGCTCACATTGGCCAGCAGACCGTCGCCCTGCAAGGTCTTCAGCGCCTGCCGCACCGTCCCCCGCTCCACGCCGAACTCCTGCGCGAGCACCGCCTGCGTGGGCAGCCTGTCGCCGGGTCTGAGGTCGCCGGAGCGGATGCGGTCGCGGAGTTTGTCCGCGATGTGCTGGGGGGTGAGCTTTCTGCCGCCGTTCACTGCACCGTTCTCCTGGGTCACGACCAGACGATACAACTCCATGCCATCTCACGGCAGTTGTCGTGAAGTTGTTTATGTTGTGCGACCAAGTGGGGACAACTCAAGTGAAGTTGGTTGCCAACTCGTCAGAGGTGGCAGAAGGGGGAACCATCATGGACGTCCTTACCCTCCTCGAAACCGTGCTCGCCCTCACCTTCGAACAGTTCGCACACTGGCGGTACGGGACAGCAGGTCTCGTCGGAGTCCTGCTGCTGGCCGTCGGAGTCAAGGTGAAGAGCCACACGTGCAGCTCCATCGGCGCGGTCGTTCTCGCGCTGATGATGACGGGCCCTGCGATCTGATCGAAAGCCGGCCCCCGCCTCAGCCGCGGGCCAGCTCCAGGTCCTGGCTGATCGTGTCCCAGAGCGCGTCGAACCACAGGCCGGACTGCTCCACGAACGTCGTGTCCCGCAGTCCGTCCTGCCGGAAGGGGAAGAGCATCGACTGCGCTCCCTGGGCGTCGTACATCTCCAGGGACTCCTGCCCGATCTCCTCGCTCTGCCTGGTGAGGGTGTAATACGCGAAGAGCGCCTCGGAGCCGTTGAGCAGATACAGCTTCACCGGCGGCGTGAACGGCAGCGCGCGGAACGAGACCCGTACGTCGATGCCGTGCGAGCCCCGCAGCGCCAGGAGGTTATGCCGGAGCACCTGCCCCTGCGCGTTCCGCTGGTCCAGCCAGCGCCGGTGCACATGGCCGCTCTCGTCGTCCCCGCTGTCCACAGGCGTGGGAAAGGCGAGGTCGATGCTGCGGCTCGGCAGCAGCACCCGGACGGTGACTTTGGCCGGTTTCCGCAGCCCCGCGTGGATCCGCCTGAGCGGTTCGCCGATCGCCATCGTGAGCGAGACGGAGGTCAGGCACAGCGCGTCGATCTCCACGTCCGGAGCCTCGAACGCGGCGGCGATACGGGGTGCGAGACCGACCGTGGTGGGCTGCGGCGTGACACCACCGGCCCCGGAGCGCGCCCGGTTCGGGGTCTCGGCGACCGTGGCGGGACTCCCCTTGGACACATTGGCCAGCAGATTCTCGCCCTGCAGCGTGCGCAACGCCTCGCGTACCGCACCGCGTTCGACGCCGAACTCGTCGGCCAACTCGGCCTGCGTGGGCATGCGTTGGCCCGGCCGCAGCGTCCCGGACCTGATCCGGTCGCGCAGTTCGTCGGCCACCTCGTGGTGAGACCTGTGCGGCCTCTTCATCCCGTTGACAGGTGCAGGTTCCGGGCTCACAACCAAACCGTACAACTTCGCGCCATCTTTGGGGAGTTGCATGGAAGTTGCTCGCAAGGTGGTTATAAATCGAGCCACTGCGGAGATAACCCAGGTGAAGTTGGTAGCCAACTTAGGCAGCCTGGCAGGAACCCCGAGGGGTTGGCCGCCAGCCGCTGACCGTCAGGCGGCCACCGACCCGGGGGAGGACGGGGCCCGGCGCCCTGTCCCGGAAGGGGGAACGAAATGCCGCTCATCGCCATTGCCATCGCCGCCCTCGTCATCGGATTCGAGCAGCTCGTCCAGTGGAAGTACGGACCGATGGGCATCGTCGCCTTCGTCCTCCTGACGGTGGGCATCAAGGCCAGGAGCACCACGGTCAGCGGGATCGGGGCCGTGATCCTCGTCCTGCTGCTCGCCCAGTCGGGCTGACAGAGCTGGTTGACCGGGTTCCCATCCGGAGGGGAGCCGGGAGCCCGGTCAACCTTGATCGCAGGGGGCGGCCGCCGGTCGGAGCACGAGAGGGCCGATCGGAGCACGAGAGGGCCGCTCGGAGCACGAGAGGCCGGAGGCTAGAACGCCGCCCGGATCTCGCCCACCTCAAGAGCGCCGCCGAGAAGCGGCGCACGGCCGACGCGGGCGAGTATGTCCGCCTCCACACCCGCAAGGCGCAGCGCACGCGCGAGGACCGGGCCCAGGGCCCGCAGGCCGCCGTCGTCCACCTTGAAGGCGAGCGCACGGCCGTCCGGGAGCGCGAACGCCTGGACCGCCTCCGCGCCCATCTTGGAGAGCGCGCCGGGGATCTCCCGCATGAGCCACGTGTCGGGGCGGCGCGTGCCCGCCACGTACTCGGGGTGGGCACGCATCGCGTCCGCGACCCGGCGCTCCGCAGAGCCCTCGAGGGCGAGGACGAAGTGGCGGAAGGCGCGGGCGAGGCCGGTCAGGGAGATCGCCATCAGGGGCGCCCCGCAGCCGTCCGTACCGACGGCCGCCACCCGCTCCCCCGCCGCTTCCTCGACCACCTCAAGGATCAGCTGCTGGAGGGGGTGCCGCGGGTCCAGACAGGAATCCGCGGGCCAGCCGTTGAGCCGGCACACCGCCAGCATCGACGCGTGCTTCCCGGAGCAGTTCATCGTGACCCGGTCACGAACGGCACCCGCTGCCAGATATGTCTCGGCCTCGACCGCGTCGAGCGGGAGATCCGGCGGACACTGCAGATCCGCCGCCGTCAGACCGTGCTCGGCCAGCATCTTCTGTACGAGATCCCGGTGGAACATCTCCCCGGAGTGGCTCGCCGCGGTCAGCGCGAGGCGCTCGCCCGACAGATCGAGCCCCGCCCGCAGCACCGCCGCCGCCTGCATCGGCTTGTTGGCCGACCGCGGGAAGACGGGAACGCCCACGTCACCCATGGCCAGCTCCACACTGCCGTCCGCCGCCAGCAGCACCAGGCTTCCCCTGTGCCGGCCCTCGACGAAGCCCGAACGTACGACCTCGGCGAGGACCGGGGGTATGGCCGGGGATATGGCGGGGGTGGCGGCGGACTCGGCGGACGTCGAGGTCATCTTCGGCCTTCCGGGGGCGGGGGGTGGCGTGACGGCCGCCCGCGGAAGCCGGGGTCACCGGGTCACGCGAGGAGGTCGTCCACTTGTGCTTCGCCTTCACGGTACCTGCGGGCGATCTCCGCGCTGCAATCGTCCGCCGTGCGCTGCAGCTGCTGGCGCCGCCGGGAAACCTGCTGTTCGTAGCGGGTGAGCCGCCCCATGGCCGTGTGCAGCTCGTCGTCCGTACGGGCGTCCAGGTCGGAGAGCTCGACCTCGGCGAGCATCTCCGTGGCAAGGAGGCCGTACTCCGCGCTGTGCGGCGTGCCCAGCGTCACATGCCGGGCCGACGAGCGGTGCCGGGCGGGGCCGTCCGTGAGGATCTCGGAGAGCCGGAGCACGAGCGGCCCGTCCGGGCCCGGCGCAGCGGGGTCCCTGCGGCGGGCGAGCTCGGCCCGCAGGATGTCGATGCGCCCCTGCAAGAGGCGCCGGACATAGCTCAGGTCGGCCTCGTTCTGCTGCGCGTCCCTGCGCAGCTCGCGCAGCTCCCTCAGCAGCAGCGCGGCCAGGTCGCGCTCGGGCTGCTCGGACAGCAGCCCGGTGCCGCCGCTGCCCGTGCGCTGCGTGGGCGGCCGCGGCACGTTCACACGTCGCGCAGCGCTCATGTGGGTCAGCGACACAGATCCGGGCGGCTGCCCCGTACTTGATGTGCTCATGTGGCTCTACCGTCCCCTCGACCGGCGCGGTACACCGCGTGTGAGCATGGTGCCACCCCGAGTGGCCGCTATGTGAGCGAGTGCCCCCAATCGGCCCCAGATGGGGGGTTCGGGGCACTCCCGCGGGCGCGCATCCGGCGGCAGGTCGGCCGTACGGACCAGGCATGATGGGCCGTATGCGTGCTGTGGTGCAGAGAGTGGACGGAGCGAGCGTCGTCGTCCAGGGCGAGGACGGTCCCGAGACGGTCGGCGAGATCACCGGCGAGGGGCTGTGCGTCCTGGTCGGCGTGACCCACGAGGACACCAAGGAGAAGGCGGCCCAACTGGCCCGCAAACTCTGGTCCGTTCGGATGCTGGCCGACGAGAAGTCCTGCTCGGACATCGACGCGCCCCTGCTGGTCATCAGCCAGTTCACGCTGTACGGCGACGCCCGCAAGGGCCGCAGGCCCACCTGGAACGCCGCCGCGCCCGGCAATGTCGCCGAGCCCCTCGTGGACGAGGTGGTCGCCCAACTCCGCTCGCTCGGCGCGACGGTGGCGACGGGCCGCTTCGGGGCGCAGATGCGGGTGTCGCTGACGAACGACGGCCCGTTCACGGTGCTGCTTGAGATGTGACCGGGTCACACGCGTGACCGGGTCACATCCGTAACCCGGTCACATTCGTTCCTACGGCTCGCTACGGCGCCGCGGCTCCCTACGGCTCGACCACGACCTCCTGCGAAGCCGCCACCGCCCCCGCGAGCAGCCCCGCGTCCAGCGGCACGTTCCGCTTCACCAGGGCCAGCGCGATCGGGCCCAGCTCGTGGTGGCGTACCGCCGTCGTGATGAAGCCGAGCTTGCGGCCCTCCTCGCCCTCCGAGGCGAGCCGCAGCTCCGTACCCGCCACCGGCAGATGCACCTCGCTGCCGTCCAGGTGCAGGAAGACCAGGCGGCGCGGCGGCTTGCCCAGGTTCTGGACGCGGGCGACCGTCTCCTGGCCGCGGTAGCAGCCCTTCTGCAGATGCACCGCCGTGCCGATCCAGCCCAGTTCGTGCGGGATCGTGCGGTGGTCCGTCTCGAAGCCGAGCCGCGGCCGGTGCGCCTCCACGCGCAGCGCCTCGAAGGCGAGGATGCCGATCGCGGGGCCGTTCTCGGCGGCGTACGACTCCAAAGACACACGCGGCAGGAACAGGTCACGTCCGTGGGCGGTCTCGCGTACGACGACGCCCTCCGGGACCGGCGCGATCGAACCGGCCGGCAGATGCACGACGGCGAAATCGTCCGTACGGTCCGCGACCTCGACCCGGTTGAAGAACTTCATGCTCTCCAGGTACGCGACGAGCGCGTCCTGCGTGCCGGGCTCGACGTGCGCCCACACGGTCTCGCCGTCGTCGACGAGATAGAGGGCGTGCTCGATGTGGCCGTTCGCGGAGAGGATCAGCGCCTCGGTGGCCTGGCCGACGGGCAGCTCCGTCACGTGCTGCGTGAGCAGCAGATGCAGCCAGCTCAGCCGGTCGGGGCCGGAGACGGTGACGACACCGCGGTGCGAGAGGTCGACGAAACCGCTTCCGTCCGCGAGGGCACGCTGCTCACGGAACAGATCGCCGTAGTGGGCGGCGACGCCTTCGTCCACACCCTCGGCGGGGACGGCGCCGGGCAGGGACAGGAGGGGGCTCTTCATGTTCACCCACACTACGACCCGGTAGCGGGCGTTCTTATTCCTTGCCCCCGGAGCTGCCCTGTTCCTCGTCCCCCGAGCAGTTCTCGCAGCGCCCGAAGATCGCGAAGTGCTTCAGGTCCGTGTCGAAGCCGAACGTCTCCCGGAGCTTCGCGGTGAAGTCCGCGGCCACGGAGACATCCGCCTCGATGACGTTCGTGCAGTCCCTGCACACCAGGTGGAGGTGGTGATGGCGGTCCGCGAGGTGGTACGTCGGGGCGCCGTGCCCGAGGTGCGCGTGGCTGACGAGACCGAGCTCCTCCAGGAGCTCCAGCGTGCGGTACACCGTGGAAATGTTGACCCCCGACGCCGTCTTCCGCACTTCGCAGAGGATGTCGTCGGGGGTCGCGTGCTCAAGGGTGTCGACGGCTTCGAGCACGAGCTGACGCTGCGGTGTCAGCCGGTAGCCGCGCTGCCGCAGGTCGCTCTTCCAGTCGAAGTCGGTGCTCGCCACACAGGCAGTCTAGGCCAGCGGGGCAAACGGCCTACTTGAAGAACGCGATGCCGTCGTCCGGCAGATCGCCCAGGTTCCTGGCCATCTCGGCGACGTCCTCGGGCGAGACGACCTTCTTCAGCTGCGCGGACATGTACGGACGCAGCGGCACCTCGGGGGTCTGCTTCTCGCCCACCCACATCAGGTCGCCCTTCACGTACCCGTACAGACGCTTTCCGCCGCTGTACGGGCCGGAGGCCGCCGTGCGGGCCACCGCGTCCGTGGCCAGGTCGATCTGCGGCTTCTGGTCGGCAAGCTCGCCGTACCAGACCTCGACGACGCCGTCGTCGCGGACCATCACGGTCTCGACCTTGCGGTCCTTGTCGATGCGCCAGAAGCCCGACTCGGTCTCCAGCGGCTTGACCTTGTTGCCCTCGGCGTCGAGCACCCACGTACGCGAGTGGTACTCGATGAAGTCCCGCCCGTCGTGGGAGAAGGACACCTCCTGGCCGAAGTTCGCCTTCTCGGCGCCGGGGAAGTCGGTGACGCCCGCGCCGGCCCAGTTGCCGAGGAGCCAAACGAGGGGCACGAGGTCGGGGTGCAGGTCGGACGGAATCTCGATCATGGGATGCTCAGGCGATCTCTAGGTGGCGTACGGGGCGTACGGGGCTCAGCGCTGACCCTGGTACAGCTTCTTCACGGTCAGTCCGGCGAACGCGAGAACGCCGACGCAGACCAGGACCAGCAGGGCGGAGAAGAAGGCCTCAAGCACGGGGTGCTCCTCGGTGAGCTATGGGGTGAGCTATGGGGTGAGCTATTGGGGCAGGTATCAGAGCCGCTCCCACTGTAGTCGTGCGCGCCCCGCCGCTCTCTGCGAGGTGGCCTTACGAGTGTCCGCGCGGATGGCCATACGATGCCGCCATGGCGAAGAAGCTCGTGATCAAGGTGACCGCAGGGGCCGACGCCCCGGAGCGCTGCTCGCAGGCCTTCACGGTGGCGGCGGTGGCCGTGGCCAGCGGCGTCGAGGTGTCCCTCTGGCTGACCGGCGAGTCGGCGTGGTTCGCGCTGCCGGGCCGCGCCGCGGAGTTCGAGCTGCCGCACGCGGCGCCGCTGCCCGACCTGATCGACTCGATCCTGGCCGCGGGCAGGATCACCCTCTGCACGCAGTGCGCGGCGCGCCGCGAGATCACCGAGAAGGACGTGCTCGACGGGGTGCGGATCGCGGGTGCGCAGGTGTTCGTGCAGGAGGCCATGGCGGACGGCACGCAGGCGCTCGTCTACTGACGGCGCCGCTTCCCGTCCAGTTCGTCCCACCACTCGTCGGACTTCGAGTCCCCCGAGGGGTCGTCCCACCAGCGGTCGTCGGCGCCGCGCCGGTTGGCCACCATGGCGGCGACCGGCGGGATCACCATCGCCACGACACACATCCCGACGGCGACGGGAATGGACCAGAGTCTTACGACGCCCCACGCCAGGACGAAGAGGGCGATGCACGTCCCCATCATGGCGAAGTAGGCGTGCCGCCTTCGCGCGTACATACGTCCAGCGTAAGCCGGAGGACCGCACCCCGACCCGGTGGCGTCCAACCCCCTTGGGTGCGGCCCTCCGGCCGTCAGTGATCCGCTGTCGTCAGACCGCGATCGCGACCTCCGCCAGGCCGCCCGTCTGGGCCACGACCGTGCGGTCGGCCGTGCCGCCCGGGATCAGGGCGCGCAGGGTCCACGTGCCCTCGGCCGCGTAGAAGCGGAACTGGCCGGTCGCCGAGGTCGGGACCTCGGCGGTGAACTCGCCGGTCGAGTCGAGCAGGCGCACGTAGCCGCTGACGGGCTCGCCGTCGCGGGTCACCTGGCCCTGGATGGTGGTCTCGCCGGGCTTGATCGTCGAGGCGTCGGGTCCGCCGGCCTTCGCTCCACACATATGCGTTCGTCCGTCCTTAACTGGTCACTGCTGGGGGTCGGGAGGGCTACTTGTTGGCGCCGAGCTCGATCGGCACGCCGACGAGGGAGCCGTACTCGGTCCAGGAGCCGTCGTAGTTCTTGACGTTGGTCTGGCCGAGCAGCTCGTGCAGGACGAACCAGGTCAGGGCCGAACGCTCACCGATGCGGCAGTAGGCGATGGTGTCCTTGGCGAGGTCGACCTGCTCGTCCTCGTAGAGGGCCTTGAGCTCTTCGTCCGACTTGAAGGTGCCGTCGTCGTTGGCGTTCTTCGACCATGGGATGTTGCGCGCGGACGGGACGTGGCCCGGACGCTGCGACTGCTCCTGCGGGAGGTGCGCCGGGGCGAGCAGCTTGCCGCTGAACTCGTCGGGCGAGCGCACGTCGACCAGGTTCTGCGAGCCGATCGCGGCCACGACGTCGTCGCGGAAGGCGCGGATCGAGGTGTCCTGGGGCTTGGCCTTGTACGAGGTGGCCGGGCGGCTCGGGACCTCGGAGCCGTCGACCAGGTCGCGGGAGTCGAGCTCCCACTTCTTGCGGCCGCCGTCGAGGAGCTTCACGTCCTGGTGGCCGTAGAGCTTGAAGTACCAGAAGGCGTAGGACGCGAACCAGTTGTTGTTGCCGCCGTAGAGCACCACGGTGGTGTCGTTCGCGATGCCCTTGGCCGAGAGGAGCTTCTCGAAGCCCTCCTGGTCGACGAAGTCGCGGCGGACCGGGTCCTGGAGGTCGTCGGTCCAGTCGATGCGGATCGCGTTCTTGATGTGGTTCTTGTCGTACGCGGAGGTGTCTTCGTCGACCTCGACGATGGCGACCTTCGGGTCGTCGATGTGGGCCTCGACCCAGTCGGCGTCTACCAGGACGTCGCTGCGGCTCATACTTCTTCTCCTCCGGGGCAGTTGCGGCGGGGCGTTCGTGCTGTGCGAGGGTGCGCCGGGTACGTACGGTGATTGCGCGGTGGCGCGGCGTACGCGGCACGGGGTGGCCCTGACGGAGTCAACGGGCCTGGGGATACGGGAGTCGGAGCTCCCGCTCAGAAGGTGCGACAGAGCATGGCGGCGACGCGGCACAGGTCTACTGCCCGCCGCTTCGTGAGGTCCGCCTGTCGCTGCATGGGTCCGATCGTAAGGACGCGAGGGCGGCCGTGTCACCGGGGTGTCGGATGGTGAGACGGGATCATCCATGATGTGGGATGCGATCAACGGGAAAGCCGCCCGCGCGGGGGCGGGGAGCGGGGTTCACTCCCGCCGCATCCATCGCGCGGACGGCTTCGTCTCGTACTGCGGAACGGTCGGCTCGGGGCGGCCGCACCCGGACAGCCGCTCCGGGCCTCAGCCCGCGAGCTTCACGTTCGTGCCCTTGACCGAGATCTCCACGCCGTCCTTCGCCGGCCGCACCTCGTCGATCTTGATGCCGCCCGGCAGGCCGGTGACCTTCTCCTCGAAGTCGGTCACATCGCGCACCATGCCCTCGGGGAGCGGGATCGAGACGCCCATGACCTCGAACTTCTTCGGGACGTCGTCGGCGTTCACCTTGATCGTGTCGTTCTCGACCCTGACCGAGCTCATGACGTGCACCGGCTTCGGCAGCTTCGCGCCGCCCTTGCTGACCTCGACCTCGACCTTGATCTTGTTGCCGCCGCCGTCCGATAGGCCGACCACCTTGCCGGTGGCGCCGAGCGGCAGCTCCACCGGCTCGCCCTGCGCCTGCTTGAGCAGCTCGTCGTACGAGATCAGGGCGGTGCCGGTGGCCTCGTCGGCGGTGGCGGAGCTGTAGTCGCCGGAGAACTCGACGCCCTTCATGCGGGCGTTCAGGTCGGCGATGCGGATCTTGTCGGAGCCGGAGGTGGCGTCGTAGTTCTCGATGCCGATCTCGACGTCGTCGAGCGTGCCCCCGGCGACCTGGGTCAGGAACGGAAAGCCCTTGATGGAAACGTCGGGCGTCTGGCCGAGCCCCTCGCTGGTACGCAGCTTCTCCGCCGCCTCGTCCTCCGCGAAGCCGACCGCCAGGCGGTCGGCGGCCACGAACAGGCCCCCCAGGATCACGACGACGATCAGAAGTATTCGTACGGCGCGTTTCATGTCCGGTGTTCCCCCACCTTGTCCCCCGACTCAACTGACGTTTGCCGCGAGCCTAAAGGACAGGTCCCCGGCGGGAGCGCCCGGCCGGGGACCTGTCGATCAGCTGTGACGATCAGCCGATGGCCCTGCCCAGGAGGTAGACGGCCGGGGCCGCCGCGGCGAGCGGCAGGGCCACGCCCGCCGTCATGTGCACGAAGCGGGACGGGTAGTCGTAACTGGCGACCCGGTGGCCGATCAGCGCGCAGACACCGGCGCCGAGGCCGAGCAGCGCGCCCTTGCCGCCGAAGTCCGTCATGCCGCCGACGGCGATACCGGCTCCGGCGGCCGCGAGCAGCGCGACGACGACGGAGGCGGCTGTCGGCAGGGGCAGCGCGCGGGCGATCACGGCGACCGCGACGGCGATGCCGCCCAGCGTCACGGCGTCGTCCGATGCCGCGAGATGCCCGGTCGCGATGATCGCGAGGGCGGAGGAGGCGACGGTCGCCATGAGTCCGGCCATCCGCTCGTCCGCGGAGGCGCGGCTGCGCAGCTGGAGGACGAGGACGAGCAGCACCCATACGCCGAGGGTGCCGAGGATCGCGGCGGGCGCGTTCCCCTTGCCCGCGGCGAGCAGCGCGATGTCGGCGACGACACCGCCGAGGAAGGCGAGCGCGATGCCCTGCCGGGCGGGCCACATTCCGTTGAGCCGGAACCATCCGGCCGCGGTGACGGCTTGCAGCAGGATCAGCGGTACGAGGAGTGCGTACTGCCCGACGGCGGCCGTACCGGCGAGCAGCAGTCCGAGGATCGCGGTCAGCGCGGCGGGCTGGATTCCCGGCTCTATGATCGGCGACCGCCCTTCGGCGCGGGCGCGCTGGGCATCGGTGATGCGGGGGTTGCCGGTGGTGGTGGCGGGGCCGTAGCCGGCGGAGGAGTCCGTCTCGGGCCGCGACTCGGGCTCGGCCGCCGCTCCCGCCATGGGCAGGTGTCCCGCGGGGTGACCGGGGTCTCCGATGCTCGAACGCGGTTCAGAGCTCGGGGAAGGGTGGGCATGGCCGCCGAAGTCGCCGGGGCCCGACTGAGCGCTCGGCACGTCGTATCCGGGCGCGGGCCTCCCGTACCCCTGCGGGGGCAGGTAGGCCGTCTCCGTCACGTCCACCACGGGTGAGGGCTGGACCCGGGTGTCCCAGGTCTGCCCCTCCCACTGCTGGGTGTACGCGTCCCCGGCGTGGGGCCGCGGCTGCTGCGGGTACTGGTACTGCTGCCGGTCGTACTGCTCCTGTGCGTACTGCTGCTCAGGGGTGTACTGCTGCGGCTGCGGTTGCTGCTGCTCCGGCGGGTAGGGCTGCTGCACCTGCTCAGGGGGATATCCCTGCTGGTAGGGGTCGTAGTTCCCGTACCCGTACCCCTCATAGCGCGGATCGCTCATATCGCTGCTCACCCTCCTGCGAACGGCGGGAGCACCTCGACCGTGCCGCCCTCGGCCAGCCGTACCGTCTCATGCCCGCGGGTACCCACGGGATCGCCGTCGATGAGGAACGAGCATCGCCGCAGTACACGGACGAGCTCACCGGGGTGTCGCTCGCGTGCCGCGTCCAGCGCCTCGGCGAGCGTCGTCGCAGCGTACGGCTCCTCCGCGACGCCTGCGGCTGCTTTGGCCGCGGCCCAGTAACGAATGGTGCCGTTCACCATCACAGCTCCTCTCCTTCGGCGATTGCCGAACCTTCGACGATTGCCGGTCCTTCGGCGTTTGCCGACGTCCATGATGCCGTGGCCCACTCGGCGATCCGACCGAGCAGTGCGTCGTCCGCCGCGTTCTCCGCGTGCCCCATCCCCGCCTCCAGCCAGAGCTCCGCCCCGCCCGCCGCCGCTGCGGCCAGCATCCGGGGATGGTCGACCGGGAAGTACGGGTCGCGGTCCCCGTGCACGACGAGCAGCGGCGTCGGCGCGATCAGCGGGACCGACTCCACCGGCGAAAGGGGGACGGGGTCCCACTCGTGCGGGTGGATTCGGGTGCGCAGGCCGACCCGGCCCACGACACGCCCCAGGGGCCGCGTCACCACCCAGTGCAGCCGCCGCATCGGCGCCGTCCCCCGGTAGAACCAACGGGCGGGAGCGCTTACGGCGACCACCGCGTCAACCCGCGCTTCAGTGCGCCCCCCGTGCGCGGCACCGGCGAGGGCCGCGTGCCGGAGCACCACGGAGCCACCCATCGAGAAACCCACGGTGACCACGCGCGTGTGGCCGAGGAACCGGGCCCACTCCACCGCGACCGCCAGGTCGAGCACTTCGCGGTCGCCGACCGTGGACAGCCCGCCGGACGCTCCGTGGCCCCGGAAGGAGAACGTGATCACGGCCGCACGCTGCGCGAACACACCGGCCGCGCGGCGTACGTGCGGCCGGTCGACGCCGCCCGTGAAGCCGTGCGCGAGCACGATCGCGAGCTCGCCCGCCGGGTCGGGACCGGGCTTGTACGCGGCCTCGACAGCGATGCCGTCCTGTGTACGGAGCGTTGCGCGACGTTGAACGCGGGGCGGAGTCCGCGTGATCGGCGGCACAGAAGATCCCGCCGCTCGACCTGCCGTACCGGAAGTCATGTGGGCTATTCTCCTTGGCAGAGGATCCGGGCAGCGAAGCCCCCGGGTCCTTTCGTGCTTTCTGGGAGCCCGTGGCGGTCTCACATCGCGGACACGTCCACGAAACCCGGGACCGCACGAGGAGAGCTCCGGGCGCGGGCTCTCCGCCGCAGGAATCAGCAAGACCCAGCAGTAATCAGTACGAAGCAGTGCCGTAAACGTCCTCGCAGGGACCGAGGAGGAACCGACGTTATGGGCGAGCGAAACGTGCACAACCGTAGGACGACCCAGGCAGGTGGGCGGCGATGAGTTCTCTGCTGCTCCTCACCAATGCCCTTCAGCCGTCGACGGAGGTGCTTCCCGCCCTCGGCCTGCTGCTGCACAACGTGCGGGTGGCCCCCGCCGAAGGCCCGGCTCTCGTCGACACCCCTGGTGCCGACGTCATTCTGATCGACGGCCGTCGTGACCTGCCGCAGGTCCGCAGCCTCTGCCAGCTCCTCCGCTCCACGGGGCCCGGCTGTCCGCTGGTCCTTGTCGTCACGGAGGGCGGTCTCGCGGCCGTCACCGCCGACTGGGGCATCGACGACGTACTCCTCGACACGGCGGGCCCCGCCGAGGTCGAGGCGCGGCTCCGGCTCGCGATGGGCCGTCAGTCGATCACCGCGGACGACTCCCCCATGGAGATCCGCAACGGCGATCTCTCCGTGGACGAGGCGACGTACAGCGCGAAGCTGAAGGGCCGGGTCCTCGACCTGACCTTCAAGGAGTTCGAGCTGCTCAAGTACCTGGCGCAGCACCCGGGGCGCGTCTTCACGCGGGCCCAGCTGCTCCAGGAGGTCTGGGGCTACGACTACTTCGGCGGTACGCGCACGGTCGACGTGCACGTACGGCGACTGCGCGCGAAGCTCGGTGTCGAGCACGAGTCGCTCATCGGCACCGTCCGGAATGTCGGCTACCGCTTCGTGACGCCGGAGAAGGTGGAACGGGCGGCCGACGAGGCCAAGGCGAAGGCAGCCGCCCCGCCGGCCGGGGGCGAGCGCGACGACGCCTCCGCCGAGAAGGCGACCGCCGCCGCGACCGCGCCGAAGGAAGGTGCGAAGGAAGCCGCCGTACGCCCTGCCCAGCGGTAGTTCCATCCGCGTAGACTCCGCGCGTGGCCAAGGTGACTCGGGATGACGTTGCGCGACTTGCGGGTACTTCCACCGCCGTCGTCAGCTATGTCATCAACAACGGACCTAGGCCGGTTGCCCCGGCCACGCGCGAGCGTGTACTCGCCGCGATCAAAGAGCTGGGGTACCGGCCCGACCGGGTCGCCCAGGCCATGGCGTCGCGGCGGACCGACCTCATAGGCATGATCGTGCCGGACGCACGGCAGCCGTTCTTCGCGGAGATGACGCATGCCGTGGAGCAGGCGGCCTCCGAGCGCGGAAAAATGGTGCTCGTCGGCAACACGGACTACGTGGACGAGCGCGAGGCCCACTATCTGCGGGCCTTCCTCGGCATGCGGGTCTCCGGGCTCATCCTCGTCAGCCACGGCCTGACGGATCAGGCAGCCGCCGAGATCGACGCGTGGGACGCGCGGGTCGTGCTCCTGCACGAGCGGCCCGAGGCGATCGACGACGTCGCCGTCGTCACGGACGACCTGGGCGGCGCGCAGCTCGCCACCCGGCATCTCCTCGAACACGGCCATGAGTACGTGGCGTGCGTCGGCGGCACCGCCGAGACCCCGACCGTCGGCGACCCCGTCTCCGACCACGTCGAGGGCTGGCGGCGGGCCATGCGGGAGGCCGGGCGGTCGGTGGAGGGGCGGCTCTTCGATGCCCCGTACAACCGCTACGACGCGTATCAGATGGCGCTGAAGCTGCTCGCCCGTCCCGATCGGCCGACGGCCGTCTTCTGCTCCACCGATGACCAGGCGATCGGTGTGCTGCGGGCCGCGCGGGAGCTGCGCATCGACGTGCCGGGGCAGCTGGCCGTCGCCGGGTTCGACGACGTCAAGGAGGCGGGGCTCACCGATCCGCCGCTGACGACCGTGGCGTCGGACCGGCCCGCCATGGCGCGGGCCGCGGTCGATCTGGTGCTGGACGACGGGCTGCGTGTCGCCGGTTCGCGCCGCGAGCGGTTGAAGCTGTTTCCGTCCCGGCTCGTGGTCCGGCAGTCCTGCGGCTGCAGCTGACGCGCGGCTTCATCTGCATCTGCGCCCGGCGCCTTTATATGGGGCATACGAGGTTCTATTGGCGTTCTCAGGGCGTACTCAGCCGCCTCTCATGAACGCCCAGCAGCCTTGAACCCATGACCGACACCTTCCGCCACAGCGGCGAGTACCCCCAGCAGCAGTCGTCAGCGCCTGTTCACCATGGCGGTACGCAGGGCGCGTACCCGCCCCCGCCCGCTTTCGCACCGGAAGCGCCCCCGGAGACCCCGGAGCCCGTGAAGCCCCCGCGCCGGCGGGCCAGGGGCCCCCTCGCCCTTCTCGCCGCCGTGGCCATCGCGGCGGCGGCCGTGGGCGGCGGCACCGCCTACGCCTTCCAGGAGCTGACCGGCAAGGACGGCACGTCGAGCAGCGCCACCAACACGAACGTCGTGCCCACCAGCCAGAAGGGCACCGTCTCCGGCGTCGCCGAGGCGGTCAGCCCGAGCATCGTGGAGATCAGCGCGAAGTCGAACTCCGGTGAGGCGACCGGCTCCGGCGTGATCATCACGGGTGACGGCGAGATCATCACCAACAACCACGTGATCTCCGGCGCCACGTCGGTGAAGGTGACGACGAACGACGGCAAGTCGTACGACGCCGAGGTCGTCGGCACCGACAGCAAGAAGGACCTGGCGCTGATCAAGCTCCAGGACGCCACCGGCCTCAAGGCCGCGAGCCTCGGCAACTCCGACAACGTCAAGATCGGTGACGACGTCGTGGCGATCGGCTCCCCCGAGGGCCTGACCGGCACCGTCACCAGCGGCATCATCTCCGCCCTCGACCGCGACGTCACCGTGTCGACGGACGAGGACCAGGGACAGCGGCAACAGCAGGGCGGCGGCTGGCCGTTCGAGTACGGCGGCGAGCAGTTCAACGGCGACACCGGGTCGTCCAAGACCACGTACAAGGCCTTGCAGACCGACGCCTCGCTCAACCCGGGCAACTCCGGCGGCGCGCTCATCGACATGAACGGCAACATCGTCGGCATCAACTCCGCGATGTACTCGCCCAGTTCCTCGTCGCAGAGCGGCGCGCAGGCGAGCTCGTCCGGCAGCGTCGGCCTCGGCTTCGCCATCCCGATAAACACGGTCAAGGCCGACCTGGACACTCTGCGGGCCGGCGCGACCGACTGACCCCGACCACACCACCGCAGCACCTGGAGGCCGCCATGCCCGGACCCCTGATCACCGTCAACCGCGTCCGGCACGCCCTGGCCGTGTCCATCGGCCGGGGGCAGCCCGACACCGACCCAGCCGGACTCGGCCTCCCGCTCGCCGTCGCCCGCGAGCTGCACGGCGCATCGCGAGTGCGCGCCCCCGAAGTGGCCACGGCAGCGTCCCGGCCCGCCGCACGCCGCAAGCCCCGCGCGCGCGTGCGAGGCTGATACCGGCCCCGTCCACCACCCGTACCCGAGGAAGTGCCGAGCCGATGAGCCCCGCCGAAGGCGACCGCGAACAGCTGCGCATCCTGATCGTCGACGACGAGCCCGCCGTGCGGGAGGCGCTCCAGCGCAGCCTCGCCTTCGAGGGGTACGGCACGGAGGTCGCCGTCGACGGCGCCGACGCCCTTGAGAAGGCGGCGGCCTACCGCCCCGATCTCGTCGTCCTCGACATCCAGATGCCGCGCATGGACGGCCTCACCGCCGCGCGCAGGCTCCGCGCGACAGGCTCCCTGACGCCCATCCTGATGCTCACCGCGCGTGACACGGTCGGCGACCGTGTCACGGGCCTCGACGCGGGCGCCGACGACTACCTGGTCAAGCCGTTCGAACTGGACGAGCTGTTCGCCCGTATCCGGGCCCTGCTGCGCCGCAGTTCGTACGCCGCCACCTCGGGGCAGGCCGCGGAGGGCGACACGCTCGCCTTCGCCGACCTGCGGATGGACCTCGCGACGCGGGAGGTCACGCGGGGGGCGAGGACCGTGGAGCTGACCCGCACGGAGTTCACCCTCCTCGAGATGTTCCTCGCGCATCCCCGTCAGGTCCTCACGCGGGAGCAGATCCTGAAGGCGGTCTGGGGCTTCGACTTCGAGCCGTCCTCGAACTCCCTCGACGTGTACGTCATGTACCTGCGCCGCAAGACGGAGGCCGGGGGCGAGCCCCGCCTCGTCCACACGGTGCGGGGTGTGGGGTACGTGCTGCGGCCGGGTTCCGGCGGGGGCGTCGAGTGAAGAGGCTGGCCCGGCGCTACCGCGCGATGCCGTTGCGCTCCCGCCTGGCGATGCTGGTCGCCTTCGCCGTGGCGGTCGCTGTCGCCGCCGCCGCGGTGGCGTGCTGGTTCGTGGTGCGCAACGCGCTCCTGAACTCGCTGGACGACGCGCTGAGCAGCAAGCGGGTCCAGACCCCCGATGTCATCAGCCGTATCGACAGTGCGGGGAACTGCCAGCGTTCGGTCATCCGCGACAAGGACGATCCGGACCTGTTCAAGCAGACGATCCAGGTGGTCGACCGGCAGGGCGGCCACTGCGTCATCGTCGGGACGCAGTCGGTCAAGGTCACGGCCGAGGACACCGCCGTCGCCAAGGGCGAGTCCGGCGAGGTCTACCACTCCGTCGTCGCGTCGAACGGCGCCACGTACCGCGCCCTCACCTACCCGCTGGAGGGTCCCCAGGGCCTCGCCGTCACGGTCGCCCGCCCGCTGAGCGAGGTCGACGACACCCTCGACAACCTGATCCTGGTGCTTGCCGTCGTGGCGGGCATCGGCGTCGTCGGCGCGGGCGCCGCCGGTCTCTGGGTGGCCCGGACCGGGCTTCGCCCGGTCGACGAGCTCACGGCGGCCGTGGAGCACGTGGCCCGTACCGAGGACCTGAACCTCAGGATCCCGGCTGAGGGGGACGACGAGATCGCCCGCCTCTCGCGCTCCTTCAACTCCATGACCGCGTCGCTCGCCTCGTCGCGCGACCTGCAGCAGCAGCTCATCGCCGACGCGGGCCACGAGCTCCGTACGCCGCTCACCTCGCTGCGCACGAACATCGAGCTGCTCGCCCGCAGCGAGGAGACGGGGCGGGCCATCCCGCCGGACGACCGCAAGGCCCTGCTCGCCTCCGTCACCGCGCAGATGACCGAACTTGCGGCGCTGATCGGCGACTTGCAGGAGCTTTCGCGTACGGACGCGGGACCGAGCGGCAAGGTGCAGGTGGTCGCCCTGCACGAGATCGTGCGGGCCGCCCTGGAGCGGGCCCGGCTGCGCGGCCCCGAGCTGACGTTCGCCGCGGACCTCGCCCCCTGGTACGTACGCGCCGAGCCCGCGGGCCTCGAGCGGGCCATCGTGAACATCCTGGACAACGCGGTGAAGTTCGGGCCCCCCGGCTCCACGGTCGAGGTGGCCCTGAAGGACGGCGCCCTGACCGTACGAGATCACGGCCCCGGCATCCCCGCCGACGAGCTCCCGCACGTCTTCGACCGGTTCTGGCGTTCCCCCTCGGCCCGCAGTCTCCCCGGCTCCGGCCTCGGTCTGTCCATCGTGGCCCGCACCGTGCACCAGTCGGGCGGCGAGGTCGCGCTGTGGCCCGCCGAGGACGGGGGCGGCGGGACCGTGGCGACGGTCCGCCTGCCGGGGGCGCCTACCCCGCCCCCCGCCACCACCGCGTAAGCCCGCCGGCACGGCGTTCCCCGGCCGGCACCGCGAGTCCCCGCTACTTGCCGATGCTCAGTCCCGTCCCCGTGAGCCGCACCCGGATTCCGTCCTTCTGCACGTTCACGTCCTTCAGCCACACGTGCCCGTCGCCCGGCAGCTTCGGCAGCTGGAAGGCGAGCGTGAGGCGGTCGGCGAGGACGGGGCGGGTGAGCTCGGAGAGGCCCTTGAGGAGCGCCGGGTCGAGGCCGAACTTCTTCAGGAGCTCGGGGTGGCCCATCGCGACGTCGATGAGGTTGAGGCCCATCACGTCGTTGACGAAGCGCGGGGAGCCGACGAGTTCGTTGAGCTTGGTGTCGCTCTTGAGGGCGCCGCTGACCACGGAGTCCGGTACGCCGAGCCGCTTGACGATCGACGGCACGGACAGCAGCGCCTTCGCCTTGGCCGTCTCCTTGGCCAGGCGGTCCGCCGAGGCCTGGCTGAGATGCAGGCCCTCGGACTCGCGGGTGCCGGGCCGGTAGGTCGCCAGGTCGCCGATCTGCAGGCTCATCCTGCCGATGTCGGTGGAGATACCGCGGTCGCCGTTGCGCTCGATGCGGGCGTCGGCGCGCAGCTTCAGGTCGTGGCCGGCGACGGGCAGCGTGCCGCGCGCGAGGACCTGGTTGCTGCCGCGGCCGGTGAACGTGACCTGGGACGCGCCAAGTTCGCGGTTCAGGTCGTCGAAGGAGAGAAGCACCTCGCCGTTCATCTCGCTGATGAGGGCGCCCTTGATGTCGGTGGGCCCGTCGCCGGTGATCTTCACGTCCGTGCCGGTGGCGGAGACCTGCGCGAGCGAGATCCGGTCGGCCGCGACGTCCGGGACGGTGACCTTGACCTTGTCCACGCGCTTGTCGAGGACCTGGGTCAGGAAGGGGAAGCCCTCGATGTCGACCTCGGGAGCCGCGCTCAGGTGCATGGACTCCTTGAGCTTGTCCGCGGCCTCGTGCTCGGCGTAGAGCAGGGCCCAGCGGTCGCCGAGCGCGAGGAAGGCGGCGAGTACGACGAGGGCGACGACGGCCTTCGCGGCGAGCGGGAGTCCGGCGAAGCGATTGCGGCGGCCCCGGCGGGTGCGGGCGCGGGTGCGGGCACGATTGCCGCGGCGGTGGTTCGGCGGCTGCCAAGGAGCGTCCGACTTGTCGGCATCGCCCTCAGCGCCCTCGGCGTCCTCGGCGTCCTCGCCATCCGCCTCGTGGAGGAAGTCCTCCAGCGGGTTCGGCGTCGCGAGGGCGGCGAGCTCGTCGTACGGGTTGAGCGGGGCGGTCGTCTCCGCCTGCGTCACTTCGGGGGGAACCGATTCGGCGTGCCAACCATCAGACGGATGAGCCTGGTTGTGATCGGGCGGAAGCGTGGCTATGCGGTGGGGGGAACGCATCAGCTGATTTCACCATACGTTCACACCCCACCCCAAGCCTTACGTCCGGTAACGACCGATATGAGCCGCTTACTCTGTGGCTCTGTTAACGCGTCGTTCACTTCACGACGGTGATCCTGTCCGCCTTCGGCGGCGCGATCGGCTTGTCCGCCGTGGAGTTGGCCGCCAGGTAGTCGTTCAACGCCTTCAGGTCATCGCTGCCGACCAGCGGCTTCGTGCCCTTGCCGAGCTCGGCGAAGCCGTCGCCGCCGCCCGCCAGGAAGGAGTTCATCGCCACACGGTACGTGGCGGCCGGATCGATCACCTTACCGCCCAGCTTGATCGAGTCCGTCACGACGCGATCGGCGCCGGACTTCGTCATGTCAAGCGTGTAGGTCAGGCCGTCCGAGACTTGCAGAATCTTCGGGGATGCCTCGTTCGACCCGCTGACCTGCTGCTTGAGCCCGGTGATCAGCTGCGCGCCGGTCAGGTCGACCAGATTGACGGTGTTGCTGAAGGGCTGCACGGTGAAGCCCTCGCCGTACGTCACGACGCCGTCGCCCTCGCTCCCGCTCGCCTTGTAGACGAGGTCGGAGCGGATGCCGCCGGGGTTCATCAGCGCCAGGTCCGTCTCCGGGTCGAGCGACTTGCCGTGCGCGAGCTGCGCGTCCGCGATCAGGTCGCCGAGCGGCGCCTCGGGCACTCCGGCGCCACGGCCGGGGATGTCGGCGGAGATGTATCCGATCGGCTTGTTGGCGACCGGCGCGGCCAGCTTGTCCCAGCGGGAGATGAGCGAGGTCATGTCGGGGGCCTTAGCCTGCTCCCGGCTGACGACGTGGTTCGCCGACTTCACGGACGTACGGACGATGTCCTTGGTCTTGCGGTCGTACGTGAGCGTCGTGTCCGTGTAGAGCTTCCCGAAGGACGAGGCGGACGTGACCATGCGGGGCTTGCCCGACGGGTCCGGGATCGTGCAGACGTACGCGGAGTGCGTGTGCCCGGTGACCAGGGCGTCGACCTTGGGCGAGATGCCCTTGGCGATGGTGGTGATGGGCCCGGAGATGCCGTCGCCCGCGCCCGGCGAGTCGCAGTTGTAGTTGTACGCCTGGCTCGCGGGGGCACCGCCCTCGTGGATGAGCGAGACGATCGACTTCACGCCCTGCTTGTCGAGGATCTTGGCGTACTTGTTGACCGTCTCGATCTCGTCGTGGAACTTCAGCCCCTTGACCCCGTCGGCCGAGACGATGTCGGGCGTGCCCTCCAGGGTCACGCCGATGAAGCCGACCTTCACGCCCTTGTGCTTCCACACCCAGTACGGCTTGAGGACGGGCTTGTCCGTCTTCTCGTCGGTCACGTTCGCCGCGAGGTAGGGGTAGTCGGCCCCCTCGAACTTCTTGCCCTTCTCGAAGCAGCCGTCCTTGGGGTGGCAGCCGCCGTTCTGCATGCGGGCCAGCTCCTTGGCCCCCTCGTCGAACTCGTGGTTGCCGACGCTGGTGACGTCGAGGCCGAGCTTGTTCATCGCCTCGACGGTCGGCTCGTCGTGGAACAGGCCGGAGAGGAGGGGGCTCGCGCCTATGAGGTCGCCGGCCGCCGCCGTGACGCTGTAGGGGTTGCCCTTGCGGGCCGTGCGCAGAGACGTGGCGAGGTACTCGGCGCCGCCCGCGTCGATCTTCTTCTCGGTCCCGTCGGGCTGCTTCTCCGTGACCTGGCCTGACGAGCCCGCCGGGGGCTGGAGATTGCCGTGGAAGTCGTTGAAGGACAGCAGCTGCACGTCGACGGTGCGCTTCTTGCCCGCCGCATCAGCCGCGCCCGCCGCGCCCTGTCCGGCGGACTGCCCGGCGTTCGCGGGCAGCGCGGCGGCCAGCGCGCCGATCGTGGCGAGACCGGCGGCGGCTGCGAGCACACGGGTGGCGCGGCGTCTGGGCCGACGAGGCTGAGGTGTGGCTGACACGTGTCCCCCTGGGAGAGGTGTGAGACGGCTGAGGGTGTGAAACTCCGTGCGCAGCCTAAAGTCAACGCGCGTAGCGCGACAGGGGGTTACGGGTTACGAGGTGGTTGCCATCGGGAGCGGTCGCCATCCGGGAGCGCTGCTGTCGGAGGCGGGGGCGGGGCCGGGTCGGGGGCGGGGGCCGGGTCGGGGGCGGCCGGGGGCAGAGGCGGGCGAAGGCGGCCGGGGGTGGCGCCGGGAGTGCGGACGCCGTAGTGCACTCCCCCGTCAGCCGTGAGTACGTCCGCGATCTGCTCCCCGGGCGGTCGCCGCCGTACCCTCGTCTCCATGACTGACGCGCAGCAGCCTCCCGCCTCCATGCGGCAGATCGACACGGTCGCCGCCCTCACCTCCGACCAGGCCGACGCCGTGCTCGGGCTGATCGCGGAAGCCGCCCGCACTGACGGTCAGCAGGCCGTGTCCGAACAGGGCAGGCTGCAACTGCGCGGCGGGGAGCGGGACGGGGTGCGGCATCTGCTGCTCACCGTCGGCGGCGAGCTCATCGGGTACGCGCAGCTGGAGGACACCGACCCCATCGAGGCCCCCGCCGCCGAGCTCGTCGTGCACCCCGGCCACCGGGGCCGCGGTCACGGCCGGGCACTGGGCGCCGCGCTGCTCGCCGAGTCGGGCCGCCGGCTGCGGATCTGGGCGCACGGCGGCCACTCGGCGGCGCGGCATCTGGCCCAGGTGCTCGGGCTCACCCTCTTCCGCGAGCTGCGGCAGATGCGGCGTACGTTGAGCGACCTCGACCTGCCCGAGCCCGTCCTTCCCGACGGCGTCTCCGTACGCGCCTTCGTCCCCGGCCAGGACGACGCGGCCTGGCTCGCGGTGAACGCCGACGCCTTCGCCCACCACCCCGAGCAGGGCTCCCTCACCCAGCGCGACCTGGACGACCGCAAGGCCGAGCCGTGGTTCGACCCGGCGGGCTTCTTCCTGGCCGAGAAGGACGGCGAGCTCGTCGGCTTCCACTGGACCAAGGTGCACGCGGACGAGGGCCTCGGCGAGGTGTACGTCCTCGGCGTGCGCTCGGGCGCGCAGGGCGGCGGCCTCGGCAAGGCGCTGACGACCATCGGCCTGAACCACCTCGCGCAGGCGGGGCTGCCGACGGCGATGCTGTACGTGGACGCGGACAACAAGGCGGCGGTGAGCGTCTACGAACGGCTCGGGTTCATCACGCACGAGACGGACCTGATGTACCGCACGGAGTCCTGAGCGGCGGACGAGAAGAGGAAGGTCGCGGGGTTCCCTTGAGGGGGACCCCGCGACCTTCCCCTCTGCCGCTGCCCCCTACTTAGGGTCGAGCGGCTTCAGGCACATGCTGTACTGCACCCGGCCGCGCCGGGTCTGCTCGTAGCGGGACTCGCCCGGCTCGCACTCGACTTCGTGCGTGCTCGTCACCTTGTACTCGGCGGTGGCACCGGAGCAGTCGACCTTCTCCATGTCCGGGCTGCTCGTGGAGCCCTTGTTCTGCACGCAGTCACCGACCTCGGTGGCCGCGGGCGCCTTGGCCACCTCGCTGCCGGGGCCCGTGGTGTTGCCGCGGCTCGAGTACCACCAGACGCCCGCGACGACGCCGGCGATGAGCAGGACCACCACCTTCATCAGCGGTGATTGCCGACTGAAGGAGCCGCCACCGCCTCCGCGTGGGCGCTGGGGCTGCGGCTGGGGCGGCTGGGGCTGGGGCGGCGCGAACTGCTGCTGGCCGTACTGGGGCGGCGGCCCCTGATACGGCTGCTGGCCCTGGTACGGCTGCTGTCCGTAAGGCTGTTGACCCTGGTAAGGCTGCTGCCCGTAGGGCTGTTGTGGCTGCTGGTAGCCGCCGTGAGGCGGCGGAGGCATGGACAAGGCAAGTCCCCCGACTTTCCATACGTGTTCACGTCAATGCTGAGCGGCAGACCCTACAAGATCCCCTGACCCTTGACGGAACGGGGCGCCTTGCACCACCCTTTCACTACTCAATTAGTGAAAGGGTGGTGCAAGGGCATGGTCGAGTTCCGTATCGACCGGCGCAGCGGCGTCGCCACCTACCTCCAGATCGTCCAGCAGACCCAACAGGCCCTGCGCCTGGGCCTGCTGGAGCCGGGCGACAAGCTGCCCACGGCCCGTGAGGTCGTCGAAGCGACGGCCATCAACCCGAACACGGTCCTGAAGGCCTACCGGGAGCTGGAACGCGAGGGCCTGGTCGAGGCCCGCCGCGGGCTCGGCACCTTCGTACGGAAGTCGCTGGGCTCCGCGCCCACCGACTCCCCGCTGCGCGGCGAGCTGAGCCAGTGGGCCGCCCGTGCCCGCGCCGCCGGTCTGGAGAGGGACGACGTGGCGGCGCTGTTCAGCGCCGTACTGGAAGAGCAGTTCACGCAGTCAGAGCTCACGCACTCAGAGAAGTCGGAGCAGCACGTGACCGAGGGGGACCCCGCATGACCGACACCGCCATCGAGGCGGCCGCGCTTGCCATGAGTTACGGGCGGCGGGGCCATGCCCTGCGCGACTGCTCCTTCCGACTGCCCGCCGGTCGGATCTGCGCGGTCGTCGGGCCCAACGGCGCGGGCAAATCGACGCTCCTGGCCCTCGCGGCCGGGCTGCTCAAGCCCACCGGGGGCGCGCTCACGGTCCTCGGCACCGACCCGGCCACCGCGCGCGAGCACGTCGCGTACGTCGCCCAGGACAAGCCGCTCTACCCCCAGCTCAGCATCGCCGACACCCTGCGCCTCGGCGCCGAGCTGAACCCCGGCCGCTGGGACACCGGCCTCGCCGAACGTGTCGTACGCGAGGGCGACTTGGACCCGAATCTGCGCGTACGGACGCTCTCCGGCGGCCAGCGCACCCGCGTCGCGCTCGCCCTCGCGCTCGGCAAGCGGGCCGAACTCCTTCTCCTGGACGAGCCGATGGCCGACCTCGACCCGCTCGCCCGGCATCAGCTGATGGGGACGCTGATGGCGGAGGCCGCCGAGCACGGGACGACCGTCGTGATGTCCTCGCACATCGTCGGTGAACTGGCCGAATCCTGCGATCACTTGCTGCTCGTATCCGGCGGCCGGGTGCGGCTCGGCGGCGGCATCGACGACCTCGTCTCCGCGCACGCCCTGGTCACCGGGCGCCGCCCCGTCGAGGACCTCGCCCCGCACACCGTCGTCGAATCCCGCGCCACCGGACGCGGCCTGGCCGCACTGATCCGCCCCGACGGCCCGGTCGGCGAAGGCTGGGACGTCGAAGAACCCTCCCTGGAGGAACTGTTGCTGGCCCACCTGCGTTCGCCCGAGTCCCCCGCACTCCTTACGCCGAGCACGGCCCCCGCCGGGCGCGAGCGCGAGGTGACGGCATGAGTTCTCCCCTCCTTCGCGGTCCGCGCTGGGCGGACGTCCGGCTGCACCGCGGCGCGCTGTGGACAGGGCTCGGCCTCGTCGTGCTCGCGGCCGCGGTGACCGGCTATCTCCGCTGGGCGGCCCACGCCTACCCCGAGCCCACAGGACCCTGCACCTCCGACGGCTCCTGCGACACGTTCCTCGGCTTCGGCAGCGCCCGGACGCTCCTGTACGAGTTCCTGCAGAACTACTCCACGGGGATGCTCCTGATCCCCGTCCTGATAGGCGCCTTCGTCGCGGGCCCGGTCATCGGCCGTGAGTTGGAGACGGGCACCCACCGGCTCGCCTGGACCCAGTCGCAGTCGCCCGCGCGCTGGCTGGTCTCGAAGCTGACGGTGTTCGCCGTGCTGAGCGTGGCCGGCGGGCTGGCCCTGATGGCGGTCTTCTGGGTCGGGCGGTCCGGCCACGAGGGCATGTCGGATCTGATCTGGGCCGATCGCGGCGTCTACGAGTCCATCGGCCCGGCCCTCGTCGCGTACTGCTTGCTCGGCGTCATGGTCGGCGCACTCGTCGGTCTCCTCGTGCGTCGCACGCTGGTGGCCCTCGCCGCCGGGGGCCTGATCACCGGCCTCGTACTGCTGGGCATGGGCAGTGTGCGGTGGGAGCTGTTCCCGGTGCGGACGGTCTCCGGGCCCGCCTCGGGCACGAGGACGAGCTACACGATGCATGACATCCCCGTGCACTCCCTGATCATGGACATGGGGGTCCACAACACCGCCGGTGAACGGTTCGTGGCCGGACAGTGCTCCCCCGGCCAGATGGCCGACTTCCCTTGCCCGTCCGACACCCGCGTCACCGGCTGGTACGCCGACGTCCACCCCTATTCGCACTTCTGGTACGTCCAGTTGATCGAGACCGCCATCGTCCTGGCCCTCGCCGCCGCGGCCCTCTACGCCGCGTTCCGCGTGCTCAGGCGCCGTACGGTCTGAAGCCCGGGCCCGTGCGGAACACCCCCCCGGACGTGTAGACGTCCGGGGGACCCCGGCACATGTCCCGCACGTCATGTCGCCGTAACCAGCGATTCAGACTGCCTTGCGATCCTCGCTCAATGCAGCCCGCCGTGCCCGACCCCCTCCCCCGGAACGGGAAGCTTCATCTCGCCCCGGCATCCTCCGACGCGCCTATCGGCGTCCCCGCGCGGAAGAATGGGGCCATGAGCCAGCCCAGCACGCAAGGTCAGGTCCAGCACGCCCAGCCCTCCGTAGGCTCCATCGCCGCTCATCGCCCGCACACGCTCTCCGCCGCGGTCTCCGACCTCGACCCCGACATCGATGCCGACCTCGACGCGTACGACGAGGACGGCCAGGTCGGGCACGACGGGCAGGAACTGCCGCAGGGCCGGTTCCTGGACCGGGAGCGCAGCTGGCTCGCCTTCAACGAGCGCGTGCTCGAACTCGCCGAGGACCCGAACACCCCGCTCCTCGAACGGGCTAATTTCCTGGCGATCTTCGCCTCGAACCTGGACGAGTTCTTCATGGTCCGGGTGGCGGGCCTGAAGCGGCGCATCGCGACCGGCGTCGCCACCCGTTCGGCCTCGGGTCTGCAGCCCCGCGAGGTCCTCGAGCTGATCTGGAACCGCTCCCGCGAGCTCATGGCCCGGCACGCCGCCTGCTACCAGGAGGACGTCGCCCCCGGCCTCGCCGACGAGGGCATCCACCTGGTCCGCTGGAACGAGCTGACCGAGAAGGAGCAGTCCCGCCTCTTCACGCTCTTCCGGCAGCAGATCTTCCCCGTCCTGACCCCCCTCGCGGTCGACCCGGCGCACCCCTTCCCGTACATCTCGGGGCTCTCGCTGAACCTCGCGGTGGTCGTGCGCAACCCGGTCTCCGGGCACACTCACTTCGCGCGCGTGAAGGTCCCGCCGCTGCTCTCCCGCTTCCTTGAGGCCTCCCCCCAGCGCTACGTCCCCATCGAGGACGTCATCGCCGCTCCCGCGCACCTCGCGGAGCTGTTCCCCGGCATGGAGATCCTGGAGCACCACATGTTCCGGCTGACCCGGAACGAGGACCTTGAGGTCGAGGAGGACGACGCCGAGAACCTGCTCCAGGCCCTGGAGAAGGAGCTCATGCGGCGCCGCTTCGGGCCGCCCGTACGGCTTGAGGTCGAGGAGTCCATCGACAGGAACGTCCTCGATCTCCTCGTGCGCGAGCTGAAGATAAGCGAGGCAGAGGTCTATCCGCTGCCGGGCCCGCTCGACCTGACCGGGCTCTTCGGCATCGCGGCCCTCGACCGGCCCGAGCTGAAGTACCCCAAGTTCATCGCGGGCACGCACCGCGACCTCGCCGAGGTGGAGTCCGCTTCCGCCCCCGACATCTTCGCCGCCCTTCGCGAACGCGACGTACTTCTGCATCACCCGTACGACTCGTTCTCCACGTCCGTGCAGGCCTTCCTGGAGCAGGCCGCCGCCGACCCGGACGTCCTCGCGATCAAGCAGACGCTGTACCGGACCTCGGGCGACTCCCCCATAGTCGACGCGCTGATCGACGCCGCCGAGTCGGGCAAGCAGGTGCTCGTACTGGTGGAGATCAAGGCGCGCTTCGACGAGCAGGCGAACATCAAGTGGGCCCGGAAGCTGGAGGAGGCGGGCTGCCATGTCGTCTACGGCCTCGTCGGCCTGAAGACGCACTGCAAGCTGTCGCTCGTGGTCCGCCAGGAGGGCGACGCCCTGGTCCGCTACTCGCACGTGGGCACCGGCAACTACCACCCCAAGACGGCCAGGCTCTACGAGGACCTCGGACTGCTCACCGCCAAGCAGGAGGTGGGCGCCGACCTGTCCGACCTCTTCAACCGGCTCTCGGGCTACTCGCGCCGCGAGACGTACCGCCGTCTCCTCGTCGCCCCCAAGTCCCTGCGCGACGGCCTGATCTCCCGCATCGAGAAGGAGATCCAGCACCACCGCGCGGGCCGCCCCGCCTACGTGCGCATCAAGTGCAACTCGATGGTCGACGAGGCGGTCGTGGACTCGCTCTACCGCGCGTCCCAGGCGGGCGTGCCGGTGGACGTGTGGGTGCGCGGGATCTGCGCGGTGCGGCCCGGCGTCGCGGGGCTCTCGGAGACGATCCGGGTCCGCTCCGTGCTCGGCCGCTTCCTGGAGCACTCCCGCGTCTTCGCCTTCGGCAACGCGGGCGAGCCGGAGGTGTGGATCGGCAGCGCCGACATGATGCACCGCAACCTCGACCGACGTATCGAGGCACTGGTCAGGGTCACCGACCCGGCGCACCGGGCGACGCTGAACCGGCTCCTGGAGACCGGCATGTCGGACTCCACCGCCTCCTGGCACCTGGGCGCTGACGGCAACTGGACCCGGCACGCACTGGATCCGGAGGGCCAGCCCCTGCGGAACGTACAGGAGACGCTCATAGACGCCCGGAGGCGCCGGCGTGGCACAGCTAAACCATGAGACGACGACCGGCGATGTCCTGTCGGCCTATCTGCAGGGCCAGGCCACGGAGTTCCTGCGCTCGCTGAGGCTGCACCGCGAGTCGACGACCGACGCGCAGGGCGCCGAGGAGTCCCTGGAGGCGGCCCGCGCCCTGCGCCGCGCGGCCCGCCGTATCGGCGGCACCCTGCACACGTTCCGCCCGCTGCTCGACCAGGAGTGGGCGGCGGGGCTGCGGCCCGAACTGGCATGGCTTTCGGGCACGTTGGCCCGCGAACACGCCTACGCGGCCCGCTTGGTACGTCTCCTGGACGCCCTGCACCGCCTCTCGGGCGCCCCTGCGGTGCCCGCGCCTGTCACGGCCGGCGCCGTGGCCGGGGGCGCTGTCGCCGGGGGCGGGCGCAACGCGGGGCGCAACGGCTGGGCCGCGCCGCGGGGCGCGGACGACCAGGGCAGCGCCCCGCGCGGATTGACGGTGGGCGCGGCCAAAGCGGCTGCCCTGCTGGAGCGCCAGCTCACCCTCGCCCGTACGCGGGCCCACTCCGCCGCGCTTCAGGCGTTCGGCTCCTCCCGCTTCCACGCGGTGGCGGACAACGTGGCCGTACTGGCGAGCGAGGTTCCGCTGAGCCGGGCGGCGGATGACCTGAAGCTGCTCGCGGCCGGGGCCGAGGAGGAGCTGGCCAACGCCGTCGCCGCGCTCCCCCTGGGCCAGGCGGGCCATCCGTACAACGCGGAAGCGCTGACGCACGGCCTCGCCGCCGACGCGGACGCCGCTCCCGAAGCCCAGGACGTGCCCTGGCTGAAGACCCGCGACCTCCTGCGTCTGCACAGGTACGCCAGGGAAGTCCTGACCGGATGCCCGGGCGACGACCCGCGCCTCGCCGACGCGAGCCGCGCCCTCGACCGCCACCGCGATGCCGCGGACGCCGCGTCGGCCGCGGCGTCGGCGGCCCGCACCCCGCGCATCGCCCCGGCGACCGCGTACGCACTCGGCGTCCTGCACGCCGACCAGCGGCACGAGGTGGAGGCGGCCCGCTTCGCGTTCCACCAGGCCTGGCTCCGCGAGCCGGAAGCGGTGAGCACCCCATGACGTACGCCGAGGGCGAGGTCGTCCGGGCCGCGGGCTGTGTCCTGTGGCGTCACTCCCCGTACGACGGGGAGCTGGAGATCTGCCTGGTCCACCGGCCGAAGTACGACGACTGGTCGCACCCCAAGGGCAAGCTGAAGCGCGCCGAGAGCCCCCTGGCCGGCGCCCTGCGCGAGGTCGAGGAGGAGACGGGCCACCGCTGCACCCCCGGCGCCCGCCTCCCCACGGTCCGCTACGTGGCCCAGAACCGCCCCAAAGAGGTCAGCTACTGGGCGGCCGAAGCAGCCGACGGCCACTTCACCCCGAACGACGAGGTGGACCGCATCATCTGGCTCCCCCCGACCGCGGCCCGCAACCGCCTCACGCAACCCCGCGACCGGCAACTGATCGACGCATTGCTCGACGCCCGCCACACGGCCTGACGGAACCGCCGGGAATCCGGCGGCAACCGGCGGCAACCGGCGCTCGCGGAACCCCCGACGCCGGTCGAACAGCGTGCCACTTACGCCACGTAACGTGACAGTCGCACACTGCGACCCGCCTTCTAACCAGGCCGACCGCCGAGGTTCACCCGCCGTTCACTCATGCCCATCGGCGGCTTCACCTGCCCTGCCTAATTTCAGCCGTACAAACGCAACGTAAGACCGCAGCACCGCAGCACCGCAGCACCCGCTACGACGAAGACCTCGCACGCCGCCGGCAGAGAGCAGGCGGCTCCCGGAAGGAAGACCCGAAAGTGAAGCTTCAGCGCAAGAACCGGCTCCGCGCCCTCTCCCTCGGCGCCATCGCCGTCTCCGGCGCCCTGGCCCTCACGGCGTGCGGCTCCGACGACACGAGCGGCGGCAGCGGCGGCAGCGGCGAGAAGACGAACGCCAACGCCAACATCAAGTGCGACGACGCCAAGGGCCAGCTCGCGGCCTCCGGTTCGTCCGCGCAGAAGAACGCCATCGACGCCTGGCGCAAGGTCTACTCGACCGCCTGCAAGGACGTGCAGCTGAACTACAACCCGACGGGTTCGGGCGCGGGCATCACCGCGTTCATGCAGGGCCAGACCGCCTTCGCGGGCTCCGACTCGGCGCTGAAGCCCGAGGAGATCGAGGCGTCGAAGAAGGTCTGCAAGAACAGCCAGGCCATCGACCTGCCGATGGTCGGCGGCCCGATCGCCGTGGGCTACAACGTGCCCGGCGTGGACAACCTCGTCCTGGACGCCGCGACCCTCGCCAAGATCTTCGACGACAAGATCAAGACCTGGGACGACGAGGCCATCCAGAAGCTGAACCCCGACGCCAAGCTCCCCGGCACCAAGATCCAGGCGTTCCACCGCTCGGACGAGTCCGGCACGACGGACAACTTCACCAAGTACCTCAAGGGCGCGGCCCCCTCCGCCTGGTCGCACGAGCCCGGCAAGTCCTGGCAGGCCAAGGGCGGCCAGTCCGCCAACGGTTCCTCCGGTGTCGCGGGCCAGGTCAAGCAGACCGAGGGCGCCATCTCCTACTTCGAGCTCTCCTACGCCTCCGACGGCATCAACACGGTCGACCTGAAGACCGACGCCAAGGAGCCGGTGAAGGCCACCGTCGACAACGCCTCCAAGGCGATCTCCGAGGCCAAGGTCGTCGGCAAGGGCAAGGACCTCGCCCTGGAGCTGAACTACAAGCCCACCGCCGAGGGCGCGTACCCGATCACCCTGGTGACGTACGAGGTCCTCTGCGAGAAGGGCAACAAGGCCGAGACCCTCGCCGCGACCAAGTCCTTCCTGACCTACATCGCCAGCGAAGACGGCCAGAACGTCCTCAAGGAGAACGACTACGCGCCGATCCCGGCCGAGATCATCTCCAAGGTCCGCACGACCGTCGCGGGCCTGAGCTAGCTGAACCGAGTGCGGCCGGCCCGGCGAACCAGGGCCGGCCGCACCGTCCGGTGCACCGCCGCCAGGAGCGGCTCCCGCCCAAGAGGCGGGGACGGCTCCGCAGACCGGAGAATCCCATGGATATACCGAGCAGTACGACCTCACCGACCTCCCCGCCACCCCGCCACGACGTCAAGCCGTCGCAGGTCACGCCCAAGCGTGCCGCCCGCGGCGCCACCCGCCCCGGTGACCGGATCTTCCTCGGTCTCTCGCGTGGCTCGGGCATCGCGCTCCTCGTCATCATGGCCGCCATCGCGGCCTTCCTGACGTACCGAGCGGCCCTCGCGCTGTCGGACAACACGGGCAACTTCCTCACCACCTTCGAGTGGGACCCGGCCGGTACGGCCACGAACGGCAAGCCGTATTTCGGCATCGCGGTCCTGGTCTTCGGCACCGTGGTGAGCTCGATCATCGCCCTCGTGATCGCCGTTCCCATCGCCATCGGCATCGCGCTGTTCATCTCGCACTACGCGCCGCGCAGGCTGGCCACCCCGATCGCCTTCGTGATCGACCTGCTGGCCGCGGTGCCCTCGATCGTCTACGGCCTCTGGGGCGCCCTCGTGGTCGCCCCGAACCTCACCGGACTCTACAGCTGGCTCGACGACTACTTCGGCTGGACCGGGATCTTCTCGTACCAGGGCGGCGCCCCACGCTCCCTGATGACGGTGGGCATCCTGCTCGCCATCATGATCCTTCCGATCATCACGAACGTCAGCCGCGAGGTCTTCCTCCAGGTCCCGAAGATGCACGAGGAGGCCGCGCTCGCGCTCGGCGCCACGCGCTGGGAAACCATCCGCATGTCGGTGCTGCCCTTCGCCCGCTCGGGCGTCATCTCCGCCTCGATGCTGGGCCTCGGCCGCGCGCTCGGCGAGACGATCGCCGTCGCCACCGTGCTCTCCCCGAGCTTCGTGATCAACGCCTCGGTCCTCGACTTCGGCGGCGGCACCTTCGCGCAGAACATCGCCAGCAAGTTCAACGAGGCGACCGAGTACGGCCGTGACGCGCTCATCGCGTCCGGTCTGGTCCTCTTCGTCATCACCCTGCTGGTCAACGGCGCGGCCCGCCTGATCATCGCGCGCCGCAAGGAGTACTCGGGGGCCAACGCATGAGCACCACCACCATCGCCAAGCCCGCGAGCCTGCGAGGCGCCCGCCTTCCGCGCTGGACGCCGGCCGTCGTCGCGCTGGGCTCCGCCGCCGTCGCCGTCGCGATCGGCACAGTCGCGGGCCTCGACAGCCGCATCCAGTGGGGCCTGATCGCGGCCGTCCTCTTCATCGTCGCCTCGTACGCCGTCGCGGTCGCCGTCGAGGGCGGACGCCAGGCCAAGGACCGCCTCGCCACCTCGCTGGTGTGGGTCACGTTCCTGCTCGCGGTCGTCCCGCTCGCCTCCCTGGTCTTCGAGACCGTCGAGCGCGGTTCCACCGTCTTCAACGGCTACTTCCTGACCCACTCCATGGGCGTGGTGGCGGACGACGAGCCCGGCGGCGGCATCTACCACGCGATCCTCGGCACCCTGGAGCAGGTGCTCCTCGCCTCGGTGATCGCCGTGCCGATCGGCATGCTCACCGCGATCTACCTCGTCGAGTACGGACGCGGGAAGCTCGCCAAGGTCGTCACGTTCTTCGTGGACGTCATGACCGGCATCCCCTCGATCGTCGCGGGCCTGTTCGTCCTCAGCTTCTGGATCCTTATCCTGGGCTTCGACTTCTCCGGCTGGGCCGGCGCCATGGCGCTCGCCATCCTGATGATGCCGGTGGTCGTGCGCTCCACGGAGGAGATGCTCAAGCTCGTCCCGAACGAGCTGCGCGAGGCCTCGCTTGCCCTCGGCATCCCGAAGTGGCGGACCATCCTGAAGGTGGTCCTGCCCACCGCGATCGGCGGCATCACGACCGGCGTCATGCTCGCGGTCGCCCGTATCGCGGGCGAGACCGCGCCGGTGCTGCTCCTGGTCTGGGTCAACCCCATGATCAACACGAACCCGTTCGAAGGCTCGCAGGCCTCGCTGCCGCTGTACATCTACCAGCAGTACGCGGCGGGCAACCAGGCCGGTTACGACCGCGCCTGGGCAGCGGCCCTGGCCCTCATCGGCTTCATCATGATCCTCAATCTGGCGGCCCGCGGCGTAGCCCGCTGGAAGGCCCCCAAGACGGGCCGCTGACGCGGCCACATCAGCGACCTCTCTGTAACCCCCTGAAAGCAGTGATTCCCATGGCCAAGCGAATCGACGTATCCGGCCTGACAGCGTTCTACGGCTCCCACAAGGCCATCGAGGACATCTCGATGACCGTGGAGCCCCGCTCCGTGACGGCCTTCATCGGCCCCTCCGGCTGCGGCAAGTCCACCTTCCTGCGCACCCTCAACCGCATGCACGAGGTCACCACCGGCGGCCGCGTGGAGGGCAAGGTCCTCCTCGACGACGAGGACCTCTACGGCGCCGGCGTCGACCCGGTCAACGTGCGCCGCACGATCGGCATGGTGTTCCAGCGCCCCAACCCGTTCCCGACGATGTCGATCTTCGACAACGTGGCGGCGGGCCTGCGGCTCAACGGCTCGTACAAGAAGAGCGAGCTGAACGCCATCGTCGAGAAGTCCCTCAAGGGCGCCAACCTCTGGAACGAGGTCAAGGACCGCCTCAACAAGCCCGGCTCCGGCCTCTCCGGCGGTCAGCAGCAGCGTCTGTGCATCGCGCGGGCCATCGCCGTCGAGCCGCAGGTCCTGCTCATGGACGAGCCCTGCTCGGCCCTCGACCCGATCTCGACGCTCGCCATCGAGGACCTGATCGGCGAGCTCAAGGAGCGCTTCACGATCGTCATCGTGACGCACAACATGCAGCAGGCGGCGCGCGTCTCGGACCGTACGGCCTTCTTCAACCTCGCGGCGGTCGGCCAGCCCGGCAAGCTCGTGGAGATCGACGAGACGGAGCGGATCTTCTCCAACCCGTCCGTGCAGGCGACCGAGGACTACATCTCGGGCCGCTTCGGCTAGACCCCGGGCTGCGACGGACTCCCCGCGGTGCTGCATGGCGGTGCCACCGCAGGGGCAACAAAGAAAGGCCCGCCCCCTGGCTCCCGGGGGGCGGGCCTTTCCGTTGCGCTTTTCTCGTGTCCGCGAGTTCCTAGAGGAAAGCGAGATTCACGATCCAGAAACTGACGGCGGCGACGATCGCGGCCGCCGGCATCGTGATGAACCAGCCCAGAATAATGTTCTTGGCAACGCCCCAGCGCACCGCGTTGACGCGCTTGGTGGCGCCCACACCCATAATCGCGGAAGTGATCACGTGCGTGGTCGAGATCGGCGCGTGGAACATGAACGCGGTGGTGAACATGATGCCCGCGCCGGTCGTCTCGGCGGCGAATCCCTGCGGCGGGTCCAGCTCGATGATCTTGCGGCCGAGCGTACGCATGATGCGCCAGCCACCCGCGTACGTACCGGCGGAGAGCATCAGCGCACAGGCGATCTTGACCCAGATCGGAATCGGCGCGTCGGCGCTCTGCACATCGGAGATGACCAGGGCCATCACCACGATGCCCATGGTCTTCTGGGCGTCCTGCAGGCCGTGTCCGAGCGCCATTCCGGCCGCGGACACCGTCTGCGCGATCCGGAAACCGCGCTTGGCCTTGTGCGGGTTGGACTTCCGGAACATCCACATGATCGCGCACATCACCAGATAACCGGCGACCAGGCCGACCAAAGGCGAAATGAACATCGGGATCACGACCTTGTCGAGAACGCCCGACCAGATCACCCCGATGCCACCGGCGAGCGCGGCTCCGACCATTCCACCGAAAAGCGCGTGGGAGGAGGAGGAAGGCAGCCCGAAATACCAGGTGATGAGGTTCCAGACAATGGCGCCCACCAGGGCGGCAAAGAGGATCCACATTCCCTTGTTGCCTTCGGGCGTCTCGATCAGACCCTTACTGACCGTCTTGGCGACCCCGCTGCCCATGAAGGCACCGGCGAGGTTCATGACGGCGGCCATCGCGAGAGCCGCACGGGGCGTCAGCGCACGCGTGGAGACGGAAGTGGCGATGGCATTCGCAGAGTCGTGAAAGCCATTCGTGTACGTAAATCCGAGCGCGACGCCAATGGTCACGACCAAAGCAAAGGTGTCCATGGAGAGGCCTCAGGACTCCTTGACCGCGATGGTCTCCACCGTGTTCGCGACGTGCTCGAACGCGTCGGCCGCCTCTTCGAGCACGTCGACGATCTGCTTCAGCTTCAGTACCTCTATGGCGTCGTACTTGCCGTTGAAGAGCTGAGCGAGAAGCTTCCGGTGAATCTGGTCGGCCTGGTTCTCCAGACGGTTGACCTCGATCCAGTACTCGGTGAGGTTCTCCATGGTCCGCAGGTTCGGCATGGCCTCGGCCGTGAGCTCGGCGGCTCGCGACAAGACCTCGATCTGCTGCTCGACACCCTTGGGGAGTTCCTCGACCTGGTAAAGGACGACCAGGTCGACGGCCTCCTCCATGAAGTCCATGATGTCGTCGAGGGACGAGGCCAGGTTGTAGATGTCCTCGCGGTCGAACGGCGTGATGAAGGAGGAGTTCAGCTGGTGGAAGATCGCATGTGTCGCGTCATCTCCAGCGTGCTCCGCGGCCCGCATACGCTCTGCGATCTCGGCTCGGGCGGAGGCGTCAGCTCCGAGCAGTTCCATAAGGAGCTTCGAGCCCGTGACAATGTTGTCCGCGGAAGCGGCGAACATGTCGTAGAAGCTCGTCTCCCTGGGGGTCAGACGAAAGCGCACGTGGGGTCCTCGGGGTGCTCTGGATTCGGTCAGGCTGATGCTAGGCGCATCATCCGGCCACGGCTAACCGGCCAGACCCCAGTGTCGCCCATCAGGCACAGTGATCAGCACGCCCCCCGAGCAATCGAGTATTCTATACCCGCCAGGGGTATAGGAAGCCAGGGGTGCGGGAAGCCGGTCAAAGCCCGTGGCTTTTCTATGACTGCCCAGCAGAGCGACTGTCCAAGCAGGACCAAGAGCAGGACCAAGCAGGAGGACGCGATGACGACCACCGATGCGGCCGGTGTGGCCATGAACACCGATGCGCCCTCCGAGCCCGGCCACGACCAGGGTGTCCACGGGTACCACAAGCAGAAGGACGAGCACCTCAAGCGCCTCAGGCGCATCGAGGGCCAGGTCCGTGGTCTCCAGCGGATGGTCGAGGAAGACGTCTACTGCATCGACATACTCACCCAGGTCTCCGCGGGCACGAAGGCCCTGCAGTCCTTCGCCCTCCAGCTCCTCGAGGAGCACCTGCGGCACTGCGTGGCGGACGCGGCGGTCAAGGGCGGCGACGAGATCGACGCGAAGGTCGAGGAAGCCACGAAGGCGATCGCGCGCATGATGCGCACCTGAGCGCACACGTGGCGCTCGTCGGGGAGGCGGCAGGGCCCGGGCCGCTCCCCGCCCCGGTGGTCCGGGGCCCGGGACTACTCCCGGATATTGCCTCGCCGCTGCTCCACACCGGTGGAGACGTTAAGGACCTCGTCAATGCGGTCGGCGCTCAGCCGGTCCTCACCCGCGGCACTCGCCGCGATGATGAGTTCGCCGCACAGCTCGATCTCGGCGAGGGCAACGTGGTCCTGAACAGTCGTACCGCGCACCAGAGCCACGTTCATCACCTCTTCCTGACCTTGCGTCCTGCCGGTACCGACTTCCTAGAGTAGGGAGCGGCCTACACACCGCGCATGGCACGGACGGACCATTTCCACACCCCCGGACGCGACTAGCCGACGCCCCTCCCCCCTCTCCCCTCCCCCTCCTCTCCCCCCTACTTCTCGGCGATCTTCCCCGCGAAGATGTCCTCGCTCGCGGGCAGCCGCACGTCCACGCGCACCCCGAAGTCGAAGAGCAGCGTGGTGGACGCCACCTCGGCGTTGGCGACGCTGAACTGCTGACGCAGCTTCCGCAGCCGCCCCTCCTCGTCGAGGTAGGCCTCGAACGGGATCTCGTCCTTGCTGAACCCTTTCGCCGCCGCACTCAGAGCCCGCCGCTGCCCCTCGGACGCGGCCTTCGCGGCACGCGGCAGGTCAGCGATCCCGCGGTAGTGCCGCACCGCCACACCCGCCACCGTCGTCTCACCGACGTACGACGCCTTGCTCACGCCCCGCAGCAGCTCCGCCGCGGCGAGCGGATCGGTGGCGCCGCCCGTGACGAGGTTGCCGTCCCGGAGCGTCGTCGTGTCGATCCGCACCCACTTGTCCGCGGGCACCCCGGCGCCGCGGTTCTTCATGTAGAGCGCGCCGCTCGCCATCAGCTCCGTGATCGGACGGTGCTCCTCGGCCCCGGCGGGGTCCTTCGGCAGGACCACCACGTACCGCCCGACCTGCCGCGCGAAGTCGTACGAGCCCTTCCCGCGGATGGTCACGCGGGTACCGCCGCTGGCCATCTCCATGGACGTACGCGCCTTGGAAGTCCCCGCGCGGACCAGGGCGTCGGCGGACTTCCGCACCGCGTCGACGGCGTCCTCGGCGCGCCGGTCGTCGGCGACGGCCCCGCCTCCCGAACATCCCGTGGCGACGGCCATGAGACCCACCGCCGCGGCCGTGACGACCGCTCCGCCTGTGCGCCTGTGCTGCTGACCCATCGCCGACTACCCCCAAGCCTTCCCGCGAGGTTCTGTAGCCCCCTGTCTTTCCGTGTAACGACCGGTACGTTGACCCGTCACGCGCATTGGGCTCCGGCCGGGCCCGGGTACGGTGGTGACGTGGCCGATGAGCAGCAGCACGAACCCCACCGCACGACGACGGTCGAGCAGGGCCGATTCTGCGCGGCACGCTGCAGTTGCGGCTGGCGGGGGCCGGCCCGCAGGGCGCGCAGCAAGGCCCGCACGGACGCGGAGTCACACATGTCGGACAGCTAGCCCGCGGGCCCCGCGCGCCCTCTCGCGCAACTCCCCTCTCCGCACGCCGGAACCCACTGGTCCCGTACGCCGTCTCGTACTCCGGGAAGCAACGGGAGGCGGAGGCGCGTCATGGACCGACGTACGTTCATCGGCAGCACGGCGGCGGTGACGGCGGCCTTCGCGGCGGCGGGCTGCTCCGGATCGGGCAGCGGCGGCGGAGGCGGAGGTGCCGGCGGCGGCACGCCCCACAGTAAGAGCGCCCCCGGCTCCGGCACGCCCATCCGCACGTCGAGCGCCGCGGCGTCCGCGTCGGCGAACCTCACCGCCCTCGCGAGGGACCTGGACGGCACCCTCGTCAAGCCGGGCGAGGCGAAGTGGGCGGCGGCCCGCCAGCTCTACAACACGCGCTACGACACCCTGAAGCCGACGGCGGTGGCGTACGTGGCGGGGCCCGACGACATCCGTACGACCCTCACCTACGCCCGCGCGCACGGCATCCCGGTCTCCATACGCAACGGCGGCCACTCCTACGGGGGTTGGTCGTCCGGCACGGGCCGCCTGGTCATCGACGTATCGAAGCTGAACAAGACGCGCGCCAGTGGTTCGACGGCCACGGTGGGCGCGGGCGCCAAGCTGATCGACGTGTATCGCGCCCTCGCCGCGAAGGGCGTGACGATCCCGGCGGGGTCCTGCCCCACGGTCGGCATCTCCGGTCTGACGCTTGGTGGCGGCCACGGGGTGGTGTCGCGGGCATACGGCCTGACGTGCGACAGCCTGACGTCGGCGACGCTCGTCACGGCGGACGGCAAGCAGCTGACGGCGAGCAAGAGCGAGCACAAGGACCTCTTCTGGGCCCTTCGCGGCGCGGGGAACGGCAACTTCGGCGTGGTGACGGAGCTGGGCTTCCGCACGCACGCGGCTCCGCAGGGCGTCTCGGCCTACATGAGCTGGCCCTGGTCGAAGGCGGCCGCGGTCATCAAGGCGTGGCAGGAGTGGGGCCCCGACCAGCCGGACGAGATCTGGTCGTCGGCACACCTGGCGAACACTCCGGGCGGCACTCCGACCGTCTCGGTCTCGTGCTTCTCCCTCGGCACGTACGGCGAACTCCAGAACGCGGTGGACCGCCTGGCCGACAAGATCGGTGCCCCGGCGCGCAGCGTCTCCCTGAAGCGGCGCTCGTACGAGGAGGCGATGGAGGTGTACGCCGGCTGCTCTTCCTTCGCGTCGGACGCCCAGTGCCATCTGCCGGGCGCGACGCCGGGCCGGAGCCGGCAAGGGGTGCTGAACCGGGAGACGTACGCGGCGAGTTCGGACTTCTTCGACCGCTCGCTGTCGGCGGCGGGCATCCGCACGCTTCTCTCCCAAGTGGCGAACGTGACGGGCGCGAGCGGGGGGAGCATCGCGCTGACCGCGCTCGGCGGGGCGATCAACCGGGTCGACCCGACGGCCACGGCCTTCGTCCACCGCCGCAGCCGGATGCTGGCGCAGTACATCGCGTCCTGGCGCCCGGGCACGTCCGGCAAGCCGGCCCGCGCCTGGCTGAAAACGGCCCACGGTGCGATGTCCCGCCACGCGTCAGGAGCGGCATACCAGAACTACGCGGACCCCACCCTGACCAACTGGCGCGAGGCGTATTACGGCCCGGCGGCACCGCGCTTGAAGAAGCTGAAGAAGCAGTACGACCCGAAGCGCTTCTTCGACTACGCGCAGGCGATTTAATCGCTTTCAGCGTGTGCGGGGGTGTTCCAGCCCGTCCGGCGATTGAGGACGAACTCGGCGGAGCCGGTGACTGACGGCGACCCCGGCCCCCGCGCCGAGCGGGTTTTCGGGAAGGGGGGTCGGGGACCAAAAAGCCCGATCCCCCGGACGGCGGCCCCCGCAACCCGAACAGCCCCGCCCGACACGCCCTCAGGTGGCCTACTACGCGGGACCCCGCTGCTCTGGGGGTATGACGCCCCGAATAGCCAGAGCCGCAGCCGCCACGGCCGCAACAGCCACGACAGCCGCAACAGCCGCCCTACTGATCCTGGCGGCCCCCGCGGCCCACGCCGCCACCACAGCCGAGCCCGATCACCCGGCCGCAGGGCCCCTCACCGCAGCCTCCGCAGGAGTAACCGCGGCAGCGGCAGGCACAGGCTGGTGGCTACTGAAGCGTCGCCGAGCGGAGGAAGCGAACGGAGACGGGGACGGGGCCGGGGCCGGAGACGGGGCCGGAGACGGGGCCGGAGACGGGGCCGGAGACGGGGCCGGAGACGGCGGACGGAGACGCGGCGGCGGACGCGGACGCTAAGCAGCAAGATCCCGCTCATCGGACCCGGCCCCAGCCCCAGCCCCGGACTCAGACTCGGCCTCGGACGCCGCCCGCCGAGGAAGCTCGGACACGGCCTCATCCCGCGCCCCGGCCCACACAAGACGACCGCCCCGACCCGTTCGCCCGACAGCCTTGGCGACAGGCGTCAGCACAGCCATGGCCAACGGCGAAAGCAGCAGCACGACAGCCGTCCCGAGCGCGAATCCCCCCACGACGTCCGTCGGATAGTGCACGCCCATAAAGACGCGGCAGAACCCTTCGAGCAAGGCGAGAGCTATGCCGACAAGGCCGAACTTCCGGTTGGCCACGAAAAGCCCGACACCGAGAGCCATCGCGAGCGTCGCGTGATCGCTCACGAAGGAGAAGTCGGTCTTTCCGTGCACAAGGAGCTCAAGGCCGTCATGGTCCTTGAAAGGCCGCCGCCGTTCGACAAATCCACGGATCGGCACATTCACCAGGACAGCGAGTCCGGCCGCCAACGGCGCCCAGACAACAGCGGCGACAGATGAAGCGGCATCATCAAGCGTCGCGCGCTTTCGCTGCCCCCACCAACACCAGATGACGAGCAGAACAAGCGCGAGCAACAGCCCGTACTCGCCGACGAATGCCACCGAGCCGGTCAGCCAGTCCGGCGAATCCCCAGCCAGGCCGTTGATGTCGTAGAGCAGGCTGACGTCGGGGTTCGACCCGGTTGTATCGAGTCCAGCCATGGTGCCGCGGCCCCTTGTCTTCTCGCCTCGGGCGCACCTTGCCGTACGCCCTGCCATCAACCCCCGTGGTCAGTTCTGCTTGCTGCGTGGTCAATGCCGCTCGCTACTGGGTGGTCGCGCTCTTCGATCACTTCAGTCAAGGGAACGCGTGGTCCCCTCCACTACGTTCCGCTCTCCACCGAATGATCACGCAGACGTTATCGAAGAGAGACTCATCGCCGCAGCTCAGAGAAGTGTACTGACGGAGAGTTCAAGCCACATAACGCCCCGCGCACACGCCCCGTATGAGCCATTTACGGCGGCTCTCATGCCGCGGAAGGCTTGCTGGGCACGGCATTCGCCCCGTCCTCGGTGACACGAGTCGCGCCAAAATAATCCGGTGTGTCGATCGGGTCGAACCGGATCACCGCACCGGCCCTCGGAGCGTTAATCATGTAACCCCCGCCCACATAGATCCCCACATGCCGGATGGCGCGGGAATTGGTGAGGTCGTCCGAGAAGAACACCAGGTCACCGGGGAGCAGTTCATCCCGTTTCGGATGCGGCCCCGCGTTGTACTGGTCGTTCGCGACGCGCGGCAGATCGATGTCGACGCTTCGATAGGCGGCGAGCGTAAGTCCGGAGCAGTCGAACCGGCCGCCCTGCTCGGGGGTTCCATTGCCGCCCCACAGATACGGCGTGCCGAGCTTCTTCTGCGCGTAGTAGATGGCTCCCGCCGACTGCTGGGAAGGCTGTACCCGGCTGGTGGGGCGGGCGAAGCTCTTCTCCAGGTTCGTGATGGTCTTCACGTAATTCTGGGTCTCGCGGTAAGGCGGTACGCCGCCGTACTTGATGACGGCGTAAGCGCCCGCGTTGTACGCGGCGAGCATGTTCTTCGTCGGGTTTCCGGGTGCGTCCTTGACGTATCCGGCGAGTTTGCAGTCGTACGAGGCGGCGGAGGGGATGGCGTCCTTCGGGTCCCAGACGTCGCGATCGCCGTCACCGTCGCCGTCCACCCCGTGCGTGGCCCAGGTCCCCGGGATGAATTGCGCTATCCCCTGGGCCGCGGCCGGGCTCTTGGCGTTCGGGTTGAAACCGCTCTCCTGGTACAACTGCGCGGCGAGCAGGGCCGGATTGATGGCTTTGCAGAGATTGCCCCACTTCTGCACGAGGGGCTGATAGCTCGCGGGCACGGCGCCTTTCGCAAGCCCGACGCTGCCCTGCGCGGCGCCGCCGGCGCTGCTTCCGGCGGCCACGTACGTCCCCACGACGAGCAGGGCGATGAAGCTCATCGACCCGCCGACGCCAACGGCCGCGACCAGCCATGCCTTACGCACCGTCAACCACCCCTCACCGCGCGGGAGTCCGCCGCGCTTCAGTGTAGAGGGGCCGCCTATGCCCGCGGGGGATCACCGACGACCTCCGCCCGGAGCAGTTTCCCGTCCCGCGCGCTCCGCGGTGCCTGAGTAATAAGGTCCTACTGTGAACGACATCCCCCCGAACCTCGACTGGATTCGCGCCGCTCCCGAGGGCGAGGACGGCCCCGGCCCCTGGATCGAAATCGCGTACGGTCCGGAGGACGCCGTGTACCTCCGGGAGACCAGTGATCCGGAGAACGTGGTGACCACGACCCAGAAGAAGTGGGACGCCTTCGTACTAGGGGTCCAGGCGGGCGAGTTCGACCACTTCGTAGAGGGCGTAGAGGGTGCAGAGGTCGTAGAGGGCGAAGAGGCGTCGAAGGCGTCGAGGGCATCGAGGCCGCAGAAGGGGTGAAGGCCGAGAACGCCCAAGCCCGGGCGGCCCGGGCCCCCGGCCAGGACTAGCCCTCGTTCTGGACGAACTCGTCCGTCAGCACGCACCCCTCGACCAGCGCCGGCGCCGTCGAGACGCCGTCCGGGGGCTGGAACCGCGGGTTGCAGTTCAGGATCAGGAGCCCTGAGGACGACAGGTCGCGCAGGGTGCGGTCGTCCGGGGCGATCACGGCGAAGTCCTTGCCGATGGCGAAGCCGCCGTGAATTCCGGCGAGTTCGCTCGTCTTGGTCCGCTCGGCGATGTCCGCCCGGTAGGCGGACTGGAACTTCTTCATGTCGCTGGTCTTGAAGACCCGTATCCAGCCGTGCCCGCCGTCGTCGCACGTCCCGCGGAACTGCACGCCCCAGGACGCGTCGAACTTCTCGTCCATGGCGTAGTAGCGCTCGTCGGAGGGGTCGATGCTGTACGTCTCGCAGGTGGTGAAGCGCTGGAGGTACTCGCCCGCGGCCATCACGGTGCCCGCCTTCGGCATGTTCTCCAGCATCCACTTCTGCCGGACTTCGGGCCCGCCACTGGCACCGCCGTTACGGGTGGACGCCTCGTCCGAGCCCTCGCCCGAGCCCTCGCCCGAGCCCTCGCCCGTGCCCTCGTTCGAGCCCATGCCGGGGATCACGCCGGAGCCTGACCCGGAATCAGAGCCGGAGTCGGCGCCGCTGTCGGACTCGTTGTCGGACCCGTTGTCGGACTCGTTGTCAGCGCCTCCGTCGGCCCCGGAGATGACACCCGCGGCAGACCCGGACGCGTCCGCAGCCTTGCCCCGGCCGCCCGCCTCATCCTCGCCCTCCCCGTCACAACCAGTGACCGTCAGAGTGAGAGCCGCCGCCGCGACAACCGCGGCCAGTCTGATGCGCGTACGCATGGTGATGTGGTCCGTTCCCCCGTCGTGTCATGACGCCGGGACCCTAGATCACGTGCATGTCCATGATCAACCCGCCCTCGGCGCATCCCACGTCGCCATCCCGGGCAGGGGGCATATCCGCAGGTCAGAGGCCGGAAACCATTCCAGCGTCCCGGATCCGCCACCGTCCCTTGCCCCCGCAGGGACCCGCCCCTTTAGCTGTGATCACCACAGCCCAGCAGCACTCATGAACGACTCACCAGTACTACTTCGGGGGACCCCATGAAGCACACCCGTAAGGCCGTCGCCGCAGTCATCGGCCTCGTCGCCGCGCTCTCGCTCACCGCCTGCAACGGCGACGACAACGCGTCGTCGGACACGGGCAGCAAGCCCACCGTGTCGGCGGACCAGAACGGAGGCGGCTCGGACACGGGCACCGGCGGCGAGGCTTCCGACAGCGGCGAGGGCACCGATGGCGGAGACGCCCGGGACACGGCCGCAGGCACCGGCGACAACAACAACGGCAACGACAACAGCAACAGCAACAGCAACAGCAAGGTCGGCATCTGCCGTACCGACGAGCTCGAAGTGAACGCCACGGACAACACCACGGACAAGACGGAAGGCGTCGTCACCGTCGTCTTCAAGAACGGCGGCGGCCGGGACTGCTCGATCAAGGGCTACGCGGGTGTCGACCTGACGGCATCCACGGGCGACACCCTCTCCGTGGCCCGCAACGGCGAACAGGCCGTACCCGGAGTCCTGAAGGACGGCGACTCCGCCGCCTTCAACATCACGTTCCCGTACAACAACTCGGGCGGCTCGGGCGTCCGCATCACCAAGCTGGTTGTCACGCCGCCGAACGAGCCGAAGCACGTCACGCTCGACTGGCCCGCGGGGACGCTCCCGGTGACGGACGGCGAGGGCGCGGTCAAGCTGGAGATCAGCCCGGTCGGCATCGTCAGCGACTCCCCGGCAGGCTGAGACCCGACGCCGAAGCCCGCGCCCAGGCACCTCCTAAGGCACTGGCTCAGGCGGCCCGCGGCCGAACGACCTTGATGCCGAACCCGTACGACCCGATCGCCTCAGCCACCCCCATGAACAGCAGCGCGAAGTGCTCCTGCCCGCGCGCGGTCCCGATGCCTCCCAGATCCAACTGGGAGGCATCGGCCCATCCCAGGTCGCCGAGCAGCCGGCGGCCAGTCTGCTTTGCCGGCTCATCATCACCGGAGAGGAAGATGGTCGCCTCCTCCTCCAGACTCCCCGGATCCTTCATGACCACGGAGTCGACGGTGGCGAGCGTCTTGACCACCGACACGTCGGGATAGGCGGCCTGAATCTCCTCGCTGAGGCTGTAGTTGGGATGGGAGAGATCCATACCGCCGCCCGCCCCGGCGGTGAACCCGACACCGACGTCAACCATCACTTTCCCGGCAAGGGCCGCCGCCCCGATCTCTCTCAGCACATCCATGGAGGCGGTCCCGGGCGTGGCATTGACCAACACGTCTCCGTGAGCGGCGGTGTCCGCGAGCGTGGCGACATCGAATCCCCGCAGCTCCTCCGCGCTCCCCCGCTCCTTCGGGGCCCGAGACCCCAGTACGACGTCATGCCCTGCCGCCTGCCATCCGGCAGCAAGCGCACGAGCAACATTTCCGGTTCCGAGCAGTCCGATTCGCATGGCCAGGACGCTAATCGGCGCGGTCGCAGAGAGGATCGGGCTCGAGCCCTACTCGGCGTCGACACGTCGACGTACTCCTGAAGCCTGAGACCACACCGGGCACCCCGGCTCCTTCTGCCCCTCTCCTTCAGAGAGAGTGTCCGAGTGAACCTTGCCGAATTCATCACGGCGTGGGCCCACCCGCCCACGCGTCGCGCCTGGATGCAGCACATGTTCTTGAACGTGGCCGGGCTCATCGGATGGATCGGCGGCTGGATCGCACTGCTCGCGATCTCCACCGAGACGCCCGACTGGGTCGTGTGGATCTTCCTGCCGTACTGGATCTACGGCCCGTATCGCGCGCTCGTCCAGGCGAGCTACATCCCGACAGCTCTGCGCATGCGGCGCATCCTGCGCACCTTCCCATGGCAGGTGCTGCGCGACGCTCCTCGCGGTCTGACGGACTACCCAGAGGTCGTGGGGCCCCAACACGGATGGTTCGAGCTGCCCAACCCTGCCGATCCGCAGCAGCAGCTCCCGGTGGTCTTCACCCGGCACTACCGCCTCAACTGGTGGTCCCGGCGGCTGGCTCCGCGCGCCGAGCCACAGCTGAAGGCGCAGATCGAGACCGTCTGGTTCGCCGGCGATCCGCGCATGGTCGGCCTCATCGCCGCGCCGACTCCGAGCGGACAGAAGCCCCGTCGTTTCCAGATCGTCGATCAGGGGCTCGGAAAGGGCGACGGCAATCGCATCGCTGAATGGGGCATCACGCCCGAGGACCTCGAACGTGGTCGACGCGTCGGTGTCACACCGAACGCCTAGTCCGACCTTGCGCAGACCCGCTCGTCCAGGTCTTCGCCCACCTCCCGCACCCGGACGGGGCTGAAGATCTTGTCCAGGTGGTAGTCGAGCGTTTCGCGTACGTCGTCCAGGGTGCGGCGCTCGTGCAGTACGTCTCCGCCCAGGCCGACCGCCGCTGCCACCAGGAGGTCGGCCTCGCGTCGGGCGTTCAGGCCCGGGGCCGTCTGGCCGCTCGACTGCGCCGTGGCGATGAAACCGGCGACGAGCTCCTCCAGGGGGTGCTCGTCGCTCAGGAAGACCGCCGCGATCGCGGGGTCGGTGAGGCTGCGGGCGTAGTACGCGGAGAACACCCGCAGGGCCATCGTCCGCTGGGCGTCCAGGGGCAGGAACTCGTCGAGCATCGCGCTGAGCACGCCACGCAGGTCCGCGGGGTCGTAGTGGACGCGGGTCCTTGCCAGGCGTTCGTTCTCGCGGTGGAGCAGGTGCAGGGCGGCGACGAGTAGCTCGTGCTTGTTGGCGAAGTGGTACTGGACCACCCTCAGCGACACCCCCGCCTCCGCCGCGATCTCCCGCATGCTCGCCGCGTCCAGGCCCCGATCCGCGGCGATGCGCCACACCGCCTCCGCGATCTGGCGGCGTCTGCGCGACCGGGCGTCGGACGTGGGCGCGAGGCGCTCCGGCGCGGGGACCGGCGGGCGTTTCCGCTGCCGGTAGGCCCTCGCCTGGCAGCTGCGGGAGCAGTAGAGGGCGGGGCGGCCCCGTTGCTTCACCGCAGCACTCATTCCGGCACGGCAGACCGTGCAGCGGGTTCGATTTTCGTCACGCACGCTCCTCACTATAGGGCGCAGAATGTGTGATGTAAGTCGGGAAAAATGCTTGGGGAGAGCTGATGTGCCGTACCTCCGTTGATACGTTCGTAACGTGAAATACGACATCCTGCAGATCCTCGGCGCCCTCGTCCTGTGTTTCTCCGCGCAAGGCCTCATCCGGCTGCTCATCGACCACGATGATGCCGGGCTGCTCGGGTGGCTTCCCGGCGGGTTCGCGCTTCTCTTGGTCGCTTACGTCGTGGTGGTCGCCGCCGGATTGCTCCTGACCGGGTGGTCGCATACGCAGGCGAAGGCGCTCGGGCGGCGGGACTGAGGCTGTGCGCGGGCTGCGTGCAGCTCCCTCGCTGCCCCCGTGCCGCCCTGTCCTGCGCTGCCCCGTGCCGCCCTGTTCTGTGCTGCCCCGTGCCGCCCTGCGCTGTGCAGACTGTTGACGGGTGTCCAACATTCCCCGATCGTTGGGGAATTGAGCGCAAATCAAGGCGCTGCGTTGTGACGGCTGGGGGGAGCCGAACATGCGACCTGGGGATGAGCACGTCACGCCGGGGGACGAGGTTGTCAGTGGGCGGCCCGAGCCCAGTGACGCGATTCCGGGTGGGCACGGCGGCGTAGGCAGCGGCTCGGGCTCTGTTCCGAGGGACAAGCCGAGGGACAAGCCGAGGGACGAGCCGAGGGACGAGCCGGCGTCCGGGCCGGCGTCCGGGCCGACGTCCGGGCCGACGTCCGGGCCGACGCCGGAAGACGCCTCACCCACCCTGCCCGGCTCGATGAATGGCCAGCCCTCCGTGCCGGACGAAGTACCGCGTCCGGCCCCGGAGCCGAGCCCGCCTCCCACCGAGCCAAGCCCCGCCACGAGCCGGCACCCCGCACCCACCGCAGCCCCCGCCGCTCCCCCTCCCGAAACCCCCCACGTAAGCCAGTTCGGCCCGCCACCCCCAACGGCACCCCCAACGCCACTCCCAACGGCACCCCCGACAACACCCCCAACCCCGCCTCCCCCCACAGCCCCACCCACCTACGCCCCCACCCCTCCCCCTAGCCCCCCGGCCCCCACCCCCGACCCCCTCCGAGCCCTCTCCGCCGCCCTCCTCAACCTCACCGGACTCGGGGTCGGCTACGTCCTCCTGAAGCAGTGGCTCCTCGCCGCTCTCTGCTGGGCCGCGACCGCCGGGCTGCTCTTCGTGGCGTTGCCCGCCGAGGTCGACGGCGTGCCCGGCGGTGTACTGGTCGGGTTCATCGCCTTCCTGCTCCTCGCGGCCGCCGACGGAGCCCGTCGCGCCCTGCGTACGCACCAGAGCCGGCCGCTGCGCGCACCCCTCGCCGTCGGGCTCGGGCTCGTGCTGCTCGCCGTCCCCGCCGGAGGCGTCATCGCGTACGACGCCGCCCGCGACGAAGCCGTAGAAGAGATGCTGCTCGAACGGCTCGACAAGGCCGACCGGATCGTCACCGCCGCCGACGGCCGCACCTTCGACGCCGCCGAGGACGACTACCGCGCCGCCCTCGCCATCTACCGCGACCTGGGCGAAGACCACCCCGGCTCGAAGGCCGCCGAACGCGTGCCGGACAGCCTCACCGCGTACTACAAATCCGTCGCCGCCCCTTACGACGAGCGCGAGTACTGCGACGCCCTCAAGCCCCTGGAGTACCTCCGCACCCTCCCCGGCACCCTCGGCAAGGGCCGCCTCGGCGCCCTCGCCACCTGGCCCGACGACCGCCTGGCCACCTCCCTCTACGAGTGCGGCAGCCAGAGCCTGGGCACGACGGCCGGCGGCGGCAGGCTCGGCGAGCTGCTGCGCACCTTCCCCGACTCCGACCAGGCCGGGAAGGTCGAGCCCGCCATCCGGGACGCCATCGACGCGCGCTCCTCGGACCTGAAGGGCGCCGACCCCTGCAAGGCCACCGAGGAACTCCGCAACATCGGCTCCACGGCCGGGGCACTGCCCGACGACACGGGCGACGGGCTCTCCGGTGACGCCGCGAGCGCGGTGGAGTCCGGCACGTACGCGTGCGGCGTGGACGAGTTCAAGGACGGGAAGTTCGGGGACGCGGCCAAGACGCTCAGCGGCTTCGCCGGGACCTACAAGAGCAACGGCAAGCGCGACCGCGCCAAGGACATCGCCATCGCCGCCGAGATCGCCGAGGCCCGCCCCGCGGCCGGCCGCAGCCTGCCCCCGGCCAAGTCGCCGGGCGGCGGGAAACTCGCGTACGTCCTCGAGAACGGCGGCCCCGGCCCGCTCGAAGTCCTCTACACCGGCCCGGTCACCGGCAGCCTCAAGCTCGCCTCGTGCGGCGGCTGCAAGACGTACACCGACAAGGCCGAGGGCAAGAAGGCCTGCCTGGCGGGCAAGGGGTATCCGAGCAAGACACTCCACCTGCCGCCGGGCGACTACCACTTCCTCTACAAGCGCGACGCGAGCAGCGTGGGAGGCGTCCGCAACAACACCGAGGGCAGCAAGATCCAGCCCGGCTACCGCTACACCGACTGCTCGTACGTCGTGACGGGCGGCGGCCTCGGCGATCTCGACGGCCTGGACGGCCTGGACGGCCTGGACGGCTAGGACGGTTTGGATCGCTTAAATGGCTTGGATGGCCTCGACGGGCGTACATGGCCCATGATGTGAGCAACCGTCACCGGATCAGGTCACAATGAGACCTGGTCAGAGGGCTCGCCGGGCCGTCATTGCCCGGCGTCACTCACCGTGATACACAGAGTGACCATACGTTTCAGCCAACGAATGACGCCAAGTCGACATGCACTGGCCCATTTGTCGGCGAGAATGAGCTGTCCTCTGCTCGCGGTAGACAGAGGTGACGGAACAACCCACTAGGGGCGGTGAGTTACACATGCTTTTGGCAGCCGAAAAAGGCGACATCACCACCATCATCGGCGGGATCGCCCCCGACTGGGGACCCTTCGGGAGCCTGGGCAACGAGGCGCGGGTGATGATCGAGGTCGTGATGGCGATCGCCATCCTCCTCTGTCTCGGGATCGCGATCTGGGGCGCGGCGAAGCAGCGCATCGGCGCGACGGCGCTGCGCGACACCTTCAGCGCGGAACAGGGCAAGGGTCTGATCATCGCCGGTCTGACCGGCGTCTTCATCATCGGATCACTCGGCACGGTGTTCACCATCGTGTACGGCATGGCGGTCTAGTCCCGACCGCTCGCCACGTCCCCGTCCCCCCACCTGTCCCCCCTCCTCCCCTCCCCCCATCCCTACATCCCCCTGTCCCCTTCTGACCCACCCATCCGTCGTGCCCACCGGCTGAGGTTGCAACTCCCTGATGTCGAGTCACCACACCGCGCCCGCGCGGGAACCAGCACGGCTACCGTCGTACGTGGCGGTACACCGAGAGGTTGAGGGGGCTTACGCGGCATGAGTCTCGACGACGAGCGGAACAGCGGCCTCTACGGCGGCTCCGGTGAGACCCGGACGCGGCTTCCCGGGGGCGAGGGCGGCGGCCAGGACCTCTACGGGGGAGCGCGCAGATCCGGCCGTTCTTCGTCACGGAGCCTCGTGACGGTGGTCGGCGTGGTGGTCCTCCTCATCGCGGCCATCGCCTTCGCGAACCGGGGCGGGGAGGATGCCGGGGGCGGGGGCGGGGAGGGTGAGAAGGCGGGGCCGGAGCCTACCGCCGCGACGGGCCAGAAGCCCGTCAACGGCAAGACCTCCGGTATCCCTTCCGGTTTCGCGAAGAGCGAGCAGGGCGTGCAGAGCGCCGCATCCAACTACGCGGTGGCGCTGGTCTCGGCCGACATCCTCAAGCCCACCCGCAGGACCGAGATCGTGCGTCAGATCTTCGTGCCCGACAAGGTGGACGCGCTCGAGCGGGACTTCGGCAAGACGTACTCCAAGGAGTTCCTGGACAAGGTCGGCCTTGATGCGAACGGCAACGCGAAACCCGGCCAGACCTACGTCTCCCGGACGCTGCCTGTCGGCACCAAGACCACGGCGTACGCGAACAGCTCGGCGACCGTGCAGGTGTGGTGCACCGGCGCCTTCGGCACAGCCGGGCAGGATACGACGAACCCCGTCAGCAACGACTGGTTCACCATGACGTTCAAGCTCCGGTGGTCCGGTGGCGACTGGAAGATCGAGCGGTACTCCTCGAAGGACGGCCCGGCTCCCGTGAACGGCGACAACAAGGTCTCCACGGCCGACGAGATCGCCAAGGCCGTCAAGGAGTACGGAGGGTTCACCTATGCCCGGTAGCCGACGTGCCCTGAAGCTCACGGCCGCGGCTGCGGCCGTGCAGCCTGCGGCGATCCTCCTGGCCTCGCGTGCGTACGCGGCGCCGGACGACGAGAACTGCGACCTCATCGTCGGCCCCGCCAAAAAGTACTGCGAAAAAGGCAACGAAAGCAGCGGCGACGGAGCCGGCAAATACCCCACCGACGCCCCCATAGACTCCACCGCCGACCCCCTCTCCTCCCTGGCAAAGGGCTGCGCCGAAGCCGCGTCCTGGACCGTCGACAAGCTGTCCGACGCCGTGAAGGAGACCGCCGAGGTCGACTTCACGAACCCCAGCTTCCTCAAGCAGTACGCGGTCGTCTTCGCCGCGTCCACCATCCTGACCCTGCTCCTCTGGCTCCTCGCGGTCGCCAAGCGCGCGGTGAGAGGCGTCCCCCTCACCACCGCGCTCTCCGAAGCCATCGGGTTCCTGTGGCTGACGGTCCTCGCCTCCGCGTTCACGCCGCTGATCCTCTACACGGTGGTCTCGGCGGCCGACGGCGTCTCCGACGTCATCGCGAAGGCCACCGGCGGGCAGACCGACACCTTCTTCGGGACGTTCTCCGAGGCCCTGAAGAAGGGCGAGGACATCGGCGGCGGGCCGATCATGCTGATCGTCGTCTCGCTCGTGTCGATCCTCGCCGCGGGCATCCTCTGGCTGGAACTCGTGATCAGGGCCGCGCTGCTCTACGTAGGCGCCCTGCTCGGCACCGTCGTGTACGCCGGCCTCGTCGACAAGAACCTGTGGACGCACGTCCGCCGCTGGGCGGGCATCATGATCGCCGTCATCCTCGTCAAGCCGATCATCGTCATCGTCCTGGGTCTCGCCGGAGCGCTCTCCGCCGACGACGGGCCCGACGCCTTCTCGGCGGTCGTCTCCGGGCTCTCGATCATTCTGCTCGCCATCTTCGCGAGCGCCATGATCTACCGCTTCGTCCCCGGCTTCGGCGACGAGATCGCCAACTCCCGGAACAACCGCATCTCCCAGGGCGCCGAGAACCGCGCCGCGGCCGTCATCACCTCCCCCGCGTCCCTCGTCTCCCAGGGCATCAAGACCCACAGCTCGCGCGGCGGAGGCGGCGGCGGCAACAACCAGCCGCGGCCCGCCAACCCGGTCAGCGGCGGCGTCGCCGCCCACAGCGGCCGCGCCGGCGGCGGCGGCTCAGGCGGCTCATCGAACGGCGGCGGATCTGTCCCATCCGCCGCGCCCGCACCCCGGGGCAGCGCGACCAGTACTCCGCACGCGCGCAACCGCGGTCCGGGCGGCTCAGGAAACGGTTCCACTGGAAGTACCAAACGCACGGGAGGTGAAGGGCGTTGACGACTCAGTCCCACGTGTCGCAACCGATCGCGCCCCGCCGCACATATCTGATCGGCCGCGCGAGGCCGAACGCGATCGTCGGCAAGAACCGGGAGACCGGCGAGATCGCGCTGATCATCGCGGGAGCCTTCCTCGGGATGATGTGCGGGCTCCTCGTCCCCGTCCTCTCCCTGCGCATCGTGCTGCTCATGGGCTTCCCCATGCTCGCGATCGCCGCGGTCTACGTCCCCTACAAGGGCCGCACGTTCTTCAAGTGGTTCGAGATCAACCGCAGCTTCAAGCGCTCCCTCAAGCGCGGCACCGCCTACCGCTCCGCCACCCCCGAGGCCGGTATCCGCCTCGACGGCAAGGAGGTCGAGGTCGGCCCGCCGCCGGGCATCGGACGCATCAGCTGGCTCGCCGCGCCCTTCGGGCCGGATGAGATCGCCGTACTGCTGCACGCCGACCGGCGTACCGTCACCGCCGCCATCGAGATCGAGGGTCCCGGCGTCGGCCTGCGCGACTCCGAGGACCAGGAGGCGCTGGTCGACCGCTTCGGGACGCTGCTCAAGCACGTCGCCAACGGCGACGGGTTCGTGACGCGGCTCCAGATGCTCGCGCGCACGCTCCCGGCCGACCCGGACGCCCACGCCAAGGACGTCACCGTCCGGGGCGACGACCGGGCGCTGCCCTGGCTCCAGCAGTCGTACGAGCAGCTCCAGTCGATGGTGTCCACCAGCAGTGAGCAGCACCGCGCCTATCTCGTGGCCTGCATGCACTACTCCCGCGAACTGGCCGCCGAGGCCCAGGCCATGGCCCGCGCCAGCCGTCCGCACGGCGGCCGGAAGCTCGACAAGGACGCCGGTCTCGCCGTCGTCATGGCGCGCGAGCTGACCGACATCTGCTCGCGGCTCCAGGAAGCCGACATCCGGGTGCGCCAGCCCCTCGGGCAGGGACGTCTCTCCTCGCTCGTGCACTCCATGTACGACCCGGACCACCCCATCGACCACATCCAGGCGATGACGAAGCGCAACGCCTGGCCCGCCGAGCTCGACGCCATGGAGCCCACCTACCTCCAGGCGAAGACCCGCGAGTCCTCCACCCGCGCGCCCTGGTGCCACGCCACGGCCTGGGTGAAGGAGTGGCCGATGACCCCGGTCGGCGTCAACTTCCTCGCCCCGCTGCTCGTCCACACCCCGGACGTGATCCGTACGGTCGCGGTGACCATGGACCTCGAACCCACCGAGGTCGCCATCGAGCGCATGCTGACGGAGAAGACGAACGACGAGGCGGAGGCGAGCCGCCAGGCGAAGCTGAACCGCACCGTCGACCCCCGCGACATCGCGTCGAACTCCCGCCTCGACCAGCGCGGCGAGGACCTCGCGAGCGGCGCGGCCGGCGTCAATCTCGTCGGCTACATCACCGTGTCGTCCCGCTCCCCCGAAGCCCTCGCGCGCGACAAGCGCACCATCCGGGCCTCGGCCGGGAAGTCGTATCTGAAGCTGGAGTGGTGCGACCGCGAGCACCACAGGGCCTTCGTCAACACGCTGCCGTTCGCGACCGGCATCCGACGCTAGAGCTGAGGGCTGCCAAAAATGCGGGATCCGCTGACCATCCTCACGGACGCCTTCACGTCCTTCCTCTTCGGGAAGGTGGAGACGACCAGACTCCCGGTGCGTACGTCGACGGGGCAGGCCCAGGCGGTCTACCTGCCGACGGCCGCCCCCGGCCTCGGTGACTCGGGCGTGATCATCGGGCGAGAGGTGTACTCCGGCAAGGGCTACATCTACGACCCCTTCCAGCTGTACGGGCAGCAGCTCCCCGCCCCGCACTGGCTGGTCCTCGGCGAGTCGGGCAACGGCAAGTCGGCGCTGGAGAAGACGTACGTCCTGCGGCAGTTGCGGTTCAAGGACCGGCAGGTCGTCGTCCTCGACGCACAGGGCGAGGACGGCGTGGGCGAATGGAACCTCATCGCCCAGGAGCTGGGGATAACTCCCATCCGCCTGGACCCGACGGCCGCGCTCGACATGGGCATCCGCCTCAACCCGCTGGACCCCTCGATCACCACGACGGGCCAGCTCGCCCTGCTCCGCACGATCATCGAGGTCGCGATGGGGCACGGGCTCGACGAGCGCTCGGGCTTCGCGCTCAAGGTCGCCCACGCGTACGTGAACGAGACGATCGTGGAGCGCCAGCCCGTCCTGACGGACATCGTGGAACAGCTCAGGCACCCGGAGCCGGAGTCCGCGGAAGCGATGAACGTCGCCATAGACGACGTACGGGCATGGGGTCTGGACGTCGCGCTCGTCCTGGACCGCCTGGTCGACGGTGACCTGCGGGGAATGTTCGACGGCCCGACGACGGTCGGCATCGACCTGGACGCGCCGCTCATCGTCTTCGACCTCTCGCACATCGACCGCAACTCGATCGCGATGCCGATCCTGATGGCGATCGTGGGCGTCTGGCTCGAACACACGTGGATCCGCCCGGACCGCAAGAAGCGCATCTTCCTGGTGGAAGAGGCTTGGCACATCATCAACTCGCCGTTCGTGGCCCAGCTCTTCCAGCGCCTGCTGAAGTTCGGGCGGCGGCTCGGTCTGTCCTTCGTGGCGGTGGTCCACCACCTGAGCGACGTGGTGGACGGGGCCGCGGCCAAGGAGGCGGCGGCGATCCTGAAGATGGCGTCGACGCGCACGATCTACGCCCAGAAGGCGGACGAGGCGAGAGCCACGGGCCGGGTACTCGGCCTGCCGCGCTGGGCGGTGGAGATCATCCCCACCCTCACGCCCGGCATCGCCGTATGGGACGTGAACGGCAACGTCCAGGTGGTCAAGCATCTGATCACCGAGACCGAACGCCCCCTGGTCTTCACCGACCGCGCCATGACCGAATCGTCGGTGGACGCGACGGACCAACTCCTCGGCGACGACGCGCTGCGGGCCGCGGATCTGGAGGCGGAGGAGCGTGCGGCGTACATGGAGCAGCAGATGAACGGTCCTTCGTCGTCGCGTTCCGGGGTGGCATGAGCGATGGGATACCGGGGGCCTGAGCCCGAGCACGGCTACCGGGGCGGACGGCGCGAGTCACGGGAGCGGGGCATTCCCGACGGCCTCCTGGTGGGCGGACTCGCCTTCGTGCTCGGCCTGACGGTCCTCGTCTGGTCGGCCACGGGCCTCGCGGGCCTGTTCTCGCACGGCTCCTGGCCCGAGCACGTCACCTTCGGCAATACGCCGGTGGCGATGCGGCACCTCGTCCAGGAGCCGCACGACATCGCGGGCGCCTGGCCGGCGACTCCGGCCGCGCAACTCACGGGCTACGGCTTGTTCTGGGGCCTCTTGATCGGCCAGCTGATGGTCCTGGTGGTGCTCACGATCTTCGTCATGGGGACGGTGACGCGCTGGCGGGCGGTACGGAGGGCGAGACGGGCGCCGGCTGAAGCTGTACCCGCTGTGGGCAGGCGTCCCGCAGGGCGGGACGGGTGGGCACAGCCCGCAGCGCCGGGTGCGGATGACATGAGCGCCGGCCCCGCCCCGGCCGAGGTGCCCGGCCAAGAGCCGCCGGGCATCGAGACACCGGGCACGGAACCACCGAGCCCGGAGCAGCCCAGCATCGAGCAGGCCACAGTCCCCACCCCCCGTACCCCCCTGGTACTGGGCCCCCAGGAAACCCGCAGACCCCTCGCAGCAGAGGCAATCCGAGACGCGGAGGGCGCAGCCCTCGTCCTCACCTCGGACCCCACCCTGTGGGAGGAGACGAAGGACGCCAGGGCGAAGCTCGGCCCGGTCCTGGTCTACGACCCCTCCCACCTCTGTGACACCCCCGCAAGAATGCACTGGTCCCCCACGGCGAACTGCGAGGACAAGGCAGTGGCCGCGCAACGGGCCACCGCCCTCCTTGCCGCCATAAGGCCCAGCGCCAAGCTGGACAGCACCGTCGCCGACACCGCGGAAACCCTCCTCCGCAGCTTCCTGCACGCCGCAGCGGTGGACGGCCGCCCCATCAAGCACGTACACCGCTGGGCCCAGGGAACGGGCGTCCAAGACGCGGTCCGCATCCTCCGCACCCACCAGAAGGCGGCCTCGGGAGCCGCGGGCGAGCTGGAGGCGGCACTCACGGCGTACCCGGAACGCCGGGACATCGCGCAGGAGTTGACGGCACGCGCCCTCTCCGCGCTCTTCACCCTCAACGTACGGGAATCCTGCACCCCGAACCGAACCGATGCCCTCACCCTGGATTCCTTCATCGATGAAGGGGGCACGCTTTTTGTGGTGGGTGAACCGATCGAGGACCCCAAGTCACCCCAGGGACCAGGCGCGATGCCCCTCCTCACGGCACTCGCCTCAAGCGTGGTCGAGCACGGCCGGCGCATGGCCGAACGGTCATCCTCCGGTCGGCTCGACCCACCAATGACCCTGGTCCTCGACGACGTGGCCGCCGTGGCCCCGCTCCCCCAGCTCCCGGAGCTCCTGGCCACCGGCGCGGACCGCGGCCTGCCCACCCTGGCCCTCCTCCGCTCCCGCGAACAGGCCCGCACCCGCTGGCCGCACGCGGAACTCCCCGGCTGAGCAGGCGGGGTCGGCCTCTCAGGGTCACTGTCGTACCCCGGTACTACCCCCGCCCGCCCACGTCCCGCCCCTGGTCCGACGCCCCGCGCCCCCGCGGACGCCAGCATCAGAAGCATGATTCGGGCATACGAACTCACCAAGCGCTACGGCGAGAAGACCGTCGTGGAGGACCTGTCCTTCACCGTCCGCCCCGGCACCGTCACCGGCTTCCTCGGCCCCAACGGCGCCGGCAAGTCCACCACCATGCGGATGCTCCTCGGCCTGGACGCGCCGACCCGCGGACGCTCCACCATCGGCGACCGGCCGTACGCGACCCACACCGCGCCCCTGCACGAGGTGGGCGCGCTCCTGGAGGCCCGGTCCGTCCACCCGGGCCGCACCGCCTTCCACCACCTGATGGCCCTGGCCCACACGCACGGCATCCCGCGCCGCCGCGTCGACGAGGTCCTGGACCTCGCGGGCATCCACGACGTCGCCCGCAAGCGCGTGAAGGGCTTCTCGCTCGGCATGGGCCAGCGCCTCGGCATCGCGGCCGCGCTCCTCGGCGACCCGGCCGCGGTCATCCTCGACGAACCGGTCAACGGCCTCGACCCCGAGGGCGTCCTGTGGATCCGCAACCTCCTCAAGTCCCTTGCCGCAGAGGGACGTACGGTCCTCGTCTCCTCGCACCTGATGAGCGAGATGGCGCTGACCGCCGAGCACCTGATCATCATCGGCCGCGGCAGGCTCCTCGCGGACACCACGGTCGAGAGGTTCGTACGCGAGTCGGGCACCGGCTCGGTCAAGGTCGTCACCCCCGAGGCGGGCCTCCTCGCCGAGCTGCTCGCCGAGCCGGGGGTACAGATCACGAGTGACGCGCCGGGCGTCCTCGACGTACGCGGCACCGACGGCGAACACATCGGCCGCACCGCGGCGCGCAACGGCATCCCCCTCTTCGAACTGACCCCGCAGACCGCCTCGCTGGAGCAGGCGTTCATGGACCTCACCCGGGACTCGGTCGAGTACGTCACCCCATCCATCGCACCGCAGCCGGAAGGAGCCGCAGCATGAGCACCGGCACTCTCACCCCCACCAGGCCGGCCCCGTCGGCGTACCGGCTGAGCACCAAGGGCGTCCTGCGCTCCGAATGGCACAAGCTGTGGACGCTCCGCTCCACCTGGATCACGCTGCTCACCGGGTGCGCCCTCGTCCTCGCCGTCGGCATCACGATGGGCGTCACCTACGACGGGGACGACGCCGACATCGACACGATCGTCTTCACCCTCTTCGGCACCCAGCTCTCCCAGATCTGCCTCGCCGTGCTCGGCATCCTCGTCACCGCGGGCGAGTACTCGACGGGCATGATCCGGGCATCGCTCGCGGCCGTCCCGAGCCGCCTGCCCGTCCTGTGGTCCAAGGCGGGCCTCTTCACGGCGGTCGCCTTCACTGTGTGCTTCGTGACGAACGTCGTCACGTTCCTCGCCGCCCAGATCTGGCTCTCCGGCACCGACAAGGAACTGTCCCTCACCGACTCCGGCGTGCTCGGCGCCCTCGCGTCCAGCGCCGCGGCCCTCACCTTGCTCAGCCTCATCGCGCTCGGCCTCGGCGCCCTGTTCCGCTCGGTGCCCGGAGCCATCGGCGCCTTCGTCGGCGCCGTCCTGATCCTGCCCGAGGTCGTGACCATGATGCCGTTCAGCGCCGTGGACACCGCCGTCAAGTACTTCCCCGCCCAGGCGGCGAGCGCCCTCGGATCGGTGGCCCGGGTGGAGAACACCATCGCGCCGGGCACGGCCCTGATCACGCTCGCCCTCTGGTCGGCGGCGGTCATCTCCGCGGCATCCGTGCTGCTCAAGCGTCGCGACGTATGACGCCCGAACATCCAACTCCTGTACGAGCAAACCCTGTACGAGCAAATCCTGTACGAGGATGAGGCCGTGACCGAGCCACGCACCGCGCCGCACGACGAGCCCCGCACCGCGCCGCATCCCCTCACCCGGCTCCTCCAGCGTTCGACACAGCGGGTGCGCGCCTTCGACAGGCGCCGCCCGCTCGTCTGGGACCTGCTGGTCACCGGCTTCTTCGTGGTGGCCGCCCTCGTCGACGCCGCAGGCGGCTGGCGCAACACCGCACCGAACACGGCCGTGCCGGGCTGGCTCATCTTCCTGCTCAGCACCGCGCTGTCGCTACCGCTGCTGTGGCGCCGCCGCCGCCCGATGGCGGCCCTCACCGTCATGGTCGCCGCGAGCCTGGTCAGCAGCTGGACCGGTGCCATGCTCCAGGCCTCGCTGATCCAGATGATCGTCCTGTTCAGCGTGGCGATGTGGCTGCCCCTGAAGACGCTGGGCGTTGCGGGCCTCATGATGACCGCACCGCTCGTCGTGGGCGCGTTCCGCTACCCGGAGAACAGCTGGGACCAGCAGATCGTCCCGTACGTGTGGGCGTACGCCCTCGTCGCCCTCCTCGGCATCGCGGTGCGCTCACGCCAGGATTACACCGAGGCCCTCGTGGAACGCGCCCGGCAGCTCGAAGTCGAACGCGACCAGCAGGCGCAGCTCGCCACCAATGCCGAACGCACCCGCATAGCCCGCGAGATGCACGACATCATCGGCCACAATCTCTCGGTCATCACGACCCTCGCGGACGGCGGTTCGTACGCCGCCGCCAAGTCCCCGGAACGTGCCGCCCAAGCGCTCACGGCCATCGGCACGACCAGCCGCCAGGCCCTGACGGAACTGCGCCGGCTCCTGGACGTCCTGCGCGAGGAGACCCCGGGGGAGGCCGCCGCACTCGCTCCCCAGCCCGCCCTGACCGACCTCGATCAGCTCATCGACGGAGTACGGGCCGCGGGGCTTCCGGTCCGCAGCACGGTGCGAGGCCGCCCGGACTCCCTCCCGGCGGGCCGCCAACTGACGGTCTACCGCGTCGTCCAGGAGGCCCTCACGAACACCCTCAAACACGGCGGTCCGGAGGCGACGGCGTACGTGGAGGTCGTGTACGGCGACGACGGGGTGCGGGCGACGGTGACGGACACGGGCACGGGCACGGGGGCCGACCCCACCGGATCTCTCGTCCCCTCACCCGGTGATGCGCCCGGCCGGGGTCTCACGGGAATGCGCGAGCGAACGGCGCTGTACGACGGGACACTTGAGGCGGGCCCGCTGCGGCAACCGGCAGGCGGCTGGCAGGTAAGACTCCATCTCCCCGAAGAACTCAAGGACTCCCCTCAGTGACGACCGTACTCATCGTCGACGACCAGCCGATGCAACGCTTCGGCTTTCGCATGCTCCTGGAAAGCCAGGACGACATGGAGGTGGTGGGCGAGGCGGGCAACGGCAGCGAGGCGGTCCGCATGGCGGCCGAACTCCACCCGGACGTCGCCCTGATGGACATCCGCATGCCGGGCCTGGACGGCATCGAGGCCACGCGCCGCATCGTGGCCGCCGGCGACCGCACCCGCGTCCTGATCCTCACGACATTCGACCTCGACGAGTACGCGTACGCGGGCCTGCGCGCGGGAGCCTCGGGTTTCCTCATCAAGGACGCACTGCCGGAGGAACTCCTCGCCGGTATCCGCGCGGTCGCCACGGGAGACGCGGTCGTGGCCCCGAGCCTGACCCGCCGTCTCCTCGACGCCTTCGCGGATCACCTCCCGACGCGGACCGGCGAGGAAAGCGACCTGTCACGGGACCCGCGTCTGGCCGCACTGACCGACCGGGAGCGCGAAATCCTGACGGTCATCGGGCAGGGCTGGACGAACGCGGAGATCGCAGGTCGGCTGCATCTCGCCGAATCAACGGTGAAGACTCACGTCGGACGCATTCTCTCGAAGACGGGCGCGAGAGACCGGGTGCAGGCGGTGATCCTGGCGTACGACACGAAATTGGTGAGCCCGGAGTAGGAAATGGGTCCGGAACGCAGAAAACCCCCGCACCCAGAGGGTGCGGGGGTTTCCCGTCAATAATAGTTCGGCGGCGTCCTACTCTCCCACAGGGTCCCCCCTGCAGTACCATCGGCGCTGT
>NZ_BMTR01000012.1 GCF_014649775.1 Streptomyces longisporoflavus | reverse complement strand
CTCCTCGGACGCCTGGCAGGAGGGCTGCCGCAACACGCTCCTGGTGGCCGAGCAGATCGACACCACCGGCATGTTCGAGAAGCGCGACCTGATGCCGAAGTTCGATGTGCCTCAGGGGTATACGGAGGTCAGCTGGTTCAGGGAGGAGGTGGCCACCGGAATGCGGCGGCGATTCCCCGATGGAGTCGGGGAGGCGTACGCGCGGCAGGCGGAGTACGAGATGGACATCATCATCCAGATGGGGTTCCCGGGGTACTTCCTGGTGGTCGCCGACTTCATCATGTGGGCCAAGAACAACGGCATCGCGGTGGGCCCGGGACGCGGTTCGGCGGCCGGTTCGCTGGTCTCGTACGCGATGGGAATCACGGACCTGGACCCTCTCACCCACGGCCTGATCTTCGAGCGGTTCCTGAATCCCGAACGCGTGTCGATGCCGGACGTGGACATCGACTTCGACGAGCGCAGGCGCGTCGAGGTGATCCGCTATGTGACGGAGAAGTACGGCGCCGACAAGGTCGCCATGATCGGCACGTACGGGAAAATCAAGGCGAAGAACGCCATCAAGGATTCCGCGCGCGTGCTCGGATATCCGTACGCGATGGGAGACCGCCTCACCAAAGCGATGCCGCCGGACGCGGGCGGAAAGGGAATCGAGCTCGCGGGCATCACGGACCCTGCCCATCCCCGCCACGCGGAGGCGGGCGAGATCCGTGCGATGTACGAGAACGAACCCGATGTACGGAAGGTCATCGACACCGCGAAGGGTGTGGAGGGCCTGGTCCGGCAGATGGGCGTGCACGCGGCCGGCGTCATCATGTCCAGCGAGCCGATCGTGGACCACGCGCCGATCTGGGTGCGGCACACGGACGGCGTGACGATCACGCAGTGGGACTACCCCCAGTGCGAGTCGCTCGGCCTGCTCAAGATGGACTTCCTGGGCCTGCGCAACCTCACCATCATGGACGACGCGGTCAAAATGGTGGCGGCGAACAAGGGCGTGGAACTCGACCTGCTCTCCATCCCCCTGGCGGACACGCGCACCTTCGAATTGTTCGGCCGGGGCGACACGCTTGGCGTCTTCCAGTTCGACGGCGGCCCGATGCGTTCCCTCATGCGGCTGATGAAGCCGGACGAGTTCGAGGACATCACGGCGGTCACGGCGCTCTACCGCCCCGGCCCGATGGGCATGAATACGCACACGAATTACGCGCTGCGGAAGAACGCCCAGCAGGAGATCACCCCCATTCATCCAGAGGTGGCGGAACCCCTGCAAGACGTGCTCGGCCTGACGTACGGCCTCGTCGTCTACCAGGAGCAGGTGCAAAAGGCGGCCCAGGTGCTCGCGGGCTACACCCTCGGCCAGGCGGACCTGCTGCGCAGGGCGATGGGAAAGAAGAAAAAGGAGGTCCTGGACAAGGAGTTCATCCCGTTCCGCGACGGCTGCCGGGAGCGCGGATACAGCGACGAGGCGATCCAGGCGGTCTGGGACGTACTGGTCCCGTTCGCGGGATACGCGTTCAACAAGGCGCATGCGGCGGCGTACGCGCTGGTCTCGTACTGGACGGCGTATCTGAAGGCTAATTACCCGGCCGAGTACATGGCCGCCGTACTGACCTCCGTCCGTGACGACAAGGACAAGTCGGCGGTGTATCTCAACGAGTGTCGCCGGATGGGGATCAGGGTCCTGCCGCCGAGCGTGAACGCGTCGGTGGCGAACTTCGCGGCGCAGGGCGACGACGTCATTCTCTTCGGTCTGACGGCGGTGCGGAATGTCGGCTCGAATGTGGTGGATTCGATCGTCAAGTGCAGGCAGGCGAAGGGGAAGTACGAATCCTTCCCGGACTACCTGGAGAAGGTGGACGCCACCGCCTGCAACAAACGCACGACCGAATCACTCATCAAGGCGGGCGCGTTCGACGAGCTGGGCCACACGCGCAAGGGCCTCGCCGCCTGCTACGAGCCGCTGATCGACGACGTGGTGCGGGTGAAGAGGAGGGAGGCGGAGGGGCAGTTCGACCTCTTCGGAGACGGTCCCGCGGAAGCGGGGACAGCGCTCGGCGGCGGTCGGGCGGAATTCCCCGCCGATGAGTGGGACAAGCCGTACCTCCTCGCCCGGGAACGGGAAATGCTAGGCCTCTACGTCTCCGACCACCCCCTGCTCGGCATCGAACACGTCCTCGCCGCCAAGGCCGACGCGGCGATCGCGAGCCTGGGCGGGGGCGAGCACGCGGACGGCGCGGTGGTGACGATCGGGGGCATCATCTCCGGGCTCCAGCGGAAGGTGACGAAGCAGGGCAACGCGTGGGCGGTAGCGACGGTGGAGGACCTGGCGGGCTCGCTGGAGTGCATGTTCTTCCCTGCGACGTACCAGCTCCTGTCCACCCAACTGGTCGAGGACACGGTGGTGTTCGTAAAGGGCCGCCTGGACAAGCGGGAGGACGTCCCGCGTCTGATCGGGATGGAACTCTCGGTCCCGGACCTTTCGCAGGCGGCGGCGGACGCACCTGTCCTGCTGGACATGCACGAGCCGCAGGTGACCCCGCGTTCGGTCGGCCGGCTGAAGGAGATCCTGCGCGCCCACCCCGGCCCCACGGAGGTGCGGCTGCGGGTGCGGGGCAGAGAGCGGACGACGGTGTACCGCCTGGGGTTCAGGGTCACGGTCCGCCCGGAGCTGTGGGCGGACCTCAAGGCGGCGGTGGTGGTGGCGCGGGGCTGAGTCATTTGCCGGGTCGGCAAATTTCCTCGCGGGCGGGGGAGGGGCGCGCCCAGGATCATGAGGAGCAGAGGACGTACGTCGTAGGACATACGTTGAAGGACATACGGCGTGTAGGACATGCGTCGTATCGACCGATCCGGGAGAAAGCATGTCGCACCCCACGCCGCAACATCGACTGGTGGACGTCCCCGGCGGCCGGATCCACCTGGTGGAGCAGGGGGAGGGGCCCCTGGTCCTCCTGGTCCACGGCTTCCCGGAGTCCTGGTACTCGTGGCGCCACCAGCTCCCCGTCCTCGCCGAGGCCGGCTACCGCGCGGTGGCGATCGACGTGCGCGGTTACGGCCGTTCGTCGAAGCCGCGGGACGTGGACGCGTACCGGATGCTGGAGCTCGTCGCCGACAACGCGGCGGTCGTACGGGCCCTGGGCGCGGAGACCGCCACGGTCGTGGGCCACGACTGGGGCGCGGGCATCGCGGCGAACTCGGCGCTGCTCGAACCGGACGTCTTCACGGCGGTGGGCCTGCTGAGCGTCCCCTACGCGCCCCGGGGCGGCCCTCGCCCCACGGACGCCTTCGCCATGATCGGCGGCCCCGACGAGGAGTTCTACGTCAGCTACTTCCAGGAGCCGGGCCGGGCGGAGGCGGAGATCGAGCCGGATGTACGGGGCTGGCTCGCGGGCTTCTACGCGGCGCTGTCGGCGGACACGATGCCGTCACCGTCCGACGGCTCGAGCGTGCACTTCGTACCCCGGGGCGGCCGGATGTCGGACCGCTTCCCGCCGCGTTCCGGGCTCCCTTCCGGGCTCCCTTCCTGGCTCCCTTCCTGGCTGACGGAGGCGGACCTCGACTTCTACGCGGGGGAGTTCGAGCGCACGGGCCTGACCGGCGCCCTCAACCGCTACCGCAACGTCGACCGCGACTGGGAGGACCTGGCGACGCGGGACGGCGCCCCGATCGTCCAGCCTTCCCTCTTCATCGGCGGCGACCAGGACGCGTCGACGACCTGGCTGTCCGACGCGATCAAGGCATACCCGCAGACCCTCCCCGGACTGGTCTCCTCGCACATCCTGGAGGGCTGCGGCCACTGGGTCCAACAGGAACGTGCGTACGAGGTGAACCGGCTGCTCGTGGAGTGGCTGAGGGCGGTGCACGGGACCGCCTGAGGGCGGTTATCCACAGGGGGCTGCCGGGCGGGGCCAATCGGCTGGCTAGTGGCCGGTGGGGGGCTCCATGCAGCCGGTTTCCATGAAGGGGCCGTTGGCTCTTGCCTCGTAGTTCGTCGGTTGGACGAAGGCGGTCACGCAGGCGTCCTTGCGGACGCGGAGGCCGATCATGGTGCCCTCGGGGGTGATGTACTCGTCGTTCTCGTAGCGGGAACGCATCTCCTGCACGATGAGATTGCCGCTGAGCACCTTGCCCTTGCTGCCGGTCTTCACGACCTCGTACCCGAGCTCACCGGTGAGCGCGGCCCGCACGCTCTCCGGGTCCCACTTCTTCTTGGCGTGGAGCCGCTTGAGGACGGGCGTCATACGGGCGGCCTCGGCCTCGGCGGCTTCCTCGCTGGCGGGGGACATGTCACCGGGGCGGCGGTAGGCGTTGTTCTCGCCGTTATGGGGAGCACCGTCGACTACGCCGGGTTCTACGTAGGGGGAGGCGCCCGGTGCGGGTGAGCTGGTGGGGCCGGCCGGGCCGGAACTCTGGCTCGGTGCGGGAGCGCCGACCGAGTCGTGCGGCTTCTCGCCGCAGGCGCATATCAGGGCGGCGCCCATGAGAAGAGCGGACGCCGCGCCGAGACGCCGCCGCTGCGTTGAGGTGACCATGCGGACCATGGCGGTGACTTTGCCATGGTTGAGCGCGGTGCGCTGCGGGTTAGCGGCGCTTTGTCTGTATGTGACGTATGAGTGCGGCGAGGCTTTCGGGGGTGGTGGAGAGGGCTTGGGTGGGGGCGTCGCTCTCACGGAGGCGCATGGCGCCGTTCGCTGCCCTCACCTCGACGCAGTTCGGCCCGTCGCCGCCTCCGGAGAGCGAGGACTTCTGCCACGCGAGGTTCTGTGCCATGCCGACCTCGACGCAGTTGGCGCCGTCGCCGCCGCCAGAGAACGACGACTTCTGCCACACAATGTTCTGTGCCACGGGGCGGTCGGACGCCACGCCGAGGCGTTGCCGTTGCGTTGAGGTGACCATGCGGGCCATGGCGGTGACTCTGCCACGGTTGCGTGGCGTGCGCAGCCCCTCCGGGGCGGGCGTCAGCTCTTCCTCGTCCGTACGTGACGTATGAGCGCGGCGAGGCTTTCGGGGGTGGGGGTCAGGACTTGGTTGGGGGCGTCGCTCTCGCGGAGACGGATGGCCCCTTCGGCGGAGGCAAGCTCCACGCAGTCCGACGAGTCCTGGCCGCCTGAGAATGACGACTTCTGCCACGTGATGTTCTGGGTCATGAAGAGGTCGGCCGCCTCGTCCGTACGTGACGTATGAGCGCGGCGAGGCTTTCGGGAGAGGTGGAGAGGACTTGGTCTGGGGTGTCGCTCTCGCGGAGGTGGATGGTGCTCTGTGCCAGGCCGATTTCGACGCAGTTGGCGCCGTCGCCGCCGCCGGAGAAAGAGGACTTCTGCCACGTGATCGTCGTCGTCATGTTCGGGTGCCTCAGACTTCCTTGGTCAGCCGGTGGATGAAATCTCTCGACCCTGCTTCGTCGAGTGCTGCGCTCTTCACCTTGTCGAACAGGGCGCGATACCGATCAAGCTGTGACTCACTGTCCAGGAACGCAACCCCATGCACGGAGTCCAGCAGCACCGTGTCCAGCTGCGGAACTGGTCCGCCCGCGTACAGCATCGAGTAGCCGACACCGGCGAACCCGTTCACGTCGAACGGGATGACGCGCACGGTGATGCCCGGCCGCTGTGTCATCTCCAGAATATGAGCCAGTTGCCGCTGCGCTACTGGCCGGTCGGCAACCCGGATCCGGAGCGCGGCCTCGTGGATCACGGCCTCATAGGGTGGCGCCTCAGGGCCGTCGAGGACGGACTGCCGACGCAGCCGATAGGCCACGCGAGCTTCGAGCTGCGCTGTGGGGAACTCGGGTACCGAGTAGGCAAAGATCGCCCGTACCTGATCCTCGGTCTGCAACAGCCCTGGCACGTGCGCGATCTCGATGGTGTTCAAGTACCGCGCATTTGCCTCTAGTTCGGCGAGATCCAGGAACCCCGACGGCAGCAGCTCCCGATACTCCTCCCACCAGCCATTCCCGCGCTCGGCTGCCATAGCCGCCAGCGCCTCCACCAGAGGGGCGTCATCGCAGGCGTACTGGCTGGCGAAGTGGCGTACACGGTCCGGGCTCACGCCGACGCGTGCCGATTCGGTACTGGACAGCTTCGGCTGGGCGATTCCCAGCGCGCGGGCTGCTTCCTGAACGGGCAGACCCGTCCGTTCTCTGAGCTTGCGCAGCTCGGTTGCGAGCCGCTCCTGCCTGGCTGTGATCACCTTTCGCGCTGGCATCTGCCTCTGCTCTCCCGCCACTTGAGGACCAGGGCAGTTTACGCGGGCGGCTTGACCGGGGTACTAAATTACCCTTACCGTCGGTGATGCGACGCACACGCTACGAAGTCTCGGGAGTCCGGAAGCGCACCGTCCCGCCATGCCATGGCGAGAGCGGCATGCCACCGCCCGATGTCGTAGCGAGCCCCACCCCCCCTTACTCCACTCGGAGTCACGCATGCCCAGAACCAGCGATGGCGACTGTCCGGACAAGCCAAACGGGACGGACGATCAAGGCGAACCGTGGGAGTACACCCTCTACATCCCGCATGACCTCCGCGCCGTCACCATCGGCCGCCGTACCCTCCGCCTCGTCCTCAACGCCCACGGCCTCCCGCACCTCGCGGAAGCCGCCGAACTCCTGGCGACCGAGTTGGTCAGCAACGCCCTACGGCATACGAAAGGCCCCGCCGCTCTGCGCCTGCGCTGGGCGGGGCGTGTGCTCCGGATCGGAGTGTGGGACGCCGATCCGACCCCGCCGGAGCCGGCATCACGCGTTGCCGCGTACGCAGAGGAGGGGCGCGGGCTGGGGCTCATCCGGAGTTGCTCGGACGGCTGGGGCTGGTATCCGCTCGGCGGGAGCGACGGCTCCGGCAAGTACGTCTGGTGCGAACTGACCGCTACCGCTACAGCCCTGGCCCGCTAGAGCTGTTGCGCCCGGAACTTCTCCACCAGTGCGGCCGGGGCCTTTTCCGGGGAGCCGGCGTCGTACGGGGGCTGGGGGTCGTACTCGATCATGAGTTGTACGGTCTGCGCGTGCTCGTCGCCCGCGATCTTGCCGGCCAGGGTGAGGCCCATGTCGATCCCGGCGGAGACGCCCGCGCCGGTGACGTACTTGCCGTCGAAGACGACGCGCTGCCCCGTCGACTCGACCCCGAACTGCTTGATCTGCTCCAGCGCCAGCCAGTGGGAGGTGGCGCGGCGGCCCTTGAGGAGACCGGCGGCGGCGAGGATGAGCGAGCCGGTGCAGACGGAGGTGGTCCAGGTGGTGGTGGCGTCGACGGCGCGGAGCCAGTCGAGGATGGCCTCGTTGCCGAGGGCGGGCTCCGGACTGCCGGGTACGACGACGATGTCCGGGCTGCTGACCTCGGCGAGGGACTTCGTGGCGACGAGGGAGAGGGCGCGGGTGTCGTCGAGCACCGGGCCCGCCTGCTCGGCGACGAAGACGACCTCGGCGCCGGGGAGGCTGGAGAGGGTCTGGAACGGGCCTATCGCGTCGAGGACGGTGAACTTGTCGTAGAGCAGGATCGCGATCTGCATGGGGTCCCTTTCCCGGGAGGTGGCGGCGATGACTTGCCGTGCCCTCAAGTCTTCAGGCGCGTTCCGGGGGCCGCAATGACGAGCAGCCCACCTTTACTGCCATGGGCTGCCGCCCCCGGACATGCGTCGACCGCGGTGGCTCCCCCTCCGCGCCACCGCGGTCGACCTCCCCCGTGTTCCCCCGTACCCCCGTGTCCCCCGTCGAGATGTAAGTCTTAGTCCTTCGCCGGCGGGGCGGGCGTGTGGCCCTCGCCCAGCGTGGTGACCGTGCCGTCCTTCGCCGGCGGGGCGGGCGTGTGGCCCTCGCCCTGGGTGGTGGCCGTGCCGTCCTTCGCCGGCGGGGCAGGGGTGTGGCCCTCGCCCATGGTCGTGATGCCGGTGTTCTTGTCGATTTCGCTCATATGAGACAACTCCTTCGTTCTGGGCGGGGCTTCAGGATCGGATACGCCCGTTCGGCAACTCCCCCGAGGATCGCCGAACGGGCGTATTGGGCCGCTTACCTTATCCGTAGGGCCCCTGCGACCCGTCTGCCCCCCGACGCGACGGATCGACTCCATGAGAGTGGCAGCCGCCCATAAACGTTCGATGAACGCCGCTCCGGGAAGTTCAGACAGCGCTGACGGGGGCCAGGAGCTTTCGCACCTGAGAGGCTTCCGGCGCCCCGGCTTCCTCGTGGATGGCGAGCGCCTCGCGCCAGCAGGCCTGTGCGCGGTCGACCTGCCCGAGTGCGACGAGGGACTCTCCCAGCAGGATCAGGACATTGGCCCGCATCCACTCCCCGCCCACGCATCCGATGGCGAGCGCCTGCTCGGAGTGCTGGGCTGCCCGGGCCGGATGACGGTCCGCGAGATACACCTGGGCGATGCGGTAGTGCGTCGTACCCTCCCACAGGCGCTGACGGTTCTCGGCGAAGATCTGCAGGGCGTCGTTCAGCTGATCGAGGGCTTCCGGGTGTCGGTCCGCACCGCTGAGGGCCAGCCCGAGCGTGTACTTCGCGTTGGCCAGGCGGAATGTGACCCCGAGGTCGCTGTAAATGGCGATCCCCTGCTTGGCGAGGTCGATGGACTTTGCGGTACGTCCCATCGCGAGAAGGGCCCGGGACAGGTTGCACAGGGCGCTCGCCTCGCTGGCGCGGTTGCCGTCGGCGCGGAAGACTTCGATCGCCTCGCGCAGGTGGATCTCGCTCACGGCAGGCCGGTTGATGCAGTTGTTGACGATTCCCTGCTCGTTGAGAGCGTTCCCGGTGGTCCACGGATCCCCGGAGTCCGCGGCGAGCGCCGAGGCGCGCTCCAGCTCGACGGCGGCGTCGTCGAAGCGCCCGAGTTTGTTGAGGACTTGGGCAAGGCTCACCCTCGCGCGCCCTTCGGCATGCGCGTCCCGCACGGCGGCGGCGGCATCGCAGGCGGCGCGCGTCGCCATCTCGTATCGGTACGAGATCGCCCCGGACTCCGCGAGATCCTTCGCGGCGAGCAGCATGTCCACCGCGCGTCGCAGACTGTCGGGGCTCAGCGAATGCTGGACGCACGCCAGGATGCAGGCGGCCTCAGCGTGCAACCAGTCGAAGGCCTTGGTGCTGTCCGTGAAGTCCAGGCCGGCCCGTTCGGTGACCTCCAAGTGGTCGGCCGTCCGGTCCCCGGGCCGCTCGATCGCATACACCCGAGCCGCGGATGCCAAGTAAAAGTCCAGCAACCGCGACATCGCCGCTTCCCGCTCACCCGGCGGCAACTCCCTCTCCGCGCACGCACGCGCGTAGAGCCGCACGAGGTCGTGGTAGCGGTAACGGCCAGGAGCCGCCGACTCGACCAGGGACGTGTCGACCAGCATTTCCAGCAGGTCTTCCGTCTCCTCGACCGGCAGGTCGAGGATCGCTGCCGCCGCCGCGAGGGAGAGGTCCGGGCCGTCTGCCAGGCCCAGCAGGCGGAACGCCCTCGCTTGCGCCGGCTCCAGCTGGCCGTAGCCCAGTTCGAACGTGGCCTTGACCGCGAGGTCGCCCGCCTGGAGTTCGTCCAGGCGGCGTCGCTCGTCCGCCAGCTTCGCGGCGAGGGTGGAGACCGTCCACGTGCGGCGCGCCGCCAGGCGCGAGGCCGCGATGCGGATCGCCAGGGGGAGGAAGCCGCACGCCGCGACCACGTCGAGCGCGGCCTTGCGCTCCGATGTCACCCTCTCCTCGCCGACGATCCGCGTGAAGAGAAGGAGGGCCTCCTCCGGCGACATCACGTCCAGGTCCACCAGGTGCGCGCCCGCCAGGTCCACCATCCGGATGCGGCTGGTGACCAGGGCCGCGCAGCCCTCCATGCCGGGGAGCAGCGGACGCACCTGCGCCGCGTCGCGCGCGTTGTCCAGGACCACCAGGACCCTGCGCCCGTCCAGCACGGAGCGGTACAGCGCCGCCCTCTCCTCCAGGGAGTCCGGGATCGCCGAATCGGGAGTTCCCAACGCCCGCAAGAACGCGCCGAGCACCGTTTCCGGCTCCGCCGCCCTCGCGCCCGCACCCTGCAGGTCGACGTACAGTTGACCGTCGGGGAAGTAGGCGCGGGCCACGTGCGCCACGTGGACCGCGAGCGTCGTCTTGCCCACGCCCCCGATGCCCGCGAGCGCCGAGACCGCCATCACGCGGCCCTCCGCCGCCGACAGGATCTCGCTCAGTTCCGATACGAAGGACGCCCGGCCCGTGAAGTCGGGGACTGTCGCCGGGAGCTGGGCAGGGCGTACCACCGCTGCCGCCGGTTCCGGGGCCGCCGCCGAGGGTTCGGCGAGGGCCGGGTCCGCCTGGAGAATCCGGTGCTGGAGTTCCTTCAGGCCGGGGCGCGGGTCCACCCCGAGTTCGTCCGCGAGCAGGCGGCGCGTGTCCGCGTACACCGCGAGGGCCTCCGCCTGGCGCCCGCTGCGGTACAGCGCCAGCATCAGCAGCTCCCGCAACCGCTCCCGCAGGGGGTGCGCCGCCGTGAGGGCCGTCAGCTCCGAGACCGCCTCCGCGTGGCAGCCGACCTCCAGGTCCATGTCAAGGCGGGACTCCAGGAGCTGCAGGCGCCACTCCTCCAGGCGCGTGCGCTCCGTTTCCGCGTACGGACCGGGGACGTTGGCCAGGGGCTCGCCGTCCCACAGGCCGAGCGCCTTGTTGACCAGGGAGCGCGCCTGGCATAGGTCGCCCACGCCGCGCGCCTTCTCCGCCTCCGTCCACAGGTCCTCCGCGAGCGCCAGGTCCAGGGCGCCGTCGGCCACCGCGATGGCGTAGCCGCCCGACTCGCTGACCAGGACACCGGCGGGCAGCACCTTGCGCAGCCGCGACGCGTACGTACGGACCGCGGCGAGCGCCTGCGAGGGCGGTTCGTCGCCCCAGAGGGCGTCGATCAGCTCATGCGCCGTCGCCGTGCGCCCGTCACGCAGCAGGAGCGCCGCCAGGAGCGCGCGCTGCTGCGGAGAGCCCATGGAGAGCTGCTCGGCGCCGTGCCACGCGCGTACGGGGCCGAGCACGCTGAAGTGTGGTCTCAGTTCCTCGGGGGCGTTCCCCGGGGCCGGACGCCGCTGGTCCGGTACTCGCGGTACAACGTCCATCGCTCCCCCTGCTGCCGTGCCCGGCCGTCACCGTGCCTGGTCGTGCGTCGCGGGTCTGCCCTGCCCGCGATTCTCGCTCTTTGCCTCGTTCGGTACTCCACCTGTCTCTTGCTCCCCGCCAGTTTGCCTTGTTCTTGGCGGATGCGTCAGCAGTGGGAGACGGCTCTCACAGGGTCCACGCACCAGTCGCCCGCTGTTGATCTGGGTACGGACGGCCGGCGGATCGCCGACCAGGCGTCGCCGTGCGGCCGGCGGATCGCCGTCGGATCGCCGACAGGGAGCTGACGGGTCGTCAGATCAGCGCTACCGTGGAGCACATGGAGACCACTGAGACCCTGCCGACGTTCCCGAGGATCATCTCGGTGGACGACCACACCGTTGAGCCGGCCAGCGTCTGGCGGGACCGGCTGCCGTCGAAGTACCGGGACAGCGGACCGCGCATCGTCCGGGCGCCCCTGAAGTCCATGAGCTTCATGGGCGGGAAATTCGCCCCGGTGATGGGCGCGAAGGGGGACGACGGGCCCATCGGCGACTGGTGGATCTACGAAGATCTGCACCGGCCCCTCACCCGCCTCGACACCGCCGTCGGGTACGACAGGGACGAGATCAAGCTGGAAGTCATCACGTACGAGCAGATGCGCCCGGGATCCTTCAGCGTGCCCGACCGCCTTGCCGACATGGACGTCAATCACGTCCAGTCCGCCCTCTGTTTCCCCACCTTCCCCCGTTTCTGCGGGCAGACGTTCACCGAGGCCAAGGACCGCGAGCTCGGCCTGCTCGGGGTGCGGGCGTACAACGACTGGATGGTGGAGGAGTGGTGCGGGCCCGAGGCGCGGGGCCGGCTCATCCCGCTCACGCTCATCCCGCTCTGGGACGCCGGACTAGCCGCCGCCGAGGTCCGCCGCAACGCCGCCCGCGGCGTACGCGCAGTCGCCTTCTCCGAGATACCGCCCCACCTGGGCCTCCCCTCCATCCACACGGACGAGTGGGACCCCTTCCTGCGGGCCTGCGACGAGACCGGCACCGTCATCGCCATGCACATCGGGTCGAGCAGCAAGATGCCGAGCACGTCCGCGGACGCGCCGCCCGCCGTGGGGTCCACGATCACCTTCGCCAACTGCTGCTTCTCGATGGTCGACTGGCTGATGAGCGGCAAGTTCGAGCGCTTCCCCCATCTGAAGATCATGTACGCGGAGGGGCAGATCGGCTGGATCCCGTACATCCTGGAGCGCGCCGACGTGGTCTGGGAGGAGAACCGCGGGTGGGGCGGGGTCGCCGACAAGGTGCACCGGCCGCCGTCCGAGCTCTTCGCCGAGCATGTCTACGGGTGCTTCTTCGACGACGCCTTCGGGCTGAAGAACCTCGACTCGATCGGCGTCGGGAACGTCCTGTACGAGACCGACTACCCGCACTCCGACTCGACCTGGCCCAAATCCAGGGAGGTCGGCGAGTCCCAGATGGGGCACCTGGCGCCGGATGTCGTCGACCGGATCGTGCGGGGCAACGCGATCGACCTGCTCGGCCTGACGGACGACGGGCTGTGGGCCGGGGCCTGACGCCACCGGGGAGCCCGGGTGCCCTGGAGGCGCCCGGGGCTCTTCTGTGCCCGACCGCCCCGACCCCTTGCCTGACGGCACGTCAGCTAAGACGATGAACCCCGTCGCCGTATATGACGGGCCGTCAGATCAAGGTGAGGGGTCGGGTTCCCATGGCTGCCAACGCGCTGGCGCACATCTTCCCGCAAGGGCGACTGGTCTACGGGATGCAGCTCCCGATCCAGTCGCAGAGCGTCATGTACGCGGAGGCGTGGGAGGCGGACGCCACCACCGAGGATCTCGCGGAGATCGCCCGCACCGCCGACCGGAGCGGCTTCGCCTACATCGCGAGCTGCGATCACGTGGCCATCCCGCGGCGGCTGGCCGACACCATGAGCACCGTCTGGTACGACCCGGTGGCCACCCTCTCCTTCCTCGCGGGGATCACCGGGAACGTACGGCTGATGAGCCATGTCGCCGTGGTCGGGCTCCGGCATCCGCTCGTCGTCGCCAAGCAGTACGCGACCCTGGACCGGCTCAGCGGCGGACGGTTGATCCTGGGGGTCGGGGCCGGGCACGTGCAGGAGGAGTTCGACGCGGTGGGGGCCGACTTCGAGCGGCGCGGGTCCGTGCTCGACGAGACCATGGACGCGCTCGGGGCCTCGCTCGGACCCGGGGAGTACCCCGAGCACCACGGCAAGCACTTCGACTTCGCGGGACTCGGGCAGAAACCGCGTCCCGCGCAGGAACGCGTGCCCCTCTGGGTGGGCGGATCGTCCCCCGCCGCCGTCCGCAGGGCCGCCGTCCGCGGTGACGGCTGGCTGCCGCAGGGCGACCCGCGCGACAAGCTGCCCGCGCAGATCGCCCGGCTCAAGCGGTTGCGCGAGGAGGCCGGGGTGGCCGAGCCGATCGTCGTGGGGGCGATCGCCGAGCCCCTGTACGTGGGGGAGCCCGGCTGGTCCGTGGGGCGGCGCACCCTCAGCGGTAAGCCGGAGGCCCTCGCGGAGTCGCTGCGCGCGTACGGGGCGATGGGGGTCCAGCAGCTACAGGTGCGCTTCCGCAGCCGCGACCGCGCCGAGCTCACCGATCAGATGGCCGCGTTCGCCGCCGAAGTCGCCCCGCACCTGAACTGACCGACTTCTCCCGGCGCCACCACTCAAGGAGTTTCGTATGGGCAAGCTGGACGGGCGCGTCGTCATCGTCACCGGTGGCGCGCGCGGGCAGGGCGAGCAGGAGGCGCGGCTCTTCGCCGCCGAGGGGGCGCGTGTCGTCATCGGCGACGTGCTCGACGAGCAGGGCGAGACCCTCGCCAAGGAGCTGGGCTCAGACGTGGCGAGGTACGTGCACCTCGACGTGAGCCAGGAGGCCGACTGGGACGCGGCGGTCTCCGCCGCCAAAGACGCTTTCGGGAAGATCGACGGGCTGGTCAACAACGCCGGGATCCTGCGCTTCAACGAGCTCGTCAGCACCCCGCTCGAAGAGTTCCAGAAGATCATCCAGGTCAACCAGGTCGGCTGCTTCCTCGGCATCCGCACCGTCGCGCCCGAGATCGCGGCCGCCGGCGGCGGGACCATCGTGAACACCGCCTCGTACACGGCGATGACGGGCATGGCCTACGTAGGCGCGTACGCAGCGACCAAGCACGCCATTCTCGGGCTCACCCGCGTCGCGGCCCTCGAACTCGCCGCGAAGAACATCCGCGTCAACGCCGTCTGCCCGGGCGCCGTCGACACCCCGATGACCAACCCCGCGCAGCTCGATCCGGGCGCCGATCCCGCCGCGGCGGGGGAGGCCGTCGCCGAGCTCTACAAGAAGCTCGTGCCGCTCGGGCGGATAGGCAGGCCCGAGGAGGTGGCCGCCCTCGCGCTGTTCCTGACCGGGGGCGACTCGGCCTACATCACCGGCCAGCCGTTCGTCATCGACGGTGGCTGGCTGGCGGGGGTCTCCATCGTCTGACGGCGCATCAGGTATTGACGCTCCACCCACCCGGTGGAACAGTCGACCCATCACGATCTGACGGTTCGTCAGAAACTCGCAGATACTCACGAGGATGGTGAACCTCCTTGGAATTCGGTCTCTTTGTACAGGGATACGTGCCCGCCAAGCGGGCCAAGGTCGACCCCGAAGCCGAGCACAAGGCGCTCATCGAGGAGACCGAGTACGTCATCCAGGCCGACAAGTCGGGCTTCAAGTACGCCTGGGCCTCCGAGCACCACTTCCTGGAGGAGTACTCGCACCTCTCCGCCAACGACGTCTTCCTCGGCTACCTCGCCCACGCCACCGACCGCATCCACCTCGGCTCCGGCATCTTCAACCCGCTCGCCCCGGTGAACCACCCGGTCAAGGTCGCCGAGAAGGTCGCCATGCTCGACCATCTCTCCGAAGGCCGCTTCGAGTTCGGGTCGGGACGCGGCGCCGGGTCGCACGAGATCCTGGGCTTCATGCCGGGCATCACCGACATGAACCACACCAAGGAACTCTGGGAAGAGACGATCGCCGAGTTCCCCAAGATGTGGCTCCAGGACGAGTACGTCGGCTTCCAGGGCAAACACTGGTCGCTGCCGCCCCGCAAGGTCCTGCCCAAGCCGTACGGGAAGTCGCACCCGCCGATGTGGTACGCCGCCGGGTCCCCGCCCTCGTACGCGATGGCCGGCAAGAAGGGGCTCGGAGTCCTCGGCTTCAGCGTGCAGAAGGTCTCCGACATGGAATGGGTCCTCGACTCGTACAAGACGGCCGTGAAGGAGGCCGAGCCGGTCGGTGACTTCGTCAACGACAACGTCATGGTGACCTCGACCGCGATCTGTGCCCAGACGCACAAGAAGGCCGTGGAGATAGCCGTCAGCGGCGGGCTCAACTATCTGCAGTCGCTGCTCTTCCGCTACCACGACACCTTCCCGCGCCCCGAGGGCATCCCCGAGTGGCCCGAGCTGCTCCCCGAGTACACCGAGGAGATCATCGAGCTGCTCATCGCCGAGGAGCTGATGATCTGCGGTGACCCGGACGAGGTGCTCACGCAGTGCAAGCGGTGGGAGCAGGCCGGAGCGGATCAGCTCAGCTTCGGTCTGCCGATCGGGGTCTCGCCCGAGGACACGAAGAACACGATCAAGCTGATCGGTGAGCATGTGATTCCGAAGATCGACACCGATCCCGTGCACCGCACCACTCGTATGCGGGGTACGGGGGCCTCCGGCGGTTGAGCCGGCATCTCTGACTGCCCCGGCTTCCTCTCCCGGACGGAAGCCGGGGTGCCCTTCTTCGCCCGATTCCGCGCACCGAAAAACACCGATCAAGGGGGCTGTCCACCGTCATGCTCGACCACCTCATCAAGGGCGCGACCGTAGTCGACGGGACCGGCGCCCCCGCGTACACCGCCGACGTCGGCATCCGGAACGGGCGCATAGCCGTCGTCGCCGAGCCCGGCACCGTCACCGAGTCCGCCGCGACCAGCGAAGACGCCGCGGGGCGCGTCCTCGCCCCCGGTTTCGTCGACCCGCACACGCACTACGACGCCCAGCTCTTCTGGGACCCCTACGCGACCCCGTCCCTGAATCACGGCGTCACCACCGTCGCGGGCGGCAACTGCGGTTTCACGCTCGCCCCGCTGAACCCCGACCGGCCCGAGGACGCCGACTACACGCGCCGGATGATGTCCAAGGTCGAGGGCATGTCCCTGGTGGCGCTCGAAGAGGGCGCGCCCTGGTCGTGGAGTTCGTTCGGCGAGTATCTGGACGCCCTGGAGGGGCGCGTCGCCGTCAACGCGGGCTTCATGGTGGGGCATTGCGCGCTGCGGCGGTACGTCATGGGCGCGGACGCGGTCGGCGGGCAGCCGACCCCCGGGCAGCTCGACGAGATGCTGCGGCTCTTCCACGAGGCGATGGACGCGGGCGCCTGGGGGCTCTCCACCACGCAGTCGTCCACGCACTCGGACGGCGACGGGAAGCCGGTGGCATCGCGGCACGCGAAGCCCGAGGAGCTGCTCGCGCTCAGCCGGGCCGTCGCCGAGCACGAGGGCACGCAGCTCGAAGCCATCGTCGCGGGCTGTCTCGACCAGTTCAGTGACGACGAGATCGACCTGTTCGTGGAGATGAGCGCCGCCGCCGGACGGCCCCTCAACTGGAACGTCCTCACCATCGACTCCGCCGTCCCCGAGCGCGTACCGCGCCAGCTGGTCGCCAGCGAGCGCGCCCGCAAGTCCGGCGGCCGGATCGTGGCCCTGACGATGCCGATCCTCACCCCCATGAACATGTCGCTGGGCACCTTCTGCGCCCTGAACCTGATCCCCGGCTGGGGCGACATCCTCGGCCTGCCCGTCCCCGAGCGCGTCGCCGAGCTGCGCGATCCGGACGTCAGGGCCGGGATGCTGCGGCACGCCGCGAGCAAGGAGGCCGGGGTCTTCAGGCGGCTCGCGAACTTCGACCGGTATGTCATCGGGGACACGTACTCCAAGGAGAACGAGGGCCTCACCGGCCGCGTAGTCGGTGACATCGCCGCCGAGCGCGGCCAGGAAGCCTTCCAGTGCCTCGTCGAGATCTGCGCCAACGACGACCTGCGTACGGTCCTGTGGCCGATGCCCGCCGACAACGACCCCGCCTCGTGGGCCCTGCGCCAGGAGACCTGGCAGCACGAGGACGTCATGCTGGGCGGCTCCGACGCGGGCGCGCACCTGGACCGCATGTGCGGAGCCCCGTACACGACCCGGTTCATCGGGGACTGTCTGCGGGGGCGCAAGCTCGTGGGCCTGGAGCAGGCGGTGAAGATGCTCACCGACGATCCCGCGCAGCTCTTCGGGCTGCGGGGCAGGGGCCGTATCGAGGAGGGCTTCCACGCCGACCTCGTGCTGTTCGACCCCGAGCGCATCGACGCGGGGAAGGCCACGCTGGTGCACGACCTGCCCGGCGACAGCCCGCGCCTGGACTCGAAGGCGATCGGCATCAACGCCGTCTGGGTCAACGGGGTCGAGGCCATCCGCGAGGACCGGGTGACGGGCGCGACGCCCGGTACGGTGCTCCGCTCGGGCCGGGACACCAGGACGGTGAGCACCAAGTGACACGTCAAGCCGACTCGGAACAGCGGCTGTTCATCGGCGGTGAGTGGGCCGTGCCCGACGCCGGCCACTACGAGGTGATCGACCCGGCCACGGAGGAAGTCGTCGGCCTGGCTCCCGAGGCGAGCCGCGAGCAGGTGCACGCGGCGGCCGGCGCCGCCCGCGAGGCCTTCGCCACCTGGTCGCGTACGACACCCGAGGAGCGGGCCACGGTACTGGACCGCGCCGCGTCGATCATGGAGCGGGACTTCTCCTCGTACGCGGAACTCGCGCAGGCCGAGAGCGGCGCGACGACCGGGACGGCGCGGGGCATGCAGGTCGCGGTGTCGGTGGCGCGCTTCAAGCGGTACGCGAAAGGCGCGCTGGAGCCGGTGGAGGCAGGTCTGCCCCCGCAGATCAACGAGGCCGGCCCCATGGGCAAGGCGGGGGTCGTGGGGGCGCTCACCGTCCGCCAGCCGGTGGGCGTGGTCACCTGCGTCACCTCGTACAACAACCCGTGGGCCAACCCGGCGGGCAAGGTGGCGCCCGCTCTGGCCATGGGCAACACGGTCGTCGTGAAGCCCGCCCCGCAGGACCCGCTCTCGGTGTACCGGATGGCGGCGGCCCTTGAGGAGGCCGGGGCGCCGCCGGGTGTGGTGAACGTGGTGAGCGGCGCGCGCCCGGAGGTCGGCGAGGCGGCCGTGGACTCTCCGGACGTCGACATGGTGAGCTTCACCGGCTCGACGGCGGTGGGGCAGCGGATCGCCGAGGTGTGCGGCCGCGGCATGAAACGCCAGCTGATGGAGCTGGGCGGCAAGGGCGCGGCGCTCGTCTTCGAGGACGCGGACCTCGACTCGGCGGTGGCGGGGATCGGGACGACGTACGCCTTCTACAGCGGGCAGATCTGTACGGCCCCGACGCGGGTGATCGCGCACCGCGCGATCTACGACCGGCTGATCGAGAAGCTGACGGGCTACATCGGCTTCATGAAGGTCGGCGATCCGCGGGCGGAAGGGACGGTGGTCGGTCCGGTGATCTCCGCGGCGCACCGGGACCGCGTCGAGTCGTACGTGGAGCTGGGCCGCAAGGAAGGCGCACGGGTCGTCGCGGGCGGCGAGCGCCCGGCAGGGCCCGGCCTCGACCGCGGCTTCTACGTCGCCCCGACGCTGCTCGCCGACTGCACGAACGACATGAGGGTGGTCCGGGAGGAGATCTTCGGCCCCGTCGTGGTGGTGGTCCCCTTCGAGGACGAGGAGGAGGGCATCGCGCTCGCCAATGACAGCGACTACGGCCTCATCGACTACGTCTGGTCGGGCGACGTGGCCCGCGCCTTCCGTGTGGCGCGGCGGCTGCGGGCGGGCGGGGTCGGCGTGAACACGATCGGCCGGAACATGGAGGCGCCGTTCGGCGGGTTCAAGAAGAGCGGGGTCGGGCGGGACGTGGGCTCGTACGCGCTGCACGCGTACAGCGAGGTGCAGTCGATCGTGTGGCCGGGGTGACCTCGCCTTTGTCCGGTATGTGGACTGTGGGAAGCAGCTCGGGAAAATTTTGAAACGGGTTAAAACGGACAGTGCTGCGGTTCTCGCATACCGGACGGTCTGAGTTTTGCCTGGCAATGATGAAGGGGAGTCGTTAATAGATCAAGTAATCGATGGCCGCTGCCCCAATTCCTCCATCGAACGCAAGGCTTGCGATCCGGATGTTCATCCTCCGTATGTGGAAACCGCAGCCCTTAACGTCCTGTTCATGACCCAGTTGGACGTACGGCCCCAGGCCGGAGACACGGTAAACGGCGCCCCGGACGGGGGCGTACGCGCCAAAGGACTCGGCGGCAACTCCGTCGGCCTCATGGGCAGCGCCGTCATCGGCATCTCCACCGTCGCCCCCGTCTACTGCCTGACGTCGACCCTCGGCTCCACGGCCGGCGAGGTCGGCCTGGCCATGCCCGCGGTCTTCCTCGCGGGCTTCCTGCCGATGCTCCTGGTGGCCTTCGCCTATCGCGAGCTCAACAAGGCCATGCCGGACTGCGGCACGTCGTTCACCTGGACGGTCAAGGCCTTCGGGCCCCGGATCGGCTGGATGTGCGGCTGGGGCCTCGTCATCGCCACGATCATCGTCCTTTCGAACCTGGCGGGCGTGGCGACCTCGTACTTCTGGCTCCTGGCCGGCGAGATCACGAGCAGTGACTCCGTGGCGGCCCTCGACGACGACAAAGCCGTCCACATCCTCACGTGCCTGGCCCTGATCGCCGCCGCGACCGCGATCAGCTACCGGGGGATGACGGCGACCAAGGGAGTGCAGTACCTCCTGGTCGGGCTGCAACTCGTGGTCCTCGCGCTCTTCGTCGCGATGGCACTCGGCAAGGCCCGCAGCGGTGACATCGCCGGTTCCATGGACTTCTCCTGGTCCTGGCTGAATCCCTTCTCCGTCCAGTCCTTCGGCGCCTTCACGGCCGGTCTCTCCCTGTCGATCTTCATGTTCTGGGGATGGGACGCGTGCCTGACCGCCAATGAGGAGACCACGGGCAGCGAGAAGACGCCGGGCCGCGCCGCGCTCATCTCGATGGTCGTCCTGATCGGCTCCTACCTCGCCACCGGAATCGCCGCCCAGATGGCCGTCGGCTCCGGCGACACGGGGCTCGGCCTCGCCAACCCGGACACCTCCGACAACGTCTTCGCCGCGCTCGCCGGGCCGATCATGGGCAACGGCCTCGGCATCCTGCTCTTCGTCGCCGTCCTCGCCTCGGCCGCCGCGAGCCTTCAGACCACGTTCATCCCGGTGGCCCGCACGGTCCTCGCGATGGCGGCGTACGAGGCGCTTCCGGCCTCCTACGCGCGCGTGCACCCCCGGTTCAAGACCCCGGGCCGCGCGACGGTCGTGGCCGGTGTCGCGACCGGCGTCTTCTACACGGTCATGACACTGGTCTCCGAGCACGTCCTCGTCGACACGATCTACGCGCTCGGCCTCATGATCTGCTTCTACTACGCACTGACTGCGTTCGCCTGCGCCTGGTACTTCCGCCGCGAACTGTTCTCGTCCGCGCGCGACTTCGCCTTCAAGGGCTTCTTCCCGGTGTTCGGCGGCATCCTGCTCACCGCCGTCTTCGTCAAGACCCTGGTGGACATGTGGAACCCCGCCTACGGCAGCGGCTCCAGCGTCTTCGGCGTCGGCTCGGTCTTCGTGATCGGCGTCGGCCTGCTGCTGCTCGGCGTGGTGATCATGCTGGTGATGGGCCGCAGGAGCCCGGCGTTCTTCCGGGGCGAGGTCCTGAAGCGGGACACTCCGGCGCTGGTCGTCGCGGACTGACCCGCGCCGCGAGTGCCCCGCCGGGGAGCTAGTCCCGGCCCAGGAAGACCGGGTTCGTGAAGGCCGCCAGCGGGCCCGGCAGCCCTGCCGTCACCGGGGCGTGGCGGACCTCGGCCCGTACGTAGGCCGCGTACGAAGGGGTGGTCCGCCACTCCGCCGTGCCGGAGCCTGACGCGGGCAGCGCGGGGCCCGTGAAGAGGATGCCCTGGTCCGTGACGAACCGGATCGTGCAGCCGGGGGCGCCGGTGACGTCGAGGCGGATGGTCACCGGGGCTTCCTGCTCGACGTAGAGGCGGTCGCCGATGCCCGCCTGCTTGCCCTTGCCGCCGGTCGCCGTGAACTTGAGCGCCACGTTCTTGTTCTCGGCGACATAGCTGTGGCCCGCGCGGATGCCCGCCTGGATGGCCTCGCGGGACAGGTCGTCCGCGAGTACCACCGTCTGCGGGGAGCCGACGGGGTCGGGGTCGCGGTGGGCGTCGCTGTTGCCCATTGCGGGAATCCACCGTTTGCGGCCGCGCACCGACGCGACGAGCGTGTTGTCCCACTCGGCGAGGGACACCTCGTCGTCCGGGGTGTACGCGCCGTTCCACACCTCCACCGCGTCCGCTTCCCCGAAGCCGAACTTCCAGTTGCAGCCGATGCAGGTGCCGTGCGGATGGGCGGGGACGACGAGGCCGCCCGCGTCGCGGACCTCGCGGGCGAACTTGCCGAAGCGGTTGTCGCGGGCGCGGTAGCGCCAGTCGACGAACGTGCCGGGGTCCGTGCCGAGGGCGACCACGTGGCCGTTGCGGGTGGTGACCTCCTCGCCCAGCATGATCAGCAGGTCGTCGCCCGCCTGGTCGGCCCAGTGGGCATGCGCGGAGTGCGTGTTGTGCTCGGAGGAGTTGATGAAGTCGAGGCCGGCGGCGCGCGCGAGCGCCGCGATCTCGGCGGGGGTGCGCCTGCCGTCGGAGTACCAGGAGTGCAGGTGGCAGTCGCCGCGGTACCAGGCGCGACCCCGCCCCTTCGCCCGCTCCGGCGGGTAGGACGGCCGGGGCGTCCTGCCGGGCTCCCCATACTTGAGCGTGATCGTGACCTCGTACGGGAGGCCCTGCGGGGCGACGGTGTACGGGCCGAGCGCGATGTTCCAGGTGCCCGCCTTGACCGGGCCGGGGATGTAGCCGGGCGTCGCCTCGTCGGCGCGGATGAAGAACTCCGTGCGCGCGCCGCCCGACCAGCCCCGGAAGCCCTTGCCGCCGAGGGCGGTGCCGCGCTGGTCGAAGATGCCGATGTCGAGCGCGTTGCCCGGCGTGCCCGCCGGGACGGTGACCTTCTCGTAGGTGTACGCGACGTGGATCTCCCGTACGCCTTCGGGAACTTCGACCGGCAGGTACACGAAGTCGGGTGACCCGGTGGGCAGCGTCCCGCGCACCACCTTGGTCTCGTCGCCACTTCCGGGTGCGCGCCCTGCGGCGCTCGCGAAGCTCACGCTGTTCAACGTAAGCGCGGCGGCGGCTCCCGTCACGAGCAGACCGCGCCGCTTGAGGGGCGTGTCGGCGGCTCTGGTCCGGTGATGTTCGTCCTCGCACATGTGTCGGCTCCCAGGGGTGTCGGAAGGGACTGCAGGGCAACCCTGGTATTGAGCCGTGAACTCGGGCGCAAGGGAAGGCGATTGACAGACTTACGGGCGGTGTCGGGCGCGGGACACGCGCCCGGGGTGACGTCAGTGGCCGCCGCGGGCCTTGCGTACACGGCGGACGGCGTACAGGACGATGATGATGACCGCGATGACGGCGATGATCCCGATGATCAGACCGAAGCCCTTGGACTTCTTCTTCTTTTTCTTCTTCGGCTTGGCCTGCGCCTCGTCGGCCGCCTTGGTGACGGTGCCGGTGAACACGGACGCGGAGTCGGCCGAGGCTCCGGTCGTGTGCGCCGCCGGAGCGGCCACGGTCCGCGGAGCGGCCGCGTAGGCCCCCGCGGAAGCCGTGCCCCCCAGCAGCGCCCCGAGCAGCAGCAGAACGGTCGCGAAACGAAGTCGCATGAGGGAAGCCCCCGATTCCGTCGATTGCGGCGGATCCTAGGCCACCGGGAGCCCCGCGCCTAGGCTCGGGCGCGGCATGGACTCCTGCGGCCCTTACGGCTAGTAAGTGAGCCCCGCGCGCGCAGGACGCGTCGAGAGCCGACAACGCGTGCGACGCATCGAGAGACAACAGGAGGCCCTCCCGTGCGAGTTGCCGCCACGCTCTACCTCACCGACGAGACCATCACCCCCCTGCGCCTGGCCCGGGAGCTGGAGCAGCGGGGCTTCGCGGCGCTGTACCTGCCCGAGCACTCCCACATCCCGGTGTCCCGCGAGACCCCGTATCCCGGCGGTGAACTGCCGCCCGAGTGCGCCCGGATGCTGAACCCCTTCGTGGCCCTCGCCCAGGCCGCCGCCGGCACCGATCGGCTCGGCCTCGGCACGAACATCACGCTCGTCGGGCAGCACGACCCCATCGACCTCGCCAAGCAGATCGCGACTCTCGATCATCTCTCCGGCGGGCGCTTCACCCTCGGCGTCGGCTACGGCTGGAACAAGGAGGAGGCCGCCGACCACGGCGTCGAGTGGCGCACGCGGCGCGCGCTCGTACGGGACCGGATGGCGGTCATGCGGGCGCTGTGGGCGGATGCGCCGACGGCGTACGAGGGAGAGTTCGGGAGCGTGCGCGCCAGTGCGGCATATCCGAAGCCGGTCCGCGCCGCCCGCCCGCGCAAAGACGGACCGCTGTACGGGCCCCGCACCCTCATCGGCGGAGCCGCCGGGCCCAAGCTCTTCGCGCACATCGCGGAGTACGCGGACGGCTGGCTGCCCATCGGCGGCGGCGGTCTTCGCGACGCGCTTCCGGAGCTCCGCACCGCCTGGGCCGACGCGGGCCGGGCCCCCGCCGACCTGTATGTGGCGCTCTCCGCCGTCGAGCCGACCGAGGGCAAGCTCGCCCATTACGCGGAGCTCGGCGTCCACGAGGTCATCGTGCAGCTCCCGGCGCTCGGCGAGGCGGGGGTACTGCGCGCGCTCGACGGGCTCCAGCGATACGTGCCCCACACACCTGCCCCCGACGCCCGGTCCGTAACCAGCACTGACCTGTAGCTGTTTCTGCGGGAGGTCGCTCGTATGCTCGGACGCATGACCAACAGCGCGCCGCAGGACAAAGCACCCCAGGGGCCGACCCCAGCGCCGGCACGACCCACCGCGAACGCCATGCGTCGCGCGCTCAAACGCGCCAGGGACGGCGTCGCGCTCGACACCGCCGAAGCCGCCGTGCTGCTCCAGGCGCGCGGCGACGACCTGAAGGACCTCGCCGCGTCCGCGGCGCGGGTGCGGGACGCGGGCCTCGCGGCGGCCGGGCGGCCCGGCGTCATCACGTACTCGAAGAAGGTCTTCATCCCGCTCACGCGCCTGTGCCGGGACAAGTGCCACTACTGCACCTTCGTGACCGTCCCCAGCAAGCTGCGGCGCGAAGGCCACGGCATGTTCCTCTCGCCGGACGAGGTCATCGACATCGCGCGGCGCGGCGCCGAAATGGGCTGCAAGGAAGCCCTGTTCACGCTCGGCGACCGGCCCGAGGACCGCTGGCCCGAGGCGCGCGAGTGGCTGGAGGCGGAGGGGTACGACGACACCCTCGCCTACGTCCGCGCGATGGCGATCCGCGTCCTGGAGGAGACGGGCCTGCTCCCGCACCTCAACCCGGGCGTCATGACCTGGACCGACCTCCAGCGGCTCAAGCCCGTCGCGCCGTCCATGGGCATGATGCTGGAGACGACGGCGACCCGCCTGTGGAGCGAGCCCGGCGGCCCGCACTACGGCTCGCCCGACAAGGAGCCCGCGGTCAGGCTCCGGGTTCTTGAGGACGCGGGCCGGTCGAACGTCCCCTTCACCACCGGTGTCCTGATCGGCATCGGCGAGACGTACGAGGAGCGGGCGGACGCCCTCTTCCGCCTGCGCTCGACGCAGCGTTCGTACCACGGCATCCAGGAAGTCATCGTCCAGAACTTCCGCGCCAAGCCCGACACGGCGATGCGCGGCATGCCGGACGCCGAGCTGGAGGAGCTCGCCGCGTGCATCGCGGTGTCCCGGCACATCCTCGGCCCGAGCGCCCGCATCCAGGCCCCGCCGAATCTCGTGGACGCCGAGTACGCGCTCCTGATCGGCGCCGGCATCGACGACTGGGGCGGCGTCTCCCCGCTCACGCCCGACCACGTGAACCCCGAGCGCCCCTGGCCGCACATCGACGAGCTGGCCGAGAAGACCGCGGACGCGGGCTTCGAGCTGCGCGAACGGCTCACGATCTACCCCGAGTTCATCGAGCGCGGCGAGCCCTGGCTCGACCCGCGCCTGCTCCCGCACGTGCGCGCGCTCGTCGACCCGGAGACAGGCCTCGCGAACCCCGACGCCCGGCCGAGCGGCCTGCCCTGGCAGGAGCCCGACGAGGGATATGTCGCCTCGTCCGGCCGCACGGACCTGCACCGCACGATCGACACGACCGGCCGCACGTCCGACCGGCGCGACGACTTCGACGAGGTGTACGGCGACTGGGAGGCCCTGCGCGAGCAGGCGGCGCCCGGCATGGTCCCCTCGCGCATCGACGGCGACGTACGGGCCGCCCTGAAGACGGCCGCCGACGACCCGACGCGCCTCACGGACGAGCAGGCGCTCGCGCTCCTGCACGCGGACGGGCCCGCGCTCGACGCGCTCTGCGGCATCGCGGACGACCTGCGCAAATCCGTGGTCGGCGACGACGTCACGTACATCGTCACGCGCAACATCAACTTCACGAACGTCTGCTACACCGGCTGCCGCTTCTGCGCCTTCGCCCAGCGCCGCACGGACGCGGACGCCTACACCCTCTCCCTGGACCAGGTCGCCGACCGGGCCGCGCAGGCGTGGGAGGTCGGCGCCACCGAGGTGTGCATGCAGGGCGGCATCCACCCGGACCTGCCCGGCAGCGCGTACTTCGACATCGCGCGGGCCGTGAAGGAGCGCGTCCCCGGCATGCACGTGCACGCCTTCTCGCCGATGGAGGTCGTGAACGGCGCGACCAGGACCGGTCTGTCGATACGGGACTGGCTCGCCGCGGCGAAGGAAGCGGGCCTCGACTCGATCCCCGGCACGGCGGCGGAGATCCTCGACGACGAGGTGCGCTGGGTCCTGACCAAGGGCAAGCTGCCGACGGCGACGTGGATCGAGGTCGTGAGCACGGCCCACGAGCTGGGCATCCGCTCCTCGTCCACGATGATGTACGGGCACGTGGACCAGCCGAGGCACTGGCTCGGGCACTTCCGCACGCTGGCCGGGATGCAGCGGGACGCGCTGGCCAAGGGGGTGGAGGGTTTCACGGAGTTCGTGACGCTGCCCTTCATCCACACGAACGCGCCGGTGTACCTGGCGGGCATCGCGCGTCCGGGCCCGACCACCCGCGACAACCGCGCGGTGGTGGCGATGGCGCGGCTGCTGCTCCACCCGTACATCCCGAACATCCAGACCAGCTGGGTGAAGCTGGGCACGGAGGGCGCGGCGGAGATGCTGCGCTCGGGCGCCAACGACCTGGGCGGCACGCTGATGGAGGAGACCATCTCCCGGATGGCGGGCTCCAGTTACGGCTCGTACCGCTCCGTGAAGGATCTCGTCGCGATCGCGGAGGAGGCGGGGCGTCCGGCGAAGCCGCGCACGACGCTGTACGGGGAGGTGCCCCGGGAGCGCCAGGAGGCGGCCGCCGCTTCGGACGGCCACCTCCCGGAGTTGCTTCCCGTCCTGGACTGACTCAGGGGAAATGCCAGCCCTTCCGGTCAGCCTCTCGGGGGCGGGATCAGCCGGTGAGGTCGGCGCCGAACCGGGCTCCGGCCTCCGGCGTCCCGAGGGAGGACGGGCTGAACGACGTGATGCCGGTCGTCGTCAGGCCGGTCTTGGCACCGCGGAACAGCCAGCCGGCGCCCGAGTTCACGGTCGTGCCGTCCTCCTGGGGCACGCCCACGGTCAGGTCGGCGAGGCCGTCCTTGTTCACGTCGGTGAGCTGGACCGACTCACCGAAGTAGTCGTCCTTCTCCGAGACGCCGGGGACGTTCGCCGTCGTCTGGTTGAAGGCCTGGGAGCCGGTGCCGGTCAGGCCGTTCGCGCCGCCCTTGAGCAGGACGACCGCGCCGGCGTCCTCGACGTTGTCGAGGTCCTCGCCGGGCACGCCGACAACGATGTCCGCGTAGCCGTCACCGGTGACGTCACCGGCGGTGACGGAGTAGCCGAACTGGTCACCCTTGTTGGGGCCGTTGAGTTCGCCCTCCTCACCGGCTCCGGGGACGCCCGCGGTGTCCTGGTCGATCTTCGCGGTGCGGGTGGAGAAGCCGGTCTTGGAGCCGTAGATGACCCGGATCGCGCCGGCGTCGGCCACCTGGTCCTCGGAGACCTCGTTCACCTCGCGGGCCACGAGGTCGCCGTAGCCGTCCTTGTCCACGTCGGCGATGACGCCGTTGGTCGTGAACCTCTTGGTCGGCGTCGACGTCGTGGAGAGGCCGTCCTTGCCGCCCTTCCACAGGCGCGAGGAGTGCTGCATCTCCTCCATGGCGTGGCCGGTCACGAGGTCGTCGGCACCGTCACCGGTGACGTCGCCCACCATGAGGTTCTGCGGGCCGTCGTCGCCGTTCTCGACGGACGAGGTGGAGGCGGGCTTCCCGTCACGGGTGAACGGGCCGTAGTTCACCTGGAGGGTGCGCCAGGAGTTGGCGACGAGGTCGGTCTTGCCGTCGCCGTTGAAGTCGCCGGCCTTCAGCTCGCTCACGTAATCGCCCGGCAGCTCGGTGCCCTCGGTCAGGCCGTCGGCGGAACCCCAGATCACCGCGTCCGTCTTGCCGTTGGTCACGGTGAGGTCGGTGTATCCGTCGCCGTCGAAGTCGCCCGCCTCGGTGCCGGAGCCGAAGCCGCCGTCTTCCTCGGGGTCGCCGGGGACGCCGGCGGTGGCGCGGTTGATCTGCTTGGCGTGCGCGGTGTCGGCGCCCGACGCCGAGCCGTACACGATCGATACGTAGCCGGCGCCGGAGATGCCGTCGACGGCACCGCCCGGGGCGGATATGGCCAGGTCGGCGTAACCGTCGTGGTTGAAGTCGGTGACCGGCTTGCTCGCGGCGGCGGGCGCGGCGGCAGCGGAGCCGGCGGTGGCCACGACGGCGAACGGGGTCGCGAGCGCGGCCACCGCGACGGCGGCCATGAGTGAACGACGCACTGGTCCTCCTATGGGGAAACTGCTGTGACACCAGAGAAGACAGACGCCTGAGGCAAGCGGTTGTACACCGCAGGTTCATCGTTACGACGCCCGGACATTTCCGTTACGGATGTTGCTGTTTCCCTTGGGCAACTCCCGCTCCCCATAGCGCAGTTCACGCGGTGACGAGCCGCTGCGAGCCGCCCGGACATGACCCTTCATGTGGTCATGAGACGGACGTTTCGTGGCCTTGCCGAGAGCGATAAAGAGGCCCGGTGAAGGCCGGTCAAAAGTGATCTCAGGGGTGACTCTTCAGATATCTCTTCGCCACCGAACCGACTGTTCCCGGTCGATTACAGTGCTGCGCAGATGTGCAGGCGGAGAGCAGGGGAGGAGGTGCGATGAGCACCGCAGCAGCCACCGGAGTCTGGGGCCGCGCCGAGCAGCAGGACTTCCGCAGCCGGGTCCGCGGCACGCTGCTCGGCGCCGCCGTCGGGGACGCCCTGGGCGCGCCCGTCGACTCGCTGAGCCTCGACGGGATACGGGAGGCGCACGGCGCCGAAGGGCTCACCGAACCCGCCCCCGCGTACGGCAGGCGCGGCGCCGTCACCGCCGCCACCCAGCTCACCCTCTTCACCGTCGACGGACTCATACGCGCCCAGGTGCGCCGCGACACCGGCGCCTGGCATCCGCCCACCGATCTGCACCGCGCGTACCGCCGCTGGGCGGCCACCCAGAGCGACTGGGGGCCCGACGAGCGGCGCAAGGAGGACGGCTGGCTGGCCCGCGAGGAGTGGCTGTACTCGCGCCGCTCGCCCGCCCGGGCCTGTCTGGCGGGGTTCGGGGACGACAAGATGGGGACGCTCGAAGCCCCCAAGAATCCTGCGGAGAAGGGAGCGGAGGCCGTAACCCGGTCCGCTCCCTTCGGGCTCCTCGTCGGCTGGGAGCCGCAGCTGGTGCTCCAGCTGGCCGTGGAGTGCGCGGTGCAGACCCACGGCCACCCCACCGCCTATCTCGCGGCCGGCGCCCACACCCTCCTCGTACACGGGCTGGCCCGCGGGGAATCCCTGGACGGCGCCATCCAGCGGACGCTCGTCCTGCTGGCCGCCAGGCCCGGTCATCAGCCCGTCACGGATGCGCTCAAGCACGCGCTCGGGGCCGTCCGGCAGGGGATGCCGTCTCCCGCGCGGGTGGAGGAGCTGGTGGGCGAGGGCTCCGCGGAAGGCGTGCTCGCCGGGGCCGTGTACTGCGCTCTGGTGGGCGACGACATCCGCCACGGGCTGCGGCTCGCGGTCAACCACGGGGGCGCGTCGGCAGCCGCGGGCGCCCTGTGCGGGGCGCTCCTCGGCGCGCTGCACGGGGAGACGGCGCTGCCGCCGGGCTGGCTCACCGAGCTGGAGGGCCGGGCGACGATCCTCGAACTGGCCGACGACTTCGCCATGGAGATGACACAGGGACCGGCACTGCACGGGCCCGCGGTGTCGGCGCCGGGGTGGCTGGCGCGGTATCCGCGGGCGTAGGAGCGGAAGGACGAACGCCGGACGGGCTGGGTGAACAGCCTGTCCGGCGTTTGAGGACGAACTCGGCGGAGCCGGTGATTTACGGCACCGCCCCTCGCGGGGTCACCGCCCCTGCGGGGTCACGACGTTGTCCGTCTCTCCCGCCGGAGGCGGAACGGCCGCCGCACCCGCGGAGTCACCGTCGTCGTCGGTATTGATCTTCTCGATGATCGCGTCCCGCTCCGGGGTGTCCTCCGGCTTCAGATAGCCGACGAGGACGTAGAGGATCAGGGAGACCGCCAGCGGGATCGAGACCTGGTACTCCAGGGGCACCCCGCCCTCCACGGCCCAATTGATCGGGTAGTTGACCAGCCAGAAGGCGAACAGACCCATCGACCAACTGGTGAGCGCGGCGGTCGGTCCCGACTTGCGGAACGTGCGAAGCAGACCCAGCATCATCGGGATCGCGATCGGGCCCATCAGACCGGCCACCCACTTGATGACGACCGTGATGATGTCCTTGAACGCGGGCGAGTTGACCTGGGTGGCCACCGCCATCGAGAGGCCCAGGAAGATCACGGTGGTCAGGCGCGCGGCGATCAGGCCCGAGCGTTCGTTCCACCGCTTGGCCTGCGAGGAGATGACCGGCGCCACGTCGCGGGTGAACACCGCCGCGATCGCGTTGGCGTCCGAGGAGCACATGGCCATCGTGTGCGAGAAGAAGCCGACGATGACAAGGCCCAGCAGACCGTGTGGCAGGAGCTGTTCGGTCATCAGGGCGTACGAGTCGGAGCCGTCGGGTTTCTGCGCGTCGACCAGGAGCGGGGACATCCACATGGGGAAGAAGAGGACGAGCGGCCACACCAGCCACAGGATGGCGGAGAGCCGTGCCGAGCGCGCGGCCTCGCGGGGAGTCGCCGTGGCCATGTAGCGCTGGGCCTGGTTGAGCATGCCGCCGTTGTACTCGAAGAGCTTGATGAAGAGGAACGCGAGCAGGAAGATCGTTCCGTACGGTCCGACCAGCGGCTTCCCGTGTCCGGCCAGCTCGGGCTCGTCCCAGACCCCGAAGAACCCTCCGTGGTCGCCGAGCTTGACCACCACGGCCACGAACATCGCGACACCGGCGAAGAGCTGGATGATGAACTGGCCAAGCTCGGTCAGGGCGTCGGCCCACAGGCCGCCGATGGTGCAGTAGACGGCGGTGATCGCGCCGGTGATCAGGATGCCCTGGTTGATCGAGATGCCGGTGAAGACGGAGAGCAGCGTGGCGATGGCGGCCCACTTGGCGGCCACGTCCACGATCTTCAGGAGCATTCCGGACCAGGCGAGCGCCTGCTGGGTCTTCAGGTTGTAGCGGTTCTTGAGGTACTCCAGCGGCGAGGCCACGTGCAGCCGGCCGCGCAGCCGGTTGATGCGGGGCGCGAAGAGCTTCGAGCCGATGGCGATGCCGAGCGCGATCGGGAACGACCAGGTGATGAAGGACGTGACGCCGTACGTGTACGCGATGCCGGCGTACCCGGTGAACATCACCGCGCTGTAGCCGGACATGTGGTGCGAGATGCCGGACAGCCACCAGGGCATCTTGCCGCCCGCGGTGAAGAAGTCGCTGACGTTGTCCACGCGCTTGTGCGACCAGATGCCGATCGCGACCATGATTCCGAAGTAGCCGATGAGCACGGCCCAGTCGAGACTGTTCATGTCCCCCCTCCAGGGGTCCGCCTTGTGAACTGCGCTGAAATGCCGTGCACTTCGCCTGCTTCGTGACATTCGGGACGCGGGCGCCCTTGAAGTGCCCGCTCATGGTGGGTTCGGGCACCCGGTGCGGACAACCGCCCGTATGGTCAAGAGCGAGTAAAATCGTTCGCTTTGCTGACCTGAGTTCACATGCTTGATCCGACGCGGAGGGGTTGAAGAGGGCCGCGAAACGCACAAAACGGCTGTACGGAACCCAAGTTCCGTACAGCCGCCGTCAGTTCCGCCGCGTGCCGCCTACCGCATCAGCTCACCCGCGTTCACCAGGAGCGACTGCCCCGTGATCGCCCGTGCCCGGTCCGAGGCCAGGAACACCGCCGCGTCCGCCACGTCCCCGTCCGTCGCGAGGTCCGGCAGCGCCATCCGCTCCGCGAGCCGCCCCCGCACCTCACTCTCCGGCACCCCCTCGGTGTGCGCGGTGAACTGGACGTACGCCTCGACCGGCGGGCCCCACATCCACCCCGGAAGCACCGTGTTGACCCGGATCCGGTCGGGCCCCACCTCGTGCGCCAGGGAGTACATCGCCGACGTCAGAGCCCCCTTCGACGCCGCGTACGCCGCCTGCCGCACCTGCGAGGGCGCCGCGACGGCCGACTGCGTGCCGATGAACACCACCGATCCGCCCCGCTCCTTCAGCGCGGGCAGGCAGGCCCGCGTCATCCGCAGCGTGCCGAGCAGATTGACGTCGATGACCTGCTGCCAGGTGGCGAAGTCCGCGTCCTGTACGCCCCCGAAGTAGCTGTCCCGGGCGGCCACGTGGACCACCGCGTCGATCCGGCCGAACCGCTCGCGTGCCAGTGCGGCCAGCGCCTCGCACTGGGCCTCGTCGGTGATGTCGGTCGGGCGGTACGCCGTGTGCGTCCCCTCGGGGTCGATCTCCGCGGCCGACTTGGCGAGGTTCGCCTCCGTGCGCGCCCCGAGAACGGCCTGGCCCCCGTCCCGTACGACAGCGGCCGCCACCTGGTGGCCGAGTCCGGCGCCGACTCCCGAGACGACGACGGTCTTTCCTTCGAGGAGCGAGCGCATGGGGCGCCTCCCGGCTCTGGCAGTTTTACTGACGGGGCGTCAGAGTATGGGCGACCACCGGAGGAAGGAAGACTCATGAGCGAGGACACCCGCAGTGAGGTCTACGGCGAGCTGGCCGCCGTCGGCCCGTACGGCGTGCACCCGGGTCACGCCCTGATCACCATGGTCGAGCCGCATCCGGGCCATGAGTACGCGTACAACCGCTGGTACGAGGACGACCACTACTACGCCGGCGCGATGGCGATGCCCTGGATGTACGCGGGCCGCCGCTGGGTCGCTCCCCGCGAGCTCCAGCTCCTGCGCATACCGGAGAAGTCAGCCGTCGCCCAGCCCGTGACCGCCGGCTGCTACCTCTCCACGTACTGGGTCACCGAGGGCCGCTACGACGACCACATGAAGTGGACCGTCGGCATCAACAGGCGCCTGAACCGCGACGGCCGCGTCTATCAGGACCGCACGCACGTGTTCACGGCCTTCCAGGACCACGAGGCGACCGTCTACCGGGACGGCGCGGCAGGACCCCGCGACTTCCACGCGCTCGACCACCCCTACCAGGGCCTGGTGCTCGAAGTCGTGGACGCCGAGTCGCGCGGGCAGCGGGAGGAACTGCTCGAATGGCTGCGGGCCGAGCACCTGCCGCGCACCCTTGCCGGGTCCCCCGCCGCGATGGTGACGATCTTCCGGCCGACTCCGCTGCCGGGGGACCGCATGACGTACGTGAAGCAGGTCGAGGGGGTCGACACGCGGCTCACGCTGCTGTGGTTCCTCCAGGCCGATCCGCGGGAGTGCTGGCAGGAGCACTTCGCCGGACGGGCGGAGGCGGTGGCGGAATCCGGCTCGGGGAGGGTGGAGCTGGTGGCGCCGTTCATCCCCACGGTGCCGGGCACCGACCTGTACGTCGATCAGCTGCGGTAGCCGTGGGACGGGGCGGGCGGCGGCCCCGGCGTGGCCCCGACGTGGCCCCGACATGGGCCGAGCCCTCTCGGCCGGGACGGCGGGCCAGTCGAGAGGGCTCAATCGGTACTGCTTATGCGGTTGTCGGTCTCTCGCTGATCCTGTGGTGCTGGTGCGCAACGGGACGCGTATCAACCGAGGTGTGACGACTCCCGGCCGACCTCGGAGACGAACGCGCTCCACGAAGCGGAGGGAAATGCGAGGACAGGCCCCTCGGTGACCTTCGAGTCCCGCACCGAAATAGCTGCGGAAAGGGGGGACTTGACCTCGACACACGCGCCGTTTCCCGTGGAATACGAGGACTTGACCCACGTATTCGTAGCGCCCTGATGAATTGCCATGGTTACTCCGGTTTGCCCAGTTGTTGAGTTCGGTCACCGCCAAGAGCGGTTGCGGCCAACAGATGTTGCTTGATGGCGTGAATGACGCTACTCGCCAACATCGCCGAGTGAAGGGATCGTTCACTCGACCGGATGGCATATTCCATTGGGGTCTTCCGCACGGCCGAGACTTAGGTGTACCGTGCGGCGTTTCTCCGCGGAGGGCGGTCGGATGCGCGGTTTATGCAGTACCCCGCATACTTTACCGAGCGTACTCTTTCGCGATGTCGGCGATGAGTTGGCGCGATTGGTCCACGTTCAGTGCCTGGGCCCGCAGATGCTCGTACATCACGCTGTACTGCTGGACGTCGTTCGCCTTCTCCAGATAGAGGTCGCTCGTCACGCCCTCGATGTAGACCACGCTGGAATCCGCGGCGTCCGGGAATTCCAGAATCGCGTACTGGCCGTTGAGACCGGGGTGCGCGCCCATCTCGAAGGGGATCACCTGGACCGTCACGTGCGGCAGTTGTGACTGCTCCACGAGATGCTCCAGCTGGTCGCGCATGAGATGCCGGGAGCCGACCACGCGGCGCAGGGCGGACTCGTCGAGGACGGTCCACAGGCGCAGCGGATTCTCCGGGGCGCTGATTCGTTCCTGCCGGCGAACCCGGACCTGGACGCGCTTCTCGATGTCCGTCGGCGTGGTCTCCGGCAGCGCGCCGGTGATGAGGGCTTCCGCGTACGCGCGGGTCTGGAGCAGACCGGGGACGACCTGCGGGTCGTACACGCGCAGGGACGCGGCGTCCGTCTCCAGGCCGATGTAGACGCTGTACGGGATGTCGCCGAAGGAGTGCCACCAGCCCTGCTGGCGGGAGTCCTTGGCCATTTGCATGAGTGAGTCGACGATGCGGTGATCCTCGACCTCGTACACGCCGCAGAGATCACGGACATCGCGCTGGCTGATCGACCGGCGGCCGTTCTCGAGGCGGCTGATCTTCGACTGCGAGACCAGCAGGCGCTCGGCGACCTCCTCGGCCGTCATGCCCTTGAGCTCGCGGAGCCTGCGGAGCTCCTGGCCCAACCGGCGTCGCCTGACGGTGGGATTGACGTTGGACGCCACGGACGTGCACCTCCGACTACATGCCTCTACTTTGCGTATCTGCTGTTCAGCAGATTGCCACCAACGTGTCGCGCACCGCTGGGAAACAGCGGATGTGAAGTGCGAGGCGCACTGCGACAAGAAGACGGACGTGAGGACTGGTGCGCAGGGTGCGGCCCGGCTGCACGGCGCCGGAAAGTGCGGCCGCGCGGGGCGGCGGTACCGGTGTCGTCGTCCGGACGTCCCGGTGCCTGTGCCCCGCGCGGCCCAGCGGCTCCCGTACCGGGTCTGGGGGACTGCGGTGCGGCGTTGCTGTTGCCGGTACTGCGGTGAGTCTTTTGCTGCGGTTGCTGCGGTCGCTCTTTGCTGCCTTACTGCGGTGCGGCGTTGCTGTGGTGACCTGCCTCAGTGAGCCACGGCGCGTGCCATGGAGCCGCGGCGCGGCTGCATCGGAACCCCGCCGGGCTCCGGAGCGGTCCTGGCCGGCTGTCGGCCACCGCCTGGTCCACCATGCCCGCCAGGTCCACCCGGTCCGCCCGGACCCGCTGGGGCCGGACTGCGGCGCGGCTGAGCGGCCACACCGTTCTGGACGTCCATCACGGCGTGCGCCACGAGGCCGCCCATCGGGTCGTGCCTGATCAGGTCCCGGAGACGGGAGCGCGACGAGCGCCCTTCGTTGCCGGGGTAGAGGTGCTTGCCGAGTCCCACTGCGTGAGCGAGCGCGGCGAGCGCCGCGGTCCGCGGGTCCGGCGGGACGCCGGTGCGGATCGCACTGTCCAGCCGTGACCTGATGTCCCGGCTGATTGCCGTGTCCGTCGCTTGGTAGCGAGTCGTCGGCAGTACTCCGCACATCTGGCCCGAAACGGCATGCACCATGCCGCACCGCTCCAGGTGCGCGAGGTAAATCTGGCGCAGCCCCAGTCGGGGCCCGCCGATCCAGTGGACTGCCCGAACCGGGCTGCCGCGCCTGCGCAGCAGTTCCAGTGCGGAGTCCAGAGTCGGATCTCCGGTCGGCCGTGGCATCACCACGGCGATACGATCCCCGTCTGGGGCTATCCGTCCGGCCAGCGCCAGCTCCACTAGCTGTGCTCCGGCCAGACCGAGGTCGAGCGACTGCGGCTGCGCTGTGGTACCCGTGGCCGGGTCCAAAGCGAGCAGCAGAAGCTCCTCCGGAATTGTTCTGCGGCTCCTGCCCATCCATGCCTCCCCGCGTGGATGAATGACAGGGTGACCCCTCTCACATTGGTCTGTCGAGAGTGCGTGACCGGTACGTACGGGAACCAGTAGGTATGTCGTTCTCGTCTACCACGGGGGTTAAGCCCCCACACAGGACACTGGTACATGGTTCGGACAGTGGGTCCGGCCGTGGTTTTGGCGCAACGGCAACGCGAGCGGCATGGCGTACGAGGAGGCATCGGTGGCGGGCGAGACCCCCGACAGGTCGAAGCAGCGGAAGTCGTCGGGGAATCCGACTGGGTCAGAGCCGTCCGTTCCGGCGCAGGCACCGGAGGAACGCGACCCGCGCCTCGCGGTGGCCCGCGAGGTCCCCGCGGCGCGCGAGGACCGGGCGACGGCGGTCTTCTCGACGAAGGCGGTGAAGGACGCGGCGGCGGCGGACTCCGGAGGGTCCGGTGCGTCTGGTGCGTCCGGGGCCTCCGCTGAGGGCGCCAAGGGCGCCGGGAGCGGGTCCAAGGGCGCGGAGAACGGCGACGCGAGGTTGCGGGCCGCTGTGGCGGCGTGGGTGGCGACGGCGGACGAGACTCCGGAGGACGCGGAGAAGGCGCCTGAGCCCGGGGCTTCCGACGAGGACGCCTCGGGCGGGGCTGGGGGCGGGGAGGGTTCTTCCGGGGGCGCCGACGCCGAGTCCGGCTCCGACGCCGGTGACTCCGAGACCGGCTCCGACTCCGGGACCGGCTCCGACTCCGGGACCGGCTCCGACTCCGGGACCGGCTCCGACTCCGGGACCGGCTCCGACTCCGGGACCGGCTCCGACTCCGGGACCGGCTCCGACGCCGGTGACCCCGAGACCGGCGCGGGCGACGCTGGCGCTGGCTCCGACTCCGGGACCGGTGTGGGCGACGCTGGCGCTGGCGCCAAGACCGACTCCGAGACCGGCGCGAACGACGCCACGGACAGCGCTGGCCGGTCGTCTGGCGGGCCTGAGGGTGGCAAGGGCTCCGCCGAGGCCGGCTCCGACGCCGACTCTGACTCCGACGACGGCGCGGACGACGCCACGGACAGCCCTGACCGGTCGTCTGACGGGCCTGGGGGCGCCAAGGGCTCCTCCGGGGACGCCGGGGATGCCGGGGCGACGGACGGCGCCGACAGCGAGCCTGGGGACGGCGAGGGCCCCGCCGAGAAGTCCGACTCCGGTGAGGCCGGTGCGGCCGGCGGGGCTGCGGACGCGGACGTTTCCGCCGGGGACAGCGGGAAGGCGGCTGACGCCGACACCGAGTCCGGCAACTCCGGGGAGGCGGGCAGCACCGGCAGTGCGGCCGACGAGGTCGCGGACGTGGTCGGCCCCTCCAGGGGCGCCGGTGTGGCGAACGCGGCGGACAGCGGCGCGTATGAGCCCGCGAAGGCGGAGGGTTCCGCCGGAGAGGCGGCCGACGCCGCTTCCGGTGAAGCCGGCGCGGCCGACGCGGCAGGCGACGAGCCCGCGGACGCGGAGAACTCCGCCGACGCGGCGGACAGCGTCCAGGACGCCGTCCCCGGCGGCGCCGACAAGCCTGCCGGAGGCAAGACCCCCTCGTGGGCCGCAGGCGCCGCCGACAAGGCCTCCGGAGCCAAGCCCGGCGCCGACAAGCCCGGCGCCGACAAGCCCGGCGCCGACAAGGCCGCAGACGGCAAGACCGGCGCCGACAAGGCCGACGGCAAGGACGCCGAGGACGAGCCCCCGGCCACCGGTGTCGATCAAGCCACCGCTGTTTTCAAGCTGCCCCCGAAGGGCAAGGCCGTTGATCAGCCGACCACCATGCTCAAGGTGGGCGACCACAAGGCGGGGGCCGGCAAGAAGTCCGAGGCCGGCGACAAGGCTGAAGCAAAGCCTGCTGCAAAGCCCGGCGCAAAGTCGGAGGCCGACGCCGAGCGCACCAGCAAGTTCGTCGCGCTCAAGCCCCTGGACGACGCTTCGTCCAGCCGCACGCTGCCCCCCGCCGCACCCGCCCCCGCGACCAAGGCGCCCACGCCCGAGAAGGCGCCCACGCCTGAAAACGGCAACGTAGGCCCCGAGCGCACCACCCAGCAGCCGCTCCCCCCGCGGCCCCCGCTCGACCTCCTCGCCGAGCTGACCAACACCCCGCCGCCGCCCGAGACCCCCGTCCGTACCGTCGTGCGGCGCGTCAAGGTGTGGACGCCGCTCGTACTGCTCCTGCTGATCGTCTTTGCGGTCGTACAGGCAGTACGTCCGCTGCCGACGCCCACCCTGACGCTCACCGCGAAGGAGACCGTCTCCTTCGAGGGAGAGAAGCCGTCCATGCCGTGGCCCGGCGAGGGCCAGGCGGCGATGGACGTCAACGGCATCGGCACGTTCGGTACGTCCGGCGACCAGAAGCCCGTGCCGATCGCGAGCATCGCCAAGGTCATGACGGTCTACCTCGTCCTGCGTGACCACCCGCTGAAGCCGGGCAACAACGGCCCGGACATCCCGGTCGACGCCGCGGCGGAGAAGCACTACGAGACCGGCAAGGCGGAGAACGAGTCGGTCGTCAAGGTCTCTGAGGGCCAGAAGATCAGTCAGTACGAGGCGCTCCAGGCGGTCATGCTGCCGTCCGCGAACAACATCGCCAAGCTCCTCGCCCGCTGGGACAGCAAGAGCGATTCCGAGGACGAGTTCGTCGCGAAGATGAACAAGACGGCCAAGGAACTCGGCATGAAGAACACCCACTACACGGACCCGAGCGGCCTCGACAAGACGACCGTCTCCACCGCCGCGGACCTCGTGAAGCTGGGCCGGGCCGCGATGGAGGACCCGGTCTTCAACGAGATCTCCCGCCAGCCCAGCTACAAGGACCTCAACGGCGACAAGCAGAACAACTTCTTCGGGCTCGTCCCGACGGTCGCCATCGGCATCAAGACCGGCACCACCACCGCGGCGGGCGGCAACATCCTCTTCGCCGCGGAGCAGAAGGTCGGCGGCGAGACCCGCACGATCATCGGTGCCGCCCTCGGCCAGTACGGGGACAACGGCACGGCCAACATCGACGAGGTCACCGGGGTCACCCGCAAGCTCATCGAGGCGGGCCAGGGCGCGCTCAAGGCCAAGACGATCGTGAAGAAGGGCGATGTCGTCGGCGAGGTCGACGACGGTCTGGGCGGCACGACCCCGGTCGTCGCCACCAAGGACGTCTCCGCCGCGGGCTGGTCCGGCCTGACCGTGAAGCTGAAGCTCGGCGACAAGGCCGGGCAGTCGGTTCCGCACTCGGCGAAGGCCGGCACCAAGGTGGGTGTGCTGAGCGTCGGCGACGGCAAGGACGGCGCCGTAGAGGTGCCGGTCGCGCTCCAGAAGGACCTCGCCGAGCCGGGCTTCGGAGCCAAGCTCACGCGCGTCGGCTGAGCACCCGCACCAGCAGCAGCGGTACGCGACAGCAACGGCAGTAGCAATAGCAGTACGAAGGCGTGGGCGGTGGCGCAAGCCGCCGCCCACGCCCGTGCTTTGGCCGCGCTTTGGTCACGCTTCGGCCGTGCTCGGCCGGACCCGCCCGGAGGGACCCACCGCCCCCGGCCCCCGCCGGGCGGTGCGTGCTAGCGTCACAAGTTCGGGGGAGTACGCCGGGGCTGAGCGACGGGGTGTTCCGGGACGGACCTCCTGGCACGGCCCCCCGGACGGACAGAACGACACGGGGAGTGCCGCAAGTGGCCACAGCGGAGCCGACGCGAGCCGACGACGCAGATCCTGATTCCGGCACCGGTGGCGCCACCCGCACCGGGGCGCGAATACACCTGCCCGCCCAGCGCAGCGCCCCCGTCGAACCCGAGGACGCGCCCGCCTGGAAGCGGTTCCTGCGCCACCCCGTGACCATCGCGACCGGTACCGCGGCCGTCCTGCACATCGTGTGGTTCTTCGTCTTCGCCAACAGCGGCGGCGACCTCGCCGCGCAGGACGCCTGGGCCGAGTTCGTCGGCCGGCACCCCGACTCCGCGTACAACCTCGCCTGGTACGGCGGAATGCACCCGGTGTCGTACAGCGTCGTATCGCCGTATCTGATGTCGGTGCTCGGCGTCCGGACCACGATGATGATCGCCGGGACGCTCTCCGCCGCCCTGCTCACGATGATCCTGATCCGCAGCCGCGCGGTGAAGCAGCCGCTGTGGCCCGCGCTCGCGGGTGTCTTCGCCCTGTTCTGCAACGCGGTGTCGGGCCGCGTGACGTACGGCCTCGGCCAGATGTTCGCGCTCATGGCGGTCGCCGCGGTCTTCTGCTGGCCCTACCGCTGGCGCTACAAGCGCTGGGCGAAGGCCCTGGTGGCGGCGCCCTTCGCGGCCCTCGCCACCATGGGAAGCCCGGTGGCCGGGCTCTTCGTGGGCATGGTCGCCGTCGCGCTGTTCCTCAGCAAGCGCTACCCCGGCGCGTACGCGCTCGGCCTCGCGCCCGCCGTCGTCGTCGGCCTGTCCGCGTGGCTCTTCCCCTTCTCCGGCACGCAGCCGATGTCGTTCGGCTCCGCCTCGCTGCCGCTGCTCTACTCCGCGTTCGTCTACTTCGCCGTACCGAAGGAGTGGAAGACGGTACGGATCACCACCGTCGTGTACGCGGCCTTCGTGCTCGGCGTCTGGCTGATCAACTCGCAGATCGGCTCCAACATCACCCGGCTCGCGATGTCCTTCTCGGCCGTCCTGCTGCTCGCCGCCCTGCCGTTCGCCGTACCGAAGACCCGCAAGTGGTACGTGGTCGTCGTGGCGCTCGTCGGCTTCGTCGGCTGGGTCGGATTCAAGGCGGGCGACGACGCGGTGCACACCACGCCCGTTGCCTCCTGGACGCGTGAGCTCGCGCCGCTCGTCAACGAGCTCCAGGAGGTCGGCGCCGAGAAGGGCCGCGTCGAGGTCGTCCCCGCCCGCAGCCACCGAGAGGCCTCCGCCCTCTCCCCGTACGTGAACCTCGCCCGCGGCTGGAACCGCCAGGCGGACATGGAGCGCAACCCCCTCTTCTACGACGACACCCTCAACTCCGCGAACTACCACGAGTGGCTCAAGCGCTGGGCCGTGCACTACGTCGTGGTGCCCAACGGAGAGCCCGACGGCGACGGCGGCAAGCGCGAGGCCGCGCTGATCGAGCGGGGCCTGCCGTATCTGAAGCAGGTGTGGGTGGACTCCAACTGGCAGCTGTACGAGGTCACCGACCCGACGCCGCTCGCCGATCCGCCCGCGGTCGTCGACCGTGCCGAGGCGGGCGGCATGACGATCGAGGTGAAGAAGGCGGGTCGCGTCCTGATCCGCGTCCCGTACTCGCCGTGGCTCAGCATCGTCGACGCCGAGGGCAAGGGCGTGGAGGCGCCGAAGGAGACCGAGGAGTCCAAGTGGCAGGGGGAGCTCGACGAGAACGCCCCCAAGAAGTTCGACAACGTCAACGGCTGCCTGATGGAGGCGGAAGAGGACGCCGAGGGCGACAAGTGGACCGAGCTGATCGCCCCCGGCCCCGGCGTCTACCGTCTCGGCGCGCCCTACCAGCTCCCGCGCGGCACGGCCTGCCCCGAGGAGATGCAGGAGAGCCTGCGATAAGAGGTGCGTGCGGCGGGCAGGGACCGTCTCCCCGTCGCGTGTACGGCGGGCAGGGACCTTCTCCCCGCCCGCCGCACCCTGCTCCCGACGTCCTGCTCCTGACGCCCTGCTCCCGCTACCGGCTCACGCCGTCCCGGCCGCCGCGGTCACCGGGAACGCCACGTCGCACACCTGGTCCTGAGGACCGGCCGCGTCCCACTCCACGAAGTAGATCTCGCGGCACGCCCCCGCGACCCGCAGCCCCTCGCGCGCCACCCACGCCTCCACCGCGTCGAACGCGCCGATGATCTGCGGATAGGAGACCTGCGCCTTGGTGATCCGGGTGTAGGCGAGCCGGTGGGCGGGCTCCACGCGGAAGCCGGTGCCCCGTTCCCGGCCCGCCCGCCGCGCCCACGCCCGCGCCGCCTCCGCGTCCCTGACCGGGACACAGGCCTCCGCGGGGCCGTCGCTGTCCTGGGTCACCTCGGAGTGGTAGACGACGAACGCCGGGGCCGCGACGCCGCCGCACTCGCGCTCGGCCGCCTCCTCCAGACGCTGCGTCGCCGCGCCGATCCAGACGGGCAGCTCCTCCGCGAGCAGGTGCCTGCTCTCGCAGATCACGTACTGCTCCGGCACGTCGACGGTCTTGATCTCGAAATCCTTCTCGTACATCTCACAACCTCTTCCGGACAGTCGTCCACGGAGGTACCCCACGAGCGTGCGCTGCTCGGCGTGCCGCTCCTCGACACCCGCCCAGTACGCGGCGACCGCCTGCCCCGCTCCCTCGCCGTCGAGCCGTACCGTCGCGGCGATGTCCGCGAGCGGCATGCCGAGACGGCGCAGCAGGACGACGGTGCGGGCGTCTTCCACCTGGGCGGGGCGGTAGTGGCGGTAGCCGGTGGACCCGTCGACGTACGCGGGGGTCAGCAGGCCGAGGCGGTCGTACAGGCGCAGGGCCTTGGGCGAGAGCCGCGCCCGGGCGGCGAACTCGCCGATGGTGAGCAGCTGTTCGCCGTCCGCCGAGCCGTCGTGCGGTGCGTGCGCGTCCATGGGGGCATCCTCCGTCACCGGGCCCTTCGCCCGGCACGCGGGACGATGGGCTCTGCCCCTGGGGCAAGGTCAACCGCCCCGGGGCGAGGTCAACCGGTCCCGTTCGTGGCCGGTGGGGCGCCCCGGTGGCCGTAGTACACCTGCGCCTCCAGCCACCGGCGGTGCCTGCCGCGTCGTACCCCGACGATGATCGCGATGCCGGCGCCAGCCAGGAGGCCGAGGAGCGGCACGACCACGGTCACGACTATGCCGCCGACGAAGGAGGCGAAGTCGGCGTCGTCGCCGGGCGCGAAGATGAGGGCGCCCCGCGGGTCGTCGCACGTCACGCCGTACTCCGCGGCCGTGTCCGCCTTGAGCACGAAGACCCGCTGCCACTCGACGCTGCCCTTGGTCACGGTGAAGGTGCTGTCGGGCGTGGTCACGCGCGGCGCGGAGCCGGCAGGCCCGGAGATCACCTCGCAGTGCGCCCGGGCGACGAACGGGCTGCGTACGTAGATGGCGGCGTCGTCGTCGGGTCCGATCCGCAGCGTCACGGACCGCCCGCTCGCGAACGCCCTGTCGTCGTCGACGGAGTCCACCGTCGAGGTCAGCGTCATCACGAAGCTCACGATGCCGATGCCCACGCACACCGCCGCGATAAGACCCGCGAAGACGAACCACCGCCGACGCGGCCGCAGTTCCGCCGAGTCGATGCGGGGCGACGGCCCGGGCGGCGGCCCATAGGGATACATATCGGAACGATGGCAGTGGTTCGGCGGCCAGGGGAAGAGACCTGAGGATGAGCTACGGGGAGCTGCCGCCTTCAGGCGATCCCGTAATCCCGTAATCCCGCCAGATACGTACGGGAAAGACGTTCCCGTGCTGCGACGCGGCCCCGCCCACGCCCGCCATGGGCAGCAGCTGCGGTTCGTCGGGGCTGGTCCGGAACATCGTCACGGACGTCGACAACTCCTCGGTGGCGGCCGTGAACCAGGCCGACCGCAGGCGGTCCTGGTCGCCGGTGCGCCCGGCGACGACCGCCCGGTCGACGGACGCCGTGCCGACACCCCGCATCGCGTCGGCGGTCTCGTCGGCCACGTCCGGATCAAGGGCGCGCCGCGCACCGGGCCGCGCGAGCCCGTCGACGGGCGTGCCGTCCTTGACGACCTTGGTCACGGAGTAGGGCTCGTGGTGGAGGCCGTGATTGACGAAGGTGCCGTAGGCACCGGCCATGCGGATCGCGCTCGGGGTCGACGTACCGATGGGGAAGGTCTTGTCCAGGCGCGCCATGCTCCCTTCGAGCAGCCCGGAGGCGATGGCGGTACGCCGCACCCGCTCCCGCCCGACGTCCTCGCCGAGACGTACGTAGGTGGCGTTGCCGCCTTTCGCCATGGCTTGGCGGAGGGTGGGGTGAGAGGCGTCCGGCCCGTCGATGCCGCTGCCGGCGGCGGCTGGGGCGGCGGGATCCAGGAGGCGGCCGCTGTCGTCGTAGAAGCTCTCGGCCGACACCGCCTGCCAGGGGATGGCGCGCTCCGCAGCCGCACGAGCCCCGCGGGTACTGGGGGTGCCGTGAGTGCCGTGCTCAAGGGCGGAGGCCAGGACGAAGGGCTTGAAGGCGGAGCCGACGGGGACGCCGGAGGTGTCGGCGTTGTTGGTGAAGTGCTTGGTGGCGTCGGCGCCTCCGTACAGGGCGACGATGGCGCCGTCGGCCGGTCGCACGGAGGCGGCGCCCACCTGTACGCCCTTGTCGGCGGCGCGCTTCTCCGGGTCGATGTCACGGTCAAGGACGCGCTCGACCGAGCCCTTCAGGCGCCGCACCTTCTCCTTGTCGAAGGTGGTGTTGATCTTGTAGCCGCCGAGGGCGAGGTCCTTGTCGGTGAGGGAGGTGTGCTGCTTGATGTACTTGTTCGCGACATCGACGAGATAGCCGGTCTGCCCGCCGAGACTGGTGGCCCGGGACTCCTTGTGGGGTTCGGGATAGGTCGTGAACCCGGCGCGCACCGAGGGCTTCATGAGCCCGGCCTTGACCTGCCGGTCGAGTATCCACTCCCAACGCGCCACGGATCGCCGGTGGTTGGCGCGGCTCGCGGCGGGGTCGTACTGCTCGGCGCCCTTCAGGAGGGCGGCGAGGGCGGCACCCTGACTGGCGTCGAGATCCTTGGCGGGGATTCCGTAGTAGGCGTGGGCGGCGGCTTCGATGCCGTAGGCGCCGCGTCCGAACCAGCTGGTGTTGAGGTAGCCCTGCAAGATGTCCCGCTTGCTCTTGCGCTGGTCCACCTTCAACGCGATGACGAACTCCTTCACCTTGCGGGTCACCGTCTGGTCCTGGGAGAGGTAGGTGTTCTTCACGTACTGCTGGGTGATCGTGGACCCGCCCTGCGTCTCCTGGCCGCGGACCATGTTGACGGCGGCGCGGGCCAGGCCCTTGGGCGAGACGCCGGAGTCGCTGTAGAAGGTGTCGTTCTCGGCGGCGATGACGGCGCTCTCGACGGCATCGGGAATCTCCGAGAGCCGGATGTTCTGCCTGTTCACCTCGCCGGTGCTGACCATCTGGGTGCCGTCGGCCCAGTAGTAGACGTTGGCCTCGCGCCGGGCGGCTGCGTTCTCGTCGGGGATGTCGACGGCCGCGTACACGAAGGCGAAAAGGCAGACGCCGCCCGAGACGACGAGGCCGAGCACACCGGCCCACTGCCGCCAGGAGGGCAGCCAGCGCCGGACCCCGCGTCTGCCGTGCCGGGGGTAGTCGATGAGGCGGTGCGGGCGGCGAAGACTCCGGAGGCGGTGACGAGTCGGCTTCCGGCTCCGGGCGCGGGGGTTCCTGGACTTGCGCGCCGGCTTCCGCTGCGTGTGTGTCCCCATGCTGGGGGAGAGGGAGGGGGAGGGTGCGGGGGTTGGCCGGAAGGGTATTAGGGGGTCGTAACAAGGACGGCGGGGGGGATCGGGGGAGTGGGGGGCTGCGCCTTTAGGGGGAGGGGCAGTGCCCGGCCGCGGCGGCTCCCCTCGGCCGCGGCCGGCCCGCCTCAACCACGGCGGCCGAGCCATTCGGGTGTGCCCCGGGCCGCCATGGGAGTCCATGTCACCTCACGTGTTCCCGGGGCGAGGCACTCAACACAGGTTGAATGTGCGAACGCCACAGCGGTGCGCGGGCGCCCTCAGCAGCACGCGGGCTCGCACGACAGGCTCGTACGCCCCGCGGGGCCCGCAACGGGACATACAAAAGGGCCGGCCCAGAGGATCAAACCTCTGGGCCGGCCCTTACCGCTGTGCCCCCGGCAGGATTCGAACCTGCGACACCCGCTTTAGGAGAGCGGTGCTCTATCCCCTGAGCTACGAAGGCGGGGCTGGCTGTTGCCGCCACGGATGGCGGTTTCAGACAGGGTAGCGGATGGGGGCGGCGTGCTGGTGTCCGGCCGGGGCCGTGCTGCTCGGGGAATCAGGGGCCGTGCTGCTCACGGAAGCGGGCGGCGCCTGCTCAGGGGGTCGGAGGTGGCGCCTGCTCAGGGGGGCGGAGGTGGCGCTGCTCAGGGCGTCGGGGTCCAGGTGCCGAGCCAGTCGGTGATCTCCTGGTTTGCTGCCTGCGTGTCCGTCAGGTGCGGGCGGTCGCCGCTTGCCGGGCCCGCGCCCGCGCCCTTGTTCTTGTACTCCGCGAAACGGTCGTCCTTCCAGGAGAAGCCGCCCATGTCCGTCCACGGGGTCGCCTTGATGGCGCCGCTCAGGGTCGAGTCGCGAACCGTCGTCTGCGGGTCCAGCGTCGCGTCGCCGCCCGCGTGCCAGTTGCGGCCCAGGTAGAAGCTGCGTGCCGACACGTCACCGTTCACCGTGGTGTTCGTGATCAGGAAGCCCTTGCGGTCCGGCGCCGTGCTCGGCGCGGTGACGTAACCCTGTGAGGTGCCGTCCCAGCGCTTCTTGAGGGTGATCACCGAGCGGTCCACCACCGCCGTCGCCCGGCCGAAGATGAAGTCCGTGTTGCCCACAATGTACGAATTGCGGATGTAGGCCCTGCCCAGCTTCGCCTTCGATGCCGTGTCCAGGAGCAGCGTGTCCTGGTCGCCCTCCACGATCACGCTGTCCAGGAACGCCTTGTCGGCCGCCGTACGCAGGGCCACCGCCTGGTGGCCGGACAGGTTCTGGTTCGCCTTCTCGTCGAAGTCGTTCGAGATGGTGAGGTTGCGCGCCTGGAAGTCGTCCGCCTCCACGGCTACCGTCGCGCTGCCCGACGTGCCGTACGTGCCCGAGCCGTCCGGCTTCGGGGTGCCCGCCGCGTTGTCGTACACGATGACCGTGTCCTTGCGGCTGCCGCCCGTGCCCCGGAGCGTGACGTGCGGCTTGTCGGAGGGGATCTTGACCGTTTCGCGGTACGTGCCCGGTGCGATGGCGACGGTGACCCGGGAGGCGTTGTTCGCGGGGATCGCGTTTACCGCCGACTGGACCGTCTTGTACTGCGCGTTGCCGTCCTTTCCCACGGTGAGGGTGGTCTCGGCGGCGTTCTTGGCCGGCGTGGCGTTCTTGGCCGGCGTGGCGCCGCCGATCGTCTTGCGCGGGCCCGCGCCCGTCTTCACCTTCGACGGGACGTCCGCACCCTTGTCCGGCGTGTAGTCGTAGAAGCTCTTCGGGTCGAACGCCGTGCCGCCGCTCTCGTTGCGGCCGCTCGTTCCCGCGAAGACATTTCCGCGCTGCACGATCGAGGCCGTGCTGTCCTTGGTGACCGGGTTGTCGATGCCCTCGAAGTAGCTGTTCTCCAGGACCATCCGCGTGTTCCCCCGCGAGTAGTTCCCGTACGAGGACGTGATGTCCGTGCCCGCGACATCCTGCAAGTAGTTGTTGTAGAGGTGCGCGTGGGCGACGTTGTCCGTGGACGGGTTGCGCTGCTCCGTCTCGCGGAACCAGTTGTGGTGGACCGTGATGTCGGCCGTCGTGTTCTCGGTCCAGCCGATGCCGAAGGTCTTGTTGTTGTCGCTCAGTTTGTTCCAGGACACCGTCAGGTAGGTCGTGTCCTTGCGGCTGTCTATCAGGCCGTCCGCCATGTGCCGCAGGTCGTTGTGATCGATCCACACGTGGTGTGCGCCGTCCATCTGTACGGCGTCGAAGTCGTGCTCCTTGTCGTTCCACGTGCCCGCGTACGAGTCCCGGATGGTGAGGTTCCGGATGATCACGTTGTGCACGCCCTGGCCCAGGAAGAAGCCGCCGCCGACGATCTGGCCCGACGTGCCGGAGCCGACGATCGTCTTGTCCGACGCGACCTTGATCTCCTTGCCCTTGGGGTCCACCTTGATCGTCGCGGCCACGACGATGACGTAGGGGTCGGCGGCCGTCGCGTATTTCTCCAGGTCCGCGAGGGTTTTCACGGTGACCGTCTTGCCGTCGCGGCCGCCGTAGGTGCCGTTCTGGCCCAGCGCGTTGACCGAGGCGAAGCCGTCGGCGGCATCGCCGGTGCCGGCCAATGTGGTCGCCGCGGCCTTCGGCTGCGCGTCCTCGCCGAAGATCCCGAAAGCCGTGCCGTACGTCAGACCCGCCGCTGCCGCCATGGCGACCGCGATCCCGACCGTCAGGCCCGGGTGGCGCCTGCGGTGCCTCGCCCTGCGCTCGTGCTGCTTGCGCTTGCTCTCTGACATGTGCCTCATCCGCCCTGGCGGTAGTCGGTGTGCGTTGCGCAGGGCAGTCGCCACCACGGGGCGGAATGGTTGCCCCCGGCGGTTACGGCGGTCACGGATACCGCGGTCACTGCGGCTACGGCGTCCCCGTCGCCCACGTGTAGGCGTGCAGGCGCAGGGCGAGCTGGATCTCCAGGGAGCGTTCCGGGGACTGCCAGTCGGGTCCCAGCAAGTGGCCGATCCTGTCCAGGCGTTGGACCACCGTGTTCACATGGACGTGGAGAGAGTCCTTCGCCTTGGACTGGCTCATTCCGCAGGCGAAGTAGGCCCGCAGGGTGTGGATGAGCTCGGTGCCGCGCTTGGTGTCGTAGTCGAGGACGGGGCCGAGCGTGCGGCGTACGTACGAGTCGAGGTTCGTGTCCTCGCCGAGGAGTACGCCGAGAAAGCCCAGGTCGGGCAGGTCCGCGCCCCGGCCGGTGTGGCCGAGCGCGCGCAGGGCGGAGAGGCAGCGCAGGGCCTCGGCGTGGGCCTGCGAGAGGGCTTCGGGGCCGGTGGCGGGGCCCGCGGCGCCCACCGTGACCGGGGCTGCGGCGGCCTGCGTGAGCTCGGTGGCGAGTGCGCGGGCCCTCGCGCCGGTGTCGTCGGCCGGCATCACCAGGACCACGTGGTCGTGGTGCAGGCCACAGAGGCCGCGGCGGGACCGGGCGGCGCGGGCGGCGGAGGAGAGCAGAAGCCGGCGGGACGCCGCCTCGCTGTGGGCGACGAACACCGAGTGCGGGAACGTCAGGTCGACGTCCAGTCGACGGGCCCGCGCGGTGAGGCGGCCCGGCGTACCGGAGAGGGAGAGCAGGTCGCCCAGGAGCTCGCCGCGTACGCGGTCCTCGGCCTCGGCGGCCGAGCGGCGAAGCAGCAGGAGCAGCGCGGTGACGACCCCGGCACGCTCGAACAGGCGGCGGTCGGCCTCACCCAGGTCCGCCCGGCCGGTGAGCGCGATGCTGCCGAGGAGCTCCGCGCCCGCGAGCACCGCACACACCCAGGTCCCGTCGAGAGGAACGGCCCGCCCACTGGCGCGCGATGCGGCGATGGCCTTGGCCGGGGGTGGTGTGTGGGGGGTGGGCGTGGAGGGGCGCGGGTGGGGGGTGGTCGTGGAGGGGCGCGTACGGGGGTCAGTCTCGGAGGGGTATGCGCCGGGATCAGTCCCGGAGGGGTGCGTACGGGGACTGGGGGCGGTCGAGCGCGTACTTGGGGCGGTTTCGGACGAGGGCGTGCCGGGGCTGGGTTTGGCCGGGTGCGTATCGGGGCTGGGGTCGGCCGAGCGTGTATGGGCGCTGGGGTCGGCCGAGTGCGTACGGGGGGCCGCGGGGGACGTGCGCGTACGGAGGCTGGGGTCGGACGTGTGCGTACCGGGTTCGGCGTCGGAGGTGTGCGTACGGAGGCTGGGGTCGGACGGGTGCATACCGAGGTCGGCGTCGGACGTGTGCGTACCGGAGCCGGCGGGGGACGTGTGCGTACCAGGGCCGGCGGCCGACGTGCGCGCAACGGCACCGGCACCGGCGTCGACGCGGGTCAGGCCCGTGCCGTACGTATCCACGTGCCCCACCCCTGCGCCGTCCGTATCCACGTGCCCCAGCCCCAGGTCGCCGGCGCCCACATGCCCCAGCCCTGCGCTGCCCGCGCCGCCCGCGCCCTCCGCGCCGCCCGCGCCCACGCGGTCCTGCCCCGCCTCGTCCGCGCCCAAGGGCCCCCGCCCCGCCCCCTCCGCGTCCACCCGCGCCAGTTCCGTGCCGTCCGCGTCGTGGATGAGGGTGCCGCCGTGCAGGAGTGCGCCGATGGCGGTGGCGACCTCCGTGAAGTCCCCGCCGCGCAGGACGAGATCGGTCAGGCGGTCGTGCGCGTCCTCCGCCCTGCGCAGTGCCTCGCTGTGCGCGCGGATGGTCTGCGAGGCCGCGTTCAGGTCGACGAGCGCGGCCCTGGTCTCCTCCATCCGGCGCGCGCTGTCGATGGCGATCGCCGCGTGGTCGGCGAGGGACGACAGCAGCGCGCCCTCGTCGGGCGTGAACGTGCGGGCGGTGCGGTCGGCGGCGTAGAGCACTCCGATGACGTGCGTGCCCTGCCGCAGCGGTACGCCGAGGATGGCGTGCAGCCCCTCCTCCAGTACGGCGCTGTCGATGGTGGTGGTGTGCTGGAAACGGGGGTCGACCTCGTAGTCCCCGGTGGCGTACGGACGGGCGGTCTGGGCGACGAGGCCGCCGAGCCCCTCGCCCATGCCGAGCCGCAGATTCTGGAACGCCGCGGAGACCGAGCCGTCCGTCACGCGCATGTATGTGTCGCCCCTGGCCGGGTCGTTGAGGGAGAGGTACGCGACGTCCGTACGGAGCAGGAGCTTGGCCCGGTGCACGATGGCGCGGAGTACGGCGTCCAGGTCGCGCAGCGCCGCGAGGTCGCCCGCGGTGTCGAAGAGGGCGGTGAGTTCGGCCTCCCTGCGCTGGTGCTGGTTGAGGGTGCGGCGTACGCGCAGGGCGGTCTGCGTGGCCTCGTCGATCGCGGTGAGTTCGGCGCCGCTCGCCCCGGCCGCGCGGGCCGTCGCGGCGGGGCGGGCGAACTGCTCGGCCGGCGCGTCCCCGGCCAGGAGGTCGAGCAGCTCGCGCAGGGCAGCGGCGGCGTACGCCTGCTCCGGGCGGGCGTCCGGACCGGATTCCCGGCGGGTCTCTCGGTGGGGCTCTCGGTAGGTCTCCCGATGGGGCTCCCGGTGGGCGGCGTCTGGCGAGCTGGACATACGACGGGTCGCCTCCGGGAGCGGGGTACGCGTGCTGCTGGTGGTGATGAGTGAGGGACGCGTGAGAGGACGCGTTCAGCTTCCGATTGTCGCCGAGGTCGCCCTGTTCGCACCCGTGGAGACCGTTCCCCGTTCGGCGAGGGAACGCCCCCGCGTCTCCTTCGCCACCAGGACCGTGAACGTCGTGACGAGCACCGTCACGCAGACGTAGACGGCCACCGGCGTCGCGGACCCGAAGTCCTTGAGGAGCTCCACCGCGATGATCGGGGCGAGCGCGCCGCCGATGATGGACGCGAGCTGAGAGCCCATCGAGGCACCGGAGTAGCGCACCCTGGTGTCGAACATCTCGGAGATGAAAGCCGCCTGCGGCCCGTACATCGCTCCGTGGAAGAGCAGCCCGACCGTCACCGCCAGGGTGATCACGGTGAAGGACTCGCTGTCGACGAGGGCGAAGAACGCGAACGCCCACACCGCCATGCCGACCGAGCCGATCAATGTGACGGGCCTGCGTCCGATGCGGTCCGAGAGGGCGCCCCACAGCGGGATCGTCACGAAGTGCACGGCGGAGCCGATGAGCACGGCGTTCAGGGCGGTGCTCTTGGGCAGTTCCAGGTGCACGGTGACGTAGACGAGGACGAAGGCCGTGAGGATGTAGTACGAGACGTTCTCGCCGAGCCGGGTGCCGATGGCGGTGAGCACGCCGCGCCAGTTGTGCCGGAAGACCTCGATGACGGGCGCGTCCTGCTTGGCGGCCGTCCCCGGGGCAGCGGCGGCCGACCCCGAGGCAGCGGAGGCCGCCTCGGAGGCAGCGGCGGCCTCCGCGCGGGCCTGCGCCTCGAGGAAGAGCGGGGACTCCGACACCGAGACCCGTATCCACAGACCGATGATCACGAGCACACCGGAGAGCAGGAACGGGATGCGCCAGCCCCAGGCGAGGAACGCCTCGTCGGACTGGACGGCGGCCAGGAGCGCGAGGACGCCGGTGGCCAGGAGGTTGCCGCCGGGGGCACCGGCCTGCGGCCAGGAGGCCCAGAAACCGCGGTTCTTGTCGTCGCCGTGCTCGGAGACGATCAGTACGGCACCGCCCCACTCCCCGCCGAGCGCGAAGCCCTGGATCAGGCGCAACAGCGTGAGCAGGATCGGGGCGCCGACGCCGAGCGTGGCGTGGGTGGGCAGCAGGCCCATCGCGAAGGTGGCCCCGCCCATCAGCATCAGGCTCAGGACGAGCAGCTTCTTGCGGCCGACCTTGTCGCCGAAGTGACCGAAGACGACACCGCCGAGGGGCCGGGCGGCGAAGCCCACCGCGTACGTGAGGAAGGAGAGGAGCGTGCCGACCAGGGGGTCGCTGTCGGGGAAGAAGAGGGTGTTGAAGACGAGGGCCGCGGCGGACCCGTAGAGGAAGAAGTCGTACCACTCGATGGTGGTGCCGATCAGGCTGGCGCTGATGATGCGGGCGATACCCGGCTTGCCCGGGGTTCCGCCGGGGGTCTTGCCCGCGGCGCGCGGCGTTGCGGCTGCCATGGCGTGATCCGTTTCTCGATGGGGACGGGGGTGCGATGGGGGCAGGGGGGAGAGGGAGCGGCAGGGGAGGGAGCGGCAGGGGTCAGCCGGCGGTCCAGCCGCCGTCCAGGGGCAGCGAAGCTCCCGTGACGAAGCCGCTGCTGGGGCCGCAGAGCCACAGCGCGGCGGCGGCGATCTCCTCGGGTTCGATCAGGCGCTTGACCGCGGAACGCCGCAGCAGTACGTCGGTGAGGACCTGCTCGGGAGCGATGCCGTGGGCGTCGGCCTGGGCGCTGATCTGGTCCTCGACGAGGGGCGTACGGGTGTAGCCGGGGCTCAGGCAGTTACTGGTGACGCCGTGCGACGCGCCCTCCAGGGCGGTGACCTTGCTCAGGCCCTCAAGAGCGTGCTTGGCGGCGACGTAAGCGGACTTGAAGGGGCTCGCGCGCAGGCCGTGCACGCTGGAGATGTTCACGACGCGGCCCCAGCCGCCCGCGTACATGTGGGGCAGCGTCCGGCGCAACAGGAGGAACGGTGCGGTGACCATGACCTTCTGGATGAGGTCGAACCGCTCAGGGGGGAACTCCTCGATGGCGGCGACGTGTTGGAGCCCGGCGCTGTTGACGAGGATGTCGACGTGGGTGGGCAGGGTGTTCAGCGCCGCCGGATCGGCGAGGTCCACGGCATGGGCCTCGCCGTCGATCCCGTCCGCCACCTCCTTGGCCGCGTCGGCGTGCAGATCCACGACGTGTACGAAGGCACCGGCACCGGCCAGGGCCACGGCGCAGGCCCGCCCGATGCCGCTCGCACCGCCGGTGACCAGGGCGGTGCGGCCGGAGAGGTCGGTTCCGCCGAGGAGTGCGGGGTCGGTTCCTGCGGGGTCGGCACCGCGGGGAATGGGGCTCGTCATGGCCGGAAACGTAAGGGTGCGCCGGGTGGGGTTCCCATGTGTGCGGCCCACACAACCGGGGGCCGAGTCATGTGGATGGTGCGGCCGTCCGGGTACGATCCCAGTGACCCACGTCACGCTCGGCAGTCCGAAAGCTGTGCTACCTTGCGAACAGCACGTGTGTACGCCGCCTTCTGCGGCGCCGGTGCCAGTCTTCTTTTCTTCCGCCTCGTCGAGGCTCTCGTAGTCCAGCGGCTCCCCGGTTCGCGTCTCTTCGCGAAGCCTTCTGCCGAAGTTCTTCCCTCCGCCCGCCGTACGGGACGTGCACACACCGTTCCGCCGGGCCCCTTCATTCGCATGCCCGCGAAAGGACCCCATCATGAGTACCGCAACCATCACCCGCGAAAAGACCAACACCACGGCCAACACCACGGCCGACACCACGGCCCCCGCCGTCGCCGTCTCCGGCACCCTCGACGTGAGTCACAACGCCAACGGCCATCTGCGTACCGGCGATTGCCTCCCCACCTCGAACGACGTGGCCGTCCCCTCCGCGCTGATCCGCCGGCTCGGCCTGCGCGCCGGTGACCACGTCGAGGGCGTCTGCGGCAAGGCCCGCACCCTCAACGGCGTCGACCGGGTCAACGGCCACTCGGCCGAAGCCCTGGGCAGGCGCGCCCGGTTCGGCGACCTGACCCCGCTGCACCCGCGTGAGCGGCTCCGTCTGGAGACACCGGGCAGCGGTGGCGGCAGCGTCGCGACCCGGCTCATCGATCTCGTCGCCCCTGTCGGCAAGGGCCAGCGCGGGCTCATCGTCGCGCCGCCCCGTACCGGCAAGACCGTCCTGCTCCAGCAGATCGCCGCCGCCGTCAGCGCCAACCATCCCGAGGCGCACCTCATGGTGGTGCTGCTCGACGAACGGCCCGAAGAGGTAACGGACATGAAGCGTTCCGTACGGGGTGAAGTGGTCGCCTCGACCTTCGACCGGCCCGCCAAGCAGCACATCGCCCTCGCCGAACTCGCCGTCGAGCGCGCCAAGCGGCTCACCGAGGAGGGCAGGGACGTCGTCATGCTCTTCGACTCCCTCACCCGGCTCTGCCGCGCGTACAACAACGCGGCATCGAGCGGCGGGCGCACGCTCTCCGGAGGTGTCGACGCCGCCGCCATCCAGGGCCCCAAGCGCCTGTTCGGGGCGGCGCGGTGCGCGGAGGAGGGCGGGTCCCTGACCATGCTCGCCACCGTGCTCGTGGAGACCGGTTCGCGCGCCGACGACTACTACTTCGAGGAGCTCAAGGGCACCGGCAACATGGAGCTCCGCCTCGACCGCGGCATGGCCGAGCGGCGGGTCTTCCCGGCCGTCGACGTCACCCCGTCCGGCACACGCCGCGATGAACTGCTGGTGCCCGCCGACGAGTTGACGGCCGTACGGGGTCTGCGGCGCGCCCTGCACGGCAGGGACGCGCAGAGCAACCTGGAGGCGCTGATCGAGCGCCTGCGCAAGACTCCGGACAACACCGCGTTCCTGCGGCAGGTGCAGCAGACCGTGCCCGGCGCGGGATCCGCCAAGTCCGTCAGCGTCAACGGCGGCTGAGGCGTTCCCGGCTCACGGCCGCGTGACGTGCACCCGGTAGCGACCTTCCGTGTCGATGTCCGACACCGTGAGGCGCACGCCCGACTTCTTGTCCGTGAAGGTCTGGCCGGGCTCGTAGGTCGCGTCGGAGAGTTCCGCGTGGACGTTCGGCCGGCGCGTGCAGCCGCCGCTGTCCTTCGTGGAGTCGGAGACGGTGATCGGGCCGCGGCCCGTGTCGACCTCCGCGTCCACCCGGTAGACGAGCACGCCGGGCTTGCAGATCGCCTCGTCGTTGCCGCCGCGCGTACGCACCTCGAGCGCGTACCCCTTCGTCGAGCTCAGCGGCACGAAGGCGAGCTTGGTGCCGCCGTTCTCGGGCAGCGGGCTCAGTGTGTGTTCGGTGGTGCCCGAGTTCGAGGCGCAGCTGATCTGGTCGTCGCCGATCCAGCCGAGCTTCCACTTGTGCCAGGCGAGCAGGTCGTTGTTGGCGCCCCAGTCCTCGCTCATGATGTCCCAGTGGCCGACCGCGCCGCCGCCGTCCTGCGTGTAGAGGTCGGGCAGGCCGAAGACGTGGCCGTTCTCGTGCGGGAGCACGCGGTAGCCGGTCTCTCCGTAGCTGCCCGAGCCGTCGTCCTGGCGGCTGTAGACGAAGGACGCGTTGGAGACCGGGACGCCGTCCGCGACGGGGGCCTCGGTGTTGCCCGCGAAGGTCACCGAGAGGACCGTGTCGAGCGCGGAAGGGCCGGCGTTCGGGGTGATGAGGATGTTCACCAGGTCGTACTCGCGGAAATCCACGTCCGGGTCGGCTTCCGCCACGATGTCCGTGACCAGCTCGCGGTAGCCGGGGTCGAAGGGGGCGCCGCGCTCTATCCCGTACTCCTTGAAGCTCTTGGGCATCCGCAGCCAGTCCGGGACCGGCGACTCGGGGCGGTAGTCGAGACGTCCGTAGGAACTGGTGCGGAACCAGTCCGACGTCTGCGGGAAGAATTCCGCGAGGCGGTCGAGCGCGCTTCCCTCGCCGGGCGCGTCGGAGAAGTCGACCATGAGATTCAGGGCTTTGACGGTGCCCGTGGAGCGGGAGTAACCGGCGGAGGTGGGGACGCCCTCCGACATCTGGACGCCCATCGTGCCGGTGATCATGCACGGGCTGAGGGTCGTCGCGCGGGCCAGGGACACGGGGCCCGCCGCTTGGGGGGACTCTTCCATCAGGCGGCCGGTGCTCGCCGATGTGGTGACCGTGAGGGCAAGGACGGCGCACGTGGCGAGTGCCGTGCCACGTCGCGCTTCGCGTATCTGCCTCCAGGTCGGCTGCTGCATCCGTGGCCCTTCCCCTAGCGGCAGCCGCCGGTCCTGGCTGCACCCTTTTGATCACCCTCTTCCGGTGTGTGCGCGGGCGCTCGCTGGGTGCGACTGATCGTGTGTTCTTCGCGTCCGGAGCGGTACGCGGGCGGCTTGCGCGGGCGGCACCCCGGCGGAACCCGGGCGGCACGCCAGCCGATCCCGGGCGGAACCCAGGCAATGTGACGCGGGTCACTCGAAGAAAGTCGGGGAGCGGGAAATATCCGGGGAGTCCTTCCCCGTTTAGAGCTGTGTCAGAGCGAAACGGGGAGTGATTCCCCGCATCGCACATCGAGGCTTCCGGACCGACCGACCGTCTGTCCGGTGCCCGACCACGAGCCTGAGGAGAGCCGCCGTGGGAACCGCAACCGCTGAGCAGCGCCGCACGCCCCGCCCGCGGGCCGACGCCCTGCGCAACCGGGAGCGGATCGTCGCCGCCGCACGCGAGATGTTCGTCGAGTTCGGCCCCGACGTGCCGCTCGACGAGGTCGCCCGCCGGGCCGGCGTCGGCAATGCCACGGTCTACCGGCACTTCGCCGACCGTTCCGAACTGGTGCACCAGGTCGTCCTGCTCGTCACCGACCGCGTATCGGCGCACGCCGAGGAGGCGATCGCGGCGGCCGACGCCGACGCGAGCGCTTCGTTCGACGCCCTGCGCCGGTTCGTGCACGCCTCCGCCGACGAGCGGATCGGCGCCCTGTGCCCGGTCCTCCAGGCGGCCTTCGACCCCGATCACCCGGATCTGGTCGATGCCCGGGAGCGGCTCGAAACCGTGATCGAAGGGCTCATGCAAAGGGCGCGGGCGGCCGGACAGCTGCGCACCGACATCGCCGTCGGGGACCTGATGGTCGCCCTCTCGCAGCTCACGAGGCCGCTGCCCGGCACGGCGTGCCCGAACATGGACCGTTTCGTCCACCGCCATCTTCAGCTGTTCCTCGACGGCCTGATGGCACCGGCCCGCTCCGAGCTGCCCGGTGAGGCGGCGACCTTGGAGGACCTCCGCCAGTCCTGAGTCCTGCCTGACCACGCTCGACCTCTACGCCTGACCACGCTCGACTTAGTCGTTCTAGTCGTTCTAGTCGTTCTAGTCGTTCTAGTCGTTTCAGTTGTTCTCAGTTCGCGTCACTTTTTCGTCGTTTTTCACCACTCGTACTCGCTAGGTGGCTACTCCCATGTCAGAAACAGATCCCAGGCGCTGGAAAGCGCTGATTTTCATCGCGCTCGCGCAGCTGATGGTCGTCCTCGACGCGACCATCGTGAACATCGCGCTGCCCTCCGCCCAGCAGGACCTGGGCATCTCGGACGGCAACCGCCAGTGGGTCATCACGGCCTACGCCCTGGCCTTCGGCGGTCTGCTGCTCTTCGGCGGCCGCATAGCCGACCTCTGGGGCCGCAAGCGCACCTTCGTGACCGGCCTGATCGGCTTCGCCGCGGCCTCCGCGCTCGGCGGCGCGGCCACCGGCGAGGCCATGATGCTGGGCGCCCGCGCCCTGCAGGGTGTGTTCGGCGCGCTGCTCGCGCCCGCCGCCCTCTCGCTGCTCGCCGTGATGTTCACCGATGCCAAGGAGCGCGCCAAGGCGTTCGGCATCTACGGTGCGATCGCCGGCGGCGGTGGCGCCGTGGGTCTCATCCTCGGCGGCTTCCTCACCGAGTACCTGAACTGGCGCTGGACGTTCTTCGTGAACATCCCGTTCGCCGTCATCGCCGCACTCGGCGCCTACTTCGTCATCCGTGAGCCGGCCGGCGCCCGCAACCGCTCGCCGCTCGACATCCCCGGCGTGATCCTGTCCACCCTCGGTCTGGTCGCCCTCGTGTACGGCTTCACGCGCGCCGAGTCGGCCGGCTGGTCGGACTCCCTGACCATCGGCATGTTCGTCGGCTCGGCCGTCCTGCTCGCCGCGTTCGTCCTGGTCGAGGCGAAGGTCAAGTCGCCGCTGCTTCCGCTGCGCGTCCTGACCGAGCGCAACCGCGGCGGCGTCTACCTCTCGCTCGGCCTCGCGATCATCGCGATGTTCGGCCTGTTCCTCTTCCTCACGTACTACCTGCAGATCGTCAAGGGCTTCTCGCCGGTGAAGACCGGCTTCGCGTTCCTGCCGATGATCGTCGGCATGATCACGGGCTCCACGCAGATCGGCGCCCGCCTGATGACCCGCGTCGCGCCGCGGCTGCTCATGGGCCCCGGCTTCGTCGTCGCGGCCCTCGGCATGCTGCTCCTGACGCAGCTGGAGATCGGCACCTCGTACGCCGGTCTGATCCTGCCCGCGCAGCTGCTGCTCGGCCTCGGCATGGGTACGGCGTTCATGCCCGCCATGTCCCTGGCCACGCACGGTGTCGAGCCGCGTGACTCCGGTGTCGCCTCCGCGATGGTCAACACCTCGCAGCAGGTCGGCGGCGCCATCGGCACCGCCCTCCTGAACACCATCGCCGCCTCCGCCACCACCGCGTACATCGCGGACCACGCGGCGGGCGCGACGACTCCCGCGGCCCAGAAGCTGGTCCAGGCGCAGGCCATGGTCGAGGGCTACACCAGCGCGATCTGGTGGGCCGTCGGCATCCTGGCCGCCGCCGCCGCGATCGCCTTCGCCCTCATCAACACCGGCGCCCAGAGCGGCTCTCCGGCCGCCTCGGGCTCCGGCGACAGCGAGGGCGTCGAGGACGAGGTGCGGATCCCGGTGGTCGCGCACTGACCCCGGTTCCGCGCGGGGAGGCCTAGCGGAGCCAGGGCAGGTCCGCCCCCGCCCCCTTCGGCTGAAGTCCCTCGGCGACGATCACCATGATCTCGCCGAGGGACTTCTGCTGTTCCGGGGTGAGCCGGTCGAAGAGGGCCTGGCGTACGGCGGCGACATGGCCGGGCGCGGTCCTGCGGAGCACCTCGTACCCGTCGTCGGTGAGGATCGCGAACTGGCCGCGCTTGTCGGAGGGGCAGTCCTCGCGGCGCACCCAGCCGTTCTTCTCCAGGCGGGCGATGGCGTGCGAGAGGCGGGACCGGGTGATCTTGGTGTTCTTGGCAAGCTCCGTCATGCGCAGGCGCCGCCGGGGGGCGACGGACAGCTGGACAAGGAGTCCGTAGTAGATGTGCGGCATGCCGGCGTCGCGCTGCAACTGGCGGTCGAGGTGGTCCTCCAGCAGCGTGGTGGCCTGCAAATACGCGAGCCAGGTGCGCTGTTCCGCGTCGTCGAGCCAGCGCGGTTCCCCGTCCCGGGGAGAAGTGGGTGCCGTATCCATGTACTCCACTGTACGCAGCCCTTCCTTGAAAGTTAAACAATGCAGGAGTAGGGTCGTCGTCGAGCAGAAGCTTGAGAGTTAAAGTAAATCGCCTCTCGTGCGCCCGCCATCCTTCGTACGCCCGCCACCCTTTTGGAGGTGCCGCCATGACCGCCACCCGGGAGCGCATGCCCGCCCTGTACCTCAGCCACGGCGCACCGCCGCTGGCCGACGACGCGCTCTGGCCCGACCAGCTCCGTGCCTGGTCGGCGGAGCTGCCGCGCCCCAAGGCCATCCTCATGATCTCCGCCCACTGGGAGGAGGCCCCGCTCGCCCTCGGCGCGACCGGGACAGCGCCGCTGGTGTACGACTTCTGGGGCTTCCCCGAGCACTACTACCAGGTGACGTACGCCGCCCCGGGCGCCCCTCAACTGGCGGACTCCGTGCGAAAACTGCTGCGCGGAGCCGGTACACCGGTGCAGGACATCCCGGATCGCGGGCTCGACCACGGAGCGTACGTCCCCCTCGTCGAGATGTACCCGGACGCGGACATCCCCGTACTCCAGATCTCCCTGCCGACCCTCGACCCGCGGCGCCTCCTCGACATCGGCCGCAAGCTGGCGCCGCTGCGGGACGAGGGCGTGCTGATCGTCGGGAGCGGCTTCTTCACGCACAACCTGGCGGCGCTGCGACAGGGCGGTACGCCGTCGTGGTCCGCGGAGTTCGACGCGTGGGGGCGCGAGGCGCTCGACGCGGGCGACGTGGACGGGCTCCTCGACTTCCGGCACAAATCGCCGGCGGGCGAGCTCGCGCATCCGCGCACGGAGCACTTCGCGCCCTTGTTCGTGACGCTGGGCGCCGCCGATGCGGCGGGCGATCTCGGCGGGCAGCGGAGTGTGATCGACGGGTTCTGGATGGGGCTCGCGAAGAGGTCGGTGCAGTTCGGCTGAGGGTTCCCTCCCGGTGCGTTCCCTCCTGGTGAGGGTTCTTTCCGTCTCTTCCCGGCTCTCTCCGGCGCTTTTTGCGGCCCTACGTCAGCGGCTCGCTGAGCTCGATCGCGCGCAGGGCGGCCGTCAGGGCCCGTTCGTCGCCCGTCGATGCGGCGACGTCCAGTGCGGTGTCGGTGAACTTGATGACGTGCTCGTCCCCGTGCGCGAGGGCCCGCTCGAAGACTTCCTCCGGGGAGAAGGTGCCGGGCGCGGTGTACGTGACCGGGGCGTCCGGGGCGTACATCGAGGTCACGGCCGCCGATGCCGTCCAGGCCGCGTGCAGGCCGGGCGCCCAGAGTGCGCGGGGCAGCGCGGGCAGGGTGCGCAGCACGGCGTTGGGCGCGGTCGCCGCGTGCACCAGCATCGTCGCCTCGCCGTGGCCGTGCGTGGCATACCGGTGCGTGGCCGCACACACCAGCTCGGTGAGCCTGCGGTGCGCCTCGTCCGGGTCGGTCACCGAGGCGCCCCACGCGGGGAGGCCCGCGATCCGGCCGAGCCTGTCGGGGTAGTTGCCGTTGTCCCTGCCGGGGATCGGCTCCACGGAGTCCAGGGCGGCAGCGGCGGTACCGGTGCTCGCCGGCAGGAGTTCGACGCCGGTGACGGGGTGGTGGCGGGCGGCCCAGTAGCCGAGGCCGGGGGCCAGTTCGGTACGGCGTGGCCGCGTCTCCTCGCCGCTCAGGAGGGCGCGCACCGCGTGGCCGACCCGGATCGCCGGGTGCGTGGCGCCGCCGTAGATGCCGGGCAGCAGGCGGGGCCACCATTCGGCGAGCACGTCGCGCCACGGGCGTCCGCCGGAGTCTCCGGTCTGTTCTTCGAAGTACGCGATCCAGTCCGCCGCGCGGCGCGGATCGCCGAGGGCCTCGCGCCAGTTGTCGCGGGTGATTGATCCGATCGCGCTCGGGTACTCCTCCAACCTCGGCGCGTACAGCTCGAGCCAGCGGTGGACCTCGCCGGACAGGCCGTGCGCGGCGAGCGCCTCGACGGCCATCGGGGCGTGGTTGCTGAGCCGTCCGAGCCGCTCGGGGCCCGAGGCGTGCAGACGCTCCAGGGCTTCGTCGAGGGCGCCGGTGGGCGCACCGGTGAGGGCGGTGGTGGCGGCTGGGGCGGCGGCCGAGGTGCCGGCCGGGGAGTCTGCTCGGGGGTCCATGCGTTGGACCGTAAGCGGGGCGCGGGCGGGGTGTAACGGCCGTGCGCCCTAGGTCAGGGCTTAGGACGGCCCTGGTCAGGACCTAGGACCCGCGTCAGGCGCCGGGGCCCAGGGGACGCTCGTACCAGGCGACGTCCCAGTAGCGGCCGAACTTGCGGCCCACTTCCCGGTACGTGCCGGCGTGCCGGAAGCCGAAACGTTCGTGGAGGCGGACGGAGGCGTCGTTCGGCTGGGCGATACCGGCGTAGGCGCGATGCAGGTCCTCGCCCTCCAGGGCCTCGAAGAGCGCCTTGTAGAGCAGGGTGCCGATGCCGCGCCCCGCGGCGTCCGGCGAGCAGTAGACGCTGACCTCCACGGAGGTCGCGTAAGCGGGCTTGGCCCGGAAAGGAGAACTGGTGGCGTACCCGAGGATCAGCCCGGAATCCCGTTCACGGGCAACCAATAGGCGATACGGGCCGTCTACAGGATGGGAGAGCAGCCAAGGGCGTCGCTCCTCCGGCGAGAAGACGGCCGTGTCGAATGTGAGCGCCGTCTCACGCACGTAGTGGTTGTAGATAGCGGTCAGGGCTTCGAGATCGGCCTCCGTGCCCGGCCTGACCTGCACCTCTGTACGTTCCGGCGACATCTGGCCTCCCTTGTGGCGGCACAGGGTACTGCAACGTCAGGAAAATAGAGGCACGGCTTGGGAATTCTGTCCGGATTCCAGTCGTTGTTTCCATTGGAAGCAGGGCACCCGGAAGGGTGTGGTTTCCACCACCGAGGCCCGTGAAAAGGGCCGACCAGGACCTCCACACGCAAGGGAGCACGCATGGCAACCCGTGCCGTCGCCCGTCGTAAGTCCGCCTCCACCGGCGAGACCGACGCGGCACGCAGTGTTCGCGCCGTAGGCGGGGAGATCGCCGACCGCGACCTGGTCGGCATGTACCTCGACGAGATCGCGCGTACGCCGCTGCTCGACGCCGCCAAGGAAGTCGAGCTGTCCCAGATCATCGAGGCCGGTGTGTATGCCCGGAAGATACTCGACGGCGACGTCGAGGACTCCGTCCCCGGCGCTTCCGCGACCCGCGAGGAGCTGGAGGCGCTGGTCGCCGACAGCGAGCGGGCGAAGGATGTCTTCATCCGGTCCAACCTGCGGCTCGTCGTCGCCGTGGCGCGTCGCTATCCGCGGAGCGGTCTGCCGCTCCTCGACCTCATCCAGGAGGGGAACGCGGGCCTGGTCCGCGCGGTCGAGAAGTTCGACTACGCCAAGGGCTTCAAGTTCTCCACGTACGCCACGTGGTGGATCCGCCAGGCCATCACGCGCTCCATAGCCGACCAGTCCCGCACCATCCGTCTCCCCGTCCACCTGGTGGAGGAGCTCGGACGGATCCGCCGGGTCATGCGCGAGTTCAACCGCAAGCACGGGCGCGACCCCGAGCCCGAGGAGGTCGCGGCCGAGCTCGACACGACGCCCGCGCGCGTCACGGACGTCCTGGACTGGGCACGCGACCCGGTCTCCCTGAACATGGGCGTGGACGACAGCGGAGACACGCAGTTCGGCGACCTCCTCGAGGACACCTCCGCGGTCTCGCCCGAGCAGTCCGTCCTGACCCTGCTGCGCAGCGAGGAGCTCGACGACCTGATCGGCCGCCTCGACCAGCGCACGGCCTCCATCATCAAGATGCGGTACGGCATCGAGGACGGCCGCGAGCGGACCCTCACGGAGGTCGGCAAGCAGCATGGGCTCACGCGCGAGCGGATCCGCCAGATCGAGAAGCACGCGCTCCTTGAGCTGAAGAAGCTGGCCCGCGACACGGGGTTCGACGCGGCGGCCTAGGCCTTGACGGCCCGCGAAGCCGCCCACCAGCCGAGCCCCGGTGCCATCCCCCCCCCGGCACCGGGGCTCACTTTTGCTTTCTGGTGGGGGGCGGTGCGCTCCGCGCGGAGGGTTCTCCCACCCACCTGCCCCCGCCCGGTTGCCCCTGTCCGCCGCCCGCTCGATTGGCCCCCACCGGGCCGCGGAGTCACGCGACGGCGGAGTGGCAAAGTGTTCCCCCGCTCCGCGGCCCGCGGCCCTGCTCACGCCCCTGACGCCCGCGTCAGCCGCGCGCCCAGTTCGCGCAGGGAATCCACCAGTTCCGGGGGCCCGTGGGCGATGAAATCGGAGCCGGTCATGGCAAGGCGCACCGCCAACCAGTCGACCGCGTCCGTCACCGTCGCCCGCAACCGGCACGTCGTGGCCGTCAGCGGCTCCGGCGTGCCCAGGGCCGAGGGGAACGCCCCCGCGACGGCCTCCGCGGACGCCGAGAACGTCACGTCGATCTCGTACGACGGCTGCTCCCGCCACATCGACCGGCGGATGTACTCCGCGGCATCCCCGGTGGGCAACTCCCGCGGCACGAAACGCGCGCCGGTCGCGAAGGGCGACGAGACCCGGTCCACCCGGAACGTGCGCCAGTCGTCGCGGTCGATGTCGTACGCGACCAGGTACCAGCGCCGCCCCGTCGACACCAGCCGATGCGGCTCTGTAAGACGGCGGGACTCCGTGCCGTCGCCGGAGCGGTACGCGAAGCGGAGGCGTTCCTGGCCCGCCGCCGCTGACGCCATGACCGTCAGTGTCTCGGGCGCGATGCTCGCACCGTCCCCGCTGGTCAGCGGGGTCGTGGCGATCTGGAGCGTCTGGACGCGGTGGCGCAGGCGGGAGGGCAGGACCTGTTCGAGTTTCGCCAGTGCCCGTACCGACGCCTCGTCCACCCCCTCCACCGCGTGCCCCGCCCCCGCCCGCAGCCCCACCGCGATCGCCACCGCCTCCTCGTCGTCCAGGACGAGCGGTGGCATCGCCTTGCCCGCGACGAGGCGGTATCCGCCGGTCGCCCCCTGGCTCGCCTGCACCGGATAGCCGAGGTCCCGCAGCCGGTCGATGTCGCGCCGCACGGTGCGCCGGCTCACCCCGAGCCGCTCCGACAGCTCCCCGCCGGGCCACTCGCGCGGGGTCTGGAGGAGGGAGAGGAGTTGGAGAAGCCGAGCCGGGGTGTCGGTACCACCGCCGGACCGTTCAGCAGCCGAGGTCGTGCCTGTGCCTGTATTCGTGCCCGAAGCCGTACCCGTACCCGTGCCCGAAGCCGTGCCCGAAGTCGAAGTCATGTCGCCCAGGATGCCGCGCATCTAGGACATGTACTGGCCTATATGGCTTCTAGCCTCCTTCCATGACTTACAGCAGCCCCGCAACAACCCCGCCCGAGACGGCCGTCGCCGCCGACCGGCGCCGCTGGTTCGCGCTCGCCATCGTGATGACCGCGGCCTTCATGGACCTGGTCGACGTCACGATCGTCAACATCGCGATCCCGTCCATCCAGGAGGACGCCGGCGCCTCGTACAGCCAGATTCAGTGGATCACCGCGGGCTACGCGCTCGCCTTCGCGGCCGGCCTCATCACCGGCGGGCGGCTCGGCGACATCCACGGGCGCAAGCGGATGTTCCTCATAGGGATCGCGGGCTTCACGCTCGCCTCCGCGCTCTGCGGGTTCGCCGCGAACCCGGAGATGCTGGTCGCCTCGCGGATCCTGCAGGGCGGCATGGCCGCGATGATGGTGCCGCAGGTCCTCTCGATCGTGCACGCCACCTTCCCCGCGCACGAGCGCGGCAAGGTCTTCGGGCTCTTCGGAATGATCGTGGGCCTTGGCGCCGTATCGGGACCGCTGCTCGGCGCGCTCCTCACCCAGTGGAACCTCTTCGGGCTCGAATGGCGGCCGATCTTCCTGATCAACCTGCCCGTCGGTATCGCGGGACTGATCCTGGGCGCCAAGTTCATCAGCGAGTCCAAGGCACCCAGGGCCCTCAAGCTCGACCTCGTCGGCGTCGTCCTCGTCACGCTCGGCCTGCTGATGGTGCTCTACCCGCTGACCCGCGGGCGCGAGCTGGACTGGCCGCTGTGGGGCTACGCCATGATGGCCGGCGGCCTCGCCGTCTTCGGCGCGCTGATCGCGTACGAGAAGGCGAAGGCGGCGAAGGACGGTTCGCCGCTCGTGGAACTGTCCCTGTTCAAGGTGAAGAGCTTCGCCGCGGGCATCGCGGTGCAGACCGTGTTCGGTGTCGCGATGGGCATCTTCTTCCTGGTCTGGACGGTGTACATGCAGACGGGGCTCGGCTGGAGCGCGCTGCGGGCGGGCGTGACCGGGGTGCCGTTCTCGATCGCGGTCTCGGTGGCGGCCGGTATGTCCGTGCAGAAGCTCGTGCCGCGGTTCGGGCGGAAGGTGCTTCAGGGCGGTGCGCTCATCATGGCCACCGGCGTACTGCTCTACATCTGGGAGGCGGACCGGTACGGCGCGGGCATCACGTCCTGGCAGATGGCGCTGCCGCTGGTCGTGATGGGCGCCGGCATGGGACTCATTGTCGCTCCCCTGACGGACGCCATCCTCTCGGACGTGCCGCGTGAGCACTCGGGGTCCGCGTCCGGGCTGCTCAACACCGTGCAGCAGATGGGTACGGCGCTCGGGCTCGGCCTGGTCTCCGTCGTCTTCTTCGGCATGATCGACGAGAAGGCGGCGCGGAGTGAGGTGCCGGCGGAGATCGTGGGCGCGTTCCAGAACTCGCTGTGGTGGGTCGTCGGCGTACTCGTCGCCATCTTCCTGCTGATGTTCGCCCTGCCGGGCAAGCCGCGTCAGCACGTCGAGGGCGGCGGCGACGATGACGACGAGAACGCGACCGAGACCGAGACCGCGATCCCGGCCCGGGGCGCGGATGAGGCCGCCGAACCCGCCGAACGGGAACCCGCGTTGACCTCCTGAGCGGTGGCGGTGGCGGCGGGCGCGGGCGTGTCGCGCGCGGCCCGGGCGGAGCCTAGAGCTCTGCCCGGGCCGCCGTCGCGTCCAGCGATTCCAGTACGCACGGCCCCCGGCCATGGCAACGCCGCTCGTGCCGAAGCCCGTTTGTGTCTGAGTGGGGTCCGACCCTGTTTACTTTGCGGAAATTCGGCCGTAGTCTGCGAGTGAACCCACATACTCGGGCATCAGGCGGAGGCAAACGGACATGTACGCACCGGAGCGCCAGCAGGAGATCCTGCGGCTCGCGCGCGACGGCGGGCGAGTCGACGTGCTGTCGCTGGCCGAGGAGTTCAAGGTCACCGCCGAGACCATCCGGCGCGACCTCAAGGCCCTCGACCGCGCCGGCCTCGTACGCCGTGTGCACGGCGGCGCCATACCGGCCGGCCGCCTCGACTTCGAGCCCGACCTCGCCGAGCGCGAGGGAACGGCCGCCGACGAGAAGGACCGCATCGCCCGCGCCGCCCTCGCCGAGCTGCCGATCGAAGGCAGCGTCATCCTCGACGCGGGCTCAACGGTCGCCCGCCTCGCCGCCTCGCTCCCGCTGGAATCGACGTTCACCGTCGTCACGCACGGCCTGCCCACCGCCGCCCGCCTCGCCGACCACCCCGGCATCCAGCTCCACCTCATCGGGGGCCGCGTCCGCAGCCGTACGCGCGCCGCCGTCGACGCATGGGCGCTGCGGGCGTACGCGGAGATCCGCGCCGACGTCCTGTTCGTCGCGGCGAACGGCTTCTCCGCCGAAGCCGGCCTGACCACCCCCGACCTCGCCGAAGCGGCCGTCAAGCGCGCGGCGATCGGCGCGGCCCGCCGCGTGGTGCTCCTCGCGGACTCCGCCAAGCACGGGCAGGAGCACTTCGCGCGCTTCGGCGATCTGGACGACGTGGACCTCCTGATCACCGACACCGGACTCGACCCCGAGGACGCCGCCGCGATCGAGAGCGGCGGCACGGAGGTGATCCGGGCATGAGCGGCGCGGGCCCGAACACGGCCGACAGCAGCGGCAACTCGCAGGTCAGCAACGAAATGGTACGTACGCGCATGATCCTCACCGTCACCCCCAACCCCTCCCTCGACCGCACCTACGAGGTCCCCTCGCTGGACCGAGGCGAGGTCATCCGGGCCACCGGCGACCGGATGGACCCGGGAGGCAAGGGTGTCAACGTATCGAGGGCGGTCGCGGCGGCGGGAGCGCAGACGCTGGCCGTGCTGCCCCTCGGCGGCGCGCCCGGCGCGCTCGTTGACCAGCTCCTCGACGAGCAGGGCATCAAGGTCGCCCCGGTGTGGGTCGCGGGCCAGACCCGGTCCAACATCGCGGTGGCCGAACCGGACGGCACCCTCACCAAGATCAACGCGGCTGGGCCCGAACTGACGCCGGACGAGGCCGAGTTGCTTCTCTCCGCCGTGCGTGAGCGGTCCGCGGGCGCCGACTGGATCGCCTGCTGCGGCAGCCTCCCGCGCGGCCTCGCCCCCTCCTGGTACGCCGACCTCGTGGCCCGCGCGCACGCCGCGGGCGCCCGTATCGCCCTGGACACATCGGGCCCTGCGCTGCTCGCCGCGCTTGCCGAGCGCCCCGACGTCGTCAAGCCGAACGCGCAGGAGCTCGCCGAAGCGGTGGGCCGCCCCCTTTCGACGGTCGGCGACGCGGTCAAGGCGGCGGAAGAGCTGCGGGCCTCGGGGGCGCGGGCCGTGCTCGCCAGCCTCGGCGCGGACGGCCAGATTCTGGTGGACGACTCGGGCACGTACTTCGGCAGCGCTCCGGTCGACGCCGTACGCAGCAACGTCGGCGCCGGTGACTCCTCCCTGGCCGGTTTCCTCATCGCGGGCGGCACCGGCCGCGCCGCCCTCGCCTCGGCCGTGGCGCACGGAGCGGCAGCGGTGCAACTCCCCGGCAGCGCGATGCCGACCCCCGCGGACCTCGCGCCCGACGCGGTCACCGTCACCTCCGAGGTCCCCCTGGACCGCGTACTGACGGAGCCGGCGTCATGACTCCCCACCCCGCCCATACCTGCTCACCCCCCGTCCCCACTCCCGTCCCCACTGCCGTCCCCACTCCTGTCTCCACCCCCGTCCCCACCCCAGCCCTCCGGGCGATACGCGTGCGAAGGAGCCCGCGATGAGCGAGATGATCACCGCGGAACTGGTCGACCTCGAAATCGACCGGTCCGCCGGAACCAAGGAAGCGGCGGCCCGTGCCCTCGCCGAACGCATGGTGGCCCTCGGCCGGGTGACGGACCTGGACGGGTTCCTCGCCGATGTGGCGGCGCGCGAGGCGCAGATGCCGACCGGACTCGACGGCGGCATCGGCATCCCGCACTGCCGCAGCGCCCACGTCACCGAGCCGACCCTGGCCTTCGGCCGCTCGGCGGACGGCATCGACTTCGGGGCGCCGGACGGGCCGGCCGACCTGATCTTCCTGATCGCCGCTCCGGCGGGCGCCGACGACGCCCACCTGACCATCCTGTCGTCGCTCGCACGGCAGTTGATGGACACGGAGTTCACCGACGCCTTGCGGGCCGCGTCCGATCCGGCTTCGGCGGCGGCGCTGATCACCGGCGACACGGCGGCCACCCCCGGCGCCGGGCAGCCGTCCCAAGAGGCGCCCGGCGAAGAGGCCCCTGCGTCCGGAGGCGAAGAGCCTCCTGCGTCCGGCGGTGCAGAGACCCCGGCGTCCTCCGGCGGTGCAGAGACCCCTGCGTCCTCCGGCGGTGAAGAGACCCCTGCGTCCTCCGGAGGCGAAGAGACCCCCGCGTTCAGAATCGTCGCCGTCACCTCCTGCCCCACCGGCATCGCGCACACCTACATGGCCGCCGAGTCCCTCGAGAACGCCGCCCGCGAGGCGGACGTAGAGCTGACGGTGGAGACCCAGGGGTCCGCGGGCTTCACCCGCGTCGACCCGGCGGTGATCGCCGCCGCGGACGCGGTCATCTTCGCGCACGACGTTCCCGTACGGGAGAAGGACCGTTTCGCCGGTAAGCCCACCGTCGATGTCGGCGTGAAGGCCGGCATCAGCAGGCCCGCGGAGCTCATCGCGGAGGTCCGGGCGAAGGCGGCCCGCGGCGAGACGACCGCGGACGCCGGGCCCAGTCCCGTCGACAACGCCGGGGACAGCGAGGACGGCTACGGCACCAAGCTGCGCAAGTGGCTGATGTCCGGCGTCAGTTACATGGTCCCGTTCGTCGCCGCGGGCGGCCTCCTCATCGCGCTCGGCTTCGCCATCGGCGGCTGGAAGATCGACAAGGCGCCGTCGGTCGCCGAGCACTTCGTGTGGACGGACACCACCAGCTGGGCCGCGCTCCTCTTCCAGATCGGCGGGCTCGCCTTCGCCTTCCTGGTGCCGGTCCTCGCGGGCTACATCGCGTACGGAATGGCCGACCGGCCCGGTCTCGTACCCGGCTTCGTCGGCGGCTCCGTCGCCGTCACCATCAATGCGGGCTTCCTCGGCGGCCTCGCGGCGGGCCTGATCGCGGGCGCGGTCGTCATGGGCATCCAGCGCGTGAAGATTCCGGCCGTGCTCCGCGGCATCATGCCGGTGGTCGTGATCCCGCTGATCTCGTCCGCGGTCGTCGGCTTCCTGATGTTCCTCGTCGTCGGAAAGCCCATCGCCGAGCTGCAGAGCGCGCTCACCGACTGGCTGGAGGGCCTGTCCGGCGCCAACGCCGTCATTCTCGGCGTCATCCTCGGCCTGATGATGTGCTTCGACCTCGGCGGACCGCTGAACAAGGTCGCGTACGCCTTTGCCGTCGGCGGCCTCGCCAACCCCACCGAGGGCAGCCTCAAGGTCATGGCCGCGGTGATGGCGGCCGGTATGGTCCCGCCGCTGGCCATGGCTCTGGCCACCACGGTCCGCGGCCGGCTGTTCACCAAGACCGAGCGTGAGAACGGCAAGGCGGCCTGGTTCCTCGGCGCCTCCTTCATCACAGAGGGCGCGATTCCGTTCGCCGCGGCGGACCCGTTGCGGGTGATCCCCGCGTCGATGGCGGGCGGCGCGGTCACCGGTGCCCTGTCGATGGCCTTCGACTGCACGCTGCGGGCCCCGCACGGCGGCATCTTCGTGGTGCCGCTCATCGGGCAGCCGCTGCTCTACCTGGTGGCGATCGTCGCCGGTGTCGCGGTCTCGACCGTGGCGGTCATCCTGCTCAAGGGGACCCGGAAGACGGGCTCTTCGCAGGACAGCGCCCCGGCCGGCGAGACGGTGACGGACAAGGACAAGCGCGTGCCGGCAGCTGTCTGAGCCGCCGGCCCGACCAGGCCTCTCGGCTCTTCGGGCCCTATGAGGGGGGTTGTGCGACATACGTCACTTCGGTACGTAAGTCCCACAACCCCCCTGTTGTAGGGCCTGTGTCGTGTTGTCTACTGTGCGGCATGTTCCAGAATGTCTCGATCCTCCAGCAGGCAGGCGTTGCCGTACTGGCTGTGGCGACCGCCGCCTGGTCCGTGGGCCTGGTGCGGATGCTGCGGCGCGACCGGGCCGACGCGGACGTCCGGCGCCGCCGGCCCGGGGCGCTGACCGCGCTGCCCGTGCAGTCGGGGCCGCCGCGCGCGGAGACGGTCGAACTGACGCCGGACGAGCGGGCCGCCTTCGCCGGTCTCGTACGCCAGTTCGGTGACGGCCGCTCCTGATACGCCGTACCCCTGCACCCCCGCACCCCTGTACAGCGCCCGGCGCCTACTTCGCGCGCTGCTGCGGAATGCTCCTGGCGCGCTGCTCCATCGCCGTGCGTGCGGCGTCCTCGCTGGCGTACACCTCGCAGCGGTGCCGTTTGTCGGGCGTGACCGTGTGCTCGACCTCCCAGAGGCTGAGCTCGCTGCCGTCGAAGAGCAGGAAGGCGTGTTCGTAGAGCGAGAAGCTGAGTCGCGCCTCGCCCGGCAGGCAGGGACGGCCGAACGCCTGCGTGATCTGGTGCGCGAACGCCGAGCGCAGTAACCGCTCGATCTCCTGGCCGGGCCGCCCCTCGTCCGCGAGGTTCTCCGCACGGCGCAGCAGCCGGCGCGCGTGGTCGGCGGAGTCGTCGGGCGCGTACGTATGGCGGGGTTCTTCGGTGACCGGGAGCTGGAGCACGACGGTCTGCTCGCAAACGGTGGCGGGGGTGTCGGGCGGGAGCGGCAGACGCGAGGTGGCGACTCCCGCGTCCTCCTCGTCCGCGTACAACTCGTGCTGGGGGTGGCCGCCGGGGCCCGTGTTGTGGACGAGCTCCCAGAGGGTGAGCGAGGTCGCGTCGGCGAGCAGCCACGTATGCCGGTACGTCTCGCGATGGAGGCCCGCGCTGTGGTGTGCGGAGTGCAGCGAACTGTCGTACGCGAGAGCTGAGTCCAGGCGCCTTATCGTGTCGTCCGGCAGGTCGAAGGAGTTCAGGGCGCGGCCAAGAAGCTGCTCGAGTCGCTCCTGCGGAGAGTGCGGGGACTTCTGCTCGGCAGACTGTGGCTCGTACGCCGTCTCGTACTCGTACGGAACGCTCAAGGTCTCTCCCGGCGTTGCTGCATGTCACGTTGTGAGTGCATACCGTAGCCCCTGGGTCGGACATCATGTCCGGGAACGGGAAAACGAACGAGCCGCACGGCAAGTTCCCGTGCGGCTCGGGGCGTTGGGCCTGGTGAGAGGCGCGTGCCGAGGTGCGTGCCGAGGAGGGCCGAGGCGGGCGGGGTCAGCCCGCGCTGCCCGCCGTCCACTCGCTCCAGGACATGTTCCAGCCGTTGAGGCCGTTGTCCGGGGCGATGGTCTCGTCCGGGGAGCCCTTGACCGTCACGACGTCCCCGATGAGGGAGTTGTCGTAGAACCACGCGCCCGGCGTGCTGGAGTCGCCCGCGCCCTGCGCGTCCTGGAGGCCGACGCAGCCGTGGCTGGTGTTGGAGCTGCCGAAGATCGAGGGCGAGCCCCAGTAGTTGCCGTGGATGAAGGTGCCGGAGGACGACAGGCGCATCGCGTGCGGGACGTCCTTGATGTCGTACTCACCGCCGAAGCCGACCGTGTCGCCGTTCATCCGGGTCTGGGTGAACTTCTCGGAGATCACCATCTTGCCGTTGTACGTGGGGTTCGCCGGGCTGCCCGCGGAGATCGGGATGGTCTTGATGACCTTGCCGTCGCGCTCGACCGTCATCTTCTTGGCCTTCACGTCGACCGTGGAGACCTGCGCGCGGCCGATGGTGAAGGTGACCGTCTTGTTCTGCACGCCGGTGGCGCCGTCCGCGCCCTTCACGCCCTCCAGGTCGATCTTCATCGTGACCTTGGAGCCGGCCTTCCAGTACTCCTCGGGCCTGAAGTCGAGCCGCTGGTTGCCGAACCAGTGGCCCACGATTTTCTGGCCGCTGTCGGAGGTGACCTTGATGTGCGACTGGACCGACTGCTTCTCGGTGATCGCCTTGTCGAAGTTGAAGGAGACCGGCATGCCGACGCCGACCTTCGTGCCGCCGTCCGGGGTGTAACTCCCGATGAAGCTGTTGTCCTTCGAGACGGTGGTGAAGATCGAGTTCTCGGTCGCTTCCTTGCCCTTGGAGTCCTTCGCGTCAGCCGTGATCTTGTACTTCATGCCGCGCTCGAGCTGGGCCTTGGGCTTCCAGCTGGTGCCGCCGTCGGAAAGCGTGCCGTCGACCGTCGCCCCGGTGGAGACCAGGGTCATCTTCACCTCGGTCAGCTTGCCGTTCTCGACCTTGACGCCGGTGGCGTTGATGGAGGCGCCGGTGGAGCCGTCCTTCGCCGAGATGGTGATCTCGGCGCCCTGAGACTTGGACTTGCCGTCCTTGTTGTCGCCGTTGCTGTCCCCGTCGCCGCCGCAGGCCGTGAGGGCGAGAGCACCGGCGGCGGCGAGCGCGGTGGCCGCCAGAAGGGTGCGTCGCCGGGGCTGGGCTATGTGCGGCGTTGTCACGGGCTGCTCCATCTTTTTGCGAAGTGCGCGTTCTGACCAGGTAGGAGACCAGGTAGGAGATAAGAGCGGCCCCCGGCCGGAAAGGTTCCGTCCGCTTGGTGTGAGGACGGGCACAGAGATATGGCCCTACGGCGGCCCGACGGCGTCCCAACGGGCGGCGCTCCGGGCCTATTTGTGTGTAGGCGTTCTGTGTTCTCTCTGGGAATTCCCTTGGGCGGCGCTATGGGATACCTGGGATACCTGAGAGCGCTACCGGGGTTGAGCGGTTGAGCCCGGGTTACTTGCCGTGAGGTCCGCCGAGGTCGTACAGGTCGGTGAACGAGGGGAATTCGCCGCCCGGCGTCCGCACGGACTCCGCCGCCAGGAGCGCCCGTACGATCGCCGCCGTCACCACGTCCGCGCCCGCCGCGAGGATTTCGTTCAGGGCGAGCGGGTTCTCCGCGGCCCCCGGCAGCGGGCGCTCGCCGGTCGCGAGGGCGAATACGGTGTCCCCGTCGTTGAGGAGATGGACGGGGCGCACTGCGCGCGCGATGCCGTCGTGCGACGTACCGGCGAGCTTCTGGGCCTGTGCCTTGGTGAGTTCGGCATCCGTGGCGACCACGGCGAGGGTGGTGTTCAGCGGGGGCGGCCCGTTCTTCGCGGCGGCTTCGGCGAGGCGGCGCGTGGCCTCGTCGTGGGCCTCCGGGGCCGGGTACTCCACCCGCTCTCCCTCGAAGTACCGCCCGTACAGCGCCCCCGTCCGCGGATCGACCCCCGAGCCCGCCGCGTTCGCGACCACCAGGGCGGCGACCGTGACCCCCGAGTCCAGCCTGACGCTCGCGCTTCCGATACCGCCCTTCACCTTGCCGACCAGGGCGCCGGTGCCCGCGCCGACGTTCCCCTCCTCGACCGGCGTGAACGGCTCGGTGCCCGCGGCGGCCTCCACGGCGGCGCGTCCGGTCGAGGCGTCGGGACGTGCCGTGAACTCGCCGCCGCGGCCGAGGTCGAAAACGCAGGCGGCCGGGACCACGGGCACGACGTGGGCGGGATCGGGGCCGACCCGCACGCCGCGGCCCTGTTTCTCCAGCCACGCCATCACCCCGGCCGCGGAGTCCAGGCCGTACGCGCTGCCGCCGGTCAGCACGACGGCCTCCACGCGCTGCACGAGGTTGCGGGGGTCGAGGGCGTCCGTCTCGCGGGTGCCGGGGCCGCCGCCCCGTACATCCACGGCCGTGACGGCGCCGCCCTCCGGCGCGAGCACGACGGTCGTGCCGGTGAGGTGGCCCGGGTACGCCGGGGCGGTGCGGGTGGCATGCCCTACGCGCAGGCCGGGGACATCGGTGAGGGAGTTTGTGGAAGCCATGCCGACCTGCGTATCACGCGCGGGAGTTGCGCGGTGGCCCCGCAGGGGACGGCCACGGGGCGAGCTACGTGGTTGCCTCCTTTCGGCTGGTGGTCTCCCTTCGGCTGGTTGTCTCCCTTCAGGGGGTCGCCTCCCTTCGGGCCGTACGGGCGGTGAGCGTCACGCCGGTCGCGACGGTGGCCGTCGCCACGAGCCCCGCGACCAGGACGGCCCAGCTGCCGGCGAACGTACTGGCGAGGGTCGCCGCGGCGCTGACGGGCAGGACGAGTTGCTGGGCGGGGCCGACCTTGAAGTAGCGGGAGGCCTCGGAGGCCCCTGCCGGATCGGGGGCCGGTGTTGGCTCGGGGGCCGGTGTCGGCTCGGAGGGCGGTGCTGACGTCACGGGGCCAGCGCGGCAGAAGCCTTCCGCCGGAGCGGGCTGTGGGGCGCGCCCCGGCGGCCCCGCGCGGCCCGAAGGGCCCCTGACTCTCGTGCCTTTGGGCTGGTCAGAGCGTGCCCTACGACTCTGCTCGCACGTTCCCGCGCGCGGGAACGTGGAGATGTCAGGCCCCGGAGCAAGGTCGGGACCCGTAGCGAACTGGGAACCAACATGACATCGCCTGCCGCCCAAGAAACGCGGACCGCGCCATCGGGCCGTACGTACGACCCCGCGCAGTACCGCCCCGGCAAGACCATCACCGACTGGGAGCCGGAGAACGAACTCTTCTGGAAGTCCATCGGCAAGAAGGTCGCTTCCCGCAACCTGTGGATCGCCGTCCCCGCGCTCCTGGTCGCGTTCGTCGTCTGGCAGGTGTGGTCGGTCACCGCGACCAACCTCGAGGACGTCGGCTTCGGCTTCTCCACCTCGCAGCTGTTCTGGCTCACCGCCGTCCCCGGCATCACCGGCGGCACGGCACGCGTCTTCTACACCTTCCTCGGCCCGATGATCGGCCAGCGCCGCTTCACCGCGCTCTCCACGGTCGTCCTTGTCGTCCCGCTGATCTGGCTCGGCATCGCGGTCCAGGACCCGGACACCTCGTACGGCGTGATGGTCGCCATCGCCGCCCTCTGCGGCGTCGGCGGCGCGAACTTCGCTTCCTCCCTCGCCAACATCGGCTTCTTCTTCCCCAAGCGCGACAAGGGCAACGCCACCGGCATCAACGGCGGCCTCGGCAACCTCGGTGTCTCCGTCGTCCAGCTGGTCACCCCGATCGTCATCACCAGCTCGGTCCTCGCGGTCGGCTCGGCCCAGCACAAGGCCGACGGCACGTCCGTGTGGCTGCAGAACGCCGCGTTCCTGTGGGTGCCCGTCCTGGTGATCCTGGCCGTCGTCGCGTGGTTCGGCCAGAACGACCTGAAGGTCGCGTCGACCCCCTTCAGCCAGCAGAAGATCATCTTCAAGCGCAAGCACAACTGGCTGATGACCTGGCTCTACGTCGGCACGTTCGGTTCCTTCATCGGGTTCGCGGCAGCGCTGCCGATGCTCATCAAGACCACGTTCACGCCGATCGACGCGGCCTACTCCGCGGCGACGTACGCCTGGATGGGCCCGGCCGTGGGCGCGCTCGCCCGCTGGGCCGGCGGTTGGATCGCCGACAAGATCGGCGGCGCCAGGGTCACCATCATCTCGTTCGCCGGCATGGCGGTCTCGATCATCGGCGTCATCGGCTTCCTTCCCTCCGGTGGCGACAACGGCAACTTCTGGGGCTTCCTCGCCTGCTTCCTGGCCGCGTTCTTCTTCTCGGGCATCGGCAACGGCTCGACGTTCCGCCAGATTCCGGTGATCTTCCGCGAGCAGCACCTGAAGGGCCTGACGGAGGGCACCCCCGCCTACACGAAGGCGCTGAAGCAGTCCGAGATGGAGGCGGGTGCGGTCACCGGCTTCACCTCCGCCGTCGCGGCGTACGGCTTCTTCTTCATCCCGGCGATGTTCGCCAACTTCGCGGTCACCAGCGCGATGTGGGGCTTCGTGGCCTTCTACGCCAGCTGTATCGCGATCTGCTGGTGGTTCTACGCCCGCAAGGGCGCGGAATCGCCGAGCTGACGCCCTGAGCTGCGTCGGCGGGGCGGTCCGGGCGTGGGCCGGGTGTGGGAGCACCCGGCCCCTTCGCATGTTCGGGGCCCGTACCGCAGGACGCCCCCGCACATTCTTGTGAATGCATTCACAAGCGAACTTGGGTCCAAGGTCCCGAAAGAATCTCCAGGTCAGGGCGGGTGTGCTGGGTTCTCGATGCGGCGAGAAGGGACCTCCGGTCCCGAAATGGGGTCCATTGCGGAGCCCCTGCTCGATCACATCGCAGTGCAATGGAAGTACAGCGAAACGGCGATTCGGAAGGTGCCGGCGATGACTGCCACTCCTACGGAAACGACAGTGCACGGCGAGGCATGGGACGGCTTCAAGGGCGGTCTGTGGCGGGACGCGGTCGACGTCCGCGACTTCGTGCAGCAGAACTACACCCCGTACGAGGGCGACGCCTCCTTCCTGGCAGGACCGACCGAACGCACCACGCGGGTCTGGCAGAAGCTCCTGTCGATGTTCCCCTCGGAGAACGAACGCGGCATCCACGACGTCGACGCGAAGACCCCGTCCCGCATCGACGCCTTCCGGCCCGGCTACGTCGACGCCGACCTGGACCTCATCGTCGGCCTCCAGACCGACGCCCCGCTGAAGCGCGCCATCATGCCCAACGGCGGCTGGCGGATGGTCGAAGGCGCACTCAACGCCTATGGCTACGAGGCAGACCCCGAGGTCAAGGAGGTCTACACGCACCTCCGCAAGACCCACAACGAAGGTGTCTTCGACGCCTACACCCCCGAAATCCGCGCCTGCCGCTCCTCCGGCATCATCACCGGCCTGCCCGACGCCTACGGCCGCGGCCGCATCATCGGCGACTACCGCCGCGTCGCCCTCTACGGAGTGGACCGCCTCATCGCCGAGAAGGAAGCCGACAAGGCACGGCTCGGCCAGGAGTGGCCCACCGAGGACGTCATCCGCGCCCGCGAGGAGACCTCCGAGCAGATCAAGGCCCTCGGCGAACTGAAGGCCATGGCGATGGCGTACGGCCACGACATCTCCGGCCCCGCCACCACCGGCCGCGAGGCTGTCCAGTGGCTCTACTTCGCCTACCTGGCCGCCGTGAAGGAGCAGAACGGCGCGGCCATGTCGATCGGCCGCATCGACAACTTCCTCGACATCTACCTCCAGCGCGACATCGAGTCCGGCCGCATCACCGAGACCGAGGCCCAGGAATTCATCGACGACTTCGTCATCAAGCTCCGCATCGTCCGCTTCCTGCGCACCCCCGAGTACAACGAGCTCTACTCCGGCGACCCGACCTGGGTCACCTGGTCGATGGCCGGCATCGGCGATGACGGCCGTCCGCTGGTATCCCGCACCACCTTCCGCGCCCTGCAGACCCTCTACAACCTGGGCCCGGCCCCCGAGCCGAACCTGACGGTCTTCTGGTCGCGGGGCCTTCCCAAGGGTTTCAAGGACTTCGCCGCCAAGGTCGCCATCGACACCTCGGCCATCCAGTTCGAGTCCGACGACCTGATGCGCCCCAAGTACGGCGACGACACGGCGATCGCCTGCTGTGTGTCGGCGATGGCGGTCGGCAAGCAGATGCAGTTCTTCGGCGCCCGTGTCAACGTCGCCAAGGCCCTGCTCTACGCCATCAACGGCGGCCGGGACGAGAAGACCGGCAAGCGCGTCGTCGAGGGCTTCGAGCCCATCGAGGGCGAGTACCTGGACCACGACAACTACGACACCCTCGTCGAGCGCTACGACGCGATGCTCGGCTGGCTCGCCAAGACGTACGTCCACGCCCTGAACGTCATCCACTACATGCACGACAAGTACGCCTACGAGCGCATCGAGATGGCGCTGCACGACCAGGACATCCTGCGCACGATGGCATGCGGCATCGCGGGCCTCTCGGTCGCCGCCGACTCGCTCTCCGCCGTCAAGCACGCCAGGGTCAGGGTCATCCGCGACGAGACGGGACTCGCCGTCGACTACGAGATCGAGGGCGACTACCCCGCCTACGGCAACAACGACGAGCGGGCCGACCACATCGCCCGCCGGATCGTCTCGGACTTCATGGGCAAGATCCGGCAGCACCCGACCTACCGCAACGCGGTGCACACCCAGTCCGTCCTGACGATCACCTCGAACGTCGTCTACGGCAAGAAGACCGGCAACACCCCCGACGGCCGCCGCTCGGGCGAGCCGTTCGCCCCTGGCGCCAACCCGATGAACGGCCGTGACGAGCACGGCTACATCGCCTCCGCGCTGTCGGTCGCCAAGCTCGACTACGACGACGCCGAGGACGGCATCTCGCTCACCAACACCATCACGCCCGACGCCCTGGGCCGCACCCCCGGCGAGCGGATCCAGAACCTCTCCGGAGTCCTCGACGGCTTCACGGCCAGCGACGGCTTCCACATGAACGTCAACGTGCTCGACAAGGCGACCCTGGAGGACGCCATGGAGCACCCGGAGAACTATCCGCAGCTGACCATCCGGGTCTCCGGCTACGCGGTCAACTTCATCCGCCTGACCCGCGACCAGCAGCTCGACGTCATCAACCGCACCTTCCACGGCTCCCTCTGAGCCACCCGGAGTCCTGCCATGACGACCCTGACCGACACCGCGACCCCGGCGGCCGCCGTCACCCGGCGCCCCGTCACCGGATTCCTCCACTCCTGGGACCTGTCCACCGGAGTCGACGGCCCCGGCACCCGCTTCGTCACGTTCCTCTCGGGCTGCCCGCTGACCTGCCTCTACTGCCACAACCCCGACACCTGGCGGATGCGCGACGGGAAGCGGACCACCGCTGACGACGTGCTCGCGGAAGCCGCCAAGTACACGAAGTTCATCTCGGCGGCGGGTGGCGGAGCCACCGTCAGCGGCGGGGAACCCCTGCTGCAGCCCGTGTTCACCGGCGAACTGCTGCACCGCCTCAAGCACGATCTCGGCCTGCACACCGCCCTCGACACCAGCGGATTCCTCGGCGTACGCGCCACCGACGCCCTGCTCCGGGACGCCGACCTGGTGCTCCTCGACATCAAGTCCCGGGACCGCGACACGTACAAGAAAGTCACCGGGCGCCCGCTGCGGCCCACTCTTGACTTCGCCCGGCGCCTCGCCGACGGCGGCAAGGACGTCTGGGTGCGCTTCGTCCTCGTCCCCGGCCTGACCGACGACCCGGACAACATCGAGGGCGTCGCCCGCTTCGCCGCCTCGCTCGGCAACGTCTCCCGCGTCGACGTGCTGCCCTTCCACAAGCTGGGCGAGGGGAAATGGGCCGCTCTCGGCAAGGACTTCACCCTGCGCGACACCCCCTCGCCCACAGCGCGGCAGGTGGCCACCGCCAGGGAGATCTTCGCAGCTCAGGGGCTCAATGCCGTCTGACGGCCGCCGCTCTGCCGCACGGCCGTACCCTGGATGCATGAGCACAGCCCCCGCCCCCGAGCCGCGCGACCCGAAGCAGTCGAAGACCCCGGAGGACTCCTCGGCGGCGAAGAAGGCCAAGAAGCCGAAGAAGCCGAAGAACGCCCTGGTCTTCGACGACCCCCTGTCGCAGCAGTCCTCGGACGACACCGACCGCGGGTGGGGCGAGCGGCCGTCGGCAGGCAGCGACAGCGCCGCCGACCTGGCGCGCTTCCTCGACGAGAAGCCGCCCCACCACCTCTGAGCCCTCTCTACCGCGCGTCGGGCCCCGAACCAAGCCCACCGGGCCCCGAACCAAGCCCATCCGGCCCAGCGCCGGGCTCGCCGGGACCAGAGCCGCGCTGCGCCACCAGGGCGTCGCGGATCTCCTTGAGGACCTCCAGCTCCGAGACCTCGATGACCTCCTGCGTGCCCTCCTTCTCGGCCTTCCGCGCGGCCTGGCGCGCGAGGTACTTGGCCATGGGCAGCACCATGAGGAAGTAGACGACGGCCGCGGTGATCAGGAAGCTGAGGGTGGCGCTGAGGACCGAGCCCCACATGATCGGGATGCCGCTCTCGACCGTCCCGTCGGCCGCCGTCTTGCACGGGGCCTTCAGACACGAGCTGTAGTGATTGAGGTCCTTCGTACCGAAGGCACCGACCAGCGGGTTGATGACACCCTTGACGACGGAGTTCACGATGTTCGTGAACGCGGCGCCGATGACCACCGCGACCGCAAGGTCGATGACATTCCCGCGCATCAGGAAGGCCTTGAAGCCGTCCCAGAGACTCGGTTCGCTCTTCTCGCTCACCACGAGGCCTTTCGTTGCAAGTGCAGTTCGTGAAACAAACAGCTTCGCAAACTACGTCAGGGCCTGGTAGGACTGTCCAATTGGACAACACGAATGAGCGACTTGACAGGATGTCAGTGCAGTTGCACACGCTGTGAATCGGCCCAACGTCGATCAGCACAGCGTCACCGCCAGACGCATGCTCGCTCCCGCTCCGGCGAGCTTTGCCGCCGTCGCCCGCGGCACGGAGAGTACGACCAGCGCCCCCGCCTCGGCCGCGCCTGCGTCCGCGCCCTCCTGAGGCTCCGGCACGTCGACGACCCGGGCGCCGGCTGCCACCACCCGTGACACCGAGCCGTCGGCGCCGACGACATCGACCCGGTCGCCCCGGTGCAGCAGCCGCACCGTCTCCGCGTCCGCGATCCGCACCGGCGCAGTCACCGCGGCGGCCGGCCGACGCCTCTGCTCCGACTCCGGCGAGGGTGTCGCGGCCACTGCAGGACGCTCCCGAGGCCCCGCCCGCTCGGCGTCCCGCGGCCCGGCGGCCACGAGCCCGGCCGCCGTCACCGCGAGCCCCACGGCCACGGCCCGCCGCTTGTGCCGCAGCAGCCTTCGCAGCCGGTGCCGCCCGCCCCGCACACGCACGGGGGAGAAGTGCGGCACGGGGCACGGCGGGGGAGCGTCCCGCGCGGGAGGGGAAGCGGGAGAGGAAGCGGGAGACGTAAAGGGGGTCGGGGGAGAGGGAACGTGCGTCACGACGGCCACCACCTGCGGAGAGTCGGAGGAGCTGAGGATCTTGCCTTCCGCTCTCACGATGCAGGCCCGCACCGAATCCCGCTGAGCCCCGTGCACTACTCGCCGGTTGTGGACAACTCCCTCACCCGAAGGCGAAGTTCCGACCGGCTCCAGACGTGCGCCGAGCGCTCTCCAAACGCCTCACGGCAGCCGGATCCCCGGCTCCATCCCGCCCAGCGCCCCCGCACAAGAACAGTCCCGCTCGCTCTCCGCCGGCAGCCCCGCCACCGCGTCGAACAGCACCGCCCGCAGCCGGTCCACGTTCGCCGCGAACACCTGGAGCACTTCCTCGTGCGAGACGCCCTCCCCGCTCTCCGCACCCGCGTCCAGGTCCGTGACCAGCGTCAATGACGTGTAGCAGAGTTCCAGTTCACGGGCGAGCACGGCCTCGGGATGCCCGGTCATGCCCACCACCGACCAGCCCTGCGCCGCGTGCCACACCGATTCGGCCCGCGTCGAGAACCGCGGCCCTTCGATCACCACGAGGGTTCCGCCGTCCACCGGCTCCCACTCCCGCCCGCGCGCCGCCTTCAGCGCCGCGCCGCGCCCGACGGGGCAGTACGGGTCGGCCAGCGACACGTGCACGACGTTCGGAATGCTTCCGTCCGGCAGCGGCACCCCGTCGAAGTACGTCTGCGTACGCGTCTTCGTACGGTCCACGAGCTGATCGGGCACCAGCAGCGTGCCCGGCCCGAACTCGGGCCGCAGCCCGCCCACCGCACAGGGGCCGAGGACCTGCCGTACGCCCACGGAGCGCAGCGCCCAGAGGTTGGCGCGGTAGTTGATGCGATGCGGCGGCAGATGGTGGCCGCGGCCGTGCCGGGGCAGGAACGCGACTCGTCGGCCGGCGAGCTCGCCGACGAAGAGGGAGTCGCTCGGCGCTCCGTAGGGGGTGTCGACCTGGAGCTCGGTCACGTTGTCGAGGAAGGAGTAGAAGCCGGAACCGCCGATGACGCCGATCTCGGCCCGCATCGCGTCCCCCGCACCAGCACTCGCCGTATTCACCATGCCGAGCACATTAACCGGGCGAAGGGACGGGCGAGAGCACGCCGAAGTCCCCGCTGTCGTACGACAGCGGGGACTTGGAGCAAGAACTGAGAAGGACCTAGGCGGCCGAGGAGCTGGACGTGCTCGACGAACCGGCCGACGAGCCCGAGGACTTCGAGTCCGAGCCCGACGAACTCGACGAGGAGGACGACGAAGCGCTCGCGGAGGTCTTGGAGTCCGACGACTTGGAGTCCGAGGACTTCGAGGCGGACGCCGGCGACGGCGTGCTGCTCGACGACGAGCCGCGGCTGTCGTTGCGGTAGAAACCGGAGCCCTTGAATACGATGCCGACGGCCGAGAACACCTTCTTGAGGCGTCCGTCGCAGCTGGGGCACACGGTCAAGGCGTCATCAGTGAACTTCTGCACCGCCTCGAGGCCTTCGCCGCATTCGGTGCACTGGTACTGGTACGTCGGCACTTGCTTCCTCCTGGCACTCTCACTCATTGAGTGCTAACGACGGTCCATAGTGACCTATTCCGCGGGATCAGTCCACCGCGACCGGCTCGCGGTGACCGACGCCACGTGCCACGGTGCGTCCGGCGGACCGCGGGACGAGCCGCGAGCGCAGCGTCACGAGCACCGCGAGCGCCAGCGCCGTACCGCCGAGCGGCACCAGGAACCCGGCGCCGTCCCAGAGCCGGTCCTCCAGCTGTCCGGCGACCGTGACGGCGGCCGCCTGGCCGAGCGCGACGGCACCGGTGAGCCAGGTGAACGCCTCGGTACGGCCGCTCGGGGCGACGAGCCGGTCCACCAGCGTGTAGCCGGTGATCAGCGCGGGCGCGATGCAGACGCCGACCAGGAGACCGAGCCCGGCGAGCAGCAGCACGGAGTGCGCGGCCCACAGCCCGGACGCCATCAGGGTCAGGGCCGTGTACGCGACGACGAGCCGCCGCTGCGGGGCGATCTTCCAGGCGATGGCGCCGCAGACGAGGCCGGAGAGCATGTTGCCCGCGGCGAACGTGCCGTACAGGACGCCGTTCAGGCCGGGTTCGCCGATCGACTCGGTGAAGGCGGCCAGTGAGACCTGCATGCCGCCGAAGACGGCGCCGATGCCCAGGAAGGTCACGATGAGGACCCGCACACCGGGGATGCGCAGCGCGGAGACGTGCTCCACGCGCGCGTGCTCCTCGCGGGTGGCGGGCTTCGGCTGGGTGCTCTTCTGTGCGGCGAACAGCAGGCCGCCCACCAGGGTGAGTCCGGCCTCAGTGAAGAGTCCGGCCGCCGGGTCGATGGTGGTGCACAGCGCGGTCGCGAAGAGCGGGCCGAGGACGAACGTCAGCTCGTCCGTGACCGACTCGAAGGCGGCCGCCGTGTTCGCCAGCGGGGAGTCCTGGAGCTTGACGCCCCAGCGGGCCCGCACCATGGGGCTGATCTGCGGCTGCGAGGCGCCGGTGGGCACCGCCGCCACGAAAAGCGCCCACAAGGGGGCATCGGAGAGCGCGAGCACCGTCAGCGTGAGCACCGAAGCGGTGTGGACGAGCACGCCGGGCACCAGGACGGCGCGCTGCCCGAACCGGTCGGCGAGCTTGCCGCCGAAGGGGGCGAACACCGCCATGGACACGCCGGTGACGGCGGATACGGCGCCGGCGGCGCCGTACGACCCGGTGGTGTGCTGCACCAGCAGGACGATGGAGATGGTCAGCATCGCGAAGGGCTGTCGCGCCGCGAAGCCGGGCAGGAGAAACGTCCAGGCGCCGCGGGTGCGCAGCAGCTGTCCGTATCCGGGGCGGGAGGTGACCGTGGATGCCACGGCCCGTGCCTTTCTGCTGCCTGGTAGCGCGGCCCCCTGGTCAGGGCGGCGGCGCCGAGAGCTGTCCTCTAGCGCAGGACTGCGGTAGATGCCGGTTGCCCACTGCGGGGGCACGCGGCCGCCATACGGTCGGCGCCAGCTCTGCTTCAGACAGAGTTGGTTCGATCATTCGGTACAGAAGAAGTGTGCCTTCATCGTACAGGGAGTTGCCTCTATCGACCTGTGAATACCGAGATTGAGGCGCCCGTCACCTGCGATTGCCCCGCCCTTCCGGCTCCTGACCAGCGGTTCCCAGCCATCCGGCCAGCTTTCCGCCTTGTCCGACCGCCCGCAGCCGCTTCTCCGCCGCGTCCCGCACCGGGTCGGTCGCGACCACCAGAAGCTCGTCACCGCGCTGCAGCACGGTCGTGGGCTGCGGCACGAACGATTCGCCGTTGCGAACGACGAGGGTGACCGCCGCCCCCGCGGGCATCCGCAGCTCGCCCACCTCGACGCCGTGCATCCGTGACCCCTTCGGGATGCCCACCGAGAGCAGATGTCCGCGAAGGCGCTCCAGGGGAGCCGACTCGATGCCCAGGTCGGCGGCGCCGGAGGAGTCGCCGAGGCGCAGCTTCTTGGCCAGCCAGGGCAGCGTGGGCCCCTGGATGAGGGTGTAGACGACGACCAGTACGAAGACGATGTTGAAGATCCGCTGGCTGTCGTCGACGCCGTTCACCATCGGGATCGTGGCCAGGATGATGGGCACGGCTCCGCGCAGCCCCGCCCAGGACATCAGGGCCTTCTCCTGCCAGGGCATGCGGAACGGCAGCAGGCTGGCGATGACCCCCAGTGGTCTGGCCACCATGGTCAGGATCAAGCCGATGATGATCGCGGGCCAGGTGTCGTCGAGCAGGTCGTGCGGGGTGACCAGGAGGCCGAGCAGGACGAACATGCCGATCTGCGCGATCCAGCCGAGCCCTTCGGCGAAGCCGCGCGTCGCGGGCCAGTGCGGCAGCTTGGCGTTGCCGAGGACCATCGAGGCGAGGTAGACGGCGAGGAATCCACTGCCGTGCGCCATGGCTCCGGCGGCGTAGGCGGCGACCGCGATGGCCATCACGGCGATGGGGTAGAGGCCGGACGCGGGCAGTGCCACGTGCCGCAGGCCGTAGGCGCCGAGCCAGCCCACCGCGATGCCGATCGCGGCACCGATCGCCAGCTCCAGGGCGATCTCGGCGACGAGGATGTACCAGTGCTCCACGGGACCCGCCGCGGAGAAGGCCACGACCAGGATCACCACGGGGGCGTCGTTGAACCCGGATTCAGCTTCCAGGATGCCCGTCACGCGCGAGGGCAGCGGTACCTTGCGCAGCACGGAGAAGACCGCCGCCGCGTCCGTCGAGGAGACCACCGCGCCGATGATGAGCGCCTGTCGCCACTCCAGGCCGACCAGGTAGTGGGCGCCCGCCGCGGTCACGCCGACGCTCACCGCGATGCCGGCGAGCGAGAGGACGGCGGCCGCGGGCAGAGCGGGTTTGATCTCTTTCCACTTCGTGCCGAGGCCGCCCTCGGCCAGGATCACGACGAGCGCCGCATAGCCTATGACCTGCGTCAGTTCGGCATTGTTGAAGCTCAGGTTGCCGACGCCGTCCTGGCCCATGGCAACGCCGATGCCGAGATACAGAAGCAGGCTCGGGAGACCGCTGCGCGACGAGATGCGGACCGCCGCCACGGCGACGAGCAGGACGAGCGAGCAGATGAGCAGAAGCTGGTTGAGGTCGTGGACAGTCAGGGGCCGTTCCTTCCAGCGCGCGAGCCAAGTACTTCGTTACCTTACCTAATTGTTAACGCTTCCTTGATGCCTTCGAACGCTCATGCGATACGCCGCCATGTAGTTTCCTGACGCCGTGTAGGTTCCAGACTCCGCGTCCGAGGCCACAGTGCCCTGCGCCTACAGTTGCTCCAGCGCTCCCACCACCGCCCAGCCAGCCCTGCCGCTCGCGTAAGGACAGCAAGGACAGCGATGCCCTCGAATACCACCGCCTCTTCCGGTCATAAGTCCGGCAAGAAGAAGGGGCGCCGAGCCCGCCTCATCGTGATCGTCCTGGTCCTGGCCATCGTGGCGGGCATCGGTTACGGCGCCTACTGGAGCGTCGACACGGTGCGCGCCTCCTTCCCGCAGACGAAGGGGACGATCAAGCTCGACGGTCTCTCCGGCCCCGTGGACGTGAAGCGCGACGGCAACGGCATCCCGCAGATCTACGCCGAGTCCGACGCCGACCTCTTCATGGCACAGGGCTTCGTCCAGGCCCAGGACCGCTTCTGGGAGATGGACGTCCGCCGTCATACGACCTCCGGCCGCCTCTCCGAGATGTTCGGCAAGAGCCAGGTGAAGACCGACGAGTTCCTGCGGACGCTCGGCTGGCACCGGGTGGCGCAGAAGGAGTACGACTCCAAACTCTCGCCGAAGACGAAGAAGTACCTCCAGGCGTACTCCAAGGGAGTCAACGCCTACTTGAAGGGCAAGAGCGGCAAGGACATCTCCCTGGAGTACGCCGCGCTCGGCTTCACCAACGACTACGCGCCGCAGGAGTGGACCCCCGTCGACTCGGTGGCGTGGCTCAAGGCCATGGCCTGGGACCTGCGCGGCAACATGCAGGACGAGATCGACCGCTCCCTGATGACCAGCCGCCTTGGCCCGTCGCAGATCAAGGACCTCTACCCGGCTTACCCGTACGCCCGGAACAAGCCCATCGTCCAGGAGGGCGCCCTCAACAGCGCCACCGATGAGTACGACGGCAAGGGCAGCGCGGGCAGCCAGTCGCAGTCGCAGACCGACGGCGCGGCCGGCACGGGCCTCGCGGGCAACGCCCAGGCCCCCGACGGACTCCAGTCCCAGCTGTCGGGCCTCTCCGACATCCTGGACAGCGTCCCGGACGCGGGCCTCGGCCCGAACGGCAACGGCATCGGCTCCAACTCCTGGGTGGTCTCCGGTGACCACACGATCACCGGAAAGCCCCTCCTGGCCAACGACCCGCACCTGTCGCCCCAGCTGCCCTCCACCTGGTACCAGATGGGCCTGCACTGCCGGTCGCTCTCCAAGGACTGCCAGTACGACGTCTCGGGCTACACCTTCGCGGGGATGCCCGGCGTGGTCATCGGCCACAACAAGGACATCGCCTGGGGCATGACGAACCTCGGCGCCGACGTCACCGACCTCTACCTCGAGAAGTTCGAGGGCGACGGCTACGCGTACGACGACAAGGTGCTGCCCTTCAAGACCCGGGTGGAGACCATCAAGGTCGCCGGCGGCAAGCCGAAGAAGATCACCGTCCGGGAGACCGACAACGGCCCCCTGCTCTCCGACCGCGACGACGAACTGGTGAAGGTCGGCAAGAAGGCCACCGTCGACAGCGCCGCCCCCGACCGGGGCGACGGCTACGGAGTCTCGCTGCGCTGGACCGCGCTGAAGCCCGGCAAGTCGATGGACGCTGTCTTCGAGCTCAACAAGGCGAAGGACTTCGCGGGCTTCCGCAAGGCGGCCGCTTCTTTTGAAGTGCCCTCGCAGAACCTGATCTACGCGGACCGCGACGGCCACATCGGCTACCAGGCACCGGGCAAGATCCCGGTCCGGGGCAAGGGCGACGGCGCGCTGCCCGCGCCCGGCTGGGACTCCGACTACCGCTGGACCGGCTACATCCCGCAGTCCGCGCTGCCCTACGAGTACGACCCCGAGCGGGGTTACATCGTGACCGCCAACCAGGCCGTCATCGGCAAGGACTACCCGTACAAGCTCACGGCGGACTGGGGCTACGGGGCGCGCAGCCAGCGCATCACCGATCTGATCCAGTCGAAGATCAAGAACGGTGGGAAGGTCTCCACCGAGGACATGCGCACGATGCAGATGGACAACAGCAGCGAGATCGCCAAGCTGCTCGTGCCCAAGCTGCTCAAGATCGACGTCAAGGACAGCTACGTCCGCGAGGCGCAGAAGCTCCTGGAGGGCTGGGACTACACCCAGGACGCCGACTCGGCGGCAGCCGCGTACTTCAACTCGGTCTGGCGCAACATCCTCAAGCTCTCCATCGGCAACAAGCTGCCCAAGGAGCTGCGGGTCAAGGGCCAGTGCCTGAACGTCGAGCCGGCCGGCAACACGGGCCCGGCCGACGAGGCCGAGCCGGTGCGCGAGTGCGGCCAGCGGGACGCGGAATCCGCGCAGCCCGACGGCGGCGACCGCTACTACGAAGTGATCCGGTCGATCCTCGACGACGAGGACAACGACTGGTGGAAGTCGCCCAAGACCCGCACGGACTCCGCCACCAAGACCCGCGACCAGCTCTTCGGCCGGGCCATGGAGGACGCGCGCTGGGACCTGACGGCCAAGCTCGGCAAGGACGTCGACACCTGGAGCTGGGGCCGCCTGCACCGGCTGACCCTGAAGAACCAGACCCTGGGCGTCGAAGGCCCCGGCTGGCTCCAGTTCATGCTCAACCGCGGCCCGTTCAAGCTGGGCGGCGGCGAGGCGGCGGTCAACGCCACCGGCTGGAACGCGGCGGGCGGCTACGGCGTGCAGTGGGTGCCGTCGATGCGCATGGTGGTGAACCTCGACGACTTCGACAAGTCCAAGTGGATCAACCTCACCGGGGCTTCGGGGCACGCCTACAGCGCGCACTACACCGACCAGACCAACAAGTGGGTCAAGGGCGAGCTGCTGCCGTGGTCCTACTCGGAGGACGCCGTCAAGAACAGCACGAACGACACGCTGGTGCTGCGGCCGTGAGCTGACACCCGCACCACCGAAAAGGGCCCTCCACGCGCGCGTGGAGGGCCCTTTTCGGTACTGCGTGACCTCAACGGAAGCGGCGGGCTCCCGACGGGGTCACCACCGCGTGCACGGGCTTGTCGTGCGGCTCCCGGGGGACGCGGGCGACGACCTCCGTGTCGTACAGGAGCACCACCAGGGCGGGATCGGCCCCGGCCCGCCCGAGCCGGGCGAGCACCCTGTCGTACGACCCGCCGCCGCGCCCGAGCCGCATGCCGCCCTCGTCCACGGCCAGGCCCGGCAGCAGCACGGCGTCCGCCGCCACGACGGCATCGGGGCCGAGCCGCGCCCCGGAGGGCTCCAAGAGCTCGATCTTTCCGGGGTGTTGTACGCGGGCCAGCGAGTCCGCGCCCGCATAGGCCGCCCAGTCCAGGTCGTTGTCCTCCATGAGCACCGGCAGCAGGACCCGCGTCCCGCGCGCGTGGAGCGCGTCCAGGAGCGCGCGCGTCCCCGGTTCGCTCCCCACGGAGACGTACGCCGCGACCGTGCGCGCTCCGGAGAGCTCCGGCAGATCCAGTGCGCGGTCGGCGAGAACCGCGGCGGCCTTCTGCGCGTCATCCCTAGTCAACCGGCGTCTCACCGCGAGGATTTCTCCGCGCAACGTGCGCTTGGTTGGCTCGGCGGGGCCGGTTTCTTGCATGGTGCGCTCACAAATCCTTCCAGGTGCGCTCATATGAGAACAAAATGTCCTGAGACACAGATTTCGCACATACTCACCGGTTATGGTTACGGACATGACTGAGTCTCACCCCCCGCGGATCAGCAAGGCTGTCATCCCCGCAGCAGGTCTCGGCACCCGGTTCCTGCCGGCCACCAAGGCCACTCCGAAGGAGATGCTGCCGGTCGTCGACAAGCCGGCGATCCAGTACGTGGTCGAGGAGGCCGCCTCCGCCGGCCTCGACGACGTCCTCATGATCACGGGCCGCAACAAGCGGCCCCTCGAGGACCACTTCGACCGCAACTACGAACTGGAGTCCGCCCTCCTGAAGAAGGGCGACGAGGCGCGTCTCGCGAAGGTCCAGGAGTCCAGCGACCTCGCGACCATGCACTACGTACGCCAGGGCGACCCCAGGGGACTCGGTCACGCCGTCCTGTGCGCCGCCCCGCACGTCGGCAACGAACCCTTCGCGGTGCTCCTCGGCGACGACCTGATCGACCCGCGCGACCCGCTGCTCGCCCGCATGGTCGACGTCCAGGAGCGGCACGGCGGCAGCGTCATCGCCCTCATGGAGGTGGCCCCGGAGCAGATCCACCTCTACGGCTGCGCGGCGGTGAAGCCGACCGACGACAGCGACGTCGTCGAGATCACCGGTCTGGTCGAGAAGCCCGACGCCGCGGACGCCCCCAGCAACTACGCCATCATCGGCCGGTACGTCCTTGACCCGCACGTCTTCGACATACTGCGCAAGACCGAGCCGGGCCGAGGCGGCGAGATCCAGCTCACCGACGCCCTCCAGCAGCTCGCGGCGCAGTATCAATCAGCGGATGATGTCGCGGGGAAGGCCGGCGGCCCCGTGCACGGCGTCGTCTTCAAGGGCCGCCGCTATGACACCGGCGACCGGGGCGACTATCTGCGTGCCATTGTCAGACTCGCGTGCGAACGTGAAGACCTGGGCCCGGACTTCCAGGCCTGGCTTCGCAGTTACGTGTCCGAGGAGATGTAGCACTTTGAGCAGCAGCGCGACGACCGAAGTCACCGGCCAGGACCACGTCTGGTCGGTGAGCGAGCACCTGGACGACATCCTCGGATCCGTCCGGCCCCTGGAGCCCATCGAGCTCCAACTCCTCGACGCCCAGGGCTGCGTCCTCGTCGAGGACGTCACGGTGCCCGTCTCGCTGCCGCCCTTCGACAACAGCTCCATGGACGGTTACGCGGTCCGGGTCGCCGACATCGCGGGCGCGAGCGAGGAGTTCCCCGCCGTCCTCACCGTCATCGGTGACGTGGCCGCCGGCCAGGGCGAGCAGCCGGAAGTCGGCGCGGGCCAGGCCGCACGCATCATGACCGGCGCCCCGCTCCCGCCCGGCGCCGAGGCGGTCGTCCCCGTGGAGTGGACCGACGGAGGCCTCGGCGAAGGCCCCGTCTCCGGGATGCGCGCGCACAGCGCCGCCCCCGAGGGAGCTTCCGGCGAGGTCCGCGTGCACCGCCCCGCGGAGGCACGCGCGCACGTGCGGGCGCGTGGCAGCGACGTCCGGGCCGGCGACCGCGCCCTGACCGCGGGCACGGTCCTCGGCGCCCCGCAGATCGGCCTGCTCGCCGCGATCGGCCGCGGCACGGTCAAGGTGCGCCCGCGCCCCCGCGTGGTCGTCATGTCCACCGGCAGCGAACTGGTCCAGCCCGGCGAGGAATTGGCCGAGGGGCAGATCTTCGACTCCAACAGCTTCGCCCTCACCGCGGCGGCCCGCGAGGCCGGAGCGATCGCCTACCGCGTCGGCGCGGTCGCCGACGACGCCGAGACACTGCGCTCCACCATCGAGGACCAGCTGATCCGCGCCGACCTCGTCGTCACCACGGGCGGCGTCAGCGTCGGCGCGTACGACGTCGTGAAGGAAGCCCTCTCCTCGGTCGGCGACGAGGACGAGGACGGCAGCGGCATCGAGTTCCGCAAGCTCGCCATGCAGCCGGGCAAGCCGCAGGGCTTCGGCTCCATCGGCCCCGACCACACCCCGCTGCTCGCGCTGCCGGGCAACCCCGTGTCGTCGTACGTCTCCTTCGAGATCTTCGTGCGTCCCGCGGTGCGCGCCCTGATGGGCCTCCCCGACGTCCACCGGCCCACCGCGCGCGCGGAGCTCGCCGCCGACAAGGCGCTGACGTCGCCCGCGGGAAAGCGGCAGTTCCTGCGCGGTCAGTACGACGCGGAGGCGGGCACCGTGCGCCCCGTGGGCGGCGCGGGCTCCCACCTCGTCGCGGCCCTGGCGCACGCGAACGCGCTGATCGTCGTCCCGGAGGACACCGCGTCGGTGGAGCCGGGCGCCGACGTCGAAGTGGTCCTGCTCGGCTGAGAGTGCCCTTCGCGCGGTACGGTGTCGCGCACATAGGCCCCCCGCGCCGCACCGCGAGAGGGCCCGGACCGGGAGCGCCACAGCACATGAGTACGGATCAGGGACTGACGCACATCGACGAGGCGGGCGCCGCCCGCATGGTCGACGTATCCGCGAAGGACGTGACCGCGCGCACCGCGAGCGCCAGTGGCCGCGTCCTGGTCTCGCCCCGCGTGATCGAACTGCTGCGCGGGGAAGGCGTCCCCAAGGGCGACGCCCTGGCCACCGCGCGGATCGCGGGCATCATGGGCGCCAAGCGCACGCCCGACCTGATCCCGCTCTGCCACCCGCTGGCCGTCTCCGGCGTGAAAGTCGACCTCTCCGTGGCGGACGACGCCGTGGAGATCCTGGCCACGGTGAAGACGACGGACCGCACCGGCGTCGAGATGGAGGCCCTCACCGCGGTGAGCGTCGCCGCCCTCACGGTGATCGACATGGTCAAGGCGGTCGACAAGGGCGCGGTCATCACGGACGTACGCGTCGAGGAGAAGTCCGGCGGCAAATCCGGGGACTGGAGCCGCGAAGGAGCGGGCGCATGACGGCCTACCGCGCTCTCGTCGTCACGGCCTCCAACCGCGCGGCCGCCGGGGTATACGCCGACCGGGGCGGACCGCTCATCGCCGAGGCACTGACCGCACTCGGCTTCGAGGTCGAGGGCCCCCGGGTGGTCCCTGACGGCGACCCCGTCGAGCAGGCCCTGCGCGAGGGCGCCGAAGCCGGATACGACGTGATCCTCACCACAGGCGGCACCGGCATCTCGCCCACCGACCGCACCCCCGAGGCCACCCGCGCCGTCATCGACCACGAAGTGCCGGGCATCCCGGAGGCCATCCGCGCCTACGGCAGGGAGAAGATCCCCACGGCGTCGCTGTCCCGCGGTCTCGCCGGCGTCGCCGGTCGCACCCTCATCGTGAACCTGCCGGGCTCCACCGGCGGAGTACGGGACGGCCTGGCCGTCCTCGAGCCCCTGCTGACGCACGCCGTCGAGCAGCTCCGGGGCGGCGACCATCCCAGACCCCAGGGTGGTGCGAGCTGAACAGCCCTTCCTGGCCCGTCGAGCTGACGGACGGCGATGTCGCCCTCCGTCCGATAAAGATGCGCGACCAGCGGCCCTGGCGTGAGGTCAACCGCCGCAACCGGGACTGGCTGCGCCCCTGGGAGGCGACGATCCCGCCGCCCGGGCCCAGCGGCCCGATCGTGCACCGCCCGACGTACCGCCAGATGGTCCGGCATCTGCGCGCCGAGGCGCACGCCGGGCGCATGCTGCCTTTCGTGATCGAGTACCAAGGGCGGCTCGTGGGGCAGTTGACGGTCGCCGGGATCACCTGGGGATCGATGTGCTCGGGCCATGTCGGCTACTGGGTCGACCAGTCCGTGGCGGGCCGCGGCGTGATGCCGACCGCCGTCGCCCTCGCGGTCGACCATTGCTTCCGGTCGGTCGGGCTGCACCGTATCGAGGTGTGTATTCGCCCCGAGAACGGGCCGAGTCGCCGGGTCGTGGAGAAACTCGGATTCCGCGAGGAGGGTCTTCGTCCACGCTATCTCCACATCGACGGCGCCTGGCGCGACCATCTTGTCTTCGCGCTCACCGCGGAAGAGGTACCGGAAGGGTTGCTGCGGCGCTGGCACCAGGCAAGACCCCGGAAGACCGCGTAAATAGAATAAGTGTTTGAAAATGATCGGTGATCGACCGTCTGGGGCCTGACTTGATCCCCCCGGAGTATTAATTTCACGGTCTCGGTGGCCTGTTGATCGCATCAGTCACAAAAAAAGTTCGAGATATCAGCCAGATCGTGCGACACACCGGCGCAATTGGCAGATGGCCTCAAGCAAACCCCTCTACCGTGTGAGGCGTGAGCAGCAGCGGCCTCATCTACGCAGTCATCGTCGGGGCCTGGGCCGCCTACTTGGTGCCGATGTGGCTCCGTAGGCAGGACGAGCTCAATGAAGCCCGTCCGACGGAACGCTTCAGCACCGCCATCCGGCTCCTGTCCGGACGGGCGGGGATGGAGCGCCGATACGCCAAGGACCTGCAAGCGCGCTCGCCTGAAGAGGAGGAGTCGCGCGACCCGGACGACATCACCGGCTCGGTGGACGTCCGGGCCTTCGTCGCGCCTCCGCGCAGGCAGGACGGGCAGGTCGGGCAGGTCGGGGAGGGGGAGCGGTCCGAGCCGCAGGGCAAGGCGCCGAAACCACGGGCGCAGCAGGCCTCGGACAAGGAGTCCTTGCCCCATCAGTCCTCGGCGCGGCACCAGGCGCGGCCCGCGGCGAAACCGCCGGCCAAGCCCTCCGTGCAGGCCCGCGTCGACGCCCCGGAGCCGACCCCGGCCCCGACCGGCGCCGCGTCCCGGCAGTCGGCCGCCCGGCGGGCCGCGTCGGCGGAAGCCGCCGCGCGCGCCCGGCGCACGAAGGTGCTCGCCCGTCGTCGGCGTACGACAGTGATGCTGTTCGTCGCCTTCACGCTCGGCACGGTCGTCGCCGCGGTGGGCGGTCTCGCGTTCCTCTGGGCACCCGCCGTACCGGCCGCGCTCCTGAGCGCGTACATCGTGTACCTGCGGGGCCAGGAGCGGCGCCGCTTCACCTACACCATGGACCGGCGCCGGGCCGAGGTCGCGGCGCAGCAGCTGCGGGAGCGCCAGCCGCGCAGGCGTGCGGCGGGCGGCGGCGCGGAAGCGGTCGCCGACGACGCGGAGGAAGGATCCGGGCCGGAAACCGGGACCGGGCTCTCCGCACTCGCCGCGGACCGCCGCGCCCTGGTCGAACAGACCGACCACGCGGAGTGGGTGGACCAGCAGCGCGAGCGGCAGCGCCGCCCCGGTCACGGCGACAGCTGGGAGCCGGTGCCGGTGCCCCTGCCGACGTACGTGACCGCGCCGGTCGCCCCGCGGGCCACCGGTGACGTCGACCTGAGCGCGCCCGACTCCTGGAGCTCGGCACGGTCGAGCTCCGTGGGGCCCGCGGCCGACGAGGCGCACGCGGAGGCGCACGGCGAGGCGGAGACGGGCGAGTACGGCGAGGGCGCGGCAGGTGCCGAGGGCGCGGACGGAACCGATGGCCGCAGTGACGCGCGCCGGGCCGCGTCCGCCCGCCGGGCCCGCGAACGGGGGCGTACGCCGCTCTTCGACCAGTTCGAAGAAGGGGAGCGGCCGCGTGCCGCCAACGAGTGAGGCCTGACCAGCCAGGAACGGATTTCCGAGCACCCCAATCGGGATGCTAGAGTTTCACTCGTTGCAAGGGCCTGTGGCGCAGTCTGGTAGCGCACCTCGTTCGCATCGAGGGGGTCTGGGGTTCAAATCCCCACAGGTCCACTGCACATGAGATCCCGTCCGGTTCATCGAACCGGGCGGGATCTTTGCGTGTGGCCGGCGAGGGCTACAGCGGCTTCACGTAGCAGCGGCTCAGGTTCTCGAAGCGGTAGTGGCCGAACTTGGCGGGGGCGGGGGTGTAGCCCGTCGACGTGTAGAGGGCTATCGCCTCCGGCTGCTTCGTGCCCGTCTCCAGGACCATGCGCGTACGGCCCGCGGACCTCGCGTCGTCCTCGAGGACCGCAAGGATGCGCCGGGCCAGGCCGAGGCCGCGCGCCTCCGGGGTGACGTACATGCGCTTGATCTCGGCGTCGCCGATTCCGTAGCCCTCGTCGTTCTCCTCGTGACCGCGCCAGCCGCCGGTGGCCACCGGGGTGCCGTTCTCGTCGTACGCGACGATGTACAGCCCTCGCGGGTGCGCGAACATGGCCGGGTCGAGGGGTGTGACGTCGCCCTCATCGCCGTACCGCTCCGCGTACTCGAGCTGGACGCGGTCGTTGAGCTTGATCGCGTCGGGGTGGTCGAAGGGGGTGGGGCGTAGCTCTACGGCGGGCCGCTGCGGCGAGGGCTGAATATTCATGCGGGACATCGTACTTCTATGCGTGAGAAGGTGGGCGCCCATTTTCCGGGTGCCCCTGCCGGGGCCCGCACGGGGTGTGCGGGTCTCCGTCAAGTGTGCCGGTATCGTTCCCGGATGCTCACCGTGACCAGTGTGAATGTGAATGGGCTGCGCGCCGCGGCCAAGAAGGGCTTCGTGGAGTGGCTCGCCGGGACCTCGGCCGACGTGCTCTGCCTCCAGGAGGTGCGGGCCGAGCCGCAGCAGCTGCCCGAGGAGGTGCGGGCCCCCGAGGGGTGGCACGTCACGCACGCGCCGGCCGCGGCCAAGGGGCGCGCGGGTGTCTCCCTCTATACGCGCCGCGAGCCTGACCGGGTGCAGGTCGGGTTCGGGTCGCAGGAGTTCGACGGCAGCGGGCGCTACGTGGAGGCCGATCTGCCCGGTGTCACGGTCGCGAGCCTCTATCTGCCCTCCGGCGAGGTCGGCACGGAGCGGCAGGACGAGAAGATCCGCTTCATGGGGGAGTTCCTCACGTACCTGAAGGGGCTCAGGCAGCGGGCCGCCGCCGAGGGGCGCCAGGTCGTGGTCTGCGGTGACTGGAACATCGCGCACCAGGAGCCCGACCTCAAGAACTGGAAGGGCAACAAGAAGAACTCGGGCTTCCTGCCCGAGGAGCGTGCCTGGCTCAGCGAGGTCTTCGAGGAGGAGGCCGGGTACGTCGACGTGGTGCGCAAGCTGCATCCCGACGTCGAGGGGCCCTACTCCTGGTGGTCCTACCGGGGGCGCGCCTTCGACAACGACACGGGCTGGCGGATCGACTACCACGTGGCGACGCCGGGGCTCGCGGAGCGCGCGGTCAAGGGGACCGTGGAGCGGGCCGCAAGCCACGGCGAGCGGTGGTCGGATCACGCGCCCGTCACGGTGGTCTACGACATGTGAGTCCGCGCGGCGCCATGGCATGTTGCGAGCGCGTACCTGACAATGACTCAACTGCCAGCCGTGTGGGGGAGACTTCATGTCCGGTGCGTCGATGCCGTCTCGTCGGGGTGTGCTGCTCGGGGCGCTGGTCGCCGGGGTCGGGGCGGGGCTGCCGCTGGCCGCGGGATCGCCCGCGGGGGCCTCGGCCGGTACTCCGGGCGGGGTGCCACGCCGTACGCCGCCCGTGCTCCTCACCGAGCAGGCGTCCCGGCGGATTCTCGTGCTCGACCCGCGGCGCAGGGTGTGGGACGTGCGGCGTGATCCGTCCGTCGTGCGGTGGGCGTTCTCGCCGACGCGGCACGAGGGGTACGAGGATCTGCGGCCGGACGTCAGCTGGGTGTATCCGAACGAGTCGAAGGTGCGCCGGGTCAAGGGGCGTACGTACGTCCTGACCTCCGCGTCCTTCGGGTTCGTCGCCGTCGTCGGCTATCCCTCGGGCGAGCGCTACTGGGGTGCGGCGCTCGGTCCCGGCGACGATCTCTTCAATCCGCACAGCGCAGAGATCCTGCCGGACGGCAATGTCGCGGTGGCGTGCAGTACGGGCGCGCTGGTGAGGCTGTACGCGGCGTCGCAGGGGCCGCGGGCCGCGCGGTATGCCGAGGCGGAGCTCAAGGGGGCGCACGGGCTGCACTGGGACGGTGTGCGCGAGGTGCTGTGGGCCCTCGGCGACGACGAGTTGGTCACGTACGAGGTGGGCGGGACGCGGGCTCGGCCCGCGCTGACGCGGCGGTCCTCCGTCGGGCTTCCGGTCGGGACGCCGGGGAAGACGCCCGGCGGGCATGATCTCTTTCCCGTCGCCGGGCGGCCGGGGCGGCTCTGGGTGACCACGAACGCGGCCGTCTTCCAGTACGACATCAAGAGCGGGGCCTTCGTGCGGGACTTCGCCGGGGCCGGGGAGATCTCCCGGAAGTCCGTGAAGGCGGTCGGGGACGATCCGCGGACGGGGCAGGTGCTTTCCACCGTGCCGGAGGCCGGGCTCGAAGAGACCTGGTGGACCACCAAGGTGAGCGTCCACCGGCCCCGGGGGGAGTACGAGCTGGTCGACGGGGGGATCTACAAGGCCCGGTGGTTCTTGCCGCGGTAGGGGCGGGGGACCTTTCGGGCGGCGTTCCGGGCGGCCTTGATACGGCCAGGCCCGGCTAGTGTTCTTCCGGCTTCTCCGACGCCAGCCTGCGGTCCAGCGCCATCGACAGTTCCGCCTCCACCACGCTCTTCGCCAGCGGGCGCAGGCGTTCGATGCTTACGTTGCCCGCCTCGGGCGGTGTGTGGGTGCGGATGATGGTGATGAACAACTCCGCGAGCGCGTCCGCGTGTTCGCGTACGCGCTGGCCCGCTTCCAGGACCGCCGCCAGCGGGATGCCCTCGCGGACCAGTGCCGACGAGACGTCCAGGAGGCGGCGGCTCACGTGGACGATCTCGTCGCCGTCCGTGCCGAGGTAGCCGAGGTCCATGGCCGCGGCGAGGTTCTCGGGGGTGACCTCGCCCGCGAAGCGGTCGGCCAGTTCCTCGGGAGTGAGGCGGACCGGGGTCTCCTCCGTGGGTTCGCCCATGCCGAGGAGCTCGCCGACGTCCCGGCCGTTCTCGAAGGCCTCCGCCAGTTCCGCGATGCCGCTCAGGGTGTGGCCGCGCTCCAGGAGTGCGGCGATCGTGCGCAGTCTGGCCAGGTGGTGGTCGTCGTACCAGGCGATACGGCCCTCGCGGCGGGGCGGCGGGATCAGACCGCGCTCACGGTAGAAGCGCACGGTGCGCACTGTGATGCCGGCGACCTTGGCCAGCTCCTCCATGCGGTACTCGCGTGTCTCTGCCACGGCAGCAGCCTATGTGCTGCCGGATCGCGCGTGCGTTCGGTCGAGCTCTACCGGCGGTAACTCGGTACGCCAGACCCCTACCCATCAGTAGGCAGGTGTTCTACTCTCCCAATTGCGCCAGTGGTCACTGGCAGAGTCGTGATGCAGTTCGGGAGGCGGCGGCATGACCGAGGACGAGCGCCAGCAGGAGCGCGAGCAGGGGCGCGAAGGTGGTCGCGCACACGAACATGTGCGGGTTGCGGTGATCGGGTCGGGGTTCGGCGGGCTCGGGGCCGCGGTCCGGCTGCGCCGCGAAGGCATCACCGACTTCGTCGTCCTCGAACGGGCCGGCGCGGTGGGCGGCACCTGGCGTGACAACAGCTATCCGGGCTGCGCGTGCGACGTGCCTTCACACCTGTACTCGTTCTCCTTCGCGCCCAACCCCGACTGGCCGCGCACCTTCTCGGGCCAGGAGCGCATCAGGGAGTACCTGGAGCACGTCGCCGACACCTTCCGGCTGCGCTCGCACATCCGCCTGAACACCGAGGTCGAGCTGATGCGCTGGGACGCGGACCGGCTCTGGTGGGAGATCGAGACCAGCAACGGCACCCTCACCGCCGACGTCGTCGTCTCCGCCACCGGGCCGCTCTCCGACCCGAAGCTGCCGGACATCCCCGGCCTCGACACCTTCGAGGGCAAGGTCTTCCACTCCGCCCGCTGGGACCACGACTACGACCTGCGCGGCAAGCGCGTCGCGATGATCGGCACCGGCGCCTCCGCCATCCAGATCGTGCCCGCCATCCAGCCCGAGGTCGGCAAGCTCACGCTCTTCCAGCGCACCCCGCCCTGGGTGATGCCGCGCATGGACCGCGCCATCAGCAAGGCCGAGCGCTGGCTGCACCGCCGGCTGCCGTTCACCACGCAGGCAAGGCGCGGCATCCTGTGGGGCATAAGGGAGTTGCAGGTCCAGGCGTTCACCAAGCGGCCGAACGAGCTCGGCGCGGTCGAGCAGCTCGCCAAGCGGAACATCGCCCGCGCCATCAAGGACCCGGCGCTGAGGGCCAAGCTGACCCCCTCGTACCGCATCGGGTGCAAGCGGATCCTGCTGTCCAACACCTATTACCCGGCGCTCGCGCAGCCCAATGTGGACGTCGTCGCCAGCGGGCTCAGCGAGGTCCGCGGCAACACCGTCGTCGCCGCGGACGGCACCGAGACCGAGGTCGACGCGATCATCTTCGGTACGGGCTTCCATGTGACGGACATGCCGATCGCCAACCGCGTGGTGGGTCCCGACGGCGTGACGATGATGGAGACCTGGAAGGACGGGATGAAGTCGCTGCGCGGCGCGACCGCGGCCGGCTTCCCCAACTTCATGACGGTCATCGGGCCGAACACCGGTCTCGGCAACTCCTCGATGATCCTGATGATCGAGTCCCAGCTGAACTATCTCGCCGACTACATGCGGCAGTTGGACGTACTGGGCGACCGGGCCGCGCTCGCCGTGCGGACGAGCGCCGTGAACGCCTGGAACGACAAGGTCCAGGAGCGGATGAAGCGCACCGTGTGGAACACCGGCGGCTGCAACAGCTGGTACCTCGACGAGAACGGCGTGAACACCACGATCTGGCCGGGCACGACGAGCGAGTTCCGTAATGCCACGCGGCGGGTGGATCTCGCCGAGTACGAGGTGGTCCGGCCGCCCCGGGTGAGTGCGGACGCGGCGGCGCCGAAGTCCCGTAAGACGAAGAAGGTCGAGGCAGGGGCATGAGCAGGCTGACGCATGTGACGAGCGGCCCGTTCGCGCCGCCGCCCGCCGCCGGGGAGCTGACCGTCGTGTCGGCGGACGGCGCGCGGCTGCACGCCGAGGTGCACGGCCCCGAGGGGGCGCCCGCGGTGGTGCTCGTGCACGGGTGGACGTGCTCGACCGCCTTCTGGGCGGCGCAGATACGTGACCTCGCCGTCGATCACCGTGTGATCGCGTACGACCAGCGGGGGCACGGGCGCAGTGCGGCGCCGGACGGCGTGGAGGGCTACAGCACCACCGCCCTCGCGGACGACCTCGAAGCCGTCCTCGCGGCGACGCTCGCTCCGGGCGAGCAGGCGGTGCTCGTCGGGCACTCCATGGGCGGCATGACGATCATGGCCGCGAGCACGCGGCCAGGGTTCCGGGAGCACGCGGCGGCGGTTCTGCTGTGCAGCACGGGAAGTTCGCGGCTCGTCGCCGAGTCGCTCGTGGTGCCACTGCGGGCCGGGTGGCTGCGGACGCGGCTGACGCGGTCGGTCCTCGGTGCGAAGGCGCCGCTGGGTCCGGTGACGCCGATGGCCCGAAAGCTCCTCAAGTACGCGACGATGGGGCCGGGTTCGGCGCCCGAGCGGGTCGAGGTGTGCGCCCGGATCGTGCACGGATGCCCGCGGGTGGTGCGCTACCGCTGGTCGCACGTGCTCGACGAGCTCGCACTCGACGCGGGCGTCCTTGAGCTGACGGTGCCGACCGCGGTCATCGCGGGCACGGCCGACCGGATGACGCCCGTCGCGGGCGCGCGCCGGATAGCCGGGATGCTGCCGGACTCCCTCGGTATCACCGAGCTGCCGGGCCTTGGCCACATGACGCCCGTCGAGGCGCCGGAAGCGATCACGGACAAGATCAGGGACCTCGTGAAGAGGTACGCGGGAGCCGGCGAGCAGCGGGTTCAGGGGCTAGAGGGGAGCAGCGCATGAGCAAGGTCAGCCTGGAGGGTCAGGTCGCGGTCGTCACCGGGGCGGCGCGGGGCGTGGGTGAGCTGCTCGCGCGCAAGCTCTCGGCGCGGGGCGCGAAGATCGCGCTCGTCGGTCTCGAACCGGACGAGCTGAAGCAGGTGGCGGGGCGGCTGCACACCGAGGCCGAGGCCTGGCACGCGGATGTCACCGACCATGTCGCGATGGCCCGGGTCGCGCAGGAGGTCAAGGAGCGGTTCGGCAAGGTCGACATCGTCGTCGCCAACGCGGGCGTCGCCAACGGCGGACCGTTCACCGAGTCCGACCCCGTGGCCTGGCGCCGGGTGATCGAGGTCAACCTCATCGGCAGCGCGGTGACGGGACGGGCGTTCCTGCCGGTCCTTACGGAGAGCCGGGGCTATCTGCTCCAGATCGCCTCGCTCGCGGCGATCACTCCGGCGCCGATGATGTCGGCGTACTGCGCGTCGAAGTCGGGCGTCGAGGCGTACGCGCACTGCCTGCGGGCCGAGGTCGGCTACAAGGGCGTGAAGGTGGGCGTCGGTTACCTGTCCTGGACGGACACCGACATGGTGCGGGGCGCCGACCAGGACGACGTGATGCGGGAGTTGCGCCAGCGCCTGCCGTGGCCGTCCAATAAGACCTACCCGCTGGGTCCGGCCGTCGACCGGATCGTCGCCGGCATCGAGCGCAGGTCCAGCCACGTGTACGCGCAGTGGTGGCTGCGGGGCATGCAGGGCATCCGGGGTTACCTGCCGGCACTCATCGGCACGGTCGGCCAGCGCGAGATGCGGCGGTTCGAACCCCGGCTCGGGTCGGTCTCCACGGGGCTGGTGGGCGCGGGGGGTTCCGCCGACGAACAGGCCCGTACCGGGCGGTAGTCGAGACCCGGCGTCCGCGCCGCACGCAGCGATGAGGCCCCCCGGCGTCCCGGGGGGCCTCATCCGTTCAAGCTCGGCTCGACGTCAGGCGTCGTAGTCCCGGTTGAACTTGTCCTGCTGCTCCTGCGCGGCGTCGCGGGCCCGGTCCTGGCCCTGCGAGCTGCGCTCGCCCGTCTCGTCCTGCGCCTGCGAAGCCCGCTCGCTCGCCTCGTCCTTCGCGCCGCCCATGGAGTCCTTCGCCTTGTTGGCGAGCTCGTCGGCCTTGTCCTGGAACTGGTCCTTGATGCCCATGCTTGTTCACTCCTAGAGGGTGAGGTTGGAGGGGCCTCGACCAGACTTACACGGTGGGTCATACCTCGCATTTCGATCATTGACGGGCAGTGACCGACCGGGAAAAGCCCACGTCAGCCGTCGCGCGGCGGCAGCTTCGGGCGCCGGCGGTCCGGTACGTCGTCGAGGCTCGGCGGAGTCGCCGCCGGCTGTTGTTCCAGGAGGTCGAGCGCCAGCCGCACCGCGTCGTCGAGCTGGGCGTGCCGCCCCTCCGCCCAGTCCAGGGGCGTGCGAAGCACCTCAAGATCCGGGGCCACGCCGTGGTTCTCCACGGACCAGCCGTACTCGTCGAACCACCCCGCGTTCATCGGCACCGTGATCACCGTGCCGTCTCCGAGCACGTGCCGCCCGGTCATGCCCACCACGCCGCCCCACGTGCGCTGGCCCACCACGGGGCCGAGGCCGAGCAGCTTGAAGGCCGCCGTGATCATGTCGCCGTCCGACGACGTGGCCTCGTCGGCAAGGGCCACCACGGGTCCGCGCGGCGCGGCCGACGCGTACGACACCGGCTGGGCGTTGCGCGTCAGGTCCCAGCCCAGGATCTTCCGCGTCAGCTTCTCGACCACCAGCTCGCTGATGTGGCCGCCCGCGTTGCCGCGCACGTCCACGATCAGCGCCGGGCGCGAGACCTCCATGCGCAGGTCCCGGTTGAACTGGGCCCAGCCCGAGCCGCCCATGTCGGGGATGTGCAGGTAGCCGCACTTCCCGTCGCTCAACTCCCGTACGACCTCACGTCGTTTGGCCACCCAGTCCTGATAGCGCAGGGGGCGTTCGTTGATGAGGGGGACGATCGCGACCCTGCGTGGCCTGCCTTCCGCCTCGGCCGCCTCGAACGTCAGCTCCACCGTCGTGCCGCCCGCCGCCGCGAGCAGCGGGAAGGGGCCCGTGACCGGGTCCACCGGGCGGCCGTCGATGTGCGTGAGGACCGCGCCCTCGCGGATGCCCGCGCCCGCGAGCGGCGAGCGTGCCTTGGAGTCGGACGATTCGCCGGGCAGGATCCGCTTGACCAGCCATTTGTTGTCCCGGCAGACCAGGTTGGCGCCGAGCAGTCCCATCGCACGCTGGTAGTGCGGCGGTCCTTCGTTGCGGCGGGCGGCGGAGACGTACGCGTGGGAGGTGCCCAGTTCGCCGAGGACCTCGCGGAGCAGGTCGGCGAACTCGTCGGGGGACGCGACCCGGTCCACCAGGGGCCGGTACTGGTCGAGGACCGCGGGCCAGTCGATGCCGCACATGTGCGGCTCCCAGAAGTAGGCGCGGATGAGGCGGCCCGCCTCGTCGTAGGCCTGGCGCCACTCGGCCGCCGGGTCGACCTCGTGCAGGATGCGGCGCAGGTCGATCCAGACGGTCGTGTCGCCGTCGCCGACCTCCGTCGAGGGGACCGCGCTCAGGTCGCCCTCGTCGACGACCACGAGCCGTGTGCCGTCGCCGCTGAGCGCGAACCAGTCGAGATGGTCGACCAGGGCGGACTTCTTGGCCTTGGTGATGTTGAAGTACTCCAGGGTGGGGCGGCCCGAGGTGTCCGCCGGGTTGACGAACGTCTCGCCCAGGGCGCCCGAGATCGGCCAGCGCAGCCAGACCAGGCCGCCGCCGCTGACGGGCTGGAGGGCGGAGTACTTGGACGCCGAGACCGGGAACGGCGTCACCCTGCTCTCCAGGCCCTCCACCTCCACGATCACGGTGCCGTCCTGCGCCCTGCCGTCGGCCGGATCGAGCCCGCCCGCGGCCGGGCGGCCGTCGGGGGAGAGGGCGAAGGGCGACGGAGTGGCCGATGACAGCGGCACCAGGTAGGGGCGGCACCCGAGCGGGAAGGAGAGGTCGCCGGTGTGCACGTCGTAGACCGGGTCGAAGCCGCGCCAGGACAGGAAGGCGAGATAGCGGCCGTCCCGCGTGAAGACCGGGTTCTCGTCCTCGAAGCGGCCGTTGGTGACGTCGACGATGATGCGGCAGCCGGGCCCTTCGATGCGGGCCATCTTGATCTGGCGGAGGGAGCGGCCGATGCCGGGATGCGACCACGTCAGCCACGCCCCGTCCGGCGAGAACGCCAGGTCGCGCACCGGGCCGTTGGTGGAGACGATCAGCTCCGTCACCTCGCCGTCGGACTCCTCGGTCGCGTCGACCAGGAGGAGCCTGCCGTCGTTCGACGCGATCGCGAGCCGTTCGCCCTCGGGGTCGGAGACCAGTTCGAGGACCCGGCCGAGCTTCCCCTGCGCCAGCCTGCGCGGCAGACGCGCACCGCTGGCGCGCGGCAGATAGGCGATCTCGACGGCGTCCTCGCCCTCCGCGTCGGTGACGTAGGCGACCTGCCCGCCCTTTCCGAGCATCTCCGGGAGCCGCACGCGCACGCCGGGGGTGTCCGTGATGGTGCGGGCGGGCCCGTCCCGGTGCGTGAGCCAGTACAGGCTGCCGCGTACGACGACGGCGCTGGCCCGGCCCGTCGCGTCCACGGAGAGCGAGTCGACGTGCTGCGCGGCCGGCACCTGGTAGATCCGCCGCCCGGCGCGCGGCCCGCCGAGGCGCACGTCGAGGCGGCGCGGCGCGGAGCCCGGGGACAGGTCGTCCACCAGCCAGACCTCGCCCGCGCACTGGTAGACGACGCGGGCGCCGTCGCTGGACGCGTGCCGGGCGTAGAAGGTGTCGTGGTCGGTGTGCCGCCGCAGGTCGGAGCCGTCCGGCAGGCAGGAGTAGAGGTTGCCGACGCCCTCGTGGTCGGAGAGGAAGGCGATCCTGCCGTCCACGAACATCGGGGCGTCCAGATGCCCGTCGAGGTCGGGCAGGATCTGCACGCCGTGCATCCACAGGCGGCCCATGGCCCCGCCCCGGTAGCGCTTCCAGGCTGCGGGCTCGTGCGGAGGCTTACCGGTGAGCAGGAGCGTCTTGCGTTCGCCGTCGATGTCGTTGACCGCGATGTCGTACACCGGACCCCAGGGCAGCTTGCCGCCGGGCGAGCCGTCGGTCGGCACGCTGTAGGCCCAGCAGAAGTACGAGAAGGGCTGGTTGTGCGAGGAGACGGCGAGGATGTCGCCGTCGGGGGACCAGCCGCAGACGCGGGTGTCCGTGCTGCCCCAGTAGGTGAGACGCCGGGCGGGACCGCCGGCCACCGGGGCGAGGTGGATCTCCGGGTCGAGACTGCGCCATGTCGTGTACGCGATGTGGCGGCCGTCCGGCGAGAAGCGCGGGTGGCTCACCTTGGTCCGGTCGACGGTCAGCCGCCAGGCCCGGCCCGCGGGCTCGCCGTCCCCGCTCAGCGGGGCCACCCAGAGATCGTCCTCGGCCGCGAAACAGAGGCGGTCGCCGCTGAGGTGCGGAAATCGCAGGTAGGCCTGGTCGGCGTGGTCAGCATGGGCTTCATCGCGCGCGTCGGTCACTTCACCATGCTTTTCCGGTGCGGAGGGCCCGGCAACTCGTACATGGGGTCGGACGGGTGGGTACGCGTGTGCGGAGGGGGGCGGGCCGCCGTGACGCAGCACACGTACGAAACGGTTTCGTTTCGTTAAGTCGCCGGGTACAGTCATGGCGTACGGAACGGGTTCGACCCCGGCCCGCAAGGGTCCGACAGGGAGCGGAGGGATCATGGCTGAGGCGGCAACGGTGCGGCGCAGCCGGATCACGCCCGAGCGCGAGACCGAGCTCTACGCGGCCGTGCTCGATCTGCTCCGCGAGGTCGGCTATGAAGCGCTCACGATGGACGCCATCGCGGCCCGCACGAAATCCAGCAAGGCCACCCTCTACCGCCAGTGGGGGAGCAAGCCCGAGCTGATCGCCAGGGCGCTGCGGCACAACAAGCCGGTGTCCATCGCGGACATCGACACCGGGTCCCTGCGCGGGGACCTGATGGAGAGCGTGGACCGTTCGGACGACTGCCAGATGGAGCGGGACGCCGCGCTGATGCGGAGCCTGTTCCACGTCATCCACGAGAACCCCGAACTCCACCACGCGCTGCGACAGGTGCTCATCGAGCCGGAGATCACCGGCCTGAACGCACTGCTGCGCAGGGCCGTGGAGCGCGGCGAAGTGTCCTCGGCCAATCCCGCGCTGGATTACGTCGTCCACATGATGGTCGGCGCCTTCGTCGCCCGTGACCTGATCGAGGACCGCACGGTCGACCGTGAGTTCCTCCGTTCCTACGTCGACGCCGTGATCCTCCCCGCTCTCGGCGTCTGACCGACCGACCACCCCAAGTACGTACGTCCCACCTGACGCGACCGCTCACGTCGTCGGGCTGATCCCCCCTGCCCTGTAGACACCACGACCTGACCGGGAGTACGCCCTCGTGGCCACTTTCCTCTACAAACTCGGCCGACTCGCCTTCAGGCGGCGGCACTTCGTCGCCCTGATATGGGTGGCGCTCCTGACCCTCGCCGGAGTCGGCGCGGCGTCCGCGCCCACCGCCGCCTCCAGCTCCTTCTCCATTCCGGGTACGGAGGCCCAGAAGGCCTTCGACCTGCTCGAAGAGCGGGTGCCCGAAGCCAGTGCCGACGGTGCGAGCGCCAAGGTCGTCTTCAAGGCGCCGGACGGCGAGAAGGTCACCGACCCGGCCAACAAGGCCGACATCGAGAAGACCGTCGCCGCCCTCAAGTCCGGTTCGGACGAGGTCGCGAGGGCCGACAGCCCCTTCGCGGCCAAGACGGTCAGCAAGGACGGCTCCACCGCGTACGCGACGGTCTCGTACAAGGTCACCTCGATGGAGCTGACCGAGGACAGCCGTGACGCCCTGGAGAAGACGACCGACGAGGCGCGGGAGTCCGGGCTGACGGTCGAGGTCGGCGGCGACGCGTTGCAGGCGATGCCCGAGACCGGGGCCACCGAGGTCATCGGCATCGCGGTCGCGGCCGTCGTCCTCGTCATCACCTTCGGTTCGCTGATCGCGGCGGGTCTTCCGCTGCTCACCGCGCTGATCGGCGTGGGTATCGGCGTCTCCACGATCACCGCCCTGGCCAGCGCGCTCGACCTGGGCACGACGACCTCGACCCTCGCCATGATGATCGGCCTCGCGGTCGGCATCGACTACGCGCTCTTCATCGTCTCCCGCTACCGCGGCGAACTCGCCGACGGGCGTGACCGCGAGGAGGCCGCGGGGCGTGCGGTGGGGACCGCGGGTTCGGCCGTGGTCTTCGCCGGCCTCACCGTCGTCATCGCCCTGGTCGGCCTCGCCGTGGTGAACATCCCGATGCTCACCAAGATGGGCTTCGCGGCGGCGGGCACGGTGGTCATCGCCGTACTCATCGCGCTCACCCTGATTCCGGCGCTGCTCGGTTACGCGGGCAAGAAGGTCAAGCCCACGGGCGAGAAGAGCAAGGTGCTCGGCGGCGGCAGGAAGAAGGACGCCGCAGCCGCTGCCGCGGACGCCGAGCCGAAGGACAACCTCGGCACGCGCTGGGCGCGCTTCGTCGTCCGTCGCCCGCTGACCGTCCTGCTCGTCGGCGTGATCGGCCTCGGCGCCGCGGCGCTGCCCGTCTCCTCCCTCGAACTGGGTCTCCCCGACGACGGCTCGCAGCCGACGTCCACGACCCAGCGCAAGGCGTACGACCTGGTCTCCGAAGGATTCGGGCCCGGCTTCAACGGCCCGCTGATGACGGTCGCCGACCTTGAGGGTTCCGACGACCCGAAGGCCGCCGCCGGTCAGATCAGCAAGACGATCTCCGGGCTCGACGACGTCCTCTCGGTCGCCCCGCCGATGATCAACAAGGCGGGTGACACGGCGATCATCAGCGTCGTCCCGTCCTCCAAGCCCAGCGGCATCGAGACCGAGAACCTCGTGCACGCGATCCGTGACGCGGGCGCCGACATCAAGTCCGACACCGGCGCGAGCGTCATGGTCACCGGTACGACGGCCATGAACATCGACGTCTCCGAGAAGCTGAACGACGCCCTGCTGCCCTACCTGGCACTCGTCGTCGGCCTCGCCTTCCTCCTCCTGATCGTCGTCTTCCGCTCCATCCTGGTCCCGCTCAAGGCGGCACTCGGCTTCCTGCTCTCGGTCCTCGCGGCCCTGGGCGCGGTCGTCGCGGTCTTCCAGTGGGGCTGGCTCGGCTCGCTCTTCGGCGTCGAGCAGACCGGCCCGATCATGAGCATGATGCCGATCTTCATGGTGGGCGTCGTCTTCGGCCTCGCGATGGACTACGAGGTCTTCCTCGTGACGCGCATGCGAGAGGCGTACGTCCACGGGGAGCGGCCCGGCCAGGCGATCGTGACCGGCTTCCGGCACGGGGCGCGGGTGGTGTCCGCGGCTGCCGTGATCATGATCGCGGTGTTCGCCGGATTCATCGGATCCACCGAGCAGATGGTCAAGATGATCGGCTTCGGTCTCGCGATCGCCGTCTTCTTCGACGCGTTCATCGTGCGCATGGCGCTGGTCCCCGCGGTGCTCGCGCTGCTCGGCAAGAAGGCGTGGTGGCTGCCGAAGTGGCTGGACCGCGCGCTGCCGAACGTGGACGTCGAGGGCGAGGGCCTGCGTGACCTCGACGCGGCGGGCAAGCGTGACCGCGGCGACGACGACCGGGAGCTGGAGCGCGTCTGACGTGACCCGCGTGTGCGTCTGAGGGCGCGCGCGTCAGTGCGGGACGGGGGCGGCCGCGTATGTGCGGCGCAGAAAGCGGATCAGCGCCGAAGCGTCGAACTGCACGACCGCCACCCCCTGCGCCGAGTGGAACTCCATGACCGTCTGGACCCGCCCACAGGGCCAGATGTGAACGTCGCCGCTGGTGGCGGGGGCCCGGAGCCCTTGCTCAAGCAGTTGCCGGGCGAAAGCCCATTCGTGGGAACCCCCAGGGGAACCAGGGAGGCCGATCCGCACGGAGAGCGGGTCGGCCTCCGGGTCGTAGCGCAGGACGGCGGGGACGGCAAGCTGGTCGTCGGGTGAGTCCGAGACGACGTGGACGCGTGCGTACTGTTCTACTGCGGGCATCGCCGACTCCTCACCATCACGGCCTTCTCGGGCCTTATGTCCTCTAATGTCCCATATATTCGGATTCTCGCTCCAGGTGTGACCGAGTGTGACGGGGATAACTGGGTAGACATCGCTCTTGCAAGCCGTTCGCAACAGAGCCCTATCATTGAACGGTTCACGAGCGATCCGCTCTGCCCGTCTGCCTGTCCGTGTCTGTCTCCCCGGCCGACCGCGACCGACCGTCTTTCTCCCTGTCCTGCCCAGGAGCGCGCGCATGCATGTCCCCGACGGATTCATCGACGCACCCGTCTCCGCGGCCACCGGGGTCATCGCCGCCGGCGCGGTCGCCGTCAGCCTCCGCGGCGCCCGGCGTGAACTCGACGAACGGACCGCGCCGCTCGCCGGGCTCGTGGCCGCGTTCATCTTCGCCGTGCAGATGCTGAACTTCCCGGTCGCGGCCGGGACCAGCGGACATCTGCTCGGCGGGGCGCTCGCCGCGATACTCGTCGGCCCCTACACGGGCGTCCTGTGCGTGTCCGTCGTACTGCTCATGCAGGGCGTCCTCTTCGCGGACGGCGGCCTCACCGCGCTCGGCGTGAACATCACGGACATGGCGATCGTCACGACGGTCGTGGCCTATCTCACCTTCCGCGGCCTGGTGAAGGTGCTCCCGCGCAGCCGCCGTTCGATCACCGCATCCTCGTTCGTCGCCGCGCTGCTCTCCGTGCCCGCCGCCGCGGTCGCCTTCACGTTCCTCTACGCCCTCGGCGGCACCACCGACGTCTCCATCGGCAAGGTCGCCACGGCGATGGTCGGCGTGCACGTCCTGATCGGCATCGGCGAGGCGGCCATCACCGCGCTCACCGTCGGCGCCGTCATCGCGGTCCGGCCCGACCTCGTGTACGGGGCGCGCGGCCTGACCCAGAAGCTCAAGCTCCGGGTGGGCGGCGAACTGGTCGACGTTCCGGAGACGGCCGAGGAGCCGGCCCTCGTAACCACCCGCTCCCACCGCAAGGTCTGGATCGCGGGCCTGGTCACCTCCCTCGTCCTCGCCGGCTTCGTCAGCTTCTACGCCTCCGCGAACCCCGACGGCCTGGAGAAGGTCGCCGCCGACAAGGGCATCGACAAGAAGGCCGAGGAGCACGCCAACGCGGACTCCCCGCTCGCCGACTACGGCGTCAAGGACATCACCGACTCCCGCCTCTCCGGCGGTCTCGCGGGCGTGATCGGCGTCGGCGTCACGGTCGTGGCCGGCTCGGCGGTCTTCTGGGCGCTGCGCCGCCGCCGTACGACCGACGCGGACCCGGCGTCCACGTCGGCCGCCGTCCCGTCCGAGAACGCCTGACATGGGCGCGGGCCACGCCCACCGGCTCTACCGGCACGGCCACTCCCCGGTGCACGCCCTGCCCCCGCACACCAAACTGGCGGCGGTCTTCTGCTTCGTGGTCGTCGTGGTCTCCACGCCGCGCGAGGCGATGTGGGCGTTCGGCGGCTACGCGGTGCTGCTCGGCGCGGTGGCGTACGCGTCCCGCGTCCCGCTCCCCTTCCTCCTCAAGCGGCTGCTCATCGAGGTCCCGTTCGTGGCGTTCGCGGTGCTCATGCCGTTCGTCGCGGAGGGCGAGCGCGTCGACGTGCTCGGCATGTCCCTGAGCGTGAACGGCCTCTGGGGCGCCTGGAACGTCCTGGCCAAGGGCACGCTGGGCGTCGCGGCCTCCGTACTCCTTGCCTCCACGACCGAACTGCGCGCCCTGCTCCTCGGCCTCCAGCGCCTGAAGCTGCCGCCGCTGCTCGTCCAGATCGCCTCGTTCATGATCCGGTACGGCGACGTGATCACGGACGAGATGCGCCGCATGAAGATCGCCCGCGAGTCGCGCGGCTTCGAGGCGCGGGGCGTACGTCAGTGGGGCGTCCTCGCGAAGTCCGCGGGCGCGCTCTTCATCCGCTCGTACGAGAGGGGCGAGCGCGTGCATCTGGCCATGGTCAGCCGGGGGTACGCCGGTTCGATGCCGGTGATCGACGAGGTCACCGCCTCGCGCGCACAGTGGACCTACGCACTGGCCCTCCCGTCCGCCGCTCTCGTCGTCTGCCTGCTGGGATGGACCCTGTGACTGCTGCACCCTCACTCGAAGTGGCCGGCCTCGCCTTCGCCTACCCCGACGGGCACCAGGCGCTGTTCGGCGTCGACATGACCATCGGCCGCGGCGAGCGGGTCGCGCTGCTCGGCCCGAACGGCGCGGGCAAGACGACGCTGGTCCTGCACCTGAACGGCATCCTGACCGGCGGCGCGGGCACGGTCACCGTCGCCGGTCTGCCGGTCGGCAAGAAGCACATGGCGGAGATCAGGCGCCGGGTCGGCATCGTCTTCCAGGACCCGGACGACCAGCTGTTCATGCCGACGGTCCGCGAGGACGTGGCGTTCGGCCCAGCGGCGGCGGGGATGCGGGGCCCGGAACTGGAAGCCCGCGTCCACAAGGCCCTCTCCCTGGTCGGCATGGCGGAATTCGCCGACCGCCCGCCGCACCACCTCTCCTTCGGCCAGCGCAGGCGGGTCGCGGTGGCGACGGTCCTCGCGATGGAACCGGAGATCCTGGTCCTCGACGAGCCCTCGTCGAACCTGGACCCGGCATCGCGCCGCGAACTGGCGGACATCCTGCGCTCGCTGGACGTCACGGTCCTGATGGTCACCCACGACCTCCCGTACGCCCTCGAACTCTGCCCCCGCGCCCTGATTCTCAGCGAGGGCGTCATCGCGGCGGACGGCCCCACGGGTGAACTCCTGGGCGACGAGGACCTGATGGCTGCACACCGGCTTGAGCTGCCGTTCGGCTTCGATCCGAAGACCGTCAAGGCGAACCGGTAGGGAATCCTTGGCGCGGGGCGGCTGTTGGGCCTGTCATGGACGTTGATGTGCACGGGACAGTCGCCGAGGGATACGAACCCGTGCGGGACGCCTTCGTACGGAACTTCACTGCCCTCGGCGAGCGGGGAGCGGCCGTCACCGTGTACCGCGACGGGCGTCCGGTCGTGGAACTGTGGGGCGGCACGAAGGATGCCGGCGGGGACGAGGACTGGGAGCACGGAACGGCTCAGGTGGTGCGCTCGGCCACCAAAGGCGTGGCCGCCGCCGCCCTGCTCCTCCTCCACCAGCGCGGCGAGTTGGACCTGGACGCGCCCGTCGGTTCGTACTGGCCGGAGTTCAAGGCACGCGGCAAGGAGCGGGTCCTTGTCCGGCATGTGCTCGCGCATCGCGCGGGGGTGCCCGCCCTCGACCGCCCGCTGACCCCCGCGGAGGCGCTCGACCCGGATCTCGCCGCTGCGGTGGTCGCGGCCCGGGTCCCGTTCTGGGAGCCGGGCGAGGACCACGGCTACCACGCCTACACCTACGGCTGGCTCACCGGTGAGTTGGTGCGGCGGGTGTCCGGCCGGTCCATCGGGGAGTTCGTGGCCTCGGAGATCGCCGGGCCGCTCGGCCTCGACCTGTGGATCGGCCTTCCGGAGGCGGAGGCGGGCCGTGTCGGTCGCCTCGGCCGGATCGAGGAGGGCCCCGCCCCCGCCGGAGGCCTCAGGGTGCGGCCCAAGCGGAACGTGGCGGAGGCCTACGCCGACCCCGCCTCGCTCACCCGCCGCGCGTTCGGCGCGATCACCCCGGCACCGGACGAGAACGACCCGGCGTACCGCGCGGCCGTCCTCCCCGCGTCCAACGGCATCGCCACGGCCGACGGCCTGGCCCGCTTCTACGCCGCGCTGATCGGCGAAGTGGGCGGCGCCCCACGCCTGTTCACGCCGTCCACGGTCGCGTCGGCCCGCACCGAGGCCTCCTCGGGCCCCGACCGCGTCCTGATCGTGAACACCCGCTTCGGCCTCGGCTACATGCTGCACGGCGGCGCGTCCCCGCTCCTGGGCCCTGGCTCGTTCGGCCACCCCGGCCGAGGCGGCGCACTCGGCTTCGCCGATCCGGAGTCGGGGGTGGGGTTCGGGTACGTAACCAACGGGATGGCGAAGGGGGTCACGGCGGACCCGCGGGCGCAGGCATTGGTACGGGCGGTGCGGGCGGCGCTGTGAGGGTCTTCGGCTGACGCGCTACCTGCGGATGGCCTACCCGGCGCTGGGGCGCAGGAGGCCCGCCAGACTGAGCCAATTGCAGGAAAGTCCCGCCGCCGCACCACGGATCACGGTGCGGCGGCGGGACTTTCCTGCAACCGGCGCCCCTGGGCAGCCGCCTCACCCCGCGTGCAGCATCAGACCGATCCCCGCCACCATCAGCCCCGCCGCCACCAGCCTCGGCGCCCCGAACTTCTCCTTGAAGAAGATCGCGCCTATGGCCGCCCCGACGATGATCGAGGACTCCCTCAGTGCCGAGATGGGGGCCAGGTCCGCCTTCGTCTGGGCCCATAGGACCAAGCCGTACGCCGCCACCGACAGGGCCGCTCCCAGCAGGCCCACCTTCGCGAACGGGCGGAGCTTGCCGGCCAGTTCGCCGCGCCAGCGGTACGCCGCGTACAGCGGGATCGCCAGGCCCTCCAGGATCATCAGCCACGCGATGTAGCCCATGGAGGAACCGGAGGCGCGCACGCCCAGGCCGTCCACCACCGTGTACGCCGCGATCGAGACGCCCGTCGCCAGTGCCGCGCCGATCGCCGCCCAGTCCGGGCGGCGGCCCGAGCCGCGGATGCCCCACAGGGCCAGTCCCGTCAGGCCCGCGCAGGAGACCGCGACCCCCGCCGCCTGCCAGCCGTCCGGGATCTCGCCCGCGAAGACCGCGGCCAGGACGGTGACCACCAGCGGCGCCGTGCCCCGCGCGATCGGATACGCCTGGCCGAAGTCACCGAGCTTGAACGACTTCATGAGCAGGGCGTAGTAGCCGACGTGGATCGCCGCCGAGACGATCAGGTACGGCCATGCGCCCGCCGCCGGTATCGCCGCGAACGGGGCGATCAGCAGGCCGATCAGCAGGCCGCCGCCCGATATGAGCGTAAAGCCGACCAGCTTGTCCGTGATGTGGTGCGCGATCGCGTTCCAGCTCGCGTGCGTGACGGCGGCAAGGAGCACCGCCGACGCGACCAGCGGCGTCACTTGGCGGACTCGCGCACGTCCACCAGGGTGCCGTTCGCGTGGTGGATCAGGTCCCCGGGCGCCATGGGGAAGACCGCGTACGGGGTGCCCGCCGCCGCCCACACCACGTCGTGGTCGAGCAGCGAGCGGTCCGCGAGGACCCGCGTCTTCGTCACGTGACCGAAGGGCGGTACGCCGCCGATCGCGTACCCCGTGGTCTGCCGGACGACGTCCGCCTTCGCGCGCGTCACCTCCGCCGCGCACAGCTCCCACCGCACGCGCTCCGGATCCACCCGCGACGCGCCGTCCATCAGGACCAGGACCGGGACGCCGTCCGCCGCGAAGATCAGGGACTTGCAGATCTGGCTCAGCTCGCAGCCGATGGCGTCGGCCGCCTCCCGGGCGGTGCGCGTCGCCTCCGGGAAGCGGCGGACCTCGCCGACCAGTTCGGCGAGGCCCAGCTCGCTCAGGGCCGCGGCGAAACGCGGGTGGGCGGGGGACGACGGGGAAGCGGGGGAAGCCGGGGAAGCCGGGGAAGCGGGGGAAGCGGGCGAATCCGTAGCGCTCATGCCCGGCACGCTAGCGGTCCGTGTACCGGGCACGCGACCACGTATCCGCATGACGGACAGCCGGTCCCGCCCAGCGGGACATGGGCCCTGCCCGGCGGGACATCGGCCGCCCGGCGGCCACCAGCCCCGCCCGGCGGGACATCGGCCGCCCGGCGGCCACCAGCCCCGCCCGGCGGGACATCGGCCGCCCGGCGGCCACCAGCCCCGCCCGGCGGGACATCGGCCGCCCGGCGGCCACCAGCCCCGCCCGGCAGGACATCGGCCGCCCGGCGGCCACCGATGCCGCCGAGCGGGACCTCGGCTACTTCGCCGCCAGGAACATCGCCCGCACCAGCGGACCCGCCGACTCCCCGCCGTGGCCGCCCTCCTGCACCACCGCTCCCGCGGCCAGATCGCCGCGGTACGCCGTGAACCAGCCGTTGGGCTTCTTCTGGCCGTCGACCTCCGCGGAGCCGGTCTTCGCGCCCATGTCAGCGCCGAGCCCCGACATGGGTTCCATCGCCGTGCCCGAGGTCGCCGTGTAGTGCATCAGGTCCCGCAGCGCCGAGACCGTCGCGCCCGACATCTTCCGGGGAGCCGTCGCGAGCGTGCGCTTGTCGACGTCCGGCGAGACGAGGTACGGCTGCTTGAACGTGCCCGACTTCACCGTGGCCGCCACCGACGCCATGTTCAGCGGGTTCATCCGCACCCCGCCCTGACCGATCAGCGAGGCCGCCATCTGCGCGTCGCTCTGCACGGGGATCGCGCCGTCGAAGGTGGGGGCGCCGATCGACCAGTTGTCGCGGCCGAGGCCGAAGACCTCCTGGGCCTGCTTGGTCAGGGAGTCGTCCTGCAGCTTCTCGGCCTGGCTGATGAAGGCCGTGTTGCAGGACCGGGCGAAGCTCGCGCGGAACGTGCCGTCCTTGATCTGGAACTTGTCGTCGTTCTGGAACTTCCAGCCGCCGTACGTCACGTACTTCGGGCAGGGGTGCTTCTTGTCGACCCCCGCGAGATCCTTCTCCAGGAGCAGCGACGACGTGATGACCTTCATCGTCGAACCGGGTGCCAGCGAACCCTGGAAGGCCGTGTTGAAGCCGCCGGGGTTGGAGTTGGCCGCCGCCAGGATCTCGCCCGTGCTGGGCTTCACCAGGACCACCGACGCCTGCTTGCGCTTGCCCGTCTCCTTCTCCGCCGCCGCCTGGAGCTTGGCGTCGAAGGTCGTCTTGAGGGTGCCGGGCGTGCCGGGGGAGAGTGTGAGCAGCGTCTTGTCGGGCGTCGCCTTGGCGTCGTCCTTCGTCGTCGCCGACTTCTCTGCGTCCTTCGCGCTGTCCTTGCGCACGACGCGCAGCTCCACGCCCGCCTTGCCGCCCGCCTTGTCGCCGAACTTCTCGCGCAGGCTGTCCAGGACCGTGCCGAGGGAGGGGTACTTCGCCTTGGTCAGCTCGCCGCCGTCCCGGTCCACCGCCTTGATGGGCGGGTCCCCGGCCTCGCCGGTGACCAGGCGGTCGCCGGCCTTCAGGTCCGGGTGGACGACGGAGGGCTGCCAGCCGACCAGCGTCTTGCCGTCGTGCTTTCTTCGCACGACGGTGAGCTCGGACTCGTACGCGAACGGCTTGCTCTGTCCCTCGTACGAGACCGTGGAGGCGACGGAGAACGGCACCTTCGCGCCGGTCCGCTTGCCCGGCGTCAGCTTCACCTCGGTCAGGTGGGAGTCCTTGGCGTACGCGGTGAGGGCGGTCTTCGCGGTCGCGCTGTCGTCCGTGAGCGCCGCGGCCTCCTTGACGTCGCCCTTCTCCCAGGCGGCGAGGAAGTCCCGCGTGGTGGCACGGACCTCGGCGGCCGTCGGCGGGCCCGCGGCCACCGGCTTCTCGTCGACCGTGCCCTCGCCGTCACCGGACGAGCCGCCGATCAGGCTGTACGCGGCGATGCCCACGCCGCACACGACCACGGCGGCGGCACCGCCGAGCACACCTGGATGCACCTTGGCGCTCTTCGCGCCGGATGCGCCCGGCGCCTCCGATGCGCCGGAAGCACCGACCGCACCCGTGATGTTCCGGATGCCCTTGCGCTCACTGGCGCGCCCTCGCTTACCCACTGACCCTCCGCAGATCCCAGATCACAGAGCCCCCAAGCTCCGCACCGGAAGGCTCACACTAGGGGGCTTTCATGAAGCCCCCGACCAATCACCTCAACTGCCTGCGGCAAGCACCGCCGCCACGATAGGACCGGCGGCGTCGCCGCCATGGCCGCCCTCCTCCACCACGGCCGCCGCCGCCACGTCACCGCGGTACCCGGTGAACCAGCTGTTGGGCTTCTCCTGACCCTGCACCTCGGCCGAACCGGTCTTCGCGCCGATGCTGCCGCCGAGCCCGGACATGGCGGCGGCGCCGGTGCCGCTGACCGCCGTGCGGTTCATCATCTGGGTCAGCTGCCGGACGGTGGAGGCGGGCAGACCGCGCGCCTGCGCCAGCTCACGATCGTCCGTGCCCCTGGCCTCCCCGGGCACGATGACCGGCTGCCGGAAGGCCCCCGTCATCGCGGTCGCCGTCACCGACGCCATGTTGAGCGGGTTCATCAGGACCTTGCCCTGGCCGATGATGGCCTCGGCGCGCTCGCCGCCCGAGGTCGCGGGGACGGAGCCGTCGTACGTGGTGACGCCCGTCTTCCAGTCGAGGCCGAGACCGAAGCCGTTCTGCGCCTCCTCGGTGAGGGACTCGTCCGTGACGCCGTCCTCGTCGACCAGCTTCACGAACGCGGTGTTGCAGGACCGCGCGAAGCTGTCCGCCAGGGTCGCGCCCTCGTTCGGGGCCAGGCCCGGCAGGTTGTCGATCCGCCTGCCCTGCCAGAGCGCGGTGTCGGGGCAGGGCGCGGGGCCGTTGGCCTTCGTCACGCCCTTGTCGATGAACATCGCCGCCGAGACGATCTTCATCGTCGAGCCGGGGGCCAGCCTGCCCTCGAAGGCCGCGTTGAAGCCGTCCTCGCGGTGGTTGGCGACCGCGAGGATCTCGCCGGAACTCGGCTGCACGGCGACCAGGGACGACTCCGCGTGCCGCGCCACCGCCTTCTCGGCGGCCCGTTGCGCGGTCGCGCTCAGGGTCGTCTTCAGCTGCCCCGCCTTGCCCTTGGCGAGGGTGAGGAGCGTCTTGGTGCCCGCGTTCTCGTCCGCGTGCCGGACGTAGAGCTCGACGCCGGGTGTGCCGCCCGCGTCGTCGCCGTACTTCGCCCGCAGCTGGTCGAGGACCGGGCCGAGCGACGGGTAGTCCTTCTTGTCCAGGACCGCGCCGTGCCGGTCGACGGCCTGGATGGGCGGCGCCGCGGCCTCGCCGGTCCGGAGGGTGTCGTCCCGCTCCAGGTCCGGGTGCACGACCGAGGGCTGCCAGTCGACGAGCGCGCGGCCGGTGGTCTTGCCGCGGACGACGGTCAGTTCGGAGTCGTACGCGAAGGGCTTGGTCTTCCCCTTGTACGACAGCGTGGCGTCGACCGAGAACGGAACGACCGGCCCCTTGGCCTTGCCCGGCGTGAGCTTCACCTTCGTCAGGTGGGCGTCCTCGCGGAAGCCGGTCAGGAGCGTCGCGGCGGCGTCCGCGTTGTTCGTGTAGTGCGAGGCCTCCTCGGCGTCGCCCTTCGCCCACGCGGCGAGGAACTTCTTCGTGGCCTCGCCGATCTCGCCGCTCGTCGGCGGCCCCGCCTTCACCGTCGACGGGCCCGGCCCCGGCGAACCGCCGCCCCCGGTCACGCCGTTCACCAGGTTGTACGCGCCATATCCGGCGCCCCCCACCATGACGGCGAACACCCCGCCGACCAGAGTGACCTTTACCCCTTTACGCATGCCGCGTCCCCTCCCCAGGAGCCTCCCCGAATGAATTCGGGAAGGTCGCACGCCCCGAACCTTAAGCGGCGGAAGTGACGCGGGAGGAAGCTGTTATCCGAAGGTGTCCAAGGCGGCACCCTCAGTGAGATGTCCGGTCAGATGTGCAGAGGTCTAGACCGTCTAGACCCATGTGTCGAGCAGCATCCGGGCCCGCCACGAGTCGATGGGGATGGCCTGACCTGTGTAGATCGGCCAGAACCAGACGAAGTTCCAGATGATCAGGAGCACCAGGACACCCGAGGCCGCCGCACCCACGACCCGCCGCCGCTCGGTGGACCCGGGCGGGCCCAGGATCGCGCCGATCATCATGGCCACGGCCAGGCACAGGAACGGCACGAAGACCACGGCGTAGAAGAAGAAGATCGTCCGTTCCTGGTACATGAACCACGGCAGATAGCCCGCCGCGATCCCGCACACGATCGCGCCCGCCCGCCAGTCCCTGCGGAACACCCACCGCCACAGCACGTAGAGCAGCGCGAACGCCCCCGCCCACCACAGCATCGGCGTGCCGAGCGCGAGGACCTCGCGGGCGCACTTCTCGGCGGTGCCCGAGGGGCAGCCGTCCTTGCCGGGCAGCGGCGACTCGTAGAAGTACGAGACGGGGCGCCCGTCGACGATCCAGCTCCACGGGTTCGACTGATAGGTGTGCGGCGAGGAGAGCCCCACGTGGAAGTCGTACACCGCGTGCTCGTAGTGCCACAGGCTGCGCAGCCAGTCCGGCAGGAACGTCCAGGAGCCGCCCTTGCCGTCCGTCACGGCCCAGTTGCGGTAGTAGCCGCCCGAGCCGTCCGTCGGCGAGAGGATCCAGCCGAGCCAGGACAGGACGTACGTGCCGATCGCGACCGGCACCGTCGAGACGAACGCCGGGAACACGTCCCGCTTCAGGACCGCGAGGTAGGGGCGCGCGGCGCCCGCGACCCGGCGGCTGCCCACGTCCCAGAAAACGGTCATCAGGCAGAAGAAGACCATGATGTACAGGCCGTTCCACTTGGTCCCGAACGCGAGACCGAGGCAGAGACCGGCCGCCCAGCGCCACGGCCGCCACCCGAGGCGCAGCGTCTGCGCGACATACGCGTCCGGGCGCGCGATCCCGTCCTCGTCCACCGGCAGCGCCGCCGCGAGCTTCTCACGCGCCTTGTCCCGGTCGATGAGGAAGCAGCCGAACGCGGCGAGCACGAAGAACATCAGGACCTGGTCGAGCAGCGCGGTGCGGCTCATCACGAAGTGCAGCCCGTCCACCGCGAGCAGCCCGCCCGCGAGACACCCCAGGAACGTGGAGCGGAAGAGCCGCCGTCCGATCCGGCACAGCATCAGGACCGACAGGGTGCCGAGCAGCGCCGTCATGAAGCGCCAGCCGAACGGATCGAAACCGAAGATCCACTCGCCGATGCCGATGACGTACTTGCCGACCGGCGGATGCACGACGTACGCCGCGTCCGTGGGGATCGTGACGTTCGAGCCCTGCTCAAGGACGGTGTCGTTGATCTTGTCGGGCCAGTTGACCTCGAAGCCCCGGTGGATCAGCGCCCAGGCGTCCTTGGCGTAGTACGTCTCGTCGAATATCACGGCCTTCGGGCTGCCGAGATTCCAGAACCGGGTGAGCCCCGCGACGAGCGTGATCAGCAGCGGGCCGATCCAGCCCGACCACCGCACCAGTCGCCCGGCCTGACTCTTGGACATGCCGAGCGACGCCCACAGCCGCGGGCTCGGTGCGGTGTACGCGGGCACGAGCCGGGCCCGGACATCGGTGGCGGGCCGCGCCACGTAACCGAAGCGGCGCAGCCTGTGCTGCCACGACGGCTGCTGCTCCTCGGCTGCCTGGCCCTGGCGGGTGTCCGGGGAAGACGCGGTACTGGTCACCGCGCCATCGTAGGGAACCCGACTGTGTGAGTCCCGCTCCCGGCCCCTGCGAGGATGGAACAGTGACAGGAAGCGCTGATTCCCCCGGAAACCCGTCCCCCGGAAACCCGCCCGCGGGGACCCTCGTCCTCGCCGGCACGCCCATCGGCGACGTCGCGGACGCGCCGCCGCGCCTCGCCGCCGAGCTGGAGTCGGCCGATGTCGTGGCCGCCGAGGACACCCGGCGGCTGCGCAGGCTCACCCAGGCGCTCGGCGTGCAGGTGGGCGGGCGGGTCGTCTCGTACTTCGAGGGCAACGAGAGCGCGCGCACGCCCGATCTCGTCGAGGCGCTGGTCGGCGGCGCGCGGGTGCTGCTCGTGACCGACGCCGGGATGCCCTCGGTGTCCGACCCCGGCTACCGGCTCGTCGCGGCGGCCGTGGAGAAGGACATCCGGGTCACCGCGGTGCCCGGCCCTTCCGCGGTGCTCACCGCGCTCGCGCTCTCCGGGCTTCCGGTGGACCGCTTCTGCTTCGAGGGCTTCCTGCCGCGCAAGGCCGGCGAACGGCTCTCGCGGCTGCGCGAGGTGGCCGGCGACCGTCGCACTCTCGTCTACTTCGAGGCACCGCACCGTATCGACGACACCCTCGCCGCGATGGCCGAGGCGTTCGGCGAAGAGCGCAGGGCGGCCGTCTGCCGCGAACTGACCAAGACGTACGAAGAGGTCAAGCGCGGTTCGCTGAAGGAGCTGGCCGAGTGGGCGGCCGACGGCGTACGCGGCGAGATCACCGTCGTCGTCGAGGGCGCACCCGAGAAGAACCCCGCCGAGCTGGGCCCGGACGAGCTGGTGCGCAGGGTGCGGGTGCGCGAGGAGGCGGGGGAGCGGCGCAAGGAGGCGATCGCCGCCGTCGCGGCCGAAGCGGGGCTACCCAAGCGCGAGGTTTTCGATGCGGTGGTGGCGGCAAAGAATGCGGCTCAAAGCGCCCCATCGGAGGGCAAAGGACTATCGTGAAAAGCAAAGTGCGGGCCCCGCACCGGCCCTGAAGGCCATGGAAAGGCCAAATCGCCTTCAACTGTCGACAGGTCCGATGCGCTCGCTCCGGGAAAGGCGTCCACTGGTCAAAGGGGACGCACCCGTCCCCACGCTTCCGGTCGGGAGGGAAGCCCCGGCCCGGCAGCGCTTGTCCAGCGGACAAGAGGAGCTGGCATGAGTGATATCGCCGACACTGTTCACGAGTCCTATGCCTTCGCCTGCATGAGGTGCGGGCACGGCTGGGAGCAGTCGTACGAGATCGAGCATCACACGGACGGCGAGGGCAAGGAATTCGTGATGTACCGGGCGGACGGCCTCCATGTGCCCTCGCCCTTGTCCCGGCCGACGTGCCTGAACTGCGACGGGCATGTCGTACGCATCATGCGGGCCGGACAGGTGTCGTCGGTGCTCGATCTGATGCAGCGGCATCACGCGCCGCGGGGCGCGACGAAGGCGGCGTCCGCGCCCGCGGGTGACTCCGGGGTGCCAGAAGCGCGGCTCCCCGAAGCGCGTGAGCCCGGTCAGCACCACTGGCATCTGTCGGCGCTGCTGCATCCCTTCCAGCACCGCAAGGCGGGCTGACCTTCCTCCCTTACGGCCGTCCTTTCCGGGGCCCTGACGTCCCCTCGGCCGTCCTTTCCGGCGGGAAGCCGTCCCTTCGTAGGATCGGGGCATGCCTTCCTCTTCCAAAGACGCCGACGCCAAGAACGCCGCGCCGCCGCTGCCCGAACCTCTTCGGGTGGCGGTCGCCGACTCCCACACCCACCTCGACATGCAGTCGGGGACGGTGGACGAGGGGCTCGCCAAGGCGGCGTCCGTGGGCGTGACGACGGTCGTGCAGGTGGGCTGCGACGTCGCGGGCTCGCGCTGGGCCGCGCAGACGGCCGCCGCGTACGACAGCGTGCACGCCACCGTCGCCCTGCACCCCAACGAGGCGCCGCGCATCGTGCACGGCGACCCCGACGGCTGGTCCCGGCAGGGGGCGCGTAAGGCGGGCGGCGAGGGCGCGCTGGACGCCGCCCTCGCCGAGATCGACGCGCTTGCCGCCCTCGATCACGTCAAGGGCGTGGGCGAGACGGGGCTCGACTACTTCCGCACCGGGCCCGAGGGCAAGGCCGCCCAGGAGCGCTCCTTCCGCGCCCACATCGAGATCGCCAAGCGGCACGGCAAGGCCCTGGTGATCCACGATCGCGAGGCGCACGAAGATGTGCTGCGGGTCCTGAAGGAGGAGGGGGCTCCGGAGCGCACCGTCTTCCACTGCTACTCGGGCGACGCGGCGATGGCCCAAGTGTGCGCGGAGAACGGCTACTTCATGTCCTTCGCGGGCAACATGACGTTCAAGAACGCGCAGGGTCTGCGCGACGCGCTGGCCGTGGCACCCCTCGAACTGGTGCTCGTGGAGACCGACGCGCCCTTCCTCACGCCCGCTCCCTACCGCGGACGGCCTAACGCGCCGTATCTCATTCCGGTCACATTGCGGGCCATGGCCGAGGTGCGCGGCATCGACGAGGACGCCATGGCCGAGGCGATCTCGGTCAATACGGCGCGCGCCTTTGATTACTGACCGATAACGCCGGGGGCCCTGCGGTGCAGGGCCACGCCGCGACACTGCGTAATCGTGCTGCTTTGGAGAGTGACGGCCGCTCCGCTAGGTTCTGGTCGCCTCGCTCGATCCGGACCAGGCCGGACCAGAACAGTACGAGAACGCTGGAGCGCCGTCGTGAGTCATGCGCCGCAGTACGAGACGCCTTACGGGGTCGGCACGACCTGTGAGCCGGAACGGGTGCCGGAGCAGGTGCCGGTGTCGGAGGTGCCGGTGTCGGAGCGGGATACGCAGACGGCCTTTCGGCCCGACTTTCCCCGGCAGTCCGCCGGTCCTGCCCCCGAGGCGGGACGGGCCGGGGCGCGTCGGGCCGCCCGCCGCAAGAAGACGAAGCCGCGGTCGGGCGCGGGGTCGCGAGAGAGTGCTCAATCCGGATCCGAGCGGGGGTCCGGGCGGGGATCCGAGCGCCCGGACGGCCTGCGGCGGCTGTTGCCGCAGGCGCTGGTCGTCGCCTTCCTCGCGGGCGGCACCTCGGCGTTCGTCGCCGACGACAAGGCCGTACAGCTGACCGTCGACGGCGAGTCGCGCACCCTGCACACCTTCGCGGACGACGTGGGCGAGCTCCTTGAGGACGAGGGCGTGGACTTCGGCGCGCACGACATCGTGGCGCCCGGCGCGGGGGAGGCCCTCGTCAGCGGCGACGAGATCGCCGTCCGCTACGGGCGGCCGGTCAAGCTCACCCTCGACGGGGAGCGGCGCGAGGTGTGGACGACCGCGCGCACGGTGGACGGCGCGCTGCGGCAGCTCGGGGTGCGGGCCGAGGGCGCCTACCTGTCGGCCTCGCGGAGCAGGCGGATCGAGCGGACCGGCCTCGATCTGGACGTACGGACCGAGCGCACCGTGACGATCATGGCGGACGGGCGTGAGCGGAAGATCCGTACGAACGCGGCGACGGTGGCGGAGGCGGTCGCGGAGTCGGGGATCAGCCTGCACGGCCAGGACACCACCTCCGTACCGCCGCAGAGCTTCCCGCGGGACGGCCAGACGGTGACCGTCATGCGGATCTCCGGGCGCAAGGAGGTGCGGGACGAGCCGATTCCGTTCGCGGTGCGGCGGACCGAGGACGCGTCGCTGTTCGCCGGTACGGAGGTCGTGGAGCAGCAGGGCCAGCAGGGGACCCGGCGGGTCACGTACGCGCTGCGGACGGTCAACGGCGTCAGACAAAAACCGCGGCGGCTGCGTGCGGAGGTCGTGCGGGAGCCGCGGACGCAGATCGTGAAGGTGGGGACGAAGCAGCGGCCGAGTTCGGTCGCGGGCGCGGAGGGCCTGAACTGGGGCTCGCTGGCGCACTGCGAATCGGGCGGCCGCCCGAACGCGGTGGACGCGTCCGGGACGTACGGGGGCCTGTACCAGTTCGACACGCGCACATGGCAGGGCCTGGGCGGCTCGGGCCGCCCACAGGACGCATCGGCAGAAGAACAGACCTACCGGGCGAAGAAGCTGTACGTACAACGGGGGGCCAGCCCGTGGCCGCATTGCGGGGGCCGGTTGTGATTCACCCCCGGCCCGCATGCCCGGCAAGGAGGCAATACGGGGCAATCGGGCGGGTGGGCGGGAGAGCGTGTTCGTCCAGGGACGGACGCGGGGCAATCGGGCGGGTGGGTGGGGGAGCCTGTCCGGGCAGGGGCATCCGGGGCAACCGGCGTCACAGGCCCAGGGGCCCGTAATGTGGTGCCGTGAGCAACAGTGAGCCCGGTGCCCTGCTAGGCGCCGCCGACATCCGCGAACTGGCCGCTGCCCTGGGCGTACGCCCGACCAAGCAGCGCGGCCAGAACTTCGTCATCGACGCCAACACCGTCCGCCGCATCGTCCGCACCGCGGAAGTCGGCCCGGAGGACGTGGTCGTCGAGGTCGGTCCAGGGCTCGGCTCGCTGACCCTGGCCCTCCTGGACACCGCGGACAGCGTCATCGCCGTCGAGATCGACGACACCCTCGCGGCAGCGCTGCCGGCGACCATCGAGGCCCGGCTCCCCGCCAAGGCCGGCTCCTTCGCGCTGGTGCACAGCGACGCCATGCTCGTACGAGAGCTGCCCGGCCCCGCCCCGACCGCCCTGGTCGCCAACCTCCCGTACAACGTCGCCGTACCGGTCCTGCTGCACATGCTCGACACCTTCCCCACCATCGAGCGCACGCTCGTGATGGTGCAGGCCGAGGTAGCCGACCGCCTCGCCGCCGCTCCCGGCTCGAAGGTGTACGGCGTGCCGTCCGTGAAGGCGAACTGGTACGCCGACGTGAAGCGCGCCGGTTCCATCGGACGCAACGTCTTCTGGCCCGCCCCGAACGTCGACTCGGGCCTCGTCTCGCTCGTGCGCCGCGCCGAGCCGGTCAAGACCACCGCTTCGAAGAGGGAAGTCTTCGCCGTCGTCGACGCGGCCTTCGCCCAGCGCCGCAAGACCCTGCGCGCCGCGCTCGCCGGCTGGGCGGGCTCGGCGGCAGCCGCGGAGGCGGCGCTCGTCGCCGCCGGAGTCTCTCCGCAGGCGCGCGGCGAGGCGCTGACCGTGGAGGAGTTCGCGCGGATCGCCGAGCACAAGGGGGCCGGAGCGTGAGCCAGGACCGGAGTGTGACCGTACGGGTCCCCGCCAAGGTCAATGTCCAGCTCGCGGTGGGGGCCGCCCGCCCGGACGGCTTCCACGATCTGGCGAACGTGTTCCTCGCCGTGGGTCTTTACGACGAGGTCACCGTGACGCCCGCCGAGCAGCTCCGGGTGACCTGCTCGGGGCCCGATGCCGCGCAAGTCCCCCTCGACCGTACGAATCTGGCGGCGCGGGCCGCGGAACTCCTTGCCGCGCGCCACGGACGTACGGCCGATGTGCACATCCACATCGCCAAGGACATCCCCGTCGCGGGCGGCATGGCCGGCGGCAGCGCGGACGGCGCGGGCGCGCTCGTGGCGTGCGACGCGCTGTGGGGGACCGAGGCCTCGCGGGACGAACTCCTCGACATCTGCGCCGAGTTGGGCAGCGACGTGCCGTTCAGTCTGGTCGGCGGCGCGGCGCTCGGCACCGGGCGCGGCGAGAAGCTGGAGATCCTGGAGGTCGGCGGGGAATTCCACTGGGTGTTCGCGGTGGCCGACGGCGGCCTCTCCACGCCCGCCGTCTATCGCGAGTTCGACCGGCTGACCCCGGACGCCCCCGCTCCGGAGGCGTCCCCCGCGCTGCTCGACGCCCTGCGCGGGGGTGACGCCGAGGCCCTCGCCGGCGCTCTCGCCAATGATCTCCAGCCCGCCGCCCTCTCGCTCTTCCCGTCGCTCGCCGCGACCCTCGCCGCCGGCACGGACGCGGGCGCACTCGCCGCGCTCGTCTCCGGCTCCGGGCCCACGACGGCGTTCCTGGCCGCGGACGCGGAGTCCGCGCGACGGGTCGCCGAAGCGCTCTCGGCCTCCGGCACCTGCCGTACCGCCCGGGTGGCCGACTCCCCGGCGCCGGGCGCCACGATCCTCTAGAGGGGCACGTACTCAGGCGCCGATCTGAGTACGTGCGCGCTGACGCGGGACGTGCGGTGCGCGCGACCGTACGTGCATGGGATCAAGCGTTCGTGAACTGGCCGGGAGGACGCCCACCGGGCGCGACCGGTACATCGACCTGCTGCGGGTCGCCTCCCTCGGCACGGTCGTCGTGGGCCACTGGCTGATGGCGGCGGTGACCGTCGGGGACGACGGCCGCACCGAGGTCGGCAACCTCCTCGCCGTCGTGCCGGACCTGCAACCGCTCACCTGGGTGTTGCAGATCATGCCGGTGTTCTTCTTCGTCGGCGGCTTCTCGCACGCGCTGTCGTACCGCTCCCTGAGCCGCAAGGCACCCGGGACTTCCGTCTACTCGGCGTTCTTGCGGGCGCGGCTGCAACGGCTGCTGCGGCCGACGATGGTCTTCATCGGGGTGTGGGGCGTCGTCGCTCTGGCGGTCCAACTCGCGGGCGAGGGCGGTGCGTTGCTGGATGTGACGCTGCGTCTTGTCGCCCAGCCGCTGTGGTTCATCGGCATCTACCTGGCGATGGTGGCGTTCACACCGCCGCTCCTGAGGCTGCACGAGCGGTACGGCTGGGGCGCGTTCGGGGGTCTGGTGCTCGCCGCGGGGGCGGTGGACCTGGCGCGCTTCGCGTTCGGCGTCCCGTACGTGGAGTTCCTGAACTTCGCCTTCGTGTGGCTCGCCGTGCACCAGCTCGGGTTCCTGCGGGCGGACGGCAGGCTGCGGGTGCGGGTGCCCGCGGCCATGGCGGTGGCGGGTCTCACGGGAGCCGCGGCCCTGGTGGCCTTCGGCCCGTACCCCCTCTCCATGGTGGGCATGCCCGGCGAGCGCGTCTCGAACATGGCACCCCCGACCTTCGCCCTGCTCTGCCACGGCGTGTGGCTGGTGGGCGCGGTGGAGCTGCTGCGGGGACCCGCGACCCGGTGGCTCGCGCGGCCGCGGGTGTGGCGGGGCGTGGTGGCGGCGAACGGGGTCTCGATGACGGCGTTCCTGTGGCACCTGACGGCGATGCTCGGGGTGTACGGGGTGCTGATCGCGGCGGACGTGCGGCTGCCCGAGCCGGCCACCGCGCAGTGGTGGTCGCAGGTGCCGCTGCGGATGACGGCGGCCGCGGCGCTCACCGCTCTCCTTGTCGCGGCATTCCGCCGCTTCGAGAAGCCGGTCGCGGCAGGGGAGCTGACGAGAACGCCGGGCGCGGCCCCGGCAGCCGCCGTGGGCGTCACGCTCTGCCTCTTCGGGGTGCTCGGGCTGTCGATGGTCGGCTTCGGGGGCCTGCTCGAAGGGCGTACGGCGATGCTGGTCGCGGTGCGGGTGACGGCGCCGGTGGCGGTGGGCATGGCGCTGGCCGGGTGGCTGCTCGTGGAGCGGGCGCCTACAGCTCGTCGATGGCGGTGAGGTCGATGTCGATGTCGAACGGGACGTTGATCTTGAGGTGGTCGTGGTGGATTCCGGTCAGAGCGTACGTTCCGGATGCCTTGCCGAGTTCGTAGACCTGGACGACCGGGTCCCCGCCTGCCATCTCGACCAGCCAGAAGTGGGGGATGCCGGCGGCGGCGTACTTGTGGGGCTTGGTGTCGCGGTCGCGGGACTCCGAGTCAGGGGAGACGACTTCGACGGCCAGGAACACGTCGGCTACGGGGAAGAACGTCTGGGTGCGGCTCTTGATTGCTTCCTTGCGGACGACGGAGACATCCGGCTCGGGGCCGTTCCTGCGGTCGATGACCACCGTCATTTCCCGGCGCACTCTCAGTTCGGTGGGTGCCGTGCGGCGCAACCCGGTCATCAACAGGTCAATGACGATGCTGTGGAAGTCCCGTTGCGGGCTCACGAAGACCAAACTCCCGTCGATCAACTCGGTGTGCGGCGGGAGGCCGGGCAACGTGTGCAGGTCGTCCACGGTCCAGCCCTCCCGCGGCGGCACCGGCCACTGTGGCGTCGGCTCGGAGATCGGCTCGGCGGTCATGGTTCCTCCCATGGACGGGATTCTTCAGTCGGCGTCTCAACGGTAGCCGTCGGTTCGCGCGATCGTCATCACAAAGAGTGATCGCCCCCGCACTCCGGAGCGCGCGAAGGCCGCCCCCGGCGGGCGACTACGCTGGAGGTCGATCGATCCCCTTCCCTGGAGCGTTAATGGCCGTCAACCTGGTCAATGTCGAGGCAGTCAGCAAGGTGTACGGCACGCGTGCCCTGCTCGACGGTGTCTCCCTCGGCGTGTCCGAGGGGGACCGGATCGGCGTCGTGGGGCGCAACGGCGACGGCAAGACCACCCTCATCCGGATGCTCGCCAAGCTGGAGGAGGCCGACTCCGGGCGGGTCACGCACAACGGCGGTCTCGTGCTCGGCGTGCTGACCCAGCACGACTCCCTCGACCCCGCGGCCACCGTGCGGCACGAGGTCATCGGGGACCTCGCCGATCACGAGTGGGCGGGCAACGCCAAGATCCGCGACGTGCTCACCGGCCTCTTCGGCGGGCTCGACATGCCGGGCTTCCCGCAGGGGCTCGACACCGTCATCGGACCGCTCTCCGGTGGCGAGCGGCGCCGTATCGCGCTCGCGAAGCTGCTCATCGGCGAGCCCGACCTGATCGTGCTCGACGAGCCGACCAACCACCTCGACGTCGAGGGCATCGCCTGGCTCGCCGAGCACCTGCGCACCCGGCGCTCGGCGCTCGTCTGCGTCACGCACGACCGCTGGTTCCTCGACCAGGTCTGCACCCGCATGTGGGACGTACAGAGTGGTTCCGTCTTCGAGTACGAGGGCGGTTACTCCGACTACGTCTTCGCGCGTGCCGAGCGTGAGCGCATCGCGGCCACCGAGGAGACCAAGCGCAAGAACCTGATGCGCAAGGAACTCGCCTGGCTGCGGCGCGGCGCCCCCGCCCGCACCAGCAAGCCGCGGTACCGCATCGAGGCCGCCAACGAACTCATCGCCGACGTGCCGCCGCCCCGCGACACCAGTGAGCTGATGAAGTTCGCCACGACCCGGCTCGGCAAGACCGTCTTCGATCTCGAGGACGTGACCGTGCAGGCCGGGCCGAAGGTGCTCCTGAAGCATCTGACCTGGCAGCTCGGCCCCGGCGACCGCATCGGCCTGGTGGGTGTCAACGGCGCGGGCAAGACCTCTCTCCTGCGGGCCATGGCGCAGGCGCAGCGCACGGACGGCGACGTACAGCCCGAGGCGGGGCGCGTGGTGGTCGGCAAGACCGTCAAGCTCGCCTATCTGTCACAGGAAGTCGCCGAACTCTCCCCGACGCTGCGGGTGTTGCAGGCCGTGCAGCAGGTGCGCGAGCGCGTCGACCTCGGCAAGGGCCGGGAGATGACCGCGGGGCAGCTCTGCGAGACGTTCGGCTTCAACAAGGAGAAGCAGTGGACGCCCGTCGGCGACCTCTCCGGTGGTGAGCGGCGGCGGCTCCAGCTGCTTCGCCTTCTCATGGACGAGCCGAACGTCCTCTTCCTCGACGAGCCGACGAACGACCTCGACATCGAGACGCTGACCCAGCTCGAAGACGTCCTCGACGGCTGGCCGGGGTCGATGGTCGTGATCTCCCACGACCGGTTCTTCCTGGAGCGCACCACCGACAAGATCTTCGCGCTGCTCGGCGACGCCACGATGCGGATGCTGCCGCGCGGCATCGACGAGTATCTGGAGCGGCGCAAGCGGATGGCGGACGCGGGTGCCCCCGCGGCTCCTCTCGCCAAGTCGTCGGGGTCCCCGGGGTCCTCTGGATCCTCCGCACCGGCCGCCCCGCAGAAGACCGTCTCCTCCGCCGACGCCCGCGCCGCGAAGAAGGAACTCCAGAAGATCGAGCGGCAGCTGGACAAGATGTCCACGAAGGAAACATGGCTGCACGCCCAAATCGCCGATAACGCCACCGACTTCGAAAAGGTGGCCAAACTGGACGCCGAGTTGCGCGAACTCGTGAGCGAGCGCGACGAGTTGGAAATGCGCTGGCTGGAGCTTGCGGAGAGCGCGTAGAGGTCTCGTAACGGACGTATCACAGGCCGGTCCTCCCTTGGGAACAGGGGACGGACCGGTCAGTTGTGCTAGTGGGACAGGGTGATAGAAAGGTCCGCCTGAGCACCACTTGGCGTGCCGAAAAATCAGTGAAGGGGGAAGCGCTGATGTCTCAGCCGCCCAACCAGCCGCCGTCCGGCGGTTTCGGAGCTCCGCAGGATCCGCAGCAGGGAGCGCCGCAGCCACCCGCCCAGCCACCACAGCCGCCGCAGGCCCCGCAGACCCCGCCGTCCGGGGCTCCGCAGACGCCGCCGGCGCCGCAGCCCGGTTACGGCTACCCGCAGACTCCGCCCGCGCCCCAGCCGGGTTACGGCTACCCGCAGTCCGGACCGTACAACCAGCCCGGGCCCTACAACCAGCCCACGCAGCCCGGTCAGCCGGGCCCCTACGGCCAGCCCACGCAGCCGGGCCCTTACGCGGCCCAGCCCCAGTACGGCTACCCGCAGCAGCAGTTCCCCGGCGGCCCCGGAGCGCCGGGCACCCCGCCCGGCGGCGGCAGCAAGAACCCCTTCAAGGGCAAGCCCGGCCTGATCGTGGCGGCCGTGGCAGCCGCGGCGCTCGTCATCGGCGGTGTCGCCTGGGCGGTCGTCGGCGGTGACGACGACCCCGGCAAGAAGAAGCCCGTGGCCGGCAAGAGCGACGACCCTAAGGCCAGCGGCTCCGCCCCGGTCAATCCGGGCGACGGGAACGGCGACGGCGACAAGGGCGCGGAAGACCTCAACGCGGGCCGGCAGCCCGGCGAGTCGAAGGTGCTCTGGTACAAAGAGGCGCCCAAGGTGCCCGGTTCCGGCGCCGACGCCAAGGGCATGTGGGTCCACAAGGACATCGCGGTCAAGGCGGCCTTCAAGGAGATCACCGGCTACAAGGTCAAGACCGGCGACCAGGCCTGGCCGACGATCAAGTTCCCGCAGAAGATCTGCGGCACGACTCCGCAGATCTCGAAGGACAACGAGATCGTCGTCGCCTACAAGGACGGCCAGAAGGACGACGCCAAGTGCAACCAGATCCAGATCGTCGACCTCGATGACGGCAGCAAGGGCTGGGTCAAGCCGGTGAAGGAGGAGGGACTCTTCGACATGTCCCTCAGCACCGACCTGTCCCTCACCGGCGACACGCTGATGGTCGGCCGCTCCCAGTCCGGCACGGCGCTGCGCCTGAGCGACGGCAAGGAGCTCTTCGTCGCCGACAAGAAGGACCCGGGGACCTGCTTCCCCAGCGGCTTCGCCGGCGGCAAGAAGATGCTCGTCGCCTACTCGTGCGGGGCGAGCTCGCCCACGGAGCACGACGAGTTGCAGCAGCTCGACCCGAAGAGCGGCAAGGCCGTGTGGACGAAGAAGTTCCCCAAGGGCTGGAAGATCGGCCGGATCTACTCCGAGAGCCCGACGATCGTGTACCTCACCAATGAGGACAAGAAGCAGTGGAACATCACCACGCTGAAGCCCAACAGCAGCGCGACCCGCTCCGAGGTCGGCGTCGACGAGAAGTTCGCGCCCGAGTGTGACGGTTCGACGTTCCTCGGCGGCAGCCTCCAGGGCTGCCTGGGCGCCACGACCGACGACAAGAACCTCTACCTGCCGACCGATGCGACGTCAGGGCCCAACGAGGTCGTGGCGATCAACCTGAACACCGGCAAGGAAGCCTGGCGCACGAAGTCGCCGGCTGATGAATCGATGCTGCCGATCAAGGTCGAAGGCGACGCGGTCATCGGATACGTCAACCCCTCGTACGACTCCGGCGGCCAGGTCGTCTCCATCCCGCTCTCGGGTTCTCACAAGCCGAAGACGCTCCTGAAGAACCCCTCGGGGACCTCGGAGATCGAGAGCGGCTTCTACTCCAAGGCGATCGACTACGTGGACGGTCGCTTCTACATCTCGACCACGCGGCTCTCGGGCAGCGCAAAGGGCCAGGAGAAGCTGATGCTGGCCTACGGCAAGTGATCTTCTCCGGCGGGCAATCCGCCCTCTTTGTCGCTTAGTTCATCTCTCGTCCCCAAGGAATCGACGTCATGACCCAGCCGCCCCAGCCGCCCAACGAGCCCCCGCAGGGCGGGTTCGGCGCCCCTCAGGACCCGCCGCCGGGAGGGTTCGGCGCTCCCCAGGACCCGCCGCCGGGCGGTTTCGGCAAGGCTCCCGAGCCGAACAACCCGTCGTACGGCTACCCGCAGACCCCGCCGCCGGCCCAGCCGCCGACGCAGCCCGCGGGCCAGCCCCCGGTCGGTCCGCCGCCGCAGTCGCCGCCCCCGCCGCCGCCGGGCCAGCCGCAGGGCCAGCCGCAGGGCCAGCCCACCTACGGCTACCCGCAGGCGCCGCAGGCCCCCGGCACCCCGCCCCCCGGCCAGCCGCAGGGGTACGGCTACCCCGGCCAGCCGACGCAGCCGTACGGCCAGCAGACCCCGTACGGGCAGCAGCCGCCGTACGGCGCCTACCAGCAGCCGAGCACGATGCCGATGGCCCCGCAGGCCGGCGCTCCCGGATCGGGCGGCAAGAAGCTCAGCGGCCAGATGAAGATCATCATCGGTGCGGTCGTCGCGATCGCGCTGATCGTCGGCGGCGGTGTCTTCTACGCCTCGACCTCGGGCAAGGACGACACCGAGGCGAGCTCCGAGGGCTCGACCGGCGGCGGCAAGGGCGGCGAGGGGAAGAAGGGCGGCGGCGAGCAGGCCGCGGGCGGCCCCGGTACGGAGAAGGTCCCGGCCAACACGAGCGCCACCGTCTCCATGCAGATCCCGCAGCCCGAGGTGCCCAAGGACGACGTGTGGAGCGTCGCGGGCTCCTGGCTGACCGATGACGTGTACGCCAAGGCGGGCGTCAACGAGATCGTCGGCTACAACCCCACCGACGGCAAGGAGCTGTGGACGCTGCCCCTTGCGGGCCAGACCTGCGCCGGATCGCGCGAGGTCACCAAGGACGGCGTCGTCGCGGTCGCCTACGAAGAGGCCAAGCGGACCAAGAAGGGCGACCACCAGACCTGCTCGCAGATCTCCGCGGTCGACCTGAAGGAAGGCAAGAAGCTCTGGACGAAGTCCATCGAGGAGGGCAGCTCGAAGGCCCGGATCGAAGAGCTCACCATCAGCGGCAACACCGTCGCGGTCGGTTCCAGCGCGGGCGGCGCCGCCTTTGACATCGCCGACAAGGGCAAGCTCCTGTGGGAGCCCACCGTGGGCGACGAGTGCCAGGACGAGGGCTACGCCGGCGGCGAGCAGCTCGTCGCCGTCCAGAAGTGCGGTGACTACGGCGACGAGAAGCTCAAGATCCAGCTCCTCGACCCCGAGAGCGGCGACGCCAAGTGGACGTACCCGGTGACGCCGGGCGTCGACAACGCCAAGATCATCTCGACCCGCCCGGTCGTCTTCGGCCAGGACACCCAGGAGATCACCGCGAGCGGCGTCACGGACGCGTTCTCGCTCGACGACAAGGGCAACCTCCGCGCCAAGATCTCGCTGCCGGACGGGAAGTACGACCACGACTGCGAGGTCAACGTCGTCTACGCATGCAGCTCGCTGGCCGTCGGCAACGACAAGCTCTACGTCCCGACCCGTCAGCACAAGGGCGGCGGCGACGGCTACAGCCAGACGAACGAGATCATCTCGTTCTCGCTGGAGACCGGCAAGACCACGGGTGACCGCGCCGACGCGGGCGAGAACGGCGAGATGTTCCCGATCCGCATGGACGGCGGCAACATCCTGGCGTACAAGGACGCGGGATACGACAAGGGCGCCCAGGTCGTCTCGCTCAACGGCAAGACGATGAAGGAGACCAAGCTCCTGGAGACGCCCGCCGCCGAATCGGTCGGCAGCGCGATCAGCAGCATGGTGCCGAAATCGAACGAACTCCTCTACGGGAACGGCAAGCTGTATCTCGGCAAGAAGCTGATCAGCAAGCCGTACTCGAAGGACGAGAAGGAGTACACGGCTCTGGGATTTGTCGCCCAGTAAACCCCGTGACCTCCGCGTACGCGCCGGACGGCCCCGTTCCCCGAAGGGAGCGGGGCCGTTTCGTTCTCCCCGTACGACCTTTCGTACGCACGTTTTGACGCGCACGCGTCCATGGCCGGGATTTCGGCATTACCGGCCGCTTCTCACCGGTAGGGGGCGCGCGACGTCGAACAAGCGTGTAGCTTCCGGGGCATAAGTGGGTGCGGGGCCGGGGGGCCCTCGATCCGTGGGGGAACCGTGGGGAACACTGGGGGGTTGCTCGATGGGTGTGCGGCTGATGGTGGTCGACGACCACCGACTGCTCGCCGAGGCACTCGCCTCGGCCTTGAAACTGCGCGGGCACCGGGTGCTCGCCGCGGCCGCGCCCGCGGCCGGGGCGGCGGAGCTGGTCATCAGCCGGGCCCCCGAGGTCTGTCTGCTCGGCACGGCGACACCCGCGGAGCCCGGCATGTTCGATCCGGTCGTGAAGATCAAGCGGGAGCGCCCGCAGGTCGCCGTGGTGGTGCTCGGCCCGGTGCCGAGCCCGCGCGGCATCGCGGCGGCCTTCGCCTCCGGCGCCTCCGGCTACGTACGCCATGACGAGCGCATCGAGGGCGTCGAGCGCGCCATCATGAAGGCGAGAGCGGGCGAGGCGGCCGTCGCCCCGCAGCTGCTCCAGGGCGCGTTCAGCGAGCTGCTCAATCCGGCCGCGCAGCCCGACGACGAGGGGCAGCGGCTCCTCCAGATGCTGACGCCGCGCGAGGTCGAGGTCCTGGTGCGGGTCGCGGACGGCGAGGACACCCGGCTCATCGCCGCCGGAATGGGCATAGCGCCCAGCACGGCGCGCACACACGTGCAGCGCGTCCTGATGAAACTGGGCGTCGGCTCCCGCCTGGAAGCGGCGGCGCTCGCGGCACGGACGGGGCTCCTCGACCGCGCGGAGCGGCCCGTGGCGGCCTATGCGAACGACGTGGAGACGCCGACGGGGCCCGAGTCACCGCAGCAGTGAACACGGGCCCCGACGTGGGGTGTCGCGAGGGAGTTACTCGCCTTCCGGCGCCTCGGCGGGCGGCGGGGTGGGCCGCAGCCACAGCCAGCCGAGGAAGAAGAGGCCGAGCGCCAGCATGGCCAGGCCCGTCCACAGATTGATGTTGATGTCCTCGGCCTTGTTCAGGTCGGCGTCGGACGGGGAGATTCCGGCGATCGTGACGATGATTCCGTAGACGACGAACAGACCGCCGATGATCCGCCGGATGTCGAAGAGGCGGGCCGCCGTGGCGGACTTGCGTTCCAGCTCGGAGACTTCGTTGTGCAGTTCAGACATGTTCTTTCAGACCTCCGATCGGATTCAGAACGAGTAGGGGACGTAGCAGAGCGCGGCGAGCACGATGGCGCCCCAGCCGAGCAGCGCCGGCTTGCGGTACCAGGCGTCGTCGCCCTCGGCGGGCGGCTCCTCGAGACCCGGTGAGGCCGTCCCGTAGACCAGACCGGCCAGCTCGGCCTCCGGCTTGGGCGCGGTGAAAAGCGTGACCGCGACCATCACCACGGCACCGGCGACGAAGCCGACGATCGCCGAGACGAAGTTGGCGCCCTGGTCGGTCGGGATGTCGATGACGCCCTGCTTGTAGATGTAGAAGTAGTTGACCATCGCGGCGCCGGTGCCCGCGACCAGGCCCCACACGCCGGACTTCATCGAGGCCCGCTTCCAGAACATGCCGATGATGAAGACCACGAACATCGGGACGTTGAAGAAGGAGAACAGCGTCTGCAGGTACCCCATGATGTTCGAGAACGACGAGGCGATGAAGGCCGTCCCGATGGAGGCGAGGACACCGATCGCGGTGATCAGACGGCCGAACTTCAGGTAGTAGCCGTCCTCGCGGTCCTTGACCACGTACTTCGCCCAGATGTCGTACGTGAAGACGGTGTTGAAGGACGACACGTTCGCCGCCATGCCCGCCATGAACGCCGCGAGCAGACCGGTCACCGCGATGCCGAGCACGCCGTTGGGCAGCAGTTCCTGCATCAGGTACGGGATCGCGTCGTTGTAGGTGAGGTCCGAGCCCGCCGTGCCGATCTTCGGGACGAGGACGGCCGCGACCAGGCCGGGGATCATCACCAGGAAGACGATGAAGATCTTCGGGAAGGCGGCGATCAGCGGGGTGCGCTGGGCGGCGGAGAGGTTCTTCGCGGACAGGGCGCGCTGCACCTCGGCGAAGTTGGTCGTCCAGTAGCCGAAGGAGAGCACGAAGCCGAGGCCGAGGATGATCGTCAGCCAGTTCGCGCCCAGCGGGTTGGCGTCACCGATGCCGGTGCCGCCCCAGGCGGTCATGAAGTCACCGCCGTGCGACTTCTCCAGGGAGCCGGAGAGCCCGTCCCAGCCGCCGACCTTCTTCAGGCCGATGACGCAGATCGGGATGAGCGCGGCCAGGATCACGAAGAACTGGAGGACTTCGTTGTAGATCGCCGAGGAGAGCCCGCCGATGGTGATGTACGCCAGGACGAAGAAACCGGCGACCACGATCGCCACCCACTGCGGCCAGCCCAGGAGCGCCTCGACGACGATCGACAGGGCGTAGAGGTTCACGCCCGCGATGAGGATCGCGGCGAACGCGAAGAGCGCCGAGCTGAGCAGGTGCGCCGACTTGTCGAAGCGCTGGAGCAGGTACTCGGGGACCGAGCGGACCTTGCTGCGGTAGTAGAACGGCATCATCACGAGGCCGAGGAAGACCATCGCGGGGATGGCGCCGATCCAGTACCAGTGGACGACGGCGACACCGTACTGCGCGCCGGTCGCGGCCATGCCCAGGATCTCGGTGGCGCCGAGGTTGGCGGCGACGAACGCGAGACCGGTGACCCAGGCGGGCAGGGAGCGGCCCGAGAGGAAGAAGTCGAGGCTGGTCTTCACGGAGCGCCGGGCGGCGAAGCCGATGCCGAGCACGACGGCGAAGTAGATCGCGAGGATCGCGTAGTCGAGGCCGTTGGTGGGCAGCCGAAGTCCCTCGGCCAGGGTCTGTGTGGGGGACTGCATGGGGAACTCGCTTCGTTGCGCGAACTGATCAGACCGGAACCTACGCGTCCACCTTCAATAACTGAAGACTTCTTTTGGTGTTCTTTGTTGGATTGTGATCGGACGCATAGCCACACGCGCGGGCTGCGGCTCGCCTCGACGGGGGATTGACGACACTGTTGGCTTGTGATTTGTTATGTTCGGTTATGTTGGGTGTGGGTGTTGGTGAGGAGCCCCGGACGTGAAGAAGACCTCGACCCGTCTCGCGGACGGTCGTGAGCTCATCTACTACGACTCGCGCGACGACGCCGTGCGCGACGCCGTCGACCGAAGGCCCCTGGACCCCATCTCCACCACCTCGGAGATCCGCCGGGACCCCCTCCTGGGCGACGCGGTCGCCATCGCGTCGCACCGCCAGGGCCGCACCTACCACCCGCCCGCCGACGAGTGCCCCCTCTGCCCCTCGCAGGATGACCGGCTGAGCGAGGTCCCCGACTCCTCGTACGACGTGGTGGTCTTCGAGAACCGCTTCCCCTCGCTGGCCGGGGACGCCGGACGCTGCGAGGTCGTCTGCTTCACCTCCGACCACGACTCGTCCTTCGCCGACCTCACCGAGGAGCAGGCCGGCCTGGTCCTGGACGCGTGGACGGACCGCACCGCCGAGCTCTCGCACCTGCCCTCCGTCCAGCAGGTGTTCTGCTTCGAGAACCGCGGCGCCGAGATCGGCGTGACCCTGGGCCACCCGCACGGGCAGATCTACGCGTACCCCTTCGTCACCCCGCGTACGTCCCTGATGCTCGGGTCCCTCGCCGCGCACAAGGAGTCGACGGGCCGCAACCTCTTCGACGACGTCGTGGCCGAGGAGTCGGCGGGCGAACGCGTCGTCCTGGAGACCGAGCACTGGGTGGCGTTCGTCCCCCACGCCGCGCACTGGCCCTACGAGGTGCACCTCTACCCCAAGCGCCGCGTCGCGGACCTGCTCGGCCTTGACGAGGCGGCACGCACAGAATTCCCCAAGGTCTATCTGGAACTGTTGAGGCGCTTCGACCGGATCTTCGGTGAAGAGGGTCAGCTCACGCCGTACATCGCTGCCTGGCACCAGGCGCCTTTCGGTGCGCTCGACGAGCACGAAGGGGTCAATAGGGACGACTTCGCGCTCCACCTCGAGCTTTTCACCATTCGCCGCACTTCGGGCAAGCTGAAGTTCCTCGCGGGTTCCGAATCCGGCATGAGCGTGTTCATCAACGACGTGCCGCCGGAAGCCGCGGCCCAGCGACTGCGAGAGGTAGCGAGTTCATGAGCCGTAAGTACCTGGTCACCGGCGGGGCGGGCTATGTGGGAAGCGTGGTGGCCCAGCATCTGATCGAGGCCGGGCACGAGGTGACCGTCCTCGATAACCTCTCCACCGGCTTCCGCGAGGGCGTCCCGGCCGGCGCGAAGTTCATCGAGGGCGACATCCGCGATGCCGCCAAGTGGCTGGACTCCTCCTACGACGCCGTGTTGCACTTCGCCGCCTTCTCGCAGGTCGGCGAGTCCGTCGTGAAGCCCGAGAAGTACTGGGACAACAACGTCGGCGGCACGATGGCGCTGCTCGCCGCGATGCGCGAGGCGGACGTGCGCAAGCTTGTCTTCTCCTCCACGGCGGCGACGTACGGCGAGCCGGTCAGCAGCCCCATCACCGAGACGGACCCGACCGCACCGACGTCTCCGTACGGCGCGTCGAAGCTCGCCGTCGACCACATGATCACCGGGGAGGCCGCGGCCCACGGCCTGGGCGCGGTGTCCCTGCGCTACTTCAACGTGGCGGGGGCCTACGGCGAGCAGGGCGAGCGGCACGACCCCGAGTCGCACCTCATCCCGCTCGTCCTCCAGGTCGCGCAGGGCAAGCGCGAGGCGATCTCGATCTTCGGCGACGACTACCCGACCCCGGACGGCACCTGCGTCCGCGACTACATCCACGTCGCGGACCTGGCGCAGGCGCACCTCCTCGCCGTCGACGCCGCCACCCCCGGCGAGCACCTGATCTGCAACCTCGGCAACGGCAACGGCTTCTCCGTGCGCGAGGTCATCGAGACCGTCCGCCAGGTCACCGGGCACCCGATCCCCGAGGTCACGGCCCCGCGCCGCGGCGGCGACCCGGCGATCCTCGTCGCCTCCGCGGCCACCGCGCGGGAGCGGCTCGGCTGGAATCCGACCCGCGCGGACCTCGCGGGCATCGTCGCCGACGCGTGGGCGTTCGCCCAGCGATAATCCGCCCGGCGCCGGCAGGGCAGGGCTTGAAGGGGAAACTGATGGACGTAGCGGGCCAGTTCGCCGAGCTGTACGGGTACGAGCCGGACGGGGTCTGGTCGGCCCCCGGCCGGGTCAACCTCATCGGCGAGTACACGGACTTCAACGAGGGCTTCGTGATGCCGCTCGCCCTGCCGCACACCGCGGTGGCGGCGGTGGCGCGCCGCACGGACGGCGTCCTGCGCCTGCACTCGGCGGACATCGACGCCCCGGTCGCCGAACTGCGCGTCGACGACCTCACCCCCCTCTCGAAATACGGGCAGGGCGGCTGGGCCGCCTACCCGGCCGGGGTGGTGTGGGCGCTGCGGGACGCGGGCCACGAGGTCTCGGGCGGCGCGGACATCCACCTCGCGTCGACCGTGCCGACCGGGGCGGGCCTGTCCTCGTCGGCGGCCCTGGAGGTCGTCACCGCGCTCGCCCTGAACGACCTGTACGAACTCGGCCTCGACGCACCCCGGCTCGCGGTCATCGCCCAGCGCGCCGAGAACGCCTTCGTCGGCGTGCCGTGCGGCGTGATGGACCAGATGGCATCCGCGTGCGCCACCGAGGGCCACGCCCTGCACCTGGACTGCCGCGACCTCACGACACGGCAGGTCCCCTTCGACCTCGCCGCGCAGGGCCTGCAACTCCTCGTCGTCGACACCCGCGTCAAGCACGAACTGGGCGACGGGGCGTACGCCGAGCGGCGGGCAGGCTGCGAAGAGGGCGCGCGCATCCTCGGCGTCTCCCACCTGCGAGACGTGCCGTACGCCGAACTCCCCTCCTCCTTGCAGAAACTGACGGACGAAAAGATCCGCCGCTACGTCCGCCACGTCGTCTCCGACGACCACCGGGTGGAACAGGTCATCGGCCTGCTCGACGCGGGCGACGTCCGCGCGATCGGCCCCGTCCTGACCGAGGGCCACGCCTCGCTCCGCGACGATCTCCGCATCTCCTGCGAGGAGTTGGACCTGGTGGTGACCTCCGCGAACGCGGCAGGCGCGCTCGGCTCCCGCATGACGGGCGGCGGCTTCGGCGGCTCGGCGATCGTCCTGGTGGAGGAGGTCGACGCGGAGCCGGTGACGAAGTCCGTCCTGGAGGCCTTCACGGCGGCGGGCCACACAGCCCCACGAGTGTTCCCGGCGGTGCCTTCGGCGGGGGCGCGGCGGCTGGCGTGAGACCGGCTCCGGCCGGCTGCTGCCTCAGGCCAGCTTCTTCGTGAGCGTGAACTCCTTCGCGCCCTCGGGGTAGTCCGGGATGACCGACACCACCTCGTAGCCCTGGTTGCGGTAGAAACCCGGAGCCTGGAAATCCCATGTCTCCACGCGGGAGTTGAGGCAGTCCCGGTCGTCCCGGGCGATGCGTTCCGCCTCCGCGAGCAGCTGGGCGCCCAGGCCCGCGCCCTGGTGGGTCTCGCTGACCCAGAGGTGGTTCACGTGGAGCCAGCGGCCCCAGGTGTGACCGGCGAGACCGCCGACGAGACCCTCCGTGCGTTCCAACAGCCAGACGGCCAGCGGTGATTCACGATCCTGCGGCGTTCCGCGCAGCGAGCGGATCACCGGAGAGGCCGCGGTGTTGGACGCCTGGAGGCCGGCGAGGAGAAGAGCGAACCGCTCCTTGTCGACTCCTGTCTCAATACGAAACATACGGCTCACCCTAAACGCGCTGGCCAGTCAGTTCTGTAAATTACCTTCCGCTCCTGCCGTGCGGCCCTACTCTGAGTGGCAGTGCCGGTGGGGGCCGGCACTGATCAGGGGGCGAGACAGTCGGGTACGACGCCCGGCGATGGGGGTGGCAGTCACAGCTCGGCGGCGGCCGTGCGACTGCGGTGACTCCCGTTCCGAGTGTCGTACCCGCACCGTACGTACTCCGACGATGGGGCATCCCCTGCTCTCCGAGGAGAGCCTGGGGGAGGGGGTTTCAGTGGTTCGTATCCGAGTCCTGGTCGTCGACGACCATCGCATCTTCGCCGAGTCGCTCGCAGCGGCACTGGCGGCGGAGCCCGACGTCGACGTGTCCGCGGCGGGCAGCGGCCCGGCCGCACTGCGCTGCCTGGAGCGGGCGATAGCCGAGGGGCGCAGATACGACGTGCTGCTCGTCGACGCCGATCTGGGCGCGTCCGCGAGCGCCGTGCAGGGCGTCAGGCCCGCGCCTTCCGTGCAGGAGGGCAACGCCGACGGTCTGGTGGACGGCATCTCCCTGGTGGCCGGGGTCCGCTCGGGCCAGCCCATGGTCCGTACGGTCGTGCTCGCCGAGAAGGACGACCCGCGCAGGGCCGCCCTCGCGCTGCAGGCCGGCGCCTCGGGCTGGGTCGCCAAGGACTGCTCGCTGTCCCGGCTCCTCACGGTCATACGGGGTGTGCTGCGGGAGGAGACCCATCTGCCGCCCGCGCTGCTCACCGGCGTCCTGCGCGAACTCACCGCCGCGCGCAAGCACCGTACGGAATCCGAGCGCCTGGTGGAGTCCCTGACCCCGCGCGAGCGCGAGGTCCTTCGCTGCATGGTGGCGGGCCTGGGCAGGAAGGCCGTGGCCGAGCGTCTCTTCCTCTCCCCGCACACCGTCCGCACGCACATGCAGAACGTCCTCGGGAAGCTGGGCGTCCACTCCACGCTCGCGGCCGTCGCGCTGGCGCGCAGGGCCGGGGTCGGCCCCGTCGACCTAGCCGGGGATGTTGTCGAACGGGGCGGTCAACTGGCGTAGCAGCGCGGCGAGTTCGCCGCGCTGTGCGCGCGAGAGCTCCGCGAGGATCGCCCGCTCCTGCTTGAGGAGACCGGCGAGGGCCTGGTCGGCGCGGTCCTGCCCTTCGCCGGTCAGCCGCACGAGCACGCCCCGCCGGTCGCTCGGATCGGGCAGCCGCTCGACGAGGCCCTTCTTCGCGAGGCGGTCGATGCGGTTGGTCATCGTGCCGGACGTCACCAGGGTCTGGGTGAGGAGCTGTCCGGGCGAGAGCTGGTAGGGCGAGCCCGCGCGCCGCAGCGACGTCAGTACGTCGAACTCCCACGGCTCCAGATTGTGCTCCGAGAACGCGAGCCGACGGGCCCTGTCGAGATGCCGCGCGAGCCTGCTGACGCGGCTGAGCACCTCGAGTGGTTCCACGTCGAGGTCAGGGCGCTCCCGGCGCCATGCTGCGACCAGACGGTCGACCTCGTCCTCCATGACGATCAGTGTAGGGGGTCTGTCGACGTGAAGTCTCTTGACGTCAAGATACTTCGGGGTCGAGGATGGCGGTACGGCGATCGTACGGAGCTTTACGAAGTCGTACGGCGCGGAGTTCGCGATTCGTCCAGGAGGTCCCGCTCCATGCCCGCAGCCCCCGCTCCCACCTGGGATCCAGGCCAGTACCTGCGCCACTCCGGCCACCGGGCCCGCCCTTTCGTCGACCTGCTGGCCCGCGTCCCCAGGCTCCCCGCCGCCGGGGGACGCCCACCGCGCATCGCGGACCTGGGCTGCGGCCCCGGCAACGTCACCCGCCTCCTCGCCGAGCGCTGGCCCGCGGCGCACATCACCGGCTTCGACAACTCCGAGCAGATGCTGGAGCAGGCCGAGCGCCTCGCGGGACCCACGCCCGGCGGCGGACGCCTGGACTTCGCCGCGGCGGACGCCTCGGAATGGGCGCCGCCCGAGGAGACGTACGACCTGATCCTGTCCAACGCCACGCTCCAGTGGGTGCCGGGTCACGCGGACTCCTTCCCCGCCTGGGTGGCGGCGCTGGTCCCCGGCGGGACCTTCGCCTTCCAGGTGCCCGGCAACTTCGACGCCCCGAGCCATGTCCTCATGCGGGAACTGAGCGAGTCCGAGCGGTGGCGGGACCGGCTCGGCGGGCGGCTGCGGCACGCGGACGCGGTGCTCTCGCCCACGGCCTATCTGGAGCGGCTGGTTTCGGTGGGGTCGGGGACGGGGGTGGGGTGCGGGGTCGAGGTGGAGGTGGACGCGTGGGAGACGACGTACCTGCACCTCCTGGAGGGGGAGGACCCCGTTCTCGACTGGGTCAAGGGCACGGGGCTGCGGCCCGTGCTGACCGCCCTCGCGGATGACGCGGGGGCGCGGGAGGCGTTTCTCGCGGAGTACGGGGGGCTGCTTCGCGAGGCGTACCCCGCGAGCGCCGCCGGCACGGTCTTCCCCTTCCGCCGGGTGTTCGCCGTGGCACGCCGGACGGGCTGACCCATGCCTCTGACGTCCGTCGACCATGTCCAGCTGGCGGCTCCGCCGGGAGCGAGGCGCTGCTCCGGGCCTTCTACAGCGGGGTGCTCGGCATGACCGAGGTCCCCAAGCCGCCGGAGCTTGCCTCGCGGGGCGGGTGCTGGTTCGTCGCGGGGGCGGGCGCGGTGGAGCTGCATCTCGGCGTCGAGGCGGAGTTCCGCCCCGCGAGGAAGGCGCATCCGGGGCTGCGGGTGGACGACATCTCCGCGTACGCGGAACAACTGACCTCGCGGGGCGTCCCCGTCACCTGGGACCACGCCCTGCCGGGGCGCCGGCGCTTCTACGCGGAGGATCCGGTGGGCAACCGGCTGGAGTTTTTGGAGGCCGTTGGGCGGGGTGGGCCCGGGCGGGGCGGGTCCGGGCGGGGCCTTTAGCGGGGCCTGGGGCGGGGCACTGTGCGGGGGCCGTGGCCAGGCCGCCCCTTGGCGGGGCCGGAGCGGGGTCCTGTGCGGAGCCCGGAGCAGCCCCCTGGGCGGGGGCCGGGGCGGGAGTCGTAGCCGTCGTTGGGCGGGGCCGGCCGGTGCAGCCGCGGTTGTTGTCGCTGAGGTCGTCGTGGGTGCGCCCTGGCCGCCGCTTCGCGGCGGAGTCTCCCACCCACCCACCCGATTACCCGGAGTGCCGGGTGGGCGGGCGGGGGAAAACCCGCCGCGAAGCGGCGGACCTGCAAGCAGCGGCACCGCAAAGCACTCCGCCCAGGGTCAGCCCCGCAGGCAGCGGCACCAAAGCACTCCGCCCAGGCCAGGGGCCAGCCCCCGGCACTTCGCCCAAGGCCAGAGCCCACGTCAACTCTTGCGGTGGCCTATCAGGCGCGGCTTCGGTTCGAGGCCGTCCAGGCCGTGCCACGCCAGATTCACCAGATGCGCCGCCACCTCCGCCTTCTTCGGCTTGCGCGCGTCCAGCCACCACTGGCCCGTCAGCGCGACCATGCCGACCAGCGCCTGCGCGTACAGCGGGGCCAGTTTCTGGTCGAAGCCCCGCGTCTTGAACTCCTGACCCAGGATGTCCTCCACCTGCGTCGCGATGTCGGAGATCAACGAAGCGAACGTGCCCGTCGACTGCGCCACCGGCGAATCGCGGACCAGGATGCGGAAGCCGTCCGTATACGTCTCGATGTAGTCGAGGAGCGCGAACGCCGCCTGTTCGAGGAGTTCGCGCGGATGGCCCGCCGTAAGGGCCCCCGTCACACCGTCGAGCAGCGCCCGCATCTCGCGGTCCACCACCACCGCGTACAACCCCTCCTTGCCGCCGAAGTGCTCGTACACCACGGGCTTGGAGACGCCGGCCTTGGCCGCGATCTCCTCCACCGACGTGCCTTCGAAGCCCTTGGCGGCGAAAAGCGTGCGGCCGATGTCAAGGAGCTGCTCCCGGCGCTCGGCACCCGTCATCCGCGTCCGGCGCGCACGCCGGGGCTGCTTCTCTTTGCTGCCGGAAGGACTGGGATTACTGGAGTCGGTCGCCACGTCGTCAATCATGCCGAACCGACGGTCTTCGGCTTCCGGCGGGAGTCGATACGACGGCGGGAGTCGATACGAGACTCCGACGGCCAGCGCACGTCCGTCGCCCAGCCCAGCTGCTCGCACCAGCGGATGATCCGCGCCGACGAGTCGACCTGGCCCCGCAGCACACCGTGCCGCGCCGACGTCGGATCGGCGTGGTGGAGGTTGTGCCAGGACTCGCCGCAGGACAGGACCGCCAGCCACCACACGTTGCCCGAACGGTCACGCGACTTGAAGGGGCGCTTGCCCACCGCGTGGCAGATCGAGTTGATCGACCACGTGACGTGGTGCAGCAGGGCCACCCGGACCAGGGAACCCCAGAAGAACGCCGTGAAGGCGCCCCACCACGACATCGTCACCAGACCGCCCACCAGCGGAGGAATCGCGAGCGACACGATCGTCCAGAGCAGGAACTGGCGGGAGATCGCGCGCAGCGCCGGGTCCTTGATCAGATCCGGCGCGTACTTCTCCTGCGACGTCTGCTCCTCGTCGAACATCCAGCCGATGTGCGCCCACCACAGGCCCTTCATCAGCGCCGGAACCGTCTCGCCGAAGCGCCACGGCGAATGCGGGTCGCCCTCCGCGTCCGAGAACTTGTGATGCTTGCGGTGATCCGCCACCCAGCGGACCAGCGGCCCCTCCACGGCCATCGACCCCGCCACGGCGAGCGCGATCCGCAGCGGACGCTTCGCCTTGAAGGAACCGTGCGTGAAATAGCGGTGGAAGCCGATCGTGATGCCGTGACAGCCCAGGTAGTACATGAACACGAGCAGGCCGAGGTCAAGCCAGCTCACCCCCCACTCCCAGGCCAGCGGCACCGCCGCGACCAGAGCGAGGAACGGCACGGTGATGAACGCGAGCAGCGCGATCTGCTCCACCGACCGCTTCTGCTCACCGCCCAGCGTCGCGGAAGGGGCGGCGGACGAGGCGGCGGTGTCGGTGGTCGGTCGCGAAGCGTCTTCGATCACATCGGTGTCGGAATACGCATCGGAAGATGTCGGCATGGGCACGTCCCCTGTGGGGTCGAGGGTTGAGGGTCACGACGCGAGTGCGGCGGGCACATGGTCACGGGTCCCGCGTTGGCTACGGTCCCGTAACCTACGGCGTCGTAAGTATGGCAGCGCGGAACCCGGCGGCAAGAGGCTGCGAGTCCGTGCCGCGATGTGACACCTATCCTTGGAATCGGTCGGACAGCGCGGTCCGCTCTCTTTTTCCCCCGGAACGCGGATTCATATCCGGCCGGGGACCCCCTCCCAGACCTGACGTGCTTCAACACTGCAAGGAGCCGCACCTGTGAGCAGTGCCGACGACCAGACCACCACAGCCAGCACCGAGCTGCGCGCCGACATCCGCCGCCTCGGCGACCTGCTGGGCGAGACCCTCGTACGTCAGGAGGGCCCCGAGCTCCTCGAACTGGTCGAGAAGGTCCGCCGCCTGACGCGCGAGGACGGCGAGGCCGCCGCACGCCTCCTCGGTGGCACCGAACTGGAGACCGCGGCCAAGCTGGTCCGCGCCTTCTCCACGTACTTCCACCTGGCCAACGTGACCGAGCAGGTCCACCGCGGGCGCGAGCTGCGCGCCCGGCGTGCCGCCGAGGGCGGCCTCCTCACCCGTACCGCCGACCGGCTCAAGGACGCGGACCCCGAGCACCTGCGCCAGACCGTGGAGCACCTGAACGTGCGCCCCGTCTTCACCGCGCACCCCACCGAGGCCGCCCGCCGCTCCGTCCTCAACAAGCTGCGCCGCATCGCCGAGCTCCTGGAGACCCCGGTCATCGAGTCCGACCGGCGCCGCCACGACACCCGCCTGGCCGAGAGCATCGACCTCGTGTGGCAGACCGACGAGCTGCGCGTCGTCCGTCCGGAACCCGCGGACGAGGCCCGCAACGCCATCTACTACCTGGACGAGCTGCACGCCGGCGCCGTCGGCGACGTACTGGAGGACCTCACCGCCGAGCTGGAGCGGGTCGGCGTCCAGCTCCCCGAGGGCACCCGGCCGCTCACCTTCGGCACCTGGATCGGCGGTGACCGCGACGGCAACCCGAACGTGACGCCCGCCGTCACCTGGGACGTCCTGATCCTCCAGCACGAGCACGGCATCAACGACGCCCTGGCCCTCATCGACGAGCTGCGCGGCTTCCTCTCCAACTCCATCCGCTACACCGGAGCCACCGAGGAGCTCAAGGCCTCCCTCCAGCTCGACCTGGAGCGGCTGCCCGAGATCAGCCCCCGCTACAAGCGGCTGAACTCCGAGGAGCCCTACCGCCTCAAGGCCACCTGCATCCGGCAGAAGCTGGAGAACACCAAGGAGCGCCTGGCCCGCGGCACCGCCCACGAGGACGGCCGCGACTACCTCGGCACCGGCGAACTCCTGCACGACCTCACCCTCGTCCAGACCTCGCTGCGCGAGCACAAGGGCGCCCTGTTCGCCGACGGCCGGATGAACCGCACCATCCGTACGCTCGCCGCGTTCGGCCTCCAGCTCGCCACCATGGACGTACGGGAACACGCCGACGCCCACCACCACGCGCTCGGCCAGCTCTTCGACCGCCTGGGCGAGGAGTCCTGGCGCTACGTGGACATGCCGCGCGAGTACCGGCAGAAGCTCCTCGCCAAGGAGCTGCGTTCGCGCAGGCCGCTCGGGCCGCAGCCGGCGCCGCTCGACGCCGCGGGCGAGAAGACCCTCGGGGTTTTCCTCACCGTCAAGAAGGCCCTTGAGGTCTTCGGACCCGAGGTCATCGAGTCCTACATCATCTCCATGTGCCAGGGCGCCGACGACGTCTTCGCCGCGGCCGTCCTCGCCCGCGAGGCCGGACTCATCGACCTGCACGCCGGCTGGGCGAAGATCGGCATCGTGCCGCTCCTGGAGACCACCGACGAGCTGCGCGCCGCCGACGTCATCCTCGACGAGATGCTCGCCGACCCCTCGTACCGCCGCCTCGTGGCGCTGCGCGGCGACGTCCAGGAGGTCATGCTCGGCTACTCCGACTCCTCCAAGTTCGGCGGCATCACCACCTCGCAGTGGGAGATCCACCGCGCCCAGCGCAGGCTCCGTGACGTCGCGCACCGGTACGGGGTGCGCCTGCGCCTCTTCCACGGCCGCGGCGGCACCGTCGGCCGCGGCGGCGGCCCCTCGCACGACGCGATCCTCGCGCAGCCGTGGGGAACCCTTGAGGGCGAGATCAAGGTGACCGAGCAGGGCGAGGTCATCTCCGACAAGTACCTCGTGCCGTCGCTGGCCCGCGAGAACCTGGAACTGACCGTCGCGGCGACGCTGCAGGCCTCCGCCCTGCACACGGCGCCGCGCCAGTCCGACGAGGCCCTCGCCCGCTGGGACGCCGCCATGGACGTGGTGAGCGAAGCCGCTCACACCGCCTACCGCAAGCTCGTCGAGGACCCGGACCTGCCCTCGTACTTCCTCGCGTCGACGCCGGTGGACCAGCTCGCCGAGCTCCACCTGGGCTCGCGCCCCTCGCGCCGCCCCGGCTCGGGCGTCTCGCTCGACGGCCTGCGCGCCATCCCGTGGGTGTTCGGCTGGACCCAGTCACGGCAGATCGTGCCGGGCTGGTTCGGCGTCGGCTCGGGCCTCAAGGCGCTGCGCGAGGCCGGTCTGGACACCGTCCTCGGCGAGATGCAGGAGCACTGGCACTTCTTCCGCAACTTCCTGTCGAACGTCGAGATGACCCTCGCCAAGACGGACCTGCGGATCGCCCGCCACTACGTGGACACGCTCGTCCCCGACGAGCTCAAGCACGTGTTCGACGTCATCGAGGCGGAGCACGCCCTTACGGTGCAGGAAGTCCTGCGGATCACCGGCGGCACCGAGCTGCTCGGCAACAACCCCGAACTGCAGCAGACCTTCGGCATCCGCGACGCGTACCTGGACCCGATCTCGTACCTCCAGGTCGCCCTCCTCAAGCGCCAGCGTGACGCGGCGGCGGCGGGCGAGGAGCCGGACCCGCTCCTCGGCCGCGCGCTGCTCCTCACCGTCAACGGTGTGGCGGCGGGGCTGCGCAACACCGGCTGATTTTTTCTGGCGGGGGCGCCTTGCTCTGGCGGGGCGCCTTCGCCGGGGGGCTGTGCCGCCGCTTCGCGCGCGGCGGGGCGTCTGCGGGGGTGCTCCTGGTTCCTGTCCCGCCGCTTCGCGGCGGATGTCTCCCACCCGCCCACCCGATGACTCGGGGTAATGGGTGGGTGGGCGGGAAAGATCCGCCGCGAAGCGGCGGGCCTGTTTGCGCCTGTTCGGGGCGTCAAGCGCGGCGCGGCCCCCGGCCAGACAGGGCCCCCGGCCAGACAGGGCCCCCGGTCAGAACGCCAGCGTGGCGAAGGACGCCGTCAGGAGGGCGCCGCCCGCCAGGGCCAGGGTCCACGCCGTGCGGGGAAGACGCAGCCCGCCGGCCACCACCACCGCCGACAGGAGCAACGCACCGCCCAGCGGCAGCCACGCGTGCAGGAAACCGGGCCCGCCCGTACGCACCACCTCGGAAGTACCGGGCTTCACCGCCACCGGCACCCGCACCCCCTTCTCCTCCGCGATCGAGCGGTCGATCACGACCCGGTCGCGCGGCTCGAAGCCCTCGGTGGAAGGGACGTACGAACCGACGCACGTGTCGGACGAGCACCGCGTCACCCGCATCGTGCCCCGCTCACGGTCGTCGGAGAGCATGACGTGCTGCGCCGTGCCCCAGGACGCCCAGACGCCCGCGGCGATCAGCAGCGCCGCGACCGCGCCCATCGCTGTCCGGCGTACGAGAAGCAGCGCGTTCATGGCGGCGATCCTTGGCCATGGGGATGCGCTCAGTCAACAGCCTCGTTCAACGCCGAAGGAACTCACGAGTTGTACGAGCTCTGCGCCCGCTCCAACCCCTCGATCACCAAAGCCTCCGCCGCATCCGCCGCCCGGTCCACGAAGTAGCCGAGCTCCTTGCGCTCCGCCGACGCGAAATCCTTCAGGACGAAGTCCGCCACCTGCATCCGCCCCGGCGGACGCCCGATCCCGAACCGCACCCGGTGGTAGTCCGGCCCCATCGCCTTCGTCATCGACTTCAGACCGTTGTGGCCGTTGTCGCCGCCGCCCAGCTTCAGCCGCAGCGCGCCGTAGTCGATGTCCAGCTCGTCGTGCACGGCCACGATGTTCGCCGTCGGCACCTTGTAGAAATCGCGCAGCGCCGTCACCGGGCCGCCCGACACGTTCATGTACGACATCGGCTTCGCCAGGACCACCCGGCGGCTCGACGGACCCGCCGGACCGATCCGGCCCTCCAGGACCTGCGCCTGCGCACGCCCGCTCCGCTTGAACGAGCCGCCGATCCGCTCCGCGAGGAGATCGGCCACCATGAAGCCCACGTTGTGCCGGTTCATGGCGTACCCGGGGCCCGGATTGCCCAGACCCACGATCAGCCAGGGCGCACTGGGGTCCGTCGTCATCTGCATGTCTCCTTCATAGCCCGACCGCCGCCCCGTGCGGGAGCGCGGAGCGGCGGTCGGCAGAGTCGAGCCCGGCGGGCCCGGAGTCGAGCCCGGTGAAGCCCGGACGGTAGCGGTCGAGGCTCAGGCCTCGGCGCCCTCGCCCTCACCCTCGGTGTCCGCGGCGGCCTCCTCGGCCTGCGCGGCCAGGACCTGCAGGACGACGGTGTCCTCGTCGACGGCAAGGGTCGTGCCCGTGGGCAGCGTGATGTCCTTGGCGAGGACGGTCGCACCGGCCTCGAGACCGGCGATGGAGACGGTGACCGACTCCGGGATGTGCGTGGCCTCGGCCTCGACGGGCAGCGCGTTCAGGACGTGCTCGAGCAGGTTGCCGCCGGGGGCGAGCTCGCCCTCGGTGTGGACGTAGACATCGACGTTGACCTTCTCGCCCTTGCGGACGAGGAGCAGGTCGACGTGCTCCAGGATGCCGATGCGCACGGCGTCACGCTGGACGGCCTTGGGGATGACCAGCTGGCTCTTGCCGTCGATGTCCAGGTTGATCAGGACGTTCGGGGTCTTGAGCGCCATCAGGGTGCCGTGGTGCGGCAGCGTGATGTGGATCGGGTCGGCACCGTGGCCGTAGACGACGGCGGGAAGCTTGTCGGCGCGACGCAGACGGCGGGCAGCACCCTTGCCGAACTCGCTGCGGACCTCGGCGGTGATCTTCACCTCGGACATGTGCACTCCTCGTATGAGCGGTGACGGAACAGAGTCGGTCACCCGGCCACGACTTACTGGCCTGCTACGAAGAGCGCGTCGATAACGGACCGCCGTACCGCAATGAGTACGGCCTCCCTCGCCGAGCAACTCCGTGAGTCTACCCGGCGGGGGAGGCCGCCTCAAAGTCGATCAATCTACGACGATTACGCCTGCTCGTCGAAGAGGCTCGTCACCGAACCGTCCTCGAAGACCTCACGCACCGCGTTCGCGATGGTCGGCGCGATCGAGAGCACCGTGATCTTGTCGAGCTCCAGGTCGCCCGGGTCGGGCAGCGTGTCCGTGAACACGAACTCGCTCACCTTGGAGTTCTTCAGACGGTCCGCGGCCGGACCGGAGAGCACGCCGTGCGTCGCCGTCACGATGACGTCCTCCGCACCGTGCGCGAACAGCGCGTCGGCGGCGGCGCAGATCGTGCCACCGGTGTCGATCATGTCGTCGACCAGGACGCAGACGCGGCCCTCGACCTCACCCACGACCTCGTGGACGGTGACCTGATTGGCGACGTCCTTGTCACGGCGCTTGTGCACGATGGCAAGCGGGGCGCCCAGACGGTCGCACCAGCGGTCGGCGACACGCACGCGGCCGGCGTCCGGGGAGACCACGGTGAGCTTCGAGCGGTCGACCTTCGCGCCCACGTAGTCCGCGAGGATCGGCAGGGCGAAGAGGTGGTCGACCGGGCCGTCGAAGAAGCCCTGGATCTGGTCCGTGTGCAGGTCGACCGTGAGGATGCGGTCCGCACCCGCGGTCTTCATCAGGTCCGCCACCAGACGGGCCGAGATCGGCTCACGGCCGCGGTGCTTCTTGTCCTGGCGCGCGTAGCCGTAGAACGGCACGATCACGGTGATGGAGCGGGCCGACGCACGCTTCAGCGCGTCGATCATGATCAACTGCTCCATGATCCACTTATTGATCGGAGCCGTGTGGCTCTGGATCAAGAAGCAGTCCGCCCCACGAGCCGACTCCTGATACCGCACATAGATCTCGCCGTTGGCGAAATCGAAAGCCTTCGTCGGCACGATGCCGACACCCAGCTTGTGTGCGACCTCCTCGGCCAACTCGGGGTGGGCGCGGCCGGAGAAGAGCATCAACTTCTTCTCGCCGGTCGTCTTGATCCCGGTCACAGCACTAGTCTCCTCAGACGAGTTCTTCCCGCTGCCGTCCCCGCACGCCCCGGAAAATTGCAGTCCGCAGCGCCGAGCCGGCCGAAATGGTGTGCATCTATCACGGTACGCCGTGTACGACGCACCTGTTTCCGGTCAGCTTCCGCCGGCCGACTTCCCGGGCTCCCCGGACGACGCCTCCGCCGCCCTCGCGGCCGCGCTGCCGGGACGCTTGCGCGCCACCCAACCCTCGATATTCCTTTGCTGGCCACGGGCCACAGCCAGCGAACCGGCCGGAACATCCTTCGTGATGACCGAACCCGCCGCCGTGTAAGCGCCGTCCCCGACCGTGACAGGAGCCACAAACATGTTGTCCGAACCCGTCTTGCAGTGCGACCCCACCGTCGTGTGGTGCTTGGCCTCACCGTCGTAATTCACGAAGACACTCGCGGCACCGATGTTGGTGAAATCACCGATCGTCGCGTCACCCACGTACGAAAGATGCGGAACCTTCGTGCCCTCGCCGATCTTCGAGTTCTTCATCTCCACGAACGTGCCGGCCTTCGCCTTCAGACCGAGCCGGGTACCCGGCCGCAGATAGGCGAACGGACCCACGCTCGCCTGCTCCCCGACCTCCGAGTCATACGCGACCGTGTTGTCCACCCGCGCACCAGCGCCGACCCTCGTGTTCGTCAGCCGGGTGTTCGGCCCCACCTCGGCGCCCTCACCGAGATGCGTGGCGCCGTGCAGCTGCGTGCCGGGGTGCACCAGCGCGTCCTGCTCGTACGTCACCGTCGCGTCGATCCACGTCGACGCCGGATCCACGACCGTGACACCGGCCAGCATCGCCTCGGTGAGGAGGCGGTCGTTCAAGGTGCGGCGGGCCTCGGCCAGTTGGACGCGGTTGTTGATCCCCGCGATCTCCTCGTGATCACCGGTGACTGCCGCCCCGACGCGATGCCCCGCTTCTCGCAGGATCCCCAGAACATCGGTCAGGTACTCCTCGCCCTGACTGTTGTCCGTACGCACCTTGCCGAGCGCCTGCGCCAGCAGCTGCCCGTCGAACGCGAAAACCCCGGAGTTGATCTCACGGATCGCGCGCTGCGTCTCCGTGGCGTCCTTGTGCTCCACGATCGCCGTCACCGCGCCGCTCTCGCCGTCCCGCACGATCCGTCCGTAGCCGGTCGCGTCCGGGACCTCGGCGGTCAGCACGGTGACGGCGTTGCCGTCACCCGTGTGCGTCTCGGCCAGCTTGCGCAGGGTCGCGCCCGTCAGCAGCGGGGTGTCGCCGCAGACGACGATGACGGTGCCGTCCACGGCGCCGCCGAGCTCCTCCAGGCCGATACGGACCGCGTGCCCGGTGCCTTTCTGCTCGCTCTGGTACGCCGTGCGCACGTTCGGGGCGATGGTCCCGAGGTGCGCGACGACCTTCTCGCGGGCGAAGCCGACGACGGTGACGAGCCGCTCGGGGCTGAGCGCGTACGCGGCTTCGAGCACGTGCCCGATGAGAGAACGCCCGCAGATCTCATGCAGGACCTTGGGGGTGGCCGACTTCATGCGGGTGCCCTCACCCGCTGCAAGGACGACGACGGCTGCCGGGCTGTTGGCGCTCACGGGGGTGCCCTTCGGCTTCGGATGTGCGGGGATTGGACATCCGCAGGATACCGGGGCGTTGTGGGGCGGAAATGAGGGCGGGTCCTGACCTTGCGGTCAGGACCCGATCTGCGTTGCTCCCGGGGAAGGAATCGAACCCTCATTCAATGGACCAAAACCATTTGTCCTGCCATTAGACGACCCGGGATAGTCTGCGCCCTATGTCCGATTTAGCCTATCGGATTGCTGCGCGGACAACACTATGCCGTACCACCAGCCTTCAATGCGACGGTAGAGGTCGGCTCCTTGCTGAACTCGCACCAGAAGGCATCCTCGGTAGTCCTCGCCCACGTTCTTGCGATTGGTCTTGGGATTGTGCTTCTTGAGCGTGGTCTTGCCGAACGCCGAGGGAGCTGCCCCGACGAGATCGGCCCAGAACCGCTCGGCGTCGGGCACGTCGGCCGATTCGTGGATCGCCACATGGAACCGCAGGCGTTCGGAGTCGACGCCCAGAAGTCGGAGCCATGCCAGGTAGACCTTGATCATGTGCGGATCGCTGTTGATGAAGTCGACCCTCTCTTGCGGGCGATGGGACTTGGCTTTGGCGCCTTCCGCCCAGTAGAGGCCGACGCCCACCAGAAACAGCTCGCGGTCGGAAAGGGCGCCGATCTCGCCGGTCGCCGTCTCCTTGATCCGCTGACGCTCCTCCTCGCGTCGCTGCATGGTGCCCGCCCAGCCGCGCCTGGCGATTGCTGAAGCCTCTTCGCGGGTGCGCCGTCGCTCCGGCTTCGGCAGATCCCGAACCCAGATCGAGATCGAACCCTTCGAGCACCCCAGCTCCACCTGGATCTGGTCATAGGTCATGCCCTGGAGCCGCAGCTCTCGTGCCCGATCCCGGAGGTCGTCCTTCGCGTTCGGGCGCTTTGTCCACTCCGGGGGCGGCTCGCCCTCCAGGAGGCGGTTGAGGATGTCGTTGTTGTCGACGTGCAGCCGGTCGCGGATCTGGCGGCGGCTCAGTCCCTCCCGCCGCAGCGCGACCGCCTGTTCCCGCAGTTCCTCAAAGTCGGCGTATTTGCTCGTGATTTCTGTCATGCGGTGAGCCTTGTCCGGAATGCGGGCGTCCGGCTGGAGAGCGAGAGCGGTTCAACAGTTCGTGGGAATTCCGGCCGTTTCGGTTCGCCTCGAACAGCGCGTGCGTTCGATCACTGAGCCGGAAACTCGCCGGAAAAGGAGGGCTTCGCGCCCGTAGGCTGGGAGGTATGACCACGACGGGGGAGAGCCACAGCGCGGCCGTGACAGGGCCGTGGTGGTGGGAGCGGCGGCGTAGTGCCGTGCTGGACGTGGGGCTTGCGCTCGCCTCGGCGGCGGAGTGCGCGGCCGAGGGAATCACGTTCGCGGGGGACACGGGGATTCCCACGGGGGTGGGGGTCGCGTTCGGGGCGCTTGCGGGTTCGTCGCTCGTACTGCGGCGGCGTTGGCCCATCGCCGTCGTGCTGATCTCGATCGCGATCACACCGGCTCAGATGGGGATGTTCCTCACCGTCGTCGGGCTCTACACGCTCGCCGCCTCCGAGCTGCCCCGGCGGATCATCGGTTCGCTCGCCGGGATGTCTCTGCTCGGGACGCTCATCGTCACGCTGGTGCGGACGCGGCAGGACATGGAGAGCGGGGATCTGGGGTTCGCCGAGGGGTTCATACCGTTCATCGCGATCACCACCTCGATCGGCCTCACCGCGCCGCCGATCCTGCTCGGGCTGTACGTGGGGGCCCGGCGGCGGCTCATGGAGAGTCTGCGGGAGCGCGCCGACAGCCTGGAGCGCGAGTTGCAGCTCCTTGCCGAGCGGGCCGAGGAGCGGGCCGAGTGGGCGCGTAACGAGGAGCGGACCCGGATCGCGCGGGAGATGCACGATGTCGTCGCTCATCGGGTGAGCCTGATGGTCGTGCACGCGGCCGCCTTGCAGGCCGTGGCCCGGAAAGATCCGGAGAAGGCCGTCAAGAACGCCGCTCTGGTCGGGGACATGGGGCGGCAGGCGCTGACGGAGCTGCGCGAGATGCTCGGTGTGCTGCGTACCGGGGAGCCGACGCCCGCGGCGGGCGGCCGGCACGGGTCGGTCTCCGATGTGATGCCGCTTGCCGCCGTGGGGTTCGCCGCCGCGGCTGCCGCCTCGCGTGCGGTGGACGAGGACGGGCCGTCCCTCGCGGAGCTCGACGAGCTGGTGGGGCAGTCCCGTGCGGCGGGGATGGCGGTGGCGCTGTCCGTGGAGGGCGAGTCCCGTGCGTACGCGGCGGACGTGGAGCAGACCGCGTACCGCGTGGTCCAGGAGGCGCTGACGAACGTGCACAAGCACGCCGCGGGCGCCAAGACGTATGTCCGCCTGGCTCATCGCGGTGCGGAGATCGCGATGCAGGTGGAGAACGAACCGCCGCCCGAGGCGGGACCCGGGGACGCCCGGTTGCCCAGTGGGGGCAACGGCCTGGTGGGCATGAAGGAGCGGGTCACCGCGCTGGGCGGGGTGTTCGTGTCGGGCCCGACGGACGCGGGCGGTTTCCGGGTGTCGGCGGTGCTGCCGGCGGCGGCTGTTGTGGCTGGGGCGTGAGCGGGGTTTTTGGGGGCGTGCCCCAGTCGGGCGCTCAGCCTGTCCTGAGGCGTTCCGGCTGGGTGCCTGATGCCAGGGTGGCGAGGGCCTCGTCGATGTGGGAGCCGAGGTACCAGTCGCCGCTGTGGTCGAGGCTGTAGACGCGGCCTTCCGCGTCGATGGCGAGGAGCGCCTGGGTCTCCGTCTCCTCTCCTATGGGGCAGACCTCGGTGTCGAGGGCGCGGCCCAGGTCCCCGAGGGTGCGGGCCAGGTGGAGGCCGTACAGGGGGTCCAGGTGCACGGTGGCGGGCGCTATGTGCCGGCCGGGGCCCTGCGGCGTGATGTGCAGTCCGCCGAACTCGGCCCACGCCTCGACGGCGGCGGGGAAGACGGCGTGCTGGTGTCCGGCCGGTGAGGTGTGGCGGCGCAGGACGTCGGCCCAGATCTCGGCCTGCTTTATGTCCCAGCGTCCGGGGGTCCAGCCGGCGGCGCGCAGGGCGGCGTCGACGGGGACGGGGAAGCGTGGCGACGCGGCCGTCTGGGGCGCGGGGTGCTCGGTGTGCTGCTGCTGTTCCGTGTGCATGGGCCCTCGTTGTGGTTCGCGGCTCGGTGTGGTCCGCCGCTCGGTGTGGGGTCAGGATTCCGGTGTCGTGGGTTCCACGATCCGTACGCCGAAGTGCGCTGCGAGGGCGGTGCAGGAGCGGCAGGGGCGGGCGAAGCCGCCGTGCAGGGGGTCGCCGTCCTCGCGGATGCGGCGGGTGGTGAGCTTGGCGTGCTTGAGGGCCTTGCGGGCTTCGCCGTTGGTCATCGGTTTTCGTGCCGCGCGTTTCGAGCGGCTGCCGTCGGCCGCCGTGAGGTGGCGTGAGATGAGGATGGCTTCGGCGCACCGCCCGGTGAAGCGTTCGCGCTGGCCGCTCGTGAGGGTGTCGAGGAAGTCCTGTACGAGCGGATGCAGGGCCGGCGGCTCTTCGCCGCGGCCCGCTGTACAGGTGAGGGTCGCGCCGCGGACGGAGAGCGCGGCGGCGACGGTGGGAAGTATCCCGTCGCGGCGCTGGCGCAGTACGGGCGCGTGCGCCGAGGCGTCGCTCCAGCCGACGCGCGGGTCGCCCGCGCCGGCCGGGTGCCCGGCGCTCGCCGAGGGCCCCGAGGGCCCCGAGGGTGCCGTCGTGGCCGCCGGGCAGCCGGTCGTACCTGTCTGTGCCGTGTGCATGGTGGTGCTTCCCTCCCCGCAACTCGCGGCTGTGACCGCGTGTGCCACGCCCCCGCGTTGCGGTGACAGCCTGCCAAATGGGGCGGGTGGTGCGGAAGCTGGGGCACCGCGACACGCCTGGCTTTCGTCGTACGGTGACGGTCCGGTGGCTGCTGGTCATGGAACCGGAGGCCCGGTGACCGGTGTCGTCCTTGCGCATAGGCTGTTGACGTCCGCGGTCAGCGGAACGCAGGACGAAGTACGCACAACCACGCACATCGAATTGACGCACAGCGAAACAGCGAATCCACGCACAGCGAATCCACGCACAGTGATCCGCAGAACCATTAACAGTGCCGCAGGGGGCAACCGCCATGACGACAGGTCGGCTGGGGCAGCAAGCCGCGCCGCCGAACGCGGCCTACGCCGGGCAGGTCGTGCACTTCCCGGATCCGGTCCGGGCCACGCGCCATCCCAGGGGTGTGCGCGTCGATGAGCACGGCTATCCCGACTTCTCGGCCTACGCGCGTGCGGCCGCCGAGATCGCCGAGCCTCCGGAGGGTTTCGGGGTCGACGAGCTGCGCCTGACGGACTACGTCTCCGCGAACGCGGCGATGGCCGCGGCGGACCACGACCTGTGGGACACGATCCCGCCGGTGGCGACCCCGCACGGCTGGACCTGGCACCACGTGCCCGGCAGTCGCCGTCTTGAGCTGGTCCCGGTGGAGGTGAAGGCGCTCCTGCGGCATCACGGCGGGCTCGCGACGACGCCGGTGGACCAGAACAAGAGGGGTACGCGCCCGCTCCAGGAGACGCGGCCCGCGCATCTGGCGCTGCCGAAGTCGGCGGTCGCGGTGAGCGAGCAGGACGTCCTCGGTGCCGAGGAGGAGCTGGGCTACCGGCTGCCCGGCGCCTACCGCTCGTTCCTGAAGGCGGCGGGCGGCTGCGCTCCGGTGGGCACGGCGCTCGACGCGGAGCTGGGTCTCCTGATCGACCAGCCGTTCTTCACGGTGCGGGACGAGGCCGCGGTCAACGACCTGGTGTACGTGAACAAATGCCTGCGGGACCATCTCACCAAGGACTACCTGGGAGTCGGTTTCGTGCAGGGCGGCATCCTCGCGGTGAAGGTCAAGGGTGACCGGATCGGGTCGGTGTGGTTCTGCGCGTACGACGACGCGCGGGACGTCTCGGAGACGGCCGCCTGGGCGCCCGCGGAGCGGGTGGAGCGGCTGCTGCTGCCGTGCGGTGACGACTTCGACGCGTTCTTGTCCCGTCTCGCGGGCAATCCGCCGGAGTTGGAGACCGTGGCGAACCTGATGGTGGACGGCGGCTTCGCGCGCGCCGTCCCGGTGGGGGAGTGACTTGTCGATGGTGACCTTCGCGCAGGCGCAGGAGCGCGCCGAGGAGTGGATCAACGCCGACGTGCCCGGCTACCAGCACCGTGAGGTGCGGGTACGGGAGTTCGAGCTCGGTTTCGTCGTGTGGGCGGAGGACCGGGAGAACGGTCCGGTGTCCGACGGCGGCCGTCAGCGCCTTGTGATCGCACGGGACAGCGGTGAGGCCACGCTCTGGCCGGGCCTGCCGGTCGGTGAGGTGATCCGCCGGTACGAGGAGGAGTACGGCCTCCCGGACGCGGCGCCGGAGGACGCGGCGCCGCCCCCGCCGGAGCGAGTGGACCTGAATCAGACGTCGTTCCTGTTGAGCCCTCCGGAGTGGCTCCAGGAGGCGGCGGACAAGCTGGGCATTCCGGATCGCAGGGCGGGGTCGTCGAGTGCGGCGGGGCCGGCGAGCGGGGCGGGGCCGGCGAGTGCTGCGGCTTCGGATGCGCCGTCTGCGCCTGCCGCGCCCGCCGCGTCTGCGGTGCCGGGTGCGGTCGACGGGGGTGCGGGGTCTGGCGGTTCGGCGTCGGGTGCGCCGTCTGCGCCTGCCGCGCCTGCCGCGCCATCCGGGCCATCCGCGCCATCCGCGCCCGCCGCGTCTGCGGTGCCGGGTGCGTCCGACGGGGTTGCGGGGTACGGCGGTTCGGCGTCGGGTGCGCATGCCGCGAGCCCCTCGCCCTCCGTACCTTCTGCCCCTGCGGCACCCGCCCCCGCCGCTCCCGAAGCGCCCGGTGGCGGTACGCCGTGGCCTGCGGCCGGGGGGTCGAGCGCGCCCGCCGCGGCCACGCCGTGGGCCGGTACGGACACCAACGCCGATACCGGCGACGACCGTTCGGTGCAGGCGCCCGCGACGGTGTTCGCGCCGCCGCTGGTCGGCGGCGACGATGACGACACTCCGCCGCCCGGGGTGGCGCCGGAGGCCAAGACCGCGCTGATGCACGGCGGCAGCGGGCTTCCGTCGACGACGGTCGCGCCCGCGATCGACGGCCCGAACCAGCCGCCGCCGGGCGCCGGTGCTCCCGATGCGTCCGCGTACGGCTATCCGCAGGGGCCCGGCGCGCAGCCCCCGGCCGCTCCGACGGCTCCGGGGCCGAACCTTCCCCCGCCGCCCGCGGGTGCCGCGGTGAACATGCCGCCGCCGCCCGGCGTGAGCGCTCCGGACCCGGCCGCGTACGGCTACCCGCAGGGTCCCGGCGCGGTGCCCCCCGGCGCGGGGGACATCGCCGACGCCGCGACCAGCAAGGCGCAGGCTCCGCCGCGCGGTGCCCGCGGCGGCGGTGCGGGTACGCCGCCGCCTCCCGGTGCGCCGGGGGTTCCCGGCGCCGGTGCCGCGGGGAGTACGCCGCCGCCGTCCGGTCCCGGCGCTCCGGGCAACCCGGCGGGCGGTTACGTACCGACGCAGCTCGTCTCGGCGCTCGGCCCCGACGGACCTCAGCCGCCCGCGGCTCCGGACGCGCCGCGGCCTCCCGGTGCGCCGAACCCGCCCGGCAGCACCCCGCCCCCCGGCGGCGGTGTCCACCACGCGGCGACGATGCTGGCCGACCCGAGCCTGGGCGGCCCCGGCGGGATCAAGCCGCCGGGCGCTCCGGGCGCGCCTCAGCCTCCCGGCCCGCCCGGCGCTCCGCAGCCTCCCGGTCCGCCCGGTGCTCCGGGTACGCCTCCCGGTGGCGTGCACCATGCCGCGACGATGCTGGCCGACCCGAGTCTGGGCGGCCCCGGCGGGATCAAGCCGCCGGGTGCTCCGGGTGCCCCGCAGCCTCCCGGCCCGCCCGGCGCTCCGGGTGCCCCGCAGCCGCCCGGTGCTCCCGGTGCTCCCGGTGCTCCCGGCGGCGGCGTGCATCACGCCGCGACCATGCTGGCCGGTCCCGCGGTCGGCGGGCCCGGCGCGCCCATGCCGCCGCAGGCTCCCGGCGCCCCCGGTGCTCCCGGCATGCCGCCGCCCGCGCCGGGCGGTCCCGTGCCCGGTCAGCCGTACGGCTATCCGCAGCCGCCCACCGGTCAGCCGACCGTCGGCCCCGGCTACCAGGCCGTACTTCGCTATCGCGCGCAGGACGGCTCCGAGCAGCAGCTCATCCGCCGCTCGGCGCCCGGTACGCCGCACCCGGAGTGGCAGATCCTGCACGAGCTGCGCGGCATGAACGTGCCGCCGCAGCAGGTGCTCGAACTCCACACGGAGCTGGAGTCCTGCGAGCTGCCCGGCGCGTACTGCGCCCGCATGATCCGTGAGACCTGGCCGCAGGCGCGCATCACGAGCATCGCCCCGTACGGCAGGGATCACGCGTCCCGGCAGGGCGGCATGCAGCAGCTCATCGCGCACCAGGCCGAGCTGCACCAGGTCGCGGACGGCCCGGCGCGCCCCGCGCCGGTGCGTGCGCCGCTGCCGCAGGTGCAGCCCGCGCCGCCGATTCCGCCGGAGGGCGTGGCGCAGGAGCTGGTGGGCGCGTTCGGGCCCGGCATCTTCCGCTTCGACCAGCGGGCGGTCTCCCGGCAGGGCGTGCCCGACCTCGTGGCGCACACGCTCGTGGTGGCAGGTCTGCCCGTCGACTTCGGTCCGTTCTTCTGGGCGCAGGCCCAGCCGGGGCGCCCGGTGCCGACGCTCGCCGAGACGGCGCAGGAGCGCGGGGTGCAGCCGGCGTCGGACGCGGGTTCGTATCTCGTGATGGGCAGTGACTTCGGCCGGGCGATCTGCGTCCAGTACGGCACGGCGAACATCGTCGCCGTGCCGGTGGAGGCGGGTCCCGGCGGTGCTCCGGTGCCGCCGCAGTTCGTGAATACGGGGCTGCCGGAGTTCGCGCGCTGCCTGGCGCTGCTCGGCCGCATGTGGCGGCTGCGCTTCGGGCTCAACCAGGAGCAGGCGGGCCGCTGGACGGTCGATTTCCAGAGCCAGCTGGCGGCACTCGACCCGGCGGCGCTCGCGTCGCCGGAGAGCTGGTGGTCGGTGCTGCTCGAGCAGATGTGGGACGGCCTGTTGTAGCCCCGTGCCGTGCGGAACGAGGCGCTCGACCCCGTGCGGGGTCGGGCGCCTCTCGCGTTTTCTGGGCCGCCGCACCCCCCGGATTCCGACTTCTGGTGGCAAATGGAGCATCCTTGAGCGGATGAGATGCGCGGAGTGTCGCGTTATGAGCGCTTCAGCTTGATCCATCAAGATGTGCGCCAATCGCGTAGTACGCGCGTGGTGCGTCGGAGGAGGGATTCAACGATGAGCAGCGGTGCAACGGCGTCGGAGCACGGTTTCGTCACCGTGCGCGGGCGCGGCTACCACCCCGATCAGGTGGACGCGTACGCCTTCGAACTGTCCGAGGACCGCGACGGCGCGTGGGAGCGTGCCGCCCGGCTCACCGTCCTCCTCAAGGAGATGGAGGCGGAGGCGGAACGGCTGCGGGACGTCGTCTCACGGCTCGCCCCGCAGACGTACGAGACGCTGGGCGAGCGCGCGCAGCAGATCCTGGCCCTCGGCGAGGCGGAGGCCGCCGCCGTGCGGGAGGAGGCCGAGGCCGACGTGCAGCGTATGGCGGAGGCCGCGGACGCGGAGTCGCAGAAGCTCCGTGAGGCCGCTCGTGCGTACGCCGAGGAGATCCTCGAGGAGGCCGACGAGCGGGCCCGGCAGCGGCTGCTCGCCTGCCGTGCCGCGGCGGACGAGTCGCGGATCGGGGCCCGCCGTGACGTGAAGGAGTGGCGCGGCGAGGCTCTTGCGGCGCTGCGTGAGATGCGGGAGCGCAGCGCCGCGCTCCTGGAGGATCAGGAGAAGGAGCAGGCCGAGCGCTGGGAGGCGGCCGAGCGGGAGATCGCGGCGCGGGTCGCGGAGGCGGAGGCGCGGGAGGCTTCGCTGGTGGCCGAGGCCGAGGCGGGCCTCGCCGAAGCGAAGCGGGTCCTTGCCGAGGCGGAGGAGTCCGCCCGGCACGGGCAGGAGGACGCGGAGGCGCGGGGCGCGGAGCTGGTCGCCGCGGCGGTGGCGCGGGAGGAGGGCATTGCCCGGGACACCGAGCGGATGCTGCGGGAGCACGGAGAGGAGTGGGATGTGGTGCGGGCCCATATGGACCATGTGCGGAGCAGTCTCGCGGCGTTGACCGGGCGGGCGGCGGCTGAGGGTGCGCCTTAGCCTGCGGCTGGCTGAGCTGGGTTTCGGGCCGCCGCTTCGCGGCGATTTTTTCCCGCCCACCCACCCATTACTCCGCGTCCAGATCTTTCCGTAGGAACGCCGCTCTACCTCCTCGTCACCCCCGCCAGAATCCGGCCCTCCACCGCCTCGTACCGCCTGCGTTGTTTCTCCGACTCCCTCGGGCCCGAGGACACCGTGCCCAGCCAGCCCAGGAGGAAGCCGAGGGGGATGGAGGCGATGCCTGTGGTGGTGAAGGGGAACCAGTTGAAGTCGTGGTTCGGGAAGGCCGAGGTGGGGGCGCCCGAGACCAGGTTCGTGCCCGTCATGAGGATGACGGAGCCGACGGTGCCGCCGATCAGGGTCCACAGGAGGCCCCTGCGGGTGTAGCGGCGCCAGAAGAGGCTGTAGACCAGGGCCGGGGCGAGTGCCGATGCGCCCAGGCAGAAGGAGAGGGTGACCAGCGGTTGCAGGTTGTGGTGCTGTACCAGGACCGCCAGGACGATCGCCACGCCTCCCACGGCCAGCGCCGAGACGCGGGCCAGTGTCATCTCGCGGCGCGGCGTCAGCTCCTTGCGCAGGCTCAGGTGGGCGAAGACGTCGTGGGCCAGGGAGTTGGCGCAGGCGAGGATCATGCCGGCGACCGAGGCGAGCAGGGTCAGGAAGATCGCCGTGGTGACCGTCGTGAAGACCAGGGTTTCCGTTGTCGACGGTGTGGACCCGAATACCGCCTTCGAGCCGATCAGGTACGCCGTGTTGCCCTGCGGGTCCGCCCCGGCGATCGCCGCCCGACCGACCATCGCCGTCGCGCCGAAGCCGACGATCGCGATGATGAGGACGAAGAGTGCCACCGAGGACACCGCCCACGACATGGAACGGCGTATCTCACGCGCGTCGCGCGCCGTGTACATCCGCATCGTGACGTGCGGCAGGCACGCGCCGCCGAGTACGACGGTCAGTTCTGAACTGATCATGTCCAGGCCGGGGTTGGGGCTCCCGGCGAACTGGAGTCCGGACCGGAGGAACGCCGGGCCGGCGCCGCTGCCCTTCTGGGCGGCGGCCAGGAGCGCGCCGACGTCCCAGTCGAAGCGGTGCAGGACGAGCGCGGCGATGACCGCTCCGGAGCCGAGCAGCATCACGATCTTCAGGATCTGGATGAGGGCCGTGCCCTTCATGCCGCCGATCGCCGCGTAGCTGATCATGAGCGCGCCGAGTGCGACGAGGCAGCCCGTCTTCACGCCTTCGCCGGAGAAGCCGAGGATGAAGGAGAGGAGGTCACCCGCGCCCGCGAGCTGCACCAGCATGAGCGGGATCAGCGCGGCCAGCGTCGCCGCACACGCGGTGATCCGTACGGCACGGCCCGGCATCCGGCGTGCCAGTACGTCGCCCATGGTGAACCGGCCCGCGTTGCGCAGGGGTTCGGCGAGCAGGAACATCAGGAGCATCAGGGACAGGGCGGTGCTCAGGGCGAGGACCACTCCGTCGTACCCGAGGAGCGCGATGATGCCGCCGGTGCCGAGTACGGTCGCCGCCGAGATGTAGTCGCCCGCGATGGCCAGGCCGTTGCGCATCGGCGACAGAGCACCGTAACCCGCGTAGAACTCGCCGAGATTGTCGCGGTCTGGGCCCGTCATGACGCACAGGAGCAGCGTGAGCGTGACGACGGCGGTGAACGCCACCAGGGACATGGCCTGCGCCGAGTCTGCGGCCAGCGTGACGCCGGGAAGCGGCGGAGTGGAGTCGGGGATCATCGGTTGGCCTCCAACTCCGCCAGTTTGCGAAGCCGTTCGGCCAGCGGGTCGACCCTGCGGCGGGCCGTGAACTCGTACAGCGCTATGGCGATGAGGGTGACGGGGACCTGGCACAGGCCAAGGAGCAGGCCGGTGGTCAGGCCGCCGGAGACCGGGTCCGTCATGAGGGCCGGGGCGAAGGCGGAGAGGACCAGGAAGAGCGTGAAGTAGCCGAGCGCGGTGAGGGTGGCGACGCGGCGCTGCCAGCGGTAGGCGCTGCGCAGATGGCGCAGGTCGCTGTGGCGGCCGAGTGCGGGGTGGCGGGGGAGCCTGGGGCGCGGCGGGGGAGGGGTTGGTGCGACGGGCTGCCAGGGATAGGTGGGGTAGGAGGGGGAGGAGTCGTGCGGGGGGAGGTGGGGGTGGTAGGCGTGGTGGGGGTGGTGCGGTTCGCGGGAGTGGCGTGGTTCCCGGGGGCGGCCGGGTTGTTGCGAGCGGTCGGGGTGTTGGGGCTGGTGAGGGTAGGTCATCCCGGTTCTCCTTGCGCGGCGTCGGTCCGGTGCGGGACCGCAGGGAGCGAGCGGTGAGAATCGAGCACGTTACTTGTAAGTAGTAGAGCCGCGTAGGGTTTTGCGCATACTGGGTGGTCGGTTTATTCGGCCGGCCTGTTCAGGGGGTTCTCGCGCCCGGCCCGTTCGGTGTTCTTGCTGCTCTCCGGGGCCTTCGCCGCCTCGTTCTCCGGGTTCTGCGCACCGATTACCGGAAAGCGCCGCGGGGCCAGGAACGCCAGTACGAGGAGTGCGAGCACCGCCGCGCAACCCGCCCCCACGTACACCGTGTCGACCGCCGAGTCGACCGCGCGGCGCAGGCGTTCGGGGTCGGCGACCGAGGCCGGGTTCTCCAGTGCGCGGGCCACCGAGTCGAGCGAGCCCGCGCCGCCGAGCCGCGAGGTGAGGACCCCGTTGGCGACCGCGCCGAAGAGGGCGGCGCCCAGGGTCTGGCCTATCTGGCGGCAGAAGAGGACGGACGCGGTGGCCGTGCCGCGTTCGGACCAGCCGACGGTGGACTGCACCCCGACGATCAGCGGGAGTTGGAAGAGGCCGAGTGCCGCGCCGAGAAGCAGCATGATCAGCGCCGGCTGCCAGGCCTGCCCCGGATAGGGCAGGAAGGGGAACGCGAAGAGGAAGAGCGCCGCCGCGCCGATGCCGATGAGCGCCGTGTCGCGGAAGCCGAGCCTGCGGTAGACGTGCTGGCTCAGGGCGGCGGAGACCGGCCAGCTCAGCGTCATCACGGAGAGCACGAATCCGGCGGCGATCGGCGCGAGCCCCAGCACGGACTGGGCGTACGTCGGCAGGAAGACCGTCGGGGCGACCATCAGCAGGCCGAGCGCGCCGAGTGCGAGGTTGACCGCCGCGATGGTGCGCCGGCGCCAGACCCAGCCGGGGATGATCGGCTCCGCCGCGCGCCGCTCGATGACCACGACGGCCGCCGCGAGGAGCAGCCCGCCCCCGAACAGCGCCAGCGACCGCGCCGAAAGCCAGCCCCAGGCGACGCCGCCCTGCACGAGCGCAGTGAGCAGGATGCCGCCGCAGGCGAAGACGGTGAGCGCGCCCGCCCAGTCGACGGGCCCCCGCGTGACCGACTCGCGTTCCGGCTCGTGCAGGTGGCGCACGATCAGCCACAGGGCCACCGCGCCGATGGGCAGGTTGATCAGGAAGATCCAGCGCCAGTCGGCGTACGCGGCGATCAGCCCGCCGAGCGCCGGGCCCGCGACGGACGAGGTCGCCCACACGGTGGACAACTTGGCCTGGATCTTGGGGCGTTCCTTGAGCGGGTAGAGGTCGGCGGCCAGGGTCTGCACCGTCCCCTGGAGCGCGCCGCCGCCCAGGCCCTGGACGACGCGGAAGGCGATGAGGGCCCACATGTTCCAGGCCACGGCGCACAGGGCCGAGCCGATCAGGAAGAGGACGCTGCCCGCGATGAGGACGGGCTTGCGGCCGAAGGTGTCGGAGAGCTTGCCGTAGATGGGCAGGGTGACGGTGACGGCGAGCAGATAGCCGGAGAACAGCCAGGAGAAGACGGAGAAGCCGCCGAGGTCGCCGACGATCTGCGGGATGGCGGTCGAGACGATCGTGGAGTCCAGGGCGGCGAGCGCCATGGCGAGCATGAGGGCGGCGACGACGGGGCCGCGGCGCCGTCCGTCGGGCGAGCCCGAAGGTGTGCCGGGCGAGCCCGAAGGCACGTCGTGCGAGCCCGAAGGTATGCCGTCCGCGTTCACCGAGATTCCTTCCCCCTGCATCTAGTTGCTCCCGGTCACCTTCTCACCCGGTGGTCCCCGGGGGCAGGGGTGGCGGACATCCCGGCAGGTGGGCCGGTGTGCGCTCGGCAGGAGGGCGGAGCGACCCCGAGAACGGCTCCACCGGGAGGTGGAGATCCCCTAAGGGATCCTCCGTACTACGGACCGGGGACCGTTCGTACCGCCGGAGGACGAGAAGGCCCCCGCCGCTTCTTAGATTGGCTTTACGCCGACGGGGCGGGCCGGAAAGACGGGGCGGGCCGGTGGAAATGGGGCCCGGGTCCGACCAGCCACACCTTCGGGGGTGGGGTTTTCCCCAGCAGAAGACTGCGCCGGGCACCAGGGTGCTCGAGCCGTCGGACGACCAGACTCTTTATGCGCGGCGAACACGCCCGACCTACTGCGTAACCGACTTAGGAGACTTACCGTGACATCGGCTGTAACCATTCCCAGGCACGGGGGCACTGGAGGGCGTACGGCCGTGGCGGCACGGGCGCGCCAGGTCGTGAAGGCGTACGGATCGGGGGAGACCCGGGTCGTCGCGCTCGACGAGATCGACGTGGACATCGCCCGCGGGCAGTTCACCGCGATCATGGGCCCCTCCGGCTCCGGCAAGTCGACCCTGATGCACTGCCTCGCGGGTCTCGACACCGTCTCCTCCGGGCAGATCTACCTCGACGAGACCGAGATCACCGGCCTGAAGGACAAGAAGCTCACGCAGCTGCGCCGGGACCGGATCGGCTTCATCTTCCAGGCGTTCAACCTGCTCCCGACCCTGAACGCCATCGAGAACATCACGCTCCCGATGGACATCGCGGGCCGCAAGCCCGACCGCGGCTGGCTCGACCAGGTCGTGGAGACCGTCGGTCTCGCGGGCCGGCTCAAGCACCGCCCGACCGAGCTCTCCGGCGGCCAGCAGCAGCGCGTCGCCGTGGCCCGCGCCCTGGCCGCACGACCCGAGATCATCTTCGGTGACGAGCCGACCGGAAACCTCGACTCCCGTGCCGGGGCCGAGGTGTTGGGCTTCCTGCGCAAGTCGGTGACCGAGCTGGGCCAGACCATCGTGATGGTCACGCACGACCCGGTGGCCGCCTCGTACGCGGACCGCGTCCTCTATCTCGCGGACGGCCGCATCGTCGACGAGATGTACTCGCCGACCGCCGAGTCCGTCCTCGACCGCATGAAGGACTTCGACGCGCGGGGGCGTACGTCATGACCGTCCTCAAGACCTCGATGCGCAACTTCTTCGCGCACAAGGGCCGCATGGCGCTCTCCGCCGTGGCCGTGATCCTGTCGGTGGCGTTCGTCTGCGGCACACTCGTCTTCTCCGACACGATGAACACGACGTTCGACAAGCTCTTCGCGGCCACGTCCGCGGATGTCACCGTCACCTCCAAGTCCGCGACCGACCCCGGCGACAGGCCCGACACGGGCAAGCCCGAGTCGATGCCCGCGTCGGTCGTGGAGCGGGCGCAGAAGGCGCGGGGCGCCGAGTCCGCCGAGGGCGCGGTCAGCAGCGAGAGCGTCACCGTCGTCGACGCGGAGAAGAAGAACGTCGGCCCGTCCAACGGCGGCCCGACCATCGCCGGCAACTGGACGCACAACGACCTGCGTTCGATGGACATCACCTCCGGGCACGCCCCGCGCGGCCCCACCGACGTGATGATCGACGCCGACACCGCCGACAAGCACCACCTCGAGATCGGCGACGAACTGCGCACCATCGCCGTCACCGGCGACCACACCGCCAAGATCTCCGGCATCGCCACCTTCAAGGTCACCAACCCCGGTGCCGCGATCGTCTACTTCGACACCCCGACCGCGCAGCGCGAACTCCTGGGCGCCACCGGCCGGTTCACGCACGTCAACGTCACCGCGGAGAAGGGCGTCAGCGACGCGGCGCTCAAGCGCGACGTCGCCGGGGCCATGGGCGCGGACGCCTCCGCGTACCAGGTCAAGACGCAGCAGGAGACCTCCGACGACAACCGCGAGAGCGTCAGCGGCTTCCTGGACGTCATGAAGTACGCGATGCTCGGCTTCGCCGGAATCGCCTTCCTGGTCGGCATCTTCCTCATCATCAACACCTTCTCGATGCTGGTCGCCCAGCGCACCCGCGAGATCGGCCTGATGCGCGCCATCGGCTCCAGCCGCAAGCAGGTCAACCGCTCCGTGCTCGTCGAGGCGCTCCTTCTCGGCGTCATCGGCTCGGTCCTCGGAGTCGGCGCGGGCGTCGGACTCGCCGTCGGCCTGATGCAGCTGATGTCCGGCGTGGGCATGGAACTCTCCACGCAGGACCTCACCGTCAAGTGGACGACGCCCGTGGTGGGCATGGTCCTCGGCATCGTCGTCACCGTCCTCGCCGCCTACCTCCCCGCGCGGCGCGCCGCCAAGGTCTCTCCGATGGCCGCCCTGCGCGACGCCGGGACACCGGCCGACGGCAAGGCGAGCGCCCTGCGCGCGGTCATCGGCCTCGTCCTCACCGGCGCGGGCGCCTTCGGCCTCTACACCGCGTCGCAGGCGGACAAGGCGAGCGACGGATCGCTCCTCCTCGGCGGCGGCGTGGTCCTCACCCTCATCGGCTTCGTCGTCATCGGCCCGGTCCTCGCGTCCGGCGTGGTCCGCGTCATCAGTGCCGTACTCCTTCGGTGGTTCGGCCCCGTGGGCCGGATGGCCGAGCGCAACGCCCTGCGCAACCCGCGCCGCACCGGCGCCACCGGCGCGGCCCTGATGATCGGCCTCGCCCTGGTCGCCTGCCTCTCCGTGGTCGGCTCCTCGATGGTGGCCTCCGCGACGGACGAACTCGACAAGTCGGTCGGCGCGGACTTCATCATCCAGTCCGACAACGGCCAGGCGATCACCCCGAAGGCCGCCAAGTCCCTGGAGCAGGCCGACCACATCGCGCACATCACCCAGTACAAGGACATCAAGGCGGACCTGACGGCGCCGAACGGCAAGACCGCGAAGGAGGTGGGCCTGAGCGCCGCCGACGCCACGTACGCCGAGGACCTGCGCACCGAGACCGTCGCGGGCACGCTCGCCGACGCCTACAAGCCGGACTCCATGTCGGTCGGCGAGGACTTCGCCAAGGACCACGGCCTTTCCGTCGGCGACAAGGTGAAGCTGGCCTTCGACCACGGCAGGACGGGCGAGCTGACGGTCCGCGCCATCACGTCGAGCGAGACCGCGATCGACTCGGGCGCGATGTACGTGAACATCACGACCGCGGCGAAGTACGTGCCCGCCGACCGGATGCCGCCGAACGTGATCATGTTCGCCAAGGCGGCGAAGGGGCAGCAGGACGCGGCGTACAAGTCGCTGAAGACGGCCATGGCCGACTACCCGCAGTACAAGGTCATGGACCAGACCGACTTCAAGCAGACACTGAAGGACCAGGTCGGCCAGATGCTGAACATGGTCTACGGCCTGCTCGGCCTCGCGATCATCGTCGCCATCCTGGGCGTCGTGAACACCCTCGCCCTCTCGGTGGTCGAGCGCACCCGGGAGATCGGCCTGATGCGGGCCATCGGCCTCTCGCGCCGCCAGCTGCGCCGCATGATCCGCATGGAGTCGGTGGTCATCGCCCTCTTCGGCGCGCTGCTCGGCCTCGGGCTAGGGATGGGCTGGGGGGCGACGGCCCAGAAGCTGCTCGCCCTGGAGGGCCTGAAGGTCCTGGAGATCCCCTGGGCGACGATCATCACCGTCTTCATCGGCTCGGCGTTCGTGGGCCTCTTCGCGGCCCTCGTCCCCGCCTTCCGGGCGGGCCGGATGAACGTCCTGAACGCCATCGCCACGGAATAGCTCCCGCTACGGGGGTGCGGGAAACGGCCCGGCTCCGGTGGGACTCCACCGGAGCCGGGCCATTGCGCGGTCGTCGGGGCGCGCCGGCCGTGCAGTCGCTCGATCGGGTAACGAGAGCGTCGGCGACGTACTCTTAAGACCCCGACCCGTCTGGCGTGATCTCCGGCGTGACCCCTCCGGCGTGCTCGGTCGGACCAGCCCGCCGAGCGCCACCGCCCGGGGCGGGGCGCCGGGGGACGGCCAGCGGCTCTACGCCGGGAGTCGTACGCTGGAGGACCCCCGGCCCGTCACTCGTGTCGGGCAGTTCGCGTTGCCCACCTCGGACGGGAAGCCCCTTCATGAGCCTGCAAGGTCTCCTCGACGCCGTCGTCAAGGACGCGGCCCTCGCCGAAGCGGTCAAGACCGCCACCGACGGCAACCGCATGCACGTGGACCTGGTCGGCCCGCCCGCGGCCCGCCCCTTCGCCGTCGCGGCCCTCGCCCGCGAGACGAACCGCACCGTCCTGGCCGTCACGGCGACCGGCCGCGAGGCCGAGGACCTGGCCGCCGCCCTGCGCACGATCATCGAGCCGGACGGAGTCGTCGAGTACCCCTCCTGGGAGACGCTCCCGCACGAGCGCCTCTCGCCCCGCTCCGACACCGTCGGCCGCCGCCTCGCCGTCCTGCGCCGCCTCGCGCACCCGCGCCCCGACGACCCCGAGACCGGCCCGGTCTCCGTCATCGTCGCCCCCGTACGCTCCGTCCTCCAGCCGCAGGTCAAGGGCCTCGGCGACCTGGAGCCCGTCGCCCTGCGCAGCGGCGAGAGCACGGACCTGAACGACATCGTGGAGGCCCTCGCGGCAGCCGCGTACTCCCGCGTGGAGCTGGTCGAGAAGCGCGGCGAGTTCGCCGTGCGCGGCGGCATCCTCGACGTCTTCCCGCCGACCGAGGAACACCCCCTGCGCGTCGAGTTCTGGGGCGACGACGTCGAGGAGATCCGCTACTTCAAGGTCGCCGACCAGCGCTCCCTCGAAGTCGCCGAGCACGGCCTGTGGGCCCCGCCCTGCCGCGAGCTGCTCCTCACGGACGACGTACGCCAGAGAGCCGCGGCCCTCGCCGAACAACACCCCGAGCTGGGCGAACTGCTCGGCAAGATCGCCGAGGGCATCGCCGTCGAGGGCATGGAATCCCTTGCTCCGGTCCTGGTCGACGACATGGAGCTGCTGCTCGACGTCCTGCCGCAGGGCAGCATGGCCGTGGTCTGCGAACCCGAGCGTGTGCGCACCCGCGCCGCCGACCTGGTGGCCACCAGCCAGGAGTTCCTCCAGGCCAGCTGGGCGGCGACCGCCGGTGGCGGAGAGGCGCCCATCGACGTGGGCGCGGCCTCCCTGTGGGGTATCGCGGACGTCCGCGACCACGCGAGCGACCTCGGCATGATGTGGTGGTCCGTCTCGCCGTTCGCCGCCGACGACGAGCCGGGCGATGACACCCTCAAGCTCGGCATGCACGCCACCGAGACCTACCGCGGCGACACCGCCAAGGCACTCGCCGACACCAAGGGCTGGCTCGCCGACGGCTGGCGCACCGTCTATGTGACGGAGGGCCACGGCCCCGCGGCCCGCACCGTCGAGGTCCTGGGCGGCGAGGGCATCGCGGCCCGCCTGGACGCGGAGCTCGCCGAACTCACGCCGTCCCTCGTGCACGTCACCTGCGGCTCGATCGACTTCGGCTTCGTGGACCCGGCCCTCAAGCTCGCGGTCCTCACCGAGACCGACCTCTCCGGCCAGAAGGCGGCCGGCAAGGACGGCCAGCGGATGCCCGCGCGCCGCAGGAAGACGATCGACCCGCTGACCCTGGAAACCGGCGACTACATCGTCCACGAGCAGCACGGCGTCGGCCGCTACATCGAGATGGTGCAGCGCACCGTCCAGGGCGCGACCCGCGAGTACCTCGTCGTGGAGTACGCCCCCGCCAAGCGCGGCCAGCCGGGCGACCGGCTCTACATCCCCACCGACCAGCTGGAGCAGATCACCAAGTACGTCGGCGGCGAGGCCCCCACCCTGCACCGCCTGGGCGGCGCCGACTGGACGAAGACGAAGGCGCGCGCGAAGAAGGCCGTCAAGGAGATCGCCGCCGACCTCATCAAGCTCTACAGCGCCCGCATGGCGGCCCCCGGCCACGCCTTCGCCGCCGACACGCCCTGGCAGCGCGAACTGGAGGACGCCTTCCCGTACGTGGAGACGCCCGACCAGCTCACGACCATCGCCGAGGTCAAGGACGACATGGAGAAGACGGTCCCGATGGACCGCCTGATCTGCGGCGACGTCGGCTACGGCAAGACCGAGATCGCGGTCCGCGCCGCCTTCAAGGCCGTCCAGGACGGCAAGCAGGTCGCGGTGCTCGTCCCGACCACGCTCCTGGTGCAGCAGCACTTCGGCACGTTCTCCGAGCGGTACTCGCAGTTCCCGGTGAAGGTACGGGCGCTCAGCCGCTTCCAGACGGAGACGGAGTCCAAGGCGACCCTGGAGGGCCTGCGCGACGGCTCGGTCGACATCGTCATCGGCACCCACCGCCTCTTCTCCTCCGAGACGAAGTTCAAGGACCTCGGCCTGGTCATCGTCGACGAGGAGCAGCGCTTCGGCGTCGAGCACAAGGAGCAGCTGAAGAAGCTCCGCGCCAACGTCGACGTCCTGACCATGTCGGCCACCCCCATCCCCCGTACGCTCGAAATGGCCGTGACCGGCATCCGCGAGATGTCGACGATCACCACGCCCCCCGAGGAGCGCCACCCGGTCCTGACCTTCGTCGGCCCGTACGAGGAGAAGCAGATCGGCGCGGCCGTCCGCCGCGAACTCCTTCGCGAGGGCCAGGTCTTCTACATCCACAACCGCGTCGAGTCCATCGACCGCGCGGCGGCCCGCCTGCGCGACATCGTCCCCGAGGCCCGTATCGCCACCGCCCACGGCCAGATGTCCGAACAGGCCCTGGAACAAGTGGTGGTGGACTTCTGGGAGAAGAAGTTCGACGTGCTCGTCTCCACCACGATCGTCGAGTCCGGCATCGACATCTCCAACGCCAACACCCTGATCGTCGAGCGGGGCGACAACTTCGGTCTCTCGCAGCTCCACCAGCTGCGCGGACGCGTCGGCCGAGGCCGCGACCGCGGTTACGCCTACTTCCTCTACCCGCCGGAGAAGCCGCTGACCGAGACCGCCCACGAGCGCCTCGCCACGATCGCCCAGCACACGGAGATGGGCGCGGGCATGTACGTGGCGATGAAGGACCTGGAGATCCGCGGCGCGGGCAACCTCCTGGGCGGCGAGCAGTCCGGACACATCGCGGGCGTCGGCTTCGACCTCTACGTACGCATGGTGGGCGAGGCGGTGGCCGACTACCGCGCGTCCCTGGAGGGCGGGGTGGAGGAGGAGCCGCCGCTCGAGGTCAAGATCGAGCTGCCGGTCGACGCGCATGTCCCGCACGACTACGCCCCCGGCGAGCGGCTGCGTCTGGCGGCCTACCGTTCGATCGCCTCCGCGAGCAGCGAGGAGGACATCAAGGCGGTACGGGAGGAACTCACCGACCGCTACGGCAAGCTGCCGGAGCCCGTGGAGAACCTGCTCCTGGTGGCGGGCATGCGGATGCTGGCGCGTGCGTGCTCGGTCGGCGAGATCGTGCTCCAGGGCAACAACATCCGCTTCGCCCCGGTGGAGCTGCGGGAGTCGCAGGAGCTGCGCCTCAAGCGTCTCTACCCCGGCACGGTCATCAAGGCGGGCGCCCACCAGCTCCTGGTGCCGCGCCCCAAGACGGCCAAGGTCGGCGGGAAGCCGCTGGTCGGGCGGGAACTGCTCGGCTGGGTCGGGGAGTTCCTGACGTCGATCCTGGGTTCGTAGAGGGGGCCGCGCGCGTCAGGTCACGGGGTGCAGGCGTCGGCGATCGAGCGGCTGTTCTCGTAGAGGTGGTGCCGGGTGACCCGGCCGTCCTCGACGGTCAGCCGCAGCGCGAACGGCCCTTCGAAGCCCTTGCCGGTCTCGCGCACGGTGCCCCGGAGCTGCCCGAAGATCACGGCGTCCGCCCCGTCGACCAGGATGGTGTCGACGGTGGCTCCGGCCTTCTCCGGCACCGTGTGCGCGGCGAGCTCGGCGGACTGGGCGGCGCACTCGGCCGCCGTGGACCGCGGCCGGATCCAGGGCACGCCCGGGTTCTCGGCGAGCATCCAGTCGACGTCGTCGGCGAAGAGGGCGGCCAGACCCTCGCTGTCACCGGACAGCCGGTAGCCCAGGAAGGCCTGGACGGCGGCGCGGGTGGCGTCCTCGGTGGCGGGCTTGTCGGTCATCCGGTTGTCGGTCATCCGGTCTCCCTGGTCGGCGTTCCTGCGGATGCCTCCGATACTTCCGCGGCGCCGGGGATGGGGCGATTACGCCGGAGGTAATACCGGCGGCGATTACGGTGGCGGGGAGAGATCGAAGCACGTGGTCAGGGGAGGGGATCTGCCGTGGGGCATGGAGCCGTTGTGGGGCTCGTCCGATTTCCGGTGAAGTCGATGCTGGGGGAGGAGCGCGAGCGCCTCGTCGTCGACGGGCGGGGCGTGGCCGGTGACCGGCTGTGGGCCCTGCGGCACGAGGACGGGAAGCTGGGGAGCGGGAAGAACAGCCGCAGGTTCCGGCACACGCCGGGGATGCTGGAGTACTCCGCGGTGTACGAGGACGGGGGCCCCGTCGTCACCACCCCGGACGGCGAGACGCTGCGGCCGGGTGACCCGCGGGTGCCCGAACTCTTCGGCGCGGGCGTCGCGTTGGCGCGCGAGGACGGGGTGAGTCATCAGGACGCGGGCGCCGTCTCCCTCGTCGGCACCGCGTCACTGCGCGCGTTCGGCGAGCTGCTCGGCGACTCCGAGCCCGTCGACGTACGCCGGCTGCGCAAGAACATCGTGCTCGGCACCGACGAACCGTGGATCGAGGAGGACTGGGTCGGGCGGGAGATCGCCTTCGACGGCGGTCTGCGGCTGCGCGTCACCAAGCGCATCGAGCGCTGCGTCATGACCACACAGGCCCAGCGCGGACTCCCGGCCGACAACCGCGTCCTGAAGACACTCACCGCCACGCGCGGCATGTGCATCGGCGTGTACGCGGACGTCGTGACGCCCGGCACGCTCGCGCTGGGGGAGCGGGTGAGCGTCGAATGAGCCGTCGGACCGCCGGAGCCCGCACCGCGCTGCTGCTCGCACTCGTCGTCACCACCGGCGCCGCCGGAACCCTCACCGGCTGCTCGCCCGAGGAGAAGACCGGCGGCTCGTCCGGCCCCGGCGCCGGCGCCGGAGCGGGGCCCGCGCTCGCCGCCGTAGACACCCTCACCGTCAAGGGCCGCGCCCCCAAGACCGGCTACGACCGGAACCGGTTCGGCAGCCCCTGGGCCGACACGGACTCCAACGGCTGCGGCACCCGCGACGACATACTCAAGCGGGATCTGGACGACGTGAAGTACCGCGACGGCGACGACTGCGACGTGGCGTCGGGGAAGCTCTCGCCCGACCCCTACACCGGCAGAGAAGTGACGTTCGTGCGCGGCCGCAGCCAAGTCGACATCGACCACCTCGTCGCCCTTTCTGACGCCTGGCAGAAGGGCGCGGGCAAGTGGGAGCCGAGCAAGCGCATCGCCTTCGCCAACGACCCGCTCAACCTCCTCGCGGTCGACGCGGGCCCCAACCGCGGCAAGGGCGACGGCGACACGGCCACCTGGCTGCCGCCGGACAAGGGCTACCGCTGCGCCTACGTGGCCCGGCAGGTGGCGGTGAAGAAGAAGTACGAGGTGTGGGTGACGGGCGCCGAACGGGACGCCATGAAACGGGTCCTCTCGCAGTGCCCCGGCGAGAAGCTGCCGACGGGCGGCGGCCCGACAGCGGCACCGGGCCGTTTCCACGCGCGCTGACCCGCTCGCGGACGGCGGACGGCTGACCCACCCGGGACGTTCGAATAATGGCTTAACAGCGGGGTCCGTGCCCGCTAACGTCCGGAGCATGGACCTGAAGATCACGACCCTGTCCGAGCGGCCCGAACTCGCGGGGCCGCTCTGGGAGATGGCCGACACCTGGCCGGAGTTCATCGGGAACGACCCCATCGCGTGGTCGATGATCGGGCGGATCGTCAAGGAGCTTCCCGACTACGTCCTGGTCGCCACGGACGAGCGCGGCGAGGTCGCGGCCAAGGCGTTCAGCGTGCCGTTCGCGCTCGGCGCCGAGGGGCGCGGCGAGCTGCCGGACGGCGGCTGGGACCAGGTCATGCTGTGGGCGTTCTCCGATCTGCGGCACGGCAGGAAGCCCGACACGGTGAGCGCGATCGAGATCAGCGTGGCCAGGGACTATCTCGGCCGCGGTGTCTCCGGCCGGATGCTCGCCGCGATGCGCGACAACGCACGCGCGCGCGGCTTCGCGGAGGTCGTCGCTCCGGTGCGCCCGAACGCCAAGCACCTCGAACCGGCCGCGCTGATCGACACGTACGCACGGCGCAAGCGGGACGACGGCCTGCCCGCCGACCCGTGGCTGCGGGTGCACGTGCGGGCGGGCGGCACCATCGCGAACGTGGCGCACGCGTCGATGACGGTGTCCGGATCGACCGCGCAGTGGCGGGCCTGGACGGGCCTTCCGTTCGACACGGCGGGCCCGGTCGAGGTGCCGGGCGCCCTGGTGCCGGTGCACTGCGAGCCGGAGCGCGGCTACGCCGTCTACGTCGAGCCGAATGTGTGGGTACGGCACGTGCTGTGACGACGGCCGGCGGCGCGGCCAACGCGGCCGTGTCCCCGGGTGTCCCCGGCCGGGTGACGGAGGACATGCTTCCGCCGGAGTGATACGACCGGGTTCCGCGAGGGGCCGCGATCGGGACGTGACCAGTACGACAACGGTTCGGTACAACCCTGGACCGGTTCTCCTTGTCGGCCTATACGCTCGAATCCGCATCCGTTCGTATCCAGACTTCCGGCCGTGCGTCCCCCGAGGGAACGTACGGCCGTATCAGGCACCAGGAGCAGCCATGCACGGCCAGGGCTACGCGCCGCAGCAACCGCCGCCCGCCTCCGGCGGCACCCACGTGACGCTGCGCGTGCTGTTCGTGGTCCTCGCCGTCGTGACCTGCGGATTCGCCGCCTGGGCGCCGATGCTGCGGCTCGCCCTCGTGACGCGCAAGTCGTACGACTGGTTCCTCTTCGCGCTCGTGTCCGCGCTCGACGTGACGGCTCTGGTGCTCGTCGCCGTCGACCCGGGCGAGGAGGACTTCCAGGGCCCCGGCAACGCGGGCATGGTCATCCTCCTCACGACGATGCTGGCCGCGGTCATCTACTACCTCTTCGCGGACATACGGCACTTCAGCCCTCACCGGCAGCCGCAGTACGCCGCCTACGCCGCGACACGTCCCTCGTACGGCTATCCCCAGCAGCACGGCCCCGCACCCGTCCACCTCCAGCCCACGCAACCGCACCAGCAGCCGCCGGTCCAGGGGCCGCCCGTCCAGCAGCCCCACGTCCAGCAGACGCCGCCCCCGCCCACGCGCCCCGCACCGGCCCGCATCCACCAAGTACAGGCCGAGCTGGACGAACTCAGCGACTACCTGCGCAAGCAGGAAGGCGGCAACTGAACGTGTCACCGGGGACGTCACTGGGGACGGGCGGCCGTGTGGTCGCCGGGCGCTACGAACTCTCCGCGCTCATCGGCCAGGGCGGCATGGGCCAGGTCTGGACGGCGTACGACCAACGCCTCGACCGCCGCGTCGCGGTCAAACTCCTGCGCCCGGACCGGGTCGCCGGCGCCGACGCCGACGAACTGCGCCGCCGCTTCGTGCGCGAGTGCCGCGTCACCGCACAGGTCGACCACCCCGGCCTCGTCACCGTCCACGACGCGGGCACGGAGGGCGAGGACCTCTACCTCGTCATGCAGTACGTCGACGGGGCGGACCTCGGCGACCACCTCGCCGAACACGACCCCTACCCCTGGCAGTGGGCCGTCGCGATCGCCGCCCAGCTGTGTGCCGTGCTCTCCGCCGTGCACGCCGTGCCGATCGTGCACCGCGACCTCAAGCCGCGGAACGTGATGGTCAAGCAGGACGGCACGGTCTCCATCCTCGACCTGGGCATCGCCTCGGTCATGGACACCGACACCACCCGCCTCACCCACACCGGCTCCCCCATCGGCAGCCCCGCGTACATGGCGCCCGAGCAGGCGATGGGCGGCGCGGTCGGCCCGTACACCGACCTCTACGCCCTGGGCGTCCTCCTCCACGAACTCCTCAGCGGCGACGTGCCGTTCGCCGGATCCACCGCGCTCGGCGTCCTGCACCGCCACCTCTACGAACCGCCCGTCCCCGTCCGCCGCCTGCGCGCCGAGGTCCCCGAAGCCCTCGAAGCCCTGGTGCTCCGGCTCCTGGCCAAGGACCCCCAGCACCGGCACGCCAGCGCCCAGGAGGTCTACGAAGAACTGGCGCCACTGCTCCCGGCCCGCGGCATCCCGACCGGCGGACCGCTCGACCCGACCCGCCCCTTCCTGCGCCCGCACGCACCCTGGCCCGACCGCGCGACGACACCGGCGCCCACCCCCGACATCCAGCCCGACCGGCCCGACCACCGGCGGACCCCCGGCAGCCACACCGACGTGATGCACGCGGTCGACGAGGTCAAGCGACTCCTCGGCGAGGGCCGCATCACCCAGGCCGTCGACATCCTCGGCTCGATCCTGCCCGCGGCGGCCGCCAAGCACGGCGAGCACTCCCCGGTGGTCCGCTCCCTGCGCAAGCAGTACGCGGCCACCCTCATGGACGACGGCCAGTACCGCCGCGCCCTGCCCGAACTGCGCCGCCTCGCCGACGAGCGCGCCGCCGAGTCCGGCCAGGCCGACCCGCACTCGCTCCAGTTCCGCTACGAGGCGGCGCAGTGCCTGGAACAACTGGGCGAACCGGCGTCGGCCCTCGCGGAGTACCGCGCGCTCCTCCCCTATTACGAGAACCGCTACGCCTCCGACGACCGCGAACGCCCCCTCGACATCCGCCGCCGCATCGGCCACCTGCTCCTCGCCCTCGGCGACCGAGCCGCGGCCCACGACACGCTGGCACGGCTCCTGATGGACGCCGAGCGGATGCACGGCGTGGGCCACCCCTTCCCGGCGGAGATCCGGCGTACGTTGCAGTGGTTGGGACAAGTGCGCGGTTAGCGGGGGCCGGGGGTACCCCAACTGGGCCCGAATCGTTGGTCGAATGGGTGGCCGAGAGACCGGCCACTGCCTAACATCGATCACCGCAAGACTTTGTGCGCCCGCCCGTCGCCCGACCACCACCCCAGGTGGAGGCGCTGCGCGCCGCAGGTTTAAGCACAATCTCCTCAGGAGGCTCACTTGCACCGCCGCCGTCGCACCGCGCTCGTTCTCTCCGCCGCAGCCGTCGCCGCGGCTCCCCTCCTCACCGCATGCGGCAGCGAGGCCCATCCGGGCGCCGCGGCCGTCGTGGGCGACGAGCGGATCACGGTCTCGCAGCTGGAGAGCCGGGTGAACGAGGTGCGCGACGCGCAGCGCGCCGCGATCCCGGACGAGCAGCAGTACGAGCAGGCCATCGCCAAGACCGGCGGCCTCACCCGCAGCACCCTGCACACGATGGTCCTGGACAAGGTCCTCCACCGCGCGGCGGCCGACGCGGGCGTCAGCGTCTCGCGCCGCGAGATCCAGACCCTGCGGGCCGGCCTCGAACAGCAGCAGGGCGGCAAGAAGGCCTTCGAACAGGGCTGGCTCCAGCAGTACAGCGTCGCACCGTCCCGTCTGAACGACAGCCTCCGTACGGAGATCGAGGCCCAGAAGCTGGCGAAGAAACTGGGCGCGGACATGAACGCCCCCGAGGGCCAGGCGATCTTCTGGAAGGCGCTCTCCAAGGCCTCCCGGAAGATGGACGTGGACCTGAACCCGCGCTACGGCAAGTGGGACGTGAAGAAGAGCCAGCGCGCGGACGCGAAGACGCCGTGGGTGCGCGAGGTGTCCGCGGACGCGTCGGCCAAGCCGCAGCAGGCGTAACCGCGGTGGCGGCGATCGCGGCAGGCATGACAAGCGCGGGGACAGTGCTGTCGGCGCTGTCGGTGGTGTCAGCGGCGTGGGTTACGTTCGACGGGTGACGAACGAAACCACGCCCCCGGCCGACGCCCACGGCCGCGTCATCCTGCTCACGACCAGCCACCGCGTGGCCCCCGGCCTCCTCTCCTGGCCCGCGTGGCAGGCCCTGCACGGGGCGGACGAGGTCCTGTGCGCCGACGCCGCGCACCCTCAGCTGCCGTATGTGCGCGAGGCGGGCGTGGACGTGGCCGTGGCATCCCCCGCGGCACAGGACCTGGTGGACGCCTGCGCGGGCGGCCGCACGGTCCTGGTGATCGCCACGGCCGAGGGCGACAGCGCCCTGACGGACGGCCTGGCGAGGCTCGCGGGCTCGGGCCGGGTCTCCATGCCGGACCTGGAACTGCTCCCGGCGTCGTACGACCTGCCGGGCGCGCGGCTCCTGGACCTCGTCCAGGTCATGGACCAGATCCGGGTGGAGTGCCCGTGGTCGTCCCAGCAGACGCACAAGGGCCTGGCGAAGTACGCGATCGAGGAGGCGTACGAACTCGTCGAGGCGATCGAGGAGGACGACAGGGAGGAACTGCGCGAGGAGCTCGGCGACGTCCTGCTCCAGGTGGTCTTCCACGCGCGGATCGCGGAGGACGACGAGGAGTCCCCGTTCTCGGTGGACGACGTGGCGGGCACGATCGTGGAGAAGCTGATCCACCGCCACCCGCACATCTTCGGCGACGACTCGGCGGACACCCCCGAGGAAGTGAAGGCGCACTGGCTGCGCACCAAGGCCGAGCAGAAACAGCGCTCCTCGGTCACGGAGGGCATCCCCCTGGGCCAGCCCGCCCTGGCCCTCGCCTCCAAACTGGCGTCACGAGCACGAACAGCGGGCCTCCCGGTGACACCCCCCTCGGGCGACGGAATCGGCTACGACCTCCTCGCACTGGCCCTGCGGGCAGAGTCGGAGGGCGTAGACCCCGAGGCGGCACTGCGAGCGGCGGCGCGTGCTTACCGGGATGCGGTGCTGGCGGCGGAGGGAGCGGAGGGGTAGGGGCCCCGGCCGCGGGTTTCCGGTCCACTCGCCGTTCCAGCCCGTCCGGCGTTTGAGGACGAACCCGGCGGAGCCGGTGATGACGGCAACCAAGGCCCAGGGGCCAGTAAAAAGCCGGGATAACGTCGACCCCATGCAAGACCAGCCACCAGCCCCCGCAGGGCACGCCGGGAACACCCCCGCAGCCTGCCCCGCAGGACCGCACGACCCCGCGCCCGAGGCCAAGGGGCCAGTACCCGAGCTCTTCTCGTGGGAGTTCGCCACCGACCCCTACCCCGCCTACGCCTGGCTCCGCGAGCACGCGCCCGTGCGCAAGACGCGGCTGCCCAGCGGTGTGGAGGCCTGGCTGGTCACCCGGTACGGCGACGCCAAGCAGGCTCTCGCCGATCCGCGGCTCAGCAAGAACCCGGCCCATCACGGCCAGCCCGCGCACGCGAAGAGCAAGACCGGCATCCCCGGCGAGCGCAGCGCCAACCTCATGACGCATCTGCTCAACATCGACCCGCCGGACCACACCCGGCTGCGCCGCCTCGTCTCCAAGGCCTTCACTCCCCGCCGCGTCGCCGAGTTCGCGCCCCGCGTGCAGGAGCTGACCGACCGGCTGATCGACCAGTTCGCGGAGAAGGGGCAGGCCGACCTCATCCACGACTTCGCCTTTCCGCTCCCCATTTACGCCATCTGCGACCTGCTCGGGGTGCCCCGCGAGGATCAGGACGACTTCCGCGACTGGGCGGGGATGATGATTCGTCACGGGGGCGGGCCGAGGGGCGGCGTCGCCCGGTCGGTGAAGAAGATGCGCGGCTACCTCGCCGAGCTGATCCACCGCAAGCGCCTCGAACCCGGTGACGACCTCATCTCCGGACTCATCCGTGCCTCCGACCACGGCGAGCACCTCACCGAGAACGAGGCCGCCGCGATGGCCTTCATCCTCCTTTTCGCCGGCTTCGAGACGACCGTCAACCTCATCGGCAACGGCACCTACGCCCTCCTCACCCACCCCGAACAGCGCGAGCGCCTCCAGGACTCCCTCAAGAGCGGCGACACCGGCCTCCTGGAGACCGGCATCGAGGAACTCCTCCGCTTCGACGGTCCCGTCGAACTCGCCACCTGGCGGTACGCCACCGAGCCGCTGACCGTCGGAGGGGAGGACATCGCCGCCGGCGACCCCGTCCTCGTCGTCCTCGCCGCCGCCGATCGCGACCCGGAGCGTTTCCGGTATCCGGACACGCTCGACCTCTCTCGCCGCGACAACCAGCACCTCGGCTACGGCCATGGCATTCATTACTGTCTCGGTGCTCCGCTCGCCAGGCTGGAAGGACAGACCGCCCTCGCGACCTTGCTGCGGCGCCTCCCTGACCTGCGACTCGCGGCGGAACCTGGTGATTTGCGGTGGCGCGGAGGGCTCATCATGCGTGGACTTCGCACGCTTCCCGTGGAGTTCGCACCCGCACAGCGGAGCAAATAGCAGACGTCTGTGACGCCGTCCAGCTGACATGCCGTCAAGACTGTGACTTTCACGTGATCTCCGCTGCATCGACTTGTGACAAGCGTTCGACTGCCGCTACGTTCACCGACGACTCGGCATCCCGTGCCGCAGTCGTCGCTCCAGTCACGCGAAAGGCAACCGCATGCTCTCCGGCAATGGTCGTCACCGACGCCCCCGCCAGGCCCCGGCCCTGATCGTCGCGGCAGGAGTCGCGGGATCCGCGATCGCCATCCCGCTGCTCGGCGCCACCAGCGCGAGCGCGGCGTCCACCGCCACGTGGGACAAGCTGGCGGAGTGCGAGAGCGGCGGAGCCTGGAGCGCGGACGAGGGTAACGGCTACTACGGCGGGCTCCAGCTCTCGCAGGAGGCATGGGAGAACTACGGGGGCCTCGACTACGCGCCGAGCGCCGACCAGGCCAGCCGCTCGCAGCAGATATCCGTCGCCGAGGCGGTTCTTGACGACCAGGGCCCCAAGGCCTGGCCGAGCTGTGCACCGATCGCCGGTCTTACCCAGGACGGCGCCGCCGCCGACGTCGATCCGGGTGCGCCGATCACCACGGTGCCTTCCGACGAAGCCTCGGAGTCCTCGGGTTCGTCTGATTCACCTGATGCGCCTGATTCACCTGATTCATCGGACTCGGCGAAGTCCGGCGGGTCGAAGGAGTCGGACGAACCGAGCACGTCGCCGAGCGAGTCGGCCGACCCCTCCGACAGCACCGACAGCACCGACAACGCCGAGTCTTCGGACAAGTCGCGAGACAAGAATCACGACGAGTCGGGCAAGTCGGGCGCGTCGGATGACTCCGCCAAGTCCGGGCGTGACGATGCCACTTCGTCCGACCCCGACCCCGACCCCGCCCCCTCCGCCGACGACGGCGCGGGCCGCCACCGCGGCGGCAGCGCGGACGACGAGGCGTCAGACGGCGCCTCTCGCGAGGGTTCGGGCCGGCATGCCTCCCGGGGCGACGAGCGTCAGGAGAACGGCTCCGAGGGGACGTACACGGTCCGCTCCGGGGACAACCTCTGGGCCATCGCCGACGACTTGGACGTGAAGGGCGGGTGGACCGAGCTGTACGCCGAGAACGAGGAGTCGGTCGGCTCCGACCCCGACCTCATCCTTCCCGGTCAGAGCCTCGATTTGGGCGAAAAGTAGGGGTAGTTGGCGAGTCGCTTTGCGCTTGTTGTCCCAATTGGCGCAAGTGAGACATGGGTCTCAGAAGCCCTGATCGTCTTTGGAATTCGGCCGTCGGCATGCCTACGGTCGTGACCGCTCGCCACAGCGGGCCCCGCCGGTCGGTACGCCGAGTCCTGCCAACGGCCGTTCGGGAACAGTCGTCGCGCAAGCGCCGTAGGCAGGAGCGGGGGACCCAAGGTTTCCGCCGGGCCCGGCCGTTGAACGGCCTCGCGAGAGCGAGGCGGGGAGACGGACGGGAACGGCTAGGGGTTAAGTCGCACTCAACGGAGTGCGGCCGGGCAACTTCATCGGCCCGAACCCGACAGCTCACCTCGCAGGCGTCGGTGAGGGGATCACTCATGCTGTTTTCCAGCAAGGGCAAGCACCGCCGCCCGTCCAAGGCCACCCGTGTCGCCACGCTCGCCGGCGTCACCGGTGTCGCGGTCGCAGCCCCGCTGATGGCGGCCGGCCAGGCCTCCGCCGCCACGAACTCCGAGTGGGACGCCGTCGCGCAGTGCGAGTCGGGCGGCAACTGGTCGATCAACACCGGCAACGGCTACACGGGCGGCCTGCAGTTCTCGTCGTCCACCTGGGCCGCGTACGGCGGCACGAAGTACGCGCCCACCGCCGACAAGGCCTCCAAGGCCCAGCAGATCGAGATCGGCGAGAAGGTTCTCGCGGGTCAGGGCAAGGGTGCCTGGCCGAGCTGCGGCGTCGGCCTGTCGAGCGCCTCCAACGAGGGTGGCGGTGCGCAGGAGAGCGCCCCGCAGCAGACTCAGGAGCAGCCCAAGAGCCAGCCCACGCCGCAGACGGAGCAGCCGCAGCAGAAGGCCGCTCCCAAGGCCGAGGCGCCCAAGACCGAGTCCAAGAAGACCGTCGAGACCCCGACCGGCAAGACGGTCAAGAAGGGCGACGGCGAGTACAAGGTCAAGAAGGGCGACACCCTCTCCAAGATCGCCTCGGCCGAGAAGGTCAAGGGCGGCTGGCACAAGGTGTACAAGCTCAACGGCGACATCATCGACAACGCCGACATGATCTACCCCGGCCAGCAGCTCCACCTGAGCTAGTCGTCGGCCCTGAGCCAGTCGCCGGCCCTGAGCCGGTCACTGGCGGGGGCGCCTCGCGGATCTTGTTGTCCGCGGGCGCCTCGTGGTTTGTCGCGCAGTTCCCCGCGCCCCTTCGGGCGCACACCCCGTCCCCACGGGTCCACCCCGCCCCGGTGCGCGTATCCCCCGTACGCACCGGGGCGGGGTATGTTTGTTCCGTTCGTAAACATTTTGCTCTCGGTTTGTCCACAGGACGGTCGGTCGGCTGGCTGTTGTCCGGGAGCCGGTTAGGCTCGTGTCCGCGAGGCCAACGCCTCGCGTACCCGCGTCACATCCCAGAAGGAGATGCTCGTGCCGTCCATCGACGTCGTCGTAGCCCGGGAAATCCTGGACTCCCGAGGCAACCCCACGGTCGAGGTCGAGGTCGGCCTCGACGACGGCAGCACGGGTCGTGCCGCCGTTCCGTCCGGTGCGTCCACCGGTGCTTTCGAGGCCATCGAACTCCGTGACGGTGACCCCAACCGTTACATGGGCAAGGGCGTGGAGAAGGCCGTCCTCGCCGTCATCGAGCAGATCGGCCCGGAGCTCGTCGGGTACGACGCCACCGAGCAGCGCCTGATCGACCAGGCGATGTTCGACCTCGACGCCACCGACAACAAGGGCTCGCTCGGCGCCAACGCCATCCTCGGCGTCTCGCTCGCCGTCGCGCACGCCGCGTCGGAGGCCTCCGACCTCCCGCTCTTCCGCTACCTCGGCGGCCCGAACGCGCACCTGCTGCCCGTTCCGATGATGAACATCCTGAACGGCGGGTCGCACGCGGACTCGAACGTCGACATCCAGGAGTTCATGATCGCGCCGATCGGCGCCGAGTCGTTCTCCGAGGCCCTGCGCTGGGGCACCGAGGTCTACCACACGCTGAAGAAGGTCCTGAAGGACAAGGGCCTGTCCACCGGCCTGGGCGACGAGGGCGGCTTCGCCCCGAACCTCGACTCCAACCGCGCCGCGCTCGACCTCATCCTCGAGGCCATCAAGCAGGCCGGTTACGTCCCCGGCGAGCAGATCGCGCTCGCGCTCGACGTCGCCGCGTCCGAGTTCTACAAGGACGGCAGCTACGACTTCGAGGGCAAGTCCCGCTCGGCCGCCGAGATGACCGAGTACTACGAGGAGCTCGTCGCCTCGTACCCCCTCGTCTCCATCGAGGATCCGCTGTTCGAGGACGACTGGGCCGGCTGGAACGTCATCACCGAGAAGCTGGGCGACAAGGTCCAGCTCGTCGGCGACGACCTCTTCGTCACCAACCCGGAGCGCCTCGCCCGCGGCATCGAGGAGAAGTCGGCCAACGCCCTCCTGGTGAAGGTCAACCAGATCGGCTCGCTGACCGAGACCCTCGACGCCGTCGAGATGGCCCAGCGCAGCGGCTTCAAGTGCATGATGTCGCACCGCTCCGGCGAGACCGAGGACGTCACCATCGCCGACCTCGCCGTCGCCACCAACTGCGGCCAGATCAAGACCGGCGCCCCGGCCCGCTCCGAGCGCGTCGCCAAGTACAACCAGCTCCTGCGCATCGAGGAGATCCTGGACGACGCCGCGGTCTACGCCGGCCGTTCGGCGTTCCCGCGCTTCAAGGGCTGAACATCGCGCGTCCTCGGCTCCGCTGAGTAGATACGTACGTCCCCGTACTCGGTCCCGTACCGTGTGCGGGGACGTTCGTACGTATCGGGGAGGCGGCACACATGGCCGTGAAGGACCGCGACCGGTTCTCCACCGCGACCAGGCTGCGGCTGCTCGGCGAGCAGACCGCGGAGCGTGTCTACCGCTCCCAGACCAAGCGCCAGGCGCGCCGCTCCCGGCTCACGGGCCGCGCGGCGCTGCTCGCGCTCGTGCTCTGCTCGCTGGTCGTCGCGCTCGCGTACCCGATAAGGCAGTACGTCTCCCAGCGCGCGGAGATCGCCGACCAGCGCAAGGAACAGGCCGAGCGGCGCGAGCACGTCGAGAGGCTGAAGGACGAGAAGGCCCGCTGGCGGGACGACGCGTACGCGGAGCAGCGCATCCGGGACCGGCTGCACTACGTGATGCCGGGCGAGACCGGCTATACGGTGATCGATCCCGCGGCGGCGGACAAGAAGCGGACCGACCAGGGGGCCGCCGCCAGGCCCTGGTACTCGAACGTCTGGGACGGCGTCGACAAGGCCGACCGCCCGGCCGACGACGACTGATTCAGCAGCACCTCTACGGAACCGATCGAAAGACAGGCATGGAAACGCCCCCGCCCACCACCCCGCGCACCGAGCCCACCGACGCCGACGTCGAGGCCTTCAAGCAGCAGCTCGGCCGTCCGCCGCGCGGCCTGCGGGCCATCGCCCACCGCTGCCCGTGCGGGCAGCCGGACGTCGTCGAGACGGCGCCGCGCCTGCCGGACGGGACGCCGTTCCCGACGACGTACTACCTGACGTGCCCGCGGGCCGCTTCCGCGATCGGCACCCTTGAGGCCAACGGCGTCATGAAGGAGATGTCGGAGCGGCTGAAGACGGACCCCGAGCTGGCCGCGGCGTACCGCGAGGCGCACGAGGACTACATCGCGCGCCGTGACGCCATCGAGGTCCTGGAGGGCTTCCCGAGCGCGGGCGGCATGCCGGACCGCGTGAAGTGCCTGCACGTCCTGGTCGGCCACTCCCTGGCCGCGGGCCCCGGCGTGAACCCCCTGGGCGACGAGGCGATCGCGATGCTGCCGGAGTGGTGGGCCAAGGGCCCGTGCGTCACGCCGTGCGCCGACAAGGAGCCCGCCAAGTGACTCGCGTGGCAGCCGTCGACTGCGGCACGAACTCGATCCGCCTGCTTGTGGCGGACGCCGATCCCGCGACCGGCGAGCTGGTGGACCTGGACCGCAGGATGACCATCGTCCGCCTGGGCCAGGGGGTGGACAAGACGGGCCGTCTTGCCCCGGAAGCCCTGGAGCGGACCTTCGCGGCCTGCCGCGAGTACGCGAGCGTCATCAAGGAGCACGGCGCCGAACGCCTCCGCTTCGTGGCGACCTCCGCCTCCCGCGACGCGGAGAACCGCGACGACTTCGTACGCGGGGTCCTGGACATCCTCGGCGTCGAGCCGGAGGTCATCACCGGCGACCAGGAGGCCGAGTTCTCCTTCACGGGCGCGACGAAGGAGCTGGCGGGCAGCGGCCACCTCGACAGGCCCTACCTCGTGGTGGACATCGGCGGCGGCTCGACGGAGTTCGTCGTCGGCGACGACCGGGTCCGCGCCGCCCGCTCCGTCGACATCGGCTGCGTACGCCTCACGGAGCGGCACATCCGCACCGACCCGCCCGCGCCCGCCGAACTCGACGCCGTCCGCGCCGACATCACGGCCGCGCTCGACCTCGCCGAGCAGACCGTGCCGATCGGCGATGCCCGCACTCTGGTGGGGCTCGCGGGCTCGGTGACGACGGTGGCCGCGATCGCGCTCGGCCTCGACGCGTACGACTCCGCGGCGATCCACCACTCCCGCGTCTCGTACGAGCAGGTGAGCGAGATCGCCGACCGCCTGAGCCGGGCGACGCACGACGAGCGGGCCGCGATTCCCGTGATGCATCCGGGCCGCGTGGACGTCATCGTGTCGGGCGCTCTCGTACTGCTGTCGATCATGGACAGGACCGGCGCGCGGGAGGTCGTCGTCAGCGAGCACGACATCCTCGACGGCATCGCCTGGTCGATCGCCTGAGCGCGTGATGTAGCGTCTGAGCGGCTGGTGGAGGGGTCGAAAGGCCCCTCGGCGACTTACTGTCGGGAAACTTCGTGAAGTTCTTCACAAGGAATTCGGCTCAGTTGGTCGATGTTCAGGGCCTCCGAGCCCCTGAATGTGACCTCTGAGGGCCTCGCGACCCATGACAGTGAAGGTTCAGGAGTGTGGCCGGAGCGTGAACCGGGGGAGTGGTCCACTGTCCCCGGGGCGCCAGAGCGGCAGCTCACAAGGGGTGCACAACGTCTCGGGTCGTGTCGTGGTTCCCCCGGGGCGCTATGGCCTGTGTCACGTGGGCGGCGAAGTGTAGCAGAGGGCCCACCCAAGCTTGTGAAGGGGCGCACGAGCGACCCCCCTCGGGCAGGTGGATACTCGATGGCATGAGCACCACGGAGCGTCCCAGGATCCTCGTAGTAGGCGGTGGGTACGTAGGCCTGTACGCAGCTCGGCGCATCCTCAAGAAGATGCGCTACGGAGAGGCGACCGTCACGGTCGTCGACCCCCGGTCGTACATGACCTACCAGCCCTTCCTCCCCGAAGCCGCCGCCGGCAGCATTTCGCCTCGGCACGTCGTCGTCCCGCTGCGACGCGTGCTGCCCAAGGCGGAAGTTCTGACCGGCCGGGTCACCACCATCGATCAGGACCGCAAGGTCGCCACGGTCGCCCCTCTCGTGGGCGAGGCGTACGAGCTGCCTTTCGACTACCTGGTCATCGCGATGGGCGCGGTCTCCCGCACCTTCCCGATCCCCGGCCTCGCCGAGCAGGGCATCGGCATGAAGGGCATCGAGGAGGCCATCGGCCTGCGCAACCACGTCCTCGAGCAGCTGGACAAGGCTGACTCCACGACGGACGAGGAGGTCCGCCGCAAGGCGCTGACCTTCGTCTTCGTCGGCGGTGGCTTCGCGGGTGCGGAGACCATCGGCGAGGTCGAGGACATGGCCCGCGACGCGGCCAAGTACTACAACAACGTGAAGCGCGAGGACATGCGCTTCGTGCTCGTCGACGTCGCGGACAAGATCCTCCCCGAGGTCGGCCCGAAGCTCGGCCAGTACGGCAAGGAGCACCTCGAGGGCCGCGGTGTCGAGGTCTACCTCAAGACCGGCATGGACTCCTGCGTGGACGGCCACGTGGTCCTGAACAACGGCCTGGAGGTCGACTCCAGCACCATCGTGTGGACGGCCGGCGTCAAGCCGAACCCGGCGCTCTCCCGCTTCGGTCTGCCGCTCGGCCCCCGTGGCCACGTCGACACCCAGACGACCCTCCAGGTCCAGGGCACCGACTACATCTGGGCCGCGGGCGACAACGCCCAGGTGCCGGACATGGTCGGCCGCAAGGCCGGCAACGAGAACGCCTGGTGCCCGCCGAACGCCCAGCACGCGCTGCGTCAGGCCAAGGTCCTCGGCGACAACGTGATCTCCGGTATGCGGGGCTTCCCGCAGAAGGAGTACAGCCACGCCAACAAGGGTGCGGTCGCCGGTCTCGGCCTGCACAAGGGCGTCGCGATGATCGTCATGGGCAAGATGAAGATCAAGCTCAAGGGCCGCCTGGCCTGGTACATGCACCGCGCGTACCACGGCATGGCGATGCCGACGTTCAACCGCAAGATCCGCGTCTTCGCGGACTGGACGCTCGCGGTCTTCCTCAAGCGCGAGGTCGTCTCGCTCGGCGCCATGGAGACTCCTCGCGAGGAGTTCTACGAGGCCGCCAAGCCCGCGCCGAAGCCCGCCGCGGCCAAGGCCGAGCCGGTCGCCGCCGGGTCCGAGGAGAAGGCCAAGGCCTCCTGACCTCCGGTCACTGAACGGTCCCGGAGGGGCCGCCCGCCATCCGTGGTGCGGGCGGCCCCTCCGGGTTTTTCCGGACCGTATACATGGCGGCTACATGTATTTTGCCGATCCGTGACGCGGCAACGGGACTGCGCAAGCGCCCCGTTGGTGTTTACGTGGTGTCGAACCTGTCCGGGATATCCCCGTCACGGAGGTGTGCACCATGCCCGATGCCGCGCTGCGGCTGAAGCACCTTGCCGAACAGATGCTGGGGGCTCCGCTCCCCGTACGTATGCGTGCCTGGGACGGTTCCGAAGCAGGCCCGCCGGACGGCCCCGTACTCGTCGTGCGCAATCGCCGGGCCCTGCGCCGCCTGATGTGGAAGCCGGGCGAGCTGGGTCTGGCCCGCGCCTGGGTGGCCGGGGATCTGGACGTCGAGGGCGATCTGTACGCGGCCCTGGACCGGCTCGCGGAGTTCATCTGGGAGCGGGCGGAGGACGCGAAGGGGCTCAGGGAGTCCCTGCGCGACCCGCGGTTCCGCGCCGCCGCCCGCTCCCTGATCGGCCTCGCCGCGCCCTTCCTGCCGCCGCCCCCGCCGCAGGAGGAGATGCGCGGGCGCAGCCGCCTCCATCTGCACACCAAGGGCAGCGACAAGCAGGCCATCAGCCACCACTACGACGTGGGCAACGACTTCTACGAGCTGGTGCTCGGCCCCTCGATGGTCTACTCGTGCGCATACTGGGGGGCCGGTGAAGAGGAAGCGTCCACCCTCGAAGACGCTCAGCGCGACAAGCTGGAGATCGTCTCCCGCAAGCTCGCCCTGAAGCCCGGCATGCGGCTGCTCGACGTCGGCTGCGGCTGGGGCTCCATGGCCATCCACGCGGCGCGCGAGCACGGCGTCACCGTCGTCGGCGTCACGCTCTCCCACGAGCAGGCCGCGTACGCCAGGAAGCGCATCGCGGAAGAGGGTCTGACCGATCGGGTCGAGATCCGCGTCCAGGACTACCGTGACGTGCGCGACGGTCCGTACGACGCCATCTCCTCCATCGGCATGGCCGAACATGTCGGCGCCGAGCGGTACTTGGAGTACGCACGCGACCTGCACGCTCTCCTGGCGCCGGGCGGCAGGCTCCTCAACCATCAGATCGCCCGGCGGCCGCAGGCCGACGAGTCGGCGTACGAGGTCGACGACTTCATCGACGCCTATGTCTTCCCCGGCGGCGAGCTCGCCCCGGTGGGGTCCACGGTCACGCAGCTGGAGCGCGCGGGGTTCGAGGTGCGTGACGTGGAGGCGATCCGTGAGCACTACGCCCTCACCCTGCGCCAATGGGTCGCCAACCTGGAGGCCCGCTGGCAGGAGGGCCAGCGGCTCACCTCGCCGGGCCGCGCCCGTATCTGGCGGCTCTACATGGCGGCCTCCGCGCTGTCCTTCGAGCGCAACCGCATCGGCGTCAACCAGGTCCTCGCGGTGAAGACCCCGGAGGCCGGCGCCTCCGGAATGCCGCTGCGGGCCCGCACCTGGCAGTAGGACGTACGCGAGCGGGGCCCCGGACGAAGGGTCGTCCGGGGCCCCGCTCCTGTCGCCTGCCGCCGGGGGCTACTCGCTCTTGATCGCCATCAGCGGGTTCAGCTTGGCCGCGCTGCGGGCCGGCCACATCGCCGCGAGGACACCCACGAGGCCTGCGATGCCGAGGAAGATCACGATGCGGCCGACCGGGACCTCCATGGTGTACGTCGCCACTGTGTCGGCGACGCTGTTGCCCACGGCCCAGCCCATGAAGAGGCCGAGACCGATGCCGAGCACCGCGCCGAACAGGGAGATCAGGATCGCCTCCAGGCGCACCATCTGCTTGACCTTCGCGCGGTCGAGGCCGATGGCCCGCATCATGCCGATCTCGTGCTTCCGCTCGAAGACCGACATGGCCAGGGTGTTGATGACGCCGAGCACCGCGATCAGGATGGCCATCGCGAGGAGGCCGTAGAGCATGTTCAGGACCATGTTGATCGCGCCGCCGACCTCGTTGCTGATCGCGTCCTTGTCCTGGATCTTCAGCGCCGGGTTGTCGCCGAGGGCCTTGACGATGGCGTCCTCGGCCTTGTCGGACGTGCCGCCCATCATCTTCACCAGGACCTGCTCGTCGGTGATCTTGGACAGATGCGGGTTCACGACGGACAGCGGCGTGAAGAGACCGCTGACCATCTCGTTCTGCCGGTAGATACCGGCGACCGTCAGCCGGGCCGTCTTGTCGTCCTCGAACTTCACCGGGACGGTGTCGCCCGTCTTGAGGCCCTGCTCGTCGGCGGTCTTCTTGTCGACGAGGGCGGAGTTGCCCTTGAGACCCGCCAGGGAGCCGCTGGTGAAGTCCAGGCTCGTCAGCTCGCCGAACGCCTTCTCGTCGACGCCGGACACCTGGCTGTACGAGCCGTCCACCTCGCCGTAGGCCGTGCGCAGCGGGCTGCTCGCCTCGACGTCCGGGAGCTTGGCCAGCTTCTCGCCGACCTCGGGGGCCAGCGGCTGGTAGTTCGCCATGGAGACGGTGTAGTCGGCCTTCAGGGAGCCCGCGGCCATCTTGTCGATGGCGCTGCTCATGGAGGTCGCCACCACGGTCATCGCGGTGATCAGGGTCAGGCCGATCATCAGGGCCGACGCGGTGGAGGCCGTACGGCGCGGGTTGCGCACCGCGTTGAGGCGGGACAGCTTGCCCGTGACCCCGAACGGCTTCAGGAGCGGGGCCGAGGCGGCGATGAACGGGCGCGACAGGAGCGGTGTGAGGACGATGATGCCGACGAGGATCACGGCGGCGCCCGCGGCCATCACGTAGTTGTCGTCGTTGAAGAGCAGGACCGTGCCGAGGGCGACGATGATCGAGCCGATGGTGTTGCGGACGACGAGACCGCGCGTCGTCGGCGTCGCGTGGACGCTGTTCATCGCGGCGACCGGCGGGATCTTCGCGGCGCGGCGGCCCGGCAGCCAGGCGGCCAGCATCGTCACGCAGACACCGATGACCAGGGCGACGGCGATCGTGGTCGGGGCGATGACGATCGGCCCGTCCGGCAGCGAGGCGCCCCCGGCGTTCATCAGGGACTCAAGGCCCATCGCCACGCCGATGCCGAGCGCGAAGCCGGTCACCGCGGCCACCAGGCCCACCAGGAACGCCTCGATCAGCACGGAGCGCGTCACCTGGCGGCGCGAGGCGCCGACGGCGCGCATCAGGGCCAGTTCCCGGGTGCGCTGGGCGACGAGCATGGTGAAGGTGTTGGCGATGATGAAGATGCCGACGAACAGCGCGATACCGGCGAAGATCAGCAGGACCTGGCTCATCGAGCTGGTCTGCTGCTCGATCATCCGCTCCTGGTCGTCCGAGAGCTGACCGCCGGTGACGGCGTCGATGCCCTCGCTGTCCTTCGGCAGGATCTTCTCGACCGAGCTCTTCAGCGCCGCCTCGGAGGTGCCCGCGGCGGCCTTCACGTCGATCTCGTCGTACTCGCTCTTGCCGAGGACCTTCAGCGCGGTGTCGTTGTCGAACACCACCAGGCTGCCGCCCGCGAGGACGCTGCCGTCCTCGGTGTCGAAGATGCCGCTGATCTTCGCCTGCTTCACCGGCCCGTCCGTGGAGTAGCGGACGGAGTCGCCGACCTGGTAGCCGGTGCGCCCGGCGGTCTTCGAGTCCAGGGCGATGTCACCGGCGGACTTGGGCGCCGCGCCGTCGGTGAAGTCGTACCGGGGGTCCTTGCCGTCCTTGCCGGGGTAGTAGTTGGCGCCGGTGGTGCCCCACTCCCCGCCGACGAGCTTGCCGTCCTTGTCGGCGACCGCGGTGAATCCGGTGACCGTGCCGATGGCCGATTCGGCGCCGGGCAGGTTCTGGCTCTTTTGGAGAAGGGCGTCGGTCAGGCGCGGCGGCTTCTTGGCCTCTTCTTCGTCGCTGCCGCCGGGCCCGTAGAAGGACGACCCGCCGTCGCCCTGGATGGCGACGGAGACGTGGTCGAAGCTCTTGGCCGACTTGTTCTTGTAGGCGTTGCCGAAGGTGTCGGTGAAGACCAGCGTGCCGGAGACGAAGGCGACGCCGAGCATGACGGCGAGCACGGTCATCAACAGCCTGGCCTTGTGCGCGAGCACGTTGCGCAGGGCGGTACGGAACATGGGTGTGAGTCCTGGTGGGGGAGAGAGGGAGAGCCCCGAAGGGGCGCGGGGAACTGCGCGACAAGCCACGGCGTACCCGCGGGCAAGAAAACCCGCCGACGCCGCTCGGCGCGCTAGCTCGTACGACCCTTGGCGTCGAAGTCCTTCATCCGGTCGAGGACGCCGTCCGCCGTCGGCGAGAGCATCTCGTCGACGATCCGCCCGTCGGCAAGGAAGATGACGCGATCCGCGTAGGCGGCGGCCACGGGGTCATGCGTGACCATGACGACCGTCTGTCCCAGTTCCCGTACGGAGTTCCGCAGGAAGCCGAGGACCTCCGCACCCGAGCGCGAGTCCAGGTTTCCCGTGGGCTCGTCGCCGAAGATGATGTCGGGCTGCGAGGCGAGCGCGCGGGCCACGGCCACGCGCTGCTGCTGGCCGCCGGAGAGCTCGGTGGGCCGGTGGGAGAGCCGCCCGGCCAGGCCGACCATGGAGATGACCTGCTCCAGCCACTGCTTGTCGGGCTTGCGGCCCGCGATGTCCATCGGCAGCGTGATGTTCTCCAGGGCCGTCAGCGTCGGCAGCAGGTTGAAGGCCTGGAAGATGAAGCCGATCTTGTCCCGGCGGAGCTTGGTGAGCTGCTTGTCCTTGAGGGTGGACAGCTCGGTCTCGCCGATCCGCACGGAGCCGCCGCTGAAGCTGTCGAGCCCCGCGACGCAGTGCATCAGGGTCGACTTGCCGGAGCCCGAGGGGCCCATGATCGCGGTGAACTCGCCCTGCCGGAAGTCGACGGAGACATGGTCCAGGGCGACCACCTGGGTCTCGCCCTGGCCGTACACCTTGGAGAGATCCGTGGCGCGCGCGGCCACTGCGGTGGTGCGGGCGGCGTAGGGGGTGGTGGTCACGGGGTGGTGCTCCTGTCGGGACGACGAGTGGGGACGTAATCCATCGTCCTTGCGGATCCGCGCCGTGTAGTCAGCCGCTGTTCCGGTTCCGGGGGCCCTCTCCAGTCGGACTCGAGTCGTCTGTGTCATACCTGGGGATGACCTCGGCCCCTGACACGGGTACCACCCGCCAGTGACGCGACGACATTCCGGAGGCAGCTAAATTACGTCATTCCGTACAGGAGGCCGCATGGCGGCGGAAGGGCCTGCGGCATGTACCGATGGCCAGGGCCGGTGGCTGATGCACCCTCAGACGTCAATAAAATAAGACAACATCGGGCTGTTGTTCCGCTGTTCGGGGGACGCCTCCCGATAGGGTCGAATCACCTTATGCGGAGCCCATTGCCTGCCCGGATGGTGGAATGCAGACACGGCGAGCTTAAACCTCGCTGCCCCTAGCGGGCGTGCCGGTTCAAGTCCGGCTCCGGGCACCTCCACTGTGACATCGGCGGGTACGTCCGCTACGGCATCGGTACGCCGTTGAAGCGTGCCGCCGTGTGCAGATCCGCCTCGATCGCCGCCGCCGTCCCGCGCAGCGCGGGCAGCAGCGCCTCGACGGTTGCTTCCAGCGGCGCGTTTCCCGCGTGCTGGGCCACGTTCAGCGCGGCGACCACGCGCCCCCGCGCGTCCTTCAGGGGTACGGCGACCGAGCGCAGCCCCTCTTCCAGTTCCTCGTCCGCGGTGGCGTACCCGTCGGCGGCGGCCCGGTCGAGCAGCCGCTCAAGAGCCGCCGGGTCGGTGACCGTGCGCCGGGTGAGGGGGCGGGGCGGCGCGGTCTCGATGACGCGGGCGCGGTCCCGCTCCGGGAGGCCGGCAAGGAGAACCCGGCCCATGGCGGTGGGATAGGCGGGGAAGCGGGTGCCGAGCGTGATGTGGACGCTCATGACGCGCGTCGTCGCCGCCCGCGCCACGTACAGGATGTCCGTGCCGTCGAGCACCGTCACCGACGCCGACTGGTGGACGCGGGCGGTCAGTTGGCGCAGATGCGGGTCGGCGATGTCGGCGAAGCCGAGGCCGGAGAGGCGGGCGTGGCCGAGCTCCAGGATGCGGGGGAGCGGGCGGTAGAGGCGGCCGTCGTGCGCCGCGTACCCCTGGAGTTCCAGGGTGTGCAGACAGCGGCGTGCGGTGGCCCGCGGCAGGTCGGTGGCGGCGGCGATCGCGGTCAGCGGGAGGCCGTCGCCGCGTGCCTCGCCGAGGGCGCGCAGGACGGCGAGGCCGCGGGCGAGCGACTGGAGGTAGCCGGGGCCGAGCTCGGCCTTGGCGTCGCCCGGCCGCTCACGCGGAGCGCCTTCATGAGCCTCCGTCACCTGGCTTGATACGCCGGGCAGTTGACCGGTCGGCAGGGACTCCAGATGCGCGGCCTCCGCCCGCAGGCGTGGCAGTACGAGCTCCGCGAGGCCCTTGGCCGTATGCCTGCTGGTGTGGCTCACCGCGGAAAGGGCGTACCGGACGCGGCCCGCCGCGTCGCGCACCGGGACCGCCGCCGCGATCAGGCCCGGCTCGATCAGCTGGTCGTCCAGGGCCCAGCCCGTCACGCGCGAGCGCTCCACGCGGTCCGCGAGATCCGGCGGCGGGCAGGCCGGGCCCGGCGGCAGCGCGGGGAAGGCCTCGCCCGCGGGGTCGGCGGCCAGCCGGGCCCGCCATGCCGCCCAGGCCGCCTCGTCCCACTCGGCGGCGAACAGAGCGCCCGGCGCGCACCGCTCGGCGGGCAGCAGATCGCCGATGCGGAAGGCCACCGACATCGCGCGGCGCCGGGCGGCCTGCGTGACGAAGCGGACCCCGTCGCCGTCCGGCACCGCGAGGGACACCGACTCGTCGAGGTCGTCGGCGAGCCGGGCGGTGCGCGCCGCGACCTCGCCGCTCAGGCCGCTCGCCGCGAGATAGGCGTTGCCGAGTTCCATCAGGCGGGGCGTGAGGCGGAGTTCCTGGCCGTGCTCGCGTACGTAGCCGATGCGGACCAGGGTCGCCACGACCCGGTCGACCGTCGAGCGGGCCAGGCCGGTCGCGCGCACCAGATCGCCGGCTCTGACCTGATCGCCGACGGCGAGGGCGCGCAGGACGGCGAGGCCGCGCTCCAGAGGGCGTACGGACTCTTCCGGCATGGCACTGCTCCTCGCACGGGTGGAAATCGGGGGCCCCGGAACCGTTGACAGCCGATGGGTCCGGTCGGAGACTCCCGTTCAGCACATTATGAACGAAAGTTCACCAGACGAACAAGGGGAGAGGTCGGCCGATGCGCACCACCGTCGGAATCATCGGAGCCGGACCGGCGGGGCTGCTCCTCGCCCGCCTGCTGCACAACGCCGGCATCGACTCCGTCGTCCTGGAGACCAAGGACCGCGCCTACGTCGAGCAGCGCCAGCGCGCCGGAATCCTGGAACAGGGCACCGTCGACGTCCTGCGCGAGGCGGGCGCCGCCGCGCGCATGGACCGCATGGGCATCCCGCACGACGGCATCGAGCTGCGCTTCGACCGCCGCAGGCACCGCGTCGACTTCCCCGCCCTCACCGGCGGCCGGTCCGTGATGGTCTACGCCCAGACCGAGGTCTGCAAGGACCTCATAGCCCTCCAGCTGGCCGCGGGCGGCCCGCTGCTCTTCGAGGCCGAGGCGCTGGCCGTGGAAGGCGCCGAGACGCGGAAACCCGGCATCCGCTTCCGCCACGAGGGCCGCGAGGACGTCCTGGAGTGCGACTACGTGGTGGGCTGCGACGGCTCCTGGGGCGTGGCCCGCAAGGCAGTGCCCGCCGATGTCTCGCAGGTCTTCGAGCGGACGTACCCCTTCGGGTGGCTCGGCATCCTCGCCGACGTACCGCCCTCGCACGACGAACTCGTCTACGCCCGCCACGACCGCGGCTTCGCCCTGCTCTCCATGCGCTCGCCGACCGTCACGCGCGCCTACCTCCAGGTCCCCGCGGGCACGGACGCCGCCGACTGGGGCGACGAGGAGATCTGGGACGAGCTCGACCGCCGTCTGGAGACCGACGACCCCGCCTGGACGCTGAAGCGCGGGCCCATCACCGCCAAGTCCGTCACGCCCATGCGCAGCCTCGTCCACGAGCCCATGCGGCACGGTCGCGTCTTCCTCGCCGGGGACGCGGCCCACATCGTCCCGCCCACCGGCGCCAAGGGCCTCAACCTCGCGGTCGGCGACGTCGTCACCTTCGCCCGCGCACTCGCCGAACTCCGCGAGACGGGCTCCGACGCCCGCCTGGAGGCGTACTCGCAGACCTGCCTGCGCCGCGTCTGGCAGGCCGAACGCTTCTCGTACGCGATGACCACGATGCTGCACCGCTCGCCCGAAGCCACCCCCTTCGACGACCGCGTCCAGCTCGCTCGGCTGGACCGCATCGCCACCTCGCGCTCGGCAGAGGCGGACCTCGCCGAGAGCTACACCGGATTCCCGCTCGACTAGCCCAGCACCCCCGTCCCCCACCCCCGTCCCCCGCCTGCGTCCCCCACCAGGTCCCACAAAGAAGTGAGAACCCCGTGACCGCTCCCCGAGGCGCCGCCCCCGAACGGACCTTCAGATCCGTCGCCCCCGTCATAGCCCTGTGCTGGCTCGTCGTCTTCTTCGACGGCATGGACGTCAACATCTACGGCGCCGTGATGCCCCACCTCATCGACGACAAGGGCTTCGGCTTCACCGCGTCGACCGCGGGCACCATCGGCTCCTGGACCACCTTCGGCATGCTCGTCGGCGCCCTCGGCTGCGGCACGCTCACCGACTGGATCGGCCGCAAGCCGATGGTGACGGGGAGCGTCGCGCTGTTCTCGCTGGGCTCCGCGGTCTGCGCGCTCGCGCCGAGCGCTGCCGTCTTCGGGGGCGGACGGTTCATCGCCGGGCTCGGGCTCGGCGGTCTGATGCCGATCAGCCTCGCGATCGTCGCCGAGTTCGCGCCGCCGCGCAGGGCCGCGCTCGCCACCGGCCTGATGATGACCTCGTACCACGCGGGCGGCATGGCGGCCACGGGCCTCGGGCTCTGGCTCGGCCCCGACCACGGGTGGCGCGTCGTCTTCTGGGCGGGCGTGATCCCCGCCGTCGTCGCCATCCCGCTCGTGGTGAAGTGGCTGCCCGAATCGCCGGGCGTGCTGCTCGCCAAGGGCAGGGCGAGCGAGGCCGAGGCCGTCGCCGCCCGCTACCACCTGCCGTCCCCGACGCCCGCCGAAGCCCCCGAAGCCGGCGCCAAGGGCCGCTTCGCCGCCGTCGCCTCGCTCTTCGCCCCCGGTCAGCGCCTTGCGACCCCGCTCCTGTGGCTCGCGTCCTTCGCCGGCCTCCTCCTCGTCTACGGGGTCTCCACCTGGCTTCCCGAGCTGATGCGCGCCTCCGGCTACTCGCTCTCCTCCTCCGTGACCTTCCTCATGGTGATCAACGCGGGCGGCATCGTCGGCATGCTGGTCGCGGGCCGGGCCGCCGACAAGTTCGGCGCCGTACGGATCTCCGCGATCTGGTTCCTGCTCACCGCCTGCGGAACCTTCCTCCTCAGGGCCGAGCTGCCCCTGGGCGTCGCCTACGCGATCGTCTTCGTCACCGGCATCTGGCTCTTCTCGGCGCAGGTGATGGTCTACGCCTCCGCGCCGTCCGTCTATACGCCGGCCCAGCGCGCCACCGGCCTCGGCTGGATCACCGGCGTCGGGCGCACCGGCGCGGTCGTCGGTCCGTGGCTGGGAGGCGCCGTCGTCTCCGGCGGGAACGCGTCCCTCGGATTCACCACGTTCGCCGTGGCCGCCGTGCTCGGCGCCGTCGCCATCTCGCTGGTGCCACTCGTCCGGCGCAGCCGCCCGATCCCCGCGAACGAGGGACCGTCCGCGCCCTCACCGGGAACAGAGAGCACCGGGTCAGGCGTTCTTGGTCACAAGGAGGGAAAGATCCTCCCCAAGCACTAGGGTCTTCCTTTTGCCTACGCATTACTCTTGAGCCAAAGCCACACACGGTGGCCATGGAGGAGTGAGATGAGGAGCAGTAACCCGGTCTTCTCGCGACGGGGGTTCAGCCGCGACAACGGCTACGCGGGCTTCGGCACGCAGCAGCCGCAGGCCGGGGGACCCGCGGGCGGGACACAGACCCAGCAGGGCAATCCGTACGCGACCGCGGGCCAGCAGGCCCCCGCCAACCCGTACGCGACGAATCCTTACGCCCAGCAAGACCTTCAGTACGGCGCGCCGCAGGCCCCCGTAACCACCGCGGGCCGCATGACGATGGACGACGTCGTCATGCGTACGGCCACCACGCTCGGCACGCTCCTGGTGACGGCCGCCCTCGCCTGGGCGCTGCTGCCGGTGGACGACGCCAACATCGGCAAGTCGTACGGCATCGCGATCGGCGCAGGTCTGATCGCGATGGTGCTCGGCCTGGTGCAGGCCTTCAAGCGCAAGGCATCGCCCGCGCTGATCCTGACGTACGCCGCCCTGGAAGGTGTCTTCCTCGGCGTCGTCTCCAGCGTCGTCGACAACCGCATCGCGGACGGCGCGGCCATGCAGGCCGTGCTCGGCACGATGGCCGTCTTCGCCGGTGTCCTGATCGCCTACAAGGCGGGCTGGATCCGCGTCAACCGTCGCTTCTACGGCTTCGTGATGGCCGCGGCGATGGGTTTCCTGCTGCTGACCGCCGTGAACCTGCTGTTCATGGTCTTCGGCGGCGGTGACGGTCTCGGCTTCCGCAGCGGCGGCCTCGGCATCGTCTTCGGCATCGTCGGCATCCTGCTCGGCGCGTGCTTCCTGGCCCTGGACTTCAAGCAGGTCGAGGACGGCATCGCGTACGGCGCGCCGAAGGAAGAGGCCTGGCTCGCGGCCTTCGGTCTGACGATGACGCTCGTCTGGATCTACCTCGAGTTCCTGCGCCTGATCGCCATCCTTCAGGGCAACGACTGACGCGGTCGGCACAGACAGCTGACACAGACAGCGGCGAAGGGCCCCGCGGAACGCACGTTCCGCGGGGCCCTTCGCCGTTGTTGTGAGGGGGACAGGGAGAGGGGCAGAGGAGTCAGCGCAGCTTGCGCGCGGCCCGCCGCAAGTCGTACTCGTGGATGATTGCCTTGGCGTGCCCGTACGCCAGGTTGTGTTCCGCGCGGAGCCAGCTGACCTTCTCTTCGAAGCGGAAGAGAGAAGGGCCTTCGTCTACGGCGCGAAGCCAGTCGGAAATCTCACGACCGGTGCAGTGGGGGATGCGGGCGATCAGATTGCGGTGGGTCTCCTCGGAGAAGACTTGGGACATCGGCGCCTCCGGACGCGTCGCGATGTGTTCCGTCCTTCACGACACCGTGCCTCAGCGTTGGGGCGTTGGCAACAGTCCCGTCCGGGCGCATAAGGTCGCCGGGTGCTTGATACGACGCCTTTGACGGCCGCAGTGGACCAATTCGCCGACCGCTTGCGGGCCGCCCCGCAGAGTCGCCTTCAGCGGGGGGCGGCGACCGAGGCGCTCGCTCTGGCCAGGGAACTGGCGGCGTGGGCACAGCGGATCGAGGTACCGGACGCGGAGCCGCGGGAGATGCCGGACGCCGGGATGTTCGCGGCGGCCGATCAAATCACGGTCGCGGGGCGGGATTTGGCCCTTGTGCTCGAGGATTCCGGCCAGCTCGCGGAAGCACTGACGCTCGTGGAGGAGGCGCAGAAGCGCGCCGGAGTGTGACCGGCGCGAGTGCCGGAGTGTGCTCCGACCCCGGCGGGTGCCGGGGTCGCTCCGGTCAGACCGAGGCGATGACGCGGTCGGCCAGGATGTAGACGTTCTCGGTGCCGCACTCGAAGGTCAGGGCGTAGGCGCCGGAGACTCCGGAGCCGCCGAGCAGGACCGGGGCGTGGCCGTCGCGCAGGGCGTCGGCGAGCAGCTCCGCGGTCTCGCGGTGGCCGGGCGTCATGCACAGCGTGGTGCCGTCGGCGAAGACGTAGACGTCCAGCGTGCCGAGCGGTCCGGGGCGGACGTCGGCGAGTGCCGTGCGGGCGCCGGCCAGTTCCTCGAGACAGGCGACGGTGCGCTCGTGGTCGCCGTTGACCGGCGACTGGACCGGGACGAAGTCCGGGTGCGAGGGGTGGCGGCGGCGGGCCGCGGCCAGCTCGGGGGAGTCGGCGGCGAACTCGTCGGCCGGGTCGCCGTACGGCTCGATGACCGGTTCCAGGCTGTCCGCCTCCAGGCCGCTGAGGTCCGCCTGGCGGGGCAGGAACAGCTCGTCGGCCATGTCGGAGAGGCCCGGCAGGCCGCTGAGCAGGGAGGGGGCGTCCGAGGCGTCGCGGGCTTCCTGGGCTGCCCAGAAGGCCCGCGCCTCGGCGAGCTCGCGCTCGCGCTCCTCGGCGAGGGCTTCGGCGACAGCCGTGCGTATCTCCTCGGTGTCCGCGGCCGTGCGGGCAGCGGGGACGGCGGCGTTCGCGTTCTCCGAGCGGCTCTCGGCGAGCTCGGCGCGCAGGGCGGTGATCTCTGCGAGCTGCTTTCGCAGGCCGTGTACGGCGTGCAGGGCGGCGGCGCCCACGACCGTGGCAGCGGCCGTGGAGAGCAGCAAGGCAATAGGCATGGCGCTCACTGACGTACTCCCGGTTTCAAGTCGACCCCCGACTTCCTACATCAGCTTGAAGGCTGCACGATCCACCTGTCAGTGCATTACGTCACGAATTGGACAGGTCTTTCGGCCCGGGGTTTTATCGCAGATGTGCTCTGACCTGGGCATATGCCTCTCCCCCAGGAGATAGGTCACATCCTGGGGGAGATTGAGTCACGAATCAATGGAGACGTGAGGGGTTTTCGGGGCCGGACGGGGCTCGTGGGGCGCCTGGCCGGGGGGCTTTAGCTGAGGCGCTCGATGACCATGGCCATGCCCTGGCCGCCGCCGACGCACATCGTCTCCAGGCCGAACTGCTTGTCGTGGAACTGGAGGCTGTTGATGAGCGTGCCGGTGATGCGGGCGCCGGTCATGCCGAAGGGGTGGCCCACCGCGATGGCGCCGCCGTTGACGTTCAGCTTGTCGATCGGGATGTTCAGGTCGCGGTAGGAGGGGATCACCTGGGCGGCGAAGGCCTCGTTGATCTCGAAGAGGTCGATGTCGTCGACGGTGAGGCCGGCGCGGGACAGGGCCTGCTTCGACGCCTCCACCGGGCCGAGGCCCATGATCTCGGGGGAGAGGCCGGTGACGCCGGTGGAGACGATGCGGGCCAGCGGGGTCAGGCCGAGCTCGCGGGCCTTGGTGTCGCTCATGATCACGAGGGCGGCGGCGCCGTCGTTGAGCGGGCAGCAGTTACCGGCGGTGACGAGGCCGTCGGGGCGGAAGACGGGCTTGAGGCCCTCGACGCCTTCGAGGGTGACGCCGGCGCGGGGGCCGTCGTCCTTGCTGACGACGGTCCCGTCGGGGGTCGTCACCGGGGTGATCTCGCGCTCCCAGAAGCCGTTCTTGATGGCTTCCTCGGCGAGGTTCTGGGACCGGACGCCGAACTCGTCCATGTCGCGGCGGGTGACGCCCTTGGAGCGGGCCAGGTTCTCGGCGGTCTGCCCCATCGCGATGTACGCGTCCGGGATCAGGCCGTCCTCGCGGGGGTCGTGCCAGGTCGAGCCCTCGGTCTTGGACACGGCCTCGGTGCGGGCCTCGGCGTCGGCGAAGAGGGGGTTGTGGGTGTCGGGCAGCCCGTCGCTGGAGCCCTTCACGCTGCGGGACACCATCTCCACGCCGGCGGAGATGAAGACGTCGCCCTCGCCGGCCTTGATGGCGTGCAGGGCCATGCGGGAGGTCTGGAGCGATGAGGAGCAGTACCGGGTGATGGTGCAGCCCGGCAGGTGGTCCATGCCCATCTGGACGGCGACGATACGACCGAGGTTGTGCCCCTGCTCGCCGCCGGGCAGACCGCAGCCGAGCATCAGGTCGTCGATGAGCTTCGGGTCCAGCTCGGGGACCTTGGCGAGGGCGGCCTCGATGATCGTGGCGGTCAGATCGTCCGGCCGCAGGTCCTTCAGGGAGCCCTTGAAGGCGCGGCCGATCGGTGTGCGGGCTGCGGAGACGATCACGGCTTCGGGCATCACGGCACTCCAGTGACGAGGGGGCGGGACTCCTTGGGAAGTTACCTGTACGTACAGCGGCGAGTCATCGTGCTGGGACTGTGATGCGGACCGCATTTTTCTAAGCGCTTGCTCAGCGTGGCGCCTGGCAAACGGGAAGCGCCCCGCAGCGCCCCACTGGCCAGGTGCGGGTCCGCTCAGCCGCCCGCAGGACTACCGCGGCAACGGGGACGGATCCTGGTCCGGAGCATGGTGAATACGGCGACGGCGCCGGCGCTTGAGGAGGGCCCAGGGACCGCGCGGACCCGTGGGCATCGCGGCCGCGACCTCCGTACCGCCCTCCGACGCGGCCTGCGCGGCCGCCCGGGCCACCGGCAGGAACCCCTCGCGCCGCGACACGTCGGGGCGCTCCTCCTCCGGCCACACGCCCAGCGCCGCGCACAGAGTCGGAAGCACCGCCATCGCCGCGGTGGCGTACCCCTCCGCGGAGGGGTGGTAATTGTCGGGACCGAACAGCTCCCGCGGATTCGCGAGGAACTCCGGACCGAGCAGGTCCCCGAGCGACACCGTCCGCCCGCCCTGCTCCACCACGCCGATCGTCTGCGCGGCGGCCAGCTGCCGCGAAACCCTGCGCGCCATCCACCGCAACGGCTGATAGACGTTCTCGACCGTCCCCAGGTCGGGACAGGTGCCGACCACCACTTCCGCCCCGGCCGTACGCAGCCTGCGCACCGCCGCCGAAAGATGGCGCACCGAGCGCGTCGCGGGCATCCGGTGCGTCACGTCGTTCGCGCCGATCATCACGACGCAGACGTCGGGCACCCAGCCAGGGGCTTCGGAGAGGATCAGCGTCGTCTGGCGGTCGAGGTCGTCCGACTGGGCCCCCGGAAGCGCCACGTTCCGCAGCTCCACCGGCCGCTCCGCCACCGCGGCGAGCCCCGCCGCGAGCAGCGACGCCGGAGTCTGCCGGGCCCGGTAGACCCCCTGACCCGCGGCGGTCGAATCGCCGAGCATCGCGAACCGCAGGGGCTCCGCGTCACCCGCGAACCCCCAGCCGTACAGCCCGTCCGCCCGCGGGGGAGCCGGATGCACCCCGCTGTTCCCGACCGACCGCTTCGCCAGCTGCACCTCGGCGAGGACCACTCCCACGGCCGCCGCCCCGAGCAGCCCGATGCCTCCGCCGCCGTACGCCGCGCCCGCCGCGATCCGCCTCGCCACCCTCGCCCTCGACATGCCCCGCAGCCACCTCCTCGTAGCCAATCCGCCATACATCAACTAATTGCCCCGTTAGGACGGTCGGCCAATCGCATACGGAGGTGAACGACTGAACGGGACCCTTACGCTGACGACACCCATTCGTCGCACTACATCGCAGCCCGGAGACAACGGTGCAATTCCACGACTCGATGATCAGTCTCGTCGGCAACACCCCGCTGGTGAGGCTCAACAACGTGACCACGGGCATTCAGGCGACCGTCCTGGCCAAGGTCGAGTACTTCAATCCCGGCGGTTCCGTGAAGGACCGCATCGCGCTGCGCATGATCGAGGCGGCCGAGCAGAGCGGGGAGCTCAAGCCCGGCGGCACGATCGTCGAACCCACGTCCGGCAACACCGGGGTCGGGCTCGCCATCGTGGCCCAGCAGAAGGGCTACAAGTGCATCTTCGTGTGCCCGGACAAGGTGTCTCTGGACAAGATCAATGTGCTGCGGGCCTACGGCGCCGATGTCGTCGTCTGCCCCACGGCCGTCGATCCCGAGCACCCGGACTCGTACTACAACGTCTCGGACCGTCTCGTGCGCGAGACCCCCGGCGCCTGGAAGCCCGACCAGTACAGCAACCCGAACAACCCGCTCTCCCACTACCACTCCACCGGCCCCGAGCTGTGGGAGCAGACGGAAGGGAAAATCACCCATTTCGTCGCGGGCATCGGGACGGGAGGCACGATCTCCGGTACGGGCGGCTACCTGAAGGAGATCTCTAAGGGCGCGGTCACGGTCGTCGGCGCCGACCCCGAGGGGTCCGTGTATTCCGGCGGTTCCGGGCGGCCCTATCTCGTCGAGGGCGTCGGTGAGGACTTCTGGCCGACGGCGTACGACCGGAACGTCACGGACGAGATCATCGCGGTCTCCGACAAGGACTCCTTCCAGATGACGCGGCGCCTCGCCAAGGAGGAGGGGCTGCTCGTCGGCGGCTCCTGCGGCATGGCCGTCGTGGCGGCGCTGCGGGTCGCGGAGCGGCTCGGTCCGGACGACGTCGTGGTCGTGCTCCTGCCGGACTCCGGGCGCGGCTACATGAGCAAGATTTTCAGCGACGAGTGGATGAACGACTACGGCTTCCTGGAGCAGGCGGGCGACCAGCCTCACGTGGGCGACGTACTGAGCCGCAAGGTCGGCGGCCGACTGCCCTCGCTCGTCCACATGCACCCGGAGGAGACGGTCGGCGAGGCCATCGACGTACTGCGTGAGTACGGCGTCTCGCAGATGCCGATCGTCAAGCCGGGCGCGGGTCACCCGGACGTGATGGCGGCCGAGGTCATCGGCTCCGTGGTGGAACGCGAACTCCTGGACGCCCTGTTCACGCAGCGCGCCTCGCTCTCCGACCCGCTGGAGAAGCACATGTCCGAGCCGCTGCCGCAGGTCGGCTCCGGTGAGCCCGTCGCCGACCTCATGTCGGTGCTCGGCGGGGCCGACGCGGCGATCGTCCTGGTCGAGGGCAAGCCGACCGGCGTCGTGAGCCGTCAGGACCTGCTGGCGTTCCTGGCCGAGCAGCAGGGCCAGTAACCGCAGGGGCGTGTGGTGAGCCGTGGTGAGCCGTGGTGCGAACTTCGCGGAAGTGGTACGAGCGCGTCACGTCCGCGCAGCACCCGCTTAACACGGCTCGGGCACATTGGTTGTTGTCGGCGTACAGGAACTCCGGAGCGGCTCCCGGACCTCTGAACGCCAGGACGCAGGCCCGGTCCTGACCCGGCCGGCGTCCCCCGCGGGGACCGCCGTCGTCCCGCCCCCTGGTTCATCCGGGGGTGCGGCGGTCCCCGCGCACGAACTTCGTATACGGCAACGGCCGGACGTGACGGTCGCAGGCAGGCTCAGTCGTCCCACTCCGACTTGCGGTCGCGGTCCTTGCCGCGGCCGAAGTTCACGCCGCGCAGCGAATGCACCGCGTTCACGCCGACGATGCCGCCCCAGGTGACGAAGAGGCCGGGCAGGTCCGCGTTGACCACGCCGATCGCCGAGAGCGGGATCGCCAGGATCAGCGAGACGATGCCGAAGCCGAAGCGCTCGCCCCAGGAGTCCACCGGGCTGTTCGGCGCGCGGGAGCCCCGGGCGACGACCATCTGCTGCTCGGCCATGTGCCGGCGCATCCGCCGGTCGATGGTGCCGTCAAGGCGTTGCTCGACCTTCCCGAGGAAAGAGTCGACCAGCGCGGACTCATACTCCTCGCCCAGTTCCCTGCGGGCGTGCAGAGTGGCGTCGAGTTCTTTTTTGAGTTCGGCGTCTCGGGCTTCCATAGCCTTTTAAGGTACGCAGCCGGTGCCGCCCTGACAGTGGGGCTATCCCCCCATTCTCAGCGGGCCCCAGCACCAGCCCGGGCCGCCGGCTCATGGCCCTCGGCGGGGATGTGCGACGTGTCGCGGCGGGCGAGCAGCCAGTACAGGGCCGCCGGGACCACCAGCCCCACGATCCAGGAGATGTCCGCCCCGCCGAGCGGCTCCACCAGCGGGCCGGTGTAGAAGTGCGTGACCAGGAAGGGGAGTTGGGCAAGGAGCCCGATCCCGTACACCGTCAGCGCGTCCCAGCGCCAGGCCCCGTAGCGTCCCTCGGGGTCGGAGAGGGCCGGGATGTCGTAGCGCTCCTTGGAGATCAGGTAGTAGTCGACCAGGTTGATCGCCGACCACGGCGTGAAGAACGTCAGGAGGAAGAGCAGGAAGTCCTTGAACGACGTCAGGAAGCTGTCCTTGCCGAGCAGCGCCACCACCGTGCCCGCCACCATGATCAGGGCGATGTACGCCGCCCTGCCGCGCGGCGACAGTGTCTTCTGGCCGCGGAATCCGCTGATGCTCGTCACCATCGACATGAAGCCGCCGTAGGTGTTGAGCACGTTGATGGTGAGCTTGCCGAGCGCGATCACGAAGTACAGGAACGACGCGATCAGGCCGGTGCCGCCCAGGCCGACGACGTATCCGACCTGGTTGTCGAGGAAGGCGCCGCCCGCGCTCGCCGCCACCAGGACTCCGAACGTCATCGACCACTGCGAGCCGATTGCGGAGCCCGACAGCGTCCACCAGAAGGTGGCCCGTCCCGACGTCGTACGCGGCAGATAGCGCGAGTAGTCCGCGACGTAAGGGCCGAAGGCGAGCTGCCAGGACGCCGAGAGCGAGACGGCGAGCAGGAACATCGGCAGGTCGAAGTGCGCGTCGTTCAGGAGCGCCGAGAGGTCCACGCGGTCCAGGAGGCGGATGCCCAGAAAGACGAAGGCGAGCGCGCAGATCACGCTCGCCACCCGGCCCAGGACGTGGATCACGCGGTAGCCGACGGCCGCCACGACCGCGGTGATCACCGCGAAGACGATGATGCCGGTGGTGTCGTTCGTGTGCGACAGCTGCGCCGTGGCCTGTCCGGCGAGGACGCTGCCGCTGGCGAAGAAGCCGACGTACATGAGGATGACGAGCAGGAGCGGCACGACCGCGCCGCGCACCCCGAACTGGGCGCGCGACTGGATCATCTGCGGCAGGCCGAGCTTCGGGCCCTGCGCCGAGTGCAGGGCCATCACCGCCCCGCCGAGCAGATTGCCGAGCAGCAGGCCGGTCACCGACCACACCACGTCGCCGCCGAAGACGACGGCGAGCGCGCCGGTGACGACCGCGGTGATCTGGAGGTTGGCGCCGAGCCAGAGCGTGAACTGGCTGAACGCGGTGCCGTGCCGTTCGTCGTCGGGGACGACGTCGATGGAGCGCCGCTCCACGAGGTCTTCAGCTGCCATGATCCGGTGAACTCCCTGCTGCCTGGTGGGCTGCCGCCCGGCGGATGGGCTACTTCTCGCTGATCCCGTGCCGCGCCGCCCAGTCGTTCGCGACGTCCTCGGGGTCCTTCTTGTCCTTGTCCACCAGGCGGTTCAGCTCGGTGAGGTCCTTGGTGGTCAGGGCGTTGCCCAGGCGCGCGAGCGCCTTGCGGACCGTCGAGTCGGCCTTGCGGTCGGCGATGAGCGGCACGACGTGCTGGCCGGGGATCAGGTTCTTGGGGTCGGTGAGCACGACCCACTTCTCGGCGACGATGTCCGTGTCGGTGGTGAAGAGGTTCGCCACGTCGACGTCGCCCTTCTTCAGGGCGCCCTTGACCAGCGGCCCCGAGGAGTCGAGGGACTTGAACTCCTTGAACTCCACGCCGTAGACGTCCTTGAGGCCCACCGAGCCGACCGTGCGCTTCTTGACCTCGGGGGCGGCGCCGATGACGAGCTTGCCGTTGTGCTTCGCGAGGTCCCCGAGGGTCTTGAGGCCGTACTTGTCGGCGGTCTCCCGGGTGACGGCGAAGGCGTCGGAGTCCTCGGCCTTTCCGTACGGGAGGATCTGCAGGCCGCGCGGCAGGACCATGGCGAGGGCGTTCTGCATCTCGCCCTCCTCCGTGGCCTTGGACTTGGCGTCGAGGTAGTGCAGGAGCGCGCCCTGGTACTCGGGCAGGAGGTCGATGTCGCCGCCCTTGAGGGCGGGGATGAGGATCTCGCGGGTGCCGAGGTTGGGGCGGACGGTCGTCTTGACGCCCTCCGCTTCGAGGGCGGCGGCGTAGAGGTAGCCGAGCACCTGGTTCTCGGTGAAGTTGGCGGTGCCGATGGTGACGCCGTCCTTGCTGGAGCCACCGCCTCCGGCGCCGGAACCTCCCCCGTCGAGGGAGGTGATGCCACCGCTGCATGCGGCGAGGGCGGGGACGGAGGCCGCGGCGAAGAGTCCGCCGAGGAGCGTCCTGCGGTTGATGCTGCTGGGGGCCATCTGGTGTGCTCCTAGGCCGACTTGGCGGGGCGGTGGCGGAAGAGGGCGCGCTGCAGTGCGGAGAGCGCGAGATCGAGGACGACGGCGACGACCGCCACGAGTACGGCACCGCCGAGCACCTGCACGAGGTCGCGCTGGGCGAGCCCGTCGAAGACGTACCGGCCGAGCCCGCCGAAGGAGACGTACGCGGCGATGGTGGCCGTCGCGACGACCTGGATGAGCGCGAGCCGGAGCCCGGTCATGATCAGGGGCATGGCGAGGGGCAGTTCGACCTGGAAGAGGACCTGGTGCCAGCGCATGCCCTGGCCGCGTGCCGCGTCCCGCACCTCGGGATCGACCGCGGTCATCCCGGCGTACGTGTTGGTGACGATGGAGGGGATGGCGAGGGCGACGAGCGCGATGTAGACGGGCCACATGGACAGGCCGCTGGCCAGGAAGACCAGCACGACGAGGCCGACCGTGGGCAGCGCGCGCCCGAAGCTGGAGAGGTTGATCGCGACGAAGGCGCCGCGCCCGGTGTGCCCGATGAGCAGCCCGACCGGCAGCGCGATCGCGGCGGCGATCAGGGTCGCGAGCAGCGAGTACTGGAGGTGCTCGGCGAGGCGGTGCCCGATGCCGTCGGACCCGGCCCACTGCTCGCCGCTGACCAGCCAGGCGCCGAGGTTCTTGAAGAGTTCGTACATGTCACGCGCTCCTCTTGCGGCGGGTCCAGGGCGTCAGGACGTACTGGAGGGTGACGAGCAGCGCGTCCGCGACGAGCGCGAGGAGCAGGGTCAGGACCACGCCGACGATGACGGGGGTGGGGAAGTTGCGCTGGAACCCGTCGGTGAAGAGCTGGCCGAGACCGCCGTCGCCGATGTACGTCGCCACGGAGACGAGGGAGATCGCCATGACCGTCGCGATCCGTACGCCCGCCATGATCACGGGGAGCGCGAGGGGGAGTTCGACGGTGAGGAGGGTGCGCAGGGGCCGGGTGCCCATGGCCTTGGCCGCTTCCTTCGTCTTCGCGGGGACGGAGTCCAGGCCCTCGACGGTGTTCCGCAGGAGCACGACGAGCGTGTAGATCGTCAGGCCGATGACGGTGGTGGTGCGGGTGAGTCCGCTGACCGGCAGGAGCAGCACGAAGATCGCGATGGAGGGGATGGTGAACAGGACGTTCGACAGGCCGAGGAGCAGTCCGCGCAGGGGGCGCACGCGGTGTGCGACGACGGCCAGGGGGAGCGAGACGACCAGGCCGAGGAGTACGGCGGTGAGGGCGGCCTGGAGGTGGGAGAGGGTGAGGGTGGTGAGGTCGTCGGTGTGGTCGGATATCCACGACCAGTCGACGGTCATGCGGAACGCTCCGCTGTGGTGGGAGCAGGGGCGCCGTCCGCGTCCGTGTCGCCGGTGCCGTCCTCCGCGCGCGGTTCCGTCTGCCCCGGTCCCTTCACCGGCGTGTGCGGGTCGTCTTGGGCCGCTCGCGCGGTTCCCCGCGCCCCTGACGGGACGCCCTCGCGGCCCTGCTCGTGCGCCACGCCCGCGTGCTCATGAATGTCGTCCCGGGACGACACTCCGGTCAGGACGCCCGCCGCGTCGACACGGGCGACCAGGCCGCTGGGCGCGGCTATCGACTCGTTGAGGGCCGACAGGAGCGAGTCCGTGTCGCGCAGGGGGCGTACGGGGATGTCCGCGGACTCGGCGTCCTTGTGCCGCCACGCCACCGGGGCCCCGGTGGCGTCGAGTCGCAGCGTCCAGGCGCCGCCTTCCGGGGCCGGGGCCTGCGGGACGTCCGCCAGGGTCGTCAGCGAGAGCAGCTTCAGGCCGCGCTCGGCGCCGAGGAAGTCCGCCACGAAGTCGTCCGCCGGGCGGGCCAGGAGCTCCGCGGGGCTCGCGCACTGGACGAGGTGGCCGCCGGTGCGGAAGACGGCTATGCGGTCGCCGAGCCGTACCGCCTCGTCGATGTCGTGCGTGACGAAAACAATGGTCTTGTTCAACTCGCGCTGGAGGCGCAGGAGTTCGTCCTGGAGCTGGGTGCGGACCACGGGGTCGACCGCGCCGAACGGCTCGTCCATCAGAAGCACCGGCGGGTCCGCGGCGAGCGCCCGCGCCACGCCGACCCGCTGCTGCTGGCCGCCCGAGAGCTGGTGCGGGTAGCGCTTCCCGGCGTCGGCGGCGAGGCCGACCGTCTCCAGGAGTTCCGCCGCCCGGGCCCGCGCCTTCCTGCGGCCCCAGCCGAGCAGCAGCGGCACGGTGGCGATGTTGTCCAGGACCGTGCGGTGCGGGAAGAGTCCGGACTGCTGGATCACGTAGCCGATGGAGCGGCGCAGCTCGGCTGCGTCCTGCTCCAGGACGTCCTTGCCGCCCACCCTGATCGTCCCTGAGGTCGGGTCGACCATTCGGTTGATCATGCGGAGCGTCGTCGTCTTGCCGCAACCGGAAGATCCGACGAGGACGGTTACGCCGCCTTCCGGCATATCGAGGGTCAGGTCGTGGACCGCGGTTGTGCCGTTCGGGAAGCGCTTGTGGACCGTATCGAATTGGATCATGAGGAGTCCCTTGCCCGGCTGTATATCGTCATGCAGAGTTCTTGGTGACTGAATAGATTGTCAATAGTTAGTCGGCGCCCAGGCGTAAATCGCGGGTTACAAGTAGCCGCTGGGCAAGACGAAGCGTCCGTTTGAGGAGGAAATTCGAGTGATGTCGTCTCATATCGCGGACAGGGTGACCGGCGACAGCGGCTCGGTCGTCGTCCTGGACGGACGCGGATTGATGGTCGCAGATGTCGTACGCATGGCCGAATCCAGTGCACGACCCGTCCCCGGTACGGACGGCATGAAGCGCGTGGAGAGCTCGTGGAACGCCGCGCGGGAGATCGCCTCCTGGGGTCGCGTCTACGGCCGCTCCACCGGCGTCGGCGCCAACCGGAACGAGTCCGTGCCGACCGAGGCGGCCGCCGACCACGGCCTGCGCCTGCTGCGCAGCCACGCCGGCGCGATCGGCGACGAGCTCCCGGCCAGGGAGGTGCGCGCGATGCTCGCGGTCCGCGCCAACCAGCTGCTCGCGGGCGGGGCGGGGCTGCGCCCCACCGTCGTCACGGCGCTCTGCGACGCCCTGACGACGGGCGCGTATCCGAAGGTCAACGAATTCGGCTCGGTCGGTACGGGCGACATCGCCGCGCTCGCGCAGATGGGCCTCGCGCTCGCGGGCGAGCACCCCTGGCAGGGGGCCGGTCTCGCCCCCGAGCCGCAGCCCCTCGACAACAACGACGCGCTCGCCCTGATCAGCAGCAACGCCCTCACCCTCGGCCAGTCCGCGCTCGCCCTGCACGAACTGCGCGGCCTCGTCGCGGCCACCCAGCTGGTGGCGGCGCTGACCCTGATGGCGGTGGACGGCTCGTACGAGGCGTACGCGCTGCCCGTGCACGAGGCCCGGCGCCACGCGGGTTCGTACGCCGTCGCCGAACGCATGCGCCGGATACTCGGCGCGCCCGACCGCCCCACGCCGCCGCTCGGCCGCATCCAGGACCCGTACGGTCTGCGCTGCGTGCCGCAGATCCACGGGCCCGCGCACGACGCGGCGGACGCCCTCGAAGAAGTCCTGACGGTCGAGATCAACGCGGCGGCCGAGAATCCGCTGATCTCGGCGGACGACATGGCGGCCTACCACCACGGCGGCTTCTATCTCGCCCAACTCGCCCTGTCCCTGGACCACTTCAGGCTCGCGGTGACGCAGGTGGCGCGCCTTTCGACCTCGCGCCTGTCCACCCTGAACGAACCGGGCTTCACGCGCCTGCGCCCTTTCCTCGCGGACGGCGAGCCGGCGTCGTCGGGCGTGATGATCCTGGAGTACGCGGCCGGGGCGGCGCTCGGCGATCTGCGGGCCTTCTCCGCGCCCGCCTCGCTCGGCCACGCGGTGCTCTCCCGCGGCGTCGAGGAACAGGCCAGCTTCGCCTCCCTCGCGGCGCGCCAGACGCTGCGGGCCTGCGGGGCGTACCGCATGGTCGTCGGCTGTGAACTGGTCGCTGCCGTACGGGCGTTGCGGCAGCGGGACATGCGTCTTGACCCGGAGCTGCCCGTCGGGCGGGCCTTCGCCCTGGCGGACTCGGTGCTCGACCCGGAGCTGGCCGACCGGCCCTTGACGGATGATGTGACGGTGGCGGCCGGGCTGCTCGACCGGTTCACGGAGCTGTGTCTTGACCTCGGGTCCGGTGACGGAACGGCCCACGAGGGCCAGGGTGTTGTGAGGGGAACGGCATGAGTGACAGTCCTGCGGCGCGGCTGCAAGTGCTCTTCGAGGGGCACCGCCTCACGCCCACGCAGCGGCGCATCGCGCACTGCATGGTGCGGCGGGCGGCGGACGTCCCCTTCCTCTCCAGCGTCGAACTGGCGGAGCTCGCCGGGGTGAGCCAGCCCTCGGTGACCCGGTTCGCCGTGGCGCTCGGCTTCGACGGCTATCCGGCGCTGCGCAGGCATCTGCGGGAGCTCGCGCCCGCCGAGGCGGCGGGCGAGGCCTCCCTCAACGAGTATCAGCAGGCGGTCGAGGCGGAGATCGAGAACCTGCGGCATCTGGCGGAGGTGCTCGCCGATCCCGCGCCGGTGGAGCGCGCGGGGCGCCTCCTCGCCTCCTCGCGCCCGCTTCCCGTACTCGGGCTGCGGGCCGCCGCGTCGCAGGCGTACGGGTTCTCGTACTTCGCGTCCAAGGTCCACCCCGACGTCCGTCTCCTCCACGAGGGCGGCACGATGCTGGCCGACCGGATCGACGGGGCGGTACGGGCGGGGGCGTCGGCGCTGCTCTGCTTCGCGCTCCCGCGCCATCCGCGTGAAGTGGTGGACGCGCTCGCCTACGCGCAGGGGGCGGGGCTCTCCGTGGTCACGGTCGCCGACTCCGCGTTCGCCCCCGTGGCGGCACACTCCGACCTCCTCCTGCCGGCGGCGGTCGGCACGGGCCTCGCCTTCGACACCGCGTGCGCGCCGATGCTGCTCGGCCGGGTGCTGCTTGAGGCCATGTGCGACGGGCTGCCGGACGCGCAGGCGCGGTTGGAGGAGTTCGACGCGGGCGCGGCGGCGCGGGGGCTGTTCGTGGAGTAGGGGCGGCCCCGGCGGTTCCGCGCGGCGGACTCTCACCGTCCCCTCAGAATTCCGCGCTAGCCTCCTGCGCCAAAAGCGAGGAGGAGGCGGCGACGTGGGACGCGGCGGGCAAGGGCTGGCGAGGGTGTCGGTGATCGTGCGGGCGGGGGCCGCGCCCCTGTGGTGGCCGGGGGTGCTCGCGGCAGGAATCGGGACGCTGCCGCCCGGCCTCACCGGGCGCCGTATCGGCGTGCTCGCGGGTGCGGCCCTGTTCATCCTGACGGCCGTCGCCGTCACGTACAGCCGCCGGAAGCGCTGCACCGCCCTGACCGCCGAGGCAACGCGCGCGGCCAAGCAGGACATCCTCCAGGACCGCGCCGTCACCGTACGGAACTGGCGGCGCGCCCATCGCTGGTGGCTCGCCGCGGGGTTCCTCGCCGCGCTGGCGAGCGCCTTCGTGGTGCCTGCCGCCGGCGGGATGGTCATGGCGGGGGCGGGTGCCGGGCTGTGGGCCAAGGCCGCCTGGCTCGGGCGCCGGGAGCGGGAACTCGACGCGCTCCTGTGGGTACGCGTCGACTGGCTGGGCCGCCGCGCCGGAGCCCCCGCGGGCAAGCAGGTCAAGGGCTACCGCTCCACCGGACTCTCCGCGGGAGACGCCGCCCCCGGCGGCGCCCGCCGCCGCCCGCAGCGCGTGGCCGCCTGAACGGCGTCCGGACCGCACGGCGGGCCGGACCCGAAGGCCCGGCCCGCCCCGCTCCGTTCACTCGGACGCCGTACTCAGACGTCGAGATTCGTCTCGATGCGCTTGAGCTGGTGCCGGGCCATGGCCAGATTGGCCCGGTCCTTGTCGAGGGCCACGTAGAGGAACAACCCGTTGTTGTTGCGCCCCTTGATCAGCCGGATCAGGTGGTACTGGCTGCTGAGCGAGATCAGGATGTCCTCGATGTCGTCCTTGAGGTTGAGCATCTCCATCGTGCGCAGCTTGGCGCGCACCACGTCGGTGTTCCCGGCCGCGGCGACGGACAGATCCAGATCCTTTCCGCCGCCGATGGTGCCCAGGGCCATGCCGCTCGTGTAGTCGACGAGGGCGGCGCCGATGACTCCTTCGATCGAGGTGGTGACTTCCTTGAGCGACGTTTCTGTGTTGGCCATGAATTTCGCACTTCCTTTCCGTCTGCTGGGTGTCCGCGGTGACGAGGACGATGAGGGTGTGGTGGGGGACATGGGTCAGATTTCCTCCGCTCGTTCGACGGCGGCGTCGACCAGCTCTCCGATGACCGCACTGGAACGGCGGCCCTCCAGATGGAGCCGGCCCACGTTGACGCGGGGCTCGGCGAGCAGGGTCAGCACGGCGGAGGAGCCGGCGGTGTACGTCGCCACGTAGCCGTCCTCGCCGCGGATGAGCAGTTCGCGGAAACCGCCCTGGCCCGTCGCGTCGGACAGCCGCAGGGCGACCCCGAGCGCCGCCGCGGTGAGGGCGCAGACGCCCTCCGCCTCGACGTCCGTCGCGTCCTGCGCGAGCAGGAGCCCGTCGACGCTGGCCGTCAGAGCGCCCCTGAGCTGAGGAATCCTGGTCCGCAGCCGTTTCAGTTCCACGAGTACGTCGGCTTCGGCAGCCATCAGCTCTCTCCTCCCGGGGCGCTTGAAGAGCGCGCGGAACTTCATGGGAACGGGGGCCAAGTCCATTGGCCCGTAAGGAGATTCACAGGCTCGCCTCCAGCGCGTCACGGACCCGGCGCAGCAGGGCGATGTCCGGCTCGGGGTTGTCTTCGGTCAGCGGGGCGGGGAACACCGGCGGAGCCGGGCCCTTTGTCCGCGGCGGTTCCACGAGACCGGCCGCGGCCAGCCGCCTGACCTCGATCAGGGTGTGGAAGGTGGGCCGGCCCAGGGCCCAGGCGATGGCCGTCGGCGTGCGGACACCGTCGGCGAGCCGCAGCAGCGCGACCTGGCGCCCGGTGAGCGTTTGGCCGGGCGCGGGCGGGCGCGGCACGACGGGGGAGGTGTCCAGCTCCGGGCAGGGCCAGACCCTGTCGAGCAGCGCCCTGCGCCGCCGGGTCTCGCGCTCCACGGTCTCGGCGGCCACCGGGCGCACCCGGCCGAGCCAGTGCGCGACGCCGTAACGGAACCGGGTAGGTCCGCTCGCCGGGCCGAGGACGAAGAACGCGGCGTCGAACAGCGCCCCGATGTGGCACATCTCCAGCTCGCCCGCCGTGACCCGGCCGCTGTCGACCAGGTGCCGCCCCACCTCGTGCCGGGTGCCCGCGAGCGAGAGGGCCTCCTGCCAGCCCTGCGGGGGCAGCGCCCCGCCGGCCGTGAGCAGGACGTCTATGCCCGGTGCCGCCGGGCTCTCCGCGTGCACGATGCGGCCGTCGACGAGATAGAGGGTGCCCTGGTCGCGCAGAAGGGCGCCGGTCGCCTGCTCGGCGGCCAGGCGCATCAGCATGGGCGAGATGGCGGACGCGGTGATGCGCATGGCGTTCACACCAGGACCAGTCGTTCGGAGAGGTCCCGCAGCCGTATGCGTGCCAGCGCGAGGTTGCCGGTGTGCCGGTCCAGCCAGAGGTAGAGGAAGACGCTGCTGTCGAAGGTCGTTTCGACGAAGCGGATCAGATGGAATCCGGTCCGCGTGGTGACCATGAGGTCCTCCACGGGGAGTCCCTTGCGGTCCGTGTCGCCGCGCGCGGTGTCCAGCGGGTCGTCCTTGGGCGCGAACGCCTGGTACTCGGCCGCGGACCGTGCCACCTCCGCGGTCTCCGCCGCGGTCGCCTCGTGGTCGCCGCCCGGCGGATCGCCGACCGAACCGAGGGCGAGCCCGCTGGTCCAGTCGACGATCGCCGCTCCGCGGGCACCGGGCAGTGTCATGGCTTCCAGCAGACACTCATCGATTCCGGGCACGCGGCTCCCCTTCCCCAGGGTTGAACCGGGTGGCCCCTACCACCCGACCGGGAGCTGCGCGCTTCCCGGTGTGAGGAAGGTAGGCGGAAGACGTGGAGTTTCCAGGGAAATAGGCACTTTCCAGGGGAACATGCCCGACCCCGACGGGATCGGTGCCAGGCGGGTTCGGGTAGGGCCCGAGCCTGACCGAATGTAGCGGCCTAGCGACCGATACGCCCCGGGGTCATTCCCACCGGGTCAACCCAGTGGTGTCACTTTCACCGGGTCACTCCTCGCCGCGCGCCTTGAGCACCACCTTGTTCACGATCCACAGGCCGATGCCGACGGCGAGCAATACCCCGGCCCGGACATAGACCTCCGCCGGGCGGTCCGCGAGGGGGCTCGCGAGGACCAGGGCGGTGGCGGCGCCGAGCACCGGCAGGATCGTCGGCGCCCGGAAGTGCTTGTGCTCCACGGGGTCGCGGCGCAGCACCAGGACCGCCACGTTGACCACCGCGAACACGCACAGGAGCAGGAACGCGGTCGTGTCGCCGAGCCCCTCGATCTCCCCGGTCGTCACCAGGCCGATCGCGATCAGCGAGACGAAGACGATGCCGACCACCGGCGTACGGCGGCGGGGCAGGACCCGGCCCATCGCGCGCGGCAGGATGCGTTCGTTGGCCATGCCGTAACAGAGCCGGGAGGCCATCATGATGTTGATCAGCGCCGAGTTGGTGACCGCGAACAGGGCGATCAGCGCGAAGAGTTTGTGCGGGAAGTCGATGCCGCCCGCCTTCACGACCTCGAGCAGCGGGCCGCTCGATCCTTCAAGGACCTTGTAGTCCACGAGCAGCGACGACACCAGCGCCACCAGGACATAGATGGTGCCCGTCACCGTGACACCGATGAAGATCGCCCGCGGGAACGTGCGCACCGGGTCCTTCGTCTCCTCGGCCATGTTCACCGAGTCCTCGAAGCCGACGAACGCGAAGAAGCCGAGTGCCGTCGCGCCCAGGACGCCCGTCATCAGGGCATAGCCCGTGCCGCCTCCGGCCTCGAACTCCGTCAGGCGGGACGGTTCGCCGTCCCCGCTCAGGACCGCGTAGGCGCCGATCGCGAGGATGACGGCCAGACCGGTCACCTCGACGAGCGTGAGGACCACGTTCGTCTTCACCGACTCCGAGACGCCCCGCAGGTTCAGTGCCGCGAGCGCGAGGATGAAGAGGATCGCGACCAGCGTCGGCGGGAGGGCGTTGCTCGTCAGCTCTCCGAGATAGTCGCCGCTGAACGCGCGGGCCGCGGCGCTCGCCGACGACAGGCCCGAGCACATCACCATGAAGGCGATGATGAAGGTCAAGAAGGGGACCTTGAAGGCCTTCTGGGTGTAGAGAGCGGCGCCCGCCGCCTTCGGATACTTGCCGACCAGTTCGGCGTACGACGCCGCCGTGAGGATCGCCACGACGAAGCCGATCGCGAAGGGCAGCCACAGCGCGCCGCCGACCTTTCCCGCGACCTTGCCGGTGGTGGCGTAGATACCGGTGCCGAGGATGTCGCCGATCACGAACAAGATCAGGAGCTTGGGTCCGATCGCGCGGCGCAGCGCGGGTTCTCCGTCGGGCGGTGGGGTGTCGGTGGTGGCATTGGGTGTCGTCACAGGATCATCTCCCCCGAGCGTGGGCCTGGAGGGAGGATGTGCCCCACAACGCCCGTGGCATGCGGGAGTTGAGGAACGTCAGAGGAACCTCAGGGGAATCCCGGGGGGCGCCCCGGAGGCAGCGGGACAGAACTTCGGGGGCGCCCCGGAGCGATTCAGAGGTCGCGCAACGCGTCCCGCCGCGCGCCCCCCGACTCGGCGACGATCTCCTCCAGCGTCTGCGGCTCGCGCACGGTCGCGAAGATGACCGACTCGGCCGCGCCCGCTTCCGTACCCACCCCGGTACCCGCCCCGGTGCCCGCCACCGTGTCCGTCTTCGTCGCGAAGCCGTAGATCCCCGGCCTGGCAAGGCTGTTGTACGAGTAGTGGTGCGCGAAGTAGTACGCGCCCGTGTCGAGCACCGCCGCGTAATCACCCTGTTCGAGCAGCGGGAGCGGCCGGTTCTCCGCGAGCAGGTCGCCCGCGAAACAGGCCGGGCCCGCGATGTCCTGGCCGACGTTCGGGCCGCTCTTCGGGCGCCCCTTCGCGTCGAACGCGGCGATCCGCAGCGGCCAGGACGCGGGCGCGTAGACGGTGCGCGCCGCCACCTGGACGCCCGCGTGCGTCACCGCGATGGGCCGGGTGCCCGCCGTCTTGGCGTACTCGACGCGGGCCAGGATCGTGCCGTGCTTGGCGAGCAGCGAGCGGCCGAACTCGGTGACGAGGCCGTAGCGCCCGTCGAGCAGCCCCGGCACGCGGGACTTCAGGCGACGCGCGTACTGCGCGTGCGTCGGAGTCTCCTCGTCCGAGCCGAAGTTGACCGGCAGACCGCCGCCGATGTCGATGGTGTCGATCTGCTGCCGCCCGGCCCGCCCGTTGATCTCCTCGGCCAGTTCGTACGTCGCCGCCACGCCCCGCACCATCATTTCGAGCGGCATGCCCTGCGACCCGGAGTGGGCGTGCAGGCGGGTCAGCCAGGGCCGGTCCAGGTACGCCTGGACGACCCACTCGCGGGCGCCGGCGTCGAGCAGTGCGACGCCGAACTTGGAGGTCGCCGTCGCGGTGGAGAGGGCGCCGATGGAGCCGCCGCCGATCTGCGGGTTCACGCGCAGGCCGATGGGGGAGGTGGTGGGCGCCGACCGGGTCAGCGCGTCGATGCGGGCGAGCTCCTGCGGATTGTCCGCGTTCACCGCGATGCCGAGGGCGAGGGCCTCGCGCAGTTCGGCCGGCGTCTTCGCGGGCGAGTCGAGGACCGTGTGCCCGGGCGGCACACCGGCGGCCCGCGCGAGAGCCAGTTCGCCGGGGCTCGCCACCTCGGCGCCGATGCCGGCGTCGCGGAGCAGCCGCAGGACCGGGACCAGGGGCGAGGCCTTCACCGCGAAGGCGTGCAGGACGGGTGTGCCGGGCGGTGTGACGGCCTCGAAGGCGGCGCGCAGCGAGGCGGCGGCCGAGCGGATGCCGGTGACGTCGAGGAGGCCGATGATCGGGGACGCGGGGTCCACGAGGCCCTGTTCGACTGCGGCGCGGACGGCTTGGTCCCGCCGGACGGCGCGGTCCGTCGGATCCTCTCTGTCCACTTCGGTTGCGTGTGCGGTCTCCGTGCCCTGATCGCTCATGTGTTCCAGCCAATCATCCGATACGTGGTATCGCTGCCCCGTCAACGTATTGACTAGCTCTATTCAACATCGCAGGATGTGAATAACAACGTCACAACAGAGCTTCACGCGAGGAGGCATCGCCATGTCAGGACCCCGCCCCGTACGGGCACCGCGCGGCAGTGGACTGAGCGCCCTGGGATGGCAGCAGGAAGCCGCCCTGCGCATGCTGCAGAACAACCTCGACCCCGAGGTCGCCGAGCACCCCGACCAGCTCGTCGTCTACGGCGGCACCGGCAAGGCGGCCCGCGACTGGCGCTCCTTCGACGCGATGGTCCGCACCCTGAAGACCCTCAAGCAGGACGAGACGATGCTCGTCCAGTCCGGCCGCCCCGTCGGCGTCATGCAGACCCACGAGTGGGCGCCGCGCGTCCTGATCGCCAACTCGAACCTCGTGGGCGACTGGGCGAACTGGGAGGAGTTCCGGCGCCTTGAGGCCCTCGGCCTCACGATGTACGGCCAGATGACCGCAGGTTCGTGGATCTACATCGGCACGCAGGGCATCCTCCAGGGCACGTACGAGACCTTCGCCGCCGTCGCCGCGAAGAAGTTCAACGGCACGCTCGCCGGGACGATCACGCTCACCGCCGGTCTCGGCGGCATGGGCGGCGCCCAGCCCCTCGCGGTGACGATGAACGACGGCGTCGCGATCTGTATCGACGTCGACCCGCGCGCCATCGAGCGCCGCATCGAGCACCGCTACCTGGACGTGAAGGCCGACTCCCTGGAGCACGCCCTTCAGCTGGCGGTAGAGGCCCGCGACCAGCGAAAGCCGCTCTCCATCGGCCTGCTCGGCAACGCGGCCGACCTGCTTCCGCGCATGCTCGCCGAGGGTGCCCCGATCGACATCGTGACCGACCAGACCTCGGCCCACGACCCGCTCGCCTACCTCCCCACCGGCGTCGACTTCGACGACATGCAGACGCTCGCGGCGAAGGACCCGGCGGGCTTCACCACCCGCGCCCGTGAGTCCATGGCCAAGCACGTCGAGGCGATGGTCGGCTTCATGGACGCGGGCGCCGAGGTCTTCGACTACGGCAACTCCATCCGCGGCGAAGCCCAACTCGCGGGCTACGGACGGGCGTTCGCCTTCCCCGGCTTCGTCCCCGCCTACATCCGCCCGCTCTTCTGCGAGGGCAAGGGCCCGTTCCGCTGGGCGGCACTCTCGGGCGAGGCATCGGACATCCACAAGACGGACAAGGCGCTCCTCGACCTCTTCCCGGAGAACGAGTCGCTGCACCGCTGGATCAAGATGGCGGGCGAGCGCGTCCACTTCCAGGGTCTGCCCGCGCGCATCTGCTGGCTGGGCCAGGGCGAGCGCGACAAGGCCGGCGACATGTTCAACGACATGGTCGGCAACGGCACCCTCGCCGCCCCCCTCGCCATCGGCCGCGACCACCTCGACTGCGGCTCGGTGGCCTCCCCGTACCGCGAGACGGAAGCCATGCTCGACGGCTCCGACGCGATCGCCGACTGGCCGCTCCTGAACGCCATGGTGAACGTCGCGTCCGGCGCCTCCTGGGTCTCCATCCACCACGGCGGCGGCGTCGGCATGGGCCGCTCGATCCACGCGGGCCAGGTCTCGGTGGCCGACGGCACGAAGCTGGCCGGCGAGAAGATCCGCCGCGTCCTCACGAACGACCCCGGCATGGGCGTCATCCGGCACGTCGACGCGGGCTACGACATCGCCGAGTCCGTGGCGGACGAGAAGGGCGTACGTATCCCGATGCGCGAGGGTGACGACGGCAGCGAGGGTGACCAGGCGTGAGCGACACGTTCCACGCCATGTGGCGCTCGCTGCGGCCCATCGGCCGCAGCGACGCCACGGGCGGCTACCGCCGTTACGCCTGGACCGCCGCCGACGCCGAGTGCCGCGTCTGGTTCCAGGCGCAGGCGGAGGCACGCGGCCTCGACTACGAGGTCGACCGCAACGGCAACCAGTGGGCCTGGCTCGGCGACCCGTCCCGCGGCGACGCGGTGGTCACGGGCTCGCACCTGGACTCCGTCCCGGACGGCGGCGCCTTCGACGGCCCGCTCGGGGTGGTCTCCTCCTTCGCGGCCCTGGACGAACTCCGCGCACGGAAGGTGTCGTTCCGCCGCCCGCTCGCCATCACCAACTTCGGCGACGAGGAGGGCGCCCGCTTCGGCCTGGCCTGCGTGGGCTCACGCCTGACCGCCGGACAGCTCACGCGGGAGAAGGCGTACGAGCTGACGGACGCGTCCGGAACCACGCTCCCGCAAGCCATGGAGGCGGCGGGCTACGACCCTTCGGCCATCGGCCCGGACCCGGAACGCCTCGCCCGCATCGGCGCGTTCGTCGAACTCCACGTGGAGCAGGGCCGCGCCCTCGACCTCACCGGCGACCCGGTCGGCATCGCCTCCGCCATCTGGCCGCACGGCCGCTGGCGCTTCGACTTCAGGGGCGAGGCCAACCACGCGGGCACCACCCGTCTGGCGGACCGCCGCGACCCGATGCTGTCGTACGCGGAGACGGTCCTCGCGGCCCGCAGGGAAGCCGAACTGGCGGGTGCGGTCGCCACCTTCGGTAAGATCGCGGTCGAACCGAACGGCGTCAACGCGATCCCGTCCCTGGTCAGGGGCTGGCTGGACTCACGTGCCGCGGACCAGGAGTCCCTGGACACGGTCGTGACGGGCATCGAGAAGGCGGCCCGCGAGTACGCGGACCGGCACGGCATCGACCTCGACGTCGTACGGGAGTCCTTCACGCCGGTGGTCGAGTTCGAGGACGCGCTGCGGGACGAGCTGGGCAGGCTTCTGGGCGGGGAGCGGCCGGTCCCGGTCCTCGGCACGGGCGCCGGACACGACGCGGGTATTTTGTCCGGCTCGATCCCCACCGCCATGCTGTTCGTACGGAACCCCACGGGCGTCTCGCACTCCCCGGCGGAGTTCGCCGCCGAGGACGACTGCGTCGCAGGGGTGACCGCACTGGCCGACGTACTGGAAGGGCTGGCGTGCAGGTGACGACGGATACGGCGAAGGCGACCACGTACTGGCTGGAGCATGCCTGGCTCGACACGAATGTCGAGCCGGGGGTCGCGGTCGATGTGACGGGCGACCGGATCACGGCCGTCCGCAAGGGCGTCGACGCGCCGCCGCCCGGCGCGACGGTGCTGCGCGGCCTGACGGTCCCCGGCCTGGCCAACGCCCACTCCCACGCCTTCCACCGGGCCCTGCGCGGCACGGTCCAGGTGGGCTCGGGCACGTTCTGGACGTGGCGCGAGGTCATGTACTCGGTGGCGGACCGCCTGACGCCGGAGACGTACCACGCCCTCGCCCGCGCGGTGTACGCGGAGATGGCCCTGGCGGGCATCACTACGGTGGGCGAATTCCACTACGTGCATCACGCGCGGGGCGGCGCTGCCTATGCGGACCCCAACGCGATGGGCGAGGCGCTGATCGAGGCGGCGGCGGAGGCGGGGATCCGCATCACGCTCCTGGACACGGCGTACGTGGCGTCCGGGCTGCTGACGGAGTCCCGTGGCGAGCCTCCGAACCGCCACCAGCTGCGCTTCTCCGACGGCACGACGGAGGCGTGGGCGGAGAGGGCCTCGGCCCTCAAGGACCGCGAACACGCACGGATCGGCGCGGCCATTCATTCCGTACGGGCGGTTCCCGCCCGGCAGTTGGGGGTCGTCGCTGAATGGGCCTCGTCCCGCCGGGCCCCCCTCCACGTACACCTCTCCGAGCAGAAGGCGGAGAACGAGGCGTGCGAGGCGGTGCACGGCTGCACCCCGACCCGCCTACTGGCGGACCACGGGGTCCTCGGCCCCCGCACGACGGGCGTGCACAACACGCACCTCACGGACGAGGACATCGCGCTGCTCGGCCGGTCCTCCACCGGCACGTGCATGTGCCCCACGACGGAGCGGGACCTGGCGGACGGCATCGGCCCGGCGGTGGCCCTGCAACGGGCGGGCAGCCCGCTCTCCCTGGGCAGCGACAGCCACGCGGTGATCGACATCCTCGAAGAGGCGCGGGCCATGGAGCTGAACGAACGCCTGCGCTCGCACACGCGGGGCCACTGGACGGCGGCGGCGCTGCTGCGGGCGGCTACCGCCGACGGGCATGCGGCCCTTGGCTGGCCTGACGCGGGCGTGATCGAGCCCGGCGCCCTCGCCGACTTCGCGACGGTGGCGTTGGACTCGGTCCGCACGGCGGGCCCGCTGCCTCGCCTGGCGGCGGAGACGGCGGTGTTCGCGGCCACGTCGGCGGACGTCCGCCACACCGTGGTGGGGGGCCGCCATGTCGTACGGGACGGGGAGCATGCCTCGATTCCGGACGTGGCCGGAGCGTTGGCCGGGGCGGTGGGGGCGCTGCGGGACTGACTCTCCCCGGGGGGCCGGGGCTCGACCCCGGCGCCCTTTCGCCGCCGCTCACGCGGGAACCTCCCCACCCACCCACCCGATCACCCGGCATCGATCCCGCACCCTGTCCCGACGCTTCGCGCGGGGACCTTCCCACCCACCCACCCACCCACCCGATTGCCCGGCATCCGTCCCGTGCCCCGTCCCGACGCTTCGCGCGGGAACCTTCCCGCCCACCCGCCCGATTGCCCCGCATCGACCCCGTGACCTGTCCCGACGCTTCGCGCCGGAGCTTTCCCGCCCATCCGCCCGATTGCCCCGCATCGCGCCGCGATGTCTTTTCAGCCCGTCCGGCGTTTGAGGACGAACTCGGCGGAGCCGGTGATGACGGTACGTACAAGGCCCTCGCGCCGGCGAGTTTTCGGGAAGGGGCGGGGTTGGGGAAAAGGAAACCGTCCATACCGCCACCGCCACCCCCCCCGGAGCCCCACATGCCCACCACCCTCATCACCAACATCGCCAGCCTCGTAACGAACGACCCCTCCCAGGGCGACGAAAGCCCCCTCGGCCTCCTCACGAACGCCGCCGTCGTCCTGGACGGCGAAAAGATCGTCTGGACAGGCCCCGCCGCCAAGGCCCCCGCGGCGGACGAGACGTACGACGCCGACGGCCGCGCCGCCATCCCCGGCTTCGTCGACTCCCACAGCCACCTCGTCTTCGCGGGCGACCGCACCCAGGAGTTCAACGCCCGCATGTCGGGCCGCGCCTACTCCGCGGGAGGCATCCGTACGACGGTCGCCGCCACCCGAGCCGCCACCGACGCGACCCTCGAAGCGAACCTCACCCACTACCTCGACGAGGCCCTCCGCCAGGGCACCACCACCTTCGAGACGAAGTCGGGCTACGGCCTGAACACGGACGACGAGGCCCGCGCCCTCCGCATCGCGGCACGGCACACCGACGAGGTGACGTTCCTCGGCGCCCACATCGTCTCCCCGGACTACGCGGACGACCCGGCAGCGTACGTAGACCTCGTCACCGGCGAGATGCTGGACGCCTGCGCCCCCCACGCCCGCTGGATCGACGTCTTCTGCGAGAAGGGCGCCTTCGACGGCGACCAGGCCCGCGCGATCCTGACGGCGGGCAAGGCGAAGGGCCTGCACCCCCGTATCCACGCCAACCAGCTCTCCTACGGCCCCGGCGTCCAACTGGCCGTAGAGCTGGACGCGGCGTCAGCAGACCACTGCACGCACCTCACGGACGCGGACGTCGACGCCCTCGCGAACAGCAACACCGTCGCGACGCTGCTCCCCGGCGCCGAGTTCTCCACCCGTGCCGAGTGGCCCGACGCCCGCCGCATCCTGGACGCGGGCGCCACGGTGGCCCTCTCCACGGACTGCAACCCCGGCTCGTCCTTCACCTCGTCCGTCCCCTTCTGCATCGCCCTCGCCGTACGGGACATGGGCATGACCCCGGACGAGGCGATCTGGTCCGCCACAGCGGGCGGCGCGGCGGCCCTGCGCCGCACTGACATCGGCGTGATCCGCGAGGGGGCCCGCGCCGACCTCGCCCTCCTCGCCGCCCCGAGCCACGTCCACCTGGCGTACCGCCCGGGCGTCCCGCTGGTCAGCGAGGTCTGGCGCCGGGGGACGCGGGTGGCGTGACGGGCCCGACCTGACGCCGATTGCGGAAAAGTCCCGCTGGATGGGCGGTATGCCCGTTATCCAGCGGGACTTTCCTGCAATACGTCGCTACTAGGCGCCCAGACGGCCGTGCGTGACCGCCGCGATGAAGGGGGCCCAGGCGGAGGCGGGGACGACGAGAGCGGGGCCGTGCGGAACCTTGGAGTCCCGAACGGGAACGACACCGGGGAGGCCGTCGGCGACCTCTAGGCACAGACCGCCGGAGCCGTTGCTGTAGCTGCTCTTACGCCAGGTGGTGTTGCTGAAGCCAGCGCTCGTACTTGCCATTTCCGTAGGCCTCCGCTGCCGTCTCGATCATCTTCAGGGATTGTTTTGGGGGCAATGCAGCAGCTCTGAGTCGACCGTATGCCCCCGCGTACTGCCCCACGAGCTCCGGTTCGTCGATGATCTGTCCGCTGTACATGCCCTCCGTGTACATGAGTGGCGGGGCGTCGGTGAAGGTCATGAGCCAGGTCGTGCCCATCATGAAGGGGTGCGGTCCGGCGTTCCACGGAAGGATCTGTGGAATGAAGCGGCGGTGTTGAGCGACGGCGACGATATGAGCGAGTTGCTCAGCCATCGCGTCCTCCCCGACGAGCGGCTGCCGAAGGATCGACTCGTGCAGGACGGCCCAGCACTCGGGTCCCTTAGGATCTTCAAAGAGCCAGGCTCGTTCCCGCCGCGCCTCGACCTTCGCCTTGACGGACTCCTCGGCCTCCCAAGGGTGTGCAGCGCGAATAACCGCCCGGATATACGGCTCTAGTTGCAGCGGACCAGGGATCAGGGTGGGGTTCCACTCCTCGATCTCCTTCGCGCGCTTCTCCAGCTCCACGATGTGCGCGAAGTACTCGGCGTGCTTGCTCCTCCGCGCCTTCTGCACATCTCCGCACCGCCGTTCGAAGAAGCCGTCCGTTTTTAGTAGCTGATCCACGTGCCGCGCTAGATCCACCGGCATTCGCCGCTGGCCTCGCTCGATCTCACTCAGGTACGACGCCCCGAAGTAGCTGCCCTCCACGGTCTCCGCGAGCGTGCGGCCCGCCGCCTCCCGCTTCCAGCGCAGCTCCTTGCCGTAGAAGGCGGGGACGCTCGCCGAGCCGTCGATGTCCTTGCGTGACGCCACAGTTGACCGCCTCCACACTTCGCGCTGTGGAACCCAAACCCCTGTCACGTTACGCCGAGCCACTGCACTGTGTGACCGAAACATCACAGAGCGCACGGAAGGCGTACCCCCCATGCCAGACCCCGCCCCCACCTCCAGGCCCGCCCCCACCTCCAGGCCCACCCCCGCCCCCACCCCCGACTTCGAACTCTCCCTGCTCGCCGTCCCCAAGGCAGTCCCCGAACTCCGCCGCACCCTGAGCTCGCGCCCCTACGGTCATGGCCCCCGCCCCGACCTCCAACTCTGCGTAAGCGAATTGCTCAGCAACGTGATCCGGCACCTCGGCGAGGGAACCCCCGTCACCGTCCGCGTCACCGGCGCGCAAGACGGCGGCCGGATCCGCGTGGCCGTCACCGACCCCGACCCCCGCGCCTGGCCCCTGCTGCGGCGGGCCGGGAGCGACGACGAGACGGGGCGCGGCCTGGCCCTGCTGGACGCGGTCTCCCTGCGCTGGGGCGTGGAGCAGGGGCCCGACAGCAAGACCGTGTGGTGCGAACTGGGGGAGGGGTAGATGCTGCGCCGTTCATTGCGACGCCTCCTCGCCCGGCTGCTGCCCGGCACGGGTACGCGCCGGCCCCGGGCCACCGCCGAGGCCCCGCCCCCGGAGCCCCCGCCCCGCCCCGAGCCGCCTGCCCGTCCCCTGCCACGCAGCCCCTACGCCCGCGAGGCCGCCGAGGACCGCCCTGTCGACGTCAGCGGCGTTCCCCTCGCGCGGCCCTACTACCGCGCCGCCGAGCGCTGCCTGCTCCAGGCGGAACGGCGGCTGGCCCTGGCCCTCGCGCTGGAGGGCGTGGACTACGGGCCGGCAGTCATTCACGGCGTCGCGCTCCCCGTCTGAGGCGGCCGTCGCGCGGGTGCGATCCTGGCCCGCATGAAGACAATCGGCCTCATCGGGGGCATGAGCTGGGAGTCGAGCGCCGAGTACTACCGGCTGCTCAACGAGCTGGTGCGGGAGCGGCTCGGGGGGCTGCACTCCGCCCGTTGCGTGCTGTACTCCGTGGACTTCGCGGAGATCGAGCGGCTACAGGTCGCGGGGCAGTGGGAGGAAGCGGGGGAGGTGCTCGCCAGGGCCGGCAAGGGGGTGGAGGCGGCCGGGGCGGATCTCGTGCTGATCTGCACCAACACCATGCACAAGGTCGCCGAGCAGGTCCAGGCGGCGCTCTCCGTGCCGCTCCTGCACCTGGCGGACGCGACCGCCGAGGCGGTGCTGCGCGGCGGCGTACGGCGCGTGGGGCTGCTCGGCACCGCGTTCACGATGGAGCAGGACTTCTACCGGGAGCGGCTGGCCTCGCACGGGCTCGACGTGCTCGTACCGGACGCGGAAGGCCGCGCGCTGGTGCACCGGGTGATCTACGAGGAGTTGTGCCTCGGGGTGGTGCATGAGGAGTCGAGGGTCGGGTACCAGAACGTCATCGAGGACCTTGTACGGGAAGGAGCTGAGGGCGTCATCCTGGGGTGCACCGAGATCGAGCTGCTGATCGGGCAGGAACACAGCCCCGTGCCGGTCTTCCCGACGACCCGTCTGCACGCGGAGGCGGCGGTAGCGGCAGCACTGGACCTTAATAGCTGAACAAAAACAACCCACCCGCTCGCCCCTGGACGCGGGGCAAACGGGTGGGTGGGTGGGGATGATCCGCCGCGAAGCGGCGGCCTGCTCGCCCGCGAAAACGCCGAGCGGCGCGAACCCTCACTCGTCGACGGTCAATCCCTTGCGAAGCTTGACGAGAGTTCGCGACAGGAGTCGCGAGACATGCATCTGCGAGATGCCGAGCTCGTCGCCTATCTCCGACTGCGTCATGTTGGCGACGAAGCGGAGCGAGAGGATCTTGCGGTCGCGCGCCGGGAGTTCGGCGATGAGCGGCTTCAACGACTCGACGTACTCGATGCCTTCGAGTCCGTGGTCCTCGTAGCCGATGCGGTCCGCGAGCGCGCCTTCGGAGTCGTCCTCCTCGGGCTGGGCGTCCAGCGAGCTGGCCGTGTAGGCGTTGGACGCGGCCATGCCCTCCACGACCTCGTCGTTGGAGATGCCCAGGCGCTCGGCGAGCTCGCCCACCGTGGGGGCGCGATCGAATTGCTGGGCGAGTTCGTCGCCCGCCTTGGCGAGGTCCAGTCGGAGTTCCTGCAGCCGGCGCGGGACGCGCACCGACCAACTCGTGTCGCGGAAGAAGCGCTTGATCTCGCCGACGATCGTCGGCATCGCGAAGGTGGGGAACTCGACGCCTCGGCTGAGCTCGAAGCGGTCGATCGCCTTGATCAGGCCGATGGTGCCGACCTGGATGATGTCCTCCATGGGCTCGCTGCGGGAGCGGAACCGGGAGGCGGCGAACTTGACCAGGGCGAGGTTGAGTTCGACGAGGGTGTTGCGCACGTACGCGTACTCGTGCGTGCCTTCCTCGAGCGTTTCGAGGCGTTCGAAGAGGGTCTTGGACAGGGCCCTCGCGTCCAGCGGCCCCACCTCGTCGTACGGCGGGATCTCGGGGAGATCGGTGAGCCCCTCGGGGACTTCCGTCTCCGGTACGGCGGTCAGGGCCGGGAACGCGTCCGGCGTGGCTTCCGTGCGGGGACCCGGGATCTCGGTCTCGATACGGTTCGGTGAGAGTGTCGACGTCGCTCGGTCAGTGCGCGATTCGTCGAGCCGGGGTGACATGGTGTCCTCCATCGTTCTCGGCATATGGCTGCCGATGCCAATACGTGCACTGCGGTGTGCGGCGCCTCCAAAGCCGTCCGTGTTGATTGCTGTCTCTTCTACCCCTACCCGGTTCCGCAGCCCGGTCGCAAGTGCGTTGTGCGGGTAAATGTCCGAATTCAGGGGCTTGTTCGGGTACCGGAGACCGTACGGAAGGCGTAATGTTCAGGGGCGTCATCAACAGCCACGACGGTCGGAAGTGAGTGACGGAATGGACCGCGGGACAGTCGGTAGCGCGCAGGGTGGCCGGCTTCTGGTCGAAGTCCGGGCCGAGGGCCCGAGCGTCGTCGTGACTCCGGCGGGTGAGTTGGATCACCACACCGCCGATTTGTTGCGTGAGCCGCTCGAGGCCTGCCTCGGCGACGGTTTTTCGCGGCTTGTGGTCGACTGTGCGCGTCTGGAATTCATGGACTCCACCGGACTCAATGTCCTTTTGGGGGCCCGGCTCAAGGCCGAGGCCGCGGGGGGCGGGGTGCATCTGGCCGCGATGCAGCCGGTGGTGGCCCGAGTCTTCGAGATCACTGGAGCCGATGCGGTCTTCACCGTCCACGACACGCTCGAAGCGGCGCTGGCCGACTGACGGGACGGCCTGTTGACGGAGCGTGCCAAGAGTTACGTGCCAGTTGTCTCTATGTGATCACCGCGTTACCAGCGTCACACGGTTGCGTCGAATAAGTGGGTGTTCTCACGGTTCGGCCGGGCAGGAGACACCCTGGATACGTCGGCAGAGTCCGCGGCGGTCCGCCGTAAAGCAATTGTTGCCAAATCAACAGCAGGAACGGCCGAGCAGCCGATGATCTCTCTTGGAGCCCCGCTACTTGTCCAGTTTCTTGTCCAGAGTCCTCTTGTCGGTGAGGTGAAGCGCTGATGAGCACCACCCGGCCTTGCTCGCCGGGCGATCGCGGTCCGGAGTCCGAGACCGTTGTCGCGGACGCTCCCGCGGACCAGGTCGCTGCGGCGGACCAGGTCGCCGCGGCGGCCACGGGCCGTCAGGGGCGCCAGGTCCGCAGGCTGAGCCTGAGCGGGGCGAGCGGCATCGTGCCGCTCGCCCGGGACTTCGCGCGCCAGGCGCTGCAGGCCTGGGGATGGCTGCCCGCGGCGGGCGCCGATCAGCGGGCGGCGGCGGAGGACGTCCTGCTGGTCGTGTCCGAGCTGGTGACCAACGCCTGCCTGCATGCCGAGGGGCCCGACGAGCTCTGGCTCTCCACGGACAGCAAGGTGCTGCGGATCGAGGTCTCCGACCGCGGCGCGGGGCAGCCCGCGCCTCGCACCCCGCACCGCGTCGGCCGCCCCGGCGGGCACGGAATGTTCATCGTCCAGCGGCTCTGCCTGGACTGGGGGGTCGTCCGTACGCCGGGAGCCCCCGGCAAGACGGTGTGGGCGGAGCTGAGCGCTCCCGTATAGGCCGCTCGGTTCCTCCCCACGGCTCCTCCCTCGGGTCGCCCGGGCAGTTCCCCCTTGGGTTACCCACGGTTCGTACGCGCGCCGGATCCACGAGATCCGGCGCGTTCTTTGTCTTCCCTCGACAAGGCCTCGGGCGTACCTTGAGCGCCCAATCTGATGTGCCGTCAGTAAATCCGCACCGCGGCACGCCACGACCGGCTGAGGGGAACCCGAGGTGTCGTACCAGAAACGAAGGGCCGCGCTCGCGCTTGCCACGGCCTTGGCCGGCGGCTCGGCGGTGCTGATGGCCGCCCCCGCCGCGCAGGCCGAGGTCCAGGACGTCAACTACCAGTGCAAGACGCCCATCGGGAACAAGGGCGCCGTATCGCCGATCGACATCAAGAGCGTGAAGAGCGGCAGCGGCTACAAACTCACCATGTCCTTCCAGAAAGGCGTCTCCTCCAGCCCCGTCGAGCTGGGCAAGGGCGCGATGAAACCGAGCGCGCTCATCAAGCTGGGCGGCGCCGAGAGCGGCACGGTGCCCGTCTCCGGGGCGCCCAACGACCAGGCGATCCCCGCCAACACCCCGATCAAGATCAGCGACCTGTCGGGGACGTACACCCCGAAGAAGAGCGGCAAGGTCACCTTCACCGCTGGTGTCCTGACCATCAAGGCGCTCGGCACGACGACGACGTGCACCCCGTCCAACAGTCCGAAGCCCTCGCTCTCGCTCGACGTGAAGGGCTCGGGCGGCGGCGGTACGGGTGGCGGCTCCGGCGGCGAGAGCGACGGCGGCGGCAGCGGCAGTGGCGGTGACAGCGGCTCCGGCGACGCCGCCGGCGCTCCCTCCGGCGGCGAGGAACTTCCGCAGACCGGCCCCGCGGACTCCGCCATCGCGCTCGGCACCCTCGGCGGCACGGTGCTGCTCGCGGGCGCGGCGGGCGCGCTCTGGCTGACCCGCAGGAACCAGGCGGCCCGGTCCCGCTAGGCGAGCGCGTACACGAGGGGCGCGTCCATCGCGTACGACGCGTCCACCACGTACGACGCGCACGTCGCGTAGGTCGCGCACCTCGCGTACGCCGCGTACGAAGATCCAGGAGCCGCCGATGCCGCCGATGCCGTCGCTGCTGTCCTTTGCCCGTGTTCTGGCCGTGGCCCTACTGGTGACGGTCGCCGCCGCGGCGGCTCCGGTGTACGCCGACGACTCCGGAGCGTGGTCCGTCGCGCCCTCCGCGGGCGGAGGGACACGGCCCGCGAAGGACGGACGGCCCTACTTCTACGTGGAGGGCACGCCCGGCTCCGTCCTGGAGGACACGGTGACGGTCACCAATCCGGGGCCGAAGCCGCGCACGGTGGAGCTGAGCGGCGCCGACGCGGACAACACGCGGGGCGGGGCGTTCTCCCTGGAGCGGGGCAGGCCGACCGACACCGGCTCCTGGATCACCTTCGCCCGGCGCACGGTGGAGGTGCCGCCGCGCACCCGCGCCGAGGTGCCGTTCAGCGTGAGCATCCCCGAGGGGGCCGTGCCGGGCGATCACCCCGGCGCGATCGTCGTGCGGGAGGGCGGTCGTGACGCCGGGGTGCGTGTGCATCTGCGGGTGAGCGGCCCGACGCTGTCCGCGCTGACGGTCGAGCGCGTCAGGGCCGAACGAGGGCGCATCTCGTACGACGTCGTCAACCGCGGCAACACCGTCCTGACCCCGCGCGTCGAGGTCCACGCGGAGGGTCTCTTCGGCCCGCTGCTCGACCGCGCGCCCCGCAAGCTGCCGGTGGAGCTGCTGCCCGGCCGCCGGATCACCCTGACGGAACCGTGGACGGGCGCGCCCGCGCTCGACTCCGTCGACGTCACCCTCACGGTCACGGCATCGGGCGGAGCCCGCGCCGAGGGCACGACTTCGGCCCGCTTCGTGCCGTGGGGAGCCGTCGCGGGGGCGGGCGCGGGGGTGCTCGGCCTGGCGGCGGCGGGGGTGTGGTTCGTACGCAGACGCGGAGAACCCGGCGACCCGCCGGGGGACGAGCCCGAACAGGGCAGTACGGAGCTGGAGTTGGCGGGCGCGGGCACGGGAAGGGGCGAGCAACTGTGAACGGCTACCCAAGCGGCAAGAGGTGCGCGGCCGCAGTCGCCGCGCTCGCGGTGCTCGCGTTCCTGCTGCTCCCGGCGAGCCAGGCCGCCGCCGCGGAGAAGCCGGTGGTCACCCTCTCCAAGACCCAGGCGGGCAAGGGCGGCGACATCACCGTCAAGGGCGAGGGATGGCGGCCGGACGCCCTGCTGATGATGCTGGTCTGCGGCCAGGCCACCCCCGCCAAGGGCGTGCCAGGCGGCACTAACTCCTGCGCCAACGACACCGGCCGCGCCGTCACCACGGACGGCGAGGGCGCCTTCAGCAAGAAACTCCCGGTGGCCGAGCCACCGAAGCCCTGCCCCTGCGTGGTCCACGTGGCCACCGTGACGGGGGAGAAGGCGCAGGCGGACGCCGCCTTCAAGGTCGCGGGCCATCCCGTTGCGCCCCTGCCCGAGCAGCAGGGCGGCGGAAAGCTCTCCGTCCTCACCGACACGCGGCTGGAAGGCTCAAGCGGCGTACTGACCTGGTTCGGCGCGCCGCCCTCCCGTACGTTCGTCTTCACGGTGGGCAACGTCGGCTCGGCCCCCGTCAAGAACCCGGTCTTCCAAGTCGGCACCTCCCACGGCGTGTTCGCCCCGCAGTGGGAGGAACAGCAGTGGCGCGGAACCATCGCTCCCGGCAAGAAGGCGCAGATCAAGCTACCGGTCGAGCTCTCGGCGGGGGCGCACGGCGACTACCTCGTCTCCCTGAAGTTCGGCGGAAAGGTCCTCGCCGAGCAGCCCTGGGGCGTCGGCCGCCCCTGGGGTGTCACCGTCTTCTGGATCCTGCTCTGCGTCGTCGTACCGGCTGCCGTCTTCCGTATCGGCATGGCGGTGGTGGACAAGCTCCGCCCCGACCGACGCCGTGGCGGACGCGGCAGTCGTGGCAGTCGCGGCAGTCGTCCGGCGGGGCGCCACCGCACCGGCAGGCTCTCCGAACTCACCGACCGCATGCCGAAGTTGCGGCTGCCTCAGGGGGCGGCCGCGGCGGACGGCGCGGCTCGTGCGCCGGGTACGGAACCGCCCCGCGAAACCGGCGGGCCCGGCAAGGGCACGGCCCCGAACACGACCACCCTCCCGTGGTTCACCCCTGACACAGACCCCGGCGCCGGGACCGGCCCCGCCGGACAGCTCTCCGCACCGTCAGACAACAGCCCGACGACGAAAGGAAACACGTGATCAGCACACGACGGAGAGCGGGCGCGGCCTCGGTGTCGCTGCTGCTCGGCGGGGCGGGCATCCTGCTGGGCGCGGGTCCCGCGCAGGCGGCCGAGACCGCGTACAAGACGGAGTGCATACCGCCGTCGATATCAGGGCTGCCGCCGGTGCAGGGCACCACGAAGGTGGAGATCACCGCGCCGGCCACCGCGAAGGTGGGCGACGAGGTCGAGGTCGTATGGAAGACCACGCAGGCCGCGTCCAAGAACCCGGACGTCCTCGACCTGGACAAGGACACGGTGAAGCCGACCGGCACGGTCAAGCTGGGCGGCGGGCAGACCGGTGACCTGGCGATGACGGGCGAGCGCGTGAATCCGCCGATCAAGAAGAACAGCCCGATGGTCCTGTCCGACATGAAGGGCAAGCTGAAGCTGACCAAGGCGGGCGACGTCACGCTCACTCCGGGCGCGTACAACATCAACGTCAGCAAGCCGGTGTCGACCGACACCAAGTGCTCGCCGAAGGAGGAGGTCAAGCCGGGGGCGACCATCAAGGTGACGGAGGGCGGCGGCAGTTCGGGCGGCACGACATCGGGCAGCACCTCTGGCAGTACGGGTGGCGGGAACACGTCAGGGAGCACCGGCGGGGACACGTCCGGCAGCGGCGGCGGCGATTCCACAGGCGGCGGCGACGGTGGCAAGACCGACTTCCCCGGCAAGGAAGTCCAGACCCCCTACAAGTGCAAGACGCCCATCGGCGACAAGGACGCCACCTCGCCCGTCCAGATCAACGCCAAGAAGGACGGCGGGAACTACGGCCTGACCGTCGAGTTCAAGAAGTCCGTCATGGACAGCCCCGCCGACATCCCCGCGGACTCGGTGAAGCCGTCGATGGAGGTCAAGCTGGGCGGCGCGGACAAGGGCACGGTGCATGTCGAGGGCGCCACCAACAAGGAGCCCATCAAGTCCGGCGACCCGATGACCATCCCTGACCTGACCGGCACGTACAAGCCGGGCGCCGACGGAAAGTCGACGCTGTCGCCGGGCGTCCTCACGGTCAAGGCGCTCGGTACGACGACGACGTGCACTCCGTCCAAGGCGGAGGTGTCCCTGGAGATCGACACGGCGGCGCAGCCAGGCGGTTCCGGCGCCGGCGGCAGCGGTTCCGCGGGGGGCCCTGCGTCTGCAGGCGGCGCGGGTGGTGGTGGCGACCTCGCTGAGACGGGCGCCGACGACAACGGTGCCTTGCGTGCCCTCGGCCTGGTCGCGGGCACTGTGATCCTCCTCGGCGGCGCGGTCTTCACGTTCCTCCCCGCGCGAAGGAGGGGCCTGCGCTGAAGCGCCCTTCAGGGGCGCGGGGAACTGCGCGAGCAACCCGACGAGACCCGCACTCGCCGTGGAACGGCTGTGGGCAGACGCGTCTGCGGGCCGGTCGTGGCGGGCCGCGCAGTTCCCCGCGCCCCTGCGGGGCGCGTCTGAGGGGCGCGGGGAACTGCGCGATCAGCCGTCGACGGCCTGTGGCGGCCAACGGTGCAGACGGCGCAGACGCGTCTGCCTGCGGCGGCCACGTGGCGGGCGCCGGCCCGATGTGGCTGGCCGCGCAGTTCCCCGCGCCCCTTACGGGGCGCTTCTCTTTCGGAGCCACTTCAGTACCGCCTGTGCGAGGGCCGGGTTCTTGAGGAGGGCGCCCCCATGCGCCGAGCCCGGTTCGATGCGTACCGTCACGTCTCGGCGGCCCGCCTCCGACTGGGCGTGGGCGAGGTCGGTGGAGTGCGCCACCGGCACGAAGTCCGCCGCCGCGTGCGTGAGGAACATCGGGGGGTCGTCCTTGCCCGAGGCGTGCGATTTGGCGGAGAGGTCCTCCCAGCGGGCCAGGCACCGCTGCCCGCCCCGCGCGGGCGAGCACCCCGCGAGCCGCTCGGCGGCCAGCCGCAGCCCGCGCTGGGCCGAGGACGCGGCGGTCAGCCCGCCGTCCGTCCAGGCGCGGTAGGGCGAGGCCACGGGGGAGAGCGCCGCCACGGCCCGGATCCGCTTGCGCCCGGCGCCGTAGGTACCGGCGCTGACGGCGAGGTGCCCCCCGGCGGACGACCCGAGCACCACGGGCGTGCCACCGCCCCGCCGCTTGACCCACCGCAGGGCCGCGAGCACGTCGTCGCGCTGCGCGGGCCAGGCGGCGTCGGAGGCCAGCCGGTAGTCGGTGTCGTACACGGTGAATCCGCGCGCCGCGAACCACCGCGCCCACCCGCTCCAGTCGGTGTCCCGCAGCCACGACCCGCCGTGCAGGATCATCAGGGCGGGGTGCCCGGACCGGTCGCCGTACACGGTGATGTTCTGCCGGGCGTACCTCCCGTACGAGAAAGTCGGCACCGCCCCCGGAGCGACCGGCCCCGGAGCGGCCTCGACCGGAGGCGCCCCCGGAGCGGCCTCGGCCGGCGGCGGCGGCTCGGGGGCGGCCTCGACGGCCGCACTGGACGACAGCAATGCCAGGCAGAGGGCGAGGACCGGCAACGTACGACGCATGGCCAGATGGTTCACCGCCCGGCACCGGCACCGCCGCGGAAACGTATCGCGTCACCGCCACGGGCTAGCGAACGACCCTCTGTTCGCGCGAGTGGTCGAACGAACGCGAGGGCCGCCGCACCCTCGGTGCGGCGGCCCTCGCCGTGTCCGTCAGCCCGCAACGGGCGTGATCGGCGTCAGTTCACGGAACCCATCAGTTCCTTGACCTTCTTGCGGTTCAGCCAGATGCCGAAGCCCGCGATGACCGCGATGACCGCCTCGACGGCGACCGCGCCCGAGTTGTTCAGGTCGACCCCGAGCTGCGGCGAGGTCAGCAGACCGGTGACGGAGTCGCCCGCGGTGACCGCGAGGAACCAGACACCCATCATCTGGGCGGTGTACTTCGCCGGGGCCATCTTCGTGGTGACCGAGAGGCCGACCGGGGAGAGGCAGAGCTCGCCGACGGTCTGGATGAAGTAGATCGCGACCAGCCACATCGGGCTGACCTTGCCGCCGTTGTTGGCGGTGTCGATCAGCGGGATGAGGAAGACGAGGAAGGAGATGCCGATCAGCGTGAGGCTGGAGGCGAACTTGACCGCCGTGCTCGGCTCCTTGCCCCGCTTGTTCAGCCACAGCCACGCCGAGGCGACCACGGGGGCGAGCGCCATGATGAAGATCGGGTTCAGCGACTGGTACCAGGAGGTCGGGAAGTCGAATCCGAGCAGGTGGTTCGTCGTGGAGTGCTCGCCGAAGATCGACAGGGTCGAGCCGTTCTGGTCGTAGATCATCCAGAAGACGGCGGCGACGATGAAGAACCAGACGTAGCCCGAGAGCTTGGACTGCTCCAGGTCCGTCAGCTCCTTGTCGCGCTTCATGCGGACCAGGACGGTGACGGGGATGACCAGGCCGGCGATGGTGAGCGGCATCAGCGCCCAGTCGGCGAAGTTTCCGGTGACGGCGAGGAACGTGTAGAGCGCGGCGGCCACGATCAGCCAGATCAGGCCGGTACGCAGGGCGGACCTGCGCTGCTCGGCCGTCGCGGGCTTGGAGACGACGCTGCTCTCGCCGCTCAGGTGGCGCGAGCCGAGCATGAACTGGGCGAGGCCGAGCGCCATGCCGATCGCGGCGAGCGCGAAGCCGAAGTGCCAGTTGACGTTCTCGCCCACGGTGCCGATCGTCAGCGGGGCGAGGAAGGCACCCATGTTGATGCCGATGTAGAACAGCGTGAAGCCACCGTCACGGCGCGGGTCCTCCGGGCCGTCGTAGAGGTGGCCGACCATCGTGGAGATGTTGGCCTTCAGGAGGCCGGAGCCGAGCGCGACGAGCGCGAGCCCCGCGAAGAAGGAGGCCGAGCTCGGCAGCGCGAGCGTGATGTGGCCGAGGATGACCACGCCGGCGCCGATGGCGACCGTCTTGCGCGGTCCCCAGAACCGGTCCGCGACCCAGCCGCCGGGCATGGCGAGCAGGTAGACCATCGACATGTAGACGGAGTAGATCGCCGTCGCCGTCGTGGCACTCATGTTCATGCCGCCGGGGGCGATCAAGTACAGCGGGAGAAGTGCCTTCATGCCGTAGAAGCTGTAGCGCTCCCACATCTCGGTCATGAAGAGTGTGGCCAGTCCGCGGGGGTGGCCGAAGAAGGTCTTCTCGGAGCCAGGGGTGCCGGCGGAGTCCTTCGTCAGGCTGGACGCCATGGGTCGATCCTCGTGAGTTCGGGACGCGCGGCAAGAGCGTGTGCGCGCCCGGTGGGGGGCGGTCGGCACCGGGGTCGTATCGTCCGCACACCCCCACGCCCGGGGGGAGTTCGCGCTCCGTTACGAGGAGGGCGCTGGTGGACGGCGACTCCGAGATCCACGCCCTGGCGCATACGCACGCGCAGGGCCCGACCACAGGTCATTCCTTCGAAGGCCGGCAGCAGAGCCGGCCTGCACATAAAAGAGACCTAAGGCCGCACAGCGGGCCATAGGTCCTTGCATAGTGCATCAGGCGTTGGGTCACCATACGCCATGTGAAGGGAGGATATGGAAGGACTTGAGAGATGGATCACAGGTTACGGTGGAACCGTCGCCCACATTTGAAGGTGATCCACAGGATCGCACCCCACAGCCGCAGGCGTCGACCGGCTGCGGGCGATCACCCCACGGCGGCCGTCCGGCGCGGACTACCATCACCCCATGACCCGTGTACTGCTCGCCGAGGACGACGCGTCCATCTCGGAGCCGCTGGCCCGTGCCCTGCGCAGGGAGGGGTACGAGGTCGAAGTGCGTGAGGACGGCCCGACCGCCCTCGACGCCGGGCTGCAGGGCAGCGTCGACCTCGTCGTACTCGACCTCGGGCTGCCCGGAATGGACGGCCTGGAAGTGGCCCGTCGCCTCCGTGCCGAGGGGCACACGGCGCCGATCCTCATCCTCACCGCCCGCGCCGACGAGGTGGACACCGTCGTCGGCCTGGACGCGGGCGCCGACGACTACGTCACCAAGCCCTTCCGCCTCGCCGAGCTGCTCGCCCGGGTCCGGGCCCTGCTCCGGCGCGGGGCCGCCGAGCCGCAGCAGGCGCCGGCCACGCACGGCGTACGGATCGACGTCGAGTCGCACCGGGCCTGGATGGGCGAGGAGGAGCTCCAGCTCACGGCCAAGGAGTTCGACCTGCTCCGGGTCCTGGTCCGCGACGCGGGCCGCGTGGTCACGCGGGACCAGCTGATGCGCGAGGTCTGGGACACCACGTGGTGGTCGTCCACCAAGACCCTGGACATGCACATCTCCTGGCTCCGCAAGAAACTGGGCGACGACGCGGCGAATCCCCGCTACATCGCGACGGTACGGGGCGTCGGCTTCCGCTTCGAAAAGAGTTAGCGACAGCGCCCCTTCAGGGGCGCGGGGAACTGCGCGAGCAACCCAAGACGACCCGCACCCGCCGTTGCTCCGCCGTGGGCAGACGCGTCCGCGGGCCCGTCGTGGCCGGCCGCGCAGTTCCCCGCGCCCCTGACGGGCGGCCCTGGCGGGCCCCCGCCAGTTCCCGATCCGGGACACTGGTGGCATGCGCCGCCGACTGATCAGCAGCACCCTCGCCGTAGTCCTCGTAGTGATCGCGGTCTTCGGGGTGAGCCTCGTCATCGTCGAGACGAGGACCATCAGCAGCAGCGCTCAGGAGCGAGTGACGAGCGAGGCGTTCCGCCTGGCCAGCATCGTGGACAGCAGGCTCATCAGCGACGAGCGGATCAGCGCCGAGATCCTGCGTGACGTGGCCGCGGTCGACACTGACCGCTACGCCCTCATCGAGATCCCCGGCCGCGCCCCCATCAAGATCGGCAGCCGCCCCACCGGCGACGTCATCCACGACACGGCCATGGGCGAGGAGGGCGAGAAGGTCACCGTCGAGGAGCCGCGCACCGCGGTCACCCAGGAAGTCGGCCGCACCCTGCTGATCATCGGCGCCGTGGCCCTGCTCGCGATCATCGCCGCCGTACTCCTCGCCGTACGCCAGGCCAACCGCCTGGCCTCGCCGCTCACCGACCTCGCGGAGACCGCCGAGCGTCTCGGCTCGGGCGACCCCAGGCCCCGCCACAAGCGGTACGGAGTGCCGGAGCTCGACCGTGTCGCGGACGTCCTGGACGGCAGTGCCGAGCGGATCGCCCGCATGCTGACCGCCGAGCGCCGGCTCGCCGCGGATGCCTCGCACCAGCTGCGTACGCCCCTGACGGCGCTGTCCATGCGCCTGGAGGAGATCACCGTCACCGATGACCTGGACACGGTGAAGGAGGAGGCCACGATCGCCCTCGCGCAGGTCGAGCGGCTTACCGACGTCGTACAGCGGCTGCTCACGAACTCACGCGACCCGCGCACCGGCTCCGCCGTCTCCTTCGACCTGGACGAGGTCATCAAGCAGCAGCTGGAGGAGTGGCGCCCGGCCTACCGCAGCGCGGGCCGCGCCATCGTCAGCTCGGGCAAGCGGCATCTGCGGGCCGTGGGCACGCCCGGCGCGGTCGCGCAGGTCCTCGCCGCGCTCATCGAGAACTCCCTCATGCACGGCGGCGGCACCGTGGCCCTGCGCACCCGCGTCACGGGCAACCAGACGGTCGTCGAGGTCACGGACGACGGCCCCGGCGTCCCCGCCGACCTCGGCGCGCGGATCTTCGAGCGCACCATCAGCGGCCGCAATTCGACGGGTATCGGCCTCGCGGTCGCCCGGGATCTGGCCGAGGCCGACGGCGGCCGCCTGGAGATGCTCCAGACCAAACCCCCGGTGTTCGGCCTGTTCCTGTCGCGTACGCCGCCGAAGCGGGCCGAGGAGCGCGAGGCGACGCTGCGCTAGCGCGCCGAAGAGCCCGGCAAGCCCGGCAGGTCAGGCAGGCTCAGCGCGTGCCCCGCGCCGCGGGCCGCTTCTCCTCGGCCTTCTCGGCCGTGACGGCCGGGGACTCGTCGTCCAGGAACGATTCCGCACGGGCGACGGCCTCCCGCGCGGGCAGCGTCTTGAAGACCCAGGTGCGATAGGACCAGAAGCGGAAGCAGGTGGCGATGCCGATGCCCACGAACTTGAAGATGTTGCGCTGGAGCGGGCTGTCCCAGTCGAAGCCGTAGATCGCCGCGTACAGGACGCCGTTCTCGATCACCAGGCCGACCGCGCTGAACATCAGGAACAGCGAGAGCTCCTTGGTGCGGGAGCTCTTGTCGCGGTCTCTGTACGTGAAGTAACGGAAACCGACGTAGTTGAAGGCGATGGCGACGACCGTGGCGATCACGTTCGCGCGCACGGCCTGGAGGTCCGTCGTGTGCCACAGCAGGTTGGAGACGCCGAAATTCACCAGCGTGCCCAGGGCTCCCACGGCCCCGAACTTGGCCACTTCGCGCGCGAGCTGCTCCATTCGCACCCGTAGTGCGCCACGTTCCGTCATGGTGGTCGCCCCAACCCCCGTCGTCGATTCGTTCGGTCGTCGTCTCGTCGACGTATTTGGTGATTCGGTCGCGTCAACCCCGCCATGCTAACCAGCGACCCCTGCCCGTCGCGCGTGGACGCTTCCACACTGTGGCGGCTCTGTGACGGGCGAGCCCGTACGGTGCACGGGAACCGGCCGTTCCGACATGGCTGATACAGGCCGATACCCTGGGGGTGTGACGTTCCCGGTAGTCGGCATGGTCGGCGGCGGTCAGCTCGCCCGCATGACCCACGAGGCGGGTATCCCCCTCGGCCTGAAATTCAAGCTCCTCAGTGACACCCCTCAGGACTCCGCGGCGCAGGTCGTCGGCGATGTCGTCATCGGCGACTATCGCGACCTCGACACGCTGCGCGAGTTCGCGAGGGGCTGCGACGTGATCACTTTCGATCACGAACACGTACCCACCGAGCATCTACGGGCCCTGGAGGCGGACGGCATCCCCGTGCGCCCGGGGCCCGACGCGCTGGTGCACGCCCAGGACAAGGGCGTCATGCGCGAGAAGCTCACGGAGATCGGCGTGCCGTGCCCGCGCCACCGGATCGTGAGGGACGTGGCCGATGTGGCCGCCTTCGCGGCCGAAGGCGACGGCTTCCCCGTGATCCTCAAGACGGTGCGTGGCGGCTATGACGGAAAGGGGGTGTGGTTCGTCCGTTCCGTCGAGGACGCCGAAGATCCCTTCCGGGCCGGTGTCCCGGTCCTGGCCGAGGAGAAGGTCGACTTCGTACGGGAACTCGCGGCGAACGTCGTGCGCTCGCCGCACGGCCAGGCCGTGGCCTACCCCGTCGTCGAGTCGCAGCAGGTCGACGGCGTCTGCGACACGGTGATCGCGCCGGCCCCCGGCCTCGCCGAGGACCTCGCGGGCGCGGCGCAGGAGCTGGCGCTTCGCATCGCCAAGGAACTCGACGTGGTCGGCCATCTCGCGGTCGAGCTCTTCGAGACGCGCGACGGCCGCATCCTGGTGAACGAGCTGGCGATGCGCCCGCACAACTCGGGCCACTGGACGCAGGACGGGGCGATCACGTCCCAGTTCGCCAACCACGTGCGCGCGGTGCTCGACCTGCCCCTCGGCGACCCGCGCCCGCGGGCGAAGTGGACGGTCATGGCCAATGTCCTGGGCGGCGACTACCCGGACATGTACCAGGCGTACCTGCACTGCATGGCGCGCGACCCGCAGCTGAAGATCCACATGTACGGCAAGGACGTGAAGCCCGGCCGCAAGGTCGGCCACGTCAACACCTACGGCGACGACCTGGACGACGTGCTGGAGCGCGCGCGTCACGCGGCCGGCTATCTCAGAGGAACGATCACCGAATGACCGCACCTGTAGGACCTGTAGTCGGCATCGTCATGGGCTCGGACTCCGACTGGCCCGTCATGGAGGCCGCGGCCAAGGCGCTCGACGAGTTCGAGATCCCCTACGAGGTCGACGTCGTGTCCGCGCACCGCATGCCGCGCGAGATGGTCGCGTACGGCGAGGAGGCGGCCGACCGCGGGCTCAAGACGATCATCGCGGGGGCCGGCGGCGCCGCGCATCTGCCCGGCATGCTCGCGTCGGTGACGCCGCTGCCGGTCATCGGTGTGCCCGTACCGCTGAAGTACCTCGACGGCATGGACTCGCTCCTGTCCATCGTGCAGATGCCCGCGGGCGTGCCGGTGGCCACGGTCTCGGTGGGCGGCGCGCGCAACGCGGGCCTGCTCGCGGCGCGCATCCTCGCCGCGCACGACCCCGAACTCCTCGGTCGTATGCGGGAGTTCCAGCAGGAGCTGAACGAACAGGCCACGGAGAAGGGCAAGCGCCTTCGTAGCAAGGTCGAGGGCGCGGGGTCCGGCTTCGGCTTCGGTTCGGGGAAGTGAGCGGGATGACGTCCCCGGACACGTCTTCGCTGGATGACGCCCGCGCTCTCCTCGCCGAGTTCCCGGTGGTCGACGGGCACAACGACCTGCCCTGGGCGCTGCGCGAGAAGGCGGGTTACGACATCGACCGCCTCGACATCGCGGCCGACCAGACGGGCAGCCTGCACACGGACATCGCTCGCCTGCGGGCGGGCGGTGTCGGTGCGCAGTTCTGGTCGGTGTACGTCCGCACCGACCTGACGGGCGACGCGGCGGTGAGCGCGACGCTCGAACAGGTCGACTGCGTCGAGCAGTTGCTCACGCGCTACCCCGCGGACCTGCGGCGCGCGCTGACGGCTGCGGACATGGAGGCGGCGCGGGCGGAGGGCCGTATCGCGTCGTTGATGGGCGCAGAGGGCGGCCACTCCATCAACAACTCCCTCGCCACGCTGCGGGCGTTGCACGCGCTCGGCGTCCGCTACATGACGCTGACGCACAACGACAACATCGCGTGGGCGGACTCGGCGACGGACGAGCCCGGCGTCGGCGGCCTCTCCGCGTTCGGCCATGAGGTCGTACGCGAGATGAACCGCAGCGGCATGCTCGTGGACCTCTCGCACGTGGCGGCGACGACGATGCGGGCGGCCCTGGACACCTCCGTGGCGCCGGTGATCTTCTCGCACTCCTCGGCGCGCGCGGTGTGCGACCACCCGCGCAACATCCCGGACGACGTCCTGGAGCGGCTGCCCGCCAACGGCGGCGTCGCGATGGCCACGTTCGTCCCGAAGTTCGTTCTCCAGGCGGCGGTCGACTGGACGGCGGCGGCCGACGAGAACATGCGGGCGCACGGTTTCCACCACCTGGACACGACGCCGGAGGCCATGAAGGTCCACGCGGCCTTCGAGGAGTCGACGCCGCGCCCCGTCGCCACGGCCGCGACGGTCGCCGACCACCTCGACCACATGCGCGAGGTGGCGGGCGTCGACCACATCGGCATCGGCGGCGACTACGACGGCACGGCGTTCACGCCGGACGGCCTCGACGATGTCGCCGGCTACCCGAACCTGATCGCGGAGCTCCTGGCCCGCGGCTGGTCGAAGCCGGACCTGGCCAAGCTGACGTGGCGGAACGCGGTGCGCGTGCTCGGCGCGGCCGAGGACGTGGCGCGGGACGAGCAGTCCCGGCGCGGTCCTTCGAACGCGACGCTCCAGCAGCTGGACGGCTGAGGGCGTACGGGCAGCGGGGTGGGGCGCGGCCGACCGGCCGCGCCCCACCCCGCTTTCTACGGCCCCCACGCCCCCCTACGTCACGAGCCCCCGCGCGAACCGCAGCGAGCTGACGAAAACCTCTTCCACCACGGCGTCGGGCGCTCCGTACCAGCCGTGGTCGGCGCCCGGCACCATGCGCAGTTCGACGCGGGTGCCCACCTCCCGCAGCCGCGCCGCGAGCGCCTCGCTGTGCGTGGCCGGGACCATCGTGTCCTGCTCGCCGTGGACCAGGAGGAAGGGCGGGGCGTCCCGGTGTGCCTGCGCGACGGGGCTGGCCGCGCGGGCACGCTCGGGCACGGATGCGGGCGCCGCGCCGAGCAGCAGAGCTTCCGGGGTCGCGGCGCTGTGCGGGTCGAACGGGCCGCGGGGGACGGTCAGGTCGCTCGGGGCGTACCAGATCACGGCTCCGGCGGCCGGGACCGCCGGGTCGAGCGCGAGCAGCGAGGCCAGGTGCCCGCCCGCGGACTCGCCCCACAGCACGGTGCGTGAGGTGTCGACGCCGAGCTCCGCCGCTCGGAGGGAGAGCCAGCGCAGCGCGGCCCGCAGGTCGTCGAGCGGGGCGGGAAAGCGGGCCTCGCCGCTGAGCCGGTAGTCGGCGCAGGCCACCGCGAAGCCCGCCGCGGCGATGCGTTGCAGCGGGCCGGGGGACCAGTGCCGGGTCCGCAGCCCCATGTCGTCACGGCGCCCGCGACGCCAGGCGCCGCCGTGCACGAAGAGGACCAGAGGGGCGGGCTCGTTTCCGGCGGCGGGCAGCCACAGGTCGAGTTCGAGCGGACGGCTGCCTTCGACTTCGCCGTACGGGACGCCGCGCAGGACCCGCACATCCGGCGCCGGGTGTGCGGCGGGCGGAAGGGGCGCGACGTCGGGGTGGGGTGCGGCGATCAGCTCCCGCAGGGCCGGGCCTGCCGGGCTCACCGGGTGCGCCACTGGTGCTCGGGCAGGAAGCGCACGTCGTACTGCTGGGGGACGGTGGCGAACTTGTCGGGCGTGGGCACGACGGGCTCGCGCGGCAGGCCGAGCCCTTCGGCGGGCGCCCCGAGCGTCTCGAAGAACCGCTCGAAGGTGCCGCCGGGGCCCGCGGCGACGCCGACGACCTGGCTGTGGTGGCGCTCCATGCGGTAGGCGTGCGGACAGTTCTTGGGCACGAAACCGAAGTCGCCGGGGGTCAGGAGCTTCTCCTGCTGCTCGCCGTCGAGGTCCTCGACGAAGAGGCGGACGGCGCCCTGGGTGACGTAGAAGACCTCGTACGTGTCGGGGTGCAGGTGGGCCGGGATGACGTTGCCCTTGGGGCCTTCGACGGTGAAGAAGTTGAAGCCGTTCTCGGTCTGCTCGCCGCCCGCGTAGATGGTGACCAGGTCGCCGAACAGATGGGCGCGGTCGCCCTCGCCCTTCTCGATGACGTAGGGCTTGCCCGGCTCGGCGGGGATGCGGGAGGCGCTCCGGTGGCGGGTGGCGTACTCGATCGTCATGGGCTCTCCCGGGGGTGCTGGAAAACGAGGGGATATCGAGGGGAAACGTCAGGCAGCCTGACATAGAGAGTCCATGAGGGGCAAGGGGCGACCGCTCCCGCGGACCCATAGGCTCTCGGCATGCACGCCACCGGCCGCAACCTCCCGCAACTCCTGGGCGACGCCCGCCGCTGGTTCGAGGACGCGCTCCTCGCGACCCTGGAGGAGGCGGGGGAGGCCCATGTCTCGCCGACCCAGGCGGGCCTCTTCGCCGTCCTCGACGAGCAGGGCACGACGGTCTCCGAGCTGGCCCGCCGGATGGGCGTCACCCGCCAGACGGCACACCAGGCGGTGCACGGCCTGGTCGCGGCGGGCCTCCTGGAGCAGGTCCCCGACCCCTCCTCCGGGCGCCAGCGGCTGATCCGCCGCACCGAGGAGGGCGCCCGTACGCACCACAGGGCGGAGCTGGTCCTGCGCCGCGTCGAGCGGGAGCTCGCCGACCGGATCGGCGAGCGGCAGGTGCGGGCGCTGCGGGCGGCGCTCGAACTCCCGTGGGGCGACCCGCCGGTCCTCGACCCGGTTGTCGCGCCGAACCAGGACCTGCGCAAAACGCAGCCGCCCTCCCCCTGAGGCAGGGGAAGGGCGGCTGATGCGGACCCGGGTACTGCTCCGGGTTACGGCAGGTTGCGGGCCATCACGATCCGCTGGACCTGGTTCGTGCCCTCGTAGATCTGCGTGATCTTCGCGTCGCGCATCATGCGCTCGACGGGGTAGTCACGGGTGTAGCCGTAGCCGCCGAGCAGCTGGACGGCGTCCGTGGTGACCTCCATCGCGACGTCCGAGGCGAAGCACTTGGCGGCAGCGCCCTGGAAGGTGAGGTCCGCGTCACCGCGCTCCGACTTGGCCGCCGCCGCGTACGTCAGCTGACGTGCGGCCTCGATCTTCATCGCCATGTCCGCGAGCATGAACTGCACGCCCTGGAAGTCGCCGATCGGCTTGCCGAACTGCTTGCGCTCCTGGACGTACCCCTTGGCGTAGTCCAGGGCGCCCTGCGCGATGCCGAGCGCCTGGGCCGCGATGGTGATGCGGGTGTGATCCAGGGTCTTCATCGCCGTGGCGAAGCCCGTGCCCTCCTCGCCGATCATGCGGTCGGCGGGGATGCGGACGTTGTCGAAGTAGACCTCGCGGGTCGGCGAACCCTTGATGCCGAGCTTCTTCTCCGGGGCGCCGAAGGAGACACCCTCGTCCGACTTCTCGACGACGAAGGCCGAGATGCCCTTCGAGCGCTTGGTCGGGTCGGTCACGGCCATCACCGTGTAGTACTCGGAGACGCCCGCGTTCGTGATCCAGCGCTTCACGCCGTTGAGGACCCAGGAGTCGCCGTCACGGACGGCCTTCGTCTTCATGCCCGCCGCGTCCGAACCGGCGTCCGGCTCGGAGAGGCAGTACGAGAACATGCCCTCGCCCTTGGCGAGCGGCGTCATGTACTTCTTCTTCAGCTCCTCGGACCCGGAGAGGATCACGGGGAGCGAGCCCAGCTTGTTCACGGCCGGGATCAGGGAGGACGAGGCACAGACGCGGGCCACCTCCTCGATCACGATGACCGTGGCGAGCGCGTCGGCGCCGGTGCCGCCGTAGCTCTCCGGTACGTGCACGGCGTGCAGGTCGGAGGAGACGAGGGCGTCGAGCGCCTCCTGCGGGAAGCGGGCCTCCTCGTCGACCGCGGCGGCGAAGGGTGCGATCTTCGCCTCGGAGAGCGATCGGATCGCGTCGCGGAGCATGTCGTGCTCCTCGGACGGGCGGTACAGGTCGAAATCAGCCGATCCGGCCAAGGTTTCTCACGCTCCAAGGACGCTAATTACCGTTAAGTAACCCAAATTTTAGAGGGCGGCTCACACGAGGGATACGTGAGCTTGCCGACAGCGGGCAGTCGGCGGTTGCCAATGGCGGAAACGTGCCCGGTCAAGGGCCCGACTATGCTCGGGCACCGCACTGACGGCCGTAGACCCCTGGAGCACCGCATGGCCCTCAAGATCACCGTGATCGGCACCGGCTACCTCGGTGCGACGCACGCCGCGGCCATGGCCGAGCTCGGTTTCGAGGTGCTCGGCCTCGACGTCGTGCCTGAGAAGATCGAGATGCTGCAGCGGGGCGAGGTCCCCATGTACGAGCCCGGCCTTGAGGAGCTGCTGCGCAAGCACGTCGCCGGGATCGAGGGCTCCAGCGGGCGGCTGCGCTTCACCATGGACTTCGCCGAGGTCGCGGCCTTCGGCGACGTGCACTTCGTCTGCGTGAACACCCCGCAGAAGCACGGCGAGTACGCCTGCGACATGAGCTACGTCGACAGCGCCTTCGCGCAGCTCGCCCCGCATCTGACGCGGCCCGCGCTGGTCGTCGGCAAGTCGACCGTGCCGGTCGGCTCGGCGGACCGCCTCGCGCGCGAGCTGGCCGCGAACGCTCCGGCGGGCGCCGAGGCCGAGCTGGCCTGGAACCCGGAGTTCCTCCGCGAGGGCTTCGCCGTGAAGGACACGCTGCACCCGGACCGCATCGTCGTCGGCGTCCGCAGCGCGCACGCCGAGAAGCTGCTCCGCGAGGTGTACGCGGGGCCGATCGGCGAGGGTTCGCCCTTCGTCGTGACGGACTTCCCGACCTCCGAGCTGGTGAAGACCGCGGCCAACTCCTTCCTGGCCACGAAGATCTCGTTCATCAACGCCATGGCCGAGGTGTGCGAGGCCGCGGGCGGCGATGTCGTGAAGCTGGCGGAGGCGCTCGGTTACGACGACCGGATCGGCAAGAAGTTCCTGCGGGCCGGCATCGGCTTCGGCGGCGGCTGCCTGCCCAAGGACATCCGGGCGTTCATGGCGCGGGCGGGCGAACTGGGCGCGGACCAGGCGCTGACGTTCCTCCGTGAGATCGACTCCATCAACATGCGCCGGCGCGGGCAGATGGTGGAGATGGCGCGCGAGGCACTGGGCGGCGGGTCCTTCCTGGGCAAGCGGGTCGCGGTCCTCGGGGCCACGTTCAAGCCGGACTCGGACGACGTACGTGACTCGCCCGCGCTGAACGTCGCCGGGCAGATCCACCTCCAGGGCGGCCAGGTCACCGTGTACGACCCCAAGGGCATGGAGAACGCGGGCAGGCTCTTCCCGACGCTGGCGTACGCGGAGTCGGCCGTGGAGGCGGTGCGGGGCGCGGACGTCGTGCTGCACCTGACCGAGTGGCGCGAATTCCGCGAGCTGGACGCGCAGGCCCTGGGCGAGGTGGCCTCGAACCGCCTCATCCTGGACGGCCGCAACGCGCTGGACCCGGAGATCTGGCGGGCGGCGGGGTGGACTTACCGGGCGATGGGCAGGCCGGGGGCCTGATCCAGCCCGTCCGGCGTTCGAGGACGAACCCGGCGGAGCCGGTGATCAACGGTGTGCACCGCTCCGTCAGGCCTTCCGTGCCCGGTACGCCCGCATTTTGGCGCGGGCCCCGCACACCCCCATGTCGCACCACCGGCTCCGGCCCGCCGGGCTGCGGTCGTAGTAGGCCCAGTGGCAGTCGGGGGCCTCGCAGGCCTTGAGGCGGGTCCAGGTGTCGGATGCCGCCCCCTCCGCGATGGCCGCCGCCACCCGTGACAGCAGCGGTGACGGGTCGGCCGGGGTGAGTGACGCCGAGCCGTCACCGGCGGAGATTCGCACCAACAGCGGTGCTGCGGCGAGGAGTTGACCCAGTGGCGGGGCGTCCGCGTGCGGCCCGTGTCCCGCGTGGGCCAGGCATGCCACGCGTAGCGACTCCCGTAGTTCGCGCGCGGCCGCCACCTCCGCGCCCGGCGCGAGGCCGAACGGCGCGCGTCCCTCCGCGGTGTCGAGTGCGTCCGCGCCCGACTCCAGGTCCAGCGTGTTCACCAGCGCCTGGATCAGCGCGAGGCCGCCCGGAGCGGGTGCTCTCTCATTCATGGTTGCGACGTTACCCCCAATGGGGGAGCATGCAGTAACCGCGTTACTCGTAGACATCGGCTACCGGTAACCAGACGGAGGAGAAGTCATGCCCCTCGCCAAACTCGGCGTCGTCGTACTCGACTGTCCCGACCCTCTCGCGCTCGCCGGCTTCTACGCCGCCGCCCTCGGCGGCACCCTCAAGGACGACGGTGACGGCTGGGTCGCCCTCGAAGGCCACGGCGGCACCCCGCTCGCCTTCCAGGCCGCCCCCGGCCACGTACCCCCGAAGTGGCCGGAGGCCGGCCGCTCGCAGCAGTTCCACCTGGACCTCGAAGTGCCGCGGGCGGAGCTCGACGCCGTCGAGAAGGAGGTGCTCGCGCTCGGCGCCACCGTGCTCGACGCCGAGGACCGCGCCCGCGGCTTCCGGGTGTACGCCGACCCGGCCGGACACCCGTTCTGCCTCTGCGCCTGCTAGCGGGCCGGCAGGAGCAGCCTGCTAGGAGGCGGCCTGCCGGCGCCGTCTCTCCCGCGCCGCCCGCGCCGCGAAGTCCGCGCCGCGCAGCACCCGTTGGACGTTGCCCCAGGTAAGGCGGGCGAGGTCCGCGTCGGGCCAGCCGCGCTCGACGAGCTCGGCGATGAGGTACGGGTAGTGCGAGGCGTCGCCCAGTCCGTCGGGGTGCGCGTCCGGGGTGTCGTACATCCCCGAGAGCCCCACGGACTCCGGCCCCGCGAGCCGGCGTACGTGTTCGAGATGGTCCGCCACCTCGCGGATCGAGGAACCCGTCTGCTCGGCCGCCAGGGGCACCAGGCACAGGCCCTTGGCGGCGCCGAGCGCGGCGAGCAGGTCGTCCGGCAGGTTCGCCGGTACGTCCCGCAGCGCGCGGGCCCCCGAGCGGGCGAAGAGCACCGGCGCCCTGGAGACGGCGAGCACCCGGCGGGCCGTGGCGTCGGAGGCCCCGGAAAGCTCGGCGAGCACCCCGAGCCGGTTCAGCTCGCGCACCACTTCATCGCCGAACGGACTCAGCCCCTGGGGGCCCGCCCATGACGTGCCGGAGAGCGTCAGCGAGCACAGGCCGAGGGCGTGCAGCGCGCGCAGGACGGCCAGCGAGTCACCGACGGCCTCGGCGCGCGCGGGGCCGAGCAGCGTGGCGATGCGGCCGCAGTGCCGGGCGTCGGCCACCTCGGACGCCGACGAGGCGAGGCGCAGCCCCTCGGAGTGGCCGCGGACGACCTGCTTGGCGAGGTCGAGCTGTTCGAGCGTCGCGCCGAGCACACGGTCACCGGTGACGGTCTCCGGGACGTGCAGGGACCAGAACTGCGCCCCCACGCCGCCTTCGCGCAGCCGCGGCACATCGCCGTCCACGGCGCTGTCACCGAGCTCCAGGTCGTACCAGGGAAGTGCCCGCAGCGCCCACGGCAGTCCGCTGTAGCCGTCGGCGACGGGATGCGCGGCGAGCAGCGCGCGGGCCCGCCCGAGCGGGTCGGGGACGCAGGGTTCCGGTTTGGGCAGCAGCTCTTCGAGCGCCGCTCCGGCCGCCTTTACGTGTACCGGTCCGGCTTCGAGGTCGTCGGATATGGGCGGGGTTCCAGGGGCCGGCCGGTCGAGAGCTCCGGCTGCGGCGGTGTCGTCGAGATCGACCTGCAGATCTGCCATTGGCGTGCTCCGGGCGTCAGGTGGGGTCCGGTCCACCGTGACACGCGGGAGCCGCGCCTTCGCGGCGGGCGGAGCGTTCGGGGTACGGCGCGGTGTCCGCGGCATGCGAGGGGGCCCCGCCGATCCCGGCGGGGCCCCCTCCACGTACGTGCGAAGCGCCTCGGACTCAGCCGCCCGAGACCGTCACCTTCTCGTCGTTGTTCAGCTGCTCCACCATCTGCTTGACCTTGGCCTTGTCCCACAGAAGGTTGCCGCCGGCGGAGCCCGCGAGCGGCATGTTCATGGACTTGCCGTCGCCGCCCGTGACGCCCTTCATCGCCCAGAACATGGACGCCACGTCGAACAGGCCCATGTCCTTGTCGACGATCAGCGTGTCCAGGCCCGCGCTCATCGTGGGGTAGAGCTTGAACGGGTTCATGACCGTGCCCGGCGTCGCCGCCTGGTTGGCCAGGGCCGCGAGGAACTTCTGCTGGTTCTTCGTGCGGTCCAGGTCGCTGCCCTTCAGGGCGTAACGCGTACGGACGAAGGCCAGGGCCTCCTTGCCGTCGAGGGTCTGCTTGCCCGCCTCGAAGTCGGCGCCGGACTTCTCGTCCTTGAAGCCCTCGGGGATGTCCATCTCGACGCCGCCGACCGCGTCCACGATCTCGGCGAAGCCGCCGAAGCCGATCTCGGCGTAGTGGTCGATCCTGAGGCCGGTGTTGTACTCGACGGTGCGCACGAGCAGCTCGGGGCCGTCCTCGGCGTACGCCGCGTTGAGCTTCGTCTGGCGGCCCTGGTTCGGGTAGAGCTTGCCGGACTCGGCGCCCTTGAAGGACGGGATCGTCACGTTCGAGTCGCGGGGGAGCGAGATCATCGTGTTCCCGCCGTCGTCCGCGACGTGCAGGATCATCATCGAGTCGGTGCGCTTGCCCTCGGCGGAGCCGGTGTGGAGGTCCTTCTTGTCCTGGTCGGACATGCCCTCGCGGCTGTCGGAGCCGACGATCAGGTAGTTCGTGCCGTCGCCGCCGTCGGGGCGCTCGATGACCTTGGAGAGGTCGACCTCGCGCTTGAGCTTGGAGTCGGCCCAGAAGTACGTGCCGACGGAGACCGCGACAAGGACCACGACCAGGGTGATCGAGCCGATCTTGATGCGGCGCCGCCAGTTCGGGGCGGGGCGCGGGGCACGGGTGGCGTAACCGTCGCCGCCGCCCTGGCCGCCGTTGCCCTGGCCGTTCGGCGAGCCGTAGACCTGACCGGTGTTGTAGCCGCTGTCGTACCCGTCGTCGTACGAGCCCTGGCGGGGCGTGCGGGGCTCGAACATGTCGTCGCGCGCGTCGCCGTACCGCTGGCCGGAGCCGTCGTCGTACGAGTGCTGCTGCGGGACACCGCCCGCCTGCTGCCGGCCCGGCCGGCCGGACGGGCCGCCGCGCTGGACATGCCGCATCCTGCGGGCGCCCTCAGGCTGTGCGCTCCCGCTGCCACGGCCGTATCCTCGGCCGCCCTGGTCGTCAGGCCAATCGCTCATGCGGACCAGTGTGCCGTCTGCGGGAGGGCGCCTCACAGGGCAGGGGGGATTTCGGTTCAGGGCTGTTGCAGAGCTGATGCAAAGCGACCGGGGGCGGCCCGGGCAGGTGCCGGACATAGGGTGGAGCCCATGACAGACCTGGCCCCCGGCACGGAATCGAATATTCCGGGCAAGCCGACTTCGGCGTCCCGTACGACTCTCAGCCACATCATGACCCACGCCGACACCAACCTCCTCGGGACGGTGCACGGCGGTGTGATCATGAAACTGGTGGACGACGCGGCGGGGGCCGTGGCGGGACGGCACTCGGGCGGGCCCGCGGTCACCGCGTCCATGGACGAGATGGCGTTCCTGGAGCCGGTGCGCGTCGGCGACCTCGTCCATGTGAAGGCGCAGGTGAACTGGACCGGGCGCAGCTCCATGGAGGTCGGCGTCCGGGTGCTCGCCGAGCGCTGGAACGAGTCGACGCCCGCGCAGCAGGTGGGCTCCGCGTATCTCGTCTTCGCCGCCGTCGACGCGGACGGCAAACCGCGGACCGTGCCGCCGGTGCTCCCGGAGACCGAGCGGGACCGGCGCCGGTACCAGGAGGCGCAGATCCGGCGCACGCACCGTCTCGCGCGGCGCCGGGCCATCAAGGAGCTGCGGCAGGCGCGTGCCGCCGAGGGGCTCCAGGACTGAGCCCCCGGCACTCCCGGCCTAGCGGCACGTCACCTGGTCGCCGGTCAGCGCGCCGAACTCGCCCTGATAGGCGTCCTCCGCCTGTACCGGCCTGACCTGCTTGAAGTCCTGGCCCGCGAACACCTTCAGGGTCGAGCCGAGGCCGTTCACCGGCTTCATGATGCTGCCGGGCAGCGCGGTCGCCAGGGACTTCGCCGAACGGTCCCAGCGCGGGTCGTACGCCACGACCGTGCGCTTGAGCGGCGCGCCCGGCCAGTTGCCCGGAGCCCGCGTCGTCCGGAAGCCGGTGGACCGCAGCGCGCTGTCGACCAGCTTGCCGAGGCCGGGCTTGCCCGTGCCGTTGTCGACCTGCACGCGGATCTGCTGCGGGGACACGTCGACGATGGCCCGCTTGGCGTGGTGCGCGGCGAGGGGACGGTCCGCGCGGATCGCGTCGAAGAGTTTCACGGACTTCTCCGGGTCCCACTTCAGCGTCGACCCGATGCCCGGCACGTTCACGCCCTTGTCGAGCAGCGGCACCGTGGTGAACTCCGACGAACGCGGCGAGAAGCCGCGCATCGCACGGCCCAGCGAGAGCATTTCGTTCGTGCCGAAGCCGCCGTCGGCCCGGACCGAGCTGAGCAGCGTCCTGGTCACGTCGCGGAACTTGAGCGGGTTGAGCAGCACCCCGCTGCCGGTGGCCTTGGAGATCAGCGCCGCCAGGAACCGCTGCTGGCGGCGCATCCGCCCCAGGTCGGACGAGCCGTCGACGTGCCGCGTGCGGACGTACTGCAGTGCGGCGCCGCCGTTGAGGGTGTGCATGCCGACGGGCAGGTTGAGTCCGGTGTACGAGTCCTTGAGCGGGCGGGCCGTGCAGATCTCGACGCCGCCGAGCACGTCCACGGTCTTCATGAAGCTGGTGAAGTCGACCTCCAGATAGTGGTCGATCTTTACCTTCGTCATGTTCTCGACGGTCCGCACGGTGAGGTTGGCGCCGCCCTCCGCGTACGCCGCGTTCATCTTGACCGGATGCGGCTTGTGCTTCTCGCCGGAGTTCCGGTCGACGTGCTCGGGCATCTCGGCGTAACTGTCCCGGGGCAGGCTCACGACGCTGGCGCGGTTCCTGTCCTCCGAGATGTGCACGATCATGATCGTGTCCGTGCAGTGGCAGGGCGCTCCGCCCAGGCGGTACTTCTGCTTGTCCGCATCGGTGATCTTGTCGCGGCCGTCGGTGCCCACCAGCAGGAAGTTCATGCCGGTGCCCCCCTTCGGCCGGTTCTTCATGTCCTTGAAGGCGTCGACCCGGTCGATCTTGGTGTCGAGGCTCGTGACGACGGCGTGCCCGATCCCGGCCGCCGCGAGCACCGTCACGGAGAACACCGTCGCCGCCCGCGTGACCCAGCGTGGCCGCCTGCGCCGCTTGACCTGCCGACCCGCGGGCTGCTGCACGGGCTGCCTCGCGCGTGGCGGGCGTTGGCCACGCGGTGGCGGGGTCGGGTAGCGGCGGGGCGGTGTGGGCACGTGAGAGGACACCTCCGCGGTGACGGGCCTGGCCGGAACGGGTGGGGGAAGGTCTCGATGGGCCGGGGGATGCCAGAACCGTAGGCCCATACGATCTGCGACCCGGGGCAGCAGGCCGGGCGGCGCGCGCCGGTGTCCCCCATTCGCGGTAACGTGACGCCGATGAACGCGACGCCCCACGTGCAGCTTCCTGCCGTTTCCGTGATCATGCCGGTGCTCAACGAGGAACGGCATCTGCGTGCTGCCGTCTCCGCGATCCTCGAACAGGATTACGACGGTGAGATGGAGGTCGTCGTCGCGCTCGGTCCCTCCACGGACCGCACCGACGAGATCGCCGCCGAACTGGTCGCCGAGACCGCGGGCAACCGCGCGAAGGTGCAGACCGTCCCGAACCCCACGGGCCGCACGCCCGCGGCCCTGAACGCCGCGATCAAGGCCTCAAGCCACCCGATCGTGGTGCGCGTGGACGGCCACGGCATCCTCTCGCCCGGCTACATCGCGACGGCCGTACGCCTCCTGGAGGAGACCGGCGCGCAGAACGTCGGCGGCATCATGCACGCCGAGGGCGAGAACGACTGGGAGCACGCGGTCGCCGCCGCCATGACGTCGAAGATCGGCGTGGGCAACGCGGCCTTCCACACCGGTGGCGAGGCCCAGCAGGCGGAGACCGTGTATCTGGGGGTCTTCCGCCGCGAGGCCCTCGAACAGCAGGGCGGCTACAACGAAGAGTTCATCCGCGCCCAGGACTGGGAGCTGAACTTCCGCATCCGCGAGGCGGGCGGCCTCATCTGGTTCTCGCCCGAGCTGAAGGTGCAGTACCGCCCCCGGCCGAGCGTGAAGGCCCTCGCCAAGCAGTACAAGGACTACGGCCGCTGGCGGCACGTCGTCGCCCGCTACCACGAGGGCTCCATCAACCTGCGCTACCTCGCGCCGCCGACCGCGGTCTGCGCGATCGCGGCGGGTGTGGTCGTCGGCGCCCTGGTCACCCCCTGGGGCTTCGTCGTCCCCGGCGGCTACTTGGCGGCGATCGTGGCGGGCTCGCTGCCCGCGGGCAAGGGGCTTCCGCTGAAGGCGCGCCTCCAGATCCCGGTGGCGCTCGCGACCATGCACATGTCGTGGGGCTGGGGCTTCCTGACCAGCCCGCGCTCGCTCGCCAAGAAGGTCATCGCCTCCCGGCGCCCGGCTGTCCTCAGCGAGGCCTGAGGCACCGTTCCGGCCAGGCCCGGACACAGCCGGAGAGACCCGGCCCGCCACCGGCGGGCCGGGTCTCTCCGTGTCACTCCCAGGTGAACTTCGGGTTCACGTGCATGCAGGCCTTCTTGTCCGAGCCGTTGAGCGCGTCGGCCGAATCAGGCGTCTTGTCGTCCTGCTTCTGCTTGGGGTAGGTGTTGCCCTCCCGCCAGTCGGCGCCGACGACCAGGGTCACCCCGGAGACGTCCGTCGACTTCTTCACCGAACTCAGCTTCATGCCGAGGGACTTGGCGACCCGCTGGGCGTCGCCCTCCAGTTCGGCGCTGGGGAACATGACGACGGTCTTCTCCCGAGCGAGGACCGTCGTCGAATCGGCCGTCGCCTTGGCGAAGCCCTTCCCCGCGAGGAGCTGGGTGATCGTGGACGCCCGCCCGCTCACCGGGGGCTCGGTGTCCGAACGGGTGCCGTTCTGCACTCGCACCGCGATTTCGGCGTCGTCGGCCGCCGGGTCGTCCGAGACCTTCTCCTTGGCGGGCTTCTTCCTGCCCTTGCCGTCCAGCGGGATGTCGTCGCGTACGAGGCGGAAGAGCTGCTCGGCGTCGCCCGGCTTGGGGATCACGCGCGCGCCCACGTACTCGTACGGCATGGTCGTCATCGTGGTCCGCTCCGGCGAGACCTTCTTGAGCTCGTTGCTCAGGTCGAAGAGCTTCTTCACGCTGCCGAGGCCCTCGTCGACCTTGAGCGCGCCGGTAGCGGTCTCGGCGAGCTTGCGCAGCTTGTTGGGGCTGCTCAGACCGGCGTTCTCGCGCAGCTCGCGCACGAGCGAGTTCATGTACATGTGCTGGGCCTTGGCGCGGCTGATGTCGCTGCCGTCGTCGAAGCCGTAGCGCGTACGCAGCCACTGCAGGGCCTGTTCGCCCTTGATGGACGTGGTGCCCTTCTCGAGCTTCAGTCCCGAACCGTGGCCCTGGCTGTCGCGCGAGTGGATGTTGGCGTCCACGCAGACGGGCACGCCGCCGATGGCGTCGGCCATGTCGACCACACCCGCGAAGTCCACCTCCATGAAGTGGTTGATGTGGATGTTCGTGAGCTTCTCCCAGGTGGCCACCGTGCAGCCGGGGCCGCCGCGGCCGAGCGTCTGGTTCGTCATCGTCCGCTGCGTGGACGCCTCGTAGACCTTGCCGTCGTCGGGGTCGGTGCACTTGGGGATGTCCAGGAGCGTGTCGCGCGGCATGCTGATGACCGACATGTTGGTGCGGTCGGCCGACAGGTGCAGCAGCATCTGGACGTCGGCGAGCGGCGTGCCGCCGAAGGTCTCCTTGGCGCCGCCGAGCTTCTGGTTCTCCTTGGAGTCCCGCGCGTCCGAGCCGATGAGCAGGATGTTCAGCGGAGTCTGCCCCGCGGCGTTCGGCGTGGGTTCGGGGGCCCGGTCCTCGCCGATGTTCAGCTCGTCGGTCTCCAGGTTGTTGTTCAGGTGCTGGTACCAGAGGTATCCGACGCCGGCCGTGCCGAGGATCAGCACCGACAGGATCGTCGCCGACCAGCGGAGTATCCGGCGTCTGGGACGCGGTGCCCGCGGGCCGCCGTTCCCGCCGCGGTGCCGCTGCTTCCCGCCGTCCGCCGACGGTTTCCCGCCCTCGTCCCGCGGGCCTTCTTCCAAGCCAAGATCACTGGCGTGCGGGGCGCGTTGTCGCGCCCCCTCCCCACGCACGCTGCTCTTCCCCATCCCCTGCCCCTCCCCGCGCCCCCCGGCGCTCCCCGCGCCAGCCCGAATTACGGCCATCCTGCGCCTTGTCAGACGCAGAATGGCCGCTTCAGGTCACTTGGCACACACAGTCTTGTCCGCTTCGACCTTCTGGATGTCCTTCGGCGCCTTCGCCGGAGCACTGATCGAAACCCCGGCTCCCTTGAAGTCGCCGCCGAGCGTCAGTTTGATGGCGGGGAGACCCTGCGAGTTCTTCTCGCTCTTGCCGGGCTTCATCGCGGAGCCGGAGAGCCCCATGACGTCGGCGAGCCGCCGGGCCTGATCGGCCTGGTCGGGGGCGTACTCCAGCGTCGTCTTCTTGAGTTCGGACGGCGCGTTGCCGAGCTGGCTGGCTTTGGACATGCCCTCAGTGTTCTGCAAGTACGTGAGAGTTGCCTGAGCGGCGCCGGTCTTGCCGCTGCCGTTGTAGATGTTGACCCGCACATCGGCGGCGGCGGACTTCTTGCCCTTGAGGCGTGCGGCGACCGCCGCCTTCTCCTTCTTCTCCTTCTTCTTCACCGCGGTGAGCGACTCGTCGGCGCGCATCATGGCGAACAGCGGGTCGGCCTTGGCCTTGTTCACCACGACCGTCGTGTGGACCTTCTCCGCCGGGTTGTCGACCACGGGCACGGTCGCGAACGTCAGGTTCTTCATGTCGAGCTTGCCGAGCTCCATGCCCAGGTCACGGAGTCTCATTATGTCAGCGATCTTGGAGTCGACCGTGAGCGCCTCGGTGCCCGCTTCCGCGAGGTCGATCATCTTCTTCGGGTTCGTGAGCGTGTCGTTCGACTTGAGCTTGCGCATCAGCGAGCTGAGGAACTGCTGCTGGAGCTCGATGCGGCTCAAGTCGCCGCCGGTGCCCACGGAGTGCCGCGTACGGACGAACGCCAGGGCCTGCTCGCCCTCGATGGTGTGCTCGCCCTTGGGCAGCTTCAGGTGCGAGTCCGGGTCGTCGATGTCCTTGGCAAGACAGACGTCCACGCCGCCGACCGCGCTGGAGAGCGTCTTGACCGCGTTGAAGTCCGCCACCATGAAGTGGTCGGGGACTATCCCGGTGATCTCCGTGACCGTACGCATGGTGCAGCTCGGCGTGCGGTCCTTCTGCCCGAGGCTCTCGTTGAAGCGAGCGCCCTTCGTGCCGGTGATCGTCTTCTTGCTGCCGTCCTCCATCGTCGTCGGGCAGTCCGGAATGTCCGTGATCATGTCACGCGGAATGCTCAACGCGGTGGCGTTCGTGCGGTCCTTGGAGACGTGCAGCAGGATCGTCGTGTCGGCGTGGCCGACGCTCCCCTTGTCGCCGTACTTCTCGTTGCCCTCGCCGCTGCGCTTGTCCGTGCCCATCACCAGGATGTTGATGGCGCGGTCCTTGCTGAAGCCGCCGGTGCTCGCGCCGTCGTCGGCGATCGAATTGATGTTGTCGTTGAGGTGCTGGTAGTAGAGGTACCCGCCGGTGCCCGCGGCGACCAGGGCGAAGGCGAGGGAGCCGCCCGTCCACATCAGGGCCTTCTTGCCCTTGGACTTCTTCGGCTTCTGCTTGCGCCGTCCGCCCGCGGCCTCCGGCTGCGGAGGCCGCCGTCTGCGCTGCGGCGGCACGTCCCGCTGCTCGTCACGGCGCTCGTCGCGGCGGCCGTCACGGCCGCGCGTTCCCTGGCGTGGCGAGGACCGCGTAGATCTGCGGGGTCCGGGCACCGCCGACTGCCCTCCGGAGGGGGTCAGTCGCAGTTCGTAGTCGCCGGTGTTCGGGTTGAGCACCCACTGGTCTGCGGGATCGATGTTCTCCGCCCGCCCACGGCCTTGCGCGTCCACGGTTGTTTGCGTCCTCCGTCGGGGCCACGCGGCGCCTTTCCCCCCTCAGTCAAGGCGCTCGGTCAGTCGTCAAGCGGTGCGCGGCCGCGAAGGGCCGGGCGCACCGGATCGCTCACACTATCCGGCCAGTTCAGCGCTGAACGACGTCGGTGACAAATTCCACTCCCCTACAACTGGGCAATCCGCCCTATTTCTTTGTGCGGGCGGTCTTGCGCTTGAGCATGGCTTTACTCGCAGGTCGTTCCGGCAGCCGTGTTGCCGCGGAATGTGGGAGCGGGGCTCGGCGTATCGGCGGGGTCGTCCGGCTTCTCGTCGCTCTCGTAGTCGTACTCGTCGTATCCGTCGGACTCGCTGTACTCGTCGTCCCCGCCGGGCTCCGATGTGCCGCTCCGGCCGCTCTCCGCCTGTTCGTTGCCGGTGCTCGGCTCGGGCTCCTCGGGTGACACCTGGAGGGGTTCGTCCGTGCGCAGACGCGAGAAAAGGCCGGACGCCGCGGGCTGGACGAGTTCATCCCGATTGGCGTCGTAGGCATAGGACCGCCGCGGCACCGTGAGGAACTGCACCTGTTCTGTGGGGATGTTGCGCATGCCGCGCACCAGTTCGTACAAACCACGCAAACTCGCCAGCGCGGGGTCCGTCGTCAGCGAAGAAGTGGCCGCGTCGAGTACGGGATAGAGCTTCCCCGGATTGAGCAGGACGTCATTGCTCTGCACCTTGTTGACGAGTGCCGCGAGGAACTGCTGCTGGCGGTCCATCCGGTCGGTGTCGCTGCCGTTGCCGATGCTCTTGCGGGCCCGCACATAGCCGAGCGCCTGTTCGCCGTTGAGGGTCTGCATGCCCGCGGCGATCTTCAGATGGGCGTCGGAGTCGTTGATCGGCCGCCTGAGGCAGACCTGTACGCCGTCGACCGCGTCGACCATGTCCTTGAACCCGGCGAAGTCCACGACCATGTGATGGTCGACACGGATCTTCGTCATCTTCTCGATCGTACGAATGGTGCAGGCCGTCCCGCCGGCTTGGTACGCCCAGTTGAACTGGGCGAACCGCGCCCGCGTCCGCGAGCCGTCCGGCTTGCGGCAACTGGGCAGGTCCACCATCACGTCCCGCGGGATCGACACCGCGGTCGCGCTCTTCCGGTCGGCCGCCAGGTGCAGCAGGATCGTGGTGTCCGAGCGCTGGGTGCCCCGATCGCGGCCGTACTTCTTGTTGCCCCGGCCGGCCCGGGTGTCGGAGCCGATGAGCAGGATGTTCTGCGCGCCGTGCACCAGGGCTGTCGGGCGTTCCTTCTCGTAGCGGGCCAGCTCGGCGGCGGCGTCCGTGTCCTTGGTGATGTTGCCGTCGAGCTTCTTGTAGATCGCCCACCCGGCGCCCCCGGCCACCAGGACGACCCCGGCCGCCCCCACGGCCGTCCAGCGCAGCCAGCGCCGCCTGCGCCGGGCGATGCCCTCACCGGTGGGGCTGGAGCCCGCGCCGGGTGCGTGTGTGCCCGGCGGCTCAGGCAGGGCCCCGTCCGGGTCCGGGCGATCCGGTCCGGCGGGCATGCCTGCGGTGTCGGACACGTATACGTCCACCCCTCATCGCGACGTCGGTGCAAGGTGCGCTTCTACGACCATGGACCGACGTGACGCCGGGGGCCTCCGGGCCAGGGGCCCTGGTGGGCCGAACGGGGGGTGTCAGCCGGTCTTTGCGGTGACCCGCTCGTCCTCGATCCGCTTCGCGAGGCCGTCCCCGGACAGCTGGTCGAGATGGCGGCAGAGCACCACGGAGCCGCCCGCCGCCAGCGGGGCGTACAGGCCGGAGCTCAGGCCCTCCCAGGTGTCGTACGAAAGACCCGAGAGCAGCCTGGAGCCGGGCGCGAGCCCCAGGGCCCCGGCATCGGCGCGGGCCCGCTCCACCAGCTCGGCACCCGTCAGCTCGCCTGCGCCGCCGACGGCGAGGGCGGTCTCGTCCGGGTCGACGGGCGCGTACGGGGCGAAGCGGTCGCCCTGGCCCGGCACCTCGACGGCGTAGTCGGCGAAGCCTTCGGGGGTCTGCGGAAAACGCCCCCCGAGCGGCCGGAGCGCGAGTGCGACCCGCTCCCCGGAGCAGGCCCGCGCGGCGTCGAGCGATCCGGGCCCGCTGACGACGAGGTCGGCGCCGGCCGGGTCGCCGCCCACGTCCGCGACGACGCCGACGGACGAACAGGCGAGCAGCCATACGGCCGTCTGCCAGTGCGCGGGCAGCAGCAGGGCGAGCCGGTCGCCGGGCTCGGCGGCGAGATCGCCCTGGAGCAGATTGGCGGTCTTGGCCACCCAATTGGCGAAGGTGGCCACGGACAATTCCACGCGCTCGCCGGTGGCGTCGTCGTAGAAGGTGATGAGCGGGCGGCCCGGGTCCGCGGCGAGCGCGGATCGCAGCAGGTCGGCAGGGGTGCGGTCGGTGGCGTTCACGGGCGCAAGGGTACGCGCGCGCTTCGTCGGCCCGGGCGTGGCGGGGGAGCGCGGGCCACCGGTTCGGAGGACACGAACAGACGACCCGTCAATTCCGCAATGGACAGAAATGCTCATCTATGCCAACTATCAGTCGTATGCGTGGATTTCTTGCTTCCTCGATCGGCGTCACATGCGCTGCCGCCCTGGCGCTCCCTCTCACCCTGCCGTCGTCCGACGCCCGTGCCGGGACTCCGGCCCGGTCGCAGGCCGGGCGGTCCGCGGAGTCGGTTGCGGGCAGTACCCAGTCGCTCCGGCTCGGCCCGCTCGGCTCCGACCGCTCACCGGGCGGCGGCTCCTCCAACGAACAGGGCCTGCTCCAGCGAGAGGTCCGGCCCTTCTCCCTCGTCGGCGTCATCTGGGACGACCCGGAGGCCGAACTGCACGGCAGCGTCCAGGTCCGCACGCGTGCCTCCGGCACCGACAACTGGTCCGCCTGGCAGTCCGTGGAGACGCACAACCACGAGCACGCCGCCGACCCGGACGCCGAGGAGCGTGCCTCGGGCCGGGTCCGCGGCTCCACCGCACCACTGTGGGTCGGCGACTCGGACGGGGTCGAGATCCGCGTACGGGGCGAGGCGGCCCAACGGCACGGAAGCGAGGCCGACCGGCACCGCGCGCTCGCGGGGGTGCCCGCCGACCAGGTCCTTCCGGAAGGCCTGCGCGTCGAACTCGTCGACCCCGGCGCCGAGCCGGCCCCGCAGGACGCCGGGCCGGCCGGTGCCCACTCGGCGGCCATGACCGGCGAGAACGCCGCCGTCCTTCCCGCGCTCAGCAAGGCGGAGACGGAGGCCGAGCTCACCGCGACCCGCGGCGCCCCGGAACGGGCCGACGACAAGGGCAAGCCCTACGTGGGGCCCCGGCCGCGCATCATCACGCGCAAGGGCTGGGGCGCGGACGAGAAACTGCGCGAGAAGAAGTTCGCGTACACCAAGACGGTGAAGGCCGCCTTCGTCCACCACAGCGCGTCCGGGAACAACTATCGCTGCTCACAGGCGGGATCCGTGCTGCGCAGCATTTACCGCTACCACGTCAAGAGCAGCGGCTGGCGTGACTTCGGCTACAACTTCGCGGTCGACAAGTGCGGAAACATCTACGAAGGGCGTGCCGGAGGTGTGGCCAAGCCCGTCCTCGGGGCCCACACTCTCGGTTTCAACACCAACAGCACGGGCATCGCCGTCATCGGCAGCTACAGCTCCGTCAACCCGCCCACGGCCGCGGTGAACGCGATCGCCCGCCTGACCGCATGGAAACTCGGCCTGTACGGAGCGAACCCGCGAGGAACGACATATCTGAAGTCCGGGGGTGGCAATCTGTACAAGAAAGGCAAGAACGTCCGCCTCCAGGTAATCTCCGGGCACCGTGACGGTTTCCGTACGGAATGCCCCGGTGTCCGGCTCTACAAGAAGCTGGGCAGCACCCGGTCGACCTCGGCCCGCCTCCAGGGCCGCTGAGGCCGGAGCGCGCCGCACGACCCGCACACCGCACGACCCGCACAGCGCACTGCACGATCTGCAAAGCCATCTGCATACACTGGCCGGCCGCGACTCAAGTTCGGCCGGCCCCAGCAGGAAGCAGAGACGACAGGTGACAGAAGCGATCCTCCTGGTCGGCGGCAAGGGCACCCGGCTGCGTCCGCTCACGGTGCACACACCCAAACCGATGGTTCCGGCGGCAGGCGTCCCGTTCCTCACCCACCAGCTGGCGCGGGCCCGCGCGGCAGGCGTGGAGCACATCGTCCTGGCGACCTCGTACCTCGCCGAGGTCTTCGAGCCGTACTTCGGCGACGGCTCGGCGCTCGGTCTCCACATCGAGTACGTCACGGAGACCGAGCCCCTCGGCACGGGCGGCGCGATCCGCAACGTGGCATCGCGCCTGCGCTCGGGGCCCGAGGACCCGGTCCTGATCTTCAACGGCGACATCCTCACCGGCCTCGACATCCGCGCCCTGGTCGCGACGCACGAGGAGTCGGGGGCGGACGTCTCCCTGCACCTCACGAAGGTCGACGATCCCCGCGCGTACGGCCTCGTGCCGACCGACGGAACGGGACGGGTGCAGGCCTTCCTGGAGAAGCCGCAGACGCCCGAGGAGATCGTCACCGACCAGATCAACGCGGGCGCGTACGTGTTCCGCCGCTCGGTCATCGACACGATCCCGGCAGGCCGCCCGGTCTCGGTCGAACGCGAGACGTTCCCCGACCTGCTCGCCTCCGGAGCCCACCTCCAGGGCATGGTCGACTCCACGTACTGGCTGGACCTGGGCACGCCCCGGGCCTTCGTACGCGGCTCCGCCGACCTGGTACTCGGCCGCGCCCCGTCCCCCGCGATCCCCGGCCGCTGCGGCGACAGCCTGGTCCTGCCGACCGCCACGGTCGCACCGGACGCGAAGCTCACCGGCGGCACGGTCGTCGGCGAGCACGCGGTGATCGGCGAAGGAGCCAGGGTGGACGGCAGCACGATCCTCGCGGGCGCGGTCGTCGAACCCAACGCCGTGATCACGGAGTCCCTGATCGGCGAGGGCGCGAGGGTGGGCGCCCGCACGGTCCTGGCGGGCGCGGTCATCGGCGACGGCGCGGACGTCGGCCCCGACAACGAACTCCGCGAGGGCGTACGGGTGTGGTGCGGGGCGGGGCTGCCGGCGGGGGCGGTGCGTTTCTCGTCGGACCAGTGACGACCCCGGCGTAGCCGGTGATGTGTGACACGCGAGGCCCGGGCGCCCGGCCGGTTTCCGGGAAGGGGCGCAGCCGGGGAACGGGAAAGGGCGGAGCCGGGTAAACAGAAGCCCTTACCCTCATACAGATGTCATCCCGTTTCGCCCCCCGCTCCACCCCCACCCGCACCACGGTGCGCGGCGGCGAAACGGTCGTACCCAGGGGAGTGCCCCGTCGCCCTTCGGCGGGACAGACCCGGACATGGACCCCGCCCTACCCCCTGAACCTGGGCCTGACCCTGGGCCCGCTGCGAAGGGGACCCGCGGACCCCACGTTCCGGGCGACCCCCGACGGCTCGGCCTGGCGAGCCAGCCGCACCCCGGAAGGCCCCGGCACGCTGCGGGTCGCCCAGCGCGCGGAGTCGGTGGAGGCGGAGGCGTGGGGCCCGGGAGCCGCCTGGCTCCTGGACCAACTCCCCGACCTCCTTGGCGAATCGGACGCCCCGGAGGCGTTCGTCCCCCGCCACCGCCTCCTCGCGGTGACGGCACACCGGCGCCCCGGCCTCCGCCTGATCCGTACGGGCCTGGTCCTGGAGTCCCTGATCCCGTCGATCCTGGAACAGAAGGTCACGACGGACGAGGCGTACCGCGCGTGGCGCCTCCTGGTCCGCAAGTTCGGCGAAGCGGCCCCCGGTCCGGTCCCCGCCCAGCTGCGCATGCACGTCATGCCGGAGCCGAGGACATGGACCCTGATCCCGTCCTGGGAGTGGCACAAGGCGGGCGTGGACGACAAACGCGCGTCGACGATCCTGCGGGCGGCACGCGTGGCCGCGCGCATGGAGGAGGCGGCGACGATGCAGCCGCTCCAGGCGCAGGCCCGCCTGGAACTGATCCCGGGGATCGGCCCGTGGACGTCGGCGGAGACGATCCAGCGCAGCAACGGCGCCCCGGACGCGGTCACGGTGGGCGATCTCCATCTGCCGGGCATCATCGGCCACGCCCTGGCGGACGACCGCACGGCGGACGACGAGGAAATGCTGCGCCTCCTGACCCCCTACGCGGGCCAGCGCCACCGGGCGGCCCGCCTGATCCTCCTGAGCGGCCGAATCCCGTCCCGCAGAAAACCGGGAATGCCAAAGTTCGACATCTCCAAACTCTGACTCTCTGCAAGGGAGCCAGGGGAGAACACCAGGAGCCCCGTAAGGGGTCCGCGGGGAACGAGCCCCGTAAGGGGCGCGGGGAACGCCGCGAGCAACGACGACGAGCCCGCGGCCGAGGGGCGGCCGGGGCCCCGTAAGGGGCGCGGGGAACGGCGTGAGGACCGACGACGAGCCCGCGGCCGAGGGGCGGCCGGGGCCCCGTAAGGGGCGCGGGGAACGGCGCGAGCAACCACGACGCACCCGCAGCCGAAGAAGCAGCCTTTTCAGGGGCGCGGGGAACTGCGCGACAAGCCCCCACCAGCCCGCAGCCAAGCGAAAAGCCCCAAGCCCCCCGAGCCCCCCGGGCCCCCAGTTCCAACGCCCCCCGGCGAGATCAAAGCACCCGGACGAAGCCCCCCACACCCCGCGCAGCCCGAGCCGCAGGCTCCCCCGCCGCATGCCCCACGGCCACCGCCCCCATCGGGTCCCACGACCCCGGAAGCCCGAGAACCTCCCGTACGACATCCCGGCAGAACATCGTCGACGAGACCCACGCGGACCCCAGCCGCTCCCCGGCGAGAGCCACAAGGAAGTTCTGCACCCCGGCCCCCGCGGCGACCACGAACATCTCCCGCTCGGCCGCGTCCCGCCGCTCGTCCCCGTACGTATGGGAGCCGTCCATGACCATGCAGGGCACCACCAGATAGGGCGCCCTGCGCAGGACGTCCCCCCGCCGCACCCGCTTCGCGATGGACTCCGCGGACTTGCCGTCCCGCCGCAGGTCCGCGACCCACGCGTCCCGCATCGCGTCGAGCAGCCGCACCCGCGACTCCTCGGACTCCAGCAGGACGAACCGCCACGGCGTCGTGTGATGCGGCGCCGGTGCGGTCACGGCCGCCGCCACGGCCCGCCTGACGGCCCCGGGGTCCACCGGCTCGTCCGTGAACTCCCGGACGGTCCGCCGCTGCGTCACGGCCTCCCGTACGGCCTCGGACGTCCCGAGCCGGAACATGTCGTCCCGCGAACTACGCACCATGGCGCGAGCCCCGCCAGCAGACCCACCAGCCCCGTCACCGGACGACGACGCACCAGCCCCGTCACCGGACGGCAACGCACCAGCCCCGTCCACCACATGCGAAAGCCCCCGGACCACCGCCACCGGCAGCCCCGCAGCCTTCCCCTTGACCAGATCCCCGGCGGCGGCCAACTCGTCAGCGGTGGCGACGACCGTCGCGCTCAGCGGATTGCCGTACGCGTCGACGCCCCCGCGCAGATCGTCGAGGACCCGCACGCCCGCCGCCCCGATGGCGACATCGGTCAGGCCATTGCGCCAGGGCCGCCCGAAGGTGTCCGTGACCACGACCCCGACGTCCACGCCCAGCACGTCCCGCAGCCCGTCCCGCACCGCGCGCGCCGAGGCGTCGGCGTCCTCGGGCAGCAACAGCACGGTCCCGGCGGGAGTGTTGGAGGCGTCGACACCGGCGGCGGCCATGACAAGGCCCTGCCGGTTCTCGACGATGCGCAGAGTGCCGCGCCGCGCCACCACCCGCACCGTCTCCGCGTCGATCGCCGCCTCGCGGTCGCTCGCCTCGACGATCCGCCCCTCGGCCTTGCTGACGATCTTCGAGGTGACCAGGAGCACGTCACCGTCGGCGAGCCCCGGCTCGGCGGCGGCGATCAGCTTGGCGAGATCGTCCCCCTGCCGCACCTCGGGCAGCCCGGGAACGGCCCACACCCGAAACGACGGCGAAGCCCCGGCATCCACATCCGTGTCAGAACCCGCGTCCGAGCCCGTGTCCGAATCAGCGTCCGAGAAGCTCACGCGCGCACATCCTCCGCCAAAGCGAGCGCCGCCCGCGCCATCTCGGCGGTGGCGTCGGCGTCGCTCATCATCAGCGGAATCGCCCGGCACCGGATGCCCGCCGACTCGACCCGCTCCACGACCCCGGCGTCCACCGTGTCGACGAGCCACCCGTCAAGCAGCCCGCTTCCGTAGTGCTCGGCGACCGCGGCGGCCGAGGACTCCACGCCCACCGCGGCGAGCACCTTGTCGGCCATGCCCCGCACGGGCGCGTCCCCGACGATGGGGGAGAGCCCGACGACGGGCACGCCCGCGTCGGCGATGGCCTCGCGGATCCCCGGCACGGCGAGGATCGTGCCGACGCTCACCACGGGGTTGGACGGCGGGAAGAGCACGATGTCCGCCTCGGCGATGGCCTCCAGGACGCCGGGCGCGGGCTTGGCCTGTTCCGCGCCGACCGGCACGACGGCCTGCGCGTCCACGGACGCCCTCAGGCGCACCCAGTACTCCTGGAAGTGCACGGCCTTCTGCTCGCCGTCGATCGTGACGGCGACATGCGTCTCGACGCGGTCGTCCGACATCGGGATGAGCCGCACGCCCGGCTGCCAGCGCTCGCACAGCGCTTCCGTCACCGCGCTGAGCGGGTATCCGGCGGCCAGCATCTGCGTCCGCACGATGTGGGTGGCGAAGTCCCTGTCGCCGAGCCCGAACCACTCGGGCCCCACTCCGTAGGCGGCGAGTTCTTCCTTGACCTTGAATGTCTCGTCCGTACGACCCCAGCCCTGCTCTTCGTTGATGCCGCCGCCGAGGGTGTACATCACGGTGTCGAGGTCGGGGCAGACCTTGAGGCCGAACAGGTGGATGTCGTCACCGGTGTTGCCGATGACGGTGATGTCCGCGTCAGGCGCGGCTTTCTTGAGCCCGCGGAGGAAACGGGCGCCGCCGATACCGCCGGCCAGGACCACAATGCGCATGAGCCCAAGCATGTCAGGCACATACGACAGCGCGTCAGGCGGTTACGACATCTCCGGCCGCCGGAGCGGTCTCCCGTACGCCGCACCGCGCCGCGTGCATCGGCATGTCGGTCAGGCCGGGGTAGTAGACGTGCAGGCTGACGGCGGGCTCCAGGGAGTCGTTGACGACGTCGTGGACGTAGCCGGGCGCGAACACACGCTGGGCGCCCGCGCCGAGCGCACGCTGTCCGCGCTCCGTACGCTCCGTCAGTTCGCCCTCCAGGACGGTGAGTACGCCGGAGGAGGGCCCGTGGTCGTGCGGCCCGCTGCCCTGTCCGGGTACCCAGGAGAGCAGCCAGACCTCGTATCCCGGCCCCGTGCGCAGGCGGTGGTACCACCGGCTCGTCGCGTCGTACTCGACGAGGTGGGCCCACTGGGCGCGGTCGGCCGCGATCGTGCGGGCCATGCCGACGAACTCGGCCACCGTGGCCGGGTGCTCGCGGGCGGGCTGCAGGAGGTGCGTGACTTCGAGGATGTCGCCGGCGATCTGGAGGTCGCTGTCGCTGTTCATGGTGCGGTGGTTCCTCAACGTGAGTGTCGGGAGTCGCTGGAGCAAATGCGAGGGAACAGAAGGAGGCCGCAGGGCCAAGGACGGGAAAAGCGGCTCGGGCGGCGATACGGCGCCTAAGCGGGCTCAACAGCCGGAAGCGGGCAGCCTCAACAGCTGGAACAGGAACAACGACAGCGCGCGTGGACAGCACCGAGGAGCCCGCTGGTGCGGGTCGTCGAGAGTGTCAAGTTCGCGAGCATGCCCACTAGAAGACCGGCTCACACCTTCTCTGTCAACTCTATGTCCGCTATGCGAGATATGTTTCACCTCATCCGGTTGTTCTGTGAGGTGAAAGGTTTGTGCACGGGGTACACGGGACACCCAGGGGACACGTTGGGCTTCAACCGGCGCGACCGGCTCGTAAACCCCGTTGTGATCCCGTGACCCGAATGTGATCCGCTTCGCTTCGGGGGGCCGGTCGCAACGGCACCGATCTCCGTGGCGTCCTTCCCTGGTGAAGGCGTCCGGTGAGAGCGGTTGCGGGGCGCCTCGGGATGGACGCTGACGGCTGTCAGGGTTTATGCCGATTTGAACACTTTCCGCATTACCTTGGTTCCGCAGGGTGAATAAGGGGCCCAATAGCAGATCTCGGCTTGACTGGCCCGGATCGGCACACTTGTAATTTCACTCGTGTCGTTCAGCCGAAATCGGTAACGGCAAGCACCACGGGGACGCACAGACAGACGAGGGGCGCACATGACCGAGCTGGTTCAGGAACTGCTGGTCGAGGACGCGGACGAGGAACTCGGCTGGCAGGAGCGCGCGCTGTGCGCCCAGACCGATCCCGAGTCCTTCTTCCCCGAGAAGGGCGGCTCCACGCGAGAGGCCAAGAAGGTCTGCCTCGCCTGTGAGGTTCGCTCGGAATGCCTTGAGTACGCACTGGCGAACGACGAGCGGTTCGGAATCTGGGGCGGTCTTTCGGAGCGCGAGCGCCGCCGGCTGAAGAAGGCCGCCGTCTGAACACCGGCCAGTTCGCAGCGGACAGGAGACCCCGCGCAAGAGCCTGTCCGGCCCGAACAAACGGCGCACACCCCTACGTAAAGAACAGCCCGCCGCCAGTGGGTTATCCACAGGCGGCGGGCTGTTGTGATGCCAGCCGTTAGTGTGGGGCCCCGTCCGAGACGCCCCGGCGCCCCCATGAAGCGCAGGCGTCCACCGCAGTCCATATCGAACCGGGGCCCGTACCTCGATGTCCGTGCACAGCCATTCGGCAGCCGCTCACCACGACGCTGCCGCTCCTGAGTTCCCGCGGCACGTCGTCACCGCCGTGATCGTCTCCCACGACGGCGCCCGCTGGCTGCCCGACGCCCTGGCCGGCCTGCTCGGCCAGGAGCGCCCGGTGCAGAACGCCGTGGCCGCGGACACCGGCAGCGCGGACGACTCCGCCCGCCTGGTCACCGAGGCACTCGGCCCCGACCGCGTCCTGCACCTGGCCCGCCGCTCCGGCTTCGGCACCGCCGTCGACGAGGCGAACCGCACCGCCGGCGTGCTGACTCCGGAGGAGCTGCCGTATCTGAAGCGCCCCAGCGGCTGGGACCCGGTCAGCCGGACCTGGCGGGACGAGGCGTACGACCTCCCGGAGTTGCCCCACGGCGAGCCCGAGCAGTGGCTGTGGCTGCTGCACGACGACTGCGCGCCCGAGCCGGGCGCCCTCGCCGAACTGCTCCGCGTCGTGGAGAACGAACGCGAGGTCGGCAAGGACGTCGCGATCGTCGGCCCCAAGCTCCGCGGCTGGTACGACCGCCGTCAGCTCCTCGAAGTCGGCGTCTCCATCGCCAACAGCGGCCGCCGCTGGACCGGCATCGACCGCCGCGAACAGGACCAGGGCCAGCACGACCACGTACGACCGGTCCTCTCCGTGTCCACCGCGGGCATGCTCATCCGGCGTGACGTCTTCGACGAACTGGGCGGCTTCGACCGGCACCTTCCGCTCATGCGGGACGACGTCGACCTGTGCTGGCGCGCGCAGAACGCCGGCCACCGCGTCCTGGTCGCCCCCGAAGCCGTCGTACGGCACGCCGAGGCCTCATCCCGCGAGCGCCGCACCGTCGACTGCGTCGGCCGTACGTCGACGTCGCCGCACCGCGTGGACAAGGCGGGCGCCGCCTACACCCTGCTCGTCAACGCCCGTGCGGCCGTGCTGCCCTGGTTGCTGTTCCGGCTCGTGGTGGGCACCCTGCTGCGCACCGTCGCGTATCTGGTCGGCAAGGTGCCCGGCCAGGCCGTCGACGAGGTCGCCGGTCTCCTCGGCACGCTGCTGCGGCCCGGACGGATCACCGCCGCCCGCAAGAAGCGCGGCAAGCCGGCGCTCGAACCGGCCGAGCTGCGGCCGCTGTTCCCGCCGCCGGGCGCCACCGTGCGCGCCACCGTCGAACAGGTCGCGGGCAATGTGGTCGGCCGTTCCGACCCCGAGGCCGTCACCGGCGCGGGGCGGCACGGAACCGTCGAATCCGGACCCGGCGGGGACGACGCGGACTTCCTCCAGGTCGAGCAGTTCGCACGTCTGAAGCGCCTGGCCCGCAAGCCGGGCCCGATGCTCTTCGTGCTGCTCCTCTTCGCCTCGCTCATCGCCTGCCGCGAACTCCTCGGCAGCGGCGCGCTCGCGGGCGGCGCACTGCTTCCCGCCCCCGGCGACTCCTCCGGCCTCTGGGCGCGCTATCTCGACGCCTGGCACCCCGTGGGGACCGGCGGCACGCAGTCGGCCCCGCCCTACATCGCGCTCGTCGCGGGGCTCAGCACCCTGATGTTCGGGTCCACCGGACTCGCGGTCACCGTGCTCCTCGTCGGCTCGGTGCCGCTGGCCGGGTTCGCCGCCTACTTCGCCTCGCGCCCGCTGGTCGAGTCGCGCCTGCTGCGCGCCTGGGCCTCGGTCGCCTACGCCTTCCTGCCGGCCGCCACGGGCGCGCTCGCGGGCGGCCGCATCGGCACCGCCGTCCTGGCGATCCTGCTGCCGCTCATGGCGCGCGCGGGCATCGCGGCGAGCGGACTGGCCTCCGCCGAGGGCAACCGCGGCAGCTGGCGCGCCTCCTGGGCGTTCGCCCTGCTCCTGACGATCACCACCGCCTTCACGCCGGTCGTGTGGCCGATCGCACTGGTGCTCGGCCTCGCGCTCCTCGTGGTGCGCAGGGGCGACATCGCGGCGTACGGCCTGCGCTTCCTCGCCGCACTGGGCACCCCGCTCCTGATCCTCGCGCCCTGGTCGCTCTCGCTGCTGCCCTTCGGCTTCTTCACCGAGGCCGGGCTCGAATTCGGCACCGGCTCCGCGACCGGGCTCGATCTGCTCGGCGGCAGCCCCGGCGGCCCCGGCACCGTGGACGGGCTGCTGCTCGTCGGCATCGTGCTCGCCGCCCTTGCCGCGCTCCTGCGCACCGAGCGGCAGCTCGCCGTCCGTACCGCCTGGCTCGCCGCACTGGTCTCGCTGGTCTTCGCCGCGCTCTCGAACGGCTCGGCGTGGGCCGGGCCCGCCACCCTCGGCTACGGCCTCGCGCTCCTCGCCGCCGCCGCGCTCGGCGCCGACGGCGCACGCACGCGTGTCGCCGAGCAGAGCTTCGGCTGGCGCCAGCCGGTCGCCGTCCTCATCGCCTTCGCCGCCGCCGCGGGACCGCTCCTCGTCGCCGCCGGGTGGATGATCCGCGGCGCCGACGGCCCCCTGGAGCGGCGCGATCCGGTGCAGGTGCCCGCGTTCGTCGCCGAGGAGAGCGGCACGCAGGACCAGGCCCGCACGCTCGTCCTGGACAGCGAGTCGGCCGCCCGCGTCTCGTACACCCTCGTGCGCGGCTCCGGTGCCCGGCTCGGTGACGCCGAACTCGCCGAGGCGGGCGGCTCGAACCAGCACCTCGACAAGATCGTCGCCCGGCTCCTCGCGGGCTCCGGCGCCGACCAGGCGGACCAGCTCGGCGGCTTCGCCGTGCGCTACGTCCTCGTACGCGACGGCGCGCCCCGCCAGATGAGCCGCACCCTGGACTCCACGCCCGGCCTCACCCGGCTCAGCCAGGAGGACGGCAGCGCCCTGTGGCGCGTGGACCGGCAGGTCTCGCGCGCCGCGATCGTGCCCGGCTCCGGCGACCCCCAGCCGGTCGCCGCGGGCCCCGTGGAGCTGCACACGAACATCCCGGCCGGCGACGAGGGCCGCACGCTGCGGCTCGCCGACGCGGCCGACGAGGGCTGGACGGCCACCCTGGACGGCCGCCCGCTGACCGGGACCACCCTGGACGGCTGGGCGCAGGGCTTCGAACTGCCCGCGACGGGCGGCCGGCTCGACGTCACGTACGACGCGCCGGTGGGCCACACGGGGTGGCTGTGGGCGCAGGGCGCGCTCGCCGTGGTCCTGGTGGTCATGGCCCTTCCCGGCCGCCGCCGTCACGTGGACGACGACCTCCCGGACGAGCCCGTCATCCCGGCCCAGCCGGTCGAGGGCGAGGGGCGCAGGGCGCGCAGGCTGCGGGCCGCCCAGGCCGAGCAGGAAGCCGCGCAGGCGCAGGCGGGCGCCGGGCAGGACGACGCCGGGGCGCTTTCGCCCTCGCCCCCGCCGCCTCCGCTTCCGCTTCCGGAGGAAGAAGCCTTCGCCGCGGTGCCCCAGCAGCAGTCGTACGAGGAGTGGGAGGCCCCCGCGCACCCCGCGCACCCCGCGGACACGGGCGCCGACTACGGCACGTACCAGGGCGGGCAGCAGTACCAGGAGGCGCAGTACCAGGACGCGCAGTACCAGGCGGGCGGCTACGACCAGTCCGACCAGCCCGGGTACCAGGACCCCTACCAGGGCGGCCAGTACGACCCGTACGCCTACGGAGGCGCGCAGGGCGGCGCCGAGCAGTACGGGCAGTCGTACGACCCCGTGTACGGGCACCAGCAGCCTCCGGTACCGCCACAGCCCCCGCAGCCGCCGCACGGCACCGACAGTGAGCGCCCCGACGGGAGCCAGCAGTGAACCGCACGACCCAGTCCCTGATCGCCGCGGTGGCCGCGCTCGCCGCCGTCACCGGATTCGCCGTGGCCAACGAGCCCGACGGCAGCGGCGACGACGGAGCGAAGGCGGCCGCGCGGCTGCCCGTCGAGCGCACCAGTCTGCTCTGCCCGGTGCCCAGTTCGTCCGACCTCGCCGAGACCTCGTACACGGCGTTCACGCCCGCGGGCGAGGGCTCCGGCAAGACGGGCAAGGCGCAACTGCTGCCCGCCACCAGGGCGTTGAAGGTCACACCGGAGGGTGCCGCCAGGGAAGAGAAGAAGGACGACAAGCCCTTCCTGACCTCGAAGGCGCCGGGCAAGCCCGTCACCGGCGAGGAGTCCGGGGGCGACGTGCCCGCGCTCATCGGCACCGCGGACGGCAGACTCGCTCCCGGCTGGACGGTCCAGCAGACCACCAAGTACGCGGTGGGCAGCGGCCGCGGTGTCCAGGGCACCAACTGCACGGCCCCCGACACGGACTTCTGGTTCCCCGGCGCGAGTACCGACAAGGACCGCAGCGACTACGTCCACCTGACCAACCCGGACGACACGGCGGCCATCGTCGACGTCGAGCTGTACGGCAAGGACGGCGCCCTCAAGACCGAGGTGGGCGAGGCGATCCAGGTCCAGCCGCACTCCAGCGTCCCGGTCCTGCTCTCCACGCTCTCGCCCAAGGAGCAGACCAACCTCACGATGCACGTGACCGCGCGCAGCGGCCGGGTCGCGGCCGCCGTGCAGTCCTCGGACGACAAGCTCGGCGGCGACTGGCTGCCCGCGTCCGCGGACCCCGCGAGCCGCCTGGTCCTGCCCGGCATCCCCGAGGACGCCACTTCGGTACGTCTGGTGGCCTTCGCGCCCGGCGCCGACGACGCCGACCTGAAGGTCCAACTGGCCTCGCCCACCGGCTCGATCAGCCCGGCCGGACACGCGAACCTGCACGTCAAGTCCGGCATGACGAGCGCCGTCGACCTGGGTGACGTCACCAAGGGCGAGGCGGGCTCGCTGATCCTGACGCCGACCGAGGACGCGGCGCCGGTGGTGGCGGCCCTGCGCGTCACCCGGGGCAAGGGCGCCGACCAGGAGACGGCGTTCATCCCCGCCACGAACGCGATCGGCACGCGCGCGACGGTGGCCGACAACCGGGCCAAGGGTTCCACGCTGTCCCTCGTGGCCCCCGGCAAGACCGGGAAGGTCAAGGTCACGGCGTCCGAAGGCTCCGAGGGCGGCTCGCCGACGAGCAAGACGTACACGGTCAAGGGCGGTACGACGCTGGGGGTCAAGGCCCCCGTCCCGAGCGGCCTCAAGGGCACGTACGCGATCACGGTGGAGCCGGTCTCCGGAGGCGACGTCCACGCCTCCCGCATGCTGGAGTCCCCGGAGGACGGCATCCCCATGTTCACCGTCCAGACCCTGCCGGACGACAGGGGGACGGTGTCGGTGCCGGAGGCGGAGCAGGACCTGAAGGTGCTGCAGAAGTAGCCCGGCCGGGGTAGGGGCCAGGGGGTCGCGGGATCGCGGGGGAGGGGTTCAGTCTTCCCCGTAGCGCGGGTCCACCGACTCGGGCGAGAGGCCGAGGAGCTCGGCGACCTGCTCGACCACCACTTCGTGGACGAGCGCGGCCCGTTCGTCGCGGCCCTTGGTGCGGATCTCCACCGGGCGCCGGTAGATGACGACGCGGGCGGGCCGTCCGTCGGACGCCTCGATCGTGCCCCCGAGCGGCACGATGCCGTCGCTCCAGTCGTCCTCGCCCGGGCCGGAACCGGATGCCCGGCCCGGGGAGGGCACCTCGAGCACCAGGAACTCGATCTCGGTCAGCTGCGGCCACCGCCGCTCGAGCCGCTCCACGGAGTCCTGCACCAGGTCGGTGAAGACCTCGGCGCGGCTGGCTGACAGCGGCACCTGGGGAGGCGCGACGGGACCGCGCATGCCCCTGCCGTGGCGGTCGCGGCGGCGGGGCCTCGGGTCGGAGGTGGGGGGCTGTACGGGGTCGTCCATCACTGAGGAAGCGTAGTCCTCGAGATCGCTGTTTCCGCACAGCTTCGACCGGGCTTCCGCAAGGCTTGCGTAGGGCGTCTGTACGAGGCGCGACATGTCGCCGGATGACCATTCCGGTCAGGCTCGGGCCCGATTCTGTCTCTCCCCGAGACAGTCGATCTCGCGATGAATGACGTGTTTTGCGCCAAGTGGTGACCGGATTCAACACCACTGACCCTCCAGGCTCTTTGTGTCATCGCAGGTCAGAAAGGCGTCCCGGCAGCGCGCCGTGGCGCGGATCACAGCACGACACGGTGGGGTGACCTCGCGGGGCGTCGTCGCGGCCCGCTCAAGAGTGCGGTACCGTCCAACATCGTGAGCCCTGTACGTCGCTGTTCGCGCACCGCTTGCGGCCGTCCCGCCGTCGCGACGCTGACGTACGTCTACGCCGACTCGACCGCGGTCCTCGGCCCCCTCGCCACCTACGCCGAACCCCACTGTTACGACCTGTGCGCCGAGCACTCCGAGCGCCTCACCGCGCCCCGCGGCTGGGAGGTCGTCCGCCTCGCCGACGCCTCAGGGCCCGCGCGCCCCAGCGGTGACGACCTCGAAGCGCTCGCCAACGCGGTGCGTGAGGCGGCCCGCCCGCAGGAGCGCGCGGCGGAGGCGGGCGGCGGTGCCCGCAGGGCGGACCCGATGGAGGTCGCGCGCCGCGGCCATCTGCGGGTGCTGCGCTCGCCGGACTCCTGAGGGACTGCGTCTTCCGCTTCCGGGCTCCTGAGCGGCTTCCGTCCCGCCCGCCCGAGTGTCGTCCCGCCCGCACCCCCTCTCCGTAGACACCTGTCGTTTACCGATGAACAAGTTCTCCCGCACGACCCATTGACGTGCACACGTCGCCGAGATGACCATTCCCCCAGTCGTGAGAGATCACCTTCCGCATCACGGAAACCGGGGAGCCGCCCGTGTACGTGCAGCAGCTGGAGCCCGTGGCCGACTCGCTCGGTCTGTCCGCCCTCGTCGCGACCCTGCCCCTCCTGACCGTGCTCGTCCTGCTCGGCGTCGTCCGCATGAAGGCCCACCGCGCGGGCCTCATCGGGCTCGGCGTCGCCGCCCTGGTCGCCTGGCTCGTCTACGGGATGCCGCTCGGCCAGACGGCGTCCGGCGCCGCGCAAGGCGTCCTCTTCGGGTTTTTCCCCATCCTGTGGATCGTCGTCAACGCCCTGTGGGTGTACCGGATGACCGTCCGCACCCGGCACTTCGACATCCTGCGCCGCTCCTTCGGGCGGCTCTCGGACGATCCGCGCATCCAGGCCCTCGTCGTGGCCTTCTGCTTCGGGGCGCTCCTGGAGGCACTCGCCGGCTTCGGTGCGCCCGTCGCCATTTCCGCGGTGATGTTGGTGGCGCTCGGCTTCGACCCGGTGAAGGCCGCCGTCGTCGCCCTCGTGGCCAACACGGCGCCCGTCGCCTTCGGCGCCATGGGTACCCCCGTGGTGACGCTCGCCCAGGTCACCGGGCTTCCGCTGGACACCGTCGCCACGGTCGTCGGCCGCCAGACACCGCTGCTCGCCCTGGTCGTGCCGCTGCTCCTGGTCTTCCTGGTGGACGGGCGGCGCGGCCTGCGCGAGACCTGGGTGCCCGCCCTGGCCTGCGGATTCGCCTTCGCCGCCGCGCAGTTCGCCGCGTCCAACTATGTCTCCGCGCAGCTGGCCGACATCGGTGCCGCCCTGGCGGGCGCGGGCGCCCTTGTGGCGGTGCCGAGCGCACGCAGGCCCGCATCGGAACCCGTACGCGTCGCGGTCCTCACCGGCGTACGCAGCGAAGACCTGGACCACGACGACCCGCGCCCCGAGATCCTGCGCGCCTATGCCCCGTACGCGCTCATCGTCGCCATCTTCTCGCTCGCCCAGATCCCGCCCGTGAAGGACCTGCTGGCCAAGGCGACGCAGACCTTCGACTGGCCCTTCCTGAACGTCGCCGGCCCTGACGGGGACCCGGTCGGCGGCAACCTCTTCTCGCTGCCGCTCGTGGCGACGGGTGGCACCCTCGTGCTGCTCGCCGGGGTGGCGACGGCGGCCGTACTCGGGGTGCACGCGCGCGTGGCGGCGCGGGAATGGGCGGCGACCGTGCACGAACTGCGGTTCGCGATCCTCACGGTGACCTCCGTGCTCGCCCTCGCGTACGTCATGAACCTGTCCGGGCAGGCCGCCACCATCGGCCACTACGTGGCGGCGGCGGGCGCGGGGCTCGCCTTCCTCTCGCCGGTGCTCGGTTGGTTCGGCGTCGCGGTCTCCGGCTCCGACACCTCCGCCAACGCGCTCTTCGGCGCGCTCCAGGTGACGGCGGCCCAGCAGTCGGGGCTCTCGCCCGAACTGCTCGCGGCCGCCAACAGCTCGGGTGGCGTGCTCGGCAAGATGATCTCCCCGCAGAACCTCACGATCGCCTGCGCCGCGGTCGGGCTCGCGGGCAAGGAGGGCGACCTGCTGCGCAAGGTGCTGCCCTGGAGCCTCGCCTTGCTCCTCGTGATGTGTCTGATCGTGGTGGGGCAGAGCACGGCGGTGCTCGGATGGATGCTGCCGTGATCCAGGAGACCCGGAGATCCAGGAGACCCGGGAGATCCGGAAGCAACGATCTTGGCTTCATGACGTTCACGGCTGGTTGTCGGCAGTTGCGGGTAGTTTGGGGTGGCCGACGAGTACTCGCCGGAATCGCTGAACTCGCAGAACCTGCAGAGAGGGTTGGCCGTGACTGCTGATCTGTCCCAGATCGTGAAGGCGTACGACGTGCGCGGGGTGGTCCCGGACCAGTGGGACGAGTCCTTGGCCGAGCTGTTCGGCGCGGCCTTCGCGAAGGTGACGGACGCGGACGCCATCGTCACCGGGCACGACATGCGGCCGTCGTCGCCCGGTCTGGCCCGCGCCTTCGCACGCGGGGCCGCGGCGCTCGGCGTGAACGTCACCGAGATCGGCCTGTGCTCGACGGACCAGCTCTACTACGCGTCGGGGGCGCTCAACCTGCCGGGCGCGATGTTCACGGCCTCGCACAACCCCGCGCAGTACAACGGCATCAAGATGTGCCGCGCGGGCGCCGCCCCGGTCGGCCAGGACACCGGTCTCGCCGAGATCCGCGCCCTGGTGGAGGGCTGGTCGGAGTCGGGCGCCCCGGAGCCCGCGGCCACGCCCGGCACGCTCACGCAGCGGGACACCCTGGGGGACTACGCCGCGCACCTGCGCGGCCTGGTGGACCTCACCGCCATCCGCCCCCTCAAGATCGTCGTCGACGCGGGCAACGGCATGGGCGGGCACACCGTCCCGACGGTCTTCGAGGGCCTGCCGCTCACGCTCGTACCGATGTACTTCGAGCTGGACGGCACGTTCCCGAACCACGAGGCCAATCCGCTGGACCCGGCGAACATCGTGGACCTGCAGGAGCGGGTGCGCGCCGAGGGCGCCGACCTCGGTGTCGCCTTCGACGGCGACGCGGACCGCTGCTTCGTCGTCGACCAGGACGGCGCCCCGGTCTCCCCGTCGGCGATCACCGCCCTGGTCGCCTCGCGCGAGCTCGCCCGCAACGGCGGCAAGGGCACGGTCATCCACAACCTCATCACCTCGTGGTCGGTGCCCGAGGTCGTGCGCGAGAACGGCGGCACGCCCGTGCGCACGCGCGTGGGTCACTCCTTCATCAAGGAGGAGATGGCCAAGACCGGCGCCATCTTCGGCGGCGAGCACTCCGCGCACTACTACTTCCGTGACTTCTGGAACGCGGACACGGGCATGCTGGCCGCCCTCCACGTCCTCGCGGCCCTCGGCGAGCAGGAGGGCCCGCTGTCGGCCCTCGTCGCCCAGTACGACCGCTATGCCGCCTCCGGCGAGATCAACTCCACGGTCCACGACCAGACGGCACGGCTCGCCGCGATCAAGGCCAGGTACGAGGCCGAGGAGGGCGTCACCATCGACGAACTCGACGGCCTCACGGTCACGGCCGCCGACTGGTGGTTCAACGTCCGCGCCTCCAACACGGAACCGCTGCTGCGCCTGAACGTAGAGGCAAGGGACGAGCAGACGATGACCAAGACGCGAGACGAGGCCCTGGCAATCATCAGGGGCTAGCCGCAGCGTTCGCGGGCAGGCTGCGCAAGGGCGTTTGCGGGCAGGCGTTCCGCAGGGCTGCGGGCCGGTGGGCACAAACGCCCCACCGGCCCGCAGCCGGAGAACGACGTGAGGCCGCACCCGAGGGGGCGGGGGCGAAGCCCCGCCGGTACACACCCCGATGCCCGGGGGCCAGAGGTACGCTGAGCAGGCGACATTCCGCACCCCCACCCGCTCGAAGGGACCCACCCCATGCCGCTCGAAGCCGGCCTCCTGGAGATCCTCGCCTGCCCGGCCTGCCACGCTCCCCTCAAGGAGGCGGACACGGAGCTGGTCTGCACGGCGGAAGGCAAGGACTGCGGCCTCGCCTACCCCGTCCGGGACGGCATCCCCGTACTCCTCGTCGACGAGGCCCGCCGCCCCGCGTAAAGCCGAAAGCCGTCGCAAGGCCGGCGCAGGGTCACGCAAGGCCCGGGGGCCCCGAAGAAGGCAACGACAAGAAGCGCGGCCGGCGGCCCCCGCCCCGTCGCCCGGCGAATCGGAGGCCCGACCCCATGCTCGACGAATCGCTGCTCGACGCTCCCGAGGCCCTCGCGGTGGCGGACCGCCGCGGCCTCCTCCGCGGCGTCGCGGAGGCAGGAGCCCGCGTCCGCACGGCGGTCCGGCACGCCACCGAGGCCGGCCTCACGCAGCTCAAGCCGGACGGCCGCCCCCGCGCCATCCTGATCGCGGGCCCCGGCACCGCCGCCACCTGCGTCGCCGACGTGCTCGGCACCCTCGCGGGAGCAGGCTGCCCCGTGATCCGCCTCGCCCCCACCGGCGTGGCCCCCGCGGCAGGCGCCCTGCGCTGGGCGCTCCCCGGCTGGGCGGGCCCCCTCGACCTGCTGCTCGTCGCCACCCCGGACGGCACGGAGCCAGGACTCGAACTCCTCGCCGAGCAGGCGTACCGCCGCGGCTGCACCGTCGTCGCCGTCGCCCCCGCGCGTACCCCGCTCGCCGAGGGCGTGGAGGGCTCGCACGGCCTCACGGTCCCGATGGCCACATCGCCGTACGGGGAGTACGAGGCCCCGCACGACGGAGAGCGCGCCTCCGAGTCGTACGAAGCGCGCCGCCTGGACGACGAGGCCGCCGCGTCCCTCCCCGCGACCCTCTGGGCGCTGCTCGTCCCGCTGCTCGTCCTCCTGGACCGCACCGGCCTGATCACCGCGCCGCCCGAGACCCTGGAGAAGATCGCCGACCGCCTCGACGACATCGCGGAACGCTGCGGTCCGGTCGTCGCGACGCACAGCAACCCCGCCAAGACGCTCGCCGCCGAACTGGCCGACGCCCTGCCGGTGATCTGGACCGAGGGAAAGCTCGCGGGCCCCGTCGGCCGGCGCTTCGCCGCCACGCTCGCCGAGCTGGCCGGACACCCGTCGGTCGCGGGCGAACTGCCCGAGGCGCTGCCCGCGCACGGCGCTCTGCTCGCCGGCAGCCTGGCCCCCGCCGCCGACGGCGACGACTTCTTCCGCGACCGCGTCGAGGAACCCCAGCACCTGCGCGCCCGCGTCGTCCTGCTCCGCGACCGCCCGGTGGACGCGGGGGGTCTCAGCGCCGCCCCCGCGGCCCGCGAGCTCGCCCACGGCCACGACGTCGCGATCAGCGAGCTGGAGCCGGAGGACGGCGACGACCTGGAGACCCTCGCGGAGCTGATCGCCGTCACGGATTTCGCCGCCGTTTACCTGGCGCTCGCCCCGAGGGACGGATCATGACCGCAGCCCGTTCATGAGCGGCACGAGCTGGACGAGCTAATCGAGCTAGACGAGCTGCACGAGCTGCCTGACCTTCATGCAGCTGCACGAGCTGGACGAGCTTCATGACCCCGCACTCGCCAACGAACGCCCCGCACCGCGTACGTACGTAAGGGAGAACCCCTCCGTGGACCGCCTCACCAACACCATCCGCCCCTACGCCTGGGGTTCCACCACCGCCATCGCGGAACTCATCGGCGTCGAGCCGACCGGTGAGCCGCAGGCGGAGATGTGGATGGGCGCCCACCCCGGCGCGCCCTCGCGCACCGAGCGCGGCCCGCTCGACGAGGTGATCGACGCGGACCCGGCGCGCGAGCTCGGCAGGGCGTCGGTCGCCAGGTTCGGCCCGCGCCTGCCCTTCCTCCTCAAGCTCCTGGCGGCGGGCGCCCCGCTCTCCCTCCAGGTGCACCCCGACCTGGAGCAGGCCAGGGAGGGTTACGAGGACGAGGAGAGCCGCGGCGTCCCGGTCGACGCCCCGCACCGCAACTACAAGGACGCCAACCACAAGCCCGAACTGATCTGCGCCCTCACGGAGTTCGACGGCCTCTGCGGCTTCCGCGACCCCGTCGAGGCCGCCGACCTGCTCGCCGGCCTCGGCGTCGACTCCGTGAAGCCGTACGTCGACCTCCTGCACGCCAAGCCCGGCGACGGCGCCCTGCGCGAGGTCCTGACGGCCGTACTGACCGCGGACCGGGACGAGATGGCGGCGACCGTCACCGAGGTCACCGAGGCCGCCGAACGCCTCGGCGGCGCCTACACCCCGTACGCGGGCATCGCCCACCACTACCCCGGCGACCCCGGCGTCATCGCGGCGATGCTCCTCAACCACGTCCGCCTGCAACCCGGCGAGGCCCTGTTCCTCGGCGCCGGAGTCCCGCACGCCTACCTCGACGGCCTCGGCGTCGAGATCATGGCCAACTCGGACAACGTGCTGCGCTGCGGCCTGACCCCCAAGCACGTCGACGTGCCCGAACTCCTGCGCATCGTGCGCTTCGAGCCGACCGACCCCGGAGTCCTGCGCCCCGAGGCGTCACCGGACGGCGAAGAGGTCTACGAGACCCCGATCGACGAGTTCCGCCTCTCCCGCTTCGTCCTGCCCGAGGGCGCGGCGGCACCACACGACCTCACGGCGGCGACACCGCAGATCCTGCTCTGCGTCGCGGGCTCGGTCCGGGTGGGCGACGCCGGGGAACTCACGCCCGGGCAGTCCGTGTTCGTCCCCGCGGACGAAAAGGCCGAAGTGTCCGGAGTGGGCACGCTCTTCCGTGCCACTGTGGTGGCCTGACTCACCACCAGCGCCTCTTGCTGCAACAATGACCCACCGCAAAGGGCGGGCAAAGCAGCGCCCACCGCTCCGGCAGCGCTGCCGGAGCGGTGCTCGAGGAACGTACGCAGTCGAAGGGACAACGGGCACACATGAGCGCGTCAGGCGGAACAAAGGCGATTGTCGCGGCACTCGCCGCGAACCTCGCGATCGCGGTGGCGAAGTTCGTCGCGTTCATCTTCAGCGGTTCGTCGTCGATGCTCGCCGAGAGCGTGCACTCGCTCGCGGACTCGGGCAACCAGGGGCTGCTGCTCCTCGGCGGCAAGAAGGCACAGCGCGAGGCCACCCCGCAACACCCCTTCGGATACGGCCGCGAGCGCTACATCTACGCCTTCCTGGTCTCCATCGTGCTCTTCTCGGTCGGCGGCATGTTCGCGATCTACGAGGGCTACGAGAAGATCAAGCACCCGCACGAGATCGAGCACTGGTACTGGCCGGTCGGCGTCCTGGTGTTCGCCATCATCGCCGAGACCTTCTCCTTCCGTACGGCCATCAAGGAGTCGAACCAGACGCGCGGCAGCCTCACGTGGACGCAGTTCGTCCGCCGCGCCAAGGCCCCCGAGCTGCCGGTCGTGCTCCTGGAGGACCTGGGCGCCCTGGTCGGCCTGATCCTGGCCCTGATCGGCGTCGGCCTCGCGCTCGGCACGGGCGACGGCGTCTGGGACGGCATCGGCACCCTCTGCATCGGTGTCCTGCTCATCCTGATCGCGATCGTCCTCGCCCTGGAGACCAAGTCGCTGCTCCTCGGCGAGGCCGCGGGCACGGATGAGGTCGAGAAGATCGAGAAGGCCCTGGTCGACGGCGACACCGTCACCCGCGTCATCCACATGCGCACGCTGCACCTCGGCCCCGAGGAGCTCCTCGTCGCCGCCAAGATCGCCGTCCACCAGAACGAAACGGCCGCCCAGGTGGCCGCCGCGATAAACGCCGCCGAGGAGCGCATCCGTACGGCGGTCCCGATCGCCCGCGTGATCTACCTTGAGCCGGACATCTACAGCGAGACGGCCGCCGCCGACGGCGCGAACCCGGCGAAGACGCCCGGCGGTCACTGACTTCTCCGGGATGTACGTGGATGGGGCCCCGCACCTGCACGGTGCGGGGCCCCATCTCTGTACGGGAGCTGCGAAGTCACTGAACCTCGCGCAGCACCCCGAGGATCGCCGCCTCGTCCGGCGCCGCCTCAAGGCGCTCCCGGAAGCCGGTGTCCATCAGCTTGCGCGAGAGCAGCGCGAGAATGCGCAGGTGCTCGTCGCCCGCGGCCGACTCCGGCACGGAGATCATGAAGATCAGCTTGGCCTTCGTACCGTCGATGGCACCCCACTCGATGCCCTCGGACGACCGTGCGAACCCGACGACCGGGGAGGTCACCGCGTCCGTCTTGGCGTGGGGGATGGCGATCTCCTCGCCGAGCCCCGTGGTGCCCTGTGCCTCGCGGCGCAGAGCGGTCTCCACGAGCTCCTCCACGTCGGCGACCTTGCCGGTGGCGGCGAGGAGGTGCGCCATCTCGCGGATCGCGGAGTCCTTGTCGGCGGAGTCGAGATCGACCTTCACGGTCTGCTCGGTGAGATAGCCGGAGAGGACTTCGTCTTCTGCGGGAGCGGGAGCGGGAGCCGGGGCGGGCGCGGAAGGTGCCTTCGCCGGGGCCGCGGACGCCCCGGAGGCGACGGCTCCGGCGTCCGCTCCCACTCCCGCTCCCGCTCCCACGCCCACGAGCACCGGCTCGGCCCCGCCCGGCACCTCGACGACCGGCGCCCCGCGCCGCTTGCGCTCGCTGAGGTCGACCAGCGTGACGGTGGTGAGGGCGGTGACGACGGTGCCGACGGCGATGGCGAGGAAGAACATCGGCACGCCGCCGACGGCACCGAGCACGGCCACGATCGGACCGCCGTGCGGCACCGCGTCCTTCACGCTCGCGAGCCCCGCGATCGCACCGGCGACGGCGCCGCCGAGCATGTTCGCCGGGATGACCTGCGCGGGCCGCGCGGCGGCGAAGGGGATCGCACCCTCCGAGATGCCGAACAACCCCATGAACAGTGCCGCCATGCCGGTCTCCCGCTCCTGCTGGGAGTAGAGCCGCCGCCTGATCAGCGTGGCGAGGCCCTGGCCGAGCGGCATGACCGGGATCGCCGCGGCGCACATGCCCATGACGGTCTGGTTGCCGGTCGCGATGAGACCGGTGCCGAACAGGAACGCCGTCTTGTTGACCGGACCGCCCATGTCGAACGCGATCATGAGCCCGAGAATCGCGCCGAGCAGGATCGCGCTGGTCCCGGTCATGCCGCTGAGCCAGCTCGTCAGATGCTCGAAGATCCACGAGATCGGTTTGCCGATGACGTAGATGAAGAAGAGGCCGAGTGCCGTGGTCGCGACGATGGGGATCACGATGATCGGCATGATCGGCTGGGCGAACTTCGGGACCTTGACCTTCTTGATCCACAGCACCAGATAACCGGCGAGGAAACCGGTCACGATGGCCCCGATGAAGCCCGCGCCCGCCTTGGAGTCGTACAGCTCACCGGTGTTGGCGATCCAGCCGCCGATCATGCCGGGCACGAGCGCGGGCCGGTCGCCGATCGCGTAGGCGATATAGCCGGAGAGGATCGGCACCATCAAGGTGAAGCCGATGACGCCGATGGCGTTGACGTGTGCCCAGAAGGTGCCTTCGGGGATCACATAGCCCTTGGCGGTCGCGTCACCGCCGAGCGCCAGCGAGATCGCGATCAACAGCCCGCCGACCACGACGAACGGAATCATGTACGAGACGCCGTTCATCAGCGCCTTGTACGCGAGGCTCCGCTCCTTGCCGCCTGCACCGCCTCCGCCGGTGGTCTGCTCGGCGGAACCGCCGCCCGCGCCGCCGCCGTGTGCGGGTGCGCCCCGCACCTGCTCGATCAGCCGCTCGGGGTGGCTGATGCCCTCGGACACCCCGACGGACAGCACGCGCTTGCCCACGAAACGGCCGCGGTCGACATCCTTGTCGGCCGCGATGATGATGCCGTCAGCCTCTCTGACATCGTTGTCAGTCAAGACATTCTCGGCCCCGATGGAGCCCTGCGTCTCCACCTTCATGTCGATGCCGAGGCTCTCGGCGGCCTGCGAAAGCTTCTCCGCCGCCATGTACGTGTGGGCGATACCGGTCGGACAGGCGGTCACGGCGAGCAGCTTGAGCTTCCTTTGCTCGCCGCCGCTCCCGCCTATGGGGGGATCGGCCGGACGGGTCACGTGGTCTCCTAACGCCTTCAAGGTTCGAGGCCTTCAGCGCCTCAACGCCTTCGTCGAACAAGATCGCGCAAATGTTCCCGATCTCAAGGCATCCTGCAACACGCGCGCGCATGTTCAAAAGCGCAAAGGTCCCGAACGCGCAGGTACGAGGCCCTGTCCGTGTCGTTGCCCGTTGGCCGCCCCACCCGCCCGGACACTTGAGGGACAAGTCCCGGCCGCCCTGGAGGCAAGGTCCAGCCACTCTCGAGACGGGCTCGGACACCCTGGAGGCGGGCTGGGGCTCGCTGGGCCAATCGGTGTAGCTTTGTGACCGAGCCAGACGTCGCTGCTGATGGCGGTCGGGCGGTGCCTGTACGGGCGCCGTCCGAGGGAGAGAGGGCCTCCGACGGACTGCGCTGCTGCGCGCCGGTGCTCTTCTGTGCCGTTGTCGCAGGTCAGCCATGTCCATCCACCCTCGATCAACCCCCACGAGGAGCAGCTCACCAAATGTCGACTCTCATCAATGGCAAGGACTTCAAGGTCGCCGATCTCTCCCTGGCCGAGTTCGGCCGCAAGGAGATCACCCTCGCCGAGCACGAGATGCCCGGCCTGATGTCGATCCGCAAGGAATTCGCCGCCGCACAGCCGCTGGCCGGCGCACGCATCATGGGCTCGCTGCACATGACCGTGCAGACCGCCGTCCTCATCGAGACCCTGGTCGCCCTCGGCGCCGAGGTCCGCTGGGTCTCCTGCAACATCTTCTCGACCCAGGACCACGCCGCCGCGGCCATCGCCGTCGGCCCGAACGGCACCCCGGACGACCCCCAGGGCATCCCGGTCTTCGCCTGGAAGGGCGAGACTCTCGAGGAGTACTGGTGGTGCACGGAGCAGGCGCTGACCTGGCCGAACACCCCCACCGGCGGCCCGAACATGATCCTGGACGACGGTGGCGACGCCACCCTCCTCGTCCACAAGGGCGTCGAGTACGAGAAGGCCGGCAAGGTCCCCTCCGAGGACACCGCCGAGTCGGACGAGCACCGCGTCATCCTGCAGCTCCTCAACCGCACCATCACCGAGGGCTCGCAGAAGTGGACCCAGCTCGCCTCGGAGATCCGCGGCGTGACCGAGGAGACCACGACGGGCGTCCACCGCCTGTACGAGATGCACCGCGACGGCACCCTCCTCTTCCCGGCGATCAACGTGAACGACGCCGTCACGAAGTCGAAGTTCGACAACAAGTACGGCTGCCGCCACTCCCTGATCGACGGCATCAACCGCGCCACGGACGTCCTGATCGGCGGCAAGACCGCCCTCGTCTGCGGTTACGGCGATGTCGGCAAGGGCTGCGCCGAGTCGCTCCGCGGCCAGGGCGCGCGCGTGATCATCACCGAGGTCGACCCCATCTGCGCCCTCCAGGCGGCGATGGACGGCTTCCAGGTCACGACGCTGGACGAGGTCGTCGACAAGGTCGACATCTTCGTCACCACGACCGGCAACAAGGACATCATCATGGCCTCGGACATGGCCAAGATGAAGCACCAGGCGATCGTCGGCAACATCGGCCACTTCGACAACGAGATCGACATGGCCGGCCTCGCCAAGATCCCCGGCATCGTCAAGGACGAGGTCAAGCCGCAGGTCCACACCTGGACGTTCCCCGACGGCAAGGTGCTCATCGTCCTCTCCGAGGGCCGCCTGCTGAACCTGGGCAACGCGACCGGCCACCCGTCCTTCGTGATGTCCAACTCCTTCGCGGACCAGACCCTGGCCCAGATCGAGCTGTTCACCAAGCAGGACGAGTACCCGACCGACGTCTACGTCCTCCCCAAGCACCTGGACGAGAAGGTCGCCCGCCTCCACCTGGACTCGCTCGGCGTCAAGCTCACGACCCTGCGCCCCGAGCAGGCCGCGTACATCGGCGTAGAGGTAGAGGGCCCGTACAAGCCGGACCACTACCGCTACTGAGCAACCCCGGCCGCGGCCACTCCACGCCCCGGCCCCAAGCTCACCGCAGGCCCTCGCCCACCCGGGCGGGGGCCTGCGCCCGTGAGTGCCGGACGGAGCACCTTGCGCCCGGCACCACTGCTCCGACAGAGCCCGAGGCGTCCGGCTGCGGCCCGCACTCGGCCCCAGGGCAACCCTGACGACCCGCCAGAAGACCCCCAGAACTCAAAAGCTGCCGGACTCACGAGTTGCTGCCAGGACTCAGGAACTGGGTATGGATGCGCCCCCGCCCCGCCTCTTCACCCCGCACCGCTTGCCCCGGCCGAGGCCCGGCAGGCTGCCACCCGCAGGTACCGCCGGGCCCCAAAGCGCCCCGGAATCACGGCTGGCCTACCTTGGGTCCGGGGCGGACCCTTGGGTCCGGGGCGGACCGAGCAGCCCCTCCCTACAGCGGGCCCCGGCCAACAGCCGACCGAAGGCCCGCCCCGGCCCTCGGACGAGAACCCGCCCCCGACAAGGACCGAGCCCCATGCCCCGCGGCCACTATTCGCTTCACGATCCGCACGACCACACCCCCCTCGGTGAAGAGCACTTCCACTGCGCCCCCGGCCCTTCCGGCTGGCGCTACGTTTCCCAGCGCACCGCGCCCTCGGGCGAACCCGCCGGCTCCGTCGACCTGGCCCTCGACGAACTCGGCCGCCCCATCCGCCTCGAACTCCACGCGGGGGACTGGCAGATCCGCGCCGCGGCTATCGACGGCGTCACCTGGGTCCGCTCCGAACCCACCGGCGCCCACGCCACGGAAGACAACGCCCCCGCCCACGCCTTCACCGGCACATCCCCCGCTTTCCTCATCGCGACCACACGCCTGCTACGCCTCACCCCCGCTTCCCCCGCGACCCGCGTCCGCCTCGTCGCCTTCACCGATCCGGTCCTCGCCCCCCGCACACTCGACCAGTCCTGGGCCCTGCTGAAAAGCGAAGCACACGCCACTGACAACGGCCCGTTGATCGTGGACGAATACCAGGTCACGGCCCTGGACACCGGCGAGCAGCACGCCATCCACATCGCGGGCGACGTCGTACTCTCGGCCCCCGGCATCGAGCTCGAGAACCTCGAATCCCCGCCCTCGACGTTCGCCTGACGCCGGCCCCGCCGACCTACGCGGGCGGCACGAACCCAGTGCCGGGCGACGAGCCCTCCGCACCGTCCCGCCCGGCGACCGGCCCCGCATCACGCGGCTCCTGCGGCTCCTGCCTACCCACCGCCTCCGCCGCCCCCACCGGGTAACTCGGGTATGCCGGGATAGAGACAGGCCCCACCGACCCGCCCCCGCCCGGATACCCCGCCACAGCCCCCGGCCCGGCGTGCGCAGGCGGCGCCGCCTGCCCGCCGCCGAACGCCCGCCGAGCGTCCCGCGCCTGCCGCTCCTGCACGACCGCCGCCAGATACGCGGCAGGCGGCACACCCTGCGGAGCCGGCGCCCCCGTACGCTCCGCGAGATCCCCGGCGAGCCGCTCGGCCATCGCCCAGCCGACCTGCGGATCCAGCTGCCCCATCCGCGTCAGGTACTGCCGGATGGCCAGCCAAAGACCCTCGGGCACCCCGGACAGATCAAGCTCGGAGAACCGCCCCGCGAGCCAGGGCGGCGGCGGAGGAATGAAAGCCGCCTCCCCGGTGGGCACCCGCTCCCGTACGACAAGCGTCCCCGCGAACACATCCCCCAGCCGCCGCCCCCGCGCCGACACCAGCGAGGCGATACAGGCGACGACCCCGAACGTCAGCAGAATCTCGATGACCCCCACCGCACCCCGCACCAACGCGTGCCGGAAACGAATCGGCCCCCCGTCGTCCCGCACCACCCGCAGCCCGCACGCCATCTTGCCCAGCGACCTGCCATGGCTGAGCGTCTCCACCGCGATCGGCCCACCGACCAGGATCAGTACGAAGCTGGCGACAGCGACCGCCGCGGCAGCAGCGTCGTCCAAGGAAGAGGTAGAGGCCACGATCCCCACGGTCACCCCGAGGTAGACCGCCCAGACGACCGCCAGGTCGATCAGTACGGCGAGCCCTCGGCTCGGCAGCTTCGCCGGGCGCAGCTCGAGCGCCACCGCCTCGCCCGTCACAAGCTCACTCACGCCAGCCGCCCTTCCCCGCCTGCCCTCGGAACCGCCAGTCTGCCAAGCTGAAGCAGCATCCGCGCCGCAGTACGAGGAGCAGCCACCTGATGGACCTCGACGTCTTCGTCTCCGCCCACCGAGCCGAGTGGGACCGACTCGACGCCCTGCTGCGCCGCCAGCGCCGCCTCAACGGAGCCGAGACCGACGAACTCGTCGCCCTCTACCAACGCACGGCCACGCACCTCTCGCTGATCCAGTCCAGCGCCCCGGACCCGCAGCTCACCGGCCGCCTCACCCGCCTCGTGGCACGCGCGCGCAGCGCGGTGACGGGCACCCGCCGCGCTTCCTGGCGCGACGCCACGCACTTCCTGACCCACGGTTTCCCGGCAGCGGTCTACCGCTCCCGCCACTGGTGGGTCCCCACAGCCCTGCTCTCGACGCTGCTCGCGGTCGTCATCGGCTGGTGGATCGCCACGCATCCGGAGGTTCAGTCCTCCATCGCGGCCCCCGACGAACTGCGCGAACTCACCCGCCCCGGCGGCGAGTACGAGACGTACTACTCGAGCCACCCAGCGGCATCGTTCGCCGCCCAGGTATGGACGAACAACGCCCAAGCAGCGGCGATGTGCCTGGTCCTGGGCGCCTTCCTCTGCTTCCCGGTCATCTGGATCCTCTTCCAGAACATGCTGAACGTGGGCGTAGGCATCGGCCTGATGTCCTCCGCGGACCGCCTCGACACCTTCCTGGGCTTGATCCTCCCGCACGGCCTCCTCGAACTGACCGCGGTCTTCGTGGCCGCCGGCACGGGCCTGCGTCTCGGCTGGACCCTCATCGATCCGGGCCCGCGCTCACGCCGAACGGCCCTCGCGGAAGAGGGCCGAGCGGCCCTCGGCATGGCGGTCGGCCTGGCCCTGGTCCTCTTCGTCTCCGGCGCCATCGAAGGCTTCGTCACCCCGTCCGGCCTGCCGACATGGGCCCGCATCAGCATCGGAATAGCCGCTGAACTGGCCTTCCTCGTTTACGTCTACGTCCTGGGCGGCAGAGCGGCACGGGCCGGCACCACGGGCGACCTGGAACCCGCGGAACGCAGCGCCACCGTGCCCACCGCAGCTTGATGTGCGTCAGCCCCTGCTGACCTGCTAGTGTCCTCGACGCCCCAGAAAAACCGTTGACACGGAAGGACTGGGGAGGTAGATTCGAACAGTTGCCTAGAGCTGGACAAGTCCAGCGGCGGCAGTTAATATCTGCCTGCTTCTTGATTCTCATAAGCCAAGAAGCCCCTCCCGATAAATCGGAAACCGCAGCCGGTAAGACCGGCCGAAAACTTCTGATAAAGTCGGAACCGCCGGAAAGGGAAACGCGAAAGCCGAAAGGCCGGAGCGGGAACCGGAAAGGCACCGAGGAAATCGGACACGAAAGAGTCTGATAGAGTCGGAAACGCAAGACAGCAAGACAAAATGAAACACCGAAGGGAAGCGCCCGGAGGAAAGCCCGAGAGGGTGAGTACAAAGGAAGCGTCCGTTCCTTGA
>NZ_BMTR01000011.1 GCF_014649775.1 Streptomyces longisporoflavus | reverse complement strand
TCAAGGAACGGACGCTTCCTTTGTACTCACCCTCTCGGGCTTTCCTCCGGGCGCTTCCCTTCGGTGTTTCATTTTGTCTTGCTGTTCTTGCTGTCTTGCGTTTCCAACTCTACCAGATCCGTTTTCCGTTCCGTTCCCGGTTCGGATTTCATTTCCGGTGGCCGTTGGAGGGCCTTTGCCTTTCGGCGTGTTCACTACGTTAGCGGATTCCCTCTGCAACTCATAATCGAGTTCCGCGAGTTCGAATTCCAGCATGCGAGCATGCGAAATGCGCCCCCGCTGAGGGGAAGTCGTAGGTAGTGGTTGGCCGCTTCCAGCTGCTGGCAGAACGCCGTCACCGGGTCAAGCGGCTCGGGCTACATTACGGTCCGCCCAAGGCCGCGTCAAGTTCGGCGGCGCCGCGGCGCATGGGCCCGATAGGGGCTGACCGTCGGGTCGTTGGGGATCCAGAAGCGCCAGGGGTGGACGGCGCCTTCACCGCCGACTCCCGTACGCGGGCCGCTGCTGAGCTGCTCGGGGTCGACGGGGGTCCCCGTAAGCAGGCTGAGGGGGGCGTCTTCTCCCGTACAGAGGTCTACGCCGTTCTGGCTGCGGTCCACGTCAAGGGCCGTGGCCAGGCGTGCGGGGCCTTTGGCCAGTTCCCTGTCGTTGCGGGCCGAGAGTCGGCGCTTGCGGGCGATCTCCGCGCCGGTCGTGATCTCCCCCGCCCTGAGCAGGACACCGCTCGCCTGGCCCTCAGGACCGCACACCACGTTGAGGCAGTGCCACATGCCGTAGGTGAAGTAGACGTACGCGTGGCCGGGCGGACCGAACATCACGCTGTTGCGGGCGGTCGGGCCGCGATAGGCGTGCGACCCCGGGTCGGCCTCGCCCGCGTAGGCCTCCACCTCTGTGAGGCGCAGCTCGATCGGACCCTCCGGTGAGCTGCGTACGAGGATGCGGCCCAGAAGATCCGGGGCGACTTCGAGGACGGGGCGAGCGAAGAAGTCGTGCGTGAGGGGCGTACGGTCAGGGGCCTTGATCATGCTGTCCGAGACTACTGGAGACGGTCCGGCCGGGCGGGTGGCCACAGGCCGGACGGGTTGCCAGGGTGAGGGCTCGGAACCGGACGCGGGTTGCTCGCGTTTGTATGGATCAAGGATTTAAGTCGAGTCGAACCACAGGCGGGGCCTGGGGGAGGAGAGTCATGGGGTTCAAGAAGCTGCTTGCGAGCCTGGGTGCCGGCGGTGCCTCGGTGGAGACGGTGCTGACCGAGGTCAACGTCGTACCCGGTGGTGTCGTCCAGGGTGAGGTGCGGATCCAGGGCGGTTCCGTCGACCAGGAGATCGAGGGTCTGTCCGTCGGTCTGCAGGCGCGGGTCGAGGTCGAGGGCCAGGACCAGGAGACGAAGCAGGACATCGAGTTCACCAAGCTGCGCCTCGGTGGGGCCTTCACGCTCCAGGCGGGCCAGGTGCACGCGGTGCCGTTCGGCCTGGAGATCCCCTGGGAGACGCCGATCACCTCCATCGACGGGCAGCAGCTGCGCGGGATGAACATCGGTGTGACCACCGAGTTGGAGATCGCGCGTGCGGTGGACTCCGGTGACCTCGACCCGATCAACGTGCACCCGCTGCCGGCGCAGCAGGCCATCCTGGACGCCTTCATTCAGCTGGGCTTCCGCTTCAAGAGCGCCGACATGGAGCGCGGTCACATCCGCGGTACGCGGCAGAAGCTGCCGTTCTACCAGGAGATCGAGTTCTTCCCGCCGCAGCAGTACCGCGGTCTGAACCAGGTCGAGCTGAGCTTCATCGCCGACGACCGCGAGATGGACGTCGTCCTGGAGATGGACAAGAAGCCGGGTCTCTTCAGCGAGAGCAGCGACTCGTTCCGCTCGTTCAAGGTCGGTCTGAACGACTTCCAGGGCACGGACTGGGCGGGGTACCTGAACGAGTGGCTGTCCCAGGTCGGCAGCAAGCGCAACTGGTTCTAGGCTCGGTACGGAAGAGCTGTAGAGCTGCCGCAGAGCAGGAATCAATCAGGAGGTGCCGACGTGACCGAGCTCAAGAGGCCGCCGCTTCCCCATGACTTCCATCCGCCCGTGCCGTCGTTCACGGTCGTGAGCGATGACGTCGAGCCGGGGGCGGTCCTTAAGGACGCTCAGGTTCATGCGGCCGGGAACACCTCGCCGCACCTGCGGTGGGAAGGCTTCCCGCCGGAGACCAAGAGTTTCGCCGTGACGTGCTTCGACCCGGACGCGCCCACGGGCAGCGGGTTCTGGCACTGGTCGGTCATCGACATCCCGGTGTCGGTGACGGAACTGCCCACCGGCGCGGGCAGCGGCAAGTTCGAGGGGCTGCCCGAGGGCGCGGTGCAGGTGCGCAACGACTACGGGACGAAGGAGTTCGGTGGCGCAGCGCCGCCGCCCGGCGACCCGGCGCACCGCTATGTGTTCACCGTGTACGCGGTGGACCAGGAGAAGCTCGGTCCCGATTCCGACACTCCGCCCGCCGCCGTCGGGTTCAACCTCCGGTTCCACACGATCGGGCGGGCGCAGTTGCTCGCCGAGTATGCGGCTCCCGCCGGTAGCTGAGCGTTCACTGAACGTTTGCCCGCCCCTGGTCATGGAAGTGATCAGGGGCGGGCATTTTTTATTGCGTTGTCCATCTCGGCGTGCCCGGCCAGAGTTGATCCCAGCCCGCCGGGGGGTGGGTCGGTGTGCATACGGGAGGTGGGCGAAATGCGGGACACGCTGGTGCTGAACGCGAGCTTCGAGCCGCTGTCGACGGTGACGCTGAACCGTGCCGTCGTACTGGTCCTCAGTGACAAGGCAGTCGTCGAGCAGGCCCACCCCGGACTCCGTGTGCGCGCGGCGGCGGTCGAGATACCGGTGCCGCGGGTGATCAGGCTCTGCAGGTATGTACGGGTGCCTTTCCGAAGACGGGCTCCGTGGTCGCGGCGCGGTGTTCTCGTACGGGACCAGCACAGGTGCGCGTACTGCGGGCGGCGGGCGACGACCGTGGACCACGTGGTGCCGCGGGCGCAGGGCGGCGGGGACACCTGGCTGAACACGGTTGCTTCGTGCGCCCTCGACAATCACCGCAAAGCGGACCGTACGCCGGAGGAGGCGGGGATGCCGTTGTTGCGGCAGCCCTTTGAGCCGACTCCCGCGGACGCCATGCTGCTGGCGCTTGGCCGGGACGAGTTGGCGGCGCTGCCGGAGTGGCTGGCAGCGCCTGCCGCGTAGCCGCCCGGCCTTGGCCGAGCGCGCAGTTCCCCGCGCCCCCTCGGGGCGCGGGTTTCTTGCGTCAGTCGATCGGCGGCTGTTCGCGGCGCTCCTTGCCCTGTGCGGGCACCGAACCGCCGCCGCCCCCCATGGGGCCGAAGTTGCCGAGTGCGCCGCCGAGGCCCTTGAGGGCGTCGCCGATCTCGCTGGGCACGATCCAGAGCTTGTTCGCGTCGCCCTCGGCGATCTTCGGGAGCATCTGGAGGTACTGGTACGAGAGGAGCTTCTGGTCCGCGTCTCCGGCGTGGATGGACTCGAAGACCGTACGGATGGCCTGGGCCTCGCCCTCTGCACGCAGCGCCGCGGCCTTGGCCTCACCCTCGGCGCGCAGGATCGCGGACTGCTTCTCGCCTTCGGCGCGCAGGATCTCCGACTGCCGTACACCTTCGGCCTGGAGGATCGCGGCGCGCTTGTCGCGGTCGGCGCGCATCTGCTTCTCCATCGAGTCCTGGATGGAGGTCGGCGGCTCGATCGCCTTGAGCTCGACGCGGTTGACGCGGATGCCCCACTTGCCGGTGGCCTCGTCGAGGACGCCTCGCAGCGCGGCGTTGATCTCCTCGCGGGAGGTCAGGGTCCGCTCCAGGTCCATGCCACCGATGATGTTGCGCAGCGTCGTGACGGTGAGCTGCTCGATCGCCTGGATGTAGCTGGCGACCTCGTACGTCGCGGCGCGGGCGTCGGTCACCTGGTAGTAGATGACGGTGTCGATGTTCACCACGAGGTTGTCCTGGGTGATCACCGGCTGGGGCGGGAACGGGACGACCTGTTCACGCAGGTCGATGCGGTTGCGGATCGAGTCGATGAACGGGACGACGATGTTCAGGCCCGCGTTCAGCGTTCGTGTGTAGCGGCCGAAGCGCTCGACGATCGCCGCACTGGCCTGCGGGATGACCTGGATCGTCTTGATCAGGGCGATGAATACCAGCACCACCAGAATGATCAGGACGATGATGATTGGTTGCATCGTTGCTCCCCGTACCCCTCTTGCCTCGGTGTTCCCGGAAGATCCGCAGAGCCACGATGCCCGCGAAGATCTTGCTGGTCGAGTCTGTCAGACCGCCGCTCACCCCGTGGTGCATTCACATGACGATGGCCGTCGCTCCGTCGATCTCCACGACATCCACCTCGTGTCCCGCCTCGTAGCTCTGGGCGGTGTCGAGTGCGCGTGCCGACCAGATCTCGCCGGCGAGCTTGATCCGGCCGCCGGAGCCGTCGACGCGCTCCACGACGACGGCTGTTCTGCCCTTCAGTGCCTCTACTCCCGTGGCCAGTCTGGGGCCTTGGGCGCGTTGTCGGGCCGCGACCGGGCGCACGACCGCGATGAGCGCGACCGACACCGCGGCGAATACGACGACTTGGAGCACCGTGTCGCCGCCGAGGCCGGCGGTCACGGCGCCCGCGACGGCGCCCACGGAGAGCATGCCGAGCTCCGGCATCGCGGTCAGTACGAGCGGGATTCCGAGCGCGACGGCGCCGATCAGCCACCACACCCATGCGTCGATGTCCACGTGTTCATGGTAGGACCGCGGGACCGTCCCGCACAGGGCACGTGATCTACCGGCCGGAGCGGGCACGGTAGTTCGCGCCGGAGTGTCAGCCGAGCGGGAGGCCCTGCGCGCTCCAGCGCTCGCCGCGCTCCTCGACCACCAGGGGCAGTCCGAAGCACATGGAGAGGTTGCGCGAGGTCAGTTCGAGTTCCAGCGGGCCCGCGGCCATGATCTTGCCCTGGCGGATCATGAGGACGTGGGTGAAGCCGGGGGCGATCTCCTCGACGTGGTGCGTGACCATGATCATCGAGGGGGCGATCGGGTCGCGGGCGAGGCGGCCGAGGCGTCGTACGAGGTCTTCGCGGCCGCCGAGGTCGAGGCCCGCGGCGGGCTCGTCGAGCAGGAGCAGCTCGGGGTCGGTCATCAGGGCGCGCGCGATCAGGGTGCGCTTGCGCTCTCCCTCGGAGAGGGTGCCGAACCTGCGGTCCAGGTACTCGGTCATGCCGAGGCGGTCGAGGAAGGCACGGGCGCGCTGCTCGTCGACGTCTTCGTAGTCCTCGTGCCAGCCGGCGGTCATGCCGTACGCGGCGGTGAGCACCGTCTGGAGCACGGTCTGGTTCTTGGGCAGCTTCTCGGCCATCGCGATGCCGGCCACGCCGATGCGCGGGCGGAGCTCGAAGACGTCCGTGCCGGGCTTGCCGAGGGTCTCGCCGAGGATGGTCGCGGTGCCGGTGCTCGGGTGGAGGTAGCTGGACGCGACGTTCAGGAGGGTGGTCTTGCCCGCGCCGTTCGGTCCGAGGATGACCCAGCGCTCACCCTCCTTGACCGACCACGAGACCTGGTCCACCAGAGCCCGGCCCTCGCGGACAACGGATACGTCCTCCAGCTCCAGTACATCGCTCATGAGCGCGTTGTCTCCCATTGCAGTCTCGGCTGTCGCTTGCGTCTGTGGACGCAGTCCCCTGGGAGAAAACCTACGCCACCGGTCGAGCGCTCCCGCCCTTAGCCCGGTCCTTAGGCTGTACGCATGCTCTCGGAACCACGCTCAGGACGCCTGGCCGCATGGGGAAATGCCCTTCTTGCCGGACTTGTCTCACCGGATGACGCGGTGCTCGCCATGGTCGGCGACGACGCCGTGCACCGGGTCGAAGGTCTCCCCGGCGAGTCGGGGCCCGTCGGTCTCTCCCTCGCCGTCGGAAGGCTGCGCACGCTCGGGGTGACCGGCCTGCGGGTCGCTCTGCCCGCGCCGGGGCATCCGCTGGGCCTGAGCGGGCCGCCCGCCTTCAACGCGCGGGCTCTGGACGCCGAGGAGGCGGTCGTCGCCTACGGCGCTCCGTACGGCCTGGTGCCCGAGGTGTCCGAGGCGGGGCCCGCCGGTGACGTGCACGTGGAGGTCCTCTGGCACTGCCTGCCCGTACGGGAGGCGCCGCCCGCCGACGTGCCCTCGCTCGGCGAGGCGGAGCGGGAGCTGGCGGAGGCGCTGCGGGACGCGACGGAGGTGCTCTCGCGGCTCGACGTCGCGGGGTCGGGGCCGGTGGCCGAGGCGGCGGTGGACGCCTACCGGGCGCGGGCCGAGCGGGGGCGTGAGGTGCTCGCGCCGGGATATCCGCCTCGTGCGGTACGGGTGTTGGAGCTGGCCCAGCGGGTCGGCCTGCTGATCTCACTGGCGTACGAGAACGGCCACGGCGGGGCCGTGAGCGCCTCGGAGATGGCCGCGCGGGGTGAGGCGCTGCGGCCGGTGGAGCGGACGGCTCGGCGGGCCCAGGTGGCCGCGTACAACGCCTATGTGGAGGAGCGGGAGAGGTAGCCCGGGGGACGCCTTGGGGGGCTGGTCTCGGGGTGCCCGGTGGCTGCCGCTGCGCGGTGGGCTTCGGTCGGGGGGCGGGGTGCTTCTTCTCTGACCGCGGGCCGTTCGTAGCTTGGCGCGCAGTTCCCCGCGCCCCTTCGGGGCGCCCCCTCGGGGCACAGCAGACCGGCCTCCCGGGGAGGGCCCGGGAGGCCGGTGGTCACTGCGGGGCCGCGTGACGTCAGACGTTCACGCCGTCGTTCCCGAAGGCCGGGTTGAGGGCGCCGATGACGGAGACGGTGTTGCCCACGGCGTTCACGGGGACGTGCACCGGCGCCTGGACGAGGTTCCCGGAGCCGACGCCCGGCGAGTTCACGGCCTTGCCGCCCGCGTGCGCGCCGTCCGTGGCGGAGGCGAGACCGGCACCGGCGACGACGAGGCCACCCGCCACCATCGTGACAGCGGCGGCCTTCTTCAGGTTCTTCACTTCTGGATCCTCCTAAGCGATCGCCGCGGCCAGCCGCCGCAGCACGCACTGGAGAACGGCCGGGCGGCCCGCAGGTTGCGCCGATCGGGGGACATCCACACGACGGTATGAATCTCAGACCGCGACGCATCCATCGGCACCGCCGGTTGACGGCGTGTGCAGAAACGCTAATCAGCCGGTCACACCATGTCGTACGGCCCACAGGGCGGCCTGGGTGCGGTCGGCGAGGTCCAGTTTCATCAGGATGTTCGAGACGTGGGTCTTGACGGTCTTCTCGGAGAGGACGAGCGCCCGCGCGATCTCGCGGTTCGAGCGGCCGTCGGCGATGAGCCCGAGGACCTCCCGCTCCCGCTCGGTGAGCGACCCGCCCCTCCCCTGCCCGGCGTTGCTCTCCTCCTGGGACAGCAGCGCCCCCGCCACTTCGGGCTGGAGGAGGACATGGCCCGCGTGCACCGATCGGATGGCGCCCGCCAGTGCCTCCGGGTCCACGTCCTTGTAGACATACCCGGCGGCGCCGGCGCGCAGGGCCGGGACGACCGTGCGTTTCTCGGTGAAGCTGGTGACGATGAGCACGCGCGCGGGGTTGGCCAGTTCGCGGAGCTTGCGCAGCGCCTCGACGCCGTCCATGCCCGGCATCTTGACGTCCATGAGGACGACGTCCGGTTTCAACTTCTCGGCCTGCTCGATCCCTTCGGCGCCGTCCGACGCCTCCCCCACGACCTCGATGTCGTCCTGGACCTCGAGGAACGTACGCAGACCGCGGCGGACCACCTGGTGGTCGTCGACCAGCAGCACCCGGATCCCTGTCCGCGGATGAAGCACAGCGTCAGCCACCGGGAACCTCCATCTCGATCGTCGTGCCCTTGCCGGGCTCCGATTCCACGGTCAGCCGTCCGCCGACCCCGCCGGCCCTGTCCCGCATGGAGACCAGGCCCAAGTGCCGCCCCTCGCGGCGGATCCGCCGCGGGTCGAAGCCGCCGCCGTCGTCCGTGACGCGCAGCACGGCTCCCGCGCCGCGCCGCACCAGGGTCACGCCGACGCGTTCGGCCCCCGAGTGGCGCAAGGCGTTGTGCAGCGCCTCCTGGGCGACGCGCAGCATCGCTTCCTCCTGGGCCGCGGGAAGGGCGCGAACCGCGCAGCTCTCGAAGGTGACTTCGGCGGAGTGGGCGCGGTCGAGGACCTGCGTGTGCGTGCGCAAGGTGGCCACCAGGCCGTCCTCGTCCAGGGCCGCGGGGCGCAACTCCACCACGGCGGAGCGCAGTTCGTCCGCGGCCTCGGCCGCGAGGACCGCCACCTGCTGGAGTTCGCCCTTGGCCCGCGAGGGATCGCGGTCCACCAGGGCGGCCGCGGCCTGGGCCGTCAGGCGCAGGGAGAACAGCTTCTGGCTGACGGCGTCGTGCAGTTCGTGGGCGAGGCGCGAGCGCTCCTCGGCGATGGTCAGCTCGCGGCTGCGCTCGTAGAGCCGGGCGTTCGTGAGGGCGATCGCGGCGTGCTGGGCGAGGATCGTCAGGAGTTCTTCGTCCTCGGCGGTGAAGCCGCAACCGCCCTGCGGCTTGGGACACTTCTTGTTCGCGAGGAAGAGCGCGCCGAGCGTTTCGTCGCCGGACCGGATCGGCAGGCCCAGGAAATCGGACATGTCCGGGTGGGCGGACGGCCAGCCCTCGAAACGCGGGTCCTCGCGGACGTCGGCGAGACGCTCGGGCTCGGCCCTGTGCAGCATCGAGGCGAGGATGCCGTGCTGGCGGGGCAGCGGGCCGATGGCGCGCCACTGCTCCTCGCTGACGCCGTCGACGACGAACTGGGCGAATCCGCCGTGGTCGTCCGGGACGCCGAGCGCCGCATACTCCGCGTCGAGCAGCTCGCGGGCGGAGGCGACGATCGTCTTGAGGACGTCGCGCACCTCGAGCTGCCTGCTCATGGCGAGAAGCGCGGAGCTCACCGCGTTCAGGCCGGACCGGTGTCCTTGACTCATGGCCTCACGGTACCGGCGGGGTGTGACAGTGCGTATCGGACCTGTGGCGGCCCATGCCTAGGCCGGGGGGCGTAGGCCCAAAGGCCCCGGGCCGCCGGGCGTAGACCCAAGGTCCCCGGGCCGTTGCGGCCCGCGCACGAGGCGTCGGCGGCGGGCCCGTTCCTAGCGTGGGGTCATCCGCCGCGGAAGCGGCTGTCAGGGCGACCCGAGGGGACGGATGTCATGCCGGTAGCGATCATCACGGGGGCTTCTAAAGGGCTGGGGCGCGCGCTGGCGGCCGCGCTCGCGGAGCGCGGCTGGGATCTGGTGCTCGACGCCAGAACGGCGTCCGCGCTGGAGGAGGCAGCGCGCGAGCCGGCGGCGCACGGCACGCGCGTAGAGGCCCTCGCGGGGGACGTCACGGATGCCGGGCACCGCGCGGATCTGGTGGCGGCGGCGCGCGGCCTAGGCGGTCTTGATCTCCTGGTGAACAACGCGAGCGCGCTGGGTGCGGAGCCTCTCGTACGCCTCGAAGAGCTCACGTCCGAGGGACTGCGGCAGGCGCTGGAGACCAATGTCGTGGCGGCGCTCGGGCTGGTCCAGGGGGCGCTGCCCCTGTTGCGGGCCTCGGGGGCGGGGGCGGTGGTGGACGTCAGTTCCGACGCGGCCGTCGAGGCGTACGAGACGTGGGGCGGGTACGGGGCGTCCAAGGCCGCCCTCGATCATCTGTCGGCGGTGCTCGCCGTGGAGGAGCCGGGGATCCGGGTGTGGGCGGTCGACCCCGGTGACATGCGGACCGACCTCTACGAAGCGGCCGTTCCGGGCGATGACGCCTCGGGGCGGCCGTCGCCGGGGACGGTGGTGCCGGCCTTCCTGCGGCTGCTCGACGAGCGTCCGCCGAGCGGGCGGTACTCCGCTCCTTCTCTGCTGGGCGTGGCCGGCTCTGTCTCCGTGGACGCCCGATGACGCTGGCCGTGCGGGTGCCGGAGGAGTTGTCGGCGCGGGTTCCCGTCGAGCAGCGGGGTCAGGGGCTCGGCAGGGACGCGGTGCGGCTGCTCGTGTCGCACGGGACGGAGGTCTCGCATCGGGCGTTCGCCGACCTGCCCTCGCTGCTGCGGGCCGGGGACCTGCTGATCGTGAACACCTCGCAGACGCTGCCCGCCGCGGTCGACGGCACCGCCGGGCACGCGCGCGTGGTGGTGCACTTCTCGACGCGGGGCGACGACGGACGGTGGGCCGTCGAGCTGCGCGATCCGGACGGGCGGGGCACCACGCGTGCACGTGCGGGCGGGCCCGCGGGTTGTGTCGTGCGGCTCCCCGGAGACGTACGACTCGTCCTGGAGGAACCGCTTGCGCCGGGGAGCGAGCGGCTGTGGTGGGCCGGAGTGCCGGCCGATGTGCCGTCACTGCTGCGGCGGCACGGGCGCCCCATCCGTTACTCCTATACAGAGAGGGACCAGCCGCTCGCCGCCCACCAGACGGTGTTCGCGCTCCCCTCGGCCGACGGGACGGGCAGTGCGGAGATGCCGAGCGCGGCCCGGCCGTTCACCGCGGACCTGGTGGCACGCCTGGTGAGCCGGGGTGTGCAGTTCGCGCCGGTCGTCCTGCATACGGGCGTGGCATCGCCGGAGGCGCACGAGCCGCCGTACCCGGAGCTCTTCGCGGTGCCGCAGACGTCGGCGCGCCTCGTCAATGCCGCGCGGGCGGGCGGAGGACGCGTCATCGCGGTCGGCACGACGGCCGTGCGCGCGGTCGAGTCCGCCGCGGGGCCCGACGGGGTGGTCCGGGCGGCGGCGGGACGCACGGAGCTCGTGGTGACACCCGAACGGGGCGTACGCGTGGTGGACGGGCTGCTCACGGGGCTGCACGAGCCGCAGGCCTCGCATCTGCTGATGTTGGAGGCGGTCGCGGGCCGGGCCGCCGTCGACCGGGGTTACGCGGAGGCGGTACGCCGTCTCTACCTCTGGCACGAGTTCGGCGACGTACACCTCCTCCTTCCGGAGGAGTTTGCTCACCCAGAGAGTTGCTGTGGCAACTCAAGGTGAGTTTGTTACGCGTCCGATGTGAGCCCGCGCATAGGGTGCATGTCACGTACGAAGTCCCCTAGTGGATGAGATATCCCTTTATGCGCATGGCGAGGAATGCAGTCAAAAGGTACGACGTACCCCCTGATCCACTACCCGGCTTCGTACGTCACTGCTTTGCCACAGAATTTTGCGGCCGCTAACAATTGCTCCCGTCGCTCGGCGCCGCGGTCTCGCACCGCGGCGTTTGTGCCGGAAGAAGCAATGTCCCCGCCGGCCGGAGCGACCTCCGCTATTCGAAGAGGTCCATCAGCATGTCCCAGCACACCACCCCTGGTCATAGTCGCCCCGAGCTGACCAAGACCCAGAAGTTCTCGATCGCCGGTGTCGCCACGCTCGGCGCCGCTGCCCTCGCGTTCTCCCTCGTGCCGGGCAGCGCCGATGCCGGAACCGGCGACGTCTCCGCCGCCCCCGTGGCCTTCACGCAGAACGCCGACGCCCAGCAGTCGGTGCACGCCGGCGTCGCCAAGCAGCAGACCAACGCCGACAAGCAGGCCAAGGACGCCGCTGCCGCGAAGGCGAAGGCCGAGGCCGACGCCGCCGCGAAGAAGCGGGCCGACGAGCAGGCCGCGGCCAAGAAGAAGGCCGAGGACGAGCGCAAGGCCAAGGAAGCCGCGAGCCGTGCCGCCGCGCGCAAGCCGGTCTACGCCAACAACCTCGACGGCTGGATCCGCCAGTCCCTGGACATCATGAAGGCCAAGGGCATCCCCGGTTCCTACGAGGGCCTGCACCGCAACATCATCCGCGAGTCCGCCGGTGACCCGAACGCCAAGAACGGCTGGGACATCAACGCCATCAACGGCACCCCGTCCGTCGGCCTGCTCCAGGTCATCCAGCCGACCTTCGACGCCTACCACGTCGAGGGCACGTCCACGAACATCTACGACCCGGTCGCCAACATCACGGCCGCGGCCAACTACGCCGCCGACCGCTACGGCTCGATGGACAACGTGAACAGCGCCTACTGAGCCTGGTCTCCCGGTACACGGGCGATCGACGGACCTCTTCACCGAGGCTCGACAGACGCCGAAGGGCGGCACCCCACGGGGGTGCCGCCCTTCTCGTCTGCTCGCGGACAGCCGCTTACTTGCGCATGACCTCCGGCTCGTGCCGGCGCAGCAGCCGTGCGACCGCGAAGCCGCAGGCGATGCCGATCAGGAGCAGGATGGTGATGTTGATGCCCCACTGGCTTGCCGAGTGCTCCCACAGCGGGTCGAGGTCGCCCGGCTTCTTCGGGTCCCACGGCGGCATGAGGTGCGCGAGGTCCAGCGTGGCGCCCGCACCCGCGATGGCCCAGCGCGACGGCATCAGCCAGGCGAACTGCTCCAGGCCGGGCGAGCCGTAGACCTGGAAGAGGACGCCGGTGAAGACGACCTGGACGATCGCGAACATCACCAGGAGCGGCATGGTCTTCTCGGAGGTCTTCACCAGCGAGGAGATGACCAGGCCGAACATCATCGAGGTGAAGCCCAGGGCGATGATGACCAGGCAGATCTCGACGGCCGGGGGCATGATCAGGCCCTCTTCCGGCATGTCGCGCGTGGCGAAGCCGATGCCGCAGATGATGACGCCCTGGAGGGCCGTGATCACGCCGAGGACGATGACCTTGGACATCAGGTACGCCGAGCGGGAGAGGCCGGTGGCCCGCTCCCGTTCGTAGATGACCCGTTCCTTGATCAGCTCACGTACGGAGTTGGCCGCGCCGGAGAAGCACATGCCGACCGCGAGGATCAGCATGATCGTGCCCGCGTCGCCGTTGAACTTGACCGGCGGCTTGGGCGGGGCGAGCCCGAAGTCGGCCGGGATGACGACGCTGACGATGCCCAGAACCGCGGGCAGGATCACCATCAGGCCCATGAAGCCCTTGTCGGAGGCGATCACCGAGGTGTAGCGGCGGATCAGTGTCCACAGCTGCGAGCCCCAGCCCTGTGGCTTGGGCGGCCTGATCGCCTGCGGTGGTGGCATGTGCACCGACTGTGCGGCCACGGCGTCGATGTCGGCGGCGTACATCTGGTAGTGCTGCGAGCCCTTCCAGCGGCCCGCCCAGTCGTAGTCGCGGTAGTTCTCGAACGCCGAGAAGACGTCGGCCCACGTCTGGTAGCCGAAGAAGTTGAGCGCTTCCTCCGGCGGACCGAAGTACGCGACCGAACCGCCGGGCGCCATCACCAGGAGCTTGTCGCAGATCGCGAGCTCGGCGACCGAGTGCGTGACGACCAGGACCGTACGGCCGTCGTCCGCGAGGCCGCGCAGGAGCTGCATGACGTCGCGGTCCATGCCCGGGTCGAGGCCGGAGGTCGGCTCGTCCAGGAAGATAAGGGACGGCTTGGTGAGGAGCTCCAGGGCCACCGACACGCGCTTGCGCTGGCCACCGGAGAGGGAGGTGACCTTCTTCTCCTTGTGGATGTCCAGCTTGAGCTCGCGCAGGACCTCGTCGATGCGCTGCTCGCGCTCCTGCTCGCTGGTGTCCGAGGGGAAGCGCAGCTTGGCGGCGTACTTGAGGGCCTTCTTGACGGTCAGTTCCTTGTGCAGGATGTCGTCCTGCGGGACCAGACCGATGCGCTGGCGCAGCTCGGCGAACTGCTTGTAGAGGTTCCGGTTGTCGTAGAGGACGTCACCCTTGTTGGCGGGCCGGTAGCCGGTGAGCGCCTTGAGCAGGGTGGACTTTCCGGAGCCCGAGGGGCCGATGACCGCGATGAGCGACTTCTCCGGAACGCCGAAGGAGACGTCCTTGAGGATGTCCTTGCCGCCGTCGACCGTCACCGTGAGGTGGCGGGCGGAGAAGGAGATCTCACCGGTGTCGACGAACTCCTCGAGCCGGTCGCCGACGAGCCGGAACGTCGAGTGGCCGACGCTGACGATGTCGTTCGGGCCGATGAGGGCCGTGCCCGACTTCGCGACCGGCTGACCGTTGATGTACGTGCCGTTGTGCGAGCCGAGGTCGTGGATCTCGAAACGGCCGTCCGGAGTGGCCGTGAACTCGGCGTGGTGCCGCGAGACCTGGAGGTCGGAGACGACCAGTTCGTTCTCCAGGGCGCGGCCGATGCGCATCTTGCGGCCGAGCGCGAGCTGGTGGAACGTCGTCGGGCTGCGGTCGCCGTAGACCGGCGGGGCCCCCGCGGCACCGCCGGAACCCGCGCCGGGACCCTGCTGCTGCGGGACCTGGGGCTGCTGGGGCTGCTGAGGCTGCTGGTGTTGAGCCTGCTGCTGGGGCTGCGGCCAGCCCTGCTGCTGGGGCATCTGCTGCTGCGCCTGGTACTGCGGCGCCTGCTGCTCAGGCGTCTGGGCGGCCCAGCCGGGACCGCCCTGCTGCTGCGCGTGGTGCTGCGGTGCCTGGTGTTGCGGCGCCTGATGGGCCGGTGCCTGCTGAGCGGCCTGCTGCGGTGCGGACACGGCGGCGGCGCCCGAGGCGCTGCCGGACACATTCAGCCGCGGACCGTCGGTCGCGTTGCCGAGGTTCACGGCCGAGCCGGGACCGATTTCCATCTGGTGGATCCGCTGGCCCTGCACAAAGGTGCCGTTGGTGCTGCCGTGGTCCTCGATGACCCAAGTGCGGCCGCTCCAGCTGATCGTGGCGTGACGCCAGGACACCCTGGCGTCGTCAAGCGCGAGATCTCCCTGCGGATCACGTCCGAGGGTGTACGACCTGGATGGATCGAGCGTCCAGGTCCTTCCATTCAATTCCAGTACGAGTTCCGGCACTCCAGCCCCACTGAGTTGTCCCCCGAGCTAGCCCCCGTCATGGGGAGTCTAGGGATGTCGAACATCGGGAGGAACTATTTCAGGCGGAGGCCTCTGACCGAAAGTCGGGCCTTGTGAAGACTGCGTACGAGCCCGGGCGACCGCCCCGTTGACGGGGCAGAAACCGCCCCGGAGAGTAGTAACCGCCCACGAGTGCATACGGATCATGCGCATTGCGCACATCTCGCATGAATAGGGCGCGGCGCTGCGAGTCGGGGGGTCCTGATGGAGACCGGCGGGAAAAGGGTCGAGAGCCGGCGTATGCGGTGGGGCGATGTGCTGCTGTCCGCGATTGCCGCCGTGAGCTGGGCTCTTGTCGGCATGGCGGGCACTGCGGCGCTCGGCCTGCATCTGCTCGGCGCGGACGCGGTGGCGTCACTGGGGCCGATGACGGCTGCCGTGGTGGCGCTCGGCGCGGGCGGCTCGGTGACCCCGTCCGGTGACGTGTCGGCCTTCGGCCTCGAAGGGGCGGAGGCGACCACCGCGATCGATGTCGCGCCGCTGGGCGTCGGGCTCGCGGGCGCGCTGTTCCTTGCGTATTTTTTCCTGCGTTCCCTGCGCGGGGCGGGAGTTGTGATCTCCGCCGGCGAACTGGCCGCGCGAGCCGGGGCGGTGGTCGTCCTCTTTCTGGCGATGCTCGGAGGGCTCGTCTGGGCGGGTCACGACATCATCACGATCAAGGGTGACCAGCTCGGGATCGACCAGGGCATCGACAAGGGCGTCGACCAGCTGCCGGACGACATCACGGACAAACTGCCGGACGGCCTCGGCGACATCGGGGGCGTGCTGCCCGACCGACTCGGCGATCTCGCGCAGGCGAAGGCGTCGGTCGGCTTCACCGTGGAGACGGGTCCGACGCTGCTCGGGGGCGCGGTGTGGGTGCTCGTCGTGCTGCTGATCGCGCTGCTCGCGTCGCGCCGTACGCCGCTGCCGCGAGGGTGGGACGTCGTGCACCGCGTGGTGCGGCCCGCGACGTCCGCGCTGGTCACGGTCATGCTCGTGGCGGTACTCGCCGGGCTCGCGGCGGCGCTGTACGCGATGATCGGCGACGACCATCCCAAGCGGATCGCGGGCGCCGCGCTGCTCGGGGCGCCGAACGGGGTGTGGCTCGGGGTGCCGATCGGGCTCTTCGTGCCGTGGGACGGCGAGGCGACGGGGCAGCTGGCGAAGCTCCTGCCGGATCCGGTGGACGACCTCCTGTCCGGGTCCGGCTCCTCGGCGAGCGAGGCGGTGACGCTGGGGCGGCTCGCGGAACTGGACAGCCGGGTGTGGCTCCTCGGCGTCGCGGCGGCCCTGATGATCCTGTTCGCGGGTGTGCTCACCGCCGTCCGTTCTCCTTACTCACGCGGCGAGACCGGCGCCCTGAGGTTCGCGGCGCAGTGTGCGGTGCGGCTCGGCGCGGTGACGGCGCTCGGGCTGCCGTTGCTGGTGTGGCTCACGGGTGTCTCCGCGGACGCCTCGCTCTCGGTACTGGGCTTCGACGCGTTCGGCGCGGGCATCGAACTGCACGGCCGGCTGGGAATGGCGTTCCTTTTGGGGGCGGCGTGGGGTGCGGGGGCGGGAGCTGTGGGGGCGTTGCTCGCTGTGGCCAGTGGGGCTGCGGGGGGCCGGGTTTCGTGGTTTGCCGGTGCGGGGGGCGAGGCGGGGGCGGGGGTGGCGCCGGGGGCGGGGGTTGCCGCGGGGGTGGGCGCTGCGGGGGCTGCTGGGTCCGCCGGGGGGTCTGGGGGTGCGGGGGCGTCCGGGGGCTCCGGGGTCTCCGGGACGGCTGGGGAGCCCGGGGCGGCGCGGCCTGCGGGGTCTGCCGGGCCGTACAGTCCCAGCGCGCCCTTCCGGCCCTCGAACCCTGACACCAACCCGTACCTTCGGCCGCCGCCGCGTGATGTCTCCGGGGCGCCGACGGTGGTGGGGCCGGTCACTCCGCCTCCCCCGCCGAAGCCGCGCCCCCGCTCCTCGGACGAGGGCGATTGGCCTCCACCTCCACCACCGCCTCCACCTCCACCGCCGGGACCGGGGTCGGGGCCTCGTGGAGGTCGGGGGCGGTAGTGCAGGTTCCCTGACGTCTGCATGCCGCAGAGTGACTATGCGGGGCGGTACGTCCCTGCTCTCGGGCGTCTTTGCCGGGTGCGGCGTCCCTGCCCCTGGGGCGACGGCGCCCTTGCCCTTGGGCGGCTCTGCCGGGTGCAGCGCCCCTCCCCCGCGCAACACCGCCAGGCGCAGCGCCCCTCCCCCGCCCCTTTGCGCCGGATGGTCACGCCCATCCACCCGATCACCGGCGCTAGGCAGGGGATGCCGATACCGCGGGGTAAACGGGTGGGCGGGTGGGTGGGTGGGAGAGATCTTCAGCGCGGGAGGCGGTGAGAGCGAGGCACCCCGGCCCGCGAGCGCGGGCGTTTCGCCGGCGGCAGCCGCAGGTGTCCGGCACGCGGACCACCCCGGCGGGGCGGAGACGCCGCCGGATACGGTGGGCTCACCATGAGCGCTCCTCATCTCCCGCAGCCCGCCGATGTCCCCACGCTCCTCGTCAAGATCTTCGGCAAGGACCGCCCCGGAATCACCGCAGGCCTCTTCGACACCCTCGCCGCCTACTCCGTCGACGTCGTCGACATCGAGCAGGTCGTTACCCGTGGCCGCATAGTGCTGTGCGCGCTCGTGACCGAGCCGCCGGCCGGTCTGGAGGGCGACCTGCGGTCCACCGTGCACAGCTGGGCCGAGTCCCTGAAGATGCAGGCCGAGATCATCTCGGGCATCGGCGACAACCGCCCGCGCGGCCTCGGCCGCTCCCACATCACCGTGCTCGGCCACCCCCTGACCGCCGAGTCGACGGCGTCCATCGCCGCCAGCATCACCGCGACCGGCGGCAACATCGACCGTATCTTCCGGCTCGCCAAGTACCCGGTCACCGCAGTGGAGTTCGCCGTCTCCGGCACCGAGACCGAGCCGCTGCGGACCGCCCTCGCCCTGGAGGCGGCGAAGCTCGGCGTGGACGTCGCCGTCGTCGCGGCGGGCCTGCACCGCCGTGCCCAGCGGCTCGTCGTGATGGACGTCGACTCGACCCTCATCCAGGACGAGGTGATCGAGCTCTTCGCCGCGCACGCCGGCTGCGAGGACAAGGTCGCCGAGGTGACCGCGGCCGCCATGCGCGGTGACCTGGACTTCGAGCAGTCGCTGCACGCCCGTGTGGAACTCCTCGCCGGGCTCGACGCCTCAGTCGTCGACAAGGTCCGCTCCGAGGTCCGTCTCACCCCCGGCGCCCGCACCCTCATCCGCACGCTCAAGCGCCTCGGCTACCAAGTGGGCGTCGTCTCGGGCGGGTTCACCCAGGTGACCGACGATCTGCAGGAACGTCTCGGCCTCGACTTCGCCCAGGCCAACACCCTGGAGATCATCGACGGCAAGCTCACCGGCAAGGTGACCGGCGAGATCGTGGACCGCGCGGGCAAGGCCCGTCTGCTGCGCCGCTTCGCCGCGGAGGCCGGGGTCCCGCTGGAGCAGACCGTCGCCATCGGCGACGGCGCCAACGACCTGGACATGCTGAACGCGGCCGGTCTCGGTGTCGCCTTCAACGCCAAGCCCGTCGTCCGCCAGGCCGCGCACACCGCGGTGAACGTCCCCTTCCTCGACACCGTCCTCTATCTTCTCGGCATCACCCGTGAAGAGGTCGAGGCCGCGGACACGCACACCGACTGACGCAAGCGCTGGCGCACGTACGGCGATGGGCCCCGGAACCGCTGCGGTTCCGGGGCCCATCGCCGTACGTGCGTCGGGTCTGCTCGGGATCTACTCGGAAGATCTACTCGGAAGGCGCCCAGTAGTCGACCAGGGTGCCGACCCCGGGTTCCAGGGCCTTCCACGAGCCGGAGTAGGTCAGGACGGCGAAGGCGGCCGTGGGGAAACCGCGGCGTTCCATCCGCGTACGGGCGTCGCCCTCGGCGGCTCCGGAGAGAATGTCCGCGAGCCCCTGCACTCCGGGGTTGTGACCGATCAGTACGACGTTCCGCACGTCGTCCGGGGTTTCGTTGAGCACGGCGATCAGTTCGCCCGGAGAGGCCTCGTACAGCCGATCCTCGTAGACGGTCTTGGGCCGGTCCGGCAGCTCATGGACGGCGAGCTTCCATGTCTCGCGGGTCCGGGCGGCGGTCGAGCAGAGGGCCAGGTCGAGAGGAATGCCGCTGTCTGCCAGCTTGCGCCCGGCGACGGGCGCGTCCTTGCGGCCTCGCTCCGCGAGCGGACGCTCGTGGTCGGACACCTGCGGCCAGTCGGCCTTCGCATGCCGGAAAATGACGATCCTGCGGGGTTCTGCGACGCTCATGCGTCCCAGCTTCGCATGAAACCCGCCGGTGGGCGCAGGGAGTTGGCCTGCTCCCCCGACACGGGTGACGGTGTCCGCACGAGGCGGGTGACGGTGTCCGTACGAAGCAGGTCACGGTGTCCGCGCGAGGCGGGTCACGCGGTGGTACGGAAGACCGTCTCCTGGATGCGTTCGATCAGATGGGTGACCACCGGCTCGCCCGCCGTGGCGTGGGCGTCGGCGGGGTTCAGTATCAGCAGGAGCAGGGCCGCGAAGGCTATGGCGGGGAGGGCGATCGCCCACCACGGAAGCTGGATCTCGACGCTCGCGGAGTCCTTGGTGGCTCCCGGGTCGCGCCTGGTGTGCGAACGGGCCGACATGCCGCCTCCGTGGTCCTCGAGTCTTCCGCGCCGCGTCTTCGCGGCCACATCTCGAAGGTACGGATCGAGCGACCCTCAGCACATCCGGTGATCCACCCACTTGACCCTGACACTGACCCCCTAGGGGATGGTGGTGCTAGCCCCACCATCGGCCCCGCCGGGGTCAGTTCAGGGGCGGGTCACGGCGAGGCGATGGAGGCGATGATCCCGATGATCACGGTGATGGCCAGCATCGAGCCAAGCACGATGAGCAGCTTCTTCTGGCCGTTCTGGGGGTTCGGGTCGAGCACTGGCATGGCAAGAGTCTCGCACCCTTTGTCCGGGACGGCTCGGCCGGGGTAGGGCAGTACTCCCCCGGGGAAGCAAGGCAGCACTCCCCCGGCGAGCGGGGCAGTGCTACCCGGGGAGCAGAGCAGCACTCCCCCGGAGTCAGCCGGCCGCCGCGATCTCGTCCTCGACCGTGCGGTTGCGGCCCGCCAGGATGCCCACCACGATCTGCGGCACCATCAGGCCCGCCATGAGCGCGATCGGCAGGCCCCAGCCGCCGCTGTGCTGGTAGAGCACGCCCACCAGGAGCGGCCCCGGAATCGAGATCAGATAGCCCGTGCTCTGCGCGAAGGCGGAGAGCTTGGCGACGCCCACGCTGCTCTTGGCCCGCATGCCGACCATGGTGAGGGCCAGCGGGAAGGCGCAGTTGGAGACGCCGAGCAGCAGCGCCCACACCCAGGCGCCGCCCGCCGGAGCGAGGTAGAGACCCGCGTATCCGGCGAGACCGCAGACGCCGAGCACGACCACCACGGGCCCCTGGTTCGGCAGCCGGGTGGCGACCCGCGGAATGACGAAGGCCAGCGGTACGCCCATCGCCATGATGACGGCGAGCAGCACACCGGCCTCCCCCGCCGGGACACCCGCGTCACGGAAGATCTGCGGCATCCAGCCCATCGTGATGTACGCGGCGGTGGCCTGGAGCCCGAAGAAGCAGGCGAGCGCCCACGCCGTACGGCTGCGCGTGATGCGCAGCTGCGCGTCCTCCCGGCGCACCTCGGAGCTGACGTGCTCCGGGGCGGCGGAGGCGGCGCTCCGGTCGCGCACCAGCGGCAGCCACGGCACGACGGCGACGACGGCGAGCGCCGCCCACACCGCGAGCCCGGTCTGCCAACTGCCGCCCAGGGCGTCGGTCATGGGCACCGTGATGGCCGCCGCCAGCGAGGTGCCGAGCGCGAGCGCCATCGAGTAGAGCCCGGTCATCGAGCCGACCCGGTCGGGGAACCAGCGCTTGACGATCACCGGCATCAGGACGTTGCTGACCGCGATGCCCATGAGGGCGAGCGCGCTCGCGGCGAGGAAGCCGACGGTGCCGCCCAGGAAGGGACGGATCGCCAGACCCGCGGCGATCGCGACCATGCCGGCGCAGACCACCGCGCTGGGGCCGAACCGGCGGGCGAGTCGGGGAGCCATCACCCCGAAGATCGCGAAGCAGAGCGGCGGGACGGAGGTGAGCAGACCGGCGAGCGTGCCGCTCATGCCGAGCCCGTCGCGTACCTCTTCGAGGAGCGAGCCGAGGCTGGTGATGCCCGGCCGGAGGTTGAGGGCGGCCAGGACGATGCCGACCATGACGAGACGCGTCGCCCACGCGCGCGTGGCGGGCTGTTTCTCCGCTGCCCCGCTCACCGCGTCGGTACTGGTCGCTGTCTTCGCCGTTGTCGGTGTCATCGTCCTGGTTTCCTCACTAGCCATAGGCCCATCATAGAATCATGGGATGATTGGCTGTCCAATCCGTTGTCTGCTTTCCGACCGTCCCCGTCACATCGCGCACGAAGGAATGTCATGCCGCTGACCACCCCTCACCGATCTGCGCTCTCCGAGCAGGTCATCGCCGAGCTGCGCAATCAGATCTCGTCGGGAGAATGGCCGGTCGGCTCCCGTATCCCCACCGAGCCCGAGCTGGTCGAGCAGCTGGGGGTGGCGCGCAACACCGTCCGGGAGGCGGTCCGTGCCCTCGCGCACAACGGCCTCCTCGACATCCGCCAGGGGTCGGGGACGTACGTGGTCGCGACGAGCGAACTGGCCGGTGTGATGCAGCGCAGGTTCGCCGACGCCGAGCCGCGGCACATCGCGGAGCTGCGCAGCACGCTGGAGTCGAGCGCGGCGAAGCTGGCCGCGCAACGGCGCACGGAACGCGACCTCAAGCAGCTCGACGCCCTTCTGGAGCGCCGCGAGCAGGCCTGGGCGTCGGGCGACGCGGAGGCTTTCGTGACGGCGGACGCGACCTTCCACCTGGCTGTCGTGGCCGCGTCCCACAACGACGTGATGACGGCGATGTACGCGGACCTCGGCGAGGTCATGCGGGACTGGCTGCGCGAGGACGTCGGCGAGAAGCTGACCCCCGAGAGCCACATGGACCACGCCCGGCTCGTCGACGCGATCCGGGAGAGCGACGCGGAGGCGGCGGCGAAGGAGGCGGCGGGCTACCCCTTCATGTGCCGCCCGGAGCTCTTCGACGCGCGGCCGTGACCCGAAACCGACCCGAGACTCCGCGATGAAAAGCACCGCCCCCGTGGCCGTCACTTCTCGTGGCTGACCCAGACCGTCCGGATCTCTTTCCAGCAGCGCCCGGTGAGCCGCACGGTCGAGGCGGGCCCCGCCTCGACCGGCACGCCGTCGCTGTCGATGTCCCACCACTGCTCGCACTCCACGTGCAAGCGCACCCGGTCGGGCTCGGGGTAGGGGTTGTGGCAGTACGCGACCGCCTCCGAGCCCTCGACGCTGGTGCGGCACTCCGCGCCGAAGGGCCGGGGTTCGGCGGCCTCCACGCGCGCGTGCGGTGTCGTCGTCCCGGTGACGGCGTGTGACGGGGCGCCGTACGGCAGGGCGATCAGCACAGTGAGAGCGGCGAGCACCGCGGGAGATGACGGGCGCACACCTAAGGGTGCGCGGCTGTGCCCCGACCTCGCCCGGCCGGTGGGCCGAACGGGTGACGCCCCGCCTCCCGCGCGGTGCGGGGGACGAGGCGTCGGATACGTACGTAATGCCTGCTCAGGCACCCATCATGTGCACGCCGCCGTCGACGTGGATGATCTCGCCGGTCGTCTTCGGGAAGAAGTCCGAGAGCAGCGCGACGATGCCGCGGCCCGCGGGCTCCGGGTCGGCCATGTCCCAGTTCAGCGGCGAACGGGTGTTCCAGACGTCCGCGAGCTCGCCGAAGCCCGGGATGGACTTGGCGGCCATGGAGCCGAGCGGACCCGCCGAGATGAGGTTGCAGCGGACGTCCTCCTTGCCCAGGTCGCGGGCGAGGTAGCGGCTCGTGGCCTCCAGGGCGGCCTTGGCCGGGCCCATCCAGTCGTACTTGGGCCAGGCGAACTGCGCGTCGAAGGTGAGGCCGACGACCGAGGCCCCGTCCTCGAACAGCGGGCGGCAGGCCATGGTGAGCGACTTCAGGGAGAACGCCGAGACGTGCATCGCCGTCGCGACGTCCTCGAAGGACGCCTCAAGGAAGTTGAAGGCACCCTGCGGGGCGAAGCCGATGGAGTGCACGATGCCGTCGAGACCGCCGAGCTCGTCCTTCACCACACCCGCGAGGCGGTCCAGGTGCTCCTGGTTGGTGACGTCGAGCTCGATGACCTTGGCAGGCTTCGGGAGCTTCTTGGCGATGCGCTCGGTGAGCGTGGGCCGCGGGAAGGCGGTCAGGATGACCTCGGCGCCCTGCTCCTGAGCGACCTTGGCCGCGTGGAAGGCGATGGACGCCTCCGTCAGCACACCGGTGACGAGGATCTTCTTGCCGTCGAGAATTCCGCTCATGGTGATCAGTGACCCATGCCCAATCCGCCGTCAACGGGGATGACGGCTCCAGTGATGTACGACGCGTCGTCCGAGGCGAGGAACTTCACCGCGGCGGCGATCTCCTCGGGGTTCGCGTAACGGCCGAGCGGCACCTGCGCCACGATGTTCGACCGCTGCTCGTCGGTGAGCACCTTGGTCATGTCGGTGTCGACAAAACCCGGCGCGACGACGTTGAAGGTGAGGTTGCGCGACCCGAGCTCACGGGCGAGCGAGCGCGCGAAGCCGACCAGGCCGGCCTTGGAGGCGGCGTAGTTCGCCTGCCCCGGTCCGCCCATCAGGCCGACGACCGAGGAGATGAGGACGACGCGGCCCTTCCTGGCGCGCAGCATGCCGCGGTTGGCGCGCTTGACGACACGGAAGGTGCCGGTGAGGTTGGTGTCGAGGACGGACGTGAAGTCCTCCTCGGACATCCGCATGAGGAGCTGGTCCTTGGTGATCCCGGCGTTGGCCACCAGGACCTCCACGGGCCCGTGCTTCTCCTCGATCTCCTTGTAGGCCTGCTCCACCTGCTCGGCGTCGGTGATGTCGCACTTGACGGCGAGGACTCCGAGCTCGGTGAGGGCCCGGGGTGGTTCACCCGAGCGGTAAGTGATCGCGACCTTGTCGCCCGCGTCGGCGAAGACGCGGGCGATGGCGAGGCCGATGCCCCGGTTTCCTCCGGTGACGAGAACCGAGCGGCTCAACGGATCACCCTTTCGATAGCGGTCTGGTACCTCGAAAACCTATCGGTACGGTGCTCCATACGGAGAATCGACGACCGACAGTGGCGTACCGGACTCCCTGTCGGGTCCCTACAGAAAACTCTGGCCGCCGGACCTCCACGCGCGACATGATCTGACCGACCGGTGCCGACAGCAGGGAGACATCCGTGCCCCATTCCATCGACGAAGCCTTTACGGCGCTGCCCCTGCGGGCTCTCGCCGACGCGGCGCTCGCACGCGCGCGTGCCCTGGGCGCAGACCACGCGGACTTCCGCTTGGAGCGGGTGCGCAGCGCGTCCTGGCGGCTGCGGGACGCCAAACCGTCCGGCACCTCGGACACCACGGACCTCGGCTACGCGGTCCGTGTCGTGCACGGCGGAACCTGGGGCTTCGCCTCGGGCGTGGACCTGACGATGGACGCGGCGGCGAAGGTCGCGTCCCAAGCCGTGGCGATGGCGAAGCTTTCGGCCAAGGTCATCAAGGCGGCGGGCTCCGACGAGCGCGTGGAGCTCGCGGACGAGCCGGTGCACGCCGAGAAGACGTGGGTGTCGGCGTACGAGATCGATCCCTTCTCCGTGCCGGAGGAGGAGAAGAGCGGGCTGCTCGCCGAGTGGAGCTCCCGCCTCCTGGCCGCCGACGGCGTCTCGCACGTCGACGCCTCGCTGCTCACCGTGCACGAGAACAAGTTCTACGCGGACACGGCGGGGACGGTGACCACGCAGCAGCGGGTCCGCCTGCACCCGCAGCTCACCGCGGTCGCGGTCGACGAGTCGAGCGGTGAGTTCGACTCGATGCGGACCATCGCGCCGCCGGCCGGGCGCGGCTGGGAGTACCTCACGGGGACGGGCTGGGACTGGGACGCCGAGCTGGAGCGCATCCCCGGTCACCTCGCCGAGAAGATGCGGGCGCCGAGCGTGGAGGCCGGTTCGTACGACCTGGTCGTCGATCCGTCGAACCTCTGGCTGACCATCCACGAGTCCATCGGCCACGCCACCGAGCTGGACCGCGCGCTCGGCTACGAAGCCGCGTACGCGGGAACCTCGTTCGCCACCTTCGACCAGCTCGGCAAGCTGGCGTACGGCTCGTCGATCATGAATGTGACGGGCGACAGGACGGCCGAGCACGGCCTCGCCACCATCGGGTACGACGACGAGGGCGTGGCCGCGCAGTCCTGGGACCTGGTCAAGGACGGCACCCTGGTCGGCTACCAGCTGGACCGGCGCATCGCGAAACTCACCGGCTTCGAGCGCTCGAACGGATGCGCGTACGCCGACTCCCCCGGCCATGTGCCGGTGCAGCGCATGGCGAACGTGTCGCTCCAACCGGATCCGGGCGGGCTGTCGACGGAGGATCTGATCGCGGGCGTCGATCGCGGCATTTACGTAGTTGGCGACCGTTCATGGTCAATTGACATGCAAAGGTACAATTTCCAGTTCACGGGGCAGCGCTTCTACCGCATCGAGAACGGCCGCATCACCGGTCAGCTCCGTGATGTCGCGTACCAGGCGACCACCACCGACTTCTGGGGTTCGATGGCCGCGGTCGGCGGCCCGCAGACATATGTGCTCGGCGGTGCCTTCAACTGCGGCAAGGCCCAGCCGGGCCAGGTCGCGGCGGTCTCGCACGGCTGCCCCTCGGCCCTGTTCCGGGGCGTGAACATCCTCAACACCACGCAGGAGGCCGGTCGATGAGCCGCAGCAGCAAGCCGTACGAGATCGTCGAGCGCGCCCTCGAACTGTCCACCGCCGACGGCTGCGTCGTCATCGCCGACGAGCACTCGACCGCGAACCTGCGCTGGGCGGGCAACGCCCTGACCACGAACGGCGTCACCCGCGGCCGCACGCTCACCGTCATAGCGACCGTCGACGGCAAGGAGGGCACCGCGTCCGGCGTCGTGTCGCGATCGGCCGTCACCGCCGCCGATCTGGAGCCCCTGGTCCGCGCCGCCGAGCACGCCGCACGCGGGGCGGGCCCCGCCGAGGACGCGCAGCCGCTGGTGGCCGGGGCCGAGGAGTCCGCGGACTTCAGGGACGCACCCGGCGAGACGTCGTCGGCGGTCTTCGCGGACTTCGCCCCCGCGCTCGGCGAGGCATTCGCCACGGCGCGGGCGGGGGGACGCGAGCTGTACGGCTTCGCGAACCACGAGCTCGTGTCGAGTTACCTGGGGACATCGACGGGCCTGCGTCTGCGGCACGATCAGCCCAACGGCACCCTCGAACTGAACGCGAAGTCCCCCGACCGCACGAAGTCTGCCTGGGCGGGGCGTGCCACGCGGGACTTCAAGGACGTCGACCCCGCGGCGCTGGACGCGGAGCTCGCCAAACGCCTGGGCTGGGCCCAGCGACGCGTCGAGCTGCCCGCGGGGCGGTACGAGACGCTGCTGCCGCCCACCGCCGTCGCCGATCTGCTGATCTACCAGCTGTGGTCGGCCTCCGCGCGGGACGCGGCCGAGGGCCGGACGGTGTTCTCCAGGCCGGGCGGCGGCACCCGCGTCGGCGACCGCCTCGCCGAGCTGCCCCTGACGCTGCGCAGCGACCCGTACGAGCCGGGCCTGGAGTCCGCGCCGTTCGTGCTCGCGCACGCCTCGGGCGGCGACTCGTCCGTCTTCGACAACGGGCTCCCGCTGACCGCCACCGACTGGGTACGCGCGGGCGAGCTCGCGCATCTGACCAGCACCCGGCACAGCGCGGGCCTGACCGGCCTTCCGGTGGCGCCCGCCATCGACAACCTCATCCTCGACGGCGGCACCGACCGCTCCCTGGAGGAGATGGTCGCCGGCACCGAGCGCGGGCTGCTCCTGACCTGCCTCTGGTACATCCGCGAGGTCGACCCGGCCACCCTGCTGCTCACCGGGCTGACCAGGGACGGCGTCTACCTCGTGGAGAACGGCGAGGTCGTGGGCGAGGTGAACAACTTCCGTTTCAACGAGTCACCGGTGGACCTGCTCTCGCGGGCCGCCGAGGCCGGGCGGACGGAAAAGACGCTGCCCAGGGAGTGGGGCGACTGGTTCACTAGGGCGGCGATGCCCGCCCTGCGCATCCCCGACTTCAACATGAGCTCGGTCAGCCAAGGCGTGTGACGCCCATAGACTGGCCGGTGCCAGCCGGTACCGGCCAGAAAGCCCTTCGACCGGCCAGAAACCTTTCAAGGAGACACAAGACCGTGACGGACATCGTCGACGAGCTGAAGTGGCGGGGTCTTTTCGCCCTGTCCACTGACGAAGATGCACTGCGCAAGGCGCTCGCGGACGGCCCCGTCACGTTCTATTGCGGCTTCGACCCGACCGCGGCCAGCCTGCACGTCGGGCACCTGGTGCAGGTCCTCACCGTCCGCAGGCTCCAGCAGGCGGGGCACCGGCCGCTCGCCCTGGTGGGCGGCGCCACGGGTCAGATCGGTGACCCGCGGCCGACCGCCGAGCGCACCCTGAACGACCCGGAGACGGTCGCGAACTGGGTGGCCAGGCTGCGCTCGCAGATCGAGCCGTTCCTGTCCTTCGAGGGCGAGAACGCCGCGCTGATGGTCAACAACCTGGACTGGACAGCGGGCATGTCCGCGATCGAGTTCCTGCGGGACATCGGCAAGCACTTCCGCGTGAACAAGATGCTGACCAAGGACTCCGTGGCCCGCCGCCTGGAGTCGCAGGAGGGCATCTCGTACACGGAGTTCAGCTACCAGCTCCTGCAGGGCATGGACTTCCTGGAGCTCTACCGGCGCTACGGCTGCACGCTGCAGACCGGCGGCAGCGACCAGTGGGGCAACCTCACGGCGGGCATCGACCTGATCCACCGCCTGGAGCCGGACGCCACGGTGCACGCCGTCGGCACGCCGCTGATGGTCAAGGCGGACGGCACCAAGTTCGGCAAGTCCGAGAGCGGCGCCGTCTGGCTCGACCCCGAGATGACCACGCCGTACGCGTTCTACCAGTTCTGGCTGAACGTCGACGACCGTGACGTCTCGACGTACATGCGCATCCTCAGCTTCAAGTCCCGCGAGGAGCTCGAGGAGATCGAGAAGCTCACCGAGGAGCGTCCGCAGGCCCGCACGGCCCAGCGCGCGCTCGCCGAGGAGCTGACGACGCTGGTGCACGGGGCCGACCAGTGCGCCGCGGTGATCGCCGCGTCCAAGGCGCTGTTCGGCCAGGGCGAGCTCGGCGACCTCGACGAGGCCACGCTGAGCGCGGCCCTCTCCGAGCTGCCGCGCGTCCAGGTCACGGAGCTCGGCCCGGTGGTGGACCTCCTCGCGGAGGTCGGCCTGGTGGCGAGCAAGTCCGCGGCCCGGCGCACGGTGAAGGAGGGCGGTGCCTACGTGAACAACGCGAAGGTCGCCTCCGAGGACGCCGTCCCGTCCCGCGAAGAGCTTCTGCACGGGCGCTGGCTGGTGCTGCGCCGGGGCAAGAAGAACCTGGCGGCGGTCGAGGTCACCGCGGGCTGAGAGATCACTTGCGAAGGGGGCCGGTCCGTTCGGACCGGCCCCCTTCGCATGCCGCGCACCCGCAGGTCAGGCCCGCTGCTTGTTGCCTCTGATCATCTTGTACAGCATGTCTCCGACGCCCACGACGACGAGTGCCGCCACGAGCTGCAGGGCGTGCCGACCCCAGTCGATTCCCTTGGTGTCATCGATGCCGAACCCAGAGGCAAGCGAGTTGCCGATGATCGCGCCGATGATGCCGAAGATCGTGGTCAGCCAGAGCGGACTGTGCTGCTTGCCGGGCAGGATCGCCTTGGCGATCAACCCCAGCACAAATCCGACGATGATGGCCCACAACCAGCTCATAGCTGCCTCCTCGTCCGGCTCAACTTGAGCATTACGGTCAGTGTCGACCGATCCTCCATACGGCGCATGTCGGGTGACTCCATACGTGGCACGGCGCAGGCAGGACACCGAGAAGGAACCCGCCCCCGGTCTCGAAGGCTGCGCAGCCCCGGCGTAACGTGGAGCGGGTCCGGGCCGGGGAGCGCCCGGCTTCTGAGCAGGCGGTGGAATGTGATGCGGAAGCAGAGCGACGCCCCGGTATTCCGGATCACAGGGGCGCGGCAGAGTCTCGCGGACGATGTGCGGGGCAGGCAGCGCCGGTATGTGATCTCGATGTCGGTCCGCACTCTTTCGGTCGTCGCCGCGGCGGTGCTGTGGAACATCGAGCGGCACGTCGCCCTCGTCGCTCTGGTGCTCGGCATCCTCCTGCCGTACATCTCCGTCGTGATCGCCAACGCGGGCCGGGAGAACGCGCCCTCGTTGCCGTCGACCTTCGTACCGGCACCATCCCGGCCAATTCTGCCGCCGGCGCTGGCGCGCGCAGAGTCCCCGGAACCCGTCCCGGAAGGCGGCGCGGGCCCCGCGCCGGGCGGCTCCGGCACTCCGTACGGCCACGAGAACTGACCGTCGACGTTGCGCCAAGCTCAAGAAAAGCTCAGATCAATCATGTAGTTCCGGTGCCGGGTACCGGGTCCCCCGTGACATACTTCGTACGCGCTCCGCATCCCCCGTCGGAGCGACAGACCGACGCCGGGCAGCTCCCCCCGTGGCTGCTCGGCGTCGCCTTGTTTTGAACGCACTTGGACGTTTACCTGTGAGCGACGAGACACCGATCTGTTCCGCCAAGGGCTGCCGCGCCGCCGCCGTGTGGGTGCTCGCCTGGAACAACCCGAAGATCCACACTCCGGAGCGCCGCAAGACGTGGCTCGCGTGCGAGGAACACCGCGAGCATCTCTCCCAGTTCCTGGGCGTACGCAGCATGTTGAAGGATGTCGTGCCCCTTGCGGAGTGGGAAGCCCCGGAGGGCGGCTGACGCGATTCAGCCGCCGATCGCCGACATCGGGCGGTCGGGCTGGAGGAACGTCGGGTCGTCGAGGCCCGAGCCCGCCTTCTTGCCCCACATCGCGAGCTTCCATATGCGCGCGATCGCCTCGTCGGAGCCGTCCTGGCTGTCCTCGGCGTTCGCTCGCAGTGCTGCCCGCAGGTCGGTCTCCTCGGTGGCGAACAGGCAGGTGCGGACCTGGCCGTCGGCCGTCAGGCGGGTGCGGTCGCAGGCCGAGCAGAACGGGCGGGTGACGGAGGCGATGACGCCGACGCGATGCGGTCCGCCGTCCACGATCCAGCGCTCGGCCGGCGCGGAGCCGCGCTCGCCGGAACCCTCTTCGGTGAGCTCGAAGCGCGTACGCAGCGATTGCAGGATGTCACCGGCGGTGATCATTCCGTCGCGCTTCCAGCCGTGCTGGGCGTCCAGGGGCATCTGCTCGATGAAGCGCAGTTCGTAGTCGTTCTCGACGGCCCAGGCGAGCAGGTCGGGGGCCTCGTCGTCGTTCAGGCCGGGCATCAGGACCGTGTTGACCTTGACGGGGGTCAGGCCCGCGTCACGGGCCGCCTCTAGCCCTTCGAGGACGTCCTTGTGGCGGTCGCGGCGGGTGAGGGTCTTGAAGACGTCCGGGCGCAGGGTGTCCAGGGAGACGTTCACCCGGTCGAGGCCCGCGGCCTTGAGGGCGGCGGCGGTGCGCTTGAGTCCGATGCCGTTCGTCGTCAGGGACATCTTGGGGCGCGGCTCCAGTTGGGCGCAGCGCTCGACGATGCCGACGAGGCCGGGGCGCAGGAGCGGCTCGCCGCCGGTGAAGCGGATCTCGGTGATGCCCAGCTGCGTCACGGCGATCCGGATGAGGCGGACGATCTCGTCGTCGCTGAGGAGCTCGGACTTGGACAGCCACTGCAGGCCCTCTTCGGGCATGCAGTACGTGCACCGGAGATTGCACTTGTCGGTCAGTGAAACTCGCAGATCGGTGGCCACTCGGCCGTAGGTGTCGATGAGCACGTGGGCCCCCTCCCTGATCCTGGTTCAGCCGGTCCGGTCCAGATACTCACGAGCCTACGTGACGGGACCGACATCGACGGGGGCCCGATCCCACGAGGAGCGGCGCGGCCGCGTCGTAGAGATCTACCAACGATCTACGACGCGGCCGCTGACGTGCGGGTTTCAGGTGAAACCAGAGAATCGGGAAACCGCCGGATCAGTGGGCACCGGTTCCCGTGAGGGAGCGCACCTCCAGCTCCGCGTACTTCCCCTTGTCCGGCTCCTCCTTGGAGAGCATGGTGCCGAGCCAGCCGAGCAGGAAGCCCAGCGGGATGGAGATCAGGCCCGGGTTCTCCAGCGGGAAGAAGTCGAAGTTCGCGTCGGGGAACATCGAGGTGGGCTTGCCCGAGACGACCGGCGAGAACAGCACGAGGCCGACCGCGGCCACGAGTCCGCCGTAGATGGACCAGAGCGCGCCCTGTGTGGTGAACCGCTTCCAGAAGAGGCTGTAGAGGATCGTCGGCAGGTTCGCGGAGGCCGCGACGGCGAAGGCCAGGGCGACCAGGCCCGCCACGTTGAGATCACGGGCCAGGGCGCCCAGCGCGATGGAGACGATGCCGATGAAGACGGTCGACCAGCGGGCGGCCCTCATCTCCTCCTTCTCGGTGGCCTTGCCCTTCTTGATGACGTTGGCGTAGATGTCGTGCGCGAACGAGGACGACGAGGCCAGGGTGAGACCCGCGACGACCGCGAGGATCGTGGCGAAGGCGACCGCGGAGATCACGGCGAGCAGGATCGCGCCGCCGGCGGAGTCGCCGCCGCCGCCGATCTCCAGGGCGGCGAGCGGTGCCGCGGTGTTGCCCGCCTTGTTCGAGGCGATGATGTCGCCGGGCTTGAGCAGGGCGGCGGCGCCGAAGCCGAGGACGATCGTCATCAGGTAGAAGGCGCCGATGATGCCGATCGCCCAGTTCACGGACTTACGCGCGGCCTTGGATGTCGGCACCGTGTAGAAGCGGATCAGGATGTGCGGCAGGCCGGCGGTGCCGAGGACCAGGGCGATGCCGAGCGAGATGAAGTCCAGCTTCGAGGTGTCGCTCACGCCGTACTTGAGACCGGGCTCCAGGAAGGCCGAGCCCTTGCCGCTGTTGGAGGCGGCGGTGCCGAGCAGGTCGGAGACGTTGAAGTTGAACTTGAGGAGGATCAGGAAGGTGATGAGGATGGTGCCGGTGATGAGCAGGACGGCCTTGACCATCTGCACCCAGGTGGTGCCCTTCATGCCGCCGATGGTGACGTAGACGATCATCAGGACGCCGACGAGGGCGACGATGAGGATCTTGCCCGCGTCACTGGTGATGCCGAGCAGCAGCGAGACCAGGACGCCCGCGCCCGCCATCTGCGCGAGCAGGTAGAAGATCGAGACGACGATCGTGGAGGTGCCCGCGGCGGTGCGGACCGGGCGCTGGCGCATGCGGTAGGCGAGGACGTCGCCCATCGTGTAGCGGCCGGAGTTGCGCAGCGGCTCGGCGACCAGGAGGAGCGCCACGAGCCAGGCGACCAGGAAGCCGATGGAGTAGAGGAAGCCGTCGTACCCGAAGAGGGCGATGGCGCCCGCGATGCCGAGGAAGGACGCGGCGGACATGTAGTCGCCGGAGATCGCCAGCCCGTTCTGGAAGCCGGTGAACTGGCGTCCGCCCGCGTAGAAGTCGGCGGCGCTCTTGGTCTGGCGTCCCGCCCAGACGGTGATGAACAGGGTCGCGATGACGAAGGCCGCGAAGAGGCTGATGATCAGCGCCCGGTGCTCCGAGGCGTCGGACGTCGCCGCGAGGACGGTGGTGTTCAGCGCGGGGCTCATGCGCCGGCCTCCAGACGGGACTTGATCGCCTCGGCCTTGGGGTCGAGCTTGGCATTGGCGTGGCGCGAGTAGAACCAGGCGATGAGGAACGTGGTCAGGAACTGCCCGAGTCCGAGGACCAGGGCGACGTTGATGTTGCCGAACAGCTTGGTGCCCATGAAGCCGCCCGCGTAGTTCGACAGCAGGACGTATGCCAGGTACCAGACGATGAAGGCGACGGTCAGCGGGAAGGCGAACGAGCGGTGCGCCTTGCGCAGTTCACCGAACTCGGGACTCGCTTGCTCCTGGAGGAACTCTTCCGTGGACGGCGCGTGCGGAGCGGGGGCTTCTCCGTCCTTGGACGGTGGGGATGCATCGGGGGCCACGGAGTCTTCTCCTCGTGGTGCGGGTGCGGTGGGGACGGACAGCTGATCCATTGACTCTCTCTGCATGACTTTTCCTGATCCGGCAGTGATACGGATCACGTAAGCCACGGATGGCGATGCTAAGGCCACGGGACGTGATCCGACAGGGGTCGATGTTGGTTCCGTTACCTGTTCAACGTCTCGACGGCGCGTCCGGCGCGGTGCCACGGATCGTTTTCTTCCGGAATCCATTGCTGGCCTGGGAGTTCGGGGGATAGCTTCACCCTGCACAGCCCGTCATGTACCTGCCCGATCACTAGATGTGTTCGGGCAGTTCACGTATCCGGATGATGTGGAGATCCCATGGCTCATCTGCGTTCCAGACGTCGCATCGCGCTCAGCGTGCCCCTCGGCATCGCGCTGGCGGCGTCGGTCGGCTTCGCTCCGGGCGTCGCGACCGCGGCCCCCGACGCTCCCGCCACCGCGTCGGCCGAGGCCGAGGCCCCCAAGCTGGCGTACGTCGTCAACACCCGCACGGACTCCAAGACGATCGCGTACGTCAAGAAGGCGATAGCCAAGGCGAACGGCACCGTCGTCGTGGCGTACCCGAAGATCGGCGTCATCGTCGCGCATTCGGCCAACCCCGACTTCGGCAAGCAGCTGCGCAAGGTCAAGGGGGTCCAGTCCGCGGGCGCGACCCGCACCTCGCCCCTGACGGCGGCGGGCACGACGGAGGAGGGCGCCCCGACCCTCCTGTCGAAGTCCGAGGCCAAGGCGCTCAAGGCGCAGGCGGGTCAGGCCGGTCCGGCCGCCGAGCCCCTCGAGGCCGACCAGTGGGATCTGCGTGCGATAGGCGCCGACAAGGCGGCGAAGATAAACCCGGGCAGCAAGAAGGTCACCGTCGGCGTCATCGACACCGGAGTCGACGACACCCACCCCGACCTCGCGCCCAACTTCTCGTCCTCGCAGTCGGCGAGCTGCGTCGGCGGCAAGGCGGACACCTCGCCCGGCGCCTGGCGTCCGGAGAAGCCGGAGCACTACCACGGCACGCATGTGGCCGGCGAGATAGCCGCCGCCCGCAACGACGTGGGCGTCGCGGGTGTCGCGCCCGGCGTGCAGGTCGCGGGCATCAAGGTGGCCGACCCGGTCAGCGAGCTGTTCTTCCCGGAGAGCGTCGTCTGTGCCTTCGTGTTCGCCGCCGACAAGGGCATCGAGATCACGAACAACAGCTACTACGTGGACCCGTGGCTCTACAACTGCATGGACGACCCGGACCAGCGGGCCATCGTCGACGCGGTCAACCGCGCCCAGCTGTACGCCCAGAAGAAGGGCACCCTGAACCTGGCGTCCGCGGGCAACTCCAACCACGACCTCGCGTCCGACGAGATCCTGGACGACTCCAGCCCGGACGACTCGACGCCGGTGCCGCGCACCATCGACCCCTCCGAGTGCTTCGACCTGCCGACGCAGCTTCCGGGCGTCGTCACGGTCAGCGCGACGGGCGTGCAGAACCTCAAGTCGTACTACTCCACGTACGGCAAGGGCGTCATCGACGTCGCGGCCCCCGGCGGGGACAGGTACCAGATCCCGGCCGACACCCCGTCGAAGAACGGCCGCATCCTCTCCACGATGCCGGGCAACCAGTACGGCTGGCTGCAGGGCACCTCGATGGCGTCGCCGCACGCCTCGGGCGTGGCCGCGCTCCTGAAGTCGACGCACCCCAAGGCGAGCCCCGCCGAGCTCCAGCGGCTGCTCAAGAAGCAGGCCGACAACCCGGGCTGCCCGACGACCCCGTACGACCCGGACGGTGACGGCAAGGTCGACGCGGTCTGCGAGGGCGGCAAGAACAAGAACGGCTTCTACGGCAGCGGGATCGTCGACGCGCTCGACGCCGTGAAGAAGTGAGGGGCACGCGCACCATGACCGCACCTTTCACGCGTTCCCGGCGCGTGCTCGCACTCCCGCTCGGCATGGCGGTGGCCTCGGCCGTCGCCTTCCTGCCGGGCACGGCGTCGGCGCAGCCCGATGCCGCCTCCCGGCAGGACGGCCCCGTGTCGTCCGTCGTGTCCGCGCTCGGCGCCTCCCTCACGGACGGCGCGTCGATGAGCTATGTCGTCAACGTCCGTGCCGGGCACGGCGGTTCGCCGTCCGCCAAGACAACGGCGTACGTGAAGAAGGCCATCGCCAGGGCCGGCGGCAAGGTCGTCATCGTGTACGACCGGATCGGCGTGATCGTCGTCCACGCGTCGGACGCGGACTTCGCCGAGAAGATCCGCAAGGCGAAGGGCGTCCAGTCCGCGGGAGCCACCCGCACGGCGCCGCTGTCCGCGCAGTCCGACGACGCCCTCGAAGCCGACCGGCCGCTGACCGCCGCCGAGGCCGAGAAGGCCGCCGGGCGGGCGGGTGCGGGCCAGGACGAGCTGGAGCCGCTCCAGTGGGACCTGCCCGCCATCAAGGCGGACAAGGCCCACAAGGAGTCGCTCGGCAGCTCGAAGGTCACCGTCGGTGTCCTGGACTCCGGCGTCGACGACACGCACCCGGACATCGCGCCGAACTTCGACGCGAAGGCGTCCGCGAGCTGTCTGGGCGGCGTGCCCGTGCAGAAGGACAGCGCGTGGCGTCCGGTGAGCGGCGAGAGCGACCACGGCATGCACGTGGCGGGCACGATCGCCGCCGCGAAGAACGGCACCGGCGTCACCGGCGTCGCTCCGGGCGTCAAGGTGGCGAGCCTGAAGGTGGCCGAGCCCGCGACCGGCATGTACTACACCGAGGCCGTGGTCTGCGGCTTCATGTGGGCGGCCGATCACGGCGTCGACGTCACCAACTCCAGCTACTACACCGACCCGTGGCTGTTCAACTGCAAGACGGACGCCGACCAGAAGGCCTTGGTCGACGCCGTCGGGCGGGCCACCCGGTACGCGGAGCGCAAGGGCGCGGTGAACGTCGCGGCGGCCGGGAACGCCGAGACGGACCTGGCGCAGGACGAGATCGTGGACGACTCCAGCCCGGACGACACGACGCCCACGGAGCGGGTCATCAAGACCGCGGACTGCCTCGACCTTCCGTCGCAGCTTCCGGGTGTGGTGACCGTCTCGGCCACGGGCGCGAAGGACATCAAGTCCTCGTACTCGAACTATGGCCAGGGCGTCGTCGACATCGCGGCGCCGGGCGGCGACTCCACGAGGTTTCAGACGCCGGACGCCCCGGCCACGGACGGCCGCATCCTGTCGACCCTGCCGGGCGGCAAGTTCGGCTACAAGGCGGGTACGTCGATGGCGTCACCGCATGCCGCGGGGGTCGCCGCACTCATCAAGTCGGCGCACCCGCACGCGTCGTCGGCGAAGGTGAAGGCGCTGCTCTACGGCGAGGCCGACGCTATGAAGTGCACCGATCCGTACGACATCGACGGTGACGGCAAGGTCGACGCGGTCTGCGCGGGCGGCAAGAACAGGAACGGCTTCTACGGCGTGGGCATGATCGACGCCCTGGACGCCGTGCGGAAGTAACCCTCCCGCGCGAGGAGTCGGGCCGGGCGGTCACGGACCGCCCGGCCCTTCGCGCGAGGATCTCGTTCCAGGCTGGGGGCCTCCCGGGGCGGGGCGGACGCGAGCCCTGTGGAGTAAGTGGTCTGTCGGGCGGAATGGGAATCCGCCAGTTGTTTGCCAGGACTTGCCCGTTTAGGGGATGCCTGGTGAAGATCATGTAGTGAGCTCCATACAACCGTCCGCCGACCCCGGTGGCGAGGTCCCGGCCGACACGGCAGCCGCCGCGTCACGCGCCTCGCACCGCGCACCGCGCCGCCCCGCGACGGGTCATGCCGTCGCCGTGCTGATCCTGGTGGCCGTCGCCGCCCTCGTCCCGCTGCTCGGCCCCTCGGCGGCGCTGGACGGCACCGGAGAGGCGGAGGCGCCGGGCACCGCCGGGATCACTTTCCTGCGGACGGTTCTGTTCGCCGCGCTCTGCGTGCAGTTGGGCGAGGTGTACGCGACACGGCTCGCCCGTCGGGTGCCGGGGGCGCCGCTCGATCGTGTGCCGCGGAGCTGGGCGGCGTACGCGGCGGGCGCGGGCATCGTGGCCGCGCTCGGCCTCGCTTCGGTGGTGGCCACCGGCAACCTGGTGCCGCACCGGCTCTCCGACATGGACATCGGCGGTCTCTACGCGTCGCGGGACGGCAGGCTGGCGCTCCTCGAGGTCAACGCCTTCATCGCGGCGCTGCTGTGCGCGCGCTCGCGCCGGCCGTCCGCCGCCGCCCTTCCGCTGGCCGCGGTGATCGTGGCGGAGGCGCTGCGGGCCCACCCTCCCGTCGAGGACACGCCGCTCATCGGCACCGGTCTGACACTGGTGCATCTGACCTGCGGGGTGCTGTGGGCGGGCGGCCTGCTCCAGGTCCTTCGCATGCTGCGCCTGTGGCGTACGTCGGCTCCCGGGGCGGGCGCGGCGGTGCTGGGGCTCTACGCGCGCGTGGCGGCCGTTCTGTTCGCCGCGATCACCGTGACGGGAGTGTGCAGCACGCTGCGCAGGATGCCGGCGAGCACGGTCCTCGACCAGCTGACGGAGACGGCCTACGGGCGCACGCTGCTCGCCAAGGTGCTCCTCGTGGTGGCCGTGGCCGTCCTCGCGCTGCTCGCACGCCTGCGGTTGCGCGGGGCCGCCGATCCGACCACCGCGTACTCCCCCGCCCGTTGGGAGGTCATCGCCCTCGGGGCGGTCGTGGCGGTGTCGGCGCTGCTTACGGCGTTGCCGCTGCCGATTCGCTGGTGAGGCGCGCGGCCTGCGGGGGCCGGGCCGCCAGTACGCCGGCGGCCAGCAGGAACTGCGCGGCGATGTAGGTGAGCATGATCCAGAAGTCGGGGCGCGGCGCCTGCGGCCACTCGGCGATGCCGGTCGCGATGAGGGTGTCCGACAGGAGGAACAGCGCGCCGCCCGCGCCCGCGACGGGGCCCAGCCTCGTGGCGGCGAACGCCATCGCGGTGAGCAGGAGGCTGTAGCCCGCCACCGGGCCGCGCATGTCCGCGGGGAGGTCCGGCCAGAGCAGTACGACCGTGCCGGTCAACGCGGCTGCGTACGCGGCCACCAGCCACCCTTCACGCGCGCGTGCCGTTTCCTGGTGTACGTGGTGTCCGTGGCGTCCGTGGCGCTTGAAGAGGACGAGGTAGCAGACGTGGCCCGCGGCGAAGGAGCCCATCCCGGCGAGGAACGCGGGGTCCGCGTCCGCCAGGAGCAGGACGTCGCCTCCCCAGCCGAAGAGGAGGGCGGCGGTCAGCAGGCGCGGGCCTTTGACCACGACCACGTAGCCCGCCAGAAGCGGCATGAGGAGGGGCTTGAAGACGGCGTGGGCGGTGTCCGAGCCCGCCAGGAGTGCTGCCAGGTCGCCCGTGGCCGCCAGGGCGAACGCGGCCAGGAGCAGCTTCGCCCCGGCGGACGTCTCCGTCACGCCGCGCTCTCCGTCGCCGGCTCCGGTGTGTGCTCCGTCGCCGGCTCCGGTGCCGGTTGTGGTGCCGGTTGTGGTGCCGGTTGTGGTGCCGCGGGTGCCTGCGGTTGCCAGCCCGGGCCGCGGAACAGCCGCCCGCCCCGTTCGCGCCAAGTCGTCGCCCGCCTGATGTCCTTGGCGATCGCCACGTACTCGTGTGTGGCCACCCGCAGCGGGTTGTACGTGGTGATGTTCTTCGTGAGGCCGTAGACCGGGCGGTCCGTCTCCGCCACCCAGGAGCCGAACACGCGGTCCCAGATGATCAGGATGCCGCCGAAGTTCCGGTCCAGGTAGCCGCCCTGCGACGCGTGGTGGACGCGGTGGTGTGAGGGGGTGTTGAAGACGAACTCGAAGGGGCGCGGCAGCTTGCCGATGCGCTCGGTGTGGATCCAGAACTGGTAGACGAGGTTCGCCGACGAGCAGAACGCGAGCGCCGCGGGATGCACGCCGAGTGCGATCAGCGGGACGTAGAACGGCCAGACGGTCAGGCTCGTCCAGGGCTGGCGCAGCGCCGTCGTGAGGTTGAACTTGCGGCTGGAGTGATGCACGACGTGGCAGGCCCACAGGATGCGGATGACGTGGTGCCCGCGGTGCGACCAGTAGTAGAAGAAGTCCTGCGCGAGCAGCATCAGCGGGATCGTCCACCACAGGACGGGGATGTGCAGCGGCGTCAGCGCGTAGACCGCCGTGTAGATCGCGACGATGGGGATCTTCCACAGGAGGTCGAAGACGAGACTGCCGAGCCCCATGGTGATGGAGGTGGCGGCGTCCTTCGCCTCGTACCCGGCTTCGGCCCCGTCGGCGGCAGGATGGATCCGCACGCTCACGATCTCCACGACGGTGAGCAGCACGAATGCAGGTATGGACCACAGCACGACATCGGGCAGGTTCGGCGGCATGCGTGCACCGTAAGGGCCCGTCGTCGGCCGCCGCTAGACGTAGTTACCGACAAGTATTACCGGTGGTAAAGAAGCGGATGTTGGCGATCTCCGCCAAAAGCGGAGATCGCCATGCGGTTCGGCGCCGCGCGCGACTTCACCAGACGCGCGCCGACCCTCCGGGAGCGAACACCGGGCTCGTCGCGCCGGCCGGGGTCTCCTTGAGGGGCTCCTCCAGCTCCCGGACCGTCGGTCCCACGCGCGCGGCGACCTCCCCGAGCCGCTCCAGGTCGAAGCCGTAGACACGGGCCGCGTTGCCGCCGACCATGGCCGCGATCTCGTCCTTCGGGAGGCCCGCGTAGGCGATGCGGAGTCCTTCGCGCGAGTACGGGTGCGTGCCTTCGTCGTGCGGGTAGTCGCTGCCCCACATGATCTTGTCGATGCCGATCCGGTCCCTCATCCGCGCCTCGTGCGGGCGCATGAAACTCGCGCCGACGAAGCAGTTGTCGCGCCAGACCTCGGAGGGACCCTTGCCCATCGCGTCGGCGAGCCCCGCACCGAACTTCGACTCCGCCGTACCGCCCGCCCCCGTCTTCGAGGCCGCCGCGACAAGCCGCCCGTGGTAGTAGTCCAGCATGTCGAGCACGCCGGGGATCCAGCCCGAGCCCTGCTCCGTGAGCACGAGCCGCAGCTCGGGGTGGCGGCGGAAGGCGCCGCCGAACACCAGGTGCCACAGGGCCCGGTGCGAGAACCACGTCGTCTCCACCATGAAGACGGCCCGCGCGGCCGGTTCCTCCCCGAGCGGCGGCGAGGCCGATCCCGCATGGTGGTTGACCGGTACGCCGCGCTCGGCGCAGGCCGCCCAGATCGGGTCGTACGTGGCCGAGTAGAGCTCAGCGAGTCCGCTGCCCGGCGGTGTGCCGGGCAGCAGAAGGCCGCCGTTCAGGCCCGCGTCGGCGGCCCGGTGGATCTCCTTGACGGCCTCGTCCACGTCGTTCAGGAGGATCTGGAAGACGCCCGCCCTGCGCCCCGGAGCCGCCGCGCAGAAGTCGGCGAGCCAGCGGTTGTGGGCGCGCAGGCCCGCCCAGCGCTGCTCGAACTCCGCACGCGTCGGCGCCGGTGCCATCAGGGAGGCGCTCGGGAAGAAGGGCGGGATGGTGTTCGGGAAGACGACCTCGCCGACGATGCCGTCCCGCTCCAGATCGGCCAATCGGCGGTCCGAGTTCCAATTGCGGTCGGCGGTGTCGGCGAGCAGGTCCTCGTACGGATTGACGTAGGTGGCCGCCCACGCGTCGAACGCGTCGTGGTGGGCGGAGGCCAAGTAGGGCTTGTAGTCGAGGAGATCGGCGCCCGCGTGGCAGTCCGCGGAGATGACGGTGTAGCGCTCCTCTGCCGTGCCCTCTGCCGCGCCCTCTGCCGTGCCGGGCTCCTCTGCCGCGCCCTCTGTCATGTCTTCGGTCATGTCTGTGCCCCCAGTACCGGGAAGTCGTGGTCGGTCAGCCAGTGGCGTCCGACCTCGCGCGAGCGCGCCCAGGACGCCTCTACGGCCGCCTGGCCCGCGGCGTCGGCCTCCTGCCCGAGGTCGGCGGGCGTGGGGCCGATACGGCGGGCCAGCGGCACCAGCTTCGCGGTGTCGAAGCCGAAGACGTCGGCCGCCGCGAGACCCAGCATCCGGCGGGTCTCCCCCACCGGGATGTCGTGGAAGGTTTTCTTCAGCCACGCGCGCGTGTCGGGCCAGGTGCCTTCGGGGTGCGGGAAGTCGCTGCCCCAGAGGATGTTGTCGACGCCGATCTCGTAGCGCTGGGCGAGTTCGCGGCGCTTGGTGTTGGTGGCGCAGACGAAGATCTGCCGGTCCAGGTACTCGTGCGGGGGCCGCTTGAGCTCGGCGAACGGGGAGAGCTTCTTGCCGCCGTGCGCGCCCAGGTAGAGGCGGTCCATGAACCACAGGAGATTCGGCAGCCACCAGCAACCGGACTCCGCGACGCCGAACTTCAGCCCCGGATGACGCTCGAAGACGCCCGACCAGAGCATGAACCACAGCGGCCGCGCGGGCCACCAGGTCACTTCGGAGACGTAGATCCCCAGATGGTCGCCGTACTCATGGCGGGGCGCCGCCCCGGAGTGGGTCATCACCGGCATCGCGCACTCGGCCGCCGCCGCCCACACGGGGTCGTAACGCCGGTCGTGGTAGGGCGCCTTGTCGACCCACATGGAGGGGATCATCAGCGCGCCGAGCCCGGACTCCTTGGCCCGGTGGACCTCGGCGACGACCCGGTCGACCTCGCCCGTGACGGGCAACAGCGCGACCCCGCAGTGCCGTTCGGGGTGCTCGGACACGAACTCGGCCAGCCAGCGGTTGTGCGCCTGCGCGCCCGCCATGCCGAGCTCCGGGTCCTGGTCACCGGAGAGCCCGAGGCCCACCCCGAAGGGCGCCGCCGTCTGGCTGTCGACGGCGTCCGCGTCGGGGAAGACGACCTCGGCGGCCACCCCGTCGCCGTCGAGCTCCTTGAGGCGCTGCGCGGTCTCCCAGCCGCCGCGCAGGCCCTCCTCGTTGTCCTCGAACCACTTGGCGGCGAACGCGTCGTTGCGGATACCGAGCCGCGTCGCCTCCTCGCGGCGGGCGTCGCGCTCCCCCAGGAACTGGTCGAAGTCCCGGTGGAAGCGGCTGTCGAGATAGGGCCGGTACTCCTCGGTGGGGAGCCCGGCGTGGCAGTCGGAGGAGATGATCAGGTAGGGATCCTGGTCGGTCATCACGTGCCCTTCAGTCCAGAATGAAGCTCTCCAGATACGCCGGGTCCGCGCGGTCCAGCATCGACCGCGACCTGGCCTTGATCTGCCGGTCGCTGTGCTCGCTCTCCGGGAGCAGCCAGAAGCGGTCGGCCGCTATCCCCTCCGCCACGAAGTCCGCCACCTGCTCGACGGGCGTGAACTCCACCTCGCGGCCCGCGTCCTTCATCGCGGCTTCCCACTGGTCGAGGCTGCGGTAAGGGGTCTTGCGGGGGCGGGACTTGGCATAGCGGTCGGGGCGGTTGCGGTGCGACTCCCACAGGCCCGTGCGCAGCATGTGCGGCCCCGGGAAGAGCACGGAGGCGCCCACGCGCGCGTGCTCCGCCTTCAGATGCGCGTACAGGGACTCCGTCATCGTCACGACGGCCGCCTTGGTGACCGCGTACACGGACGCCGTCGGCAGCGGTGCGATGCCGCCGTCGCCGGAGGACGTGTTGACGACATGGCCGGGCTCGCCGCCCTCGATCATCCGGGGCACGAACGCCTGGATGCCGTGGAAGACGCCCCACACATTGACCTCGAACGCCCACTTCCAGTCGTTCGGCTCGTGCTCCCACATGCGGCCCTCTGCGCCGGAGCCGACACCCGCGTTGTTGCACAGCACATGGACGGCGCCGAACTTCTCGTACGCCGCTTCGGCGAGGGCGAAGACCTGCTCGCGCGAGCCGACGTCGACCACGCGCGCGTGCACGCTCGCCCCGTCCTCGCGCAGCCCGGCCGCCGCCTTCTCCAGGGCGCCCTCTTCGACGTCCGCGAGGACCACCTTCAGGCCGTCCGCCGCGAACCGCCGCGCCATCGCGAGGCCGATTCCGCTCGCCGCGCCCGTGACGACGGCGACCTGCCCTTCCCGCAACTCCATCTCAGACGCTCCCCTCGGGCGGCCCGTCGAGGATCTGCTGCGGGTCGTCGTAGCGCTGGTGGATGTACGGCAGGAGCGCCTGCGCGCTGACGCGCTCGGCCACCCGGCCCCGCTGGTCGGTGGTCTTCTCGCCGACGGTGATCTCGACGACCGCGTGTACGGGGAGGTCGGCGACGGGGTCGTACATCGACTCGCGCAGCACGACGTCCCCGGTGATGCCCTCCAGCTTGCGCACCTTCTCGTTGCGCACGCAGTGCACGAGCACCGGATCCGCGTCGAAGCCCGAACCGTCCACCGCGGGCAGGAACTTGAAGTAGAAGTCCGTCTTCCGGACCGGCTCCGGAATCGGCAGGGCTCCGTTGACGGCGCCGCGCACCTCCACGAAGGCGATGCCGTGCCGGGCCAGCCAGGCCCGGACGACCAGGCCGTCGCGCTCCACCTCGACCTCGCCCAGCTTCTTCGGCTCCCCGAAGACCTCGCGCCCGCCGATCAGCGCCCGCTCGTGGGTCATCGGCATGACAAGGGGATACCAGCCCCGCACCCCCTGGTGCTCGGCGGCGACGGCCACCGAACCCGCGCCGAGCGGATAGCCGGGCAGGTCGACCTTGCTGATGTTGGCCCGCACCAGCGGCCGGCTGCCGGGCTTCAGCGGAGGTGGCAGGACGGCCGCCACCGCATCCGGGTCGCTCTCCCAGACGGCCACCACACCGGTGGACCAGATGTCGGGCAGCTTCGAACTCGCGGCGCGCGCCGCGGCGATCTCCGCCTCGGTGCGCGCTCCATACCGTACGCGTGCCATGCCGTACCACCCTTCGTCAGGACTCCGACAGGACTACAAGAGGTCTTGCGGGCGGTTCTGTAACACAGTTACAACAGGAGTCGTGAAGAGTGAAGAGACGCGTACGCATCCGGACCGGGAACGCGGGCATCTCGACCGGGAGCAGGTCCTCGCCGCCGCCACGGCCCTCGTGAAGCAGCACGGCCCCGGGGCCCTGACGATGCGCAGGCTCGCCGCCGAACTCGGCACCGCCGTCACCTCGATCTACTGGCACGTCGGCAACCGCGAGTCGCTCCTCGACGCCCTCGTAGAGCGCACCCTGGCCGACCTCGGCGCCATCCGGCCCGCCGGCCGCACCCCCGAGCGACGCATCGTCTCCGTGGCGCGCGCCCTGCGCCGGCAGCTGCGCGGCCACCCGCACCTCGTCGCGATGGTGCACGAACGCGGCCTCACCGAGCGGATGTTCCTGCCCGCCCAGCAGGTCCTCGTCCACGAGGTGCACGCGGCGGGCCTGCGCGGCACCCGCGCCGCCGACGCCGTACGCGCCGTACAGGTCCACGTCGTCGGCCACCTCCTGGTCGAGCGGTACCGCGAACGCGCGCCCGTACAGCGGCCCGGCGAGGAGGAGCTGTGGGGCGGGCAGACGGCCGAGCAGGATCCGGCACTCGCCCGCGCCCTCGCCCGGCCCGCCGACCCCGAGACACTGTTCACCGTGTCGGTGACCGCACTGGTGTCCGGACTTCTCACCCCGGGGCCCCCGCCTCCGGCGACCGAACCGGCCAAGTGACCGACCCGCGCACAGGACCGGGGAGCTGACTGTCAGTCGCGGCCCGTATCCTCATGGACCATGCTCGAAGACCAGACGACCGCAGCGTCCGCAGCCACCTGGCCGGCCGCGTACCCAACGGGGTACGCGGTCGTCGACGTCGAGACCACGGGCCTCGCCCGCGACGACCGCATAGTGTCGGCTGCCGTCTACCGCCTGGACGCCCGGGGCGAGGTGGAGGACCACTGGTACACGCTGGTCAACCCCCAGCGCGATCCCGGCCCCGTATGGATCCACGGCCTCACCACCGAGCTCCTCGCGGACGCGCCCCTCTTCAAGGACATCGCCGACGAGTTCGCCGCGCGTCTCGCCGACCGCGTCCTGGTCGCCCACAACGCCGTATTCGACTGGTCGATGATCGCCAGGGAGTACGCACGCGCGGAGCTCACCGCGCCCGTGCGCCAGCGCCTGTGCACCATCGCGCTCTCCAAGGAGCTGCGGCTCCCGCTGCCCAACCACAAGCTGGAGTCGCTCGCCGCGCACTTCGGCGTCGAGCAGCGCCAGGCGCACAACGCCCTCGACGACGCGCGCGTGCTCGCCGAGGCGTTCCGCCCCAGCCTCAAGGCCGCGGCCGGCGGCGGGGTGCGGCTGCCGCTCCTGGAGTGCCTCCCGCTCACCGAGTGGTCCGACGGCGCGCCCCGGATCGTCCGCCAGCCCGGGCCGGGCTCCTCGTACTCGTCGTACTCGTCGTCCGGTCCGGGAAGTTGGCGCCCCTCGCGCAAGCGGCCCGCCTGCCCGTACCCCAACCCGGGTCGGTACGAACCGGGCAAACCACTCCAACAGGGCATGCGTGTCGCGTTCTCCGGCGACACCTCCGTCGAGCGCGAGCTCCTGGAGGACCGGGCGGTCGAGGCCGGTCTGCACATCGCGACCAGCCTGTCCCGGCTGACCAGCCTGCTCGTCACGAACGACCCGGATTCGGGCACCTCCAAGACCGTGAAGGCGCGCTCCTTCGGCACGCCCGTCATAGACGAGGCCGCGTTCGGCCAGCTTCTCCAGGACGTCGCTCCGGCGGCGGAGGGCTGAGCCGCCCGGCGGGCGTCAGACGGGTGATTGTCGGCCCGGCTACCGCCTGCTTGCTCGCATGCGGGCGCCTCGCGTCCCACCCTGTGGCGCATGGCACGTTGCGAGGTCTGCGGAAACGACTACGGCATGTCCTTCGAGGTGCACGCGCAAGGCGCCGTGCACGTCTTCGACTGCTTCTCCTGCGCCATTCACCGGATGGCGCCCATCTGTGAGCACTGCCGGTGCCGGATCATCGGACAGGGCGTGGAGGTGGAGGGGAAGTGGTACTGCGGTGCGCACTGCTCGCGCGCGGAGGGGCAGGTGGGCATCGTCGACAGGGTGTGACCCGGACTCCGGCGCACGGCCCCTGACCACCGCCCGAAGCACCCCACTCCTGTGCACCCCATGGCCGAGTTGTACCGTCATGGGGTGTACCGCTTCCTGTTGACCCGGCAGTGGGTGATCCTTACCCTCATCGGCCTCGTTCTCATCCCCACGATGATCGAGCTGGGCTTCTGGCAGTTGCACCGCCACGAGCACCGCGTGGCGCAGAACGCGGAGATCTCGAAGGCGCTGGACGCTGATCCGGTCCCGGCCGAGCGGCTGACCTCGCCCGGCCACTCCGTGGCGGACTCCGAGCGCTACCGCAGGGTGAGCGCGCACGGCACGTACGACACCAAGGACGAGGTCGTCGTGCGGCGCCGCACGAACTCCGACGAGGAGATCGGCTTCCACGTCCTGACCCCGTTCGTCCTCGACAACGGCAAGGTCCTGCTCGTCAACCGGGGCTGGATCCCGGCGAACGGACCGCAGACCGAGTTCCCGAAGGTTCCCGCGCCGCCCAAGGGCAAGATCACCGTCACCGGCCGTCTGATGGCCGACGAGACGTCCGCGCAGAGCGGCATCAAGGACGTCCGGGGACTGCCGGACCGTCAGATCATGCTGATCAGCAGCGGGCAGCAGGCGCACAGCCTCGGCAAGGAGGTTCTCGGCGGCTACGTCGAGCTGACCTCGCCGGAGCCCGCCGGGGACTCCCCCCAGCTGATCGGCGAGCCCGAGCACGGCGACATCGGCCCGCACATGGCGTACGCCGTCCAGTGGTGGCTGTTCTGCACGGGTGTCCCCATCGGCTGGGTGGTCCTGGTGCGCAGGGAGCTGAAGGACCGCCGCGCGGCCGCCGCGGAGGCGCCGGCGCCGGAGGCCACGCCGGCTTCGGTGTAGCGCCGCCGTCGTCGCGTTCCGTCGTCGCGTTCGGGCCTCGCGTTCCGCCCTTGCGAGGCGGCAGGATAGGGCCATGGATCTTGGACTGAAGGACCGCGTCTACGTCATCACCGGTGCCACCCGCGGCCTGGGCAACGCCGCCGCGCGTGCGCTGGTCGCGGACGGCGCGAAGGTACTGATCACCGGCCGGGACGAGAAGACGGTCGCCGAGGCGGCGGGCGAACTCGGCGAGAACGCCCGCGGTATCGCGGCGGACAACGCCGATCCGGCCGTCGCCGACCGGCTCATCGCCGCCGCTCGCGAACATTTCGGGCGTTTCGACGGTGTGCTGATCAGTGTCGGCGGGCCCGCGCCGGGCTTTGTCGCCGACAACACGGACGAGCAGTGGGAGTCGGCCTTCGAGTCGGTCTTCCTCGGGGCGGTCCGCCTTGCCCGCGGCGCGGCGGCGGAACTCGGCGAGGGAGGCGTCATCGGCTTCGTCCTCTCCGCCTCCGTGCACGAGCCGATTCCGGGCCTGACGATCTCCAACGGGCTGCGGCCGGGGCTCGCGGGCTTCGCGAAGTCCCTCGCCGACGAGGTCGGGCCGCGGGGCATCCGCGTCGTCGGGCTGCTCCCGTCCCGTATCGACACGGACCGGGTACGACAGTTGGACGGCCTCTCCGCGGACCCCGAGGCCACCCGTGCGGGCCACGAGTCGCGTATCCCGCTGCGGCGGTACGGCACTCCGGAGGAGTTCGGCCGAACGGCGGCGTTCTTCCTCTCACCCGCGGCGTCGTACCTGACGGGCGTCATGCTGCCGGTGGACGGCGGGGCACGGCACGGGTTCTGAGCCCCGGGCGTCCGGGATCGCCGGACGGGCTGCGGGCTCAGCGACGCGGCCTGTCCGGCGGCGAGGGCGGACGAACTCTTCGACTCACGCGCCCGGCGACCCTCGGGCGGACTCGTCAACGCGCCCGCCCGACCAAGCGGCACGGACTCGCCACCCCAGCCGCTCGACGAACCCGGCCGAACCCATCACCCCGCCCGGTCGGCGAACCCGGACGAACCCGTCAGCTCACCCGTTCGGCCCGGTGCTTCACGCCCCGCAGTTGCACCACCGCGGGCAGGTGGTCGAGGCCCGCCGAGTCTCTTGCGTGCGCCAGCGCCTCCACGGAGAGTCGGTGCAGCGCCTCCCCCGGCGTGGCATGGGGTTCCAAGTGCAGGGACACCCTCGCCTCCGGAGCGTTGCGGCGGCCCGTCAGGGAGACTGCGGCACGCTGCACGCCCTCCAGCGACTCCGCCTCCCCCACCAGCACGTTCTCCAGGGCCCGCCCCCGCAGCAGAGCCCCCTCGCCGTCGCCGGTCTCCACGAGCACCTCGGCCAGCCTCCGCCGCCGGAACTGCGCCACCAGCCACCACAGTGCGAGCAGCAGGCACACCGCCAGTACGGCGATCACCGCGGGCCAGAACCAGCTCTCGTCCCGCCACCGCTCCCGGTCCGCGTCGCTCAGCAGGACGTCACGCTTCCCGTCGTGGACCCACCAGGAGGGTGGCGGCGCCCCGAGCCCGACGGCGAGCACCGAGCCGCCCCCGAGCACCAGCAGCAGGCCGATCAGGCCGAGCACCACACGATTGACCGTCTTCAGCATCGCGCTCAGCCTTTCCTGCCGGGCCGCGCCACCCGCACCGAGAGCGCGGGGCCGCGACCGAGACCCAGGTCCCTGATGCCGTCGGCCAGCGTGTTGTCCAGGTCGCCGCGTACGTCGTCGAGTTCGCGGAAGTGCGAGACGGCGCGGACGTCCACCTTGGAGCGCTTCATACGGACCCGCACCGACTGCACGCCCGCCACGTCCATAGCCCGGTCCCGCAGCACCATCGCGGCGGCGCCCCGATGCAGGCCCGCCCGGATGTCCGGGTCCTCGCGCCGCATCGCGAGGACCGCCCGGAGGCCGGGGGTCGCGGCGAGCACGATCAGCCACACCCCGGCGGCCGCGGCCACCCCGGCGCCGACGAGGACCCACGTGTCCTTCAGGGGCCGCTCGGCGAGTTCGCGCGCGAGGTCACCGCGCCACCCCATGGCGGAGTGCCCGGCCCGCACCGCCGCGATGTCGTACAGCAGGAGCCCCGCGCCGCCGAGGAGCAGCAGCGCGACGACGGCGGCGGGCACGCGTCGCGGTGACCAGAAGCGGGACGGCTTCGCGTTGTCGGGCAGGGTGGGCGGCGTGGGCGACGGATCGTACGACGCCGCGGACGCCGACTGGTCGAGTTCGCTGCCGGTCCGTTCGACGACGGGTACCGGCTGTGTGCCGCCCATGCCGCCCGCACTGCCCGCACCACCTGCGCCGCCCGCCGCATGAGACCCCTGAGACTCGCTCATCGCGTCCTCCCCTGTGCCGCGCCGCGCACGTGTGCCGAGTGCAGCCGCTCGACCTGGACCGCGACCTCCGGCACTTCCATTCCCGCCAACGCCTTTACCCGTTCGGTGACTTGGCGACGCACCGCACCGCACTGCCCGCCGATGTCCGAGGGGTAGTCGAGATCGACGCTCACGCGCACATGGGCGACGTCATGGCGCACGGTGACGGTCGCGTGCGGCGGCGAGCCGTTCGCGGGCACCCGCGTCAGCGCCTCGCGTGCCGCCTGTGCGGCGATCTTCGCTACGACCCGGTCGGCGATCCTGGTCGCACCGCGCTCCCCGGGCGCGACCTGTGCCGCCACGGCTCACCGCCGCCGGTCGTCGCCACGGGTACGGAAGAAGTCGCCGAGCTCCAGGTCCCCCTCGAGGAACCGGCCCGCGACAAACCCTATGGCGCCCAATGCGGCCACCAGCAAAAACGCCCCGAACCCGCCGAAGTACCCGGCGAAGCCGAGTGCCATTCCGGCCACCATGCCGATCACGGCCCTGCTCATCGTGCACTCCTTGAGTTCGCGCTCCCGGCGACAGCGTTACTGAAGGCGGCCTTGTTGCGGAAGGCGGCGCCGTTACTGAAGGCGGCCTTGCGGCTCATCGTCTTCCTCGTCCGGGAGCTTTACGTCGCTCACCGCGATGTTGACCTCGACGACTTCGAGCCCGGTCATCCGCTCGACCGCGGAGATGACGTTCTCCCGCACGGCGCGCGTGACGTCCGCGATCGAGACGCCGTACTCGACGACGATCTCCAGGTCGAGCGCCGTCTGTACCTCGCCGACCTCCGCCTTCACGCCGCGCGATACGGACTTGGCGCCCGAGCCGCCGGGCACCCGGTCGCGCACGGCGCCGAATGTCCTTGCGAGGCCGCCGCCCATGGCGTGCACGCCGACGACATCGCGGGCCGCGAGCCCGGCGATCTTCTCGACGACGCCGTCCGCGATGGTGGTGCGCCCGCGGGTCGCGGGATCTCCGCCGCCCCTCCTGGTCGAGCCGCTCTTCCCCGTCGCCTCGTCGGGGGACTCCTTCGCGAGGGTCTCCTGGGGCCGGTTCCGCTGTCCGGTGTCACTCATCGCCGTCTGTCCCTTTCGAAAGGGGATCTGCTCCTTCGCCCACACTAAGTGCGGTTACGTCCTCGCGCGCCAGGGATGCGGCAGGCTGGGGCAATGACCGGTGACGGATGGACCGATGCGGTACGGCGACAGCTCGGCCTGGGGCGCGTTCTTCCCCTGGGCGGACCCGGTGACGGCGCCTGGCTGACCGAGGCGTGCGCGGGCGGAGTACTGCGCCATGCGGCGGAACAGGTGAGCGGCGTTCGTCTCGGCGGCCTGCGCCTCGCGCTCGCCGATCCCACTACGGCAGAGGCCTCCTCCGTACCGCCACCGCCGAGTGCGCTGCCGCCGGGTCCGCTGCGGATCACCGCGGAATTCGCGGCCGAGCCGACCGAGCCGCTTCCCGTGGCCGCGGCCCGGCTCCGGACGGCTCTGTTCGCGGCGGCCGACGAGCGGCTCGGCCTGGTGGTCGCGGAGGTGGATCTCAACGTGACGACGCTGCTCGACGCGGGCGAGTCGACCCCCGTCGGCGTACCGCCGGACACGGCGTCCGCGAGGACCCCGCCGGACGGAGCGCAGCCGACCGCCAAGGACGGGGACGAGGCCACCGCGGCCGGCGCCGCGCTCGCCGTGCCGGGCGTGCGGCGGCTGACCGGCGCGCTCGGCGGACTCGGCCGCGCCGTCCACATCGAAGAGTTGCCGACGACGCGGGCCGCGCTGCCACGCCGCCACGCGCGCGTGGAACTGGCAACAGCCCGCGACCACCGCTCCCTGGACGTGGCACTCGCGGTCCGCACGGCAATCGGCCAAGCCCTGAAGGACCACCCATCGGTGGCCGTCCTGGTCACCGCGGTGGAGTGAGGAACTGACCACCGGGATGGCATGAGGGCCGGCCGCCACGGCGCCGGGAAAGGCTGACCACCCCGACCCCGCGGAAGGTGTCAGTCGCCGAGGCCCGCCAGGTCCCGGAGGCGGCGGCCCTGGGCGGCGCGCTCCGCCGTGCGCTGGTCCTCGTAGGTCCGTGCGGACGCGCCCTGCAAGAGGGTCTTGGTCTCGATGACGGCGTCCCGCGGCGCGGCCAGCAGCGCTGCCGCCAGATCGGCCACGGAGGCGTCGAGCTGGTCGGCCAGTACGACGAGGTTGGCCAGGCCCACACGTTCCGCCTCGGGCGCCTGGACGAACCGACCGGTGGCGCAGATCTCGAGCGCGCGGGCGTAGCCGACAAGCCCCACGAGGGGGTGCGTGCCGGTGAGGTCGGGCACCAGGCCCAGGCTGGTCTCGCGCATGGCGAACTGCACGTCGTCGGCGACGATACGCAGGTCACAGGCGAGCGCGAGCTGGAAGCCCGCACCGATGGCGTGCCCCTGCACGGCGGCGATGGACACGATGTCACTGCGCCGCCACCAGGTGAACGCCTCCTGGTACTCCGCGATCGTCGCGTCGAGGACATCGTCCTCACCGCGTGCGAGATCGATGAATGACGGCTCACCGTCGAAGCCCTCGGGCGTGAACGCCTGGCGGTCGAGGCCCGCGGAGAAGGACTTGCCCTCACCGCGGAGCACGACGACACGGACACTGCCCGGCAACAACCGGCCTGCCTCGGCCAACGCCCTCCACAGCGCGGGAGATTGGGCGTTGCGCTTGGCCGGGTTGGCCAGCGTCACCGTGGCGACGGCCTCGTCGACAGTCAGGCGTACGCCGTCCTTGTCGAGTACCGGTGCGGATCCGCCGAGTTCACTGCCGGGCGAAACCATGGGGGCCTCCGATGGTGGTGTGCGGTCGGTCCGGACGCACGTACGCGCCCGTAAGTGACTGCACAGTAACCACCCGGCCGATGCGGTACTCCCCCAGGTCCCGTTAAGGGCTGGGGAACGATCGACCGGGTGGCCACCGTCGGAGCCGGTGAACCGCCCGCAGCCGTCAGCCGGCTGCGGCCTTCTTGCCTCGCGTAGCCCCGCCGCGTCCCCGCAGCGTGACTCCGGACTCGCTGAGCATGCGGTGCACAAAACCGTACGAACGGCCGGTCTCCTCGGCCAACGCCCGGATGCTCGCACCGCCGTCGTACTTCTTCTTCAGGTCTGCCGCGAGCTTGTCGCGCGCGGCGCCGGTTACCCGGCTGCCCTTCTTCAGAGTCTCGGCCACCCGTGCCTCCTCATGGGAAGTGCGCTCTGGACTTCTCATGATCACCCCTCTTGGGCTTCCTGGCCACCCATTCGGCAAGGTCCGTACGACGAGGTTTCCCGCAAGGGAAGACGACACCACGAGCGGAATTACTGATTCCGTGTGCTGAATTCCAGGCGGCGGATTCGGTTGCCGACAGAAGTGCCAGGTCAGCGCGGTGGCGGAGGAAAAACCCCGCCACGCCCACGACCTCCAAGAAAATCCGTGTATCCCACACCTCGGTACGAGGAGACCTCACACAGATGAAGGATCACGGATCGGCCGAATGATCCATACGCAGTGGATCAGTTATTCGATCAACCAATGTGGACGCCTCGCCTGACCTGTGCGGCCCCGGCGGCCGGGGCCGCGCGGGTCAGGCGAGGGCGACCAGATCGGCGTAGTCCTGGCCCCACAGGTCCTCGACCCCGTCGGGCAGCAGGATGATCCGCTCCGGCTGGAGTGCCTCCACGGCGCCCTCGTCGTGCGTGACGAGGACGACCGCGCCCTTGTAGGTGCGAAGGGCGCCCAGGATCTCCTCGCGGCTGGCCGGGTCGAGGTTGTTCGTGGGCTCGTCGAGGAGCAGCACGTTGGCGGAGGAGACGACCAGGGTGGCGAGCGCCAGACGGGTCTTCTCGCCGCCGGACAGGACGCCCGCGGGCTTGTCGACGTCGTCGCCGGAGAAGAGGAACGAACCGAGCGTCTTGCGCACCGCCACGAGGTCGAGGTCGGGAGCGGCCGAGCGCATGTTCTCCAGGACCGTGCGGTCCGGGTCGAGGGTCTCGTGCTCCTGGGCGTAGTAGCCGAGCTTGAGGCCGTGGCCCTCGATGACCTGTCCGGTGTCGGGCTTCTCGGCGCCGCCGAGCAGCCGCAGGAGCGTGGTCTTGCCCGCGCCGTTGAGGCCGAGGATGACCACGCGCGAGCCCTTGTCGATGGCGAGGTCGACGTCGGTGAAGATCTCCAGGGAGCCGTACGACTTGGAGAGCCCCTCCGCCATCAGCGGGGTCTTGCCGCAGGGTGCGGGGTCCGGGAAGCGCAGCTTGGCGACCTTGTCGCTCTGGCGCACCTCCTCCAGACCGGCGAGGAGCTTGTCGGCGCGCTTGGCCATGTTCTGGGCGGCGACGGTCTTGGTGGCCTTGGCGCGCATCTTGTCGGCCTGCGAATGGAGCGTCGCGGCCTTCTTCTCGGCGTTCTGGCGCTCGCGCTTGCGGCGCTTCTCGTCGGACTCGCGCTGCTGCTGGTAGAGCTTCCAGCCCATGTTGTAGACGTCGATCTGGGCGCGGTTGGCGTCCAGATAGAAGACCTTGTTGACGACCGTCTCGACCAGTTCGACGTCGTGGGAGATCACGATGAAGCCGCCGCGGTAGGACTTGAGGTAGTCCCTGAGCCAGACGATGGAGTCGGCGTCGAGGTGGTTCGTCGGCTCGTCGAGGAGCAGGGTGTCGGCGTCCGAGAAGAGGATGCGGGCCAGCTCGACTCGGCGGCGCTGGCCTCCGGAGAGCGTGTGCAGGGGCTGGCCGAGCACGCGGTCGGGGAGGCTGAGCGCGGCGGCGATGGTGGCGGCCTCGGCCTCGGCGGCGTACCCGCCCTTGGTGAGGAACTCCGTCTCCTGGCGCTCGTACTGCCTCATCGCCTTGTCGCGGGTGGCGCCCGAGCCGTTGGCGATGCGCTGTTCGTTCTCGCGCATCTTGCGGATCAGGGTGTCGAGGCCGCGGGCGGAGAGGATGCGGTCGCGGGCAAGGACGTCCAGGTCGCCGGTGCGCGGGTCCTGCGGGAGGTAGCCGACCTCGCCGGAGCGGCTGATGGTGCCGCCGGCCGGGACGCCCTCACCCGCGAGGCACTTGGTGAGCGTGGTCTTGCCCGCTCCGTTGCGTCCCACCAGGCCGATGCGGTCGCCCTTGGCGATACGGAAGGTGGCGTTCTCGATGAGGATGCGGGCGCCGGCGCGCAGCTCGATGCCGGATGCGGTGATCACGGACAGACTCCAGGACAGGGGGATGGACGGCGGAAGTTTGCGAGGCGATCACGCCGTCTAGTGCACGAGGAGAATGGCCATGAGGCCAATTCTAACGGGGCGGTGCAAGCTCTTTTCCTGCCCGGGTTCGTACGTCGCCGGGGGCACCGTCCGGCAGCTCGTTGCCCAGGGGGGTTCGCCGGGGCACGAGCCGCCCGAGGTCGTCCACGGCGATCAGCTGTGAGGTCCACGGCGTCGAGGCGTCGCCGCAGGGCTGGGCGACCATCAGGGCGGCGCGGTGACGCACGGAACGGGCGGGCTCGAAGGCGCAGCCCGGTTCGGCGGGCAGCACCCAGCGCAGGTCCCCGTCGGCGCTGCGATAGGCGGCGATGCGCTGCGGGGTGATGACGGCGAGCATCCGGCCGCGGGGGTCGAGCCGGTTGAGGACTCCGGCGGCGCCGCGGGCGGCAGGGGAGCCGAGCCAGGCGGCGCTGCCGGGGATGGCCCGGTGCCAGCGGACGGCGCTGCCGTCGGTCCGCGCGGTGTCGGTGACCAGGCCGTCGTCCCAGAGCGTGACGGCGTGCCCGGTGGCGGTGAGCAGGGCGAGCGGCCGGGCTCCTTCGCGCGTGTAGGTCCAGCGCGGGCGGCCCGTCGTCCTGTCGTACGCCTCGACCGCGCGGCCCCTGGTCCGCAGGCCGGGGGCGGCCGTGCCGGTGTCCACGCGCGCGTGGACGCTGACGTGGTCTCCGTAGGGGGCCGGTCGCGAGTGGTGGGCGGCGGTGATGAGCGGCAGGGCGAGGAGGCCGAGGACCACCGGGAGCGCGAGCCGGGAGCCGCGGCGGGCGGGCGCGGGGCGCACGGGCCCGGCGCCGGACGCCTCGAACGGCATTACGGACACGACGCTCCCCCTCTTCGGCATCTCTGCCGGTACCTCTGTCCACGCAACAGGCGCAGAGCGTAGCGGCGGTGTCACCGTGCGGGCCCGGGCCATGGCCGCGACACGGCGCGCCGGTCGGCAGGGGTCCCCCGTTCGGACCCCCGTCCGGCGCCGCGCGGGGTGGGGCATATCAGGATGAAGGCGCCGGTATCTCGGCACAGGGCGGCACGACGCCGCCCCGGACGCGAGGCAGAGGGTGGTGCGCCCATGCGGTTCGACGACGACGCCGACCTGGACACGTCCGAGGTGCAGGACGTGCGCGGCAGCCGGATTCCCGGCGGCAGGGCGACGGTCGGCGGCGGCGTCGCGGGCCTGATCGCACTGGTCCTCGGGCTGCTCTTCGGGGTCGGCCCGGACCAGCTCGGCCTCTCGTCGGGCGACGAGGAGCCCGCCGCGACCTCCTCGTCCCTCGCACAGGTGCAGCAGGGCTGCCGTACGGGCCGGGACGCGAACGCCAAGGACGACTGCCGCATGGTGGCCGTGGTCAACAGCGTGCAGGACTACTGGCGCCCGGAGTTCCGGCGCAGGCAGGGCACCTACTCCGCCGCGCCGACCGTTCTGTACACGAGCCGGGTGGGCACGGCCTGTGGCGCCGCGTCGTCGGCGGTCGGCCCCTTCTACTGCCCCGGGGACCGGAAGGTCTATCTGGACCTGGGCTTCTTCGACGAGCTGCGGACCAAGTTCGGTTCGAGCGGCGGGCCGTTCGCGCAGGCGTACGTCGTGGCGCACGAGTACGGGCACCACGTGCAGAACCTGATGGGGACGCTGGAGCGCTCGCAGGACGGGCGTACGGGACAGAACAGCAACGCCGTGAAGGTGGAGCTGCAGGCCGACTGCTACGCGGGGGTCTGGGCGCGGCACGCGACCCGCACCCCCGACGACAGGACGGGCAGGCCGCTGATCACCAGCCTCGACGACGCGGACATCCGCGAGGGCCTGGACGCGGCGGCGGCCGTGGGCGACGACCGCATCCAGGAGAAGTTCCAGGGCCGGGTCACCCCCGAGTCCTGGACGCACGGCTCGGCCGAGCAGCGCCAGCAGTGGTTCTACCAGGGCTACCGGGCCGGCGACATGGCGCAGTGCAACACCTTCCGGTGAGCCGCTACACCCCGCCGGTGTGCACCTGGAAGGCCGCCCGGCGCACGGCCTTGGCGAGCGCCGGGTCGGGGTGGGCCGCGGCCAGCGCCACCAGGACCTGGACCGTGCGGGGGTGGCCGATGCGCCGGACCTCGTCCAGGAGCGCGGGCACCGTGGGCTGCACCGCGGACTCCAGGTGCCGTACGAGGAGATGGGTCTCCCCGTGGTCGGCGACCGCCGCGGCGGTGTCGACCCACAGCCACGTCGATTCGTCCCGGGTCAGGACGAGGTGGACGTCCTCGGGGTCGGCGCCCTCCTGCTCGGCGAGCCAGATGAGGGCGTAGGGCCGCAGGGGGGTCTCGTCCACGACGGCACGCACCTCCGCCTCGGCCGGGGCCCCGACGACGCGCAGGGCCTCGAAGGCGAGGCCGCGCAGGAGGGCGTCCTCGCCGCGGGCCGCCTCCAGGAGCTCGGCGACGGCGCTGCCGACGGGGCGGGCCGCGAGCCACGCGCGGTACTCGGAGCGGGCCGCGTTCGGGCGCAGGCGCGCGCAGCCGCGGAGCATGTCCTCCGCGGACTGCTCGATGTTCCCGGCCGGGCTCTGCGCGGCCACGCAGATCTGCTCCAGCTTGACCCAGACGGCCCAGCTGCCGAGCGGCGTGAGCGTGGCCTGTCCTTCGGCGTACGTCAGCGCGCCGACGGCGGCGAGGCCGCGCAGTGCCCAGTCGAGGAGGGTGGCGAGGGCCGGGGTCTCGGCCGGCGCGACCGGCTCGGCGGGCTCGGGCTGCGGGCCGTAGGGGATCTCGCAGCGTTCCGTGCGCAGTTCGGTGACGCGTTGCTCGAGGAGGTCGAGGAGCTGCGGCACGGGGACGGGGCCCGCGGAGAGCTGGAGCAGGGTGAGGAGCTGCGGCATGGCCTCGACGGTCTCGGCCACGATGGCGGGCGGCAGCTCACGGGAGGCCGCCTGCGTGAGCGACCAGGCGTCGAAGAGGGCGACCCAGCCGCGCAGCACGGCGGCGTCGTCGCGGTCCCAGGCGCGCAGCCGCCAGCCGGGGCGTGCGCTGTCGCCGTGCACCTCGATGAGACCGGCGAGCCGTGCGGTGTCCCAGTCGGCGCGTACCTGATCCGGGGTCAGCGCGAGTTCTTCCGCCGCGCGTTCGGCGGTGGCGGCGGAGAGGGTGCCCCTGCCGTCGCCCGTGGCTCCGGCGCGGCCGCGTCCGGGGCGCAGGGCGGTGTCGGCCCAGCGGGCGACCCGGACGGCGTCGGCGAGGCGTCCCCGCGCCATCCTGGCCAGCTCGCCCGGGGCGGGTGTGCCCTCGGGCGGCCGGGGTGCGGGACGGCGCGCACGCTGCTGTGTCACGGCGCCGGGGGCGGTCAGGGGCCGCGCTGTACCGCGCTCCGCCCCCGCTCGCCTCTCGGCCCTGGGGGATTGAGCGCGGACGAGTCGGAGCCTTGAGTCGCGCGGGATACGGGACGTCACGGGAGCAGTCTTCCTGTTGACGGTCCGAAAACCCAAACGGAATGCCCGTACGGGGCTTCGGAGGGCCGCGTCGACGGGCCCCGGGTCGCTACATGAGGGGCGTGAGGAAGCGCCGCAGCGCCTCTTCGTAGCCCACGGGGTCGGCGTTCCACATGGCTCCGTGGGGCGCATCCGGAACCGTGTGGAGGGTGACCAGTTCCGGGCGCATCTCCGCCAGTTGACGGGACGGCGCCCAGGGGGCGATCACGTCGTCGGGGCCGTGGAAGAGAAGGGTGGGGACCTTGAGCGCTCCGGGGTCGGCGGTCTCCAGGATGCGGTCGCCGCGCAGCCCTGTACGGCCCTGGGCGGCGCGCACCGCGAGCGGCAGAAGGAGCCCGGGCGTGCGCCGGGCGGCGGCGAGCGCGCGCAGGGTGGTCTCCCAGTTGAGCACCGGGGAGTCGAGGACGAGCCCGCTGATCCTCTCGCGCAGGGCCGAGTGCGCGGCGGCGTGCAGGACCATGGCGGCGCCGGTGGACCAGCCGTGCAGGATCACGTTCTGCGCGCCGTGCCGCACGGCGTAGCGGATGGCGGCGTCCAGGTCGTGCCACTCGGTCTCGCCGAGGTGGCCGAGGCCGTCCGGGGAGCGGGGCGCGCCGAGGTCGCCGCGGTAGGCGATGTCGAGCACGGGGAACTGCTGGTGGTGCAGGAAGTCCATGACGACCATGGGGTGCTCGCGGGTCGTGCCGAGGCCGTGCACGGTGATCACCCACGTGTCGCGGACGCCCGGCACGAACCAGGCGGGCAAACCGCCGAGTTCGCCGGGGATGTCGACGTCCGCGTGGTCGATGTCCAGGGCGGCGTACGGGTCGCCGATGTGGACCTGCGGGGTGAGCCAGACCTTCGCGCCGGGTTCCAGGGTGCCGTGCGTGACGCGTTCGAGTCGGCGTACGACGGTGTCCGCCTCGTGCGGCGCGGCGTCCAGGACGGGCCCGATCACGGCATGGCTGCCGTTGCCGCTCAGGCCGTACGTGCCGGGACGCAGGCTCGCGAGGGCGCGGGTCAGGGTGATCTGGCCGTCGGCGGCCGAGTGGACCGTGAGGCGGGGCTCGGTCGGCAGCGGGCGGCCCGCCGCCGGCTTCAGGGCCGCGTTGCTGGCGAACCGGCCCGCGGCGACGGCGGCTGCGCCGCCCAGGAGGGCGGTCGTGACGGCGGTGACGGCCGTTGCCGTCGCTTTGGCTGGGCGCACCTGCCCAGTCTCCGGCGAGCGAGTGGCCACGGCCAGTGGGCGTAGCCCGCGGGGTGACGTCATGCGGCCCCGCGTACCCGCGGGCGGTGCTCCGAATCCGTGTTCCCGCGGCGGAACCACCTCGGACGCGGCGGCCCCTCAGCGCTGGCCGTAGCCCCGCAGTCTGTCCTCCGCTTCCCGCAGCTGTCCCGGGGACAGGAGCGTCGGGGCGTGGCCCGGGATCGCGCTGGCCGTCAGCCAGAGGCGGCACATCCACTCCAGCTGGGCCGTGCGGTCATACGCCTGGTCCAGGGTGGTTCCGTAGGTGAGGGTCCCGTGGTTCTGGAGCAGGCAGCCCGTGCGTTGCCTGAGGGCCCTGAGCATGTGCTCGGCCAACTCGTCGGAGCCATAGGGCGCGTACCGGGCGACCCGGACCGGGCCGCCGAGCGCGGCCGCCATGTAGTGGATGGGCGGCAGTTCGGGGACGAGGGTGGAGACGGCGGTGGCGTGCACCGCGTGGGTGTGGACCACGGCTCCCGCGTCCGTGGTGCGGTAGACGGCCAGGTGCATGGGAAGTTCGCTGGTGGGAGCGAGGTCGCCGAAGAGCCGGTTGCCGTCCGCGTCGACGCCGACCGCGTCCCCGGGTCCGAGCCGGTCGTACGGCACTCCGCTGGGGGTGACCAGGATGGTGGCGCCGACGCGCACCGAGACGTTCCCCGAGGTGCCGACCACCAGGCCGTCCGCCACCGTTCGGCGGGCCGCGGCCACCAGCGCGTCCCACGCCCGCGCGATCGCGTCCTGCTGCCCCTGGCCCGCCTGCCCCGCCACGTTCCGCTGCCCGGTCACTTCCCACTGCTCCGTCATGCCCGGCCGCCCCGCCGCGTCCCGCTGCTCCGTCACGTCCCGCTGCTCCGCCGCGCCCGACCGCCCCGCCGCGCCCGGCTGTCCCGTCACCTTCCGCTGCCCCTCGCCCGGCTGTCCCGTCACGTCCCGCTGCCCCTCGCCCGACTGCTCCGTCCCGCCCGGCTTCGTCGTGTCCCGCTGCCCCGCCGCGCCCGGCTGCCCCGTCACGTCCCGCTGCTCCGTCATGCCGTGATCCTGTCAGTCCGGGCGGCGGGACCGTAGGACGGAATTCAGGAGTCGGAGGATGGCCCCTGACCGCCCGTGCCCTCCCACGACCGCCCGTGCCCGCACATAGACCGCCCGCCGTCCCGACGCGCCGCGCGCCCGCGTCATCGCGGCCTCGGCGGCGACTCATACACTTCTCCGGCCCCCGGACGGACCCCCTCGCCGAGATTCCGGTTTCGGGGCGGGCGAGGCGGAAGGGCATGACCTCTCCTCGTGCCGGAAGCACACCGTCCGGCGGTGCCGGGCACCTCGTCCCGCAGGAGGCCGGCCACGCATCGCGTCTCGCGTTCCGGCGGTACGAAAACGGCGGCGGCGGGCTGCCGGGTGATCAGGATCTCTTCGACGGCTCGCTGAACCAGCTGAGGCGATTCGCCCGCGGACAGTGCGAGGGTGGGCAGGGTGGAACGACACCCCGGAGGCCCGGATTCCGGGCCGCACCGCGCCGCTCGGGCCGGCCTTCGACGGGGGCGCGACGGAACCGGAGTGCGATTGCCTCGTATTGGGTCACCGCACGGCCCGACCCAGTTCACTTTCCGTTCACCCTGCTTGCTTACGTTCCACTTGCCACTGACGTCCAACAGAAGCCTGGGTAAATGGAACACATCACGCTTCTCCTCGGGATCGTGATCGTTACCGCTCTCGTGTTCGATTTCACGAACGGTTTCCACGACACAGCCAACGCGATGGCCACAACCATCTCGACTGGCGCCCTCAAGCCCAAGACGGCGGTGGCCATGTCCGCCGTGCTGAATCTCGTCGGCGCATTCCTGTCGGTCGAAGTCGCCAAGACGATCTCTGGCGGCATCGTCAACGAGGACGGACTGAAGACAGAGGTGATCTTCGCGGCCCTGGTGGGCGCGATCCTCTGGAATCTGTTGACCTGGCTGGTGGGCCTGCCCTCCAGCTCCTCCCACGCACTCTTCGGCGGCCTCATCGGAGCCGCGGTCATGTCGATGGGCTGGTCGTCGATCAACGGCGGCACCGTCGTCACCAAGATCCTGATCCCCGCGATCGCCGCGCCCCTCGTGGCCGGTATCGCCGCGACGCTGGCCACGCGCCTGACGTACCGCATCGGGCGCAACACCGACACCAAGGCGACCGCCAAGGGCTACCGCACCGGTCAGATCGCCTCCGCGGGCCTCGTCTCGCTGGCGCACGGCACGAACGACGCGCAGAAGACCATGGGCATCATCACGCTCGCCCTGATCACCGGCGGCGTCCTGAACCCCGGCGCCAACCCTCCGATGTGGGTCATCGTCTCGGCCGGCGTCGCCATCGCGCTCGGCACCTACCTCGGCGGCTGGCGCATCATCCGCACCATGGGCAAGGGCCTCACGGACCTCGCGCCGCAGCAGGGCTTCGCCGCCCAGACCAGCGCCGCGACCGCGATCCTCGCCTCCTCGCACATCGGCTTCTCGCTCTCCACCACCCAGGTCTGCTCGGGCGCCGTGATGGGCGCGGGCCTCGGCCGCAAGGGCGGCGTGGTCCGCTGGTCCACGGCGACCCGCATGTTCGTCGCCTGGGGCCTCACGCTCCCGGCCGCGGGTCTGGTCGGCGCGGGCGCGGAGTTCCTCACCAAGCAGGGCCCCTGGGGCGTCGGCGCGACCGCCGCGCTCCTGGTGATCGGCTCCGCCGTCATCTGGACGCTGTCCCGGCGCAACGCCGTGGACCACACGAACGTCGCCGACGACGAGATCGGCGCCGCTCCGGCCGCCGAGCCCGCCGGCGTCGTGACCACCGCGATGGCCGCCGTCACTCCGCCGCCCACCGGGTCGGCCGTGGCGAGCGCCGACGTCGACTTCGTCAAGGCCACCATCGCGTCCCCGACCGGCACCGCGGCGGACCCCGCCCGGCCCGCCACGGTGTAAGGACACAGCATGAACATCGACTGGGCAGCACTCGGCTCCGTCTTCGGAGTCAGCCTCGCGGTGACGGTGGCCCTGGTGGGCCTGTTCACCCTCGGCATCGTCGCCCTCTCCAAGCGAGAGACGGCAACATCCGGCGCCGCCACCCCGGCAACCGCTTCCTCCGCGGGCAGCGCTCCGATGGCGGCGCGCACGGGAGCGTACGTCTGCTTCGCACTCTGCGCGGCGGCCGTGGCGTACGGGATCTATCTGATCGTCGCCTGACATCTGACCTGACCGTCGCCCGACGATCACAGCTCAGGGCGGGGTGCGGGACGCTTCGGCGGCCCGCACCCCGCCTTTGTGCGTGGGCCGGGCTGTGGGCCTCGGCACACTCTCCCGCCCCAGGTCAACGGCAAGTTGACGGGCGTACGTGGGCGTGGTGGACTGCCGGAGCCATTACGGCGGCAGGTGAGGAAGCCGGTGCGAATCCGGCGCGGTCCCGCCACTGTCATCGGGGAGCCGGGTCAGCCGGACTCCCCGGGAGCCAGGAACTCTCGCCGCCGATCTCGTCGAATCAGGGCGCGGACACCCTGAGTGAGGACATATCGCCATGCGCGGCCGCCCGTTGCCGGTTCCTGTGCCCCTGCCCGCCCGGGCCGGGCGCCTCGCTCCCCTCCTCGTACCGGCCGGCTGAAGCCATGAGTGCCGATCGCGACTTCGCGTACGGCGCCGCCGCCGGCCTCCTCGGTGATCTGTTCCTCGGCGACCCCCGCCGCGGGCATCCGGTCGCCGTGTTCGGGCGAGGCGCGAGCGCTGTCGAGCGTCTGCTGTGGCGTGATCACCGCGGGTGGGGCGCCCTGCACGCCGTGGTGTGCGCCGGGGGTGCGGCCGGTGCCGCCGCCCTGGCCTCCTCCCTCGTACGCGACTCACGCGCCGCGTCCGTCGCGCTGACCGCCGCCGCCACCTGGGCCGTGGTCGGCGGGACCTCCCTGGGGCGTGAGGCGCGGGCCATCGGCGGGGCGCTCGCCGCCGGGGACGTCGAGGTCGCCAGGGAGCGCCTGCCGCATCTGTGCGGGCGTGACCCGCAGGCCCTGGACGCCGACGGCATCGCGCGGGCCGTGGTCGAGTCCGTCGCCGAGAACACCTCCGACGCCGTGGTCGGCGCCCTGGTGTGGGGCGCGCTCGGCGGGGTTCCCGGACTCGTCGGCTTCCGGGCCGTGAACACGCTGGACGCCATGGTCGGGCACAAGTCCCCGAAGTACCGGCGTTACGGGTGGGCCTCCGCGCGGCTCGACGATGTTCTGGGGTGGCCGGGTGCCCGGCTCACCGCCGTGCTCGCGGCCGCCGCCGGGGACTCGCCGCGCGGTGCGGTGCGGGCCTGGCGTGCGGACGCCGCGAAGCATCCGAGCCCCAACGCGGGGCCCGTCGAGGCCGCGTTCGCGGGGGCGTTGGGGGTACGGCTCGGGGGGAGCCTCTCGTACGGAGGGCGGGTCGAGCACCGGCCTGTCCTGAACGGGGACGGGCGGGGCGTCGAGGTCGCCGACATCGAACGGGCCGTGAAGCTGTCGCGCCGGGTGGGGCTGCTCGCCCTGGGGGTCGCGGCAGTGGTGAGCACTATGCGGAAGGGCGGGGCCTGATGAGTGGTGGGCTGCTCGTTGCCGGGACCACATCGGATGCCGGGAAGAGCGTGATCACCGCCGGGATCTGCCGGTGGCTGACCCGTAAGGGGGTCTCCGTCGCGCCGTTCAAGGCGCAGAACATGTCCCTCAACTCCTTCGTCACGCGCGAGGGCGCGGAGATCGGGCGGGCCCAGGCCATGCAGGCGCAGGCCGCCCGCGTCGAGCCGAGCGCGCTGATGAACCCCGTGCTGCTCAAGCCGGGCAGTGACCGCAGCAGCCAGGTCGTCCTGATGGGCAAGCCCGTGGGCGAGATGAGCGCGCGCGGCTACCACGGGGGGCGGCAGGAGCAGTTGCTCTCCACCGTCGTGGGATGCCTCGAAGAGCTTCGGGGCAGCTATGACGCCGTGATCTGCGAAGGCGCGGGGAGTCCCGCCGAGATCAATCTGCGGCGCACTGACATCGTGAACATGGGCATCGCGCGGGCCGCCCGCTTCCCCGTCCTCGTCGTGGGCGACATCGACCGCGGGGGCGTCTTCGCCTCCTTCTTCGGGACCACCGCGCTGCTGAGCGCCGAGGACCAGGAGCTGGTCGCGGGGTACCTCGTCAACAAGTTCCGCGGCGACGTCTCGCTGCTCGAACCCGGCCTAGACATGCTCAAGGACCTCACCGGGCGGCGCACGTTCGGCGTGCTGCCGTTCCAGCACGGCCTCGGCATCGACGAGGAGGACGGGCTCCGGGTCTCCCTGCGAGGCGCCGTACGGGAGTCCGTCGTCGCTCCCCCGGTCGGTGACGACGTGCTGCGCGTCGCCGTCTGTGCCGTGCCGCTGATGTCGAACTTCACGGACGTGGACGCGCTGGCGGCCGAACCCGGTGTCGTCGTGCGGTTCGTGGATCGGGCAGAGGAGCTCGTCGACGCCGATCTCGTGGTCGTACCGGGCACGCGCGGCACCGTCCGTGCTTTGCAGTGGCTGCGTGAGCGGGGTCTGGCGGACGCCATCGCGCGGCGCGCGGCGGAAGGGCGCCCCGTGCTCGGGATCTGCGGCGGTTTCCAGCTGCTCGGCGAGCACATCGAGGACGACGTCGAATCGCGGGCGGGAGCCGTGGACGGGCTCGGACTGCTGCCCGTGCGCGTCCGTTTCGCGCGCGAGAAGACTCTGGCGAGGCCGGTCGGCGAGGCCCTCGGTGCACCCGTCGAGGGGTACGAGATCCATCACGGCGTCGCCGAAGTCCTGGGCGGGGAACCCTTCCTGGACGGCTGCCGCGTCGGCGAGGTGTGGGGCACGCACTGGCACGGCTCCCTGGAGAGCGACGCGTTCCGGCGCCGCTTCCTGACCGAGGTGGCCAGCGCCGCCGGGCGCCGCTTCGTGCCCGCGCCCGACACCAGCTTCGGCACCCTGCGCGAGGAGCAGCTCGACCTGCTCGGCGACCTGATCGAGCACCACGCGGACACGGACGCGCTGCTGCGCCTCATCGAGACCGGCGCCCCGTCCGGCCTCCCCTTCATCGCACCCGGGGCGCCCGCACGACCGGCGGAGGGGAACGGGTGAAAGCCGCCGCTGCCGCTGCCCCCTGCCCCGCCCCGAACCACGTAATGGAGGCCTTGTGAGTACCCCCTATCCGTTCACCGCCCTCGTCGGGCAGGACGACCTGCGCCTCGCCCTGCTGCTCAACGCCGTCTCGCCCGCCGTCGGCGGCGTGCTCGTGCGCGGGGAGAAGGGCACCGCCAAGTCCACCGCCGTACGCGCGCTCTCCGCCCTGCTGCCGCAGGTGCCCGTCGTCGCGGGCTGCCGCTTCTCCTGCGACCCGGCCGCCCCCGACCCCGCCTGCCCCGACGGTCCGCACGACGCCGGCGGCGCGTCGGTGCGGGACGCGCGGATGGTGGAGCTGCCCGTCGGCGCCTCCGAGGACCGTCTTGTCGGCGCGCTCGACATCGAGCGGGCGCTCGCCGAGGGCGTCAAGGCCTTCGAGCCGGGACTGCTCGCCGACGCCCACCGCGGCATCCTCTACGTCGACGAAGTCAACCTGCTGCACGACCACTTGGTCGACCTGCTGCTCGACGCCGCCGCCATGGGCGCCTCGTACGTCGAGCGCGAGGGCGTGTCCGTGCGCCATGCCGCGCGCTTCCTGCTCGTCGGCACCATGAACCCCGAAGAGGGCGAACTGCGGCCGCAGTTGCTCGACCGGTTCGGACTCACCGTGGAGGTCGCCGCCTCGCGCGAGACCGACCAGCGGGTCGAGGTCGTACGGCGGCGGCTCGCGTACGACGACGACGCGGAGGGATTCGCCGCGCGCTGGCACGAGGACGAGTCCGCGCTGCGGGACCGGATCGTCGCGGCGCGCGCGCTGCTTCCCCGGGTGCGGCTCGGTGACGGCGCGTTGCGGCAGATCGCCGCCACCTGTGCGGCCTTCGAGGTCGACGGGATGCGGGCCGACATCGTGATGGCGCGTACGGCGACGGCGCTCGCCGCCTGGGCGGGGCGCGAGGGCGTGCTCGCGGAGGACGTACGGCAGGCCGCTCTCCTCGCGCTTCCGCACCGGCGGCGGCGCAACCCCTTCGACGCGCCGGGACTCGACGAGGACAAGCTCGACGACACGCTGGAGCAGAACGGCGACCAGGCCGACGACGGGGACGGCACGGACGGCGACGGCACGGACGGGGACGACGACCCCGACGGCCCCGGCGGAGGCGGGCAGCCGCCGCAGGACGGGCCCGACGCCCCCGAAGCACCCGAATCCCCCGCCCCCGACGCGCACGACGCCCCCGCGGCCGACACCGAGAGCGAGGTCGGGAGGGACGACGACGCCTCCCCCGCGCAGGCCCCCGCCGCGAGCGCCGGCGAGCAGCAGGCCGTGCGGGCCTCCGAGCCGTTCCGTACGAAGATGCTGAGCGTGCCCGGTCTCGGTGAGGGCGCCGCGGGGCGCCGCTCCAGGGCGCGCACCGAGCACGGGCGGACCACCGGGGCCCGGCGTCCGCAGGGCGCGCTCACCAAGCTGCACCTGGCGGCCACCGTGCAGGCGGCCGCCCCGCACCAGCGGGCGCGCGGTCGCTCGGGGCGCGGGCTCGTCGTGCGGCGGGACGATCTGCGGCAGGCGACGCGGGAGGGGCGTGAGGGCAACCTCGTGCTCTTCGTGGTGGATGCCTCCGGGTCGATGGCCGCGCGGAAGCGGATGAGTGCCGTGAAGGGCGCGGTGCTCTCGTTGCTGCTCGACGCCTACCAGCGGCGGGACAAGGTCGGGCTCGTCACCTTCCGGGGCGCCGATGCCGAGGTGGCGTTGCCGCCCACCTCGTCCGTCGACGCTGCCGCCGCCCGGCTTGAGACGCTGCCTACGGGCGGGCGTACGCCGGTCGCCGCCGGGCTGCTCACGGCGCACGAGGTGCTGCGGGTCGAGCGGCTGCGGGACCCGGCACGGCGTCCCCTGGTCGTGGTCGTCACGGACGGCAGGGCGACGGGAGGTGTGGATCCGGTGGCCAGGGCGGGGCGCGCCGCGCGGCTCTTCGGGGCCGCCGGGATCGCCTCGGTGGTCGTCGACTGCGAGGCGGGGCCCATCCGGCTCGGGCTCGCGGGGCAGCTGGCGGGCGAGCTCGGCGGGACCGCCGTGACCCTCGACGAGCTGCGGGCCGAGTCGATCGCCGGGCTCGTCAAGGACGTACAGGGAACACAGATGAGGAGCGTGGCCTGATGCCGCAGGGACAGCCGAACGTGGTGCCGGACGACGGGCTCACCACGCGTCAGCGGCGCAACCGGCCGCTGGTGATGGTGCACACCGGGATCGGCAAGGGAAAGTCCACCGCCGCTTTCGGGATGGCGCTGCGGGCCTGGAATCAGGGCTGGCCCATCGGGGTCTTCCAGTTCGTGAAGTCGGCGAAGTGGAAGGTCGGCGAGGAGAACGCCCTGAAGGTGCTCGGGGCGAGCGACGAGGGCGGGTCCGTCACCTGGAACAAGATGGGCGAGGGCTGGTCGTGGATCCAGCGGGCGCCCGCCGAGGGCGAGCCGAGCCACGAGGACAAGGCCCGCGAGGGCTGGGAGCAGGTCAAGCGCGACCTCGCCGCCGAGACGTACTCGCTGTACGTCCTCGACGAGTTCGCCTATCTCCTGCACTGGGGCTGGATCGACGTGGACGAGGTGGTCGAGGTCCTCCGGAATCGGCCGGGGCACCAGCACGTGGTCATCACCGGGCGCTACGCACCCGATGCGCTGGTCGAGTTCGCCGATCTCGTCACCGACATGTCCAAGGTCAAGCATCCGATGGACGCGGGGCAGAAGGGCCAGAGGGGCATCGAGTGGTAGCTCGGCTTGTCGTCGCCGCGCCGTCGTCCGGGAGCGGGAAGACGACCGTGGCCACGGGCTTGATGGCGGCTTTCGCGGCGGCGGGCCTCGCGGTGTCGCCGCACAAGGTGGGGCCCGACTACATCGATCCCGGCTATCACGCGCTGGCCACGGGCCGCCCTGGCCGGAACCTCGACGCCTTCATGTGCGGGCCCCAGATGGTGGCGCCGCTGTTCAACCACGGGGCGCGCGGCTCCGATCTCGCCGTGGTCGAGGGCGTCATGGGGCTGTACGACGGGGTCTCCGGGCAGGGTGAGCTCGCTTCGACCGCGCATGTGGCCAAGCTGCTGCGGGCGCCCGTGGTGCTCGTGGTCGACGCGTCGTCGCAGTCCCGCTCCGTGGCAGCGCTGGTGCACGGGTTCGCGTCCTGGGACCCCGAGGTGCGCATCGGGGGCGTGATCCTCAACAAGGTGGGATCGGCCCGGCACGAGGAGCTGCTGCGGGACGCGCTCGGCGAGTCCGGGGTGCCGGTACTCGGCGCGCTCGGCCGGGTGGGGCAGGTCCGCACGCCCTCGCGGCATCTGGGGCTCGTTCCGGTGGCCGAGCGGCAGACCGAGGCCGTCGACTCGGTGACCGCTCTGGCCGCCAGGGTGCGGGAGGGCTGCGATCTCGACGCGCTGCTCGCGCTGGCGCGCAGTGCGCCCGCGATGACCGGCGAGACGTGGGATCCGGGCGTGGGAGCCGCGCGTACGCCGGACGAGGCTTCGAGGCGCGAGGCACGCAGGCCGGTGGTCGCCGTCGCGGGCGGAGCCGCGTTCTCGTTCTCGTACACCGAGCACACCGAGCTGCTCACGGCCGCAGGCGCCGATGTCGTCGTCTTCGATCCGCTGCACGACGAGGAGCTGCCGCCCGGCACCGCGGGCCTGATCATCGGGGGCGGGTTCCCCGAGGTGTACGCGCCCGAGCTCTCCGCCAACGAACCGCTGCGCAAGGCCGTGGCCGAACTGGCGCTCAGCGGGGCGCCCGTCGCCGCCGAGTGCGCCGGTCTTCTGTATCTGACACGGGAACTCGACGGGAAGCCGATGTGCGGCGTGCTCGACGTCCGCTCCCGTATGTCGGAGCGGCTCACGCTCGGGTACCGCGACGCCGTCGCCGTGTCCGACAGCCCGCTCGCGGCGGCCGGGACCCGGATGCGCGGGCACGAGTTCCACCGCACCGTCGTCGAACCGGGCGCGGGGGCCGCGCCCGCCTGGGGGATGCACTCCCCCGAGCGGCGCGTCGAGGGGTTCGTGCAGCAGGGCGTGCACGCGAGCTATCTGCACACGCACTGGGCCGCCGAGCCCGGCATCGCCCGGCGGTTCGTGGAGAGGTGCGGGGGGTGAGACCGGTGCGTGGGGCCGGCGGGGCAGGGACGGCGCGCGGGGCGGAGCCGGTGCGCGCCGCGGCCTCACTCCGCGATGCCCACCACCAGCCAGATGAACGCCGCTCCCGCCACCGTGCACAGCAGCGTCGAGCGCGCCGGATGGTCGTGGTGCGCCTCCGGGAGGATCTCCGCTGCGGCCAGATAGAGCAGCGCGCCGCCGAAGAAGCCGAGATATCCGCCGAGCAGTTGCTCCGGAATGGTGAACAGGAGCGTCGAGGCGGCGCCCGCCACCGGGGCCACCGCGTCCGCGAAGAGCATCGCGAGGGCCTTGCGGCGGGCGTTTCCGTACAGGCTGGTGAGCGTGTACGTGTTGAAGCCGTCCGCGAAGTCATGGGCGACGACCGCCAGCGCCACCGCCACGCCCATGCCGCCGCCCACCTGGAACGCGGCGCCGATCGCGACGCCGTCCATGGCGCTGTGCCCGACCATCGCTCCGGCCGCCGTCAGGCCCACCTGCGGGACCCGGCCGCCCGCGTGCTCGTCCGCCCCGTGCCCGGCGTGGCGGCCCGCGAGGAGACGTTCCACCAGGTGCGCGGCGAGGAAGCCAGCGACGAACAGCAGGAGCGCCGCGGGTACGCCGAAGACCGGTCCGCCCGCGGCCTCCAGCGCCTCCGGCAGCAGATCGAGGCCGACCACGCCGAGCATCAGGCCGCCCGCGAGCCCGAGGACGAGGTGGCGCCGGTCGGTGACCCGCTGGGCCGTCCAGCCGCCCACCAGGGTCATCACGAAAGCGCCGAGCGCCACGAACACCGCCATGCGCCCTTGCTAGCCGATTGACCCCCTGTCCCGCACATCCACATCCGGTCGCGGGGCACACACCGACCCGTCCCTGTCCCGTACGAGAGGAGCCCCGGCCCATGGCCGACACCGAAGCCGCCACCGGTGGGGCGACCCCGGCGATGTCCCCCGAACAGGTGGCGGCCGTCCACGGGCCGGACGCCGGGAGCGGTGCGCCGAGCCTCGTGGTGGGCGTCGGAGCGGGCAGGGGCGCGCCGGCCGACGAGATTCTCGGCCTGGTGCAGGACACCCTGCGGGACGCGGGGCTCGCCCTGTCCTGCGTCGCCGCGCTGGCGACCATCGACGCGAAGGCCGAGGAGCCCGGCATCGTCGCTGCGGCGGCCGGGCTCGGGGTACCGGTCGTGGCGTACGCGGCCGACGAGTTGGCCGGTGTCGAGGTGCCCAATCCCGCCTACGCGCCGCTCGCCGCCACGGGTACACCTTCCGTGGCGGAGGCCTCCGCATTGTGCGGCGGCGGTGAACTCCTCGTGCCCAAGCGGAAGTCGGCGCCGGACGGGCGCGCGGCCATGGCAACCTGTGCCGTCGCGCGCCACGCGTCTCCCGTACGGGGCGCCACACGCGCCACCACCTCACCCGACACCTCGTCCGACACCTCATCCGAACGAACAGGCACAGCAACCATGGAGTCCCCGTGACCACCCCGCCCGCACTGCTCATCGCCGGCCACGGCATCCGGGACGAGGCCGGGGCGCACGCCTTCCGGGACTTCGTGCGGGACCTCGCACGCCGCGATCCGGGGCTCCCGGTCGCCGGGGGCGTCGTCGGCCCGTTGCCGCCGCCGTCGCTCGCCGAAGCGGTCGCGGACCTCGCGGCCCATGGGGCGGAACGTTTCACGGCCGTACCGCTGACGCTCGCGACGACCGGGCGTGCGGCAGCCGGCGTCGAGGCGGCGCTGCACGCGGCGCTCGGCAGCGCCGAGGAGCACCACCCCGGCATCTCGTACTCCCTCGGCCGCCCGCTCGGCCCGCACCCCTCGCTCCTGGACGTCATCGGCCGCCGCCTGGACGAGGCGCTCGGCGGGCCGGCCCGCGCGCCGGGCGACCGCGCGGACGTCATGGTGCTCCTGGTGGGCGAAGGCTCCACGGACCCGGAGGCCAACGCCGACGTGCACAGGGCGGCCCGGCTGCTGTGGGAGGGACGCGGTTACGCGGGTGTGGAGACGGCGTTCGTGTCGCTGGCCGCGCCGGACGTGCCCTCCGGCCTCGACCGCTGCGTGCGCCTGGGCGCGCGGCGGATCGTCGTCCTGCCCTACTTCCTGTTCACCGGCGCCGCGCCGGAGCGGATCAGCCGGCAGACGGAGGGCTGGGCGGCGGCGCATCCGGAGGTCGAGGTGCGCTCGGCGGGTGTGATCGGCCCCGCGGAGGAGTTGCTCGACCTCGTCATGGAGCGCTACCGGGAGTCGGCCGCCGACGGCGGCCCTTCGGCGAACCGTGACCACGCCACTCGCCCGGGGGCCCGCGCACATGTCCGCTGAGCGCGACGGCGGCGGCCCCGACCTGCGGCATCACGGGGATGCCGAGGTCCGCGGCGCCGCCGGTCTCACCGACCTCGCGGTGAACGTCCGCGCCAACACCCCGCCGGTCTGGCTCAAGCAGCGCCTCGCCGCCTCGCTCGACGGCCTGGCCGCCTACCCGGACGGCCGGGCGGCACGGGCGGCGGTGGCCGCGCGGCACGGCGTGACGCCGGACCGGGTGCTGCTCACGTCGGGCGCCGCGGAGGCGTTCGTGCTGCTCGCGCGCGCCCTGAAGGTACGTCAGCCGGTGGTGGTGCACCCGCAGTTCACCGAACCCGAGGCGGCGCTGCGGGACGCGGGGCACGCGGTGGGGCGGGTGCTGCTCCGGGAGGAGGACGGGTTCCGTCTCTCCGGGGCGACGGTCCCCGAGGGCGCCGACCTGGTCGTGATCGGCAATCCCACGAATCCGACGTCCGTGCTCCATCCCTCCGCATCGATCGCCGCACTAGCCCGCCCCGGACGGTTCCTGGTGGTGGACGAGGCGTTCATGGACGCGGTGCCCGGCGAGCGGGAGGCCCTCGCGGGCCGGACGGACGTGCCGGGGCTCGTGGTGCTGCGTTCCCTCACCAAGACGTGGGGCCTCGCCGGGCTGCGGATCGGTTACGTCCTGTCCGATCCGGAGACGATCGCGACCCTGGCGGGGGCGCAGCCGCTCTGGCCGGTTTCCTCCCCCGCTCTTGCGGCGGCGGAGGCGTGTGTGGCGCCCGCGGCGCTGGCGGAGGCGTCCGACGCGGCTCTGCGGATCGCCGCGGACCGGGCCCATCTCCTGGCCGGGCTGCGGGAGTTCGCCCCCTTCGGGGTGCGAGCCGTGGAGCCGGCGGAGGGTCCCTTCGTCCTGCTCCGGGCGCCGGGGGCCACTGCCCTCCGCGACCGCCTGCGGGAACGGGGCTTCGCCTTGCGGCGGGGCGATACGTTTCCGGGGCTCGGGGAGGAGTGGCTTCGGGTGGCGGTACGGGACACGGGGACCACGGATCGGTTGCTGGCGGCGGTGCGGGGAGCGCTGGGGCGCTGAAAGCGGGGTGCCGGTTGCCGTCATCACCGGCTCCGCCGAGTTCGTCCTCAACCGCCGGACGGGCTGTTGCCGTACGGGCTATCGCCGGACAGGCCTTGCCGGACGGGCTGTTGCCGGCCCGTCCGGCGGTCGAGGGCCGCCCCGCACTCAGCCCCTGCGCCCCCGGCGCGTCATCGCCACCGCGCCGCCCCCCGCGGCGAGCAGCACGACCGCGCCCCCCACCAGGTACGGAGTGGACGAGTTCCCCCCGGTCTCGGCGAGGTTCGCCTCCTGCGGCTTCTCCGCCACCGGCTTCTCTGCCACCGGCTTCTCCTCCTTGCCGCCCTGCGGCTCCACGGGAGCCGAGGGTTCGGGCTCGGCGGCCACCTCGGGCGTCCGGCACGACGCGCCCGCGAGCGTCACCGTCCCCTCCACCTCGGCGACGTTCAGCTTCAGGGGATTCACCGACACCTTCAGCTCCAGCGCGGTGGCCGCCGCCGTACGCGAGGTCGTGTGCGTCTTCGACAGGTCGAGCCGCACCTCTCCGACCCCCGGCACCGCCACTTGGGTCGTGCCGCCCGCCGAGAGCGTGACCTTCTTGCCGAGCACGGTCACCCCGCCCAGCAGATTCGCCTCGGCGACGGGCCGCTTGCCCGCCGCGCAGACCGCCTTGGACGTGACCTGGTCGACCTTGATCAGGGACAGCAGCGGCAGGCCCGGCACGTGCACCTCGGCCCGCGCGATGTTGCTGTGCCCCTCCGCCTTTCCGTCCTCGACGCTCGCCTTCGCGGTGGCGACGTCCGCGCGCAGCACGCTGAACGGCCGGCCCGCGTTGACACCGTCCAGCTTGGCGGTGAGCGCGGTCTTCTCGGCGCTGGCCGGCGCCTGCACTTCGTTGAGCGCGACCTTGAGCGGGACGTTCAGGGTCTTGTTGAGCAGGGACACGTCGAGCCCGGTGCGCAGCACGACGGCGTCGGCGTGGCCCTTGTCGCCGCCCGTCGCCGCAGCCGGTCCCGCGCCGGCGAGCGCCGCGGGGCCCGCGACGAGGGCCGTGGCGGTGGCGATCACGCCGAGGCGGCGTGCGGGCAGGCGGAAGGTGTTGCTGTTCAAGGTGGTGGAACCCCCACAAGAGTTACGGAGCCGCCGGAAGCCTCGCGCTCCGCTGGATGGGGACATCGCATGAGCACGACACCGGCAACATCGACAGAGGGAATCTTTACGCACTGAGAGTGAATAGCCAGCGACCAAGCGTGAGTTCACTCCAAAGGGAGGTTTCCGCCCCTGCTTTCGAATCTTGCGGCACGGGCGTTCCCCGCCGTCACCCGAGTAACTCCCTGGCTCGAACACGGCGGTTGACGCCGGGTGGAGTGGCCGAATGATGTGCAACGAACGGAGGGCCCTACACGTAACGCTCCGTCAATATGAGTCCCATGGGACAGACGGAGCACACGCGTGACGGGGAATGGTGCGCCCAGAGCGCGTACGGGGTGCGGTTCGAATGGGGGCCCGAGGGGGCGCGGCGGCTCATGGCGGGCGTCGCCGACGCGGAGGCGGCGTGCCTGGTCGTCGTCGACGTGCTGTCGTTCACGACCGCGGTGTCGGTCGCGGTGGACGCGGGGACGCGCGTCTTCCCGTACGCGTGGCGGGACGAGAGCGCCGTCGCCTTCGCCGCCGAACGAAGCGCCGAACTGGCGGTGGGGCGGCGCGCGATGAGCCCCGCCTCGCCGTGGTCGCTCTCCCCCGCCGCGCTGCGCCGGGCGCCCTTCACGCCCCGCCTCGTGCTGCCCTCGCCCAACGGATCGGCGATCGCCGCGGCGGCGGGAGCGTCGGGGGTGGTGGTCGCGGGGTGCCTCAGGAATGCGGCGGCGGTGGGGAGTTGGCTGGTGGAGCAGGGTTACGGGGGTTCCGATCGGCCGGTTGCCGTGGTCGCCGCGGGTGAGCGGTGGCCGGACGGAAGCTTGCGGCCCGCGCTGGAGGATGCGCTGGGGGCGGGCGCGGTGATCTCCGCGATGCGGGGGGTGGAGGTCTCGCCGGAGGCGGCGGCAGCGGCGGGCGCGTTCACGTCGTGCGCGGATGTCGCTTCGGCCGTCGCCGACTGTGCGTCGGGGCGGGAGTTGCGGGGGTACGGCTTCGCGGGGGATGTGGCGGTGGCTGTGGAGACGGGGGGTTCGGTGGGGGTGCCGGTGCTGACGGGCGGGGCTTTTTCTGTGCCTGGCTAGACCTGGCTAGGCCTAGCCAGGCCTGACCCCGCCCTTTCCCGGCTGTGACATGGGCGGAGACTCAGGACGAACTCGGCGAGCCGGTGATGGCACGTAATGACGTGATGGCGTACCGGCACGTACAAGAGGCCCGCCCTACCCCACCACCCGCCCGTTCAGCACGACCCTCCGCGGCGCGGCAAGCACCCCCACGTCCTGCCGGGGGTCCGCGCCGTACACCACCAGGTCCGCCGGAGCGCCCTCCTCCAGGCCGGGGCGGCCCAGCCAGGTCCGCGCGCCCCATGTCGTCGCCGACAGCGCGTCCACCGCCGGGATTCCGGCGTGCCTCAGTTCGGCCACCTCGGCGGCGACCAGGCCGTGGGCCAGGGAGCCGCCGGCGTCCGTGCCCGCGAACACGGGGACCCCGGCGTCGTACGCGGATCGCACCGTGTCGTAACGGCGGTCGTACAGCCGCCGCATGTGCCGCGACCACTTGGGAAACTTGGCCTCGCCGCCGTCGGCCAGCTGCGGGAACGTCGCGATGTTCACCAGCGTCGGGACGATCGCGACGCCCCGCTCGGCGAAGAGCGGAATGGTCTCCTCGGTCAGTCCGGTGGCGTGCTCGATGCAGTCGATGCCCGCCTCCACCAGATCCCGCAGCGAGTCCTCGGCGAAGCAGTGTGCCGTCACGCGCGCGCCGAGCCGGTGCGCCTCGGCGATCGCCTCCTCCACCTCGGCGCGGGGCCAGCATGCCGTCAGGTCTCCGGCGTCGCGGTCGATCCAGTCGCCGACCAGTTTGACCCAGCCGTCGCCGCGCCGTGCCTCCCGCGCGACGTACGCGACGAGGTCGGACGGCTCGATCTCGTGGGCGTAGTTGCGGATGTAGCGGCGCGTACGCGCGATGTGGCGGCCCGCCCGGATGATCTTCGGGAGGTCCTCGCGGTCGTCGATCCAGCGCGTGTCGGACGGGGAGCCCGCGTCGCGGATGAGGAGCGCGCCGATCTCGCGGTCGGTCAGCGCCTGCTTCTCGGCCGTGGCCGCGTCCACCGGGCCGTGCGCGTCCAGGCCCACGTGACAGTGCGCGTCGACCAGGCCGGGGAGGGTCCAGCCGTCGACCGTGACGTCCGGCGCCGCCGACGGGCGGTCGTACGTCACCCGGCCTCCGACCACCCACAATTCGTCCCGTACCTCGTCCGGTCCGACGAGCACCCGCCCCTTCACGTGCAGCACCGTGTGATCGCTCATGTGCAGCAGCTTAGGAGCCTGTCGGTACGCTCGGTCCGGCAGCCCGAACGAACGAACTCGTGAGCGAAGTGAGCAGCACCGTGACACACCCCTTCCTTGACCTGGCACCCCTGAGTGCCCAGCACTTCGCCTCCATCGAGGAGCGCGTCGCCGGGCTGCTCTCCACCTCGCAGGACATCGTGATCATGCAGGGCGAGGCGCTGCTTCCCCTGGAGGGCTGTATCCGGGGTGCGGCGCAGCCCGGCACGACCGCGCTGAACGTGATCACGGGGCCGTACGGCCAGACCTTCGGGAACTGGCTGCGGGACTGCGGGGCGACCGTCGTCGACCTCGCCGTCCCCTTCCACACCGCGGTGACCGCGGAACAGGTGCGCGAGGCGCTCGCCGCGCACCCCGAGATCGACTTCGTGTCGCTCGTCCACGCCGAGGCCGCGACCGGCAACACCAACCCCGTCGCCGAGATCGGTGAGGTCGTACGCGAGCACGGGGCCCTCTTCATGCTCGACGCCGTCGCGTCGGTGGCCGCGGAGCCGCTGCTTCCGGACGCGTGGGGCGTGGACCTGTGCGTGATCGGCGCGCAGAAGGCGATGGGCGGTCCCGCGGGTGTCTCCGCCGTCTCCGTGAGCGAGCGGGCCTGGGCGCGGCTGGCCGGCAATCCGCGGGCGCCGCGCCGCTCGTACCTCTCCCTCCTGGACTGGAAGGAGCGGTGGATCGACGGCGGACGCAAGGCGCTGCTCCACGCCCCGGCCCAGTTGGAGATGCTCGCGCTCGAAGCCTGCGTGGAGCGCATCGAGGCGGAAGGGCTCGACGCCCTGATGGCGCGGCACGCCACCGCCGCGGCGGCGACCCGCGCGGGCGCGATCGCGCTCGGCGGCGGCCTTTCGCCGTACGTCCACGAGGCGCGGGACGCCGCTCCGGTCGCCACGACGCTGCGCGCCCCCGAGGGCGTCGACGCCTCGCTGCTCGTCGCCAAGGCGCTCGCCGCGGACCCGGTGCTTCCGCTGGTCGCCGGTGGCGGCGCCCTTGCCAAGGAGATGATCCGGGTGAACCACTACGGCCCGGACGCGACCCGCGGCGCAGTGCACGCCTCGCTGGCCGCTCTGGGCGCCGTGATGAGCGAGGCGGGCCTCACGGTCGACCTCGAGGCGGCACGACGCGCGGTAACGGAGGCCTGGCAGTAACCACCACACCACGCCGGCCAGCCGGACAGGCCCTGCGCTTTCACCGGCGGGCGCTGGGCCTCCGGGGGCGGACGCCGGGTCTTCGCCAACAGGCGCAGCGCCTTGACTGACAGGCGACGGGCCTTGGAGGGCGACCGCTGCGGCCTGGCGGCAGACGCGCGTCTTCACCGGCTGACGCCGGGCCTTCGGCCGGCAGGCGCTCTGCCCTCGGCGGGCAGGCGCCGGGTCTTCCGCGGCAGGACCCGAGCCTCCGGAGGCAGGCCACAACGTCTTCCCGGCCGCGCCCGTTTCATGCCGGTGCTGCGCCTTCCAAGCTCAGAGCGAACAGGGGACGCGGGGGGCGGGTCGCATGGCAGCGTGAGCCGCATGACGACCACGCTCCCGGACGGCCGTGCCGTGCCCGATCCGATCGCGGGCGAGTCGGTGATGCTGGCGGGCTGGCTCGACTTTCACCGCGAGACCCTCGCGGTGAAGTGCTCCGGGCTCGATGACGCGCAGACCCGTGTCACGGCGGTCCCGTCCTCGTCGCTGACCCTGCTCGGCCTGGTGCAGCACCTGGCCGAGGTGGAGCGGAACTGGTTCCAGCGGGTCTTCGCCGGGCGGGACGTGCCGCCCGTGTACGGGAGCGACGGCGATACCGCCGGGGGCTTTGCCCTGGAGCCGGAGCGGACGTACGGCCAGGTCCTCGCCGGTGTGGCGGCGCGAGGTCGCGGTGAGCAAGGAGCTCTGCGCGGGCCGTTCGCTCGACGACGTGGGGCGGCTGAGCGAGCCGGAGGCTGGCGTGGCGGGCAGCGCCGAGGTGAGCCTGCGCTGGATTCTGGTCCACCTCATCGAGGAGTACGCGCGGCACAACGGTCACGCCGATCTCCTCAGGGAGGGAATCGACGGGGTAACGGGGCCGTAAATGCTCTACGTAAATTCACGGACGCATTCTCACCGCTTCTTTATCCACTTTATCCAGCACAGCTTCCCGTATTCTTCTGCCCGCTTTTCCCGGACCTAAACACTAAGGTTTCGACAACCCAGAGTCTCACATTTCGGACACGCTTCCAGGGAGTTACGCTTCTGTGACGTACTCCACATCGCGCCCGTAATGTTCCCTATGACCCCATCAAATCAGGCCAAACTGCCGGGGATTCCTGCGGGCGCGCACCCACGCGTGATAACACATAGGGCGCTCTGACGTAACCCCTCTCGGCGATGCAATTGAAGAAATTGCTCGGTAAATTCAATCCGCATGACCGCTGCACAAGCCGATCTACCGACCGACCTGCAAGCGAATTCCCTGGAAATGCCCGAGGGGTTGCGCCTCGACACCCCCGACGTCGCCGACGGGGCCGCTATCTGGCGGATCGCCCGCGACTCGAAGGTGTTGGACCTCAACTCCTCGTACAGCTACCTGCTGTGGTGCCGCGACTTCGCGGCGACCTCCGTGGTGGCCAGGGACTCGAACGGTGAGCCCGCCGGGTTCATCACCGGCTACATCCGGCCCGAGCGGCCGCGCACCCTGGTGGTCTGGCAGGTGGCCGTCGACCAAGCGCACCGAGGCCGCGGCCTTGCCGGTGCGCTGCTCGACGGTCTCACCGCCAAGGTCGCCGCCGACCGGGAGCTGGTCTCGGTCGAGACGACCATCACGCCGGACAACGAACCGTCCCAGCGGCTCTTCACCTCGTACGCACAGCGCCACGGAGCGTCTGTCGAGCGCACGGTGCTCTTCGACGCGGGGCTCTTCCCCGAAGAGGGGCACGAGCCCGAGGTCCTGTTCCTCATAGAGCCAGTCGGCTGAGTTCCGCCCTCCCCCACACGCACCACGCACCACCCGTTCCCCCCACCTCCCACGTCTTTCCATCTCCCAGGAGATCTGCTGTGACCATCACCCAGCCCGACCTGAGCGTCTTCGAGACCCTGGAGTCGGAGGTGCGCAGCTACTGCCGCGGTTGGCCCACCATCTTCGACCGTGCGCAGGGCAGCCGCATGTTCGACGAGGACGGCCACTCGTACCTCGACTTCTTCGCCGGGGCCGGGTCGCTCAACTACGGCCACAACAACCCGGTCCTCAAACGCGCCCTGATCGACTACCTGGAGCGCGACAGCATCGTCCACGGCCTGGACATGTCGACGACCGCCAAGCGCGCGTTCCTCGAGTCGTTCCAGAACATCATCCTGCGCCCGCGTGACCTGCCGTACAAGGTCATGTTCCCGGGCCCGACGGGCACCAACGCCGTCGAGTCCGCGCTGAAGCTGGCGCGCAAGGTCAAGGGCCGCGAGTCGATCGTGTCGTTCACGAACGCCTTCCACGGCATGTCGCTCGGCTCGCTCGCCGTGACCGGAAACGCCTTCAAGCGCGCCGGCGCCGGCATCCCGCTGGTGCACGGCACGCCGATGCCGTTCGACCACTACCTCGACGGCAAGACCCCCGACTTCATCTGGTTCGAGCGGCTGCTCGAGGACCAGGGCTCCGGCCTCAACCAGCCCGCCGCCGTGATCGTCGAGACGGTCCAGGGCGAGGGCGGCATCAACGTCGCCCGCGCCGAGTGGCTCCGCAAGCTCGCCGAGGTGTGCGAGCGCTGGGACATGCTCCTGATCGTCGACGACATCCAGATGGGCTGCGGCCGTACCGGCGCGTTCTTCTCCTTCGAGGAGGCGGGCATCACGCCGGACATCGTGACGGTGTCCAAGTCCATCAGCGGCTACGGCCTGCCGATGGCGCTGACCCTGTTCAAGCCGGAGCTCGACGTGTGGGAGCCGGGCGAGCACAACGGCACCTTCCGCGGCAACAACGCCGCGTTCGTCACGGCCGCCGCCGCCCTGGAGACCTACTGGTCCGACGGCCCGGCCATGGAGAAGCAGACCCGCGCCCGCGGTGAGCAGGTCGAGGAGGCCTTCGCGGCGATCGCCGACGAGAACCCCGGCGCCATCAAGGAGTACCGCGGCCGCGGTCTCGTCTGGGGCATGGAGTTCATCGACAAGGCACGCGCGAGCGCCATCGCCAAGCGCGCCTTCGAACTGGGCCTGCTCATCGAGACCTCAGGACCCGAGGGCGAGGTCGTCAAGCTCCTTCCGGCGCTGACGATCACCGCCGACGAGCTGGACGAAGGGCTTCGCACCCTCGCCCGCGCGGTGCGCGAGACCGCCTGAGCGAATTCAAGCCAGCTTCTTCACCCCCGTAAGAGAAAAGGAACCAACTCACCGTGATCGTCCGTTCGTTCAAGGACATTGAAGGCACCGACCGGCACGTGAAGTCCGCGTCCGGCACCTGGGAGAGCAAGCGCATCGTCCTCGCCAAGGAGCGAGTGGGCTTCTCGGTCCACGAGACCATCCTGTACGCGGGTACGGAGACGTCGATGTGGTACGCCAACCACATCGAGGCCGTCGTGTGCACCAAGGGCGAGGCCGAGCTGACCGACGACACGACCGGCGAGAAGTACACGATCACGCCGGGCACCATGTACCTGCTCGACGGGCACGAGAAGCACACGATGCGGATCAAGGAGGACTTCCACTGCATCTGCGTCTTCAACCCGCCCGTCACGGGCCGTGAGGACCACGACGAGAACGGCGTGTACCCGCTGCTCACGGAGCCGGAGTCGGAGCCGGCGGCCTGAGCGTCGCGACCGGCGCGGGCTCGGGCGCCGCGCCGCAGGGCTGAGACACGCCCCATGAATCTCCCCCGCCGCCCTCTTCCTCTGGGCGGCGGGGGTGTACATCCCGGAAAGGGCCGTACGAGAGGAGAGGCAGGCAACACCATGACCACCGCACCCGAACGCACCGCCGACCTGTACCCGACCCGAGGCACCGAGGAGGTCCTCATCGAGCGCAAGGACCCCGTCGTGTGGTCCGAGCCGGGTACGCCGGGGCCCATCGAGGCCGATGATCTGGCGGGGTTCGAACGGGACGGTTTCCTGGCGATCGACCAGCTCATCACCCCGGACGAGGTGAGCGTCTTCCACGGCGAGCTCGAGCGGTTGATCAACGACCCCACGATGCGGGCGGACGACCGCTCGATCGTGGAGCCGCGCTCCCAGGAGATCCGCACCATCTTTGAGGTGCACAAGATCAGCGAGCTGTTCGCGAAGCTCGCGGCCGACCCGCGGGTGGTGGGTCGGGCCCGGCAGATCCTGGGGTCCGACGTGTACGTCCACCAGTCCCGGATCAACGTGAAGCCCGGCTTCGGAGCCTCCGGGTTCTACTGGCACTCGGACTTCGAGACCTGGCACGCCGAAGACGGCCTCCCGAACATGCGGACCGTCTCCGTCTCGATCGCGCTCACCAAGAATTACGACACCAACGGCGGCCTCATGATCATGCCGGGGTCGCACAAGACGTTCCTCGGCTGTGAGGGCGCCACGCCGAAGGACAACTACAAGCGGTCACTGCAGATGCAGGACGCGGGCATTCCGTCGAACGAGACGCTGACCAGCCTCGCCGCCGACTACGGCATCCGGCTGTTCACCGGCGAGGCGGGCTCCGCGACCTGGTTCGACTGCAATGCCATGCATGGTTCCGGGGACAACATCACTCCGTTCCCGCGCAGCAATGTCTTCATCGTGTTCAACAGCGTGGAGAATCCGGCCGTGGAGCCGTTCGCGGCGCCGGTCCGGCGGCCGGAATACATTGGGGCGCGGGACTTCACTCCGGTGAAGTAAGCAGTCTCGTACGCGAGTTGGCCCGGCACCGTGGGGTGCCGGGCCACACTTGGTTCAGGGGCGGCTCCCCGGCGTCAGAGCGCCGGATAGTCGGTGTAGCCCTTCTCCGTGCCGCCGAAGAACGTCGCGGCGTCCGGCGTGTTGTACGGGCCCCCGGCCTTGAGGCGGGCCGGCAGGTCGGGGTTGGCGAGGAACAGCGCGCCGAAGGCGACGAGGTCCGCGGTGCCGTCCTCGACGAGGGCGAGGGAGTCGTGCCCGGTGAAGCCCTCGGTGGCGGGGTTCAGGACGAAGGGCCCGTTGAAGCCCCCGCGCAGCGCGTTCACCAGGTCGCGGATCGGGCCCACCTCCATGACGTGCAGGTACGCCAGGTCCAGGGCGCTCAGCTCCTTCACCAGAGAGGTGTACGTCGCCTCCAGTCCGGCCTCGGGCTCCGTGATGCTGTTGTAGGGGTTGCCCGGCGAGAGGCGTATGGCGGTGCGGGCGGCGCCGATCTCCGCGGCGACCGCCCGCGCGGTCTCTACCGCGAAGCGGATGCGGTTCTCGGGCGTGCCGCCCCATTCGTCCGTACGCAGGTTGGAGCCGGGGGCCAGGAACTGGTGGATCAAGTAACCGTTGGCGCCGTGCAGTTCGACTCCGTCGAAGCCCGCGTCGATCGCGTTGCGGGCCGCGGTCACGAAGTCGTCGATGGTGGCGCGGATCTGATCGCCGGTCAGTTCGCGGGGCGTGACGAAGTCCTTGGGCCCCTCGGCCGTGTACACCTGGCCCTCGGCCGCGACGGCCGAGGGGGCGACGTTCACCAGGCCGTCGGGGAGCAGGCTGGGGTGGCCGACGCGGCCCGCGTGCATGAGCTGGGCGAAGATCCGGCCGCCCGCGGCGTGCACGGCGGAGGTGACCTTGCGCCAGGACTCGACCTGCTCCGCGGAGTGCAGGCCCGGGGTGTCCGGGTAGCCCTGGCCGATGACCGAGGGCTGGATGCCCTCGGTGATGATCAGGCCCGCCGAGGCGCGCTGGGTGTAGTACTCCGCGGTCAGGTCCGTGGCGGTGGCGCCCGCGCCCGCGCGGCTGCGGGTCATCGGCGCCATGGCTATGCGGTTGCTCAGGGGCGTGCCGGCGAGGTCGAAAGAGTCGAACGCGGTGGTCATCGGGGCTCCCGTGGCAGGTTTATTGGTCGGCCAATTAATTGAACCGAGCGCCACCCTAACTCATTCCTTGGTCGGCCAAGTTATTCTGGTGGAACCAAACCGCGCCCCCTACTTCCCGCCCAGGAGCACCGATGAAAGCCCAGGCCGAGCCCGCCTGTCCGCTGCCCACCGCGAAACGGCGGGGACCCGTGAGCCACACCGTGAGCCGGGTGGCCCGGCTGCACCGGATCGCGGCGGGCAAGGTCCTGAAGAAGGCCGGGCTCTACCCCGGCCAGGAGTTCGTGATGATGTACCTGTGGGACGCGGGGGCCGCGCGGCAGTCGGACATCATCAAGGCCGTCGGCCTCGACCCGTCGACGGTCACGAAGATGCTCCAGCGCCTGGAACAGGCAGGACACGTACAGCGCCGCCCGGACCCGGACGACCGCCGCGGGGTCCTCGTGGAGGCCACGGAGACGAGCTGCGGATTGCTGGCGGACGTGGAAGAGGCGTGGGGCGAGCTGGAGGACCAGACCCTTGCGGGCCTCGACGAGAGGGACCGGGCGGAACTGGCACGGCTGCTCGGTCGGGTGGAGGCGAATCTGCGCGCGGAGACGGCGGATTGCCCGGAGGCCGCGAGGGCCTCGGAGTGCACGGAAGCGGCTGAGGGCGGGTCCTAGCGGGGACGAGGGCCGGCGGAGGGGCGGGCCCAGCGGGGCTGCCCCGTCCCGGGGCGGGGCCGCGCCGGTATGCCCGTCCTCGCCATCCGCCTCCGGACGCGGGGCCACTTCGACACCGGAGCGCCGCGAATCGTGCTCCGGGCGGAGATTCTCGTTCGTCCGGGGCTGGACGCGGGGTGATCAGGTGGGTGGGTGGGAGAGGGCTGTTCGGACACCCGGAACGCCGGGGGGAAAGGTCAGAGCCAGGCCAGGGACGCCGCCCGGGTCAGGACGCCGGTCGCGGCGGCCTCGTCACCGGAGAGGCCCCTGGGGACCACCTCCGGATCCACCCGCCCGCCCATGAGCCGGCAGAAGTCCACCGGGTCCAGGACCAGCTCCGCGCTCACCGGCTCCGCCCCTTCGCCCAGGATCCACGAGGCCTCGCCGCCCTCGCCCGCGACGGTCAGCGCGACGGCCGGCGTCCCGGAACCCAGGGCGAGGCCCAGGATCCGTACGGCGAGGCGGACCAGCTGCCACAGGTGAGGAGTGCGGGGCGGCGGGACCGGCAGATCGAGGGCCCTGCCGATGTCCTCCGTGTGCACCCACGCCTCGAAGGCCCTGACCAGGAAGTGCTCGGTCAGCGGAAGCCGGGCCCCCATCAACGTCGTGGCCCGGCCCGCGAGTTCCGGATCGTGGGCTTCCGGCGACGACAGGAGCGCCTTCGCCTGGGCCTGCCAGGACGCGACGGTCCCGGCCGGAGCACGGCCGCGCTCACGGGCGAGCACTTCCTCCGTACGCGCCGCCCACGCCTCGCGCCACGACGCCCCGTCCACGCCGTCGAACTCCCCCGCCACCCGCAGGCCCAGGCGCACCGCGAGCGGCTCGTCCGCGGCCAGCAGATGCGCGATCGTGTCATGGACGTCCCAGTCGTGCACGACAGGAGTCCCCCAGGGCCCGTGCTCGTCCAACTCCCCCAGCAGCGCCTGGAGTCCGGCGACGGCGGCGGCGTACGGCGCGGCGTGCGAGGCCGTGCGCGGAGCCGCGGGACGCGTCCGCAGGGCGAGGGACAGGCCACGCTCGGCGGGCAGGGGTCCGGCGGTGACGGGCGGCCCGTCCAGGTCCCGTACCACCGCCCGCAACCGCGTCGCCTCCGCCGCGCACGGATCGCAGTCGGCCAGATGCGGCGCGAGGATCCGCTCGTCCCCCGGCATGAGCGCGCCGACGGCCCAGGCCCCGATAAGTTCGCGTACGGCTTCGTGATCCGTGGTCATCACGCGCCTCTTTCGCCTGGAGCGTCGGCAAGTGCCGGGTCGGGTGGTTCGGTCAGGGCTTCGGCCAGCTTGCGCAGGGCCGTGCGTAATCGGGTCTTCGCGGTCCCCTCGGGAATGCCGAGTTCCACGGCCGCCTGGCGGTAGGTGCGGCCGGCGAAGTACGCCAGATGGACCACCTGGCGCTGCGGGAGCGGGAGCCTGGCCAGCGCGGAGTGCAGGAGCAGGGAGCGTTCTCGTGCCATGACCACGTCTTCCGGGGGCGGATCCGGGGTGGGGATGGTGTGCAGGGTCGCGTCGTCGGCGTGGGCCGCCTTGCGGTGGCGCTCCTCGCCGCGTACCCAGTCCACCGCCCGGCGATGCGCCAGCATGCTCAGCCAGGTACGCAGACTGCCGCGCCGCGCGTCGAACGCGTAGGGGCGCGACCAGAGATGGGCGAAGACCTCCTGGGCGACGTCCTCCGCCCCGGCGGGGCTGCGGGTGACGCGTCTGGCGATGCGGTGGACCAGCGGGCCGTACGTGTCGTAGACCTCGGCGAGTGCCGTCTCGTCGCCGTACACCAGGCGCTGGTGCAGGTCGGTGTCCGGATAGGACTGTTCCGCCACTGACACCACCGCCTCGTGAGGCCACCCCGTCCTGCATTCCTAGTGCCCCGCCGCCCGGCGCGCCAGGGTTCAGCCGGAGAGCACGTCAAGGATCCTGTCCACATCCGCCTCGGTGTTGTACAGGTGGAACGAGACGCGCAGGTGCCCCGCCCGTGCGGACGTGATGATCCCGGCCCGGCGCAGCCCGGGCTCCCGGTCGGCGAGTCCGGGGACCGAGACGATGGCGGACTCGCCGGGCACCGGCTCGTGGCCCAGGGCCGCGAGGCCCGCGCGGTAGCGGGCCGCCAGCGCCGTGTCGTGGGCGTGCACCGCCGCGATTGAGGTCTCCTCGACGTACGCAAGGGACTGGGCAGCGCCGTGGTACGCGAGGAAGGCGGGCGGTTCGTCGTACCGCCGGGCGCCGGGGGCCAGTTCGCTGAGCGGGCCGTACGTGGAGTTCCAGCTGTCCGCCGAAGCCATCCAGCCGGCGTGCAGCGGGACGAGGGATTCCTGCGCCTCCTCGCTCACCGTCAGGAAGGACGTGCCGCGCGGGCAGAGCAGCCACTTGAAGGCGCCGGTGACGGTGTAGTCGTAGAGGCTCGCGTCGAAGGGCAGCCAGCCCGCGGCCTGCGTGCTGTCGTTGAGGGTGCGCGCCCCGTGGGCGGCGGCGGCCTCGCGGACCGCCGTGTCGTCGGCGAGGCGGCCGTCGGCCGATTGCACGGCGGACCACACGACGAGGGCCGTGGTGGGGCGTACCGCTCCGGCGAGTTCGTCGAGCGGCGCGTAGCGGATCTTGAGGTCGCCGCGCACCACGAAGGGGTTGATGATGGAGCTGAAGTCCCCTTCGGCGATGAGGACTTCGGCGCCGGGTGGCTGCGCCGCGGCGATCAGTCCGCAGTGGACGGCGACCGAGCCGCCGGTGGCCACCCGCGCGCCGGGCACGCCGACGATCCGCGCGAAGGACTCGCGGGCGGCGTCCACGATCCCGAAGTCGCCCGCACCACCGCCCGCGCCGTTGGAGGCGGCAAGGCGCTGGACCGCCTCGACCGCGCGGGCGGGCAGCAGGCCGCACTTCGCGGTGTCCAGATACGTCGACGTGGGCGCGAACTCGGCGCCGTTGATGATCCCCATGGGATCAACTCTCGCGCCCGTTCACGCCCGCGTCCATCACGCGTGTGCGCGGGAGACCGGTCGGCGGCCCTTACGCGTTCTCGGCCCCGGCCTGCGGGACCGCGCAGCCGTCGGGGCCGCAGGCGTCGCCGTCCGCGAGGGTGGTGAGCGGCGAGCGGCTGCCCCAGGCCTGTTCGAGGGCCTGGCCGAACACGTCGGCGGGCTGGGCGCCGGAGACCCCGTACTTGCGGTCGAGGACGAAGAACGGCACGCCGTTCGCGCCGAGTTCGGCGGCCTCGCGCTCGTCGGCGCGTACGTCGTCGGCGTAGCGGGACGGGTCGGCGAGGACCGCGCGGGCGTCGTCCGCGTCGAGACCGGCCGCGACCGCGAGCTCCACGAGCCGCTCGTCGTCGTCGAAGACGGAGCGTTCCTCGGCGAAGTTGGCGCGGTAGAGGAGCCCGAGCAGCTCGTCCTGCCTGCCCTGCTCCTCCTTGGCGAAGTGGAGCAGCCGGTGCATGTCGAAGGTGCTGCCGTGGTCGCGGCCCTCGGTGAGGTAGTCGAGCCCTTCGGAGGATGCGTTCACGCCGAGATTCCGCTCGGCCTCCTTGGCCTGCTCCTCGCTCATGCCGTACTTCTTGGCGAGCATCGGGATCACGGGCCCGCTGTCGCCCTTGGCGCGTGAGGGGTCGAGCTCGAAGGAGCGGTGCACCACCTCGACGTCGTCGCGGTGCGGGAAGGCGGCGAGCGCCTTCTCGAAGCGGGCCTTTCCGACATAGCACCAGGGGCAGGCGATATCGGACCAGATCTCGACGCGCATGTGACTAGCTCTCTTCAGGTCGAACGGTAGTGCGGAGGGTCCCCCCGGTCAGTTGAAGAACGTACGACCCGGGCCGCTCATTCCCCGGACACCCTGGCCGTCACCCCGCCGTCACGGCCAGCCGCATCCGCAAGTGCGTGCCCGCGCCCTCGTCCGGCTCCGCGGGCTGCCAGCCGTGCCGGGTGTAGAAGGCCCGGGCGCGGTGGTTCTCGCGGTGGACGTCCAGGCCGGCCAGCCGGATGCCGTCGGCCCGCCACTCCTCCACGCAGGCGGCGTGCAGGGCCGTGCCGACTCCGGCACGCCAGTGGTCGGGGTCGACGTGGAACTGGAAGAGCGTCACGGTGTCCGCCGCCTCGCCCCCGGGCGTACGGAAGGACGCCACGCCCACGATCCTGCCCTCGCGGACCGCGCACAGCACATGCCCGTCACGGCGCTCGACGGCCTCCCGCCACAGCACGGTCCCGTCGACGCCCGCGTCCGGCAGCCCTTCGGGGTAGTACGTGGCGCGGGCGCGCGCGTGCAGGGCGGCGAGATCCGGGGCGTCGGCGGTCAGGGCGCTGCGTATGACGGTCGGCATCGCGGTCCGCATCGTCGTGGGAAGTGCTGAGTGGATCATGCTGCGACAGACGCGTTCCGGGGGCTCCGGGTTCCGAGTCCGTTCTCGAACGCCGGACGGGCCGGACACGGTCCGTCCGGCGTTCGAGGCCGTCTCGTAGCGGGGTACTAGGACCCGTCCCTGAGGCCCCGGGGCCAGTTCGGGCGGAACTCGATCCCGTCGAACGTCACCACGCACCCCTCCCCCACCGGGGACTGCGCCATGAAACCCACCAGCGCCGCGCCGGCCGTCTTCTCCTCGCCCAGGGAGAAGATCCGGACGAACGTCCAGTGCTCGCCGTCCGCGGACGCGTGGAAGGCGAACGCCGAGCCCGTGCGGCTGACGCGGAGCCAGACGCTGCTGCCGTCGACGACGAACGCGTTCGCGTCGTCGGAGCGGCCGCGGGTGACGACCGTGCAGACCGTCGCCTCGTCCGGCGACCGCTCCAGGCAGAGCTTGGCCCACTCCCGGTCGCCCACGTGCAGGTAGAGCACGCCCGCGTCGAACGCCGCCGCGAAACCGACCGTCACGCGGGCGATCAGCTGGAAGTCCCCCTCGGGCGCGCCGAGCAGGCGGGGCGCGTCGGACGCGGGGTCGAGCGCCTCGCCCGTCGGCGGCACGAAACGGTCCTGCCGGGCGCCGGCCCAGCCGGTGAGCACGCCGTCCTCGTACGACCAGTTCCCGTCGGGACCGTACGTACGCAAGGAGAAGGGCAGTTCGGGGATGTTGACGTCCATGGACGTCAGTGTTCCAGGCGCCCGTCGTAGCGGCGCGGGAGCCCCAGCGGATTGTCGTCACGCAGCTCGGGCGGGAGCAGCGCCTCAGGCGTGTTCTGGTACGCCACGGGACGCAGCCAGCGCTCGATCGCCGTGCCGCCCACGGAGGTGGAGGTCGACGTCGTCGCCGGGTAGGGCCCGCCGTGGTGCTGCGCGGGCGCCACCGCGACCCCGGTCGGCCACCCGTTGACCAGGACGCGTCCGGCCAGCGGCGTGAGTTCGGCGACCAGCTCCGCGCCGCGCCCCTCGCCCGCGGCCTCGTCGGCGGACAGCTGCACCGTCGCCGTGAGGTTGCCGGGAAGCCGGGTGAGCACGTCAGTGATCTCCGCCTCGTTCTCGTAGCGCGCGACGACCGTGACGGGGCCGAAGCACTCCTCCAGGAGCAGGTCGTGCTCCCCCTCGGTGGCGAGCTTGGCCGCCGGGACCGTCAGGAAGCCCGGGCTCACCGTGTGCTCGCCGCCCGCGCCCGGCGTCACCGGCGCTTCCACGTCGGGCAGTTCGCCCCGCTCGCGCACGCCCGCGACGAAGTTGTCCCGCATCCGGTGGTCCAGGAGCACCCCGGCCTCGGTGTCGCTGACCGCCTCCGTCAGGGACTTGAGGAACCGGTCGCCGCCCGTGCCCGCCGGCGCGAAGACCAGGCCGGGCTTGACGCAGAACTGACCGACGCCGAGCGTCATCGAGCCCGCGAGACCGGTGCCGATCTCCTCCGCGCGCTCGGCCGCCGCCGCCTCGGTCACGACGACCGGGTTGAGGGAGCCGAGCTCGCCGTGGAAGGGGATCGGCACGGGGCGGGCCGCCGCCGCGTCGAAGAGGGCACGGCCGCCGCGGATCGATCCCGTGAAGCCCGCGCCGGAGACGAGCGGGTGCTTGACCAGCTCGACTCCCGCCTCGAAGCCGTGCACGAGGCCGATGACGCCCTCGGGGATGTCGTGCCGGGCCGCGGCCCGGCGCAGCGTCGCCGCGACCAGTTCGGAGGTGCCGGGGTGGTCCGGGTGCGCCTTGACGACCACGGGGCAGCCCGCGGCGAGCGCGCTCGCGGTGTCGCCGCCGGGCACGGAGAAGGCGAAGGGGAAGTTGGACGCGGAGTAGACGGCCACCACGCCCAGCGGGATCTTGTAGCGCCGCAGGTCCGGGATGGGCGGGGTCGCGCTGCTGTCGGGGTGGTCGATGACGACGCCGAGGAAGCCGCCCTCGTCGACCACGTCGGCGAAGGCCCGCAGCTGATAGCAGGTGCGGGCGAGCTCGCCGGTGAGCCGGACGGGGCCGAGCGCGGTCTCCGCGTCCGCGGCCTCCACCAGGTGGTCCTTGGCCTCGTCGAGCAGTTCGGCCGCGGAGCGCAGGAAGGCGGCGCGTACGGTGCGGTCGGCGAGCGCGTCGAGGGCGGCCAGTGCGGCGCGTACCGCCTGATCCACCTCTTGGGCTGTGGCTTCGACCGCAACCTGTTCGCGCTGCTTCCCGGTTCGGGGGTCGACACTCCAGACTGGTGCTGCTGCCACCGCGGGTCCTCCAGAGGTGATGCCTCAGATGTGCTGCCACCCACCTGGGCTGTTCGATATGCTGAACGCTGTCTCCGATGATGAACCGGAGACTTCGGAGACTATTTCTCGTCGAACTAAGGGGTCAAGGGCGATGTCGGCTGGCGAGACTGGCGGAGCACAGGTCAAGTCCGCGGTGCGGACGGTGGAGTTGCTCGAATACTTCGCGGGCCGCCCCGGAATGCATTCTCTGGCCGCCGTGCAGGAGGCCGTCGGGTACCCCAAATCCAGCCTGTACATGCTTCTTCGTACGCTGGTGGAGCTCGGCTGGGTGGAGACGGACGCCACCGGCACGCGGTACGGCATCGGGGTACGGGCCCTGCTTGTCGGCACGTCGTACATCGACGGCGACGAGGTGGTGGCGGCGGCGCGTCCGACGCTCGACCGCCTCTCGGACGACACCACGGAGACGATCCACCTCGCGCGCCTGGACGGCACGAACGTCGTCTACCTCGCCACGCGCCAGTCCCAGCACTATCTGCGCCCCTTCACCCGGGTGGGCCGCCGGCTCCCCGCGCACTCGACGTCCCTGGGCAAGGCGCTGCTCGCCACACACACCGACGAGCAGGTCCGCAAGATGCTCCCGGAAACGCTGCCCGCGCTGACCGAGCACACGATCACCGACCGCGAGAAGCTGATCGAGGAACTGCGCACGGTCCGCGAGCAGGGCTTCGCGGTGGACCGCGAGGAGAACACGCTCGGCCTGCGCTGCTTCGGCGTCGCGATCCCGTACCGCACGCCCGCGCGGGACGCGATCAGCTGCTCCGTGCCGGTCGCGCGGCTGACGCCCGCGCACGAACAGATGGTGAAGGACGCGTTGTTCGACGCACGGGACCGTTTGACACTGGCGACTCGTAGGCTCTGAGCCATGGTGAGCACGGAAAGCATCGATATCAGTCTGCGCCCGGTGCACGACAGCGATCTCCCGGTCTTCTACCGGCAGATGAACGATCCCGAGTCGAACCACGTGGCGGCCTTCACCTCTCCGAAGACGGCCGACCGGACCCTCTTCGATGCCCACTGGAAGAAGCTCCGGGAGTCGCCGGACGTCGTCGCGCGTACGGTCCTCGCGGACGGGGACGTGGTGGGCAGCGCGTGCGTCTACGGCGAGCCGGGGGAGCGGGAGGTCACGTACTGGATCGACCGCGCGTACTGGGGTCGCGGCCTCGCGACGGCGGCGCTGCGTGCCCTCATCGCGGAGGTCCCGGAGCGACCGCTCTACGCCCGTGCGGCCGCGGACAACACGGGGTCCCTGCGGGTGCTCGAGAAGTGCGGGTTCCGGGTGACGGCACGTGCCAGCGGGTTCGCGCACGCGCGGGGCGAGGAGATCGCGGAGGACGTTCTTCTGCTGGAGGGGTGAGTCAGGCGTCGTTTGCCGGCGGGTGAGTCCGGCGTCATTCAGCCCCCTCCCCCGCGCGGCGGACCCGGATCATCGTCGCGCAGGACGTGGCCCGTGCCCGGTGACGGGAGCGTGGAGGGCATGAAAGCCCTCCGCGCCGTGGCCATCGCCGCCGCTCTCCCCTACCTCGCCCTCAAACTCGGCCTGGCCCTCGGCGCCCTGTTCGTCCGCTACGCACGCGACCGCTGGGGCCACCTCTGGCGGGGCCGGGTCCCGGACCTGTCCCGCGGCGGTTCCGGGCGGGGCGTCGCAGTCGCCGCCTCCCTGCTTGCCGTCGTCCCGGCCGCCCTGCACCTCCTGTGGCTCACCGGCTCCGCCTTCGCCCTGAACGAGGCCCGGATCGAGGAGCGTACGACCGACTTCTACGTCCTCGAAGCACTGGACATGGTCTACCTCGGCTCCGCCGTGGCGGGCGGGTTGCTCATCGCCTTCCGGTGGGCCCCCGCGCTGCCCGTCATGGTCCCGCTCGCCCTGGCCTGGCTGGGCTCGGGGGCGATCGTCTGCTGGGGCGGCCGGCTGCTGCTCGCCTCGTTCGTCGGCGTGGACGACATCGCCCGGCAGCCGACGGCGGGAATGCTCCTGACCTACGCTGTGCAGATGATCGTCGGGACGCTCGTGGCCATCCTCGGAGCACACTTCCTCGGGGAGCGCTCGGGCGCGGTCACCACGGCGGCGCGGTGCCCCGGGTGAAGGCTTTTCCGGCGGCCCTGACGGTCCTCTTCGGGCGGCGGGCCCGGCGCCGGTGGGTCCATCTGATCCTCGGCGGCGCGCTCGCCATGCCGTACGTCTTCGTGGGTTCCGTCGTCGTCGGGCCGCTGCTCGGCGAGGAGAACGTCTTCGGTTCGTTCACCTCCCAACTCGGCTCCTTCGCCGTGGGGTTGCCGCTCGCCGCGGTCACCGCCCTCTTCCCGCTCACGCGGCCCATGTCGGTGGCCGCCGTACGCGCGCTGTGCGACGTGCCGGGTGATGTGCTCGCCGACGGGCCCGCCCGGTCCCGGCAGACGCGCGGGCGCACCGTCGCGTGGTTCACGCTGCATCTCGGGTTCGGCGGAATCATCAGCGGGATGTCCCTCGCCCTGCCGCCGTTCGCGGCGGTGCTGGTCGTGCTGCCGTTCGCCGCGGCGGTGCGGGGCAGCCGGGTCGGGATGCCCGAGGTCTTCGGCGAGGGCTGGCTGCTCGCGCTCTCGCCGATCGCCGGGATCCTCTTCCTCGTCGCGCTCGCGGCGTGCGCGGCGGCGGCCGGGAGCCTGCTCGCGCGCTGGGCGCCCGCTCTCCTCGGGCCCTCGCCCGCCGACCGGCTCGCGGCGGCCGAACAGCGCGCCGCGGACCTCGCCGTACGCAACCGGCTCGCGCGGGAGCTGCACGACTCGGTGGGACACGCCCTGAGCGCCGTCACGCTCCAGGCGAGCGCCGCGCGCAGGGTTCTCGACCGCGACCCGGAATTCGTCCGCGACGCCCTGGCCGCCATCGAGGAGACGACCCGGCGCACGGTGGGCGAACTCGACGCGGTCCTCGGAGTCCTGCGGGAGGGCGGCACCGGCGAGGCGAGCCCGACGGCGCCCGCCCCCACCCTCTCCGCCGACCTGGACGGGCTCCTCAAGCGCACCCGCGCGGGCGGCCTGCGGGTCAGGGCGACGGTCGAGCTCGGCCCCGGCGGCCCGGACGCCCTGCCCGCGATGGTGTCCCGCGAGGCCTACCGCATCGTCCAGGAGAGCCTGAGCAACGCGTTGCGGCACGCGGGCCCCGACGCCCCGGTGACCCTCCGCATCGCCCTGGACGCCGCCGACCTGGAGATCGTCGCGGAGAACCCGCTGCCCGCCAAACGCCCCGCATCCCGCCCCGGCGGCGGCCACGGCCTGCGCGGCATCACCGACCGGGCCAGGCTCCTGGGCGGCACCGCCGAGGCGGGACCGGTGAACGGCAGCTGGCGGCTGGACGTACGACTTCCCCTGAAGGGACCCGCATGACCGAGACGGCAGTCGGCCCGATCCGCATCGTGCTCGCCGACGACGAGCGCATGGTGCGCACCGCCCTGCGCGTGATCCTCTCCGCCGAGCCCGGCCTGGAGGTCGTCGGCGAGGCGGCGAGCGGCGCCGAGGCGGTGTCCGTCGTGCGCGAGCTGCGGCCCGACGTGGTGCTCATGGACGTGCGCATGCCGGAGATCGACGGCATCAGGGCCACCGAGCAGATTCTGCGGACGCTCGCCGATCCGCCGCGCATCGTGGTCGTGACGACCTTCGAGAACGACTCCTACGTGTACGAGGCGCTGCGCGCCGGGGCCTCCGGGTTCCTGCTCAAGCGGGCCGACGCGGACTCCCTCGTCCAGGCGGTGCGGCTCGTCGCGCGCAGCGACTCGCTGCTCTTCCCGGCCGCGGTGCGCGCCCTGGCCGCCGAGCACGGGCGCGCGAAGCCCGCGCCGCCGGCCTGGGTGGCCAGGCTGACAAGCCGCGAGAGCGAGGTGCTGCGGCTGATGGCGGCGGGCCTGACCAACGCGGAGATCGCCGGTCGGATGGGCGTCGGCCCCGCGACCGTGAAGACGCACGTGGCGTCGGTGCTCGCCAAGACGGGGGCGCGGGACCGTACGCAGGCGGTGATCGCGGCGTACGAGGCGGGCTTCATGAACACCGACTGAGGCCGGGGCCGCCGCCTGTCGCAGTCTGCCGACATGCCGCCGAGCCACCGAGCCGCCGTATGAAGAATCTCTGAGAAAACCGGCAGAACGGAACGAATACATCCGCGCCGCTCGTCCTTTCACGGGATGAACAAGACGATCAGGCGCGCCTCGGTCTTCACCCTGCTGCTCGTGGTCGCTCTCCTTGTGCGGGCGACCTGGGTGCAGTTCTACGACTCGAAGGCGCTCGCGGACGACAAGCTGAACCGGCGCAACGCGATCGAGCAGTACGCGAACCCGCTCGGCGACATCATCGTGGGCGGTGACGCGGTCACCGGCTCCGAGCGGACGAAGGGCAGCGACCTCAGGTACAAGCGCACGTACAAGGACGGCGAGCTGTACTCGTCGGTCACGGGCTACAGCTCACAGGTGTACGGAGCTACGCAGCTGGAGGGCATCTACAAGGACGTCCTCGACGGCACCGACACGCGGCTGAAGAACCCGCTCGACACGGTGACGAACAAGCGCGCCGATCCGGGTGACGTGGTCACGACGATCGACCCGGCCGTGCAGAAGGCCGCGTACAAGTCGCTGGGCGACAAGAAGGGCGCGGCGGTCGCCGTCGATCCGAAGACGGGCAAGATCCTCGGCATGGTGTCGTCTCCCTCGTACGATCCCTCGGACATCAGCGGTTCCTCCGACTCCGATGAGTGGTCGGCGCTCCTGAAGGACAAGGAGAAGCCGATGGTCAACCGCGCACTGCGGCAGCCGCTGCCGCCGGGTTCCACGTTCAAGCTGGTCGTCGCCGCCGCCGCGCTCGAAGACGGGCTCTACGACTCGGCGGACGCCGGGACCGACAGCCCCAACCCGTACACGCTGCCCGGCACGACCACCGTCCTGAAGAACGAGAGCGCGAGCGCGCCCTGCGAGAACGCCACGATCCGTACGGCGTTGCAGTACTCGTGCAACAACGTCTTCGCGAAGCTGGCCGTCGACCTGGGCCAGGACAAGGTCAAGGCGATGGCCGAGAAGATGGGCTTCAACACCGACAAGCTGGATGTGCCGGTGCGCGCCTCCGAGAGCGTGTACCCCTCGGACATGGACAAGGCCCAGACGGCGCTGACCGGCATCGGCCAGTTCGACGTGACGGCGACGCCGCTTCAGATGTCGATGGTCTCGGGAGCGATCGCCAACGGCGGTGAGCTGCTCTCGCCGCACATGGTCTCGCAGATCACCGACTCGGACGGCGATGTCCTGGAGTCCTACGACGACGCGGACTCCCGGCGGGTGATGAGCGAGGACACGGCGAGTCAGTTGCAGTCGGCGATGGAGACGGTCGTCGAGAAGGGCACGGGCACGAACGCGCGCATCAGCGGCGCGGACGTGGGCGGCAAGACCGGCACGGCCCAGCACGGCGAGAACAACAGCAAGACGCCGTACGCCTGGTTCACCTCGTACGCCAAGGGCGGCGACGGCAAGGAGGTCGCGGTGGCGGTCATCGTCGAGTCCTCGGACGCGGCACGGTCGGAGGTGAGCGGCAACGGCCTGGCGGCGCCGATCGCCAAGGCGATGATGTCGGCGGCGCTGGACCGGTAGCCGCCTCCCGCGGGTCCGGGGCGTGAGCGGGGTGCCGGTCGGGAGACACGGCACCCCGCGCGGCTCAGCGGCGCGAGCGCCGGACCTGCCGGCCCCAGAGGGCGGCAAGTGGCACCAGCGCCCCCACCACCGCTCCCCCGGCGAAGCCGAGCCCCGTACCGGAGTCCGAGTCGTCCAGGGCCGCGGTGACCACCGCCAGGACGAGGGCGACCAGCGCGAAAGCCACCAGGAGGTAGAACCGCCCGCTGAAGAACCGCCCCCGCCCCGGCGCCTCCGGCGGCTCGGAGATCTCCGCGTCTGGCCCGAGGCTCGCGGCCACCGGCCGCTTGAACCACGCGTACACGAGCCAGTTCCCGCACGCCTCCCAGCCGTCGGGGGCGAGCCGCTCGTCGAGCCCTTCGCGCCCCCGCGTGACCAGCTCGCGCCGGTACTCCCACCGCTGGGGCCGTTCCAGGTCCCGGTGGCTGACGAAGCGCCCGAGCGCGTCGACCCGCTCGACCTCCCACCCCTCGCCGCCGAAGCGGTTCAGGAGCTCCTCGTCGACGTACGTGTCGGCGGTCCACCGCCACGTCTCGACGTGCGCGTCCGGGGCCTCGGGCCCCCGGCTCCCCGTGGGCGCGAGCTCGCGGGCGAACTCCTCCGCGGGCCCGAACTCCGCCTCCGGGTCCGCCCCGCCCGACTCCTCCAGGTGCGCCGCCAGATCGGCGAGGGTCGCCTCGACGTGGTCGGCGGGCATCCCCCGCGTCCGCAGCCGCTCGGCGAGATCGTCGAACCAGGTCATCGCACACCCGCCTTCGCCAGGACCTCACGTACGGAAGCGTCGAAGGCGAGCCACAGCCCGCCCTGCTCGCCGAGCGTGGCGCGCCCGGCGTCCGTGAGGGAGTAGTAGCGCCGGCCGGGCCCCTTCTCGGTCGCCCGGAACTCGGCGGCGACCAGGCCCGCCTCCTCCAGGCGGTTGAGCACGGGGTAGAGCGTGCCGCCCTTGATCTGGCCGAAGCCGGCGGCGCCGAGCAGCTTGGCGATCTCGTAGCCGTAGCTCTCGCCGTCGGTGAGGCTGGCGAGCACGAGCAGATCGAGGACACCCTTGAACCAGCTGGCCCGCCGGTCGGTCTTCGCGCCTCCGGAGGCGGGTGCGGCCATGGTCAGTTTCCCTTCGGGGCGGGCACGTGCACGGGCACGCTGCCGATCGGCTCCGGCTCGGGGAGCGTCAAGTCCCGTACGGAGAGGGCGACATGAATGACGACGGGCAGCAGCAGGCTTCCGGTCGACACATAGACCCCGGCGAACAGCGCCCCGACGAGGCCGAAGGCGATGAGGCCGCTGCGGCCCTGGTAGAGGCCCGCGACGGCGTACACGAGTACCGAAAGGGCCGCCGCGGCGTAGACGTCGAGGCCGAGCACGCCGACACCGAAGGCGATCAGGAGCCCGCGGTAGACGAGTTCGGCGCAGATGCCGTCGGTCACGGCGACGGCGATCGCGAGGCGGCGCTCCTGTGCCGTGCGCGGCAGCATCGCCTGGATGGAGGCGAGCCCCGGCACGTTCCTGCCGCCCTTGGCGAGGGCCCGCATCTTCCGCCCCGAGCTCACCGCGACGGCGATGAAAACGGCGATGACGACGGTCGTGGCCAGCGGCGATTCGGGCACCGCGATGCCGAGGTCGGCGGCGGTCATGTCCGGCGAGAGCAGCAGGGCCGCCGCGGCGAGCGCGGCGAGGACCCACCAGAAGACGAGCACGAAGGTGAAGTAGCCGACGAGGGCGCGGGGTTCGGTGTCCCGGCGGCGGGCGAGCGAGCCGTACAGACGGCGGCCGAGCCAGGGCTCTCCGAACAGCAGATAGGCGCCGACGGCGGCCGTGACAGCCGTGGAGGCGGTCGAGAAGTCCGGCGTGATCGATATGGCCATGGCGGGGTCCCCCTTCCCGAAGGGGCCGCGCGGCGCGTGCCGCACGACCCCATGAGCATGTGAGCTACCTAGACCGTAAAGCGACCTAGTCAGGAATGCAACCTATCTCGCGATGCTCACCACCGCTCCGCCGGGCAGCGGACTACTCGACGAAGTACGTCGGGTTCGGGAGCTTGTACGTCTTGTCCGCGTAGCCGCCCGCGAGGTCGGAGACCTGGTCGCCGAAGCTGCCGACGATGTTGTAGCCGGTCGACTCGATGTGCTTGCGGGTGCCTTCCTTGAACTGCACGGTCGTGCACTCCCACTTGGCGGGGGTGGCGCAGTGGCCCAGATAGGCGGGCGGGGCGGTCTTGTTCTTGGTGAACACGTGCTTGGTGTCGAGCTGCGTGTCGTACCCGGCCCTGGCGAGGTTGGTGACGGCGCCCTCGCGCTGGGCCTCGCTCAGGCCGGTCAGGAAGAAGACCTCGATGCCCTTGCCCTTGGCGTACGAGACGAGTTCGGGCATGCCGAAGACGGCGGGACGCTTGGCCTCCTTCACGTACGCGTCCCAAGTGGCGCCGTTGTACGTGTAGTTGGTGGACTTCTCGTAGTCGAAGCTGAGCAGCGAGGTGTCGTCCACGTCGAGCACGATCGCGGGCTTCTTGCCGTGCCGGGCGCTCTTCGCGCCGTGCGCGGCGGCCTTCCTGATGTCCTTCTTCGCCTTGGCCTGGATGCGCGCCAGGTCCTTGGCGTACGGGCTGTCGGGCGAGGACCGCCAGACGCCGCCGGCGTCCTGGTGCGCGCCGTAGTAGTCGTCTATCTCGCCGACGAGCAGGCCGATGTTGTGGGGTTCGGCGGTGTGCCGTGCCGCGGCATTGTCGGCCGTGGCGGCACCTGTGCCGTACAGCGCGGCGCCGGCGACGGCACAGGCGGTGGCGATGCCGGCCACCCGTAGGGACTTGCGCATGGGTCGAATTCTCCGGATCGGGTCGGGGCCCTGGGGCCTGTTCAGGGGCAACAAGTTCGAGCAGGTCAACGCCTGTCTACGCGCACTGTCTACGCGCATCACACGCTTCGCCGCGAGACCCTTTGCCCGATCGATACCTGATCCGGGGAAAGCCCGGTACTTACGACGCCCCCGGGGCGCGCCCTACGCCGCCGGCGTCCAGCCCGGGTCCCGGCCGCTGAGACCGATCACGCGGTCGAGGCGCGAGGCGTCGTCAGGCACCGGGAAGACGGCCCCGAACAGACTGTCGCCCGACCTGGCGGCCTCCGTCCCCTCCCCGCCATCCTCCGGCTCCTGCGGTGTCAGCAGGGCCTTGGCCACCCCGAGGCTCATCGCGTCGGGCTCGTACGCCTGGCCCGTCGCCCGCGCCAGGTCCCAGCCGTGCACGACGAGCTCGTCCAGGGCGACGGCGCCCGCGACGGCACCCGGCAGATCGACGCCGCCCGCGCGGGTCATGCCCTCCCACGCGGCCGGGTCGCGCCAGGCCTCCACCAGTTCGTCGAGCAGCTTCGGCAGCTCGGCACGCCAGCCGGGGCCGATGTCCGGCACGACGCTGCCGGGGTCCCGGTCGAGGCGGGGCCCGAAGTCCTTGCGCGCGGCGTCCCGGAACGCGCCGGTCAGACCGATCAAGTGGCCGAGGAGATGGCGCACCCGGTACTCCGGACAGGGCGTGGCCCCTTCGAGCTGCTCGTCGGTGACGCCTGCGGCGACGGCCGCCACAAGCCGGGCCTGCGGCGCGAAGTCGATCATCTCGGTCATGAATCCTCCCGAATCCCGGCGGCCCCGCCCCCGCGGACCGCTGCCTTGCCCTGTAGACCGGTCCGACGCGCGGAACTCATCGCCGGACCGGCCGCCCGGGACTCGGGGCTCGGGACTCGGGAAGGCAGGCCTACTTCACGTCGGCCCAGCGCTTGATCGTCGCGGTCACCTCGGCCTGCTCGGCCGCGGGGAGCTTGGCGATGGAGGCACCGTGGTTCGAACCGGGGACCTCGTAGCGGTAGGAGTCGCGGTGGCTCGGGGTGAACTTCTCCGCGCTCCACGGGTCGTTCTCGCCGTAGATGAACATCATCCGCTGGCCCCGGGTCTTCACCCAGCGGTCGACGTCGGCGATGGTCCTGTTGTTGTACGAGCCGCGCATCTCCTCGGGAAGGACCGAGTTGGGCTGGTAGATGTCCGGGTAGCGCCGGACGTCCTCGAGGTGCTTGAACTTCAGGTCGGCCCAGCCGAGTTGGGTGGCGGCCTGGCGGTAGTAGGGGCCCGTGCCGTTGGTGCCGAGGGTCTCGTCCTGGTAGACGCTGAAGCCGTGCTTCTTCGACCAGTCGTAGAGCTCGTCGTCGCCTGCCTTCTTCGCGTCGGGCACGGTCGGGCAGTTGTCGACGCTGCCGCTCTGCCAGAAGTTCCACACCTGGTCGAGCACCGCGAACTCGTAGGCGCGGTCGGTGGTGCCGAGCGTCTCCTCGAAGGTGTCGCCCGCCGCCTTCGCGTCCGCCTCGAACTTCGGCAGCAACGCCTCACGACGTACGAGCATCTCGCGCTGCACGGCGTTCAGCGCGCTGCGGCACTCGGCCGTGCCGACCGCCCTGAAGAAGCGTTCGTAGCCGCTGTCGTCCCTGTTGTTCGCGTCGTTCGGGGCCACGAACGCGACCACGGCGTCCAGGTCGCCGGGGTAGAAGCGCTCGTGGTACGTCGCCGTCATGCCGCCCTTGCTCGCGCCCGTGCCGAGCCACTTGCCCTTCTCGATGCCGCGCAGCGCCTGCGTGAGGCGGTGTTCGTCGGCGGCCTCCTGCTGGACGGTGAGCTTGGACCAGTCGGAACCCGCGGCGCCCGCGGGACGGGACCGCTCGAAGTAGCGGTGCTCGACGCTGACCTGGTTGGCGTCGATCAGCTTGGTCAGGGCGGTGGTGTTCGAGGCGAGGGTGTAGCCGCCGGTGTAGAGGACGGTCGGCTTGTCCGTGGCCTTGTGCCAGAGCGTGGCGCGCTGGGTGAAGGTGCCGGCGCGGGGGTTGCCGTGGTCGACGGGCTGGGCGTACGTGAGGGTGTAGAAGGGGTGGCCCTCCCTGTCGGCCACGGAGACGACCTTCATGCCGGGGATCTTCTCCAGCTGGTCCCGGATGCCGCTCGATGCGCCGGCCTGCCTGTCACCGGCCTGCCCGTCACCGGCCTGCGCGGCGGCGGGCACGGCCCCGCCGAGTACCGCCGCGCCCGCCATGAATCCGGCGCAGACCAGCGCCGATATCCCCTTGTCGCGCACCTTGTCTCCTCGTACTGGAGCGAAATGGTTGCGCGGATGGTAACCGCTTCCACTTCTGGTACGACAGAGGCTTTTGCTGCTGCGACAGGTGCTATTCCTGTTGCTACAAGGGCTGTTCGAGGTGCTCCAGGGCCTTGGTCACGTGCGCCAGATCCGCGTCGGAGGCCAATCCGGCGTGGTAGAGCCGCAGTTCGTCGGCGCCCAGCGTGCGCGCGTGCGCGGCGTCGGCGGCGAGGGTGGCCGGGCTGCCGCCCATGCCGGAGACGACGGTGAGGTTCGCGGCGAGGGTGGTGCGGGCCGTGCGGTGCGCGTCGAAGGGCTTGAGGGCTCCGGCACCGCCCGTGCAGGGCACGACCACGCCGTCGGCCACGGAGAGGATGTGCTCCGGGTCCACGCCCGCGTTGGCGCCGCAGTGGTACGCCACCGGGTCGGCGTGCAGCAGCACTCGGAAGCCGTCCGGGGCGGCGGCACGCACGGCCGCGATCGCCTCCTCCTGGAGTGTGCGGGCGGTTTCCTCGCGCCACGCGCGCGTGGCGGCCGCCGTCTCGGCGCCCAGAAGCTTCTCCACAGCTTCCCAGCCGCCGGCGGGCTCCTCGCCGCGCCACACGGGCTCCAGGGCGCGACGGACTCCGGCCGCGAGGTCGTCTGGGGCGAGCCCCCGCGCCGCGTACCCCGCACCGCAGTCCGCGCAGAAGCACAGCGACATGAGGTACTGCCCGGCTTCCCCGAGCGGCACCCCCGCGATCTTGTCGTGGGCGTGCAGATGCGCGAGGCCGTACCAGCCGAGGGACTCCAGTTCGGTGCCGCGCGCGCCGGGGCGTACGGCGGCCTCCGCGGCGAGGTCGACGAGGTACGCGCGCGTGGCGGGCCGTGCGATGCAGGGGGCCCAGGGGTAGCGGTCTCCGTAGGCGTTGACGACGGAGGTGTCCGGGTGGTCGGCGCCCATACGGGAGTTGTGGGCGAGGACCACCCAGGTGTGCACGTCGAGCCCGGCACCCGCCAGCGCGTCGGCGGCCTCTCCGTAGGCGTCGCCGGGGGCCCAGTGGCCCGCCGCGTACGGGCGCAGCTCGCGGCCCTGCCACCGGTCGCCGGGCTCGTAGAGCACCGCCGCGTGCTCGGCGGTGACGATGCGGTGGCGGGGGTGGCGCGGGGTCAGGGCGCGGGTGGAGTGGTAGGCGGAGGCGAGGGTGACCTGCCGGACGCCGAGGCCGGCGACACGGGCGGGCGCCCCGGGGTCGCCGACGACGTCCCAGGGGTAGAGGAAGGCTGAGGCTCTCACGCGCTCTCCTCCCGCAGCAGGGCGCGCCCGCGCTCGGTCAGTTCGGCCAGGCGCTTGATGTGCTCGTCGGCGGGTTCGTGCAGCGGCGTCCGCACCCCGCCGACATCGAGCCCGGCCAGGCGCACGCCCGCCTTGACCAGCGACACGGCATACCCGCGACCCTCGCTGCGCAGCTCCACGAAGGGCCGGTAGAACCCGTCGACGAGACGGTTCACCAGGGCGTCGCCCTCGGCGGTCCCTGCGTTGAAGGCGCGGTGGAAGGCGAGCGCGATGTCGGGCGCGAAGCAGAAGGCCGCCGACGAGTAGAGCGACACGCCGATGCCCCGGTAGGCGAGCCCGGTCAGCTCGGCGGTGGGCAGGCCGTTGAAGTAGAGGAAGTCCTCCGGGACTTCCTCGCGCACGGCACTGACGATGCGCTGCATCAGGTCCATGTCGCCGAGGCCGTCCTTGAAGCCGATGATGCCCTCGGTGCGGGCGAGCTCGACCACCGTCCGCGGGGTGAACACGGCGTTGTCGCGCTGGTAGACGATGACGTCGAGGGAGGTCGCCGCGGCCACTTCGGCGTAGTGGGCGAGCAGCCCCTCCTGCCCGGCCACGACGAGATAGGGCGGCATCGCGAGCAGCCCGTCGGCGCCCGCCTCCTCGGCGAGCTTCGCGTACCGCACGGCGAGCGCGGTGCCGTACCCGGCGCCCGCGACGACCGGCACCCGGCCCGCCGACTCCTCGGCGGCCGCGGCGACACACGCCCGGAACTCCTCGGGCGTCAGGGCGTGGAACTCTCCGGTGCCGCAGCAGGCGAACACGGCTGCCGCACCCGCCTCGATCCCCGCGCGCACGTGCGCGCGGAAGACGTCGAGGTCGACGGAGCCGTCCGGGCCGTAGGCGGTGACCGGGAAGAACAGCGGCCCGCTGGGGATGTTGAGTCGAGCGGCGAGGGGTGCTGACGTCACGGGCTCTCCCTTAGCGTGCACGTTTCTGATCCACGTCTATATTTCTGAACGCCCCCACGCTAAGCCGCCCTTCGAGCCCCGGTCAAGCCGCAAGGTCGACAAGAGAAGCGTGATTCGAGAGCGGATTCGCCGCCTCCGTACGACACTTGACGCGAGGGAATATTGATCCCTAGATTGTCTACGGATGTGAACACTGTACGTACATGCGAATGTAGCGCCGAGCTGCCGATGAGGCGCCGCTGAGCCCCAGCTGATCTGAGGAGACTCCCTCATGCCCGCTCCCCGCACCATCCTGCTCACCGGCGCCGCAGGCGGCCTCGGCACCTTGATGCGGGGGCTCCTTCCGGCCCACGGTTACGCGCTGCGGCTGCTCGACGTGCGGCCCGTCGAGGGCGAGCCCGACGCGATCACGGCGGACCTCGCCGACAAGAAGGCGCTGCGGGAGGCCGTGCGGGGCGTCGACGCGGTCATCCATCTCGCCGGGATCTCCCTGGAGTCCTCCTTCGACAAGATCCTGCGGGCGAACATCGAGGGCACGTACAACCTCTACGAGGCGGCACGCGAGGAAGGCGTTCCCCGCATCGTGTTCGCCTCCTCCAACCACGCGGTGGGGTTCACGCCCCGCCCCGTCGGCGACGATCCGCTGATCCCGGTGGACACGCCGCGCCGCCCCGACACGTTCTACGGCCTCTCGAAGTCCTTCGGCGAGGACCTGGCCCAGTTCTACTGGGACAAGCACGGCATCGAGACGGTCTCGGTGCGGATCGGCTCCTGCTTCCCGGAGCCGACGAGCGTGCGGATGCTGTCGGTCTGGATGAGCCCCGGTGACGGCGCCCGCCTCTTCCACGCGGCGCTGACCGCCCCCGGGGTCGGCCACACCGTGGTGTACGGCTCGTCCGCCAACACGCGGCTGTGGTGGGACCTCACGTCGGCGCGGGCGCTCGGTTACGAGCCGCAGGACGACTCCGAGCAGTACGCGCAGAAGCTCGTCGCCGAGCAGGGGGAGCTCGACCCCGCGAACCCGGACCACGCGCACCTCGGGGGCCACTTCTGCAAGAACCCGCCGGTCTGGCCCTACTGAGTCGCGCACTCGTCCAGCACTCGGTCCCGTACTCAGTGCGGGCGCCTGCCGGAAGGGCAGAAATCAGCCCTTCCGGCTGGGCGGATGACCTTCAAGAACCTGAATCGGGCAGGAAACGGGCGACCTCTACCCCCCGAACGGGCAGCCCTTCCGCCCGGAACAGAGGCCGTGGCGCTGCCAAACGGGCAGAGACGGGCACCATCGCCCGCACTCCGAGCCTGTTCACACACCGTCCCCCGCTGTAGAACTTCCCCACAGGGCCCGAACGGGCACAGCGAGGGAAGGAGGCGGCATCCATGACCGCGGAAGAGCGACAGCGGGAGATCGTCAAGGCGGCGCGGACCTCCGGCTCCGTGGACGTGACCGCGCTCGCCACCGAACTGGGCGTCGCCAAGGAAACCGTCCGCCGTGACCTGCGCGCCCTGGAGGACCACGGGCTGATCCGCCGCACCCACGGCGGCGCCTACCCCGTGGAGAGCGCGGGCTTCGAGACGACCCTCGCGTTCCGCACCACCATGCACGTCCCCGAGAAGAGAAGGATCGCCACCGCCGCCGCCGACCTCCTCGGCGACGCCGAAACCGTCTTCGTCGACGAGGGCTTCACCCCGCAGCTCATCGCCGAAGCACTCCCCGAGGCCGCCAAGGGACGCCCGCTGACCATCGTCACCGCGTCCCTGGCCACCGCCGGCGCCCTCGCCGAGGCCGACAACATGTCCGTGCTTCTCCTCGGCGGCCGCGTCCGCCCCGGCACCCTCGCGACCGTCGACCACTGGACGACGCGCATGCTGGCCGGCTTCGTGATCGACCTCGCCTACATCGGGGCCAACGGCATCTCCCGCGAGCACGGCCTGACCACGCCCGACCCCGCCGTCAGCGAGGTCAAGGCGCAGGCCATCCGCGCGTCACGGCGCACCGTGTTCGTGGGCGTGCACACCAAGTTCGGGGCGACGAGCTTCTGCCGGTTCGGGCACGTCGGCGAGCTGGAGGCGATCGTCACGAGCACGCAGCTGCCCGCCTCCGAGGCACACCGCTACTCGCTCCAGGGACCGCAGGTCATCCGCGTCTGACACCCCCGCCCGGCCTCCCTCACTGCCCCGCCCCTCACGGCACATCTCGTGATGCCGCACGCCCGAAAACCCCCTCCCGACGCCCCGACGCACCCCTCACCCCACCCACAAGTCCCCATACGTCCAGGAGCATTCATGCGAACCCAGAGCCGACGGAGGCCGCGCGTACTCGCCGCGGCAGCCGCAGGGACGCTGCTTGCCCCGCTGCTCTCCGGCTGCTGGGCCGGGGCGGGCGGGACCGGTTCCGGCGACTCCATCAACGTACTGATGGTGAACAACCCGCAGATGGTCGAACTGCAGAAACTCACCGCCGCCCACTTCACCAAGGAAACGGGCATCAAGGTGAACTTCACCGTCCTGCCCGAGAACGACGTCCGCGACAAGATCAGCCAGGACTTCGCCAACCAGGCGGGCCAGTACGACGTCGCCACGCTCTCCAACTACGAGATACCGATCTACGCGAAGAACGACTGGCTGCACGAACTCGGCTCGTACACCAGGAAGGACAAGGCGTACGACGAGAAGGACGTACTGCCGTCCATGCGCCAATCCCTCACGGGCGACGACGGCAAGCTCTACGGACAGCCCTTCTACGGAGAGTCGTCCTTCCTGATGTACCGCAAGGACGTCTTCGAGAAGGCCGGTCTCACCATGCCGAAGAACCCCACCTGGCAGGAGGTGGGCAAGCTCGCGGCCGAGGTGGACGGCGCCGAGTCCGGGATGAAGGGCATCTGCCTGCGCGGTCTGCCGGGTTGGGGCGAGCTGATCGCGCCCCTGACGAGTGTGGTGAACACGTTCGGAGGGACGTGGTTCGACAAGGACTGGAAGGCCCGGCTCGACTCCCCCGAGTTCAAGAAGGCGACGCAGTTCTACGTGGACCTCGTCCGCGAGCACGGCGAGTCCGGAGCCGCCCAGTCCGGCTATGCCGAGTGCCTGAACAACCTCACCCAGGGCAAGACGGCCATGTGGTACGACGCCACGGCCGCCGCCGGTTCCCTGGAGTCCGCCAAGTCACCGGTCAAGGGCAAGATCGGCTACGTACCCGCGCCCGTGGAGAAGACGAAGAACTCCGGGTGGCTCTACACCTGGGCCTGGGGCCTGCAAAAAGCCTCGCGCAACCCCGACAAGGCCTGGAAGTTCGTCTCCTGGGCGTCCAGCAAGGAGTACGAGGAGCTGGTCGGCGAGAAGATCGGCTGGTCCAACGTCCCCGCGGGCAAACGCTCCTCGACGTACGACAACCCCGAGTACGTCAAGGAAGCCGCCGCCTTCCAGGACGTCACCCACGACGCCATCGAAGGTGCCCGGCCGAACGACCCCGGCGTGCAGCCCCGGCCCGCGCCCGGCATCCAGTTCGTCGGCATCCCCGAGTTCACCGATCTCGGCACGAAGGTCTCCCGGGAGATCAGTGCGGCCATCGCCGGGCGCCAGTCGGTCGAAACGGCCCTCGAGAAGTCGCAGAAGCTCGCCGAGAAGATCGCCGAGGAGTACGAGGGACGATGACCGTTACCGCGAGCACCACCACCGTCGCACCCGCCACCGCGCGCACCCCCGCACCCAGGGCGCCGGGAAAGCTGCGCGCCTGGGCCACCAGGGCCCCGCTCCTGCCCGCCCTGATCTTCATGGTCGTCGTCACCCAGCTGCCGTTCGTGGCCACGCTGGTGATCTCCTTCTTCGACTGGAACGCCCTCTACCCCGACGCCCGCAGCTTCGCCGGGCTCGACAACTACTCCGAGGTCCTCACCGACCCCGACCTGCGCAAATCCGTCCTGACGACCATCGTGCTCACGGCCACCGTGGTGATCGCGAGCCTGGTCATCGGGCTCGGTCTCGCCCTGCTCCTCGACCGGAGGTTCCGGGGCCGCGGAATGGTGCGCACGCTGCTCATCGCGCCCTTCCTGCTGGTGCCGGTGGCCGCCGCGCTGCTGTGGAAGCACGTGCTCTACAACCCCGAGTACGGCCTCTTCAACGGCCTGCTCCACTGGTTCGGCGGTGACGGCGCGGCCCAGCCCGACTGGGTGTCCAACACCCCGCTGCTCGCCATCGAGGCCTCCCTGATCTGGCAGTGGACGCCCTTCATGATGCTGATCCTGCTCGCGGGACTGCAGAGCCGTGACAGTGAGCTCATCGAAGCGGCCCGGATGGACGGCGCGGGCAACTGGCAGATCTTCCGCCACCTGACGCTGCCCCACCTGCGCCGCTATCTGGAACTCGGCGCGCTGCTCGGCTCGATCTACATCGTGCAGAACTTCGACGCCGTCTTCACGATCACCTCGGGCGGCCTCGGCACCGCCAACCTGCCCTACACCGTCTACCAGAGCTTCTACCAGGCCCACGAGAACGGCCTGGCGTCCGCCGCCGGTGTCCTCGTCGTCATCGGCTCCATCATCATCGCGACCTTCGCGCTGCGGGTCGTCTCGTCCCTGTTCCGTGAGGAGGCGGCCCGCTCATGAGCACCGCTGCGACGCGCGTACGCACTCAGCCCGGCAGCCGCTTGCGCATCCGGGGCTCCGCGGGGCTCGGTCTGGCCGCCTGGCTGGCCGGCATCCTGTTCTTCCTGCCCATCGCCTGGATGACGCTGACGTCCTTCCACTCCGAGGAGGACGCGGCCACCAACCCGCCCTCGCTGGCCGCCTCGCTCACCCTGGACGGCTACCGCGAGTTCTTCGGCTCGGGCGGCGGCGCGAGCCCCTGGCCCTCGCTGATCAACTCGACCGTGGCGTCGGTGGCGTCCACCCTCCTCGTGCTGCTCCTCGCACTGCCCGCCGCGTACGCCCTGTCCATCAGGCCGGTGAAGAAGTGGACGGACGTCCTGTTCTTCTTCCTGTCGACGAAGATGCTGCCGGTCGTGGCGGGCCTGCTGCCGATCTATCTGTTCGCCAAGAACACCGACATGCTCGACAACATCTGGCTGCTCGTCATCCTCTACACCTCGATGAACCTGCCGATCGCGGTGTGGATGATGCAGTCCTTCCTCGCCGAGGTGCCGGTCGCGATCATCGAGGCCGCGCAGATCGACGGGGCGCGGCTGCCCACCATCCTCGGGCGCGTGGTGGCCCCCATCGCGCTGCCGGGCATCGCGGCGACCTCCCTGATCTGCTTCATCTTCAGCTGGAACGAACTCCTCTTCGCACGGGTGCTCACCGGCGTCGTCGCCCAGACCGCCCCCGTGTTCCTGACCGGCTTCATCACCAGCCAGGGCCTGTTCCTGGCGAAGGTGTGCGCCGCGTCGCTCGTCATCTCCCTGCCGGTGCTCGCCGCGGGGTTCGCCGCCCAGGACAAGCTGGTCCAGGGCCTGTCGTTGGGAGCAGTCAAGTGAAGGCCGCCATCATCGAGTCCGTCGGCAAAGCTGTGGTCGGCGAGGTGCCCGACCCCACTCCGGGGCCGCGCGACGTCGTCGTCGAGGTCGCCGCGTGCGGCCTGTGCGGAACCGACCTGCACATCCTGCAGGGCGAGTTCGCGCCCACGCTGCCGGTGGTGCCGGGGCACGAGTTCGCGGGCGAGGTGGTGGGGCTCGGCCGCGAGGTCACGGAACTCGCGGTCGGCGACCGGGTGGCCGTCGATCCCTCGCTCTACTGCTACGAGTGCCGCTACTGCCGCACCGGCCACAACAACCTCTGCGAGCGCTGGGCCGCCATCGGCGTCACCACGGCGGGCGGCGCGGCCAAGTACGCGGTGGCGCCCGTCGCCAACTGTGTGCGGCTGCCCGAGCACGTACGCACTCAGGACGCGGCCCTCATCGAGCCGCTGTCCTGCGCGGTGCGCGGCTACGACGTGCTCCGCGCCCAGCTCGGCGCCCACGTCCTGATCTACGGCTCCGGGACGATGGGCCTGATGATGCTGGAGCTCGCCAAGCGGACGGGCGCCGCGAGCGTGGACGTGGTGGACCTCAACGCGGACCGCCTCGCCACGGCGCGGCAGTTGGGCGTATCGGGGTCGGCCGCCGGGGCGGACGAGCTCGACCGGCCGCAGGGCTGGGACATCGTGGTCGATGCCACGGGCAACGCGAACGCGATCCAGGACGGCCTCGGGCGGGTCGCCAAGGCGGGTACGTTCCTGCAGTTCGGCGTCGCCGACTACGCGACGCGGGTCGAGATCGACCCGTACCGCATCTACAACCAGGAGATCACCATCACCGGGTCGATGGCGGTCCTGCACAGCTACGAGCGGGCGGCGGAGCTGTTCGCCGCCGGTGTCCTCGATCCCGACGTGTTCATCAGCGACCGGATGCCGCTGGACTCGTACCCCGAGGCGCTCGACCGGTTCGCTTCGGGTGTGGGCCGGAAGATCGTGGTCGTGCCGTAGGAGCGTTCCCCGCGGGGCTTTCCCCGGTCCCGCCCCTTCCCGAAACCGGGGCTCCGCCCCAGACCCCGCTCCGCAAACGCCGGAGGGGCTGAACTTTCAGTCCCTCCGGCGTTCTGGGGGCACGGGAAAGAAACTTCCGTGGGTAAGGGAACGGCAAAGCCGGGACGTTCGTTACCCCGGACATGACCGCTATGACACCCGGCTCGAACATCCCTCTCACCGCCACCCGCGTGGCGGTGGACGTCGCCGCACCGGTGCGGCTCGACGTATCGGGCCTGCTGCTCACTTCCGACGGCAAAGTGCGCTCCGACGACGACTTCATCTTCTTCAACCAGCCCGCGGGCCCCGGCGTGACCTACCAGTCGGGCGGCGGCACCACCCCCGACAAGATCACGGTGGACACCGCCGCCGTGCCCGCAGGCATCGAGAAGATCGTCGTCACCGCGAGCCCGGACGCGCCGGGCCAGACCTTCCAGGGCATCGAGCCCACGGCCACGATCCGCAACGCGGACGACGGTTCCGTGCTCGCCACCTTCACGCCCCCGCAGCTCGGCGGCGAGACCGCCCTGGTGATCGTCGAGGTCTATCTGCGCAACGGCGCGTGGAAGGCACGCGCGGTCGGCCAGGGGTACTCGAACGGCCTGGCCGGCATCGCGACGGACTTCGGCGTCTCGGTCGAGGAGCCCGCGGCCCCGGCCGCCCCCGCCGCCGCTCCGGCCCCCGCCCCCATGGCGCCCCCGTCCGGCGCCCCGGTCCAGGGCCCGCCCCCGCCGGTCGCGGATCCCCGCCTGGCCGCACCGGCGGCGCCCGCCGCTCCCCCGGCGCCCGCGGCTCCCGCCCCCGGTGCCGGAAAGATCAACCTGGACAAGGGCCGGGTCAGCCTCCAGAAGAACCAGACCGTGTCCCTGGTCAAGGGCGGCCAGCCGCTCCTGTCCCAGGTCAAGATGGGCCTCGGCTGGGAGCCCGCGTTCCGCGGCAAGGACATCGACCTGGACGCCTCCGTCATCGCGTACGGCCCCCAGCGCAACCACGTGGACAGCTGCTACTTCGGCAAGCTGTCGATCGTGAACGGCGCGATCAAGCACTCCGGCGACAACCTCACGGGCGAGGGCGGCGGTGACGACGAGGTGATCGTCGTGGACCTCGGCCGTCTCCCGCAGGACGTGACGGGTCTGGTCTTCACGGTGAACTCGTTCTCCGGCCAGAAGTTCACGCAGGTCGCCAAGGCGTACTGCCGTCTGCTCGACGCGGCGACGGGCGAGGAGCTGGTCCGCTTCGACCTCACCAACGCCGAGGCGCAGACGGGCGTGATGATGGCCAAGCTGATCAAGCAGTTCACCGGCGAGTGGGAAATGACCGCAATGGGCGACTTCGTCAAGTCACGCACCGTGCGCGGAATGGTGAAGCCGGCGGCGCAGGCGCTGTAGCCGGGACAGACAGTGGTCGGCATGTGCAGGGGCGGCCGGCGATGAGGGGATGAACCCTCGTCGCCGACCGCCCCTTGTCGTGCGGTGCGAACACGCCCGCGGGCGTACGTCAGATCAGAGCTTGGCCAGCTTCGGGTAGGGACTCAGGAACCGTCCCTGGCGGCCTGCGAAGTCGATGACCACTGCTTCCTCGCCTTCGACTCCGACGATGCGTCCGAGTCCGTACTGGTCGTGAGAGACCCGGTCGCCCACGGCGAACTGCTCGATGGGCGGTGCGGGCGGCGGCGGAACGTTAAAGGGGCTGTTCGGCAGGTGGCGTCGGGTACCGGGGGGCCTCGTCATGTTCCGAGTATGCGCCCTCGGGACCCCGCCGCACCATGCTCCGAGCTCACACGGTCCTCACATCGGCATCAAACCGACACACAATCCAGGTTTTCCCGTAGCGTTACGTAGTTGCTTCGTGGCACCGCGCGCACATGTGTGCCCCACGGGCCCCGTCGGACCTCCAGCGCCCTTTCCCGCCACCGCGCGGAGGCCAGGGGTCAGAACAGGGCGCTGTAGGCGTTCAGGGCGGGCTGTCCGCCGAGATGGGCGTACAGGACGGTCGCGTCGCGCGCGATCTCGCCCCTCTCCACCAGATCGATCATCCCGGCCATCGACTTCCCCTCGTAGACCGGGTCGGTGATCATGCCCTCCGTGCGGGCCGCGAGCCGCATCGCGTCGAGGGTCCTCTCGTCGGGGAGCCCGTAGGTACCCGCGTGATAGCGCGGGTCCAGTTCGATGTCGGAGTCCTTCACCGCTGTCTGCACGCCGATCAGTTCGGCCGTCCCGCGCGTGATCCGGGCGATCTGCTCGCGGGTCCGGTCGGGGTCGGCGGAGGCGTCGATGCCGAGGACGCGGCGGGGTCGGCCGCCCTCCTCCTCCAGCGCGGCGAACCCGGCGACCATCCCCGCCTGCGTGGACCCGGTCACCGAGCAGACCACGACGGTGTCGAAGAAGACCCCCGACTCCTCCTCCTGTTCCGCCACTTCGTACGCCCAGCGCGCGAAGCCGAGACCGCCGAGAGGGTGCTCGGAGGCACCGGCCGGTATCGCGTACGGCTTGCCGCCCGCCTCCTCGACCTCGCGCACCGCCTGTTCCCAGCTCTCCTTGATCCCGATGCCGAATCCGGCGCGTACGAGGCGTACGTCGGCGCCCGCGAGCCTGCTGATCAGGATGTTGCCGACCTTGTCGTAGACGGCGTCGGGCCAGTCGACCCAGCTCTCCTGCACGAGCACGCACTTGAGACCGGCGCGGGCGGCGACGGCCGCGACCTGGCGGGTGTGGTTGGACTGGACGCCGCCGATCGACACGAGGGTGTCGCAGCCCTGCGCGAGGGCGTCGGCGACCAGGTACTCCAGCTTGCGCGTCTTGTTGCCGCCGTACGCGATGCCGGAGTTGCAGTCCTCCCGCTTGGCCCAGAGCGCGGCGCCGCCGAGGTGGTGGCTGAGGCGGTCGAGGGGGTGGACGGGCGAGGGGCCGAAGAGGAGGGGAAAGCGGGCGAAGGAGTCGAGGGATGCGGAAGAAGCGGACACGGGTGCCTCCGGGCGGTGCGGTGTCTTCAGGGGTGGGCGAGGTCTTCCAGGACGCGCCAGATCCGCGTGGTGACGGCCGCCGCCGCGTCCGCGTCGCCGTCCGCGCACGCGTCGATGAGCCGCTCGTGCAGTTCGGCCGATCCGCAGGTCACGCCCTCGCCGAAGCGCTGCCTCTCCAGACGGCGGATGAGCGGGGTGTAGCGGGCGATGGTGGCGGCTGCCGCGCTGTTGCCGCAGACCGCGACGAGGACGCCGTGCAGGTCGTCGTCCGCCCGCAGGGCCTCCTCCACGTCGCCGGACGCGACGGCCGCGGCGAACCGGCGGTTGGCGTCGCGCATCGCGTACAGGTGCGCGGGCTCCAGGCGGGGCACCGCGCCGCGGGCGACGAGTTCGTGCATGGCGCGGACCACGGCCGCCGCGTCCCTGACGTCGGCCGCGTCGAGCGGCGTCACACGGGTGTGGCTCTGCGGTTTGGTCTCCAGGAGCCCCTCGTCGACGAGGCGCGCGAAGGCCTCCCGGACGGGCGCGCGGGACAGGCCGAGCGACGCGGCGAGGTCGGCGTCCCGCACGACGCTGCCCGGCGGGATCTCCCCGCCGACGATCGCGTCACGGATCGATGCGTACGCCTGGTCCCTGAGGAGGGTGCGGCGCACCGGTTGCATGGCTCCCATGCATTGAAATGTTAGATACCAATCTCCGGCGCGGACAAGGGGCTTGAGGTCACCGACCCTCAAGCCCCCCGGTCCTCGCTCACTCCCGCGTCCACGGCCAGTCGCTCGAAGAACCCGCCTCGATCAGCTGCACCATCCGGAAAGCCGCGTCCGAGAGGCCCCCGAACACATGGCGGTTGCCCGTGCCGGACTCGCCGTGGCCCACCCGGTAGCCCGCGAGGTTCCAGGTGTAGACCGGGACGTTCGCCGGGACCTGCTCGGTCGGATCACCGTGGTAGTTGTACGCCGCCTGCTCGTCGGTGACGATCAGGACGCGGTCGTGCTTCTTGTAGAAGCGGCGCACCGCCTCGGTGGTGTTCGTGCCGCCGAGGCTGCCGAAGCGCTCCAGGACCTTCAGGACCGACTCGCCCTTGCGGTACTTCACCCGGGCGCTGCTCGTGCCGAACTCGACCAGGTCCGCGTGCTCCGCCCGCAGCGCGAGCGCCGTGCCGAAGACCGCGGCCGCGTCCGCGCGGTTGAGCTGCGAGCGGTCCGAGAGCGGCGACCACATCGAGCCCGAACGGTCGACCAGGATCAGCGAACGGCCGGTGAGCGCGGGCACGTTGCCCAGCGAGTGGCCGAGCGCCTGCTCGAGCGGGTACGCCCAGCGCAGCGACGGCGCGTGCTGGTACGCCGCGAGATAGCGGAAGGGGAACTGTCGCGACCTCGCGACCTCCGCCGGGTCCGCGAGCTTGGCCGCGACGACTGCCGCCGCCTCGTCCGAGACGCCTGCCTCGTCGAAGTTGCGGAGGTTGCGGACCAGCGCCATCGCGCCCATGGACGGAATGATCGCTTCCCAGGCCGCCTTGTCCATCGGCCCCTGCAGCCAGCCCGCGAGCGCCTCCCACGTCACGCCCGCCGCGGCGAGCCGCTCGGCGCCGCCCGCGCCGGTGACCACCGCGCGCCGCTCGGCGACCGGTACGGCCATCAGCTCGCGGTGCGCCGCGAGGACGCGGGCGGAGGCCGGCGGTACGGCGGTGTCGGGGTGGTGGCGGCGGTCGAGCGCGTACCGGAAGAGGTCGCCCTGCCACGGCTTGTCCGGGTCGGGTGCGGCGTGCACGAGGTTGAGGATGTCGCCGAAGCGGTAGCCCTTGGCCGCCGTGTCGTACTTGAGCAGCGCCCTCTCGCCGTACAGCCGGCGTACGGCGTCGGCGATGCCGCGCTTGACGGGCTTGGGGATGTTCCGGCCGTACGTCGCCGTCCAGTACCCGAGCAGCTCGCCGGGCTCGTCGGGGCGCCGCAGCACGGAGGCGACGACCCGGCGGTTGGCGGGGCCTTCGGTGGCGCCGGCGTCGAGGCGCGCCTTGACGTACTCGGCGGCGCCGACGATCGAGGCCGTGCGCATGTTGCCGTCGCCGCGCAGCCAGCCGAGCAGGCCCGCGACCCACTGGGGGTCCTGCACGGCCAGGCGCCGCACGAGCGTGGCGAAACGGTCGTCGCGGGTGTTCCCGGACTCGTAGAAGGTCTGCTGGGAAACGAAATTCGCCACCGCGAGCAGAAAGAGCTCGGAACGGGGATCGCGGAGACGGCCGCGACCGCCCTCGTGTGTCGCCGCGGTGCTCCCGGTCGACTTCACGACGGAAGTGACCAGCGCCTTGGCGGACTTGGTGTTGAAGCGTGCCATGTGAATTCCCCCGAATTCAGAATTTCCGCCTCCCGAGATCAAAGTGGCGGCGGCGTGGTTTCATCAGAAGAAGTAGCCGCCGCCCGCGCACCGGGAGGAGTTTCACTCTAAGAGAGTGGTAATTCGGGGGCCAATTGTTTTTCCGGGGGCCGTCGTTCAGGGGCGTCGGCGTCGCCAGGGGCCCGTGATCGCGAACATGATTCCGGGGGTCTGGATGTTGGCGTAGAGCGTCTTGCCGTCGGGCGAGAAGGTGACGCCGGTGAACTCGCTGTAGGAGGGCTTCTGGGGGGTGCCGCCGTTGAGTTCGTTGCGCGCGATCGGGTACGTACGGCCGCGCTCGGTCGCCCCGAAGAGGTGCTGGACGCCGTCGCCGTCCTCGGCGATGACGAGGCCGCCGTACGGGGAGACGGTGATGTTGTCGGGGCCGTCGAACGCGCCGTCCTCGGCGGGGTCCTGGTCGACGCCGAGCAGGACCTTCAGGGTGAGGGTGCGGCGCGAGGGGTGGTAGAACCACACCTGCCCGTCGTGCCGGACGGGGCTCTCGTCGCGGGCGAACGAGGCGACGATGTAGACGCCGCCGTCGCCCCACCACATGCCTTCGAGCTTGCGGGCGCGCGTGATGTCGCCGTCGTCGAACTGCTCGCGCACCGGGACCGTGCGGGCGTCGCGGTCCGGGACCTCGACCCAGTCCACGCCGTACACGGTGCCGATCTTGGTCGCGCGGGAGAGATCGTCCACGAAACGGCCGCCGGAGTCGTAGCACTTGGGCGCCTTCAGGACGCCGGCGTCGTCGGAGAGGGTGCGCAGCTTGCCGCGGCCGTGCTTGAAGCCGTGCGGCGGACTCCAGCGGTAGAGCAGGCCGTTCGGCCCCGAGGCGTCCTCGGTGAGGTAGAGGTGGCCGCGCTTCGGATCGACGACGACGGCCTCGTGGGCGTAGCGGCCGAGGGCCTTGATCGGCTTGGGGGCGCGGTTGGCACGCCGATCGTGGGGGTCGACCTCGAAGACGTAGCCGTGGTCCTTGGTCATGCCGTTCTGGCCGGCCCGGTCCTCGGTCTCCTCGCAGGTCAGCCAGGTGCCCCAGGGAGTGCTTCCGCCCGCGCAGTTGGTGGCGGTGCCCGCTATGCCGACCCATTCGGCGACGTGTCCGTCGCGGCGGACCTCGACGACGGTGCAGCCGCCGGCCGCCGCCGGGTCGTAGACGAGGCCCTCGGTGAGCGGGACCGGGTGCGGCCACTTGGACCGGGGGCCGCCCAGCTCGTGGTTGTTGACGAGCAGGGTCGTGCCGCGCGGACCCTCGAAGGTGGCCGTCCCGTCGTGGTTGGACGGCGTGAATTCGCCGCTCTCCAGCTTCGTCTTCCCGCTGTGGGTCAGGACGCGGTACGAGAATCCGGCGGGCAACGCCAGCAGGCCGTCCGGGTCGGGGACGAGGGGGCCGTATCCGGGCGCGCCGCGCAGCGCGTCGGTCTCGTCGGTCCCGCCGTCCGTCGTCTCCTCGGCGGCGAGCGCGCCGGGCGCGGTGGCGAGGGCGCCGACGCTGCCGGCCAGGGCGACCCCCGCGCCGGTGATCGCGGAGCGTCTGGTGAAGTCCCTGCGGGTGAGCGACACGATGTCTCCTCGGGGCGGGTCCGTACGAGCGGCCGGGCTGCTGTCGGCGTCACGTTCCCGCTCACGTATAAACGGCGGTTGAACACTGTTCGACGTCGAGGGGCTTCCTTCCATGAACCTGCCGGCCACCGACCGCCGCGTCCTGATCAGCGGGGCCTCCCGAGGCCTCGGGAGAACACTCGCCCGCGCCTTCGCCACGAACGGCGACCGCGTCGCGGTGCACTTCGGCTCGCGCGAGGAGGACGCGCGCGCGACGCTCGCCTCGCTCGACGGCGAGGGGCACGTCCTGGTGGGCGGGGATCTGTCGGACCCGGCGGGCGCCGCGGACGTCGCCGGGCGGGCCGTCACCGCGCTCGGCGGCATTGACGTCCTGGTGAACAACGCGGCCGTGAACCTGCCGCACCCCCTCGCCGACACGTCGTACGAGGACTGGGCGGCGCTCTGGCAGCAGCACGTCTCGGTGAACCTCCTGGCCACGGCGAACCTCAGCCACCTGGCGGCCCGCGACATGATCGACCGGGGCACGGGCGGCCGGATCGTGAACATCGGCTCGCGCGGCGCGTTCCGCGGGGAGCCCGACCACCCGGCGTACGGGGCGACCAAGGCGGCCGTGCACGCGCTCGGCCAGTCCCTCGCCGTGTCGCTCGCGCCGTACGGGATCGCGGTGGCGTCCGTGGCGCCCGGCTTCTTCGAGACGGAGCGGGTGGCGCACCGGCTGAGCGGCGACGAGGGCGCGGCGATCCGTGCGCAGAGCCCGTTCGGGCGTGCGGGCACGGCGGAGGAGATCGCCGCGGCGGTGCTGTGGCTGGCCTCGCCGGTCGCGGAGTGGGCGTCGGGCACGGTTCTGGACCTCAACGGCGCTTCACATCTGCGTACATGAGCCATGGGTCGGCGCACATGAGCCATGGGCGGGAAGAGACTTCGTAAACAAGGTCGACAGGCGCGGATCACCCGTAAAGCCAAGATTTCGTGCCAAACGCCTTGACCCGCCATCCGCACGGCAATAGACATCCCCTACCTGCATCACCCATTGGGGGAGGCGAGCCGCGTGGACGCTTCGCAGGCACGCAGCCTTCATGAGGGCCCGCTGATGAAGCTGGCCAATGTCACCGGTGTCGGCATCGGGAAGGACGAATTCTCGGGAGCGGACGTGATCGTCGTGTTCGTCGTCCGCAAAGTGCCCCGTGACCGGCTCCGGGACGAAGACGTGATTCCGGAAGAGCTCGAAGGCATCCCCGTGCGCGTCCTCGCCATCGGCGAGCCCACGGCGCAGTAGGACGGCCTGCGGAGGCCCACCGGAACTCCACCCTTCAACCAAGGGGAAGAGGTGGTCTGGCGTGGTGCGCCAGCCCGAATTGATGCGAGGACCCACCGGCGGTCAGCTCAGTGACAGCTCGCGCCGGCAGGCGACGGGTGACTTCCTGGGCCCCCAGACGTCCCCGGCCAACGTCGTCGGCTTCGGCCACGGCGTGAAGTGGGTCGACGGAGAGCCCACCGGCGAACCCGCTGTCATCGTGTTCGTGACCCAGAAGGTTCCGGAGTCCATGCTCCCGGAGCGGGATGTCATCCCCGCCCAGATGGACGACGGCACCCCCACCGACGTCGTCGCCGTCGGCCACGTCGCCGCGCAGCGCCAGCAGCGCAAGTCGTCCGGCCGCACCGAGGACCGCTCGATGACGTACGGCCCCGACGGCGGCGCGAGCGAGCAGCTCGCGGGCTATTCGCAGCCCATGCTGGAAGAGCGCGGCGGACTCGGCGCGTTCGAGCCGCAGCTCCTCAAGCGCCGCATGCGCCCCTGCCCCTCCGGCGCCTCGGTCGGCAACGTACGCGTGACGGCCGGCACGCTCGGCAGCGTGGTGTACGACTTCCTGCCCGGCGCCTCCGTGGACCCGCCCGGCGCGGGCCTCGGCGTACCGGCGAAGTTCTACGTCCTGTCCAACAACCACGTCCTCGCCGACTCCAACCGCGCCCAGCTGGGCAGCGCGATCGTGCAGCCCGGTGTCTTCGACGGCGGCCAGGACCCGGCCGACCGCATCGCGACCCTGGAGCGCTTCATCACGATCCAGTTCGCCCCGCAGATTCCGCCGGAGCGGCACAACAACGTCGTCGACGCCGCGCTCGGCACCGTCGACTTCCAGGACGCGACCCGTGAGACGTACTTCAGCGGGGCGCCGCGCGCCTGGCGCCGCAAGGCGAACGTCGCGGTCGGCGACCTGGTGAAGAAGACCGGCCGTACGACCAACATCTCCTTCGGCCGGATCATCGCCGTGGACGCCACCATCGACGTCAACTACGGCACCGCGGGCACGGCCCGCTTCAAGGACCAGATCCTGACCACGAACATCTCGGCGGGCGGCGACTCGGGGTCCCTGGTGACCTCGCTCGACAACGTCGCGCTCGGCCTGCTGTTCGCCGGTTCCTCGACCGTCACCGTGCTCAACCACTTCGAGAACGTCCGCGCGCTGCTGCGGGTCGAGGTCTCCGAACAGCTGGCCTGACCGGTCGCACCGCGAGAGGAGGGGTTCCATGACCACTCAGGCACGCAAGCAGAAGGGCCAGGCCCGCGGGGAGCACCGTTTCCACAATCCGCAGGGCGCCGAGGTCAAGACGCGCGACGAGGCGTTCGCCGCGCCCATGGACGTGTCCGCCGAGGCGGTCACCACCACCCGCAAGCTGGAGCTGCACAACGGTGCGATCACCTTCGCCATGGAGGTGAAATTCAACCCGAACACCTACCCGCACGTGGTGACCGGGGGCCAGATCACCTCCGGCATCTGCGGCGCCCCGTGGGAGATCACGGGCGGCATCATGGGCGACACGATCCGCCTGGACGCCAAGCGCACGGGGCAGGGCTCCTGCGCCGACACGGTCACGATCGTCGGCGAGTACCAGAATCCTCCGGCGTACCGGGGAACGTACGGCTTCAACGGCGCGACGTCGTCGTTCAAGCACACGACGCTGTACCAGTGCTGATCTGAGCTGAGCTGAGCAGCGCAGTGGCCGGGCCGCGCACCGCGGCCCGGCCACTGTCGGTGTCTGTCTGGGTCTGTCTGGGTTTGTCTGGGGCTGCCTGGGGCTGTCTGGGTCTGTCGGCGTCTACCGGCGTCAGACGCCCTGCTGCGAGCGCGCCTTGAAGGCCGCCTTGCGTGCTTCCTTGGCCACCTTCTTGTCGGGGTGCAGCCGCCCCATCGCCTCCAGGACGTCCGCGGTGGCGGGGTGCTCGACCCGCCAGGCGGCGGCGAAGAACCCGCTGTGCTGCTCGGAGAGCCCCTCCACGAGCCCCTGCAACTCGTCCGAGTTGCCCTCGGCGGCGAGCTGCGCGGCGATCGTGTCGATGGTCAGCCAGAAGACCAGGGCCTCGGAGGGCGGGGGCACATCGGCGGCCCCGTGCTCGGCCAGCCACACGCGGGCAAGGCCGCCGAGCTCGGCGTCGTCGAGCACCTCCCTGAGGGCGGGCTCCGCGCCGTCGCCCACCAGCGAGAGCGCCTGCTGGCACCGCAGCCGCCGCAGCGGCGCCCCCTCGTCCCCGCCGCGCGCGGCGGCCAGCAACTCCCGTGCCGCGTCCAGCGGTTCGTGCCGGGCGAGCCACAGCTCGATCTCGGCCTGCGCGGCGGCCTGCGGGAAACCGGCCGTCCCCGCGAGCAGCGCGTCGGCGCCCTTGTCCGCGAGGTCGCCGACCGCGGGGGCGTCCACACCGGCCTCCAGCATCCGGGCCCGGATGCCGTACACACCGAGCGGGGTCAGCTTGACCATGCCGTACCGCGAGACGTCCTCGTCGTCGTCCGGGAGCGGCGCTTCGGCCTCGTCGATGTCCACCATGAGGGCCTCGTCGACCGGCTGGTACTCGACGAGCCCCAGCGGCTCGAAGAGCCGGAACTGGTCGTCGAGCTTCATCATGGCGTCCGACACCTGCTCCAGGACGTCGTCCGTCGGCTCGCCCATGTCGTCGGGCACGAGCATCGACGCGGCGAGCGCGGGCAGCGGCACCGGCTCCTCGCCCGCTCCGGCGTCACCGGCGGTCAGCAGGTAGAGGTTGCCGAGCACGCCGTCCAGGAAGTCCGCCTCGGCCTGCGGGTCCCAGCCGAGCTCCTCGAAGTCGATCTCGCCGTTCTCCTCCAGGACGTCCAGGAGGTTGTCCATGTCGGGCACGGTCGCGTCCCCGTACACGGTGTCCAGGGCGCCGAGCCAGACGGCGAGGATGTCCTGCGGGCTGCCGGAGGTGAGCGCGGCGAGGTCCTCGCCCGCGGTCACCGTCCCGGGGGCGTCCTCGCCTTCTTCCTCGTCCGCGTCCGTGACGTCCACCAGGCCCGTGTCGACGGCCACGCGCCAGGCCTCGCTCGCGTACGCGGCGGCGTCCGGGTCGTTCGCGTCGAGGCCCAGCTCCGCCGCGGCGGCCGGCAGCTGCTCCTCGACGAGCTCACCGCCCGCCCCGACACGCGTACCCGGGCCCGCCCAGCGGGCGAGCCGCGCGGCGCGGGAGAGCAGCGGCGAGGCGAGCGCGGCCCGCGCGAGTTCCGCTTCGGAGTGCAGCAGCACCGGCGGCAGGGTGGCGGGACTTACGGACATCGGCTGATTCTCCTCCGAAGGATGGGGCCTCCCCTGCTCGAGCGATGTCGGGAGCCCGGGGAGGGACGGCTGGGCTGAAGCCTAGACGGATTTGGGCGCATGCCGCCCGGTTCATGTCCCTGTCAGGAGACATACACGGTGAGAACACCCGCCGAACCTTGACAACTCCCCTGGTCACGCAAGAGATTGACGCGCGTAGAGCGCCGGGCACCCACCGGTTCGCCTCACCCGCCTCATACGTACTCACCCCTCATATACGTACTCACCCTCATCCGGAGTCTCTCCATGCCGTACATATCCCGTGCCACCCGGCCCGCCGCGAGATCCGCCGCCGTCTCCGCCGTCGTGGCCGCCGCCCTCGCGGCCGGCCTGCTCGCCGCGAGTTCCCCGTCCGCTTCCGCCGCCGAGGTGCAGGTCCACGACATCCAGGGCGCCACCCGCCTCTCGCCCCTCGCCGGGCAGCAGGTGACGGACGTGACGGGCATCGTGACCGGCGTCCGCTCGTACGGCTCGAAGGGCTTCTGGCTCCAGGACCCCGAGGGCGACAAGAACCCCGCGACCAGCGAGGGCGTCTTCGTCTACACCGGCTCCGCCGCCCTGACCGTGCGGGCGGGGGACGCGGTCCGCGTCTCCGGGACCGTCGGCGAGTACGTCCCCGGCGGCCAGTCCTCCGGCAACCAGTCCCTGACCCAGATCACCAAGCCGACGGTGACGGTCGAGTCGTCCGGCAACGCGCTGCCCGCCCCCGTCACGGTGGACGCGAAGACGGTGCCCTCCGCGTTCGCGCCCGACGGCGACCCGGCCGACGGCGGCAGCATCAACGCGCTCCCGCTCAAGCCCCGCTCGTACGCCCTGGACCGCTACGAGTCCCTGGAGGGCATGAACGTACGCGTCGGCACCTCGCGCGTGGTCGGCGCCACGGACCCGTACTCGGAGCTGTGGATCACCGTGAAGCCGCACGAGAACGCCAACCGGCGCGGCGGCACGGTCTACAAGTCCTACGACGACCAGAACACCGGGCGTCTCCAGATCCAGCAGCTGGCCCCGGTCTCCGAGCAGCCCTTCCCGAAGGCGAACGTCGGCGACACACTGACCGGCGGCGCGGCGGGGCCGCTGGACTTCAACCAGTTCGGCGGTTACACGCTGGTCGCGCGGACGCTCGGCAAGGTCACGGACAAGGGCCTTGAGCGGGAGACGACGCGGCGGCAGGCCAAGGGTGAGCTCGCGGTCGCGACGTACAACGTGGAGAACCTCGACCCCACCGACCCGCAGACGAAGTTCGACGCGCTCGCCGGGGCCGTCGTCTCGAATCTCGCCTCGCCCGACATCCTCGCCCTGGAGGAGATCCAGGACGACAACGGCGCGAAGAACGACGGGACGGTCTCGGCGGAGGCGACCCTGAAGAAGTTCACGGACGCGATCGTCGCCGCGGGCGGGCCGCGGTACGCGTGGCGGTCCATCGACCCGGAGAACAACGAGGACGGCGGCGAGCCGGGCGGCAACATCCGCCAGGTGTTCCTCTTCAACCCCGAGCGGGTCTCCTTCACCGACCGGGGCACCGGGGACGCGACGACGGGCACGGACGTCGTACGTTCCGCCGGGCGCGCCGCGCTGACTCTCTCCCCCGGCCGTGTCGACCCCGCGAACGCCGCGTGGACGGACAGCCGCAAGCCGCTGGCCGGTGAGTTCAGCTTCCGCGGGCGGCCCGTGATCGTGGTCGCCAACCACTTCGGGTCGAAGGGTGGCGACGAGGGCCTGACCTCGCACCACCAGCCGCCGGTGCGGTCGTCGGAGGCCAAGCGGTTGCAGCAGGCGCAGGCCGTGAACTCCTTCGTGCGGGATGTGCGCAAGGTGCAGAAGAACGCCGACGTGGTGGTCGTGGGTGACGTGAACGACTTCGAGTTCTCGGCGACGACCGACGCCCTGGAAGCGGGCGGCGCGCTGAAGTCCGCCGTCAAGTCCCTTCCCCGGTCGGAGCGTTACTCGTACGTCTACCAGGGCAACGCCCAGGTCCTCGACCAGATCCTGACCAGCCCCGGGGTGGGCGGCGCGGGCGCCTTCTCGTACGACAGCGTGCACATCAACGCGGAGTTCGCGGAGCAGAACAGCGATCATGATCCGCAGGTGCTGCGGTTCCGGCCGTAGTCCGGGGCGTGGGGCCGTCGGGGCCGCTCGCTAGCCGTAGAGCCTGAGCAGCCAGTCGCGCCAGGCCAGTTCGGTGCCCTTGGGGTCCGCGTGCGGGGCGAAGTCGTGGATGCTCAGGGCCACGGGGGCGCCGAAGTGGTTGCGGCCGAAGAACCGCAGGAGCGCGGTTTCCGTCCGCAGGCCGATGAAGTGCCGGCTGCGGAAGTCGATCATCGCGTCGAGGTGTTCTCCGGGGGCGTCCACACGGACGCGGGCGCCCTCGGAGGCGTCGTCGGGCAGGCCGAGGCGTCGGCCCAGCCTGGCGAAGGCGTCCGGGGCGGCGGCGGGGGCGGGGCCTTCGAGTGCGGTGAAGGTGACGGGGAGGCCGGGGAAGTACGTGAGGTACTGGCGCAGGGTGTGCAGATAGAAGTCGGCGTGCTTGCCCGCCGCTTCGCACCTGCCGTCCCAGTCGTCGGTGAGGATGCCGCTGTGTTCGTAGCGGACCCAGGAGCGGCGGCCGCCGTCGCGGGGCTCGATGGTGTGGTCGAGCTGATCGAGGGTCTGGCCGGGCGGGAGCGTCTCGGGGTTCTCTACGCGGCCCGTCAGGCGGTGCGGCGGATCCCAGCGGGTGACCGTGCCGCCCGAGGGGGCTGCGCCGCCTTCGCGGGGTTCGTACTCCATGGGCCACAGCCAGCCGCCGGTGCCGGTGGTGAGCGCGTCCCAGACCACGGCGGGAGAGGCGTCGACCTCGAACTCCCGCGCTATCTCGAACTCCTTGCCGGTGGCCATGGCGACTCCCTGGTGCTGCCCGGAGGGCCGAGGTCCCCTGCGCCCGCCCCCGCACGGAGATTCCACCGTCCCACCGCCGAATATTTTCGTCCAGGGGATGCCGGGGCGGACGCCGGGCCTCCGGCGGTGCGCGGCGAAAGCGGAGCGCGCGCGACGCCGGCCGTGCGCTCAACGGCGCGGCCGGAAGTGGTACGCCAGGCGGTACCTGCCCTCCTCCGGCAGCCCGTCCCCGCTCTCGAACTCCGCGTAGCGGATCACCCGCGCGCCGTCCGTCGTCTCGTGGAAATGGACGGAGATCAGCCCCGGCGCGGCCTCCGGCACCCCGCCCTCCGCGCCGGCGTCCGCCTCGGTGATGACGACCGCGTCGGCCACCCGCTCGTCACCGGCGGCCCGCGCCACACCGCCCCGCAGCCGCGTCTTGTTCAGCCCGAGACGTTCGATGCCCGGCACGGCCGCGTCGATCTCGGCGTTCCGCTCGTCCCTGCCGCGGGCGAAGAAGTCCTGGTACGCCTCGTCGTCCCGCCACTGCGAGCGATGCGCCACCGTCGAGCCGTCCGCACCCGCGTACACGGTGTAGGAGAGCAGCCCCGCGTGCGGCCACGGACGGCTCGCCCAGGCTTCGGCGATCGCGTCGACCGCCGCCCGCTGCCGCTCCGGCGTGCCCGTGCTCCACGTGCTGAGGAAGACGAGACCGCCGTCCGCGCGGGCCGGGTCGGGGAGGGTCGTGGCATCGGTGAGGGTCTGCATGGCCTGCTCCTTCGGTGTGTGGGCGGGGTTCCGGCCCGCGACCCACACACTGCTACCTCAAGTGAACTTGAGGTCAACCCAGGAGATGTCCGCCGCACCGATCAGGCCAGAGGCCGTGCCGCTCCCCCTTCTACCCCTTTCCCTTCTCGTCTTCCGAAAGGCGAGCCAACTCGCCCTGGAAGAGGTCGAGTCGGGCCTGGAGGAGCGCCGCCTCGGCGACCAGTTCGGGCACTCCCAGGGCCTCGGCGGGCGTTCCCGGCACGGTGTCGGGGCGCGCCGCGGTGACCGTGAGCCCCTCCCCCGCGAGACGGGCGAACTCCGTGAGCCGCAGCGACATGCGCTTGCCCACGCAGGCACCGCACGCCCCCTCGACCACCCGCCACCCCGGCCTGCCCCATCCTGCGTCGGCGAGGACCGCCGCCCGCGCACCGCAGCCGCACGGCCGCACGGTGACGGTGCGCACCCGCTGGCGCGCGTACCGGAAGCCGCGCTCGAAGCGGATGTACGCGCCGAGCACCGTCACTTCGAGCAGCGCCGCCCCTCGGTGCTCGCCGGTGCACAGGAACGCCTCCGCCGCGGCGCGCTCGTGGACGCAGTGGAATCCGCAGTCGCAGCGGCGGTGCGGGGCCTTGTGCCGCCGGCCGTAGACGCAGTGGGCCGCGTCGAGGACGCCGTAGGGCAGGGCCGCGCCCAGGGAGACGCCGGTGAACCCGGCCCTGGCGCCGTCGTGGGACAGCGCCAGGCGGGCGATCTTGTATCCGGTCGGCGGCTCCGTCGGGCGTTCCTCGGGGAGCCGCAGCCTCACCGGACTGCCGGAACCCCGGCCACGGGCCTGTCGGCTGCGGGCCGCCCGGCCGCCGCCACCTGTTCGGACTCCGCCTCCGTGGGCCGCTCGGACTGTTCGTGCCGCTCGGGCTGCTCGGGCTGCTCTTGGCGCAGGCGGTCCTGCGGGGCTTCTTCGGCGATCCCGGTGGCGAGTGCTTTGCCCAGCCTCATGACGCCTCCTGTGACCGGCCGCGGTGCCGCGCGGCCATCCATCGACTACCGACGTCCCCATGGTGGCCCATACGGGGGCGAGTTGGCAGTAGCGCGCGACTGCCCACTCGCCGCCATTTCGTAGCGTTCCTGTCGCTTATCTCGTAGCAGAATTAAGTGGAGCTTCAGCGTCGGCGTACCGACACTGCCTTTATGACCTCTCCCCCAGCTCGCCCAGCTCCTTCAGCTCGCTCGGCTCCTTCAGCGACGCCTCCCCCTTTCGGTCGGGCCCTCTGCGCGATGGTCACGCCCTTCACGGCGGACGGGCTGCTCGACCTCGACGGGGCCCGGCTGCTCGCCGAGCGTCTGGTGGCCGAAGGCTGCGACGGGCTCGTGCTCTCCGGCACCACCGGCGAGTCCCCCACCACGACCGACGACGAGAAGGCCGCACTCGTACGGGCGGTGGCCGAGGCGGTCGGCCACCGGGCCGCGATCGTCGCGGGTGTCGGCAGCTTCGCGACACGGCACACCGTCGAGCTGGCGTTGCAGGCCGAGAAGGCGGGCGCGGACGGCCTGTTGGTGGTCACGCCGTACTACAGCAGGCCACCGCAGGACGCCGTCGAGGCGCACTTCCTGGAGGTCGCCGACGCGACCGGGCTCCCGCTCGCGCTGTACGACATCCCCGGGCGCACCGGGACCCGCATCGAGCCGGAGACGATGCTGCGGCTCGCGGAGCATCCGCGGATCGTCGCCGTCAAGGACTGCGCGTACGACCTGATGGGCACCCAGAAGGTGCTCTCGCGCACTGACCTGGCCTACTACACGGGCTGCGACGAATCCATCCTGGCGCTGTACGCGGTGGGCGGCGCCGGGTACATCAGCACGGTGGCCAACGCCGTGCCGCGGCAGCTGCGTTCGATCATCGACGCGTTCGACGCGGGCGACACCGAACGGGCCCGGCGACTGCAGCGGCAGTCCATGGAACTCATCGAGCTGATGATGGGCGCGGGCCTGCCGGGCGCGGTCACGTCCAAGGCGCTGCTCGACGCCCTCGGCCTGCCCGCGGGCCCCGTCCGCGCACCGCTGCACTCCGCAGGCCGGGAGGCGACCGGCGGGCTGCTCGCGGCGTACGAGGCGCTGCGGCAGGCGTCCCGCGGAAGCTTCAGCTCGTAGCGCCTCAGCTCGTGGCGGGGAAGCCGCCTGCCTTGGTCCAGGTGAGCTTGTCGGTGCCCCGGCTGAAGGTGGCCTTCTTTCCGCCCGGCGCGACGGCGATCTTCTCCCAGCCGTCGAAGTCCTTCGTGAGGTGCGTGGCCCACTTCGTCAGCGGGCCCGTGGCGACCGCGGCGACCGACTCGGTCGGCGGTTCGCCGTCCGCGCAGTACACGCCGAAGTCTCCGAAGGCGGCGACCGTGCCGTCCTTGGCCTTGAGCGTGATGCCCTGGCAGGCGTCGGTCTTGGTCCCGTGGACCAGGGCCGACTTGGACCAGCCCTTGGCCTTGGGGCTGTAGTCCTGGGCCAGGAGCCCCTTGCCCTTCATGTAGTGCATCGCCACGCGCCGCCCGTCGGCGAGCTTGACCTGTGCGTCGAACGGGCTCGGGCTGCCGCTCCAGGGAATGTCGCTCTTCTCCAGCGGGTAGCGGTGGTCACCGGCGGAGGCCCGGCTCACCTGCTGCGCGGCCCCGCCGCCGGCGTCCTTGCCCTGCCCGGCGCTCGCACCGCACCCGGCGACAAGACCGAGCGCCGCCACCGCGCCCAGGGCCATGGCCCGCACACCAACTCGCCGCATCACGCTCTCTCCCGTCGTCCCACGCGGCCCGCGCACGCGTGACAGGGCAGCTTACGCACGCCACGACGCGAAGAGCGCCCTCCGGTGTGGACCGAAGGGCGCTCCCGGCAGAAGGCGGTGCTCAGTTGTGGCTGTGCAGCACGTCGTTCAGGCCGCCCCACACCGCGTTGTTCGGGCGGGCCTCGACGGCGCCGGTGACCGAGTTACGGCGGAAGAGGATGTTCGAGGCGCCGGAGAGCTCGCGGGCCTTGACGATCTGCCCGTCGGGCATGGTGACGCGGGTGCCCGCGGTGACGTAGAGACCGGCCTCGACGACGCACTCGTCGCCCAGCGCGATGCCGACCCCGGCCTCGGCGCCGATCAGGCAGCGCTCGCCGATGACGATGCGGACGTTGCCGCCGCCGGAGAGGGTGCCCATCGTGGAGGCGCCGCCGCCGATGTCGGAGCCGTCGCCGACGACGACGCCCGCGGAGATGCGGCCCTCGACCATCGAGGTCCCCAGGGTCCCCGCGTTGAAGTTCACGAAGCCCTCGTGCATGACGGTCGTGCCCTCGGCGAGGTGCGCACCGAGCCGGACGCGGTCGGCGTCGGCGATGCGGACGCCCTTCGGCGCGACGTAGTCCGTCATGCGCGGGAACTTGTCGACGGAGGTCACCGCGAGGTGCAGGCCCTCGGCGCGGGCGTTGAGCCGCACCCTCTCGACGTCGTCCACGGCGACCGGGCCGAGCGAGGTCCAGGCGACGTTGGCGAGGAAGGCGAACTGGCCGTCGAGGTTCACGCCGTGCGGCTTGACCAGGCGGTGCGAGAGCAGGTGCAGCCGGAGGTAGACGTCGTGGGCGTCCACGGGCTTCTCGTCGAGGGACGCGATGACCGTACGTACGGCGATGGTCTCCACGCCGCGACGGGCGTCCGGGCCGATGGCCTTGGCCGCGCCGTCCCCGAGCAGCTGCACGGCGCGCTCGGCGGTGAGCCGCTCGGTGCCTGCGGGGCCCGCTTCGGCGACGAGCTCGGGCGCGGGGAACCAGGTGTCGAGGACGGTGCCGTCGGCGGTGACGGTGGCGAGGCCTGCGGCGACGGCGCCGGTGGTGCGGGAAGCGTTCGTGTCGGTCATGGGGAAAACCTAACCGGCGGCACACCACCCGAGCGAACCGGTCTCAGTGCCCGGGCCACCACCGGCACCGGCGCCCACCCCCACCGAGCCAAGCCCTCGCCCCACCCCAAGGACCACACACCCCACCGCCCAACCAAGCACCGCCCACACCAGCCGCAGCAGCCCCCTCACCGCCGCCGTACACCGTCCCGTACCGCTTCCCGCCGCGTACGCCCGCCCGGACGCCTGTCCGCCCGGCCGGGCGGCAGTCCCCGGAGCCCGTCCCGCCCTTCCGGCGCGCGCCCGCCTAGAGCAGCCGGTCCAGCATTTCGCGCGTGTAGACCGGGTCGTACTCACCGCCCGTGAGCAGCACCTGGAGGGATATCCCGTCCATCAGCGCGACGAGGGCGCGCGCCGTGACCGGGTCCGTGCGTCGCTCGAGCACTTCGGCGAGCCCCGCGCACCACTCCGCGGCCACCGGCCGCAGCGCGGGCCTGCGCAGGGCGGCGAGGTAGAGCTCGTACTCCAGCTCGACCCCTGACCGCTCCCCCGCGAACCAGTCGCCGAGAATCCGCGCCAGCTCCGCCGCGAGGTCGGCCTCGGGGTCCTCGAACGCGCGACCAGCGGCCATCACCTTCGCGAACCCCTCGTTGGACTGCCGCAGCGCGGCCACCATCAGCTCGTCGAGCGTCTTGAAGTGGTACGTCGTGGAGCCGAGCGGCACATCGGCCTCGGCGGCGACCGAGCGGTGGCTGAGCCCGCCGATACCCTTCTTCCCGACCACGCGGATCGCGGCGTCGATGATCCGCTGGCGGCGTTCGGGGTCGTACCGGCGGGCCATCAGTGGGCACCGCCGAGGTTGAGCAGGACGACGCCCGCGATCACGAGGGCGATCCCCGCGATCTTGGCCAGACCTGCGGACTCCCCCATGAAGATCATGCCGATGGCGGCGACCGCGGCGGTCCCGATCCCGGCCCAGATCGCATAGGCGGTGCCGACCGACAGCGTCTTCAGGGTCTGCGCGAGCAGGGTGAAGGCGATCAGATACCCCGCGACGGTGATCACCGAGGGCCAGAGCTTGCTGAACCCCTCGCTGTACTTCATGGCCGTCGTCCCGGCCACCTCCGCCACGATCGCGCCGGCCAGCAGTCCGTATCCCATGCGTACGAGAGTACACAACGTTGCGTACGGGCGTACATAACGAGGCCGATCGAACCGGCTAAGGTAACGCGACCGCTGTGGGGGGCCACAGGGAGCGCACGCGGGGCACCGCACGGAAATACGGAGCTACGGAGCACAGGGGCGAATGTCAGACACAGGGTGGGGACCTCAGGGACCGCAGGGACCAACAGGGCCGCAGGGACCGTACGGCGGGCAATACGGCGGACCGTACGGCGGCGGCTGGTACGGCGGAGGCTGGCCCGGTGGCTGGGCTCCGCCGCCCCCGCCGCCCAAGCCGGGCGTCATCCCCCTCGCCCCGCTGAGCGTCGACCGCATCCTCGCCGGCACCTTCACCACGATGCGCCGCTACGCGAAACCGCTGTTCGGCACCGCGCTCGCGGCATACGGCCTGCTGCTGGCGGTCGTGGCGGCCGCAGCCGTCATCGCCTACGTCACCGTCCGGGACCACTGGCACGCCCTGTCCGAGCCGGGCTCCACCTTCTCCTGGGACGACGGCAGACCCGCCCTGATCGCCTTCGGCGCGGTATGGCTGCTCGCCATGGTCTGCACGCTGGCGGTCAACTCGTTCATCCAGGCCTCGTGCGCGGCCACGCTGCACGAGGCGGTGCTCGGCCGCCCGGCGACCTTCGCGGCGGTCTGGCGCCGGGCGTGGGCGCGGACGCCGTCCGTGACGCTCGTGACCCTGCTGCTCGCGTTCATCGTGATGCTGCCGGTGGGCGCGTGCGTGCTGCTCTTCGCGGGCCTTTTCGTCTTGCTGCTCAGCGGGTGGGCGGTCCCCTTCGGCGCGCTCTTCCTGCTGCTCCTCGTCGTGACCCCGCTCGCGGCCTGGTTGTACGTCATCTTCGCCTTCGCCCCCGCGGCCGCGGTCCTGGAGACAGCGGGCCCGCTCCAGGCCCTGCGCCGCTCCGTACGCCTGGTCCGCGGCGCCTGGTGGCGCACGTTCGGCATCTCGCTGCTCGCCGGGTTCATCGTGGGCGCCGTGTCCCTGGCGGTGCGCCTCCCCCTCCAGTTCGCCGCGCCGACCCCGCCCTCGGTGGACCCGGACAGCTCCACCTCCGCGGTCCTGCTCGACCAACTGCGTTCCCAGTTCGGCCTGTACGCGGTGTTCACCCTGGCCGCCACCCTCGTCACGCAGCTGGCCGCCAGCGTGTTCCTGCCCCTGGTGACCGCCGTGCTCTACATCGACCAGCGCATCCGCAAGGAGGGCCTGGCCCACACGCTGGCGCAGGCCGCCGCCGAGGACGCCGAGGACCAAGCCGAACGGGGCGGCGCCCTGAGCTCCGCCCCGTGAGCCGAAAACGGTTCGGCCCCCCGCGCCAGATGCGCGGGGGGCCGAACCGTCAGTACTGCCGAAAAAACCTCAGACGTTGAACCCGAGCGCCCGAAGCTGCTCGCGGCCGTCGTCCGTGATCTTGTCCGGGCCCCACGGCGGCATCCAGACCCAGTTGATCCGGAGCTCGTTGACGATGCCGTCGGTGGCGGACTTCGCCTGGTCCTCGATGACGTCCGTCAGCGGGCAGGCCGCCGAGGTGAGCGTCATGTCGATCGTCGCGATGTTCGCGTCGTCGACGTGGATGCCGTAGATCAGGCCGAGGTTGACGACGTCGATGCCCAGCTCGGGGTCGACCACGTCGTACAGCGCCTCGCGGACCTCCTCCTCGGAGGCCGGCTTGGTCAGGGTCTCGTTCTCGCTCATGCGGTCTTCCTCTCAGCGACGTCGGTACCGAGTGCCTGTGCCGTCGCGTCCTTCCACGCCATCCAGCTCAGCAGAGCACACTTCACACGCGCCGGGTACTTGGAGACCCCGGCGAACGCGACGGCGTCCTCAAGGACCTCCTCCATCGCGTCGTCCGGCTCCAGCTTGCCCTTGGACTGCATCAGCTCCAGGAACACCTCCTGGACCTTCTGCGCGTCGGCGAGCTCCTTGCCGACCAGGAGGTCGTTCAGGACGGACGCGCTGGCCTGGCTGATGGAGCAGCCCTGGCCCTCGTACGACACGTCGGCGATCGTCGACCCGTCGTACTTCACGCGCAGCGTGATCTCGTCGCCGCACGTCGGGTTGACGTGGTGCACCTCGGCGTCACCCTCGCGCAGACCGCGCCCGTGAGGGTGCTTGTAGTGGTCCAGGATGACTTCCTGGTACATCGAATCCAGCTTCACGTCCCGGTCAGCCCCTCAGCCGAAGAAGTTCCGTACGTGCTCCAGGCCGTCGATCAGCGCGTCGATCTCGCCGGGCGTGGAGTACAGATAGAACGACGCTCGCGTGGTCGCAGGAATTCCGTAGCGGAGGCAGACGGGGCGGGCGCAGTGGTGACCCACGCGGACCGCGATGCCTTCCTCGTCCAGAACCTGGCCCACGTCGTGCGGGTGGATGTCGCCGAGCGCGAAGGAGATCGCGGCGCCGCGGTCCTCGGCCGTGGTCGGGCCGATGATCCGGAGGTCGGGGACCTCCAGGAGGCGCTTGACCGCGTACTCGGTGATCGCGTGCTCGTGAGCGGCGATCTTGTCCATGCCGATCGCGGAGAGGTAGTCCACGGCCGCGCCCAGGCCGACGGCCTGGGAGACCGGGGGCGTGCCCGCCTCGAACTTGTGCGGCGCGGGAGCGTATGTCGACGAGCTCATCGACACCGTCTCGATCATCTCGCCGCCGCCGAGGAACGGCGGCAGGTCCTCGAGCAGCTCCTGCCGTCCCCACAGGACGCCGATGCCGGTCGGGCCGAGCATCTTGTGGCCGGTGAAGGCCACGAAGTCGGCCTGCAGCGCCTGCACGTCGAGCACCATGTGCGGGGCGGCCTGCGAGGCGTCGATGCAGACCAGCGCGCCGACCTCCTGCGCACGGCGGATGATCGCCTCGACGGGGTTGTGCGTGCCCAGGATGTTCGAAACCAGGACGAAGGAGACGATCTTCGTCTTCTCCGTGATGATCTCGTCGATGTTGGACAGGTCGAGGCGGCCGTCGTCCGTGAGACCGAACCACTTCAGCTTCGCGCCCGTGCGCTGCGAGAGCAGCTGCCACGGCACGATGTTGGAGTGGTGCTCCATCTCCGTGATGACGATCTCGGTCTCGTGGTCCACGCGGTAGGGCTCGTCGGCCCAGCCCAGCATGTTGGCCACGAGGTTGAGCGACTCCGAGGCGTTCTTGGTGAAGATCACCTCGTCGCGGCTCGGCGCGTTGATGAACGCAGCGACCTTGTCACGGGCGCCCTCGTAGAGCGCCGTGGCCTCCTCCGCGAGGACGTGCACACCGCGGTGGACGTTGGCGTTGTGCTGCTCGTAGTACTCGTTGAGTACGTCGAGCACCTGGCGCGGCGTCTGGGACGTCGCCGCGTTGTCCAGGTAGACGAGCTTCTTGCCGTCGTGGATCGTGCGATCCAGGATCGGGAAGTCCTTGCGGATCGCCTCGGTGTCGAGGAGGCCGGAGAGCCCCTGGTGGGCCACTGTCACGCGGATGCGCCACCCTTCGTGTAAGCCTCGTAGCCCTCGGCCTCCAGCTTGTCGGCGAGCTCGGCGCCGCCGGACTCGGCGATGCGGCCGTTCGCGAAGACGTGCACGAAGTCGGGCTTGATGTAGCGCAGGATGCGCGTGTAGTGCGTGATCAGCAGGGTGCCGACCTCGCCGGTGTCGCGGACGCGGTTGACGCCGTCCGAGACCTGGCGCAGGGCGTCGACGTCCAGGCCGGAGTCGGTCTCGTCGAGGATCGCGATCTTCGGCTTGAGGAGCTCCATCTGGAGGATCTCGTGGCGCTTCTTCTCACCGCCGGAGAAGCCCTCGTTGACGTTGCGCTCGGCGAAGGCCGGGTCCATCTGGAGCTGCTCCATCGCTCCCTTGACCTCCTTCACCCAGGTGCGCAGCTTGGGGGCCTCGCCGCGGATCGCCGTCGCCGACGTACGCAGGAAGTTGGAGACCGAGACGCCGGGGACCTCGACCGGGTACTGCATGGCCAGGAACATGCCGGCGCGGGCGCGCTCGTCGACGGACATCTCCAGGACGTCCTCGCCGTCGAGGGTGACGGTGCCCTGCGTGATCGTGTACTTGGGGTGACCCGCGATGGAGTAGGCGAGCGTCGACTTGCCGGAGCCGTTCGGGCCCATGATGGCGTGCGTCTCGCCCTGCTTCACGGTGAGGTCGACGCCCTTGAGGATCTCCTTCGTGGCGTTGTCGGCCTCGACGGTGACGTGCAGGTCGTGGATTTCAAGCGTTGCCATGTGCCTCAGGACTCCTGGGTGAGGGAGACGAGCACATCGTCCCCTTCGATCTTTACGGGGTATACGGGGACGGGGCGCGTCGCGGGGAGGCCGGACGGCTTGCCGGTGCGGAGGTCGAAGGCGGAGCCGTGCAGCCAGCACTCGATCTGGCAGTCCTCCACCTCGCCCTCGGAGAGGGAGACGTTCGCGTGCGAGCAGATGTCGTTGATCGCGAACACCTCGCCCTCGGTGTGGACGACCGAGACCGGCGTGCCGTCGAGTTCCACCCGCTTCGGGGTGTCCTCCGACAGCTCGCTCAGTCCGCAGGCGCGTACGAATGTCATGCCGCGGACGCCTCCAGCTCCTCTTCGATCTTGGTGAGGAGGCGCTCTTCGACGTCGGGCAGGCCGATCTGCTGGATCAGCTCGGCGAAGAACCCGCGGACGACCAGGCGGCGCGCCTCGCCCTCCGGGATACCGCGCGACTGCAGGTAGAAGAGCTGCTCGTCGTCGAAGCGGCCGGTCGCCGAGGCGTGGCCCGCTCCGACGATCTCGCCGGTCTCGATCTCCAGGTTCGGCACGGAGTCGACACGGGCGCCGTCGGTCAGAACGAGGTTGCGGTTCATCTCGTACGTGTCCGTGCCCTCGGCGGCGGCCTCGATGAGGACGTCGCCGATCCACACCGCGTGGGCGTCGTCGCCCTGCAGCGCGCCCTTGTAGATGACGTTCGACTTGCAGTGCGGCTGGTTGTGGTCGACCAGGAGGCGGTGCTCCTGGTGCTGGCCGGCGTCGGTGACGTACAGGCCGAGGAGCTCGGCCTCGCCGCCGGTGCCCGCGTACTCGACGCGGGGGTGCAGGCGTACGACGTCGCCGCCGAAGGTCACGACGACCGACTTGAAGGAGGCGTCCCGGCCGATCAGCGCGTTGTGCTGCGCGATGTGCACGGCCTTGTCGTCCCAGTCCTGGACGGAGACGACGGTGAGCTTGGCGCCGTCGCCCAGGAGGTAGTCGACGTTGGCGGCGAGCACGGCGTCACCGGTGTGGTCGATGACGACGAGGGCCTCGGCGAACGCGCCCACCTCGATGACCTGGTGCGCGAAGGCGGTGCCGCCCTCGCCGTGCACGGCGATGCGGATCGGCTCGGTCAGGACCGTCTCCTTGGGGACGGTCACGACCGAGGCCTTCTCGAAGGAGCTGTAGGCCTGCGCGGCGACGCGGTCGACGGGCTTGCCCGCCTTGCCCACGCGCGCGTCCTCGCGGCCGACGGTCTCCTGGGTCACGCCCGCGGGGGCGCTCACCTCGACGCGGATGCCGCCGGTGGCCACAGCCGTGCCGTCGTGCAGCCCGCGAAGGCGCTCCAGCGGCGTGAACCGCCACTCCTCCTCGCGGCCGTGGGGGACGGGGAAGTCCGCCACGTCGAAGGACGGGGGAGCGCTCATACGGGTGGCGACGGTGGACTCGGCGGCCACCGCGATCGATCCGGCGGTGGTGGACCCCACCGGGATGTTCTGAGCCTCAGCCATGGCTGTCGTCGTGCTCTCTCTCTGGGTAAGAAATCTGCTCGCTGCGGGGGACGCGGCCGGTATTAACCGACCGAACCCTCCATCTGCAGCTCGATCAGCCGGTTCAGCTCCAGGGCGTACTCCATGGGCAGCTCCTTGGCGATCGGCTCGACGAAGCCGCGCACGATCATCGCCATGGCCTCGAACTCCGTCAGACCGCGGCTCATCAGGTAGAAGAGCTGGTCGTCGGAGACCTTGGAGACGGTCGCCTCGTGGCCCATGGACACGTCGTCCTCGCGGACGTCCACGTAGGGGTACGTGTCCGAGCGGGAGATCGTGTCGACGAGCAGCGCGTCGCACAGGACGTTCGACTTCGATCCGGCCGCGCCCTCGCCGATCTCGACGAGACCGCGGTAGGAGGTACGGCCACCGCCACGCGCCACGGACTTCGACACGATGTTGGAGGAGGTGTTGGGCGCCATGTGGACCATCTTGGAACCGGCGTCCTGGTGCTGGCCCTCGCCCGCGAAGGCGATGGACAGCGTCTCGCCCTTGGCGTGCTCGCCCATGAGGTAGACGGCGGGGTACTTCATCGTCACCTTGGAGCCGATGTTGCCGTCGATCCACTCCATGGTCGCGCCCTCGTACGCCACGGCGCGCTTGGTGACCAGGTTGTAGACGTTGTTCGACCAGTTCTGGATCGTCGTGTAGCGGCAGCGGCCGCCCTTCTTCACGATGATCTCGACGACCGCGGAGTGCAGGGAGTCCGACTTGTAGATCGGCGCCGTGCAGCCCTCGACGTAGTGGACGTAGGCGTCCTCGTCGACGATGATCAGCGTCCGCTCGAACTGGCCCATGTTCTCCGTGTTGATGCGGAAGTAGGCCTGGAGCGGGATCTCGACGTGCACGCCCTTGGGGACGTAGATGAACGAGCCACCGGACCACACGGCGGAGTTCAGCGACGCGAACTTGTTGTCGCCGACGGGGATGACCGTGCCGAAGTACTCCTTGAAGAGCTCCGGGTGCTCCTTCAGCGCCGTGTCGGTGTCCAGGAAGATGACGCCCTGCTCCTCCAGGTCCTCGCGGATCTGGTGGTAGACGACCTCGGACTCGTACTGGGCCGCGACACCGGCGACGAGGCGCTGCTTCTCCGCCTCGGGGATGCCGAGCTTGTCGTACGTGTTCTTGATGTCCTCGGGCAGGTCCTCCCAGGACTCCGCCTGCTTCTCCGTGGACCGCACGAAGTACTTGATGTTGTCGAAGTCGATGCCGGAGAGGTCCGAGCCCCAGTTCGGCATGGGCTTCTTGTCGAAGAGGCGCAGGCCCTTGAGGCGGAGCTTGGTCATCCACTCCGGCTCGTTCTTCTTGGCCGAGATGTCCTTGACGACGTCTTCATTGATGCCGCGCTTGGCAGAGGCACCGGCGACGTCGGAGTCGGCCCAGCCGTATTCGTACGTGCCCAGACCCTCGAGTTCGGGGTGGGCAGTCTCCGTGGGGAGCGTCATGCGGGGTTCCTCCCGGCCGTGCTTGCGGATGCGTTATCAGTGGTCTGTGAAGACTGCGGGGTGTTGCGGGGGATGAACGTCGTGCAGACGCCGTCGCCGTGGGCGATGGTGGCAAGGCGCTGCACGTGCGTTCCGAGGAGGGCGGAGAAGATCTCCGTCTCCGCCTCGCAGAGTTGTGGGTACTGCTCGGCGACGTGGGCGACCGGGCAGTGGTGCTGGCACAGCTGCTCGCCTACGGGGGCCGTGCGGGCCGTAGCAGCGTACCCGTCGGTGGTCAACGCCTTCGCCAGAGCCTCGGCACGCCGCTCGGGGGGCGCCGCCTCGACCGCCTTGCGGTAGGCCACCGCCTGGGCGGCCATCCGGTCGCGGGCGAATTCGACGACCGCTTCCTCGCCGTGCCGCTCGCTGATCCAGCGCAGGGCGTCGGCGGCCAGCTTGTCGTACGACTGGTCGAAGGCGTCCCGGCCGCAGTCGGTGAGCGCGAAGACCTTGGCGGGGCGGCCGCGCGTACGAGCGCCGTAGACCCGCTGTTCGCGGGGCTCGACGACGTTCTCGTGGGCGAGCGTGTCGAGGTGGCGGCGCACGGCGGCCTGGGTCAGCTTGAGGCGGCCGGCGAGGTCGGCCACCGTGGAGGGGCCGTGGTCCAGGATGGAGCGCGCGACCCGGTTGCGCGTAGACCGCTCCCCGGTCGCGAGTTCCTCCTGCGGAGCCTCGCCAACGTTTTTCACAACGCCATTGTTGCGTAATTCCTCAGAGCCTGACAACCCGCGCCGGGATCAAGGACCGGTGCGCTGCGTCACTTAGGCATACCTAAGCTGACCTGCGGAAATGATCACTGATCGATCAAATCGGTGGCGCGCGACAGCGGGTCCGTGCAGACTCCCTGACCATGCCGACACCCCCTCCCACCGGCCCTTTGTGTACGCGCGCGTCTCTCGCGGCCGACCTCCGCGAGCTCGGCGTGAGCCCCGGTGAGACCCTCCTCGTGCACTCCTCTCTCAGCTCCATGGGCTGGGTCGTCGGAGGCCAGGTCGCCGTCGTCCAGGCGCTCCTGGACGCACTGGGCCAAAAGGGGACCCTGGTGGTCCCCACGCAGTCCAGCGACAACTCCGACCCTTCCGAGTGGGGAAACCCGCCGGTGCCCGAGTCCTGGTGGCCCGAGATCCGCGCGTCCATCCCCGCCTACGACCCGCGCACCGCCCCCACCCGAGGCGTCGGCGTGATCCCCGAGACCGTGCGGACCTGGCCCGGCGCCCTGCGCAGCGCCCACCCGCAGACCTCTTTCGCCGCCGTCGGCCCCCGCGCACGGGCACTCCTGGAGGGGCACGCGCTGGACTGCCGCCTCGGCGAGCGCAGCCCGCTGGCCCGCCTGGAGGAATCGGGCGCCCGAGTGCTGCTGCTCGGCGCGGGATTCGACACCTGCACCTCGTTCCACCTGGCCGAGTACCGGATCCCCGCCCCCGAGACCGAGAACTCCTTCGCGGTCATGACGCCGGAAGGGCGCCGCTGGATGACGGTGCGCGAGCCCTCGATCTCCGAGGAGCGCTTCGACGAACTCGGCGCGGACTTCGAGCGGGACCGGCCCGTGCTGCGGGGCACGGTGGGCGCGGCGACGGCCCGGCTCTTCCCGGTGGCCGACGCGGTCGCGTACGCGCAGAGCTGGCTCCAGACCCATCGGCCGCGGGCCGAGTGGGCCCTCCAGCAGCCCCCTGCCCGCCGCCCGTCCGGTCCTCTCTAGACTTCCCGCCATGGGAAATGAGTCCGTCGTCCAGGTCACGGGACTGGTCAAGCGGTACGGCAGCAAGACCGCGGTGGACGGCCTCGACCTCCGGGTCCGCACGGGCACCGTCACTGCCGTCCTCGGCCCGAACGGCGCCGGGAAGACCACCACGATCGAGACCTGCGAGGGCTACCGCAGGCCGGACGCGGGCACGGTGCGCGTCCTGGGCCTCGACCCGGTCCGCGAGGCCGGCGCGCTGCGCCCCCGCATCGGCGTGATGCTCCAGTCCGGCGGCGTCTACTCCGGTGCCCGCGCGAACGAGATGCTGCGCCACATGGCGAAGCTGCACGCGCACCCCCTGGACGTGGGCGCGCTGATCGAGCGCCTGGGCCTGGAGAGCTGCGGCCGCACCACCTACCGGCGCCTGTCCGGCGGCCAGCAGCAGCGCCTCGCGCTCGCCATGGCCGTGGTCGGGCGGCCCGAGCTCGTCTTCCTGGACGAGCCGACCGCGGGCCTGGACCCGCAGGCACGCCGGGCCACCTGGGATCTCGTACGCGATCTGCGTGCCGACGGCGTCAGCGTCATCCTGACCACACACCACATGGACGAGGCCGAGCAGCTCGCCGACGAGGTCGCGATCATCGACGCGGGCAAGGTCATCGCCGAGGGCACTCCGGAGGCGCTGTGCCGCGGGGGCGCCGAGAACACCCTGCGCTTCTCCGGCCGCCCCGGGCTCGACGTCGGCTCCCTCCTCAAGGCGCTACCGCCGGACTCCGCGGCGGCCGAACTCACCCCGGGCGCGTACCGCGTGAGCGGCACGGTCGATCCGCAGCTGCTCGCCACGGTCACCTCCTGGTGCGCCCAGCACGGCGTGATGCCGGAGAAGATCGCCGTCGAACGCCACACGCTGGAAGACGTCTTCCTGGAACTCACGGGCAAGGAGCTGCGCGGATGAGCGCCGCCGGTACGTACACGCCGAAGCCGGGCGCCGCCCCGCTCTCCCGCATGATCGCCGCGCAGGCGGCGCTCGAGACGAAGATGCTGCTGCGCAACGGCGAGCAGCTGCTGCTCACGGTGGTGATCCCGACTCTCCTGCTCGTGCTGTTCAGCGCGGTCGACATCGTCGACACGGGCAAGGGCGAAGCCGTCGACTTCCTCGCGCCCGGCATCCTCGCCCTCGCCGTGATGTCGACGGCGTTCACCGGCCAGGCCATCGCCACCGGGTTCGAGCGGCGCTACGGAGTCCTGAAGCGGCTCGGCGCCTCTCCCCTGCCCCGCTGGGCCCTGATGGCGGCGAAGACCCTGTCGGTCCTGGTCACCGAGGTCCTGCAGATCGTCCTGCTCACGGTGATCGCCTTCGCCCTGGGCTGGTCACCGCACGGCAACCCCTTCGCCGTACTCCTCCTGCTGGTCCTCGGCACCGCGGCCTTCTCCGGCCTCGGCCTGCTGATGGCGGGCACCCTGAAGGCGGAGGCGACCCTCGCCGCGGCGAACCTGGTCTTCCTCCTGCTGCTGGTGGGCGGCGGAGTCATCGTGCCCCTGGACAAGTTCCCGGACGCGGCCCAGTCGGTGCTCGGCCTGCTGCCGATCTCCGCGCTCTCCGACGGCCTGCGGGACGTGCTGCAGCACGGCGCGGGGATGCCGTGGGGGGACCTCGGGATCCTTGCGGTCTGGGCGGTCGTCGGGCTCGGCGCCGCCGGGAAGTTCTTCCGCTGGGAGTAGGAAACGGCGTAAGACGCGTCACAGAAGCACCGGATACGTCCCCCTCGTGAAGCCGTGCACAAGCGGCCCCCTACGATGGGCGCGTGCCAAACGTGACCCGAGCCGACGCCGTCTCCGCCGTGCGCAACCCGCTCGCCTTCATCGCCGAACGCTGGACCCCGCAGCAGCGGACAGTCCGGCGTGCCGCCCTCATCTCGCTCGCGATGACGGTGTGCATCGTGGTCACCGGCGGCGCCGTCCGTCTCACCGGATCGGGCCTCGGCTGCCCGACCTGGCCCAAGTGCACCGACGAGTCCCTGACGGCCACCCACGAGATGGGTTTCCACGGGTACATCGAGTTCGGCAATCGCCTGCTGACGTACGTGCTCTGCGCGGCCGTCGGCTGGGCGATCATCACGGCCCGGTCGCAGAAGCCGATGCGGCGCAGCCTCACCCGGCTCGGCTGGGTCCAGTTCTGGCTGGTCATGGGCAACGCCGTGCTCGGCGGGATCGTGGTCCTCGTCGGCCTGAACCCGTGGACGGTCGCCGCGCACTTCCTGCTCTCCACCGCCCTGATCGCGGTCGCCGTCACGATGTGGCAGCGCACCCGCGAGGGCGACGGCGAAGCTCGTCCGCTGGTCGGCAAGGCCGTGGCGCAGCTGGTGTGGTTCCTGGTCGCGGCGTCCGTGCTGCTCATCGCGGTCGGCACGCTGGTGACCGGCTCGGGGCCGCACGCCGGTGACTCCAGCGAGGTGCCGCGGATGGGCTTCGACTGGGAGGCCGTCAGCAAGCTGCACGCCGTGCTCGCCTGGATCGTGGTGACGCTGACGTTCGCCCTGTGGTTCGTCCTCAAGGCGGTCGACGCGCCCAAGGGCCCGCTGCACCGCACCCGCGATCTGTTCCTGATCCTGCTCGCGCAGGGCGCGATCGGCTACGTCCAGTACTTCACGGACCTGCCCGAGGTCCTGGTCGGCCTGCACATGTTCGGCTCGTGCGTGGTCTGGATCGCCGTGATGCGCGTCCTGCTCTCGCTGCGTGAACGCCCGTACGGCACGGCGGAGGTCCCGTCCCAGAGCGCCGACTCCCGGCTGTCGGCCGTCTGAGGCTCAGGACCTCCGGACCTCCGGAAGTCCGCACGTTCTGAACCCGGCTTCCGGCGTCAGACCTCCGGAAGTCCGGCCTCCGAAAGCCCGTACACGCGCCGGGCGTTGCCCGCCGCGATGAGACCGGCCACCCGCTGCGCGTCCGGCAGCGACCACGCCCCGTCCGCGACCCACCCGCCGAACACGCGCCCGATCGCCTCCCCGAAGAGCCGCGCGCCCACCACGTGCAGTTCGGGCAGGCCGTGCGCGCCGCTGGAGAACAGCAGCTTGCCGAAGGGCGCGAGTTCCAGGATCTCGGCGAGCACGGCGGCCGCGCGGGCGCCGGTGCGCACCAGCGCGGGCCCCAGATCGGCGTACACGTGCGGGAAGAGGCCCGCGAGGTCCGCGGCGTTGCGGTGGTACGGGTAGCCGTGCAGCAGGACCAGATCGGTGCCGAGCCCCGCGGTCGCCCGCGCGAACCCCCCGAAGTAACCCTGCGGATCGCCGGCCCCCGCGTGCAGTTGCAGCGGACGCCCCGACGCGACGGCGATCCACAGCAGATGCCTGAGCAGCACGGGGTCCCGCAGCGCCCCGCCCACCTGCCGCCGGGCGAGCCACCGGTCAGCCGCGCCCCGCACCTCGCCGGGCCCCGGCGGTTCGGGGGCCATGGCGAGGCTGCGCCGGGCGCCCGCGACGGACGTGAACGCGACGGCGTGCGCGGCGGCCGCGTGCACCGACTCGGCGAGATTGGCCAGGAACGAGTCCACCGTGCCGGAGGTGTCGGCCACCTGTTCGGCGAGGAGTTCCAGGCGGACGATCTCGTGGGCGTCGGCGCAGCCGGCGGACGCCATCTCGCCGGGCCCCGTCAGATCTCCGGGCAGCCCCGTGTCGACGAGGTAGGTGGTGATGCCGCTGCCCCGCAGCAGCCGCCGCCCCGATTCCAGTACGCCCAGTTCACGGCGGCGGGCGAGGTACCGGGGAGGCGGGCAGTGCGGTTCGAGGCCGAGCAGCGGGGGGCACCAGCGGCGTACGGCGAAGCCCGTCTGGGTGTCGAAGAAGGTGGTGCCGGGAGCGGGCGGGCCCTCGCCGCGGCCGAGGTGGGCCTCGAAGGTGCCGAGGCCCAGCTCCGTACGCAGCACGCCATGGCAGTACTGGTCCACCAGGGACGGCGTTTCGATCATCCGGGCTCCCGGTAGGCGGACCGTGCGTCCTACGGTCTAACGGGTGACCCGGGCGTCAGGTGTTGCTTTCGGACGCTCTCGGAAACAGTGCCGAAAACTGTGGCGTCTCAGCCGTTGGAGGGGCCGCCGAGCTGAATGCCGGCCATGCGCGACCACTCGTACGGGCCGGTCTTCACCTTGGCCGCGAACTCGCCGTCGAACTCCTCGTGGACCGTGATCCCGGCCTTCTCCACGGCGCTCTGGGCGACCGCGTAGGTGGGCGCCACCAGGTCGCCCCAGGCGCCGTCCTCGCCGACCAGGACGATGCGGGTGCCCTCGTGCCCGATGTACGCGATCTGCCCCTCGGCACCGCCGTGCGCCCGCGCGAAGGTGCCGATCTCCTTGGCCAGCTTTACCGCCCGGCGCTCGGCCTTGGCGGCCTGCTTGCTGTCGTCGACCTGCTGCGTCTTAGCCGTGTCTGCCATAGCCAGGATGCTACCGACGGGTAGATCAACTGGCGACGGGCGGGGCACGTGGTGTTCGACACCACGTGCCCCGCCCGTCGGCGAGTCTGTTGCCCCGGCTGCCCCGGCTATCTCAGCGCAGGAAGGGGTCCACCGCGACCGCAACGAAAAGGAGCGAGACGTAGGTGATCGACCAGTGGAAGAGGCGCATCTCCTTGAGCTTGCCGCCCGTGACCTCCGCCTTGGCGCGGCTTTGCAGACCGTGCGCCTCCCACAGCCACCAGCCGCCGGTCACCGCGGCGACCACGGTGTAGAACCAGCCGGTGTAGCCGAGCGGCTGGAGCAGCAGCGAGACGGCGACCATCACCCAGCTGTAGAGGACGATCTGACGCGCGACCACCTTGTTCGACGCCACGACCGGCAGCATCGGTACGCCCACCCGGGCGTAGTCGTCCTTGACCTTCATGGACAGCGGCCAGTAGTGCGGCGGCGTCCAGAAGAACATGACGAGGAAGAGGATGACCGGCGCCCACGACAGGGAGTTCGTCACCGAGGACCAGCCGATGAGGACCGGCATGCAGCCCGCGATGCCGCCCCAGACGATGTTCTGCGAGGTCCGGCGCTTCAGGATCATCGTGTAGATGACCACGTAGAAGAGCAGGGCGCCGAGCGCGAGCCACGCGGACAGCCAGTTGACGGCGAGTCCGAAGAGGAGCGTCGAGCCGATCGCCAGTGCGATGCCGAACACGAGGCACTCGCGGGGGCTGACCATTCCCGTGACCAGGGGCCGCTGCGACGTACGGTCCATGAGGGCGTCGATGTCGCGGTCGATGTACATGTTGAGCGCGTTTGCGCCGCCCGCCGAGAGGTAACCGCCCAGGCAGGTCACGAAGACCAGCCACAGGTCGGGCACCCCCTGCTCGGCGAGGAACATCACCGGAACGGTGGTGATCAGGAGGAGTTCGATGATTCGCGGCTTGGTCAGCGCCACGAACGCCATGACACGGGCCCCGAGTGGCCGGTGGCTTGGGCTAGAGCTCGTCCCAATTGCTCCCGCTGGACGGGATTCAACGGCCGTCACGCACACCCCTGACAGAGACTTCCCAGCAAGCCGCGTCGGACGTTCTGACATGAAGATCCGGTAAAGGCTCGCGCGTACCACGCCACTGTAGACGTTGCCCATACCTCGCCCTTCGCGGGGGTGGGGTCGTGTTGGGCGGCGTGTTGGGCCGCCCTGAATACGGGCTGCATGCGGCCCGAATGCGGCCCGAATCCGGTTCGACACCCATTCAGATGAGCGGTGCCGTACTCGTTCCGAGAGTCCAGATGAGCGGCTTCGGGATCACATGGTGAACACCGTGGATCCCTTTCGGGAGGCGGATCGCGGCGCACCCCGGCACTCTGGAATCACTCGAAAAAATGCACGTCTTTACAGCGGTAGGCTCGACATCGGCCGGTGAGATCTACATCGCCGGCATTCGACATGTGGAGAGGAGCCCTGACTCAGGGTGAGCACCAAGCCGACCACCACAGACCTCGAGTGGACCGAACTGGACCAGCGGGCTGTTGATACTGCCCGCGTCCTGGCCATGGACGCCGTACAGAAGGTCGGCAACGGCCATCCTGGTACGGCCATGAGCCTCGCGCCTGCCGCCTACACCCTCTTCCAGAAGGTGATGCGGCACGACCCCGCGGACGCCGACTGGACCGGGCGCGACCGGTTCGTTCTCTCCGCGGGCCACTCGTCCCTGACCCTTTACATCCAGCTCTACCTGGCCGGCTTCGGCCTGGAGCTCGATGACCTGAAGGCGTTCCGCACCTGGGGTTCCAAGACCCCCGGCCACCCGGAGTACGGGCACACCACGGGCGTCGAGACCACGACGGGTCCGCTCGGCCAGGGCGTCGCGAACGCCGTGGGCATGGCGATGGCCGCCCGTTACGAGCGCGGCCTGTTCGACCCGGAGACCGCTGCCGGCGAGTCGCCGTTCGACCACCACATCTTCGCGATCGCCGGTGACGGCTGCCTCCAGGAGGGCATCTCCGGCGAGGCGTCGTCGCTGGCCGGGCACCAGAAGCTCGGCAACCTCGTACTGCTGTGGGACGACAACCACATCTCCATCGAGGGCGACACGGAGACCGCGGTGTCCGAGGACACCATGAAGCGGTACGAGGCCTACGGCTGGCACGTCCAGCGCGTGGAGCCCAAGGAGGACGGCGACCTCGACCCGGCCGCCCTCTACCGCGCGATCCAGGCCGCCAAGGCGGAGACGGAGCGCCCCTCCTTCATCGCGATGCGCTCGATCATCGCCTGGCCCGCGCCGAACGCGCAGAACACCGAGGCCGCGCACGGCTCGGCGCTCGGCGAGGAAGAGGTCGCGGCCACCAAGCGCGTCCTCGGCTTCGACCCGGAGCAGACCTTCGAGGTCTCGGACGAGGTCATCGCGCACACCCGCAAGGCCCTGGACCGCGGCAGCGACGCCAAGGCCGAGTGGGCCAAGAGCTTCGCCTCCTGGCGCACCGCCGAGGCCGAGCGCGCCGCCGAGTTCGACCGCATCGCCGCGGGCGAGCTCCCGCAGGGCTGGGAAGAGAAGCTCCCCGTCTTCGAGACGGGCAAGGGCGTCGCGACGCGTGCCGCGTCCGGCAAGGTCCTGCAGTCGCTCGGCGCGGTGATCCCCGAGCTGTGGGGCGGCTCCGCCGACCTCGCGGGCTCGAACAACACCACGATCGACAAGACGTCGTCGTTCCTGCCGGCGGGCAACCCGCTGCCGGAGGCCGACCCGTACGGCCGAACGATCCACTTCGGTATCCGCGAGCACGCCATGGCCGCGGAGATGAACGGCATCGCGCTGCACGGCAACACCCGCATCTTCGGCGGCACCTTCCTGGTGTTCTCCGACTACATGCGCAACGCCGTCCGCCTGTCCGCGCTGATGCACCTGCCGGTGACGTACGTCTGGACGCACGACTCCATCGGTCTCGGCGAGGACGGCCCGACGCACCAGCCGGTCGAGCACCTGGCCTCGCTGCGCGCCATCCCCGGCCTGAACGTGGTCCGCCCCGCGGACGCGAACGAGACCGCGATCGTGTGGCGCGAGATCCTCAAGCGCTACACCAAGGAGTTCGGCAAGGGCGCCCCGCACGGCCTCGCGCTGACCCGCCAGGGCGTGCCGACGTACGACCGCGAGGTCACCGAAGGCGCCGTCAAGGGCGGTTACGTCCTGTTCGAGGCCGACGGCGGCACCCCCGAGGTCGTCCTCATCGGCACCGGCTCCGAGGTGCAGCTCGCCGTCGAGGCGCGCGAGCAGCTCCAGGCGGCGGGCGTTCCGACGCGTGTCGTCTCGATGCCGTGCGTCGAGTGGTTCGAGGCGCAGGACCAGGGGTACCGCGACAGCGTCCTTCCGCCGTCCGTCAAGGCGCGCGTGGCGGTCGAGGCGGGCATCGGCCTGACCTGGCACCGCTTCGTGGGCGACGCCGGGCGCATCGTCTCGCTGGAGCACTTCGGTGCCTCGGCCGACGGCAAGGTGCTCTTCCGCGAGTTCGGTTTCACCGCCGACGCGGTCGCATCGGCCGCCCGGGAATCGATCGACGCCGCTCAGCGCTGACGCCGACATACGACCTAGTAGGAGATGTAATCCTCATGACAGACGCACTCAAGCGCCTTTCCGACGAAGGCGTCGCGATCTGGCTGGACGACCTGTCGCGCAAGCGGATCACGTCCGGCAACCTCGCCGAGCTGATCGACCAGAGCCACGTGGTGGGCGTCACCACCAACCCGTCGATCTTCCAGAAGGCCATCTCGCAGGGCGACGGCTACGACCAGCAGCTCAGCGACCTCGCCGCGCGCGCGGTCACCGTCGAAGAGGCCATCCGCATGATCACGACGGCGGACGTCCGTGACGCCGCCGACATCCTGCGCCCGGTCTTCGACGCGACGGGCGGCCAGGACGGCCGGGTCTCGATCGAGGTCGACCCGCGCCTGGCGCACAACACCAAGGCGACGACCGCCGAGGCCAAGCAGCTCGCCTGGCTGGTGGACCGGCCGAACGCGCTCATCAAGATCCCGGCCACCGAGGCGGGCATCCCGGCGATCACCGAGGTCATCGGCCTCGGCATCAGCGTCAACGTCACGCTGATCTTCTCGCTCGAGCGCTACCGCATGGTCATGGACGCCTACCTCGCCGGCCTGGAGAAGGCCAAGGAGCGCGGCCTGGACCTCTCGAAGATCCACTCCGTGGCGTCCTTCTTCGTGTCCCGCGTGGACACCGAGATCGACAAGCGCCTGGACGGCATCGGCACGGACGAGGCCAAGTCCCTCAAGGGCAAGGCCGCGCTCGCCAACGCCCGCCTGGCCTACGAGGCGTACGAGGAGGTCTTCTCCTCCGACCGCTGGGCCGCGCTCGACAAGGCGCAGGCCAACAAGCAGCGTCCGCTGTGGGCCTCGACCGGCGTCAAGGACCCGGCGTACAAGGACACCCTGTACGTCGACGAGCTCGTCGCCCCCAACACGGTGAACACGATGCCCGAGGCGACCCTGGAAGCCACCGGCGACCACGGCCAGATCACCGGCAACACCATCGCGGGCACCTACGACCAGGCGCGCGCCGAGATCGCCGCCGTCGAGAAGCTCGGCATCTCGTACGACGAGGTCGTGCAGCTGCTCGAGGACGAGGGCGTCGAGAAGTTCGAGGCGTCCTGGACCGACCTGCTCAAGTCGACCGAGGCGGAGCTCCAGCGCCTCGCTCCTTCGAAGGGCTGACCCACTTTGTCAAGCAGCAATCCGCTGCGTGACGCCGCAGACCGACGGCTCCCGCGTATCGCGGGGCCGTCGGGCCTGGTCATCTTTGGCGTCACGGGCGATTTGTCCCGTAAAAAGTTGATGCCCGCCGTCTACGACCTCGCCAACCGGGGTCTCCTTCCGCCGGGCTTCTCGCTCATCGGCTTCGCCCGCCGCGACTGGGAGGACGAGGACTTCGCCCAGGTCGTCCACGACGCGGTCAAGCAGCACTCGCGGACGCCGTTCCGCGAGGAGGTCTGGCAGCAGCTCATCCAGGGCATGCGCTTCGTCCAGGGCAACTTCGACGACGACGCCGCGTTCGAGCAGCTCAAGGCCACCATCCAGGAGCTCGACAAGGCGCAGGGGACGGGCGGCAACTTCGCCTTCTACCTCTCCGTGCCGCCGAAGTTCTTCCCGCAGGTCGTCCAGCAGCTCAAGAAGCACGAGCTCGCGGACGCCCCGCAGGGTTCCTGGCGCCGCGCGGTCATCGAGAAGCCCTTCGGACACGACCTGGCGTCCGCCAAGGACCTCAACTCGATCGTGCACGAGGTGTTCGCCCCGGACCAGGTGTTCCGGATCGACCACTACCTCGGCAAGGAGACCGTCCAGAACATCCTGGCGCTCCGCTTCGCCAACCAGATGTTCGAGCCGATCTGGAACCGGTCGTACGTGGACCACGTCCAGATCACGATGGCCGAGGACATCGGCATCGGCGGCCGCGCCGGCTACTACGACGGCATCGGCGCCGCCCGTGACGTCATCCAGAACCACCTGCTCCAGCTGATGGCGCTGACCGCGATGGAGGAGCCCGCCTCCTTCGACGCGAACGCCCTCGTGGCCGAGAAGGCCAAGGTCCTCGGCGCCGTCCGGCTGCCCAAGGACCTCGGCAGGGACACCGTCCGCGGGCAGTACGCCGCGGGGTGGCAGGGCGGCGAGAAGGCCGTCGGCTACCTCCAGGAAGAGGGCATCGACCCCAAGTCGAAGACCGACACCTACGCGGCCGTCAAGCTGGAGGTGGACAACCGCCGCTGGGCGGGCGTCCCGTTCTACCTGCGCACCGGCAAGCGCCTCGGCCGGCGCGTCACCGAGATCGCGGTCGTCTTCCAGCGCGCGCCCCACTCCCCCTTCGACCACACGGCGACGGAGGAACTGGGCCAGAACGCGATCGTCATCCGCGTCCAGCCCGACGAGGGCATCACGGTCCGGTTCGGCTCCAAGGTGCCCGGCACCTCGATGGAGATCCGCGACGTGTCGATGGACTTCGCGTACGGCGAGTCCTTCACCGAGTCCAGCCCGGAGGCGTACGAGCGCCTGATCCTGGACGTCCTGCTCGGCGACGCCAACCTCTTCCCGCGCACGGAGGAGGTCGAGCTCTCCTGGAACATCCTCGACCCGATCGAGGAGTACTGGGACAAGCACGGCAAGCCCGCGCAGTACCCGTCCGGGACCTGGGGCCCGTCCGAGGCGGACGAAATGCTCGCACGAGACGGACGGAGCTGGCGCCGGCCATGAAGATCGACCTCACGGACACCACGTCCAGCAAGATCAACAAAGCGCTCGTCAAGGGCCGCAGGGCGATCGGCACCCCGGCCGTCGGCATGGTGCTCACCCTCGTCATCGTCACCGACGAGGAGAACGCCTACGACTCCCTGAAGGCCGCCAACGAGGCGTCCCGCGAGCACCCCTCACGCACATTGGTCGTCATCAAGCGCGCCGCGCGCTCGCCCCGCGACCGCACGACGTCGCGTCTTGACGCCGAGGTGCGGGTCGGCGTCGAGGCGGGCACCGGCGAGACGGTCGTCCTGCGGCTGTACGGCGAGGTCATCGACCACGCCCAGTCGGTCGTCCTGCCGCTGCTGCTTCCCGACGCCCCCGTGGTCGTGTGGTGGTCGGTCAACGCGCCGCTCGACCCGGCCAAGGACCCGCTCGGCGCGCTCGCCCAGCGCCGCGTCACGGACACGTACGCCGCCGAGGAGCCGATCCACGAGCTGACCGCGCGCGCCGAGGCCTACCACCCCGGCGACACGGACCTCTCCTGGACCCGGATCACCCCGTGGCGCTCGATGCTCGCGGCCGCTCTGGACCAGGTCGCCTGCCGGGTGACGTCGGTCGAGGTGGAGGGCGAGGAGTTCAACCCGAGCTGCGAGCTGCTCGCCATGTGGCTCGCGGACCGGCTCTCCGTCCCCGTCAAGCGCTCGCTCTCCGCGGGCCCCGGCCTCACCGGCGTACGCATGGACACCGACTGCGGTCCCATCGTGCTCGGCCGGGCCGACGGCTCGCTGGCCACGCTCTCCATCCAGGGGCAGCCCGACCGCGCGGTGGCGCTCAAGCGCCGCGAGACGGCCGAGCTGATCGCCGAGGAGCTGCGCAGGCTCGACCCGGACGACACCTACGCGTCCGCGCTGAAGTACGGCGTGGACCGCTTGGGCATGCCCGTCGGGGAGAAGGAGGCGCCGGCGGACGAGGCGGCTTCCGAGGAGCCCAAGAAGGCCCCCGCGAAGAAGACCGCGGCCAAGAAGGCGGCAGCGAAGTGACCGCGGCCCCGCAGCTGGTCGTGCACCGCGACAAGGAGCTGATGGCGCAGGCCGCCGCGGCCCGCCTCATCACGAAGATCGTCGACGCGCAGGCCGCCCGCGGCTTCGCGTCGGTGGTCCTCACCGGCGGCCGCAACGGCAACGGCCTGCTCACGGCGCTGAGTTCGTCCGCGGCCAAGGACGCGATCGACTGGTCGCGCCTGGACCTGTGGTGGGGCGACGAGCGCTTCCTGCCGGACGGCGACCCGGAGCGCAACTACACCCAGGCCAAGGAGGCGCTGCTCGACTCGGTGCCTCTCAACCCGGCCCGGGTGCATCCGATGCCCGCTTCGGACGGCGCCTACGAGGTGGACGCGGCGGCCGAGATGTACGCCGCCGAGCTCACCGCGGCCGCCGGGCCCGAGGACCACGGCCGGGTGCCGACGTTCGACGTGCTGATGCTCGGCGTCGGCCCGGACACCCATGTCGCCTCGCTCTTCCCTGAGCTGCCCGCGGTCCGCGAGAGCGAGCGGACGGTGGTCGGCGTGCACGGCGCGCCCAAGCCGCCGCCCGTACGCATCACGCTCACGCTCCCGGCGATCCGGTCGGCGCGTGAGGTGTGGCTGCTCGCGGCCGGCGAGGACAAGGCGAACGCCGCGGCGATCGCCCTGTCCGGCGCGGGTGAGGTACAGGCGCCCGCCGCGGGCGCGTACGGCAGGGCGCGGACGCTGTGGCTGCTCGATGCCGCCGCGGCCTCGCAGCTGCCGCGCGATCTGTACCCGCCGGCTTCTCCCTGAGCGGCCCCGCAACAGCAAGCAGGCCCGGTCCGCCTCTCGGCGGACCGGGCCTGCTTGCGTTTCAGCGACTCAACGGCCGCGCATGGTGCGGTACTTGGCGACCAGGGCCGTCGTCGACCCGTCGAGGTCCGGCACGTCGGCGCCCTCGGTCAGGGCCGGCTCGATGCGCTTGGCGAGGACCTTGCCGAGCTCGACGCCCCACTGGTCGAAGGAGTCGATGTTCCACACGGCGCCCTGCACGAACACCTTGTGTTCGTAGAGCGCGATGAGTTGACCGAGAACCGACGGCGTCAGCTTCTTGGCGAGGAGCGTCGTGGTCGGGTGGTTGCCCTTGAACGTCTTGTGCGGGACGAGTTCGTCCGGCACACCCTCGGCCCGCACCTCGTCGGGCGTCTTGCCGAAGGCCAGCGCCTGCGTCTGCGCGAAGAAGTTGGCCATCAGGAGATCGTGCTGGGCGACCAGGCCGGGCCGCAGATCGGCCACCGGCTCGGCGAAGCCGATGAAGTCGGCCGGGATCAACTTCGTGCCCTGGTGGATGAGTTGGTAGTACGCGTGCTGCCCGTTGGTGCCCGGCGTGCCCCAGACCACCGGTCCCGTCTGCCAGTCCACGGGCTCGCCGTCACGGTCGACGGACTTGCCGTTGGACTCCATGTCCAGCTGCTGGAGGTAGGCGGTGAACTTGGAGAGATAGTGCGAGTACGGCAGCACGGCGTGCGACTGGGCGTCGTGGAAGTTGCCGTACCAGATGCCGAGGAGGCCGAGCAGCAGCGGCACGTTCGACTCGGCGGGCTCGGTGCGGAAGTGCTCGTCGACGAGGTGGAAACCGTCGAGCATCTCGCGGAAGGCGTCCGGGCCGATGGCGATCATCAGCGAGAGGCCGATCGCCGAGTCGAAGGAGTAGCGGCCTCCGACCCAGTCCCAGAACTCGAACATGTTGGCCGTGTCGATGCCGAAGTCGGAGACCTTCCCGGCGTTCGTCGACAGGGCCACGAAGTGCTTGGCGACCGCGCTCTGGTCGGCGCGCAGCTCGGTCAGGAGCCAGTCGCGCGCGGAGGTCGCGTTCGTGATCGTCTCGATCGTGGTGAACGTCTTCGAGGCGATGATGAACAGCGTCTCGGCGGCGTCCAGGTCCCGTACGGCCTCGTGCAGGTCGGCGCCGTCGACGTTCGACACGAAGCGGACGGTCAGATCGCGGTCGGTGAAGGACCGGAGCGCCTCGTACGCCATGGCGGGGCCGAGGTCGGAACCGCCGATGCCGACGTTCACGATGTTCTTGATGCGCTTGCCGGTGTGTCCGGTCCACTCGCCGGAGCGGACCTTGTCGGAGAAGGCGGCCATCTTGTCGAGCACGGCGTGCACGGCCGGCACCACGTTCTCGCCGTCGACCTCGATCACCGCGTCCCGCGGGGCGCGCAGCGCGGTGTGCAGGACGGCGCGGTCCTCGGTGGTGTTGATCTTCTCGCCGCGGAACATGGCGTCCCGCAGACCGAAGACGTCGGTGGCCGCGGCGAGCTCGCGCAGGAGCCTCAGCGTCTCGTCCGTGACGAGGTGCTTGGAGTAGTCGACGTGCAGGTCACCGACCTGGAGCGTGTACTGCGTGCCGCGCGCCGGGTCCTTCGCGAAAAGATCCCGCAGCCGCACCTCCCCCAGCTGCTCCCGGTGCTTGCCGATCGCCGCCCACTCGGGCGTCTGGTTGAGCCTGGCACGGCTTTCTGCGTTCATCTCGGACTTCAGCCTTCTCTCGTACCCGTGTACGTACCTTGCCCCGCTGCACGTTCCAACCTAATTGATCAGGGCCCGATATGAGATCTCTGAAGCTGTCTGTCCGCACACGTGCCGGTAAACGCGACGCGAAAACCGTGTCGCGGTATCCGCGGGGCAGAAAACACAGCGGCCGGACATCCACGGATGTCCGGCCCTTCTCACGCTCTAGATCTCGCCCCGCAGTTTCGCCAGCGCCTCCGCGAGAATTGCCTCGCCGTCCGCGTCGGTGCGCCGCTCGCGTACATACGCCAGATGCGTCTTGTACGGCTCGGTGCGGGGCGGGTCCGGCGGATTGTCCCGGTCCTGACCGGCGGGGAAGCCGCAGCGGGTGCAGTCCCAAGTGTCGGGCACCTGCGCGTCGCTGGCGAAGCTGGGAACCGTCTCGTGCCCGTTGGAGCACCAGAAGGAGATGCGCAGACGCGGCGCGGACTCACCGCGCTCGGCCTCGCCCATCGGCCCCGCCCCGACCCGACTTCCTCGGATCGCGTTGCCACTTGCCACGGTCGTAACTCCCTGCGTGATGGTGCTGCTGCGGGCGCCTCAGTCTACGTAAGGCCCAACGCGCGTCCAGTGTTTGGAGTTACACCCCCACCCAGAGACGCAAGCCCCATGATAATCCGCGCCGTGCGGCGCGCACCGTACATGGGGCTTTAAGCGAAGCTTTCGCAAGGTGGCAATCAAGCCGCTTTCGCGGTCAGTTGTTCACCTTCATCAACAGGCCGAGCACGACAATGCACGCGAACCAGAGAAGACCGACCACGACAGTGATGCGGTCGAGGTTGCGCTCCGCGACGGAAGAGCCGCCGACGGAGGACTGCATGCCGCCACCGAACATGTCGGAGAGACCGCCGCCCTTGCCCTTGTGCATCAGGACAAGAAGCATCATCAGCAGGCTGAAGACGATCAGGGCGATCGAGAACCCCATAACCACGGCTGGACCAACTTCCTCGGATCTGAATCGACTCTGTATCGACGACGGGGGCCGGATGCCTCGCGAAGCGAAGCCGCCCGGCCCCCGCAAGGGTACGACGTATCGGCGCTACCGCATACTCACTGGTCGCGGAAGCGGACGATCTTGACGAACTCGTCGGGGTCGAGCGCGGCGCCGCCCACCAGGGCGCCGTCCACGTCGGGCTGCGCCATGATCGCGGCGACGTTGCCGGACTTCACGGAGCCGCCGTACTGGATGCGCACCTTGTCGGCGAGCTCCTGCGAGTACAGCTCGGCCAGACGGCCGCGGATCGCGCCGCAGACCTCCTGGGCGTCCTCGGGGGTCGCGACCTTGCCGGTGCCGATGGCCCACACCGGCTCGTAGGCGATCACGATGGTCTCGGCCTGCTCGGCGGGCAGGTCCTTCAGGCCGCCGTCGAGCTGGGCGAGGGTGTACTGGATCTGCTGGCCGGCCTCACGGATGTCGAGGCCCTCGCCGATGCAGAGGATCGGGGTCAGGCCGTGCTTGTAGGCGGCCTTCACCTTGGCGTTGCAGATCTCGTCGCTCTCGGCGTGGTACTGACGGCGCTCGGAGTGGCCCACGGCCACGTACGTGCACTTCAGCTTGGAGAGCATCGGGCCCGAGATCTCGCCGGTGTAGGCACCGGTGTCGTGCGCCGAGATGTCCTGGGCGCCGTACTTGATCTTGAGCTTGTCGCCGTCGACCAGGGTCTGCACCGAACGCAGGTCGGTGAAGGGGGGCAGGACGGCGACCTCGACGGCCTCGTAGTCCTTGTCGGCCAGGGCGAAGGCGAGCTTCTGGACGTGCGCGATGGCCTCGAGGTGGTTGAGGTTCATCTTCCAGTTGCCCGCCATCAGCGGGGTACGCGTAGTCATCAGGTGTCAGTTCTCCAGTGCGGCGAGGCCGGGGAGCGTCTTGCCCTCGAGGTATTCGAGGGAGGCGCCGCCGCCGGTGGAAATGTGGCCGAATGCGTTCTCGTCGAAGCCCAGCGTGCGGACGGCGGCGGCGGAGTCGCCACCGCCGACGACCGTGAAGGCCGGGGAGTCGAGGAGAGCCCGGGCGATTGCCTTGGTGCCCTCGGCGTAGTCGGGGTGCTCGAAGACGCCCATCGGACCGTTCCAGAAGACGGTGCCCGCGTCGGCGAGCTTCGAGGCGTAGAGCTTACGGGTCTCGGGACCGATGTCGAGACCCTCCTGGTCGGCCGGGATGGCGTCCGCGGCGACCGTGGTGGGGTTGGCCGGGGCCTTGGTCTTCAGGTCCGGGAACTCGGTGGAGACCAGCACGTCGACCGGGAGGACCAGCTCGACGCCGCTCTCCTCCGCGCGCTTCATGTACTTCTTGACGACCGGGACCTGGTCCTCCTGGAGGAGGGAGATGCCGACCTCGTGCCCCCGGGCCTTGAGGAAGGTGTACGCCATGCCGCCGCCGATCAGGAGACGGTCGGCCTTGCCGAGCAGCTGGTCGATGACGTCCAGCTTGTCGGAGACCTTGGCGCCGCCGAGCGCGACGACGTACGGACGCTTGACGTCGTCGGTGAGCTTCTTCAGGACGCCGACCTCGGTGGCGATGAGGTAGCCGGCGTAGTGCGGCAGGCGCGCCGGGAGGTCGAACACGGAGGCGTGCTTGCGGTGCACCGCACCGAAACCGTCGCCCACGTAGACGTCCGCGAGGGCGGCGAGCTTGTCGGCGAACTCGCCGCGCTCGGTGTCGTCCTTGGACGTCTCGCCCGCGTTGAAGCGGAGGTTCTCGATGACGGCGACCTGGCCGGACTCCAGGCCGTCGACCGCGTCGTGCGCGGCGGGGCCGACGGTGTCCTGCGCGAAGGCCACGGGCTTGCCGAGGAGTTCACCGAGGCGCTCGGCGGCGGGGAGCAGCGAGAACTGCGGGTCCGGGGCGCCCTTGGGGCGGCCGAGGTGCGAGGCGACGATCACCTTGGCGCCCGCTTCGGCGAGCTTGGTGACGGTCGGCAGGACGGCGCGGATGCGGCCGTCGTCGGTGATGGTGCCGTCGGCGAGCGGCACATTGAGGTCGGCGCGGACGAAGACCCGCTTGCCTTCGACCCCTTCGGCGAGAAGTTCGTCGATCGTCTTCATGAGTTCGGACTCCTATTTGGGCTGGTGTTCTTCCCGGCGAACACCGCAACCATCAATTGAGCGACCCCGACGGCGAGCAACCAGGTCCGCGAGAGCGGCGGCGGTTTAGCCGCAAAGGGAAGCGCAACAAGGCCCGGACCACGCAGTATTGCGCGGTCCGGACCCTGTGCTCACATCGAGGTGCCTGCTCTGCTGATCAGAGCTGGCCGCCGACGAAGACCGTGAGGTCGACGAGGCGGTTGGAGTAGCCCCACTCGTTGTCGTACCAGCCGAGGATCTTCACCGTCTTGCCCTCCTGGACCATGGTCAGGGAGGAGTCGAAGGTGCAGGAGGCGGGGTCGCTGACGATGTCGGACGACACGATCGGGTCCTCGGTGTAGAAGAGGATGCCCTTGAGGGCGCCGTCGTCGGCGGCCTTCTTGAACGCGGCGTTGACCTCGTCCTTGGTGACCTCGCGCTGCAGGTCGACGACGAGGTCGGTGGCGGAACCGGTCGGGACCGGGACGCGCATCGCGATGCCGTCGAGCTTGCCCTTGAGCTGCGGAAGGACCAGAGCGGTGGCCTTGGCGGCACCGGTCGTGGTCGGAATGATGTTCTCGGCGGCGGCGCGGGCGCGACGCAGGTCCGAGTGCGGGAAGTCCAGGATGCGCTGGTCGTTGGTGTACGCGTGGACCGTCGTCATCAGGCCCTTGACGATGCCGAAGTTCTCGTCGAGAACCTTCGCCATCGGCGCCACACAGTTGGTGGTGCAGGACGCGTTCGAGATGACGTGGTGGTTGGCCGCGTCGTACTTGTCCTGGTTGACGCCCATCACGATGGTGATGTCCTCGTCCTTGGCCGGAGCCGAGATGAGGACCTTCTTGGCGCCACCGGTGATGTGCTTCTCGGCGTCGGCCTTCTTGGTGAAGATGCCGGTCGACTCGATCACGATGTCGACGCCGAGCTCGCCCCACGGGATGTCGGCGGGGTTGCGCTCGGACAGCACCTTGATGGTGTGGTTGTCGACCGTGATGGTGTCCTCGGTGTGCGACACCTCGGCCTTGAGACGGCCCAGGATGGTGTCGTACTTCAGGAGGTGCGCCGTAGTCGCGGTGTCACCCAGGTCGTTGACAGCCACGATCTCGATGTCCGCACCCTGCTCAAGCAGCGCCCGGAAGTAGTTGCGCCCGATGCGGCCGAAGCCGTTGATGCCTACGCGGATCGTCACGAACCGATCTCCTCGTTGGTACGCCGGTTTCAGACGCCGGCGAGTTGTATGGGATGTCCCCGACCGCCTCCGACCCTACCTCTCTGATGGCCTTTGGGTGACATCGACAGGGGGTCCGGACGGCACGGTGGCCCGTACCCCCGAGTAGGGAGCACGAGCCACCGGAAACCACGTCCTGATTACGCAGCGTCAGCGGCGCAGATGTGCAAGGGATGCGCCCATAAGAGCGGCCCGTTCGGCGTTTCCGGGTACATGCTCGAACCCGAAGCCGAGCAGCACGCTGTCACGCGCTGTGACGGCCGCGTAGGGCTTGTAGAGCTCCCCCGTACGGGCCCAGTCACCCGTGATGTTGGGGCTTCCGGGGGGTGCCGGAGCGACGTTCCAGGTGCCCAGCGAGGCCTCGAATCCCTCGGTCTGCGTGGCGTTGCCCCCTATCACGAGCTGAGCGTTGTCGGCAAACAGTCCGCGGCCCCCGCTGGAGGGGTCGGTGATGGCGCTGAGGGACACCTCGACCGTCTTGCCCGCGTAGGCGCTCAGGTCGAAGGAGACGGGCTTCCAGCCGCCGGATGACCCGGTGAAGCTGTTCCAGGCGCCGCTGGTGCCCGACGCCGTGCAGCCGGTCGCGGACTGCGTCAGGTAGTGGCGCAGGAACGGGTGCCCGTTGATGAAGAACCCGGCCCCGCACTCGGCGGGCACGGCCGCGGACGAGTTGCCGTTCGTGTCCGGGAGCGTGGTCCAGTCGTCGGCGCCTGTGGTGTGCGCCTCCAGGACGCCGTGGTCGTAACCGGTCTCCAGGTTCCAGTTGAGCGCGAACCGCAACTGCGGCTGGTCCGCGGCCGTGACGCCGGTCAGGTCGATGGTGCGGGTCAGGCGCTTCCAGTCCTGGTCGGCGTGGGTCGCCGATGCCATGCCCTGGCCCTCGAAGGGTGCGTACGGGTTGGTGATGCCGGGGTAGCTGCCTGCGGCCGCGCTCTTGAACTGCGGGAACTCGTCCGGGGGCAGGGTGTCGGACGTGACGGTGTAACGGCCCGCCTTGTCCAGCGGGTTGGTGTCGGCCGCGGCCAGCGGTGTCTTGACGCCGCCGAGGGCGCCGCTGCCCTCGAAGCTGGTGGCGCCGGGTGCGGACAGGCGTTCGTACGCACCGAGGTAGTACTGCGCGAAGTCGTCGGTGAGCGCGTCACCGAGGTCCACGTTGGAGCCGGTGCGCTCGCCGGACTCGATCAGCTTGCCGCCCTCGTTGAGGTAGGCGCGCAGGGCGAGCTGGGTGGGCGCGCCGGGCACCGGGTCGCCGGTGTAGTGCACGACCGCGGAGAAGTGCGACAGGACGCCGAGCGGGTGCGGGGCGCCCTGCTTGGCGACGTCCCAGACGACGGCCGGGCGCCCGTTGGCCTTGAGGGCGTCCACGTACTTCTGGGCCTGTGTCGCCGGTGCGCCCTCTTCGGCGACGACGAGCGTGTTCGCCTTGGCCCGCTCGGTGACGGTGTAGGTGAAGTGCGGGCTCTCCGTACGCCCCTTCTTGTTGCGGCCGGTGAACCAGACCTCGACCTTGTCGCCGACGCGCGCGTCCTCGACCTCGGCGCGGTACTGGTCGAAGTGGAGGTTGTCCTCGCCGCCGTACGTCTCGCCGCCCTTCCATGCCTTGACGTCCTCGTCGTGCGTACGGCCGCCGTTGACGCGGTAGTTGAGCTCCTTGTCGCGCACCGACTTGCGTGCGGTGACGGCGACTTCCTGGTCACCGCCGCGTGCGTACGACTGTGTGAAGGTGTCCGGGGTGAAGTCGGGAGCCTCGATGCCGGTGACGGAGACCGGCTGGTCGGGGTGGAGAGCGGTCTCGGCGACGGCGAGCGCGAACGGGACGTTCTTCGCGAACTCCTGCTGGATCAGCTTCTCGTCGTCCGGGAAGGTGAAGATCGAGGCGCAGTCCTCGGGCTTCCAGGCATCGTTCGGGTCGATGTCGGAGACGGTCTGGCAGGTGGACATCTCCGGCGTGAACATCGAGATGCCGTTGATGTTGCCCGCGTGGCCGTCCGCCTCGCCGTTGGTGGTGTAGAGCTCGGAGGAGACCTGCGGGTGGTAGCCGGGGACGGCGGGCTTCTCCGGGGTGCCGTTGAGCGCCCTGTAGAGGATGTCGTCCGGGCTCGGCGTGGCGACCTGCCAGCCGATTCCGTAGAGGAGCAGTTCGGCCGCCGAGTGGTAGTTGATCCCGTACTCGAAGCCGATGCGCTTCTGGAAGCGGTCGAGCGCCTTGGTCTCGGGCTCGGACATGGGGTCGGTGCCGCGGTAGGTCTCCGAGGACGGCTCGGGGGACGAGCCCTCGTTGTCGTAGCCCCACTTGTAGGCGAAGTTGCGGTTGAGGTCGACGCCGTCGCCCGCCGCGATCTTGCCGTCGCCATTGATGTCACGGAGGTTCTTGCGCCACTGGCGCTCGCCGTCGGCGGCGTGCGTGAAGTCGTAGCCGTCGGGGTTGGCGGAGAGCACGAACCACAGCTCGGTGGAGTTCACGAGCTTGGTGATGCGCTGGTCCTTGCCGTAGCCGTCGAGGTAGTGGTGCATCAGGCGGCGGGTCATCTCGGGGGTGATCCACTCGCGCGCGTGCTGGTTGGACATGTAGAGCGTGGACGGCTTGGAGCCGTCCTTGGACTTGCTCGCGTTCTTGGAGAGCTTCAGGGCGAGGATGTCCTGGCCCTTGATCGTCTTGCCGATGGAGACGACCTTGGTGAGTCCCGGGTGGGCCTGACCGGTCTTGACGATCTCTTCCTTGAGGCCGCCCTTGCCGCTGTACGGCCTGAAGACGCCGTCCCCCGCGGCCTTGAGCTTCTGCTGCGTACTGGCCGAGACCTTCTGCTCGGTGAGTTTGACGCCCTCCCGCTCGACGCCCTTGGCCTGCGCCTTCGTCAGGTAGACCTCGACGCGGGCGGTGCCGCGCTCGGGGGTCTGCCCCGCGAATTCGTGGGCGTCCTGGCCCGCTTCGACGAGGATCGGGATCTGCTTCTTGGTGACCTCGGCCTCGTAGACCTTCACGGCCGCCGGATCATCGGCGGCCGGGGCCTTCTCCCCGCTGTCGGCCTGCGCGTGCGGCACGGCGACGAGTCCGCCGACGAATAACGCGCCCGCGGCCACGACCGATCTGAAACCAGCTCTGGATCTCTTGGATCTCACTCTGCGTCTCATGAGCCCCCCTTGCGGTTGTCCGGCGCATTTGTGCGCGAACGCCAGGCTCGTGACACTTCATGATCATGTCAATATGGCACGGTCACATCCAGAGCGACGCAAAAAGCCGCCGGCGCCTCACGGCTCCGGCGGCTTACGTGACGTACGGCAGCGGTCAGACCGCCATGTTGTCGGCGAGCTCCTCGCTCAGGTTGGACTCCGTACCCGGAATCCCCAGGTCCTGTGCGCGCTTGTCCGCCATGGCGAGCAGTCGGCGGATACGACCCGCGACCGCGTCCTTCGTGAGCGCAGGCTCGGCGAGCGCGCCGAGCTCCTCCAGGGACGCCTGCTTGTGCTCCATGCGCAGCCGTCCGGCCGCCGCGAGGTGCTCGGGGACCTCGTCGGCGAGGATCTCCAGGGCACGCTGCACACGGGCGCCCGCGGCGACGGCCGCGCGGGCCGAGCGGCGCAGGTTCGCGTCGTCGAAGTTGGCCAGGCGGTTGGCGGTGGCGCGCACCTCGCGGCGCATCCGCCGCTCCTCCCAGGCGAGCACGGACTCGTGGGCGCCGAGCCGGGTGAGCAGGGCGCCGATCGCGTCACCGTCCCGCACGACCACGCGGTCCACGCCGCGCACCTCGCGGGCCTTGGCCGCGATCTGGAGCCTGCGCGCCGCGCCGACCAGGGCGAGCGCCGCCTCCGGGCCCGGGCAGGTCACCTCCAGGGAGGAGGAGCGGCCCGGCTCGGTCAGCGAACCGTGCGCCAGGAACGCCCCGCGCCAGGCGGCCTCGGCGTCACAGGTGGCCCCCGAGACCACCTGTGGCGGCAGGCCCCGGATGGGACGTCCGCGGCCGTCGACCAGGCCCGTCTGGCGGGCCAGCTGATCACCGCCCGCCACGACCCGTACGACATAGCGCGAGCCGCGCCGCAGTCCGCCGGGAGCCATCACGATCAGTTCCGAGCTGTGCCCGAAGATCTCCAGGATGTCCCGCTTCAGCCGCCGTGCGGCCATTGCCGTGTCCAGCTCCGCCTCGATCACGATGCGGCCGCTCACCAGGTGAAGGCCGCCCGCGAACCGCAGGATGGCCGAGACCTCTGCCTTTCTGCAGCAGGTCCGGGTGACGGGAAGCCGGGAGATCTCGTCCTTCACCGCTGCCGTCATCGCCATGGGCCGATCCTTCCATGCATCCGAAAAATACGGTCGTACGCGGTGGCCAGGTGCTCCGGATCGTGCCTCGGAGTGCCGTCCTGCCTGGCCACCGGCGCCAGCTCGACCGTGGCGCCGAGCCGCTTGGCGGCATCGGTGAGTGACTCACGGTCGGGCACGGCGGCGTCGTCGGCCAGCACCACGTCCAGGGCGAGTTTAGGGGCGTGTCGGGCCAAAACCTCCAAATGACGCTGCGGAGAGAACCCATCGGTTTCACCGGGTTGCGGCGCGAGGTTGAGCGAGAGCACCTTGCGGGCCTTCGTCTGGACGAGCGCGTCGAGCAGTTCGGGGACCAGAAGATGCGGGATCACGGAGGAGAACCAGGAGCCGGGACCGAGCACCACCCAGTCCGCGTCGAGCACGGCGGCGACCGCTTCGGGGACGGCCGGCGGGTCGTGCGGGACCACGTGCACGGACTGCACCTCACCGGGAGTGAGGGCCACCGTGGCCTGCCCGCGCACGGTGTCCACCTCGTCGGGACGCTCCGGATCGTGCCCCCTGACCAGCGCCTGGAGCTCCAGCGGGACCGCGGACATGGGCAGCACGCGCCCGTGCGCGCCGAGCAGCTTGCCCACCAGGTCGAGCGCCTGGACGTGGTCGCCGAGCTGCTCCCACAGGGCGACGATCAGCAGATTGCCGACCGCGTGTTCGTGCAGGTCACCCTTGGACTGGAAGCGGTGCTGGATGACGCGGGCCCAGGTCTGGCCCCAGTCGTCGTCGCCGCACAGGGCCGCGAGCGCCTTGCGCAGGTCGCCGGGCGGCAGGACGCCCAGTTCGTCGCGGAGCCGCCCGCTGGAGCCGCCGTCGTCGGCGACGGTGACCACGGCGGTGAGGTCACCGGTGATACGGCGAAGGCCGGCGAGCGAGGCGGACAGACCCATCCCGCCGCCGAGCGCCACCACCTTGGGCTGGGTGCCCCGCTTGCGGCCCAGACGGTTCAGCCGCAGGGAAGCCTTCACTCTCGCCCCATGTCCCGGTGGACGATGACGGTCTCCACTCCCTCGGACACGAGGCGCGCCGCGAGCTTCTCCGACATGGCTACGGAGCGGTGCTTGCCGCCCGTGCAGCCGACCGCGATCGTCACGTAGCGCTTGCCCTCGCGGCGGTAGCCCGCGGCGATGAGCTGGAGCAGCTCGGCGTACCGGTCGAGGAACTCCTTGGCGCCGGGCTGGTTGAAGACGTAGCCGGAGACCTCTTCGTTGAGCCCGGTGAAGGGGCGCAGCTCCGGGACCCAGTGCGGGTTGGGCAGGAAGCGGCAGTCCACGACGAGGTCGGCGTCGACCGGCAGGCCGTACTTGTAGCCGAACGACATGACCGTGGCCCGCAGCTCGGGCTCCTCGTCGCCCGCGAACTGGGCGTCCATCTTGGCGCGCAGCTCGTGCACGTTCAGGCTGGAGGTGTCGATCACCAGGTCGGCGTCGCCGCGCAGCTCGCGCAGGAGCTCGCGCTCGGCCGCGATGCCGTCGACGATGCGGCCGTCGCCCTGCAGCGGGTGCGGGCGGCGGACCGACTCGAAGCGCCGCACCAGGGCGTCGTCCGAGGACTCCAGGAAGACGATCCGGCGGGTGACGTGCTTGGCCTCCAGGTCCGCGAGGGACTGGCGCAGATTGTCGAAGAAGCGGCGGCCGCGGACGTCGACGACGACCGCGATGCGGGCGACGTTCCCCTGCGAGCGGGCGCCGAGCTCCACCATGGTGGGGATCAGCGCGGGCGGCAGGTTGTCGACGACGAACCAGCCGAGGTCCTCCAGACACTTCGCCGCGGTACTGCGTCCGGCACCCGACATGCCGGAGATGATCACCAGCTCGGGGATCGCCGTCTCGGCGGCCTCACCCGGCGTGATGGTGCTGCCCGTACTCACTTGCTCGCCGCCTTCGTCGTGCTCGGTCATGTCTCCTGCCCCCGTCGTTCTTCGGAGGGGCCCGCGGTCACGGACTCCTCGTTGTCGCTGAAGGCTCCCGCATCCGCGGGTTCCTCGTTATGGCTGGAGGCTCCCGCATCCGCGGGTTCCTCGCCGTCGTCCGAGGCCCCGACGCTCGCGGGCTCCTCACCGTTATCCGAGGTCCCCGCACTCGCGGGCTCCTCGCCGTCGTCCGAGGCCCCGGCACTCGCGGGCTCCTCGCCGTTATCCGAAGTCCCCGCACTCGCGGGCTCCTCGCCACCACCCGAGGTCCCCGCGCTAGCGGGCTCCTCGTCATCGCCCGAGGCCCCCGCACCCGCGGGTTCCTCGTCTTCAATGATCTCTCCGGTCGCCATGTTCACGGCGGGCCCCGCGGGCACCGCTCCGGCCAGGGTCGCGACGATCACCTCGGCCGTCTTGCGGCCTATGCCCGGAACCTCGCAGATCTGCTCGATTGTCGCGGATCGCAGCCTCTTCACCGAACCGAAGTGCTTGATCAGTGCCTGCTTGCGCGCATCGCCGAGACCCGGCACTGCGTCCAGCGGTCCGGCCTTGAAGCGCTTGGCCCGCTTGGTGCGCTGGTACTGGATCGCGAAGCGGTGCGCCTCGTCGCGGACCCGCTGGAGAAGGTACAGGCCCTCGCTGGTGCGCGGCAGGATCACCGGGTCGTCGTCGCCCGGCACCCAGACCTCTTCGAGGCGCTTGGCGAGGCCGCACACCGCGATGTCGTCGATGCCGAGCTCGTCGAGGGCCCGCTGGGCCGCCGCGACCTGCGGCTGACCGCCGTCCACGACGACGAGCTGGGGCGGGTAGGCGAAGCGCTTGGGGCGCCCGTCCTCTTCGGTCAGCGCGCTGACCTCGCCGTTCGCAACCCCGTTCGCAGCTCCGTTCGCGGCTCCGTTCACCCCGGCGTCCGTCCCGCCGCCGGCGTCTTGAGGGTCCCACTCCCCCGTCTGCTGCTTGTCGGAGAGATAACGCTTGAAGCGGCGCGTCAGGACCTCGTGCATGGAGCGGACGTCGTCCTGCCCCTCGAAGCCCTTGATCTGGAAGCGGCGGTACTCGCTCTTGCGTGCGAGGCCGTCCTCGAACACGACCATCGAGGCCACGACGTCGTCACCCTGGAGATGCGAGATGTCGTAGCACTCGATGCGCAGCGGGGCGCTGTCCAGATCGAGTGCCTCGGCGATCTCCTCCAGGGCGCGGGAGCGGGTCGTGAGGTCGGACGCGCGCTTGGTCTTGTGCAGCACGAGCGACTGCTGGGCGTTGCGCGCCACGGTCTCCATGAGCGCCTTCTTGTCGCCGCGCTGCGGAATGCGCAGCGAGACGTTCGAACCGCGGCGCTCGGTGAGCCACTCCTGGACGGGCTCCACGGGGTCGGGCAGCGCGGGGACCAGCACTTCCTTCGGTACGGTGTCGCCGCTCTCCTCGCCGTACAGCTGCTGGAGGGCGTGCTCGACGAGGTCACCGCTGGTGACCGCCTCGACCTTGTCGGTGACCCAGCCGCGCTGACCGCGCACGCGGCCGCCGCGGACGTGGAAGATCTGGACGGCCGCTTCGAGCTCGTCCTCGGCGAGGGCGATGAGGTCCGCGTCCGTGGCGTCGGCGAGGACGACGGCGCTCTTCTCCATGGCCTTCTTGAGGGCCCCGACGTCGTCGCGGAGGCGGGCCGCCTTCTCGTACTCCATGTCCTCGGCGGCGTCCGCCATCTGCCGCTCGACCCGGCGGATGTACGTGTTCGTGCGGCCCGTCATGAAGTCGCAGAAGTCCTCGGCGAGTTCGCGGTGCTCCTCCCGCGTGACCCGCTCCACGCAGGGCGCGGCGCACTTGCCGATGTAGCCGAGGAGGCAGGGGCGGCCGGCGCGCTCGGCGTTCTTGAAGACGCCGGCGGAGCAGGTGCGGACGGGGAAGACCCGCAGGAGGAGGTCCACGGTGTCGCGGATCGCCCACGCGTGGCCGTAGGGCCCGAAGTAACGGACGCCCTTCTTCTTGTGGCCGCGCATCACCTGCACACGCGGGAACTCTTCGTTCATCGTCACCGCGAGGTACGGGTAGCTCTTGTCGTCGCGGTATTTGACGTTGAACCGGGGGTCGAACTCCTTGATCCACGAATATTCGAGCTGGAGCGCCTCGACCTCGGTGGAGACCACCGTCCACTCGACGGAGGCGGCCGTCGTCACCATCGTGGCGGTGCGCGGGTGCAGGTTCGTGATGTCCTGGAAGTAACTGGCCAGGCGCTGGCGCAGGCTTTTCGCCTTGCCTACGTAGATCACCCGGCGGTGCTCGTCGCGGAACCGATAGACCCCCGGCGAGTCGGGGATCTGTCCCGGCTTGGGGCGGTAGCTGGAGGGGTCGGCCATGCTCCACACCCTACTGGCGAGGGCTGACAGTCAGGGTCGTGAGGGGTCTCGTCCCCGGCCCGCTTCGCGCCCGGTCCACCGACCTGCTCCGGGCCGCCCGGCATCCCATTCGCCTCCGTTCGCCTCCCTGTCTCCCCTCCCCGCAGCCCACCCGCCCTGACAAGGGCGGGTGGGTGGGGAAACCCGGCCGGAGGCCGGGAAAGGGTCAGCCCCGCTGCCGGGCGCGACGCCGCAGGACGGCCGCCCCGGAGAGGCCGAGGGCGGCCAGGGCCCCCGCTCCGGCCGCGGAGGAGGCCACCGTCACGGGCCCGTCGGCCGAAGCAGCCGCCGGGGCGGCCCGGGTCCGCTCCTTCGGGGCGAAGCCCCCCGCCTTGCCGGACTCCGCGTACGCCGAGCCCGGCAGCTTGTCCGCGTACGCGTCATGCACACGCCGCTGATAGGCGGCGACCGAGACCCCGCCCCGGCCCACGGCACGCACGGCGTCCGCGTCCAGCGGAAGCACCCGGCCCCGCCCCTGCACATACCAGGCGTTGATCTGCGGCTCGTGGAAAACGGTGCCCCCGGAGAGCTTGTCGGCGCCCACGCGCGCGTAGTGGGTCTCGTCGTCCCCGGTGGCTATGTTCACGACCTTCCAGGAGCCGCCCTGTTTCACCGTCCACAGGGAGGCCTCCTGTCCGTCGGAGGAGACCGCCTTGCTGGCGAGGAACTCCACGCGGCCGACCGGCGCGCCCTTCTTCCCGGCGACGAAATCCGGGGAGAGGTAGCGCACGGGCACGGCGGCGCCCCGCACACGCGGGTCCGCCGCGGCCTTGCTGACGGCACCCTCCCGCGCGAAGAAGCGGGAGAGCGTGTCGAGGGTCCCGGGGGCACTGGCGGCGTCATGAGCCGCCTCACGGGAAGCGGTCGAAGGACCAGGACCGGAGTCCGCGGAGGCGTAAGGCGCCGCGAGACCGAGCAGCAGGGTCGCTGTCGTGCCGGCGAGCGCCGCCGTCAGCAGAGGACGGCGAAGGGGAAGAGACAGGGGAAGAGACCGGGAAGCAGTCAGGGGCGAGGGCAGGGGCAGGAACAGGGACAGGGACAGGAGAAAGTGACGGCTCATCGCGCTCACGCCCCGATCCGGTACAGCGAGTGGGTCCAGGAGAAGGTGTTGTTGTTGACGTACCAGCTGTGCGAGGCCCAGTTGTAGCGGTCGCTGGAGGGCCACGGGTCGCCCCAGTAGACCCAGCTGTTCGCGTCGTCGTACCCGTAGAGGACATGCATGTGGCCGCCGCCGTTCGACCACTGGATGCGCGTCTCGACCGGGCGGCCCGCGTTGATCTCGCTCTGCACGGTCGGATAGCGCAGCCAGCCGCTGACGTACGAGCCGGGGCTGATGCCAGCCCAGTCCAGACCGTTCTGCACGTCACCGAGAGTGGCCTGCGAATTGGGGCACTCGGAGCTCTGGCTGCGCCCGAAGGCGGCGTTGCAGAACTGGTTCTGGCTGTAGTTCCTGCCGTAGAAGGTGGCGATCGTGTTCCCGGCGGCGGCCCAGCACCAGTTGGTCTTCTGCTGGGCCTGCATCGTGATGTTCAGGCGTTTGGCGGCGAGGAGGGCGGGGGCCGAAGGGTCGGCCGCGCCCATACCGGTGCCCGCGCCCATGCTCATGCCCGTGTCCGTGTCCGTGGCCGTGTCCGTGACCGTGCCCATGCCCGTGCCTCGTACGGAAGCGGACGGAGAGCTGTCGGGGACGGCCGTGGCCGTGGCCGCCGGCGCGGCCACCAGGGCCGCTGCCACGACGGCGAGCGCGGACAACCGTCTGCGTCCGCTGTACCTGCTGCTTCTATGGCGCATCGCGTTCCTCCCGAGCGGGGGGGTGAGGTGATGGAGGAGCGCGTCCGGACGCTGCGATTGAGCATCGAGTGTTGTCGGGTGCAGGTCAACAAGGTTCAATGCGGGATTACTTGGGCCGTGAACGGCGGCGTACGGATGTGAACACCCCTCGTACGCCCACCTGGTGGCCCGCTCCGACCGGCGCGTACGCCCGGACGGCCGATGTGAATGTTCACAGAAGGGCCTTGCGATGGGGCACGGCACGATGCGGCACGGCACACAGCTCGCGGACGGCGCGGGCGGCGCGCCCGCGGACCTGGAGACCGCCCTGCGCACCGGGCCCTTCCACGTCGCGCTGCGGGCCGCGATCGCCGCACGGCGCCTTCCCCTGCAACGCGTACGGCATCATCTCGCCCGCCAGGGCGTCAACGTCGGCCTGACGAGCCTGAGTTACTGGCAACAGGGCGCGCGGCGTCCCCAGCGCACGGAGTCGCTCCGCGCCGTGCGCGCTCTCGAGGAGATCCTCGATCTGCCGGAGGAGTCGCTGATCCGACTCCTCGCCAAGCCGTCCGACCACCCCGACTGCGAACGCCCCGCCGCCCGCTCCTACCGCTCCCTCATCGACGCGTCCGACGTCGTCCAGGAGCTGATCGCCGAGCTCGGGTCGCCGCTGGACGGCGGCCTGCACACCGTCGGGCACCACGAGCGGGTGCGTATCGGCGGGCGCCGGGAACTGCTCGGCCGCGACTCGCAGCACGTCGTGCGCGCCCACCGGGACGCCGTGGACCGCTACCTCGCGATCTACCACGGCGACCCCGGCTGCCTACCGGAACGCATCGGCGTCCACGCCCTGGAGAACTGCCGCACCGGACGTGTGCGGTGGCACCACGAGACGGGGGTGCTGGTCGCCGAACTGCTCTTCGACGCACGCCTGCGCGCGGGCGACACGCATCTGTTCCGCTACGGCTTCGAGGACGGCACCGCCGGGACGGCCACCGAGTACTTCCGGGGCTTCACCTTCGCGGGCGGTCAGTACGCGCTCCAGGTGCGCTTCGACAAGGACGCGCTGCCCGTACGCTGCCACCGCTTCACCCAGCACTCGGCCGCCGCACCGCGCGGCGGGCGCCAGGAACTGACCCTGAGCGGCAGCCATCGTTCGGTACACCTGGTGGAACCGCAGGTGCGGGCGGGAATCCTGGGGATCGCCTGGGACTGGGAGTGAGCTGCGGGACTGGGCCGGTTCGGGCCGGACCAGACCGGCAGGGGGCGGCCGGTCCGGGGGCGAGTGGTCCGGCTGGGAATGAGCTGGTGGCCGGGGCGGGCGGTCCTCTTGGGCATGAGCAGGCGGGCCGGGGCGGGCGGTCCTCTTGGGCATGAGCAGGCGGGCCGGGGCGGCGGTTCCGACCGGGAACGAGCAGCCGGGCGGTGGGCGAGCGGTCCGGCCAGGGTTGAGCAGGCGGGCCGACGCCGACCGGGATCGAGCAGGCGGGCCGGAGGCCAGTGGTCGGCGCGGGGCTCAGCCTGCGACGATCTTGCCGTCCTCCACCTTCACCGGCAGCTCCGCGAGCGGCGTGACCGCCGGGTCATGCAGGACCTTGCCGTTCGTGGCGTCGAACTGGCTGCCGTGACAGGGACAGATCAGCTTGTGCCCCTCCAGCTTGTTGATGGGGCACTTCGCGTGCGTGCAGATCGTGCTGAACGCCTTGTACTCGTCGTCCGAGATACGGCTCACGACCACGTTCTCGTCGGTGTACAGCTTCGAGGCGCCCACCTTCACCTCATCGGACGCACCGAGGTCCGTCGGCGCGGTCGGCGCCGAACGGTTGGAGCCGCCGTCGCTGCCACCGGAGGAGCAGGCCGTGATCCCCAGACCGGCGACCGGGACGACGGCGGCGGCGGCACGCAGCACGGTGCGGCGGGCGGGGGGCGGCGTGCCGGGCATGGAATCTCCACAGGTCAGGCGCTTCGGTGACGGATCAGACCATACCGGTGGGGGGCCACGTGCCCGCGTTGGGCACGGCCGTGCCCGAGTGCCGCCCGTGTCGGGCCGTACCCGCGGGAAAGCCCTAGCCTGTGCCGAAAGCCGGGGAGCACGAGCGCAGCGCCATGAGCGCAGAGCCACCAACGCAGAGCCGAGAGCGCAGAGCCGAGAGGAACCACCCGTGATAGTCGTCGCCGGAGAGGCCCTGATCGACCTCGTCCCGCAGGATTCCGCCGGCGAGGGCGTCGGTACCAGCACCGGCCCCGGACTGCCGGCGCTCGCCCCGCGGCTCGGCGGCGGCCCGTACAACACCGCGGTGGCCCTCGGCCGGCTGCGCACCCCCGTCGCCTTCCTCTCCCGCGTCTCGACGGACACGTTCGGGGACGCGCTGATCGACGGCTTGCGGACCGCGGGCGTCGACGTGTCGCACGTACAGCGGGGCGCCGAGCCGACGACGCTCGCCGTCGCCTCGATCGGCACGGACGGCTCCGCCGGGTACTCCTTCTATGTCGAGGGCACGGCGGACCGGCTCTTCACTGCCCCCGAGCGGCTGCCCGACGACGTACGCGCGGTGTCGTTCGGCACGTGCTCGCTCGTCCTCGAACCAGGCGCGAGCGCGTACGAGGAGCTGATGCGGCGGGCGGCGGCGCAGGGCGTGTTCACGGCGCTCGATCCCAACATCCGTGCGGGTCTGATCCCGGACGCGGACGCCTACCGGGCGCGGTTCAAGAGCTGGCTGCCGTCGGTCTCGCTGCTCAAGCTCTCGGAGGACGACGCGAGCTGGCTCGGCGGCACACCGCGCGAGTGGCTCGCTTCCGGCCCCGGCGCGGTGGTGATCACGCGCGGCGGCAAGGGCCTGACCGTCTTCACGCGGGACGGCGGGGAGTGGTCGGTGCCGGGCGAGCAGGTCGACGTGGTGGACACCATCGGCGCGGGCGACACGGTCAACGCGGCTTTGCTGCACGGGCTCTGCGGGCGGGACGCGCTCTCCGCGGAGTCCCTGGCCGGGCTCGGCGCGGAAGGCTGGAGCCAGATCCTGCACTTCGCGGCACGCGCCGCGGCCGTCACCGTGTCCCGCGCGGGCGCGGAGCCGCCGTACGCGACAGAACTGAGCTGAGACCACCCGCCCCCGGCCGACGTAACTGCGCCAAAACCACCCGCCCCCAGCGGAGCCGAGCCAAGACCGCCCGTCGCCGGCGCAGCTGATGAGCCGAGACCACCCGTCCCCCGGCGGAACTGAGCCGAGGCCATTCATCCCCGGCGCAGCTGAGCCAGGACCACCCATCGCCAGCGCAGCTGAGCCAAGACCACTTATCCCCGGCGGGGCCAAGCCGAGACCACCCGCCCCGGCGCAGCCGAACCGAGGCCGTCCGCCCCCGGCCGGGCTGAGCCAAAGGCCAGCCCCCCGTCAGCCAGTGACCGCGCGCAGCCCCCCCGGCTTGCGGCCGTTTAGGCGGTCCAGCGCTGCCGATGACGCGTCGTCGGCGGGGAGGTGGACGAGCAGGCGCTGGCCGTCGGCGTCGGGCAGCGTCAGCGTCTCGTACGACAGCCGCAGCGCACCCACCTCCGGGTGCGCCATGCGTTCGACGCCGCTGTGCCGGGGCAGTCGCGGCACGGCCGCCATGCGGTCGGCGAACGGCGCGCCGGCGATGACGGTCAGTTCGTCGGCGAATCCCTCGGCATGCGGGTCGGTGAGCATGGACTGGGTCCGGAGCGAGGCGACGTGTTCGTCGGCGACGCTGTCCCAGTCGGGGTAGGCGGCGCGGGCCCGTTCGTCGGTGAAGACGAAGCGGACGAGGTTCGGCCGCCCGTCGTCCAGGAGACCGAGCGGCCCCATGATCCGCTCGTAGCCGGACGTGTACGCGAGAACGTCGCTGAGCCGGTTGAGCAGGACGGCGGGGCCGGGCTCCAGGCGTTCGACGAGCGCCCGCACCGTGGGTCGCACCGACAGGGAGGGTTCGCTCGCCACCGGACAACAGGGATCGCCGCTCATCTCTTTCTCCAGGCGGCGCAGGTGGAAACGTTCCTCCACCGTCAGTCGCAGGGCATCGGCGAGCGCGCCGAGCACCTGCGGTGACGGGTGCCGGTCGCGGCCCTGTTCGAGACGGGCGAGGTACTCGACGCTGACGCCGGCGAGCGTGGCGACCTCGGACCGCCGCAGGCCCGGCGTGCGGCGCCGGGGACCGGTCGGGAGCCCGACCTCGGCGGGCGTGACCGCTTCACGGCAGGTGCGCAGGAAGGTACCCAACTCGTTGTCGCTCACGGGCCGAACGTACCAGTGGCCGGCGGGCCGGATCGTGGCCCTGTCACTACCAGTCTCGGCCCGGCCTTCCTCGGACGCGGACGGCCTCGCATCGTGGAGGGCATGACTTCTGACACGAGCACCGCCCCCGCGACGACCACGCTTCCCCTCCCCGCCGGGGCCTGGGAGATCGACCCGTTCCACTCCGCCGTGAACTTCACCATCCGCCACCTCGGGATCTCGAAGGTGCGGGGCCGGTTCACGGAGGTGACGGCCGGTCTCGTGGTGGGTGAGAGCGCCGAGACCTCGTCGGTGACGGCGACCATCGCCCTGGCGTCGATCGACACCGGCAACACGGACCGCGACGCGCATGTCCGCGCGTCCGACCTCCTTGACGTGGAGCGCCGCCCCACGATGACGTTCCGCTCGACGCGGGTCCTCGGCAAGGAGGACGATTGGAGCCTGGAGGGCGAGCTGACCATCGGTGACGTGACGAGGCCGATCACTCTCGCCGTCGAGTTCGGCGGGCTCCAGGCCTTCCCGGGCGACCCCCGCCGTCATGCGGGATTCGAGGCGACGGGCGAGATCAAGCGCAGCGACTACGGCCTCGATTTCGCCCCCGGCCTGCTCGGTGACGTGGTGAAGATCCAGCTGGACATGCAGTTCCTGGAGCCGGAGGCCGACGCCGCGCCCACCGAGAGCTAGCGGGTGCCGGGAGGGCCGGCGGTCGCCCCAGGGGTCCGGCTAGGCGCCGTCCGTGAAGGCCCCGTGCCGCCCCTCCCCCGCCGCGAACCTCGCCGCCCCGTCCGCCGCCTCGGCGAGGGACCGCAGGCCGTGGCGCAGTTCGCCCGCCATCGCCTCGTCCTCGGTCAGGCCGCCCTGCTCCCGTACGGAGAGTCTGTCGTTCCGCAGGCAGGTCTGGGGGAACGCGGCGATCTCCGCGGCGAGGTGTTCGGCGGCGGCGCGGGACGTGCCGGGCGGTACGGTCCTGTTGACCAGGCCCATGGCCAGCGCCTCGGGGGCGGGGACGGGGCGGCCGGTGAGCACCAGGTCCATCGCGCGGCTCTCCCCGATGAGCCGGGGCAGCCGTACGGTCCCGCCGTCGATGAGCGGGACACCCCAGCGGCGGCAGAAGACGCCGAGCACCGCGTCCTCGTCGGCGACGCGCAGATCGCACCAGAGCGCGAGCTCGAGGCCGCCGGCGACCGCGTGTCCGGAGATCGCGGCGATGACGGGCTTGGAGAGACGCATCCGGGTCGGCCCCATGGGCCCGTCGCTCTTCTCGGTCACCTCGTTCCCGGCCGGCGTTCCGATGGCCTTGAGGTCCGCCCCGGCACAGAAGGTGCCGCCCTCGCCCCACAGCACGGCGACCGACGCGTCGGGGTCCGCGTCGAAGGCACGGAACGCGTCGGCGAGGGCACGGGCGGTGGGCCCGTCGACCGCGTTCCGCACGTCGGGCCGGGACAGCACGATGGTGGTGACGGGACCTCGACGTTCCGTACGTACGGTCATGCCGCCCAGGCCACCACGCGAACGGGCCGCGGGACAAGGGGGAAACCCTTGTCCCGCGGCCCGTTCAGTTGCGCCCCCGTAAGGGGCGCGGGGAACTGCGCGACCAGCCACGACACACCCGCGGACACAAACGGCGAACCGTCAGCTCTTACGGGCCTTGGCCACCTTCTTCGGAGCGGCCTTCGCCGGAGCCGCCTTCTTCGCGGCGGTCTTCTTGGCGACGGCCTTGGTGGCAACGGCCTTCTTGGCGGTGGACTTCGCCGCGGAGACCTTCTTGGCCGGGGCGGACTTGGCCGGAGCCGACTTGGCCGGGGCCTTGGCCGTCGCCTTGCCCGCCGCCGACTTCTTCACGGCCGAGGACACCGCCCGCTTACGCCCCTGCGAGGCCCCGTCACAGATCCGCTCCGCCGCGAGGATGTCCCGCAGGAACTTGCCGGTGTGGCTCGTCGTGACCCCGGCGACCTCCTCGGGCGTGCCCTCGGCGACGACGAGCCCGCCGCCGTTGCCGCCCTCGGGGCCCATGTCGACGACCCAGTCCGCGGTCTTGATGACGTCGAGGTTGTGCTCGATGACGATGACCGAGTTGCCCTTGTCGACCAGACCGGACAAGACCGTGCTCAGCTTGCTGATGTCCTCGAAGTGCAGACCGGTGGTCGGCTCGTCGAGGACGTAGACCGTCCGGCCCGTCGAGCGCTTCTGGAGCTCGGAGGCCAGCTTCACGCGCTGGGCCTCACCACCGGAGAGCGTCGGCGCGGGCTGGCCGAGCCTGACGTACCCGAGGCCCACGTCGTTGAGCGTGCGCAGGTGACGGGAGATGGCCGGCACCGCCTCGAAGAAGTCGAGCGCTTCCTCGATCGGCATGTCCAGGACCTCGGCGATGGACTTGCCCTTGTAGTGGACGTCCAGCGTCTCGCGGTTGTAGCGCGCCCCGTGGCAGACCTCGCAGGGGACGTACACATCCGGGAGGAAGTTCATCTCGATCTTGATCGTGCCGTCACCGGAGCAGTTCTCGCAGCGACCGCCCTTGACGTTGAAGGAGAAGCGGCCGGGCAGATAGCCGCGGACCTTCGCCTCCATCGTCTCCGCGAACAACCTGCGGACGTGGTCGAAGACTCCGGTGTACGTCGCGGGGTTCGACCGCGGGGTGCGGCCGATGGGCGACTGGTCCACGTGCACGACCTTGTCGACCAGGTCGTCGCCCTCCACGCGCGTGTGCCGTCCGGGGACGGACTTGGCGCCGTTCAGCTCGCGGGCCAGGTGCGTGTAGAGGATGTCGTTGACCAGCGTCGACTTGCCGGAGCCCGAGACACCGGTGACCGCGGTGAGGACGCCGAGCGGGAAGGAGACGTCGATGTCCTGGAGGTTGTTCTCCCGGGCCCCGCGCACCGTCAGGCGCCGGGAGGGGTCCGCGGGGCGGCGCACGTCGGGCACCGGGATGGACCTCTTGCCCGCGAGGTACTGACCGGTGATCGACTTGTCGTTGGCCAGGAGCTCCTTCATGGAGCCGCTGTGCACGACCTTGCCGCCGTGCTCGCCCGCGCCGGGGCCGATGTCCACGACCCAGTCGGCGACCTTGATGGTGTCCTCGTCGTGCTCGACGACGATGAGCGTGTTGCCCATGTCGCGCAGGCGGACGAGGGTCTCGATCAGGCGGTGGTTGTCGCGCTGGTGCAGGCCGATGGACGGCTCGTCCAGTACGTACAGAACACCGACGAGGCCCGAGCCGATCTGGGTGGCAAGGCGGATGCGCTGCGCCTCGCCGCCGGAGAGGGTGCCGGCCGCTCGGTTCAGCGAGAGGTAGTCGAGGCCGACGTCGACCAGGAACTTCAGCCGTTCGTTGACCTCCTTCAGGACACGCTCGGCGATCTTCTTGTCGCGGGCCCCCAGCTTCAGCTGGGCGAGGAAGTCCGCGCAGTCGCTGATCGACATCGCCGAGACCTCGGCGATGGAGCGGCCCATGACCGTGACGGCGAGGACGATCGGCTTGAGGCGCGTGCCCTCACAGGTGGGGCAGGGCACCTCGCGCATGTAGCCCTCGAAGCGCTCGCGGCTGGAGTCGCTCTCGGCCTCGCTGTGGCGGCGCTTGACGAAGGGGACGGCGCCTTCGAAGGCGGTGGTGTAGACCCGCTCGCGGCCGTACCGGTTGCGGTAGCGGACCTCGATCTGCGTCTTGTGGCCGTTCAGGAGGGCCTTCTTGGCGCGCTGCGGGAGTCCGGCCCAGGGCATGTCGGTGGAGAAACCGAGGGCGTCGGCGAGGGCGCCGACGAGCCGCGCGAAGTAGTCCTTGGTGTGGCCGTGCGACCAGGGGTGGATGGCGCCCTCGTCGAGTGACTTGTCCTCGTCCGGGACGATCAGCTCGGGGTCGACCTCCATGCGCGTACCGATACCGGAGCAGTCCGGGCAGGCGCCGAAGGGCGAGTTGAAGGAGAAGGAGCGGGGCTCCAGCTCCTCGAAGGACAGGTCGTCGTACGGGCAGTACAGGTGCTCCGAGTACATCCGCTCGCGCTCGGGGTCGTCCTCGGGGAGGTCGACGAAGTCGAGCACGACCATGCCCCCGGCGAGGCCGAGCGCGGTCTCCACGGAGTCGGTCAGGCGGCGCTTGGCGGACTCCTTCACCGTGAGGCGGTCGATGACCACCTCGATGGTGTGCTTCTCCTGCTTCTTCAGCGTGGGCGGCTCGGAGAGCTGGATCGTCACGCCGTCGACCCGGGCACGGCTGTACCCCTTGGTCTGGAGGTCGGCGAAGAGGTCGACGAACTCGCCCTTGCGCTCGCGCACCAGCGGCGAGAGGACCTGGAAGCGGCTGCCTTCCGGCAGGTCGAGGACCTTGTCGACGATGGCCTGCGGCGACTGCCGGGAGATGGGCCGCCCGCACTCGGGACAGTGCGGCTTGCCGATGCGCGCGAAGAGCAGGCGGAGGTAGTCGTAGACCTCGGTGATGGTGCCGACCGTCGAGCGCGGGTTGCGCGAGGTCGACTTCTGGTCGATGGAGACCGCGGGCGAGAGACCCTCGATGAAGTCGACGTCCGGCTTGTCCATCTGACCGAGGAACTGCCGGGCGTACGAGGACAGCGACTCCACGTACCGCCGCTGGCCCTCGGCGAAGATCGTGTCGAACGCGAGCGAGGACTTGCCCGACCCGGAGAGCCCGGTGAAGACGATGAGGGAGTCGCGCGGGAGGTCGAGCGAGACGTTCTTGAGATTGTGCTCGCGCGCGCCACGGACGATGAGACGGTCGGCCACGCCGGTCCGCACCTTTCTTGAGAGAAGTGACAGGGGCGGGACCCCCGTCGAAAACAGACTAGGGCGAGCCACTGACAACGCCGGGGGGATGCCCTGGTTGATAACAAACCCGGACCATCAAGAATGCCCGACGCCGCACTCGACCATATAGCACGTGCATTCGATTTGCGGTCACGCTCAGACACCTTCACCCGAACGTGTGGCGCGACTATCGTCGGGCGCATGATTGATCATGTGCGCGACCTGGCGTCTGTACGTGACGCGACCGAGCGACTGCTCACCGCAGCCGCGAAACTGAACAACGATTCGATCGCCGAGCCGTCACGGCTGCCGGGCTGGACCCGCGGCCATGTTCTGGCTCACATCGCCCGTAACGCGGACGCGCTCGTCAATGTGCTGGCCGGACGGCCCATGTACGTCAGTGGTGACGCACGCGACGACGACATCGAGCGTGACTCGCCGAGGCCGCTGACCGAGCAGCTCGTGGACGTACGCGAGTCCGCGGCGCGTTTCGAGGCGGCGGGCACGATCCCCGCCGACTGGTCCCGCACCGTGGAACTGCGCAACGGTGTGACCGACTCCGCGTCCCGGTTGCCGTTCAGGCGATGGGTCGAGGTCGAACTGCACCATGTCGACCTGGGCATCGGGTACGAGCTCGAGGATCTGCCCGGTGAGTTCGTGCAGCGGGAGATCGCGTTCCTGGCGGCACGTTTCTCCGGAAGTCCGGATGTGCCGCCGACGCGCGTGACGGACGGCACGCACGCGTGGAGCACCGGCCGGGACGGCGAACCTCAGGTCACTGTCTCCGGCCCCGCGTCCGACGTGGTCGGCTGGCTCGCAGGCCGCCGCGACGGCTCCGCGCTGACGGCCGAAGGGGGGCTCCTGCCCTCCCTGCCGCCGCTATAGGCTGAGTCACATGACGTACAGCGGAGCAGTGAAGGTCGGCGGCGGGGCGGACGTGCACGAGCTGCAGGACCTGATGATCTCGAAGGTCGCCGTCGGCCCGATGGACAACAACGCCTATCTGCTGCGCTGCCGGGCCACGGACGAGCAGCTCCTGATCGACGCGGCGAACGACGCCTCCACGCTGCTCACGCTGATCGGTGACGACGGCATCACGTCCGTCGTCACCACCCATCAGCACGGCGACCACTGGCAGGCCCTCGCCGCGGTCGTCGAGGTCACCGGCGCCCGGACCTACGCGGGCCGCGAGGACGCCGCGGGCATCCCCGTACCCACGGACGTCCCGCTCACGGACGGTGACACCGTGAGCGTCGGGCACGTCGCCCTCACCGCGCGTCACCTGGTGGGCCACACGCCGGGCTCGATCGCCCTGGTGTACGACGACCCGCACGGCCACCCCCACGTCTTCACCGGCGACTGCCTCTTCCCCGGCGGCATCGGCAACACCCACCAGGACCCGCAGGCCTTCGCGAGCCTGCTGCACGACGTCGAGACGAAGATCTTCGACACGCTCCCCGACGAGACCTGGGTCTACCCCGGCCACGGGAACGACACGACCCTCGGCACCGAGCGCCCGCACCTCTCGGAGTGGCGCCGTCGGGGCTGGTGAGCCCCACGCGCGCGCAGGCGGGGCTCAGGCCCCGCCGACCAGCGCCGCCACCCGCTCCACCGCGAACGCGTACCCCTGCACCCCGCACCCCGCGATGACCCCGTCGGCTCGCTGGGAGACGTACGAGTGGTGCCTAAACGCCTCGCGCTGATGGATGTTGGAGATGTGGACCTCCAACACCGGCATTCCGTCACAGGTGTTGAGCGCGTCCAGGATCGCGACCGACGTGTGGGAGTAGGCGGCGGGGTTGATGACGATGCCCGCGTGGTGCTCGCGCGCCTCGTGGATCCAGTCCACCAACTGGCCCTCGTGGTTGCTCTGGCGCAGGTCCACGGTGCCACCGTGCGCGGCTGCCGCCTTGGCGCACAGCGCCTCGACGTCGGCGAGGGTGTCGGAGCCGTAGATCTCGGGCTGGCGCTGGCCGAGCAGGTTCAGATTGGGGCCGTTCAGGATCATGATCGGAGCGTTGGCAAGAGTGCGCGTCATGCCGTCAGCGTACTGAGGAAGCTCCCGACGCCCCCGCACGCCCCCGTAACCGGCCGTCACAGCGGGTAGTTGACGCGGCATGCGCAAGAGCCACTCCCCTCTCGGTACCACCGGCGCCGGCGGTGCGCCTTCTCTGCCGCGGCTCGCGGCCGCCTCGCTCGCCGGGACCGCCATCGAGTTCTACGACTTCTTCGTCTACGGGACGGCCGCGGCCCTCGTCCTCGGCCCCCTGTTCTTTCCGACTTTCTCGCCGCTCGCGGGAACTCTCGCCGCCTTCGCGACATTCGGAGTGGGCTTTGTGGCGCGGCCCCTGGGTTCCGTGCTCTTCGGGCACATCGGCGACCGGCGCGGGCGGCGCCCCGTACTCATCGTCTCGCTGCTCCTGACGGGCCTCGCCACGGTCGCCGTCGGCTGTGTGCCCACGTACGACTCGATCGGGACGGCCGCTCCCGTGCTGCTCCTGGTGTTGCGCTTCCTGCAAGGGCTCGGGCTGGGCGGGGAGTGGGGCGGTGCGGTGCTGCTGACCGCGGAGCACGCGCCTGCCGAGCGGCGCGGGCTCTGGTCGAGCTTTCCGCAGATCGGGCCCTCGCTCGGTTTCCTGCTGGCCAACGGGATCATGCTGGTGCTCTCGGCGACCCTCACCGAGGCGCAGTTCACCTCCTGGGGGTGGCGTGTTCCGTTCTGGGCGGCGGGTCTGCTCGCGGCGGCCGGACTCGCCCTGCGCACGTCGCTCCCGGAGAGCCCGAGCTTCCTGGAACTGCGGGAGCACGCGCGCGTGCCGCTCGCCGAAGTGGTGCGCGACCACTGGCGGCTCGTCCTGCTCACCGCGGGCGCCCTCGCCGTCGGGTACGCCGTGTTCTACGCGGTGACGACCTGGTCCCTCGCCTACGCCGTGGAAGAGCTCGACGTCAGCCGTACGGTCATGCTGGCCTGCATCATGGCGGCGGTCGTGGTGAAGGGCGCGCTGACGCCCGTGGCCGCGCTGCTCGGCGACCGGTACGGGCGGCGGCCCCTCTGCCTCCTCGGCTGTGCGCTCTGCGCGCTGTGGATGTTCCCGATGATCGCGCTGCTCTCGACCGGCGAGCCGCTGCTGATGTTCGTCGGCTTCCTGGTGGCGATGCTCGCGTTCATCACGATGTTCGCCGTGATCGCGGCGTATCTGCCCGAGCTGTACGAGCCGCGGGTGCGCTGCACGGGCGCCGCCGTGGGCTACAACCTGGGCGGGGTCCTCGGCGGTGCGCTCACCCCCGTCGTGGCGACGGCGGCGGCGCACGGCGAGGGGACGCCGTGGGGCGTCGCGGCCTATCTGACGGCCGTGGCCCTGCTGAGCCTGGGCTGCTTCGCCCTGCTGCCCGAGACGCGCCCCGCCTCGGAGCCGGCCCCCGTCACGGCGTGACCGCGAGCTCCAGGTACGCCGCGAACAGCACCAGATGGACCCCGCCCTGAAGCAGGGTGGCGCGGCCCGGCACGACCGTGAGCGTGCCGACGATCACGGTCAGCACGAGCAGCACCATGTGGGTCGGGCCGAGGCCGAGCACCAGCGGCCCGGAGAGCCAGAGGGAGGCGACGGCGACTGCCGGGATGGTCAGACCGATGCTGGCCATCGCGGAACCGAGGGCGAGGTTCAGGCTGGTCTGCACCCGGTCGCGGCGCGTGGCGCGCACGGCGGCGATCGTCTCCGGGAGCAGGACGAGGAGCGCGATGATCACGCCGACCACCGCGTGCGGCATACCGGCGTTCTCCACGCCGGACTCGATGGTCGGCGATACTCCCTTGGCGAGTCCGACCACGCCGACCAGGGCGAGGGCGAGCAGGCCCAGGCTGATCACGGCGGCACGGGTCGAAGGGCCCGCGCCGTCCTCGGAGTCGATCACCTCGCCCTTGCGCGTGATCGGCAGGAAGTACTCGCGGTGCCGCACGGTCTGGGTCGCCACGAAGAGGCCGTACAGGACGAGTGAGGCGAGTGCGGCGAAGGTGAGCTGTGCCGTGGAGAACTCCGGGCCCGGTTTGCTGGTGGTGAAGGTCGGCAGGACCAGGCTGAGGGTGGCGAGTGTGGCGACGGTCGCGAGGGCCGCGCCGGTGCCTTCGGACTGGAAGTGGACGACGCGGTGGCGCAGCGCGCCCACGAGGAGGCACAGGCCGATGATGCCGTTGCAGGTGATCATCACGGCGGCGAAGACGGTGTCGCGGGCCAGCGTGGCGCTCTTGTCGCCGCCGTCCGCCATGAGCGTGACGATCAGCGCGACCTCGATGATCGTCACGGCGACCGCGAGGACGAGCGAGCCGAAGGGTTCGCCGACGCGGTGCGCGATCACCTCGGCGTGATGCACGGCGGCGAGCACGGCCCCGGCGAGTACGAGCGTCACCAGGGCGACCAGCACGCCAGGCAGCCCGCGTCCCCAGGTGAAGGCGAGCAGCACGACGGCGAGGACCGGCACGAGCGCCGTCCACTGTGTGCCGAGCGCCCGGAGCCGAGTGACCATGCCTTTGATGCTGCACCGGGCGCCCGGGCTCCGCTACTTCAGCTCTGTCATCTCCCGTACGTCGCAGTCCGTGAAGGACGGACCGCTCGTGCACGGGGCGGCGAGCCGCTCGGCCATTGTGGTCGTCCGCGGAGCCTCGCTGTCGCGGCGCGCGTCCTCGGGCGGGGCGAACTCCACCAGCACGGGCGGCGGCCCGCGGCGCATTGCCGCGGGCCACCGCCCGTGCTGGTAACTCCTACGCCGGATGCCGTCAGGCCCCGATGCTGTCCTTCGGAGTCTCGTCGCCCGCCTTCTCCGCGGCCTCCTTCTTGGCCTGCTTCTTGGTGGCCATGAGGCTGGTGATCGTCGTGATGATCAGAACACCGCAGATGACGCCGAGCGAGACCGGGATGGAGATCTCGGGGACGTGCACCCCGTTCTCGTGCAGGGCGTGCAGCACCAGCTTCACGCCGATGAAGCCCAGGATGACCGACAGGCCGTAGCTGAGGTGGACCAGCTTCTTGAGCAGTCCGCCGATGAGGAAGTACAGCTGGCGCAGACCCATCAGGGCGAAGGCGTTCGCCGTGAAGACGATGTACGGGTCCTGGGTGAGGCCGAAGATCGCGGGGATCGAGTCCATCGCGAAGAGCACGTCGGTGGTACCGATGGCGAGCATGACGACCATGAGGGGCGTCATGATCTTCTTGCCGTTCTTCTGGATGAACAGCTTGGTGCCGTGGTACTGGTCGGCGACGCCGAACTTCCGCTCGGCGGCCTTCAGGAGGCGGTTCTCCTCCCACTCCTCTTCGTCCTCGTCGGCACGCGCCTCCTGGATGAGCTTCCACGCGGTGTAGATCAGGAACGCGCCGAAGATGTAGAAGACCCAGGAGAAGTTGGCGATGACCGCGGCGCCCGCGGCGATGAAGACCGCTCGCAGTACGAGCGCGATCAGCACACCGAACAGCAGCACCCGCTGCTGGAGATGGGTGGGCACCGAGAACTTCGCCATGATCAGGATGAAGACGAAGAGGTTGTCTACGCTGAGCGACTTCTCGGTGATGAAGCCCGCGAAGAACTCGCCGGACGCCTGGCCGCCGCCCCAGATCAGCAGGCCCACTCCGAAGAGCGCTGCCAGCACGATCCAGACGACCGTCCAGATACCGGCTTCCTTGATCGATACGTCATGCGGCTTGCGGCCGATGAAGAAGTCGGCCGCGATCAGGGCACACAGACCAAGAATGGTCAGCACCCATAGGGTCATTGAAACGTCCACTGCGCCTCCGGCGTCGTACGGCTACTGATCAGCGTCGTCGCTGCCGGAGGTCTCTTCCACCCGAGGCGGCTCACCGCCTGCGGGCCGACGCCCCGGGACCGATGGCGATCCGTATTGACGGGCACGTCGCGTTCGGGAGTACTCCCCTCCGCTGCAAGAAGAGTACGCGAAACACCAAGACTTAGTAAAGGAGATGGCAAGCGGGAGCCAAAATGCCAGGTCAGGCGAGTCAAAAGTCGCTTTACCGGCAGTTGCCGAGGTGGCCTCCCGCGGCCGAGGTGGCCTCCCGTGACGTCAGTGGCCTCCTGTGGCCGTCGTGGCGTCAGCGTCCGCCGGTGCGCCTGGCGTGCGCGACCTGGTCCAGGACCTGCTTCAGCACCCGGCTGCCGGGCGGCACCATCGGCGGTTCGTACGTCCACGCATGGCCCACCCAGGGGTCGGCGAGGTGATCGTCGGCCACTGGAGTGAGGCGCAGGAGCGCGCGCCAGAGCGGGTCGAGCAGCGGGCCGTACTCTGCGGCGTCCTCGCGGTCGGCGACCAGCATCAGATGCACGCCGACCGCCGGGCCCTCGTCCGCGAGGTAGCGGAGCTGGGTCACGGCGCGGTCGTCGAAGCCGTGCGGGAAGTCGTTGACGATCAACAGCTGCTCGGCGGTGTCCAGGTCCGGCGGCAGCGCGTCGGCCGCGCCCGCGCGGATCGCCATCTGCACGAGATCCACGCGCTGGGTGAGCTTGGCGAGCACCGCGGAGACGCCTGCCGCGCCGGCGGCCGGGGCCCCGTCGAGCACGCCCGCCGTCACCAGCGGGGAGAGCGCGCCGGCCGCGGCGCCCGCCGCGTCGATGACGTGCACCGTGAACTCACCGGGCGGATAGACCGCGAGCAGCCGCGCCGCGTGCGCGACCGCGCTGTCCATGGCGAGGCGGCGCAGCTGGTCCGTGTCCGCGAGGGTGTCCGTGCCGGACGAGCGGCCGCTGTCGATCCACAGGCCGCGCTCCAGAGGCAGCCGGACCAGCATCGGGATGCGCAGGTCGGGGCGCTCGGGCAGGTGGAGATCGCCCAGGCGCAGCGCCATGGGGATCTCCATGGGGGTGCGGTAGGCGTGCCAGACGGGGCTGTCCCAGCCGGCGAACGCCATCGGGAGCGCGGGTTCGACGACGCCGGACTCGGCGGCGAGCTGGTCCAGGTCCCGGTCGAGGGCGTCCCGCGCCCGGTCGACGAGAAGGCCGTGCTTGGTGCGGGCGGCCTCGCGCGCGAGGTCCCCGGTGTTGCCGATGCGGCTGCGCGGGTCGGACAGGACCTTGTCGAGCTCCTGGTCCATGCGCGACTCGGCGAAGTCGACGGCGCTTCGGTACGCGGCGGTGGCGCGGGCCAGGTCCTCGAACATGCCCCACACCTGGTTGTAGAGCCGCTCCTCCATGGACCAGCCGGTCGCGTCGCCCGCCACGGGCTGGGCGGCCCTGCCCGGCTCGGCCGGGGCCGCGGCCGGCGGGGGCGGCGGCGGTGCGCTGGTCTGCCGGCCGGGGTGGGTGTAGTTGACGGGGCCGCCGGTGGTGCCGCTCGCGTCGCCCGGCTGGTGCGGCGCCGGGACGGGCTGGGGAGCGGCCGCGCTCTCCGGGCCCGGACCCGCCGGGCCGGCGGCGGTCTGTCCCGTCGCCCGCACGCGGGCCTCGTCCGGGGGGCGGGGCGGTGGTGCGGCCACCGAGCGGGCGAGGCCCCTGGCGACCGCTTCGTTGATCGCGCCCGCCAGTTCGTGGGCCTGCGGGAGGCCCTGGTCGGTGAGCATGTCGGCGAGTCCGCCCGCGTACCCCTGTCCGACGGCGCGCACCTTCCAGGCGTCGTGCCTGCGGTAGAGCTCGAGGGCGACGACGGCGGACTCGGCGTCCAGGTCCGTGATGGTGTAGCTGGCGACCTCGGTTCCGTCGAGCCCGGTGACGGCCACGAAGGGGGCGGCGAGGGAGCCGAAGCTGACCGGTCCCCCGGCGCCGACGGGCAGCGCGAGCAGGACGTTGACCCGGTGGACGGCTTCGGGCACGGCGCCGAGGTCCACCGCGAGGCGGTGGTCGGCGGCGGCCTGCCGGGGCACTTCGAGGCCCGGCAGCGTGGGCGAGCCGGGATGGGCCACCCAGTCCGTGCCGCGCACCTTGCCCCGGTCGTCGCTGAGCGTGGCCCCCGCCACGATCGGCTTACCGACCGAGACCCGGATCTCCAGACGGGTCTCGGGAAGCGGGTGGTTCTGCCCCCGGACCAGCTCGGCCGTCATCGCCTTCGTCCCCCTCGTGCCCTCTGTACTACGGGTGCCGCTCCTGCTGGTGCCGCGTGCCTACAGGTGCGGCAGGATCGACGGCATCAGGTCCTGGAAGGTGCGGCCGTTGGCGGGATTGCCGATGGCCGTCATCTGCCAGCCCGCGCCCGCGCGGTGGACCTTCGCCATGATCTGCGCGGTGTACTGGCCGCCGCCGTCGAGCGTGTACCGGGCGAGCTCCTGGCCGTTGGTCTCGTCGACCAGGCGGCAGAACGCGTTCTGCACTTCCTGGAACGTCTGGCCCGTGAAGGAGTTCACCGTGAAGACGATCTGGTCGATGTGGACCGGGATCCGCGCCAGGTCGACGAGGATCGACTCGTCGTCCCCGCCCTGCCCGGCGCCGCCGACCAAGTTGTCACCGGTGTGCCGCACGGAGCCGTCGTCACTGACGAGGTGCTTGAAGAACACGACGTCGATCGGCTGCTTGTCGGCGAACAGGACCGCCGAAGCGTCCAGGTCGACCTCGCGCGTACGCGAGCCGAACAGGCCCCGCCTCGGGGCCGCCTGCCAGCCGAGCCCCATGCGCACCGCGGTCAGGGCGCCCCCGTCGTCCTTCTGCAGACTGATGGCCTGACCCTTGGTCATGTTGACCGTCACGCGCTGTCCCCTCTCGAACCGCCTGGGCAACCGCCGGTCTGTGCGGTTGCCCAGCACCCTACGCAGAGGCACTGACAGTGCCGTACCGCGGGAAGCACTTTGTGTCGGTCTTGCAACACACCAGGCCGTACGCCTACGCCTGCCCCGCCTCCCTCATCTGCCTGAGTTCCTTCTTCATCTCCGACACCTCGTCACGCAGCCGTGCGGCGATCTCGAACTGCAGGTCGGCGGCGGCCGCGCGCATGCGCGTGGTCATCTCCTCGATCTGCTCGGCCAGTTCGGCGGCGGGCCGGTCCGTGGGCACCTTCCCGGCGGGCTTGCCCTTGGCGGCCTTGTTCGCCTTGCCGCCGAGCGCGGGCACCGGGGCCTTGGCTGCCGTGCCCGCGTCGCCGCCCTTCGCCTTGCGGTAGTCCGTGCCGAGCAGCTGCTCCGTGTCGACCTCCTCGCGCGCGATCGCGGACACGATGTCGTTGATCTTCTTGCGCAGCGGCTGGGGGTCGATCCCCCTCTCCTTGTTGTACGCGATCTGCTTCTCGCGCCGGCGGTTGGTCTCGTCGATGGCCTGCTCCATCGCCGGGGTGACCTTGTCCGCGTACATATGGACCTGGCCCGAGACGTTGCGCGCCGCGCGGCCGATGGTCTGGATCAGGGAGGTGCCGGAGCGCAGGAAGCCCTGCTTGTCGGCGTCGAGGATCGACACCAGGGAGACCTCGGGCAGGTCGAGGCCCTCGCGCAGGAGGTTGATGCCGACCAGGACGTCGTACTCACCGGCGCGCAGTTCGCGCAGGAGCTCGACGCGGCGCAGGGTGTCGACGTCGCTGTGGAGATAGCGGACCTGGATGCCCAGTTCGAGGAAGTAGTCGGTGAGGTCCTCGGCCATCTTCTTGGTGAGCGTGGTGACCAGGACGCGCTCGTCCTTCTCGGTGCGTGTACGGATCTCGTGCACCAGGTCGTCGATCTGGCCCTCGGTGGGCTTGACCACGACCTCCGGGTCGATCAGGCCGGTGGGGCGGATGATCTGCTCGACGAAGCCGTCTCCGCGCGAGAGCTCGTACTTTCCGGGGGTCGCCGAGAGGTAGACGGTCTGGCCGATGCGGCCGAGGAACTCTTCCCATTTCAGCGGGCGGTTGTCGAGGGCGGACGGCAGCCGGAAGCCGTGGTCCACCAGCGTGCGCTTGCGGGAGGCGTCCCCTTCGTACATCGCGCCGATCTGCGGGACCGTGACGTGCGACTCGTCGATGACGAGGAGGAAGTCCTCGGGGAAGTAGTCGAGGAGGGTGTTCGGCGCGGTGCCGGGCGCGCGGTCGTCGAAGTGCATGGAGTAGTTCTCGATGCCGGAGCAGGAGCCGATCTGGCGCAGCATCTCCAGGTCGTACGTCGTCCGCATGCGCAGGCGCTGGGCCTCCAGCATCTTGCCCTGCTTCTCCAGCTCGGTCAGGCGCTCGGCGAGCTCCTTCTCGATGCCGTTGACCGCCTTCTCCAGGCGCTCCGGGCCCGCCACGTAGTGCGAGGCCGGGAAGACGTACAGGTGGTTGTCGTCGCTGATGACCTCGCCGGTGAGGGGGTGCAGCGTGGAGAGCGCCTCGATCTCGTCGCCGAACATCTCGATGCGGACGGCGAGCTCTTCATAGACCGGGAAGATCTCGATGGTGTCGCCGCGGACCCGGAAGGTGCCGCGGGTGAACGCCAGGTCGTTGCGTGTGTACTGGATGTCCACGAAGCGGCGCAGGAGCTGGTCGCGGTCGATCTCGTCGCCGACCTTGAGCGGGACCATCCGGTCGACGTACTCCTGCGGGGTGCCGAGACCGTAGATGCAGGAGACGGAGGCGACCACGACCACGTCACGCCGGGTGAGCAGCGAGTTCGTCGCGGAGTGGCGCAGGCGCTCGACTTCCTCGTTGATCGAGGAGTCCTTCTCGATGTACGTGTCCGACTGGGGGACGTACGCCTCGGGCTGGTAGTAGTCGTAGTACGAGACGAAGTACTCCACCGCGTTGTTCGGCAGGAGCTCTCGGAACTCGTTCGCCAGCTGGGCGGCCAGTGTCTTGTTCGGCGCCATCACGAGGGTGGGGCGCTGGAGCTTCTCGATCATCCACGCGGTGGTGGCCGACTTGCCGGTGCCGGTCGCGCCGAGCAGGACGACATCCTTCTCACCTGCGCTGACGCGCCGCTCCAGGTCGGCGATGGCCGTGGGCTGGTCGCCGCTTGGCTGGTAGTTACTGACGACCTCGAAGGGCGCCACCGTGCGTTCGATCTTGGATACGGGCCGCATGGAATCAACCGTACGACTCCGCACTGACAACGGGGTCGGATCACCAGCTCTGCGGGGTCCTGGAGTCGGGGTGCTGCGGTGGCCTGCGACCCGCCCGCGGGTCGTGCCGGTCGCCGGAGCGCGGGACGGGATAGGGGGCGCGCTGCCCCTGTGCGGCGCTCTGGAGCTCCGCCTTGCCCATCACCATCAGTGGGTCGAACATCACGATGACCCCCGCGAGGAGCAGGAAGGCGAGCGGGCCGATCATCATGGGCGCGAGCAGTTCGGCGGCCGAGTCCCCGCCGCTCGGCGCGGCGGACGAGCCGTGCAGGTGGACGCTGAGGGCGGCCATCCCCGTGTAGTGCATGCCGGTGACGGCCAGGCCCATGACGAGGCTCGCGCCCAGGCTCCAGAGGAAGCCCCTGACCTGTGCGGCCGCCCACAGTGCGGCGGTGGCGGCGACGACGGCGATCACCACGGACGCGGAAACGGTGAGGGTGTTGTACTCCAGCGTGCCGCGCAGACGCATACCGGCCATTCCCAGATAGTGCATCGTCGCGACGCCGAGGCCGGTGATCGTTCCCCCGGTGAACAGCGCCGCACCGGTGGCGCCGCGGTATCCCACGATGAAGATCCCGATGCCGACCATGACGATGGCCACGGCGAGGCTCGCGAAGGTCAGGGCCTTGTCGTAGTGGATCGGGGCCTCCTCCACGGAGAAGCCCATCATCGCGATGAAGTGCATGGTCCATATGCCGGAGCCGATCGCCGCCGACCCCAGTGCGAGCCAGCCGGGCCGCCAGGAGTGCGCCACAAGGAGTGACCTGGTGGTGCAGCGCAGGCCGAGCGCTCCGCCGAGACACGCCATGAGGTACGCCGTCACCGGCGTGACAAGTCCATAGCTGAAACCGTCGACCGTGCCCTGCATGCGGGGTAGCCCTTCCGCTTATTAAGTCTGAATGTCCGGGATTACACCCAAGTGGCCCCAGCCGGCCATTCCCTGACAGGCCATGGGCTGACGCAGAGAGTAAAGCTCACTCCGAAACTTGCGAACGATTTTCCGCGAAATAAGCCCGGCTGTCTCCGTTCAACCTGTGGCCATCCTGCACCTGTCTCGCGTTGGCCGTGGACTGTCACTCTCATCCGGTCCGTGCCCGAACATCGCGAGGAGTCACCGTTGTACGCACGCGTTGCCGCCGCCACCACTGCCGCTCTGCTCGGAGCCGGTGCGCTCACCCTCCCCTCCGCTACCGCTCACGCCGCCGACCGGCCGTCGGCGCAGACGTCCGCCTCGCACAAGCGCCCCCTGGTCGTCGCACACCGGGGCGCGTCCGCGTACGCGCCAGAGAACACCTTCGCAGCCATCGACAAGGCGGCTGACATGGGGTTCCGCTGGGTGGAGAACGACGTCCAGCGCACCAAGGACGGCGAACTCGTGATCATGCATGACGACACCCTGAAGCGGACGACCGACGTCGAGGAGCGCTACCCCGACCGCGCGCCGTGGAAGGTCGCGGACTTCACCGCGAAGGAGATCGCCACGCTGGACGCGGGCAGCTGGTTCGGCCCGGAGTACGCGGGCCAGCGGGTGCCGACGCTGAAGCAGTACATGAACCGCGTCTCGCGCAACCACCAGAGCCTCGTCTTCGAGTTCAAGAAGCCCGAGCTGTACCCGGGCATCGAGGCGCAGGGCCTCGCCGTCCTGCGCAAGACGGGCTGGCTGGACCGGCACCACGTCAAGAACAAGCTCGTCATCCAGAGCTTCAGCGCGGACAGCGTCAAGACGGTGCACAAGCTGCGGCCCGACATCAAGACCGGCTTCCTCGGCACGCCGGCGGTCGCCGATCTCCCCGAGTACGCCAAGTTCTCCGACCAGATCAACTCCACGCACACCTCCATCTCCGGCGAGTACGTCGCCGCGATACACGCGCTCAAGGGGCCGCACCGCAAGCGCCTGGAGATCTTCACCTGGACCGTGAACAACGCGACCGCGGCGCAGCGGGTGGCGGGCTTCGGGGTGGACGGCATCATCACGAACACGCCCGACGTCGTCCGCAAGGCCGTCTCCGGCCGAGTCTCCGGCTGACGGGGCGCTGCCGCGGGACGGGCTCGGGGTTTGCTCCGGGTCTGCGTCGGGCTTGCCCGGCCCTGCGTCGGGCTTGCCCGGCCCTGCGTCGGGCTTGCCCGGCCCTGCGTCGGGCTTGCCCGGCCCTGCGTCGGGCTTGCCCGGCCCTGCGTCGGGCTTGCCCGGCCCTGCGTCGGGCCTGCTCGGGCTTGCTCGGGGCGGCGTTGTCAGTGCCCGGTCGTACCGTGGTCCGCATGAACGCCATGGGGCAGCACGGGCAGGACGGTCAGGGCGGGCCGGAGCAGGACGGCCCGCGGCAGGTGGTGTGGGCCGTCGTCGCGAGCGACATCGGCCCGCTGATGCTCGCCGCGACGGACGAGGGCCTGGTCACCGTCGTCTTCCACGCCACGGACGCGGTGCGCGACGCGGCGCTCGAACGGCTCGGCTCCCGGCTCGGGGCCGAGCCGGTCGAGGCGGCCGGCTCCCCTCTCCTCGCCGAACCCATACGCCAGCTCGCCGCCTACTTCGCGGGCGAGCGGCACGACTTCGCGCTGCCGCTCGACTGGTCGCTCATCTCCGGGTTCAACCGCCAGGTCCTGCGTGAGCTGACGACCGTTCCGTACGGCGCCGTCGTGGGCTACGGCGACCTGGCGCGCCGCGTGGGACAGCCCGGCGCGGCCCAGGCCGTCGGCATGGCGATGGGCGCCAATCCGCTGCCGGTCGTGGTGCCGTGCCACCGGGTGGTCGAGAGCGACGGCGGCATCGGCGGCTTCGGCGGCGGTGTGGAGACCAAGCGACAGCTCCTCGCCCTGGAGGGGGTGCTGCCCCAGCCGCTGTTCTGACGGTTTGCGTGTCCCTGAGAACTCTGTTTCCCGCGTACGGAAGCGCTGGCACACTGCGTCAGTGACCTCGACCCTCGACGCTCCTGGCATACCCGCGCCGGAGGCGCTGCCCGCGCTGCGCCGCCGCACCACCGCGGTGCTGGTCTGCAGCCAGATACTGGGCGGACTCGGGGTACCGATCGGCATCGCCCTGGCCCCGATGCTCGCGACCGAGGTGAGCGGGACCGAGGCGCTGTCCGGCCTCGCGCCCACCGCGTCCGTGGCCGGCACCGCCCTGCTCTCGCTGCCGCTCGCCGCCCTGATGACCTCGCGCGGACGACGGCCCGGCCTCGTCCTCGCGTATCTGATCGGTGCGCTGGGAGCCGGGCTCGTGGTCCTTGCCGCCGTCATCGACAGCTTCCCCCTGCTGCTGCTCGGCATGGCGGGCTTCGGGGCCGGTTCGTCGGCCAACCTCCAGGCCCGCTTCGCGGCGGCCGACCTCGCCGAGCCCGACCGGCGGGGCCGCGCCATCTCGCTCGTCATCTGGGCCACGACCATCGGTTCGGTCCTCGGCCCCAATATCTCCGCGCCCACCAGCCGCGCCTTCTCCGGCACCTCCATACCCGAGGCGGCGGGCCCGTTCCTCTTCGCCGCCGTGATCTTCGCCGTCGCCGGTCTCGTGGTGGCGGTGCTGCTCCGTCCGGACCCGCTGCTCACCGCCCGCGCGCTCGCCCCGCAGGAGGACAATTCCGCGCAGAGCCGTTCGCTGCGGGCCGGTGTCGCCGCGGTGGCCGCGTCGCCGATGGCCCGGCTCGCCCTGGTGACGGTGGCCGCGTCGCACACGGTGATGGTCTCGATCATGGTGATGACCCCGGTCGACCTGGGACATCACGGGGCGGACCTGCAACTGGTCGGCCTGGTCATCAGCGGTCACATCGCGGGGATGTACGCGCTCTCGCCGCTGATGGGCTGGCTCGCCGACCGCTTCGGGCGGCTGTCGGTGATCGGTCTCGCGGTCGGGCTGCTGTGCTGCGCCGCGCTCCTCGCCGGCACGGCGGGGCCCGCCCACGGGCAGACCGCCGCCGGTCTCTTCCTCCTCGGCCTCGGCTGGTCCGCGGGCCTGGTCGCCGGTTCCGCGCTGCTCACGGACTCGGTGCCGCAGCCCGCGCGGGCCGCCGTACAGGGCCTGTCGGACCTGACCATGAACACGGCGGCGGGCATCGGCGGCGCGGTGGCCGGCCTGATCGTCGCGCGCGCGAGCTACGGCTGGCTGAACCTCATCGGCGTCTGCGTGCTGCTGCCGCCGGCCGCGCTCGCGCTGCGGCGGGCGATCAAGAAGGCCTGACTCCGGGTGCCGCGGTCCCGGCCCTCGGCTCGCGTGTCCCTGAGCGTCGTGGTCCCGTCCGTGGTCCGGGGTCTCGCGATCCCGGCCGTGGTTCGGGTTCTAGCGGTCCCGGCCGTGGTCTTCGCCGTGCTCCTCGCCGTCCTCTTCGCCGTGGTCCCGGTCAGGGGAGCGTGATGTGGTACGCCTTGCGCAGCGTCTCGTGCACGGTCCACGTCGTACGGTCGCCCTCGCGCAGGACGGCCGCGTCGCCGGGTCCGACCTCGATCACGTCGCCGCCCTCGACCGCGATGGTGGCACGGCCGCTGACGACCACGAAGAGCTCGTTGGCCTCGGTGTCGGTGACCACGCCGGGCGTGATCTGCCAGATGCCGCGCAGCTGCTTGCCGTCCGCCGACTCCCACAGGACCTTGCCGGTGACCTCCGGGGTGCCGGAGACGATCTGCGCAGGGTCGAGCGGCTCGGCCTCCAGGTCGACGTCCGGAATGTGTACGGCGAAGGAGGGCGCGACGGCTTGATCATTCGTGGTCATGGCGGGTCACCCTAGCCGGACCGTGCCGCAGGGGTTTGCCGGGGCACGTCGGCCGCCAGGGATGAGAGAAGACCCGACTGGCCCGACTGGCAGGAGGCAGGCCCGTGTTGGTGGTGTCCGACGAGGTACAGGCGGCTGTGGCGGACCGGCGGCCCGTGGTCGCCCTGGAGTCCACGATCATCGCGCACGGGCTTCCGCGTCCGCGCAATCTCCGGGTGGCGCGTGAGCTCGAAGAGCTCGTACGGGAGGAGGGTGCCGTTCCGGCGACAATCGCCGTCCTGGACGGGCGTCCGCACGTCGGCCTGGACAAGACGCAGTTGGAGCGGGTGGCGAACGAGGAGGGCATCCGCAAGCTGGGCCACCGCGACCTGGCGCTCGCGGTCGCGGCGGGCGCGAGCGGGGCGACGACCGTGTCGGCGACGGCGCTGCTCGCCGCGAGAGCGGGGGTGCGGGTGTTCGCCACGGGCGGGCTCGGCGGGGTGCACCGGGAGTGGACGGCGACGCAGGACGAGTCCGCCGACCTGAGGTTGCTGGCCCGTACGCGCGTCACGGTCGTCTGCGCGGGCGTGAAGTCGATCCTGGACGTGGCGGCGACACTGCAGCGCCTGGAGACGCTGGGCGTCGCGGTGGCGGGGTACGGGACGGACCGCTTCCCCGGCTTCTACCTCACCGACTCGGGGCACCCGGTGGACTGGGCCCTTCGTACACCCGAGGAGGTCGCCGCGGTGATGCGCGCCCAGGACTCGCTCGGCGGCCCGGAGTCCGCGCTGCTCGTGGCGAACCCCGTACCGGAGTCCGAGCAGCTCGATCCCGCGCTGCACGCGCGCGTGCTCGCCGAGGCGCTGGAGGCCTGTGCCGAGCGGGGCATCACCGGGCAGGCGGTCACGCCCTTCCTCCTCGACCAGTTGGTGCGGCGCACGGACGGGGCTTCGCTGAGCGCCAATCTCGCGGCCGTGCGGGGCAATGTCCGTCTCGCGGGGCGGATCGCGGCGGCCCGGGCCGCGCGTTGACGTCGCCGCGGGGCGGGGCGCTGCTGGTCGTGGGTGACGTCGTCACGGACATCGTGGCGCGGCACGGCGCACCGCTCGCTCCGGGTACGGACACCGCGGCGGCGATCCGTACGGTGCCGGGTGGCGCGGGCGCCAATGTGGCGTGCTGGGCGGCATCCCGGGGCTGCGGCGACGTGCGGATGCTGGGGCGGGTGGGCGCGGATTCGGCGGCGTGGCACGAGGAGGCGCTCACCCGGGCGGGGGTGCGTCCGCGGCTCGTCGTCGACTCCGAGGCGCCTACGGGGACAGTGATATGCCTGGTGGACGGGGGTGCCGGGGGCAAAGCCGAGCGGACGTTCCTGTCGGACGGCGGCGCGTCGGTGCGCCTGTCGGAGGCGGACTGGTCGCCCGATCTCCTCGACGGCGTGGGGTGGCTGCACCTGTCGGGCTACTTGTTCTTCGCGGACCCCAGCCGGGCCGCGGCCGCTGCGGCGCTGGCGGCGGCACGCGCGCGTGGAGTGCCGGTGAGTGTGGACCCGGCCTCGGCGGGGTTCCTGGCGGGGCTGGGGGCGGATCGGTTCCTGGCTGCGGTGGAGGGGGTGGAGGTTTTGCTGCCCAGTAAGGGAGAGGCGCGGTTTCTGGCGGGGGCGGCGGCCGGGCTGACGGAAGTGGCGGGGGTGTTGAGTCGGCGGTTCCCCGCGGTGGTGGTCAAACGGGGCCCGGCGGGGGCGCTGGTCGCCACGGGGGGCGAGGTACAAGCCGAGATCCCCGCGCCGCCGGCCACGGCACGGGACTCCACGGGCGCGGGCGACGCGTTCACGGGTGCGTTCCTCGCGGCACGCCTCGCCGGCGCGGGGCTCTGCGAGGCTTCGGGGAGGGGTGCCGGGCGGGGGCGCTTGCCGTTGAACTGGTGGGGGGCAGGCCCGGGTGACGGCCTGCTACTGCGTCTCGCTGCTGGGTGCGGGCGCGTTCGGGGGCTGGGCGGCGCGGATGCCTGAGGGGGCGGGCCGCGCCGGTGCGTTCGTCCTTGCCGTCCGCCCCCCGACCGCAGCGAAGGGTTGGCGGGGTCCGGCCGCATGGTTTCGTTTTGTTACGGCTTTCTGCCCCAGGTGGAGATCAAGGGGGCCGTTGCCAGGTCCAGGGGCTGCGCCGTGATGTTCGCCAGGTGGTCCGCGATGTCTGCTTCCGTGGTCAGGCCCGCCGAGGTCAGGGACGTGCGGGAGTGGAGGATCGTGGCCGTTTCCAGGGCCGCGCAGGCGGGCGACGCCAGAGGGAAGTACGCGTCGGCCTCCACCTGGCGCAGGCCCGCCGCCCGCAGCAGGCGGGGCAGCCCGCGGCCGTAGGCGAGATCGTTGCCGCGCTCCGCGATGAGCGCGGCCCGCAGCCGGTTCGCCAACTGCTCCGCGGGGCCGTGCTCGTCCGGGCAGGCCAAGGGCTGGAGCGCCGGGTCGGCCTCCTCGACCAGGAGACGCCCGCCGGGCCGCAGGGCCCGGATCATCGACCGCAACGCCGCCTCCCGGTCCGGCACCCGGTCGAGCACGAGCCGCGCATGGACCAGGTCGAAGCCCCCGCCGGGCGGCACATCCGCCGCCACGTCATGCACACGCACCTCCACCGGCGGCCGGGCGGCCGACGTCTGCCAGGAGATGTCCGTGTCGGTCGCGAGGACCCGCCCGGTGGGGCCGACCCGTTTGGCGAGCCAGGAGACGACGGAGAAGCCACCCGCGCCGACCTCCCAGCAGCGCCACCCCGGCCCGATGCCGAGCCGCTCGATGTGCCGGAAGGTCGTGGGGTCGAAGAGTGCGGAGAAGGCCTCGGAGCACTGCCCCGTACCCGTACCCGCACCCGCTCCCGCTCCCGCTGGAAGCCGATTGCGATTGCGATTGCCGGTCAGATGGGCGTCGATGAGCGTCATGACGCAATTATCACGATTGTCCGGCTTACCTATGGGAGGCCGCTCCGAATACTGGAGCGGAGTCCTCCGTTCCCCCAGGGTCCTGCCGCGCTGTCGGAACGTACTGGCAGACTGGCACGCCAAGTCAACGGAACGAGGAGCCACGCATGTCGATGGCAGGCAACCTGCGAAAGGTAGGAAACCTTCGCAAGGTAGGCGGCCTGCGGAAAGTCGCGCGGGTCGCCCAGTTCGTGCGCAAGCACAAACGCGTGGACCTGAGCCACCCCGCCCGCTCCCCGCTGGGCTCGGCGGTGGTGAAGTGCGTGACGTACCGGAAGGGCGTGCGCCAGGAGGGCGGCCACGATCTCGTCCAGGAGGTCGAGCGCGTCCGCAGGAGCGGCGACGGCTTCGTCTGGCTCGGGCTGCACGAGCCGACGGAGGAGGAGTTCGCGGGCATCGCCGACCTCTTCGACCTGCACCCGCTCGCCGTGGAGGACGCGGTCCACGCCCACCAGCGACCGAAGGTCGAGCGGTACGACGAGACGCTGTTCGCCGTCTTCAAGACCGTTTGCTACGTGGAGCATGCCGAACTCACCGCGACCAGCGAGGTGGTGGACACCGGCGAGATCATGGTCTTCGTCGGCAAGGAGTTCGTGATCACCGTGCGGCACGGCCGGCACGGCTCGCTCGGCCCGTTGCGCGAGGAGCTCGAAGCGGCGCCCGAGCAGCTCGCCCAGGGTCCCGGCGCGGTGCTGCACGCGCTCGCCGACCATGTCGTGGACGACTATCTCGTGGTGACGGACGCCGTACAGGCCGACATCGACCAAGTGGAGATGGACGTGTTCTCCAAGGAGGGGGAGCGCGCCGACCCCGGCCGCATATACCAGCTCAAGCGCGAACTTCTCGAGCTGAAGCGGGCCGTGGTGCCGCTGGGCCGCCCGCTGCAGATCCTCTCCACCCAGCCGATGCGGCCGATCGCCCCGGAGATACAGGCCTACTTCCGGGACGTCGACGACCACCTCAAGCGGGTCACGGAGCAGATCGCCGCCTTCGACGAGCTTCTGAACTCCATCCTCCAGGCCCATCTCGCGCAGGTGACGGTCGCGCAGAACGAGGACATGCGCAAGATCACCGCCTGGGCCGCCGTGATCGCCGTACCGACGATGGTCTGCGGTGTGTACGGAATGAACTTCGACCACATGCCCGAACTGCACTGGAAGTACGGCTACGGACTGGTGATCGGCGTCATCGTCGCCACCTGTTGCGCCCTCTACCGCGGCTTCCGCCGCAACGGCTGGCTCTAGTTCCCGGCTCTGGTTCCCGGCTCTAGTTCCTGTACGGGGTGTCAGCTGTGTCAGCCCTTCGCGTACACGCTCTCGACCCAGCCCGCGAGCTGGTCGTCGGTGAGGTGCGTGGCGAGGTCGGCCTCGCTGATCATGCCGACGAGGCGTTTGTTGTCGATGACCGGAAGCCTGCGGATCTGGCTGTTCTTCATCTCCCGGAGAACCTCGTCGACGCCCGCCCCCGAGTCGATCCAGCGCGGCGTGCCCTTGGCCATGTCGCCCGCGGTCACCCGGGACGGGTCGTGTCCCATCGCCACGCAGCCGACCACGATGTCGCGGTCGGTGAGGATGCCGCAGAGCCGCTCGTTCTCGTCACTGATGGGCAGCGCGCCGACGTCGAGCTGACGCATCAGTTGTGCGGCGCGGTCCAGGGTCTCGTGTACGGGGATCCACTGGGCGCCGCGGTGCATGATGTCTCCGGCGGTGGTCATGAGGTACCTCCCGTTGCCGGACGGCCGGCGCGGCGCGGGGGCACCGCTAGTCCCGGCGCCCTTCATTCTCGCCGGGTGACCGGAGGTCCGCATTCCGGGGCCCCGCGGTCCACCCCTCAGGGGGCGAAGCCGATGACCTTCTGCGGGATCACCCTGATGATCACCCGGATCTCCTCGTCCTTCTCGCCGGGCGGGTCGATGCCGAGGTACTTGTGCGCGAGCTCGTGGGGCAGCCGCTTGTGCGGGTCGGGGAGTATCTCGGCGACTCCGCGGATCTCCGTGGAGGTGTACGGGTTGGCCAGGTCGAACACCGAGACGCTGATGCGTGGATCGCGTTCGAGATTGCGGACCTTCTGCCGCCGCGCCGTGGAGGAGAACAGGACGGTGTCGCCCTCCCGTTTGATCCACACCACAGAGTTCTGGGGTGCACCGTCGGGGCCGAGCGTCGCGACGCTGGCGAAGTTCTTGCCGTCGAGGAGAGTGCGGACAGATTCGCTGAAGTGGATCGCTGCCGTTGCCATGCCCAGACTCTAACTACATGCACGTGCATATAAAAGCGCTTTCGGGAACTTCCCCGGCCTCTCCGTCGCGGGAGACCCCCGCAACCGCTCAGCCGCAGCCGCCGACCGCGAAACCGCTCAACCGCTCCACGCCGGATGCCGTGGATCGTCCGCCCGCACGACCACGTCGGCCACCGCGCCGGGATCCGTCTCCGCCTCGTACCGCTCGAAGGCGGGCAGCGTCCACCGCTCGCTCTGCGCCGTACGTCGCCGCAGGGCACCCGGCGAGAGGTTCATGTGAACGGTCAGATCGAAGGGGAACCAGTGACCGAGCAGCAGCGGGCCGTGCAGCAACAGCAGGGCGCCGGGCTTGAGTTGTACGTACGGACTGCGTGTGGCGCGGTCCGTGACCGGATCCCACAGGTCCGGGAGGACCCGCCCCGTGCCGCCCGGGTCCAGCGGCCCGAAGACCTCACGCCAGAGCGCGCCGGTGTCGAACCAGCCGCTGTAGTACGCCTCCACGTCCTCGCGCCCGTATTCGAGGCGCAGGGAGGCCGGGCGCAGAAAACCCTCCGTGCCGACGACGAGCGCGGACCGCCCGCGCACCCGCAGCGCGTCGGCGACGCTCCGGGCCAGCTCGCCGGGCCCGGCCGCCGGTGCCCCGTCGAAGGCGACGCGTGGCCAGGGGCTCGCGTCGGCCGTCTCCAGGTCGAGCAGCCGGTCGGCGAGGGTGTCCGTGAGCCGGTCCCAGGTGATCGCTTCGAGTCGCACCCGTCCCATGATGCACGGCCGTCCCGGCGCGACGGCGGGGCCTGCGTCGCGGCGTCAGTCCCTCGTTCACGGCGGTACGCGCCCGCTGGCCGGGGAATGAACATTTCATGGCATCAATTCCCCTCGCCCGTAGCGGACTTCTCGCCATCCAGCCCCTCAAGCGCCGCCACTGCGCGGAGTGCCATGGCGGGCCGCTCACCCTTCTGGTCATCGAGGATGCCGAGCCGCGCTGCCTGGACTGCGCCGACCTCGGGCATCTGGTCTTCCTGCCGCGCGGCGACACCGCGCTGACCCGCAGGGCCCGCGAGGGGAGCGGGCTCTCGGCGGTGGTCGTCCGCTTCAACCGGCGGCAGGGACGGTACGAGCGTCAGGGCGTCCTCGTGGAGGAGGCGGCGCTCGCCCGGGCCGAGTCGCGGTGCCTCGCGGACGCGGAGGCGCGGGCACGCCGCCGGGCGCGGGACGCGGTGCGCCGGGCCGCGGAAGACGTGCGCTTCACGGCGGCCTTCGCGGACGAGATACGCCGCCTCTTTCCCGCGTGCCCCGAGGAGCGGGCCCGTGCGATCGCCGGGCACGCTTCGGTGCGGGGCAGCGGGCGGGTGGGCCGGAGCGCGGCGGGCCGGGCGCTTTCCGCCGCCGCGGTGACGGCGGCGGTGGTGGCCGCGGTCCGGCACACGGACACGCCGTACGACCGGCTCCTCATGAGCGGAGTCCCGCGGGGAGAGGCCCGCCGCCGGATCGCCCCTGCGGTGGAGGCGGTGCTTCGGGCCTGGCAGCGGCCAGGGCACGAGGGCGTGGCGGTCTGAGGGACGGGCGCCCCTGCGGCGAGAGGCGCCGGGCCAGGGCCCTGGGCCGAGGGAGCCGGGCACAGGGCCCCGAGCCGAGGGGCCCGGACCGAGGGGCCCAGACCGAGGGAGCCGAGCCGAGGGAGCCGGGCACAGGGCCCCAAGCCGAGGGGCCCGGACCGAGGGACCCAGACCGAGGGAGCCGAGCCGAAGGAGCCGGGCACAGGGCGCCGAGCCGAGGGGCCCAGACCGAGGGAGCCGGGCCGAAGGAGCCGGGCACAGGGCGCCGAGCCGAGGGGCCCGTGATCCCGAGGAGTAGAACCCCGACCGCGAGCCCGAGTCCGAGGACGAGAACCCCGACCGCGAGGCCCGCACCCGCACCCGCAAACGGCGCCCCACACCCACAACCCACACCCCGCAACCCCCCACCCACGCCCCGCAACCCGCAACCGGCGTTCCGCACCCCGCCCCCAGACGCCCGCACATGCGTCCGCGCGCCCCACGCATGGTCTTCCACGCCGTCGAGGCAATTCACTTGTGGTGCGAAGCCGCGCCATGGAGGATCACTGCGGCTCGCTCACCTGACGGTTGCCTTACACAACGCGGGAGTTGCCATGATCGAGGGACCATACTTCGTGCTCGTCGTGCTGAGCGCGCTCGCCAGTGGCCTGGTCGCGGGAGCGTTCATCGCGTTCTCGACGTTCGTGATGCCCGCCCTGGCCGCGCTGCCCGCAGCGCAAGGCATCGCCGCGATGCAGTCGATCAACGTCAAGGCTCTCACCGCCGGGTTCATGGCCGTGTTCATGGGCGCCGCAGGCCTCAGCGCGGTCGTCGCCGTCGTCACTTTCGTGCTCTGGCCCGACGACGGCACCGTGGAGCTGCTTCTCGGCAGCGCGCTGTATCTGTTCGGGTCGTTCGGGGTGACCATCGTCGCGAACGTCCCGCGCAACGACGCCCTCGGCAAGATCGACGCGCAGGCGCCGCAGAGCGCGGACCACTGGCGTACGTACGTCAGTGAGTGGTCCCTGTGGAACCACATCCGGGTCGGAGCCTCGCTGGCCGCGTCGGCGTCCTTCATCCTGGCCCTGACGTAAGCCGACGTGCCTGGCCCGCCCTCCCGTCGTACGGTGGGTCGAAAGCCTGAGAAAGCCTGCGAAAGCACGCGAAAGTACCCGAGGGAGACGGCCATGGCCGACCCCAAAGGCTTCCTCAACACCGCCCGCCGGGAATGGCCGCGCCGGTCCGTCGGCGAACGGGTCAAGGACTGGGACGAGGTGTACGTCCCCGGCGCGCTGCTGCCCATCGTCGAGCAGCAGGCCGACCGCTGCATGGACTGCGGCATCCCCTTCTGTCATGACGCCTGTCCGCTGGGCAATCTGATCCCGGACTGGAACGAGCTCGTCTCTCGCGCCGACTGGCGGGCCGCCGCGGACCGGCTGCACGCGACCAACAACTTCCCCGAGTTCACCGGCCGCCTCTGTCCCGCGCCCTGCGAGTCGGGCTGCGTCCTCGCGATCAACCAGCCCGCGGTGACCATCAAGAACGTCGAGGCGGCCATCGCCGACCGTTCCTGGCAGGACGGCCTCAATGCGCCGCGTCCCCCGGACCGGCACTCGGGCAGGACCGTCGCCGTCGTCGGGTCAGGGCCCGCCGGACTCGCCGCCGCCCAACAGCTGACGCGAGCCGGTCACACCGTGGTCGTGTACGAGCGCGACGACCGCGCGGGCGGGCTCATGCGCTATGGAATCCCGGCGTTCAAGATGGAGAAGCACCACCTGGAGCGGCGGCTCGCGCAGATGCGGGACGAGGGCACGGTCTTCCGTACGTCCGTCACGGTCGGGCGCGACATCGGCGCCGATGAGTTGCGCGGCCGGTACGACGCGGTGGTGCTCGCCGTGGGGGCCACCGCCTGGCGGGAACTGGACCTGCCAGGGCGGGAGTTGGACGGCATCCATCAGGCGATGGAGTACCTGCCGTTCGCGAACCATGTGTGCGAGGGAGACATCGACACCTCCCCGCTGTCCGCCGCCGGCAAGCACGTCGTGATCGTCGGCGGCGGGGACACCGGTGCGGACTGCCTGGGTACGGCGGTACGTGAAGGCGCGGCGTCCGTCACGCAGTTGGACATCTACGAGCGGCCCGGCGACCTGCGCGACGAACTGGCCGAGCCGTGGCCGACGTACCCCAAGATTTACCGCCTCTCCCCCGCGCACGAGGAGGCGGACGAGCTGCGCGTGTCTCCCGCGGCGGACGCCGACGCACGCCTCTTCGCCGCGTCCACACTGCGCTTCACCGGTGACGCGGCGGGGCGGGTGCGCGCTCTGCACGTGACCGAGGTGGACGCGGAACGCCGCCCCCGCCCCGGCACCGCACGTACCCTCCCAGCCGATCTGGTGCTGCTCGCGCTCGGCTTCTCCGGGCCCGAGCGGACGCGGGGCGGCCTGGTCGACCAGCTCGGCCTCGACGTCGAGGACCGCGGCACCCTCGCCCGCGACGCGGACTTCACGACGAACGTGCCCGGCGTCTTCGCGACGGGCGACGCGGCCCGCGGTCAGTCACTGATCGTATGGGCCATCGCAGAGGGCCGCGCGACCGCCGCCGCGGTGGACCGGTGGCTGACGGGCGAAACCCGGCTGGCAGCGCCGATCGGCCCGTACGACCGCCCGATGACGGCCTGAGGACACGGGGAGTGACGCCCCTCTGGCCTGGGCGAAGAGGATGCCGGCGGCGCGTCTCGTACCCGCCGGGCAGCGTTCGCCACGGCCGGCGGCCCGGCGCGATCCCGGGCCGAGCCGCCCGCGGTAGAGCAGGACTACTGCCCGCCGCAGTCGGCCCGCCCACCGTGGAGCGGATCTACTACGCGCCACGGCCCGCGGCCCGGCGCCACGCATGACTGTGAGCCGCCACCCGGGCGACGGCGACGGGTGACGGCTCACGACACAGCCCGGCATTCACGACAGCAGGAAGTCGGCCTCCCCCGCCTTCGCTCCCTGGATGAACGCGGTGATCTCGCCGTGCGTGTAGATCAGCGCCGGGCCGTCCGGATCGGCGGACTGGCGGACCGCGACGCGGCCGTCGGCCAGCTTCATGGCCTCCAGGCAATTGCCGCCGTTGCCGCCGCTCCACGGCTTGTGCCAGCCCTCGCTGCCGAGATCACGGGCGGGCATGCCGTTGTAGATCCGCGAGTCGTCCCGTGACTCGGGGCGGGACCCCGCTCCGGGTTTTGAGCCCGGTCGCGTACCGGCTCGGTGTCGATCCATTCACAGCTCCTTGCGGAGATCCCGAAGGAGCTCCTTTGTGCGTTGTGCCGTCGCGGCTTGCGCCGCCATGCGGTCCATGACCTCGAGGTGGGTCGCCACCTCGGTGCGCGCGTCCAGATAGACGGCACCGGTCAGGTACTCGCTGTAGACCATGTCCGGGAGCTCCGCCATGGCGAAGCGGAAGAGCACGAACGGTCCGAACGTGCCCGGGTGCGGACCCGCCGCGAACGGCGCTATCTGCAGCGTCACATGAGGAAGTTCGACGGCTTCGAGCAGCTTGTCGATCTGCTCGCGCATCACCTCGGCGTCGCCCACCGGCCTGCGCAGGGCGGTCTCGTCCATCACGACCCAGAGCCGGGGCGCGTCCTCGCGCGTGAGCAGGGACTGGCGCTCCATCCGCAGCGCGACATAGCGCTCGATGTCCTCGGGACGGGTCTGGCCGATGGCGCCGGAGCGCATCACACCCCGTGCGTACTCCTCGGTCTGCAGCAGACCGGGCACGAAATGCGGTTCGTAGGACCGGATGAGGCTGGCCGCCCCCTCCAGGCTGACGTACATGCTGAACCAGCCCGGCAGGATGTCGTGGAACCGCTGCCACCAGCCCGGCTTGTTCGCCTCCTCGGCGAGTGTCACAAAGGCGTCGGCCTCGTCGTCGGCGACTCCGTAGGACTTCAGGAGCAGCTGGAGATACGGGATCTTCAGCGCGACCTCGGCCATTTCCATGCGGCGGACCGTGGCGGGGGCCACGCGGAGAATCCGCGCGGCCTCCTCCCGCTTGAGGCCCGCGCTCTCGCGCAGGTCCTGCAAGCGACGGCCTAGGACGACCTGGCCGACGGTCGGCGCGGACCGCGGTTCGCTCACGTCCTACCTCCACGCACTCCATGTAATGCCAATTCACTCCGCACCTGGAGCCGTTGCGAGCAGTGTGCCACGAGCTGCCTCGAAGGAACACGCCACTGTGCACTTTTCAGAGTGGGTCTTGCCAAGGTGTTCCCGGCGGGGCGATAGTGGATGCTGTGACTCCGCCCGCGCCGTTACACACAGCTGCCGCCGAAGCCCCTGTTGGCGTTAACGCCGACGTGTGGGCCGATGGCGGCTCCGAGCTCTGCGTCAGCTTCGCGCTCGTGCCTCGGCCGGGCTCCGCCGCAGAGGCCAGACAGCTGGCAAAAGCCCAGCTCCTGGGCTGGAACATCGGCGAGGACTGCCGCGACGCCGCCGCCCTTGTGGTGTCAGAGCTGGTCACGAACGCGATCGTGCACACCGCGAGTCACCGGATCGTCTGCGAGCTCTGCACTCGGCCCGGCACCCTGCGCATAGCTGTGCGTGACGACGGATACGGATCAGGTGTCCCGCGTCCCGCACAGGAGGGGCCCGACGCAGACGATGAGCACGGGAGGGGATTGCTTCTCGTCGAGGCGGTGAGCAACGCGTGGGGTGTCCGGGACGAGGGTCCCGGGGCCGGCCTCACCGTGTGGGCGGAACTGCGGGCATGACGCGACTTCGCGACGTGACCGGGTGACGTGACCAAGGGTGCTGGCATGAGAACGACGTGGGCGGGAGGCGTGTGAGCACGGTGACGGTGCGGCGGCTGATGGATCTGGACACGCTGGTCCGCCTCGAACGGAGGCGGACCGCCGCTGCCTCTGTGCCGCCCCCGACGCGACTCGCCGTCCCGGAGGGGATGTCGCAGCCCCTGGGGTGCGACGCCGTCGCGGTGCCCGCGCGGTACGGCCCCCGGTTGATGGCGCGGCTGCCTCGCGTGGGCTGTGTGTACGAGGACGTGGACGCGGCGCTCTGGTGGTGGATCGTCCCGGCCGACTCCGACGTGGCCCTGGAATGGCCGTCCCCCGCGTACTACGCCGCGGGAGCAGTGGTCCCCGGCACCCATAGCGCCCCCTCCCTGATCCACACGCCCTCCGGGTCCGAGGTCCCCTACACCCCGCCGATCCCGCTGTACCTGGCCTGGTGCGGCGCCACGGGCACCACACCGGCGTGGTCACGGGCCGTACGGGCCTAGTTCTCCGTACGGGCCTGGTTCTCCGTACGGGCCTGGTTCTCCGTACGCCAGACGTACGGCACACCATCCCGACGCCGCCCCTGCCCCCCGTGCCGCCCGTGCCGCCCGCGCCGCGGCACGCCCCGGTCGTGCGCCCGTAGATCTCGGCCATCATCGACTTCACGTCGGCGTGCCCGGCGACGCAGTGCCCGCGGCCCCGGTGCGTGGGTGAGGTGACGTAGCGGTCGCCGTCGAGACGCGCGTACACGCCGGCGGCCTACCCCTCCTCGCCTGCGTATAGGCGGACGAAGCCGGGGATGTCGCCGGTCGCGAGCTCCTCTCGTAGACGCTCCTCGAAGTCACCGTTCGTGCGCATCGTGCGGTACGCGGCAAGCAGCGCGGGCCGTCGAGCCCCTGCTCGTACGGAGCACGAGGTGTCCGGAGAGCGCCGCTCACGGAATAACTCCTTTGCCCGCGCGGGTGCCAAGTTGCCTGCATGGGGTATGGCACAGCGGCCCGGGCGAACCGGCAACAGCCGCCCGGGTTTGCGCGTCCGCACTGGACGTACGCCGAACGCGGAAGGAGAAGCAGACGAACGACAAGCAGAGCAACACGAGCGCGCGGAACGGCACTTCGGACTCGGAGGCCCTGCTCTTCGGCGGGCCCCTGCGCTACGACACCGGCTGGGCCCAGTACGAGGAGGCCTTCCTCCAGCTGGGGTTCCGGTCCATGCTGAAGCGGCTTCCCACGCTTCTGGCCGCCAGCTTCCGCCTCGCACGGCAGGCCGACCGGCAGGCCGCACGCATCGTCGTCAGCGCCGAGGTGGGCCGCGGAATCGCCCGGGCGGTGAGTCTCCTCGCGGTGAACAGCGTCCTCGGGCATCTGATGACCGATACGCCGGTGGCCGACCGGCTGCGCGGGGCGACGCCGGCCCTGGTGACGGTGGCGTGCGTCCTGTTCCTCGCGGCGCTGCTGCGCGCCGTGTCCACGTACGCGACGGGCCGCCTCGAACCGAAGGTGGAGCGCGTCGCCACCGAGCAGTATCTGGAGAAGGCCGCGTCGGTGGAGCTCTCCGCCATCGAGGACGACGCGTTCCACAAGCTGCTCGACACCGCACAGTACGGAGCCGCGTCCGCCCGCCGCATGATCGGCATCGCCACGCGCGTGGTGAACGCGCTGATCTCGCTGCTCGCGGCGGCGAGCGTGCTGACCGTCCTGCACCCGCTGCTGCTTCCGCTCCTGGCGACGATGACCCTGCCGAGCGCGTGGAGCGCCCTGACGATCGCCCGGCGCCGCTACGTCTCCTTCCACGCATGGGTGCAGCACGCCCGCGCGGGACGGCTCATCGGCAGTCTGCTCACCGAGGCGGGCGCGGCCCCGGAGATCCGGGTGCACGGCGTGGGCCCGTTCCTGCTGCGGCACTTCAGGTCCATGTCGGAGGCCGCGGAGGAGGAGCAGGCCCGCCTGGCGCGGCTCGCCGCCCGTACGGGGCTGTTCGCGGCGGCCTGGACGGGCGTCGCGACGGTGGTGACGTACGCGACACTCGGCGGGCTGCTGCTGGCCGGGGCGATGGCGCTGTCCGTCGCGGGGACCGCCGTCATCGCGATCCGCACCGGTTCCGCCAGCCTGGACACCCTCGTCGTGGAGATCAACTCCCTGCACGAGGACGCCATGTTCGTCGGCGACCTGGAGCGGCTCTTCGTGGAGGCGGCGCAGCGCGCGATTCCGGTCGGCGGGGCCGAACTCCCGGCGGAGCCGCGGGAGATACGGTTCGAGAACGTCACCTTCCGCTATCCGGGCACCTCGGGCAGGGACGCGCTCAGCGACATCTCCCTCTCCCTGCCCACCGGAAAGATCGTCGCCCTGGTGGGCGAGAACGGCTCCGGCAAGACCACGCTGGTGAAGCTGCTCGCGGGGCTGTACGCGCCGAAGGACGGCCGGATCATGTGGGACGACGTCGACGCGGCGACCGCGGACCGGCATCAGCTGGCGGAGCGCATCGCGATGGTGGCGCAGGACTTCAAGCGCTGGCCGTTCACGGCGCGCGTGAACATCGCGATCGGCCGGTCTTCGGTGCCGCTCACGGACGACCGGATCGGCACCTCGGTCGGCGAGGCGGGCGCCGGGGACGTCGTGGCCGATCTGCCGCGCGGGCTCGACACGCTCCTTGCCCGCGCGTTCACCGGCGGGCACGAGCTGTCGGGCGGTCAGTGGCAGCGGCTCGGCATCGCGCGTGCCGCGTACCGGCGCGGCAGCATCCTCGTCGTGGACGAGCCGACGGCGGCGCTCGACGCCCGCGCCGAGCTGGAGGTCTTCGAGAAGATCAGGGCCCTTGCCGGGACGGGCCAGACCGTCATCCTCATCACCCACCGCCTGGCGTCGGTGCGCCACGCGGACCTCGTCCATGTCCTGGAGGGCGGGCGGCTGGTGGAGTCGGGCACGCCGGACGACCTTCTGCGCACGGGTGGTGTCTATGCGGAGCTCTACGCGCTGCAGGCCGACCAGTTCACGGCCAAGGTCCCCTCACCGAACGGCTCACCGAACGGGCACGCCGAGCGCTGAGGGGAGGGACGTAACGTCTGCCGCCTACGCGGCGGCGACTATCTCGGCCAGGTCCGTCACGGCGGTCGCGACCGGCCCGCGCACGATCACCAGGAAGGCGTCGGACGCGAGGTCCATGACGACCTCCGCCTGCTGCCCTTCCATCCGGCGTGCCTCCGCGAACTTCTCCGCGGGCCACGATCCTCGCGGCCCACCGGCCGGAAAGCGTTCAAGTACCACTCGGCTGTTCATCATCGTCCTTACTACTCCCCCGTTGAAAGTCCTCATGGACTCTTTCGGAGTAGAACGCACCGAGGGGCGGAAAGGGATCGCAACGTGACGGACCTGACACCGACTTGTGGCGGTTCCTCACATCTCGTACTCGTCGTGGTACCGCACCCGCGGGCTGCCCGCCGGCGCTCCGAGCCCCGTCGAGCGGCCCTTCGGCTCCTCCCACTCCTCCTGCCGGCCGAGGGCGGTGAGATCGAGGAGGCTGGAGTACGAGCCCACCCAGTCGAGGCCGCGGTCGTACGTCGAGTACGTGTGGAAGACGCGGTCGCCGTCGCGCAGGAAGCAGCTGAGGCCGGGCTGCTCGCGGGCCTCCTCGCTCTCCCCGACGGTGGCTTCGAAGTCGCGGTTGAAGTCGCTGTCGTTCGAGGAGTACCACGGCACCGTCCAGCCCATCCGCGCCTTGAAGGGCAGGATCTTGGTGAAGGGCGCGCGGGAGACGGCGATGAAGTTCGTGCTGCGGGCCCGCAGGTGGGCGAGGTGCCCGATCTGGTCGAGGAAGGCCGAGCAGCTGCGGCATCCCGCGTCCCACTCCGGGGCGAACATGAAGTGGTAGGCGATGAGTTGGGCGTCGCCGTCGAAGAGGTCGAACAGCGTCGCCTTGCCGTCGGCGCCGTCGAACAGATACTCCTTGTCGATCTCGACCATCGGCAGCCGGCGCCGCTCGGCGTTGAGCGCGTCGCGCGCCCTGGTCTCCGCCTTCTCCTTGGCGAGCAGTTCCTCGCGCGCGGCGAGCCACTGCGTCCGTGTGACGATGCCGGGAAGTCCCATGGTCCGTCAGTCCCTCCTGCGGACCCGCCCCTCGGATCCGTGCTTCTGCGAGGGGTGACCTGCGCGATCGCCGGAACTCATCGGTCCCGGCGAAGAAACTTCGAAAAAATCCGGGAGCCCCCGGGCGGGTTCAGAACGTCACCGGAAGCGCGAGCAGCCCGCGCGCCCGCATCGAGGGACGCCACCGGAGTTCCTCCGCCGGTACGGCGAGTGTCATGCGGGGGAAGCGTTCGATGAGCGCGGCGAGCGCGGTCGCCGTCTCCAGGCGGGCGAGGGGCGCGCCGACGCAGTGGTGGATGCCGTGGCCGAGGGCGAGCTGGCCCGTGGTGTCGCGGGTGAGGTCCAGGCGGTCGGGCTCGGGGAAGCGGCGCGGGTCGCGGTTGGCGGCCGACGGGGAGAGCAGCACGGTCTCGCCCGCCGGGACGCGCACGCCGCCGATGGTGATGTCTTCGAGGGGGAAGCGGCGGATGGCGAGCAGGGCGGGCCCGTCGTAGCGGCTGAACTCCTCGACCGCCGCCGGTATCCGGGCCGGGTCCGCGCGCAGGGACGCGAGCTGTTCGGGGTGCCTCAGGAGCGCGAGGGTCGCGTTGCCGATGAGCTGGACGGTGTTCTCGTATCCGGCGAAGAGGATCAGGAAGGCGAGCGACATCAGCTCGTCCTCGGTGAGCCGGTCCTGACTGCCCTCGCCCTCGCCCTCGCCCTCGCCATCGCTCTCGTCCCGTACGGCGATGAGGTCGGAGAGCAGATCGTCGGCGGGCTCCTCGCGCTTGTCGGCGAGCAGCTGCGTGAAGAAGCCGAGCATCGCGACGACGGCCTCCCTCGCGCTCTGCGGCCGTGCGGGGTCGGGCGCGATCAGGGCGTCGGTCCAGCTGCGGAAGTCCGGGCGGCTTCCTGCGGGCACGCCGAGGAGGTCGCAGATGACGGTGATCGGGAGCGGCGCGGCGTACGCGGCCACGAGATCGGCGTGCCCCAACGGCTCGACGGCGTCGAGGAGTTCGTCGGCGGTGCGGCGGATCGGCGCGCGCAGGCTCTCCACCCGGCGCGACGTGAAGGCCTTGACGACCAGGCGCCGGATGCGGGTGTGGTCCGGCGGGTCCATGTTGAGCAGGTTCGCGTCCAGGGCGGGCGGCAGCGCGAAGCCCCGGTAAGCGCCCGGCAGCGCATGGCTCTTGTCGAGCGAGAGCCGGGGGTCGGCGAGCGCGGCGCGTACGTCGTCGTACCGCGTGACCAGCCAGGCCGGGCTGCCGTCGGGCCCCGCGATCCGGTGCACGGGCGCGGTGTCGCGCAGCCGCGCGTAGGTGCCGTACGGGTCGTCGATGAGGCCGGCGGCGGGATCCGGGCTTTGAGTGAGGCCGTCGGTGAGGCCGTCGGCCGGGTCCGGGTGCGGGGCGCGTGGCATGCCTCCAGCCTAGGCAGCCCTCTCTCCCCGCTCGCCGTCAGCCCTCGTAGTCCTGGATCCGCTTTCCGTGACTGCGGTCGATCAGGGCGGGCAGCTCGGCGTCCAACTCCTCGACGATCCGCGGCACATCGAGGGTGAGGAGTCGTCGGTCGCGCATCAGGATCCGGCCGTCGACGATGGTCGTGGTGACGTCCGCCGAGCGCGCGCTGTGCACGAGCGTGGCCGCGAGGTCGTGCACGGGCCGGGTGTGCGGGCCGTCGAGGTCGACGAGGATGAGGTCGGCGCGGCGGCCAGGGGCGAGGCTGCCGATCTCGTCTCCCAGGCCGACGGCCCGCGCGCTCTGCAGCGTGGCGTGGTCGAGGGCCTGGCGCGCGGTCAGCCAGGCCGGGTCGCGCTGCGTGGACTTCTGCACGAGTGCGGTGAGCGTCATGGACTCCCATACGTCCAGGGTGTTGTTCGACGCGGCGCCGTCCGTGGCGAGGCCGACGGGGATGCCGATCTCGCGCAGGGCGCGTACGGGCGTGGTGTCCCAGCCGAACTTGAGGTAGCCGCGCGGCGCGGTCGCCACGGCGATACGTCCCGTGCCCTGCCGGAGGAGAGGCAGGTCGCGGTCGAGGATGCCGGTGCCGTGCGCGATGAGGACATCGACGTCGAGCAGGCCGGCGCGTTGCAGGACCTCGATGGGGGTGCGGCCGTGGCGCTCCAGGCTGTGGTCGGTCTGGGCGCGGTCCTCGGCGGCGTGCAGGTGGACCATGAGGCCGTGCTCGCGGGCGAGTCCGGCGGTCGCGGCGAGGTCCGCCTCGTCGACGGTGTACGGGGCGTGCGGGGCGAGCGAGGTGGTGATGCGGCCGTCCGCGGCGCCGCGCCGGCGCAGCGCGAACTCCAGGGACGCGGCGCGGCCGTCGGGCCCCTGCGAGGAGAAGAAGGCGGCGCCGAGATTGGCACGAAGGCCGCTCTCCTCCACGACATCGGCGACGGTGTCCATCGCGAAGTAGTGGTCGGCGAAGGTCGTCACGCCGCCCCGGATCATCTCGGCGCAGGCGAGCCGCGCGCCGAGTTCGACGACGCGCTCGGTCAGGTTGGACTCGATGGGCCAGATCCAGTCGTTGAACCACTCGTGCGCCGGCAGATCCTCGGCGATGCCCCGCAGGGCCACCATCGGCGTGTGCGTATGGCAGTTGATCAGTCCCGGCAGGGCTGCCTGGCCGTGTGCGTCGATGCGCTCGGCGGCTTCGAGGCCCGCGACCGCGGGGGTGGTGGTGACGGCGTCGATGCGCCCGCCGCGTACGACGACGGCCGCGTTGTCCAGGAAACCGGCCCGGCCCCCGGCGTCGTGGACGAGGGCCGTGCAATTCGTGACGACGAGATCGGCGGGGCCGTGCGCGGGATGCGGCGTCATCTCTTCACGGTACGGGGACTGCGCATCCCGTGCCCTGTCGCGTCGCCGGTTTCGCGAGCACGCTGGCCTCAACCGACCGCCCGTGCGACAACAGTTGGAGCCCGCCATGCTCCTCGGCACCTGGAACCTGGAGAACCTCTACCGGCCCGGCGGCAAGTTCGGGCCGAAGGACAAGGCCGCGTACGAGGCGAAGCTCGCCTCGCTCGCGGCGACGATCAATGTGCTGAACCCGAGCGTGCTCGGCGTGCAGGAGGTCGGTGATCCGGAGGCGCTCGCGGACCTGGCCGAGTTGCTGGACGGCACCTGGCACACCACGCTCTCGGAGCATGCGGACGAGCGCGGTATCCGCGTCGGCTTCCTCACCTCGCTCCCGGTGTTCGCCGTGGCCGACGAGAACCGCTTCCCCGCGCCGCTGCGCGCGGTGCAGACCGGCGACTCGGGCAGGCCGGCGGACCGGGCGGGGCGTGGAGTGCTCGCGGTGACGGTATCGACGCGCGCTTTCTTCTTCGACGTGGCCGTCTGCCATCTGAAGTCGAAGCTCCTCTCGTACGGGGACGGCCGCTTCCAGCCGCGGGACGAGGGCGAGCGGGCCCGTTTCGGGGCGTACGCGCTGTACCGGCGTGCGGCCGAGGCGACGCTGGTGCGGTCGGTGGCCAACCGGCTGCTCAAGGGCGACGGCCGCGAGCACGACGTCGTGGTGCTCGGCGATCTGAACGACGAGGTGTCGGCGGCGACGACGCAGCTCCTGCTCGGCCCGCCGGGCTCCGAGATCGGGACGCCGGGCTTCGACCATCCGGACAAGGGTGACGCGCAGCGGCTGTGGAACGTGGCCCCGCTCATCCCGGCCGAGCAGCGCTACTCCCGCATCCATGCGGGGCGCCGCGAACTGATCGACCACGTCTTGGCGAGCCGCAGTCTCCTGCACATGGTCACCGAGGCGGGCACGGGCGTGCCCGGCACGACGGCGACCGCGCTGCCGTCGGTCGGGGACGAGGATCCGGCGGAGCGGAGGAACGCTCCGGGCTCGGACCACGCGCCGGTGTGGATACGGATCGAGCGCTAGGGCCCTTCTGACGGATTACCGCGGCGTCGCGACGCCCGGGACCGCGCTGGTGCACATGGTGGTCGCCGCAGACCGAGGCTCAGCCGCGCGGGAGCACCGTGGAGAGGACGCCCGGCAGCGGGTACCAGTCCGACGAGACGATGCTGGCGTTGCCGCGCGCGAGCAGGGCGACGCGGTCGCGGGCCTGTGCCTCGGTCGGGTTCACCGCGTCGATGGCCGGGGCGACGTTGTGGGCGTCGGACATGACGACCAGATAGCGCCGGTCGGCGTACCACTTGGTGTCGATGGTGCCGCCCGCGTACTTCGACGCGTCGCCGTCGAACAGCACGAACCAAGGCCGGATCGCCGCGTCCGTGTACCGCCCGCGCGGGTCGCCCGCCTCGGCGCCGAGCACGGCGGGGAAGGCCGCGGCCTCACCGAGGCGTCCGGCCGCCGCGAGGTCGCGCAGGTGCGTGGCGTACTCGCGGTCCGTCCACAGGGTGTCGGCCGGGTTGCCCTGCTCGACGGTGCCGGGGATGAGCTCGACGATGAACTTGCCCGCGAGGTCACTGCGCCGGGGCCAGCCGTCGCTCCGTACGGCCTCGTCGAGGGTGGCGTGCCCGCCGGTGAGCTGGCCCGGGCGGTAGACGGCGTCGCCGAGCTTGCTCTTCAGGAGGGCGTCGAGGTCGGCGGGCCCGCGTCCGTTCCTGCCCTGGAAGCCGTCCTTCAGCTCCACTTTCAGGAGGATGGGCCGGTGGCCGGGGTGGGCGTCGTGCCAGCTCTTCATGTCCGTGAGGCAGCCCGCGAAGCTCTGATTGCGCGACTTGGTGCGCAATTCGGCCGGAGTCGCGGCGTTCTCGCAGTTGTTGTCGTTCCCGAGGGGGTTGCTGTGCGAGACCCGCCAGCCGCTGCCGAACACATTGGTCCACACGTCGAGTTCGAGCATCCCGGCGCCGGAGTCCAGCGCGTCGGCGAAGTACGGGTACTTCGACTTCTCATAGGCGTTGTGGACGCCGACGCCGGTGGTCGAGGCGTACGGCGACTGCGGGGCCGGATCGCTCGCGGCGGGAGCGGTGCCGTTCGCGGACCCGGCGGTGCCGAGCGCAAGCGCGCCCGCCGCCGCGACCGCCACGGCGAAACCTGTCCCTGTACGTGCCCTCATACCGGCCGTCCCCTCCACCGCTGTCGTCAAGTCCGGTGAAACGTATGGGATTTGAGTGTCGGAAGGGAAGACGGCGGCTTACGGGCAGGGAGAGATATCCAGCCGTGCGGCCATGCGGGAGGGGGCGGGCGGCGCGGCGTGTCCGCTATTGTCCGCGCCCGTTATGGATCAACGTACGCAGAAGATCCGTACGCACGCAGAAACTGATCTGCCCCCGCAGAAAGGGATCAGCCCTCATGGCCCGCACCCTCTCCCGCGTCTCCAGCGCCTCTCGCACCTCTCGCACCTCCCGCACCCGCCTCGGCGTGGCCGCGGCCGTCACGGCGGTGCTCGCCGTCGGCGCCCCGGCCGCGTACGCCTCGCTCGACACGGACACGCGCGCGCCCAGCGCGACCGGCAGCACGTCCGGCACGACCACCACGGCTCATGTGGCGCGCGGCGACGCGTACACCGAGACCCGTCTCCTCTTCGGTACCGAGCGCCCCGACGGCGGCCCCGATGTGACGGACAAGCAGTTCATGAAGTTCATCGACGACGAGGTGACGCCGTCGTTCCCCGACGGGCTCACGGTGCAGGACGGCCGCGGCCAGTGGCGGGACTCGAACGGCAAGATCGAGCGTGAGCGGTCGTACGAGCTGATCCTGCTGTATCCGACGACGCAGGCGCACAAGCGCGACGCGTTGATCGAGGACATCCGCGAGGACTACGTGAAGGAGTACGCGCAGGATTCGGTGGCGCGGCTCGACGACAGGGTGCGCGTGGACTTCTGACCCGCGCTCGCGCCGTCCGGGTCCGTCCGGTCGGGCCCGTCCGGTCGGGCCATCGCGGTGGGTGTCCGCTCAGGCCACCGTGGTCAGCTCCGCGAGCAGTGCGTCGATGCGTTCCGCGTGGCGCCGCGGCAAGCGGCCCGTGTCGTCGACCTGCACCGCGCAGGCGGTCGTGGTGTCGACGAGGCTTTCGAGGGTGGCCGCCACCTTCTCCGAGCCCGCGGAGTGCCGAGCGAGGGTGGGGTGTTCGGCGGCGGCCAGGTCGATCGCGGTGCGGGCCTCGGCCAGCGTGCGGTAGGCGTCGCGGCGCAGGGCCCAGCGGGCGGCGCGGTGCTCGGCGTCGGCGGGGCCGGCGTGGCGGGCTCCGTCGTGGACGCCGCCTTGTGCTCCGCTCAGGACGTGGCGCAGGTAGGCGTGCGCGGACTCGCGGGCGGCCGAGAGCCGGTCCTGTACGCGACCGCCGCGCTGCACCGGCCACGGCAGGTGCCCGACGAGCAGGACGATCCCGCAGGCCAGCAGCGTCTCGCCGATCCGCCCCGGGGAGGCCTGCGGCTCCCCGCCGACCATGACGAGGGCGAGGACCAGGACCGTGACGACGGCGGTCAGGGCGGCGAAGTGCCGGGTGGCGACGGGGATCAGCGCACCGCACACGGCGACGAGGACGACGAGCCCGGCAGGCTGCGGCAGCAACGCGGCGAGCCCGGCGAAGACGACCGCGCCGATGACGGTACCCGCGGCGCGGCACAGGACGCGGGAGACCAGCGGCCCGAGGTCGGGCTTGACCAGGAAGACGGTGGTGGCGGGGAGCCAGTACCAGTGGGGGTGCTGCAATGCCTGTGCGACGGCGACGCTCGCCCCGAAGCAGAGCGCGACGCGCATGCCGTACTCGCGTCCGCCGGGCCCGGCCGCCGTGCGCAGTACGTCGGCGGGTCCGCGGCGGCGGCCGTGCGGGGGCTTCGCGGTGCCGCTGTCGAAGGCCTCGGCGGCGTGCAACAGCGCGTCGTCGAGGGCACGCAGCCCGGCGTCGGAGCGGGCGGGTGCGGGCAGCGGCCCGCAGGGGCCGCCGTCGCGGATGGCGGCGGCGAGCCGGCGCGGCCCCTCCCCCACGCGCTCCGGCAGCGGCACACCGGCCCAGGCGAGCGCGGTCGCCGCCTCGCCGAGCGGCAGTGCGGCACGGTACTGCGCGTGCAGGCGCCGCTCGGCGGCCGAACTGGCGTGCCGGCGCAGGCGCGGCCCGGAGAGGGCGTCCTGTGCGTGGTCGAGTGCTGCGGTGAGGGCGGCGCGCCGGTCGGTCGAGCGGGAGGTGCCGACGGAATCGAGAAGCGCCGCGACGGCCTCGTATACGGCGCAGACGGCGGCGCGCTCCCCGTCGAGCCGATAGGGACGACCGGCACCGGCCGCTCCCGTGACCGGCAAGGGCGAGGGCAGGAGCAGCCTCAGCAGGATCAGCCACGCGGCCCCGGCGAGAAAGAGGAGCGCCCGCTGCCAGCCGGGTTCCGGCAGAGGCATCCCGGCCCCGATGGCCGCGGTGACGAGCAGCTGCGTGCCACCGGCGGACGCGACGGGCCCGACCGCGCTGAAGGCACCGGCGACGAGCCCGAGCACCGCGAACGCGAGGGACAGCACCCAAGGCGCGTACGCCCCGCCGATCCCTTGTCCTGCGGCGACGACGTAAGAGCCGAAAGCCATGCCGCAGGCGCCCGCGAGCGCGGGCACCCCGAGCCGCCGCACGGCCACGCGCCGGCCCCCCGGCCGGTCATTGATCCCGGCAAGCATGGCCCCGAGCGCGGCCACCACCCCGAGGGACACCCGTCCGGCAACGACACCCGCGCCCAGCAGCGGCCCCGCGGCCATCGCACCCCGCACCACGGCGTGCCACGGCACGGGCCCGCGCTGCGTACGCAGGGCATGGCCGAGCCAGGGCGGAAGGGATGCGGATGCTGCGCGCGGGAACACCGAACTCACTGCTCCAGTCGTCATCGAAACGGGTACGTACCACCGGACGACATCGGCCTGGGCTTGCGATCAAGCGTAAGGCGTGTTTTTGGAGGGGGAGGAACGGGCGTATTTCGACGACGTGACGTCCGGTGACCGTTCCGTGAACGCCACGCGGGTAATTCACCTACGAACCGGCGCTCCGCCCGCCCCCGCGACCGCTCGCGTCGGGAACAATTCGCTGGCGGCATGGACACGCAAACCGCAGGCTGACGGTCATGAAGCGCACCGACACCGACGACACCCTCGTCACCGCGGCACCCACGCACCAGATCCGCGCCCTGCACACGGCGACGACCGTCACGGTCTACCAGGCGTACGCCCCCGAGATCGCGGGCCCGGCGGCCCGCACCGGCCGCTTTCCCGCCGCCTGGAAGCGGGACCGCATGACGTGGATCAAGCCGTCCTTTCTCTGGATGATGTACCGCTGCGGCTGGACCACGAAGGAAGGGCAGGAAAGGGTTCTCGCGGTGGAGATCACGCGGGAGGGCTTCGAGTGGGCGCTTCGGCACGCGTGTCTGTCGCACTACGCGCGCGGGGTGCACTCCGACCAGGCCGCCTGGAAGCGGGAGTTGCGGCGTGCGCCCGCCCGTGTCCAGTGGGACCCCGAACGCGATCTACACCTGAACGCGCTCCCCCACCGCTCCCTCCAGCTGGGCCTGGCGGGCGATGCCGCGCGGCGCTATGCGGACGAGTGGACGGTTTCCATCACGGACGTCACTGAGCGGGCTCGGGCCGTCCACACCCTCGTACGCGAGAACGACCTCGCGGCGGCCGGGGGGCTCCTTCCCGCGGAACAGCCCTATCCGGCAGGGGACGAACTGCTCGCTCACCTTCGTGCGTGACGAGGGCGACCGCGGGTGGTTTCAGGTCCCGATCATTCCCGTGACCGCGCCCACCGGATCCGCGTCCGCCTCTCCCTCCGGCCACCAGTCGTCTTGGCCCGGCTCGCTGCGGTACGGGTACCAGCGGCCGTCTCTGCCGTAGCGGAGTTGGAGGGAGCCGGAGGCGTTGGTGAGGTGGTTGTGGTGGATCGTCATGCGGGGGAGGTCTGCCGTGATGAGGGCGCCCCTGGCTCGGTCGAAGGGGCCCGCCGGCGGGTCCCAGGGGGATTCCAGGACCGCCAGGCCTTCCTCGCCGCCCTGGCGCCAGGCCGCCGCGGCGCGGGCCAGGTCGGCGGGGGTGTGGCCCACCGATCGGGCGAGCTCGGCGAACTGGCGGCTGAAGCTGCGGCGGCCCGTGAGGCCGGGGTGCGACGCGGCGAGGCGGACCGCGTCGTACCAGGGGTCGGCGGTGGGGAAAGGGTCCGCGCCGGTGGTCAGGTACGCGTGGGCCCGGCTCGCCGTGTCCGTGGCCAGGAACTCCAGGGATGTGGGGTCGGGGGCGCCGGGGAGTGAGGGCAGCAGCGGGGGTTCGCCCTGGTGGGTGGGGGGTGGGAGAGGGGCCGGGAGCGGCGGGCGGTAGGTCGTGGACAGGACGTCCCTGGCCAGGGTTCCGGGGAGCGTCTCGGCACGCCCGCCCTGCGTGGTGGCGGACTGCTCGCGGGCCGCCTGGTGCGCGTTGCGCTGGGCCAGTTCGTCGAGGAGCGCCTGCTCGTCGCCGCCGCGCAGGAGGAGGAGTACGAAGGCGTCGGCGTCCAGGAGTCTGGCCGTCTGGTAGGTGAGCGCTGCCGCGTGCTTGCAGGGGCGGCCGTGGTCCGGGCAGGTGCAGGAGGGGATCAGGTCGCCCGGCCCCGGGAGGAGTTGGACACCGGAGCGTTCCGCCGCGTCCACCAGCGCGTGCGGCATGTCCTTGTCCAAAAGCGCCGCGATGTGCGCCGGTTCCGTGGCCACCGCGTCCAGGAAGTTGTCCCAGTCCTCCGGCGTCAGGGTGCGCATACGGATCTCGGCACGGTACGGGCGCGGCCTGCTGCCGTGCACGTACGCCACGATGCGGCCCGGCGCCACCGTGATCGTGTCGACGTGCCCCTCCCTGGCGTAGGCCCGCCCGCGCGCAAGGCGCCCCGCGTCCAGCGAGGTCTCCTCCAGCGCACCGATCCAGGCGTTGCCCCACCAGGAAGTGGCGAACGGGGCGTGGGGATCGGGGTGTCGGGGCAACGGAGGGAAGACACGCCCGGCACCTGCGGCGCGGCTGACGGCGGCACGGCTGACGGCGGCACCACTGACGGGCGCGCGGCCGGCGGTGGCCGCTCCGGGACGGCGGTCGGCTCCACCCGAACCGCCCCCGCCGCCACGGCCCTTACCCCCGCCGCCCTCGCCCCCACCGCGCACGCCCCCGCCCCTCACGACGCCCTCCGCAACGACACCAGGTCCGCCAGTTCCGCGTCCGAGAGTTCCGTCAGGGCCGCCTCTCCGCCGCCCAGTACCGCGTCCGCCAACGCCTGCTTGGCCGCGAGGAGTTCGGCGATACGGTCCTCGACCGTGCCCTCCGTGATCAGGCGGTGGACCTGGACAGGCTGGGTCTGGCCGATGCGGTAGGCGCGGTCCGTGGCCTGTTCCTCCACCGCCGGGTTCCACCAGCGGTCGTAGTGGATGACGTGGCCCGCTCTGGTGAGGTTCAGGCCGGTGCCCGCCGCCTTCAGGGAGAGGAGGAACACGGGGGCCTCGCCCGACTGGAAGCGGTCCACCATCTCCTGCCTCCGCTGCACCGGCGTACCCCCGTGCAGGAGCTGGGTGCCGATACCGCGCGACGCGAGGTGCGTCTCCAGGATGCGGGCCATCTCCACGTACTGCGTGAAGATCAGGACCGCGCCGTCCTCCGCCAGGATCGTGTCGAGGAGTTCGTCGAGCAGTTCCAGTTTCCCCGAGCGGGAGCGGGCCCCTCGTCCCCCCACGCCCCCGCGTCCCACGATTTCCCCGTCCTTCAGATACTGCGCCGGGTGGTTGCAGATCTGCTTCAGCGCCATGAGCAGCTTCATGACCAGGCCCCTGCGCGCGATGCCCTCGGACGCCTCGATGCGGGCGAGTGTCTCGCGCACGACCGCTTCGTAGAGCGACGCCTGTTCGCGGGTGAGCGTGACCGGGTGGTCCGTCTCCGTCTTCGGGGGGAGTTCGGGCGCGATGCCCGGGTCGGACTTCTTGCGGCGCAGGAGGAAGGGCCGGACCAGGCGGGCGAGGCGCGCCATCGCCTCGTCGTCCTCGCCGCCCTCCACGAGGCGGGCGTGGCGCGCGCGGAACGCCTTGAGCGGGCCCAGCAGACCCGGTGTCGTCCAGTCGAGCAGCGCCCAGAGCTCGGAGAGGTTGTTCTCGACCGGCGTGCCGGTGAGCGCCACCCTCGCCGCGGAGGGGATCGTGCGCAGCGCCTTCGCCGTCGCCGCGTGCGGGTTCTTCACGTGCTGCGCCTCGTCCGCCACCACCAACCCCCAAGGCAGGGCGGCAAGTTCGGTCGCGCTCGTACGCATCGTTCCGTACGTCGTCAGGACGAAACCGCCCGACAGGTCGCCGTCGAGGCTGCGTCCCGTGCCGTGGAAGCGGCGCACCGGCACTCCGGGCGCGAACCGCTCGATCTCCCGCTGCCAGTTGCCGAGCAGCGAGGCGGGGCAGACCACCAGCGTCGGTTCGGGGCGGGCCCGGTGCAGGTGGAGGGCGATCAGGGTGACCGTCTTGCCGAGGCCCATGTCGTCGGCGAGGCAGCCGCCGAGGCCGAGCGACGTCATCCGGTCCAGCCAGGCGAGGCCCCGGAGCTGGTAGTCGCGGAGGGTGGCGGCGAGCGCGGGCGGCGGGTCTACGGGGCGCAGGTCGTCGGTCAGGCGCTCGCGGAGGCCGGCCAGTGCGCCGATCGGGACCGCATCGACCCGCTCGCCGTCCACCTCCGCGACCCCGGTCAGGGCGACGGAGAGCGCGTCCACCGGGTCCAGCAGACCGAGATCCCTCTTGCGCGCCTTGCGTACGAGTTCGGGGTCGACCAGAACCCACTGGTCACGGAGGCGTACGACCGGCCGGTGGGCCTCCGCCAGGATGTCCATCTCCGCGTCGGTGAGGGGCCCGCCCTCCCCGTCACCCGAACCGTCGGCGGGGCCGAGCGCCAACTGCCAGCGGAATTCGAGGAGTTGCTCGGTCTTGAAGAAGTCGAAGTTGTCGGCAGCGGTGCCGGGCGCGGGACGTACGACAGCGGCCGCCGTGAGGCAGCGGGTCAGCTCGCGGGGCCAGTGCACGGCCACGCCCGCCGCGCCGAGCCTGGTCGCCGCCACGCCGAGGAGTTCGTACAACTCGCTCTCACCGAGCGGCAGTACGTCAGGGACCGGACGTTCCAGAAGACGGGCGAGCGGCTGCCATACGCGGGCCGCGCGCCGCACCGCGAGGAGCGTGTCTACGCGGGCGCGAGGGCCGAAGTGGTCTGCCCCGGACCAGAGTTGGGCGGCGTCCGCGACGAGGGTGGGGTCGGCGAGGCTGTGCACTTGTACGACGGCTGCCGCGGGGCTCGCCATGCTTTCCCGGGGGCCGCCGTCGGCCTCCCGTGCGCCTGCCTGACCGCCCTCGCGGTCACCGGGCGTGGCGCCCTCGCGGTCACCGGGCGTGGCATCGGGTAGGCCGTGGTGACGGGGTGCGGCATCCGGCGCGTCGTGGCCATGGGGAGCGGCATCCGGTACGTCGTCCGAAGCCCTTTCGAACACCTCGTGCGCCTGGAGATCGAGCCGCAGCGACACCCGCACCCCCGCGTCCATCCCGGCCGCCACTTCCGCGGCCCACTCCCGCGCCCCCGGCAGCCGCTGCGGCTCCCGCGCCGCGAAGGGCGCGCCGACCGCGTGCGCCGCGGCGGGCGTACGCGGCAGCGTGTCCACTACGGCATCGACGAACGCCCTGACCAGGGCGAACGGCTCGGGGAGCAGGAGCGGCCTGCTCCCCGGCAGCGGTACGGCGTGTGCCTCCGCCGGCAGCGCGGCGGCGATCCCCCGCAGCTGCGTGACGTCGGCGGCGTCCAGCGGCCCGGCGCGCCACGCGTCGAGGTCGCCGCCGGTCAGACCGGGCAGCAGCCTGCCCCGCGCGGCCAGGTGCAGGGCGTGCCGGACGGCCGCGGCCCAGCAGGCCACCGCCGGGTGCGCGGGTCCGGCACGCAGCAGGAGCGCGGCGGCTTCGGCCACGGGCAGGATGAGTGCGGGGACGGTACGTGTACGGACGCCCTTGCCGTGCGGGCGTACGACGGCGATCTCGCTCTCGGTGGCGCCGGGGAGCCCGCCCGCGTCAGCCCCGCCCGCGTCAGACCCTCCCGCATCAGCCGCGGGCCCGTCCCCCTTGTCGGCCCCCGCCCCGGCAAGCCCCGCCGGGAGCTTCCCCTCCGGCGCCCAGAAAGCGACCCGCCCCTCCCGCGGCACCGCGCCCGGCAGGAAGACGGCGGCGCAGGAGCGTACGAGCTCTCCGACCCGCTCGGCAGCGGGCCCGGCAGCGGCCCCCGTAGAAGCGGAGGACCCAGACCCAGACCCAGACCCAGACCCAGACCCAGACCCAGCAGCGGCAGAAGGCGAAGCAGAAGAAGCAGAAAAAGCGGAGTCCGCGACGCCCCTGACCACCACCTTCACCACCTCGCTCACCCTGCGTCACTCACATGCCGCCCCGCACACCATTTCCACCCGCCAGCCTAGGCCAGCCGTTCCGGAACGAAATTCGGCTGCGCGCCAAAGCCCCCTCCCTCAAGATCAGGCCCATGACTACTTCTCGCCGCACCGTCGTGCCCACCCTCTTCCCGCCGCCCGGATACGCCCATGCCGCCCTCGTGGAAGCAGGCACCAAGCTCGCCTTCATGGCGGGCTCCGTGCCACTCGATCCCGAGGGGAATCTCGTGGGGGAAGGTGACGTGGTACGCCAGACCGAGCAGGTCATCGCCAACCTCGACGAGGCCCTGCGCGCGATCGGCAGCGACTTGACGCAGGTGGTGGCCAGCACGGTGTACGTCGTGAGCGACGAGCCGGGGCCGCTGAGCGAGGCCTGGGAGGTCGTCCGCGCGTCCGACCTGCTCGCGAAGGGCCCGCACACCTCTACGCTGCTCGGCACGACGTGCCTCGGCTACACCGGCCAGCTGGTGGAGATCACCGCCACGGCAGTGGTCCCGGACCCGCGCCCCTAGCCCCACCCCCCGGCCGACCCGGCCGCCCCCGTATCCCCTACTCCCGAGCTGGCTACTCCGAAGCCGGCTGCTCCCGGGCCCTGCTCGCGAGCCCCAGCGCGTACTCCGGCCACCACTCCCCCGCCCGCGGCCCGCCCCGGCAGGTCCCGTCGGACTCGCCGGGCCGCTTGATCCACAAGTAGGCGTCGAGCGCGGGGTCGCCGGTGGCGGTGGTGGGCGGGGTGCCGAGGGCGCGGCCGGGCGGGTTGCACCAGGTCTCGCCGCCCTCGCCGATGTAGGGGCCGTTGCCGTTGCGGCTGCTGTCCACGACGAAGTGCTTGGCGCCGCCGAGCGCTCCGGCGAGGCGGTGTCCGTAGGCCGTACTCTCCGCGTCCGTGCGGTAGTTGGAGACGTTCAGCGCGAAGCCGTCGGCCTTGTCGATCCCGGACCGGCGGAGCGGGGCGAGCAGGCGCTGCTCGTCCGGGATCCAGCTGGAGTTGCCCGCGTCGAGGTAGACCTTGGTGTTCGGGCGCGCCTTGATGCGGTCGACGGCGTGGGCGAGCAGCCCGTACCGCTCCTCCGCGTCGGCCTTCGCGCAGCCCGTGACCTCCTGCGCGACGGCGTCCGGTTCGACGACGACGTACGCGGCGCGGTCGCCGATGCCGGCGGCGAACTCGTCGATCCACCGGCGGTACGCCGCCGCGTCCGCCGCCCCGCCTCCGGAGTAGTCGCCGCAGTCGCGGTCCGGGATGAAGTACGCGACGAGCACCGCGGTCTGCCCCGCCGCGGTGGCCGCTTCGGTGACCGCGCGGACCACCGGGCCCGGCCCGGGGCTGTGCAGCCACACGGCTTGGGGCCGGCCCGCGATGCGCTCGATGAGCCGGGCGTCGGCGGCCCGCCCCTGACTCCGCCAAGCGGTGACCTGCCGAGCGGCGGCGCTGTCCGGTTCCACCCAGAAGCCGCCACCAGGACCGGCGGCCACCCGGTCACCGCCCCGCGACACGGCCCCGCCCGCCTCCACCCCGAAGGACGCCGCAGCCAGGCCGAGCAGCAGCGCGACGGCGAGGAACCGGGACAGGCGGGGACGAGCACCACCGAGGCGGGGACGAGCACCACCGACACGGGACCGGACCAGGCCCACGCCACCCCCGCCCACGCGGAACCGCACCACACGGACCCTGCCCGCGCGGCCCCCGCCCGCACGGAACCGAACCAGCCCCCGCCCCCCACCCCCACATCGGAAACGGCGGCCAAAGTGACGGAAGGGCGGTCGCGGCACCGGGCGCCTCCTGTTGCTCGGCGCCGGACCGGACCGGCGCTTTCACCGGAGTCTGCGGGCGCCCGGCCCCGCGCGGCTCCGTACACCCCCGGTCCGGCGCCGGTTCACCCGGAGAATCACTCCGACGGCCGCGTCCAAGTGCGGGCCTTGGGCAGGGGTTTGGCGTAACCGCCGACGCGGCTCGTGGTCAGGCCGAGGCCTACGAGTGACTCGGCGAGCTTCACCGCGGCGGCCACACCGTCGACCACGGGCATGTCGAGGGCGGCGCCGACCTTCTCCTGCAGCCCCGTCATCCCGGCACAGCCGAGCACCAGCACCTCGGCCCCCGCGTCGCGGGCCCGCTCGGCCGCGGCGAGGAAAGCACGGACGGTGACCTCCGAGTCGCCGAGGTCGAGGACCCCGAGCCCGGTCCCCACCACGGCGGCGCAGTTCTGCGCGACGCCCGCCGCGTGCAGGCTGTCCTCGATCTGGCCGCGCGCCCGGTCGAGGGTGGTGACGACGCCGTAGCGCCGCCCGAGCAGGCAGGCCAGATGTGCGGCGGCCTCGGTGATGTCGACGACCGGCACGTCCAGGAGCTCCCGGGCACCCTCGCGTCCGTGCTCGCCGAAACCGGCCATGACCACGGCGTCGTACGGCTCCTCGTGTCCGCGCAGGGTGTCGAGGACGGCGGCCGCCGAGAGGTAGCTGTCGAGCCACCCCTCCGCTGACTGCGGACCCCACGCGGGGGTGAGCCCGGTGATGGTGGTGCCGGGGGCCGCCGCGTCCCGGGCGCCGCGCACGATCTCCTCGGTCATCGTCCGTGTCGTGTTGCAGTTGGTGACGACGATGCGCACTAGCCCTCCACCTCGACCGCGGCGTCGGCGTCGGCGTCGGCGTCGGCGTTCATCCGCTCGGCGCGGCACAGCGCCGCGTACAACAGCGCGGCCGTCGCCGTACCGATGAACCAGGAGTACGGCGCGACGTAGTCGAAGAACGGCACGAGCGCGCACACCGCGGCGAAGCCGGCCGTCGGCAGGAAGGCCCCGAGCGCCTTCGGATTGACGCCCCTCTTGTAGTAGTACGGCGATCCCGGTGCGGCGTTGAAGAGCGCTTCGGCGTCGATACGGCCGCGCTTCACCCAGAAGTAGTCGACCGCGATGATCCCGAACAGCGGTCCGAGGAAGGCTCCGAGGCCGCCGAGGAAGTAGTTCACGACGGTCGGGTTGGAGTAGAGGTTCCACGGGGTGACGAGCAGGGCCGCGACCGTGGAGATGATCCCGCCGATCTTGAAGGTGATCTTCTGCGGCCAGACGTTGGCCAAGTCGTACGCGGGCGAGACGAAGTTGGCCACGATGTTCACGCCCATCGTGGCGACGGCGAAGGTGAGCGCCCCGAAGATGAGGACCCAGGTGTTGCCGATCTCGGCGACCAGTTCGGCGGGGTCGGTGATGGCCTTGCCGAAGACCTCCAGGCTGCCCGCGGTGACGACGACGGAGAGGATCACGAACGCCGTGGAGTTGATGGGCAGGCCCCAGAAGTTGCCGCGCTTGACGGTGCGGTAGTCGGGGGCGAAGCGCGAGAAGTCGCAGAAGTTGAGCATCAGCGTGCCGTAGGTGGCGAGGATGAGCCCGATGGCGCCGAACCACTGCCGCACCTGCTCACCGGTGGAGACCGGGTTCGGGGTGCTGGTGAGGGAGATCGTCCAGCCGGCCTTCCAGAGGATCCAGACGGCGAGGGCGATCATCACGACCCAGATGGCGGGCCCGCAGAAGTCCTGGAACTTCCGTACGGATTCCATGCCTTGGGTCATGATCAGCCCTTGTACGAGCCAGAGGGCGACGAACGAACACCAGCCGAGGGCGTGCAGGCCGAGGAAGGAGTGCTCGGTCCACGCGTCCAGGCCCGGGAAGGCGGCGATGAGCATGACGTTGACCGCGATGGAGGCCAGATAGGTCTGGATTCCGTACCACATGATGGCGATCACGGCCCTGATCAGGGCGGGGATGTTGGCGCCCCAGACGCCGAAGCTGATGCGGCTGACGACGGGGAAGGGCACGCCGTGGCGCTGGCCGATGCGTCCCATCATGTTCATCCCGGCATAGATGAGCACGAAGCCGACGAGGAGCGAGGTGAAGATCTGCCAGACGTTGAGGCCGAGGACGAGCAGGCCGGCCGCGAAGGTGTAGTTGCCGAGGTTGTGGACGTCGGACATCCACAGGGCGAAGAGGTCGAAGACCTTCCACTTGCGTTCACCGGTGGGGGCGAGGTCTTCGTTGGTGAGGCGGGGGTCGGGCACGAAGTCGGTCGCGGCGCCCGGGGCGTCGGCGCGCTGGGTGAGGGACACGGGGCCTCCTGCGGGGAGTTCCTGCGAAGGGGGACGGAGGTGCGGCCTGCATGGGGACAGCCGGAGTGCGGCACGCTTTGGTATACCAAAGTTTGGTATACCAAAGATTCCGTCATGTTCCCGCTCTCAAGGGCGCCCGGCAATGTCCATGCGGTTACGAATCGGTAAATCGACGCGGGGGTCGGCGATGATGGACGCCATGACGACCGTGGAACAGCCGCTGGCCGCCGTACGCGAACGTGTGCTCGCCGAGCTGCGGCAGGAGATCATCGCCGGACGCCTCGGGCCCGGCGACCGCCTCGTCGAACGGGAGCTCGCGGAGCGTCTGGGGGTGTCCAGGGTGCCCGTCCGCGAGGCGATCCGGGCCCTGGTCGCCGAGGGTTTCGTCACCTTCGAGACCCCGCGCAGGACCGTGGTCCGCCGTCTCACCCGCACCGACGTGACCGAACTCTTCGAGCTGCGCGAGGCGTTGGAGGTCTTCGCTGCGGGCCGGGCCGCGCAGCGGGCCACGCAGGAAGGCCTCGCGGAACTGTCCGACCTGCTCGACAGCGCGGCCGAGGCGACGCGCACGGCGGACGGCGAGGCGATCACGGACATCAACACCCGCTTCCACGACCGCATCCTTGCGATGGCGGGCAACAGCCTGCTGACCTCGGTCATGGAACCGGTCGACGGCCGCCTCCGGTGGATGACGCGACGCAACGAGGAGTGGACACATCTCCTCGCGGAACACCGGGAGCTGTACGAGGCGGTGGCCTCGGGTGACGCGGACCGCGCCCGGAACGTGGCACTGACCCACGTCAAAACCAACTACCGCTCCACGGTCCGGCACCTCTTCGACGAGGACCAGGACTAGCGCCCGGTCCCCGGGACGGCCTCGGACGCCGGGTTACGAGGCCCGCAGCCCCCGCATCCGCCCGTACGCGTACACGCACCCCGCGAGTGCCAGGTCCGAGAGCAGCATGAAGCCGATGGAGTACGAGTCCTTCGCGCTGTAGATCGCGCCCATGACCAGGGGCGGGACGAAGCCTCCCAGGCCGCCCATCGCTCCCACGATGCCCGTCACGGATCCGACCTGGGCCTGCGGTGTCACCTGCGAGACGAGGGCGAAGACGCTGCCGCTCGCCGTGCCGAGTCCCGCGGCCATCACGAGGAGGCAGATCGTGCCGCCCGGCGTCAGCCCGGGTTCGAAGGCCTGCACGATGGCGAAGAGAGCGACGACGGCCAGCGCGACCGAGGTGACCGTCGCCGGGTGGATCCGGTCGGACAGCCAGCCGCCGATCGGCCGGAAGACGACCGTGACCAGCGCGAACCCGGCCGCCTTCGTGCCCGCGTCGGTGGGCGAGAGGTCGTACCAGGTCTTGAGGTAGGTGGGCAGGTAGACGCCGAAGGCCACGATGCCGCCGAAGCCGATCGCGTACAGCGCGGAGAGTTCCCACGTCACCCGCAGCCGTCCCGCCTCCCCGAGGCGGGTCGTGAGCGGGCTCGTCGGCACGGGCCGGTCGGGCCTGTCGGTGATCAGGAGGGCCGCGAGCACCGCGAACGCCGCGAGCGCGATCGCCACGATCAGGAACGGCAGGTTCTCGCCGTGCTTGGCGATCCGCGGCGTGAAGTACCCGGAGAGCGCCACGCCTCCCATGCCCATGCCGAAGACCCCGAGTGCGAAGCCCCGGTGCGCGGGCGGGAACCAGGAGTTGACCAGCGGGATGCCGATCGCGAACGTCGTCCCGCCGAGGCCCAGCAGAAACCCGACGGCGAGCATGGCGACGTAGCTGCCCCTGGCCGGGATGATCAGCAGCACCGGCACGATGGTGAGCGCCGAGACCAGCGGGAACATCAGCTTGGCGCCGTAGCGGTCGGTGAGCGCGCCGACCGGAACGCGGCCGAGCGACCCGACGATGACCGGCACGGCGACGAGCAGCGACTGGGCGAACGAGGAGAGCCCGAGCCGGTCCTGGAAATCGCTGCCGAGCGGCGCGATCAGGTCCCACGCCCAGAAGGTGAGGGTGAACCCGATGGTGGCCACAGCGAGATTGCGGTAGGCGGCGGCCGAGGGCCTGGCCGCCGCCGCGGCCGGTGAGTTCGTTGTCATGTGAGAGCCGCTCCAAGCGCCACAAAGGCGCAGATGAGTACGAAGAGGATGGCGAGCAGCGGCCAGACGAAGCGCAAGTACTTGTCGTAGCCGACCTTGGCGAGTGCGACGCCGCCGATGGTCACGGCAGTGGTCGGCACCCACAGATTCATCCAGCCGCTCGCCGCCTGCCACGCCGTGACGACGACCGAGCGGGAGACCCCGGCGAAATCGGCGAGCGGGGCGAGGATCGGCATGGCGAGGGTCGCGTGGCCGGAGGTGGACGGAATGAGGAAGGCGAGCGGCAGGTTCACGACGAAGACGATGACCGCGAAGAGTCCGGAGGACGTGCCTTTCACCACGCCCTCGATGGAGTGCAGGACGGTGTCGGTGACCTTCGAGTTGTTCATGATCACGGTGACGCCGCGGGCGAGCACGATCACTAGGGCGGGCGAGATGAAGTCGGCCGCGCCCTGGATGATCGTCGAGCTGAGCTTCTGCTCGCCCATCCGCGCCACGCACCCGACGAGCACGGCCGCGACGAGGAAGAGCGCCGCCAACTGCGGGAAGGACCAGCCGAGTTCGAAGCCGTACGGCGTCGCGTCCACCTTGCCCGTCAGCGCGCTCGACCAGGGCACCACCGAGAAGATCATGAAGGCGAAGACCAGCGCGACCAGGACGAGCACGGCCTTGTGCAGCCCCGTCAGCTCCGGCACCTCGCCCGCGTCGGCGGCGGTCTGCTCACGGTCGCCGGGCAGGAAACCGGTGAGGGAGCGTTCCGGATTCTTCTGTACGCGCTTCGCGTAGCGGATGACGTAGGCGATGGTGACCGCGGTCAGGACGACCCACATCACGAACCGCAGCACGATGCCGTCGCCGAGCGAGATGTCCGCGGCGGAGGACGCCACTCCGGTCGCGAACGGGTTGACCGTCGAGCAGAGCACGCCGATCCCCGCGCCCGGGATGATCGCGCCGACCGCGACCATGCGGTCATAGCCGAGGGCCAGCATCAGGGGCACGATCAGGCCGTAGAAGCCGAGCGTCTCCTCCGCGAAGCCCTCGACCGTGCCGAGGACGGCGAAGACGAGCATCACGCCCGCGATCAGCATGGCGCCGCGCTCGCGCAGCCGGTGGGCGAGGCGGCCGATGCCGCGGTCGAGGGCGCCGGTGGCGAAGACGACGGTGATGAACGCGCCGATGGCGAGCACGAACAGGAACACGCCCGCGCTGCCGTACAGCTCTCCGGCCATGTCGGGCCCGACCAGGCCCGACTTCTCGTCCTGGATTCCGTACAGGCCGTTGACCGGCGCGAGGAAGAGGTCGTTGAGCCGGTCGACGAAGCTCTGACCCGAGTCGACACGGTGGTAGCTGCCCTGGACGGGGGCGCCCTTGTCGTTGCGGTCGTACGCGCCGGACGGAATGAGGAAGGCGAGCAGCCAGACGGCCACGGTGACGATCGCGAGGATGGCCAGAGCGCTGGGAAAGGTGAACTTCCTTCTGCGCTGCGGCTCTTGAGTGTCGGGGTCGGTCGAGGTGGCGCTCATGCGGGGCGCTCCCCGGCGGTATTGCCGCCCCGGAAGTCGGCGGCGAACTCACGCACGAAGGCGGCCATGGCGACGACCGTGTTGCGCAGCTCGGAGAGGAGGACGCGCTCGTTCGGGGCGTGCAGGTTGCACATGCTGTCCTGGGCGCCGAAGAGCAGGACCTCGGCGCCGGGCGCCGCCTTCGCGAGACCGTTGACCAGGGGGATGGAGCCGCCGGTCGCCACGTACGAGGCTTCCTCGCCCCAGGCCTCCTTGAGCGCGGTGCGTGCGGCGCGGTAGGCGGGACCGCCGGTGGCCGCCTCGTAGCCGGGTCCCGTGTCACCGGGCGTGACGGTGAGGTGGACGCCGAACGGAGTGAGCGAGCGCAGATGATCGACCAGCCTCCCCTGCGCCTCCCTCGCGTCCTGGCGGGGGTGGAAGCGCAGGTTCAACTTGGCGCGTGCGTACGGCACGACGGCTGACGCGGCATGCTCGACGCCGGGCGCGTCGAGGCCGACCACCGTGATGGCGGGGCCGCTCCACAGCCGCTCGCCCAGACTCCCGCTGCCGACGAGCGGCACGCCCTCGCGCACACCGGCGAGCGAGCGGAACTCCTCCTCGGTGTAGCTCGTGCCGCTCCAGTCCTCGCGCCGCAGCCCCTCGACGGCGACGTCTCCGTGTACGTCATGGAGGGTGGCCAGGGCCTTGATGAGCACGAGCAGCGCGTCGGGCGCCGCGCCCCCGAACTCCCCGCTGTGGCGCGGCTCGTCGAGGGTGCGCACCTCCACGACGACCTCGGACGCGCCGCGCAGGGCGGTGGTGAGAGTCGGGGTGCCGGGGCGGAGGTTGCCGAGGTCGGCGACCACCATGGCATCGCAGGCGAATCGCTCCGGGTCGGTGGGCGGATATTCGTCGAAGGCGCTGCCGTACTCCTCCTGGCCCTCGATGACGATCTTGATCCCGACCGGCGGCCGGCCGCCGTAGGCCCGCAGCATCCCCAGGTGCGCGATGACGTTGGACTTGTCGTCCGCGATGCCGCGGGCGCGCAGGCCCCCTTCGACCGGGGTCGGCTCGAACGGCGGCGACTTCCACAGGCTCTCGTCGCCGGGCGGCTGGACGTCGTAGTGGCCGTAGAGCAAGACCGTCGGCGCGTCGGGGGTCGGCGGCGGGATCTCTCCGTAGATCACGGGCGCGGTGTCCGGCAGGTCGAGCCGCTCGACGGTCTCCAACCCCGCTCCGCGCAGCAGCTCGACCAGCAGATCGTGCGCCTCTTGGACCGGTGCGGCCGGGAAGCCGGGGAAGGCGATCGAGGGGATCGCGGCGAGCCGTTCGAGGTCGGCGCGCAACGTGTCCATCAGATCGTCGACGGTGGCTTCGAGCTTCATCGGCTGCATCCCTCGGTATCGTCCAGCTTTGCGGAGATCAGCCCGAATTATCGGACTCAGAGGGGATTGCTTCCCGGATGGCTCGCCGTGCGACCGCCGATGCCGCACTGCTGCCGCACACTGCCGGGGCGGCGTAGGGCGCGTGCCGCGTGCGTGCCGGGCCCCGGCGTCGCGACTCCGGCCATGAACCACCGGGCAGGCATTAAAGTCGGGGCATGGCTTCGGAGACTTCAGGCGGTGGCGGCAGCGGGAACGGGACCGGCGGCGCTCCGGCGGGCGCGGGCGGCGGCTCCGTGCGGGTCGACGCCTGGATCTGGTCCGTCCGCCTGGTGAAGACCCGCTCCATGGGCGCGGCGGCCTGCAAGGGCGGCCATGTGCGGGTCAACGGCGAGCGCGTGAAGCCCGCTTACGGCGTGCACGTCGGCGACGAGGTACGCCTGCGCCACGCGGACGGCCGTCAACACGTCGTCGTCGTCAAACGCCTCATCCGCAAACGCGTCGGCGCCCCGGTGGCCGCCGAGTGCTACGTCGACAACAGCCCTCCCCCGCCGCCCCGCGAGGCCGTGGCCCCCGCCGGCGTACGAGACCGCGGAACGGGCCGCCCCACCAAGCGCGACCGCCGGGAGATGGAACGGCTCCGCGGCTTCGAGGGTTAGCGACGCCGCGAGGACCGGCAACGGCCCGGCAGGCCCTCGACACGGGGGCGGAACTCCCTTCCGGTGCGCGGACGTTCACGCCATGCGCCACAGGTCTACGTCAGCGCCAGGATGAGGAGGACCAGCGTGGCGGTGTTCCCTCCCCTCTGAGCGCGGTCACGCTCACGATGAACGCACCGAGCACCGAGCACCGGGATCAGCAGCGCGAGCAGCGCGATCCCCCGAGCACTTCCAGCGTGCCGATCGTGGACACCCCCGGCCCAACCTCCCCACCCCGCCCGCGAACCATCAAGATCCCAAGTCAGCCGGCACCGCCCGCACCCAGGTCCCGTCCTCCGTCAGATACGCGTCGACCCGCAGCCCCGCCTCCCCCAGCGCGTCCTCGAACTGCTCCTTCGTGAGCGGTCGGGCGCGGAACGTCTGGGTCCATGTGGCGTCCGGGAAGACGTACTCCGCGCGCACCTCGTTCACCCCGTCCCCGACCGGTTCCGCCGACACGATCCGCACCGTGTACCCGCCGGGATCGACCCGCTCCCTCGGCAGATTCGTGTGGTAGTCGGCCCCCTCCCGTTGGATCAGCACGCAGCCGTCGTCCGTCACATGGGCGCGGCACGCCCGCAGCATCCCGCGCCGCACCGACACGTCGCCGCTGTGCACCAGGAACGACGCGAGCATCACCACCTCGAACCGCTCGCCCAGGTCGAGCTCCTCGATCGGGCTCCGGATGGTGCGCACCCGGCCGTCGAGCGCGGCGACCTTCGCCAGCATCTCGGCGGACTCGTCCACCGCCGTGACCCGGAATCCCCGCTCCAGCAGGGGACGCGTCACCCGCCCCGCGCCGCTGCCAAGCTCCAGAATGTGCGCCCCGGCCGGGACCGCGTCGGCGATGACGTCCGGCTCGTTCCCGACGGACAAGCGCGCGTACAGGTCCACCGCGCAGCCGTCCGGCGTGATCGCTCCGGGCCCCGTCCCCTCGTACCCCTCACGCATCTCAGCAGTCATGGCCAGTCAACGAAGCGCTCCGAGAGCCCGTTCCCGCCCCTCCCGGGGGCCGCGCGGCTTACAGCGGGAACCAGCCATGCCCTCCGTACCAATGGCCGCCCCACCTCAGATGGTCCCCCACTGCCCTCTCCACGCTCGTCCGCCTCGGCAGTTCGGCCACGGGACGGCTCCGGTCGCCGAAGACGAAGGCGACGGGAGTGCTGTCGTCCGGCTCCGCCTCATACCCCTCCACCAGGCGGAAGCGCTCCTGGAAGCGGACGATGTTGGAGTCTGCCGGCAGATACCGCTTCAGCTGTGGGTCGAGCAGCCAGGAGTGGCACGTCGCTGTCTCATGTCGCTCCTCCGGGAAGTGCCGCGCGAAGAACTCCCGTGCCAGCGTGATCGACCGGTCGCACGCCTCGGGGGACAGCGGCCCCCGGAAGTCCGCTATGTGCAGGTCCAGACACGGGTCGCCACGCCTCGCGGAATGACCCGCCTCGGCCGTGGCACCGCCCATCCGCTGCCCCAACACCGCGCGCTGGAACTGAAGCCGCCCCAGCTGATAGAGCTCGCCCCGGAAATGCAGGGAGTTCCAGCCCGGATGCAGCAGTCCGGGGCCCCCGCGCGCCCGGCGGTGCACCGCCATGTGCCGGCCGAGGTCGGCGAGCGTGCGGCGGGAGATCTCGTCCGGGATTCCACGGCTCTGGTGATACGCCCGTACGTGGGGCAGCGCCGCGACGAAGACGTACACGTAGAACAACGCTCCCAGCGTGCCCGTCTCCGTCGGCAAGGGAGGATATTCGGGGCCCGCATCGGCCGTCCCCATGTCCCGCACCGTCCCGGCGACGAGGCGATCGAGCAACCAGCGCGCTTCCGGGTCCCCCATCAGCCGCCCGCGCAGGGCCACCAGGTCGTTGATGTCCTCGTGCGGCACCGCCAGGTCGAGCAGCACGTCCGGCAGTTCGTCGGCCGAGGGCAGCAGCGCCCCGCCCCGCGACGCGCCACTGCCCTCGGCGGCCTCAGCGCCCTCAAGATCCTTCAGCCACGCGGCGAGCCGCTCGTCCGTCCTCGCCCGGTCCCTCAGTACATCCAGCAGAGCCACAGCCATACCCCCGATCGTCGCATCTACGATCTTGGAGCCTCAGGCCCTTCCGGTCCACCACCCACGGGTGGATCCTGGAAGGCGGGAGCGGATACAGACCGGGCGGACACGGCTCAAGACGGCCGGAGACGAGTGGAGATGCGGCTGTAGCGCGGTGCGGAGAGACGCGGTGCGGAGGGAGAGGAGTCCTCTCATGAAACGCACGGGCAGTGAACCGGTGACAGCGCGCAGTCCGCTGCGCCTGCGACTCTGGTTCAGCGCGTGGGGCCTTGCCTGGGCCACGTTCGGCACCATCGCCTTCGCCCTGGTGGGGCGCCCCGGCTGGGCCGTGACCTGCGGGGTGCTCTGGCTGATCGTCACCGCCGACATGGCGATGATCCTGCGCCACATCCGTCAGGGACCGCATTACCAGCCGGGCCGGGACGTACCGCCGTACGAACCTCCGTCGTACGAACCTCCGCGCGAGAACTAGCTCCCGGCGTCGCCGGACTCCCCCTCGTCGAAGCGCGCCGCCGCCAGATACTCCGGCTGCGGATCAAGCGCCGCGGCAAGGCGGAAGTGGCGCCGGGCCTGTTCGGGCCGCGCCGCGCGTTCGTAGGTGCGGGCGAGCGCGAAATGGGCGAACGCGTTGTCCGGCTCCCGCTCCAGCACGATGCTGAACTCGAGCTCGGCGGCGCGCAGTTGAGCGGCGGCGAAGAAGGCACGGGCCCGCAGCAGCCGCGCGGCCGTGTTCTCGGGGTGGGCCGCGATGACCGTGTCGAGCAGCTTCACCGCGCCTCGGGGGTCCCGCGCGGCAAGGAGCTGCTCCGCCGCACGGAAGTCGATGACATGGGTCTCCGGGGTACTTTCGGGCACGCGTGACTCCTTCCCTCGCTGCACTGTGTCAACGCCCCTCACATGCACACCTATTCCGTCAGGTCCTGTCAGGTTCCTTCAAGTGCCGTCAGGTGCCGTCAGGCGTTTGGAGAGCGGCGGCCCGCTAGGCCTTCCGCGCCCGCCCCACGAGATCCGCCCACACAGCGCCGACGCGCTGTTCCAAGCCCTCCAGCGGACCGTCGTTGTCGATCACGATGTCGGCGATCTCCAGGCGCTTCTCGCGCGTGGCCTGCGCCGCCATCCGCGCCCGGGCGTCCTCCTCGCGCATGCCGCGCAGCCCCACGAGACGCTCCAGCTGGGTTTCGGGGCTCGCGTCGACGACGACCACCAGGTCGTACAGCGGCGCCAGGCCGTTCTCCGCGAGCAGCGGCACATCATGGACGACCACCGCGTCCCTCGAGGCCGCGTTCTCCAGTTCGGCGGATCGGGCGCCGACCAGCGGGTGCACGATGGAGTTCAGTACGGCCAGCTTCTCCGGGTCGGCGAAGACGACCGAACCCAGCTTCGGCCGGTCGAGGGAGCCGTCCGGGGCGAGGATCTCCCGGCCGAAAGCTTCGACGATCGCCGCCAGACCCGGAGTTCCCGGCTCCACCACCTCGCGGGCGATCTTGTCGGCGTCGATCAGCACGGCTCCGGACGCGACCAGGAGACGCGATACTTCACTCTTGCCGGCGCCGATACCGCCGGTCAGGCCCACCTTCAGCATGACCGGCAGCTTAGAGGGTGCCGCACTTCCGAGTCCGCTCGGCTACGAGTCGGCCCCTCGGCCACGAGTCGACCCCTCGGCTACGAGTCGGCCCCTCGGCTACGAGTCGCCCTCTCGCTCCGCGAGGAAGCGCTCGAATTCCTGGCCGATCTCGTCGGCCGACGGGATGTCCACGGGCTCCGCGAGCATGTTGCCGCGCGCGTCGCCGCCGGCGGCAGCGTCGTACTGGTGCTCGAGTCCCTGTACGAGGGCGACCAGTTCCTCGTCGCCCTCCTGGATCTGCCGGTCGATCTCGGTCTGGGTGCGGTGCGCCTCGGTGCGCAGGCCGTGCGCGACGCTCGGCAGCACGAGGCCCGTAGCTGCGGTGATCGCCTCCAGGACCGTCAGGGCGGCGTCCGGGTAGGCGGAGCGGGCGATGTAGTGCGGGACGTGTGCGGCGACACCGAGCACGTCATGGCTCGCCTCGAGGAGGCGGTACTCGACGAGAGATGCCGCGCTGCCCGGCACCTGCGCCTCGTCGAAGGGGCTGCGGTGTCCCGGAATCAGGTCGGTACGGTTCCCGTGCGGCGTGAGGCCCACGGGGCGGGTGTGCGGCACGCCCATGGGGATGCCGTGGAAGTTCACCGCGAGGCGCACGCCGAGCCGCTCCACGATCTGCTCGACCGCCGCCGCGAACCGCTCCCACTCGATGTCCGGCTCGGGTCCGGAGAGCAGCAGGAAGGGCGCGCCCGTGGCGTCCTGGAGCAGCCGCACGTCGAGCGTGGGCACCTCGTACTCGGTCCAGCGGTCGCGCCGGAAGGTGAGCAGCGGGCGACGTGCGCGGTAGTCGACGAGCCGGTCGTGGTCGAAGCGCGCGACCACCTGGCCGGGCAGGCTGTCCGTGAGCTTCTCGACGATCTGGTCGCCGGTCTCACCCGCGTCGATGTAGCCGTCGAAGTGGTAGAGCATGACCAGTCCGGCCGACTCCTGGGCGAGCGCCATGTCTACGACAGCGAGGCCCTTCGGCTCCCATTCGTACAAACCCTGCGGATCAAGCACGGTGACCGCTCCTCGCCCTCTTCGTCGTGACTCGTACAGCAGAACGCCGGCGACGGCGTCGGCATTCCCTCCCGCATCTCTTCACAGCGGCTTCTTACAACACCCATAGGAAGCCGCCCAGTTCACGACGGCCGGGGCATGCAGATCAAGGAGGGCCCCGTCAGGGGCGCGGGGAACTGCGCGACCAGCCCCCACCGGCGCGCGGCCGACACAGAACCGGCCCCCGGAAACAGCACAGCGGGCCCGCACCCCCGAAGGGATGCGGGCCCGCGATGTTCAGCTGCTGCTACCGCCTAGAGGCGAGATTCAGCTCTGGCCGCCCGCGAGCTTCTCGCGCAGCGCGGCAAGCGCCTCGTCCGACGCCAGGGCGCCGGAGTTGTCGTCCGACTCCGAGGAGTACGAACCGCCGCCGCCACCGCTGCCACCGGCAGCCGGGGCACCGGTCGAGGACGCGGGAGCCGCAGCACCCTCGGCCTCGGCCTGGGCGTCCGCCTCGCGGGACTTGATGACCTGGGCCTGGTGCTGCTCGAAGCGCTGCTGCGCCTCGGCGTACTGGCCCTCCCAAGCCTCGCGCTGGGTCTCGAAGCCCTCGAGCCAGTCGTTCGTCTCGGGGTCGAAGCCCTCGGGGTAGATGTAGTTGCCCTGGTCGTCGTAGGACGCGGCCATGCCGTACAGGGTCGGGTCGAACTCGACGGCCGACGGGTCGGCACCGAAGGACTCGTTGGCCTGCTTCAGGGACAGCGAGATCCGGCGACGCTCGAGGTCGATGTCGATGACCTTGACGAAGATCTCGTCGTTGACCTGGACGACCTGCTCCGGGATCTCCACGTGGCGCTCGGCCAGCTCGGAGATGTGGACCAGGCCCTCGATGCCCTCGTCGACGCGCACGAACGCACCGAACGGAACGAGCTTGGTGACCTTACCGGGAACAACCTGCCCGATCTGGTGCGTGCGGGCGAACTGCTGCCACGGGTCTTCCTGCGTCGCCTTGAGCGACAGGGACACGCGCTCGCGGTCCATGTCCACGTCGAGAACCTCGACGGTGACTTCCTGGCCGACCTCGACAACCTCGGAGGGGTGGTCGATGTGCTTCCAGGAGAGCTCGGAGACGTGCACGAGACCGTCGACGCCGCCGAGGTCCACGAACGCACCGAAGTTGACGATCGAGGAAACGACGCCGGAGCGGACCTGGCCCTTCTGCAGGGTCGTGAGGAAGGTCTGGCGGACCTCGCTCTGGGTCTGCTCGAGCCAGGCACGGCGGGACAGGACCACGTTGTTGCGGTTCTTGTCCAGCTCGATGATCTTGGCCTCGAGCTCCTTGCCCACGTAGGGCTGGAGGTCGCGGACGCGGCGCATCTCGACGAGGGAGGCCGGCAGGAAGCCACGGAGGCCGATGTCGAGGATGAGACCACCCTTGACGACCTCGATGACGGTACCGGTGACGATGCCGTCTTCTTCCTTGATCTTCTCGATCGTGCCCCAGGCACGCTCGTACTGAGCGCGCTTCTTGGACAGGATCAGACGGCCTTCCTTGTCCTCCTTCTGGAGAACCAGGGCCTCGATCTCGTCACCAACCGCGACGACCTCGTTCGGGTCGACGTCGTGCTTGATGGAGAGCTCGCGGCTCGGGATGACGCCTTCGGTCTTGTAACCGATGTCGAGCAGGACCTCGTCCCGGTCGACCTTCACGATGACGCCGTCGACGATGTCGCCGTCGTTGAAGTACTTGATCGTCTCGTCGATCGCGGCGAGGAAGGCTTCCTCGTTACCGATGTCGTTGACCGCTACCTGCGGGGTGGTGGCGGTGGTCTCGGTGCTGCTCGTCATGTGGGTAAGGGCTCCGGTACGGACAGTGAGTCGTAGGTACTGCTAGCGCCGGAACCGATTTCGCTCTGCAGAAGCCGGGCAGCCTTGGAGGCGCCGATCCAGTTTCCGGAGAAACGGAAGGCGCCTCGACAACCGAGGGGACATACAACAGACGCGAGCGCATCCTGCTAGGTCTGAGGACGGCAGGCTCGCAGCGCAACTTGTAGCATACGGGGGCAGCCGGACAGGGTCAATGCGCGAAGGCGCACACCCAGGGGCGGAACGCCGCATACCCGGCACAAATGCCGTCGCATGAGGCCACACGGACCGCACAGCGCCCTGCCGCGACCGCTTTTCGGGCCGTCCCGGCACTGTCCCGCTGCGCCGAGCCGCGACCAGCCAGACGGAAGAGTACGACGATGGAGCCGATCATCCAAGAGTCCGAGCTGCCCGAGACCCCCGAACCGGAAGCCACCCGTCGTGACGCCGGTGTGACCGAGAGCAGCCGCGCCAATCGCGGGTGGTGGGACAGGAACGCGGACGACTATCAGATCGAGCACGGCACCTTCCTGGGTGACGACCGTTTCGTGTGGGGTCCCGAAGGGCTCGACGAGGTGGAGGCCGAGCTTCTGGGCCCGCCCGAGGACCTCGCGGGCAAGGACGTCCTGGAGATCGGCGCGGGTGCGGCGCAGTGCTCGCGCTGGCTCGCCTCCCAGGGCGCGCGCCCTGTCGCCCTCGATCTCTCGCACCGGCAGTTGCAGCACGCGCTGCGGATCGGTGGCGGCGTGCCGCTGGTGGAGGCGGACGCGGGGGCACTGCCGTTCGCCGACGGCAGCTTCGACCTCGCGTGCTCGGCGTACGGGGCGCTGCCGTTCGTCGCCGATCCGGTGCGGGTCCTCAAGGACGTGCACCGGGTGCTGCGGCCCGGCGGCCGGTTCGTGTTCTCGGTGACGCACCCGATGCGCTGGGCCTTCCCGGACGAGCCGGGGCCCGAGGGTCTGTCGGTAGCGGCCTCGTACTTCGACCGCACTCCCTACGTGGAGCAGGACGACGAGGGAAACGCCGTCTACGTGGAGCACCACCGGACCATCGGTGACCGGGTCCGTGACGTGGTGGCCGGCGGTTTCCGGCTCGTCGATCTGGTGGAGCCGGAGTGGCCCGCGTGGAACACGCAGGAGTGGGGCGGCTGGTCCCCGTTGCGCGGGAATCTGATCCCGGGGTCGGCGATCTTCGTCTGCGTACGAGACTGAGTGCGTGATCCGTCTGCGTAACGAAGCCCTGGACCTGCCCGTACGCAGTGCGCTGCCCGCGCTGCGGTCCGCCCTGGAGGGGCCGGGCGGCGCCGTGCTGTGCGCGCCTCCCGGTACGGGCAAGACGACGCTGGTGCCGCTGGCCCTCGCGGGGCTTCTCGGGGACGGGCCCGAACGCCGGGTGGTGGTCGCCGAGCCCCGGCGCATCGCCGCGAGGGCCGCCGCGCGGCGGATGGCGTGGCTGCTCGGCGAGAAGGTCGGGGAGAGCGTCGGGTACACGGTGCGCGGTGAGCGTGTGGTCGCGCGTGGCGATCGCCCCGCGCGCGTGGAGGTCGTCACGACCGGTGTCCTGTTGCAGCGGCTGCAGCGGGACCAGGAGCTGACGGGCGTCGACGTGGTGATCATCGACGAGTGCCACGAGCGGCATCTCGACGCGGACACCGTGGCGGCGTTCCTGGTCGACGTGCGGGCGGCGCTGCGGCCCGAGCTGCGTCTGGTGGCCGCGTCGGCGACGACGGACGCGCAGGGGTGGTCGCGGATCCTCGGGGACGCCCCCGTGGTGGAGGCGCGGGGCACCTCGTACCCCGTCGAGGTCGTCTGGGCGCCGCCCGCGCGTCCGGTGCGACCGCCGCACGGGATGCGGGTGGATCCGGCGCTGCTCACGCATGTGGCGTCGGTGGTACGCCGTGCGCTGGCCGAGCGGGAAGGGGACGTGCTGTGCTTCCTGCCCGGCGTCGGCGAGATCGCGCGCGTGGCGGGGCAACTGGGGGACGTTCCCGCGGAGGTTCTCCAGGTGCACGGGCGGGCGCCCGCGGCGGTGCAGGACGCGGTGCTCGCGGGCCCGGCGGACGGCGCCCGGCGGGTGGTCCTCGCGACGTCGGTGGCGGAGTCGTCCCTGACGGTGCCGGGGGTGCGGGTGGTCGTCGACGCGGGGCTGGCGCGTGAGCCGCGTGTGGATCACGCGCGGGGGCTGAGCGCGCTGACGACGGTACGGGCTTCGCAGGCCGCGGGGCGGCAGCGGGCCGGCCGTGCGGGGCGCGAGGCGCCGGGGGCCGTGTACCGGTGCTGGGCGGAGGCGGAGGACGCCCGCCTGCCGCGCTTCCCGACGCCGGAGATAAAGCTGGCGGACCTTTCCGCGTTCGCCCTTCAGACGGCCTGCTGGGGTGATCCTGACGCCTCGGGGCTCGCCCTGCTCGATCCGCCGCCGAGCGGCGCGATGGCGGCGGCGCGGAGTGTCCTGACGGCGGTCGGTGCGGTGTCCCCGGGGCCGGGGCGGGTGACGGAGCGGGGCGCGCGGATGGCGCGGGTCGGTCTTCATCCCCGCCTTGCGCGGGCCCTGCTCGACGCGGTTCCCCTCGTGGGGGTGCGCCGTGCGGCGGAGGTCGTGGCGCTCCTCGGCGAGGAGCCGCCGCGCGAGTACGGGGACGACCTCGCGGCGGCCTGGCGCGCGGCCCGGCGTGGCGGGGACGGGTACGCGGCGCGGTGGCGCACGGAGGTGCGGCGGCTCACCGCCGCCGCCGAGACCTCGGCGGGTGTGCCTGCCCCTCAGGACGCGCTGTCCCGGGGCAGCGACGAGCACGTCGCCGGGCTCGTCGCCGCGCTCGCCTTCCCCGAACGGGTCGCCAGGGGCCGCGGGGACGGCACGTATCTCATGGTGAACGGGACGCGGGCCGAGGTGCGGCCGGGGTCCGCGCTGACCGGCGCGGAGTGGATCGCCGTGGCCGTGGCCGACCGGCCGGTGGGCGCCGGGCACGCGCGCGTGCTGCTCGGCGGGCACATCGGCGAGGACGTGGCCCTCAGCGCCGCCGCGCCCCTTTACGGCGAGGGGGACGAGGTCGCCTGGGCCGACGGGGACCTCGTCGCGCGGCACGTCGAGCGCCTGGGTGCGGTGGAGCTGGCGGTGCGGCCGTTGCAGAAGCCCGCTCCCGGACTCGTACGGGAGGGGCTGCTTGCGGGCCTCAGGGAGGAAGGGACCGCGCTGCTGAACTGGTCGCGGGGTGCTCTGGAGCTGCGGGAACGGCTCGCCTTTCTGCACCGGCATCTCGGCGCGCCCTGGCCCGACGTGTCCGAAAGCGCCCTGCACGCGCGCGTGGACGAGTGGCTGGAGCCCGAGCTGTCGAAGGCGCGGCGCCGTGCCGACCTGCGGCGCATCGACGCGGGGCAGGCACTGAACCGGCTGCTGCCGTGGGCGACCGGCGAAGCCACCCGCCTCGACGCGCTCGCCCCGGAGCGGGTGACGGTGCCCAGCGGGTCGCGGATCCGGATCGACTACTCCGACCCCGGACAGCCGGTGCTCGCCGTGAAGTTGCAGGAGATGTTCGGGCTCGCCGAGACGCCCCGGATCGCGGACGGCGCCGTGCCCGTGCTCGTCCATCTGCTGTCTCCCGCCGGGCGCCCCGCGGCCGTCACCGCCGACCTCGCGTCCTTCTGGCGGGACGGCTACCGGGCCGTGCGGGCGGAGCTGCGCGGCCGGTATCCGAAGCATCCGTGGCCGGAGGACCCCGCGGCGGCCGAGGCGACGCGGTTCACGAACGCGCGCCTCAGGCGTTGACCGGTTCCGGCTCGGGCGCCGCCGTCGCCCGCGGATCTCCCGGCCTGCGGCTGCGGGCCTCCAGCCAGAGGGAGAGGGCGAGCAGGAAAAGCCCGAGGCCGAGGAAGCCCCAGGGGAGATACGACGTCATGAGGAGGACCAGGACGCGCTGGGACTTCACCAGGTCGACCGTGTCCTTGATGTAGTCCTCGCGCATCTTCACGTGCCCCGCGAAGACCGTGACCTTGTCGCGGTCGCCCAGGAGCGTGCCGCCGCGCAGTTCGTTCTTCTGGATCTCCTCGCCGTAGACGGGCGCCCCGGTGGTGGGGTCTACCCAGAACTTGCGGACGGTGGTGTACCAGCGCGTGGTGCCGGACTCGGCGAGGGACTCCGGAGTGATGCCCTTGACCGGCATGGTCTTGGGGAAGGGCACCTTGGTCCAGGGGATGGTCTGCTCGAAGTAGTAGACCTCCACGCCGCGGAACGTCTGCGTGCCCTTGTAGTGGATGGGCCTGGTGATGCGGGCCTGGGCGTCGAAGTACTCGTAATCGCGCTTCTCGGTCAGGAAGGGCCACTTGAACTCGATGCCCTCGCGCTTGACCGGGTCCCCGTCGACCATCTCGCCGGTCGCGTGCACCGGTTCCTGGCTGTGGGCGTCGAAGATGTAGCGCTCGGGGACCTTGGAGACCATCTTTCCGTCGCCGTCCTGGATGTAGGAGAGGGCGTCCCAGACGACGACGTCGCGGTCCGCGCTCTTCTCGATCCTCTCCGAGGCCTCCACGTTGCCCTTGAGCGTCTGCACGATGGTGACCTTGTCGATCTTCTTGGCCCGCATGGTGCCGTAGTCGAGGAGAGTCGGGTTCTTCGCCTCGAGGACCGCCTCCTGGTACTGGCTCGGCGGGATCTTGGCGAGGCGCGGGAAGGCGTACCAGCGCATGAGCGGGGACATCGCCGTGAAGAACACGGCGAAGGCGAGCAGGATCAGGCTGGCCTTACGGCGCATCGCGGCGGCCCTCCCTACGGAGACGGGCGGTTGGCGGTCAGGGGTACGTGGCTGTGTGCTTGCCGGCGGTCACGGGTGCTCGGGGACGGTGGTGAGCAGCGGCTCGGGCGATGTCTCGCCGGACGGGGCGCCCATCGCCGTGATCGTCAGGACCAGGGCTAGAGCGACGGCAAGACCGGTCGCGGCGGCGATGAGAGCGCGCATGCGGATCCTCCCGGCATGAACTGACAGGGCGTCAGGGCTGGGGCACCGTAGCAACGCGGCGGCCAGATGAGAACACGTTGCACACAGACGAACGCCCCTGCGCCGGGCGGGCGCAGGGGCGTTGCGTACGAGCGGTCTGCTTGCGGCTAGGCCGCGGGGGCCGCGACCTTCAGTTCGACGGTGAGCGTCGCGCCGCCCGCGGTGGTGATCCGCAGGAAATACGTGCCCGCCGCGTCGTCGGCGTACATCTTGGGCAGCTTGAGCAGGCCGTTGGCGTCCGTCTTGAGGGCCTTGAGGCTGCGGACCGGATTTCCGGCCGCGTCCTTGAAGTACGGGCCCTTGTCGTTGGCCGTGGCGTCCGCCGCCGACTTGATCATGGTGGCGGTGGCCGCGACGCGGTCGGCGGTCTTGCCCTTGTACGTGGCCTTGACCTCGACCTGGTCGGCGAACTCCTTGCCCGGCTCGCAGGTCAGCGCCTTGTCGCTGGTCCTGGCGAGCGCGTCGGCCTGGCGCGCGGTGACCGTCGCGGTGTAGTCGAGGCCGGGCAGCGAGCGGCCGACGACCGTGGCGCGGACGGTGAACTCGCCCGTCTTCTCGCCCGCCTTGAGCACCGGGGCGGTGGCCTTGCCCGCGGCGCTCGTGGTGACGGTCGCGCTGGTGGCGCCGCCCGGGAAGCGCGCGTCGGTGTTGCCGACGATCGCGAACTTCACCTTGGCCTTGGCCACGGCCGAGCCCGAGGAGGACTCCGCGCGCACCTCGACACGCTCGGTGAAGGCGTCGCCCGCCGTCGCGGAGAGCGTGCCGGTGCCGGCGTCCTCGATGCTCTTGACCCGGTCGGTGGGCGAGGGGGTGGGGTTGCCGGGGGTCTCTGAGCCGTTGCCGCCGCTCGGCGGCGGCGTGGTCGGGGTGCCGCTGCCGCCACCGGTGCCGCCGCCGTTGCCGTTGCTGCCGCCGTTGCCGGGGTCGGACGGCTTGTCGCCGCCGGGCTCGGGCTTCGGCGAGGGCGAACCGGGCGCCGTCGGCGTGGGGCTCGGGCTCACGGACGGGCCGTTGCCGTCGCTGCGGTCGCCCGGCAGATCGCCCGTGCCGTCGGGGATCTCGTGCGCGCCCCTGCGGAAGGTGTCCAGCCACGTCAGGACGAGGTTCAGATAGTCCGTGGAGCGGTTGTAGCTGAGGATCGCCTTGTGCAGATCGTCCTCGACTGACAGGTCGCGGCCGTTCGCGCAGAGATAGTGCCCGGCGGCGAGCGCGGCGTCGTAGACGTTGTTCGGGTCCTTCTTGCCGTCCGCGTTGCCGTCCTGCGCCCAGGTGTCCCACGTCGAGGGGATGAACTGCATGGGGCCGACCGCGCGGTCGTGCGTCTTGTCGCCGTCGTACACGCCGTTGTCGGTGTCGGTGATCTTCGCGAAGCCGTTGCCGTTGAGGGCCGGGCCGCGGATGTCCGCGATCGTCGTGCCGTTCGCGTCCACCCGACCGCCGCGGGCCTGGCCCGACTCGACCTGGCCTATCGCGGCGAGCAGTTCCCAGGGGAGGTTGCAGCCCGGCTTGGCGGTGCCCAGGGAGTCCGCGGCCTTCTTGTACGCGTCGAGGACGGTGGCCGGGATCTCCGACTCGGCGTCGTCACCGCCGCCGGGCGCTCCGGTCGGCGGGACCGGACTCTTCAGTTCCGGCAGGTCGGTGTAGTAAGGGGAGTTGCCGGTCGCGGAGTCCTCTGCCGACGGCGTGCTGCCGGAGGCTCCCGCCCGCTCGTCGCGAGGGACGTCCGTCACGCCCGGCGCCTGGGACGCCGCGAGCGCCGCCACCGCCGCGGCGGCCACCGCGGTGGTCACCGCTCCCCTGCGCAACCGCCTGCCGAATACCGCCGCCATGACCGTGGACCCCTCCCCTGGACGACCTGTGTGCTTTTTTGCCGCCCGCTCTGTCCTACTCCCCGTAGCACTACTCCCCAGCGGACCGGCTCAGGCGACACTACGACAACTTCCGGCGCCCAGACACCCGTTCGTGCCCCATTTTTACCGGTTGGCCGTGACAGGCTGAACGTATCCAGCCCGTCCGGCGGCAAACCCCGCTCAAGCCCGACGCCGTCAGTGCGCGGCCGACTCCCAGTCCGCTCCCACGCCCACCGAGACGTCCAGCGGGGCCCGCAGCGACACCGCGCCCGCCATCTCGCGGCGGACGAGCTCCTCCACCTCGGCGCGCTCGCCCGACGCGATCTCCAGGACGATTTCGTCGTGGACCTGGAGCAGCATGCGCGATTCGAGCTTCGCCTCCGTCAGCGCACGGTGCACGTTCAGCATGGCGATCTTGACGATGTCGGCGGCCGTGCCCTGGATCGGGGCGTTCAGCGCCATCCGCTCGGCCATCTCGCGGCGCTGGCGGTTGTCGCTGTTCAGGTCGGGGAGATACCGGCGGCGGCCCAGCATCGTCTCCGTGTACCCCGTCGCGCGGGCCTCGTCGACGGCTCGGCGCAGATAGTCGCGGACCCCGCCGAACCGCTCGAAGTAGGTGTCCATCAGCGCACGGGCCTCGCCCGCCTCGATGTTCAGCTGCTGGGAGAGACCGAACGCGGACAGGCCGTACGCCAGGCCGTACGACATGGCCTTGATCTTGCGGCGCATCTCGGCGTCCACGGCGGAGCCCGCCACGCCGAACACCTGGGAGGCCACGGTCGTGTGCAGGTCCTCGCCCGACTCGAACGCCTCCAGGAGGCCCTCGTCCTCGGAGAGGTGGGCCATCACGCGCAGTTCGATCTGGCTGTAGTCCGCGGTCATCAGGGATTCGAAGCCCTCGCCGACCACGAAGCCGCGGCGGATCGCACGACCCTCGTCCGTACGGACCGGGATGTTCTGGAGGTTCGGCTCCGTGGAGGAGAGGCGGCCCGTGGCCGCGACCGTCTGGTTGAACGTCGTGTGGATACGGCCGTCCGCGGCGATCGACTTGATGAGGCCCTCGACCGTGACCCGCAGCTTCGCCTGCTCGCGGTGGCGCAGCATGATGACCGGCAGTTCGTTCTCGGTCTGGGCCGCGAGCCAGGCCAGGGCGTCCGCGTCCGTGGTGTACCCGGTCTTGGTCTTCTTCGTCTTGGGGAGGTTCAGCTCCCCGAAGAGGACCTCCTGGAGCTGCTTGGGCGAGCCGAGATTGAACTCGTGCCCGGCCGCCGCGTGCGCCTCCTTCACCGCCTGCTGCACCGCTCCGGCGAACTGCTGCTCCATCGCCTCCAGGTGGGCGCGGTCCGCCGCGATGCCGTGCCGCTCCAGGCGGGCCAGAAGGGTGGACGTCGGCAGTTCGATGTCCGTCAGGAGGTTGCCTGCGCCCACCTCCGGCAGCTTCTCGCCGAAGGCCGTGCCCAGGTCGAGGATCGTGCGGGCCTGCGACATCAGCGCGTCGGCCTCGGCCCGGTCGTCCTCCTCCGTACCGAAGGCGAGCTGTCCCTCGGCCGCGGAGGCGGGGGCCAGCTCACGGCCCAGGTACTCCAGGGAAAGGGCGTCCAGGGCGAAGGAGCGGCGGCCCGGCTTGACCAGATAGGCGGCGAGGGCGGTGTCCATGGTGACGCCGTCCACGCTCCAGCCGTGCTCCGGGAAGACGCGCATCGTGGCCTTGGCGTTGTGCAGGACCTTGGGCTTGGCCGGGTCGGCGATCCACGCCGCGAAGGCGTTCTCGTCGGCCTCGTCCAGGCGGGACGGGTCGAACCAGGCCGCCGCTCCCCCGGCCGCCGCGAGGGCGACCTCGGTGACCGAGCCCGTGCCGAGCTGCCAGGTGTCGACCGTGGCCACACCGAGGACCGCGTTGCCGTGCTCGGCGAGCCAGGGGCCGACCTCGCCCGCGCCGAGCACCGAGCCGTCCAGCTCCACGCCGGGCTCGGCCGGGGTCTGATCGGCCTCCTCGGCGCCGGGGTCGACGGCCAGGAGACGCTCGCGCAGCGAGGGGTTACGGATCTCCAGGGTGTCGAGGACCATGGCGAGGGCCGTGCGGTCGTACGCCGCGCGCTCCAGGTCGGCGACCGTCTTGGGGAGCTCGACGTCGCGGACCATCTCCGTGAGGACGCGGTTCAGCTTCACCGCTTCCAGATGGTCGCGGAAGTTCTGCCCGGCCTTGCCCTTGACCTCGTCGGCGCGCTCGACGAGCTCCGCGAAGGAACCGAACTGATTGATCCACTTCGCGGCGGTCTTCTCGCCGACGCCGGGGATGCCGGGGAGATTGTCCGACGGGTCGCCGCGCAGGGCCGCGAAGTCCGGATACTGGCTCGGCGTGAGGCCGTACTTCTCCTCGACCTTCTCCGGGGTGAAGCGAGTCAGCTCGGAGACGCCCTTCGTGGGATACAGCACCGTCACGTGGTCGGTGATCAGCTGGAAGGAGTCGCGGTCACCGGTGACGATCAGGACTTCGAAGCCGGCAGCCTCGGCCTGCGTGGCGAGCGTGGCGATGATGTCGTCCGCCTCGAAGCCGTCCACCGCGAACCGCACCGCGTGCATCGCGTCGAGCATCTCGCCGATCAGCTCGACCTGGCCCTTGAACTCGTCCGGGGTCTTGGAACGGTTCGCCTTGTACTCCGGGAACTCCGTGGAGCGCCACGTCTTGCGCGAGACGTCGAAGGCCACCGCGAAGTGCGTGGGCGCCTCGTCGCGCAGGGTGTTCGCCAGCATCGACGCGAAGCCGTAGATCGCGTTCGTCGGCTGGCCCGTCGCGGTCGTGAAGTTCTCCGCGGGCAGCGCGAAGAACGCCCGGTAGGCCAGGGAGTGCCCGTCCATGAGGAGCAGGCGCGGACGCTGCTCGCCACTCGGCTTCGTCGCGGTCTCGGACTTCTTCTTCGCTGCTTTTTCTGCCACGTCCCCGATCCTGCCACGCCCCACTGACACTCAGACCCAACCCTTGCCCGCGACCGCGCTGTCACCGCCGCGTGGGAGGATCGAAGACGTACCTCACGCACGTGCTCGAAGGGGAGCCGATCATGGCAAGGAAGTCGCCCAAGGGTGATCCGGTCCAGGACGCGCCGCAGGTCGCCGAGGTGCAGCATGCCGCGGCGGGGCTCCCCGCCATCGGGCACACGCTGCGCGTCGCCCAGCAGCAGATGGGCGTGCGGCGCACGGCGCTGACCCTGCTCCGGGTCAATCAGAAGGACGGCTTCGACTGCCCCGGCTGCGCCTGGCCCGAACCGGAGCACCGGCACAAGGCGGAGTTCTGCGAGAACGGCGCGAAGGCGGTCGCCGAGGAGGCCACGCTGCGCCGCGTCACCCCCGATTTCTTCGCCGCGCACCCGGTGGCCGACCTGGCGACCCGCAGTGGGTACTGGCTGGGTCAGCAGGGCCGCCTCACCCACCCGATGTATCTGGCGGAGGGCGCCGAGCGCTATGAACCCGTCTCCTGGGAGCGGGCCTTCGACATCATCGGCGAGGAGCTGGCCGCGCTGGACAGCCCGGACGAGTCCGTCTACTACACCTCGGGCCGCACCAGCAACGAAGCGGCGTTCCTCTATCAGCTGTTCGCCCGCGAACTGGGCACGAACAACCTGCCCGACTGCTCGAACATGTGCCACGAGTCGTCCGGCTCCGCCCTCACCGAGACCATCGGGATCGGCAAGGGCAGCGTCCTCCTGGAGGACCTCTACCAATCGGACCTGATCATCGTCGCCGGGCAGAATCCGGGCACGAACCATCCGCGCATGCTCTCCGCCCTGGAGAAGGCGAAGAACAACGGCGCGAAGATCATCACGGTCAATCCGCTGCCCGAGGCGGGCCTGGAGCGCTTCAAGAATCCGCAGACTCCGCAGGGCATGATCAAGGGCACCGCCCTCACCGACCTTTTCCTGCAGATCCGCCTCGGCGGCGACCAGGCCCTCTTCCGTCTCCTCAACAAGCTCATCCTGGAGACCGACGGGGCGGTCGACGAGGAGTTCGTCCGCGAGCACACGCACGGGTACGAGGCGTTCACCGAGGCCGCCCGCACCGCCGACTGGGACGAGACCCTCGCGGCCACGGGCCTTGAGCGCGAGCGTATCGAGGAAGCCCTCGCCATGGTCCTCGCCTCGAAGCGCACCGTCGTGTGCTGGGCGATGGGCCTCACCCAGCACAAGCACGCCGTGCCGACCATCCGCGAGGTCGTCAACTTCCTTCTGCTGCGCGGCAACATCGGCCGTCCTGGCGCGGGCGTGTGCCCCGTGCGCGGCCACTCGAACGTGCAGGGCGACCGCACGATGGGCATCTTCGAGCGGCCCGCGCCCGCCTTCCTCGACGCCCTGGAGAAGGAGTTCGGCTTCGCGCCGCCCCGCGAGCACGGCCTGGACGTCGTCCGCGCGATCGAGGCACTGCGGGACGGCAAGGCGAAGGTGTTCTTCGCGATGGGCGGCAATTTCGTGGCGGCCTCGCCCGACACCGACGTGACGGAGGCGGCCATGCGCAAGGCCCGCCTGACCGTCCACGTGTCGACGAAGCTCAACCGCTCGCACGCCGTCACGGGCGCGCGTGCGCTGATCCTGCCGACGCTCGGGCGCACCGAGCGGGACCTCCAGAAGAGCGGCGAGCAGTTCGTGACCGTCGAGGACTCCATGGGCATGGTGCACGCCTCGCGCGGCCGCCTGGAGCCCGCGAGCCCGCATCTGCTCTCCGAGCCGGCCATCGTGTGCCGCCTCGCCCGCCGCGTCCTCGGCCCCGGATCGGCCACGCCCTGGGAGGAGTTCGAGAAGGACTACGCCACGGTGCGCGACCGCATCGCGCGCGTGATCCCCGGCTTCGAGGACTTCAACGCGCGCGTGGCGGACCCCGCGGGCTTCGCCCTGCCGCACGCCCCGCGCGACGAGCGCCGCTTCCCCACGGCCACCGGCAAGGCGAACTTCACCGCGGCGCCGGTCGAGTTCCCCGCCCTGCCGAAGGGCCGTCTCCTGCTCCAGACGCTGCGCTCGCACGACCAGTACAACACCACGATCTACGGCCTCGACGACCGCTACAGGGGCATCAAGAACGGCCGCCGCGTCGTCCTGGTCAACCCCGACGACGCCCGCGAGCTGAGCCTCGCCGACGGGTCGTACGCCGACCTGGTCAGCGAGTGGAAGGACGGCGTCGAGCGGCGCGCGCCCGGTTTCCGGATCGTGCACTATCCGACGGCGCGTGGCTGCGCGGCGGCGTACTACCCCGAGACGAACGTCCTGATCCCGCTGGACGCGACCGCCGACACCAGCAACACCCCCGCCAGCAAGTCCGTCGTCGTACGCCTGGAACAATCGGCAACCGACTGAGCGTTCGCTCAGCGACAGGTTGAGGACGACGAACGGAGCCGGGCCCCATGGGCGAGCAGCACAGCGTGAAGTTCCCGCAAGAGGTCATCGACGAGTACGCGGCGCTCGGCATCGACCTGCCCGCCCTCTTCTCCGCGGGCGACCTGGGCACCCGGATGGGCGTCCAGATCGTCGAGGCCTCCGCCGATCGCGTCGTGGGCACCATGCCGGTGGAGGGCAACACCCAGCCGTACGGCCTGCTGCACGGCGGGGCGTCCGCCGTCCTCGCCGAGACCCTCGGCTCGGTCGGCTCGATGCTGCACGGCGGGAGCAAGAAGCTCGCCGTCGGCGTCGACCTGAACTGCACGCACCACCGCGGCGCGCGCTCGGGCCTGGTCACCGGCGTGGCGACGCCCGTGCACCGGGGTCGCTCGACGGCGACGTACGAGATCGTCATCACCGACGAGCAGGACAAGCGGGTGTGCTCCGCGCGGCTGACCTGCCTGCTGCGCGACGTACAGCCCAACGGCTCCGCCGGCTAAGCCGGTTACGGGCGGCGCGCCCACGCGGGGCCGCCGGGCACGGCCCCGCAGGACCGCCCCGCCCGTACGGACCGCCGGGCACGCTCCCCCAAAACCACCCCGGCCCGCGCAAGACCGCCGAGCACGCTCCACCCAGGACTGCCCCGGCCCACGCAGAACCGCCGGGCATCGCCCCCGCAGGCCGCCCCGACCCACGCAAGACCGCCGAGCGCGCTCCCCCAGAACTACCCCGCCCCACGCACGACCACCGAGCGCGCTCCCCGCGAGGCCGGCCGCGCCCCCGCGACGCCGGCCGCGCCGCCGCGCTCATTGTCGGAGCGTAGGCCTCCGGTCTAGCGTCTGTGTATGAGGCACCGGAAGCTGCTCTGTGCGCTCGCCCTCGCCGCCCCTCTGGCCATCGCCCCCGGCATCACCGGATGCGGCGACTCCGCTCCCGCCGGGGGCTCCCGCGGCACCTCGCCCGCCCCCGCCACCACCTCCCCCGAGGACCTCTGCACCGCCCTGATCACCAAGTGGGGGCGGCAGATATACGACTCGGGCGAGGAGATCTACGGTGACTACCAGTCGATGGGGCTCTCCAACGGGCAGTACATGATCCTGCGGGACACCCTCGACCTGGCCCGTGCCGAGCGCGAGCGCCAAGGAGCGGGCGCGGGGCGGGAGTTGATCGGCCGTGAGGCCCGTGAGCGGTGCGAGAAGCGCTACCGCCACGGGGAGCCGAGCGGCGGGCCGTGGGTGTGAACGCCATCGGCCCCGTCGAGCCCGGCGACAACACCTACGAGACCCGCTCCGAGCCCGCGGACGAAATCGCCGCCGTCCCCGTCAGGACGAGCACCCTGTTCATCCGGCACCGCCGCACCGCCCTGGCCCTCGCCACGACAGTGATCGTCGGTGCCGCCGGACTCAGCCTCTACCTGACCCGCCCCCGGCCCCCCGAACCGCCGCCACCGCTCTACCCGTCGCAGACCGTGTCCGTGGCGTACCGGGGCGAGATGACGCACCCGCGGGCGGGCGACCGCACGTTCAGCTTCACCGTCAGCCTCAGGCAGGACTCGGGGCCGCCGGTGTCCGTCAGACGGATCGCGCAGCCGACCACGGCGCTGTCGGTCACCGCGGCCCCCGATACACCATTCACCGTGAAAACCGGAAGCCCTCGTACGGCACGAATCACGATGCACATTCGCGAATGCGGAAAAGTGCAGCGGAATGCCGGACTCCCTTTCCTGGTCGTAACGCTGCGTAATACGCGCGCAATGCAGATACAGAGCTTCATCCTCGGCTCGGAGTACGCAAAAGATCTTTCAGGGGCCCTGACAGCCGCATGCCCCCCGAACACTGATGTCATGAGTAAAACACCCTGACAGTCCTGCAAGTTCTCAGCATGCGGGATACGCCGAAGATGGCTTATTCCGGCACAACCGCCCCCTGAGTTCCACCCCGGAATACTCCGTGGCATAACAAGAGCGTCACACCTTTGGCCTGACCACTCCACCTGGAACAAAGCGCGCCTTAGAGTCACGGCCAGTCACCGCGCCCACCGGATTCCTCTCAGTTCGGTTCTGCGCTCGACCCGGCCACCCAACAGGGGACGGCCGTGCCAGGGGAAAGGACTGATCGTGCGTCAACGTTCGCTCATAGCCATCACCGCTGCACTCACCGCGGGGGCACTCACCCTCACCGCCTGTGGCTCACGCGACGACAAGGACAAGGAAGACGCCGGGGGCGGCACCACCGTGGTCATCGGCGTCGACGCGCCACTGACCGGCGACCTGTCCGCGCTGGGCCTCGGCATCCGCAACTCCGTCGACCTCGCCGCCAAGCAGGCCAACGCGAAGAAATACGTCGACGGCATCACCTTCAAGATCGAGTCCGCCGACGACCAGGGACAGCCCGCATCGGGCCAGACCAACGCCACCAAGTTCGTCGCCAACAAGGACATCCTCGGCGCCGTCGGCCCCCTGAACTCCTCCGTCGGCGAGTCGATGCAGAAGGTCTTCGACGACGCGAAACTCGTCCAGGTCTCCCCCGCCAACACCAACCCGGCCATGACCCAGGGCCAGGACTGGAACGGCGGCAAGAAGGTCCGCCCGTACAAGGCCTACTTCCGCACCGCCACCACGGACGCCATCCAGGGCCCCTTCGCCGCGCAGTACCTGTACAACGAGGCGAAGAAAAAGAAGGTCTTCGTCGTCGACGACAAGAAGACCTACGGCGCCGGCCTCGCCGCCACCTTCAAGGACGAGTTCACCAAGCTCGGCGGCAAGGTCGCCGGCACCGAGCACGTGAACCCGGACACCAAGGACTTCGGCGCCGTCGCCACCAAGATCAAGAACTCCGACGCCGACGTCGTCTACTACGGCGGCGAATACCCCGCCGCAGGCCCGCTCAGCAAGCAGATGAAGAAGGCCGGAGCCAAGATCCCCCTCGTCGGCGGCGACGGCATCTACAGCGCCGACTTCGTCAAGCTCGCCGGCAAGGAAGGCAAGGGCGACTACGCCACCTCCGTCGGCCAGCCCGTCGAAGAACTGCCCTCCGCCAAGGAGTTCATCGCCAACTACAAGAAGGCCGGCTACAAGGAGGCCTACGAGGCCTACGGCGGCTACTCCTACGACTCGGCCTGGGCCATCATCGAAGCAGTCAAGAAGGTCGTCGAAGACAACGACGGCAAGCTGCCCGACGACGCCCGCGCCAAGATCGTCGACGCCATGCAGGACGTCTCCTTCGACGGCGTGACCGGCAAGGTCTCCTTCGACGAATACGGCGACGCCACCAACAAGCAGCTCACCGTGTACCAGGTGAAGTCCACCGAGGACCCGACCAAGGGCTGGAAGCCGGTCAAGTCCGGCACCTTCACCGGCTGACCCAACCCCGCACCCAACGACACCACCGCGCGGGGCGCTGCCTCTGCAGCGCCCCGCGCGGCGTCGCATCCGTCACCTAAGCCGTACGGCCGTCGCGCGGCCCCCCACCGCCGCAAACAGGCCGCACGACACCGAAAGACTCGGAGGACCTGCGGTGCACGAACTGCCGCAACAGCTGGTCAACGGCCTGCTACTGGGATCCATGTACGGCCTGATCGCCATCGGCTACACAATGGTCTACGGCATCGTCCAGCTCATCAACTTCGCCCACGGCGAGATCTTCATGGTCGGCGGCTTCGGCGCCCTCACCGTCTGGCTCTGGCTGCCAGGCGGCACCAGCATGTGGCTCGCCCTGCCCCTCATGCTCATAGGCGCCGTCATCGTCTCCACCCTCATCGCGGTCGGAGCCGAACGCTTCGCCTACCGCCCACTGCGCGGCGCACCCCGCCTCGCACCCCTCATCACCGCCATCGGCCTCTCCCTCGCGCTGCAACAGGCCGTCTGGGCCTGGTACCCCAACGCGAAGTCGTCCCGCACCTTCCCCGAGATCCCCGGCGGCTCCATCCACATCGGCTCCGTCACCATCCAGCCCGGCGACATCTTCCTGCTGATCACCGCCCCGATCTGCATGTTCGCCCTCGGCTACTTCGTGATGAAGACCCGCGTCGGACGCGGCATGCAAGCCACCGCACAAGACCCCGACACCGCCAAACTCATGGGCGTCAACACCGACCGCGTCATCGTCGTCGCCTTCGCCATCGGCGCCGCCTTCGCCGGCATCGCCGCCGTCGCCTACGGCTTCCGCTACGGAGAAGTCCAATTCCGCATGGGCTTCCTCTGGGGCCTCAAAGCCTTCACCGCCGCCGTACTCGGAGGCATCGGCAACATCTACGGCGCCATGATCGGCGGCCTCGTCCTCGGCGTCGCCGAAGCCCTCGCCACCGCCTACATGAACGACATCCCCGGCATGAGCCAGCTCGGCGGGCAGTCCTGGGCCGACGTCTGGGCCTTCGTACTCCTCATCGTCGTACTCCTCGTCAGGCCACAAGGTCTCCTTGGCGAGCGCGTCGCGGACAGGGCGTGACAACCATGACCACACAGAACACCGCGGCCGACACGCCCACCCCCAAGCACGACCACACCCCCACCGGACTCATCGCCATCCCCGAGGGCCCCGCCCGCGCCATGGCCACCGGCGGCGGCATCCTCACCATCATCTCCACGTTCATGGCATGGACCTGGACCTCCGCCTTCCCCGGAGACCTCACCGTCTACGGCTACCCCGGCGGCCTCCAAGTCCTCGTCCTCATCGCCGGCATCCTCACCACGCTCTTCGGCCTCGCCGGCTACGGCATCAAAGGCGCACGCACCCTCGCCCCCGGCGGAGCCGACGCCGCCCTGAAATACGCCTCACTCGCCGCCTTCACCACCACCTGGTACACGATCATCTCGATCAGCTACCAACTCGGCGGCCTCGCCAACCTCGACCCCGGCGGCTGGGTCGCGGCCATCGCCACCCTCGCCTCCTTCACCGGCGCCCTCGCCCTGCCCTTCGTACGACCGCACACCTACGCGATCGACCCCGAGGACACCGGCAGCGAACAGTTCAAGCACCGCCTGCGCAACGGCCTCGTCATCTTCAAGGGCGCATTCGCCGCCGAGGCCCCGCCCACCCCGCGCAAACTCCCCGGCTACCTCGAAATCCTCGTCATCATCGCCGCACTCGCCGTAGGCCTCCTGGTCTTCACCTACGGCATCGGCACCGAATACGACGAACTCTTCATCGGCTTCCTGGTCACCGTCGCGTTCAGCTTCGCCGCACTCACGAAGGCCGGACTCGTAGCCCGCGTCTCCACCTACACCGCACGGCACCGCAACGTCACACTCGCCGGTGCCTTCGCCGCAGCCGCCGCCTTCCCGTTCACCCAGAGCGACGACCAGTACGCCACCATCGGCGTCTACATCCTCATCTTCGCCACCGTCGCCCTCGGCCTGAACATCGTCGTCGGCCTCGCCGGACTCCTCGACCTCGGATACGTCGCCTTCCTCGGCGTCGGCGCCTACGCGGCATCCATGGTCTCCGGATCACCGTCCTCGCCCTTCGACGTCCACCTGCCGTTCTGGGGCGCCATCCTCGTCGGCGCAGGCGCCTCACTCATCTTCGGCGTCCTCATCGGCGCCCCGACCCTGCGCCTGCGCGGCGACTACCTCGCCATCGTCACCCTCGGCTTCGGAGAAATCTTCCGACTCGTCGCGATGAACTCCGACGGCACATCAGGACCCGACATCACCAACGGATCAAACGGCATCTCCTCGATCCCGAACCTCAAGATCCTCGGCTTCGACCTGGGCGCCGAACACACCATCCTCGGCTTCACCATCGGTCGCTTCGCCAACTACTTCTTCCTGATGCTGCTCATCACCTTCGTCGTCGTCCTGGTCTTCAGGCGCAGCGAAAACTCCCGCATCGGACGCGCCTGGGTCGCCATCCGCGAAGACGAGACCGCGGCACTCGCCATGGGCATCAACGGCTTCCGCGTCAAACTCATCGCCTTCGCACTCGGCGCCACCCTCGCCGGACTCGCCGGCACAGTGCAGGCACACGTCACCTACACCGTGACACCCGAGCAGTACCAATTCGCCAACACCGTCCCACCCAACTCCGCATTCCTGCTCGCCGCAGTCGTCCTCGGCGGCATGGGCACCATCAGCGGACCCCTCGTCGGCGCGGCACTGCTCTACCTCATCCCGAGCAAACTCTCCTTCCTCGGCGACTACCAGCTCTTCGCCTTCGGCCTCGCCCTCGTCCTCCTCATGCGCTTCCGCCCCGAAGGCCTCATCCCCAACCGCCGCCGCCAGCTCGAATTCCACGAAGCCGACCTGGCCCCCGGCGACACGCCGCCACCCACAGTCCTCAGCAAGACAGGGGCCTGAGCCATGACCACCGACACCACCACCAACAAGGACCGCCCCGCCGCCACCCCGGCCGGAGAAACAGTCCTGGACGCCAAGGGCGTCACCATGCGCTTCGGCGGCCTCACCGCCGTACACTCCGTCGACCTCACCGTCAACAGCGGCGAAATCGTCGGCCTCATCGGCCCCAACGGCGCAGGCAAAACCACCTTCTTCAACTGCCTCACCGGCCTCTACATCCCCACCGAGGGCGAAGTCCGGTACAAAGGCACGGTCCTGCCCAGCAAATCCTTCAAGGTCACCGCCGCCGGCGTGGCCCGCACCTTCCAGAACATCCGCCTCTTCGCCAACATGACGGTCCTGGAAAACGTCCTCGTCGGCCGCCACACCCGCACGAAGGAAGGCCTCTGGTCAGCCCTCCTGCGCGGCCCCGGCTTCCACAAGGCGGAAGCCAAGTCCAAGGCCCGCGCCCTGGAACTCCTCGAGTTCGTCGGCCTCGCCGAAAAGGCAGACCACCTCTCCCGCAACCTGCCCTACGGCGAACAGCGCAAGCTCGAAATCGCCCGCGCCCTCGCCAGCGAACCCGGCCTGCTCCTCCTCGACGAGCCCACCGCGGGCATGAACCCCCAGGAAACCCGCGCCACCGAAGAACTCGTCTTCGCCATCCGGGACATGGGCATCGCCGTCCTCGTCATCGAGCACGACATGCGCTTCATCTTCAACCTGTGCGACCGAGTCGCCGTACTCGTCCAAGGCGAAAAACTCGTCGAAGGCGACAGTGAAACCGTCCAGCAGGACGACCGCGTCATCGCCGCCTACCTGGGCGAGCCCTTCGAAGGTGCCCCCGGCAGCACAGAGGCCGACGCGACGGGCAACGAGGAGAACAGCTGATGACCGCACTGCTCGAAGTCGAGGACCTCAAGGTCGCCTACGGCAAGATCGAAGCCGTCAAAGGCATCTCCTTCAAGGTCGAGGCCGGCGAGGTCGTCACCCTGATCGGCACCAACGGCGCAGGAAAAACCACCACACTGCGCACGCTCTCCGGGCTCCTCAAGCCGGTCGGCGGCTCCATCAAATTCAACGGAAAAGCGCTGCGGAAATACCGCGCCGACCAGATCGTCGCACTCGGCCTCGCCCACTCCCCCGAGGGCCGCCACATCTTCCCGCGCATGACGATCGAGAACAATCTGCGGCTCGGCGCATACCTGCGCAACGACAAACCGGCCATCGAAAAAGACATCACGCGCGCCTACGAACTCTTCCCCATTCTCGGGGAGCGCAGAAAGCAGGCGGCGGGAACACTCTCCGGCGGCGAGCAGCAAATGCTCGCCATGGGACGCGCCCTCATGTCCCAGCCGAAACTGCTCATGCTCGACGAACCCTCCATGGGACTCTCGCCGATCATGATGCAGAAAATCATGGCGACCATCGTCGAGCTCAAGGCCCAGGGCACGACCATCCTGCTCGTCGAACAGAACGCCCAGGCGGCGCTCTCGCTCGCCGACCATGGTCACGTCATGGAAGTCGGCAAGATCGTCCTCTCCGGATCGGGGAACGACCTGCTGCACGACGAGTCCGTGCGCAAGGCGTACCTCGGCGAGGACTGAAGCACTTCGCGTTACGCGTACGAGGAAGGCCCGCACCCCGGCTTCGGGGTGCGGGCCTTCCTCGTACGTACGCGAGAGCTACTGCCCCTTCGCCGCCTTCTTCTCGTCGGCGTCCTCGATGACCGCCTCCGCGACCTGCTGCATCGAAAGCCGCCGATCCATCGACGTCTTCTGGATCCAGCGGAACGCGGCGGGCTCCGTCAGGCCGTACTCCGTCTGAAGGATCGACTTCGCCCGGTCCACCAGCTTCCGGGTCTCCAGACGCAAGGTGAGGTCCGCGACCTCCTTCTCCAGCGTCTTCAGCTCCGTGAAACGCGAGACGGCCATCTCGATCGCCGGAACGACGTCGGTCTTGCTGAAGGGCTTCACGAGGTACGCCATCGCGCCCGCGTCCCTGGCCCGCTCGACCAGATCGCGCTGGGAGAACGCGGTCAGCATGAGCACCGGGGCGATGGACTCCTCGGCGATCTTCTCCGCCGCGGAGATGCCGTCCATGACGGGCATCTTCACGTCCAGGATCACCAGGTCCGGCTTGTGCTCGCGGGCCAGCTCGACGGCTTTCTCGCCGTCACCGGCCTCGCCGACGACGGTGTAACCCTCCTCCTCGAGCATTTCCTTGAGGTCGAGCCGGATAAGAGCCTCGTCCTCGGCGATGACGACACGGGTCGTCAGCGGAGGCACGTGCGACTGGTCGTCGTCATCGGCTACGGGCTGGGGCGACTCGGGGGAAGTCACGGGGGCTCCTAGGTACGGGGCAGGTTACTGCTTGCCCTGAGCCTACCTAGCTCATGTATGTTTGAGACACAGCGGGTCTCCGCTAACCTTCGTTCCGAAGGATGCCCCGGTAGCCCAGCGGTAGAGGCAGTGGTCTCAAACACCATCCAGCGTGGGTTCGAATCCCACCCGGGGCACTTTACCTTCGATTCGAAGGTCAGCGGCAGGTTGGCGATCTTCACTCGTCGCAGTGAACGCGCCTTCGGATGCCTGCGCACTCCCCAGCGATCCGACCAAGCTCGGCCGCATGTACGACATCGGCACGCGCAAGCGAGCCCTCTCGCTGGTCGAGCAAGGCCGCAGCCTCAACTCCGTCAGCAAGGAAACCGGCGTGTCGCGCGCCGCGATCCGCTCCTGGCAGACCCGCATACAGCCGATCGACTGGAAACGCGCTGCGGCCTGTCCCAGATGCATGGACGTTCCAGGATCCCCCGAACACCCGGCCGCATACTCCTACTTGCTGGGCCTCTACCTCGGTGACGGCTGCATCAGCTCAAGCCGACGAGGCGTCTACTTCATGCGCATCGTGTGCGCCGACAGCTGGCCCGGCTTGATCGAGGCGTGCGAAGCGGCCCTCCGCAGCGCGCGCCCGGACAACCGCGTATGCCGCGTCAAGAAGCAAGGCTGCGTCGCAGTCACCTGCTCCAGCAAGCACTGGCCCTGCCTCTTCCCCCAGCACGGCCCCGGCAAGAAGCACGAGCGCCGCATCGCCCTCGAACCTTGGCAGCAGGAGATCGTCGACGCCCACCCCTGGGAGTTCATCCGCGGCCTCATCCACTCCGACGGCTGCCGCGTCACCAACTGGACGACCCGCACCATCGGCGGGGAGCGCAAGCGCTACGAGTATCCCCGGTACTTCTTCACCAACCGGTCCGGCGACATCATCCGGCTCTTCACCGACACCCTGACCACGGTCGGCGTCGACTGGAAGGCAGCCAACCACCGGAACATCTCCGTAGCCCGCAAAGCCTCAGTAGCCCTCATGGACGCCCACGTAGGCCCCAAATACTGACCCGCCCCCTACCCGCGCAATAGGACGCGTCACTCCCCTCCCCCGCCCCCTCTGGGAGCTGCCCCAAATCCCCGGCGAACCCTTGCCCCGCCCCGTACCCCGCTGCGATCTTCGGCCGCATGACTCCCTTGAACCGGCGCAGCTTCGTCGCTGCCGCCGCGGGTGCTGCCGCAGCAGCCGTGGCCATGAATCCGCAGACCGCCTTCGCGACCGACCGTGAGGGTACGAGCCAGGGCGGGGATGACTTCGCCGATGCCGATAAGGGGTTCATCGCTGCCCTTACCCCGGGGGTGGTGAAGAACGCCAAGGGGCAGGTCGTCTGGGACAGCGATGCGTACGACTTCCTCAAGGGCGACGCCCCGAAGACCGCGCACAAGAGTCTGTGGCGGCAGTCGCAGCTCGTGTCGAAGCAGGGGCTCTACAAGGTCACGGACCGGGTGTATCAGGTGCGTGGGCTCGATCTGTCGAACATGACGATCGTCGAGGGCGACACCGGTGTCATCGTGATCGATCCGCTGATCTCGGCGGAGACCGCTGCCGCCGCGCTGAAGCTGTACCGCGCGCACCGCGGTGACAAGAAGGTCACCGGGCTGATCTACACCCACCCGCACGTCGACCATTTCGGCGGTTGCCGTGGTGTGCTGCCTGATGGGGCGGAGGACGGCGTGCCGATCCTCGCGCCCGAGGGGTTCATGGAGCATGCCGTCTCGGAGAACGTCTATGCCGGTACGGCGATGCAGCGGCGGTCCGGGTTTATGTATGGCGCGCAGCTTCCCAAGTCGGCTGCCGCGCAGATTGGTTGTGGTCTGGGGCAGACCGTTTCGGTGGGGTCCATCGGGTTGATCCCGCCGACGAAGGCCGTCACGGAGACCGGTCAGGTGGAGACGGTGGACGGCGTGCGGTTCGAGTTTCAGATGACGCCGGGGACGGAGGCTGCGGCGGAGATGAATTTCCTGTTGCCCGGGTTGCGTGCTGTCTGTATGGCGGAGAACGCGACGCACACGATGCACAACATCATTACGTTGCGTGGGGCGCAGGTGCGGGATGCGCGGCAGTGGGCGCGTTATCTGGGTGAGTCGGTGGTGTTGTTCGAGGGGCGGGCGGACGTTGCTTTTGCTTCGCATCATTGGCCGACGTGGGGTGGGGCGACGATTGTGGAGTTGCTTGAGCAGCAGCGGGATCTGTATGCGTACATGCATGACCAGACCCTCCGGATGATCAATCTGGGCATGACGGGGCGGGAGATCGCCGAGGAGTTGGAGTTGCCGCCCGCGCTGGCCGGGGTGTGGGCGAACCGGGGGTATTACGGGTCGCTGAGTCACAACGTGAAGGGGATTTACCAGCGCTACATGGGCTGGTTCGACGGTAATCCCGCCCACCTGTGGGAGCATCCGCCGGTCGAGGAGGCCAAGCGGTATGTGAAGGCTATGGGTGGTCGTACGGCGACGGTCGCGAAGGCGAGGGCGTTTGCGCGTAGTGGCGATCTGCGGTTTGCGGTGACGTTGTTGAATCACGTGGTGTTCGCGGATCCCGGGCACAAGGCGGCGAAGTCCGAGCTGGCGGCTATATATACCCGGTTGGGGCAGGGTTCGGAGAATGCGGTGTGGCGGAATTTCTATCTGACGGGCGCCCGCGAGTTGCGTGAGGGCGTGCCTGACTCCCCCACGACTGTGGCGAGTGCGGACATGCTGATGGCGCTTTCCGTGGATCAGCTGATCGATTCGGTGGCGGTCCGTGTGAATGGTCCGAAGGCGTGGGATCTGTCGCTGCGGATGGACTGGTGTCTGCCTGCGTTGGGGAAGGTGTGGCATCTGACGTTGCGGAACGGCGTGCTGACGTATCGCAGCGACACGGGGAAGGATCCGGATGCGGGTGTCACGCTCACGATGACGAAGTCTCAGTTGCTGGCGATGTTGGGCGGTAAGGGGCTTGGGGGCATCGGGGTGGAGGGTGACGCGTCGCTTCTCGCGAAGTTGCTGGGTGTGGTGGAGAAGCCGGATCCGGGGTTCGCCATCGTGACGCCGTGAGGATGCGGGCATGGGTGAGGGCCGCTCCTTCTGGAGCGGCCCTTCGACCCCGGGGCGTGTAGTGCCTACTTGGGGTTGTCGTCTTCGCCGATGTGGTGGATGCGTACGAGGTTGGTGGAGCCGGCGACTCCGGGTGGGGAGCCGGCGGTGATGACGACTACGTCGCCCTTCTCGCAGCGGCCGTACTTCAGGAGCAGCTCGTCGACCTGGCGGACCATGGCGTCGGTGGAGTCGACGTGGGGGCCGAGGAAGGTCTCCACGCCCCAGGTGAGGTTGAGCTGGGAGCGTGTCGCCCGGTCGGGGGTGAAGGCGAGCAGCGGAATCGGGGAGCGGTAGCGCGAGAGGCGGCGGACGGTGTCGCCGGATTGTGTGAAGGCGACGAGGAATTTGGCGCCCAGGAAGTCGCCCATCTCGGCGGCGGCGCGGGCGACGGCGCCGCCTTGGGTGCGGGGTTTGCTGCGTTCGGTGAGCGGCGGGAGTCCTTTGGCGAGGATGTCTTCCTCGGCGGCTTCGACGATGCGGCTCATGGTGCGGACGGTTTCGATGGGGTATTTGCCGACGCTGGTTTCGCCGGAGAGCATGACGGCGTCGGTGCCGTCGATGACGGCGTTGGCGACGTCGGAGGCTTCGGCGCGGGTGGGTCGGGAGTTGTCGATCATCGAGTCGAGCATTTGGGTCGCGACGATGACGGGTTTGGCGTTTCGTTTGGCGAGTTTGATGGCGCGCTTTTGGACGATCGGTACTTGTTCGAGTGGCATTTCGACGCCGAGGTCGCCGCGGGCGACCATGATGGCGTCGAAGGCGGCGACGATGTCGTCGATGTTGTCGACGGCCTGTGGTTTTTCGACCTTGGCGATGACGGGGAGGCGGCGGCCTTCTTCGTCCATGATGCGGTGTACGTCTTCGATGTCGCGTCCGCTGCGTACGAAGGAGAGGGCGATGACGTCGAATCCTGAACGCAGGGCCCAGCGCAGGTCTGCTTCGTCTTTGTCGGAGAGTGCGGGGACGGAGACGGCGACGCCGGGGAGGTTGAGTCCCTTGTGGTCGGAGACCATGCCGCCTTCGACGACGGTGGTGGTGACGCGGGGTCCGTCGACGGCGGTGACTTCCAGGGTTACTTTGCCGTCGTCGACGAGGATGCGTTCGCCGGGGGTGACGTCTTGGGCGAGGCCGTCGTAGGTGGTGCCGCAGGTCTGGCGGTCGCCTTGGACGCCTTCTTCGACGGTGATGGTGAACTGGTCGCCGCGTTCGAGGAGTACGGGTCCTTCGCTGAAGCGCCCCAGGCGGATCTTCGGGCCTTGAAGGTCGGCGAGGATGCCGACGCTGCGGCCCGTCTCGTCGGAGGCTTTGCGTACGCGCTGGTAGCGCTCCTCGTGCTCGGCGTAGGTGCCGTGGCTGAGGTTGAAGCGGGCCACGTCCATTCCGGCTTCGACCAGTGCCTTGATCTGGTCGTACGAGTCGGTGGCGGGGCCCAGTGTGCAGACGATTTTTGCTCGGCGCATGTTTCGAGCCTAGGGCTTACCGACCGGTAGGGAATTGGCTGGGCATGACTACTCAACAACCTTTGCATGAAGGGCTATTGACAAGTGTTGAATTGTGCGGGGCGTTGCTCTGATGAGCGATGTGCCGGGCGCCCCGCGGTGTAATTCTTCTCTTTGTGGCCGGTTGTGGCCGGTCGGTGCGCTAGAGCTGCGGTGGCGTCATGGTGAAGCGTGCGTTGACTTGTGCGTAGACGTGCTGGCGTTGGGGTTCGAGGTCGAGGGGGGTGGCTTCCTCGGTCATGCCGTGCGCGCCGCCGTAGGCGACGGTGCGCACGGCGGGTGCGGGGGCGCCGTAGCCGAAGGGTTGGGCGTTTTCGGCGCCGATGTCGGCGAGTTCGACGAGGGCGGCGAGTCCGGTGCCCAGCGCCTGCGCGTACTCGCGGCCGCGCTGGACGGCTTCTTTGACCGCTTCCTGGCGGGCTTCGCGGTGGGTGGGTGAGTCGGGGCGCAGGGCCCAGTAGGGGCCGTCGACGCGGGTGAGTTCTAGGTCGGCGAGGCGGGTGGTGAGTTCGCCGAGTGCGGTGAAGTCGGTGAGTTCGGCGGTGATGTGGACGCGTCCGTGGTAGGCGCGGATGCGTTCGCCGCGGCCGTGTTTGGTCAGTTCGGGGCTGATGGAGAAGGCGCCGGTCTCCAGTTTTTCGACGGAGTCGCCGTAGGTTTTGACGAGGTCGATGACGGTGGCGTTGCGGCGTGTGAGGTCGTTGAGGGCGTCGCGCCGGTCGGTTCCGCGGGCGCTGACGGTGATGCCGATGCGGGCGATTTCGGGGTCGACTTCGAGGTGTGCTTCGCCTTTGACGGCCAGGCGTGGGGCGTCGGGGGTGCCGTAGGGGGCGGCGGCGGGGGTCGTCTCGTTCATGCGGCCACTGTCGCATCGGTGGGCGGCACCGGACAGTCATCGGATCGCAACCTGCGGGGTCTGTTGCGGGTGGGGTGGGCGGGGTCAGAATCTACGCGCGTTACATCGATTGACCATGGGTCCAAGGGGAGTACGAGATGCCGCTGAACCGCCGGAAGTTCCTGGGCAAGTCCGCCGCTGCCACGGGCGTGGCGCTCGCGGGCGGTGTGGCCGCCGCGCCGTCCGCGTCGGCGCAGGGGCGCGGGAAGCCCGCCAAGCGGAAGAAGCGGTATTCGTTCACCGTGATGGGCACGACGGATCTGCACGGCAATGTCTTCAACTGGGACTACTTCACGGACAAGGAGTTCGACGACAAGGACCACAATGACGTGGGCCTGGCGAAGATCTCCACTCTCGTGAACGAGATCCGCGAGGAGAGGGGCCGGCGCAACACGCTCCTCATCGACGCGGGCGACACGATTCAGGGCACCCAGCTTTCGTACTACTACGCGAAGATCGACCCGATCACCGCGAAGCGCGGTCCGGTCCATCCGATGGCGCAGGCGATGAACAGCATCGGTTATGACGCGGCGGCGCTCGGCAACCATGAATTCAACTATGGCATTCCGGTGCTGCGGAAATTCGAGGAGCAGTGCGAGTTTCCGTTGCTCGGTGCCAATGCTCTGGACGCGAAGACGCAGCGGCCCGCTTTCCCGCCGTACTTCATGAAGCGCCTGCGTACTCCGCACGGCCGTGACGTGAAGGTGGCGGTGCTCGGCCTGACCAATCCGGGCATCGCGATCTGGGACAAGGCGAACGTCCAGGGCAAGATGACGTTCCCGGGCCTGGAGGAGCAGGCGGCGAAGTGGGTGCCGAAGCTGCGGTCGATGGGGGCGGACGTCGTGATCGTGTCGGCGCACTCCGGGTCCAGCGGCACTTCTTCGTACGGTGATCAGCTTCCGTACGTCGAGAACGCGGCGGGTCTGGTGGCCGAGCAGGTGCCGGGGATCGACGCGATTCTGGTGGGGCACGCGCACACGGAGATCCCCGAGTATTTCGTGGAGAACAAGGAGACCGGCAAGAAGGTCGTCCTGTCGGAGCCGCTGAAGTGGGGCCAGCGCCTTACGCTCTTCGACTTCGATCTGGTGTGGTCGAAGGGCCGCTGGACGGTGGAGAAGGTCGGGGCGCAGGTCCGTAACTCCAACACGGCGAAGGAGGACCGCAAGATCACCCGGCTGCTGGCCGACGAGCACGAGAAGGTCGTCGCGTACGTCAACCAGGTCATCGGCACCTCCACGCAGGCGATGAGCACGGCCGAGGGCCCGTACAAGGATGTCGCGATCATCGATCTGATCAGCCATGTCCAGGCGGAGACGGTCAAGGAGGCCTTGAAGGGCGGTCAGTACGCGGCGCTGCCGGTCCTCTCGCAGGCGTCGTGTTTCTCGCGTACGGCGGGGATTCCGGCGGGCGAGGTGACGATCAAGGACGCGGCGGGGCTGTATCCGTTCGAGAACACGCTGGAGGCGCGGCTCGTCACGGGTGCGCAGCTCAAGGAGTATCTGGAGTTCTCGGCCCGCTATTACGTGCGGACGGCGGCCGGCGCTCCGGTGGATCCGGCGAAGCTGACGAACGCGGACAACATCCCGGACTACAACTACGACGCGCTGCACGGCGTGACGTACGAGATCGACATCGCCAAGCCGGCGGGGTCCCGGATCGTGAAGCTGAGTTTCGACGGCAAGGACATCGATCCGAAGGCCGAGTTCGTGCTCGCGGTCAACAATTACCGGGCGAGCGGCGGCGGCAACTTCCCGCACGTGGCCGCGGCCAAGCAGCTGTGGGCGAACTCGGACGAGATCCGCAACACGATCATTCAGTGGGTGCAGGCGAAGGGGACGGTCGACCCGGGCCAGTTCGCGTCGGTGGACTGGAAGCTGACCCGGGACGGTACGCCCGTCTTCTAGCCCTTCGGGGGGCGGGGCCGGTCAGTTCTTGAGGCGTACGAGGTTGTTGCGCTGCTCGCCGATCAGGCCGGTGGTGGCGGGGCGGCTCTGCGGTTCCTGGAGGCCGAAGCTGGTGAACGCGGTGCGTTGCGGCAGCGGGTAGGGGGTCTGTCCCGTCAGGGTGTTGAGGATGCTGGCGCTGCGCCAGGCGGCGAGGCCGAGGTCGGGGGCGCCGACGCCGTGGGTGTGGCGTTCGGCGTTCTGTACGTAGACGTTGCTGCCGCTGCCGGTGACGGAGGGGTCGAGGATGAGGCGGTACTGCTCGTCGATGCGGGGGCGTTCCGATGAGTCCCGGCGCATGTAGGGGTCGAGGCCCGCGAGGAGTTGGTCGAGGGGGCGTTCGCGGTATCCGGTGGCGAGGACGACCGCGTCGGTGGTGAGGCGGGAGCGGGTGCCTTGCTGGAGGTGTTCGAGGTGGAGTTCGACGCGGGTGTTGCCGACGCGGCCCGCGGTGCGGACGCAGACTCCGGGGGTGAGGACGGCGTCGGGCCAGCCGCCGTGGAGGGTGCGTTGGTAGAGCTCGTCGTGGATGGCGGCGATGGTGTCGGTGTCGATGCCTTTGTGGAGCTGCCACTGCTGGGGGACGAGGCCGTCGCGCACGGATTCGGGCAGGGAGTGGAAGTAGCGGGTGTAGTCCGGGGTGAAGTGTTCCAGGCCGAGCTTGGAGTACTCCATGGGTGCGAAGGCTTCGGTGCGGGCCAGCCAGTGGATTTTCTCGGTGCCGGTGGGGCGGCGTTTGAGCAGGTCGAGGAAGACTTCGGCGCCGGACTGGCCGGAGCCGATGACGGTGATGTGGTCGGCGGCGAGGATGTGGTCGCGGTGCGAGAGGTAGTCCGCGGCGTGGATGACCGGGACGGTGGGGGCGTCGGCGAGGGGCCTCAGGGGTTCGGGGACGTGGGGTGCGGTGCCGACGCCGACGACGATGTTCTTCGTATAGGTCCGGCCGAGTGCTTCGGCTTCTCCGTCGGTGTCGAGTTGGGTGAAGTCGACTTCGAAGAGGCTGCGTTCGGGGTTCCAGCGCACCGCGTCGACCTGGTGCCCGAAGTGCAGTGCGGGGAGGTTCTCGCTGACCCAGCGGCAGTACGCGTCGTACTCGGCGCGCTGGATGTGGAATCGCTCGGCGAAGTAGAAGGGGAAGAGCCGCTCGCGGGATTTGAGGTAGCTGAGGAAGGTCCAGGGGCTCGCGGGGTCGGCGAGGGTCACCAGGTCGGCGAGGAAGGGGACTTGGAGGCTTGCGCCGTCGATGAGGAGTCCCGGGTGCCAGTGGAAGCCGGGGCGCTGTTCGTAGAAGGCGGTGTCGAGTCCGGTGAGGGGCTGGGCGAGGGCGGCGAGGGAGAGGTTGAAGGGGCCGATGCCGATGCCGACCAGGTCCCGGGGGTTCTCGGGGGTGGTGAGCGGCGGGGCGGGCTTGTCGTTCTGGCCGGTCATCGGGGGGTGGTTCCTTCCACGAGCTTCAGGAGTTCGGCGAGGTCGCCGGGCCGGGTGTGGGGGTTGAGCAGGGTGGTCTTGAGCCAGCGGCGTCCGTCGATCGCGGCCCGTCCGAGGACGGCGCTGCCACGGCCGAGCAGTTCTCTGCGGACGTGGGCGATGTGGTCGTCGTCGGCGCCGACGGGCCGGAACAGGACGGTGCTGATGACGGGCCGGTCGTGCAGCTCGAACCCGGGGTGCGATGCGATGAGTGCGGCGAACTCCTGTGCCTGTGCGCAGACTTGGTCGACGAGGGTGCCGATTCCTTGCCGTCCCAGGGCTTTGAGGGTGACGGCGATCTTGAGTACGTCGGGGCGGCGTGTGGTGCGTACGGAGCGGCCGAGGAGGTCGGGCAGGCCCGCTTCGGTGTCGTCGCCGGCGTTGAGGTAGTCGGCGTGGTGGCCGAGTGCGGCGAGGTCGTGCGGGTCGCGGACCAGGAGGAGGCCGGCGGCGACGGGTTGCCAGCCGAGTTTGTGCAGGTCGAAGGTGATGCTGTCGGCGCGGTCGATGCCGCGCAGGAGTTCTTTGCGTGTGTCGCTGAAGAGGAGGGGGCCGCCGTACGCGGCGTCGACGTGCAGTCGGGCGCCGTGGCATGCGCAGAGGTCGGCGATCTGGTCGAGGGGGTCGATGAGTCCGGCGTCGGTGGTGCCCGCGGTGGCGGCGACGAGGAACGTGTCGGGTGGTCCGGTGAGCTGGGACAGTGCTTCGTCGAGGGCGGCGGGGTCCAGGACGCCGGCGGGTGCGGGGACGGTGACGGGTTCCGGCATGCCGAGGAGCCAGGCGGCGCGGGCGAGCGAGTGGTGGGCGTTCTCGCCGGTGATGAGCTGGACGGGGCCGTGCGCGGCGGTGTGTTCGCGGGCGAGGAGCAGGGCGAGTTGGTTGGCCTCGGTGCCGCCGGTGGTGACGAGGGCGTCGCCTGTGCCGGTGCCGTAGGCCTGTGCGGCGAGGGTGCGGGTGACGAGGGTTTCGATCTCCGAGGCCGCGGGGGCCTGGTCCCAGGAGTCCATGGAGGGGTTGAGGGCGGATGCGGCGAGGTCGGCGGCTACGGCGAGGGCGAGTGGCGGGCAGTGCAGGTGGGCGGCGCACAGTGGGTCCGCGGGGTCGGCGGCGCCTTCGGCCAGTGCGTGGACCAGGGTGCGCAGGGCTGCTTCGTCGCCTTCGCCCCGGTCGGGCAGGAGGTCGCCCGCGGCCTGTCGCACTCTGGCCGCGACGGCGGCGGACCCGCCCGCCGGGATGGGTCCGCCGCGGGCGGTCGCTCCGGTGTGCAGGGCGTCCAGGGCGGCGGTGAGCAATGGCCGCAGCGCGTCGGATCCTCGGGCGCCTCCGGCGAGGGGCGGCGGAGTGCTCATGGGTGATGTCCTTCGGGTGCGCGCGGACTGGGACACCAGCGTGTCTGCCGGGCGGGCGGTGTGCCCCGAGACCTCGGCGAAGCGAACCCGAAAGTGGTACTGCCCTGCGGAGAGGGCGTGTTGGGGCGGGCGGTAGTGCTAGGTGCTCCGCGGGGTGAGCGGTGGGGGTGAGTGACCCGGGGGCAGCCTTTGACCGCGGGTTTGCGGTGGCTGGTCGCGCGGTTCCCCGCGCCCCTTGCGGGGCCCGCTCGCCGCGGGGACGTGCGGGAACATGCCCTCGGTCACCTCCTCGGGCGTACTTCGACGAAGCGCGGGGCGCGGCCGAGTGCTTGCCCGATGGTGTGGTCTGTTCCTCGGTCGACACTGCCGCGGGTCCGGTGAGGCGGTGTACGGCTGGATCTCCGGCCTCAGGAGGCCGCGCCCGCCGGAGGATCGTCTGCTGGGACCAGGTCCGCGTCGGTCCGCGGACCTGGTCCCGCCGGGCCCCCTAGGAGCCCTTTGCTTCCCGGACCCGCAACGCCCGTGCCAGGTCGTCCAGTTGGTCGGCCAGTTTGCGGCGCAGGGCGGGGATGGGTTCGGTGTCGCGCAGGCACTGCTCGCCGAGGCGGAGCGTCTCGGCGTCCACGGCGGATACGGGGAAGGCCCAGCGGCCCGCGACGTCGGCGATGGCGGGGCCGCGCCGGGCGGCGAGGGCGACGGCTTCCTCGTAGTAGCGGGGGATGTACTGCCGTACGAGGTCGGCCTGTTCGGGCTGCCAGAAGCCCTGGGCGGTGGCGGTGAGGAGGTAGTTGGAGAGGTCGTCCGACGCGAACATCGCCTCCCATGCGGCGCGCTTGGCGTCGGGGTCGGGCAGTGCGGCCCGGCAGCGGGCGGCGCCTTCCTGTCCGGTGGCGCTGGGGTCGCGCTCCAGTTCGGCGGCGATCGCGGACTCGTCGGCCGCGCCGAGGACGGCGAGGCGGGTCAGGACGCGCCAGCGCAGCTCGGGGTCGAGCTCGGGCCCGCCGGGGACGGTGCCTTCGGTGAGCCACTCCTGGAGCGGGTCGGGGCGTGTGGCCACGTCGATGAAGCCGCGTACGGCGGTGAGCCGCAGGCCGGGGTGGGAGCCGTCCTCGGTGCGCCGGATCAGGTCGCGGCAGAGTTCGGTGAGGGTGGCGAGGGCGGCGGGGCGCTGGTCCGGGGGCAGGTAGCGGCCGGCGACGTAGGTGGTGGCGAAGGCGAGGACGCCTTGGACGAGGGCGAGGTCGGTCTCGTCGGGCAGGTGCGCGCGGGCCGTGTCGAGGTAGACGGTGCCCTGGAGTTCGCCGTCGCGGACCATGTCGCGCAGGCTGTTCCACAGGACGGCGCGGGTGAGCGCGTCGGGGACCCCGGAGAGGCTGCGCAGGGCCGTGTCCATGGAGACCTCGTCGAGGCGGATCTTGGCGTAGGTGAGGTCCTGGTCGTTCGGGACGATCAGGGCGGGGCGCCCGCCGTCGCGCGGCGCGGCGGACGCGCCGGAGTGCGGGACGTCGGTTTCGTACCGCTCGCGCAGGACGAGGCCGCGGGTGTCGGCGAGGTCTCGGTCGTAGACCCCGACGGCGACGCGGTGCGGGCGGCTGCCGTCGTGGTCGACGGCGAGGGTCCATTCCCTGGCGTCGTGCGTGACCGTCGAGGTGAGGGTGTCGACGCCGGTGGTGCGCAGCCAGGCGTCGGCCCAGCCGTGCACGTCGCGGTCGGTGTTGTGCGCGAGGGATTCGATAAAGTCGGCGAGGGTGGCGTTGGAGAATTTGTGCCGGGCGATGTGGGTGTTGATGCCGGCGAGGAAGTCCTTCTCGCCGAGCCAGGCGACGAGCTGGCGCAGGGCGGAGGCGCCCTTGGCGTAGGAGATGCCGTCGAAGTTGAGCATCGCGGACGCGGTGTCGGGTACGGCGTCCGGGTGGGGTGCGACGGGGTGGGTGGAGGGGCGCTGGTCGGCGTCGTACCCCCAGGCCTTGCGGGCGACGCCGAAGTCGGTCCAGGTGTCGGTGAAGCAAGTGGCTTCGGCGGTGGTCTGGAAGCCCATGTACTCGGCGAAGGATTCGTTCAGCCAGATGTCGTCCCACCAGCGGAGGGTGACGAGGTCGCCGAACCACATGTGGGCCATCTCGTGCGCGATGACCATGGCGCGGGTCTGCCGCTCGGTGTCGGTGACGGCGGAGCGGTAGATGAACTCGTCGCGGAAGGTGACGAGTCCGGGGTTCTCCATCGCGCCGGCGTTGAACTCGGGGACGAATGCCTGGTCGTAGGAGTCGAAGGGGTAGGGCTCTTCGAATTTTTCGTGGTAGCGGTCGTAGCACGCGCGCGTGACGTCGAGGATCTCGTCGGCGTCGGCGTCCAGGTAGGGCGCGAGGGAGCGGCGGCAGTGGATGCCGAAGGGCAGTCCGCGGTGTTCGGTGCGGATCGAGTGCCAGGGGCCGGCGGCGACGGCGACGAGGTAGGTGGAGATCAGCGGGGTGGGCGCGGCCCGCCACGTCCCGTCGCCCATGTGCTCGGTGACGCCGTTCGCGAGGACCGTCCAGCCCTCGGGGGCGGTGACGGTCAGCTCGAAGACCGACTTCAGGTCGGGCTGGTCGAAGGCGGCGAAGACGCGCTGTACGTCTTCCATGAACAGCTGGGTGTACGTGTACTCCTCGCCGTCCGTGGGGTCGGTGAAGCGGTGCATGCCCTCGCCGGTGTGCGAGTAGAGCATGGCGGCGTCGATGCGCAGTTCGTGCTCGCCCGCGGTGAGTCCGGTGAGCGGTAGCCGGTTCTCGTCGAGGGCCGCCGGGTCGAGCGGCTGCCCGTCGAGGGTGACGGAGCGCAGCTCGGCGGGCTTGACCTCGACGAAGGTGCCGACCGTGGCCGCGGGCTCCCCGAGCGCCGAGAACCGGATGACGGTGCGGGAGTCGAAGGTCTCGGCTCCCCCGGTCAGGTCAAGATCCACCGTGTACCGGTGGACGTCGATGAGCCGGGCTCGGGTCTGCGCTTCGTCGCGCGTCAGTACGGGCATGCGTCCATGCTGCCTGATGTCACCGACAACGGAGCGGGGAGCCCGGACATCGGTGCTCAGCCCCGGGCGATCCCGGCGCCGGCCCTGTCGCCGCGGGGGCGCTTCACGACGACTTGGCGATCGTCTCGTGGTGGCGGATGACCTCCGCGATGATGAAGTTGAGGAGCTTCTCGGCGAACGCCGGGTCCAGCTTCGCGCTCTCCGCGAGCTCGCGCAGGCGGGCGATCTGGCGGGACTCGCGGGCCGGGTCGGCGGGCGGGAGGTGGTGGTTGGCCTTGAGGTGGCCGACCTGCTGGGTGCATTTGAAGCGTTCGGCGAGCATGTGGACGACGGCGGCGTCGATGTTGTCGATGCTGTCGCGCAGGCGGGACAGCTCGGCGCGCACGGCTGCGTCCGTGGCGTTTGCGGCATCGGTGGCGCCGGCACCGTTCGCGTCACTTGTGTGGCTGGTGGTCATGGTGCACGAGCCTACGTTGCCGGTCCTTCGCCGCCGACGGCGGAAGAGCGCAAAATCGGCGGGTCGTCGGGGTCGGGGATCTGCTGCGACCAGCCGCCCGGCACGGCGCGTCCCTGCTGCTCGCGGAAGCGCACGGGCGCTGTGCCGACGCGGCGCGTGAACAGCCGCGAGAAGTACGCGGGGTCGTCGTAGCCGACACGGCGCGCGACGGCCGCGACCGGCAGCTCCGTGGCCGCGAGGAGTTCCTTGGCGCGCCCCAGGCGGATGCCGAGGAGGTAGTCCTTGGGGCTGCAGCCCGCTCCCCTGCGTACCGCGGTGCGCAGTTCGGCGGGGGTCATGCCGTGGCGTCCCGCGTGCTCGGCGACGGAAAGTGGCCGGAAGGCGTCGCGGGCGAGTGCCTGGAGCACGGGGTCGCCGTCGGGGGCGATGTCGGCGCGGGCCCGGCGCAGCGCGACGAGGAGTTCGTGGACGGCGGCGCCGGTCTCGACCTCCAGGAGCGGGTTGCCGCGCCGGGCGGCGCGCGCGATGCGGCCGACGGCGGCCCGCGCGCCGGTCGCGTCGGAGAGGGGCACCACGGGCCTCTCGGGCTCGATGTAGCCGAGTTCGGTGTAGGTCGTCGTGGCGGGGCCCGTGAAGTCGACGAAGCACTCGTCCCAGCCGGTCTCCGGGTCGGCGCCGTAGTGGTGGCGTACGCCGGGGGTGAGCCAGATCAGCGCGGGCGCCGTCACCTTGGCGCGTCGGCCGTCGGGGGTCAGGAACCAGCCGCCGCCCGCGCTGACGACGACGGCCACGTGGTGGTCGAGGGTGCGCGGGCCGACGGTGGGCAGGAGGCCGTGCTGGAGGCCGACTCCGAGGCAGGCGAGGCCGAGGCGGTGGTGGGCCGGGCTCGGCGTGAAATACCGCATCCAGGTGTGGTACATCCGCTTGTGCCCCTTTCCGTTCGGGCCGCGGCCCGCTCGCTGCGTCCAACCCGCCTCGATCTTTGTCCATGGACCCCGCCGCCCGCCAGAGGTGATCGTGGCGGACGGTATGTGAGCGAGAGGGACACAGGGACACGATGAACGGCTTCAGGGTGGGCGAGGACGACTTCGAGCTCGACGGGCGGCCGGTGCGGCTGCTCTCGGGCGCGCTGCACTACTTCCGGGTGCACGAGGCCCAGTGGGGCCACCGCCTGGCGATGCTGCGGGCGATGGGGCTCAACTGTGTGGAGACGTACGTCCCGTGGAACCTGCACGAGCCGCGTCCCGGGGAGTTCGGCGACGTCGGGGCGCTGGGCCGTTTCCTGGACGCCGCCGCCGGCGCCGGGCTGTGGGCGATCGTGCGGCCGGGGCCGTACATCTGCGCCGAGTGGGAGAACGGCGGCCTTCCGCACTGGCTGACGGGCGCGGTGGGGGCACGCGCGCGTACCCGCGACGCGGAGTACCTGGGGCACGTGGACCGCTGGTTCGGGCGCCTGATGAGGGAGGTCGTGCCGCGCCAGCACGACCGGGGCGGCCCGGTGATCATGGTGCAGGTGGAGAACGAGTACGGCAGCTACGGCTCGGACCAGGTCTATCTCCGCCACCTCGTCGACCTGCTGCGCACCGAGGGCGTGAGCGTGCCGCTGTTCACGTCCGACGGCCCCGAGGACCACATGCTGACCGGCGGCTCCGTTCCCGGCGTCCTGGCGACGGCCAACTTCGGCTCGCAGGCCGGGGCGGCCTTCGAGACGCTGCGCGGGCACCGCCCGAGGGGGCCGCTGATGTGCATGGAGTTCTGGTGCGGCTGGTTCGACCACTGGGGCGCGGAGCACGTCGTACGGGACGCGGCGGACGCCGCGGGCGCGTTGCGGGAGATCCTGGAGTGCGGGGCCTCGGTCAATCTCTACATGGCGCACGGCGGCACGAACTTCGCCGGGTGGGCGGGGGCGAACCGGGGCGGTGGCGCGCTGCACGACGGGGCCCTGGAGCCGGACGTCACCTCGTACGACTATGACGCGCCCGTCGACGAGTTCGGGCGCCCCACGGAGAAGTTCTGGCGCTTCCGTGAGGTGCTCGCCGCGTACGCGGAGGGGCCGCTGCCCGGGCTGCCCGCGCCGTTGCCTTCGCTGGCCGCGCACGTTCCGGTGGGCCTCACGGAGTGGGTGCCCCTGTCCGCGGTCATGGACGCGCTGGGCGGACCCGTCGCGGAATACGCCGTACCGCCCACCTTCGAAGAGCTCGACGTCGACCGCGGCCTTGTGCGGTACGCCGTGACGGTGCCGGGCCCGCGGCAGCCGTACCCGCTGAGCGTGCGGGGGCTGCGGGACCGGGCCGTGGTGTACGTGGACGGGGAGCGGGCGGGGGTCCTCACCGAGGAGGAACCGGCGCTCGGCGTGCCTGTCGCGGGGCACGCGCGCGTGGAGCTGTGGGTGGAGTCTTTGGGGCGGGTCAACTACGGGCCGCGGACCGGTGAGGCGAAGGGCATCACGGGCGGGGTCCTGCATGAGCGGCAGTACCTGCACGGGGTGGAGGCCGCGGGGCTGCGGCTGGACGCGTTCTCCTCGGCGGACGCCGTGCGGGGTGTTCCGGCGTCCGGGGAGGCGGCGGGGGGCCGTCCCGGTCTGTACCGCGGCACGGTGGAGGTGGACGGGGCCGGTGACGCCGTCATCGAACTGCCCGCCTGGACGCGGGGGTTCGTGTGGGTGAACGGCTTCAATGCGGGCCGCTACTGGTCGGCGGGCCCGCAGACCTCCCTGTTCGTGCCCGGTCCTGTGCTGCGGGAGGGGGCGAACGAGGTGTGGGTCCTCGAACTGGAGGGGCGGGAAGGGCCGGACGAGGAGGCGGCCGTCTCACTCGCGCCGCTCCCCCTCGCCGCGGAAACCCCGTAGGCGGTCCGCCGGAGAGGCTGTGAGCGGCCTCTCCGGCGGGGCGGGGCTCCTTGACGGGACAGGGCTCCTTGGCCGGCCCCTCAGATCTCGCGCACCTCGAAGGCGTCGAGGACGAACTCCGCGGTGCCGTCGTCACCGGTCTTGCGCAGCCCGACCCATGCCTCGCCCTCGGCGGGGGCGGTGAACTCGTAGGCCAGGGTGGTGGGTTCGGTCGCGACGGGCAGCTCCTTGCGGTCGGTCTCGCGGGCCGCGGGCTCGTCGACGGCGGTGATCCACGCGTACTGCCCCGCCTTCTCGTTCTCGTACCGGAAGGAGACGCGGTAGCGCTTGCCGGGCTCGAAGCGGGCGGTGTGCGGGACGGTGCGGTAGACGAGCCCCTTGTTCTCGCCGCGGGACTTGAGGGACTGCCCGCCGTCGATGACGTCGTCGATGGCCTTGCCGTTCCAGCCGCGCTGCGTGAACGGCGCGTGCCGCTGCGCGATGTGCGTACGCGGATCGGTGACGTCCCCCGCGTCGCCCTTCACGAAGGGCCCCCACCCCTGCGGCACCCGCTCGAAGTCCTCGGAGACGATGCTGCCCCCGGCCGGGGCGGCGGCACGCGCGCGGGAGACGATGCGCACGTTGTCGAAGCGCACGCGCGCGTGGCCCGCGTCGGCCCGGAGCGTCAGTTCCGCGGGGCCGCCGCCGTCGGGCACGGTGAAGGGCACGAACATCCGCTGGAAACGTGTGCCGTGCTTGCGGTCGGCCGCCACGTAGTTGCCTGCGGTGGAGGTCCGCGTCCAGTTGGCGGCGGTGACGCCGTCGGCGGTGCGCACCTCCAGGGCGGCCTTCCGCTCCTCGCCGGCCTTCTCCCCGACCTCGACCTGTACGGAGGCGACGTACGAGCCTGCCTTCAGGCGGCGCAGGCGCTGGCCGACGGCCGCCTTGCCGCCCGGCGCGACGACCAGTTCGTGGTCGCCGAGTTTGCTGAGGACGACGGAGGCGGGGCCGGAGACCTGCCAGCCGTGCAGGGAACCGGAGTTGAAGCCCGGGTCGTGCAGCGGGGTGCCTTGTCCCCAGTCGGGGTCGGGCACGGCGGCGGTACGGGTGCGGTAGAGGACGTAGGGCTGCCCGGCCTTGGCGTCGAGGGTCACCTTGCCGCCGCGCACCGGGACGTCGCCGGCGAAGACCCGGCCTTGGTCGGTGAGCCGGTAGAGCGCGGCCCTGCGGAGCTTGGACCAGCCGCGCGGCAGCTCCCAGGTCGTCTTCCCGCCCTTGGGGCTGTAGTGGTAGAGCTTGCCGGGATCGGTGGCCTTGCGCGGCTCCCAGGGGAGCAGGTAGTTCCCCCCGTCGTAGACGACGCGGCCGTCGGTCACGATCCTGCGGGTGCCGCCGGTGTCCGAGACCTTTGTCGCGCCCTCGCCGAAGAAACTGATCTCGTGCTCGCCCCAGGACTTGATGGGGTGGGCCTGGAGATATTTGGCGGGCAGCGAGTCGGTCCAGATCAGGTCGTAGAAATAGGCCCAGTCGGTCTTTCCGACCCACCCTTCGAAGTTTCCCATGCGGGCAATGCCCAGAAGGGTCGGCCATTTGTCGGCGAAGACGTCCTTCTGGTGGTTCCGGATGAAGCGGATCAGCCGCGAATTGATGCCTCGCGACGTGTCAGGCCCGTAATCCGGTTCCGTCGCCCAGTGGGACCAGACGGAGGAGCGCTCGAAGCCGTGCCCCCACTCGCTGGTGACGATCCAGCCCTGTTTCCGCAGGGCGCGCTGGAGCCGGTCGGACGTCCATCCCGATTCGCGGAAAACATCGATGTAGAGGGCATTGAGGGCTCCGTCGGCGTCGTCCCGCAAGTCGGCGAACCGCTTGACGATATCGCCGGAAACCAGGTCGCGGCGCTGATCGATGCGGTAGCTCTGATCCAGCCAGTCCCACTGCTCGTCGGCCTTGTCGACGAGCTTTTCGGAGAAGGCGTTCGCGACGGGATAGGACTCCGTGGCATTCACGTGCACACTGAAGTCGCTGTTCCACTTCTTGCCTTCCCTGACCAGGGTGTTGAGGTCGTCGAGTCCGCCCGCGCGCGTGTTGTAGTTGCCCGCGTAGTCGGGGTGCGCGGAGTCGTGGCCCTCGGACTGATAGCCCTTGAGCAGCGTGTACTGCCGCAGGCCGTCCGTGGCCAGGTGGATCCGCTTGACGTTGTCGAGGGTGGCGAGGAACGGGTTCGTGGCCTGCGAGGCGAAGTTGAAGGGGATGTGCGGGACGACGCGCAGGTGCTGCTCGTCGGCGCCGAGGGGCTGCACCATGATGTCGCGGAACGCGATGGCGGCGTCCTGCCAGTCGACCTTGCCGTCGCCGTTGCGGTCGCCGGTGACGACGACGGTGGCGTACGGGAGGGGCTCGGTGTCGTCGGCGGCGGCGGTGGCCGCGCGGTGCGTCCACTGGCCGGGGGTGAGGCGGGCCTCCACGTAGCCGTTCTTCCTGACGGTCTCCCGCCAGAGCCTGCCGTTGTCCCAGGTGGTTCCGGCCTCGCTGGTGGGCTTGTCGTAGACGGTGTTGGTCTCGACGGCGCCGCCGAGCGCGTCGTGCGCGACGACGGCGTAGGCGCATCCGGTGGCCGCCTGCGCCGGGGTGTCCGGGCGCGGCCTGACCTCGGTGTCCCCGCTCTTGGCCTTGTCCAGCTGGATCCTGGCGGCGAGGAGAGCGGCGCCGGGCTGGTCGCTGCGCACGGAGAGCAGGGCGAGGCCGGGGATACGCAGGGTGCCGACGCGCAGGGCGTCGGTGTCGTCGATCTCCGTGACGCGCCAGTGCAGACGGCGGCCCTTCAGGGCGATCTCGACGGTGATGGTGGTGCCGCCGCCGAGGGTCAGGACGTACTCGATGCGGTCGGCCCCCTGGTCGGTGACGGTGACCTTCGGGGTGTGCGTCACGTCGTCCACCAGGAGCGTGGTGACGGTTTCCGACTGCGCGTACAGGACCGCACGGGCGGTGCGGTCCGTGTACGAGATGACGCGGGGGAAGTCGGTGGCGACGCGCACTTCCAGGTCGGCGGAGCGGAGTACGGCTTCGCCCGCCGCGGCCGGCCTCGCCGAAGCGGTTGCGGCTCCCCCGAGGCCGACGGCTGCGCCGACCCCGGCGAGCGCGCCCGTGGCGACTACGGCTCTGCGGCTCGGACCGGACGTGTCTGACGGCTGCATGGCACCCCTCCGTGGGACGGATCTCGGTGCGGTCACCCTGCGCCGGGGAGCAGTTGTACGCCCATGGACAAAGGGGTGGCAGGACTTGGACTAACGCGGGTCCCGGCTGCCGGGCCGGTCGGGTAGCCACAAAGACTCTCCGAGCGTGCAGCGGGGCCGGACCAGGAGTACCCGGTCCGGCCCCGCGTCGGCGAGCCTCAGAGCTCCGATGCCGCCTTCTCTATGTCACCGGCGAACGTCGACACCTCGGTGTAGACGCCGGGGAACTTGGGGCGCGCGCAGCCGTTGCCCCAGCTGACGATGCCCACCTGGATGTACTCGCCGGCCTCGTCCTTGCGGAACATGGGGCCGCCGGAGTCGCCCTGGCAGGTGTCCGTGCCGCCCTCCGCCAGGTTGCCGGCGCAGAGCTCCTCGCCGGGCGTGAGGTCGTTGCCGTACGCGGCTTCGCAGTCCGCGTCGCTGATGAACGGCACCGTCGCCTTGAGCAGGTGGCGCTGCTGCTCGCCGCCTTCCTTGTCGGCGCCCCAGCCGGCGATGGTGAAGTCACCCTCGTTGTACTTGGTGTCCTTGGCGATCTTCAGCGTGGGCTGGTCGATCGGCTTCTCGAGCTTGATGAGCGCCCAGTCCTTGCCCTTGCCGTCGTAACCCGGCGCCTGGAGGACCTTCGTGGACTTCACGGTGATCGCGTCCGGGCTCTCCAGGTCCACGACGCCACCGGTGGCGGTGATGCTCGTGTTGTCGCCGGAGCCGTCCACGCAGTGGGCGGCGGTCAGGACGACGTCCTTGGCGTAGAGCGCGCCGCCGCAGCCCATCGACAGACGGACCATGAACGGGAATTCGCCCTGCTCGGCGGGGGTACCGCCGACCACGCGCTCACCCGGAACGGGGCCGGGGTGCGGGGCCGCGGAGGCGGCCACGGGCTGGAGACTGACACAGGCGAGGGCGATGGCACCGAGGGTGGCGGCTCTCTTGACTCCACGCAGCTTGGTGTTCAACGGGTGTCCCTTCGTGGGGGGTCGTGGGGGGTTCGTGGGGGGTTGCACGCTTGCGCGGACCCATCCCCTCCCCGCGAAAGCACGAGAATGGCATGCGCCCGCCAATGCGTTGTTGCGGATTATGGAGATCAGTGTCCGCATAGAGCAAGGGGCGGTTTTCGGCCACGGGGCTGTGAGCGGACAGGTTCCTGGCGGGGCGAAGGGCCCTACAGTGGAACCGAGTTGCGCCGAATCGCGGCAACTCGCCCGGCCATGGCGGCAATCCCGCCATGACGGCCGAGGCGAGCCGAACGGTCTTCTGGGGGGGGCGCACATGTCGGACGGCGGCCCGGTGGTGCACGGCTACCCCCACCTGGAGACGGTGCGCTCCGCGATCACCGCGCTCTACAAACGCCTGTCGTACGACACCGTCCACACCTTCGAGACCAGCATCGCGCCCGCCGACGTCGCCTTCTCCGACCAGGACGACCTGCATCTGGGCGTGCAGCGGGTGGCGCGCGAGATGGTGCGCCACCTCCGGCTGCCGGACGCCCGCGTGATCGTCAGCTTCCGCGAGATGGAGCACGCGGCGAACGTCGAACTCACCGCGGGGCCCGAGTACTTCATCGAGCTCAACGACCGCTTCCGTACACATCGCAGGGACATCGGCGCGGCGCTCGCCCACGAGATCATGCACGTCTACCTGCACCGTCTCGATCTGGCGTTCTCCGGCACCCGCGACAACGAGATCCTCACGGACACCGCCACCGCCTACCTCGGGGCCGGATGGCTCCTCCTGGACGCCTACCGGGAGGACAGCGCCTCGTCACAGAAGCTCGGCTATCTGACGCCGGAGGAGTTCGGGTACGTACTCGCCAAGCGGGCCTTCGCCTTCGGTGAGGCGCCGGAGACCTGGTTCACCAGCCCGCAGGCGTACTCCGCCTATACGAAGGGCCTCGCGCAGGCCAGGCGCGACGAACAGCAGCCACCGCTGACGGCGGCGGGGTGGGCGGGACGACGGCGGTACGCGAAGGACCGGCGTTACGCGCTGGAGCATGGCTCCGGTGGAGCGGGGCCGGGGTCCCGCGACGGGGCGTACTCGTTCTCCCGCGAGTCGGGCGGGGTCCCGCGCGGCCCGTCGGGCGGTTCTGTGCCGCTGCGGGTCTCGTTCCCCTGCCCCACGTGCCGGCAGCGGATCAGGCTGCCCGTGCGGGGGCGGATGCGGGCGCGGTGCACGCTGTGCCGGTCGGTGCTTGAGTGCGACACGTAGAAGCACGGGGGCACGCGCCCTGCCCGGCTAGCTCCAGTGCGCGGGGCGCGCGAGGGCCGGCGGGAGTTTCGTCGCGGCGTCGCCCTTCGCCGCGTTCACCTGGGACTGGGTCAGGAAGATGCTGCCCGTGAGGTCCGCGCCCCGCAGGTCCGCGTCCCGGAGGTCCGCACCGATCAGATCGGCCCTGCGGAGGTCGGCGCCACGGAGGTCGGCGGCGATGAGGTAGGCGCCGCGGAGGGTGACGCCCCGGAGGTCGGCGCCCTTGAGGCGGGCGCCGAACAGGTCCGCTCCCCGGCGGTCCTTCTTCTTCCGGCGGATGTCCGCGCGCACGAGTTCGCTGGTCCGCAGCAGCAGGACGTTGACGTCCTCACGGTGTGCGGCCACGTCCGTTCCGGCCACGTCGGCGGGGGCGCCCCGGGTGAGGTCCTCTGTCCTGTCCAGGGCGCGCCGGAGCTCGGCACCGATCGGGCGGGCCTCCGGCAGGGCGATCGCCTCGGTCAAGTACCAGAGCAGTTCGTGGAGTTGACGCATCACCGGGAAGACGTCGAACATCTGGCGGGCACTGTCCGGGTCCTGCCGCCAGTCGGTTCCGCCGTACGTGGTCTGCGAGACCTTCTGGCCCGCGCCGAAGCAGTCGTAGACCGTGCAGCCCGAGAAGCCCTTCTGGCGCAGGTCCTGGTGGATGCCGCACCCGAAGTCCTGCCGGAGGTTGGCGCAGGGCGTGCCGGCAGCCTTGTCGACGGGGAAGTCCGCTGACTTGGCGAAGGTGAGGGCGACGCAGCAGAGCCCGAAGCAACTCCCGCAGTCGGCCCGCAGATCCTGCCGGTCGTCACCGACGAGGGGCAGCAACTGAGGCTCGCGCGACGGCTGTCGGGTCTGCTCCGACGGCTGCCGGAGCTGCTTCTCGGACATCAGGTCGTTCATCCCGTTCGCTCAGGACTGGACGCGGGGTATCGGGCGGGCGGGAAAGGCCCGCTCGGCAACGGAAGACAACGGAAGGCAACGGAAGCCGCCGGGCATCAGGATGCCCGCCCGGCGGCGGGGCCCGGCACCCGGCAGCGGGGCCTGGCACCCGGCCCGCCGCCGAGCACAAGCACTAAGCCGCCTTGCGCCCCGCACCGCCACCGGAGGGACGGCGCCGGGCGCGCCCCCCGCCGTTCCCGCTGCCCGCGACGGGGCGACCACCGCCGGCGGCGGGACGACCGCCACCCGAGGCGGGGCGACCACCGCCGGCGGCGGGACGGCCGCCACCCGCGGCGGCGGGCTTACCGCCCTGCGACTGCGACTGGGACTGCCCCTGCGGCCGAGCCCGGCGCTGTCCCCCGCCCTGTCCCCCGCCCTGCCCGGCGGGACGCCCCCGCCGACCGCGCTGCGGCGAAGCCTGCTGCTGCTGCGGGACCTCGATGACCACCGGCACCCCGGACGGCTCCCGCGCGCCGGTGATGCGTGCGAGCTCCTCGTCCGTGGACTTCACCCGCGCCGTGTTCGGGCTGATCTCCGCGTCGGACATCAGCCGCGTCATGTCCCGCTTCTCGTCCGGCAGGACGAGCGTGACGACACTGCCGGACTCACCGGCACGCGCCGTACGCCCACCGCGGTGGAGGTAGTCCTTGTGGTCGGTGGGCGGGTCGACGTTCACGACCAGGTCGAGGTCGTCGACGTGGATGCCGCGGGCCGCCACGTTGGTGGCGACGAGCGCGGTGACCTGCCCGGTCTTGAACTGGTCAAGGGTCCGGTTGCGCTGCGGCTGCGAACGTCCGCCGTGCAGCCCCGAGGCCCGTACACCGTTGGCGAGCAGCCGCTTGGTGAAGCGGTCCACCGCGCGCTTGGTGTCCAGGAACATGATCACGCGGCCCTCGCGGGCGGCGATGCGCAGGGCGACGGCCTTCTTGTCGGTCTCGTCCGCCACGTACAGGACGTGGTGCTCCATCGTCGTCACGGCGCCCGCGGACGGGTCGACCGAGTGCACGACCGGGTCCGTCAGGAACATCCGGACCAGGCGGTCGATGTTCTTGTCGAGCGTCGCGGAGAAGAGCATCGTCTGGCCGCCCTGCTCCACCTGCTTCAGGAGCGCGGTGACCTGCGGCATGAAGCCCATGTCGGCCATCTGGTCGGCCTCGTCGAGGACCGTCGTGCGCACCCGCGAGAGATCGGCGTCGCCGCGCTCGATGAGGTCCTTGAGACGTCCGGGGGTCGCCACCATGATCTCGGCGCCGCGGCGGAGCGTGCCCGCCTGCTTGGCGATGGAGAGACCGCCGACGACCGTCGACATGCGCAGGTTCACGGCCGTGGCGTACGGCGTGAGGGCGTCCGTCACCTGCTGTGCGAGCTCGCGCGTGGGGACCAGGACCAGGGCGAGCGGCGAGCGCGGCTCGGCGCGGCGGCCCGCGGTGCGGGCGAGGAGCGCGAGGCCGAAGGCGAGGGTCTTGCCGGAGCCGGTGCGTCCGCGGCCGAGGATGTCGCGGCCCGCGAGGGAGTTGGGGAGGGTGGCGGCCTGGATCGGGAAGGGCTCGGTCACCCCCTGTGCGGCCAGCGTCTTGAGCAGGGCCTCGGGCATGTCCAGGTCGGCGAATGCCTCGACCGCGGGCAGTGCGGGGGTGATGCTCTCGGGCAGGGCGAATTCGCCCTGTACGGGCCGCGCCTTGGGCCGGCCCGGCTTCTTTGCGGCACCCCTCGCCTGGCCGCCGCCGGTCACCGGGGCCTTTCCGCGTGCGTTCGTGGAGCGCCTGCGGGCAGGACGCGCAGGGCGTTCGGAGCGATTCATACGGAAATGCCTTCCTGGGCCTTGGGACAGCACAAGCCGGGACCCGCACCAGTCCGGTGCGGGCCCCGGCTATGAGGTTCGCGTGCTAAGACGTTCAGGCCGGAACGATGTTCTCGGCCTGCAGGCCCTTCTGGCCCTGCGTGACGTCGAAGGAGACCTTCTGGCCCTCGAGGAGCTCACGGAAGCCCGAGGACGCGATGTTCGAGTAGTGGGCGAAGACGTCGGGGCCGCCGCCGTCCTGCTCGATGAAGCCGAAGCCCTTTTCCGAGTTAAACCACTTAACGGTGCCAGTTGCCATGTCAATCTCCTCAACAGGGGCAGAGTAAGGAAAACCACGGAATTGTGGATTCCAAGCGCTGCAATGACCCCCATCACCGGAGAGACCGGAGAAAAAACAATTGTGCGCCCTCGGAGCATTCCCGTCAGGCGCACATAAAGTTCATGGGTACCAAAACTGCGACGCATAAGCCTAACACGGACGGAGGACTGCCCGTCCCGGCCCCCTCGCCCCCTCGGGTACCTGCCGCGCGCCCCCGGCACCTGCCGCCCACCCCCGGGTACCTGCCGCGCACACCTTCCTTGTGCCGGGGCGTCCCGCTACCTTCGTCAACCAAACAATCGCTTGGTTGAGCGACGAGCGGCCACGGCGACCGCTCCCGAGGAGGCGGCCCGATGCGCATCACCCGCACACGTACGGCGGCACGTACAGCGGCACGCGCGGCAGCCGGAGTCGCCGTCTGCGCGCTCACGCTGGGCACCCTGCCCGCCGGGGCCGCCGCCCATGCCGCAACCGCCGCGCCCGAGCGCGTCCATTCCCGCCCGGCGTCCGACGGCGTACGCCTGATACCGCTCCAGGGTGCCGTCAATGTGCGGGACCTGGGCGGTTACCGCACCTATGACGGCGAGCGGGTCCGCTACGGGCAGGTCTTCCGCGCCGACGCCCTGTCGAAGCTCACCGACACCGACGTCGCCGTTCTCGCCCGGCTCGGCCTGAAGAAGGTCGTCGACTTCCGGGTGCCCGCCGAGGTCCGGTACGACGGGCCCGACCGGCTGCCCGCCGGGCTCGCCCCGACGGCCCGGCCCGTCAGCGACAACGGCCTCTTCGCGACGCTGACGGCCGTGATCGGCTCCGGGGACCCGGTCAAGCAGGAGGAGATGCTGGGCGGCGGCAGGGCGGACGCCTTCATGCGCGAGGTCTACCGCTCCTTCGTCACCGACGGCCCCAACCGCGCGCAGTTCGCGGCGACGCTGCGCGACATCGCGTACGGCGGCAAGGGCTCACCAGGATCACCGCTGCTGTATCACTGCACCGCGGGCAAGGACCGCACCGGCTGGACCAGCTATCTGCTGCTGCGCGCCGTCGGCGTCCCCGGCCAGAGCGCCGTACGCGACTTCCTGGCGTCCAACACCTACCGCGGGGCGTACGACGCGAAGGTGCGCGAGGGCCTGAAGCAGAGCGGCCTGATGCAGAACCCCGATCTGCTGATCCCGCTCCAGGAGGTGCGCACCGGCTATCTGGAGGCGGCGCTGGCCGAGGTGAAGGCGGAGTACGGAAGCCTCGACGGCTATCTGCGGAAGGGGCTCGGGCTTGATGTGCGGACGATTCTCGCGCTGCGGGAGCGGATGGTCGGCTAGGAGATCCGGTGGGCGGCGGGGGTCAGGCGGTCACGATCCCCTGTGCCCGCGCCGCCGCGAGCCAGGCCGGGAACTCGCCCACCAACTGGTCGTACAGACGGTCGTCCGGGATGGTGCGCGGGTCCTGCCCCGCGTGGAAGAAGCCCGCGTTGTCGACGGCGCGCTTGGCGGGGACGGCGAGTTCGTCGAGCTTGCGGAGGTAGTCGAACTGCTTGCTCTTCGCGTCCCCGAAGCCGATGAACTGCCAGAACAGCGGCAGCTTCGACGCCTTGCACAGATACCGCTCGGCGGCGAGCTTGTTGATGGGGCCGCCGTCGGTCTGGAAGACCACCAGGGCGGGCGCCGTGGAACCGCTGTCGACGTAGTGGTCGATCACGGCGTCCATCGCCAGGTGGTAGCTGGTCTTGCCCATGTGACCGAGCCCGGCGACGATCTCGTCGACGCGACCGTGGTGGCGGTCGAGGGCGATCTCCGTGACGGCGTCGACGTCCGTGGAGAAGAAGACCGTGGGCACGGTGCCGTCGTCGTCGAAGTGCGCGGACAGACCGAGGACGCGGTCGGCGAGGGCCTGGACGGTGCCGTCCTTGTAGTACGGCTTCATGGAGCCGGAGTAGTCGACGACGAGGTAGACCGCGGCGCGTTCGCCTGCCAGACCGTGCTTGTCGAGGCTGGCCCCGGCGCTCTTGTAGAGGTTCACGAGGGCGGGCGCCGCCTCTTCCACCTTGCTCAGGCTGATCGCCGGTCCCATGTGCCGCTCCACTCTCCCGTCCCTGCCGGACGGCCGAGGGTACGGGAGAGGCGGGAGGCGTGAAGTGATCTCTTACGGACTGGAGGACAAAGCCGTACTGATCACCGGTGCGGGCCGTGGGCAGGGAGCGGCGGAGGCGCGGCTCTTCGCGGCGGCCGGGGCGCGGGTCGTGGTGACGGATGTCCGGGAGGAGGAGGGACGAAAGGTCGCCGAGTCCCTCGGCGCGCAGGGCCTTTTCGTACGCCATGACGTCACGGACGCGGAGAGCTGGGCGTCGGCCGTGGCGGCCGGGGTGGGGGCCTTCGGCCGACTGGACGCGCTCGTGAACAACGCGGCGCTGTGGCGGACGGCTTCGGTGGAGAAGGAGACGTACGAGAACTTCGACGCGCTGATCCGGGTCAATCTCCTCGGGCCGTTCCTGGGCATCCAGGCCGTGCTGCCCGCGCTGCGGGAGGTGGGCGGCGGCTCGATCGTGAACGTGTCATCGACGGCGGGGCTTGTGGGGATACGGGGGCACGCGGCGTACGGGTCCACGAAGTTCGGGCTGCGGGGGCTGACGCGGTCCTCCGCCCTTGACCTCGCGGAGTACGGGGTGCGGGTCAATTCCGTCCATCCGGGGGCGATCGACACCCCGATGATCTCCTCGGCCTCCGCCGGGCGGGACTGGTCCCATCTGCCGCTGGGGCGGATGGGCCGTGCCGAGGAGGTCGGGGAGCTTGTCCTCTTCCTCGCGTCGGAGGCGTCGTCGTACATCACGGGGGCGGAGTTCGCGGTGGACGGCGGGTCGACGACGGGGTGATCCGCCGGATCCGGAAGGCGCGCTACCGCGAAACCGCACGTAATCTTGTGCGAATGAAACGTGCAGGACTCCTCCTTCTCGCCGTCGCCCCGGTCGCCACGGTCGCCGTCTACTTCCTGGGCGGGGACTCCGACAGCGACGCCGCAGCAGGTCAGCACGGGCCCGGCACCCAGCGTCCGTACGACCAGGACAAGTCGGCGGCCGAGATCAAGGCCGACGACAAGCTGATCGCGCAGCTGCCGCCGGGCCTCGCGGCGCCCGCCAAGAAGGAGCTGGCCCAGAAGCTCGTGACGAGCGCCGAGAACTCCACGCTGAACTGGCGCGGCCAGTACGGCTACATCGAGGACATCGGCGACGGGAACGGCTACACCGCGGGCATCATCGGTTTCTGCACCGGCACCAACGACCTGCTGACCCTCGTCGAGCAGTACACGAAGGACCACCCGGACAACGGCCTCGCCCGCTATCTGCCCGCCCTGCGCAAGGTCAACGGCAGCGACTCGCACGAGGGCCTGGACCCCGGCTTCACCAAGGCCTGGAAGGCGGAGGCCGCGAAGCCCGCGTTCCGCAAGGCGCAGGACAGGACGCGTGACAGCGTCTACTTCGACCCGGCGGTCCGCCTGGCCAAGCTCGACGGACTCGGCACGCTCGGCCAGTTCATCTACTACGACGCGATGGTCCTGCACGGCCCCGGCACGGGCCCCCGCGGTTTCTACGGCCTGCGCGAGGCCGTCCTGAAGGAGGCGAACACGCCGGCCCAGGGCGGCAAGGAGAAGGCGTATCTGGACATCTTCCTCGACATCCGCACCAAGGCGATGAAGGAGAAGAAGGCCCATCGCGACACGACGCGCGTCGAGACGGCCCAGCGCCAGTTCCTCTACGACGGCAATCTGGACCTGAAGACTCCGCTGACGTGGAAGGTGTACGGGGAGACGTTCAAGGTGCGCTGACCCCGAACGCCTCCCCGGGGGCTCAGCCCTTGACGGCTCCGGCCGCCAAGCCCGAGCCGAGTTTCCGGTGCACGATCACGAAGAAGATCATCACCGGCACGGTGACCAGCGTGGAGCTGGCCATGACCGGGCCCCAGGCCGTGGAGTTCTCGCCGAAGAACTGGTAGATGCCCACGGCGGCCGTGTACTTGTCGCTGCCCTTCATGAACGTGTACGCGAAGACGAACTCGTTCCACGCCGTGATGAAGGCGAAGATCGAGGTCGCGACGAGTCCGGGCGCCACCAGCGGGAGCAGCACGGAGCGGAACATCCGGAACCAGGAGGCCCCGTCGATGTACGCGGCCTCCTCGACCTCCTTGGGCACGGTCTGCACGAAGCCGCGCAGGGTCCAGATCGCGAAGGGGAGCGAGAGCGCGACGTAGACGATCGTCAGGCCGAGCAGCGAGTTGAGCATGTCGTAGTCCCGCATCTGGATGAAGAGCGGGATGACGAGCGCCTCCAGCGGCACCATCTGCACGATCAGGACCATGATCAGTACGGAGGTGCGGAACCGGAACTTGAAGCGGGCCACCGCGATGGCGGCGAAGAGCGAGAGCACCCCGGCGGCGAGGATCGTGCCGAAGCCGACGAGCGCCGAGTTCAGCAGGTACGTGCCGAAGTTGCCCTTCTCGAACACGTAGGTGAAGTGCTCGAAGCTGATGCCGCTCGGCAGCACGTCCGAGCCGCGGGTGACCGCCTTCGGGTCGAGTGCCGTGGAGATCATCCAGTACACGGGGAAGAGCGTGAAGAGCAGCAGCGCGGCGACCGCGACGGGCAGGCCGATGCGTGCGGCGGGTGTGGCGCGTCGGACACTCACAGGTCCTCCTCCCCCTGCCGGAACAGCGTGCGGATGTAGACGATCGTGATGGCGAGCAGCAGCAGGGTCAGCAGGACGGCGGCTGCCGCGCCGGTGCCGTAGTCGTTCTTGGCGAAGGCCTGGATGTAGGAGAAGACGCCGAGGTTGTAGACCTCTTCGTTGGCGCCGTCGCCGCCCGGCATCAGATAGATCTGGGTGAAGACCTTGAAGTCCCAGATGGTGGAGAGGATGGTCACCACGAGGAAGACGGGCAGAATCGTCGGCACCGTGATCTTCCAGAACCGCTGCCAGGCGTTGGCGCCGTCCAGCTCCCCCGCCTCGTAGAGCTCCTTGGGGATCGTCATCAGGCCCGCGAGGACGGTGATGGCGACGAACGGGAAGCCGTGGTGGACGACGTTCAGGGTCGCGATCGCGTAGAACGGGCCGCGTTCGGTGAACCAGTTGGTGGTCTCGGGGTCGATGAGCCCGATCGAGCCCGCGATCTGGCTGACCATGCCGTCCTGCGGCTGGAAGAGCCAGATCCAGACGTACGTCCCGGTGACGGCGGGCATCGCCCAGGCCGCCAGGATCGCGATGGAGCAGATCAGGCGCCAGGTCGGACCGAGCCGGTTGAGCAGCAGCGCGACGAGCGTGCCGAGCGCGACGGTGAGGCCGACGCAGGCGATCGCGAAGAACGCCGTGTTGGGCAGGACCGTCTTCCACAGGAGTTCGCTGCCGAGCAGGTCGGTGTAATGGTCGAATCCGGTGTACGTGCCCACTCCGCCGCCGAACTTGACGGCGTAGTCCTGCAGGGAGAGCTTGCCGACCTGGATCAGCGGCCAGAGCAGCAGGCCCGCGAGGACCAGGAGGGAGGGGGCGAGGAGCAGCCACGGCCGGGTGAGACCGACCAGCTTCTTCTTGCGGAGTGCCGCTTCGTGTTCCGGGCGGGTGGCGGGGGGACGGACCTCGGTCACCTTCGGTCCGTCCTCGACCAGCGTGTCTTTCACGGTGTCGACTCGCCCTTGCCTACTTGTCCTTGGCGAAGATCGCGTCCATGTCCTCGGCGGCCTTGTCCGCCGCCTCCTGGACGGAGGACTTCCCGGTCAGGATGGACTGCACCATGCCGGGGATGACCTTGGATGCCTGGATCTCGCCGTACGCCTTGGTCTTGGGGACGGTCGCGCCGGCCTCAAGCATCTGCTTGGCGAACGGCTCGACCAGCGGGTCCTTCTTCGCCTCGATCTTCTTCAGCTCGGAGTTCTGACCGGGGAAGTAGTTGGTCTCGGTGGCCCACTTGGCCGCGAAGTCACCCGTGGTCAGCATCTTCACGAACTCCCAGGCCAGGTCCTTCTTGTCCGTGTCGAACGTGGACAGGTAGGAGCCGCCGAGGAAGGACTTGCTCATGCCGCCGGTCTGGCCGGGGATCGGCACGGCGCCCAGCTTGCCCTTGAGGTCCGGGTTGGCCTCGACGATGGCCTTCGGGGTCCAGTTGCCGTTGACGGACATGGCGACCTCGCCCTTGCCCCAGGCGTCGCCGACCTCCTTCTCCGTCCAGGTGTTGACCTTGGCCGGGGAGACCTTGTCCTTGGTGGCGAGGCCCGTGTAGAACTCGATGCCCTTGACGGCCTCGGGCGAGTTGATGCCGGACTTCCAGGTGCCGCCCTGCTCGGTGGCGAGTTCGCCTCCGGCGCCCCAGATGAAGGGGGCGGCGAACATCTCGGCGCCGCCCGCGACCGGGAAGGGGATCATGCCGGGCTCCTTGTCCTTCAGCGTCTTCGCCGCGGACTGGAGCTCCTTCCAGGTGGTGGGGGCCTTGAGCTTGTGCTTCTCGAAGACGTCCTTGCGGTAGACGATGCTGCGGACGCCCGCGTACCAGGGCATGCCGTACTGCTTGCCGTCGAGCGTGCCCGCGTCCTTGAGGCCCTCGACCAGGTCGTTGCCCAGGCCCGACTTCTTGACGTCGTCCGTCACGTCGACGAGGGCGCCGGTCTCGGCGAACTGCGGGACCCAGGTCGTGCCGACCTCGGCGACGTCCGGGACCTGGTCCGCGCCGCCCTCGATGGCGGTCGTGAACTTCTTCTGCGCGGTGGCCCACTGCTGGTACTCGACGTGGATCTTGGCGCCGGTCTTCTTCTCGAAGGCCTTGCCCGCCTCCTTGAAGAACGGCCTGGCGTCGGGGTTGGTCCCCTCCATGATCCATACGGTGAGGGTCTTGCCCTTGCCGTCCGCCTTGTCGCCGCTGTCGCTCCCGTCATCGCCGCCGCATGCCGTCGCGGTCAGTCCGAGCGTCATGGCGATACCTGCCGCGATGACCCGTCGCTTCATACCGGCCCCCTCATGGGTTCGTGCTGATTACTGCGCCGATCCGTTCGTGGGAGCGATTGTGGTCACAGGGGCTCGGCGCGGTCTAGACCCATTCGGCTAAGCGGCGCCGAAACGTGATTTGCGTTGCAAGCAATGAGCGTTGCACGGAGTGCAGCGGATTTCCTCGCGGGGCGGGGCCGGTTTCCTCGCGGGGCGGGGCCTGGAAACGCCACGGCGCCCGCCCTGGTCCGGTCGGGGACAAGGCGGGCGCCGCATCAGTTCCGTACGCCGTTGTACGGGACGTACTGGGGGGCGGTACTAGACCATCAGGGAACGGTCCGTGGGGCGGATCGGGGAGGGCAGGTCGCTGGCCCCGGTGAGGAATCGGTCCACGCCCCGCGCGGCCGAGCGCCCCTCGGCGATCGCCCAGACGATGAGCGACTGGCCGCGGCCCGCGTCACCGGCGACGAAGACGCCGGGGACGTTGGTCTGGAAGTCGCCGTCGCGGGCGACGTTGCCGCGCTCGTCGAGCTCCAGGGAGAACTGGTCCACCAGACCGTTCTCGCGGTCCGTGCCGGTGAAGCCCATGGCGAGGGTGACCAGCTGGGCGGGGATCTTGCGCTCCGTGCCCGGCTTCGGGGTCAGCTTGCCGTCGATGAACTCGACCTCGGTGAGGTGCAGGAACTGGACGTTCCCGTCCTCGTCGCCCTCGAAGTGGGTGGTCGAGACGGAGTAGACCCGCTCGCCGCCCTCCTCGTGCGCGGAGGTGACCTTGTAGAGCATGGGGAACGTCGGCCAGGGCTGGTTGGCGTTCCGCTCCTCGCCCGGACGCGGCATGATCTCCAGCTGCGTGACCGAGGCCGCGCCCTGGCGGTGGGCGGTGCCCACGCAGTCCGCGCCGGTGTCGCCGCCGCCGATGACCACGACGTGCTTGCCCTCGGCGGTGATCGGGGGCGCCACGAAGTCGCCCTCCTGGACCTTGTTGGCCAGCGGCAGGTACTCCATGGCGAAGTGGATGCCGTTCAGCTCACGGCCCGGCACCGGCAAGTCGCGGGAGATGGTGGCGCCGGCGGCGATGACCACCGCGTCGTACCGCTTGCGCAGCTTCGCCGCGTCTATGTCGCGGCCGATCTCCACGCCCGTACGGAACTTGGTGCCCTCCGCGCGCATCTGCTCGATGCGGCGGTTGATGTGGCGCTTCTCCATCTTGAACTCGGGGATGCCGTAGCGCAGCAGGCCGCCGATGCGGTCGGCGCGCTCGTACACGGCGACCGTGTGGCCGGCCCGGGTCAGCTGCTGGGCGGCGGCCAGACCCGCCGGGCCCGAGCCGATGACGGCGACGGTCTTGCCGGAGAGGCGCTCGGGCGCCTGCGGCTTGACGTCGTTGGCGTCCCACGCCTTGTCGATGATCGAGACTTCGACGTTCTTGATGGTGACCGCGGGCTGGTTGATGCCGAGCACGCACGCCGACTCACAGGGCGCCGGGCACAGCCGGCCCGTGAACTCCGGGAAGTTGTTCGTGGCGTGCAGCCGCTCGGAGGCGGCCGACCAGTCCTCGCGGTACGCGAAGTCGTTCCACTCCGGGATCAGGTTGCCCAGCGGACAGCCCTGGTGGCAGAACGGGATGCCGCAGTCCATGCAGCGCGACGCCTGCTTGGAGATGATCGGGAGGAGGGAACCGGGAACGTAGACCTCGTTCCAGTCCCGGACGCGCTCGCCGACCGGGCGGGTCTGCGCGACCTCGCGGCCATGGTTCAAAAAGCCCTTGGGATCAGCCATTGGTCGCCGCCTCCATCATCTTCTCGGTGATCTCGGTCTCGGAGAGACCGGCTCGCTCGGCGGCGTCCTTGGCGGCGAGCACTGCCTTGTACGTGCTGGGGATGATCCTGCTGAAGCGCTCCACGGCGGTGTCCCACTCGGCGAGCAGCTTCCCGGCGACGGTCGACCCGGTCTCCTCCTGGTGGCGGCGCACGACGTCGTGCAGCCACTGCTTGTCGGAGTCGTCCAGGGCCTCGACGGCGCCCACGTTGCCGGCGTTGACGTTGTCCCGGTCGAGGTCGATGACGTACGCGATACCGCCCGACATACCGGCCGCGAAGTTGCGGCCCGTCTCGCCGAGGACCACCGCGTGACCGCCGGTCATGTACTCGCAGCCGTGGTCGCCCACGCCCTCGGACACGACCGTCGCACCGGAGTTGCGGACGCAGAAGCGCTCGCCGGTACGGCCGCGCAGGAACAGCTCGCCGCCCGTCGCGCCGTACGCGATGGTGTTGCCGGCGATCGTCGAGTACTCGGCGAGGTGGTCGGCGCCGCGGTCCGGACGGACGATGACACGGCCGCCGGAGAGGCCCTTGCCGACGTAGTCGTTGGCGTCGCCCTCCAGGCGCAGCGTCACGCCGCGCGGCACGAACGCGCCGAACGACTGGCCCGCGGAGCCGGTGAAGGTGATGTCTATGGTGTCGTCGGGCAGGCCCGCACCACCGAACTTCTTGGTCACCTCGTGGCCGAGCATGGTGCCGACCGTGCGGTTGATGTTGCGGATCGCGACCTGTGCGCGGACCGGCTGGGCCTCGGTGGCGCTGGAGGCGGAGAGCGCGTCGGCGGCGAGCTTGATCAGCTCGTTGTCGAGCGCCTTCTCCAGGGCGTGGTCCTGGGCCGCGATCTGGTGGCGCACCGCGCCCTCGGGCAGCGACGGCACGTGGAAGAGCGGCTCCAGGTCGAGGCCCTGCGCCTTCCAGTGCTTGACGGCGCGCTCGGTGTCGAGGAGCTCGGCGTGGCCGACGGCCTCCTCGATGGAGCGGAAGCCGAGCTCGGCCAGGATCTCGCGGACCTCTTCGGCGATGAACTCGAAGAAGTTGACGATGTACTCGGCCTTGCCGGAGAAGCGCTCGCGCAGCGCCGGGTTCTGCGTGGCGATGCCGACCGGGCAGGTGTCCAGGTGGCAGACGCGCATCATGACGCAGCCGGAGACGACGAGCGGCGCGGTCGCGAAACCGAACTCCTCGGCGCCGAGCAGCGCGGCGATCACGACGTCACGGCCGGTCTTGAGCTGGCCGTCCGTCTGGACGACGATGCGGTCGCGCAGGCCGTTGAGAAGCAGCGTCTGCTGGGTCTCGGCGAGGCCGAGCTCCCAGGGACCGCCCGCGTGCTTGAGCGAGGTGAGCGGGGAGGCGCCCGTACCGCCGTCGTGGCCGGAGATCAGGACGACGTCCGCGTGTGCCTTGGAGACACCCGCGGCGACCGTGCCGACGCCGACCTCGGAGACCAGCTTCACGTGAATCCGCGCCTGCGGGTTCGCGTTCTTCAGGTCGTGGATCAGCTGGGCGAGGTCCTCGATGGAGTAGATGTCGTGGTGCGGCGGCGGCGAGATGAGGCCGACGCCGGGCGTCGAGTGACGCGTCTTGGCGACCCACGGGTAGACCTTGTGGCCGGGCAGCTGGCCGCCCTCGCCGGGCTTGGCGCCCTGCGCCATCTTGATCTGGATGTCGTCGGCGTTGACCAGGTACTCCGAGGTCACACCGAAGCGGCCGGACGCGACCTGCTTGATCGACGAGCGGCGCGCCGGGTCGTACAGGCGCTCCGGGTCCTCGCCGCCCTCACCGGTGTTGGACTTGCCGCCCAGCTGGTTCATGGCGATGGCGAGCGTCTCGTGCGCCTCGCGGGAGATCGAGCCGTACGACATGGCGCCGGTCGAGAACCGCTTGACGATCTCGGAGGCCGGCTCGACCTCGTCGACGGAGATCGAGGGGCGGTCGGACTTCATGTTGAACAGGCCGCGCAGCGTCATCAGGCGCTCGGACTGCTCGTTCACGCGGTCCGTGTACTTCTTGAAGATGTCGTAGCGGCGGTTGCGCGTGGAGTGCTGCAGGCGGAAGACCGTCTCCGGGTCGAAGAGGTGCGGCTCGCCCTCGCGGCGCCACTGGTACTCGCCGCCTATGTCGAGCGCGCGGTGCGCGGAGGCGATGCCGGAGGCCGGGTAAGCCTTGGCGTGCCGGGCGGCGACCTCCTTGGCGATGACGTCGAGTCCGGCGCCGCCGATCTTCGTCGTCGTACCGCTGAAGTACCGCTCCACGAAGGCCTCGTCGAGACCGACGGCCTCGAAGACCTGCGCGCCGCGGTAGGAGGCGACGGTCGAGATGCCCATCTTGGACATGACCTTCAGGACGCCCTTGCCGAGCGCGTAGATCAGGTTCCGGATGGCCTGCTCGGCGCCGCCTTCTTCGTCGGCGGGCAGGAACGTGCCGGCGCGGACGAGGTCCTCGACGGACTCCATCGCGAGGTACGGGTTGACGGCCGCGGCGCCGTAGCCGATGAGGAGGGCCACGTGGTGGACCTCGCGGACGTCGCCCGCCTCGACGAGCAGGCCCACCTGGGTGCGCTGCTTCGTGCGGATGAGGTGGTGGTGGACGGCGGCGGTGAGAAGCAGCGAGGGGATCGGCGCGTGCTCGGCGTCGGAGTGCCGGTCGGAGAGCACGATCAGGCGGGCGCCGGCCTCTATGGCGGCGTCGGCCTCGGTGCAGATCTCGTCGATACGGGCGGCGAGCGCGTCGCCGCCGCCGCTGACGCGGTAGAGACCGGAGAGGGTCGCGGCGGTCATGCCGGGCATGTCGCCGTCGGCGTTGATGTGGATGAGCTTGGCGAGCTCGTCGTTGTCGATCACCGGGAAGGGCAGCGTCACGCTGCGACAGGTCGCGGCGTTCGGCTCCAGGATGTTGCCCTGCGGGCCGAGCGAGGAGTGCAGCGAGGTGACGAGCTCTTCACGGATGGCGTCCAGCGGAGGGTTGGTGACCTGCGCGAACAGCTGCGTGAAGTAGTCGAAGATCAGCCGCGGGCGCTCGGAGAGCGCGGCGATCGGGGTGTCGGTGCCCATGGAGCCGAGCGGCTCGCCGCCGGTCTTGGCCATCGGCGCGAGGATGATGCGCAGCTCTTCCTCGGTGTAGCCGAAGGTCTGCTGGCGGCGCGTGACGGAGGCGTGCGTGTGCACGATGTGCTCGCGCTCGGGCAGGTCGGAGAGCTCGATCTCGCCGGCCTCCAGCCACTCCTCGTAGGGGTGCTCGGCGGCGAGGGCGGCCTTGATCTCGTCGTCCTCGACGATGCGGTGCTCGGCGGTGTCGACGAGGAACATCCGGCCGGGCTGGAGCCGGCCCTTCTTGACGACCTTCGCGGGGTCGATGTCCAGGACGCCGACCTCGGAGCCGAGGACGACGAGGCCGTCGTCGGTGACCCAGTAGCGGCCGGGACGCAGACCGTTGCGGTCGAGAACGGCGCCGACCTGGGTGCCGTCGGTGAAGGTGACACAGGCCGGGCCGTCCCAGGGCTCCATCATCGTGGAGTGGTACTGGTAGAAGGCGCGGCGGGCCGGGTCCATCGAGGCGTGGTTCTCCCAGGCCTCGGGGATCATCATCAGGACCGAGTGCGGAAGCGAACGTCCACCGAGGTGGAGGAGTTCGAGCACCTCGTCGAAGGACGCCGAGTCGGACGCGTCCGGCGTGCAGATCGGGAAGATGCGGTCCAGCTTCTCGGTGCTGGTCTCGCCGGCGGAGGCGAAGAGGCCGGAGGCGAGCTGCGACTCACGCGCCCGCATCCAGTTCCGGTTGCCCTTGACCGTGTTGATCTCGCCGTTGTGCGCGACGAAGCGGTACGGGTGTGCGAGCGGCCAGCTCGGGAACGTGTTCGTGGAGAAGCGCGAGTGGACGAGCGCGACGGCCGTGGCGAAACGGCGGTCGGACAGGTCGGGGAAGAACGGCTCCAGCTGGCCGGTGGTGAGCATGCCCTTGTAGACGATCGTCCGGGCGGAGAGCGAGGGGAAGTAGGTCCCGGCCTCACGCTCGGCACGCTTGCGCAGGACGAAGGCCTTGCGGTCGAGCGCGATGCCGGTGCTCTCGCCGTCGGCCACGAAGATCTGCCGGAAGACCGGCATCGTGGAGCGGGCGGTGGAGCCGAGCAGCTCGGGGGCGACGGGCACGTCGCGCCAGCCGAGGACCGTCAGGCCTTCCTCCGAGGCGATCGTCTCGATCTGTGAGACGGCGGCGTCGGTGGTGCCCGCGGTGTCGACCGGCAGGAATGCGATGCCGACGGCGTAGGCGCCGGCCTCGGGGAGCGCGAAACCCGCGACCTCGCGCAGGAAGGCGTCCGGCACCTGGAGCAGGATGCCCGCGCCGTCACCGGAGTCCGGCTCGGAACCGGTGGCACCACGGTGTTCGAGATTGCGCAGTACGGTCAGCGCCTGTTCGACCAGCTCATGGCTGGCTACACCGGTGAGGGTGGCCACGAACCCGACACCGCAGGCGTCGTGTTCGTTACGGGGGTCGTACATGCCCTGGGGGGCGGGGCGACCGTCCATGGGCGACCAGGCGTGCGTACGCATTGGCTCTCCCGTCGTCGTCGTGGCATAGGCATAAAAGCGAGGGACGACGTTGGCCCAGGCAAAATTTCGAGCAGGTTACATGATGGAGCGCTTCTCGAAAAGCGGATAACTCATTCCACCATGTGGACACCGCCCATAGGCGTGGGAGCGGTGAGGGGGGACCCCTGCGGACAGATCGATGACCGTAGGCCCGAGCGCGGCACGAGCCTCATTGCCCGCAGCGCTTACGGCTCATGCCCAGTGTTCAAGGATTCGAAACCCGTGAGTAACGGCTACTTATGCAGGGTCCCGCATAGACCTGCAAGGGTTCATCCTACGGCGGTACCGAACAAACTGCCCAGGGCGTACGTCACACCCGCCGCCGCCCCGCCGAGCGCGAGCTGCCTGAGGCCGCTGAACCACCAGGACCGCGCGGTCACCTTCGCCACCACGGCGCCGCAGCCGAAGAGGCCGGCCAGGGCGAGCAGCAGCGCGGGCAGGAACGTGTTCGCGCCGAGCAGGTACGGCAGTACGGGGAGCAGGGCGCCGAGCGCGAAGGCACCGAAGGAGGAGACCGCGGCGACGGTCGGCGAGGGCAGATCGCCGGGATCGATGCCCAGCTCCTCGCGCGCGTGTATCTCCAGGGCCTGCTCGGGGTCCTTGGACAGCTGCTTGGCGACCTCGCGGGCGAGCGCCGGCTCGACGCCGCGCGACTCGTACAGCGCGGCGAGCTCCTTCTCCTCGTCCGCCGGATGCTTGCGCAACTCCCGCCGCTCCACGTCGAGTTCGGCCTGTACGAGCTCACGCTGCGAGGCGACGGAGGTGTATTCGCCGGCCGCCATGGAGAAGGCACCCGCGGCGAGACCGACCAGACCCGTGACGACGATGGTCCGCTGCGAGACGGCTCCGCCGGCGACACCGGTCATCAGGGCCAGGTTGGACACCAGGCCGTCCATCGCGCCGAAGACGGCGGGGCGCAGCCAGCCGCCGTTGACGTCGCGGTGGGTGTGGTTGTCGCGGTGCGCCTCGTGCAGTGCCGCTTCGGTCTCGATGATCGCCATGGTGGGCCCCCTCAGTGCTTGGACGATCTCGAAAGTACGCGCGAAAAAACGCTCTCGCCAGCAAGGAAGGCCGTACTTACCTGCATGAACAAGCGTCTGTCGAACCGGTGAGCGGGTGGGGCGGAGGGGTGACGTGGGCGGCGCGGATGCTCGTGCGGGGGGCGTCGCGTGGCAGGGATACACGCAACGTCTCGGCACCATGGAGGCACGGCATGACGAGCTTGACCGGTGTGACAGGAGTGAGTGGAGATGTCGGCCTGAGAGAGCGGGCGCGCGGCGCCCTTCTCGGCCTCGCGGTCGGAGACGCGCTGGGCGCGCCCGCCGAGAACATGAAGCCCTCGGAGATCCGCCGCCGCTGGGGCCGCATCACCGGGTACGTCGCCGAGCACCCCTCGGGCACGGACGACACCGAGTACGCGATCTTCTCGGGGCTTCTGCTCGCCCGGCACGGCTCGCAACTCGGCGTCGCGCATGTCGAGGCGGCCTGGCACGAGTGGATCGCGGACCTCGACGAGGGCCCCTTCCGGGGCGCGGGCTTCAGTGAACGCGGCACGCTGGAGAACCTGCGCCGCGGTCTCGCGGCGCCCATCTCGGCACAGCACCGGCACGCGTGGAGCGACGGCCTCGCGATGCGGGCCGCCCCCTTCGGGGTCTTCGCCGCGGGCCGGCCCGCCGAAGCGGCCCGGCTCGTGGCGATCGACGGTTCGGTCAGCCATGACGGCGAGGGCATCTACGGCGGGCAGGCGGTGGCCGCGGGGGTTTCGGCGGCGATGGGCGGGGCCGCGGTGGAGGCGGTGGTGGACGCCGCCCTGTCCGTCATTCCGGAGGACTGCTGGACCTCCCGTTCGCTGCGGCGGGCGGTGGCGGTGGCGCACCGGGGCGAGCGAGCGGTCCGTACCGCCGTGGTGATCGGCGGCTACCCCTGGACCGACCTCGCTCCCGAGGCGGTCGGGCTCGCCTTCGGTGCGTACGCGTCGGCCTGCGGCCGCTTTCCGGACGCGGTGCTCACCGCCGTCAACATGGGGCGGGACGCGGATACGACGGCGGCGGTGGCGGGGGCGCTGGCCGGGGCGTCGTGCGGGGCGGCGGCGATTCCGCAGCGGTGGGCCGCCGCGATCGGCCCGGCGCGGGGGAGCTGCCTTCCCTCCATGCGGGGGCATCACGTACTGGACGTGGCGGATCTGCTTGTCTCGGGCCGGGGGGCCTCATGAGTACGGAGGGGCCCGCGGGGTGGCTGGGAGCCGCCGAGACCGGCGACAAGGCCGCCGCGGAGTGCCCCGGAACCGCCGACGCCGCCGACAAGACCACCGCGGGGTGGCCCGGAGCCGCCGAAACCACCGACAAGCCCGCCGCAGAGTGGCCCGGAACCGCCGAAACCACCGACAAGCCCGCAGCGGGGTGGCCCGGAGCCGCCGAGGCCGCCGACAAGCCCGCCGCGGAGTGGCCCGGAACCGCCGACGCCGCCGACAAGCCCGCCGCAGAGTGGCCCCGAGCCGCCGAAACCACCGACAAGCCCGCAGCGGGGTGGCCCGGAGCCGCCGAGGCCGCAGCGGGGTGGGCCGGAGCCGTCGAGGCCGCCGACAAGCCCGCCGCAGAGTGGCCCCGAGCCGCCGAAACCACCGACAAGCCCGCCGCAGAGTGGCCCGGAGCCGCCGAGGCCGCAGCGGGGTGGCCCGGAGCCGCCGAGGCCGCCGACAAGCCCGCCGCGGAGTGGGCCGGAGCCGCCGAGGCCGCAGCGGGGTGGGCCGGAGCCGCCGAGGCCGCAGCGGGGTGGGCCGGAGCCGCCGAGGCCGCCGACAAGCCCGCCGCGTCGCGGCGGATCTCTCCCGCCCACCCACCCGTGCACCCCGCCACGGGCAGGCCTTCCGCAGGGCAATCGGGGTTTCCCGCCGTGATGCCGGGGGCGGACGGCGGAAGCGGCGGCCGCCGAAGCGAGGCGTCCGGGGCGCGCGTCGAGGGCCTGCTGCTCGGCCTTGCCGCAGGCGACGCCGCCGGGTGGCCCGCCGCCCGGCACAGAGCCGCCCGCATGCCCGAGTGGACACGAAGACTCACCCGCGAACTGGACACCTTCGCCGAGCAGAACGCCACCACCACCCTCCCCGTCCCCATCGCCCTGAACCAACCCCCCGAACCCCTCCGCCTCGGCCCCTCCGACGACGCCGAATGGGCGGCCTTCACCGCCGAGTCGCTGCTCCGCGCGGCGGCCGGCGCCACCGGCCCCCGGCTGCCCCGGGACCACCGGGTCCGCGCGGCCATCGACCTGTCCTGGACCACCCTCGCCGGCGAGATCGCCGCCGCGGCGGCCCGCGCCCCCGAGGTCGAGTCCGCCGTACTCCCCCTCCGCGCCCGTATCTCCGTACGGGCGGGCCTCGGCAACCTCGCCACGGGCCTGCGTCCGCCCGCCACCGGCCACGACAACCCCCACTTCTTCGACGACGCCGCCTGCGTACGCGCCTGCGTCCTCGCCCTGGTCCATCCGGGCGACCCCGAACAGGCCGCCGCGCTCGCGGAGTTCGACGCCCGCTACACCCAGGACGGCGACGGCGTGCACGGTGCCCGCGCGATGGCCGCGGCGATCGCGGCGGCCATCGGCGGCGCCGACGTGGACGCCGCCGTGGACGCCGCCCTCGCCCAGCTGCCGGAACACACCGAGATCGGCCGCAACGCCTGGCACGCCGTCAAGCTCGCCCGCACCCAGACGGACGACGGCGCCTTCGGCCTCGTCCCCCTCCTGGAGCACCAGATCGTCGACCACGTCTACAGCTACGGCATCGCCGCCGCCGAGACCGTCCCGGTCGCCCTCGCCCTGACCACCGCGTCCCGAGGCCGTATCCGCGAGGCGGTACCCGCCGCCGCCTGCCTCTCCCGCGTCGCCGACTCCGCCCCCGCCCTGGCCGGCGCGCTGACCGGCGCGCTCGGCACGGCCGCCGCCATCCCCGAGACCTGGCGCGAGGTCTGCCGCACGCTCTCCGGCTGCGCGCTCCCCCGCCTCGCCGGCACCGACCTGGTGAAACTCGCCGGGCAGCTGGCAGCCACGGAACTGACCGCTCCGGGAGGACAATTCCGGCATGACGTCACCAAAGCCCCGGACACTGCCCACCGTCCTGCCGCCCGATGACCTTCCTCTCGCCGACCGGATCACCGCCTGCCTGGTCGGAGCAGCCGTCGGCGACGCCCTGGGCGGCCCGGTCGAGGGCTACTCCCCCGAGCAGATCACCGAACGGCACGGCGGACGCGTACACGGCATCGTCGGCCCCTGGAACGGCGACCACTGGCGCACCGCCCGCCCCATCGCGCCGTACCACAAGGGCGACGGGCACGTCACCGACGACACCCTGATGACGCACGCGCTCATCCGCGTGTACGCCACCGTCCGCGACCATCTGGACGCCTACTCGGTCGCCGACCACCTGGTCCCCGACCTCATGACCACTCCCCGCTGGATCCCGGAGCTGGAGGCGGACACCATCCCCCTCCAGCGCCTCTTCCTCGCCGAGAAGTGGATCGTCGCCCGCCTCCATTACGGCCACGTCGACCCTCGCGAGGCGGGCACCGGAAACATCGTCAACTGCGGTGCGGCGATGTACATGGCACCGGTCGGCCTCGTCAACGCCGCGAATCCCAAGGGCGCGTACGCCGAGGCCCTGGACATCGCGGGCGCACACCAGTCGTCGTACGGGCGCGAGGCGGCGGCGGTCTTCGCCGCGGCGGTGGCGGCGGCGTGCGCGCCGGGCGCGACGCCGACTTCGGTGATCGACACCGCCCTCTCCCTGGCGAAGGACGGCACACGGGCCGCGATCGAGTCCGTGGTCGAAGTGGCCGCCCACCACCGGGACTTCGAGTCCGCGCTGACCCCGCTGCGCACCGCGGTCACCCCCTTCGACACGGTCGGCCCCGACTACCGCGCCCCTTCGCTCGGCGCCCGCCGCCCCTCCCGCCTGCACTCCATCGAGGAACTCCCCGTCGCGCTCGGCATGCTCCTGGTGGGCGACGGCGACTACCGCCACACGGTCCTCGGCTCGGTCAACTACGGCCGCGACTGCGACTCCATCGCGACCATGAGCGGCGCGATCGCCGGCGCGCTCGGCTCGGAGGCGCCGCCCGAGTGGTCGAAGACGGTCGCGGAGGCCAGCCGCCTGGACCTGCACGCCCCCGCGCGGACCCTCACGGAGGTCACCGGGGAGATCTTCACCCGCGACGTACGACGCCGCCGCGCCCACGAATCGGCGTACGCGACCCTGACGGCCACCCCATGATCCGCCTCACCTGGGTCCAGCCGGAGGACTTGGTGGGCCACGAACTGCGCCAGGCACAGGAGGAGGGCAAGGACGTCGAGGCCATCAAGTCCCGCTGGCTGACGGCAGGCGGCCACCTGGCCCCGCCCACAGCGGGAGCGTCCCCGACCCCGGCAGGCCCTCGCCTCCGAGCACTGGCAGAACAGCTCCTCGACGAACTGGACGATGCCACCCACCTTCCCGCACCGGAGAACAAGGCCCCGCGGCAGGCGGTTTCGGGAGGGGGCGCCCGCGCGCGGAGCGCGCTGATGAGGCACAGCGGAGAAAGAGAGGCCCTACGTCACCGCCTGCACGCCGCCTGGCTGGGCAGAGCGGCAGGCTGCCTCCTGGGCAAGCCAGTGGAGAAGCTCCCCCTCACCGCCATCAGAAGCCTGGCCAAAGCAACAGGCAACTGGCCCCTCACCACCTGGTTCACGGAGAAGGGACTCCCCCCGGAGCTAAGGGAAGCCCACCCCTGGAACAAGCGCTCCGCGCAAAACTCCCTCGCCGAGAACATCGACGGCATGCCCGAGGACGACGACCTCAACTACCCCCTCCTCAATCTCCGCCTTCTCCGACGCCACGGCAGAGACTTCACCACCACGGACGTGGCGAAGCTCTGGCTGGACGAGCTGCCCGCGGCCCGCACCTTCACCGCCGAACGCATCGCCTACCGCAACCTCCTCAGCGGCATCGAGCCCCCGCACACCGCCACCCACCACAACCCCTTCCGCGAATGGATCGGCGCCCTGATCCGCGCCGACGTCCACGGCTGGACACACCCGGGCGCCCCCGCGGCAGCCGCCGACAGCGCGTACCGCGACGCATCCCTCACCCACACCGCCAACGGCGTGTACGGAGCGATGTTCGCGGCGGCCGTCATCGCCGAGGCGGCGGCAGGCGGCGGAGACGTCCACCACTGCCTGCGCACGGGCCTGACCGTCGTACCGCCGGACTCACGCCTGGCCCGCGCCGTCCGCCACGGCATCCAACTGGCCGCCCGTACAACGGACTTCGACGACGTCGTGGACCAGCTGCACGCCGCCTACGGCCACCACCACTGGGTCCACGTCATCCCCAACGCCGCCCTCCTGGCCGCCGCCCTCACCCACGCCGGAGGCGACTTCACCGGCTCCATCACCCGCGCGGTCTCCGGCGGCTGGGACACCGACTCGAACGGCGCGACCGCCGGCTCGATCGCGGGGCTGCTCGCGGGCCACCCGGACGCGCTGCCCGACCGCTGGACCTCCCCGCTCAAGAACCGCGTCGCCAGCTCCGTCCCCGGCTTCGACGGCATCGGCTTCGACACCCTCGCCGACCTCACCACCGAACTCGCCCAGGAGAGACCTCGCCCATGACCCACATCGCCGTGCTAGGCAGCACGAACATGGACCTCGTCGCGTACGTCGCCAAGGCACCGCAGCGCGGAGAGACCGTCACCGGGCGCGAGTTCCGTACGCTTCCCGGCGGCAAGGGCGCCAACCAGGCCGTAGCCGCGGCCCGCGCGGGCGCCGACGCCGTGTCGATGATCGGCGCGGTCGGCGCCGACGCCTTCGGCACCCAGCTCCGCAGCGCACTCGACCACTCCGGCGTCGACACCGACCTGCTGCGCACCGTCGAGGCCGAGGCCACCGGCACCGCGCACATCGTGGTCGACGACGAGGGCGGCAACGCGATCGTCGTGATTCCCGGCGCCAACGGCACACTCACCGCACTCGCCCCGGGCGACGAGGGACTGATCGCCTCCGCCGACGCCCTTCTCCTCCAGCTGGAGATCCCCGTGGAGGGGGTGCTCGCCGCCGCGCGGGCCGCCCGCAGGCACGGTGTACGCACCATCCTCACCCCCGCTCCCGCACAGCCCCTGCCACCCGAACTCCTCGACGCCGTAGACCTGTTGGTGCCGAACGAGTACGAGGCGGCGACCCTCACCGGCCTGACCGATCCGCACGAAGCCGCACGCTCGCTCCTGTCCCGGGTTCCCGAAGTCGTCGTCACGCTCGGCGCGCGCGGCAGCCTGTACGCGACCCGTGACGCCGAGCCGGTGCTTGTCGCCGCCCCGCGCGTCACCGCCGTGGACTCCACGGGCGCGGGCGACACGTTCGTCGGCACCCTCGCGGTCGCCCTCGCCGAGGGCGGCTGTCTGCCGGACGCGCTCACCTGGGCATCCTCGGCCGCCGCACTCTCCGTCCAGCGCACGGGAGCCTCGTCGTCCATGCCGTTCCGCTCCGAGATCGACGCCCGGGCGAACGGGGCGACCTCATGACGGCGCCCCTCAGCGGTCTGCGCGTACTCGACCTGGCGACCCTCTTCGCCGGCCCGCTCGCCGCCACGATGCTCGGCGACTTCGGCGCCGAGGTCATCAAGGTCGAGCATCCGCGCAGGCCCGACCCGTCGCGGGGACACGGCCCGTCGAAGGACGGCGTCGGCCTCTGGTGGAAGATCCTGGGCCGCAACAAGCGCACGATGACCCTCGACCTCTCCGCGCCGGGCGGCCGCGAGACCCTCCTGCGCCTTGCCGCGACGGCGGACGTGATCGTCGAGAACTTCCGGCCGGGCACCCTGGAGAAGTGGGACCTCGGCTGGGAGGAGCTGAGCGCCGCCAACCCCCGCCTGGTCCTGACCCGCGTCACGGGCTTCGGCCAGTTCGGCCCGTACTCCCGCCGCCCCGGCTTCGGCACGCTCGCGGAGGCCATGAGCGGCTTCGCCGCGATCACCGGCGAGCCGGACGGGCCGCCGACCCTGCCGCCCTTCGGGCTCGCCGACTCGATCGCGGGGCTCGCGACGGCGTACGCGGTGATGACGGCGCTCGCGGCCCGCGACCGGACGGGCAGGGGCCAGGTGGTGGACATGGCGATCATCGAGCCGATTCTCACGGTCCTCGGCCCGCAGCCCACCTGGTACGACCAACTGGGCCATGTGCAGCCCCGTACCGGAAACCGCTCCACCAACAACGCGCCCCGCAACACCTACCGCACGGCGGACGGCAGTTGGGTCGCCGTGTCCACGTCGGCCCAGTCGATCGCGGAGCGCGTGATGCGCCTGGTGGGCCGCCCCGAACTGATCGCCGAGCCCTGGTTCGCGTCGGGCGCGGACCGCGCGGCCCACGCGGACGTGCTCGACGGGGCGGTCGGCGCCTGGATCGCCCGGCACACCCGCACGGAGGTGATCGAGGCCTTCGAGAAGGCGGAGGCGGCGGTCGCTCCCGTCCAGGACGTACGCGACGTGATGACGGACCCCCAGTACGCGGCCCTGGACACCGTCACCACGGTCGACGACCCGGAGCTCGGCCCGCTGCGCATGCAGAACGTCCTCTTCCGCCTCTCCGAGACACCCGGCTCGATCGGCTGGGCGGGCCGCCCCCACGGAGCGGACACGGAGCAGGTCCTGAGCGAACTGGGCCTGTCGGAGCGCGAGATCGCGGGGCTGCGCAAGGAGGGCGCGCTGTGAGGAGCACGGACCGGGACACGGTGAAGGGCACGCCGCTGACCTGGCTGTACGCGCCGGGCGACCGGCCGGCCGTGGTGGCGAAGGCCCTGCTCGCGGGCGCCGACGTCGTCATCGTGGACCTGGAGGACGCGGTCGGCCCCGACCGCAAGGAGTACGCGCGAGCGGCCACGGCCGAGCTGCTCTCCGAGCCCCCCGCCGTCCCGGTCCACGTCCGCGTGAACGCCCTGGACGGACCCCTCGCCGAGGCCGACCTGCGGGCGATCGCGCACCTGCCCGGCGTCGGCGGCCTGCGCCTGCCCAAGGTGACCCGCCCGGCCGACGTCGTACGCGTCGCGGAACGCTCGGCACCCGCGGACGGCGGTGCCCCCGCCCTGCACGCCCTCATCGAATCGGCGGCCGGCCTGGAGCACGCCTTCGCCATCGCCACCGCCCACCCGGCCCTGCACGGGCTCTCCATCGGCGAGGCGGATCTCCGCGCGGACCTGGGCGTACGCGACGACGCGGGCCTCGACTGGCCGCGCTCACGCGTGGTGGTGGCCGCCAGGGCGGCGGGCCTGGCACCGCCCGCGCAGTCGGTGTACCCCGACATCCGTGACATCGCGGGCCTGACGGCATCCTGCGCGCACGGCCGCTCCCTGGGCTTCCTGGGCCGCGCCGCGATCCACCCCCGCCAGCTCCCCGCCATCGAACGCGCCTATCTCCCCACTCCCGAGGAGATCGACCACGCCGAGCAGATCGTCAAGGCATCCACGACGGAGGAGGGCGCCCTGGCGCTGCCGGACGGCACGTTCGTGGACAAGGCGGTGGTGGAGGGGGCGCAGCGGGTACTGGATCTCGCGCGGCGGCGCCCATAGCGGCGGGGCCGCCGGATCGGTGATCCGGCGGCCCCGTCGACGTACGAAGCGGAGGGTGCGTCAGCCCTTCTTGGCGGACTCGGCGGCGCCGTCCTTGTCCGCCTCCTTGTCCGTCTGCTTGTCCGTCTCCCCGTCCTTCTTCTCGTCCTTGCCTCCGGCCGTGTCCTTGTCCCCCGCGGCGGATGCGGCGTCGTCGTCCCCGTCCTTCGCGGACTCCTCACCGGCGGGCACGGGCTCGACGATCTCCTCGCGGCCCGGGCGGCTCCGCGCCGAGAGCACGAAGTAGACGACGGCGAGCACGAACACCACGATGGCGGTCCAGACGTTGAGCCGCAGACCGAGGACGTGGTGCGCGTCGTCCACGCGCATGTACTCGATCCAGGCGCGGCCCGCGCAGTAGGACGCGACGTACAGCGCGAACGCCCGGCCGTGTCCCAGCTTGAAGCGGCGGTCGGCCCAGATGACCAGGAAGCCGACGCCGATGCACCAGAGGGACTCGTAGAGGAACGTCGGGTGGTACGTGCCGGGCACCCGGCCGTCCTCCACGGACGTGATCTTCAGCGCCCACGGCAGATCCGTGGCCTTGCCGTACAGCTCCTGGTTGAACCAGTTGCCCCAGCGGCCGATCGCCTGGGCGAAGGCGATGCCGGGGGCGAGGGCGTCTGCCCAGGCGGGCAGCGGGATGCCGCGCCGGCGGCAGCCGATCCAGGCGCCGACCGCGCCGAACGCGATCGCGCCCCAGATTCCGAGGCCGCCCTCCCAGATCTTGAAGGCGTCCACCCAGTCACGGCCCTCGCTGAAGTACAGCTGGTAGTCCGTGATCACGTGGTAGAGACGCCCGCCGACGAGGCCGAACGGCACGGCCCAGACGGAGATGTCGGCCACGGTGCCTGGGCGGCCCCCGCGAGCGATCCACCGCTTGTTGCCGAGCCAGACGGCGACGAAGACGCCGATGATGATGCAGAACGCGTAGCCGCGCAGCGGGATGGGTCCGAGTTCGACCACTCCGCGCGAGGGGCTGGGAATGAAGGCAAGGTCCATGGCAGGTCCGACGCTACCGTGCCGGGCGGTGCCCGAGGCAACCAGCCCGGCTACGTCTCCATAACAGGGGCCCCGCGAGGAACCCGCTCCGGGCGGGCCCCTAGCCCTTGTTCGCCGCTTCCACCTTGGCCTTCAGCTGCGCCGGGGTCATCGGGTTCTGCTGGTCGGCGAAGATGTTCTTGCCGTCGAGCAGCACACTCGGCGTGCCCTGGAGGCCCGCTTCCTGGAAGGCCTTGTTCGACTTGAGGGCCCAGCTGTCGTGCTCCCCGTCGTTCACGCACTTCTTGAAGGAGTCCGTGTCCAGTCCGTTCACCTGGCCGGCGAGGTCGATCAGCTTGTCGTTCTTGCTGAACGCGTCGTCCGGCTCGGGGGGCTGGTTCTTGAACAGCACGTCGTGGTACGCGGTGAACTTCCCGGCGTCCTGGGCGCAGGCCGCCGCGTTGGCGGCGCGCAGGGAGCCGCTGCCGCCCATGTTCCCGTCGATGATCGTCGCCAGGTGATACTCGACCTTGAGCCGGCCCTTGTCGGCGAGTTCGTGGATGGTCGTGCGGAACCTGTCCTCGAACGACTTGCAGGCGGGGCAGCGGAAGTCCTCCCAGATGGTGAGGGTGGACTTGGCGCTCGCCTTGCCGACGGGGATGGAGAGCTGGTCCTTGCCGCTCGCCCCCTTGGGCGCCGACAGGGGGCCCGAAGTCTCCTTGTCGTCGCCGGAGTTGGCAGCGACCAGGCCGGCCACGGCGGCGAGCGCGAGCACGCCCACGACGGCGGCACTCACGATCAACACCCTGCGCTGCTTGTCCCGCGACTTCTGCCGCTCTCGCTCTTCCGCCAGCCGGTCGCGGGCCGCGCGCTTTCCCTCACGGTTCTTCTCGCTCACACCCGGCCAACGAACCGGGGAGGCACGAGCGTGCCTCCCCGGCCCCGGGTCCACCCGTACGAGTTACGCGCTGCCGCGAACTCCCTTGGCCAGATCACCGGCGAGTTCGCGGACGGCGTCGAGGCCCGCCGCTTCGTCCGGCGCGTCCAGCAGCCGTTGGACGAAGGCGGAGCCGACGATCACGCCGTCGGCGAAGCCCGCGACTTCTGCGGCCTGCCGGGCGTTGGAGACGCCGAGGCCGACACAGACCGGCAGGTCGGTGGTGGCCTTGGTGCGCCGCACCAGCTCCTGCGCCTGCTCGCCGACCGACTCGCGGGTGCCCGTGACGCCCATCAGCGACGCCGCGTAGACGAAGCCCGATCCTGCCGACGTGATGGTGGCGAGCCGCTCGTCCTTGCTGCTCGGGGCGACGACGAAGACCGTCGCGAGGCCCTGCTTCTCGGCATGCTCCCGCCAGGTCGTCGACTCCTGTACGGGCAGGTCGGGCAGGATGCACCCGGCGCCGCCCGCCTCGGCGAGCTCGGCGGTGAAGCGCTCGATGCCGTAGCGGTCGATCGGGTTCCAGTACGTCATCACGAGCACCGGCTTGCCGGTCGCCTCGTACGCCTCGCGCACGGTGCGCATCACGTCGGCGATCTTCAGGCCCGCCTTGAGCGCGATGTCGTCGGCGGTCTGGATGACGGGGCCGTCGAGGACCGGGTCGCTGTGCGGCAGACCGACCTCCACGACATCGGCTCCGCCGTCGAAGACGGCCTTGATGGCCGCGATGCCGCCGTCCACGGTCGGGAAACCGGCCGGGAGGTAGGCGATGAGGGCGGACCGGCCCTCGGACTTGGCTGCCGCGAGGGTCTCGTCCAGCAGTCGGATGTTGCCGCTCACTTGGCGTCCCCCTCGATCTCCGCGGCGTCGCTGCCCGCGTCCGCCTCGACGGCGGCGTCCGTGTCGTACAGGCCGAAGTAACGGGCGGCCGTGTCCATGTCCTTGTCGCCGCGCCCGGACAGGTTGATGACGATCAGCCCGTCCTTGCCGAGCTCCTTGCCGACCTCAAGGGCTCCGGCGAGCGCGTGGGCGCTCTCGATGGCCGGGATGATGCCCTCGGTGCGCGACAGGAGACGCAGTGCCTGCATCGCCGCGTCGTCGGTGACGGCGCGGTACTCGCCGCGTCCGCTGTCCTTGAGGAAGGCGTGCTCGGGGCCGATGCCGGGGTAGTCGAGGCCCGCCGAGATCGAGTAGGGCTCGGTGATCTGCCCCTCCTCGTCCTGGAGGACGTAGGAGCGGGAGCCGTGCAGGATGCCGGGCTCGCCCGCGGTCAGCGTGGCCGCGTGCTCGCCGGTCTCGACGCCGTGGCCCGCGGGCTCGCAGCCGATGAGCCGCACGTCGGCGTCCGGGATGAAGGCGTGGAAGAGGCCGATGGCGTTCGAGCCGCCGCCGACGCAGGCGACGGCGGCGTCGGGCAGGCGTCCCGCGCGCTCCAGGATCTGCCGCCTGGCCTCGACGCCGATGACGCGGTGGAAGTCGCGCACCATGGCGGGGAAGGGGTGCGGTCCCGCCACGGTCCCGAAGAGATAGTGCGTGCGGTCCACGTTGGCGACCCAGTCGCGGAACGCCTCGTTGATGGCGTCCTTCAGAGTGCGGCTGCCGGACTTCACGGCGATGACCTCGGCGCCGAGCATGCGCATGCGGGCCACGTTCAGGGCCTGGCGCTCGGTGTCGATCTCGCCCATGTAGATGGTGCATTCGAGGCCGAAGAGCGCGCAGGCGGTGGCGGTGGCGACGCCGTGCTGGCCCGCGCCGGTCTCCGCGATGACGCGGGTCTTGCCCATGCGCTTGGTGAGCAGGGCCTGGCCGAGCACGTTGTTGATCTTGTGCGAGCCGGTGTGGTTCAGGTCCTCGCGCTTGAGGAAGATCCGGGCTCCGCCGGCGTGCTCGGCGAACCGGGGCACCTCGGTGAGGCTGCTGGGCCGGCCGGTGTAGTTGACCAGGAGGTCGTCGAGCTCGCGGGCGAACTCGGGGTCGTTCTTGGCCTTGTCGTACTCGACGGCGACCTCGTCGACGGCGGCGACGAGGGCCTCCGGGATGAATTTTCCGCCGAAGGCGCCGAAGTAGCCTTCGGCGCTGGGGATCTGACCCTCTGGGTCGGGGTGGAAGTACTCGCTGGACATGCCTCTACCTCACGTGGCGTGAATGGGTGATCTGCGATGCGATCGACCCCGCGAGGGGCACGGGAACTGCGCGAGCAGGCCCCACCGGGGTGAGGACGGCTACGCGCCGTAAAGGGCGGACGGTTCGTCCGGCCGACGCGACGCCGTGGCTGGTCGCGCAATTCCCCGCGCCCCTGACGGGGCGCTCGGCCATCGCATCCCGTTCACCTGGCCCGGCTCGTCGCCGATGACGTACCGCACCCTGCGACCCCGCACACGCCGCGCGGGCGCCCGGCAGCCGCGGGGGCGGCAGCCGGGTGCGAGGCGGGCGAAGGCGGTCATCGGGAGGGTCAGCTCCGCCCGTGCCGGAGGGCCGGGTGCGCGCCCGCGGCGACCAGGTCGGAGACCGCGCTCTTCGGGTCGCGGCCGGTCACCAGGGACTCGCCCACGAGGACGGCGTCGGCGCCCGCGTTGGCGAACGCGATGAGGTCGTGCGGCCCGCGGACACCGGACTCGGCGATCTTGACGACGCTGTCCGGCAGCTCGGGGGCGACCCGCTCGAAGGTGGAGCGGTCGACCTTCAGGGTCTTGAGGTCACGGTTGTTGACGCCGATGACCCGCGCCCCCGCGTCCACGGCCCGCTCGGCCTCCTCCTCGTCGTGCACCTCGACGATCGGCGTGAGGCCGATCGACTGGGCGCGCTCGATGAGCGACTCCAGGGCGGGCTGCTCCAGGGCGGCCACGATCAGGAGCACGAGGTCGGCGCCGTACGCCCTGGCCTCCCACAGCTGGTACGAGGTGACCATGAAGTCTTTGCGGAGGACCGGGACGTCGACCTTGGCCCGGACGGCCTCCAGGTCGGCGAGCGATCCGCCGAAGCGGCGCTCCTCGGTGAGCACGGAGATGACGGCGGCGCCGCCCGCTTCATAGTCCGCGGCCAGGCCCGCCGGGTCGGCGATCGCGGCGAGGGCGCCCTTGGACGGGCTGGAGCGCTTGACCTCGCAGATGACCTTGACGCCGTCGCCGCGCAGGGCCGCGACCCCGTCCTTGGCCGCAGGAGCCTTCGCCGCGCGCTCCTTGAGCTCGTCGAGGCTGACGCGCGCCTGCCGTTCCGCGAGGTCGGCACGGACTCCGTCGATGATCTCGTCGAGCACACTCACGCGAGCGGCCCCCTTCCCTGACGGTGAAGCTGCTGTTTGAACCTCAAGCTTGTTCGGCTGCCTCATCAGGCATTTCCGATGGTCACTGCGATGGTATCCGCAGGAGGGCGAAGGCCCCGCATCCGGTTGACGCCAGTCCCACGACTCGGACACCCCGCAAGCCCGCTGCCTGCGGTTTCGCCGTACATCAAGGATGCAGCCATGCCCCGAACGGCAGATTGCGCACGACGGTGAACACGGCGATGAGCACCCCGATCCCGTACAGCTGCGCGGTCCCCAACTCGATCCGCGACCCTCGCCCGCGCGCCGCGCGGACCGCCCACAGGGTCCACACGACCGCGAAGACGACGTACCCGGCGACGGCGAGGGCGTTGGCGCCGAGCGCCGTGGCGAGGTCGCCGTGGACGAAGGCGTGGGCGCTGCGCAGCCCGCCGCAGCCGGGGCAGAACACGCCGGTGAGTCGCAGCAGCGGGCAGGCGGGGTAGTGGCCGGGTTCGTTCGGATCGACGGCGCCGACGTAGGCGAAGGCGGCGATCACCGAGCCGAGCACGCCGGCGGGCACGGCGAGCCGTCGCAGGGCGGGGCCGACGGCTGGTGCCGCGCTCCCGGGGTCAGCGTCCACTCGACGCATTGTGCCCGCGGGCGCCGGTCGCCGCCCGTGGGGGACACGAAAGGAGGCGGCCCCGGCAGCTGCCGGGGCCGCCTCCCGCGTACGACGATCGAGGACGCGGGCCGGGGGCTCAGCCCTCGGAGTGGGCGAGCTGCCCCTTCGGCTGCGGCTGCGAGCGCTTCGCCTGGCCGAGGCCCGCGGCACGCATGAGCAGGCCCACGACGCCACCGGCGGCGACGATGACCATGCCGGCCCAGAAGCCCAGCGGGTTGGCCAACACCATGAAGGCACCCGATACGCAGAAACCGATGAAGGCGATGATGACACCGGTCCAGGCGGCCGGGGTGTGTCCGTGGCTGCTGCCCGCCATGACTTGCTCCTCGTTGCTGTATGCGTGGTGGTGATGCACGGGGTGAGCCGAATGCCCACCGCCCCATTGTCCCGCACGCGCGCGCGTGCCCGAGCCCGGGGTCATGCCTCGCGTGTGGGGTCCTCGCCGCGGTCGAGCGCCTTCCACAGGTCCTCGGGCCGGTCCGGGTCCACCTCGGGCGCCGCCTTGCGCGGGCGCGGGGCGCCGTCGCGTTCGTAGCGTCCCGACATCGCGGGCCAGGACTTTCCGTACGTCAGGGCGAGCAGCCCGGCGATCAGGATCAGCGCGCCCGCGGCGGCGGCCGCGTACGGCCAGGCGGTGTGGCTGAGATCACCGATGGTGGCGGCGGTGTCGCCGGAGGCCTCGGCGGCCTTCTCGTCGAGGGCGCGGCTGTCGTTCGCGGCCAGGAGGGCGGCGGCCACGGTGCCCGCGCCGCTCAGCGCGAGCAGCAGCGCGACCAGCATCCGGCCTGCCCTGCGGACGGCGAAGACGGCGACGAGCGCGGCGAGACCCACTATCGCCAGGGCCGCGGGCACGCCCGTGACGTCGCTGCCCGTGGCGCTCAGCGGCAGCTCGCCGCCCGCCACCGAAGCGGTGCCGTTCGCCCACGTCTGGCGGGACGCGAGCAGGGCGAGGGCCGCGCCGACTGCGCCGGACAGCAGGGCCACGGCGATGCTGCGCCGGCCGCTGCGCTGGGCCCGGGTCTCGGGCTCGGCAGGGGCGTCGGCGGCGTCGGCGGCCCGGGTGCGGGGCGGAGGTACGGCAGAAGTCACCCCTCCACTATCCCTCACGTCCGGCGGGGTTCCGCAGCCGGTTCGCCGTGTGGACGGCCCGCAGGACGGCCGCCGCCTTGTTGCGGCACTCGGTGTCCTCGGCGACGGGGTCGGAGTCGGCGACGACCCCCGCCCCGGCCTGCACATACGCCGTGCCCTCGCGCAGCAGGGCGGTGCGGATGGCGATGGCGGTGTCGGAGTCGCCGGCGAAGTCGAGATATCCGACACAGCCGCCGTACAGGCCGCGCCGGGAGGGTTCGAGCTCGTCGATGATCTGCATCGCACGCGGCTTGGGGGCGCCGGAGAGGGTGCCCGCGGGGAAGCAGGCGGTGAGGACGTCGAAGGCGGTGCGGCCCCCGGCGACCTGGCCGGTGACCGTCGACACGATGTGCATGACGTGGGAGTACCGCTCGATGGACATGAAGTCGACGACCTCGACCGATCCCGGCTCGCAGACCCGCCCCAGGTCATTGCGGCCCAGGTCGACCAGCATCAGGTGCTCGGCCCGCTCCTTGGGATCGGCGAGCAACTCCTCGGCGAGCGCCTGGTCCTCCTGCGGGGTCGCGCCGCGCGGCCGGGTGCCCGCGATGGGGTGCACCATGGCGCGCCCGTCCTCGACCTTGACGAGGGCCTCGGGCGACGAGCCGACGACGTCGAATCCGTCGAAGCGGAAGAGGTACATGTACGGCGACGGGTTCGTGGCCCGCAGCACGCGGTAGACGTCGAGCGCGCTCGCGTCGCAGGGCGTCTCGAAGCGCTGCGAGGGGACGACCTGGAAGGCCTCGCCCGCGCGGATGCGCTCCTTGATGTCCTCGACGGCTTCCTGGTACTGCTCGCCGCCCCACAGCGCGGTGTACTCCGGGAGCTCGGAGGGCGGCAGCGCGGCCGGGGGCTGGGAGACGGCCCGCGACAGGTCGGCCTCCATGGCGTCGAGGCGGGCGACCGCGTCGGCGTACGCCTCGTCGACGCCCGTCTCCAGGTCGTTGTGGTTGATCGCGTTGGCGATCAGGAGCACGGAGCCGTCCCAGTGGTCGAGGACGGCGAGATCGCTGGTGAGCAGCATGGTCAGCTCGGGCAGTCGGAGGTCGTCCCGCTCGCCGGGGCCGATCTTCTCCAGGCGGCGCACGATGTCGTAACCGAGGTACCCGACCATGCCGCCGGTGAAGGGCGGCATCCCGGAGGCCAGGTCGTGCGGTGTGTGCAGGGCCTGGACGGTGGCGCGCAGGGCGTCGAGCGGGTCGCCGGAGGTGGGGACGCCGACGGGCGGGGTGCCCAGCCAGTGCGCCTGGCCGTCGCGGGTGGTGAGGGTGGCGGCGCTGCGGACGCCGACGAAGGAGTAGCGGGACCACGAGATGTCGGTGCGGCCGTTCTCCGCGGATTCGAGGAGGAACGTGCCGGGGCGTTCGGCGGCGAGCTTGCGGTAGAGGCCGACGGGAGTGTCGCCGTCCGCGAGGAGCTTGCGGCTGACGGGGATCACTCGGCGGTCGCTCGCGAGCTTGCGGAAGGTCTCGAGATCCATGGGAGGAGCTTACGGCCGTGCGGGTGGCCCACGGTGTTGCGGCCCGACAGGTGGAACGTCTGCCGCTAGAACTGGACGATGACCAACCGTCGTACGCTGTCCGCCCTTGTCCTCGTCCTCGCCTCGACGGCGTTCGGGGCCACCGCCCCCGAGCCCGTCGTGTGGCCCGCCCCCAAGGACGTACCCGAGAGAGTCCGGGCCGCGGGCCTGGAGATGCTCGACTCCGAGGCGATGGACATGCACATCCACACCACTTTGAAGGTGTACTCGGGCGGCCGTCCCGTCACGGTCCCCGCGGACATCGGCATCGACCGCTCGGGCCCCAAGCCCCGCTACAGCCCGCTGCACACGCACGACACCACCGGCACCCTGCACGTGGAGTCGGAGGAGTGGCGGGACTTCACGCTGGGTCAGTTCATGACCGAGTGGGGCGTGAGCACGGCACAGAAGAAGTGCCGCGGCGACGTCGGAGGGCGGGCCCTGGCCGGCGATCCGTCCCGCATCGTGCTGCGGGACGGCGAGACGATCACGCTCCGGTGCCGGTGAAGGTGACCGTGAGGGAGTCGGAGTCGAAGCACGTGCGCGTGCCCGTGTGACAGGCGGCGCCGATCTGGTCGACCTGGACCAGGACGGTGTCCGCGTCGCAGTCCAGGGCCACGGACTTCACGTACTGGAAGTGGCCGGACGTGTCGCCCTTGACCCAGTACTCCTGGCGGCTGCGCGACCAGTACGTGCAGCGGCCGGTGGTGAGGGTGCGGTGCAGGGCCTCGTCGTCCATCCAGCCCAGCATCAGCACCTCGCCGGTGTCGTACTGCTGGGCGATGGCGGGGACCAGGCCGTCGGCGCCGCGCTTGAGGCGGGCGGCGATCTCGGGGTCGAGGCTGCTGGGCGGGGGTGTGGCGGTCATGGGGCCATTGTGCCGCGCCCGCGCGGATCGGCCCGGCCGTGTCCACTGGGCGGGCCGGTTGCCGAGTCGTAGGCTGGACGGCATGTCGACCCATGCCAAGCGTGAACGACTTCTCCTCGCCGACCTGTTGGAGGCCGAAGGCCCTGACGCCCCCACCCTCTGCGAGGGCTGGAACACCCGTGACCTCGCGGCCCATGTGGTGGTCCGCGAGCGCCGCGCGGACGCCGCGGGCGGGCTGCTGATCAAGCAGCTCGCCTCGCGCCTGGAGCGTGTGCAGGCCGAGTTCGCCGCGAAGCCGTACGAGGAATTGATCCAGCTGATCAGGACGGGGCCGCCGCGCTTCTCGCCCTTCTCCCTCAAGCAGATCGACGAGACGTCGAACGCCGTCGAGTTCTACATCCACACCGAGGACGTACGCCGCGCCAGGCCCGACTGGACGCGGCGCGAGCTCGACCCGGTCTTCTCGGACGCCCTGTGGTCCCGCCTGGAGCGGATGGCCCGCCTGATGGGCCGCAAGGCGCCGGTGGGCATGGTCCTTCGGCGCCCCGACGGCCAGACGGCCGTGGCGCACCGCGGCACTCCCGTGGTGACGGTGACCGGGGAACCGTCCGAGCTGCTCCTGTACGTGTACGGCCGGCAGGAGGCGGCCGACGTCGATCTCGACGGCGAGAAGGACGCGATCGCCCGCCTGCACGAGACCAAGCAGCTGGGACTTTGATGATCAAGATCGCCATGACCGGTGTGTACGTCGACGACGTGGCGAGAGCCCATGCCTTCTACACGGACGTGCTCGGCTTCGAGACCCGGCACCACGTGGACATGGTGGCCGGCCAGGTCTTCGTCACCGTCGGGGCGGCGGGCGGTCAGAGCGATGTGGAACTGCTCCTCGAACCGGGCGACGGTCCCATCGCGGAGCCCTATCGCAAGGCTCTGCACGAGGCGGGCATCCCGTGCATCGTCTTCGGGGTCGACGATGTACGGGCCGAGCACGAGCGCCTGACGGGGCTCGGGGTGCGGTTCACCCAGGGCCCCGAGGAGCAGGGACCGGTGATCACCGCGGTGCTTGACGACTCGGTGGGGAATCTGGTGCAGCTCATGCAGGACGCGTCCGCTGGGTAGGAGCGGGCGTCAACTCGGCAGTTCGGTGCGGCGCAGGGCGCGGGAGCAGAGGCCGAGCACCCCGCCCGCCGCGCTCACCGCCGCGCTGACGGCGAAGACCGGTTCTACGCCCCAGGTGCCGATCGCCGCGCCGACGACGGGGTACGAGACGGGGGCGACGCCCACTGTGAAGAGGGTGGCCACCGAGGTGACGCGGCCCAGGTAGGCGGAATCGGTGACCGTCTGCAGCAGGGCGGCGATCAGCGCGCCGCCGAGCCCGGTGCACAGTCCGACGCAGAGCCCTGCCACCGCCGCGAGGGAGACCGAGGGCGCGAAGGCGATCGCGCCCAGTGCGACGGAGCCCGCCACCACTCCCCAGGACTGGACGGCTCCGGCCCGCGCGACACGACCCCGCACCGCGAGCAGCAGCGCCGCGGCCCCGGCACCTACTCCGAAGCCCCCGATGATCCACGCCATACCGGCGGCTCCCCAGCCGCGCTGGTCGGCGAGGAGCACGACGCCGATGTTGGCCGGACCCGCGAAACCCAGCTCCGTCACCCCGGCCACCAGGAGCAGCGGCGCGAGTACGCGGTGCCCGCGGATGTACGCGAGGCCGTCCACGAGCTGACGCCAGGCGCTCTCGCTCGTCCCCGCCTCCTCGTCCGGTGCTAGCTCCTGGACGCGTACCGCCATCAACAGCACCAGTGAACCGGCGAAGAGCACACCCGCCGCTCCGAACCCCGCCGCGGGACCGCCCACCGCCACCGCGAGGCCGCCCAGTGGTGCGGCGGCGACCGTGGCCACCCGCTGCGCGAACCCCCGCATGCCCTGCACCCGGCCGAGCTGCCCCGGCGTGGTGATGCGCGCGGGCAGGGCGCCGACGCTCGGCAGGAACAGTGCGTCCACTGCACCGAAGACCAGGGCGACGGGGATCAGGAGCCAGATCCCGGGAGTGGTCACCAGGAGCAGCACGGCGACGGCGAGAATCACCGCGCAGCGCACCGCGTCGCTCCCGATGACCACCCTGCGGGGCCCGAACCGGTCGGCGATCACGCCTCCGCCGAGCATGAGCGCGGCACGCGGCAGGGAGCCGACGGCCAGGACGAGCCCCGCCTGTGCGGGGCTGCCGCTGCGGGTGGCGGCCCAGGAGAGCGCCACGAAGTAGATGCTGTCGCCGACCATCGAGGCGGTGTAGGCGGCCAGCCAGCGCAGGACGTTGCCGTCCCGGTGCGCGGGTATCTCAGTGGCTGAAGCGGCGGGAGTCGTACGTATGCCGGTGGTGGACATCGCGGAACGCCCTCTCAGAGCCGGAAGGGAAAGCTGGCCAGGTGGACGGCGACGTTCTCGCGGCCCTCGGTGTCGCCCGCCGCCTCGGCGGCCTTGCCCTGCTCCTCGTACGTCTTGACCAGGGCATGGATCTCGGCGTTGAGCCGCTTCAGTTCGGCCGGGTTAAGACGGGCGAGGAAGTCCGACTGATCGGCCGCGATGCGCCACTCGGCGCCCCACGCCTCCTGCTGGGCCAGGTAGGTCTCGTACTGCTCCCTGCGGTACGCGATCAGGCTGCGGACGACGGCCGCGTGGGTGGCCGCTCCCTCCGGCGTGTCCTTGAAGTCCTCGTGCCGGAAGCTCAGGGTGTCCTGCGCCGCCTGCCACCACCGCTCCCGCGCGTCCTCGCTCTGCACGTCGGCCTCTTCGATGAGGCCGTGCTCGGCGAGCTTGCGCAGGTGGTAACTGACGAGCGAGACCGCCTCGTCGACCTGCGAGGCGAGCTGGGAGGCAGTCGAGGGGCCCGAGACCCGCAGCGTGCCGTAGACCCTCAACCGCAGCGGGTGCCCCAGCGCCTTGAGCGTGCCGAGGTCGGTGATGCGGCGGGGTTCGCCGCCGGGCTCGGGCTGTTTGTCGTCCATGCCGTCACCGTAGACAGGAAAGAAAACTTGCGCAATATAAATTGCGCAAGTTTTCTTTCGCATCTCGGCGGCAGAGAGCCCTGGCCACTCGGTGGCCAGGGCTCAAGCGCGCGAACCGCTCAGCGAACGGGGCGTCCCGCCTCCCGCAGCGTGTCCTTCACCTCGCCGATCCGCAGATCCCCGAAGTGGAAGACCGAGGCCGCGAGGACCGCGTCCGCGCCCGCCTCGATCGCGGGCGGGAAGTGGTCCAGGCGGCCCGCGCCGCCGGACGCGATAACAGGGACGGTGACGTGGCGCCGTACCGCCGCGATCATCTCGATGTCGTAGCCGTCCTTTGTGCCGTCCGCGTCCATCGAGTTGAGCAGGATCTCGCCCGCGCCCAGCTCGGCGGCGCGGTGCGCCCATTCGACGGCGTCGATCCCGGCGGACTTGCGGCCGCCGTGCGTCGTGACCTCGAAGGAGCCCGAGGACGTACGCCGGGCGTCGACCGAGAGCACGAGCACCTGGCGGCCGAAACGCTCCGCGATCTCGCGGATCAGCTCCGGGCGTGCGATCGCGGCCGTGTTGACCCCGACCTTGTCCGCACCCGCCCGCAGCAGTTTGTCGACGTCATCCGCCGTGCGGACGCCGCCGCCCACCGTGAGCGGGATGAAGACCTGCTCGGCGGTGCGCCGGACCACGTCGTACGTGGTCTCGCGGTTGCCGGAGGACGCGGTGATGTCCAGGAAGGTGAGTTCGTCGGCGCCCTCGGCGTCGTACACCTTGGCCATCTCGACGGGGTCGCCCGCGTCGCGCAGGTTCTGGAAGTTGACGCCCTTGACGACGCGGCCGTTGTCCACGTCGAGGCAGGGGATCACCCGTACGGAGAGCGTCATTCCCGCTCACCCGCCCTCGGGCCGTAGGCCTCCACCTCGACCTCGACGACCAGGCTCGGGTCGACGAAGCCGGAGACGATGAGCATCGACGCGGCGGGGCGGACGTCGTCGAAGAGTTCCTTGTGGGCCCGGCCGACCTCCTCCACGTCGCGTGCGTGGGTCAGATACATGCGGGTGCGTACGACGTGCTCCCGGCCGAGGCCCAGCTTCTTCAGGGCGTCGAAGGCGACCTGGAAGGCGTTCACGGCCTGCTCGTAGGGGGTTCCGGCGTCTATGACGCCGTTCACCACCGACGTGCAGCCCGAGACCAGTACGAGGCCGTTGGGCAGCTCGACGGCGCGGGAGTAGCCGATGGTCTCCTCCCACGGTCCGCCCGAGCTCACCCTGCGCACGACGTCACTCATGACGCGGCCACCGCGGCCAGGGCCTCTTCGAGCGTGAAGGCCTTCGCGTACAGCGCCTTGCCGACGATCGCGCCCTCGACGCCCTGCGGGACGAGCTCGGCGATCGCGCGCAGGTCGTCCAGGGACGAGACGCCGCCCGACGCGACCACGGGGCGGTCCGTCGCCGCGCAGACGTTGCGCAGCAGCTCCAGGTTCGGGCCCTGCAACGTGCCGTCCTTGGCGATGTCGGTGACGACATAGCGGGCGCAGCCCTCGGAGTCGAGGCGCGCCAGGGTCTCGTAGAGGTCGCCGCCGTCGCGGGTCCAGCCGCGGCCGCGCAGGGTGGTGCCGCGGACGTCGAGGCCGACGGCGATCTTGTCGCCGTGCGAGGCGATGATCTTGGCGACCCATTCCGGGGTCTCCAGGGCGGCCGTACCGAGGTTCACACGCGTGCAGCCGGTGGCGAGCGCGGCCTCCAGGGACGCGTCGTCGCGGATGCCGCCGGACAGTTCGACCTTGATGTCCATGGCGCCCGCGACCTCGGCGATCAGCGCGCGGTTGTCGCCGGTGCCGAACGCGGCGTCCAGGTCCACCAGGTGCAGCCACTCGGCGCCCGACCGCTGCCAGGAGAGGGCGGCCTCCAGCGGGGAGCCGTAGGAGGTCTCAGAGCCGGACTCGCCATGGACGAGGCGTACGGCCTGGCCGTCGCGGACGTCGACGGCGGGAAGGAGTTCGAGCTTGCTCACAGAGGTCCCTGACATTCCTAGAGGGTTCCGATCCAGTTGGTGAGGAGCTGGGCACCGGCGTCGCCGGACTTCTCGGGGTGGAACTGCGTGGCCCACAGCGCGCCGTTCTCGACGGCGGCCACGAAGGGCTCGCCGTGCGTGGTCCAGGCGACCTTGGGCGCGCGGAAGGAGGGGTTGCCGACCTCGAAGTCCCAGTGGTGCACGGCGTACGAGTGCACGAAGTAGTAGCGGGCGTCGGCGTCGAGGCCCGCGAACAGCTGCGAGCCCTCGGGGGCCTGGACGGTGTTCCAGCCCATGTGCGGGACGATGTCGGCCTTCAGCGGCTCGACGGTGCCGGGCCACTCGTCGAGGCCCTCGGCCTCCACGTCGTGCTCGATGCCGCGCGCGAAAAGGATCTGCATGCCGACGCAGATGCCCATCACGGGCCGGCCGCCCGCGAGCCTGCGGCCCACGATCCAGTCGCCGCGCGCCTCCCTGAGCCCCTGCATGCAGGCGGCGAAGGCCCCGACGCCGGGGACGAGGAGGCCGTCGGCGGCCATGGCCTTGTCGTAGTCACGGGTGATCTCTACGTCCGCACCCGCGCGCGCGAGGGCACGCTCGGCGGAACGGACGTTCCCGAAGCCGTAGTCGAAGACGACGACCTTCTTGGGAGCGGTCATACGTGGATCAGCTCCCCTCAGTTCCAGTAGTCGAGTCGCAGGATTCCCGCGACGAGGCACATGGCCGCGCCGATGGAGAGCAGCGCGATCAGGCTTTTCGGCATCCCCTGCTTGACGAAGGAGATGATGCCGCCGATCAGGAAGAGACCGACGACGATCAGAACGGTGTTGAGGCCGGTCATGGCTTTACAGCGCGCCCTTCGTGGAGGGAAGGATCCCGGCGGCGCGCGGGTCACGCTCGGAGGCGTAACGCAGGGCGCGGGCCAGGGCCTTGAACTGGCACTCCACGATGTGGTGGGCGTTGCGGCCGTAGGGCACGTGCACGTGCAGGGCGATCTGCGCCTGTGCGACGAAGGACTCCAGGATGTGCCGGGTCATCGTCGTGTCGTACGTGCCGATCATCGGCGCCATGTTCTCGGGCTCGGTGTGCACGAGGTACGGACGGCCGCTGAGGTCGACGGTCACCTGAGCGAGCGACTCGTCGAGCGGGACCGTGCAGTTGCCGAAGCGGTAGATGCCGACCTTGTCGCCGAGCGCCTGCCTGAAGGCGGCGCCCAGGGCGAGTGCGGTGTCCTCGATGGTGTGGTGGGTGTCGATGTGCAGGTCGCCCTCGGTCTTGACCGTGAGGTCGAAGAGGCCGTGGCGGCCGAGCTGGTCGAGCATGTGGTCGTAGAAGCCGACCCCTGTGGATACCGCCACCTCGCCCTTGCCGTCGAGATCGATCTCGACGAGGACCGAGGTCTCCTTGGTGGTCCGTTCGACCCGTCCAACGCGGCTCATGCCTGCTGCTCCTTCTTGAGTTCGCGTACCGCATCGAGGAACGCGTCGTTTTCGGCGGGGGTTCCCGCGGAGACCCGCAGCCACCCCGGCACTCCGTTGTCCCGGACCAGGACGCCCCGGTCGAGGATCTTCTGCCAGACGGCGTGGGCGGCCCCTTCGCCCTCGAACCGCCCGAACTGGACGAAGTTGGCGTCGGAGTCGGTCACTTCGTAGCCGATCGCGCGCAGCTCGCTCACCAGGCGGTCGCGCTCCCGCTTCAGCTGCTCGACGTACTTCAGGAGCGTGTCGGTGTGCTCCAGGGCGGCGAGCGCCGTTGCCTGCGTGACGGCCGAGAGGTGGTACGGCAGGCGTACGAGCTGCACGGCGTCGACGACCGCGGGGTCGGCGGCGAGGTAGCCCAGGCGCAGCCCGGCCGCCCCGAAGGCCTTCGACATGGTGCGGGAGACGACGAGATGCGGCCGGCCCGCGAGCAGCGGGAGCAGCGAGTCGCCGTGGCTGAACTCGACGTAGGCCTCGTCGACCACGACCATCGACGGCTTGGCGGCCTGCGCGGCTTCGTAGAGCGCGAGGACCGTGTCGGCCGAGACGGCGTTGCCCGTGGGGTTGTTGGGGGTGGTGATGAAGACGACGTCGGGCTGGTTCTCGGCGACGGCCTTCGTCGCCGCCTCGACGTCGATCGTGAAGTCCTCGCCGCGGGGGCCAGAGATCCAGCCCGTGCCGGTGCCGCGCGCGATGAGGCCGTGCATCGAGTACGAGGGCTCGAAGCCGATGGCAGTGCGGCCGGGGCCGCCGAAGGTCTGGAGCAGCTGCTGGATGACCTCGTTCGATCCGTTGGCCGCCCACACGTTCGCGAGGGTGACCTCGTGGCCGCCGGTGCGCGTGAGGTAGCGGGCGAGCTCCGTGCGGAGCTCCACGGCGTCCCGGTCGGGGTAGCGGTTGAGGTCGCGGGCCGCCTCGCGGACCCGCTCGGCGATGCGCTCGACGAGCGGCTCGGGGAGGGGGTACGGATTCTCGTTCGTGTTCAGGCGTACGGGTACGTCGAGCTGGGGCGCGCCGTAGGGGGACTTGCCGCGCAGTTCGTCGCGTACGGGGAGGTCGTCGATCCGGACGGTCACTGGTTCGGCACCTTCCATCCGAAGCGGGCCTTCACGGCCGCACCGTGCGCGGGCAGGTCCTCGGCCTCCGCCAGCGTCACCACGTGGTGGGCGACGTCGGCGAGCGCGTCCCTGGAGTAGTCCACGATGTGGATGCCGCGCAGGAACGACTGGACGCTGAGCCCCGAGGAGTGGCAGGCGCAGCCGCCCGTCGGCAGGACGTGGTTGGAGCCCGCGCAGTAGTCGCCGAGGGAGACGGGGGCCCAGGGGCCGACGAAGATCGCGCCCGCGTTCTTCACCCGGTCCGCGACGGCCGCGGCGTCCGCGGTCTGGATCTCCAGGTGCTCGGCGCCGTACGCGTCGACGACGCGCAGGCCCTCCTCCAGGCCGTCGACCAGGACGATCGCGGACTGTCTGCCCGCGAGGGCGGGGGCGATCCGGTCCTCGACGTGCTTGGTCGCCGCGACCTGCGGCTCCAGCTCCTTGACGACCGCGTCGGCGAGGGCCAGGGAGTCGGTGACGAGCACGGCGGCGGCGAGCGGGTCGTGCTCGGCCTGGCTGATCAGGTCGGACGCGACGTGCACGGCGTCGGCCGTGTCGTCGGCGAGGACCGCGATCTCGGTGGGGCCCGCTTCGGTGTCGATGCCGATGCGCCCGGTGAAGTAGCGCTTGGCCGCGGCGACCCAGATGTTGCCGGGGCCCGTGACCATGTTCGCCGGCGCGCAGGTCTCGGTGCCGTACGCGAACATCGCGACGGCCTGGGCGCCGCCGACCGCGTACACCTCGTCGATGCCGAGGAGGGCGCAGGCGGCCAAAATCGTGGGGTGCGGAAGTCCGCCGAACTCCTTCTGCGGCGGGGACGCGAGCGCCATCGACTCGACGCCCGCCTCCTGCGCCGGGACCGCGTTCATGATCACGGAGGAGGGGTAGACGGACCGGCCGCCCGGGGCGTAGAGCCCGACACGCTCGACCGGCACCCACTTCTCGGTGACCGAGCCGCCGGGCACGACTTGGGTGGTGTGCGGGGCGCGGCGCTGCTCGGCGTGGACGACGCGGGCACGCCTGATCGACTCCTCCAGCGCCTCGCGGACGACCGGGTCGAGGCCGGCCAGGGCCTCGGCGATGGCGGTCGCGGGGACGCGGACCTGCGTCAGCTGTACCCCGTCGAACTTCTCCGCGTATTCGATCAGCGCCGCGTCGCCACGATGATGCACGTCCTCGCAGATGGGCCGCACCTTCTCCAGGGCGGCCGCGACGTCGAAGTCGGCACGGGGCAGCAGGGCGCGCAGGGCGGGACCCTCGGGGAGGGCGTCGCCGCGCAGATCGATTCGGGAGATCACATGGCCAATTCTCTCAGACCGTCATTCCGGGTCGGACGCCCGTATCACTGGCTGATATAGATCCCGGAAGACCCGTTCACCACTAGCGTTCAGCCCGTCACTGAACGGGCATGAAACAGGTGTACGAGACAGCGGCACATCGCACACGGGATTGCGGTACCAGATCGCGGTACGGGGAGGACAACAGCAGTGGTCGACGGCACCGGCACCGGGGACCCGCCGGATGGACTGACCGCGGCCGAGATCGGCATGTGGCAGGCCTTCCGCAACGGCAGCGTCTACGACCTCAGGTCGGGGGACCCGATGGCGGACGATCCGCACGGCGGCCACCCCTGGGGCCCGGAACGCAGTGTGCGCGCGCGCATCGTGTGCTGGCTGCTCCTGGAGGGGCCGCCCGCGCTCGCGGGCCGGGTCTCGTCGCTGAAGCTCTCGGGGCTCCAGATCACGGACGTACTGGATCTGGCGGGCGGCGAGATCCTTCCCTACGCCGAACTGAAGCACTGCCGCTTCGAGAAGGAGATCCTGGTCCCGGAGGCCAAGTTCACCACCCTGCGCCTGGTCAACTGCTCGATCCCGCGCGTGGAGGCGGCCCGCGTGCACACGGAGGGCGACCTGCATCTGCCGCGCTGCCGCATCCACAACGGCATGCGCCTCACGGACGCCCAGATCGGCACCGACCTGCTGATCAACCAGGCCGTGATCTACCGCGACCGGCGCGGCAACTCGATCATGGGCGACGGGCTCTCGGTCGGGCAGGACCTGCAGGCCGAGATGATGGAGTCGCACGGCCAGCTGAGCCTGCGCGGCGCGAAGATCGGCGTCTCCTTCAGCCTGCGCGGCAGCAAGCTCGCCAATCCGTACGGCCCGCGGGCGCTGAACGCCCCGCAGATGTCCGTGGAGCGCACGCTGTACATGACGCCGTCCGCGCTCGGCGATCCCCCCATGACCAGCGGCACGACTCCCCCGCGCGGCACCCGCGTCCAGCGCTTCGAGTGCCAGGGCGGCCTGCGGCTCGACGACGGGCGTTTCGGGGACGCCGTCGACCTGGCCCAGGCGCGCTTCACCCTGGAGAACGACCAGGAAGTCTCGCTGCGCCGCGTCCAGACCCCCGAGCTGCGCTTCCTCGGCGAGGCCCCGCAGCGCGGCAAGATCATTCTGTCCGGCGCCAAGATCGTCACGCTGATCGACAAGTCGACCAGCTGGCCGGGACCCGGCGGCCTCCAGATGGGCGGCTTCAGCTACGAGAACCTCGTCCCGCAGGGCAGTTTCCCGCTCTCCCGGCGGCTGGCCTGGGTGGCGGCGGCGACCGCCGAGTACAACCCCGAGCCGTACGAGAAGCTGGCCGCCGTCCTGCGCAACGGCGGCGAGGACGCCGACGCCCGCGAGGTCCTGCTCGCCAAGCAGCGCCGGCGCCGCGAGACCCTGCCCCTGGCCGCCAAGCTCTGGGGCTTCGCCCAGGACTGGACGGTGGCGTACGGCTACCGGCCGGGCCGGGCCGCCCTCTGGATGGCCGTGCTCTGGGCGGTGAGCGCGGTGGCCTTCGCGCACTCCGAGCACCCGGCGATCAAACCGGGCGAGCACCCGAACTGGAACCCCGCGCTCTTCTCGCTCGACCTGCTGCTCCCGGTGATCAACCTCGGCCAGGACAGCTACTGGCAGTTGCGCGGCATCTGGCAGTGGTTCGCGGCGATCCTCATCCTGCTCGGCTGGGTTCTCGCGACGACGGTCGCGGCGGGGGCGACGAGGCTGCTGCGCAGGAACTGATGGCGGCACCTCAGCGGCCCTCAGCACCCCTCAGGGCCCCTCAGGGCCCACCGGCACCCGCCGGTGCCCACTCGGGGCCAGAGATTTTACTTTCCCTTGACCATGTGTCAGGCAACCGGCCGATCGATGCGAAAGCTTCACCCGCCATCCTCTGGTACTGCCCCGACCTGCGGCTTTCAATACCCACACGATGGCATTCCTGCGCGCCCTGATCCGCACCGCACGCATGGTCAGGAACACACCACTCCTCGCCGCCGGCCTGACCCCCGACGACGAGGTGCTCCTCGACGCACCCGACGACCGGCTCGGCCCGGCGCTCGTCGCCGCGGGCCGGGGCGACTACGACCCCGCCGCCAAGCTCCTCGCCATGACCCGCGAGGACAACGAATGGGAGAACCGCGACCGCTACACCACGCGCCTCGCGGCCTTCGCCCGCTCCCGCCCCGAGTGGTTCGACGACTGGCAGTGCGCGGCGCCGCACGATCCGGACGCGCTGCTCGTCAAGGCCGAGCTCGCCGTGGTCCGCGGCTGGGAGTCGCCCGCCCGTGCCGAGCTGCTGCGCGAGACGGCGCCCCTGATCACCGCCGCCGCCGAGGCGGACCCGCGCGACCCCGTGCCGTGGCGGATCGCCCTGGACCACGCGCGCGGCACCCATGCCCCGCACTCGGTCTTCGACACGCTGCGGACCGAGGCGGTACGGCGCTCCCCGCACCACTACGGCTGCCACGCCTCGGCGCTGCGGTACCTGTCGGCGGCCTGGTACGGCTCGCACCGCCAGTGCTTCGACTTCGCCGAGCAGGCGGCGCGGGACGCACTGCCCGGCTCGCTGATCCAGGCGCTGCCCGCGCGGGCCGCGTTCGCCTACCTCACCAGCGCGTCGGGGAGCGTGCCGCGCGAGCGCCTGGACGCCGCGGCCGACCTCGGGATCGCCCTGTCCCGTGAGTACGAGGCCGGTGATCCCTGGCCCGCGGAGGTCCGCAACGTCCTCACGTACGTCCTCGTGCGCCTGGAGCGGTGGAGCGATGCCCTCGAACAGGTGCGCCTCATCGGGCCCTACGCGACGTCCTTCCCCTGGGACCGCATGTCCGACGACCCGCTCGGCCAGTTCCTGGAACTGCGCGACGGCATCCGCATCGAGGTGGCCTCCACGACCCCGCTGCGCACCGGCGGCGGACGTACGGACTCCGGCGACCATTAGGCTTCAGGCTCGTGACCACCGTCCGGCTTCCGCTCTTCCCGCTCAACTCGGTGCTGTTCCCGGGGCTCGTACTCCCGCTGAACGTGTTCGAGGAGCGTTATCGCGCCATGATGCGCGACCTGCTCAAGACCCCCGAAGAGGAGCAGCGCCTCTTCGCCGTCGTCGCGATCCGCGACGGCCTGGAGGTGGCGCCGAGCGCGCCCGGCCTCCCGGACCCCACCGCACAGCCCGAGCAGGGACCGACCGCCGGCTTCGGCGACGACCCGCTCAGGGCCTTCCACGCGGTGGGCTGCGTGGCGGACGCGGCGACGATCAGGGAGCGCGCCGACGGCGGCTTCGAGGTCCTTGCCACCGGCACCTCACGCGTGCGCCTGCACTCGGTCGACGCGTCGGGCGCCTTCCTGACCGCCGAGGTCGAGGAGCTGCCGGAGGAACCGGGCGAGGAGGCCGGCACCCTCGCCGAGGGCGTCCTGCGGGCGTTCCGCGCCTACCAGAAGCGGCTTGCGGGAGCGCGGGAGCGGTCCCTGTCCACGGGCGCCGAGCTGCCGGACGACCCGTCCGTGGTGTCGTACCTGGTCGCGGCGGCGGCCGTCCTGGACACCCCCACCAAGCAGCGGCTCCTGGAGGCGCCGGACACGGCGTCGCGCCTGCACGAGGAGCTGAAAGTCCTTCGCGCCGAGACCGCGATCATCCGTAATCTGCCGTCGTTGCCCGCGACGGACCTCACGCGCGGCACGACAAGCCTCAACTGACGTAAGGCGCGAGCGCTTTGGCGAAGAAGCAGAAGAAGCAGCACAAGCAGTCGGGCACGGGCGGCACCCCCGCGACGGTCGCCCTCACGGCGGCGGGCACCGCGTACACCGTCCACGCCTACGAACACGACCCCGCCCACCCCTCGTACGGCGAGGAGGCGGCGCAGGCCATGGGGGTCTCCCCCGACCGGGTCTTCAAGACCCTGGTCGCGGAGGTCGACGGCGAGCTGACGGTCGCCGTGGTCCCCGTGGCGGGCACGCTGGACCTCAAGGCCCTGGCCGCGGCGGTCTCGGGCAAGCGCGCGGTGATGGCGGACCCCGCCGCCGCCGAACGCACCACGGGTTACGTACGGGGCGGCATCTCCCCCCTCGGCCAGCGCAGGAAGCTGCGCACCGTCCTCGACGACTCGGCCTCGTCGCACGCCACGATCTGCGTGTCGGCGGGCCGCAGGGGCCTGGAAGTGGAGCTGGCCCCCGGCGACCTGGCCCGCCTCACGGACGCGGTACTGGCCCCGATCGGGCGTGAATAGGCCCTCGACGGGGCCCGTCGGCTCGACTAGTACCACCCTCATGTCGAAGAAGACGCGCAAGAGGAAGTGGCGGGTACGCAAGGGCAAGGCGAACCACGGGAGGCGCCCCGCCTGACACCGGCGGAACACCGGCCGGCGTCCGGGGCGCCCGCACGCCGGTCTCTCACGCCCCGGCGGAGTCCGGGCGGCCGTCGGCCCGGCCGGGCTCCCCGTAGGGCGCGGCGTCGCCGTAGGGAGCCGCGTTGTCGTAGGGCGCGGTGTCTCCGTAGGGCAGGGGGTAGGGCTCGGGGTCGCGCGGACCGAAGAGTCCGGTCAGACCCAGGTGCACGAGCAGCGCGGCCACGGGCCAGGCGAGGAGAGCGCCCTTCGCCTTGAGCTCCAGGGGAGCGTCGAACGCGACGCCCTCGCCCACGGACTTCGCGTGGGCGGCGACATCCGTCCCGGGCCCGAGGAAGATGCCGAGCCGCCAGGCGATCACGGCCCCGAGGAGACCGCCTGCCGTGAGCCCGACGACCAGCGGAATTCCGCCGCGCTTGCGCAACAGGAAGACCACGGCGCCGGTCACCGCGCCGAAGGCGAGCGCGAGCAGGGCGAACGATCCGTCGACCCCGATCGCCTGCTCCCCCTCGGTGTCCTTGAGGTACACCGCCTTGTCGTCGGCCACCAGCGGGACGCGCGGCGCGAGCCACAGCCACAGAAGGCCGAGCAGAACACCGCAGACCGCGATCGCGACCATGATCACTACGGCCTGCCGCACTTCGGTCTTCATGCCGGGACCGTCCTCCTCGTCCGCCGGAGAGGAAACGGCTCCGGAAGGCTGGGCAGTCTGCTGCCAGGGGTCGTGCGGGGGACGGCCGTGGGGCGGTTGGGAGGGCGTCAGCGGTGCAGTCACCCACACATGGTGCCAGTACTACCTGATTACCGCTTCACCGCACAGCGGGGCAGCGTCAGCGTACGGCCGCGCGGCGGTACGCCCAGGTGGCGATCGCGAGCGAGGCGACGCCGACCCCCGCGCAGACCGCGAGATCCAGGGCGACGGCCGCCCAGTCCGGGTGCGGCCCAAACGTACGGGCGAACGCCTCGACCCCGTACGTCGAGGGCAGCAGGTCACGCGCGTACTGCAGGACGCCCGGCATCCGCTCGGCCGGGAGCACGCCGAGCAGCAGCGCCGCCGACATGCCGAGCTGCCCGAGCAGCGTGGCCAGTTCGGGCCGCGGTGCGAGAAGGCCGAGGGCGGCACCGAGCCCGGCGAGCGCGGCACCGGCCAGCGGGATCACGGCGGCGAGCACCCACAGGTGCCCCAGCGGAAGCCCGAAGAGGCCGCACCCGACGACCGCGGTGACGACGGTGCCCGGCACGGTGAACGAGGCGTAGGCGCCCGCCGCGCCGAGGACCACCGCGGCGGGCGGTACGGGCAGCGTGGCGTAGTGGTCGAGGCCGCCGTCGGCCCGCAGCTGCCCGAAGTACTGCGCGAGCAGGTTGAGCGCGACGAAGGCGACGACGAGCACGGAGGAACCGGCGACGACGGCACGCGCCTCGTCGCCCCCGTCGACGACGCCCCGCATCAGGATCATGATCCCGACGGACTGGAAGGTGGCCACGAAGAGCAGCGGAATCCGCGCGACCCGCGCCCGGGACAGCTGCGCCCGGTAGACGGCCGCGAGCGCGGGAAAGAGCCGCGCGCGGGGTCCGAGGGGCGCGGCGGCTTCGGCCGTCCGCTCGCGGTCGTCGGCCCGTACCGCGGCTTCCAGGGGAACGGCGCTCACCGAACGACCCTCCTGTTGCTGTTCGTCCGGCTGCTGCTGTTCGACCGGCTGCTGCTGTTCGACCGGCTGCGGTTCGTCCGGCCGCGGTTCGTCCGTACGGCGAAGGTCATGCCTTCACCAGCCCTTCGCCGTTGCCGCCCAGTGCGAGATACACGTCCTCCAGGCTCGGTGTGGCCAGGGTGAAGTCGTCCAACGCGGCGAAGGCGGCCCCGCCGGTGACCGCCGCGACGGCGGCCCGCGCCTCGTCGGGGGCGAGCCGCAGCGACCACCGCCGACCGGACTCGACCGCGGACGAGCGCAGTGCGGCGACCTCGGGGACGTCGAGCGGCGCCCGCTCCCGCCACACGAGCTCCACCCGCACCTCGCCCGCGACCTGCTCCTTCAGCCCGACGGGGCTGTCGCAGGCGATGACCTTGCCGTGGTCGAGGACGGCGACGCGGTCCATGACCGTCTCGGCCTCGATGACGTTGTGGGTGACGAGCAGCACCGTCGTGCCGCGCTCGGCCCTGCGCCGGTCGACGGCGCCCCAGACGGCGCGCCGCGCGATGGGGTCCATGCCGGTCGTCGGCTCGTCGAGGACGAGCAGGGGCCGCTCCCCCACCAGGGCGGTGGCGAAGCAGGCGAGCCTGCGCTGGCCGCCGGAGAGCTTCTTCAGGGGGCGCGAGGCCAGCGGGGTGAGCGCGAGCTCTTCGAGTACGTCGTCCCGCTCGGCCCGCGCCGCGCGCACGTCGAGGCCGCGCAGCCGTGCGGTCGTCTCGACGGCGAGCGAGACGGTCAGCTCGTCGAGCGCGGTCGACTCCTGCCCCAGGTACGCGAGGATCCGCGCGGCCCGCTCGGGGTGGCGCAGGATGTCGTGCCCGAGGATCTCGACGCTTCCGCTGTCGGGCCGCATCAGGCCGGTCAGCTGGCGCACGAGTGTGGACTTGCCGGCGCCGTTGGGCCCGAGGAGGCCGAAGATCTCGCCGCGCCTGACGTCCAGGCTGATGCCGTCGGTGGCGCGCACCTCGGGCGTCGCGGGCGTGCCGCGCCTGCCGCGGGCGGCCGGATATGTCTTGACGAGGTCGCGCACCGCGCAGACGGCATCACTGCCGTGACCCTGTCGGAGCCCTTGTCGGACTGCCTGTGCCGAGCGCGTACTCACGAAGGACGAGGGTACGGGGTCCGGCGCCCGGTCCGGCGCCCGGGGCGCCCCGTACGCCCCGTATCAGTCATCTGCGGTGGTCCTCCGTCACCCGTTGGCGTGCTCGGCCGGTCACTCGCCGGAGCGATCGCCTGTTACGCCGGGCGGTCGGCTCACTCGCCGGAGCGGTCGCCCACCGGCGCGTGCTCGACCGCCGTGCGGGAGTCGACCTCGCGCCAGAAGCCCGCCCGGATCGCGTACCGGTCGTGTTCGTCGATCTGGTCGTCCTTGTGGGCGAGCAGCCCGAAGCGGGCCGCGTACCGCAGCAGCTCGCCGTCGACGCGGTGCGGGATGCGCGGGTACATCGTCGAGAGCTTCTGCAGGTTGTGCTGTTCCGGCAGGCGGGCCATCCAGCGGCGCGCGAACACCTGCCCGACCTCGAAGGGGTCACCGCCGACGGTGGTGATGTCCTCCTCGCGGTCCGCCCAGCGCTGCTCGGCCGTCGTCAGCTGGGCGAGCGTCGGCAGGGCGGCGGCCTCCGGGCTCTCGGCGGCACCGCCGGGGCGCTCCACCCAGCCCTTGTCGGAGGACCAGCGCAGGGTGGCGTTCGTGGGCTGCTGTGCGGCCGGTGTGCCGGGGCCGCGCAGGGCGGCCAGGTCCTTGGGGGTGGGCACGCCCTTGCCCGGCGGGATGTGGTGGGCGCCGGCGCTGTCGCCGTTGGTCCCCGCCTCGCCGTGCCGGTTGTGCTCGCCGTGCTGTCCGGGCCGGCCGTGGTGCACCCCCGCGGCCTCGTCGGCGGCCCGCTGGGCGCTGGCCGCGAGCGCGGACTCCGGGAGGGGCGCGGAGAGGATCGCGGCGATCTCGGGGCGCGGGACGGGCGCTGGCGCGCAGACGCCGGTGAGTTCCTTGGGGCGTACGGCCTTGGTGATCCAGGCGCGGTCGAGGACGCGGCGCTCGTCGGCCTCGGCCACGAGGTCCTCGGACTGGTTGTAGTCACCGTCGGCGGCCTGGACGGCCCACAGGTGGACGGCGACGCCGTGCTCCTTGGCGGCCATCATGCCGGGCAGCAGGTCCCCGTCGCCGGTGACGAGCACGATGTCCGAGCAGGCGCGGTTGCGGGCCAGTTCCGTCAGCTCGGCGTGCATGGCGGCGTCGACGCCCTTCTGGGCCCACCGTCCGTCGCTCCGCGTCAGGGCGCCGAGCCGGACCGTCACGCGCGGCATCACCCGCAGCCTTCGGTGCTCGGGCTGGGGTACGCGGTCGGGGGCGCCGTCGAACCAGTAGATCCGGAGCAGAGGGCGCTCGGTGTCCGATTCGGCGCGCTCGCGGATGCCCTGGATCAGGGCGGTGTGATCGACGGTGATCCGGGACCGGGACGGCTCGCCCGCGAGGAGGCTCGCGGCCGCACCCAGCAGATACCCGGCGTCCACCAGGACGATGCAGCGGTCCACGCGATCCACCCTCTTTCCCTGGAGATTCCCTGGAAGCAATGGTTCGGGTTTTCTTCGAGTCTGCCCGACCCTGCGGAGGTTAACGGCCGGAACTCGATCTTCGGCGTGGCGTATCGCCACTTCACTCTTCGACAGGGGTTCGACAGGGCTTATTACGCACGGTAATTCTCTGAAATGCGCAGCTTGTCGCCATATGTGAATCTGGTCGCGTCCTGGCCCCCAGATTTCCTTCAGGAGGAAGATCACTATGGCCAAGAACAAGAACCGCAAACAGGGCGGCGAGCAGAACCGCGCGTCGGCCGCGGAGCAGGCACAGGAGCAGGCCAAGTCCTCCGCGGAGCAGGCCGAGCAGCGGGTGCAGTCCTCGGTTCAGTCGCAGGGCAGCCCGGCGGAGGTCGCCCGCAAGCACCAGCGACGCTTCGGCCACAACTGACGCGCGCACAGGCGTACATGCGTGAAGGGGCGCACCCGGAGTTCCGGGTGCGCCCCTTCGTCCGCGTCCGGAACCAGCGGGCGGAGGCCGGTTCTAGCCGGCCAGGCAGGACGCTCCGAGCAGCACCTTCAGGTCACCGAAGAGGGCGGCGTCCGGTTGCACGCGGTGACGGTCGAGCCGCAACACGGTCGTCTTCTGCGCCCCCTGGAGCTTGATCCGCACCTCGCTGTTGCCCCGGTGATGGCTGAGAATCTCACCGAGCCGGCTGACCATCGGCGGGGTCACCCGCACCGTCGGGATGGTGATCATGACGGGCGCGTTCGTGCCCGCGTTCGACAGGTCGGGGACCTGCATCTCCATCGCGACGAGGCGCGGCACGTCCTCGCGCTTGTCGAGCCGGCCCTTGACGAACACCACGGCGTCCTCGACGAGTTGGGTCGACACCAGCTGGTACGTCGCCGGGAAGAACATGCACTCGATGGAGCCCGCGAGGTCCTCGACGGTCGCGATCGCCCAGGCGTTGCCCTGCTTGGTCATCTTGCGCTGGAGGCCGGAGATGATGCCGCCGATGGTGACGATCGAACCGTCCGAGTAGTCACCGCCGGTGAGCTGGCCGATACCCGCGTCGGCCTTGTCGGAGAGCACGTGCTCCAGGCCGAAAAGGGGGTGGTCGGAGACGTACAGACCGAGCATCTCCCGCTCCTGGGCGAGGAGATACGTCTTCTCCCACTCGTCGGTGGAGAACTCCACGTCGAGCCCGAAGCCCGGCTCGTCACCGCCGTTCTCGTCGCCCATGCCCCCGAAGAGGTCGAACTGCCCTTCCGCTTCCTTGCGCTTGACCTGTACGACGTTGTCGATCATCGGCTCGTACTGCGCGGTGAGGCCCTTGCGGGTGTGCCCCATCGTGTCGAAGGCGCCCGCCTTGATCAGCGACTCCGTGGTCCGCTTGTTGCAGGCGGCGGCCTCGACCTTGTCGAGGTAGTCGGGGAAGGAGGCGAACTTCCCCTTGGCCTTGCGCGAGCGGACGATCGACTCGACGACGTTCGTGCCGACGTTCCGGACGGCCTCCAGGCCGAAGAGGATCACGTCGTCGCCCTGGGCGGCGAAGTTGTGCACGGACTCGTTCACGTTGGGCGGCAGGACCTTGATGCCCATGCGCCGGCACTCGTTCAGATAGACGGCCGACTTGTCCTTGTCGTCCTTCACCGAGGTGAGAAGCGCGGCCATGTACTCGGCGGGGTAGTTCGCCTTGAGGTAGGCGGTCCAGTACGTGACGAGGCCGTACGCGGAGGAGTGCGCCTTGTTGAACGCGTAGCCGGCGAAGGGGACCAGGACGTCCCACAGGGCCTGGATCGCGGCGTCCGAGTAGCCGTTCTTCCGGGCGCCCGCCTGGAAGAGGACGAAGTTCTTCTCCAGCTCCTCGGGCTTCTTCTTGCCCATCACGCGGCGCAGGATGTCGGCTTCGCCGAGGGAGTAGCCGGCGATGATCTGCGCGGCCTTCTGCACCTGCTCCTGGTACACGATGAGGCCGTAGGTCAGGCCGAGCGTCTCCTTCAGGGGCTCTTCGAGCTCCGGGTGGATCGGCGTGATCTCCTGGCGGCCGTTCTTGCGCTCGGCGTAGTTGATGTGCGAGTTCATGCCCATCGGGCCCGGCCGGTACAGGGCCGAGACGGCGGAAATGTCCTCGAAGTTGTCGGGCTGCATCTGGCGGAGCAGCGAACGCATCGGGCCGCCGTCGAACTGGAAGACGCCGAGCGTGTCACCGCGGCAGAGCAGTTCGAAGGTCTTGGGGTCGTCGAGCGGGAGCGAGAGCATCTCCAGGTCGATGCCCTTGTCGTTGCGCACCATCTTGACGGCGTCGTCCATGATGGTGAGGTTGCGCAGGCCAAGGAAGTCCATCTTGAGCAGGCCGAGCGACTCGCACTGGGGGTAGTCCCACTGCGTGATCGTCACGCCGTCCGTGTGCCGCACCCAGATCGGCGCGTGGTCCACGATCGGCTCGCTGGACATGATCACGCCGGCCGCGTGCACACCCATCTGCCGGACCAGGCCCTCGACGCCCTTGGCGGTGTCGATGACCTTCTTCACGTCCGGTTCGTTCTCGTACATCCCCCGGATCTCGCCCGCCTCGCTGTAACGCGGGTGCTTGGGGTCGGTGATGCCGGAGAGGTCGATGCCCTTGCCGAGGACGTCGGCGGGCATCGCCTTGGTGAGGCGGTCGCCCATCGCGTACGGATATCCGAGCACACGCGCGGAGTCCTTGATGGCGTTCTTCGCCTTGATCTTGCCGTACGTACCGATCATGGCGACCTTGTCGGCGCCGTACTTCTCCGTCACGTACCGGATCACCTCGACGCGCCTGCGCTCGTCGAAGTCGATGTCGACATCGGGCATGGAGACGCGCTCGGGGTTGAGGAACCGCTCGAAGATCAGGCCGTGCGTGATCGGGTCGAGGTCGGTGATGCCCATGGCGTACGCGACGATCGAGCCGGCCGCGGAGCCTCGGCCGGGGCCCACCGCGATGCCGTTGTTCTTGGCCCACATGATGAAGTCGGCGACCACCAGGAAGTACCCCGGGAACCCCATCTGGATGATGATGTCCATCTCGTACTCGGCCTGCTGCTGCCGGTCCTCGGGGACACCGCCCGGGTAGCGGCGCTCCATGCCGCGGCGGACCTCCTCCTGGAACCAGGTGACCTCGGTGAAGCCCTCGGGGATGTCGAACTTCGGCATCAGGTCGCGCTTCTCGAACATGCCGGTCGTGTCGATCTGCTCGGCCACCAGGAGCGTGTTGCGGCAGCCCTCCTGCCAGGCGTCCGAGGAG